>NZ_CP178591.1:4825000-9129676 GCF_051131715.1 Streptomyces sp. A5-4 | reverse complement strand
CCTCACGGGCCGGACTGCCCTCAGCTTCAATCACCTTGCTGCGACAAGGCGATGGCGGTGGTCTTTCACCTCCACTCGAACAACGTGCGCTTCACGGCGCACCCGGACTCTGTCCACAGGGCCGCAATTGGAGGCTCTTCTTGAGGCCGCCGCGATCAGCGGGGCGGCCCGTCGTTGAGGAGCTGTCATGCCCGAGAACACTGTCACCGCGCCGCTCGCCCCGATGACACCGGAGGACATCGCCGACGCCTTCGCCTACATCCGGGCGATGCAGGCCGACGACATCGACACCGCCTGCGCGGTCATCGACGGCATGGGCCCGGAGGTGCTCCGGATGCTCGTGGACGTCGCCGCGCGCATCTTCATCCCGATCACCGCAGTGGACGACCACGACGGGGAGCCCTGCGCGCATTCCTTCCTGGCCGCGGCGCTCGGGCGGCTTCTGCTGGAGCTCCTCTGCGACGGCGAGTGCCTGGCCGGTGCGCCGGGCATCGCCCAGACCATCGTCCGCTTCACCGAGAACATCCTCACCGAGGACCACGGCGACGTCGCCGACGTGCTCCGCCAGCTGGAGGCCGCCGGGATGAAGCAGGCGATGGAGGCGCACCCGGTGCGCCGCACCACCGTGTAGCGCGCGCCACCCGATGTCGGTGGCGTGCATCGTGCGCGCGCCACCGGCGGGAGGTGCGGTGCGCCCCGCGCGCCGCGCGTATCGAGCGCGCGCACCGCGTCACCATTCGCCGTCTGCAGGCGGGGGCGGACTCCTATATCACACACCCCCTTGACCGCGACCTGATCGGCGGCCGGGACCGGCTCTGACAAGGGGAAACACTCCGCTAGCGAACCTGGTCAAGGAGAAACGCGCGGCCTCCCAGAGCTGGACAAGGGGTCTCCGGCCGGCCGCTCGAAGCTGGACAAGGGGTAGGCGATCGGCGGTACGCACGATCTGGAAGGTGCGCTTCGCGCGCGGTGCGGCACATCGGATGCCCGACATCGCGATGCGCGCCGTGAGTGCCGGACATCGTGATGCGCGCGGCGCGGAACATCGAGTGCCGTGCATCGACATCGGGAGGCGCGCGCCGGGTGCGGTGCGGACATCGTGGCGCGCACGGGAGTGGAGCCCACCCGGTGGAATCCATCCGATGGGCTCCACTCTCCACTCGGTGGAGTCCACCCGATGCTCTGCATCCGATGCCGGGCATCGTCCACTGGATGCTGAACATCGTGCGGTGCACCCGGTGGACGATGCCCGGCATCGTCACCACAGCCAGGCACTGGAGTGCCGCACCCGGGACAGGGCGCGGGCATCGCGGCGCGCGGCCGCGTTGCCGATCCGGTTCTGCCGGGAACGGGGCCGGCGCGACTCCCCGGCCGCGAGGCGGCGCTTCCCGGCGTCCTGGAGCCGCCGCCGCTGCTTGTGCAGCTCCAGCTTCTTCGCCGCCTTCGACTTCGGTGTCCGGGTCCGCTTCCAGACCGGCTGCCACCCCGCGGGCTCATCGGGCTCGGGCTCCTGGTCCTCATCGAGCGCGGCCGCCATCTTCGCGCGGGACGCGTGGGCGCGGGCGAGGGCGTCCTGGGGGTTCGGCAGTTCTTCCGGGGTGCTCACGCGACTCCTCCTGCGGTTCGGCCCGGCGTGTGCTGGATGCCGGGCTGCTGGGTGTACGGCGCCGGGGCCGGCGCCGGGACGGGCTGTGGACGGAGGCCGTGGGCGACTTCGCGTGCCCGCTTGCTGTCCTGGAGCGTGGCCGCCAACTTCGCGGCGGCGGCTTCCATGGTCTGGCGGGTCCGCTCCACCGCGTCGACGCCGGTCTCCGGCTCCAGGAGACGGCCGGCCTTCGGGCCGGTGTGGAACGGCCGCGGGTGCGACCTCGAGGCGGCGGGCACAGCGACGGCGTACGGACGGGATCGGGAGCCCAGGCGCTCCGCACGTCGCGCCGCGTTGACCCGGGCGGCCAGGGCACCGGCAGCGAGGCGGGCCCGCTCGTACGGGGGCGCGGTGCGCTTGCGGGTCAGCGGGCGCAGCACGGCCTGGTCGTCGGTGTCGCGCGGGTACAGGGTGCGCAGGTCGGCGGTCATCGACCGGCCCCGGCCGACGGGGCGGGTGTAGTCGTCGACGGCCGTCTGCACGATCTGTTCATCCAGGCCCGCCTGGTGGGGTCGGCCGCGCAGGACGTAGGAGAGGTGGCGTCGGGCTTCGGCGAGCAGGTGGTGCCGTTTGAACGCCCCGCGCATCACGTACACCACGGCGACGACGTCGACGGCGGCCAGGACGACGTCGACCACCGGCCGTACCCGCGCCCACACCGCCGCGGCTGCCGCCCGTGCCCGCTCCGCGAGCCGGTCGATGACGTCGGCGCCGAACCTGCGGACCGCCGACTCCCGCCAGCTCTCGCGCAGCTCGGACAGCGACCGCAGCTCTTTGCGCTTGGGCGGGCGTGTCCGGTCGGCGGCCTTGCAGGCCAGTGCGTAGCCGGCCCGCTCCCCCGGCACATGCCCGTGCTTCTCCTCGTACTTGGCCGTCAGGACGGACAGCGCGTCCTCGATCTGCTGGCGGCGGGTCGACTGCCAGCCGATGAGCCGCTGGTCGATGCCCGCGATCTCCATGACGGGCCGGTGGCCGGGGGTCACCTCGCGGGGCTCCCAGGCCCACCCGAGCCGGGCGGACACCTCCTCCATGAAGAACAGGAGGTAGAGAGTGTCGGCCGCGACGATGTGGGCCAGCAGCGTGTCCGCCGACAGGTTCCCCCACGTTCCCTCATCGTCCGGCCGCCGGGCGCGGATCGACACCACCGCATGATCGTGAAGCAGCGGCTTCGATTCCGTGGCTCTGGACTCGTAGTGCCGGAACACTGCGACGATCAGCCCGCCGTCCCGGATCGGCTTGCGGCGCTTGCCGCCGCTCCCCGACCGGATCTGCGCGACCGACTCCCCCACCCACGCCAGCGTCTTGTCCACGGAGATGTCCTGGCACAGCTCCAGTACCCGACGGGTCTCGTCATCCATCAGCGCAAACGCGATGTGGGCCGTCGGCGGCGGCCGGAACGTGAGGTCCATGCCCAGCCAGGGCTTCCGCTCCTTGGCCTTCTTCGTCTTCGGCGACCGGTTGTGCTCGATGGGCCTGCCCAGCACCGTCGCCCGCCGGGCCTTCGCCGGATCGTCGCCAGCCTCCAGGCGCTCGCGCTCGATCCGGTCGGCGTCCGGGTGCCGGCCTTCCCCCAGGAGCAGTTCGGCCTGCCGCTCGCTCACCACGTCCCCGGCCGTGAGGCCGACCGCGGCCAGGCCCCGGCCCCGCCAGATCCCAGGCGGGACTCCGGCCTCGTTCTGGGCGTCGTGCAGCGCCGTGCCCGCGGGGCGGTGGCCGTCGCCGACCATCACGCCGCGGAAGAGGTATCGCACCCCGTCACCCGGGCGGAGCGCCGCTTGGCTGATCATCGGCCCATGGAACACCCGGGTTGACCTGCATAAAAGCGCGATCCGGGGTCCTTCCCGCCGGGCGGGAGGCCATCACCAAGTCTTTACCGGAGCGCCCGCCAGGCGGGCCGCCGCAGCAGCCCGAGACGGTAAGCCGGCGCCGGGTGCACAGTCCGCCGCATGACCTATGAACTGTTCCACGGAGACCTCTGCCCGCTGTGCCTACGTCCCCTCACGCTGCGGGAGACCGTCGAGGTCCGATCACATCAGCGGCTTCAGCCCACGCGGACCTCAACGGTTCCTCACTGCTACCCCTGCGCTGGCGATATGGCCCGAGCGCAGGAGTGGGCGGACATGATGCACGCCCGCTACGAGAGTTGACCGTGCCGTGCGAATACTGCGCACCCGAACACACAGCAGGGCCAGTTTCCCAAATTTGGGAAACTGGCCCTGGGACCTCAGCACTACTGGGGGGCGGCCTTCGTCACCGTGGACGCCCAGGAAGCGATCTCCTCAGCAAGACGGCGGGTCTCTTCCGGGTTCTCCTCGAACGCCTTCTTCACCAGTCCTCGAGTCAGGTGCTTCTTGGCGAGGGCCACGGCGTTCTCCAGCTGTCCCAGCGCGCTCGGCGTGGTGGCCGGGTGGTTGGTGCTGCTGAGCACCTCGCCCTGGATGGCCTTCTTCGGGTTGCCGTACCCGAGATCGTCGACGGCTGCCTTGAGGGCCGCCGCAGTGGGCTGTCCGTTTCTCTTGTCGGACTTTCCCCAGGCTTCGCTGACGGCTTCCAGGCCGTTGTGTCGAAGCACTGGCGCGAGGACCTGGACGTGCCCGGTGTTGGCGCTCGCTCCTTCCGGGAGCGCCTTCTGCACCTTGGCCGTGGCGACCAGGAGGTAGCCGTGAGTGGAGGAGTAGTCCCACCGACGCTTCACGTAGTCGACGAAGTTCTCGTACTCCGGACGCCATAGTTCGTCGTCATGGATGAGCGCCAGGGCGGGGCCGGCCTCCCGGCTGAACTTGTCCTTCGCTTGCCGAACGGTGAGTTCCGCATTGTCTTGAGCCTTGCCGATGATGCCTTCCAGCACAGCCAGGCGTTCGACGGCGGTGCCCTCATGTGCGGCGCGCGGCAGCGGGACGAGACTGGCAGGTGTGTCAGCAGGATCGGCTCGGTCCGCGGCCTTCTGGAGGCCACCGCGTCCAGCCTTCGCGGGGGGTGCAGAAGCTGCGGCCTTCTGGAGCAGTTTGGAAGCCATCAGGCGCCCTTCGGTGTGAGTACGTGGTCCAGGATCTGCCCGTACCAGCCGCGGAGCTTCTTGGCCTCGCGGCCGGGAGCGGCGGTGATCGGCGTGCAGGCGACCCGGCACTCCTCCCGTACGGAGTAGCTGACGATTCCCGGGTAATGCCCCTCATCAGCTGTGAGGTGTTCGAGCACCTTGTCGCCGAAGGTTTCCACGAGCTGCCCGTTGACGAAGTGATTGACGGCGCGCATGTCGTCCTTCTTCGGCAGGATGCTCCTCACCACCCCGGCGATCTCCAGCCCCTCGTTCATCCCGCTGCCGGGCGCGCTGACGAACCGGATGGTGCGGAGCGCCTGCTCGGCTCCGAGTCGGCCATCGGCGGTCAGGGTGGCTGGGATGAGGACCTTCTTCGCTGCGATGAGCGCACAGGTGGCGAGCTTTCCGCCCGCTCGCGGCGGTACGTCCATCACGGCGAGGTCGATCTCTCCTTCTAGCCCTTCCAGGGCCCGGCGCAGCCGTGCCTCGAACATGGTGGAGTCGGTCTCGCGGCGGCCGAGGGGGCGTTCGGAGGGAAGCACCCAGACGTTGGAGGGCCAACCCTCGCCCGCCCGCACGATCGCGTCGTGGATCAGTTCGGCCGGGTCGCCAGGAGGCGTGTCGGCCTCGGGGTCGATGTAGAGGAGGTCGTTGAGCGTGAAGCGCGGGTCCTTGACTCCGAGTTCTTCGGTGAGCGTGGCCCGGGGATCGAGGTCGACGGCGAGTACGTTCAATCCGCGTTCAGCAGCTTCGGCCACCATGCCTGCGGAGTTGCTCGTCTTCCCGACGCCCCCCTTCTCCGAGTAGTTCGCGACTGCGTCCACGCCAACCTCCACCTATACGTTCACTTCCGCGCCGGATCGTCGCTGCTCAGGCACCCTCCAGGCAAATCACATGGTGGGAGGCGTGGCGTTGACCTGCGCCTACGGGAGGCAGCGTAGCGGTCCCTGTTTCCCAAATTTGGGAAACGGTCGTGACGTCACCCGGCCTCCGGGCCGTAAAACACAAAAGGCCCGTACCTCCTGCTGCGGCATTCGCAGGGGGTACGGGCCTCGGGGTGTTCGGGGGCGTCAGGCCGCCCAGGTCGCGGGTGCGCCGGGGATGGGGAGGGCGGCGGTCATGCGCTCACCCCCGCGACGGCGGCGTCCAGGAGCGCCGCGGCGTCGGCCTCGTACGGGTCGGCGAACAGCTGGTGGTCGCCGACGTCGAACGGCGCGTACCGCGCGGAGACGCGGTAGCCGGGCACGATGGTGGTCTCCCGTCCGTCCAGCGCGGCGGTGAGCCGGACGTAGTCCTGCTGGGCGTGGCGGGTCTGGGTGTACGGGCCGAGGCGCAGCAAGGTGAAGCCGTCGCGGCTGTCGTCGCGGCTGCGGGCCTCGATGTAGAGGGCGTAGTGCGCGAGGTCCATGCCGATGTCGTCGGGCAGGGGGAGGTTCGCGGCGGCGTGGGTGAGCATCGCGTAGCCCGGCTGCCAGGTGCCGAGGATCGCGGTGGTCTCGCAGCGCAGCCAGCCGCGTTCGGTGTAGCCGAGCTGGCGGCCGTGGAGGTAGGCGGCGGCGTGCGGGGTGTCGGGGTGGACCAGGGCAACGGCGATCATCTCGGGGCCGTAGTCGTCTCCGGGCCGGGGGTGAGCCCGTTCGACGAACGGCCCGATGCGCACGGCGACGTCCAGGGACCGGCCGGGCGTCCAGGGCTCCGGATTGCGTACCGCGGCGAGCATCGCGCGGAACCCGTCGACAACGGCCTGATCCTCGGGCTCGCCGGGCTGTATCTCGGTGAGCAGTGCGTCGGCGATGCGGGGCTCTTCGGTCGTGCAGGAGAACACCGTGTCGTCGGCGGGGTCGTCGGTGGGTGAGGAGATCAGCTCGAACTGGGCGGTTCCCGGCCGGGCGCCGGGGGTGGGGACGGTGTAGAGGAAGCCGTCGATGGTGGAGGGCTTGGTGTCCATCAGCTCGCCTCCGCCAGGGTGGTGGTGCGGTGGGCGGCGTCGTACGCGTCCAGGACGGCCTTGGCGGGGTTGCCCGTGTCGGCGACCTGGTGGCCGCCTGCGCGCGCCCACGTCCGGATCGCGGCCAGTTGCTCCTTGCTGCGCTTGGTGCCGGTGGTCGGCGCGGGTGCTGCGGCGGGCGCCGTGGGACGGCCGCCGGCCTTCACCGTGCGCAGCGTTTCCTGTGCCTGTTCCAGTTCTGCCTTGAGCTTGGCGACGCGCTCTTCGGCCTCGCGCTGGGCGTCGTCGCTCTCGCGCCGTGCGGTCAGCTCGGAGAGGTCGCTGCGGATGCGGGCGGCCTTGTTGCGGATGACGGCGGCCGGGTGGTCCTTCGCCCAGGAGAGCATGGCCTCGATCCCGTCGCTGTCCATCGGACCGTCGGACGCGGGGCCGGCCGCCTGAGGGGCGTCGGTGCCGGTGTCCGGGGTGGAGGCGTCGGTGTGCTGGAGGGCTTCGGCCAGTTCACCCTCCGACAGTCCGAGGGTCTCGCGGACGTGGGCGGGGCTGTCGCCGTTGTTCAGCATGGAGGCGGCGGTGGCGGTGAAGGCGTTGGCGGGCATCGTGTCTCCGGTCGTCGGGGTGTCGGGGGCGTTCAGGTGGGGGAGCAGGGTGACGAGGTCGTCCTCGCCGCAGGGCAGCCCGAGCGCGCCCAGGAGGTCGGCGAGGTCGTCCTTGTCGCGGGCCTGGTGGGCGACCACCAGGGAGGCGGCGGCACTCTGGCCGCCGCTTGTGGGGGTGAGTTCGAGGGCCTCCGCTTCGAGGGCCTCTTTCATGTCGGTGAACACGGCGGCTCCTCTACGCGGTGCTGGCGCGGGGCGTGCGCTGGGCGAGCAGCAGGAGCTCGCAGTTGCGCTTCTTCTGGGCGTCGGTGAGCGGCCGGGCCTTCGCGCCGTGGCGGTGCCAGAGCGGGGAAGCGGGCGGCTCGGGATAGGCGAGGGTGGGATCGACGTCGTCCTGCGGAGTGCTGCTCATGGGAGCCTCCGGGTGGGATGTCAGGAGTGGTTGTCGTCGCGCCGGCGCTTGGGCTGGGTGTCGGAGGCGAACCTCCCGAGACGGGCCTCGGTCGGGTTGGCAGCGATCCAGGATTCGGCGCAGAACTTGTGAGAGGGCTCCCCTGCGTGGGAGCGCAGCGGTGTGGGCTTCTCGCACAAGGCGCAGGGGCGGTGCTGCCAGCGGTCGTAGTGCCGGGCATCGCGCCAGTCCAGGAGGCCGCCGGGGAGCGGGATCAGGCCCGGCTCCCACAGCGGTTCCCTGGCTCGCTTGCGGGTCACGGCCGCAGGTCGGGCAACTGCTGGAGCACCTGCTCCAACAGGTCCGGTGTCGGCTTCCAGGGACCGAGCTGCCCGCCGATGGGGACGGGTAGGGCGAGCTCCTGGACGTCGGTGAGCACCAGGTGCCACGCCTCGGGCTGCGCCCACTCGGTACAGGGCGGGGAGCCGTCGGGGTCCTGGTGGCAGTCGGTGATGCGCGCGACGCCGACCACGGCGCCGGTCACCAGTTCGCGGCTGCGGATCGTGCGGGCGACCAGCGGCAGGCGCAGGGCGGGCCGGTCGGTCTGCAGGCCCGCGTGCAGGAGCACCCAGCCGGGCCGCCACGGCCGGGGCCGGTTCTCGATCGTCTTCGCGCCGGTCAGGATCGCGGTGGTCCACGGCTGCCGGATGCTGATGCCGCGGATCCAGTCGCCCTCGGGCAGGGTCGTGGCGCTCACGCGGCTCGCCCCCACACGCTGGTTCCCGGACGTCCGGCCCGGCGGCCGTTGATGGACGGCACCGTGATGTGCTGCGCCGTCGCGAGGACTGCCCGGCCGGAGTGCTTGCCGTCGTAGAGAGCGGCATCGGCGGCCCTCTGCAACACGGTCAGGTCGCGGGAGCCGACCGAGGCCGGGGCCGCGGCGCCGACCGACGCGGCGACATCGACGGTGGTCCCGTCGTCCAGGACGACGGGCGTGCACAGCATCCGGACCAGCTGCTCCAGGCGCTGCGCGCGGTTGCCCGCGGCCAGCTCCAGGACCACGGCGAACTCATCGCCTCCGAGCCTGCCCACGGCGGCGCGCGGGCCCGCCCATGCGGTGAGCCTGGCGCCGAACGACGCGAGGACGGTGTCACCCGCCGCGTGTCCCAGGCCGTCGTTGATCTGCTTGAACCTGTCGGCGTCGACCATGACCACGGCCGTGTCATCGCCGTGGCGGGCCAGGAGCCGGCGGGCGCGGGCGGTGTAGGCGTCGCGGCGCAAGAGCCCGGTCAGCGGGTCCTTCTTCGTGGCAGCGAGCTTCTTGTGCAGCGCGACGGCGTGCACCACCCAGCCGGTCAGCGGCACGGCGGCTGTGGTGATCAGAAGGGTGCGCGGGCCGAACCGGCCCGAAGCGTGCAGGACGGAGTCCATACTGAGGTCTCCCTCTCGTCTCGTACGGGATGGGTGGCCCGGGGCAGCCGTCAGCCGGCAAGCAGGGCGGCTGTCCCGGGGCGGAGCTACAACTCGAAGGTGCTGGGCTTGGTCCAGCGGTAGGGGTTCGTCCAGCGGCCGGCGGTCGCGGCGGGCCAGTCGAGTTCCCAGCCGGGCCGGACTCCGCAGGCGCCCCAGCCGTCCGGCCGTCCGTGCGGGATCTCGCGTCCGGCCTCCTGTGCGGCGCGTGCCGCGTCGTAGACCTCGTGCGCGATCCGTACGGCGGCGCTGCGGCTGTCGGCCCGGCCGGTGAAGACATGCAGACCGTGCAGGCCGGGTGCCTCGGTGCTGCGTATCGGGACATCCACCTCGAAGTAGGGCAGCGGCACGTCCGTCTCCTCTCTGTGTTGAGGGGCCACCGCGACCGCCCCGGGCCCCGCGAGTGCGGGGCCCGGGGCGGCACGGAGTGCGCTCAACTCAGGCGCAGGTTCAGCTGGCTGTCCCGATGCCGTCGCGCAAGTGGGTCCGCGCACGGGCCAGGAGCGCGGGCTGATCGGCGTCGGGCTCGGTCAGCGCGTCGGTGAGGTAGGTGGCGGCGCAGTCCAGGTCCTCGCTGGCGTCCTGGAAGTGGCCGAGGCGGGACTCGGCGAGGACATCGCGGACCTCTTCGACCAGGTCGATGAATCGGGTCGGGGTGAGGCTGCGCGGCGGTTCGCTGCCGATGAGGGCGGCGAGGTCTGCGGTGAAGCAGGTGTCGAGCGCGGCGAAGGTGTCGGCCTTGGTCAGAACAGCAGCCATGAGGTTTCCCCTTGTCAGAAGTCGAGCCGGACCGTGATCGGGATACGGGAGTCACCGGCGTTGGTGTGGACGGTGCGGCGGTGCGCGGTGAGGCCGGCGCCCCCGCCCTGGATGGGCAGATGGCACTCGGGGCAGCCGAGGGACCAGTCGTCCCCGGCCGGGAGGTCGGCCGGGGTGAGCGGGTGCGGGTGCGGGCGCCTCGCGGCGCGGCTCACCGGCCCTCGCCTCCGGCCGGCTGCCGGTCGGCGAGGGCCAGGAGCTCCGCGGCGAGTTCCGGCGCGGCCAGGATGGTGCGCAGGATCGAGATGAGGCCGTCGCGCTCGATGGAGTTGAGGCGGTCCCACACGGCGTGGGCGTCACCGTGAACTCCGACAGCCTTGAGGTAGTCGGTCTCGGTGGCGGCGGTTTGCTCGGTGCCGCACCTGCCGCACCGGAAGGCGGCCTGGTCCCACCCGCACGCGGGGGTCGTGGTCGTCATCCGCTGATCGCCTCCCGGGAACTGCTGACATATCGGATGGCGCTGGCGACGTAGCCGGTGTCCATGAGGCTTCCGGCGTCGTCGATCCGGTCTCGCAGCTCGTCCATCTGCGCCCAAGCTCGCTGGAGCTGCTGGGTCAGCCACTTCGTGTCGCCGGTGGCGTCATCGAGTTTGGCTTCTATGGCGGCCAGGCGACCGGTGTCGGGCTTGCCCGCAGCCAGGTAGCTGTCGATCCGCCGGACTTCGTCGGCGGTGAACTGCTCAGCGTTCCGCCGGTCCGCTTCCGCCTGCGGGTCGTCGCTGTAGCGGGCCATCCCTCGGAGCCAGACGGCTTCACGGGCGAGCTGCCAGTCCGTCCAGTCAGCCTTGTCGCTGTGCTGGCGGAAGTTCATCAGCGGATCGCCTCCATCCCCTGCGCCTCCAGGTCGGCGCGGCCTACAGGGTCGTCGTCCTGGTCGTCGGCCTCCTGGTCGACGTCGTCGAACCCGCCGTGGACGGTGCAGACGATGTCCGGGTCGGTGTCCAGCTCTCCGCTGAGCGCGCGGGACAGGCAGCTGATGCTGTAGGCCGGGGCCCACGCGTAGCCTCCGCACTCGGGGTCGAACGGGCAGGGCACCATGACGTCGAAGCCGACATCGCCCTCTCCGTCGACGTCCGTGCGCAGCGCGAGGGTGAGGTACTGCTGACCGAGGCGGATCTCCGCGACCCGGTCACCGCCCGCGACGTCGGAGCCGGGGTTCCACCGCCACATGGGCAGGATCTCCGGGCCGAAGAACCGGCGGGGCAGGAGCAGGCCGCCCAGGCCGTCGCCGCCGTCCAGGCCGAGGTCGGCGTTGCGGGCCTCGCTCAGGCGCCGCAGGTACGGCTCCAGTCGGTACAGGTTGCTGGCAAACACGACCTCGTTGAAGCCCTCCGCCGCGAGGCTCGGGTGGCAGTGGGCCATCGCCTTGTGCTGCGCGCGGACGACGTCGTCCGGCACGGTCCGGTTGGCCGGGCGCGGGCCCTGCCGCTCCACGCACACGTCGGCCGGGGTCGCGACGATGACCGCGATGGCGGGCATGCCGTGGCGCTTGGCGGCGGCGACCAGAGGAGCCCTGGCCGCCCAGTCCGTGTTCGTGCTGTCCACCACGGTGTTGCGCTTGCGGGCCATCCGGCGCTCCAGCAGCAGGTGCAGGGCGTCGACGGCATCGCCGGTGGCGTCCTGGTCGCCGCAGTCGTCCGCGACCGCGCCGCGCAGAGCATCGAGCGAGAGGACCTGGGACGCGGGCCAGGTGCCGGCCAGCGTGGACTTGCCCGCGCCGGAAGCGCCGATGAGCACCACCAGGCCGTTCGGCAGCGCGGGGAAGTTCAGCGAGGTCATTCGGGATCTCCTTGCGGGTCAAGGGAGCGGGCGGCCCAGATGAGGCGCATCCCGGCGTGGTCGGTGACGAGTGCGGCGGCCTCGTGCAGCGGGCACGAGGCGTCGCCGTCCCGGTCGGGTTCGTCTGCTCGGCTCGCTGCGCGGCGATGGTGAGCAGCTGCGCGAGGGATGCCATGAGCCCGCCGGGCGGGTCGGTGTCCTCCCACAGTTCGCGCAGGATCGCGGCAAGCTCCGCCGCGTCGACGGTGCCGGTGAGGTCGTCCTCGATCTGCTGGAGGGCGAGCTGGGCGATGCCGACGGAGGCGCGGACGCGGTCAATGCGCGTGCGGGGGAGCGCGGTCACCGGGCGGTCGCCTTCGTGGTGGCGATCAGGGCCGTGACCGTCTCCCAGCCGTGGTGCCAAGCGGAGTCGAGGCAGTACGCGCCATTAAGTCCGTGGTCAGCCAGGCGCCAGAAGTTGCCCTTGCCGGTCTTCGTGGCGAGCGTCTCCAGCAGGCCCCCGGGCACCCTGCGGTCCGCGGCGTAATGGGTGGCGAAGGACAGGGCGAGCGCGGCCGCGGCGGCGCCGGGGTGCAGCCGGATGCCCAGGACCCGCGCGCCGGCCCCGACCGCGAGGGCCTGGGTGGCGGTGTAGGTCAGGCAGTGCCAGGCACATGCCTTGATGCCGTCGGCCGTGCCGTGGACGGTCGCTTCGGCGTCCGGTTCACCGGTGGTGAAGTGGACGGGCTTGGCGTCGGTGGCGCCCTTGACCCGGGCGCAGTAGTCACTCTGAACGAAATGATCACCGACGTTCGAACCTGCGCGGCCCAGGCCGAGGACAGCGGCGAAGATGGCGGGACGATGCATGCTGGAGTTCTCCTGATCTCGTAAGGGTGAAGGGGGGAACGGGGCGGTCAGCCCTTTTTGCCGATGCTGCGGCCGCCCGGTACGCGATCCCGTCCCGGCCTCTGCGGCCGGGACGGGTTTGTGCAGAACGGCGGCGTCACGGGAGGCCGGGAACAGCGCGGAGTGCGCTTGATCAGGCGGCCTCGGAGCGCGCCGACCCCGGGTTGGTAGGTGGAGCGGCGTGGCTGTTCCGGCTCCCTGCCCTCTCCCGGGCCCGTGTCGGGCGTGGGAGGGGACAGGCAGTCGTCAGCGGTCAGCTCTGGTCGCCCGGGAGCTGGTTGACGGTGCGGCCGAACCATCGGGTATCCGTGTGCAGTTCCTGGTGGGTGTGCTGCACGTAGGTGGGCCCGTGGTGCTGGTGGACCGTGGTGTCGGGAAGGGCGGAGGCGCCGTCGCGGACAGCGCGCCCGATCATCCGGGCGGTGATGCCGATCGTGGTGACGAGTCCGGCCGGGGCGGCCGCAGCGATGGCCAGGGTCGTCGGGTCAACGCTGGAGAGGGACCACAGCACCAGGGACAGCGCTGCGCCGACGGGGAGGGAGCCGATGGAGTACGCGAGGACGAGGGAGGCGTGGTCGGTGGCCTTCTGGGACATGGGCGGCCGTCCGGGCTGGGCGTACGGCACGGCGTCCCCCTGGGTCGGCTGGGCCGGGGCGGGTGTGATGTCGCGGTACCGGGTGGCCAGGGGGGCATCGCTGCTGTACGCCTCGGCCAGCAGGCGGGCTGCTTCGAACGCATCCTGGGCCGACATTGGTGACCGCTCGGCGCTGTGGTGACTGTGGTCGGCCATGGTCACTCCTTGCTGGTGGGGCCGTGGGTGACACAGCAGAGGCGGCCCACATGGTGCGGGCCGCCTCTGCCGGGGATGGTCCTACTTGCTGGAGACGGAGTTGACGGTGTCGCTGGCCGTCTGCACGCCGGTGCCGAGGAGTTCATGGACCTTGGTGACGCCGGTGGCGCCCCAGGGGGTGGCGACGATGAGGATCCAGAAGAGGGAGACGGCGAGGAACTCCCGCTTGCGGAACGAGCTGTCCTTCTTCATCCAGATGCCAAGACCGACAGCCGCGATGAGGAACAGGCCGGTGGTGGTGAGGGTCATGAGAAAGCTCCGTTTTCTGTGACGGGGGGATGGGTGCGAGGTGCAGGGAGTTAGGGCGTGTATCGGGTCGTGATCAAACTGTGCGTTTCGCCTCGCGGAGCGGGCGGATCCGGTAGTCCGTAATGCATGACACGGGCGCAACTGACGGACCTGGAGTGGGAGTACGTCGAGCCGTACCTGCCGATCGGCGAGTACGGCCCGTATCCCGCACGGTTGCGGCAGCAGTTCGAGGGCGTGATCTGGAAGTTCCGCTCGGGAGCGCAGTGGCGTGAGATGCCGGCCGAGTTCGGCCCGTGGTCCACCGTGCACAACCGCTTCCGCCAGTGGCGGGACGCGGGAGTCTTCGAGACTCTGCTGGAAGGGCTGATCGCGCAGGCGTCCGCGCGGGGCGAGGTCGACCTCTCCCTGGTCAGCGTGGACTCCACCACGGCCCGGGCCCACCACGACGCGGCCGGTATGCGTCTGGACCCCGGCGTGCTCGACGCCCTGGAGAAGGCCGCGCAGGAGGAGAAGGCCCGGTCAAAGGGGGCACCGAAGAAGAACAAACCGGGCCGGATGCCGATGGCGTTGCCGAGCGAAGACGCCTCCGGCGCCGCCGCAAGCTCCGGCTGAAGGCCGCCCTGCTCGGACGATCGCGGGGCGGGCAGACCAGTAAAGTCCACATCGCCTGCGACCGTCAGTGCCGACCGCTCGTACTGACCCTGACCGCGGGACAGGCCGCCGACAGCCCGCAGTTCATCCCGGTTCTCGACAAACTGCGGGTCCGCGGCCCGGCCGGCAGGCCCCGCACCCGGCCCGACGCCGTCGCCGGCGACAAGGCGTACTCCTCCCGCGGCAACCGCGCCTACCTGCGCAGACGAAACATCAAGGCCGTCATCCCGGAGAAGAAGGACCAGGCCGCCAACCGGAAGAAGAAGGGCCGCCGGGGCGGCCGACCCCTCACCCACGACACCGACCTGTACAAGGAACGGAACACTGTCGAGCGCGCGATCAACAGGATGAAGGCATGGCGAGGCATCGCCACCCGATACGACAAGACCCCGGAGAGCTACCTTGCCGGCCTCCATCTACGGGCCTCGATGATCTGGATCAAAGACCTCACCCGGACCACCAACTGATCACAACTCCATACACGCCCTAGGCGTCGAGGCGTTCGGCGGTGTGCCAGTCGCGGTCGACTTTCGTGAGCTTGCCGAGGCGTTCCAGGCGGTTGGTGGCGCCTGCGACGTTGGTGGGCTTGAGGTCGGTGACGTCGGCGATCTGCTTGTTGCGGCGGGCGCCGTGGTCGACGGCGTGCCAGACCTTCTGGGTGCGGGTGAGCGGCACCAGCTCGTCCAGGTCCTCGTCGTCAACATCCGTGTCGGTGCTGGGGGCCGGCACGGTGTGCATGGCGATGACGGTCGCCGACTTGCCGCCCTTGGACTGCTCTTCCTTGACCAGCTCGCGCAGGAAGGCTTCCTCGTCGGCGGCGTCCAGGTGTCGGTACTCATCCCGCCGCAGGTACGCGGGGCCGGCGGCCTCCGCCTCGGGGTCGGTCGGTGTCTGCAGGGGGAACTGGCGGGAGACGCGGGCGGGGTTGGTGTGGAACATGGCCCGGGACTGGGTGTATTGGGCCTTGCCGTCCGCGAGGTAGAACAGGCCGCCGGTCTCCGACCCGTCTGGGAAGCGCTCCGGCAGCGGAGCGAGGCGGAACTCGGGGGTGCGCGAGCCGAGCGACATGATGTCCACGTCGGAACGCGCCGTCCGGAAAAGGGCGATGTTGCCGGACTGGAGCATGTCCCGGATCGCGTTGGCGCTGGCGTCCGAGCCGATGGAGTCGAGGTTCGGGATCTGGACCCAGATCCGTGCCGCGACCCCGGCCGCGCGGGAGAGCCGGCCGACGCTGGACACGCTGCGCAGCAGGGGTTTGACGTGGTCGGCCTGCGGGTCCTTGAGGATCATCTCGTTGAACTCGTCCCAGGTCACGACCATCGGGGCGAACGGCTCACCGGGCACGAAGAAGGAGCGGCCCTGCTCGGTGAAGCCTTCCGCGTCCAGCCACTGCATCTTCATCTGCTCGGCGTAGCGGTACTCGCTGACCCGGTTGGCGGCCTGGCCCATCAGCATCGCGCCGAAGGGGGACTTGACCAGCCAGTCCAGATCCCCCAGCCAGGGGGCGTATCCGGCGCCGCCCTTGCCGTCGGCCAGCCAGGAGATGAACCCGTTGAGGCGCTGCGCGATCTGGAGGTCCTCCTCCAGCGACGTCTTCCCCGCGCCGGTGGTGCCGGAGCCGAACGCATGCACCGCGGACGCGGACGGGGTCCCGGACACGCCCCGGCGGGTGGCGTCGAACTTCAGCAGTCGCCAGCGCGCCGGAGCGCCGTAGATGTCCTTGCCGACCGTGACGTAGCCCTGGCTGTCCATGACCAGGGCGTCCAGGTCGAGCGGCACGCCGCCGGCCAGCGGGTTGGTGGACATCTCGTTGACCTCGATCCGGCGGGCGTCCAGCACCCGCAGGTGAAGGCGGGAGACGGTGTCCTCTCCTTCCATGTCCAGGGCCTGGGCGATGCTGCGCGGCTGCACCTCCGCGACCGAGGCGCCGCGGCGCGGCATGAGGAGCTTGAAGCGGCGCCCGAACTCGGTCTCCTCGATGTCGTAGAGCTCGCTGCCGTTGTAGGGGCTGAACTCGTCCCACACAGCGGTCAGGTCGTCGGTGTCCAGCTCGCCGGGCTGCACCGCGCGCAGCCGGACGGTGAGCTTGGCCCTGCCGGCCGGCATGTCGTCGGGCCGGTAGACGTTGACCGCCCGCGGCGGCACGTCGAACGCGATCGACACCGCGTCCTGGCCAACGCCCACAGCTGGTTTGGCGGTGGTGGAGACGATGACGGCGGTGAGCTTGTCCTCGTCCAACTGGACGCTCACGAGCTTGGAGGCGGGCAGCGGGCCACGCTCACACGCGATCCACTCCGCCCACCGGGCCACGTACCAGTCCACGCCCACCGCCGACACTTCGGCCCCGGCGCCCGTGTCGGGCTTGTCCCACACCCGTACACCCCACCCGGCCGCCATCGAGCCGACGACCAGGTGCGCCCACCACGGCATGTCCACGAACCCGGACACGGGGATCGCCGCCAAAGGCCCGGCGCGCAGGACCATCTCCGCCGGGGTGTAACGGCGCCACCAGCCGCTCTCCCAGTCGGGCAGCGCCCGCTGCCAGGCGGTACGCAGCATCTCGCAGCGGGCCCGGCGGGCATCGGCCGTCACCTCACGCACCAGGACGGGCCGCTGCTCGTGCGCGTACCAGCCCTCCGCGATGCCGACGACCGGGACGAGCAGACCGTCCGCCCCCACGATCGGCGCCTGGGCGTGGTCCTGGTCCAGGCGGTGGCGCATGCGGCGCAGGGTGCGCCGATAGCCGCGGCGGCTGGAGCGGCACATCCACTCCCACGGCTCGCCCTGGCCGGGCAGCCACCGCCACGGGCCGGGCATCATGCCCAGCCCGGCCCAGGCGGCGGCAACACCCGTGGTGCCGAGCGTGGTGAGCAGCAGCGGCCCGTCGGGCATCAGGGCGGGAGCGAGACCGAGCGCGGCTCCGGCGTACAGGCCAGGGGAGCGCTGCGCTGCGGCGACCCGGGCCCGGAGCCCGGTCAGCTCCTGGGCGGTGTTGTCGTCCCTGTCTTCCGTCTGGGGTGCGGTGGTTGTCGCCATCGGTCCTGTCTCCCGTGGTGGGCAAAGGGGGAAGGCCGGGGCCGCCACGGTGGCAGCCCCGGCCTTCCCGGGATGAGGTGGTGCGCGCCCGCTTAGCGGCGCTGGATGAACTCGCGGTCGGCCATCTGCACGGTGTGGGTGCGGTTGGCCTCCGCCATGCGGCTGTGCTGCGCCTGCGTCTCGCCGTCCAGACCGCGGGCCGCCGTCGACAGCGAGTCGGACGCGGACACGATCTGCCCGACATTGCCCGCCATGGCGTGCGACAGCGTCGCGATCTCCATGTAGGCCGTCGTCGTCGGCTCATCCACGCTCAGCACGGTCATCGCCTCGGACAGGTAGCGGGCCGAATCCGCGCGCTCCGTGAAACGGGACTCCAACCGCTCCACCGCCGCCCTCGTACGGGCGGCACGCACCCCGTACGCCGCCGCCCGTGTCAGGACCGCGACATAGGTGACGGCCGCACCGACGTTCCTTGCTGCGCCCATGGTCAGGCTCCCTTCGTCTCGTAGATTTCGCTGTGTGCGGCCGTGTCCTCGCCGTCGACCGCGTCGGAGGTGTAGAAGCCACGCTCGGCGACGGACTCCATGTCCTGGGCGATGTCCGCGTACAGGCCCTGACCGGCCTCCAGCAGTGCCTTGGCCTTCACGACGGCCTCGGCCTGGGAGAGCGTGTTGCGCTCCAGTTCGTCGAGCTGCCCGTGGACCACCTGGTACTGCTCCCTGCACCGGGCGACCCAGCCGATGACACCGGCGCCGGCGCCCACGTTCTCCAGCTGTGCGATCAGGTCGTCGGCCCGCCCGATCTCGCGCTCGCAGCGCTGCCGGATCCGGCCGTACACCTGCACGTCGTCGCCGCACATGAGGGAGAGCTCGTCGCTCTCGTCCATGACGGAGTCGTAACTCACTTCTGCTGCCATTCGGCCAACTCCTTCTCCGGCGTCCATGGTTGGTTTTGCGCCACCGGTCCTGACAGGCTCCGGCCTCGTTCCGGGCCCCGTCTCCGGTCCGGCTTCGGGGCCCGCATCGGGGGCTCGGGGCCCCGGCACATGCGCGGGCGCAGGGTCTCCTGCGGGGCCCTCAGGGGCTGTTGGGGCCTCAGGGGCTCCGGTGGCCCTCTCGTCACCCGCGGCGGGCTCTGCGACCCCTTCAGGCGGTTTCTCGACGCCCTCGGGTTCCGCGGGCACCGCGGGCTTTGTCAGCGTCACGCCCGCCGGTTTGCCGCTGCCCGCTGCCGGCGGGGTGGTCGGCATCGGCGGGACGAGCGGCGGCCTGTCCGGGGGCGGCGGGATGAGGACGGGGGCCGGGTCGGGCTTACCGGCATCCTTGCGGCGCTTGCGGTACTCCCTGACGGCAGAGCGTCCGGTGTCTTTCGCCCAGTGCACGCCCTTGGCCGTCAGGTTCCCGGCATGGCGCCCCATCGGGGTCGCCACCCGGGCGAGCGGGGTGTGGCCCCGGTAGCCCGCGCGGAACGCCTCGGGGACCGTGACCGGGCCGGCGGCCGCGGCGGGCGGTTCCTTCCACGTGGAGACGCCCGTCGGGTTCGGCGGGGTGGTGCCGTGCTTCTCGGCGATCTTCCGCACGGCCTTCTCGTGCCGTGTCTGCTCCCGGATCGCGGCGCGCTGCGCCGGGCTGATGCCCAGCTTCGCCTGTTCGCTCTGTGCCCCTGCGGCCCATGCCAGCAGGCAGGCGGCGAGCAACACTTCCATCGCTTCCCCTTCACGGTCTGCGACCGGGGGCGAGTGAACGCCAGCCTCGTACGCGTACGTACGCGTATAGGGCCGGGCAACGTTCACTCTCCCCCGGGGTGAATGAATGAGTGAACGATCACCGTGAGTAGCGGTCGGTGATGCGCTGGAGGGAGTCCCCGACCTCGCGCCAGGCGCGGTTGGCGACCACCGGATCGACGCCGCGCAGCACGCCGCGCAGCCGGTCCAGTCGCTTGGTCGCGCCCTCCTTCGGGGAACGCTTGTCCGCCTTTCGGATCTCTTTGGTCCAGTGCGCGGATCCGCTCATCGAGCGGGCTCCTCTCTCGTCGGTCCGGGGTCGGGTTCGGGTGGTGCGGGTGGCGCTCGCCGGGTTCGCTCACGCGGGTCTGCTCGCCGGGTCTGCGGAAGAGATCTCCGCTCGCCGGGCCGCTCGCCGGTTCTGCTCACCGCGGGTCTGCTGCCGCCGTCGACTGCTGTGCTTCCGGCAGTCGCAGCGAGGGCCAGTCCGGCGGGTTGCCGGGCTGGCCTTCACTGGTGGTGCCGGAGGGGTGGGTCGGGGGTGGGATCAGGGCCGGGGGCCTGCCTCTTCCTCGTCCTCTTCGTCCGTTTTTGCGTCGTCGTCGGTGTGGCTGGATTCTGACGCTTCGGCGGTCTTGGTGCCTTCGGTCTCCTCCCGGGACATCAGCTCGCCCCAGGTGCGGCGGATGCGCTCCTCACCGCCGACGAAGCCACCGTCGCGGAACGCGGCCACGGCCTGGCGGTAGGACAGCGGCGGGTCCTCCCGGTAGCGAAGGTGGCGCAGGACCACCACAAGCTGTGGGTCGCTCAGGCGCTCGCCCGTCACGGGAGTCGGCACACCCGCGACGGATGCGACGTCCTGAAGCGTCACGGTCGGCTTCACTGCCCGTGACGCCACGGCGTCCGTGCCGGAAGCGTCCGTGACGGACGGCCCGTCCGTGACGGTTTCCGGCACACGGTTCGTGCCCGAGTCCGTGACGGCGTCACGGCCAGAGCCTGTGACGGTCCGCGCCGTCCGTGACGCTTCGCCATTCACCCAGTCGCTGAGCTGCGTGACTTCGGGCGTCACGGCGCCCGACCCAGCGTCGCCGCCGGTGTGACGGGCGACCGGGTCCGTGACGGTTACCGTGCCGGATCCGTCGCGCCCTGCCCCCGGTTCGAGGGCGGGTGTGACGGACGCGGTGAGGGCGGGTGTGACGGCCGGGGCGAACATGCCCGCCAGGGCCGTGTCCGCCCCGGCCGTCATCCGCTCCCGCTGAACCGTCACCAGGCCGACCCCGAGGCTCTCGTCACCCACACCGACCTTCCGCGCCAGGCGCCACGCCTTCAGCTCCGCCTTCCTGCGCGCCTTCCTCTCCGGGTGGTTCGCCGCCAGCGCCCACTGCACGGACAAACGCTGCACCGTGGTGGCGTTGCGCCGCTGGGCCTCCATGTCCACCCGGGTGTGGTAAATCACGATCCGGCGCGCCAGCAGGCCCATGCCCTCCGCAGACACGCACATCGCCATTGGGGTGATCGCGAAGATGACGGCCTTGGCCGAATCGTCCGCGACATAGGCGCCGGTGCCGGACGCAACCGCCGGCAGCAGCCACAGCCCGACCCGCACCGCGGCCGGGGACGACTGGCCCAGCAGCGTCAGCCCGACCATCACCAGTGCCAGGACCAGGGTCGCGCCCTCACCGGCGGCGACGACACCGAGCGCCGTCGCATTCTGCGGGAAGATGGACTTGATGTTGGTGTAGGTGCCCCAGGCCCCCAGACCACCGAACACGATCATCGGGACCGTCGCGGCCCCCAGAATCACCGTCTGGCCAGTAGTCAGGGACCGTTCGCTCAACGTGTTTCCCATTGGGTTTCCTCCTTCGGGTCAGGCCGGGTGGTGTGCGGCCTCGGGGTCGCCGGCCAGGCGGGCGACCTCTACGAGGCGCTTGCGCTGGGTGTCGACCTGCTGCGCCAGGCGCTCGAGCAGCGGGGTGGGCTGGCCCCAGAACCGGTCGGTGTAAGCGTCGACATGGTCGATGTGCCAGTTGGACGCGTCCAGACCGACCTCCTGGGCGACTTCGGTGACCCGCAGTTCGTCGTCGTATCCGGCGGCGGCAACCTGGTCGGCGGCCAGCTGCGCGAGCTGCTGGGCGATCTCCTCCCACGCGCCGGCCGCGGCCTCCGCCGCGCTCTCCGCGTCGGTCAGGCGCAGCAGCTGCGCGCGCCACCGGCCGTCCTCGGTCTCCCAGAACGCCTTGTAGACGCGCTCCAGTTCGGCCTGGGCTACCGTCCACGCCGCCCACAGCGGGACGGCCTTCTTCAGGACCGGGGCGGCCTGGCGGCGCAGCCGCGCCTTCGACCACAGGATCCGGGCCGCCCCGTACTGACGGCTGAGCTCGCCGATCTGCTCCCAGGCCAGGACCTTGTCCTTGTGCGCGGAGAGCGGCGTCTGCGGCTCGGGCTCGTTGCCGGTGAAGGCCGCGAAGTAGTAGGTGGTGCAGCCCTGGTAGCGTCCCGGTTCGCTCCGTTGGAAGAGCGGGTGGTGGTACCGGGTGATGTCGAGGGGCACTGTGGTGATCGGCGTTGCCGGGGTCTCGGACGGCAGACCGGAGTTGTCGAGGCTGTGGGTCAGGGCGATGGTGCGAGGCATGCGGTTCTCCTGCTTCGGCGGTGTCGCCCGGGGCTTTCCCAGGCTGGGCCGTACGGCGAAGCCGGCCGCCCGTCGTGCGGGCGGCCGACCTCGCGGAGTGCTGCGGTGCGGGCAGAAACTTCAGTTCCGCTCCCGCCCCAGGGGGCGCGGCGGTGTCAGGCGGCGTTCGCCTCGGTGGCGCCGGGGCCGTAGGTGCGGGCGAAGCGGGCGCCCGCGGTCAGCAGCGTCGTGATGTCCTCGTAGGTGCGGCCCTGCCGCTCCGACCACGGGGTGCAGCGGGCGGTGTCCGACCCGGTGCGGGCCTGGACCACTACGTCCAGAACGCTCATGGCGATGTAGTCGGTATCCGTGTCCCCGTCGTCGGTCGTGCCGACCTCGCGCAGCGCCGTGTTCAGCGCAAGGGGCGGGGTGTGGGCGGCGGTCTCGTCGCGGACCAGGCGCAGCAGCGCCCGGAGCATGTCCTTGACCGTCATTCCGGTGTCGTCGGCGGGGATGTGAGCAGTGGCCGGGGTGTCGTAGCGGTAGAGGTGGGTCCAGCCCCGCTGGTCCAGCAAAGCGCGAGTGGCGTCCAGGTGGCGGGCCACGGCCTCGCCTGACGATTCCTCACCGGACGGGCCGGTCCACAACGGGCGGTAGGAGTCAGCCGCGAGGCCGGCCGCCTTGTGCAGCGTCTCGTCGGTGAACGTCACGGCGGCGGTGGGCGCGGCCTGGATGGTGGTGGGTGTCGTGGGCATGGGGTTCTCGTCTCTGTTCGCAGAATCCGGGCTGTCCGGCTCCCCTCGGCCCCGTCCGTACCGGCGGGAGGCCGGGACGGGCGGGGGGAGGCAACCGACAGGTGGTGGGTCAGCTCTTGCGCTGGCGGTTCAGGTAGGCGTCCTGGAGCCGGGTGAACCGCTCGTGCAACTGCGTGCCGTCCGGGCAGGCGGGCTGCCCGGTGGTGCAGGTGGTACAGCGGGCGGTGTGCTCGCACCAGGTCCGATAAGCGGCCATGTAGCGGGTGTAAAGGTCGTCAGCCACGACGGGCTTTCTGTGCGGTGCCGGCGGGATGGATGTCGGCGACCTGGTGTCCGGCGTCCCACGCCTGGGCGGCCGCCGTGGCGGCTGCCGCGAGCAGGGCGAGGGTGAGCGGGTGTGCCAGGCCGCGCAGGGTGATCGCCCGTACCGCGAGGTGCTGGGCGGTACGGGCGACTCGTATGTGATGCACCAGCAGCTACGTCTTGCCGCCGCCGCACTGGCAGGACTCGTGCACCACCGTCTGGTAGGGCTTGCCGTCGGCCCCGACACGGTTCGCAGTCACCAGGCGCGGGGGATGTCCGCAGGAACTCACCGGACCACCGCCCTCTCGCTCACGGTGGAAACCGGAGTGACGGAGCTACCGCAGCGGCACGTCCAGTACCCGCACAGCACACACGCGTCGTCCGCTCCCCGCATCGGAAGCGGGCGAGTGAGGAGGAGTACCGGCTGCCGTTCGTAGCTGGGGGCCATCTCGGCGAGGGTGCGGCGGGCCCGGCGGTCGGCCGTAGCGGCGCGGTCGTCGCCGTCGACCACCAGCTGCTGGACGAGCTGGTGGAACTGGTCGGTCTCGTCCCGCTCATAGCCACGGCCATCGTGCCCGCCGGCGTCGTCCTTGCGCCGGATGTCGTCGATCGTTCCAGCACGCAGCGGGGGGTGTGCAATGCTGATCTTCATGGGGCCTCTCATCCAGGTCCTGACAGCCCCGGAGGGCCTAATCTCCGGGGCTGTCGTTTTGGTGCAGGACTGCTGTCCAGCTCCCCGGCACCGCCCGTTCCGGCCGGGGCCGGTGCGGGCGGATCAGGCAGCCGTCAGACCTGCTCGAACGCGAGCGCGCTCATCACCTGCGTGCCGTGGAGGGCCACGACGGTGAGGAGGTTGCCGTCCCGGGTCGTGAGCCGCCGGCCCTTCGCGGTCTGCGTGTGGACGACCGGCTCGAAGCCGCGCATCGTGTTGATGCCGATCAGGCGGTACGCCTCTTCCGAACTCAGTCCGTCGACCGTGTAGCGGCTGGCCGGGTTCGGACCGAGGAACTGGTGGTTGATCAGGGAATCCACGGGGTCTCCTGACGGGTGGGGTGGGTGGTGGAGCGGGAAGTCCTCCGCGCTCTCCACCGCTCACCAGGCCGCCCGAGGGCGGGTGGTGAACGACTGGGCAGCGCGGGGCTGCGGTAGTGGTTGCGCGGCGCCCCGGTATGTGGGGTGCCGGATCTCGTAGAGACGCGGACCGCGGGCCGCCCGGGAGATCCGTCCGGGCGGGCAAGTGCGGTGAAGGTTGGCCGCGTCGTTCTTTTACGTCGCGAGGGTGTCGACCCTCCGTACTGACCGTTAGTAATGAACGCCCGGGCCGTCTTACCGGCCCGGGCCACCAAACGAGTTGGCGCCCAACGGGTCATCGCACGTGTCGGCTGCCACCACCAGCGGTAATGGCACCTCGCGACGGGTTTCCACTCACCCCGGCCGGTGTGGTCACGGCCGGTACTGCGGTGGTGGATCACGCTGTGGAGTTCTCAAACAACAGCCGCTGCCTTTCCCCTCCCGCTTTCGCGATCGGTGGGGTCCGGGCGGTTCCGCCTGCTCTCGTCTCTGGGCTCGCTCCTGGCGTGGCCCGCCGACGAAGGGGTCGGTCTGTGCGCTGGAAACCGGGTGATCCGGTGCCCACTACCGGCGCCGCGCGGGGACGCGGTTCCGGCAGAAGGCGTCGGGTCAGCTGGCGAGCTGCTCCATGGCCGCGAGTGCGCCGGCCTTGCCGCCGCCCGCGATGCCGAAGGGGAGGGAGTGGATGGTGGCGAGGTCGATCCGGTGGTCGCTTTCGGTGCGCCGACCGAGCAGGTGCGCCTGGGGGAGGAGGACGTCGACCAGGCGCTCACGGACCTGCGCGGCGATGGTCGGGTCGTCGGCGGCGACATCGCGGGCGGCGAGCATCCGGTTCTCCCGGGTCTCGATCGCGGTGATCGCGGCCGCCAGGTCCAGGCCCTCCAGCCGCTCGTGGGGGAGGGGGCCGGCCTCGTACATCGCCAGCGGCGTGCCGAACGCGATGTCCATGTCGATGTCGCCGAAATCCGGCAGCTCCACGTCGATCGCGTCCAGCAGCTCCAGGGTCTCCGTGTCGAAGTGCTCGGTGGCGAGGCTGGCAGCGGGGCGGCGGGTGACGTTCATGAGGTGGTGCTCCCTACGGTAGGAGCCCGCACAGAAGCGGGTCATCAGGTGCGTTCGAGCAGGCCAAATAAGCGCCTTCTGGCGGTGCATCCCTTGCGGGGTGGAACACCTTGGACAGTAGTAGCACTGTGAGTGCGAGTCAACACTGAGACTATTATCTAGCACCCTGGCTTTAGGTGTGAGAATGTGTGCATGACTACGCGACGTGGAGAGGAAGACTTCGTGACCAGCGGATACGCACTGGTGGTGCGCTTCACCCTGCGAGACACCTCGGCAGCCCTGCAGTTCGACGGCTTGGTCGCCCAGACCATCGAGGGCATTCGCACCGAGGCCGGCACGCTCGTCTACGCCGTGCACACGCCGGTGGGCGAGCCTCTGGTGCGGGTCTTCTACGAGCTGTACGCCGACCGCGACGCGTTCCAGGCCCACGAGGACCAGGCCCACACGCAGCGGTTCCTCGCAGCCCGACAGGTGCTCCTGAGCAACGTCGAGGTGACCTTCCTCAATGAGCTGGAGGGACTGAGCAAGCGCCCCGGGACGGAACAGTCGTGAAGCCGAGTGGGAAGGACGTCGACCCGCAGGACCGTGCATTCGGTCAGCGCGTCCAGAGATTCCGAAAGGAACGCGGCCGCACTCAGGCCGAACTCGCCGCGGCCCTTGGGAAAACCAGCAGCTGGCTTTCCCAGGTCGAGCGGGGTGTGCAGCCCGTCCAACGAATGGACCTGCTCCAGCAGATCGCCGATGAGCTGGGCGTGTCTGTGCAGCAGTTGCGTCCCAGCGTTCCGGGAGACGGGCCATCACAGGCACCCACCGCCCAGTCGCTCTCCAACGATCTGGACGAGACCCGCCGCCTTCTGTCCGGCCACCCGGCGCTTCACACCCTGCTGACTGACCAAGACGACTCGGGCACGACGCGAACCCTCGAACCGCTCCGGAGCGATGTCGATGACCTCTGGGACCTGACGCATGCCGGTCAGCTGGCACAGGTCAGCGCCCTCGCGGTGCAGCTGTTGCCTGAGCTGGAGCGCGCGGTTCGGACGGACGGCGAGCACCAGGCGGAGCTGCACCTGTTGCTGTCCCGGTCCTACCAAGCGCTGTCCGCGGCGTTCGTGCGGCAGGACGAGGCGGACGCAGCGTGGGTAGCTGCCGACCGCGCGGTATTCGCAGCTGAGCGGTCCGGAGATCCCCTGCACGTGTGCGCCAGCGTGTTCCGCATGGTGCAGGCATTCGTACGTCTTCGTTGCCTCGGACAGGCCGAGCACGCTGCGCAGACTGCGATCAGCGCGCTGGGAAAGCAGGGCCGCCACTCGCCGGAGGCGCTGTCCGTCCTCGGCTCCCTCCACCTGGCCTTGGCTCTCGTTCGAGCCCGCTCCAGCGCACGGACGGAAGCCAAGGAGGAGATCGCCAAGGCCCGCGCCATCGCCGCACAGCTCGGTGAGAACCGCAACGACTTCAATCTGGAGTTCGGCCCGGTCAATGTCGAGATTCAGGCAGTCAGTACCGCCGTCGATCTGGGGGACGCTGGTGAGGCGCTGGACATCGGGCTCACCATCGACGCCGGCGAACTCTCGCCCGAGCGGCAGGGCCGGCTCCTCATGGATCTGGGCCGTGCACATGCGCAGAGACGTCACGGCGGGGAGGCTCTCCGCTGCTTGCTGCGCGCTGAGGCCGTCGCGCCCGAGATCATCCAGACTCATCAGGCCGCCCGTGCGGCCATCCGGGAGCTCGTCCTGGTGGCGGAGCCCAACGCCTCGCGCGACCTTCTGGAGCTCGCCGAAAGGGCTGGTGCCCTGGAGGACTAGTTCGGATCCGTTCCGACCGACGCCGTGGTGGTCAATAGTCACTGGTCTGCACCCCCTTCAACTGCTTCGTTGTGTGGGGGCAATCACACTCGGGGCGGGGGAAACGGAACATCACAGCGGCTTGTCGAAGCCCGTACGCACTCTCGTTCACGGGTTTTCAACATCCACGTACACATGGGATTTGGGGTCCGAGCCCTAGGCTCGCGGCCATGCATATGACGGAGGGGCAGAGGGTGGGGAAGCGGCGTGCAGGGTGGAGGCCGGATCGGCTGCGTGAGCAGCGGGAGGCCCATGGCCTGACTCTGGAGAAGGCCGGCGAGCGCCTACGGGACGTTGCCGAAAAGGCCAAGCTCAAGGGCATCCCGGCCGCGAATCCCCAAACCCTGTGGCAGCACGAACAGGGCGAGGTCTACCCCGGCCCTCACTATCGGCGCGCCTACTGCCTCCTCTACCGGGCCACTGAGCCCGACCTGGGCTTTCGCACGGCCCTGCCCGGCGAGGAGAGCACTTTCAAACTCACGCCCATGACCGACAGCGTCAACGGTGCGCATGTCCTGGCCGTTGAGCGTGCAATTCACCGGATTGCGCCGGGCTCGGGGGAGGCCGACCACTTCGACTTGCAGCAGCGGATCATCGACGCCTGGAAGCGGCGGCACACGGGCGGCGATCCGCACCGACCGGTGCTCATCCTGGTCGGCGGATTCGCCGGCAGCGGGAAGACCGAGCTCGCCCGATTCTTCGTCCAGCTCACCGGCTGGCCGCTGCTCGATAAGGACCCGCTCACCCGCCCGCTCGTGGAACGACTCCTGGTCGCGCTGGACGGCGACGCGAACGACCGGCACACCGATCTCTACCGGGAGAAGGTTCGGCCGGTGGAGTACGACTGCCTGATGCAGTCGGCCATGGCCAACATCAAGTGCGGCATCTCCACGGTGTTGACCGCGCCGTTCATCGCGGAGATGACCGACCCGGCCTGGATGCAGCGCCTGACCAACCGCGCGAACTCGATGGGTGTCGACGTTTTCCCGGTTTGGGTGCGCTGCGACGAGGAGTCGATGCGCGAGTACATCGGGTTCCGCTCCGCAGCCCGGGATGCGTGGAAGCTGGCTCGGTGGGACGAGTACATGTCGACGATCGACCTGGAGCTGCGCCCGGCGGTGCCGCACCTGGTCGTCGACAACCGGCTGGGGACCGCGGTGACGCTCGCGGACCAGGCCCGGCAGGCGATGGGGGCGATGTACGCGTGAGCGGGAAGCGAGGAGTCGTCCTCTATGGCCCGCCAGCCTCGGGCAAGGACACCGTCACGGCGGCGCTCGCCGAACTCAGCCCGAGGTACGCGCAGTTCGCGCGGCTCAAGGTCGGGGCGGGGAAGAGCACGGGCTACCGGATGGGCACCGCTGAGCAGCTGCACGAGCTGGAGGCCGCGGGCGCCGTCGTCTACGCGAACTCCAGGTACGGCAACACCTATGCCATCGACAAGCCCGGCTTGGACGACGCGTTCGAGGCCGGCTTCCCGGTGGTCCACCTCGGGCAGGTTGTCGGCATCCGCTCCCTGGTCGACGGTTACCCGGCCGACTGGGCCGTGGTGCTGCTGTGGTGCCCCCGTGAGGTGACCGAGCAGCGGTCCGAGGAGCGGGGCGACGGGGACACTTCGGCGCGCCTGGCGGCGTGGGAGGCGACCCGCGAGGACCTGGACGCGCACCCGGGCATGTCCTGGGATCTGACCGTGGACACCGCGGCGGCGTCACCGCAGGAGGCGGCCCGGCTCATCGACCAGCTGCTGGCGCAGCGGGCGGGAGCGGCGACGGCATGAGCGTGGGCTACGGCTGGGCGAGTCGGTCCAGGGCGTCGGTGAGCGAGAGCGAGCTGTCGTCCTTGGCGTCGTTCCACCGTGCCAGCGTGGACGCGGCCGCGCGCAGCATCTCCGGTGGGAGGCCGGCGGCCTCGAGACTGTCGGCGGCTTCCTCCAGCTCCGGGCCCCAGCGCCAGGCGCGCGCCGCGGTCTTGGCGACGTATTCCGGTTCCGCGAGGTACGAGTCGGTTCGCCGGGAGGCGACCTCGATGAGCGCCTGGTCGACGCCGTACTCTCGCGCCATCCCGACCGCGAGCGCCACCAACACGCGGCTCGTCTTCTGGAAGCTGGCGTACGAGAGCTTCAGCGCGGACGCCTTCCCGAGCTCCGTGCCCAGCGTCGTCGTCTGCACCGCGGTGCCCGCGAAGAGCGCCTCGATCCTTGAGGTCGCGGCGGCCGGTCCGGACAGGTACAGCACGGGGGGCTTGCCGCGTACGGGCGGGGAACCGACAACACCGCCGTCCACGACGGTCGCGGCCGGTTCGAGCAGGTCCCCGATCCGCTTCGTGCGCTCGGGGTTGATGGCGTTCGCCTCCACGTACACGCCGGTGAAGCCGTGCTCCGTGAGGTCGTGCGCCAGGTCCTCGGCTGCGGCCGGCGGGCAGAGGCTGATGACGATGTCGCTGCGGTCCAACAGGTCGGACAGCGTAGCCACCGGCGTCAGGCCAGCCTCTTCGGCGCGCGCTGCGGATGCGGGACTGCGCCCGGCCTCGCACCACAGGACCGCAGCTGCATTCGCCGCGGCGCAGGCCGCGACGGCGGCACCCATGCTGCCGGGGTGGAGGATGCCAACGGTGGGCTGGTCCACGGTGCTACTCCGTCTCGTTGAGCAGGATGTTGATGGCGTCGGTGACGTCGTCGACGACGTGGTGCGCGGCAGCGAGGTCTTCGGGCCAGGGTCGGCCGCGCAGCCAGATCGTGCGCAGACCGGACTGGTGGCCACCGCCGATGTCCCCGGCCGGGTTGTCGCCGATCATCCAACCGCCGTCCTCGAGGCTCGCGCCGCAGCGGGAAGCTGCGAGTTCAAAGATGCGTTGGTCCGGCTTGCGGATCTCCAGGTCACCAGAGACCGCGACGCCGTCGACCATGTCGGTGAGGCCGGTCGCGGCGAGCTTGGCACGTTGAATGTCGCTGGCACCGTTGGTGATGACGCCGATCGTCCACGCGGCCGCGTGCAGACGGGCCAGGCCCTCGAGAACTTCCGGTCGGCAGGTGACGGCGGCCGCCATGAGGCTGACGTACTCCTGCCACAGCTGCGCGGCCGGCGCCTCCAGGTCGAAGACTTCCCGCAGGCGGACGAAGTCGGTGGCGTCCGCACGGTCGACCAGCTCGGTGCGCAGCTGCTGCTCGATGGCG
This sequence comes from Streptomyces sp. A5-4, assembly GCF_051131715.1. Lineage (NCBI taxonomy): Bacteria > Bacillati > Actinomycetota > Actinomycetes > Kitasatosporales > Streptomycetaceae > Streptomyces > Streptomyces sp. A5-4. The sequence continues at coordinate 9,099,783 of NZ_CP178591.1, read as the reverse complement.
GCGCCGAAACTGTGCGTGCGGCACAGCGTGGTGATGGCGTCGCTGAGCGCGCTCTGCCGATCGACAAGGGTGTTGTCCAGGTCGAAGAACACAAGCGGCATGAGCTGGACCCTACCGAGGTGTGGCACGTCGGTGTCCACGAGGTGCGTCAGTCCGTCACGTGGAGCGAGATCGGGAGGGGTTGGTGATGGCTGAGCGGTTCGTTCACTGCGCAGGAAGGACTGAACTCACCATGGAGCAAGCCGAGCTTCTCCGACGCGTGGACCCGCGGTACGCCGATTCAGGGGTCGATGACTTCGCGCTGGTGCAGTGGTGCGAGTTGTCGAATGGCCATGACGACGTCGTGCACCACAGCGAGGTGATGTCGCGCTTTGAGGGTGACCACTGGTGGCTGCGATGGGACGGGGACCAGCACGAGTTGATGACGCTGGCGATGTGCCCGGTTGAGTCCGGTCCGCCCAACGAGGTCAGCACCTATCCTTGCGGGCTCTTTCAGGGGCACCCCGGCCAGCACGGCTGGGAGGTGAAGGATCCGGAGCGGTGCGCGCACGCGGGTCTTGGCACGCCGGTCCTGATTTCCGAGGGCGTGTCGTACGACAACCGGTATATCGCTGTCCTTGAGGCTCCTTGCCTGGGCTGTCCCGAGCGGATGGTCCAAGTCAGTGCCGTCGATCCGGCGCGAGCGCAGCAGCCAGAGCATCTCGGTGCCAGGACCAGCCAGTGGTCGTTGTACGGGCGGGAGGAGTGACCTTGCTGATCCGTACCTGCGGAAGTTCCCACGTCGCCGCCACGAGCGGCATGCCGTTCCCGAGATCACTTCGTGTATCTTTTCAGGAACTGTTCTCTATGATGGAGGCCGCCATGTCGGATCCACTGCGTCGACTTGATGCTCTGGTGGATGACGACACGCTCCCGTCGCCTCGCATTCGGCAGCAGTTGCGAGTCACAGCTGGCCTCACCCAGGCGGAGGTCTCCCACGCCATCGGCGTCAAGCGAGTCGCCGTCGCGCGGTGGGAGGCAGGGCTCACCAAGCCCCACCGCGGCAATCGGCTGAAGTACGCGCACTTCCTTCGTCGGCTGGCCGAGAAGTACCCGGCAGCCGCCCAGGAGGCACCGGATGAGGACTGATCTCGTGCCTGCTTTTGGGCATGCCGACTCCACCTTCGTGATCGAGGGGGTCGGGGTGACGACGTAACCGCCACCGGCCGCGCGCGCCAGTAGAGCGGACTGACAATCCACTCGGCCTCGCGCGGCCCTTCGCTCCGACCGGGATTGACACCCCTGATCGGTTGTTCGGTCCCGGTCTGACACCGGTTCCGAGCTTCGGCTCATCGAGCCGCATCTTCAGCAAAACCCCGCCTTCGACAAGCGGGTCGGCCCCTTTGACAAGGGCCACGCAACACCCCGGCCAATGACACGGCCGGTGCATCACCCAGCAGCACCCCGGCCCCATTGACAGGGGGCCGGCACACCACCAGCAACACCCCCGGTCGCTGACAACGGCCGGGTGCATCGCAATCGCCCACCGAAACCGGAGGAAGGGAGGTCCCCACTCACCTGTTCGATGTCTGCCCGCTCCTCACGGAGGGGGCGCGTCCACCCATCTGCTGAAACACACCCGGTGATACACCGAGTGATACATCAAGGCGGTCGTTCTCATAGTGCACGAGAGTGGTGTCCCCTGTCAGCTTGACCCTGTCCGTTTCACCCCGGTTCAGGCGCGGCGGCCGTCCCGTGTGACGGGATCGGCGTACGGTTCATCCGCCTTTGCGGAGTTCCTACCGGAAGAGGGGTTTCCGGTAGGAAGCTACAAGCGCGGTGGTGTCGGCGCGGTCTCGCCGAGCTCGGTCGCGGCGTCGGCCGCCCGGCTCGTGCGCCCGCTCGCGGAGGTCGTCCACAACTCCGTCGACGGCAGTGTCCACGAGGGTTCCGTCCCGTGGGGCGGGACGGGTTCCAAGATTTCTGCCCGCCATGCGGGAGCCCGGGGGGTGATCCGGGCTGACCGGGCTCTGTCCACAGGCAGTTCGCTTGAGGCTGCCGGGATGATCTCTATCAACATTTCTTCGCCCGGGCAGGGGAGCGCCGGTTCGTCGTCGGCCGCCGGCCTGGAGGGGCTGCTGGTGACGCGTACCGGCAGCCGGAGCTGCCGGTGGCGTGGTTCTGCAGCTGCGAGATGGTCAGCTTGCCGGGGCGGCCGCTTTCTGTTCCACGAAGGCCCATTGGCCTCCCGGTGCGGAGTACGGGGTGCCGGGTGGGATGGTCATCCACAGGGATCCGTCGTCCGCGATGAGGAGCAGTCCCTGGGCGTGCAGGGAGTGCAGGGAGTCCCGGGTTTCGTCCGGTTCGGCGCCCATGGTCTTCTTGGCGAGCCTGGTGAGATCGGTGTGGGCCAGGATCTGCTCGAGGTGGCGTGCGGCTGCGGTCGGGATGTTCGAGCCGTAGAGCTCGCGGTAGTCCAGCAGCGTGCGCATCGTCTCGGTCGGTCCGGAGTCCGGGCCGAAGGTCTCTGCGACCTTGGCGATGAGTTCTTCGTCGGTGCCTACGGGTGTGTTCCAGTCCTGGTAGTAGGCGCCGGGTGGGGCCAGGTCGTAGAGGGTCTTGGGCTGTCGTGGCCTGGGGGTCTTCACAGGGCGCGGGCCGATGCGTTCTGCGGCGGCGGCCCGGCGCACGGCTTCGCGGGCCCGGCGGGCTGCGGGGTCTTTCTTCGGTGCCATGCCCAGCACAACGACCGGTGCGGATGCCGGTTTCCGTCTGCCCGGCCGGTGTGCCGTGCACGTGGGGGAGTGGCCCTGTGATGGCGCGGGCCGCGGCGGCCGCGACGCTGCCGGACACGATTGCCCCGGCGCCGGATGCGGTGGCCGACGAGGTGGTCTTGCTGCCGGAGTTGTGGGTGCCGGAGGCGTCGCAGTGGCTGTCGTCATCGGCGGGCCGGGTCGCGTTGGACGGCTACTCCTGGATGCAGGCCGTCCACTGGGTCGCCGGGTCCGGGCTCTACGAGCCGCGGCGGCACCGGTCACACGGGCCTCGCAGCTTCGGGCCGACGACGGTGCGCGTCGCCCAGGAGCTCGCGGAGCTGTTCCCGTGCCGTCCGGGGATCGAGTACCTGGTGCGCCGCACCGGGCTGTCCGAGCGGTCGGTGGAGTACCACCTGGGGATGCTGCGGGAGGCCGGGCTGCTCGCGTACGTGGTGCGCGGCACCCGGATCCGCGGCGAGAAGGCGCAGGCGTCGGAGTTCGCACGGATGGTCCCCCTCGAGTTCGACGTCGCGCTGGGCATCCGCACGGTGCAGCGGGACGACGCCGCGCCGGAGTACACGCGGGCGATGACCGGGATCGCTGAGGCCCGCCGGGAGCTGATGGCGAAGCTGGCGAAGAAGGCGTCGCGGAAGGTCCGCAAGCCCCGCTCGAAGACGTCCTCGAAGGCCCCGGCCAAGGCTGTTCGGAAGGGGGCAGAGCAGGGGGTTGTGACGCCTGTTTCAGGTGAGGTCCGTTGCACCCCAATGCAGGTGGGTTCCTCTGCGTCTTCCTCTGCGGGTACTACTTCCTTCCCCCCTGAGAGCAAGCTCGCAAGCGGGGAAGCCAAGTCCCCCACCCCGAAGAAGTCCAAAGCGAAGGCCGGCGGCCAGAAGCTCAACCGCGTCGGCCGCCGCTACCAGCTGGCCCGTGAGCTCACCCAGGAGCTGGACTGGCTGCACGGCTGCTCGGTTCCCCGGATCGCCTGGGTGGCCCGGAGCGTGGCCGATGCCGGATGGACCGTGACCGACGTCCGCGGGTGGCTGCACCTGCGCGGCGAGACGGGCCGGGTCCACCGTGGCTCCGGTCTGCTCGCCGTGCTGCTGGCCGGAGCCGAGACGATCCTCGACACCCCCGCCAAGCGCGCCGACGCGATCGAGCAGTGGCGCGGCGCCCAGGAAGCCGCCCGCCGCCACCGCATCCAGCAGGTCCGCGCCCGCACCGAGCGCTTCGAGGGCAACTGGGACGCCCCGACCAGCCACCGCGTGCAGCGTGAGGTGGAGGCCGCTTTCGCCCAGGTCAGGGAGACGGCGAACGGCGGCCGCCGCCAGGACCAGGACCACAGCAGCGACGACCAGGCCGCGGGCCTGGAGCCGAGCGAGCAGGAGCTGGCGGGCCTGCGCGCCTCCGCTGAGGGGGAGCTGATGCGCGGCGAGACGACGCTGATCACGTCCATGGACCAGGACATGGCGGTGCGGATCTACGGCGAGCGCCTGGTGCGCCGCGCCCTGCAGATCGAGCGCGCCTCCCGCAGCTCGCTGATGACCTACGGACACCGGTAGGAGGCCGACGTGACCGAGACGACCAACCCCATTGAGCAGACCACCGACGACGGTCCTGAGCTGTCCGGCGTCGACCTCGCCCGGGTCGCACTGCACCAGGCCCGCGAGGCCGCCAAGAAGCGCGGCGACAGCGAGGCCCGAGCCCCGCGCCGCCGCCGTCAGCGCGTCGTGCAGCGCGACGGTCGCGAGCCCAGCGGGTTCGCCGCCGTGCTCCAGAGCCTGATGGCCGATCGGGCCTGGGAGCTCCCGGCCGCCGGCGGAACCGTGCTGGACCTCTGGCGCGACATCGCGGCCGCCGTCGCGCCGCAGTTGCCCGACCACGTCCAGGCCGTCGCCTTCCACACGGAGACCGGCCAGCTGGACCTGCGCCCCGACTCGCCCGCCTACGCCACCCAGCTGCGGCTGATCAGCTCCCGCATCATCGCCGCGGCGAACGAGTCCGTCGGCACCGGCGCCGTACGCACCGTCCGGGTCCTGGCCGCCGGTGCCGCGCCCGCGCCCCGGTCCGCGCCGTCCGCGCCGGTGACCCCGGCCGCGCCCGGTGTGCCGGAGGCGCCGGTGAAGACCCGCGAGATGGCGTCGCCCGGCTTCCACCAGGCGCTCGCGGCGCACCAGGCGGTCGCGCCTGCACAGCGGGTGGACCCGGGGATCACGCAGGCTATGGAGCGGCAGACCCGGGCGATGCGCGAGCTCAGCCGGAGGGCGTTCCCGGAGCCGGAGGTTGCTGTCGAGGATGCGCCGACCCCGATTGATGCCGCCCGCGTCCAGCGCCGCCGCCAGGCCGACGACTCCCACGCTGGCGCCCTGCGCCGGGCCCGTGCCGAGCGAGCAGCCCGGCAGAACGGGGCTGCGGCGGGACAACTCGGGTGCGCGGTGGAGCTTGGGCGCACGGCCTGACCAGAAAGCTGCGCGGGCGGTTGTCGCTGGTTTGGGTAACCGGGGCCTGCGGGCCGCTGCCGAATGCAAGGATCGAAGGCCGGGTGGCCGAGATGTGAAGGAGATTGGCGACGATGCCGAAGAAGCGCAAGAAGGACCGCAAGGCGCCCCGGAAACCGGCTCCCGTCCGGACCGCTGCAGTGCGCGCAGGTCTGGAGCCGGTGGGCTGGGACGACGACCTGCAGGAGGGCACCGACCCGCTTGACGTCCTTGCCGACCGGTACCCGGCTCCCGCCGACGCAGTGAAAGCTGTGCGGGCCGGCGAGCGCGTGGAATGGACCGGCAGCATCGACGGATCGACGATGCGCCACCGTATCGTCCTCGCCGACGATGGCACCGCGGCCGTTGAACAGGCTGTCTTCACTGGTGGCACGCTCGAGCAGATCCTGCTGTGCGCGTGGCACCAGGCAGGGGAGCAGGCACGGGACCATCTGGAGGCCGGAGTGCTCGCCGCTCTGGATAACCTCCACGAGGCAGTCCGGCCCGTCCTGGAAGCCGAGATCCGCGAAGCGCGCCCCGACTACAACGCCCCTGTTCTGCAGTCGTTCCGCGAGGAGCCCGAACCGCACGGGCCGGGTATGCCGGTATTCGGCTGGCGCATCCTCCACCCGGTCGGCCCGGAGACCACCTGGGGGGACACCGTCGACACCGCCGCGTGGAACAGTTCCCTGACCATGTCCGGCTGGCTCGACTACTACGACCACGTCCCCGAACTCCAGCCGACCGGGTTCACCCAGCTACTGCGCCGGCACGGTGTCCCGGCCGTACTCTGCGCCAACTGCGGCAACCCCATCACCGACCGCCACCCCCGGTGGACCGGCGTCTGGATCACTCCCGACTGCGACTCCGGCCCCCTGTGCGGAGATCCCCACGCCGGGCCGGCCGCCCCAGAGCCTCTGCTCGGAATGCTCACCGACCAGGAGTTCGGCGACCCGCATCACCCCAGTTGATACGGCGTGCTGCAGAGGCCACCTGCGGAATCCGGCCAGGAGATCGCTTTACTGCCAATCGCCAGCAACTCAGCCACAACGCCGCCGAACTCGGGCTACACAAGAAGGCCGAAGTGATCTGGCGGAAGGTCTGGGCGGTTGCTGACGATCAACGTGGCGGTGCTGCTCGCGGTCATCATCTTCTTCCGACTGCGCCGACGTACGGAGTCCCGGAGCCGATTGGACGAGAAATTCACCGTGGTCATCGTGCTGGCGCTGGGCGTCCTCATCGCGCCGACCCCGGTGAACCGGGGAATCCTGGACTTTCTGGGCCAGCTGGTGAGCGGCGCCTCGCAGTCCGGCCGCTGACCGCCGACCGGGCTGTCCACGAAGTTCTACCGGCGGTAGAATCGCTGGTATGAGTAAGCCGACGAGCATCAAGACCAGCGAGCAGGTACGTGACCGGCTGCGCACACTCGCCGAGGAGCGCGGCACCACCATTACGGAGTTGCTGGAGGAGCTCGCGACCCGCGAGCCCACCGCTGTCGAGCGAGAGCAGCGCGCACTCCAGGCCGCCCGTGAGCTCGGTATCGAGTACACCGAGCGGGTCGAGCAGGCCGGGCAGGATGCCTGGGCGAAGGTCCGCGCGCACCAGGGTGGCGCAGCCGCGTGAATCTGACGGCCGTGCTGGACCACACTGCTTTGGCCGCCCTGTACCGGGCGGACCCGTTTTTCACCGGCTTGTACATCGAAGCCTCGCGCGGCACCGGTCGTGTGTTGATCCCCTCCCTGTCAGTCCTCGCTGCGGAGCGGCGGGTCGCCGGCGCGGGCCGGCACGCCGCCTCGCTGCGGTTCGCGCAGGACGTGCCGTTCAGTACCGCGCACGCCCTGGACGCGATGGACTGGCCGAGCGTGGACTGGCCGGTGGCTCACGCGGCGGCGATTGCCTGGCAGGCGGTCAAGGCGGGTGAGCCCCTGACGGTTCTCTCGCTCGAGCCCGAGCTGTACGCGGGAACCGGCATCACCCCGCTGAACCCCACTTGACCAAGCCGCCCAGACCTCCAGCACCATCGAATGCCAGATGGCCTACGGCCGTTCCGGGGTGCCACGGCTTCCTCGCTTCACAGACGTGGTCACAACGCAGAGGGGGCCCTCGGCAACAGCGGCGGGACCATCCCCGCGGGCGCGGGGAGCACCTATTGCCTGGGCAATGGGAATGGCGGGGGTTGGGACCATCCCCGCGGGCGCGGGGAGCACCAGCTTCTGGGCGGTCCGGATCCGGGGGGAGAGGGACCATCCCCGCGGGCGCGGGGAGCACCCGCGCTGTCCGGCCACTTCAGCGAGCACCCTGGGACCATCCCCGCGGGCGCGGGGAGCACCGCGAGGCCGAGCAGCTGCGCAAGCTCTCCCGGGGACCATCCCCGCGGGCGCGGGGAGCACGATGGAGGGGGCCGGACGGGCCCCTTGCGGAGGGGGACCATCCCCGCGGGCGCGGGGAGCACCCGGCCCTGGGCGCGGTGCAGTACATGCGGAAGGGACCATCCCCGCGGGCGCGGGGAGCACCCGACGGTCCTGATCGGGAGGCCCAGGTAGACGGGACCATCCCCGCGGGCGCGGGGAGCACGGGCCGGACCAGTAGGTCGGGGATGTCGGGTCGGGACCATCCCCGCGGGCGCGGGGAGCACTCACCACGTCATCGAGCCAGGCGAGGACAGGCGGGACCATCCCCGCGGGCGCGGGGAGCACGCCCTGTTCAATTACCGCAACCCCGAAGCGTGGGGACCATCCCCGCGGGCGCGGGGAGCACCTGTCTTGGTCTTGTGTGCAGGTGGGCCAGAGGGGACCATCCCCGCGGGCGCGGGGAGCACGCGTTGTGGGGGGTGCGTGGCTGGTCCTGGGGGGGACCATCCCCGCGGGCGCGGGGAGCACGGGGTCTGCCCCGGCACCATCGGGCGCGGAAGGGGACCATCCCCGCGGGCGCGGGGAGCACGCGTAACTCCTGCCTCGGACAATCCCGTTCAGGGGACCATCCCCGCGGGCGCGGGGAGCACACGTGGGGCGCGGCGCGCTCCAACGCCACGTGGGGACCATCCCCGCGGGCGCGGGGAGCACGCTAGCTCGGCCAACAGTTCCTCGGCGATCGCGGGACCATCCCCGCGGGCGCGGGGAGCACTTCTCCGCAAGGATCTGCGGGCCCTCGGTCCCGGGACCATCCCCGCGGGCGCGGGGAGCACGGCTTGCCACCCGGTCCGCAGTGGTGGGCGTAGGGACCATCCCCGCGGGCGCGGGGAGCACGCCTAGCGGCCTCGCGCGGAGCCCCTGGCGTGGGGACCATCCCCGCGGGCGCGGGGAGCACGTCCGCATGTCCACGGACAGTGGGACATCCGGGTGAGCGGACAGTTCAGGTCCTCGTGTGCGGACAGCTGATCTCCCTGTCCGGTATGACTATTTGTCCCTCGGTCGGGCTCAGGCCAACGGGGTGACACCCTGGCCTGTGGTGGCTTGGGTGAGCCGAAGCGAGGAGCCCTCGGTGAGGATGATGTGGGCGTGGTGCAGGAGCCGGTCGACGGCCGCGGTCGCCAGGGTTTTGGGCATGATCGAATCGAATCCCGAGGGGTGCAGGTTCGAGGTCACGATCACCGAGCGGCGCTCGTATGCGGCGTCGATGACACGGTAAAACGCTTCGGCGGCGGCCTGTCCGGACGGGAGCATGCCGATGTCGTCGACGACGATCAAATCGCACCGGGTGATCTTCGCGATGGCCTTGGTGACGGTGTTGTCGACGGTGGCCCGCCCCAGGTGGGTGGTCAGCGATTCCAGGGTGAACCAGGCGACCTGCATCCCGGCGTCGATGGCCTTGTGGGCCAGGGCCTCCGCCAGGTGGCTCTTGCCCGTCCCCGACGGCCCGGTGACAGCCAAATTCTCCGCGCGGCCGATCCATTCCAGGGTCATCAGTGCGTGCTGGGTGGGCAGCGGGATCGAGGAGTCGGCTTCCTTCCAGGACTCGAAGGTCTTGCCGGAGGGCAGGCCGGCCTGGCGGTGGTGGTTGCGGCGGGTGGCCTCGTTGCGGCCGTGGGCCTCGGCCTCCAGCAGGATCCGCACGACCTCGGCGGGGTCCCAGCGTTGGGCCCGGGCGGTGGCCAGTACGTCGGGGGCCGCCGCGCGGAGGTAGGGGAACCGCATCCTTCGCAGCACCGCGTCCAGCTCGGCCGGGATCGGCGGCGCGAGAGGCGCGGGCGGGACCGGGGACGGGGCGGGGATCAGCTCGGGCGGATCGATGACGGCTGTGGTGGCCATGGGCAACTGCCTTTCCTTGCTGGATGGTTCGGGACTGTCCGTTCCCGGGCCGCTTCGCGGCCCGGGAACGGGGGATCAGGTGGCGGGGCGGCCGAAGTCGGACCAGGCGCCGGTGCCGGGCTGCGCGGAGTGTGCCTCGTCGGCGACGACCAGGTCGGCGGGGCGGGCGGCCTCTTTGCGGTGCTGGACGATGGACATCAGGTCGCCCTCGGCGAAGCGCCGGTTGATGGCCGCCAGTCCGAGTGAGAGGTCGACTTCGGCGGTGCCGACCAGGGCGGCGAGCTCGACGGCGCCCGCCATCTTGACCCGGATCCGGGTGGTTCCGGCCGCGGCGGCCTCGATCAGCCAGGACTTCGCCCCGGGGCCCAGTGCCAGGAAGGCTTCCTCGGCGTCGTTGCCGGGCTTGACCTTGGGCGGGCGCGGGGACCCGTCCATCTCCTGGGGGTGGTCGGGGTAGTGGGCGGTGTCGATGACCGGACGCCCGGGCAGGGCGATCTGGTGCCGGGCGACCTCGGCCAGGCCGGCCGGGCCCTGCATCCACTCGGGGCGGTGGGCGAGCTGGGACAGGTCGCAGACCACGACGAGCTCGTCGCCGTCGACGCGCACCCACGCTTCCTGGCCGACCAGTCCGGGCGGGGTCGAGTAGCGCACCGACCCGAAGCGCACCGTCTGGTCCCGCAGCACCTGCCTCGACTCGCCCAGTGCGAGGGTGTGCGGGCCGGCGGGCAGCGCGTGCAGGCGGGTGCGCTCGATGTCGAGCATGGTGGAAGGGGCCCGGCCGGTCTCACGGTGGACCCGGTTGTTGACCTGTTGGCAGAAGATCGCGCAGGCCCCGCGCAGTTCGGCGAACGAGTCGTAGGCGGGCCGCAGGTTGGCGTCGGTGGGCACCAGGTCGGCCTTCGCGACGCGGACCGTGGCCTCGCTGCCGCCCTTCGATTCGGGGTCGAACGGCACACACGTATGTACTTGAAGGCCGTAGTGCCGTCCCGCGGCCACGATTTGGGGGTGGCGGACCGCGACACCGGCGACCCTGTCGATGGTCACCGTCTTCTCGTTGTCGGTCAGCGCATAGGTCGGCACTCCGCCGATCGCCCGCAGCATCGAGTCGACGCAGGAGATCAGCGTGGGCAGGGTCCGGTCCCAGACCGGGATCACCACCCGGAACCTGGACCAGGCCAGCCATGCGCAGAACAGCAGTGTCACGCGGGGCGCACCGCCGCCGGGACCAGGGACTTTCGGGCCCCATCCCCAGTCGAATTGGACCCACAGCCCCGGCTCGGTGATCCATGGGCGATACGTTCTGCGGTGCCCTGCGTCCCAGCGGCCCTTGGCGACCGCCACCGCCCGGCGCGTGGTGCGTTCATCGCCGGTGAACCCCAGCAGCACCAGGCGCTCGTGGAGCTTGTCCGCGCGGGCCTTGCCTTGCGAACGTTCCACCCATTCCTCGATCTTGGGAAGGAACGGGTCGATCAGCTTCGGCCGCATCACCGGTGCGTCAGATGGCTGACCGGTGTCCCTCATCCGTGCGTACCTGCGGACGGTCTTCGGGTCGACCCCGGCCAGTTGGGCAGCCGAATGCGCACACCCGGTGGCGTCCAGGGCCTCGTAGATTTCCATGATCTCCCTGCAAGACTTCTTCACGGTCCCTCCGGCGCGGTCCAGCTCGTTGTCCTCACACCAGCGAGCAAACCCCCGGAGGGATCACCAGTTCGGTACCTGGGTTCGAAAACACACGAACGGCCGTACCGACAGGGAGATCAGCTGTCCGCCAAGCGGGATCCAAAATGTCCGCCTACAAGGATCTTGCGCTGTCCGCTCTCAGCGCGTGTGGGCCAACTGGCTGTGCGGTGAGCATGAGGCCGACCACCGGCGGCGCGTGCTCGGAGACTTCGGCCGCCGGGCCGGGCGTGCGGTGCTTTCGAATTGCCGTGTATTGGGTGAAGGCGTCGATATTCGGGCGGTGGATTCCGTGGCCCTCTTGGACCCGAAGGGGTCGGCGGTGGATATCGTGCAGGCCATCGGTCGTGCGTTGCGTCAGAAACCTAATCAGGGGAAGGTTGCGACGCTGATCGTGCCCGTGTTCTTGGCGGCTGATGAGCAGCCGGAAGACATGTTTACTTCTGCGTCGTACCGGCCTTTGGTGAAGGTCCTTGAAGGGCTTCGGGCGCATGACGAGCGTGCCATTGAAATGCTCGCAATTCCGCAGGAGAACCAGAAGCGCGTGGTTGATCCGTCGGAAAATATCGGTGAGGAGCCGGAGGAGGGCGAGGAGGAGTCGCGGCTGCTGCTCCGCTTTGCCGCCCCGAGGGATCCGGTGATGGTCGCCAAGTGGGTCAAGTTCCAGATCTTGGACACCGAGCGGCAGGACTGGACGCGCGGGTACGACGCCGCCCGTCGCTACCGCGACCGGGAAGACAGTCTCGATGTGCCCTACGAGCACCAGGAGGGCGCGTACCCGTTGGGCAGGTGGCTGTCCGACCAGCGGCGGGCGTACCGGGCCGGGACCATGCCCAGCACCCGGGCGGACGAGCTGGAGGAGCTCGGCATGATCTGGGACACCGCCGATGCCCAGTTCGAGGAGAACCTCGCCGCGGCCCGCGCGTACTACGCAGAGGCCGGCACCCTGGCCGCGCCCCGCCACGCGACCGCTCTCGACAAACCGGTCGGGCAGTGGCTCACCAACCTCAGGCGGCCCGGCGGGCTGGGCAAAGACCCCGAGCGCGCAGCACGGCGTGCCGAACAGCTCGCGGCAATCGATTTGGACTGGAACCCCGGGCAGCTGGGCTGGACCGTTGACTGGCAACGCCACCACACCGGCTTGCGCGCCCTCTTGGAGGCTGGCGGGAAGCTGGAGGAGATCCAGCCCGGAGTCACCTACCGCGGCGACGACATCGGCCGCTGGCTGGCGAGGCAGGCGCGGGACTGGGCACGCCTGAACACTGAGCAGCAGCGCCGCCTGGGCGTGCTGGGCGTGAAACCGGCTGTACGGCCGCAGAAGGCCTCAGTACGAACCAGCGCGAAGGCTGGGGCGGCGAAGGGCTCCGACGCGTTCACGCGGGGCGTGGCGGCCCTCGCGCAGTACATCCAACGCGAAGCCCGGACCGTCGTGCCGCGCGGGCACACCGAGCACCTCGAAGACGGCACCCCGGTGCGGCTCGGCGTCTGGCTCTCCAACCTCAAGAACCGGCGCGACCGGTTGAGTGAGCAACAGCTGGCGGCGCTCGCCGAACTCGGTCTCGACTGGGCATGAGCGGTGGCCGGTGACCGGGACAGCAGCCGGTCGTTGAACCCGGCGTCAAGTGAAGTGCACAGAAGTCCCGGACCCTTGTCATGGCTCCGGGACTTCGCGCTCCCCGGTGTCAGGCCCGTTCTGCGTATGCGTGCTTCTCGCGCCTGGCTGTATCCACGAGAACGGACAGCGGTTGGGGAGTGTCCGCTGACATCGGAGTCGGCCCGGTGCTGGCAGCTGGCCTGGGCGGGCGTGATTGCAATCGCGGCCCTTTCCGCCCTGTGGTGTGCCCACCGAGCAGCGCGGGTCCGGAGACCCGTGGATCGGCCAGTGCCTCGCGGTGCACCGGTCGGGTAGCCGCGCCGCGCATCACTCCGGCAAAACAATTTGGACATTTGCCTCATTTGGTCGACACTTGAGGGGGAGAGGGGCCCTTGGCGGCTGACCTTTCGGGCCGGTGCGCCACCAAGCCGTGGGAGGCGCTGTGGCCAAGACGAAGATCGCCAATCCGTTCCCGAAAAAGTTCACCGCCCGGCAGTGGACCCGCTACATCAAGCAGGGGCGCGAGATGGTCGAGGAGGAGTCCTCGATCCATTTCCGGCTGGGAGACCTGACACTGAAGATGGTCGAATCCCGCCCTCCCGGGGGCGTGGGCCACGGAGTCTTCCAGGTACTCGACCGGTTCGCCGATGAGATCGGCATCAATGTCAACACCTTGCTGGGGTACAGGCACGTCTCCCACGCCTGGCCGCCCGACAAGCGGGCCCCCGGCGTTTCGTGGTCGATCCACCACGCCCTGGACGCGCTGCCGGACCGGTTCGACATCATTCATCAGCCGCCGGCGGGCAAGGACCGCTGGACGGAGGACCTGGCTCTGAGCCGGGCCGGACGGCTGCCCCACCGGCCGCTGACGAAGGCGGAAAAGCTGGACCGGGTCAGGACCCTGATGCGGGAGGACGAGAACGCGAGCGACGCGGTCGAGGAGATGATCCGGCGCCCCGACGTCGCTCAGAAGATCATGTCCAGCCCGTCGAATCAGCGCATCCTCTACCGGGCGCACCACGAACAGCGCCAGCAGGCAGCAGCCGCCCGGTTCGCCGCCGCGCACGAGGAACCGGATGACGTCGGCGCTGATGAGCTGGAGGAGACGGAGCCGGCCGAGGCCACACGGCAGGTGCGCCGCCGCGAGCCGGCGGTCGACTACCAGCGCGCCTCCAGTGAGGTCCTGGAGCTGATCGGTAGCGGGACGACGTTTCTGGTCGACCTGCAGCGGATGATCCCCGACCTGCATGTGGCCGAGTTCACCGAACGCGAGGTGCGGGCGGTCCTCGACAACCACCGGCGGATCCGGGCCGCGCTCGATTGGTGCGACTCCGCACTGTCGACCGGCGACAAGAACATGGACGACGAGCTGGCCCGCATCCTCGCCGAAGGGGATGACGAGTCATGACACGTACAGCCACCACCGCCGCACGGGCGGCACCGGTGCCCACCCAGCACCTCGCCGAACTGGCCTGGAACCTGTTCGACGAAGCCGGCGACGACATCCTGCTCCCTCGCGAGCACATCACCGAACGCATCCACGCCACCGACGGGCAGTTCGAACGCGCCAAGGGCTACATCCGCGACCACCTGACGATGGAGAAGGGGAAGGCGTTCCTCGCTTACCGCGGCGGCTACCTGATCACCACCGACCCCGCGAAGATCGCCGAGAACTCCGCCCTGCGGATGCGGCGCATCAACACCGAGCTGCGCCGGGTGCTGTCCGGGGCCATCAACCCGCTCGGCGAACAGGTCGCCGACTACGAGGTGCTGGCCATGTTCCAGGACGAGATCGCCCACATGACCCGCACCTACGACCGGATGAGCAAGGCCACCGCGACCATGCCCAAACCTGTCCGGACGACCAAGCCCAAGCGGCGCCGGCGCGCGCCTGCCCGCAGCTGACACGGCCACGACAGGCCGGTGCAGCCGTCATGGTCCGCGTATCCGCACGGCGCCCGTCCAGCGCACGCACTCTCTACCGTGCGCTGGACGAGCTCGGCGCCGCCCCCACCCCCGACCCTCGACTGCGGCCAGACGGTCCCCGCCGCGCCGACACCGCCCTGCTGCTCGGGGTGCTGCTCGCCAAGACCGAACTCGATGCCGCCGTACGCGCAGACCCGGCCCAGGAACCCCCACGCGGCCTGACCGACCTGCTCACCGGCTACCGCTCCACCATCACCTCAACAGCCGACGAGACACGGCTGCGGCTGCTCAGCATGCGTCTGGTCCGCAGCGCCGTCGAAGCCACCCTCGACCACGACTCCAGCGACTTGGCCCATGCCGCAGGCGACGCCGCCCTGGCCGCCGCAGGGCTCATCGATGCCGAACGCCTACGACGCACCGGAGCCAACCGGGCAGCAGTCAACGCCTCTCTCAAAGCGGCCACCCTCTCGTTGCACGCCGCAGAGGAAAACCTCACCACCGCAGCAACTTGAGTCCAGCCCCGACACCACCGTCAACCACACCCGGCCGCCCAGCCCCGGCCTCCTCCCCCAGAGCACTCCCCCGGCGAGCAGGGAACAGTTCCGGCTCCGGGCGCAGCATCGCGATGATGGCCTCGCTGACGGGCCATGGGGCGGGAAGTCGCGCTGAAGCCCGCACCGCGGGCAGTGGAGCCCATCTCCGACAGTGGGCGCCGCAGTTCGCAGGGGCAGCTCCCAGGCCCTTGCCTGTCAGGTTCCGCAGGGGGAGTGTCATGAATCAGGTGTGGGTCTCCCCGAAGGAGTGAGCCTGATGAGTACGACGACTGATCACCTGATCGAGGGCGTCGACGGCGTGTCACTTGCCGAGGTCGGCGATGGCGCTCAGGGTGCCGACGTGAAGTCGATGCCGGTATCGCACAACGGTCTGTCCAGCGAGCTGCTGGAGGAGCTGGCCGCGCTCGCGGCCGAGAAGGTCCGCGGCGGGGGACTGCGGCTGATGGGCGAGGGCGGCCTGTTGCCGGAGCTGGCCCAGCACCTGATGCAGTCCGCTCTGGAAGCCGAGATGGACGAGCATCTGGCCGTGGAGGCCGGCCGGGTCGGTGGACGCGGGTCGCGCTCGGGTGGCAACACCCGTAACGGGTACCGGGCCAAGAAGGTGATGACGGAGGTCGGTGCTGTCACGGTGCAGGTCCCCAGAGACCGGCTGGGTACCTTCCAGCCCCGGATGCTGCCCAAGTACGCCCGCCGCACCGGCGCGTTGGACGACCTGGTGCTCTCGCTGACCGCGAAGGGACTGACCTCCGGTGAAATCGTCTCCCATCTCGCCCAGACGTACGGGATGACGACGACAAAGGAGACCATCTCCACGATCACCGACAAGGCCCTGGAATCGATGGCAGAGTGGCGCACGAGGCCGCTGGACTCGGTCTACCCGGTCATCTTCATCGACGCCGTGCACGTGAAGATCCGGGACGGCTCTGTCGCCAACCGGCCCATCTACGTGGCCGTCGCGGTCACCGCCGACGGCTATCGCGAGATCCTCGGGCTGTGGGCCGGGGACGGCGGCGAGGGCGCCAAATACTGGCAGACGGTGCTGACCGAGATCAAGAACAGAGGCGTCCGTGACGTGCTGATGCTGGTCTGCGACGGGCTCAGCGCCCTGCCTGACGCAGTGAACGCAGTCTGGCCCCAGACCGTGGTCCAGACCTGCGTGGTGCACCTCCTGCGTGCCAGCCTGCGTTATGCCTCGCGCCGCGACTGGGCCGAAGTCGCCCGCGACCTCAAGCCCGTCTACACCGCCGTCAACGAGGACGAGGCCCGGACACGGCTGACGGACTTCGACGACAAGTGGGGCAAGCGCTACCCCTCGATCGCCGGGACCTGGGAGCGGGCCTGGAGCGAGTTCGTGCCCTTCCTCGGCCTTCCCGACGCCATCCGGCAGGTCGTCTACACCACCAACGCGATCGAGTCCCTCAACGCCCGCTACCGGCGCGCGGCCCAGGCCTGCGGACACTTCCCCAACGAGACCGCCGCCCTCAAGCGCCTCTACCTCGCCACCCTCGCCCTGGACCCCACCGGCCGCGGCCGCCAGCGCTGGAACAACCGCTGGAAGTCGGCGTTGAACGAGTTCGACGTCCTCTTCGACGGCCGCCTCACCGCCGGACGGGTGTAGACCGAACAGCCCACCGAAAAACCTGTAGGCCAAACAGACGAACCACACCTGAATCCTGATAGACCCTCCGCAGGGTCTCCCGGTCCTGGTGGTGCCGCCGTTCTCCGCGAGCCTGTGCTTGCGCATATCGCAGAGTGCACCGGTGTTCGAGGTGGTGCGGACGGTCTTTCGCTCGGAGGGTGTCGGCTGCGCCGGGTTGCCCGGTAGGTCGGGTGCGGTGAGGCGATCCGCTGGATCTGGTCGGCGGCCAGCCGCCTACAGCACCTTCGAGCGCGTAACACATCGCTGCACTGAAGAACCGGCGCGACCGGTTGAGCGAGCAGCAGTTGAGGGCGCTCGCCGAATTCGGGTATGAGTGGGCGCGAGCCGCTTGATCGAGAGTGTGTGCTTCCCGCCGGATTCTGCTGCCGCCCGCCGAACGGGTGGAAAGCCACGATCCGCGCATCCGGTCCATGGGGCCCTGGAGAGGGTGGTGCGGGCCGGCGGGGGCTCGTCGTGAGGGATGCCCGCGGGCGGTAACGACCATGTTCGGTGAGGAGTGGCGGGAGTTGTTGGTGACGGAGAGGTCAACGCTGCGGGCGCATCAGGTCGAGGCGGTGGACGCGGTGGTGTGCGCCCTGGGGAACGTCCCTTCCGGGGGCGTGGGGCTGCGGGCGACGATCGTCTCGGCGTGCGGGACGGGCAAGACCTTGATGGGTGCGCACACCGCCTTGCGGGTGGCGCGCACCGGTCGGGTGCTGGTGCTGGTGCCGACGCTGGATCTGCTGGTCCAGACGGTGGCCGCTTGGCGGGAGGCGGGGCGTGCCGGTGCGGTGGTGGCGGTCTGCTCGCTGCGGGCGGATGCGGAGCTGGATGCGGCCGGGGTGCGCTGCACGACCGATGCTCGGCGGCTGCTGGCGTGGGCCGGCGGGAGGGGGCGGGTGACGGTGTTCGCCACGTACGCGTCGCTGCCGGTCCTCGCCGAGGCTCATGCCGGGGGGCTGGGGCGGTGGGATCTGATGGTCGTCGATGAGGCGCACCGGACGTCGGGTCCGTGGGGCAAGCCGTGGGCGGCGGTCCATGACGATGCCGTGCTGCCGGCGGATCGCCGGTTGTACCTGACGGCGACGCCGAGGGTGACTGAACCTTGGGCTGCCGACGGAGATGGCAGGGCGGAAGACGAGCCGGCGCTGGTGGCCTCGATGGACGATGAGACGGTCTTCGGCCCGGTGGTGTACCGGTTGTCGCTGGCCGAGGCCATAGCCCGCGGGCTGCTGGCCCGCTACCAGATCGTCGTGCTGGAGATCCGCGACCAGGCCATGGCGACGGGGACGCCGGACGAGGAGGGTTCGCAGACGGCGGTGGCTGCGGCGCGGCTGGAGGCGTTGCAGGCGGCCGTGCTCAAGGCAGCGGCCACCCATCAGCTCGACCGTGTGATGACGTTCCATCACCGCGTCGCGGACGCAAGTGCCTTCGCCGAGGCGGTGCCGGATGCCTGCGGGCACCTGTGGACTGCGGATCCGGCGGTCTACCCGCGGCGGGTGTGGTCCGGCTGGCTGCACGGCGGCCATGGGATGGCCCACCGGCGCGAGGTGCTGGCGCAGTTCGCCCGCGGGTGGGACGCGGACGGGGTGGTGGTGGAGCGCTGTGTGCTCTCCAGCGCCCGGGTGCTGGCCGAGGGGGTGGACATCCCGGAGGTGGACGCGGTGGTTTTCAGCGATCCGCGGGAGTCGATCGTCGACACTGTCCAGACGGTCGGACGCGCGCTGCGGCAGGGCCCGCGCGGGGACAAGGTCGCCTCGCTGCTGGTGCCGGTTTTCCTGGCCCCCGACGAGCGCGCTGAGGACTGGCTCGGCTCCGGTTCGTATCTGCCGCTAATCAGGGTGCTGGCCGCGCTGGCCGCCCACGACACCGACGTGGTGGACCGGCTCGCCGCCTGGCCCGGTGGAGAGCGGACTGGGGCGGCCGGGCGGGAGGGGCCGCTGCTGTTCGCCACCGACCGGGATCCCGCCGACATAGCGGAGTTCGTCCGTTTGCGGGTGATCAACGTCGAGCGCGGCGGATGGCTTCGCGGCTGGACGGCCGCCCGCCGCTTCCACGCGGCCCGCGGCCACCTGAACGTCCCCTTCCACACCAAGGACGGCCGCTTCCCGCTGGGGCAGTGGATCGCCGAGCAGCGCAAGGCCAACAAGACCGGCCGCCTGGCCGTGGCGCGCATCGCCGCGCTGGAACGTCTCGGCATGGTGTGGAGCCACCCCGACCACGCGTTCAACACCGGGCTGTCGGCGGCCCGCGCCTACCACGCGGCCCATGGCCACCTCGCGGCCGAGCGGGACGCGGCCGTGGACGGCTACCCCGTCGGGG
This sequence comes from Streptomyces sp. A5-4, assembly GCF_051131715.1. Lineage (NCBI taxonomy): Bacteria > Bacillati > Actinomycetota > Actinomycetes > Kitasatosporales > Streptomycetaceae > Streptomyces > Streptomyces sp. A5-4. The sequence continues at coordinate 9,080,615 of NZ_CP178591.1, read as the reverse complement.
AGTGGCTGGCCAACCGGCGTCGGGAGGCACGGCTTGCCGCCGGCGTACGAGGGGCGCTGAGCGATGGGCGCAAGGCGGCGCTGGCCGGCGTGGACCCGTACTGGTGCCCTCAGTGGCCGCTCGTGTGGCAGCGTTGCTACGTCCTGCTGCAGCGGCACGTGGCCGCGGGAGGATCAGGGGATGTCACGTCCGGTCACGTGATGGCCGGGGAGGACATCGGCGCCTGGCTGGGCCGCCAGCGTGTCGGCTGGGACATCCTCCACGCGCAGCAGAGGCGGCTGCTGGCCGAACTCGGCGTCACACCTGCTGACCGCGGTGCCCAGGGCGTGGCGCGCGTCACCCACGACGGCAAGTTCACAACCAACCTCGCCGCGGCGAGGGCTTACGCCCAGCGCGAGGGGCACCTGAACGTCCCCCGCACACATGTGGAAGCCGTCGACGGCGTGGAGATCAAGCTCGGGATCTGGATCTCCAACCTCCGCTCCCGCAGAGCGAAACTGCCACCGGAGCGAATCGAGGCCCTCAACCAGCTCGGCATGCGGTGGAGCTGAGGAAGCGAAGGCACGGAAGTGTGATCATCCGGAGTTCAGGGACATGGTCAGGGTTATCGCGTGGTGAGCTGAGAGCTGCTCGGGGCGGCCGTGCCGGGCTGCCGCGTTCTTGGTGAACTTGCGCTGATCGCCCGTGGTTTCCCGTCCGGCTGGTTCGCGGCGCGGGTACGCCGTGGTCGGGGCCGCAGGGTCAGTGGCTGTTCACGGGGTTCGCCGTCCATGCCTGCCTCTTGCAGCTCGCGGTAGAACCGTTCAAGGCCTCTGGCGGTGTTTCGCCGCTTGTCGGCACGGGGCTGGGGCGGTGGGCGCAGTCTGGCGTTCTCGGCGAGCTGAAGCAGATGGGTGTGCTCCTGCGGCTGGGTGAGCAAGGCCCTGCCGGGGGTGGGCGCGAGCTTGGCGAAGCGGGCGGCGGCCCGGAGGAAGACGGTCGCCCATGCGGGCACCGGGTGGGTGGCGCAGCCGTCGACCTGCCCGAGGGGATCGTGCAGCGCCAGGGCGCAGGCGCCCTCACCCTCGCGGAAGTCCTGGAGATGGGCAGTGTCGAGTTGCTGTCCGGCGGCGCCGGTGAAGACGGCAACGGCCAGGGCGGCAGCAAGACGAGGGTGCGCGGTGACGGCGTGGATCCGGCGGGCGACTTCCACGATGGTCTGGGGCGTTCGTGGCCGGGGTCTGTGCCGGTACTTCCAGTCGATCACGGGCGGGATGCAGCCGATGCAGTGATCGGAACCCTCCGATGACTCCAGACGGTCCAGGGTGGGCAGCGTGATCCAGCGCACCGCGGTACGCCCAGCCGGCAGGGGAGGCGGAAGCCGGCCGCCGTCTGCGGCGGTCCCGTAGAAGTCGTCGGCTGCGACGACGCTGTGCGCCACGGGCTCGAGGGCCTTGTGCAGCGCGGCCGGCAGCCGGGGACGGTGGCACACCAGGACCAGGTGCAGGCCCGTGAGGTCGCGCAGGTCGATCAGACGCTGGAGGCGGCGGGGCGTCAGCAGGTGGGCGCGCAGGACCGTCAGACGGGTGACGGGCCAGGCGGTAATCCAGGCCGTCACCGCTTCCCACACGGGCGCGGTACTCGCGGGGAAGCCGGGGAACAGCGGCGGTTTCCCGAGGGCTGCCAGGAGGTCGTGGGCGAAGTACAGGTCACCGGTCGTGCCCGGGGCGGGATGGACCGTGACATGGCCGGCGGCCGGGTGGTGCGCGGCGAGGGCCGCGCGGGTGCACGCCGCCTCGTCGTGGGGGTCGAGGACAACGGTGACGGCGGGTGAATCGTGGCTCATGGGTGCTTTCATTCTGGCGTTGCGCGCGGTTCCCGGCACAGGTCGGCAGGACCTGGGAAGGCTCGTACCGCGGTCGGGGCAGTGCGTGCGGCGCGGCGTTTCAGGGCTGGTTGTGCCGGCCCAGTTTGCTGAACACCCAGCGCAGGAGGTTGCGGTCGACCTCGAGGTCGGGGTTGTTCTCCAGGGCCCGCTTCACGTGGTAGGTGATCTTCGCCCAGGTACGGAAGACGCCATGGGCGGCGACGTCGTCTGCGTACAGAAGGTCGTCCGGATCCACTGCCTGCCACACCGGGTGGTAGGCGGGGATGGTCGTCAGGACCTCCACGCGGGTCAGAGGCGTGAACTCCTGCCAGATGTGGACCCTGGAAGCGAGCATGTCCTTGCGGCTGAGGACCTGGTAGGTGTTGCCGCCGCCGACGAACACCACCGCGATGTCGGTGTAGAGGTCGTCGAACAGGTGCCGGAAATACTCGAACGACTCCTCCCGCAGCCACTGGGCCTCATCACAGACCAGCACCCGGAACTCCTCAGCGAGAACGTCCTTGAGCAGTGTGTCGAACGCGGTGGGCTGCCGGGGCGGCGAACCGGGCAGGCCGAGCACGTTGAACAAGTTGCGGCGGATGTCCAGCACCGTGGGGCGGCCGCGGAACTCGATACGGCGCGTAGCGCGCGGGGCGAGCTCCCGCAAAGAGGCGTTGACCGACATCGTCTTGCCCAGCCCCGCCGGCCCGTACAGGCACATCATGCCCCGGGCGTCGATGACCTCACCGAGGTTGGCCAGCGTTTCCTTCATCGCTGCCGTGCCCATCACGTTCGCGTCCGGCAGCGACAGGTAATGGTCCTTGCGGGGCGGCGGCAGCGGTCCGCGGCGCGGACGGGAAACGGCAGCGGCAGCGGGACCTGGTATGGCGTTCATCGCAGCGCCCCCGCGCTTTCCTCGTGCCGTTCGTCGTCCCGGGCTGGCGGGCCTGGTGCCTGCGTACGGTCCGGCACGGCGTCTTCGGCCGGCTGTGTCCAGGAAGCCGGCATGCCGGCAGGCGGTGGCAGGTAACCGGGGAGCGCGGCCTGGCCGAGGTCTGTCGCGCCGAGGGCGCGCAGGCCGGCTTCGGCTTCGACGTCGGTCACCGTGCCCAGCACCTCGGGAGGCGTGCCGCGGGTCGCCGCGGCGAACCGGGTCGTGCGGTCCTTCTCGGCGGCGCGCAGCAGCCGCTTGAGGCGGTCGGCCTCCCGCGCCCGGGCACGCCCCAGCTCGCGGATCTGCTGCGGGCTGGCCCGGTTCGACAGGTACGCCGTCCCCAAGTGGCGCCAGGTAGCCGCGTCATACACCTCGATCTCGTGGTCATGGTGGGGCATGTAACGCAGACGGACCCTTGCCGTGGCGTGCCCGGTCATCCACGCGGCGACGTAGTGCCGGTTACGCCAGCGCACACCCCGCCCCGACAGGGTGCGTACCCTGCCGTCGTCCTCAAGGGTGAACATGTGCAAAGCTCCGGGCTCAGCATCCTCGACCGGGGTCAGGTCGTCCTCCCACGCACGGGCCGGAGTACGTGAATCGAGCGTGCGCAGCCAGTGTTCGTTGTTCCACCAGCTCACCCACTGGCCCAGCAGCGCTATGAACGCTTCCAGCGGCAGCAGGGGCTGCGCGGGGTCGGCGGTCTTGCCGCCGGGCAGGCGCGGGGCGGCGGTATAGCCAGGAAGCTGGGCGAAGAACATCTGCTTCACGGCCTTGTTCAACGCCTCCACGGTGCCCTTCAAATGCGGGCTGTAGGCGGGGAGATCGACCACCGGCACCGCGAACGCCCCCAGCGCCTCCCCCACCGCCCGGGAGAGGAAGTCCTTGCCGCGGTCCACCCTCACCGCCCCCGGCAGGCCACCGAACGGACCGTGTTCCCCCTCACGCGATATCGCGTCCCGCAGCGCGAGAAGGATGCTCTCCCGGCTGGGGACCTGCGCGGTGACCGCGAACCCGCAGATGACCCGCGTAGCGCAGTCCACGAACCAGGTCACCCACGGCCGGCCCGGCCGGCCGTCGATATCGACGTCCACCTTCACCTGGACGTGATCGGTCTCCCACACCTCGTTGCGGTGCCCCACCGGGCGTTGAAGGAACACATCATGGGCCCGGCGTGCCAGCTCCCCACCCCGCATCCCCGCCCACTGCCCCGGCGAGACATCCCGGGCCAATGCCCGGTACAACGTCGCAAGCGACGGCGCCACCACACCACCCGTGACCTGCGCGGCCACCAGCTCCCGGTGCAACGCGGCCGCGTTCCCCCGATGAAAAGCAAGCTGCTTCAACACCTCCGGCGTGACCGTGAACCGCTCCCGCCCGGCCGGACCGAAACGCCCCTCCTCCCGGGCAGCGGCAAGCCACCGGCGCACCGTCCGCTCCGACACCCCCAACGTCTGGGCCACCATCCGCACATGGCCCGGCGACAACTCACCCCGGCCCTCCAACGCCAGCAACCGCCGCACCGCCACCGGCCGCAACCCACCAGCAACCGCCACCCCAGCCCCGACCGACCCCACCCAGCACTCCCCCATGTCCAACGGGGGGACCGCACCACCCCGAACAGAAAACGATCAAGAAAGACCCTACCCTCTTGGAGCCCCCACCCCCCTGACCAGGTAATCCTCACCCCCTGGCCAACCAATCCTCACTGCCTGTCCCACACCAGCGCCCGGCCATCACCACTCAACACCCCAAAAAGAAAACCAAATCGTCCCGGCCCACAGCACCCAAGGCCGGACACCGAACCGAGAACCACCCCGGACACCGAAGCGAAGACTCCCAGCGGGATTCCCTGCACGGTCATCAGTGCCCCCGCAGGGTGCCCGGGGCACCATCGTGTCAGCGACCGGCTCGGGCAAGACGATCACGGCCGCCGCGTGCGCACTGGAGTCGTTCGCGGACGGCCGGATCCTCGTGACTGTGCCGACCCTGGACCTGCTCGCGCAGACCGCTCAGGCGTGGCGGGCGGTGGGTCACCGGGCGCCGATGGTCGCGGTGTGCTCGCTGGAGAACGACGCGGTTCTGAACGAACTCGGGGTGCGCACCACCACCAACCCGATCCAGCTCGCCCTGTGGGCCGGGCACGGGCCGGTCATCGTGTTCGCCACGTACGCATCGCTCGTGGACCGCGAGGACATCGACGCACCCGTGGGCCAGCGGAAGGTTCGGGGGCCGCTGGAGGCCGCTCTGGCGGGCGGAGAGCGGCTCTACGGGCAGCGCATGGACGGCTTCGACCTCGCGATCGTGGATGAGGCACACGGCACCGCCGGTGATCTCGGGCGCCCCTGGGCAGCGATCCACGACAACGTCCGTATCCCGGCGGACTTCCGCCTCTACCTGACCGCGACCCCGCGCATGCTGGCCTCGCCCCGGCCGCAGAAGGGCAAGGACGGCCAGGAGCTCGAACTGGCCTCAATGGGGCAGGACTCGGAAACCTACGGGCCATGGCTGGCCGAGCTCGGACTTTCGGAGGCGATCGAGCGTGAGATCCTCGCCGGATTTGAGATCGACGTGCTGGAGATCCGCGATCCTTCGCCGGTCCTGGGCGAGTCTGAAGAGGCGCAGCGCGGGCGGCGCCTGGCCCTCTTGCAGACCGCACTTTTGGAGCACACCGCCGCGAACAATCTCCGTACAGTCATGACGTTCCACCAGAAGGTCGAAGAGGCCGCCGCGTTCGCGGACAAACTGCCCGAGACCGCAGCAGCGCTGTACGCCAACGACGCGTCCGACGCCGACCTGGCCGCCGCCGACAAGCTCCCCGCGTCGTCGATCGACGCGGAGTTCTATGAGCTGGAGGCCGGCCGCCACGTACCGCCGGACCGGGTCTGGTCGGCGTGGCTGTGCGGGGAACACCTCGTATCCGAACGGCGTGAGGCGCTACGGCAGTTCGCCAACGGCATCGACGCCAGCAACCGGCGCGTACACCGCGCGTTCCTCGCATCCGTACGCGTCCTCGGCGAAGGCGTCGACATCACCGGCGAACGCGGCGTCGAAGCCATCTGCTTCGCCGACACCCGCGGCTCCCAGGTGGAAATCGTCCAGAACATCGGCCGGGCACTCCGGCTCAACAAGGACGGCTCCACCAAGGTCGCGCGGATCATCGTGCCGGTCTTCTTGGAGCCCGGCGAGGACCCGGACGACATGGTTGCCTCCGCCAGCTTCCGCCCTCTTGTAGCAGTCCTCCAGGGCCTGCGCTCGCACGATGAGCGCCTGGTCGAGCAGCTCGCTTCCCGCGCGCTCACCAGCGGCAAGCGCAACGTTCACATCCGGCGCGACGAGGACGGGCAGATCGTCGGGACTGGCGGTGAGGGTGACGGCGAGGACCAGGAGCAGCACGACACCAACGCCGCCGCCGAGTCTGCACTGCTCAACTTCTCCACCCCGCGCGACCCGGCCACGATCGCGGCGTTCCTGCGCACCCGGGTCTACCGGCCCGAGTCCCTGGTGTGGCTGGAGGGCTACCAGGCCCTCATCCGCTGGAGGGCCGAGAACCAGATCACCGAAGTGCACGCCGTGCCCTACGACACCGAGACCGAAGTCGGCGTCACCAAGGATTTCCCGCTCGGACGATGGGTCCACCAGCAGAGGAAAGCGCTGCGGGCCGGAGAGCTGGAAGAACGGCGCAAGACCCTCCTGGACTCCCCGGAAGCCGGGATGCTCTGGGAACCCGGCGAGGAAGCCTGGGAGAACAAACTCGCCGCGCTCCGGTCCTACCGGCGGGCCACGGGGCACCTTGCACCGCGTCAGGACGCTGTATGGGGCGAAGGCGAGGCGATGCTGCCCATCGGGCAGCATCTGGCGAACCTGCGCCGCAAAGGCGGCCTCGGAAAGGACGCGGAGCGAGCGGAGGAGCGCACGAAGCAGCTGGCCGCCATCGACCCCGACTGGAACTGCCCCTGGCCACTCGACTGGCAACGCCATCACCGCGTCCTCGCCGACCTGGTCGACGCCGATGGCATCCTGCCGGCCATCGAACCCGGGGTGCTGTTCGACGGTGACGACCTGGGCAAGTGGCTTCACCGACAGCAGCAGCCGGGTACTTGGGCGCAGCTGTCGAGCGAGCAGCAGGAACGGCTGACCACGCTGGGCGTGCAGCCGGGCGGGGCTCCGTCTCCCGTCCCCGCGGTCACCCGCCCGGCGAAGGGCTCGGGCAAGGCGCAGCAGGCGTTCCAACGGGGTCTGGCAGCCCTCACTCAATGGGTCGAGCGGGAAGGCGCTGGCCAGCCTGTCCCCCGTGGGCACGGGGAAGCGATCGCGGTCAACGGCGAGACGGAACCAGTGATCGTGAAACTGGGCGTATGGATCTCCAACACCCGGGCGAGGCGAGACAAACTGGCCCCGGAGCAGCTGGATGCGCTGCGAGAGCTGGGCATGCAGTGGGCGTAGGCATCTACACGAATGGAAGAGAAGGTTCACCGTTGTCCGGTGAACCTTCTCTTCGGGATAGGTGTGTGGACGGACTCCGTCCGCACACCTACTTCTTCTTGGGGGTCTCGTTGACCGTGGTCTTGGGGTGGCGCTTGACGGTGGACTGCTTGACGAACTTGCCGGTGATCGCGCTGCGTCCGCGGCCAGCGCTGGAGGTGGATGTCTTCTTGGGCATGGTGGGTTGATTCCTTTCGAGTTAACCTGACCGTCTCGACTTCGAGACGGTACGTCGAGATTAGATCACCGATGTCGTGATAGTCAAACAGTGTTTCGGAAGTGACTCCCCTGGGATCGGAAGGACCGAAGTGGCCAAGGACCAGATCGATGTCGACGCGCTCTACTCGGCGCTCGACGCCCAGCGAACCGCCCGCGAGCTCTCCTGGCGGCAACTGGCCAAGGAACTCCAGGTCAGCCCATCCCTGCTCTCCCGCATGGCCAACGGACTGCGCCCGGACGCGGACGCATTCATCACCCTGGTGCAGTGGCTCGGAGTCCCGGCCGAGCAGTTCGCGGTGGGGGGTGACGCGCCCGCTCAGCGAGAGGAGCCGGAGCTTGTCACGCAAATCGGATCACTGCTCCGGGCACGTAAGGACCTCGAACCCGAGGACGTCGCCTATCTGGAGACCGTCATCAACGCCACGGTGCGACGTGTGAAGGCCATGCCCCGGGAAAAGGAGGCGTAGTGCGAAGAGGGTTCAAGACCGAGGCGAAGCGCCTGGCGCTGGAGGTCAGGCAAGAGCTCGGCGTCACGGCACACGAAGCGATGGACCCATACGCCCTCGCGGAGCTCTACGGCATCGACGTCCTCACCCTGCACGACGTCGCTGGAGACCACTCCGAAGCGACGGCCGCTCTGCGCCACTTCACCGAGGTCCGTCCTGATGTCTTCTCCGCAGCAGTCCTGTGCCTGGGCCGACGCCGGGTGATCGTGGAAAACTCCGGGCACGAACGGCCCCGGCGGGCCTCCACCCTCGCGCACGAGATGTCACACATCCTCCTTGAACACGAGTTCACCACGCTGCTCCGCACCTCGGGACGTGAATGCCGCAACAGCGACCACGACCAGGAGAGCGAAGCAGCAGAGCTCTCCGGAGAGCTGCTCCTCCCCTCGGATGCGGCCCGCCGACTGGCCTACAACGGTGTACCCGACGAATCCGTGGCCGGCCGCTTCGGCATCAGCACCGAGTTCGCGCGCTGGCGGATGAACGCAACCGGAGCCCGGCTCATAGCTCAACGCGCGAAGGCCCGAAGCAGCCGCTGACGCACTGCCGGCAGGCACCTCCAGCGGTGAAGCCGAGCGAAGTCAGTGCAATTGACAGGCGCTACGAGGAGCTCGTACCTCGTCCACAGCACAATCGGGCGCCGCTGCCCCGTCTCCATGGTCCTGGCGTACACCAGGTTCACCGTGCCGTTGCCTCGCTCCCGGGCGAGCCCCTGTCTGCAGGAGCTGGACGTGGAGCGGGCGTAAATGACCCCCGCCGTGGTCCTGGGACACTCGGGCCATGCCGCTCATCCGTGACATCACCGAAGCCGACCACGCGGTAGTGGAAGAGCTCTTGGACTCGACCGACCTGGGCGTCCCCGGATCCTACGACCCCGAGGGCATGAACGTCATCGTGGCTGAGGTTCACGGATCTGTCGTCGGGATCGCCGAGTTTGATCTCCACTGCGACTTCGGGCATGGCGAAGGCCGGGAGGCGCATCCTGGCGAGCAGGCGTTCGTCTTGACCCTGGCCGTCGCCGATAGCAATCGTCGCAGCGGCGTCGGCCGCGCGCTTCTCACCGAGATCGCCCACCGTGCCCAGAAAGCCGGCCACACCTTCCTGGCCTTGGTCCCCCAGGAAGGCGACGATGACGATGCGGCCAGCCGACAGGCGTTCTTCCAGGCATGCAGGCTCAAGCTCTACGGGCCCGACACGCCAGGCGCCGCCTGGGGCTGCCCGATCTCGAAGATTCTCACCGCGAGTGCAGCCGATACCGAAGAGCATTGAGCGCCCACAGGGCGAATACGTTGCGGGTGGTCAAGACAGGCTCTGGGAGCTGTTTGTTCCGGTGCCCGAGTCTCCTACCCGACTCCGGCCAGCCGTGTCCCAAAGATGCCGAAACCGGTGAGGGAAACCGGGTTGGCGTGGGAAACCTGACGCTACGGGTCGCGGGGAGCGGCTACGTCGGCATGCCGCTTGGAGATCGGACGTGGGAAAGGTTACGGAGGGTCTGGAGCGCGCGTTGCGTACCCGGCCCGTTCCCTCAAGTACTGAGGCCCGCCTGCGGTTCCTGCTCACCGCGCATCAGGGATCCACCAGGAGGATGGCCGCCCTCCTGGGAGTTTCGCAGCGCACGGTGCAGCGGTGGGTGTCGAAGAAGCCGGGAGCGCGGCGCCCGCCGGGCCCCGCCCATGCCCGGGCGATCGAGGATGCGGTTCTGGTGCGGTGGCAGCCGCGGGTCCGAGCCCGCCTGCGTGCCCGGGCCGAAGCGGACGGCTTCGTCTTCCACACCCGGGCGCGGTTCGGGTTCGCTGCCCCGGCAGGGTCCTCGGACGATCCGCGGGTGCGGTGGATCACCCAGTGTCTGCCCGGCGAGGTGGCCCGTGAGCTGTTCGCCGCCCGGGACGCCGGTGCGGGCGAGCAGCAGCAGATGGTGATCCTCGCCCGCGCACTGGGACACGCCTACTTCCGCGACGGCGGCCAGCGCGGTCACGGCCTGCACATCGCCTTCACCGACGTCGAGTTCGCCGACTTCTCGATCGGATGACCTCCCCGCCGAACGGGACCGGCAGGGAGACCCGGCCGGCGAGCCGAAGTCAGTCCCGCCAGGATTCCCCGCGTCCGGCCATCGCGTCGTACCGCTTGGCCTCCTGCTGCTCGCGCCAGTCCCACTCCACGCGGCCGGCCCGGCGGCCGGCGCCAGGCTGCGGCGGGCGCAGCCTGGCCTCCTCCGCCAGGCGCAGCAGATGCGTACGGTCCCCGAGTGCGGCAAGCAGGGCCTGGTCGCTGCCGGTTACCAGGCGGGCGAAGCAGGCCGCGGCCCGCAAAAAGACGCGCGCCCACGGGGGCACGGGGTAGGCGGCACAGCCGTCGGTGTAGCGGGCGCGGTCGTGCAGGGCGAGCGTGGCCGCGGCGTCGTCGTAATCCTCGGGGCGGGCTGTGGCGAGCTGCTGGAGGGAGGCGCCGGTGAAGAGTGCGGAGGCAAGGGCTGCGGCCAGGCGTGGGTGGGCGGTCGCGCCGGCCAGCCGGCGGGCGACTTCACCGGCGGTACGCGAGGTGAGAGGCGGGGGCTGCGGACGGTGCCGCCAGACGATCGGCGGCGGTGTGCACAAGGCCCGGCACGGGGTGGGGCTGTCATAGGAGACGAGGCGGTCCAGGGCGGGCAGGGTGATCCAGCGACCGGACCGCCGGCCGGCGCCGGCCGCCTCGTCCGCGGGGGCGGGGGAACCGTCGTCGTGGTGGCGGTGTGCGGCCGCGGAGTCGGTGATGACCACGTGATCGACCGTCTGCAGGGCCTGGTGCAGGGCGGCGGGAAGGTGGGGTCGGTGACAGACCATGGTCAGGTGGGTGCCTGTGACGGCGCGCAGCTGCAGAAGGCGCTCGGCGCGGCGGGCGGTCAGGCGGTGGGCGCGCAGGACGGTGAGCCGGGTGACCGGCAGGGCGGCCATCCAGGCGGTGGCGGCCTCCCAGGCGGACTGCCGGCCACCGGGAAAGCGGCCCGGCAGCAGCGGCGGTCTGCCCAGCGCGGCCAGAAGGTCGTGGGCGAGAGCCCTCTCGCTGGTGGTTCCGGGGCCGGGGTGCAAGGTGATCCGGCCGGCCGCGGGACGGTGGGCGGCCAGGGCCATGTGCGTGTGGAACGCGTCGTCATGAGGATCCATGACCAGCGTGACGACCGGCAGTTCCGAGCCCGGGTGCGGGACGGCGGGCGCCATCGTGGTCATGCGAGGCGGCTGAAGGCCCAGCGCAGCAGGTCCTCATCGACGCGAGAGCGGCCGGTGCGGGCCAGCGCGGTGCGGGCGTGGGCGGTCAGCTGGGCCCAGGCACGGAAGTTGCCGTGCGCGGCATGCTGGTCGGCAAAGGTGATATCGCCCGGATCGGCGTCGGCCCAGATGGGGTGGAACAGCGGGATCACCTCCAGGACCTCGGTGGGGGTCAGCCGGGTGAACTGCTGCCAGATGAAGACCCGGGAGGAGAGCATCGGCTCGCGGCGCAGCACCGTGTGGCAGCCCGCCCCGCCGACGAAGATGATCGCGAGCCGGGTAGCGGGTTCGTCCCACAGATAGCGGAAGTACTCGAACGCCTCACCGTTGAGCCACTGCGCCTCGTCCACCAGGAACGTACGGGGATGTTCGGCCAGAGCCGTCTTCAGCAGACGGTCGAACTCACTGAGGTGGCGCGGTGGTTCGCCGGCCAGGTCAAGCGCGGTGAACAGCTCGTAGCGCACCGCGCGGGCGGTGGGCCGGGCCCGGAAGGTGACCCGGCGGACGTCCTCGGCGGGTTCGAGTGCGCGCAGACAGATGTTGACCGCGAGAGTCTTGCCGAAGCCGGCACCGCCGTGAATGCACATCATGGCGCGCGCGGCGACGGTGTCGGTGATGTTCTCCCGGGCGGTGAGAAGGGCGCGGGTGGTGACCACGGAGGCTTCGGGCAGATCGACGTACTGGTAGGTGGCCGCGGTCATCAGGCGTCTCCGTCTTCGTCGGTGGTGGGAGGTGCGGGACGCCCGTCGCGGCCGTCTGGGACGGAAGTGCCATCACGGCCGGACAGGTGCGGGACGGGCGGGCCCGGCGCGGTCAGCGCGGTCAGCGCGGCCAGGGAATCAGGGGTACGCCAGTCGGGCGGGGGCGCGGCGGGCGGGATGAGGTCCGGCTTCGCGAGCTGTGCGAGGTCGGTGTGGGCAGTCCGGGCGAGTTCGGCCTCGGCCTGCGCGGTGGTCAGTGCGCCGAGGCGCTGAGGTGCCTCGGGCTGGGTGGCGGCGGCGTAGCGCTCCCGCTGGGAGGCCTGAAGGTCCCTCTTCAGTCGGCGCGCGCGAGCGGCCCGCGCCCGCCGTACAGCACTGAGCTGTTCCTCGGTTGCCTGATCGGCCAGGTCCGCAGGGCCCAGGTAGCGGCCGGTGTTCGCGTGGTAGACCTCGATACGGTGGTCGTGGTGGGGCATGAAACGGACCCGGACCCGGATGCCGCCCTGGCCGGTCATCCACGCCCCCACGTAGTCACGTTTCCTGAAACGGACCCCGCGGGTGGTCAACATGCGGGTACCGGCGTCCTCCAGGGTGAACGTCCACAGGTCCGTGGCCGGCACCTCCCGCAGCGGAGTGGGATCGTCCTGCCACGCCTCAAGCGGAGTCCGGCCACGCAACGGCGCGGGACAGTGCTCGGTGTTCCACCACCGGGTCCAGGCCAGCAGCCGGTCGGTGAAATCCTCGAAGCCGAGCAGCACCTCGTCCTTCGGGCGGGAAGCCCGCTTACCGGGGCGCGGCTGACGGACAAAGCCGGGCAGCGCGGCCAGGAACATGCTCTCCACCGCCCGGTTGAGACCCTCGACGGTGCCCTTATCGCGAGTCGTCGACTGCACCCGATCGGGACAGTCGGCCTGGATTTGTGCGGGTCACGCACCGGTTCCACCCGTGGTTCGGGAAGGAGTTCGCGTTCGTGGATCGTCGGCATACCTGGGACGAGGACCGGGTCTCGATGGTCGGTGAGGACGGGGCGGTGACCTCGCTGCCTGCGGCGTGGACCGATATTGACCCTGTCGATCCGTTCGTGGTGCTGGCCGCGGGACGCTGCCCGTTCCGCATCACGGATCTGCTCGCCGTCGCGGATCACCTGGATGCCCTGAAGGTTCGAGGTGTCGGCGGATCGGCGCCGTGAGCGTCGCCTGATCCACGCCGTCACCGGGCTTCACTGGAAGGCGGGGCGCGCGAAACTCGTCGGCGGTAGCGCGTTTCACCTGCTGGTTTGCCTCCGTGCGCCCCGTCGGCGGCCTTGGCCGCCGACGGGGTCGGCGCGAACCTGATGACAGGAATTTGGGCAGAGAGGCGACTGATGACGACGATGGTGGAGGACCCGAAGGTGGCGGCGCTGGTGGCGACCCGGTCGCTGAACCCGCGCCCGGAGAAGGTGACCGACGTGGTGTTTCTGGCCTCGCGGTTCTGCGACGCCAGGGACGTGGTGCAGGTCAAGTACGAGATGGTGCGCCGGGTGCGGATCGACAAGGTGCCCGTCACGCAGGCGGCCCGTGCCTTCGGGTACTGCCGTCAGGCGTTCTATGAGGTCGCCGCTGCCCTGGACGCCGGCGGCCCGAGCGCCCTGGCCGCCGGGAAGCCGGGCCCTAAGCCTTGATCCACCGACGTGGTCTGAAAGTGATCTTCTGACTGATTTCTGAGCCGGGTTCGGGATGTCCGTTGAGGTTGGGCAGCCTGTAGCCGCTGGTCTGCCCAGCGTTTCCACGTGTTCGGTTCCGGTTGGGCCCTGGTGGGCGGGGTGGTCAGGGGATCAGGCTGGCGGGGGTGGGTCGTGGACGGTGTCGAAGAGGTGTGTCCAGGCTTGCTGCCAGGGCCAGTTGCGTGGCAGGTGCAGGGTGAGGCGTCGTGCGGAGCGGGCGATCCTGGCGGGGACGTGGACGAGGTGGGTGCGCAGGGTGGCGGTGGTGGCTTTGGCGTGGAAGGGCGAGGTCAGTGCACCGGTGGCCCGCAGCAGGTTGTAGGTCATCGCCCACAGGGTCAGCCAGGCCGCGTTGGCATTGAAGTGTCCAGACGGCAGGTGGGCCAGAGCTCCGGCTTTGCTGTCCGCGATGACCTGCTCGACCACGGCGTGGTGGCGGTGTTCCCGCTCGGCCTGAAGGGTCTGGGCCGGGTTGTCGGTGAAGAAGGGGTGGTAGCGCCAGAGGGGGAACAGTTCGCCCTGCTCGCCCACGACGGCGGGTTTGGCCAGGTCACGGACCCGGCGCACGATCAGCCGGGCGGTGACGTGCTCGCTCTTCTTGCGGCCGGTGAACGCGGTGTATGCGGGTATCTCGGCGACCTCGGCGTCCGAGATGAGCTCACCGGTGTCGGGGTCGGGTACCGCGGTCGGGTACGTGATCTGCTGCCAGTCGTGGTCGGGGATGGCGTGGACGGCCCGTTTGATGGAGGGGTTCATGCCGGTGGTGATCGAGAAGTGGGCTCCGGCCCGGCGGCAGGCGGCGATCACACCGGCGTTGTAGAACTGCGAGTCCGCGCGCAGGATGCGGGTGCCGGTGCAGCCGGCTTCCCGGGCGGTGGCCAGGGCCTCGGCCACGAACTTCGGGGCGCCCCGGGAGTCGGCCGCTTTGCCGCGGCGCATTCGCACCGCGGCGATCACCGGCCTCGACCGGGGGGTGCAGATCGTGGCCAGCAGGGGGTGCAGGGTGCGGATGCCCTTGAACCGTCCGTACTCGGCGCCCTGCTTGGTCCGGCCGTAGACGCGTTTGTGGGTGGAGTCGACATCGATGAACGCCATCGCGTCGGCGCCGGGCAGCAGCGGGGTATGCGCGGCCAGCTCCGCAAGGAATTTCCGGTGCACGGCGTGGAGTTGGAGTGCGTGACCGTGGGTGAACGCGCGCAGGAAGCTGCCCAGGGTGGACGGGGCACGGATGCCCGCGAAGACGACAGGCATCGCACCGTGTCGCAGGACGTGGAGGTCGTCGATACTGTCCGCCCCGGCGGCCATCCCGGCCACGATGCTGGTGACCTTGGCGTCGGCCGACGCGCCCGCGCCGTTCGCCGCCCCCGTCAGCTTCACCTTCTCCGCCGCCAGGCGCGAAAGCCCGCACCGCTCGGCCAGCCGCATCACCGGGACCAGCCCGGCATGCGCGATCAGATTCTCGTCGTCGAACGCAGCGGAGACCGCCGCCCGGGTATGGGAAACTTGCATCTCGGAAGTGCCTTGCTGATTGTGTGTGCTGGAAGCCTCAAGAACTCCCATCATCGCAGGTCACAAGGCACTTCTTCGTTTTCCCAAAAGTTACCCACAGGCACCAAATCGGTGGATCAAGGCTAAGGGTCCGCTGAAGCTCACCGAGGCGGTGATGGTGCAGGTCGAGGGCTGGCTGGCGACCGATCCGGCCCTGAAGTCCCGGGAGCTGGCCGAGCGGGTGGAGGCCGTCTTCGGCTTTCCGGTCCATCCGCGGTCGGTGGAACGGGCACTGGCTCGTCGGCGGGAGTCCAGCGACCCGGAGGAGCCCATAGTCCGGTCCTGAACCGGACGTTGCCGCGGGCGTTGAGAACTACGAGCGTCTGCGCGGGGCGTCCGCTGGGCCGCGGCACGGGCTCGCGGTGCTGGCCGCCAAGGGTCTGGTCACGTTCCTGCGGGTGACCGCCGCCCTGGTGAGCGCCGTCCCGCGACGGCTTCCGGTCTCGGCGGCGCCACCGAGCCTGCCGGGACCGGTGGAGCCGGAAATCATCCGTGTCTGGTCCCGAATGGTCCTGGCGCATGCCCCTTGACCTGCGCGATTCACGTACTGGAGTGGGAGATGGATGAGCAACTGTTCGGGCCCGCGCTCAAGGTGACTGCTGATCATCTGACCCGGGACGCGTATCTCTATGTCCGCCAGAGTTCGATCAAGCAGGTCCTGCACAACACCGAGTCGACGGTGCGGCAGTACGGGCTCAAGAGCCGGGCCATCGCGCTGGGCTGGCCCGCCGACCGGATCATCGTCATCGACACCGACCAGGGCCAGTCCGGCGCCACCGCCACCGACCGGGAGGGCTTCCAGCGTCTGGTCACCGAGGTCGGCATGGGCCACGCCGGAATCGTGCTCGGCCTGGAGGTATCCCGCCTCGCGCGCAACAACACCGACTGGCACAGGCTCCTGGAAATCTGCGCGATGTCCGGGACGCTGATCCTGGACGAGGACGGCCTCTACGACCCCTGTGATTTCAACGACCGGTTGCTGCTGGGTCTCAAAGGATCAATGTCAGAGGCGGAGTTGCACCTGCTCAAGGCACGTCTTCGGGGCGGACAGCTGTCCAAAGCCCGGCGCGGGGACCTGATCAGTCCTATTCCGATCGGCTTGGTCTACGACCCTTCGGGCAAGGTCGTACTCGACCCCGATGCCGCGATCGTCGCCGCGATCCGCGCGGTCTTCGACTACTTCGACGCCACCGGCTCGGCCACCGCTGTGGTGAAGGCGTTCAACCACGACGGTCTGCGACTGCCCCGGCGACTGAAGCACGGCCCGGACAAAGGGAAGGTCGTCTGGGCGCCGGCCGCGCATTCACGGATTCTGAAGATCCTGCACAACCCGCGCTATGCCGGAGCGTTCTTCTACGGCCGCTACCAGCACAAACGCAGCCCCGGCAGCGGGAAGAGCGGGCCACAGCTGCGACCACGCGAGGAGTGGATCGCGCTCTTCCCAGGCCACCACCCCGGCTTCATCACCTTCGAAAAGTACGAGGCCAACGAGGCCAAACTCGTCGCCAACGCCACCGCTCACGGGAAAGACCGACGGCACGGCCCGCCGCGCGAGGGCCCCGCCCTGCTGCAGGGCATCACGGTCTGCGGGATCTGCGGACGCCGCATGACCGTGCGCTACCACCAGCGCAAAGACCGTGTCGAGCCCGAGTACGTCTGCCAGGCCAGAGGCATCGAGCACGGCAACCCCGTCTGCCAGCGCGTTCACGGCGCCGGCGTCGACGCCGCCGTCGGACATCTGCTGGTACAGGCACTGACCCCGCTCGCGCTGGAGGCCGCCCTGGCCGTCGCCGAGGAACTGGCCACCCGCGCGGACGACGCCGACCGGCTGCGGGCCGCCACCGTCGAACGTGCCCGCTACCAAGCCGACTTGGCCCGGCGCCGCTATCTCGCGGTCGACCCGGACAACCGCCTGGTCGCCACCAGTCTGGAGGCCGACTGGAACGCCTGTCTGCGTGAACTCGCCGAGGCCACCGACACCTATGAGAAGACGAAAGCCTCCGGCATCGGCGCCCTGGATGACACTCAGCGGGCCCGAATCACCGCTCTGGCCAGCGACTTCCCGAAACTGTGGAACGACCCGGCCACCCCGGTGCGGGAACGCAAACGCCTGGTCAGGCTACTGATCACCGACGTCACCCTGGCCCGCGCCGAGCAGATCACCGCGCACGTCCGCCTCCGTGGCGGCCAGGAACACACCCTGACGATGCCCGTTCCGCTGGCGTCCTGGCAGATCCGCCAGACTCCACCGGAAGTCGTCACCGCCATCGATCAGCTCCTGGACGACCACACCGACGGCCAGATCGCCAAGATCCTCACCGACCGCGGCCACCTCAGCGGCAGCGGACACCCCCTCCAGGCCCGGATCATTCAGCACATCCGCACCGCCCACCGTCTCCTCAGCCACCCCCAACGACTGGCCGACCTGGGCATGGTCAGCCTGCGCGAGATCTCCCGCCGCCTGGAAGTACACCCCAAGACCGTCAAGAAGTGGCGCGACGACGGACTGCTGAGCGGCCGCCTGGCCAACGACAAGGGCGAGTACCTATACCACCTGCCCGACCCCGACTTCACCCGCCCCCGCACCGGCCGACCACCGGCCTACGAACTGGTCGACAACCCAACACCCGCCGCATCAACCGAAAGAGGCGCAGTATGAACCCCGAGGTTTGAGGTGGGGGGTATAGGCGGGCAGGTCCTCCACCGTCACGTCCAGGACATCGAACGCGGCACTCACCGTCCGGGACAAGAAGTCCTTGCCGCGGTCCACCCGCACTTTCTCGGGCAGGCCGCCGAACGGGCCGTAGGGGGCCTCGCGCAGGACCGCGGAGCGCAGCGCGGCCAACACCGACTCCCGCGAAGGGGGCACCGGTGTGACGGCGACACCGGTGATCGCGTTCGTCGCGCAGTCGGTGAACCAGGTGATCCACGGCCTGCGGGCCTTGCCGTCGACATCGACGAGCACCGGGGCCTGCATGTGGTCGCTCTCCCACACCTGGTTGCGCCAGCCGCGTGGCCGGGCCAGGAACACATCGTGTTTCCGTGCGGCCCGCTCCCCACCCGTAAGCCCGGCCCGCTCCCCCGGCGTCAGATCACGCCGGATCGCGCGGTGCAACGTCGTCAGCGACGGTGCGTCTGCGGGCGGGGACTGCTGGGCGGCGCGCAGGACCAGCTCGCGGTGGACCGCCCGCACGTTGCCCTTCCACAGTGCCAGCAGCCCACGGACGTCGGGCGTGATCGTGAATCTCGCCCCGTCCCGGGACCGAGCGCCCGGGTGGGCGGCCGCGGTCTCATCGCTTTCAGCAGCTGCCAGCCACCGCCACACCGTGCGCTCCGACACCTCCAGCGCGTCCGCAGCCACCCGTACATGGCTGGCTGTCAGCTTTCCCCCGGCCCGCAGTGTGAGCAGCCGGCGTACGGCAGGGCCACGCAGTGCCGTCCTCGACGCCGCGGGCAACCCGCCAACTGCGCGGACAGCGTCACCGTCCTCCATGTCAGTTCCCCTCGCGCGGTGGGACGTCGGGTACGTGCCGGGTGCCGGGCGCATGCAATCGCTCTCCCGTCTCTTGCCGGAGCGCCTGGTTCACAGCGGCGGCGCGACCCTGCGCAGCAGCCGTCCCAGCAAAGCCCGGTCGACGGCCGCATCAGCGGTGGTCAGCAGCGCGTTCTGCAGGTGCGTGGTCAAAGCGGCCCACGTGCGGAACGTGCCGTGCGCGCACAACTGGTCGATCCACCCCAGATCCTCGGCCGGAACGGTGCGCCACAGCGGATGAAAAGCGGTCACCGCGGCCGTCGCTTCCGCTGCGGCCAGGCGTGGGACCTCCTGCCACGCGCCGATGCGCGATGCCAGCTGCGGCAGCCGGGACAACGCCCGCTCGCTGCCCGCCCCGCACAGCACTAGCGTGATCCGCGTACCCGGGTGGTCCCACAAACTCTGCAGGTACTCCAGACACGGCACAGGCAGGCGCTGCGCCTCATCGATCACGAGCACCCGCGCCTCGCCCAGGGCCCCCGCGACTACGGCGTCGGCCAGCGCCGACGTGTGCGGGAAGCGGCCCGGCAACGCCAGAGCATCGAAGACCGCCCGCCTCATGCCGGCCACCGACGGGCGCACCGGCACCGGCACCCACGTCACCCTCCAGCCCGCGGGCACCTCGCCGAGCGCCATCCGCACGGCCACGGTCTTGCCCCGGCCCGGATCGCCGAACACACACACCGCGCCCTCCGCCGCCATCGCCTGCCCGACCGCCTCGGCCACCGCCCGCACCGACGACGTCCCCACCAACCGCGCACCCGCCGGCAACACCACACCCGCCACCGCACCGCCCTCCCCCGACGACAGGACCGCAGACGCCGCCGGCACAGGGCGCGGCAGTCGGCGCGCAGCCGCCTTCGCCGCGCCGCCCTCACGCGGCCCGGCCAGAGCGAGGTCAGCCAGCGCCTCCCGCGTGTGCTGCTCCTCCCGCTCCCGCCGCACCACCGCACGGTCCGGCAGGACCCTGCCCGCCTCCACGTCCCGGCGCACGACCCGGTGCAACGACGCCAGCGACGGCACCTGGCCCCCGGCATCCTTCAAATGCCGGTGCAGCACCGACACGTTCCCACCCGCCTGCGCCAACACCCCCCACGCCCGGTCGGACAACTCCAGGCGGGCCCGCGGCCTGCGCTCCACACGGCCCTCCGTCCGCGCCGCCTCCAGCCACCGCCACACCGTGCGCACATCCACCCCACCGGCCCGGGCACCCGCCCGCACATGCGCCGACGTCAACACCCCGGCCGCATCCAGCTCCAACAGCCGCCCAACCAGCACCGGCCTGGACACCCTCAACCCCGAAACCACCTCACCCCACACGCCCGACTCCCCCACCCCACACCCCTCCCCCGGCGGACACCGACACCGACCACCGTGCCGCCGCACAACCACCAGAAGGATCAGAAGTGCCGTTCCCGAGACAGTGGAGCGGGACGGGGTGTACCGGCCCACGACAGCCACACCCGCCCCCAGGTACCGCCCCGTGTCAGTGACCTTGCTCTACCTACAACACCCGACCAGCGAAACAACCCCGACCTGACACACCATCACTGACACCCACCCACCGACACCAAAGCGGCACATCGCAGGATGGTGAGGAAGAATCCCGGCTGTTGCTTCGTTTTGCTGCTCCGCGTGATCCGGTGATGGTCGCGGACTGGGTGTCCTTCAACGTGATCGACACCGAGCGCCAGGACTGGGCGCGCGGCTGGGCGTCGCTCAAAAAGTTCACGGAGCGTGAGGCTCACGCCAGGGTTCCGTACGGGCTCAAGGAGGGTGCTTTCCCTCTTGGGCAGTGGGTCGCAGAGCAGCGACGGGCGTACGGGGCGGGGCAGATGACCGGCCTGCGCGCCGGGCGGCTGGAGAAGCTCGGCATGGTCTGGTCCCTCGCGGACGAACGCTTTCAGGAGAACCTGGAGGCGGCCAAGGCGTACTACGAGCAGCACTGGACCCTCTGCGCACCCCGCACCGCAGCTGCTTTGGACAGGCCGGTGGGGCAATGGCTCTCGAATTTGCGGCGGCCGGGTGCGCTGGCCGATCACCCCGAGTGGAAGAGCGCGCTGGAGGCCGTGGATGAGCACTGGAACCCGGCGTGGCCGGCGGAATGGCAGCGGCACTACGCGGCGCTGCGGGAGCTGCTGACCGACGAAGAGGACCACTCCGACGTCCTGCCCGGGTTCACCGTCCACGGCATGGACGTGGGGAAGTGGCTGGTGAGGCAGCGTCAGCACACGGTCTGGGCAGGGCTGACGGGCGGGCAGCGCGAGCTCCTGGAGACCGTCGGCGTCATGCCGGAGCCCCCGGAGCCCCCCAAGACCGCCAAGGCGGCTGTGAGCGCCTTCGAGAAGGGCGTGGCGGCCCTGGCGCGTACCGGCTCTGTGGCGGTCCCCAGGGCCCACGTAGAGCGACTTGAGGACGGGTCGGAGGTGAAGCTCGGAGTGTTCCTCAGCAACAGCAAGAGCCGCCGGGCCAAGCTCACCACCGACAAACTCACCGCGCTGGCCGGCCTCGGACTGGAGTGGGCAGCGGGCACCGTCAGCGGGAGGGCACCGTCAGCGGGAGGGCGTCGTGAGGGGAGACAGTGCGGGGGCAGGGCGGCTCGGGCGGGTGAGCCTGGTGCTGGCCGGGCGGAAGGCCGGGCGGCGGCATTGTGCCGGTACACCGGCCACCTGGGAGCCGTACACAGCCCGGCCACTCTGAGAGTGGTCGAGGGTGCCTTGGGGTTCGCCGAGGAACGCGACGGTGTGGACGACGTCCGCGCGTTCGAGGACCTGTGGTCGGCTGGCGCCCTCTGGGGCCAACTCCCCTCACCACACGTGACACTCCCTGATCTGGGTGAAGCGAACACCGCCGTGCTGGAGCACATCCAGCACCTGCTGGAGCGACTGCCACCGGAGCAGTTGCGCGAGGTGGCCATCGGGATGTCCGTGGAGCAGCACGTGGTCGGTGTGGCGCTGGAGCTCGTGGAGGAGACGGCGGGTGGCGGCCCGGAGTTTCGGGCGGGGCCGGTGGCGGGGTTCGAGCTGGAGGTGCTGCTGAACGAGGACCGGATCGGGGATGCGGTCGATGTGCTGGTGTGGGACGCGCCGGGCCACTGGCCGTCGTTGCAGCGCGGGGCGCTGGTCCTGGCACTGGTGTGGGAGATCGGCGCCCTGGTCGGGTACGCGGCGGAACTGGCGGCAGCCCAGGTGCGGCCCGTTGAGTTGCTGTGGCAGGCGGCCGGCACCGGACACCTGTGTGCCGGTGTGCGTGTCCCCGTACCCGGGCCGGAGGTGCTGGTGTGGGCCTCGGTCGACAAGAAGGAATTCGAGGGGCGGCCCCTGTTCTCCCAGGCCGTGCACCTCGGTGCGTGGGCATGGTCGCTCGACTGGCAGAGCACGGACGGCACCCCCGCGCTCTACAAGGGCGGCCGCGGACCGAGCAGGACGGCCACGCGATGGCGGGCCGAACGAGCCGTACAGGATCTCCTCGCCGACCCGTACCGGGCCAGGAGCCCCGTGTCAGACGACTGGCTCCTCCCACCGCCCTGAACACCCCACCCGCATGAACACCCGTGCCGCGGACCGGCGCTGGTTCAGCCCCTGACGTGACGGGCAGCGTCGCCGACAAGCCCCCCACGTTGGCCGACCTCGGACTGGAGTGGGAAACATGAGCACCAAGCAGCCAGGCGCGGACGCGTGACGCCCTGAACCCGAACCACACAGCGATATGAAAATCCCGCGCCGATCACTGCATTCCGAGACGAGCACTGAACGTGCACCTCAGAGCCCTCGCAGCTTCCGACGCTTCAGCGAAAGCCCAAGCTCAGGGCCGCACCACACAACAGCCCAAAATCCTGAAACAATCACTAAATCCCCAGATCAACGCGTCACCCATCTAGTGATCACTAACGGATTCGTCACAGATTGACGCGGCGTGGATGCTTCGCGCGATCTCGATCAAGGAAGCAGTCTCGGCCTTCGAGGTCTATCTCGAGCACGCGGTCGACGAGACCCTCGGCGGGATCGGTCTGGGACTTCGGCGCAAAGAGAAACGGGTCGTGTCCCTTGCCGTGGTGTAGTGAATCAACTGGCGGGCGTGTTCGGGGTGTTGGGTAGCGCCGGGGCGCTTTCGGGGTAGAGACGCGGAAGGCCCCGCACGGAGCCGGGAGGCCGGGGGTTCACGTGCGGGGCCGTGCTCACGGGGTGGGGGCCGTCAGACTCCGGTCAGGGTGTATGTACCCGTGCCGTCCTGCCTGCCGCTGGAGTACTGGCGGATGAGTTCCCCGTCCGCGTACCGGTTGTGGCCCATCATGGAGCCGGTGTACTTGTTCTGCAGACCGATCTTCGTGCTGCCGGGTACGTCGCGGTAGATGTAGAACCGCTGGAGGTCGTCTTCCCCGCAGGTGGTGGTCGTCAGGTAGGCCTGCTCCTGGTTGGCGATGTTCGCCGGGATGGTCGCGCATCCGCCGTTGCCCCAGTTCCACAGGGACGCCTCGATGACGCCGTTGCGCTCGGTCACGTTGCACAGGCGCCAGTTGTCCAGGTGGGCACTGGTCCAATTGGATTCCCGCAGGCGAGTGCCGTCGTTGGCCCGGAGCGGTGCGCTCCAGTTCAGGGGCTTGCCGGGAACGTCGATCTTGTAGACGCCGGGTTGGCAGTTCAGGGCGGCGCGCGGGGCGGGCCTGGCGGCCTGGGTTGCCTTCATGCTCTGGGCGGCCTTGGCGGCTGTGGCGGCGTTGTCGGCGTCGTGCTTGGCCTGGTCGGCCTTGGCCGAGGGGACGGGACCTGCCGGGTGCTTCGCGGTGGCGGCGGGGGAGCCGCAGTCCAACAGGACCTGGGCCTTGGCCATGATGCTGTTGGCGGGGACCTTGTCCTCGCAGCGCACCGCGCCTTCTTCGAGGGCGGTGTAGGTGGTGTAGGAGCCGGTGTCGGGGCCTTCGACCCACTTCAGGGCGTAGGTGCCGCCGCCGAGGTCGGTGCGGTTGCAGTTGAGGCTGCCGTAGGTGCCGGTGACTTTCTTGGTCCCCTCGTAGAGGCCGTAGTAGCCGGGGTTTTGGAAGTTCCAGCTGATGGACTTGCTGGTGCTGCTGGTGTGGGTGTAGTTGACTTGGACGTTCAGGCCGACGGTCCCGCCGACCATGCCGAGGGCTTCGACCTGGAAGCTGCCCTGGATGTTGCCGTTGAGGCCGACGGAGACCGAGATGGTTTCCTGGGTGCTGGTGTCGACGGTCTGGGAGCCGGTCGAGCCGTCGGTGACGTACCAGCCCTTGAAGTGCGTAATGGTGGGGGTGACTTCGGCGCTCTTGATGTAGGGGTGGCGGGTGCCGAGGTCGGCCGGGGTGCATGTGTCACCGGGCTTGGCCGGGGCGGCGGCGGGCTTGGCCGGGGCGGCCGTGGCCGGTGAGGCGAGGCTCATCGTGGCTATCGCGGAGGCAGCCGCAGCGGTGAGGGCTACGAGCCCCCTTCCGAGGAGGCCGGTCGGTCTGGTGTGACGCATTTTCCCCCCATGGGCCGGGCCGCGCACGGGCGGGAACCCGGCCGTTGGTGTGGTCGGTGTGATGGTGCTGAGCGCGAGTGAACATAGCGCCACCAAAGGCGACAGGGGGATGCCGTAATCGGCCAGTGTGATCATTCTGGGCGGAATGGCCTGTTCCGGCGGTGCGGCCCGCCCGCCGCTGTGGACCGGTCGCGAATTCCGGACAAGGTTGCGAATTCCGAACCTGAGCCCGGTCGGTGGTTCCTACCATCTCGATCATCTGTACGGCCGCGTGACCAGCGGACCACCACCGGAGGGACCATCGTGAAACGCGCAAGACGCTGCCTGATGGCGATAGCCACACTCGCTCTGACCGCTGCCACCCTCACCACCACCACGGCGTCCGCCGCCGCAGCACCGGCGAAGGCGGGCGCCGCTGTGGCGGGCAAGGGCTGCGTGCCGACCGCGCCCGGCGAGGTCGGCAAGGAGGGCGTGGGCGTGGTCGACTGCGTCGCGGGGGACGGCCCCCGCGACGCCGTGCCGCCGGTCGCGGCCGGGCCCAAGGCCCGTGCGTCCGCGCGTTCCTGCAAGGAGGAGGACACCCGCCACTCCTACTGCCGCGAGGCCAACGCCCCCTACACGCTTAAGACGAAGGAGGGCAAGGTCATATTGGTGGCCGCGCTCCACTTCGTCACCCGCGCCGCCGCCATCGACCCGAAGGCTCAGACCTGGCAGGAGACGATCAGCGCCACGGTCACCGAGGCCGCAGGCACGGGGACCATACTGTTCGCGTTCGGGCCCTCGTGTTCGGGGCAGTGCACGATGTACAAGGCCAAGGCGTGGGGCGGCAAGTACGTGCCCATCGGCGTTGGCGAGACGAAGGAGGACTTCGTCGTCTACAAGACCACCGTGGGCAAAGGCGGCCAGAGCGTGGTCAGGCCCACCTACCACGGGGACCTCACCTCCACCGAGGCGGACGAGCGGGTAATCCCCCTGGGCACCTGGTACGGCCCGGAACTGCGCTGTGACCAGGCCGTGGGCCGTACGTCGGGGTGCATCGTGATGGGGCACATGGCCGACGTGAAGATTTCCATCGCGCAGTACGGGGCTGCGGCCATCACCTACCGGTGGGCCCAGGACAACTTGAAGGGCGGCAACACCGGCACGAAGGAGGCGCCCCTGCAGCGGGGCAGTGATGAGGAGGACGAGAACGCCCCGACGACGAAGCAGAATCGCTACCAGAGCTGTGATGCCGCGCCGAACCCCTTCAAGCCCATCCTCGTCACGGCGGAGCCCGACTCGTGTGACGAGTTCCCGTTCGCCGCTTCGAGCCAGGGCGGCACGAACGGGAACCTGTGCGCGGAGATCCACCCGTGGTTCAACTCCGCCACCTTCCAGTGGGAGGTCGACAAGCTCAGGTACCTCGGCCCCGCGCAGAACTGCGTCCGCAGCCACGTACCCCTGAAGCAGAACACGGAAGCGGGGGGCGAGTACGGGCGTGCTGTGCTGACCGAGCGCATCCTGGACCACGAGTGGTACACCGTGACCATCACCCCGTAACCAATAGGCACCCACACCCGCCGTGCCCCCGACCGTCCGACCGGCGGGGCACGGCGCTGTGCCAAGAGCGCATCGGGCGCGTCGGCTCCTGCCGGGGTCAGACGGGGACTGGGAGCCGAAGCCGCGGACCACGAGCACGGGAATGCCCGCCGGGGCGAGCCATCCGGTCAGCTGCTGCCGGAGGGTGTCCTTTTCAGCGGCGACGTACAGCGCGTGCGACTGACCATGGGTGAGGTCCAGGCCGAACCAGTCGGGGCTCTCGTGCATGAACGTGCCCGCGTCCGGCCAGGCCGGCGGGACGTGGACTTCGCGCAGGGTGTCGATCAGGTCGGGGAAGCGGCCCTCGCGGCGGGCTTTCGCGAGGTGGGCGGACAGGTGCCGGTACATCGACGGCGTGTGCGGCAGCACGCCAGCGGAGGCGAGGCGGTACATGACCTGGCGCAGCGTGACGCCGCCCTCGTAGCTCTCCACGATCTCCCGGGCCCGGTCCACCACGGCCTGCCACCGGATCCGCTCTCGCTTCGTACCGGTACTTGTACCCCTTGCGTCGCCGCCGCCGGCGAGGGCTTGCCCAGGGTCACCTTGGGCTTGCCCACGCCGGCGGCGGGAGGCTTGCCCGGGTCAGGTGCGGCGTGAGAACCAGCGGGTGGCCTTCTGTATGGGCAGGGCCTGACCCTGCTCCTGCTGCGGGCGTTCGTCCGCCCAGACTTCCCGTACGTCGGTGACGTACCGCCGGTCGCAGTCCCCGCACAGGGACGGGTTGGGCTCCGGGGTGACGCCCCAGCCGACGCGCTCGGTCGCCTTCCACCGTTCGTCGGTGAACGCCGCACCGCACTCTGGGCAGACAGGACGGCGGGCGTTGCGCTTGAAGTCGTGCTGCCCCACCTCGCCGCGCACCGGCTCCTGGCGCTCCCGCGTGTCGGCCGCTGGGCTGACGACGGTGCCGACCTTCTGCTTGCAGGCGTCGCACAGGTTCGGGTGGGTGTCCTTCGGGGTGTCCCAGTCCGTCGACTGCGCCGCCGCCCACCGTTCGTCGGTGAACTTCGCCCCGCAGCCAGCACAGACGGGACGACGGGCCTCCCGCTCGGCTGCCTTCTTCGCCCCCTGCTCCTGAGCCGCGCGCTGCACCTGTGCCTTGTGCGCCGCTTGCTGGGCCCTGGCCCTGTCCTGCTCGCGGGCGTCGGCAGCTTCGCGGCGGGGGTTGCCGATCGCCTCTAGGAGCGGCTGCGGGTGCTCGCGCCCGAAGCGGAAAAACACCGCGCCGGCCGGTCCGTGCTCGCGGAGATTACGCAGCCCGACCGCGACGACCGGGATCTTCCCGTCGTAGAGGTGGTGGCCGCCGCCCACCCTCTGTCCCTGCCAGAGGTGACGGGTGAGCTCTTGCAGCCGGGGGACCTTGCGGTTCGGGTCGCGTTTGCCGAGGTGGTTGAACACCAGCAGCACCGGCGGGTGCGGCGCATCTCCGTGCCGGCTCTCGGGGGCCCTCCAGCGGGTGCGCCACATCGGGCGCTCCTTGCCGTCGGTGTCCTTCATCTTCCGCCGGAGGAACCGGGCGTACCTCTCCAGCTTGTCGGCGAGCTCCTCCGGGGTCTCGTGGCAGTTGTCGACCTCGAAGAACAGCAAAGGCACCCCGTCCTGACGGGCGGTGAGCACAGTGTCGGCCTGCGCACCGTCCTTGCCCGGCGCGTTCCACGTACCGGTGGCCGGCAGCGGCACCTCGGTCCAATACGAGGCGATCGCGCCGACCCCACCGGGTGCATCGACAGCGCCCCGAGCTACCGAAAGGCTCTTCTTCGTGCGCGTAAAAGACGGGAAGATCGCCCTGGCGAGAACCTGTTCGATCTACACGTTCCGTTATCGGTTCAGAAACGACTTCAGTACCGCATCCCTTGCCATCAGCTCTGGGCCCTCGGGCTGTGGCCTGGCTGGTCGGTGATGCCTCTGCCGATGATCGCGATGGACTCCACCTCTGCGCCGGCCTTGCCCCAGGCGCCGTCCTTGAGCAGGACAGTGCATTCACCGAGCAGGTGCAGGGACTTCTTGTCGAAAATCCACTCGGTGCGTTCGCCGTCGTGGACACGGGCAACTGCCACCCCGTGCCGACCTGCGGCGTCGACGGCTTCCGGAACGGTGATCACACCAGGGATACGGGCCGCGGCCCGGTACAGAGCTTCACTGGCGTTCGGGGGCGCAGTCATGCCCCGGAGCAAGTCACCGATGGCGACGAATGCTTCCTGGTCCGGCCCGGTGGTGGAGTCGGTGCCGGATCCGTGATTGAGATTGGTGTCTTTGTAAATCGTCTTCAGTAGGTGGCCGGGGTCAGTCGGCAGCTGCTCCAGAAGCCGGTAAGTCGGAGAGCTCAGCGACCCAGCGCCGGGGGCAGCCAGCCACTGGTCACCCCCGGGGGCGCGCTGCAGGGTGCGGCCGGTCCCGTCCACCGAGGTCCACTCTTCCCGGGCCTGACTGCTTCGTTCCGTTGTCCCGGTGTCCCCATTCATGGCCGTGGTGAAGCCCGTCACCTTGATGTAGGTGTACTGGTCATTGCGAACCTTTGTCCTGGGCTGTTCGTCCGCGGTGAGAGCGATACGGTTCAGCAACTGAACCGCGGCCGGCGATGTCTGTGCCTGCTTCGTCGGGGCTCCGCCAGTCCCGGCGGTGTGCAGCCCCAGTGCAACCGTGACGGCCACGCCGCAGACGAGGGCGGTGGTGGCCAGGATCAACACTGGGCGGTGTGCAT
The DNA here is from genome assembly GCF_051131715.1 of Streptomyces sp. A5-4. NCBI lineage: Bacteria > Bacillati > Actinomycetota > Actinomycetes > Kitasatosporales > Streptomycetaceae > Streptomyces > Streptomyces sp. A5-4. Next base: position 9,052,149 of record NZ_CP178591.1, on the reverse strand, counting down.
CGTGAAGTCGCAGGTCACGGGTCTGGTGTGAATGGCGAGTTGGGTACTCGTGCCGGTCGGCGGCCGATGACCATGGCGTAGATCATCGGGCAGGTCGGGCTCCGGCGGGATGCCGGGTTCGGCTGCGCCCACGACCGGCCCCCGCCTACGATCCGTCAGCAGGTCGGCACACCGTGAGAACGCGGGAGGGCGCGGGGATGCAGGAGCGGCAGTGGATCACCACCCGCCGGAGCGAACTGGACGCCCTCGCCGAGGAGTTGGCCAAGCAACTCCAGGAGGTCCAGGCCGAGCGGGATGAACTGGCGATCGCGGAGCGGGTGCTGAACCGCCTGGCCGAGCAGGCCCGGGCCGACGCCGGGGCTGTCGCTCCGGTATCGGCGAAGGTGGCCGGGCGGGCAGTCCTGCTCATCCCGCACCGCAGCGACGCGGCCGACGCGGGCGCGCTGCCCGGCGACTACCGCAAGATCCTGGCCATCGTGCGGGAGGCCGACGGCCCGGTGCAGGTCAGGGCGGTCGGCGAGCGGCTGGGTCTGGACGCCTCGGTGCGCGGCAAGCTGGAACCTCTGCGAGCGAAGATGACCAAGCTCGCCGACCGCGGCTGGCTGCACAAGCGGGGCGACGGTCGGTTCACGGCACGTCCGTAGTCGCACGGGGCATGCCCGTAACTGACGGGCCCCCGACGGCAGTTGAGTTTGTGTGACGAAAAACAACAGTCCCGTCGAGGGCCCTGACGGCCTTGTCTACACCGCCCGCCTGCCGCTGTCGAGCGCCACCCTGAACTGGCTCGCCGACTTGATACGCGGCCACCTCAAGAAGATCGGCTCTAGGTGGCGCGCCCTGCCTCCGGGGAAGATCGCCACCATCGTGCTGGCAGTGCTGCGCTGTGACCAGCGGCCCGGCGACCTGGCCGGCGGCAACGGAGTACACCGCACCACCGTGACCCGATGGGTGAGGGAGGTCATCGGCCTGCTCGCAGCCCGCGCCCCACGCCTGGACCGGGCCCTGAAGAAGATCACCCGAATGGGCGGCGGCATCGTACTGCTGGACGGATCGGTGATCCGTACCCGGCGCAGAACCGGGAAGGAAAACCGGAAGAACTACTCCGGCAAGAACAAATGCCACGGCCTGCTCGTGATCGCCCTCACCGACGACCGGGGCCGACTGCTGTGGATCTCGGCGGCCCGCCCCGGGCGCACCTCGGAGATCACCGCCTGCCGGCACGACAAGCTCACCGGGAAACTGCGGGAAGCCGGGCTCGGAGCCATCGCCGACCTGGGTTTCGTCGGCCTCGACGACGGCGGCCCCGACGCCGGCCCAGCGGTGATCACCGGCTACAAGGCCGCCCGGAACCGGCCCCTGACGCGAGGCCAGAAGCTGTCCAACACGGCACTGGCGGCCGTCCGGGCACCCGTCGAGCACGGCTTCGCCCACCTCAAGAACTGGCGCGTCCTGAGCAAGGTACGCACCGACCCCGCCTGGGCGACCGCCCTGGTCCGGGCCTTGCTGGTCCTCACGAACCGCGAAGTCGCCCGATGACCGACGATCTTCACCAAAGTCACCTGCCACCGACCAGCACGAGCATCCCGATGCCCACGCACACCAGCCCCATGACCAGCAACTTCAGCTTGCACACCTCTCACTGGGCGCCGGCGGGTACGGCGGCTGGAGACGGCCCGATCTGGAAGCGCGATCTCGTTCAGGAAGTGCTCCTTGAGCAGGCGATGCACATCGGGGGCGACATCGGGGACAGCCGGAGCCGGCAGGAGCTGAGCCAGTTCCTCCGCCTCGTCCCACCCGCGCTGTTCAGGCTGTTGCGGGAAGACCGCGTTCATCGGTTCCTCTCCTGAGTCGACCGGACCGCAGCAGTGCGGCTGCCTGGTATGTGTCCGCTCTCGGCGGCCGGTTCCCGCCAGCTCCTGACTTCTTGCAGCTCGGCCTCGGCAAGCTTGCCCAGTCGTCGGCGTGCCCGAGACAACCGAGAGCGCACGGTGCCCACTGGGACTCCCAGAGCCTCGGCTGCTGCCGTATAGCCCAGCCCCGACCACACGCACAAATGGAACACCTCACGCTCGCTCTGCCGGAGTTTGCCCAACGCACGGGCGGCTCCCTCTAATCGGTGCTGGTCGGTGATCCGGCCGACAACCTCGTCGGCGAAATCGGGCACAGACTGCAGCTGCGGCAGGCGCGACATCGCAGCCCGATGACGACGGGTCGCCCGGGAGGTATTGCGCAGCACCTTCGTGGCAATGCCGAGCAGCCATGCCCGCGGGTTCACCACCTCGGTGCGCAACTTGTCACGTAGCCGCCAGGCCTCCAGAAACGTCAGCGACACCACATCCTGAGCCGTGGCCCAGTTACCGGTCACCCGGACGGCGTGCGCGTACACCACTCGGGCATGTGCGTCGAAAATCTCATCAAACGCAGCACGATCACCGGACCGCAGTCGTTCGCTCAGCGATGTCTCCACGTAGCGAAGTGTCCGCCGCGCCACTCCAGTTCCCTGTGACGCTCACCACACCGCGATCGCCAGTAGAGCTTTCACCACTGCCCGCCGTGGACGCGTGCGGACTGGAACTCAACCACTCGGGCAACCCCTCCGACATGTTGCCGTGCCCGGCTAGCCCGGCCCGTTATCGGAGCGGCCGCCACTTTCTTCGGCTAAGGCGAGGTGCCGGGTCAGTCCCGGGTGTGACGGCGCAGCCCGTGGGTGAGGGCCCGTTGGGACAGGGGGCCAAGTCCTTCCAGGGCCTGGGCGAGGACGGCGAGCTGTTCGAGTGAGTCCAGGGCGCGGGCGGCGCCCTGGGGGTCGACGCCTTCGTACAGTTCGATGCCGACGAAGGAGGCGGCCGCGGCACGGGCCAGCCCGGCGGGGTCGGCGAAGGCGGCCAGGGGGGGCGCGGCGAGCAGCCGGGTCAAGACGGCCTCCAGTTCCTCGATCCACAGCGCGAGTCCGGCGGAGGTCGCGGCCGCGAGGGCGGGCGCGGTCTGGCCGGCGGCCAGTAGCTGGCCGAGGACGGCCACCTGGCCGGCGGCCCGTTCCTCGGCGTGCATCGCGCGGGCGAAGGTCAGGAGTTCGGTGAGGGAGTCCAGGGCGGCGAGCCGCTCGCGGTAGCGGGAGACGCGCTGCTCCGCGCCGTGCACGCAGGCAGCGGCGAGGAGCTCGTCGACGGAGCCGAAGTGGTAGAAGACCAGTGCCTGGTTGACGCCGGCGGTGGTCGCGATCGAGCGGGCCGAGGTCTTGGCGATGCCCTGCTCGACCAGGGTGCGCAGGGCCCCTTCGAGGAGTTTGAGACGGGTGGCCCCGCCGGACGCACTCACGCGCGGGCCTCCTCGCGGACGGGCCGCAGGCCTGCGCGGAGTCCGCTGCCGCCCGCGTTGACGTACTCGGCGGTGAAGGAGCCCTCGTAGCCGAAGAGGAAGCCGAAGTGCCGGTTGGTCACCCGCACCCGGATCCGGAAGCGGCCGGTGCTCTCTTCGAAGGACTCGCGGACCTCGGCTTCGCCTGCGATCAGGGACGGGACGCGAACGTCGAGGGGGCCTTCGCGGAAGCGGTGCTCGCCGGAGCGGATGAGGAGCGAGCCGTCGGGTTCGGCGCTCATGTGGAGGTCGCTGGCGAGGTGCTGGTGGGTGCCGAGGTAATCGAGGACGCAGTCACGTTCGGGGCTGAAGACCATCGTGGCGTCGAAGCGGTGGGGGCCGTCGGGCAGCTGGAAGGTCCGTACGAAGGTGACGGTCTCGCGGCCGAAGGAGTCCGTGTAGGGGAAGTTCTCGATGACGAAGGGCACCTGGCGGCCCTCGCGCGGGACGAGGATGTTGCGCGTCCCGCCGAGCCGGAGGAACGGCTTGACGAAAGGGGCGCCGTGGTGGATCCGCTCCATCGTCCCGCGCCCGACGCAGGCTTCGCCCCTGTCGAGCCCGACGGAGAAGCGCCGCCGGATCTCGGGATGCAGGCGGCCGAAGCCGGCACCCATGTGGGTGTGAAAGATCGAGGTCACGAGGACTCCAGGAGGCCGAGCAGCCGGGGGGCGCGCACGCGCCCGGCTGGGGTGCGTCGGCAGCGGCGTGCAGCCGGGGTGCCGGGCAACGGGGGCAGCAGGGCGGCGAGGACGGCGGCAGCCGCCGCAGCGGCGAGCGGGGCGACGGGAGAGGCGAGCAGGGCGGCGAGGACCAGGGCCAGGCGCAGAGTGCACTCCCCCAGGGCGCGGGCGAGGGCGGCGCGCGGGTGGGTCCCGCGTTCGCACCACAGGCGCAGCCGGTCGAAGGACCAGGCGGTGGCCCAGCCCATGAGCGGCCGGAACACCAGCCGGTCGGCGACGGCACCGCCGCGGCCCCAGCGCGGGCGGTAGTCATAGCCGGTCAGGAAGCGCACCCCGGTGGGGCCGGGGACGTAGCGCCAGTAGCCACAGCCCTCGGCGAGCAGCGAGAGCGGGTGGCCCGAGGCGAAGCGCAGCGCAGAGACGCGCGTGCCGTCGGACCGCAGCCGCTCACCCGCACTGACTCCAGTGCCCGCGATCCACACGAGGGGCAGCAGCCGGGTCGCGTAGCGAAAACGCTGCGGCTGCCCCTCGACGCTCGGCAGGTAAGAGATCGAGGTGAACCGCAGGTCCCAGGCCTGGTGCCGCGCCGGGTCCTGGGTCCGCTCCCAGAGGACCTCCATATCGGCGTCGATCACAGTCTCTACGTACAACCCCATGGTCGCCACCTCACTGCTCACAATTTGAGCGTTCGCTCAAACCGCAAGTTAGCTCAGTTTGAGCGAACGCTCAAGTAGACCGGCGGACCGGTTGGAGCATGCGCTCACAACGCCGCTCCCCCGCGGTTTTGCCAGGGCATCGGGATGAAGTGGGAGTGGCTCTCGCGTAGGTGCTGGGTGACGCAGTCGCCGGTCGCCGGTCGCCCCTGTCCCCGCCTACCGCCGAGGCAGCAAGGATCTGGGCGGGCCACCGGGTGGTGATCCAGCCCAGCTCTGCCGTCGGCCAGGCAAGTCGCGGGCGGCCCCTTGATGGATGCGCCACTCGCACAGCCGCTGAGCAGCTCAGGATCCGAACCTCATTAGGCAACCTGCGAGGTCGTAGGTGTCGAACCCACCCCTTACTCACGGAAACTGACCGCGATAGATGAGTTTCATTGGCTGTGTGTCGCCGGCCGCAGGTTGCGTGCCAGGCGTACGAGCGCCTGGCACGCAACCTGAGAGGAAGCCGTTTGTCAGGGTTAGAACTTGCCGTAAGTGCCGGTCAGGTCGGCCTCGGGGCAGGCGATGGAACCGATCAGGCATGCAGCGTTGGCGTACTTCCGGGTGTAGACGTTGGTGACCTTTCCACCGTCGTAGATGTAGATGTGGTGGTTCGGCATGAGGCGGTGCTTGCCAGAGCGAATGGTGTAGTTTCCGCTCTTGGTCAGGTTGATGGTGAAGGCCCCATTGATGGCGCCCTTCACGCTGCCGAGGCCCTTGCAGAAGGGGTTTGTGGCGTGCAGGGACATCCGCACGTCCACGTAGTTCTTGCCGGATCCCAGCTTCTTGGCCGACATGTTCTTGGTGGTGGCGGTCTTCGTTTTAATCTTCTTGCCGGTCTTCTTCACGTAGACCGTGGTGGCGCCGATGTGCTTGTTGCCCGCCACCTTCTTGGACTTCCACGTGACTGTCGCGTGCAGGGCGGTGCGGTACTTGCTCGACTTCCAGTCGAACTTCGAACGTCCGTCGCCGCCGAACTGGAACTTCTTGCCGTAGTCGCAGCCCCCGGTGGGAGCATCGATCTTCTTCTGCGGGATGAAGGAGATCCAGGAGAGAGTGGATGTCTTGGCGACACCGGCGGCGGCCGCTCGGGCAACCGCCTGCTCGCGCAGTGCGGTGGGCGCCCCGGAGACCGGGATGGACACCTGCATACCCCAGAGTCGGGCCTGCGGGTTGCCGCCCTTCGGCAGCACCGGCGCGACCTGATAGTGGTAGTCCGTGCCGGCCTCCACGTTCGTGTCGCGGAAGGTGGTCACCCCTGCGTCGAGGCGGGCTACCACCTTCTCGTCACGGGTGACCACGTAGCGGGCATCCTTCGCGTACCCCTTCCACGACAGCTCGGCGAAGGACTTGCCGGCCGCCGCAGTAATGCCCTCGCGGGCAGAGGAGCGGTCGACGACCGCGGTCTCGCCTGAAGCAGCTCGCATGACGCTGAACTCCTGCGAGTCCAGCGCCTTGCCCTCGGCGCTGTTTGCGCTGACGCCGGATACGTCCTTCAGTTCGTTGGAGGCCAGGGCGGATATGGAGAACGCCGAAGCGCCCGGCCGCGGGTCTTGGTCGGGGGCGGCAGACGCGTTGAACCCGGTCGCAACAAGTGTGAGCGGGGCCAAGGTAAGTGCCGCCACCTTCGCGGAACGAGAAAGCTGCATGAATATTCCCTTTCATGTGATGCCATTGGCGTTCTACGGGCACGGAATATCCCGCTCTTACTGCAGCGCCTCTTCCCGGCCGGGAGCCCGGTGGACGAGCGTCTGGCTCGGCGGATCCCCCGGGAATTCCGTGAGGGGCTGTTCCGGAGAGGGGCGTGTCGAAAGAGGGACCTGTGGGGTGACCTGTTGGCCGTTTTCTGCCCGCCAACGGTTCGGGGGCTGTGGGTGCCCCTGTATGCGACCGGCCTGCTGACTGACCTGGGCGGCGCTGGCCGTGGCGGGGACGTTTCCGGGCCGCAATTGATGTGTCAGTGACTCGGAGGGAGGCTTGCGCCGGCCTTTGCCTCCTCCTGTCAGGGGATGTAGCAACCAGCCTAGGAAGGAAGAGAGTTCGGGCGTCAGTGTCTCCTGGGGCAGTGCACTGATGGGCAGTGACCGAAGGGGCAGAAGCGTGCTGTGCCCACGACCTGGCGGCTGGTGTCGGCGCACGGACATTGCTCGGCGTCTGGCGCGGCACAGGCACTGCTGAGCACCGTGAGGTCAACAAGCAGGCGCGGCAGTTCGAGACCCTGCGCCCAGCCCATCACGCATCGCAGAATCCTGAGACGAGCACCGACAGACAGAGGATCCTGTTTATGCCTAATTGGCAGGTTTTGAATCTTGGTGAGGTGGAGAGCCCGTCCTGCAAGAACGGCGTTCGCCGTGCCCGAGGAGCAGCCAGAACAAGCCTTCAGGAGAGCTTTGCGGACCGAACTTGTCCGCCGCATTTCGACAGTCCGAGGTACCTGCTTGTTAGCAGAAGACTGACCGTCAGGTCCCTGTAGCCGACAGCACTATTGAGTCGGCGGGGACAACATGAAGGGAGGGAGCGCGTGCAGGGAGAGGCCGGTTATTTGGGGCATTACGCGTCAATCGGCGATGCCCGATGCGGGTGGCCGCTACGCCGGAATGCGCGAGGAAGTGTGCCGGCTTGCTTTCGTAGCGGCGATGACGGCGGCAGTCGGCCGACCCAGGGGCCAGCAGGATGCCGAGGGCATCAGGCGCCCAAGGCGCCGGCCAGGAAGATCGGGTAGAGCACGCTCAGGGAACCGGCGGCGAGGCCGATGGCGCACTGGCCCCGGTTGAGCTTGCGGGCCAGGCCGAGGAGCGCGAAGGTGACGGCGAGACTGCCGAACAGAAACGGGATCGCAATTCCGATGAAGCCTGCGAATACCGCGGCGATCAGAGCAACGATGCCAAGGACGAGCGAGACCGGCCCATAGAGAGTTGCGGGGCTGTCGGCGGATCCGGTGGGCATGTCGGGTTCCTCGCTGTCGGGCTCCAGCACGCAGGGATAGCTCCTGCATAAGTGATGATGCCATTTTCCGGGTGTGCCCACGGGTCCGCGCCGTGCGTATGGCCTCCTGTGAGATCAAGCTCACGCTCAGGTTCGGGGCTGCCAGCTTCCCGATTACTGCGGGCAGACATTTTGCCGGGCCCTGCCTCGCCGCGGCCGGTCGTCGTGAGCCACTACCGACGCACTCGCGGAGGTAAAGCAGGCGCTGGTGGCGGAGGCGCAGTCGCTGGGTGCGCCGCCTCAGATGATGGACGCATATCCGTGGTCACGTACTCGACGCCGACGATGTTATGGGAGCCGGCCGTGGTGTCAACGAGCGCGGTCCGCCGTCCGGGAGCGCACCACGTCGCGGCGCCTTCGCAGATGTTGTGGGACAGGTGGCGGGTGGCGCCTACCTGTCCCGCCGGGGCGGTGCTCCGTGCCGGTGGCTGCGTGTGTCGCCCTTCACGATCTGGCGACGGAATCGGCGTGGAGCGGCTATTTTTTCGGCGAAGCTGGCTTCTTCTCCTTCAGCATCAGGTTGACGATGCTGGTCAGGTCCTCCTCGGACACGGCGCCGCGGACGGCTCCGGCGACCTTTCCCGAGCGGTCGACGATCAGGCTGAAGGGCAGAGCCTGCGCGTTCACCACGCCGCGAGGCAGCTTGAGGAACTGTTTGCCTGCCGGGTCGTGCAGGCTCGGGTAGGACAGTTTGTAGTCGCGCTGGAACGCCAGAGCGTTGTCCACGCTCTGCTCGGTGTTGATGCCCAGGATCTGTACCCCCTGGTCCTTCAGCTTCCGCTGGGTGCGGTCCAGCGCGGGAGATTCCAGGCGGCAAGGGCCGCACCAGGAAGCCCACGCGTTGACGACCACGACCTTGCCCCGGTAGTCGGGCAGCCGGGTCGCTTTTCCGTCCAGCGATTTGCCCGAGAAGTTGGGAGCATCAGGACGTTCGGCGAGCGGAATGCTGAAGAACAGAGGCTGCTCTTTCAGCGGCTGCTCTGTTGAGAGCGTGTCAGGGGAGGAACACCCGGTCAGGGCAAGAGCGGTCACGGCCGTCCACAAAGCCCGGCGAGGAATCGTCTTCATGATCGTTCAGTATCCCAACCTGGGTGCCACGGACTGTAGTCGGGTGGCGTCATCGCTCGTGCATCACGGGACGCTGTCCCGACGCGGCCCGCCGCGCACGCGGTGCGGCGGGCGTCCCGTGAAGCTGTGGCCTACTGAATGCCGCCGAACGCCTTCTTGTTCTTGGCCTTGTAGTTGAAGACGACGTAGTAGTCACCCTTCCCGTACTTCTTCCAGTCGGCCATCCACGACGTGCCGTTGTCCTTGCCCTTGATCGTCTGGATCAGCGGGTCCTTGCCCTTGACGCGCTTATAGGCCTTGGCCGTGAAAGCGGTCCGGCCGTTGCCGTAGATCCCGAAGTGCAAGAAGTGCTTGCCCTTCTTCACGCTGTGCGCCTTGGTGGTCTGGGTCTTCCCCGTGGTCTTCCATGTGCTCTGCCACGCGAAGGCGTCACCGGACATTCCCAAGGTGACCGCTGCCGCCAGGGCCGTCGTCCCCGCAACCTTCGACATCATGCGCATCTTCATATGGGCCCCCTGTCATCGGGGCTGCCTGTCCGGCAGCCGAAGCTCGAACGTAGACGCGAATGCGTGATCTTCGCGACGTCCAACAGGGAGGTGAACCGAGGGGCATTGCCCTTTGGTGAGGGGCCGTGTCCGCCCGCCCCCCGGCATGCGACCGGCTACCCGCGGCTGCCCCAAGGCTGGGCACCGGGCTCGCGGGACGGACCACAGCCAGGACGCTGGTGCCTCAGCTTGCGCACACCGCCAATTCCCATGTGCAACTCTCAACTAACTCGGCGGCGCACGGCCCTCCGGAGGGCGGCGAGGGGCGGATTCGCCTCGAACCCGCCCCTCGCCATGGCGTCCAAAACCAGATACCCCCGACAGAGGAGTGCCCCCATAGGGGCACCCTGCCGTTGGGCCGGCCCGCCTCACTCAGTGGGCGGACAGAGGCCTTCGCTCACGCGGCAGACGGTGTCCACTGATCCTCAGGCAGCGTGGAATGTCGGCAGGGGCAGCACGGATCAGCGCACAGCACGTTGTGGGAGAGCACGGACAACACCGCGGCCTGCAGCCGAGTCTCCTGCCCCAGCTTCTCCACTATCCGGGCAATATGCGCCTTCACCGTGCGCTCGGCGATCCCCAGCTCCCGCGCCAACTGCCGGTTCCCCAGCCCAGTACCCAGCAGGAGAAGCACTTCCCTCTCCCTGCCCGTCAGCTCCTTGAGCCTCCCCGTTTCACGTACCGGGGCAATCCCCGTGCGCCGGTAGGCACACGCAGCATCTCCCGCATCGGACCGCTTGGTCATAGCTGGTCCTTCCTGATCCCGCTGTTCCCAGCAGAGCCCCGTGCCCTGGGTGCGGCGGTGATCACAGCTCAACCTACCCGTCGGTACTGACAGGAGCACGCTAGAAAACGCGGGATCCCTCAAGGGCACTGCCCCAAGGGACACTTCCGGCCAACTCGGCAGCTACATAGGCTCATTCTGCGCACTTGCAAAGACCAAAACCACCGGGAGAACACTGTGTACCGTCGCATACCCGTGCATCGTTTCGTCGCGTCCGCCATCGCCGGCACCGCCGTTCTTGCCGTCCTGGCCCCAGCCGCGTCAGCCATGAACACCACTGCCACTCTCAACGGCACCCACGCGGTCGCCCAGGCCGAGACGAAGCTGGCGGCCAAACTGACCGTCGCGAGCTACACCACCTACCTCAAGCAGCACAAGACGCCGGAAGCCAAGAGGACTCTCACCGCATTCACCAAGCTCCCCGCCGGTAAGCAGGCCCGGTTCGTCAAGCACCTCCAGAACCGCAACATCTACAAGGCCCTCATCGACCAGGCCAAGGGCAGCCTCGACCGCAAGCTCAGGGTCGTCGATCCCTACAACCATGACGTCAAGTTCGTCACCGAGGTCACGTCCAAGACCCTCAGGGGCAAGAGCACCAAGCAGGTCTCCTTCACCGTGACCGAAACGATCTTCGGCATACCGGTCACCAGCGAGACACTCAACCTGCGCTACCAGGTGCTCAAGGGCAAGGTCACCGGCACCCCGGCCGCCGACAGCGAGGTTAAGAACCTCAACGCCGCCATCACCCTCCACAAGGGCAAGGTCGCCCGTTCCGGGCACACCGGCGTTGCTACCGCATCCACGGTCTGGAAGGCCGTGCCCCGGGTGAAGTCCTTCGGCAAGGGCGTGGACAAGGTGCAGGAGATCAGCGCCAACTCTTCCACCTGGAAAGCCAAGCTCGCCAACCGCTGACCCGGCACGCGGGGCCTCTTTGACGGGCGGTCACCTGGGTCGCCTTGGGCCCCTCCCCGGCCCGGCGCCTGGACTTCTCCGGGCCGACGACAGCTTGCCCCTGTCGGCCTCGACCAAGCCGGCTGAGGCCCGAGAGCCGGCCCTCCCCCAGCGCTTGGTGCGAGAGCCCCGCCAGGACAGCGTCCCGCAAGTCCACTTCGGGCGAAGCCGGTTCATCGTGCCTGTGCCGTTGCCGGGCACCTTCCCCGGTCCACGCAGTGCATTGGTGCTCCGGCAGGCGCACAAGCTCCAGGTCACGCAGGGCCAGGTGCTCCTCCGGCCCTGACGGTCGGCTGGCGCCGTGCCCAGCTGAACTCCCTGGGGGCGGCACCCCAAAGGGATACCGCCTATGGGGCGTGGCGGGCTCACACATCAGTACGAGCTCAGGCATTTGGCCTCCTCCTTGATCGGCTCAACCAGCCTGGACAGGTCGACCAGAACGGCGTCCATGGCAGCGACCTTGTCGGAGACCACCACTTCCACAGCCGGATTCCGGCCGTAGGTGACAACCACCTTCCTGCCGCCCTGGGAGCGGACGTCGCGGAAGACCCAGTCCACGCCGTTGACGTTGGCACATGGGTCGACGGTCGGGGCCGGTGGCGTGAGCCCGCAGCGCAGAACAATCGCCTCATCGCCCCACACCGCGATTCCTGGGCGTCCGGTGAAGGTCAGCTCCTGGCCGGCAAGACGTTCCGGATAGCGGGATGCGGCCTTCGCGCACTCAGGCCGCGCAGCACGCGGGGCGGACTCAATCCCGTATCCGGGCGCACCCATCTGCCGCACCACCAGCACACCGCCCGTCAGGGCGCCGATCGCCATTACTGCAACGGCCATCCGCGTCCGCGAAAAACGAACCACAGAAAGGAACCTCTCGTGAAGAAGACAGTTCATACGCTCATCCTCGCCGCATCCGTCACCGCGCTTCTCGGTGGCGGAGTGACTCCGGCCGCTGCTGGGGAGACAGGAACTGCCGGAACCTACAACAATGTCCGTCTTGCCAAGGTATGGGGAACCCCCAAAGGCAAGGACGTATGTATCTCGAACGACGGTAAGAAGAACAGCGGCGCGGTGCTGGTGATCCGTCGGTGCGGCAGCGGCTCCGAACAGCGCTGGACCCTGAAGGGCAACAGCAGGGGCCTGTACACCATCAAGAATAAGAAGTCGGCCAAGTGCATGGGCGTGACCTCCAAGGCCTCCGGCACCCAGGTCAAGCAGTACGGCTGCAGCCCTTCCTCCACGAAGCAGCAGTGGGCACTGCACGCCAGCAAGATCCTCAACAAGTGGTCGGGTACGGCCATCACCGCCGAGACCAGCAAAAGCGGCAGGAAGCTGACCATTACCAAGTGGAACAACAGCACCAGCAAGCGCGTCAAGCAGGAGTGGGGACTGAAGTAACCCGAGACCGAGACCAGCCAACCTGGATCCAGTTCGCCCCGCATCGACAGCTCTGCACATCGGCGCAGGTCACGAAGACAATCGATGCCGTCGCCCGAGTCGGACCCGGCCGCTCATGGGGCGGCTAGGCGCGCGGGAAGCCCACCTCCTTGTCGGCCGCAGTGACAGCGGCCGACAAGGAGGCCTTAGGCGTTCACAGCTCCGGCCACGCTCGAGGACCGTTACCCTCGCGTCGGCAGTGAGCGAATCGGTGGCCCGTGCGACACGAAGACAGGCCACCGACTGGCTCGGCCAAGCCGCCCGCCTACAGCAGCTGAGATGCCGAGCGGCCCTCCACCACCCACATCAGGCCGATCGCAGTCGGTTACACGCCCCCACCGGCCAAGACGGTTGCGGGCAAGTCCTCGACGTCCAGGGCGACGCAGCCGTCGACAGGGACTCCCCGGCCCTCCATTCGGCCGCCACCCCACTTCCCCTGCGGTTCGGAGCCGCCGCTGGCGGCGGCTCCGAACCGCAGGCTGTCGCTGCAATGCTCCGCGGCGAACACCTCGGTCGGCCCCCCAAGGCGACCCCGCGATGCCCACAACGTCTCCAACCTCATCGAGATCAGCACGCCAGAGCCCATCAGCCTCAGCGGAGTCATGGCGCTGGCCGGCGTCAGGTGCCACCTCGCCCGCGCCGAGGAACCGGGCAGGCCCCTCGAGCCGGAGCCGGGCGATCGCAATCCTCAGAGCCTGAGCCACTGTGGACATCCCCAGGCTGTACAGAGACCGTCCCGGCACCATTGACCGACGGCCAGACCGTCACCTACCCGTTCTCGCCAGCGAGCCCGGGGACCGGCACGAAGAAACCGGCCAATTGGCATTCCATCGCAATATGCGAAGAACGCCGCGCGCGCCGCTTTGCCGTCCGAGTCGCTGCTTGGAACGATGCCTTGGTCGTCTTCCTGAGCGATCGGTGAGCCCTCACTGTGGCCAGCCCCGCCGGCACACACAGGGCGGGGCGTCCGCCGTTCGGCCCAGGGAGAGCTGCAGCGGCTCGGTGCGCCGTTCCCCGCCACAGCCGCTGCAAGCCAGCCATCAAGAGCCACATGGCTTGATGCCGAAAGGCAGTCGCTTCCCCAACTCGGGCGCAACGGCCTGTATCCAATGTTCTGTAGCAGCAGAGTTGTTGGGCGACATGGGCCTTGGGTCGCTTGGGTCGCTCTGGCCGACTGGGAGGAGCGTTCGAGACGGGACTCCAGCCTCGCTCTGGGGGTTGCGGGATTGTCGGGGCCGTCTCGGCTAGCCTGTGCTGAACACGTTTGGGTTTTGAGTCGCTTCGGTCGCTGAGAGGAACTAAGCATGGCCCCTGACCTGGGGATTTCCAGGAGCGACTCAGCGCAGTTCGCAGTGACTGACGAAGCGGGATCCCGGCCTGGAAGTCCGCTGAATGTCGCGCTGTGGTGCACGGCGCAAAGCTGGCCGGTGCATCCGCTGGCACCTCGGCGTAAAACTCCGGCGGCCAACTGCCAGGCCTGCCGGGGCAGCCCAGCGTACGTGGGCTGGTTGGACGCCCCCTGGTAGTGACCTGAGCGTCATACGACGTCGGCAAAACCGTCAAACGCCCCGAGAACCTCAAGGCCATCGGCAAGCCCGGAAGATCTTGGTAGATAAAAAACAAGCTCAGCCGGGTGGGCCCTGGCGGCGCTGCCAGTCCTCCACCAGGTCCCGGAGCTGGCGGCGCTGCCGGTCTTCCTCGGCGAGCTGCTCGGCCAGGACGCCGACGTCGACGAAGGGGGTGACGGCGGCGAGGACCAGGCGGCGCAGCTCGGCGGCGTCAAGGGCCTCAACCTCCCACTGAACAGGGTGCGTTGGGTCAAGATCATGACGACGGGCGAAGGCCGGCCGCCGCGGATCGGTGCTCTTGCCCACGGCGGGCACCAGCGTGTACCGGGTGACCTGATCGAAGGTCAGGGCGATGCGCTCCACCCAGCTCCAGCACGCAGTACGCGCGACGAAGTCCCGTTCGACGTCCTCACCACTCGCGTCAAGGTCCCCCGATGCTTCTCCGGGGCGCCACGAGCGTGCGGTTCGAGTTCTCGCAGCTCAGAAGCGGTCGGGACGACCCTAGCGTGTGCAACAGGTGTGGTGCACGGAGCCTGACGCGAGATTCACCCGGTCGATGGCTGACCGGGTTCCGGCCGCCCGTTCAGGCGCTCGCGGATCATGCGCCGTTCGGCTTCCTCGCGGGCGAGTGCCTGGCAGTGGATGTCGTGGTCACGGTGGGCCTCGATGGCCCCGCGCACGATCGCGGCCAGGATGTCGGGCGGCAGGGCCTCGGTCTGGGTGGTGGCGGTGCCGGAGAACGAGCGCCGGTCGGTCGCCTTCGGCGAGGCGGTCGGCAGGTTGTAGGTGGCGATCTGCTCGGGGGTGACAGCGACCCGCTGGAACTCCACCTCGGCGCCCGCAGCGTCGGCGAAAGCGATCACGTCCTCGGCAAGCGAGCTGAACATATGGACGCCGCTCTGGTCGTAGTCGCCCAGGTGCAGAATCCGGGTTCTTCGGCCTCCGGAGATCGCCCGGACGGCTGCGTCGTGCTTGCCGGCCAGGCCGTCGAACCCTCCGCCGGAGAAGCAGGAGATGCCGAACTCCTCGCCGATGCGTACCAGTTGGGGGACCATGCCGGCCGTTATCCCGCCAGTGTGGTGTGCCCTGCTCTCAGGGGGAGGAAGGGCCGTTCTTCCTGGTGAGGTAGCTGGGATGACGATCAGCGCCTGCAACAGTGGTGTTGCTCTCTTACTCTTCCGGCTCCTCCCCATTGAGGTAGGCACCCGGATGGACGACGAGGACGGCCTGGAAATCGTCTTCGAAGTACCTGCCAGCGGGATCACCCACACCTGAGCCCGGACAACCCCCGGTCGGTGCACGGAGGATTGACGCCCTCCTACGGCGAGCCCCACAAGCCCGCCCACCAAAGCATTGTATTTTCGGTCAAAGTATTTAATTTCGACTGAAAAGGTTGTCGCATGGGCGAGAAGTTCGGCGATCCGTCGCGGGTGGCATTGCCGATCCACGACCGCCGGTACACCGGCACCGTCACCTACGACGCGAAGGACCCCGATACCTCCTTCCCGCCGATCGAGAACCTGCGCCCGCCGCCCGGGGCGCCGAACGTCCTGGTGATCCTGCTCGACGACATCGGGTACGGGGCGTCCAGTGCGTTCGGCGGACCGGTGGACATGCCCACCGCGCAACGCCTGGCCGATCAGGGCCTGCGCTACACCCGGTTCCACACCACCGCGTTGTGTTCGCCGACCCGGGCGGCGATGTTGTCCGGGCGCAACCACCACGCCGTGGGCATGGGAGGCATCACCGAGATCGCCACCTCGGCGCCCGGCTACGACGCGGTGCGGCCGAACACATGTACGCCGCTGGCGGAGACGCTGCGGCTGAACGGCTTCTCCACGGCGCAGTTCGGCAAGTGCCACGAGGTGCCGGTGTGGGAGACCAGCCCGACGGGGCCGTTCGACCACTGGCCCACCCCCGGCAACGGGTTCCAGCACTTCTTCGGGTTCATCGGCGGCGAGACCAACCAGTACTACCCGGCCCTGTACGAGGGCACCAACCCGGTCGAGCCCGACCGCACGCCCGAAGAGGGCTACCACTTCATGGAGGACGTGACCGACCGGGCGATCTCGTGGGCGCGGCAACAGAAGTCGCTGATGCCCGACCGGCCGTTCATGATGTACTTCGCGCCCGGCGCGACCCACTCCCCGCACCACGTGCCCAAGGAGTGGGCGGACAAGTACAAGGGCAGGTTCGACGACGGCTGGGACGCGCTGCGCGAGCGCACCCTGGCCCGGCAGAAGCAGCTCGGAACCGTTGCCCCCGACTGCGATCTGACGAAGCGTCACGACCTCATCCCGGCGTGGGCGGACACCGATCCCAAGATGCGGCCCGTGCTCGCGCGGCAGATGGAGGTGTACGCCGGGTTCCTCGAATACGCCGACCACCACATCGGTCGCCTCGTCGACACGCTCGACGACCTCGGGATCCTCGACGACACCGTCGTCTACTACGTGATCGGCGACAACGGCGCGTCCGCCGAGGGCACGATGAAGGGCACCTTCAACGAGCTCATGCTGCTCAACCACGCGACCGAGTTCGAGACCGACGAGTTCATGATCGAGCACATGGACCAGCTCGGGGGGCCCGAGTCGCACAACCACTACGCGATCGGCTGGGCGCACGCGATGTCCACGCCCTACCAGTGGACCAAGCAGGTCGCGTCGCACTGGGGCGGCACCCGCAACGCCGCCATCGTGCACTGGCCCGGCGGCATCGCCGCCAAGGGCGGGCTGCGGCACCAGTTCACACACGTCATCGACGTCGCACCCACCGTCCTGGAGGCGGTCGGCCTGCCCGAACCGATGGTCGTGCACGGCGTGACCCAGGAGCCGATGCACGGCACGAGCATGAACTACACGTTCGAGGACGCGGACGCACCCGAACGGCACGAGACGCAGTACTTCGAGATGGTCGGCAACCGCGGGATCTACCACAAGGGTTGCTCGGCGGTCACCAAACACAAGACGCCCTGGATCAGCGCCGCGCAGGAGGGCATCGCCTTCGACGACGACGTGTGGGAACTCTACGACGGCACCAAGGACTGGTCGCAGGCGCACGACCTGTCGAAGGAAATGCCGGAGAAACTGCACGAGTTGCAGCGCCTGTTTCTGATCCAGGCGGCCCGCTTCAACGTGCTCCCGCTCGACGACCGGGGCGCGGAACGCTTCAACGCGGAGATCGCCGGCCGCCCCGAACTGATCACCGGCGACACCCAGACGCTCTACCCCGGCATGGTGCGCCTGTCGGAGAACTCGGTGCTCAACGTCAAGAACAAGTCCCACTCGCTGGTCGCGAACGTGACGACCCCCGCCGGTGAGGCGTTCGGCACGATCGTCACGCAGGGCGGCAAATTTGGCGGCTGGAGCCTGTACGTCCTCGACGGGCGCCCCGCCTACTGCAACAACTTTCTGGGCGTGGAGCGCTACACGGTCCGCGGCCCCGACCCGTTGACCCCGGGCGAGCACGAGGTGCGGATGGACTTCACCTACGACGGCGGCGGCCTGGGCAAGGGCGGCACCGCCGTGCTCTCCGTCGACGGCACCGAGGTCGCCCGCGGCCGGGTCGAACGCACCCAACCGTTCCTGTACTCCATGGACGAGTCCCTCGACGTCGGCGTCGACACCGGCACCCCCGTTCCCGACGACCTTCCGCGCGACCGGCTCACGTTCAACGGCACGATCGCCAAGGTCCGCATCGACACCGGAACCGACAACCACGACCACCTCATCGACCCGCAACACCAGGTGCGGATCGCGATGGCCAAGCAGTAGGTCGGCCGGCGCGCCGCACGGCCCTGCGGCGCGCCGCCCCATCACCGAGGCCCGGATTCGGCAGGGTGGCCCCATGCGCGCCGCCACCCGTACCCCCCGCACCACCGGCATGGTCGAACTCCCCGCCGGGACGTTCGTGATGGGCTCGGACGACTTCTATCCCGAGGAACGCCCCGCCCACCGCGTCGCCGTCGACGCCTTCGCCATCGACGTCCACCCCGTGACCGTGGCCCGATTCCGCCGCTTCGCGCGGGACACCGGCTACGTCACCGTCGCCGAACGCGACCTCGACCCGGCCGACTACCCGGACGCCGACCCCGCCGCACTCGTCCCCGGTGCCCTCGTGTTCACCATGACCCCCGGCCCGGTCGCCCTCGACGACTGGCGGCAATGGTGGAGCTACCGCCCCGGCGCGAACTGGCGCCGGCCACACGGCCCCGGACCCGTTCGCGACGGCCCCGACCGGCACCCGGTGACCCAGGTCGCCCACGAGGACGCCGCCGCGTACGCCGCGTGGGCCGGCAAGGCACTGCCCACCGAGGCCGAATGGGAGTACGCCGCCCGAGGCGGACTCGACCGCGCCGCCTACGCGTGGGGCGAGGACCCCGCACCGCGCGGACGCCGCATGGCCAACACGTGGCACGGCGCCTTCCCCTGGCAATACCTGCCCGGCGGCAAAGCCGACCCCAGCCCCGGAACCAGCCCGGTCGGCACCCACCCACCCAACGGATACGGCCTGTACGACACCATCGGCAACGTCTGGGAATGGACCGCCGACCCCTTCACCCCCGACCACACCCCCACCCCGGCCGCCCCGGCGAGTTCATGCTGCGCCCCCGCCACACCCCACGCCGCGACCGACCCGGACGGCCGCTTCCCGTACCGCGTCACCAGGTGTTGTCACGTTGTCGGGGTGCAGGTCTCTGGTGGCGTGTCGGGGTGTGGTTGGCCCCGGTGGCGGCGTTGTTCAGGCTGCGGCGGGCAGGCCGGCGGCACCGCTGATCTGGTCCCAGATGGCGAAGCGGATGGTCATTTCGAGGCGGTTCCGGCCGGCGGTCATGAGATGTCTGCGGGGTCGGAAGTGGGGTGAGATGCCGCTGAACGCGGCCAGGAACCGTTGCGCGGCGCCGACGCTGCGGAAGCCCTTCATGGCGCGTTCGCGCTGCCGGGTAGGTTGGTGGGAGTTCTCCGCGCGGTTGTTCAGTCCCTTGTGCGCCCGGTGCTCCACAGAGGGCATCACCTCCCGCAGCGCGGCCCCGTAGGACCGGAGCTTGTCGGTCACCACCACCCGGGGCACCGACCCGGTGCCCCGGAGTAGTTTCCGGAAGAAACGCCTGGCCGCAGCGGTATCCCGGCGGTTCTGGACCAGGATGTCCAGGACGTCGCCGTCGGCGTCCACGGCTCGCCACAGGTACTTCTGCTCGCCGTTGATCTTGATGAAGACCTCGTCCAGGTGCCACTTGTCCCCGGGCCGAGGGCGCCTGCGGCGCAGCGCGTTCGCGTAGTCCTGCCCGAACTTCAGAGACCACCGCCGGATCGTCTCGTAGGACACGATCACCCCGCGCTCCAGCATCAGTTCCTCGACCTCACGGAACGACAGCGGGAAGCGGAAGTACAGCCATACGCAGTGCGAGATCACCTCTGCCGGGTACCGGTGATTGCTGTACGACGGTCGCACGTCAAACGACCCCTCCGAGCATGACCAACTACAAGATCATCATACCGTCGCCAGACAACGTGACAGCACCCTTGTGGGCGCACGGTCAGCTGCCGTCCGTATCGGGTGGAGCGGGTGCAGAATCCGCTGCCCGAATACACGGGCACACCTTAGGGGTCGGCGACCGTGACGAGCTGGTCGACCATGCCGGCTGTCTCCGACCACGTCTCCAGCCGGCCCCTCTGCCCGGCCTGCCGGTCCAGCCGGAAATCCAGGGCAGCCTGGTGCAGTGCGGCCCGGAAGTCTTCCGGCCCGTCGTATGCGACTGGCTCCGCACGGATCTCGGTGTCGTCGCGCAGAGCCGCCCACCGGATCCGGCCCGAGCGGCGGGTCATGCCCAGGACTTCCACCAGGCGCTTGTAGGAGCGCTCCTCCTTGACCAGCACCCCGTCCGAGATCAGCGAGTACCAGACCTGCCGGATCGTGAGCGGCAACTGTGCCGCGTACCGGGCCAGCACCCGGTCCACGGCAGCCCACAGCTCGCACGTACGGGCGCGGGGCTTCCACTGCGACTGGTACCCGCGGGGCCGCCGCGCGGCGGGCTGGGGAATCGACGGCGGTCTGGAGATCGGCTTCTCCGTGCCCTTGGCCGGGGACCTGCTGATGCGTTCGGGAGAGGTGTTCCGTACCCGCTATCCCGCGAGCGCCGTGGACGTCTGCGAGGTGCCTGTCTCCGCCCCGTTCGCGTCGCTGGCGCAACGGCGTGTACGATGTCCAGCTCACCGAATTCCCGGTCGCGGAGCCCGACTTCGTGACCGGGCCCGTCCTGATGTCGGAGTCCCGGATGCTGGTGGTGCCGTCGAACCACCCCTTGGCGCGCCGGGAGTTCCTCTCGTACGAGGACCTGACCCGCATCACCCTGCTCGCCCCGCTCGGCAAAGTCCCGTCCTACGGGCTGGACGCCCACTTCTCGGATCACACCCCGAGCGGCGCGCCCATCCGCCGAGAACGGGCCTTCACCCACTGGCAGGAGGCCCTCGCGCTCGTCGTGAGCGGCAGAGGAGCGGTGATCTCGGCGGCGCAGGGCGCCCAGTACTTTGGCGGAGTTCGCCAGGGCCGCGAGGGAAGTGTCGCTCGCCCCGCCCCGGTGAGCGCGGTGCGGGAACCGGAGGGGTGCGGGGGCGCATCTTCACGGGAGTCGTCGGCCGGATAACGGGGGGATGCGGAATGTTCACTGGAAGTGGGGTCTTCGGGCTCGTGCTCGGGACGCTGGGACTGCTCATCGCGGCCTTCGGCATCGGAGCGTTCGTCTTCATGCGGCGGAAGGCCGCGGAGTACCAGCAGACGCTGCGAGCCGGTCTGATGGCGGAAGGCAGGTGCCTGGAGACGCATGTGGTGCACCACCAGTCGTCGAACGGGTCCGGGAACAGCCAGCGGCGGCTGATCGTGGGCTTCCTGACCTATGACGGGCGTCAGATACGGGCCACAGTCGCCGCGCGGCGGCCTTATGTGGCGGGGGACCTGGTGCCGCTGCGGTATCTGCCGCACCGGCCCGAGCGGGCGGTGGTGGACGGGGCCCCTGTGCGGCTCGGGGTCGCGTCGTGCGTGGTGGGCGGGATGACGGTGATGCTCGTCGGCATGGGGTTGGTCTTCGCCCTGATCGGCTTCGTGGGGGTCATCTTCGCGTCGCGCAGGTGAGTGGTTAATCGGTTGCCGCTGACGTCGGCCTCTGCTGCACTGTCCGGTGACAGCCGAGTGACCGAGGAAATACTGATGCGAACTGCGTTCATGCCCTACACGAAGGTAATTGCTGCCTATTCGGAGGACATGACACGTCGTGCGTACGTTGAACTTGGGAATTCTGGCGCATGTCGACGCCGGTAAGACCAGCCTGACCGAGCGGCTGCTGTACGCCGCCGGTGTCATCGACGAGATCGGCCGCGTCGATGACGGAAATACCCAGACCGATTCGCTGACGCTGGAACGACAGCGCGGCATCACCATCAAATCCGCGTTGTGTCGTTCGTTGTTGACGACGTGACGGTCAATCTGATCGATACGCCCGGCCACCCGGACTTCATCGCCGAGGTGGAGCGGGTGCTGAGCGTGCTCGACGGTGCCGTGCTGGTCGTGTCCGCCGTGGAGGGCGTTCAGCCGCAGACGAGGGTGCTGATGCGGACGCTTCAGCGGCTGGTAAGCGCGCCGCGCGGCTGGAGAAGCTGGGCATGGTCTGGTCTCCGGCGGATGAGCGCTTCCAGGAGAACCTGGAAGCCGCCAGGGCGTACTACGACCAGTACTGGACGCTGTGCGCGCCCCGGTCCGCGACGATGCTGGACCGGCCGGTGGGGCAGTGGCTTTCCAACCTTCGGCGCCCCGGCGCGCTGGCCGAACACCCCGAATGGGAAACGGCGTTGAAGAATGTCGACGAGGACTGGAACCCGGCGTGGCCGACGGAGTGGCAGCGGCACTACGCCGCGCTGCGCGAGCTGGTGGCCGATGAAGAGGGTGCGGCGGAGATCCTGCCGGGGTTCACGGTCCACGGGATGGACGTCGGGAAGTGGCTGGCCCGGCAGCGGACTCCGGCGGTCTGGGAGGCCCTGACGGACGGGCAGCGTCAGCGCCTGGAGCAGCTCGGCATCGTACCGCTGGCCCTGGCCCCGGAGCCGGAGGCGCCCGCGAAGGCGTCCGCGGCGCCTGTGAGTGCCTTCGATAAGGGTGTGGCGGCCCTGGCGCGCAGTACAAGGCGCGTACGGGCTCTGTGACGGTCGCCAGGGCCCATGTGGAGCGGCTGGAGGATGGGAGTGAGGTGAAGCTCGGGGTGTTCCTGTCGAACAGCAAGAGCCGCCGGGCCAAGCTGACCGCACACAAGCTCGCCGCGTTGGCCGGCCTCGGACTGCGGTGGGCAGCATGAGCACCGAGCAGCACGACACGGACGCGTACGGCCAGGAGCTGGCCCGCATCAGCCACCACCAACACGAGGCTTTGAGTGCGCGGTTGACCGTGTTCCAGGCCCTGGCCGCCGCCAGGGTCGCCCCCGAGCAGGCGGATCAGATCGTGTCGCAGCTGGAGGCCGGGGCAATCGCCGGGGCCCACACCTGGATCTCCGAGAGCAGCGCCCCGCACGGATCCGAGCCCCGCTTCGAGGACGGCTGGTTCGCCGGCGTCCGCATCGAGGGCACGAGCGGCCCGCCGTGTCCGGCGGGCCGCAAGAGTAACTAGCTCAAGATCGCCGACCGCCCACCAACCAGATGATCGCCGCTACGCCGACGATGACAAGGCCTCCGATGATCAGTACAGTCGCTACGGCGAAATTGCCAACAGCCGCTACGGCTAGTGCACAACCGAACAGAAGGATGAGGAGGCCAACGGCAATCGCCTGCTTTTTCCCTGTCACTCAAAAGCCTCCTGGTACTTGCCGATCGCAACTCCAGCAGCGGTGAGAGTGCCGCCAGCAGCAGCGATAGGGGCTGCGCAGCCTACAACGGTGGTACAAGCAGGAGCGGTTGAAACCGTGATGATGGCGCCGGCGACGCCGGCCAGGACGGCCCCTGTGTCCTCCAGGGACGCGCTCAGCTTGAAGAGCCCGGTGGGGTCGATCTGGTTGACGGGGTCGCCGCCGGCGTAGAGGTAGGGGTTCCTTTCCTGTCCGGAGGGGTCGGGCTCGGTGAAGCGGCCCAGGGTGGGGTCGTAGTAGCGGGCGCCCATCTTTTACAACCCTGTCGGGCTCGCGTACGTGGCGGCGTAGCCGTGCGTGTAGTTCAAGTTGATGAGCGTCGCCGAACTGGGCGCGGCCATGATGACCGTCGGATGGCCGGAGGAGTCCAGCCCGCGTCACCGCCCCTGCCCGGCTCCTGCTTGGTCGCCGAAGCCCACCCTGAATGGTGATTGGCCGCCAGTGGGATTTGGCGGCCAATCGAGAAGCATCAAGTCAGCGCTGGCGGTTTCTTCTGCCGACCATGATCACGGCGATAAGGCCGCATACAGCTCCGACTGCTCCACCTATGAGGATCAGTGTGAGTGTCATTCCTGACCTTCCGCGAAGGTACTGTGACCGGAGAATCGTGATTTCCGGTTACTTGGTTACTTGCGTCCACGTGTACCCCAAGGAACCGGTGACCACGCCGCCCGCTGCGCCCCCCGCAGCTCCGATACCACAGCCTGCTACAGCGCCGGGACCGGTCCAGATGGACGCCACGGCGCCCGTGGCGCAGCCGCCAGCCGCGCCCGTGATAGTGGCTCCGATCGTAGCCTTTGCAAAGTCTCCCCAACTCCACAGTCCGGTGGAGTCAGTGTTGTTGACCGGATCGGCGGCGGCATAGAGGTAGGGGTTTGTTTCCTGTCCGGAGGGGTCGGGTTGGTTGAAGCGGCCCAGGGTGGGGTCGTAGTAGCGGGCACCCATCTTGTACAGCCCGGTCGGATCCGCGTACGTGCCGGCGTAGCGGTAGGGCTGGGTGATCTTTTCCGTGGGGGTGGTGCGTGTCTGGCCGGTGGGGCTGTAGGTGTGGGTGCGCTCGCCCGCTTCGTCGACCAGGCCCAGGACGCTGCCGGTCGCGTCGGTGAGGTAGTAGTAGCTCTTGCCCCCGGTGCGCATGGAGTTGAGGGTGCCCGCTGGTTCGCGGATGAATCCGGTGTCGGCCCCGTTCGTCGTGGAGCCGGCCAGGCCCAGTGCGGTGTTGTGGAACCAGGTGTCGCCGAGCTTGGTGCGCTCGTCATTGGTCGTGCCCGCATAAACCAGGTCGCGGGCCGTGCCCCCGGTGGTGATCGAGGTGAGCTGGCTGAAGTCGCTCCAGGTCTCACCGGTGCGGGCCGTGGTGGTCGCGGCGGCTGTTTCGTTGCCCGCCTTGTCATACGACCAGCCCGTCGTGCTGCCGCCCTTAGCGGTCAGCTGTGAGGCGTCGTTGTACGTGTACGTCGGCGCCGCCGGGCAGGCCGTCGCCGCGGTGGTGTCCTGGTGGGTGAGGTTGCCCGCCTTGTCCAGGCAGTAGCGCCAGGACGCCTTCCGGGCACCCGCCGCGTCGGCTTCCTGCGCGTATGTCAGCCGGTTCTGGGTGTCGTAGGAGTACGCCGTCGTCAGCTTGGTCGCGTTGTCCGTACGCGTGCGGATCTTCGTACCGTCGGTTTTGGCGTCCGTGCCGACTCTGCTGCCCAATTCGTTCAGGCGGAGAGTCGGTAGTTGAGTCGTTCGAGTCGGCTGTGGCGGGTGCGGTCGAGGGGGCCGGTGGTCCAGTGGGCGTCGAGTCGGATCACGTTGAGCGCGGTGGCGGAGAAGGCGTGTTGGAGGCGGACTTTCGGGAGGCCGCGGTAGCGGGCCCGGCGGATGCCTGTGACGTCGAGGGCTTGATTGATGGTGCCCTCGACGCCGGCCCGGAGGGCGTATTTGTTCTTCCAGGTGTCGGTCTTCTGCTCGGCGCGGGCTCTGGCGAGGTTCTCGTGGAGTTCCTCGGGCCGCAGGGTGAGCATGCGGCGCCCGGTCTGCGAGGTGGTGCACTGCTTCTGGAAGGGGCATTCCCGGCAGGTCAGGACGCTGAAGGTGATCACGATGGCGTCGGTGCCATGCTGTTTCACCGGGTTCCAGTGGGAGCTGGTCTTGCCGGCGGGGCAGCGGACCTGACGGGTCTTCCAGTTGATGGTGAAGGCGTTCTTGTCGAAGCCCTCGGCGGCCTTGGCCTGCGCGGAGCGGTCCAGGAGGACCGGAGTGACCATGCGGATACCCTGGCCCAGGGCCTTGGTGATCAGGTCCGCGGAGGGGTAGCCGGAGTCGAGGTAGTGCTCGGTCGGCTTCACCCCGTGCGCGGCGAGCTTGCGCTGGATCGGGGCAGTCGCCTTCACATCGGGCACGGTCGCGTCGGTGGTGTGCACATCGGTGATCAGATTCGGCATCACCCCAGCCGCTGCCTCCGCCCCAGCTACGGCGTCGGCGTCGGCGTCGGCGTCGGCGTCGGCGTCGGCGTCGGCGTCGGGGAGAGTGGAGCAGGTTTCCGTGAGGTGGATCTTGTAGCCCATCCAGAACAGGTCATCGCCCTTGGCTGCCCAGCGTGCGTCCGCGTCGTAGGGGGAGGCCAGGCGGAGTTGACCGGGCGGGACGCCGTCGTCGGCGTCCCGCTTCTTGATCACCTGCCGTCCCCGGCTGTCGCTGCGGATGATGTAGGTCTGAACGAGGACCTGCCGCAGCAGGTGCACGGCCTCGATCTGACGGATCCATACCGGGGCGTCATCGGCCCAGGCGGCCCGGCACAGGGCGAGGGCGTCCTGGCCGAAGACCTGGGCGAGGCGGTCGCGTTTCGTTTGCGAGGGCGGCATGCGCCAGCCGTCGACCCGCGGCCCGTACCGCTCGGCGAACTCCGTCACGTCGATCTGCCCGGCCAGCCAGAGGGGGGCCGCGACCGCGAGGGCCTCCAGGGCAGCGCGCACGCTCTCGCCGGCCAGCTCCAGGCGGTTCAAGTCCCGCACCGCGCTGATCACATGGGTGGAGTCGGTGCGCTGCTTGCCCCCGGCCGCCACCAGACCGGCGTCCTTGCAGTGCTCAAGGAGCCGGTCGAAGACCACCCGCTCCATGCCGTTGTCCGCGAGCCGGGCCCTGAACTTGCTGAGCACACTGGCATCGAAGCCGGTGTCGGTGAGCTCCGCCCCGAGCGCGTACTTCCAGTCGATGGCCCGCACCGCCATCGCCGCGGCCTGCCGATCGGTGAGGTCCTCGGCGAACTGCAACACCGTCACCAGCGACAACACCCCAGGCGACAGGCCCGGCGCCCCGCGCACCCCGAACGCCTCGACGAACGGCTCATCGGCGAAGACCTCCGCCAACTGGTCCCGCACCCGTATCGCCAGACTCCCCTTCGGGAACGCCGCCCGCGCCACCACCACGGTCTGCTCCGGGATCCCCGGGAGTCCCACCGGCCGCATCGACATCCGTACCGCCTCCACGGCCGCACGACGGAGAAGCGACCTCAGGAACGATCATCGCGGACCCGCCCTCACCCCCGCAGTGAATTGGGCAGCAGAGTCAACATCACTTCCAAAACCACGTCAGTGGATCAAGGCTAAGGCGGCGGTGTCCATGCTGACCGTCCAGTACGCCCGCGCCTACCCCAACCTCCGCATCAACGTCGTCGACCCCGGCCCCACCGCCACCGACCTCAACCGCTTCCAGGGGTCCCAGACCGTCGAGCAGGGCGCCGCACCCATCGTCGAGGCAGCACTGACCACCCGCCAGGGCCCCAGCGGCACCTTCGTCGACGGCGCCGCCATCAGCCCCTGGTGAACCGCGCTCCTCTTGGAGGTCCGAAAGAGGCGTCGGACGTGTCGGTTGGTGAGAGGGCAGATGACGAGGGCGAGAAAGGCTTCATGGTGTCGTCGTGTCGTTCCCAGCAGACGCGGAGACGAACGATAGCTGTGCAACCAGGCGATCGTGCACTCGACAACCCAGCGGTGACCGCACAGGCCGGAGCCCCGCGGGGAACCTGCGGCGGGCGATCATCGGTTTGACACCCAGGCCCCGAACCGGACGGCGGTCGTGGTCGTGGTCGTGGTCGTGGTCGTAGCCGCGGTCGTGATCGCGGTCGCGGTCGCCGAGCAGGGCATCAGGCCACCGGCGTGGTCGTCCCGTCGGTTACCGACGGGATTCTTCGCGGCAAGAGCATCACCTGGGTAACGTCACCGGCAGATTCCGCAGGTCAGGGACACCGCGAGCGGGATGCTCCGCCCGTCGACGAGGACGTGGCGCTTGCTGCCCAGACGCGCGGCCGACCGGTCTGGGGCAGCTTGGGGCCCCCGAGCGGCCCTGACGTGGGAGGAGCCGATCACGGCCTGCGACCGATCGAGCTCCTTCGCCGTCCGAAGTCACGACCCGGACCTTCGTGGCCAGCGCGTCCAGTGCGTCCAGCGTCGAGAGCGCCGGCTCCAACCCGACCTCCGACCTCGGGGCTGGCTCTGCACATTTTTTGCAGTGCCGATATCCAAGGCCGCGCAGGACAGCGGTTCGCCGCCGGTCCAAGTCCCGCGTCACCAACCATGCGGTGGTCCAACTCAGGGGCCCCGAAGTTTCCGGACAGTGACCCAATAGGGTTGCCCTGTCCAGGAAATGAGGAAGCACGAAGTGGCACGCGTTCCGTACACCCCGGAGTTTCGCCGAGAAGCGGTCCAGTTGGCGCTCCAGTCAAACAGGCCGATTTCCCAGACGGCTCGGGAACTTGATGTGAATTCCGAGACGCTGCGTACCTGGGTTCGCCGGTATGAGCGCGAGCATGGGAAACAGACCGGGCCGCTGCCCGTCGATGAGCGTGCCAGGCTCAAGGAACAGGACCGGCGTATCCGCGAGTTGGAGATGGAGAACGCCTTCCTGAAAAAATGCGCTGCGTACTTCGCGAAGGATCCCCGGTAGGGAGCAAGTACGAGTTCATCGAAACGATGCGACTCGACACTGCGGAGTACGCGTTCCCCGTTGAGTTCATGTGTGAACGCCTCGACGTGTCCAAGTCCGGCTACTACGAATGACGGGTCTTCGAGCTTGGTGGGGGTGCGGTGAGTGCCAACGGCCGCGATGGCTACGCAGCGTGACGTTTAGTCGGGTGTGGCGCCCCCGATGTGAAGAGCCCGCAGGGCTTCGTGATCATGGTTGGTGTCTAGACAACGGATCAAGAAGAACCTGCGGGCTCGACCATCAACGATACAGAGATCAACGCGGCGGCGACGCGCCTGCTGGGGGTAGAGGGGGTGAGTGTGGTGAACGTCGTGGACGACGGGGCGGGCGGCAGCCTGGTGCACGTGGTGACCGCCGACCCGGCCGCGCGGGCCTGTCCTGGCTGCGGGGTGTTCGCCACCCGGCTCAAGGACTACCGCACCACCCGGCCCAGGCACCTGCCCTGCGGGGGCCGGCCCGTGGCCGTCCACTGGCGCAAGGCCCGCTGGTACTGCGCCGAAACCCGGTGCGAGCGCGGCTCGTTCACCGAGCAGATACCGCAGGTTACTGCCGGAATGCGGACGACGATCACGTTGCGCCGGGCGGCTGGGGCGGCGGTGGTCGACGGCGGCCGCACCATTGTCCAGACCGGCCGCGATCTGGGGCTCTCCTGGCCGGTCGTCCACCGCTGCTTCATCTCCTTCGCCGCCACCGCCCTGCCTGCCGAGCCCGAGGCCACCGAGGCGGTCGGGATCGATGAGACCCGGCGCGGCAAGCCGGTCTGGAAGCAGAACCCGGACACCGGCAAGTGGGAACTCCTCGCGGATGCCTGGCACATCGGCTTCGTCGACGCCATCGGCGGACGCGGCCTGTTCGGCCAGGTCGAGGGACGCAACGCCGCCTGCGTCGCCGCCTGGCTCACCCTCCAGCCCGAACACTGGAAACAGCACGTCAAGTACGTCGCCATCGACCTGTGCGCGACCTTCCGGGCCGCCGTGCGCACCGCACTGCCCGATGCGGTCGTGGTCGTCGACTGCTTCCACATCGTCCAGCTCGCCCAACGGTGTTGTCAACTTGGGCTGAGGGTGGTCTGACTGTCATGATCATCGGGTTGGTCGTGGCTGGTGAAGGGGCAGGTTGTGGAGTCGGTACAGGCAGCGTCGTACCGGGGTTTCCGCTACCCGCCGGAGATCATCGCGCACTGCGTATGGCTGTACTACCGCTTTCCCCTCAGCTTCCGTGAGGTGGAGGAGATGATGCTGGAGCGCGGCGTCGTCGTGTCGTACGAGACGATCCGTCAGTGGACCCGCAAGTTCGGCCCTGCCTACGCGGGCGCCCTGCGCCGACGCCAGCCGCGGCCGGGCGATAAATGGCATCTGGACGAGGTGTTCCTCAAGATCAATGGCGAGCTGAAGTACCTGTGGCGGGCCGTCGACGCCGACGGCAATGTCCTGGACATTCTGGTGACCAGTCGCCGTGACACGGTTGCGGCCAGGCGTTTCTTCAAGAAACTGCTGAAGGGGACCGGGTCGGTGCCGCGGGTGGTGGTCACCGACAAGCTCCGTAGTTACGGGGCCGCGCTCCGGGAGGTGCTGCCGTCGGTCGAGCACCGCGCGCACAAGGGATTGAACAACCGGGCGGAGAACTCCCATCAGCCGACCCGGCAACGCGAACGCGCGATGAAAGGCTTCCGCTCCGTCGGCTCAGCCCAACGGTTCCTGGGAGCCTTCAGCCGGATCTCCCCACACTTCCGACCCCGCCGACACCGCCTCACCGCACCCGGCCACCGCACCGAGATGACCGACCGTTTCACCACCTGGAGGCAGATCACCACCGGTGCCGGCCTGCCCGCTGCGGCCTGACCCAGGGACCCCACCGCGGCCAGACACATCCCGAACCCGATCACGCCACCGCAGGCTCCAACAAGTTGACAACGCCCGGTCGTCCTCACTCTCGCCTTGGACCTCTACACGCACTCGTGCTGCGCTTTCCGCCTGACGATGGTCTCGGACACCTCGGTGGACATCGCGATGCTGCTGCGGGACGTGATGATGCCGCTGCCGATGCGGGAGGGCTGGGGCGAGGAGATGCAGTGGCCCTACCCCGGGGTCCCGGCCGACATCATCGCCGACTTCGCCGGCCACAAGGTCGCGGGCCTGCCGTTCTTCGCCCCGGAGACAGTCACCACCGACCACGGCGCCCCCTACAAGAACCACCAGATCGTGCAGGCCCAGGACGAGATCGGCTGCAACATCCTTCCCGCCCGCACCTTGCGGCCGTCGGACAAACCTCGGGGTTCATACTGCGCCTCTTTCGGTTGATGCGGCGGGTGTTGGGTTGTCGACCAGTTCGTAGGCCGGTGGTCGGCCGGTGCGGGGGCGGGTGAAGTCGGGGTCGGGCAGGTGGTATAGGTACTCGCCCTTGTCGTTGGCCAGGCGGCCGCTCAGCAGTCCGTCGTCGCGCCACTTCTTGACGGTCTTGGGGTGTACTTCCAGGCGGCGGGAGATCTCGCGCAGGCTGACCATGCCCAGGTCGGCCAGTCGTTGGGGGTGGCTGAGGAGACGGTGGGCGGTGCGGATGTGCTGAATGATCCGGGCCTGGAGGGGGTGTCCGCTGCCGCTGAGGTGGCCGCGGTCGGTGAGGATCTTGGCGATCTGGCCGTCGGTGTGGTCGTCCAGGAGCTGATCGATGGCGGTGACGACTTCCGGTGGAGTCTGGCGGATCTGCCAGGACGCCAGCGGAACGGGCATCGTCAGGGTGTGTTCCTGGCCGCCACGGAGGCGGACGTGCGCGGTGATCTGCTCGGCGCGGGCCAGGGTGACGTCGGTGATCAGTAGCCTGACCAGGCGTTTGCGTTCCCGCACCGGGGTGGCCGGGTCGTTCCACAGTTTCGGGAAGTCGCTGGCCAGAGCGGTGATTCGGGCCCGCTGAGTGTCATCCAGGGCGCCGATGCCGGAGGCTTTCGTCTTCTCATAGGTGTCGGTGGCCTCGGCGAGTTCACGCAGACAGGCGTTCCAGTCGGCCTCCAGACTGGTGGCGACCAGGCGGTTGTCCGGGTCGACCGCGAGATAGCGGCGCCGGGCCAAGTCGGCTTGGTAGCGGGCACGTTCGACGGTGGCGGCCCGCAGCCGGTCGGCGTCGTCCGCGCGGGTGGCCAGTTCCTCGGCGACGGCCAGGGCGGCCTCCAGCGCGAGCGGGGTCAGTGCCTGTACCAGCAGATGTCCGACGGCGGCGTCGACGCCGGCGCCGTGAACGCGCTGGCAGACGGGGTTGCCGTGCTCGATGCCTCTGGCCTGGCAGACGTACTCGGGCTCGACACGGTCTTTGCGCTGGTGGTAGCGCACGGTCATGCGGCGTCCGCAGATCCCGCAGACCGTGATGCCCTGCAGCAGGGCGGGGCCCTCGCGCGGCGGGCCGTGCCGTCGGTCTTTCCCGTGAGCGGTGGCGTTGGCGACGAGTTTGGCCTCGTTGGCCTCGTACTTTTCGAAGGTGATGAAGCCGGGGTGGTGGCCTGGGAAGAGCGCGATCCACTCCTCGCGTGGTCGCAGCTGTGGCCCGCTCTTCCCGCTGCCGGGGCTGCGTTTGTGCTGGTAGCGGCCGTAGAAGAACGCTCCGGCATAGCGCGGGTTGTGCAGGATCTTCAGAATCCGTGAATGCGCGGCCGGCGCCCAGACGACCTTCCCTTTGTCCGGGCCGTGCTTCAGTCGCCGGGGCAGTCGCAGACCGTCGTGGTTGAACGCCTTCACCACAGCGGTGGCCGAGCCGGTGGCGTCGAAGTAGTCGAAGACCGCGCGGATCGCGGCGACGATCGCGGCATCGGGGTCGAGTACGACCTTGCCCGAAGGGTCGTAGACCAAGCCGATCGGAATAGGACTGATCAGGTCCCCGCGCCGGGCTTTGGACAGCTGTCCGCCCCGAAGACGTGCCTTGAGCAGGTGCAACTCCGCCTCTGACATTGATCCTTTGAGACCCAGCAGCAACCGGTCGTTGAAATCACAGGGGTCGTAGAGGCCGTCCTCGTCCAGGATCAGCGTCCCGGACATCGCGCAGATTTCCAGGAGCCTGTGCCAGTCGGTGTTGTTGCGCGCGAGGCGGGATACCTCCAGGCCGAGCACGATTCCGGCGTGGCCCATGCCGACCTCGGTGACCAGACGCTGGAAGCCCTCCCGGTCGGTGGCGGTGGCGCCGGACTGGCCCTGGTCGGTGTCGATGACGATGATCCGGTCGGCGGGCCAGCCCAGCGCGATGGCCCGGCTCTTGAGCCCGTACTGCCGCACCGTCGACTCGGTGTTGTGCAGGACCTGCTTGATCGAACTCTGGCGGACATAGAGATACGCGTCCCGGGTCAGATGATCAGCAGTCACCTTGAGCGCGGGCCCGAACAGTTGCTCATCCATCTCCCACTCCAGTACGTGAATCGCGCAGGTCAAGGGGCATGCGCCAGGACCATTCGGGACCAGACACGGATGATTTCCGGCTCCACCGGTCCCGGCAGGCTCGGTGGCGCCGCCGAGACCGGAAGCCGTCGCGGGACGGCGCTCACCAGGGCGGCGGTCACCCGCAGGAACGTGACCAGACCCTTGGCGGCCAGCACCGCGAGCCCGTGCCGCGGCCCAGCGGACGCCCCGCGCAGACGCTCGTAGTTCTCAACGCCCGCGGCAACGTCCGGTTCAGGACCGGACTATGGGCT
The DNA here is from genome assembly GCF_051131715.1 of Streptomyces sp. A5-4. Taxonomy (NCBI): domain Bacteria; kingdom Bacillati; phylum Actinomycetota; class Actinomycetes; order Kitasatosporales; family Streptomycetaceae; genus Streptomyces; species Streptomyces sp. A5-4. Next base: position 9,019,564 of record NZ_CP178591.1, on the reverse strand, counting down.
CCTCCGGGTCGCTGGACTCCCGCCGACGAGCCAGTGCCCGTTCCACCGACCGCGGATGGACCGGAAAGCCGAAGACGGCCTCCACCCGCTCGGCCAGCTCCCGGGACTTCAGGGCCGGATCGGTCGCCAGCCAGCCCTCGACCTGCACCATCACCGCCTCGGTGAGCTTCAGCGGACCCTTAGGGCCCGGCTTCCCGGCGGCCAGGGCGCTCGGGCCGCCGGCGTCCAGGGCAGCGGCGACCTCATAGAACGCCTGACGGCAGTACCCGAAGGCACGGGCCGCCTGCGTGACGGGCACCTTGTCGATCCGCACCCGGCGCACCATCTCGTACTTGACCTGCACCACGTCCCTGGCGTCGCAGAACCGCGAGGCCAGAAACACCACGTCGGTCACCTTCTCCGGGCGCGGGTTCAGCGACCGGGTCGCCACCAGCGCCGCCACCTTCGGGTCCTCCACCATCGTCGTCATCAGTCGCCTCTCTGCCCAAATTCCTGTCATCAGGTTCGCGCCGACCCCGTCGGCGGCCAAGGCCGCCGACGGGGCGCACGGAGGCAAACCAGCAGGTGAAACGCGCTACCGCCGACGAGTTTCGCGCGCCCCGCCTTCCAGTGAAGCCCGGTGACGGCGTGGATCAGGCGACGCTCACGGCGCCGATCCGCCGACACCTCGAACCTTCAGGGCATCCAGGTGATCCGCGACGGCGAGCAGATCCGTGATGCGGAACGGGCAGCGTCCCGCGGCCAGCACCACGAACGGATCGACAGGGTCAATATCGGTCCACGCCGCAGGCAGCGAGGTCACCGCCCCGTCCTCACCGACCATCGAGACCCGGTCCTCGTCCCAGGTATGCCGACGATCCACGAACGCGAACTCCTTCCCGAACCACGGGTGGAACCGGTGCGTGACCCGCACAAATCCAGGCCGACTGTCCCGATCGGGTGCAGTCGACGACTCGCGATAAATTCGCGGTCGAGCGGGCTTTCAGCTCGCTGAAGACGATGCTTCTCGAGCACCTGCTGGGGTTCACGGGGACCGACGTCGCCGACCGCGGCGCGGATCCCGAGGCCGACGCGGTGCTGACGATCGGGCAGATGGAACACGTCATCGCGACCTGGATCGTGAAGATCTGGCAGAACCACGCCCTCGGTGAGTACGCCCCCAGCTGGGAGCCCGGCGGGCAGCACAGCCCGAACTCACTGTTCGCCGCAGCGATGCACCAGGGTGGCTGGGCCATGCAGATCCCGACCCCGGACCTCTACTACAAGCTGCTGCGCAAGCACGACGTGATGATCCATCCGCGTCGCGGGGTGAAGATCCTCGGGCTCTACTACTACGACCCGGTGCTGGACGAGCCCCGCTTCCAGGGCCCCTCGGCCCGCGGCGGCCGACACGGAGGGCGATGGGCCGTCCGGAGCGACCGGCGCGATCGCCGCAAGGTCTTCCTCCAGGACCCGGACGACCACGACACGTGGCACGACCTGCGCTGGACGGGACTCTCGTCACAGGGCGAGATTCCTGCCTTCTCGGACAAGACCGTGGAGGCCCTCATGGCCGACGTCCGCCAGCGCAAGCTCAAGCCCCTCGGCGACGCCGAGCTTCTGCCCCTGCTCCTGGAAATCCTCCGGACGGTGAACCCGGTCGATCAGTGGCCCAGCCAGATGACCCGCAAGGAGAAGGTCGCCCGGTCCCGCCTGACCGCCCAAGGCCGGGCAGCGGAATCCGACCGCCCCCCACCGAAGGAGACGGCGGCTGAGGAGGTAAGTCCGTACGTGGCCGCCGAGGAATTGGCCGAACCGTCGTGGTCGCGGGACGTGCGAACCGTCCAGGCCGCCGTCGACGCGGAACTACGCCGGCGCCGCGAAGACCTCGGCCGGCCACCGGCCGCTCCTCAACTGCTCGATGACGCCCTGCGGAAGCGGAGCCTGTTCCTGCTGCCCGATCTGGATGACGAACCGGGGGACGACGCATGACCAACAGGACGGTGGCACGCGATCTGCTGGCTGGTCTGCCCTCCCGGAGGAGGATCGCCGAGTTGATCCTGTCGGACACACCCAGCCGCGACACGTTCGCCGGCTGGCAGCACTTCCGGGCCACCCGCGGTCTGCTGGTGCCGGCCCAGCGGTTGTCCGCCTTGGACTGGGCGACGCTGCCGCTCAGGAGACGTGACGACTACGACACCTTCCGGCAGATGACCAACGTGAATCTGCCGCTGCAGGAGACGCCGATGGAGGCGAAGGTGTCCCGGCTGATCGACCGCCGGCTCACCGCCAACACCCGCAAGAAGGGAGACCCGACTCTGGCCGGGGCCATGGTCAGCGGCTGGGGCCAGCATGGGAAGACCGCCACCGTCTGCCGGGTCGTCGCCGCGTTCGAAGACCGGTGGCTGAAACTTCACAAGTCGGCCAACCCAGCGTCCGTGCCGGGCACGGTCGACCTGCACTCCCCAGTCGTCTACGTCCAGGCTCCGGTCACCGCGACACCCAAGAGCACCTGCGTCACCATCTTGAACTTCTTCAGGGCCCCGTCCCGGAGCCTGACCCTGCCGCAGCTCGTCCGCCAGGTCGCCGAGTCGCTCAGAGACCACGGGGTGAAGGTCTTGATCATCGACTTTACCGACCGCCCGTAGTCCTGCCAGTGATGTCCGTCTGGGACTGTGATCAGCACGTCCTGGGCTTGTTTACCGACCGTGTCCGGGACGTCAGTCATGTTCTGGAGTCGGTACGGAGGACAAGTGGTACGGCACGTCATGGTCGGGGACCTGAGGGTCCAGCGGATCGAGCGGAAGGACGGGCAGCGGTCGTGGACGATCGTCTGGCCCGAGGGAACACTGCACACGGAGGCGGACCGGTTCCTGCGTGAGCACGAGGGCTCGGGCACGCAGAAGACCTACGCGTACTACCTGGTGGACCACCTGCGGTGGCTGGAGCGTGAGTGCCTGACCTTCGGCACGGTCCAACTGCGGGATCTGGAACGGTACATGGGCATCGTCGGCGCCGAGGTTCGCATACCGCTCGGAGAACCGTGGCGGGTGGGCAAGCGCCCCTACGGCCGCTCGGCGCTGTCGACCGCGGCCGCCTGCCTGAAGGGCTTCTACCTGCTGCAGGCTTCTCGCGGCATCAACGGCGAGCTCGGCAAGAAGCTCGACAAGTCCCGCCTGCCGACGCGGGCGGACAGGCGCCGCTCGTTCCTCGGGCATGTGAAGAACACGCTGCCGACCAACCCCCTGGCGCCGAAGGGGCCGCACCGCCGGCACCCGAAGATGCTGCCGGAGGGGGCCAGGGAGAGGCTGCTGGGGACGGTGAACACCGCCCGTGACCGGCTGGTCGTCGACTGGCTCGCCGACGGCGGGCTTCGGATCGGCGAGCTCTGCGGGCTGCACCTCGTCGACCTGCACCTGCGGGAGAACGCGGCCTGCGGCGAGTGCCGCACCCCGCACCTGCACGTCTGCCACCGGCCCGGCAACCTGAACCGGGCCGAGGCCAAGACCAAGCACTCCTGGCGGGTCGAGCGCGGGACGGTGACCGGCGGGCTGATCAAGCGCGTCAGTCCCGCGATGGTGCACTCCTACTTCGAGTACATGACGACCGAGTACCCGCGCGGCGCCGGGCACGGCATGCTCTTGGTCCAGCTGCACGGCGCTGATACCGGCCAGCCGTGGGCGCCGGTCGGCGCCCGGCGGATGCTCGGCCGGGCCGGGAAACGCGCCGGGTTGGGGCTGGTGAAACCCCATGCCTTCCGGCACACGTTTACCTCGGCGGTTCTCGATGCCGCGGACGGCAACACCCTGATCGCCCGCGACGCAGGTGGCTGGGCGTCGGCCGCGATGGTCGATGAGGTCTATGGGCATGTCGATGTCCACGACCCGGTGTTCGATGCCGCACTGCGTTCGGTCTGGGGTGAGACGAAGTGACCGCGAACTCGCTGCTGCCGCTCTACACCGAACGTCCCGACCGCGAGGGCCGGGACCGGCTGGAGATCCTCACCGCGTTGATCGGTGCCCCGTTCTTCGATCCTATCTTCCGTGGAGTACTCGTACGGGTTCCCCAAGACCACCCCGTCTACCAGTGGGGATGCGTCGTCGGCGCCTGCGAACGCGTCCGGTCCGGAGGGACGGACCTGTGCTCCAACCACCTTCATCAGTGGGGAAAGGCGCGGGAGTCGGGCACGACGCGGGCGGAGTTCCTCACCGCGGCACAGCCGCTGTCCCGGGCCGAGTTCGAGCGCGAGGGCCCGTGCTTGATCTGCCCCGATCGGCCGGCGGAGCCGCGAACCGACCTGCGGTTGTGTCGCTACCACTACAGCTCTTGGAAGTACTACGTCGCCCCGCGCGATTCCGCGGCGGACTTCGAGCAGTGGGTTGCCGAGCAAGCGCCCCGCGAGGGTTACGGAAACTGCAAGGCCACGGTCTGCCCCGGGCAGGCAGAGTCGCCGCTGGGTTTGTGCAGCTGGCACTGGCACCGTTACAAGCGCGACCGCCGCCCCGGCGGGGCGGCTCTTCCGGCCAGCTGGTGGCAGCGCTATGAGAGCCAGGGACACTCCGTCCCGGTCTCCTGCACGGACGAGGATGCCTTCCGCGGATGGTGCGCGACGGTCGATCCGGCCCCGCGGCCGGGACTGGTCAACCTGCGCGGTCTGCGGCCGCTGCTGCGAGCCGAGATCCAGTACGCCCTGTTTGCCCATACCCAGCAGGATCGGCACAGCATCTGGCGCCTGGACTGGATCCAGAAGCTCGTCAACCTCGCGCGTGAACGCGACGCCGGCTCGCTGACCGACCTGGACCTGGACGACTTCCCGCGCTTCCACACCTCGATCGTGAAGAAGATGCTCCACTACCTGCGGCTGGTCTATTTCACGCCCGAACAGACGCGGGATGCCGGGTTCCTTGAGACCGACCACTTCGGCATCCGCTTCCCTCACCGGGCCAGCCACATCGACCTGACTCGCATCACTCAGCGCTGGCTGCGTGACCTGCTCTGGGACTACACCGCGGAGCTCATCCGTTCGCCCCACCGCCCGCGCACCGCGGTGCCCATCGACGGCATTCGCCGGGCCTGCACCGAGCTGAGCGCGTTCATGGAGGTCGATGCCCCGGGCGGAGGCCATGACCCGAGCTCTTTGCGGGTGGAGATCATGCACCGCTTCATCGCCGATCAGCAGCACCGTGAACGCCATGGGCTGCCCTCGCTGGTGATGAAGGGGCTCTACGGCAAGCTGTCGACGGTCACCTCCGTCACCCGCACCGACGTGTTCAACGGAGTCCGCAAGCTGCTGCGGCACGCGCTGGAGAACGGCGCGGCCGAACAGCTCGGCCTGGATCGCGAGTTCATCATCGCCATGCCCTTCGCCGGGGGCGAGCCGCTTCGGGCCCGGCGGCCCTTTCCCGACGAGGTCGCCCGGGCCCTGGCCGACGAGGCGAACCTCGCCCACCTCGCACAGACCCACGATCCCGATGACCAGGGGATGCGGGACGTCTGGGAGACCATCGTCGTGACCGGCCGCCGCGTGAACGAGGTCCTCAAAGTGCGCTGGAACTGCATCGGCCGCTACGGCGGTCTGGCGATGTTCTGGCACGACCAGACCAAGGTCGGCAACTACGACACGGCGATACGTATCCCCGACAGCCTCTACGACACTCTCGCCGAGCGGCAGCGCAAGACGCTGGACCGCTTCGTCGCCCGGCACGGACGTCGCCCAACCAGTGCCGAACGCGCCCAACTCGCCCTGTTCACCAGCAAGGTCCGCAACCCCGACGGGTCCACCGCCCTGTCCTACCAGTGGTTCCACCGACGATTCCGGCAATGGATCACCGAGCTCGACCTCGGCCAGCTCGTTCCCCACCAGGCCCGCCACACGCTGGCCACCAGCCTGCTTCGGGCGGGAGCCACCCTGACCCACATCCGCCGCTATCTCGGCCAGGTCTCGGACCGGATGGCAGAGCACTACGTACATCTGACCAGCGAAGACCTGGAAAACGTCCTCCAGCACGTCTGGGTCGCCGGCCCCGGCACCGCCCAACCCGGCGAACTCCTTGCTGGTGACACCACCCCGCTCACCCGCGAGCGGGCCCAGGCCCTCGCCATCGACCTCGCCCGCCGCAGCACCCCCGCCGAGGGCGGGTTCTGCACCTTCCAGCCCGTCGTCGACGGCGGCGCCTGCCCCTGGAACCTCGACTGTCACAACTGCGACAAGTTCGTCCTCTCCGGCGCCGACCTCCTCTACTGGCAGCGCAAGCGCGAACAATGGCGGCTGCTGGCCGAGGGCGCCCCAGACGACGCCACGGCCGACTACCTGCACCGCTACTTCGAGCCCACCGCCCGCGCCATCGACGGCCTGGAGAAGGCCCTGGCCGGCCTCGGCCTACTCGACGACGCTCTCGCCCTGGACCTGCGCAAACCCCAGGACTACTTCCACCGCGTCTGGTCCACCGCCTTCCGCGCCGCCGACCTCGCCGACGCGGGCGACGAAGAGCAGAACGAGTACAGCGATACGTACATAACCGACGACAACGACCCCGAGCAGGACATCGCATGAAGACCGCTGCCGTTCCCGAACCCCGCACCGCCGCCGCCCTGGCCGCCCGCCGCCACAAGACCGAGACCGCCCTGAAGCGGGTCAGCGAGGCCATCACCCGACTCCGGCGCGAGAAGGCCCAGGTCAGCGTTGCCGCCGTCGCCCGTCGCGCGGACGTCTCCCGCACCTTCCTCTACGACAATCCCGAGGCCAGAGCCGTCATCGCCTCCGCGATGGCCGAGGCCGGAGACCGCCGGACCCAGTTGCTCGCCGACCAGGACGAGGAACGTGAGACGACCTGGCGCGAACGCGCTCTGAATGCCGAAGACGCCCTCAAGGCCACCCACGGCGAGATCCTCACCCAGCGGACCCGAATCGGTGAACTCCTTGGCCAGATAAGGGACTTGGAAGCCGAATGGACCGAGGAAGCCATTCAACGGATCACCACCGAGAACACCACCCTCAAACAACGAGTCCGTCAGCTCACGGCCGACAACCGCACCCTCGACGAGCGCCTCAAGGCCGCCCGTTCCAACCTCCGCTTCCAGGACCGCCGCGTCGCCGACCTCGAAGCCCGCATCACCGACCCGGGATCGGCGACCTGATCCTGTTCCTCTGACCAGATCGCGGCCCGTCCACCATCCCGGTGGATGGGCCGCCCCATGAGACCACCCGGACAAACTTCGGCAACGGCCCCAACTCCCCGTCGCGGACATGTAGTCTATGAAACATCGCAGTTCAGAGCCGGTATCCGAGCTCCTGCGGTCGGTAATATCGACGACATCACACGTCTGCGCATGCACCGGGCCGACGACCAGGACACCCTCGACCTGATCCGGGCGTTCATGAGCATGCACGTCACCCTCGTCCTGGTCGGCGTCAACATCCAGGCATCCGGCCTGCTGCGCGAGGGCCTACGCGACGCCGCCACCGGCCAGTGGACGCTGCCGCCCGCCTCGTCGCGCCGGGTCAACGGCCTGGAGGCCACCCAGACCGAGCGGCGCTTCGACCTGGTCGAACTCGGCCCTTTCCGCTACGACAGCCCGGCCAACATCGCCGCTTGGGTCCGTCACCTGACCGGCGTCGAGAACACGCTGCGTCTGCTCGACGCCGGCCCCGGCATGCTGAGTACGGGGACGATGCCCGAGTACCTCTATGAACGCGCCAGCGGAGTGGTCGGTCTCCTTGAACGACTGATCGAGGACGGCTGCCGCGAGGCCATGGACTGCGGGCAAGAGCACCTGACCGAGGCTCTTTTGGACACGATCGCCATCGATCTTGACGGTTCACCCGCCCGCGATGCCGCCGCCGGCGAGATTCCATTCGTCCCGTCCCGGAAGCGGGCCACCAAGCAAGGCCGGAACACGGTCTTCGATGACCGGGGGCCGACCGGGGAGGTGGGATGAAGCACACCAGGATCACCCCGTTGCCGCGCAGCCTGGCTCCCCTGCCCGGCGAATCTTGAGGTTCCCCCGAGATGCGGAAGATGGTGACAGAGGGTCAGATGGTTCTCATGAGAGGAACATCGGCCATGGCTGCCCCCAGAAAGTACTCGCTGGAGTTGCGTGAGCGTGCGGTGCGGATGTATCGCACCTCGGATCCGAAGCCGCAGATCAAGAAACTGGCCGTCGACCTCGGCGTGCATCCGGAGGCTCTGCGTGGCTGGATCCGCCAGGCCGAGGCGGATGCCGGCGAGCGTGATGACCGGCTGACCACCGACGAACACGCCGAGCTCATGGCACTGCGAAAGGAGAACGCCCAGCTCAAGCGGGCGAACGACGTACTACGGACGGCCTCGGCGTTTTTCGCGGCGCAACTCGACCCGACCCGGCCCAGGTAACCGCGCTCCTCGACGAGCACCCCCACCTGGGAGTCGAGTGCGTACTTCGGGAACTCTCCATCGCCTCCTCCACCTACTACCGCTGGCGCCGCGCCGAGAAGGAGCCCTGCGAGCGGCGTCGCCGCGACGTCGAGCTCACCGAGCAGATCAAGGAGATCCACACCGGGTCCGGTGGCGTCTACGGGTCGCCGCGTGTCCACGCCATACTGAAACGCGAGGGCGTCCATGTGGGCCGCAAGCGGGTCGAACGGTTGATGCGCGAGGCCGATCTGGCGGGTCTAAGCCCACGCCGCAAGGGCTTCACGCGCCGCGATCCCAAGGCCACGCTCGCCCCGGACCTCGTCAACCGGGACTTCACCGCCGAGAGGCCGAACCGGCTGTGGGTCACCGACCTGACGATGATCGCGACCAGCGAGGGCCCCTTGTGGCTGTCCGCGATCCGCGACGCGTTCTCCCGCAGAGTGGTGGCCTGGGAGACCTCCGCCCGCGCGGACGCCGACCTGGTCCTGTCCAGTCTCGAGTACGCGCTCGCCTCCCGCGAGGTTGAGCCCGGCAAGCTCGTCCACCACGCCGACCACGGCTGCCAATACACATCCATTAAGCTCACAACCCGCCTTCTACGGGCGGGCGTTGAGGCTTCGATGGGTTCGGTCGGGGACAGTTACGATAACGCCCTCGCGGAGAATCTGTGGATGCTGACAAAGACCGAGTGCGTCCGCGGCCGTGTCTTCGCCACGAGGGCCGAAGCGAACCTCGCACTCTTCGAGTACTTCGACGGCTTCTATAACAGTCGGCGCATCCAGAAGCGGCTCGGCTACCTCAGCCCGATCGAGTTCGAGGAGAGGTACTACTCCGATCAGGCAACGACCAGAAGAGCGAACCTGAAACCCCGTCAACCCTCCCTGACCAGCTGATCAGCATCTCCCGAGTAACGGGGGAACCTCATCTCTCCCTGGGTTCCTGCTCAGGCTGAGTTACCGCCTCGCAGTGCCCCCGGCCGATCTGATCCGCCGAACAGGGCTGGGCCAAGGGTCCACCTATGTCAGTCCAGTCCTTTCCACCGAACTGCCGGCCAGCATGGCGGAAGATTTCGCCTGGCCACCCGACTTTCCCTCGCGGAAGTTGAAGCCCTAACTCTCCGGCCCCTCGCCTCCCGCTTCCCGCCGGTTCGGCAAGCACTTCAAAGAGCAATGTATCTGCATTGGCTCTTCGGGAAGGCCGCCCGGTACTGCCCGCATTGCCTGGCTGGCGACAGCTCCCTTATTCAGCGACGTTTCGGAGGGACATGGAATGCGCTATGGCGGTTGCCCGACGTATTCCTCTGCGCCGAGCACCGATGTTTTTTGGAACACCTTTGTCCTGCATGCTGGCAGCCCGTCACGGGCAATAAGCACCGACGTTTGATCTCACGCAGCGCCAAGGTCGGGTTGCACCCAGCGCAGTGCCGATCCTCTGTGGTATCTGCCTCGGCGCCCTCTCGCGGTCAATTCATCGCGATCTGCGGCGCACGACTTGATCGGTCAACACGTGCGCAGGACGCACCCAGGCAGCAGCATGTCGACTTGCAAGGCCGGATCTTCGCAAAACTCGATCCCCACCACCCAGCGGAGCAGTCGGCCAGCTACTTCACTGAACTCCACCTGCTCAGTTCACTCATCATCGCGACATGGCCGGCAGCCCACCCCAACGTCTCTGACCCGACGACTCTGGCCGCTGACCGGGTCCTGACCCAACGGCGCAGGGGAGAAGCAGCAGGCACCGCCACTTTCACTTCCAACTCCCCTCCCGTCGATGCGCGGGCTTGCGCCGCAATCCTCCTGACCGCAGACACCATGCTCAGCTCCCCCGATATGGCCACCGCATTTGCCCCGCTCATGCCGACCTCTGAACCAGGCATCCGGAGGGCGCAGCTCTACAACACCTGGGAAGTGGCCTTCAAAGGCGTCAGACAGGAATGCTCGCCGGAATTCCAACAGGCGGCAGACACAGTCCTCACCAGATATCGATGCACCGGCCAGAAAGGCCGGAGGCGCCCTCACCCGAAAGCAAAATTCCTTCCTCTGCACGTCCCCGCCTTCCTGCTGGACGACTGGGCAGCCCGCCACCTCGCCGAGTTCCCAGTCGTCAACCCATGTGCATTGCGTCGCTCATCTGCCATTCTGCTCGTCCAGCGAGTCAAGGGCGGCTCAGTTGGCGAGGCTTCGCAGTTTCTCGGCATGAATCAGAGCGGCAAGCGTATCGGGGCAATCCGAGATCTAGTGAACCGTCTGCGCTCAGCGGATCTGATCGATAAGTTCGACGCAGCGATCGACTGCTTGGCAGGAGAGCTCGAAAGAACACCGTCGATCAACTATCACCGACGACGAGAGGCCCTGCTCGGCTGGTCGATCCCCGTCGATACCTGGCAGCAATTGCTTGAACAGACGTCCACGTCCCGCGCGCGGCGCGGCATCGCCAGTGACGACGGCAAACGGCTGGCCTCTTCCATCTACGTCTGGGCAGAGGTCACCAAAGGCGAGCAGCGATTCGCTCCCTTTCCACCGACGGCCAGAAGGGATCCAGGTCGGCACTTCCTCCTACGCGGAGACGAGTACCCCACCTACACGGCCCTCAGGGCGGTTGCAAGTTCCGGGATCGCGTAGATCGTCCGCGCCCAGCGGGAGTTGACGCGGCAACAGCACAGGCACGAGACCGGTGATCATCAGGGTGTCTACGCCAGCTGATCACTTTGAGGTCCCGTGCCTGCCGCTCCATCCTTCCCGGTGCCTGCCGTTCTGGCGAAACTGGGTCCCCTCCACGAGCACGACACCGGTCGCCTGTGCGCCCACCTCCGGCGCGTACCCGATCCGCGTTCGCGTCGCGGTCGGTGGTATCCCCTGGTCGGCTTGCTGCTGATCTGCGCCTGCGCAGTCGTCTCCGGCGCCCGGACGATCACCGAGATCACCGAGTGGGGACAGCGCGCCACCACCACGGTGCTGGAACAGTTCGGCATCCGCCGCCACCTGCCCGGACGTCGGCGAGCCCCGTCCCATGCCACCCTCACCCGGCTCTTGGCCGCCCTCGACGGCGATGCCCTGGACACTGCGATCGGTGCCTACCTGGCCGAACGCGACCACACCGATGTCGGCGGCACCGTCTCGTCGCCGCGGCCGGCGATCGCGGTGGACGGCAAGGCGCTGTCCGGATCCGCGCACCGGCAGCAGCGCCACCGGCACCTGCTGTCCGCCGTCACCCACGCCCCCACCGTCACCCTGGCCCAGCGGGAGGTGGGGGCCAAGACCAACGAGACAGCCGCCTTCCGCCCGCTGCTGGAACCACTCGATCTGGCTGGCGCCGTGGTCACCTTCGACGCCCTGCACAGCGTCAAGGACCAGGTGCGCTGGCTGGTGCAAGAGAAGAAGGCCCACTACATCGCGGTGATCAAGGGAAACCAGCCGACCGCGTCGGCCCAGGTCAAGGCCCTGCCGTGGGAGCAGGTGCCCGTGGCGCACACGGTCTCCGGGACCGGGCACGGGCGGCGGGAGTCCCGCTCGGTCAAGGCCATGGCCATCGCTGAGAACCTGGGCGGGATCGCCTTCCCGGAAGCGCGGCTGGCCTTGCGCATCCACCGGCGCCGCCAGGAGAGCGGCAAGCGGCAGACCCGGGAGACGGTCTACGCCGTCACCAGCCTCGATACCCACCAGGCCAGCCCCGCTGACCTGGGCGGATACGTACGCGGGCACTGGGGAATCGAAAACTCCAGCCACCATGTCAGAGATGTGGTGTTCGCCGAGGACGCCTCCACCGTCCACACCGGCAGCGCGCCGCGGGCGATGGCCGCTCTGCGGAACCTGGCCATCGGCAGGCTGCGACTGCTGGGAGCGGACAACATCGCCAAGACCACCCGAGCGATCCGGGACGCACCCGAACACGCCGTCTGGATCTGGGGCATCACCGACAGCCCGCTCCTACCGGGAACTTGAAGCCGCCCTGCACGGCCCTGAGGCACACACTGGACTCCTACGCAGACCGCCTATCCGTAGCGATCGACACTGGGCACTCAACTGGCCAGATAGCCCGCTCATTGGACAACTAGCACGCTCAGTCACAGGCGGTCACTCGTGCCGGGTGCGGCGTTCGCGCAGCGCGGTACGGGCCTGTGTGATGCCGAGCAGGAGCCCGAATTCCTGGAGCGCAATGTGCTGGACGTCCTCGGCCGTGGCGGGCCGGCCCGCGCTGCTGCGGGCGTGGGCGAGTTCCGCGGCGCCCAGGGCGAGGAGCTGTTCACGGTCGCGCTCGTCGTGCTGGTCGGTGGTGTACGCGGCCAGGACCTGCCGCCAGATCCCGCTCACCGCTCGCTCCCGTCGCGCGGGGCGGGGACAGCAGTGACGTACGCGTCCTGCGCCGGCTCGTCCGTCTCATCGTCGGGCCTGTACACACCGAAGGGGCCGGGCAGTCCGGGGACGGCGCCGAGGACCGGGCAGCCCTTCAGGCGGTGCGGGAAGTCGTAGATCACGGGTTCTACCAGGGCTTTCATCGAGCGGTCACAGTCGCGGGCCGACAGTACCGGGCGTCGGCCGGGCCGGGGTCTGGAACCGGGCCGGGTCCGTCACATCCTGTCCCCGGCCCGGGGCCTGTGTCAGCGGTGTCCGTGTTCTCAGGTCAGGGATACCCCGCGGCCGCCGAAGAACTCGGCGAACTCGGCTGCGGGCAGGCTCGCGTTACGGGCCTGTTCGGTGTGGCCGGACGGGTTGCGGAAGTGCACCGTGTCGCCCTGGCGGCCGGTGACGAGCACGAGGTGCCCGCCCTTGCCGGAGGCGGGGTTCTCCGGGCGGCGGATCTCCTTGTGCACGGAGGCCATCACCAGCCGGCCGGCGTCGAGGAGGTCGAGGAGACCGGGCACGGTCAGGTGCGGGTGCACCTCGGCGCCCAGCGGGTGGACGTCGAGCACGTACTGGACGAAGGGGGCGTAGATCAGGCCGCGGATCGCGCCGGTGTCCGGGTCTTCGGTGTAGGCCCCGTACTTCCGGGCGCCGTCGAGGAGTTCGAACATGGTGGGTGCGTCGCCGGTACGGGCCAGGAGCGCCATGCGCAGGCAGGCGATGCCGCACATGTGTCCGTTCCATCGGCCGTAGGTGTCGCGGTCGGGGGCGCCGGACTCCTCCCAGCGGGGGTCGTCGTCGTGGGCGCGGCCTTCGTAGGCGAAGGCGGTGATGAGGTCCGCGCTGGCGTACTGCGTGATCGTGGGGAACGGGTGGTCAGACACGTACGGGTTCCTTCCGGGAGGCAGCCTGGCTGATCAGCCGGTGGAAGGTGGGCAGGTCCACGCCGCCGCCGGAGATCACCACCCCGATCATCCCCGACTCATGGGGGACGAGGCCGCCGAGAACGGCGGCCAGGGCGCAGGCGCCGCTGGGTTCGGCGACGACTTTCAGGTGCCGGAAGGCGAATGCCATGGCGGTCGTGATGTCCTGGTCGGTCACGGTCACCACAGCGTCGAGGAGCCGGGAGTTGACGGCCCAGGTCAGCGGCGAGGGGCTGGTGTGCCCGAGGCCGTCGGCGATGGTGGTGGGGACCTCGGGCAGGGCGATGCGCCGGCCGCAGCGCATCGACAGCAGGGTGTCGGCGCCTTCTTGCGGTTCCACGCCGATGACCTTGATGCCGGGGTTCAGGTGCTTGGCGATCGTGGCGGTTCCGGCTGCGAGTCCGCCGCCGCCGACGGGGACGACGAGGGTCTCGATCTCGGGGTGGTCGGTGAGGAGTTCCAGGGCGGCGGTCCCGGCCCCGGCCATGATGTGCCGGGAGTTCGCCGAGGGGACGACGGCCAGTCCGTCACGGGCGGCGATCTCGGCCACGAGGGCGTCGCGGTTCTCGGCGTCCCGGCGGTAGGTGACGACCCGGCCGCCGAGCGCGCGGATGCCTTCGACCTTCGGGGTCGGGGCGTCGGCGGGGATGACGACGGTGGCCGGCACTTCGAGGAGCCTGCCGGTCAGGGCCAGGGCCTGGGCGTGGTTTCCGGAGGATGCGCCGATCAGACCGCGGGCGCGTTCCGTGGTGGGGAGGGAGGAGGCGTGGTGGTAGGCGCCGCGGAACTTGAAGGAGCCGGTGCGCTGGAGGCTCTCCGCCTTGCACACCACCGGCCAGCCCGCCGCCTGGTCGAGGGAGAGCGCGGACAGGGCCGGGGTGCGGGCGGCGACCAGGGCGAGGTTGGCGGCGGCGTCCTCGACGTCGCGCGCGGTCAGTTCGCTCACGGCCGGTACCCATCACTGGTGGTGGCGGTGGCGAGGATCATGCGGATGAGCTGGTCGTAGTCGATACCCGCCGCGCCTGCCATGGTGGCGAGGTTCCCGGTGTGGGAGAGGCCCGGCAGGGTGTTGACCTCCAGCCAGACCGGGCTCCCGTCGGGCGTGACGATGAAGTCGGAGCGGGAGTATCCGGTGCAGCCCAGGGCGCTGTGCGCGGTGAGCGAGGCGGTGGTGATCGCGTCGAGGGTGGCGCTGGGGAGTTCGGCCGGGCACCGGTAGTGGTACTTGGTCTTGTCGCGCTTGGTGGCGTAGTCGTAGAACTCGGCGTCGGTGGGCAAGGTCTCCAGCGGCGGCAGGGCCACCGGGGAACCGTCGACCTCCAGGATTCCGCAGGTCACCGGTGTGCCGGTGGTGAACGGCTCGGCGAACCACCCGTCGGCGGCCTTCACCGTGGGCAGAGCGGCGGCGAGCTCGGCGGTGTCGTGGCAGACGCTCATGCCGATCGAGCCGCCTTCGGACAACGGCTTGAGGATCAGCGGGAACGCCATCGCGTGGGTGATGACCTGGGTGATCGTGTCGCGGTCACGGGCCGGGACATTGACGGAGGGCAGGACCGCCACGCCGGCGGCGGCCGCGACGGTCTTGGCGAACGTCTTGTGCATGCCGATCGCCGAAGCCGTCACGCCTGAGCCGGTGTAGGGGATGTTCAGGGACTCCAGTAACCCCTGGAGTTTGCCGTCCTCGGCGTACTGTCCGGCGATGGCCAGGAACGCCGTGTCGGCGCCGCGGACCTGGTCGGCGAAGTCCTTGTCGGCGGCGTCCAGGAACACCGTGGTGTAGCCCTGCCGTTCGAGTGACTCCAGGGCGGCGCGGCCGGACATCAGGGACCGTTCCCGCTCGGTGGACCTGCCGCCGGAGACAACGGCGATCCGGCCGGGTTCGAGAGATTGCGTCATCAGTTGGTGCTCCTGTTCGTGGGTGCTCTGGCCGGTCTCGGATGTGCCGGCCCGTCAAGGCGCTACGGTCGAAAAGCCGAACCGGTGGCCTGCTGGCCGTGCCGGGCAAGCCCTGCTGATGCGGAGTTCGTCTCGTGATCCCCCTCTCGCTCGAAGCCGTCGCGGCCGCCGTCGGCGGCCGTCTGTGCGACGTGCCGGACCCGTCCGTGCTGATGACCGCGCCCGCGGTCGTCGACTCGCGCACGGTTCAGCCCGGTGGCCTGTTCGCCGCGCTGCCCGGTGAGCACGCCGACGGGCATGTCTTCGCGCCGAACGCGGTGAAAGTCGGTGCGGTGGCGGTCCTGGCCACCCGGCCCGTCGGCGTCCCGGCCGTGATCGTCGACGACGTGCTCGACGCGCTCGCAGCACTGGCCCGCACCGTGCTGGCCGCCGTACCGGAAGCAACGGTGATCGGGCTGACCGGCTCGGCGGGCAAGACCAGCACCAAGGACCTGATCGCCCAGGTCCTCCCAGAACTCGGGGAGACGCTCGCCACGGTGCAGTCGTTCAACGGCGAGATCGGCATGCCACTGACGATCACCCACCTGGACCAGGGCGTCCGCTACCTCGTGCTGGAGATGGGCGCCCGCGGTATCGGCCACATCGCCCACCTCACGCGTATCGCCCCGCCCACGGTCGGGCTGGTCCTCAACGTGGGAACCGCCCACGTCGGCGAGTTCGGCGGACGCGAGCAGATCGCGAAGGCCAAGGGTGAACTCGTCGAAGCACTCCCCGCGGACGGCCTGGCGATCCTCAACGCCGACGATCCTCTGGTCACCGCCATGACCTCGCGCACCCGCGCCCGGGTGCTGACCTTCGGCATCGAGGCCGAGGCCGACGTACGCGCCCTGGACGTCGCCCTCGACACCTCGGGCCGGGCCTCCTTCACCCTCGCCGCCGAGGGTGCTCAGGCGCGGGTCGATCTGACCCTGCACGGCGCGCACCACGTCTCGAACGCGCTGGCCGCCGCTGCCGTCGCCATCGGGCTGGGCGCCGGCGTGGAGAAGACGGCCGCCGCTCTGTCCCGTGCGGTCCTGGTCGCGTCGGGGCGCATGGAGGTCACCGACCGGCCCGACGGGGTGCGGATCATCAACGACGCGTTCAACGCGAACCCCGATTCGATGAAGGCAGCGTTCACGGCTCTTGCGGCCATGACCGGCGAGCGCCGGACCATCGCGGTCCTGGGCGAGATGAAGGAGCTCGGCGACGGTGGCAGCGAGGAACACCGGGAAGTCGGCCGTCTGGTTGCCGCCGCCGGCATCGACGTGCTGATCGCGGTCGGCGGCGACGACGCTTCTGCGATGGCCGCCGCCGCCCAGCAGGACAACCCGCAGCTGACGGTGGCCAGCGCCCGCGACCGGGACCACGCCCTGACCCTGGCCCGCGACCTGATTCAGAGCGGGGACATCGTCCTGGTCAAGGGCTCCCACAGCGTCGAGCTGGAACACACGGCGGAGCGCCTGGCCCAGCCCGACACCGTGGCCGTAAGCCAGTAGACGCAGGTCAGGCACTGGAATCACTCCTGCCACCGTGGGGTGCAGCGGGCCGCAGCACATTCCGTCGTGCTGCGGCCCGCTGCCGTGGGGAGCCGCCGTTGGCGACTAAGACCAGTCAACGGCCCGACCGGGTCGGTAGTCGGCTGCCAGGCTGTATGCCAGGGTGTAGGCCAGTAACGAGGGGACGCCCGCGATGGAACAGGCATACACACCAGGGCAGTTGATCAAAGAGGCCAGAGACGCCCGGCACATGTCGCAGCAGGACGTGGCGGACGCGCTGAACACCACCGCGGGGACCGCGAGCCTGGGGCGGCACAGCGTCTACCGGTGGGAAGCCGGGCTGCGGCTGCCCGAGGAGTGGTGGCCCCTGCTCTGCCGGGTCCTGGGCATCAGCGAAGACGTCATGGAAGCGGCGATGGCGCGCGCGGTGGCGCTTCGCGGCGGGAACCGGGCCCCTGTTCCCCTGGTCCTGGCCGGTGGCCTCTGGGACCGGGCTGACGCGGATACGCTCGCGGTCATGCTCGACGGAGACCAGGCGGTGACGGCGGACAACGCGGCCGCCATCGCCCACGCCTGGCTCGTGACGCCGCCGCCCCAGGTCGTGCACCAGCGCGCCGGCCGCCGGATCGGCACGGAGCTCCTCGACGAGCTCGACCAGCGCACCGTGCGGCTGCGGCGCCTCGACGACTTCGCGGGCGTCACCGTGCTGGCCCCGGCGGTGATGCAGGAGCTGCGGGAAACGGTGAAGCTCGCCCGGGAGGCGTCCTACACCGAACAGACCGGACGCCGTCTGCTGGCACTGCTCTCCGAGCAGGCCCAGCTCGCGGGCTGGGTGGCCTGTGACGCGGGTCGCGTGGAGCAGGGCGTGAGCCTGTACCTGGCCGGGATCAAGGCCGCGCACGCCGCCGGGGACCGCACGCTGGCGGCACTGAACCTCGGGTGCGCGGGATACGCCTACGCCAACAACGGCCGGGCGGCCGAAGGACTACTGATGGCCCGCTCCGCACTGACGGGATGCGAGGGGAGCGCGAGCCCCCTGGAGCGCACCCTCCTGCTGGACAAAGTCGCCTGGACGGCCGCCAGGGCGGGCGACGCCCGCGAAGCACAGTGGGCGGTCGGACGCTCGACCGCATCCCACGACCAGGTCGACGACGACGCGGAGCGGCCCGACTGGCTGTACTGGTGCTCACGGGACGAGTCCGACGTGATGGCGGGCCGGGTCTTCACCGAGACCCACCGGCCACTGCGGGCCGTGCCCCTGCTGACGGCCGCGCTGGAGCGCTACGACACCACGCACGTGCGGGAAGTCGCGCTGTACTCGTCGTGGCTGGCACAGGCATACGTCGACGCCAACGAGATCGACGAAGCCGCCGCGGTCGCCTCACGGGTGTACGACCTGGCCGCCGCCTCCGACTCACCCCGGGCCGTCCACCGCCTGGACACCGTCCTGAACGCACTCGCACCGTACCGGGACACTCCCGCGGTGCGCGACCTCCTGGAGCGCGCCGCAGCGTAGCGGGAGCCGCCGCGCCAGTTCGTTCATCGCCGACTTCGTCGCCACCGCCCTGACGACCCGGATCACGACCTGTCAAAACTTCTGACAGCAACACCGGTTTCCTGGTCCGTTCCTACTCGGACCCACAACTCTTCCGGCGGTCGGAGGGCCTGCAGCCCATCCGGTACGTCAGGGATGCGTGGGCAGGGTGCGCAGTCGGGCGGCGACCTCGCCGATCTGGTCCAAGGTCTTCGCCCCGCGCATCTGGTCCATCAAGGCGCCGGCCTGGCGGGCGTCCACACCTCGCGCCAGCATGTACACGGCCCCGCCCCCTTGTCCGCCCCTCCCTGCCATCTGCAGTGCGGTCACGACCGCGGTGGGCTCGGTCCAGTCGTCGTTGCAGACCGTGGCGCTGGGCACCTGGATGGAGAGTGCCCACTGTCCGCCGGTCTGATCGGGAAAAGTCCCTTCCACACTGGCCAGGGAGGCGCGCGGGTGACGCTCGAGGAGTTCTTTCCTGGCCGCTGCGAGATCACGGTGCTCCCAGGCGGCGTAGAAGGCTTCGGTGTCGGGGTAGAGGGCCGGCGGGGCGTGCCAGAGGCTCAATCCGCCGTCCAGCCACAGGTCGTAGAGCGGATCGGCGGAGGCGTGGCGGGCGCGCCAGGCGGTGAAGGCGGGTGTGGTGGCGAGTTCGTCGAACAGGGCCCGTGCGCGCTGTGCGAGCTGGTCGAGTTCGATGGCGAGGTACCGCTCGCCGGCCTGCCCGATCCGCCGAACCCCGCCGACGCCGCCCCAGCACAGGTCCCTGCACCGCTGGTGCGCTTGGTCAAGCTCTTCGCGCGCGGCTTCCAACTCCCCCTCCTCCAGGCGGTCCGGGGCGGTGCGTGCCCTTTCCTGGGCGGCCTCCAGTCGGGCGCGGGCCGCGCTCTGCCGCTCGGCGGCCGTCAAGGCGCCGCGCAGCAGGGCGGCGCGCTCCGCGCACAGTGCGGCCTCGGCTCGCAGGCAGCACACCACGTGAGCCCAGGCCAGCGTGCCGAGCCGGGCCGGCTCGGGAGCCGAGCGCGCACGTCGGCGTCCCGGGCGTTCCTCCGTGTCGTGCCGGTCGTCGATCGCGCGGGCCAGCACCGCGTCGGCCTGACAGGCGCCGTAGCCAACCGGCTGGAGTTGATGAATCAGGTCCCGATAGCGCTCCTCGATCGCCGACTGCTTCTCGTGCTCCTCCCTCCAGGCCAGCTGGAGTCTGCCCGCCACCTGACGGGCATCCCGGGCCAGGTCTTGGATCGCGTAGAGGTGAAGGAGAGCCTCCGGCAGCAGTGGTCCGTTGTCGTCGTCGCCCGGCAGGCTGCCGTTGCGCGAGAGGAGTTCCGCCGGCAGGCGCATCTCGACGGCGCGTTCGTCCGGCGCGTACGGGGAGGCATCGGGAAGCTCGAGGTCGGCGATCCCGCGGCTTCGTGGTTCCCGCCGCAGCGCAGGAACGAGGCGGACGTCGGTGTGGCCCACGATGCGCTGCACCTCGGCAAGCGACGGTTCCCGCAGCCCGTTCTCGTACCGGTTCAACGCGGCCGGCGAGATGTCGGCCGCTTCGGCGAGCCGGGCCTGAGTCAGTCCCTCGGTCCGCGCCCGCGCCATCTTCAGCAGCAACGAGGCGGGCACCGTCACCGATGGATTCGGATAGCGCGCCACAACCAGACCTCCAGAGTCGGAACCAACCAGCCTAGCGAAATTACCATTTCGGTAATCGCCTTGGGAAGGGGCGGGAAGAGAGGGGCCAGGTCCGTCGCGCCGCACCGTACGGGTCGACTGCGCGACCCGGCCCGCCGACGTCATACATGGGTATGCTCATCTGTATGACTACTCGTATGCGCACCACGGTCACCCTGCCGGATGATCTCGTCGCCCATGCCCGCGCCGCCTCCGGTGGCAACCTGTCGGCCTACGTGGAGCGCGCGCTCAGGGCCCAGCAGCTGCGCGATGCGGCCCCCGCCGTACAAGCCTGGCGCGAGCAGGCCGCGAACGACACCGAAGAACTCGCCGACATCTTCGGTGAGGACGTCGCGTGACGCCGCTGGCCCGCGGCCAGGTCTGGCGCGTCCAGCTGGCCACCAAGAGCCGCACCGTGGTCATCGTCGAGTCCAACGCCGCCCTGGACGCCCTGCCCAGTACCGCCGTATGCATGATGATCGACGAAACCCAGGGCGCCCCGGACACCGTCGTCACCATCCCCCTCACCCACCCAGTGCGCGGCACCGCCGTCGCCGTCGACCTCACCGCCCTCACCGACAAGCGCCTGGCCTCCGGCGAGTTCCTCGGCGCTGTCGATTCCGAGACCATGGACCGCATCTCCGCAGCCCTGCGCGTCACACTGGACCTGACGTAGAACGCGGACAAAAGGGCCGGATCTCAGCGCGGGCGTCGGCTCATCCGCCCCTTCTGGCCTCCGGTCGGAGTGCTGATCGGCCATGTGCTGCAGATGCCCACACCTGAGCCTCACGCACGCTCCGCGCTACGGAAGTGTTCGATCAGACTGGCGGGCGCCGCGTGCCGCCGCCGCTTCCGTTAAGCGGGATCAGCGTCGCCAGATGGGCGCCCTTGACCCAGGAGCCGAGCAGGTCGCGGTGCAGGGCCACGATGTCCTGCCGCACTGCCAGGCCCAGGGCGGCCTTCGTGAACGCGCGGCAGGTGGTGACGAACAGGGCGACATCCGCGCCGTGTTCGAGGCGCGCGGTGCCGACGAACTTCTGCATGTCCTGCGAGGACACGCTGCGCTCGGGCGCGTACTTCTTGACCTGGACGACCAGTTTGCGGCCGTCGGCGAGGTAGCCGACGACGTCGGCGCCCAGGTCGCCGCTCTTGCCGCTGACGACGACCCGCGTGCAGCCGTCCCGCCGGCACAGCTCGGCGACGTAGCGCTCGAAGTCCTGCCAGGTCAGTGCGTCGACCTCGGCCATCGACAGTTCCCGCGCCTTCGCCTCCTCCTGCGCGCGCCACTGCCGGTCCCGGTCGACCGCGATCCGGTGCGCCCGCCACAGCCCCCACCCGGCCCCGCCCACAACAGCGATGGCGCCCGCCGCCACCAGGACGGGCCACACCATCGCCCAGTTGCCCGCCACCCACACCGCAGCGAGCACCGCCACCACCGCGCCCCAGCCCTGTAACTGCCTGCGAGTCCGCTTCCTCATGCGTCGGCGCCGTCGTCGTGCTGCCACCACTCCCCCACTCCCCACGCTCGTGATCCGCAGTGTGAAAGCCCTGATCGGCCCCGGCAAGAGGGCCTCGCCACCCGACGCGGGTGCGGTCGTACTCATCGGTCGAACCGGATCGGGTACGAGACGGTCGTCCGCGGCGCGGGCTTCGGGTTGTCCCAGCCCTCGAAGTGCACCGGGTAGGTGACCGTCGATCGCGGCCGGGGCGCCGGCCCCGAACTCCCGCCGCCGAACAGCGTCGCGTACGCGCCTCCGACCGGGAGTACCTCAGCAAAGACGGCGCAAACTGATCCCGCGTGCAGCAGTGCGACCCCGGGCCGGGTCGGCGCCGGACCAGATGATGACCGGCAGTAAAGCGATCCCATGGCCGGGTTCCGCAGGCGGCCTCTGCACGCCGTATCAACTCGGGTGATGCGGGTCGCCGAACTCCTGGTCGGTGAGCATCCCGAGCAGCCATCTTGAAGCACCCCGGAAAGCTAACAGAGAAAGCCCCTGACCTGCGAAAATGGCTCAGTTAGTTCGGTCAACAGGCGGTAGCGGCCGACGTGGATGCGCAGGACGTCGGTGCTGCCGAACGCGCCCTCGGGGCGCGGTTCCCCGCCTGCAGCCGGGCCAGTTCCTCGTCCCGGCTCTCCGCGCTCTGCTCTCCGCGGCTGTGACCGCGGCCCGCGTGTTCGTCGACCTGGCGCACCCAGCTCCGCAAGGCCTCGCCAGTCACCCCGACGTCCGCCGCGACCGCCGCGGAAGTACCCGGCGGCAAGGCCGGTGCCCTCGAACTCCCGACAGCCCACCGCCCGGCACGGCCTCCGACCTCACGTTTAGCTCAAGTATTCGATAAACAGTGAGTAAATCGATCATGGCGGAGGGTAAGATCGACATCAGGCCGGGAGGAAGTAGGGACCAAGCTTCTCGCTGCCCAGACCAACGGGGACTTACGGGGGGGGAACAGCCGCGGACCGCAGACGTGCGGGCCGCCGCGTGCCGTGCAATCGTACGAACACGACGCGCCTCCTCCTGTTGCTGCCCATAACGCACCAGGAAGGCAATCCAATGATGACGCTTCACTTCCGCAAGGCTGCCCAGGCAGTAGCCGTCGCGAGTCTCACGGTGACCGCCCTCGGTACCACCACGGCCGCGACCGCAGCGCCCACGGCGCCGGCCGCCGCGACTCAGAGCTGCCCGAGCAATGGGCACCTGCAGCGTGGATGGAGCTGCACGTCGCTGTCCAACGGCCAGCTCCACCACCGCAAAGGCACTAACCACGTAGCGAACACGTACTACGAGAAGACCAGTGGTGGTAAGACGAACGTCAAGCTCGGTATAAACGCCGGCGCGGGCAACAAGTACAAGGGATCCGTCTCGATCAAGTCCGGACAGACCAAGACGGGTAGCTGGAGTGTCGACTACTGCAAGGTCAGCCTCGGTTTGATGGTGTCGGGTGGCACCTACCAGACCCCGCCGACTCACTGCAACACCTGATCCACACCTAGTCCGTGCCGCTGCCCCCCACTCCGGGGGCAGCGGCACTCGGCACTTCCGCACCCCTTCCGAACGGGATATCAGCTTCGTGTTCTCCGCCATCTTCCAGGACCGTTTCGGCTTCCTCGCAGCCGCCACCGCAGCGGCCCTCGTGATCGCGTTCGGCGCCTACAAGGTCGCCCACCGCAAGGGGCAACGCCCTTACGCGTATGCCGGCCTCGCCGCCGTACTCACCTCCGAAGCGGCGGTCACCCTCTTCATGCCGGGCGGCGGTTACACCAGCCGGAACTGCGTCATCAACCACAATGTCGCCGAACCGTTCTCCACCACCCAAGGCCTCCTGAACCTCGCCATGTTCCTGCCCATCGGCTTCCTCGGGGTGGTGGCGCTGCGCGCTGTCGTGCCCGTGATCGCGGGGGCCGCGACTCTCTCGCTCCTCACGGAAATCGCCCAGACTCTGGTGCCCGGGATCGGCCGCGGCTGCGACTCCAGCGACTTCCTGATGAACAGTCTGGGAGGCGCACTCGGCGCGCTCGCAGCCTGGGCATATCTGCGAGCTTCCAAGCACAAGGTCGACCCTCGCGCCCACATGCGCACCACCACGATCGCCTGCGGCGGCGTTCTGGCTCTCGCTGCGATAGCAGGCGCCACATGGATCACTCCACAGCACCTCGATTCCACCAGCCTCCAGCTCGCCGGCAGCACCGAGAAGCAGGCGGCACAGAAGGCCATGGACAACGCTTTCGGCGCGCGCTACACCGTCGCTGACGTGCAGGTCCAGCCCCCATGGGAGAACTCCCCCGGCAGCCTCCTCATCGAGCTCGCCGACAAGAAGGGCAACGCGTCACTGACCTGGCCCGACGCCAGGGAACTGACCGTCTCCTTCGAGAACTCCGACAAGACGACCAGCGCCAGCTTCCCTGTACCGGGAGCGGACAAGAAGCCCGCGAACGCCGACGACGCCTACGCGATCGCTCAGACGTACGCCCGCCGCTACTTCCCCGCAGCCCTATCCAAATCGAAGCACTTCGCCGACCCGGTCGGCGACCAAGCCGAACTGGGATGGATGGTCAGCTGGCGACGTAAGAACGCCGACGGCGTCCTGATGCCCCTGCGCCTCGACGTGCAGATCAACACCGCAGGACGCATCTCCCAACTGCTCACCGCAAACGCAGAGGACCCCGAGGGACTGCCTAAACCCAGGATTTCCAAGGCGACAGCCGAGACCACCGCACTGAAGTCGATCACGGCAGAAGTGAAGGGCATCAAGCTGAAGGTCGCCAACAGCTCCCTCATGGCGGTGGAAATCTCCGGCGAATGGCGCCCGGAATGGTCGGTCACCTTTGAAGACCCGCAGGGCGAAACGTTCCTGACGGCAACCTACGTCGACGCTGTCACTGGAAAAGCAGAGAACCGCTGACCAGCCGAAGGGCGGCGTAATGTAGCCCAGGCAGCCGCCGCCCGCAAGGGCACCCACCCCGAGATCGCCGCCATGCTGCGCACGGTGATCCAGGAGTGGGACGAGCGGGACGCCCAGCGCAGCGGACCAGGCACCCCGCAGCCGACCACCGCCTGAGCGCGGTCGACTACCGGCGCCGGCGGCCACCGTTACCGCTGCGGTAGCGGAAGAGGATGTCCAGCCGCGCCTGGTGGGAGCCGGCGGGCAGGGTGCACTCGGCATCCGGCTTGGCGTGGCACACCGGGCAGGAGATCTTCATCAGCCGGTAGTGGGGCACCATGCTCGCGCTCCCCCGCTGAGTGCGCCGGTCCTCCGGCTCGCGGGCCTTCTTGGCCTTCGTCGCCGCCTCGCGTTCCCTCACGATCGGTTCGATCCGCTCGTCATGGCCGTGCTCACGCCGGACTGCGTTGCCGCCCGGCGCGCCCGGGTCGGTGCAGTCCTGGCCGGCCTTCGCGTCGCAGAGCGGGCAGTGGCGGCGGATCCAGAACCGGCGGGCGACCTTCTCGTGCAGGGGGACCGTCCGGCCCGTCGGATGCGGCTGGACCGGCCGCACCGGCTTCGAGGCGCACTCGCCGGGCAGGTGCCGCCACGCGTCGTAGGGGTGCCGTTAACGAACGGCGAACTAGGTGACAAGTAACCCGCCAGTAGCCTTCGCAACGAAGGCGCCTCTTCGCGTCGGGTGCAATTGGCGGCGGTTGGGACATCGGTACAGCCGTTGGCGCTGAGAAAGATCTTGTTCTTCTAGCACACGGGCTCGCGATTGTGGGGCCTTGTCCTGGCCTTCGGTAGCGGGGCGCGGTCTGCGGCTATGGTCTCCGGGGTCTTGTATTCATATGAGAGGAACCGCGCGATGGCTGAGCGGATCTGGCACCCCATCAGCAAGCTGGCTTTCTTCCGTGAGCACACCCAGAGGTGGCTGGCTGACGTACAGGCCAACGCCGACACGCTCGAAGAGGCCCGCTCGAAGCCAGAGGGTCCTCAGCGACGCGGACGTGCCCCACATCAAGAAGGTGTACACCGAGCAGGCCGGCGACCTGGTGCTGTTCGAGGACCAGGCCGACAAGTGGGCTGAGCTGCCCGGTCTGACGTTGCAGCAGCGCGAGGGCCTCGCTGACCTGAACACGAACCTGGGCGATCTGCGCCTGCTCAACAAGCAGGTCCTCGACCTGGTCGAGGACCTGTCCAAGGCCACCATCGACAGGGTGATGGCGGCCTCGGACGTGGAGCTGGGCCTGGCGGTGCTGCTCGGCGAACGCGGGGGCAGGCCCTGAGCGGCCGAACTTCCGGGCGCTGACCAGCGGGGTTATGGGGTTACGCCGTCACTTCTGCTTCCTCGGCTTCGGCGAGGGCGCGGTAGAGGGAGGCGACGGAGGGGTGCTTGCCCGCGTTCTTGCCGGTCTTGATGGTGAGCTTCTTGGCGATCTCGGGGACCGGGGTGCCCTTGTCCTTCAGCGCGCGGGCGAAGAGGAGCGTGTCATCGTCGATGACCTTCGGCCGTCCGCCGTGGTTGCCCTTGGCGGCGGCGGTGACTTGCCCTTCGAGGGTCTTCTCGCGGATGTAGTTGCGGTCGAGCTGGGCGGCGACCGCGCACACGGCGAAGAGCATGGAGCCCATGCCGTTGGGGTCGTAGACGCCGGTGAGCGGGCCGGTGAGGAGTTCGAGCTGGATGTCGCGGGCCTGGAGGGTCGCGGACAGGACCATGAGCTCGGCGGCGTTGCGGGCCAGGCGCTTCATCTCGTGGACGGTGAGGATCACCGTCTGCTCTGGCGCGGTCTCCTTGATGTCGCCTGCGAGCTTGAGAGCCTTCTCCAGCTCGGGGCGGACCTTGATGCGGGTGCTGATCTTCTCGGAGAAGATGCGCTTGCACTCGGCGCGCTCCAGGGCGTCGAGCTGGCTCTGGAGTTCTTGCGTGGCGACGGAGCATCTCGCGTACCCGATCCGGATCGGCTTGCCCGCGCTCGGCGCCGGGGCCGCCTCGATGGGCGGGCCCTGCGTCCAGGGCCGGCCGGGGCCGCGGTCAGCGGGCACGGCGATCTGAAGTTCTTCGCGGAGCGCGGGCACGAGGATGAAGCGGGCGGTGTGGTACTTGATGGCGGTCTTGCCCGCCCGGGTGCGGCACGGACTCCCGGCGGGTGCTTCACACTTCGGGCAGTCGTGGCGTTCTACCGCATTGGCGGATTGATCGGGCGTCAGCTCCATGCGATCAGTCTCTCAGAAGTGCTTCTCAGAACGCCTAGGTTTTGAGAGGTCTTCTGCGAGCGATCTCCAGGGCAAACCGGACACGATCCGGGGGCTTGCAGAACCTCGCGCATCTGGCCATTTGTGAGAATGACACTGCGTTACAGCGGCTACGGACAGACACGATGCGCGTCGCGGGCAACTTCGCATGAGACTCGGCCGGACGTCCGCGCCGCCGTCGTACGGTGGTGCGATGTTCTCCAGCTATCACCGAACGAAGGGCGGCGCCGCACTGCTCGGCGTCCGGGCGGCCGGCGAGGTCGGCCCCTTCGGACCGTACGGAGCGATGGGCGACGCTGGAGGCATGGAGATCGAGATCCTGGTCGTGCCCGACTGCCCGAACGGGCGGCCCGCGGCTGAGCGGTTGCGGCTGGTGCTGGACTGCACCGGGCGGGGTAACACCGGTCTCGCCATCCGCGTCGTCGCCGACCAGGCCGAGGCCGAGCGGCTCGGCTTCACCGGCTCACCAACCATCCTCTTCGACGGGCGCGATCCGTTCGCCGAGCCCGGCCGCGTACCCGGGCTCACCTGCCGGGTGTACCGGACTCCGGGCGGCCTCGCGGGCGTTCCCACCCTGGACCAGCTTCGGCAGGCTCTCCGGGCCGCCGCGCGGTAGAGCCGGGGCGGGGACCGTCACAGCCTTTGCCTTCCCGCCCCGGAGATCAGTTCGACGGCTGACGCTACAGCTGCCGTCGCGGGACCTGTGCAGTGGCGTCTACTCGTCTGCGGCCTCGGTGTCTGGGGCTTCGGTCACCCACTGCTGTGCGGCAGCCAGGGTCGGCGCGGTGCCCGTCATCTCGTAGGCGAAGCCGTTCCACACGATCAGGGCCCGTGCCTCGTCGGGCTGTACGTGGCTGCCGCCGCCGTGCAGCGGCCGGTGCTTGCGCCAGATGTCCATCGGCGGGCGTCGCCGCTTGGTGTACGCGGAGAGCGGGTCGTCGGCAGCGACCGGCGGCACCGCGCGGGACGGCTGGTTGGGTGGTCCGGGACGGGAGTGCTTGCCCATGCCTCGATGGTCTCAGGCGGCGATCGTGGTCGGCCGGGCGGCGGCGAGATCCCGCGCCCGCGTGCGTACGTCGTCGACCGCGGTGGTCTCGTACGGGCGAGCGGCGTCCAGCAGCGAGTTGAGCCGGGAGGCCACGAGGGTGGAGTCGACGCGGGCGGCGTCGTCGAGCGCCTGGTGGGCCGCGGCGGCGCCCCGCTCTGCTTCGCCCTCGTCGAACAGGGCGGCGGCCAGGCCGACGCGGTCCATGACCTTCACCCGGTCGAACCCGGGCTTGCGCAGGGCGAGCGCGTCCTCGAAGTGGAGGCTCGCGGCCCGTCGAGGGCCGCCGAGTCCGGCGAGGTCGCGGGCGGAGACAGCGCGGGCGCCGGCGTGCTCGGCGGCGTCGAAGTAGCCCACCCACTCGGGGACGTCGTCGCCGAGCCCGTCCGCCAGGAGCTCGTCGGCGGCGCCGAGGTGCCTGTCTGCCTGGTGCTCGTCGCCAAGGGCCGCGTGCACCCGGCCGGTCTGCGAGGCGACCAGCGCCCGGGTCGCGGGCATCTTCGCCTTCTGCGCGGCGACGCCGAGGAGACCGAGGGCGTCGGCCGGATGGCCGAGGTAGATCATCTGGTGCGACATGCGGGTGACGATCTCCACCCCGCGATCCCGCTGCCCGGCCTCACCCGCGGCATAAATCCCGTAACTCCAGAACCGTTGTGCCACGGGGTATCGGCCTGCGTCGTGGCTGACCCACCCGGCCAGGGCCGCCAGGTCGGCGGTCGCCGCGAAGACCCGGGTCTTCAGGCTCGGCGAGACGCCGTCCTGGATGCGGCGGGCGACCTCGGCGAGCTGGGCGACGATCGCCGAGCGGTACAGGCCGCCGCCCTTGGAGGCGTCGGCCGTGGTGAAGAAGGCGGTCACCTCTTCCAGTGCGGTGACGGTGTCCGCGTCGAAGCCCTTCGCCCGGGTGTTCAGGGCTTGGGCGGTGCCGCCGAGCATCCGCTCGGCGGCGAGGATCAGCGGGGCGCCGAGGGCGAGCTTGAGGGTGTCGCGGCGGTTCATGAACAGGTCCATCTGCGTCCATCCGGCCAGGGCCTGGGCGGCTGCCTCGGTCAGCAGCGGGAGCTGGATGCTATCCAGCTCCGGACCGGCGGCTGTCAGGCCGAGATCACCGGGAGTGAGCGGCTGCCCGACGACGTCGGAGAGGACTTCCGCGAGCAGGGCGGGTACCGGCGGACGGGGCTTCTCGCCGTCGATCCAGCGGCGAACACGGGTCGCGTCGGGTGCGATCTGGCGGTGACCTCGGGCTTTGCCCGCAGCGGCGATGCGCCGGGCGATCTCTCCGTGGGACAGGCCCGTCGCCGCGATCCACAGCTCCAGGTGTGCATTGCCGGACCTGCTGGCCATCGCTGCCTCGCCTTCTCTGCCCGCATATACGGAGCGTGGCATTTTCGCCACGCTTCGCGACCTCTACGGTACTGGTCAGGGTGGGTGCGGGGCACCGATTCTTCTCAGGCGGCAGTCGCTCGGCTGACGTTCGGTACAGGGGAAGGGATTTCGCATGACGACGCTTGCACCCCAGGTTCCGTGGGCGATGCGGCTGGTCACCGACCGGCTGCCGGTCGGCCCGCCGCCGTACGCGGCGGTGGCGCTGGATGCGTCCACGCAGACGGCCCGCTACACCGACACCGCTGGCCAGGTCGTCGCGATGGGTAAACACGGTACGTCGAAGACGACCGGCACCGCGTCGATGTCCGGGGGCGGCGACGGGAACAACCCGCAGCCGCAGACCCAGGACGACAACACCACCGACTACGAGTCGGACTGACCGATGGCCTCCACCGTCCTGGTCGTCACCGCGCTGGAGGACTTCACCGCGGACAAGGTGATCGCCGCGCTGAACGAGCGTGACGTGCCCGTCGTACGCCTCGACCCCGCGGACATCGGGCCTGGCCTGGCCTTCGGGTTCCGTGTCGGCGAGGACAGTCCGGCGTGGGGCGGGCGGCTGCGTACCGGCAGCCGGGAGGTGGAGCTGGGGGAGGTGGCGGCGGTGTACTACCGCCGCCCCACCCCTTACACCGCCCGATTCGGGCATCTGCCGCCCCAGCAGCGGGACTTCTGCGTCGCCGAAGCCCGGCACGGGCTCGGCGGTGTCCTGAACCACCTGCACGGCGCGGCGTACGTGAACCATCCCGCCGCCGTGACCGCTGCGGACTTCAAGGCCGCCCAGCTCCAGCGCTTCGCCGAGCTCGGCCTGACGATCCCCCCGACTCTGGTCACCAACGACATTGAGGCCGTGCACAAGTTCGCCGCCGAGCACGAGCACATCATCTACAAGCCCTTCCGCGGCCTGCCGGCGGGCGAGGACGGGCACGCGGGGGCGATCTGGGCCCAGCGTGTGAACCCCGACAGTTTCGACGACTCCCTCGCGGTGACCGCGCACCTCTTCCAGGCCGAGATCCCCAAGACCGGCGACGTACGGGTCACCGTGGTCGGGCAGAAGGTGTTCGCCCAGCAGATCGCCGCCCCGGACGGTGCGCTGGACTGGCGCCGCGGGGACTGGGACGAGTTGATCCACGCCCCCATCACCGTCCCGGCCCCCGTCGAGGCCGCACTGCACAGCTACCTGGCCTCGTTCAGCCTGGTCTTCGGCTGCTTCGACTTCGCCCTGACCGGCGACGGCGACGATCCCGGGCACTGGACCGCGATCGAGTGCAACCCGAACGGACAGTGGGGCTGGCTCCCGGACGCCGAGCAGATCACCGAGGCGTTCGCCGACATCTTGAGCAGAAATGGAGGCGGCAGGCCATGACCATGCCCGCCGACTGTGAGACCGACGCCGCAGCGCTGCGCGCAACGATGGCGAAGACCCTCGCCAAGGACGTCGTCCTTGGCGATCCGGCCTGGCGGGCGGCCATCGAGGCGGTGCCCCGGCACCGGTTCGTGCCCGGCTTCTACCTCCCC
Source organism: Streptomyces sp. A5-4 (assembly GCF_051131715.1). Taxonomy (NCBI): domain Bacteria; kingdom Bacillati; phylum Actinomycetota; class Actinomycetes; order Kitasatosporales; family Streptomycetaceae; genus Streptomyces; species Streptomyces sp. A5-4. Next base: position 8,988,678 of record NZ_CP178591.1, on the reverse strand, counting down.
GCCGAGGAGCGCGGCAGATCGGTTGCGCCGGGTGCCCAGGCGCCGTCAGGAGCGCGCTTGGGCAGGAGCGCCGCCAGGTTCGTCAGGAGGTCATCCATGGCCTTATGTATCTCGGCGTCGTCGGGCCTGGTGTAGTCGCCCGCCCCGAGGTGCTCTTGGCGCTTCACTTTCTGGCCCCTGTGACGCTCGTTGAGCCAGGCCGGTGGATGGCCTTGCCCATCAGTAGGCGATCACACAAAGCGCGAGTAGCCAGGTAGTCGTTGATCTGCGCGCGGTCGCTCGTCGGCTCGAACGGATCCAGCCCCAACACGACGGCGACCGGCCCGCCGTTCAAGACGAACTGCGACCAGGCGGGCGCGGGAACGGGCACGCGGAGGACTAACCCTGACCCAGGCAGGCACAGACGAATGTCGGCGTCGTGGGCGACGAGACGGGTGCCGATGTCCGGCATCTGCGCACTGGGTGCAGCGAGACCGAGGTCGGCGGCCAGCCCCCGCATTTGTGCTTCGAGGTGCTCCTGCGGATCGCTGGGGCAGCTGCTGGGGGGATGGGTCAAGAGGAGAAATGCGACATGGCCGCTGGTGGTGTCGTCGATCCACTGCAGAGCCGAGATCGCCGTCAGCAGATCGGAAGTGGGCTTGGTCAGAGGTGATTCCGGAGTGGTCAGCACTGGCTGCTCCCCTGCTGCTTCGCTGCGGGCTGGGTCTGGAGTTCGGTCCATACCGACTTGCCGCCGGCGCGCGGCTCCACCCCCCACCTCTCTGAGAGTTGTTCCACCAAGAAGAGTCCGCGGCCTTGCTCGTCGAGGCGGCTCCGGTGCTTCATAACCGGAAGGCGTTCGGAGCGGTCGTGCACCTCGATGCGTACGGCCTGGTGCCCACTCAGGTGTGTGAGGCACAGCAGGAAATGGGCATCTGCCGTTGCGCTCGCATGGCAGAGCGCGTTTGTTGCCAACTCCGAGATACATAAGAGCAGTTCGTCGAGACGGTCAGTGATTTCCCAGCGGGAGAGGACATTGGACGCGAAGGTGCGTGCCTGCTGCACGGCGCACGGATCGGCGGCGAAGGACCGGGCTGCAGTCCGCACGAAGGCCGGGCAGACCAGACCGAGGTCAGACGGGAGTATGGAAGAGGGCGCTTCGTAGACGGCCTGGATGTCCTCGGTGATGTGCTGCATCGGCCCCTCCCGGATCAGATCGTTCCAGCGACCAGGCAACCGCCAAAGGGGCTCCAGCGGTACCGTGAGAGGGGGTGTTGAAAGGTGTTACTTCCCCATCCCGCGCGTGAAGGGCGAGATCGCAACGTGAAGACGACGCCGAACAGCAAGTTGGCGCACTGGCTCCGACGGTCCGGATTGAGCCGCACGGAGTTGGCCCGTCGTGTCCGCGCCGCAGGTCAGGCATGGGGACAGCCTCATATCTCTACGGATGCTTCCAGTGTTCGCCGATGGCTGGAAGGGGACATTCCGCGCTCTCCTGTGCCGGAGATCTTGGCCGACACCTTCTCTGCGGTAGTCGGCTACCGGGTCACCACGTACGACCTTGGCCTCGGTGATAGCCAGACTGTGGACAACTCCCTCGTCTACAGCAGTTCGTTCGCCACTACGGTGGCATCTGTTTCTGACCTGGGGAGAGCTGACGTGGATCGAAGGAAATTTCTTGCCGCCGCACCGTTCGCTGCCGTCGCGGCAGTGGGGCCATCCCGCGACTGGCTGTTGAACACCTTGGATCAAGAGCCTGAGCCAGGCCCGCGCGTACGTCTCGAAGACGTCTCCAAGGTCAAGAACATGTTCGGCACCTTCCAGGACATGGACGTCTTGCAGGGCGGTGGATCCGGCAGGCTCGCGCTCGCCATGTACATGAACGTGCACGTCTATCCGCTGCTGCGCCGAACCCATACTGACGAAGTGCGCCGCGCCTTGTGTGAAGCCGCTGCCGAGCAGACCTACCTCTTGGGGTGGATGGCATATGACAGCGGTGAGCACGGCGTAGCCCAGCGATACCTCGTGCAGTCTCTGCGACTGGCGGAGGAATCACGCAATGCGGCTCTGGGCGCACACGTCCTTGCTGGCATGGCCGACCAGGCAACCCTGCTCGGCAACCCCACAGAAGGGCGCCGACTGGCGCAGGCTGGTCGAGCCGGCCTCTCCAAAGAGACGTCGCACGCGTGCATGGCGGACCTGTGGTGCTTGGAAGCGAGGGCGCTGGCCAAGGTAGGGGACAAGCGCGCCGCCGCGCACGCTGTGGCCAAATCCGAAGACGCCTTCAGTCGTGTCCGGCCCGAAGAAGAGCAGGAATGGGCTGAGTTCATCGACCACGCGTACCTCAACGGAGAGCATGCCAACACCTTCCGGGACCTCGGTGAAGCGGATCAAGCCGAGGCGCACGCCCGAGAATCCATCGCCCACGCGCAGCGGCAGAAGCGCGCACGCCGCGGCGCGATGTCGCAGGCTGCTCTCGCAGTGTCCTACCTCCAGCGCAAGGAACTGGAAGGCGCCTACAAGGCCGGACTGCGGACGCTCACCCTTGCCGGACAGGTGCGAAGCTCTCGCGCAGTCGAGGCGGTACAGGACCTCCAGCGGCGCATGCGCCCCTTCGGAGACCACAGGCTGGTCGCTGACTTCAACGAACGAGCGCGAGAGCTCACTGCAGCCTGATCTCTGCGCTCACAGGCCGTTGCCAGCATCCGGATGCTGGCAACGGCTTTTCGCGTTCTTGCCCAGGCTTCTCTAGTAGGGCAGCCCAGGGCTTCCGCTCCCCCCGGCGGCCTTGCACCAGTACCGTGAAGGCATGCCCAAGGAGATTCGGATCGAAGTCACGGATGAGGTCTACGACCAGCTGCAGCGGCTCGCAGCCGTTGACCATGTAGAGGCGGACCAGTACGCCGCGCAGCTGCTCACCGCTGATCTCCAGCACGCGCGTTTCCGCGAGTCGGCCGCGGCCTTTGCCGAGCAGTTCGGTCCGGCCTTCGCGGAGCGCTTCGGCGGCGCGGCCGGCACGACCCGCGCCGCCTGATGGCCGGAGTCCTCCAGATCGACGACCGGTGGTTGCTCGATCTCGCGCAGAATTATGTCCCTGGTGATCCTGACGTGCTCGACTACGGGGCACTCCGGGCTGCCGCTGCGCGTCATTGCCACGACGTCATGGGAACGCTGGTGTACGCAGAGGCTCGTCACCGGGCCGCAGCGCTCCTTCATTCCCTGGCTCGTGTTCCTGCCCTGGAGCACAGCAACGCGTTCTTCTCGGCTCAGGTCGCCTACTCCTACCTGCAGGCCAGTGGTCTGCAGGTGACGGTCAGCGTGGAGGAGGCGGTGGGCCTGGTCGCGAGCGTGGTCGAGGGAGCTCTGGACGTGCGGCAGATCGCGACTGCTCTGAAGACGTGGACTGCTTCGTGACACCGGTGCGGCTCTGAGCCGGGGGGGAGATAGAGGTCATGGTTGTGGAGGACAGCTCGATGGGGCACCCGGTGGCGGCTGCGGTGAAGGGTCACGCGCGGCGGCGCGCGCAGTGGGGTGCCGAGACAGCCATCAGGGCTGTGGTGTCTGACCCTGGAGTACGCCGCCTGGCGGAGGAGATCGGTCGGGAAGAGGCACGCCTCGGTCTGGAGTTGCGGCCCCGCTTTCAGGCACTCCAAGATCAGCGGGACCGGGCGGTACGGGACCTGGATCATGATGTTCTCAGCAAGACCTGTGCGGGGAAGCACGGCCGGTGGGGGCGTATCTGTGTCCTGGTGGCGGGGCACGATGCGACTGAAGTGCACTGGGGGATCACAGCCGAGGGGCAGCCCGTCGCATGGGTCGGCAGTGCCCCGGATGACGACTGAGCAACGGAAATGCGAAGGGGGGCGGCCATCGGGTCGCCCCCCTTCGCCATGCTCGGCTGCGGTTGCTCAACCTCCGGTCCTGCCCACAACCTTTCGCGCCGTCTTGTTGGCGTCGGCCAGGAGCTGGGCAGTCTGGTCCGGCGCTGCTTCGTGTGCCTGCTTGATCTTTGCGGGTGCCAGAGCGCGGTGTGCCGCCTCCAGCTGGCTGACAGCTGCGCGCAGACTGTCGAGCGCGGTTGATCCGCTGCCCACCTGGTGGCTGTCACTCTGTGGCGCGGATTCGGTGGTCTGGCTCTGGCGGGTGGCGATCTCACGGGCTAGGGCAGTGAGCTCTTCTTCGGTGAGCTTGTCCTCAGCCTTGCGCGGCAGCTTGCTGACGATGCCGCGCAGCTCCTTGACCGGTACTTTCTTGCCGGTGGCGTCCTCGATGGTCTCGATGACCGCGACGGACATTTCCGCGCCGTAGTCCTTGGTGACCTTGTTCAGGGCGCCGGCCGTTTTCTTGTCGATTGGAGGAGTGTCTGCACGTGCAGACACATCGTTCGAATCGTCTTCGAACACTTTGTCTGCGCGTGCAGACATAAGCTCACCGACGACGTACGCGGTCATTTCCTCGTACGCAGTCGCCCTCGACTTATCCATGGTGTCTTTGACCCAGGCCTCGAAGGACGTGTGCGTTTTGCGGTAGAGGCGCCGGGAGTTCATGTTGGCCATCGACTTGCCCAGCACCCACCACGCAGTTCTGAACTCGTCGACCCCTCGCATGCAGAGGTTGTAGAGGTCCTCTTCCTCGGCGGAGAGAGGGCCCGTGGCGTCGGTCTCCTTAGGCTCGGGAAGATCCGCCAGGCGCAGGGCTGCCCGTGGGCGGCCCTGCGCGATGACTACCGGCTCGGGAACTGCGGCGAGATTTTCCGGGCCGGCAGCCTGCTCGGGCACCCCGCCGGGGCCCCCTTCGTCCAGGTCGTCGTCGTCAAGGTCAGCAATGCTGTTGCGGGGAGTCATGGAAGCAGCCCCCTGTCCTTCATTTCGGTGACTAGTTCGTCCAGGTGCGTTCCGGCGCCCTTGACCGGAAAAGGCATCGCCTGTGAGTACTGCTGGATGAAGGGGACTGTGGTGGTGAAGACGTTCCACTTCCTTTTGGCGAACCAGGTGCGGGCCTCGGGCACGGCCTTGCTATTCGTCTGGGGCGGCACACGGTTGAGCAGTACCCAGGTCTCGGGTGGCTTGGAGTCCACGCGCAACGGTGCGACGTCGTCGATGATCTTCCGCATCGGCAGGTCTCGGATGCGGTGAAGGTCGGCGGTCGACGGCGAGCTGTTGACGATTGCGAGGTCCGCGCAGCGCAGCACGGAAGAGGTGACGTCCTGATGGTCTTCGGCGTGGCCGCAGTCGACCATGCCGTAGTGCCCCTCGGGGACCAGGGCCGGCATCTTCATGTGGAAGACCCCCGTTGCGGCGCCGACGACCGTGAACGGGAAGTTCGCCTTCTCGTCCCACTGCTGGAACTGGCGCGAGTGGTCGGCGTCGAAACCGATCATCGGGTAGCCGCGCTCGTGCATGGCATGGGCCAGGAACGCCGCGTTGGTGGTCTTGCCCATGGTCCTGGGGCTTACGTGCGCGATGAGCATGCGGCGAGCGTACCGACGACCGACTTCTTCCCTGCGTCGCTGGTCGGATTTGGTGCGGAAACTCGTCGTGGTCAATCCCAGTCTGGGGCAGGCGGGGTGACTTATTCAGTCCACAGCAGGTACAGCCCGATGGGTGTGATGTCGGGCTCGGCTCCGGTGATGACCCAGCGGTAGTAGTCGTAGGCCGCGGTCAAGTTGAGGACGATGTCGCCTGCGCTGTCCTGGTACGGCTCGCTGACGGCGCGCAGGTCCCAGGCGAAACCGAGGGGGGCGACCTGGATGATGCGCCGGCCGTGCAGGTGCGTGATGCCGCGCGCCGGGACCGGGGTTCGCACACCGGGCATGTCGGGGCGCGGTGCGAGGCGGCGCAGCAGGGACGCAGGATCCGCGGTGGCTGCGGGAGGGGCGACAACGACGTCGGCGGCGGGCGGGTCGTACGCCAGGCGGTGCTCGATGTAGATCTGGTCGATGGGCAGGCAGCGGGTGGCGACCGGACCGGGGCTGATTTTGGTGCGCCAGTAGTCGAGCTCGGGCACGACGTCGAGCCAGGTGACGCCGTGCTCCTGGCGGGCGCTGCCGAGGATCCGCAGATCGTGGAGGATCCCGATGCCGGGCTCGGAGATCACGGCGCGCTGGCCGTGCAGGTCTACCGGCATCTGGGCCGCTGGCATGGGGACGGCGGACGGGGGCACCGCGCGGTACCAGGTCCCGCCCTCGACCTCCAGCTGCGGCAGTTCATCCATGCCCGCAGTATCCCCCGTGCGGCCCCGCCTGAAGAGTGCCGGGCCCGCTGTCCACGGACAGTGGGACATCCGGGTGAGCGGACAGTTCAGGTCCTCGTGTGCGGACAGCTGATCTCCCTGTCCGGTATGACTATTTGTCCCTCGGTCGGGCTCAGGCCAACGGGGTGACACCCTGGCCTGTGGTGGCTTGGGTGAGCCGAAGCGAGGAGCCCTCGGTGAGGATGATGTGGGCGTGGTGCAGGAGCCGGTCGACGGCCGCGGTCGCCAGGGTTTTGGGCATGATCGAATCGAATCCCGAGGGGTGCAGGTTCGAGGTCACGATCACCGAGCGGCGCTCGTATGCGGCGTCGATGACACGGTAAAACGCTTCGGCGGCGGCCTGTCCGGACGGGAGCATGCCGATGTCGTCGACGACGATCAAATCGCACCGGGTGATCTTCGCGATGGCCTTGGTGACGGTGTTGTCGACGGTGGCCCGCCCCAGGTGGGTGGTCAGCGATTCCAGGGTGAACCAGGCGACCTGCATCCCGGCGTCGATGGCCTTGTGGGCCAGGGCCTCCGCCAGGTGGCTCTTGCCCGTCCCCGACGGCCCGGTGACAGCCAAATTCTCCGCGCGGCCGATCCATTCCAGGGTCATCAGTGCGTGCTGGGTGGGCAGCGGGATCGAGGAGTCGGCTTCCTTCCAGGACTCGAAGGTCTTGCCGGAGGGCAGGCCGGCCTGGCGGTGGTGGTTGCGGCGGGTGGCCTCGTTGCGGCCGTGGGCCTCGGCCTCCAGCAGGATCCGCACGACCTCGGCGGGGTCCCAGCGTTGGGCCCGGGCGGTGGCCAGTACGTCGGGGGCCGCCGCGCGGAGGTAGGGGAACCGCATCCTTCGCAGCACCGCGTCCAGCTCGGCCGGGATCGGCGGCGCGAGAGGCGCGGGCGGGACCGGGGACGGGGCGGGGATCAGCTCGGGCGGATCGATGACGGCTGTGGTGGCCATGGGCAACTGCCTTTCCTTGCTGGATGGTTCGGGACTGTCCGTTCCCGGGCCGCTTCGCGGCCCGGGAACGGGGGATCAGGTGGCGGGGCGGCCGAAGTCGGACCAGGCGCCGGTGCCGGGCTGCGCGGAGTGTGCCTCGTCGGCGACGACCAGGTCGGCGGGGCGGGCGGCCTCTTTGCGGTGCTGGACGATGGACATCAGGTCGCCCTCGGCGAAGCGCCGGTTGATGGCCGCCAGTCCGAGTGAGAGGTCGACTTCGGCGGTGCCGACCAGGGCGGCGAGCTCGACGGCGCCCGCCATCTTGACCCGGATCCGGGTGGTTCCGGCCGCGGCGGCCTCGATCAGCCAGGACTTCGCCCCGGGGCCCAGTGCCAGGAAGGCTTCCTCGGCGTCGTTGCCGGGCTTGACCTTGGGCGGGCGCGGGGACCCGTCCATCTCCTGGGGGTGGTCGGGGTAGTGGGCGGTGTCGATGACCGGACGCCCGGGCAGGGCGATCTGGTGCCGGGCGACCTCGGCCAGGCCGGCCGGGCCCTGCATCCACTCGGGGCGGTGGGCGAGCTGGGACAGGTCGCAGACCACGACGAGCTCGTCGCCGTCGACGCGCACCCACGCTTCCTGGCCGACCAGTCCGGGCGGGGTCGAGTAGCGCACCGACCCGAAGCGCACCGTCTGGTCCCGCAGCACCTGCCTCGACTCGCCCAGTGCGAGGGTGTGCGGGCCGGCGGGCAGCGCGTGCAGGCGGGTGCGCTCGATGTCGAGCATGGTGGAAGGGGCCCGGCCGGTCTCACGGTGGACCCGGTTGTTGACCTGTTGGCAGAAGATCGCGCAGGCCCCGCGCAGTTCGGCGAACGAGTCGTAGGCGGGCCGCAGGTTGGCGTCGGTGGGCACCAGGTCGGCCTTCGCGACGCGGACCGTGGCCTCGCTGCCGCCCTTCGATTCGGGGTCGAACGGCACACACGTATGTACTTGAAGGCCGTAGTGCCGTCCCGCGGCCACGATTTGGGGGTGGCGGACCGCGACACCGGCGACCCTGTCGATGGTCACCGTCTTCTCGTTGTCGGTCAGCGCATAGGTCGGCACTCCGCCGATCGCCCGCAGCATCGAGTCGACGCAGGAGATCAGCGTGGGCAGGGTCCGGTCCCAGACCGGGATCACCACCCGGAACCTGGACCAGGCCAGCCATGCGCAGAACAGCAGTGTCACGCGGGGCGCACCGCCGCCGGGACCAGGGACTTTCGGGCCCCATCCCCAGTCGAATTGGACCCACAGCCCCGGCTCGGTGATCCATGGGCGATACGTTCTGCGGTGCCCTGCGTCCCAGCGGCCCTTGGCGACCGCCACCGCCCGGCGCGTGGTGCGTTCATCGCCGGTGAACCCCAGCAGCACCAGGCGCTCGTGGAGCTTGTCCGCGCGGGCCTTGCCTTGCGAACGTTCCACCCATTCCTCGATCTTGGGAAGGAACGGGTCGATCAGCTTCGGCCGCATCACCGGTGCGTCAGATGGCTGACCGGTGTCCCTCATCCGTGCGTACCTGCGGACGGTCTTCGGGTCGACCCCGGCCAGTTGGGCAGCCGAATGCGCACACCCGGTGGCGTCCAGGGCCTCGTAGATTTCCATGATCTCCCTGCAAGACTTCTTCACGGTCCCTCCGGCGCGGTCCAGCTCGTTGTCCTCACACCAGCGAGCAAACCCCCGGAGGGATCACCAGTTCGGTACCTGGGTTCGAAAACACACGAACGGCCGTACCGACAGGGAGATCAGCTGTCCGCCAAGCGGGATCCAAAATGTCCGCCTACAAGGATCTTGCGCTGTCCGCTCTCAGCCCGCCGGGCCCGCCTGCCCGCCCCTGGCCGGGGCGGGAAGTCTGGTGGTGTTCAGCCCTCGGTGAGGGTGCGGTGGTCGGCGACGATCCACTCCGTGCCGCCGCCCTCGGGACGCAGGAAGATCGCACATGGGGTGACGCGCCGGGTGGCGGGGTCTTCCCACTCGCCGATGAACTGCACGATGCCCCGGCGGCCGTGGCCGTTCTGGTCGACGGCGGCGGCGCCCTCGGCGAGCCAGCCGGGCAGTCGGCGGTGGGAAGCGGGCCGGTGTGCGGTGTTCATCGCGCAACCTCCGTGTTCGGGCTCCCGCAAGGGTGAACCGTGACGAGACCGCCACGGAGGGGCATCTCGGGGGGCATCATGTGCCCATGCCGATCGGACAGTTGATCCGTGATCTGCGATTACTCAGACAGTGGACACAGGCCCGGCTCGCCGAGGAGCTGGCCATCTGTGCAGGTGACCCCACCGGTGCCCCGGGCCGGGACGCGGTCAAGCGTTGGGAGACGGGCAAGGTCATCCCGGGCAGGCACTGGACCGGGTACCTGTCCCGCGTGCTGGGCGTCCCTGACGGACAACTGGCCGCGGAGGCTACCCTCGACCGCGTGAACCGACGAGGCTTCCTGGGACTGTCCGCCTTGGCGCTCTCGCACGGCGCGCTCGCCACCGAGATGGCGGCCAGCATCGCCGGCCGCGACCCGGGCCCGCTGGCCCACGTGCAGACCAAGCACGGCGCGGACATCGTCACCGCCTCGCTCGCGGACAAGGCGTCCACCGCGAACCTGCGCCGGTGGATGCTCGACGGAGACGTACCGATCCTGCGCGTCAACGCCGCGGGCATCCTCGCCAAGCTGCCCGGACAGGGCCAGGCCGACGACGTCGCCCGCGTCCTGGCCCACGACGAGGAGGTCCGCCACCTCTACATGACGGCCGCCACCTCCCGCGTCTGCGCCGTGGACTGGACACCGCCGGCCGGATCGCCTCCCAGCCGACCGCGTACGCCCGCCGCGCGGACTTCCTCGCCGCCCGCTTCGCGAAGGAAGCCCTCAACCCCCGGGACTCTGGCGCACGCTGGTGCTCCTCGGTCATGCTGCGGGAGCTGAGCCCCATGATCGGACGGAGTCCCGCATGATCGTCTTTGAAGTCCCCGCCGGTGAGCTCGTCGACGAGCTGAACCGCCAGGCCGCCGAGGCCGGCGTCACGGACGCGGCGATCGTCTCCCTGGTCGGGGCCGCCGACTCCTTCACCGTCTCCACCATGCCCGCCGGTGACGCGCTCAAGGACACGATCACCAAGTACGACCTGCCCGGCGAGATGACCGGCACCGGCGAGATCCGCAACGGCTTCGTCCATCTCCACGTCGTCATGGGCGTCGAAGGCGACCGCGCGATCGCCGGCCACCTCCACGAAGCCCACATCGGCACCCACTTCGCCCGCGCCTACGTCATCCCCGCCACCTGACCGGCCACCGCATTAGAGTGTCCGCAACCGGCCCCGGCGCCGCCCTCCCCCCGTTATCTTTTTCGTGGCCCCGCAATGGGGCTCCTGGCCCCCGGGTCCGGCATGACTGTCTTCCCCCTGCCGAACGGATGGCCTGGGGGGTGGTGTCACCGGGCCTGGGGCACCGCTTGACCGCTGATGAGGGGCCTGATCGCCACCGTGTCCGGCGCAACGCCGGACGTGCTCGGGGCAGATCTGCATAACGTGGTTGCCGGCGCGCGGTGCCGTAGGGATAGCCGGGACGGATGCTCACCCGCCCAAGGGGACGCGGATGTTCGACACAAGCGGCATAGGCGTATTCCTCGGCATGGACGTCGGCAAGGGCGAACACCACGCCCACGGCCTGACCCCGGCCGGGAAGACCGTGCACGACAAACGCATGCCCAACAGCGAGCCCAAACTGCGAGCCCTGTTCGGCAAGCTCAGAGCGAAGTTCGGCACCGTCCTGGTGATCGTCGACCAGATCGCCAACATCGGCGCCCTGCCCGTCGCGGTCGCCCGCGACACCGGCTGCCAGGTCGCCTACCTGCCCGGCCTGTCCATGCGCCGGGCCGCCGACCTCTACCCCGGCGAGGCCAAGACCGACGCCCGCGACGCGTTCATCATCGCCGACACCGCCCGCACCATGCCCCACACCCTGCGCTCCATCGAGCTCACCGACGAGACCACCGCCGAGCTCGCCATGCTGGTCGGCTTCGACGACGACCTCGCAGGTGAGGCCACCCGCGTCTCCAACCGGCTGCGCGGCCTGCTCACCCAGATCCACCCCTCCCTGGAACGCGTCCTGGGCCCCCGCGTCCACCACCCCGCCGTCCGGGCCCTGCTGGAACGCTTCGGCTCCCCGGCCCAGATCCGCAAGGCCGGACGCCGCCAACTCATCACCCTGCTCAGACCGTTGGCGCCACGCATGTATGAGCGCCTGGTCGACGAGATCTTCAACGCGCTGGACGAGCAGACCGTGATCGTGCCCGGCACGCGGGCCGCCACCACCATCGTGCCCTCCCTCGCCGCCCAGCTCACCGCCGTCCTCGACCAGCGCCGCACGCTGGAAGGGCAGATCAGCGCCCTGCTGGAGGCCCACCCTCTTTCGAAGCTCCTGATGTCGCTGCCTGGCGTGGGCATCAGGACCGGAGCCGCCCTGCTGATCACCGTCGGCGACGGCTCCACCTTCGCCACCGCCGGGCACCTCGCCTCCTACGCCGGCCTCGCCCCCGTCACCAAATCCTCCGGCAGCTCCATCCGCGGCGAACACGCACCCCACCGCGGAAACCGGCAGCTCAAGCGCGCCATGTTCCTCTCCGCGTTCGCCGCCCTCCACGATGCGCCCTCCCGCACCTACTACGACAAGCAGCGCGTCACCGGCAAAACCCACACCCAGGCACTCCTCCGCCTCGCCCGCCAGCGCATCAACGTCATCCACGCCATGCTCCGCAACGGCACCTTCTACGAACCCCGCGAGCCCAAGAACGTCGAACTCGCCGCATGAACCCGACACGGACGAACCGACTCGAAGGGGACAGTCCAGGGTTGACGAAAGACATAGGGGCACCCCCCCCCCCCCCCCCCCCCCCCCCCCCCCCCCCCCCCCGTGGGTCGGCGCCGGGGCCGGTTGCGGTTACAGGCCGGCGCCGGGCTCGTCGGTGGCCACGGTCCGCAGCGGCCGGTGACCCTTGTCGTCGAGCTGGGCGAGTTCTCGCTCGTAGTCGACGGTGATGGAGCCGTAGTAGTTGACCGCGGAGCTGCGGGCCGGGGAGATGTGCGCCAGGACCTCGGCGTCCACCTCGCGGCCCGCTTCGCGCAGTTCGCCGACAGCCAGGCCCAGATACTCGGTGTGCCAGCAGACCACCGCATTGGTCACCACCGTCAGGCACCATGCCTGCTCGTTCTGCTGCTCGGGCTGGCGCCGGGTGACCTTGCCCTCGCGGGCGTAGTGGAGCTGACGGCGCAGCGAGTGGAGCGACTCGCCCTTGTTCAGCTGCCGGGCGATCTTCCGCCGGTACACCGGATCTGACAGATACTTCGCCGCGTAGATCGTCCTGCGGATGGCCCCGTACTCCTTCAGCGAGGCGGTGGCCTGTCCGTACTTCAGCGACCCCGCGAGCCGCAGCAGGTCGTCCCAGTGGTCGGCCACCAGGTCGAGGTTGGCCTTCTTCGTCAGCAGCGGCCCCGCCGTCGGGAACCGTTCCTCGTACTCGGCCTTCGCGCCCATCCGGTACAGGGTGATCTTGCCCAGGTCGCGGATGCGCGGCGAGGGCGTTGTCAACTTGGGAAGCTGATGTTGATCTTCGCGGGAAAACGTCCGGCCGACCGTCCCACCCGAGCGTCAGATCTCTCGTCGGAGACCGTTCAGAGGGTCGGAAACCCGAGAATTTTCCCGTCGCGGGCATGACATTCTTCCCAAGTTGACAACGCCGTCCTCCAGGGTTTTCAGCCGCAGCCCCGCCCGGTCGGGTACGGCGAACCCGCGGGCCGCGAGGAGCGGACGGACCTGACGGATGGCCTCGGAGACGGTGGAGCGGTCCACGTCGAAGAGTTCGGCGAGGACCGCGTGCGGCAACTGGTGGCGCAGATGGACCAGCGTGACCAGGAGCCGGTCGAAGAAGACCAGCTTCGGTTTGCGCCCAGCCCCTTCCGCCCGTCGGCGCGAGCCACCGCGTGCCGCACGCAGCGTGGACTGGCGGGCAGCTTCCCACGGTCCCGCGAGTTCGGCGAACAACTCGCCGAAATGTGCGCGGGAGATACCGGACAGGGCAGGATGGGAACAGGCCGCACGGGGGCGTTGTCAACTTGGGAAGAATGTCATGCCCGCGACGGGAAAATTCTCGGGTTTCCGACCCTCTGAACGGTCTCCGACGAGAGATCTGACGCTCGGGTGGGACGGTCGGCCGGACGTTTTCCCGCGAAGATCAACATCAGCTTCCCAAGTTGACAACGCCTGGAGGACGTCTTCGCCTATGCCGAGGCCGAGGGCGTCGAGCTGCGGATGGACGGGGCCGAGACCCAGGTCCGCCGCCCTCAGGCACGGCGCCCGGGCCGCCGGGCGTTCGTCTCCGGCAAGCGCAGGCAGAACACCATCAAGACCACCACGTTCAGCGACGGCCAGGGCCGCATGCTGCTGTCCGGCGTGGTCCGCCCGGGCCGAATGCACGATCAGACTGCCCTGCGAACCGAGGGCATCGCCGAGCAGTTCCGAACCCGTCCCACAGTCAAGGCCCGGGTCGACTCCGGGTACCAGGGGCTGGCCAAGGAGTTCCCCGACCAGGTCAGCGCACCGCCGAAGAAGCCCGCGGACGAGGCGTGCGATGGCGACAAATACGCCTGGCAGGAGGCCAGGCGCCGTCAGTCCTCGGCCCGGATCTGCGTCGAGCACAGCAACGCCGAGCTCCGCCAGTGGGCGCCCCTGCGCAGGTTCACCGGACGGCTCGACACCTACGTCGAGACCCACCTCGCGATCGCCGGTCTCGTCTCCGACCGATCCGCCCAGCGGGCCACCCGCCGACAGACCAGCACCGAACTCGTCCCCGTCCGCGACACCACCTGCTGATCACCCACCAGCCGAACCGCCAGGCCAGCACGCCCCGACCTCAATTTCCCCCGAGGTCGTAAGCCCGGACCACCGGGCCCCGTGCAGGCACGTGCCGGCCGGTCAGTGTGGCGTGGCCTGGAAGATGTACAGGGCGCGGCCCCGTTCGTCCTTGCCGAGTTCGTAGCGACCTCCGGGGACAACGACGACTTCGGGGAACCGCTCTCCCTTCACGCCGATGTACGTCTCGGTCTCGCGTGGCCCCCCGAGGTACTTGGCGATGCGAGAGACGGGGGGCGGGCTGATCGGATACCGGGCGGGCTCGTCGGTCATCGCTTCCCTCAGACTGTGAACTGCTGAACGCTGTCAACCACTGCCAGGACTGATACCCCTCACGCTACGCCGCCAGACAGACCGGGACCGGGCGGGCCACGGGAGGGGCGGCGCACCTGCGGGTGCCGGGGTGGTCAAGGGGTTTCGGCCTTGATCGTCCGGGGTGGTCAAGGGGCGGTTTCCTGCGATTCGTAGGCTGGGTGTCATCGGCGCAGGACCACCAGCATGAGGCCAGCCAGGCCCACGCCGGCGGTGGCGGCCAGGGTGAGCGGCGTGGCAGCGCCCGGGTGCTGCCACGCCAGGTAGCCGAGTCCCCCGGCGATCATCAGCACCACGAGAAGCGAGAGCACGGCGAGGTGCGGGGAGGATGTGGGCATGACCACGCGCCCGACGCTGACCCAACGGGAGGCCGCCGCGTGCGGCGTCAGCCGTACGACCATCCGCCGCCGCCGTGAGGCCGGCGACCTGCCGGGGGCACTCCAGGATCCGCAGCGCGGATGGGTGATCCCGGTGGACGACCTGTTGGCAGCCGGTTTCCGGCTGAACACCCCAGCCCCGCCAGAGGCGTCAGCCCCGGCGGCCGGGGACGTCGCGCGCGACCAGGAGCACGGCCAGGTCGAGGACGTCGCCGCGCTGCGTGCCGAGCTGGAGCGCGCGCGGCACGGCCGGGAACTGGCGGATGCGGAGGTGACGCATCTGAAATGCCGGCTGACGGAGCGGGGCGAGCACATCGCGGATTTGCAACGGGCGATCGCGGCGCTGATGCCCGGGTGTGCGCGGACTCGATGACCTTCCTGACCATGGGGCTGCCCAGGGCCCACAGGATCTGGACGCTGCCCGGTGCGCGGAAGACGAGATCGCCTCCGGACCACTTCTGGACCGCGTAGCCGAGGCGGGTTGCGCGCTCGGCTTGCGCGGGCGTGTCTCCGGCGGCGAGACGTTCCGTCACCCGGGTGCCCACGGTGATGCCGACTGCGGGCAGAGCCCGGCCCATCCACACGCCGGGCAGGACGCCTGCTTCTTCCTGCGCCTGGTCCAGGTTCTTGCCCCGGGGCCGGCGGCCGTCGCCGACCGCGACCTGGCGCAGGTAGTACCGGTACGCGGAGCCCTTGCTGACTTGCTTGAACGTCATCATGCAACCCAGCTCAGCACGTCAAAAGCGCTGGTCAAGGTCCTGTTGCGCGTGCTCCCGCAGGGTGGGAGGGAAACGTCGACAAGATGCGTGGCCGTCCCGTACAACGGGCGGCCGGCACGCGAACTTCCCACCCAGGCCCCGACCGGCAGAGCTCCGGTGCGCAGGACACCGCCCAGCGAACCGACACACGACAGGGCCACTACGAACACGTAGCAGCCCATCGCTTGGCGGGGCCAGGACACGCTGTTCCGCCGCGGGCTCTACGAACGCCTCTGCGCAGCCGACGTCGACTACCCCGACGACATCTCCATCAGCTGGGCCCCGGCCAACCGGTTCAACGGCCTCACCGACGAAGACATCGTCTCTCTCGCCGTCGTGACCGGGGCCGGCTTCGACGACGTCCGGGCCGCCCACAAAGCGGACTTGGCCGAGTGGGCCCGCGAGCAGCCGCTCCGCGACCATCCTGATCTCGCCGTCCTGGACGCCGACCTGGACCGCATCGCCCGACGGCACTGAGAGTTCCGGCCGGCCCATGACGTGGTGAGCGGCCCGTCGTTCCGGTCCCCGCTCACGACCGGGACTGTCGGATCAAGGGATCAGTACGCAGTGGTTCTCGATGACCCTGCCGCTGCGGTTCAAGCCCCCACAGACGGCCAGCCGTCCAGATCCAGGCTCCCCGAGCTCGCGGTTGACGACGAACCGGTGGTGGTCGTCGTTGAGCTTCTGCTGTGCCCAGCTGCCCGCGAAGGCCCGCAACGTCCCCGGCAGTCCGTCCCTGGTCCAGACAGTGATGTCCTGGACATAGCGGGTGCCCTGGTAGGCGGTTGCCACGCAGATATGGGTGCCGCACGTGGACTTCACCGCAGCGCTCGCCGGTGCTGCGGTCACCAGCCCCACGGCGAGGATTGTGGCGAGGCCAGCCGCGGTCGCCGCCAGCCGTCGCCGTACGGTTGTTGTCAGCTGAAACTTCTCCTGACGCGTGTACATCATGAGACCCCTTTGATCATCTTGTATTGACTGGCTGTGCAACGTATTGAAGTTGTCACGTTCAGTCACGCATGGTGCCCGTATCCGGTGGTGTCACCCCAAAGGGTGACCTCACCGATGACGGGTCGATCCTCGTGCAGTCAGCAGGCTGGTTCCCGCATCGGACCACTTCCAGCGCGCCATTGAGGTTCCCCCGGTGTGTGGGAGGTGCTGATCAGCTGGTCAGGTACGGGGGTGCCTGTACCGAGTCTTTCGCCAGCGACGACCTAGCCGATGATCATGACAGTCAGACCACCGGGAACCCCTCCAGGTCGCCAAAAAGCCCATATGGCCGCATTGAATATCAAACAGCTACAGATCGGGATACACCTGATACGCGACCGACACCCGGCCGCAGAAACGCCCCACAGGAGCCGATCATGAAAACACGCACCACAGCCCGCGCCACCGCAACAGCACTCCTCGCACTCGCACTCGCCATCCCCGCCACCGCAGCCCAGGCCGCACCCCCGACCCCGCCCAGCCCCTGCCCCGCAGAAGCCCAGGCCTACGCCACCATCGCCGGCACCAGCAGCCCCGCCGGGACCCACGGACCCATCCCCGTCGTCCCCCCCGCCTCGGCAGCAGGCGGCCTCCTCGGCCTCGCCGGCCTCCTCCAGCTCGTCCTCAGCAACCTCAACCTCGCCGTCCCCATTCAGGCCCCCACCGACATCAACATCCTCGGAGGAGGAGGCCTCAGCGGTGGCGGTGGCGGTGGCGCCAACAGCGCCAACGGCGCCCCCGGCACCGTCGACCCCACCACCGCCGGCAGCAACGTACGAACAGCATTCACCAAACTCATCACCTGCATCAACAAAGCCACCCCCACCACCCCGTAACACAGCCACCGGCCCGAAAGGGACCAACAGCGCCCGGAGCCCCAACCACCCCACTGGCCTTAACGACGCCATCGGCCCCACCCCACTCGGCCTCGGGTGACAGGTCGTTCGAGCTCCCCGGAACCGGGCGCGGCCCTTTCAAGATCGCCTGAGGGGTGCGGGGTTGGTGATGAGCCGCGTGCCGGCGTGCTGAGCAGGGCGGAGCTCCGGCCGGACGAGGGTTCTCACACCAACTCACCTATGCCGGAGCTCCGTTGCTGATCGAGCCTGCCATCCCTGACTGACGCCCTGCTGCCCGCGTCCGGTTCAGTCCGTGCTGGTGTCCTTGCCGACCAGACCGGACAGCAGCTCGATGATGCGGGCGCTGCCGGTACGCACCTCGTCGGTGAGGGCGTCCAGGCGGGTGTTCACCGCGGTGAACCCGTCACGGACCTCACGGCGCAGCGCGGCCTGGCCCTCGATGACGGCGGCAAGGCCAGTGGCGTCGGTCACCGGGCGGGGTTCGTGCCGCGGAGGATGGTGAGGATCTCCGTCAGCATCTCGCCGTGCTGATCTAGGTCCTGTCTGGAGTCCAAATCATGAGTTCGGTAGATCGCCTGCGCACGGAGGCCCGGTCTTGATAGGCCATCAGTCATGGCGCGAGGCGATCTCACCGACGAGCAGTGGACTCTGATCGAACCCCATCTCCCGATCGCTGCGGTCGGGCCTATCCCCGATCTGCGGAAACACTTCAACGCGGTGATGTGGCGATTTCGCACCGGCAGCCCCTGGCGCGACCTGCCGACCGAGTTCGGGCCCTGGCAGAGTGCGTACGATCGCTTCCGGATCTGGGCGAGGCAGGGCGTCTTCCAGCACCTGATGGAGGCGATGATCGCCGAGGCCGCCGCCCGTGGCCAGACCGATATGGGCTTGGTCAGCGTGGACTCGGCGACTGCCCGGGCCCACCACCACGCTGCCGGGATGGCCCTGGACCCGGAGCAGTTGGCGGCCCTGGAGGCTGCCGTCGAGCCCGAAAAGGGGGCGGCACGAAGGGACAACAGCCGCAGGACGGACAGGTCGAGGACGATGCCCGCGTCGAGCGGCGACGGGTCCTGCGACGACACCGGGCCCGCTTGAAAGCCGCTGAACTGGGACGTTCCCGGGGCGGACTGACCAGCAAGATCCACGTGGCGGCCGACCGGCGGTGCCGCCCACTGGCGTTCGTCCTCACGCCCGGACAGGCCGGCGACAGCCCGCAGTTCACCCCGGTGCTGCAGCAACACGGCCACCACGCAGACCCACTGCCCGTCCGGCTCGTCGACCCCAGCGAACTCGCCGCCTACGTCATGCACACAACATCAACGACAGGCTGACGTGACACGCTCCATCAATTAATCGACGCCCCCTATGACCAGCCGTGCAGCCGTCCGACTGCATTTGCGCTTTATGTATGATCCGATTTTCTTTAGCGGTCTTGCCACGGCACCCGCTGATGCGGGTAGCTAGGGCGCGCACCCGCTTCCTTGTTCCGGGCTTCCGATGAGCCCTGGCGGGGCGGCTGTGAACCGGCCTCCGGTTCACAGCCGCCCCGGGAGGCGGTCGTGCACACCTGTACGTGAGGGAGACGTCATGAAGAAGGCTTACGAAGCGCCGACGCTCGCCAAGCTGGGGACGTTCCGGAAGAAGACCGGGCTCCTGCAGCGCTCCGGCAACGACCGGCTCATCCTGAGCAAGAACTGACGGCCGACGGTTCTGACTCGACGTCATGACTGAACTGCACGAGAGTGCGGGGGCGGGCCCCGGCGACGCGCGCTTCACGGTCTTCACCGACTGTGAGCGCGCGGCCGCCGCGGCCCGCTCCTTCTCCCGCCCCCGGAAGCCGGATCCTCACACATGCCTCGGGCCGTCCCTGGCCCTGCTCGCCCGCGCGGACCGGGGCTTCGCCCGGTTCCTCGCCCAGCGGACCGAGGATCAGGACGACAGGAACGGCGACGGCGAGGAAACCCCGCGGTGACCGCCGGCCACCCGCGCGAGACCGCCCCAGCAGCGAGGCCCGCCATGCACACCAGCACACACACGGTCCTGTACGACCCCGACGGACTGATCGAAGCGGAACTCCCGCTCGACCGCGAACCGTACGAGTGCCTCATCAAGGCCGTCCTCGCGTGGACCGGCCCGGACGCGCTCACGACCCGCGACTACGAGCAGATCGCCCTCCAGCTGACCGGCCACGCCCGCGCGGTCGCCTCCGACGTCCGCCGCCGCGCCGACCAGCTGCCGAAGAACAGCGGGCCCAAGGCGCTCGCCGACGTCGTTCTACGCGAGGCGAAAGGCCGGCTGTCCGCGACGCTGGAAGGCACCGTGCACTGCGTCCAGAACCGCGCCCGGATGGTGCGCGCCCTCTACGAGCGCCTGGACCGCCTCACGGAAGCCGTCCCGGCCGCCCACCCCTGACCCGGCAGCGCACCGCACACAGCGACGGGCTGCGACTTCGAACGCCCGCCCGTCACCCGCCGAGGCCGAGGAGGAGGGGGAGGATGCTGCTGAGGCCGCCGCCGCCGAGGCCGCCGAGGCCGCCGTCGCCGTCGCCGAGCGTGCACTACTGGCTGACGGTATTGCGGGCAGCGATCAGCCGCTGTAGGAGGATTTCCCTCTGCTTCTCCCCCATTTTTTCGATCACGATGTCAGCCACCTTGGCTCCGTCCCGCCAGGGCATCTTGACGACGGCCTGGCGGGGCGCCAGCAATTCCTGGTTGGCCGGGGCGTCGGCCTGACTTGCCTCTTGGAGCATGTCCGGGGGAGTCAGCGCCTCTGCATCGGGATGCTCTGTGGCAGGGGGGGTGCTAACGGCGTTAGCACCCCGATCCTTCTGGCGCCGCAGCTTGCGTTGCGCACGGGATGCCATCGCTTCTTCAGCGGCGTGGTGCTGCTGCTGGGCCGGAAGCTGACCGACGTTGCGGGCGACTTCGACGGGGAGGCTCTTGGCCTCGACGGCTTGCTGTAGTTCGGGGGTGAGCTTGAGCAGAGCGATCCGTTGGGTGACCCAGGGGCTGGATTTTCCGAGGGCGCGGGCTACGGCGCGCTGCGAGCCGTGGACCTCTACGAGGCGTTGCAGAGCCTTGGCCTCATCCAGGGGGTCGAGGTTCTCGTGCTGGACAGCCGCGGTGAGGGCGGACTCCAGCAGGGTGTCGGCGTCTTCGGCAAGGGAGTCGTCGATGTGGACAGGGACATCGTCCAGGCCGGCCATGGTGGCACCGGCGAGACGCCGGTTGCCGTCGACGACAACGAACTCGGCAGATTCGAGGGCCGCCTCGTGGCCGGGGTGCGCGCCGAGGAAGGCGGCGCGGGTGACGACGGTGAGGGGCTGGATGACGCCTCGTGCGGTGAGGCTGTCAGCCATCTCCTCTACCGCTTTGAGTTCTTCCCTGGGGTTGAACGGGTTGTGAGCGATGCGGGTGAGGGACAGGCGTGGTGACGTTGCCGGATTGTCGCTGCCGGCTGCAGGCGTGGGGTCGTCGCTCTGTCCGGCGTACCGGGCGAAGGACGCGGCGCGGCTGCTGAGGGGGTGAGCAACGGCGTCGAAGGTGGCAGATTTTCCGAGGGAGTCAGCCTTGCTCATGCCAGCCCCCGCACAATCTGCCGCATGCCGTGGGCTTGGTCGCACTCAGGTGCGTAGTCCAGCAGTGGCCGCTGCACGCGGACAGCTTCGCGCTGTTCCTTGACGTCAGGGATGACGGACAGTACCGGCGGGCTGCCGAGCGCTTTCCACTTGTCGAGGGAAGAAGTGGCGATGAATCCGCGGCGTGAGTCGTACTTGTTCACGACCAGGCCGAGTTGTTCGACGTCAATGTCGTAGTCGCGGACGAGGGAGCTGACCTGATCGATGAGCATGCCGTAGGCCTGAGCGGAGGTGTCTTCGGCTTCGACGGGGATGACCAGGCCGGAGGAGCCGGGCTTCTCACCGTCGCGCTGGCGGCCGTAGACGAGCCCGGCGTCCATGGCCAGGCCGAGGCTGGGTGGGGAGTCGACGACGATGACGTCGAAGTGCTCTTCGACGGTGACGAGCGCCCTTTCAAGGGCTGCGTGTCGGGGGCCGCGGAAGATGGTGAGGCCGGAGTCAAGGAGGAACGCGTCGAAGGCAGCGGGCAGCACACGCAGCCGGTCGCCGAAGCGTTGTCCCTCTATAACGACGGTGAGGTCGATCAGGGGCTGCTGGGTGTCGTCCCGGTGGAGCATGTGCGTGACCAGGCTTTCCTGCCCGGCGGGGATGGCCTTGAGGCCGAGCTGGTGGGAAAGGTGGCCCTGGGGGTCGTAGTCAACCAACAGGGTCCGGCTGCCCATCTCTGCGAACGCCTGGGCAATGCCGGCAGACACTGCGGTCTTCCCGACGCCGCCCTTCTGGTTGCACACCACCAAGCGCCGTACCGTCTGGGTCTCGTCGGCGGGGTTCTGCTCCAGCCACAAGGCGACGGCTTGCGCGAGGCCTTGGATATAGGAGATGCCGCGGTCGCGGGAGTCGCTCTTGAATGAGTCGTAGAGCCCTTCGGGGAGCCACGTGCCGAAGGACTCCGCGCCGGCGGTCTCGATCTGGGGCAGCGGTGCCGGGTGAGCCTGCCACGCCTGGATGCCGACAGAGACGGCGTCCTGGAGATCTGTATTGAGCTGCGCTGCCCGGACTTTGAGGGCCTGTCGGAGGTGTGCGGGCAGCTTGGAGACGAGCTTCTCGCGCTCACCTCCAGGTTTCGGAGATGACATGACGGCAGCATACTGCCGCAGGGGCAGCCTTGGCCGCGCGCAACGCGCGCCTTTGCACGAACACCGCGTTAGCTGTTGTGGGGTGCTAACGGCGTTAGCACCCCACTAAATCCATTCTTCGTCAGAGTCGTCGGCGCTCGGGGCCGATGAGGAGATCCGGGGGAAGTGGGGAGCGCATGGTGGGGGTGTCCTTGTTCGTGGAAGGTTTGGGGTGCTCCGGGGCGGCTGGCTGGCAATCGTGCTGGTGACGGAACAGCCCGCCCCGGGGCATTGCCGTGATCAGGAGTGCTCGCGCTTGGTACGTCGGGGCTGGGCGTCGGAGACGAACCGCACCTCGGTCGCGTGCGGGGCTCATGTTGCGGTGTTCACATGTGCGGTGCCGGGCCGGCCTTCGCGGCGGCCATTGACGCTGCGTGTGTGAGCGTGGTGGGGGCGGGCCTGAACAATGACGCCCTTGTGTTTTCCCTCGTACATGGCAGCGCCGGCTGCGCGCAGAAGGACCGGCAGGTCTGCCGCGCCGACAGCGTCCGGGGTGGCGGCGCCGGCGGACACCGCGACGGGCAGTTCCTCGCCGTCGAACGTGACGGGTTCAGCGAGCAGCTGCCTCAGGTGGCGCAGGCGCAGAGCAAGACGACGCGGCCGGATGCGGGTCAGGGCGGCGAACTCGTCTCCTCCGAGCCTGCCGACCGCGCCGCGCTTGCCAACCCATTCGGTGAGCCGTGTGCCGATCGCCGCGAGGGCGGCGTCGCCGGCGGCGTGTCCGAAGGTGTCGTTGAGGGCTTTGAAGTGGTCGGCGACTCTGCTGCCCAATTCGTTCAGGCGGAGAGTCGGTAGTTGAGTCGTTCGAGTCGGCTGTGGCGGGTGCGGTCGAGGGGGCCGGTGGTCCAGTGGGCGTCGAGTCGGATCACGTTGAGCGCGGTGGCGGAGAAGGCGTGTTGGAGGCGGACTTTCGGGAGGCCGCGGTAGCGGGCCCGGCGGATGCCTGTGACGTCGAGGGCTTGATTGATGGTGCCCTCGACGCCGGCCCGGAGGGCGTATTTGTTCTTCCAGGTGTCGGTCTTCTGCTCGGCGCGGGCTCTGGCGAGGTTCTCGTGGAGTTCCTCGGGCCGCAGGGTGAGCATGCGGCGCCCGGTCTGCGAGGTGGTGCACTGCTTCTGGAAGGGGCATTCCCGGCAGGTCAGGACGCTGAAGGTGATCACGATGGCGTCGGTGCCATGCTGTTTCACCGGGTTCCAGTGGGAGCTGGTCTTGCCGGCGGGGCAGCGGACCTGACGGGTCTTCCAGTTGATGGTGAAGGCGTTCTTGTCGAAGCCCTCGGCGGCCTTGGCCTGCGCGGAGCGGTCCAGGAGGACCGGAGTGACCATGCGGATACCCTGGCCCAGGGCCTTGGTGATCAGGTCCGCGGAGGGGTAGCCGGAGTCGAGGTAGTGCTCGGTCGGCTTCACCCCGTGCGCGGCGAGCTTGCGCTGGATCGGGGCAGTCGCCTTCACATCGGGCACGGTCGCGTCGGTGGTGTGCACATCGGTGATCAGATTCGGCATCACCCCAGCCGCTGCCTCCGCCCCAGCTACGGCGTCGGCGTCGGCGTCGGCGTCGGCGTCGGCGTCGGCGTCGGGGAGAGTGGAGCAGGTTTCCGTGAGGTGGATCTTGTAGCCCATCCAGAACAGGTCATCGCCCTTGGCTGCCCAGCGTGCGTCCGCGTCGTAGGGGGAGGCCAGGCGGAGTTGACCGGGCGGGACGCCGTCGTCGGCGTCCCGCTTCTTGATCACCTGCCGTCCCCGGCTGTCGCTGCGGATGATGTAGGTCTGAACGAGGACCTGCCGCAGCAGGTGCACGGCCTCGATCTGACGGATCCATACCGGGGCGTCATCGGCCCAGGCGGCCCGGCACAGGGCGAGGGCGTCCTGGCCGAAGACCTGGGCGAGGCGGTCGCGTTTCGTTTGCGAGGGCGGCATGCGCCAGCCGTCGACCCGCGGCCCGTACCGCTCGGCGAACTCCGTCACGTCGATCTGCCCGGCCAGCCAGAGGGGGGCCGCGACCGCGAGGGCCTCCAGGGCAGCGCGCACGCTCTCGCCGGCCAGCTCCAGGCGGTTCAAGTCCCGCACCGCGCTGATCACATGGGTGGAGTCGGTGCGCTGCTTGCCCCCGGCCGCCACCAGACCGGCGTCCTTGCAGTGCTCAAGGAGCCGGTCGAAGACCACCCGCTCCATGCCGTTGTCCGCGAGCCGGGCCCTGAACTTGCTGAGCACACTGGCATCGAAGCCGGTGTCGGTGAGCTCCGCCCCGAGCGCGTACTTCCAGTCGATGGCCCGCACCGCCATCGCCGCGGCCTGCCGATCGGTGAGGTCCTCGGCGAACTGCAACACCGTCACCAGCGACAACACCCCAGGCGACAGGCCCGGCGCCCCGCGCACCCCGAACGCCTCGACGAACGGCTCATCGGCGAAGACCTCCGCCAACTGGTCCCGCACCCGTATCGCCAGACTCCCCTTCGGGAACGCCGCCCGCGCCACCACCACGGTCTGCTCCGGGATCCCCGGGAGTCCCACCGGCCGCATCGACATCCGTACCGCCTCCACGGCCGCACGACGGAGAAGCGACCTCAGGAACGATCATCGCGGACCCGCCCTCACCCCCGCAGTGAATTGGGCAGCAGAGTCAACATCACTTCCAAAACCACGTCAGTGGATCAAGGCTAAGGCGGCGGTGTCCATGCTGACCGTCCAGTACGCCCGCGCCTACCCCAACCTCCGCATCAACGTCGTCGACCCCGGCCCCACCGCCACCGACCTCAACCGCTTCCAGGGGTCCCAGACCGTCGAGCAGGGCGCCGCACCCATCGTCGAGGCAGCACTGACCACCCGCCAGGGCCCCAGCGGCACCTTCGTCGACGGCGCCGCCATCAGCCCCTGGTGAACCGCGCTCCTCTTGGAGGTCCGAAAGAGGCGTCGGACGTGTCGGTTGGTGAGAGGGCAGATGACGAGGGCGAGAAAGGCTTCATGGTGTCGTCGTGTCGTTCCCAGCAGACGCGGAGACGAACGATAGCTGTGCAACCAGGCGATCGTGCACTCGACAACCCAGCGGTGACCGCACAGGCCGGAGCCCCGCGGGGAACCTGCGGCGGGCGATCATCGGTTTGACACCCAGGCCCCGAACCGGACGGCGGTCGTGGTCGTGGTCGTGGTCGTGGTCGTAGCCGCGGTCGTGATCGCGGTCGCGGTCGCCGAGCAGGGCATCAGGCCACCGGCGTGGTCGTCCCGTCGGTTACCGACGGGATTCTTCGCGGCAAGAGCATCACCTGGGTAACGTCACCGGCAGATTCCGCAGGTCAGGGACACCGCGAGCGGGATGCTCCGCCCGTCGACGAGGACGTGGCGCTTGCTGCCCAGACGCGCGGCCGACCGGTCTGGGGCAGCTTGGGGCCCCCGAGCGGCCCTGACGTGGGAGGAGCCGATCACGGCCTGCGACCGATCGAGCTCCTTCGCCGTCCGAAGTCACGACCCGGACCTTCGTGGCCAGCGCGTCCAGTGCGTCCAGCGTCGAGAGCGCCGGCTCCAACCCGACCTCCGACCTCGGGGCTGGCTCTGCACATTTTTTGCAGTGCCGATATCCAAGGCCGCGCAGGACAGCGGTTCGCCGCCGGTCCAAGTCCCGCGTCACCAACCATGCGGTGGTCCAACTCAGGGGCCCCGAAGTTTCCGGACAGTGACCCAATAGGGTTGCCCTGTCCAGGAAATGAGGAAGCACGAAGTGGCACGCGTTCCGTACACCCCGGAGTTTCGCCGAGAAGCGGTCCAGTTGGCGCTCCAGTCAAACAGGCCGATTTCCCAGACGGCTCGGGAACTTGATGTGAATTCCGAGACGCTGCGTACCTGGGTTCGCCGGTATGAGCGCGAGCATGGGAAACAGACCGGGCCGCTGCCCGTCGATGAGCGTGCCAGGCTCAAGGAACAGGACCGGCGTATCCGCGAGTTGGAGATGGAGAACGCCTTCCTGAAAAAATGCGCTGCGTACTTCGCGAAGGATCCCCGGTAGGGAGCAAGTACGAGTTCATCGAAACGATGCGACTCGACACTGCGGAGTACGCGTTCCCCGTTGAGTTCATGTGTGAACGCCTCGACGTGTCCAAGTCCGGCTACTACGAATGACGGGTCTTCGAGCTTGGTGGGGGTGCGGTGAGTGCCAACGGCCGCGATGGCTACGCAGCGTGACGTTTAGTCGGGTGTGGCGCCCCCGATGTGAAGAGCCCGCAGGGCTTCGTGATCATGGTTGGTGTCTAGACAACGGATCAAGAAGAACCTGCGGGCTCGACCATCAACGATACAGAGATCAACGCGGCGGCGACGCGCCTGCTGGGGGTAGAGGGGGTGAGTGTGGTGAACGTCGTGGACGACGGGGCGGGCGGCAGCCTGGTGCACGTGGTGACCGCCGACCCGGCCGCGCGGGCCTGTCCTGGCTGCGGGGTGTTCGCCACCCGGCTCAAGGACTACCGCACCACCCGGCCCAGGCACCTGCCCTGCGGGGGCCGGCCCGTGGCCGTCCACTGGCGCAAGGCCCGCTGGTACTGCGCCGAAACCCGGTGCGAGCGCGGCTCGTTCACCGAGCAGATACCGCAGGTTACTGCCGGAATGCGGACGACGATCACGTTGCGCCGGGCGGCTGGGGCGGCGGTGGTCGACGGCGGCCGCACCATTGTCCAGACCGGCCGCGATCTGGGGCTCTCCTGGCCGGTCGTCCACCGCTGCTTCATCTCCTTCGCCGCCACCGCCCTGCCTGCCGAGCCCGAGGCCACCGAGGCGGTCGGGATCGATGAGACCCGGCGCGGCAAGCCGGTCTGGAAGCAGAACCCGGACACCGGCAAGTGGGAACTCCTCGCGGATGCCTGGCACATCGGCTTCGTCGACGCCATCGGCGGACGCGGCCTGTTCGGCCAGGTCGAGGGACGCAACGCCGCCTGCGTCGCCGCCTGGCTCACCCTCCAGCCCGAACACTGGAAACAGCACGTCAAGTACGTCGCCATCGACCTGTGCGCGACCTTCCGGGCCGCCGTGCGCACCGCACTGCCCGATGCGGTCGTGGTCGTCGACTGCTTCCACATCGTCCAGCTCGCCCAACGCCACCTCGCCGACCTGCGCCGTCGCCTCACCTGGAAACAGCACGGCCGCCGGGCCCGCAAGGGCGATGGCATCTACACCGTCCGCAAGCTGTTGCGCCGTAACAAGGAAGACCTCAACCCCGACCAACTCACCATTCTGAACACCGAGTTGGACCAGATGGGCACCTACGGGCGGCAGATATACGCCGGCTGGCAGGCCAAGGAACTTCTGCGCGACCTGCTCCGCCTGGCCTTCAAGCACACCCACACCCACCCTGACCGCTCCGCGATCTCCGCCGCCCGCCACCGCTTCAACACCCACATCGCCGACCACGCCCACCTCCCCGAACTGGTCACCCTCGCCGAGACCATCGACACCTGGTGGGACGGCATCGAGGCGTACATCACGACCGGGATCACCAACGCCGCCAGCGAAGGCAACAACCGCCTCATCAAGCTCGAAGCCCGCAACGCCTTCGGCTTCCGCAACCGCGCCAACCAACGCCTGCGCTCACGTTGCGCTACAACCCGGCGAGCCCGACGGGAGCAGCACCCCCACTAAATTCGAAGACCCAACAAGCCAGACCGTGCCCGTCCAGGTGTTGGCCACATCGCGCAGTGCGGTGTGGCAGCCTCGGCGGGGACGGAAACCGTGAGAGGAGTTAGAAAACGTCGGCTCGAAGTACGCCTCAAGTAGCAGACGGATCACTTCGCCGACGAGCTTGTCACTCCACGGAGGCAGGCCGAGCGGACGCAGTTTCATGCTGTCCCGCCCTTTCGGGATGTAGACCCTACGAGCTGGGCTCCACCGGTAGCGCTCGTGGCGCAGCGCGTCGATGACGTGCTCGATCTTGCCCAGCGACATGCCGTCCACGGTCTCCCCAGTGACTCCGGGCGTCATCGCTCCTTTGTTGGAGTACAGACGCCCGTAAGCCATGAGATACAACTGCGGATTGAAGAGTTGTCGATACAGTTCATTGCACGGCAGGCCACGCCTGCCGCGTTCACGGAGGACACCCAGTACCGTTTCGGCGCTCTGCATTTCGCATACCTCCCGAGTTTTGAGTGTCCGATCACCTGGCCCCCTTCGCCCGATGTGGACGGCTTTCCCGTCCTCCTTGGCCGGTCGTGACTCCGGCGACTACTACGGGGCCTCCGTCGCCATAGGGAGATCTCACCCCTTAGGCGATCCCATGTTCGTCCTTGTCGTACGTCCTAGCCGGTGACTTCGCACATGGGGCTTTAGGTCTCCAGCCAGCGGGGCCGGGTTTCGTCGATGCCGAGGAGTTCGAGTAGGTGTGCTTGGACTCCTCGGCTGATGAGGATGACGGGTGGGTCGGTGGCGGTGCCGGGGCGGAGCATGAGGCCGTCGAGGTGGTAGAGGATCATGCGGCCGGTGGGTCGGACCTTGCGGTTGTCGGGGTAGAGGCCGGCCATGGTCTGCTCGGGGCCCAGGGCCTGGCGGACCTGGCGTTCGATCAGGCAGTAGACCAGCAGGGCCAGGCAGATCACGGTGATCAAGGCCGTGATGCGGCGGTTGTGCTCCAGGAACAGCGGCGCGACGGCCAGGGGGCCTTTGAACTCGCCGTAGCGGCGTTCGACCACTCCCTGGCCTTTGTAGCGCCGGAAGACCTCGGCCGTGTCGGCCTGCTCCGGAGTCAGAGCGGTGACCAGGGAGTACCAGCCGTCGGCGGCGGCTTCGGCGGCCAGGACGTCCTCGTCGAAGTGCCAGGCCAGAGTGGGTTTCCCGTCGGGGCCGGCGGTGACGGTGGTACGCAGGCAGCTGGCGACCCGGCGGGACTTGGTGATCACCCCGATCCGGGCCTGGACCTTCTCGGCGGTGGTGTAGTACCGGCCGCCGGCCGAGTTTTGCAGTTTCTCCAGATCCTCGGTGGCTCTGGCCAGACGCTTGGCGCGTGCTTTGCGCTGGCCCTCCGCGTTGCCGGTGGAGTGGACCAGGATCCGGCGCAGGTGGTGGACCGGGTCGCGCTTGCGTGGTCCTGCCATGGCGTGGACGTCTTCCAGGACCCGGTAGGACTCGCGCTGGTCGGCGGGGGTCTCCCGCTCGCGGTCGCGGTCGTTGACGTAGTCGACCAGCTCGGCGGCCCCGAGGTCGGCAGTGGCGTAGAAGCCGGCTTTGACCTGGGCCGCGGGTATGGGGGCGACGAATCCGACCCGGGCGTCAAGCAGGGCGGTGACATTCGGGTAGGACACCAGTTTGGAGTCCGCGACGAGCAGGAAGTCCTTGCGGTCGGCGATCTTCCGCAGGGCCTTCATCGCGCCGACGACCTGGGCGACCTCGCCCGCTCCGCCGTCGTAGGCACGGTGGAAGACGGGGATGCCACCGTCGCGGGTGACGGCCAGCCCGGCCTGGACCTGCTTCAGGTCGACCCGCCGGTCCTTGGGGTGACCGTATCTGACTTGCGCGTACTCCTCTTCCTGGTCCGGGTAGGCGCCGAACATGGAGATCGACGTCATGTCCCAGTGGATCTGAGCGGTATCGATGCCGAACTCCGCGATGGCCTGCGCGCCGACCGAGCCGGTGATCTCCTCCAGGTGCGGGGCGATCGCGTCCAGAGCGCGGGCGATACGGTCGTCGTTGAGCAGGTCCGGCTCGATGCCGAAGACCTCCTCGACAGCCCACTTCCGCGCCCAGTCCTCCACCCGCACCATCGAGGTCGGCGAGGACAGCCGGTTGGCGATCAGCGCCTCGACGACCTGCCCGTGCGTCAGATGAGCCACCTCACGGACAGGACACAGCTCGTCGATGATCCCGGCCACGTCCAGCCGGCGCAGAAACTCGGCAGAGGCAGGCAGAGCACCCAGACGCCTCTCCACCACAGGCGCCAACTCCACCGACATGCGGGGGCGCTGGACCCGGGAACGACACGAACGAGATATCGGCACGTCCAGAACAACGACCCGCACTTATCGAAGTACCGGCCAACTCATCAGTTCATCCGATTCAGCTATGTGCGGAGGATCGGCCTAGCGTGATGTAGGTGCCCCACTCATTCCCTTGAATGCCCTCGCTGGGCATCGCTCCGCACTCCGGAAGGTGCGTCGACCCTTCCACCAAGTCATCGCAGGATGCGGCGTCGGTTACGGGCAGTTTTCCGGGGTCTTCGAATTTAGTGGGGGTGCGACGGTGACGACCTGACGGTTGGTCACCGTCCGTGATGGGCCTGCAGTGCGGGTGCCCCGGACGCGAGAAGCCCGCAGGTCTTCGTGATCATGGTTGTTCTCTACGCAACCGATCATGAAAACCCACGGACTTGAGCACTCACGATACCGAGATCAACAGGGACGCGACACGACTGCTGAGGCTGGAGGGGGTGAGTGTGACCAAGGTCAAGGACGACGGAGCGGGTGGATCGACGGTGTACGTCGTGACGAGCGAGGACTCCGCGAGGGCTTGCCCCTCGTGCGGGGTTTTCGCCACGCGGTTGAAGGACTACCGCACCACCGCCCCGAGACATCTGTCCTGCGGCGGGCGCCCGGTGAGTATCCGCTGGCGCAAGGCGCGCTGGCACTGCACCGAAGTAGCCTGCGCGCGCGGCTCGTTCACCGAGGCGATACCCCAGGTGCCCGCCCGGATGCGTACCACTGCCGCACTGCGCGAAGCGGCTGGTGCCGCAGTGGTCGACGGCGGCCGCACCGTGGTACAGGCCGGCCGGGATCTGGGCCTGTCCTGGCCGATCGTCCAGCACTGCTTCGAGCACTACGCCGCGGAGGTTCTGCCCGAGGACCCGCCGGTGACCGAGGCGATCGGGATCGACGAGACCCGGCGGGGCAAGCCGGTGTGGAAGCAGGACCCGGACACCGAGAAGTGGGAGCTGGTGGCGGACGCCTGGCACATCGGGTTCGTCGACGCCATCGGCGGACGCGGGCTGTTCGGGCAGGTCGAGGGCCGCAACGCGGCCTCGGTCGCCGACTGGCTGAGCGCCCAGCCCACCGCCTGGCGCGAGCGGATC
This sequence comes from Streptomyces sp. A5-4, assembly GCF_051131715.1. NCBI lineage: Bacteria > Bacillati > Actinomycetota > Actinomycetes > Kitasatosporales > Streptomycetaceae > Streptomyces > Streptomyces sp. A5-4. The sequence continues at coordinate 8,957,525 of NZ_CP178591.1, read as the reverse complement.
TGCTACGTCGCCATCGATCTTTGCTCCACCTTCCGCGCCGCGATCCACCGCGCACTGCCCCACGCGAGGGTGGTCGTCGACTGCTTCCACATCGTGCAACTCGCCCAGCGCCACCTCGCCGACCTGCGCCGACGCCTCACCTGGAAACAGCACGGCCGCCGGGCCCGCAAGGGCGACAGCATCTACACCGTCCGCAAACTCCTGCGCCGCAACAACGAAGACCTCACAGACAAACAACGCGACCTCCTCAAGGCCGAGTTGGAGTCCATGGGCACCTACGGGAAGCAGATCTACGCGGCCTGGCAGGGAAAGGAACTCCTGCGCGACCTCCTGGGCCTGGCCGTCACGCGCCGGCACGTCACCCCCGACCCCTCCGCGATCTCCACCGCACGCCACCGCTTCTTCGCCCACGTCGCCGACCACGCTCACCTGCCCGAACTCGTCACCCTCGCCGAAACCGTCGAGCAGTGGTGGGACGGCATCGAGACCTACCTGACCACCGGCATCACCAACGCCGCCTCCGAAGGCAACAACCGCCTCATCAAGCTCGAAGCACGTAACGCCTTCGGCTTCCGCAACCGAGCGAACCAACGCCTGCGCTCACGCTGTGCAACCACGCGCCGCAGCCGACGGGAAGCACACCCCCACTAAATTCGAAGACCCGTTTTCCGACGGATTCGACCTTCAATCTCCTGGGAATTAGGGTTCAGGCAATTCAGCTTTCACCGTGTCACGCGGGTCCCTCGACGCGTCGCCCTCACTGCCTGAGGTCGGCCGTCGGTTTTCTGGCATGCTCTGGTCCCGTCACCGTTTCCGGATCGGGTAAGCCATCAGACCCAAGAATCTCCTCCCGAATTCATCCCGACTGGGTCGGGGATACGACAAGGCGCCTCATGGCGCACTGCCAGCGGTCGCTGACCTGCACCGCGTCAGGCAGGGCCCGTCGGATGGCCTCGGCGTAGGTGGCCGAGCCGTCCCGGCACACGACTTCGATCTCCTTCTTCCCGCGCAGCCATGCCTCCAATGTGGCGGCCTCGCGGTCGGGCAGCACGTCGAGGCGTTCCCCGGTCTCGGCATTGATGATGATCGTGGCGTAACGGTGGCGGCGCCGCAGGGCGAAGTCGTCGACCCCGATCACCCGCGGCATCGGCACCGCCGGCGGGGGGATGCGCCGCAGCAGGCGCAGGGCAGTGGCGTATGAGACGGGCGTCGCCAGGAACCGGGTGAGACGGGAGGCCGCCCGGCCACATAACTCCTTGACCACCCCCGAGAGCTGGCTGGTCAGACGCGTAGTGCGACGCTGAAGGCGCTCGATCAGCCCTGGGACCTGCTCGCGGAAGGTCTGCCGCCGGCAGCCCCGGACCGGGCAGACCAGGCGCCGCACCCGGACCCGGGCCACCACCTGCCGACCGTCCACCGGCACATCCGCCACCGTCCGGACGTGATACCCGTGCACCTTCGCCGTCGCCACCCCGCACACCGGGCACGGCACAGAAACATCCCGGGTCCGGGCGATGACCCGGATCACCCCGCCGTCATCCGCCACATCCTCGATGACCAGCGCTGAAAGACCCGAAAACACCATTGCCACAAGGGAGTTGACATCTCGCATACAACATCAACGACGCCCGTCACCTGCCGTCACCACCGACTACGGAACAGAGCCAATTTACACTCCCGCCGGCGCCCCCGGAGAGCCGCCGGAGGCTGTAGCGGGACCGGCATACTCACAGGCCAGCCGAGCCGTCGTGGCGGTGTGAATCTGCTGTCTTCTGTTCGGCGTCGGTGGAGGGCGGCTGTCGATGGTCTTGGATCCGCATCGTTGGCTGGAGTTGAGGCGTTTCCGCGGGCTGTACGAGTCCGGTGCGATGAGCCTGCGGCAGATCACGAAGGAGACCGGGCTGAATCGCCGTACGGTCGCCAAGTACCTGGCCGGGCCGGTTCCCATTGCGCCGCCGCAGCGAGAGGTGGGTCTGGGCAAGCCGCCCCCGAGGGCGGCTTGCCCAGGCTCCTGTGGGGCGCTGGAGGGCTCCCGGGGGTGCTTCACCTGGTTTTCTCGTCTTGTGGTGTCGTTGCCGGGCGATCGTCATTGCGCGCGGTGGGTACGGTCACCGGTGGCAGTGCCGGGGCCGTGGGTGCGGCTCGGCGCTGGTGCCAGCGTGCCAGGGGCGCGGGAGCCCACCAGTTGGCCCGGCCCAGCAGGCACATGACCGCAGGAACCAGAATGCCGCGTACGAGGGTGGCGTCAACGAGGACGGCGAGTGCCAGTCCTAGCCCGAGCATCTTCAGGATGGTGAGCTGGGAGGTGATCAGGGGGAGCAGGGCGAGGGCGACCAGGAGGGCGGCGATGGTGATGACGCGTGAGGTGGCCGCGACACCGGTGACGAGGGCTTCTCTCAAGGGGCGGCCCCGGGCGTGCTCTTCGAGGACGCGTGTGAGCAGGAATACCTGGTAGTCGATGCCGAGGCCGAAGGCGACGCAGAACATGAGCAGCGGGACGGGGAGGATGAGCTCGCCGCTGGGTGGGCTGCCGCCGATCAGGGCGAGCAGATGCCCGTCCTGGAAGACGGTGACCAGGGCGCCGAAGGTCGCGCCGAGGCTGAGCAGTCCGACGATGATGGTCTTGAGCGGCAGGACCAGTGAGCCGGTGAGCAGGAACAGCAGTAGGCCCACGGTGGCGGCGATGCAGGCTGCGACGAGGGGCAGGCGGTCGGAAAGGGCGGTCTGGGTGTCGGCCTGGCGCGCGGGCTCTCCGGATACGAGGCGGTTGCCCGGCGATGAGGTGTTGCGGAGTCTGTCGATGAGGGCGGCGTCCTGGGCGCGAGGTTCGGCTGCCACGACGGCGAGCCAGGTGGCGCCGGGTGCGCTGTAGAGGGCCGCGGAGGGGCTGGGCCCGGAGAGCTGCCGCCCACCGCGGTAGGTGCCGGTGGCGCCGTCGACCAGGTTGACGTGGGGCAGCGTGGAGAGGTGGCGCGCGTAGGCGTCCACCTGTTGCTCGTGGGTGAAGGCGTCCGTTTGGGGCAGTACCACCTGCAGGGTGCGGTTCCAGGGCACGTCGAACTCGGCGCCGACCTGCCGGGACACCATGTGCGCTTCCGCGTCCGCCGGCAGGACGCGGGCGTCCGCCGGCCCGAAGCGGATGTGCCCGAGCGGTAGGAGGAGGCACAGGAGCACTCCTGCGGCGCAGCTCGCGGACAGGGCAGGGCGCCGGGTGGCGGCGCGTGCCAGGCGCGCCCACGGCGTGGCGGGCAGGGGGTGGGTGCCCGGGGCGCGCGCGGGGCGCCGCAGGCGTTCGCCCAGAAGCAGGAGGGCGGGAGGCAGGACCAGGAGAGTGCCGGCGGCGGAGAAGGCGACGACGAGCATGCCGGCCAGGGCGATGGAGCGCAGGAACGTCAGGGGGAAGAGCAGGAGCGCGGCCAGGCACGTGAGGATGGTCGCGGCGGAGTAGAACACGGCACGGCTGGTCGCTCGCATGGCGGCGGCTGCCGCGTCGCGTACAGAAGCGCCGGCGGCCAGTTCGTCGCGGTGGCGAGTGACGACGAGAAGGGCGTAGTCGACGGCCAGGCCGAAGCCCAGGGCTGCGGTGAGGTTGGGGGCGAACACCGAGACGGGGTAGTGAGGGGCGAGCAGCCGTAGGGCGGCGAGGGTTGCGGCAACGGCCAGGCCTCCGACCAGGGCCGGGAGCAGGGCGCCTGCCAGGGAACCGAAGGCCACGAGCAGCACGATCACGACCAGGGGGGCGCCGAAGAGTTCGGCTCGGATCAGGTCCGACTGGCTGAGCCGGGAAACCTGGACGCTGGTCCAGGAGGAGCCGGTGGCGGAGATGCTCAGCGGCCCGTGGCGTCCGGTGAGTTGCGGTACCAGTGTCCGAGCGGTGTCCGCCGCTTGTGCATCACCGCCCGCCAGGTCGACGGTGACCAACGCGGTGCGGCGGTCACGTGAGAGCAGCCGTCGGTCCTGTTCGCTCCAGTAGGAGAAGACGCGCTGCACACCCGGACGGCCGGCGACGTTCTCAGCGAGTTGTAACCCGGCGTCCGCGACAGTCGCGTCGTCGGCGTCCCTGGTGCTGTGCACGCGCAGCACCAGGTCGGGCAGTCCGGCCCCGAAGCGCTGTGCCAGCAGGGCGTCGGCGCGGGTGGCCTCGGTGTCCTTCGCCGTGTAACCGCCGGGAGACAGGCCCGCGGGTGTCAGCAGCAGCACCGCCCCTGCCGCGACAGCAGCGAGGAGACCGGAGGCGACGGCGCGGCGCGGGCGACGCAGTACGGCGGCGCTGAGGCGCGAGGCCGTTCTCCCGTTGCCTGTGCGAGGGGAGGGCGAATTCGGAGCGCCGGACCTCAGTTGGTTGTTTCTGACCCTAGACTTGAACACTGCTCGTACACAACCAATGACTAGGAGTGACATTATGGGTGTGAAGTTTTATGCGATCGGCACACCGGCCCAGGGCCGGGCGGCCGGGGCGCTGCGACGAGTGGGGCTCGCAGTAGCGGCCGGCGGGTGTGCGATGCTGGCTGTGCTGGGCGGCCAGAGCGCGACCGCCTCCCCGGCAGCGGCTCCCTCGCGGGCAGCGGCAGCCGCACAACTGACGTGCGCGGCACGGACGGTGACGGGCAACCCGGTCCGCTTCAGTCCCGCGGTGTCCGCACGGGCGCGGTCGGTCCGGGCCGAGGGCACGGTGGCATTGGAACGCTGCTCCTCGCCCAACGGCAGCCAGCGAGCGGTGCGCTCCGGGCGGCTGACATTCCGTGGGACGGGAACAGCCACCTGCACGAGCGTGCGCCAAGTGCGCGGCTCGGCGACGGTGACCTGGTACGACCGGCGGGGCCGGAAGGTGGGCACCTCCACACTGGCACCGCGCGCGAACCCGGGGGCGCCGCTGAACGCGATGGTCTCCGGCTCTGTCACCCGGGGCAAGATGGCCGGTGGACAGATGCGCGGCCGTCTGCAGCCCACCAGTGACGTCCGTAGCTGCGGGACCCGCGGCCTGTCCAGCGCCCACGGCCGCGGCACCCTGTCCATCAGCTGATCCGCCCCCACCCGTGCCGGGTGCCGCCGCGGGAGGCCCACCGGGCCTCCCGCCGCCGGCACCCGGCACGGCCGCGCGGCCCACGGCATGAGCACGGCCCCTGCGCCGGATACGCTCACACCGCCCCCGCAGTGGGCACACGCCCGCCGCCTTGGTACGGCACGCCCGCCACGCTGGGTTCGGGGACCGGCATACGGTACTCCGCGACGTCCACCGGCAGCACGAGACCAGAGGAGCGCAGGTGGTGCAGCCGGGTGCGGTAGGCGGCGCCGCGCAGCAGCAGGTCCGCTACTCGCACCGCGTCGCGGTTGCGCCAGTCGGCCAGCGTACTGCCCTCTACCCACGAGTTGAACGCACCCATGGCCGGTCCGCACCACACCTGCCAGTCGGCCGCCCGCTCCAGCGCACCCTCGCATGCCCACCGCGAGGCATGGGCCAGATACCACCGGAACACGAGCGCCATCCGCTGTTTGGTATCGGCCCGGGCCCGCTCCAGCAGCAACGGATCCTGCTGCGCCAGGTACTCCTCGGTGCGCAGCCATACTTCCTCCAGAGGCTGGCAGAAGATCTGCTGCTCAAGATGTTCACGCTGGCTGTCCGGCAGGTCCTCCAGGCCGCCGTACTCGCTGTAGAGCCGGTACAGGCGGGAGGCGCGCCCGGCGAAGAGAGTGCCGCGCCCGAGCACCTGCACAGTGATGCCCTGTTCGAACATGTCAGCAGCCGGTGCCATGGTGCAGTCGCTGAAACCGGCCTTTCCCAGAAGTTTTTTGACCGCGTCGCTGGTCGCCGCTTGGACGGTCGCCTGGTTCACCGAGCCGGTCACCACATAGTCGGCGCCCAGCGCGAAGGCCGCCTGCACGGCGGCAGGGGTGCCGATCCCACCGGCCGCGCCCAGCCGCACCGGAGTCCCGCCGGGCTCGGCCCGTTCGCGGTGCAGACGATCGCGCAGCCGGCTGATGGCCGGCAGCAGGACGGACAGGGGGCGGCGGTCGGTGTGTCCTCCTGAATCGGCCTCCACCGTGAGGTCGTCGGCCATGGGTACCAGCCGGGCCAGGCGAGCCTGCTCCGCGGTAACAAGACCAGCGGCGGCCAGCTCGTCCAGCAACGGTTGCGGTGCGGGCCGCAGGAACATCTCTGCGGTTTCCATCCGCGACACCTTGCCGATGACCCGGTGCGCCCGCACCACGCGGCCGTCCGGCGCTGTGGTGAGGCCCAACGCCCGGTAGCGCACCAGCGCCGGGGACAGGCGCATGAACGCCGACGCCTCGATGCACCTGACCTGGTGGCGCAGGCACGCCTCGACGCACTCCTGTTCCCGCTGCGGGGCGGCCGGGTGGTGGATTAGGTTGCAGGCGTAAGGCCCCTCCCCGAGCTCCCGGCGCAGCTCGGTCAACGCCTCCTCCAGCCACTGCGCGGACATGCCCGCCGCCCCCAGCGAAGCCAGGTAGCCGGCCCGGGACAGAGCGGTGACCAGTTCCGTACCGGCGATGCCGCCCGCCATCGCGCCGGCCATGTAGGCGGCGCGCACCCCGTGATGGGTACGGAAGGACGCTGCGCCCAAACTCTCGGGCGGCATCGCTCCTGCGACTGCCAGCAATGCCTGTCCCGGGCCGGGGACCTGGTGCGACAGATGGGCGCGGGCCGGGGCTCCCGTGGCGAACACCGGCTGGCCCAGGTCTGCCAGTACCGCATAGAGGCCGTCGGGGCGGGGGAGGGTACTCACGCGGGACTCGTCTCAGGGGCGGACGCCAGTGCTTCGATGGCGAGGTTGTCGAAGTGGTAGATCCGCAGCCCGTCACGCCACAGGTCGCCGTCGGCCTGCAGCAGTACCCGGTCGGGCTCCACGGTGATGTCTGTGAGATGCAGTTCCGCCTGGATGCGGTGGTGCTCTGGCAGAATCTGCCCCCGGTAGGACCAGTGGAGGTCCTGTCCGGCCGCCATACGGAAGGTGGGGTTGGGCAGATGAGCGGTGAGGGGTGTGTACAGGGCGAAGGCCTGGAGCGCCTGGTGGAGCATCTGCAGGCCGGCCGAGCCCGGCATGACGGGATCGTGCAGGAAATGCTGACCGAAGAACCAGTCCGCCGCGTCGACGTGCTTGCTGCACAGGACGTAGCCACGACCGTGCACCCCGCCCGAGGGCGCGATGCTCACCTCATGCAGCAGGGCCATCCGGCCGGTACCCAGCCGGTGGTCGCCCCGGGCGTCGATGTACTGCACCCCCTCCTGGGCATCGTTGCGGGTGAGCAGCCAAGGCTCGGAGAGCTGTCCCTGGTCCTGGCCTTGCTGGGCGGCCAGGGCCTCACGGGTGAAATAGCCGTGCGTCGTCTGACCGGACAGCAGCTCGCCCCGTGCCGTGGCCAGCTTCACCTCGTAGGTGTGCAACAGCGCTCCGGGCAGCGCGGTGGCGGACCGCAGCGACACGTGCTGACGGAGGGTGGTGCCTCGGCAGTCGGCCTGTTGTGAAAGACGCAACCGGCCCTGAAGGTTCCTGCACACGAAATCCTGGTCGGGGTACTGCGCACAGGCTCCCTGCACCGCTGCCAGCAGCCCGGCGGGCTGCAGTGCCATCTCCATCAACGCCAGGCCGGGCAGCGTCGTACTGCCGGTCTCGCGGCAGTACCAAGGATCGGCCGGTACGTCGTACTCCGTCATGCTGTAGGCGCCGCGTCCGCCCGCCCCCTCGCCCGGGTGACTGGAGACCCCCCGGTCGATCATCAGCATGTCACCGCGCGGCAGGCGGGGACGCACCACCGTCGACTGGCGCGCTGCTCCGTCGTCCTGGACGGGGCGGCGCATGCGGTCCGGGTCGTCGCCGGAGGCGATGTGCGCCAGGTGCAGTTCATTGGTCTCGGCCGTCCCGCCTGAGACCACCGAACGTACTGGCGGCTGGTCCCGGTAAAGACGGCTGTCGGCGCGCGGCTTGCCGTGCACGACCAGGCACAGGCCGTGGACGTCGGTTACGGTCTCGCCCGCGAGGGTGGTGAGAGAGCCGTCCACACGCACGTAGGGCCGTGGGTACAGTCCGACAGCACGCACCTGCAGACCCATCTGCACGACGGTGCCGGCGGCCACGGGCCGCCGCACAGTGAGGGTAGTCCGCTCGTCCTCGGCCGGTGCCACCCAGGCGGCGGGCAGGGTCAGATGGTAGCCGCGGTGCAGTGCCACTACGGCCGCGCCCTCGAAGACGGCCGCCAGCATGTCGGCTGCGCCGAAGGCGTCACCGGCCGTCAGGGAGGCGGTCAGCCAGCCCTGCCGGTACTTGCCGTCGTGCAGGCTGATGCCGCTGACACGGTGCAGCGCCCGGCGGTATCCGGGTGCGGCCCGTGCGTCTTCGGGAAGATGCTGCTGGCTGAAGCCCTCCCCGAAGACGCGCGCCACCTCTCCCGCCGCCAGTGCGTCGAGTGCCGCACTGTCACACTCCCGCACGCCGGTATGGGCCAGCGGCCGGGCGTCGGGCGGACAGGGCACCTCCGGAACCTCGGGGCCGGCCGGCGCGGAGGCGGCTGGGCCGCAGGTGAGCTCCGCCACCAGAATCTCGCCGGTGTACACCGCGCAGTCCAACAGCCCGCCGGTGCCTTCTTGCAGGAGGCAGCGCAAGGGGCCATGCACATGGCTGGCGGGCTCGGTGTCCCGCCACACCACGCTGTGATACCTCTCGGCCCATGGCCCGGCGTCTTCAGCGAGTACGTCCAGGGCTGCACGCACCACCGCGTCATGCCCATACCCGCTCTGCTCGGCGTTGGTGAGGGCTACGCCGGTGCCAGTACCAGTGCCTGCGGGGGCAGATGCAAAGGGGGCACCAAGCGCCGTGCGCGGTGGCTCAGTTGAGGTCCGGTGCTGGCGGCGGGAGAGGGCCGCGTGGGCATCGAGCACAGCGGTGTGGGCTCTCTGCACATGCCAGGCCGTCAGGCGACTCAGGGCCCCCGGCTCGCCGAGGGTGGCGGAGGTGGGACCGCCGGGCCCAGGAACGTCCTGGACGGCCTTTCGCCCGGGCGGGGCACCCGAGGGCATGTGGAGCAGGGGGATGCCGGTGAAGGTGAGGGGCGCGGTGCCGGCAGACTGCCGGCCGGGCTTCTCAGGCATGACGCTCTGCCAGGGGTACGCGGGAAGTGGTCAGCATACGGACGGCCGCGTCCTGCGTGACCCACAGAAGACGCAGTCGGTGCCAGCGCTGCAGTACCCGCCCGCCGGTGTCACAGGCGGTCGCATCCGCATATCCGTCAAGGGCGTTGAGCTCCACTGCGGTGGCCACGATGACGAACGGCTCGTTCTCCGGGATCGGCGCGTACAGTTCGATGCGTTCGACGCTGACGGGCCCCCAGAAGGCGCCGTCGAGATGCGAGTAGACCAGCCCGCATGCCTGTGCCATCAAGTCAGCGAGCCCCGGTGTGAACCGCTGCCCGCAAAAAGCTCCGTGCGCCAGTTCGGGCTCGCTCATCCGCGCCATGAAGACGAGCTGGTCCTCCGTACGTTCGACCAGGGTGTGCAGCCCCTGCAGAGCAGGCCCGTGGAAGAGCTTCCCAGTGTGGTAGGCCGGATGCAGTTCCGGTGCCTCAGGCAGGGGCGGCAGGTGCAGCACCGGCGGCTCCTTGAGCTCGGACCAGCTGAAACTGCCAGAAAAGCTCGGCTCCGAGAGGGCTTCGGGTGCAGGCTGGGTGCTCACGTGCGCACTGTCGGGGTGCTCGCCCGCCACGATCCTCAGGTCGATCGTGCTGGGCTGAGTGCCGTCGTAGTACAGGCCCCGCTTGATTCGGAAATCGTGACAGGCGGTCACCGTCGCGCCGCCGCGCACCTGTTCCACGGTGTGGATCATCCAGCCGATCTCGGCGGTCATCGGCATCAGCGGCCGGCCCCCGATGCGATGGTCACGCAGTACCGGCTGTTCCTGCAGACCCTCGACCGAGCGCCGCACCACCAGGCCCTGATCGGGCACACCGGGCAGGACGCGCAGCAAGGGCCGGGATGGGCCGATGAGAGTGACACCGTCGCTCCTGTGCCCCTCCTCCAGCTGCTCCAGGAAGTAGGAGGTGCCTGCCGCCCTGTCCAGCACCGCTACCCCCGCTTCCCGGAACAGGTGATGCACGCGCTTGGCCATGCCGCCCTCCCAGGGTCCCCATGCCAGGGGGGTGACCCGACAGCGCGGATGAGCTGCCTTGAACGCGCACGCGTAGCGGTTCAGTGCCTCGTTGGCGAGGGCGTAGTCGCTCTGCCGGAGGTTGCCGCTGATGCCGCTGACAGAGGTGAACACGGTCAGATGCCGCAGGCGTTCGGGCGCAAGGTTGTCGAGCACGTGGTGCAGGCTCAGCTTGGTGTCGATGACCCGGCTCAGCGAGGCGACCTGCATCTCCGACAGGGGCTGGTCGCCCAGGACGCCCGCCCCGTGGACGACGCCGGTGATGCGTGCCGCATGCGGTGCCAGCGCGCGTTCGACGCTGGCGGCGTCGCGCAGATCGGCAGAGAGGTAGGCCGCCCGGCTGCCCCGGGCACGGAGTTCTTGCAAGGTTGCTCTGATACTCCGCGCGGCCAGTACGCGGCGGACTTGCTCCTCCCGTTCGACCGTGAGCTGTGCCCCGTTCGCATCGGCGGCCCGGTGCTCGGCAAAGGCCCGCGCCAGTTCCTCCTCGCCGTCCTGCCCGTGGGCCCATGCGGGCTCCTCGTCCAGGGGGGTGCGGCCCAGCAACAGCAGTTCGCACCGGTAACGCTCGGCGAGGGCGATGGCACACCAGGCGGTGATGCCCTGCCCACCGCCCGTCACCAGAAGTACGTCATCCGCGGTGAGGTCACCGGCGTCGTCGGCAGTGGGCTGCAGGGTGTGCGGGCGGTCCTCCATGCGGGGTGCCTGCCGCACACCATCGTGGTCGTGTCCCACTTCCCGGATGCCAGTGGCGGCGTCCAGGAGTTCCTCACTGAGCAGGCGGCCGATCCGGGCGGGCGGAAGGCCGGGGTGGAAGTCGAGGGCTCGGGAGAAGACGGGTGAGGTCTCCAGTGCGAAGGACTTGACCAGTCCGCTGAGGCCTGCTGCCATGGCGGCGGGGCCGTCCCCGCCGCTGCCGGCATACCCCAGCGCGCCGTCGAGCTGCGTCATGGTGACGAACGCCGCGCGCGTCTGGCCTCTGGCCGCAGCACGCAGGGGCACTTGCACGTGCTTGGCGATCAACACCGCGTGCCGCAGCCGCGCGATGGTGTCCAGCGCGGTGGCGCAGGAGGTACGGCTGACGGGCAGCAGACTCAGACGCACCTCCCGATGGGCGGCCATGACGCGGGGGAGCACCTGTTGCAGAGCCTCCTCGCTCCAGTCCTTCAGCACCTGATCGGCAGTCTCGGCGGTATTTCCGGGCAGAGCGATCCGGCAGACGCTCCAGCCCTGCGTCACCAGCGCGTGTGCTGCTGCCTCGGCAAGGGCCCCGCCGTCATCGAAAACGACGGCGCTCGGCGCGTCCCCGTAGGCGTCGAGTCTCCGGTCGGGGTGCGGTAGCGGGTGCAGTACGACATGGGTGCGGGCCAGGTCGTTACGGTCAGAGTGGTACAGCTCCGAACTCTGTGAAGCGTGCAGCTTCTCCAGGCACATGGCAGCCAGCTCGCCGATGGTGCGCGCGGCCGTGAGCTCGAACAATTCCTCCCGCTTGAGCGAGGGGTAGGCGGACCACAGTTCCGCGCCGAGCTCGACCATCTTCAAGGAGTCGATCCCCAGCTCCTCTTGGAGCAGCAGGTCCGCCTCCAGCATGTGCGGGTCGTACCCGGTCTTCTCCGCGACGACTGCCCGACAACCGTCGATCATCTCCTCCACCGTCGACGGTAGCGCGCGCTCGTTCTGCTGTGGCGCCGGCGCATTCCCGTCCAGAAAGGCGGCCAGAGCCGCTCGCGGCGCCACCGACTCCACAGACGGCGGCCCCTCCTGACGGCCCACGACGGCCACGTCCGGTACGGAATCCGCCGTGCCCGCCGGCAACGGCACAACGCCAGTGCCAACCACCGGCGGCGAGGCAAGACTCTCCCGCGGATTCGTCCCGCCACCGCCGCTCGACGGGCCGACGAGAAGTTCGGCCACCACCTCAGCGGCACGTGTGTGTGCCTCGCTGAGCGCGCAGCTGTGTGAGGTCACCGCATGCACGGCCGCCGCCACCTGAGAATCACCTGCGTGTGTATCCAGCAGTCGGCTCAGGTGCTGAGTCGTAGCCAGCTGAGTGTCAAGGAACCGGGTATGCGCCTCAAGATGAGCCGTGGCGGCCTGTGCCAGCCCCCCGTCCATGACGGGGGGAGTCTCCACGGTCGGCGGGACGTCTGCCGCAGCGGGCAGGAAGGCCCCCGGAGCCTCTGCGGCGACGCAGCTTTCGTACCGGGGGCGGCGAGCCAGCTCGGCGAAGCGCGGCCCGTGCAGTACCCGGGCGACCGCAGAGGCCGGTGCCGGCGCCACGCCGGTGGCAGCGGCGTGACAGTTCAGATCGGTCAGCGGGCAGCCCAGGACGGTCAGCCGGACCGCGGCAGTCAACAGTGCTGTCGCACCCGTGTCGGGATGTCCGCTGTCGCACGAGATGATGTCCACGTCGGGGTGCGGGAGCGTCCGTCGTGCCAGCTGCCCCAGGATCTGCCGGGGCCCGAACTCGACGAAGACGCGGATGCCGTCGTCGTACATCTCCCGCAGACGCGCCGCGAACTGCACCGGATGGCGCAGCTGCTCAGCCAGCGTCCGTCTGTCCCGGTCCGGCTCTCCGCAGTACACCGCCCCCGTTGTGTTCGGGTAGACCGTGACCTGGGGCGGACTGAAGCCGACGCGCTCGCACGCCGCAGCGAAGGGTTCCACGGCGTGCTCGACCAGGGCCGTGTGGAAGGCGGCAGCCACCGGCAGACGCCGCCCTGTGACCTGGTGGTTGCGACAGACACTCAGCAGGGTTTCCATCGCTGGGCTCGGACCGCCCACGACGTACTCGTCGGCCGCGTTGTGATTGCACACGCTCACTTCGGGGTGCTCCGCGAGCAGCGATGTCAAGGCCGCCTCGTCGCAGTGCAGAGCCGCCATGGCACCCGCGTCGGTGAGTGACGGCCCGGGGGCCATCGCCAGTCCCCTTGCCCGCGCCAGGTCCGTGAAGCCATCGTCGTCCAGCACTCCGGCCGCCCACAGCGCGGTCAATTCCCCAAAGCTATGGCCCAGCACGCCGTCCGGGGCAAAGCCCCGCCGCTGCAAGTACCGGTACTGGCCCGCCGCGAGCGCGCCCAAGGCTGGCTGAGCGTAGGCGGTGCGGCGCAGCCCTTCCTCTGCCGCCTTCTCGCCGCCAGGGCGCGGAAAGACGGCTCCCGCGAGGGTGTCACCGGCCGGGAAAGCCGCATTGGCACGGTCGAAGGCTTCACGCAGGGGCGGGAACGCAAGAACGGCCGCCTGCCCCATGTTCACGTACTGGCTTCCCTGACCGCAGAACAGCGCACCGGCCTTTACATCGGTGCGCGCCGAGGACGCGTAGTACACCCCGTCCGGCCCGGACCACGGCTGCCCCGCGCCAGTCCTGTCCAAAGCCATGACCGCTTGCTGCCTCAACTCGCGAAGCTGAGCCTCGTCCTGGGCCACGAAACCGATCCGTGCGTGCTCTGGAGGCGGCGGGCCCGCGTCGGGCTCCGCACCGCTGTGCAGGCGTTCACGCAGCGTGCTGGCATCCGCGGCGTGCCATACGTACGCCCTGGGCGTCCGGTGAAGCACCCGGAGCTCGTCATTGGCGCTGGGATGCTCCTCCAGCACGGCGTGATAATTCACCCCGCCGAACCCGAAGGCGGACACACCGGCGCGGCGTACTGGGTGCGCCGGGTCCCGCACCCAGGGCCGGGTGGAAGTGTTGACGTACAGAGGCCCCTGGGCGTCACCGGCCGGCGCCCGGGGGGAGTCCACATGCAGAGTCCCCGGAAGGATCCGCTGGTGCAGGGCCAGCGCGGCCTTCATCAGCCCAGCCGCCCCCGCGGCAGCCTTGGTGTGCCCGAACTGCGACTTCACACTTCCCAGCGCTACCTCAGCCACCTCTTCTTGAGTCGTCAGAAGCTGATGCAGCGCACCGAGTTCCACCTGATCCCCGGTAGCGGTCCCGGTGCCATGTGCCTCGATGAGCCCAATCGAAGCGGGCGAACAATGCGCGTCTTCATATGCGCGCCGCAGTGCCACCAGTTGGCCTTCCCCGCACGGGGCGTAGATGCTTTTGGCGCGCCCATCACTGGAACTCCCCAGCCCCTTGAGAACCGCGTAAATACGGTCCCCGTCCCGCTCCGCGTCCTCCAGCCGCTTGAGCGCCAGCATGCCCAACCCCTCACCGATGAGCGTCCCGTCGCCCGCCTCGTCAAACGGACGGATGTGTCCGCTGGGAGAAAGGGCAGGAGTCTTGCTGAAACAGAGAAAGGACAGCAGCGAGTTGTCCGCGTCGCAGCCACCGGTCAGCATGAGATCGGCACGGTGGTCCAGCAACTCGTCAACAGCGGAGCGCACCGCCGCGAGAGAGCTGGCGCACGCGGCATCCACGGTGTGATTGGCCCCGCCGAAATTGAACCGATTAGCGATCCGGCCTGCCACAATGTTGCTGAGTGTCCCCGGAAAGCTGTCCTCAGTCCACTCCGGAAGACTGCTGAGAAACGCTTTGGTGAACCGTTCGATGTCCTCCTCACGGGCACCCAGATCACGCAGAATGCTTGCATTGGTCGGAGCGAAAAGGCGTGCCGCCAGAGGAATTGCGTTACTGGCCACACCCGCCACCCCCAACACCACGCCAGTGCGCGCTGGGTCGTACCAGTCGCCGCGGTCACAACCGGCGTCACGCAGAGTATCTCGCGCCACCACGAGACTGAGGAGCTGCACCAAGCTGACAGAATCACAGGTGGCAGGGGGCATTCCGAACTCGCGGCTGTCGAAAGTTTGAGGCTCCAGAAAACCGCCACGACGAGAGTATGTTCTGTCTGCTGCCAACGGGTTTGCGTCGTAGTGCAGTGATGAGTCCCACCACTCGTCAGTAACGTCGCTCAGGCAATCGCGTCCCGTAACCACAGCATCCCAGAAGTCGCCGAGCGAGGCAGCGGAGGGGAACATACCCGACATGCCGATCAGGGCGATCGGATGGGAGGACAGCGAACGGCCAGGCATTAGTGACCTTTCATACGACAATCGGTCGGGCTCGCGGGTGCTGACGCAGCCGAGGGAGAAAGCAGGGACCTCAGCGAATCGGGTCGGAGGGAAACTCGACCATGTGTCATCCCGGATAAGCAAACCGGACTTCACTCAAAAGTGGGGTGCAGAGGTCTGCACTTCCCATCCCTGCGGGGTATGACTGCCCGCGCCCTCGCACAAGCTGCGGGTGGATCAGGGCTTCGGCGTAGTCGTAGGGCGTCCGGTTCATGACGATCTGCCAGGTTAGGCGGCCCGGGAAGTGAGACAGGAACGGTTTTCAAGATCATGGAGTTCTCGACGCCCCGTGACCTGCTTGGAAGACCGTGCCTGCCGACGAATCATCGCCGATCCCGCCCGCCTTTGACCAACTCCGTGAGCATCCCGTGGTCGCACCCGAAGAGGTGCCAGGGGCTGCTGGAGCGCCCAACGTCGATTGATTAGGCAGCTGGTGCCATCCGGCGATGCTTGGGTGACGTTCCATCAGGTGTCGTGATCTGCAGGATCGCTGGGCTGTTCGGTGGTGCCGGCCGTCGGTGTGCGGGGAAGAGCTGGAGCTTGATGGTGTGGGTGACGTGGGTGGTGGCGGGCTCGTCGGGCCGCAGTGTGCGGTAGCCGGTGCCGCTGCGCTTGGTGGCGCGGGGTGCGGCGCGTCCGGGGCGGGGCTTTACGGCCGCGCGGGCCAGGTCGGCCTGGACGTCACGGGCCTTGGCGGCCAGCTGCCGAGGGGGGGAAAGTCCGCGCCGACGGAGCGTCGGGCGGCGGCGAGGGTCTGCTTGAAGCTGATGTGCGAAACGGGGAGATGCGCGTGGTGGGCGGTTTCGGCGGCCAGGTGGTGGAGGGCCTGGTAGACGCAGAGCATGGCCCACAGTTCCTGCTCGACCATGGCGGGGCTCATCGAGCGCAGGGTCGCGGTGCGCCCGCCACGCTGCTCGATCTTGATGTGCTTGAAGATCGTTTCGCTGGTCCAGCGCGCCGTGTAGAGCTCCGCGAGCTCGCGGGCGGGCGCCGCGGCCGGGTCGAGCAGTGTGGTGATCAGGCTGAACAGTTCGGAGGTCTCCTCGCTGACGCCCTCGGCGTCCAGGGTCGCGGTCACCACCGTGTACTCGACCACCCGCACCGTGGTCCGCTTCCCGCGCGGCCCGTTGAGGTGGGAGAGGTAGGTGCCGTCGGGCAGTACCCGGTCGATCGGCAGGGTGAAGGAGTCCGAGACACGCCACAGGAGTTGGGCCCCCCGCTCCGCGGCGGCCAGCCACAGGCCGAAGGCGGGAAAGCCCCGGTCGGCCATCAGCAACATCCCGGTATGCAGGTGAACCAGCAGGCGATGGGCCAGGGTCCGCTCGCCCACCGCGAAGGAGTCGAAGACCGCGCCGATCATCGCCTTGGTGCCGCACTCCACCAGCGCCAGCAGCCGCACCTGCGGAAACGGTCCGGGCCGGCTCCCGTTGGCGGCCCGGCCGTAGGCCGCGGCATTGGCCTCGCCGGCGGGCACGTCGAACAGTGTGCCGTCCACGGAGGTCAGGCGCAGGCCGCGCCAGAACGCCCCCGGCGTGGCCGGTGTCCCGCTCGCCCCGGCGACCCGGTCGAACAGCAGCCGCAGTGGGGCCTGCCCCAGCCGGGCCCGCGCGCTGGTCAGCGACCCGGACAGGGCCGGCCGCCACGCCTCGCGGCTCCGGAGCGGCCAGTGCTCCACCAACTCCCGCAGCACCAGGCCGTATCCGTAGCTGGTGAACAGCCACATCGTCAGCGTGAAGTAGACCATCAGCCGGGCCGGCAGCCCCCGCGTGCGCTCCTCCCGCGCTCCGGCCTCCTCGATGACGAAGTCGACCAGTTCAGGCGGGAAGGTACGCGTCAGCAGGCCCATCCGGACCCGCTCGGGGAAGCTGTCACCAACTATGTGATCTTGCGGCACAAGACCAGGACTCTAGTCGATCATGGGCTAGCAAAGCGACGTTGCGCCCGCACCCAGGCGGCGAGGTTCCTCGGCTACGACATCACCGTGCACCACAACGACCGCAAGATCACCGGCGGAAAGCGTTCCGTCAATGGGGTCATCAGATTGCGTGTCCCTCGTTCGGTGGTATCTGCCAAGCAAGCCCAGTACATGCAGCGCGGCAAACCCGCGCGTCGGCCCGAACTGCTGAACCAGGACGACCACGTCATCCTCAGCACCTACGGGTCGGAGTACCGCGGCATCGTCCAGTACTACCTGCTGGCCGGCGACGTCTTTCGACTCGCCCGCCTGCAATGGGTCATGGAGACCTCGATGCTGATGACGTTCGCCAACAAGCACCGCTCGACGGTGTCGACGATGGCCCGCAAGTACGCGGCCACCATCGAAACGCCGCACGGGCCCCGCAAGTGCTTCGAGGCCCGCGTCGAACGCGTCGGCAGGAAGCCACTGGTCGGACGGTTCGGCGGGATTCCGCTGAGACGGAACAAGAAGACGGTCATCAACGACCGTCGGCTGGCCCCGGTCAACACCAAACGCAAGGAGCTGGTCACCCGGCTCCTCGCAGGGCGGTGCGAGTCCTGCGGGCGGATCGACGAGGTGGAAGTCCACCACGTCGCCAAGCTCGCCGACCTCGGACGACCGGGCGATCGGCCGCCATGGGCCGATCTCATGGCCGCACGACACCGCAAAACCCTTGTGGTCTGCGGAAGTTGTCACGCGGACATCCACGGTAAGAAGCCCGTCCCGGCACTCACGGAGTAGTCACTGGAAAGCGACGTGCGGTGAAAGTCGCATGCGTCGTTTGGGCTGGGGGCCGTAGGAAAAGGACCTGCTCAGCAGGCACCTCGCCGACGGCCCACCAGTACCCTGTGGCGCAACCTGTGCGACAAGACCCTGGCCACGGTCCGCTCCCACGCCCCGTGCTGGGCCACCATCAATCCGCCCCGCCCCGGCGGGGTGCGCGAGCAGACCACCCGCGAGCGCTGGCACAAAGTCCACGCCCTGCTCGATACGGGCGTCGGCCTGCTGGACTGCGCTCGCCGCCTGGACCTGGCCCCGAACACGGTCAAGCGCTACGCGCGCAACCCCGAGCCGCCCACCGAGCGGATCGCCCCGCGCTATCGGCCCACCCTGGTCGACCCCTACCGCGAGCACCTGCGCACGCGTCGCGCAGCCGAGCCTGGAGTGCCCGTCACGCACCTCCTGCATGAGATCAGGAAACTGGGCTACACCGGCAGCGCCAACCTGCTGGTCCGCTACCTCAACCAGGGCCGCGCCGAAGGCGACCGCCCCGTGACAACCCCCCGCCGCCTTACCCGACTCCTTCTCACCCACCCCGACCACTTGCGGACCAAGGACACCGATCTGCTCCGCCTCCTCACCGCGGCCTGCCCCGAGATGACCCAGCTCACCGCCCTCATCAGCGACTTCGCCACCCTGCTGACACCCGCCAGCGGCAACGACCCCAAACTCACCGAATGGATCGCCCAGGCCCGCTGCGCAGCCCTGCCCCACCTGCACAGCTTCTGCAACGGCCTGGAACTCGACCGTGCCGCCGTCAACGCCGGCCTGACCCTCCCCTGGAGCAACGGCCGCACCGAAGGCGTCAACACCCACACCAAGCGGATCATGCGGCAGATGCACGGCCGTGCCGGATTCGAGCTCCTCCGCCACCGCATCCTGCTGAGCACATAGGCACCCAACGTCACCACCGACTACGGAACAGAGGGGTCTATCAGGATTCAGGTGTGGTTCGTCTGTTTGGCCTACAGGTTTTTCGGTGGGCTGTTCGGTCTACACCCGTCCGGCGGTGAGGCGGCCGTCGAAGAGGACGTCGAACTCGTTCAACGCCGACTTCCAGCGGTTGTTCCAGCGCTGGCGGCCGCGGCCGGTGGGGTCCAGGGCGAGGGTGGCGAGGTAGAGGCGCTTGAGGGCGGCGGTCTCGTTGGGGAAGTGTCCGCAGGCCTGGGCCGCGCGCCGGTAGCGGGCGTTGAGGGACTCGATCGCGTTGGTGGTGTAGACGACCTGCCGGATGGCGTCGGGAAGGCCGAGGAAGGGCACGAACTCGCTCCAGGCCCGCTCCCAGGTCCCGGCGATCGAGGGGTAGCGCTTGCCCCACTTGTCGTCGAAGTCCGTCAGCCGTGTCCGGGCCTCGTCCTCGTTGACGGCGGTGTAGACGGGCTTGAGGTCGCGGGCGACTTCGGCCCAGTCGCGGCGCGAGGCATAACGCAGGCTGGCACGCAGGAGGTGCACCACGCAGGTCTGGACCACGGTCTGGGGCCAGACTGCGTTCACTGCGTCAGGCAGGGCGCTGAGCCCGTCGCAGACCAGCATCAGCACGTCACGGACGCCTCTGTTCTTGATCTCGGTCAGCACCGTCTGCCAGTATTTGGCGCCCTCGCCGCCGTCCCCGGCCCATAGCCCGAGGATCTCGGGCTAGCCGTCGGCGGTGACCGCGACGGCCACGTAGATGGGCCGGTTGGCGACAGAGCCGTCCCGGATCTTCACGTGCACGGCGTCGATGAAGATGACCGGGTAGACCGAGTCCAGCGGCCTCGTGCGCCACTCTGCCATCGATTCCAGGGCCTTGTCGGTGATCGTGGAGATGGTCTCCTTTGTCGTCGTCATCCCGTACGTCTGGGCGAGATGGGAGACGATTTCACCGGAGGTCAGTCCCTTCGCGGTCAGCGAGAGCACCAGGTCGTCCAACGCCCCGGTGCGGCGGGCGTACTTGGGCAGCATCCGGGGCTGGAAGGTACCCAGCCGGTCTCTGGGGACCTGCACCGTGACAGCACCGACCTCCGTCATCACCTTCTTGGCCCGGTACCCGTTACGGGGGTGTTGTCAACTTGGGCTGAGGGTGGTCTGACTGTCATGATCATCGGGTTGGTCGTGGCTGGTGAAGGGGCAGGTTGTGGAGTCGGTACAGGCAGCGTCGTACCGGGGTTTCCGCTACCCGCCGGAGATCATCGCGCACTGCGTATGGCTGTACTACCGCTTTCCCCTCAGCTTCCGTGAGGTGGAGGAGATGATGCTGGAGCGCGGCGTCGTCGTGTCGTACGAGACGATCCGTCAGTGGACCCGCAAGTTCGGCCCTGCCTACGCGGGCGCCCTGCGCCGACGCCAGCCGCGGCCGGGCGATAAATGGCATCTGGACGAGGTGTTCCTCAAGATCAATGGCGAGCTGAAGTACCTGTGGCGGGCCGTCGACGCCGACGGCAATGTCCTGGACATTCTGGTGACCAGTCGCCGTGACACGGTTGCGGCCAGGCGTTTCTTCAAGAAACTGCTGAAGGGGACCGGGTCGGTGCCGCGGGTGGTGGTCACCGACAAGCTCCGTAGTTACGGGGCCGCGCTCCGGGAGGTGCTGCCGTCGGTCGAGCACCGCGCGCACAAGGGATTGAACAACCGGGCGGAGAACTCCCATCAGCCGACCCGGCAACGCGAACGCGCGATGAAAGGCTTCCGCTCCGTCGGCTCAGCCCAACGGTTCCTGGGAGCCTTCAGCCGGATCTCCCCACACTTCCGACCCCGCCGACACCGCCTCACCGCACCCGGCCACCGCACCGAGATGACCGACCGTTTCACCACCTGGAGGCAGATCACCACCGGTGCCGGCCTGCCCGCTGCGGCCTGACCCAGGGACCCCACCGCGGCCAGACACATCCCGAACCCGATCACGCCACCGCAGGCTCCAACAAGTTGACAACGCCCGGTCGTCCTCACTCTCGCCTTGGACCTCTACACGCACTCGTGCTGCGCTTTCCGCCTGACGATGGTCTCGGACACCTCGGTGGACATCGCGATGCTGCTGCGGGACGTGATGATGCCGCTGCCGATGCGGGAGGGCTGGGGCGAGGAGATGCAGTGGCCCTACCCCGGGGTCCCGGCCGACATCATCGCCGACTTCGCCGGCCACAAGGTCGCGGGCCTGCCGTTCTTCGCCCCGGAGACAGTCACCACCGACCACGGCGCCCCCTACAAGAACCACCAGATCGTGCAGGCCCAGGACGAGATCGGCTGCAACATCCTTCCCGCCCGCACCTTGCGGCCGTCGGACAAACCTCGGGGTTCATACTGCGCCTCTTTCGGTTGATGCGGCGGGTGTTGGGTTGTCGACCAGTTCGTAGGCCGGTGGTCGGCCGGTGCGGGGGCGGGTGAAGTCGGGGTCGGGCAGGTGGTATAGGTACTCGCCCTTGTCGTTGGCCAGGCGGCCGCTCAGCAGTCCGTCGTCGCGCCACTTCTTGACGGTCTTGGGGTGTACTTCCAGGCGGCGGGAGATCTCGCGCAGGCTGACCATGCCCAGGTCGGCCAGTCGTTGGGGGTGGCTGAGGAGACGGTGGGCGGTGCGGATGTGCTGAATGATCCGGGCCTGGAGGGGGTGTCCGCTGCCGCTGAGGTGGCCGCGGTCGGTGAGGATCTTGGCGATCTGGCCGTCGGTGTGGTCGTCCAGGAGCTGATCGATGGCGGTGACGACTTCCGGTGGAGTCTGGCGGATCTGCCAGGACGCCAGCGGAACGGGCATCGTCAGGGTGTGTTCCTGGCCGCCACGGAGGCGGACGTGCGCGGTGATCTGCTCGGCGCGGGCCAGGGTGACGTCGGTGATCAGTAGCCTGACCAGGCGTTTGCGTTCCCGCACCGGGGTGGCCGGGTCGTTCCACAGTTTCGGGAAGTCGCTGGCCAGAGCGGTGATTCGGGCCCGCTGAGTGTCATCCAGGGCGCCGATGCCGGAGGCTTTCGTCTTCTCATAGGTGTCGGTGGCCTCGGCGAGTTCACGCAGACAGGCGTTCCAGTCGGCCTCCAGACTGGTGGCGACCAGGCGGTTGTCCGGGTCGACCGCGAGATAGCGGCGCCGGGCCAAGTCGGCTTGGTAGCGGGCACGTTCGACGGTGGCGGCCCGCAGCCGGTCGGCGTCGTCCGCGCGGGTGGCCAGTTCCTCGGCGACGGCCAGGGCGGCCTCCAGCGCGAGCGGGGTCAGTGCCTGTACCAGCAGATGTCCGACGGCGGCGTCGACGCCGGCGCCGTGAACGCGCTGGCAGACGGGGTTGCCGTGCTCGATGCCTCTGGCCTGGCAGACGTACTCGGGCTCGACACGGTCTTTGCGCTGGTGGTAGCGCACGGTCATGCGGCGTCCGCAGATCCCGCAGACCGTGATGCCCTGCAGCAGGGCGGGGCCCTCGCGCGGCGGGCCGTGCCGTCGGTCTTTCCCGTGAGCGGTGGCGTTGGCGACGAGTTTGGCCTCGTTGGCCTCGTACTTTTCGAAGGTGATGAAGCCGGGGTGGTGGCCTGGGAAGAGCGCGATCCACTCCTCGCGTGGTCGCAGCTGTGGCCCGCTCTTCCCGCTGCCGGGGCTGCGTTTGTGCTGGTAGCGGCCGTAGAAGAACGCTCCGGCATAGCGCGGGTTGTGCAGGATCTTCAGAATCCGTGAATGCGCGGCCGGCGCCCAGACGACCTTCCCTTTGTCCGGGCCGTGCTTCAGTCGCCGGGGCAGTCGCAGACCGTCGTGGTTGAACGCCTTCACCACAGCGGTGGCCGAGCCGGTGGCGTCGAAGTAGTCGAAGACCGCGCGGATCGCGGCGACGATCGCGGCATCGGGGTCGAGTACGACCTTGCCCGAAGGGTCGTAGACCAAGCCGATCGGAATAGGACTGATCAGGTCCCCGCGCCGGGCTTTGGACAGCTGTCCGCCCCGAAGACGTGCCTTGAGCAGGTGCAACTCCGCCTCTGACATTGATCCTTTGAGACCCAGCAGCAACCGGTCGTTGAAATCACAGGGGTCGTAGAGGCCGTCCTCGTCCAGGATCAGCGTCCCGGACATCGCGCAGATTTCCAGGAGCCTGTGCCAGTCGGTGTTGTTGCGCGCGAGGCGGGATACCTCCAGGCCGAGCACGATTCCGGCGTGGCCCATGCCGACCTCGGTGACCAGACGCTGGAAGCCCTCCCGGTCGGTGGCGGTGGCGCCGGACTGGCCCTGGTCGGTGTCGATGACGATGATCCGGTCGGCGGGCCAGCCCAGCGCGATGGCCCGGCTCTTGAGCCCGTACTGCCGCACCGTCGACTCGGTGTTGTGCAGGACCTGCTTGATCGAACTCTGGCGGACATAGAGATACGCGTCCCGGGTCAGATGATCAGCAGTCACCTTGAGCGCGGGCCCGAACAGTTGCTCATCCATCTCCCACTCCAGTACGTGAATCGCGCAGGTCAAGGGGCATGCGCCAGGACCATTCGGGACCAGACACGGATGATTTCCGGCTCCACCGGTCCCGGCAGGCTCGGTGGCGCCGCCGAGACCGGAAGCCGTCGCGGGACGGCGCTCACCAGGGCGGCGGTCACCCGCAGGAACGTGACCAGACCCTTGGCGGCCAGCACCGCGAGCCCGTGCCGCGGCCCAGCGGACGCCCCGCGCAGACGCTCGTAGTTCTCAACGCCCGCGGCAACGTCCGGTTCAGGACCGGACTATGGGCTCCTCCGGGTCGCTGGACTCCCGCCGACGAGCCAGTGCCCGTTCCACCGACCGCGGATGGACCGGAAAGCCGAAGACGGCCTCCACCCGCTCGGCCAGCTCCCGGGACTTCAGGGCCGGATCGGTCGCCAGCCAGCCCTCGACCTGCACCATCACCGCCTCGGTGAGCTTCAGCGGACCCTTAGGGCCCGGCTTCCCGGCGGCCAGGGCGCTCGGGCCGCCGGCGTCCAGGGCAGCGGCGACCTCATAGAACGCCTGACGGCAGTACCCGAAGGCACGGGCCGCCTGCGTGACGGGCACCTTGTCGATCCGCACCCGGCGCACCATCTCGTACTTGACCTGCACCACGTCCCTGGCGTCGCAGAACCGCGAGGCCAGAAACACCACGTCGGTCACCTTCTCCGGGCGCGGGTTCAGCGACCGGGTCGCCACCAGCGCCGCCACCTTCGGGTCCTCCACCATCGTCGTCATCAGTCGCCTCTCTGCCCAAATTCCTGTCATCAGGTTCGCGCCGACCCCGTCGGCGGCCAAGGCCGCCGACGGGGCGCACGGAGGCAAACCAGCAGGTGAAACGCGCTACCGCCGACGAGTTTCGCGCGCCCCGCCTTCCAGTGAAGCCCGGTGACGGCGTGGATCAGGCGACGCTCACGGCGCCGATCCGCCGACACCTCGAACCTTCAGGGCATCCAGGTGATCCGCGACGGCGAGCAGATCCGTGATGCGGAACGGGCAGCGTCCCGCGGCCAGCACCACGAACGGATCGACAGGGTCAATATCGGTCCACGCCGCAGGCAGCGAGGTCACCGCCCCGTCCTCACCGACCATCGAGACCCGGTCCTCGTCCCAGGTATGCCGACGATCCACGAACGCGAACTCCTTCCCGAACCACGGGTGGAACCGGTGCGTGACCCGCACAAATCCAGGCCGACTGTCCCGATCGGGTGCAGTCGACGACTCGCGATAAATTCGCGGTCGAGCGGGCTTTCAGCTCGCTGAAGACGATGCTTCTCGAGCACCTGCTGGGGTTCACGGGGACCGACGTCGCCGACCGCGGCGCGGATCCCGAGGCCGACGCGGTGCTGACGATCGGGCAGATGGAACACGTCATCGCGACCTGGATCGTGAAGATCTGGCAGAACCACGCCCTCGGTGAGTACGCCCCCAGCTGGGAGCCCGGCGGGCAGCACAGCCCGAACTCACTGTTCGCCGCAGCGATGCACCAGGGTGGCTGGGCCATGCAGATCCCGACCCCGGACCTCTACTACAAGCTGCTGCGCAAGCACGACGTGATGATCCATCCGCGTCGCGGGGTGAAGATCCTCGGGCTCTACTACTACGACCCGGTGCTGGACGAGCCCCGCTTCCAGGGCCCCTCGGCCCGCGGCGGCCGACACGGAGGGCGATGGGCCGTCCGGAGCGACCGGCGCGATCGCCGCAAGGTCTTCCTCCAGGACCCGGACGACCACGACACGTGGCACGACCTGCGCTGGACGGGACTCTCGTCACAGGGCGAGATTCCTGCCTTCTCGGACAAGACCGTGGAGGCCCTCATGGCCGACGTCCGCCAGCGCAAGCTCAAGCCCCTCGGCGACGCCGAGCTTCTGCCCCTGCTCCTGGAAATCCTCCGGACGGTGAACCCGGTCGATCAGTGGCCCAGCCAGATGACCCGCAAGGAGAAGGTCGCCCGGTCCCGCCTGACCGCCCAAGGCCGGGCAGCGGAATCCGACCGCCCCCCACCGAAGGAGACGGCGGCTGAGGAGGTAAGTCCGTACGTGGCCGCCGAGGAATTGGCCGAACCGTCGTGGTCGCGGGACGTGCGAACCGTCCAGGCCGCCGTCGACGCGGAACTACGCCGGCGCCGCGAAGACCTCGGCCGGCCACCGGCCGCTCCTCAACTGCTCGATGACGCCCTGCGGAAGCGGAGCCTGTTCCTGCTGCCCGATCTGGATGACGAACCGGGGGACGACGCATGACCAACAGGACGGTGGCACGCGATCTGCTGGCTGGTCTGCCCTCCCGGAGGAGGATCGCCGAGTTGATCCTGTCGGACACACCCAGCCGCGACACGTTCGCCGGCTGGCAGCACTTCCGGGCCACCCGCGGTCTGCTGGTGCCGGCCCAGCGGTTGTCCGCCTTGGACTGGGCGACGCTGCCGCTCAGGAGACGTGACGACTACGACACCTTCCGGCAGATGACCAACGTGAATCTGCCGCTGCAGGAGACGCCGATGGAGGCGAAGGTGTCCCGGCTGATCGACCGCCGGCTCACCGCCAACACCCGCAAGAAGGGAGACCCGACTCTGGCCGGGGCCATGGTCAGCGGCTGGGGCCAGCATGGGAAGACCGCCACCGTCTGCCGGGTCGTCGCCGCGTTCGAAGACCGGTGGCTGAAACTTCACAAGTCGGCCAACCCAGCGTCCGTGCCGGGCACGGTCGACCTGCACTCCCCAGTCGTCTACGTCCAGGCTCCGGTCACCGCGACACCCAAGAGCACCTGCGTCACCATCTTGAACTTCTTCAGGGCCCCGTCCCGGAGCCTGACCCTGCCGCAGCTCGTCCGCCAGGTCGCCGAGTCGCTCAGAGACCACGGGGTGAAGGTCTTGATCATCGACTTTACCGACCGCCCGTAGTCCTGCCAGTGATGTCCGTCTGGGACTGTGATCAGCACGTCCTGGGCTTGTTTACCGACCGTGTCCGGGACGTCAGTCATGTTCTGGAGTCGGTACGGAGGACAAGTGGTACGGCACGTCATGGTCGGGGACCTGAGGGTCCAGCGGATCGAGCGGAAGGACGGGCAGCGGTCGTGGACGATCGTCTGGCCCGAGGGAACACTGCACACGGAGGCGGACCGGTTCCTGCGTGAGCACGAGGGCTCGGGCACGCAGAAGACCTACGCGTACTACCTGGTGGACCACCTGCGGTGGCTGGAGCGTGAGTGCCTGACCTTCGGCACGGTCCAACTGCGGGATCTGGAACGGTACATGGGCATCGTCGGCGCCGAGGTTCGCATACCGCTCGGAGAACCGTGGCGGGTGGGCAAGCGCCCCTACGGCCGCTCGGCGCTGTCGACCGCGGCCGCCTGCCTGAAGGGCTTCTACCTGCTGCAGGCTTCTCGCGGCATCAACGGCGAGCTCGGCAAGAAGCTCGACAAGTCCCGCCTGCCGACGCGGGCGGACAGGCGCCGCTCGTTCCTCGGGCATGTGAAGAACACGCTGCCGACCAACCCCCTGGCGCCGAAGGGGCCGCACCGCCGGCACCCGAAGATGCTGCCGGAGGGGGCCAGGGAGAGGCTGCTGGGGACGGTGAACACCGCCCGTGACCGGCTGGTCGTCGACTGGCTCGCCGACGGCGGGCTTCGGATCGGCGAGCTCTGCGGGCTGCACCTCGTCGACCTGCACCTGCGGGAGAACGCGGCCTGCGGCGAGTGCCGCACCCCGCACCTGCACGTCTGCCACCGGCCCGGCAACCTGAACCGGGCCGAGGCCAAGACCAAGCACTCCTGGCGGGTCGAGCGCGGGACGGTGACCGGCGGGCTGATCAAGCGCGTCAGTCCCGCGATGGTGCACTCCTACTTCGAGTACATGACGACCGAGTACCCGCGCGGCGCCGGGCACGGCATGCTCTTGGTCCAGCTGCACGGCGCTGATACCGGCCAGCCGTGGGCGCCGGTCGGCGCCCGGCGGATGCTCGGCCGGGCCGGGAAACGCGCCGGGTTGGGGCTGGTGAAACCCCATGCCTTCCGGCACACGTTTACCTCGGCGGTTCTCGATGCCGCGGACGGCAACACCCTGATCGCCCGCGACGCAGGTGGCTGGGCGTCGGCCGCGATGGTCGATGAGGTCTATGGGCATGTCGATGTCCACGACCCGGTGTTCGATGCCGCACTGCGTTCGGTCTGGGGTGAGACGAAGTGACCGCGAACTCGCTGCTGCCGCTCTACACCGAACGTCCCGACCGCGAGGGCCGGGACCGGCTGGAGATCCTCACCGCGTTGATCGGTGCCCCGTTCTTCGATCCTATCTTCCGTGGAGTACTCGTACGGGTTCCCCAAGACCACCCCGTCTACCAGTGGGGATGCGTCGTCGGCGCCTGCGAACGCGTCCGGTCCGGAGGGACGGACCTGTGCTCCAACCACCTTCATCAGTGGGGAAAGGCGCGGGAGTCGGGCACGACGCGGGCGGAGTTCCTCACCGCGGCACAGCCGCTGTCCCGGGCCGAGTTCGAGCGCGAGGGCCCGTGCTTGATCTGCCCCGATCGGCCGGCGGAGCCGCGAACCGACCTGCGGTTGTGTCGCTACCACTACAGCTCTTGGAAGTACTACGTCGCCCCGCGCGATTCCGCGGCGGACTTCGAGCAGTGGGTTGCCGAGCAAGCGCCCCGCGAGGGTTACGGAAACTGCAAGGCCACGGTCTGCCCCGGGCAGGCAGAGTCGCCGCTGGGTTTGTGCAGCTGGCACTGGCACCGTTACAAGCGCGACCGCCGCCCCGGCGGGGCGGCTCTTCCGGCCAGCTGGTGGCAGCGCTATGAGAGCCAGGGACACTCCGTCCCGGTCTCCTGCACGGACGAGGATGCCTTCCGCGGATGGTGCGCGACGGTCGATCCGGCCCCGCGGCCGGGACTGGTCAACCTGCGCGGTCTGCGGCCGCTGCTGCGAGCCGAGATCCAGTACGCCCTGTTTGCCCATACCCAGCAGGATCGGCACAGCATCTGGCGCCTGGACTGGATCCAGAAGCTCGTCAACCTCGCGCGTGAACGCGACGCCGGCTCGCTGACCGACCTGGACCTGGACGACTTCCCGCGCTTCCACACCTCGATCGTGAAGAAGATGCTCCACTACCTGCGGCTGGTCTATTTCACGCCCGAACAGACGCGGGATGCCGGGTTCCTTGAGACCGACCACTTCGGCATCCGCTTCCCTCACCGGGCCAGCCACATCGACCTGACTCGCATCACTCAGCGCTGGCTGCGTGACCTGCTCTGGGACTACACCGCGGAGCTCATCCGTTCGCCCCACCGCCCGCGCACCGCGGTGCCCATCGACGGCATTCGCCGGGCCTGCACCGAGCTGAGCGCGTTCATGGAGGTCGATGCCCCGGGCGGAGGCCATGACCCGAGCTCTTTGCGGGTGGAGATCATGCACCGCTTCATCGCCGATCAGCAGCACCGTGAACGCCATGGGCTGCCCTCGCTGGTGATGAAGGGGCTCTACGGCAAGCTGTCGACGGTCACCTCCGTCACCCGCACCGACGTGTTCAACGGAGTCCGCAAGCTGCTGCGGCACGCGCTGGAGAACGGCGCGGCCGAACAGCTCGGCCTGGATCGCGAGTTCATCATCGCCATGCCCTTCGCCGGGGGCGAGCCGCTTCGGGCCCGGCGGCCCTTTCCCGACGAGGTCGCCCGGGCCCTGGCCGACGAGGCGAACCTCGCCCACCTCGCACAGACCCACGATCCCGATGACCAGGGGATGCGGGACGTCTGGGAGACCATCGTCGTGACCGGCCGCCGCGTGAACGAGGTCCTCAAAGTGCGCTGGAACTGCATCGGCCGCTACGGCGGTCTGGCGATGTTCTGGCACGACCAGACCAAGGTCGGCAACTACGACACGGCGATACGTATCCCCGACAGCCTCTACGACACTCTCGCCGAGCGGCAGCGCAAGACGCTGGACCGCTTCGTCGCCCGGCACGGACGTCGCCCAACCAGTGCCGAACGCGCCCAACTCGCCCTGTTCACCAGCAAGGTCCGCAACCCCGACGGGTCCACCGCCCTGTCCTACCAGTGGTTCCACCGACGATTCCGGCAATGGATCACCGAGCTCGACCTCGGCCAGCTCGTTCCCCACCAGGCCCGCCACACGCTGGCCACCAGCCTGCTTCGGGCGGGAGCCACCCTGACCCACATCCGCCGCTATCTCGGCCAGGTCTCGGACCGGATGGCAGAGCACTACGTACATCTGACCAGCGAAGACCTGGAAAACGTCCTCCAGCACGTCTGGGTCGCCGGCCCCGGCACCGCCCAACCCGGCGAACTCCTTGCTGGTGACACCACCCCGCTCACCCGCGAGCGGGCCCAGGCCCTCGCCATCGACCTCGCCCGCCGCAGCACCCCCGCCGAGGGCGGGTTCTGCACCTTCCAGCCCGTCGTCGACGGCGGCGCCTGCCCCTGGAACCTCGACTGTCACAACTGCGACAAGTTCGTCCTCTCCGGCGCCGACCTCCTCTACTGGCAGCGCAAGCGCGAACAATGGCGGCTGCTGGCCGAGGGCGCCCCAGACGACGCCACGGCCGACTACCTGCACCGCTACTTCGAGCCCACCGCCCGCGCCATCGACGGCCTGGAGAAGGCCCTGGCCGGCCTCGGCCTACTCGACGACGCTCTCGCCCTGGACCTGCGCAAACCCCAGGACTACTTCCACCGCGTCTGGTCCACCGCCTTCCGCGCCGCCGACCTCGCCGACGCGGGCGACGAAGAGCAGAACGAGTACAGCGATACGTACATAACCGACGACAACGACCCCGAGCAGGACATCGCATGAAGACCGCTGCCGTTCCCGAACCCCGCACCGCCGCCGCCCTGGCCGCCCGCCGCCACAAGACCGAGACCGCCCTGAAGCGGGTCAGCGAGGCCATCACCCGACTCCGGCGCGAGAAGGCCCAGGTCAGCGTTGCCGCCGTCGCCCGTCGCGCGGACGTCTCCCGCACCTTCCTCTACGACAATCCCGAGGCCAGAGCCGTCATCGCCTCCGCGATGGCCGAGGCCGGAGACCGCCGGACCCAGTTGCTCGCCGACCAGGACGAGGAACGTGAGACGACCTGGCGCGAACGCGCTCTGAATGCCGAAGACGCCCTCAAGGCCACCCACGGCGAGATCCTCACCCAGCGGACCCGAATCGGTGAACTCCTTGGCCAGATAAGGGACTTGGAAGCCGAATGGACCGAGGAAGCCATTCAACGGATCACCACCGAGAACACCACCCTCAAACAACGAGTCCGTCAGCTCACGGCCGACAACCGCACCCTCGACGAGCGCCTCAAGGCCGCCCGTTCCAACCTCCGCTTCCAGGACCGCCGCGTCGCCGACCTCGAAGCCCGCATCACCGACCCGGGATCGGCGACCTGATCCTGTTCCTCTGACCAGATCGCGGCCCGTCCACCATCCCGGTGGATGGGCCGCCCCATGAGACCACCCGGACAAACTTCGGCAACGGCCCCAACTCCCCGTCGCGGACATGTAGTCTATGAAACATCGCAGTTCAGAGCCGGTATCCGAGCTCCTGCGGTCGGTAATATCGACGACATCAACCGCCTGCGAATGCATCGCGCCGACGACCAGGACGTCCTGGACCTCATCCGGGCCTTCA
Organism: Streptomyces sp. A5-4; assembly: GCF_051131715.1. Taxonomy (NCBI): domain Bacteria; kingdom Bacillati; phylum Actinomycetota; class Actinomycetes; order Kitasatosporales; family Streptomycetaceae; genus Streptomyces; species Streptomyces sp. A5-4. The sequence goes on along the minus strand of NZ_CP178591.1, from coordinate 8,926,597 downwards.
TGGGACTGGACGTCACCCTGATCCTCACCGGAGTGAACATCCCCGGCACCGGCCTGCTCCGCGAGGCCCGCTGGCACCCCAAGCAACGCTCCTGGGTAATGCCGCCGCTGGAGTCCACCCGGGTCCACGGCCTCGAGGTCACCCAGACTGAGCGCCGCTTCGAACTCGTTGACCTCGACCGGTTCCGCACCACCACAACCGCCGGAAGCGACGCGTTCCTGGACCACCTTCAGGGCATCGAAGAACACCTGCGGCTGCTAAACGCACGTGACGGGATGCTCACCCAAGGGACCATGCCCGAGTACCTGCTCCGCCGGACCGGCGGAGTTGTCGGGCTACTCGGCCGTCTGATCGAGGACGGCTGCCTGGAAGCCATGGCCTCAGGCAGGGAGCTCCTGGACGAAGACCTCCTCGACGAGATCGTCATCGGCCGCGAGGACCTCACCCATCCCCCGGACAGCGAGATCACGGCCCCGCAGCCAAGGCCCAAAAGCCGTTCGCGAGGCCGCAATACTGTCTTCGACGACCACGGACCCCGCAGCGACCGGGCCGCAGGCTGATCCATGGGCCGCCCCCTCGAACAACTGCCCCGGAGCCTGGCACCGCTGCCCGGCGAGGACCTTCACGGCTTTATCCTGCGGCTTGCCCATCGTCTGGATATGAAGCCCACCGCCCTTATGCAGCACACCGGCCTGATCGGACCGCGCAGCCACTCGGCGCCCGCGCGCCATATGTTCATGCTCGAGAGAGACGTCCTCGCCGCGTTCTGCGCCACCACCGGCATGCCGACGCAGGATGCGGATGCACTCACTTTCAAGCCCTACGTCAACAACTACCCGCCCGTGGCCGAAGCCCTCCTGGGCATGCGCGGCCTGGCGCCCGCTCCCCGCGGCGTCTTCCCCGTCTGGCTGTTGACGACATCGACGCGCTACTGCCCCGCCTGCCTCGCCGGCAATGGCTCGGCCATCCAGCAACGCCACGGCGGGCCCTGGAAGCTGGCATGGCGGATGGCGGCCAACTTCGCCTGCCTGGAACACCGCTGCTTCCTTCGCACCACCTGTCCCGCCTGCGGGCTGCCAGCGCAGATGATCCGTGGCAACTCACGCGGCCTGATGACCTCACCGCGCCTTGATCCACTCCATCCAGCCCAGTGCCGCAACGTCGTCGAGCCCGGACGAGGGCCCTGCGGCGCCCGGCTGGACACCGCTCATCTCACCGACAGCGACATCCCATCGGACGACCTACTCGACCTGCAACAACGCCTTCTGCATGCCCGCCCCTACGGCGCCCACAGCCCGTTGGATCCCCTGGCCGGCCACAACCGCATGACGGACCTCCTCGTTCTGGCCGCGCTCATCCGGGCCACCTGGCCGCTAGCAGCCGACCTGGCACCCAGCGGGTCGCTCGCGCAGGCGCTCGATCAGGACCTCAGCCGGCCAGGTCCGGCTCCGTCGCTGAGAAGTTCCACCGCCGTCCATACGCGATGGGACAGCGATGTGTTCTCGGCCCGCGGCACAGCCGCGCACCTGGCGATCTCGGCGCGGATCCTGAACCTGCCCTTGCCGGAGCTCCGCCAGGAACTCGGCCGACTCGTTGCCCACCTGCCTCCTCGCGACGACAGCGCTTGGGGCCACACATGGCTGACCCTTCGGCGGGACAGCTCACCGCTCTTCCGGCACGAGGTTCTACAGCTGCTCGACCAGCGGTTCCCCCAGCCGCTGCCCACTCAGGTTGCCTTGCCAGGGTTCCTGCGGGTCCGCCGGCGCAACTACTCACCGCAGGCGATCCCCCAACAGCTTCCTGCTGAATGGTCGGAAATGATCACGACGCCGCTCGGTCACGCGAGCGGCTCGCCTACGAGCATGGCGATCAGCAGGGGCCTCGCTGCGCATCTCGTCCAGGCCGCGACAGGCATGTCGCTGAAAGAAGCAGGGGCCTACCTCAGGATCGCTCCGGAGTGGATGGACAACTGGGCGAAATTTCGTCCCTTGGAGGAACGCCTACACGGACGCCGAGCAGACCTGTCCCCCCTGTTCCGACGCTTCACCGCCCACGTCGTCCGGCAGCCACCCACCGACTACTTCGCCCGGCGCCAACACTTCTCGGACTGGACCCTTCCCGAATCGGACATGCAGGAGATCATCGAGAACTATCCCGCTCGGCGACGCATCATCTACGCGGGCTCACGGAGTAGCGAACGCTTCCACATCTGCTTCTCCGCCCTGGTCTGGTCCCGAATCACAGGCAGCGAGTGGAGACTGGCCCCCGGCATCGAGTCAACCGCAGCGCCGTACGCAGGGACCTTCGCAATCGACGCCACACTGATCTCGTTCATGAGATGCCCGCGACCGAGTGCCCCCTTTTACACGCACCTCCACAACCTCCTGCCGGTCTACGCCAGCAAGGTCCTCACGCAATCAGGTCACATAACGTCACGGCAGCTTGCCAACTAGGCTGCGTCGTCCTTGCCGACTACGAAGCGTCACAGCACTGGGACCAGCGACCACCTGCGCCGCTCTTTGCCAACAATGCTGCGTCGTCACACTCCACCTGTGACTGAGCGCCGTACTTGGCCGCTCGGGCCAAGTACGGGCTTAGGACGGCTTAGGACATCGGTACAGCGGTTGGCGCTGAGTGATGTCGATCTCTTCTCGCATCGGCACTCCGCCGCTTCGCCACCTGCCACCGCTGCGGGTTGAGTAGGTGGCAGGCACGGTGATGCGCCTACAGAAAGTCTGGCACTGGCGGGCCGAGCATCAGGTCATCTACGCGGCCTCCGCCGATCTCCTCCGTGAGCTGCACCAGGTAGTAAGAGATCACGCGATGTATCGCCTCCCCTTCTCTTCGCAGTTCCTCCAGCTCACCAGCCTGCAAGGCGCTCCTTGCCTGCCGGTGAATGGATCCGATGAGGTGGAGGGAAGTACGCGTCATGAGGTCCGCCCACGGGCGAACGACCGATGTAGAAGCATCGCCTGCGGGAGCCTTACGCCCAGGGATTTGGTACAGCGCGTTCGTGAACTCTCTTATCTCAGCCAGCACTTGCTCCTCGTACTGCTCAGCATCCACGGCGCGGTCAGCTTCAAGGGTGGCGAGAATCCGCTGGACATTGGTCCACCAGGCTCGGGCTGCAGAGCGGGCCGTCGCGACGACCACAAAAGCCATGGCGGTCTCGGTTTCACGCCTCTTCGCCCGCTGAGCCCATAAGGCGCCTGCGGCTCCGATTCCAGCGCCGCCCAGCCCAGTCGCCATGGCCAGTGCCGCTTCCGCCATTCCCATTCTGCGATGGTGGGGCTCCCAGACTGAGTAGACAAGGGCGCACAAACCGCGCTACTCATTCCGCAGGTGGCGGATTGGCGGGCGGCGGGCAGAGGCGGGCGAGCGCATCGAGGGCGACCATGGAACGGACGCTACCGGGACACCAGCCGGTACCCGTGGGAGGGTCGACAGGCCGGGCGAAGATCGGCAGTTGAACCCGGCCCAGGTACCGCTCGCCGGGGTGAAGGCCTCGGCAGCCGAAAGCTGCGTCTGTCGGGTGGTCGATGAGCGCGTACTTGGCCGTTGGGCCAGCGCCTAGTCACAGCTACCCTGCGGGCCACCTACGCCGCTCAGCCGGGCCAACTAGAGCGCTCAGGGGCCAAGTAAAACGCTCAGGCACACCACCTGTGACTGGCCACGCTAGCTGGCGGCTGGCCACGGAGTTGACGAGTCCGCAGCCGAGGATCATATGACCTGCGGATCCGTCCGCGAGGTCGACCGTTTCGACCTGGGAGCGCCAACTATCGCTGCCAGGAAGCGCCGACCGTGAAGATCGATTGCTCACTATCCGCCGGGAGCAGCAGCGTGACCGCGCCCGGCGGCTTCTCAGAGGGCAGTGACGTTCGCCGCTGAGGGGCCCTTGGCCCCCTGTACCACCTCGTACTGCACGCGCTGGCCTTCGGACAGCGTCTTGAAGCCGTTGTCCTGGATGGCGCTGAAGTGGACGAAGACGTCCTTGCCTCCGTCATCGGGGGTGATGAAGCCGAACCCCTTGCTCTCGTGGAACCACTTGACCGTGCCAGTGGCTTTCGCGGGCACCGGGTCTGCCACCGAGGACACGGTGGGCTGAGGAGGAGCGTCCAGAGGTGCGGCGGAAGCTGCGCTCGCAGCGGCGGCAGCACAGACGAACAGGACGGAGGCCGCGGCACGGCCGGCAAAACGGAACACGGGATGTCTCCTGTCTACGGGATCACCCCAGTTTCCCCTCGCCAAGACTCTCCCACTGCGTTCCTGCGCCTGTGCCACACGAACGGGTCACCAACATCCTGGCCGGGAACGCGCTGCGCCCTGCGCCCGACATCCAGATATCGGGCGATGCGGAAACTGCGAGCAGCTGTGGCTGAGATCCATGCGCCGCCAGACGTAGCGACCAAGCCGCCAACCAGCATGTCCAGTCACAAACCGGGCGGGTCTGCGCCGGGTTCACGGAAGACTGAGCTTGTTCTTTATCGTCCTGGCCGCTTTGAAGGCGCGTGCCCAGGTTCGACCGCCTGCTGAGTAAGGTTGTGGCCATGGCTCAGGGAATGCGGCGGCAGCCCAAGGTGGACTTGGACAGCGGTGTCGAGGACGCGACGCTGCTCATCCTGGAGTGGCTCGGCGACCAGGGTGTCGGTGCCATGATCCGGGTCGACGCGGAGCGTGTGCGGGACGGTCGGCCCGCGTGGACGTTTGCCGCTTCTGGTGGGCCGCTGGACGGTGGGATGAGGGCTGACGGGGCCTCGGTTGCCGAGTGCATGGGCAGGGCGCTGCTGCAATTGCGAGAGGCCGGGCTGGTTGTGCCCTTCTGAATGCTGTGCTCAGCATCTGAGTTGGTCGCGTTCGGTGATGCTTTCTGCGCGTCTTACGGTCTTGCCTACGTTGTAACGGGTGGCGGGGTGCCGGTTCTTCGAGCCGCGTGGTCTGCCGGGGTCGGGTCGGTTTCGGTGCCCGGGCAGGACAGGGCAAGTTCGGGCGGAGGTTTCTGAACCCTCGGCGGACCCGGGCCGGGGTGAGCCGACCAGGCTCAGCCGGGCGCTCCCAGGGACGTCGAAGGTCAACGACCAGCGGTCGGGCGAGGCGGAGCTGGGTGTGAGCAGTGACGATCAGCCAGGTCCACCGGTCCGCGGCCTGTGGTGTGCGGAGTCGCGGGCGGGTCCAGCCCAGCGTTTGCTTGATCATTCTGAAGGTGTGTTCAAGGTCGAATCTGCGCAGGAACGCTTGCCAGCGCAGGTCGACGTCCTCTCCGGTCAGTCCGGTGGCCGACGACCACAGCCAGACGGGCAGCGGGTCGGCGCCGCCGGGCAGCCGGTCGACCTTCAGCCGGATCAAGGTGCCCTCGATGAGGGGGAGTTCGCCGGTGTGATCGATCCACGCGGAGCGGGTTGTCAGCCGCGGGTGGATGCGGTCCCACGCCATTGCGCGGGCGATGCCGTAGCGGTCGGTGACCTGCACGGTTGCCGCGCCGGGCTCGCCCCAGGTGTCGGGGAGTGCGAAGCGGAACTCCTTGCCGTGTTTCGGCGGGCGCCCACCTTGTAGCGGTGAGATCCACGGGACCGGAACCGGTTTGCGCATCACGCGGTCCGTGCGCATTCGTCCCAGGACCTCCACCGGCAGACCGTCCAGCAGGTAGGCCATGCGCGGGGCGTCGTACCCGGCGTCGAAGACAACCAGGATGTCCCGGTCACCGACGTTCCACCGTCCCATGTCAATGAGGTCGGTGACCACGCGGCGGACCTGGGCGGCGGTGACCTCGGCGACATCGTCGGCCGGCCCCAGCCGCAGCGCGTCCAGAATCTGGCACCACGAGATCCGACCCGACTCCAGGGCGGCAACGAAGGAGTACGGCCAGCCCGGGATCATCTGGTCCGAGGAACGGCCGCTGCGGCCGTAGACATGGCAGAACAGCCGGTCCGGGCTGCATGGAGCATCGGGGCGCAGCCAGTTGCTGATATCGACAGCCAGCACCAGGCGCCCCTCGGCGGCCTCGGGCAGCGGGAGTCCGGCCAGCACTTGCCGCAGCCTGGGCACGTCCACGTTCCCGCTATTCAGCGCGGAGTACATCGCGCCGTGCCCGCGTCGGTGCTCGGCCGTGAGCGTCAGATCCACAGCCGCGTTCACCGGCCCGTCGGCGCATAGCAGTGCGTCGGTCAGCTCGAACAGCGTGTCCGCGCGGGCGGTCAGGCAGTCGAAGAAGTCCTCCCGGAAACGCGATACCACAGCGAACGGCTCCCATCCGAAACCCGGTTGCAGCACCATCGTCCCTCACGGCCTTTGTTGCGGTCCGGTGTGTCCCTGGACGGAGCACAGGATCGAACGAAGGCCGTGGTCACGTGCGCGGAACTCTCATGTGGGTGAGCACGTCCGGTGCGCTGTTCGAGGCCGGAGGTAAAAGAACAAGCTGAGAAGCTGTTCCTGAACCTCTTTCCGCAGGTCGCGACGCTATGAACCGAACGGCAACGAGGGACGGGCCGTCAGGCGGCTGCGAGTGAGATCGGTGACGGGCCGGTCTGCCGGTGGGGCCGGGCCAGACGTCGGCTCATCAAGGTGATGAAGGCCCACTGGATATGTGCTTCGGCGTGGGCCATCTTGCGTTCGTAGTCCCGCACGTTGCGCCGGGCCCGCATGCCGGAGGCGCGGATCTTGGACCGCAACTTATCTGCTTTCAGGGCGGCTTGAAAGAAGTAAATCTCCGTTGACCGCGCGTCGGCAGGTGTGATGCAGTGCCTGTCGCAGCCTCGGGGGAAGAGGCTGCGACACGCCGAGTCCCCCGCACTGACCACGGGGGACTCATCCCAAGGGGGAAGTCTTGCGTCTCCACTCGTCACGCGCCGTCAAGGCGGCGCTGGCCACCGCAACCGTCATATCAGTGCTGATCATCCCGACGGCCGGTTCCGCATCCGCCGCGATGACGTCGAGCAAGGCGGGAACCACGTCCGCCGAGGTCGCCGCTGCCAGTATCGACGCGAAATGCCGGACCCACGGCCGCAATTACGTCGTGCGGAACTACCACCGAGGGCCCGCCAAGTACACGCTGCGCTGCGGCACTGCCAGGTGGGGCTGGAAGCACATCAAGGCGCGTCATGGCTGGAGCAGTACGATGGACAGGAAGATCAGCGCCGCCTTCTGGTCCGGGTTGCCTAACGGCCGGGGCGGCTTTTCCACCTATACCGCCCAGTGCCCGAGTGTCGAGAAGTTCCGCACCATCATCGGTACGCCTGCTGGGCAAAATGATCTTCTCACCGCATACAAGGTCAACACTCGCGCTGCTGCCATGTGCTAATCCGAGCCAACGGGAAAAGGACAGGTGATGGGCATGCCGACACCGGAACCCACCCCGGCCGAGCGTGCGCTGGGGCGTTCGTACACCACGGGTGACGGGCAAATGACGTTCGACATCTCTGATCTGTCCGTCGCTCATCACCCGAATCGCAGCGCGACCTTGACGTACTCGCTCACCGCGGTACGTCAAGGCCACCCGGACGAGCGCTGGATGTTCACGCTGCCGTGGGACGACAAGTCCTTTGTCGATGTGCTCACCGCGCCGGCCCCCGACCCAGAGCGGCTCCGCCAGCTCGTGCACCTGGTGCGCGCCCTGTTGGAGGAGTGGTGGGACACCAAGGAATACAATCGGCGGTCGGCGAGCATGGGGCGCCGGCTTCCCTGAGCCATTGCCGTTCCGTCGGGCCGGTACGTGGCCCGGGCCAGGCCCCGGACTCCGTATCGGCCGGTTCGTGTGGTCGAGGCCCGGCCCGCTCGGCTGGCTTGTTACGGGGGCGATCATGACCCACCTTGCTCCACGCCCGCATGGCCCCGCCCCGAACGCGCTGACCGACCGCTGAGAGTGCTCCGGGCCGCTCGCTGCCCGGAGCACCGTTCCGTGCCGAGCAAGCCGGAGTGAAGGCAGTGGCGCGGTTCAGGTGCCGGATTCCGTCACGTTGACGTCCGACTGCCCGCCCTTCCCAACGAGGGACGGGCCGTCAGGCGGCTGCGAGTGAGATCGCGCCTACGCCCGCGCTCTGACCGAGGACCTGGACAACCGCCGCCAGTTCGCTGCGACGTCCTCCCACCGGGCGATAGAGGTCGCCCGCTCGATCCGCAAGCAGCTGCGCGACCGGCGGCAGCGCGGGGAGTAGCCGCTGACGGCGGCAAGCCGTTGAGCACAGCATCGCGTGCATGAGCATCCGGCCCCCGCGGATACGCGAGCGAGCCCCGGACCATCAGCGGTCCGGGGCTCGCGGGCTGTTCGGGGCGGCCTCTACAGCTTGAAATCCAGGTGCTGTACGTCGTTGATCTGCACCTCTTGCAGGGAGCCGGCGCGGCGCCCGCCGTCCTGGAAGTACACCTCGCGGAGCGCGTCGGCGGCGAGCTCGCGCAACTGGTCCTCGCTGGCGCCCTGCTCCTGGGCGTCGAAGAGGCGGGCGGCGTACTGCGGCGGGAGGGCCACGGTCAGCTGCCGCAGGCGGTCCTCGTCCGTCGTGTCCACCGGCGCCCCGGCGTAGCCGAGGCGGGCGTGGACGTCGATGACGATGCCGCCGGTCGTCGCGGCCTTCTCCCTGGCCTTGGCCCGGATCTGCGGCTGCCACCGCTTCTTGACCTCGCCCTCCAGCCGGGCGGCGAGGTCGGCGCGCGGCTTCTTGATCTGGTCCTTCACGTACCGCTCGACGGTGCGCTGGGAGATCCGCAGCATCTGGGCGACCGCCTTGGTGCCCTTGTACTGCTTGACCAGGTAGCGCATCTGCGCGCCGGCCGCCTTCGGCGTGGGGCGGGTGAACGCCTTCTGCACCGCCTGGTCGAGGCCGTCCCCGAACTCCTTGTTCATGCTCCCTACTCCCCGGTGTCCTTGTTGGTGACGATGCCGTCCTTGATGTACCGGGCGAGGTTGAGCTCAGGAGACTCGTACTGCTCCCGTACGCCCTCGCCCCACAGCGTGGTCTGCGTGCCCTCGTGCTTGACCAGGCCGGGGTTGACCCCGAGCTTGAAGCCGCCCGGCAGCGGCTTGCCCTCCCGGTAGGGCAGGAAGTCCAGCGGGCTCTCGCCGTCGACCGCGTAGACGACGCAGTCGGAGTTGACCGCGATCGGGTACTGCCCGGTGAACGCCGCGTGCTTGACCATCTTGCGGTGCAGGTTCATCCGGGTGCGGGAGATGACCGCCGCGCGGATGTCGGGCCGCCACGTCGGGCGGGACAGCGCCCGCCACGGCTCGCCAGCCGTCCAGCCCTCGCCGCGGGGGCGCTCACGCAGCTTGCCCAGGCCGCCCTTCACCGTCGCCTTGACGGCGGTCACCACGATCGCCAGCTCCGGGTCACGGCCCTTGTAGCCGACCATCGCCGCCAGGAAGTCCTGCGGCGACAGATCCGCGTCGACACCCAGGTCGGCCATCGTGGTCAGGTAGGCGTCCCGCAGCCGGTTGTACCAGCCGTCCAGGTACCGGCCGTTGTCGTACCGCACCCATGCCTCGGTCGGCGTCACGTCGTACCCGAGCTCCACCGCGTAGGCCACGGTCGGCGTCGCGTACCAGGCCGGCCCTTCCGGGCGGTCACCCTTCGGCGTGAACGGGCTGGGCAGCAGATCACCCTGGAGCTCCGCCCAGTCCTTGCCGGCCTTCACCCGGGACAGGTCGACATGGGACAGGTCGACCAGCCACGAGCCGGGCAGCTTCGGGTCGAACACCGTGTTCTTGACGTGCGTCGCCTCACCGAGGCCGACGACCAGGCCGTTCGCTCCGGCGGCGAAGGCCATGTTCACGTCCAGGCCCACCAGGTGCCGCCGCGTGCACTCGGTGTCGGTCATCGGCCGCGCCCAGTCGTACGCCTCCTCGAACAGCTTCTCCGCCGGGCCGCGCATGTGGAAGCGCGGCAGGTCCTTGAGCAGCGGGTGGCCGTCCGGGGCCTCGCACGGTGCGCAGTCCACCGGGTCCTTGCCCAGCGAGCCGGGGTTCTTGTCGTCGGCCTGCCGCAGGGCGCCGGTCTCCTCATCGCGTACGGCGTAGGTCGGCGGGTGCAGGGCGGTCATCAGCTCCAGGCCGGTGACGGCGGTGGAGCCGCGCGGCGTCATCACCCGGGACGCGTACACGCCCATCACTCGGGCGAGCTCCGCCGGCGGCAGCTGCGCGGCGCTGCCCCAGTGCCGGGTGTCCAGCGCCTTCCACGAAGGGATGCACAGCTGCACACACTGCCGGTCCGAGCCCTTGGCCGGACGGTAGATCCTCGCCCACGGCCCGAACCCGCGCTTCGTGAGCTTCCAGTCGGCACGGACCAGCTGCTTGATCACCTTGTGGACCTCCGGGATCCGCCCGGCGTGCTGCTCCTCCTCGGTGAGGCCGACGGGCAGGCCGTAGCGCTCCAGGGCGGCCTCGGTGAGCACGACCAGCGGGTCGGCCGCCCTGCCCGGACCGGACAACTTCGGCTGCCCGAGCTTCGCCTCCTTCAGGGTCCAGTCCACCAGGGACGGCAGGCTCTTGGCGGGCACGTCCAGGACCAGGCCGCCGACGCAGTACGCCAGGACCTTCCCGTCCTCGACGTCGACGACTGCCAGCGGCCCGTTCTCGAACCGCGGGTCCATCTCGCCCGCCGGGGTCGCGGCCGGGGCCGCCTTCTTCGCACCCGGACGGCGCGACGTCGACGTCGGCCTGGTGGTGCGCGCCGGACGCGGCGCGGCCGCCGGGGTGGTGGTGACGGGGGCAGGGGTGGTCTCGGTGTTCTCGGGTGCAGTCATGACCGCAGCCTCGGGCGCCGGACCTGTGGACAGGGTCTGCGCTTCCGCCGGAGCGGGCACGGCGGCGAACGTGGCCGGCACCGCAGCGTCAGGGACGGGCGCGACCGCGTCGGCTGCGGCGGCCACGTCGCCCGGGGCGGGGTAGAGCTCCGCGAGCTTGTCCAGCAGCCGGGCGTAGGCGTCGCGCTCCGGCGGCCGGGGCTCGGTCTTGCCGGACTCCCACCCGCTGACCGTGGCGCGGCGCACCTGCAGCGTGGTGGCCACCTCGTCGATCGTCAGGCCGTGCGCGGCACGCAGCCGCTTGCGCTCCGCCGGCAGCGGGAGCGTGGCGCGGGACGCGAGCAAGGCGTCGACCGCGTCGAACAACTCGGACATGGGTTACCTCCTGACCAACACCCTACCCCATGAAACGTACGATGTGCGTACGTTTGCCGTACGAACAACGTACGAAGTGCGTTCGAGGATGCAGATATGCCGATGCGGGACGAGTGGGGGGGGTGACCTGTCCCAGCGAAGGTTGGGCGTTCTCATCGAAGGCTGGTCGCCGGGCTTGCTTCTCATCAAGGATTGAGCGGACCGTCGGAAGCCGTTCCGTCTTGATGAGCGGACCGGGCGGGCCCGCCCCACGCTTTCAGCCGCTGGGTAGTTGACCCGATATGGCATGGACGCTGCCGGTGGAACGCCCAGAGACTGAGGCTTCTGGGGGTGTGACACTGGCAACCTCGCGTAATCCGGAGTCGCGTATTCCTCGGCTGTTGAGGGCTCCTGATCACCGGGGGGGCAGAGCGTTCCCGTTTTCGCCCTGGCACACCTGCTGGGCTTCGACCTGATGCCCAGGATCAGGAACTGGAAGGGCCCGATCGGGTTCACCCCGACCGCCCTGCACCACGTGACCAACGCGCTCGACCCGGCGCACGCCACGCCGGTGTACTGCGGCTGACCGGCCAGCCGGTCCTGGGACTCACCGGCTGTCCCAGGCCCGGCCGAGCCGCTCGGCCAGCTCGGTGAGCGTCGCTGCCGGGAGGGTGAACGGCACCCGGATGTGCGTCGTGTCCGGCACGACCTCCACTCCGTGCCGCAGCGCGAGCTGGGCGTAGACCCGGGCGTCCATGTCGGGCAGTTCGATCCACAGCGCCGAGCCGCCGTCCGGGCGGCGCCATCGCCAGTCCGGTAGCCGGGCGCGTAGGGCCGCCTCCAGGTGGGCCAGTCGGCGGAGCGGCTCGGTGTCCGGCGGCGTGGGCCGGCGCAGCAGCCGGGCGGTGAGCGCCTGGTCCAGCACCGGGCTGCCCAGGTCGGCGAGGGTCTTCAGTCGCGCGATCCGCTCGGCGATCGGCGCGGGGGCCCGGAGCCAGCCGACCCGCAGGCCCGACCAGATCGTCTTGGTGACCGAACCGACGCTGAGGACGGTCGCGCCGCCCGGCGCGTACGCGGCCAACGGCGGGGGCGGCGGCGTGCCCAGGGTGGTGCAGTAGGCGTTGTCCTCCAGCACCGGCACGCCGTGCTGCGCGGCCAGTTCACCGATCCGGTGACGGCGGGCCGCCGACATCAGGGTGCCGGTCGGATTGTGGAAGGTCGGCATCAGGTACGCCAGCGCCGGTCCGGCCGCGAACGCCGGCGCGAGCTCGGCGACGCTGGCCCCCTCGGCGTCCAGCCCGACCGGGGCGAGCCGGGCGCCCGCCGCGTGGAAGGCGTCGAGGCAGCCGGGCCAGCCCGGGGACTCGACGACGACCGTGGCGCGGCGGCGGACGAAGCAGGTGATCGCGAGGCTGATCGCCTGGGTGGCCCCGGTGGTGACGACGATCTGGTCGGCGGTGGTGGGCAGGCCGTCGGCCGTGTACTGGTCGGCAATGGTCTCGCGGAGCACCGGCAGACCGCGCGGGTGGTGGCCGGCGTCGGCGAGCAGCGCGGGCAGGTCCTCGGCCGCGAGGGCGGCGAGCTCGGCGGCCAGGTTGGCGGGCGGCTCGCCGGCGGCGCGGGCCAGGGAGATTAGCGGGCCGGGCCCGGCGGCGAGCCGGCGGACCACCGCCGTGCCGGACTCGGCCCCGGAGCCGCCACGCTCGCCCGGGCCGCCGCGCACCCGGCTGCCGCTGCCCCGTCGACTGTCCAGCATGCCGGCGTCCCGAAGCAGGTCATAGGCCGCGACGATGGTGGCCCGGCTCAGCCTGAGCGCCCCGGCCAGCTCCCGCTCGGCCGGCAGCCGCTCACCGGCCCCGAGGTCGCCGGCCTCCACGGCGACGGTGAGGGCGGCGGCGAGCCGCCGGTACAACGGCCCCGGCGCGGTCGCCCAGTCGCCCAGGATCTCGGTCAGCTCGGCCGCGGTCCAGTTCCGGTCCACATGTTCCCCCATTGGCCCGGGTGACGGGCGGCCGCGCCGACAAGACTCGGCTCCATGATCACACCGAAGGACGCCCGGCTGCGGGCGGTAACCGATCTCATGGTGCCGGCCACCCGCACGGACGCGGGGCGGCACGAGTACGACGGGCTACTCCAGGACCTCTCCCCCGAGGGGGTACGCCGAGGCCTGGCCGCGCTCGGCGGCCCCCCGGTCGCCGACCCGCACGACGAACGGCAGCTCGCCGCCGCCGAGCGCGCGCTGCGGGTCCGCTACCGCGAACTGGAGCTGCACCGGTTCGACCCGACCCCGCACCTGGAGAACCTCGACGTCACCTGCTACGACCGCGAATACGCTCCGGCCGCCGAGCGTGCCGCCGCCCGCCGGACGCACCTCGCGGGCTGGCCGGACGCCGTGGACGCCGCGATCGCCGCCCTCGACCGGGTGCCGGCGCCGCTGGCCGAGACGGCCCTCAACACGGCCCGGGGCCTGGCCGACCTGGTCGCCGACGAGCCGCCCGCCCGGGCCGCCCTCGACCGGCTCACCACGCACCTGCGGCACGCGGCCCGCACCGGCGATCCGGACCCGGCGCTCGGCGAGTCGGCGCTGGCCCGGCTGGCCGGGGCGACCGAGGCGGTCGAGGTGGACCTGACCGCGCTGGCCGCCCGGCTCGACGTCGAGCGCGACGCGTGGCGGGACCGGTTGATCGAGGCGTGCGGCCGGATCGACCCAGCCGCCCCGGCGGAGGTGACCATGGCAGGGATCCTCGCCGACCACCCGTCGCCGTCGGGGGTGCTGGAGCTGGCCGCCGAGCTGGTCACCGAGGTCGAGGCGTGGACGGCGGAGCGGGGGCTCGTGCCGTACCTGGACGGCGAGTGCCGGGTCGGAGTCACCCCGCCGACCGACGCGCACCAGGTGGCGACGCTGACCATGGCCGCCCCGTACGAGCCGGACGGGCCGAGCTGGTTCCGGATCACCCCGCCGGCCCCGGGCTGGCCGGCGGACCGGAGCGCGCAGTGGCTGTCGCTGTACAACCGATCGGGGCTGGCCAACATCGCCCTGCACGAGGCGGCCCCTGGCCATCACGCGCACGGCCGGGCGCTGCGCCGCGCCGCCGGCGACGTCCGGCGCACCCTGCACTCCGCCGCCTTCGTCGAGGGCTGGGCGCACTACTGCGAGCAGCTCGCCGTCGAGGAGGGCTTCCGGGACGGCGATCCGCGGTTCGTGGCGAGCGTCGCCCGGGACGCGCTGCTGCGGATCAGCCGGCTGGCCTGCACCATCGGCTTCCAGACCAGGACGATGTCGGTGGCGGAGGCGCGCCACCGGTACACCGTGGACGCCCTGCTCGCCGGGCCGGCCGCCGACGCCGCCGTGCACCGGGTGCTCCGGGATCCGCTGACCCTGTCGTACACGTGGGGCAAGCTGGCGATCCTCGACCTGCGGGACCGGGCCCGGGCCGAGTGGGGATCCGGGTTCAGCCTCGGCCGGTTCCACGCGGCGCTGCTCGGCCTCGGCGCGCCGCCGCTGGGCCTGCTCGACCGGGCGCTGGGAGACTGAGATGTGGGCGTTCGTACTGGCCTCGGCGGTGCTGATCGCGGTGCCGGGACCCAACATGGTGTACATCGTGACCCGCGCCGCCGCGCACGGCCGCCGGGCCGGGCTGCTGTCCGCGCTCGGTGTGGAGACCGGCACCCTGGTCCATGTCGGCCTCGCGGTGGCCGGGGTGGCGGCGCTGCTGGCCGGCGCGCCCGCCGCGTCCGGCGCGATCCGGTGTGCCGGGGTGGGTTATCTGCTCTGGCTGGGACTGCGCGCCCTGCGGCACCGGCCGGCACCCGCCGCGCCGATCGTCCCGGAGTCGGCGGCCCGGATGTTCCGGGACGGCGCGCTGGTCAACCTGCTCAATCCGAAGGTCGCGTTGTTCTTCCTGGCGTTCCTGCCGCAGTTCGCGACGACGCCGGCCGGGCTGCTCGTCCATGGCACGGTTTTCTTCGCGCTGGCGCTGGCCGCCGACCTCGGCTACGCGCTGGCCGGGGCGGCGGTGGGCGGCCGACTGCGGGTCGGCGGGCGGTGGCCAGGGATGATCTACCTGGCACTCGCCGGCTACGCGGCACTCGCGTGACGACCCATCGACCGACCCGCAGCGCCGCGCTGACCGGGGCCGCCTCAGTCCCAGTCGTCGCGCCGCCCCCGCTTGACCGCCGACCGGGCCTCGCGGCCACCACGCGACCGGGCAGGCAGCCGATGCGCGCTGACAACTCCGCCCACTTGGCCGAGGCCGCGCAACAACGCCGTCTGGACTGCGTTGCCCGCGTCCAAGCCGCCCTCGACAGCCTGGAGCGCGACGGCGGGTCCGTCACCGTTGCCGGGGTCGCCTCCCGAGCGGGAGTATCCCGGACCTTCCTCTACGACGACGCCCAGTCAGCCCTGCGGGGGTCCAGATACGCGCCAAAGAGGCAACGGGATGATCTTGAAGCCCTGATGTGCTCGGACTCACCTGCGACGGCGGGCGGCGGGGTCGCGTTCGGCGACGTGCCGGGCGACCGCGTCGACGCTGGGGCGTGCGTACCGCTCCAGGGAGCGGGCGGAGGCGTGGCGGGAGCGGGCCAGCAGCATCGGGGTGGAGGTGCCCTCGGCGTCGCGTGTCAGGGTGCTGCGGCGGATCCGGTGCAGTGTCCAGCCGTCGCGCGGCTCGATGCCGGTGCCCTTGACCGCCTTGGCGAACTCGGCGTCGAACCGCTCCTGCCGAGCGCGTGGCCGAGTTCGCTGGTCCGGGTGCGCGACGATTTCAGCTACGGGCCCGAGGGCGGCGTTCCCCCTCGGCATCGCTGCTCCCTGCGCTCGTCAGAATCGCGCTCGCGACAACATCGAAGAGGTGGTCGGCGCGTGGGGCGAGCGAGGGTTGATCGCCGAGCCAAGCGAGCATGGCTATCAGCGCAAACAGATCGTCGCCATCGATGTCGCTCCGCGCTGTGCCTGCGGCCTGGGCGCGGGTGAGGAGCCGCGCACCGGCTGCGCGCAGGGTGACGCACGAAGCGTGGAGTGCGGACTCGGTGTCCTCGATGGCAGCTGCCATCAGCACGGTCACGCCCCGATACTCGGTCGTCCACGCGACGCAGTCGCGTAGCCACGAAACAAGAGCGTCTTCGGGCGAGCTCAACGTTTCGAGTTCGGCTGCCTGTGCCGCCATCTCGTCGAAGCTCGTGCGGAGCAGGGCATCGAGCAGCGCCTCGCGTGTCGGGAAGTGCCGCAGCAGCGTCGCGAGCCCGACGTCGGCCCTGCGCGCGATGTCGCGCAGTGATACGTCGACGCCTTGCTCGGTGATGGCGGTGCCCGCTACTGCGAGCAGGTGGTCGCGGTTCTTCCTGGCGTCGGCCCGCATCTGTCCCCCTTGACTATCCGGATCAGTGGTCCATATATTCGCACCAGTGGTCCATTTACGTGGAGCGCTGATCCGAATAAACCTATCCCGCAGCGCGGGCAGGAGAAAACGATGCCGACACACACGATGAGGGCGATCCGGCTCCATGAGCACGGCGGCCCTGAAGTTCTGCGTTACGACGAGGCGCCGATTCCCGAGCCGGGGCCGGGCGAAGTGCTCGTTCGCGTTCACGCGGTGGGCATCAATCCGCCCGACTGGTACCTGCGCGGCGGGTACACCACGATGCCCGGGGAGACGGAATCGACAGTCAGCCTGCCGGTGACTCCGGGGACGGACGTGTCGGGCGTCGTCGAGGCCGTCGCCGCGGACGTGGACGGCCTCGCCGTCGGTGATGAAGTCTTCGGTCTTCTGCGTTTTCCCAGCTTCCACGGCAGCGCATACGCCGAGTACGTGGCCGCGCCCGCGTCGGACCTCGCACGCAAGCCGGCCGGCATCGACCACGTGCACGCCGCCGGGGCGCCCATGGCCGGGCTCACCGCGTGGCAGTTCCTGATCGAGGTCGGACACGATCACCCCTCGCCCTTCCAGAAGACACGGCATCGCCCGACGGCACTCGACGCCGACACGACGGTGCTCATCAACGGCGCCGCGGGCGGCGTGGGGCACTTCGCACTGCAGCTGGCGAAGTGGAAGGGTGCGCGAGTCATCGCGGTGGCATCGGGCGCGCATGAATCGTTCCTGAGCGAACTCGGCGCCGACCAGTTCATCGACTACACCAAGAGTCGTCCCGAGGAACTCGTGCACGACGTCGACCTCGTTCTCGACACCGTCGGCGGCCCCGACAGCAAACGCTTCCTGCGCACGCTCAAGCGCGGCGGCGCCCAGTTCCCCGTACTTCCCGGGGACTTCGACGAAGAAGAGACCGCAAAGCTGGGCGTCACGGTCTCGAGCGCCCAAGTCCGTTCGAACGGCGCGCAGCTTGCCGAACTGGGGCGCCTGCTCGACGCGGGCACGGTCCGCGTCGCGATCGACAGCACGTTTGCGCTCGCGGATGCCCGAGCCGCGCACGAACGCGCCGCCCGAGGGCACATCCAGGGCAAGATCGTGCTCGCGGTCGCTTAGGAACGAGCCGTTTCACCGACGCGTCCGGCGCCCGTCCGCGGGGCACCGGTGGCCATCAAGAATGATGCGGAGAGCCAGGGGCGCGTCTGGCGACCAGGCGGTCGCGATTCGCTCCCACACGGACAGGAGGCCTCGCCAGGGTCCGCGTCCTCCCAGAACTCCTCGCTATCCGCGATGAACGCGCGGCCGCCGCAACCAGCGCAGACGGAGGGAACAACCTTCACCGGACGGCCGTCGGCAGCGTTCCGGAGAAACGCCGCGAGGTCCGCAGAAACACCCTCGCCAACCTGATCATCAGCGTGCACAGGCACATCGTTCCCGACGCCCGAACCAGCACCCATCCACCTTGATCAAAGAGATAGGGGCACCCCCCCCCGTTTGTGAGAGGGCGGAGTGCCGGGCCATGCGCGCGTCGTTGTCCGGCCCGCACGTCATGGCCCGGCCAACTGTCTCCTCAGTCCAGGTCGGACATGTCGAGCACGAAGCGGTAGCGGACGTCGTTTCGCCGGAGGCGGTCGAGTGCCGTGTCCACCTGTGACGACGGGAGTACTTCGATGTCGGCGGCGATGCTGTTGTCGGCGCAGAATTGGAGCATCTCGGCCGTCGCCAGGCGGCCTCCACTGCCCGCGGAACTGAGCTTCTTGCGGCCGATGAGCAGGTCCGTGGCCTCGACGGTGACGGGGCCCAGGTACCCGAGGAGGCTGAGGGTGCCGTCCATCGCCACCAGCTTCAGATACGGGGCGAGGGCGTGAGGGGCGGAGATGGTGTCGATGACGACGTCGAAGGTGTCGCGTGCCGTGGCCATCTGCTGGATGTCGGTGGAGTCGATGAGGTCGTGAGCGCCGAGCTTGCGGGCGTCGTCGCGCTTGTCCTGGGTGCGGCTGATGACGGTCGTGGTGGCGCCGAGTGCCACGGCCATCTTGACCGCGAGGTGGCCCAGGCCGCCGAGGCCGGCCACGGCGACGCGACTGCCGGGGCCCACGCCGAGGGAGCGCAGGGGTTCCCAGACGGTGACGCCGGCGCACATCAGCGGGGCGGCTGCGGCCGGGTCGAGGCCGGAGGGGAGCGGGTAGGCGAAGGTGTCGCGCACGACGTACTCGCGGGAGTAGCCGCCCAGGGTGGTCGACCCGTCCTGCCGGTCGGTGCCGCCGTAGGTCAGAGTCGGGAAGGAGTGGCAGAAATTCTCTTGTCCGGCTTCGCACATGGCGCACACGCCGCAGGAGTCGACGATGTTGCCCACCGCGACGCGGTCGCCGACCGAGAAGGTGGTTACCTCCGATCCGATCCCGGCCACCACGCCGGTGAATTCGTGACCGGGCACCAGGGGCGCTTTCGTGTGCTGGTCGTGGGCGCGCAGGGCGTGCAGGTCGGTGTGGCACACGCCGCAGTAATCGACCTGCACCGCGATGTCATCCGGGCGCAGGTCACGGCGCTCCAGCGAAGTGCGCCGCAGCGCCGTCGGGCCGGCCGCCTGCCATCCGGTGGTCGTTCGCATACTCACTCCCTAAACAGACTGTTCGGTCTGTTGCAGTTTAAATGCGACCGCGCATCAAGGCAAACCAACTGTTCTGTTTGATAGACTGCGGGCATGCCGGAACAGCCCCAGACCTCGCGAGGCGCCGCGACCTACCAGCGCATCCTCGACGCCGCCACCGAAGAGTTCGCCCAGCACGGCATCGCCGGGGCGCGCATCGAACGCATCGTGACGGCAGCGCGCACCAACAAGGCGCAGCTCTACGCCTACTTCGGCGACAAAGAGCGGCTCTTCGACGCGATCTTCCTCAGCTCGCTGGAGCGCATCACCAACGTCGTGCCCATTGACGCCGACGATCTCGCGGAGTGGGCCGTTCGTCTCTACGACGAATACCTGCGGCGCCCCGACCTCATCCGGCTGGCGACCTGGACACGACTGGAGCGCCGGCCTGCCGGGCACCTCGTCGAGACCCACCAGCACTACGACGACCGCAAGCTCACGGCCATCGCCGAGGCCCAGGCCGCCGGGCGGGTCCGCGCAGGTGACCCTTTCGACATCATGGCCATGGTCATCGCCATGTCCATGGCCTGGTCACCGGTCAGCAACGTATATGCGGCCAGCAGCCAAGAACCCTATGACGTACATGACCAGCGCCGCGTCCTGCTCCGCGACTGCGTCCAAAGTGCCACCGCGGCCGGCGGAGGCGGCCCATCCCTCTCATGACTGCCACCAACACCCCTGGTGACGCTCACGCACGTTGCCTGGGCTCCGGTCAGGCCCGGAGCCCGTGACCCCCGGGCTCCGGGCCTGACCTCTGTCCGCCCGGCCATCTTGCGATCGAGGCTGCCGGGCTCGCCCGCCTGAGCGAGCCCGGCCGGCCAGGCGCCGCCATCCTCGCCGGATGTGCGGCCATGGAACTCAGATCTGGTTCAGGCCGCCGTCGACGTACAGGCTCGAACCGGTGATGAAGCTGCTCTGCTCGGAGGCGAGGAAGGTCACGGCGGCGGCGATCTCCTCCGGGCGCCCGAGCCGGCCCAGCGGCACATGCGTAGCCAGTTGCTGTTTGAGGCCGGCGGCCTGCTCCGGGTCGGGAGCGAGCCCCGACAGACCAGGGGTATCGGTCGGGCCGGGTGTGATGGTGTTGACCCGGATGCCGCGTCCCTTGAGTTCGTTGGCCCAGGTCCGCGAGAACGATCGGGTGGCGGCCTTGGTCGCCGCGTACACGCCGAACGCCTCCGCGCCGACGTCCACGTTGGTGGAGCCGTTCAAGATCACCGAGGCACCGTCGTTGAGCAGTGGCAGCGCCTTCTGCACGGTGAACAGCGTGCCTCGGACGTTGATACCGAAGAGGGTGTCGAAGTGCTCCTCGGTGACCTGCTCAAGCGTCACGAACGCGGCGACGGAGGCATTCGCGAACAGTACGTCCAGGCCCCGTCCCCGGCTGCGGATCGTCTCGTAGAGCCGGTCCAGGTCGGCCAGGTTCGATATGTCGCCGATCACCGCGGTAGCCGCTGAACCGATCACTTCGACGGCCGCGTCGAGTTCGGTCTTGCGCCGGCCGGTGATGAAAACGTGTGCGCCCTCGGCCGCCAGTCGTACGGCACTGGCCAGGCCTATTCCGGTGCCGCCCCCGGTGACGAGAGCGGTCTTCCCCTCAAGCAGTCCCATGTGAATAACCTCCTTCGAATTCCGCATCGATCGATGCTGAAGTCGAACGGTAGCACTTCAGCATCGATCGATGCGGAAGAGGTAGACTGTGGGGGTGGAGACGAAACAGAGCGGCCCGATCGGCCGACCGCGAGGATTCGACGCCGACGAAGCTCTCGAGCGCGCCGTGCTGGTCTTCTGGGAGCACGGCTACGAGGGGGCCAGCCTGGCCACCCTGACCGACGCGATGGGCATCTCCACCACCAGCATGTACGCAGCCTTCGGCAACAAGGAGGAGCTGTTCCGCAAGGCCCTGGAGCGCTACACCGAAGGCCCGGGCGCATACCTGGCCCGGGCTCTGGAGGAGCCGACCGCCCTCGGCGTCGCCACCGCCATCCTGGCCGGCACCGTTCGAACCACCACCCGCCCGGCCCATCCCCACGGGTGCCTGGGCGTCCAGGGCGCCCTGGCCGCCGGCGACTCCGGGCGTGGAGTCCGTGACCTTCTCGTCGCCTGGCGCAACAACGGCTGCTCCTGCGTCCGGGAGCGGTTTCAGCGAGCCGTAGACGACGGCGACCTGCCTCCGGAGGCCGATCCGGGGCTACTGGCCCGCTACGTCACCACCTTGGCATTCGGCATCGCCGTGCAAGCCGCGAGCGGTGTCGGCCGCGATGAACTCCAGGGGATGGCCGACGCCGCCCTACGCAACTGGCCCCTCTCCTGAGAACCGCCCGGCGTTCACCCTCGCGAGCGACTGCTCGCCGTAAGGGCCGGTTCCCACAAATGACCGGTTGCGCGAGTTCTGCGAGAGCCCCGGTAGCGATCACGTTTCCGCAGGTCGCCGTTCGCGCAAGTCCTCTCAAAACCAAGGTGTTGTGAGAGACAGTTCTGACAGACTGCCTGGGTGGATCTGACACCCGACCAAGCCGCAGCCGCGGTAGAACGTTCCGACTGTCCGAAGTGTGAGGCCCCGGCGGGGAGTCCCTGCCGCACCCGCGGCGGGAAGATCGCCACCAAGTATCACACTGCCCGCTTCATCCTCGTGCCCGCGCTCCGCGAGGAGCTGGAAGTCCTCGCGGAGCGCGGGCCGTGGACCCGGGCGGCTGTGGAAGCCGGGCCCGCCCGCCGAGCAGATCCCGGCTGCGCCGGCCGCCAAGTCGATCCGAATCGGGTACGCCCGCTGCTCGACCGCACTGCAGGAACTCCAGAGCCAGCTCGACGCACTCGCCCGGGCCGACTGCAAGAGGGTCTTCTCCGAGAAGATCAGCACCCGCATCAAGACGCGGCCGGAGCTGGAGAAGGCCAAAGGGTTGAACGCACTGCTCGGGATAGTCTCCACACCACTGGCGGCACCGGTCATCGCCGCCACGAGGCCCCGCAAGGGGCCCACGAATTCCGGGCGCGGGGCGGCCTCGTTCGCCGCCGAGGCGATACACACCGCGAAGGAGTGCGGGGCGAGCGGGCTGATCGTGCTGCGGGCCGACTCCGCGTTCTACGCCGCCGAGATCATCGCGGCCTGCCGGGCGGCGCCCGCTTCTCCATCACGGCCCGGCAGAACGCCTCGGTGAAGAAGGCATGCGCGAGCATCAGCGAAGATGCCTGGAGGCCGATCAAGTACCCGAGGGCGGTCTGGGACGAGGAGGGGCAGTGCTGGATCTCGAACGCCGAGATCCAGCACTGCCCCTCCTCGTCGCCGGTCAGGCACATCACCTTCCACCAAGCGTGCGACTCGGCATGTCGCTCCCCTGCCGCCGGCCCGACCGGCTGCACCTGATGCCGCAGCATCCACTGTGCCACCGGCCGCCCGGCTCGGATCGCAGAGCCGGACTGGCCACAACTTCGGGCACGAGCAGTTCGTTCGCGTCTGTCATATCCCCCACATTGCCCTGCCACTTCTCGGCGAAGCTCACCGGCCCGACACCCGCGCAACCGCACGACGACGGATGCGTTCTGGGACGTGTCAGGGGCTCTCCTCGCCCTGGGCCACTTCGACTTCGTGGTGGAAGGCGACTACGCCGGTAGCGGCCGCGCCGACGGGAAGAACCGCGCATGCGGCGAGGAACAGGGCGATGGTCCATCGCGCGGTGTTCGAGGGGTTGCCGCGGGAGGCGAGGAGGGCGGTGACCCGCTGGGGGACGGGGCCGGTGGTCGCGCCTGGGGTGAACGCCGAGCGGGGGGTGGTTGCGGCGTCCGTGGCGAGGGCGGCGCGGGCGATGGCCCGGGCCAGCAGACGGCGGTCGCCGATAACGGTCGCGGCGCTCTCGTCGGCGGCGCGTTCCGCCGCGAGGCGGATGGTGTCGCGTGTCGTGCGCAGTGCGGGGTGGCAGTGGGCGGCGAGTTCGGCGGCTGCCAGGAAGTAGTGGTGGCCACCCGCGTTGTGGGCCCGCTCGTGGGCGAAAAGGGCTTCTCGTTCACCGGGGTTCAGGCTGCGGAGCATCGCGGTGGTGACGACGATCCGGTGGGGGCGGCCGGGCAGTGCGTAGGCGTCCGGGTGCGGCGAATCGACAACGCAGAGGTCACCGGCGGCGGGGCGGCTGTCGGCGTCCGCGCGGGCGGTGCGCAGGGCTGTGACCTGGTTGAGGGCTGAGCGTGCGAGGGTCCAGGCGCCCAGGGTGAGGGCGCCGGTGGCGAGGGCCGCGGCGGGAAGGACGAGGGGGTCCGAGGGGGTGCGCAGGGGCCGGATGAGGTCGCCGAGGGCCGCGAAGAGGGGAAACGTGAGCAGCCCGGTCAGCAGGAGTGCGCCGAGGGCGGCCACGCATGCGCCCGCGCACACCAGGGCGCAGGCGGTCAGTGCCCACAGGGCGGTGGCCGGGTTGAGGCGGGCGAGGGTCCGTCGGGCCAGGGCGGGCATGGCGAAGGGCAGCAGGAGCGGAAGCAGCAGGAGGACGGTCACTGCTCGTCACCTTCCAGGAGCTGGCGCAGCATCTTCTCGTCGTCCGGGGTGAGCTGGGCGACGAAGCGGGCGAGGACGGTCTCGCGGTCGGTGTCCCGGCCGAGTTCGTTGTGCATGCGGCGGGCGGTCAGTCCGGGGGCGTCCTGCACGGGGGCGTAGGCGTAGCCGCGCCCGTGTCGCTCGCGATTGACGACGCCCTTGTCGTGGAGGCGGGACAGGATCGTGGTGACGGTGGTGCGGGCCAGGCCGGAGGCGAGTTCGGTCTGTACCTGTGCGGGGGTGAGCGGTGTGCCGACTGCCCACAGTGCGGCCATGACGGCTGCTTCGAGCTCGCCGGCCGGGCGGCGTTCGTCCTTCGGGTCGGTCATGGGAACGTTCCTCACCCCGTTGTCGTCTACAGTTCAGTAGACCGTCTACAGAATTGTAGTCACTGGTCGGGTGCTGCTCCGGCACGCCCGCTTCCGTCAGACCGAAGGGGTCGCGACGATGCCCACACCCGTCCACCTATCGTCGCAGCTGGCTGTCAACGTGCTCGATGCCCACTCCCTGCTGGCCGCCTTCGGGGTGCTGGGGGTCGCGGTGGTGCTGTTCGCCGAGACGGGCCTGTTGGTCGGGTTCTTCCTGCCGGGCGACTCCCTGCTGTTCACAGCGGGCCTGCTGTGCGCGGGCCCGGCCGACAGCGCGGTGAAGCTGTCGCTCGGCCCGCTGCTGGTGGCCGCCGCCGTCGGCGCGCTCGCCGGCGCGCAGTGCGGATATCTGCTGGGCCGAAGAGCGGGCGGCGCACTGCTCGCCCGCAGTTCCTCGCCCCGGCTCCAGCAGGGGGCCCGCCGGGCCGAGGAACTGCTGGAGAAGTACGGGTACGCGAAGGCGATCGTGCTGGCGCGGTTCGTGCCGGTGGTGCGGACGGTGCTCAACCCCATGGCCGGTGCGCTCGGGGTGCCGGCGCGCACCTTCACCCTCTGGCAGGTGGCCGGCGGCCTGCTCTGGAGTCTGGGCCTGACACTCGGCGGTTACGCCCTGGGCTCCTCGGTCCCGAACGTGGACCGGTATCTGCTGCCCATCGTGGCGGTGATCGCCGTCGTGTCACTGATCCCGGTGGCGGCCGAGGTCCACCGTTCCCGCCGGGCGGCCAAGGCCAAGGAGGCCCGCGGATGATGCCCGCTTTCGATGGATCTTCGATCGACGGCTCCGCCTACACACAGGTGGTCGATCTGGCCCACGGTTCCCCCGGCTGGCTGGACGGCCTGGTGTCAACCTGGTCGGCGTACGGGCTCGCGGTGTTCGCCCTGCTGATGGTCATCGGCTGGTGGCAGGCCCGGAGTCTCGGCGCGGCGGTGGCGGTGCGGGCGCTAGCCGCACCGGTAATCGTGGTCCTGGCCTACGGCGTGAACGACGCGCTGAAGGCGGTGGTGCGCGAGGACCGGCCCTGCCGGAGCCTGCACGTCATCACCCTGGAGGCATGCCCGGCACCGGGCGACTGGTCCTTTCCCAGCAACCACGCGGCGATCGCCGCTGCATGCGCGGTGACGCTGCTGTTCGTCTCCCGCCGGCTCGGCGTCGTCGCGGTGGTGGCCGCGTGCGCGATGGCCGCCTCCCGGGTCTGGGTCGGCGCCCACTACCCACACGACGTGGCGGGTGGGGCCGCTGCCGGAGCACTGGTCGCTCTGCTCGCCATGGCGGCGCTGCACCGCGCCCCGGACACGGCGCTCCAGCGGATCACCGCCACCCGCCTGCGCCCTCTGCTCCTCGCGCCATGAACCGCAAGAAGGCCGCCGGTCTGGCGGGCAGTTGCGGTCTCGGAGCGCTGGTGGCCTTCGGCGCGCTGAGCGTGTTCCTGGTCGGCAACGGAGCCCCGTTGGCCGCTGACAGCGGTCTGCTGGCCTGGTCCGTCGACCACCGCCCGCATACGGCTGTGGCGTTCGCCCGGGCGATCACCGCCACCGGCACCGGCGTCATCCCCTACCTGCTCGCTGTGCTGGCAGGAATCGTGGCAGGTCGCACCACAGGCCACCGGATGCATGCCGCCGGGCTCGCCGTCTTCTGTCTGGTCTCGGGGCAGGCCGTGCGCTACGGCCTGATGACGCTCCTCGCACGGCCCCGCCCACCGCGGACGAACTGGCAGACACACGCCTCGGGCTGGGCCTTCCCCTCCGGCCACACCACCACGGCCGCCCTGGCCGCCGGTCTCCTTGTCCTGGCGATCTGCCTGCGCGCCCCGCACGGCACAACACCGCTCGTTGTCACCGCCGGCTGCTGGGGAGCCCTGGTCGGCCTGACCCGCGCCTACCTCGGAGTGCACTGGTTCACCGATGTGATCGGCGGCTGGCTCCTGAGCATCGGCTGGCTGAGCCTGTTCCTGTACGCCGCGGCCCGGCGGCTGCCCGACCGGTTCCTCGCAGGCACGACACTCACAGCCCACGGGCCGACGGAGGACCCTCATGCGCCACAGGATCCTGGTCGTTGAGGACGATCACGCCCTGCGTGACGTGCTACTGCGCGGGCTGCGCGAGGAGGACTTCGACCCGTTGCCCGCTGCGGACGGCGCCACCGCGCTGCGGCTGGCCACCGACGACATCGGTGCGGCCGTGCTCGACGTCGGGCTGCCGGACGCGGATGGACGGGACGTGTGCCAGGCGATGCGCGCGAACGGCTTCCTCGCCCCCATTATCTTCCTGACTGCCCGCCACCACCTCACCGACCGGTTGTCCGGATTCTCCGCGGGCGGCGACGACTACCTGCCCAAACCGTTCCACCTCGCCGAACTCGCCGCCCGGCTGCGCGCGACCCTCAGACGCACCGCGCCCGGCCTCACGGCCACGGCCGGTGACCTGGCCCTGGACCCCGTCCGGCACACCCTCACCGTGCACGACACACGGGTCGATCTGACTCCGACGGAGTTCCGGCTGCTGGCGGCTCTCATGGGGGCGTCCGGAGGCATCGTGAGCCGACGCAAACTGGTTAGGGCTGGCTGGCCCGAAGGAGCCCAGGTCAGGGAGAACACTCTCGACCAGTACCTGACCCGGCTACGCCGCAAACTCCGCGACAACGGCAGCGTCCTGAGCATCGGCACCGCCCGCGGCATCGGACACCGCCTAACATGATCACCTTTACATCGCCCGCAGCGCGGCTGGTACCGCCCACCCTGCGAGGCAGGCTCTCCCTCGTGGCACTGACCACTGCCACACTCCTGATGGTCATCCTCACCGTCGCCTTCAATACAGTGATCCGCCGCCACCTCCAACACCAGGCGGACGGTGAACTGCACGCTCGCGCGGCCGCCGTCGCCACGACCGTCGATACCAACGGCCCGACCGTCCGCGTCCTGGAGACCTCCAACGACCAGCTACTGGACGCGAACGTATGGATCTACGCCGGTACCCGGCTGCTCGAACAACCTCCCACTCCCACTGCCCCGTTGGCCCGCATCGCGGCTGGGCTCGCCGAGCGTGGTGGGCGGCACTGCGTCACCGCCGCCGGGCCGGGCCCCATCCGGCTCTGCTCCCAGCCGGTATCCGAATCTGACGACGGAGGCGCGGCCATCGTCGTGACGGCCCTGGACCTTTTCCCCTACCGGAGCTCGGCCGACGCCCTCCTGTACGGGTCGTTCACCCTCGACGCAGTAATGCTCGCCTGCACCTACGCCCTGACGCGACTGGCGGTCGGCCGCGCCCTGCGCCCCGTACGCACCATGACCGACCACGCCACCCGGTGGAGCACCGTCGCGTCCGGCGTACGTTTCGCCGGGTCCTGCCATCCGACCGAACTCGCGCGCCTGGGTTCGTCGTTGGACGCCCTGCTGGACCGCACTCGTGCGGTGCTGCGCCACGAGAGGCAGCTGACCGGGGAGCTGTCGCACGAACTGCGCACCCCGCTGAGCCGGATCATCGCCGAACTCGACTGGTGGCAGTCCCGCACGCGCACGGCCAAGGAGACCCGAGCCGCCCATCAGGTCATTTCGGAGGCCGCCGAGTCCATGCACACCATCTGCGACACCCTTCTCGCCGACGCCCGCGACGGCGCGGCCGTCGTCCCCGGCACGGCTGAGGTCGTGCCCGCACTGCACCGGCTCACTACCGCTCTGGACAGACCGCACCATGTGACGGTCACCGTCGTCGGTGAGGGCACTGGCCTGACAGTCGGCGTCACGCCCGCCCTCCTCCTGCGCACCGTCAGCCCGCTGTTCGCCAATGCCCTGCGCTACGCCCGCAGCGGCGTCGTCGTCCGTGCTGAGCGGAAGACGGGGCAGGTGCACATCACGGTCACCGACGACGGGCACGGAGTGCCGGAGCCCTTCACCGAGCAGCTCTTCCAGCCGGGCCGACGGGCCGACCCGGACGACGGCCATAACGGAGCGGGACTCGGGCTGCCGCTCGCGCGGCGCCTGGCCCGCTCCGCAGGCGGCGAGGTGACCCACGAACCGGAGCACACGCCCGGGGCGCGTTTCGTGGTCAGGCTGCCTGCTGCCTGACGCTGCCCGCGCCTCCGGTGACGTCCTTCCGCGTCAGCACCAGGTACACGACCAGTCCGAGGATGACGGCGAGGAACAGGGCGCTGGTGAGTACGGTGCCCCAGCCCAGGCCGCCGTCGCCGGCCGGCTGGGAGAGGTAGTCGCCCATCGAGGCGCCCAGCGGCCGGGTGAGGACGTAGGCGATCCAGAAGCTCCACACGGCGTGCAGGTTCAGGGCGAAGTGCGCCACTGCGACGGCGGCGATCGCCAGGGCGAACAGCAGTGCCGAGACCCGGTAGCCCAGGTTCATGCGCTCGGCGACCAGGTCACCAGCCGCGGTGCCCAGGGCGAAGGTGAATAGGACCGCGAGCCAGTAGAAGGATTCCCGGGCGAGGGTGTCGATGCTGTGGATGGACAGGGTCCGCTCACGGCCGTACCAGGCGGCGAAGACCACCGCGAGGAGAATCGCGAACACCGTGGTGCTCGTCGTCAGCGGTACGCCCAGGTTGTCGGTGAGGTTGTCGCTGATCAGGGTCCCGATGACGCTGATCAGCGCGACCGCGAGCCAGTACACGCCGGGTCGGTAGGTAGCCGTACGGAACTGCACCACCAGCACCAGGGCCAGTAACGCACTCATGAGCAGCGATACACCGCTCAGGCCCAAACCCATTTTCTCGTTGAGCATGTCGGCCGCGGTCTCACCGACCGTGGTGCACAGCACTTTGATCACCCAGAAGTAGACGGTCACCTCGGGAACCTTGTTCCAGTGCACGCGATGACCGGACGCGTTTCCGGCGCTGTCGGCCGGGGAGGTCTCGGACGTCTCAGATGCCATGACCGCGACCCTGCCACCGGCAACCTGAACACATCCTGACTGCCGAGCGGCATCACCTGCCCCGCCGGACCCAGGCGTGTTCCATGTGTGCCATGCCGACCCGTGCCTTCCACCCCGTTATAGCCGCGCTCCGCCCCCGCTCCACCCCCACGACGGAAGAGCGCCGCCATGAACGCCCCGCCCGCCCCCCAATCCCTCAATGACCGCGCGGCCCACTGGCTGCAGTGCCGGCTGGGCAGGGCCGTCGCCGTCTCTTACCTCCTCGCCCTGGCGCTTCCGGGCCCGGGCTTGTGGCTGCGCCACGCGCACACCCTGCCCCTCGGCAATCGCCAGGAACTCCCTCTGCACACAGCCCCATTACTGCTCGGCCTGGTGCTGTTCTCCGCCGGACTCCAAGTTCCCGCACAGACGCTGGGACACCTCCTGCACCGGCCCAAGGCGCTGCTCGCCGGGCTCACCCTGCACATGGCGGCACCACTGCTGGTCATCCCGCTCGTCGCGTTCCTGCTGCGTGGGTCCCCCGACGCCGACGGAGGCAGCGGTCTCATCACCGCGATGATCCTCGTCGTCGCGATGCCGGTCGCCGCCGGGGCCACCGTATGGACCGGCAAGGGCCAGGGCGATCAGCCGACCATGGTGGGACTGGTCCTCACCTCCACCCTGCTCTGCCCCCTGATGTTCCCCTTCACCGTCCAAGCACTGGCTCCGCGAGTGGTACCCCAGGGACGGCAAGCCCGGCCTGTCACCTGCCCAGTTGGCAATCGTGTCGGTCTTGCAGTTTCTGCTGGAGCTGTCCGACCGGCAGGCAGCCGAGTCGGTGCGCAACCGCATCGACTGGAAGTATGCGCTGGGCATGGAGCTGATGGATCCTGGCTTCCACCACAGCGTCCTCACGGACTTCCGCGAGCGTCTGGCCGAGGAGGGCCGGGCTGACAAACTGCTGGACTTGGCGCTGGAGAAGATCCAGGCCGTCGGCCTGGTGCGGGAACGCGGCCGGCAGCGCACCGACTCCACCCACGTCCTGGCCGCGGTCCGCGACCTGACCCGCCTGGAGCTGGTCACCGAGGCCATGCGCGCCGCCCTCGAAGAACTCGCCCGCCGGGCCCCGCACGAGCTGGTCGGCCTCGTGACCGAGGACTGGGGCAAGCGCTACGGCCGCGCGTCCCGCCTCGGCAAGAACCCCTCCAAGCCCAAGACCCGGCTCAAGAACAGCGGCGAGGACGCCCGCCTGCTCCTGCGCTACATCCACCGATACTTGCCCGCCCTCCGCGACGGCGAGCAGGTCCAGGCACTACGCCAGATCTACGTACAGAACTACATCACCGACGCCCAGGACCACCCGAAGTGGCGAGAGCCGGAGGACGCCGGCCTGCCGCCCTCCGCCGTCGCCATCGTCTCGCCCTACGACGTGAGCGCCCGCTACGCACGCCGCGGTGAGACCCGCTGGAAGGGTTTCCTCGCGCACGTCACCGAGACCTGCGACCCGGACACCCCCAGCGTGATCACCGACGTGACCACCACCAAGGCCCCCGTCCACGACACCAAGGCCCTGCCCGGCATCCTGGCCAACCTCGATGATCGGAACCTGCTGTCGAAGGAACACTTCGTCGACGGCGGCTACCTCTCCGTCGCGCTGAAACAGCAGGTCGCCCGCGAGCACGGCGTCGGCCTGGCCGGACCGATCCGGGCCAGGAGCACCCGCCAGTCCCACAAGGGCACCGTCTTCCACCGCGACGCCTTCGCCATCGACTGGGACGCCAAGCAAGTCACCTGCCCGCAGGGCCAGATGAGCCGCCGGTGGTCGACACCGCCGTCCCTCGCGCCCTACGTCACCGTCGAGTTCTCCCCGGACGACTGCCGACAGTGCCCGGTAAAGGCCGCCTGCACCCGCACCGACGCCCGGAAGGTCTCCTTCCTGCCGCGCGAGCTCCACGACATCCAGTCCGAATCGCGGACCGAGCAGCAGACGCAGGAATGGCTCTCGCGCTACTCGCTGCGGGCCGCCATCGAGGGCACGATCAGCGAGTTCGTCAACGGCCACGGCATGCGCCAGTGCCGCTACCGCAGCGAAGACAAGGCCCACGTCCAGCACGTCCTGACCGCCATCGCGGTCAACCTCGAACGCATCGACGTCCACCTGCCGCCACCGCCGACCCGGCAGCCCCGAAGTCCGACAGCCCTCCAGGGCTTCCTCGACTGGCAGCACATCCCGCGATCCCGGTCCTGGCGCGTCGCCACCCACCCCGCAGGATGAACTGATCCTGGGTGAAGGTGCTGATCAGCACCTTCACCCAGGATCACGGACGTCGCGCCAGGAAGATGAACTCCCTTCCCGGGCGGTCAGGCGCATCGCGAACGCCATCCACCACGTATCCGTGCGCGACCAAATCCCGCTCGATTTCGTCACGCTCGCGGAAGTGCAGCGTCGAATCCGACGTCAGCACCTGCCCCTCCGACGCGAACTTGTAGGTCCAGCGGAACGTCACCAGAGGCCGGCTCACCTCTATCAGTTGAACCCAGCTCTCGACGGAGCCGACGCCTGGGATCTCGGTCACGCGGTAGGACTTCTCGCGGGTCCACTCTTCCCAGGCGCGTCCGGCCGGATCGCGTGTCTCGAAGACCAGATGCCCGCCGGGCCGCAGTGCTTCGTGCGCTCCCCGTAGCGTGTTCTGCCATGTCTGCGGATCAGTGATGGCCTGGGCGACGTTCGCTGTCATCGTCGCGAGGTCAACCTGCAGCGGTGGAAGGCCGGTCGCGTCGCCGCAGATCCAGCGCACGCGTTCACTTCCCGGCTTGGTCCGGGCGACGTCGATGGATGCCTGGGCGGGATCCACACCGACGACCTCGATCCCGCGGTCGGCCAGGAGGAGTGCGAACACCCCCGTGCCGCAACCGATGTCCAGTACTCGTTGCGTCTCGAACTCTTCTGCCATCTGCAGATATGGATCGAGGTCGCTGCGGTCGGGGTCGAGCGGATCGTAGATCGCGGCGAGTCGTGGATGCGCGAAACAGTCGTCAGCCATGCGGCCGAACGTATGCAGAGCTGGGCAGGGACAGCTACCGAATTTCGCGACGGTCACAGGCACGCAGCTCGATGATCTCCCCCAGAGATGCCTGGCCCAAGATCCCCGACAGCGTCAGGTACTTAGCTGGGAACCGACCGGTCGCGTCGGACTGTAGAGGACGCCCACGGGGGCCGGTAAGGCGAGGTGACCTCCTGCGGGCCGGCCCATAGGCGAGCGAGGTGAGCCTCAAAGCGCTTTGCTTCAGGTGGACTTGACAGTTCTGTGCTGCAGAGCGTCGGGCTCGAAAGCGTTGGCCCTACATGTGAGCTGCGTCACCTTTGAGGTTCTGACTGTCACTGACATGTCATCAGAACCAGCGAGAAACGGCAGGTCACCTCTAGCGCACAAACACAGCATTGATAACTTTGCGCTGAACTTCGCTCTCTGTACGTGACATTCGAGTGGGCGGGCATGCGTGTTCGGCCTGCAGGGCCGGTTGAGTGATCCTCACGGCCGGTGCGCTCGCACCGGCTCAACCTGTCAGCCCTCACTGAAGAGGACTCATGATCGAAGACGTCCGTGGGCAGGACGGCCGTGGTCCCGCGGCCAAAGCCCCGCTCCCGCTCCCGCTGGAGTTCGAGGCGCACTACCTCACCACCAGGAAGCGTTCCACGAGTACGCGCTCTTCTACCTCGGTACGAACGACGCGGCCGAGAAGGCGGTGCACCGGGTCTTCCTGGAGATCCTGCGCCATTGGGACGCCCTGCTGGCCGAGAGCGATCTGCAGCAGCAGATCTGGGCGATCATGCGGCGGACCGTCATAGCCGAGAGCCTGCTGAGTTTCCGCGAGCAGCTGATGACGATGGACAGCGGCATCGGCCTCTACAAGGCGCTCGGCAACCTCCCTCCGCGCCAGTTCGACGTGATCGCCCTGCGTTACATCGCCAAGTACGACACGAAGCGCATCGGCTGGTGCATGGGCCTCACGGCCAGCACCGTCGACTACCACTGCCGCAAGGCCAGGGAGCGGCTGTCCCCGATCTATCACCGCGCCAAGAAGCAGGAGGACACCAAGTGAGCACATGGGAAAAGCGCTTGTCGGAAGCGATGACCGGTTACACGCGAGCCCCGGCGAACCTTCGACGTCGCCGCCGGCCTGCGCCATCTGGCCAACGAAGCGGGGTACGTCCAGCCCGGCCGCGAAGAGCGCCGTGCCGCCCATGCCCGCCACCAGCTCGAGGTCTTCTCCCGCTGGGCAATGAACCAGGCGGGCGCGGCCGTGCACATCAAGGAGCTCACCGCGACGCTCGGCGAGGGGGTGCCCGACGCCGACTTCGAGGGGTGGACCGAGGACGTCGACATCGACGGCGTCCAGGTGTTCGCGTGCATGCTCTTCCTGGGCCACCACCCGGAGAGCGCCCGGTTCTGATGGCAGTTGGCCGCGGGCGCCGGTCACAGCGGAGCCGCATACTGCCTGCACCTGCACCACCTGAGCTTCGGCGAGGTCCGCGAGGCGTACTTCTGGAAGCGGCAGATGCAAAAACTCTTCGGCGACGGCCACTACGAGGAATTCCTCAAGGGGCTGGAGTCCTTCGCCGGCTACACCGTCCGGCACCGGCCCCTGGCGACGGTGCCCACCGAGGGCCTGGAAGCCGAGTTCGAGCGGCTCGCCGAAGACGATGACGACGGCGGTCTCGTCTGCCGCCCCGACAGCCAGCTCGCCGACCGGATCCACGGCCTTGCTGTGCGGCCCTGACCACCAGAAGAACCCAGCGGGGACCGAAGGTTCCTAGG
Organism: Streptomyces sp. A5-4; assembly: GCF_051131715.1. Taxonomy (NCBI): domain Bacteria; kingdom Bacillati; phylum Actinomycetota; class Actinomycetes; order Kitasatosporales; family Streptomycetaceae; genus Streptomyces; species Streptomyces sp. A5-4. The sequence continues at coordinate 8,892,941 of NZ_CP178591.1, read as the reverse complement.
CCACCAGGCCCCCGCCGGGCCCGTACGACACCCACCCGTTAAGAGGGAGCATCTCCTTGAAGAGTAATCGCCGTTCCAGCGCGACGAAGAAGAGCCGGCGTCTCCACCGCACATGGGCCTGGATGCGCCGACGCCGCCGCGTGATGGCGGCTCACGCCCTGCGCGGCGCCTCTTACAGCGCCGGGACGGGCATCGTCGGCCTGCTGTTCTGGTGGTTCGAGCAACGCCTGTAGGGCCACTGTCGCGAGGCCCAGCAGGGGGCGCAGAACATCTCATTCGCGTGCCTGCGCGTAGAAAGACCTGAACGAGGGGCAGTCGCCGTCCTGGTTGGCGGCTGCCCCCGGCAGACGTCAGGTGCCGCGCGTGCGACCTCGAACAGCGGGCAGGGGGTACGCGAGGATGAGGCCCTGGAGGCTTTCGCCCGGGCGACCAGGAGGGTTCAGAGCTGCTGGACGTTGAGGCCGAACTGATGGAGCAACCCGCAGGTCAGTTCGTGGGCGCAGGCCCTCGAACAGCTCTGGGGCACCGCCGCCGTCAGCACCTGGAACGCGCGGCGCGGCGCCGTGGGCGGTTGGCTCGCTTGGTGTCAAGAGATGGACCTGCAGCCGCCGGCGCCGGCCTGAGCCGCCGTTCGTCACCCGGCCTGGCGTCCCCTGCCCTGGTCCATCGCGGTGCGGAGCATCGTCACCGTGGTGACGATCGCCGCCTTCATCGTCTCGTCCTCGCTGCTGCGCCCCGCTTCTTCCAGGAGCACCATCGCGGCCTGGAGGACGCCGACATGGACCGGCACGGTCTGGATCGCCGCGAGTGCGGCGGCTGCTTGTTCCGCCGGCGACGTCGTCGCGCTCTGGGGGATGAGGGTGGAGACGCCGCGGCCGAGGGCGCGGTCACGAGACGGCTGGGCCGGTGCTGTGGTCACTGGATCAGTCTCCCCCGGCAGGACTCTGCGCGACGACGGGCCCTGTTAGATCTGTTGGGTCCAACAGGGCCGACCATCGCTGAGCTGGCAGTCCTTCAGGAGCTGATCGGGAAGCTGGCGCATCCGGAGGTCGGGGCGGAAGGATCGGCCGGGCCTCTCGTGCGGGGCCAGGCCGAGTCTCCTCATCTTCTGCCTTGTCGGTGGCGCGCTGCCTGGCGTACGGCGACCGGATCGCGGCGAACCGGGGTGCCGCGGTAGTCCTGGTCTTCGACGGGGGTGACGAGGGTGGCCGGGCGAGGAAGACCGTGTCGGTGGGGGTGTGGGTGGTGCGGCCGTCGCGGTCGATGAGCCGGCTCCACAGCGGCAGGGATACCTCGAACCACCAGGACCCGTCGGCGTTTTGGACCTTGGACAGGAGCAGCGCGCGGACGTCCTGTCCGTCAGGCAGCTGGACCTTAACCGGCGGGCCGGTCTCTGCCGGGGCGTCGGGTATCTCCCCGTCCCAGGATGTCGGCTGCTTGTCCTGCGCAGCCCTGCCCTACGCCGCTTCGTCGTATTCGCAGGCCGGTCCGTGGAAGTGCTTGAGCGCCATCCGCGGCGGCCACCGCAACCTCGCCATCGGAGCCCTGCGACTGGCCGACTCAACCAACATCGCCCTCCGCCACAACGCCCGTGACGCGAACCGGCCCTCACCCTCCTCGGGCTCGCATGATCACGAAACGGACGTCACGCGACTTCGCCGAAGCCCACACTGATCGAAAAACAGCAGCCGCTTGGTCACCTCACGACAGCAGACCTGCCCGCAACTATCCCTATGAGCCGGCACCCAGCACCCCGTCCCGCTGACACCCACCCAATGCCACCAAAGCACCCACTCACACCGCTTCTTGAGAATCTGCGGCTCGAACGAGCCCGCCCGGCCCCTGAGAACCTCGATCTCGACGCGCCAGACCTCGGTGACCACGGTCTTCGAGCGGGTCCCGTTACGGGTGTTGCTGCTCGCGGCCTTCACGTGCTTCTCGTGCCTGAGGTGGTCGGTCATCTCGCCTTCGAGGGCAGACTCGAGGATCTCTCTGATGGCTGTTCAGGAGCAGGGCGGCTTCAAGTTCCCGGTAGGAGCGGGCTGTCGGTGATGCCCCAGATCCAGACGGCGTGTTCGGGTGCGTCCCGGATCGCTCGGGTGGTCTTGGCGATGTTGTCCGCTCCCAGCAGTCGCAGCCTGCCGATGGCCAGGTTCCGCAGAGCGGCCATCGCCCGCGGCGCGCTGCCGGTGTGGACGGTGGAGGCGTCCTCGGCGAACACCACATCTCTGACATGGTGGCTGGAATTTTCGATTCCCCAGTGCCCGCGTACGTATCCGCCCAGGTCAGCGGGGCTGGCCTGGTGGGTATCGAGGCTGGTGACGGCGTAGACCGTCTCCCGGGTCTGCCGCTTGCCGCTCTCCTGGCGGCGCCGGTGGATGCGCAAGGCCAGCCGCGCTTCCGGGAAGGCGATCCCGCCCAGGTTCTCAGCGATGGCCATGGCCTTGACCGAGCGGGACTCCCGCCGCCCGTGCCCGGTCCCGGAGACCGTGTGCGCCACGGGCACCTGCTCCCACGGCAGAGCTTTGACCTGGGCCGACGCGGTCGGCTGGTTTCCCTTGATCACCGCGATGTAGTGGGCCTTCTTCTCCTGCACCAGCCAGCGCACCTGATCCTTGACGCTGTGCAGGGCGTCGAAGGTGACCACGGCGCCGGCCAGATCGAGTGGTTCCAGCAGCGGGCGGAAGGCGGCCGTCTCGTTGGTCTTGGCCCCCACCTCCCGCTGGGCCAGGGTGACGGTGGGGGCGTGGGTGACGGCGGACAGCAGGTGCCGGTGGCGCTGCTGCCGGTGCGCGGATCCGGACAGCGCCTTGCCGTCCACCGCGATCGCCGGCCGCGGCGACGAGACGGTGCGGCCGACATCGGTGTGGTCGCGTTCGGTCAGGTAGGCACCGATCGCAGTGTCCAGGGCATCGCCGTCGAGGGCGGCCAGGAGCCGGGTGAGGGTGGCATGGGACGGGGCTCGCCGACGTCCGGGCAGGTGGCGGCGGATGCCGAACTGTTCCAGCACCGTGGTGGTGGCGCGCTGTCCCCACTCGGTGATCTCGGTGATCGTCCGGGCGCCGGAGACGACTGCGCAGGCGCAGATCAGCAGCAAGCCGACCAGGGGATACCACCGACCGCGACGCGAACGCGGATCGGGTACGCGCCCGAAGTGGGCGCACAGGCGACCGGTGTCGTGCTCGTGGAGGGGACCCAGTTTCGCCAGAACAGCAGGCATCGGGAAGGATGGAGCGGCAGGCACGGGACCTCAAAGTGATCAGCTGGCGTAGACACCCTGATGATCACCGGTCTCGTGCCTGTGCTGTTGCCGCGTCAACTCCCGCTGGGCGCGGACGATCTACGCGATCCCGGAACTTGCAACCGCCCTGGTTCAGGAGCCGAGAGAAGTCGTTCCACCGGCGATGAAGATTGCGGTGAGCAGAGAGGAGACTCCCGGCACGTATTTCGACACGCTATGCACACCTTGTTCGTCCTTGAGGCAATACATGATCAAGGATCGACTGGTCATTCCGAATATGAGTGGAACTATGAGCGTCTTGAGTTCATCGAGATCCGCATGGGGGTACCGTCCTGTCATCAACTCACCTATGAGAACTCCGAGGATGGAGCCGAAAGCGACAGTTACCGGAAGTTCGAACCTCAAAATCTTCCGCTTTCGGGCATCGCGGCGTGCTCGAATCTTAAGGAAACAATAGGCGGCCAGAGTAAGGGTCGCGATGGCGAGCGATACGATGGCGGCGAATTCCCAGACGCCAGTAAACATGAGGTTCCTTCATTGTGGTAGCGGTCACCGCCCCGGAGACTCGAACTGAGTCTCCGGGGCGGCAGTGGTCATGCTAAAGGACTGCTCCACAGTCTTCTTGGACTGAAGAAATTCCCATGAAAGTGGAGATGGCCCCACCTATGAGGCCAGCCACTCTCTTCCAGTTGCGCCTAGTACTCCAGCCGTAGATCGTGATCTTCATGCCTGAGTGGCTTGTCGTCGGTAGTGGCTGGCCTGGGATCGGGCCTGGTGGCGGCGTCGCCAGTCGGACCAGCCGAGCCGGTGGACGGCGTCGTGGACGGGTTGGACGACGAGCGTGACGAACAGTCGTTGGATCTCGTTGCAGGTGAGCGGTATGAGGGCTTCGGGTGCGGGGTGGCGGGCGTGTTCGTCCGCGCGGACGACGGCCAGGAAGGCGTGGGCGAGCATGACCAGGGTGACCCAGCGGGACCAGGACGGGTAGCGGCGGACCTGGTGCTCGTCCAGGGCGGCCAGGCCCTTGCCGGACTGGAAGAACTCCTCCACCCGCCACCTTGATCCAGCAACTCGCACCAGGGTGGTCAGCGGCACCGGTGCGGGCGAGTAGCAGCGGTAGTACGCGAGTTCGCCGGTGCTGCGGTTGCGGCGGATGAGCAACTGGCGATTCCCGGGCCGGGAGTCGACGAGGTCGATGACGACCCAGTCGTAGAAGCGGTGGCCCTTGGCTCCGGCCCCTGCGGACAGCTTCTGCCAGGCCCGCTTGGGCACCTTCTTGGCCAGGGCGTCCGCGCGGAACTTCCCGGCGCCTGTGGTGACTTCGTGCGAGCAGGCCACCGCGAGGACGTAGCCGGTGCCGCGTTCCTCCAGCGTGGTTCGCAGCGTCGGGTTGCCGCCGTAGACCTCGTCCCCCGCAACCCAGGCGGCCCGGTGGCCGGCGTCCAGGAACCGGGCGACCATGCGAGCGGCCAACTCCGGCTTGGTCGCGAACCCTGTCTCCTCGCCGAGCCCGGCGGCCCGGCAGCGGTCGGAGTCGGAGGTCCAGGAGCGAGGAACGTATAGTTCCCGGTCCACCGCGGCGTGTCCGCGTCGTCCCGCGTTCACCAGGTAGACAGCAACCTGGGCGTTCTCGATCCTGCCCGCGGTGCCGGTGTACTGCCGCTGCACGCCGACCGTGCCGTTGCCCTTCTTCACGTCGCCGGTCTCGTCGACTACCAGAACCGCCTGGCCGTCGTGCAGGTGCTCCACCACGTAGCCACGCACGTCGTCGCGGACCTGGTCGGCGTCCCACTTGGCCCGCCCGAGCAGGTGCTGCATGCCGTCCGGGGTCCTCTCTCCGGCCCACTCGGCGATGGTCCAGCAGTTCTTGCGCGGCAGGTCCGACAGCAGGCCGAGTACCAATTGCCGGACCCGACGCCGGGGTTCGACCCGCGTGAACCGGCCTGCGATCCGGCTCATCAGGCCCTCGAAAGCCTCCTGCCAGCGGGCAGGGTCTACGCTGTGACCTGCGGCCACCACATGATCGTTTGTCTTCACACACCGATGATCAACGGTGGCCGCACCCGTCTCCACAGCGTGTCAGGGTCGCGCAGCGTTTGCCTGCCGTCCTGTGTCAGGAGGACATGTGCAACGTGGCGAAGTCTGGTGGGTCGAGTTCGACGAGCGGCGGCTGGTCGTACTGCTGTCGGTAGACGACGCGTCCGGGATCCGGGCGATGCAGGTCGTCGCTCCGGCGGGCGTCGACATCAGCGGTCTGGGCGTCGAAGTGCGAGTTGGCGCCATGGAAGGACTGCCTTTCGAAGGCGTGCTGCGGTTCGCCCTCGCGCGTCCAGGCTTAACCCCTTGCACGTGGCTAACCACCGTGTCCCGGGACGACCTGATCGAGCGGGCAGGCGTCCTGTCCTCCCCGAAACTCAGCGAGATTGAGGATGCCCTCCGTCTCAGCGGACAGGCGAAGGAGCGGACCCCGGCGACAACCGCGAAGCTCAGCGAGATAAGGGACGCCCTCCGTCTCGGCGGCCTCGGGTAGGCGGGGAAGGAACCGACACCTCCCGATGGCGTGGCCGATCTCGTCCAGACGATCAACGCTGGCCACCTGTCTCCTCGGCACCCTTCACCATCGAGATCACGAACTACGGCTGGAGTACTAGGCGACAATCGGATGCAGATCTTCCTCCGTCGCGCCCGCGTCCTGGAGTGCCAGGATCTGCTTCACGTAGAAGGGCGAGATGTCCGTGGTGATCTGGCGTTCGCGGCCGTCGTCCGAGCTGCCCGTGCAGGTGAATCCGAAGTAGGCCGTCACCTCCACCGACATGCCGCTGGAGGTGGATGCCCGCTCTCGTGCCTGTGCCCTGACCTGGGGTTGCCACTCGGATTCGGTCTCCTCCACCAGGGCGGCCTGGAGTCGCTTCTGTGGGGTCTTCAGCTTCCCGGCGCGGTAGCGCTCCACCGTGCGGCGGGAGGTGCCCAGACGCTCCGCCAGATCCTTCGCCGACTCCTTCGTCCGCGTGAGGAGGAATTTCACCTGTGCCTTTGCTGATTTCGGCGCGGGCCGGGTGAAGACCTTCCGCTCCGCCCGCGCGAGGGCTTCCAGGACCTTGCCGTGGAGCGGGGCCGGCTGCTGCTGCTCGTGATCGTTCATGCCAACCATCAGGCCACCGGGCCCCTGTGGACAGAGGCTAGGCTCCGGCGGCCAAGTCGGTTGTCGGAGCGGGGTGTTAAGCAGGGCAGGGGGGAGGTTGCCGGTGACAAGGGGAGGGACGCCGTGGGGAAGCGGAAGGGGGCGCGTAAGGGTGCCCGTCGGTCGGGGAATCCGGCACGTCGGGAGGTGGAGCGCCTGTACTCGGGGAACGTGATGGGCGAGCGCATGTACGCCGCCCCAGCCCCCGGGGCTGGGGCGGCGGTACAGCCGGGTGAAGTCATCCCGGTGCGCGTCCCGCCCTTGCCGGAGGGCGTGGTGATCCGGGACGCGACGCCATCCGATGCGGCCGCGTTGGAGCCCGTGATGCGGCTGGCTGACCCGGACAACCCCGATGGCTCCTGGCGGCAGCTCCCTACCGCGATCCGGCAGAGCCTCGAGGCCGACAAGTACTCCCGCGTCCGAGCGGTGCAGGAGAGCGAATCCGGCGCGCTGGTCGGTGGCACGATGGCGCTGCCGGCGGCGTGGGCGTTCACCCACCCCATGCTCTTGGGATCGCCCAACGCGCACATCATCGCCGGACTGGTCGCCACCCTGGACTCCCTCGCGGTGGTCGAAGCGTGGCGCGGCAAGGGCATCGCCCGCGCCCTGGTCGCCGATGTAGAGCGCGCGGCCGGCTCCCATGAGAAGGGGAAGTTCGGTGCGGCCGTCCTGTACGTCATGCAGGAGCCGGAGCTGACGGACTTTTACGCCGGGCTCGGCTTCACCGTCTCTCCCGACGGCATCGGCATCCCCACACCGCTGGGGTTCATCTGCCACGGCCCGATCAATGGCTTCCGCTTCTCTGTGAAGCCGTTGCGCACCGGCGTCCAGATGGAGTCTCTGCCGACCCCTTACGGGCGGCACCTGGTCATCCTCGGTGTCCTGCCCGGCCCCGCACGCTGAGCGGGTAACCCGCCCTTGGCTGTTGTTAGGCATAGCGCCGCGTGCATGAACATCCGATTCCCGCGGATACGCGAGTGAGGCCCGGACCATTCCGGTTCGGGCCTCACACTGTCCGGGGACCCACAGGTCAACTCCAGGTGCTGGACATCGCGCATAGGGACCTCGTCGAGGCCCCTGGACCGCTCAGCTGTTGTCCTGGCTGTTCAGAGGAGACCGTTGAGTCGTTTGAACAGGGCCTGGAAGCGGGTCCGAGTGTCGTCGTCGATCTGACCCAGCAGGGAGCCGGGCGAACGCATGAGGTGGTTGGCCGGCTGGTAGTGATCGAAGCGACCGCCGCGCACGGCTTCCACCTGCCTGATGATCCGCCCGCCGCCGTCGAGCTGCGATTTGGTGAACTTGCCGATCTTGGAAGCAGCGAGCAGTTTGAGATACCAGCTGACGGTGAAGAGGTCCTCGATGTCGGCCTCGCTGGTCCCGGTGATCTCGGTCAGGTAGACCAGACGGCCCTTGTCGAGCGGGCCGCGCGAGGCGAGCTGGGCGATGCGCGCTGGACTCAACCCTCATCGAGCAGGCTTCCGACCTGGACAGGGGCAACTACCCCGGCGACCTGGGCACCATGGAGATGAACCTCAACGCGCTTGAGCACATCACCCGCACCTGTGTGGAGCAGGGCATTCATACCGACCGGCCGCAGCTCATGAAGGAGATCGCCGAGCAGGCGATCGCCGAGGGCCACAGCGGTATGAACTACCTGGCCGTGTACGAAGACTTCAAGAGGGCGGCACATGCAGCGTGACCTCCACCCGGTTCCGCTTCCCACTGACAAAAAAAGTGGGTACCTGACAAAAAGTAGGCTCTTGAGGGAATTTCTGCGCAGGCCCAGCATTCCGAGCAAGGTCAAACAGGGCCGGACGAAGACCATGGTTCTTGCGGGGACTTGCACCAGACGTACTGGCGGCCGGATGCAACTGTCATGCCGAAGTCCCACAGGGACGGAGCCCCGCGGTCCTGCCAGTGCTGTTGTCCCTGGCTGATCTCTGCCATCAGAGGGCGGGGGCCGCCCTGTTCGACACAGGCGTAACCGTCGGCCCGGGTGGTGGCGGTGGCCCAGGAGGATTGTCCGTCGTGGGCCTGGGCGGTGACCTGCCCGTCGGCGGTGGCGGTGGTGGTGGTGGCGATGCGGATGTTGGGATGGGTGACGCGCAGGCTGAAGATCAGGCTCGCGTCCCGCAACGCGTGCACACCAGCCGCAGGGACGGTGCGCGTGCTGGTGGCGGCAATGGCCGTGCACAGGTCGTGGAAGTCGCGCCCCTGGTCCGTGCCACGGCGGGGCATGAAGGTGGCGAGCCCCTGGATCCAGCCCGTCGCGGAGCGGGAGTCGTCGGCGACGGTCAGCGCGACATGTCCGAGCCGGCCCCAGGGGGTCACGATGCGGGCGCCGGGGGCGCACTGCGCAATCCACGCCCAGGGCACCTCCTCGACGGCGTAGGTGGCAATGACCCGGTCGAACGGTTCATGGCCGGGGGCGCCGAGACCGCCGTCTCCGGTCAGCACCGTGGCCCCCAAGCCGTACCTGGTGAGCCGGCGGCGGGCGGCGGCGGCCAGGTCGGGGTCCGTCTCCACGCTCACCACTCGTCCGGGGCCCGCCCGGTGCGCGAGCAGGGCAGCGTTCCAGCCGTAGCCGGTGCCCAGTTCCAGGACGTGGTGTCCGGGTTCGGGCATGAGGGAGTCGAGCATGTCGATGACGATCGAGGGGGCCGACAGGCTGGAGGACGGCAGCCCGTCGGCAATCTGCGTCAGCGCCGGCTCGTCCGGGCCGGCGTAGACCAGGGACGCCCACCGGCCGGGGGCATGGGTCCGGTCGACGGGAACATGGTGGTGACCGTCCCACTCCCACAGCCGGTCCGGGGCGAAGTGATGGCGAGGAACACGCTGGAGGACGGCCTCGCGCAGCCACGGGGAGTCGGCGGGCCAGCCCTGGGCATCGAGCGCCTGTGCCAGGGCGCGGCGCCGGTCTTCGAGGGGCATGGGGTGGGGTGCCTACTTCCTGCGGGTGCCCGACGGCGGCGGTGGGTCAGGGGCTTTCCCGTCGGAGTTCCCCGGCGGCGGTTTGCCCTGCCCTGGGTCCGGGTCCGGTTTACGGTGCTCGCTCATGACGCCCTCCGCCTCTCAGGCGTACGTGCCCTTCCCCCCGATGATGCGCGTCCCCTGGGCAGCTGCACCAGTACGCCTCGCGGACCTGCCCGATCCGGCCCGGACGACTGCGGCGGGTGCTCCCCCGCGCTCCGGAGAACGGCCTGCCGCCCGCCCCGCTGACCGATGAACGCCACGGAACGGGCCCGTCTCTGCTCTACGTCCCCTTCCTGGCGGGCCTCTTGGCGCCTTGCCGCCGCCCTGGCCGGTATCGCGCTCGCCGCAGTTGCCGGCCTGACAAGCCTTGGCGCAGCGCGCGCCGAGAGCTGGTGGGTCGGGACTGCCGAGCAGATGACTGCCGCACCGCGAGCCGGACCTACGCGGCGGTAAACCGCTCCTCCGCCGCGACGTGCTGAGGGCGGCCACCATGTGCATACGCCGTGTGAACGCTCCCGTCGATCACGTCGCCGGGGGCCGGTGCGGTGGCGGCGGGCAGTCCGAGGATTCGGGCTTGCGGCCAGGGCCGGCCGAGCCACGGCGGGTGGTCCGACCGGTCCTGCCGGCGGGGTGGCACCGGGACCTTGGTCCCGGACTTGTGGTCCCTTGGTCCTCTCCTGCCTCACAGGGCCGTCATGGCTCCGAAAATGCGTTCGCCGATTGCTATACCGGTTGAGGCTGCCCCGACGGAGCTCCAATCCCGCTTCCTTCTTCCTTGTTCGCGAGCGTCCTGAGAGGACCCTCATGCTCTCTGCCGAGTCCGCTGTCCTGATACGCGCCACCCTGCCCACCGTCGGTGGTGCGTTGGACGAGATCACCACCCTCTTCTACGACACCATGCTCGCCGAGCGGCCCGAACTCCTGGACGGGATGTTCAATCGCGGCAACCAGGCCAGCGGTGCCCAGCGCCAGGCTCTGGCCGGGTCCATCGCCGGCTTCGCGGGCGCCCTGCTGGCCAACCCCGACGCCCGGCCGGACGACCTGCTGGACCGCATCGCGCACAAGCACGCCTCGATCGGCGTGACGGAGGACCAGTACGCGATCGTGCACAAATACCTGTTCGGCGCGATGGCCGAGGTACTGGGCGAGGCGGTCACCCCGCAGGTGGCCGAGGCATGGGACGAGGTGTACTGGCTGATGGCCGGCGCCCTCATCACCCGCGAAACACGCCTGTACGGAAGCGCGCAGGTGGAGCCCGGGGGCTCCTGGCGGCCCTGGCTGGTGGTCGAGCGGCGCGAGGAGACCCCGGACACCGTGTCCTTCCTGCTGCGCCCCGCCGACGGCGCCCCGGCGCCCCTGGCGAGGCCGGGGCAGTACGTCAGCGTGCGCGTGACCATGCCCGACGGCGTGCGCCAGCTGCGCCAGTACAGCTTGTCCGGTACCACTGACAGCGAGTTGCGGCGCATCACCGTGAAGCGGGCACAGCGGAAAGGCCTCCCGGACGGAGAGGTGTCCACCCTCCTGCACGCCCAGGCACGGCCCGGTGACGAACTCACCTGCTCGGCGCCCTTCGGAGACGTGGTGCTGGACGCGGCCGACACCCCGCTCGTCCTGGTCTCTGCGGGCATCGGCACCACACCCATGGTCGGCATGCTCGAACACCTCGCAGCCACGGGCTCGTCCCGCCCCGTCCTGGTGCTCCACGCCGACCGCTCGCCCTCCAGCCACGCCCTGCGGGCCGATCTCCACCGGTGCGTCGACGCGCTGGCCTCGGCCCGGGCCCTGCTGTGGTACGAGCACCCCGGGGTGGAGGAGCCTGGCGCCGGCACCGGACTGATGGACCTTGCGGCCGTGGATCTGCCCACCGACGCGAGCGTCTACCTGTGCGGTCCGCTGCCGTTCATGCGCGCGGTCCGCGGCCAGTTCCTGCGCCAGGGTGTGCCGGCCCGGAACATCCGCTACGAGGTCTTCGGCCCCGACCTGTGGCTGCCTGACACCACCTCATGATCAAGATGTCCGACCACCTCGTCCGGACGGTGGCGGGGTGGGGCATCACTCTGCCCGCGAGCGGGCACTCGCCCGGATGAACGAGGGCTGATGCCCGTCGCCGTGCCCGTGCCCGTGCCCGTGGTCGCCGGATCGCTGGACCGCATCCCGGTGGGCGCGCCCACCGACAAGCTGGGCGCCCGGGTCGTGCTGCCGGCGCCCAGCTTCCTGACGGTGCTTCCGGTCAGCCCGCCGCCCGGTCACGGCCGAGCAGCTTCACCGCCGTGTAGACCAGCGCGGCGAACGCCACATCGGACAGCAGCATCAGCCCGATCGCGTACGACCCCGTGCCGCTGTAGACGGCGCCCATGACCAACGGCGGTACGAAGCCGCCCAAACCACCGGCGGCACCCACCAGGCCGGTGACCGTACCCACCTTCTCCTTGGGTGTGACAATCGCCACCAGGGCGAAGACCGCTCCACTGCCCGCACCCACCATGCCGGCCATCACCAGGAAGGTCACCGTCGCCCAGGGCGTCAGCGCGGGGGTGAACGCCTGCCAGACCGCCATTAGCCCGAGCAGCGTGTAGGTCACTGTGAGGACCTTCGCGGGTCCCACTCGGTCGGACAGGTAGCCGCCGATCACCCGGCAGAGCACCGCTACGATCGTAAAGCCGGCCGCCCGGGTGGAGGCGCTGTCCTGTGAGAGGTCGTAGACCTCCTTGAGATACGTGGGCAGATAGACGCCGAAGGCCACGAAGCCGCCGAACGACACCGAGTAGAGCAGGGCCAGCGGCAGGGTGACACGCTGCTTGAGAGCCTCGCGGAAGCGGCTGCCGAACAGTTCGTCAGGAACCTTCCGGCCCGGGGCGTCCCTGACCAGCAGTGCGGCGATCACACCGAAGGCTGCGAGTACCCCGGCCACCAGGTAGAACTGGAAATCGCGGTCGCCCGTCCAGTCGATGAGCCGCGAGGTGTAGAACGCGCCGATCGCGGTGCCGCCGGTGCCGAGTCCGAAGATGCCGATCGCCGTACCCCGCCGCTCGGGCGGGAACCAGGCATTGACGTACGGCACCCCGGAGGCGAAGAAGGTGCCGCCGATGCCGAGGAAGAAGCCGGCCAGAAGCAGCATCCCGTAGCTGTCGAAAATGCTCAGCGCGAGGACCGGAAGCACCGTCAGGAAGCTGAGCACGGGCAGCATGACTCGGGCGCCCAGCTTGTCGGTGAGCGCGCCCACCGGAATCCGCCCCAGTGCGCCGACCAGGACCGGCACCGCCACGAGGAACGACTGCTGGAAGGAACTCAGGCCCAGTTCGTCCTTGTAGGTAGGACCGAGAGGGCTGATCAGACCCCACGCCCAGAAGCTGACCAGCATCCCGACAGTGGCGATACCGAGGTTGAGATACGCCGCCCTACGGGGCGGGGGCACCACAGCGACGGTGGCGGTTGCGGTGGCCGTCATGCGTTATCTGTCCTTCGGGTCGGAGTACCACAGGCCGAGGACCACCAGGAACGACAGTCCGAGAAATCCGGCGCACCACCAGGCCGTGTCGGTGTGTCCCCGCATCCATTCATTGACGCCGACGGTCAGCGCCCAGAGCTGTCCGATGACGACGGTCATCGCGATGACCAGCCGGGCGCTGAGCCGGGCGGACCGCTCGGGGTCCTGCTCGGTGCCCGCGCCCGGGCCGGGTCCGGTGCGGTCGACGCGGGGGTCTCCGTAGCCGCTGGTGGCGCGAATCTGTGGATAGCGTTCGCGCACCGGGCGGTTGAGGCTCGGCTGCTCGCTGCCCGGGTGGTACGGCGGCGGGTTCGGAGGGACGGCGGTCATGTCCGCTCACCCCGCTCCGCTTCTGCCGGGCCCGGAGACGCGGCCCCGGGACACCCGGGCCGGCCGGCCGGTCCACTGTCCCTCCCGCTCCGCTGTCGGCACAGGCCCTCCTCGGCGCTCTCACCCGAGCGGGCGGTGCCGATCGCCCATACGCTGCCGTCGGCCCGCTCGACGAGCACCACTTTGGGCAGGCCGCGGGGCGGCGGCCCGGCGGTGACCTCACCGGTGCGGGCGTCGAAGACCCCCTCGTGGCAGGGGCAGTGCAACTCCCCCTCGGCGCCCCGGCCGGAGCGCCAGAGCACCGCGCAGGCCAGATGGGTGCAGATCGCGGAGTAGCCGACGAGTGTTCCGTCGGCCATCCGGATCGCGACGGCGCGGTCCTCCTCGCCGGGGTAGCGGAAGGCGACGGACTGCCCCGCCGGGATCCGTCCGGCGATCCGCTTCGGCTCGGCCACTCCGTCTCCGTGCCGGTGCAGCGCCCCGGCGGCGACCGCCACTCCTCCGACTGCGAGGCCACCGGACACGGTAGCCACGATCCGCAGATAGTCGCGCCGTGTGGTGAGTGAGTCCGAGCTGATCCGGTCGTGCATCGCTTCCTGCGCCCGCAGCGTCTCCTGGTCCGGTTCGGCCGGCTGATGCTGGTCAGTGGCGCTCATCGGACGTCCACCCCATTGATCTCGACCACCGGGAGTCCGCCCGGCACCGGCCACTGGACCTTGTCGGCCGGGACGACCATCGCCACGCCGGTGGACACCACCACGTCGCCGAAGGTGAAGGAGTCGGCGACCTGGACCCCCGGCCGTTCGGCCTGCAGCTCCTCCAGCGTTCCGTAGAACAACGCCCCGGTCGGGCACACGGTGGCGCACATCGGGGCCAGGCCGTAGGACGTGCGGTCGTAGCACAGGTCGCACTTGAGCTGTAGTTTCGCCTGCAGGTCGATTTTCGGTACGCCGAAGGGGCAGGCGTTGACGCAGTTCGAGCAGCCGATGCAGCGGGTCGGGTCGGCCGCGTGCACCACCCCGTCCGGGGAGATGAGGATCGCGTCCGACGGGCAGACTTCGGCGCACGGGGCGACGGGGTCCGAGCAGTGCATGCACACGGTGGGCAACGAGGCGACCGTCTGTCCCTCTTGCGGATAATCCAGGTGGATCATCGACTTGCCCCGGTGCGAGTCGCACTCGCGGCAGGCCGAGACGCAGGCCTGGCAGCCGATGCACCTGCCGGGGTCAATGAAAATCGTCCGTCCCATCACGACGGCATCAGCTCCTCTCCGAAGTTCCGCGACCCTGTGGGGCGGTCGGCGGCAGGGGGTCGGCCAGGGAAACCTGGGCGTCGGCGTATGCCTGACGGCCGGGTGGCATCGGTGGCGCGGGCACCTCGTCGATCGCCGCCGCCCGCTCGATACGGCAGGCGCAGACCTTGTACTCGGGGATCTTCGAGCGGGGGTCGAGCGCGTCGTTGGTCAGTGCGTTCGCCGCCACCGGGTAGGGCCAGTGGTACGGGACGAAAACCGTGTCCGGCCGGATGATCTCGGTGACCAGTGCGGGCAGCACCGCCTCCCCACGACGGGTGACCACCCGCACCGGATCTCCGTTGCGGTAGCCGTGGCTGGGGTGGATCTCCACCCAGGGCCGCGGTGTCTGTTCAACCAGCCCGCCGAGCCGCCGGGTCTGGTTGCCGGACAGGAAGTGCGCCACCGTACGGCCGGTGGTGAGTGACATGGGGAATTCGTCGTCGTACGGATCGGCCGGCGGACGCCACTCGACGACTTGGAGGTGGATCTTCCCGTCCGGGTGGTACGACCGGCCGCCCTCCAAGATCCGTGGCGTACCGGGGTGGTCGGTGGTCGGGCAGGGCCAGGAGATCCCGCCGGTCTCCTCCAGCCGTTCGTACGTGATGCCGTAGTAGTCGATCACTGTGCCGGCCGAGGCTACCCGCAGTTCTTCGAAGACCTCGCGGGACCCGGGGAAGTTGAACTTGTCCCCTTCGCCGAGTCGGCGGGCCAGTTCGCACATCACCCAGGTGTCGGTGCGTACGCCGTCCGGCGGCTCCTGCGCCTTGTTGTGCTTGACGACCCTGGCCTCGGCATTGGCCATCACCCCTTCGTCCTCGGCCCAGGTGGTGATGGGGAAGACCACGTGCGCGTTGTTCGCGGTCTCGGAGAGGAAGAAGTCGAACTGGGCGTGGAACTCCAGCGCGTTGTAACCGGATTGGACGGTGTGCAGGTTCGGCAGGGACACCAAGGGGTTGTTGCAGATGCCGATCAGGCCGCGGATCTCGCCGCGCTGCATCTGCCAGACCATTTCCATCATCGAGGTGCCGGCCCCGGGCAGTTCCGACTCCTCGATACCCCAGATCGCGGCGACCTCCCGGCGGTGGTCGGGGTTGGATATGGACCGTCCGCCGGGCAGCATGTCGGACTTCTGGCCGTGTTCGCGGCCGCCCTGTCCGTTGCCCTGCCCGGTGAGGGTCCCGTAACCGGCGCCGGGCCGGCCGATGTTGCCCGTCGCGGTGCACAGGTTGATGACGGACAGACAGTTCTCGACACCCTGGGTGTGGTGTTCGATACCCCGGGCGTGCCAGGCCATGGCGTTCTTGGCCCGGGCGAAGACCTGCGCCACCTGCTCGACCTGGGCAGCGGGGATACCGCAGATCTCGGCGGCCCGCTCCGGCGGATACGCCGCCACGGTCTCCTTCACCTCGTCCCAGCCGGTGGTGTTCGCGGCCAGGAAGGACTCATCGGCGAGGCCGTCCCGTACGACAACGTGCAGAACCGCGTTGAAAAAGGCGGAGTCCGTGCCGGGCTTCAGCGCGACATGGATGTCGGCGGTGCGGGCGACCGGCGTTTCCCGCGGATCAATGACGATGAGGCTCGCCCCCCGGTCCCTGGCCCCCCAGAGGTACTGGGTCAGGACGGGGAAACACTCTCCCACGTTCGACCCGGCGATCAACAGACAGTCGCTGAGCAGGATGTCGGCGAAGGGGTTGCCGGCCCGGTCGATATTGAAGGCCAGTTTGTTCGCGCCTGCCGCGCTCACCATGCACAACCGGCCGTTGTAGTCCAGGTGCTTGGTCTTGACCGCGACCCGGGCGAACTTGCCCACCAGGTAGGCCTTCTCGGTGAAGAGGCTGGCCCCACCGAGGACCCCGAAGGCGTCCCGTCCGGACGCCTGCTGGATGCGGCGGATCTCGTCGACGGTGAAGTCCAGCGCCTCGTCCCAGCTCACCTCCTGGAATTCCTCGTCGCGACTGCGCCGCATGAGCGGCGCGGTGAGCCGGTCCGGGTGGTTGATCTGTTGGTAGGCATTGAGGCCCTTGGGGCACAGACGCATGCGGTTGATGTCGTGATTGCGCGGCTCGACGCCGAAGACTTTGCCGCCCTTGTCCCGCCGCAGGTACATGCCGCACTGCACCCCGCAGAAGCAGCAGTGCGTGGGGATGAGCGTCTCGCCGTTCTGGTCCGCCGCCCACCGGTCGGCGGGGATGCCGCCGGCGTCCCGGAAGTTTCGGGTACCGGGCGGGGCGATGGACGGATCGATCGGAATGCTCACTTGAAGCCCCGCTTCACATGGTCGAGATAGGCGCCACCGCGCAGCACCCGTTTACAGCGTGGGCAGTATTCGGCCCATTCGTCGAAGTCGAGCCGTAGGTCCCGCATGGTGCCGCGGAGGTTCTCCACGAATGGGGTGGTGTCGATCGGTTCCTCGCAGCGCCGGCAGACGAGGATCTCCTCGTCCTTCCTGGCGGTGTACTTGAACAGCTGCATACCGACCGCGGCCGGGCGCTGCACGATGTGGAAGAACTTCCCGAACGGGATGTAGATGAGGGTGAAGACCACCGACACCATGTGGAGCAGGGCCAGGAATTCGTAGCCGCCGCCGTGCAGCATGATGCTGGAGAACGTCAGCAGCAGTCCGGTGACCGCGATGACGAGCAGGGAGATCAGCGGCACGAAGTCGTAGGCGAAACGCTGTCCGGTCATCGCCCGGCGGTCCCGCATCCGCCGCCACAGGAAGTAGCCGGCGCCGGGAATGACGAGGACGGCGGCGATGTCCAGGCCGTGGAACATCAGCCAGCCGATGATCGATGACGAGTCGTAGCCCAGCACTTTCAAGCCGAAGACGCGCATCTCGTAACCGGGGCCGGCGCCGGTGGAGGAAGTGAAGGTGAACCAGCCCCAGACGAGCGGGAAGGTGATTGCGACGGCCAGCAGGCAGCCCCAGAACATCAGTTGGTGAGCGGCCCAGCGGGCGTGCGAGCGGGCGCCCAGAAACTTCTGCATGCCCAGGTAGGTCAGGATCATCCTCGGCAGGGCGGTGGGCGCCTTGCGGAAGTTCGCAACGGAGAAGAAGCTGCCCCAGCCGCGCTTGAACAGCCGTCGGGAGGCGGGGGCGGAGATCCAGACGACGTAGCGATACGTCACTCCGAAGGCGAGAAAGATTGTCGCGACGGTGTACGGGATCAGCGCCGAGTCGAAGGTGGCCAGGCCCCGGCTGCCTGCGTAGATGGCGGCGCAAAGGGCGAGCGAGACGCCAACCGCCACGAGGGAGGCGCGCTTGGTCACCGGACTTGACGGGCTTCGATTCACACAGGAAACACTAGGTCTCGCGCCCGACATCGCACGTGGCCATACGGTCCGTGATTCGAACGAATGATCAGGACCTCATGCCCTTCAAGCCGTTACCCACTGGCCCTTGCCCTTGAGGCCGATCAGTGCATCGTGGAGCGCTCGATGAGTAACTCCGCCGGAGATCATCCACATCGCCACGGTGCCCAGCCGATTGCTCGCCGCCGGTGTCACGCTCCGAACGGCATCCGGCGGACAGTCCCACTCACCGCCCCCGTCGGGTGAACGAAGCTGCATGTTGGGCCCGACATGGCCCGTGACCATACCGACACGACCGGAGCGGCTCTCCCGTGACGGAGTTCGGGTGGAGGGTGGCTCCTCGCCCTTCCTCTGATCCTCAGCGTTCTCCCGGGTGTCGCACAGCATCCGCAGCTATGGAAATCGATCAGGTTCATCCAGCTCCTGGTCCTCTTCGCGGGGATCGCTCTGCTGTTCACCGGCCGCGGTCCCACAGCCCTGTTCGACCTGGCCATCGGCCTCAACCGCTGGGTCGTACGCGTCATCGCGTACGCAGGACTGTTGACTGATACGTATCCGCCCTTCCGGTTGGGCGGTCGCGAACCCGGCCGCAGCAACCGGCGATCCGTAGCCCTGACGTCGTCGGCATCACCGCACAGACGCGCGACGGCCCTTGCTGCGGCTGCGCCCCCACAGGGCCTCGGCTCGCGCGGCTGCGAACCCGACGAGGCCGGCGGCTGCCGCCAGCGCCAGATGGGCCCCGGCGGGCCGTGAGGTCTCCAGGAGGTTGGCCAGGAACGGCACGTAGAGCGCTGCCGCACCCAGCCCCGCCGCTATTGCGACCGCTCCCGGCAGGTACAGGTTGCGACGGGTGAACAGCCGCTCCCTGA
This sequence comes from Streptomyces sp. A5-4, assembly GCF_051131715.1. Lineage (NCBI taxonomy): Bacteria > Bacillati > Actinomycetota > Actinomycetes > Kitasatosporales > Streptomycetaceae > Streptomyces > Streptomyces sp. A5-4. The sequence continues at coordinate 8,874,254 of NZ_CP178591.1, read as the reverse complement.
GACCGAGGGAAACGCCGAGCTGAGCGGCCAGCAGAGCAAGGAAGAGAACGGTCTGCCAGGGACCGCCGGTGTGCCGCACCCACAGGCTCGCGGCAAGGCTGGCCGCGGTCACCAGCAGCGCCAGGCGCAGCACTCGCTGCCAGAGCCCGTCGCCGAGTATGTGCTGCTGAGGTGGCCTCGGCGGCTGCCGCATGGCACCCGGTGAGACAGGTTCGGCGCCCATGGCAACTCCGGTCAGACCATGCGTGAGCAGGTTGATCCACAGGATCTGCCCCGCGCGCAGCGGGAGCGCCAGGCCGAACAGCGGTCCGGCGAGCATGACCAGGATTTCCGCTGCCCCGCCGGCCAGGGCGTAGAGCAGAAAGCGCCGGATGTTGGCATAGACACGGCGTCCTTCTTCCACCGCTGAGATCACGGAGGGCAGTTCGTCGTCGGTCAGGACGAGATCGGCGGCCTGGCGGGCCACCTCTGTCCCGCGTTGGCCCATCGCCACTCCGATGTCCGACTGCCGCAGGGCCGGCCCGTCGTTGACGCCGTCGCCGGTCATCGCGGTGACTTCACCCCGGTCCTGCCACGCCTGGATGATCTCCAGTTTCTGCTGCGGGGTCGTGCGGGCGAACACCTTGACCTCAGTGAGGTCGGCGACTGTTCCGGCGACCAGTTCGGCTCCGGTGGCGACGCGGCGGGGCTCGTCGGTTTCTTCTTTGGTGAGGATGCCGACCTGAATTGCGATCGCACGGGCGGTGGCCGGGTGGTCCCCCGTGATGAGCACGGGGGTGATGCCCGCACGGCGGCAGGCTTCCACGGTGGTGACGGCGGCCGGTTTGGGCGGGTCGCTGATGGCGGCCAGTCCCAGAAGCCGCAGTCCTGCCTCCGCGTTCTCAAGGGGCTCGGGAGCCGTATCGAAAGCGCCGGAGGCCACGGCCAGCACCCGATACCCCTGCGCGGACAGCTCAGCGGCTTCCTGGCGCGCCCGCTCCAGCAGCGCCGGGCTGTCGACGAGCAGGGTGCTGTCGAGCACCGTTTCCGGTGCTCCCTTCAGGAAGGCCCTGACGGCCCCTGACGGGGTGCTGTGCACGGTCAGCATGCGCTTGCGAAGGCTGTCGAAGGGGACTTCGCCGACACGTGGGAGCGTGCGGGCGAGATCATCGTGGGCACAGCCGGATTTCGCGGCGGCCGCCAGGAGGGCGGCTTCGGTGGGGTCGCCGAGCGCGGACCACTGCGCGTTGTCCGCCGTCGGCGCGATCAGGGAGGCGTCGTTGCACAGCGTCGCCGCGACGAGCAGCTCCCGCGCGGCCGCGACGCTCTCACAGGCACCGGCGTCCTTTTGGTCCAGGGCCTGGAAGGTGCCGACCGGTTCGTATCCGCTGCCCCCGACGGTGACGGTGCCTTGCGGGGTCCATACGCGCTCCAGGACCATGCGCCCCTCGGTGAGGGTGCCGGTCTTGTCGGTGGCCAGGACGGTCACCGATCCGAGTGTCTCCACGGCGGACAGGCGGCGCACCACGGCGTTGCGCGCGGCCATGCGCCGGGCGCCGAGTGCCAGCCCGAGGGTGACGACGGCCGGCAGCGATTCGGGCACTGCGGCGACGACGAGACTGATGGCGGTGACCGCCATGGTTTCCAGTGACTGACCGCGTAGCAGCCCAAGGACCAGGACGAGCAGGCACAGTCCTACCGTGACCAGGGCCAGGACGCGTCCGAGTCCGGCCAGTCGCTTTTGCAGCGGGGTGAGGTGCTGTCGGGGGTGCAGCGAGGCGGCGATCCGTCCCAGCGCGCTGAGTGCCCCGGTGGCGGTGACGGTGGCGACCGCCCTGCCTCGCAGCACGACCGTGCCGGCCTGCAACTGGCCGGCCTGCGGGTCGGTGGTGTGGGTGTCCTTGTCCACGGGCACCGATTCTCCGGTGAGTGCGGACTCGTCCACCAGCAGGGCGGCGGAGTAGGTGAGGGTGGCGTCGGCGGGGATGATGTCTCCTTCGCCGAGGAGGAGCACGTCGCCCGGGACCACGGTGGACGACGGGATCTGCTGCTCCGTGCCGTCACGTGTCACACGTGTGGTGGGGGCGGTCATGGCGGAGAGCGCGGCGACCGCGTTGTCCGCCCTCACTTCTTGTGCCACACCGACCGTAGTGTTGAAGAGGATGACCACGCAGATGACCACGGCATCGGCGTAGTCCCCGGTGGCTATGGTCAGGGTCACGGCGACCAGCAGGACAAGGATCAAAGGGTCCCGCAGCTGGGCGAAGATCCGGGATCGGAGTGCCGTCTTGTGCTGCTCCTCCAGCTCGTTGGGTCCGTGACGTTCCAGAAGACGCTCGGCCTCCTGCTGAGTCAGGCCGGCGTGTTGCACATGTTCTGGGGCCGGGGCGGCAAACGGTTGCGGCGGATTCACTGCAAACTCCTCAAGTGATCAATTACGGCGGTGCCGAAGCCCGCGCTCCCCCAGGAGCAGCGTTGGGATGGGCGACGGTCCGTGCCGCCGGGGCTAACTGGCCGTCGTGGAATCTCCGGGGAACGCCGTCTGTGCGGTGCGGCCGTCGTCACGCCGGTCCTCGGCAGGCGAGGATCCCGGGCGTCTCCCTGCGGCAGGGGACGCACGCCGCGTGCGGCGGATCAGTACGCGGTCGGCCCGCCCGCCAGGGGAACCGCTCTCAGGGGCAGATGGCCTGACGCAGGAGAACCCGGCTCACTGAGCCGACCAGCACGCCTTGAAAGCCGCCGGGCAAGTGGGCGCTCCAGGTGTGCTGGGGATGTGCCACATGAGGATGAGGTTCCGCTCCGGGGGCCGCTCAGGGGCATGCGCCAGGCGCAATGGCACATTGCGCAGCACTGCTTCCTCCGCGGCTCAGGCAACACCGATTCTGCCGGCCTCGGATCGGCTCACGCCAACGACGACAGGCTTGAGGACATGGGGATGGGTACCGGTTGCGGGAACGGTCGTCATCGTGGGACTCGCCTTCCGTGGGCAGCGCTGCATACGGGCTCACCCAGCGTCCCGGCACCGCACTTCCAAGCCGAGGGCTAACGGGTCCATGCCATGGGGCCAAAGGTCCCTCGCTACGGCCGCACCGTCATCGACGAGGTGGGCCGGGAGCGGCAGACACCGGTCTTGCTGGTCGACCGCGGTGATCTGCTGAGTGTGCTGCGGGTTCCGGCGGCCTTGTCCGTACTGCTGAAGGCCAGGCAGGAAGAATTGATCACTCACGGGCGCGTCCTTCTCGGCAGCATCCGGGGGAAGCCAGCTCCTGCCGGTCCCACCGCAACGTGTTCTGCCGAGCGGTGACCTGCAGCTGCGAATCCCACGGGGAGAGGCGTCCTCTTGTCTCCCCTCCCGGGCGGATTCACTTCCGCGGTCTTCGGCACTGCCGTGGCGGACGTGGACTGGTCTTTTGGCAACGGCCGTGGCGCGAACACCGGACATGCCCGTCGACCCGGGGCAGATCGCAAGGGAGCGCGCCGTCGCGGGCGGGGCGAGCGGCGGAGCTGTGGTGAACCGCCGAGCAGAACCTGAACCGCGGTGACGGCGCCTGCCAGGTCGCTCAGTCGGCCCACGGTACGGGCGCGATGTCGCGCTCCGCGGCGGAGCGGTCGAGCGGGCCGCTGCTGAACAGCCACAACGGGCGCTCGGCCAGTTCACGTTGGCGGCAGCGGGCGAAGCGGCGGGTGTCCTTGTGCCAGCGTCCGGTATACAGGCTGCCCCCGAGGACGACGGCGTCGTACGACGCCGGGCGGGCTGCGGGCCGGTCTGTTTGCCCTGGGTGTGGGTCAGTTGTGCGCGACGACCGTGACGGGGGCGGTGGCGTGGTGGAGTACGGCGTGGGTGACGGGGCCGATGTGCGCGCCGACCGCACTGCGGCGGACCCGTCGGCCCACGACGACGAGGCAGGCATCGCGGGAGGCGTCGATCAGGTGGGCGGAGGCGTTGCCGGTGCGGCAGTCCGTCACGACCTCGACGGTGGGGAACTTTCGCTGCCATGGGCTCAGAAGATCGGTCAGGGCGGTGGCCTGTTGCCGGGTGAGCTCGTCGTGCAGCGCGAAGTCGATGCCGAGGCTGTAGACGTAGGAGGGCGGCAGGGCCCAGCTGTGCACGGCCCGCAGGGTCGTGTCGCGACGGGCAGCGGCGTCGAACGCGAACTCGATCACCGAGTCGTCCGGGTTGGCGGTGTCCAGGCCGAGGACGACGGGGCGAAAGGGCGTCGCTGCAGACGGTATGCCTGCCGGATCCTGGGTGTGTGCGTTGGCGGCCTGCCCATCGGCGCGGACCAGGGTCACGGGCTGCTTGGCCTGTGCGACGACCGCCAGGCCCACCGATCCCGTCATGAACCCCCTGATGCCGCTCAGGCCGCGAGAGCCCAAGACGAGCATGGCAGCGTCGCTCGCCACGTCCAGCAGCACTTCGCTGGACTGTCCGGCGAGGTGACGGGTACTCACCTCGATGCCGGGGTGGCGCAGCGAAAGCCCCTGGGCGGCTTCGCGGGGTATCCGCTCGCTCCAGTGCTTCAGCGTCGCAGCGTCGAGGGACGGAGCTTGCGCGTTCGGGGCCGCAGTGGGCTCCCCGACGTGGATGAGTTGCAGCGGCAGCGCGCGCAGCGCCGCCTCACGGGCTGCCCATTCGGCAGCGGCCAGACTTTCGGGTGAGCCGTCGAGACCGACAGTGATGGCAGGAGACATGATCTCTACTTCCTCAATCGCGGGCGTCTGGTTCCAGCGTCATACGCGCCGGGGCCCCGGCGCAGAGGCCGCAAGGCCCGTCGGCAGGGCCGATCGGCCCTGCCGACGGGTGTGCCGACGGCTCTGCCGGTGGAACAGGTGTGCCGCGCCCTCAACGTGGCTTCCCGATATTCGGGAAGTGCGGGTTGCGCGGGAACGCATCGTCCGGCACGCGGCCCGAACGGGGGTGTGTCTTCATCCGGGACCGCAGCGCCCCAATAAGTGAGCAGCCCCACTCCCGCGCCGCGCGAAAGGCGCAGGGGCGGGGCTGCGGCCCCTCACCGCTGTGACCGACACGGCGGCACTGCGACGAACGTGGGTGGACCGGGGCAAGAACCTGACGGCGTCTCTCGGATGAGGCACGCCCAGCCCCGCGTTCCGGGTGGTCCGCTCCGGGGGCCTCCCCATCGGGCCGTGACCCGGTAGGGAGCCATGCAGTCGTCATCGACGGTGTGGGCAGCGGCACGGCGGGGACGTCAACGCAGCGGCCAGCAGTGGCTCGATCCGCGCCCCGCTGCGCGTCGGCCGGGCAGCGTCATCGTTCTGCAGTCATCGGCCTGAGGGCGGAGCGCCGGTGGCTCTCAGTCGTGTGGGATGACGACGACCGGGCAGGCGACGTGGTGGATGACGGCGTGCAAAGTACGGCCGAGAGACTCAGCGGGGTGGGTACGGCGGCCGACCACGAGCAGGCTCGCGCCGGTACTGGCCTGGTGCAGAATGTGTCCGGCCCTGCCGTGGGCGAGCCGTTCGGTGACTGGCGTGTGCGGGTACTTGCTCCGCCACGGGCCGACGAGGGCCGTCAGTTGGCGCTGCCGGGTGGTTTCCGGCTCGGGTATCCCGCTGGACGTGTCGGGCAGCAGGGGCAGGCTCCAGGCGCTGACGACGATCAGTGGGGCCTCTCGCTGAGCTGCCGCCGCAAACGCCTGGGCAAGGACGGCGTCACAGTCATGGTCCAGGTCCACGCCGGCGACAACGGGCGCGATCGCGGCAGGACGGGTGCGGCGGGACACAGGTCGCTGCGGCCGTGGGGCCCGAATGAGGGCGACCGGGCACAGGGCCTGGGCGGTTACGGCCAGCGCCACGGAGCCGACGAGAAAACCGGCGAGAGCGCTGTGTCCCTGAGATCCGACCACCAGGGCGGACGAGCCCTGGGCGGCGTTCACCAGGGCCGGTGCGGGCGGCCCGGTCAGCGTGCCGGAGATGATGTCCAGCCCCGGGTTGCGGTGGCTGAGGGACCGCACGGCGCGATCGAGTCCGCCGCGGTCCCCCCGGGCGGGGGCGTCGGGGCCCGACAGGCCGGTGGGCTGGGCGGGGGCGTCGTCGACGTGGACAAGGCGGAGTGTCAGCTTGCGGCGCCTGGCCTCGCGGGCCGCCCAGTTGGCGGCGTTCAGGCTCTCGGCGGATCCGTCGATCCCCATGGTAATGGTGTGATCATGCATGGTGTGCCTCCCGTGCGCGGGCCGGTGTCAGGTGTGGTCGGGTTCGGGGCGCACTCCCCCAGTGCGGCGCGTCCTGCTTCCAGTCGGGCGACGGGAATACGGAAGGGCGAGCAGGACACGTAGTCCAGTGCGGCTTGGTGGAAGAAGTGCACCGAGGCGGGGTCGCCGCCCTGCTCTCCGCAGACGCCGATCTTCAGGCCCGGGTGGGCGGCCCGGGGCAGTTCGATCATCGTGCCGACGGGGCATGCGACGCGGATACCGCTTCCCTCGCTCACCTCGGCCAGGACACGGTCCACCTCCCGGTGCACCAGGCGCAGTTCCTCCACGGCGTCGACCAGCGGGGAGTGTGGCGGGGCACGGGGAGTGTGGCGGGGCACGGGGAGTGTGGCGGGGCACGGGGAGTGTGGCGGACGCTGAGACCGGCCAGGGGTTTCTGCGTGTGAGGACCTGGTCGGATCCCGGCTGCGGGCCGGGGCGACTGTCGATCACCAGCGGCCGGCGGATACCCGGTCTGCCGTTGTCTGCTGATCGTGCTGGGTTTCTTCGCTTCTCCCGGCGTCAGGCCGGGCTGCGGAAAGCCGGAAGGCCCCACCGGGCCCCTGGCCGAGGATGTTTGACCCCCGGCCAGGGGGTCAGTCGTGCGGGACAACAGCGACCGGGCAGGGCGCGTGGTGCATGATCGCGTGCGCGATCGGCCCGTTGTGCAGGCCGGTGGGGCTGTGCCTGCGGCGCCGGCCGAGAACCAGCAAGCTGGCCCCGGTGGCCGCCTGCAGCAGCTGCGGTGCGGCCCGGCCCTCGGTGAAAGACCGTGTGGTGGTGACGTCGGGGAACTTGTCCTGCCACTGCCGTGCGACTGCTGCCAGCACCTGCTTGCGCGCTGCGGCCACTTCGGGCCCGCTGGCCGCACCGACGCCCACGGCATGGATGGGCGGCGGGGTGTAGGCGTGGACGAACTGGATCCCGGTACCCCGCAGGCGGGCGGCTTCGTAGGCGAACGCGATGGTCTCGTCGCTCGGGTGGTCGAGATCGATTCCGATGACCACGTCCCCGTACGGGGTTGTGCCCGCACCGTGGTTCGCGGCGTCCGTGCTGTGTTCTTCCTGGCCTTCGGTCCTGACGCGTACCAGGACGACGGGGCACTCGGCTTGGGCGACCACGTGAAGTGCCACGGAGCCCACCAGGAAACCGGTGAAGCCGCTGACGCCGCGCGATCCAAGCACCAGCAGCTGAGAGGTTTTCGAGGCGGCGTGCAGTGCGGGCGCCGGATAGTCGGCAGCCTGCTGCTCATCGATACTCAGGTCGGGATACAGCGCGTGGATATGGGCCGCGGCCTCTCGCAGGAGGCGCTCGGCCCACTGGCGCTGGCCCGTGTCGGCAGGTACGGCAATGGGGGGGGTGCGGGGACCACTTCCAGGCGTGGAGGATCCGCAGCGGGGCGTTGCGCAGCTGGGCCTCGTGGGCCGCCCAGCATGCCGCGGCGAGACTCTGGGGGGATCCGTCGATTCCTGCGGTGACCGGTCGGAGCATGATGCGCACCTCCTTTGTGTCGGGCCGAAATGCGGCCTCGTACAGGCTCGTTCGGTAAAGGCATCGTCTCGCCTCCAGCGCCCGGGTCCCAGGGCCTGGCGGCCCTGGGACCCGGGCCCGAACGGCCCCTGTGCACGGCGCCCGAGACCGGGCGCCGTGAGTGCGGGGGCGGGGGCGTTGGCACGTAGCGGATGTGCTGTCAGGCACAGCGATAGCGGCCAGTGGGCGAGAGCAGTGCCGGGATGGCACCGGGTCCGGGGCTACAGGCTCTCGGCCACCAGGGCGGTGAGGTCGAGCAGTCGGTTGGTGTAGCCCCATTCGTTGTCGTACCAGCCGAACACCTTGATCAGGTCGCCGTGTGCCTGGGTGAGGGCGGGGTCGAAGACGCAGGAGGCGGGGTCGCCGATCACGTCGCGGGAGACGATGGGGGCGGTGGATATGCGCAGCACACCGCGCAGGGGGCCCTCGGCCGCCTCGGTGAACGCCTGGTTGACCTCATGGGCCGTTGCCGGGCGGGCCAGGACCAGGGCCAGGTCGGTGAGCGAGCCGTCCTCGACAGGGACGCGGACCGCGATGCCGTCCAGCACCCCGTCGAGTTCGGGCAGGACCAGGCCGACCGCGCGGGCGGCGCCCGTGCTGGTGGGGATGATGCTCAGTGCGGCCGAGCGGCCGCGGCGCAAGTCCTTGTGCGGGCCGTCGAGCAGCGCCTGGTCGTTGGTGTAGCCGTGGATGGTCGTCATCATGCCTTTGGTGATGCCGAAGGCTTCGTGTACGACCTTGACCATCGGCACCACGCAGTTGGTGGTGCACGACGCGGCGGAGACGACGTGGTGATGCTCCGGGTCGTAGGTGGCGTCGTTGACGCCGATGACGATCGTGGCGTCCGCGTTCTTGCCGGGTGCGGACAGGAGTACTTTGCGTGCGCCGCTCTTGAGGTGCAGGGCGGCGGTGTCGCGGTCGCGGAAGCGGCCGGTGGCTTCGATGACGACGTCGGTTCGCGAGCGGCTCCAGTCCAGGGCTGCCGGGTCGCGTTCGGCGCTGACGGCGATGCGGTGCCCGTCGACGGTGATCGAGGCATCGTCGTGGGAGACGGAGCGGCGCAGTCGGCCGTAGGTGGAGTCGTACTCGAGCAGGTGCGCCAGGGTGGCGGGCGGTGCGATGTCGTTGACGGCGACGACTTCCAGAGCCGACGCCGTGGTCTCGGCGCGCTCGAGGGCGCCGCGCAGGTAATTGCGGCCGATGCGGCCGAATCCGTTGATGCCGACACGGACGCTCATGACGGTCCCTTCCTGGCAGGCGAGTTGAGGCCGGGGCGCGGGGTTCGCGTCCCGGCCGGCGGGGATTGGGTCACAGGAGCCAGCGGTTGCGGCGGACGAACGGCAGGCGCTCCCACACCTTGCCGAGGCCCCAGGTGCGGCCGGCGCAGACGACGGCGAGAGCGATCAGTACCGCGGCGTACACCAGGTGGTAGTCGAGCAGGGGGTTGGACGACATGCTGGGGGCGCCGTCGGACAGGTGCCTGGCCGGCGGCCATTCGGCCACCCACATCAGCGCCATCATCACGGTGCCCGCCGCGGCGGCGAAGCGCAGGGCGATACCTGCGGTGAGGGTCGCGCCGATGGCCAGGAGCCCGAGCATGAACAGCCAGTTGGCCCAGGGGGCGCCGGCCCAGGCGTGGAAGGTCGACTCCATCGGCCCGGCGGCGACGCCGCTCAAGAAGCCCTTGGTCGGCGAACCGCCGTCGATCCAACCCTTCGCGGCGGGGGTCGCGTAGCCCCAGCCGAAGGCTTTGTCGAAAAACGCCCACAGAAAGACGCCCCCGACGATCAGGCGCAGGGCCGCGAAGGTCTTCGCCGCGCCGGTGGTCGCCCCCGCCTGCGGAGCGTAGGTGGGTGTGGCTTGCTGCTTGCTGTGCGGGCGGGAGTTCTGCAGCGGCGGGTGCGGGTGAACGGCCATGGTGCTCATCCCTTCAACGGATGATCGTGAGGCAGGGGCTGCGGTGGTCGGTTCACTCTCTCGCCACCGCAGCCGGCCCCGCAGGTGGCATCCAGTCCCCACCGGCGGGCCGAACGGCCCTTTCTGAGCGGCCTGTTGGGCTTTTGCGCTCAGCCGGTCCAGGTCCAGTCGACAACCTCGGGCAGGTCCGTGCCGTGCTCGCGGATCCAGGCCTGATGCCGGGTGCGCACATCGGCCATCGCCTGACGTACCGGCGCGGCGCGCACGGCGAGGCCCGGGACGCGGTCGATGACGTCCATGACCAGCCGGTACCGGTCGAGGTCGTTGCGTACGACCATGTCGAAGGGTGTGGTCGTGGAGCCCATCTCCTTGTAGCCGCGCACATGCAGGTTGGCGTGCCCGGTGCGGCGGTAGGCCAGGCGGTGCACCAGCCAGGGGTAGCCGTGGTACGCGAAGACGACCGGCCTGTCCGCGGTGAACAGGGCGTCGTACTCCGTGTCGGGCATGCCGTGCGGGTGCTCCTCCTTCGGCATCAGCCGGGTCATGTCGACGACATTGACCACCCGGACACTCAGCTCCGGCAGATGCTCGCGGAGCAGCTGCGCCGCGGCCAGGGTCTCCTGGGTGGGTACGTCGCCCGCGCAGGCCAGCACCACGTCCGGCTCGCGCTCGGTGCTCTCGGTGCCCGCCCAGGACCAGATACCGGCGCCCCGTGCGCAGTGGGCGCGGGCCTCCTCCAGGGTGAGCCAGTCGAAGCAGGGCTGCTTGCCCGCGACGATCACATTGACATAGTCGCGGGAGCGCAGGACATGGTCGGCGACGGCCAGCAGCGTGTTGGCGTCCGGCGGCAGATACACCCGCACGACCTCGGGGCTCTTGTTGAGCACGTGGTCGACAAAACCGGGGTCCTGGTGGGAGAAACCATTGTGGTCCTGGCGCCAGACATGGCTGGTGAGCAGGTAGTTGAGCGAGGGGATGGGACGGCGCCAGGGCAGCGCGCGGGTCGTCTTCAGCCACTTGATGTGCTGGCTGACCATTGAGTCGATGATGTGGACGAAGGCCTCGTAGCAGGAGAACAGTCCGTGCCTGCCGGTGAGGTTGTAGCCCTCCAGCCAGCCCTGACAGGTGTGTTCGGAGAGGATCTCCATCACCCGGCCGTGCCGGTTGAGGTGTTCGTCGGTGGGCTCGACTCGCGCCTGCCATGCCTTGCCGGTGGCGCCGAAGACGGCCTGCAGCCGGTTGGAGGCCGTCTCGTCGGGACCGACGAGACGGAAGTCGCGGCGGCTGGAGGTGTTCTCCATCAGCTCCTCAAGGAAGTCGCCCAGCACGCCGGTCGGCTCGTGCATGCTGGCGCCGGGCTTGTCGACGGGCACGGCGTACTTCTCCAGGGCCGGCATCGGCAGATCCCGCACCAGCAGCCCGCCGTTGGCGTGCGGGGTGGCGCCCAGCCGGTGTGTGCCCGACGGGATGCAGGCCAGCACATCGGCCGAGGGGTGCCCGTCGGCGTCGAAAAGCTCCTCCGGGCGGTACGAGCGCAGCCAGGCCTCCAACTGCGCCAGATGCTCCGGGTTTTCCCGCACCCCTGACAGCGGCACCTGGTGCGCGCGCCAGGTGCCCTCCACGGGCAGGCCGTCGACTTCGGCGGGTCCGGTCCAGCCCTTGGGGGTACGCAGCACGATCATGGGCCAGCGGGGGCGTTCGGTGACGCCGTCCTGGCGGGCGGTGCGCTGCATCAGGCTGATGGTGTCCAGGGCGTGATCGAGTGCCGCGGCCATGTCGTGGTGGACTTCGAGGGGATCGTGGCCGCTGACGTGGATGGGCTCGTGGCCGTAGCCCCGCAGCAGTTCATCGAGCTCCGGCTCCGGGAGGCGGGCGAGGACCGTCGGGTTGGCGATCTTGTATCCGTTGAGGTGCAAAATCGGCAGGACCGCCCCGTCGTGCACCGGGTCGAGGAATTTGTTGGAGTGCCAGGACGCGGCGAGCGCGCCGGTCTCGGCCTCTCCGTCACCGATCACACACGCGACCAGGAGATCCGGGTTGTCGAAGGCGGCGCCGTAGGCGTGCGAGAGCGAGTAACCGAGCTCACCGCCCTCGTGGATCGACCCCGGCGTCTCCGGCGCGACATGGCTGGGCACCCCGCCGGGCCACGAGAACTGCCCGAACAGCCGCTCCATCCCTGCCCGGTCCCGGCTCACGTCCGGGTAGGTCTCGGAGTACGAACCCTCCAGCCAGGAGTTGGCCAGCACCGCCGGGCCGCCGTGACCGGGCCCCCAAATGCACAGGGCGTCCAGGGAGCGCATCTTGATCACACGGTTGAGATGGGTGTGGACCAGGTTCAGCCCCGGAGAGGTGCCCCAGTGGCCCAGCAGCCGGGGCTTGATGTGCTCCGGCTGCAACGGTTGCGCCAGCAGTGCGTTGGACTTCAGGTAGATCTGGCCGACGGTGAGGTAGTTCGCCGCACGCCAGTGGGCGTCCAGGGCGTGCAGTTCAGCAGATTCGAGCGCCTGCGGGGCCGGGCGCTGCGGGGTATCCATGGCTGTCTCCGTAATGTGGTGGGAAGAAGTGCGCAGGAGCCGGGGGCAGGTCCAGGGGCCCAACCCCAGCTGGGGTCAGGACGGTTGCGGAACGATGGCGACCGGGCACGGCGCACGGTGCAGCAGGGTGTGGGCCACCCGGCCCAGTTGCAGCCCCAGATGGCCGGGGTGGCGGCGGGCGCCGACGATGACCAGATCGGCTGCCGCCGCACGCTGCAGCAGCACGTTGCGGGCCGGCCCTTCCACCGTGGCCCGCCGCACGGGCACCTGCGGGTACTCGCGGGTGAGGCCGGTCAGTGCCTGGTCCAGCACATCTGAGGCCTGCGCCTCATGGGCGTGCCCGGACTCACTGACGAGCAGAGGGTGATCGGCGCCTTCGTACGCCGGGCGGCGCCAGGCCCGGACGGCATCGATCGTGCAGTGGCGGGCCTGGGCCTCGCGGAAGGCAAAACGCACTGCCTCGACGTCGGCGTCATCGCCGACCCCCAGCAAGATCCGCTCGTGGCGGCCCGCAACCGCGGTCTCCCCGCCGCGGACGACGATCACCGGGCAGTGGGCGCGGGCGGCGACCGCAAGGCTCACCGAGCCCAGCAGCAGGCCGGCCACGGCGCCGCGTCCGTGCGAGCCGGTGACCAGAGCAGAGGCGGTTTCCGCCTCGTGCAGCAGAGCGGTCACCGGGTCCTCGGACACGGCTTTCGCCGACACGGTGACTTCGGGGTTGCGGTGCCGTGCGCGCTCGGCGGCGGAAATCACGATGCGCTGCGCCGTGGCCTGCTCGGAGGGGCGGCCGAGACTGTCGGCGAGGGCGCTGCCCTCGTAGTTCTCCCAGCGGAAGGCGTACACCAGGCGCAGCGCCAGGTTGTGCCGGGCGGCCTGGTCCACGGCCCAGTCGGTGGCCCGAAGGCTGGATTGGGATCCGTCGACACCTACGACCAGAGGCAGCTGCACTGTCCCCACCGCCTTTCACCTGCTGTTGAGTTCCTTGCCTGCACCGTGGCACCGGTGCACTGGTGTGGGGCAGGGGGCGGACAGGCCCCTGCCCGGGACCTTCGGCCCTCCTCCTGTGCCCCGGGCAGCCCCTGGGACGTCCCGCCGGGCGGCCGGAGGCTTGCTGCAGGCCCCGGCGGAAGGAACGCAGATGTCCCCGTGCAAGCGACTGGTGCCCGCGCTGCTCCTGGATGGCATCACCGCGCGGCTGCTGCGGGCGCCCCCGGGGCGACGGGCCTGCCCCCACTCACCGACACCGGTGGTCAACCGCCTGGGTGGCACGGCCACACCGAAACTCTCCTGCCGGTCGCCGGGCTGACGTCGTGCACGCAGAAGGAAGGAACTGCCATGAAGCGCACCCAGATCGGCACCGTCGTGGTGAGCGATGTGATCACCGCGCGGGCGGACACCGGGTTCAAGGAAGTGGCCCGTCTACTCGGTGACAACCGCATCAGTGGCCTGCCGGTCATCGACGACGACGACAAGGTCATCGGTGTCATCTCCGAGACCGACCTGATACGGCGCCAGGCCGCCGAGCCGCTCCATGCGCGCGCATCCCGGCGCCGCTCACGGTTCACCCGCCCCGCGCCGCCGGCCGGTGCACTGCGGGAGCACGCCGAGACCGCGCAGGCAGTGATGTCAACGTCGGCCGTCACCGTCCACGCCGAGGAGACCCTCGCCGAAGCCGCCCGCACCATGACCCAGCAGCACATCGAACGGCTCCCCGTCGTCGACGAGGAAGACCGTCTGGTCGGCATCGTCACCCGCCGCGAGGTGCTGCGCGTCTTCCTGCGCCCGGACCAGGACCTGCGCCGGGAGGTCGTCCACGACGTCCTCGTGGGCACCTTGTCCCTGGCCCCCCGGAGCATCGACGTCAGCGTCAGCGAAGGGGTGGTCACCCTGCAAGGAGAGGTCGAGCGGCGCAGCGAGAAACCGATCGCCCTGCACCTGACGCGCCGTATCGACGGTGTGGTCGCCGTGGTCGACCAGCTCACCTATCGCATCGACGACTCTCATGTGCAGTCGGCCGAACAGGCCTTGCACGGCATCGGCAGCCAGTGGCTGCCCACCCGGAAGGACAGCAGATCATGACTCTGAATGTGCTGGTCACTCATGCCGGCAAGAACGGCTCCACCGCGGAGATCGCCCATTGGATCGCCGAGACCCTCACGGCCAACGGACTGTGCGCACACACCAGGCCCGCCGCCCTGGAAGGCGCCCCCGAGCGCTACGACGCCGTCGTGCTGGGCAGTGCACTATATGCGGGACGCTGGCACCGCCAGGCCCGGCGCTTCGCGCACCGCCACGCCAGGGCGCTGGCCGTTCAGCCGCTGTGGCTGTTCAGCAGCGGCCCGTTGGACACCTCCGCTGCCGACCGGGACCTGCCGCCGGTGCGCGCAGTCGCCCGCCTGTCCGCGCACCTGCACGCACGCGGACACGCCACCTTCGGCGGCCGGCTCGCACCAGACGCCGAGGGACCGATCGCCCGGATGCTGCTGAGGCACGGACGGGGCGGGGACTTCCGCGACAAGCAGCAGATCCGGGCCTGGGCACGCGTCATCGCCGGGGAACTGATCACCGCTCATCGTGCCGAGACCATCCAGCCGTCCGCGGAGAGGACATCATGGCTATCAGCCCGCACATCGTGAGTGACATCATGACTCACAGCGTCGTCACCGTCGGCCGCCGGGCCGCGTTCAAGGACATCGTTGAACTGCTCGGGCACTGGAGGGTCAGCGCGATCCCCGTCACCGAGGCCGAAGGCCGGATCGTCGGGGTGGTCTCGGATGCCGATCTGCTGCCCAAGGAAGAATTCCACGACAGCAACCCGGACTGCCGCACCCAGCTGCGGCGGCCGTCGGACATCGCCAAGGCGGGCGCGGTCACCGCCGAGGAACTGATGACGGCCCCCGCGGTCACCATCCATGGCGGCGCGACCCTCGTCGAAGCCTGCCGGGTGATGGCCCACCAGTACGTCAAACGGCTGCCCGTGGTGGACCCAGAGGGCCGGATCGAAGGCATCGTCAGCCGCGGCGACCTCCTCAAGGTCTTCCTGCGGCCGGACGAGGACATCGCCGAGGAAGTCCGGCGGACCATCGTCGCCCATCTCTTCGCCGCCCCGGCCGGGCCGGTCGCTGTGACCGTCACCGGCGGCGTCGTCACCCTCGCCGGACCGATTGGCGACACCTCCCTGATACCTCGGTCGCGGGCCGCCTGGTGCGGGCCGTCGACGGCGTGGTGAGTTTCGAATGCGAGCTCCACGGCGGCGCCCACCGGCAGGTGTGAACGCGCCCCGCTGCAACGGGTGCAGCTCCCGGCCGCCAGGGACTCTCATCGGCCTCAGCCGGGGGGATTTTCGGGCCTGGCGCGCAGCCCGGCCCCGCTGGCCAGTGCGGGGGCCGAACGGCACGCAGGCAGGGCCGAACGGCTCCCTGCCCTACGAGGACGCTGCTGCGATGGTGGGTGAACAACCACACGAGGGCGCAGTGTGCGCATCGTGAAAAAAATGGGGGCTTCACATGACTCACGCAATCGTTGTCGGGGTGGATGGATCCGACCAGAGCCAGGCGGCGGCCCGTTGGGCGGCGCAGGAAGCGGAGCGCCGCCAACTGCCGCTGCTTCTGCTCCACGCGTGGCTCTGGCAGCCCATGGATGTGCCGGCGGTCCAGGACCGAGAGGCGCAGGCCCTGGCGGCGAAGGCCATGATGCAGCGCACCGAGACTGATCTCGCCGAGAGGTATCCGGCCGTGCGGGTGTCAGCCGAAGTCGTCACTGACAGTGCCATATCGGCGCTCCTGGACGCCGCCGAGCGGGCCGAGATGCTCGTGGTGGGATCGCGGGGGCACGGCGCCCTACTGGGCTATCTGCTCGGTTCCTGCGGACTGCAGGTGATCGGCGCATCCACCCGGCCCGTGGTCGCGGTCCGCACCGGGGCCGGGGACCCACCGGAGCGCGAGGAGGTCGTCGTGGGCCAGCAGGGCGGGGCCGAAGACAGCTACGCGGCGCTGAAGTTCGCGTTCGAGGCCGCAGCCGCGCGAGGGGCATCGCTGCGGGCAGTCCGGGCGTGGAGTCTGCCGCCGGTCTTCGCCTACAGTCCGGCATCGATGATGCTCGCCGACGCCGCTGGAGGACTGCAGCCGTTCGAAGAGGCCGCGCTGGAAGAAGCACTGGCCCCGTGGCGCGCCCGCTTCCCCGGCGTACTGGTCACCACACATGTGGAGATCGGATCAGCCGGGCAGGTACTGCTGTCGGCCTGCGCCGGCTCCGCACTCCTGGTCGTCGGCCGCCACCGGCGCCACTCCCCCCTCGGCACTCGCATCGGGTCGGTCGCCCACGCCGCCCTGCACCACGCCCCGTGCCCGGTCGCCGTCATCCCGCACGGCTGACACCGACCGGCACAGCCGGCACCAAACCGCTGCGCGCGAAGGGGCACGACCCGCTCCGGGCTCCGGCACCGCTCGACGACGCCCACGCTCCCCTGGCCCCGGTCACCTGCCCACCCACCGCGCCGTCGCAGAGCACCGGCCTCAAATCTGCGCCGGTGCGACGGCCCGCGGCCATACTCGGGGCATGACAACGGAACATCCGTCCGGCTTCGACGACGGCTTGTCCCTGACTGGCCGCCCTCGTCTCGGCATTCCCGCGTTGGCGTCGACATCGCTGTATGTACAACCGCTCACGCCGACGGGAACAATGGAGAATCAGCGCACCGCCACCGCCTTCGTGGTGATGAACCGCGCAGGAGACCCGTCCCTGGTCACCAACCGCCATGTGGTGACCGGCCGCAACAGCAAGAACGGCAACGCCTCCAGCGGTGATGCAGTGACGGCTCTGCGCGTGATGACGCATGCGACGATGACGGGCATCCGGGATGGCTCGAACACCCCGAGCACGGCTGGGGCGTGGACATCTTCGCCATCGCTCGAGTCGGACTTCGAAGAACACGAGCCCATCGACCTCATCTGCTACAAACTGGACGGCCCCCCCTGCGCCCGACTGGAGCTGACCACCGCGCTGTTCGTGATCGGCTACCACCAGGGCTTCGATCCGTTCAAGACACGGGCCGCCCTGGGGGTCTCGACGCGCGGGATAGCGCCCTGACCGCCCTGGCTGGACTGGGAGGGCCTGCCTAGCCCTTTGATCGACTGCCGGGCGCCCCGTCCAGTCCGGCTCCCCCATCGTCTTCTGCGCCGATTCCAACAGCAGGTACCTCGCATCGGACGGAACCATCAAGACCGGACCGGTGTACGACCTCGTGGGTATCTCCAGGGGGCGGACGCACAAGGACAGCGACATCGGCATCATGTGGAAACGCGCGGCGATCGTCGAGCGAGGCGTCGTGCCCGAGGACCCCTGGATGAGCCCTTTCGAGGCGTTAGTCGACGTCGATGCCCTCCCGCAGACCTCCTCCTACCTCGATCGGTGAAGCCGGGCGGCGGCGTCCGGCGGGGGTCGACGCCGCTCAGGCTTCAAACCCCGCCGTACCCCTGCACCGCAGGTATAGCCTTGTCATGGCCTCCGCCCAAACGGAGCACGTCGGCTGATACGCCCCTCGGGCAGCGAGCGCTGACGTCATGCGATCAGCATCACTGCTCGAACGGCACCAGAGCCAAGGCCTGTTCCATAGCGCCGCCAACAACGGATTGGCTATACGAGGACAGGCACGCATCTACCTCTGATCGTGGCCAGCGCTCCGCTTTTCAGGGCGGGGTGAAGGCCGCCCTTGGCTCGGAGGCGCGGAGCGCCGGAGTGCTCTGCGTCTGCGGGGTGTGGGGCAGAGGAGGCGCTGCTGGTTTTCGATGTACTGCTTGACAGGCAGCCAAGGGTGCACCGCCACACGACCCTGCGCAGCAGGAGCCTGACCAGGAGGGTCTGCCCCACAGGTACCGGTGGACGTGGCTTTCGTACTCCTGGCGGAGCCTCCGGAAGCTGTTCAGCGCCGCGGCTGGCCGTCGTACCGGGACGGCTGCGCGGGGTGGTGTTCCTGCTGGGCGGCGAGCGCCTGGGTGGCGATCACCGCGGCCTGCACGCGGCGCTCCACGCCGAGCTTGGCCAGCAGGCGCGAGATGTGGTTCTTCACCGTCTTCTCGGCCAGGAAGAGCTGTTTGCCGATTTCCCGGTTGGTCATCCCCTCGCCGACCAGGACCAGGATTTCGCGTTCGCGGTCGGTCAGGCCGGGCAGTGTCTGTGCTTTTTCTTCCGGTTCGGCTCCGCCGCGCAGCCGGGCCATCAGCCGGGTGGCTGCGCCGGGGTCGAGCATGGACTGTCCCGAGGCGACGGTGCGTACGGCGGTGACCAGGTCGGTGCCGGTGATCTGTTTGAGGACGTAGCCCGATGCTCCGGCCATGATGGCGTCGAGGAGCGCTTCTTCGTCATCGAAGGAGGTGAGCATCAGGCAGGCCAGGTCCGGCATGCGCGAGCGCAGTTCCCGGCACACGCTCACCCCGTCTCCGTCCGGCAGCCGCACATCAAGGACGGCCACCTGCGGGCGCAGGGCGGGGATACGGATCAGGGCCTGCTCGGCGGTTGCGGCCTCACCCACGACCGTCAGGTCCGGCTCGGCGTCCAGCAGGTCGTGCACGCCGCGGCGGACCACCTCGTGGTCGTCAAGGAGAAAGACGGTGACCTGGGCTCGCGCGCCCGGTTCGCCATGGCTGTCGGTCATCGTCTGCTCCCGTGCAGTGCCTTAAGTCCGCCCGCGACCTGCCGGCATGTTTCATCGTGCATGTCCGCAGGGCCGAAAGACCAGGGCCGGATGGCCCTCCTGCACGCACAGAGTTCCCAGCTCAAGCCCCCGGGCCTCCAGGACGCGCCCGCAGGAGCGCGCCTCGGCGCCCACTCCTGTGCCCAAGTGTCTGGCGCCGGAAGGGGACCTTCGGCCCTGTAGCGGGGGCCTGCGGACCTCCCGGAGCCAAGGCGCTTGCTGATGGTGTTGCCAAACCGCCTCACCACCACGCGGTACCGCGGCCGTATGCCGCCCGGCGAGAGGCCCCTATGAGCACCCCGATCCCCGTGACGATCCACCCCCGAAGCGAGATGGCGGGCGTGGCCCTCAGCGGCGAACTCGATCTGGCGACCGTCGGGCAGATCGAGCCCGCTCTCCTGGCACTGGCCCGGGACAGCAGCCGCGACCTCGTGCTGGATCTGGCCGGTCTCACCTTCTGCGACAGCACCGGCGCGGCTCTCTTGCTGCGCCTGCACCAGCGCTGCGCGGACAGTGGCACCCGGCTGGAGCTGCGTCAGGTGCCGCAGCTCCCCGCCCGCGTGCTGCGCATGCTCCGCGTAGATCGCGTGGTGGCCTGCACGTTCTCCTGAGCTTGTCCTCAAGAACGTGGCCACCTGGTGCTCTGCGGCGACTCGACCCCTCATGTCGACAGACGACTTGATCGCATCGTGGGGCAACAGTCCGGTGCCCCACGTCGTGGCGGGTGAGTGCCGGGCACTTTCCGGGGTCGGTGGGGTGAGGACTTGGCCGCTGCCGGTTTCTCCCGCGGCTGTGCGTGGCGGAGAGCTGCGGAGGCTTTTTCGGTGCACCCGGGGGCCAGTTGTCCCCGGCCAGGGCCCGTTCGACCCTGTCGCGGGTGCGGTCTGGATGGAGAGGCTGATACCGGGCAGTGTGCCCGGCCCGGCCGTTGCAGGAGTGAGGATGTGCACCATGGGTGAGAACGACAGAGGGCCGCTGGACGGCCCCGGCGAGAGTGACCGGCCAAGGCGGCGCATTCAACCGCTGGGGCGTGAAGAAGCCTTGCGGCTGCTGGGCTCGGTCGCCTTGGGGCGTCTGGTCTTCACCCAGCAGGCGCTGCCAGCCATACGTCCGGTCAACCATGTCCTGGACGGTGAGGACATCATCGTCCGGCTCAGCGACGGGGCCGCTGTGGCCTCTTTGGCTTCGCCCACCGACGGCCCGCAGACCGTCGTCGCCTACGAGGCCGACGTCATCGACCCGGATCAGCACCTGGGCTGGAGCGTGGTGGCCACCGGCTACGCGCAGCTCGTCGAGGATCCGGCCGATATCGCGCGCTATGAGCGCCTAGTGCGCCCCTGGGTGGCACGGTCCATGACCGCGGTCCTGCGGATCCGTCCTGAGCTGGTCACCGGCTTCCGTCTCACCTGCGTCCCGGCGGACGTCTCCTCGGCCCTCTGTCCTGACTGACCTCCGGCGGCCTGCTGAACCCGCGCGGCAGCCGGTCCCCGGGGCCCGGCCGGTCACGCCGGCCGGCAGGCCCGCCTTTCGGACTCAGCGGGTCAGCGGGGCGCGCCAGACCAGGAGGCTTCCGCCGTCGGCGTGTGTGTCGATGGTGAAGGATCCGTTCACGCTTCTGGCTCGTTCGTCCAGATTCTTCAGGCCGCTGCGCCGACCATCGGCGGGGATGCCGCGCCCGTTGTCGCTGACGGTGAGGACGACTTCGTCGGGGGTGGCCTGAAGCTTGATTTCCGCCCGGGTGGCATGGGCGTGCCGCGCAATGTTACTGAGCAACTCCCCCAGCGTCGCCAGGACATGGTCGGCCAACGGGAGGGGCACGTCGGTGTCCAGGAGGCCTTCCATGCTCAACCGGGGCGGGTAGCCGAGGGCGGTTGCAGCCTCGCCTGTCGCGCGGGCGGCGCGGGCGCGCAGGCTGGTTCCTGTCTCCTCGTCGCGAGTTCTCAGGCCGAAGATCGTGCTTCGGATGATCTTGATGGTTTCGTCCAGGTCGCTGACCGCACGGGTGACCCGCTCGGCGGCCCCGGCATGGTCCACCAGACGGGCGGCGCTCTGCAGGGTCATGCCGGTGGCGAACAGTCGTTGGATGGCCAGGTCGTGCAGGTCGCGGGCGATGCGGTCGCGCTCTTCGAGCAAGGTCAACTGCTCGGCGTCACGGCGCCGTTCGGCGAGCTCCAGCGCCACGGCCGCCTGCCCGGCGAAGGCGAGCAGCGGCTCGATCTCGGTGTCGGTGAAGACCGGTTCCCCCACGGCCCTCACCAGCAGAAGCACGCCTCTGCCGACCTCGGCGGCACCCAGGGGCACCGCGACGGCCGGCCCCAGACCCTCGAAGTTGCGGGGTCCTGAGGTGTAGCGGTCGTCGTCGGTGAGACCGGTGGTGGTGACAGGCGTGCCGGTGCGCTGGGCGGCGCCGGACAGGGTGCCGTCCATGGGGATGACCAGGCCTCGGCGTTTGCCCTCCTGCTCGCCGATGGCGAGGTCGACGACCAGAGTGTCTCTGCCGGGGACGGGGACGGACACGTCGGCGAGCACGGCTCCGGTGATGTCGCGCGCCCGGCGGGCGATGAGGTCCAGGACATCGAGTCGCGGGCTGCCGGAGAGCAGGCTGTTGGTGATCTCCGCGTTGGCCTGCAGCCACTGCTGCTGGCGCTGGGCTCCTTCGTACAGACGCGCGTTGTCGATGGCCACCCCGGCCGCCACCGAGAGAGTCGAGATGACGCTCTCGTCGTCCGCGTCGAAGTCCTGCCCGCCGCGTTTGTCGGTCAGATACAGGTTGCCGAACACTTCGTCACGGATACGGATGGGCACGCCGAGGAAAGTGTGCATCGGGGGGTGATGGGGCGGGAAACCGTAGGAGGCCGCATGCGCGCCCAGGTCGGTGAGGCGCAGCGGTTCGGGGTTGCGGATCAGCTCGCCGAGCAGTCCGTGTCCCTCCGGCAGATGTCCGATTTTCGCCAGTTCCTCGTCGGGGAGGCCGACGGTCAGGAACTGCGACAGGGTCCGCCCGTCCGGGCCGATCACTCCCAGGGCCGCGTACCGCGCCTCCACCAGCAGGGCGGCGGCCTCCACGATCCGGCGCAGCACCTGAGCGAGGTCCAGTTCCCTCCCCACGGAGACCACGGCCTCCAGCAGGCTGTGGACCCGATCGCGGGTGCCGCGGGCCGCGTTGATACGGCCCTCCAGCTCTTCCAGCAGTTCGTCCAGCCGCATCTTCGGGAACTGCGACGGCGGCTCGTGCTCACCCACCGGGCACCTCATCCATGACGACGCTGATCCATCCATCAGCCTATCGGCCGGGGCAAATGGCTCTCGCGGGCGCGTGCGGGCGCGGGGAACGGGGTGCAGGGCAGTGTCACCGGCCAGGGCGCAGCCCAGGCGGCCGGCTGCGCCAGGTGCGGTCAGCGGGTCGAGTGGGTGGGCTCCGTCGGGGAGGCCCTGCGGTCGAGGAGTCGGGGGCGGGCCGACTGGAGCCGGTGTGCGATCGCTTCGGCGACGCAGCGGGTGAGGGCCTGCCCGAACACCGGGTCCCGCTCGCACAGGGCCCGTACCTGCTCGGCGTCGAATTCCAGGGCGTGCACCGGGGTGGCCGCCCGCGCGCCGAGGTGCCAGGTGTGTGGCGCGAAGAGCCAGGACCAGCCGAGCAGGTCGCCGGGGCCCAGCGTCTCCACGACGGCTGCGTGGCGTCCGGGGACATGGAGGTCGAGGTCGACTGTGCCGGTTTGGATGATCCAGAACTTCTTCGCCCTTTGGTCCTCCTCGAAGATGCGCACTCCGGTGGCGAAGGCGCTCTGCCGCTTGAGGGTCATGAGGCGCTCGCGGCCCTCGGGTGGCAGGGCCTTCAGCAGGGGGCTCATCGTGCTCATGGCCGTCTCCGTCCCTTCGCGGCCCCGGACACGGTCCGGGCGGGTGTTCTGATGGGTTCAGCCTGCCAGCGCCGCACGGGGCGCGGCAGGGGCCTGCCGGCTCGGGCCGAGGGCCGGAGGGCCCTGTTTTTTGCGCTGCGGGCGGTACGGCGGGTACGGCCGCCCGGGGGGCTCAGTGGTCCGGCAGAGGCAGACGGCAGGATTTCCCGGGATCGATGGTCACGGTCCGGCCGGCCATCTCCACGCGGATCGGCGAGCGGTCGGATTCCGGCACGCTGATCTCCACCTCTGCGCGGCGTATGCGCAGGCGCACCCCCCAGTGCCCGCGGTAGCGCAGGGTGAAGCCGTAGGCGGCGAGTTCCGGCAGAGGGGCCGGGTCCAGGCGCAGGGTCCCGTCGCGGGTTTCCAGGCCGGTCAGTCCGCGCTGGACGAGGTCGAGGGTGCCGGCCATGGCGCCGAGGTGGATGCCCTCGCCGGTGGTGCCGCCCTGCAGGTCGGCGATGTCGCCCTCGAGGACCTCGCGGCAGAACGCCCAGGCATCGTCGCGCCTCACCCGGGCAAGGACCCAGCCGTGCGCCAGACTGCTCAGGGTGGAGCCGTGGCTGGTGCGCTTGAGGTAGTAGTCGACGGTGCGGTGCCAAGTGGCGTCGTCCAGGGGGTGCCCGAGGCGGGCGAAGACCTCGCGCAGTTCGGCGGGTGAGAACAGGTAGCCGAGCATCAGGACGTCGGCCTGTTTGGAGGCCTGGTAGCGGTTGACGGTGTCGCCCTCGGCCTCCAGGATCCGATCCAGGCGGCGGATGTCACCGTAGCGGGCGCGGTAGCTGTCCCAGTCGAGTTCTTGCAGGTCGCCGTAGCCGTCGAACTGGCTGATGACGCCGTCGTGGAAGGGGATGTGCAGGGTGCGGGAGATGGTGTCCCACTGCCGGAGTTCGCCGGGGTCCACTCCGGTGCGCTCCAGGAGTTCGTGCCGGCGCGGTGCGGGCAGGGCGTGCAGGACCTCAAGAGTGCGGGCCAGGACCCAGGCGGCGGTGACATTGGTGTAGGCGTTGTCGTCGAGGCCGGCTGTGGCGGCGTCGGGGTAGGCGTCGTGGTATTCGTCGGGGCCGACGACGCCGCGGATGCGGTAGCGGCCCAGCTGCTCGTCCCAGGTGGCGCACGAGGCCCAGAAGCCGGCGATCTGGAGCAGCATCTCGGCGCCTTTGGTGTGCAGGAAGTCGGTGTCCCCGCTGGTCTCGCAGTACTGCAGCACGTTGTAGGCGACGGCGGATCCGACGTGGTGCTGGAGCCGGGAGTGATCGGGCAGCCAGCGTCCGGACTTCGGGTTGAGGTGCAGCTGCTGGGTTTCCTCCCGGCCGTCGCTGCCGCTCTGCCAGGGGTACTGGGCGCCGGCTCTTCCTGTGGCGCGGGCGGCGGTGCGGGCCTGCTCCAGGCGCCGGTGGCGGTATTCCAGCAGGGCGCGGGACACCTCGGGGAAGTGGAGGTTCAAGAAGGGCAGGACGAACAGTTCGTCCCAGAACACATGGCCGCGGTAGGCCTCGCCGTGTAGGTCGCGGGCCGGGACGCCGACGTCGAGTCCGGCGGTGTGCGGGGACAGCGTCTGCAGCACATGGAACAGGTGCAGGCGCAGGATGTGCCCGGCTTCGCCGGGGACATCGAGTTCGGCGCGGTCCCACAGGTGCTGCCAGGCGGCGCGGTGCGAGGCGAGGAGCTCCTCGAAGCCGGCCGCCCGGCCGGTCTCCTCGATCGCGGCCCGCAGCGGGTTGCTGATGGCCGGGTCGCGGGAGGTGTACACGCTCACCACCTTGTCGACGGTGGCCGGGGTGTCCTGGGTCAGTGCCAGGCGCAGGACCTGGGTGGCGCGCTGGGGGTCGTGGCGTACGCGGGGGTCGGTGAGAGGCCCGTCGGCCACGGTGCGCGCCGCCATCGCGATGCGGATGTCCGAGGCGCTGGTGCGGCAGCGCAGCCACACGGTGTGCGCGGCGGCGGTCCCGGTGTGGACGTGGGTGAGGTGATGGCTGTTGAGCTGCCGGTAGCGGCCCACCCCGGCGTTGGTGACCGATCCGTCGAGTGCGGCTTCCACCTCCAGGTCGCCGGAGAAGTTCTCGGCCGTGAACTCGGTGCGCAGGGCGGCCAGATGGGGGTGGGCCATGTGCACCAGGCGCAGCTGGCGCACGCGCAGCCGGCGTCCGGCGGCGTCCTGGTAGACCAGGTTGCGCTCCAGGGTGCCCGCGCGCAGGTCCAGTGACAGACGGTGGCCGAGGAGGGTGGTGTTGTCCGGGGTGAACCACGGTGCGGTGGGGTCGCCGGTGACGGTGCGGAACCGCAGGGACAACCAGTTGGGCATGTTGACCATGTCCTCGTTCTCGACCTGCCGTCCGGCGACGTTCGAGGTGAGGCGGTTGTAGCAGCCCGCCACGCAGGTGCCGGGATAGTGCACCGGGTCTGCCGCGCATTCAGGGGCCGCGCCGCGGGTGGCGAAGTAGCCGTTGCCCAGGGTGCACAGCGCTTCGCGCAGCGGCACCGACGCCGCGTCGTATCCCTCGTAGTCCCAGGTCCAGTCCCCCACGGTCAGTCCTTCGCGTCATCGAGGAGGTCGGCGACGACGACATCGGCGCCGTGCCGCAGCAGTTGGGTGGCGAATTCCGGGGGCCCGGTGCGGTTCACGCCGATCACCAGGCCGAATCCGCCGCGCCGCCCGGCCTCTACACCTGCCAGCGCGTCCTCGGCCACCGCGGTGCGAACCGGCGGGACGCCGAGGCGTCTGGCCGCCTCGAGGAACAGTGCCGGGTCGGGTTTGCCCGCCAGCCCCAGCCGGGCTGCCTCACCGCCGTCGACAAGGTCGGCGAAGAAGTCCCGCACCCCGGCGCCCGCCAGCAGCTCACCGGCGTGCCGGGAGGCCGAGGCCGCCGCCATCGGCAACCCGGCCCGGTGCAGCGCGCGCAGCAGACGGACCGTTCCCGGATAGGCGTCGATGCCGCCGTCTCGCAGCCGCTCGATCCTTGACTGCGGCGACTTCCTGGACGGTGGCCCGCGTCGGGTTGAAGCCGCGCGAGAGCAGGAAACTGCGGGCCCCGTCCAAACGGGATTTGCCGTCCACATACGTGAGGTAGTCGCCTCGGGCGTCGAAGGGGCGCCGGTCGTGGGCGGCGACCGGCGGATGATCCACCAGGTGGGCGTCGAAGGCCCGCTTCCAGGCTGCGGCATGCAGCCGCGCCGAATCAGTGATCACTCCGTCGGTGTCGAAGACCATCGCCGCCATGTCCCGCACGGCCTTCACCGTGTGCCGCCCGCATGGGGCCGGCGGACTGCGCCGATGGGCCGGCGCTGGGAGTCATACATCCGGTGCACCACCTGATCTCTCGGGAATGGAGCGGCTGCCTGCCACTGTCACACCAGGGCCGTCCGCTGGGCAGGGGCGGTTCGCCCCAGTCCCGGGCCGTTCGGCCCTGGCACCTGCGGGCCGCAGCAGCCACCGCGATGGGGGCCGGTCGGCCCAAGCGCGGGGCCGCACCAGTGAGGCAGGCTGGACATGCGGGCCTCGGATGCATTCCGCCCCCGCCCCGTTTCCAGCGCCCGAGAACCCCGGACGCGACCACCGTGCAGCCGCCCCCGTTGATCAAAGGATGTGTTGAGCATGCAGGGTAGGACCTCTTTCCCCTCCGCTGCCCGGTCTGCCCACAGCGACCTGGGCAGGCGGGTGGCGCAGCGCCGTCAGGAACTGGGATTGACCAGGGCGCAGGTGGCCGAGCGGACCGGTTCGGCCTCCGAATACATCAGGTATATCGAACAGCGCCCGGCCGTGCCGGGCACGGGCTTCCTCCTGCGGCTGGCCAATGCCCTGGAAACCACCCTCAAGGAGCTCACCGGCGGCCTGGCCGATCTTCCGCCCGGCTACGGCCAGGCCAACCGGCATCCGCGGTTCACCGAGCTGAGCTTGCAGGAGTGCCGCGCGCTGCTGTCGGGGTACGGCGTGGGGCGCCTGGCCGTGACCACTGCGGACGGACCGGTCATCGCGCCGCTCAACTACTGCATCGACGAGGAGAACGTCGCCTTCCGGACCGCGCCCGACAGCGTCCTCGCAGCGGCCGACGGGCACCAGGTCGCCTTCGAAGTGGATCACATCGACGAGGCGACCAGTACCGGCTGGAGCGTTCTGCTCGTCGGCACCGCGCACGCGGTGACCGCGCCGCACGCCGTGCGCCATCTGAATGAAATCGCCCACTCCGCCCCCTGGGCCGGCGGTGGCAACCGCACCCTGTGGATGGCCCTCACCCCTCGGCGTATCACCGGCCGCCGCATCCTCGCGGAAACCCCCGGCACCAGTACTACAGCCGGAGATCTTGAAGGTCGGTGATCGGCGGGATCGGTCGGTGGTGCGCCCAGGGCCAAGTACCCGTGGCGTGGACGTGGGCGGGTCCGGCGTCCGCATGATCAGGTTCAGCATCGTCGTCCTGCTCACCGAGGCGGACAGAGGCGACGATCAGCACCTCCGCACCTTGCTGCAGGACTTGGCGCGCGTAACCGACATGCTGCTCCGTCGCCGCCTGTACGACGGACTGGGGGACTCCTCGCGGGTGGGGCTCGCACAACGCCGGTGTCGCGCCGGGCATTGACGATCACTGAATGAGTGACAGACTCGGCCCATGCAGAAGTTCTCTCTGGATGCCAAGGTCCGCGAGCACCTGCAGCGTGCCGCAGCAGCAGCCTCCGGACGTAGCGCGGAGACCGTCTACGGCGGCCACGAGCACGTACTGCGCCAGACTCTCGTCGCCCTGGAGGCGGGGCAGTCACTCACCGAACACGAAAACCCCGGCGAAGCCACACTGCTCGTTCTGCGCGGACGGGTGCGCTTGCGCAGCACCGATGCATCGTGGGACGGGATGACCGGTGACATGCTCGTAGTACCGCCAGTTCGGCACAGCCTTGAGGCACTGGAAAGATCCGCGGTTCTGCTCACCGTTGCAAAGCATCAATGAATGGCCTTGGCGCCGGTCCCGAGAGTGGCTGAACGCGTCGCCTGGCGCGGCTGTCCCCACCTCGAGCGCTGAGCCACACGCTTCGCGCATATCGCCCGGCAGGCTCCCCCGTGCGGTCAGGCAGGCCAACCGACACACATCGGGGTGCAGTGCGTGACCGGTTGGTGGCATTCCGGAGTCGATAAAGGGTGCAGTGGCACCTCCGCCAGCCATCGGCTATCCCTGGGAGAGGTCGGCCCGGCGCGTGTTCGGCCGTTGTTGTGCGCGGTCACCGCGGCCCTCGCATCGGCCGATGCCTCGGTCGTTGTCCCCTCTCCT
Source organism: Streptomyces sp. A5-4 (assembly GCF_051131715.1). Taxonomy (NCBI): domain Bacteria; kingdom Bacillati; phylum Actinomycetota; class Actinomycetes; order Kitasatosporales; family Streptomycetaceae; genus Streptomyces; species Streptomyces sp. A5-4. The sequence goes on along the minus strand of NZ_CP178591.1, from coordinate 8,846,243 downwards.
CTCTCCTACCGCACAAGGACAGGAAGCCCCATGGGCAAGGACATCGGGATGGACGGGCCCCTGGCCGACGCCCTGGTAGGCAGTCGGCGGTTCTTCACCCGGGGTACGGTCTCCGCCGATCTGAGGACGCTGTCGCAGACCGGAGGGCGGGACGCCGACGACTTCTACCGGGACCGGTGGAGCCACGACAAGGTCGTCCGCTCCACCCATGGCGTCAACTGCTGAGGCGCCTCACACCGCTCAGCATGGCTCGACCACGAGGGCGAACTTCCTTTGGTGGAAGGCACGTTGCTCCGGCTGAAGGTCGAGCACCTGTCGAAGGACCGCGAAGCTCCACCGGTGTGGTTGTGGTCCTCGAAGACCGGCGCTACCCCCAACGATGTGAACCGTTGCTGGCAGGTGTATCTGCGTCGCTTCGATCTGGAGATGAGCAAGCCACAGTGCAGTCATACGTGTGGCTGTCCGTCATCGCGTCGGGTTCCTTCCTCGTTCGGAATTATCGTCGTCTGCTGGTGGTCGAGCCAGGCTTGTCGTGCGGGGCGACCGCGGGGCTGCCGGTGGAGTCGGCGGAGGCGGTCGACTTCGGCGGGATCGGCGCGCACGACCCAAGACCGGCGTGGACCGGGTTGCTGTTGGGCGGTGACCCAGCCGCGCTTGATCCACCCGAAGAGGGTGACGCGCGGCATGCCGATCTCGCGGGCGAGCTCGGTCAGCCACCATTCGTCACGGCCGAGCGGAGCCGCGGACCGGCGGATGGCCTGTTCATAGGGGCTGACGCAGCCCAGATCCCGCAGCAGCCCGCGTACTCCCTCGGTTCCGAAATGGTCGGGCGCTTGGGCGGGCGGAAGCCCTCCTCGTTGAGGATCTGGGCGATCTCGCGGGCGGAGCGTCCGGCGGCGGCCAGTTCGCGGGCTCGCGCGGCCAGCTGGGGGTAGTAGCTCAGCTGGTCCAGGCGGCCGACCGGCCGGATGATTTCACCGTCGGTGCGGTGCCCGCCGGCCCAGACGACCTGGACCGTGACGCGCTCACTGTCACCGATCACGGTGACGCGGACCGTTTCGATCAAGTGCCGGGTCAGCTGTTTGCGGTCGGTGGGTGTTACCCCTTGATCGTGGACACCCTGATCATTGGATCGTGAAGATCCGAAGGACAGGAGTTCCCGTTGGGGACGTCGAAGTACTCGTCTGAGTTCCGGGCCGATGCCGTCGCGTTGTACCGCTCCAGCCCGGGGCGGACGTACGCGTCGGTGGCCAAGGATCTCGGGGTGAACCACGAGACGCTCCGCACCTGGGTGCGGGATGCTGAGCAGGCCGCCGTGCCCGGCGCGGTGGAGGCCAGCGCGTTGGAGAAGGAGAACAAGCGGCTGCGGGCCCAGGTGAAGGAGCTCGAGCTGGAACGCGAGATCCTGCGGAGGGCCGCGAAGTATTTTGCGGGCGAGACCAGCTGGTGAGCCGTTTCCAGTTCGTTGCCGACCACAATGACGCCTTCGGCGTGAAGCGGCTGTGCCGGATCCTGGGGCTCTCCCGTTCCGGGTTTTACCGGCACCTGGCCGGTTCGGATGCGCGGGCCGGGCGGGCACGTGCGGACGCCGAGCTTGCCGAGCGGATCACGTCGGTCCACACCGAGTCCGACGGCACCTACGGGGCTCCGCGCGTCACCGCCGAGCTCCAGGGCGCCGGGCTGCGGGTCAATCACAAGCGGGTGGAACGCGTCATGCGGAAGTTCGACATCGTCGGGCTGCACCTGCGCAAGAAGGTCCGCACCACAGTCCCCGCGGCCGACGCCGTCCCGGTGCCGGACCTGATCCAGCGGAACTTCACCGCCTCCGCGCCAAACAAGAAGTACGTCGGCGACATAACCTATCTCCCGGTCGGCGACGGCCAATTCCTTTATCTGGCAACGGTGTTGGACCTGTACTCCAAGCGTCTGGTGGGCTGGTCGATCGCCGACCACATGCGGACCGAACTGGTCACCGACGCCCTCAAGGCCGCAGCCGGCGCGCGGGGAGGGAACCTGCGCGGAGCGATCTTCCACAGCGACAACGGAGCCCAATACGCCTCCAAGGAGTTCGCCCAGGTCTGCAAGGACCTCGGCGTGATCCGATCACGCGGGGCCGTCGGCACCAGCGCGGACAACGCCGCCGCGGAGTCGTTCAACGCCAGCATGAAAAGGGAGACCCTCAAGGGCGCGAAACGCTGGCCCGGAGCCCGCGCCGCCCGCCTCGCGGTCTTCCGCTGGGTCACCCGCTACAACACCTGGCGACGGCACTCAGCCCTCGGCCAGCAGAGCCCGATCAACTACGAACAGCGATCAACTACGCTGGCCTCCGCCGCATAACAACCGGTGTCCACGATCAAGGGTGAAGGCCCGGTGTCGGTGGTGGTGGGCGCCTGCCAGATGGCGGGCAGGTCGGCGGCCAAGGTCCTGATCTGCTCGCGTTCGGCGGCGGTGAGCAGGCGGGGCCGGGCGGCGAGGAAGCGGTCGTACTCCTCGCCCAGCTGCTGCCGCTCGGCCAGCGCACCCTCCCAGTCCTTCTCCAGCTGCCGTACCACCAGGCGGTTCTCGGGCTCGGCCAGTTGGTACTGACGTCGGGCGCGGTCGGCTACGTAGTCGGCGCGTTCCAGACGCTGACGCCAGATCCGGTCGACTTCCGCCCGGCGGAGCTGGGCCTGTTCGGCAGCGGCCAACGACACCTCCAGTGCCGCCGGCGCGATGGCCGCCATCAGCAGCCCGGTGACATAGCGGTCGACGCAGGGTCCGGACAGCTGCTGGCACAGCTCGCCGCCGTAGTCGCTCTTCGCGCGGCTGCACTCGTATATCGGCCACGGTTTCCCGCCTGCGCCGTGCTGATAGCGCACGACCATGCGGGTGTCGCACCGGCCGCAGAGGACCAGCCCGGGCAGCAGAGCCGGGCCGTTGCGCAGCGCGCCCAGGCTCTGCGCGCGGGCCCGGTTCGCCTCGATCCGCTCCAGATTACGTTCGTGACGCTCCATGCCGATATAGGCGGGCAGCACCCCGGGCAGATAGACCAGCCAGTCCTCCCGGGCCCGCCGGACCCGGCCGGTGAACGGGCGTCCCGCCCGTCGCCGCCTGGGGTCCAGGCGGCTGCGGCCGTAGACATAAATCCCCGCATAGGCCGGGTGACGGAGCATGTTCTGCACCCCCACCCGGCTCGGGCGGCGCCAGACCAGCTCGCCCCGCTCGGGCCCCTCGCGCGCCCGGATCCCCATCTGAATGCCGTGGTCGACCAAGAAGCGCAACACGGCGTTGATCGTGGCCAGTTCGTCGAACAGGTCGAAGACCAGGCGGACGACGGACTGCACCTGCTCGTTCGGGTCTAGGACGACTTGGCCGTCCGGGCGCCGGCGATATCCCACGGGCAGCGGCACGGCTAGCTCGCCGCGGCGGGCCTTGCCGATGCGCCCGTTCCACATCCGCTGCTTGATCAGGTGCAGTTCCGCCTCGCTGATCGCGCCCTTCAGCCCCAGCAGCATCCGATCGTTGTGCTCGGCCGGGTCGTAGACCCCGTCGGGATCCGCCAGGAGAGCCCCCGACAGCGCACACAGTTCCAGCAGCTGGTGCCATTCGCGTCCGCTGCGGGCCAGCCGGGACATCTCGATGCCCAGCACCAGCCCGACATGGTTCAGGCCGACCTCCGAGACCAGGCGCTGGAAGCCGGGGCGGTCCTCGACGCCGGATGCCGAGTGCCCCAGGTCCTCGTCGATCACCAGCACCCGAGACAGCGCCCAGCCCAGGTCAACGGCCCGTTGGGTGAGTCCGTACTGCAGCCGGGTGGACTCGGCGTGATCGATGACCTGCTGGGGCGTCGACTGACGGACATAGACGAGTCGGTCCCGGTGCCACGGTTGGACCTTGCCGTCAATCCGGTCCCACGGAGCGGGAGTCGTCGTGCTCACGGGGCTCACCCCCGTCCCGTCCGGCCGGGGCACTCGCGATCACCATCCGCGCGGCCAGCGTGCCCAGCAGCCGCACCACCATCTGACGATTCAGCTCCGGAACCGTTTCCCATTGCGACGACCGGGAGATTCCCCGCGCCAGGCTCGTTTATGTGCGCATTGCGGCTTACTCCTTGAACGGGCGATCAATCGCTTGAAGCAGTTCCGCGCGGTGGCCACTCGCTACGACAAGCGCGGCTACGTCTTCCTCGGCACCGCCAGCGCCGCAGCCGTAGTCATCTGGCTCCGGACCTGACGGTCGGACACAGCTCAGCCACGGCCCTCGGCGAGCCGCTGATGCCCGCACGGCACCAAGCCGCCGTTCTTGTCGAAGACCTCGGCGTCATGACCGGCGTTCACCCACACGGTGATGCCCTGGTCATGGACGACTACGTTGAACGGCGACTGCTCCGAATCCGCCTCGGTCACCACCGTGAACACCTCGCCCGGACGCATCCAGTGATCAGTTCCCCACGGTTCGACCCAGAGGCAGACCATGCTGCTGGTCTCGTTGCTCACGCTCGTCTTGGACACGCTCGCACCCTAACCAGCAACATGATCGACCGGACAATACTCCAGCCGGACTTCTTCATTAGCCCTGGTCAACGGCTTGGGAGTGGGGAGTGTAGCGGGCTGTGGTAAGGGTGGGACGGTCTTTGCCGGGCGCCACGAACGTGTGGCCGCGCCGCTTGTAATGGCAACGGCGGGCGCGTGCTTGGTGGCGACGGCGCCAGCGGGACCACGTCATCGTGTGGTCGCGGTCCGCAGGACGGTGGCGGGGTCCAGTTGCCAGCAGACGTCGGATCTCGGCCGGTGTGAGGTCCACGAGGTCGGGTGTGTCGGCCTCGGTGCCCCCTTTTCCCGTTGCTGGCTGGCCAGGACGGCGAGGAAAGCGTGCGCGAGCATGGCGAGTGTGATGTGCCGGTACCAACCCACGTAGCGGCGGACTTCGTACTGGTCCAGGCCGCATTCGTTCTTCGCGCTCTGGAAGCATTCCTCGATGTTGGCGTACGCCTGAACATGCACCAGTCGGTACGACTCAACGTGCACCGCTCTCCCGGGCCTTCGGGCTGGGGACGCCCGGGTCACCTGGTTTCCCAGGATGCGAGCCATGACCGTTCTTGGCGAGCAGGCCAGTGCGAGCGCGGGCCCAAGTTTCGATCGGGTCGAAGGCGTCCGAGCGCCAGGTGGTGGAGGTCAGAACGCCTCTGCCTCGATACGCGCGCATGATCTTGACGTGCGGCGGCCAAGCGATGAACCGGTGCAGGGCGGCCTCGTCCTGCCAGACCGCCACGGCACCACAGCGGCGGGCGGCGGGTCGTACCCACAGCCACATCCCGTGTGCTCCGTCCAGCTCGGGCCAGCCGGTCGCGAGCCGCCGGGCTGCGCGGTGAACCCCCGGCAGGTCCAGCACCGTGTTGAGCCGGAAGTCGGTGACGCTGACCAGGACGGGGCCATCCCGGCCGTGGTCCGGTCCGGGCGTCCAGGACGACTTCATAAGATTCATAAGCATATGCTTACGATCGGCTTGCGCACACGATTTGTCAACGGGTACGTTCTTCGGCATGACCGCAGCCCGGCCGAACACCCCCCGCCCGGACCTCGCCGCGATGGTCGTCCCCCTGGGCCGTGCACTGATGGCCGCGGAGCGGCCGGTCCTCGACGCCCACGGCCTGACCATGTGGGCCTATGCGGTGCTGTCCCACCTCGACGAGGCGCCACTGCGCACCCAGACCGCCCTGGCTGAAGCCATCCACGCCGACAAGACCAGGATCATCGCCGTACTGGACGACCTGGAATCCCGCGGGCTGCTGACCCGCCGACCCGACCCCAAGGACCGCCGGGCGCGCCTGCTTTCGCTCACTCCCGAGGGCCGCCAACTCCGGGACACCGCCCAGGCAGCCGTCCAGGACGGCGAGGAACGCCTGCTCCGACAGATTCCGGCCGCCGACCGTGAGACGTTCCTCCGGAGCCTGCTCACCCTGCACGCCATGAGCCACGGGTAGTGCACATCCGGTGCTCGGCACCACCGTGCCCTGCCGCCCATACAGACCGAGAGCACAGCCACCCGGGTGGGCCAGGCGCACCTACAGGGCGGGGAGGCGATCACATCTGAGCCGGGAAATGATCTCTGCACTCCATGAGCCCGCCGGCTGAGCGGACTCGTGAACGGCCCGGCCCTGTGGCGTACTTGCTGTGCATGTTCCCGTGTACCGCGTGGTGCACTTTGGAGCGAACGCCGACACTCGACCTTCCAGCGGCAGCCGGCGATGCGTACGAGGTCGGCGACGGTGGCTTCCAGGGGTGCACTGGCGAGGTAGTAGGCGAATTCGTCGGGCTTGGCGATGCTGCGGCGGGCCAGCATCCAGCGTTGCCGGGTGGGCTCCTCGCCGTCGAACTCGGATACGGCGGGCAGGCGGGCTGCGGCCCAGTCGTAGAAACGCTCGCCTTTGGCGCCGCTTCCTGCGGACAGCCGCTGCCAGGCTTCGGGTGGGGCCTGGCTGATGAGGTGGTCGATGCGCGGGCCGTGGACCTGCTGGGACTTGGGCACGGCGACGACGTAGGAGAGCTGATGGTCTTCGAGGAAGCGGCGGAAGTGGGAGTCCTGACCGTAGGCGGAGTCTGCGGTGACCCAGCCGATGGGCAGGGGTGAGGCGAGGGCTCGCAGGATGATTGCTTTCGCCGGTTCGCCCTTGGTGGCGAAGACGCGGTCGTCGGGGACGCGGGCGGCCCGGCAGCGTTCGCGGTCCTCGGTCCAGGACTTGGGCAGGTAGAGCTCCCGGTCAACCAGGGTGTGGCCGCGGGTGGTGGCGTAGGCGGCGAAGACGCCGATCTGGCAGTTCTCGGTGCGGCCCTGCAATGCCGGAGTATTGGCGCTGGACACCGGCGGAGGTGGTGCCCTTCTTTACGAAGCCGGTGTCGTCGATGATCAGCACGCCGTTGTCCGCGCCGAGGTGCTCGGCGACGTAGGCGTGCACCTCGTCGCGGACATCGTCGGCCTCCCAGCGGCTCCGGGAGAGCAGGTGCTGCAGTGCGTCGGGGGTGGCATGACCGGCGTATTCGGCAAGCTGCCAGCCGTTCTTGCGGCCCACCGGGCCCAGGAGCCCACGGACGTAGTCCCGCATCCGACGCCGGGGCTCTACCCGGGCGAAACGTCCCCCGACCCGCATGAGAAGTTCGCCAAGTTTCTCTTCCCACAGGCTTGTTGGTGCATCGTTCATGCGGGCGGACTGCCCGGAACGTTGCCACTACAAGCAGCGCGGCCACACGTTCGTGCGACGGCCCGGCAAAGACCGTCCCACCCTCACCCCAGCCCGCTACACTCCCCACACCCAAGCCGTTGACCAGGGCTAATGAAGAAGTCCGGCTGGAGTAAGTCGGCCGTCATCAGCGCCCGGTATCGCCGGACGAGTTTGTCATGTCAGGACCCGACACAGCTTCTCAACGCGGTCACCACACGAATCAGTGTCGGCAGGGCGGTCGATAGGCCAGGCCTGGAAAGTAACGGCTCCATTCGGTACGGGTGATGACCGGGTGGGCGATCTCGCAGGCGCGCGTCACCACGCGACGCGGGTCGGTTTCCCAGAGCTGCGCGGTGTGGTCGGCGCCGGCGGTGGCGATCGTCCGCCCGCCGGGATGGAACACCACGGCCTGGACCGCACCGACGTGCCCGGTGAGGACGGCCCGCGGGACGGGGTGCCGTAGGTCGGCCACGTTCCACAGGCGGGTGCTGCGGTCGTCGCTGGAGGAGGCCAGCAGCCGGCCGTCCGTGCTGAACGCCACGGAGGAGACGACATCGGCATGGCCTGTGAGGACAGCCAGTCGGGCCGGACGACGGGGGCGGGTGACGTCCCACAGCCGTATGGTGCGGTCGTCGCTGGAGGAGGCGAGAGTCCTTCCGTCGGGGCTGAAGACCACCGCGTCGACGAAGTCCTTGTGGCCGGTGAGGACGGCCCGCGGGGCGGGATGCCGTGGATCGCTCACGTCCCACAGCCGTACGGTGCGGTCGTCGCTGCCGGAGGCCAGCAGTCGGCCGTCGGGGCTGAACGCCACGGGTTTGACGTTGAGGGTGTGGCCGGTCAGCTTGGCCAGCGCGGTCGGAGCGGCCCGGTCCGCGACGTTCCACAGTCTGATCGTGTGGTCGTAGCTGCCGGTGGCCAGCGTACGGCCGTCGGGGCTGAAGACCACGAAGAAAACGGTGTCGGTATGGCCGGTCAGGATGCCTGCTCGGACCGGGGCGCGGGGATCGGACACGTCCCACAGCCACACCGTCCGGTCACGCCCCGCGCTGGCCAGTGTCCGGCCGTCCGGGCTGAACGCCACCGTGGCGACGGTGTCTGTGTGGCCGACCAGGGTGGCCGCCGCGACCGGACGGCGAAGGTCCGTGGTGTCCCACAGCCGTACGGTGCGGTCGAAACTGCCGGTGGCCAGCGTCCGCCCGTCCGGGCTGAATGCAACCGAACTGACCACCTGGGTATGGCCGTTCAGCGTGGTGGTCATGGTGCTGAGCAGTCCGTCTCGGGTGTCCGGGGTGGGGGCAAGCCGGTCGGCGGCCAGGCTGAGCTGGGCCGCCAGCGCGGGTCTGGAGCTCCGCAGCGCGATCGCCGCGACGGCAACCCGCTGCGCCAGGGCGGTATTGCGCTGCCGGGCCATCTCCGACTCGGCACTGACGGCATAGCAGGCCGCGGTCACCGCCGCGATCAGCAGGACCGCCAGCAGCCCGGTGAACTGCCGCATACGCAGCGAGCGACGGCGTGCCCGGTCGGCTTCGGCCCGCTCGACGGCCAGGCTCGCGTCGATGAAGTCCCGCTCCCTCGGGGCGAGTACGGCGGCCTGGGCTCTTTCGGCGACGTTCCCGACTGCCGCCAGCCAGGCGCAGGCCACCTCCAGGCGGGTGCCCCGGTAGAGCGCCCCGGGTTCCCTGCCGAGGGACTCCCACGCCTCCGCGGACACCGCGAGCCGATGGTGGATGCCCAGCCCCTCCCGGTCGTCGATGAGCCAGCCGTAGAGCCGGGGCCACCGGCGGATGAGTGCCTCGTGCGTGATCTCGATACCGGCCCGGTCGACGGTGAGCAGTCGAGCCGTCGTCAGCCGGTCGAGGACGATGCCTACGTCCGGGTCGCTCTCATCCAACTCGCTTCGGGTGATGCGGCGTTTGGTGTCCGCGGTGCCTTCGCCCAGCGCGGTAAGCCGGCAGAGCAGATTCTTCGTCAGGCTCTGCTGATGCGGTGTGAAGGTGTCGTACAGCGCCTCCGCGGTGTGGGCCAGTGCGCCGTCGATACCACCGGCCGCCTGGAACCCGGCCAGCGTCAGCGTATGGCCGCGGCGGCGGCGCCAGGTCTCCAACAGCGCGTGGGACAACATGGGCATGACGCCCACTCGGTTGTATGCGGCCGCTATCAGCTCGGCCAGCAGGGCGCTCTCCAGAACGCACCCGGCGTTCGTGGCGGGCTGGGTGATCGCCCGGCGCAGTTCATCGGTGCCCATCGGCCCTACCGCGACCTGGGCGTCGGCCATCACCCGGGCCAGTTCCGCATGGTTCGTACAGTGCTCGTAGAAGTCCGCACGCACGCCCAACACCACCCGGCACCGGCTGCCCTCGGTCTGCGCCGCGGTGACCAGCGAGGCGATGAAGCGGGCCCGTTCCTCCTGTTCCGCGCAGAGGGTGAAGGTCTCCTCGAACTGGTCGACGACCAGCAGCAGTTCGGCCTTGTCGGCGCGGCGGATCATGACCTGACGCACGGACCGGTGCAGATTGCGCGGGTCGGCCACCAGGTCGGCGTGCAGCCGTCCAGGAGCTTCGCCGGCGATCCCTGCGAGCTGGATCGCGCACTCCTCCAGGGGGTGCGCGCCGGGAGTGATCACGAGGGCCACCCCCTGCCAGCGGGGCACCAGTCCGGCCCGTAGCAGCGATGACTTTCCGGCCCCCGACGCCCCGAACACGGTCACCAACGACCGGTCCGCCAAACGGTTCAGCAGATCGTCGACCATTTCCTCCCGCCCGAAGAACCGGTCGCCGTCTTCGGCCTGGAACGCGGCCAACCCCGCGTAGGGCGCCCTGCCGGCACCCAGCGCGGCGGCATCCGTCCCACCGCTCGACGCCGCCTCCGCGTCCCGCGCGACCCGTGCAGCGGTCTCGGCAGCGGCGGCATGCCAGCGCCCGCTCCACTCCGCCTCGGCACCTCCACACGCGCGCACATACGCCAGCGTCACCGCGAGGCTCGGCAGCTTCCTCCCGTTCGCCGCGCTCGACAAGGTCGACACTGAATAGTGCGTAAGCTCGCAAAGTGTTCGATAGGTTGGATTTCCGGCCTTTCTTCGCAGGTCCCGCAGATCCCCCGCAAGTCGTAAGAGCGCGCTGTCCCCTGCCCCAAGCGGCCGCTCGCCACGTGGCACTCCGCCACCCCCGGTGTCACGGCTGATTGTTCCCGATCCGTTTGTTCGCCACCCCTCCAACGACGCCGAACAATTTTTCGCCCTAAATCGAGTGTGTCATGAATCGGGCTCTGTTCCGTAGTCGGTGGTGACGGCAGGTGACGGGCGTCGTTGATGTTGTATGCGAGATGTCAACTCCCTTGTTGCACTGGTGTTTTCGGGGCTTTCAGCGCTGGTCATCGAGGATGTGGCGGATGACGGCGGGGTGATCCGGGTCATCGCCCGGACCCGGGATGTTTCTGTGCCGTGCCCGGTGTGCGGGGTGGCGACGGCGAAGGTGCACGGGTATCACGTCCGGACGGTGGCGGATGTGCCGGTGGACGGTCGGCAGGTGGTGACCCGGGTCGGGGTGCGGCGCCTGGTCTGCCCGGTCCGGGGCTGCCGACGGCAGACCTTCCGCGAGCAGGTCCCAGGGCTGATCGAACGCCTTCAACGTCGCACTACGCGTCTGACCAGCCAGGTCTCCGGGGTGGTCGAGGAGTTATGTGGCCGGGCGGCCTCCCGTCCCACCCGGTTCCTGGCGACGCCCGTCTCATACGCCACTGCCCTGCGTCTGCTGCGGCGCGTCCCCCCGCCGGCGGTGTCGATGCCGCGGGTGATCGGGGTCGACGACTTCGCCCTGCGGCGCCGTCACCGTTACGCCACGATCATCATCAATGCCGAGACCGGGGCACGCGTCGACGTGCTGCCCGACCGCGAGGCCGCCACATTGGAGGCATGGCTGCGCGGGAAGAAGGAGATCGAAGTCGTGTGCCGGGACGGCTCGGCCACCTACGCGGAGGTCATCCGGCGGGCCCTGCCTGACGCGGTGCAGGTCAGCGATCGCTGGCATCTGTGGCGCAACCTGTGCGACAAGACCCTGGCCACGGTCCGCTCCCACGCCCCGTGCTGGGCCACCATCAATCCGCCCCGCCCCGGCGGGGTGCGCGAGCAGACCACCCGCGAGCGCTGGCACAAAGTCCACGCTCTGCTTGATACGGGCGTCGGCCTGCTGGACTGCGCTCGCCGCCTGGACCTGGCCCTGAACACGGTCAAGCGCTACGCGCGCAACCCCGAGCCGCCCAGCGAGAGGATGGCCCCGCGCTATCGGCCCACCCTGGTCGACCCCTACCGCGAACACCTGCGCACGCGTCGCGCAGCCGAGCCCGTAGTGCCCGTCACGCACCTCCTGCATGAGATCAGGAAACTGGGCTACACCGGCAGCGCCAACCTGCTGGTCCGCTACCTCAACCAGGGCCGCGCCGAGGGTGACCGCCCCGTGACAACCCCCCGCCGCCTTGCCCGACTCCTTCTCACCCACCCCGACCACTTGCGGACCAAGGACACCGATCTGCCCTGCCTCCTCACCGCGGCCTGCCCTGAGATGACCCAGCTCAGCGCCCTCATCAGCGACTTCGCCGCCCCACCGGCCCGTCAGAACGACGAAAGTCGAGAAAATCTTGTATGAGCCGAGAAACGCACCCAACAGGAACCCGCCCATGATGATCATCATGGCACTGGACACGTGGGGGACGGCACGGGCCGCCGATTCCCGGGGTGTCCCTGCAGGTCACGGGCCGTAGTTCACGGTCGCCCCGAGGGGTGCGGCCACGTCTCGTTGTTCGGCGTTCGTTTGTTCTGCTCCGGTGCTCCGACGTCGAACAACGCGAATCGTCGAATCTGGTGGTGTCGAGGCACGTGTGCCGCCCACTGCGAGTGGCGGTCCGGCTCATAACGGGGAGAAATGCGTGACGGAGGGAAATGGGGCCCCAAGCCCTGAAGGCGCCCGCACACCGGAGGAACTCATCCGGCTGCTCCAGCGCCTACGGGCATGGTCCGAACTGACCTACAGGGAAATGGAGATCCGTGCCGCGCGGCACGGGCTGCACCTTGCGCGGAGTACGGCCGCCGCGGTCCTGGGCAGAGGCGCGCTGCCTCGTACCGGGTTCATCCGCGCCTATGTCACCGCCTGCGGTCTGGCGCCCGAACCGTGGGTCGGCGCCAGACAGCGCATCGCCGCGTCCGGCGGCGGACCTACCGCACCGACTCCGGTCACGGCCGCGGTACCTACCCAGCTGCCCGGCACCGTCGCCGACTTCGGAGGACGGGACATCCAGTTGGCGGCGATCGCGTCGGGCCTGGCACCGCAGGGCGACACGGCTCCGGGTGTCGTGCCCCTGGTGGCGGTCCACGGCACGGCGGGCATCGGCAAGACGTCACTGGCACTGCACGCCGCCCACGCGCTGACCGACCGCTTCGCCGACGGTCAGCTCTTCATCGACCTGCACGGAACAGGTCCGGCGCCGGCCGATCCCCTGCAGATACTCGTCCGCCTCCTGCGCTCGGTGGGAACATACGGCCCCGACCTGCCGGAGTCACTGGAGGAGTTGTCGGCCCTCTTCCGTACGTCCACCGCGGGTCGCAAGCTTCTGGTGGTGCTGGACGACGCGGCCTCGGAGCGTCAGATACAGCCGCTGCTGCCCGGAGCGGGCGGCCCCGCCGTGCTGACCACCAGCCGCTGCCGACTGCCGCCGACCAGTCCTCTCAGGTCACTGACGCTGGGACCGCTGGCATCGGAGGCCGGGGTCGTGATGCTGGACGGCATCCTCGGCGGGAAGCGGGTCGCCGCCGAGCCGGACGCGGCGGATGAGATCGTCGCCCTGTGCGGCCGATGTCCGCTGGCCATACGGATCGCCGGTGCCCGGCTGGTACGCAGGCCCGAGCGGCCCTTGTCCCTCATGGCGCGCCTCCTTCGGGACGAGAGGCACCGACTGGACAAACTGGCCTTCGGTGACCTTTCCGTACGCGACAGCATCGAGCCGAGTTACGAGGCCCTGGCACAGCCCGTCAGGCGGTCCTTTCGGCTGCTCGGTCTGCTGCAGGCGCGGACGTTCCCCGCGTGGGCCGCCGCGGCCCTGCTGGACTGTCCGGTCGAGATCGCCGAGGCGCATGTCGACGCGTTGGTCGACATCGGCCTGCTCACCGCGGTCGGGGCCGACGGCACGGGGCGGCCGAGGTACCGGATGCACGACCTGGTGCGGCTCTATGCCAGGGAGCGGGCCACTGCTGAGGAACCGGCGGGGCTGCGGGAGGCCGCACTGGGCCGGGCATCCCGGTGCGAGGGGTCATCTGACACCTCGCGGGACGATTCCCAGCGGTGGTTCAGTCGCTGGTCGAGGCTGTCGTCGTAGGCCATCGGCGGAGGCGCGTCGGGTGTCCGGTGAGGCATCCGTGTACGGGTTGGCCTGCAGCAGGTACAGCCGGGCGTAGGTTCCGCCGCGGGCCATCAGCTCCCCGTGTCGTCCGTGCTCCACGATCCGTCCGCCGTCCATCACATAGATGCGGTCGGCGCCGCGGACCGCCGAGAAGCGGTGGGAGATCAGCAACACCGTGCGGTCGGCGAACAGTTCACGCACGTGCGCGTTGAGGTTAGCCTCTGCCTGCGGGTCCAGCGACGCGGTCGGTTCGTCGAGGATGAGGAGCGGCGAGTCACGGTAGAAGGCCCGTGCCAGAGCGAGCCGCTGCCACTGCCCCAAGGACAGGTCGGCGCCGTTGGTGAACTCCTTACTCAGGACCGTGTCGTACCCGTGGGGCAGCCGCTCCAGGAATGTGCGCGCGCCCGCCTGCCCGGCGGCGGTCATGACCCCCGCCATGTCAGGTGGGGCGTCCGCGCGGCCGAAGGCGATGGCATCACCGGCGGTGAACTTGTAGCGCTGGAAGTCCTGGAAGACCGGGGCACAGGTCTCGCGGAGCTGGGCGGGGTGGGGCGCCGGGGAGCCGTCGAGTGTCAGGTGCCCGCTGTCGGGTCGGTAGAGGCCGGCGAGGATCTTGGCCAGCGTCGTCTTGCCGGAGCCGTTCTCGCCGACCAGCGCGATGAATTCGCCGCGCGCCACAGCGATGGTCACATCGTGCAGTGCGGGTTGCGGCGAGCCCGGATAGGTGAAGTCGATCGCTTCGGCGGCAAGACCGGTGAATCCGTCATGCTCCCCTGCGCCATGGGCGCCGGCCGCTCGGCGGGGATTGTCGGGGGACGGCTGCCCGTCGGGCTCGTCCGGGGAACGGCTCTCTGTCTCCGTACTGAACGTGCGCAGGTCCATGAGGTAGAAGAGGGACTCGCCGATGCCATTGAAGAGCGCGCCCAGTGTCTGCACCCGGCTGGTCATGAGGAACAGGCCGGTCACAGCGGCGGCCGCCGTGGGCAGGCTGATCAGATCGGACCCGATGGCCCACCAGACGGCGGCGATGACGGCCAGTGTCAGCGCGTCCGCGCCGAGCCGGGCGGCGATACGGGTACGGAGGTAGGTCCGTTGCCACGTCACCGTGGAGTCGATCTCGCGCCGGTACTCGGCGTCCCAGCGTGTCCGCAGGACGGGCCCGAGGTCCAGGGCCCGTACCTCCTTGGCGGCATCCCTGCTGGTGAGCAGCTGCTCCACGTACTGCCGCACCCGGCGGTCCTCGGCAAGGCTGCGGTGCAGGCCGTATCCGGCGTTCCGTTCGGCGCGGGCGGCGCGCAGCACGGGCAGCGCGCTGAGGAACGCGAACGGCAACAGCCACCAGGCCATGATGAGAAAGGCGGCGCCCACGGCGAGCACCGTGAGGACTGCCTGCGACGCCGCGACCAGCATGGTGACGACCATGGCGGGCTGCGAGCGAGAGGCGAACACCGCTCGCTGCAGCCTGTCGTGGAATTCAGGGTCCTCGAAGTGCGACAACTCGGTCCCGGTCGCCGACGCGAGCACGGTCCGGATGACGTGTCGGTCGGTCTTGCAGGCCAGGATCCGGTTGCGCGAGGAACTGAACAGCCGCAGTACCCCGCCCAGAGACCCGATCGCGACGATGACGACGATGGAGGTGATCGCCCCCTGGCCGCCGCCGGAACCGGACGCGGATCCGGCGGTGAGCATGGTGCCGAACACGTTCTTGACGACCAGGACGAGCGCCATGATGCCCAGGGCGGAGGCTAGTTGGGCCACGAGGACCTGGATCAGACAGCGCCGGTCCGCACGCCAGACCAGCCGGACGGCGAAGGCCAGACAGGCGGCCTGCTCACGGGTGTCGAGCTTCTCGGGGTGGGCGGTGGCGGCGGTCACGGCTCACACCCTTTCCGGTACGCGCGTGCAGCGTGCGAGCCACTGCCCGTGTTCCTCGGCGAGGGTGCGCCGGCTTTCGGCGTACTGGAAGTTGTGTCCCTCACCGGACAGCAGGACCAGACGGCAGTGGCCGCCCGCGGCGACGATGCCTCGGTAGAGGCCGAGGGCTTGTTCCGGTGTCGTGGCCGGGTTGGTGTCGTGTGTGCCGTGTACGAGGAGGACGGGTTTGTGCAGCCTGTGCGCGAACAGTAGGGCGCTGAAGGCCTGGTAGACCTCGGGCGCCTCCCAGTAGGAGCGGCGCTCGTACTGGAAGCCGGCGGGCGTGAGGGTGCGGTTGTAGCAGCCGCTGTGCACAATGGCGCCTTCGAACCGGGGCACATGGGCCAGCGCGTGAAGCGCGAGAGTCGCACCGAAGCTGTGTCCGCCGACGACGACCCCGTGGTCGAGAACATCGGGCAGGCGTTCCGCGAGCGTATCCAGTGCCCGGTGCACGGCGCCGGTGATCCACGTGTGCAGGCTGTCCGAAGTGGCGTCGGCGGGCCAGTCGGGGGCCATGTCCAGATACGCGCAGCGGGACGCTCCCGGTGACTGCGGTGACACGATGTCTCGTCCGCCATCGGGCTCGTGCGCCCTCAGCCACAGCAGCAGGGGTCCGGGACGGGCGGGTTCCGCGTCGACCAGCGTCAGTCGCAGGAACGAGACGCCGCTGTCCCCCGGGATCGGGAGCAGGTCGGTCATGGGCGCTGGGGAGGCCGCGCGCGGTGCGGACCAGGCGACCACGGTCTCGGAGTGCAGCACACCGTCCCCCAAGTGCAGGAGGTGCAGCGACGTTGGGTACTCCACCGCCAGGCCCCTGGCGGCGAGGGGGCCGAAACCACGGACCCTCCGGGCGCCGGACGCGGTGGGCGCGTCGAGTGCGGCCCAGGTGACGGCAAGGGCCGATGCGGCAGGATCGAGCGTCGCGATCCCGAGCCGACCGTCGCGGTCCTGGCAGTCCAGCAGCAAGGCGCCGGAGGTGTCGCCGCAAGGGCTGAGGCGTCCGACACGGACACCGTCGGCGCCGGTCAGGGGGACGGTGCCGTGGGGGGCCGCGAGGCAGGGAACGCCGTCGCGGGTGCCCAGTGCCCAGGGCGTTCCGTCGTGCCAGAGCGGTTGCCAGTCCGTACCGGGATCGGGCAGAGCGGCCATGTCCGGGCCCGGGTCGCTCAGGGGGAGCATGCGCAGCGACGGCTCCCGGTCCGAGGCATCGCGCCACGCCAGCACGGCGGGGGCGCCCGCGGCCCAGACCGCCCCGGTCGGTGCCGGTCTGGCGCGGGTGTCCGGCCGCGTGACATCAACGACCATGGAGGCCCAGCGCAGTTGCTGGGAGTGGGTGTGGCGCTCGTCGAGATGCCCGATCAGCGCATGGCCACCGCCGGGGGCGGCATCCAGGGTGCGCACCAGCAGCGGTTCGGTGAGGACCCGGATGTCACCGGTACCGGGGTCCAGGGCCGCGACGCGGACGGCGGCAAGGGTGGCCAGCTCCGCCACACCCTGCGGAAAGGCCAGCCAGCCCGGGCCCTTCGCCTCGAAGGCGACTGCCGTGCGGTCCTCTTCGGGTACGGCAGGCGCAGGCGACGGCGTGAGCACGATGAGGGAGTCGCCGCACCAGACCAGCGGCGGCTGCCGGCTTCCCCCCAGACCGGTGAGCGAAGTGGCCAGACGGACGCGGTTGTGCAACCTGACCGTCCGCGCACGGTAGTCCGCGATCCACGGATGAGCGTGACGGCCCCTCACCGTCAGTCCGGCGACCAGGGGAAGGCCTGGATGCCATGCCGACGCGCAGGGTACGAGGTTGTCGACGGGCAGAGGCCATGGGCGGTCGTCGCCGAGGCGGCCGATGTCGACCCGCGTGGGACGTGCCCGGCCGGTGTCGAGCCCGGACAGCCCGGGATCGACCCTCATCTCGCCCCACACCGCCGTCGAGGGGTGTGCTTCGGCACGGCTGGGATGCACCGGCGCGGTGATCAACGCCCAGGCCTTCAGATCCGGGGCGGAGTCCACCCGCTGCCAGGTTGCCTGCTGCTCGGTGCTGTCCGCAGCTGTCGCATCGGACATCTTGTCGGACGTCTTGCCGGACGTCTTGTCGGACCTCGCGGCAGACTCCGTATCGGACCTCGTGTCCAACCTCGTGCCGGTTTCAGCTTGCACGGCGGACCGCCGGTGCGACGAGGGTGACACTGTCGATCAGTGCCTTGACCCCGCCGATGCCGGAAGCGGGCGCGCAGACCGGTTCGCCGTGGACGTCCAGCCCGAGTGCGCAAGGCACCCCCAGGTCGGCCAGTTCCTGCGGGAGTTGGGCCTCGGCGTTCACCACGGTGGTACTGACCGTGTCGCGCCTGGCTGGCTCCATGAACGTCAGAAGGTGCTTGAGCGAGCGGCAGGCCGGACAGTCGTCCGAGACGAAGAGCCTGACCGAACTCACCTGCTTGTCGCAGGACTGGGGCGACTTGGCGTCCTGGCGGCGGTCGATGGTGCGGACGACGCCGTAGGTGACGGCGGAGGAGAGCAGCATGACACCCGCACGCAGCAGCGGCCTGCGGCCCGGGGCGGCGGCCGACGCCGCGGCCCCGGCGGCTGCGGCGACCGCGTTCATCCGGAGGTGTGTCCGTCCGATCGCGGCGAGGTGGGCGGCGCCGAAGCAGGCGCATGGGGCGCCCTTCATCCGGTGTGCGGCGACGGCCAGGGCTGTGTACGCGGTCATCGGGACGAGCCCCGCGAGGCGCCCGGGTACGAGGACCGTGGCGGCCGTTGCGGCGAGTTCGGCGGCTGCGACCAGTTTGGGGCCGTGCGGAGTGGTGAGCGGGCCCGCCTGGACGGGCCAGTCGAGCTGGTCGGCGGGCGTGACCGTCTTGGCGATCCCCGAGACCATCAGGGGACCGGCGAGCGCGGCCACCGTGACGTCCGGCAGCAGGTGCAGCGCACGCTGAAGGGTGACTGGCAAGGACCTACCTCCGATGAGTGTCCGGCGTGACGGAGTCCGCCGCAGTGGTGTCGACCGGGGCCGGTTCGCCCCGGGCATCGTCGTGCGGCGCACCGCCGCCGGGGGCGTGACGGCCGTCATGGGCGTCGTCGCCGTCATGGGCGTCCGCAGGCCGGAGCCAGCCGCCGGCGGCAAGCGCGGCGCCCATCCGCCGTACCGCCTCACCGCCGGGCTCGGCATCGCGTGCCGGTGGTCCGTCGGTGAGAAGCCGTGCGAGAAGCGCCGCCTCCTGCTCACCACATTCGACGATGCTCAGCGTCGAGGCCCGGACGAGGACGGCTCCGCCGAACGGCAGCGGTGTGAGGGTGACGTGGGGAGCGAGTCGTGGAGCGCGTCGAGACGAATCGGTGGGATCAGACATGTTCAACCTCGCAGCCATCGGTCGAGCCACACCATCCTCAGCAGGACGAGGGCGTGGGCACTGAGATCACGGCCGTCGCGCAGGAGGGTGATCAGAGCGGCCGGATCGACCAGCCCCATGTCCGCTAGGGCGAAGCCGTGTTCCAGTTCGGTGATGACCTTGCGGCGTTCCCGGTGCAGGTACTCGGCCGCCGCGAGCCGCAGCCAGTAGCGCGGCGCGCTCTTGCGCACACCCCTGACCCGGTGGGCGGCCGCCGCGGTCCGCATGGGCACGTGCGACTGGAAGGAGCCGCCTCGGATCCGGCCGAGACGGGACGCCGACAGGGCACCGATCGCGTCCAACACCCCGGGGTCCAGGGCCGGCAGGCGGCCACCGCCGTCCCCGTACTCGGTCAGTGCCGCGTCGGCCCGGCCGATGACGGTCGGCAGCAGTTCCAGGTGGTCCCGCCACAGGGCAAGCGATCCGCGCCGCGAGGCGTCGAAGGCGTCCCTGCCCTTGTCGGTGAGTCCGGGAACCCGGTCGGCGCCCGTGGGTGAGGGCGGCTGTGGAGCCCCCACGCGTTGGCTGTCGGGCAGGGACTGCTCGCGGTCGGGATCATGGACCACGCCCTTGTCGAACATCGCTCGGGCCTGCTCCAGCGAGGCGAGGGTTCCGGAGACGTGGAAGGGTTCGCAGCCGAGCAGCCGCCAACTGCGTACGCCCGGGTTCGCGTCGGGCAGCCGTGCCGACATCAGTGAGTCGAGCAGCCCCCCGCTCACGACGGGAAGTCCGCTGTGCGCGGTGAGCCGTTCGGCCAGCAGCCGGGGCACCTCGGTGTCCGGCAGCGGCGGGAAGGCCGCTTCCCCGCCGGTCCGGTGGTCCAGGAGCTCAAGGAGATCCACGGGCACCCTTTCGCACTCAAGTCCCGGTACGCGGGGCAGCGCCGGGGAACCGAAGCCCGGTCCGAAGTCGGCGTGCACCAGCGGCGGACGGTGACCGGCGCGCAGGGCACAGACTGCGAGGAAGACCGACGACAGTCCTCCGCTGAAGGCGATGGCGTACGGTTCCTGCGCCGCGCCGAGAGCCCGGCCGAGAGCCCGTTTCGGTGACTGCGCGGTCCGGGCGGTCGGAGGTCGGTGCCGGCTCATCCGTACGCCGTCGCGGTCGACCTGTACGGTCACGCCGACGGCCAGCCGGTGCACTCCCGGCAGGGGTGTGCTGTCGGGCGCGGGGGCCGAACCCAGGACCATGGCCAGCAGGGCTCCGGGGTCGGGCGGTGGCAGTGGCTGCCCGTCGTGGAAGTCCGATA
Organism: Streptomyces sp. A5-4; assembly: GCF_051131715.1. Classification (NCBI taxonomy): domain Bacteria; kingdom Bacillati; phylum Actinomycetota; class Actinomycetes; order Kitasatosporales; family Streptomycetaceae; genus Streptomyces; species Streptomyces sp. A5-4. Next base: position 8,826,112 of record NZ_CP178591.1, on the reverse strand, counting down.
GATCGCCGCTCCACTCCAGCCTGCCGTGGCCCACCCGGTAGTACAGGGGCACGCGGCCCGGGGTGTCCCGACGCAGTTCGAAGGCCGCGTCCGACTGACGGATGCGCGCTCCCAGCGGTTCCGCCGTCAGCTCGGGGCGTGTTCGGCTCACCCGGCAGTCGGCGCTCGTGACGACATCACGCACTTGTCTCCCCCTCCAGTGCGTTCGTGTAGACCTCGACGTACTCCTCCTTCACTGGGAGGGAGGTGCTGAGAACGTGGCGGCCGCACTGCACCCAGGCGTAGAAGCCGGCCGGCGGCGCGGCGGGAACCGTCTCCCGGCCGAGATGGAACGACGCCGGGTAGCCCATCTCACGCAGGCCCACCGTCAGATAGAGCGCGTCCTCCACCGGGTCGAGGAACCCGACGGTCAGCCGCTGCACGGCCCGCAGGCGGGACACGGCCGAGTGGGCCCGAGGCGTCCGCTGCCCGTGCGGGCCGGCGCCCTGGGGCCAGGAACCGAAGTCGAACATCCCGCCGTCCCGACGAGACGACTCGAGAAATTCCTTGCCCGCGCGTGCCGATTTCAGCAGCGCGGTCCAGTCCGTCATCATTTCCCGCACACCTTTTCTGCCATGAGGAATTCAGTCGGGAAGGATTCCGGGTTCCGGGTTCCGGGTTCCGGGTTCCGGGTTCCGGGTTCCGGGTTCCGGGTTCCGGGTTCCGACGGTGATGGTGCTGCAGGCCGCCCGCAGCACCATCGCCTTTTCGGTCACTGCTTCTCAACAGTGGCCGTCATGTGCCCAGAAGCTCAGGGAGTTTCGCACTCCCACCATTCACAGACGAGCCCGGAGCAGCAGTCGGAGTCCCAGATACATGTCGCCCCGTTGGGGCTGCATGCCTCGGCCACCGCGGTGGGCTGCGAGAACATGTGCTCCTGGAGCCCGCCGGCCGCGAGACGCTCGGCCACGGATACACCCGTCATGGCCTTTCCCTTCCCTTGGGGTGGGTGCCGGCCGGTCAGGCGCGGCAGGTCCACCATTCGCAGAAGCGCGGGTTGCAGCAGTCCGAGTCGAACCAGCAGCTCTGCCCGGGGTACTTGCACTCCTCGGCGACGGCGGTCGGCTCGGCGAACATGTGCTGCTGAAGGCCGCCGGCCGCGAGGCGCTCAGCGACAGAAACACCCGTCATAGCGTGTCGTTCCCTTCGATTACGAGCGGCGAACCGCTCTCGTTTCCGCTGTCCTTCCGAACATTACGAGCGTGTTTCCGGGCCGAGCAATGCTTTCCACGTGTCCCGGACTGTCCCGGACTGTCCAGGCCCGGAACGGCTGGTGAAATTCCTTGACGCGCAGGCAGCGGCCCGGGTTTTCTTCTCGCACGTGCTATTTCCCTCGGAATGCGTCACGCCATAAGCATGAGGGGTGCTCAGTGAATTTCAGCGTAATTTCCCGGGAGATCGGCGGCGAGGCCTGCCTGTTGCTCGTGGACGACGGAACGCACTGGCGCCTGCCCGCCCACGATCATCCCGGGCCCGTGGGGGCCAACGCCGCGATGGCCGGGCGTTACGGGCTGGCCACGACCACCCTGGACATCCTGCGCGTCGCCCGCTCCGGCGCGGCGGAGCGGCTGTTCATCCACGAACTGCACAACGCCTCGGCCTCGTTGCCCAACGGAGCCCGGTGGGTCACGGCCGCGGACCTCTCGGAGCGCGGGCCGGTGAAGGAGGACCAGCGGCGGATGGTGGAACAGTGGGCGCGGTGGCGCGCCGAACAGGCCAGGCCTTCCTCCCATGCCGGTGGCTCTGAAGGATGGCTGCCGTGGCGCACCCCGGGATGGTTCGTGGAAACCGTCGCGTGGGCTGTCGCCCGGGCCGGGGAACTCGACGTCGAGTTGGTCGGGCCTCCTGAACAGGCCGACTTCCGCGCCTGGTCGTACCACCTGCGGATGCCGACGCGGCAGGGCGTGGTCCATCTCAAGGCGAGCGCGCCTCCGCACGGCCACGAGCCCGCACTGACCCGGCTCCTGGCTCAGTGGTTCCCGGGACAGGTGCCGACGGTCCTCGCCTGCGACACCCACCGACGGCTGATGCTGACAGCGGACTTCGGTCCGGTGATCCAGCCGCAAGGCGAGGCCCGGATCACCGCCGCCTTCCGCGCGGTGGCCGGCGACATCGCACGGATACAGCGCTCGGCGTCGGCGGGCACACCCCGGATCGCGGCGACCGGCTGCCCGCACCACCGGCTCGAGCAACTGCCGGAGTTCTTCACCCGTCTCGTCGAGGAAGCCGCCGCCGAGGGAGAGCTGACCCGCGACGACCAGGCCGCGCTGAGGCGACTGCGTCCCGGGCTGGCCCGCGACTGCGCACGGCTGGCGTCCTTCGGGATACCGCAGAGCGTCGTCCACCACGATCTGTGGCGGGGAAACTTCCGGGCGGACGGCGACAAGGTCCTCGTCTTCGACTGGGCAGACAGCGTTCTCACCCACCCGTTTCTCCAACTGGGCGTCCTGCTGGCGGATCTGGACGGTGCCCTGGGGTCCGGCGCGGACCCCGGGGCGGTGATCAGCAGCTACACGGCCGCCTGGCACGGATACGGCTCCCCCGCTGAACTGCGCGAGGCGGCCTCTCTGGCGATCGCACTCAGCCCGGTCAGCCGTGCGCTACTGATGCGCGAGCGGCTGACCGGCGCTCCCCCGCACATGCGGAACACCTACCGCGGTTCGGTCACCGCGCCCCTGCGTTCCTGTCTCACCCCGGCCCCCTCCTCCGCCGGCCGGTCCTGTTCCTGACTTGAGAGCCCCGCGAGGAGCCGTATGCGCAGCCATGCCCTGCCGAACCTCCGGCGTGTGACCGCGGCCGCGGCCGTCGGCACCGTCCTTCTCGGCCTGTCGGCGCACAGCGCACCGTCCGCCCACCCCCAGGCCTCACCCACATCGCTGGCACCGGCGGTGGCGTTCGTGCGATGGCTGCCGTGCGACCAAGTACTCGGCAACGCGCCACCGGTGGATCCCAAGGTCGCCGACTGTGCCGTGCGGAGCGTGCCGCGAGACCACTCCCGCCCCGCCGACGGAACGGTCGAGGTGGTGATGCTCCGGCACAAGGCCAGGAACCCGGGGCACCGCAGGGAATCCCTGTTCGTCAACCCCGGTGGCCCCGGCCAGTCGGGACTGCATTTCGCCTACCGGGCGGAAAAGTACCTGACCGGCGAAGTCCTGGCGCGATACGACGTCATCGGCTTCGATCCACGCGGAGTCGGGCAGAGTGCGGCTGTGAAGTGCTTCACCAGTCAGGAGGAGGCGGATGCGGCACGCGGGGAACGGATCAGGGCACCGCGGACCCCCGCCGAAACGGCGACGACGATCCGGGCGGACCGCGCCTACACCGACGCCTGCGCCCGCGATGCCGGCCCCCTCCTGCCGCACGTCACCACGGCGGACGTCGCCCGCGACCTCGATCTGCTGCGGCAGGGTGTCAAGGCGCCGAGGCTCAACTTCGCCGGTTTCTCCTACGGTTCGATGATCGGCGCCACCTACACCAACCTGTTCCCCCGGCACACCGGGGCGCTGATCCTCGACGGCAACATCGACCCGCTACTGCGCATGACGGACGGTCCGGCGTACGACCGGCGGCGGGCCGACGGCGCCGAAGACGTGCTGCGCGCCTTCCTGCGGGACTGCGTCCGGGCCGACGAACGGTGCGCGTTCGGCGACGGCTCCCCAGCCACGGCGCTCAACGCGATCCACGACCGCCTGCGCCAGGGCCCGCTCACTCTGCCGGGCGGCGGCACCGTCGACTCCGGCAGTTTCAGCGACCAAGTGCTGGGCGCGCTGTCCGACGGCGATCTGACGGGGCTCGCGACCTCGCTCAAGGCCCTGCAGGCAGTCATGGACGGCAGCAACAGCCCGGGGGACACGACACCGGCGCGGCTCTTCCGTGTCAGGTCGGATCACGAGGACCAGAACCACGAGAGTCGGAACCACGAGATTCAGAAGCACGAAGCAGCCAAACCCCGCAGCGCCTACCGCGGTGACGACTCCGGTGACGCCGTGAACTGCTCCGAGAAGCCCTACCCTCGGCGCGTCGGCACCTGGTCCGAACGGGCTGCCTCATGGGAGCGCACCAGTCCCACCTTCGGGCGGGCGCAGGCTTTCGATTCCCTGCCCTGCGCCACTTGGCCCGTCCGTCCGCAGGACACGGCCGCCTACACCGGGCCCTGGGACCGCCCCGTCGCCCGGACGGCGCTGGTCGTCGGCAACCGGCTCGACCCCGTCACACCCCACCTCTTCGCCGAACGCATGGCCGACCGGCTCGCGAACGCCCGCCTCCTCACGGCCGACATGTACGGGCACACGGCCATGGGACTCAACACCTGCGTGGACGAGCTGGCCACGCGCTATCTGATCGACGGCGACCTGCCCCGGCCGGGCACGGTCTGCCCGGCGAACGAGCCGCCCTTCGGATCCCCGTAGAGGTCCGCCACGCCGGAGAATGAGAGACACGTTCGCTCTCGACCGCGCCAGGAGTCACCCATGTCCATCCGCCGAGTCATGCCCGACATCCGATCAGAGGCCATGGCAGGCGACCGCGCGCGATCCGGGCACGGCGACTGGCACCCCTCGCGTCCAGAGGCAGCCGGGAGGCTTTGCTGGTACGAAGCCTGGCTTCGCCGGTCGCCGTCCGATCTCGAGGAAGCGTTTACGGACCAGGAGCAGAGTGTGTGGGCCGATGCCCTGGCCGAGGAGGTACGGACCACCTATCCGGGCGTGCGCCTCGTTCTCGGAATCGATCGCGGCCCGTATCTCGTGCTGTTCTGGATTCTCCGCCCGGTGAGCGAGCGAGGCGTTGTCACGTTGTCGGGGGTGCGATCCGGTAGCGGCGGGTCGGTGTGTGTTGGGGCCCTGGTGGTGGCGGTGGGTCAGGCCGTGGCGGGCAGGGCGGTGGTGCCGGTGATCTGGTCCCAGATCGCGAAGCGGATGGTCATTTCGAGGCGGTGTTCGGCGGCGGTGAGCAGGTGGCGGCGGGGTCGGAAGTGGGGTGAGATGCCGCTGTACGGGGCCAGGAACCTTTGCGCGGCTCCGACGGAGCGGAAGCCCTTCATCGCGCGTTCGCGCTGCCTGGTGGGCTGGTGGGAGTTCTCGGCGCGGTTGTTCAAGCCTTTGTGCGAGCGGTGCTCCACCGAGGGCATGACCTGCCGGTGGACGGCACCGTAGGACCGGAGCTTGTCGGTGACGATCACCCGGGGGCACCGACCCGGTGCCCTTCAGCAGTTTCTTGAAGAAACGCCTGGCCGCGGCCGCGTCACGACGCCTCTGCACGAGGATGTCCAGGACGTTGCCGTCGGCGTCGACCGCCCGCCACAGGTACTTCTGCTCGCCGTTGATCTTTACGAAGACCTCGTCCAGATGCCACTTGTCGCCCGGCCGCGGGCGCCGGCGGCGCAGCTCGTTGGCGTAGGACTGCCCGAACTTCAGACACCACCGGCGCACCGTCTCAAAGGAGACCACGACACCGCGCTGCAGCATCAGCTCCTCGACCTCCCGGAACGACAGCGGGAACCGGAAGTACAGCCACACACAGTACGAGATCACCTCCACCGGATACCGGTGATTTGCTGTACGACGGCGACGCGGACAACACGAAACGACCCCTCCCGGAACGAGCAATTACAAGATCACCCCACGGGGCGCCACCAACAACGTGACAATGCCCGTCGACTGGCAGCGCCACTACGTAGGGCTGCGTGCCCTGCTGGAGGCCGGCGGAACGCTGGAGGAACTCCTGCCCGGAGTGACCTGGCGCGGAGACGACATGGACGCTGGCCGGCAAGGCAACAGCCGGACTGGGACCGGCTCAACGACGAACAGCAGCGCCGCCTGAGCGTGCTGGGGGTGAAACCAGCTGCACGGCCACAGAAAGCCCCCGCGCGAACCAGTGCGACGCTGGGGGACGGCGAAAGGCCCCGACGCCTTCACACGCGGCCTCACAGCCCTCAAGCAGTACATCGCACGGGAGACTACGACCGCTGTGCCGCGCGGGCATCGAGCACCTGGAAGACGGCACCCCCGTACGACTCGGTATCCGGCTCTCGAATCTCAAAAATCGGCGCGACCGGTTGAGTGAGCGGCAGTTGGCGGCGCCGGCCGAGCGCGGGCTCGACTGAGCAGCGGGATGACGACGCGGATAGCCCGGACCGTCGTGCTCAAGACTCGCGTCGATCAAGGGCGGGGCATCCCGCCTGACAGCCTTGCAGGTCGGGGCTGACGGAGTGAGTCCACCAGAAAGGGCATGTCGTCGGGGGCTTGAGGGGTGTGGTGGTGTCGAGCACCGCCACACCCCTCGCCGTCAACGCCGGACGTCCACCGTCACTTGCACGCCACCACGGCCGGCAACGGCTGCACCTGCGGCGCCCACCGCCACGGCCGCCTCAAGGGGTCGACACCGTACGGATGCTGGCCTCGCCGGCAAAGGCGGGCACAACATTCGGGCCAGGAGCCGGTGTCTCTCAGCTCAGCGGCCGGACCCGAGCTGTGACCGTCGGCGTCCCACGCGCCGGCGGAGCAGCACGACGGCATACAGCAGCCCCGCGCCGATCACCGCGCCCGCCAGGCGCCTGGTGAGGCTGCCCGACGGATCCCCGGTCGCGTGGTCGGGGCTCTGGGCGCCGGCCTTTCCGTCCTGGCCGCTGCCCGGGCCCGAGCTCTGGCCGCGGGTTTTGCCGGCGGCGCTCGAGTGGTCGCCGCCCATCCAGATCCGGGAGCCGTCGGCGGAGGGGCTGGCCGCCCGGGTGGACCGGTCGGTGTCCTTCCTCATGTCCGCCCAGCGTTCGCGGAACGCCTCGGCCGTGGCGACCTTGCGCAGGTCGAGCCGGGAGAGGTCGACGCCGCCGTAGATGTACGTCTTCGTGTAGATGTAGTTGCCCTTGCGGGTCTTTTCGGTGTACTTGAACTCGCCCTCCTTGAAGGAACGTACGTAGGCATCGAAGGTGTCGCGGGGCTTCCAGGTGGTGTGTGTCTGCCATCGGCTCACGTCGCCCCGGTCGATGAGGTTGCCGTAGGTGGTGGGGTGGTCGGTGTCGCGCTGGCGGTACCACTCGGCGGCGACGCGGGAGAGGTAGACGCGGCGCAGGTCCGCGTACTGCGGGGCCTGGTTCACGGCGCGCTCGATGCCGGGCAGGATCAGGTCCCTGAACGTCGTCTCGTTCCGTGCCGCGGCCGCGGGGTCGGTGCTGCCCTTGCAGGAGGCGGCGCCCGTACCGCCCGGTCCGGACAGGTGCTGGGACTGCATCTTCACCTTCAGGGGCGCGTCGAGGATGTAGAGCTGGCCGTCGTCCTCGTTGACGCGGGCTTCACCGGGGACGATCCAGGTGCGGAAGGACAGGCACTCCTTGCCGATCCGGTTCCAGAACTTCTTGCCCAGCGGCGTTTTCGGATGGATCAGGGCCGCGGTGGTCTTCTTCAGCTGGAGGTCGGCCTGGAGCAGGACGCGGCCGACGTCGGTGCGGCCCAGGGAGGGATCGACGATGCGGTCCGGCTCGGTCGGGTTGAGGTTCACCCAGAACGTGGAAGGCGGCATGGAGAGCCAGACGAAGAAGGCGTCCGAGGTCACCTTCGCGGCTTCGACGCCGGCCTGCGAGTTCTTCTGGGGTTTACCGGGACCCGCGCTGAAGGCGTAGCGCAGCCCCTTGCCCGAGTCGGAGAGGTAGCGCAGTTCCAGGGTGGTGAAGTCGATGCCGCCCGGTGCGGAGGCCGGGTCAGCCAGGGCCTTGGCCAAGCCGCTCGCTTCCCGCGCCGGCGCGTTCTTGTCGCAGGGCCCGGATCGCACCAGGCCGGCACGGGTGAACACAGCGGGCACCGCAGCCGTGGCGGGCGGCCTCCCCTTCCAGGCGGCGCCGTCGGCGGTGGTGGCGGGGCACGGGACCCCGGACGCGTTCAGGACGTCGCTGGTCTCGTTCTCGTAGCTTTTCTCCACTCGCAGCTCGTGCGCGTACTCCTTCTTCGCCCGCGCTATGCCGCTCCCCAGTTCCAGGCGGGCCTGCTGGTTGCGGTCTGTCGAGATCTCTTTGTACTTGGCGTGGACCGCAGCGACCGCCTTATTCCGCTCGCCGGCCGAGGTGTGCGTCTTATTCGCGATAGCGATCTTCTGGTTGCGCTGGGCGATCTGTGCTTCGGTCAGGCCGTAGTCGTACGAGTGGAAACGGCGTGCGTCGCCGTCGACAGCCTCCTCGCACTCCGGGCAGTAGTCCCTTTCCGAGGCCCAGGCGAGCTCCTTGAAGCCGGCGCCCGCGTAGGCCGGGTCGGTGGCAAGACGCGCCAGCGCCCGCAGGACGAGGGTCTCGGAGTGACGGCCGGAGGCCTCGCCGGCGTCATGGGCTTTCTCGCTCCCGGGGAAACTCATCCCCCCGACCATCAGCACGTGGTCGAGGCCCGCCTCGCGTATGCCTTGGTAGGCCCCTGCGGGCAGGTAGTCGCGGAAGACGAAGAGGTCGACCTTCCGGTAGACGACCAGGGGCCCGAAATCCTGGGGCGGTTTGCTGACGATGGCGTCCAACTGCTCTTCGCTCAGGCCGGTCGGATCGGCGAGCGTGAACGCGACGTTGGCCAGTTCGCTGAACGCCCTGACTGGCTGCTCCTTCTCCATGGCGTACCGGATCATCAGGAGCTCTTTCATGAGCTTGTCCTCGTAGTACGGCAGCTTCCCGCTGTGCGGGAGCGCCGCCGGTGACGACGGCGCCCACCGCGGTGCGGTGATGCTCTCCGGTCGTGTCTGGGCGGGACGGGTTCCCGCCCAGGGCGACGCTTGGGCAGCAATACCGGTGAGCGAAAGGGCCAGGGCGAGAACGGTGGTGATGGAGCGCAGGATTGTCGCGCGGCGGTGGCGAGCACGGGAGATCACAGAGACGCGTCCTTTACAGGCGTAGTGGGTCGCGACGGCACGAACGGACCACGGCGGAGCCGATACTCTGGCCCGGCCGCCTCGCATCCTGGTGCCTCACGCCCAGCAGACACCCGGCCATGAGACCGGCCATTGGTGACCGGTCAGGTGTAGAGGGGACTCCGGTCCAGGGAAGTGGAGACGGCTCAGCGCCAGGCCTTTGCAAATGACAGGGTCCATGGACGGCTGCGGTGACGGTTCCCTACGCTCCGATCATGAACTGGACGAATGCGCTGGCGATCTTCGGTGCCGTCACCGGGGCCAGCGGCCTGAGCTGGCAGATGTGGAGCCACCACCTGACAGGCGGCCGGGTGGAGGTCCTTTCCACCCGGCGCAAGCACGAAGGCCACTGGTGGGTGCGCACCGATGTCTCGAACGAGCGGCGCCGATTTCAACGAGCTTGCGTGACCTGCGAAAACGTTAACTACCCGGCCTTGGGCTTTACCCCGCTATGTAGACATCCGTGAACTTGGCAGCCGGCGCGGGCGGCCCGGACGCCGTCCGGCGGGACACGTTGGGCGACGCCGAGGGCGTACCTGATCACGCGCTCCAACGGACACCTCGTGCCCCGCGCCTGGCAACGCTGCCGGGAAGTCCTGCAGAACCTCATGCGGCCCGCGCCCCTCGATATGGCGGACCAGTCTCCGGAGAAGGCAGGCCCAGACGCTTGCACGCAAGCCGCGTAGGGGAGGGGCGGAAGGGGCTTCTGAGCTGCATGGTGCAGCTCAGGAGTTGATCAGAGTCCCTGCGGAAGAGCTACACCCAAGTCGGACCAACGCGCCGCCAGCGCCACACCGTCGGGGCTCCCCGCAGGCATCACCGCGTTGGGAAGCACCTCCCCCGTCGCCCAACAGGGCTGGAACCTGACACTTCAGCCGTTCCAGAAGGCCACCGCAGGGACATCGGCCGGCGACGTGCCGGCCGGCTGGACCGCGCTGCGGACCCAGGCGCGCTTCACCAACACCAGCGGGCAGATCGCTCGACTGCCCGACACCGTGCTCACGGTCCGATACGGCGCCCTCGGCCGTGCCGCGGTCGCCGTCAAGGACAGCACGCTCACCGAACTGCCCACCCGGGAGGAAGCGGTCAAGGCGGCGCCGCAAGGCACCGTCACCGCCGAGATCGGTGTGGCGGTGCCGCCGCAGACCGCCGGGCAACTGGTCACCGTCACCGCCGAGGCCACGCGGGAAGGGATGGCCCAGGCTGACGACCTCTTCTTCGAGGGCAAGCTCCCGGGCAGCGCCACCACCGATGACAGCTCGGGCGCTCCCGGCGGCACGACGACCTCCACCAGCGCCGTCCAGGCCCGGGGCTCCTGGTCGCAGAACCAGGTGCGGATCTCCCCGATCACGGCCAGCGCGGCCAAGGACGGTAGGCGGTCGGCATCGGCCGAGCTCACCGTCACCAACGGCCAGGACCGACTCCCGCGACGGATGCCCGGGGGTGACCGCCACACCCATGATTGTGTTCGACGCGCAGTCCACGAACCAGGTGATCCACGGCCGACGGGCGGCGCAGCGCCTACCGGCAGCGGGGGCGCGCCCGCGTCACCAGGTCGTTGATGATCGGCGGGGAGATCCTCCGCAACCGGGCTGCGGCCGCGAGCCAGGCCGGTCCCGCTGTCGCCCCCTCGGGCGGAGAGGAGACGGACCGGTGACCGGCGGCCGTGCAGAGGAGCAGCGCGTGCAGGCGGCCGTACGGGGGCACGTCCGTACCCGGGCCGCCGCGGTGGTCACCGCCGCGTTCGACCAGGCCGCCTCCCGAGACCCGGGGCATACGCGCTGCTGGGTGGTGCTGGTGGACGGGGACCGCCACCAGATCGAACTGATCGAGGCCGAGGCGAAACGCCGCCAGGTGACGGTTCATCTGGTCGCCGACCTGATCCACGCACTCGAGTACCTGTGGAAGGCGGCCCGCTGGTCCCGTCGCGGCGCCGACGCGAACACATCCGCCACAAACTCCGTCAAGTCCGCCCGCAGGCCCTCGGCCTGCCGCATGGGCCGTCCCACACCCACATGCTCCCCGACAACATGACCGGGAGGACCTCACGGAGTTCTACTGGGGCATGCTGGTAGTGCACAGACGCGCACTATCGCTGGGGCAGGGGGCCGGTTGGTGTTACGCATTCACTTCACCGCGGAAGACCTCGCGCGGACACGTGTGGCCGCGACGATCGGAGTCGCGGCGGAGACCTACTACAGCCTGGAAGTGCTGAGAGGGAGCCTGGACCATCCTCACTTCCGCTCGTGGCGGTCAGCAGTCGCGGGCCGAATGGGAGCGGATACCCGCCCGCTGACGTCCCTGCTTCCGGTACGCGGCCCGGGGCTCGACCTGCTGGCCCTGATGGGTGAGGTGCCCTCGCTGGAGCACGCCGTGGACAATCTCCTGCATGCACCCAGCTCCCGGCTGCGACGTGAATTCGAAGGTCTCGACTTCCATCCCCGACACCTGCCGTGGGCCAGACGGGTGTCCGAGGGGGACAGAGACGCGCGGCAGGAGCTCGCCGAGGCCGTACGGGCCTGCCATCGGCTGACCGTGGAGCCCTACTGGCACAAGGTGCGGTCCGAACTGGTCGCACTGTCCACCCGCTACGCGAACCTGATGCTTGAGGGAGGCATCGACCTGCTGTTGCGCTCGCTCTGCGCACCACTGGTCCGCTGGCGTCCGCCCGTGCTGGAAGCTCCGTACCCGCGCCGGACCGAGGTGCGTCTCCAGGGCAGGGGACTGATCATCACGCCCACTGTTTTCGCAACGCGCGCCGCGAGCTTTCTTTGGGACCCGCTCGACACAGCCCAGCCGCCCCGGCTGGCCGTGCCGGCCCTGCGCGGGCCGCTGACCGGGGTCGGCCTGGTCGAACCGGATGGGGCCTCCGGCCAGAGCCTGAAGTCACTGCTCGGCCGCACCCGGGCTGCTGCGCTGCGGGTGACAGCGGAGGGCTGCACGACGACCGAGCTGGCACGCCGCCTCAACGTCTCGGCCGCAGCGGCCAGTCAGCACACGACGGTGCTGCGGAACGCGGACCTCATCACCACCAGTCGCCGTGGCGGATCCGTGTTGCACCTCATCACCCCTCTGGGGCTGGCCTTGTTGACGACCGGCACAATGACCGAGCCGTGAGCCGAGGCCGCGCAGGCATCAGCCCGGTGGGCGGACCGGCCCCGCTCTCCGCTGCTACCGGAACCCTCTTCGTGCTTCGTGCGATGCACGAGTGCTGTCCCCCGCGTCTCCCTTTAAGCCCTGGCTTAACAGCTGGGCCGCAGGTGTCCGGCCCGGGCAGGATACGAAGCCGCAACCGGCTCACATCCTGGAGATCGCATGCGCACCCACCTCGCCGCGCCCTCGGTTCCGTCGTGCTGACAGCGGGCACATTGCCCGGCGCTCCCGCCGTCGGTACTGACGCAACCGCTCACCCCGTCACCAAGTTCGACGTCCCCGTCGGGAACGCGTGGACGCAGGGGACTTCGACTTGGCAGAACAGCTTCTCGGTACCGACGGCGCTGTAGGTGCAGTCCCAGGTGTACCAGCAGTATCCCGGGCCGGCCGAGCTCACCGACTTGTGGTTCGTCGGCTCCGGCTGCCCGTTCCGCACAACACTCTTCTCATTACATCCCAGGAAACCCGAACGACCGGGCGGCGCCACAGGCGACCGCCAATCATCTGAACTCAAGGGGATCAACCATGGAACTCAAGGGACGCTTCATCCGACTCGCCGGTGCAGGCGCGGCGATCGCGTTCGGTTCGACACTGCTGGCCGGCGCCCCGGCTTCGGCGCAGGCGGCGGCGCCGGTGTACTACCAGGTGATCAACGCCAACAGCCGCAACTCCTGCCTTCAGGTGGTGGACGTTCCGACAGGCAAGGGAAACCTCGTCCTCGGCAACTGTGACCGTAGCGCGAAGCAGGTGTGGACGATCAGCGGCGGCATTTTCAGGAACCCGGTATCAGGCCACTGCCTCGACGGAAACGGTGCGGATGTCTATACATTCCCGTGCAACGGTGGCGGGTATCAGCAGTGGACGACCACGTCCGGCAGCCCGAAGTCCATCAAGCACAACTGGAGCGGCAAGTACCTGCATGCCAACGGACTCCTCGGGGCCCAAGTAGTCTTCCAGCCCACCATCGGGACGGCGTCCCGATGGGTGATCGACCAGGTGTGAACCGACTGACCCCGTGAGCGCGGCGGGCCGTCACTGAGCTTGTTCCGTTTTGACGGACGCCATTGGTGTGGTGGTCAGGCTGCGAGCGCGGTCTCGTATTCGGCGGGGCTGAGGTAGCCGAGGCTGCTGTGCAGTCGGTGCAAGTTGTACCAGCCTTCGATGACCCTGTTGCCCAATTGGTCTCAGGCTGCAAGTTCAAGGGCAGCCAGCCGGGAGGTCCGGGTCCTGGCAAGAGGAGTCCCGTTCCACCAGGCGTCGAGTCGGATCAGGTTGATGGCTGCTGCGGTCAGGACGTGCGCGAGGTGTGTCTTGCGCAGGCCGGTGTAGCGGGTCCGGCGTGCTCCAGTGGCCGCGACGGCCTGGTGGATGGTGCCTTCCACTCCGGCGCGGGCCGCATAGCGGTCTTTCCACTCGTCCGTGGACTGCTCTGCGCGGACACGTTCGAGGAGCGCGTCCTGTTCTTGTGGGCGCACGGTCAGCTGCCGTCCGTATCGGGTGGAGCGGGTGCACTGGCCGCGGACGGGGCACGGTGCGCAAGTGGAGGTCGCAAAGCGGATACGGATCGCGTCCCGGCCGTTGTTGTCCACGCCGGCCGTCCAGTATCTGCTCGTGGCACCCGTAGGGCAAACTGCCTGCTTGGCTTGCCAGTTGATGGTGAAGGAGGTCTTGCCGAAGCCGTTCTTCTGAGCCGCTTGGCGGGTGTTGTTCGACCGGACTGGGCCGATGACGCTGACGCCGCGGGCGATCGGCGCGGTGAGGAGCAACTCGGCCGATGTGTATCCGGCGTCCAGGAGGTGCTCGGCGGGCAGGAGGTCCCTGCTGGTGAGGCGGTCGTGAACTGCTTCGACGACCATCGCGTCGTTGACAGTGGCGTCGGTTGTCTCGACGTGGGTGATCAAGTGTGGGCGGTGGGTCTCCTCCGGGTCGTCGCAGCTCTCACTGAGGTGGATCTTGTAGCCGACCCAGGCTGACCCGCGCTTCTTCGAGTACCGGGCCTCGGGATCGTAGGGGGAGGCGATCAGAATTCTCCTGGGCGGGAGATCATCCTTCCCCCGCCAGGCCACCTCCCCGGTTCCGTTGGTGACGGTGCGGGTGAACTGCTGCACCCACACCGTGCGCAGGATGGCGAGGGCGGGCACATCCCGCAGCCAGGCCGGCGCCGTCAGCGCGATGACTGCTTCGAGCAGGCGATAGCCGTCAGCCGCGATCTGCTGGGCGAGATCACGCCGCTCTTGCTCGTCCGTCGGCAGCCGGTAGGCGTCAACCCGTGTTCCGTAGCGTTCCTGCCACACCGGGTCCATGGTCGTGCGCATCCAGTCCGGCGCGGCTACGGCGAGGGCCTCCATCGCTGCCCGCAGTGTCTCTCCGACGAACTCGAGGCGGTTGAGGCTGCGGACCGCGGCCAGGACGTGCGTGGCATCCGTCCGCTGCCGCCCACCGGAGGCAGCCAGTCCCATCCCGGCCAGCCGTTTCAGCAGCAGGTCCAGGATCTTCTCCTCCAGGCCGTGCCCCAATAGCCGGTCCCGGAACCCGGTCAGCACAGTGTGGTCGAAGCCGGGGTCGGTCAACTCCAGGCCGAGCAGGTACTTCACGTCGATCCTGGCCCGCACCGCGTGCGCAGCCTGCCGGTCCGTCAGATTCTCGGCAAACTGAAGAATGCTGATCAGCGCCAGCCGGCCGGGCGAGACACCCGGACGGCCTCGCACCCCGAACGACTCCCGGAACTCCTCGTCGCAGAACAATGGGCCGAGGCCATCCCGGATCCGCATCGCCAAGCAGCCCTTGGGAAACGCCGCACGAGCAACACTCCGGGTCACTACGGGTACTTCAACTCCAGAGTCCGACCGCATCGACACCACTCCACCCCCAACTTCACGGCCAGGTAATTTCGTCCCCACTCCCGACCCTGAACAGCAGCATCGACGCTCACCGCCCTGCACACACCGTAATCACCGAAGGTTTCACACTATTGGGCAACAGGGTCCTTCGATGAAGTCGAAGATCGGGGTGCGGGCGGCGGCCCGGCTGGGCCAGGCGCAGGTACCGAGCAGTTCGCGTTTGATGGTCGAGAAGAACGACTCGGCGAGCGCGTTGTCCCAGCACTGACCGGTACGGCCGACCGATAGCCGGACCCCGAACTCGCCTGCCAGGGAAGCGAATTGCTGGCTGGTGTACTGACAGCCGCGATCCGGATGGAAGATCACGGGACGGGTAGGGCGACGCTGCCGGCAGGCGGATGTCAGCGCGTCGGCCACCAGCTCGGTTCGCAGGTGGTCGGCGGTTGCCCGGCCGACCACGCGCCGCGAGGCGATGTCGATGACCGTGGCCAGATAGAGCCAGCCCTCGTCCGTCGGAATGTATGTGATGTCGCCGCACCAGCGAGCATCGAGCCCGGTGCGGTCGGGCTGGAAGTCCCGGACGATGAGGTCGGGACGCAAGGCAGCCCCGGGATCCGGGATCGTGGTCGCCTGCCGTCGTCTGCGGCGCCGGCCCTGCAGTCCGGCGGCCTGCATCAGTCGGGCGACACGACGACGGCCGGCCTGGTCCCGCACGGCGGCCTCGCCGGCGAGGCCGGCGTCGGCGAAGCGCACGGTGCGCTCGGCCGGGCGGTCGGACCGGTTGAGCAGCACGACCGCACGCCTGCCGGAGCCCTGGAGCACCTTGCTGTAGACGTCACCGACGGCGTCGGAGGCGACGCGCACTCCCTGGATGGCGAGGGCGTCCTGGTCGACGGCGAGGATCTCCGGGTTACGCAGGGTGTCGATCATCGACTGCGGCAGCGTCCGCGGGTCGGAACCGATCACCAGCGGGGAGCCCCATCTCAGGCCACTGCTGACCAAATGGTCTGCAACCCCCTTGACCTGGTCCTCCGTTGGAGCGCCGAGGGCATAGCAGGTGTTCCAGCCCATGTACGGGGTCGGGGCGGGCCGGCTGTCGTAGTGCGGCGGACTGTTCGCGGCCCCGGTTTCGGCCTGCGCCGCAGGTACGGCCACCAAAACCAGCGCTGCGGCCCCGAGCGCGGCGACGACCCGGCGGGCACGCGCCCGACCCTGCACGATGCGAAATCACTTGAGTCCCCCGAGAGTTGGGGATGGCAGGCACCACGCCCCGGCTCACGGGGCGGCGCTACGCCGACGACTGTGATGCCGTGCCCGCACCATAATGATTACTAATTAACTTAAACTTGCGAGCGTGTATGAAAGGCGACGGTGTCGCGCAGAGCCTCCTCCAGCGTCGTCTCCGGTCGCCAGCCGGTGGCCGTGCGAAAAGCCGAGGCGTCGACCGTCACACTGCGGAAGTCGCGCACCTCCGCATGGGCGGGTGGCTCCACGGAAAGCACGGGCACCGGTGGCTTCCCCAACTGCTGCGCGACTAGGCTGGCCACCGTGGAAAACACCTCTCCGAGCGGTTCTCCACGCCCCGTGCCCAGCACCCAGTGTTGGTCCACCAGGGCGTCCATATGGCCGATTCCGGCGGTGAAGGCCCGTGCGGCGTCCCGCACATGGAGCAGGTCCCGGCGCACAGTGCCGTCGTGCCACATGGTGATGGGTTCTCCCGCCGCCGCTCGGCGCACCATCGCGGAGACGATGCCCTTGTCCCTGGTGGGCGAGTCCGGGACGTGTCCGAAGACCGTCGGCAGTCTGAGCGAGACGCCGCGCAGCACACCCGCCCGGCTCGCTTCGAGCAGCAGCTGTTCGGCGGCGAGCTTCTGTCGGTCGTACTCGCCCTGCGGCCGGTCGGTCTCCGTGCCGTCGTAGACGTCACCGTGCGCCGACGGCCCCGCAGCCGAGACGGAACCGGTGAATAGCACACTGGTGGGCGAACGTCTGCCGTCGTCCAGCACGGTGATGAGGTCGCGCAACAGTCCGACGTTGATGCGCTCGGCTTCCGTGTCCCCGTCGGCCAGGCGCCAGGTCGTGGAGGCGGCGATGTACGCGATCGAGTGGATCACCACATCGGCGCCGGTGACAGCCGCGGCCATCGCACCCGGCTCCGTCAAGTCGGCGGTGCGCACCTCGATCCGCGTCCGGGCGTGTGGGGGTACTGCGGTCGGTCTACGGGATACGGCCCGTATCCGCAGATCCTGGTCGGCGAGTTCCTGGACGATGGCGGAGCCGATGAAACCGGCAGCGCCGAGTACGACGACGAGTGGCGTCACAGTTGTATCTCCAGTTCGGCGCAGGTCTTGTACGCGGGCAGCAGCCCGGCCGTCCGGACCTCGGCGAGGGAGGGGGCGGCGAGGTCACGGTCCGACTGGATCGGGTCGAGTCCCTGAGGGAAGTCCAGTCCGATGGCCGGGTCGAGCGGGTCGATGGACAGTTCGTGCTCGGGAACGTAACCCTGCGACATGACGTACATGCACAGGGAGTTGTCCGCCAGCGAGATGAAGGCATGCCCCACGCCGACGGGGATGTACAAAGCGTTACAGCGGTCGGCCTCAAGTCGGGTGCTGGTCCACCGACCGAAGGTCGGCGACCCGGTCCGGAGGTCGACCAGGTAGTCCTGAAGGCTGCCGTACGGGCAGTACACATACTTGGCCATGCCCGGTGGGGCCAGGGTGTAGTGGAGGCCGCGGAGCACTCCGCGGGCGGAGATGTTGTGGCTGACCTGCTCGACCCGGAAGAGGGGGCTGCCGCGGTGCTTCTCGAAGGCGTCCCCCTGGTACGGGGCTGCGAAGATGCCCCGCCGGTCGTGGAACACCGGTGGTGTGAATTCGACCGCGCCTTCGATCTCCAGTTCGCGTATCCGCATTGGGTCTCACCCCTGTCTGTGGGTCGGGTTGCTTCGGTCGCGGCTCATGCGATCGGCCTCCGGTTTCTCCGGGGCATCGCCGGTTTCTGCTGTTTTCCACCACCCTGGGTTGTCGCGGTACCACGTCACGGTCCCGGCGAGCCCGTCGGCGAGGGTGACCCGTGGTGTGTGCCCCAGTTCTTCGCGGAGCTTGGTGTCGCACAGGGCGTAGCGCAGGTCGTGTCCCTTGCGGTCCTGGACGCGACGGATCATCGAGGGGTCGGCTCCGCAGAGTTCGAGGAGGCGGTGGGTGAGTTCCAGATTGGACAGTTCCGTGCCGCCACCGATGTTGTAGATCTCTCCGGCACGGCCCTTGAGCAGGACCAGATGGACGGCTCGGCAGTGGTCGTCGACATGCGTCCACTCCCGTACGTTGCGTCCGTCGCCGTACAGGGGCACAGGTCTGCCGTCTAGCAGACGCGTCACGAAGCTCGGGATCAGCTTTTCCGGGTGCTGGTAGGGGCCGTAGTTGTTGGAACAGCGGGTGATCGAGAGGTCGAGCCCGTGGGTGCGCCAGTAGGAGCGTGCGGCGAGGTCCGACGCGGCTTTGGACGCGGCGTACGGGGAGTTGGGCAGCAGTGGGCTGGCCTCGTCCCAGGAGCCCTGGCTGATGCTCCCGTAGACCTCGTCGGTGGAGACGTGGACGAACCGCTCGACGCCGGAGCGCAGTGCGGCGTCCAGCACGGTCTGGGTGCCGAGCACATTGGTGCGCATGAAGTCCGCGGCTCCTGCGATGGAGCGGTCCACATGGGACTCCGCGGCGAAGTGCACCACCGCGTCGTGGCCGGGCAGCAGTTCGTTGAGCAGGGGCGCGTCGCAGATGTCGCCCCGGACAAAGGTGAGCTGGTCGTGCGCCGCGGGCAGGTTGGCGCGGCGGCCGGCGTAGGTCAGCTTGTCCAGCACGGTGATGTCCGTGCCGGCCTGTGGTGCGTATCGCCCGGCCAGCAGTGCGCGGACGTAGTGGGAGCCGATGAATCCGGCGCCGCCCGTGACGAGAATCCTCATGTGCGGACGTCCCGTTCGTGCCCGGTTACACCCGGGGGTGACGGCGGGGGCAGGGCCGGGTTGTGCGTACGCATGGTGGGTACCTCCGGCGTGGGGCAGGACGGGTGGTGGCCCGCCCCGGGATGGCGGGCAGGAGTCACTCGGCCGTTGCGACGTCAAGGACGTACTGGCCGTAGGGGGACGCGGCGAGCCGGCCGCCGAGCTTGAGACAGGCCTCTCGGTCGATGAACCCCATGCGCCAGGCGATCTCCTCGATGCAAGCGATACGAACGCCTTGGCGGTGCTCCAGGATCTGCACGTACTGGCCGGCTTCGGTCAGCGCGTCGTGGGTTCCGGCGTCCAGCCAGACGAAGCCCCGCCCCAGGGAGACGAGTTCGGCTCTGCCGCGCTCCAGGTAGACCTGATTGACGTCGGTGATTTCCAGTTCGCCACGCGCTGAGGGCTTCAGGTTCTTCGCAATGTCGACGATGTCGTTGTCATAGAGGTAGAGCCCGGTGACGGCGAGATTCGACCGTGGCCGCTCGGGTTTCTCGACGAGGGACACCAGCGTCCCCTGGTCGTCGACCTCACCTATGCCGTACCGCTCGGGGTCGCTCACGGGGTAGCCGAACAGCACGCAGCCTTGCACGTCGCGCACCTTGCTCTGGAGCAGCCGCGCGAAGCCGGGGCCGTGGAAAATGTTGTCGCCCAGGACGAGGGCCACGGATTCGTTGCCGATGTGATCCGCGGCGATCAGGAAGGACTCCGCGAGGCCGCGCGGGCGGTCCTGGATCGCGTAGCTGAGGAACATGCCAAGAGCGGATCCGTCGCCCAGCAGCCTTTGGAAACTGCCGAGATCGTCCGGTGTCGAGATGATCTGGACCTCACGGATCCCCGCGAGCATCAGCACGGACAGCGGGTAGTAGATCAACGGTTTGTCATAGACGGGCAGTAACTGCTTGGAGGTACCCAGCGTGATCGGGTACAGGCGGGAGCCGTGCCCGCCCGCCAGGAGGATGCCTTTCAATGACCTGCTCCGTTCTTCCGTGTGCGGCCGCTCAGGCCGGGCGGTCCCGGCCCGCCTCGCGGACGTTGTCGAGCAACTGCGCCTGGCGGAGCAGGGTTTCGTGCTGGTGTCCCGGCCCTTCCATGGAGTGGGCCGATGCGATGAAGGCCGCGAGGGTGTTGCGGGTCTGGTCGTCGGGGGCGAGCCGGATCTCCTCGGTGCCCGAGGCGCGGGTCATCCGGATGACGGGTTTGTGGTCGGCCGGCGGGGTGAAGGCGCGCTCCACGGTGATCCGGCCTTCGCTGCCCCAGAGTTCGTAGAACGACCGGTAGCCGTGGTCCAGCCCGAAGACGATCTGTGCCGTGACCCCTGAGGGGGTGCTCAGCAGGGCGGCCCCCGCGGTGTCGACCTGCTGGTACGCGCCCCGGGTGAGGCGCGCGCCGAGCACTTCGAGGTCATGGCCGAGGAAGTGGAGAGCTGCCCGCAGCGGGTAGATTCCCACGTCCCACAGCGCGCCCCCGTCCAGTTCCTGGGCGTAGCGGATGTCTGTGGTGACCAGCCGCGGGATGCCGAACCCGGCCTGGAGGGAACGCAGTTCGCCGATGCAGCCGTCTTTTACCAGGGTGCGTACGGTCGCGTGCTGATGGTGGTGTACGAACATGATGTTCTCCATCAGCGCCAGACCGGCGCGCCGCGCCAGCTCGACGAGGCTCGCGGCGTGCTCGGGTTGCGTGGTCGCCGGCTTCTCCACCAGGACGTGTTTGCCCGCTCGCAGCGCGGCCTCGGCCCAGTGCGCGTGCAGCGAGGCGGGCAGCGGCACATACACCGCGTCGACGTCGTCGCGCCGCAGCAGCGCCTCGTAGCCCTGGACGGCGGTGGCATCGTACGGGGCGGCCGCGTCCTCGGCCCGGTGGATGTCCCGTGAGGCGATCGCCGTCAACTCGGTACCGGGGAGTTCCGCGAGAGCTGGCAGCATGCGGCGTATCGCGAATCGGGAGGTGCCCAGGACACCGAAGCGCAGGGGCGCGAGGCCGACTTCCGCGCTCACGCCGGACTCACGCCCGCCGCGTGGAGACAGGCGAGCAGGGTGCGGGCCTGGACGTTGAGGTAGTGGCCGTGGCGGGTCAAGGAGGTGAGCTGGGCGGGGGTGGCCCAGATGTAGCCGGTCGGGGGGACGAGCGGGGCGTGTTCCTCCTCGGCCTCGACGAGGAGGTAGTCGCTCTCGGCGTTGCGGAAGCGGCCACCCTCCTCGGAGTGGACCACGCGGTAGCGCACGCGGGCGGGGTCCGCGGTCAGGATGTGGGCAAGGAAGCGGGGCTGTTGATCGGGGGGCAGATGGCTGTGGTTGGCGGGGACGCACTGGACGGTCGGGGCAAGCTCCACGGTGTCCAGGAAGCCACCCTCGGCGCGGGCGTGAAGGAGTACGTGCGGTACCCCGTCGAAGGTCCGCATCAGGAAGGCGACCAGGCCGCGGCCCACCGGTTCGATGAGCGGCTGGGTCCACCCGGGGACCTCACGGTTGCCTGCCACGACGGAGACAGCCACGACGTTGAAGTAGCGCCCCTCCTCGTGTTCGATGGCGTACTCACCGCGTTTCCAGCCGGGCAGCCCTGCCAGCGGGACAGTTTCGGCCCGCACGTGACGGCCGGAGCGCTCACCGGTGAACCAGGAGAGCAGTTGCACATCGGAGAGCAGCGCCCGGGGCGCGGGGTCGCGGTGCGGCAGGCAGGCGAGCACCGTTCGCGCGTCCATGTTGACCACGTTGTCCTGATGGAGCAGTCCGGCGAGGTCGGCGAGGGTGAGCCAGCGGAAGTCGTCGTGGGGCGGTACGTCGCGGTCTGTTTCGATGATCATGTTGCGGTTGGATTTGTGGTAGAACCACGCGCCGTGCTCCGACTGCAGGGAGTCCGCCAAGACGGTGCCCGCGCCGGGGCGGGTGAAGTACTCCAGGTACCGGACACCGCTCCCCCGGTGGGCTCCGGTGTAGTTGCTGCGGGTTGCCTGGACCGTCGGCGACAGTTGGACGAGGTTGGCGTTGCCCGGCTCCATTTTGGCTTGCATGAGGAAATGCAGAACGCCGTGGAATTCCTTGGCCAGGATGCCGAGGATGCCGATCTCTGGCTGTCTGATGACGGGTTGGTGCCACTCGTGGGGCGGCCCGTCACCGTACGGTTCGCCCACTTCGGTCACGTGCAGGCCCTCGACGGTGAAGAAGCGCCCGCTGCGATGGAGCAGATTGCCCGTCTCCGCGAACGACCATCCGTCCAGCGCGGTGAAGGCAATACGGTCGACGCGGAAGGTGTGGGCGAGGCGGCGCTCGTCTAGCCAGTGCTGGACGTCGGCGGCGCCGTGCGGGGACTGTGCGTCGCGCGCGGTCGCCGAGAGAGCGATACGGTCCGCCTGTTCGGGCAGGTAGCGTGCCGAGAGCAGCGTCTGCCCCTTCCGGCGGTGGGCGGTGACGGCTGTCATCAGGTGGCTTTCACCACGGGCTGTTGAAATGACGCGAGCAGCCGGACCGCCGCCTCGGCGCCGCCTTCCGCGCGGACGGATTCGCTGAGCCGGGCGGTCCGCCGCGCCAGCTTCGTGTCCTTCGTCAGACGCGCGAACAGCGCGGCGAGGGTTTCCGGGGTGAGGCTGTCGCGCGCCACCGGGGCGAGTCCGCCGCCGGCCTGCTGCGCTCGGGTGCCCCACATAAACTGTTCTGTCTGCAACGTGCAGTTCACCTGGGGAGTACCGGCGGCGAGCGCGGCATGCACACTGCCGGTACCTCCGGAAAGCACAGCCGCGGCCACCCGGGGAAAGATCCAGTCGTACGGGACCTCACCGGTCACGCATACGTTCTCGGAGGCCTCGTCGACCTGGATGCTGCCCCATCCGGACGCCACCACGACGCGGACTCCCGCGATGACTGCCGCTCGGGTCACAATCCTGCCGGTCTCCGTGGGATCCGCTCCGGCGATGCTTCCGAAGCCGACGAGTACGGGAGGCGCGCCCGATGCGAGGAACGTGGACAGGTGCTCGGGGGGCGACCAGTCGGAGCGGTGGGGCAGATGCCAGAAGCCGGTGGTGTGTACATGTGCGGGCCAGTCGGGGGCCGGAGCGACCAGGTGCTTGCTGAAACCGTGCAGGACCGGGACGCGCCCGCCGTCCGGGCGGCGGAGCCGGTCGTGCCGTCCTTGGCGCAGCGGCAGGCCCAGCCGTTCCTGACGCCACCGGTCGACCTCGGCGCTTTCCGTCTGCCGGCGCCCCAGGAGTAGGTAGCTCAGGCGGTTCAACCACTGCGGCAGTTCGGTGCCCAGTTTGATCGCGGCACTCGGATAGTGCCGCGAGGGCACGAAGTTTGGATAGAAGGTGGCAAGGACCGAGGGGACGCCCAGCTTCTCCGCGACATGGTGTCCCAGTTCGAAGTCGTCATAGGGGTGGACGACCAGGTCCGCCCCGTCCTCCGCGGCGAGCCAGGTGTCCTCAAGAAGCCGGGGGAGATACTCCCTGAATCCCTGTCTGAGTTTTTCGACGGCGTTCAGGCGATCCTTTTTCCGCTCACCGCCGGAGAGTTCCCCTGCAATCAGTTTCCGCACATCCGGGTCTTCCGTGTACAGCCGGAGAAGACCGTCGTCGCGGGCCCGGAACTCTATTCCGTAGTCCGAGGCGAGCGCGCCGAACCTGGCAGGAGCGGAAAGAACTGCTGTGTGTCCCTGAGTGTTCAGGGCATGCGCCAGCGCGACATACGGCTGCACATCTCCGCGACTTCCATAGGAATAGACCAGCACTCTCATCATTACCGCCCGTCTCGTTCCGCGTCCCGGCAGGCGCACTCCGCACGTCCCGGCGAGTGCAACTCACCAAAGAGCAAAGGGGCAGCGGGATCGGTTGTCAAGGGCAAGAAGGGAGGTGCTACAAATGTGCGGCGACAAGTGCCACAGCGGCTCTTCTTTACTTCTCAACCGTTCCCAGTACCGATGTTCGTGCTATATGGGCAACGCAGAGGACACTCCGCGTGGCGCTCCCATGAAGCTAAGTGCCGTTGTCTCGGCGGCTTCGCATTCGCCTCTTCGAGAACGCGGAGGGCTGTGGTTAACGTGCGGGGCAGGAGCGCCCTCGCGCAGGTCGTACCGGGCGCTTCGACAGCACCGGCCCACGAGTGTGCAGCACGAGAGGAGCAGCCGATCCGACAGCGCGACCAGCCCAACTCCCGTACCCCTGACCGTCACCGACTCCGAGCACCCCCGGCGGAGGGCCGGTCCACGGCAGGCCGTCCGGCGAGGGCCGGAACGGCGCGCCGGCTCCGGCCTGCGGCATCGATGTCAAGCCGCAACCCGCCAGCCCGTCCTGTAGATTACTGAAAACTCCTCTTCCGAGTTCCGCCGGTACTTGACCATAAAACGACCACAAGGCACTTTCGGTTCGATTTCAGCCTCGTTCCCTTGTGACCGTGAGGGCAATTGGCTGCACATCGACCCTGACCGGGCCCGCACCACGCACCGCACCGCAGCACGTTCGATACACGGGGGTATTGATCATGACGATTCATCTGACGGTTGCCCACACCGAAGGTCTCATGCGAACGGGGATCGTCCGGATTCTAAGAGAAGCCGACGACATGGAAGTGGTCGCGCAAGTCGCCACCCGCAGTCAGTTAGCCCACTCCAACGCCATGCAGCACTCGGACATCGTGGTAATGGACGGCTCATGTCGTGAGCTCTGTAATCCGCAAACCATCAGGGAAATAACGTCCACCACGACCGACGTGCTGCTCCTGACCTCCGACTCCCCGGACGGAATGATCCTGCGCGCGCTCGAAGCCGGCGCGGTCGGATTTCTGCCGGTGAATTCGAGTGCATCGGAACTCTATCGTGCCATCCGGCTGATCGCCGAGGGGAACGGTTTTATCGATCCGACCATCATCCGCCCGCTGACCCGAGCAATCAACCGTACGACCACCGAGGAAGCCGTGGCCTCGGACGCCCGGCTCATGTCGCTGCTGACGCCACGCGAACACCAGGTGCTGGTGTTCCTCGCCCGGGGCCTTCCCAACGCGAGCATCGCACAGCAGCTGAAGGTTTCTGAGAATACGGTGAAAACTCACGTGAGCCGACTCTTGGCAAAGCTGGGCCTCCGCAGCCGAGTTGAGGCCGCGCTGGCCATACGCGACAGCGAAACGTCATTGCCTCGGCTGACGACCGCAGCCAGCCGAGGCAGTGGCCCGACGATCCGCGACAGCAAATCCCCACTCCAGGGCTGCACTCCACGGGGCTCCGGGCAGTAGTCCGAAAGGTGACACGGGTCCCCCACCCGATGTATCGCGTAACACCAACCCCTCCTGTTTGGTGGCAGTTGAACGATGCTGGCACGACATGGGGGAGTTTTCGCGTGCAAGAGATCGCAGCACTGATATCGAATCGGTTCAGCCGGGCAGAACCGCGCAGGCGCGTGGTGGCCTATATGGAAGGGCTACTGTCCCCGACGCTACGGAAGAGCGCCTTCTCCCTGGCGACCCACGCACATGAGGCCGGACCGGACGGGATGCAGCGCCTGCTGCGTACCGCGAAGTGGGACGCCGACGCCGTGCGCGACGACTTGCGCGCGTACGTTCTCCAGCACACCCGCACCGAGAACGACGGCATCCTGGTGCCCATCTGGGAGACCTTCGTCAAGAAGGGACAACACTCCGCGGGAGTTGCCTGGCAGTACTCCAGCACCCACCAGCGCATGGAGAACTGCCAGGTCGGGCTGTTCCTGGGACACACCTCCGAGTCGGGACGCGGCCTGATCGACCGGGAGCTCTACATGCCCCGGCAGTGGCTCCAGGACCGGTCCCCGCAGGACGGGGCAGGCCTCCCACCGGACGTTTCGTACATCACGAAGGCCGGGCTGAACCGCAGGATGATCGCGCGGGCGCTTGAGCACGGCCTGCACACCCCCTGGGTGTCGGTGCCCGACCCCGACCTGTGGGACGAGGATCTGCGGCGGTGGCTCGACTCCACCCAGATCCCCTACGCCCTGCGGCTGCGCCCCGCCGACGCGCTGGCGCTCGCCCCCCGCCGGATGAGGGCCGAGTGGCGCCTCAACGAGGCGCGGGCCAACCTGACGTCCCGTGTGAACACCCTGCCCTGGAACACTCTGCGGTTGCGACAGGAACCGAGCGGGCGCACCTTCTGGATGCTGACGCACAACCCGCCGGGGTCGGCCCGCCCCCACTACTTCTTGTGTTCGGGGCCCGCCACCACCACCATCCCGGAGTTCATCCGCGCGGTAAGGGCCCAGTCGGCCATCAGGCAGTGCCTCGACGCGACCCGGATCGGAGCCGGTCTGCACGAGTACCAGGTGCGCAGCGTCACCGGCTGGAATCGGCACACCACACTGTCCCTCCTGGCCCATGCCTTCAGATCCTTCGCCCTGGACGCTCCGCCCGCGCAGCAGCCCTCCCTCGCCCGCCGTACCCCGCAGGTTCACTGAAGCAAGGAGAAATCACATGTCCGGACAGCCCCCCAGCGTGCCGGCGCCCCCGGGCCCGTACGCCGAACTGTTCGCCTGGAGCGCGCAGATGCGAGCCACCGAACCGGTCGTCTTCGACGAGTCGATGGGCCTGTGGCATGTCTTCGCCTACGCGGAGGCCAAGCGGGTCATAACCGAGCACGAGACGTTTTCCAGCGAGTTCACCACCCCGGAGGAGGAGCTTGCCATCTTCTCGACGGGCAACCTCGCGCTGATGGACCCGCCCCGGCACCGCATGTTCCGCAACCTGGTGTCCAAGGCATTCAGCCCGCGCAGCGTGGCCGGCTTGGAGACACGTCTGACCGGGCTCTGTGCCGAACTTCTCGACAACGTTGCCACGGACCGGCCCGTCGACTTCATCGAGGATTTCGCCTCTCTGTTGACCACGCAGGTCATGGCGGAGCTGCTCGGCATCGAGGCGCAGCACCGGCACAAGCTGCGCGTGTGGTCCGACGCCCTGCTTTCGCAGAACCGCACCGGTTTGGATCTGGAGCCCGCGCTCCTCGCCGAAATCGCACGCACCACCGAGGAGATGGACGCTTTTCTCCGCAAGGAGTTGATCCGGCGCCGCGAGACTCCAGGCCCGGATCTCATCAGCGGCCTGGTGCGCGCGGAGGTCGACGGTGAGCGGCTGGGGGACGACGAGATCGTGGGCATCGTGACGATCTTCCTGGTGGGTGGTCACGTCACCACCACCTCGGTGCTTGCCAGCGCGGCGCAGTGTCTCCATGAACAGCCCGAAGCGGTGGCGAGGTTGCGGGCCGACCGGTCGCTGCTGCCGACCGCCATCGAGGAGATCATCCGGTACCGGCCGCCGTTCTCCCGTGTAGTGCGCCGCTGCGCAAAGGACACCGAGCTCGGCGGCCGGCCAGTCCCCGCAGGCGCCGTGGTCGTGGTGTGGCTGGCCTCGGGAAACTTCGACGAGACGGTCTTCGACGCTCCGGAGCGCTTCGACATCACCCGCACGCCCAATCCTCATCTGGGCTTCGGCAACGGGGTGCACTTCTGCCTGGGCGCCCCATTGGCGCGGCTTGAGGTGCGTATCGCGCTGGATGCCCTGCTGGACCGTTTCGAGCGGGTGACCTTGCGGGAAACCGGCGCTCCCCTGGATGCGTACGACCCCTTCGGGGGCATCCTGGCGCTGCGGAAGCTGGATGTCGTCTTCGAGGGGGCTCCTGCCGTGCGGGCCGACTGAACCGGCCGACTGCACGGGCTCCGATGCCGGGCAGAGCCTGCCCGGCGGATCCTCATGGACGCCTCGTCCAGAGCCAGTTCACCCGGGACGATTGCGCTTCCCCGCCCAGTACGGCCCATGCGCACGCGTAGGGTGTTGCGCACCGTGCGCCCGTTACCGAGCCCACACCCGTGACGGGGCTCGATGCACAAGGAGAGAACACTTGAACACCGGATTACTACTGTCACTGGCGGGCCTCGCACTGCTGGACAGTGCCAGCCTGGGCACCTTGTTCATCCCGGTGTGGCTGATGCTCTCGCCGGCCCGTGTCGGCGCGGGCAGAATTCTCATCTACCTCGCCACCATTTCGGCCTTCTACTTCGGTGTGGGTCTGCTCGTCGTGCTCGGAGCGGGGGCGGTGTTCTCCGCCACCGGGGACGCCCTGGAGAGCCGCAGCGCTCTGTGGATCCAACTGGCCGTCGGCGTAGTGCTGTTCCTGCTGAGCTTCCGCTTCGCCCCGAAGAAGGGCGAGAGGGATTCCGCCTCCGCGTCCGGCCGGTGGCACGACCGCTCCGACGCCCGCTCGTCGTCGGTGGTGTTCATCGTCGGGCTCGCGCTGCTCGCCGCGCTCGTGGAGGTGGCCACCATGCTCCCGTACCTGGGAGCCATCGGCATGCTGACCACCTCCGGCCTCAACGGCGCTGCCGTCGTGGCCCTGTTGGCGGGCTATTGCGTGGTCATGGTGCTCCCGGCCCTGGTCCTGCTCGTCGGGCGGGCCACTGCACGGGCCCGGATCGAACCCCTGCTGGACCGCCTGAACGCATGGATTTCCAAGAGGGCCGACGGCGCCCTGGGGTGGGTGCTGGTCATTGTCGGGTTCCTGGTCGCCCGGGACGCGGCGGCCCGCCTGTGGTTCCCGGAGATGTTCGGCTCCTGAGCACGCTCGTACGCCGGGGGCCCATGACACGGGCTGCCCCGGCGTGTTGTTCCCACTGTTGAGTGGCGCTCAGCGCGGGAGGCGTGCGGTGCCTGGGGTGGGCGCCGCCAGGCCGGTGCCTGCCGCGAGGAAGGTGAGTACGTCCGCGGCGAAGCCCGTCGCGGCGCTCCACGACCGTGTTCCGTGCCCCAGGTCTTCGCAGCGCAGCAGCACGCGGGCGGGATCAGGCACGGCGTGCTGGAGCGCCGCGCACATCTTGCGTGCGTGCAGGGAGTCCACCCGGGTGTCGTTGTCGAAGGCCGACAGCAGGACCGCCGGATAGGCCCGTCCCTCGCGTACCTGGTGGTACGGCGAGTAGGACAGCAGCCACTGCAGTTCCTCGGGATCGCTCGCACTACCGTACTCATGGACCCAGGCCGGGCCCAGACCGGACCGCTCGTAGCGCACCATGTCGAGCAGCGGGGCCGCGCAGCTCACTGCGGCGTACAGCTGCGGCTGCTGCACCGCGGCTGCGCCGACGAGCAGTCCGCCGTTGGACGTGCCGGCGATGGCCAGCTGTTGCGGCGTCGTCCACCCCTCGTCGATCAGCCAGCGGGCAGCGGCGTGAAAATCGTCGAAGGTGCGCTGCTTGTCCGCCCGAGTGCCGGCGCGGTGCCACCGCTCCCCGTATTCGCCGCCGCCGCGGACATGCGGTTCGGCGAACACGCCGCCCGCCCGGACCCAAGCCGCGACGTCCGGCCCGTAGTGCGGTCGCGCGCTCACCCCGAAGCCTCCGTAACCACGCATGAGCAGGGGCCGGGGGGTGCGCGGGGCACCCGCAGGGTCCCGCGGCACAACGAGTGCCATCGTGACGCGCACCCCGTCGGCCGACAGGTAGTGCACCCGCAGGGTTGTTGCCCACTCGGCGTCCGGGGCACGGCCCGCCATGGGGGCCGAGGCGTGGTCCGGGGGTCGCCAGGGGGCGACAAGGCCGTCGTGCGCGTCATAGCGCAGGACGCGCGAGGCCGTCGTGTAGTCGGTGTAGGAGAACCATACTTCGCTGCCGCCCCCGGGCCGGGTCGTCAGCCGGGTGACCGTGCCGGCGCCGGGCAGCTGCGCGCGGGCCGTCTGCTTCCCGGAATCGTCGTCGTGCAGGGTCAGTTCGCCGCAGGCCTCACGGGACCACAAGGCCAGGATCGAGGGGCGGGCGTGCGGCCCCTCGATCAGCACTGCCTCCTCAAGCACCGCGTCGGGCCGCTCGGCGATCACCTCGGTCCAGGGGTCGTCGGGGCTACGGGGATCGAAGGCGCAGAGCCTTCTGCCGCTCGCGCCGTCGTCGGTCAGGACACGGGCCGTACCGTCCGGGCCGATCTCCACCGCGGAATGGCTGCCCTCGGTGGAGCGGACCGGGTGAAAGTCGGGCTTGTCGAGCGGGCCTGCGGTGAGGTCGGCCAGCCACAGCCGGTTGCCCCGCCGGCTACCCACGCGCACCCCCACCACGAGCCAGCGCCCGTCGTCGCTGACGGACAGGGTGTAGGCGGCGCTCGGGTCCATGCCGTCGCCCAGGACGGGCGGATCGGTGTCCGGGTCGGTGCCGATCCGATGCCAGTGGACCCGCCGATACAGGCGCACATCATCTGCCGGGATCGCGCCGGGTGCACGCCCTCGGACGTAGAAGTAACCGTCCTGGCCCGCGACCCAGGCCGGAGCCGGGCCGCGGGTCCGGTCGACGGGCCGCTCAACGCACCGCCCGGTCCTCGCGTCGAGGACGCGCAAGTTGGGCTCTTCCCGTCCTTCAACCGCCAACTGGCAGGCGATCAGGGCGCCGTCGGGGGACGGCGACCACGGACCGAGGACCGTACGGCCCGACGGGTCGCCGGCCGCCGGGTCCAGGACGGTCCGTACGGAGCCGGAGGCAGTGGCCGTACACAGGACCGGCTGTTCGCGGCCCGGCCCCGTGTACTCGAAGAAGCACCGGTCGGCCCGCCACAGCGGGACCCCGATCAGCTCCGCGCCGGACAGCGACCGGACCTGACGGTGCCAGGCCGCACGCGTGCTGTGCGACCGGACGCCGGTGTCGAACCGGTCGTGCTGGTAGCGGAGCCAGCGCACGGTCCGCTCCGACGTCGCCTCCTCCAGCCACCGGTAGGGGTCGGCGACGACACGGCCGAAGAGCTGGTCGGCCGTGTCGTCGCGCGGCGCCGGTGGGGCCGCCTCTTCGCCCATGCTGCCCATCGTGGCGTCGTCCCTTTCGGTGCTACGGCTGCTTGGCTATGAAGTCGGCCATGGCGCCCACCGTCTTCAGGGTTCCCAGGACGTCGTCGGGGATCTTCACGGAGAACTTCTCCTCCACCGTCACGCCCAGCTCGACCAGTTCGAGGGAGTCGATGTCCAGATCCTCCAGGAAGGTCTGGTCGTCCGTGATGTCGGAGACGGCCACGGACGCCACGTCCGACACGACGAGGGCGAGGTTCTGGAAGGCTTCTTCTCGGTTCATGGTTTCTCTCTTCTCGGTGAGTGGTGATGGATGGTCCGAACGTTCCCGTGTGTGTCACGGAGCGGTGCGGGGCTGCCGCGCGGGCACGGCGCCGCCCGAAGGGCCGGGCTCACGCGGACCCGAGGCGTGCGGGGATCAGCTCTCCACGCAGGTAGTGGTCCCGGCACAGTCCACGCTTGACCTTGCGGCTGCTGGTGCGTGGGATTCCGCCCCAGGCGGTGAGGACGACTTCGGTGACGGTGATGCCGTGCCCGGCCGACACCGCCCGGCGGACGTCGGTCCGGACGCGCTGCAGGTCTGCTCCCTGGTTGCGGACCTCGACGACGGCAACGACCTGCTCGCCGTCGGCCGCGTCGATCGAGAAGACGGCCGTCCCGCCGATTCCCAAGTCCTCGTCGAGAGAGGTCTGCACGGTGAACTCGATGTCGGACGGGTCGTGGTTCTTCCCGTCGATGATGACCAGGTCCTTCAGTCGGCCCGCGATGAACAGCAGTCCCCGGTGCTGGAATCCCAGGTCACCGGTGCGCAGCCATTCGCCCAGCACCGGGGCGCCGTCCGACCCGACGCAGCGGGCCCTGAACACCTCTTCGGTCCGCTCCGGTCTGCGCCAGTAGCCGTCGGCGACGTTGGGTCCCTGTATCCAGATCTCCCCCACCTCCCCCTCGCCGGCCTTTGTCCAGGTCTCGGGGTCGACGATCGTGATGTGGACGTCCTGCAGCGGTACCCCGCACGTCACCATCTGCCGGGCGCCCGGTGCCGTGTCGGCGACGGGCTGCGCCCGCCCTCCGGCGAGGGCGTCACGGTCGAAGGCGTACACCAGCTCCGGCTTGACCCCGACGGGCGGCGCGGTCACCCCGAGGGTGGCCTCCGCGAGACC
Organism: Streptomyces sp. A5-4; assembly: GCF_051131715.1. NCBI lineage: Bacteria > Bacillati > Actinomycetota > Actinomycetes > Kitasatosporales > Streptomycetaceae > Streptomyces > Streptomyces sp. A5-4. The sequence goes on along the minus strand of NZ_CP178591.1, from coordinate 8,794,307 downwards.
GTAGGCGGGTCCGTCCAACCCCTCGCGCAGACCGCACGCGGCAAAGGCCCGGTTGAACCGGTCCATACTGTGCGGGCGTACGACTTCGCTGGCGTTGACCATCCCTTCCAGCGAGCTGAGGTCCAGCGTCCGCTTCTGGGCGTCGGTGATGCGGTCGATGCATAGTTCGTACGCGAAGTTGGGCCCGCCGGCCCAGACCGCACGGAAGTCGGTGATGAGTTTCATCCACCGGTACGGCGACTGAATGAACGCGCCGGGGCTGACGTTCACCGCGTGGGCACCCAGGCTGAGTGGTATGGCGAGCCCCATGATCAGACCCATGTCGTGGAAGAAGGGGACCCAGCTCGCGATGACACAGCGGGGTTGCAGGTACACCGTCACCGCCGCGATCTGCCGTACGTTCGCGGCGAGGTTGCCATGGGTGACCCGGACACCGCTGGGGGTGCCGGTGGACCCCGAGGTGTACTGGAGATAGGCCAGCGACGACGAGGAGAGGCGCGGCTCCCGCCAGTCCCGGGCACCTTCCTCGACCAGTTCGTCGATGATCAGCACTTTGGGGTGGGGAGCCCCCGGGGGGGCGAGCAGCGGGGTGACGCGCCCGGCCGTCTCCGCGGTGGTCAGGACCAGGAGCGGATCGGCGTCAGCGAGCACCGCGCTGATCCTGTCCCGGGTCCGGTGGACGTCGGGTGCGGGCAGCGGTACGGCCACCAGCCCGGCGTACAGGCACCCGAGGAAGGCCAGCACGTAGGAGATCTCGTGCGGGCAGACGACGGCGACGCGGGATCCAGCCGGGGCCTCCTTCTGCAGGCAGGCGGCGACGGCACGTGCCTTCAGGTCCAGTTCCGCGTAGGTGACCGTGCGGATGAGTCCGTCGGGGTCGTCGTCGTACTCCGCGAAGGAAACGGCCGGGTCGTCGCCGGAGGTACAAGCGAGTTCCCTCACCCTGGCCACCAGTCCGTCCACGCGCACGTCCAGGGCGGCGGGGTTGGCCTCGGTCCACATGTGCTGAGTCCTTTCGTTTCCCTGGCGCCGGCTCAGTGCTTTTGCAGGATGCGCAGCATCTCGTGGTCCAACTGGTGTCCGTGCCAGTCCTCGTAGGCGACGTCGGCGCGCCCGGAGTCGAGCACCCCGAAGGGCCCCCGCAGGTTCCACAGCGCGTAGCCGATGCCGTGATCAGTCAGCAGCCCCAGCGTGTCGTCCAGCCAGGGCAGCACGACGTCGTGCGGAACCTTGTTGTGCGCACCGGTCTCCCCGGCGTGCACTCCGACACCGGAGGCCGCGAGGTCGAACCATGGCTGGAGGGAGGCCGCAAGCCGGTCGCGGTCCCAGTGGGTCTCCCCGATCACTCCGCGTCCCTGCAGCAGTGTCCTGACGGGCTCTTCGATCTCGGGTGGCGGCGCCGGCAACCGCATGGGCCAGGACGGTTCGTTGCTGGTCAGGTCGAGTCCCTGTGGCGAGTACTCGCAGTGGTGGTGCGACAGGGCCAGCGGTGCGAAACCGTGCAGACTCTGCGCGACCCCGTGTGCGGCGCACCAGTCCGCGGGTACCGGGGTGTAGGCCCAGTCGAGCCCCTCGACGAGCATCAGCCGCTCGGGGTCCTTCGCGCGGATGGCGCGGACGGCCGCCGCGTACACCGCCAGGATGTCGCTGTCCGCGAGGGCGGGCACGAGGTCCGTGGCGGGGGGCTCGTTGACGATGTCGAAACTGAGCCGCTTCGAAGGTGTGCCACGGTAGCGCTCGGCGAGGATCTCCCAGAAGTGGACGAACAGGTCCTGGGAGCCGTACTCGTCAGGCACCCACAGGGTGCCGTGCTCGGGCTCGTTGTAGGGGTAGCCGAAATTGGTGTGGCCGGGGGCACGCCACATGTTGAGGGAGACGTGCAGGTCGTAGGCGGCCCCCAGTTCCACGACCCGGTCGAGGATGGCCAGCCGGTCCTCGGGGTACTGCCGCCGCTCACCGTCCCCGATGAAGTAGAGGTACGAGAACGGGACCCGGACGAAGTCGAATCCCCAGTCGCGCGCCCACCGGAAGTCGTCCTCGCTGACCCGGTTGTTGTCCATCGGCATCAGTTCGCTCCAGCGGGCGCTGGTGGCGAACATCTGGTGCAGGTTAAACCCCCGCCAACGGGGGAGCTTCGTGTTGTCCATGTCTCTCCCTGGTCCTCCCCCAGTGCCTGGCGGAAGCCTCGTTGTCAGTGCGTGCCGGGATGAATCACCCCGTCCGCCGGATGCGTGCGCCGGTCAGTACCCGGCGGCTTCTATGCCGAGTGGCACGTCGTCGTCGGGGACCGGTACGCGGATGACCGAGAACTGGCCTTTACGGGCGCGTGCAGCGGCCTCCCGCAGCGTTGCATCCAGTTCCTGCGGGTCTTCGACGGCCGCTCCCCATCCGCCGAACGCCTCCGCCACCCGGTCGGCCCCGTCCGCCGACCACCGGGTCAGGGCTCTGGCCCGGTCCCCGGTCCGTGAGCGTCTGGGCCAGCCGAAGCCGGCGTTGTCGAAGACCACGACGATCACGCCCAGTTCGTGGAACCGCAGCACGTCGAGTGCGCCGACGCTCATCCGGAAGGCGCTGTCACCGGCCAGCAGCACAGTGGGCCGCTCCGGGCGGGCCAGCGCCGCGCCGACTGCTGCGCCCAGGCCGAATCCCATCATCGTCTGCTCGCCGGGGCACACGACGGAGGTGCCCCGGTCGAGCGACAGCACGGGATAGTGGTAGCTCCAGATGTCGTGCAGCCCGTTCTCCTGGACCAGGTTGAGGTCCGTCCCCAGGACCTCCTGCGCTGCGCGCAGGACCGTTCGTACGGGGGAGGTGGCGAAGCCCGCCGATGCGTGCCGGCGCTGTCCTTCGGCTACGTCGCGCTGCACCGCGGACCATGCGATGTCGGGATCCGTTCCCTGGGCATCTAGCCGGGTGACCAGCTCGTCGACGACCATTCCGACGTCGCCGAGCAGCGCCTGCTGCACCGGGCAGCCCTCGCCGAAGGCCCGCACCGAGTGATCGACCTGGATGATGTCGGTGGTCCGCCAGGACTCCCAGCCCATCCGCGCGGTCTCCTCCAGCTTGCTGCCCAGGACCAGAAGCAGGTCCGCGCCCTCCAGGAGCCTGCCCGCGGGGGGTGTGGTGTAGAGGCCGACAAGTCCGAACGCGCGCTCGTGATCCTCATCGATGACGCCCCGGCCCGCGGCGGTGGTGAAGACGGGGCAGGCCAGCAGGTCGGCCAGTTTCCCCAGCCCGCCGGCGTCGGACCAGCGCGTTCCGCCCCCTGCCACGACAACGGGTCTCCGGGCGTTACGCAGTGCGGCGGCCGCGGTGTCCAACTCGGCCTGCGGCGGCAGGCCGCGCGTGCGGCGAACGGGGGGCAGGGCGGCGGGCACCGCGACCTCTGCCGTCGTCACCTCCTCCGCGATCTCGACCACGGTCAGACAGGGCCCCGCGTCGATAGCCAGCCGCACGGCCCGTCGGACGGCCCAGGCAAGCTGCACCGGGGTCTCGACGAGGTGGGTCCAGCCGGCCAGGGACTCCACCATCCGCAGCTGCTCCAGATGCTGGAAGGCACCCTGCCCGATGTGTTCGGCGGGGACCCGGGTGGTGATGACGACGAGGGGCACGGACAGCGACGCGGCTTCCAGCAGTCCTGCCAGGGCGTTGGCGAAGCTCGGTCCGGAGTTGAGGGCCAGGACAACCGGCTCCCGGCTCGTGATGGCATAGCCGACGGCCGCGCAGGCGGCGATCCGCTGGTCCCCGACGACCCTGACATCGAGCTGGGGGAGGATCTGCGCCGCGTCCAGGAGCCCTGGTTCGTCGGACGGAATGCCGAGGACCATCCGCACACCGGCGTCCGCGAGGGTGTGAGACACCACGCTCCAGCAGTCCTGGGCGGCTGCGTCGCGCACCGCCTCAGCCATGGAGGGCTCGCACGGTTCCGGCTCGGGTCGGTCCCAGTTCCGCGGACAACAGGAGCGGGCGCGCGGTCAGCGACGAGCCCACCCGCACATGGCTGGCTTCGGGGCCGTATCCGCCGAGTGGTTCGTTGCCGTTTTCGGCGTCGAGCGCGGTCTGTTCGCGCAGGACGACACTGTTACCTGCTCGCTGCCCGCGGACGGCGCTCTCTCCGTAGACCGATACGTACATGCCGCGTCGGCGTTCGGAGGGGCTGTCCAGCCACTTGACGATGTCCTCACCCGACGAGTACCGCATGACACAGATGACGGGCGAGAAGAACTCCGGCGGGCGGAAGGACGGGTCCCAGGGAAGGTCGATCACGGTGGGCGTGACGAGGCCGGTCGTGAGATCCGCCTGCCCGCCGGTCACCGTCCGGCCGGGGTGGTTCGACAGGAAGGCGGCCGCCTGCTCCACCGCGTCCGGGTAACTCAGCGGCGCCACGGTCGTGGTGGGGTCGGCGAGCGGCCCGACAGGAACATTCGCCACGGCCTCGCCCATCGCTGTGAGGAGGTCGTCGGCCACGTCGTCGTGCGCGAAGACGATGTCGGGGCACAGACAGTCCTGACCCGAGTTGTACAGGCGGGTACGCACCACGTCCTCGGCGACGGTTTTCACATCGGCGTCCGCGCCGACGACCACGGGGTTCGGCCCCGAGCCGAAGGCGAGGAGAGCGGTGCGGTCCGGTAGCCGGTCGCCCACCGCAAGGGCGTTGGCGGGGCGTCCGTTGAAAACCACGACGTCCGACTCCGCGCATCTGGCGATGAATTGGCGCTGCGTCAGTGATACGAGTTCGATGGGCAGTGTTCCGCGGAAGGCCGCGTCCGACGTGATGATCCGGTGGATGTGCTGGGACTGGGATGCGACCCGCTGGGAGGGGCGCATCGTGATGTGCGAGGAGTAGAGCAGAGGAATGAGGCCGAACAGTACGTACGAGTAAAGGACGTTGTTCGACGGCAGGAAAACACCCAGGCCTCCTACGGTACGAGGACGATGCGCGGCCAGCTCGGCCGATGCGCCGCGCAACGCGGCAACGGAGTTGCTGATCTCGTCGACTGCCGCCGTCCGCGTCCCGAACGTCTCCAGGGTGGCTACCAACTCCGCGCGGTTGTCCCACAGCACCCCGGCCGCCTGCTCGGCGAGGTCGCCGGGGCTGCTGCCGGGCGGCGCACCCCGCACCGTGACGGCGCTCCCGCGCGGGGCCGCGCCTGCCAGTGGTTCGGACACGTTTCCTCCTGTGATCGGGGATGACCTGCGGTCGGACGGGGATGATCGGCCCTGGTGGGCGAGGGTCGGGCCGGTAGCTCAGGCGAAGTCGCCGCGGCGCAGGGCCTTCAGCGGATCGCCGTTGTCGTACATGCCGACCAAACCTCCGTCGACCCGGGTGGCGTCATGGGCGACGTATCCCAACAGCGCGAGCAGGTCGTCCCCGAGCGCGGCGGCCTTCTTCGGCGGAACCGCCAGCATGTTGTTGTCCACCGGGCGCAGCCAGCCCGCGCAGTAGCTGAGCGCCAGCCCGCGTCGCGCCTGGTCCTTGGTCTTGTTGGCGCCGCCGCCGTGCAGGACGTCCCCGCGGAAGAGCAGCGCGTCACCCGGCTCCATGACCGCGCGCGAGATCTGATCCATTCTTGGTCGTTCACCGAGGGGCCACTGGCAGCTGCCGGGTACCACCCGGGTCGCCCCGGTCTCCTCGGTGAAGGGCGTCAGCGCGATCATCGCGGTGACATTCCACGGGTGCTCCTCGCGGGGCAGGTGCGGCCACCAGGAGCCGGTGTCCCGGTGGATCAACTGCGCCGACTCGCGCGGGCCTATCTGGATCAGCTCGGCGAGGCTGAGCAGGATCTCGTTGGACCAGTGGCCGAGCATGCGCCGCATGCTCGCAACGATCTCGGCATGGGCGATGAGGGGGTGCGACGCCTGGATCTTCCCGGGTACCCCGTGCAGCCGCAGCGTCTTGCGGCCGAGGAACTTGTCGTACAGCTGCGAGCCGGTGTCCGACCCCGTGGTGCGGGGGTTGTCCTGGAGCCAGGCGTCGAGTTCGCGATTGAAGTCGTCGACGAGTGAACGTGCCACAAGCCCCGGCACGATGGCCGCGCCGACCGTGCGGACACTCTCTTCGATGGCCGGCCAGTCGTAGGGCGCGCGGTAGAGCGGTACGGCCGGGCGGCCGGGGTGCGGGGTGTAAGTGGCCGTCTCGGCCGGCTCTCGGGGAGCTGTCTCCACGATGGTTTTTCCTCTCTTCCTTGAACGATCACTGCGCGGGGCGCCACTGCCGCAGCACGAGCACGGCGTTGTGTCCGCCGAAGCCGAAGGAGTTGCTGACGGCGACGTCCACCGCGTGTGTCTGTGCCTTGTGTGCGACGAAGTTCAGGCCGGGGTCCTCGGGATCGTCACAGTTGATCGTCGGAGGGACCTGACCGGTCTTGATGGCTTCCATCGCGGCAATGGCCTCGACGGCCCCTGCGGCGCCGAGCATGTGCCCCGTCATGCTCTTGATCGAGCTGATCGGGATGGCTTCGGCACGGTCCCCGAAGACACTCCGGATTACCTTGACCTCGGTGGTGTCGTTCTTCGGGGTGCTGGTGCCGTGCGCGTTGATGTAGCCGACGTCCGCCGGTGTGACACCGGCGTCGGCCAGGGCCTGGCGGGCCGCCCGCTGAGCGGGCAGCCCTTCCGGGTGCGGGGCGGTGACGTGGTACGCGTCGGTCGTCGCTCCGTAGCCGGCGAGTTCGGCGTGGACTCTCGCCCCACGGTGCTGAGCGTGCTCCTCGCTCTCCAGCACGACCACGCCGGCGCCCGCGCTCATCACAAAGCCGTCGCGCGCCTTGTCGAAGGGCCGACAGGCCTTCTGCGGATCGTCGTTGCGGCGTGACAGGGCCTGCGACATCGCCGCACCGTTGATGTCGAGCCGGGTGATGGAGTCGTCCACACCGCCTGCGATTACCACGTCTGCCACGCCGAGGCGGATCATGCGCATGGCCTCGCCCAGACAGGTGCTGCCGGTGGCGCAGGCCGTGGTCATGCAGGTCGACGAGCCCTGCAGGCCGAACCGCAGTGACACCTCGCCCGCCGCCGCGTCCACACTGCTGGTGGCGAAGAAGAACGGGCTGACCGCTCGCGGCCCGCGTTGGACCAGCGCCTCCTGCGCGGCGACCGAGGAACGTGTGGGACCGCTGGCGGACCCCAGCACCACGGCGACCCGGGGGGCGAGTTCCGCCGTGATTTCCAGGCCCGCATCCCGGACCGCCTCCTCGGCAGCGACCAGCGCCAGCTGTACCGAGCGGTCCATCCGGCGCGCGATCTTTCGCGGGAGGTAGGCCTCGGGGTCGAAATCCTTGATCTCCCCGCCGATCCGCACCGGGAGGTCCTGTGTCTCGATACCGGTCAGCTGGCCGATGCCACTGCGCCCGTCCAACAGGTTGGCCCAGGTCTCGGGCCAGCTCAGGCCCAGTGGTGAGACCACTCCCCGACCGGTGACGACGACCCGGCCCGCACGGTGCGAACGTATGGCGCTGCTCACGTTCTTCTCCCTTGGTGAAAGTCCCGCCGGGCCCGTTCTTCGAGCGAGGGGAGATCAGTTTTGTCCTTGCTGTTCACTGGAAAGCTGTCCATGACCACGACGAGATTGGGCAGTTCGTAGCGTTCGAGAACCGCCGCGAATCGCGCGTGCCACTCGGCGGCCGGGCGTTGGTGCGGATCCTCGACCAGGTAGACCAGCCGCAGGCCGCCCCGCTCGTCCTCGATGGGCGCCACATGCACCGGGCGTCCGCACTGCTCTGCCTTGCGTGCCAGGTGCGCCGGGTAGAGCGTGTATCCGTGCCGGGTGAGTGCGGACAGCCGGCCCAGCACCCGCAGGCTCCCCCGGTCGTCGAGCACCCCCAGGTCGTGCGTCCGGTAGGCGCCCGGCCTCACGGGCGTGGGCGCACCGCCGTCGGGCGCGAGGTAGCCGGACATCACGTCGGGGGTCTGCACCCAGACCTCGCCCGGCCGGCCCGCCGGAAGGCTGCGGCCCTGCTCGTCGCGGATCGTCACCTCCACCCCGTCCAGTGGCAGGCAGAGATCGGGGTCGCCAGGCGCGGCGAGCGCGATGTTGCCCAGCTCGGAGGTGCCGTAGCCGTCAAGGAGCGGTCCGCCCATCACGGCGTGGAAATCGCGGGCCAGCCGGTCGTCGAGGGGCGCCCCGCCCACGCACCACAGGCGAATCCGGTCCCTTTGGTCCGCCAGCGCCGGGCGGCGCTTCAGCAGCCGCAGCAGCGAACGGTACGTGGAGGGGGTGGCGTCCACCGCGGTCGCGCCGTGCTCGGCGAGCACCCGCAGGGCGCGATCGAGCCGTCGGTAGGGTGCCAGCAGCAGGCCGCATCGCGCCATGTGGGCAAGCAGCACCAGTGAAAACCCGTACTGGTGGGAGAACGGCAACAGTGGCGCGAGTACATCGGCCGGGCGATAGCCCATGCGCTGCGCGGATCTGTGGGTGTTGGCCATGATGCTCGCGCCTGAGCGCACGATCATCTTTGGCTCGCCCGTGGACCCGGACGACCAGGTGACGAGTGCGTCGGCGCGCCGCTCCCACGCGTCGAGGCGCAGCCGGGACGCAGGGGACCCGTGCGGTGCTTCCGCGGGGACCCGGGCACCGACCAGAGCGGTCAGGTCGAGCACGGGCAGCGCACCCGTCAGCTCCGCCGGCGAACCTGTGTCCTGGAGCAGCCAGTTGGCACCGGCCTGCACAGCGGCACGCTCCGCGGAGTGCGCCGAGCGGGCCCGGTCGACCAGCGCGATGCCGGCGCCCAAGTGCATGAGTCCGAGCAACGCCCTCACGAAGGCCGCGGAGTTGTCCGCGTACAGCGCCACCCGGTGGTTGGGCCGCACCCCCGCCTCGGCCAGGGCCTCGGCAGTCGTGGAGTCCTCGGATCCCGGCCGGACGAGGGGATCGATCGCGCTGCCGGCCTCTTCGACGAGCAGGCTCATGGCCTGCACCTGTCGAACGCGGCACATCGTTGCTCTGCCGGCATGTCATCTCCTGTCTCGGTGATCCCGACGCGGGTGTACTTCTACGGCAGAGAAGGGCCATCTGCCGGAGGGAGCGTGCGGGGCGCTGTGTACAAGCGGGAGCGTCCATGGGTTCCATAAAGTCGTTTGTGCGCCTTACGGCCAACCTCTTGCCCAAGACGCTAACCGACCCGAACACCTTTCATAGGGAGTCCGGAGGCAAAGCCGTCGAGACTACGGCACTTGAACATCTCAGAGGGCTTGCTCTCTGCCTGAGAAGGAACACATCGTGCAGGCCGAGGCCGGCCTCCCGACGGATAGTGCGGCACTTGGCGCGGACCGTGGAATTCCCGTACTTTTTCTCCTTGACAACGGCATGCGCCGACTGTTGGCTTACGGACGAACAGCTGCCCTCGGCGACTCGCCCACGGCTTCCCATCCACCGCAGGCCGCCACGTGCGAATCCCACGCACGACACGCACCGCGGTGTACTGGCACCGCATCACTTTCCGTTCCAGCGCCACGAGAGTGAGATAAATGCAAGGGGAATTTGTTTCACTGCGGCCCATCAGGGACCGCGACGACTACGACCTGATAGCCCTGTGGTCGGCGTCCGATGCGGGGTCCTACTCTTCCGGCAGCCAGGTCTTCCTGACCGGCGAGGCCATGGAAGCCTTCGTGGCCAAGCACGGAATCAACTACCTCATGGTCGTGGATCGCAGCGGCGAACCCGTGGGAGGAGTCAGCTGGCAGCAGCTCGCCTACGCGGGGAGTTTCGAGGTCGGCAACGTCGTGGGCTCCTCCGATCTCTGGGGCCTGGGCTACGGCGTGGAATCAGTCAATCTGCTGCTGGAGTTCCTCTTCCATCAGCGCAACGCGCACCGCATCCACCTGATGACCGGTCTTTTCAATAAGCAGATGGTGCAGATCTTCCTCACCGGCCCGATCAGGACGGAGGGTGTTCTGCGGGACTTCTTCTTCCTCGACGGCGAATATCACGACGCTCTCGTCGGTTCTTTGTTGCGCGAGGAGTACTACGCATTCCTGAAAAGCCTGGGGACTCAGCCGAACGACATGGTACCCGTGGCAGACAAAGCGGCCGCCAGGACCATGTTGAACCGTCGGATATCCGAGTTCCCCGCCATACGGCCTGACGGCCGATCGGGAGGTGAAGGCAGTGACACTTCCGCGGCGTGAACTGACGTCCTGGATCGTCGATTGGGTCGCCGGGAGCGCACAGATGTCCCGCGACACGGTCGAGCCCGATCACCCCTTCGGTGACTACGGTCTTTCCTCGGTGAAACTCGTCTCCCTTTCCGGGGAGCTCGGTGATCTGCTCGGCCGGGAACTGCCCGTAGACATCGCCTACAGCTTCCCGACCGTGGCAGCCCTGGCGGATCACCTGTCCGCCGCTCCCCAAGAGGCCCCTTCCGGCGGACCGGCCGTGGTCGGCGCCCCCGAGGACGCCGAGCCCATCGCCGTCGTGGGAGTCGGCTGCCGCTTTCCCGGTGACGTCCACGGCCCGGACCAGTACTGGCAGTTCCTCCTCGACGGCGGCACCGGCATCCGCCGCATCCCCGAAGGGCGTTGGTCCTCTCTGCCGGTCGGCGACCCCAGCCGGTCGGGCTCCGCCGGGCTGGGTGGTTTCCTCGACGGGATCGAGGAATTCGATGCCTCCTTCTTCGGTATCTCGCCCCATGAGGCGACGATGATGGATCCGCAGCAGCGCCTCGTTCTCGAAGTCGCCTGGGAAGCGCTGGAACACGCGGGAATTCCACCGCACACCCTCCGGGGAGAGCGCGCCGGCGTCTTCATCGGCGCCGCCACGTCCGACTACGCACCCTCCAACGCGCAGGACATGGGCGGCTGGAGCGCGACCGGCGCCTCCATGGGAGTGATCGCGAGCCGGCTCTCCTACGTCCTGGGTGCCCGGGGTCCCAGCATGCTGGTCGACACGGCGTGCTCGGCCTCCCTGGTCGCCATCCATCTCGCCTGCCGGAGCCTGCGCTCCGGCGAGAGCAGCCTTGCCCTGGCCGGCGGGGTGAATCTGCTGCTCACCCCCGCCGTATCGGTGGCGTTCGAGGAAGCCGGTGTGCTCTCGCCCGACGGGCACTGCCGGACCTTCGACGCCCAGGCGCACGGCTACGGCCGGGCCGAGGGAAGCGGCGTCGTGGTGCTCAAGCGCCTCACCGATGCCCGGCGCGACCAGGACCGGGTCCTGGCGGTGGTCTGCGGCAGCGCGATCAACCACAACGGGCGCTCCAACGGCCTCATGGCACCGAGCCGCACCGCCCAGGCCGAACTCCTGCAGGCCGCCTACCAGGATGCGGGCATCCCACCCGCTGCTGTGGACTACATCGAGGCCCACGGCACCGGCACCGTGGTCGGCGACCCCATCGAGATCGGCGCCATCACCGAGGTCACGGGTGAGGGACGCGCAGCGGACCGTCCGCTGCTCCTCGGCGCCGTGAAGACGAATCTGGGGCACCTGGAAGCGGCGGCCGGCGTCGCCGGGTTCGTGAAGACCGTGCTGGCGCTGCACCACGGCGAGATACCGCCCACGCTCAACTTCGCCGCGCTCAACCCAGCCGTACCGGCCGACGCTCCGGTGTCGGTGGTGACCGGCCGGACGTCCTGGCCCACCGGCCGTGGCACCCGAACGGCCGGAGTCAGCGCGTTCGGGTTCGGCGGCGCCAACGCACACGTCGTCCTGCAGGAGGCGCCCCCGGCCGCCGACCGCCAGGACACGGCGCCGCCGACCGGCACCCCGCGGCCCGTAGTAGTCACGGTCGACGGCAGTTCGGTCTGTGCGTACCAGGCCGAGGCGGCCCAGCTGCGCGACTGGCTTTCGGAGCACCGGGACGAGGTGACGATCAAGGACCTGGCCCACACCACCACGGTCCGGCGCACCCATGGCCCACTGCGGGCCGCCGTCGTCGCCCGCGACACCGGCACGCTGCTCGATCGCCTTGATCTGCTGGCCACCGAAGGCGGCGGGGGCGGCATCACCACCGGGACCGAACGGCACAGCGCACAACCGGTGTTCGTCTTCTCCGGCCAGGGATCCCAGTGGGCGGGCATGGCCCGCGAACTGCTCACCGAGGACCCTGTTTTCACCCGGGTGCTGACGGAACTGGACACGCTCATCGGCGAAGAATCCGGCTTCTCCGTGCGCGAGGTACTGGAGAACGCCGACGACGCGGCGCTCGCCCCCATCGATGTGGTGCAGCCCGTCCTCTTCGCGGTGCAGGTCGCCCTGGCCGCCGCCTGGCAGGCCCGGGGTGTCGAACCGGTGGCGGTGATCGGTCACTCCATGGGTGAGGCGGCGGCCGCGGTCGTCAGCGGCGCTCTCACGCGGCAGGAGGGGGTTCAGGTCACCTGCCGGCGTTCACGGCTGATGAAAAGGATCGCGGGCCGGGGCGCCATGGCAGTCTTCCCCGTAGCTGCCCAGGCAATGGAGGAATACCTCAGCGCTGGCGGAGCCGCGGGCTCCGTGACGACCGCCGCGCACCTCAGCCCCACCGCCACCGTGGTCTCCGGCTCCCCGGAGGCTGTGAACGCCCTGCTCGACTCCCGGGCGCAGGAAGGCATCGACGGCCTCCTGGTTCAGGTGGACGTCGCGTCGCACTCTCCGCAGGTTGACCAGATCCTCGGCGAACTGGCCGACGAGTTGGCCGCGCTGCGACCCCGCCCACCCCGGATCCCGTTGTACTCCACCGTCGCGGCGGGCCGGGAAGCGCGGATGGACGCCCAGTACTGGGTCGACAATCTCAGAGAGCCCGTCATGCTGGCCGACGCGGTACGCGCCGCCGCACAGGACGGACACGAGGTGTTCGTCGAGGTCAGCCCGCACCCGGTGCTGGCCCGTCCGCTCCACGACACACTGGACGCCATCGGCATCACCGATGCGGTGATCCAGCCGACGCTGCGGCGGGGTGAACACCCCCTGGAGGTCCTCGCGGAGGGCTCCGCGCGTCTGCACTGCCACGGGCACCGGATCGTCTGGAACCAGGTGTGGGCCGGCGGGACCCTGCTCGCACTGCCGCCACGCAACTGGGACCACCAGCCGTACTGGCTCGCGGACGCGCCACCCCCCGCCGCCGTGCTGCCGTCGGCCGAGCACCCTCTGCTCGGTCACCGCACCGAGCCCGCCGACCGGCCGGGCACCTTCATCTGGCAGGCCGCCCTTACGGCGCCCAGCCTGCCTTGGCTGACCCAGCACACCGCCGCCGGGTCGCGCTCCTTGCCGGCGGGCGCCCACGGCGAACTGATGCTCGCGGCGGGACGCGCGATCGGACTGCGCTCCCCCGCCGTCCGGGACCTGGCGTTTTACAGCCCTGTGCCGACGGACAGTGCGCCACTCACGCTCCAGACGGTATGCACGACGGACCCGGGCGCTCCGTCCGCCACCGTGCAGGTGTTCGCCCGGGCCGAGGGTGCGCACGAGTGGCAGCAGTGCGCTTCGGCACGGCTGCACGCCAATGCCGGGCCTCTCCTGTCCGGGCCACCTCCCGCCCGGCCCGCCGGGACCGCGGTGCTCGCCGCGGAGCACTATGCCTCCGCCGAAAGGCACGGCCTGGTGCTCGGCGCCGCGCTGCGCACCGTGGAGGAGCTGTTCACCGGCCCGGGTACCGCCGAGGCGCTGCTCGGCCTGCCCGGGTCCGCCGGTGAGGACTCCCGCTACGTCATTCACCCGGCACTTCTCACCGGCTGTCTGGAGACACTCGCCGCGGCGGCAGGAAGCGCTCGGCCCCAGGGTGCCTTCACGGTGGCCGGGATCGGCTCGATGCGCACAGCGTCCTCCGAGAATCTCGCCGTGACCCGTGTGACGGCAGCGGTGTCCCCCGGCAGCGCGGGCGACACGGTCGAGGGAAGTTGCACGCTGTGGAGCGGCGACCTGGCCGTCGCCGAACTCACCGGCGTACGCCTGGCGCGGGTCGCGGCGGACGACGACGGCGCCGGGGCGGTGACGCCCCCGGAGTGGTCGCTCGACCTCGTCTGGCAACCCGAACCTGTGAGCGCCCCTGCCCGGCGAGCGGGCGGCGACTGGCTGGTCATCGGCGACCACCCGGATCTCATTGCCGCACTGCGTGCGCTAGGGGTGCGCTGCCATGTGCTGCCGACGCCACCGGCGCAGGGCGAAGAGGCCTGGGCGGCCCGGCTGACCACAGCGCTGGAGGCGCACGGCACCCTCGATCGCGTGCTGTTCGCCGCCGGGCTGGGGGTCAGGGGCAGCGCTCCGGCGTCCGCCGCATCGCTGACCTCCGCCGCCGTGACCGCGGTACGGGCCCTGGCCTCGGCGGGCTCCGGCGCGCCGCTCCTGTCCTTCGTCACCTGTGGCGCCCAACGCATCGGCCACGAGGACACGTTGAACCCCTCTCAGGCGGTGCTGTGGGGACTCGGCCGGAGCGTCAGTCTGGAGCACCCCGGCCTGTGGGGCAGCCTGATCGACCTCGATCAGGCTGACACCGCCTCCTGGGCGGAGCAGATCCTCGGCGCCGCCCAGGGTGACCAGAGCGCCTTCCGGGCCGGCGTCCGCCATGTACCGCGCCTGACGCCGAGCGCCCCGGCAGCGGACCCCGCTGCCGTCGGCCCCGAGCCCGATCCGCCCTTCGGCGGGGGCAGCCATCTCGTGGTGGGCGCCAGCGGCTCCCTCGCGCCGCACTTGATACGCCAACTCGTCGGGCTGGGTGCGCGCTGCCTGGTCCTGCTCTCCCGCAAGCCCGCCGAACAGCCGGACCCCGCGACCTCCTCGCTCCCCGAGGGGATCAGGATCGTACGGGTCGCGGCCGACGTGGCCGACCAAGAGGCCCTGGCGGAGCTGTTCGCCCGGTTCGGAACCGACCTGCCCCCGCTGCGCGCCGTCTACCACGCGGCTTTCTCGCGCCAAGTCGTCCCGATCGTGGACATGACCCGGGCGCACATCGACGACATGTTCCGCGCCAAGGTGACCGGTTCCGCGGCGCTGCACACCCTCGCCGCCGACCACCACGTGGCCGACATGGTCAGCCTGTCGTCGACCACCGGCCTGCTCGGCTCCGGCGGCCTGGCGCACTACGCGGCTGCCAGCTGCTACCAGGACATGCTGGCCCACGCCTGGAGCAGACGCGGTCTGCGCGTCAGGACTCTCGTACTGGGCCCCTGCGCCGAGGGCCTTGCGGGGACACCGGAGGCCGACGTGGTGAAGGCTTCGGGTCTGCGTCTCATGCCGGGCCGGCTCGCGCTGGCCCCGGTGCGCGACCTGCTGACGCAACGTCGGGAGCATCTGGTGGTCGCCGACGCCGACTGGGCGGAGGTGGCCACCGCGCTCGCCATGGCCACCGGCTCGCCGCTGCTCGACACCCTGACCGGAGCCCGTAGCCCTGCGAAGGGTGAACAGCGGCCACCCGTCGTGCTCTCCACCCCGCCGGCGGGCAACGACGTCAAAGCCCACGCCCTCGCCCCGCCCCTCAGCGGTGTACGTACCCGACAGGCCCTCGAAACGCTGGTGCAGCAGGAAGTGGCCCGCGCCATGGGGTGCGCCCCCGCAGCGGTGCGCACCCGGCAGAACCTCTTCTCCCTCGGCATGGACTCGTTGATGAGCCTGGTGGTCCTGCGCAGGCTGCGCGCCGAACTGGCCCTCGACCTCGACCCCAAGGACCTTCACCAACACCCCACGGTGGCGTCGCTCGCCGCGTTCCTGTCGACCTTTTCCTCGGGCTTTTCGCCGGACTCTCCGTCGGGCACCGCAAAGGAGGACCACACATCATGAGCCGAGTGGCACTCGTCACGGGCGGCAACCGCGGCATCGGCCTGGCCGTGGCGCGACAGCTGGCCAAGGACGGCCTTGAGGTCGCGGTCACCTACCGTAGTGACCCACCCCCCGAGTTCTTCGGCGTACGGTGCGACGTCCGCGACACCGAGTCGGTCGACCGGGCCGTTGCTGAGGTCCAGGAGAGGCTGGGGCCGGTCGACGTCCTGGTCGCCAATGCGGGCATCACCCGCGACCGGCCGTTCCTCACCATGTCGGAGGAGGAGTTCACCGATGTGGTGGACACCAATCTGATGGGTTCCTACCGCGTCACGCGCCGAGTGGTGCGCGACATGATGCGCCGCCGCAGTGGTCGCATCGTGATGGTCTCTTCGGTGGCGGGTCTGGTCGGCTCCGCCGGGCAGGCGAACTACGCCTCCTCCAAGGCCGGCCTCGTCGGCCTGGCCCGTTCGCTGGCGCTGGAACTGAGCGGGCGCGGGATCACGGTGAACGTGGTGGCTCCTGGCTGGATCGCCACAGACATGACGTCCGCGCTGCCCGAGAAGGTGACCGCAACCATGCACACACAGGTGCCTCTGGGACGGCAGGGAACGGCCGAAGAGGTCGCCGAGGTGGTGGCGTTCCTGGCCGGCGAGGGCGCTGGCTATGTGACCGGCGCGGTTCTGCCGGTCGATGGCGGCCTTTCCCTTGGGCGGTGATGTCGGTGCTCAGTGGGAAAAGCATCCTGGTGACAGGCGTGATCACCACCTCGTCCATCGCGTTCCACACCGCCCGGGAGGCCCAACTCGCAGGTGCCCAGGTCGTTCTGACGGGTCTGCGGCCGCGCCTGGTCAACCGCATCGCTGCCCGGCTTCCTCACCCCGCCCCGGTCGTGGAGCTGGATGTGACCGACACCGAGCAGCTGCGCACCCTGGCGGGCCGCGTCACCGAGCACACCGACCGCCTCGACGGGGTACTGCACTCGATCGCCTACGCCCCACAAGGCGCGCTGGGCGGGCGGTTCATGGAAACTCCGTGGGAGGACGTCGCCACGGCCGTCCACACCTCGGCCTACTCCCTGAAATCACTGGTGAGTTCGGTGCTTCCACTGATGAGCGAGGGAGGTTCGGTTGTCGGTCTCGACTTCGACGCGTCCGTCTCCTGGCCGGACTACGACTGGATGGGCGTGGCCAAGGCAGGTCTGGAGTCCACGGCCCGATACCTGGCTCGCTACCTGGGGCCGCAAGGAATCCGGGTCAACCTTGTCGCCGCGGGGCCGTTGAACACACTCGCCGCCGGCCGAGTGTCCGCAACCTCAGAAAAGGACACCGCCTGGGCCGACAACGCTCCGCTCGGCTGGGACGAAGCCAATGCCACACCGGTGGCCAGGGCCTGCGTCGCGCTGCTGTCGGACTGGTTCACCGCCACCACTGGGGAGATCGTGCACGTCGACGGAGGCGTTCATGCCATGGGATTCTGAGACCGAGGGGGACGCGGCACTGTCCCTGTCGGACATCGCCGAGTGGTACACCACCAGGATCGGCAAGGAGATGGGCCCCGGCCCCTGGCACACGGTCACCCCGGCCGACGTGATGCGTTTCGCCGACGCGACCCACGACTGGCAGTGGATTCACCTGGACGCCGAGCGGGCGCTCAACGGCCCCTACGGTGTGCCGGTCGCCCACGGGTTCTACGCCCTCTCCCTCGTCCCCCACCTCACCTCCTCCCTGCTCGACCTGCGCTGGACTTCCCTGGGTCTGAACTACCGGGTCGACCGGGTGCGTTTCCCCGCCCCCCTCCCCGTCGGCGTACGGATCCGGGCCGGCGCACACATCAAGAGCGTCCGCGTCAGACCGCGGGACTTCCTGGAAGTCGTTCTCGCGGTCTCGGTGACAGCCGAGGGCCAGAGCGTGCCTGCCTGCACCGTCGACCATGCCCGCCTCTACCAACTCGCGCCCGGAGCAACACTCCCGGTCGACGGGCCGGTGGACTTCACCCCCGATCCGCGCCCCGGCTCCTGAACCGCCCGCCGATCCGTCCGGCTTTACGACCGCCGTTACGTCCACCAATCCGCCCGTTCCAGGAAGGCCGAGGAGGTTCTTGTGCGCTCAAGCCCCCGCCACGGCGGCTTCACCGTCCTGCTCACCTCCACGCTGTTCTCCGGAGTCAGCAACGCGATGGCCGCCGTCGGCCTGCCCTGGCTGGTCTTGGAGCACACCGGCGAGGCCTCGTCCGCGGGCCTGGTGGCCGCGGCCGGCTCCCTCCCGCTGCTCGCGGGCATCGTCTTCGGCGGAGTCGTGGTCGACAAGATGGGCCGCGTGCTCACATCGGTCGTCTCCGATGTCCTGTCGGCCGTCTCGGTGCTCCTGGTCGCCGTCTTCTACCTGCAGGACTGGTTGCCTCTGCCGCTGCTGGTGGCACTGGTCGTCCTCGGAGCCGTCTTCGACCAGTCGGGGGTGATCGCCGAGGTGGCCCTGGTCGCGGACTACGCCAACTCCGGCGGCCTGTCGCCCCAACGGGCCAACGCGCTGCACGCGGCCGCCACCGGCCTGGCCGCGACCTGCGGCCCGGGGCTCGCGGGTCTGCTCATCGGCGTGACGGGGGTGGGCTGGATGCTCTGTGCGACGACTGTGCTGCCCGCGCTGGCCGCGGCTCTCACTTTCGCCGTACGCAGATCGGTGCCCTCCGGCCGCGGCACAGCACAAAAGACGCTCACCATCGAGTCGGGCGAGGCGGCCCCGCGCGCCGTCCGCCGCCACCTTGCGTACGCCGTCGAGGGCTTCTCGGTGGTCCGTGCGAACCGGCTGCTGCGCGTACTGGCCATCCTGTCCTTCGGCTTCAGTATCGGCTCACTGCCGGTGCAGAACATCGCCCTGCCACAGCACTTCCAAGCACGCGGCAGCCCTGAGGTACTGGGACTGTTCCTGTTGTGCACCTGCGCCGGAGGCATCGTCGGAGCTCTCGCGTTCGGCGCCCTGACCCGCAGGATTTCCAAACGGACACTGTTCATCGCGGCGATCGCCGGCTCCAACGTGCTGCTCTTCGCCCTGGCCACCCTGCCGGACACCCTGCCGCTGCTCGTACTGGCCACGGCGCTCGGCCTGGTCGCCGGACCGATCACCCCCATCTTCAACATCGCGCTCCAGGCCCGGGTGCCGACCGAGGCGCTCGGCCGGGCCATCAGCGTCTTCACGGTGGCCGCCTGCATCGCCGCACCGGTGGGCTATGTCGTCTGCGGTCCCTTGATCGACGCCTTCGGGGCGGGCGCGGCACTCCTTCTCCTCGCGGTGGCGATGGTCCCCATCTCCCTTGTGGCGCTCCTCTCCCCCGCGCTGCGCGCGCTCGACAGCCCCGTGCTCCCGGTGGGGCCGGCCAACCCCCGCCCTGTTGCCGAACGAACCGAATGAGGAAGGGAACTCCGTTGCCACCCACCACCGCCCCCCCGGCCTCCGGGGCCACGACGCCGTACTTCACCGGCCGCACGCTGTTGCTCATCGCCTCCGGCGCCGTCAACTCCGTGCACCTGCCGTACTGGTTGACCTGGCTGCGCAAGCAGTATCCCGAGGTGGCCGTGAAGGTGGTGGCCACGCGCAGCGCACTGCGCTTCACCACCCTGCAGGCCCTGTCGGCGCTCACCTCTCACGAGGCGATCGTCGATGCCTGGCCGGACGAACCCAGGCCCACCGCGCTGCACATCGACCTCGTCGAGTGGGCCGACTCGGTGGCCGTCTACCCGGCGTCGATGCACTACGTCTCACGCGCCGCCCTGGGTCTCGCGGACAGCCCCAGCCTGCTGACAGTACACAGCACCGCTGCCCCGGTGGTGATCGCTCCGTCACTGCCACCACGGGTGGAGGAAAACCCGGTGTACATGCGGCACATCAAGGCGCTCGAGGAGCGTCCCAATGTCTCCGTGGCACCCACCCAGGCTGCCGTCAGCGTCACGACGGGCCGCAAAGAGGCGCGCTCCTCCGCACCGCTGTGGACCGTTCTGGCGGCCCTGGAGAACCTGCGCGAAGCGACCGCCGGCGGCATCGATGAAATACAGGGCAGAAATTGAAGGAAAGATATTGACCCGCCCCGGAGAAGACCGCATGCTTAGTCAAGAAATACCAGAACGGCCATTTCGAAAGAATCCAGATATCACCTTTCGAAATCCTTCGGACTACTTTCCGAAATGCCTTTGAGTATGCAGAATGTAATGCACTCATTGATCGAGCGGGGGAAATTGTGGCCACAGGGGATCGTCAGATCTACTGTTACGCGGACCAGCAGTTCTTCGAGATGCCCGACCGCTGGAATCGCGGCCTTCCCCCGTTCGTCGTCTCGCAGCGCCCCGCCCCGGACGGCTGGACCAGGGCCGTACGGGGCAGCTGGACCCAGCTGACGCCCCCGGCGGCCCCACCCCGTACCCAGGGATGGAAGATCCACGTTTCGGCCGGCCACGAGCAGGCGGACGCGGCCTGCGCCATCGTGTGGGAGTTCTGCATCCGCGAGAACGTCCGCTTCAAGCACCTCACCAGCCCCGAGGTGTATCTGGCTCACAACGCGAAATACGCCCCCAGGTCAGGCAGCGGAAAGCTCCTCACGATCTACCCTGCCGACGACGAGCAGCTGCTCGACATCCTGCAGGACCTGTCGAAGGAGCTCGACGGAATCACCGGCCCACGCGTCCTGAGCGACCTCCAGTGGCCGGGCAGCCCGCTCTTCCTGCGCTACGGAGCTTTCGTCGAGCTGTTCTGCACCGACACCGAGGGCTCGGTCGTGCCGGCCCTGGTCGAACCCGACGGCGGACTGACCCCCGATCTGCGCCGCCCGGTCTTCACGCTCCCCGACTGGGCCCCGGTGCCCCCTTTCATCAAAGAAGTAATGTCACGGCGCACAGCACAGGTGGAATTTCCCTACCGAATACAGAAAGCACTGCATTTCTCGAACGCCGGCGGGGTCTACGCTGCCGAGCGCAAAAGCGACGGAAGCGCCTGCGTACTGAAGGAGGCCCGCCCGCACGCGGCCCTCGACATGCAGTTCGGTGATGCGGTCGGACGACTCCGCCAGGAGAAATGGGCGCTAGAACTGCTGGACGGCGCCGACGGGGCGCCGCGACTGCTGGACTATTTCTCCGTCGACAGCCATGAATTCATGGCCATGGAGTACATAGAAGGCGTCAATCTCTGGGTATGGATGGCTCGCAACCACCCCATGCTGATCGCCGACTCCCCGACCCCCGCGGACTACGGGGCGTACACCGACGAGGCACTCGCCCTTCTCGGGCAGGTGGAAGAAACCATCAGTGCCTTCCACACCCGGGGCGTCGCCTTCGGTGATCTGCATTTCGGCAACGTCATGGTCCGGCCCGACGGAACAGTCGCCCTCATCGACTACGAGGCAGCCTTCGCCGCCACGGACGAGGACCATGTGCCGGCCCTCGGCACTGCGGGCTTCTCCGCCCTGTGCGGCCGACGGGGAGCGGCGATCGACCACTACTGTCTGGCCGCCCTGAAGGCCGCCCTCTTCTTCCCGTTCGAGAAGGTGCGCGCCCTGGACCGGTCCAAGACGGCCGAGCAGCTGGCCTTCATCGCCGAACGCTTCCCGCTGCCCGACGGGTTCCTCGACTCGGTACGGCGTGAACTCCTGCCCGAGGGGACTCGCCCTGATCCCGCGCGCCGCCTCGCCCTCGAAGCGGGCCCGGACTACCGGCACGACGCCGCCGCTTCCATGGCGTCCGCCATCGCGGCGTCCGCCGACGTACAGCGCCACGACCGGCTCTTCCCCGGCGACTCCGAACTCTTCAGGACCGGCGGCGCGGGATTCGCCCACGGCGCCGCGGGGGTCTTGTGGAGCCTGCACACAAGCGGATTCCCGGTACTCCCCGCACATCAGGAATGGCTGGTCGATGCGGCCCGCACACCCCGCCCCCACCAGGGCTTCTACGACGGCGCCCACGGCATCGCCCATGTCCTGGACCAGCTGGGACACACCGCAGCGGCCGAGGAGTGCCTGGACCGGGCCGCCGAACCGTCACGCCACGTACGAAGCATCGGCCTGCGCGACGGGCTGGCCGGCATCGGACTCAACTACCTCCACCTCAAACGTCGTTGGCGCACCACACGTTTCGACCGGGACATCACCACCATCGCCGAACGCCTGTCCGCGGCCCTGCACGCCAACCGCCCGCTCACCGGCCCGGGAACCCATGCGCCGCATGTCCGGGCGGGACTGATGCACGGCTGGTCGGGAGTCGGGCTCTTCTTCCTGCGCCTCCACGAGGACCGGCTCGACCCCCAGCACCTCGATGCCGCCGCGTCCGCCGTGCACCGCGACCTCGACCATTGCGTCATCACGGCCAACGGCTCCCTGCAGGTGGAGGATCCCAAGGTCCGCACCCTGGCCTACCTCGACGTCGGAAGTGCCGGCATCGCCCTGGTCGCCGACGAGATCCTGGCTCTGCGCCATGACGGCCGTCTGCACGAACAGCTCCCCGCCCTGCTCGACGCCTGCGCATCGGAGCTGGTTCTGCAACCACAGCTGCTCACCGGCCGCGCCGGCCTGGTGGCCGCGCTGGAGCGCAACGGCCGGCGCGACCCGGGCCTGGACACCGACCGTGCCGTGCGGCGGCATCTGGCGCGCTTCGACTGGCACGCGCTGCGCTACGAGGGGCACTTGGCCTTCCCCGGCGACTTTTCACTCAAGCTCTCCATGGACCTTGCCACCGGCACCGCCGGCATCCTGCTGACCGCCCAGGCCGTCATGGGAGCGAAGGGCTCGTTCCTTCCCTTCTTCACCGACCGGCCTCCCGTCGGCACCGGCTGACCGGCAGCACCGGGCAGCCCCACAGACCCCCCTCGATCACCGATCGCGGGCCCAGGCACCTCACGGCGCCTGACCTCCGACGAACACCAGCCATTGAAAGGAGGTGTGTGACATGGACCAGATCCTGGACCTTCAGGGCCTCGAGACCTCCGGCGAGGAGACCGAGCTTCCCGTCAGCACCCTCAGCGCCACCTGCTGACCCCCGCCCATCCGCCACGACTCACAGGGAAAGGAGGTGTGTGACATGGACCAGATCCTGGACCTTCAGGGCCTCGAGACCTCCGGCGAGGAGACCGAGCTTCCCGTCAGCACCCTCAGCGCCACCTGCTGACCCCCGCCCATCCGCCACGACTCACAGGGAAAGGAGGTGTGTGACATGGACCAGATCCTGGACCTTCAGGGCCTCGAGACCTCCGGCGAGGAGACCGAGCTTCCCGTCAGCACCCTGAGCGCCACCTGCTGATTTGTTTCGCGCAGGTAGAGCATGGTGCGGGGGGTCGACGACGCCTCGCACCATGCTCGCCCGCAGGACCGGCCGCCCGCGCCGGACCGTCCTCGGTCAGGGGGCCGGCGTCCAGTACGGATCGCGGCCCGTCGACGCCAGCAGTTCCTCGAACGGCGTCGCCCCGTCCCGCGTCGGGTACTGGTCCGCGAACACCTTCATTGCCGGGCCGTCGGACCCCCGTCTGCTGGCCGACGCCTCCCGGCGCCACCTGACCACCTGGCGCCGGCACCCCGCCTCACGACACCGCACGCCGCGACCGCGTCGACGAACCACCCGCGCGCCTGGTCCTCCACCATCATGCCGCTGGAGGTAGACGCTTGTTCGCGCGCGTGTGACCTGACCTGCGGCTGCCACTCGGATTCCGTCTCCTCCACCAAGGCGGCCTGCTTCTTCTGTGGCTTCGTCAGCTTCCCGGCGAGGTAGCGCTCCACTGTCCGGCGTGAGGTGCCCAGGCGCTCCGCCAGTGCCTTGGTGGATCCCTTGTATCGCGTGCGAAGGAATTTCATACGCGCTTTCGCGGATTTCGACGCGGGCCGGGTGAAGATCTCCCGCTCCGCCCGTGCGAGGGCCTCTAGTACTCCAGCCGTAGATCGTGATCTTCATGCCTGAGTGGCTTGTCGTCGGTAGTGGCTGGCCTGGGATCGGGCCTGGTGGCGGCGTCGCCAGTCGGACCAGCCGAGCCGGTGGACGGCGTCGTGGACGGGTTGGACGACGAGCGTGACGAACAGTCGTTGGATCTCGTTGCAGGTGAGCGGTATGAGGGCTTCGGGTGCGGGGTGGCGGGCGTGTTCGTCCGCGCGGACGACGGCCAGGAAGGCGTGGGCGAGCATGACCAGGGTGACCCAGCGGGACCAGGACGGGTAGCGGCGGACCTGGTGCTCGTCCAGGGCGGCCAGGCCCTTGCCGGACTGGAAGAACTCCTCCACCCGCCACCTTGATCCAGCAACTCGCACCAGGGTGGTCAGCGGCACCGGTGCGGGCGAGTAGCAGCGGTAGTACGCGAGTTCGCCGGTGCTGCGGTTGCGGCGGATGAGCAACTGGCGATTCCCGGGCCGGGAGTCGACGAGGTCGATGACGACCCAGTCGTAGAAGCGGTGGCCCTTGGCTCCGGCCCCTGCGGACAGCTTCTGCCAGGCCCGCTTGGGCACCTTCTTGGCCAGGGCGTCCGCGCGGAACTTCCCGGCGCCTGTGGTGACTTCGTGCGAGCAGGCCACCGCGAGGACGTAGCCGGTGCCGCGTTCCTCCAGCGTGGTTCGCAGCGTCGGGTTGCCGCCGTAGACCTCGTCCCCCGCAACCCAGGCGGCCCGGTGGCCGGCGTCCAGGAACCGGGCGACCATGCGAGCGGCCAACTCCGGCTTGGTCGCGAACCCTGTCTCCTCGCCGAGCCCGGCGGCCCGGCAGCGGTCGGAGTCGGAGGTCCAGGAGCGAGGAACGTATAGTTCCCGGTCCACCGCGGCGTGTCCGCGTCGTCCCGCGTTCACCAGGTAGACAGCAACCTGGGCGTTCTCGATCCTGCCCGCGGTGCCGGTGTACTGCCGCTGCACGCCGACCGTGCCGTTGCCCTTCTTCACGTCGCCGGTCTCGTCGACTACCAGAACCGCCTGGCCGTCGTGCAGGTGCTCCACCACGTAGCCACGCACGTCGTCGCGGACCTGGTCGGCGTCCCACTTGGCCCGCCCGAGCAGGTGCTGCATGCCGTCCGGGGTCCTCTCTCCGGCCCACTCGGCGATGGTCCAGCAGTTCTTGCGCGGCAGGTCCGACAGCAGGCCGAGTACCAATTGCCGGACCCGACGCCGGGGTTCGACCCGCGTGAACCGGCCTGCGATCCGGCTCATCAGGCCCTCGAAAGCCTCCTGCCAGCGGGCAGGGTCTACGCTGTGACCTGCGGCCACCACATGATCGTTTGTCTTCACACACCGATGATCAACGGTGGCCGCACCCGTCTCCACAGCGTGTCAGGGTCGCGCAGCGTTTGCCTGCCGTCCTGTGTCAGGAGGACATGTGCAACGTGGCGAAGTCTGGTGGGTCGAGTTCGACGAGCGGCGGCTGGTCGTACTGCTGTCGGTAGACGACGCGTCCGGGATCCGGGCGATGCAGGTCGTCGCTCCGGCGGGCGTCGACATCAGCGGTCTGGGCGTCGAAGTGCGAGTTGGCGCCATGGAAGGACTGCCTTTCGAAGGCGTGCTGCGGTTCGCCCTCGCGCGTCCAGGCTTAACCCCTTGCACGTGGCTAACCACCGTGTCCCGGGACGACCTGATCGAGCGGGCAGGCGTCCTGTCCTCCCCGAAACTCAGCGAGATTGAGGATGCCCTCCGTCTCAGCGGACAGGCGAAGGAGCGGACCCCGGCGACAACCGCGAAGCTCAGCGAGATAAGGGACGCCCTCCGTCTCGGCGGCCTCGGGTAGGCGGGGAAGGAACCGACACCTCCCGATGGCGTGGCCGATCTCGTCCAGACGATCAACGCTGGCCACCTGTCTCCTCGGCACCCTTCACCATCGAGATCACGAACTACGGCTGGAGTACTAGGACGTGTTTGAGATGTTGATCAAGGTTATGAAATGATCTTGGGATGTCTCGTGGTGACCTGACGGACGCGCAGTGGGATCGGCTGGAGCCGCTGTTGCCTCCGATACCGAAGATGGGCCGGCCTCCGAGGGATCGGCGGCAGGTGTTCGACGGGATCTGGTGGCGGGCCCGGACCGGCTCGCCCTGGCGGGATCTGCCCGAGCGGTACGGGCCCTGGGAGACGGCATATGCGGTGTTCCGGCGCTGGCAGGTCGACGCGACCTGGACCCGGATCCTGACGAAGTTGCAGGTCAAAGCGGATGCCGACGGGATCATCGAGTGGGAGGTCTCGGTCGACTCCACCGTGTGCCGCGCACATCAGCATGCCGCCGGGGCCCGCAAAAAGGGGCTGACGATCCGGGCCGGCCGCGCGAGGACGGCCTGGCGGCCGAGCCGGACGACCACGGTCTCGGACGTTCGCGCGGCGGGTTGACCACCAAGATTCACCTCGCCGTCGACGCTTCCTTCCACGTCCTGGCCGCTGTCATCACCGCCGGACAGAAGGGTGACGCACCGGCCTTCGAGCAGGTGATGGCCCGGATCCGTGTCCCCCGGACCGGTGGTGGGCGCCCACGGACCCGGCCCGTCCACGTGCTTGCCGACCGGGCCTACTCCTCCCGCGCCATCCGCTCCTACCTGCGCAAACGCCAGATCCCGCACACCATCCCGGAGAAGCGTGACCAGGCAGGACACCGCCTCCGACGAGGTTCGGCAGGCAGACGCCCACCTGCCTTCGACCGCGAGATATACAAACGCAGGCACAAAGTCGAGTGGCCGATTCGCCCTGCTGAAACAAGCCCGTGGCGTCGCCACGAGATACGACAAACTCGCCGTCCGCTACAAAGCCACCGTCCAACTCGCCTTGATACGACAGTCGCTATGACCACATCTCAAACACGTCCTAGGGCCTGTGTGATGTCGTGATCAGTCGGCGGTCTTTGATAGGTCGTCGATCCAGATCATCGCGGCGCGGAGGTGGACGCCGGCGAGGTAGCTCTCGGGCGATTTGTCATATCGGGTGGCGATTCCTCGCCAGGCCTTCAGCTTGTTGATCAGGCGCTCGACGGTGTTCCGCTCCTTGTAAAGGTCCGCGTCATAGGTGACGGGTCGGCCACCTCGTGCGCCCTTCTTCTTCCGGTGGGCGGCCTGGTCCTTCTTCTCGGGGATGACCGCTTTGATGCCGCGTTTGCGCAGGTAGGAGCGGTTGCCGCGGGATGAGTAGGCCTTGTCCGCGGCGACCGCGCCGGGTCTGCTGCGAGGGCGGCCGACGGGCAGGCGGACTCGGACCCGCGCGAGTACGGGGATGAACTGGGGGCTGTCCCCGGCCTGCCCGGCGGTCAGGACCAGCGCGAGCGGACGGCACCTGCGGTCTGCGGCGAGATGAAGTTTGCTGGTCAGCCCGCCCCGGGACCTGCCGAGCACAGCTTCTTTCAGGCGGAGCTTGCGCCTGCGCCGGGTCCGCCGGCGCTCGTCCTGTCCGTTCTGTTCCTCCGGTCCGCCCCTTTTTGCCGTGCGGTCTCCTGCTCCTGCGCGGCTTCTTCCAGGGCGTCCATGAGGTGCTTGCTGACACGCATGCCTGCGGCGTCGTGGTGGGCGCGGACCGCTGTGGAATCCACGCTGACCAGCGACAAGTCTGTTCGTCCGGCGCGGGCGCCTTCGGCGATCAGGCCTTCCAGCAGGGCGGAGAACACGCCGGCGTTCCGCCAGACGCGGAAGCGTCCGTAGACGGTGGCCCAGGGGCCGAACTCTGCAGGCATCTCCCGCCACTGACCGCTGGACCTAAACCGCCAGATCACACCCTCGAACTGCTCCCGCAACCGCTCCGGATACGGACCGTACCTACCGATCGGCAGATACGGCTCGATGAACTTCCACTGATCATGGGTGAGTTGCCTACGCGTCACGACCAAGGTCCTACCGGATCCCGCTCCCACAAAGAGGCGAAACACGGTAACTGATCACGACATGACACAGGCCCTAGACGCCAACCGGTTGTTTTCCGGCTCCTTCGTTCGTGCCTGGCAGGGTGCACGGTCGTGGGGGCGTGGTCCTGCCGGGCACGAACCACCAACAACTTCACAGAGGCACGACTGCCGTCCCTGTTCGCGAAGGAGCGGTCATCACAGACTTTTTACCCGAGTCAGCGACCACCCTCTGAGGAACCCAACCAAGGACAAGCAGTTCTCAATGCGGGCTCGTACGACGCGGTGTGGCAGGAAAAGCTCCTGAGCAACCTCGGCCTTGGGTCGCTTGGGTCGCTCCGGTCGTCTGGGTGGCATGTTCAAGAAGTGGCTCCGGCTTCGCTCCGGGGGTTAGGGATTGTCGGGGCTGTCTCGGCTAGCCTGTGGTGACTACCCTTTGGTCTTTGAGTCGCTTCGGTCGCTGAGAGGAACTGCGCATGGCCCTGACCTGGGGATTTCCAGTAGCGACTCAGTACGATTCCCAGTGACTGATGAAGTGGGGTCCAGGCCTGGGGGTCCGTTGGAAGTCGCGCTGTGGTGCGCCGTACAGGGCTGGCCGGTGCATCCCCTGGCGCCTCGGCGTAAGACTCCAGCGGCCAACTGCCATGCCTGCAGGGGCAAGGCACACAACTACCGGGACTGTGCGTGTATTGCGTTGGGTCGCTGGTGCCACGGCTTCCACGCCGCAACCTGCGACCCCAGTCTGATCAGCGCATGGTGGGGCGAGCGGCCGGACTTCGGAGTGGGGGTCTCCTGCGGGCCGGCCGGACTGGTGGTGATTGACGTCGATGCCCATCAGGCACCACTGCCGGGGCCAGGGCGGCTGCTGCCGGGCATTCACATTCCCGAAACGGTGTCACTGCGGGGTCTGCGCCACGGATTTCATAGTCTTGCCGTCCTCGCGGCGCTGCGCGAAGCTCTGGACCCGGCCCAAGACGAGTCGACCCTGCGGGTGCGGACCCCGTCGGGGGGCATGCACATCTGGTACGCCTCGGAGCTCGGACAGGCCTGGCGCTGTTCTGCGGGCTCCAGTCCTTCCCGTGCGCTGGCCTGGCAGGTGGATGTGCGGGCCCACGGCGGTTACATCATCGCGCCCGGCACCAAAACGGATACTGGGTCCTACCGGGCACTGGGCACCGTGCGTAGGCCAGCCGCGCTCCCTGGCTGGCTTGCGGTGGAACTCGCCCGCACCGGGCACCTACCGGCGCCTCCGGCCCAACGCACTACAACGCCCATGCCCCGGCGGGCGCATGAAGCAGTCATTGCCGCTGGCGGAGGGCGTGATGTCGCAGCCCGCACCTTCGACACGGTGCTGGCCGCAGTCATCGGCTGCGGCGCCGTAGCCGAGGGCGCCGGTTTCAGCGACAAACTCAACCGCGCTGCCTACACCGCAGGCGGCCTAGTGGGCGCTGGCCATCTGACCGCCAAAGAAGCCGAAATCGCCCTACTGGGCGCTGCCGCTCAGGCACGTCCCGGACAGGAACGGCGCGCCCTACAGATCATCCGAAGTGGGATGACCGCGGGCAGTCGGCAACCGCTCATTCTGGGAGACCGTACGTGAACCACGCACCCGGCCCCTATGACGAGGGGCTGTTCGACCCGTCGGAAGTCGCCCGGCAGATCATGCTGTCTCCCGCGGTGGTACCTGCCCAGGCCACCGCCGTCCAAGACCCAGCAGGCCAGGCCACCGAGCACGGCCTGCTGGCGGACAGTCTCAGCGACCGCGGTAACGCAAAGCTGTTCGTCTCCCTGTACGGACGGGACTTCCGCCACGTACCTGGGCTGGGCTGGTACCGCTGGTGCGGGTACCGCTGGGAGATCGACGAAGATGACACCGTGCTGTGGGCGGCCGGCGAGATGGCCGAATCCCTTGCCCAGAGCGACCCGCAGGGACGCCACAACAGCACAGCGTTGCGCCGGCACCGGCGCCGCTCACTGTCGACGTCGGGCATGAAGGCCATGCTGATGCAGGCCAAAGCCGCACCCGGCATGGTCCTCAACGCGTCGCTGCTGGATGCCGACCCATACGCGCTATGCACCCCCGAGGGCGTCGTCGACCTGCACACCGGCCTGCTCGCCCCGCCCGACCCGGAGAAGCACTACCACTCGCGAGCAACCAGCATGGCCGCGCGGGCCATGCCCACGCCCCGCTGGCAGCGGTTCCTCACCGACACCTTCGGTGACGATGACGACGGCCACCAGATGATCGACTTCGTGCACGAGCTGCTGGGCTACTCCATCACCGGCGACGTCGGCGCGCAGATCATGCCCTTCCTCTACGGGCAGGGCAAGAACGGCAAGAGCGTCCTGCTCGATGTGATGGTCAAACTCCTCGGGGACTACGCCGACGCTGCCCCGCCCGGCTTCCTGATGGCCCGTCCCTTCGAGGGGCACCCCACCGACCTGGCCGAGCTGCACGGCCGGCGCATCATCGTGTGCTCCGAACTCAAGCCCGGCGACCGCTTCGACGAGGCCCGCGTCAAGCACCTCACCGGCGGCGACCGCATCAAAGCCCGCCGGATGCGCCAGGACTTCTTCAGCTTCAGCCCCACCCACAAGCTCTGGCTGCTGGGCAACCACCGCCCCGAGGTCGGCACCGGCGGCTACGCGTTCTGGCGACGGATGAAACTCATCCCCTTCGAGCGCGTCGTCGCCGACGACCGCAAGGTCGACAACCTCGCCGACGTCCTGGTCACCGAGGAAGGTCCCGGTATCCTCAACTGGCTGATCAGCGGCGCCCGCCGCTACCTCACCGGCCCCCGGGACCTCACCGGGCCCCAGCAGGTGCGCACCGCGACGACCGCGTACGCCGAGACCGAGGACCACACCGGCCGCTTCCTCGGCGAGTGCTGCACACTGGATCCCGCCATGCGCGCCGAACAGGCCCAGCTCTACAGCAGTTACAAGAACTGGTGCCAGCTGGAAGGCTCCAACCCCGTCTCCTCCCGTGCATTCGCCGCCCGGGTACGTGAAAACGTCGGTCTTGCCACCCCGAAAGACATGATCTTGTCGAACCAGCGGAAGTTCTACCCTGGCATCGGACTCAACGCTGAACTGGGAGACAACGCATGAGCGCGCTCATCGAGCCCTCGCAAATCGCCCACGAAAGCGAACTCGTATGGCTCGAGGACACCGAGGCCCTGGACTACGTACGCCAGAGCCTGGACCGGCTCCCCACCCGCCGCGGAAAGCCCGCCTACCACCGCGACGGCCGCATGGTCGGCTACGCCACCCTCAGCACGGAGGCCCGCTCCTCCAGGGCCTCAGGGACCTTCCTGCGACGGGTTTTCTGGCTCCTGCCCCACGACCGGGACGGCCAGCCCGACGGGCTCTACGAATCCGGCGCGCCTTCCGAGGCCGTCGATCCGCGGACCCTCTCACCCCGCGTCAAAGGCTACAAAACCCAGCGCTCCGAGGGCGGGCCGGAATCCGACGCGATGCGTGAACTCGGAATAACGCTGCCAAAATCCTGAGCCACGCCGCTCCACCCAGTTCAGCGACTCAAGCGACTGCTGCCCGTACCTGCTCTCAGGGACGGGCAGCAGTCGCTCCATGGGCAGCGACTCAAGAGCGCAGCGACGCAGCGACTGAGTCGCTGTGGCTCCGGTCGATGAAAAAACACAGGTCAGAGCACTTTCATGAGCCCCTCAGCGACCGAAGCGACCCAAGCTTGGGATTATGAAGACATTCCCGTGTGCGTGTGTGTGCGTCATAGATAGAGGGCTTGAGTCGCTTCAGTCGCTTTCCGTTGTCCTGCAGGTCTTTGACCTGCAGTCTTCTACCGTCGAACCAACAGCGACCGAAGGCTGCTCAGTCGCTCCAGCACAGCGACCTAACTTTCAGCAACGCAAAGGCAGCACTCTGGTACTCCCCAAGTTGCAGACTCGCGCTTGCGCAGTCCCCGGAGCGGTAAGCAGCAGCTACGTGGGCTTCGAGGTTCTCGCTTCTCAGACCTCGATGTACGCGACGGCGACCACGGCCCGCAGGGCGGTCACGTAGTAGATGACGCGCACTCCGTCGACCTCATCCGCGTAGTCGCGCAGCAACGTGCCAGTCCGGTGATCATTTCGTAGAGCACGCATCCGAGCGAGTACAGGTCGGACCGGTGGTCGGAGGCGCCATTGAAGCACTCGGGTGTCATGTAGGCCGGGGTGCCGATCAGGACGCCGGTGGTGGTGATGTCGTGTCGGGCGTCGCTGCTCTTGGTGATGCCGAAGTCGACGACCGTTGCCTTGCCGCTGGAGCGGACGAAGGCCGAGGGCGTACTTGAAGTCGATCCTGGCCCGGACCGCCTCCGCGGCCTGCCGGTCGGTCAGTCCACTCGACGAACTGCAACACCAGCACCAATGCCAGCCGCCCCGGCGACAAGGCGGGCTTGCCCCGGGCCGGGAACAGGTCCGCGAACTCCTCGTCTGTGAACAACGGCCCCAGCTCGTCCCGCAACCGGATCGCAAGACTCCCCCTTCGGGAACGCGGCACGCGGCACCCGCACCGTCTCCGCCGGAACCGCGTCCGGACCCTTCGGCTGCATCGACACCCGCACCCACCCCATACGACAACGTCGGCCTGCAAGACCACAAACGGGTCTTGCAGGCCGACGTCACGCGAGGCCCCGAATTAACCAACAGCGCCGATTCGATTCGGTCCGGGGCCCGCGGGTTATGTGAGGCATGTAGTCACAGAGGTGACCAGGAAGGGCACGTCATCGGTGACCACCTTGCCGGGTCCTGGGGCAGGGCCGCGCGCACCTGCCAGGTCGGCCTGGCAGGTGCTCCATGCCACGGAGTGAGCGGCGGGCGGGTCTGTATGGTCGCCGCCGGCCTCCAACCGGACGACGTCGCCGGACGGAGCAGCTTGTTGGTGCCACGTTGCCTGGGGCTGCGCGGGGCCGCCGATAGTCGCGCAGCCGGCGTGGAAGCAAGCGAGCCGGGGTCTCGGAGTCCGGCACCGCCAGCCGCTTCGCCCAGGCCGGGACCGCCGGACACTCGTAGCCGCGCTCGCGACACCACGCCAGCCAGGACAGCACCGATGCCCGGCGGGAGTTCCAAGTGTTCACCGCCGCGGTGCCCCAGAGCACTTCGAGGGCTTCCCCCATTTCATCGTCCGCGACCGAGCCGAGCGGCCGGCCCTCGCCGATCCGCAGCGCAGTCTTGCCCACCCCGATCCCATAGGCGCGGACCGTGTTCGGGTTGCCGAGCGAGTCGAGGAAGAGATCGGCCGCCGTCCGGACGCTGAGCGCCTTGCCGGTCGGCAGCTGTACGACGCTGGGCACCGCTTCCCCCTTGCCACAGATAACAGGGCCGCTTCGCGTAGGACCCGAAGAGCGTCACCGCAGGTGACGAAGCAAACTACCGCGGATATTGGGGTGTTATCTGCGGGAAGACTTCAGCCCCATCCCGGTGCCGATGCTCCGTCAGCCGCCGACCACGGCCGACGAGGCTTAGCGCACGATCTGACATGGATGTTCCTCAAGCCCCAAAACCACAGGGGCGAAATGCGTTCCCATCACGCAGCAGGGCTTCGGCGAAGTCGCGTGACGTCCGTTTCGTGATCACGCGAGCCCGAGGAGGGTGAGGGGCCGGTTCGCGTCACGGGCGTTGTGGCGGAGGGCGGCGGCGATGTTGGTTGAGCCGGCCAGTCGCGGGGCTCCGATGGCGAGGTTGCGGCAGGTGACCATCACTCGGGGCGCGTTGCCGGTACGCAGTTGTGAGGCGTCCTCGGTGAACGTGGTGTCTCTGACGTGGTGGAGGGCCTCGACCTGAAGCCCCCAATTCTCCGCAGCCGCTTCACAGAAGCTGAGCCAGAACCGCGAGTCGTGAACAAGGCCAGCCCTCCAAGGGGCACAGAGACGAACCACGCCACTTGAATGCATGGATTGCGGAGACTGAGTCCAGCGGTGAGCCGCTCCGGCCGTAGGGGGGAGAAATGCGGCGTTGGCCCGACATCCTGCGGGCCGTCATCTCGCGTGGCAGCCCGCAGATGTTCCCCGGCTCAGGCGATCCACAGGCCAGATCCCAGCCGTACGGCCTGGAGGGCGACATAGAGCTCCGCCGACGCCTTGGCGTCCGTGGTGCGTCGCCCCGTCAGCTCGGCGATCCGGTTGAGGCGGTACAGGACCGTGTTGCGGTGGCAGTGCAGGCGCTGCGCGGCTGCCGCCGTAGAACCGCCGCTGGCGAACCAGGTGTGCAGGGTCTCCAGCAGCTTGGTCCGCTCCGCCTCCGGCAGGGTGCGTAGCGGGCCCAGTACGGCCTGGGCCACCTCCGCCGCAGTGTCTGGGGAGACCGCCGCGAGGATCGCGACCGGTGAACTCCCGTAGACATGGGCTCCGTTCGCCTCGGGCGGCAGACACTGCACCGCCAGCTGGGCCTCACGCCACGCCGTGGGGGCGTTGACCGGAGCGTTGAAGGGGCGGCTGACACCGAGGCGGCCACGCGCGGTGCCCGTGAGTTGGTCGACGGCGGCGTCGAGCAGTTGCTCGTTTGGGAGCGTCATCAGGCCCGCCAGCGTGCCGATCTGGCAGACCCATTCGGAGCCAATGCCGATGGCCCGCAGCCGGTCTCCCAGCCGGGCCGGCGCCTCCTCGCTCGCGTGGGTCTCGGCGCACACCACGAGAAAGGTGCCCTTGCGGTCCAGCTTCAGCACCCTCGCGATCTCCCACGCCTCGGCGCTCGTCCCGGCCCGGCCATCTAGCAGGGTCGCCAGCATCACCCTCCGGGCTACGGTGTCGCGCCCGACCCGCACCTCGACCGTGCTCCGGTACGCCTCGGCGGCCGCATTGGAGTATTCGTCGATCGCCATCCAGATGCCTGACACCTTGGGCAGCAACTGGGCCGCGCTCTCCTCTTCCGAGGTCAGCAGGAGGAGCCGTTCCCAGAGGAAGCGCCCGGCCGTGCGGTAGGCGTGCAGCAGCGCGGCCAGCGGGATGCCCTGAGAGGCCTTGAGTCGTCCGGCCGCGCGCGGGGCGTCGAGCGTGCTCGGCCCGCCCCCCAACGCCGTGAGCAGCGTCAGGAGGTTGGCGCGCACCGCTGTGCGCAGCCGGTCCCGGTCCAGCAGGGTGCTCTCGGCGTAGGATTCTTCGCTGTTCATGATCTCGACGGTCAGCTCTTCGGAGAGCGCGTCCACATCGACCAGCAACCGGCCGACCAGCACCGCGACAGCCTCGTCGGATCCCAGCTCTGCTGTCACGCGCTGATTCTAGGTTCCACCCTGTGTGCGCGGGCACAAAAAGACGGCTCTTTTTCCGGCCCCCCGCCTATGGCCGGATTCGTGAGGGAGGGGTGGAATCGCGAAGAGCGCGTGGCGCATCGTCAGACCTCGGATGCGGCGGTGGTACGGCCATGGCGGATCAAAGGAGATCGGATGAACACCTACGACTACGTCATCGTCGGAGCTGGATCCGCGGGGTGCGTGCTGGCGGCACGGCTCTCAGAGGACCCGGGCGTCCGCGTAGCGTTGATCGAGGCGGGCGGAGCCGACACCGCCCAGGAGATTCACATCCCTGCCGCCTTCGGCCTGCTGTTCAAGAGCGAGCTCGACTGGGACCTCGACACGGAGCCCGAACCGGGACTCGGAGGTCGCCGCGCCTACTTGCCCCGAGGCAAGGTGTTCGGCGGCTCCAGCTCGATGAACGCGATGATCTACATGCGCGGCAACCCGGCCGACTACGACGGATGGGCCGCGGCCGGGGCCACCGGCTGGTCCTACGCACAGGTGCTGCCGTACTTTCGCCGCTCGGAGGACAACGAGCGCGGGGAGGACGCCTTCCATGGGGTGGGGGGCCCTCTGCGGGTGAGCGATGGGCGCTCTCGCCACCCCCTGGCGGCCGCCTTCGTCGAGTCCGCCATACGGGTCGGGCACAAGCGCAACGACGACTTCAACGGCGAGTCTCAGCTGGGCGTGGGCACCTATCAGTTGACCCAGCGCGACGGCATGCGGTGCAGCGCGTCCGTCGCCTACCTCCACCCCGCGTTGCACCAGGAGAACCTCACCGTGCTGCCTTCGGTCCGGGCCCACCGGGTGCTGATCGAGCACGGGCGGGCCACCGCAGTCGAGGTGCGCCGCGACGGCGCCGTCGAGGTCGTCCGCGCGGAACGGGAGGTGATCCTCTCCGCAGGCGTCTACGAGTCCCCGAAACTGCTGATGCTGTCCGGCGTCGGGCCCGCCGCCGCGCTGTCTACCTTCGGCATCGACGTGGTGGCGGACCTCCCCGTCGGCCGGGGACTCCAGGACCATTACATGGCACTGCTGAACTTCCGCACCCACGTCGAGTCGCTGATGACCGCCGCGGCCCCAGAGAACGCCGCCCTCCTCCAGAGCGAGGGGCGCGGGCCGCTGACTTCCAACATCGGTGAGGCGGGCGGGTTCTTCCGCAGCCGCGACGACATCACACTCCCCGACGGGCAGCTCCACCTGGCCCCTGTGCTGTTCCACCAAGAGGGCCTCGGCCCTGTCGCCGAGCACGGGTTCGCACTCGGCCCCTGCGTCCTGGCCCCCACCAGCCGCGGGCAGGTGACGCTGCGCTCGTCCCGCCCGGACGCCGCCCCACGGATCGTGCACAACTACCTGACGACGGCTGAGGACCGCGACTGCATCGTGAATGGGGTCCGGATCGCCCTAGACATCGCGGCGCAGTCCCCGCTCGCCGAAGTGATCACCGGTCAGTACGACGTCCCCGAGTCGGACTCCCGGGCGGACGTCCTGGCCTGGGCCCGCACGTCTGGGATGACGCTGTTCCACCCGACCTCGACCTGCGCCATCGGCTCTGTGGTCGATCCCGAGCTGCGCGTCTTAGGGGTGGAAGGGCTGCGGGTCGTCGATGCGTCGGTGTTCCCCTCGGTCCCCCGGGGCAACACCAACGCCCCGACCGTCATGGTCGCGGAGAAGGCCGCCGACCTCATCAAGGGAAGTGTGCGATGACCGCGTCGGCGTCGGCCGTGGAGCAGGAGGCGCAAGCCGACCAGGCCTTGGCCGACCTTGTCCGGGGCGAGGCGGCCTGGGCGCTGTGCGATCTGCCCCACCGCAGGCGGCTGCTGGAACAGGTGCGCGCCGCCACCGCCGCGCAGGCGCCCGCCTGGGTGCGCGCCGCCGCCGCGTACAAGGGCCTGCCCGAGAGCAGCCCGCTGCTCGGCGAGGAATGGACCTCGGGCCCGTACCCCGTGCTGACCGGCACGGCCGCGCTCGCCGAGAGCGTGCGCGCGCTGGAGGAGGGGCGCAGCCCGGTGGACGGGTTCTTTCTCGGGGAGGCGCCGGGCGGGCGCGTCGCTGTACGGGTCCTGCCGCACGGCGTCTATGACCACCTGCTGCTGAGCGGGTTCAGCGCGGAGGTGTGGATGCCCCCAGGCGTAGGCGCTGAGAGTGTGCGCGAGCGTGCCGGGCTCGCCCTGCGCCAGCCCGCCCGGACGGCGGGCATCGGGGTGGTCCTCGGCGCCGGCAACATCACGTCCATCCCGGTGCTGGACGTGCTGTACGAGTTGTACGCCCACAACCGCGTGGTCGCCCTCAAGCTCAACCCGATCACGGATGGGCTGCTCGACGTATTCCGCGCGGTACTGGCCCCGCTGATCGAGGTGGGAGCGGTACGGATCCTGACAGGTGGTGCCGATATCGGAACCCACCTGGTCCACCACCCCGCTGTGGGGCACGTGCACATGACCGGCAGCGCCGCGACGCACGACACGATCGTCTTCGGTATCGGAGCCGATGGCGCGAACCGCAAGCGGAACGGGACGCCGCTGCTGACGAAGCCCATCACCAGCGAACTGGGCGGCGTCTCCCCGACCCTCGTGCTCCCCGGCGACTGGTCGGAAGCGGACCTGCGCTTCCAGGCCGAGCACGTGGCCACCCAGCGGCTCCACAACGGCGGCTACAACTGCGTCGCGGCCCAAGCCGTGGTTATCGGCGCCGACTGGCCCCAGAAGAACAACTTCCTTGCCCACCTGCGCACGGCGCTAGCCAGCTTCCCGCGGCGTCCCGCCTACTACCCGGGAAGCGAAGACCGGGTGCGGCAGGCCCAGGAGGCCTACCCCGGCGCCCAGACTCTTGAGGGGTGTGTCCTCGTCGAGGGCCTCGACCCGCGCGCCCCCGGGCCACTGCTGACCACCGAGTACTTCGCACCGGTACTCGGGGTGGTCGAACTGCCCGGAGACGCACGGGCATTCCTCGACGCCGCCGTCCGCACCGCCAACGAGGATTTCGCCGGCACGCTGGGCGTGAACCTCATCGCCCACCCGCGCACCCTCGCCGGCCTCGGCCCCGCCCTAGAGGAGGCGATCGTCGCGCTGCGGTACGGCACCGTCGCGGTGAACGCCTGGACCGGGTTCGGCTACCTGACCGCGGCCGCCAGATGGGGTGCCTTCCCCGGGCACACCCTGAACGATGTGCGGAGCGGCATCGGGGTCGTGCACAACGCGGTCCTGCTCGATGGCCCCGAGCGCACCGTCGTACGGGGCCCGTTCCGTCCCGCTCCCCGCTCCCTCCTGCACGGCGAGGCCTCCTTGTCCCCGAAGCCCCCGTGGTTCGTCACCAACCGGACCGGCGCGAGCACGGGACGCCTGCTCACCGAGTTCGCCGCCGCCCCTCGGTGGTCCGCCCTGCCCGGAATCTTCGCCTCCGCGTTGCGCGGCTGACCGCCGGGCCCAATGGCACCGCAGGGCGCTCCCGGACCAAGGCTGGTGGCCCGTCCCGGCCCGGAGCGGGAGGGTTTCGGTGCTTGGGTGGGGCAGGCGGCTTGCGGGTGCCTGAAAGCACGGGTCCGCCCCACTGGACGCGTGATCCTTTACCGTATCGAAAGCCTCATGCTCCGACCCCGCACCGCCACCCAGTCATCCTCATCAGCCGAGGAATCCAAGCACACTTACTCGAACTCCTCGGCATCGACCAAATGCGACCCCGCTGGCTGGAAACCTAAAATCTCCATATACGAAGTCACCGACCAGGTGCCACTGAGGCTCCCGAGAGCTCCCGGTCGGCCGGGAGCGGCCCGACGCGCACCGCACGGCTCAGTGCTCGGGCCGTCTGGGACGGATCGAGGAGGTCGATGGCCTCGAGATCGCACAGCACCTCGTCCGCACCGCCGACAGAGCGGAACTTCTCACCCACGATGGAGCGGTGGTCCCGACGCGTCGCCGGGCCCGCCGAGCCGGTGAAGGTCTCGCACTCCTCGGTCAGGGCTGTGCCATCGGCCAGCTCGATGTCGACTCTGGCGCCGATCGCCATCGTCGCGTTCTCCAGGGTCTCCTCCTGCGGGCCCAGCCCGGCCAGGATGCGCGGCACGTCCTCACCGCCCCAGGCGATCAGTTCCGGCCAGTCCAGGGCGCGGTCGCCCGCCTGGCGCAGTGCCTCGCCCAGGGGGGACGTCGCCTGCACCATCCGCTCCGACAGCCGCATGTCGTGCTCGACCGTGACCCTGTCAGCCAGGGCCCAGCGGGCCTCGTCGCCGATGGCCGACGGGGTCAGGTCCTCGACCCCGAAGGACCCCGTCAACAGCAGTGTGGCGACACCGTACCCGACCGACAGGGTCGCGGCGGAGACACTCGTGCCCGGACCGTCCAGGGCCGGGGTTACCTTCCGCTCCATCTGCCAGGTAAGCAGCGAGCCGTGGACGATAACGCGCCGGACGCGTGAGAGATCGAGCGCGCCGAGCCGCCGGTGGAGACGCTGCGCGCAGTCGAAGGCCGCGTGCAGGTAGGCGCTGCCCGGGAAACGTTTGTACGACAGCGTGTCCGTGTGCCACCGGCGGCCCAGGCCATGGGTCACCGCGTCCGGCAGGGGCACCGCCGACAGATGCGCCAGTAGCCCCTCGGGATGCTCCAGGATGGTGTCCGGCCCGGCCAGCCCGTGGGCCGCGGCGTCGCACGCGTCGAGCGCCAGGCGGACCGGCGCCGCCGCGCTGAGCGCCTTGACGTCACTGGTCACTACCCCGTGGTGGAGGGGGACGGCCAGGATCCCGAGGGCCAGACCGAGGCCCGCCGTCCACTCCCGCTCGGACGCGCCCCGGGCGTGGAGCCGGGCCGCCGCCGCGCTCGCCAGGTGGCAGTGTGTGTTGGTCTGGCCGCGGAAGAAGGGGCTGAGGATGGTCGCCGCCGAGATGCGCGCCGCGCACTCGTTCGCGACGACGATCGAGGTCAGCAGCGACTTCCCATCGAGCCCACCCCGCGCCGCCTCCGCGATTGCGACGTTCACCGCCCCGGCCGACACATGTCCCGAATAAGCCACCTCGTCGAAGTCGAGGGCCGTCGCCAGCGCCGCCAGTACGTAGGCGGACCGCCCGGCGTCGGACTGGAGCGGGGGGCCGAACGCCTCGACGATCCTCCTGCCGAGGGGGTGGTTCAACGAGCCGCGGACGGCCGCGAGGTTCGAGACGAGCTGGCTGCGGGCGGCCGCGCGGGTGTGCACGGGGATGTCCTCGTAGGTCACCGTGCGGGCCCAGGCGGCCAGCGTGGCGGTCAGACTTGCCCGCGCACCGGCGCTGGGCGGAGCGGATGCGGCGACGGCGGGTCCGGTGGACGTCATGTTCGCCTTCCTTCGTCGTACGGCGGCGCCCATGGGTGTGCGCGTGCCGGACCGCCTGTGAAACCGGCCGGCTCCTGCAACCCCCAGTAGGCGCGCTCGTGCCACAGCAGCGGACGGCCGTCGCCAACCCGCACTGCGGTCAGCCGTCCGTACACCACGACGTGGTCTCCGACCTCGTCGAGGGAGTGGACGTCGCACCAGCCGACGGTCAGTGTCCCGCCGATCGTGGGGGCGCCGCGCACCAGCCGGACCTCGTGCCCCAGGTCCTCGAACCGCGAACCGTCACTGGGCGGCCGACTGAACCGGTCCGCCAGGTGCGACTGTTCCTCGGACAGCAGGTGGATGGCGAAGCGCCCGGCATGCCGGATCGCGGTCACGGTCCGCGAGCCGCTCGAGATGCAGCACAGAACGATGGGCGGCGCGATCGACACGCTGGTCAAAGTGCTCACGGTTGTCCCCGACCACCCGGAGGCGCCGCACGCCGTCACCACGGCCACGCCGGCCGTCATTTTGCGGAAGTACGCGCGGCACGAGGCGTCGCCGGGCGCCGTTCCGCCAGCGTCCACCGCCTCCGCCGGCCGTATGGAACCGAGACGGACCACAGGATCAGCCCTCCTTAAACCACGGAGGGGCGTCCGCCGCGGTCAGCACCGTCAACGCCGCGGGCACGACATGGATGTCGTACGAAGGCGTGGTCCGCGGCATGACCTCCCCGTCGTGTTCGTACAGCACCGGCTGCCCGCCGGTCTCCTCGACGGTGATCCGCTCGCCGCGGCCCCAGGTGATGCCTGGGACGGAGTAGACGTCGCTCTGGACGGCGGCCTGTGCGAAGGCCTGCATGTCCGCGGCCGAGGTCACCACAGTGATGTCGAGCTGGCCGTCGTCGACCAGCGACTGCGGAACCAGGTTCAACAGCCCCCCGCGGTAACGGAAGCCGCCGACGATCGTCTCGACGATGCCGCCCTCGTAGAGCACCTCGCCGTCGACGGTCACGCGCCCCTGATACGGTATGTGGCTCTCCATGGCGGCCACGGCGGCCGCCATCAGCAGGTTCCGCCCCTTCTCGGGCCGGTCGCGTGCGGCCAGCAGCGTCGCGGCGAACAACCCGCTGCCGGAACCGAGCACCACGATGTGGTCGTTCTGCTCGATCCGGGCCAGATCGATCCTCCGGGTGGCCGCCCCGCCGCGCAGGGCCAGCGCGGCCACCGTCTCCCACGGCGCGTCGTTCCACAGCCCGCGGTAGACGGAGTTGCCCGTGCCGCCCGGCGCGACGAGCAGGGGCGGAACCGCCAGGGCCCCCGACTCGGCGGCCCGAAAGATCCCGGTGGCCACCTCACAGATCGTGCCGTCGCCCCCCACGCTGACGATCAGGTCGGGCGGTGCGGCGCCGGCGGCCATTTTGTACGCGATGTCGCGGGCGTCACCAGGGGCGGTCGTGCGCACCGTGCGCACCTCGGTGGCGCCGACCGCTTGCAGGCTGGCCACGATCCGGTCCCCGTCACCCCCTGCCGCCGGATTGACCACCACGGCGACGCGCAGACGTTGAGTCATGCTCCTCCTACCTTTCCTGATGCTGTTCCCGACCAGTGCCTGACCGGACCGGACCTACGACTCGAGCCTGCGCACGACGCTGACGCGCGCGCCTCGCTTGGGGATCATGGTGATGTGGTTCATGGTGCTGCCCTCGTCCTCGGGATCGACGGCCCTGAGCTCCACGACCCGCAGCACCCCCGCCAGCACAGTCTCGACCTCCATCTGGGCGAACATGGCGCCGATACACCGGCGTACGCCGCCGCCGAACGGGATCCAGGCATTCTGGGGCGGGCTGCCCTCCAGCCACCGCTCCGGCCGGAACAGCTTCGCGTCGGCGCCCCACAGCCGCGGATCGCACTGCACGGCCCCCACGGACGGCAGCACCGCGACCCCGGCGGGAAGCCAGTAGCCGCCCAGTTCGATCGGTTCGGTCAGCCGCCGGGCCACGTTGTGGATCACCGGCCTCACCCGCAGCGCCTCCTTGAAGACCGCCGTCCGGTACGCATCCTTCGGATCGTCGAGCCCTTCGCGCACCCGCGCCAGGACCTTCGGGTGGCGCAGCAGGCGCTCGAAGAGCCAGGACAGCGCGACTGCGGTCGTCTCGTGCCCCGCCACGAGCAGGGTCATCACCTCGTCGCGCACGACCTCGTCGTCGGGCTCGCTCTCCACCAGCATCGACAAGACATCCGTGCGGTCGGAACGCCCGGGGTCGCGCCGACGTCTGGCGATCTCCGCGTAGATCAGCGCGTCGGCGTGCTCGAGGTTTCGCACCACGTTGCGCCAGGGCCAGACCTTGCCGAGCCCTGGCCGGATCCACACCAGGATGTCGGAGAGGCCGATGTCGGACACCTGGCGCAGGGCCCGGCTCAGTTCAGCCGCTCGATGCAGGTCCTCGACGCCGAACACGACTCTCACCATGATCTCCAGAGTGAGCGCGTAGGCCCGCTCCAGGAACTTCACGGGTTCGCCCACCGGCCAATTACGCGCCTCCTGTTCGGCGATTTCCCGCATCGTCGTGGTCAGCGCGGCGATGCGGTCGTGGTGGAACGGCGGCATCATCCGCTT
Source organism: Streptomyces sp. A5-4 (assembly GCF_051131715.1). Taxonomy (NCBI): domain Bacteria; kingdom Bacillati; phylum Actinomycetota; class Actinomycetes; order Kitasatosporales; family Streptomycetaceae; genus Streptomyces; species Streptomyces sp. A5-4. Next base: position 8,751,699 of record NZ_CP178591.1, on the reverse strand, counting down.
GCGCGCAGGCTTGTGGTCGGGAGCGTCGAGGGTCAGCAGCGAATGCCGGCCGACGATCGGCACGAGGAGCGAGTTGCCCTCACCCGCATGGAAGACCTCCGGCGCGCCCCGGAAGACCTCCTTGATGTGCTCAGGATTGCGCAGGATGACGAACGGGCCGCCCGGCACCACCCGCAGAGTGACGATGTCCCCGTACCGGTCGTGCATCTGCGGCAGGTAGTGCTGACGCCCCCGGCGGAAGCTGATCGTCTGCCTCAGCACGGATTCCGGCGGTCCGGGAGGCATCCGGTCCATCGACTCGGTGATCGACACGCTGCTGATCGAGGCCGATGTCATCAGCCGCTCGTTAGCGCTCGCGTTGTCGCGTCCGGCACTGCTCATGGTGCTCTCTCCGTCCGTCATGCGTGGTTGCCCGGGGCGTACGGCCGTCCGGCCTCGGCTGTCAGGTGGGCCAGGTAGCGGTCGAGCACCCGGTCCACGAGGCGGCCCCGCGGCATCCACGGGGCTTTGGGCCGCATCCACGGCAGGGCGAACGACAGGTCGTCCCTGTTCCCGTCGACGATTCGGCGCGCCAGATGGGCGCCGTGGTACGCCGAGATCGCGAGCCCGTGCCCGTTGCATCCTGCGGCGTGGTGTAGTCCGGGGTCGCCGCGGTCCCCGCCGACGACCGGTAGGCCGTCGCGGGTCATGCCGACCGGACCCGCCCACGAGGACTCGATCTCCACGTCAGCGAGCACCGGGGACAGGGCCCGCACGGCATCGCGCAGCAGGCTGGGTACCGGCGCGAGCGAACCGTGGGGGCCGCGTCGCGCCGCTCCGCCGCCGACTACGATCCGCCCGTCGGGCGTGAGCCGGAAGTAGGGTGACAGCTCCCCGTGCTCGATCAGCGGCTCGGTGCGCAGCCCGTCCAGCGCCGCGAGGGCCTCGCTCGGGAGCTTCTCGGTCACCCCGGCCTGCACCCGCAGACCCAGCACCCCCGCCGACGCAACCGCCGCCGTACCCAACGCATTGACCGCCACCACGACGTGATCGGCGACGATCGCACCGTCGTTGGTGGACAGCGTGGTGAGCAACCCTCGCCGGATTCCGCGCACCGGGCTGCGTTCGAATACGGTCAGGCCGCGTTGTTCGCCGATCCGGGCCAGCTGAGCGGTGAGCGCGGCCGGGTCCAGGGTCGCGGCGCCGGGGTAGCGCAGCCCGCCCCGGTAACCGGCCGCCACGGCGGGCAGCTCGTCCTGCCCGACCAGTCCGACGGGCAGCCCGAGGGCCGCCGCCGCGTCGGCCTCCCGCCGCTGCTCCCCGGCGGCCTTCTCCTCGCGGGCAACGACGAGCTGGGTCCCCGGGGTCAGGTCGCAGGAGATCCGGTGACGCTGCACCAGACCGAGGACGTGCCGGACCGCAGCGACCGACCAGAGGTAGGAGGCTCGTGCCACGTCGTCGCCGTACCGGCGGCGGGCGACACTCAGCGCCGGCCCGATCCGCGGGCCGAGCAGCCCGGTGCCCCGCCCGCTCGCCCCGGCCGCCACGTGGTCCGCCTCCAATACGACCACCCGCAGGCCGGGGTCGAGTTCGAGCAGCTCCACCGCGGTGGACAGGCCGGTCAGCCCCGCCCCGATGACGGCGACGTCGTAGCGATGGGTGCCGTGCAGACGGGGGGGCGCGGCTGTGTGTGTGCCCGCCCAGGGGACCCTGACCCTGTCCATCACCGGCTCCGCAGCACGTCGGCGAGACTGAACCGCCGGGTGCCGGCGATGGCCCGGGCTATCGCCCGGGCGTCGACCGCCATGTCGGGCAGCTGGCCGGGGGGCAGCCGGTAGCCCTGGAAGTACAGTCCGGGCGCGTGCGGCGCGGTCTGCCCGCCGTGGACGACGGGGCGCCCGCCGGGCTGCGCCAGGATGTCGAGGTGCCCCAGGAAGCGTTCCATGTCGGGCCGCTGCCCGGTCGAGGCGATGACGACGTCCGGCTTGATGCTCGTACCGCCCTCCAGCAGCACGTCCTTCTGGTCGAACCCGGTGACGCCGGGGACAACTTCGATCGTCCCGTCCCGGACGGCGGGGATCAGCCCGCGGTCGATGGCCCCGTAGGAGTGCCCGCTGCGGGCCACGCCCGCCATCGTCCCCTCCTTCGGCGCGGCCAGACCGTAGGACGACAGGTCGCCCCACTGCATCTTGTGCATCAGTAGGCTGACCCGGTTGACCAGCGCGTGCGGCAGCGGGCCGTGCTTGATGGCCTGGCACAGCAGGGACGTGGTCGGGCTCAGCTTGAACAGCACCGGCATGTTGCGTATCGACATGCGGACCCGGGACGCGCCGGCGTTCGCCGCGGCCACGGCGATGTCGATCCCCGTCGGCCCACAGCCGACCACCAGGACGTCCTTGCCTACGTAGGGATCGGGCAAGGTGTAGGACCGCGCGTGCAGGAACTCCCCCTCGAAGCCTTCCAGTCCGGGCCAGTCCGGCACGAAGGGCTTGCGATGCAGCCCTGTGGCGACGACGACGTTCCTCGCTGGCAGGTCCCCGCCCGAGGTGCGGACCACCCACCGGCCGGCCTCCCGGTCGACTTGGTGGACCTCGGTCTCGTAGCGGATGTCGGGGTTGAGGACCTCCACGTACTTCTTCATGTAGGTGAGGAAGTCGTTGCGCATCGGCCACGGGCCGAACTCCGAGGCGAGCCGCATGCCCGGCAGCGAACTCAGCCGGCGCCACGAGTTCATCCGCAGCGACGGGTAGTAACCGTGCCAGCTGGAGCAGGCGATCTTCTCCCGGTCAATGAGCAGGGGGTTGAGACCGGCCTCCTTTAGCGTCCAAGCCACCGCGAGGCCGCCCGGCCCCGCGCCGATGATGATCGGGCGTTCACTGCTCTCGGACATGCGTTCCTCACCTCAGACCCGTTCGGGTGTCGGACGTGCCGCGCCATGTTGCGCGACGACACGCTTCTCGAACTCCACGAACGCGGGCACCGCCACCGGCTCGAACTGCACCCTGAAGGATTTCAGGAAGTTGCCGAAGAGCGCGCGGTCACCGCACAGGTGGATCGGCACGGCGAGGAAGGCCCACTCGAAGCCCGCGACCGCCGCCCACACACCGAGTACGACGGCGTGCGTGACAAAGCTGTGCATCGTGTTGTAGAGGACGTAATAGACTTTGGAGATCCGGCCGTTGATCGAACCCCGGAACGCGATCGCCCCCGGGATGTAGCCGATCAGGTCGATGTAGACGAACAGCAGCACCGCGACCCACCAGCGCACCTCGGACAGGTGCAGGAGAAAGAGGGCCGCGCACACGAGGAGCGCAACGCCATACTCCCAGCGCAGCAGCCGGAAGGTCACCCTGCTCTCGAACCGGTTCACATGGTCCATGGCTGGCCTCCGGACCTACGCCGCAGGCGCGGCGTCGGGCTCACGCCGGATCCCGAGCCGTGCGGTCACCGCCATGGCGGTCGCCGGGTCGCCGACGACGTGCGCCTCTCCGAGCAGCCGATGGACGATGGTGGCGATCACCTCCTTGAGGACCTTCGTCGCGATGGGCTCGAGCACACCCGCCAGGCTGGGTATGCCGAAGTCGAAGGTGGCCTCGAAGGTCACCTCGCAGCCGCCCGCAATGGGCTCCACCCGCCAGGACCCGCGGAAGATGTCGAAGTCGCCGTCCGTCTGTTCGAAGACGACCCGGCGCATGCCGGGCTGAAGGTAGTCCACCTCGGACCAGCGCAGGGGGCCGTTGCGGAAAAGGATGTCCCACTCGCTGACGAGCGGTTCGTCGTCCTTGTTGCCGTGGACGACCACGGAGCGCACCTCGTCCACGAACTCCGGGTACTTCTCGAAGTCGGTGATGCGTTGGTACGCGAGGTCCGCGTCCGCGGCGAACGATTGCAGCTTCAGTTCCAGGCTACGCATCTGCCAGCACCTCGTACTCGGGGTTGTGCTCGGCGACCGTTCTGGCCGCCTGCTCGAACCGGTCGAAAAGAAAGGCCACGTCGGAATCGGTCATCGTCGCGGGCGGAGTGAGCCGCACGACATGGTCCGAGTTGAGTGACAGGTTCGCGACGACGTCGTGGGCGATGAGCGCCATGAACAGGTCCGCCGCCATCGCGGGGTCCGCGAACTCGATTCCGATCAGCAGGCCGGCCCCGCGCACCTCGTACGGGTGGTGCGGCAGGTACGCGGCGATGATCCGCTCCAGCTCCGGCGTCAGCCGGGCGCCCAGAGCGGCGGCCCGCTCGATGAGGCCGTCCTCCTGGATGGCCAGGATCGCTCCGCTCACGGCGGCCATCGCGATCGGCGCCGCCGAGAACGTCGAGGTGTGAAGGATCGGGTCGCGGTCGAGGACGGCAAAGGTTTCCTCGGTCGCGATGGTCGCGGCGACAGGCATCACCGCCCCGCCCAGCGCCTTGCCCGAGAGCAGGATGTCGGGGCTGACGCCCTCCACGTCACAGCCCCACCACGCGCCGAGCCTGCCCAGGCCCGTCTGCACTTCGTCCACGGCCAGCAGCGCCCCGAACTCGGTGCACACCTCGCGCACGGCCCGCAGGTAGCCCGGCGGCGGGATCACCACACCGCCCTCGCCCTGCACCGGTTCGACGATCACGCAGACCTCGCCCGGATACCGGCTCAGCACCTTCACCAGCGCGGGGACGTCCCCGAACGGGACGTGGTCGACGTTAGGCAGCAGCGGCCGGAACGGACGCTGGAAGGTCTCCCTCGCGGTCACCGACAGGGCTCCCATGGTCTTGCCGTGGTAGCCGCCGGTCATTGACACCAGACGATGACGCCCGTTGAGGCGCGCGAGCTTGATCGCCGCCTCCACGGCCTCCGTCCCGGAGCCTGAGAAGTGCACGCGGTTCAGGCCGGGGGGGGTCACCGACGTCAGCAGCTCCGCGGCCCGCGCGGCCGCCGGATCGAGGAAGATCCGCGTCCCGATCGGGTGCTTCCGCAACTGACGCTCGACCTCGCGCACCACCCTGGGATGTCGAGCACCGGTGATGAAGACCCCGTACCCCCCGACGTTGAGGAACCTGCGTCCCTCGCCCGTGGTGAGCCACGCACCGGAGGACTCGACCTCCACGTGCCCGCCCAGCACCTCGGCCAGCCGGGCGCGGCCCGAGCTCATGGTGCGCCGGTACGCCAGGGCCACCCGCTCGCCGTCCGTCACCGGGCCGTTGTCCGTACTTGTGTCCTTGGGCATCTGGCACCTCACTCGAACCTGAGTACGTCACCGGAGAAATTCGCGGCCAGCGCCCGGCTGGTGCTGGACTTGGACGGCGGGTGGAAGCTCACGCAGAGGCAGGCCGATGCGAGGTACGCCACATCCGGGGAGGAGATGAAGGCCATCCCGCCCAGTGCCTCGACCGCCCTCTTCGAGGCGTCCACGATCGCCTCCTGGGCGCCGTATCGGGCGATCATTGCCTTGGTGAGGGCCGCGTTGTCGCCCTCCTTCGCCATCAGATGGCGGGCGATCCCGTCCAACAGCTGCGCCGCCGTCTCGATGCGCACGCCCAGGTCCGCCACCAGCTCCGCGCTGAGCTTCCCACTCGCGAAAGCCCGTTCCACCAGAGCACTGGCCATGCCCAGGTAGCAGGAGGTGATCAGCATCTCGAACCACATGAACCCGACGCTCTGCAGTTCGTCGAGCTCGCCCCGCTCACCGGTGTCGGTGGGCACGACCAGCCGGTCATCGACGAAGACGTCGGTCAACTGGACCTCGTCGCTCTCCGCACCGGCCAGCACGTTGCTGCCCCAGAACGGATGGACCGACACACCGGGCGTGTCTGCCGGTATGAGCATCAGCACCGTCTCGGATCCGCCGCCCTCGGCCCGCACCGAGACGCTGGCCGACAGCAGGTCCATGGAACGCGAGATGCTGCACGGACGCTTGGACCCATTGACGACGATGCCGCCGTCCTTGCGCACGCCACCCACGGTCGGGGACAAGATCCCCTGCCCCGGGTTCCCCTCGGCGAACCCGGAGGAAACCAGCAGGTTCTGCGTGGCTATACCCTCCAGCAACGCCCATTCGACCCCACTGGAGCGCAGGCTCTCGGCGAGGGTGAAGACAGTCGCCACCGAGAAGTGGTGCATCGTCGACGCCACCGCCAGGGATGGCGCGGCAGCCCCGATCGCACGGGTGACCTGGATCGCCTCCAACGGAGAGGCACCGGAGCCCGAGTAGCTCTTCGGAATGACCAGGGCCGGCCCGCCGCTCGCCCGGAAAAGCTCCAGGCCGCGGTTGCCGGGCTTCTCGAGCCCGGCAAGGGGGATCCGCGCCAGCTCGGACAGGAGGCCTGGAAGGTACTTGTCACAGACCTCCCGTGCTTCGTCAAGAGTGCGCATCGCGCCCCTCCTCCTTCTCCCGCGACGACCGCGGGGAACCGTTCGCGACGATGGAGACACCTTGGATGTGCGTGGTCCTCAGCACGGGGTAGTTGGCCTCGCCGAAGACCCCGCCGGTCAACCCCGTGCCCCCGTGCGAGGGAAGCGGAGCGGTGAAGGCGATGTGCGAGTCGTTGACCTTAAGCAGTCCGCCCTTGACCGTCTCGGCGACGAATCGGTCGATCACATGCTCGTCCTGTGCCCACAGCGAGTTCCGCAGCCCGTACAGGTTCGTGTCGACGAAGTCGACGAAACTGTCGAGCAGGGTCTCGTCGTCGGTCGGCTCGGGGACGACGACCGGCAGCAGAGGGAAGAAGGTCTCGTGCTTGACCACGTCCGACGCGCGTGCGTCACGTAGACCGTCGATCCGCAGGACCGTTGGTTCGAGGAAGAATCCGGAGCTGTCCCGGGTTCCGTCGATCTGCATGCCGTGGCCGCCGGTGACGATGGTCGCCCCGCGCTCCTCAGCATCGGCCAGGAACTGGTTGAACTTGTCGTGCCGCAGCACAGGAGAGAGCAACACGCCCTCCTCGTCCGGATATCCCGGACGCAGCGCCTTCGCTCTCTCCACGACGCGGGCGATCAGTTCGTCCGCCACATCCGGGTGGACGACCGCCTGGTTCGGGATCATGCACAGCTGCCCGGAACCGTAGAAGCTCTCCGCGAGCGCGTCAGCGGCCCGGTCGAGGTCCGCGTCCTTCCAGACCAAGACCACGTCGTTGCCGGCCAGTTCGAGGATCGGCTTCTTGCCGGCTGCGACGCACCTGCCCTCCAGCTTCAGTCCGCTAGGGACGTCGCCGAAATACATGATGTCGTCGACGTGCGGGCTGTTGACCCAGGCGTCCAGCATCGGCCCGGGGTGCCCGCACACGATGTTCAGGAGGCCGGGCGGAGCGCCGATCTCGTCCAGGATCGGGGCGATCAGGTGACGCAGCGCGTAGGTGACCCCGTACGGCGCGGTACGCGGCGCGCGCACCACGGCCGCGTTGCCCCCGGGAATGCACATGGTGCCCAGGAGCGCGCTGACCAGCGGGGCGTTCGCGGGCGGCGTGATGCACACGACGCCGTCGGCCTGGCGACGGACGATGTTGCGGCGCCCGTCGACGGAGAACTCCTGCCACAACTGTCCGCGCAGGTAGTCCGTGGTCTCCCTCCGGGTCAGCTCGCGCATGCCGGAGATCTCCCACTTGGCGAGCTCGAGGGGGTGGCCTTCGAGGGTCAGCAGCCGGACGAGCTCGTCGCCGTGCTCCAGGATGGTGGCGCGCAATAGGTCCATCCAGCCGTCGAACCGCGTCGTCAGCGGTACCCCGCGCCAGATCCTGCTCGCCTCCGCCGCGGCCACCAGCGCGTCCTGCTGGGTCTCCTTGTCAGCCACCGCGACCCGGCCGACGATCACGCCCTCGGGCACCTCGTCGGGCGACCTGCCCGACTCGAGTTTTCGCTTGAGACTCAGGCTTGCGAACGAATCATTCAGGACCGCACGCGGGGAGAGGACATACACCCACTTGCCGCTCTCCACGTCCTTTCCGCGTACGTAACTGCTCAATGAAGATATGTGATGGGATTCGACATGCGCTGCCAAAGTGACCTCTGCAATCTGAACTCCGACAACAACTCGGTGGTGGCGAGCCGCCCACGTCAGTGACGCGTAACAGCAGTATCGGCGACGGCTCTGAAATGCCCCTGACATCCTGCGGGCCGCGATGTCGGCCGGGTGTCAGAAGGCATCGCTAACGTCCGTTGCAACGAATTGCCGATCGTGGGGACAGCGCATGAAGGTGCCCGATTCGCTCCAGCCAGAAGGCCGCATCTCGATGATTTCCGCCCTCGAGCGGTACGCGGACAACCCGAGCGCGTTCCTCGCTCTCAACCGCGGCAACGAGTACTTCACCACCGCCGGCATCGACGGGTTCGTCTGCTACCGGCCACACGGCCGCAGATGGATCCAGTTCGGGGGGCCGTTCACCGACGCCCCGGACAGGAGGGAGGCCCAGTCCAGGTTTCTCGAACACGCGCACCGAAACGGCCGCCGGGTTGTGGGGGTCCAGCTCCAGCGCGAGGACGCCGAACTCTGTGCGGAGTTGGGTCTGACCGTGAACCAGATCGGAGCCTCCTACGCCGTTGAGCTCACCGCCTTCAGTCTCCGCGGAAAGCGGTTCGTACGCCTCCGCAACAAAATCTCCCGGGCCCTGCGCGCGGGACTGGAGGTCTCGGAGGTGGACGCCGGGAAATTCGGCGACGACATCGGGGACATCGACGCGAAGTGGCTGCGTGAGAAGGGAAAGCACACCAAGGAACTGACGTTCCTCATCGGGGAGATCGGCGGCCCTTGGCAGCCCCTGCGCAAGCTCTTCGTCGGGAAGATCGACGGCATCGCGGTCGGGTACGTTTCCTACGCACCCGCTTACGGATCGCGTCCGGGATGGCTGCACGACCTGAGCCGCCGGCTACCGGACTGTCCGCCGGGCGTCATGGAGGCGATCAACTCCCACGCCATTGACCACGTACGGGCGCTGGGAGCGCCCTGGCTGCACTTCGGCTTCACCCCGTTCACCGGCCTGGACGACGCGCACCGGCTCTCTACAGCCAGCCGCGCCGCCACCCGGATCGTCCGGCTCGTAGCCGACCACGGAGACCGCGTATATCCCGCGAAGAGCCAGCTGGAATACAAGTCCAAGTGGTATCCGACAGCAGTGCTGCCCGAATACTTCGCATTCGACGGAGGAATATCCCCCCGTTCTTTGTGGAGCGTAGTGCGAGCAACGAACATCGTGTGAACGAAAACCCGGGAAGGGTACTCGAAGCGGCCTAACGAGGTCCGGGGAAACCCGGTCGGGCTCACGCCCACGCAGGTTCGAATCCTGCTCCTTCCGCTCAGCCATAACATCGAGCACAGAACGGATCCCGCCATGACTGAAGTCCGTTTCGTCGCGGCCTGCAACGCCCCGCTCGACGTCACGTTCGCATATCTCGACAACTACCGGAACGTGACCGAATACTGGCACGGGATGGCGAGCTACCGGCCGGTCGGGGCCCTCGACCACGGCCCCGGATCAATCTACGAGGCGGTCTCCAAGATCGGGCCCTCCACCCTGAAGTCGACCATCGAGACGGTCGGTTGGGAGAAGAACGTTCGCATCGCCTACAAGTCGGTCGCTGGCATGGACTCGTCCACGACCTTCGACTTCGCCGCCGTCGACGCCTCCCACAGCACGGTCGAGTTCCGCATCGAGTTCCGGCTGCCCGGCGGAATCGCCGGCAAGGCCATCGCGAAATCGCTGGAGCCGTTCGTCGCCGCCGCCGCCAGGAACACTGCGGCCAATATCTCCCGCCGGGTCGCCGAGTACTGCGAGGCGGTGCGCGCCGACACCGGCCGTCGGGCCGCCGGCCACCCCCACCAGTAGCGGCGGCCACGCCCCCGCCGCACGACGGAAGGGACTGTCCAACATGCTCATCCAGGCCTGGCGGCTCGGCCGCGAACTGAATGTCGCCGCGCTGGAGCGGGCCCTTGGCACACTCGTCTCCCCCGGGCGCGAGGACGCTCCCGAGCCCCTGTCCGCCCGCGACGTACCGGACCTGCCCGCCATCCGCGACCTGCTGGCCGCGCGCAGCGCCACCGGGCGGGACCCGGCCGCCCCGCCGCAGCCGCGGGCCGAACTGTTCCAACTCGCGACGCAGGACCACCACGTCCTGGTCGTCTCGGCCTCCGCCGGCCTGTGGAACGGCTGGTCCGATGGCGTGTTCCGGCGCGAGCGCGAGCTGAGCGCGCTGTACGCGCTCGAGGCCCGCGCCGCCGTCTGGCCTCCCGCCTCACCGCGCCATCGCGCCCGCGCGGCCCGCCGACACGGGACCCTGGCCGACGGCTCCGGCCCGGTCCGTACGGCGGACCGCCCGCGGCCGGCCGGGGACCGCTTCACCGCCGCCGTGATCAGCCACCGGCTGGACCAGGCGGTGCTCGCGAAGGCAGAGGCCCTCGCCGGCCGTTGGGGTGTGCCCTCCTACGCCGTCCTACTCGCCGGGCTCGAGGTGCTGCTCGCCCGCTGGTCCGGGCTGGCGGAGGTCACCGTCCTCATGTCGCCCGACGGCGCCGCGCCGCACGAGCGCGCGGCAGGGGCGGGCGACCCGGTCGTGCTGCGCCGCGCGTACCGCCCCGACGAACAATTCGACGCGCTGGTCGCCCGCGAGGCCGCCCGGCTGGGCACGGGCCTAGCGGGCGGGGACCCGCCAGTCGGCGACGGGCGGCCGCTTCCGGTCCGGTTCTCTTTCCGGGTGGCAGGTGAATTCGTTCCGCTGAGCCTGCCCGGTGTCGGCGTCACGGAGATCACCGCGCTGCTCGTCGACGGCGAGCCGCAGGCCTTCCAGTGCGACCTGTCCCTCGATGTCACCTCGACGGACCTCGTGCTGCGCTATGCCGAAGAGCTCTCCGACGCGGCCACCGTGCGGCTGTTCGCACGCCACTACAGCGACCTGCTCGCCGCGGCCGTCGCAGACCCGTCCACGGCGGTCGGCTCGATCCTCTTCGCCCCGCCCGCCCGGGTGTTGCGCGCGCCGGGCCCGCTCGCTGAACTGCTTGGCGCGCTCCCCGACGCCCCCGGCGGCCGGGCGACCGGAGCCCGGATCGTCGACGACACGGACGGGGCGAGGGTCCCGGTCGGCTTGCGCGGCCGGCTTCAGGTGGAGGTCCGCGACCCCGTCGGCGCCCCCCGCTGGGTGGACACCGCCACGTTCGGCCGATGCACCCCGGGGGGCGGAATACTTCTCGGCCGCCCCCCGGTACCCGAGGAGCCGTCGTCGGACGCCCCCGCCCGTCGGCGCTTCGGCGGCGACGCGGCGGGCATGGCCTCGCAACTGGCTGCGGTGTGGGCCGCGAAGCTGGGCCTGGGCCCGGCGGGACCGGGAGAGGGCCGCCTCGACCTCGGCGCCGGCCTGACGACCTGAGCCCACGCAAGCACGCGTACGCGCGAGCCCCGCACGGCGTTTTTGGCCGGCGGGGCTCGCGCGTACCCGCGTACCCGCGTTCGGGAGCTTCAGGGGGACTGCGCCCCGGCGCGGGCGCCGGCCCCGGCCCCGGCCCCGGCCCCGGCGGAGCCCGCCCCCTGCCCGGACCGCCGGCCCGACCCGTTCGCGGTCAGGAACGCACCGACGTCCCGCAGAGACTCGGCCGCCTCCCTGACCAGCCCCGCCTGGGCCTGGGCCGCGTGCCACAGGACGGTGCTCTCCACGAAGCGCAGCGCGACGCCCGCACGACGCAGGGACACGGCGAGGTCCAGGCACTGCCCGTACAGCAGCTCGCGCGTGTTGGTGTGGAGGTAGGTCGGCGGCAGCCCCGCCAGCGGGCCCAGCAACGGGGCGTATGAGGGATCGGACGGGTCGCCCCCGCCGAGATAGGCGGCGGCGCAGGAAAGCGCCCACCGGCGGTTGATCACGAGGTCACGCTCGCGGTCGGCCACCTCGGCGGGGTTCACCCACGGGGAGATCAGGACGAGCGCCGAGGGCTGAGGCCCCCGATCCGCGGTGAGCCGCTGCGCCACCGCCAGGGCGATGCCGCCGCCCGCCGAATCCCCGGCCAAGGCGACGTGCCCCTCGACGGAGGTCAGAGCTCCGAACGCGTCGAGCGCGTCCCGGGTGGACGCCGGACAAGGGTGCTCGGGGGCGAGCCGGTAGTCCAACAGGTAGACGGGCCGACGGATCTCGCGCGCGAGGTGCGCGGCCAGCGACCGGTGCGTGGCGGGCGAGCCCACCGTATGTCCGCCGCCGTGCAGGTAGAGCACGGCCCCCGCCCCGGATGTAGCTCCGACGGTGATCCGCTCGGCCGGACGGTCCCCAAGGTGCAGCGTCCGGACGGAGGTGTCCGAGGGCAGCGGCTGCGCCCGGGCGACGAGGTTCAGCAGCGCGCGCTGCGCCGACCACGGCATGCGGTGGTGGAAGGTCAGGCGGAACCAGGGGTGCAGCACCGCGCGTGCAAGCGGCACCGGGAGCGTCGCAGCGGCCTTCACGCCGTCTTCCCGGGGCGCGGGGCGAGCCTGATGAGACGGGACATCCAGATGCCGAACCGCTGGGAGCCCACCGGGCTGATCCGCCCTAGCAGGTCGAGTGCCTTGGCTTCCGCACCCACCAGGACCCGCGCGCGGCGCCTGACGACGCCCTCGACGATGGTGTCGGCCGCCATCTCGGGGCTGTGCAGCGCCAGGCGCCGGTCGAAGGCGCGGGCGATGCCGGCTGCGTCCATGCCCTCAGCGGCCGTGGCGTTGCGGGCGACGGCGGTCTTGATGCCGCCGGGGTGCACGCAGGTCACGTGGACCGGATGCCGGGCCAGCAGCATCTCCTGGCGCAGGCACTCGGTGAAGCCGCGCACCGCGAACTTGGAGGCGTTGTAGGCACTCTGTCCCGGATAGGTGATCAACCCGAAGAGGCTGGAGACATTGATGACGTGGCCGTCGCCGGACTCGATCAGGTGGGGCAGGAAGGCCTTGGTCATGTTCACCACGCCCCAGAAGTTCACGTCCAGAACGCGCTCGATGTCCTTGAATGTCTCCCGCTCCACCTCGCCGTAGTAGGCGATGCCCGCGTTGTTGTACATCTGGTGGACCGTGCCGAAATGCGCGCGGACCTTCTCCGCGTACGCGAGGACGGCCTCCCGCTCGGTCACGTCGAGCCGGTCGGCCCGCACCCGGACTCCCAGGCCCTCGCATCGTACGGCGGTCACCTCGACGGCGTCGGCGTCGACGTCGCACAGGGCGAGATCGGCGCCGAGCCCGGCCAGGCGCACGGCCAGTGCGCGGCCGATACCCGATCCCGCACCAGTGATGACGACGACCTTCCCGGCGAAGCAGGCATCTTGTGGCTTCTTGGTCACTGTGGTCCTCCGGTCGAGACGTGGTAGGCGTCGATGTCGAACTTCCGCGTGATCCGCCGGAATTCGTAACTGAAACCGGGCCACATCGTGGTGTTGGCGCCGTGCTTGTCCACATACCAGCTGGCACAGCCGCCGACGTTCCAGATGGTCCGGGACAGCCGCTCGCGCAGCATCCGCGAGAAGCCCTCCTGGGCCGTCGCGCGTACCTCCACCGAGCGCAGGCGCCCGCGCTTCATGGTCATGACGGCGTCGGCGAGGTAGTTCACCTGGGACTCGATCATGAAGATCATCGAGTTATGGCCGAGCCCCGTGTTGGGGCCGACCAGCAGGAACATGTTGGGGAAGTTCGCGATCGCCGTGCCCTTGTAGCACTGGCGCCCCACCGTGTCGAACACCTCGCCCAGGCTCCGGCCGTCCTTGCCGAACAACCTGCGGTAGGTGGGAGAGTCGGTCACCTGGAATCCGGTGGCCAGGACCAGGGCGTCGACTTCGCGGACCGTCCCGTCCGTGGTGACCACGGACTTCTCGCGGACCTCGGCGATGCCGTCCGTGACGAGCGCGACGTGCTCCTCCCGGAAGGCGGGGTAGTACGTGTTCGAGAGCAGGAGCCGTTTGCATCCGGCCCGGTAGTCCGGGGTGAGACGCTGGCGCAGGGCCGGGTCGGGCACCTCGCGCCGCAGCTTCGCCCGGGCCAGCAGCCCGACAGGCCGCATCAGCCCGGGCCTCTTCGCCAGGGCGATCGCCTGCGCCTCGTGCGCCCAGTAGATGCCGCCGCGCACGAGCCGCTGGTAGAAGGGCACGTACCGGCACGCGAGGCGTTCGAGCGCGGAGTAGCGGCGATCAAGGCGGGGCAGCACCCACGGAGCGGTGCGCTGGTACACCTGGAGTTCGGCGACCCGCGGCGCGATGGCGGGAACGATCTGGATGGCCGACGCGCCCGTGCCGATGACCGCGACCTTCTTGCCGTCCAGGTCGCTGTCGTGATCCCACCGGGCGGAATGGAAGACCTTTCCCGCGAACGTGCCGATCCCGGGTATGTCCGGCAGCGACGGCTCGCAGAGCGCTCCGAAGGCGCCCACCAGAATGTCGGCGGTGAATGGCCCCCGGGTTGTCTCGACCTCCCACAAGGCGTCGCCCTCGACCCAGCGGGCACTGAGTACCTCGCACCCGAAGACATGGTGGTCCCGCACGCGGTACTGGCGCGCGACGCGGGTGATGTACTCCTGGATCTCCAGTTGCGGAGAGAACGACCGGCTCCACCCCGGGTTCAGGGCGAAGGAGTACGAGTAGAGGTGCGACGGCACGTCGCACGCCGCACCGGGATAGGTGTTGTCACGCCACGTGCCGCCAACCTCGTCGCCACGTTCGAGGACCAGGAAGTCGTCCCACCCCTCACGGCGGAAGCGGACGGCGGCGGCGAGCCCGGCGAGCCCGCCGCCGATCACGAGGATGTTCGTCCGCCGGCCCGGACCGGCGGAGGACCCCGTCCGGGCGGACATACCGCAGGGGGCGTCTGTCGTCTTGCTTTGGTTTGTAGAACTCAAGGGGGAATCCGATCTCCCATCACACCCGTCCCGAACGATGAACCCCCGGATGGTCCCAGATCGGATCTGACGGGCCTCTGAACCGGCCCCGTCCCCAGGGCAGAACGGTTTCAGAGCTGTTCCGGATGATGGACAGTCCCGATGACCTCGACGTATGAGCAGGTAAGGAGACGCCCGATGGGTTCCACACCGGCGAAATCAGAGGCAGTCGAAACGCCGGACGTGCTGATCGTGGGGACCGGATTAGCCGGCCTCGGCATGGCGATGAAGCTGCTCGCCGCAGGGCACTCCGACTTCGTCGTACTGGAGAAGGCCGATGGCGTGGGCGGCACCTGGCGGGAGAACACCTACCCTGGCTGCGCCTGCGACGTCGCGAGCGTCATGTACTCGTACTCCTTCGCCCCCAACCGCGGGTGGAGCCGGATGTACGCCGCGCAGCCGGAGATTCTCGACTACATCAAGCGTGTCGCCAAGGAGCACGACCTCGACACGCACATTCGGTTCAACACCGAGGCGGTCTCCTACGAGTTCGACGAAAAGACTGACCGGTGGTCCGTACGGACCCGCTCGGGCCGCGAGTACCGGCCGCGCATCGTGGTCCTCGCCCACGGGTCGCTGCACCAGCCCCTCATCCCGGACCTGCCCGGCATGGGCCGCTTCAAGGGGAAGATGTTCCATTCAGCGCAGTGGGACCACTCCGTCGACCTCAAGGGCAAGCGCGTCGCGGTCATCGGCACCGGCTCGAGCGCGGCGCAGTTCATCCCGGAGATCGCTGGCACCGCCGCCCACGTCGACGTCTTTCAGCGCAGCGCGCACTGGGTGCTGCCGAAGGCCGACCGGCCGCTGAAGGCCTTCGAGCACAAGCTGTTCCGGAAGCTGCCGTTTGTGCAGCAGCTGTACCGGCTCACCGCCTACTGGACGCACGAGGTCCCGGTCCTCGCCTTCCTGAACCCGAAGCTTCTGGGGCTGCTGGAGGCGGCGTCCCTGCGCATGCTCAAAAAGCAGGTGCCGGACCCGGAACTGCGGGCGAAGCTGACCCCCGACTACAAAATCGGATGCAAGCGCATCCTGCTGACCAACGACTACTACCCGGCCCTCCAGCGTCCCGACGTGGACTTGGTCGCCTCCCCGGTAGCCGAGTTCACCGAGACCGGGATCAGGTCCGCGGACGGGGAGTTCCACGAGGCCGACATCGTGATCCTGGGTACCGGATTTTCCACGGAGAACCGCTGCGCCACCGAACACATCGTCGGCCGCGACGGCGTCACCATCCAGGAGGCGTGGCGCGACGGCATGACGGCGCACCTGGGCACGACCGTGTCGGGGTTCCCGAACATGTTCATGCTGATGGGCCCCAACTCGGGCGGCGGCGCGCAGTCGATCCTTTTCGTCATTGAGGCGCAGCTCCACTACGTCGTCGAGTGCCTGCGCCTGATGAGGACGCGGCGGGCCACGCGGATGGAGGTGCGCGCGGACGTCCAGCGCGCGTTCAACGCCCGCCTGCACGGCAGGCTCGCCCGATCCGTGTGGAATACGGGCGGCTGCCACAGCTGGTTCCTGGACCACACGGGGAGCAACCGCCAGTCCTGGCCCGGGACCGGTACCTCGTACTGGAGGTCCACCCGCCGGCCCGACCCGCAGGCGTTCACCCTGACGGCCCGCCACGAAGGCCGGCGGCTCGCCCCCGTCCCGCGCCCCACCGAAGCCGGGTGATCTCGGAGCCCGGATTGAAGTAAACATACGGTCGTGCGTACACTCATTTTGCTGCGGCCCCGCGCGGACTCCATGGGGCTGCGCCGTGGGCTGTGCTGTCCAGCACGGAGCGGAAAGCCGAGAAGGGGGATGCATTCGTGACGAATGCCAAAGTAGAAGCCGTCGCGGCGAGGTCGGAAGCCGCTCCCGCGGTACCGTGGCCCGCCGTGGCGGTCGTCATGGTCGGCATGTTCATGGCTATCCTCGACTCGTTCATTGTCGTGGTCGCGGGTCCCGCGATCCAGGCCGACCTAGGCGCATCCGTCGGCCAGTTGCAGTGGGTCCTCGCGGGCTACCAGCTGAGTTACGCCGTTTTCATGATCACCGGCGGCCGGCTCGCGGACCTGTACGGCCGTAAGCGGATCTTCATCACCGGCACCGCCGTCTTCACCCTGTCCTCACTGGCCTGCGCCATGGCCCAAAACCCGGGCACCCTCATCGGGGCCCGCATCGTCCAGGGCTTGGGCGCGGCCCTGATGGTGCCCCAGGTCTTCGCCGTCATCACCCTCGCCGTCCCCGAGAAGGCACGGCACCGGGTTTTCGGCACTCTGGGCATCGTGATCGGCCTGGCGACCATGAGCGGCCAACTCGTCGGCGGTCTGCTGATCGGCGCCGACCTGTTCGGCACCGGCTGGCGCTCGGTGTTCTGGGTCAACGTGCCGATCGGGATCGCCACGATCGTCTTCGCGGCGAAGTACGTGCCGGAATCCCGGGCGACGGGCACCCGAAAGCTCGACCTTCCGGGCGTGATGGCCCTGAGCGCCGCCCTCCTGCTGCTCACGTTCCCGCTCATCCAGGGGCGCGAGGCTGGCTGGCCCTGGTGGACCTGGGCCTGTTTCGCCGCAAGCATCGCCGCCTTCGCCCTGTTCGTCGTGCTGGAGCGTGGCATCGACCGGCGCGGTGGGGAGCCGCTGATGAAGCTGAGCCTCTTCTCGCAGCGCTCGTTCTCGCTCGGCATCGTCCTGGTGATGGCTGTGTACGCGCTGCTGACCTCCTACTACCTGGCCCTGTCCATCTCGATGCAGGAGGGGCTCGGGATGTCGGCGCTCGGCGCAGGGCTGGTCTACACCCCGGCCGCGGTGACCTTCTTCGTCTTCAGCAAGGTCGCGGGCCGGCTCGTGCCGAAGTACGGCCGGCGCGTCCTGGAGATCGGCGCGGTGGTGCTCGCGGCCGGCTACCTGACCACCGCGGTCGTCCTGCTCTCCGGATCGAGGCTGACGCCCCTGCTGATCATTCCCACCCTGATGCTCCAGAGCGTCGGCGGCGGACTGCTCATTACGCCCCTGCTGAACACGGTCCTGAGCAGGATCGCCCCGGAAACCGTGGGCATGGCGTCCGGGGTTTTGTCGACCGCCCAGCAGATCGGCGGCGCCCTGGGCGTCGCCGTGATCGGAGCGGTCTTCTTCAACTCCTACCACCCCGATACCGACGGGAGGATCGACGCAGCGGGCCACGCCTTCGCGATGTCGTCCCTGACCACCTTCGCCATCGCGGTATTGGCGGCCGTACTTGTCTTCCTGCTCCCGAACAAGAAGGCCCCTGCGGCCGGCTGACGCTCCCGCGGCAACAGCGCGTGAACACGCCGATGCGGCGGACCGGACGGTCCGCCGCATCGGCGTTCGTCGTCAGCGCGGAGCGACGAGCAGCCCCTCGATGATACGGCGAGCCTTGCCCACCGCATCGGCGTCCCCAGCCTGATGAGCCGTGTTCGCGGCGCACAGCAGCGCGTCGATCTGGAAGACCGCGAGTTCGACGTCCAGTTCGGCGATCTCACCGGCGTTCACGGCGCAGAACAATTCGGCCGCGATGACCTCGCGCCATTCCTGCTGGTCGCGGAAGAGTGCGTCGCGGACCGGGCCGGGGCGGCTGTCGAACTCCGCAAGGTTCGCAGCCCGGAAACACCCGCCGGCGAAAAGCGGTGTCTCGGCGTACACGGTCCAGTGATCGAGTAGTGCACGCAACCGCTCCGTGCCGTGGGGGGCCGATTTGGCCGGGCGGATCACGGCGTCGATGAAGAGCCCGCGCGCGAATTCTACGGCCGCGAGCTGAAGGATTTCCTTCGTCTTGAAGAGGGCCTGGATTCCCGCCTTGCTGAGACCCGTGTCAAGCGCGAGGCGGCCGAAGCTGACACTGCCGAGGCCGTCCAGCGAGGCGACATCGACAGCCTGGCGGAGCACGATCTTCCGTGTACGGGCGCCGCGCAGAAGGCGTTTGTCCGTTACCTCCGCCTGCTTCAGGGGCAGGGGCGCATACGATCCGGGGCCATTTGAGCGTGAAGTGACCGGCTCCATTGCACTTCCCATACGGTCGATCGTACAGCATTTGACCTCGGATGGATCGGTCTGTGCGCCACACAGGCGACTGGCCGACTCCCCTGTTCGAGTAGGCCTCCTACTCGAACAGGGGGTAGCGCCGATGGACCCTACCTGAACGTGGGGCTGCACATGCGACATGTGTACGAATTAGGATCTCACTCGGCCATCATTTGGCGATTCCAAAAGAAAGCGCAAAAGAAAGCGTCAACGCTGATCTTTACAGTAGGGGGAGAAGAACGGTGACCGTCGCTGAAATATACATTTTGGGGCCGCAGCGGATCGTTCTCAAGAATACCGAAAGGATGCTGAGCGGGGCGAAGTTACGAAGCATTCTCGCCGTTCTCGCGCTCCGCGCCGAAAGCGAAGTCCGCCGCGACGAGCTGATCGAGGAACTGGACCTCATCCGGACCACGGGTGACGCCATCAACGCCGTACACGCCCATGTCGCCCGGCTGCGCCGCTGGCTGCACCACAACGGCGGGAGCGCCGACCTGCTGGAGACGGTCAACTCCAGCTACCGGCTCAACATCGAGCGGGACGCGGTGGACGCCAACCGGTTCGTGCGGCTGGTGGAACACGCGCTGAACCTGGCCCCGAGAACCCCCTCGGTCGTCGCGACCATCCTGGAGGACGCCCTGTCCCTATGGCAGGGAGACGCCCTGATCGATGCCCTCGAAGGGCCGCTGATCGCCACAGCGGCGGACGAACTGCACCGGTGGCGCGCCGCGGCACGGGACACACTGATCGACGCATGGCTGGCGCTCGACCACAACCAGAAGGTGGTCCTCCATGCCAGGAAGTTCATTGCCGAGGACCCGTTGAACGAACCGATGCGCGCACGGCACATCATCGCCCTCCAGCGCATGGGCCGACACGCAGAGGCGATCGAGGCCTACAACAACGCGGAGACGGTGCTGAGCCACGAACTGGGCATCAGGCCCGGCACCGAGCTCCGGGCAACCTCCGACCCCGCCACCCGCTACACGATCCCCTCGGTCAGGAGACACCGGGAGCGCTTCGTGATCGGCGCGCAGGCCTAATGGATCGCCGAGTGCGACGCGACGGCGGGGCCGCCGACTGCGGCCGGACGGCGGCCCCGGTCGAGTACCGGGCAGATGAACTGGCAGGCAAGGCGGGCATCACCGTGCGCACCCTGCGCTTCTACCGCGAGCGCAAACTGCTGCCGCCGCCCCGCCGCGAGGGCCGCATCGCCTGGTACGACGACCACCACCTGGCCCGCCTGCGCACCGTCATCGCCCTGCTGGAGCGCGGCCACACCCTGAACACCATCGCGGATCTGACCAAGGCCTTCGAGTCGGGCCGTGACGTCGGCGAACTCCTCGGCCTGGGCCGGCCCACCGAGGAGAATCCGGTCCGCCTCGCGCCGGAGGAGTTGGCAGACCACTTTGAGGGCGAGGCCACCGCAGCCAACCTTGCCACCGCTCTTGGCCTCGGTTACATCCGCACCGAGGGTGACGTGGTCGTGCACATCAGCCGCCGACTGCTCGAGGCCTCCGCCTCCCTGGTCCGAACAGGTGTGCCTCTGGCAGCGGTCCTGGACTCTGCGGCCCGTATTCGCCGCCACGCGGAAGCGATGGTCGACATCTTCACGACGACCATCCGAGCCCACGCCGCAGACGCGGACTTGGCGCGCCTACGCCCTCTTGCCAAGACCGTAGTCCAGGCCGAACTTTCTATGGCCCTGGACCGCGGGCTCCGCGCGGATGGATGACCCTTGTTTTTACATACGATCGACCGTATTCTTTATCCATGAATTCGACGCACATCACCGAGGAGTCCGATCCGTTCTGCTTGCAGCCGCTGGATGCAGCCGCGCTGCTCTTCGATGCCCCGTGGCATCGATTCGCCGTGATCGGAGACAGCCTGTCGGCGGGCACCGGGGACCCCAGCCCCGGCTATACGGACAAGGGGTGGCCCGACAGGCTCGCGGACATCCTTCGTCGCGTACGACCGGATCTGGAGTACCTGAACACGGCAGAGGACGGAGCGACGACGGCGCAGACCCTCGAGAAGCAGATCGCCCGAGTGTCGGAGTTCGAACCGGACCTGCTGCACCTGCCGTGCGGTGCGAATGACCTCGTACGGCGCGCACCGGACTTCGACGAGATCTTGCAAAAGCTACGACGCATGTACAAATTGGCGTCGGCCACTGGGGCCCAGCTGACGACGTTCACCCTGGGCAAGGCGTATGTCATTCCCGTCTTCCCAGACTGGAACGAGCGGGTCACCAAGATCAACGACATCATCCGTGGCTTGGCCACCGAATACGATGCCCTCGTCGTGGACATGTGGAACCACCCCATCAACGCGCGGGAAGATCTGTTGAGCGAGGACCGCATCCACTTCTCAACCTCGGGGCAGGCGGTGATGGCGACGGAGATGGTCAAGGGCCTGAGCCACGTGCTGAGCCGGGCCACGTCGGCGTAATCGTTGACGAGGGTGGGGATGTCGAAGAGTGTGTCACGGCATGCCCGGGGACAGTCTCGGTCCTCAATCAAGCCGCCGTGGTCAGTTCGGTGACACCGGTGATTTGCTTCCAGATCGCGAAGCGGATGGTCAACTCAGTGCGGCAGTTCGGGGTGACTCATCAGCTGGCGCTGTGGTTTGAAGTGGATGAGATGGCTGAATCACCCCGGAACCGGTGCCCCGCCCTGGCGTCGCGGAAGCCCTCCATGGCGCGTTCGCGTTGTCTGGTGGGCTGGTGGAAGTTCTCGGTGCGGTTGTTCATGAGGCCTTGTGAGCGCGCTCGACGGAGGGCATGCCCTCACGATGGGCAACGCCGCAGGAGCGCAGCTTGTTGGGGTTTGTCCTAGGAGCCCCGTTGTCCCCGCTCGGACTGGGCGATGATGGGCCCGAGTTTGACGCGCGTTGAGATCGAGAGCTTTCGGTAGATGTTGCGGAGATGGAAATTCACGGTGTGCGGAGAGAGCTCGAGCTGCTTCGCCACCTGTTGGTTCGTCATACCACGGCTCACGAGTCGCGCGATCTCGATCTCCCGTATGCTAAGTGAGGCCATCCGGCTCGATTCATGCGGCGCTGCGGAGACTGCATCGATCGGTTGCGGGGAACGCGGTGCAGGTCGGTCGCGGCGCTGAGCTTCTGATGCTGGCGTTTGGGAAGAGGCACCTGGTGACGCGGCATTACGTTGGCGACCCGCGCCGAAGTCCAGGATCGACGATAGCTCCGGCTTCTCGCCCGTTAGGGCGGTCCGTGCGCTTTCCGCAGCGCTGTCCAACAGAGTGAAACCGGGGTTACGGTTCGCCAGCCGTTCGATCGCCCGGAGGCAGCGTTGGGCGAGGGCGATGTCGCCGGCTCTCCGAGCGACGCTGATCAGCCACGTCGGCCGCGCGGGATCCTCAATGAAGCACGCCGAGTCGGTGCTGAGTAGATGCCATTTCGCATGTATCTGTTCGGTGGCCGCACGCGGTCCTTCTGATGCGGCGACCAGGGCGATTTCTGCGAAGGCGGCTCGTGCGACAGAGTCAGGCAGGGCGTAATAGTTGGTTTTCGCGTGGAACGACTTCAGGGCCTCGGACGCTCGATCCCACTCGCCACGTCCCAGATGGGCGATCGCCTCGACTGAAAGGGCGAGCTTTACACCGACAGCCGAGGCCTGTTCGACGCTTATGCGTACGGCTGTCGCGGCCGAATCCGTCGCTTTTTCGAAGTGTCCCGCTTGAAGATGAAGCACTGAGCGCAGCGCTTCAGACAGGGAACCGAACACGAGAAGGCCGGATCTGTCAATTAAGCTTTCCATATCACGAATGACACGGTTCGCTTGGAGGGATATATGTATGTCGCTGAGTTTCTTTGCGAGTAGCATATCAGCATAGACACGCCACATCGGGGCCACGTCATGAGAATTCTCGATGGCGGATCGATTCAGCGACAGCCCCCGCATCAGGCCCCCGGAATGCCACTGTTTATCCGACTCGATGCATAAAGAGACCACTCCGAGCGCATCACACTTTTCAGTGGACTCTTCACCTAGTTCAGCTATCCCCCGTTCTGAATCCACGCTGATCATGGATTCTAGGAATAATCGAAACGCGATGACGTCACGATATGACGGGTCGCAACTCTCCATGCCTTCAAGCGCTTCATCGGTCGAAGCTAAGGCGGCTTTGGTGTCGCCCCGCACGAAGGATATTCGGGCATTGTCGAGTATCCGAAGAACCTGGGCGGACGGCACCTCGGATCGATGAGAACTGATAAGGTAAAGAATATCGCCCATTGACCCGGGGCGGGGTATTCCGGGGCGGGACGCCCCTCCAGTCTTACCTGCCCCTCCGCTTTGCGATCTTTCCATTTCTCTCCCCCCGCTGCACGCGGTCAAGGGCGCGCCCAGACCGCGGTTTGTTCTTGCGGTTTCAGCCGTAAGGCTTGCATTCGATATCCAACCTACGCTTTCCCGCGCGCCCGATGGCCTCCGCCACCTCCATCACTGACAGTAAACTTAGATCACCCTATCGCTACGCTGCCAGTTACCGGCCAGTTGCTTTTGATTTTTGACAATGCATGACCTTAAAGTTGTCTCATATTTGACAGTCTCCTTAGTATTAAGGATCGATTCTTCAGTGATTATGCTGCCTTAGCCTGGTGGATTCCCATTTGTCTCGGCTGCTCTTGCTTAAGAAGCCGTTGCCTTCCTTATGTGATCGCTGAGTTTCTGCTGGTCAGGCATGGTTCAGGTGTCGTCGTCGGATGTTCGCCTCGACGATGGCGGAGGCAGCCGATGGCATCGTCGATGGGTTGGCGTTATCGGGTTGAGCGGATGCGTTCTCCTGCGGCATGATCATCCGTCTTTCGGATCGCCGGGAGGGCTTCACGTGGATAGGCCGTGGTATCGGGATTTTCGGTTTCCACCGGATGTCGGGGTGCGAGCTCACGTACACACACGTCTACCTGCTGGTGCGCAGAAAGGTGCGCCGGGCCGTGACGAGTTGGTGCCACCGGGTGCGGGTGGCGTGTTCGCTGTCGAGCCATTGCGGTGCGGTGTGCTCGGCGGGGAGCGGGAGGTCGGCCATGAAGTGTGCGATGTCGGCGTAGTAGGCGTAGTCCCCGCCTTGGGGCAGTTCACGCAGACGGGAGACGGTGGCCGTCAGTGCGTCGCGGTCGTCCAGGACGGCCTGGTGGAAGGCGAGGGCCAACTCGAGGGGGGCCTTGACCCCGGATCTTGAACACGTCTATGCGGCCTGGGCCAGGGTAGTTGATGTTGTTTGGGAGTCGTTCTCGTAAGCGATCGGCGATCGCTGTCCGAGGCGGGCGTGCCGGCGAGCCGGTCCTGCACATACTCACGCAAACGGTCGTTGTCCACGAGCTTCGCCGTCTTGGGGCGTTTCGCGGCCTGCTGCGCTTTCCACTGGGCCACCACAGCGCGGTAGACCGGCTTGCCGCCCCTGGTCGCGGCGTTACGACGCAGCTCGCGAGAGATCGTTCCCGGGTCGCGCCCGATCGTGCGGGCGATCTCACGCACGCCCTTGTCCTGAGCCTTGAGCAGTGCGATCTCCTCGCGTTCGGCGAACGACAGGTAGCGGCCCAAGGGCTCGTCCAGACTCAGCGGCGCCATCCCGCCAGCGTGTCGAAACCATCGAATCCCGACCGGTGCCGACCCGCCGACCCCCTCGGCGGCCTGGACAGAGGTGATCCCAGATGCGATCAGACGCCAGAACTCCCGTTGCACAGCACGCGAAGGCTCAGGCCGGCCCGGTGAACGCATCGGCGGCCGCATCGCTTCGTCCGCGGCCCACTGCCGCCGCGCACCCGATGGCACCTCCGGCAGCTGCTTCCTCGGTAGTCCCATCACACACCTCCGTGATCAGAAGGTGTTGCGACGACCAGTTGAATCCGCCTTGCGATCCATGATCGGTGTGCATCACTGCTCCGGCCAGACTCCCGCGGGTCCGTTCGGAGGCCCGGAGGGCGTCGATGACGAGCTCGGTGCGCATGTGATCGACGATCGCCCATCCGGCCAGGCGCCGTGAGCACAGGTCGATCACGGTCGCGAGATAGAGCGGCTCGCGCCGCTGACGGGCAAGTACGTGATGTCACCGACGTACTTCGCGTTCACCGCGGTCGCGGTGAAATCGCGGCCAATCAGGTCCGGGGCCTTGGCCGCGGCCGGGTCCGCGAAGGTGGTGCGGTGCCTGCGGGGCAGGCGCACTCCGGCGAGCCCGATGGCCCGCATGACGCGGGCGACGCGCTTGTGGTTCACGGCCTGCCAGGCGCCGTCGCGGAGTTCGGCGGTGACCCTGGGGACTCCGTAAGCCCCGTCCGAGTCCCGGTGGACGTGGCGTATCCGGGCCGCGAGCCGGGCGTCCGCCGCCTGGCGGGCAGCCCGCTCGGCAGCGGTGCGACGCCAGTAGTAGAAGCTGGAGCGGGCGATGCCGAGGACGGTGCACAGCCGCTTCACGCCGTAACGGCGCTGATGGTCGGCGACGAACTGGAAGCGGCTGCTCATCAGTTGGTCTCGCCCGCGAAATACTTCGCGGCCCTGCGCAGGATCTCCCGCTCCTGCCTCAGCTCTGCGTTCTGCTTGCGCGGCGCCGCGTTCTCCGCCTCCAAGGACACTGATGCTGCCGGTCCTGCCGCCCGGGACGTCACATGAGAGCCCGGGCTCCGGCCGTCGGAGGCCCGGATCCAGTTCCGCAGCGTCTCGGTATTGACGCCCAGACCGGCAGCGACCGACTTGATCGTCGCTCCCGGCCTCGACCGGTACAGCGCGACCGCATCCAACTTGAACTCGGCGGGGCAATGCTTCATCCCCACGGGGACTCCGTTCTCCTGGACCAACAAGATCCAAGTGTCTCCGGTGTCCAAGATCCGAGGTCAGGGCCAAGGCCGGGTATTTAACGTTTACGCAGGTCACGCAAGGGGAGATGGCGGGTGCTGATGTAGAGCAACGGAGCTCGTTGGTACAGGCAGTCGTCCAAGACAGCTTGTCCCGCAAGGAGCTCCGTTGCCTGTTTATCGTGTCCCGTCGCCTTCGCTGACGGCCATCACCCGTACGGTCACCGTGGCCGCGGGCCGGTTCGCGTCCGGCCATCTTGGGGAGCTGACGGCGATCGTGCCGTTCGAACTCGTCGATGCGGTCGTGGCGGAGACGAAGACCGTGCAGCAGCGGCTGCGTGATCTGCCCTCGAGGGTCGGGGTCTACTTCCTCCTCGCGATGTGCCTGTTCCCCGAGGTCGGCTACCGGCTGGTCTGGAACAAGCTGACTGCCGGCCTGTCCGGGATCCCGGTAGCCTTCCCGACCGCGAAGGCATTGCGTGACCTGCGCCGGAGACTCGGGGTTGCGGCGTTGCGGGCATTGTTCGATGTGCTGGCCGGGCCGCTGGCCCAACTTGGGACGCCAGGGGTGCGGTTCGGCCCGTATCGGACGGTGTCGTTCGACGGCTGCAGTTCGATCAGGGTCCCCGACTCCGAGCGGAACCGCTCCTGGCTGGGGAGGACGGCGCATCACGGCTATCCGACGGTGGAGTTGATGACGCTGGTCGAGACCGGCACCCGGGCTCTGATCGGTGCGGTGTTCGGCCCGACCGCTGAGGGGGAGACTAGTTATGCTGGCCGGCTGCTGCATCTGCTGGGACCGGACATGCTGGTGCTGTGGGACAAGGGGTTCGACGGGAACGACTTCCTCGCCGCGGTGACCGCCACCCGCGCCCAGGTCCTGGGCAGGCTCCGCAACAACCGGCGCACCCCGGTCCTGGCCCGCCTGGCCGACGGTTCGTACCTGTCGGTACTCGGCACCGTGAAAGTGCGGGTCATCGACGCGCAGATCACGGTGACCTGCGCGGACAGCACCGTCTTCACCAGCTCCTACCGGCTGGTCACCACCTTGACCGATGCCCGACGCTACCCGGCCACCGCGCTGACGGGGCTCTACCACCAGCGCTGGGAACACGAATCGGCGTATTACGCGCTCCGCCACACGATCACGGGCGGGCGCCTGCTGCGCTCGGGCGACCCGGTCGGCATCGAGCAGGAGATGTGGTCCCTGCTGACGCTCTACCAAGTACTCCGGACGGTCATGGTCGATGCCGCCGAGTCCGTCTCGGGCACCGACCGGACCGCTGCGGGTTCACCATCGCCCTCCAGACCGCCCGTGACCAAGTCGTCCAGGCCGCCGACGTCGTCACCACGGCCGCCGAGCCGGTCGGTCTCATCGGACGCCGGGTACTGGCAGCCCTGCTTCCGCCGAGGCGACAGCGGGTGAGCACCCGGAAGGTGAAATCGCCGACCTGCCGCTACGGCGTTCGCCTTGACGACGGCAGACCCGACAGCAGCCGCACCATCACTGACCTCGACATCACCGTCCTCGCGCCCACAGCCGAAGAGCGCCTCCTGCCCGACGTCTCACGAGACGACAGGCACGCCCACCGCTCCCC
Organism: Streptomyces sp. A5-4; assembly: GCF_051131715.1. Taxonomy (NCBI): domain Bacteria; kingdom Bacillati; phylum Actinomycetota; class Actinomycetes; order Kitasatosporales; family Streptomycetaceae; genus Streptomyces; species Streptomyces sp. A5-4. The sequence continues at coordinate 8,724,460 of NZ_CP178591.1, read as the reverse complement.
GCACAGCCGCCGGGAACGGGTCCTGCACCTCCTCCAGAGCCACCCCCAGCGCCGCTGGAGCACCCACGAACTCGCACAGCACCTCGGCGACATCACCCTCGGCACCATGTACAGACAACTCTCCCGCTGGAGCAAAGACGGCCACATCACAAAGACCGGGCTCGGCATCTACACAGCCGCTACACCAACGCCCATCAACTCCCTTGCGTGACCTGCGAAAACGTTAAATACCCGGCCTTGGGGTCAGGGCCCGATTCCTGCTCCAGTGAGGGGCCCCGAAGGTCGGTAAAAATGCCACCCCGGATCAGGCGGTTGTCTTGGCTGCGATCGCACGCAGCCTGTCGCGAACGGGAGGCCACGGGTCTGTGTAGCGAACGGTGGAACTCGTTCGGATTTCTTTAGCGGCGTCCGGCGGTGAGCCGGCCGTCGAAGGCGATGTCGAAGGCCTGGAGTGCGGCCTTCCACCGCATGGTCCACCGCTTGCGTCCTGCGCCGGTGGGGTCCAGGCTCATCACCGCCAAGTACACACATTTCAGGGCGGCTTGATCGTTGGGGAAATGGCCGCGAGCTCTTACCGCCTTGCGGATGCGGGCGTTGACGCTCTCGATCGCGTTGGTCGTGCACACGATTTTCCGGATCTCCACATCGAACTGGAGGAAGGGAACGAACTCGGCCCAGGCGTTCTCCCAGAGGGCAGCGCATAGTGCCCCTGATCGTGTTGATTCTGTGGATTCGTTGACCGTCACTCACCCGTTCCATCCGTGGTCGGGGCGCCGGGTGCGCGTGTGCCGGACGGTGCGCCGTTCGGGGCAGCTGGTCTTCATCTGCACGGCCGGTGACGGCATGACGGTGACGTTGCCGCAGGCGTGGACGGATCGCGCTCCAGTCGCGAGTGAGAACCGGCTCGCGATCGAGGGGCTCTGCGCGCTGTCTGCCCTGGTGAATGCCCTGATGAGCCGTTGCGGCGAGCCGAGCGGCGGAGGAACGTCATGAGGGGCGGCCCGCTTGCAGTCGCCCGAGTGGAGGTGACGGGCGGTGACGCATGCCGAGGACTGGAACCGGGTTGCTGCGCTGCTGGTCGCGAACATGATCGAGTCTGCTCTGCGCGGGGAGGCGAGCAGGGATGAGCGGGAGTCAGAAGATCACTGCCTCGCACCGGTCGAGGCTGGCGTTGATCTATGTGCGGCAGTCGACGCTGCTGCAGGTCAGGGAGAACACCGAGTCGACGGCCCGTCAGTACGCGCTGGCCGACCGGGCTCGGGAGCTGGGATGGGCCGCCTGCGATATCACCGTCGTGGATGCGGACTTGGGGACCTCGGGCCGGTTTTCCGGCACCCGGGTCGGCTTCCAGCAGCTGGTGGCCCGGGTCTGCCTCGGCGAGGTCGGGGCTGTGCTTGGCCTGGAGGTGTCCCGGCTGGCCCGGTCCTCGGCCGAGTTCGGCCGGCTCCTGGAGTTCGCCCGGCTCACCGACACCCTCCTGATCGACAGCGATGGTGTCTATGACCTGGGAGATTTCAACGATCGTCTGGTGCTCGGCCTGAAGTCCACGATGAGCGAGGCCGAACTGCACATCCTGGCGGGACGCTTGCAGGGAGCCCGCAAGGCCGCCGCCGAGCGCGGTGACCTGCGTCTGCCGCTGCCCGTCGGCCTGCTCCACGACAGTGACGGACACATCGTCATCGACCCGGACGAGGAAGTACGAACAGCGGTCGCCGACGTGTTCTCCCTCTTCGACCAGCATGGTTCCGCTCTCGGTGTGGTGCGGGCGTTTGCCGGGCGGCGCTTCCCGCGCCGGGATACCGGTGTCTGGGAGGGGCGCCTGGGCTGGGGACGGCTCACCCATGGCCGGGCCGTCGCCGTACTGAAGAACCCCGCTTATGCCGGTGCCTACGCCTATGGTCGTGACAGGAGCGTGCGTCGCGTCCGGCCCGACGGCACGGTGACCACGTCGGTCACCGGCCGCCCCCGTGACCAGTGGCCAGTCCTGATCACCGAGCATCACGAGGGGTATATCTCCTGGCCGCGCTATCTGCAGATCGAGGCGAAGCTGGCCGCGAACTGCACCAACACCGGAGCCCGGCCGCCGCGCGAGGGCCCGCCGCTGTGCCAGGGCATCATCTTCTGCGGCTCGTGCGGCTTCCCGATGAACACCAGTTACCGGCGCGCGGACAACACCGCGGACTACGTGTGCACCCGGGCCCGCAGCGACGCAGTCCTCGCCCCCGGCTGTCACACCATCGCCGCCGCGGCCGTCGACCCGCAGGTCGCAGGGCTGCTGCTGGACGCGCTGACCCCCGAGCACGTCCAGCTCGCCCTGGCCGCCGCCGACCAGGTCCACCACCGTCACCAGCGCTCCCACCGGGCCGCCGAACTCGCTGTCGAACGCGCCCGTTACGAAGCCGACCGTGCCGAGCGCTCCTTCGCTCAGGTCGAGCCGGAGAACCGGATGGTCGCCCGGTCACTGGAAACCCGATGGGAGGCGAAACTCACCGTCCTCGCCCAGGCCGAGACCGCACTGGCGGACCTGATCGCAGCCGAGCCGGCCGTGCCCGAACCTGGCAGCCTGCAACAACTCGCCCACGACCTACCGGCCTTGTGGGACGCGCCGACCACCACGGCCAGAGACCGAAAGCGCCTGCTGAGGACCCTGATCGCGGATGTCACCGTGCGACATGTCGACGACGCTCGCGCACACATCGGCGTCCGCTGGCACACCGGCGCGACCGACGAGATCGCCTGTGACCGGCGCACCAACCGCAACCCGACGGCCGCCGTGCTGATCGTCCGCGAACTGCTGGACACCTGCAGCGACGCTGCCATCGCCGAACACCTCAACACACTCGGCTTCACCACCGGCAAGTCCCGTCCCTTCACCGTCGCCTCGATCCGGCACATCCGCCAGCAGCACGCGATCGGCTCCAAACGCAACGACCCCACCGAACCTGGAGAGATCACGGTGCCGCAGGTCGCCCGCATCCTGCACATCCACGAGTCCGCGATCTATCCCTGGCTCCGCAGCGGCGAGATGACCGCCCGCCAGGGACGTCACCGCCGCTGGTGCATCCCGTGGAACGACGAGACCGAGGCGTACTGGCGCACCCGCGTCCAGACCTCTTCGCACCTCACGCGCACAAACCCCAACTACGAGACAGGGCAGGCAGTATGAAGCCGACTTCCCAGAGGCGGATGATCGCCGGGTACTTCTTGCCCCAGGCCTCGCCGAACTCCAGGAACCGTTCCAGGGCCGCGTCCTCGGTCGGCGCGGTGTAGACCGGCTTGAGCGCCTTCGCAATCTTCTCCCAGTCCTCGCGGCCCGCGTAGCGGAAGCTGTTCCGCAGCAGGTGGACGACACAGGTTTGAACGATCGTTGCAGGCCAGACGGTATTCACCGCGTCAGGCAGCCCGGTCAGACCGTCGCAGACCAGCATCAGCACATCGTCCGCGCCACGGTTCTTGATCTCGGTGAGGACCTGCAGCCAGTACTTCGCGCCCTCACCGCCGTCCCCAATCCACAGGCCGAGGATGTCGCGATGACCCTCGGCGGTCACCGCCAGGGCCATGTAAACCGGGCGGTTGGCGACAGAGCCGTCCCTGACCTTCACGTTCACGCAGTCGATGAAGACGACCGGGTAGACGCGGTCCAGCGGCCGGTTCTGCCATTCGGCCATGCCGGCCATGACGCTGTCGGTGATCGTGGAGATCGTGGACTTGGAGATCTCGGTTCCGTAGACCTCGGCCAGGTGCGCGGAGATCTCCCCGTGCGTCAGCCCCTTCGCGGACAAGGACAGGACCATCTCGTCGACCCCGCCCAGGCGCCGCTGCCGCTTCTTGACCAGCTGCGGCTCGAACGTCCCGGCCCGGTCCCGCGGCACCGTGATCTCCACCGGCCCGGCCTCGGTCGTCACCGTCTTGGACCGGTGTCCGTTGCGGTAGTTCTCCCGGCCGCCCTCGGCCCGCTCCCCGGGCTCATGGCCCAGGTGGTCGGTGAGTTCACCCTCCAGGGCCGATTCCAGGACCCGCCGGGTCAGCTCGGCCAGCAGGCCGCCCTCCCCGGTCAGTCTCACCCCGCCGGCCTGAGCCCGGGCCACCAGCTCGGCGACCAGCCCGTCATCCACGGCACTCGACGGATTCACGGCGGCCTCCCCGGCCTCGATGTCACTCGCCACGTCAGTCATCAACTGTCGCTTCCAGCTCGGGAGTTACACCAGTCACCGTACAGACCCGCCGTGGGAGGTCTACGTCGTCAAGGCCGACGCCGACCAGATGGGTAAGAGCCCCGCTCTGGACAGTGACGCCTGCTGTTGCGAGAACGACGGGGCCGCCGCGGCCGTGCCGGCAGCTGCGGGCTGCGTCTGCGGCAGCTAGAAACGGGCGCGCCCGCGCCTCCACCTGCTGTTGTGCTGTGTCCGGCGCACGCATCGGACACAGCACACCCTCCGCGGGGAAGCGTGAAAGCCGTAGCAGCGCGGGCAGTTGCGAGTCACAGGGTTCACGAGCTGCCCGCACAAAAATCGACAGTCGGACCCACCGGGGCGAGGAATGGTTCCAGCAGGCCGAGGAACTGCTTGGGGTGGCGCGGGGGATGGCATGGCTGCGGCATTCACTGGCCTGCGTTACAGCAGGTCTCCTGTCTGGCGGTGGGTTCGTCGTGCGCGGCGAGAGTGCGGTAGCTGTTTGACGCAGCGGCAGGGCGGCGTACGCCGACGTGGTGTCGGGGTACGCCGCCCTGCGTTTGCCGGAGTTGCGGGGGGTGGCCCGCGCGCTTGTGGTGGTTGCTTGGAGTCGCGGTTACTTCGAGTCCTGGTTGAACTTTGAGGTCGACCAGCGGTATCCGAGGACTGTCAGGCCCAGGCACCAGGCGATGGTGAGCCATCCGTTGTTGCCGATCTCGGTGCCGAGGAGCAGGCCGCGCAGGGTTTCGATGGCAGGGGTGAAGGGCTGGTATTCGGCGATGGGCTGAAACCAGCCCGGCATGGTGTTGATGGGGATGAAGGCGCTGGAGAGGAGGGGGAGCAGAATCATGGGCATGGCGTTGTTGCTGGCGGCTTCGGCGCTGGGGCTGATGAGGCCCATGCCGACGGCGATCCAGGTGAGTGCGGTGGCGAAGAGTACGAGCAGTCCGAACGCGGCGAGCCATTCCAGGACGCCGGCATCGGTGGAACGGAAGCCGATGGCGACGGCGACGGCGGCGACCAGGACGACGCTCATGACGGATTGCAGGACGCTGCTGATGACGTGTCCGGTGATGACGGAGCCGCGGTGGATGGCCATGGTGCGGAAGCGGGCGATGATGCCTTCGGTCATGTCGTTGGAGACGGAGACGGCGGTGCCCACGACGGTGCTGCCGACGGTCATCAGGAGCAGGCCGGGGACGATGTAGGCGATGTACTCGGCGCGGTTGGCGCCGCCGCCGCCGATGCCGGCGCTCATGACGTCTCCGAAGATGTAGACGAAGAGCAGCAGGAGCATGATCGGGGTGAGGAGCAGGTTCAGGGTGAGGGAGGGGTAGCGGCGGGCGTGCAGGAGGTTGCGGCGGAGCATCGTGCTGGTGTCACGTGCGGCGAGGGGCAGAGTGCTCATCGGACGTTCTCCTTGGGCTGGGTGGGGAGTTGGGTGGCGGTGGTCAGGGCGAAGAAGACGTCGTCGAGGTCGGGGGTGTGCACGGTCAGCTCGTCCGCTGCGATGCCGGCTGAGTCGAGGTGATCGAGGATGGTGCGCAGCTGGCGCTGACTGCCGTCGCTGGGGATGTTCAGGGACAGTGATTCGTTGTCCCGGGTCACTTCGCGCAGGGCGCCCGCAGCGTGTTCGTAGGCCTGTGGTTCGGTGAATCGCAGGCGTACGTGGCCGCCGGGGATGAGCCGTTTCAGTTCTTCGGCGGTGCCCTCGGCGGCGATTTTGCCGTCGTTGAGTACGGCGATGCGGTCGGCGAGCTGGTCGGCTTCCTGCAGGTACTGGGTGGTGAGGAAGACGGTGGTGCCGTTGGTGACAAGTTCGCGGATGATCTGCCACATGTTGTGGCGGGAGCGTGGGTCGAGGCCGGTGGTGGGCTCGTCCAGGAAAATGATCCGTGGGTTTCCCACCAGGGTCATGGCGAGGTCGAGGCGGCGTTTCATGCCGCCGGAGTAGGTGGCGGCGGGCTTCTTCGCCGCGTCCAGGAGGTCGAAGCGCTCCAGGAGTTCGGCGGCGGCGCGTTTGCCGTCGCCGCGGGGCAGGTGGTGCAGGTCCGCCATGAGGAGCATGTTCTCCTCGCCGGTGATCAGGCCGTCGACGGCGGAGAACTGGCCGGTCACGCCGATCGCGGCGCGTACCGCGTCGGGTGAGGTGGCGATGTCGTGGCCGGCGACCTGGGCCTGCCCGCCGTCGGCGGTGACGAGGGTGGAGAGGATCTTCACGGCGGTGGTCTTGCCCGCGCCGTTGGGGCCCAGGAGTGCGAAGACGGTGCCGGACGGGATCCGCAGATCGATCCCGTCCAGGACGAGCTTGTCACCGTAGGACTTGCGCAGACCGACGGCGGAGACAGCGGCCGGCCGCTCCCGACCGTCACCGGAACCTGATGTGGGCATGACAGATGAAGGCATGGTGCCCTCCCAATCGAAGGCTGGAACGGAGTGACTGGAATGGAGTGAAAGGTGGACGCTCAGGCGCGGGCGCGGCGGACATCGATGTTGCCCCAGCGGGTGCGGGCGCGGACCTCGACGGTGTCCTCCGACTTCTCCGGGCTCTCGGAGGCGTCGAGCGCGTTACGTACTTGCCCTCGGCTGGAACTGACGTCGAGCCAGGCGGCGGTGCCCTCGCGGATACCCACGTCGATGGAGCCGTTGGAGGTCTCCAACTGGACGGCGCCACGGGCGACTTCGGCGACGCGCAGCGCCCCGTTGGCAGTGGTGGCGGCGACCGAGCTTCCGGCGCGCTCGATACTGATGTCGCCGTTGGCGCCGCTCACCCGCAGATCTCCGGTCACGGTGCCGACGGTCGTGGCGCCGTGCGTGTTCCTCAGGACGGCGGGACCGTCGACGGTCCCGACGCGCAGACTGCCGGAGCTGGTGGTGATCTCGGCCGCGCCCTCGATCCGGTCGACGATGATCGAGCCGTGGGAAGCGGTCAGCTGGAGCGGCCCGGTCGCGTCGAGGCGGACGTCACCGCCCGAGGTCTTCACATGGACCTCGCCGAGTCGGCCCTCACCGAGCACCTGCGTCCAGGAGCCGGTCACGTCGACGCACGATCCGGCGGGCAATTCGACGGTCACATTGACGGCGCTGGTGGGCCCGACGACGCGATAGCGCGGCTTGGGTGTCCTGACGGTCAGGACACCGCCCTCGTACGTGACCTCGGTCTGCTCGGCAGCCCGCACGTCCTTGTCCTTCTTCGGGTCGCTGGGAGCTACGTTCACGACGGTGTCGGCGCGGTCGGCCGCGGCGAACTGGATGGATCCCGCGTCCACGTGGGCGTTGACCGAGATCGGCTGCGGAGTGTCGAAAGAAGGCATGGCTGTCCCGTCCTCTTGGCTATTCATGGCGTCCCTGCTGGTGGGACGTGGTGTGAGCTAAGTCGTTACGAGTGGCTGGTCAGTGCACCCAGCCCGTGAAGCTCTGGCCGATGGTCCCGGTCTTCCTGGGGCTGCGGGGGGGCCCGGCGCCACCCGTGTCGACCGCGGCCGACACGGCACGCACGAGCCATGCGTTGACCGACAGGCCCTCGCGGCTCGCGGCCTCCTCGGCGCGGGTCTTGAGGTGGGCGGGCAGGCGCAGATTGACGCGGGCGGTGCCGCCCTCCTCCGTGTCGGCGGGGGCCGGGGCCGCCGCGAGCGCCGGTGCGTCGAGCGGTTCGGTCCGGTCCTCGCCCTGCGGCAGCACCACCACGAACTCGGGGTCGAGGCCACGCAGTCGTACGTCGACCGAGCCCGGGGCGATCTCGCGGGTGATCTCACCCATGGCGGCGGACAGCACATGCAGCAGGGTCAGGCGGGTAGCCGACTCCAGCGGCGCGGTCAGCCGCTCGGCGAGCTCGCGGGCTTCTTCGCCCCCGGCTTCGGCGGCCACCGCCAGTTCCCTGTGGAGTGTTTCGATGTACGACGTGAGGTCCATGGCGCAATAGTGGCACCACAATGGCGCCATTGGCAAGCGTAAAGGTGCGACACATGGCGCAAGACGGCACTACGGAGTGCCGGACCGACTTATCGTTGCAGGTCAGCGCGCGGAGAGACTCGTGGCACCAAGTTGCTGCGGGGTGGTGTCACATGGAGCCGACCGGGTGCCCGCTCACTGTTCAAGATCAAGTGCTTGGCATTGGCGGCTGCACCGGGGCCACCACTACGGGAGCAGGACCCGGCACCCGTCGCGCGATCTGACGCCGATGTTCCCCAACTCCCCGACCACCGTCACCCCCTGAAATGCCCGGCCCGGACACCGCGACCCAAAGACGGTGCCGCAGCCCGGCGAGGCCACCCACCCGGGCCGCCGCGAGGAGGCGCCGCCGCCACTTGCACGTTCAGCCTCACCCCCGCTCCGCTGAAGCGGATTCGCCCCGAACGCCACAGAGACACGGACCGCAGACCCCGGCCACCGACACCGGGAGACACACCTGCCGATCAGCGGCAATGGCGGCCTGCAACCAATGGGCATCAGCAGCATGGGACCCGACGCGGTACCGCCTACCCCACGCCGCCGCGCGCAGCTGCCGTCACAGCCCGTCCCGGGTGAGGGAAGGTGGAGCCGGAGGCCGGCTCGGCCCGGGCCCGGCGTCATCGGCCGTGGAGCGCCAGGACTGGATCAGCCGACACAGCCGGCGGGCCGGTGTCTCACTGGGCACGAAGAGCACGGCAGCCAGCTCGGCCTCGCAGGACAGTACGCCGCAGGCGCCCACCTCATCCCGCGCGGGATGGATCGATCAACCTTCCTCTCGACCGTCGCCGCGCGGTGGACGCAGCTCAACCGCGCGGAGTACCCGTTCGTCCATCAGGTGGCGGCACAACTGCCCGAGCACGACGACCGCGAGCAATTCCTCGCCGGTATCAACCTCATCCTGGCCGGCGCCCGAACCGTCCGCTAGACGGTCCTCACTCGAGCGGCGACCAGAAGCCCCGGCCGATCCATGCGTGAGCGAAGCCGATCCGGCCGTGGAGCTGCGAGCGGCGGGCCAGACATGTGCGGGTGCCGGGCGTCCCGATGAGGACGACGCCCAGGTGGCGGCGGTCGACGCAGGCGCGGACCCGCTCGACGCCGGTGGTGTTGAGCTGATCAGCCTCGTCACCTACGAGTAGTTCGAACCGCGACGGCCCCACGCCGCGCAAGCCGTCCTGGACGGGGCGGATCCATGCGCAGGGCCGGGCCCCGCCACTTCGCCCGTTTGGTTACCGCATGCGGCGCGAGGGCGATGGCCGCGCCCGTCGGCGCCCGTGGCCAGGGACCTCAGATGCCCCCGTCGCCAACAGGCACGCGTTACGCCCTCACGTCGACGGGTACCTCTGTGCGGACGAAATGCCCTGGGCGCACGAGGAAACGAGGAACACGTGAAGGTTGGTTACAAGCTGGCCGCAGAGGCGTTCGGCCCGGCGGAGCTGGTCAGGCAAGCGGTTCTCGCGGAGCAGGCCGGCTTCGACTTCGTCGAGATCAGCGACCACTACCATCCCTGGCTCGACAATCAGGGGCATTCACCGTTCGTCTGGACGGTACTGGGGAGCATCGCGGCCAAGACCTCACGGATCGGCCTGGCGACTGGCGTGACGTGCCCCACCGTGCGCTACCACCCGGCGATCATCGCGCAGGCTGCGGCCACCCTCGCCCTGCTGTCAGAAGGCCGTTTCGTCCTCGGCGTCGGCTCTGGCGAGCGGCTCAACGAGCACGTTGTGGGCCCCGGCTTCCCGGAGGCGGTCCGCACCCGGCATGAAATGCTCAGGGAGGCCCTGGAGATCATCCGGTTCCTGTGGAGCGGCGGGTACCGGTCCTACGAAGGAAAGCACCTGCGGCTGGAGGACGCCCGGGTGTTCGACCTCCCCAAGGAACTGCCCCTGATCGCGGTGGCCGCCAGCGGCCGGTCCTCGTCACGCATCGCCGCGGAGCTGGGCGACGGCCTGTTCGCCACCGAGGACAAGCCGGAGATCGTCCAGCACTACCGTGATGCCGGAGGCACCGGTCCGCGCTACGCGGAGGTTCCGATGGCCTGGGCGCCCGACGAGCACACGGCGGCGAAGGCCGCCCTGAAGACGTCGCGATGGGCCCTGACCGGCTGGAAGGTCATGAGCGAGCTGCCCAATCCGGTCAACTTCGATGCCGCGACCACGACCGTCCGCGAGGACGACATCCTGGAGAAGTTCGCCTGCGGCACAGACCCTTCCCGGTACGTCGAGGTGGCGCAGAAGTTCGTCGACGCGGGCTTCGACAGGCTGGTCATGCAGAACGCCGGCCCTGACCCCGACGGCTTTATCGACTTCTACCAGCGCGAACTCGACGGGCCCATCCGGCAGCTGAAACCGAACGGCACGCAGGGCTGACCCGATCCCGGCGGCGCCCGTCCCGCGTGGTGAACGAAGCCGTCGTCCGTAGAGGCTTGACCGGCCGCTGCTCCCCTTAACCTCCGCGTCGGCCTACTGAACCGAGAAGTCGTACACGGCCCAGTCGGTGACCGGTACGTATCCGATGCGTTGGTAAAGGGCGTTACTGGTGGGGTTGGCAGGGTCCGCGTACAGCACGACGTCCGTCGCGCCCGCGGCAAGCGCGGCTCTGCTCACTTCGACCGTCACGGCGCCCGCGTAGCCACGCCCCCGCAAGTGGGCCGGGGTGTAGACGGGGTCCACCCGGACCATGTCGGCGACCATCGAGGTAACGGCCGCCATGGAGACGGGAGTGCCGTCCGGGGTCTCCCAGAACGTGAAGTGTCTGTCGGCGAAGCGCGAGTCGGCCCAGGATTCGGCGTCCACGGTGGGGACTTCTCCGACGGCGTCGACGAACTCTCCTACCCAGTCCACGAGTTGCTGATGGTCCTGCTCGCGCACGATTCGCCCCCGGCCCTCCGGGAGCGGCTCCGGTGGGGTGAGCGTGCCGAGACGGTACAGGCGGATCCGCTTACTGAGCGACGCCCGCCGACGCAAGGACCGCTCGCGCTTCCTTCTGGCGGTCGCCGGCGGGGACGGACACCACACCGTGCTGTCGTGGGCGGAGATCGACGCCGATGTCGGCAACGTCCCCGTCCTGCTGGCCACCCGGATGGACGGCCAGGACCTGGACGCTGCGGGCAGTCAGCTGGTGGTGCCCGCCGACCGCTGCGGAGCGCGCTACACCAGCGCGATCACCCGAGTGTGGGTCGGGGCCTGGCCTTCAACTGACTAGGCCGGCCGCACGGCGCCCGATCAGGCGGCTGCCAGCGAGATCTCCGTCGACTTGATCAGCGCGGTGACAGACGCACCCGAGGCGAGTTCAAGATCGGTCACCGCGTCCCTGGTGATCGCCGCGGTCAGCTCGCCGCCCTCGACGGAGATCTTGACGCTCGCCATGGCGCCGCCGGTGACGACGGCGGTGACGGTGCCGGGGATCTGGTTACGGATACTCAGGCCCTGGACAGCGCCGGTGGCCACGGACACCTCGGTGGACTTGATCAGTGTGCGGACCGGGGTCCCCTCGGCGAGACCGAGTTCCTTGACGGCTTCGCGCGTGATCGCAGCCGTGATCTCCTGGCCGCCCGCCAGGCGGACCTTGACGGTGGCCATCACCTCGCCCGCGGTGACGGCGGTGACGGTGCCGGGGATCTGGTTACGGATGCTCAGGTTCATGAAGAGACGCCTCGAATTCATGGTGAAATGCCGGGGATTTACCTGTTTGCATCCTCACTCTAGACACCCGTCGGCCAGCCGGTCGGCCGCCCGCCGCAGGCGCCAGGCCGACCGGGCGAGTCGCCCGGCAAAGCGGAGACAACGGGTTCGCACCCCGCACTCACCCCCGACGAAACTCTTTCGCGCACGCTTCGGGTGATCCTCTAACTGAGCTCGCATCTGCTATGTGGTTTCACATCAGACTTTTGAAATGCGAGCTCAAAGTGCCTAACATGTGGCACATGCAGTCCTACACCATTGGGCAGGCCGCTCGTCTGCTCGGCGTCAGCCCCGACACCGCCCGCCGCTGGGCGGATGCCGGACGGGTGGCCACCCACCGCGAGGAAAGCGGACGCCGCCTCATCGAGGGTCGCGACCTGGCCGCGTTCTCCATCGAGGTGGCTCAAGGCGGTGGCGGGGAAGAGGACGTGTCCTACACCTCCGCCCGCAACGCGTTCCCCGGCATCGTCACCGCCGTCAAGCTCGGTGACATCGCGGCGCAGGTCGACATCCAGGCCGGCCCGCACCGTCTCGTCTCGCTCCTTACCCGGGAGGCGGTCGAGGAGTTGGGACTGGAGGTCGGCATGCAGGCCACCGCCCGCGTGAAGTCGACCAGCGTGCACATCGACCGCACCTGATCAGCTCCCCCACCCAGCGGCGTCGCCCTCTCCCGAGCTCTCGAGCGGACCGGAGCAGGGGAGGCCCCATTCGGCGCGGCTCACCACCATCCGCTCGGACGGCACCAGCCAGCCGCGTCCCCAAGGAGTTCCACCCTCATGTTCCTCACCGTCACCAGACGCCGTGCCGCAGCCGCTGTTGTCACCGCGGGCCTGCTTCTTCCGCTGACCGCGTGCGGCAGCGACGACGACACGAAGGACTCGGCTGCCAAGCGCAGCGGGTCGGCGACCGGCGCGCCGAAGGCCGATCTGACGATTTTGGCCGCCTCCTCCCTCACCGATGTGTTCAAGACCGCCGGGGCCGCCTACGAGAAGAAGAACCCCGGTACGAAGGTGAAGTTCTCCTTCGCCGGGTCACAGGAGTTGGCCGCCCAGGTCAAGCAGGGCGCACCCGCGGACGCACTGGTGACCGCGGACACCAAGACGATGGCCGGGCTCAAGTCCGACACCGACACGCCGACCGTCATCGCCAAGAACCGCCTGGTGATCGCCACCGGGAAGGGCAACCCGGAGAAGGTCGAGAACCTGGGGGACCTCGCCGACACCAAGCTCAAGGTGGTGCTCGCCGCGCCCGAGGTCCCGGTCGGCCGCTACAGCAAGAAGATCCTCGACGCCCAGAAGATCGACGTGAAGCCGGTCTCCCAGGAGCCCAACGTCCGCGCCGTCCTCAGCAAGGTCGAGCTCGGCGAGGCCGACGCCGGTCTCGTCTACAAGACCGACGCCGCCACGGCCACCGACAAGATCAAGGCGATCGACATCCCCGACGCGCAGAACGCCGTGGCCTCCTACCCGGCCGCCACCCTGAAGACGTCCAAGCACAGCGAGGCCGCGACCGCGTTCGTGGCGTGGCTGTCCACCCCCGAGGCGCAGAAGATCCTCGCGGACGCCGGCTTCCAGCAGCCGTAACCGACAGATGTTTGTGCGCGTGGCCCCGGCTGCATGTAGCCAGGGCCACCCGCACCGGTTTTCCAGCCTCAGGAATCGTCGATGAAACGCCTCCCCCGCCACAGCACGGGCCCCCGCGCACCGATCGTCCTGGCGATCCCCGCGCTCCTGGCCATCACCTTCCTGCTGCTGCCCCTGATCGGGATCCTCGCCCGTACCTCCTGGGGTGAACTCGGCTCTCACCTGACCAGCCCAGGCACGACCCAAGCGCTGACGCTGTCGCTGGTCGTCTCCGCGTGGGCGCTGGGCCTCTCGGTCGTCCTGGGGATCCCGCTGGCCTGGCTCCTGGCCCGCGTCGACTTCCCCGGCAAGGCATTCGTCCGCTCCCTGGTCCTGCTGCCGATGGTGCTGCCCCCCACCGTCGGCGGCGTCGCCCTCCTCCTCGCCTTCGGGCGCCGCGGCCTCCTCGGGCCATGGATGGAGGACACGTTCGGCATCACGCTGCCCTTCCACACCTCCGGCGCCGTCGTCGCCGCCACGTTCGTCGCGATGCCCTTCCTGATCATCAGCCTCGAAGGGGCGCTGGGCGGGCTCCGCCCCCGCTACGAGGAAACAGCAGCATCGCTGGGTGCCTCGCCGGCACGGGTGTTCTTCACCGTGACCCTGCCCATGGTCGCCCCCGGTCTCGCAGCAGGAGCGGCCCTCACCTGGGCGCGAGCCCTCGGCGAGTTCGGCGCGACCATCACCTTCGCCGGCAATCTCCCCGGCACCACCCAAACCCTCCCGCTCCAGGTCTACTTGCTGCTCCAGGACAGCCCCGAAGCCGCCACCTCCGTCTCCCTTCTCCTGCTGGCCATCGCCATGGTCGTGCTCATCGCACTGCGCGGACGCTGGACCGGCACCCCGACCACCGCTACAGCACAGCCGCAGACTCCGAAGGACGATTCCGGCCCCGCTCCGCGGGAGGACACCCCTACCGCGCCGACGGACACGTCCAATCCCGTTGGCGCAGTGGGGAGTTGGCCACTTCATGCCACAGTGACCGGGTTCAACGACCTCACCCTCGACGCGGATGCCGGCACCACCATCGCGGTCGTCGGCCCCAACGGCGCCGGCAAGACCACACTGCTGCGCGCTCTCCTCGGCCTCACTCCGCGCGCCCACGCCGAACTCCGGCTCGGCGACACCGACGTCACCGCGCTCCCCCCGCACCGCAGAGGCGTGGCCTGGGTCCCGCAGGACGGTGCGCTCTTCCCTCACATGAACGCACTGGCCAACACCGCGTACGGACTTCGCGCCGACGGTGTGTCACGTGCCGAGGCCCGCCGCAGCGCCCAGGAATGGCTCGATCGCCTCGGTGTGGGCCATCTCGCGCACCGCAGGCCGGCCCAGATCTCCGGAGGCCAGGCCCAGCGCGTCGCGCTCGCCCGAGCCCTGGCCGCCCGCCCCCGGCTGCTCCTGCTCGATGAACCGCTCGCCGCCCTCGACCAGACCACCCGCGCTCATGTCCGGCACACCCTGCGCCGCCATCTCGACGGCTTCGGCGGCGTGTGCCTGATCGTCACCCACGACCCCGTCGAGGCCGTCGCGCTCGCCGACCGGGTCCTCGTCCTCGATGACGGGCGGGCCCTGCAGGACGCCCCGCCCGCCGAGGTCACCCGCCACCCCCGATCTCCGTGGGTCGCCCGCATGCTCGGCAAGAACGCCTGGTCCGGCACCGCCACCGAGGACGGCCTCCAGCTCACCGGCGGCGGCACTCTCATCGCCGCGGACCCGCTCCCGGCCGGCACGAACTGCCTCGCGATCATCGCTCCGGAAGCCGTCGCCGTACACCGGGACATGCCCACCGGCAGCCCCCGCAATGTCTGGCGCGGCACCGTCCGAGAGATCACCACCAGCGGCAGCCGGCTACGCGTCCTGATCACGTCGGACCAGGCACCGGACCTCGTCGCCGAGATCACTCCGCAGGCCGTCGCCGAGCTCGGCCTCGCTGAAGGGACTCCCGTCTGGACCAGCGTCAAGGCGACCGAAGCAACGGTGGTGGCCCTCTGAGCCGCTCCCGTCGAACGCCGACCGGGCCGTGTTCTCGTACAGCTAATCCGTTGATAGCGGCACCACGGAACAGGCGTTGAGCCCGGGGCCGCACCAACGTCCGGCGGCTGGGCCCACACGCGGCCGACTGTCTACTGGGGCTGTGTCGCGATCTGGATCAGGTTGCCGCAGGTGTCTTCGAAGACGGCGGCGGTGATGGCGCCCATGTCCAGGGGCTCCTGGGTGAAGCGGACGCCGAGGCCGCGCAGCCGCTCGTACTCCGCCTTCACATCGTCGACGGCGAACTGGGCGAGCGGGATGCCGTCCTTGAAGAGCGCGTCGCGATAGGGCTTGACGGCCGGGTGACCCGCGGGCTCCAGGAGGAGTTCGGTACCGCCGAGCTCGTCGGGCGACACCACGGTCAGCCACCGGTCCTTCTCGCCCACCGAAACGTCGTACTTCTTCACGAAGCCGAGGATCTCGGTGTAGAAGCGCAGGGCCTTGACCTGGTCATCGACGAAGACGCTGGTCAGATGGATCTTCATGAGGTGCTCTCCTCCGGTGCGGATGTGCCGGGCACAAGCCACCGCACGGCGATCTGCCGCAGCGGGGCCGTATTCAGGTCGTGGAACTTGCAGCGGCCATCCCGCCTGGTCTCGACGAGCCCGGCGGCCTCCAGCACGGCGAGGTGCTGGGAGACCCCCTGGCGCGAGATACCGAGGTGATGCTTCATGCTCAGCCGCGAACAGATCTCGAACAGCGTCTGTCCGGACCTCTCCGTGAGCTCGTCGAGGATGATGCGCCGGGTGGGATCGGCCAAAGCTTTGAAAACGTCGTCGGCCACGACCAGAGAATAGGCAAACATTCACTTGCCTATCAAGTCGAGGGCCGCTGAACGAAGCCAACGACGGCACCGCCCCACCCTGCCGACCGGACGTCACCCCTGCATCGCGTCCGGGAATCCTTCCCCGCCCGGCATCTCGCCCGAGGGGCCCGCAGGACCTCTCCAGCCGCGCTACGACCGTTACGTCGGTTACTCCGACCGGAACCGCATGCCCGTCATTTTTTCGAAGCCGTCCGCGTCGGCCAACTGGCGGACGATCTTCGAAGACACGATCCGGGCATCACCTCAGACGTGTCAGGAGAGGCGCGGCAGCGCGAGCCAGTCCTGCCAGGTGGTGTCACGGCCCAGACAACGGGGCTGCTGGAAGGGCCAGTCGGCGGCGATCCACTGCGGCACCAGCGCGTCGAGCGCGCGCTCCACCTCGCCGCCGGCGAGGTCGTCCACCACCCACCAGGAGACCTCTCCGTCGGAGCCGGTGCGCTCGGGCGGGTCGATGTAGACGCAGCCGAGGAGCACGGTCTCCTCCTCGTCCAGCAGCGCGTAGTTGAACGACTGGTGTGCGGCTATCTCCTTCTCGTGCCGCAGCAGGTCGATGCGGTCCTCTTCATAGGTCATCGTCTCCGAGGGCCAGGCCCAGGCGGGGCCGAAGATCTCCCACAAGCGCTCCCGGGATCCCATCACGGCGGGGTAGTCGAGCGCGGTGTCCGTCTCCCGGATCGGCCGCAGGTGAAGTGCGGTGCTGGGCACGGGCACGTGGACGGGATGGACGAAATCGTCAGGCAGCCAACTCATAAGGGCCGAGACTACAACCGGTCGCCGCGGGATGATCAGTCCTTGGCGAACCAGCCCGCGCCCGTCGTGTCCGTCTATGACGAACTGCCCGTGGCAGCCTCCCGGGTGCCTGGAGACAGGCCCCGGGTGGTTCAGTGGCGGGGTCGGGTGGCGGTGTCCAGGTAGAAGGCGTCGATGCTCTGGACGGCCTGCTCGAACTCCTCCAGGTTGACCGGCTTGGTCACGTAAGCGTTGGCGTGACTGCTGTACGCGCCGGTCACGTCGTCGGGGGCAGCGGACGTGGTGAGGACGACCACGGGGATGGTCTGCAGGTCCTCTGGGCAGCCAGCAGGAGCGGCTGCGCGCGGACCGCGTCCGGGCGAGGGACGTCCTGATGGCCACGATCGCCTTGCGGAACTGGGTGTTCACCACCATCGGAATACTGATCGTCGTCCTCACGGCTTTGATCTTCGAAGGACTGCGCCGCGGCATCAACAGGCCGCTGGACCGGCTCGGCGCCGATGCCCGCACCATCGCCGGCGGCGATTTCGACCATCCCATCGTCCCGACCGGCCCTGCCGATCTGCGGCGCCTCAGCGGCGAGATCGACTTCATGCGCCGGCGTCTCGTACGGGAACTGGCCTTCAGTGAAGAGGCGCGGCTGCGCCTCGATGCGCAAGCCGCGGACCTTCAGCGGTCCAACGCCGAGCTGGAGCAGTTCGCGTACGTCGCTTCCCACGACCTGCAGGAGCCACTGCGCAAGGTCTCCAGTTTCACTCAGCTCCTCCAGCGCCGCTACGGAGAGCAGCTCGATGCCCGGGCCGATCAGTACATCGGCTTCGCGGTCGACGGAGCGAACCGCATGCAGACCCTCATCAACGACCTGCTCGATTTCTCCCGGGTCGGGCGGTCCACAACGAGCACCAGAGCGTCGACCTGGACAAGGTGCTGGAGCGGACCCTGTCCACGCTGAGCATCGGCATCGAAGAGGCCGGAGCAACGATCACCCATGATCCACTGCCGACCCTGGTCGCCGACCTCACCCAGATCGGCATGCTCTGGCAGAACCTGATCGGCAACGCCGTCAAGTTCCGCCGCCCGGACGAAGAGCCGAGAATCCACATCACGGCGGCCCGCGAAGGCGAACTGTGGCGGTTCACCGTCACCGACAACGGCATCGGCATCGCACCGGAATACACCGACAAGGTCTTCGTGATCTTCCAACGGCTGCACACCAAGGACGCCTACACCGGAAGCGGTATCGGCCTCGCGATGTGCAAGAAGATCGTCGAATTCCAGGGCGGCACCATCGCCGTCGATCCGGCATACCGCGACGGCGCACGCATCACCTTCACCCTGGCACCCCAACCGCCGGAAAGCCCCGGCCCCTCCACCCTGCCCAAGGCCACCCGTTCCACCACGGAGCAGTCACGATGACCGCCGCCACGGAAACGGTCTCCGACGAGCAGCTGTACCGCATCCTCCTGATCGAGGACGACCAGGGCGACGCCCTGCTCGCGGAGGAGCTCCTCCACGACACGGGGTTGCGGTTCGAGTTGACGATCCGGACCACGTTGACCGAGGCCCGCGTGGAACTGTTCGCCACCCCGATCGACTGCATTCTCCTCGACCTGCACCTGCCCGACGTGTCGGGCATAGGCGCGGTCGCCGCAGTCCGGGCCCTGGCGTACACCGCGGTCATCGTCCTGACCGGGCTGTCCGAGGCCCAGGCAGGCACCAATGCCATGGCCGCCGGGGCCCAGGACTACCTCGTCAAAGGGAAGGTCGAAGCGGACCTGCTGCACCGGACGGTGCGCTACGCCGTCTATCGGAGCCAGACCGAACGCACGAGCGTCGAGGCGCAGGCAGCCCGGCTGCGGGCGGAGGAGAACGCCCGACTGGAACGCGGCCTGCTGCCGCAGCCGATCCTCGACACATCCACGGTGAAGGTGACGTCCCGCTACCTGCCCGGCGCCGCGATGGCCCTGCTCGGCGGGGACTTCCTCGATGTGGTGGAAGGCGACGACGGGCTGCTGCACGCCGTCGTGGGCGATGTCAGCGGACATGGCCCCGAAGCCGCCGCGCTCGGAGTCTGCTTGCGGATCGTCTGGCGCTCTCTCGTGCTCGGTGGGCACCGCGGCGACGACCTGCTGCACCTGATGGAACGTATCCTGATCGCCGAACGCGGCAGCCAGCAACTGTTCGCCACCTGCTCTCTCCTGACGCTCAATCAGGATGCCGCCACTGCCACTCTCCACCTCGCCGGCCACCACGAACCCCTCCTCACCACAGCCGACGGGACTCGGGAACTGACCGCCGCACACGGCATCGCGCTGGGGATCGTTCCCGGGCTGCGTCGCTGGCCTTCCACGGTCATCCCGCTTCCGACCACCGGAGCCCTGACCCTCTACACCGACGGCCTCACCGAAGGGCACAACGGGGCGACGAGCGAGCGGCTCGGCGTCGAGGGGCTGCTCACGCTGATCGGGTCACTGCCGCCGGCGGACCCGGCCGCCCATGTCGACCTCCTCATCAAGGAGACCCATCAGCTGAACGCCGGACGGCACTCCGACGACCTCGCTGTGCTCCGCCTCGACTGGGGCAGCCGACCCACCCGTCGCTGAAAGCCGGCCAGCACAACACCCCGGGCGGGGCCTTCGCGGCTGGACGGCACGCGGCTTTCTCCACGGCGGGCGGCGGAAGGTGCCCCGGGCCGTATCGTGGACGGACTTGGCCCGACGGGTGCGGGCGAGACCGGACACGGCCAGGTCTTCGAGAGGCACGGCTTGGCTCTCGCCGATCAGGACCGGAGTCTGCTGGCGCACCCAGTCCCGCCGCGTGTCCGCGACCTGACGTGCGCTTTCGTGACGCGGAGTCGCGCCTTGGCCCGGTTAACCGACTTCTTCGTCTGCGGCTGAGGTCCTGCTGGGCCTTGCGCGGCTCGCGCTCCACTCGGCGCGCCCAGGGCTTCCCGTTGTCCCGACGCCGGGACCGGCGTCGGGAACGAGTCTCGCCATGGGCCGGGAGCCGGAGATCCGTAGGCCGAACCGGATGTGCCGCCGCGTCAGGACTACCCGGCCGCCGGCTCCAGAACGAAGAGCGGGATCTCACGGTCCGTCTTCTTCTGGTACTCGGCATAGTCCGGGAACGCCGCGACGGCCCGAGCCCACCACACGGCCTTCTCGTCCCCGGTCACCTCGCGTGCCAGCATGTCCTGGCGCACCGGGCCGTCCTGAAGCTCCACCCGGGGGTCGGCCACCACGTTGTAGTACCAGACCGGGTGCTTGGGGGCTCCTCCCAAGGAGGCAACCACGGCGTACGAGCCGTCGTGCTCCACCCGCATGAGCGGGGACTTCCGGATCTTGGCACTCTTCGCGCCCAGCGTGGTCAGGATGACGACAGGCAGGTCCCGCCGCCTCACGTCGTCCGAACCGACCAGGCTGCTCAGCGTCGTTCCTTGCGTGCCACCGGAGCTTTCGTACAGCTCCACCTGGTCACGTACCAACTGCGTCGTACTCGGCTCGTACTCGCCTTTGAGCGGCATGTTGCCCATCTCCAAGCTGTCGAAGAGTCTTCATGGCACGCAACGCACGAGGCGGACGCGATCATTCCCGATGCGATTGGCCGGCGTGACCGGCAGGCTCAGTTCGCGAAGAACTCCCGGCCGCCCCTGTGCGGAGTGGCGTTACCGACCGGCGCCCGCTCACCCTCGTGACCATGAGCGGGCGCTGCGGATGCAGAGGCGGGAAAGGCGCTCCGGCCGCAGGGCGTGAGGTGATCGCCCACGCGGCACATCACCATCCGCCATCGAAGAAGGCCAGGAGTGCCGGCACCGGGGCTGCTGCGGTCGTCGCGTTCGCCACAGCGCCAACGATCACGATCAGCGACAACAACACCGAGAGACCACCGAACGCCCCCAAAGTGCGCCTTGCTCGCCTGTCGGACGACCCCGCTCTCGCACGCCCCTTCCACAACAGCACGCTTATGCCGACGAGGACGACCGCCACCATCACAGCAATCACGGCCATCACCGCGTGAAATCGAGAGGAGTCGCTGATCATCGCCTCAAGAGCAGGCGGGGTGTGGCCACCCGTACTTGAGGTGTCAGCGAGTCGCTGCCTGACGTGATCGAGCGTATCGGCAAGCTCTCCGTCCGTCGCGCCGCCGCCCAGCATCGGCCGCAGCGAGGAGAAGGGCGTTACTGCGCCCTGGACGTTGGCCATCACTGTCATCAAGGAGAACAGCGCGAGCATCGTGACGAGACCGCCGGCCGACGCGAGGGCCGCTCTCCTTCTCGCCCCGAGTCCGCCGGCCTTCAGGAATGCCTTCCCCCTGCCGCCCGGCCGGTGCTCTTCAAGTCGTCATGCACAGCATCCTCCCCAAGACCCCCTGCGACATCAACCCGCCCCGGCCAAGCCCACAACACCAAGGCTGCCCGCGCCTGTGGTGTGTTGGTGCGCCCGGCTGCTCCCTCCGGTCCTGCATGGATACGGGAAACACCTGTGCGGCACCGACCGCGCAGGCTCAGTCCCGGACGGCCTTCAACACCATCGTGACAGAGGTTTCGGGAGGGGACCGGTGCTCGTCCAGACAGACGGTCTCATGGATGCCGATCGACTGGACGCCGGTGTTGAAATGCGAGAACGCCTCCCCCAGCGCCTGTTCCATGTCGGAATTCTCGCCATAGAGGCTTTGCGGGGCGGCCGAGTTCACAGGCATGGTGCGGCCGCGGGGCCGGTGCGGGCCGAGCAAGGAACGCAAGGTGCCTGCCGGCAGATCGAGCATGGGTTCCAGCGCGTCGACAGCGCGCAGCGACTGGTGCCGCTCGGGTTGGCTGCGACCGCTCTGCCAGTAGCTGAGGGTGGCGAGGCTGACATTGATCTGCTGGGCGTGCAGGCGGTCGCGTATTCGCTCCAGGGACAGCCCGCGTCGCCGCAGGGCCTCGCGGAGCACGGTGGCGAAGGTCGCGTCACGATCTCTGTGGTGGGGGGGCGTTCGACATGGTGCCTTTCGGCGGGCACGAGGCTTTTGTCGACGACCGGGCCGGTGGATCCCGCTCGCAGGGACACGCGCGGGAGGCGGGTTGCCGTGCCCCGGGCCTTACGCCGGAGAGGGGGCCGCCCGCCGTTTCCGGCGAACGGCCCCTTGTCGTAGCGGGAGAGGTGACTCAGTTGGTGTTGAGTGTCAGCCGGTAGTGCGCGAGCGCGTCGTCGAGCGGCTGGAAGTACGAGGAGCCGCGCGAGTTGACGCCTCCGGTGCACTGCTGGCCGATGGGGCCGCCCGAGGTCATGCCCTGGGCCTGATTGCCGGAGATGTAGGCGCCGCCACTGTCACCGCCCTCGGTGCAGACGCTGGAGCTGCCGAGGCCGATGACGACCGTGTCCGGGCCACCTTCCTCATCCGTGTAGGTGACGCTGACGTTGTACGAGCTGACCTTGCCGCAGGTCCATTTGGTGGTCTGGCCGGACTTGCAGAGTGCGGCGCCCGAAGCGGCACGCCGGCTGCCCCTGACGGCGACCGGGTTGCTGACGTTGTAGGTGCCGACGCTGGTGGCGATCGAGTCGTCGGAGTCGACGGCCGCGATGCCCATGTCGACACTGCGGGTGCCGAGTGCGAATCGGGTGTTGGTGGCCTTCGCGAAGTGCGCGTCGTTGGGATTTGTTCCTCTCGGCCTCCTCGTGGTGCGCCTCTCGGCGGGAGTGGGCCTGAGCCGCAGTCTCAGCACGGCTTCCGGGGCCTGCGAGGCGAAGGCCCCCTGCCCGGAAGGAAGAAGAGGCCTGCTGACGGGCCCCATCCTCCGCGCCGCCCGTTCCCGCACCGCAGCAATCGCCCGGCACCCGTACCGGTGAATCCCCGCTCGGCCGGGAATAGGGCGGGCAGGGGTCCCCGTTGATCACGCCATGACTTCTGAGGCACGCGAGGGATTCGGTCGGGTCGGCATCTGGAGCAGCGCCCTGCACGGGTCGCGGACGGATGACGCGGGCAAGGAGGCGATCGCGGAAGCGGTCGCCGAACTTGAGGAACTGGGCATACGGCACACTCTGGATCGGCGGCAGCCCTTCGCCCGACGACGTCGGGGCTGTCATTGGCGCCACCCGCACGGTCACCGTGGCCACTGGCATCCTGAGCATCTGGGACCACACCGCCGAGACGGTCGCGGCGCGGATCGCGGCGATCGATGCGAACGCGCGGGGGCGGTTCGTCCTCGGCCTGGGGGTCAGCCATGGCCCGATGGTGCCGCAGTACGCCAAGCCGTACAGCGCGATGGTGGCCTACCTCGACGCACTCGACGCCGCTGCCCCGGACTCCGGACGCCGCGTCCTGGCGGCGCTCGGCCCGAAGATGCTGAAGCTCGCGGCCGACCGGACGCTGGGCGCACACCCCTATCTCGTCACCACGGAGCACACGGCGGAGGCGCGTGAGGCTCTCGGCCCCGACGCGCTGCTCGCCCCGGAGCTGACCGTAGTGCTCGACACCGACCTCGACCGGGCCCGTACCACCGCGCGGAACATGCTGGGTAGGTACCTCCGACTGCCCAACTACACCGACAACCTGCTGCGCCTGGGGTTCGAGAAGAGCGACTTCGTAGACGGCGGCAGTATCCGTCTCCTCGACGCACTCTTCGCCCTGGGTGACGCCGAGCATGTGAAGGCTCGGACGCTGGAGTACTTCGACGCGGGCGCCGACCATGTCGCCCTCCAGGTACTCACTGCCGACGAGGGTGGCGGCGGCCTGCCGCGGGCTGAATGGCGTGAGCTGGCCGGGGTGTTCGCCGACGAGCTGTAGCGGGTGGCTCGCACGGGCACCGGATCGGGTCGCTGCCGCTGGCCCTGCGGACGATTGGGTGCCCCTGCGATCTGGAGCACCTGTGGGAGGCGGCCCGGCACTCGCCCTCACCCCGTGCAGTTCCGCGGTCTCCCCGAAGGGCGACAAGGCGGGAGAGGGCTACGGACGGCCACGGGCCTCGGCGACCCGCGAGACGGGCCGGAGGCACCGCCCTGCCAGAGCACGGCGGGAATGTGGTGACCAGGGCTGCCGCTGCAGCAAGCAGCTGACATGCGCGGGTCAAAAGCTCGTGATGTGAGCAGAAGGAGGACACTCATGGCACGCAACAACACGCGCCCCGTCGTCACGCTGAAGTCGACAGCCGGGACCGCCCACACCTACGTGACGCGCAAGAACCGTAAGAACGATCCCGACCGGCTCGTCCTGCGCAAGTACGACCCGGTGGCCGGTCAGCACGTCGCCTTTCGCGAGGAACGCTGAGCCAAGCCCAACCTCACCGGGCATACGGCCTCAGGGAAGGCCGCACGTAAGTACCTGCACTCGCTGAAGTCCAAGCCCGAGCTCAAGCGATCCGGCGACGTGGCGTGGTCTTCGTCGTCACCAAGAAGAACCGGCGCTGCAAGGTCCGCCACGCCTGACCGCGCGCCGCCTGCTGCAGGCGGGCCCTGGGGCCCGCGACTCCCGCGAACCGCGGCCCGTGACGGCACACTGCCCTGTCGGGTAAGCGCACCAGGCCGTCATGTTCCGCTCCGCTTTTTACGCCGTACCGTTCATCCGTCTCGTTTCACAGAAGCGATCACAGCGGAAACGGCTGCGGTCATGACGAGGCTTCCCACCATGACCATCCCCACGCCGACCATGAAAAGGCCACTGGAGTCGTCCGACCAGTCGTAGTAGGCGGCCACGGTCAGCCCGACCGTGACGCCGAGCACAGCGCCCGCGAAGTAGCGTCGGGATGCCGCCCAGTACACGGCCGCCAGCAGAGTCAGCACCAGCCCGATCACCTGCCACGCCTCGTAAGGGCCGGTCGTCGAGCCATCAGGTTGCACGTCACGATGCTGGTCCCAGCCCAGCCAGGCAGCCCACATCGTTGAGGTCAGCACAGCCAGCACGAGGATCGCCAACAGCTCGGGAACGAGATTCGGTCGTCGTTGTTGCATGGCCCAAAGTATTTCGGTTCGCCCCATGGCCGATCAGAGCGAAAGTACTCAGATCTGTCCGAGTACCTCAACCGACCTTGGAGCACACCGGCGACTTCTTCGGGTAAGAGACGACGGATGGTGCCACGGTCGCCGGTAGGCAGGCGGCTCCCGAACCCCTTGACGTCGCCCGGGCCTGGCCCCGGTCAGCGACGACCAGTTCGCGCCGACGACCCGGTTGGCTCGGCGCAATTGCACGCGATCGTCCTCCCAGCTGCCACCGGGCAGATCTCGTACGAGCTGCGGGGCCCGCCCGGGCTCAGGCCATCATCCCGTCAGCGGGCCGCACGGGGATCCGGGCCTTGATCTTCTTCCCGATGGGCTCGCAGAGCACTTCGAAGCTTTCGCACAGCGCCCTGACAATCTCCAGCCCATGCCCGCCGACCCGGCCCGGCTTCGCTTCCCGGGGCACCGGCAGAGCCGGATCGGTGTCCCACACTGTGATCTCCAGAGCCGGCCCGTCGAGCTCCACGTTGACCACGCACGGCCCTGGCGCGTATTTGCACGCATTGGTCACGAGTTCGCTGACGACCAACTGGGCAGCACCGGCCACCCGCGACGAGATCTCTCCCCTGTGCTCCTCCGTCAGTTGAGCCAGGAAGCCGACGACGAACCGCCGGGCATCCCCAATCGCTCCCGGAGTCCCGTCGTACGCCGCTCCCGCCCATGCACGTCGGCCGGCCCGCACCGCGCCCCCAGCGCCGTGTACCGCCTCACCCGTGCCGTCCCGGGCGACCGGCCCATCCGGTGCAGCATCGGCGAGCGACCCGCCGCCAGTCGTCCCTTCCACCACCGAGCCGCCGCCAATCCGCTGAGCCTGTACGTCGCCAAGATCCGTATCCCCGTTCATGGCTGAGCACCTGCCCCCGTCCCGCCGCGCTATGCAGAATCATGGAAATCCGCACGAGTGCCCACAACATCCACTTCTAGTCACTCGAAAACGGAAGGCGGACACGATTCCCCTCCGCAGCGCCTCTCCCACCCCTCCCCGCCCTGGTGGACGGTCGATTACGGAGCGGGTGGGGTACCCGTGACCGTTGTCTGTCGGGCGGGCTCGATCGTGCGGCGCTTGGCAAGCAACACGAAGATCAGAACGACCTGGAGGACGATGATCAGGACCATTCCGATGGATGCCTGGGGCTCGTCGCGCACGAGGTTGGAGATCAGGCTGGTGTCCCACAGACCGTGGACGAGCATCGGCGACAGGATGATGCCGCCGACGCGCAGGCACAGGTAGAAGAAGTAGCCGGAGGTGGAGACGATGAGGGCCTGCCCGATGGCTTGCGCTCCCTCACCGAGGGCATTGCTGACGTGCACGAGACCGAAAACGAGCGAGGAGTAGAGGGCGACCTTTCCCTCGGTGAGGCCGGCCCGGCGGAAGACATGGACGCCGATGCCGCGGAACATGAGTTCCTCACCGACGCCGACGAACAGCCCGAGCAGCAGCAGGCAAGCGACCGGGGAGACGCTCTGGTCCACGAGATGACCGTAATTCAGGCCGATCAGAGCGACGCCGAGCATCGAGATCGGTACCCAACGGACCCAGCGCCGCACGGGTGCGCGGTAGTGCAGGACCTCGCCCCACCAGCCTAGCCAAGTGACGGCCGCGGCGGCGAACACGATCGACGCCCCGATCGGGATCAGCGCGTTGCGCACCAGGGACTCGGTGGTGGGGAACTGACTGTCGGAGTAGCTGTGTCCACACCGATCAGCCGTCCCAGGCCCTGAATGATGCCCGCGTACACCACCACCAGCACCAGGAACCACGTTTACGACAGCCTGCGGCCCGTCTGGCTGCCCTCTACCTCGTCCGCTGTGTGCCGCACGGTGTCCCCCTCGTCAGGCGGCGAGGCGTCCCAGCCCCATCGGACGCAGTCGCGCGCCGCTGCGGCCCTTCCGGGCCAGGTTCTCCTATGGAACCGTGTCATGACGGCTCCCGAGCGACCACCAGGAATCCGCTCTTCGGCCGGGCAGGCACCGTCGCTGGGAGAACTCTTCGGCGTATCGCTGTGCGAGGCCGTGTGCGTTCTTCAAGGACGCTTATGGAAAGGCAGCAGGTGCTTGAGCCCGGCCGACGACCGTGAGTACGCAATGCGTCAGGCGAAGGCAGGTCAGGTCACTGGTGGAGCTGATCCGGAAAGCCCGTGCCCCCGATCAGCGCATCACCAAAAGATGCTGCGCCCCCTTCTGGCGTGATGTCGCGAAATCAGCGGGACTGATGCAGCGTCCGAGCCCCCGCGTGACCATATGTACGTCGAACAGGCAGCAGCCGACATGTGGCCACGTCGGCAGAACAACCTGCCGGATGCGAAAATCTCTTGAGCACGACCGGAACGGCCTTCTCCTGGCCACGCACCTGACGGACCACATGCACGCGGGGAGCGACGAGTGCAGGCGCTGCGCACAGCGCCGCAGTTATTGCGCACAACGCTGGGGCGGGGCAGCCAGTGAAACTGGCTGCCCCGCCCCAGCACATGTGATCCTCAGACGGCGCGGTGACGGCCGTAGTGACCGCCCACTTCCTCGTGGTAACCGGCGTCGCCGAGATGCTTGTCCTTGTCGAACTCAGGAGCTGCCTTGATCTGCTCCTTCGTCCGATCGACGTAGATCTTCTCCTCCGCCGCGTCAACCCGCGTCACCGTGCCCGCCGGCAGCAGCACGTGCTTGCCGAAAATCCAGACCCCGGTATCCACAACAAGATAGGAAGAACCGACCTCGTCGGAGTGCTTGTCCACCTTCCCGATGCTTCCGTCGGTCGCCTCGACCTTCCACCCGGTCAGAGTGTTGCCCGCGGTGTAACCGGTCGTCGGCTGGTAGCCCCAAATGTCGCTCATACCAATGCTCCTTCATCGACTGGACGCAGTACAGGAAAAGTGACACCGAAACTGCTTGACCGCTCCGGCGACCCAGTCCTTCGCCTGTCCCGGGATCTCCGGCTCACACAGAAACACGCAAATAAATTTCGGCCCCGCCCGCGAACACACGGCACAAGGAAGTGGCACGTTTGCCGGGCGCCAGAGCGGTGACACGCACCAATCTCTGCTTTCCGCCGGACCGTCGCCCACCGGGCCCCGCTCATGCTGTGCCGGCTGCCCGGCGGCTGCGCATGCCAGTGCTTGATACTGGACCCGGGATCGGTCAGAGAAGAAACGAAATCGTACGTGCTTCAACGGCCGGGAATACGCGCAAACTCAACGCCCCCGCGCTGCGACGCGACACCGAGACCAATACCCCGGAGTCTTCCGAGCCTTCCGGCTTATGGCCGTGCGCGTGCGCTGCGTGCGATGCGGAAGTCCAGGTACGCCAGTGCCAGCACGAGGGCCGGAACTATGGTGCACAGCAGTACCACTCGAAGGCCGGCCTCCGTCAAGGCGACCACCAGAGAGACGACCACAGCGGCGGTGACGAACCCGAGGAACTGCCGGTAGGAAGTGAACCCCCCCGTAGCCGGCGCCGCGTTCCCCTCGCCAGGCTCTTCTTCGGCGAACGCGGCGCGCACCGGATGCCTGTCACCGTCGCGGCGTGCCTGACGCCAGGCCAGGAACCAGCGGGAGAGCGCGTACAGGGCAACCACGCCAAGGAGGATCCACCACTCGGCGGCGCTGTCGGGCAGGGAACGGGCCAGAGTCATGAACAGCGCGTACCCCTTGATCGGCGGCACAGCCGATTCCGCGATTCACTGCCGGGTCCTCGGACGATTCAACAGAACGCCTGCAGGCCCGTCCGGCATTCCGCTCCCAGGTGGCCGCGCCTCGCTCGAATTACGCGTCCGGACCTCCGGGCCACCCTCAGCCCACCCTGCCGATCATTTCGTGCGACCCGCCTTCCGCCAGACCACAGCCATCCCGAGCGCCAGGACGGCCAGAGCCACGACCACGATGACGGCCTTGGTGCCGTTTTCTGCACCCGGAGATCCTCAGCCCTCAGATGTGCGTTGCCGCACTGGACGCACATCTGGACGATCTTGCGGCGCTCAACGAGGCCCCAGAGTCCGCGCGTTGATCGCAGAACAGCCCTGTCTTGGGCGCCAAGCCGAGCTCAGCACTCCGAGAGCCCCAGCAGAAGGACCACCCAGGATCACCACCCGGCCCAGGCGCGCCGCGGCCATCGCCGCTCCTACCCGGGCGAGCACGCGTGGGCAACCGGTTCGCGATCACGAGCACCGCATTCTGACCGGCAGGTGCTCCGTGGTGCGCCCCCTACCTGGTGGATCAGGTGACCGGATCGGTCAGGATTCGAGAAGCGCGGGTCACGGAGCCACGCCTAGCATCATCGTCATGGACATCAGCATTCACGCGAGCTTCCTCCCCCATGACGACCCGGACGCATCCCTGGCCTTCTACCGCGACGCCCTCGGCTTCGAGGTCCGCAGCGACGTCGGACAGGGCAAGATGCGCTGGATCACGGTCGGCCCAGTCGGCCAGCCCGGGACCTCCATCCTCCTGGCGCCCCCGGCCGTCGACCCCGGTGTCTCCGAGGACGAGCGCCGCACCATCGCCGAGATGATGGCGAAGGGCACCTACGGCTGGATTCTGCTGGCCACCCGGGACCTCGATGGCACTTTCGAAAAGGTGCTGCAGGCCGGCGACGCCGAGGTCGTCCAGGAGCCGACCGAGCAGCCGTACGGCATCCGCGACTGCGCCTTCCGCGACCCTGCGGGCAATCTGGTCCGCATCCAGGAGCTTCGCTGAGCCGTCCGGTCCGCGATCCGGTCATGAGGGTCGGCGACGCGAGCAGCCCCGAAGGACACGACTGCAGCGCGTCCAGTCCGCCGCCTTCGACCACCCGCAGCGGCGGCACACCACAAGCGTCTCGCGCTGGCGACCGACTCCAGCAAGCCGGTCATCGCCATCGAGCACCTGGGGCGCCCGTCTCGGCATGCGCCCCAGGTGCTTACCCACCTCGTGAAAGGGAGTTCTCTCATGTGTCACCCCTCGTGGGGACGCGCACGCACCACGGCGCAGCGCCTGGACGACCTCGCGCGGCTGCGCCGCGTCCGGGACCGGATCGACCGCGAATACGCCCAGCCGCTGAACGTCGAGGCGCTCGCCCGCGGCGCGCACATGTCCGCCGGACACCTCAGCCGTCAGTTCCGAATGGCCTACGGCGAGTCGCCCTACTCGTATCTGATGACGCGTCGCATCGAGCGCGCGAAAGCGCTGCTACGGCGCGGCGACCTCTCCGTCACCGAGATCTGCTTCGCGGTCGGCTGCTCATCACTGGGCACCTTCAGCACTCGCTTCACCGAACTGGTCGGCACATCGCCCAGCACCTACCGGCGCCGCACAGCAGGCACTGCGGCAGGGATGCCACCGTGTGTGGCGAAACAGGTGACGAGGCCAGTCAGGAATCAGCATGCACCCCTCGCCGAGCCGCAACCAGCGTGACGGAGGCTTGGGTCGCGAATCAGCAGGGCCGTTGATGCATCAGAGCACCCACCTGACGCGGGTGCTCACCGCGAGCCGCCGCGGTATGAGTACCTGGGGACGAACGAGCTGAGTACGTCGCCCGATGTCCGACCGCGCTGCCGCTGCTCGAATGAGAACCATGATTCCTGACGCACCGCGGCACGTGAGTATGCAGCACCTCACCAGCACCGGCACCGCACTCGCCGTGGCGTTGCTGCCGCTTGCGTTCGGTGTACTCCTGGCCAAGACGATGGCCGGGGATCCTTTGGCTCCGGTGAACGCGCTCATCACCAGTGGAGGTCAGCGCGCGCCCATCTCCCCTCTGCAGTGGCGCAGATGCGGCAGGACCGTTCTGTCCGGATGGAAGGCCGAGAGGCAGCTCGCCGACGCCAACGCTCCGGGGCGGCCCTGGCGTCGTATGCCCCCGGCGCTGGAAGCGAGGGCACGCGCGTACGCGGACCGTCGCTGGGCGGCCGATGCCAGAGGACGGCTCCGCATCGGACGCCTGCCGGTCGAGCTGCCGCGGGCCGAAGCGACGGAAATCTCAAGGGAGTTGTGAAGCCACGAGGGTCGATGGCGGCGCAGGCGGTCATGCCGGCCAAAGCTCGCGGGGCCCCCTGAACACCCTCGCCCCCCATGGCCATGGGGGTGGCACGAGGGCGGTCGGCTCGCGGTCGTGAACACACACGGCCACAGGGAGTGACCGAAGTCCTTCGCGAGTTGCTGCCGGATCTCAGCGGCGCTCCTGCCACGTACAACCGGGGCACCCCGCCGGTCGGCCCGAGATCCTGTTGGTCTGCGAGCGGACTGTTTCACCTCTCGTGAATGGTGAGCAGGCGGTTGCGGTGGGAGGTGCGACGGGCCGTGGCCAGGAGGCTGCGGATCTGGGGTCCTGCTTGTTCCATGCTGCTGACGGGAGTTGCGAACGGCAGTCGGACATCGTGATGTGTGGCCGGGTATTCCAGGCGCAGGGTTACTCCGTAGCGGTCCATCGCCAGCGGGACGGCGCGCAGCATGTCTCTCGTCGGCCGCGGTTGCACAAGGCGCACCAAGAGGGCGACGAGCCCCCCGTGGCTGTCAACGAGATGGGTCAGCAGCTCCGCCTCGTTCACCGCGATCGGGGCCGGGCCGGCCGCCCAGAGCTCGTCCAGCGAGACGAAGTGCCGGCCTCGGCTGTCTTCGAGGACTGCCTGCCCGAACTCCATGCAGGTGCTTTTGGTTGAGTCGTTGCTGTACGGGGCGGCGAGCAGCCCCGTGAGGGTGACCCGGGCACGCAGCCGGTCGCGTACGACGGTGGGTGCGATGTCCGTGAGTTCCAGCCGAACCGGGAGGCGCGTGTGCGACGTGGCCGGAGCGTCCTCGGACGGGGGATGCAGGTGGATATGCCCCATCGCTCCGCTGCCGCCGAGTCGGTTGACCTCGGCGTTATGTCCGTCGCTCACCACTGTCATCGACTGCGCTGCCTGCAGGATCGACTGCACGCGTTCGGCGGGGGTCGGCTGCGGAGCACGGGTCCGGTGTGGGCGCATCCAAGTTCTCCAGGGCGATCAAAGAGACCCAAGTCAGCAACTTAGGTATGCCTAACCTGACTCATGAGGGATGTTCGGGGAACCTCCGCGCCCCGACCCGACTCCCCCGTTCCGCCGAACCCCTGCCGCCCCTCGGAGGTATCGCGTCGCACCGCAGCGCCCACCGCCCCCGGCCAAGTCGCGCACCTCTCGATCGCCTGGTGCTGCTGTCCAGGGCTGCGACCATCGCCTCGGCCGGCAGCGACAGTTGGCCGAACCGTGGCCGCGCGCTGATCGCATGTCCCACGCCAGCTCTTTCCTTGGCCGCCCAGGAACAAGCTCGAACGTTCCGCTCGGCTCAGCGGGTGCTCCCGGGTCGCGCCCCTCGCGCATTGATCATCGCCGGCGCACCCTCGACAGACCGGTGGCGACGTCCGCTCACGGTTGCATCGGCGAGCCGAACGGGTGGCGCGTCCGCAGGTGTTGGCGGACCTGCTTCACCTCGCGGTCGATGGCCCAGGCGTCGGCGACCGGCCCGAGGTGGCCGAGCTTGTCGGGATTGATCACCGTGCGGACAGTCTGAATCTGCCCGTCGAGCACATCAAGGACAAGGATGTGGAGCACCTTGCCGTCCCGGTCGCGGACGATCGCGCCGGGCTGGCCGTTGATCTCGTGCGGCTCGAACGACACGTCGATCCGGATCAGCCAGGTGAACGCCGCGCCCAGCAGCCGTGCCACGTTCTTCGCGCCCGTGACGGCCTTGGCCAGCTGCGGCGCCTTGCCGCCGCCGTCCCCGACCAGCTGCACATCGGCGGCCAGCAGATCCTGCAGCCCGCCCACATCGCCGTCCTTCAGCGCGTCGAAGAACCGCCCCGCCAGCTCCTGCCGCTCCTGACGGTCTGCTGCGAACCGCGGCCGGCCGGCCTCCATATGTCGCCGCGCCCGAACCAACAGCTGCCGGCATGCGGCCTCCGAACGCCCCACCGCCGCGGCGACTTCGTCGAACCCGAAAGCGAACACCTCCCGCAGCAGGAACACCGCCCGCTCCAGCGGGCTGAGCCGCTCCAACAGCAGCAGCGCCGCCATCGACACCGAGTCGGCCAACTCCACCGACCGCGCCGGGTCCTGATACGGATCACTCAGCAGCGGCTCGGGAAGCCACGGCCCGACGTACTCCTCCCGGCGCACCCGCGCAGAACGCAGTACATCGATCGAGATCCGTGTCACCGCGGCCGACAGAAAGGCCTTGGTCGACGTGGGCCGGGTCGCCGAGGCGTCGAAACGCAGCCACGTCTCCTGCACCGCGTCCTCGGCCTCACCCACACTGCCGAGAATCCGGTACGCGATCGAAAACAGCAGGGGCCGCAGTTCCTCGAAGTCCTCGACCTTACTCATGCCAACTCTCCTCTCCCTGGCGCCTTCCCACGAGGCGGCGCTCACCGGCGCAGGCATCCTATGGTGATCATCCGAAGCATCGGCAGTGCGGCGGAACGTACCCGAGCCGGCGACGCGGGGCCCGTGCCCGTTTCAGATGCCGTTCAGTGAAATTGCCCGACCTCGTAGCTACCGGCCGGCTGCTGGGTGATGACGTTCAGCCGGTTCGCCGTGTTCATGAAGGAGATCAGGACCACCAGGGCGGTGAGCTGTTCCTCGTCGTAGTGCTTGGCGGCAGACGTCCACACCTCGTCGGTGACCCCGCCGGCGGCGTCCGCGATCCGGGTCCCCTGCTCGGCCAGCTCCAGCGCGGCGCGCTCGGCCTCGGTGAATACGGTGGCCTCCCGCCACGCCGCCACCAGGTTCAGCCGCACCGGGGTCTCACCGGCGGCGGCAGCCTCCTTGGTGTGCATGTCGACGCAGACCGCGCAGCTGTTGATCTGGCTCACGCGCAGCGCCACCAGCTCCTGCGTCGCGGCGGGCAGCGGCGATTCCTTGAGTACCTTGCCCGCGGACATGAAGTGCTTGAGGATCTTGCCGGCGGTCGGGCTGGCGAAGTAGTTCAGTCGCGCGTCCATGATGTGCTCCTCCGTGGTCGTCAGTGCCTACATACCCTGAGACGAGGTAGCCCGGCCCCCTGTGACATGGAGAGAGGTGGACTGCCTCTCCCGAGTGGCCGCGCGGGTCGGGCGACGCATATTTGGCCCCCAAGCGCTCGACGGCGAACGCGCATGCCACGGCCCATCTCCGGCCGCTCAACCACCAGGAACCTCTCTGTGTGACGGGGGTCACTCCTGGAGGAAAGCCTGTCGGCCTCCCCGGACGTCTTGCAGGTGTGAGATCAGTGAGAAAGACACCGGGCGAGCTGGACGAGGAGCGTCTCGTCCAACTGGTGGCCAGGGGTGACCGCGCGGCGTTCGAGGAGCTGTACCGCCGCACCGCGCCGTGGATGGCGGTGCGGCTGCGCCGTCGCTGCGCCGACGAGCAGATCATCGCCGAGGTCATGCAGGAGACGTATCTGGCGGTGTGGCGCGCGGCGGGCGCCTTCGCGGGGTCCTCGGTGGGCGGGACGGCCGTCGGCCGGCTGTGGACGATCGCGGCGCGCCGCCTCGTCGACGCCTTCCGGCGCCGGGCTCACCACGCCGAGCCGCCGGCGGCCGCCGCTCTCCCCGACGCGGCGCCCGCCGCCGAGGAGGAAGTGCTCGCGGCGACCGTCGGCGGTGATGTCGGGGACGCGCTTCGCCACCTCGCGCCGGAGCTGGGGCAAGTACTGCAGGCCATGGTGCTCGACGGGTTGTCCGTCCGGGAGACCGCGGTCCTGCTCGGGTTGCCCGAGGGGACGGTCAAGACCCGTGCCCGCCGGGCCCGGATCGCTATGCGGAAGGCGCTGGCATGAGCATGGAACACGCGTCGATGCGGCTGATCGACCGGTACGCGCGCGGTGATACGCACATCGCCACCGACGAAGTGTGGGCCCTGGAAGCCCATTTGGAGACGTGCGAGGTGTGCCGGGACCGGCTGTCGGCCGCTCTCACGGCGGAGGCACCCGCCTTGGCGGCGCTGGTCGACACCGTGTGGTCCGACCTCGGGCCACAGGTGGCCGCCACCACCACAATGCCGCGCAGACGGCGCGCGCCGGCCCGGCTTTCGACGTGGCTGACGCCCCCGATGGCGCCGTGGCTGGCCATGATCGTGAGCGTGACGCTGCTCGCGCTGCTGCTCGACCTGGTCGGCACCGGCTCCGGCGAGGTGTCGCTGGTGCTGCTGCTCGCCCCGGTCCTGCCCGTGTTCGGCGTCGCGGCTTCGTGGTCGCGCGGCCTGGACCCGGCGCACGAACTGACCGTGTCCGCGCCGAGGGCCGGGCTCCACCTCGTACTGCGACGCACCGCGTCCATGCTCGTCGTGGTCCTGCCCGCACTGCTGGTGGGCGGATGGGTGACGGGGGTGATGGTGGCCCAGTGGCTGCTGCCCTGCCTGGCGTTCACCTCGGCGACCCTCGCGCTCGGCGGTGTCGTCGGCGTGACCCGCGCCGCCGTCGCCATGGTGGCCGCATGGGCCGCCGTGATCGTCGCGCCGAGCCTGGCCGCCAGCCGTACGACCTTCGCCCTGCAGACGGACGGCCTGCCCGTGTGGGCGCTGATCCTCACGCTCGGCATCGGAGTCGTGGCCGCCCGCAGGGGCGCGTACTCCGTGCTGGGAACTCATCGATGACCATCGGAAAGGACCACATGATGCCCGCGGTAAGCGCGGCTGAACTCGCACCAACGACCTACGCCTGGGAAATCCGGGCCACTGGGTTGAAGGTGAGAGTCTGCAGACAACGGATGGCCGTCGACGGGCTCGACCTGTCGCTGGGCACCGGCGTACACGGCCTCCTCGGTCCCAACGGGGCAGGCAAGACCACCCTCATCCGGGCGCTGGCCACCGTGCTGCGCCCCACCGAAGGCGTCCTGGAGCTGCTCGGGGAGCCCGCGAGCGGCAGCGGCGAGCACCGCGCGCTGCGCCGTCGGATCGGCTACCTGCCGCAGGAGTTCGGCTACTACAAGCGTTTCACGGTGCGCGAGTTCGTCGAGTACATGGCGTGGCTGAAGGAGATACCCAAGGCGGACATCCCGGCGGCGGTGCAGCGCGCTGTGGAGCGGGTCGGTCTGGCGGACCGTGCCGATGAGCGGATGAAGGCCCTGTCGGGCGGCATGGTGCGGCGGGTCGGGATCGCCCAGGCCATCGTCAACGACCCGTCGATCCTGCTGCTGGACGAGCCGACGGTCGGCCTGGACCCGGCGCAACGGCTGCGCTTCCGCGGGCTGTTGCAGCAGCTCGGGACGGACACCTGCGTGGTGGTCTCCGCCCATCTCGTGGAGGACGTCGCCGCTGCCTGCACCGACGTGGTGCTCCTCTCCGAGGGCCGACTGGTCTTCCAGGGCACCCCGGACGAACTGGCCGCGGCGGGCGGCCCCGAACACGTGGGCGACAGTCCGCTGGAGCGCGGCTATTCGGCGCTGCTCCTCAACCCCCAGCAGGCAAGGGGCACCTGGTGAACGTTCGTATCCTGCGCATCGAGCTGAGGCGCTGTGTCGCCCCGTGGGCCGGCATCGTGGTCCTGGCGATCTCGCATCCAGCGGATGGCGGCCGTCCGGTCCAACGCGACGTCCTGGCCGCCGAGGCCGATCGAGGCCGACGTCGACGGAGGGCAGTGCACGTGCTGCTCATCGGCTCGGTCGTCGCCACGGCGTTGCTGGTGGTGCAGGCGATGGGCGGGGACCTGGCCGCCACCGCGTTCGTCGTCCGGGACAGCGCGGGGCTGATGGGGCTCGTCGCCATCGGGGCGGCCGTGTGCGGGGCGCAGTACGCGTGGACCCTGCCGATCGCCTGGCTGTCGCTCTCGATCTTCGCCCCGCCTCCGACGAATATGCCGATGCAGGTGGCGAGTTGGATGGTGCTGCCGCCCGGCACCGCGGCGGGCACTTGGACGGCCCTGGTACTCGCCGTCGTCGGCACCGCGGCCTACGCCGTCGCGGGACCGAGGCGGTAGCACAGCGGCCGCTTCGGTATCTGCGGCAGCGATCCACTGACCGGCGGACACACCGCGATGCTCGCCAGGGTCGACATCCTGATCGAGCTCTGGAAGCCCGACCGTCAAAAGAAGTTGCAGGCCGGAGCCACCGGCTTCGCGGGGACCACCAGCTACTTCCAGAACACGCCCTGGGCGCAGACGGAGCCCAGTGCCCGGGTCAGCGCCTGCGCGCGGAGGCGGTCGAAGTGCCGGTCGCGCCGTACGAGCGCCTTGGTGGCCGTCAGCGTGCCGCCGCAGGAGGGAGCCGCGCGTGCTGCCGCGGAGTCCGCGATCGCCCGGACCAGATCGGCACTGACGCGGTTGATCTCCCGGCGCACCTCTGTGAGGTCCGGGCTGCTCTCCGGCGCGCGGGAGGAGTCCGCGTCCCAGCGGGTGTGCAGAGCGCGCTGGACCTCCTTGTTCGCGTCGATCTGGTCGCGGAAGATCCGTACCGTCGTGTCCGGATCGGCCCCCGCCTCCCCTGCCTGGCGCGCCGCCGTGGCCAGAACCTGCTTCTCGCGGAGCGGGTCGTCGACGGGGCTGCCCGTGAACCACTTTGGCGGCGGCGACGAGTTCCGCCGTGGCGAGGCGCTGTGCCGAAAGGTCGACGAGCGGGCGGAGCCGGGTGTGCCCGCCGTAGTTCGTCTCAGTACCAGGAGCGGCCCAGGACGAGGCGGCCTCGGCCGGGCCGACGAGGAACACGGCCATGACTGCACCGCCGGTCAGTAGGCATCTTGTCTACGCGGTCGGTCACATGGCGCCGATCGTACGGCCCCGGCCCGGCCGCGTTCGACGTTGCGCGCGGGTCGGCCGCGGTCGGGTCGGGCGCCACCCGACCCGACCGCGCGGGGCACCGGCCTCGTGTTCCGTCGCGCCGGACATGCCCACATGCGCGTACGGAGGCCCTGCCGCCCGTGCCTGCGCGACTCCGTGTCAGCTCCTACAGGCCGTCCCTGGGCAGCGTCTCGTTCCACGTCCGGGAGAAGACCCGGCGGTGCCCCTCGTAACCGTCCAGGGTCGCGTTGATGAAGAACTCCGTCTCGCTGCACCGCAGGACCGTCCTGGTCTCCACGCGTACGTTCCAGTCGTCGCGCCGGAACCGCATGGTCCAGGCGGACTCGCCACTGACCGAGGTGAAGTCGTCGGCGATCGCGTCGTACCGCTCATAGGCGCGCAGCCCGACGTCGAGGCCGATGTCCTCGTGACGCACGACGCCGCGGTCCTTGAGGATCTCCAGCACGGACTTGTACTTCACCAGATCGCGGCTGACCTCCCAGCTTCCTTCCGGGGCGACCAGCTGGGTGTTGATCAGCGGCTGCGTGCCCTCCGGTTCGCCGAAGGGCTTCTGCGGGAGTTCGTCGGGCTCGCCGACCGGGCGCACCGGCAGGGTCAGGGAGCTCGTCCCCTCGTGGACGCTGAGCATGACCGGCCTGGGCGGCGGCCAGGCGAGCGGCCAGTAGGACGTGGACAGCGACAGCCGGATGCGGTGGCCGGGCGGAAACACCTGGGCCACTCCGTTGAGCTGGACAGTGGCCCGGTAGCGGCGGCCTGGCTCCAGCACCTCGGGGGCGCCGGTGCCGTCGCGGTGCGTGAGGTTGAGGATTCCGTACGTCACGCGGGTGGCCGGGCCGTCGGGCGACACGTCGGACAGTCGGGCGACGACCGTGGCGATCGGTTCACTCACCGACAGTTCGAGTTCGACTGTGGGCGAGCCCAGGATCTCCACCTGCTCGGTCAGCAGGTCCGAGTCGAAGACCAGCGAGCCGCCATCCTCCTCCCGCTGGTCGTACGGCAGGTCCGGCGGGGCGTTGTACGAAGCCCATTTGCCGCCGAACTGGCCCACCGACAGCGGCGACTGGATGGTCATCGCCTCGTCCGGCCCACTCTCGCCGTGGGACGGGGCCTCACCGGGAGCGCCGATGCGGTGCCGGGTGAGCGGATGAGTCCGCGGCTCGATGTGCGGGGACGGCCAGCTGGGCTCGCCGACCCAGCGGCCGGGACGCTGTTCGTAGGAGGTCGACGGCGGCACGCTTTCCTGCATCCAGGCCTGCAGCATGGGGCCGTCCATGACCCCGTTGTCGACGCCCTTGAGCCAGTGGTCCCACCAGCGCACCAGCTCCTGGAGATAGCCGATGGCAGGACCCGGCTCGCCCAGATGGGGGAACTTGTGCGACCACGGGCCGATCAGCCCCTTGCGCGGCACGTCCAGGTTCCCCAGGAGCCGGGTCACCGCGTTGGAGTAGCCGTCCGCCCACCCACTGGAGGCGAGGACGGGGCAGCGTACGGCCTGGTAGTCCTCACACACCGAGGCGTGCCGCCAGTAGTCGTCGCGCCGCTGGTGGCGCAGCCACTGAAGGATCCACGGGCGGGTGTTCTCCATGCGCTCGTGCCACATGGCGCGCCATTCGTCGCCGACCAGGGCCGGGTCCGGCGGGCAGGTGGCGTAGGCGAACATGGTGCCCGCCTCCGCGAGGTTGTCCGAGAGCAGCGCACCACCCATGTAGTGCATGTCGTCCGCGTACCGGTCGTCCGTGAAGGACGAGATGGCGATGGCGCGCAGGCTCGGCGGCTGCCGGGCGGCGACCTGCAGGGCCGCGAACGCACCCCAGGAAATACCCATCATGCCCGTGGCCCCGTCGCACCAGGGCTGGTCGGCCAGCCAGGCGAGGATGTCCTCCGCGTCGCGCTGCTCCTGCTCCAGGTACTCGTCCCTGAGCACCCCCTGCGACTCGCCGGTGCCGCGCAGGTCGACGCGTACGCAGGCGTATCCGTGGCCCGCGATGTACGGGTGGTGGATCGAATCGCGTACGGACGTCAGGTCGCGTTTGCGGTACGGGATGTACTCCAGCACCGCCGGCACCGGCTCCGTGTCCGATGAGGTGGGGCGCCAGATGCGCGCCGAGAGTAGGGTGCCGTCGGACATGGGGACGGTGACGTGCTCTTCTTCCTTGGTCGCGCAGGGCAGGTTGCTCACGAAACGCATAGGGCTTACCGGCTCCTTGATGTGCGGGGGTGGTGCGGCGCTGCTCGGTTCAGACGTTCTTCTGGTCCCGGCCGCCGGGCGAGGTCCGGTCGAAGGTGAGATTCAGGGCAGCCACGCAGCGGTCGTACTTCTCGCTCAGGTTCTTCTCACTGTGCCCACCGGTGAAGATGTGCGCGAGTTCGTAGCTGTAGCTGTCCTGCTGGGGTATGCGCGACAGCCGCTGTCCTTCGGGCGGCACCACGTCGACGACCACACCGGGAATCTCCCGTTCGATGCGCTCGATGTCTTCCTCGGTGGGCACGCTGTGCACCACACCGTCGGCGAACCAGCGGTAGTACCACTTGGCGGCCGTCTCGTAGCGGCCGGCGCGGTGCGGCAGGCTCGGGTCCTTGCCGAGTGCCAGGCTGACCATGCAGTGGTGGTTGGGGGCGCCGTCGACGTATTCGAAGAGTTCGGCGTGCGACTGCGAGTGCCGGGGGTTGATCTCCAGCACGTTGATGTCGTCGGTCTGCGGGTCGTAGAAGAACTCAATGCTGAACGTCGCCGCCTCCATGCCGATTTGGCGCATGACGCGCTCGGACACGTCGTGCAACCGCCGGATCACGGGCTCGGGCAGCGTCGAGGGGTACTGGTGGCGCAGGAAACTGGAGCTGTTCGGGTAATTGATGGAATCCAGTACGCCATAGACAGTGACCTCGCCGTTGTGGACGTATCCCTCCACGGCGACCTGGATGCCCGTCAGTGCTTCCTCGGCCAGACAGACCATGCCGCCCACCCCGTCCATCTCCGGCGGCAGCTCAAGCCGGTCGAGTATGTACTCGAAGGGGCGACCGACGCGGGATATCCCTTCGCGTATCTCGGCGACCGCCTCCAGGAACTCCTCCTGGTTCTTGACGCCGAAGGCCAGTTCGGAGGAGTACGCCAACGCGGGCTTGAGCCACATCGGGAAGCTCACGCCCTCCGGTGGCTTCGGCTCGGTCGCCTCCAGGTCGACCATTCCGAAGCGCGGATGCGCGTCGACGGCCTTCTGCTGCTCCAGTCGGCTCCAGTACTTGTGCTCGCACTTGACGATCGACTCCAGGCTGGTGCTGCGCGTGCCGTAGCGCTCGCTGAGGATCGGCACGAGTGTGCTCACGGGGAAGTCCCAATAGCCGACGATCGCGTCGATATTTCCGTCGAAGGCGTCCAGGGTGTGCTGCGCCTTCTCCAGCAGATCGGGTACGGACACCTCGCCCTGCTGCAGCTCTTCAATGGTCAGGAGCTGATGGAACCGGTAACCCCGCGCGTCGGGCACGCCTTGCAGAGTGGGCAGATTGGCCTCGTCGAGGCCAATGACGAAGATGTTTTTCATTTGCATGGAAACCCCCTGGTAGTGGCGTTCGGGTTGGTCCATTCCGCGTACCCGACCGCGCCCCGCTTACTCCCTGTCCCTGCCGACGGCTCGGGTACCGGGGTGCGGCTCCTGATGTGGGCGCACTGCGCGGTGATGCGAGTCGGCCGGGATCCAGAACATCGCCGCGCACACCACCGACCGTCGACGCGAATACGGCGGAGCCATCACCTCGGCCACGTCACACGCTGCCCGCGACGCGGGATACGCAACCGCGGTCCCGCCGACCCCGACGTACGGCCCAGTCCTCGGCATTTCGCAGATGGCAAGGAATAATTGGGACGTTTCGCTGTGACGGGGGCAACAGCTATCTGCGCATGACGGCAATAACGGGACAGCATGGCCCACGTCATGCACGGTCCTGACCTCGCAGGACCCCGATGTCAGGGTGCTGGTGCTCAGCGGCGCCGGGGACGATTTCTGCCTGGGCGGGGACCGCAACGAGTTCGCCGACTGGCTCGACGAGGACCCCACCGGACGCGGCATCCGGATCGCCGGCGACAAGGCCCGCCGGGTCTGCGAGGCGATCTCCACCCATCGGGCCGTCACCATCGCCAGGGTGCAGGGAAAGGCCATCGGCGCGGGCCTGGCACTCGCCCTCGCCTGTGACCTGCGGGTCGGCGCCGACACCGCCGGATTCAGGCTGCCGGAGCTGGCGCTCGGTCTGCCCACCGCCTGGGGCGGGGTGCTGCCGCGGCTGATCCACGAGGTCGGCGCCGCGCGGGCCCGCGAACTCATCCTCACGGGACGGTCCTTCGACGCCGCCGCGGCGTATGAACTGTCCATCCTGCAACGGGTCGTGCCCGAAGAGGGCCTCGACGACGCCGTCACCGCCTGGTCGAAACCAATCGTCCGCCGCCCCGAGGCCGCCCTGCGCGTCACCAAGGCGCTGCTCAACTCGTACGCCGCCGCGACCCGCCTCGCCGACCCCTCCCCCCTGGACGCCGAACTCATGGCCTCGGTCGCCGCCGCGACCCGCCGGACCCGTAACGCCGGCGGGACGAGCCCGGTGCCGATCCGGTAGGCCACCACAGAGGGTCGTCGCGAGATTTTGGTGCGTCATCGTGAGGGAGAACCCCTGACGGAATACCTGTCCGATGCCCCTTCGTGAGCTCGGATGAGGGCCGGCCCGACACGGATATCGAGGCGCCTGTGCGGCTCCGGCCAGGACAGCAGCCAGGCCCCCGCTGCGCCAAGGACGATCAGTTCGGGGATGACGCCGACGAGGGGGCCTCCCATGCGAACCCGTCGGGATCGGTGAACGGCCCGGCATCGCTGCCAATCACGAGCCGGTGCGATCCCGTGCCGTCGACAGGGACGCCGGCATCCTTGGCGAGGGCACGGCGCCCGTACAGCGCCAGCTTGACGGGACTCGTCGGAGTGGCGAACTCGACGTACTTCCGGCCGAAGCTCTTCGCCACGGCGAGACCCCGGTCGACGTAGAACCGCTTGCTCGCGGCCATGTCCGCGACTCCCATCAGGAGCACGATCTCATCGATCTGCCGGGTGTCCGGCCCGGTGTCCTTCTTCGCCGAGGTGGCGACCTTCCAGATCGTCCCGTCCGGCGCCCGCACCACGCCGCCATAGCCCCAGAAGGACTTCGCGGCGGGCTTCAGCAGCGTGGCACCGGCGTCGACGGCGGCGTCGACGAGACCTTTCACAGTGGCCGGCTGGGACACCGTGAGCGACAGTGTGAACCCGCGAAAGCCGGTCGTCGGCGCCTCGGAGGCCCGCAGGCGTACCTGCGTTTCCAACCCGAATGCGGTGGTGTAGAAGCGGTTGGCGGCCGTGGGGTCGGCCACGTCGAGGGTGACGGATTCGATGGTTGCCATGGCCATCACGCTAGATGCGTACCGGCGAGAGCGCTTCTCGATTCCTGACCGATGGCGGAGGAGGTTTTGAGCCGTTCCCTGGCCCTCGCCGACGGTTCTCGCCTCCTGGTCACGCCTTTGGAGCCTGCATCCACTCGTGTGCGTAGCGCAGCGGAGGGTACGGGAAACACTGCGGCAAAATATGGGGAGGCGACCCTACGGTGGCCTCCCCGGCGCAGCCAGTGCCTACCCGGCGGAGAGCACGTAACTTCTGGCTCCACACGGCATGCCAGACCTGATGGCCGGGAGGGTCAGCACGGAAGGGAAGCTCAAATAGCAGACGGAGTTGACCGATGGTCCCGTCCGCGACCGACTCACACACCGAAGAACCTGAGATCTGACGCATCGTCAAAACATGTGTGCTGATACGAGCCAGGAGCAGCCCTTAAGGTGTTCGGATGGTCGAACGCGATGCAAGGAAAATACCGGTGGTACTGCCCGCCCACGCCATCGAGGTCGGAACCGAAGCGCTCGACGGGCCGGCACGAAACTCGGTGGGCGGCCGGCCGTTCCTGGACCATCCTCAGGAATGGCCCGAGTGTTTTTGCGGCGACCGGATGACCTTGTTCTTCCAACTTGACGTGCCCCCGGACCTGGACCACTTCGGCGGAGACCATCTGCTCGTCTTCCACTGCCGCACCCACAACGACGCATCCGACCCGCAGACGGCCGCCGGCCGACTCGTGCCTCGGTACTGGGACGCTCCGCACCCGCCCTACCCGCGTCCGTTCTGGCGCGTACTGCT
The DNA here is from genome assembly GCF_051131715.1 of Streptomyces sp. A5-4. Classification (NCBI taxonomy): domain Bacteria; kingdom Bacillati; phylum Actinomycetota; class Actinomycetes; order Kitasatosporales; family Streptomycetaceae; genus Streptomyces; species Streptomyces sp. A5-4. The sequence continues at coordinate 8,680,572 of NZ_CP178591.1, read as the reverse complement.
CCAGCGTCACGCGACGCTGCCTGCGGCAGAGGCCGAACCGACCCTGTGCGCTCTGCCACTGACGCTGCGGCCCTTCGTGGACTCCCCCGACCCGCACGGATGCGGAGCCCAGACGTTCAAGGTCGGTGGCACCCCGTCCTGGGCACAGAGTCCTGAGCACTACACATGCGCGTGCGGCGCCGACCTCGTGTACATCTGCCAAGTGCCGGAAGACATGGAATTCGGCGACGACACCGACGGGCTGTTCCTCGGGAACGAGATCTACCTGCTGGCTTGCCCTAACCACTGCGACCCTGCGGCGGTCTGGCCGGTGAACCAGAACTGACGGCTCGGGCCGCGGCCACCATGCCCCTCACGCCATTCGCGCGAAGAGCTTCACACCGAAGGCTCATGAGTAGGGTCGGGATGTGACCCCGTAAGACTGGGTAGGTCCCGGGGGACGCCGCGCGATAGAGGGGGACCCCGTAAAGTCGAGAGTTCTGTTCGTCCTGCTTGCCGTGCTACCGCTGCTGGGATTGGTCGCTCCAGCCCAGGAGCGGAGGCCGCAGGCCCGTATCACGGCCAATCGCCCTACAAAGTGATCAACGGCCGTTCCTGCAACTCCGACGCATCCACCTTCGACACCGCGGAAATCGTCCGGGGTGACGGCGTCTACGGCACCCTCCAGTACCGGCGAAATTTCAGGTGCAACACGGCGTGGGCCTTTGTGAACTTCGGCGCGAAGCTCGATGCAGGCGAGTACGGGAACGCGCTGATTCGCCGCGCAGGGCCAAACGGCACCCACAAACTCGCCTTCAGCTGCGACACCGCCAACGGCAACAAACACGTCCAAGCCGGTCAGACCACCTGCTACACGCCGATGATGAGTCGTCAGTACTCACAGTGGGTGGAGGGCTACCTCTACCACAGGAACAGCGCCGGAGCCTGGGTCACTCACGCCTTCCCTCGACGAGGTGGGTTCCCGGTTCCTGAGTGCGAAGCGCGGAGCTGGTCAAGGCCGATGCGCTGGCGGCCGGTCTCGAGGCGGCTCAGGGTCGAGGGGCTCAGGCGGGCGCGCTCGGCGAGATTGTCGAGGGACCAGCCGCGCGCCCGCCTCAGGCTCCTGAGGCGCATGCGGACCGTGCTGTCCGGACCGGTTTCTTGCGTCACATGCAAGAGAGTACGCGTCTTGTGCAAGGCAGGCGAGCGCGGACAGGTCCTCAGCGGGCAACTGCTCGTCGAGGTGCGAGCGCAGTTTCTCCAGGAAGATCAGTGCGTCCGCAACGTCGGCCCGTCTGAGAAGCAGACGCTCGGGCGACCCACCGCGCCCCCGGACCGGCAGGTTCGTCCAGCGTCAGCGGCCCTTGCGTACCCGGGCCGCCGCGCGGGCTTCCGCCGTCTTGCGAGCATCGGCGGCCTTACGCGTCTCCTTGGCGGGGCGCCCCGGGCGGGTGCCGATGCCGCGGAAGGCGGCGTTTCCGCCGGTGGTCTTGACTCCGACGGGCGGGCGCTTCGCCCCGGTAATGGTGGTCAGCTCCTCCGCACCGGAGCGCACCTGGGTAACGGTCGGCCGGATTCCCGCCTCGGACATCATTCGGTTCACGTCGCGCCGCTGGTTGGGGGTGACCAGGGTGACCACGCTCCCGGACTCTCCGGCGCGCGCCGTGCGCCCGCCCCGGTGCAGATAGTCCTTGGCATCGGCCGGAGGGTCGACGTTGACGACAAGGTCGAGCGCGTCGATGTGAATGCCCCGCGCCGCCACATTGGTGGCGACCAGGACGTTGATCTCCCCCTCCTTGAACTGGGCGAGCGTGTGCGTGCGCTGCGGCTGCGACTTCCCGCTGTGCAGGGCGCCGGCCCGTACACCACTGGCCCGCAGGTGACGCGTGAACTGGTCCACACCGGCCTTGGTGTCCAGGAACATCAGTACGCGGCCGTCGCGGGCGGCGATCTCGGTCGCGGTCGCATGCTTGTCTGCGGCGTGGATGTTCAGCACGTGGTGTTCCATCGTGGTGATCGAGGCCGCCACGCGGTCGACCGAGGCGAGCACCGGGTCGTGCAGGTAAGTGCGCACCAGCTGGTCGACGTTGCGGTCGAGTGTGGCCGAGAACAACAGCCGCTGCCCGTCGGGGCGGACCTGGTCCAGGATTTCCGAAACCTGCGGCAGGAACCCCAGGTCGCACATCTGGTCCGCCTCGTCCAGCACCGTGATCCGCACGTGGTTCAGGAGGCAGTCGCGGCGCGACACCAAGTCGGTCAGCCGCCCCGGCGTCGCGATGAGCACGTCGACGCCGGTCCGCAGCAGCGCCACTTGACGGTTGATCGACAGCCCGCCGACCACCGTCGCCAGTCGCACATTCAGCGTCTGCGCGTACGGCGTCAGCGCGTCGGCCACCTGCTGCGCGAGCTCCCGGGTCGGCACCAGAACCAGTCCGAGCGGCCGCTTCGCCTCCGCTCGCAGGCCTGCTGTCCGGACGAGGAGCGCGAGGCCGAACGCGAGCGTCTTGCCGGAGCCGGTCCGGGCGCGGCCAAGAACGTCGCGGCCGGCCAGTGCGTTGGGCAGGGTGGCCGCCTGGATCGGGAAGGGCTCCTTAACCCCGAGGCCGATCAGCGTCTCCATCAGCTTCGGCGGCAGCCCGAGCGCTTCGAAGGACTCGGCCGGCGGCAGGCCCGGGACCACCGTCTGCGGCGTCGCGATCTCACCCTGCGGCGCTGTCGCCCGTTGGGTCTTGCCTGCACGGGATTGTCCAGGGGCCGGCGGCTTCGCGTTCATGGGGAACCTTCCTCGATAGGGCGCCCGGAACGAGCCGGGGTCCGTACCCCTCGGTACGGACCCCGGCGACATCGAAGCGTCCTGCCATTTTACCAGCGGGCGGGCGAGGCGGCGCCAGCTCATCGCCCCGCCTGCCTGTGGGCAACCCCCCGGATGCCAGCCCGTATACGCACGGGATCACATAGCCTGTCGGCGCTGTCTCCTTCGAGGTCCTGGCCGAGGCGTGAACCGACCGCCCGTGGTGGTGCGTTCAGGTCCCGGCGACCTCTTCGGGCCAGGCCCGCATGGCGAGTTCCGCGACCGCTTCCAGCTCCGCCCGGCTCGCACCGTCCCGCGCCTGGTGCGACATCCCCTGAACGACGACTCCCGTATAGCGCGCGAGCACACCCGCATCGGCGTGGGCGGGCAGCACCCCCGCGGTGACGTCCACCTGGATCCGCCGTTGGAATTCCCGCACATTCTGGATGCGCTGCTCCCGCAGCGCATCCACGACCTGGGTCGACGTGCAGTTCTCGCCGGCGCTGATCACCAGGCAGCCAGGTGGGTGGCTCGGGTCGGTGTACTCCCACGCCGCCTCGTGCAGCAGCCGCGCGACACCGCGACGTGCGGTCGGCTCTTCGTCCATCACCTGGGCGCCGAAGGTGCCGTAGGTGGCCCCGTAGGTCTCGACCACCTCCGCGAAGAGTGCCCGCTTGTCCCCGAACGCGGCGTAGAGGCTCGGTGCACCGATGCCCATCACGCGCGTCAGGTCCGCGATCGAGGTCGCTTCGTAGCCCTGCGCCCAGAAGGCCAGCGTCGCCTGCTGGAGGGCCGCCTTCCGGTCGAAGGATCGCGGCCTGCCGCGCTGCTTCGTTTCCATTCATCCATTCTATAACGCTCGCTACTGAACATGCTACGGTCCTTTCTGTAGCGATCGATAGACAAGAAAGGGGGCGCAGCCATGGGCTCGCTCACGGGAAAGACGGCACTGGTCACCGGCGGCAGCAGGGGCATCGGACGGGGAATCGCCGAGCGGCTGGGCCGGGACGGAGCGGTAGTCGGAGTGCACTACGGCAGCAACGAGACGGCGGCCAAGGAAACCGTGGCCACCATCGAGGCAGCGGGCGGCACCGCCTTCGCCCTCGGCTCGGAACTGGGGGTGCCGGGGGACGCGGCCGCCCTCTGGGCAGCCTTCGACCAGCACGCGGACGGCCTCGACATCCTGGTCAACAACGCGGGGATCGGCACGTCACAGGCGTTCGCGGAGATCGGGGAGGCGGAATTCGACCGGGTGTTCGCCGTCAACACCAAGGCACCTTTCTTCCTCACCCAGTTGGGGCTCGACCGGCTGCGGGACGGCGGGCGCGTCATCAACGTCTCGACGGGCCTCACGCACGCGGCGGCGATGCCGGATCTCATCGCCTACGCCATGTCCAAGAGCGCGCTGGACGTGTTCACCACATACCTGTCCAAGGTGCTGGGCGGCAGGGGAATCACCGTCAACGCGGTGGCGCCCGGCATCGTGGACACCGACATCAACGCGGATTGGCTGCGTACGAGCAGCGAGGCCTGGGCGGGAGCGGCCGCCATATCCGCCCTGGGGCGGGTCGGCGCCCCGGCCGACATCGCCGACGTGGTGGCCTTCCTGGCCTCGGACGACAGCCGCTGGGTCACGGGCCACTGGCTCGACGCGACGGGCGGTTCGCTGGCCTAGCGCGAGCGTGAAGCGGCGTCCGGTGCCCGCGGATCCTGCGCTGGTCGCCGTACGGTGCTTCGCGGGCAAGCCTCTCGCGACCCGCCCGGTCATCGCCAGGGCCATCGCCCGCCGCGGCCACCGCGTGCCGCCCGTCGCCCTGACCACCATCGGCCTGCTCATCCTCACCAAAGGCGGCGCCTTCGGCCTCCGACTCACGGACGCGGCTCCCCGGACGACACACACTCATTGTTCGACGGAACGGGGCCGCTGGGCATCGCAGTTGGCTGCGCCTTCTCCGCGCCGAAGGCGCAGCCTGTCGCCTGTCCCACACCTCTCAACGTCAGAGCCCCGTATCGCTCAGGCAGTTTTGGAAATCGCGATGGCCGCCGCGGTAGCCGGCCAAGCCACAGCCCAGCTCGTCGAGGTCGACGTCAGCGAGATCGCTGTCCGGCCCACCACCCAGGCCGAGGGGAACGACTTCGGCGACCTGTCGTGACTACCGCGCAACTGGCGGCGCCGCCTGCTACCCCTCATCGTCCGGCCAGGCCACCCATTACCACTACCCCGCAGGGGTTTGTGCCGGCGACTGCGTTCGGTGCGCCTCGTTCAAACTTCGACGCGGGTTCCCGCCCCACTGAGGCTAGTTGAAGTTTTGTACGCTTTTGTCGCAATGATTCGCTTTGAAACTTTTGGGGTACATGGTGACTAGCGCGCACGACCTGGCGGAGGATCGCCCGCTCACGTTCTCCACAAAACCTGAGCAGTGAGGCTGCGCCGTCGTGCACGGCTCTTCATTTCCACCAACAGCGCATGCGGGACCGCAGCGCTTTCCAGAAGGAGATGGTGGCATGTCTTCCACTGATTCCACGCTCCGGGGCACCACCGAGGCCCTGGACATCGAGCTCGACGCGGCGCTGGACCCCGGAGAGACCGAGGGTGTCTACCGCGATACCCGCGAGAGCCTGGCCCTGGCTCTCATCGGCGGCTCCGGCGGCCTTCTGCTGTCGCCGCCGACCCCGCGGCCCAAGAAGGGCTGACTGGGCAATCACGATGCAGGAGCAGTCTGACACCTCCACCCCTCTGACGGGTGCGGTGCAGGAACTCGCTTCGGAGGTGGTCTCCGCCCTGCAGGGCGGAGACCACCGCTCCGCACTGCCCCGGGCCGACAGCCAGGGGCGCGACGAGAGGCTCACGCTGGCGGCACTGCGCGTCCTGGGCGCGGATGTCCTGCTGCCGACGGCCCTCTCCCCCAAGCAATCGGTCGACGAAGCCGGACTGGCCTTGATGGACAAGTCCCTCCTTGCCCACACCCCGTCCGCCGCGGCACCGGCGGCGGCACGGTGGAGCCACTGGGCCATGGGCCGTGCGGTCGAGCGACTGCGCACTCCCTCGACCGGCACGCCGGAGCCGGACACTCAATGGCTCCACGGCACGTCCTGGCAGGTACTGACTCATCAACTGGCCGTGCTGAGCGCGCTGGCCGTACCAGGCGCCACCTGCGGGGTGAGCCTCCTGGCCGCGAGCCGGCCTGTCGACCTGTCCCGCGGATTCGTCAGAGCGGTACGCCGACGCGACTGGCTGCAGGCCGCCGGAGCCGGGCGATGGCTGACGCTGCTCGAAGGCGTTCCACCGTCCCTGGGGCTGGATACGGGCCTGGAGTTCGTCGCCCAAATGGGCGCCTCGGACGCCCGGGTCGCGTTGCAGGTCCAGGCGGCCCGGACGCTGCGCCCAGGAGCGGCACAGTGACGTCCGGCATCCCCCGGGGCGTGGCCGAGGCGGCGGCGGCCTGGCTCTGGGAGAACCGCGAGGGTTTCTGCCTGGGCCAGGACGCCCTGGCATCGGACGGAGATGTGAACAGGACGTGGAAGCCGCTGGGTGAGCTGGCTCAGGTGTGCGTTCCCGTACTGCATCACACCCCTGCGGGCACCGTGCTCCACGAGAGTGCGGCCAGGCTGCTGGACTTCGCGTGGCAGGAGACCGAACAGGGCGCCGTAATACACGAGTTGCAGCGTCTGGAGCCCTTCGCGACCTACCCCCTGGAGATCTACGCCGCCTTCGCGTCCGGGGGCCTGCGGCACGCGGGTTTTGAGCAGGCCGCAGCGCTGGTGGCCGCCACCCGTGGGTGGCGGGGGTGGGAGCAGGTTCCCACGCGCAAGCTCGGTGTGCTCAACAGCGAGCGCCGCGCCGGGCTGGCGCAACATGACACGGTGCCGGCGGCCCTGGAGCGCACCTGGCTCGCCGGACTCGCCGAACCATGGGTGTTCGACCGGGAGGTGGGCTACACGCTGACGCACACGGTCTTCCATCTCACCGACTGGGGCCACGACGCGCGGGGTATCCCGCCTAATCTCGCCGAGTATCTGGAGCTGTGGCTGCCGGCCTGGCTGGCCACCTGCCTTGAGAACGACCAGTGGGACCTGAGCTGTGAACTCCTGGCGGTGGCCGCCAGCCTGCCCCGCTACTCCTTTCTTCCGGGCACAGACATCGCCTGGGAGGCCATCGCCGCAGCGCAGCAGGACGGCGCCCTGCCCGAGGTGGGCCCCGGACCACTCGGCCGGGCCGCGGTCCGGGATTTCACGCACTGCTACCACTCGACATTGATGGCCCTGTTCGCCGGCGCTCTCACCGGCGCCGCTCGCCCGTCAACGGAGCCCCCACACAGCCCGGTCGACGACGGTCGACGGCGACCAGGTCACGAAGAAGCGCTCGGGCAGGGAGTGACGACATGACCAGTACGCGGCTCATCCACGCTGTCGGCGCCGGCGCCATCGAGTGGCTGCACGCACACCGTGACGGATTCCGCCTGGAACTGGACGTCGACCCCGAGATCGGCTTCCTGGATCGCTTCAAGCCTGTCGGGGAACTGGCGCTGATCTGCGCGGTCCTGTTCCGCGAGGGGGTGTCCGGATCCCGGCAGACCACCCTCGCGCGCCAACTGATCGACCACGCCTGGCGGGAGGTCCTGGACGGCGGGAACATGCTGATGCGCGGTCACCGCACCGAGCCGACCTCGCCCATCCCCTTCGAGGTGTATCTACCGTTCAAGGAACTCGGCTACACCCACCCCGACATGGAACGGGCCGCCGCGCTCCACCACCGCCTGACCAGCTCGGCAGCGCTGGAGACGACAGCAGTACGCCGACTCGGGCTGTCCGCCTTCGAGGGCCGTTTCGGCCTGGAGCCGCGCACACCGATCGAGGACGCCACCGCCCGGACCTGGCTGGCCCACTCCCCCGAACCGTGGACGGTCGGGGCCCGTATCGGCTACGACATCACCCATACCGTCTTCCACCTCACCAACTGGGGTGAGAACGCGCAGGGTCTGCCTCGCCCGATCGCCGACTACCTCGCGCTGTGGCTACCTGCCTGGCTGGACGACTGGCTGGACCTGGGGCGATGGGACCTGCTGGGCGAACTGCTGGTCGTCGACGCGTGCATGCCGGAGCCGACCCTCGACGAACGCACCTGGGAAGGATTCGCCGCCGCCCAGCAGGCAGACGGAGCCATGCCGGCCGTGCTGGAGATCCCTCACGGCGACCCTCAGGACGTCTTCGACGTCGTCTACCACTCCACGCTCGTCGCAGCCTTCGCCTCCGTACTCGCGACGTCACGCACGCTGACCCGTCTTTCGTCACAGGCACAGGTATGACCTCACCCGCCCGCTGGCCCGTCGGGCCGCCACCGCAGGCCACCGCGTCGCTCGACCTGTCACCCGCCACCACCCCGTCGGCAAGCCTCGATTCGGACCCCGAGGTACTTGCCAGGACGCTGCGTGTCGCAGTGGACAGCGTGGACGCCCCCGACGTCGTCTTCGCCCTCTCCCAAAACGGCCACCGCCTCGTGCACAGCGGCGGCGCCGGCACACCACCGCCACTGCCCCGGGACCGGATGCGCTACGAACTCGGCTCGGCCTCCAAAACCTTCACCGGCCTACTGCTGGCCCACCTCATCCAGACAGGCCGCCTCACCGGCGGCGAAAGCGCCATCTCCTGTCTCGCGCCCGCCCGAGCACCCGGGGAGCACCCCATCACCCTGGCGCACCTCATCACCCACACCTCCGGGTTGCCACCGCTGCCTGCCGACTTCTACCCCCAGGCGCTCCCCCGCTGGTCCACGAACCCGTACGCCCACTATTCGCGCGCCCAGGCCGTCGCCGCGTTCCTGCGGGCCCACCCTCGTCACCGTCCGGGCGACCGCTGGCGCTACTCCAACTTCGGCGCCGCCACGCTCGGACACGCACTCGCGGCGGCAACCGCGACCCCCTGGGAAACCCTGCTCACCTCGCTGGTTCTGCGCCCCCTCTCCCTTACGGGCGTCACGCTGCAACCCACCCCCGACGGTTTCGACGCCACGGGTCACCGTGTCGACGGCGTCACCCCCACCCCACCCCTGCTCATCCCGGGATTCCGAGCAGCAGGCACCGTACGCTCCACCCCGCATGACCTGCTCACCTACCTCGAAGCCCATCTCCGGCCCGACAACCACCCGTTGGCGCAGGCGTTGAGCGCCGTACGCGCCCCTGTCCTGCGCCGAGGCCTCAGCCACCGCCACACCCACACCCTGACCTGGTTCCGCCACCCCACCGCCAACGGCCCCATGTACTTCCACAGCGGCGCCACCAGCGGCCAACAGGCCTTCCTCGGCTTTCACCCCGGCATCAATACCGCACTCGCGGCATTCGCCACCCGCCGCTTCCGCCGGGCGGACACCTTTGTCTCCACCGCCTACAACCTGCTCGCCCAAGAGGCCGTCAGCACGCAGTAAGTGGAAGAGATCGTGCCAAATCCACCGCGCGGCAAGAATCCTCGTGGCCGCGACTGCGCACCCGGTCGGCCGTCGCACTACCATCACCGAAATCCCCTGCGGAAGCGCCGACTTCAAGCCGATCCCGGTCACGCCGATGCGGTTCGGCCAAGAAGGTGCCCCGAGCCGATCCCGCTGCGGCTGCTGGGGCGCGAGCCGAGCGGGCGACTTCTGTCCGCAGTGGAAGGAGGCGAGGACCGGTTCAATCTGGGCGGGGCGTATCTGGGAGCGCTCGACCGCACCATCGACGAGCACTGGATCTGTCTGCACGTCAAGTCCTGGTCCTACTCCCCGACCGGAACCGGCCGGGTCGACCTCACGCTCGACATCTCCGGCGACGGCTTCCGCACGGCCGGGGCTCGCAGAGCCCACGAGATCTGGTCGGCAGGACCGCCGGCCGAGCCCAATCTCTGGGCCGCGCTGGACTCGATCGGGCGCGTCGCGTGGTCCAGGGCCACCGAGCGCAATCTGTCGGCCCGACGTACGCACAACGCGCCACCGGGCGCCACGTTTCACCTGGACGGCAGGCACATCACCGACGTGATCGGTTTCGCCCTGGCCCTCGGTGAGGCCATGAACGGGCCCGGCGGGGACTTCGGCATCAGCCTCGACCCCATCGACTACCACCTCGGCATGGGCCGCGGAGCGCAGCGGCCGTTCACCTTGCTCTGGCACGACCACCACATCGCCCGCACGTGCCTGGGCCGAACCCCTCTCCTGCACGAGAGGTCCCCTTCCCTCAGGGAGATCCTCACGTTCTTCACCGAGCGTGGGGTCGAAGTCCTCCTGGCCTGAACTTCGGTGCGGGTCGAGTGCGTGTCACGGCAAGCACCGCCGGTCGCACGCACCACCCCGCCGCCGTGGAGCTGACCGCCACCGTGCGGATCGGGACCTACGGGTGGGTGGTGCTCTCGGCGCCGACAGCCGTTCCGGGCCGAAACGGCGACGGCTCGACGGATCGCGGGGTCGGTGCCGTCGACGGCATGCCACGGGGGGAGGCGGCCGGGGTGCCCGGCGGGCCGGGGCTCTTGCTCCGGGGCGCCTCGCCGGGCCGGGGGCTGACCACCTCGGGTGACGTCGGCGGGGTGGGCACGGTCGACGGACTGCCCGCGGGTGGCGGGGCGAGGGGGGCCGTCGGGGACACGGGTGCGCCGGGTGTGGCGAAGAGCAGCGGCAGCGCGATGCAGGCGGCTGCGACGCACGACAGCCCGACACCGACCGTGGCGCGCAACAGCCGGCGGCGGGACGCACCGCGGCGGATTTCCTCGTACCGGCCGGCAGGTGGGCCCAGGTAGTCGGAAGTGGGCCCCAGGATGCCGGCGAAGGGGTCGTCGTGTTCGAAGTCCGGACCGTCGTCAGAGTGTGTGATCAAGGCTTCTCCTCAGGTGGGCGCGGAGCAGTTCTCGGGCCGCGTGGAGGTCGGCCTTGATGGTTCCTTCCTTGCGCCCGGTCAGCACGGACACCTCCCGGATCGGCATGTCAGCGTAGTAATGCAGCAGGATCGGGACGCGCAGCCGTTCCGGCAGCGCCTGTACGAGCAGACGTACCGACGGGTCGGCCTGTTCGGTGTGCGGGCGGACGGCGGCTTCGGCGGTGGCACGGTGCACGGCCCTGCGTTCGCGTTCGAGCTTGCGCCAGTGGTCCCGGACGAGGTTGGCCGCGGTGACGTAGAGGAACCCTCGGGGCTCCGTCACGGAGGTCCAGCGGGCCCAGAGCCGGGTGAATGCCTCGGAGGCGATCTCGTGGGCCGTCTCGTCGTCGTCGACCAGGCGGCGACACCAGCCGGCCAGCCGCGGGTAGAGGGCGGCGAACAGCTCGGACGCTGCTGTCTCGCGGGACCGTTTCAACGCTCTCCATGGTCGTGAGGGCACGTGCGGGCAAGGATCCCGGACCGGCCGGACGTACGGTCCACCGGCCCGGGATCCCGGCAGCAGGTCAGGGGCTGTCGGAGCTCAGCGCGGCGAAGACGATCACGCTGTCGCGGTACCCGTCACCGGACCGGGGGCCGGCACAGGTGATGAGCCGCAGCTCCGGACGGCCCACGTTCCCGTAGACCGCGTCTGTCGGGAAGTCCGCCTGGGCGACCGTCCGTACGGCGTCGACGGCGAACACCGCCGCCGTGCCGTTCTCCAGGCGCGCCACGATCCGCTCGCCCGGCTGCAACCGCGCGAGGCCCCGGAAGACCCCGTCGCCGTAAGCGCCGACCGTGACATGGCCGAGGATCACCGAGGGGCCGATCCGGCCCGGCGTCGGCGAGTGCCGGTACCAGCCCGCCCGGTCGTCCGCCGCGATCGGGGGCACCTGCACGGTGCCGTCCGGGGCCAGTCCCAGTTCCATGACCGGGGTGTCGACCCCAATGGCCGGGATCTGCAGACTGACCGGGACCGAACGCTCCAGAGCATGCACGGTCTTCGCGGAGGGCCGCGCAGGCGATGGCGTGCTCCGCGGGCGTGCGGCCGTGGCCCGGTCGGGCCGGTGGCCGCCGCAGCCCACGAGCAACGAGGCCATCGCCGCTGTGGCGAACGCGCGCCTGGAGAGCGAGGTCATGCCCCGGTCGCCCGCCGGCGACGTACGAGAAGGACCGTGGCGCCGCCGGCGGCGAACACCGCGACGGCGCCTCCGCCGCGCAGCCCGCTGTCGGCTCCGGACTGCGCGGACACCGGCGCCACGCCGGTGTCGGGTGCTCCCTTCGGTACGACGGCGACCTCCCCGGGGGCCGCTACCCGGGGAGCGGCAGTGCTCGGGACCGGTGCGACGCCCGGCGTCGGCGCGGTCTTCTCGGACGGTGTGGCGCTCGGGGTCGCCGCGGTGGGGGCGGGGGACGGCGTTTTCCCGTCGGCGAACGCGGGCACCGTGCTCGCCAGTACGGCGGTGCACGCGAGTGCCATGGCGCTGAGGACTGTTCGGCGCATGAATCGCTCTCTTTCGTCGGTTCGCCCGCCGGGTGACGCGGCGGGTCGACTTGCTGATCGGGAACAGAGACGACGCAGCAGCGCAACGAGTTGTAAAGAGATGGCAAAGGCGTTGCGAGTCGGCGCCTCACCCGCGGGACGGACGCAGTTGCCCCGGCTCAACCGCTGGACGAGTAAGCGGGCCACCTCCCCTCGGACCTGGCGCGAGGAACGGCCCTCCGGCCGGGTCCGCTGCTGATCGCGGTCACCCGGCGCCCGGCCCCCGTCGGTCACGCCGTGCGGCGCCGCGGTCCGGTCGCGACGATGGCGAGAACGGTCCGGTCAGGTGCACGCCAGACAGTCCGGCCGGGTGCTGACGCCCTCGTGGTCCTGGCCCTCCGTGATCATCTTGATGATCACGGCATTCAGCCCCTGCGCCCCGTACAGTCGGTTGAGCACCGACGTACGGTTGGGCGGGACGAACCACCCGCGCCCCACGAGAGGACATCACCCCCCTCATGAGCACCCCCACCGCCGTCGTTCCCGCCCAGGCCGCGGCCCGCCTGGAGCGGTACACCGTCATCGACGTCCGTGCCCCCGGTGAATTCGCCGCGGGCCACGTTCCTGGCGCCCACAACGTCCCGCTCGACCACCTGCACACCGCACTGCCCGCCCTCAAGGCCGCAGCCGTCTCCGGCGACCTCCTCGTGGTCTGCGCATCGGGCAACCGCTCCGCCACCGCCTGCCGACAGCTCGCCGCCGCGGACATCCCCGCCGCCACCCTCACCGGCGGCACCACCGCCTGGGCACAGCAGGGGCACCAGCTGGACCAGCCCGAGAGCGCGCGCACGGTGTGGCCGATGGAGCGCCAGGTCCGTCTCGTCGCCGGGTCCCTGGTCGTCCTCGGACTCGTCGCAGGCGCCCGCTACAAGCCCGCCCGCCGGCTCTCGGCCGCCATCGGCAGCGGACTGATCTTCTCCGCCGTCACCAACACGTGCGGGATGGCATCCGTCCTGGCCAGGCTCCCCTACAACCAGCCCCGCCACGCCGACCTCCACGCAACTCTGCTGACTCTGCAGAGCTCGTAGCTTCTCGGCGGATCGCTGCGGCTCCGAGATGACACGGCGAGCGCCGGCCTGTCCCAGGGGGACGAAGGGGGCTCCGGTTCGGTCGACGAGCCGGGCCAGTCCGCTGCGGAAGGCTTCCGGGGCTGCTTCGCCCGCGTCCCTGCGGAGGGGGATGCCGCCCTCGCCGTAGATCAGGACGAGACGTCCCCGGGCGAGAGCCTCGACGGCGCTTTCGAGCGCGTCGGCGGCGCGGCGGTTTCTGCGGCGGACGGGGATGTGTCCCTCGCGGGTGAGCGCCCGGCCGAGGAGGGGGATGCGCCACAGGCCGGCGGCTGCCAGGACGGTCGGCTCCACGCCGAGGCGTCGCAGTGCGGCGGGGACGACGGCGGGATCGGCCAGGGAGCTGTGGTTGGCAGCGATGATGCTGCCCCGCGCGAAGATGGCGTCGCTGTCAGGCGGCCGACAGCGGGTACCAGGGCGCCGGCGAGGCTGCTGAGCACGGGTGGTTCCTCCGGGCTCGAACGATGGTGATCCTCATCGTCGCCGGGCGTGAGTACCGGTACTCAATTCGCTTCTCCCGCGTACCCGGTCCCCCTCCCGGTCCGGTTCACCACGACTTCCGCGCCGTTTCGTGACGGCCGGTCATGCAGCCACTACGTCCCGGGCCCGGACCGCCTCGGAGCAGGCAGCCCGCCCGGAACCCGGATGCGGCGTCCTCGAAGATCATGCCAACCGGGTCAAGATGCCCAGGCGTCGGATGTTCGGCCGCCCAGAACGCGAACTCCAAGGGCCTCCGTCAGGCGCCGACGTAGGCCGCGAGGTGCTCGCCGGTGAGAGTGGAGCGGTCGGCCACGAGGTCGGTTGGTGTGCCCTCGAAGACGATCCGGCCGCCGTCGTGTCCGGCGCCGGGGCCGAGGTCGATGATCCAGTCGGCGTGCGCCATGACCGCCTGGTGGTGCTCGATGACGATGACCGACTTTCCGGAGTCGACGAGCCGGTCGAGGAGGCCGAGGAGCTGCTCGACGTCGGCGAGGTGTAGGCCGGTGGTCGGCTCGTCGAGGACGTAGACACCGCCCTTCTCGGCCATGTGCGTGGCCAGCTTGAGCCGCTGCCGCTCGCCGCCGGACAGTGTGGTGAGCGGCTGCCCGAGGCTGAGGTAGCCGAGGCCGACGTCGGCGAGCCGGCCGAGGATGGTGTGCGCGGCCGGGGTGCGCGCCTCGCCCGCGCCGAAGAACTCCTCGGCCTCGGCCACCGACATCGCGAGCACCTCGCTGATGTCTCGACCGCCGAAGTGATAGTCCAGCACCGATGCCTCGAACCGCTTCCCCTCGCACTCCTCGCAGGTGGTGGCGACGCCGGCCATCATCCCCAGGTCGGTGAAGATGACGCCCGCGCCGTTGCAATTGGGGCAGGCGCCCTCGGAGTTGGCGCTGAACAGCGCCGGCTTCACGCCGTTGGCCTTCGCGAACGCCTTGCGGATCGGGTCGAGCAGACCGGTGTACGTCGCCGGGTTGCTCCGTCGCGAGCCGCGGATCGCACCCTGGTCGACCACCACCACACCTTCGCCGGCGGGCATCGACCCGTGCACGAGCGAGCTCTTGCCCGAACCCGCCACCCCGGTGATCACGCAGAGCACCCCGAGCGGGATGTCGACGTCGATGTCCCGCAGGTTGTGCGTCGTCGCGCCGCGGATCTCCAGCGGGCCGGCGGGCTTTCGCACCGTCTCCTTGAGAGTGGCCCGGTCGTCGAAATGGCGGCCGGTGATGGTGCCGCCCGCCCGCAGCCCCTCGACGGTGCCCTCGAAGCAGACGGTGCCGCCCTCCGTACCGGCGCCCGGGCCGAGGTCGACGACGTGGTCGGCGATCGCGATCGTTTCCGGCTTGTGCTCCACGACGAGCACCGTGTTGCCCTTGTCCCGCAGCCGCAGCAGCAGGTCGTTCATCCGCTGGATGTCATGGGGGTGCAGGCCGATGGTGGGCTCGTCGAAAACGTAGGTGACGTCGGTGAGCGAGGAGCCGAGGTGGCGGATCATCTTGACGCGCTGTGCCTCGCCGCCCGACAGCGTGCCCGATGCCCGGTCGAGCGAGAGGTAGCCGAGACCGATGTTCACAAACGATTCGAGGGTCTGCCGCAGCGCGGCGAGCAGCGGCGCCACCGACGGCTCGGACAGGCCACCGACCCATGCGGCCAGGTCGCTGATCTGCATCGCGCAGGCATCGGCGATGTTGAGTCTGGCGATCCGGGAGGAACGGGCCGCCTCGCTGAGCCGGGTGCCCTCGCACTCGGGGCACGTGGTGAAGGTGACCGCCCGGTCCACGAACGCGCGAATGTGCGGCTGCATCGCGTCCCGGTCCTTGGACAGGAACGACTTTTGGATCTTCGGGATCAGCCCCTCGTAGGTGAGGTTGACACCCTCGACCTTCACCTTGGTCGGCTCCCGGTAGAGGAAGTCCTGCATCTCCTTCTTGGTGAACTTGCGGATCGGCTTGTCCGGGTCGAGGAAACCCGACTCGGCGTAGGTCCGCACGGTCCACCAACTGTCCGACTTCCAGCCGGGGATGGTGAACGCACCCTCGGCGATCGACTTCGAGTCGTCGTACAGCTGGGTGAGGTCGATGTCCGAGACCGCGCCCCGGCCTTCGCAGTGCGTACACATACCGCCGGTGCGGGTGAAGGTCTGCTTCACGGTCTTGCTGCCGGCGCCGCGTTCCACCGTGATCGCACCGCTCGCCCGGACCGAGGCGACGTTGAAGGAGAACGCGTTGGGCGAGCCGACGTGCGGCTTCCCGAGCCGGCTGAAGAGGATGCGCAGCATCGCGTTGGCGTCGGTGGCGGTGCCGACTGTGGAGCGGGGGTCGGAACCCATCCGCTGCTGGTCGACGATGATCGCGGTCGTCAGCCCTTCGAGTACGTCGACCTCGGGCCGCGCCAGCGTCGGCATGAAGCCCTGCACGAAGGTGCTGTAGGTCTCGTTGATCAGCCGCTGCGACTCCGCGGCGATCGTGTTGAACACCAGCGAGCTCTTGCCCGAGCCGGAGACACCGGTGAACACCGTCAGCTTGCGCTTCGGGATCTCGATGCTGACGTCCTTGAGATTGTTCACGCGCGCCCCGTGCACGCGGATCGAGCCGTGCACGCCGATCAGATCGTGGCTGTCGGCACCGCGCGGCGCAGGCGACTGCGTGTCCGCTCTCTTGGCCTTGCTCATTGCGTCTCCATCGGTTGGGCGGGGCCGCCTTCGCGGGCACCGCCGGTGTCGCCCGGCTCGATCCGACCAGCTGCGGTCAGTACGTCCGGCACTACGTCGTCGGCGCGATCCCCGCAGCCATGGGCCGGGACCTTACCTCTGACGTCGGCGGTCTCTACCGCTTACGGGGCTGATGGAAGCGGAGCATGTTGCCGGCCGGGTCGCGGAAGGCGCAGTCGCGGACGCCGTACGGCTGGTCGACCGGTTCTTGCAGCACCTCTGCGCCGGCGGCCCGGATGCGTTCGAAGGCGGCGTCGCAGTCGTCGGTGGAGAAGATCACGCCGCGCAGCATGCCCTTGGCCAGCAGCTCCGCCATCGCCTGCTGGTCGGCCGGGGAGGCGTTGGGGTTGGCGAGCGGGGGTTCGAGGACGATCTCCACGTCCGGCTGCGCGGGTGAGCCGACAGTCACCCAGCGCATCCCCTCGAAGGCGACGTCGTTGCGTACCTCCAGGCCGAGGACGTCGCGGTAGAAGGCGAGCGCCTTGTCGCGGTCGTCGACTGCGATGAAGCACTGGGAGAGCTTTATGTGCACGCCTTCGACGCTACGAGGCGGCGTCCGTTTTCGCTTCTCCGATCCTGACCGGTCTGGTGAGGATCTTGGAGATGCACGCCGGGATCGCGGCGCCGGCCTCGTGGTCGCGGGCCCGATAGGCGCTGGGGCTCTCGCCGACCAGCTCCGTGAAGCGCGAGCTGAACGACCCCAGCGAGGTGCATCCGACTGCGAAGCAGACGTCGGTCACACTCATGTCGCCTCGCCGCAGGAGCGCTTTCGCACGCTCGACGCGGCGGGTCATCAGGTGCCTGTACGGGGTCTCCCCGAAGGCGGCGCGGAAGCTGCGGGAGAAGTGCCCGGGTGACATGAGAGCGACGTTCGCCAGGGCCTGAACGTCCAGCGGCTGCGCGTAGTCGCGATCCATCGCGTCCCGGGCTCGGCGCAGCCGTACGAGGTCCTCCAGGGTCATGGGTACCAGCATCGCACGGTGGCCGCGGCCTGCGTCGGCGTCTGCGCTCCTGGGACGTCGGGTTCTCCACGTTCCTCGTTGATCGGCGCATTCGCGGGCTCCGGCTCGCCCCTGTCCGCCCGCGCTGTGCACCCGCTCGGCCCCTCCCCCGCACCATGGCGCTCAGGGCTGCCGCGCGCCAACCGGGTGACCTTGGGCGCGCCCAGCCTCCGCACAAATTCGAACACACGTATCATTTGGAGAGTGACGACGTACGACTTCCCCCGAGACCTTCATGCCGCCCAGATGCGCCTGCACCAGCTGCGGGCCGAGCAGTACGCGCTGGGCCGGGCCCTGCCCTGGTCCGTCGAACCGGCCGACGGCTGGACCGCGCCGAAAACAGTTCAGGGTGGTGAACCGCGGAGCCTGCCGGCCAGTCCCGGCTACACCGAAGCCCAGGCAGCCGAGATCGCCCGGTTGCGCGGCGAGGTGCTGGCGCTGGCCGTCACGGTGACCACCCACCCGTACTGGGGCACCTGCTCGGAGGGACTGGTCGATCTGCGGACGGCGCTGAAGCACTTCCACGGACCGGCCTGCGAGTACGACGAAGCGGCGTAGGCCGTCATGGAGGAGAAGCGGACGTCCTGGGACGGGGAGATACCCGACGCGGCGACGGGGATCGGACCACCGGTCCAGGTCCTGCTGCCCGACGGGCAGGAGGTGCGGGCCCTGTTGCTGGCCAAGGTCCAGGTCGGCGACGGTTCCTGGTGGTTCGAAGTGACCCTGCCGCTGTGGAGCCAGCTCATCTCCCGCGAGGGCCGAGTGACGCACACTCCCGCCGACGCGGTCTTCCTCGCCCCGGCGAAGGTCGTCACGCCCGTCGACGGCCAGAACTACCGCGGCACTGCCGTGCGGCGCGACCCAGCCGCCGTGAGGCAGCGCAGGCAGGCCGGTCGCTGACGCGACAGCGGGCCGCCGGCGCCCAGGCCGCGAAGGGCTCCAGCACCCAGGCGAAGGGTTCGGGCAGTGGTGGAGCTCAGGAGATGAGGCGGTCGAGCCATTCGGTGAGGAGGTGGCGCTCGCCCGTGGAGAGCGCAGTCGCCTCGGGCAGGCTCGCGCGCAGCGCGGTGGCCGCGGTGGCGGGGCCGGGGTGTTCGAGGGCCGGGGTGTCGGTGGTGATGGCGGCGATCAGGGCCTCGCGGGCGGCTTCCGCCAGGCCCTGATCACGCTGGTCGTCCGGCGTGGACAGCAGCGTGAGGACGGTCCCGCGTCCCGAGGCCCGTACGAGGTCGCAGGCCAGCTTTTCACTGACGCGCAGGCGGCCTGCCGCGGCGAGGCGGTTGATGCGCTGCGTGAGGTGACGCTCGGCGGCCTCCGGCCACCGGACCCGGGAGGCCATCATGATCATCGTTACCGGAGCCGGCGGACAGCTCGGCCGCAGCGTGGTCGAGCAGCTGCTCCAACGCATACCCGCCGACCGGATCGGGGTCAGCGTGCGGAGTCCCGACAAGGCGGCGGACCTGGCCGAGCGGGGCATCCGGGTACGTCAGGGTGACTTCGCCGCCCCGGCCGCTCTCGCCCACGCCTTCGAGGACGCCACCCAGGTCCTGATCGTGTCGGTCGACGCGACCGGCAAGGCCGCGGTGAGCCGGCACGCCGCAGCGATCGAGGCGGCCAAGAGCGCCGGCGCCCGGCGCCTGCTCTACACCAGCCACATGGGAGTGAACCCGGCCTCCCCCTTCCTGCCCATGCCCGACCATGCGGCCACCGAGGAACTGCTGCGCGCCTCCGAGATCCCCTTCACCTCGCTGCGTAACGGCTTCTACGCCACGACGGCGCTGCAACTGGTCGGACAGGCTCTGGAAACGGGCAAGCTGCACACACCCCAGGACGGCCCGGTCTCCTGGACCACACACGCCGACCTGGCCGAAGCCGCCGCCATCACCCTGGCCGACGAGGGCCGCTTCGACGGTCCCACCCCGCCACTGACCGCTTCGCAGGCACTCGACCTCACCGCCGTGGCGAAGATCGCCTCCGAGATCACCGGCCGGGAGATCGAGCACATCACCGTCCCCGATGAGGAGTGGAAGGCCAACCTCATCGCCCATGCCCACGTCCCCGAGGAACAAGCCGACCTGCTTCTCGGCCTCTTCGCCGCCAGCCGCCAGGGCGAGTTCGCCGGCGTCGACCCCACCCTCGAAAAGACGCTCGGCCGAGAACCGATCACCCTGCGCCAGTTCCTGGCGGACCGACTCACCGGCTGAGCCCCACCCGCCCCGTGGCCGTCCTTTCGCCGCACAGGACACACCGGCAGACAGCCAACCGGGCAGCGCCGGGCGCGCCCCCGTGTCTCATCCGGCGCAGGTTCGCCGACCCGCGCCCCGGCGCGCGACCCACCCGCCCAGCACGACGGCTGCGGCGACCCCGTAGGCGACCGTGACCAAGCTCGCGGCCTGCGGTTCGTCGAACGCCCGTGAAGTGACGTACGCGGCCGAGCCCGCCACTGCGACGCCGAGCCACTCCCAGCGGCCGTCCAGGGCAACCAGGGCGACCAGGAGCAGCGCGTACCAGGAGTAGCCCGGCGTCATGAGCAGGAAGGCTGCTCCGGTCACCAGCAGGGCGCCCCGCCACGGACGTTGCGGATCGCCGTGGCGCAGCACCTGCCAGACGGTGAGGGCCATGACCACGCACACCACGGGCAGCGCCCAGGCGTCGGGCAGCAGCAGGCGCAGTACGGCGTACCGGTTCTCGGCCGCCGCGTCGTCGTAGCCCTCCTCCTCGACATAGTCGCCGAGGTAGCCGAACACCGACTGCTGGGAGGCCAGGACGTACGGCAGGTAGGAGAGCGCGAGGACCGCTGCGGCCGGCAGCAGCACGGCCGCGGCGGCGCGCGGGCGGGCCGGGCGGCCCAGCACCCCCGACAGCGCGCCGGGCAACACCACGGCGGGCAGCAGTTTGACCGCGATCGCCGCGCCCAGCAGCGCGCCGCCCGTCGCCCGGCGAGTGACCACCACGCCCAGCCCGGCGACGGCCAACAGCACCCCGAGCACGTCGGCATGGGCGTTGTTGACCGCTTCGACGGCTACGGCCGGGCACCAGGCCCAGTAGGCGGCGCCGCGCGGGTCGCCGCCGCGGCGCCGCAGCACCAGCAGCAGCGCGCCGGTGACACCCATCGCCAGCAGAGCCCCGCCCACCTGCAGAGGCTTGTGTCGGGTGCCTGATGGGGAGAGCTCGTGGACAAGCAGGAAGTACCCCTGGGAGACGGGCGGGTAGATGGTGTGCGCCTTGGGCCGGTTCAGGCGTGTGCAGTGTTTTCCGTCCTCGTCCGTGGCGATACGGGCCCGGTCGGGCCCCTTGCAGGCGGCGCCGGACGGAAAGAGCCAGGGGTCGCGCAGTCCGGCGAGTGCGGGGTCGGCGGGTGCGTGGTCGTAGGGAGAGATACCCGCCGCCTGCACCCGGCCGTCCCAGGCGTAGCGGTAGGAGTCCGTGCTGGTGCGCGGCGGCGCGGCGAGCCCGGTCGCCGCCACCGCGAGCCCACCCGCGAGGATCAGCAGCACCGCGTGGCGCACCGGCACCTTGCGCACCGACCAGGCCGCGGCCCCGAAGAGCAGCCACGCCGCCGCGTACCACCAGGACAGCCCCGCCGGGTCGGTGAAATATCCGTCCTTGCGGATGGTGCCGACGAGCACGGCGGTCAGAGCGGCGAGCAGGACTGCGGTGAGTGCGGTACGTGCGTTGATCATGTGACTCAGCGTCGCAGCCGGGGCCCCGCTGAGGGTTCGCCACGCCCCTGACGTCCGCGTTTCGTAAGGTGTCCTACCCCCCGTTCAGGGCCCGCCGGGGGTGTCATAGGCGTATGAAACTGCATGATGCCCGTACGGCGACGTCGCTCGGCCGGTGGCTGGGCTTGGCGATCGCCGTGTGTTTCGTGACCGGAGTGACGAGCCACTACCTGCAGCATCCGCCCGACTGGCTCGCGGGTTCGCTGCCGAGTCGGCCCGCGTGGGGATACCGGCTGACCCAGGGACTGCACGTGGCGAGCGGCATCGCGGCGATTCCGCTGCTGCTGGCCAAGTTGTGGGCCGTGTACCCGAGGCTGTTCGTGTGGCCGCCGGTGCGCTCGGCGGTGCACGCCCTGGAGCGGCTGTCCATCGCCGTCCTGGTCGCCGCCGCCGTCTTCCAACTCTTCACCGGACTGCTCAACATCGTGCAGTGGTACCCGTGGCCGTTCTCCTTCGTGCCGGTGCACTACGCCGTGGCCTGGGTGCTGATCGGCGCGCTGTTGCTGCACCTCGCGGTGAAGGCGCCCGATATCGCGGCGCATTGGCGGGCGCGTTCACCGGGCACTCTCGCCCTGCCGGCGGAGGATGCGGCGGACCGGCGCTCGCTGCTGCTCGGGGTGGGGGCGGCGGTAGCAGCGGTGACGCTGACCACGGTGGGACAGTCCTTCACCCCGCTCAAGCGGCTCGACCTGCTTGCACCCCGCCATCCCGACTACGGCCCCCAGGGGCTGCCGGTCAACCGCACGGCGGCGGCCGCTCGTGTGACTCGGGTCGATGTCCGGAGCTGGCGGCTGACCGTGGCGGGCCCGCGCCCGTACGAGCTGACCCTCGACGAACTGCGGGCGCTGCCCCAGCACGAGGTGACTCTGCCGATCGCCTGTGTGGAGGGCTGGAGCAAATCCGCGCACTGGACCGGCGTACGCGTCAAGGACCTTCTGGACCTCGCGGACGCGGCGCCCGGCGCCGGGGTGCGTGTCGTGTCGCTGGAGCGCCGGGGCGCGTACCGGGTCATGGACATGGGGCGCGGGTACGCCCACGATCCACTGACGCTCCTCGCGCTGCGCCTCAACGGCGAAGTCCTCTCGCCGGACCATGGATTCCCCGCCCGGATCATCGCCCCGAACCGGCCCGGTGTGCTCCAGACCAAGTGGGTCTCGCGACTGGAGGTCAGCTGATGCGTCTTGCCCTGGGTGCTTTTGGTGTGTTCCTGATGGGGGTCGGCGCGTGGCTGCTCCTGGCGGGCGATCGCGTCCGCGACCCGTGGGAGGTGCTGCTGTGGCTCGCCGGGGCGATCGCCCTGCACGACGGGGTGATCGCACCCCTCGTGCTGGCCCTGGGTCTGTTCCTGGTGGGCGTCCGTGCGCGTGGCGTGCTGCGCGGCGCGCTGATCGTGGGCGGCAGCCTGACGGTGATCGCGCTGCCGCTCCTGCTGCGGCCCGGCGCGCCGTCCACCCCCTCGGCGCTCCCCCTGGATTACGTACGCAACTGGCTGCTCACGCTCGCCGTGGTGGCAGTGGTGACGGTGGGGCTGCTGCTCGTGCGCCGGCTGCGGCGCGGTGGTAACAGCCCCGGGCGGCAGGGGGTTCCCGGTTCCGCGGAGCGGCGGTAGACCGGGCAGCAAATGGTCTCCGAGCGGGTGTACTTCGACATGCCGACGGGGACCGTCCGGCTCGGCGGCACGACGGTGCTGGAGAGCCGGGCCTGACCCGCCGCTACGGTTGCCGCCGCACGAGCGCGACGAAGCACCGCCCGTCCGCCGTCCACTCGTCGGCCGCCGACCATCCGGTGGCCCCAGCATGCCGCAACAGTGCGGCGCCGCCCACCCGGGCCCACGGGAAGGACGCGCCGAGCGCTCCCCTGCCGTCGTCGACACGCACCTGCACCCGCTCGTCGAGCTCGATGTCGACGCCTGCCGGGGCGCTCTCCACGATCAGCACCCCCTTGGGGGCGACGATCCGCGCCGCCCGCCCGAGCAGGGCGCGCGGATCGCCGCCGATGCCGATGTTGCCGTCGACGAGCAGCGCTGTGGACCAACGCCCCTCGTCGGGAAGGGAGTCGAAGACCGAACCGCACACCGCGCTGCCGCCCGACCTGGTCGTACGGGCCACCGCGGCCGGGCTCACATCGATGCCCAGCGCCTGATGCCCGAGCGCCCCGAGTCCAGCGACCAGCCGTCCGGGGCCGCAGCCGATGTCCAGCACCGCGCCCCGGCACCGCGCAAGCACCGTCCGGTCGGCGCTGTCGGGCCCGGCGCACCAGCGCTCCACCTCTAGCGGCAGCAGCCAGCCGTCCGGGCCGCGCAGGAACAGCGGGCCGCGTCCGGTGCGCAGCGCGTCCGTGTACGGGTCGGCCCGCCAGGCCGTCGCCGTGGAGACGGCCGTCACCGGACACCCGTCCCGGACAGCGCGGCCATCGTCGCCGCGAACCGGCTGCCCGGCGCCTCGGCGGCGACCACTTCCGCGTCGTATGCCGTGTCCACGTCCCGCAGCAGCGGCAGATCCCGCACCACCAGGCCCGCGCCGGTCAGCCGTGCGCGCTGCACCTCCCCGGTCTCCGGTACGGACATGGGCACCCCGCGCAGCAGCCCGGGGGCCGGCGCCGCGAGCCCCAGCGCCCAGAAGCCCCCGTCGACAGCGGGCCCGAACCAGGCGTCGCAGCCATCCCAGGCGTCCGGCGCCAGTGCGGGCGCCAGGAGTGCGGGCGACAGCTGGGGGGTGTCCATCCCCACCAGCAGAGCCGGGCCCGTGCACAGCCCGAAGGCCGCGGCGAGCCGCTCATCGAGGCCGCCCGCGCACTGCGCCACCACCTCGATGCCACCCGGCACCCACGCTCCCGGCACACCGTCGAGCACCAGCACCCGCCGACGCACCGGCGCGGCGAGGACCGCGGCCAGCGTGTCGGCCAGCGAGGCAGCGGCGAGCCGGGCGGCTTCGACCGGGCTGTAGGGCGGGCTCAGCCGGGTCTTGACCCGTCCGGGTACGGGCTCTTTCGCGATGACGAGCAGTGTGGTCACCGGCCACCGCCGGTCGTACGCGAGCCGCTGCCCACGCTTGAGCTGGGGCCATCGCCTGAGGTGGTGTCCGCGCCCGGGCCCGTCCCGGTTCCGGCACGCGCGTCGCGCACACCCGTACCCGGCCCTGCGCCGTCCGCGAGCACGCGTCGCATGTCGTGCACCGCGTGCCAGGTGCCCCGCCAGGTGCCGGTCACCTTCGACTTGCCTGATCTGGGCAGATACGGCACATCGGTCTCCCGCACCCGCCACCCCGCGTCCGCCGCGCGCACCACCATCTGCAGCGGGTAGCCGCTGCGCCGGTCGGTCAGACCCAGCCCCAGCAGCGCCTCCCGACGCGCCGCCCGCATCGGGCCCAGGTCGCGCAGCCGCAGCCCGGTGCGGCGGCGCAGCATTCCGGCCAGGGCGACATTGCCGGCGCGCGCATGGAGCGGCCAGGCACCGCGGCTCTGCGGCCGACGCCTCCCCAGCACCAAGTCGGTTTCCCCTGCGGCCACTTGAGGCACGAAGTCGGGCAGAAACCCGGGGTCCAGCGAAGCGTCGCAGTCGCAGAAACAGACGAACTCCGCCTCAGCCGCCAGGAGCCCCGCATGGCAGGCGGCGCCGAAGCCGCGCCGCTCCTCGCTCACCACGGTGGCGCCGAGCCCGCGGGCGATGTCCGCGGAGCCGTCACTGGAACCGTTGTCCACGACGATCGCCCGCCAGCCCGCGGGGATGCGCTCCAGCACCCAGGGCAACGCCTCGGCCTCGTCCAGACAGGGCAGGACGACGTCCACGGTCGGCCCACGCCCCTCGCGCCCACTCGTTACGGGCCTACTCGTTCCGGGCCCATTCGTTCCGGGCGCATTCGTTCCGCGCCCACTCATGCCGCACCCGCGATCGCCGCGCCTGCCAGAGCCGCAGCCGCGAACTCGGTCATGCCCTCGTCGAAGGACACTGCCGGCCGCCACCCCAGCTCGGCCCGCAGCCGCGCCGAGTCCGCCGTGATGTGCCGTACATCGCCGAGCCGGAACTCCCCGGTCACCACCGGCGCGGGCCCGCCGTGCGCGGACGCCAGCGCCTCAGCCATCTCGCCGACGGTGTGCGGCACGCCGCTGCCGGTGTTGAACGCGCGCAACGCCCCCGGCGCGTGTCCGCCCACCGCCTCCAGGGCGGCCCTGTTGGCGGCGGCCACGTCCCGCACGTGAACGAAGTCCCGCCGCTGCCGCCCGTCCTCGAAGACCCGCGGTGCCTCACCCCGGGCCAGTGCCGACCGGAAGAAGGACGCCACCCCCGCGTACGGGGTATCGCGCGGCATACCGGGCCCGTACACATTGTGATAGCGCAGCGACACCGCCCGCCCGCCGGTGGCCCGCGCCCAGGAAGCGGCCAGATGCTCCTGCGCCAGCTTCGTCGTGGCGTACACATTGCGTGGGTCGCACGGCGCTTCCTCACCCACCAGGCCGGGCGTCAACTCCGCGCCGCAGTAAGGGCAACCGGGCTCGAACCGGCCCTCTTCGAGGTCGCGGACCGCACGCGGCCCGGGCGCGACCGTGCCGTGGTGCGGGCAGTCGTAGCGCCCCTCGCCGTACACCACCATCGAACCGGCGAGCACGAAGTCGAGCACGCCCACCCGAGCCATGGCGGCCAGCAGCACGGCGGTGCCCACGCCGTTGTGGTCGACGTAGTCGGGTGCGTCGGCGAAGTCCTGGCCCAGACCGACCATCGCGGCCTGGTGGCAGACGGCGTCCACACCGCGCAGCGCGCGCTCCACCACGGGCCCGTCGCGTACGTCCTGGGGCACTCCTTCCGCGGCCTCTCGCCGCAGGTCCAACACGACCGGTTCATGGCCGCCCGAGGTCAGGGCGGTGACAATGTGCGAGCCGATGAAGCCCGCGCCTCCTGTAACAAGTACGCGCATGCCGTCGACGCTACGGTCCCGCACCCTGCTCGACGGCCTCACACGCGGCGACGTCACAGGTCCGTAAGGGTCTTCGGCCCACGTGCCGCCGGGGCAGCAGGCCGGGCGGCGGATCAGTCGTGCCGTTCGGCCGCGCGGGTGACGACTTGCCATGGAAATCCGGCCCGCCGACAGCCCGGGCTCCTGGCGGGCGATCGAGTCACCGCGGACACCAGGATCGGCCGCGCCGTACCGCGTGCCGCGTCCAAAGCCGGTGGGCGACGAAATCCGGCTAGTCCAGCCGCTTCCGCCAGAGCTGCGGCGCGAGCTCTGGCGATCTCGGCCTCCCGCGCCACAGCCCGCACCCGGTTTCTTGCGGATGGCTGCGTCAGAGCTCCGCGATGTCGATCGTGACCGCGGAGCACGGTCATCCGACCGCGTCGATGTGATCGCATCCCGCCCCGGACATGGGTGCATGGCTCCGCAAGCTCAGGGGCGCCGCTCGCACAAAGCCGGCCTGCCGCACTGTCTCCAACTGAGCGAGGGCGGCGGCCAATTGCCGCCCCGGGAGGACCCCGCCGCAGCACCCACCCGCCGTCGACGCCTTCCTCGGAACTCCCGGGTCAACCCGCACACGCCGCCACCACCGTTGACGGCGACGACTGGAGCGCCCTCGCACGGCGGTACCGCACCGCGGTACTTCGGCGGGCAAGCGGAGGCCGAGGGCGGCAGGGGTATGTAGCCCCGTCAGGGCGCGGGTGCAGCCCCGGCATCGGGCGCCGTTGAAAGTCAACGTGGCCGGCGGTCGGCTTCCCATACCGGTGTGCCGGTGGTCGGCCTCCCGCTCGGAGCCGACAACGACGTACGCACCCCGGGCAGCGGACCGCCGCGCACCCTCGCCCGACCTTGAGCCAGGCGGCGCCAAGCGCCAGGTCAAGAGCAGCAGGTCGCGCGCGGCAGGCCTGGACTCCGCCACAAAAGCGAGAGCCCCGCCCAGCGCTTCCCACGCCGGGCCAGGGCCTTCACCGTGGCCCTTTGAATGGCGCGGGGGGAATATATCGGTTGGTATGAGACTACACGTGTGTCACATGTGACACACGGTGACGGACGGGTACGGCTCCCCGCCGCTAGAGCCCGGTAAGGAATCGTGTCATGACATCTGATCTCAGCTCATCCCAGAACGAGCACAACCCCATACGTCCGGGCGACGAGCCCAGACTCACGCTGCTCCGTGCGGTGGCGACAGAGCGCCCCATGGACGAGGTCGCCTCGCTGGTGATCCTGCTCAACCAGACCGATGAGTCACCGCGCCCAGGTGATGAGGCACTGCGGCTGGCGGCCGTGTCCCGCCCGGTCGAAGAAGTCCGCCAGCTGGTCACCCTGCTGAAGAAGCCTCCCCACCCGGTCGACGCCGCGGATACAGCTTTGTGCGCGGCGGCGACGGAGCGGCCCATCGCCGAGGTGGCCGAACTGGTCGCCATCTTCGGGCCGGACAAGGGCGCGCTGCGGCACCCGGAGGCCGTGGCCGACACCGACGCGCCGAGGGGCGCCGTTCCGAGCCGCCCCATCGAGGCCGCGCCCCACCAGCCCCACCAGCCCGCTCAGCCCGCCCAGCCCGCCCAGCCCGCCCAGCCCGCCCAGCGGACCGATCGGATCGATCGGACCGAACGGGCCCAGCGGGCCGCGCGTGCCGAGCGGAAGGCCGACCGCGCCAAGCAGGCGGAGCGAGCCGACAGTCTGCGCTCGGCGACCGCCAAGGGCAGGAGCGCGACCAAGGGAGGCTCCCTGTCGCCGGTACGGTCCCCGCTGCGCCTGCCCGCTGCCCTTGTTCTGCTCGTGGTCGGCACGATCCATCTGCCGACCGACATCGCAGGCCTGCGCGCCGGTGACCTGGCGGCGGGCGCGTCCACAGCCATCGCCGTCCTCTGCCTGGCTCTGGCGGTTCCGCTCGCCGTGCAGGACTCGGTCTGGGTCTGGGCGGCGAGCGCGGCGGTCGCCGTTGCCACTGTGGTGGCGCACCTGCTGGCTGTCGGCTTCAACGTCGCCCATCTGCTCAGGGACAGCCTGGGCCATCTGTTCACCGGTGCGACCAGCCTCGCGGTGGTGTGCGCCGTCGTCGCGGCAGCCCTGGCCGGGGCGGCACTGCTGCGCAGGCAGAAGCCGCAGGTAGTCACCAACGACGCCTGACGGAGACGCCTGACGGAGACACCGCCCGGATCGATATCCCCGGTGCTCCCGAGCGGTCGGCGGCTCACCCCGCCCGCCCCGCCCTCAGGTCGGAACAGACCTCCCCCGCACACCGTGGACATGTCCACTTCGGGGTTGAGTTCATCGACCCGGCGCCTCGCGGGCAATGAACAGCGACCGGCATCTCGCTGACCGGCAGAAGCCGGCGCAGGCCACAAAGGCGCGGAGGACCACGCAGCGCCTTTGGTGACGCAGCCGATCCTCTGACTGGAGCCAGAGACTGGCATACGGCGCAAATCGACCAGGCTCGGCAGTTCAACCACACCCTCACCGAACGCCTCGATCGGCCCATCGGTGAGGCCCGGCCTCTCTGGGAGATCGACGAGGAGGGCCAAGACGTACGACGGCCGCGCGAGCGCCTCTGGCTCGATTCCGGGTACGTCAGCCGACTGCCGCGTTCCCTGGAGAGCGACGGCCTGGTGACGGTGGAGCCGCAGCCCCCGGGACCGGCGGGCTCACACAGTCCGGCTTTCCGACGCAGGCCGCGTGGAGTGCGCCGTGCTCGACGGCCGCAGCGACGACTTGGCAGGTTCCCTGCTGAAGTTGTTCGACAACGCCCCGCGTGCCCGGCTGGTGGCCACCATGGCCGAGGTCGACCAGCCACTGACCGCCGCAATGATCCCACCGCACATCGTCGACCCGGCCCACCCCGACGCCCAGCACTGCTTGCGGTTCCACTTCCACCACATACAGAAACGCTTCGAGACGGGCAGTGGGCCCTGCACAGGGCCCACTGCCCGACCTATGCGAACTCCCGCCACCGCGCGGGTTGTTACTGGCCGCTCGGCCGCACAGCGAGTGCTTCGGCTGCGTCGGCCCGATGCTGCCGCCCGGCGCTCCGGCCGAGATCAAACGCATGTGGGTCGCGCCTCGCACCCGTAGGCCTCGGCCGCCGCACCCAGGCGGATCGCGGCGCTGAGAGCCGTATTGGTGTCCGGACACAGCACGTCGGATCCGGCCGGGGCTGCCCGTGCCTCCAACTCGGCCGGGGCAAAGCCACTCACCCGCCTCCTCATGTGAAGATGCTTCAGTCCTGCTTTCAGACCGGGCGAGTTGACCCACTTTCCGGAGTGAGCCATTACCTGCTTGGCGCATTTCTTTCCTCAGGAGCACGAGCGGCTCACCCCACTCCGGAAGGCCCCCGCGAAGCTGCGTAAGATCACATAACGCTTTCCCGCACAGTCACGCATTGGCGCCACGCAACCGCGGCAGCATCACGCCGATGAATAGATCAACAAAACCCGCATACCGAAGCACTGTTACGCGCCAATGCGTGAGATCCCACTGCCGTAACAGCACGGGGCGCGAGGCTCGCCGGAGGCGCCTGTCACGTCGATGGGCCGAAGGCCTGCTTCCCTGGAGTCGCAAAGCGCTGGCGCCGGGCCGCACGGTCGGCCGGTTCGACGCCCGCCTACGCATCTCACTGTCGCGCCTTATCAACCGTTTTGACCCATAAGGCGCCCGACAGGCCGCACCACGGCCCGTACATTATGCCCGAAATGGCCAGATCAAAGCGATTGCAACCTTTTAGCGCGGAAAGCTCAATTGGGAGAACTTGGGCCCGTTCATCCGTCTACGGCTGCCCGCACACCGGCACATCACTTGCCGTGAAGTGCCTCACATCCGCAGAAGTGCGCGAGTTCCGCCGCGGCGCCCGATCCCGCTTCGCTGAAAGACAGTTGAGCCTCCACCCTCGTAAACAGTAGAGGTAATTACCCCGAGAAACCCGCCCTGCGGAATGCGCTGCCGAATTCAGGTCTTGCTTTGCCCGGCCTGCCTCACTTACGGTCACCGCAATCCGATTGGAACGCCAAATCCTGCCGCCCGGGACAGCTCCCTCTCCCGTAGCACGCCCGGCGGGATCGGACCCAGATCCGCTGTCGATCCGGAAACCCCCCGGACAAGGCCGCAATCGAATGCGGTCAGGCGTCTCCGGGCCGGACCCCGACATCTCATCTCGTGAGCCAGACAGAGGAATTCGCCATGCGCGCAAAGGGTAGACACCGTCGCCCCCGGTCCACTTCGCTCCACCGCACTCTCGTCGCCACGGGCGCCGGTGGCGCGGCCCTGGTCGTGCCGGTGATCTGTGCACCCTCCGCAGGCGCGGTGCCGGCACAGGCGCTCCATGCCGAGAAGGCCGCGGCCCCGGCCAAAGCACCGGCCCAGATGCCCCAGGCTGCCCGGACGACGATCTACTCCGTGGCCGCGGGGGACTCTCTCTCCGGGATCGCTCAGGAACTCTCCCTGCCCGGCGGCTGGAAGAAGCTGCACCAGGACAACCGCAAAGTCGTGGGCTCCGACCCGTCGCTGATTCACCCCGGCCTCAAGTTGACCATCAGCAAGAAGGCCAAGGCCGCCTCCTCCCCCGGCCGGGCCGACCGGTCGGAGCGACGGACCGCTCCGTCCGCCGTCAGTGCCGCCGCCGAAACGGCGAAGCCCGCGACCTACTCGAACGACCTTGACGGCTGGATCAGGCAGTCGCTCGACGTCATGAGTCAGCGCGGCATCCCCGGCACCTACGAGGGCATCCACCGCAACGTCATACGTGAGTCCGCGGGCAACCCGTTGGCCATCAACAACTGGGACTCCAACGCCGTGTCCGGGACGCCGTCCAAGGGACTTCTCCAGGTCATCGACCCGACGTTCCTCGCCTACCACGTGCCCGGCACCTCGACCGACAGCTACGACCCGGTCGCCAACATCACTGCCGCGTGCAACTACGCCGCGGACAAGTACGGCTCGATCGACAACGTGAACGGCGCCTACTGACAGACCTGAACCTCCCTGAGGCCGACCGGTAGGCAGTTCCGGGGATTCCCCTGAGCTGCCTACCGGTCGGCCTTGGCGTGGCAGGGCGAAGGCCGTTCCGGTTCGCGCTCCGGCGCGGGCGTTGCGCTCCCTGGCACGGGAGGGGGCCGGCAACCCAATGCCAGGAACTTAAGAAGATCGTTGTCTGCGTTGGTCACGTTTGGGGTGCCAGTCGTGCGCTCCGGCAGACGCAGCGAAGCTCCTCGTCTACGACTGGTGATTGTCGAGATCAACCAGGTGGGTGAGGAGCTTCGTTGTCTGGTCATGGTGGCATGGGCACGGGCTGGTTTTCCAGTGCGGGGCGGGTGTTGAGCGGTGTCGGTGGTGGCGCGCTGGCCCGGCAGGTCCCACCGGGTCTGGTCGACGAGGTGCTGGAGGCCACCGGACGCTTGCAGTGTCGCTTCCGGGTGCTGCCTTCCCGTCTGGGCGTCTACTTCGTCCTTGCGTTGTGCCTGTTCAGTGACCTGAGCTACAGAAGTGTGATCGCCGTGTTGGCGGCGGGGCGCCAGGATCGGCTCCAGGCCGCGGGGTGGCGCCTGCCGTCGTCGACGGCGCTGTCCAAGATACGTCGCCGGTTGGGGGCCGCCCCGTTCGAGTTGCTGTTCCGGCGCCTGTCAGGTTCCTGGCCGTCCGTCAGCACACCTGGGTCGCACGCTTTCGGGCTGCTGCTGGTCGCGTGGGACGGCACCAGCCTGGACCTGGCCGACTCGCCCGCGAACGCGGAAGCCTTCGGTCGTCCCAGAGGCAAGAAGGGTGAGACGGGATATCCGCAGTCACGCACGGTCGTGCTCATGACTTGTGGCAGCCGCCGGATCGTCGACGCGGTGTTCGGCACCTACCGGAGCGGCGAACGGGCCCTGGCCGAGCGGCTGCTGCCAGCTCTCAAGGTCGGCATGCTGCTGCTCGCCGACCGGGGATACCCCGGCTACCGGCTGTGGTGCGCGGCGCAGGCCACCGGCGCTGACCTGCTGTGGCGGGTTCCCGCGGACCGTCTTCTGCCCGTCCAGCGGGTCCTGCCGGACGGGTCGTACCTGTCGCGTCTGACCGACCCCGCCGACTCCCACCGCCACGCCCTCAAGCGAGCCCGTCACCGCAAGGCCGGACAAGCGCCACCGGCGCCTCTCGCCCCCCGCGGCCCCGTCGTGCGCGTGGTCGAGTCCGTCATCACCGTGCGCACCCACGACGGCACCGTGCGGACCGGCCACTACCGGCTCATCACCACCCTCCTGGACCCGCAACTCGCACCCGCGCGGTCACTGGCCACCACCTATGCCAGGCGCTGGGCGGCAGAAACAGGATTTCGAGAGATCAAGACCTACCTGCGCGGCTCCCACCGCACCCTGCGCGCCACCGACCCCGAAGTCGCCCGCCAGGAACTGTGGGCCTACCTGATCGTCTACCAGGTGATCCGCCTGATCATCTGCCACGCCGCCCTGCGCGGGGAGAACCTCGATCCCGCAAGGATCTCCTTCACCGCCGCGCGAGACGCGGTCCGAAGCTCGATCTCTACCACACCGCAGGAGGCCGAGGCGCACTGCGAACAGCTTTACCAGGACCTGTCCCGGCGCCTGATCACCAAACACATCACCTGCCGGACCTGCCCACGCATAGCCCGGAGGCGCGTGTCCCACTTTCCCTCCCGGCAGACATCCACCGCTCCCGCCTCGCAAAACGTCGCCTACCACCTCGCCATCACCCCACCAGGCGCCGCCGGTACACAGCCCCCGCGTCAAACCGCACCGAAAGATCTACCCCGCCCCACCGCCCAACCCCGCGCCGCATAAGTTCCTGGCATTGGGCCGGCAACCCCGGGCCTACTTCCCGGATGCCGCCAGAGAAGCAGTGGCGTCGTATCGGCTACAGCTCCGGTGTTGATTCCCGGCGGTGTGTGGCGTTGAGGCTGCCGAGGGTCTATCAGGATTCAGGTGTGGTTCGTCTGTTTGGCCTACAGGTTTTTCGGTGGGCTGTTCGGTCTACACCCGTCCGGCGGTGAGGCGGCCGTCGAAGAGGACGTCGAACTCGTTCAACGCCGACTTCCAGCGGTTGTTCCAGCGCTGGCGGCCGCGGCCGGTGGGGTCCAGGGCGAGGGTGGCGAGGTAGAGGCGCTTGAGGGCGGCGGTCTCGTTGGGGAAGTGTCCGCAGGCCTGGGCCGCGCGCCGGTAGCGGGCGTTGAGGGACTCGATCGCGTTGGTGGTGTAGACGACCTGCCGGATGGCGTCGGGAAGGCCGAGGAAGGGCACGAACTCGCTCCAGGCCCGCTCCCAGGTCCCGGCGATCGAGGGGTAGCGCTTGCCCCACTTGTCGTCGAAGTCCGTCAGCCGTGTCCGGGCCTCGTCCTCGTTGACGGCGGTGTAGACGGGCTTGAGGTCGCGGGCGACTTCGGCCCAGTCGCGGCGCGAGGCATAACGCAGGCTGGCACGCAGGAGGTGCACCACGCAGGTCTGGACCACGGTCTGGGGCCAGACTGCGTTCACTGCGTCAGGCAGGGCGCTGAGCCCGTCGCAGACCAGCATCAGCACGTCACGGACGCCTCTGTTCTTGATCTCGGTCAGCACCGTCTGCCAGTATTTGGCGCCCTCGCCGCCGTCCCCGGCCCACAGCCCGAGGATCTCGCGATAGCCGTCGGCGGTGACCGCGACGGCCACGTAGATGGGCCGGTTGGCGACAGAGCCGTCCCGGATCTTCACGTGCACGGCGTCGATGAAGATGACCGGGTAGACCGAGTCCAGCGGCCTCGTGCGCCACTCTGCCATCGATTCCAGGGCCTTGTCGGTGATCGTGGAGATGGTCTCCTTTGTCGTCGTCATCCCGTACGTCTGGGCGAGATGGGAGACGATTTCACCGGAGGTCAGTCCCTTCGCGGTCAGCGAGAGCACCAGGTCGTCCAACGCGCCGGTGCGGCGGGCGTACTTGGGCAGCATCCGGGGCTGGAAGGTACCCAGCCGGTCTCTGGGGACCTGCACCGTGACAGCACCGACCTCCGTCATCACCTTCTTGGCCCGGTACCCGTTACGGGTGTTGCCACCCGAGCGCGACCCGCGTCCACCGACCCGGCCGGCCTCCACGGCCAGATGCTCGTCCATCTCGGCTTCCAGAGCGGACTGCATCAGGTGCTGGGCCAGCTCCGGCAACAGGCCGCCCTCGCCCATCAGCCGCAGTCCCCCGCCGCGGACCTTCTCGGCCGCGAGCGCGGCCAGCTCCTCCAGCAGCTCGCTGGACAGACCGTTGTGCGATACCGGCATCGACTTCACGTCGGCACCCTGAGCGCCATCGCCGACCTCGGCAAGTGACACGCCGTCGACGCCCTCGATCAGGTGATCAGTCGTCGTACTCATCAGGCTCACTCCTTCGGGGAGACCCACACCTGATTCATGACACTCCCGCTGCCGAGCAGAGCGAGCGCCTGAGAGCTGGGGCTTCCCGGTTCGGCGTGGTAGATCACCAGTTGCTGACCGGGTGCTCCACGTACGTCGAAGGACTGGTAGGTCAGGGACAGGGGTCCGACCTCGGGGTGGATGAGTTCTTTGGCGTCGTGGGTTTTCCCGTAGACGCTGTGTGAGGCCCAGAGCGTGGCGAAGTCCTCACTCGTTTCGCTGAGAACGCGCACCAGGTCGTGCAGACGCGGGTAGTGCGGCTCCAAGCCGGTGGCCTGGCGCAGGTGGGAGACGACCGCCTCGGCCGCGCGGTGCCAGTGTGCGTAGAAGCCGCAGCTCACCGGGTCGAGGAAAGCCATGCGGGCGAGGTTGTCCGCTGCTCCGAACGGAGAGAACAGCGCGTCGGCCAGGCTGTTGGTTGCCAGGAGGTCCAGCGCCGGGTTGAGGACAAATGCCGGGGTGTGCGTGTACCCGTCCAGCAATTGACTCAGCGTCGGGCTGACCATCTCTCTCGGCTGTGCCCCGTGGCCGTCGGGCAGGGTGCCTGCCAGCCGGTGCAGGTGCGCACGTGCTTCCTGATCCATGTGGAGGGCGTGGCTGAGCGCGTCGAGGATCTGAGGCGAGGGGCCTCGCTCGCGGCCTTGTTCCAGGCGGGCGTAGTAGTCGATGTTCATGCCGGCCAGGACGGCGACTTCCTCCCGCCGCAGCCCTGCCACCCGGCGATGGCCGTAGGAAGCCACTCCTACGTCGCCGGGCCGCAGCCGGGCCCGGTGTGCGCGAAAGAACTCGCCGAGAGCGTTGCTGGTCACCCGCTCAGAGTAGAGCGCGTCCCGGGTCGTGTGCCTGGGTGTGCCGTACCCCGGCAGAGCCTGTCCTGGCTGGTCCCTCCGCCGATGCCCAGACTCCGAAGAGCGATCGTGGCCGCCACCTGCCGAACGGCAGTCGTCACACCCGTGTCGGTCACGCGCACCCGTTGTCTACCAGAGGGAACAACAATGACGGACACCGCCAAGGCCGTTGCCATCACCGGTGCGAGCAGCGGCATCGGGGAGGCGACCGCACGCCGTTTGGCGGCGGACGGTCACCGGGTCTTTCTCGGGGCGCGCCGAACGGACCGGCTGGAGCGGCTGGTCGAAGAGATCACCGGGGCGGGCGGCACCACCGCCTTCAAGAAGCTCGATGTCACCGACGCGGCGGACATGCGGGCGTTTGTCGATGCGGCGCTTGGCACGCACGGCCGGGTCGACGTTTTCGTGAACAACGCGGGCCTGATGCCCCTGTCCCCGCTGTCAGCGCTGAAGACGGAGGAGTGGGACCGCATGATCGACGTGAACGTGCGCGGAGTGCTGCACGGAATCGCCGCCGCCCTGCCCGTGATGCGCGCCCAGGGTGGCGGGCACTTCGTGAACATCGCTTCCGTCGGTGCGTACGAGGTCTCGCCCACCGCAGCCGTCTACTGCGCCACCAAATTCGCCGTCCGAGCGATCTCCGAAGGGCTGCGCCAGGAGTCCGCCGGGGACATCCGGGTCACCCTCGTCTCTCCGGGCGTGACCGAGTCCGAACTGGCCGACCACATCTCCGACACCGAGGCCAGGGAGGCGATGAAGGCCTACCGCGCCGTGGCCCTGCCGGCCTCGGCCATCGCGGAGGCCATCGCCTACGCCATTTCTCAGCCCTCACAGGTCGACGTGAACGAGATCATCGTCCGTCCCTCCGCGAGCGCCCAGTGACTCCTCCCGGAAGGAAAGGACCCGCTGTGCCGCCCACTTCCGCCGATTACGACAGTCTGGCCGAAAGGCTGCGGGCCCTGGAGGACCAGGAAGCGCTCCGCGCCCTCCTCATCCGCGGGTGGAGGGCGCTGGACCGCAAGGACTGGCAGACCTGGATCGATTGCTGGGCACAGGACGCGGTGCTGGACTTCGGCCCCTGGGACAAGACCCAGGGGAAGGCGGCGATCCGGGCGAAGGTGGAAGAGGCGGAGTCGCCCTACCCGAGCATGCAGCATCACATCCTCAACATGCACTTCGACATCGGGGCCGACCGGGCGACGGGCATCGGCTACATGTGGTTCGTCGCCGTCACCGCACCCGGGAAAACCTCCTCCCCGTACTCCATGGGCGGCCCCTACTACGGCGAGCCGCCGGGGCCCGAACGGCTGGCTCCTGGTCCGGCAACGGCTCGGCATCTGGTGGACCGACGGCGAGGACACCCTCAGGACCTTCGCATAGAAGCGATCAGCCTGACGCGTCCGTCCCGCGCCGGACTCGCCGGACTCTCCGGACGGCGAAGAGCCGGGCCCCATGGAACCGGGCCCGGCTCTCGCGGTGATCGGCGGGTGTTACGAGCCGTCCCTCACCGTCCCGGTCAGCACCGGGCCCGGCTGCGGTTCCCCGCGCTCGTCGTAGGTGGTCACCTGGAGTTTCAGCGACTCCTCCGGCTCGCTGATCCCGTCCGCGACGGTGGGCACGCTCAATTCGGCAGTCAGCGCCCCGGCAGGTACGTACGCGTACACGACCGCGCCTTCCGTGATCCCGGACAGCGGTCGGGCCGGGCTGGGTCACTCGCCGAAGTTCTCCTCCAGCCAGCGCGGATCGACGTCCAGCGTGAACAACTCCACGCCTCCGGTTACCGGTTGGAAGGCGAACTCGGCCATGATCTCCGTGTCGGCGGCCTCCGAGAGTGTCATCCGCCAGGTCAGCTGCGCGCCCTCGGTGACCCGGTCCTTGACGGGCGTCACACCTACCTTGGGCATCGGGTCGTCGTTCAGCGCCGTCACCCCGCCGCGATGGGAGCCGACCGCCACGCCGCGTACCGCCTTGACGAACGCGTCGTGCGGAAGGTCGTAGCCGTAGCGGGTATTGCCCTTGACGGTGACGGGGAGATCGATGGCGTTGCTGCCGTGGCGTACCGTCACCACTCGGGACATGACCTCGTCGGTGCCCGGCTTGGGTACGAACAACCGCCCCCGTCCTCCGCGAGATGGTCCTGCCCGTTGATGCCGTTGGCGGCGATGGACAACGTCACGTAGCCCTGAGATGCCAGATGTTTCTGGGCACGCAGATAGCCCTGGTGGCTCGGCACCGGTTGACCGCCGGGCTTGCAGGGCCATTCACCGTCCGTATCGCCTGCGGCGTTGAAGCATGTGTAGTGACGGCCGTGCAGGAACAGCGCCAGCGGCCGCTTTCCCGGGGCGCCGGCAGGTCCCACCACGGTGGCCCGCATCTCCACCGGTGCCGGGCAGCCGGGCAGCCGTACCGACTTCAGGGTGTACTCGCCGCTGCTGGCGCGATAGGGGACCGGTACGCCGGCGTCAACCTTGTTGGCCGGCAGTGGAGTTGGAGGCTGCGCGCGGGCGGCGAGGCGCGCCGGACGCGCGGCGGGAGCAGCAGCGTCCAGGCGGCGCCCGCCCGCCACCACCCGAAGATCCGCCGTCGTATCGATCCGCGCCTCGTCGAGCGGCAGCCGGAACGAGCGCCGGTCCTTCGCCGCCACCGGCCTGCCGAGGAGCGTGTCCCCTGCGTAGAACTCGACCCGGGCATCACCCGTGGGCACCGGATCGGGCGATGACCAGACCAGCTTCTTCCGCGCTCCCCTGCCCGTGAACCGCCAATCCGCCGGGAGATCGTCATCGTCAGCGCTGGTCGTCGACGGGGTCGATATGGAATCGACGGACGGCTACGCCTGCGCCGGGCCCGGCGCCGCCACTGTCAGTGCGAGCGCCACCAGGGCAGTACTCGCCACTCGTAAGGCACGTCTCAAGGTGTTGCCCCTAGTGCTGCTCCGCGCAAGTTCGTGGAGGGGTGTTCAGGTGTCGAGGTAGAGGTGGCAGGCGCAGTCGAGGGCTTCTTCGGGTGAGCCTGCGGGGAGGCCGCTGGGCAGGATGTTGTCTTCGTAGCCGTCTCGGCTGGCGAGGTAGAGGGCGAAGCCCCACGTGTGCAGGACGCCGGTGAAGCGCAGGCGGCACAGCGGCAGGCACTCGCCGTCCGTCAACTCACCCTCCACGTAGGCGAATCCGGCCCGGTAACGGACCTTCACTCCGGCGAGCTGGGGCCAGCGGTTGCGGGCGTGGTCGTTCAGGCGCTGACGCAGGGAGTGCTGCATCGATTCCGGCGGGTTCTTCGGCACGGGACCCATCCTGCACGCCCTTCCCCGCGATGCGCCATGATCACCGGCAGATCGCAGGGGAGGCGAGGGGATCGGTGCTGGTAGCGGAGGCAGTCGCAATCGTGCTGGACGACGACGAAGGGGTACGGGATCGGCTGGTGCGGGCGGCGTCGTCGGTGACAGCACAGGTGCGTCAGGCCCTGCGGGCGTGGATCGTGCTCGCCGCGGCGGACGGGCTGACCAACGGGAGCATCGCCCGTGAGCTGGGGATTTCGGTGAACACGGTCCGTAAATGGCGGGGCCGGTTCGCGGCGGGCGGACTTCAGGGCCTGCTGGACGCGCAACGTTCGGGGCGCCCTCGTACCTACGGGAGCGAGGTGCGGGTCGCGATCGTGGCAGCGGCCACCAGTGCCCCGCCTCATCCGGAGTCGACCTGATCACACCGCACGATCGCCGCCCAGGTGGCGGGCACCGTGTTCGCGAAGATATCCGCCTCTCAAACCGGCCGGATTCTGGCTGACCTGGACCTCAAGCCGCACCGGGTGCGTGGCTGGCTCACCCGCCGTGACAGCCCCGACTTCTGGGAGCGGGTCGCCGATGTGTGCAGCCTCTACCGCAATCCGCCCGAGGGAGCGGTGGTGCTGTCCATCGACGAGAAGACCGCGATCGCCGCCCGCTCCCGCAGGCACCCCGGCGTCCCGGCCGCACCGGGCCGGGATGTCCGCGAGGAGTTCGAATACCGCCGGCACGGCACCGCCTCCATAGTGGCGGCCATGGACATACGCACCGGCGAGGTGCTGAGCGAGCCGATCGTCCGGAACAACGCGGTCACCTTCACCGCCTTCCTTGCCCGGCTCGATGCGGTCATCGAGCCCGGAAAGGAGATCCACGTGGTGCTGGACAACGGCTCCTCCCACACCGCCAAACACACCCGGAAGTGGTTCCAGGCTCATCCGCGCTGGCGCGTGCACTTCACCCCGCCGCACGCATCCTGGCTCAACCAGGTGGAACTGTTCTTCTCCGCCCTGACCCGCCGGGTCCTGCGGCACGGCGACTTCTCCAGCCGCGACGACCTGATCGACAAGATGGACCACTACGTCATCGCGCACAACGAGAAGGCCAAGCCCTACCACTGGACCTACGACGGCACCCCGCTCAAGACCTCCTGATCAACACCCCTCCACGAACTTGCGCGGAGCAGCACTAGTCATCCTGCTTGCCGGAGCACTTAGGCGATCTCTGGTGCCTCTCTTGTCCCGGGAGGATGTCAATGGGCGGCCTGAGGTTGAGGTTGCCTCATGCGGGCATTTCGACAAGGTCGGCAGGTGTGGAGCTTCCACCGCGGCCCGACGCCGCTTCGGGAAGCTCCCTCCGCCCCGGACGGCCGTCACCTATCCATCACGCCTCCACGGTGTTGCCCGGCATGGGAGGCGCGGGAGCCTCGTCAGCGGACGACGTCGAAGACGTTCTTCTGCAAACCGTTGGCGTACGCCTCGTGCTCGACGAGCCGCAGCTTCTGGGTGTCCTTGTCGGTGTCGCTGAACAGCCGCTTGCCGGCGCCGAGCAGGAGCGGGAAGACCAGCAGGTGATAGCGGTCGATCAGACCGGCGTCCGAAAGATTCCGGTTGAGGGCGGCGCTGCCGGCGACGATGATCGGGCCTCCTTCGGACTCCTTCAGTGTGGCGACCTCGTCGAGCGACCGCAGGATCGTCGTCTTGCCCCAGTCCGGAACCAGGCTGTCCTCGGTGAGGGTGGTGGAGACGACGTACTTCGGCATCGTCTTGTAGCCGGAGAAGTCTTCCATGCCCGGCCAGACCGGGCTGAACGCCTCGTAGGTGGCCCGGCCCAGCAGCATCGCGGCAGCTTCCTCCTGCTCCCTGCCCTTGATCTCGAATGCTTCCGGCAGAAACTCCATGTCCTTGAACGTCCAACCCGAGTTTCGGTAACCGGGCTCACCGCCCGGGGCCTCCATGACGCCGTCGAGCGAGACGAAGGCGGTGCTGATCAGGGTGCGCATCGAAGGTCTCCTAGGTGTGTCGTGTTCCTGTGTTCAGCAGGTTAGAACGGCCGGGCTTCGACCGGCCTCGCCGCCATAGTGTGCCGACTTTCACTGACTGACTGCTGATCGCGAAGAAACTCATCGCTCATCGCGCATCGCTCACCTCCTGCGGCCTCGGCCATCGGGACCGCCGCGCTGGGCCCACACACGCGCCCGACCCCAACTCGTGCCAGCAGACACCACCGTGGATTGACGCATCAGCAGCCTCAAGCAACGGCGTGGCATCAGCGCGCCCCGGGCCCCGACCGCGCCCGCTCTCCGTTGCTCCGGCGATCCTCTCGACGGACCAGTCGGAGGCCTCAACGAGTCGGGCGCAACGAGAGTCCGCTGCAGGGCGACCCAGCACGTGGGAGGCATGCCTGCCTCGCGAAGTCGAGCAGTTTGCGAGGAGCCCAGTTCGATGCGGGCCGCTACCGGCAAGTGATCGCTTCCGGTGGCGGGCAGCGTCCGGATGTCGTTGACAGTCGCCGAGCGGGCCAGGATTTGATCGATCCGGGATACAGGGAAACCCGCGGGCCAGCTGAAGGCGAAGCCCCGTACGGCCGCGTTCATCTGCGACATGACCGGCGCCAGTCCTCGGTCGTCCACCGTGCTGTTGAGGTCGCCCAGCAGGATGACCTTGTTCAATCTCTCGGCGGTGATGGCCGCACCCAGCAGTTCGGCGCTTTCGTCCCGCCATCCGGAACTGAAACCGTTCCTCCCGATGCGGACGGAAGGCAAGTGGGCTACGTACACCGCGATTTCGCCCCATGGTGTATGTACACCGGAGCGCAACCCACGGTTCCAGCCTTCCCCGATACCCTCCGGCTTGATGTCCAACTGCCTGACATCCGCCAGCGGATACTTCGACCAGAGTCCGACGGATCCTCGCACCGCGTGGTACGGGTAGTCCGGGGCCAGGGCCTTCTCGTAAACCGGCAGCGCCGAGGGGGTCAGTTCCTCCAGAGCGACGAGATCCGGTGCCGAGTCGATGAGGGCAGCCGCGGTGCCCGCAGGATCGGCGTTCTCGTCACTGACGTTGTGCTGGACCGCCGTGATGTCGTGTGCACCATGGTCTTGGGCGGGGAGAAGCAGCGGGCCGAAGGAGGCTGCCCAGATCGTCGCGGGCAGCAGCAGGGCCACCAGCGCGGTGGCCGAGCGGCGCAGCAGTGCCGGCCCGAGCAGCAGCAGGACGGCGAGGCCGAGCCAGGGCAGGAAAGTCTCCAACAGGCTGCCGAGGTGGAAGGCGGT
This sequence comes from Streptomyces sp. A5-4, assembly GCF_051131715.1. NCBI lineage: Bacteria > Bacillati > Actinomycetota > Actinomycetes > Kitasatosporales > Streptomycetaceae > Streptomyces > Streptomyces sp. A5-4. The sequence continues at coordinate 8,638,703 of NZ_CP178591.1, read as the reverse complement.
GTTGGGCACAGCGGCGTGAGCAGCCAACAAGCCGGCGGTCAACACGGCGAGCAGCGCGAGAACCCGCCCACGCGACCAGGGTGACCGGACTCGTGCGTCCTTCCCCCGACACCACAGGCCGATGCGATGTGCCCAGCGCCGGAGCGCCGCGAGCCGCGTACCCGGAGCGGTCACACCGTTCGCCCGCTTGATGAAAGTCCCGCCCGTCCGCTCGAAACCGTCCTCGCCCCGCAGCCATCCACACGACGTCGCACCCTACGACGCCGTGCCCGGTGAGCAGGTTCCGGTTCGCTGCCCCCGGTCTTGCGGACTGACAGGTCAGTGGGGGCACCTAGCATCGGCGAAATCAGGTGGGCGGGCCCAATTGCCCAGCCATCCGCTCAATTTCGACGACCCATCAGGAGCAGCGTGCGTGCGACCTTTGGGGACTTCACCGCCGACCCGCCCCGGATCGGCAACGGTACGGCCCGGGGCGGGGGTTGCCGCTTTGTGCGGGACCATCTCACGATCGACGCAGGCGGCAGCGTCGAGTGCGACTTCATGCTCGACGAGGGCGCGAAGCCCGGTCAGCTGACCCTCACCGTCACCGCCCGGCCAGGGCGAGGGCTTCGCGCTGGGCCGGGGTTCGGTCCGCCTCGGGAGTGAAGCCGGCCATGGCGGCGAGGGCCCAGGCGTCGGTGGGGAGCAGGTCGGTGGCGAGGTGACGCCGGGTCACTGCGGCGTCGGGGTGCGCGGCGGTCCAGCCTAAACGGACTTTACCCCGCTTCGTATTCCTCGGGATGGATTGAATACATGGGCCGGCCTGTAGTGCCCTTCGGGAAGCCGCGCGGCGAACGCGCCGACGCGGTGCGCAACCGCGAGCGTCTCCTGGAGACGGCCCGCGAGTTGATCGCGGAGCAGGGCGTGGAGAAAGTGACGATGGACTGCCTGGCCGAGCGCGCCAGGCTGGGCAAGGGCACCGTTTTCCGTCGCTTCGGTACCCGGGCCGGCATCTTCAAGGCGCTGCTGGACGCGGACGAACGGCGGTTCCAGGAGCAGGTAATCTCCGGGCCCCCTCCGCTGGGGCCCGGCGCCGACCCGATGGCACGCCTCGTCGCCTACGGCCGCGCCCGGATCGTCCACCTCCTGGACCACCACGCCGTAGCCCGAGCGGCCCTCGACCGCAGCCAGCACGTCCCAGCCGGCGATGCGTCGGTCTCCCAGCTCCACATCCGCATGCTGCTCGGCCAGGCCTCGGCGTAACTGCCCAACCTCAACGGCCTCGCGATCCAGCTCACCGCCGCCCTGGAAGGCCCTCTGCTGCTGTATCTGTCCATGTCGGAAACGAGCGCGCCCCCCCGCGCCGGACGTGGACCGTTACCTCGGCGACAGCTGGCAGACCCTGATCGAACGCATCGCCCGCTGACCATCAGACCCGGCCCCGGGGCGCGCGGGCCCCGGACGCAGTTCGCTCACGCTGCCGAGTTACTTTCCCTGGCACCCACCCTGATTCTTGCGGACGCGTCGTCGCTCCGGGCGTCGCGTCCGATCAGCAACAGAGCTGCGTGGTGCGCGTAGCCGTAACTACGGCAGGCGCGAGCGTACATACACGCACGAGAGCGGGGGCGGACACCCGCATCCGTGGCCGTCGGCGCGAGTCGTCCTGACGGCCGTCGTCCGGGACGCGGCTAACTCAGGAGCCATCTCGCGGTCAGCTTCATCACTTCGGCGCGGCTGCGATCGCCGTGGTCGGCGGCGATGACGTGGTTGCCGATGCGCAGCGAGAAGACGAGCATGCAGCGGGCCTCGACGTCGTCGGCGTCGGCGCAGATGGAGCTGAACAACGAGCGCAGGTAGTCCATTCGCCGGTTGTCGGCGCGTTTGAGCCGCTGGGCGACGGCCTCGTCACGTCGGGCCCAGTCGCGGATCGCGAGGTCCGCTGCGGTGCTGGTCATCAGACCGTCGCCGGATGAGGCAATCGCGAACAGTCGCTCCAGCTTGACCTTGGCGTCTCCCCCACCGGTCTCCACCTGGTCGATCACCACCTGGGTGACCTCGCGTTCCCACGTATCGAGCATTTCGGTAAGCAGCGCGCCCCGGTTGTTGAAGTGCCCGTAGAAGCCGCCCTTGCTGACGCCGAGCGCCTGGGCCAACGACTCGACGCGGACGGCGTCGGGGCCGCCGACGGAGAGCGCCCGCAGCCCTTCTTCGATCCATTGGCCGCGTGGTGTGCGGGTCAGGCCCACAGCCGGTGCCTCCTTGCGTCTTTCCTACATCTATACGGTGGCGTACAGATAAGCTAGCTTGATCTATACGCCACCGTATAGATAGGGGCCTGTTCATGAGACTTCCCAGGACCGCGCACACCTCTCGCTCTTGGCGCATCCATGAGATCGCCAACGACTTCCGCGTCGACGACGTGTGGGCGCTGCCCACACCGGGCGGTCCCGACGACCTCGCGCGACTGGTGCGCCAATTCACCAACGGCGACCCGGCGCAGGCATCACATCTCTCCTCCCCGGTGCCACGCATGCTCTTCGCGACCCGTTGGAAGCTCGGGAAACTGCTCGGCTGGGACAAGCCCGGCGTCGGTGTCGGCACCCGGGTGCCGACCCTGCGGGACCGGTTGCCGGCGGACCTGCGGGACGGCCCCAGGGGGCCCGACTTCCGCGCGGTTCCGTTCACTTCCATCTACCAGACGCACGACGAGTGGGCAGCCGAGATGGCCAACCGGACCGTGCATGCGGTGATGCACATCGGCTGGGTCCCGGACGGGGCCGGTGGCTATCGCGGCCAGATGGCCGTCCTGGTAAAGCCGAACGGACCGCTCGGCGTCGTCTACATGGCAGCCATCAAGCCCTTCCGGTACGCGGGGGTGTATCCCGCGATGCTTCGAGCGATCGGACGCAAGTGGCAGGCGGACAACGACGAGAAGAGTCCGGCCTGACGGCAGCCGTAGAGGTCCGGCAGCGTCTTCGTCGCGCGGAAATCGGTTGCGCCCCGCGCGAGGAGCCGTTAATTTCCGCCTGATCGCCGTGCGGTACGAGACGCGGCGGCGAAGGGAGCCTGGCATGGAGTTCGAGGGTATGCGGACCGACCGTTTGGGCCTACTGCTCGACCAGTTCGACCGGGCCAGGGAGATGGCCCAGGTGCGGCTGACAGGACTCCGCGACGAGGAGTACCTGTGGGATCCGGCACCTGATAGCTGGTCGATCCGGCGCCGGGGCGAAGCGGCGACGCCGAGGGCGTACGGTCCGGGCGAGTGGGTGCTCGACCTGGGCGCCCCGGACATCCCCGCGAACGAATACGCCGAAGTCGCCCGGCAGGCCGCCGGCGGCATGACGGTCGCCAAGATCGCGGTCGACTGGAGCGTGAGTGTCGAGCGGGTCGAGCAGATCCTCGTCCACACCGGTGCGCCGGAGCCCGACAAGACGCCGGTGACCACCATCGCGTGGCGGCTGGGGCATCTGCACTCCTGCTTCGCGGGCCAGTGGGAGTGGACCTTCGGCGAACGACGTCAGGAGCCGAAGCTGCTGGTCGACTTCACCCCCTCCGCCTCCCTGGCACTTGAGCGGCTCTGGGCGCTGATCGACCGCTGGCGCGACAGCGTCGCCACCGTCACCGACGAACAGCTCGACATGGTCGGCTTCTCGCAGTACCCGTACGGCTCCGACCCTGACGACCTGTACATCTCCGTACTGGCAGGGGCCAACCTCGAATTCATCCACCACATGGCCGAGATCGCGTTGCTCCGCGACCTGTGGCGGACCCGCTCCACCACCCCCGCATAGGCTCAGGGCGCCGCGTGGGTGTTCCATGACGTCGCCGGATCACACGTCTGCGGGCCAGTCGCCGCAACCGCGGCGCCCGATGTTCTCAGGGGTCTGAAGCAATCCGCCTTCCGTCGCCCTCCATGAAATGTTCAGCGGGCATGGCTTCGAGGCGGCCGATCGCCTCCGCCGCTTCTCACAACTGCGGTGGGACCGGCCGTCCGAGAAACGCGGCAAGTCGGTCGGCGGCCGGAGCTGTCTTCTCCACGGGTTGCGGCTCGGCGAAACGGCCCGTTCGGGCCTGGGTGGCGAATTGGACCTGGACGAACGCCAGCGCCCGCTCGGCAAGGTCTTCAGGAAGCCCGGTCGGGTTTTTGGTCGCCTGGGCGAGGTCCCAGCCGTGGGCGAGCAGGTCGTACAGGCGGATCTGCAAGCGCTCGGCGCCCGTGCCACTCCCCAAGGGGCCGGGATAGCTCCGCCCGAGCACAGCGGGGCGGGAGAACGCGGCCTGCAGCGAAGCGCTGGAGGATCGGTAGGATCCGGCCGGGTCGTCCCCGAGGCGGTCTGCTCCGCGTTCGGGCATCGGACCGCCGTCGAGCATGGCCGCGAACACCAGGTCCATGCCGACCAGATGGTCGACCACATCGCGCACGTTCCATTCCGTGCACGGCGTCGGCGCCGTCCACTGCTCGGGGCGGATCTCGGCGATCAGGTCGCCGACGGCCTCACACGCGCGTGCGAGATCTTCAACAGATGCGGTAGTCATCCGGCGAGCCTAGGGCGGCACCCGGCAGTTGCCGCAATCGTTTTCCGAACCCGCAGCGGTCGCTCGGCACTGTGCCGAGCACCGGGGGCTCACTCGTGCGAGTTGTCAGGCGGTGGGCGACCGAGCCGGTAGCTTCGCCGCACGACGGTCACCGACCTGTCCGACACACCCTCGCCCAGCCAACCAACCCACTGGCGTGGCGCCTACCGCGAGCCGCGAGCCGCTCAGGCGTGGCGTACCGCGCGCGATGGACCGGCAGATCGTACGGTCGAGGTGGGCGCCCTGACATGCGGCGACCTCGGCGGCCCCGCGGTCACTTCGCACGTGCGCGGGGCCGCCACCGACATCTCAGAGCGAGCCCGGTGCGCCCACGCGCGGAACCCCGCAGTTGTCGGGTCGCGTCGTCGTATAACTGGCGCGTCATGAGAGCCGCCCCGGGCGAACAATCAGTTCTCTGCGGTGAGCGGGAACAGCCCGAAGGTGGTATCGGCTTCGGGGATGGGCACCACCGGGCTTCCGCAGGATGGCGGGCGCCTGGAGGGCATGCGCGAAGAAACCCTCCGACACATGCCCGCCCGCTAGGACTTGGTTGCCAATTGCCCGGCCTCGGCGACCGAGGCGGCCTCGCCTGTGCCTGCTTCGGCTTGGCGCATGGCCGGGATGACGGCTGTGATCGCCGCGGCGATCAACGCCACCACGCCGCCGATCATGAGAGCGGTGCGGAACCCTGCTTCCGAGGTGAAGGTCAGGCCGCCGAAGCCGGTCGTCATCTGGGCGAGGATCACACCGATGAAGGCGGCACCGATCGAGGTGCCCAGGGAGCGCATGAGTGTGTTGAAACCGTTGGCGGCAGCGGTCTCCGAGAGGGGGACCGAGCTCATGATGAGCGCGGGCATGGAGCCGTATGCGAGGCCCACGCCGCTGCTGGTCACCATGACGACGAGCATGATGCCCCAGGCGGAGCCGGACAGGGCGAGCGCCAGGGCATATCCGGCGGCGATGACGAGCGTGCCGCAGACCATCGTGAACTTTGGTCCGCGGGCGTCGGTGAGCTTTCCGCAGCGACGGACGAGGTCGAGTACGAGCAGATGCTGCTCAGTCGCCACACGCACTTGAACCAAACCGGAGGGCGCCGCAAGGGCTCCACCCTGGACCGCAGCGCGTACATCCTGCTGAGCCGCATTCGCATCCAAGGGCCCATGTCGATCGGCGAGTTGAGCGACGCCTTCGGACTCGACGCGTCGACTCTCAACCGGCAGACGGCCGCGGCGATGCGCTCCGGCCTGGTGGAACGCATCGCCGACCCTGACGGAGGCATGGCCCGCAAGTTTCGCATCACCGATCAGGGCGGGGCGCTGCTCGACGAGGAGCGCGAAGGCGTCATCGAGTCCCTGGAGCAGATTCTGACGGATTGGCCGCAGGACGACATCGCGGCCTTCGCCTCGTTCCTGAAGCGGTTCAACACCGACATCGAACAGATCGCGGGACGCCCTTGGCCACGCCCGTGACCACAGGCGTCGACAGCGGGAGCGGGACGGTCAGGCCGCAGAGAACGAAGATTTCGGCCACCGCGTCTGCTTGCTTCCGTTGACATAAGGACAGAGAGCCGGATCGTCGTCGGCCGCCCGCCCCGAAATCGTCGCATCATCTTCGGAACTGGAACTGGAACTGGAGCCGGAACTGGATTCGAGCTCGGGACTTCACGGATTACCTCGGAGCGACTACTACCGATGTACGACGCGGTCGGGATCAGCCTGGGTGAGGCCTGGCGCAACGGTCCCCGAACGCTTCACGGTGTCTGCACCCGCGGCTCGGCGACCACACGCCCGGCACACCGCCGAGCGCCGAACCCCTCGGCGCTCCGGGGCTACCGTTCGACTGATGACCCGTCCGAGTAGGAAGTTCCCCCTCACGAGGAGTTGCTTGGCCCGTAAGGGGTGAAAGACGCGCGCGGCTCGTCTCTCCGGACGCCGTCAAGGCGTTGATGGCTGTGTGAGCACCTCAAGTACCAGTCCGATGCCCAGTGGATCCGCTCCCGCTGCTTTCACCGGGCATCGCGCGGATGCGGACATCCAGCCGAGCAGCAGAATCGTTCATTCATGCGCCGATCTGGGGGAAACGACGCTGCTCGTCCACCTCAGGGGCGCGATCGACCACTTCGGCGCCGAGCAGGTCGCGGAGACCCTCGCCTTGGCCGCCGCCACCGGCTACACCGCTCTCGTCCTGAACACCTCCCGGGTCGCCTTCTGCGATTCGGCGTTCCTGCGTCTGCTGGAGGGATGGCAACGCGAGGGACGTCTGCTGCATCTGGCGGCGTGCTCCGCCGCTGTGATCCGGCTCCTGGAGGCCTCCGTCACCACAGCGGAAAGAACCCCGCAATCGGCGCCCGCCGACGAGCCTTCGCGTCCCGCGCCGGCAGGCACCGCGGTGTGACCGGGCGGCCGTCCGCCGCGCTCGGCGGCGCCGTCGCGGTGCCGTGGCGCACGTGGTGCTCGCCGGGCGGCTGTCCGGGCGCGCGTTCAACCGTGCGCTCGCGGAGCTGAGTTCGTTGCGCGACCGATGCTCGCCCACATACCGCAAAGGTCCTGAACGTGCCCCGCCCCGCCGCGTCGCGACCGCCGCTGCCGCTGCCGCTGCCGCACCAACGTCCGGATCCGGCTCCGGGCTCCCCCTACATCGGCATCATCACGACGAGGTCCCCATCGCACAGGGCCCTATCAACCACTCATCCACGCTGATCTGTCGGACCGGGCGATGCCTCGGTCTCCGACAGCCTGCGGTAGACGACGTCCGGGTCTTGCTGGGCGAGGTAGCGGAAATGCCAGCGCACCTCGCCACGATCCGGGCCTGCGAGAGACCCCAGAGGTTCTTGGCCGGCGACCAGCAGGAGAGGCCTCTCCCATTGTTGGGCCACGACGGCCGACGAGGTGGCCCCGCTCATCGTGAGAACCCAGGTCGCGCAGCCGCCGGCGATCCGCGGGAGGTAACCGTCCGCAATAATCGTAGCGATCGCCTCACCGATGGCGAGGTCGTCAGGGAACTCCTTCTGCTGCTCGTGGGGCGCGTTCACGTCGTCGCCCATGGCGACGCTCTCCCGGGTCAGCAGCAGCTTCATGCGGTGGAGCATAGACCGCACCTGGTGGACACCTCACGCTGCGTCGCCCTGGCCGTCCTTCGGATCCGCCACAAGCCAGCAGGAGCGTCGCTGCCTTGCCTCCTCACTGTTCAGTGTCTTGATCCGACAGTCCGGCCCCCTGAGGGGTCCGTGACGCGGCTGCGGGCAGGGGTCCAGTTCTCGCATGCGGCGACTATCCGGGGCCAGGACTTGATGCGCGGCGGGGCTTTCTCCACGAATCCCGGTGAATCCCATCTGCCACAGACGCATCGGCCGCGGCGTTTCGGCCATCACCCCGCCGGCGCCGCTCCGTACGCCCCAAGGGTGGATGCACCCCACACTTTGCGCGCCTCGCGGTCGCCCGCGGAATCCGCTCTGTCTCAAACACGTGTGTTCGATATCGCTGCCCCCACCGTTGACCACGGTGCACCCAACAGAGGGCGCAACAACACTCAATGGGAGGGCAGTTGACCTCAATCGCCGCCACCGACGTACAAGCCTCGACTTTCCCGCCACCATCGCACTCCGAGATCGCGGCCACGGCGGAACGCTCCGTGCGTCCGCTCGGTGAAGTCTCCTTCCGCGGGCTCCACATGCGGCACCTGTCCGTTCGGCGCCACCTGGCCGGAACGCTGCGGGATCTCGGCCGTCGAGCCGTTCTTCTGCTGCTGGAAGGCCAGTTGGTCACCGGTGTGTGTGCCACGGCGGTACTGCTGGCGACGGCCGAGGCAGCGCACTGGGCAGCGGCCGTCTCGCGCGGGCTCACCGAGTCCTTCCCGTACCTGCCGCCGAGCTCGCCGAATCCGGTCCGTGGAGGCGCCGCATGAAGAGGTATTTCCGTCGGGTGACGATGGGCGAGCCGACTGTCTCGACAGCAGAGGACGAACTGTTCGGCGGCCCCCTCCGTTACGACACGGGCTGGGCCGAACACGAGCGCGCTTGGCTGGACTTGACCATGGTCACCGCCATCCGCGCCATGCCGCGGCTGATCGGCGGAACGCTGCGCCGGGCTTGGGTGGCCGACCGGTCGGCGCTGCTGGCCGTGGGGATCAGCGAGATCGGACAGGGCATCGCGGCGGCCGTCAGCCTGCTCGCGGTCAATGCCGTCATGCATGCCCTGCTCGGCGGTGGTGCGCCGGTCGAACGGCTCAACGCCGCTCTACCGGCTCTGATCGTCGGCGCCATCGTCGCCGTGGTGAACGCGGGCCTCGCCGGCTGGTCCACGTCCAGGGCAGGGCGCCTGGAGCCGCTGGTTGAGCGCATCGCGACCACCGAATACCTGGCGGCGTCCACCGCGGTGGAGCTGGAGGCCATCGAGGAACCGGAATTCCGGCGCCTGATCGATGTCGCACAGCAGGGCGCAGCCTCCGCCCGCCGCATGATCAGCGCCTGCGTCGCCGCCCTGAACGGCACGATCTCGCTCATCGCGACCGCAGGCGTTCTCACTGTTCTGCACCCCACCCTGTTGCCGATGCTGCTGCTGATCGCGGCGCCACGGGGCTGGGGAGCGATGCGGGTGGCTCAGGAGCGCTACGTGTCCGTCATGACCTGGGTCGAGCATCTGCGCGCCAGCCGCTTGATCGGGAATCTTCTCACCGAGCGCAGCGCGGCCCAGGAGGTGCGGATCCACGCGGTCGGCCCATTTCTGCTGGAGAAGTACCGGGACATGGCCGCGAGCGCCGAGGCCGAGCAGACGCGGCTCGCCAACGGCAAAGCCGTCACCGAGCTGGTGGCCGCTGCCCTGTCCGGCCTGGCGATGGTCGGCACCTATGCGGTGATGGTCTGGCTGGTCCTGGCCGGGCACATGAGTCTCGCTGTCGCCGGCACTGCCGTGATCGCGGTGCGGTCCGGTTCGGCGAGCCTGGGCGCTCTGGTCATGAACATCAACCAGCTGCACGAGGAGTCCCTGTACGTGCAGGACCACGACCGGTTTCTGGTCGAAGCGGCGCGGCGAGCCATCCCCACCGGCGGCAAGCAGCTCCCTGCGCACATCGACCGGGTCGTCCTCGACAAGGTCACCTACCGCTACCCGGACCGTGACGCTCCGGCCCTGGACGGAGTCTCCCTAACTCTTCCCATGGGCTCGGTGACCGCCGTGGTGGGCGAGAACGGCTCGGGCAAGAGCACTCTGATGAAGGTCCTCGCCGGCCTGCTGCTGCCGCACAGCGGCACAGTGCACTGGGGCGAAGCGGAGCTGTCCGGACTGGACCGGGCCCAGGTGTTCAGCCGCGTCGCCCTGCTGACCCAGGACTTCCAGCGCTGGCCAGTGACCGCCGCCCTCAACATCCGCATCGGCCGCCCCGACCGGGCAGCCGAGCACGAGGAGTTGCAGCCATCGGTCGACTACGCCGGAGCGTCTCCCGTCATCGCGACGCTGCCCCACGGGCTACGGACCCTGCTGGCCAGGATGTTCCGCGGGGCCTCGGAGCTGTCCGGTGGCGAGTGGCAGAAGATCGGGCTGGCCCGCACGCACTGGCGTACCGCCACCTGCCCCGCCGACAGCGTGCTGATCGTCGACGAACCCACCTCCGCCCTGGACCCCGAGGCCGAGATCGCCGCCTTCGACAGGATCCGCCGGCTCGCCGACGCACATCGGGCGGTCGTCCTCGTCACCCATCGCATGTCCGGTGTCCGTCATGCCGACACCATCTACGTACTCAACCAGGGCCGCCTCACCGAGCACGGCAGCCACGACGAACTGATCGCCACCGACGGGCGCTACGCGGCCATGTTCCGTACACAAGCCGCGCAGTACGCACCGGACTTCCGCGCCGCGGTGCCGCACCCCAGCGCCCCGCATGTCCCGGACCGTTCCTGATCCGGCCCACCGGGAGGACCACCGTGCGGTCCTCCCTCACCGCCGCCGGATCTCCCGGGCGGAGGCTCCCCGCCCCCTTCGAGACCGGCAGCACGTCGGACTCACCCGGCGACGGCAAACGGTGGCTGGTGTGGTTCACGAGTGCCGGGTCGCGCCCAACCACGAGCACACCATGTCGTTCTCCATCCACCCCATCCACCTCCGCTGGGGCAAGACGGCAGGTACGCGACGCGGTGCGACGCACCCCTGTCATTCCGGCACCCGGGCCGCCCTCGATCACCAGCGCACCCGGGTGATCGAGGGCGGATTGCCTCGCCCTGCCCGGCCTGGACAGTCGCCCCGATGTCGCGCAGCCGGTCACACCGCCCGCCACCGAAGATCCGCCAGTCTGGCCGAGCAGCAACCCGTGACCCGCCGCGCAACAGCCCGTCGAGGCGCCCGTTTCAGCCCCACGGCCATGGCGTCGAGGGCCGGGGCACGGGCGGTTTCGTCTCCACCGGCGGCCGGTCTCATCCCCGCTCGCGCAGGTACGCTTCCAGCTCGGCGGCACCGGCCAGCATCGCGCGCCCCCGGGCGGACAGTCGCCCGCGCCAGTCGTGCAGGGCCGCCCCCAGTGGCTCCAGCCCGCCGGCCGTCCGGACCTGGACGATCAGCGGGGCGATCTGCTCCAGCAGATAACCGCCCCGCCTCAGCTGACGGGCCAGTCTGGCGTCCCGCACGTCGGCCTCGTCGTACACCCGGTACCCGGTCTGCGAGTCGCGGCGCGGGCGCACCAGCCCGGCACGCTCCCATTTGCGCAGCGTGGCGGGCCGGATTCCGAGCTTCCCTGCCAGCGGCCCAATGAACGTGCTGCCCGGCTTGGACACGTTGTCGGGCTCGGCCGCCAGACTGGGCTCCAGGTCACGGAGGGCGCTCTCCACTGCCTGCAGGGTCTGCCGGTCCTCACAGAGTTGGGCGTGGCTCTCGTCGATGAGACGGAAGACCTCGTCGACCGCGCCCTGGTTCACCGCACGCATGATCGATGCCGCCGTCCGGTGGCCGTGCCCGGGTATCAGGGCGAGGAACGCGCGCAGGGCACGCGCGTGCAGCGGGGTATAGGTGCGGTAGCCATGCGGTGTCCGCCCGGCGGGCGGAAGGATACCGGCCTCTTCGTAATTCCTGACAGCCTGTGTGGACAGACCGTGCGCACGCGCCAGGTCAATCGGCCTGAGCCGCTCGCCGGTTTGAAGGTTTTTCACGCTGTACCTGCCCGTATCGCGGAAAAGTTTCAACCGAAGGTTCAACGATACCGTTTAAGGCATGGCTACAGACATCAAGGACATCACCCACGCCGTCGAGGCCTCCGCCGTCATGAAGCTGTTCCCGGCCCGGCCACGGCTGCTCGCCCTGGGCGAGCCCACCCACGGTGTGGACACCCCCCTCAATCTGCGCAACGAGCTCTTCCGGCAGCTCGTCGAGCAGGAGGGCTACCGGACGATCATGATCGAGAGCGACTGCATGATGGGCCTGGTCGTGGACGACTACGTCACTTCGGGCAACGGCACCCTCGACGAGGTCATGGACCGCGGAATCAGCCATGGGTTCGGCGCTTCCGCGGCCAACCGCGAACTCGTGCGCTGGATGCGCGCGTTCAACAACGGCCGACCCACCTCCGAGCAGCTCCGCTTCGCCGGTTTCGACGGCCCGCTGGAGATCACCGGCGCCGCGAGCCCCCGACAGGCCCTCGCCGCGCTCCACGACTACCTCGCGGCGCTGGTGGACACAGGTCTGCTCCCCTGCGCTGCGGAAACGCTCGACCGCCTGCTCGGCGCCGACGACCTGTGGACCAATCCCGCCGCGATGATGGACCCGGCCCAGTCCGTGGGGCAGTCGATGGAGGCCAAGGAACTGCGGCTGATCGCCGATGATCTGGTGGCGCTGCTCGACGCGCAGACGCCACACCTGATCACGGCGACCTCGCGGGACGACCTCGACCGGGCGCGCCTGTACGGACGCACCGCCACCGGCCTGCTGCGCTACCACTCCTGGATGGCCGACACCTCACCGAGCCGCATGACGCGACTGGTGGGCCTCCGGGACCAGATGATGGCCGACAACCTGCTCGCCGTCGCCGAACGGGGTCCGGCACTCGTCCATGCCCACAACGGCCACCTCCAACGGGCCAAGAGCACGATGCGGATGGGTGACCTGCCGCTGGAGTGGTGGAGTGCCGGCGCGCTCGTAAGCGCCCAACTGGGCCACAGCTACGCCTTCCTGGCCATGGCCCTGGGCACGATGCGACACCAGGGGGTGAACATCCCGTCGCCGGACACGGTCGAGGGACTTCTGTACGCGCTCCCAGAGGACCGCTACGTCGTCGACGCCCCCCGACTCGCCAACGCCCTCGCTGACACGCCGCCCGCCCCCCGGGTGTCCCCCTATTTCGGCTACTTCCCCTTGGACCCGGCGCACCTGGCCACAAACGACGGGATCGTGTTCATCAAGGACGTTCCGGAGGACTAATGCAGAGATGCGGCGTGCCCACCGTGCCGCATATCCCCCGGCGGATCCCGGCTCCGTCCGCCCGTCCCAGCACCCCGCGGGTGCGCAGCCGCACCTGACGGGGGCGCACCCGTATGCACAACATGCCGCACGGTCCACATAGTAAGTCCGGGTGCGTTGCCCGAATTAGGCGATTCATCAGGGCCGCGTCCGGATTGGCATGGATATCTCAGCAGAAGAAGAGCGTTATTCAGGTTCGTCGCCCGCTCTCACGTGGGGCGTACGCCGAGTTGCCCCGGACCAACCGTCGCACTGGGCCCGCGTGGTGGAGGCGCGGACGGGCCGTCCCTCACAGACACCGACCGCCAGATCCGCTCGACGCGGTCCAACTCCGTTGCTCATGGCGGACGGTAGAGCAAATGAAGTCCGATGGGCACCCGTTCCTCGTGCCGTCCCCGCAGAAGAAGTAGGCCGCGGTGGATGCGGGCGTTGTCCAGCACATGAGTACGTGGTCGGTGACGCTTCCAGGGGGTGGGGTGGGCCGCTGAGCCGGTCCGCGTCGCTGCGAAAATCGGTGGATGGAAAATGATCTCGTGACCCACCTTCCGACAGACGTGCGGGCCGCTCTCCGGCTCTTCGCTTTCTGCTTGGGCAACGGCACCTTGGACGCCGATCTGCTGGAGGGGATCGACTATCGCGCCCACTTGCTCACATTCGGATCGGACCTCGAGATGGTTTTCGCGATCTTCGCCAATGTTCTTGAAATCGATGATCACGGGCAGACGACGAACGACGGCGCCGCTCAGTACCGCGCTGCCCAGTGGATCCGTAGGCGCTGTGACCCCGGGTACCAGGTGGAGCCTCCGTTCGAGGCGTGGGAGACCGAGCTGCACGGCCCCTGAGCCGGGGGAATTCTCCTCAGTCCTCGAAGCTCGCCAGGTAGGAGGCCGCCGCGTCCTTGCCACCGTGCCCTTGTGCCTGTGCGCGGGCCAGTCGCTCGGCTCCGGCAGGCAGCAGGTCCAGCCGCACCCCGGACGTCTGTGCCGCCTCCCCGATCAGGCGGGCGTCCTTGAGCACGTTGGAAACAGTGAAGCTCGGGGTGTAGTCACCGCTCAGGATGGCCTCCGACTTCATCCGCAGATACGCCGAATCGAGGGCAGTGCCCTCCAGCGCGTCCAAGAAGTCCTGCGGATCGACGCCCAGACCCTTTGCGAGCGCCAGCGATTCCGCGGTGCCGTTGATGACGGTCAGTACCCAGCCGTTGAAGACCAGCTTGAGTTTGCTGGCTGCCCCGGCCGACGCGTCCTCGCCGAGCCACACCGTACGTCTGCCGATCGCGTCGAAGACCTGCTCGGCACGGGGGCGGGCGGCCAGGGGGCCGGCGGCGAGGATCTGCAGTTGCCCCTGCTCAGCCGGTTGTTTCGTCCCCAGGACCGGTGCGTCGATCAGGAGTACGCGCCTCTCGGTCGCGAATGCGGCCATCGGCGCCAGGGCGTCGGGGCCCACCGTGCTCGTCTGAACCCACACGGCGCCCTCGCCCAGGTCGGATGCGGCAGCCCGCATCGCGTCCATGACCGACGGCCCGTCAAGCAGGCTGGTCAGCACGACATCGGCGCCGCGCACCGCGTCGGCCGGCTCACCGGTCACGTACGCACCGCGTTCGGCAAGGGGTTCCGCGCGTGCGCGCGTGCGGTTCCACACCCGGACATCGTGTCCGGCACTCAGAAGGTTGCGTGCCATCGCGGCACCCATGGTCCCGGTCCCCAGAACGGCCACTGACAGCGTGTTTTCCATGCCGCTCACGCTACGGCTTCGAGCACACGCAAAGCCGAAGGCACAGCAGTGCCACCGGTAGGACGGGCCCGGAGCGAATGCGATCTTCGGCGCCCACGCAGTCCGGTCGCCGGCATTCCGTCGACGTCCGGCCCGCGGCAGCCCCGCCTCGCACCCCTGCGGAGCCCAGGCGCCACACCCCGCGCCGATCCATGTCACAAACGGGATCGCTCGCTTCGTCGTACTGGCATCAAGCCCGCACCCCGGCGGGCGACGAACACCGGAGGCATCCGATGACGAACGCTCCCTCCCCGTTTGAGCCGTTCACCCGGCAGAAGACCATTCTGCTCACCACCTACAAGCGGGACGGAACGCCCGTCGGCACTCCCGTGAGCATCGCGGTCGACGGAGGCCGTGCCTTTATCCGGACCTATGACGCGGCCTGGAAGTCCAAGCGCATGCGGAACAACCCCGGCGTCGAGATCGCTCCGTCCACCATGAAGGGAAAGCCCACCGGGCCGTCCATCCACGCCCGGACCACGCTGCTCAAGGACGAGGAAGCCGCCCATGCCCGACGCGCCCTCGCGAGCAAGTACCCGCTCTTGCACGGAGTTCTGGTCCCGTTCATGCACCGCAGGAAGCGCTGGACAACACTGCACTACGAACTCACGCTGCCCAGCCGGTAGTTGCCGACAGAGGGGACGGATCATACGGCGGAGCGAGTCTCCTGGCATGGAGCGCACCTGGGCGGATGGTGTGGCGCGCGCCGAGCCTCCCAGTGGCCGGGCGGTGCCGCCGCCGCCTTCGTGGCCCGCCATGAGAGACGCCCCGGGCCAAATGCGTTGCCTGGGGTACGCGCGGGCAGCCCGGCGGTGGCATCGGCTTCGGGAGATGGACACCGCCGGACTTCCGTCCAGGATGGCAGGGAGCACTGACATCACGCGGCCACCGGTCCGACCGTCCCAGGGAGAGCGCTCGCCCTGCCTCCTGACAAAGCGGTGCGCGGTTCGCTCCCGACAGGGCTCCGGAGGGGAGCCGTGCCTGGGCAGTAGGCCGGCGAGCCGCGCCGACATGACCGGCCGCCACCGCGCCCTGCCGCTCACCGAAACCGATCACCGCTAGTGCAGATCCAGCTCACCGACTGTCTGACTCCCGCTGGTCTCGCCCGTCGGCCTGAATCCGAGCCCGAGGTAGAAGCCCTCGGGGCCGCCCTCCCCCGGGTGCCAGGTGGTGGTCAAGCGTGTGCCACCGCGCTGGAGGATTTCAGCAGCCACGGACTCGACCGCGAAGCGGCCGTATCCCCTCCCCTGACCACCGGCCGCGATGTTGAGACGCCACAGGCCGGAGCGCAGGTCGGTAGCGTCCCCGGTCCAGTCGATATCGAAGAACGCCATGAGGAAGCCGACGGGCCGGTCACTGTCAAGGATGAGGCGGGGCCAGGCCACGCCGGGATTGACGTATGCCTCGGCCAGCGACTTCACGACCGGTGCGACCAGGTCCTCCTGGTCGGGACGGACTCGCAGAGCGATGGCGGTGTCGAAGTTGTCTGCGGTGATCTTCTCCAGACGGAGCGTGCTCGTCATGCCGGAAGCGTAAGCCGGTCGATCGAGTCCGCTATGCGGCTGACATTCCCATGGCCATCCGGACTGGAAAGCTCAGCCAGAGCAGGTCGACCAGCAACCTCGAAGGCGCGGGTCGACGGCAGGCCGCGCCGCCGCGGAAGAGCGGTCACCACCGGACCGGGCGCCCGGCCACGGGACCGCCCTCGTCAGACCGAGGGCGCACGCGGGACGGGCGCCGTGTGGTCAGTGCGCCTGTAGCTCGTCCAGTTCGGCCGCGAAGAGCAGCGCGGGGTCGAAGCCCATTCCGGTGAAGTGGCCCGCGAGTTCCAGGGACAGTACGCCGTGCAGCCGGGTCCAGACGGTCAGGGCACGGTGGAGTACCGCGGGCGTGGCCTGGTGGCCGTTCGCCCACTGCCGATGGTCGGCGAGGTGCGTGGCGAGGGCCGTTGCGGGGCTGTCCCGGGCCGACGTGCCACAGGCGTCGAGCAGGGTCGTCATGATCCGGGTCGAGATGGCTGTGACGTCATCGGGCGCGTGGTAGCCGGGGACAGGAGTGCCGTAGACGAGAAGGTACCGATGGGGGTCGTCCAGGGCCCAGCCGCGCAGGGCGTGCGCCAGCGTGGCAACGTCGGCCCCTGGCTCGGCGGCTGCGCGAAAGGCGACGAACACCTGCATGGTGCCGATGACCTGCAGGAGCAGGGTGATCATGAGGATGAAGCGCATCTGCGGAATGGTGATGTGCCACAGCAGCTGCCGGATGGAGGCGCCGTCGAGCTCGGCCGCCTCGTACAGGTCGCCGGGGATCCCGCCGAGTGCGGCGAGGTAGATCAGCGTGGTCGAGCCCATGTTGGCCCATGTCGAGACGAGGACCAGGGAGACCATCGCCAGGGACTCCGACTCCAGCCACTGCTGGGCGGGCAGGTGCAGAACCTCCAGCACGCTGTTGAACAGGCCGGGCCCAGGATCGTAGAACCATCGCCACAGCAGCATGGTGACAATCGGCGGCAGCATCACGGGGAGGTAGACCGTCATGCGCAGATAGGAGCGGCCGTGGCGCAGCTCATTGATCACCACAGCGGTGGCGAACGGCGCGGCGAATCCGAATACCAGCGCCAGCAGCGTGAAGCAGCCGGTGTTCTGCCAGGCGGTCAGGAACAGCGGGTCGTCGAAGAGGCGGCGGAAGTTGTCCAGTCCCACCCACTGCGCGGGATGGGCGAAGGTGACCTGCTGGAAGCCCAGCGGTACGCCGCGCACGATCGGATACCAGGGGAGTAGCCCGAAGCACAGGACGCCCGAGGCGAGGAAGAGGTACGCGACGAGGTTCTCGCGCAGCCGTCGACGCAGCCTGGAGGGCGTGCCACTCGGCCGCCGGCCGGGTGTGGCCGTGCCTTGCCGCCGCTTTCCGGAGCCCGGCCGGATCGGCCGCCCGCTTCGAAAGGGCCGGGGCCGGCGGTTGAGCCGCCATGTCACTTCACCGTGGCGAGGATGGAGTCGGCCCTCTTCGCCACGGTGGCGAGCAGCTGGTCGATGTCGGCGGAGCGGCGCGCGATGGGCCCGGCCGGGTCGGTGACGTAGACGTAGTACACGTCCTCCAGCTGGCCGCCCGCCAGCTTGGCCGAGAAGGTCTTCGGATCCATCTGGCCCTCTCGGGCGTCGATCTTGATCTTCGGATGGCTCGCCTCGAACGCCTTGACGTCCTCCGCGAAGTTCTTGCGGTCGACCGGCTGAGTCTTGGCGGGCATGCCGTTCACGATGACCGTCACCACACCGTCCCTGTCCGCCCCCGACGGCGCGGACGAGTCCCCGCAGGCCGTGCGACCGAGCGCCAGCGCACCGGCCAGGGCCGAGCCGAGTATCTGACGCCTCGTGATGCCGTGCGTGCCATCCATGCGGATCGCGCCTCCCTGGGATCGACGGGACCGACGGGCCCCGAACGCTTCGAGCTGCGCTGGTAGAAGCCTGTTACGCAAGACGTCAATCAGTCTGCGCATAAAATCAATAACTGCGCCGCCGTTCGAGGCTGTGACGGCGGCGCAGGGGGCGCGGGCGGTGTTACCGCGGCCGCGACGCCGTCGAACCGCGCACGATGAGTTCGGTGTCGAGCATCATCAACTCGGCCGTCTGCGCATGGCCGTTGATCTGGGACCACAGGGAGGCCACGACGGCCGAGGCCATGGCCTGGATCGGCTGCCTGGCGGTGGTCAGCGGCGGGTCGGTGGCCACCATGAACGCCACGTCGGGGCTGCCGTTGAGCACGCGGCTCACCGTCGCCTCGCTGACACCGGCACGCTCGGCCACTTGGGAGAGTCGTCGTTTCGTCACGGGGACCAGCCTACAAAGATCTCTGCAAAAAGAGAGATCAAGTACGCAAAATACGTACGCAACTTGTCCAGCAGGGTTGGGAAGATTCGGCCGAGGCACCGGCCAGATCCACGCATTCCGCACGCCCTGCAGCCGTATCGATCTTGCGCAACCGCCTTGAGCGCCCTGGGTCTACGGCACAATGACGCCCCATGGACCTTGCAGGGATCGGCGCTGTCGCGGCGCCTGTTGTCGCGCTCATCGCGATACCTGCCACCGTGTTGGCGGTGCGTTGGCAGGTGAAGGCCGCGCTGCGGTCGGCCGAGGCCACTCATCGCGCCGGGCTCGCCCAGGCGGAGGCCACCTACCGCGCCGCCGTGGATACGTCCCGGGCCGCCCACGAGCAGTGGCGCATGTCGCTGCGCCGGGACGCGTACGCCGCCTTCCTCTCCGCGCTGGGCAAGGCCGCCCACTCGGCCGACGACTTCGACGGGAACTCGACACGGAGCGTGGTCGAGTGCTCCGCCTCACTCCTCGGCCGGGTCGGCGAGATCCGCGACGCCCTCGCGGTGGTCGAACTCGAAGGCCCCGCGGAAGCCTCCGCGGCCGCCGAGGCGAGCGCGGACCGGTTCTCCGACTGGCAGCGGACCATGGCCAGATGCGCCGATTATCTCGGAGGCCTGGACTTCCTGGAGGGGCTCCGCACGGCCGAGGGCGGCTTCCCCGCCGGCGCCGCCACACCCGGGACGAACGCCCGGGCCGCGCTCACCCGGCTTGAGGGGTTGCTCCGCGAGCGCCCTGCGGGCACCGAAGCGACGCGGGAACTGCGCGCCGCGCGTGAGGCGTTCGCCAACGCCCTGGGCGCCTGCCCCGGCGTCCGGCCCGCCCACGCCGCGGCCTTGCTGGGCAGCCTGCGCCCGGCCGGAGAGGGCCCCTACGGGATGCGGCTCCTGTCGAAACTCTCCGAGCGTCGACTGGCGTTCTGGCAGGCCCGAACGGAATTCCTCTCCGCGGCGCATACCGCTCTCGCCATCGATGCCACTCTCCGTCGGCAGCCCTCGACAGAGGACTGACCCCGGGGTTGCTCTGCGGCATCGAGCCCCGACCGGCGCGCAGGCGGACCCGTTGACGCGCCGGTACGCCGCCCGCCCCGCCTGGCGAAGGGCTGCGCCCAGCGACCGCCGCACCGCCCCTCATCGCCGTTCCCTCGTGAACCACTCTCATCGGCAGCTGTCGACATCGCCCGCCGCGGCCTCCACGGACGCACACGAGCATCGCGACTCTGTGCGTCACCAGAGCCTGGCCATCCCCAAGACACCTGTCATCGAAGGCAAGAGCCTGCTGGAGGCCCGTAACCGGGCTCGCGCTCGGCGACCCGAAGCTGGGCAAGTCGCTCAAGTCCCTGACCGAGCAGGCCGACTCCTGGCTCGACAAGGGCCCGTGGACCGTCACCACCGCGGTGGCGCCGCCGAGCGACTTCCGCGCCGGCCCGCCGGCCCGCCGGCCCAGGGGTGCAGCGGTCCCGTCGGTCCAGTGGTCCAGCGCATGGTGTGCCGCCGGCCGTCGTTTCAGTCAGGCAGACGGGAGCCGCAGCAGTTGCAGTGGCGGGCGTCGCGTTCAGTGGCGAGGCGACCGCATTCGACGCAGACCCGGTCCAGGAGGCAGGCCGGTTCACCACCGTCGCCACCCGATACCGGGCTGATGGTCAGAGGCGGGCGACGGCGGTGCGCGGCAGCGCACGTGAGCCCCTGGTCACCGGCGCGCGCCGAACAAACCGTGCCGGCGGGAAGCCAGGCGAGCGAACCGGGCGTCAGGGCCCAGGACGCCTCCGAGGCGCGAAGTTCCCCCGAGCCGAGACCACCACGAGCAGGGCCCCGGATCCGGTCTCCGTGAACTCGCGAATGACCGCACCAGGAGTCACTTGGACCAGGTTCGCGTCGAGGTCCCGGGCGGGGTCGCCCAACGCCCATACGACACCCCGGCCCGGCAGCAGAGGCGTCGGCGGGGGGCGGGGGGCGGGGCGGCCAGGACCACCAGTGCGAGGTCGGACGTACTCATGGATGCTCCCGTGGCTCAGCGTGCGCGTTCCGCGGAGAGGCTCCCACAGCCAGCTGGGCGCAGCCCCGTTACTGGCGATGAGTATCTCCTTCCACACCGCCCGCCGCAGCCGGCTCCGACCGGTGGCCGCTTCAGCGCGTGGCGAGTGGGAACTGCTCCAACTCGGCCACGTCGAGAACCCTTTGTCCGCCGCTCAAGCCGAGGCGTACAGAGGCGAAGCTCGGCACGACGTGGCGTGCACCGACTGCGCTCAGGCGTGCCGGGTCCGACCCGCTCACGGCGATGCACGAGGCACCGGCCGCCACCGCGGCTCGTACTCCCCCCGAGGTGTCCTCGAAAACCAGGCAGTCGGCCGGGTCGATGTTCAGCCGTTCAGCAGCCAGCAGGTAGCAGTCCGGCGCGGGCTTGCCGCGTTCGGCTTCACCCCAGGTCACGCTGACTCCGAACCGGTCGGACAGCCCGAGCTCTTCGAGAGCCCTGGCCGCACGCGCGGTCGAGGCGCCCGTCACGAGAGCGAGGGGAACGCCCTCGTCGGCGAGCTGTTCCACCAGCGCGGCAGCGAGTGGGACAGGAGTGAGCGCGAGATCGGGTTCGGAGCGGCGCACCTGACGCAGGATCTGCATGCGGTCATGACTGCTGAGTGAGGAAAACACCGTCTCAACCGTGTGCTCCGGCACACAGCCGTAGATGTGCGTGGTGAGATCGTCGGCGGTGATGGCCACGCCGTACTCGGATCCCAGCTTGGCCCACAGATCGGCGACCGCGGCGTCGGTGTCGACCAGGATCCCGTCCATGTCGAACAGCACGGCGGACACGTGCATGACGGCCGCCCCCGGGGCCGTCACGGGGCGAGCGGCCCAACGAGACCCTGGTCCACGGCGAGTCGCCCTGCCAGTACGGCGTGGCGCATCGACGCGGCCAACACCGCCGGCTGGGGCGCCTGGGCGATCGCGGTGTTGACGAGCACGGCGTCCGCACCGAGCTCCATCGCACGCACCACCTGCGCGGGGGTACCAAGACCACCCTCCAGGATCACCGGAACGGAGACGGCGGCCATGGTCTCGCGCACGGCCCTTTCGTCGACGACGCCCCGCGCGCTGGCCACGGGCGAAGCCATGAGGCGTATCGCGGCGCAACCGGCCTGCTCCAGCGCCGCGGCGGTATCCGGGTCGGGCAGGATGAACGGCAGCACATCGAAGCCTTCCGCCACCAGCTCCGCGGCTGCCGTCACGGTCTGGGCGTTGTGCGGAAAGTTGTCCGACGGGCGGACATCGAGCTTCATGATGTGAATCCCGTAGGACTCCCTCAGCCGCCGGGCAGTGAGCAGCGCGTCCTCCCGCGACCGCGCGAACGACGTGGTCCCGATCCACACATAGTCGTCGAGCCCGACCGTCTCGTCCAGGTCGGACATCAGCAGACTCGGCCGCGTCTGCTCCAGGTCGAAAGTGGTGATGAAGACGTCCGCTCCGGCTGCCCGCAGGACCTCACTGACCAACGTGGCGTCCGTGTACTGCTCGATGCCGAGAATCAACCGTGAGTGGAACTCCCGACCGCCCAGGGACAGCCAGGGCTTGGTCGGAACTGTTGTGTCTGCGGGAGCAGATGACATGCCAGATCTCCTTGCGAATGATGAACTGGGACCCCTGGAAGGCGAGGGCGCGCGCCAGGGAAAGCTCAGCGGGTCCGCCGCGATGGTTCATGAAGCCCAACTAGCTGACGCTGGCGAGCGTTTGAGCGCACCGGACCGCCGTCGCTTCGTGATCCTCAGCTCGCACGGAGAGCCTGTCAACCTGCCCGTGGCCCCCTTCACACGGCGATCCAAAGCAGGATGAAAGCGGGCATGTCATCTGTATGAAGGGGGGCATTTCGACTGATCCAAAGTGTTCATATTCCTGAAATGATTTGCCCGCGCCTAACCTGAACCAAGCCTCCGCCTGACATACCGGAGAGCAACGGCGGGCACGCCGACGTCGATCGCGGGAGGCGGCGAGAAGTGACCGGAAAACGCCCATAGAGCGATGCCGGGAGGGCCGAGTTGGCGAGCTGATGTGCGGCTCGGGCGAAGAACGCAACGAGATCGCGAGGTCACTGGCGACTCCGGCGAAGCGACCCGGTCGCTGTGAGAGGGGCCCCGGAGCGCTTCGTACCGCCGCCGTACGTGCAGGCATCGACAACCGCGGGGTGCGCGGCTGCCGACCCTGCGGGCCTCGGATCAGCCAGGCTGGCTGTTCTCCTTGAGCGTCCCCCAGCCGTGCCAGCGGTCGATCTCGATCCAGGCGCTCACCCGGCCGCGTTCACGCCGCGGGTAGGGCGTCCCGAGGTACTGCTGGGCGAGCCGGTCGATGTCGGCCAGGTCCTTGTCCTCGACCAGTTCGGCGACGTGTCCGATGATGCTGATGTGGGTGTACCAGCTGTCCTGGTCGAGCACGGTGAGCGTGATCCGGGGGTCGTTGCGGATGTGCTCCAGACGCTTGCGGCCCTCGTCCATATTGACCAGGATCCGGCCGTCGTCCCAGAGGTACCAGGTCGCGGTGGACACGGGCTGGCCGTCGGCCCGAAGCGTGGCGACTACGGCCGGATTGGGCTTCCTCAACATGGTGATCGCTTCCTCGGGAAGCAGTGCATTCGACACTGATTCTGCTCCTCGGTGATCCGTGGGCGGTCCGTTCACCGTGCCACACACCGGCGCTGATGGGGCCTCACCCCCATTGAGCGGTTCGCGCGCCGCGTCGGGCCCCTGCGCGGACCGACCGGCAAGGCGGCCCCTCCTACGCCACGGTGGATGTACGGTTCGGGCAGGCGCGGAGGAAGGGTGTCATCGTGGGCGGTACGCACCGGATCGAAGTGAGCCGGGAACAGGTGATGGCCTACCGGGTGGCGGTGCACGGGTTCGATCGCTCCGAGTCCGCACCGGATGTACTGGCCATGGGCGTGCAGGACACACCCGGCGGATCGGCCCCGCAGGCGCTCGCGGCCCGGGGCGCGTCGCCGGTCGGCCTCGAACGCGTCTGGTCCTTCCGCGGCGCACCGCACCTCCACCGCCGCCCGGAACTGCCCGCACTCGCCACCGCCCTGTGGCCGGTGGACGACGTGGACGCGACAGCGAGGATCAGCACCGCGCGGATCAAGGAAGGTGCGCGACTCGGTGTCCGGGCCTTCCAGGTCACCGCCGAGGCATTGCGTGCGGTGGTGACGGAGCCGATGAGCAAGGGGGAGGTCAGTACCGCGGTCAGTGCGGCCGTACCGGAGTCACTGACGCACTGGTGTGCGCCCTGTGGGGCGCGGCACATTTCCGGGCTGTTGTTCCAGCAGGCCGGGATCTTCGCAGGCGTCGCGGTCGGCGTGGAAGCCGGGCGGACCATCCTGAGCCCGGGGGGCGAACGGTTTCCCGTACCGACCGCGGCCGCCGAAACCTCCGCGGTGATCCGTGCGTACTTGCGTTTCCTCGGCCCTGCCACGCTGGCCGAAGTGGCGAAGTACCTCGGTACCAAGCCCTCTGTGGTGAAGTCGGTGTGGCCGGACGACCTGACCGAGGTGACAGTGGACGGCGGGAAGGCGTGGCTGCCCACGTCTGCCGTCGAAGCCTTGCTGTCGGCGAAGAGCGCGGGACTCGTGCGGCTGCTTCCTCCTGGCGATCCGTTCCTGCAAGCGCGTGACCGGAGCCGGGTGGTACCGGTCAAGAGCCGGGAGAGGGAGATCTGGCGCGCGATCGGCGGCCCCGGCGCGCTGCTCGTCGGCTCCGAGATCGTGGGCACCTGGCGTGCCAGGGCTGCGGGCCGACGGCTCGATCTGACCGTCACTCCCTTCGCTCCGTTCGCCTCCGGGGTCGGCGCCCGACTCGACGCCGAGGCCGCGGTCGTGGCCTCGGCCCGCGGTGCGGGCGACGTCCGTCTGCGCCTCGCCTGACAGCCCGGAGTCAGAGGTACGTCGGCTCCTCGGCCGGCCCCACTCGTCCTCGTCGAAGACAGAGCGACGACGCCCACCGGCACCTCGGCGGACGTCAGCGCAATGGTGCGGCCGGGGCCCCCTGCGGGCGGCGCCCCGTCCGGACCCCGCTGCTCGAACCGGGGCCTCCCTGCGCGGCGTTACGGTCCTTTTTCGGCCGCCGCCGCTCCGTGCCGGGGGGCCGGGTCGCCACCCTCGGCGTCCAGGTGCGGCAGGATCCGGTCCAGCCATCGCGGCGTCCACCAGGCCGATTCGTCGAGCAGCGTCATCACGGCGGGCACCAGCAGCAGCCGCACGATCGTGGCGTCGATGAGCACGCTGGCCACCAGGCCCAGGCCCAGGCCCAGCATCTTCACCACGATGTTGTCGCTGATGATGAAGGCGGCGAAGACGCTGACCATGATGAGCGCGGCGCGGGTGATGACCCGTGCCGTGATCTCCAGGGCGTGCGCCACGTTGGCCTTCGGGTCCTTGGTGCGCAGCCACGCCTCGTGGATCCGGGACACTGGAAGACGGCCACCACGACCCCGTACGAGGCGGCGATCGACAGCACGTTGAGCACGGCCGCCTTGACCGCGACGAGCAGTCCGCGGAAGACCACCAGGATGACGAGGAAAGCGAGTCCGACGACTATCGCGGTGATCAGGGGCAGTCTGCTGGAGACGATGTCGAGGAAGTCGACCTGGGCCGCGGTCGTGCCGGTCACATAGGTGTCGGCGGCGGTCCCGGACACCGCCTTGGGCAGGACGTCGTCGACGAGGTGGCCGACCAGGGCGGTGGTCTTCTCGTCCTGCGGGGCGGCCACGGAGTAGGCGGTGCCGATCAGCACATCGCCGTCCGAAGTGGCTTTCAGCGGGGTGATGGTGGCGGCGTGCGGTACGCCGGTGAGGGCCTTCTGCGCCTGGGTCGCCAGCGCCGACCGGTTGCCCTGGGGTACGGCGCTCTGGTCGATCACGAGGGTCAGCGGGCCGTTCGAACCGGGGCCGAAGGCCGTGGACATCAGGTCGACGGCGCGCCGGTCGGTGAAGGACCTGGGGTCGGCGCCGTCCCCGATGTGCCCTAGCTGGATGGGGAAGACCGGGAACGCCAGGATGACCAGTGCGATCACGCCGCCACCCAGGAACCACCACGGCCGCCGCTCGACCCGCTGCGCGTACCGGTGCCAGGTGCCGTGTGCTTCCTCGCCGGGTCCGGCCTCCGTCTCGGCGATGGGGGTCCGTACCCGGATCCGGTCGATGCGGCGGCCGATCAGCCCCAGCATCGCGGGCACCAGAGTCAGTGCCCCGATCACCGCCGTGACGACGGCGACCGCGGCGGCCAGGCTGAGCTTGCCGATAAAACTGAGGGGTCCTGGCGGGGCCCGCGCCGGAGTCCTTCGAGGGGTGCCGCAACGACATGCGTGCGACCGGTCTGGCCGGCGCCCGCTTCCGTACGGGAGCGAACCCTGTGGGCGGTGGGTCTGTCGCGTCGCTCCGCAGTCGGAGACCGGCCACCTCGGTCATTTCGCATTGGATGTCCGTTCCGCCGCCGGGGCACGCCGGTGCGGGAGAACGGGTGACGCGGCGACCCGCCGGGCCGATGCAAGTGGGAGCCGGTCGGCCCGGGTCAGCCGTCGGAGGGTGTGTCGCTCTCCGGCAGGGCAACCGGGGGCACATCGGAGGGACTCCCGTCGCCGCTGTGCAGTTCCACGTTGAATTGCGCCCCCGCCAGCAGGGCGAGATTGGCGAACCAGACCCAGATCAGGAAGACGACCAGGCCCGCGAGCGAACCGTAGAGCCGGCTGTAACTGCCGATCTGGGTCGCGTACAGGGCGAAGCCCGCCGAGGCCACCAGCCACAGGAACGCGGCCAGGATTCCACCGGGCAGTCCCGCCCGAATCCCACGCGCCGATCGCGGACCGGTACGGAACAGCACCAGGATCAGACAGGCGACGAGACAGAGCAGAACCGGCCACTTGAGGATCGACCACAGCGTCTCACTGGCATGGGCCAGGCCGACACTGCGGCCGAGCCAGCGGGCCGCCGGGCCTGTCAGAACCAGGGCGAAGGCACTGGCCATGAGGAGGACCAGCAGCCCGATCGCGGAGGCAACGATGATGTGGGCCTTGCGCAGGGCGGGACGGACGTCCTGGACACGGTGCATGGCGTGCAGTGCCCGGCGGAACACGGCCAGATAGCTGCAGGCGGACCACACCGCGCTCACGGCCCCGCTCGCGACGAGCAGCCACACGGCGGTGCTCTCCTTGGTCGCCGCCTCCAGTGGGCGGCGCAGCGCCTCCCCGGACTCGGCCGGGGCGAAGGCGGTGATGTCGGCGATCAGCGCGGTCGTGGCCCCGGGGTTGGCCAGACCGATCACGGACACCGTCACGAGGAGCGCCGGAAGCAGCGAGAGGATGGCGTAGTACGTCAGCGCCGCCGCCCAGTCGGAGACGTCGTCGTTCCAGATCGAGACCGGCGTACGGCGCAGGGCGGAGAGCCAGTGACGCGGCCCCCGGGCGTACCCGCGCGCGCAGGGGACCAGCTCCACGGATGCGGCGGTCTGGGTGGGCAAGCTCGTACTCCGGGAACGTGGGTGTGGATACGGGCGGGGCTTCCTCGGCCATTCGCGGACCTCCCCGGTTGCCATCATCCCTCCCCTGCCCCGGTCGCACGGACGCGGGCGGGCTGGAGTGCCTGGCGCGTCACACGCGCACCACGCCGAGTGCGGGGGCGGACATGGTAGCGGGGCCCGGCGGAGAGATTCTCCGCTAGACCCCGAACCACACAAAGGGAATGCACGAATCCGGTGGCGGATTCCTTTACCAGACCTGCTTCGAGGGCCTCAGCCTTCTCGACTGCGGCCCATTCGCGCCGCATCGTGCCCGCGTGGGTTGCGGGACTAGAAGAAATGCTTGCGCCCGCCGACCTGGCGGCCCATCGCACCGAGGATCCACAGCACCGCGCCGACCACGACGAGAATTCCGCCGACCGTCGTCAGAAGGGAGATACCGGCAAGCACGCCGATGATGAGCAGAATGACACCGAGGATAATCATGTGCGTTTCCCATCTTCTGGTCTCTTCAGGGTGTGCGATCCGCGCCTCGTCAGAGGCACCGACCTTTGCCCTGCCCGGGCCTCCGTAGCCCGGGCTCAGTGGAATCCGTGGCAGCCGCCGGTTCGACGGCCGCTGGATCCCTGTCGCTCGATCACCGTGTGCCCCGCTCTCGGCCACCAATGCATGCGCAGATCATTTCCTGTGCGGCGTGGACGAGATGCTTGCGATGGTTGCCTGACCGACCACGCATGACAGGGGAAGCAGGTTTGTCCGCTTACATATCTTACCTCCCGTTTCACGGTTAGCCCATTGCCCCGCGAAACCCCCACAGCCCACACCCTGGACCTGCCTTCGCCGCAGCCGAAATGGTCGGAGATTTCTACGGCCTGTTCCGCCCCAGCGGCGAGACCTGGGCGGCCCTGATCGGGGATGTCCGCGGCAAGGGCATCGATGCCGCCAAGGTCACCGCGCTGATGCTGCTGCGCGTCATCCCTCAGCGCTGACCTTTGCCGCCGCTCGGCGAGCGGACGAATTCCACCGCACCCGTCTTCTCTCCGCCCAGGCCGGGCGCCCTCGTGCAGCGTCGGGCCGAGGCTCTCCTCCCGCGTGTCCAGCGCCGGGGGCCGTGTCGGGGTGGCAGGGAGTTGCTCAGCGCATGAGGCCGTGCCTGTCTGACGCGGCACTGGGCGCTGCGCGGGGACCAGCCCCGCGCCGGAGGGCAGCGTCCTCGTCCTGGCCCAGGTCGGCGAGGAACGCGTCGCAGGAGTCACCCAATTCACGTCGGGCCACCTGCGCGGCACTGCTACGTATCCGTTGCTGCCAACGGGAGTGGACACGAAGCCACAGCAACGCCTGGACGGGCCAGCATCGCCAGGAAGGCCGGCCACCCACACCAGCAGACCTATCAGGACCGCGCCGCCGTAGGGGGCTCCGGCATCCGTCCCGTACGGCTGATCGACCCCCGCCCCTGGGGCGGCCAGACGCACCGTCAAGTACGTGCCCACACAGAGGGCCGCCCAGCCGGAGATCGCGGCGGCCGGGAAAGCCACCAACGCGGGACGTAGATCGAAGCCGAGGTCGATGCTGTTACCACGTCCGGGCAGGCGGCCCTTCAGCCATACGGTCTCGACCATGTGTGCCCGGTGGAACCCCTCCTTCCCGGTGACCTCGGTGATGTCCTCCAGGCCACTGTGGTGTTGGACGGCGCTCCGCGCCCAAGTGCTCCGCGCCGAAGTGGTGAGCGGGTGGTCGGGTTCAGAGTCCGGGGTGGGCCTGCGGGCGCGATGAATCGCCGCCCATCCGGTGACCGCCATGTCATATCCGCCGTATCCGTGGGCGAGAAGGACCGCGGGGTAAAGAGCCCCCGGGTGATAGTCCAGTTCGACCAGGACACGAGCCAGGGCTCTGT
Source organism: Streptomyces sp. A5-4 (assembly GCF_051131715.1). Taxonomy (NCBI): domain Bacteria; kingdom Bacillati; phylum Actinomycetota; class Actinomycetes; order Kitasatosporales; family Streptomycetaceae; genus Streptomyces; species Streptomyces sp. A5-4. Next base: position 8,609,694 of record NZ_CP178591.1, on the reverse strand, counting down.
CCGCTCGCAACCAGGCCTGGAAGGCCGCGACATTCGCGATGACGAAGACGGCCGCCGTGCTGAACAGCAGGGCCGTGCCACTCCACAGCTCCACTGCTCACCGGCCCCTCCACCGTGCCGCCATGTCGAACCAATGGTGACATCGAGCACTGACAGAGCACAGCGGCAGGAACAAGCCGATGCGATCCGGCGTCACACCGTGTCGCCAAGTCCGTTTCGCCTCGTCCAAGGGCGTCTCAGCACGGTCGCTCCATCGGCGATGCCTCGACACCGATCCCGGGCATTTTCGCTCAACGCCCGTGCTCCCGCAGGGTGGTGCTCGCAGAAACAGGCGCCGATCCTGGGTAGCTGGATGACACGGGCACTGTGGAATTCCGCTGGCGGGCCGGTTACAAGAAACCATGGATCTTCGAGGAAGGAGCTGCCACCGTCGGTGTGCTGCCACCGCTGACGCTTCTGTTCTCCTTCGTTCTGCCGGACGTAGCAGGGCTGCTCGCGCTCTGGATCATCTTCGGGATCGGAATCTCGGGACAGGAATGGCTGAGGACCTGGAGGTCGGTGGTCGAAGTGCGGGTGGAGACGGGTGGCCGGCGAAGGTTGCTGTTGCGGCAGCGGTACGGGCGCACGCGCGCGTACCCGTTGAGCGCGGTGACCGCGGTCCGCCCGCTTCAGGTCGGGCGCGTCTCGGCGGTCCCGGTGAACGCCGGAGAGGACGACGAACGAACGACGACCGACGAGATGGCGCTGCTCCTGGGATTCGGCAATGTTGCCCGCACGACGTACAAGGCACCGCACATCACGAGCTGCGACGCGCGTGTCCGCACGTCGTCGTCGCCGAGACCGAGTACCGCACGCGCCACTTCATCGACGCCGAGCGGGGCATGTCCCCCGGCTGAGCCCACCCACCCTGCCACTGATCGCGTTCCTCAGCGGCCTGGACAGCCACAGCGGCGCCTCCTCCCTCCGCTCCAGCACGGCGGTAACCGCTTCGGCCGGAACCGGCGAGGCCCTCTGTCCCGACCAGGAGTGTGACGGTTATCTTCCTCCTGCTCACGCATGCACGCACGACCAACTGGAGGGGTCAACATGCGCATTCGGTCCCGAGCAGCAGCCATCACCACAGCTCTCGCGCTGGCCGGCGCGGGTGTGCTCGGTATGGCTTCGCCGGCAGCGGCCGGCGCCTCGGCGCTCATCTGCCCGAGTTACCCACAGCTGATCACAGGCAGCGGCGGCCACAAGGGCGCGAAGATATCCTGCACCGGCGGGACGTCCTTCTTCCTCGCCATCAGGTGCGAGAAGCTGGACTCCTCGAAATACAGGTACTGGCACTACGGCAACTGGGCCGCGTCCGGCGGCACTTCGACCGTTTGGTGCGACGTGAACTCCAAGATCATCAAGGTGGAGACACGCACGGGGTGACCATCACTCCCCCAGCACGGTGCGGGCGCGTACGAACGCACCCGGGCCCAGTGGGTGCGCCGCCCGTAGACACCAACTGTCCGGTCGAGGAGCCGGCGGCCCCGCCACAGAGCCGCCGGCGTCCCTACGGTGCGAACCCGCACTCGACGTCCAGCAATGAGGCCCGGGGGTTGTCCCGTAATCCCTGGCGCCCTCAGGTGTCGATGCCGGTCACCGCTGTCGGGCCGAGCGGGGCCTGGTCCTCGGCGATCCCGGCCTCGCGCAGAGCAGCCGCGGCCACGCGCTTCGCGTGCCTCTCGGCACTCTGGCTGTCGTCGGCCTCCATCTCCAGGCGAAGGGTGAACGTGCCGTTGTCATGGACGGTGAGGATGTCCAGCTCCTCCAACTGACCCAATGCGGTGTGCTGGGGATCCGACGGACGCAAGTACGCAACGACAGCGGCCCGTTCCGCCGCTGTCACCTCGTGCACAAACGTGCCCGGGACGGAGATAACAAAGGTGGTCATACAGACTCCCATTTCTCATGTCACGGCCGGCGGCCCACAAGGCGCTACATACCTGTCGTGTCGGCCAGGAGAAAGTCTCCGCCGACGCGATGCGCTGTACCCCGGCTGATGCCGGGTGCCGGTACTCGGCGCGGTCCCAAGCCGGTTTTGTGGACTCGCGCGAAATTTCCCGCGCCGAGCTTCGCCGAAGTCCGACGCCCTCAGCCAGGTCGCACTGGGCACCGCACTCCGTACGCGCTCCCGCCACACCACACCCAGGACCACATCCCATTTTCCCATCCTGCCCCGACCACAGCCAAGAATCCGCGCGACACCCGACAATCCGTGCCGACCGGCTCGGCCGCCACGCACACCGGCAGAGCCATCCCGCCGTCACCCGTACCCCCGGTAATTCCGGGGCGGGCTGCAGCGCGGGGCGCGGGGCCGTCGCAGGTCAGCAGCGGCGTCATGGGGTGTTCCGCAGTACGGTGGCCAGCTCGTCGAGATGCCGCGAGACAGGACCGACGGTCAGCAGGCCACTGGCCGCGCCGCCCAGTTCCGCCGCCGCAGGCGAGAGCGCACTCACGGCTCGTTCCATCGTGGCCCGGTCGGAGACGGCGATCGCAGCCTGCGCCGTCAGGCACCACTGGGCTTCGAACAGCAGGCCGGGAGGAGGGTCGGGCAGCCCGCGCAGTCTCATCACCGCTTCGGCGCGGGAGCCTCGCGCGAGGAGGACCAAGGGCATGGCCCACGGTTCGTGAGGTCCCCAGTCGGTCCGCTCGTCCGCCAGAGCGGGCAGCCCGTTCTGTACGCGCAGACAGAGCAGCGCCAGCGGCAGCAGACCACGTTCGAGACCGGGCATGCCGACGCCGTCGAGCTGGGCCGCGGCGGCCCGAAAGGCCGCCTCCGCCGCCGGCGGCGGCCCCGTCGCGGCCAGCCGCAGCGCCCGGAACCACTGCGTGAAAACACTGGCCAGCGGCAGCTCGTTGCGTTCGGCGAGGCGGTCCACCGCCCTCGCGTGCCCTTCGGCCCCCGGGAAGTCCATGAGGGCACCGCGCGACTGGATACGGATGAGGTGTCCGAGGATCTGGTACGTGGCCAGGCCGTGCCGCTCGGAAAGAGCGATCAGCTCCGCACCTGTCCTGTCCCGGCGAGGGGACAGGCCCGCGCGGTGGAACGTCTGCATGAACACGCCGTTGAGGGCGAACGTCAGCAGCGCCGGGTCGTCCAGACGGCGCGCGATCTGCTCCGCCTGCTGGGCGGCCTGCAGCCCCCGAGCCGAACGCGTCCCGCGTGATTCCAGAGCGATGGTGGCCAGCAGGCGGGCACGCGCGGCCTCGTGCTCGCCCGGTCGCAAGGCCTTCAGCGTGCGCTCGGCCGCTGCGACAACGCCCAGCGAGTGCTGCGGGTCGTCGACGCGGGTCCAGATCGCCGGGACGTCGTGCGTACCGATCACGCGGGCGGTCAGTTCCACGTCACCCAGCCCTTCGGTCGCCGTGATGGCGGCCGAGCGGTGACGGCGGGCGACCTCAAGGCCGCCACCGCCTGTCACCGCGAGATTGCGCAGCAGCCCCACCGTCGACTCCAGCCGCGCCCGAGCACCGTGGGCCACGGTCCGGTCATAGTCGGCGGCGGCGTCCGCCCATACTTTCTCCGCCGCGTCGCTCGCCCCGGGGGCCGTTTCGAGGTGGTTCTCCTGGGCGAGGATGTCCGCCTCCAGGCGTCGCAGTGCCGGGCCGGGTTCCACTCCCAGCTGGTCGACCAGAAGCCGTCGCGCCCGGCGCAGTACCGCGAGGGCGTCACCCTGACGGCCGGTGCGATACAGCGCCAGGGCCAGCAGCCGCCATCCCTCCTCCCGCCACGGGTGCTCGGCCACGTGGGCGTCCAGATCGGCCACCGCCTGCGCTGCCTGCCCCAGGGCCAGCCGCGCCTCGCCCCGGCGCTCCATGGCGTGCAGCCTCAGCTCACCGAGTCGGGCGATCTCGGTGAGGGCCCACGTCTCCTCGGAGAAATCAGCGAAGGCGGGGCCCCGCCAGCACTCAGACGCGTCCTCCAATCGGAGAAGCGCCTCCTGGGCCGGCAGCGTGGCGGCATCGGCGAGTGCCTGCTCGAAGCGCCATGCGTCGACGGCGCCGTGGTCGGCGCGCAGCGCGTACCCCGGGCCTTCGGTGACCAGGAGGCGGGCCGGAGCACGGGGTGGGCGCTGCGGCTCGACGGCCCGCCGCAGCGCGGACACGAAGGTGCGTACCGCGCCGACCGCGCCTGCGGGCGGATCCACCCACAAATCCTCGACCAGGCGTTTCACCGGTACGACGCGCCCTCGGGCGACGATCAACCGAGCCAGTACCGCGCGGTGCCGGGGTCCTTTCAGGCCGATGGGGCCGCCGTCGCCGTCCCACGCGACCACCGGCCCGAGAATCCCGAACGTGACGCCCACACCTTGACCCGCTCTCTTCTCCGCCACGGCTTCAAACTATCGCCCGCTCACTCGATGCTCATCCGGCGCCTTCAGGGTTGAGCTACCTGCTCATCAAGGGAAAAGAGGCTGATCATGGCGCCCATCGCCGCCAATTTTGACTACCAGCGGATCGCCGTCGCGGACGGGGTGGCACTGAACGCGGCCGTCGTCGGCTCGGGCCCTCCGATCGTGCTGCTGCACGGTTTCCCGCAGACCCATCTGATGTGGCGGCACGTCGCCGCCGACCTCGCGGCCGACCACACCGTGATCTGCCCCGATCTGCGCGGCTACGGAGAGAGCGACAAGCCCGTCGACATCGACGGCACCGTCTACTCCAAGCGCACCATGGCCGCGGACGTCGTCGCACTCGCCGGAGCCCTGGGGCACGAACGCTTCGCTCTGGCCGGGCACGACCGCGGCGCCCTGGTGGCTTTCCGCGCCGGCCTTGATCACCCCGACCGCATCACGCGGCTCGCCATCCTCGACGTTCTTCCCACCCTCGACATGTGGGACGTGCTGCACGGGGTGAGCGCGGCCGTCGGCTTCCATCTGTATCTGATGGCCCAGCCGCCGGGGCTGCCCGAGCAGATGATCGCGGCCTGCCCCGACGCCTTCTTCGGCCACTTCCTCGACGTCTGGGCCGGCGACGCGCAGCCGATCCCCGCGGACATCCGTGCCGCGTACCTGCAGGCCTGCCGCGAGGCGGTGCCCTCCATCGTCGCCGACTACCGCGCCACGGCCGGTATTGACGTCGAGCACGACCAGGCGGACCGGGCGGCCGGCAACCAGCTGGCCATGCCGGTCACCGTGCTCCAGCAGGACTGGGGCGCGGCCCTCAGCTTCGACGCCGCCGCCCTGTGGGCATCCTGGGCCCCGGACCTGCACCACGACACCGTGACCTCCGGCCACTTCATGGCCGAGGAGGCTCCCGCCGACATCTCCGAGGCCCTGCGGGCTCTTCTCCAGCGTTGACGGATCACGGACGGCCGGCACACCACGTGTGTGTCGGCCGTCCGTGCGATCCGCTCCTTCGTCGGGCGCCGGCTTCCCTCCTCCCCGACCCCAACCCGGCGACCTGCAGCTCCCGTTGCTACGATCAACGCAAGATTTAAACCCGTTCAAATAGCAGGAGGGCTGGTCACGTCCGAGCCGACCGCGCCCGACCGGACCGACACACCAGCCGTCGCCCTGGGCCCTACCGCACTCATCCTCGGATCCCTCTCCGCCATGTGCGCGTTGACGCCTGCGCTCGCGTTCGGCACGCTCCCATGGGCGATCATCACCGGAGGCCTCGCCATCACCCTCGGCCCAGCAGGCATCCACTACGCCCGTCTCGAAACCGGACGCCTGTGGACCGCCATCGCCGGAACCACCCTCGGCGCGGCCGGGCTCGCCGGAATCATCACCCTCAACCGGGGACTCGGCGCCTGATCCCGCCCCCGGTGCGGGCGTTCAGTACAGCTCGGCCGCCGACCGGGGTCCGCGGGACGCGCGCTGTGCAGCGGAGGTGGGCCTCATCACCAACGTCCATTGCAGTCCATGGCCTGTCCTCGTGGGCGCACCGGCGCCCGGGTGAGGTGACCCCGCGGATCGAACAGGCCGTCCAAAAAGGGCTCGTTGACGGCGCGCGGCTCGGGCCCAGTCACACCCGACCAGCGAAGAACGGGAACCGCAGCCGTGCCGCCGCCCCTCTTCAAAGGCATCGTCGGACCCGCGAGCATGATGCGCCGGTCAATCAGCGGGGAGTACGAGATGTTTTCTGCAGGTGGGGCCTTCGGGGTCTTCTTCGGGTCGATGGGGCTGCTGTTCGCCGCTTTTGGGATCGGGATGCTCGTCTGGACGGCGCGGAGGACTGCCACCTACGACGAGACGCTGCGGGAGGGGCTCGTGGCCCAGGCCCGATGCCTGGAGACATTCACGGTGCACCACACCTCCTCGAACGGACCGGTTCGTAGCCAGCGGCGCCTGATTCTCGGGTTCTACACCTTCGACGGGCGGGAGATACGGGCCCAGGCCGCCTCGCGGCAGCCGTACGTGAGAGGCGACATCGTTCCGGTGCGGTACCTCGCGCACAGCCCCCAGCGGGCCATTCCGGCCGACTCGCCGCCCGGGACGGGAGCCGCCTCGTGCCTGGTCGGCGGAGTGCTCGTTATTTCCACCTGCATGGGGCTCCTGTTTGCCGTACTGGGCTTCGGGTTGGCTCTGTTCTCGGACATCCCGGCCGACGTTCGCGAGCCCGGACCGCGGCCCGGTCAGTACGAGTCGGCCGAGCCCCAGCCGTAGCGGTCACGAGTGCTGCCGATCCCAGCCCTCTCGCACATCGCGAAGGAGCCAGAGACCGCCGCGCGGACGGCCCTGGTTCTGCCACCTGGGGCCGGCCCGCTTCCCCGACCCTGAGCAGCGCGCTGCGATCGCCGCCGCCGCCAAGCAGGAGGGGGTGAGTCTGCAGGAGTACATCCTGTCCGCGGCCTACTCCCGCGCGACCGCCGTCGAGCAGCGGTTCCTGGACGGCTTCAAGCAGTCGATGGGGCGCAGCGGTGCCGCGTTCGCCGCCGAGCCCGGTGGCAGCGGTCCCGCCGAGGAGGAGCGGGCCGCCGAGCAGCAGGCGCGGACCGAGATCGAGCGGCAGGAGCGGGGCCAGGCCGCGTGACCCGGCCCGAACCGCCCACCGGCTCGATGTCACCTTTCTGCTGCATGCCGCCGAGCTCTTGGACGACGACCCCCAGGTCGACGACCTCGGACCGCTGTACGCCGCCGTGGCGCGGGTCGACGCGGGCGCGATGGGACGTGACATCTACGGCTCCCTCCACCTCAAAGCCGCCGCCCTCCTGCAGACCCTGGCGAAACTGCCCTGCCTTGAGCACTCCAACGAAGCCTTCGCCTGGCACTCGACCGAGGCCTACCTCGCTCTGAACGGGCGGCAGCTCGACTACCCGCCCAAAGCCGCCGTCGCGCTCGTGCGCGATGCCGCGTCCGGCGCCCACGGGGTCGCCCGCATTGCCCGCCAACTCCGCGACTGGGCTGTCGGCTGACGCCCCATCAGCTTAGTCATCGATCACGTCGCCCCGAAGGGCCTCCGGCGACGGGATGCGGTCGACTGCATTCGATGTCGAAGAGGAAGGCAACGCAGCGCGAGGAATGAGAGACTGGCCGGGCTACGCGCTCCCCACGCCCTTCCCAAGAGGGCGAGCCCGGAATACATGTCACAAAGCCCCAGCACCTCCCCGACCGCATCCGCGCCGAGAGACACAGAGGGTCGCATGTCCTTCTTGAAGTTCGCCAGCGACGAAGTGAAGGAAATGGCGGGGACGCTGGAGAAGAGTGGCGGCCAGATGAAGACCGCCTCGAAGGAGATGTCCGGGGCGGACTCGGCGCAAATCGGCCACAGCGGTCTCCAGTCCGCGTGCGACGATTTCTCCGACTCCTGGGACTACGGCTTCGGTCAGCTCTCCAAGCTGACGAAGGGCGTCGAGAAGTTCGCCATCAAGGCGTCCGAGGAGTTCCTCAAGCTTGACCAGAAGCTCTACGACGAGCTGAAGAAGGCCAAGGGCGCGAGCGGCGACAAGAAGTGAATCCGTCGGCCGCCCCCATCCAATGGCCGCGGCGTTCCGTGGCGGCCCTCAGGACACGACCTCGGCGTCCCGCTCCGGTACGTCCCCTGCCGCGCTCTCGGCCATGGTCCCTTCATCGACGTCGAACGTGAACGTGCGCCCGATGTGCGCCAGCCGCCCGCAGTACGAATCGAGCAGGAAGACCGACGGCGTCGCGATGGTGACGTACACGCAGTAGTCACGCGGCGCCGGAATGACCAGCTGCACCGAGGCCATGGCGATCACCGGCCGGGGCAGGCCGGCGTCCGCCGCGGGCAGCGTCAGCGAGCGCAGGGACGTGGACATCACCCCGGGGCCGGAAGGCAGTTTGGCCGCCAGCAGCATGTCCTGCCGTCCCTGGAACCCTTTGCCCAGCGGATAGTCGAGCTCCTGAAGATCGCTCTCACCGGCGAAGAACTTCTGCTCCTTCGCCCGGTAGATCCCCTCCGCCGCCAACAACCGGTCCCGGTGATCGCTCGGCCTGACCGAGACGACGAGCAGCCCCATCGAGAGCCGCTCGTCACCGTCCACCTCCTCGGACCCCACGCACATCGCGGTCAGGACGGTGGTCTCCTCCCCCGACATCCGGGGAAGCTGGTCGCGTATCCGCGCGCTCGCGGCGTCGAGCTGCGCCGCGTCGGCGTCGGGCATCAGCCGGCCCATCGCTTCACGCCACCCCGCGGAGGCCGTGGGCTCCGGGAGGCGCACGAATTCGTCCGGGACCTGGTACTGGAAGGCGTACGGCGTTTTCCGGGGCTCGGCCGGATCTATGTCGCCGATCACGCGGCGGTGCCGAACTGTCCGGGTCCGAGGCCCGTGGTGAAGCTGTTGCCCGCGCCGGTCAGGGTCGCGGGCACATCGATCTGCGGCCCGAGCGGGCCCGGCGCGACCACGCGATCGTTGTCCTTGGGCATCTCGTACTTGGTCATGGCGTTGATCGGGCCGACCAGGGGAATGTCGGAGACGTTCCCCTTCCCGTCGGTCCACCGGCCGTCATTCGCGTTGGAGCCGAGTGCGAACGCCGCACCGGCCACCGTGCCGCCCCAGTCGAGTGCGTTTCCGGAAGCGATGTGCGTCCAGCCCTTGGCCGCCATGGTGAATCCCCGGGCGGAGTTGGCCATGCCACTGGGGATCTTGGCGAGGCCGGCCCAGTTTCCCGGGCCGATCTTGCCGATCGTACTCATGAGTCCTTGCGAGGCACGCAGCGTACGACCGGACTGCACCAGGACTCGTCCGGCCTGCGCCAGCTTCGCTCCCGCCAGGCCGACACCGCCGGCGAACACACCTGCCGCGTCCCAGGCGAGGGTCTCCCAAGTGACGCCCTCCGCGCCGCCGGCCATGGCTGCGCCGTGGGCGGCGAGCGCGCCGACGCCGACGATCAGACCGATCAGGGCCAGCCCCGCGATGCCGCCGAAGGGAATGGCGAACAGGCAGATGATGCCGATGACCATGGCGAGGTCGGCGAGGAAATCTCCCACCAATTTCCAGAAGTTGGGGTCCGAGAGCACCTTCCAGGAGTCGGCCAGGAAATTCCCCACACTGTCCACGAGGTCGTCGAACCAACCGGGCTCGGGCGGGGCGTCGTCGGCCGCGTCCTTGATGGACCGCGCGGCGCCGTCGGCCGCGGTGGTGAATTCGGAGTTGAGGGTATGGGCCCGCTTGCGTACGGCTTCAAGCTCTCCGTTGGCCGTGTCGTACGCGTCCTGCTTGCCCTTCTTGTCTTTCTTGAGGTCTTCTTTTTCCTTGTCGGTCATCCCGGACGTCTCGTCCTTGACCGTGCCCAGCGTTCCTTTCGCGCTGCCGGCCTTTTTGGCGGCCTCGGCCGCCTCCTCCTCCAGCTTGCGTGCCCGCGACTGAAATCCGCTCAGACTGCCCTCCCACGAGGAGAGCGCCCGGTGCGCGGAATCCATCGCCGTGAGGGCTTTCTGCAGATACGGAGGGATATTGGAAACCGAGTCGGTGAACGCCTGCGCCGATTTACCCGCCCAAATACCGTCGGACGTGCCTATCTTGCTCAGCTGAGTCCGTGCGGTACCGCTCTCCCGGGTTACCCGGCTCACTGCCGACACCATCTGCCGTACGGTCTCCAGGTCGCCCGGCGCCGGATCGAAACCGAGGTTGGGATACTTCGAAGAACTCATCGCTTCGCCTCACCTTCCCGCCCCACCGCGCGCGTAGGGAGCTCCATCGTCTGGATGATAGGAAGTTGTAGGTGATGCTCCTGGTTCCACCCAACGCCGTGCAGACTTGTGACCACGACCTGGCCTCCGAGGGGTAAGAGATGATCTTGCAGCGTACGCTCAGGGCATTGCTGAAGGACGCCGCGACCGGCGCCGAGCTGCACACCCTGGTGAACCCCTGGGCATCCAGGCGCAAGTTCGCCGCCTTCGCGTACATCGCCGAGCAGTACGGATACCGCTACACGGGGCCGGCCCCCGGCATCTCCATGGGGCGAAGTCACCCGGTCTTCGCGTTCCGCCGCCTGCCCGACGCCCCGGAGCGCGCCAACCGCACCATGACGCACTATCCCAACGTCCAACAGCGCGGCCCGTTTCCCGGCATGCGGACCGGAGGTGACGGCCTCACGCCGTTGCCGGAGACCCGGCGGGAGATCGAGCTGCTGCACGCCCGTATCAAGGTCGATCTGTTCGGCAAGTCCAGTGTCAAACGCATCAAGCGCATGCTGGTCGCCGTACCGATAGGCATTCTCATCGCGCTCGCGGTGACCGGCAACCTGGCTCCGGTCCCACTGCTCGTCGGAGCCGGCATCACCCTGTTCTTCTTCCTGTACCTCTGGCTGGCGGCGACCATCATGCGACGCGGGCACGCGAAGTACCGGCGGATGCTGGAAGAGGCGGGAATCACCTGGCCGTTGGACAGGCCGGGCAGCTGACCGTCACGCAACGCGCCGCCCCGGGCAGCCTCACCCCTTGCCCGATGGGCGAAGACGCGAGGTGTGACACTGGGCCGATGGACAAGACGAGGCGCTTCCGGTCGGCGGTTATCGAGTGGGCGGCCGACGGCAGGGGTGTCTCAGCGACCACCGCCGCCGCGACCGCACGTGAACTGGCCACCGACGCCCGCTTGCGTACGGTCGTACTCGTCGAAGGGGTCAGTGACCAGGCGGCGCTCGAAGCGCTGGCTGAGCGCCAGAACCGGAACCTTGCCACCGAGGGCGTCGCTGTCGTACCGCTCGGGGGTGCGACGAGCATCGGAAGGTTCCTGAACCTGGTCGGCCCCGAAGGGCTCGACGTGGGGCTTGCGGGCCTGTGCGACGTCGGTGAGGAGCACCACTTCCGGCGCGCCCTGGAGCGGGCCGGCCTCGGCTCCGCTCTCACCCGCGCCGCGATGGAGTCGCTCGGTTTCTATGTGTGCGAGGCGGACCTTGAGGACGAGTTGATCCGGGCCCTGGGCGCCGCCCGCGTTCAGGAAGTCTTTGACGACCAGGGAGACCTGCGGACCTTCCGCACCTTTCAGAGACAACCCGCGCAACGGGAGCGAACCGTCGAGCAGCAACTTCAGCGTTTCATGGGAACCATCAGCGGCCGGAAGGCCCACTATGCCCGCGCGCTCGCGAACGACTTGGACCTCGCGCAGCTGCCGCGTCCGTTGAACGAACTGCTCGCCCACGTCTGATCCGACACGCCGGACCCCACCGCGGTCCGCGCCGGACCGGGTCCGGCTTGGAACGCGGTGCGGCCGTCCGCATGAGCCCGGTGTGGCGCGCCCGCGGGCCCATCGCCGAGCCTTGATGTCTGCCCTGTGCCACTGACCGGGTCGCAGCCGGACCCGGATCAGGTCCGGGCCGCGACCTCCTTGAGGAAGTCCAGCAGCGCCGTGTTGAAGCACTCGGGCTGTTCGACGCCCGGCAAGTGCCCGGCCTGGTCGATGACGGCGACAGCAGCGTGCGGGACCAGGTGGTGGATGATGGCCTCGGCTTCGGCGACAGGCGTGTAGACGTCGTCCCTACCGACGACGACGAGGACCGGTACCTCGACGGCGGCCAGGATGTCCCGGTAGTCGGGACGTTCGGCCCGTCCGCGCAGAGCGGCTGCGGCTCCGCGCGGGTCGGTGGCCCGCATCATGCCCATGACACGCGCGGCCACGTCCGGCTTCGCTGTGACGTTGTACGCGGCGAGCATCTTGTCGATCACCTCGCCCGCGTAGCCGTCCATGCCCTCGGCGAGCAGCCGATCGGCCAGGCGGTTACGGAACGCCTTGCCCTCGTCGGTCTCGGCGGGGGCCGAGGTGTCGGACAGGACAAGGGCAAGCACGCGGTGCGGGTGCAGGCGCTGGAACTCCATGGCGATCTGACCGCCCATCGACACACCACCGATCACAGCCTGCTCGACACCCAGCTGGTCGAGGAGCACGGCGATGTCCTCCGCGAAGTCGGAGAGGAGCACTGAGCCGGGGGTGACGCCGCTGTCGCCGTAACCGCGCAGGTCCGGGGTGATCGCCCGGCGGCCGTCGGCCAGGAGCGCGCGGACCTGCGGTTCCCACAGTGTGCGATTGAAGGGGTGCCCGTGGATCAGGACGACCGGCAACCCGTCCGAGGGGCCGAGGTCGTCGTAGTGGATCGTGGCGCCGGGGAGGGCTACGGAACTCATGCAGGGCACCCTAACCCCCGGCGCTCCCCCACTGGGCGGAGCCCGAAGCTCCCGCCGAGCGACGGCGCCCCTCTTGGAGCAACGCTCAGGGGTGCGTCCGCCGGCCCCGGCGTCACCACGCCAAGGCGCCCTGGAGCATCGCGTCGAGCCCGACGTGGACCTGCCGCTTCGTACTCCCCGGCGCGCGGCCATGACCGGGCAACGCCGGGAATAGCCCGCACCCCGTGGCGACTTGGTCCTGAACATGAACGCCACAGCATTCAATCCACGCACGCTGCTCGCGGAGAGCCGACTCGGTGTCCTGGCCACGATCAAATCGGACGGCCGTCCCCAACTGTCCCCCGTCATGCCCTTCTACGAGCAGGAGGCCGACGTCATCCACGTCTCGATGACCGACGGACGTGCGAAGACGGTGAATCTGCGTCGGGACCCACGGGCCACGCTGGAGGTCACCGGCCCCGACGGTCTGTCCTGGGCGACCGCCGAGGGCACAGCGACTCTCACCGGGCCGGGAACCGATCCCCACGGCCCCGAGGTCGAGGCGCTGGTGGACTACTACCGCACCGCCGCCGGGGAGCATCCCGACTGGGACGAATACCGGTCCGCGATGGTGGCCGAACAACGGGTGCTCATGACGATGACGGTCGAGCACGTGTACGGCGCCAAGATCGGCTGACCCCGGATCGGACCAGCTTCGCGCACCCTTTTCACGCCGTCCGCCGTCCGGCCCGGGGAGGGCAGGACAGCGGACGGAAGCGGTGGTGTCGTGGCTCAGATCACCGGCGCCGGGTAGGTCGGGTACTCCACCCCGGATACGTGCTGCACCACGCGGATGACCTGGCTGGAGTAGCCGAACTCGTTGTCGTACCACAGGTAGAGGATCGCGTCGTCGCCCTCGACCTTGGTGGCGCCGGCGTCGACGATCGAGGCGTGGCGCGATCCGATGAAGTCGCTCGAGACCGCGTCGGGGGCGCTGATGAAGTCGATCTGACGCTTGAGCGGCGAGGCCAGCGACACATGACGGAGGTAGTCGAGGACCTCTTCACGCGTGGTCTCGCGCGCGAGCCGCAGGTTGAGGATCGCGATGGAGACGTTGGGGACCGGGACGCGGATCGAGCTGCCGGTGATCCTGGCCTTGAGGTCGGGCAGCGCCTTGGCGACGGCGGAGGCCGCACCGGTCTCGGTGATGACCATGTTGAGCGGCGCCGAGCGGCCGCGGCGGTCGGACTCGTGGTAATTGTCCAGCAGGTTCTGGTCGTTGGTGAACGAGTGGATGGTCTCCACGTGGCCGCGCAGGACGCCGTACTCCTCCGCCATCGCCTTGAGCGGCGGGACGATCGCGTTGGTGGTGCAGGACGCGCAGGAGAGGATCTGCTCGTCCGGCTTGATGGTGTCGTGGTTGACACCATGGACGATGTTCGGGACATCGCCCTTGCCCGGTGCGGTCAGAACGACCTTGGCGATGCCGGGGCGCAGGTGCTTCGACAGGCCTTCGCGGTCGCGCCACCTGCCGGTGTTGTCGATGAGGATGGCGTCCTTGATGCCGTACGCCGTGTAGTCCACCGCCGTCGGGTCGTCGGAGTAGATCACCTTGATCTCGTTGCCATTGGCGATGATCTTGCTGTTCGCCTCGTCGACGGTGATCGTGCCCTGGAACTGGCCGTGGATGGAGTCACGGCGCAGCAGCGAGGCGCGCTTGACGATGTCCTGCCCGGCGCCCTTGCGGACAACGATGGCGCGCAACCGCAGGCCGTTGCCGGATCCGGCCTTCTCGATGAGCAGACGGGCGAGGAGGCGGCCGATGCGGCCAAAGCCGTAGAGGACGACGTCGCGCGATTCGCGCCGCTCGATCTTACTGTCGCCCGCCGCGCCGGCGACGGCGCCGGCGGTGAACTCCTGCACGGAGAGACCGCGGTCGTCGGTCCGGTAGGTCGCCGCGAGCATGCCGATGTCGATCTGGGAAGGGCCGAGATCGAGTGTGGTGAGTGCCTGCACGAACGGCAGTGTCTCGGTGACCGAGAGTTCCACTCCGGTGATCTGCCGGGCGAAGCGGTGGGTCTTGAGGATGCTGACCACCGACTTGTTCACCAAGGAGCGGCTGTGGAGCAGAACGGTGACATCCCGCTCCCGGTGCAACTTGCCGATGATGGGGATCATCGACTCCGCGATCTCCTCGCGGTTTTTCCAGTTGGTGAACGAGTCGTCATTGACAGTCACAGGTTTATCTTTCGAGCTAGGGGGCGCTCATATGCTAACCCGACGTCGCTTTGATCGTTCAAACGGTCCCGCCTCGATGGCCGGCTCGCCGCCATCCCCCAGGTCCGGTGCGCCCTCAACGACGAGTCCGACCGGGCCGTCGGCACCGTTCGCGGCGCGGAGATCCAGTAGGGACCCGAGCCCGGCGCTTGCCCCCCTCCCCCGGAGGCACCTCAGTTCTGAGCAGTCGCAACGTCTCTTCCCAGAGCCGGTCGGGGGGCGGTGGCGAGAGCTGAACTGTGCCGCGGGTCTCAAGAGCCACTTGAGACAACTGCACCCGCCGTGCGTATGGATCAGCAGTTCATCCGGATCCGGGCAGCCCGCGGCGGGGCCGGGCGGAACCTGTGCTTCTTGCTTGAGGAGGATTGATGGTGACTGTCGATGGTGCTGTATCTCAGCCAGCCCCGCGTTGGGTACCCACAGCGGATTCTTCGATCACGGAGTCGTTCCAGCAGGTGCTGGATTCCCTGGATGCTGCCCGCACGGAGCTCCGCGAGGATGTCCCGGGACTACCGGAAGCGGCGGAGCGACAGGAAGACGCGGGCAGCGCCTCGTGGTTCGGGCGCTCCCCGTGCACACCGGACCCGTACCGGGACGCGACCATGGACCTTCTGAGCCCCTTCGCATCCCGGCCAGCGCTCACGTCGCAGCAGACCGCAGGCGGATTGGACGGTGGCGGCTCTCCCCGAGCCGAGTGGGCCTCGCATCCGGCGAGGACAGCTGTCGCGGTGGAACCACTGTGGGCGCGGAGCGCGGGCCCGACAACGATGGGGCCCGCGAACGAAACGGTGGCGGAACAGGGGATTTCCCCACCCCCGCCCATGGTCATCCGGGCGCCCCTGGTCCCCCCGGACAGGGACACCGACCACAACGTCGGGGCTCACATCGGCCCGGGGCAGCGGCCGTTCGGTCATCCGGTCAGATCGGATGTGGCTACGGGCAGACCGGCCTCAGCACATCGGTCGGACGACGCGTCCGCGGTGCGGCGGCCTGCCGCCGAAAACACCTCTGCGGCCGAGCGCACTCGCGCCTGGGCGAAAGGCCGGGGTCGGCCGCGCCTTCTCATCAAATCGAGCCGCTTCACCGGGACGCTGGGAGTGAGCGCGGTGAGTGGGCTCATCGTCGCCTCGTCCATGCTGACCAACGACTGCGCGGCGACCGTTCCGTCCTGGCTCTCCGCACAAGCGGACCGGTCGGCCCCTGGAGAGGACGCGCCTGCCCCTGGCGCCGCTGAGCGGGAAGAGGGGGCACCGAACCGGGGTGACGCGGGCCTGGGCAATTCCCTGGGGCAGAGGAGTCTGCACCAGGTTCCCCCGTTCCACGACGCGGAAGCCAACGGAGGCTACGACATCGAGGTCAGAGCCGCGGTGGCGCGATTCCAGGCTTGATTCCCTCTCTCCAAGGCGAGGAGAGCAGCCGGATCAGCGCAGCAGGGCGCCGCGCAGGGTGATGCCGTGGCGGGTGCGCAGGCGGCGGATTTCCCACATGGTGATCGCGGTGACGGAGATCGGGGCGCCCAGGGTGAACAGCAGCCGGGTGAAGAACGGGACTCCTTCGTAGGAGCCGCCGATCAAGTCGATGATCGCGAGTTCCCACACCAGCGTGGTGGCCAGCAGCGGCGGCACCAGATCGTGAATGTCCGCCGTCCGGAACACGGTCACGGTCGACTGCACAACGCCGTAGAGCACGAAGGGCAGCCACCACAGGAGCAGGAACAGGACCCCGAGGACTTGGACGTACTCGTTCTGCGGAAGCAGATTGGTGCGCGCGTCCTTCAGGTCCTCGATCGCCAGGAGGACGACCATGAAGACCGAGCCGAACAGTGTCAGCATCCCGCCCGGCGGCTTGAGGGCGCGCCGCAGGAACAGGCGTCGGTTCGGTGGCCGTGACAGGGCGACGAATACCCCGACGACGAACGGAAAGGTCACCGCCATCACCAGAACGCTGTTCCACACCTCGTTCATGCGGTCGTCCACCAGCCCCTCGGCGGAGGAGACCAGCCGGTAGGACAGCGCAAGCCAGACGACCGCGGCGAAACCGACGAGCGTACGGATCAGCTGAATGCGGCGGACCGTTGGATCCTCCACCCGCCCCACACGCGACGGGGTGAAAGAGCGCCTGGCGAGCCCGATCGGATTGCCCGCACGCCAGATCCGCTGCCCTCGCGTCGGAGGCCGCGGAGGAGGAGGAGGAGGAGGAGGAGGAGGAGGAGGAGGAGGAGGAGGAGGAGGAGGAGGAGGAGGAGGAGCCGGGGACCAGCCGCCCTGGGGCGGCCAAGGCTGCGGCCCGTACGGATAGGGCTGAGGAGGTCCTTGCCATTGCGGATGCGGTCCTGGGTGCGGGGGAGGTGGGCCGTACGGTTCGGGTTACGGAGGCCAGCCGTTGCCGGGCGGCCCACTCGGTCCCGGATACGGGCCCCACACTCCGCCGCCCCCGTTGCCACTCACGTCGCACTCCCCCCGCCGCGCATCCTGTACGCAGGCAGCATAGAGCGCCTCCAGAGACGCCAACACCTCAGGAAAACGGAATGGGTGGGGCGCCATGGCGTGCTGGTGCGGCCGGCCCAGGTTTCGTCAGGTGGGCAGCTTGGTCAGAAGGGCTTGGTGGGGAGGTACTTGCCGTCCAGGGTGATCACGGCATGCTCGCCACCGTCGGGGTCCGCGACCTTCGTGACGTCGAGTGTGAAATTGATGGCGGAGATGATGCCGTCGCCGAACTGCTCGTGGACCAGAGCCTTGAGGGTCGTGCCGTAGACCTGGAGCATTTCGTAGAAGCGGTAGATCGTCGGGTCGGTAGGAACGCCCCCACCGATGGAGCCGCGGGTGGGGATGGTCTGGAGCCACATCGCAGCCTCCTCGTCCAGGCCCAGCAGCTCGGCGACCGCCCGGCATCCTCATCCGCGCCCGCGGCTTCCCTCTCGCCTGAGCAGCACTTCGGCCGAGTGTCAACGCCGCTTCAGGGCAAGGCAGTTGTCGAGGCCGTCGGCGTCCGACTCGCGCGGCGTCCAAGTCCGGACCTACGCGTCGCCCCTGAGCCGGTCGCGCTGGATCTGGCGCGCGAGGGCGCGACGTACGGATGCCGATGCCGTGGCGGGCGCGTTCGAGGGGACGTCGAGGCCACGGCTGATCTCGTCGTAAGCACTCCGGTAGGTGCCGGGCAACTCGGCCTGGTGCAGCCGTAGGTCTTCTTCGACGAGGCGTCGCAGTTCGTCGACGTTCTGCGGCGTGAAGCGCTTCTTCCCACGGGCGACGGCGTGGAGGTAGCCGGTAGAACGGGAGGCGTCATGGAAGGCCTCGGAGATTTCCTCGGCGAGGCCCCACAGGCGCCCTTCCAGCCAGGGCTCGTCGTCCTGGTCGAGGGAGAGTCCGGTCGAGGGCGGCGGGTCGCCGATCCCGTACTTCGTCACCTGCTTGGAAACGGCGGGCTGACTCATGCCCGTGAGCCGGGCAATCCTGTCCTGGGTCCAGCCGAAGCCGACAAACAGCTTGATCATTTCTGCGCGCAGCTTGCGCATCTCCTCGCCTGCGCGAATGACCTCGTTCATATCGGCGAGCATCCGCTCGGCCTGCGCCTCGGTCAGCGCCTCGGGGATCTGCCGCGTGTTCTCTCCGCCTGCCATGACTCGGTTATATACCCCGAGCCGGCCAGCGACCATAACCGGGTTGTACAACCTGGTTATGAGTGGCAGGGTCGGTGCCATGCCTACCTTCTCCGCACCCGACGGAACCCGGCTCGTGTACCGCGCAGTCGGATATGGCGACCCGGTCGTCTGCATTCCGGGAGGTCCCGCCGACTCCCGCTATCTGGGCGACCTCGGCGGCCTGTCCTCGCACTACGAGCTCATCGTCCTGGACCTTCGTGGCACCGGCCGGTCCGCGCTTCCTGACGACACTTCCTCCTACCGTTGCGACCGCCTGGTTGACGACGTCGAGGCACTGCGCGCTCACCTCGGGCTCCCCCGGATGAATCTGCTCGGCCACTCCGCCGGCACCAATATCGCCACCCAGTACGCGGCCCGCCACTCGGAGAGGGTCAGCAAGCTCGCCCTGATCAGCCCCAGCACCCGAGCTGTCGGCATCGCGATCACCGGAGAGACACGACGTGAGCTCGCGCAGCTCCGGAAGAACGAGCCGTGGTTCCCGGCAGCGTTCGCCGCCCTGGAGGCGATCACCGAGGGCGCCGGCTCCGACTGGGACGCCATCACCCCCTTCTTCTGCGGCCGATGGGACGCCACGGCGCAGAAGCACCATGCGGCGAGCCAACCGAGCAACACGCAGGCCGTCACCCTCTTCGGAGCCGAGGGTGCCTTCACCCATCGTGACGATCACCGCGAAGGCCACCCAGGACCTGTCCCGCTTCTCCCTCGACCTCCTCGGCCCCGAGGTCCACGGTGTGTGGGTGGGCGGCCGCGAGGCGGTCTTCGAGCAGTTGGCCGAGAAGCTCGTCGTCACTCCGCCGTCCTGGGTACGGGACCGCTCACGGCTGGTCGTACGGGTCGCCTACACCGCCGACCCGCGCAAGCTGAAGGCGCCCTACAACGGCTGGGTCCCGACCCTCGACGGGTTCGCGGTCGCCCCGCAGCCCGACCTGGCGCGCAACATCTTCCCGTGCAACGACCACCCCACCGACAAGGCGCACTTCACCTTCCGCATCACCGCGCCGAGCGAGCTGACGGCCGTCGCCAGCGGCTCATTGATCTCCACGAAACCGCACACCGACGGCACCACCACGGTCACGTACCGCTCGGTCGACCCGATCGCCACCGAGGTCATCCAGGTCACCGTCGGCGACTACCAGGTCATCGAGAGACCGGGGCCGAGCGGCATGCGGCTGCGCGACGTCGTACCGACCGCGAGGGCCGCCGCGCTGGAGCCCGCCCTTGCCCTGACACCCCATCAGCTCACCTGGCTGGAGCAGCATCTGGGCCGCTAACCCTTCGAGGCCTACGGCATCCTGCCCGCCAATACCGACGCACCGGACGCCTTCGACTTCACCGGCCTGGAAACGCGGACGCTCACCATCTGCAAGCCGAACTACCTGCTCCAGCAAGAGCACTTGATCGGCTCACACATGATGCACGAGCTGGTCCACACCTGGTTCGGCAACCTCGTCGCGCCGGCCAGCTGGGCCGACCTGTGGCTCAATGAAGGCCACGCGGACTACTACGGCCTGCTCTACCGCTACGAGCGCGGCTGGGCCGACACCCTCGGCCTGGTCACCCTGGAAGCCCGGATGAAGGACGTCTACTCGCGCGGCGACCAGTGGCGGCTCGACGCCGGCCCGGTCGCCACCCCGACGGCGGCCAACCTCTTCCACGGCCAGCGCTACACCGGCGGCACGCTGGTCCTCTACGCCCTGTGGAACCTGGTCGGCCAGGACGACTTCCGCCGGATCGAGCACACCTTCCTCGACCGGCACCGCAACTCCAGCGCCTCCACCCAGGACTACATCACCGTGGCCTCCAAGATCTCCGGCCAGGATCTCTCCGGATTCCTCAACGAGTGGCTGTACGGCACGAAGACCCCGCGCATGCCCGGCCACCCGGACTGGACCGTCACCCCGCCGAAGCCCGCAGCAGCCCGCCGCGACCAGACGAACACCCCGAAGGACAAGGCCAGCGCGACCCTCTGACCTGCACCCGGCACACCGAACAGCGCCTCCGGTTGGCTCCGGACCCGATCCGGAGCCAATGTGCTTGTCGCAACGCCCTTTCTCACCGCGTGCAAGACAGCGGGTCCGCCCGGCGCCCCGGCGCTCGGGTGCGCGTACCTGGGGCGGTGCGTCCAACGCCCCAGCGGAGCACCGCGCGCACGAGTGCGGCAGACTGCGTCAATGAGCACCAAGCGCCGCGAGCTGGGCACCGGGCCGCGCCCCGTCAGCCGTGACCATGAGCAACTGTTCCCCCAGGGCCGGACCGTCGCGGAGCGCGCGGTCGATGCCGGACCCAAGGTCCCGGAGGCCTCGCGCGCATCCGCCGCCGAGCACCCCGAGGGGCGGCGGGCCCTTGGGACGGGCGGCGCGGAATGAATCCCTGACCCCGGTCGCCACCGGGGCCCCCATCCGAGGGTGCGGCGCGCGCTCCCCTCGCCGGGCCACCGTCGATTGTCAGTGGTGGGCGGCAGGATGAGGGCATGACGACACCTGCCGCTGACCTTGCCGATCCCGCCGCGTACGCCGAGGCGATCGAGACCGCTGTGAAGGCTGCCGCCGCGTACTACGCGACGGGCGACAGCGCTCTGGACGACGATGCGTACGACCGCCTGGTGCGCGGCATCGCCGCTTACGAGGAGGCACACCCCGGCGAGGTGTCCCCCGACTCTCCCTCGGGGAAGGTCGCGGGCGGAGCAGCTGTCGGGGATGTGCCCCACACCGTTCCGATGCTGTCCCTGGACAACGTGTTCGGCGCCGAGGAGTTCGCCACCTGGGCCGCTTCGGTGGAGCGGCGGATCGGTCGGCCGGTAGAGACGTGGAGTGTGGAGCCGAAGCTCGACGGCCTCGCAGTCGCCGCCCGGTACGACAAGGGCCGTCTGACGCGGCTGATCACGCGGGGGGACGGGGTGGCGGGTGAAGACGTTTCCCACGCGATCGGCACCATTGTGGGCCTGCCCGATCGCCTGGAGGAGGCCGTGGCCCTCGAAGTGCGGGGCGAGGTCCTGATGACCACCGAGCAGTTCGAGCACGCCAACACCGTGCGCACGAAGCATGGTGGGGCGCCCTTCGCGAATCCGCGCAGCGCGGCTGCCGGCAGCGTACGGGCGAAGGACCGGCAGTACCGGGTGGAGATGACGTTCTTCGCGTACGGCGCCCTTCCGCTGCCCGGCTCCAGTGATCTGGCGGGCTCGCTCGTCGAGTTGCCGCACAGCGAGGTCCTTGAGCTGGTGGGCCGTCTCGGGGTGCACACCGCCGCCGAGACGGCGGCCCTCCTCGCACGGTGACCGCTGTCGACGCGGTGCGGACGCGGGTGGACGAGATCGCGGCGCTGCGGCCGGAGTTGCCTTTCGGTATCGACGGCATCGTCATCAAGGCGGACAGTGCGGCGGATCAGGCAGCGGCCGGCTCCGGTTCCCGGGCGCCCCGGTGGGCCATCGCATGGAAGCTTCCGGCGGTCGAGAAGGTAACTCGGCTCCTGGCTGTGGAGTGGAACGTCGGCCGTACGGGCACGATCGCGCCGCGTGCCGTTCTTGAACCGGTGGTGATCGACGGGTCGACCGTCACCTATGCCACCCTGCACAATCCTGCCGACATCACCCGCCGTGACCTGCGCATCGGCGACCAGGTGATGGTCTACAAAGCCGGCGACATCATTCCCCGCGTCGAGGGTCCCGTCGCCCACTTGCGTACGGGTGCGGAAGAACCCATCGCCTTCCCCGAGGTATGCCCGCAGTGCGGTTCCGACATCGACCAGTCGGAACAGCGCTGGAGATGCGTCCGTGGCCGCAACTGTCATATCGTCGCGTCCATTTCCTACGCTGTCGGACGTGACCAGCTCGACATCGAGGGTCTCGGTGCCACCCGCGTCGTCCAGCTCGTCGACACGGGCCTCATCGCCGACTTCGCCGACCTGTTCACCCTGGGGGCCGACCAGCTCCTTGCCCTGGACCGGATGGGACAGACCAGCACCGACAATCTCCTGGCCGCGATCGAGCACGCGAAGTCACAGCCGTTGTCGCGTGTCCTGGCCGGTCTCGGTGTACGTGGGACCGGTCGTTCCATGTCGCGTCGTATCGCCCGCCATTTCGCCACCATGGATCTGCTGCGCGCGGCGGACGCCGAAGCGGTCCAGCAGGTGGAGGGCATCGGTGTGGAGAAGGCTCCGGTGATCGTGGCGGAACTCGCCGAGCTCGCTCCACTCATCGACAAGCTCATCACCGCCGGAGTCAATATGACCGAACCGGGCGCGACGCCGCCCGCCCCCGGAGCAGAGGTCGACGGCGAGGTCGCCGCGGACGCGGGTCCGCTCGGCGGGATGATCGTGGTGGTCACGGGTGCCATGACCGGGCCGCTGGAAAAGCTCTCCCGCAACGAGATGAACGAACTCATCGAGCGGGCCGGCGGCAAGTCGTCCTCCAGCGTCTCCAAGCGCACCTCGCTGCTCGTCGCAGGCGAGGGCTCGGGCTCGAAGAGGGAGAAGGCCGAGCAGTTGGGCACCCGCATCGTGACTCCGGATGAGTTCGCCGACCTGGTCCACGGTCTCCTCGACCAGACCGGCTGACCCGACGCTGCTGCCTGCGAACTGCCTGCGGTGGTGCGTCGTCCACGGCCCGGATCGCAGGTCGGCGCCCCTCGGGGTGGACGGCGAGTCAGAGTCCGCCCGGGAATGTCCGAGGTGATGTGCGGGGGCGTTGCCGTCAGGCGCTCAGGTACGTGAGAAGGGCCAGGACCCGCCGATGTACGTTGCCGTCCAGGCTGAGGTCGAGCTTCTGCAGGATGCTGCTGACGTGCTTGTGCACGGCGGCCTCGCTGACGTGAAGATCCCGGGCGATCGCGGCGTTGGCACGTCCCTCGGCCATGAGGGACAGGGACAGGACCTCGCGCTCTCGCGGAGTGAGCCGCCGCAGGGGATCGCGCCGCCGCTACAGGAGTTGACGCACCACCTCGGGGTCCATGATCGTCGCACCCGCGGCCACTTGGGCGACGGCGTCGGCGAACTCGGTGACGGCGCTGACCCTGTCCTTGAGCAGGTAGCCGATGCCGCTCTCGCCTCCCAAATCGAGGAGGTGTACGGCATAGGACTGCTCGATGTACTGGCTGAGCAGGAGGATGGGCAGATCGGGGCGGCTCCAGCGGAGTGCGACGGCGGCCCGCAGGCCGTCGTCGCTGTTGTCCGGTGGTATCCGCACGTCTGTGACGACGATGTCCGGCTCATGTTTCTGGACCGCGGTGAGCAGCGTCTCGGCGCCGCCGACAGCGGCCGGCACGCGGTGACCGAAGCGGGTGAGTACGCCGACCAGTCCGTCCCGCAGGAGTGTCAAGTCCTCGGCGAGCACGACGTTCAGCGACACGGGAACTCCACATGGAGCAGTGTAGGGCCACCAGTTGGGCTAGATATGTGTAGCCGGCCGTCTGCGGCGGCGACGCGATCGGCGAGGCCGACCAGCCCTGTGCCCCCGGCCGGGCCCGCGCCGCCGATGCCGTTGTCCGCGACCGACAGGGTCAGCACGTCCGCCCGCAGGCGGGCGTGAACCTCGGCCTGGGTGGCCCGGCTGTGCTTGGTGACGTTGGCCAGGGCTTCGGCCGCGATGAAGTACGCCGTGCTTTCCAGGGCGTTGGGCAGCCGGTGCGGGATCTCGACGTCAACGGCGACGGCCGTGGCTGAGCGAGTGTTGAGGTTCGTAATGGCCGCGGCGAGTCCCTGGTCGGTGAGGGCCTTGGGGTGAACACCGCGGCTGAGCTCCCGCAACTCGCCGACAGCCAGGCCCATCCCCCCCTGGGCCGCAGCGATCTGCTTCCCCACCGCCGAGTCGCGCTCCGTGTCCAGGAGGGCCATGCCCAGCATGACGTTGATCGAGACCAGCCGTTGCTGAGCGCCGTCGTGCAGGTCGCGTTCGATCCGCCGGCGCTCGGCGTCGAAGGCGTCCACCAGGCGAGCTCGGGAGGCCCGGACCTCGGTCAGCTCCCGGCCGAGTTGACCGTCGCGCGGGGCGAGGATCAGCCGGGTCAGCGCGGCGCGGGCGCCCGCCCATACCGTGCCGGCGGCGCGGCCGACAGCAGGACCAGACCGATCACCAGCCACGGCCAGGCGCCGGGGTCATCCACCGGCGACAGCATGAGCAGCGCGGGAAGGCCCAGCGCGAAGCCAAGCACCAGGAAATCCATCCACCACAGCGCGGCCAATGACACGGCGGTGAAGCCCAGTTCCCGCCATGTCGCAGGCTCACGCAGGCGGGTCTCCAGCCATCCTGTGGCCATGGCGTCGTCACGACGGCGGAGGACCTGTCCCAGTGACTGATCGCGCAGAACAACCAAGGCATGTCCGCAGCCGGCCGGCGCGTCGTCTCCGCACGGAGCATCGACGTGATGCACACCCCGCCGGAAGGCCGTGAATACGCCATGGGCTGGTCGAAGAGCCGGCCGGGAGAGCAGCCCCAGCAAATTCGGCACACCGGCGAACTCCTGACCCACAATTCCATCGAGACGCTGCTGCCCGACAGCAAGATCGGCATCGCGGTGGTGACCAACACCGGCATGGTGTCCGGGGACGACGCCGCGGTCATGCTCGATGGACTGATCGACCTCGCCGAGGGCCGGTCACCGACGGTGGAGACGCCGTTCGTCCTGCGAGCCGATTACGTTCTCGCGGCGCTCACTCTGCTCGCGATCGCCCTCGGCACCCTCGGCGTGGTCCGTGCACCCCGCTGGGCGCGGCGCACCGCGGACCGGCCGCTGTGGCGGGCGGCCGTGCGCATGTTGCCGTACGTACTCCCCATCGTCCTCCTCATCGAGCTCGTCGACCTCATCGGCCTGCTCATGCGCCGGGAGGGGACGCTGGCCCAGGTCGCCCTCATATGGCCTGCGCTCCTGATCTGGGTCGCTACGACCGCCCTGGCCTGCGCCGTGGTGACCGCTGCGCGCGCGGTCGCCACATTTCACACCCGCCGCCACAGCCGTGGCGCCGGTCACCCGGCGCGTGTCAGGACGAAGGCCGGTGACGGGCAGGACCGTGCGCGGACAAGCACCGGAGTGGACGCGGACTCACCCCGACTGGCACTTCCGGCGGAGCGGTATCACGGCTGAACAGGCTCCGAGCGCATAGGTGTTGCCCTCAACTCGGCTTCAGGTTCTAGGTTTTCCACATGGAATCCACCCGCTCCACTCTCTCCACCACCGACTCCGACTCCGACTCCGACAAGGAGCGGATCCGCGAGCTCGTCGCGCTGACCCAGGAGGCGCAGATCGATCCGGACGTGCTGCCGGGGTTGCACACTTCGAACCTGGTACTCATCAACTTGGCCGGGCGGCGCCTCTTCGATCGTGAGACCTTCGCCTCGGCCATGGCCGAGGCGCTCTCCTCGCCGCTCAAGGACGTACGGACCGAGCTGGAGGTCAATGACATCCGGTTCGCGACACCCGATGTCGCCCTCGTGAGCCTGACCAAGACCGTCCACGACGAACGGTCCGAGACGGCCGGCTCAACCGAGTTGCCCCTGGCCGGTGTCATGACCTACGTCATGGTCCGTCAGGGGGACCACTGGCGTATCGCACTGGCGCAGACGACCCCGATCCAGTGAGCGCCCGCAGTCGGCGCCACGCGAACAAGTCGCGGTGTTCTCAGGGAGAAAGGCCGTCCGTCCGACCTGCACATCGCGGCCGGCGGCCGCCGGCCGGCCTTCTCAGCGCATGACGGAACGCGCCATGCGGAAGCCCACGTCGTCGACCTGGAAGGTGGGGTGGCTGCGGCGCCGCGCCGAGGCCCGGCAGCTCCAGTGCTCGTCGAACCAGCCACCACCACGCAGCACCCGGTAGGCGCCGTAGATCTCTACGTCGTAGATGTCCCAGCACCAGTCCCAGGTGTTGCCGAGCATGTCGTACAGGCCCCACTGATTGGCCTGCTTGCCACCCACATCGTGGATGCGCTCGCACGCGTTGGCGCGGTACCAGGCGATCTCGTCGAGCGGTCCGTAGTGCGGTCCAGTGGTACCGGCACGGCAGGCGTGTTCCCACTCGGCTTCGGTGGGCAGCCGGTACCCGTCGGTGGCGGCGTCCCACTCGATCTCTTCACCGTCAGCGGGGAGGCGGTAGGCGGGCGTGAGGCCGTCGCGCGCGGACAGCGCGTTGCAGAAGCGGACCGCGTCCCACCAGGTAACGCTCTCGACGGGCAGCTCGTCCCCACGCGCCGCACTCGGCCGCACTCCGGTGACCTGCTCGTACAGCTGCTGGGTGACAGGAAACGCCGCAAGCCGGTAGGGCTCGAGGTCGACGGACCAACTGCGCTGTGTCCGCCGGTCGGACAGGGTCACCCGCCCCGGCGGGATGGTGATCATCGTCGCTGCACTGGTGTCCATGATGAGGCCGACCCTACCGGGAGCAGGGTACGAGCGCTCGTACGGGCGGCTTCGCACCGACTCCCCGGCGGTCGTGCAGGTCAGCCGTCCGTGCCTCGGTCCGTGCCTCACCCGAGATTCGGCGCTACTACAGCACGGGCATGATGCTCAACCACCGGGCACCGCATTCCGCCCGCCCCGGATACCTCAGGGAAGTCACCCGCCTGTACACCCATCAGGCCCACCCCCTGCTCGTCGACGCCTTCCTGGCCGACGCCGATGTGCCCGCCGACTTGGCGCCGAGCAACGCCCGCAGCATCGGCAACACCGCTGCCCCTTCCACGCTCGCGCTCCTGCGCGCGGACCAGGCCTCCGGCGCTCTGGCCAATGGTGACCCGGTGTGCCTGTGGGTCGTCGGGTCCGGTCCGGAGCGCGGCGCCTTCATCGCCCCACTGGTCACCGAGGGCGCCTCACCCCGGCGGAGGTGAGGTGCACCCATCGAGCCGGTGGGGAGTGACCGGCGCCTGACCGGCGCGAGGGTGCCCGGAGGCATGGTCGTCCCCAACGGCCGCGGGCGCGTCAGAGACCACGACAGGTCTTCCTCCAACGGCAGGGGAAACAGGGTCCTGCGAGCGCATACCGGTCTCCTGCCGCGACGCGACCGCCCGCCCCGCGCACTGCGCCGACGAACGGTTGTCGGCGTCCGACCGCCACGAGAGAGGCGGCCCTGCCGGGCAACTGCCCTGGTCCGGAACGCCGTTGCGGCCGGGCCCGGCTGCGGCCAGCAGCTCATGGGCGTTCCCCGCCGGCGGCCGGCCTCGGGGCGGTGGATGCCCACCAGCGTCTTGTGGCAATTCCGCAACCCACACAGGCCCTTCACATCGCTTCAGTTCATGCGAAGATTCCGTCCCCCGGCCCGTGCACAGACCGGGGTGACAAGGGGAGAGTCTTCGTGAAGAGATCGACGTTCAGGGCAACTGTCGGCGGCGTGGTGGCGGTCGCAGCCGCAGCTGTCGTACTGCCCACGACAGCGGGTGCCTCGTGGTACGAGCCTGCCGCTCCGACCGCCAACGGCACGGTCGACCGTGCCACGCGCGAGTCCTTCGGCCGGCTTGCCGATGCTGTGCTGACGGACCGCACGGCAGCGCTGCTGGACAAGCGGCAGACCCGGCGGTCGACGCCGCCCGCCGAGCGCCAAGTACACCTGTCCGCCGGCCTGTTCAGGTCGGAGGGCAGCGCCCAGTCCTCGTTGCGTGATCGCAAGGACCGGCTCCGCGGTCTGGGGGAGGCGTACAGCGGCGCCGACACCAAGGTGACGGTGAACAACACCAAGGTGCGCGACGACAAGGCCACGGTCCGGGTGACCGAGACCACCACGCTCACGTACAAGAAGATACGTGGCAACGAGCCGGGCACCACCGGCTTCCAGGCACACCACGAGCTCACCTTCGCCCAGGCGTCGGGCGGCACCTGGGCGCTGACCGGCATACGCTCCACCGACACCGGTCTGTCGGCGGTCAACGCACCGCTGAAGGCGCCGATGGTCAAGACGGCTCCCGTCGACGATCTGCCGAACGCCACCAAGGCCGCCACCGGGCGGCCCTCGCGGGTACCGGCCGCGAAGCCGACCACGAACCCCAACGGCTACAACTACGCGGCCATGGCAACGTACGCGGAGAAGTACTGGAGCAACTACAACCCCGCCTATCCGTCCTTCGACGACGCGGGCGCCGGTGGTGACTGCACCAACTTCGTCAGCCAGGCACTGAAGGCGGGCGGCTGGAAGCACGCGCCCGGCTCCTGGGACGACTACCGCAAGTGGTGGAGCGACCCGACCCTCGGCAACACCCTCTCCTGGGTCGGCGTCAACGAGTGGTCCTGGTTCGCCCTCTCCAGCAAGCGGACGACCAACCTCTCCAACGTGTGGGAGATGGGTGTCGGCGACGTACTCCAGGTGGACTTCGACCGGGACGGTTCGAAGGACCACACCATGCTGGTCTCGTACCGGAACCGGTCAGGTACGCCGTATCTGACCTACCACTCCAACAACACCTACCGGAAGTCGATAGCGAGCCTCGTCGCGTCCTACCCGACGGCGAACTACTACGCCTACCGCACCTGACAGGTCGCGGGCCTCGACCCGCGGTTGGTCGGCCACCGGCCGGACACCTGGATCCGTCAAGCGCCGCACGGCGCTTGACGGACGCGGAGATGGGCCTCGGGACCTTGCGTCCCGGGGCCCATGCGCGTTCGGCGGTACGGGCCGTGGGCCGGCCCGCCGGACAGCCGAGGCGCACAGCTCCGTGGAGAGCCACGTCGTGCGCAGGGCAGCCCGGGGCACGGGACTTGGCCGGCGCTCTCAGCTCGCCAGCTCTCCGAGCAGCGCCCAGGTGCGTCGGCGGTCGGCGTCCCCGGCGATCTCCGTCCCCGCGAACACGACCTCCGTCGCCCCGGCGTCCCGATAGCGCCGCACCTCGGCAGCGACCGCTTTCTCGTTGCCGATCACAGCCACATCGGCGGCCCGTTTGCCGCCGGAGAGTTCGACGACCCGGGCGTAGGAAGGGATCTGCTCGTAGAACGAGAGTTGCTCGGTGGCCGCCTCGCGCACGGCGTCGACGTCATCGGTGACCACGCCGTGCACCAGCGCCACGATCCGGGGCGCCGGCCGGCCGGCCGCCTCGGCTGCCGCGGTGACGGCCGGGACGATGTGCTCGGCCAGGGCGCGAGGCCCGGCGAGATAGGGCAGGATCCCGTCAGCCAACTCGCCACTGGCACGCAGGGCCTGCGGTCCCATCGCGGCGACGAGCAGCGGCACGCCCGCTTCGGCTCCCGGCACCCGTGCGGGCAGCGGCGTGGTCGCGGTGAGCAGCTCACCGTGGAAATCGGCCGCGCCCGTCTCGGTCAACTGCCGCAGAGCGATGAGGAATTCACGCAGCCTGGCGATGGGTCGTTCATAGGGGATCCCGAAGCCCGCCTCGGTCAGCAGCTTGGTGCCGAGTGCGAGCCCGAGGTGATACCGGCCGTGCGTCGCCGCCTGCGCGGTCTGGGCCTGGCTGGAGACGAGCAACGGATGGCGTCCGAAGACGGGGATCGCGGACGTTCCCACGTGCAGAACCGGTACCTCACGCCCGACGATCGCCGCGAGTTGCGGAGAATCCGCACCGAAGGTCTGCCCGAACCAGGCGGACCGCAGGCCCGCGGCGGCGGCCTCCTCGGCCAGCCGCACGGTGGCGTCGATCTGGTTGTCGGTTCCGGTCGCGTTGAGAGCTACTCCCACAGTCATGTCAGTGCGAACCAGAGGCAGTTGGCCCCGCATTCCTGTTTTTCTGTGACAGCTTCTTGTCCGCTGTGTGAACGCGGGCGAGTGCGGACGACCGCGGACGGTCCACCGATCCGCCGCAGGCGGCGCCGAGCCTGCGGCCCGGCACGGCGAGGACGTCACATGCGTCGCCCCCCCCAGCTGCTCAGGAGCGCACAAGTCGCGGCGCGAGATAACGCGCGGTGGCGCTGCCCTTGGCCTTGGCGACCTTGGCCGGACGGCCTTTGGCGACCACCCGGCCACCTCTGTCTCCCCCACCTGGGCCGAGGTCGATGACCCAGTCGGCGGTGGCGATCACGTCCAGGTCGTGCTCGACCAGGACCACCGTATTGCCGGCGTCGACGAGCCGGTGCAGCTGTCGCAGCAGCAGCGCGATGTCAGCGGGGTGCAGGCCCGCTGTCGGCTCGTCGAGCAGATAGAGGGCATGGCCGCGGCGGGCTTTCTGCAGCTCGGTGGCCAGCTTGATGCGCTGGGCCTCACCTCCGCTGAGCTCTGTCGCCGGCTGACCCAGCCGCAGATAGCCGAGCCCGACCTCCCGGAGCGTTTCAAGACTTCGGGAGGCGGCCGGGACACCGGTGAAGAACTCCGCCGCGTCGTCGACGGACATCGCCAGCACGTCCGCGACGCTCCTGCCGCGGTAGGTCACCTGGAGGGTCTCGGCGTTGTACCGCGCGCCGTGGCAGGTGGGGCACGGCGCGTAGGTCCCGGGGAGGAAGAGGAGTTCCACCGAGACGAAGCCTTCGCCCTGGCAGGTCTCGCACCGCCCCTCGGGGACGTTGAAGGAGAATCGTCCGGCCGTATAACCTCGCGCCGTCGCTTCGTCCGTCGACGCGTACAGCTTGCGCACCGCGTCGAACATTCCCGTGTACGTCGCCAGGTTGGACCGGGGAGTACGGCCGATGGGTCGCTGGTCGACGCGTACGAGCCGGTCGAACGATTCGAGCCCCGACGCCTCCTGCACCTCGACATCGAGCTCCGCCTTGTCGGACTCCTCGCTCGTCAGTCCGAGGTGGCCGCGCACGACCTCGGCGAGCACCTGCGTGACCAGCGTCGACTTTCCGGAGCCCGACACCCCGGTCACCGCGGTCAGCACGCACAGCGGTACGTCGACGGAAACATCGCGCAGGTTGTGCCGGGAGACGCCCCGCAGGTGCAGCCAGCCGTGCGGCGTACGGGGGCGATGGTCCAACGGCTCGGCGCGCCCGAACAGGTACCGGCCGGTGGCCGACTCCTCGACCTGTTCGAGGCCGGGGACCGGGCCGCTGTACAACACATGCCCGCCCCCCTCCCCCGCGCCGGGGCCGATGTCGACCACCCAGTCCGCCCGTCGCACGACGTCCATGTCGTGCTCCACGACGAACAGCGAATTCCCCGCCGCCCTGAGCCTCTCCAGCACGTCGAGCAACGGCTCGGCATCGGCCGGATGCAGGCCCGCGGAGGGCTCGTCGAGTACGTAGACGACTCCGAAGAGCCCCGAGCGCAGCTGGGTGGCGATCCGCAGGCGCTGCGCCTCGCCGGGCGACAGTGTCGTCGAACGGCGCCCGAGGCTCAGGTAGCCCAGGCCGAGACCGAGCAGCACCTCGACGCGTGCGACCACATCCGCGCAGATCCGGACCGCGGCCTCGGTCGCCTCCCCGGACAGCGCGGTCGACGTGGCCGCTGCGGCCCGGGACAGCTCCGCGACGGGCCGCAGCAGCGCCACCACCTCGGCGAGCGGCATCGCGTTGACCTCGGCGACGGAGTGGCCGGCGAAGGTCACCGCGAGCGCCTCCGGCCGCAGGCCGCTGCCCCGGCAGTCGGGGCAGGGCACGCTCCGGACGAATCGCATCGCCCGGTCGCGCATCCGCTCGCTCTTGGAGTCGGCGAGGACATGCCTCACGTGCTTGCGGGCGCTCCAGAATTTTCCGTAGTAGCCGTAGTCGACACGGCCGGGCTCCGGCTCGATGAGGACCGACGGCTGCTCGTCGGTGTGGAGCAGCCAGTCCCGGTCCTTCCTCCTCAGCCTGCGCCACGGTTTGTCGATGTCGATCCCGAGCGCGGCCACGATGCTGCGCAGATTCGCGCCCTGCCAGGCACCCGGCCAGGCCGCGATCGCGCCGTCGCGGATACTCAGTGACGTGTCCGGGACGAGCAGGTCGTCGGTGACATCGTGCACGAGCCCCAGTCCGTGGCACCGCGGGCAGGCTCCGGCCGCGGTATTGGGTGAGAATGCCTCGGCCTCCAGCGGTGCGGCCCCCGCCGGGTAGGTCCCGGCGCGCGAGTAGAGCATCCGCAGCAGGTTGGACAGCGTGGTGATGGTGCCGACCGTCGACCGCGAGCTGGGCGCCCCGCGACGCTGTTGCAGGGCCACGGCGGGTGGCAGCCCGGTGATCTCCTGGACATGCGGCGCACCGACCTGCTGGAGCAGTCGGCGGGCATACGGTGCGACGGACTCGAAGTAGCGGCGCTGGGCCTCGGCGTAAAGCGTGCCGAAAGCGAGAGAAGACTTGCCGGAACCGGAAACCCCGGTGAATGCCACCATCGCGTCCCTCGGGACGTCGACGTCGACGTCCCGCAGGTTGTGTTCATTCGCCCCCCGGACATGCACGAAATGGTCATTCGTGTCTTTCTTCACCTTTCATCCTTACCCCGTCCGGCGATACCGGACCACCGCTGCGCGGCGCCGCCGGGACACAGAACGCAGTTCTCGCACCTCCCGCGGCAGGTGAGCGGGACAGCCACATCCAGGACTGCTCACTCACGGAGTTTGACGAACTGAAGGAGTGCGAAGACTGAATATGCCGGTACCTCGTCGGCAAAGGCGATTCCCACCTGCACCCAGAGCGCCTCGCCACCCCGATCCCCAGGCTCTGATCAGTAACCGTCGAAGTGGAGAACCGTGACCGAGGAGCCGCCGCGCATCACCCCGGTACGGGACAGCCCCCCGGGCTTCCGTCCCGCTCGGGCCGCCCCGGAGGAGCCGTAGATGGACGCCGCATCCGCAACCGGGCTTCTCCTGCTGATCGCCGCCGAACCGGAGCTGCTCGCCGCGGCGCCGGACGACGCGAGCGGGAGCGAGCTGACCGACCGGGTCCGCGACGAGGAGCATTCGTGCCTCGGTTGCGGGGAACCAGCCGTCTGCGCCGTGATCGTCAATTCCTCCACGGCCGGGCCGCGCTGGCTGGACCTGTGCTCAGGCTGCTGGTTCACCGTACGACTCGCCAACGACTCCCCGGAGTGGCCGCGATGACCGGTGCGGCGCGCGAATTTCCGTAGCGGGGGCCGGTCAGAACACGCCCCTGGCCGCCTCTCGCTCCGCGAGGAATTCGTCGAGGAGCGCGAAGAGCGCTTTGACGACTCGCTCTTCCTGTCCCGGTGTCAGCTGGCGATGGTCCCAACCGTGCGGGAGGGCGATATGGCGAACCAGGCCCCACCAGACGTGGTTGCAGTCGCGGCCGTGGCGGGCCACCAGCCACTCACGCCAGCCATCAAGTCCTGGACCGCCGTGGCGTCGGGCGTGAGCGTCGTACCCATCCACATACGCCTGTACGGCGACGAGCGAAATCCGCTCCAGATACATGCCCTGCCGCTTGGCGAGGTTGGCCCAGTACTCACGCTCGCTCATGCCTATGAGATCCACCCGGCAATCATCCCGCCCCTCGTCCGGAACGGATGACAGCCGACAGCAGCTGAAGCGGCTCAGCCCGGCCCGCCGGCTCGGCACTGATTTTCAGGCCCACGCCTTCCTCAAGCTCGCGTCCTGTTCAGTCTCGCGTCGGACCGGATTCCATGACTCTGACGGTGAAGGCCGCCAGGTCTGCCCGCATCTGCTCACGGGTCACCCCCTTCGCGCCGACGAGGTGTTCGACGAGGTCGGCGCGCGTGGCGGCGAGCAGGGCATGCGCGATGAAATCGCCGTGAGTGAGCCCGGGGACCTCCTCCAACGCGCCCTGGATCGTGCTGTGCCACCGCTCATAGTGCTCGGCCTCGTAGGGGCTGTCGCCGCCGGTTCCCTCCAGCGCCAGGGCGAGGTGGCGGTTGTCGAGCTTGAAGCACAGGACCGCGTCGAGGAGAGCGGGGACGCGTTGGAGTGGCGGGGTGGTGGGCCCGAGGGGTGGCGCCCCTTCTTCGGCGGCGACCCTGATCGGTGCGAGCCGCAGCTCGAACAGCGCTTGGATCAGGCCGGTGCGATCGCCGAATCCGCGGAAGAGCGTCGCCTTGCCGACGCCGGCAGCAGCCGCGATGTCGGCCATGGTGACCGTCCCCGGGCGCTCCCGACCGGCGAAGAGCTTGTCGGCAGCCGCGAGGACGGCCTCTCGATTGCGAGTGGCGTCCGCGCGTGGCTTGCGTTCCGACATACGACTCCTCCTTGCTAAACGGACCCTGGGTCCGTATCGTTCACGACACGAAACGGACCCCCGGTCCGTATCCTACGGGACGGAGCACTCCATGACCACGAACACCGCATCGGCGGACCTGTACCGCCACGGCCTGCAACTGCTGCTGGACAAGGACATCGCCGCCTGGGTCGAGCTGTGGGACGAGAACGGCATCCTTGAGTTCCCCTTCGCTCCGGAAGGCTGGCCGCAGCGGCTTGAGGGCAAGGCGGCCGTCGCCGAGTACATGCGCGGCTACCCCGACCACATCGACCTTCACGATTTCCCGCACGTCGAGATTCACCAGACAGTCACCCCGGAGACCATCGTGGTCGAGATGCGCGGCGTGGGCCGGCTGGTGGAGACCGGCGGCCCCTTCGACATGCCCTACATCGCCGTCGTCGCCGTCAAGAACGGCCTCATCACCGGCTACCGCGACTACTGGAACCCGCTCGCCCTGCAGGAGCACGCCACCAACTTCGCAGGAAGCAACTGATGAAGAACTCGCAGGATTTCACTCTGGTCATCGGCGCCACCGGCACCACCGGCAGCCGAGTCGCCGCCCAACTGGCCGCCGGAGAACGGCGCGTCAAGGCCGCCAGCCGACGCGCCACCCCCGTGGGCGGCGCCCATGCCGTGCGGTTCGACTGGGACGACCCCACCTCGTTCGACGGCGCCCTCGAAGGCGTGGACCGGGTCTACCTCATCCCGCCGATCGGCTCTTCGGACCCTGCGGCCGTCATGCTGCCCTTCCTTCGGCAGGCCCGCACCGCGGGAGTGCGCCGCGCGGCACTGCTCAGCTCGTCGGCGATCCCTATCGGCGGCCCCGCGGTGGGGCAGGTTCATCAGGCGCTGCCCGGCCTGTTCTCCGAGTGGGCGGTCCTGCGGCCCTCCTGGTTCATGCAGAACTTCACCGGCGACCACGTGCACGCCCAGACCGCACGAGCGGACGGGACCATCCGGACGGCGACCGGTGACGGCCGCGTCGGGTTCGTGGATGCCGACGACATCGCCGCCGTCGCCGTGCGCGCGCTGACCGACGAGCAGGCCCCGAACACCGATTTGGTCCTCACCGGGCCACAGGCCCTGAGTTACGACGACATCGCCGCCACCCTCTCCGAAGTCACCGGCCGGACCATCACGCACCACCGGCTGTCCCACGAGCAGATGCGCCGGCGCCTGGCCGCCGACATTCCCGCCCAGTTCGCCGCGATGCTGGCCGACATGGACCACTCCATCGCCGGAGGCGCCGAGGACCGCACCACTGACAGCGTCCAGCGCCTCACCGGCCGCACGCCGCGCAGCTTCCGCGCCTTCGCGAAACAGGCGTGGCGTACGCCCGCGCCGTAACCTCACCGCGGCCCGGCCGACGGTCATGAGCGGGAAACCGCACCCATGGATGCTCGGTTCATCCATGGAAGTAAGGAAACTTTCCTAACTCGGCGCATCCCAGGGCTAGATGGATGCCGAAAGGTGCACGACACTCATCCCACGGGATGCTGAACACGTAGGGGAACAAGGAGCGGGCTTCGGAACCTCTCCCCCTGTCGGATGCCCGCCCGGAACAACGCAAGAGCTTCCTCCCGCCCCACAGCCAGGAGGTACACGTTGTCCGCAAGAATTCGAGCCGCCGTACGGCGCCCCGTCCGGCCCGCCGACCAGCAGCGCGAGAAGAACCTGGTGTCCAGAGCCCGGTCCGCTGCCGGGACAGCGGCGCTCACCGCGTTCGCCGGACTGGTCGCGGCAGGCACCTTGGGGGTGCCCGCCCATGCCACGGGCACCCGGGAACCCGCGAAGGCCGCTCCCGTGGTTGATGTGTCCACCTCCGCCCAGCTCGCCGACGCGCTGGCAGGGGCAACACCGGGGCAGACCGTCAGGATGGCGCCCGGCGAGTACCGGGGAGCCTTCGCCACCCGGAGCGCGGGTACGGCAGCCGCGCCCATCACCCTCACCGGACCACGCAGCGCCGTCCTCGTCAACGACGGCCCGTCCGGCGAGGCACCTTCGTGCCCGGAACCCACAACCGGCTGGGATTCCGGCTACGGGCTGTGGCTGTACTCGGCGCCGTACTGGAACCTGAACGGATTCACCGTCAAGGACTCGAAGAAGGGCGTGGTCCTGGACAACTCGCACCACGTCCGCCTGGACGGGCTGCATGTGCATCACGTGGAGGAGGAGGGCGTGCACTTCCGCCGCTCCTCCTCCGACGGCGTGCTCCGTAACTCCGTTGTCGAGCACACCGGGCTGGTCAAGCCGCAGTACGGCGAGGGCGTCTATCTCGGGTCGGCGAACTCCAACTGGGGCTGCCACGGCAACTCCGGCGGAGTGGACCGTTCGGATCGCGTCCTGGTCGAGAACAACCGGATCGGCCCGTATGTCACCGGGGAGTCCCTCGACATCAAGGAGGGCACCTTCGACGGTGTCGTCCGGGGCAACACCTTCGACGGGCGAGGCATCAGCGGACAGAATTCCGCCGACTCATGGGTGGACGCCAAGGGCGTCGGCTATCTGATCGAGGGAAACACCGGAACCTTCGCCCATGGCTACGAAACACACCACCCGGGCACCTCACCGTCGTTCCTGAACGGCTGCGGCACGGTTTGGCGGAACAACAGGTCCGACCTCGGCGGCGTGGGCCAATACGCCATCAAAGTCACCTCCACGTCCAAGTGCCGTGAGCGGCCGAACGTCGTGCACGCGTCGAACACCGTGACCCGGGCGACGGGCGGGCTGACCAACGTCAACGTCACTCCGTGACCAGGACCGCCTGTTCCGAGGAGGGCCGGCCGTCATTCGCACATGACGCCGTCGAGGAGAGCCTGGACATGGTCGGGCCCCCGCTCGGTGGGCGCTGTCATGGCGGTGACGGCGATCGCGACGGCACGTCCGTCCTCGGTGGCGCCGGACAGAGTGGCATAGCCGGTGATGTCACCGCCGTGCCCCCACATCACACCGCCACAGCTGAGCGGTGTGCTGAAAATCCCCAGGCCGAATCGGATACCGGAGCGCGCACCGGCTCGGTCGGGGATTTTCACGGTGGTGCGCATCTCCGCGAGCTGGGCAGGCTTCAGGAGCTTGCCGCCGAGCAACGCGGCGAAGAGCCGGTTCAGGTCGCTCGGGGTGGAGATGATCTGCCCGGCGGCCCACCCCCAGGAGGGATCCATCTCCGTGACGTCCTCCAGCGGAGCTCCGGGCTTCGCCGCGAAATAGCCCCGCGGATGGGGCTCCCGTATGCCCTTGTCACCGACACCGGGGAAGTAGGTGTGCCGCAGCCCGATGCGCTCGATCACCCGCCGGGTGATCTGCTCGGCCAGCGGACGACCGGTCGCCTTCTCAATGATGAGACCGGCCAGGACGTAATTGGTGTTGCTGTACGACCACTTGGCCCCGGGGGCGAAGAGCGCCTTGTGCTCCAGCGCGATGTCGAGCAGGGCGCGGGGCTGGAAGTAGGTGTGGCGGACCTCGCCGTTGAGGGCGCTTATGAAGTCCGTGTAGTTGGGGAGTCCGCTGGTGTGCTGAAGCAGTTGACGTACCGTGATGCGGCGTCCGTCGATGCCCTTCCCCCGTACCAGCTTCGGCAGATACCGCTCGACCGGGGCGTCAAGAACAACCTTGCCCTCGCCGACCAACTGCAGTACGACCGTGGCGGTGAACGCCTTGGTGTTGCTCCCCGCCCTCACCTGCCCGTCGACCGGTACCTTCGCCCCGGTCCTCAAGTCCCCCACACCGGCGGTGTAGTTACGGGTACGCCCGTCGCGGCCCACGGTGGCCGCCAGAGCGGCCGGGAACCGATCCTCGCGGACCAGGCGTTCCAACCCCTTGCCCACCACGTCGCCCGAACGCCGGTCCTGAGCCGCGGACGAGGGCAGAGTGCCGGCCGCGGCCAGGGCGAGAGTCATCACAGCAACTGCCGCGATTCGCCGCCGCGGCCGAGGCGGCGACGTACGTGCGTGACAGAGCCGAGAGGAACGATCGGGCATGGGGAACCCTCCTTGTGCGACCTGATGGCCACATCGCGAAACCGGATGCGTCCAGGCTCCCCGTTCAAGATCCACTGGACCATCCGGGCACCGGGTCCATGCGACGTAGGGCTAACCCCCTGAACGCTCTCCCGTACGGGCGACACTGGGAGCATGCGCGTCCACAGGTTTCCGCCCCCGTCCGTCTACGGCCGCCTCCATGTCGAGCGGCTCGACCTCGCGCCCGCCCGCTGGCTGGAGCGGCGCCCACCCGACAACGACGGCTTCGGCACGGTCGCGGGGGTGTGCGCACCCGGATTCGACGCGTACGCGCGGATCCTCCACCCGGCCCGGTTCGGCGCGGAGGCGGTGCGATGGGACCGAGCGGCCGTCGCGTACGGCCGGACCGTGTCCGCGCAGACGCGCTGGCACGAGCTGATCGGCGTCGGAGATCCGCTCTACCGCAACGACGACACCCCTGCCGTCTCCGGCGTCTGGGACGAACACCCGCAAGAGGGCCCGGTCCCCGCCGATGTGGCCCGCGCCCTGATCTCCGTACTGGCCGGGCACACCCGCACCCCCGACCGCTGCTGGTACGGGCTGTGGGACGGCTACGGCCACTACGACTGGCCCGACGTCCCGGTCTTCCGCACGCCCGGCCGTGACGAGATCCTGCTCGCCGGCCCCCTGGACGACGCCGACTCCCCCGCACGAGGCGCCCGGGAGGTGCCGGTCGAGATCCCCGACCTGTGGTGGCCGCAGGATCGTGCCTGGTGTGTGGGCGGCGATGTCGATCTGGTGAGCACGTACGTCGGCGGTTCCGCGGCCGGCGTCGCCGACCTCATCGCCGACCCGCGTCTCGAGGCATACGCGGTTGTCGAAACGTCCCCGGTCAACTGATATGCGGCTCCTGGAGCGCTGCCCGGACAGCGTCAGCGCGTGGCGTCGTACGCGTCTCGGGCTTCGAGGACCTCGGGGATGTGCTGCTGCGCCCAGCGCTGCAGTGCGCGCATCGGCTCGTGCAGGGAGCGACCCAGCGCGGTCAGCTCGTACTCCACGCGCGGCGGCACCTGCGCATAGGCGGTCCGGTGCAGCAGCCCGTCACGTTCGAGGTCGCGCAGCGTCTCGGTGAGCACCTTGGCGCTGATACCGGCGACGCCCGTACGCAGTTCACCGAAGCGCAGTGGCCCCGCATCAAGCGCGATGACGATCATCGCGGTCCACCTGTTGGCTATCCGGGCGAGCGATGTGCGGGAGGGGCACGTTTGCTGAAAAACGTCCCACGCCGACTGTGAGGTCATGCGCGACTCCCATTGGTTACGTTGAGGTCATTGGGCACTAAACGTAACTATAGGGAGTCCGCTTCCGCTTGACGCATCCAGGGAGCACTCATGACGACCACCGAGGTCTTCCACGCCTACTACGACAGCATTGTGGCCGGTGACATGGACAGGCTGGCATCTCTTCTGGACGAGGGCATCGTCTGGCACCAGCCGGGCAGTGGGCCCCTGTCCGGCGAGCACCACGGCCGCGAAGGGTGTGCTGAAGCTGCTCGGCGCGTTCATGGGCCACAGCGGGGGAAGCTTCCGGCTCGTGCAGCAGGACGTCATGGTGAACGGGGGCCTGGTCGCCGTCACGGTCCGCTTCTCCGCGGCCCGTGCGGGCCGTGAACCGATCGACATGGACGGCGTCGACGTGCTCCGCGTGACCGACGGCAAGATCGCAGAAATGTGGCTGTTCTCCGCGGCCCAGGACGCCGAGGACGCCTTCTGGGCCTGATCGGAGCGGGGGCCGGGCGGTCAGGCCGTCCGGCCCCGTTCCCGGTCCCGTCGGCGCAAGGGTGTCGATCACCACGCCCGGTGCGGTGTCCAGGTCCCAGCGCGCAGTGCGCGGGCGCATCGCACAACGTGCCGTTGTGGCGGTCGGCCGGCCAGTTGTTTGACCTGCTGTCCCCCTGCTCGGTTTGATCCCCCTGGTCAACGTCGAGGTGATCGGACGCGGGAGCGAGAGAGCAGGAGGTGCGCCGGGCATGGGAGGCAAGCGGTCGCTGGGACGACAGTTCGGGTGGTTCTGGGCGGCTTACGGGGTCAGCGCTTTCGGCACGCGGCTCGCGTTCGACGCGTTTCCCTTGATCGCGATCCTCGCGCTCCACGCGGGGACGACCGAAGTATCGGTGCTGGCCGCCGCGGGGCTCGCGGTCGGAGCCGCGGTGGCGGTGCCGCTCGGTCCGTGGGTGGAGTTCCGCCGTAAGCGACCGGTGATGGTGGCAATGGATCTGGTCCGGTTCGCCGCACTGATGAGCGTCCCCGCCGCGTTCGCGCTCGGCCGGCTCGGCCTCACCCAGCTCCTCATCGTGTCGGTCGTCGTCGGCGCGGCCGACATCGCCTTCACGGCGGCCGGCGGCGCATGCCTGAAAACGCTCGTACGGCAGGAAGACCTGCTCGTCGCGAACGGACGGCTGGAGTCGACGACCTGGACGGCCACGATGCTCGGCCCCCCGCTCGGCGGGGCTGCGATCGGGCTGTTCGGCCCGGTCATGACCGTGCTGGCCGATGCGATCAGCTTTCTGCTCTCGGCGGCAGGGATCCACGCCATCGGCGGCAAGGAGCCGCGCCCCGCGCGAATTGCCGCACCGCGGCTGCGGGTCGGCGACCTGCTCGACGGATGGCGTTACATCCTCGCCCATCCGGCGCTGCGCCCGCTGTTCCTCAACAGCATCGTGGTCAACGCCCTGATCATGGCGACCTCCCCGCTCCTCGCCGTGCTCATGCTCCGCGACCTCGGGTTCGCACCGTGGCAGTACGGCCTCGCGTTCGCCGCCCCCTGCGTCGGCGGACTCATCGGCTCACGGCTGGCCCGCCGGCTCGTCGCACGGTTCGGGCGGCACAGGGTCATGCGCACCGCCGGGACGCTACGCGCCTGCTGGACGCTCGGGCTGGCCTTCGTCGGCCCCGGAACCGGCGGGCTCGTCCTCGTCATGGCCGTCGAGCTCGGGCTGATCACCTGCATGGGCGTGTTCAACCCGGTGTTCGCCACCCATCGGCTCGACCGAACCGCCACGGACCGAGTCGCCCGTACGCTGTCCGCTTGGTCGGTCACCAGCAAGCTCACCATCGCGGCCCTGACCGCCCTCTGGGGGGTACTGGCCGGCCTCACCGGCCCCCGCCCCGCGATCACGGTCGCCGGTCTCCTCCTGCTGGCGACCCCGCTCCTCCTGCCCCGGCACGACCACGCTCCGGAGTGCGAGGGGGAAGCAGCCCGGCGCCACCCGTGACGGCCCAACTCCCGGCTCGGCACGGCCTGTTCGGCATTCGCTTCAGCTGTCGGTCGGCGGCATCGCCTGGGCGGCGGCGAAGGTGTCCTCGAACAGGCGGAGACGAGTGATCTGCCCCTCGTGGACGGTGAGGTGCAGAGCCACCGGCGTACTGAAGCGACGTTCCGACGATTTGACCGTGTGGCTGAAGCTGCCGAAGACCGCCACGTCGGGCCCGTCCACCAGAACGTGGTCGATCACCGCTTCGCTCTCCCCCTCGACGAAGTGGGTCCACATGGTGCGGAAGTAGGCCGGCACATCCTCGCGGCGCGTGCGCGGGCCGGTCCAGGGGAGGTGATCCGCGCCCGGTACGAACCAGTCGATGTGCTCGGCGAA
Organism: Streptomyces sp. A5-4; assembly: GCF_051131715.1. Taxonomy (NCBI): domain Bacteria; kingdom Bacillati; phylum Actinomycetota; class Actinomycetes; order Kitasatosporales; family Streptomycetaceae; genus Streptomyces; species Streptomyces sp. A5-4. Next base: position 8,567,614 of record NZ_CP178591.1, on the reverse strand, counting down.
CACATCGGCGATGCCGTCCGCGTCCTGCACGGCGAGCCGGGACAAGAAACGGTCGACTGTGGCGCGTGCACTGACAGACGCTGTGATTTCGGACATGAGAACGCTCCAGGGGATGAGGGAGAGGCAGAGGACGGGATCGAACAGAAGGGAAGGGAGACGCGCGGACGACGATGCCGCGCGAGCCGTACCGGCAGGCCGGCTGCCGAACCCTTGAGGGGCCGGGATCCGACCTGCACCTGTCCGCCGTCGACGAAGAACTCGGCTCCGGCGGCGAAGGGCAGTCCTGCCAGTCATCTGTGCCATGATTCGCACCTTTCCTTGTAACAATTCTTGTTACATTGACGGGCTGCATGAACCCCGCACGCTCGTACGGGGTTTCAGCGGGCCGCGAGGGTGTCCTTGAGGACGTCGGCGACAGTCACGGCAGCCAGTTCAGCCCGCAAGGTCTGATCGATGCGGCCGTACACACCCTTGAGGGCGGGCTGGATTCCAGCACCTACGACGCATTCCTGATTGGGCTCCGCCCGGTGCATGCCGAACAGCAAACCCGACCCAATGGCGTCGTAGACCTCCAGGAGCGAGATCTCTTCGAGACGACGCGCCAGCATCCAGCCGGCACCGGCGCCGCGCCGCGAGTTCACCAGCCCCGCCACGCGCAGCTCACCGAGCAGGCGCCTGATCACCACAGGGTTGGTGCTCGCGCTGTCCGCGATCTGCTCCGAGGTGGCGACCTCGTGCCCGCGACTCTGATAGAGCCCCACCCACGCCAGAGCGTGCAGCGCAACGGTCAGTTTGCTGTTCGCACTCACGGACCACCTCCTCGACAGTCGTAACACTACTAGTTGCGTCAGGTGCGCAACCCGGTGCCGGACCCACGGGCCTCCCCCGCCCCCGCACGCGTGGAGGGCCCCGACCGGATGCACAGGTCGGGGCCCTCCATGCTGTCTCGCCTCGGCTGAGACTTTCTACGGTTACGCCGGTGCCGGCGTGCCGAGCAGCGCCGACGCCGCCGCGAGCGGGGCCGGCTCAACGGCGGGGGCCACGTCGGCGGCCGCGCGGCAGGTGAAGCCGAGACGCGTCAGCGCCCTGGTCACCTCACTGGCGGTGAAGTCGCGGCGGTCCTGCCGGGTGATGACTTCCCCCACCTGCTTGACGGGGTAGTGCCGACGGCCGATGATCACGGACTCACCCTCGATGGGTTCGGGCTTGACGCCCTTCATCGACTCCTGCACGCCGGCCTTGACCAGATCGAAGGGGAAACGGGCGATGACGCAGCGCATAATGCCTCAGCAGGGTTGAGAGGACGGGCAAAGGGGTGCCGGCCGATGGAGGATGACCGACAACTGACGTTAGTCCTACACGGCCGCTCCCAGAAGGGTCTACGGCCAGGAGGTTCCGGGCACCGCCCGGGAATGCGAGTCCGTACACCGTGTCCGAGCGGCACGGCGGCGCCGACATGACCACGCTGCCCGAGCGACCGGCGCGGGCCGTACGGCCACCACGACGCGGATGGTTCCTGTGACACTCGGTCCGGCCGCGCTGCGGCTGGGACTGGCCGCCGTAGGGCGGGGCGGCTCGTGCACCGCTGCTCAGCGCGCACATCTCAGGTCCGCGACGGCGTCGTTCGTGCGAGCTGTGCGGTTCACACAGAACCCTCCTCGATACGGCACGAACCCAGGAAGTACCGGCGCGACTGGACAGCACGGGGATCCGTGGGAACGAACCGAGATGAAGATCAAATCGCAGCCGGGCCGACGGGCCGATCCTGGGCCGGGTGCGTCGAGACATGATCGGCAGCTCCGGGCAGAGGCCGGAATGCCGGATCACAGGGGCTCGGGCGGACTTGCGTCCGGAGCCATGGGCGGAGCGCCCGCCGTACGTGGGGCAGACCAGAGCACCGTCAACTGGCGTCGCTCGCGCAACGTACACGACGCGGTAGGCGGACAGGCCCTGGAAAAAGCAACGAGCTGGGACCCGCACCCCAAGGTGCGGGCCCCAGCTCCGTCGTACGCTTGAGCGTCAGGCGGGAACGATGTTCTCCGCCTGCGGGCCCTTCTGGCCCTGCGTGACGTCGAAGTTCACCTTCTGGCCCTCCTGCAGCTCGCGGAAGCCCTGGGCTGCGATGTTCGAGTAGTGGGCGAAGACGTCAGCGCCGCCACCCTCCTGCTCGATGAAGCCGAAACCCTTTTCCGCGTTGAACCACTTCACGGTGCCAGTAGCCATGTCATATCTCCTTCGGGGCAATGCCCAGGGCTCGCACTGTGCGAGCCTCGAGTCGCCGCAATGATCGCCCCGACCGGAAACCAACTCCGGCGCACAAAAATGCACCTACCGGCATTTGGGGCCGGTAAATGCACTTGAAGTCTTTGGGAACCACAACTGCAACTGAGATCAACACTAGCACGGGGAATGGGTCGAGTGGGGAAAGTGACACCACTCCTTCCGGCAGCACATAAACCTTCACCGCGCATTTCACTAATTTCTGTGCCTGCCGCAATAGGTATTCACTTGTGCGGACCGCAACGTCTGGCCGCGCGGCGAGTTCCCCCAGTCACGACGCGGGGCGCACGGGGCCGTGCGGGCACCGCGCGCATCGTCTCCAGCGCGCCGGGCGCGCCGGGCGCGCCACCGTTGCCGCGCCGAACCTGACCGCCGTCACGCACAATGTCGGCGCCGCCAACAGTGACCCCACCCACCGCCCGGACCCGGCTGGCCGCCGACCCCGGCCTGGTGGCCCTGGAAGAAGTCACCGACGACGCGCTGCCCGCGTACCGGAGGGTGCTGGACCGCCGGCTCACCCACTCCGTTCATATCGGCACCGTGGCCCTGTGGAGCCGCCATCCGATCACCGCGTCGCAGCGCGTGACCATCGATCCCAGCTGGAGCCGGTCCCTGCGCGCCCGGGTCCAGGGCCCGCACGGGCCCCTGGCCGTCTACGTGGTCCATCTGCCCTCGGTCCGGTCGGGCCGTCCGGCTTCACCACCGGTCGACGCAACCAGGCTCTGACCGCACTCGACCGGGGCCTCGACCAGGAACAGCAGAAGAAGGTCCTGCTGATGGGCGACCTCAACGGCAGCACCACTGACCGGGCGCTCGCTCCCCTGACTTCCCGGCTGAGGTCCGAAGCTCAGGTCCAGGCAGCAGGCAGGGCTCTCGGCGTCGGAGGTCGACCGCGATCAGGCAGGTTCGCCGGACGACGCGATCGCGCCGGTCACCGGCTCACCGGTCGGCAGCGCCCCGGTCACCGGCGCACCCTTCACCCGCGTCAGAATGGCAGCAGCCGCGCGTCGCGCCGCCGTGGCCGAAGAGGCCGACGAGCGCCCGTGCCTTGCCGGACGACCTGGCCCCCGAGCTCGGCGGTGCGCCTCGCCAGCAGGCCGGTGAGGCGCTCGCGCAGGCTCCGGTCGGGGAAGGCTTGCTGCACGACGCGGGTGATCTGTCGCCCCACCTCCGGGGGCGAAGCAAGGTAGTCCACGCTCCGCCCGATGTCGTCCCACCCGACGAGAGCGTCGCAGCAGCCGTGCTCGAAGAGCAGGCGGACCTGCAGATCGTGAGTCTCATTGGCCCCCGGCAACCACAGGGTCGGTACGCCGGTGACGGCCGCGTCGTAGACATTGCCCAGTCCGGGGTCATCCAGGCCCACCTGGCCGTGCTCATGAGGTGCAGCACGGCACTGCGGTCGTACGTGGCGACATCTGGATCGGCGAGGGCCGTGACGACATTGCGGCTGGCGGAGACGATCACCTTCCCCTCGGCCGGCAGGACGGCACGCACCGCGGCGAGCATGATCCGGGCATAGACCACGGCATCGTCCGCCCGCCAGAAGGGGCTTTCCAGGCCGCCGAGATGCAGGAGGACATGCCCTCCCGGTGTGTGCTCCCGAGCGGCGGGAACGATAGGCGGGACGACCACGCTTCTCCCACGCAACACCGGTTCGCACGCGAGCCGTTCACGTACCCCGAGGAAGTCCTGGGCGATGTGCAGCAGCGCTTCGCGGGCCACTTGCGGAATGTCGGGCCAGTACCAGGTGAGCGCGTCGTAAATGGCCACCTTCAGCCCTGCGCGCGCGGCCAGTTCGGCAGTTGCTCGGGCGGTCTCGTCGGCCTCGAACTCGCGGTGCGTCACCCGGCTGTTGTCCGGTCGGTGCTCGCGCATGAGCCTCCCGCGCTGTGCCTCCTGCCGGACGCCGCGCAGTACCGGGGACTGACCGACGCCGTCCATGAGGCGTTCCAGAAGGAGGGCGCGCCCTCGGCCATGCGCCGGCTCAGTGTGCTCTTCGGCGGCCGTGAGGCTCCCCATTTGCCCGAGGCGCACGACAACACCGCGTTCTTTCTCGCCCATATGCTGCGTCCGTCGACCCGCTTCATGCCGGACCTCACCGCGCTCGCCGCGATGGCCGAGCGGATCGGAGTGGCCGAAGGCCGCGACTCGCACGCGCAGATCGTGCACCAGCCGGTGGTCGTCGTCGCCGAGCTGCTCGGCGAGCAGTTGGCGGAGTTCCCGGCGGCCATGTCGGCTACGCGAAATGGCCGACCGCCTCGTCGACGTGTTCGCCGCCATGCCGGGGAGGAACCCCGGCATGGCAAGGAGTTGAGGATTGCGTACCTGGACAGTCGCGTGGTCGATGAATGTCTCGTCCGGACCCTTGCGCAGGAGCGGTAGCGGACGTTGACACACTGGCCCTTTCGTCAGGCGCCCGGCGGCTGGGACCAACAACTGCGGTGCTCTGGCGCCGACTTGGCCTTACACCTGCTCCGTACGCCAAGCGCCCCGCCACCTCTGCGCCTACGTCCCCGAGGAGGCGGCCAGCCAGGAGGCGACGGTCGCCGCGATCGGCTGGCCGGTCTCCAATTCGATGAAACCGAACTGGCCGCCCTGATTGCACTCCAGGAACCACCACACCCCTTCGTCGTCCTCGGCGAAGTCGAAAGCCCCGTAGGTGAGACCGGCAAGGCCGGTGTACTCATGTACAGCCCGGCTGATGCGGTGCGGCACCGCGACGGCTTCCCAGACATGGTCGGTGTCGCCGTAGCGCCCGTCGACCTGGCCGGACGCAGCGATCTTCCGCGCGGCGAACAGTGTCCCGCCGACGAACGTCAGCCGGATGTCCGCCCGCTTGGTGATGTACTGCTGGAGGAGGGTGGGGGCTGCCGCGACTCCGGCGAAGTCCGTCTCGGGGCCAATGCGGGTGGTGGGGAGGATGACCGGGGGGTCTCCGGGCGGCGGGCCGGAGGCGGACTTCACCACCACCTCCCGGTACTGCTCGGCGAACTCGCACGCCACCCGCGGAAAAGTGGTGACGAGCGTGGCGGGGACGGCGAAACCGCTGCGGTGGGCGATACGCAACTGCCACGGCTTGCAGCGTGCTTGCGTGGCCATGGCCGGGTGGTTCATCCATCGGGCCTCGGTGGAGAGCAGCATCCCGTACAGCGCTTGTCCGGTCTCACGCGTGAGCCAGGGCGACGCCTCCGGAGCATGTTCGGCGGGCTCGCCCGGCCTGCGCACCCATATCGAGCGCAGGCTGTCCATGCTCAGCAGGCGGCCGTCCGCGGCGAGATAACCGTGCAGGTCCCCCTTGAGGTATTCGGCCGACAGATCGGCCTCGCCGGGGAGATCCGCGGGATCGAAACGCAGCAGCGGGACATCCCGCTCGTGCAGCCCGGCCACCACCATGTCCGCCGTCACATCCTGACGACAGGTCAGGATCAGCACAGTCATCGCTGTCCCGGCCGTTCAGTCGTCGAAATGCGTCTTGGAACCGGCGGTGGACGTGGTGGTTCCGGTCGCCCGGAGCACCGCCCGGTCCGTGATGGCGGGACGCCCGTCGGACAGGACGTTCAGCTGGAGGAAGGAGTCGTACGTGTACGGAATGTCGCCCGCGGCATTCTCAGCCGGAATTGCGTACTTCAACACGAACGGTCGCATAAATCTCCTCAGCGCACCGTGGGAACCTTTGCCCCACGCCTAGCAGTACGTAGCAAACATGTAAAGGTCTCGCCACGTTCCGTCACCTGCCCCCTTCCGGAGGTGAAGACCGTCACATTGACTCCCTCGCCGGATCCACACTCGGGCGGCGAGTGGTGCGGGCCCCGGGCCCGAACCGCGCCCAAGTCGTGGCTTCTACCGTGCTTCTCCGGCCGCCCGGCACGCTCGGTGGAGGTACCGGCCCGTCGTGAGCCACCGGGCGCATCTCTGTCCGCACCTGACAGATCACCGAAGAACGGGCAGGATCAACTGTCATGAGTACCGCAGAGATATCCGAGCATCCGCCGATCTACGACCGCTTGATTCAGGAACGCGGCGACATCCCGGCCGAGACCCGCGAGGCGGCCGAGGAGGCCAAGCACCGGATGCAGCAGGCCCTGGACTGGAGCAGCGTGCACCCTGCCCTGCGGGAGAGCGGGGACGGGCGCTCCTTCTCCGCTTTCGGCTGAGACGCCCGATGGAACATTGACGCCCGCCGACGCGGTTACGGCGTCCCACACGGCCGGGAACTCGCCCGGCTCGCCCAGGCCCCCGAGGCCCTGGCCGAGCCGGGCGACGCTATGTGCGGCTCGACGGCCGGCGGCGGCGCGTCCACATCCCCAGTCGGCCGGCAGGGACCAATCCCCCGGCGTCTTCGCACCGAATAGGGAGTAGCAAAGCTACGCATAGGTGGATCAGCGGGGCGATTCCCCCACTCTTCCCCCCGGGCGCTCTCTATCGCAGGAGGCCGGACATGGCTGCAAGCCATTCTCTACGGGCACGTGTGAGCCCCAGCCCGCGCGTCCATCTCGACGAGCATCTCCCCGTTGATCATCACCTCAGTCACGTCTACCGCTGGGGTGCCGGACTGATGGGGTTGTTCTTGCTGGTCTTCGGGGTCCTGGGCCTGATCGACCGCATCGGCTTCTTCAGCACCGGAGGCGACACGGTCGCGGGCCTGAACACCAACGGCGCCCTCAGCGTGCTGTCCGTCGTCATCGGAGGAGCGCTTCTCGCGGGCGCGTTCGTCGGCGGCAACACCGCGTCGACGGTGAACATGGTGCTCGGATCGGCCTTCGTCATCAGCGGGTTCGCCAACCTCGCCCTGCTGGAGACGGATTACAACTTCCTGGCCTTCCGTATGCAGAACGTCCTGTTCAGCTTTGTACTCGGCCTGCTGCTGATGACCTTCGGCATGTACGGCAGAGTCACTGGCGGCCTCCCGCACGACAACCCGTACTGGCTGGCGCGGCACACCGCACCGGATGACGCCGACCACGACCGGAGGGTCCTGGCCGGCCCGACCACTCCGGAGCGCCCGGCGCTGCCTGAGCATCCGCAGGGCGTACGGCCTGGTCCGTGACCACCCCCGACGCCCCGCGTCACCTGCCCAGCAGGCCGGGCAGGTGACGTACGTACGACGAGGCGCCCCGCCGTCGTGGGCTTCGGCCGGGGCGCCGCACGGCCACTCTCAGGGCTTCACGGCCGGAGCTTCGAGGGCCGCCTTGAGATTGCGCAGGGTTGTCCGGATGTTTCCACCCTGGAAGTGGGCGAAGGTGTGTCCCCTCGTCGCGATCCTGTCGAAGGTGTTGGCCACGAAGTCGGGCCACGATCGCCGGTCGTCGGTCCAGGTCTCCGTCACCTTGACGCCCTCGCCGGCCGGCTCGAGGCGGTATTCCCAGGTGGCGATGGGGGCCCGCAGCCGCGGCTGCTTCAGACCGATGGCGTGGACCCGGAACCGGAACAGCTCGCCCTCGTCGGCCGCGGTGACCGTACAGCGAGTGGTCCATCGGATGGAGCCCCGCTTGTTGTGACCGTTGAAGACCATGCCGACGTGCGCGGGGCGCTGTTCACCGATCAGGGTGGCGCCGAGATTCTCCGGGCTCCAGCGACCCATGAGATCCGGGCTGGAGACATGTTCGTAGACCCTCGACGGGCCCGCCTCGATGATGATGCTGTCGGAAACAGTGAATGTACGAGCCATGGAACTCCGATCCTCGGCCCATGACGTTAGCCGCCCGGCCCGCACGGCACAGCGGCTGCCCCCGCCTCCGGCCCCCAACGCCGCTCGACGTGCCGCCGCCGACCCGCGAGGCGCTGTCCGCTCCGGGGGCCGGGTGACTCACAGCGCCGGCCGTCCCGCCCGCCAGTCCGGCGCCAGCACCGACCAGATCTCCTCGTCGTGCCGCTTCCCGCGGTACAGGTAGCTCTCCCGCAGCACGCCGTCCTTCGCCATCCCGAGCCGTCGGGCCACGGCGATGCTGGGCCGGTTCGCCGACGACACCCACCACTCGACGCGGTGGATGCCCCGTTCCCCGACGGCCCAGTCGATGATCACGCGAGCGGCCCGGGTCACCAGCCCCTTGCCCACCGCCGCAGGCTCCAGCCAGCAGCCGACCTCGGCGACACCCTGCTCGACGTCCATCTTCCGGAGGAGGACCGCGCCGACCAGCCTGCCGTCCGCCCGGATGCCGTACATCCGCCCGGTGTCGGATGCGGCCTTCTCCGCGTACGCCTGGAGGAACGCGCGACTCGACGCCAGGTCCGTCACGACGTCGGGGAGCGCGTTGTGCTGCCCGATGAACTCGCGCCCTCGATCCAGGTGGGCGAGGAACTCCTCGGCCTGCCACGGTTCGAGCGGGCGCAGTTCGGCGCCGTCGTCGCCCAGAGACATCGCGTACAACTTCATCCTCCACGGTCGGACCCGGCACACATGGCGATCCTCTCACTCACCGGCTACCCCCTTCCGTCCTCCTCTTCGCGGGGGAAGCGGGCGAGCGGGGTCCCGCGCTGGAAGAAGGTCTTGGCGCGGATCGTCGCCCGCTCGTCGTCCCGCACCTGACCCGGGCGGGAGCCGTTGCCGAGCAGCACCCCGCCGAATCGCATCCGCAGATACGCCGCCGAGTGGCTGAGGGTGGTCTCCAGCGCGCCGGCGACGGCCTCGTCGCGGTCCGACATGACCGTCACTCCCCACAGCGTCCGGCCCGCCATGCGCTCCTTGAATTCCAGGCCGGGCACCACGAGCCAGCCCGACCAGTAGTCGAGGTAGCGCTTGGTCTGCGCGGACAGGGTGTACCAGTAGAGCGGGGAGGCGATGACGATGTCGGTGGCCTCCAGGGTGGCCTGCCGCAGCGTCTCCTCGTTCTCCCCGACGGGCCACGTGCCGCTCTCGTGGCGGCCGTCCTGGAAGTCGGGCAACGGCACTTGGCTCAGGTCCACCCAGCGCTGTGGGACATCGGCGAGCAACTGCTCGGCGGCGGCGCGTGCGAGGGCCTCGGTGTTGCCTTCGGGGCGGGAGCTGCCGAGGACGAAGAGGAAGGAGCGGTCGGCCGCCCCGGCGTCGTGTTCAGCACCCATGGTGGTCATGTGTCACTCCTGCGGTATGAGATCGGGCGGAACGGGTTCAGCGGAGCGGAAAGCCGCGGGCCGGTGGCCCGGGGAAAATCCGGGCCGTCGCGGAATGGCTGTTCGCGGGTTGACGTTAAGGCTTCACATCAGTGGCAAGGTCAAGCTCGGACGAGGTGGGGGTCGCATGCTGATCGGAGAGTTGTCCCGTCGCACCGGGGTCGGCGCGCGGTTGTTGCGGTACTACGAAGCCCAGGGGCTGCTGGACGCGAGGCGTGGTGCGAACGGCTATCGCGACTACGACGAGGCCGCGGTCCTCGTCGTACGGCAGGTGCGTGCCTTGCTGCTGGCGGGCCTGTCGACCGAGGTGATCCGTTCGGTGCTGCCGTGCGTCCGGGGCGAGCGACCGGAGTTCGACTGGTGTGCGGATCTGCGGGCCGTCATGGACCGGGAGTTGGAGGCCACGGACCAGCGCATCGACGCCCTCCGGCGCAACCGCAGCGCTCTCGCCGGCTACCTCGCGCAACCCTGAGCCGATCCTGAGCCACCGGTCCCGCAGGGGCCCGCGGTCTCATCCGGCGTCCAGCAGGGCCCGCTCGTCCGCGTCCAGCGTGAGTGCCGCGGCGGCGGCCGAGTCGCGGATCGTCGACGGGCGGCTCGAACCCGGAATGGGGATGGAGACGGGCGACCCGGTCAGGTGCCAGGCGAGAGCGATCCGCTGCGGACCGACCCCGCGGCGTTCCGCGATCGCGTCGAACGCCTTGCCCAGGCTGCCAGTGTTTCCGATGCCGCCGAGCGGACTCCAGGGCAGGAACGCCAGCCGCAGCTCCTCACAGAGACGCAGCACGTCCTCCGACGCCCGCTCCTTGGGCGAGTACTCCTTCTGTACGGAGACGAGCCGGTCGCCCAGAACCTCGTACGCCTCCCGCACCTGCGGCGCATCCGCGTGGGCGATCCCGGCGCGCTGGATCTTGCCCGCGTCCAGGAGGTCCAACAGCGCACCGACCCATTCGGCCCACGCGACGGCGGGATCGGGCTTGTGCAATTGATAGAGGCCGATCGCCTCGACACCGAGTCGGCGCAGCGACGCTTCGCAAGCCCGCCGCAGATGGGCGGGGTCGCCATTGACGGTCAGGATCCGTCCGCGGGACGACCCCTGCCGCCCTTGGGCGGCGGCCAGCACATCCTCGCGGCGGTGGGCGAGCGCGCGGGCGACCAGGAGTTCGTTGTGTCCGGGGTCGGCGCCGGGCCAATGGAGGAATCGGCGGTGTCCAGCAGGGTCACGCCGGCGTCGAGGGCCGCGTGCACGGTGACGATGGCACGTGCTTCGTTGGGTCGTCGGCAGATCCGCGACCGTGGTCAGCGCAGGTTCCGTCCGCGCCTCCCCCGCACCATGACCACGGCCGCAAGACATGTCGCGCCGACCACACCGCTCAGCAGTGCGTACGGGATGGCTGAGCCAGGTTCCTCCGGCAGTGCGGCTGCCTGCGCCACGGGCTGCGGCCCGGACCGTGGGGCCCTGCGCACCGGAGCCGGAGGCACCAGAGAGCCCACGGGCTCGACCCGTCCGGCGGCGGCGAAGCCCCAGTCGAGGAGTGAGCGCGCGTTCTCGTACACCTCGTACCCGTCGCCCCGCTGAGGGTTCATCACTGTCACCAGCAGAGTGCGCCCGCCGCGGCGGGCGGCGGCGATCAAGGTGTTGCCGGCGCCGGAGGTGTAGCCGTTCTTGACGCCGATCAGCCCGGGGTAGCGTCCGACCCCGCCCGCTCCGGTCAGCAGTCGGTTGGTGCTCTGGATCCCGTAGGTCCAGGTGGGCCGTCCGTCGCTGCGGGTCTCGCCGGGAAACGGCGCGTCGACGGTCGCCGCGTACTGGGCGAACTCGGGGTTCGCGAGCCCGGCCCGGCCGAAGATCGCCAGGTCGTACGCGGAGGAGACCTGGCCCGGGGTGTCGTAGCCGTCCGGCGACATCACCTGTGTGTCGTTCGCGCCCAGGGCTCGGGCTCTGGACTGCATCTGACGGGCCGTGGCCTCCCAGCCGCCGTTCATTTCGGCCAGTACGTGCACGGCGTCGTTGCCGGAACTCAGGAAGACGCCCCGCCACAGGTCCGCCACCTGGTAGGTGTTGCCGGGGGCGATGCCCACCAGGCTGCTGCCCTCCCCCACTCCGGTGAGCTCGGCTTCGGTGACCTTGTGCAGGGTTTCGTCGGCCAGCCGAGGCAGCGCGGTGACAGCGAAGAGAGTCTTGAGCGTGCTGGCCGGAGGCAGTCGGCGATGGGCCTGATGGGCGGCGAGAACGTCACCCGTGCGAGCGTCGGCCACCAGCCACGACAGGGCGGACACGTCGTCAGGGAGCAGCGGAGCCCCGCGGTGTGTCCGCACATGGGTTCCCGGCCGGTGGAGTGGTGACAGGTCGGCGGACCGGGGCTGCGGCGGCAGCGGATCGGCCTGCGGGACGGCCACGGCCGTCGGCGCGAGGACGCCCAGCGCGCCGATGGCGAGGGCAGCCGCGCCGGAAATCACCCCGCGAACAGAAACTCTGATGATCATTCAGCCAGGGTAGGAACGGACCCGGTCCGGCGCAGCTCCGTCTGCTCCGACCGGCCGTATCGGTCGCACCCGGGGCGACGGCCGATTTCGCGTGTCGGGGGGATCCCGCCGGCGGCTCGCCCTTGCCTCCACCCCCTACGGCCGGCTCGCTCCCCGCCGCGCGCGGGGCCGGGCCGACCCTGTCACCACCTGGTGGGGCCTGGTTTCAGAACTTGCTCGTGCCGACGGCGAAGTTGGAGAAGTACGCGTGTTCGTCGTGGTCGGGGCCCCAGCTGGTGTCATGGCCACCGAAGAAGGTGGAGAAGAAGACACCCTTGAACGGAATGCCACCGATGCCCGGAGCCGCGTTCTGCGACAGGACCTGCTGGTTGTCGTACCAGACCGTGATCTTGCCCGTGGAGCGGTTCACCGACTGCTGGATGGTGTGGGTCTTGTTGTCGGGCGAGAAGTTCCAGGCGCCGAGGCCTATGTCCTTGCCGTAGCGGTCACCGGCGGGAGTGTAGACGTAGACCTCACCCTTGCTGCCGTTGCGGAACATGAAGCGGGTGGACCAGGCGTTGCCATTCAGGCCGTCGCCAGTCGCTCATTTTCTTCATGTGCATGCAGGACCAATCCGTCGGACAACCCGCTCCGAATAGGAGCAGAGCCAGAGACCGAATGCCCGAACGCGGCGCCGGTGCAAGGCCGGTGACCGCCCGGAAGGGGATGCATCGCAGTGATATTCCAGCCCCCAGCCCGTTTCGCGGCCCTGATGGGCCTGCCCGCCGCACTCGTGCTCTTAGCGGCCACACCGTCCTTCGCACACAGCGGCAGCCCGGCGAAGGCTCCGGACGGCAAGGCCTACCAGATCGAACTGGAGCAGCAGAACCGCTCGGGTGCGAGTGGCGCCGCGCTGCTCAGCCTGGACGGCGCCAAACTGACGGTGAAGATCGAGGCCGACGGACTGGTACCCGGTCAGCCGCATGCCCAGCACATCCACGGTTCCACGGACGGCCACAACTTCCACTGCCCGGACGCGAGCGCCGACAAGAACGGCGACAGCATCGTCACCACCGCCGAGGGACTCCCCGCCTATGGGGACATCAACATTTCCCTGACGACCAAGGGCGACACCTCCAAGGACAGCGGGCTCGCCGTCGACCGGATGCCCGTCGCGGACAAGGACGGCAAGCTGACGTACTCACGCACCATCACCGTCTCGCAGGCCGTCGTGGATCACATCAAGGACCTGCACGTCGTGCAGCACGGCATCGACCCGAACGCGAACAGCAAGTACGACTTCAGCCTGGGCAAGAGCGAACTCGACCCGAAGCTCCCCCAGGAGGCCACCGCCCCGGCGAACTGCGGCATGGTCAAGGGCGCTTCGGTGGGTTCCATGCCGGTGGGCGGAGTCGAGACCGGATCCGGCGACACCCGGGGAATCGAGGCGACCGGCATTCTGGCCACCGGTGGCACCGCGGTCGTGCTGGCCGCAGGAGCCCTGTTCGTGTTGCGCCGCAGGGCGCTCGGCGAGGGCACCGACCCGCGCGACTGAACGGGCCCGTGCGACTGATCCGCATCACCTGACGACGACCTCGCGGACGGATGAGCCAATGACCAGGAAGCGGCAGGGCAGTGATCGTGACGACGTGGCGCGTACGCGTCGGCGCAGGATCGTGATCATCGCCCTCTCGGCTCTCCTGCTTGTCGGCGGGCTGTTGCTGGCCTTGGGAATGGGCCGACAGCAGCCCGCGCCGCCCCGAGCCGAGGACCGTGGCGGGCCGACTGCTCCGGCGACTCCCCCGTCACCGTCGGGCGGAGCCTCGAAGCCCCACCCGCGACATGTCACCGCCCTGCCTGCCTCCGAGCCCATACGCGTCACGATCCCCTCACTGAAGGTCTCCTCGACGCTGGAGCAGTTGGGGCGCGACAAGAACCGTGCGATGGAGACTCCGCGCGACCCGGACAGGGCCGGCTGGTACCGACCGGGACCGGCTCCCGGCTCCGAGGGGCCCGCGGTGATCGCCGGCCATGTCACCTGGGACAGCGCGCCCGCCGTCTTCTTCCGGCTGGCCGGGCTCGGCCCCGGAGCCAGGATCGAGGTTGCCCGGCAGGACGGACGCACCGCCGAGTTCACGGTGGACCGGGTGGCCCGGTACGCGAAGGACCGGTTCCCCACCGTCGAGGTGTACCGCAACCTCGACCACGCGGGTTTGCGGCTGATCACCTGCGGAGGCTCCTACTCCAAGGCCGACAATCGCTATGCCGACAACGTCGTGGTCTACGCGACGCTCACGGGCAGCCACACCTGATCACCGAGGACACGGGGTAGGGCCCGGCCCCTCGGACCCCGCGGAGCGTGCATAGCCGTACACCCCATGCCCGGTCGGACAGCCGAGATGAAACGGATCTACAGTTCCCTCATGACTTCCCTACCGGCCGGTAAAAACTGTCACGCCGCACTCAACCCGCTCCACTCCTTGATCTACTTCGCCCCCGAGGCAGAACAGGAGTACACCGCAGCCGGTCTGGAGGCGGGACGCATGTCCTACTTCGCCGGTCGCGCCGCGGCCATGGGGCCCGTCGGCCAAGGCGTGGTGGCTGCCACGTTCTTCAACTTCAGCCCGAGCCTCGTGGCCCGCCACATTCCCCGGGCCTGGGACCTCGTCGCCCCCGCGGACATTCTGGTCGCCCGGCTCAAGGCTGTGGACCGCGTGCTGCACCGCCTGCTCGGCGACGGTATCCATGACGACCCCGAGGTTCGGGAGGCGGCCGAGCTCGCCCGTACCGCCACCGAGGCGTGCACCGCCGCCGGACGACCGCTCTACGCGGCGCACGCCGACCTGCCCACACCGGACCAGCCCCTCCTGGCCCTGTGGCACGCCATCACCCTGCTGCGCGAGTACCGCGGCGACGGCCACCTGGCCGCACTGTCCACGGGCGGCCTGGACGGCGTGGAAGCCCTGATCACGCACACCGCCACGGGCAAGGGCTTCACCGCCGAATTCGCCCAGCACAGCCGGGGCTGGAACCAGCAGGAGTGGGACGACGCCCAGGACCGGCTGCGCGACCGGGACATCCTGGACGCCGCCGGCGAGCTCACCCCGCTCGGCGCGGAGCTGCGCCGCGAGACGGAACAGACCACTGACCGGCTCGCCCGGGCGCCTTACGACCACCTCGGGCAGGCAGGGGTCGAGCGCCTCACGGAGATCGGCGGTCGGCTGGCGAAGACGGCCGTGGCCAACGGAGCCTTCCCGGCGGGAGTCTTCGCCC
Organism: Streptomyces sp. A5-4; assembly: GCF_051131715.1. NCBI lineage: Bacteria > Bacillati > Actinomycetota > Actinomycetes > Kitasatosporales > Streptomycetaceae > Streptomyces > Streptomyces sp. A5-4. The sequence goes on along the minus strand of NZ_CP178591.1, from coordinate 8,552,506 downwards.
AGCGCTGACTCCGCACGCGCGACCGACCGACCGATTGGCTACGACCGGCTCGCCGCCGGTGACGGCGGACAGGCCGGCTGGACCAGGAGAGCCAGGCACCCCGGACACGCCGTGACGCCGGATCGGCATCCCTGGCGGAGACGTACAACGCCCGCACCCGCCTGCACCCAGGGAGAGCGGCGCCGGCCCCGGTTTCATCAGGGGCGGAACCGGGGCCGGGCGCGCACGGAATGCGGTGGGCGCCCTGTGGCCAGGCGGGTTGCCGCTGACGGCCGGACGGGGCGCCGACGCCACCCCTCCTCCCGCGGCCCGATCCGGCCCTCGCGGGGGTGACAAGGGTTTTCCCCGTATCGGGTTCATCTCACCGTTCCCTACTGTCTGCCGCACCGGCGCATTCCGAATCCCCGATTCTGGCCCCTGACACCCGAATGTCAGGTTCATGCAAGGGGCGGGTGTGCCGGGAGCGGCCTTGACCAGGGTCGTAGCGCCGGCGGCGGCGCACGGGCTCACCCGGCCCAGCAACCGCGTACATGTGGCCCCACACCACTCGCGGTTGATGCGCCGCCGCCTTCGCTCCGCGCGTATGTCATGAAAGGGAACACCTTGAACGGTTCCAGGCGGAGACTCATATCCGCCGTGGCCGCCAGCGCCACGATCGCCGGGCTCGTTGCCACCTCATCCGTGGCGTCCGCCGCCGCGGGCCCCTCCCCTCAGCCCATTCCGGCTGCGCAGTCGATGTCCTCCACGCCGGTCGCGCCCGTCGAGAAGGTCATCGTCACCTACAAGTCCAAGGCCGCCGAAGCCGGTTCCAACGCCGCCGCCAAGAGCGACGCGGACGCCAAGGGCCGGGCGACCGGCGAGGACCTGTCGTTCGAACGCCGGCTCGCCGACGGCGCCGCCCTGGTCGACCTGGGCGGCGAGGCGTCCAAGAAGGACCTGGGCGAGGTCATCGACGCGTTCCGTGCCGACACCTCGGTCGCTTCCGCGGAGCCCGACATCCGCGCGTACCCGCTGGCCGTCACCCCGAACGACACCGACTACGCCAAGCAGTGGGACCTGTTCGAGACCACCGGCGGCATGAATGTCCCCGGCGCCTGGGACAAGACCACCGGCAGTGGCGTCACCGTCGCCGTCATCGACACCGGGTACGCCACCCACACGGACCTGGCCGACAAGGTCGTCGCCGGATACGACTTCATCTCCGCGTCGGCGGACGCCCGTGACGGCAACGGCCGTGACAACAACGCCAAGGACGAGGGCGACTGGAACGCCACCGACGGCGAGTGCGGCCCGACCTCCAAGGCGAGCACCTCCTCCTGGCACGGCACGCACGTCGCCGGCACCATCGGCGCCACGGCCAACAACACCAAGGGCATCGCGGGTATCGCGTACAACGCGAAGATCCAGCCCGTACGCGTCCTCGGCAAATGCGGCGGCTCCTCGTCGGACATCGCCGAGGCCATCACCTGGGCCTCCGGCGGCAGTGTCCCCGGTGTCACCGCGAACGCGACCCCGGCCAAGGTCATCAACCTGAGCCTCGGCGGCGCCAGCGCCACCTGCCCCAGCGTCTACCAGAACGCCATCAACGGCGCCGTCTCACGCGGTACCACCGTGGTCGTGGCCGCGGGCAACAACAACACCAACGCCTCCGGCTTCACACCCGCCAACTGCAACAACATCATCAACGTGGCGTCGACCAACCGTGAGGGCAACCGCTCCTTCTACTCGAACTACGGCACCATCGTCGATGTCGCGGCGCCCGGCGGCGAGACCCGTCGCGCCACGGACACGCCCGGTACCGTCACCACCCCGGAGAACGGCATTCTCTCGACGCTGAACTCCGGCGCCACCACGCAGTCCGGGGAGAACTACAAGCCCTACCAGGGCACTTCCATGGCCGCCCCGCACATCGCCGGCCTCGCCGCGCTGCTGAAGTCCGCCAAGAGCACCCTCACCCCGGCCGACATCGAGTCCGCGATCAAGAGCAATGCCCGGCCGGTTCCCGGCACCTGCACCGGTGGCTGCGGCTCGGGCATCGCCGACACGACGAAGACCGTGAACGCCGTCACCGGCACCACCACCCCCGGCGGCGCCACCTTCGCCAACGCGGCCGACGTGACGATCGGTGACAACGCGACGGTCGCGTCGTCCATCGCCGTGACCGGCCGCACCGGCAACGCACCCGCCGCCCTCAAGGTCGACGTGGACATCAAGCACACCTACCGCGGCGACCTGGTCGTCGACCTCGTCGCCCCGGACGGCACCGTCCGCAATCTGAAGGCCTCCTCGTCCTCGGACGGCGCCGACAACGTGCTGGCCGGCTACACGGTCGACGCCTCCAGCGAGGTCGCCAACGGCACCTGGAAGCTCCAGGTCCGCGATGTGGCATCAGGTGACACCGGCTACATCGACAGCTGGAATCTCACCTTCTGAGACAGTCGTTGAATCGCATTCCTGCTGTTCAGGGGCGTCGTCCGCGAACATTTCGCGGGCGCGCCCCGCACCAGTTCTGTCCATATGCCGGACGGTCGGCCTGGACGGCGACTGCCCACTTCGTATTCTCTGCTCGCACGGGCAGAGGGCTCGCGCACACCGGAAGGTGGTGGTGGGTTCATGACGTCGGCGGTGTACAGACCCGCGCCCGTCGGGCGCACGGAGCTCCTCGCACGGCTCGACCGCGTCCTGCACACTCGCGGCCGGGCCCTGCTGACCGGCCCCGCCGGGGTCGGCAAGACCGAGCTCGCGCTGGCCTCCGCGGCGCACGCCGAAGCCCTCGGCGAGACGGTGATCTGGCTGGCCACCCTCCCCGCCGACCGGGACATACCAGGTGCGGCCGCTGCCGCCCTCGTCGCATCGGTCGCCGCTTGTGTGTCCTGGCCCGCGCCGGGCGCCGCCCACAGCCGCCCCGGCGGACCGGGTGAATCCGGCGGACCGGGAACGTACGACATTCTCGACGGGCTGCCCGGCCCGCAGCGCACCGCGGTCGCCATGCTGTGCCGCGAAGCTCCCATCCCCGCCGAGGGCTGGGACCCCATCGCCCTACGGCTCGCCCTCGCCCAGATCCTCCGGACCCTGGCCGCGCGCGACCCGGTCCTGCTGGTGGTCGACAGCGTGCAGGACATCGACGAAACCAGCGCCGACCTACTGCGTTTCGCCCTGCACCTGGCTCCGCCCGCGCTGCGGGTGATCGCCGTGGAGACACCGGCGGCGTACGGGTCCGACCCTCCGCCCGGCGTCGCGCCACGCACCGGCCCGACCGGCCCGGAGCCCCTGTGGGTGCCCTCCGAGGCCGACGTGCTGTTCGTACCGCCCCTGCAGGCGGACGAGATCGCCGAACTGCTCATCCACCACCGGCTGCCCTCCCGGATGGCCGGGCGGATCCACAAGGCCAGCGGCGGCAATCCGCGCCTCGCCCTGGCCGTCGGCAGGTCCCTCGCAGACGCGCGCACTCCGGTGCATCACGCCGAGACGCTGTCCCTGTCCGGACGTGCCCGTGACCTCGCCCGCCAATTGCTCGGCGCCGCCTCGCCCGATGTGCGTGCCACCCTGCTGCTGGCCGCACTGGCACTGCGCCCGACGGCCGCGCTGATACGCCGCGCGGGCCGGCCCGCCGCCGAGGCCGACCTCGCCGCCGCCGAACGCGCGCACCTAGTCTCCCTCGACGAGGACGGGAAGGTCGGCTTCACCGCCGGAGTACTGCCGTCCACGCTCGTGCACGACGCCTGCTGGACCGAGCGCAGCGCGGGTCACGCGGCGCTCGCCCAGGTCGTGGACGATCCTGTCGAAGCGGTACGCCACCGGGCGCTGGCCACCGACACCCCCGACGAGGCCCTGGCCACCGAGGTCGCCGCGTCAGCCGACACCGCGCGCCGCCGGGGCAACAGCGCCCTGGCCGCCGAACTCGCCCTGCTCGCCGCCGAATCCACCCCCGTACAGCACGGCGCCAAGCGAATAGAGCGGCTGGTCGAGGCCGCCGAGGAAGCGGCCCGCGCCGCTCGCGCGGACCTGACCATGCGCGCGGCCACCGACCTGCTGGCCCGGGACGCGTCCCCGGCCGACCGCGTCCGCGTGCGGCTCGCGGTACTGGACACGGCGGGCCAGGGGCTGTGCAACCTCGACGAGATCTACGTGCACGCCATGGAGGACTCCGAAGGCGATACGTTGCTGCGCGCGGCCGTATCGCTCCGCCTCGCCGTGAAGTACGTCCTGGCCGACGGCGACCCGGTACGAGCCCGGGCCGCCGCGGTGGAATCCGCCACGCTCGCCGACTCGATGGGCGACCGCAGGACCGCCGCGCGGGCACTGACCCTACAAGCACGCATGGACCGGGTTCTCGGCTCGCCGCACGCGGGTCGGGTACTGGCGGAGGCACGGACCCTGGAGGTGTCCGAGCGCCCGCTGGGCATCCACAACGACGCGCAGATCCTGACGATCCGCCATGCCATGTTCGACGGCCGGGTCACCGATGCCCGCGACCAGCTCAACGCGCTGCTGCCGCTGGTCGAGCGGCGCGGCCCGGTGGAGGACGCCATCGAGCTGCTCAGCACGCTCGCGGAGATCGAATCCCGCCGGGGCCAGTGCGCGGCGGCGCTCGCACACGCCGGCCGATCGCTCGCACTGACGCTGGAGGCCGGCCTCTCCCCCGGCCCCGCCTGGTATGCCCTGGCGCTCGCGGAAACCGCCGGCGGCAGCTTCCAGCGGGCCGCGAGCTACGCCCGGCGCAGTGTCCGGGCCTCCGAGGAGGAGGGCGACCACGTCTTCCTCTCCCGCGGCCTGTATGCCCTGGGCCGGGTCCAGTTGATCAATGGGGACGTGGCATCGGCGCTGGAGAGCCTGCGCCGGGTCCAGGCCGACGAGCACGCCCAGTCGACCGTCGACCCGTCCGCGCTGCGGTGGCACGAAGAGCTGGCGGAGGCGCTACTGGCGAACGACACCCCGAAGGAGGCCATGGCGCTGCTCGACGGTGTGCGGCCGGTCGCCGAACGCCTGGGCCGCACCACGGTGCTTCTCGGCTACGACCGGGCGTACGCCCTGTGCCTGGCCTCGGCCGGGAAGCCGGACGAGGCAGCGGCGCTGCTGGCGCGCACGGCGGAGAGTTTCGCCCTGGCCGGACTGCCGCTGGAGGGCGGCCGGGCACTGGTCGCGCTCGCCCGTGTGGAGCGCCGCCGGCGCAGACGCTCGGCCGCGCAGGGCGCGCTGCAGGCCGCCGCCGCGGTCTTCGAACGAGCGGGCGCGCTTCCTTGGCTGGGACTCACCACGGAGGCCTCTTCGCGTACGACCGACCCCGCCCCGGCCCGCGGTGACATCCTGCCGTCCCTCACGGACGCGGAACTACGCCTCGCGCTGCTGGTCGGGCAGGGCGCCAGCAACCAGGAAGCGGCGTCGAAGCTGTACCTGAGCGTCAAGACGGTCGAGGCCCGGCTGACCCGCATCTACCAGAAACTGGACGTCCGCTCGCGCGCACAGCTGGCGACGGCCCTGACGGCCTGGCCGAACCACCGGGCGACGCCGACCGCTATGGAAAACCCGGCGCCCGGCTGATCTCCGCTCACGCCGGCCGTCCCGGCATACGGCGCGGCAGGAGGCGGCGACCCGAGTGATGTGGCCCGCGCGTACATCGAGGGGTCATCGGTGGGCGCGGGAACGGGCCGGGTCCCCTGGGGCGTCGTCACGAGAAGACCGATGTGCCCGGTAAGAGTGGAGTCATGACACTCCCTCGGATCGCTCCGATGCTCGCGACACCGGGCGCCCTGCCCGCCGCCCAGGAGGGGTGGGCGTTCGAAGTCAAACAGGACGGCCAGCGGGCCCTGCTGCATCTGCCGGGCGACGGCTCGATTCAGTTGCGTGCCCGGTCGGGCGCGGACATCACGGCCGTCTACCCCGAACTCCAGCCCCTCGGAGCCGTCCTCGGTAAGGGAGTGTCCGCGGTCCTGGACGGGGAGATCGTCGCCCTGGACCAGGAGGGGCGCAGTGACTTCGAGCTGCTGCAGTCCCGGATGGGACTGTCCGGACCACCCGCGAGAGCCGCCCGGCTGGCACGCGAGGTACCGGCCCACCTGATCCTGTTCGACGCCCTGTATCTGCGCGGCGACACCCTCATGCACCTGTCGTACGCCGAGCGCCGCCGGCACCTGGAGAGCCTCGCGCTCTCGGGGACGCACTGGTCGACACCGGCCGCGCTCGTCGGACACGGCACACAGGCACTCGAAGCGAGCCGGGAACACGGTCTGGAGGGCCTGATCTGCAAACGGCTCGACTCCGTCTACGTCCCCGGGGTGCGCTCCCGAGACTGGGTCAAGGTGCGCAACAAGGTGACGGTGGACGCGATCGTCGGCGGCTGGGTCCCCGGTCGAGGCCGACTAGCCGGGCTCTTCGGAGCCTTGCTTCTGGGCCGACGCGAGGAAGGCGCGCTGCGGTACATCGGGAGCGTGGGGACGGGGTGGAGCGAGCGTGAACGCGCCGTCCTCAACGACCTGTTGCGGGTGGCTGCCGTCGACTTCTGCCCCTTCAGTACCGTGCCGCCGGTCGCGGGCGCGCAGTGGGTCCTGCCACGGCTGGTGGGTGAGGTCGGCTACGCCACCCGCACCAGGGCCGGGCTGCTGCGCCACCCCTCGTGGCACCGCCTCCGCCCCGACCTGGCCGCGGAAGACACCGAATGAACAGGAGGCGGACCCACCCCGCGAGATCGGCCGTAGGTACATACCTGTATGCGCGTGCCGCCTGGTGACAGCGGCGCGATCAGGTCTTCGTCGGGACTGGTTCCCACGCATCCGGGCAGCCGATGCGGCGGCAACCCGTGCGCGGTGCATGCCACATCGAGGGCGCCGCGAATGATGCGCCGTTCGACGAGCGGGGTGATCCAGTCGGCCCTGTCGGCCTCCGTACCGGGCCACGGCGCGGAACTCCACGGCGCGACGAGTCGCCCCATGCCACCCGGCCTGGGCAAGGAGCGCCAGGAGTTGACGCTGCTCAGCCCCGCCGGAGAAGCAATATGGTGTGAGGCCTCGGCTACGCGTTCGCGTCGCTCGTTGCCACACCTGCCTGCGCCGCTGCCGCGTCCTGCTGAAGAGCGGTGTAGTACACGAACTTCCCCTGCTTGGTACGCGTGCTCTGGTTCTTGGCGACCGACGCCTCAAGAGCATTGCGTACGAGGGTGACGTTCACCGCGCGCTCCGGCTGCGCCTGGGCCAGTTCGGCGGAGACTTCGGCTGCCGAGCGCGGCTCGTGGTGCTGTCCCAGCAGCGTGACAACGACCTCACGCAGGGACGGAGACGTGCTGCGGGCCGGCGTCTCGGCCTTCGCCTTCACCGACTTCTTGGTGTTCTTGGGGCTCTTGCCGGTGTCGACGATCGCACTGCCCTTGGCACGTCGCGCCTTCGGCACCGCCGCGGTCTTGGCGGGCTTCACTGCCGGGGCGGCAGCGCCGCCCAGCGCCGACTGCATGCCTTCCAGCAGCTCGGAGTCCCGCTTGAGCACCTCGAGCTGGCCCTGCAGCGAGGCGACTTCCGCGGCGATGCGATCCTGCTCGCCCACGTTGCGCTTCAGATCTGTGGCCACCTGCTGGGCGTACTGGTTCTGCAGGGTCGCCGTCTTGTTGGGCATGGTGGCTCCTTCGCCTGGGATGTCTGTTGGTGGCGGATGCTACCCACAATCCCGCTGTTCACAGAATGCTGAGGAAAAAACCCGTGGATGAACTCCGCCGAGGGGTTGCCTCGCGGGGCTCATGACGGCCGGCCTCCGGGACTGTCCGTACGGCCCGCTCCCGACAGCGGTCGACCCACTGTGCGAGCGAGACCGTCACCAACGTCCGGGCTGGTCAGCGGTGTAATGACCCTCGCACCAGTGTGCCACGCCGCCGACGACGACCGGGGTCCTCACCTCGTGCGGCTCGGGCGACGGGTGTGCGTGGGCGACCTCTGCGCACTACTTTCGGGCTAACACCCGAACAACAGAGAGATATCGCCGTGACCACGAACCCGCCGGCTGCCCACACCACCGACCAGGCGCCGGCCGATCCCACCGCCACCGACGACCTGTCGGCCTCCCAACCCATCGGCTATTGGGCCGGTCTGACCCACACCGCGGTTACCCGTCGGCTTCGTGACACGATGGCCAGGATCGACGCGACCCAACCGCAGTACTGGGTACTCAACCGCGTGCACGGTGGACCAGCGGCGCCGACCCGCGAGGAGGTCGGTCACCAGTTGGCTCCACTCGCGGACGGGCCGCATGAGATCCCCCGGGTCATCGACCAACTTCTGCACCGCGGCTGGCTCCGGACCGACGCGGAGCAGCGGCTGCGGCTCACCGACACCGGCGAGGCCGCGAGAGTGCGGCTGCGCGAGTTGGCCACCGGGCTGCGTGCCGAGGTCCACCGGGGCATCAGCGACGAGGAGTACGTCGCCGCACTGAAGGTATTGCGCACCATGCTCACCAACGTCGGTGAAGACCCGGGCGTCCAGGCCTCCGGATCATCGCTCCCGGCGGACCCAGGCTGTCGCTCGCCTCGGTGACGCCCGGCGGCGCCGGGCGTCACCGGCGGCCTCACCAGTCCCTGGCGGCGATCAGCTCTTCCACGTCCGCGTCCGTGAACCCGTACACCGACGCCACGAACCAGAAATCCTCGGCGATCTCTTCTCGCGCAACGGTCTCGATGTCACTGTAGGCCGCTTCGAACTCCGCCTGCAGGGCGTTGAATTCCTCCGTGGCCACCGCCGTGAGCACATAGAGCGCCGCCAGATCCGACGGCTCCTCGGCCTCGATGCGCTCGCACAGCCTCAGCAGAATCGCCTTGCCCTTGTCGAGCACATGGTCCGGAAAGTACCCGTCGGGGTACAGTCTCCGCAGAAATACGTGCTCCACCACCTGCTGGTTCGTGACCGGCACCGCGACTCCCTGTTCCCGTGGATGAGCTGGTGGTGCGATCCTGCCGCACGCCACTGACAACGCTCCGCCCACGCCGGCCCGGCGCTCTCGTCCAGCCATCAACCACACTGACCTCAAAGACAATCCGCAGCCTGAGCGACCACTGTCGACGACTCGTGCGGTTCCCGGCCGATACCGGTCGGGAACCGCACAGCCGGTTCTGCGCGCGGGTCGGCCGGATCACTCAGGGGTGACGTCCCGCGGGTACCAGCGCAGCTCCACGGTGTTGCCTTCGGGGTCCTGTACGTAGATCGATTCCGCTGTCCCACGAGCGCCGAACCGGCTCACCGGGCCCTCCAGCACGGTGAAGGTGCCCGCGTCGATGACCTGCTGCCAGTCCAGCGGTTCGACCACCAGGCAGATGTGGTCCACATTCGATTCGCCCCGGGGGCGATCCAACAGGTCGATGATCGTGGTCGGGCTGACTCTCACCGAGGGGAAGGGCACCTCGCCGGCCCGCCATTCGGCCACCCGGACCGGCTCCAGGCCTAGCGGTCCGCAGTAGAAGTCCAGTGCTCGCTCGACGTCCCGCACATTGAGCACCAGATGATCGAATTCCTTGACACGCATGAGGCAGCCTTCTCGTTTCTCGGGCCCGCCCGCTCCGGACGGCTCGGTTCTATTCGGTTCGGTTCGGTTCGGTTCGGGTTCGACGGCTCATTCCCGACACCGCCCACTCTCTCGCGGCGCGGCGATGACAGGATGTGAATCATGTGCCTTGATGTGACCCTGCGACCGCTCGACGAGCTCCTGCTGGGACGTCTGTTGGACACCGCGACAGCCGATGCCGACCCCGAGGACGTGATGCCCGAGGTTGCCGGGCCCCCGGGATGGACCCCGGAGCGGCAGGCGGCGTTCTCGCGGTTCCACCGGTCGAGGACGCTGACAGCGGATCCGGAGGAGCGCACCTACGTCATCGTCGTCGGTGACCAGGTGGTGGGAGCGGCGCGCCTGTGCCCGCTCCGGGACAGGCCGGGTACGGCCGAAGCCGGAGTGTGGATCGGGCGCTCCCACCGCGGCGGCGGGGTCGGCGGGGCGGTCCTGGAACAGCTCCTGGATCTCGCGCGCACGGCCGGCTTCGCGTCGGTGTTCGTGAGTACGACCGCGGGCAACACCGCCGTCCACCGCATCCTCACCGCACAGGGCGTGTCACTCACCCAGGACGGGGACGAGGTCACCGCACGGATGAGCCTCGACGGGGCCCGCCGGCCGGGGGCGGTGTGTAGCCCACGCGTCCCGGGCGCACCGGAGAAGAACTCCGACCGCGGCGCACCCGTCGTCGTACCCGCGCCACCGCCGGGGCAGCCGCCGCGGGACACACCCCCGGCCGGCGACACCGGCAGCGGCCCGCTCGGCAACCATGACCACCCTGACCGTCACTCGCGTCGCGGCTGCTGATGCCCCGGCAGGCCCAGTAGACCGCGCCGCCCCGCCGCGACCGGTGAATGATCACTTCATGGGACCCAGCAGCTGCCATCAGCAGGCCGAGGACGCTACGAACGGCACGCGGGCTGGAACGAGCTGTTCTTCGACCTCGTCGCCGGCGTCGGCGTCGGCGTCGGCGTCGGCGTCGGCGTCGGTCAGCTCGCCCATCTGCTGCACACCGACCCCACCCCCGCCGACCTCGGCCTGTACGGCGTCCTCTACCTGGCGTTCTGGATCACGTGGGCCTGCTTCGCCATCTACGGCAACATCGCCGCGGAGCAGACCCACACCCGCAACCTGCTTCTGGCCATGCTCGGTATGGCCGTCATGGCGGCGTCCGTGTCCGGCGTCCACGACCAGCGCGCCGTCTCCTTCGTGGTCGCCTATGTCGCACTGCGCTGGTTCGCCGGGCGGATCTGGAAGCGGACCCAGGTGGTCACCGACTGGCCACTGGCCCAGTTCGGTGCGGGCGCGCTGCCCTGGCTCGTCTCGGTGTTCACCCCGGAGCCCTGGCGTCACTGGCTCTGGGCCCTGGGCCCTGGGCCCTGGGCCCTGGGCATCGTCATCGATCTGACCGTGCTGCTGACCGCGTCCTCCCGAGCCACCCTGCGTCGCGCCAACGAGCGGCTCGACCGCATCGTCGAGCGCCGGGGCCCGCCCCCGGCAGCGATCCGGCCCTGGTCGGCATCGAGGAGGCCCACACCGAGAACGCCCATCTCGCCGAGCGGCTCGGGCTGTACCTCATCATCGTCCTGGGCGAAGGCATCATCCAGGTCATCGACGCCGCCGCCGAACACGAACAGTGGAGCCTGCCACTGGCAGCCACCGCCCTGGGTGCGTTCGCTCTCCTCACCACCATCTGGACCCTCAGCCTGCTGTACGGCTACGACGGTGTCCCCCAGTTGCACGCCCGCGCCCTCAGCCCCCGTCGCACCCTGGTGCTGCACGCGGCCCTGACCGCCACGCTGGCCGTTCTCGCCGCGACGCTGGGTATCGCCGTCACCCATGCCGACGGAGCCCTGCCCACCAGTACACGCAAGGTGTTGTGCGGCGCGATGATCTTGTACTTCCTCATCGGCCTCGCCGCCGCTCTCACCAGCAACCCGGGTCGTGCCTGGCTCCTGGGCCGGGCCCTGCCCTGCGTCCTCGTCCCGGTCGTCCTGCTTTCCCCCGCCGGGCGTCACCTCTCAACCCCCTTGCTCGTGTGGGTGCTTGCCCTGACTGTCGGCTGGCAGATCCTCTACGACCCCGGCCCACCCGCGACCACCCGCCGGCGCTCCCTTCCTCTCCCCCACCTGCGCCACGACAGAGGTGGCCGCCGCCGGAGCCGGAGCGCGACGGGAGCAGGTCCGCCCACGCCCACTGGACCCACGACTTGAACCTGACGTAGGTGTAGGTCATATCGTCGTTCCTGCCACCGAAAAACGGTTGTTCCGGACATTCCACATGCCCGGACGAAACGAATGAGGATGTCATGGCCTGGAAGGTGGGGGAACTGGCCCGGCTCACCGGGCTCACCGTGCGCACCCTGCACCACTACGAACGCATCGGGTTGCTGAAACCCTCCGCCCGCACGAGCGGCGGCCACCGGCTGTACGAGGAGGCGGACATCGCCCACCTGTACCGGATCGTGGCGCTGCGCGAGCTGGGGCTGCCACTCGACGCGGTGGGAACCGCGCTCGCCGGCGAGCCCGACCTCGCCGGGTTGCTGCGCGATCACCTCGCCCAGGTGGAACAGCAGCTCGGTGCGTTGCGCGCCGTCCAGGCACGGCTCTCGATGCTGGTGTCGGCGGAACATGTGCACACCCCGGCCGACCTCCTCGCACTGATGGAAGAAGTGAGCAGGATGGACGAGAAGATGCGGGACCATTTCTCCGACGAGCAGCTGCGGGTCCTGTCGGCCCGCCGGGAGGCATTGGGTACCGAGGCGATCAGCGCTGTGGAGCAGGAATGGCCGCAGCTCATCGCCAAGGTCCAGGCTGAGTTGGATGCCGGGACCGACCCGGCCGATCCGCGGGTGCAGGCACTGGCCGCCCGTTGGATGGAGCTTCTTGAGGCCTTCCACGGTGGGGACGAGGGGCTTCGGGAGTCGCTCTACAGCATGCAGGAGGAGAACAGTGCGCAGATCCAGCGGGAGCACGGCGGCCCGTCACCGGAGCTGATTGCGTACGTCCTTCAGGTCCGCGACGCTGCCGCCTGATTCGTGCCCCGGTGTGGTGCGTGGGAGGGCGGGCGGCCTCCCACGCACCACACCGGCCCAACCACGGCACGCAGCGACGCTGGACGCGTGCCTACACCTGCTCGGCCAGCCGGTCGAGGCGATCGCGATGGGCCGGGGTCAACTGCACACGCGCCGCGGCGAGGTTCTCCTCCAGGTGGTCGATCCGGGCGGTGCCCGGGATCGGCAGGATCACCGGAGAGTGGCCGAGGAGCCATGCGAGCGAGACCTGCACGGGGGTGGCGCCGAGGTCGGCCGCCACCGCGGCGATCTGCGCCGTGGCGCCCGACACCGCTCCGGCGACCGGCCGCCAGGGCAGGAATGCGATCTGCGCCGCCTCGCAGGCCGCGAGCACGGGCTCGTGCTCGCGGTCGAGCACGCTGTAGCGGTTTTGTACGCTCACGACCTCGATGATCTCCCGTGCCCGGCCGAGCTCGGCCACGGTGATCTCGGACAGCCCGATCCGCCCGACCTTGCCCTCGACCTGTAGCTCCCGCAGCGCGCCGAGCTGCTCGGCCAGAGGCACCTCGGGATCGATGCGGTGCAGCTGGAGCAGCTCGATCCGCTCGACGCGAAGCCTGCGGCAGCCATGTTCGACCTGCTCGCGCAGGGCCTCCGGCCGTCCGTCGAGCCCCCACTCACCGGAGTCCGCCGATCGCGCGATGCCGACCTTGGTGGTGATGGTCAGCCCGTCCGCGTACGGGTGCAGCGCCTCGGCCAGGAGCTCCTCGTTCGCTCCCCCGCCGTACAGATGGGCGGTGTCGATCAGCGTGACGCCCAGCTCGACGGCCCGCCGTGCGACCTGGACGGAGGCCTCCCGGGCGGCGCCCTGCTCGGTGGGCAGCCGCATGGCTCCGAATCCGAGCCGGTGTACGCCCAGATCGCCGCCGATACGGAACGTCGTCGTTGTCATCGGTGGTCTCCGCCTCTCGCTCAAAGAGCCACGTTAACAACGCGGTTGGCCCCGCGGTGACGCCAACGGCAAGGTGCCGCTCCCTCGGTTCACTGGTGTACGGGTCAGATCTGCAACAGGGCCGGGCGAGCGCGGGCCGCTCTCACAGCCGATGAGCCGGCCCCGAGGCGAAGGCGTCGACTCCGGTGAGTTCGGCGGAGAGCTTCCACAGCCGGGCGGCCCGCTCCGGGTCGGTGGCCCAGGCATTCACCCCGCTGCCCAGCACCGTGTCCGGGGCAGCGGGATCGGCGACGTCGCAGTCCTCGCAGTACACACCGCCCACTCCGGCCAGCCGCGCGGAGGTCGCTGCCCACACCTGAGTGGCCGCGCCCTGTCCGGGTGTCTTCCAGCCGCTGTTCGTCGGACTGACGCTGATCATGTCAGCCAGGTCTGCCAGTTCCTGCTGGGACATGTGACGGCCGAGCTGCGTGGAGATGGTGCCCGGATGCACCGAGAACGCCCTCACTCCGGCGTCGCGTCCCAGGGTGTCCAGGTGCAGGGCGAACAGCGCGTTGGCCGTTTTCGCCTGGCCGTACGCCTGCCACTTGTCGTAACCACGCCCGAAGTGCACGTCGTCCCAGCGGATGTCGGAGAGCTGGTGTCCATTGGACGACACCGACACCACGCGTGCGCCGCCCCGCTCGATCGCCGGCCACAACCGGTTCACCAGTGCGTGGTGACCGAGGTGGTTGGTGGCGAACTGGGCCTCCCAGCCCGGACCGACCCGCGTTTCCGGGCAGGCCATGATCCCGGCGTTGTTGATCATCAAGTCGATGGAGCGGCCCGTGGCCAGGAACCGCCCGCCGAAGTCCCGCACACTCTCCAGGTCCGCCAGGTCCAGCTCCTCCACCTCCACTCCACCGATCCCGTCCACCGCCTGCCGGGCCGCGGAGGGACGCCGGGCGGGGACGACGACGTGGGCTCCCGCGCCGACGAGGGCCCGCGTCGTCTCCAGGCCCAGTCCGCAATAGCCTCCGGTCACGATCGCGAGCCTGCCGGTCAGGTCGATGCCCCGCAGGACGTCGGCCGTGGTGCTCAGTGCGCCGAAGCCGGAGCCGGTCTTGCGCTGTTCGTTGCTCATGTCCCGACCGTACGAATTGGAGCGCACGCGAAGGCAAGTCCTTCGCGCCCTCCGGCCGCCACGGGCGTGGAAAAGCGGACCGGCGCGGCGGGTCTCGATCTTCTTCACACCGGTGACCAATCCGCCGGGCCGGTGGCTCCGAATGAAGGGCGTGAGGATCTCAGGTTCAAATCTGGTGCGCGGCGGTCTTGCCGCGCTGAGCGGTCTGCTTTCCGGCTTCACCGCGCTTGCCGTCGCCGAATTGGCGTCGGCGGCCGTCCGGCCCGAGTCAGGCCCCATTACGGCGGTGGGCGGAGCAGCGATCGACCGCACGCCAGCGGCCGTCAAGGACTGGGCCATTCGTCATTTCGGTGAGGACGACAAGCTGATTCTGCAGCTCGGCATCCTTGCGACGCTCGCCGTTCTGGCGCTCGCGCTGGGTTTGGTGGCGCTTCGCTATCGGCGGATCGGTTCGGCCGGTGTGCTGATTTTCGGCGTGGTGGGTGCGGCGGCGGCAGTGAGTCGCCCGGATTCGACCGGCTTCGTGGACGGGCTGCCGTCCCTGGCCGGCGCGGTGGCGGGCGCCGCCGTGCTGTACCTCCTCATCGGCAGGCTCACCATGACGCGACGCCCGGTCGCGGAGGGTGCGGAGAGCGGCTGGGACAGGCGAGGGTTCCTGATCGCGGCCACGGCTGCGGCGGTGGCTTCCGCCGGCGCCGGTGTTTTGGGCCGGACCCTGAACGGTCAGCGCAGTGAGAACGCGGTCGCCTCGCGGTCCGGGGTGGTGTTGCCGCAGCCGGCCGAGGCTGCCGCTCCCATTCCGTCCGGCGCTCAACTGCGAGTCCCCGGCATCAGCGCCTTCACCACGCCCAACAAGAAGTTCTACCGGGTGGACACAGCCCTGGTGGTGCCGAAGGTCGATGCCAACAGCTGGCGGCTTCGTATCCACGGCAAGGGTGTGAAGCGTCCGCTGACCGTCTCCTTCCAGGATCTGCTGGACCGTGAGCTGATCGAGCGGGACATCACCCTGACCTGCGTTTCCAACGAGGTCGGCGGGCCGTATGTGGGCAATGCGCGCTGGATCGGCGTACGCCTGTCGGATCTGCTGAAGGAGGCGGGAGTCAAGCCGCCGTCCAGGGGCGGGCCGGCCGATCAGCTGGTGGCCAGGTCGGTGGACGGCATGGCGCTCGGAACCCCGGTCGACGACGTCATGGACGGCCGCGACGCGATGCTCGCGGTCGGCATGAACGGCGAGCCGCTGTCCTTCGTCCATGGCTTCCCCGTCCGGATGCTCGTCCCGGGCCTCTACGGGTACGTCTCCGCCTGCAAGTGGATCGAAGAGATCGAACTGACCAACTTCGACGACTACGACGCCTACTGGGTCAAGCGCAAGTGGGCCCGCGAGGCTCCGATCAAGACCCAGTCCCGCATCGACACCCCCAAGCCCTTCGGCCGGCCCAAGGCGGGCACCGTCATGGTCGGCGGCGTGGCCTGGGCCCAGCACCGTGGCATCGACCGGGTCGAGATCCGTGTCGACGACGGCCCCTGGCGGCCGGCCGATCTCGCCGCCCAGGACACCGTCGATACCTGGCGGCAGTGGTCCTTCCCGTGGAAGGCGACCCCCGGTGGTCACACGCTCACCGTGCGAGCCACGGACCGTACGGGAGAGGTCCAGACCGAAAAGCGCACCAAGACCGTCCCGGACGGCGCGAGCGGCTGGCACTCGGTGGTCGTCACCGTCGACTGACCGGCCCGGCCCGGGTCCGACCCGGGCCCCTTAGACCTTCATTCCCTTACGCACTGTTATGACACCACAACAAGGAGCCACCATGAACACCCTTCGTATCCGTCGCGCCGCCATCGCGGTCGCCGCCGCCGCAGTCCTTCCGTTGTCGCTGGCCGCCTGCTCCAGCGATGACGGCAAGGACACCAAGGCCGACTCCACGCCGACGGCCGCCGAGGAGAAGTCCACTCCCCCCGCCGACGACGCCATGACGGACAAGCCCTTCGGCCCGGCGTGTGCGAGCGTCCCGGCCGACGGCGCCGGCAGCTTCGACGGCATGGCCAAGGACCCGGTCGCCACCGCCGCGTCCAACAACCCCGAGCTGTCCACCCTGGTCACCGCCGTCAAGAAGGCCGGCCTCGTCGACACGCTCAACAACGCCGAGAACATCACGGTGTTCGCCCCGACCAACGCCGCCTTCGCGAAGATCCCGAAGGCCGACCTGGACAAGGTCCTCGCCGACAAGGCCACCCTCACCAAGATCCTCACCTACCACGTCGTCGGTGAGAAGCTCGCCCCCAAGCAGCTCGAAAAGGGCACCTACCCGACCCTGGAGAAGAGCACCCTCACCACCGCCGGCTCCGGCGAGTCCTACACCGTCAACGACACCTCCAAGGTCGTCTGCGGCAACGTCCCCACCGCCAACGCCACGGTCCACATCGTCGACACCGTCCTGATGCCCAAGTAACCACGGGTTTCCGGGGTGGCGTAGGCAGCACGCCACCCCGGAGTTCAGGT
Source organism: Streptomyces sp. A5-4 (assembly GCF_051131715.1). Taxonomy (NCBI): domain Bacteria; kingdom Bacillati; phylum Actinomycetota; class Actinomycetes; order Kitasatosporales; family Streptomycetaceae; genus Streptomyces; species Streptomyces sp. A5-4. The sequence continues at coordinate 8,535,405 of NZ_CP178591.1, read as the reverse complement.
CCGACCCCAGCACCCCTGGTGCAGACGAGACCGCTGGGTGACCCGAGACGGGTCACCCAGCGGTCTCGTCGCGCTTTCCCCACCCGAGGGCCTTCAGTACCGGTGGGCGCTCGCGCGGATGCGGCTTCGAAGCTGCCCTCACAGCTTCGAAGCCGCCGCTTCCCTCACGTTGTTGATTCGTTGCCGAGACGCATACGGATTGGTCGGCCGAGTCCTCGCATTCCATGAAATGGGTCGGCCGACCCATCCGCGAAGCCATCGGCTACGAAGAAATAGGAGAACAACTTTCAAGGGTTGGCATTCGCTCCACCTTTATTGCTCGGAAGGGTTACGCATGGGCGACCAATATCCCCCGCCTCTTCCCGTGCCTTCAACCCACTGGAAAGGCGCGCGGTGATCGGAATCGCACGTATGGGAGACCCCCCGCGGGGCGGGCCCGAGCTGGCCGAGGTCATGGGCCGCGTCGCGAACGGTGACCAGGCAGCCTTTTCCACCCTCTACGACTCGATCGCGGGGCCCGTTTACGGGGTGGTGCTCAAGGTTCTGCGCAATCCGTCCCAGTCCGAGGAAGTGGCGCAGGAAGTCATGGTCGAGGTGTGGCGCACGGCTACCCGGTTCCGTCCGGAACAGGGCACCGTCACCTCGTGGGTGATGACGATGGCGCATCGGCGTGCCGTGGACCGCGTCCGCTCCGAACAGGCGGCCACGGACCGCGAGCAGCGCAACGCGCATCGCGAACACACCCCCGCCTACGACACGGTCAGCGAAGAGGTGACGATCCGGCTGGAGAGCGAACAAGTCCGCCGCTGCCTGCGCACCCTGACCGAACTCCAGCGTCAGGCCGTGACACTCGCCTACTACCAGGGCTACACCTACCGGGAGGTCGCGGCCTCTCTGTCGACACCCCTGGGGACCGTCAAAACACGTCTGCGCGACGGGCTGATCCGGCTCCGCGACTGCATGGGAGTGGACGCATGATCGAGGAACACATGCAGGCACCCACCGGCGCCTACGCCGTGGACGCGCTGCCCGACGACGAACGTGAGGCATTCGAGCGCCACCTGCTGGACTGCCCCGCATGCGTCCAGGAGGTAAGGGAGTTGACGGCCACCGCTGCCCGGCTGGCAACAGCCGTCGCCGCCACGCCGCCTCCCGAGATGAAGGGGCAGGTCATCACCTGGATCCAGAACGTGCGTCAGCTCCCCCCGCACGTGACGTTCGGCGATGCCACGCACCGTGCGCAGTACGCCCGCGGAAGACACCTGCCCCGCCTCGTCCTGGCGGCGTGCGTCGCGGCGGCCACACTGCTGGCGGGTGGGGCCGCCTGGCAGTTCCAGGACGCCCAGCAGGCCGAGCAGCGGGCCCAACAGGTCGCCGCGAAGGCCGCGGACATGACCCGGGTGCTGACCGCTCCGGACGCCCGGAGCGCGACGGGCAGCGTCAAGGGCGGTGCCCGGGCCACGGTGATCATGTCCCGCAGCCACGACAGCGCCGTCTTCCTGGCGTCCGGTCTGCCCGAACTGCCCGACGACAAGACGTATCAGCTGTGGTTCGACGACGGCGGCACCATGCGGCCGGCGGGCCTGGTCGGACACGACGGTGGCCGGATGATGGCGGGAGACATCGGGGAGGCCACCGGAATAGGAGTCACGGTCGAACCCGAGGGCGGCTCCCCCGAGCCCACCACGACGCCGCTGACACTCATCGCGCTGCCCGCCTGACGCCGACGGGCGACGGTGATGCGGGCCGGCCGGCCTCTGCTGCGGGAACGACACCGGCCCGTGGCCCATACTCCTGGGCCACGGGCCGGACGGAACTGCCGAGGTGCGCCCACGTCACCGCGTGGCGCCGGTTCGGGGCGCCCGGGTCATGACCCGGGCGCCGCGCGCCTCGTGTCAGGTGCCGGACTTCCGCCCGTAGACGAACACGTCGTCCCCGTTCTTCAGCCTGTCCCAGTACGCCTTGGCGTCCGCGGTCCGCATGTTCACACAGCCGTGCGAGCCGGGCTGCGACCACACGCTCACACCGACCGAGTGGAAGGCCTGGCCACCGTCGAAGAACTGGCTGTACGGCATGCTCACGTGGTAGATCGACGACACGTGGTTCTTGTGGCGCCAGTAGACCTTCTTGGCACCAGTACGGGTCTCGTAGCCGTTACGGCCGGTACGCACCGGCACCGGGCCGTACTTCAGCGTGGCACCGTCCTGGATCCAGCTGAGCTGCAGCGTGAGGTCGACGCAAGCGATGCGGCCCTTGTTGGTGGGGCACTTGCCACTGCGGTTCGGCTTGTTGCCGACGGCCTTCTGCCGGTTCATCAGGTCCATCACCTTCCAGGTGACGGGCCCGGCGTAGCCGATGTTCGGGCTGATCCCGTGCTTGGTCTGAAAGGCCTTGGTCGCCTTGCAGTCGGCGGCGGACTGCCGCCCGTCGACCGGCCGGCCCAGGAACCGCTCCACCTGCTTCTGATTCGGACCCGCCTGCGTCGTACACGAGGCCGCAGCGGCGCTCCCCCCGCCGACCACCACCGATGCGGGCACCAGCAGTCCCACGACTGCTGCCCCCACGACCATTCTGCGCCGTCTGTCCCCCATGACATGTCCCTTCGGTTCTGTGTCATGGGAGACAACGATCGGGGCGCAATGGTTGCATCGCGAACCGCACGCATTCGGATGCCCGGCGGGCGTACGCCGGGCGTCAGGGCGTATCGCCGTCCCAGTCCCACCGCCGGGGGTCCGTCGGCCGCGGCAGGTACAGCGCGTGGCCGCCCGGCCCGAAGGCTCCGATCTCGGTGCTCAGCGCGGCCCCCTCGCGCAGCTGCGCACCCGTCCAGTCGGTGACGTCCAGCAGCAGACCGTCGAGCGGCCCGGCGACCAGCTCGCGATATTGGCGCCCCGGCCGCGGCCCGGGGTCCGGGTCGTCGTGGTCCGCGCCGTACACCCGGCCCCGCATCAACTCATCCATGCGTGCCAGCATCCCAGCCGCCACTGACAATGCTCCGGCGGTGACTGCCATGGCGTCGGGGAGAGGGCCCGGCTCAGGAACGGCTTGCCGAAACAGCAACAAGTAGCGCGCCGGTCGCGGCGTCCGTCGCGTGATCGTCGTCCGAGGCGCCGGCGTCCGGCAGCCCCAAGGGCCCGTCGGTGCGCACCGCGCACGGCAGACCACACGCCCCGGAGGAATCATGTCGCAGCCCGCACAGAGCACGGACGTCAGGCATCGCCTGATCCCCTCTCCCGCCGGCCGGATCCATCTGGCAGAACAGGGCACCGGGCCACTGGTGTTGCTGGTGCACGGCTTTCCGGAGTCCTGGTATTCCTGGCGTCACCAGCTGCCGGTGCTGGCCGCGGCCGGATACCGCGCGGTCGCCGTCGACGTCCGGGGTTACGGTCGCTCCTCGAAGCCGCAGGACGCGGCGTCGTACCGGATGCTCGACCTCGTCGAGGACAACGTCGCCGTGGTGCACGCCCTGGGCGAGGAGTCCGCGGTGGTCGTGGGGCACGACTGGGGTGCGACCATCGCGGCCAACACGGCGCTGATCAGGTCCGACGTCTTCCGTGCGGTGGGGCTGCTGAGCGTCCCCTACTCGCCCCGCGGCCCAGCGAGGCCTTCGCACGGATGGGCGGTGACGAGGAGATCTACGTCAGCTACTTCCAGGAGCCCGGCCGGGCCGAGGCCGAGATCGAGCCGACCGTACGCGAGTGGCTCGCGGGCTTCTACGCCGCGTTCTCCGCCGACACCATGCCGGCGGCCGACGCCCCGGACCCGCATTTCGTGAGCCGCGGCGGGGCGCTGCGCGACCGGTTCCCCTCCGGACGGTTGCCCTCCTGGCTCAGCGAGAGCGATCTCGACGTGTACGCCGGTGAGTTCGAGCGCACCGGCCTGACCGGAGCACTCAGCCGCCATCGCAACATGGACCGGGACTGGGAAGATCTCGCCGACTTCGACGGCGCCCCCATCACACAGCCGTCCCTGTTCATCGGCGGAGCCCAGGACGCCTCCACAACCTGGCTGGCCGACGCGATCAAGGCGTACCCGACCACACTGCCAGAGCTGCACCTTCTCGACGGCTGCGGCCACTGGATCCAGCAGGAGCGTCACGAGGATGTCAGCCGGATCCTGACCGACTGGCTCGCGTCCCTGCCCGTCCGACCCAAGCGCGCGTCCGGCCAAACCCGCTCTGACCCGGGCGGGCATCATCGCCGTCGCCGTCCGGATCATGCGGGCAGAGGGGCTGCAGAAGGCCACCATGCGGCGCCTGGCCCAGGAGCTGGACACCGGACCGGCCTCCCTCTACGTGTACGTGCGCAACACCGCCGAGCTGCCCGCGGCAGTGCTGGACGAACTGCTCGGCACGGTGGACCTGACGCCGGTGAGCGCGGCGGGCGACTGGCGCGACCGGCTGGCCACCGTGCTCACCTCGTACACGATGGTGCTGTTCGAGCACCCGGGGCTGGCCCGCTCGGCGCTGGTGGCCCGTCCCAGCGGGGAGTACTACCTGCGGCTGATCGAGTCACTTCTGGACCTGCTCGACCGGGGCGGCGTACTGGCCGGACAGGCCGACTGGGGCATGGACGCGCTGTTGCAGTACACCACCGCGACCGCCGCCGAGCACGCTCACGGGGAACGGCCCGCCGACACCCGGAACGACTGGGACGCCCTCACCAACGCCCTGCACGGCGTCTCCGGCGCCACTCATCCGCACATCGCCGCCCTCGCCCCCGATCTGCTCGCCGGCGAGCCTCAGGCGCGGTTGTCCTGGGGGTTTCGCATGCTGATCAACGGGATCGCGCACACCCCCACCCCGGCCCCACCGGACAGGTCCGCACATCCCTGAGGACCACTGCCGAAGCGGGTCACCACCACCCATGAAACGGGCCACCGCGCCCGTCCCACCGTGAGGAGCACCACCTGGCCAGCCACCACCCCATTGCCGTGATCGGCGCCGGCCTCGGCGGCCTCACTCTGGCGCGCGTCCTGCACACCCACGGCATCGAGGCCGGCGTCTTCGACCTGGAGGCGTCCGCCGCCGCCCGTACTCAGGGAGGCATGCTCGACATCCACCAGGACTCCGGGCAGGCCGCCCTGGTCGCCGCGGGCCTCCACGACGAGTTCCGCAAGCTCATCCACCCGGGGGGCGAGTCCATGCGCATCCTCGACCGGCACGCCGTCGTCCGGGTGGAAGAGAACGACGAGGGAGACGGCAGCCGCCCCGAGGTGGACAGAGGGCAGCTGCGCGATCTCCTCCTGTCGTCGCTGCCCGCGGACACGGTCCGCTGGGGCAGGAAGATCACCGGGGTCCGCCCCCTGGACAGTGGTCGGCACGAGGTCACCACCGCCGACGGCGCAGCCTTCACCACCGACCTGCTCATCGGCACCGACGGGGCCTGGTCGAAGATCCGTCCGCTGGTCTCCGACGCCGTCCCCGCCTACTCCGGCCTCTCCTTCGTCGAGCTGGATCTGCTGGACGCCGAAGTGCGTCACCCCATGAGCGCGGCCCTCGTCGGCCCCGGTTTCTTCCTGGCCCTCGGCGACGGCGGGGGCTTCCTCGCCCACCGCGAACCCGACGGCAGCCCGCATGTGTACACCGCGCTCAAGGCACCCGAGGACTGGCTCGCCACGATCGACTTCGCCGGTGAGGGTGCCAATCTCGCCATGTTCGACGGAGCGGAACTCGGCCGGGCCATCGCCACCCACCCCGGCGATACCGAGGCCGCGCTCGCCGCGTACGAACAGGCCCTCTTCCCGCGCAGCGAGGCGTCGGCGACCGCGTCCGCCACCAGCCTCGACCTGTGCTTCGCTCATGACGCGCCCCAGGGCCTGCTCGACCAGTTCGCCTCCTACAACCGGGCGAACCGACCCACGCCGACCGCCCGCCCCGGCACCTCTGTTGGCCGGAGTCCGGCACAGTCCTGGCCGGACCTGCGCCGGGCTCCGGCCAACAGCTGCGGAAAGCTGTCAATTCGGCGCGCTCGACGGTAGGTTCGATTCTCCTCAACAGTTCAATTGCCGAGCAAATCGCGACATCTGCTCACTTTGCCGCGCTTCGAACTGCTGTTATCTTTACGTGACTTCACAGCGTGACTCTCCGTAAGGCTTATGCCCGAGATTCTGCTGTGTCGCCGCAGGGGGAATCGGGGGGATCCGACTGTCGCCCTCAAGCAATGACCACTATCTGTGCGAGGGCGCGACCACAGCATTGCGGAACCGCCCCCGCCCGTCACCGCCGGACAGGGATGACCCAGCACAACAGGCTCAGAAAAACCGCGCACGCGGCGCGCACGGCATTGGCACCGGGGCGAGGCACCAGGGGGCGGCCAAGGAAGCTGTGGCCTCCACGGATGCCGGACTATCCGCGACCGGGGCGGCAGGGCTGGCGCAGGTGGGTGCCCTCGTGGCGACTGGTCATGGGCTCGTTCCTGACGGTCATCGGCACGCTGACGGCGCTCGTGACCATCGCGTACGCGCAAACGGAGATACCCGAGGACCTGAACTCCTTCGCCACCCAGCAGGACAACGTCTACTACTGGGCGGACGGCACGCCGATGGCCCGTACGGGCTGGGTGAGCCGGCAGGAAATGCCCCTGGCGAAGATCCCCGAGCACGTCCGATGGGCCGTGCTGTCCGCCGAGAACAACGACTTCTATTCGGATCCCGGCATCTCGGCGCAGGGCGTCACCCGCGCGTTCTGGCAGACGGTCGGTGGTGGGGGCACCCAGGGCGGCTCCACCATCACCCAGCAGTACGTGAAGAACGTCTATCTCACTCAGGACCGGTCCTTCTCGCGCAAGTTCACCGAGATGCTGATGGCGATCAAGCTGGACCGTCAGCTGAGCAAGGACAAGATCCTCCAGGAGTACCTCAACACCAGCTGGTTCGGGCGCGGTTCCTACGGGCTCCAGCGGGCCTCGCAGGCCTACTACGGCAAGGAAGTCACGGAGCTCACCGCGAGTGAGGGCGCCTTCCTCGCCTCTCTGCTCAAGGGAGCCTCGCTCTACGACCCCACCCTTGGCCCCCAGAACCGCAAGCGTGCCGTCGACCGGTGGAGGTGGACGCTGGACCGCATGGTGGAAACCGGCAGGCTGACCCCTGCCGAGCGGGCCAAGTACACCAAGTTCCCCGAGCCGAAAGCGGCGCCCAAGAACAGCGCGAGCGGTCAGAACGGCTACCTCGTCGCGCTCGCCGAGTCGTACGCGAAGCGATCCGGGCAAATCCCCGAAGCGCGCTTCGCCCTGGGCGGCTTCCAGATCTACACCACCTTCGAAAAGCCGCGGATGTCCGCAATCACCCGGGCGGTGAAGGACACCCGCGCCACACTGGACCCCAAGCGGCGCGCCACCGACCGGCATGCCAGGTTCGGGGCCGCTTCGGTCGCCGCGGACGGGCGGATCCTTGCCGTGTACGGCGGACCGGACTTCCAGCGGCAGGCCTTCAACGAGTCCAACGCGTCGACCGTCGCGGCGGGTTCCGCATTCACCCCCTTTGTGTACGCGGCCGCGCTTGAGCACGGTGTCCAGCTCGAACGCGAGGGCCCCCGCACCCCGGTCACTCCGTCGACCCCGTACAACGGCGACGACAATGTGCCGCTGGTGACACCGGAAGGTCCTTACTGGGACCGCGGCGGAAAAATGCTCAAGGGGCAGAACACCGACGACCGTTCCTACGGCCGGATCGCGCTGGGGGACGCCATGGCACAGGGCGTGGACTCCCCGTTCCTCCAGCTCGGCACGGACGTGGGCCTGGACCTCGTGCGTCGTACGGCCGAGGGGTCGGGAATGCTCGCCTCCAACTTCGGGCCGCCCGTGCCCGCGTTCGCGATGGGCACCTCCACTCCCAGTGCCATCCGTATGGCCGGGGCGTACGGCGTGTTCGCGGCCCGCGGCATGCACACCGACCCGTACTCGGTACGCAAGGTGACCCGCAACGGCGAGCCGGTCCCCCTGCCCCGCCCCCGGCGGGCACGCGCGTTGCAGCCCGATGTGGCCGACCAGGTCACCGAGGCGCTCACACCTGCTGGGCGCGAAACCTCCCGCAAGACCGGAACCACGCAGGACGACACCGCGCGCTGGTACGTCGGTTACTCGAAGGAGGAGGCCACCGCGGTGGTCGTGTACCGCATGGACCTGTCCAGCAGTCTCGCGCCGCTGCCGCTCGAAGGGTTCGGCGAGGACCCGGCCGAGGGCGAGAAGTATCCGGCCGAGATATGGAGCCAGTACACGGACGCCCTGAAGCAAGAGCACTGAACAAGTGCCGCGTCCGCCGCTGCCCGCGCCCCCTTCCGCCCGTCTGCCTGGAGTCGTTGTGATGATCTGGAAGAAGTCCGCCGTGCTCCGCGCACGGGTCAACAAAATGCCCGGCATCAGTCTCGGCATAGCCGCCGTCCTGGTCACCTCGCTCACCGCGACATTCGCCATGTCGACCTCCGACAGCCCGCCGAAGACCGTGGCGGCGCCGGACGCCACGGCCGCGGCCCCGAAACCCAAGGACGGGAAGGGCGCCGCGGCCGCCGGCAAGGACGAGGAGAACTGGGACGGCCAGGTCAAGGTGCTGGGAGACGGTTCCACGTCCTATACGGGGCCGCAGCCGGGCCGGCTGAAGGCGAAGCGACTCAAACCGGGTGAGAAACCGCCCCAGTTCGTGGTGTTCTCCTGGGACGGCGCCTTGGAGGGCGACGACCGGCTGTTCTCCCGCTTCCGCCGGGTGGCGAAGGAGAACGACGCGCACATGACGTTCTTCCTCACCGGCATGTACCTGCTCCCGAAGGCGCAGAAGAACCTTTACCAGCCGCCGCAGCACGAGACCGGGGCCGCCGCGATCTCGTACCCGACCGACGAGCACATACGCACGACGCTGGAGCAGCTCAGCGGGGCCTGGCTGGAGGGCAACGAGATCGGCTCCCACTTCAACGGCCACTTCTGCGGCGACAAGGGGGGTGGCGACTGGAGTTCGGCGGAGTGGACCAAGGAGATCGACCAGTTCTACGCCTTCGTGCAGAACTGGAAGACGAACACCGGCATGACGGACATCGATCCGCTGCCCTTCGACCCGACGCGTGAGGTCGTCGGCGGCCGGGCCCCCTGCCTCGAAGGGCAGAAGACGCTCATACCGGCGACCAAGCCCTTCGGCTGGCGCTACGACGCCAGTTCCGCGGGGGATTTCCAGATCTGGCCTTCCAAGAAGGACGGGGTCTGGGACCTCCCGCTGCAGATGCTTCCCTTCCCCGGAAAGCAGTTCCAGGTGCTCTCCATGGACTTCAACTACCTGTACAACCAGTCGAAGGAGAGCACCGAGGGCGATCCGGCGCAGTACAGCACCTGGCGCCAGCAGACCCGCGACTCCTACATGTCGGGTTTCCAGCGGGTGTTCCACGGCAGCCGGGCCCCGATGTTCATCGGGAATCACTTCGAGGACTGGAATGGCGGTATCTACATGGATGCCGTCGAGGACGTGATGAAGGATGTCTGCCCCCGCAAGGAGGTGCGCTGCGTCTCCTTCCGGGAGCTGACCGACTGGCTGGACGCGCAGGACCCCAAGGTCCTGGCCCACTGGCGCACGCTGGATCCCGCGCAGCCGTCGGGCTGGAAGCGCTAGCGGGTAGTACGCGCGAGCGGGTCCGCGGCCGTCTCAGAACGCGGAGTTGGCGAACCAGCGCAGCAGCAGGTCGTCGTCACCAGAGGTCTCGAAGGCGTCCGAGGCCCGGTCGAGGCGCCCGTACAGGAGGAGCAGCAGGTCGGCGGAGGCACCGTTCACGGCCGCGTCGACGGCCGCGTCCTTTCCCGCGCCCGCCTCGGTGAGGCGCTCGATCACGAAGTCGTCGGAACGCAGGCGGACCAGCCAACCACCGTCCCGGTCGGTGCAGCGGAAGCGGATGGTCTCGCCGTCGCCGCGCAAGTACGCGATCCCGGGGGCGAAGGACGCGGCGAAGGGCAGATTGACCAGGAACTCGTCGATGCCGTCGACGGCGAGACCTGGGTCGATCACGGGCCGATGTCCGAGGGCCAGTTGTCCGTCGACGCGGTGCACCAGCGTCTCGAACAGCATGCGCCGCATCCAGAACCTGGCGTGCTGATCGGCGCCCCATGCCCACATCGGGGCGCCCGGGTCGGTTTCGGCGAACGCGGCTGCCGCCTCGGCCGAACTCGCCGTCAGCCAGTCGGCATAACCGTCCTCGTGCGCCGGCAGCCGCAGCTCCACCTCACGGCTCCGGGGCGGCGTCCGCACGCGTTGGCGCAGCAGTACGGAGAACCAGCGCTGCACGCTCCCGGTGTGCCTGACCAGGTCGAGAAGGGTCCACCCCGGACAGCTGGGCACGGGCGTGGCGAGGTTCGCACCCTGCACGAGGGCGACGAGCCGGGCGGTCTCCGCCACAACGGCGTCGCGGTGGGCCGACGGTGTGCTTGCCCAGGGGGAGTCATCTGACATGTCTGTGTGGCTTCGCATTCCGAGTTGTTCGTCCATCGCTGTCGCCGATCGGGCGACCGCGCTTCAGGCGCCGCTCGCGCAGTCCCCGGCGGCCGTTTCGGTTGCCGTACTCCCGTCCAGCACCGCCGTCAGGGCGTTGAGCCGGTCGCGCAGGTCGGCGATCTCGTCCAGGGAGAGGCCGGTGGAATCCGCGATCGCACGGGGTACAGCGAGCGCCCTGTCACGTAGTGCGGCGCCCGCCCGAGTGGGGCGCGCGGTGACGGAACGCTCGTCGTCGACGCTGCGCCTGCGCTCCACATGGCCTGCCGACTCCAGCCGCTTCAACAGCGGCGAGAGGGTGCCGGAGTCCAACCGCAGCCGTTCCCCGATCTTCTTGACCGGCAGTTCGCCGTGCTCCCATAGCACCAGCATCACTAGATACTGCGGATAGGTCAGCCCCAGATCCTTCAGGGCCGACCGGTAGACGCTGTTGAAGGCGCGCGAGGCCGCGTGCAGCGAGAAACAGATCTGGTGGTCGAGGCGTAGAAAGTCCTCGTCCCGTACGTCCGTCATGTTCATCAGCGCCTTCTCCATGAATCCAGGCTACCGCACGCCATTTAGTTGTGCACAATTAAATTGTGTGCTCTGATGGTCCCACCAGGACGCTTCCCCCAGAACGACGAGGATGGACACCATGGACGCGCTGTACACCGCTGTCGCCACCGCCAATGGCCGCGAGGGCCGCGCCGTCAGCTCCGACGGCCAGATCGACCTGCCGCTCGGCTTCCCCGCAGCCATGGGCGGCAACGGCAAGGGCACCAACCCCGAGCAGCTCTTCGCCGCCGGCTACGCCGCCTGCTTCGCCAGTGCGATGGGCTCGATCGCACGCCAGGAGAAGCTCGACGTCAAGGACGTCTCGGTGACGGCCGAGGTCAGCATCGGCAAGGACACCGACGGCGGCTTCGGGCTGTCCGTCGTGATGCGGGTCGAGCTGCCCGAGCACCTCGAAGGTGCGGAGGGGCAGGACCTCCTGGAGAAGACCCACGCCTACTGCCCCTACTCGAAGGCCACCCGCGGCAACATCCCGGTCGAGCTCGTCATCGAATAGCCGTCACGGGCGCGGCCGGGAACCCACCGGCGCGACAGCGGGGTGGGGCACAGGCTTGATCAAGCCTGTGCCCCACCCCGCTGTCGCGCCCGCCGCTCAGAGATTCGCGTCCAGGAATTCCCTGAGCCCGACCTGATCCATCGGACCGGTGTCAACCGCCGCGACCTCACCGCTCCTGATCAGCACGACCGACGGTGCGCCGGTGACGTCGTACCTCTTCGTCGGCCCGGGGCACCGCGTCATGTCGGCCCTGACAACGGTCAACCGCCCCGCGTAGGCACCGGCCACCTCTTCCACGACGGCGTCCATCTCCTTGCACAGCTTGACCACCTTGGGCCAGGTCCCGCAGAAGTAGGCGAGCACCGGGCCGTCCGTCATCGCGAGGATGAAATCGAACTCGGCATTCTCCAAGGGTTGATGGACCCTGCTCGCCACGGGCGCTCCTCATGTTCCGGTCTGCGTGCTCCGATCTTCGCGCTCGAACCCGCACTCCGCCAATTCCGCCGGTTCACCGGTGCTGCCGTCGGGCACGGTGCCGGGCGCGGACCCGCTGCCGCCCTACTCCAGTCGCCATTTCTGGTTGGCCGCGCCCGTGCGGGACCAGATCTGTGCCCGCGTCCCGTTGGCGGAGGAGTTGTCCGACGCGCCCAGGCACTTGTCGGCCGCAGCGTTCACCACGTCCGCGCTGCCCGCCTCGTGGCGCCACTGTTGTGCGCCCGAGCCGTTGCAGCCGTACAGCTGGGTCTTCGCGCCGTCCGCCATAGACGCCGCTGTCACGTCCGGGCACTTGCCGCTCAGGCCCACCAGGCTGCCGGAGCTCTCCGAGCCGCCCGCCTGGCTGCCCGACCAGGTGAAGGTCGCCGATGTCTTGCCGGGCAGGGAGTACGTGTAGCGCTGGTTTCCCCAGTTGACGGTCATCGTCTGCGCGCTCGACGAGTCGTTGTACGCCAGGAGCGCCTTCGAGCCGTCGGGGTTGCGCCACGCGACGTTCGGCACGGCCGAGCTGGCGGTGGACGCGATGCGGTGTGCACCGGGGTTCACGAACTTCGTGAGGTGGCCCATCGTGTAGTACTCGACGGTGTAGTCGACCTGGCCGTGCCGCGAGTCGCCGTTGTGGACGGTGATCAGGCCGTCGCAGGTACCACAGTCGCCGTTGTGTGGACCGCGGTTCTGATCGACCGCCAGGGACCACTTGGTCACCGACTTCGCCCAGTTACGGGTGTAGTCGATGATGTTCATTATGTCCTCGCGCTGTTGATTCGCGATCCAGGTCCCACCGGAGTGCTCGGTCTGGAACGCGTCGAGCTGCGGGTACTGGTGGTGCGCCTCGGTCTGCTTGGAGACCGCGCCACCGTAGCCGTGCCAGGCGACGCCGCCGAAGTTCGGGTGGCTGCGTACCGCCGCGTCGTTCACGGTCTGCGCCGCGTACGCGTCGTAGGTGTCCCAGTTCCAGTCGTGCGCCAAGACCTTGGCCGACAGGCCCGCCGCCTGGAGCTTGGGCAGCAGCTCGCTCTTCGTGAAGTACGCCAGCCCCGATCCGTTCCAGCTCATCGACGGGTAACCGGCGCAACAGGTCGGCTCGTTCTGGGCAGTGACGTAGTCGACCGCAATGCCCTGGTCGCGCCACGCCTGGAGGTACTTCACGAAGTAGTTGGCGTAGGCGCCGTAGTTCTCGGACTTCAGCCAGCCGCCGTTGAGCTGCCCGTTGTCCTTCATCCAGGCCGGGGCCGTCCACGGCGAGGCGACCGTGGTGAGCGCCGGGTTGAGCTGCTTGGCCTGTTTCGTCAGCGGCAGCACGTCCTGGAGGTCGTGTGCGATCGAGAACTTCGACAGTGTGGGATCGGTCTGGCCGGCCGGCAGGTCGTTGTACGTGTAGCCGAACCTGGCGAGGTCCGAGCCGCCCATCGGGTTGCGGACGAAGGAGAGGCCGGTGCCGTCGGTGAGTGAGAACAGCTTCTTCATCGTCGTGTCGCGCGTCGCCTGCGACAGCGCCCCGGACCCCTTCATCAGCCAGGCCGCGGTGTCGGTGAAGGAGGCGCCGCCGCCGGTGAAGGTTTGGTAGCGGGTGTTCTCGTCGACGGTGACGCTGGTGCCGCCACCGCCGGTTCCGGCCTGGAAGTTGGTGGGGCTCTGCTGCTGGAGGCCACGGGTGACATGACGGCCACCACCGTCGTCGGTCGTGGTGAGCCAGACGTTCACCTGCTCGCCGGCGGCCTGGACGGCCCCCGTGGAGAGACCGGCGAGTCCGGTGGTGGTGAGGGCTCCCGCGATCAGCAGTCTCGTGAGCCGGGAGGCTCGGATCGGTTTGCGGGGCGGTCTCGTCATGGCCGGCTGCCCTTCTCGGCACGTGGGGGTGTGGGGGTGTTGAGGGTGATGCCATGGATCGAGGCGTGAGTGAACTGCCAATGCGGGCGGCCGTTAAGCGTCCGCACATTCATGTCTTGAACACACAACCCCGTGCACCTGCCCGGAACTTGGGATTCTACCGATCTCTGCGTGAGGTGGCGTGAAGTATTGACGACGACGTGGCCTGCATACTGACTCTCCGCAGCACCCCGGTACCGCTACCGGTACCGGTTCCGGACGACGAAGCGAAGGCCCGTCGATGCGAGTCACGATCACCGACGTCGCACGTGAGGCGGCTGTCAGCAAGACAACGGTCTCCCGGGTGCTCAACACCAGGGCCGATGTCGACTCCGGCACGGCTGCCCTCGTTCGTGAAGTGATCGATGCGCTCGGTTACGTACCCAGCTCCGGGGCCGTCGGTCTGGCCCGCGGCACCAGCCGTACCGTCGCGATGCTGACGCCGCCCCTCACCTGGCCCTGGATGGGTGAGGTCCTGCAGGGCGTCGCGGACACCGTCGAGGCGGCCGGCTACGGACTGTTGCTGTTCACCTGCAACCGGGGCCCGGATTCCGTCCGGCACTTCGCCAGCCAGGTTTCCGCCCGTGCCTTCGACGGGCTCCTCGTCATCGAGCCGGAGAACACCCTCGACACCATCACGGCGATGCAGCGCCGCGGACTGCCCGTCGTACTCATCGACGACCGCGGCCACCACCCCGCCTTTCCGTCGGTGGCCACCACCAACCACGAGGGCGGCGCGTCCGCCGCCCGCCATCTGCTGGCATCCGGCCGCACCAGGCCACTCGTCATCACCGGCCGCCGCGACTTCGGCTGTGTACGCGACCGGCTCGCGGGGTTCCTCGACGTGATGCCCACCGACCTGATCACCGAGGGCACCTTCACCGAAGCCTCCGGCCGACACGGCGTGGAGCGCGCCCTCGCGGCAAACGGCGCCCGGGGCGGCCACTTCGACTGCGTCTTCGCGCACAACGACCTCATCGCCGCGGGCGCCCTGCGCGCCCTGCGCGCCGCCGGCCGCGGCGTCCCGGAGGACGTCGCCGTCGTCGGTTTCGACGACATCCCCATGGCCCAGCACACCGAACCGCCGCTGACCACCGTCCGCCAGCCCATGCGGCAGATGGGCGAGACCGCGGCACGGCTACTGCTCGCGCGACTCGACGGCGAGACAATCCCAGACGTGCCAGTCGTACTGCCCACTGAACTCGTCGTCCGCCGCTCCGCGCCCGCCCACTGAGACCCCCGCGGCCATCGGACGGACTGCCACATCCGTCCCCTGCCCGGCACACCCCTGTCCCGCCCCGCCGAAGGAGCCGCAATGCCACGACCTCGCTTCAGAAGCAGAACCAGTACGGCGGTGATCGCAGCCACCGCCGTACTCGGCAGTCTGCTCACCGGCGCCCTGCCCAGCGCCGCCGCCGACGCGCCCGCACCCGCACCCGTGGCCGTCGACCGCTTCGAGGGTGAAGTCCCCTTCGCGGACCCGCCCGCGGAGGGCATCTTCACCTGGGGCAGTGACGCCGACGACCAGCCGAAGCTGGCGGTCAAGGAGCGCGCCGACGCCCCCGAGGGCAGCAAGGTCCTCGAAGGCACCTACGACATCAGCGGCTGGGGCGGCGTCAGCCACGATTTCGCCTTCGCCAAGCCCGCCCACGACTGGACCGCCCACAAGGGGGTCCGCTTCTGGTGGTACGGCCAGAACACCGCTCCCCTGCCGCCCGGTTCGGGCAAACGCCTCAACTTCGAGATCAAGGACGGCGGCGCCAACGGCGAGGCGTCCGAGCTGTGGA
Source organism: Streptomyces sp. A5-4 (assembly GCF_051131715.1). Classification (NCBI taxonomy): domain Bacteria; kingdom Bacillati; phylum Actinomycetota; class Actinomycetes; order Kitasatosporales; family Streptomycetaceae; genus Streptomyces; species Streptomyces sp. A5-4. The sequence goes on along the minus strand of NZ_CP178591.1, from coordinate 8,519,748 downwards.
CCACGTCGTTCACCGACGACTGGGAGGGCTGGCATCTCGTCGAGATCCCGTTCTCCGAGTTCAACTACCGCGCCGACTACCAGCCCGTCGGCGGCATCGACCAGGTCCTGGGCCTGAACGAGATGTGGGGCTACGCCCTCACGCTGCCGACCGGCGCCCCCGGTTCCTTCGCCCTGGACGGCATGGAGCTGTACGGCACGGCCGAACCGGCCCTGAACGCCAAGGTCATCACCGACGCCGCGGTGTACCCGGTCGCCGAGGGCGCCGCCGCCCAGGTGAAGCTCTCCGTCGCCACCACCGGATCCGGCCCGATCGACGCGCCGGTCACCGTCGAGTACACCGCCGGGGGCGGCAGCGCCGAGCCCGGCAAGGACTACGCGCCGGTCACCGGCAGCGTCACCTTCCCGGCCGGCACGGCCTCCGGTACGAGCCGCTCCATCGCCGTCGCCACCAAGAGGGACAACTCGGCCGAGGCCGCGGAGACCATCCCGCTCAAGCTCACCGTCACCGGCGCCAAGGCCCCCGCCGAGACCCCGCAGGTCGTCGTGAACGCCCACGGCCTGCCGTATCTCGACAAGAGGCTCCCGCTCAAGAAGCGCGTCACCGACCTGCTTTCGAGGATGTCCCTCGACGAGAAGGCCGGCCAGATGACACAGGCCGAGCGCAACGCCCTCAAGTCGCAGGGCGACATCGCCTCCTACGAGCTGGGCTCGCTGCTCTCCGGCGGCGGTTCGGTGCCGACCCCGAACGCGCCCGAGGCGTGGGCGAAGATGGTCGACTCGTACCAGCTGCGCTCCCGCGCGACCCGCCTGCAGATCCCGCTGATCTACGGCGTGGACGCGGTGCACGGCCACAACAACGTCATCGGGTCGACGATCATGCCGCACAACATCGGCATCGGAGCCGGCCGTGACCCGAAGGTCTCCGAGCAGACCGGCGCCGTGACCGCCAAGGAGGTGCGCGCCACCGGCATCCCGTGGGACTTCGCGCCCTGCCTCTGCGTGACCCGCGACGAGCGCTGGGGACGCTCCTACGAGGCCTTCGGTGAGGACCCCGCGCTGGTCACCGCCATGGACACTGTGATCAACGGCATGCAGGGCGCCCGCAACGGCAAGGACCTCGACCGCAACGACAAGGTGCTCACCAGCGCCAAGCACTTCGTCGGCGACGGCGGCACCGAGTTCGGGTCCTCGACCACCGGCTCGTACACGATCGACCAGGGCATCACCAAGGTCACCCATCAGGAGCTGGAGGCGGTACATCTCGCGCCGTTCGCCGACGCGGTCGAGCGGGGCGCCGGAACGGTCATGCCGTCGTACTCCTCGCTGGACGTCCTGGGCGACGACCAGGGCCCGGTGAAGATGCACGCGAACGCCGAGATGATCAATGGGGTCCTGAAGGACCGCATGAGCTTCGACGGCTTCGTGATCAGCGACTGGAAGGCCATCGACCAGATCCCCGGCGACTACCCGAGCGACGTACGCACCTCGATCAACGCCGGTCTCGACATGATCATGGTGCCGACCGACTACCAGGACTTCACCAAGACGCTGAAGGACGAGGTGACGGCCGGGCGCATCGGCCAGGACCGTATCGACGACGCGGTGGCCCGGATCCTGACCCAGAAGTTCAAGCTTGGCCTGTTCGAGCAGCCGTACGCCGACACCACCAACCTGGACCAGGTCGGCTCCCCGGAGCACCGTGCGGTGGCCCGCGAGGCCGTCGCCAAGTCCCAGGTGCTCCTGAAGAACGATGGCGCCGTACTGCCGCTGAAGAAGTCCCAGAAGGTGTACGTCGCCGGGCCCAACGCCGACGACATCGGCAACCAGGCCGGCGGCTGGACCGTCAGCTGGCAGGGCTCGTCCGGGAAGATCACGACCGGCACCACCGTCCTGGAGGGCATGAAGAAGGCCGCCCCGGACGCGGAGATCTCCTACTCCAAGGACGCCTCCGCGCCCACCGGCGGCCATGACGTCGGCGTGGTCGTGGTCGGCGAGACTCCGTACGCCGAAGGCATCGGCGACGTGGGCAACGGCAACGATCTGGAGCTGACGGCCGCCGACAGGGCCGCGGTCGACAAGGTCTGCGCCGCGATGAAGTGCGCGGTCCTGGTCGTCTCCGGGCGCCCGCAGCTCATCGGCGACCGGCTCGGCGACATCGACTCGCTCGTCGCGTCCTGGCTGCCGGGCACTGAAGGCGACGGGGTCGCCGACGTCCTCTACGGCAAGCGGCCCTTCACCGGCCAGCTGCCGGTCACCTGGCCGAAGTCGGAGGCGCAGCTGCCGATCAACGTCGGTGACGCCTCGTACGCCCCGCAATTCCCGTACGGCTGGGGGCTGACCACCCTCGGCAAGGCTCCCGCGGGCGGGGAGACGACGCTGAAGGCCATCGGCCTCGCGGCCAAGCTCCTGCGGGCGACGGGTGGGGGCAAGTCCGCACAGGGCAGGGAACTGGTCGCCAAGGCACGGCTGATCGTCCAGCAGAAGATCGGTCAGAACATCACCGAAGCCTCGGCGAAGCCGTTCGCCGACGCGGACCATCTGCTGCTCACCGGCAACCTGTCGGGTGCGGTCGGCAAGCTGATCGCCGCCCACCGGGCCGCCTGAGCAAGGGTGCGGGGCAGCTGTGTCCCGCACCCAGGCACCGAACGGTCGTCAGCGGGCGCCTCGGGGGCGGTCTCGCCCCACGGAGGGGTCACCGGGGACAGTCACGCGGTCTTGTCCTCCGCGAGGGTGTGCGCGACCAGCGCGTTGGCGTGACCGTGCCCCATGCCGTGCTCGGACTTGAGCCAGGAAACCAGTTCCATGTGCTTGGTCAGCGGCGAGGAGCGGATCAGGTCTTTCCACTCCGCGACCGGACGGCCGTACTTCGCCTCGATCGCAGGAAAATAGCTGGCGGGGCCCTTAACAGCTTCAGTCATACAAGCATCTTGCCACCCTCGCGCCGAGATCCTCCGGCAGTTTGCCGAGTGACCGGGCCGGGGCAACCAGCGTGATCACCGGTCCCTCGTTCGTGGAGGTACGGCCCTCATCTGCCGTTTCCCGGCGAGGTGTTCCGCGTTTTCAGCGGCCTCCGGCACAGGACGCCGCGACTCGTAACCCATTCGCACGCCGTGTTCACGGTGTTCACGACCTCTTCGGCACCGCCTGATGGAGTGGAGGGCCGTCCTTGGCCGTATCCTCATCTTCGGATGCCGAACCTGGCCCGGAAGGCGACGCCGATGGAAACGGGCAGTTCGCTCAGCACGAGCCAGTGGCAACGGTGTTCCGTAGGTGATCCGCGACGCTGCCCGGACCGGGACTTCTCGCCGGGCTGCCGACGCGGACACGAGATGAACCGAACGGTGGGCGACTACCGGCCGACTGCCTGTCGCTGTCGCAATCAGTAGAGGTCGACCTCGAAGCTGATCTGTGTACCGCCCCATCGACATTCGGCCGGACCGGCCACGCCGCCGTCCAAAACGTGCCATTGCGGAAATTCTGCTCGCTTACCACAGCCAACATGGAGCCTTCATGACCGCACAGCCGCACCAGCGCCCCGATGAGGCAGCTGGGCTTCCCCGTCCGATCAAGCCGGACTACACCTCGGTGTTTCTCCAGCCGGACATCGCAAGCACCCGCCCGCACGCCGACGACGCGATCGAGGAAGAACCTCAGATCCCGAGCATCTCAAAGACCCGGTTCTGAAAAACCTCTTCGAGGCGGCCCCCGGGCGCCCACCGCTGATCGGCACTCCGCACGGCCGCTGTGCGGAGTGCCGTCTGTCTGCGTGCCGGCCGCGGAGCCGGAAAGCACGTCGGCGGCACGGCAGGGCTCTACTGAAAGCTGGGCACCAGCCCGGTGACGGGCTGGACCAGGTCGGTGACCTGGTGCAGCTCGCCAAGCTTGTGCAGCTCGCTCAACTGGTAGGTGACGGTGGGCACCTCGTGCTTGCGCCCGGCCGGCATGGCACTCGTGCCGAGGTCGTCGAGCAGGTCCGGGACGGACACGTACGGGCCGGCCGGCTCGGCCGCACTCGCGAGCGGTGCCGCGAGTGCTGAGACGCCCGTGGCGAGGGCCACGACGGCGAGGACGCTCTTTGCTTTGATCATGCCTGGAGCAACGGTCCCGACCGCCCCACGGACACGGCCGCCCGGCCGCCCTCACCCGCAAGGCGGAGTGTGCGTTGCCGGGGGTTCGACAAGTCCCACGGGCACGCGCCTCACCAGCGAACGAGGCTCCGGCGCTCCGCCGGAAATCCGTCAGCGCGAGTGGCGCACGAAGACGTCAGGCGCGCCGTTGACGTCGTCCGGCACGAGATTGCCCGCCGGGGAGTCGAAGGTCACCGCGCCGCCGTCGTCGGTGACCCCGGTGCGCGGGCCGGGGTCGGTGTCCTCGGACACCTGCCCGGTGCCTTCGCTGACGAGCCGTACCTCCCCGGTCAGCATGTCCTTCAGGAAGACGTCGGGGCTGCTGTCCCGGTCGTCGCCGGAGAGGTTCGACGCGGCGGAGGTGAACGCGGCGTAGCGCCCGTCCCGGCTCAACGAGACGTGATCGCTCCTGCCGTTGGCCGGTGTGCCGTCCGCCGCGGCGCTGACCAGCCGCATCCGACGGGTCTCACGGTCGTGGAGGAACACATTGGGCCCGCTGGTGGGGGCCGGGCCCTCGGGGCGGAGCACTCCGGACGTCGAGCTGAACGCCACGAAGCGGGCGTCACCGCTGAGGGAGGCGCCCCATGAGGGGGTCCGGCGGTTGTTCCCGTGCGGAACGCTGATGAGTTCCGTCGTTCTCGTCTGCCGGTCGCGCAGGAAGATGTCGGTGGCGGAGGCGTGGTCCTCCTCCCCCGCCAGGCCGGAGGCGTTGGACGTGAAGGCGAGATACCGTCCGCCGGAGTCGCCCGCGAACGCGGGAGCGAACGCGTCGCCCGCCCCCTGTTCACCCGTACCGGACAGCTGCGCCAACTCCGTGGTCCCCTTGCGCCGGTCGTGGAGGAAGACGTCGTCCCGCTGGTTGGCATCGCCGGGTGCGAGGTCCTCGGCGCCCGATGCGTAGGCGACGTACCGGCCGTCTCCGCTGACCGCCGGGTCGTACGTCAGAGGGCCTCGCAGCCCCTCGTAGGACGCGCCCGTCGGGCTGATCCGTTCGGTCACGCCGGTCCGCCGGTCGTGCAGGAATACGTCGTCGAGGTCGTTGGGGTCGCCGCGCACGAGGTCGTCGGCGGTGGAGGTGAAGACCACGTACCGTCCGTCCGGGCTGAGCGCCACCTCGCCCACGACACCGTGGCTCGCGCTCCCGTCGCTCTTGACGCTGACGCGCTGCGTTCTGCCGGTGCGCAGGTCGCGGACGAAGGCGTCGGGTGTGCCGTTGGTGTCGCGCTTCACCAGGTTCCGGGACGCCGAGACGAACGCGACGTGGCGTCCGTCGGCGCTGATGGCGGGGCCCGTCGAGGCCGCGTTGCCCTCGGCGTTCCCCGGGCCGACACTCACCCGCTCGGTGCGCGGCGCCGCCGCGCCGGATGCGGCGCCCGCCGGGGTCGGCACGGTCACGGCGCAGAGGGCGGCGAGCGTGGCGCAGCCGATGGTCAGGCGCTGATGTGCGGTCATGGGGTCCTCCCGGGTCGACGGCGGTGTTCTCCGTGCCGGTCCGGCGTGCCCCGAGAGGAGCAGGGCGTGCTGGAGCGCCCCGTTTCCCGCGCGCTGTCCCCCTGCGCCCCCGGCCCCGGTCCGAGGTGGACGCCCCGGCACGAGAGGCCGTGCGCCCGCATCGGAGCCCCGGTCATCCGCCGCTGCGGCGGTCGGCCACGACCGGGTCACCGTGAGCGAGGGAACACCGTGAGGCTGCGGGGGTCAACGCGTCGGGAGCCTTCCGCGGTGCGGATGCGCCCGTTGCATCAGGGCGGCAGGACCCTCCGGCTGACTTTTGCGCCGGGGCGCGTACGCCACGGGCAACCTGAGGCGCTGATCAGCGGTCCGCCCACGCGCAGCGGCGGCGCACGCCTACGCTCGGGTCATGGATGAGCTCATGCCGTTCCTGATACTCGTCGGCGCACTCGCCGCGGTGATGGGGTTCTTCACCTGGCTGGCGTCCCATGCCCGTCGCCGCGGGGTTGCCGGTGCGGCCCTCGGCGCGGCCATGGCGGCCTACGACGAGGCCTTGCGTACGACCGCCCACCAGTCCTACTACGAGATCCGGGCCCAGGCCGATCGTCGGGCACCGATGCAGTCGCCCGACGATCCCTGGAGGCCGAGCCGTGGCGGGGCGAATCCGCCCGGCGCGGGAGGCGGCCGATCGCTTCGGCCGCGTCCTCGCCGCCTGCGGCAGGATCTGCGTCGCCGGGCAGCTCGCCTGTGGCGCGGTTACTGAGCGCGCCCGTTGTGGCTCAGCGCGCCTCGCGTTCGGCGTTCTTCGCCTTGATGCGCTCCGCTTCCTTGCGGACCTCGGCCTGGGTGGCGCGCTCCTTCTCCAGCCACTCGGGACGCTCCGCCCGCAGCGTGTTGATCTGCTCGGTGGTGAGTGCCTCGGTGACGCCGCCGCGGGCGAGACCCGCGATGGAGATGTCCAGCCGCTCCGCCACCACCGGGCGGGGGTGCGGGCCGTTGTGCCGCAGGTCCAGCAGCCACTGGGGCGGGTCGGCCTGCAGTGCGCTCAGCTCGGTGCGCGAAACGACCCCCTCCTGGAACTCGGCGGGGGTGGCTTCGAGGTACACACCCAGCTTCTTGGCCGCGGTCGCGGGTTTCATCATCTGGGTGGTCTTGTTCGAGGTCATGTGGTCAAGAGTATCGAGCGTGTGCGGTACCTCCGACCAGGACCGGTAACCTGGCGGAGTGACAGGCTCGGAAGCACCCCCCTCGTTCAGGCTCGCGTACGTACCGGGGGTGACCCCCACCAAGTGGGTGCGGATCTGGAACGAGCGGTTGCCCGACGTTCCGCTGTCCCTGATCGCGGTGTCCGCCGCCGAAGCCCCCGACGTCCTGCGCGGCGGCGGCGCCAACGTGGGGCTGGTGCGGCTGCCGGTCGACCGGACGGTGCTCAGCGCGATTCCCCTGTACACGGAGACGTCCGTCGTCATGGTCCCGAAGGACCACGTCGTGGCGGCGGTCGACGAGGTGACTGTCGAGGACCTGGCCGACGACATCGTGCTGAGCCCCCTGGACGACGTCCTCGGGTGGGAGAGCCTGCCGGGACGCCCGGCGAACGAACGCCCCGCCACGACGACGGACGCTGTCGAGCTCGTGGCGGCGGGGATCGGACTGCTCGTCGTGCCGCAGTCGATCGCCCGCCTGCACCACCGCAAAGACCTCACGTACCGGCCGGTGTCGGACGCCCCCGAGTCGCGCATCGCGCTGTCGTGGCTGGAGGACAGGACCACCGACCTGGTGGAGGAATTCATCGGGATCGTCCGCGGGCGGACCGTCAACAGCACCCGGGGCCGCCCCCCGACCCCGCCGCAGCCGAAGGCCAAGCGGCCCAGTACGGGCGGCACTCGGCAGAAGCCCGCCGCAGGCAAGCCGGCCGGCAAGAACCCCCGGAACGGCTCAGGCGGCACCAAGGGCGGCAAGAGCGGCAAGCCCCGCCGCCGTCCGTAACCCCGGCGACACGCGCCCCTGAGGACGCTCCTGCCACACCTGGCACTGCTGTGTGGCCGGATCGCGCTCTGGCCGGTGGGGCGGTGACACGTGAGGATGCTCTGCGACCGGGGCACTGGATGCCCCGGATGTCTCGTACACCGCAGGTGCGTCACAGGGGGAAGCTGCTGATGAAGCGAAGAACGTGGGGCCGTACCGGACACGCCGTGGTCGCTCTGCTGCTCGCGTGCGGAGCCGGGGCGATCGCGCCCACCGCCGCGCAGGCCGCCGTCGCGTGCTCGGCGGACACGGGGGCGCAGGGGCTGGCCAGTCGGGCGGTCGCGGACAGTTTGACGTCGGTGGCGCGGGCCGACGGCCGTGTCGATCAGTTCCAGCTGTTCCATGACGCCACGGCCACCGGAGGCCTGCCGTTCGTCTGGCACCGCGGCCAGGCCACGCCGGGCGGCGCCTACGGCGACTGGGCGCGGGTGAGCGCAGCGACCGTCGGCCCCAAGAGTTACTACGTCACCGCCGCCGAGAACGGTGACGGGCGCATCGAGCTGCTCCTCTCCACCTACGGGCAGTTCTGCCATTCCGTGCAGGGCACGTGCGACCACGCCTGGTCGACGCCGCAGCCGTTCGGTCTGGCGCCCAGCCCGTACATGGGAGGCGTGGTGCTGTTCAAGGAGGCGGACGGCAGTATCGACGCCTTCGCGTCGACGACGAGGACCGGCCGCTCGATGGAGGTGCGCCGCCTACAGAGTCCCGGTGACGTGTGGGGGCCGGTGGAGTCCCTGGGGAAGGTTCCTGAGGCCAACGTCAGCCTGAGCCATCCCGAGACGGTCACCGAACTGCCCGACGGGCGGCTGCGTTTGACGGTTCATGAGTGGAATCGGGACACCCGCTACTGGCAGATCACCCAGGCGTCGCCGCAGGGACCCTGGGGCCCGTGGCAGCTGTGCGCGCTGCCCCACTGCGCCTGACCAGAGCGCGGGCGACGGCGCCCGCTCAGCCGTGGGGCTGACGGAACGGAACTGCCACGGCTTGTTCACCCGGGCCGGGCCCGGCCCGGGTGAACACCCGAATCACTGGTCTCGGCCCGGCGTTTCGAATGCGACGTCGGCGGCGCGCGCGACGATCTCGGCCTCGTTGCCCAGCGCCCACTCCGCGACCCGGGACACCACCGCGGCAGGGACCACATCGCTGATGCCGGCCGCCGCCGGGATGTCGTACGTCGCATGGGCGTCGTGCGGCAGGACCACCCGGTACCCCCGCACCAGGGCCGTGCGGACCGTCGCGCTGACGCACATCTCGGACATCACTCCGCACACCGCCAGCGCTCGTACACCGGCCGCGTCGAGCTGCTCGCCCAGCGGGGTCTCGTGGAAGCCGTCGTCCGCGGTCTTGCGGATCACCGCTTCCCGCGGTCCCTCGGCCACCGGCAGGAACAGCTCCCAGCCCGGCGTCCTCGGCTCGTCGTCCGATCCCGCGGCCCCGTCGTTCTGAAGATGCACGACCAGTGCCCCGGCGGTACGGGCCCGGGTGATCAGATCCTTGGTCCGTTCAAGCAGCCGGGGCGCCTCCGGGACCGAGTCGGCGCCGGAGACGAACGCCGTCTGGACATCGACAACAAGCAGGGCATGAACGGCATTTGCGCGGTCGATCATGGGGTGATTCTCCCGCACGTCGTCTCCCGCCCCACGTCGGCCCCCGTGCACGTCGTCCGTGCGTCGCTGTGGCACCCGGACGTGCGCATGACCGGCGTCGACGGGTGTGGCGGCCACCCGGACGATCCCGGCCGAACGCCTTCCCGTCCGAGGAGGGCAGCGTGTTCCGGCGACTGATCCCGACCACGTACGACGTCGGCGAGGCGATCCGACGGACGCCTACCGCGCGCCCCTCCCCCGGGCCCCCGCGGGCTCCGGTGGCCGGGGGCCGCGATACGGGCCCGCCGATCCCGCTCGGCGCGCCGAACCGGATGCGATGCTGGTGTGGTGTCTTTCACGTGGCTCGTTCCTGAACCGGTCTCGGCCGACCCACCCCACGACACCGTCAATCCGTTGTTGACCCAGTCGTGGCTGGACCTGGCCTTCCTGCACTGGGCGGTGGACCCTGCCGAGGTGGCTCCGCTGCTGCCGGCCGGCACAGTGCCCGACACCTTCGACGGTGCGACGTACGTCGGCCTCGTCACTTTCCGCATGCACCGCGTCGGCTGGTTCGCCCTCCCCGGTGTGCCGTACCTGGGGACCTTTCCCGAGACCAATGTCCGGCTCTACTCGGTGGACGCCCAGGGGCGGCGGGGCGTGGTCTTCCGCTCGCTCGACGCCTCGCGCCTGATACCGGTGGCGGTCGCGCGGACCCTGTTCCGGCTGCCGTACCTGTGGTCCCGGATGACCGTCCGGCACGGCGAGGACACCGTGACGTACACGAGCGCCCGGCGCTGGCCGGGGCCGCGCGGCGCGTACAGCCGGATCACTGTCCGACCCGGCGAGAAGGTCGTGGAACCCACGCCTCTGGAGGATTTCCTGACCGCCCGCTGGGGCATGCACAACACCTTCTTCGGGCGGCAGATGTACCTCCCGAACACCCACCCGCGCTGGCCCCTGCACCGGGCCGAGCTGCTCGAATGCGACGAGAACCTCATCCGGGCCGCCGGTCTGGCCGCGCCGGTCGGTGAGCCGGTGAGCGTCCTGTACTCGCCCGGTGTGGCCGTGCGCTTCGGCCGGCCGGCCCGCCCTGGCGGCATCCCGACCCCGTGATGCCGGGGCTGCGATCTCCCGCGGGCCGGTCAGCGGGCGCCGAAGACCTGCGTCCACCAGGGGCCGCCGGAACCGTTGTGCACTCCGAGGCCGATCTCCTTGAAGGAGCAGTTGAGTATGTTCGCGCGGTGGCCGGGGCTGTCCATCCACCCCTGCATCACCGCGGCGGGGGTTTGCTGACCGCGCGCGATGTTCTCGCCGTACGTACTCCAGGTGTACCCGGCGGCGGTGACGCGTTCCCCGGGCCCCCGGCCGTCCGGGGAGGTGTGGTCGAAGTAGTCGCGGGCCGCCATGTCTTCGGAGTGGCGTTGGCCGGCCGTGTCGAGGCGGGAGTTCTGGCTGACCGAACCGCAGCCCTTCTTGCCCCGCTCGGTGTTGACCAGTGCGGTCACCTGCTGGGCGAAGGAGGAAGCGGCGCCGCCCGGCTGCGCGCTGGGGCGGGGATCGGGTGACGACACCGGCCGGGGTGAGACCTTGCTCGGTGGCGGCTTCGGCTTGGGCTCCGCCTTGGCGGTCTTCTTGACCGGGGTGGTCGAGGCGCTCGGGGTGGGAGACGTCGAGGCCGACACGGTCGGAGAGGGTGACTTCGTCGAGGGGGCGGCGGTCGGCACGGGCGCCTCGGCCGCCGCCTGCGCGGGGGCCACCTTCCGGGTCTCGCCCGGCTTCAGCAGGGTCAGGCCGGCGTAGGCGCCGCCTCCCACCAGAAGCACCGCGGCCGAGGCCGCCACGGTCCGCCGACGTCGTGTCGTCCGCCGGCTGCGCCGTTCCTCACGACGGCCCGAGGACGCGAGCTGCACGGGGAGGTCTTCACCGTATGCGGCGAGGTCGGGCGATCCGTGTCCGCCGGGAGCGACGGCATCGGCGAGCGCGGCGGACACGGGTATCAGTCCCAGGCCGACCAGGAGTCTTTCGGCCGGCACCAGTCCGGCCCCGTATCCGGAGCAGACCGTGCAGTCCCGGGCGTGACGCGCCAGCCGCTTGCGCCAGAGGGTGGACGGCGCCCCGCCCCACAGCCCGACGGCATCGGCCAGCAGCGCGCACCGCGGCTCGGCTGACAGTGCGCGTACGACCACTCGCGCCGTCTCCAGCTGCGCCTTCACCCGCTGCACCCGCACCGCGGTGTGCTGGGGCGACAGCTCCATCGCCGCGGCCACCTCGGCCCGGGTGAGCTCGCCCGCCGCCTCCAGCCACCACAGCGACAGCAGCGCCCGGTCGTCCGCGTCCAGCCAGCGGGTCGCCTCCGCGACTTCCCGGCGCTGGCCGGACAGGCCCAGACGCAGGATCGTCAGGTCCACGAAATCCGCGCCGGGGTCGGCCATGTCGCGGGCGTCCGGCAGGTCACCGCTGACGGGGGTCGTCCGATGGGACTGCCAGCGGTCACGTATCTGGTTCATCGTGATGGCCACCAGCCAGGACCGGAAGCTGCCCGGGTCGCGCTGTCCACGGACAGTGGGACATCCGGGTGAGCGGACAGTTCAGGTCCTCGTGTGCGGACAGCTGATCTCCCTGTCCGGTATGACTATTTGTCCCTCGGTCGGGCTCAGGCCAACGGGGTGACACCCTGGCCTGTGGTGGCTTGGGTGAGCCGAAGCGAGGAGCCCTCGGTGAGGATGATGTGGGCGTGGTGCAGGAGCCGGTCGACGGCCGCGGTCGCCAGGGTTTTGGGCATGATCGAATCGAATCCCGAGGGGTGCAGGTTCGAGGTCACGATCACCGAGCGGCGCTCGTATGCGGCGTCGATGACACGGTAAAACGCTTCGGCGGCGGCCTGTCCGGACGGGAGCATGCCGATGTCGTCGACGACGATCAAATCGCACCGGGTGATCTTCGCGATGGCCTTGGTGACGGTGTTGTCGACGGTGGCCCGCCCCAGGTGGGTGGTCAGCGATTCCAGGGTGAACCAGGCGACCTGCATCCCGGCGTCGATGGCCTTGTGGGCCAGGGCCTCCGCCAGGTGGCTCTTGCCCGTCCCCGACGGCCCGGTGACAGCCAAATTCTCCGCGCGGCCGATCCATTCCAGGGTCATCAGTGCGTGCTGGGTGGGCAGCGGGATCGAGGAGTCGGCTTCCTTCCAGGACTCGAAGGTCTTGCCGGAGGGCAGGCCGGCCTGGCGGTGGTGGTTGCGGCGGGTGGCCTCGTTGCGGCCGTGGGCCTCGGCCTCCAGCAGGATCCGCACGACCTCGGCGGGGTCCCAGCGTTGGGCCCGGGCGGTGGCCAGTACGTCGGGGGCCGCCGCGCGGAGGTAGGGGAACCGCATCCTTCGCAGCACCGCGTCCAGCTCGGCCGGGATCGGCGGCGCGAGAGGCGCGGGCGGGACCGGGGACGGGGCGGGGATCAGCTCGGGCGGATCGATGACGGCTGTGGTGGCCATGGGCAACTGCCTTTCCTTGCTGGATGGTTCGGGACTGTCCGTTCCCGGGCCGCTTCGCGGCCCGGGAACGGGGGATCAGGTGGCGGGGCGGCCGAAGTCGGACCAGGCGCCGGTGCCGGGCTGCGCGGAGTGTGCCTCGTCGGCGACGACCAGGTCGGCGGGGCGGGCGGCCTCTTTGCGGTGCTGGACGATGGACATCAGGTCGCCCTCGGCGAAGCGCCGGTTGATGGCCGCCAGTCCGAGTGAGAGGTCGACTTCGGCGGTGCCGACCAGGGCGGCGAGCTCGACGGCGCCCGCCATCTTGACCCGGATCCGGGTGGTTCCGGCCGCGGCGGCCTCGATCAGCCAGGACTTCGCCCCGGGGCCCAGTGCCAGGAAGGCTTCCTCGGCGTCGTTGCCGGGCTTGACCTTGGGCGGGCGCGGGGACCCGTCCATCTCCTGGGGGTGGTCGGGGTAGTGGGCGGTGTCGATGACCGGACGCCCGGGCAGGGCGATCTGGTGCCGGGCGACCTCGGCCAGGCCGGCCGGGCCCTGCATCCACTCGGGGCGGTGGGCGAGCTGGGACAGGTCGCAGACCACGACGAGCTCGTCGCCGTCGACGCGCACCCACGCTTCCTGGCCGACCAGTCCGGGCGGGGTCGAGTAGCGCACCGACCCGAAGCGCACCGTCTGGTCCCGCAGCACCTGCCTCGACTCGCCCAGTGCGAGGGTGTGCGGGCCGGCGGGCAGCGCGTGCAGGCGGGTGCGCTCGATGTCGAGCATGGTGGAAGGGGCCCGGCCGGTCTCACGGTGGACCCGGTTGTTGACCTGTTGGCAGAAGATCGCGCAGGCCCCGCGCAGTTCGGCGAACGAGTCGTAGGCGGGCCGCAGGTTGGCGTCGGTGGGCACCAGGTCGGCCTTCGCGACGCGGACCGTGGCCTCGCTGCCGCCCTTCGATTCGGGGTCGAACGGCACACACGTATGTACTTGAAGGCCGTAGTGCCGTCCCGCGGCCACGATTTGGGGGTGGCGGACCGCGACACCGGCGACCCTGTCGATGGTCACCGTCTTCTCGTTGTCGGTCAGCGCATAGGTCGGCACTCCGCCGATCGCCCGCAGCATCGAGTCGACGCAGGAGATCAGCGTGGGCAGGGTCCGGTCCCAGACCGGGATCACCACCCGGAACCTGGACCAGGCCAGCCATGCGCAGAACAGCAGTGTCACGCGGGGCGCACCGCCGCCGGGACCAGGGACTTTCGGGCCCCATCCCCAGTCGAATTGGACCCACAGCCCCGGCTCGGTGATCCATGGGCGATACGTTCTGCGGTGCCCTGCGTCCCAGCGGCCCTTGGCGACCGCCACCGCCCGGCGCGTGGTGCGTTCATCGCCGGTGAACCCCAGCAGCACCAGGCGCTCGTGGAGCTTGTCCGCGCGGGCCTTGCCTTGCGAACGTTCCACCCATTCCTCGATCTTGGGAAGGAACGGGTCGATCAGCTTCGGCCGCATCACCGGTGCGTCAGATGGCTGACCGGTGTCCCTCATCCGTGCGTACCTGCGGACGGTCTTCGGGTCGACCCCGGCCAGTTGGGCAGCCGAATGCGCACACCCGGTGGCGTCCAGGGCCTCGTAGATTTCCATGATCTCCCTGCAAGACTTCTTCACGGTCCCTCCGGCGCGGTCCAGCTCGTTGTCCTCACACCAGCGAGCAAACCCCCGGAGGGATCACCAGTTCGGTACCTGGGTTCGAAAACACACGAACGGCCGTACCGACAGGGAGATCAGCTGTCCGCCAAGCGGGATCCAAAATGTCCGCCTACAAGGATCTTGCGCTGTCCGCTCTCACGCGCAGGGAGCCGAGGCCGCTCAGCGCGCGGATCAGCGTCTCCTGCACCACGTCGTCCACATCGGCGTGCCCGCTCAGCGCCCGGCCCACGATGTTGTAGACGAGCGGCAGGTACGCGGCGACAAGCTCGTCCTGCGCCCGCTGATCCCCGCCCTGCGCCGCCTCGATCACTGCGGTTTCGCGTTCGCTGCCCACGCTCGACACTCCTCCTCGGGCTGTGCCCGGTCCCGACTTTTCCATCCGACACAGAGGGAGACCGGTCGCTGGGGCCGCGATAACGAAAAACCCGCGGCCCAATTCTGCCGGATGCTACTTCGCCGCCCGCGGATCTGCTGCTCGGGAGAGACGTGACGTGCATGACCCCCGCGCCGGAATTCGGCGCCGGACATGGGAATGGCGTGCCGCGGCTGGATTGCCGTGGCACGCCGTGCGGGTGACTGCGGTGGTTCAAACCCTCAGGGCGACGCCCTCGGGAGGGTGACCACCTGCCGGTATCAGCGGTGGTGGCCGCGTCCCCAGGACTCGGTGTCGATGACCCGGCCGCGGTCGTTGCGCAGGGTGGCCTTGTCCGAGCGGTTGTCCCACACGTAGTTCCGGCGGTCCTGGAAGACGTCGTGGCGGCTGTCACGGCCGACGCCGGTGTGGACTTTGACGGCGGAGCGGCCCTGTAGGCGGACGTTGGTGAAGCGGTAGCGCTGGCCGTCCTTGTTGGTGAGCGTGAAGTTCCGCAGGTTCACGGCGTGGCGACCGTTGTTCTTCACCACGATCCACTCGTTGTTCAGGCTGCGGTTGGATCCGTTGTCGTGTCCGGGGCTGTCGTACTGGACGTGCCCGATGACAACGGCCGACCGGTCCCCGGGACCGTCGGCCGAGGCCGGCAGGGCTGCTGCGCCGATGACGGCGCCGACGGCCAGGACCGCGGCGGCGATACGGCGGGCGTTACGAGAAGCAGACATGGGACTGCCCCCTCTGAGCGTGCCGCCGGCACTCAGGAAGCGAACCGGCGGGCAGTGCAGGTTCCCGGCTTGTTGCCGAGGAGCCACACTTTGGCCCCACGCCGGGGGTGTCTGCGGGTGTACCGGCTTGCGTTACTGAAGGCGGCCATTTCCGTAACCCTCTCCCGTATCGGGCACGAATCCGAAATGAACACTTACCAAAGGTTCGCTGGGAGTTACACCTACCCGTTGAGTGCTCAACAACAACCGCTTTCCAGCACACCCACTCCCCCCTGCGCACGCTCCACCCGCGCCGGTCCCCGCCATCCCCGGGACTTGGTAACAAACCCCGGAGGCCTCCCTCTCGCACACAGGCAGCGGATCCGCTCTGACGTGCGGTTTCAAGGGCCGCGAGGAAGGCCGGGCCAGGTGGGCGGTCAGGGCAGCGGGATGCCACGGGCCGCGATCCAGAGCTCGTACCACTCCTCGTGGGTGAGGGCGGGTTCCCGCAGCGCCGCGTCACGGCAGGCGCGGATGCGTGTGGGGCGGGCGCTGCCGATGACCGGGGCGATCCTCGCCGGGTGACGCTGGAGCCACCACAGCAGGATGGTCTCCGGTGTGGTGCCCTTCGCCTCGGCGAGCGAGGCGACGAGGCGGGCGGTCGCGTGCTCGTTCGGCGCTTCCTGCCGGCCGGTGAAACGTCCCTGCGCGAGTGATCCCCATGCCTGGAGGCGGATCTCGTTCACCCGGCAGTACTCGATCGTCCCGAACGGAAAGCCGTTGGCTGCCCCTTCGGGGGTGTTCACCAGGACACCGGATTCGACCCAGCCCCTGCTCCGCAAGGACATCTCCAGCTGATTCTCGACCAGCGGGAAGTCGACATGTCGCTGAAGGTGCGCGATCTGCTCCGCGCCCATGTTCGATACGCCGAACCGGCGGACCAGGCCCTGCTGGTGCAACGCCGTCAGCGCCTCCCCCGTGTCCCTCGGGTCCGCCAGCGGATCCGGACGGTGCAGCAGCAACACGTCGATGACATCGGTGCGCAGGCGCGTCAGGCTCTCCTCGACCCGCTGGACAATGCTCGGGCCGCGCAGGTCGTAGCGGCCGGGGCGGTCGCCGTCCGCGAGGCGGATGCCGCACTTGGTCTGCACCGTGACGCGCTCACGAAGCCCTGGCGTGCGGGCGAGCACCTCGCCGAAGACGGCCTCGGACTTCCCGTGCCGATAGATGTCGGCGTGGTCGAACGTGGTGATGCCGATGTCCAGCGCCGCTTCGATCGCCGCCTCCGCCTCGGAGATCTCCGAGGCGCCATAGGGCGTGGTGTCCCAGCTCCCGCCGAGTCCCATGCACCCGTACATCAATCGATCGCTGCCTGCGCCCGCCACATCCCTGGTCGTCACGCCGTCACCCTACGGCGCGGCCCTCCCGCCCCTTCCGGGGGCACCGGGACGTGCGCCGGCTCCCACCGTCGCGAGGGAACGGTGGGAGCCGGCGCCGGTCGCGCAGGGGGTTACCCTCCGGCCGCGCTGCCCGCAGTCGTCAGCGGCATCTGAGTCGAAGGGGGCGGTCCGTCCGCGCCGTTGTGCTGGGCGGCCCAGTTGTCGAGAGCGGTGCGGCAGGCGTGGTCCAGGTGGCGGAGCTCGGACAGGTCCAATTCCACCGGCCTGTCCGCGGGCAGCGCCTCCAGTGCGTCCAGGATCTTGGGGAGCCGCAGGAAGGTCGCGTTGCCGGTGACCACGACAGTCAGGCGCCCCCCGGTCAACTCACTCATTTCGAGGCTGACATGAGAGGTCTCCCAGGCGGTCTTCACCACAGCGAGCAGCAGCCCCAGCAGGACGCCCTCGAACATGTTGGTGACGACAATGGCGACCGCGGTCACCCCGAGAATCACGGCCTCTCCACGGTGCTCGCGCCACAGCGGCCGCAGCAGCTGTACGGGCACCAGCTTGGCCCCGGCGTACACCAGGACACCCGCGAGCGCCGCGAGGGGGACGACGCCGAGAGCAGCCGGGAGCAGCGCCGCGAACAGCAGCAGCCAGAAGCCGTGGAGGACACGCGAGAGCTTGGTCCGGGCACCGGCCTGGACGTTCGCCGCGCTGCGTACGATCACCGCGGTCATCGGCAGGGCGCCGAGGGCTCCGCACACGGTGTTGCCCACACCCTGGGCCATGAGCTCCTTGTCGTAGTCCGTGCGCGAGCCATCCGTCATACGGTCGACCGCCGCGGCGCTGAAGAGGCTCTCCGCCGATGCGATGAGGGTGAACGCGAGAACCGTGCCGATGACCGACACCTGGGCGAGAGAGCCGAGTTCACCGATGCCGGGCGGCTGGATGGACTCCAGCAGGCCCTGCACCTCCACCTTGGCGATGGGCAGTCCGAACGCCGCCGTGGCGATGGTCGCGACGGCGATGGCCACGAGCGGGCCCGGAACCAACCGCACCTTCACGGGCATCCGGGGCCACAGCACCAGGAGGGCGAGGGTCCCCACGCCGACGGCGAACGCGGCGAGCGCCCCGGTGCTTCCGACGATGTGCGTGAACAGACCGGGCAGTCCGGCGAGCTTCGCCGGGCCGCTGTCCGGCTGGTCGGCGTCCGCCATGGCGTAGACCTGACCCAGTACGAGGATGAGGCCGATTCCGGCCAGCATGCCCTGCACCACGGCTACGGAGATCGCACGGAACCAGCGCCCCCAGCGCAGGGCGCCGAATGCGAGCTGGAGGAGACCCGCGGCCAGGACGAGGACGCCGAGGGACGCGAGCCCGTACTGCTGGACGGCCTCGTGCACCAGGACCGTGAGTCCTGCCGCGGGGCCGCTGACCTGAAAGGAGCTGCCGGGCAGGCAGCCGACGACGAGTCCGCCGACGATGCCGGTGATCAGGCCGAGTTCGGCGGGTACCCCGGAGGCGACGGCGACACCGACACAGAGGGGAACAGCGACGAGAAAAACAACGAGGGACGCGAGGACGTCACGCCGGACATCGGTGGGGCTGAGGTTACTGATCTTGCCGAGCACAGCATTCTTGCGGCGCACGAATTCTCCGGTTCGTCGACGTCGGTAAACGGGAACTGCGGCGGGGAGCGCGGGTCGTGGGGGACGCCGCGCCGCGCCTACAGCGGCTGGAAGGTTCCCGTCTCCGGGCGGTGGCGACGTACGGCTCCTGTGTGCACTTCGTAGAACCAGGCGTCCAACGAGAGCTGCCCGGCCGCGATCCCCTCGCGTACGCAGGGATAGGCCCTCAGCCGTTCCAGTTGGGCGAGCGTGTGCCGCTGCACGGCATCGGCGAGGTCGGGTGATGCGGCGAACGCGGCGTCGCCGCTGTCGCGCAGCCGCTCCGGCGCGGCGTTGTCGAGCCAATCGCGCACCGCCGGTACGGCCCGCAGGTCGTCGTCGCGCACCAGGGCGCCGACGGCCCCGCAGTGGGAGTGCCCGCAGACGACCGCGTGCCGTACGCCCAGGACGCTTACCGCGTACTCGATGGTCGCGGTCTCACCGGCGGGGTGTTCGTTACTGTATCTGGGGACGATATTGCCGGCGGTGCGCAGCTCGAAGAGGTCGCCGGGGACCGCGCCGGTGATCAGCGAGGGCACGACGCGCGAGTCGGAGCACGTGATGAAGAGGACCTGCGGCGACTGTCCGCCGGCGAGCCTGCTGAGGTCTTCGCTGCGCTCGGCGCAGCGGGTTTCGAAAGAACGGGCGTGCGCGATGAGTTGCTGCAAGGTGGCCTGCCTCCTACACGCTGATGAGCGCGTGGTGTGGTCGGGTCGTGGGTGGTCACGGCGCCGGTCGGGCGTCCGCTTCGTCGACACTGACGAGGCGGGGGCGTCGGTCGGTGCGGGGCTGAAGCACCGGCGACGGTGCCCGGCGAGCACGTGATCCACACCATGAAGCAATGATCCTGAAGCGGACCTGAAGTGGACGCGACTACGCAGCAAATGTCCTGTGAAGAGAGCTTTCGGCGTCGCTCGCCCTTCAGCGCAGGTACCGGCAGATGACGGCGTACAGGGCTCTGGCCTCTTCGCCCGGCTCATTGCCGATGTCCGCGAGCCGGACGGCCTCGGGCCCCTGCGCGGACGGGAACACGGTGTGGTGCCAGGACCGGTCACGGGTCACGATGACCGGGTCCCGGCCGGGGAACTGGTCAGCGGTGATGTCCACCAGGACACCGTCCCGCTCCAGCCAGGCGTGGGTCTGCCGGTCCGTGCGCGCGCCGCGGTACTGGTCCCACCGGCCGAGTCCGCACTGGGCGAAGTAGTCGGCCAGCAGCACGGTCGTGGGCCAGCACGTCCCGGCGGGGAAGCTCTTGAACGGCAGATAGACGAGGTCCGGCCAGCCGTCCCGGGAGGCCTCAATGCCATGGCGGAAGCGCTCGGCGGCGCTGCATACGTCGTCCACAGCTCTCATCGTCCACCGCGTCCGCCGACCGCGCCCGGCGGGCGCCTCCCACCGGGTCGGCGTCGCCCCGCACAGAACGAAGGGGCCGGTTCACGACTGGATGGTCGTGAACCGGCCCCTTCACCTGCCCGGATCGGGCTACTTCTTGAAGCCGTAGTCCATCAGCTTCTTCGCGTCCGTCGTGCGGTTCGCCGACGAGGAAGAGGTGAGGACCGTGCCGATGACCGTCTTGCTGCCACGGGTGGCGGCGAAGACCAGGCAGTACTTGGCCTGCGGGCCGGAGCCCGTCTTGAGGCCGATGGCGCCCGAGTAGCTGCCGAGCAGGTTGTTGGTGTTGGCCCACGACATGTAGCGGTAGCCACCGCTCTTCGTCGTGACCTTCTGCTTGGTCGACTTGGTCTTCACGATCGCACGGAACGTGGAGTACTTCATCGCACTGCTGGCCAGCTTCGTCAGCTCACGCGGCGTCGAGTAGTTAGAGCCGTTCCCGATGCCGTCGAACGAGTCGAAGTGGCTGTTGTTCATGCCGAGGCTCTTGGCCGTGGTGTTCATCTTGCCGATGAACGACTTCACCCGCGTGGCTCGCGTGGAACCGCTGCCGAACTTGTCGGCCAGTGCGTATGCCGCGTCACAGCCGGACGGGAGCATCAGCCCGTACAGCAGCTGACGCACCGTGACCTTGTCGCCGACGATCAGACGCGCCGAGGACGCGGTGTTGGCGACGATGTAGTCGCTGTACGCCTTCTGGACCGTGACCTTGGCATCCAGGTTCAGGTTGGGCTGCGCGAGCACAACCCTGGCCGTCAGGATCTTGGTGGTGGAGCCGGTGGCCCGACGGGTGTCCGCGGCCTTGCCGAAGAGAGTCTTGCCCGTGCCGTTGTTCATGACAAAGCCGCCCTTGGCGACGATGCTCGGCGTCGGGACCGCGGCGGCCTGCGCCGGCGTGGCCAGCACACCGGCCGACAGAACGGCGCCCGCGGTGATGGCCACTGCGGACGCGCGGCGCATGCTCATAACACTAATTTTCAAGATGAATACCCCAAATACCCCTGTGGTGCGGTCACATGAGAGTGCCCCTGGCTCAATGAACGCACGAAACAGCGCATTGGATGCGCGTTCTGCCATGACATCTTCACCCGGCCCGCACAATGATCCGACGCCCAGGAGCTTAGGCCCGTCGCACCCCCGCCCTTCCCCCGCACCTGCCCTGTAGCCGGAATGTGACAGCTACCCCCCTCCTGCCGGGCCGGGCAGGGGTGACGCACCAATTCCCTCCGCTGCGAACGTTGCGCGAGAACGACTGTTCTCCTAGGCTGCCACCAGGAGGAGAACGACCGTTCTCCGATGAGGAAGGGATTACTGATGACCGAGCAGAGGCCTCCGTTTCCGCCGTTCACCGCCGAGAGCGCCGAGCAGAAGGTCCGGGCGGCCGAGGACGCCTGGAACAGCCGGGATCCCGAGCGCGTCGCCCTCGCCTACACCGAGGACTCCGAGTGGCGCAACCGCGACGTGTTCCTCAGCGGGCGCCCGGAGATCGTGGAGTTCCTGCGCGCCAAGTGGCAGCGGGAACTGGACTACCGCCTGCGCAAGGAGCTGTGGGCCTTCACCGGCAACCGCATCGCCGTCCGCTTCGAGTACGAGTGGCGCACCGACCAGAACCGGTGGTTCCGCAGCTACGGCAACGAGAACTGGGAGTTCGACGAGAACGGCCTGATGCGGCGCCGATACGCGAGCATCAACGACTTCTCCATCGCCGCCGCGGAACGCCGCATCGCGCGCTGACATCCACCCGGGCGACGGGAGCAGTACCGCCCCTCGGGGATGATCACCGCATGAACGAGATCATCCTGATGTCGGACCCGCGCGTCGCCGCCGTGCCTGTCCGCGGGTGCGGTGAGGCGCTCGTCGACGTTCGCCTCGACGGGGCGCTGCTGGTCGACGTACGCGTGGAGGACGCCGCGGGAGTCTTCTGCTTCCTGCGCGAAGGCGTCCTCGGCCGGCTCGTCAAGGCGCAGGCGTCACTGCCGCGCGGCCTGCGCCTGCTCTTCGTCGAGGGGTACCGGCCGCTGTCCCTGCAGCGGCACTATTTCGAGGAGTACGCGGATGAACTGCGGACCGCGCACCCCGAGTGGTCCCCGGAACAGGTCGCCGCGTCGGCGAGCCGCTATGTATCACCGCCCCACATCGCACCGCACAGCGCCGGCGCCGCCGTCGACCTGACGCTGGCCGACGCGGACGGACACGAGCTCGAACTGGGCACGCCGATGAACGCGAGTCCGGAGGACAGTGCGGGGGCCTGCTACACCGCCGCGGACGGCATCGGCGACGAGGCACGCGCGCGCAGGGAGATCCTGGGAGCCGCCCTGACGGCGGCGGGGCTGGTGAATTACCCCACGGAGTGGTGGCACTGGTCCTTCGGCGACCGGTACTGGGCCCTCGCCACCGGGACGGATGCCGCCCTGTACGGACCACGGGACCTGGGCCCCGGCGTCGTATGACCTCCGCGACCTCTCGGGGAGTCGCCGAGTGCCGCTGTACGCACACGTGCCGGGGGGCGGCGATGTCTCGCCGCCCCCCGGCACGTGTGAATCCGGCAGGAGCTGGTCAGAGCGCCCCGGAGTCAGCGATGGTGATCTTGGCGCTGGTCTTGCCGTTCGAGGAGCCGTAGCCCTCGATCTTCTTGACCAGCTTCAGGCTCTCCTCGTCGGCGACCTCACCGAACACGACGTGCTTGCCGTCGAGCCACGAGGTCACGATCGTGGTGATGAAGAACTGGGAGCCGTTGGAGTTCGGCCCGCTGTTCGCCATCGAGAGCTGGCCCGGCTTGGTGTGCTTGAGCTTGAAGTTCTCGTCGTCGAACTTCTCGCCGTAGATGCTCTTGCCGCCGGTGCCGTTGCCCCGGGTGAAGTCGCCACCCTGGAGCATGAAGTCCGGGATGACACGGTGGAAGGACGAGCCCTTGAAGCCGAAGCCCTTCTCGCCGGTCGCCAGCGCGCGGAAGTTCTCCGCCGTCAGCGGGACCACGTCGTCGAACAGGTCGAAGGTGATCCGCCCGGCGGGCTCGTCATTGATGGTGATGTCGAAGTAAACCTTGCTCGTCATACCGACATCCTGACACTTCCCGGACGCCCAAGTCTCCTCGGGGGACCCGGTCGGCGTCCCGTGTCCCGCTGAGCGTGTGCCCCGTATTGCCGTGCGCACGGTCTGGACCTCTGTGCCCTCCGGGTCCACTGTGGTCCCTCATGGCCGGGCGGGAGGGAGCTGCTGTGAGGCGTGGACGGTGCGCGGCACTGGCTGTACTGGCGCTGCTCTGGGTGTCGGGCTGCTCGGATCCCTCGGACGTCCCCACCGCTCCCCCGGCAGTCGCTCCCGGTCCGCCCACAGCCGGGCGGTCCGCGGAATCCGGGCCGGGCACGCCCACCCCGAAGGCACCGAAGCCGCAGGAACGGCAGCCCCGGGAGCGGTCACGTGTCCTGTACCTCGGCGACTCCCTCGCCATGGAGAGCCAGGCGGCCCTGGCAGACCGGGTCTCCGCTACCGGGCGGGCGACCGTACACAGTGCGCCGCATTCCGGTACGACCCTGTGCGACTACCTGACCGAGACACAGCGCGACTCCCTGGTGCCGCCCCGGGACAAGGCGGCCGCGCTGGTGGGGGCCGAGACGCCGAGCGTCGTGGTGTTGCAGTTCTGGGGAAACTCGTGGGGCTACACGCCGTGCATGGGTTCGATCCCCCAGGGCGGCAGCGCTCGGTACTACACGCGGTACGCGGCCGACGCGAAGGCTCTCACCGAACAGATCGCGACGGCGGCGCGCGACGCCGGGATCCCCCGGCCCAGGATCGTGTGGGTGCTCCAGGCTCCGGACGCCTTCGCGCCGGACCGGGTCCGCCGGGTCAACGACATCTACCGGGCGCAGGCCGCTTCCGGTCCGGACACCGTGGCGGACGCGGGGCGGCGGGTGAGCCCGGCGGGCGACCGCTACACCTGGACGAGGCAGTTGCCCTGCAACGACGAGGAGCGGGCCCGCGCGCGGGACTGCACGGGCGGGCTCACCTCCCTGCACCGCGCTGACGATCATCTGCACTTCTGT
Organism: Streptomyces sp. A5-4; assembly: GCF_051131715.1. NCBI lineage: Bacteria > Bacillati > Actinomycetota > Actinomycetes > Kitasatosporales > Streptomycetaceae > Streptomyces > Streptomyces sp. A5-4. The sequence goes on along the minus strand of NZ_CP178591.1, from coordinate 8,495,834 downwards.
CTCGCCCCGACCACGAAGAGGTCCCGCCCGTGTCCCGTGCGTTCGCCGGGCATCGTGCGCTACACCAACGCGATCGCCGAGGTCGTCGACGTATCTCTGCGCGGGAAAACCTGACCGGCAAAAAGATTCTTGGAGCGGGCTGTCGATCCACCCGTATCTCGATCGACGTAGGGGTGGAAGCGAGCACAGCCCCCGGCGACCCGCCGTTGGGCTCAGCAGGCCTCCTTCCGGACGCACCAAGGAGTACACCGTGCCGAAGTCACGCGTGCACAACCTCACCATCTCCCTGGACGGTTACGCCGTCGGTCCCAACCAGCGGCTGGAAGCGCCCTTCGGCGACGGCGTCGACGACCTGCACGCGTGGATGTTCGCCGCGATGAGCGACCGCGCTGAAGGCAGAACGGGGATCGACGTCGACCACCTCGACCGGAGCGAGCAGAACATCGGTGCCACCGTCATGGGGCGCAACATGTTCGGGCCGCAGCGCGGGTCGTGGGAGGACGAGTCGTGGACGGGCTGGTGGGGCCCCAACCCGCCCTACCACCATGATGTGTTCGTCCTCACCCACCACCTGCGGCCGTCGGTGCCGATGGAGGGCGGGACCACCTTCCACTTCACCGATGAGCCCATCGAGACGGTGCTGCACCGGGCGTTCGAGGCAGCCTCGGGGCAGGACGTGCGGATCGGCGGAGGCCCGGCCACCGTTCAGCAGTACCTGCGCGCCGGGCTCATCCACGAACTGCACCTGGCCATCGTCCCGATCCTCGCCGGCGGGGGCGAACGACTGCTCGACAACCTGGGGGACGGGATCCACGGCTACCGTGTCGCGGACCAGGTCAGCTCCGCGGCCGCGACTCATGTCCGGCTGCTCCGCCGCTGATCCCTCCCGACACCCCGCGTACGACGTTCATGAGGTACTCCTTGCGGTTGAGCGGGTTGTGACCGGTGCGTGGCCGGGACGGGATCGTGCCGCGTACCGGTTGGTAGCTGGCGAAGGCGGCCTCCAGCACGCCTTCGCCACTGGTCAGGCCGGGCAGCTGCTGCTCGATCCCATGCACCGACGCGGCCGGAACGACCCCCTCCAGGACGTACGAGGAACCGCGTGTCCGCGTGGTCCGCGGAACGGCGCGCAGCTGTGCGAGCACGGGCAGCACCGAGCCGAGCGCGTCCGCCGGGAGTTCCAGGCGGAACCGGTGCATCGGCTCGTGCACTGTGGTGCCGGCCTGGCGCAGCGCGCCCATCAGGACCAGGGGGGTCAGATTGCGGAAGTCTCCGGCGGTGCTCGACATGCTCTTGTCGAAGGTGGCGTGGGCGTGGCTCTGCCGTGGCCAGTAGCCGGAATGCGTCAGAGTGACAGTGCAGTCGGGGATCCGCCACCCGTGGAGCCCCTGGGACAGAGTCTCCCGTACGGATTCCTCGATCGCCCTGCGGAACGAGAGCGGCAGCGCGCCCGGCTCGATCTCCAACCGAAAACGCACACCCGAATCAGCGGGCGCCGGGTCGATTCGCAATCCGACGGTGGCGAGAAATGGATGGGGATCCTTTTCGATGACCTCGACGGCCTCGCCGCTGCCGCTGGGCCGCTCGATGCAAATAGTGGTGGTGCCACGGAATTCGACGTCGATACCGAAGCCGTCGGCCAACGTCGCCTGGATGACCTCTTTCTGCACTTCGCCGTAGAGCGAGACGAGCATTTCCTGACGGACGTCGTCCTGCCGCAGATTGATCAATGGGTCCTGCTCGGCGAGCCGGTCGAGCGCGAGACGCAGCCCGCCCCTGTCGGCGGGGCAGCAGGGTACGACAACCGTCTCCAGCGTCGGCGGGGCGAAAGAGTGGCTCCCGGCGGCCGTTCGCGGCTCGCCGAGCGTGTCGCCGATCCGTACGTCGCCCAGTCCGCGGAGCTTCGCGATGCGGCCCGCGGAGAAAGATGTGCACGGGTCTGCCGGGCCGGGTCCGAAGACGCTGATCGCGGTGACCTTCCCCTCCCCGTTCTCCCCGAATCGCACCCGGTCGCGCACACGCACCGTCCCGGAGAACAGGCGGGCGTACGCGGTCTTCTCCCCCGCCGGCCCCCGTTCGACCTTGAAGACGGTGCCCGAGACCGGGCCGTCCGCATCGGCTTCGGCCCGCGGCAGCAACTCCTCAATGGCGGCGGTCAGCGCGTCCACACCGGCCCCGGTGGCCGCCGAGCCGAAGAACACCGGATGCACGAGCCCCCGCCCGACCTGCGCGGCAAGCGCGTCGCGCAGGCGCCCGTGGGTGAGCCGCGTGGTGTCGTCGAGGTACGCGGCAAGGAACTCGTCGTCGTGCTCGGCGAGCACCTCGGTCAGCCCCGCCGAGAACCCGGCGTCGTCCGCGTCGTGGGGGACGAATCCGGAGGTGCGGGTACCGATGTCGTGGACCGAGCCCATCGGAACCGCCGTCTGCGTCAGCTTCTCGGAGATCGCCCGCAGTACGTCGTCGTATCGCGCCCCACGGCGGTCGATCTTGTTCACGAAGACGAGGGTGGGAATGTGCAGCCGTCGCAGCGTCCGCATCAGCACGCGGGTCTGTGCCTGCACCCCTTCGACGGCGGAGATCACCAGCACCGCGCCGTCGAGCACGTTCAACACCCGTTCCACTTCGGCGATGAAATCCGGGTGGCCGGGTGTGTCGATCAGATTGACCATGACGTCCTTGATGGCGAACGACACCACGGCGGACTTGATCGTGATGCCGCGTTGCCGTTCCAGCGCCAAGGAATCGGTCTGGGTATTTCCGTCATCGACGCTACCGATCTCGTCGATGACCCCGGCGGCGTACAGCAGCCGCTCGGTCAGGCTCGTTTTACCGGCGTCCACATGCGCCAGAATCCCCAGGTTCAACGTACTCACTGAGCGTCATGTCCTTTAGATAGGTGGCATTCCCCTTCTGGTTGGACATCAACGCTCCGCGCATAATCATCTCCTGGGTCGAAAGGCCGTCATCGGGAGTACAGCCCATCGCCGCCCCGGAAGGCAACCGAATAATCGCCGGGGTGGCTCCTCGGGCGATCGGACGGGCCTCAGACGGGCATCGAGCGGTCGGTTCGCCGGATTTTCAGGGTGTTGTCCGTGCGGGTGCCCGGCTCCCCGTCGGGAGCCGTCTGGATCCGCGCATGTTCTTCGCTGATCAGCACCTCCCAGTGCCCGTCGGGGAGTTCGAGTGCTTCAAGGACCTCCTGCGGCGTGGGAAAGTGCACCCCGGGTTGGGGGTTGTGCTCCCAGGAAGGCCATCCCGCGTGTCCGACGACCAGCAGCACCCCGCCTGGTACGACGGCCGAGGCCGCGGACCGCAGGATCTCCTCGCGCGGCATGTCGCCGAGTGAGTGCAGGAATTGGGCCGACACGAGATCGAAGGCGCCCTCGGGGAAGGACGCTCCGAGGTCGTGCCGCTGCCAGTCGACGCGGTCGGTGACGTCCTCCGCCGCCGCGTGCCGGACCGCACGGGCCAGGGCGACCCCGGAGATGTCGGTGGCGGTGACGCGCCACCCCTGTCCCGCGAGCCAGATCGCGTCGGCCCCTTCGCCGCAGCCCAGGTCGAGGGCGCGGCCCGGCTTCGTTCCGGTGACCTCGCGGACCAGGACGGTATTGGGGTTACCGCTCCAGATCCGGTCGCTCTGCGCGTAGCGGCCGTCCCAGAACGCCTCGTCCGAGGTGCTGGTTTCGTCGTCGGCCATCGGGGTCTCCTTGTTGGGGTTGCTCATGACGCGGTCCACGTTCCGCCGGGCGCGCGACAGCCGGGCGGGTCGCGCCGGTGGTCAGGCCGGCGTTGACGGGCCGCGGCAGCGCACCCGAGGTCCCGCTGCCGTAGCGCCGCTCGGATCCTGTTGGGGCGTGCACGCGAAGTGCCTCCGCCCGTCGCCCATAAGAGATGGTCCGCCTGGCGCCCGCCGCACGGCAATTCTTCTTGCCGAAACGGCAACCAGTTGACGCACGCCCCGACAGGGGACTGTCCGTACACCAGTACGCTGACGTCCCTATGCGCCGCTTCCCCCACACCGGCCCCCCTGATCGACGGCGGCCCCTCCTGACCGCCCTGGCCGCGGGTGCGGCCCTGTTGGGGCTGACGGCCTGCGCGTCGGAGACCGGAGCGCGCGACGGGGGCACGGCGCCCCGCCTTTCCCCGCCGGTCAGCGCTTCGCCGCTGTGGCCGGACTACGCTCCGCCGGTTCCGCCCGACGCGGGCGGGCCCACTCCCCCGACCAGGCGGTACCCGGTCGTCGAAGGCGTCACCGCGCCCGCGAGCGGGCTGCGGAAAGCGTCGGTGAAGAAGCTGCTGGAGAAGGACCCCAGTGTGCCGCGACTCGTGCGGAACGCACTGGCGGACTGCCCCGGCGTGGACTGCGGCCTGCGGCGGCCCGTGTACCGGGACGTGACGGGCGACGGGCGCGACGAAGTCGTCGTGGCGTGGGACGAGGCATCCGCGGGGCTGACTCTGATCCACGTCTACCGGGCCTCGGGCAGCGCGGTCCGACCGGTCCTGACCAGCCTGGGTCCGCTGGGGCTCACCGGCGAGACCCTGGGCGCCGACCTGGTGATCTCCTCCACCGCCGACAACGCCCGCTTCACCGTTCGCTACCGCTGGAACGGCACGGTGCTGGCCGCCGTCACACCGCAGGGCGGGCGCGCCATCCCCTCGGCGCCGGACCCGACGCCGGACCCGACGCCGAGTCCGGCCGTGACCACGAGCCCGCAGACAGGCCCGCAGCCGGGCCGGGCGGTCCCGCGATGTGGTCGGCGCGCCCGGCCGGCGGCCAAGTCCTCTCTGTACGCGTCAACATGACCACCACCATGCGAGACATCGGCGCGCTCGACGCGAACATGGTCCTGGCGGGGTGACGACCACCGCGGTGGTGCTGCCCCTGGGCGTGCTGACCGCAGGGCGGATGAGCCGCAGGCTGCGGAGCGCGGCCGGTACCGCGCGTCGCATCGCGGCCGGGGAACTGGACGCCAGGATCTCCGCGGCGCCCCGCCCGCACGACGAGATCGCCGAGATCTCCATGGCCGTGGACACGATGGCGGCCGCGCTTCAGGAGCGGCTGCGCGGCGAGCAGCGCTTCACCGCCGATGTGGCCCATGAACTGCGCACCCCGCTCATGGGTTTGGTGACCTCCGCCGAACTACTGCCCGACGGGGAAGCTGCCGGGTACGTACGGGACCGGGTACGCGTCCTGAGCGCCCTGGTCGAGGAGCTCCTGGAGATCTCCCGGCTGGACGCGGGAGCGGAGCAGGCCGATCTGTCACCGTGCGCCCTCGGTCCGCTGCTGGAGGAGATCGTCATCCGCATCGGCCTGCCCGTCCGGCTCCGCGTTGAGGACGCGGAGGGTCCGGTGAGTGCCGCGGGTGGGGTGGATGCGGTGGGTGCGGTGGGTGCCGTGAGTGGGGTGGATGCGGTGGGTGCCCTGGATGACGTGGATGAGCCTGCGGCGTATGGATCCAAAAAGGCCGTGACGGTCTGGACGGACCCGCGCAGGCTGGAGCGCATCATCACCAATTTGATCGTCAACACACACCGGAACGGCAAGGCTCCCGTCACGGTCACCGTGCTGGGCGGAACGGCCGGCGCCGACAGGGTCGTGACCGTACGGGATCACGGTCCCGGGTATCCGGACACGCTGCTCAAGGACGGCCCGAAGCGGTTTCGTACCGGCGCCCGTGAACGCGGTACGGGCCATGGCCTGGGTCTCACCATCGCGCTCGGCCAGGCCGCGGTCCTCGGCACCGAATTGGTCTTCACCAATGCGCCAGACGGGGGCGCCCTCGCCACCCTCCGCCTGCCCGGCGGCCCCTCCTGTCCCGAGGCAGAACCGATACACCGCTGATACACCTCCGTGCGGCGACCGATGCGTCCCTTGCGGTTGACCAAGATCTTCGGTGCCGAGGATGGCGCCATGCGTATCAGGCGGAGTCCGGAGCGGACGGCGGAGCGGCGGAAGGCGGGCGGAGTCGGCGGGACCGTAGACGTCGATGGCGTCGATGGAGTCGGCGACGTCGACAGGGCCGGACAGGCGGGAGAAGCCGGTGCGTCGCGGAAAGCCGGTGGCAAGGACTCGGGCATCTCCCTGTCGGGCACCGCCCGCGGCATCGCCAGCACGGTGACGGGCCAGGAAAAGCAGGGCGGCTCGACCATCACCCAGCAGTACGTCAAGAACTACTACCTCAGCCAGGAACAGACCGTCAGCCGCAAGGTGAAGGAGCTGATCATCTCGCTGAAGGTCGACCGGCACGACTCCAAGGACGACATTCTCGCGGGCTATCTGAACACCAGCTACTACGGGCGGCTCGCGTACGGCGTCCAGGCGGCGGCGCGTGCGTACTACAACGTGGAGGTCGAGAAGCTGACCGTCGAGCAGGGCGCGTACCTCGCGGCTCTGCTGCAGGCGCCGAGCCAGTACGACTGGGCGGTCGCGGCCCCCGCGGGCAAACGGCTGGTGAAGGCGCGCTGGGGCTATGTGCTCGACAACATGGTCGAGGAGGGCTGGCTGAAACGGGGGGCCCGCGAGCGGATGAAATTCCCCGAGCCGGCTGCCCCCAAGCCCGGCGCGGGCCTCTCCGGGCAGACGGGCTACTTGGTGGACACCGCGAGGCGGGAGTTGATGGACGCGGGCGTCAGCGAGCAGGAACTGGCGGGCGGCGGCTGGAAGATCACTCTCCACGTGAATCCGGCCAAGCAGCGGGCGCTGGAGCGTGCGGTCACGACGGGGCTCGCCGCCGCGGGCCGGGACCCCAAGTCCGGCAAGCCGAAGCCGGATCCCGACCGGCAGGCCGGGGCGGTCTCGATGGACCCGCGGGACGGCCACGTTCTGGCGCTCTACAGCGGACGCGACTACTTCCGGCACTACCTCAACAACGCGACCCGCTCCGACTACCAGGCCGGCGTCACCTTCGAACCGGTCGCCCTTGCCACCTCGGCGGAGGGCAAGGCCAACGGCAAGCACGACGTCGGCCCCGGCGCCATCAGGCGGACCGCCGAAAGTCTGGGTATGCGTACGGATTCCAGCGGCTTCGCGTCATCGCAGGCGACGTCGCTCGGGCTGATGGGAGCCGCTCCGCTGGAAATGGCCGGTGTCTACGCCTCGTTCAGCAATGAGGGCAACAAGGTCACGCCTTCGATCGTGAAATCGGCGCAGCGCGACGACGAGCGCACTCGTCTGCCGAAAGCAGTGGGCGGCCGGGCCATCAGTCCACCCGCCGCCAAACTGGTCAACTCCTTCCTCGCCACCTCCCTGACCGGCGCCATGAAGGGCGGCAGCTTTGTCCTTCCCCCGAGGGCGAGCGAGAGCGGACGGGCCGTCACCGGCACTTCGGGTCCCTCCGACGACGGGAAGGCGCAGTGGTTCATCGGCGGCACACCGGACCTGATCGCCTCGATCGGGCTCTTCGGCGAGGACGTCAAGACCCAGAAACAGGTCGCCCTCAAGAACGTCAGTGACGGCCACCCCGCCCGGATCTGGGCGGGGTACGCCGAATCCGTATCGGACGGTCTGCCGACCGGCGTCGGTTCTGTGCCCAGCCGCTGAATCCACCGGCGAGGACGCGGAGCCCGGGCCCTCGCGCGGGTGTCGCGACCGGGTTCCGTGATCGCCTCGGGGGCGGCTCGGAAATATTCATGAGCGCATGGACAGGGGATGGCCTAGGCTTGTGCGCATGGGTTCTTTCTATTTCTTTCTGTGATTCCGGGCATGGACGCGGCGTGCTGACGCTGCGCGCCGCTCGACGATCCGTGGCCTGAGCCGCGCGTCGACCGCGGTTGCCGCTTGTCCTTCTCCCGCAGCCCTGCCGGTACTCGTCCCGCACCTGCACGCGCGCTGCCCCCGGTCCGAAAGAACCCCTCCCCGCCGCGCCGTGCGCGCGGCGAGGGGCACGAACCCCAAGGGGGTCTCTCCATGCTCCGTCACACCCCATTGCCCACGGCGCCGTCAACCGCGACCCGGCCGGCGACGGCCCGGTCAGCGATGGCCCAACTGGTGTTGAAGGATGTGTCCAAGGCCTATGGCGACCGGTCCGTACTCGACCAGGTCTCTCTCACCGTCCGCCCGGGCGAAAAGGTGGGTGTCATCGGGGAGAACGGCTCCGGCAAGTCCACCCTGCTGCGCCTGATGGCCGGCTCCGAGCATCCGGACACGGGTAGCGTCACCGCCGTTTTTCCCGGAGGCCGCGGCCATCTCGCCCAGACACCCGACCTCGCGTCCTGGAACAGCGTCCAGGACGCCGTTGACGCCGCGCTCGCGGATCTGCGTGTCCTCGAAGCGCGGATCAGGGAGGCCGAGGCCACTCTCGCGTACGCGACACCGGATGAACTGGCTTCCTACGGAGACTTGTTGACCAGCTACGAGGGCCGCGGCGGCTACCGGGCGGACGCCCGCGTCGACGCGGCTCTGCACGGCCTCGGCCTGGCTCACCTCACCCGTGAACGCAGCCTCGGTTCCCTCTCCGGAGGGGAACGCTCCCGCCTCGCGCTGGCCTGCGTACTGGCTGCCGCACCCGAACTGCTTCTGCTCGACGAGCCCACCAACCACCTCGACCGGCAGGGCGCCGCCTGGCTCGAGGAGCACGTGCGGGCACATCGCGGCACGGTCGTCACCGTCACTCACGACCGCGCCTTCCTCTCCCGGGTCACGGACACGATCCTTAAGGTGGACCGGGATCTGCGGGACGTCACCCGCTACGGCGACGGGTGGGACGGCTACCGGACGGCGAAGGCCGCGGCCCGTCATCGCTGGGCGCAGGATCATCAGGAATGGCTGGCCGAGATGGCGAGGACCGATGCGCTGTTGGAATCGGCCGGTCAGCGGCTGGCCGGTACCGGAAAGGATCCGCGCGAGGGCTTCGGCAAGCACCGCCGCTCCCACGAGGCGAAACTGTCCGGGCATGTCAGAGCTGCCCGCCAACGATTGCAGCGACTGCGGCAGAACCCCGTCCCTGCCCCTCCGCGACCTCTCCGGTTCCGTGCGGACCTGACAACGGCGGGGGGCGGCGCTCCCACCGACGGGCCTGTCGCGAAGGAACCTGTCGCCGAGCTCTCAGGGGTGCGGGTCGGCAACCGGCTGCACGTCCCTGGGCTGCGGATCGAAGCCGGGGAACGGCTGCTGGTCAGCGGCCCCAACGGGGCAGGAAAAACCACGCTGCTGCGGGTCATCGCCGGAGATCTGCAGCCCGACGACGGCGTGGTCCGCCGCCCGGAACGACTCGGCTATCTGCCGCAGGAGCTCCCCTCCGTACTGCCCCGGCAGTCGCTGTTGGCGGCCTTCGCCCGGGGCCTTCGGGGGCCCGCCGACGAGCATGCGGAGGAGCTGCTGGCCCTCGGCCTGTTCAGGGAGGAGGACCTGGCCGTGCCGGTCCCGGCCCTGTCTGTCGGCCAGCAGCGCCGGCTGGAACTGGCCCGCCTGGTGACGCGGCCCGCGGATCTCCTCATCCTCGACGAACCGACCAACCACGTGTCGCTCACCCTGGTGGAAGAACTGGAGGAGGCCCTGTCGAACTACCGTGGCGCGGTCGTGGTCGTCTCCCACGACCGCCGCTTCCAGAGCGGCTTCACCGGCAACCGGCTGGAGCTCGACGCGGGCCGTCCCACCCCGGCCCCTCTCGACACTCCCTAGCCCTGCGCCTCACCTGCGGAGTCGCACCTCCGCGTATCAGTTCCGCGCCTCAGTTCCGCACCTCGCGCACCCAGGCCGTGAGGCCCGCGAGGAACCCAGCCCGCTGACTGGCGGTGAGCCCGTCCAGTGCGTGCAGCAATGGCTCCATGCGTCGGGCGACGAAGGATTCGAGATGCGGGCGATAGTCGTCGGCCAGCGACACCAGGACCCGGCGCCGGTTGGCCGGGTCCTGCTCGCGCTTGACGATGCCGGCCCGGCTCAGCCCGCCGACCAACTCGCTGGCGGTGGGCAGGGAGACGTGGAGCCTGCGGGCGATTTCCCCGACAGTCAGGGCGGGACCGGCCAACAGATGTGGAAGCACCGCACCGTGCCGCGGCGTCAGCCCGTTGGACTCCATGGCCTCGCGCATCGGCTCGGGCATGAGCTCCCGCACCACCGCACCACGGAAGAAAGGCTCCAACAGAGGTACGAGCGCGACGATTTCGACCTCTTCGGGGGTCGGCAGCCGGGACGCCTTCCCGACCTCGTGTGTGTGCGGCATACTGCGAGTCTAGATGATTTGGTTTTCCAAACTGTTGGGATATCCGAAAGGTTTGGCCCATGCCGTCGATCAGCTACAGCGATGCACTGAACGAAGCCCTGGAGCGCATGGACGATCTCGGGTACGAGCGCGGCCAAGGGGTCGACCTGGCCAATCACGGCCCCATGGGTGCCGAGGCGCTGGCTCTGCTCGGGCACGAGGACGAGGTGGCGCGGTGGGTGGAGCGGTACAGGGGCGCCATGGCGCACCACGAGCCGCCCGCCGCGCGTTTCGCCATCGACCCCGCCGACGAGACCTCCTGGCGGCCGGTGCTTGGGGTTTTCAACCGGGCCGGAGACTGGGAGCAGCTCTTCACCCGCGAGCTGGCCGAGGCCCACTGGCGCGAGGTGCTCGTACGGTGGTGGCCCCGCCTGCTCCCCGGCCTGTTCGCCGGGCTTACGCACGGTCTCATCCGCACCGCACACGCCGTACGCGGTCTGTACGCCGCCGAGAAGCCGACCCCGTTGCAACTGGGCGAACTGGCCCGGGGCCTGGCGTACTGGGCCGCCCGCTACACCGAACTGCCGGGCCACGCGCGGCTGCGCGGCTCCTACGAACTGCCCGCCGCGATCGCCGCACTGCCCCGCCGGGCACCGGATGGCCCGATGGGCCCGGGGGCCGCCCGGCAACGGCTCGACACACTCGACAGCGCACCCGGGTACAAGGAGGCGCTGGACTGGCTCGCGCCGGATCAGGCGCCCAGGCTGCTGAGCGAGATGACCGTGCAGTTCGCCGATGTGTATCTCGGCCACCCCGAGGTCTTCCCGGTCCCGCTGATCCACGGAGTCACCGCGCCCGCTGCCGTGCGCATCGTCCTCCCGCACCTGCCGCACGCCTTGCACGAGCCGACGCTGGCCGCGTTGTGGCAGGTGCACACCGCCTTCCTGCTGGCCTTCACCACCGACCGGCGTGGCGAGGGCACCATGGACTGGCAGCTGGAGGTGCCGGATCTGCCGCCCTTGGCGGAGCTCGGTGCGCGAGCGGCGGAGCACGGCGATGAGCACGTCATCAAGTTCACCGAAGCATGTCTGCGCGAGTACGCCCTGCGGCCCGATCCGCGTTACCCGGCGGCGGCGTTCGCCGCGCAGCGGCGCATCGCCCGCCTGGACGGCGGTGGAGGCGCCGGGGGCGTACGCCCCTGACCGCCATGGCACCGAGGGCCGCGCGCCGTGAACGTCTCAGTGAGGTGGCCTCCTTCGGTGGAGCCAGCCGCGGAGCCCCCGAGACGTCTCAAGCGGGTGGGTCGGACGTGACCGCTCACGGTCCGCGCGGTCAGGAGCCGGCATCGGTCGGCCGCCCTCCGGTGGAGCAGGGTCAGGCAATGGACGCCCGGCGTCCTGGTGGGCGTCGGCTGGCAGCGGTCGCCCGGCGTCCGGGCGTGGGGCGGACCGGTGGTCGCGGGCGTCGTCCAACAACAGGGCCAGGCTTACCCGTTGCCAGAGAATCTCGTCCGGGTCGTCGGCCAGCAGCAACCCGTCGGCGACCTCGCGCGCCGCGGCCGACTCGCTGTGTCCCACGGCCGGTTCGGGCCGGAGCTTGTGGAGGTACGCGCGTTCATAGGGGTCGTCGACGACCTCCGCGAACTGGACGGGGTCGAGCACGGAGCTGATGATGGCCGCCCGCTCCCAGGGATCCTTGGTCTGCCGTGTCAGCAGGCCGAGGCGCCGGGCGCGCCAGTTGCGGGTCCGCCAGTCCTCCCCCGCGGCCAACATGCTGCGCATCGCCTCCGGGGACCGGCCGGTGAGCAGGCCCGGTTCGCGGGATGCGAACGCCCTGAGGTCCTCGGCGAGATAGAGCCAGACAACCGCCCGGTAGCGGTTGAGGTAGAACCGCACAGGACTGATGTATCCGGTACGGGCCAGCCGGGTGAAACGGGCCGGGCTGATGCTCATGAGCAGGGCGCCTTCGGTGGTGCCGACCGTCCGCACCCGCTCCCGCAGTGCCTCGGGGGTCCCGTGCGCCGCCCGCAGCCTGTCGATCTCCTCGCGGGCGAACCGGCGCCGCCCGGTCGCCGGGTCCGGCGTGGCCCGGAGGTGGCCGAGCTGGACGGCGAGGTCCAGCTCGGCTCGCTTCAGCCCCAGCTCCTGCGCGGCCCTGGCCGGGGCCAGCGGCCTCGCCGGTGCCGGTGGTGCCGGTGGTGCCGGTGGCGACGGCACCTGTACCGATACCGAGGCTCGCTCTCGTGCTTGCGCCGCTGCCGACGCACCGGCAGCGCGGTTTACTTCCTGTACGGCCATGTTGTCGTCTCCCCGTGAGATGCGAATACTCTCGGTGACGACCGTAGCCCGTACGGTCCGATCCTCGCCCGGCCTGTGGATAACTCCGCAGCCAGGCGAGTCCGCCCAGGTCAGAGCGGGGTCGAGCGACTGGCCGGGCGAATCAGACGTCCGTGCTCGCGGTGAAGCCCTCCGGTTGCCTGGCCGCGACCCCGAGATGTTCCCCCACGCGGTTGACCAGCAGCGTCATCTCGTACGCGACCTGACCGATGTCGGCTTCGGCCGCGCTCAGCACACACAGACAGCTACCGTCACCCGCGGCGGTGACGAACAGGACTCCGTCGTCGAACTCGACCATCGTCTGGCGGACCTTGCCCGCCCGGAAGTGCCGCCCGGATCCCTTGGCGAGACTGTGCAACCCGGACGAGACGGCGGCCAGGTGCTCGGCGTCCTCCCGTGCCAGGTCCGTACTCGCTCCGGTCACCAAACCGTCGTTGGACAGTACGAGGGCGTGCCGCACATGTTCGACCCGGCTCGTGAGGTCGTCCAGCAGCCAGTCAAGTCCCTTGTCCAGCGCCATTGTTCCAGCCCTCCCCGTTCACCCGTTCCCCGTTACCCCTGATGCGCAGCAACCCTTCCCCACTGTCGCCGTCGCGGCAAGCGTGTCGTCATCCGCATTCGCATCCGCATTTGCACGCGCGTTCACACTCCCGTCCGCCTCCGCATCCGCGTCCCGTCAGGCTCGACGGTTGCGAAGGGCGTATCGGGGCTAGCCGGCGGAGTCGAGCAGCCGGGCAGTGTGCATCCGTCCCGCGTACTCGACCAGGCGCACCAGCACTTCCTTTCCCGAGTCCCGGTCCCGTGCGTCGCACAGCACGACCGGTGTCCCCCGGTCCAGGTCGAGGGCGCGTGAGACTTCGTGTGCACCGTAAGTCCGCGCCCCCGAGAAGCAGTTGAGCGCCAGCACGAAAGGGATGCGCCGGTGCTCGAAGTAGTCGACTGCCGGGAAACAGTCTTCGAGACGGCGCGTGTCCGCGAGGACCACAGCGCCCAAGGCCCCCTGGGACAGCTCGTCCCACAGGAACCAGAAGCGGTCCTGCCCCGGTGTGCCGAAGAGGTACAGCGAGAGCCCGGACCTGATGGTGATGCGTCCGAAGTCCATCGCGACGGTCGTGGTGGTCTTGCGGTCCACGCCTCCGGTGTCGTCCACCGTCCGGCCCACTTCGCTGAGCAGTTCTTCGGTCCGCAGCGGGCGGATCTCACTGACGGCGCCGACGAGGGTCGTCTTGCCGACGCCGAAGCCACCGGCGACCAGGATTTTCAACGCAAGGGCGGTCGTCTGCCCGCCCTTGTCGTCAGAGCGCTCGGAGCCCATCGATCACTTCTTTCAGGATCTTCTCGTCGGGTAGCTGGGCAGGCGAAACGGGCCTGCTGATCTGTACGTAGCCGGATTCGAGCAGGTCGCCGAGCAGTACCCGGACCACACCCACGGGCAGGTCCGCGTCGGCGGCGAGCTCCGCGACGGACTGGGGCTCCGCGCGGCACAGTGCGAGCAGCGACCGGTGTTCGGGGCCGAGCAGCGATTCCTCGGCGCTGCCCGGTGCGCCGTCCACGACCACGACCAGCGCGATGAGGTCGAACCGCACCCCGCTCGGACCCGGTTTGGTCCTGCCCCCGGTCATCGCGTACGGGCGTACGAGCGGGCCCGCGTCGGCGTCGTACCACTGGCTGCCCCGGTCGGTGGGGTCCAGGCCCCTGCCCCCGGTCATGTGCGGGGCGGCGCGTACAGGTGCTCGCCGACACGTTTGACCAGCCGGGCCATTTCGTAGGCGACGAGGCCGATGTCCGCGGCGGCGGTGCTCAGGACGGCCAGGCAGGAGCCGTCGCCCGCCGCGGCGACGAACAGGAAGCCGTGGTCCATCTCCACCAGCGTCTGGCGTACGCCACCGATGTGGAACTGCCGTCCCGCGCCCTTGGCCAGACTGTGGAATCCGGAGGCGACGGCGGCCAGGTGTTCGGCGTCCTCCCGGTTCAGCTCGCTCGACATGCCCACGGCCAGACCGTCGTTCGACAGCAGGACCGCGTGCCGAATCTCGCCCACCCCGGCCACCAGGTCTTCCAGCAGCCAGCCGAACTCACCGCGAGGGTGAGCGGCGGCCCCGGTTCTCTCGTGCTCGATCATGCGTGGTCTCCTTCGCTGCCGCGGTCCGCGGAGCCGTGGCCTTCGCCCTTGCCGGAGTGGGGGCCGCGCGGCGCCGCGCGACCCCGGGCCCATCCCTTGCGATAGGCGGTCAGCCGCTCCCTTGCCTGCTCCGGGGTGCGCTCGTGCGTATCGTCCGGGCCCTCACCAAAAGAGGCGTGGGGTGCGGTGGTCTCCGGAGCGGCGACTTCGCGCAGTTGCGGGACGAGGCTGGCCTGCCGGACCCTGCGCGGGAGTTCCCCCTCGGGCTCCCGGATCGCCGTCGCGTTTCCCTCCCGGGCGCCTTCGCCGGCGGCACGGTCGCGGGGGCGCAGTGCGGTGACTCCGGCGGGCGCCGGTGACCGTTGCCGCCCGGCCAGGGCCGGGCGGGACGGTGACGCGGGAAACGCGGTGCCGTTCGTGCGCCCCTGCTTAGCGACACCTGGGCCGTGGGCGGGCCGGGACGGCGAGCCGGTTTCCACCAGTTCCGGCTGCTCCCCGCGTCCGGTGTGGCCCGTGTCCCGCGGTGTGCTGTCCTTCCTGGTGACGGCGCTCTGCAACAGGGGGACCGGCAGCAGGACGACCGCGGTGGTACCGCCGTAGGGCGAGGTGCGCAGATGGACCTTGATGTCGTGGCGGGAGGAGAGCCTGCTGACGACGAAAAGCCCGAGCCGGTCACTGTCGAAGAGTTCGAGGGCCTCGGACTGTTCGATCCTGCGGTTGGCCTCGGCGAGCACTTCCTTGCCCATGCCGAGTCCGCGGTCCTCGATCTCCAGGGCGTATCCATTGCCGACGAGTTCGCCGCTGACGCGCACCTTGGTGTGCGGCGGGGAGAACTGGGCGGCGTTCTCGATGAGTTCGGCGAGGAGATGGGTGAGGTCGGCGACCGCGGCGCCGACGACGGCCGTCTCGGAGAGTTGCCGTACCTCCACGCGCGCGTAGTCCTCGATCTCGGAGACCGCGGCACGGACGACGTTCGTCAGCGGCACGGGCTTGCGCCATGCGCGGCCCGGGGCCGCACCGGAGAGGATGATCAGGCTTTCCGCGTGCCTGCGCATCCGGGTGGTGAGGTGGTCGAGACGGAACAGGTCACTGAGTTCACCCGGATCGTCCGCGCGGCGCTCCATGCTGTCGAGCAGGTTGAGCTGACGGTGGACCAGTACCTGGCTGCGCCGGGCGAGGTTGACGAAGATCCCGGAGACCCCACCGGCCAGTTCGGCGCGTTCGGCAGCCGCTACGAGAGCCGCGCGGTGCACCGTGGCGAGGGCTTCACCGACCTGGCCGATCTCGTCCTCGGCGGGCCGCCCCTGCGGGGCTTCCGCCTTGATGTCCAGTTCCTCCCCGGCGCGGAGCCGGTGCATGGCATGCGGCAGTTTGCGCCGGGCGATCTCCAGGGCGTTGTTGCGCAGGCCGGCGAGTTCGACGACGAGGCCGCGGCCGATGCGTACGGAGATGACGAGGGAGCCGACCACGGCGACGAGCCCCAGCAGTACGGCCGCGCCCGCCGGGGTCAGCACACTGCGGGCCAGCGGGTCCGTGCCGCCGGCCGCGTTCCCGTCGGCCTGAGAGCCGATCGCGCGTACGGCGCGCCGCACGCTGGTGTGGGCCCGCTCCCAGGTGTCCACCGGGACGGCGAGCGCCGCCTTCCGGCCGGGCTCGGCGGCGGCCACCGCCTGCTCTGCGGTGAGCAGGGTGTCGTACGCCCTTCCCCTGGTGAGTGCGCGCCAGGCCTCGCGCTGGGGGCCCAGCAAATCGCCCACGGCTGACGCGGTCAAGTTCCTGCGGGTCTCGACGGTTCCGCCGAACAGGCGCAGCCGCTGTACGTCGAAGGTCCGGCCGAGTTGTGCGGAGGTGAGCAAGGCGTCCTCGCGCGACAACATCTCGCCGGCCCGGGCGAATTCGAGCAGCACGCGCGCGTCGGAGCCCAGCCTGGCCTCCTGAATGCCGGTGAGTGATCCCGTGACGCGGAACGCGGCCTCAATGGTCCGGGTGTACTGCTCGTACGTCTTGTCCCAGTCGGCGATGCGGTCGACAACGCCGACGCGCATGGCACTCAACCGCTGCGCACTGGCCACGAACGCTTCGAGTCCGGAAGTCACCGCTCGCGGGAGGTCCGCGCCCGCGGCAACGGTGTGGTCGTCGTCGAGCCGGAGCCCGGCCACTGCCGCATCGGTGCGCTTGCCCTGCTGCTCGAATATGTCGGCGCGTTCGTCGCCGGCCCCCTGAGGGGACGCCAAATAGCGCACCGCTGCCCGGCGCTCGGCCTGGAGCTCGGCGACGGTGGCGCTCACGGGGGCGCGGATCTGTTCGTCGACCCGCTGCACCTGCCGTTGCCGCGCCACGTCCTGCGCCGTGGTGACGGTGGCGAATCCCCAGAGCACGAGGAGGGACACGACGGGCACCATCAGCAGCGAGACGACCTTCGCCCGCACGGTCCTCGGGCGGAGCCGCCATCTCGCCGGGGCCACGGCGGTGGACCGGGGGCTGTCCGGTGGTGGCCCCTGCACACGGTGTTCGTCGGCGGGCGGGCCGGCGTGCGCCCGCCGTCCGCGCGCCGGGGGCGCGGACCGGGTTGGGGTTTCCTCGCCCAGGGTCCTGCGGGGTGTGCGCATGGCCTCCTCGTTCCGGATACGTCTCGCGCGGACCAGCCGCTGAGCGGGACGGGGCTAGTGAACGGGCTCGGTGTCGGCCGGCCGCACGGCAGTGGCATCGGCCTCCCGCTCGCGCGCGGTCGGCGACAGCGCGACGAAGGCGGAGGTGAGGAAGAGGTAGGACCCGAGGCCCACGGCGAGGGGGAGGATGAACTGCATCGCCGTGGCCCCCGGGAGCTCCACGCCCGACGGGTTCACCCGCACGCTCACCGCCGCCATTCCCGTGTAGTGCATGCTGCTGACCGCCGCGCCCATGACGAGCGAAGCGACGGCGACGGCGGCCGGCGACTTGATGTTCAGTGCCGCCCACAGAGCGGCGGTCGCCGCGACGACGGCGATGACGACGGACAGCGCGACAAGCACCGGATCGTAGGAGACGTCGCCGTGCAGCCGCAGCGCCGCCATTCCGAGGTAGTGCATGCTCGCGACGCCCAGACCCGTGGTGAGGCCGCCGAGCAGCAGCGCCGCCAAGCGGTCTCGGCCGTAGCCAACGGCGAAGACCCCCGCGCCCACCACGACCATCGCGACGGCGAGGCTGAGCACGGTGAGCGGGACGTTGTAGTGGATGGCGGTGCCGGTGACGCCGAAGCCGAGCATCGCGACGAAGTGCATCGTCCAGATGCCGGTGCCGATCGCGGACGCGGCGGTGAGCAGCCAGTTGCGGCGGGATCGGCCGCTCGCGGCCAGCGCCCGCACGGTGCAGCGCAGGGCGAGGGCAGAGCCGATGGCAGCCATCGCGTACGACAGCACGGGGGTAAGCCAGCCGAAGGTGGCGTGGTCCAGGTGTCCCATGGCTCAGGGACGCTAGTCCTGAAGGGGGCGCGTGTTGGGGGCGCGTTTCGAAAGCTGCTGGAATATGACAGAGATACGCTCTCGGACGATCGAGCCACGCTCGAACGTGCGCATCACCTGGGCGTCGAAGGCTCCGTAAGTCTCCGCGGATTCTGAGAGATCATGTCCATATGGCCGATGACCACACGCACGTTCAGGAGTTCTTCACCCCTCGGGCCGCAGGCTGGGACACCCGGTTCCCGGACGACGATCCGGCGTACGCGGCGGCGGTCGAGGACCTCGGGCTGCGGCCCGGCGACGCCGTGCTCGACGCGGGCTGCGGCACTGGACGCGCGCTGCCGTTCCTACGCGACGCCGTGGGTCCCGACGGCACGGTGCTCGGCGCGGATCTGACACCGGCGATGCTGGACGCGGCGGCGGACGCGGGGCGTGGCCACGCGGCGCAGCTGCTCCTCGCCGACGTCGCGCGCCTGCCGGTCGCCACCGAAGCGCTCGACGCGGTCTTCGCGGCGGGCCTGATCGCGCATCTCCCCCGGCCCGCGGAGAACCTCCGCGAGCTGGCCAGAGCGGTACGCCCGGGCGGCCTGCTGGCGCTTTTCCACCCCATCGGCCGTGCGGCTCTCGCGGCGCGGCAGGGGCGCCGACTCACCGCGGACGGCTTGCGCGCCGAGCCCAACCTCCGCCTCCTGCTGGCCGGTTCGGGCTGGCGGATGACGTCGTACGTCGACGAGGACAGCCGGTTTCTGGCACTGGCCGTCAATCAGAGCCGCGCCGCCAGTCAGGGGGACGCCGACTCTCAGGCCTGACCCGCCACCGCGCGCGTGAAGGCCGCCGGGTTGTCGAACATGACGTTGTGGCCCGCTTCCGAGACGGTCTCGACACGCACACCGGAGGCCATCAGCTCCGCCCGGCCTTCGAGCTCACCGCTCGAAGCGCCCTGCAGGTATGTGCGTTCGATGTCCAGCCCCATGAGCATGCTGCGCATCGTGGGTGTGGTGCCGCGGACCAGACCCGCCGCGCTCCGGTGCAGGGCCAGCGGGTCGGTGAGCCGCATGGTCGCCGCCCAGCCGGGCCCGACGGACGCCAGCACCCGCGCGAAGGCGCCGCCGCGAACGAACTCTTCCTCGGTGTACGACGCGATGCCGCTGCTTCCGGCCGTCCGCGGCGGGTGGGGATCCAAGTTGGCCTCCGTGAGGACCAGTCCGGACACCAGCTCCGGCCGCCGGTGCGCCAGCACGACAGCGACCGACCCGCCCATGCTGTGCGCCACCAGGACGGCGCCACGAACACCTGCCGTGTCGAGTGCGGCCCCCAGTGCCGACGCGTGGTCTTCCAGCGAGTAGCCGAAGTCCGCGGGACGGTCACTGATTCCGTGGCCCGGCAGATCGACGAAGAGCGATCTCCGGCCCGCGAGGTCGGGGTGGGACGCGATGTGCGCGTGATAGATGGTCGAGGCAGAGCCGAGCCCGTGCACGTACACCCGCGCCGGTCCGGAGCCCTCCGACTCCGTCCATCTGACCACGCTCCCCCGTGAGTCGAACCGTGCCTGCCGCATCCTCGTCCCCTCTCGCCCGTCCCGCAATCTTCGATGCAGCATACCTTGTCACCGATGTATTGCGTTGGCGATGTACAGCGCAGATGGTGCACCATAGAGGCATGCTGGAACTCGCCGTACTCGGATTCCTCTACGACACCCCGCTGCACGGCTACGAGCTGCGCAAACGCATCACCGCACTGACCGGGCACGTCCGGCCGGTCGCCGAGAGCACGCTCTATCCGGCCATCAAGAGGCTTGAGAAGGCAGGCATGCTGGCGCGCGAGACCCAGCCCGGATCCGTGGCCGCACCTCGCCACGTCCTTACGCTCACCGACGACGGCCGACGAGAACTGCGCAGGCGCCTCGCACATCCCGAGCGGGCCGAGATCACCGACGAGAACCGCTGGTTCGCGCTGCTCGCCTTCCTGCGCCACCTGGACGACTCCGAAGCTCAGACCGGCGTATTGCGACGCCGACTGGAGTTCCTGGAAGAACCCGCGAGCTTCTTCTACGAGGGCGACCGGCCGCTGCGCGCGGAGGAACTGGATGATCCCTTCCGCCGCGGCATCCTCACGATCGCCCGGGCTACCAGCCGGGCGGAAGTCGGTTGGCTGCGTGCCACTCTCCGATCACTCGGCGGCGGTCGCTGAGGACTTCGCGTGCGGCACCGGGCAGCCGCCCGAACCGGGCGCTCGTACGTCGCGGTGATCCGGTAGGTCGCCAGGAAGCCCTTCTCCGGATCGAGCCGCTGGATCTCCTCGATCCGGTCGCAGCGTTTCAACGCACCACCCCCCTTCCGTCTCGGGAGGTCCAACTCCACGTTGGGCCATACTTGAAAGATCGGCGATCGAGCCACACAGGGGGAAGTGATCGTGGTGTTGGACAGACTCCGAAAGCTGTTCAAGTGGGCTACGGGTCCGGGTCCGCGGCCGGAGCGCCGGGACACGCGGCAGCACAATATCTTCGAGGCCGCGGCGACCTATGTGTCCGCGTGCGCGGAGGACGACCAGCAGCGGGCCGACGAGGCCGCGGGTTGGGTGTCTCCCGAGGCCCTCTCCTTCGGCGTCAACGAGCTGGCCTGCCGGGCGGTCATCGCGCTCGCACGCGAGCGTGACGAGTCCCCGCAGCGCGTGGCGCGCGCCCTCCTGGGCCTGCCGGCCGCCTGACCGCGCGGGACCGGGCTCGTGACAAGAGCCTCGCCATCCCATTAGGGTGCGCCGACGACCGATCCGATGGGGAGGCTGCCGTGACCGGGCCGGACACCGCCGAGGACACCGAGGACGCACTGTTTGTGCTGACCGCGGTGCTGCTGACGCCCGCGAAGTTCCCGAGCGTGCTCGGCGACGACTATCCGCAGGCCTGCGCGGCGCTCGGCCTTGAGCCGTACGCGGAGGGGTACGGGCTCGTGCTCGGCCAGGACGGCGCGGGTGCGCGGTGGACCGTGGTCATCGACGACGTGTCCCTGGTGGCGGTCGCCATCGCATCCTGGGACTGCGGCATGGAATACGACCTGTCGCCCGACGAGCGCACGATCGTCGCCGGGCTGCCCGGCTGGCCGCTTACGCTCGCGGTCTCCGCGCCCGGTGTGCCGGAACCGCACGATCCCCCTCCGGACGACATGGCGGACGGCGGGAACCGCCCCCCTCTCACGCCTCCCGACAGTGCCCGATGGGGAGCGGCGCAGCGGCGTCTCGGTGCGGACGAGATCGCCCTGCAGTGGGCGGCCTGGCGGGAGCAGATCGACGACGCGGAGACCTTCGCCGCTCCCGGGGAGGCGCCGCACGCGGGCGTGCGGCGCGTCATCGAGGAGCTGCGTGGCTATGTGGAGACCCCGCCGCCGCCGGGGCGGGTGCGTTCGACGTTCGCCTCGGGCGAGGCCCGTACGCTCCGCGCCGACGGTCCCGGTTGGTCGGTGATCGCCAGGACCGACGACATCGCCTTCGTGCTGCTGGACGACGAGCCGGGAGAGGTTCTGCCGATCGGCCGTGGGCCCGAGCTGCCGGGGTTGCTGGAGGCGCTCGACAAGATGGCCGTACGGCCCGCCTGACCGGCGTCGCAGCATGCCGACCGGGCGCCCCCGGGGCCCCGGGGGCGCCCGGTCGGCCGGGGCCCGGAATCAGACCCGGTCGAGGGGGCGGTGCGGCTCGGGCGGCAGCTCCGCTTCGATGCGGTCACCGGCCCGAATCACTCCACCCGCCCTGACGACGCTCATGATCCCGGCCTTGCGGACCACGTTGCCCATGGCGTCCCGGCCGACCACCTGCTTGAGAAGGCCGCTCTGGAAGGTATCGATCTGGAGGCAGGGGTTGCGCAGGCCGGTGACCTCCAGAAGCGCCTCTTCGCCGATGCGCAGCAGAGTGCCGACCGGCAGCCCGAGCAGGTCGATGCCGCTGGTGGTGACGTTCTCCCCGAGCTGGCCCGGTTCGACACTGAATCCCTCCGCCAGCACCTCGCCGAACAGTTCCTCGTGCATGAGGTGCACCTGGCGCAGATTCGGCCGGGTGGGGTCCTGGGCCATGCGGGAACGGTGCTTGACCGTCACGCCCGCGTGGACGTCGTCCTCCACGCCGAGCCCGGCCAGCAAAGTGATGCTGTCGCGCGTCGGCTTGGTGAAGGAGTACGCGGCATTGCTGCTGACCGACGTGACCGTGCCACCCATTGCTCGGGACTCCCTCATTCGTTGTCCCCCACCGGTGGTCCATCGTCACCGGCGGGGGCAGGTCCTGGCCGGCTCAGCGGCCGATTTCCTTGCGGGAGATCCTGCGCAGCCTGCGCCGCTGCGAATCGTCCAGCATCAAGTAGGCCGCGACCGGAACTCCGACCATGATGAGCAGGCCAGGCCAGAAGCCGACCATCATCATCAGTGCGATGCCCACCACCACGCCACCGGCGGCAACCTTTGCGCTCTTCGACATCTTCGACGCCTCCTTCGCGGCTGCTGCCGCTCCTGCCCCGACAACGTGCGCGGTCGCCCCGCAGTTCCGCTAGGCGGCCACGACCGGCTCCGGCGCCGACCTGAGTGGCTCGCCGACCTCGTGCATGTGCTGCAGCGCCTGACGGTAGGACTCGATCAGACCGGTCTCCGCGTACGACATACCCAGCGAACGGCAGTGCTCACGCACCAGCGGTTGGGCGCGCCTCAGGTGCGGGCGCGGCATGCTCGGGAACAAGTGGTGCTCGATCTGGTAATTGAGGCCGCCGAGGAACCAGTCGGTGAGGATCCCACCACGCACATTGCGCGAGGTGAGTACCTGGCGTTGCAGGTGCCCCCAGCGTTCGCCGTCCGGGTCGGGCATCTCCATGCCCTTGTGGTTGGGCGCGAACGCCATGCCCAGGTGAAGTCCGAAGATCGCGTGATGCAGCAGCGCGAACGCGACGGCCTTGCCCAGCGACATGGTCGTCAGCAGCAGGGTGGCGTATCCGGCGAGGTGCGCGACCAGCAGCGCGCCCTCCAGGATTCGCTCGCGCGCCCCCTGGCGGCGCAGGTCCTGGAAGCCGGAGACCTTCAGGGCGATGCCTTCGAGGAGCAGCATCGGGAAGAACAGCCGTGCCTGGTTGCGGGTCAGCCAGCGGGCGAAGCCCTCGCGCTGCGCGGCCTGCTTCTGGGCCCACACGAGCGCCCCCACTCCGACGTCGGGGTCCTTGTCGATGTGGTTCGGGTTCGCGTGGTGACGTACGTGCTTGTCGTTCCACCAGGCCTGGCTCATGCCGAGCAGCAGGTTCCCGTGGATGAGCCCGATGGCCCGGCCGAGGCCGCGGCCGGAGGTTATCTGCGAGTGTCCCGCGTCGTGGCCGACGAAGGCCGTGCGGCCCCAGAGCACCGCGAGGGGCAGTGCGAGTGCGAGGGTCCACCAGGAGTTGCCGATGAGCACCATGCCGGCGAGAACAGCGGCCAGAGCGAGCAGGTTGGCCGCGATTCCCGTCGCGTACCAGCCGGTGCGCCGCTCCAGGAGACCTTGCTCCCTGACGGCTCGCAGAAGTGGGGCGAAGTCGCTCCCTGACGTCGCTGCCGTGGATTCCGCGGCAGTGGCGGCCTGGGGCATAGGGGTCTCCGGATCTTTAGGGCAGGCTTTTGACCTGATGAAACTACGGAACGGAACCCTTGTTGACCATGGCGCTACCCCTATGACTTCAATCGCGACTTCGCTGATGCCAGCGCCTTGACGCGGCGGTGTTGGACGTGCTGGTGGGGCTGAAGTGAACCAAACGGAGATACGTGATCCACCTCACAGCCCTTGCGTGAGAGTGGAGGACGAGTACTGCTGTACCCTCGGCGACTCCACCAGCACTAGTCAAACTTGAGGAATGCTCATCGCTGTGCACCGGCATCCTTCGGCAACGACCTCCGACATCACCGAACTCATCCGTTGTTGCGCCCTCTTCCTGCCCGGTGACCCGCCGCGCACCGGCCGCGTCGCCTTCTGGCGCGATGACGGGAGTGAGCCTCCGTCCGCACCCGGCCCGGTCGAAGAGCTGACCGTGGTCGCGGCCGATGCCACATTGCGCACCGTACGGGCGACAGTTCTGCCCGTGCGTACGGCTCTGCCCGTCCTGACCAGGGCGCGCTCGTCCGCGCACGCCGACCCCACCGCCGCCTTCTGGGGCGCGGCGGCGCTCGTCGCCCTCCAGCTCGCCGCACGCGGGCGCCTGCTGCCCGGTCTGACCGCCACCGATCACGACGCCTGGCGGGCCGGGCCGCTCACCGCGGAGGATCTGGGCCGCGTCAGGGAGTTGGCGGTCGTCATGCCGCCCGCCGCGCACGCCGTCCCGCTCGACGCGAGCGAGGAACCCTTCCTGCTGCCCGCGCCCGATCAGCTGGTGCGAGCCTTCCTGGACGCGGTCGCCGACGGTTTGCCGCGGACACCCGCGGCGGCGGTCGCATCCGCGGCTCCCGCGTTCGCCGCGGCCGAGCCGCAGCGGCTGCCCGAGCAGCGGGCCTGGGCCGCGGACGTGGCCGCCGGGCACGACGCGGGCGTACGGATCTCGCTGCGGATCGAGCTGCCGGGACTGGCGACGGGCGACGGGACCGCGGACAGCGGGGACGGGCCCGTCTTCCGCGCCGTCCTCCAGATGCACAGCGTCAGCGACCCCTCGCTGGTCGCGAACGCCGCCGAGGTGTGGGCGGGGAGCAGGCAGAGCGGTACGGCGTTCGGGCCGCGCGCCCGCATGGACGCCCTGCTCGCCCTGCGCCGCGCCGTCCGGGCCTGGCCGCCGCTGGCACCGCTGCTTTCGGCCGCCGTTCCCGACACGATCGAGCTGGCCGACGAAGAGGTCACCGAATTGCTCGGAGAGGCCGCCCGCGCGCTCGCCGCCACCGGCGTCCAGGTGCACTGGCCCCGGGAGTTGGCTCGCAAACTGACCAGCCGCGCCGTCGTCGGCCCAGCGGGGGCGGCCGGTGAACCCGACGGAGGCGAGAGGAACGACGAGGGCAGGGGGCCGCAGAAGGCCTCGTCCGGCATGCCGTCATTCCTGTCCGCCGAGTCCCTGCTCGCCTTCAACTGGTCGTTCGCAGTGGGGGATCAACAGCTCACCCGGGCCGAACTCGACCGGCTGGCCGAGGCCGGCAGACCGGTGGTGCGGCTGCGCGACCAGTGGGTGCTGATCGATCCGGAGGAGGCCCGCCGCGCGCGGGACCGCCACGACCGCAAGGTCACGCCGATCGATGCCCTCGGCGCCGCGCTGACCGGCCGCACGGAGGTGGACGGACAGCGGGTCGACGTACAGGCCACGGGGTGGCTCGCGCAGTTGCGGGACCGGCTGGCCGATCCGGAGGGGGCCGGACCGCAGACGATCCCGCAGCCCGCCGCGCTGGCCGCGACCCTGCGCGACTACCAGCTGCGCGGCCTCAACTGGCTGCACACCATGACGTCCTTGGGGCTCGGCGGCTGTCTCGCCGACGACATGGGGCTCGGCAAGACCATCACGCTCATCGCCCTGCATCTGCACCGGCAGACCGACGAGCAGGCCGCGGGGCCGACCCTCGTGGTCTGCCCGACCTCCCTCATGGGCAACTGGCAGCGCGAGATCGAAAAATTCGCACCGGGCGTCGCCGTCCGGCGCTTCCACGGCTCGTCGCGGAGCCTGGAGGACCTAGCGGACGGCGAGTTCGTCCTGACGACGTACGGCACCATGCGCCTCGACGCGGCGCGGCTCGCCGGGGCGGGGCCCTGGGGCATGCTCGTCGTGGACGAGGCGCAGCACGTGAAGAATCCGCACTCGGCGACCGCCAAGCAGCTCCGGACGATCGGCGCCCACGCGCGCGTGGCGCTCACCGGCACACCGGTGGAGAACAATCTCTCCGAACTGTGGGCGATTCTCGACTGGACTACACCCGGTCTGCTCGGTCGCCTGGGGACGTTCCGCAGGCACTACGCCCAGGCGATCGAGAGCGGCGAGGATCCGACGGCGGCCGAACGGCTCGCCAAGCTCGTGCGTCCCTTTCTGCTGCGTCGCCGTAAGTCGGATCCCGGGATCGCGCCCGAGCTGCCGCCGAAGACGGAGACCGACCGGGCCGTCTCGCTCACGGCGGAGCAGGCCGGACTGTACGAAGCGGTGGTGCGCGAGACGCTCGCGGAGATTGCCACATCCGACGGTTTCGCCCGCCGAGGGCTGGTGGTCAAGCTGCTGACCGCGCTGAAGCAGATCTGCAACCATCCGGCGCAGTACCTGAAGGAGCACAGTTCGCAGGATCGCGGCGCGCACGGCGGCCGGCTCCGTATCGCGGGCCGTTCCGGGAAGCTGGAGCTGTTGGACGAGCTCCTCGACACCATCCTGGCGGAGGACGCGAGCGTATTGGTCTTCACGCAGTACGTGCAGATGGCGCGGCTGCTGGAGAGGCATCTCGCGGCGCGCGGTGTGAGCACCCAGTTCCTGCACGGCGGTACGCCCGTCCCGCAGCGCGAGGCGATGGTGCAGCGGTTCCAGGACGGTGAGGTCCCGGTGTTCCTGCTGTCGTTGAAGGCGGCCGGCACCGGACTCAACCTCACCCGGGCCGCCCATGTCGTGCACTACGACCGCTGGTGGAACCCGGCGGTCGAGGCGCAGGCCACCGACCGCGCGTACCGCATCGGGCAGACCCAGCCGGTGCAGGTGCACCGACTGATCGCCGAGGGGACCGTCGAGGACCGCATCGCCGGCATGCTCGCGCGCAAGCAGGAACTCGCGGACGCCGTCCTGGGCTCCGGCGAGGCCGCGCTGACCGAACTGTCCGACGCCGAGCTGGCGGATCTGGTGGAGCTGCGAGGGGGCACCCGATGAACGAGTGGACCGAGGGCGAGACGTACGAGCAGGGGGCCGAGCGCACTTTCGGCGCATTGCCTCCCACCCAGGGGCGCGGTTTCGCGCGGACCTGGTGGGGTCTGGCCTGGATAAAGGCGCTGGAGGACACCGCACTCGACGGGCAGCAGCTCAAGAAGGGGCGCACGTACGCGCGCGAGGGCGCGGTCGGCGCCGTGTCCGTCCGGCCGGGCCGGATCACAGCCGTGGTCCGCGAACGGGACGGCTCGGCGTACCGCAGTGATGTGCTGCTTCAGCAGTTGAGCGAGGAGGAGTGGGACAGGTTCCTCGACATGGCGGTGGACCGCTCAGGGCACATCGCGGCACTCCTCGACCGGGACATGCCGCCGCACCTGGTGGAGGACGCGGCGGCGGCCGGAGTCGAACTGCTGCCGGGCGTGGGCGACCTGGAGCCTCAGTGCTCCTGTGAGGCGTGGGACCACTGTCCGCACACCGCGGCGCTCTGCTACCAGGTGGCCCGGCTGCTGGACGAGGACCCTTTCGTGCTGCTGCTGATGCGCGGGCGGAGTGAGCGCGGGCTGCTCGACGAGCTTCAGATACGCAGCGCCACCAGGGCAGCGCCCCAGGAGCCCCGGGGGGCGCGTGAGGACGAGCGTGCGCCGGAGGGCGTACGCGCCGACGAGGCGTACGCGGCGTTGAGCACGCGGTCGGCACTGCCCTCTCCCCCGCCGATCCCGGACGAGCCGGGACAGCCGCCGGTCCTCGACACGGAGACGGGGCCCGCGCCCGGAGTCGGCGCGCCGGGAATCGATGTGCCGACGCTGGAGTTCCTGGCGCGGGACACGGCTGTCCGGGCGCGGCGCATGCTGGTGGAAGCGCTGTCGGCCGGGCATGAACGGCGTCCGGTGGAGGAGGAGCTGACGGAGTCGCAGGATGCGGTGCGGCTGGCCGCGAGTGGTCCCGAGCCAGGGATCGTCGCGCGTCTCGCGGCGGGGACCGGGTGGGACCGGGCCGAACTGGCCCTTGCCGTCCGGGCGTGGGAGTACGGCGGGTGCCCCGCACTCGCCGTCCTGGAGGAGGAGTGGACGCCGGAGCCGGAGGCGCTGGCGCGCGCCAGGACCCGGCTGGCCAAGGCGTGGGAGGAGGGCGAGCGCCCGCAGCTGCGGGCCCAGCGCAACCGGTGGACGGTGGCCGGCTCGGACGCGCAGCTGCGGTACGGGCACGACGGCCGTTGGTGGCCCTACCGCAAGGAGCGCGGCCGCTGGACGCCCGCCGGCCCGGCCGACCAGGACCCGGCGGCGGCGCTCGCACTCGTGCTGTTGGAAGACGGATGACGGGTCGCCCTTGCTGCCGCCGGCCGTGATCGGCGGCAGCAGGGGCGGCTTCGAACCTCAGCCCCGTGCGGCCAGCAGATGGTCCATGGCCAGCTGGTCGAGCCGTTCGAACGCCATGCCCCGCTCGGCGGCGGCCGTCGCGTCGAACTCCTCGTAGGACCCGCGGTCGGCCAGCAGCGCCGCGAGGCCGTCCGCGGCGGTGGGCTGCGCCAGTTCGTCGAGACGGGCGACGATCAACGCCTCCTGGACCTCCGGGTCGGCGCGGAAGGCGGCGGCCCGCTCCTTGAGGATCAGGTAGTTGCGCATGCAGCCGGCCGCGGAGGCCCACACCCCGTCGAGGTCCTCGGTGCGCGGCGGCTTGAAGTCGAAGTGCCGCGAGCCCTCCCACCCCGACGTCTCCAGCAGGTCGACCAGCCAGAAGGCCTGCCGCAGATCGCCCGCGCCGAAACGCAGGTCCTGGTCGTACTTGATGCCGGTCTGGCCGTTGAGGTCGATGTGGAAGAGCTTGTCCGCCCACAGCGCCTGTGCGATGCCGTGCGGGAAGTTGAGCCCGGCCATCTGCTCGTGGCCCGTCTCCGGGTTGACGCCGTACATCTCGGGCCGCTCCAGGCGTTCGATGAACGCGAGGGCGTGCCCGATGGTGGGCAGCAGGATGTCGCCGCGCGGCTCGTTCGGCTTGGGCTCGATGGCGAAGCGCAGGTCGTAGCCCTGCTCGACGACGTACTCGCCCAGCAGGTCGAAGGCCTCCTTCATCCGGTCGAGCGCGACCCGGACGTCCTTGGCGGCTCCCGACTCCGCGCCCTCGCGGCCTCCCCAGGCGACGTACGTCCGCGCCCCGAGCTCCACGGCGAGATCGATGTTGCGGATCGTCTTGCGCAGCGCGAAGCGGCGCACGTCACGGTCGTTGGCGGTGAACGCGCCGTCCTTGAAGACCGGGTGGGTGAAGAGATTCGTGGTGGCCATGGGCACCACCAGGCCGGTCTCGTCGAGCGCCTGCCGGAACCGTTTGATGTGGGACTCGCGCTCCGACTCCGACGCCCTGAACGGAATCAGGTCGTCGTCGTGGAAGGTCACACCGTGCGCGCCGAGCTCGGCCAGCCGGCGTACGGACTCAGCGGGCTCCAGGGCCCGCCGGGTCGCATCGCCGAACGGGTCCCGTCCCTGCCATCCCACGGTCCACAGGCCGAAGCTGAATTTGTCCTCGGGGGTGGGCTGGTGGTTCATACACGCTCCCTCGACTATTTCGTCATGGCCCTTAACAAATTAGTATCCGGGGGCATCCTTGGGAAGGCTTTGAAACGGAGAAATCATGACTGCTGCACCGCACGGACCGCTCGTCGTGGGGGTCGACAGTTCCACCCAGTCCACAAAAGTGCTGGTCGTCGACACTGCGACCGGCGAGGTCGTGGCGCGCGGCCAGGCGCCGCACAGAGTCACCGGGGACGGCGGAGCCCGGGAGAGCGACCCCGAGCGGTGGTGGCAGGCGCTCGTCGAAGCCCTGCACCAGTGCGGGCCGCCGGCCCGCGGCGCCTCGGCGATCGCGGTCGGCGGCCAGCAGCACGGCCTGGTCACTCTCGACGCAGCGGGCCGGCCGGTCCGGCCGGCGATGCTCTGGAACGACGTACGGTCCGCGCCGCAGAGCGAGCGCCTCATCGAACGTCTCGGCGGACCGAAGGCCTGGGCGGAGCGGACCGGCAGCGTGCCCGCCGCCGCGTTCACGGTCACCAAGTGGGCATGGCTGTCCGAGAACGAACCCGACGCCGCGCGCGCGACGGCGGCCGTCAGGCTGCCGCACGACTACCTCACCGAGCGGCTCACCGGCCGGGGCACCACCGACCGGGGCGACGCGTCGGGCACCGGCTGGTGGGCCACGGGCACCGAGGCGTACGACGAGGAAATCCTCGCGCTCGTCCGCCTCTCCCCCGCCCTGCTTCCCGAGGTCGTACCCCCCTTCGACGCGGCGGGTACGGTACGCCGACTTCCGGAACTCCCACTGGCCGAGGGCACGCTGGTGGCTCCCGGTACCGGTGACAACGCGGCGGCCGCGCTCGGCCTCGGGCTACGCCCCGGCCTGCCGGTGATGAGCCTGGGCACATCGGGCACGGTGTACGCCGTCTCCGCGCACCCCTCGGCGGACCCGACCGGCACCGTGGCGGGGTTCGCCGACGCGCGCGGCGACTGGCTGCCGCTCGCCTGCACACTGAACTGCACCCTGGCGGTCGACCGGATCGCCGCCCTGCTCGGGCGGGACAGGGAGGCGGTCGAGGCGGGCGGCAGCGCAGTGGTGCTGCCCTTCCTGGACGGCGAGCGCACACCCAACCTGCCCGGCGCCTCCGGCCTGTTGTACGGGCTGCGCCACGACACATCGCCGGGACAGATCCTCCAGGCCGCCTACGAGGGCGCGGTATACGCACTCCTCGCCGGCCTGGACCGCGTCCTGGACTCCGACGCCGACCCCGCCGCACCTCTCCTCCTCATCGGTGGCGGCGCACAAGGGACGGCGTGGCGCGAGACCGTACAGCGGCTGTCGGGCCGCGCCGTGCAGGTGCCCGCCTCCCAGGAACTGGTCGCTCTCGGCGCCGCCGCACAGGCCGCCGCCCTAATCACCGGCGAGGACCCGGCGGCGGTCGCACGGCGCTGGGACACGGCGCGCGGGCCGCTGCACGCGCCGGTCAGCACCGACGAGGCCGCCCTGGACAGACTGCGTACCGTACTGACCGGCGCCGACGCCCTGTTGCGCCAGGAGGGAAGCTCGTGACCACCACGCCCGCGCCATCGACCCAGCCGCTGACCCAGCAGGGCATCCGACGGCGCAACCTCTCCCTGGTGCTGCACGCGGTAGCCGCACACGGCCCCCTGTCCCGCGCCACTGTCGCCGGCCGGGTGGGACTGACCCGCGCCGCCATCTCCTCCCTCGTCGACGAACTCATCCGCACCGGCCTGCTCATCGAGCTCGGACGTGAACAGTCCGGTACGGTCGGCCGCCCAGGCAGCGCCCTGGCGCTCGCGCCCAACGGCCCGGTCGGCATCGGCGCCGAGGTCGGCGTCGACCACCTCACGGTGTGCGCCGTGGACCTGCACGGCAAGGTGCGCGCCCGCGCCACGGTGGAGGTCAGCAACCGGGGCCGCGAGGCCGAACCGGTGCTCAAGGAACTCACGGAACTGGTGCGCCAGGTGACGGACACGGTCAAGGCCGAGGGGTTGCGACCCGCGGGCACCGCGGTCGCCGTCCCGGGCCTCGTCACACGGGACACCCACACAGTTGTCCGCGCCCCCAACCTGGGCTGGACGGACATCGACGTCAGCGAGTTCCTGCCGTACGGACCCGCGCTGAGCGTCGACAACGAGGCCAACCTCGGCGCCCTCGCGGAACTGTGGCTCGGCGGCGACCCGGCGCCCCAGGACTTCGTGCACGTATCGGCCGAGATCGGCATCGGCGCGGCCGTGGTCGTCGAGGGCCGACTGCTGCGCGGAACGCACGGCTACGCCGGCGAGCTCGGCCACGTGCCCGTACGACCGGAGGGTCCCCCCTGCCCCTGCGGCGGACGCGGCTGCCTGGAGCAGTATGCGGGCGAGGAGGCCGTGCTGCGCGCCGCCGGGCTCACGGCCGGGACCCGGCCGGTCGACCTGCTGGCCACCCGCGCGGCCGAGGGCGATCCTGCCGTACGACGCGCCCTGCGCGCGGCGGGATCGGCGCTCGGCGTCGCGCTCGCCGGCGCGGTCAACCTCCTGGACCCGCAGGCCATCGTGCTGGGCGGCGCGCTGTCCCGGCTGGCGCCGTGGCTGCTGCCCTCGCTGGAGCGGGAGCTGACCCGGCGCACGACGGAATCCGCACGCCCCACACTGACCGTCTCGCGCCTCGGCTCGGACGGGCCGCTGCTGGGCGCGGCGCACTCGGTCGTACGGGCGGTACTGGACGACCCGGCGGCGTACGGCCACTGACCCGCCGTGCTCGGGTGCCGCCCGGGGCCGGGTCCGAATATTCGTCCGGCGCGCAGGGCTCGCACCCTCCCGGCCGGGAGGCGGTGAGGCCTGCGAAGATCAAGGGATGGACAACACCGAGAAGCACCTGGCAGTACTGGAACTGGCCGTGAAGCGACTGCGGGACGCCGAGGCCGCGCTCAACGCCGCGCGGCTGGATGTGGAAACGGAGGCCGTGGCCGCGGTGCGGGCGGGTGGCGATGTACGGGAGGTCGCCGGTCTCTCCGGGATCGCGCCCGGCGACATCGCACAGCTCGGCGCGATCATGGCGGACAACCCGCCGGCATAACCGTGCGCCCCGCAACACCCGGGTCAACGGAGGCGCGTGGGGAGGGCGTTGACAGAACGGCCGGTGCAGCGCTTGTCGGGGTCCCCGGGCACGACGACGATGGCAGGAACCGGAATCGTCGCTGGGGAGGCCGAGTTGACCGACGCGTGGGTGGCTCTTCGAGCGGGCGCCGACCCGGCCGAGCGGCTCGGTGCTCTGCGCCGGGCCCACGACATGTTCACCGCGGCGGGGCACGTCGAGCGCCCCGTGCGCTCGGTGGTCGCGGACTCCTGGCGGCGCTCGGCCAGGGCGCGGGTCAGCCCCGACGGGCACGCGCGCGTGGAACTCGGCGACGACGACCTCGGCCCGTACCGCGACGGCCATCCGCTGGCCCGCGCCATGCCGGTCGTCCGCGAGCTGATGGGCACGTACGCCATGGACGGCGAGCACCTGGTGGCGGTGTGCGACGCGCAGGGACGACTGCTGTGGGTCGAGGGGCACGCGCGGACGCGGCAGCGGGCGCGCCGGATGAACTTCGTGCCGGGCGCCCGCTGGGCCGAGGCCGCCGTGGGCACCAACGCACCGGGCACGGCGCTGGCCGTGGACCGTCCCGTCCAGGTCTTCGCCGCCGAGCACTTCCGGCGGCCCGTCCAGCAGTGGACCTGCGCCGCGGCGCCGCTGCACGATCCGCGTTCCGGGCGGCTGCTGGGCGCGGTGGACATCACCGGCGGAGACAGCCTCGCCCATCCGCACAGCCTCGCCTTCGTCCAGGCCGTGGCCCGCGCCGCGGAGGCCCATCTGGCGCTCCTCGCACCTCCTGCGCCCGACACCGGCTCCGCCCTGCTCTACGCGCTCGGGCGCAACGAGGCGCTGCTGGTAGCGGAGGGACGCAAGCTGCGGCTCAGCCGCCGCCACAGCGAGATCCTGGTCCTGC
Source organism: Streptomyces sp. A5-4 (assembly GCF_051131715.1). NCBI lineage: Bacteria > Bacillati > Actinomycetota > Actinomycetes > Kitasatosporales > Streptomycetaceae > Streptomyces > Streptomyces sp. A5-4. Next base: position 8,462,507 of record NZ_CP178591.1, on the reverse strand, counting down.
TGGCCCGCCACCCCGAGGGCCTGACAGGTGACCAGTTACTGTGTGAGCTGTACGAGGACGAGTCGGTCACCCCGGTCACGCTGCGCGCCGAACTGTCCCGGCTGCGTCGCCTGCTCGGCCCCGACCTGCTGCACTCGCGCCCGTACCGTTTCACCGCCGTGGTCGACGCGGACTTCGACACCGTCGCACGACGCCTGGAGTCCGGGGCGGTCGCCGCCGCTCTGAGCGCGTACGCGGGCCCACTGCTGCCGAGTTCGCAGGCGCCTGCCGTGGCGCGGCTGCGGCGGCGCCTGGAAGGCCAGTTGCGGGCGGCCGTGATCGCTCGCGCGGATCCGGGGCTGCTGGCCGACTGGGCCTACAGCCCGTGGGGCGAGGACGACCTGGCTGCTTGGCAGGCACTGGATTCCGCACTGCCCGCGCAACAGCGCCCCGCGGTGCACGCGCGCGTACGGGAACTGGACACCGAGCTGAGCGCCCGGCCGGTGCGGTGAGCGGGCCGGGCGCCGGGACCGCGGCGCCCGTCGGACGCCCCGGCGACGCAACGGAGTTGCAACGTCCGGCTCCCTAGTCTCCGTCCGGGCGCTGTCCAACGGCGGGTGGCGCCGTCCGAGGGAGGCCACCGCGATGACCCGTTACTCCGCGCCAGGCAGCGAGGGCGCGATCGTCTCGTACCAGCCCCGATACGACAACTGGATCGGCGGCGAGTACGTACCGCCGGTGCGCGGCGGGTACTTCGAGAACCCGAGTCCGATCAACGGTCGTACGTTCACCGAGATCGCCCGCGGCACCGCCGAGGATGTCGAGCTCGCCCTGGACGCGGCGCACGCCGCCGCGCCGGCCTGGGGACGGACGGCGGCCGGTGACCGCGCGAACATCCTGCTGAAAATCGCCGACCGGATGGAGTCCCATCTGGAGGAACTGGCGGTCGCCGAGACCTGGGAGAACGGCAAGCCCGTACGGGAGACCCTCGCCGCCGACATCCCACTCGCCATCGATCACTTCCGCTACTTCGCCGGTGCGCTCAGGGCGCAGGAGGGCACGCTCAGCGAGGTTGACGACGACACCATCGCATACCACTTCAATGAGCCGCTCGGGGTTGTCGGCCAGATCATTCCCTGGAACTTCCCCATCCTGATGGCGACCTGGAAGCTCGCCCCGGCGCTCGCCGCGGGCAACGCCGTCGTACTCAAACCCGCGGAGCAGACCCCCGCGTCCATCCACTTCTGGATGAGCCTGATCGAGGACCTGCTGCCGCCCGGCGTCGTCAACATCGTCAATGGATTCGGTGTGGAGGCAGGCAAACCGCTGGCGTCCAGCCCCCGTGTCGCGAAGATCGCCTTCACCGGTGAGACCACCACGGGGCGGCTGATCATGCAGTACGCCTCCGAGAACATCAGGCCCGTCACCCTCGAACTGGGCGGCAAGAGCCCGAACATCTTCTTCGACGACATCTGGAACGCGGACGACGACCTGCGAGACAAGGCCCTCGAAGGCTTCACGATGTTCGCGCTCAACCAGGGCGAAGTGTGCACCTGTCCGTCGCGCGCGCTGATCCAGCGCGGTCACTACAGCGACTTCCTGCAGGCGGCGATCGCCCGCACCGAACTGATAAAGCCGGGGCACCCGCTGGACACCGACACCATGATCGGCGCGCAGGCCTCCAACGACCAGCTCCAGAAGATCCTTTCATACCTCGACATCGGCCAGCAGGAGGGCGCCAAAATCCTGACAGGCGGTCAGCAGATCGAGCACGCGGGCGACATGGCGGGCGGCTACTACGTCCAGCCGACGATCTTCGAGGGTGACAACCGCATGCGGGTCTTCCAGGAGGAGATCTTCGGACCGGTCGTCGCCGTCACCTCCTTCGCCGACTTCGACGACGCGATCAAGACGGCGAACGACACGCTGTACGGGCTGGGGGCCGGAGTCTGGACCCGGGACATCAACACGGCGTATCGCGCGGGTCGCGCGATCCAGGCGGGCCGCGTCTGGACGAACTGCTACCACGCGTACCCGGCGCACGCGGCCTTCGGCGGCTACAAGCAGTCCGGCATCGGGCGGGAGAACCACAAGATGATGCTGGACCACTACCAGCAGACGAAGAATCTCCTGGTGTCGTACTCGCCGAACAAACTGGGCTTCTTCTAGACGCCAAAAAAGGGCGCCTGACAGGTGTTCCCCTGTCAGGCGCCCTCCCTGGAGCGCATCTTGAGCCATGGAGTGGAGTGCGTCGCAACTCCCGATATTTCCCACTGCTGTCCCACCTCTGACCAGCCGTTCCGGGGCATTTCCGGGCCAAGGGACTCAAAGGTACGGCCCGATGGACACAGCGCCGTAGTCCGCAGTCGCCTGGCCGGACCAAGCATTCAGCGCGCCGAGCAAAGAGGACGGGAGAAGCGAAGCACGCGGATCGCATAAGGGAATCCGACAGACGGGCCTTTATAGCGGCATCCGCATTGCCGCTGTTCCGCCCCGGTGCATAGCCCCGCGCTGCAGGGGCGCGCCCCTGGTGTGAATGCTGTCAGCGGCAGAGGTATTTCAGCACTGCTTGTACGCGGTGGTGAGGGTTCTCGGTGGCGGGAGGTCGATCTTGGCCAGGACGTTGTCGACCCGCTTACGCGTCGACTCCATTGTCGGCGCCAGACGTTCGTTCATGGCAGCGTTGGACAGACCTGTCCAGGTAGCCACTTGTGCGGGACCGTCAACTCTGCGGTGTGATGCCCAAGGAGCGGATGAGCTGGACCAGTTCCTCGCGAAAGAGCTTTTCCGGGCTGAGGGCCTGGGTCCGCAGGTGACCGTAGATCTCCAATGACACCAGGCCGTGCAGGTGGCTCCAGATGCGCAGGGCAGGAGCCACGGCGGCCGGGGGCAGGCCGGGGAAGGCCGGACGGACCTTGCCCAGCAGACCGGAGTCGAAGTCAGACACGTGAAGTCGCTGTCCCTGTAACGGGGTTCAGCGTGCGGCCAGGCCGCGGCCGCGAGTGCTGTGATACCGGTGCAGACACGGTGGGCGGCTTCCGGGGCGGCGCCGCCCGCGGGGGGCCGGTAACCGGGGACCGGGTCGCCGTAGATGAGGCGGAAGCCCTCGGGGTTGGCCAGTGCCCAGCTCCTGAAGGCGCGGGCCCATGCCTCGATCCGGGCGGCCGGGTCTTGGACGCGGGCGGCGTCCCAGGCAGCATCCACGGTTTCGGCCAGTGAGGTGTAGACGTTGTTGATCAGCGTGGTGACCAGGTCATCGCGGGTCGGCGAAATAACCGTAGATGGCGTTGGCCGTCATGCCCATCCCACGCGCGATGGCCCGAACTGGCCGTATCGAGTAATGAGGTGCGGGCGAGGCGTCGCCAAGTGCATGTTACACGTGTAACATGCTAAGCATCTCCCACGGGAAAGCGCAAGCATTTCGGACAAATGCCCGTGAAGTTGATGTTCGCCAAGGCCTGCATGACTGTCGGCTCCTCGGCCTGAGCGCCCTCGTACAACTCCGCCTCCTGCCTCCCAACCGATCGGAAAGGGCCGCCATGACGCAACCTCCTCCGGCCGACCTCGACCAGGCGTGGCCTCCGCCGCCCCACCGGGCTCCCGAGCCCCCCGCGACGGCCGAGGACGGCATACGCCGCTTCGAAGCAATCACCTATGCGACGACTCCCGGATACCGGCCCCGCTTGCTCGACGTACACGTACCACCGGCGGACGCTCCGGTTCCTGCGGTCGTCTGGATCCACGGTGGGGGGTGGCTCGACGGTGACCGGCGCTACCCGCCGCCCACCGTCCCCGTCACCTTGCTGCACGGTTCCGTCCTCGGAGCTGGACTCGCTCTCGTCTGCATCGACTACCGGCACAGCCTCGAAGCCCCCTTCCCGGCCCAGCTCCACGACGTGAAGGCGGCCATCCGCTATGTCCGCCACTACGCCGGCGACTTCGGCATCGACCCCGAACGCATCGGCGTCTGGGGGGAGTCGGCGGGTGGTCATCTCGCCGCTCTCGCCGCACTCGTGACACCGGGAAGCCCGGACGGCCACGCCCTCGAAGGCAACGAGGGTGTGCGCGAGGGGCACTCGGCCGTGCAGGCGGTCGTGGACTGGTACGGGGTCTCCGAGCTTGGCGCCCTGCTCTCGCATCCCATGCCCCATATGCCACCGGGCGTCGAATTCCCCGATCCCTACGCCGCACTCCTGGGCGGGACCGTCGAGGAGCGGCCGGAGCTGGCGCGGATCGCCAGCCCTGTCACGTACGCGGCAGGGGCAACTCCGCCACCGTTCCTTCTGGTGCACGGCACTCGGGACGCTCTCGTCCCGTACAGCCAGAGCGAGGCGCTGGCCAAGGCTCTCCGGGCGGTGGACGGCGACGTCACGCTCCAACCCGTGGACGGCGCCGACCACATCTTCATCGGCGCCCCGGATATCACTCCGATCGTCACCGAGAGTGTCGCCTTCCTGGCTCGTCACCTCGACGCCTGACCGGTACCCGCAGCCCTTCGCGAGGCGGGGGTGCGCCGCTCGTCGCGCCCCCGCCACCGCGCGTTCGGACTTGTGCTCCGAGCCCCCGTCACTCAGATCTGGGCCGCGGGTATTCGCGGCCCAGAGAGGTTCTCATGACCCACACTCCGGTGGCCGCCGCACCTGACACTCCAGCGGCTGCCGCACGTCGCCGGTTCACTCCCGTCCGCCCTGGAGCCGGCGTGCCTCGTCTGGGGATCTTCTGCATCCTCGTCACCGCCCTGCTGGGAGCCGTCGTTCATTCGGATGCCGCGCAGCCGCCCTTCCAGGGACTGGACGAGCACTGGCTGGGCTGGATGGGAGGCCCTCATGACGGGCTCTACGCCGCACTGGCGGCCGTCATGGACTGGTTCGGCGGGCCGCTGGGGGTCGTCGTACCCGCCGGTCTTCTGGTCTTCCTGATCATCCGAAGACGCGGATGGTCCGTCTTCTACCTTCTCGCCACTTACCTGGGCGGCAGCATGCTGGTCGTGCAGGCCCTCAAGTTCCTGGTGGACCGTCCCCGCCCGGAGAACCCGATGGTCCGGGTCGACCACGGCTCCTTTCCCTCCGGGCACGCTGCCGGAGCAGCCATGCTGGTGGTGATGATCGGCGCCCTCCTGGTCCCCGTGGCCCACCGGCGCACGTGGTGGATCGGGGGCGCGCTGTTCACCCTGGCGATGATGTGGAGCCGTACATGGCTGCACGCTCACTGGCTCAGTGACACCGTTGCCGGCGCGGGCACGGCTCTGCTCTCATGGTGGTTCTTCCGGCACAAGCTGGCCCGGGAGGACTAGACCGGCGGCGACGGGGGCGGAGACAGCCGCTCGCCTCCGGCTCCCGATCTCAGGAAGTTCGGCGATGGACCAGCACGGTCTTCATGCCGGGCACCGGCGCCGCCGTCCCTTCCTCGATCAAGTCGTGCAGGGTGTCGGCGATGAACGCCGCCGACGGCAGGTCCGGTCGTACCGTGGTCAGTGGCGGCTGCTGCAGGGCGGAGAGCACCAGGTCGTCGGAGCCGACGATGGCCACGTCTCCCGGAATGGTGATGCCCTCCGCCTGGAGGGCATGCATCAGGAGGGCCGCGTACTCGTCGTTGAAGGCGAAGACCGAGTCCAGGTCCAAGGACCGCCAGCGCTTGGCCAACGCCTCGGCGGACTCGCGGGTGTAGGCCAGTTCCAACGGTGTGACGGTGGCCATGTGCTGGGCGGAGACGCCTTGGGCGCCGGCCAGCCTCGGTCGGGCGAAGGCATCGAGCCCCCGCTCCTGCGGCATGACCACGCCGATGCGGCTCCGTCCGCGCTCGATGAGGTGTTCAGCGGCCGCCGCACCGATGTCGGCGTGGTCGAACGCCACTGTGTGGATGCCTTCCATCGGGCGAGACGCGAAGGCGAGGAGCCCACGGACGCCGGCGCGGCGCAGGATCTCGGCCGCTTGAGTGGTGAGCCTGTCGCCGTCCAGGGCGAGCACCGCCGCGGGTCGCAACTCGGCCCACGAGCGGGCGGCGCTGACCGGGTCGGCGAAGCGGCCTGCGTGCAGGACAGTGGTGTATCCGTGCCGGTCCAGTTCGCTGTGCAGTTCGTCCACCCAGTCGCTGACCAGGCGGCCGATCGCGGAGATCGACGCGGGCATCAGGACCAGGCTGCTTCGCCCCGCGCGCAGGGAACGGGCGGCCGCGTGCGGCACATAGCCGAGGTCCTTGGCCGCGGAAAGCACTCGGGCTTTGGTGCTCTCGCTGACCCGGTGCCCCTGGGTGTCGTTGAGGACGAAAGACACGGTGGCCCGGGACACCCCGGCCAGGCGCGCAACGTCCGCGCTGGTGATCGAGGCTTGGGCACGTGCGTCTTGGGCCATGACGTCCTTCTCCGCTCCTTTCGGCCTGCTGACCGCTTACTCCCCAGGTTACACGCGTTACTGGTGCGTGGCCGGGCGCGGCCCGGCCACGGCCCGCGCCGTTCCGTGCGCGGAGGAGCCCCCTTGCGAGGAGCCGGCGGCGTAACCGAGTGACACTTCGAGGAACCTGATGGTGCAGAGCAGACCCGCATCGGGATGCCCCTACGCGCACGGGGCCCGTCCCCTTCCACGGCGGTTTTCAGTGCGGCTGGGCGCGGGCCGCGCGGCGCTGCCGGGGTCGCCGGGTTCACCCGTGCGGTGATGGACGTACCGCGCAGACAGGGGAAAAGCCCGGCCATCGATGACAGTCCTGGTCCGCAGTGGTGGGGTTGGTGGAACTCTTTGGGCGGCTGGTAGAGGCTCCTGCGGGTACGGCGTCGGGGGCTCGGCGTGCCGCCACTCGCACAGGAGGGTGGCACCTGCGACGAGGCAGCTGCCACCCTTGTGTGTGGGGCCTGGATCAGCCCAGGCGAAGTCCGTGACCGTAGGGGAAGAGCGGGTCCTCGGAGTCGTTGGGTACGTCCTCGTGACTCGAGCGGGGCAGTTCGAACGGCAGGCTTCCTTCGGCCGCCGACAGACCGAAGAGAACATTCAGCTCATAAGATTACACGTGTAACTGACGAAGTCCAGGCAGTGCGCCGCGGCGAGCCTGCCGCCGTGCGCCGGTGTCGGCAGGTCGAACTGGTACGCCCACACCGGCCTCCCCATGCCCGCCCGAGCCTCGGTCAACTCCAAGCAGGGCACCCGGAACAGCTCGTCAGTGATCAGATCCATGAGCACATCGACGGGGCGGGAGCCGGGGCGGGTCCGCGCGTAGGCGTCGTACGCCTCGGGGGCATTGTCCTCACCGAAGGTCTCCGCGAACCTGGCGATCACCTGGTCTCGCGTCGCCGCGCTGTACCCCTCGTCCAGGGCGAAGCCGAAGTTGGCCTCTTCCCGGGTCCAGCCGATCATCACGTCGAGCTCGGCGCCCCCACCCTGCTGTCTCCAGTCACCTCAGACTCAAGGCCAATTCCCACGGCTCGCTCTCCGCGTCCCCACTATCCGTCCCTCGGGGCGCGGGGCGCGGTACAGATTCCGCCCCCGAACCGCGCTCTCCGGCACCCGCTGAAGCTGGAGCAGTGGAGCGGTGCCCATCTGGTCGGCGAGGTGATCGAGCCGACTTCCGTGGGTGAGGGTCGAACGGCCGCAATTCGGGTATATGACAGATACATGATGTCCAGTTCCGGCCCAGGGGGCTGTGATGGTCGAAGAACTACTGACGGCGGGAGCTGTGGCCGGCTCGGCCGCTGTGCTGTACGTGGCGGCAGCGGCCCGGGTCGTCAAGCAGTACGAGCGAGGGGTGGTCCTTCGCTTCGGTCGGCTGCGCGGCAATGTCCGGGGGCCCGGGTTCGCCATGGTGATCCCCCTCGTGGACCGGCTGCACAAGGTCAATATGCAGATCGTGACGATGCCTGTTCCCGCGCAGGACGGAATCACCCGTGACAACGTCACGGTCCGGGTCGACGCGGTGATCTACTTCAAGGTCGTCGACGCGGCCGAGGCGATGGTCCGGGTCGAGGACTATCGCTTCGCGGTGTCCCAGATGGCGCAGACCTCACTGCGCTCGATTGTCGGCAAGAGCGATCTTGATGATCTGCTGTCCAACCGGGAGAAGCTCAACGAAGGGCTGGAGCTGATGATGGACAGCCCGGCCGTCGAGTGGGGTGTGACCATCGACCGGGTGGAGATCAAGGACGTTTCGCTCCCGGAAACGATGAAGCGGTCGATGGCCCGGCAGGCCGAGGCCGATCGGGAGCGTCGTGCCCGGGTCATCAACGCCGACGCCGAACTCCAGGCTTCCAAGAAGCTCGCCCAGGCGGCTGCGGTGATGTCCGACCAGCCCGCGGCTCTGCAGTTGCGGCTGCTGCAGACCGTGGTGGCCGTCGCGGCCGAGAAGAACTCCACCCTTGTCCTGCCGTTCCCTGTCGAGCTGCTGCGGTTCCTGGAAAGGGCCACCCCGCCGCAACCTGCCCAGCCCGCTGGACCAATTCCGGCGGAGCCGGGGAAACCTGAGCCGTCGCCGATGGAGCGTCTCCCCGAAGAGCCCGAGGAGGAGGCCGGCGCCGGGTAACGGTAGGAGTGGCGGGGAGGAGTGCCGCCTACGCCTGCCGGGTCCAGGTGAGCGGGAGTGAGCCGAGACCACCCAGGAAGTTGGAGTAGACGCGCCGCGCCGGCCCCGCCGCGCCCATCTCCCCCACCAGGTCGCGCAGGTCGCTCAGCACGGCACTGATCTCGGCCCGCGCCAAGAAGGCGCCCAGACAGAAGTGCGAACCGTAGGCGAAGGTCACATGCCGGTTCGGAGTCCGGTCCAGACGGAATCGGTCCGGTTCATCGAAGGCTTCCTCGTCCCGGTTGGCCGAGGCGTTCCACAGGGTCACGATGTCGCCGGCTCTGATCACTTGGTCGTGCAGGGTGAAGTCCGCGCCTGCTGTGCGTCCGGCATGCAGAGTCGGTGTGGTCCAGCGCAGCACTTCCTCGACTGCCGAATCCGTGGCGACCTCACCGGACCGGTACGCCGCCCACTGCGCGGGGTTCTCCAAGAGCGCGGCCACGCCGCCGACGAGAGCAAGACGAGTGGTCTCGTCGCCACCGAGAATCAGGCTGTAGCAGTTGAGAATGACCTCTTCGTCGGACAGTGGTGCGCCCTCGACCTGAATCTTCGTGAGGAGGCTGACGATGTCGTCCTGCGGGTTCCTGCGTCGCTGCGCGGCCAAGTCGGTGAAGTAGAGCAGGATTTCACCCTTGGAGACCCAGGAATCCTGTTGCAGTCTCAGCTCGCTTTCCGAGCCGAGGGCCGATGACGTCATGTCCAGGAGATGCTGCCGGTCTGACTGCGGTACGTCCAGGAGGTCACAGATGGCCCGCAACGGCAGTTGTCCCGCGACGTCTTGGGCGAAGTCGCACCCGCCCTTTTCCAGGAACTCGCCGACGAGCTCCCGGGAAGCCGCTCGAATGCTGTCGACCACCCCGGACAGGGCTCGGGGTGAGAAGGACTTCATCAGCGCGCCGCGCAGTTCGGCGTGGCGGGCACCGTCGGTGATGGGCAGCATCAGTCCCGCCGCGGAATCGCCGCCGCTCAGCAGGGTGTCGAGGACATTGCCCCGGTCCGAGCGGAAGCGTCCCGCGTCACGGTAGGCCCCGGCCACGTCCTCGTACCGCGTCAGGACCCAGAAGCCGGGCCGGGTACCGCGTCCCGGCTGCCAGTGGGCGGGTTCCTGTGTGCGCAGTCGCCGCCATACCTGCGACAGGTCCTCTTCCGCGTGCAGAGCCGGATCCGCGAAGTCGATTTCCGAGAGAAGCTGCATGTCAGGCTTCCTTTCCGCGTTCCGCGACGTGCTCGGACAGTGCGCGGCAGATGTCGGCGAGCGGAGCGGGGTCCATCATCCGGTAGTGCCCGCAGTCGATGTCGTGCATCGTGAACCGGCCGCCGCCGAACGCTGCCCAGCTCCCGGGGAGCACACCGTCCCGCGGTCCGTCGGCCGCGGCCCGGAAGTACACGATGTCGATGTCCGAACTGTGTGGTGGCACGGTCCGCAGGACCTCGACCGCGCAGTCGGCGGCCAGCCGCACTCCCTCCACCGCCCGCTCTCCAAGGGATACGAGCTGTTCCCCTGGGCCCCCGTCGGCGGAGAAGCCGATCCCGCCGAGGACGTCGCGCAGCATCTCGTCCGAGTCGGGCAGCGCGGTCGTATTCCCCGGGAGGTAGGAGTCCAACAGGGCCAGGAATTCGATGCGTTCGCCTTCCGCGATCAGATGGGCCGCCGCAGCGAAGGCGATGTTCCCGCCGACCGACCAGCCGAGCAGCCTGTACGGGCCTTCCTTCTGGACCGAGCGAATCCGGTCGGCGTAGTCCCGCACCATGTCGGCGAGTTTCGGGACTCCCGTCTCGGGTGCGCCGACACTGCGCGACTGCAGTCCGTAGACAGGCACGTCCGGATCGAGGTGCGGCAGCAGTCGGGCATACGGCCACGCCAGGCCACTCGCCGCGTGGACGCAGAACAGCGGCCGGTTCCTGCCTTCGCGCCGCAGCGGCAGCAGGACATCGAGCCCGGCCTCGCGACTGACTCCGTCGAGCCGTTTCGCCAGCGCAGTCACTGTCGGCGCCGCGAACAAGGTGCGGATGGAGAGTTCGACGCCCAGGGTTTTCCTGACTCGACTCACCAGCCGTGTCGCGAGGAGCGAGTGGCCGCCCAGGTCGAAGAAGCCGTCGTCGACGCCGACGCTGTCCACCCCGAGCACCTCGGCGAACAGGGCGCACAGTGCCTCCTCGCGGGCATCGCGCGGAGCACGGCCGGACTGTTCGTACACCGGAGCCGGCAGCGCCGCCCGGTCCAGCTTGCCGTTCGGCATCAGCGGGAAGCGGGCCACCTGCACAATCGCGGCCGGGGTCATGTACTCGGGCAGCTTCTCGCCGAGGAACCGTCGCAGGTCCCGCGCATCGAGGGCCGCATCGGGCGCTGCCGCGACGACGTAGGCAACCAGCCTCCGGTCGCCCGCCCGGTCCTCCCGTACGACCGCCACAGCCTGGGCGACCGCTCCGTGCCGCAGCAGGGCCGCTCCCACCTCTCCGAGCTCGACGCGGAAGCCTCGGATCTTCACCTGGTCGTCGAGGCGCCCGAGGTAGTCGAGGTTGCCGTCGGGCCGCAGGCGCACCCGGTCTCCGGTCCGGTACATCCGTCGGCCCGGAGGGCCGAACGGGCAGGCGACGAAGCGCTCAGCGGTCAGCCCCGGGCGGTTCAGGTAGCCGCGGGAGACGCCCGCGCCCGCGATGTACAGCTCGCCCGGGACTCCGACCGGCACGGGCTGGAGCCGCTGGTCCAGCACATACACCTGGGCGTTGGGGACCGGGCGGCCAATGGGGGGATCCCCTTCGGCCGGGCCGTCCGGGCTCCGCCACATGGTGGCGTACGTGGTTGCCTCGGTGGGGCCGTAGAGGTTGGAGACGACGCAGCCGGGAATACGTGCCCGCAGGTCGTGCACCAGGCCTCGCGGTACCGCCTCGCCGCCGAGCACCACATGTCGCGCGGACAGTTGGGTGCTGCCGCTCGTCAGGACGCTCGCCATCGCGGACGGGACGCCACTGAGCAGGCTCCCTAGCCAACGGTCCTGTTCCAGAACGGAGAAGAGGTCGTCGACGAGTTCCAGATGTCCACCGATCGCCAGGGGCGCGATGATTTCGAAGATGGAGACGTCGAAGCTCAAGGAGGTCGAGGCGAAAATCCTCGACATGGCCTCGGGCCCGAAGTGTTCTTTCACCGTGGCAACGAAGTTGACCGCGTTGGCCTGCTCGATGACCACCCCCTTGGGAACGCCGGTGGAACCGGAGGTGTAGATCACGTACGCGGGGTGGCGCGGCAGCAGTGGCCGGGTGCGCTCGGCATCCGTGATGGCGCCATCACCCAGGTTCATGGTGTGCCGTGTCACCGATTCGCCGTCCATGACGATCCGGTGCATGCCCTCCGGCAGGGCGAGTTCACTCGCTGCCGTGACGACGGCGATCCCGGGCCGGGCATCGGCGAGCATGTGGGCGACCCGGTCAGGGGGATAGCGCACGTCGACCGGTACGTAGGCGGCGCCGGTCTTGAGGACGGCGAGCACAGCGACGACCATGTCCGGGGCTCTGGGCAGAGCCAGGGCCACGAGTGTCTCCGGCCCGGCTCCGCGCGCGATGAGCAGCCTCGCGAACCGGTTGGCCCGTTGGTTGAGTTCACGGTAGGTGAGGGTGCTGCCGTCGTGCGTCACCGCGGGGGCGTCGGGGGCCTGAGCAGCCTGTGCTTCGAACAGGTCCGGGAGCGTCGCGGGGTCGACCGCGCGTTGGGTCGCGTTCCACTCCACGAGGATCCGCCGACGCTCCTGAGCGGTCAGGACGGAAAGGCCTCCCACGGTCTGATCCGGGTCGTCGACGACGGCCTCCAGCATCCGTACGAACCAGTCGCAGTACCTCTCCGCCTCGTCCCGGTCGAATTGGTCGGGCCGGTAGTCGAGGCGGATGCCCAGCTCGGCCCCCGGCGTACAGATCAGCGACAGCGGGTAGTGGGTGGCGTCGAAGCCACCAACGCCGACACAGCGCGCGTCGCCCAGGGAGAGTTCGCCGCCCGTCGGGTAGTTCTCGAACGCGGTCGTGGTGTCGAAGAGGTTCCCGAGCCCGATCCGGCGCTGGATCTCCGTGAGCCCCAGGTGATGGTGTTCGAACAGGTCCAGCTGCTCGTCCTGCACCCTGTCGAGAACGTCGGCCAGGGTGTCCTCGGGCCCCAGCCGCACGCGCGCGGGAAGGGTGTTGATAAGGAGCCCCACCAGAGATTCGATGTCCTCGACCTCTACGGTCCGGCCCGAGACCGTCATGCCGAAGAGCACGTCGTCTCTCCCGGTGAGCTGCCGAAGGACAAGCCCCCAGGCCACCTGGACCACGGTGTTGAGCGTGACCCCGCAGCGCCGAGCGCGGTCGGCGAGCGCCGCACTGCTGTCGGCGGGCAGTGTCCGAAGGACACGCTCGGGCACCACGGCTCCTCTGTCGGCGCTCTCCGGCGCGACCAGCGTGGCTCCGTCGACACCGAGCAGGGCCGCGCCCCATGCCTCCCGCGCCTCGTCGAGGTCGGTTTCGGCGAGCCAGTCCAGATAGGCCGTGTAGATGGGCGCCGGGGGCGAGTTCGCGTCCTGCGCCCCGGCGGCGTACAGCTGGAGGAGCTCTTCGAGGAGGAGCGAGGTCGACCAGCCGTCAAGAATGATGTGGTGGTTCGTCAGCACGAACCGCCAGCTCTCCTCCGCGACGCGGATCAGCAGGAAGCGGATCAGCGGCGGCTGTCCCACGTCGAAGCGCCGGAGGCGTTCCTCCTGAGTGATCCGGGCGGCCTCCGCCTGCCGCGCCGCGAGGTCGGGGTGTGACAGCTCCACCGAACGCCAGCTGAGCGGCGCGTCGGGAAGAACGAATCGTACGGGCTCTCCCGATTCGTCTGTTCGGAACCCGGAGCGCAGGCTGTCGTGGCGGCGTTGCACAGCGTGGCAGGCGTCGTGCAGCGCGGCCGGTTCCACCTTGCCCTCGAAGTCGAGGGTCAGCTGGGTGGTGTAGATGTCCTGACCGTCCGCGTCGAACGCGGTGTGGAAGAACAACCCCTGCTGCAGCGGTGACGGCCGGGTCTCCCGCTCGGACTCTCCGGCTGTCATACCGTCTCTCCCTTTCCGCGTGCGCGCGGGGATTTTTCATGGGCGCGTACGGACATGGTCTCCAGCGCCACGAACCACAGGTCGGCGAGCTCCTCCACCTGCTCCCGTTCGAGCAGGCCGGTGGGGTACGCCCAAGTGACGTGCAGTTCCGGGCCGTTGTCCTGGTCCATGGTGACTGCCGAGATCTCCAGCAGATGCGTCTGCGGCATGTCCGGGTCGCCGCCGCCGCCGACGGCTCCGGCCTCCGGAACCAGTGCCCACTCGGCGTCGGCCGGGCGGTCGAACCTGCCGAGGTAGTTGAACATGACCTGAGGTCGGGGCAGTCGACTCAAGGCCGGTGCGGTATCCGGGTTGAGGTGGCGCAACAGGCCGTAGCCGAGACCCTTGTCCGGCATGGTGGTCAACTGTTCATGCACCGCCCGCAGGGCGCCGTCCGGATCAGCCGCTCGCCCTTCGAGCCGCACGGGGAACATGCTGGTGAACCAACCGACCGTCGCGGACAGGTCGAGGTCGTCGGCAATCTCCTCCCGGCCGTGCCCCTCCACGTCGACCAGGAACGGTGCGTTGTCGCCGGTGGGGCGACCCGCGCGCCAGCTCTGCACCGCCCGGCCGAGGGCGGTGAGCAGGACGGAGTTGATGCCGGTGCCGAGCACGGCCGGAACGTGCGTCAACAGTCGCTCCGTGCGGTCCGCGGGCAGCACTCGGGTCACGGCGCCCTGTGTGCGCAGGACATCACGCCCCGGGTCGAGCGCGGAGCCTTGGAGCAGGTCTTCGGCGCCCTCAACTAGGCTGGTCCAGAAGGGGAGTTCGCCGGACCGTTCGAGCGCGTTCCTCGCCAGCCGGGTGCCCCACTCCGCGAACGAGACCGACTGCGTGTCCGCGGCGATGGTGTCGGCGCCTTCTTCGCCGTCCGTGGTCGCGTCCCACGCCGTGCGCAGGTCCTGCAGGAGAATCCGCCACGAGATGCCGTCGACCACCAGATGGTTGATCATCAGCAGCAGTCGTCCGGAACGTCCCGGTCCCGCGTCGAACCACACGGCTTGGACCATGTTCCCGTCGCCCGGCGCGAGCCGCTGGCGTGCCGAGTCGGCCTCCGCACGAACAACCCGGGACAGCTCCACGTCGTCCTGGCCGGCGACATCGACGCGCACCACCCGCTCGGCAGCACGCACGCGACCGCGTGGCAGTACGTCGATGCGCCACGCCGGGGTACGCTCCAGCCGCATGCGCAGGGCTTCGTGCCGGTCGATGAGCGTCTGGAGGACTGTCTGCAGCCGCCCCGTCCGCAGGTCGGCCGGGGTGCGTACGAGCATGGACTGATGGAACCCGTCGACCGGGCCGCCCCGGTCACGCTGCCATTGGATGATCGGCGTGAGGGTGATCGGCTCACCCGCCCCGTCCGGTGTCGGTACGGCGCGGGTGATCGGCTCACCCGCGCCGTCCGGTGTCGGTACGGCGGTCACCGCGCCCACGGCCGGTTGGCCTGCCTGCGTGGGCCGGCCGCTCTTCGGGGGCCGCTCACGAGCGTGCTTGGCCAGTTCGGCGACGGTTTTGCGGCGGAAGACGTCGCGAGCGGAGATCACCAGACCGCGGGCGCGTGCACGGGCCACCAGACGGATCGACACGATGCTGTCGCCGCCGAGGTCGAAGAAGCTGTCGTCGACACCGACGCTCGGCACACCCAGGATATCGGCGAACAACTCACACAACAGCCGCTCAGCCACCGTACCCGCCTCCCGCACCGGAGCCACAACAGCAAAATCAGGAACCGGCAACCCCGCACGATCCAACTTCCCATTCACCGTCACCGGCAACCCACCCGACAACACCACAACCACCGGAACCATATAATCCGGCAACACCTCAACCAACCGCGCAGACAACTCCCCAACAAGCCCCACCACCGACACCGAACCCACCGGCACCACATACCCAACCAACCGCCGCTCCCCCGGCCGATCCTCCCGCACCACCACCACCGCCCTCACCACAGACGGATGACCCTCCAACACCGCCTCAATCTCCCCCAACTCAATACGAAAACCACGCACCTTGACCTGATCATCAACCCGCCCCACAAAATCAAGCACACCCCCACCAACCCACCGCACCAAATCCCCCGTGCGATACATCCGCTCCCCCACACCACCAAACGGATCCGCGACAAACCGCCCAGCAGTCAACCCTGCCCTGCCCACATACCCCCGCGCCAACCCCGCACCCGCCACATACAACTCACCCACCACACCAACCGGCACCAACCCCAACCCCCCATCCAACACATACACCCGCGTATTCACCAACGGACGCCCAATCGACGGGCGTTGTACGTTGTCGGCCTCGACGCGCGCCGCGAGCGACCAGATGGTCGTCTCGGTGGGCCCGTACACATTGGTGACCTCGACGGCCAAGGAGCGCAGCTCACCGGCGAGTTTGCCGGGCAGCGTCTCGCCTCCCACCAGGACGCGAAGCCCCCGCAGAGCCTCCGGGACACTCTCCACGAGTCCGGCCCACAGCGAGGGGGTCGCCTGCATCACGGTCACCGAGTGTTCCTCGATCAAGCCGGCCAGCGCGAAGGGGTCCTGGGCGGTCTCGTCATCCGCGATCACCACGCAGGCGCCTTGACGCAGGGGCAGCAGCAGTTCGAGGTGGGCGATGTCGAAGGCCACGGTGGTGACGGCAAGCAGCCGGTCCGCCGGTGACATGGGCAGGTGGTCACCCATGCCCTCCAGCAGATTGGCGAGGTTCCGGTGAGTGACCGTGACGCCCTTCGGCCTGCCGGTGGACCCTGACGTGTAGATCACATACGCCGCGCTGTCGGGCAGGACGGCGCCTCCCGTCTCCGCCGCGGAAAGCTCGTCCTGCGACTGTCGCGCCAGGGCCGCGGTCAGGTGTGTGTCGTCCAGGGCGACCCATTCGGCGTCGCCGACCGCTCGGCGGGTGGCGAGGTCGGACAGCACCATGAGGGGGCGGGCATCGGACAGGACCATCCCGATGCGTTCTTTCGGGTGCCCCGGGTCGATGGGCAGGTACGCGGCTCCAGCCCTGTGCACGGCCAGCAGGGCGACGGGAAGATCGACGGAGCGCTCCATGGCCACGGCCACCAGCTGGTTCGCTCCCGCGCCGCGCCCGATCAGCTCACGTGCCAATCGGTTGGAACGGGCGTTCAGTTCGGCGTAGCTCAGCGAGGTGCCCGCGCATACGACAGCGGCGCTGTCGGGCGACTCCGTCGCCTGCCGCGAAAACCAGTACGGTACCGGCTCCGTGGCCACACTCCGCGCATGGCCGTTCCACTCCTCCAGGACGGCGCGACGCTCGTCCGGAGGCAGGATCTCCAACTGTCGCAGCGGCAGAGAGGGCGCCTGTGCGGCCTGCGTCAGAAACCTCTCGAAGTGGCGGGCCAGGCGTTCGGCCGTGGCCAGGTCGAACAGGTCCTCCGCGTAGATGAGCCGTCCTTCGAGGCCTCCCTGGGCCTCCGTGATGTCGAAGAGCAGGTCGAACGCGGTCGACGGACAGCGGTCGTCGTCCACGGCCTCCACTTCCAAGCCAGGGAGGTCGACCGAGGCCGCCGCGTTGTTCTGGAGGCTGAGCATCACTTGGAAGAGTGGGTGGCGCGCCGCGGACCGTGGCGGGTTCACCGCTTCGACCACGCGCTCGAAGGGCACATCCTGCTGCTCCATCACGGACAGCACCTCTGCTCTGACCCGCCCGATCAGCTCGGCGAAGGTCGGGGCGCCCGTGGTGTCGGTACGGATGACCACCGTGTTGAGGAAGCAGCCGATGAGGCCGTCCATGGAGGAGTCGGTGCGGCCTGCCACCGGGCTGCCCAACGGGATGTCCGTCCCGGCGCCCCACCGGGTCAGCAGGCCCGCCAGTCCCGCGTGCAGCACCATGAACAGGCTCGCTCCCTCCTGGCGGGCCAGTTCAGTCAGCCGCCGATGGCTCCGCGCGTCCAGGTGCACCTTGACGGATCCCGCGCGGCGCGAGGCGACGGCGGGGCGTACCCGGTCGACGGGCAGGTCGAGTTCGTCCGGTAGGTCCGCCAATGCCGTTGTCCAGTGGGCCAGTTGACTGGCGAAGGGACTTTCGGCGATTGCCGGATCACCCAGCAGCTCGCGCTGCCAGAGAGTGAAGTCCACGTACTGGACGGGAAGCTCCGCCCACCGCGGTGCGCACTGCGCCCGCCGGGCTTCGTAGGCGGTGCAAAGATCCCGCACGAACGGCGCCGCCGACCAACCGTCGAATGCTATGTGATGAACCGTGAGCACGAGGGTGTGCTGTTGTGCGCCGCTGGCGATGAGGACCGCGCGCAGCGGCACCTCGCGCGCGAGATCGAAGGGGAGGCGTGAGACCGTGGCCACCGTCTGCGCGAGGTCTTCCGGCGCGATCCGGTGTACCGGCAGATCAAGTTGAACGTCAGCTACATCCAGGACCCGCTGTTGTGGCTGTCCGTCCGTTGCCGGAAAGACGGTCCGCAGGCTTTCGTGGCGTACGACCACATCCTGCAGCGCCGCCCTCAGCGCCACCACGTCCAGATCACCCGAGAGGCGCAAGGACGTCGTGATCGTATGCGTCTCGTCGGCGGCGGCCAGTTCTCCCTGGAACCAGAACCTGAGCTGGGAGAAGGAGAGCGGCAGCGAGGCGGGCCGCCGCCGCACCGTCAGAGGTTTGCGCCCGGGCTTCGACTCGGCGAACCTGGCGGCCAACTCGGCCGGCGTGGGGGCTTCGAAGATCGCGCGCATGCCGATCTCCGTATTCAGCGCTGTGCGCAGTCGGCTCACGAGCCGGATTGCCAGGAGTGAATGACCCCCGAGGTCGAAGAAGCTGTCGTCGACACCGACGCTCGGCACACCCAGGATATCGGCGAACAACTCACACAACAGCCGCTCAGCCACCGTACCCGCCTCCCGCACCGGAGCCACAACAGCAAAATCAGGAACCGGCAACCCCGCACGATCCAACTTCCCATTCACCGTCACCGGCAACCCACCCGACAACACCACAACCACCGGAACCATATAATCCGGCAACACCTCAACCAACCGCGCAGACAACTCCCCAACAAGCCCCACCACCGACACCGAACCCACCGGCACCACATACCCAACCAACCGCCGCTCCCCCGGCCGATCCTCCCGCACCACCACCACCGCCCTCACCACAGACGGATGACCCTCCAACACCGCCTCAATCTCCCCCAACTCAATACGAAAACCACGCACCTTGACCTGATCATCAACCCGCCCCACAAAATCAAGCACACCCCCACCAACCCACCGCACCAAATCCCCCGTGCGATACATCCGCTCCCCCACACCACCAAACGGATCCGCGACAAACCGCCCAGCAGTCAACCCCGCCCTGCCCACATACCCCCGCGCCAACCCCGCACCCGCCACATACAACTCACCCACCACACCAACCGGCACCAACCCCAACCCCCCATCCAACACATACACCCGCGTATTCACCAACGGACGCCCAATCGACGGCTTTCCGCCTGCTTCTCCGGCCGATGTCAGGTGATGGCTGGTCGTGAAAGTGGTGTTCTCGGTCGGCCCATAGGCGTTGGTCAACATGGTGCCGGGGAATTCCTCCAGCATCTGTCGCACAGCCGCGGCCGAGGGCTCTTCGCCACCCACCAGTACGTGACTGAGTTCCGCGAGGAGGGGACTCCGTTCCTCGACAAGGGAGTTGAAGAGAGAAGCGGTCAGAAAGGCGCTGGTCACGCCGTGCTCCGCCACCGTCTGGTGCCTGAAATCAGCGGTGGACTCCTGGGGCGGTGCCACGACGACCGTGCCGCCGTTGAGCAGCGGCACCCACAGTTCGTAGGTGCAGGCATCGAAGGAATGCGGTGCGTGCGCGAGCACACGTGTGTGGGTACCGTCGGCCCAGCAAGGGTCCGCGGCGAGGGCCAGGATGTTCCGGTGGGTCACGACCACGCCCTTGGGGCGTCCCGTGGAACCCGAGGTGTACATCACATAGGCAGCGTGCGCTCCGGAGACACCGGGCAGTTCCTCGCGGGTCTGCGGTAGGTGGTCCGCCTCGGTGTCGACCACCACGGGAACGTTCGCGTGCACGGCCGACAGCTCGACGGCGCGCGGGCGCGTCGGGGCGTCGGTGAGGATCAGGCACGGGCGCGCTTCGTCCAGGACGGTGTGCAACCGGGCGTCCGGGCTCCGCAGGTCCAGCGGGAGGTAGCCGGCGCCGCTCTTCAGGACGGCCAGGAGCGCGACGGGGAGGTTCGCGGAACGCTCCATCGCCACGGCCACCAGTTGCTCGGGGCCCGCGCCGCGCAGCAGCAGGTGGCGCGCCAGCCGCTCCGCCCGGGTGTCCAGCTGCTCGTAGGTGAGACGATTCTCTCCGTAGATCACCGCGGTGCGCCGCGGCCCCTCGGTGACCTGCTGGTCGAAGCGGTCCGGCACGGACCCGGCGGGCAGGGGGAAGTCGGCGCCGTTCCATTCCTTGAGCATCCTGAGCCGCTCCGCCGGCGTCACCACGTCCAGCTGTCCGATCGGCCGGGAGGGGTTCGAGACCGCCTGCGTGAGGAAGCTCTCGAAGGAGCGGGCAAGGCGTTCGGCCGTCGCAGGGTCGAACAGGTCCTCCGCGTAGACGAGCCGTCCTTCCAGGCCCCCCGCTGCCTCGGTGATGTCGAAGAGCAGGTCGAAGGAGATGGACCTGTCCCTGGGGTCGCCCAGTATCTCCGCCACCACACCCGGCAGTTGGGGCTTCGTGGTCGCGTTGTTCTGCAGGACGAGCATGGTCTGGAACAAGGGGTGCCGCCCGGCGGAGCGCACTGGTTTCACGGCCTCCACGACCTGCTCGAAGGGCACGTCCTGGTGCTCGTACACGGACAGCAGATCGGATCGCACCCGCCCCACCAGCTCATTGAAGGACGGGTCCGCCGAGGTGTCCGTGCGGACCACCACCGTGTTGACGAAGCAGCCGATGAGGTCTTCGAGGTTCGCGTCGGTGCGGCCCGCCACCGGGCTGCCCACGGGGATGTCCACGCCGGCGCCCCAGCGCCGCAGCAGCCCCGCCAGTCCGGCATGCAGCAGCATGAACAGGCTTGCGCCTTGTTCCCGGGCGACGGCTTTGAGCTCTCGGTGGACCTCGGGGTTCAGATGGATGGGGATGGCACCGGCGCGGTGGCTCGCGGCGGCCGGACGGGGTCGGTCGGTGGGGAGCGCCAGTTCCGTCGGCAGGTCGGCGAGCTTCTTCTGCCAATGGGCGAGCTGCTGCGCGAACAGGCTCTCCGGGTCCTCGGGCGTCCCCAGCACATCACGTTGCCAGAGGGTGAAGTCGGCGTACTGCGCGGGGAGTTCCGCCCATTGCGGTGCACGGCCGGCCAATCTGGCCTCGTAGGCCGTGGACATGTCCCGTACGAACGGCGCGGTCGACCACCCGTCGAAGGCGATGTGATGAACCGTGATCACCAGCGCGTGGCCGTCGGGGGCCGTGGAGAGCAGGACCGCCCGCAGCGGCGTCTGCGACGAGAGGTCGAACTCCTGCTCCATGGCATCGGCCACGGCCGTGTCGACAGCGTTCGGCGCGATCCGCCGCACCGGGAGTTCGAACCGCGCCGCCCCGGTTTCCGCGTCCAGGATGAGCTGCAGCGCCTCGCCGTCCACCACGGGGAAGAGCGTTCGCAGAATTTCGTGGCGCATCACCACGTCCCGCAACGCGGCCCGCAACACCGATGCGTCCAGTGGGCCGGACAGGCGCAGCACAAAGGACGCGATGGGGGCTTCGTTCTGGTCGCCCATTTCGCCCTGGAACCAGAACCGCAGCTGTGAAAACGACAGAGGGATCATACGTTTCTCGGCCTCCAAGCCTTATTGCGACGCCTCACGCAGCGTGTTCACGTGGCGCAGTCCACCCAGCACGGTCTTTGTGTCCACTCCGAAGTCGATCAGGCAGGCGATCTCGTCCACACCGATGCCGCGCAGGTGCTCCACGGTGTCGGCCACCTCGGACACCGTGCCGAAAAGCCCTCGCTCGTCGAAGTAGGAGTCGAAGGACCGGGACACAATGAAGTCGATGTCCTCCTCGTCGAGCTCATCGGTATCAAAATCGGGGTCGGCCTCCCTGAACGACCGGGTGATGAGCTGGATGGAGCTTCTGAGGTAGTCGCGGAGCGGCTCGCGCACGGCCTCTCGGGCTTCGTCCCGGCTGTCGGCGAGGAAGGTGTGCAGCATCAACACCACGTGGCCGTTCCACCCGTTGTGTGTTTCCTGGGCGACCCGTCGGTATTCGGCGATCTTGGTGGCGAGTTCGGTGACGTCCTGATGCAGCAGATGCGTCAGTACCCCGGCCCGGGCAGTGGCCGCTGCGCGGAAGGTTTCCACCTCGCCGGCGCTGGTCACCCAGACCGGCAGCTCCTGCTGTACGGGAGGCGGGAACACCCGTACCGGTGTTGTCCGCCCGGTCCCGTCAACGACATCGAGGGATTCACCGCGCCACAGACTCCGCACCTGTTCGATGCTGTCCATCATCACGCGCTTGCGGTCCTCGTAGGGCCCCCGGCTCAGTGCGAAGTCGACAGGATGCCAGCCTGAGGCGAAGGAGACACCGACTCGGCCCCCGGAGAGATTGTCGACGACCGACCATTCCTCGGCGATCCGCACGGGATGGTGCAGCGGCGACACCACGCTGCCCGCTCTGATCTCGATGTTCTCGGTGGCTGTGGCCAGCGCCGCGCCCACCACCGCCGGGTTCGGATAGAGCCCGCCGAAGGCATGGAAGTGGCGCTCGGGGGTCCACACCGCACGAAAGCCGTGCCGGTCGGCGAACCGTGCGCCTTCGAGCAGCAGCTCATACCGTCCGCCGCCGTCGTTCGGGGTGCTGTCGTCCGCGAAGTAGAAGAGGCTGAAGTCCATGGAGCACCCTCGTAGTTCGAGATCTGTTGTGCGGAGTGGTCAGCCCTGTCGGCGCATTCTGCGCAGCGCCGGCCGGGCCTTGCGCGCGCCGGCGAGTTGCTCGGCGAGGTCGGCGATACAAGGAGCGTCGAAGACCGCACCGATCGGCACTTCGACTCCGAACTCGACCCTGATGCGGCTGATCAGCCGCGTCACGAGCAGCGAGTGGCCGCCGAGGTCGAAGAAGCTGTCGTCGATTCCCACTTCGTCGAGCCCCAGGATCTCGACGTACATCCGGCACAGCGCCTCTTCGCGCGGGGTCCGTGCCGCGCGTCTTCCCCTGCCCCGGGCGGGGTCGGGTGCGGGCAGGGCGGTGCGGTCGAGCTTGCCGTTCGGCGTGAGTGGGAAGCTGTTCAGGACCACGACGGCCGAAGGCACCATGAAGCCGGGAAGGAAGGCCTCGGCCCGGCGCAGGACCGACTGTTGGAGACGTGTGTCGTTGCCGGGCCCGGTGCAGGGGACGTTGACGTGAGGTCCGAGGTCTGCCTCCAGTCCGGGCCGGTGGTCTCCGAAGGACTCCTCCCCTGTCTCCGGGCCCCCTGGGAGGGGAGCGAGCACCACGTCGAAACTCTCGGGTTCCGACACTTCGGACCAGCGCAGCACCACTTGTCGGCCCTCCTTCTCCATGCGCCGGGCGAGCTCCTCCGGATCCACGCCGCCGGGCTGCGCGTTGCCGAGCAGGCGAAGGTCCGACGCCAGCCGGGCGTTGGGAATCCCCGTGATGCGAAGCACCCGGTCCGAGCGCTCCTCGTGCACGAAGTCCCGTATGTCGTCGAGGGCATGGACCTCCTGCCCCCAGGTGAGTTCCACAACCGCACCTGCCGCGCCTCGGGCGGGCGCGGTGCGCAGCACCACGTCGTAGCGGTAGCGGCTCAGCTCATTGTGGTAGGTGCCCCGCTTCAACCGGATGTCGCAGGAGGTGAACCGGTCGGAGGAGGCGATCAGCGCACGGAAGAAGTCCGGATCCACCAGAAGCTCCTGCTCCCCGGCGAGGTTTCGCTCCACGGCCCGAAGATGAGCCGGGCTGCCCGGCTCGACCCCGGTGCGGCGCACGGCGACGGCGGCGTGGAAGCACTTCAGGAGCCTCAGGTTCCTTACGTCGCCGACAAATACGGAGCCGCCGGGGGCCAGCGCCGCGCCCGCGTGACCCAGGACGCGTTCGAGGTAGTCACCGCCGGGGAAGTATTGCGCCACCGAGTTGAGCACCACAACATCGAAGTGGGCTGCCGGGATGCCGGTCATGTCGTCGGCCGACTGATTCCGCAGGACGACCCGGCCGGCGACGTCCGGCCGGTCGTCCACCTGTCGGCGCAGCTTCCCGATCACCTCCGAGGAGTGGTCGAGACCCCAGTACTCGGTGGCACCGCGAGCGAGACGTGACAGCAACAGGCCGCTTCCCACGCCCAGTTCGAGTACGCGACGGGGACCGAGCAGCTCGATGCTGCGGACCGTCTCGTCCCGCCACTGCCGCATCTCGTCCAGCGGGATGTCGGTTCCGTCGTAGCTGCTGCGCCAGCCGGTGAAGTCCTCGCCGTACGCGGCCCAGCCGTCCCGCCCCGGCACCGAGTCGTGCACCTGCTGCCAGTCGGCCGGGTACTCGTCGCCGGACGTCGGCGCAGCAGTAGGCGCGGTGGTGTCCGGCACGACGTAGGCGACGAGCCTGCGGTCGTCGTGCTGGTCCGGTCGCAGGGCCACCACGACATCCGCGATCTCCGGATGTCCGGCGATCACCGCTTCGATCTCCCCGGGTTCGACACGGTGCCCCCTGACCTTCACCTGGTGATCCGCGCGCCCCGCGAACTCCAGCTCTCCGTCGGTGTTCCAGCGCGCCAGGTCGCCGGTGCGGTACATCCTCGCGCCGGGTGCGCCGAACGGGTCGGCCGTGAACCGTTCCGCCGTCGTCGTCGGCCTGTTGAGGTATCCCTGGGCCAACCCCGCCCCTGCGACGTACAGTTCGCCCAGCACACCGGTGGGAGCGGGGCGCAGCCGCTGGTCGAGGACGTACAGGCGGGTGTTACGGATCGGGTGCCCGATGGGCGCCGTCCGACCGTCCCGCAGGGGTCGGCTCATGCTCGCGCACACCGTGGTCTCGGTCGGCCCGTAGGCATTGATCAGAGTCCGGCCGGGAGCCCACCGCCTGACCTGCTCAAGACTGAGCGCCTCGCCGGCCGCAATCAGTGTGCCGAC
Organism: Streptomyces sp. A5-4; assembly: GCF_051131715.1. Classification (NCBI taxonomy): domain Bacteria; kingdom Bacillati; phylum Actinomycetota; class Actinomycetes; order Kitasatosporales; family Streptomycetaceae; genus Streptomyces; species Streptomyces sp. A5-4. The sequence continues at coordinate 8,437,831 of NZ_CP178591.1, read as the reverse complement.
GCCGGACAGTGCCTCGGTCGGCAGGACACTCAGCACCGCGGGCGGCAGCGTGAGATGGGTGATGCGGTGATTTTCGACGAGTCGCCGCAGGTCGGGCCCCGGCAGTAGCTGGGCTGCGGGCGCCATGGCAAGCGCCGCCCCCACGGACAACGCCATGGACATTTCCCAGAAGAAAGCGTCGAAGCTGGGAGAGGCGAACTGCAGCACCCGGTCGGTCGGCCGCACACCCAGCGACCGGATCTGCTGGGCGGCCAGGTTGGCGAGCCCGGAGTGCGCGACGACAACGCCCTTGGGGCGGCCGGTGGACCCGGATGTGTAGATCACGTAGGCAGGGCGGTCGGCGGCGAGAGGGCCGCGCCGCTCCTCGTCCGACAGATTCGACGACGGGCGGGTGCGCGCCGCCGCGATGGTCTCCGGACTGTCCAGTCGCAGCTCGGTCAGACCGTCGGTGGCCCCGGTCGGCAGGGCGGCCTCCCGGGTGGTCAGCAGCAGCGCCGGGGCCGCGTCGGCGAGGACATGGGTGATGCGCTCCGCCGGATACTCCGGGTCCACCGGCAGATAGGCCGCGCCTGTTTTCATGACCGCGAGTACGGCCACGACGAGATCCACCGACCTGGTGACCGCCGAGGCGACCAGCGCACCGGCGCCGATGCCGATGCCGCGCTCGACGAGGATGCGCGCCTGCCGGTTGGCTCGTGCGTTGAGCTCCCCGTACGAGACCCGGTCCCCCTCGAACAGCACCGCGGTCGCGTCCGGGTGCTGTGCGGCCTGCTCCTCGAACAGTTCAAGGAGTGTGGGGGCGGGTCCGATGTCCTCCGTGCCGCTCCACTCGGCCAGGAGGCGCTCTTCCCCGTCTGTCAGCACGTCGTAGCGGTCGAGGGGCAGGTCCGGGTCGGCGACAGCCGTCTCCAGGACGCGCCGCAGTCGCGCCGACAACGCCTCCGCCGTCCGGGTGCCGAACAGGTCGGTGGAGAATTCCAGGGATCCGCGCAGACCGCCCGGCGCCCCGTCCCCCGCCCGCAGCTCGGTGACCGACAGCGCGAGATCGAATTTCGCGGTGCCCACCGCGACGGGCTCCGGCCGCACTTGCAGGTCACCGAAGTCCCATACGGGGTCCGGAGTGTTCTGAAAGGCGAGCAGCACTTGGAAGAGCGGCTGCCGCCCCGCAGCACGCACCGGATTGAGCGCTTCGACGAGGCAGTCGAAGGGCAGGTCCTGATGGTCGGCGGCCGCGAGATCCGTTTCGCGGATCCGCGCGAGGATGTCGCTGAAGCCCGGGTTGCCCGAGGTGTCCGTCCTCAGGACCAGGGTGTTGACGAAGAAACCGACCAGGTCCTCCAGGGCAGGGTCGTCGCGTCCTGCCGTCACCGCACCGATGGGTATGTCCTCGCCGGCTCCCAGTCGCGTCAGCAGGGTGGCGAGGGCCGCCTGCATCACCATGAAGACGGTGCACCCGTGCTCGCGGGCCGTGGCCACCAGTGCACGATGCAGTTCCGCGTCGCACTCGAAGGGCACCGCCGCTCCCGGGCGACTGGAGGAGAGCGAACGGGGGCCGTCCGCCGGGAGCGCGAGCGTCTCCGGCATCCCTTCGAGCGCCTTGGTCCAGTACGCCAGTTGCTGCCGGCGCAGGCCGGCCGGGTCACCCTGCGGGCCCAGGAGTTCGTCCTGCCACAGGGTGTAGTCGACGTACTGGACCGGGAGTTGGGGCCAGTCCGGCCGCTGCCCGACGCGGTGTGCGCGGTAGGCCACGGCCAGGTCGCGCGCCAGCGGTCGCATGGACCACCCGTCGCTGGTGATGTGGTGCATCACCAGGATCAGGACATGGGCGTCGGGGCCGAGCGTGAACAGAGCCGCGCGCAAGGGTGGCTCCGTGGCCAGGTCGAAAGGGGCCCTGACTGTCTCGCGCAGCGCCTGTGCCAGCTCCTCCTCCCCCACGGCCCGCAAGGGGACGGCCGGGCGGGCCGCACCGGGGGCGAGGATGCGCTGATGAGGTTCACCGTCGCGGTCGGGAAAGACAGTGCGCAGGGACTCGTGGCGATCGACGACGTCACCCACCGCGGACCGCAGCGCCTCCGCGTCCAAGGCGCCCGTGAACCGGAATGCCACATGCTCGTTGTAGGTGGGATTCGGCCCTTCCACGCGGTCCAGGAACCACAGGCGTCGCTGGGCCGCGGAGAGCGGTGGCCGCTCCGGACGCGGCCGACTGCGCAGCGCGGGCCGGGCCGGCTGCTCCGTACCGAGCCGTTGCGAGAGGGCCGTCGGTGTCGGAGCCTCGAACACGTCACGCACAGTCGGCCCGGTGCCCGCCTCGGCTCGTATCCGGCCGACGAGCCGCATGGCGAGGAGCGAGTGGCCGCCCAGCTCGAAGAAGTTGCTGTCGGCGTATACGTGGCCCAGGCCGAGCACTTCGGCGAACAGCCCGCACAGGATTTCCTCGGTCGCCGTGCGGGGGGCTCGGCCCCGCACGGCACTCACCTGGGCGGGAGCAGGCAGCGCCGCCCAGTCCGTCTTGCCGTTCGGCGTCAGGGCGAAGGATTCGACGACCACCACGGCCGACGGCAGCATGGGGGCGGGCAGCCGAGCAGCGCAGTGCTCCAGCAGTGCCGCGGGTTCCACGTCGTGCGGTGCGAGGGCCGTCGTGATGTACGCGACGAGCCGCCGGTCTCCGGGGCGGTCCTCACGCACGGTGGCAACGGCCCTGGATACACTGGAGTGTTGAGCCAGTACTCCCTCGATTTCGCCCGGCTCGATCCGGTGGCCGCGCAGCTTCACCTGGCGGTCCGACCGCCCGATGTACTCAAGGTCTCCTCCGGGCAGGCGACGCACCAGATCGCCGGTCCGGTACATCCGGGCCCCCGCCGGGCCCGTGGGGTCGGCGACAAACCGCTCGGCGGTCAGCCCGGGGCGCCGCGCATAGCCTTCCGCGACCCCCGCCCCGGACAGGTAGAGCTCCGCCACCGCTCCCTCCGCGACCGGCCGCAGGGCCGCGTCAAGGACGTGCGCCCGTACTCCTGGCAGCGGCGGTCCGATGCGCGGGTTTGGTCCAGCGACCCGGGCCGCGGTCGAGTCCACGGTGCATTCGGTCGGACCGTACAGATTGACGGCGCTCACCAGTCCGCCGTCGGACAGCCGCACCAGGTCCTCCCACATGGCGGGAGGCACGGGCTCGCCACCGAGGAACAGCCGCAGCGGGCCGGGGCCCGTGACAGCCTGGGTCACATGGGGGCGCAGTACCTCCCAGTGCGAGGGCGTCGCATCAAGGTCGGTGACGCGCTGGTCACGGAGGAACTCCGCGAACCGCCGAGGATCGTCGCGCAGTTCGTCCGTGGGCAGGACCAGGGTGTCGCCGCGGCAGATCCTTGCCCACTGCTGGAGCGAGGCGTCGAAACCGAGCCCCGCGTTCCAGGCCACTCGGGCGGGCTCGGCCGGGTAGATCCCTGCCTGTTCCAGGGCGTGTACGAGGTGCGCGATGTTGCGCCGGGTGACCACCACGCCCTTGGGACGCCCTGTGGTGCCCGAGGTGTGGATGACGTACGCCGGGCTCTGCTCCCGAACAACCGGCCACGCGGTGCCACGAGGGGGCCGTTCGTGGCCGGACTCGACGTCCAAGGCCGCGACGCCGTCGGGAAAGTCCAGGTCGAGAGGGCCGCCGGTGAGCACCACCCGAGCACCCGAGTCCCGCGCCAGGTGGTGCAATCGCTCGCGCGGGTACGCGGGGTCCAGCGGTACGTATGCCGCGCCCACGCGCCATACGGCAAGCATCGCGGCAACCAGGTCCGCGCAGCGTGGCAAGCAGACCGCCACGGCCGATCCGGGTGCCACCGCGGCGGCGAGCAGGGCTGCCGCGATCTGTTCCATACGATCGTTCAGTTCACGGAAGGTCAGGGATCCCGAGGGCACACAGACAGCGACTCGCTCCGGATGCAGAGCGGTCGTCTCCGAAAAGCGCTCCAGGAGATCGATCTCGCCAGTGTCCACGAAGGACTCCTTGATCTGGGGCGGGCAGGCTGAAACCTTCGCGGTCGGCCGGGGTTTCAGCCGGAGTTTCAGCCGGGGGCGGCTCCTGCTACTGCTGCGCGCGCCGAAGGCTCGCCGGCCGCATGTCCGTCCAGGTGCGCTCCACATACTGGAGGCACTCCGCCCGGCTGTCCGGCCCGTGCCCCACGGCCCATCCGTCAGGAACGGCTACCTCCCGCGGCCAGAGCGAGTACTGCTCTTCGATGTTGACAAGCACCAGAAACTGCCCGTCTTCGTCCTCGAAAGGATTCGTCACGCAGATCGCCTCGCTTCCATCCACACAGATTCGGCGGTGATACGCGTTCGTGATCCTAAGCAGCGCATGTGATCGTGCATACACGCTGATGGGAAAGTGACCTTGCTAACATGCCGCACCGCCCGGCCGGTCGGGTGGAGGCCAATACCCGTGGACGCCCACTGTGTTCCCAGGCCCTTCCGGGGCAGTACACCCTCTCGAAAGGTTGTCGCCCCATGAATCATCCGGAGTCCGCGGACGGCGGTAGGCCTTCGCCGCCCGGTCAACTCCCCCGGCCCAGAACGGCGAAGAGCTTCTGGGGACTGCTCACCCAACGCAACTTTCGACTGCTGCTGATCGGCGAGACGTCGAGCAAGCTCGGCACCAGCGTCAGCTCGGTCCTGCTGCCCCTCATAGCCGTCAGCACTCTCCACGCCTCCCCCTTCATGGTCGGCCTGCTGACCGCTGCCCCGTGGGTGCCCTGGCTGCTCATCGGGCTGCCCGCGGGCGCCTGGGTCGACCGGCTGCGATGCCGCCCGGTGATGCTCGTCTGCAACCTGGTCTCCGCCGCGCTGTTCGCGAGCGTGCCGGTGGCCTGGTACCTGGGTGCGCTGAGCATCGGTCAGCTCCTCCTGGTGGCGCTCCTGACGGGCGCGGCGTCCGTCTTCTTCTCCACCGCCTACTCCGCTTACCTGCCGTCCCTGGTCACCAAGGCCGAACTGATGGAAGGGAACGCGAAACTGCAGATCGGTGACCAGACGACCCGGGTGGCCGGGCCGGGCCTCGGTGGACTCGTCGCCCAGGCACTCGGCAGTGCCCCCGGTCTGCTGCTCGATGTGCTGTCCTTCGTCGTCTCGTCGCTGTGCCTCCTGCGGATAAAGGCCTCGGAGCGCCGTCCGGCACTCCGCCCTCGGCGCATGCGGCAGGAGATTTCCGACGGGCTCCGGTTCGTCGCAGGCGACCGGTTCGTGCGCCCCGTCACCGTCTTCGGTGCGGCACTTAACCTGGCGCTGGCCGCCTACCAGGCCGTCCAAGTCGTGTTTCTCGTACGTACGGTGGGAGCCGAGCCCGGCCTGGTAGGCCTCTTGATCGCCTGCGGCGGCCTGGGAGGCGTACTGGGAGGGCTCGCCGCCGGACGGCTGGCGCGCCGCTTCGGCACTGCGCGCGCCCTGCTGGCGATCCAGCTGGCGACAACGCCCTTCGGACTGCTCATCCCCCTCGCTGCTCCGGGCCCACGGCTGTTGCTGTTCGTGTTGGGTTCTACCGTGGTCCTGGCCGGCGTCGTGGCCTGCAATGTCATCATCGTCAGCTTCCGGCAGACCTACTGTCCCCCCGACATGCTGGGCCGTGTCACCGCGACCACGCTGGTTCTCAACTACAGCACCATTCCGCTGGGCGCGGTGCTCGGCGGCGCCGTGAACACCGCGCTGGGCCCCCGCACCACGATGTGGATCGTCGTCGGCTCCGTGATTGTCACCAACTGTTCGCTCCTGTGGTCCCCCCTTCGCCATCTCCGGGATTTCCCCACCACGGCGCCACACCCCGAGCAGGAGGTGGCGGCGCCGGGCCGGTCGCCGGGGCCACGAACAGAAGACCAGCGAACGGGGTGACAGCCTCCTGCCCACGTATCAGAATGCAGGCATGTCACCCCCCACGACAGAGCCCCTGCCCCGCCGAGTCGCTGACACCTACGTCGAAGGACTCGTTGTCCTGGACCCCGTCATCGGCACCCATCTGGGCGTCGAGGAGAGCCATGCCAAGCTCCCCGATCTGTCGCCCGGCGGCCGGGACTCGTTGACCCGCCTGGCCCGGGACACCTTGAGCCGGCTCGATGAAGCCGAGCGAGCGCCCGGCGCCGCCGCCGACGTGGAACGCCGCTGCGGACGTCTGCTGCGGGAGCGGCTCGGGGCCAAGCTCGCCATCAACGAGGCGGACGAGCATCTGCGTGCCGTGGCGAACATCGGTGGGCCCGTGCATTCCATTCGGGAGATCTTCGCCGTGACGCCCGCCGAGACGGAGCAGGACTGGGCCGTGATCGCCGAGCGGCTGCGCGGGGTCCCGGCGGCGCTGGCCGGCTACCGCACGGCGCTAGAGTTGGGCCTCGCACGCGAACTGCACGCCTCACCGCGCCCCACAGCCACCTTCATCGGTCAACTCTCGGCGTGGGTCGGGGACACCGGGGACGAGCGCTGGTTCGAGCAGTTCACCGAGCCCGGCCCCGCATCGCTGCGCAGTGAACTCGACTCCGCGGGCGCGGGAGCGACGCAGGCCGTGGTGGACCTCCGCGACTGGATGCGTGAGGTGTACGCCCCCGCCATCAAGGGGTCTCCCGACGCGGTCGGCCGCGAGCGGTACGCCCGCTGGTCCCGCTATTACAACGGCGCGGACCTGGATCCGGACGAGGCCTACGCGTACGGCTGGTCGGAGTACCACCGCATCCTCGGTGAGATGGAAACCGAGGCCCAGAAGGTGCTGCCCGGTGCGGCCACCCCCTGGGAGGCTCTCAAGCACCTCGACGAGCACGGCGAGCACATCGAGGGTGTCGACGCCGTCCAGTCCTGGCTGCAGACCGTGATGGACGAGGCGATGGACGCGCTCGACGGCACCCACTTCGAACTCGCCGACCGGGTGCGCAAGGTGGAGTCCCACATCGCCCCGCCGGGCGGCGCCGCAGCTCCGTACTACACATCGCCGTCGGAGGACTTCACCCGTCCTGGCCGCACCTGGCTACCGACCATGGGCGCCACCCGCTTCCCCGTGTACGACCTGCTGTCGACGTGGTACCACGAAGGTGTGCCGGGACATCACCTGCAACTCGCGCAGTGGGTGCACGTCGCCGAGGATCTTTCCCGCTATCAGGCGACCGTCGGTGCGGTGAGCGCCAACTGCGAGGGCTGGGCGCTGTACGCGGAGCGCCTCATGGACGAGTTGGGTTTCCTCAACACCCCTGAGCGAAGGCTCGGCTATCTGGACGCCCAGATGATGCGCGCCATCCGGGTGGTCGTGGACATCGGCATGCATCTGGAGCTGGAGATCCCCACCGCTTCGCCGTTCCACCCCGGTGAGCGCTGGACTCCCGCGCTCGCCCAGGAGTTCTTCGGTCTGCACTGCAGCCGCCCCGCCGATTTCATCGAGAGTGAGCTCACCCGCTACCTGTCCATGCCGGGGCAGGCCATCGGCTACAAACTCGGCGAACGGGCCTGGCTGCTGGGCCGCGAGAACGCCCGTCGCGCCCACGGCGAATCCTTCGACGCGAAGGCCTGGCACATGGCGGCCCTGTCACTGGGCTCGTTGGGCCTGGACGATCTCGTCGAAGAACTCTCGGCTCTTTGACCGAGCGTCGCTCTGACCGCGATTGACAACGGACTCTCGGCAATTACCTCCCGGGAAGGGCTGGTTGGCGGGATCAGAGGCGGTGGAGGTGCCTCAGCACGGCGTGCGGCACCGACATGTCGATGAACGTTGCGTCCGCCGGGCCCCCGTCCCCGACCGGGAGCACGAGGGACCCTCCGAGCGCCGAGGCCAGCGAGACGGCCGCCGGTGTGGCTTCGAGATGGTGGATGCCACCATCGCTGCCGTACGCGATGCTCGACACCACCGGAATGCGGCCACTGTCCAGGAGCACGCGGAGCACCCCTGCATCGACCAGCAGGTCCTCCCCGGCGAGGACGGTCAGGGTCCGGCCGTCCTCGCCGGTGATGCCGACGGCGAACGGAGTGCGGTCGTTGAGCAGGCCCACCAGCTCCCGCTGGACGTATCCCGCGACGTACCTGCGAAGAGCGGCGGCGTCGTTTTCCGGCCGGGTGAGGATTCGAGGCCCGCCGTCGTGGACCACGACGGGCCTCATCCCGCTGTACCGCAGGAACGCGATGTCGCCGCAGAACGCGTGCCGCAGCCCCTCGTCCGCGAGGACGGGGTGTCCGGCCACCACGACAACTGTCTGGCCGTGGAGCTCCCGCAGCCGGGGCAGGATACCGATGAGGGCCTCTGCCACGCCGTGCGCCGCCGCGGAGCCCGAGCGGGAATCCTGCGAAATCACGGTCGGCTCAGCCGTCCGTCCTCTGGTACAGCGTCCCTTCACTCCAGATCCGGGAGACCCGGCCCCACTGTGCCGCGGAGGCCACGTCGGGGAAGAAGCCGTGCCCGTTGAGGTTGGCGCTGGTGTTGCACAGCACGGGGACACCGCTGAGCCGGTGGTAGGCGGACAGCACGGTGAAGAGCAGGCTGTCGTCCTCCGGCCCGACCGTCTGCAGTCGTGCGGTGCCGTCCAGGTGAATGACCGCCGGGATCCGTTCGCGCCAGTCCGCCCGCACCTCGTGGTCGAAGAGCATGTGTGGGTCCGGCGTACCGGGCGAGAAGATCGCCGGGGCCTCGCCCTCCAGGCAGATGGGGGCGATGGGCCGATAGGGCTCGCGGTCCTTGACGCGGTTCAGGTCGTCCTTCATCGACGCGGTGACCGGAGCGGCCAGAATGCTTCGGCCGCCGAGTGCACGGGGGCCGAGTTCGGCGCGGCCGTGCAGGACCACCACGGGCGCCCCGTACTCGTGGAGGATGCGGGCGAGTTCCTCCGGAGTACAGGGTGCCGTCGACCAGTTGGCCGGCAGCTCGGGCGACGGGGAAAGCGCCGGGCCGAGCCGGGGGTTCCAGGCCATCGGCGTCAACCCGGCGTGCTGCGCCCGACCGAGGGCTGCCGCGCCGATGGCCGATCCCGAGTCATTGGGGAACGGCGGCACCCACACATCACGGAAGTCCGGTGCTTCGCGCAGCGCACTGTTCCACTTGATGTTCAGCGCGCAGCCGCCGGCGAAGCACAGATTCCACGGCCCGTCGCCCTTCGCCGCGCGGACCTTGGCGGTTATCCGCTCGACCAGGAGGCCTTCGAAGAAGGCGTGCACACTGGCCAGCGCGTCCTCTTCGCCGACTCCGTCGGCCACCACCCTGGCACGTACCGCGGAGAAGAACTCGTGCACCGGCGGTACGGACCGCTCGAAGAGGCTGCCGTAACCGCCGACCGTCGCGCGGTACTCCACAGCGGCCGGTTCGTCGCTCTCGAAAACGCGATGGAACTCCTCGCGCAATATGGCCAACGCGCCCTTGTCCACCTGACCCAGCGCGATGTAGGCCATGAGTTTGCCTGCGATCGACAGGTCGTCGACCGTGTTCGACTGGACATCCCTGCGGAAGGGCCCGAAGTGGTGTCCCGCGATGGCGTAGGCATGCCCGAGGAGGGGAAAGAGCTCTCCGAGGTTCTCCACACCGTCGTCCGGGTCCACCCAGTAGAGGCGCGGGAAGAGCCCGCCGTCCCAGACGAGGACGAAGGAGCTCTCGCCCCGTTGGGCGAAGGGGCTGGAGACGTACGCGCTCGCCACGTGTCCCGCCGCGTGCGGGTAACTGGTGTACGGATAGCTCTCGCCGTCCATCGGGAAGGTGCCCGAGACGCTCGGCCGGTCCAGCGCCGGGCAGGCCTGCGACTCCCGGTACGGACCGACCACGACCTCCGTCGGCCTCCCCTGGTCGAGCAGCGCCACCGTGCCGGACACGTCGCCGTCCCAGCCGTCGATGACCCACTCGTCCACGTCCTCCGGCTTGTAGCCGAAGTCGGCCAGGATCCCGGGGATGAGGCTGAAGTCGGCAACGGTGCTGTAGCGCAGACCGTTTCCCAGCTTCTCCATCTCCACGCTGAAAACCAGGCGGTCGTCGTCAAGAAGGGCGACGGCACCGTCGTGCGTGAGTTTCAACCCGCAGATTATCAACTGTGTCACTCCTTGGTCGGCATGAGCATGCACGCGGACATGAATCAGTCTCCGGACCGCTCGTCGGTCAGTCTCAACCGATAAAGACTGGATCTTCGGCCGGGGCGGAATAGTGTGCGCCATTCATCGCGGATCTCGCTCACCGGGATTTTCGAGAATCCCAGCGTCTCGAACCATTCTCCGCCGTATCGGGAGACCGCCAACAGAGAGTGATATCCCTGCTCTCTGCCAGTATGGGCAGCAACCTCGATCAGATGGCGGCCGATTCCCCGGCCCTGCCATTCTGCGGCGATGCACAGGTTGTAGACGACCAGGCTCCTCCCCGAAGGAGCCGTCCCCGCACAGCCGACCAGGCGGCCTCCTTGCGGGGCGACCAGGAATTCATGCACTTTTTCGGCCAGTTCTGCGGGAGTCCGAGCGACGAGCAGACCGTCCTCGACAAAGGGTGCCGAGAGCAGCGAGATCTGCTCCGCGTCCTCGGGGCGCGCGGGCCTCGCGACGAGGGCGTCCCGTGCGTCCCCTTTCCGGGAGGCTGCCCGCACGGACTCACGTAACATCCGTACCGTCCGCCGGAGTGGTCCGGCTGCCGGCGAACCCGAGCCCGAAGTTCTGATCGGACGGCATCAGTTCGATCATGTTTATGTTGACGTGGGCCGGCCTCGACACGCACCAGGCGACCGCTTCCGCCACGTCGTCGGCAGTGAGTGGCTGGATACCCTCATAGAGCGCGTCCGCGCGCTCCACGTCTCCGTCGAAACGGACCTGGGCGAACTCGGTCTTCGCCATCCCGGGCGCCACGCAGCTCACCCGGACGCCCGTGCCCTGGAGGTCGACGCGCATGTTCAGCGACAGCTGATGCACGAAAGCCTTGGTGGCGGCATAGACATTCCCGCCCATGTAGGGGTAGTTCGCAGCGATCGACCCGATGTTCACCACATGCCCGGAGCCGCGGGACACGAGTCGTGGAAGCAGCACCTCGCTGACGTTCAACAGACCGGAGATGTTCGTGTCGATCATCTCGCGCCAGGACTCAGGACTGCCCGATTGCAGCGGCCCGAAACCCCGGGACAGGCCGGCGTTGTTGATGAGGACCGAGATGTCGCGGAAATCCGGGGGCAGTTCGTCGAGGGCTCGGGCCAGGCCCTCCCGGTCCCGGACATCGGCGACCACCGGCAGGATCGCCCCGGTGGAATCCTGCTCCGCCAGGGCCTTCAGCCGGTCCGCCCGGCGGGCCAAAGCCACCACCGAGTAACCCTGCCGGGACAACAACTGCGCGATTCTCTCACCGAATCCCGACGACGCACCTGAAACCACGGCTACGCCACGTTCGTCCTGCGCCATTCCACACATCCCCTCGGTCCCGTCGCGCTGTATCGCCACGAAGACTTCACGCGGTCACCCCACGCCCCGATCGGAGCGTGAGATACGAGCACCTGTCCAGCGGCATTGGGTTCTCCGCGCGCGCTGACTGAACCAGAGCCACTCCTGCTTACTTCGAGCAACCCACACCGGAAAGGAGCCCAGGTCGACTTGACCTCCACTCCATAAATTCCGTGCCAGTGAATCATGCACCGATACAGCACAACCATGTGACGTACAGCACACTGCCCTGCACTTGATTCTCCGTCACCGAGTCGGACTATCCTCTCCTTTGGCTCCGACTCGGACACATCGGGCGGTCGAAATATTTCTCTTGCCCGTTGAACTGCTCTCCGTGATAGGAATGTTGGCGACGGGGTAGGGGGCATGTGAATTCACGATTGCGGATGTGTCCGAGCAGCAGGTACGGCCAAGCCGTGCCACCATCTCCCTGTGCTGCGGGTGCCGTTGATGTTGTGTCCGGCTGCCGAGCCATGGACCGCGCTCCCCCACTGAACGCCACCCTCGACTCGCAAGGGAAACAGTGTGTCTGCCATTCAGAAACGTCACCTTCGCGCGTCCGTCATCGACCGGTTCTCGCCACATCGGCGGTGCATCTGGCCGCAATTGAACCCGGCATGCAACTCCGCGGCTCTCGCCGGACCGGAGAGTCCCGGGCGCAAGCCGGAGAAGCCGGCCACCGACCGTGCTGTGGTGGCAGGAGTCCTCCGCGTACGGGCCGACCGCGTGTGGTCCTGAGCCCACGCGCCCATGACCACCCCCCATGCATCGACGACAGGCGCTTCCCGCAGCATGGTGCGCACCGCACCGCGCCCGGACGCCCACACCACCCTGTACTGCCTGCCTCACGCGGGTGGCGCCGCTTCGGCATACCGCGACTGGTCCACCCAGCTGCCCGCCTGGTTGGAGGTCGTGGCGGTGCAACTGCCCGGCCGTGAGCACCGAGTGGCCGAGCCCCCGACGTTCTCGCCCGAGGACACGGCGGCCGCCGTCGAGGCCGACCTGAGCGCGCATCCGGACCGGTCCATCGTGCTGTTCGGGCACAGCATGGGAGGTCTGCTCGCCTTCGAGGTCGCCCGGCTGCTCGCGAGAGACGGTGGACCGGCTCCCACCGGGCTGTTCGTCTCCGGCTCGGAGCATCCCGCCGCGAAGGAGCACACCGACCCGGCGGTCTCCCAACTGTCCGACCCGGAGCTGCTCGACTGGGCCGTCGCCCTCGGCGGGATGCCGGCCTGGGTAGTGGCGGAGCCACAGATGCACGAGCTGGTGCTGCCCATCCTGCGCGCCGACTGCGCATGGCTGGAAAACCATGTTTACCGGGCCGCCGCACCACTCGCCTGCCCGATCACCGTCATGGCGGGCGAAGCCGACCCCCATGTGGGAATCACCGGATTGCGGGCGTGGCAGATGGAAACCACAGGGAACTTCCGCATGCGCCGCCATCCCGGTGGGCACTTCTACGCCGATGACAAACTGCCCGAGGTCCTCGGCGGGGTCGCCGACGACGTACGGGGGTGGCTGTGATGCCGGGTCCACTCGTGGAGTGGGAGCCGCCACGTGGCGCGAGGGCACTGTTGGTGTGTCTGCCCCACGCCGGTTCCGGCGCTTTCCAGTTCCGCCCCTGGCAGGAACTGCTCGGCCCCGACGTGGCGTTGCTGGCCGTACAACTGCCGGGCCGGGAGAACCGGTGGCGGGAGGAACCCGCGACCACCATGGCGGAGGTGCTCGACGAGCTGACCCCGGCGCTCGCCGCCCGGCTCGACCGGCCCTACCTGGTGTTCGGCCACAGCATGGGTGCACTGGTCGGGTACGAACTGGCCCGCGCCCTGGGCCGCGCACACGGCCGGTGGCCGAGCGGATTCGTCGCCTCGGCGGCCCGGGCGCCGGACACCCAGGGAGACCCGTCCCGCGCGGCTGAACTGACCGATCAGCAGCTCGTCGCGGAACTGGTCGCCGACGGGGCCGTGCCCGCGGCCGTAGCGACCAACGACCGGCTGGCAGCGGCGATCGCACGGCCCCTGCGCGGCGACATCACCATCTGTGACTCCTACACCCCGCCCGTCGCGGACAGCCTTCTCCCTTGCCCGATCAGCGCATGGAGAGGGCAGGAGGACACGGGGGTGACTGAAGACCATGTCCACGGGTGGAGCAAGTGCTCCACCGGAACCAGCACGGTGCGGACGTTCGCAGGAGACCACTTCTACCATCTCGCCGCTCCCCACAAGGTGACCTCTGAGCTGCGGAGTTTCATCGCGGGCCAGCTGGGACCGCGTAGCTGACCGACGACGTCCCAGCACATTCCCCGGCCCACGACGCGCCACCTCCACTCCTCTCAGCCACCCCCGCCCGACCCGGACACCCGGAGGTCGGCAACCCGAAGGAAGTCGCATTGCCAAGCAACAATCCACTGCCCGAGCTGGGAGATCCGGATCTCCGCTCACCCAAGAGCTATCTCCGCTGGCTCATCGGCAGGCAGTCGAGCACACTGTCCCTCGGAGTGTTCTGGGGCTGTCTGTGGATGGCCAGCATGGGCCTGAGCCCCTTCGCCATCGGCCGGGCCATCGACGCCATGTCGGACAAGGACACCGACGGAGTGCTGGTCTGGACAGGCGTCATCATCGGGCTCGCCCTGGTGACCACCGTCGGCAGTGTGTGCCGGCACCGCTGTGACACGATCGGCCGGCTCAAGGCCAACTACCTGACGATCCGGCTCGTGACCGCCCAGGCGGCGCGGCTGGGCGCCGGGCTGCCGAAGCGGGTCTCCGCCGGCGAAGTGGTCGCCATCGGTACGGCGGACATCGCCCGCATCGGAGCCCTGCCCGGGGCCGTCGCCCGAGGCATCGGTAGCGCGGTCACCGTTGTACTCGTCGCCGCGGTGCTGCTCTCCACCTCGGTCGCCCTGGGACTGCTGGTCCTCATCGGCGTCCCCGCCCTGCTCGCCGGAACGGGCCCGCTGCTCAGCCCACTTCACAAGCGGATCGGCAACTACCGCGATCTCCAGGGCGAATTGACCGCGCGGGCCAGCGACATCGTGTCCGGTCTGCGCGTCCTGCGCGGCATCGGCGGCGAGGCCGCGTTCGGCGAGCGCTACCGCAAGGACTCGCAGCGGGTGCGCCACGCGGGAGTCCACGTGGCGAAGGTCGAATCGGTGCTGCCCGCCGCCGAGGTGCTGCTCCCCGGGATCTTCGTGGTGGCGGTCGTCTGGATCGGGGCACGTCTCGCCGTCGGGGGCGGCCTCTCCGCCGGTGACCTCGTCGCCGCCTACGGATACGCCGCATTCCTCATGATGCCGATGCGCACCGTCACCTCGGCGGTGCAGTCGTTCGTCGGCGCCGGCGTGGCCGCGGAGCGGGTCGTACGGGTACTGGCCCTGGAGCCCGACCCCACCGCCGGCACCCCCCGGGTCAACCTCAGCGAGGCGCCCGACCTGTACGACGCGACATCAGGGCTGCGGGTCCGGCCCGGGCTGCTGACCGCGATCGCCGCCGCCACACCGGAGGAAGGCGCCGAAATCGCCGACCGGCTCGGGCGCTACGCCCAGGGCCAGGTCACCGTCGGGGGCCTACCGCTGGAGACCCTGCCGCTGGAACAGGTGCGGGATCTCGTGCTGGTGGCCCGCAACGACGACACCCTGTTCTCCGGAGTCCTGAGCGAGGAACTGGGCGGACCCTCGGAGCGGGTACGGGCCCAGGCCCTGCACACGGCCAACGCGGAGGACATCGTCGAAGCCCTCCCGGACGGCATGGACACCCTCGTCACCGAGGGGGGCTCCACGTTCTCGGGCGGGCAGCAGCAGCGCCTGCGGCTGACGCGCGCCCTGGCCGCCGCTCCCGGAGTGCTCGTCCTGGTCGATCCGACCAGCGCCGTGGACGCGCACACCGAAGCGATCATCGCCGAACGGCTGCACAGCTCCAGGGAGGGCCTTACGACCGTGGTCGTGAGCAACAGCCCGCTGCTGCTCGACCGGGCCGACGAGGTCGCCTTCGTCGAGGACGGCAAGGTCGTCGTGACCGGCACACACCGTGAACTGGCGTCCGGGACGTCCCAGTACGCGGCCGTCGTCATGCGGGAGGAGACGTGACCGTCTCCGCCCCCGACCCTTTCGACAGCCGCCCCCAAAGGAGTGCACAGTGAGTCTTCCGGTAGCCGACGCGAAGACGGTCCGCCGTCACGTACGGGAGTTGGTGCGCAGTCATACCGGCCTGCTGACCCGCACCGTGTTCTGGTTCGTCCTCGCCACGGCCTGCGGCCTGGTCGTTCCCGCCCTGCTCGGCCGTCTGGTCGAGGACGTCGAGGAGGGCATCACCACCACCCAGGTGGATGTCACCGTCGCGGTGATCGCCGGACTCCTTCTGATCCAGGGGGTGTTCACCCGGGTCGCCCGGCTCCAGGGCGCCCGGCTCGGAGAACTGGTCCTGGCGGACATCCGGGAGGGGTTCATCCGGCGGGTCCTGACGCTGCCCATGGCCACCGTGGAGAAGGCCGGGGCCGGTGACCTGCTGACCCGCAGCACCCGCGACGTGGATTCGCTGTCGCGGGCCGTACGTATGGGCGCGCCGTCGATCCTGGTGGCGAGCCTCTCGGTGGCGCTGACGCTGGTCGCCCTGATCGTGACCAGTCCCATCATGGTGCTGCCGTCCCTCGTCGCCGTACCGCTCATCGTCTACTCGACGCGCTGGTACCTGGCGCGTGCCCGGGAGGCCTACCTCGCCGAGGCGGCCAGCTACTCCGAGCTCACTCAGGGCCTCTCCGAGACCGTGACCGGCGCCCGTACGGTCGAGTCGCTGCGCCGGGCCGGCTCGCGCGTTCGCCGCACCGACCAGGACGTCGAGCGTTCGAACGGGGCCGAGCGGCAGACGCTGTTCCTGCGCAGCGTCTGGTTCCCGCTGATGGACTTCGGGTACATCCTGCCGGTCGCCGCCACGCTGCTCTTCGGCGGACTCTTCTACATCGAGGGCTGGGTGAGCCTCGGCGAGGTCACCGCGGCGACCCTCTATACCCGCGCCGTGATCGACCCGCTGGACGAACTGCTCGGCTGGCTCGACGAGTTGCAGGTCGGCGATGCCTCACTGGCCCGCCTGATCGGCATCGGGGCCGTACCCGCCCCGGCGAACGGCTCCGCCCGGCGGCCCGACGGCGACCAGCTCGCCGCGGAGGGCATCACCTATTCCTACCGTGACGGCCACGACGTGCTGGAAGACGTGAGCCTCAGCACCACCGCCGGTGAGCGCATCGCCATCGTCGGCCCCTCGGGGGCCGGGAAGACCACCCTCGGCCGGATCCTCGCCGGGATCCACGAGCCGCGTACCGGCTCGGTCACGCTGGGCGGCGTACCTCTGCACGAACTGCCGTTGGAGGAACTGCGGCGCCACGTGGCCCTGGTCACGCAGGAACATCACGTCTTCCTCGGCACGGTGCGCGAGAACGTCGCACTGGCTTCGCCGGACGCCACCGACGACCAGGTGACAGCGGCCCTGGCCGCCGTGGACGCGGTGGCGTGGGTGACCGCGCTGCCGAACGGGCTCGAAACCGAGCTGGGCACCGAGGACAGTCCGGTCTCGCCCGGCCAGGCCCAGCAGTTGGCGCTGGCCCGGCTCGTGCTGGCCGACCCGCACACCCTGGTTCTCGACGAGGCCACCTCCCTGCTGGACCCGCGGGCCGCCCGCGACCTGGAACGTTCGCTCGGCGCCGTGCTGCGCGGACGCACCGTCATCTCCATCGCCCACCGACTCCACACGGCCCACGACGCGGATCGCGTGGTTGTGATGGAGGAAGGCCGCATCACCGAACAGGGGCCCCACACGGAACTCGTCTCAGCGGGCGGCGCCTACGCCGGCCTGTGGGAGTCCTGGCACGGACGCGCCCCTTCAGCCCATTCGCACACCTCGGACAAGTCGGAACACTGAGGCCAGGAGAGACCCTTGCAAGGTGAGCACACACACATAGTCGACGCCGAAGCCATCTCCGCCATCGTGGCGAAGGTGGGGCTCGGGCAGCTGTACGACCTGACGATCGAGCGCATGGCCGCCGTCCTCACGGGTGGCCCCGGCGCGACCGTGGAGATGAAGCAGCGAGACGGATTCCTTCTGACCACTCCGCAGTTGGGTCTGCTGGAGTGGATGCCCGCGGTCCGCCACGGTGCCACGGTCTCCATCAAGATGGTCGGCTACAACCCGCACAACCCCGTCAAGAATCAGCTCCCCACCATCCTGTCGACCCTGTGTGCCTTCGACGCGGACAGCGGCCACCTGCGGGCCGTCGTCGACGGGACCTTCGCCACGGCCATCCGCACGGGCGCGGCGTCCGCGCTGGCGAGCCGGGTGCTCGCCCGGCCGGACTCCGCCGTGCTCGGGCTGGTGGGCTGCGGGGCGCAGGCGGTCACACAGTTGCACGCCCTGTCTCGCGTCTTCCCGTTCTCGGAGGTGCTGGTCTGCGACACGGATGTGCGGGCGGAGAACTCCTTCGCGGCCCGGGCCCGGCTGCCCGAGGGGATCGTGCGGGTCGCGCCGCTGCACGAGGTGGAGGAGCGGGCCGACGTGCTGTCCACCGCCACCTCGGTCGCCCCGCACGAGGGCCCGGTCATCCGCGGAAGGGCACTCAAGCCAGGGGTGCACGTCAACACCATCGGCTCCGACATGCCCGGCAAGACGGAGCTGCCGCTGGACCTCCTGCGCAGGGCGGTCGTCGTCCCCGACCACCTGGAACAGGCGAGGGCCGAGGGCGACTGCCAGCAGCTGGCTCCCGAGGAGATCGGGCCCTCGCTCTCCGAGGTCCTCCAGGACGCCGACGCCCACCGAAGGCTGTCTCCGGTCACCACCGTCTACGACTCGACCGGCCTCGCAGTGCAGGACCTTGTCATGGTCGAGGTGTTCGAGGAACTGGCGCGAGAGCTCGATGTCGGTCATCGCATCGCGATCGAGGCCACGGCCGACGACCCGCAGGACCCCTATGCGTTCCTGCCCGGATCGGCAACCCAGTCCTGGGGCGCACGGCTGGGGGCACGGTCGTGACCGCGCGGCTCCCCGGGCACGCCGGGCCCGTGGTGGAGACCGGCGTGTCCACAGTCCTGCAGCTGATCGAGCGGGTGGTGTCCTCGCACCCTCAGGCCCAGGCGGTGCGCGAGCCCGGCCGGAGGGTGACGTACGCGGAGCTCGACCGGCTGGCGGACACCGTCGCGGGCCGCCTGGCAGGGGAGTTCGGGATCGGTCGGGGTGACATCGTGCTGATCGCCGCGCAGGCGGGGGTCGACTTCACCGCCGCGGTACTGGGCACGCTGCGGGCCGGGGCCGCGTACCTGCCCGTCGACACGACCTACCCTCCCGAGCGGATCGAGCAGATCCTGCGGGCGAGCAGCGCGCGGCTGCTGGTCCTGGCCGATCCCGAAGCGGTGGGCTCCGCCATGCGGGGCCTGGCACGGACCGGCCTGGCGGAGCTGGTGGCTGCCGTCGGCCCGTCGGACGCCTCGGCGCCGGCGACCGTCCGACGGTCGCCGGCGCCGGCGGATCCCGCCTATGTCATCTTCTCCTCGGGCTCCACCGGCGCCCCCAAGGGAATCGTCCAGACGCACCGCTGCCTGGCCAACTTCATCGCCTGGCAGGTGGACGGCTCCGGGCTGGGGCGCGGTCGCAGGGTTCTCCAGGTGGCCCCGCTCACCTTCGACGTATCCGTCCAGGAGATGTTCTACACCCTCGCTTCGGGTGGCTGCCTGTATGTGCCGGAGCCTCATGTACGACGCGATCCGCGGGATCTTATCGACTACGTCATCGAGGAACGCATCGAGGTCGTGGACTTCCCGCAGTCGCTCATCGACGTGGTCATGGCGCTGCCGAGGAACTTCGAGCACGCTCCGGATCTGCGCCACATCATCAGTGCGGGCGAGACGGTCCGGGTGACTGAGCCCCTTGATGGACTGCTGACACGTCGGCCGGAGATCACGCTGCACAATCACTACGGGCCCGCCGAGAACCACATGGTGGCCAGCCACTCGGTGAGCGGAGCGGCGGGCAATCTCGAACCGAGGCCACCGGTCGGCTCACTGGTGTGGAACACCTACATCTACCTCCTGGACGAGGACGGCGTACCGGTGCCCGACGGGGAGGTGGGAGAGATCCACATCGGCGGTGTGGGTGTTGCACTGGGATACACCGATCCCGAACTGAGCAGCACCGCGTTCGTGCCCGATCCGTACCGACCGGGCGCCCGGCTGTACCGCACCCGGGACCGGGGGGTGTGGCGGGCCGACGAAACGCTCCAGTTGCTGGGCCGGATGGACGACCTGATCAAGATCCGCGGCAATGCAGTGGAACCGCGGGAGGTGGAGGCGCGGCTCACGGACTTCCCGGGTGTCCGGGACGCCGCCGCGTTCGCGGTGGTGCGGGCCGACGGGGCGGTGGAGTTGCACGCTGCTCTCACCGGTGACCCGCCGTCGGCCCCGGAACTGCGCCGGGCGCTGCTCGACGTACTGCCCGACTACATGGTGCCGGTGCGTTGGTGGCTCACGGACGGGCTGCCCGTCTCACCCAACGGCAAGCTGGACCGCAAGGCGCTGCCGGGCCCCGGGGCGCAGCCCCTGTCCCTCGTTCCTCACCACTCGAACGCCTCCCGGTAACCCCGCTTCTCGATGCAGTACGTCCGAAATGCCCTGGCCTTGTCGGCCATCGCGTTGTCCCCGGTGCGCTCGGCGGCCTCGACGAACCAGTCGAACGCCGCCGTCGCATCGGACTGCCGGTCGAAGTGGACCGCGGCGAATCGTCGGAAGGCTGCGCGCATGGTGGAGGTGGTCAGGCCGGCCGTGGAGGACAGCAGCTCCTCCATCTCGGCTTCCGAGACCGGCGGGCGCGAAACAATATGGACCGACTGTTCCGCCGGAACCGCATTCTTGACTTCAACCGGCTCGTCGGCACCGGCGAAATCAAGACAGAGAGAAAGCCTGGCGGTCGGTGAGATGCTCCGGGCCGAGTGCGGAACAGTCGTATGGATTTTCCATACTTCGCCGCGCCGGAGGTGATACACAATGTCGTTCTCGGAGTGCAGTGAATCCTCGTCCGTTCGCAACGGTATTTGAAGTCGCGTACCCGGCTCGGTGAACTCAAGGAAGTCGATGTGTGGAGCGAGAATTCCATCACTGAGACTGAATACGCGTACCCACTGCAGCCTTTCGAGAGGGAAATGCTCGGTGACCATCGACATGACCCCCGGAAGCTTCCTGCCCAGCTCGGTGACGCCGAGCTGCCCCTCGTAGGGCCGGAAGGACGTGTCCTCCTCGCTGCCGCCGGAATTGGCCAGAACATGCGCCGACCAGGACCCGAAAGTAAACGCGTCGTACTCGCCGCCGGCGTCGTTCGCATCGATGGTCGAGAGCTCTTCAGCAAAGTCGTAGGAGTCGATCGGCAGCGTGGCGATCCTTTGTGATTTGAGCATGCGAAGTCCCGTCGGTTGGTGAGTTCAGGTGGGTACCGAGCGCCGGTGATCGGCAATCCTAACGGCTTGATGAAGGGAGGGCAATGATCGCCCACAGGCTTCCGATTAGTGATTGACAAGATCTACTGCACTTGCGCAGGATCGTCTGGTGCCGTCATGTTCGTAAGAATCATCGAGGCTATTGGGTGAGCGTGAGAAATGCTGAGTGACAATGCCCTGAGTGAATCCTGGCTCGCCCGGTTGGCAGCCGGCCACGGAGTTCCCTTCCTGGATGTCGTCTCCCCGGCCGCAAGCACAACGGAATGTGTTCTTGAGCCCGCCGTCACCCACCGGCTGGACGCCCTGACCGGGGGCGACGCGACCGGACTGCTGCTGCTGACCGTCGCGGCGGCGCGACTGGCACTGGCCACCCTCGACGAGGAGGGCGGGCACGTACTCCTGGTGCCCGCGCCCACCCCCTCGCCCCGGGCAACCGGCGGCGCGGACGCGGACGCGACGCCACGGGAACTGGCGCTCTGCGCTCCCCTCGACCGGGAGGCACCGGCCACCGCCTTCCTGACGGCCCTGCACACCGAGTTCGAATCCGCGGCGCCCCTCGCGTGGCACGACAGGGAGGCGATCGCCTCGCGACTGCGACTCGCCGGGGTGCCCGCAGGCCACGCTCTCGCCCGGCTCGGTGTCGTGTGCGAGGAGGCGGGCGGCAAGCTGTTGCAGCCGGTCGACCTGTGCCTGACCCTGCGGCGGACCGGGGACCGGCTGACCCTGTCCGCCGAGGCGGGCGGCGCGATGCCGGTGGCAGCGGCGGCTCTGATCCACTGTGCGGCGGCGGCCCTCACCGGCCTCGCACTCGACCCTCGGCGGCCGGCCGCCGACCTGGACATCCTCGGCCCCAGCCAGCGCGCCGAGTTGGAGCAGTGGTCGGGCCTGCCCGTCATGGCCGACTTCCCCGATGCGACTCTCACCGGCATCGTCGACGAGGCCGCGGGCCGCGTTCCGGAGCGCGAGGCGGTGGCGGACGGCGCCATGGTGTGGAGCCACCGGGAGCTGTCCCTGCGCTCTTCGCGCGCCGCCCGGTCTCTCACCCGCGACCACGGGGTGAAACCGGGCGACCGGGTCGCCCTGTTGCTGCCCCGGAGCCCCGAACTGGTGCTGTCCGTACTGGCGGTGCTGAGGGCGGGTGCGTCGTTCGTGCCCCTGGACCCCTCCCATCCCCCGGTGCGGCTCGCCAGGCAGCTGCGCCTCAGCGGGGCGGTCTGCGCCATCTCCGGACAGGAGGAGCTCCCCGGCGGCTTGGCCATTCCGGTGGTGTCCCCGCAGGCACTGGCCTCCGCCGACGACAGCGGCTCCGGGCCGTTGGCCGGGCCGGGGCCCGACGACGAGGCCATTCTTTTCTTCACCTCCGGATCGACGGGACTTCCCCGTCCGGTGGCCCTCAGCCACCGTCAGCTCGCCCACAAGACGGTCACCTCCGGGCGACTCGTCGGCTTCAACGAGGAGAGCCGGTGCGCCCTGCTCTCGGCCATCTCGTCCGACGCCCTGACGTACCAGATTTTCACCACACTCGCCGCGGGCGGCTGCGTGGTCCCCATGGGGTCGCCCCAGGAGCTCTCCCCCGCGGAGTTCTGGTCGTTCACCCGCCGCCTGCGCGTCAATGTCCTCAACTGTGTCCCCTCGCTGCTCTCCGTCATGGCCGAAGGGCTGCCGGCGGGCGCCGGAGAACAGATCCGCATCTGCCTGCTCGGCGGCGACGAGATCCCGGCCGGACTCCTGCCACGGCTGGCGAGCCGGCTGCGCGTGGGCACTTTCGCCAACCTCTACGGGCCCACCGAGGCCACCATCGAGGCGACCACCTTCACCTGCCCGGGATCCGACTTCCCCGACCTGACCACCGTCCCGGTCGGCAAACCCTCCCCCGGCTTCGGGGTGGTGGTGCTCACCGCCGGCGGAGACCACGCGCCGTCCGGCGTGCCCGGTGAGATCCATGTCCTGGGCCCGGGCGTGGCCCGCGGATACCTCGACGGCGAGCCCACCGGGCCGGGCCGGTTCTGCGAGCTCCCGGCGTACCCCGGCATCCGGGCCTTCCGGACCGGTGACTTCGGCCGCTGGAACGACCGGGGGGAACTGGTCTTCCTCGGCCGCCGGGACAACCAGATCCAGATCCACGGCAACAGAGTGGAACTCGGTGAGGTGGAGGCGTCCCTCAGCTCCGTTCCCGGCATCCTCGCCGCCACGGTCCTGCCCCTCGCCGCTGTCTCCGGGCCGCCCACGGTCGCGGCCGTCTACACCTCGAACGAGAGGCTCGAACCGGCCGACGTACGCGCCCGGCTGGCGCTGCGGCTCCCGGGCTACATGGTCCCCGGCCGGATCCTGCGCGTCGACGCCCTGCCCATCACCCTGCACGGCAAGATCGACCGCGAGGCGGTCCTGGCGCACATCGCGAACCTGGACGGGCAGATCTGGCAGCCGACCGACGAGGCCGACCGGACCGTCGCCCGGATCTGGGCCGACGTGCTCGGCGCCCCGCCGCGCGCCGGGGACGAGGACCTCTTCGCAGCGGGCGGCCACAGCCTCACCGCCGCGGTACTCGCGGGCAGGCTCGGCGCCGCCTCCGCGAGCGGCGCGATCACCGTTCGCGGGGTGTTCACGGCCCGCACGCCCGAGGGGCTCGGCGCGCTGCTGCGCGAGGCCGGGGCCGGCGATCGCCAGGAGCGCGCACCCCGCACTCCGTGGCCACAGACCCCGGGCCCGGTACCGGCCAGCAACGCCCAGCGCCGGATGTGGTTCCTCGAACAGTACGAGGGCGGTGAGCTGCGCCCGTACAACATGGTGGAAGCCTTCCGGCTGTCCGGCTCCCACGCGCCTGCCGACGTATCGGCGGCGCTGGAGCGGACGGTGGGCAGGCATCAGGCACTGCGCACCGTGTTCCGCGCCGAGCACGACGAGCTTCAGCAGATCGTGCTGGCGCCCGAGGACGCCCGGCCCCACCTACGGGTCCACCGGACCGGAGCCGGGGAAGCCGCCGGGCTGCTGCGCCGGATCGCCGGCCAGGAGCAGCGCCACACCTTCGACCCGGCGGAGGGTCCGCTGCTGCGCGCCCACTGGCTCGTCGAGGACGGGAGCAGTGGTGGCACGCTTCTCCTGTCCGTCCACCACAGCATCTGTGACGGCTGGTCGTTCGCGGTGATCCTCCGCGACCTCCTGCGGTTCCTGAACGGGACGGCGCGGCTGCCGGAGCCCACGCAGTACGGCGCGTACGCGCTCGGGCAGCGCACCCGCCGGGCCGACACGGAGGGGCATGAGTTCTGGCGGCGCACCCTGGAGGGCGCACCGGGCGTGGAGTTGCCGCTCGACCGCCGCAGGCCGGTGGAGCGCAGTTCGGCGGCGGGAACGGTCCGGCTGACGGTCGGGGCACGGACGAGCCGGTCCGTGCAGGAGCTGTGCCGGGAGCTGGGCACCACCTCGTTCACGGCGATGGTGGCCGCCGTCCGTGTCCTGCTGATGCGTTGGAGTCAGGCTGACGACATCGTGCTCGGGACAGTCGTATCGGGTCGCGACGATCCGGAACTGGCCGATTCCGTAGGGCTGTTCGTCAATACGGTGGCGCTGCGCACCCCGGTCGATCCGCTGCGCGGCTTCGCCGACCTGGTGGCGGCGGTGGCGGCACATGCGCGGGAGGTCCGCGCCCACGAGGAGTACCCCTTCGAGAGCCTTGTGGAAGCGATGGGGGGCGAGCGGATCACGGGCCGCAACCCGCTCTTCGACGTGCTGGTCGAGGCCGCCGTCTCCGGTACGGACCCACTGGGCGCCGCCGAGGGCGAGACGGCCGACCACATTCGGCTGGATGCCGGGGCGGAAGGTTTCGACCTGTCGTTCAGTTTCACCGAACCCGGCCCCGACCGGCCGATCGAGGTGGCGATCACCTACCGCGAGGACGTACTGGACGCGGGCACCGTGCACCGCATGGCCGGGCAGCTGGACCGCGTCCTGTCCGCTCTGGTGGGCGATCCCTCCCACCCCGTCGGTGCGGTCCCCCTGTTGCCCGCCGAACAGCGCGACGCACTCATCGCGACGGGTACCGGGGAGAGCCTGCCCGCCGGGGCCACGGCGGGCACTCTGCTCGACCTGGTCGGCGCGCAGGTACGGCGCGCGCCCGGGGGGCGGGCCGTTGTCTGCGGCGAACAGGTCCTGACCTACCGGGAACTGGACCGCAGGGCCGACGCCCTCGCCGCCCGGCTCACCGCGGCGGCGCCGACCGGCCCCGACCGCGTGGTCGCCGTACTGTGCGACCGTTCCGAATGGATGCCGGTCGCACTGCTCGCCGTCCTCAAGACCGGCTCGGCGTTCCTTCCCCTCGATCCGCAGCAGCCGGCGGCCCGGCTGGCGGCCGTGCTCCGCGACAGCGGCGCGGTCGCCGCTGTGACCTCGGCGGAGTTCACCCGGATCGCGGCCGACGAGGGTCTTCCCACGGTGACCGCCGCAGAACCGGCCGGGGTTGATCCGGCCCGGGACGAGCCACAGGAACCCCCGGCCCGCCCCGCCGATCTCGCGTACGTCGTCTACACCTCGGGGTCCACCGGAGCACCCAAGGGCGTGATGGTGGAGCACCGGGGCATCGTCAACTCCGTTCGGTTTCGCATCGGCCACTATGGTCTCGATGCCGACGGCGCGGTCCTCCAGGTGGATCCGATCCACGCCGACGCGGGCATCGCCGACGTGTTCAGCGCGCTCGGGTCGGGTGCGCCCATGGTGATCGTCACCCGGGACCAGTTGCTGACGCCGGAGGCGGTGGCCGCGGTGATGCGGCAGCACCCGATCCGCCATGTGCTGCTCGTACCGAGTCTTTACCAGATGCTGCTCGACGAGGTCGGGTCGGCGTTCCGCGGGGTACGCCAGGTCGCGCTCGGCGGAGAGCGGGTGACCCGGGCGCTCGCCGCCCGCCACGCCGAACTCCTGCCCGGTGTGCGGCTGTTCAACGAGTACGGTCCCGCCGAGGACAGCGTCGTGACCACGGTGGAGCCGGTGGACCCGACGAAGGCCGCGGGCACACCGCCCCCGCGGGTCCCCACCGCCTCCGGCGACGCCTCGATCGGCCGCCCGTTGCCCGACAAGTGGGTCGACCTGCTCGACGCGCGGGGTGAGCTGGTGCCGCTGGGGGCTCCGGGCGAGCTGTGCGTCGGCGGGGCCGGCCTGGCTCGCGGTTACCTCGGCGACGCGGAGCTGACGGCCGCCCGCTTCGTCCCCAGCCGGGTGCGCCCGGGAGAGCGGATGTACCGCACCGGCGACCTGGCCCGCCGACTGTCCGACGGGCGCCTGGAGTACCTGGGCAGGACCGACGACCAGCTCAAGATCCGGGGCAACCGGGTCGAGCCCAACGAGGTGGCGGCGGTCCTCGCCGAAGCCCCGGGGCTGCGCAACGCCGCCGTGGTCCCGGTGGACGGCCCCGACGGCGAACCACGGCTGGTCGCCTATGTGGTCGGCGAGTCGGACCCGGCGGTGCTCCGGCAGTACCTCGCGGGGCGGCTGCCCGCGTACATGCTGCCCGTCGCCTACGTCCACCTCCCCGCGCTCCCCGTGGCCGCCGGCGGCAAACTCGACCGACGGGCGCTCCCCGCGCCCGCGGATGTCCTGTCGGACGTGGACTCCCCCGTTGCCGCCCGCCCGTTGACGGAGGCCGAACAGCACGTCGCCGACGCGTGGGCGCAAGTCCTGGAGCGGCCCGTCACCGACCCGGACGCGAACCTGTTCGAGCTGGGCGGGCACAGTCTGTCCGCCGCGCGCATCGCGCACGCGCTGCGGGTCCAGGTGCGTACGGTCTTCACCTTCCAGACCGTGGGCACGCTGAGCGCGGCCATCGCCGGACAGCCGAGCGACGCGGGCACGCGGCGGCGCCCCGCCGCGGACCGGGCCGCGACCGGCGACTTCCTCCCGCTGTCCCGCGCTCAGCGCCGCGTCTGGCTGACCTCGCGGTGGGCGGGCTCGGACACCTTCATCATTTCCGACCTCGTACGCCTGGGACGCCGGATCGATGCCGACGCACTCCGCCGTGGACTTGAAGCCGTCGTCGGGCGGCAGGACATGCTGCGCGCGCAGGTCCTGCCCCGGGGAACTGAGGCGGAGCTGACCGTACTTGAGCGGTTGCCGGACGGGGCGCCGCTGGTCGTGGTGGAGCTGCCCGGCGCCGATCCCTCAGGTCCCGAGGTCACGGCCGCGCTGCACGACGCGCGAAATGCCAGTTTCACGCTGGAGCAGGCACCACTCTTCGAGGTGCGGCTGCTCTCGGGGACCGACGGCGGCGACCTGCTCACCGTCACCGCACACCACCTGATCTACGACGGCGCGAGCGTGGACGTGCTGCTGCGCGACCTCTTCGCCGCCTACGAGCAGATCCTGGCCGGGCAGCCGGCACAGCTGCCCCGGCTCTCCTACACCTACCAGGACTGGGTCCGGGAGGAGCAGGAGTGGCTGGCCGGCCCGGAGGCCGAGCGCCAGGTGGAGTTCTGGCAGGAGCGGCTGCGCGGCGTCACGGAAGGGCCGGATCCCGTGGACCCGGCTCGACGACGACGCCGCCGGGGCCGGACCGCACTGGTCCGCAGGACTGTTCCCGCGGTGCTGCTCCGCGACGCGCCGGCAACTCCATTCGCACAGGTGGTGACGGCCTTCGCCACCACCATGCACCAACGCACCCGGGCCGCGGACCTCGTTGTCGGCTTCGCCGCGGGGCTCCGGCACCGGCCCGAGGCCGACGCGCTGATCGGCTATCTGGTCAACGCGGTACCCCTGCGGGTCACCTTCGACGGCGAAGTCTCCGCGAGGGACCTGCTGCCCCGGGTCCAGAGCGGGATCGTCGAGGCGTACGAGCACTCCCGGCTGCCGTTCGACGTCCTCGCCGACCGGCTTGCCCTGCGCGCGAACCCGGGCCGCAGTCTGCTGCTCGACCTCGGTGTGAGCTGGGAGAACGCGGGCCTGCGGCCGGAGAGCCAGGCCGTCGAGGACCTGCTGGCGCCCGATCTGCCCGCCACCAGCGACCTGTGGCTGTACGCGCGGGTCAAGGGCGAGGAGCTGCACCTCGACCTCACGTACGACGACAACCTTCTCGACGAGGCCGAGGCCGGCGCCTACGCCGATCACATCGCCGCTGCGCTGCACGGCCTGACCTCCGGTCGGGTCACACCATCGGCCGCTGTCCCGCCGCCGCCCGAGCCTCCGTCCACGTCCCCGAGCCCGTCCGCAACCGGTTCTGTTTGGAGTGACACGCGCTATGAGTTCTGACCCCGATCCGACGCAGCGGCTGTGCGTGCTGTTCGCCGGCGCACTGGAACTGGACCATGTCACCCCGGACACGGACTTCTTCCTCGCGGGCGGACACAGCCTGTCGGCCCTGACACTCGCCGTGGCCGTGGAGGACGCCTTCGGGGTACGGGTCCGCGTCCGGGACATCTTCGACGCCGCCACCCCCGTACTCCTCGCGGCCCGGCTGGCCGAAGCCGGTCCCACCACCACCGAACCCGCCGACACCGCGCCGCCCGGGCCGCGGCAGCGGGACGCCGATCCGCTGCCCGGTACCGAGGTCGCGGACGCGACCCGCTGGCTGTGGCTGGAGCGACAGCGCGGGGACGGCAACTCCGGGGCCTATACGGTGCCCTGCCTACTGGACGGCACCGGCCCCCTGGACGTCGACCGGCTGGCGGGCGCACTGGCCGCCGTGGCGCGGCGGCACCCGGCGCTGCGGACCGTGTTCGTCGAGGCGCAGGGAGCCCCGCGGGCCGTGGTCACCGACCGCGTACCCCCGTTCGAGGTGGTCGACCTGCGTGCGCGCGACCTGCAGGCGGGCCGTCTCGACGCGTTGGTGAACGAACGCGTCGAGGCGCCGTTCGACCCGTCGACGGGCCCGCTCGCCCGCACCACCCTGTTCCTGCGTCCCGGCGGGCAGTGGTCACTGCTGCTGGTCGCGGACCACCTGGTGTGCGACGGGCGCAGCCTGGAGATCCTCGCCGCCGAAGCCGTGGAGGCTTACGCGGACCAGGCGTCCGGCGCTGTCCAGGAGCCGCCCGGTGAGCCGCGGCAGGTGCCGCCCGCCGACCGCGCGACGGATCCGCAGGCCGCCATCGACCACTGGCGCCACCTGCTCCTGCCGCCCCCTGCCCCGCTCCCACTGCCTGTACGGGGCCCGCGTACCCGTCCGGTCGGCGCCACCACGGCAACCGCTGTGGAAGAGATCGGCCCCGACGTGCTGGCACGGCTGACGCACCTGGGCAGGAGGCACCACGCGGGCCCGTTCGCACCACTGGCCGCCGCCTTGGCACGAACCCTGGCCGGGGCCACAGGCAGTACGGACATCTGCCTGGGCACGGCCGTGGACCGAAGGGCGCGGCTCGGCAAGGAGCATGCGGTCGGCTTCCATGTCGCGACGGTGCCGCTGCGGTTGGAGGTACACGACTCGATGTCCGCGGAGGATCTCGTACGTCAGGTCGCACAGCGCACGATGGACGCGGTGGACCACAGCGAGGTGGCCTTCGACGCGCTCGTCGCGGCTCTGGATCCGCCCCGGTCCCCCGGGCGGATGCCGTTCTTCGATGTCTGGGCGGCGCTGTACCCCCGCATCGACACCGGCCCCTGCCCACCGGGCGGTATCGCCCTGAGTGGCGGGCCCGTACCGGTGCGCGTCGGCATGTTCGAGCTGTCCTTCCAGTTCGTGGAGCACGCGCGGGGGATGCGGCTGGTCCTGCAGTACGACACCCTGCGCTACGCCGCCGACACCG
This sequence comes from Streptomyces sp. A5-4, assembly GCF_051131715.1. Taxonomy (NCBI): domain Bacteria; kingdom Bacillati; phylum Actinomycetota; class Actinomycetes; order Kitasatosporales; family Streptomycetaceae; genus Streptomyces; species Streptomyces sp. A5-4. The sequence continues at coordinate 8,408,267 of NZ_CP178591.1, read as the reverse complement.
CCGAGCGGATGGTACGGCGGCTCGGCGAGGAGCTGACACGCCTCCTGCACGGCCCCGAGGAGCCCGCACCCGAGCCGGCGCCCACGGAACGGACCTTCAGCGGCTTCCACTTCGACGCCTAACCCGGCCCTTCGCCCCTGCCCACGAGGAGAAGCATCATGACGACGTCAACGAATACCCGGACCGGGACGGAGCTACAACTGACCGCGGCCGAGGCCCGGCAGGTGTCCGAACTGACCCTGCGCCTGTCCGAGCGGTACGTCGCGGCCGACGACGAACGGCTGCTCCAGGACCTGCCGTTGCTCACCGACGGGCTGCCCGAGCGGATCCGGCGGTTCCTGCGCGCCTTCTCGTTGGACCAGGCCCAGGGCTTCTGCTCGGTCAGCGGACATCTGGTGGACAACGAGCGCATCAGCCGTACGCCCGGGCACTGGAAGGACGAGCAGCGCGTCCATCACGAACTGCCCGAGGAGATCATGATCCTTCTCTACGGTTCATTGCTCGGCGAGCCCTTCGGCTGGGCCACCCAGCAGGACGGGCACTTGGTCAACGACGTGTTCCCGATACGCCAGTACGAAAGCGAACTGCTGGGCACGGGCAGTAAGACGCCGCTGACCCTGCACACCGAGGACGCCTTCCACCCGTACCGAGCCGACTACATCATTCTCTCGTCGCTGCGGAACCCGGACTCCGTCCCGGTCACGGTCGCGGAGGCGGACTTCTCGGCACTCCCCGACAACGTGCTCGACATCCTCTTCCAGAGCCGGTTCCACATCGTTCCCGACAAGTCGCACCTGCCGGAGAACAACACGGTGCACAGCGAGGAGGACCGGCTGGTCTTCGAGAACATCGCGCGACTGATCAACGGTCTCGGCCTCGTGCCCGTGCTGACCGGCTCCCGGTCCCACCCTCTGCTGTGCTTCGACGCGACGCACATGTCGGCGCCTGAGGAGGACCCCGAGGCCGCACGGGCCCTCGCGGCGGCGGAGCGGCTGCTTCAGGCCAACTTGACGGACTGCCCCCTGGAGGCGGGCAGTTGTGTCTTCATGAACAACCACCAGGTGGTGCACAGCCGCAGTGCCTTCGAGGCGCGTTACGACGGCACGGACCGCTGGCTCAAGCGGGTCAACGTGACCCACGACCTCCGTAAGTCGCGGGCCATGCGCCGGTCCGTCGGCTCCCGGCTGATCGGCTGATCGGCGCCCGTCCGACCGGCCGAGGCGGCCGACAGGAACGGCGCGGTCCACGAATCGTGGACCGCGCCGTTCCTGTTTCCGCGCGAGGTCGGAAGGTCGCTCCGGTGTGCGTACGGGGGAACTGCCGTCGGGTCGGGCCTGGCCGTCATCCCGCCGGGGCGGACGGGCCGCCGCGGGGTACGGACCGCGGCGCCCCACGTCGAGCACGGACGACGCGCAGCACCCGTGGCGGGTAGTGGTGAGGCCCCGGCCCCTCAGCCGGCCTGGCGACCGGCCTCCGCACGTGCCCGCTTCTCGGGTACCGGCTTGGCCTGCCGGACCAGTTCGGTGACCTCCCGGACGGTGGGCGTCTCGAAGAAGTCGCCCATGTCCACGCTCACGCCCAGCTGCTTCTCGATGCCGTCGAGGACGGAGATCGCGAGCAGGCTGTGCCCGCCCTCCTCGAAGAAGTCGGTGTCGGGACCGGTGGGGCCACAGCCGAGAACCTCCCTGAAGATGCCCCCGACCGTCGCCTCCAACTCGTCGCCGACCGTCGCCTCCTGCGGCTGCGAAGACCCCTCCGGGGGCGCCGGCACAGGCTCGGGAGCCGGGGCCGTGGCCGGCTCGGAGCGGCGGGTCAGCGCCTCCCGGTCGACCTTGCCGCTCACCAGCCGGGGCAACTCGTCGACCAGGGTGAAGTAGGTCGGGATCATCGCGGGCGGCAGTCCGGTCGCGGCCCGCGTCCGGATCTCCTCCACCGTGGTGCCGACGATCTTCAGCCAGGCGGCCAGCGCCGGTGCGCCATCGGCGCCGCTCGTCACTGTCACCGCCGCCTGCTCGACGCCGGGCAGGAGGGCGAGCACGCTCTCCACCTCCCCCGGCTCCACCCGGTGCCCGCGGATCTTCACCTGATCGTCGGCCCGCCCGGCGAACTCCAGCATTCCGTCCGGGCGCCACCAGACGAGGTCCCCGGTGCGGTAGCTCCGTCCGCCAGGTGCGTCGGGGTCGGCGACGAATGCCGCGGCCGTCAGCTCGGGGCGGTTGCGGTACCCGACCGCCAGACCGTGCCCCGCCAGCCGAAGCTCTCCGACGAAGCCGGCCGGCAGGGGCCGCCCGTCGGCCCTTGTCACGGTGGCGACGGTGTTGCTGATGGGCCGACCGATCGGCAGCCCGGGTCCGGCGTCGGTGCCGTGGTCGAACGCGGTCGCGCCGACGGAGTTCTCCGTCGGACCGTACTCGTTGACCAGCCTGACCCCGCCCAGCGATTCGTGGTGCCTGCGGACCAGATCGGCCGTCGTGGCCTCACCCGCCACCGTGACGAGGCGGAGCGTCGCCGCGACGCCCGCGAGCTCGTGCAGCAGGACCCGGTACAGGCTCGGGACAGTCGTCAGATGGGTGATCCGGTGCTGCTCCACCAGCTCCGCCAGCTGGCGCGGCAGCAGCCTGTGTGTGTCCGCCAGCACGATGCGTCCACCGGAGGCCAGTACGGGGAAGAGGTCGGCCACGGAACTGTCGAAAGCCAGGGACGGCAGCTGCAACAACCTGGTGTCGGGGTCCAGCCCGTGGTTGCCGAGTTTCCAGTGCACATAGCTCGCAATGGCGCGGTGCTGAATCTCGACACCCTTGGGCCTGCCGGTCGACCCCGAGGTGTAGACGACGTACGCGAGATCGTCCGGGAGGGGCCCGGGCTGCCTGGCGTCGCCGCCTTCCGCTTCATGGCCGACTGCGGACCGGATGTCGATCACCGGAGCCGAGAGCCCCGCGGGCAGCTCGGCGAGCATGTCGGGCGCGGCGAGCACGGCGCAGCACTCCGCGTCGTCGAGGATCTCGGCCAGCCTCGCGGCCGGTGAGTGGGGGTCGAGCGGTACATAGGCCGCTCCGGCGATCAAGGTGCCCACGATCGCTGGAACGGCGTGGATCGACTTGCCGGTGAACAGCGCCACCCTGTCCCCCCGGCCGATGTCCGAGGCCCGCAGTCGGGCCGCGACCGTCTCTGCCGCCTGCCAGAACTCGCCATAGGTGAGCGTGTCGGCACCAGCGACGACCGCCGTGCGGTCGGGGTGCTTACGGACCATGGCCTCGATCGGCGCCGTCAACGTCGTAGTGGCGAAATCGGGTTCGAAGCCGTAACGGCCGAAGCCGGTCGATGTCGCGACATCCTCCGGCCCCGCCGCCGGCAGGGCCGCGACGGCGCTTCGCGGGTCGGTGAAGGCGGCCAGCACACCGGCCACCGACCGCAGCAGGACCTCCAGGAACCACACGTCGGTGAGCTCCGGGTCGGCCTCGGCCCACAGCTCACGATCACCGTCCGCCCCGGGCCCGGTCAGCGTCAGCTCGACGCGATCCGGGTGGGAGGCACCGCTGGCGAGGTCCCCGCCGACCCGGGCCGAGCGGATGAGCACAGCACCGGCGAGCGCCACCCCCGCGTCGGCCACGACGGCCGCCGTCCGCAGCGACGCGTCGACGGCCCTGACCAGATCCGCGACGGTGACCTGCGCGGCAAGTCCGACTCCGGACAGCACCGGCCCGGTCGGCCCTTCCACGGCCACCACCGGTTCGTCGGTGTGCTCGGCCGAGCCGATCACCACCGCCGTCGCCGCGGTGAGGCCGACCAACTCCTCCAGGGGCCGCCCGCCGGAGACCTTGGCCAGGCCGTCAATGGCAGCCGCCGTCAGCGGAAGCACTGCCCGGGGCCGTGTGGACTGCGCGGAACCCAAGCGCCGCGGGCGGATTCTGGTGGCGGGCACAGCAGAGTCGGATGTCATTTGCGCATTCCCTTACTCGGGGGAGAAAGAAGATGACTGCCCGCCGGCGCCGCGGCGTTCTCCTCAACGCGTGCGCGGCAACCGGCTTCGAACACCACATCGGGCGGGCGCCGGCGCGCCCGTCGCTGAGGGCGCGCCGCGAACGGCCCGTGTATCGCGGGCGGGCCCCGGCCCGCCCGCGTACCTCAGGGGCGCCCGCCGCGACACCACAGGGTGGCTCTGCGCCTACCGTGCCTGCGGGCCGGGGGCCTGGTGCGTCCGTCGGCCACCGACCGGGCCCTCGCCCCGTGTCAGCCTCGCTTCGCGATCATGTTGGCCATGCCTTGCTTGCCCTGCGCCTTCAGATCCTTGAGTCGATCCTGACGCAGTCGCGCGTCACTCCGCGAGGCGATCCACTCGTTTTCGCGAACCAGCTTGCGGTAGCTGTCCAGTCGGCGCTGCGGCAGCATGCCGTCATCGATGGCTTCGACCACCGCACAGCCCGGTTCCGCAAAGTGCTCGCAGTCGCGGAACCGGCAGTCCTCGGCGAGCGCCTCGATTTCCGAGAACACCTGCTGCAGGCCGTCGGAGGCGTCGTACATGCCGACCCCGCGCACACCCGGGGTGTCGATCAGCACACCGCCGCCGGGCAGGGGCATCAGCTCGCGGGTCGTCGTGGTGTGGCGTCCCTTGCCGTCGCCCCTGGTCTTCTGGACGTCCATGGCGGAGCGGCCGAGCAGCGCGTTGGCGATGGTCGACTTGCCCGCGCCCGACTGCCCGACCAGGACGTTCGTCCCCGACAGACAGGCTCCGAGGATGTCCATGCCCTCCCCGGTCGTGGCGCTGACGACCAGGACATCCACCCCGGGCGCGGCCTGCTCGACCGTCTCGCGAACGGCGTCCGCGTCCTCTGCCAGGTCGGACTTGGTGAGGACCATCAGCGGCTGGGCTCCGCTCTCCCAAGCGAGGGCGAGGAACCGCTCGATGCGACCGAGGTCCGGCTCGGCGTCCAGGGACACGGCGATCGCGATGGTGTCGACGTTGGCCGCGAGCACCTGTCCCTCGGAGCGCTGGGAAGCGCTGGAGCGGACCATGGCCGTCCGGCGCGGCAGCAGGGCCTGGACGAACGTCCCGGCGGCGCTGATCGAGACAGCGGCCCAGTCGCCCGTACACGGCAGCCGCATCGGATCGGGGTCCGCGACCGGCCCGGTGTCGGCGTGCACCACGGATACTCCGGAGTCGCCGTCGGCGATCACGACGTCGCAACGGCCGCGGTCGACCCGGACAACCCGACCTGGTACGGACGAGCCATCGGTCACAGAGGTGAAGATGTCATCGAGTTCAGTGGACCAACCGTAGGCTTCCAGCGGCCTGGGATAGACCGAATCAGCCGATACCGATGAGTGACGCAACGCGATGAGCCCTTCGGGAGGCATTCCAGGCCGGGGGCGCATGTCGAGGATGCACGGCCTGGACAAGGGGGCGGAGATGGGGGCTTGTTCTCCGGGGCGCCGCTCTGGCGGTGGCGATCAAAAGGCTCGCTCCTACCTCGCCCGACTCCGACGCACCAGGCATTGAACAGACTTGACGCTACGACAGCCGCGGGGCGACCCGCAACACCTTTCGTCGGCGAGCTGACACAAGTTTCGATCAGGTCGGTCAAGCCCCTTTGACAGAGATCACCCTCGGTTAGAGTCAGCGCACCACCCCCGCAGTACCAGCGTCGAGTTCCACTCCGCCGGGGGCGGCCACTTGCATCAGCGCGGGCGTCCCCAGCCTGGTCAACAGGGTTCGGGCCGTCCGATCCACCGCACGCAACCATCCGTTTGCGGAATCGATCACAGGGGAATGTGTGAGCCCGGACGAGACCATTACTCACCTCATGGGAGCCACCGCGGTCATTCTGGTGGCGGCCAACGGCGCGGGTTTGTTGGCAAGAAAACTTGGACAACCTTCCATCGTCGGTCAGTTGATCGCAGGCATCGCCCTCGGCCCGAGCCTGTTGTCCCAACTCCCGCCCGAAGTGGGCGAAACCCTATTTCCGGCCGAGATCACACCGATGCTCACAGCGCTGGGCCAGGTCTCGCTCGTCCTCTTCCTCTTTTTCGTCGGTTACGAGCTGAATCTGGGCCTGTTGCGCGGCCGGTCCCGGTCCACGCTGACCGTGGCGACAGCGGCATTCGCGGTCCCGATGGTGGCAGGCGCGGGCACGGCACTCCTCTTTCACGGGACGCTGGAGAAACTCGGCATGCCCGAGGACGTCTCGGCACGCTCGATTCTCTTTATGGCTGTCGCGCTGTCGATAACGGCCGTGCCGGTCCTGATCGTCGTGGTGCGGGAGAACGGTTTGGCCGGCACCGTGGCCGGAGTCATCGCCGTGTCCGCCGCCGGGCTGATCGACGTTGTCGGCTGGGCCGTCCTGCTCGGCACCATCATGGAGAGCGGCGACGGGCCCGGGATGTCGCTCCCGCTGCGACTGGTCCTGTTGGTGGTGACCATCGTGGTGATGGTCTGGCCGGCCCGCCTGCTGCTGCGCCGGTTCATGCGGTCCCCCGGCGTGTCCTCAAGTGCCCGGCTGGCGGTACTGATCGCGTTCGCCTTCGCGGCGGCCTGGGTGACCAGCGCACTCGGCCTGCATGTGATCTTCGGGGCGCTGCTCGCCGGGGTGGTCACACCGCGCGAGCCGGACGGCACCCTCAACCCGGACCTGGTGCGCTCGCTGGACGGTATCGGGTCGCTGCTGTTGCCGTTCTTCTTCGTGGTCTCGGGCCGGAGCGTCTCCGTCGGCGCACTGGACGGCACCGCGATATCCGTCCTGGTGGGCGTCACTGTGCTGGCGGTCGTCACCAAGGTGGGTTCCGGCACGCTGGCCGCCCGCATGTGCCGGTTGGACAACCGGACGTCGATGACGATCGGGGTATTGCTGAGCACCCGCGGGCTGACGGAGCTGATCGCCCTCAACGCGGGTCTCCAGGCAGGCTTGTTGAGCGGCCCGCTGTACACCGTGCTGGTACTGATGGCGATCGCCACCACGCTGTTGACACAGCCACTGCTGGTCCTGGTCCAGCGCCTGTGGCCGAACGAGGACCGGGTCACAGACGCCGGCCAAGCCGGTGTCCGGGGCGACTCGGGGCAGCCGGTGGCTGCCGGACGCCCGAAGCCCTGACCCTGCTCCTGCTCCTGCTCCTGCTCCTGCTCCTCCTACCTGAGAGGCGGAGGGATACTTCTCCCTCCGCCTCTCACCCTTTCCGCTGCCGGACCTCAGGGTCGAGGACCCGAACGCACCCCACCAGGCAGAACAGCTCAGCCGCTTGCCCCGGACGGTCCGATTGTCCCGGGCAAGCGGCTGAGCTGGTGTCACAGGAGCGGCAGCGGCAATCTACTTCCCGACGGCCGACGAGGTGCGGTACAGGCTCCGCAGCTCCTCTTCCAGTGCCTTGACCTCGTCCAGCCGGGCCCGGCTTTTTGGCGCAAACAAGCCGTCCTGCTCCCAGCGTTCCGGGTCCAGACTCACCGCCGAGACATTGAGCCAGCCACGGGAGCGGATCTCCTCCAGGCGCTCGGGCAGGGCGTCCTCAAGGGCAAGGTAGAAGATGACGTGAGCCAGCTCCTCAATGCGGTCCAAGCCGTCGCGCACGCTCGTGAGGACTGCGCCGAAGGCGGGTGTCTCGGAGCCGGGCAGGTTCTGAGTGAAGAGGCGGGCGAGCGTCGGCAGGTCGTCGTAGTAGTCGATGTAGTCAAAGTCGAAGACCCCGCGGTAGCTGCGCGCCCAGGCCTGGAACAGATTCATGATGGTGCCCTGCGTCGACACCGCGTGCGCGCCCAGGGAGCTGAGCGTCGTGCTCGCCGACTCGTCCAGGTAGGTCTTCCCGTAGAACTGCGGGTCGGAGAACGACCACCCGACGTAGTAGTCCCAGATCGTCTTCAACGACATGATCACGGCGTTGTCGTGGAAGGCGTATGAGCCCTGGATGTTCAGGGTGAGTCCCTCGGCCAGCGAGAGGAACCACCGGTTGGCGTAGCGCACGAAACCCTCGTCGAAGGTCTCCGCGTGGTCCCGGCCGATCATCTCGGTCACGAAGCTGTTCGCATAGCCGATCAGGTTCGACCCGACCGAGTAGTAGGGATCGGCGAAAACCCCGGCGTCCCCGACGCACGCCCAACGGTCGTGCGAGAAGACCTGCTGCGAGGAGTGGCTGTAGTTCTTCAGGACGCGGAAGTCGAGGACCGGCAGCTCGCGGATGGCGGGGTCGAAGCCCGGCACGCGCTCGACCACGAAGTCGATGGCCTTCTCGATCCGGTTGAACTTGGTGACCGGGTGGAGATCGTCGGACACAACGATGCCGACGCTGGTGTGGTCGGGGGCCAGCGGGATGGCCCACACCCAACCGCCCTCGAACATGAAGTGGTTGGTGGAGTGCCAGCGCGACTCATGTATGCGGTCGTGCCAGTCGGTCCGGCCGGCATCGACTGCCTTGTCGGTGTCGAGTCGGCCCTCGAGCCGGAACCACACGGAGTTGTGCGGCTTGGGATACCGCTTGGCGAGGCCGAGTTTGCGCTGCAGCAGCCGGTGGCGGCCGGTGGCGTCGACAACCCAGCGACAAGTGACGGTGGTCTCCTGGCTGCCTTCCTCGTCGGACTGGTACGTCACCCGGTGCGCGGCGTCCTGCTCCCCGAGGTCGATGTCGAGCACCTTGACGCCCTGCGTCAGCACGGCCCCGGTGCCCTCCACCACCACACGCAGATGCTCCTCCATGGAGCCCCTGGCGAGCTGGTAGGACTTCGCCGGGAGGAAGCGGTTGACACCGAACTCGGCCTCCTCGTGGAGGCCGGAGCCGCCGCCGCCGTAGAAGTATCGGAGGCCGAGCTTCTCCAGGTGTTTCTCTTCGAGGTAGTCGCGCAGACCGATGGTCTCGGCGAAGTAGTGCGCGCCCACCTCGACGGTCGACTCGCCGACCTTGAACGCGGACAGCGGGATCGGTGAACGCTCACGCTCGCAGACGAGAATGGAGAGCGACGGGTGCTCATCCTTGAGTTGCTTGGCCAGGCAGAGCCCGGCCAGGCCGCCGCCCGCGATGACCACGTCGTAGTCGACACCGGCGAACATGGAATCAGTACCGCTTTGCCTACTCAAGATGTACCCGCCTTGTCGTTCTGTCGGTTCTCTATGATTCGGGCCAAGCTGCGGATGGTCCGGCCCGTGTAGGCGGCCGAGTTGTCCAACTGAACCCCGAGCCGCTCCTCCACGCCGGAGACGAGATCCATCACACTGAGGGAGTCTCCGCCAAGGTCGAAGAAGTCGTCGTCCAGGCCGATACTCAGTGGCGCGAAAAGCTTCTGCCAGATCTCCAGGAGCACGGCCTCGACCTCCGTCGCCGGCTCCGGTGCGGGGCCGCCCTGACCGGTGGTGTCCGCGTACAGGGCCGCCAGGGCCGCTTCGTCGACCTTGCCGTGGCCGGTGAGGGGCACCGAGTCGATCGGGATGATGGCTGACGGGACCATGTACTCCGGCAGGTTGTCCTGCGCGAGCGCGTGGAGCCGGTCGACGTCCTGGGCGGCGGGCCCCAGGACGAAGGCGATCAGCAGGGGCGTCGCGGAGTCCGTGTCCCGGCGCAGAAGATGGACGTGGCCGACCGCGTGGTCCTTCGCCAGGATCTCGGCCACGTGACCCAGCTCGACCCGACGGCCCCGGATCTTCACCTGCCCGTCCCTGCGCTCGATGAACTGGAGATTCCCGTCCTCGCACAGCCGGACGATGTCCCCGGTCCGGTAGACCCGCTTTCCGGCGGCCGGTGGCACACGCGGGGTGAAGAATCGCTCCGCGGTCAGCTCAGGATTGCCCAGGTAGCCCCGGGCGAGTCCGGCCCCGGCCAGGAAGAGCTCGCCGGTTCCGCCCGGTTCGACGGGCGCGCCCTCCTCATCCAGGACGAACGCCTCGGTGTGGGCGATCGGCTTGCCGATGAGCACGCTCGTATCGGTGGCGGCCAGCGGGTGGACGGTGGAACAGACCGCGTTCTCGGAGGGTCCGTATTCGTTGAACAACCGCACCTCCGGGAGGTGGCGGAAATGCTCACGGGTCAGACTCGACGTGAACCACTCGCCTGCGATCGTGACACTGCGCAGAGATTTCGTCGTCCGGGGATCAATACTGCCGAGAAGGCGCTTGTACAGCGCGGGGGTGACAAGGAAATGGGAGACGTTCCGCTGCTTCATCAGGCCGGTGAGGTAATGACGGTCGGTGATCCGGTCCCGATGGGGCAGGAGCAACCGCACACCGGATGTGAGGGCGCAGAAGGTGTCCGCGACGGAGCTGTCGAACGACGGTCGCGGAATTGCCAGCGTCACATCGTCAGGGCCGAATCCGTAATAGGAATTGCGCCATTTCACCGTATTGACGATGGCGTGGTGCTCGACCGCTATCCCCTTGGGAGTCCCCGACGTGCCCGAGGTGTAGATCACGTAGGCGAGGTCGGACGCCGTCGACGCCGGCTCGGGGTCGGAGTCCGGGGTGTCGAGGGCGGCGCCCATGACGTCCAGCACGAAGAGGTCCCCGTCGAAGAAGGCCGCTCCGGCCGCCGCCGACGACTCGATCACCATCGCCCTGGGCGCCACGTCCTCGACGATTCGGTGCGTCACGCCGGGCGGGTTGTCCGGGTCCAGGGGGACGTAGGCACCGCCGGCCTTGAGGACGGCCAGCATGGCGGTGATCACATGCGCGGGGTGCCGTACCAGGATCACCACCCGATCGTCCGGACGGACCCCGCTGGTGTCCCGCAGGTGGTGTGCCAGCCTGTTGGCCCTGCGATTGAGTTCGGCGTAGCTTATGCATTCGCCTTCGAATTCCAGGGCGATATTTCCCGGCACCCTTCGGGCGCACTCCTCGAAAAGGAGGTGAAGGGTCCTCGGATCGTCATTGCTCATCGACAAACGCTCCCCCTGTGGCACTATCCTGAATTCTCGGCTCCGGCAGCCTAACCGTTACCGATCGGGCGATCAAGAGGGCTTTCCCCGGTTCTGCAGGGCAATTTCGGGAAGTGAATCCGGTCGCGGCCGGAGTCATGACAAGGAAAAGTCTGAAAATGTCCGCCGGTGACGTCGAGGCCCATTATCTCCACCTGACCCGAGCCCGAAAACACTTGACCGGCGCTGCTCTCTAAACCTCAAGAGCGCGCACGAGTGCGCCGATTGTCGCGGCAGTCGAGGTCTGCGGGAAGAAGTGCCCGCCCGGTACCGGCACGACCTCGACGGGCCCCGCGCACAGCCTCCGCCAGGTCAAGGCTCCTTCCTCGGTCAGCACGGAATCCTCGTCCCCGTACATGACCGTGACCGGTGCGGTGATCTGCGGCCCGCCGGCCGGGGGCCGGTAGGCCGCGTGCGCGGTGAAGTCCGCGCGAAGCACCGGGAAGAGCCACTCGCGGAAGCCGGGTCGGGCGAGTCCGGCCGGGTTCGCGCCGAGCCGTTTCCAGAGCAGCTCGATCTCGTGATCGTCCCTGGGGGGATGCAACGTGGTCTCCCCCGGGGCGGCTGCCGCCAGCACCACCAGACGCGCCGGCGGGCGCCCTGCCGCGGTCAGCCGGTGCGTCAGTTCGTAGGCCAGGCTGGCGCCGAAGCTGTGCCCGACCACGACCAGCGGATCCGGGAGCGCGAGCACGTCCGGCAGCACGTCCGCCATAAACTCGGCCACCGATCCCAGAGGTGCCTCTTGCCCGCGCTCCTCACGTCCGGGCGCCACCTGGGCGTAAAGATCGAGCCGGTCGGGGAGCAGCCGCCGCCAGGGCGCGAAGCCGGTCGCCCCTCCTCCCGCATGCGGAAAGCAGACCAGGGTGGCGTGCGGGGTGTCGTCCGCGCCCGGCCTCGGCGGACCGAAGCGGCGCAGTGGCGCGGTGCCGCGCCCGGCGTTGCTCTGCATGTGCACACCACCCAAGAAGACCTACGGCGAGTACGGCAGGGAAGGCGTTCCGGTCGCTGCCTATAGCTCGGTCGGGCCGAGGGTGGACCAAGTGCGCTCGGCCTGATCACGGAGGAGTTCGGCGCCGATGCCGCGTTGGGCGCTGAGCTCGGTGAGCACAGCCGCCTGTTTCACCGGCTCGGCCTCGGGGTCGTAGTCGGAGCCGGTCAGGTGCTTGAGCCAGGGTTCGAGACCCATGGCGTAGGCATAGACATGTTGTGCGTTCAGCTGTTGGGCCAGCTGGTCGGCCTGGGCCGCGTTGCTGCCCTTGAGGCGTCGGCCCGCGTTGTGGTCGCGCGGGAGTTTGGATTCCAATAGCGGCCCGTAGAGCCAGTTGAGGGGGGCTCCGACGCATTCGAGGCCGATGAAGAGGGCATCGAGAGGGGTCGTGGTGAGGTGCGGAATGTTGCTGTAGAGCGCGGGTTCGAGAGGGGTGATGTCGGTGGCGAAAAGGAAGGTACGGCCGCCGGATTTGACCAGGGGGACCATTTTGGTGCGGATGTCGAGGTCGGCGTGTTCGCCCAGGAAGGGGAGGGCCGTGATCTCTACGTGGTCGTTGATGCGGTGGGTTTCGAGCTCGGACAGTTCCTGAACGTGAGGAAAGCCGAGAGCGTGCAGCATCGTCTTGAGGCTGGGGTCGGGCAGGGAACCGCCGGAGGCGCGGGGGACGAGGATCGCGCCTATCCGGGTGCGGAGTTGGAGGAGGGTTTCGAGGGAGAAGTGGTCGGAGTGAAAGTGGCTGATGACGACGGCGTCGATGTGCGCGGGGAGGTCGTCGAAGGTGAAGTGCTGGTGGCCGTCGTCGGTGTACCCGATGAGCGGGTCGAGGAGGACGGAGGTGGTGCTGGTCTCGATGAGCACGGTTGCGTGGTTGAAGTAACGCACCCGTACCTCTCCGGGTGGGGGCGGGGTGTGGGGCGCCGGCGGAGTGTCATGGAAGAGCGCGGCGAAATTCAAGGTATCGGCGTCGGGGATGCCAAGGCGTTCGGCGAGTTGGGGGACATCGACGGGGGTGGTACGGGCGGTGAACAGCTCGTCCCACAAAGGTGAGTCGAAGGGCAGGTTGATGTCGAGCCGCTCGGGGGTGGGCAGCACGGGGCTGCTGTACACGAAGGGCTGCGGGACTGGTGCCGGGCTGAGAGAAACGCACTGACCATGGCGTTCGTATGCCATGGAGGTGTACATGAGTGGTTCAAAAAATCGGAAGGAGGGGCGGTGCGCGGTGTCGTAGACGAGCTCGACACGTCCGCGAAGGGCTTCGGGCACCTGGGGGTAGAGGGGTTCCATGGGCCCGCCGAGGGCGCTCTCACGCAGAAGTGTGCGGAGTTGGTCGATGTCTTCGGCGAGTTGAAGTTTGGCCTGACCGTCCTTGGCCATGGTGTCGCGGACGGCTTGGACGTCCTCGTGACTGGCGCCTTGGGGGTCCAGGAAGGGAGCGCCGTAGCGGTGGGGGTCCGCGGTGACCGATTCGTGGATGTGAGGAGCCTTCAAATAACTGTCCACGATGGGAAGAAGGCGGTCTCGCAGATTGAGAGCGCCGGTGTGTGGTGCCAGTAGGTAGGGCCATGCGTACCAACGGTGCAGCAGCGGCTGCGCAACCACGGAAGGGCGAAGGTAGAGCTTCTGGTCTGCCGGCACGGTACTTCCCTCACTGGTCGAGGACGTCGCGGGTAGAGGCTCCTGGCACGAGCAGTGTGTGCGCGTGAAGAGCAGTCACAAGGCGTAGGGGTGTCCGGCCTTGGGCCTGGAGAAGATGTTCGGGCCACCGTTGTTCCGCGGTGGTCATGCCGTCCGTGTGTGTGTCTGAGGTGGTTGAGTCAGCCCCCTGACCTTTCGGCGAGCTCTCGGCGCGTTTCATGTCTATCACAGTCGGCTGATCATGAATCGGGCAATTTTGGCCGACCAGTTGGGTACTGATCGTGCCCGATGATGCATCTCTAACTTCGATCCCCCGAGTGGTTCAAGGCGAGTCTCCAGTGAGATGGATTACATAGAGCCCGGTCGCGTGACCGTGCTTCACTGAGCTCTTCCAACTCCCGCCCGGGCATACACCGCCCCTTCGAAAATTCATTGTTTCTCCACTAGCGATGGGTAGTCACATGCCGTATATGGCAAAGGTGTCGGTGTGGAGGACTTACAGCGGATGTGGGCGATGTAGGCGCGCCGCTCGAAGTGCCGAACCGGCCAGACACATTGAAACGTGACGGCCGGTTTTCGCCCCCATGACGTTGCGCACCTGAACGCGGCGTGTCGGCAGCGCTCAAAGCACTGCCGACACATCGCAGAACTCAGACATCGAGCAGGGTCGCCGGTCGGGGGACCGTGGGCACAGCTCGCTGGTCCGGCCCGTCGTGGAAACCACGGGGCGGACAAGTGTGCGGACAAGTGTGGTGTGGCGAGTTGTTGTGTGCTGGGGGCGGCCCAGCCGGTGAAGCGGCTCATCACAATGGTGGGCGTACAGCTGAGGGCGTTCGCTCGTCCCCGTCAGCGGTGGGTGAACTCCGGCGGTCGCTTGCCGACGAAGGCATCCATGCCCTCCTTCTGGTCCGTGGTCGCGAACACCACGTGGAAGAGGCGCCGTTCGAAGCGGACCCCTTTGGCGAGGGTTGTCTCAAAGGCGCGGGAGACCGCTTCCTTCGCCATCATCGCGACGGGCAGGGACATGCCCGCGACGGTCTCGGCGGTAGCGAGTGCCTCGCCGAGGACTGAGTCGGTGGGCACCACCCGGGAGACGAGCCCTGCCCGCTCCGCTTCAGTGGCGTCCATGGTGCGGCCGCTCAGGCACATCTCCATGGCCTTGGCCTTGCCGACCACGCGGGTGAGCCGCTGTGAGCCGCCGATGCCCGGGATGACACCCAGCTTGATCTCGGGCTGTCCGAACACCGCGGTGTCGGCGGTTCCTTGAACTCGTCGTAAAGGGACTCGGCGATGGTGGCGACGGTGCCCAGGCCGATCAGGTCCGCGAGGGGTGGGACAGACCCCCCGTCGGCCCCACGCCCCGTTCACACACCGCGCGCCGGGCGGACCGGTCTCATGTCACGTTCCGAAATGTGAACACTGGCGTACGAGAAGTCCCCGGACGGCACTTCGTGGAGGCCGGCGGCGGCCAGTTGCTACGACCATGTGCTGGACACCAGCGTGATGGTCGGTGCGATCCCCGCCCGGCACCGCCCGGCACCGTGCGGCCGTCGAGGACGACGGGTCATCGTCGAGGTCGACGGCGTCCGGGTCGCGCAGGGGCCGCAGCCCCTGGACCGGCTGGGAGGCGGTGAAGCTGTAGCGGCCCAGGACATTCAGATTCTTGTGCTTGAGCGGGGAGAGCCGCGCCACGTCCTCGCCCCTGATCTCGTGCCCCTCGGCGCGGAGCTGGGCGACGGCGGCGTCGATGTAGCGCGTCGTCCACAGGACCACGGCGTTCAGAACGAGACCCAGCGAGCCCAACTGATCTTCCATCCCGTCCCGGTATGCCTGGTGGATGGTGCCCTTCTTGCCGTGGCAGATGTCGCGAGCGAGCTTGTGGCGGGGCTCCTGGACGGTGAGCTGCTTGTGCATCTGGCGCCGGTACGTGTCGTCCATGGGGTCGACGACGGCGAGCAGGTGCAGGGTCTTGGCGATCCGCCCGTACTCGGCGAACGCCTGCCCCAGCGGCGTCGGGTGGCCCTCACGCCCGGACATCCGCAGCAGGTCGTAGGCGCGGACCTGGTTGGTGACCAGGGAGCCGGCCACCCGCAGCATGTCCGGCCAGTTGGTGATCACCTTCTTCATGTTCACCCTGTTCCGCGCGATCGCCTCCAGCGGCCCGTCCCCGCCAGGCGGCTCGGCGCCGGGCATCTGGGCCGTCCAGAACCGTTGGTCTTGAAGGTCCTTGAAGCGCGGGGAGAAGCGGTAGCCGAGCATCTTGAGGATGCCGAAGACCGTGTCGGAGTTTATGTGGACAAGTCGAGGGCCCTCTCCATCCTTGGGGCGAGTCTCCACCGATGCCTTGAGAAGAGCCACGTAGACGGCTTGCATCTCCTGCGTGCGTCGCCGGGCGTCCTGTACCTCGTCAAGGTCCTGGGCAGCCAGTTGGTCGGCGGCTGTGTTCGGGTGCAGGGTGCTGGTGAGCCGTTGGACCGCTCACTGGAATCTCCGGGCGTGCTCGAAGATCTCCCAGAACCCGGCGTCTCCGTCCCACCCCCGTTCGGCAGAGAAGCCTTTGGCTGAACGTGATGAGGGTGGGGTGCGATTCTGCGCTTCCCGTCCGGTTGTGGCCGGTGGTCGCCACCATGTGGAGATGCAGTTGGTTGAGGCGCGGAGGCACCCGTGCGGCAGGAAGGGGAGCCGGAGGACCTGATCGAGGTCAGGACGCTTCTTGAGGACGAGGTTGTGCGGCTCCGGAACAAGACCGGGGCGAACCGGCTGGGCTTCACCCTGTTGCTGAAGTCTTCGAGGTCGAGGTGCGGTTCCCTGAGAGCGCGGGAGAAGTCCCGTGCCTGCGGTGGCGTACGTGGCCCACCAGGTGGAGGTACCGGCCGAGGAGTGGGCCGCGTACGACTGGCGGGGCCGGGCGATCACCCGGCACCGCACGGAGATCCGTACGGCTTTCGGTTTCGGGCAGGTACCGAAGGGGAGCAGGAGCGGCTGGCGGAGTGGCTTGCCGCGGGGCCGTGCCCGGGGGAGCTCTCTCGCGAGTGGCAGGGCACGCGGGTCACGGCCGTGGTGATCTTCCACCTGGAGGTCATGCAGCGCGTTGAGAGCGGCCAAAGGGCGCTGTTGGATCAGGGCGAGCCTCTGGCTCAGCAGGTCGTCCATCGCGTCGCGGATGTGCGCCGGCCGCCAACCACGCTAACCCGCACTGTGCGGCGACAGCCGCTGTGTGATGCGGTCGAACAGCTCCGTCAGCGGCTCGCCGATGTCCTGGCCGAACTCGGTCAGCCCGTAAGTGACCTGGGGCGGTGTCGTCGGCTCGACCTTCCGCCAGACCAGGCCGTCCTGAACCAGCGCGCGCAGAGTCTGGGCGAGCATCTTCTCGCTGACGCCCTGGATGCTCTCGCGCAGCTCGTAGAACCGGAGGCTGTTGTTCCGCAAGGAGATCAGCACCCAGACGCCCCACCTGCTGGTCACATGGTCGACCACGTCGCGCGCGGGGCAGCCGGTGTGAAACACGTCATACCGCTCCCCCGCCTCGGCCTGTCTGTCCTGCACGCTTCCCGCCATGTCATGAGCTTACCTCGGGGTATGTCCTTACCAAAAGTTAGTCCGCGCTCTTAACGTGCGGGCCACAGAGAACATCTGACAAGGAGCCAATTATGATCGTTGTGACCGGAGCTACCGGAAATATCGGCCGGCCGTTGACGCAGGCACTGGCCGAGGCGGGCCACCAGGTGACGGCTGTGTCACGGCACACGGCGGCGGTGCCGAACGGCGTCCGCCACATGGTGGCCGACCTGGCCGCCCCGGCCAGCCTCAAGCCCGCGCTGGCCGGGGCGAAGGCGCTTTTCCTGCTGCTGTCCGGCGACCTGCACGCCGCTGGAGCCAACCCTGGCGACATCATCGGCCAAGCTGCGGCCGGCGGAGTCCGCCGGATCGTCCTGCTCTCCACCCTGGGCGTGGTGACCAGGCCCTCCGGCCAAACGCGGATCGCGATGCGCGCCCTGGAGGACATGCTGCGGGAGTCCGGCCTGGAGTGGACCATCCTGCGGCCGGGCGGCTTCGCCTCCAACGCCCTGTGGTGGGCCGAATCCGTCCGCACGCAACAAGTCGTCGCCGCGCCCTTCGGTGACGTCGGGGTGCCGATCATCGACCCGGCGGACATCGCCGCGGTCGCGGCGGCCTGCCTGCTGGATGACCGGCACACCGGCGGCGTCTACGAGCTGACCGGCCCCCAGGTGATCACTCCGCGTCAGCAGGCGGAGGCCATCGCCGCCGCGCTGGGCTCACCAGTGCGTTTTCACGAACTCACCCGCGACGAGGCCAGGACCGGCATGACCCAGAGCATGCCGGCGGAGCTCGCCGACGACACGCTGGACATCCTTGGTTCCCCGAGCCCGGCCGAGCTGCGCGTCAGCCCGGACGTCCAGCGGATCCTCGGCCACGCCCCGCACCCCTTCGCCGACTGGGCCGCCCGCAATGTCGCCGCGTTCCGCTGAGACTGGTCAGCGCCGCTGGAACTGCTTTCGGACTCGGCGATCCGCTGCTGCCAGTGGAGAAACCTGACCCGAGGTTGACGCTGACAGGGTCCCCTGCCGGGCAGGGCCCGACGCTGCGGCCGCAGTGAATCGCCGCGCGGCCAACCCGTTGACCCTACGAACGTAGGAACACTCCGATCAGCCGCGCCTGTCGTCGAACGATCGAATGACGACAGGCGCGGCCGACGTCCAATGAGCCCGAATTGGCGAACCTGGCCTACAAGCGGGTCTCGACCGACCAGCAGTCCACCGCCCGGCAGGACCTCGTCTTTGCCGAGACCCGGACCGAGGAACCGGTCGTCTTCGAGGAGTCCCCGGGCACCTACAGCCGCCTCCACCCCTTCCAGCGACCGGAGTTCGGCGAACTGCTCGCCTACGCGCGGCCGGGCGACACCGTGCACATCTCCGCGATGTTCCCCCTCGTGCGCGGCGCCGGGCACATCCTCGACGTGCTCGACGTCCTACACCGAGACCGTCTCTGCGGGATCCCTTACGAGGTACTGAGCACCCCTTGTCGAACGTCGCGCCCGCGCTCACCACAGCCGCCGCCGGGCCGTCGGCCCAGGACTTCATGGCCGGAGCCGTGCCCCTGGGATCGGCCGACGAGCTGCGGGGCATCCTCGGCGCGCCCCACCCCATCGTCATCGACAAGGTCCACGACCGGCTCATCGAGGACGACTTGGACCTGCTGGCCCGGTCCCCCTTCTGCGCCCTGTCCACTTCCGACGCGGCCGGCAACTGCGACGTCTCCCCGCGTGGTGACGGCCCCGGCTTCACCCACGTCCTGGACTCGCGCACCCTCGCCCTGCCCGATCGCCAGGGCAACCGGCGCTGCGACAGCTTCCACAGCATCCTGTCCAACCCGCACGTTGGCCTGCTCTACCTGATACCCGGCGTGATGGACGACCTTCGCGTCAACGGCCGCGCCCGTGTCTATACAGACGCCCCGTTCTTCGACGCGATGACGGTCAAGGGGCGGCGCCCGGAGCTCGCCCTGGTCGGCGCCGGCCGCACCCAGCGCGCAGCCGACGACCAGCCCCGCGGCGAGCCGCGGCAGACGGGAGGACACCAGCACGGCGTCCGCCTGATCCATCCCGTCGTTGTCGGTCCACAGGGTGGCGACGACCCGCCAGATGGTGTGCAGCCCGACGGTCGCCGTGCCCTGGCTGATGTGCACGACCACGAGGGCGAGCAGGGCGAGGAGCGCCCCGAGCGCGATGAGGGGAAGAGAGCCGCGTCGGGCCGGCCGGCCGGCCGCGACGGCGGGCGATGCCACCGTCGGGCCGGCCGAGGACCCTGGTTCGGCCTTTGTCGTAGGGGTGTTCACGTTCACTTGGTCAGTGCGTCCACAAGAGCGTCGACGTACTGCGTCAGCGACGCCGTGCCGCCGAACATCCAGATGCCGTCCGGGAGCCGGTGGGCGTCACCCTTCTTCACGAAGGGCAGCGACTTCCACACCGCGTTGTCCTTGAGCCCGTCGGCGAACGGGTTCCCGCCGTCTGCGTTGTTGGCGATGTACACGAACTGGGAGTCGCCGACCTTGGTGAGTCCCTCGACGTCCGTGGCTGCCAGGCCGTAGGTCTTGTCGCCCTTCATGGACCACGGACTGACCAGGCCGAGCTCGGTGTTGATGTCGGTGAGCAGCGAGCCCTTCACGTACGGGCGGACCGAGACCTGGCTGCCTTCCTTCCAGCCGTCGGCGAAGGCGACCTTCTCGCCCGCGAGGCCGGCCTTGGCGAGTTCCTTCTTGCCGTCGGCGAGCTTCTTGTGGAAGGCCGCGATCTGGGTCTTGGCCTTGTTCTCGGTTCCGGTGGCCTTGGCGAGGATGTTCACGGTGTCGGTCATCTGGTCGATCTGGCGGCTCGCGTCCGCCGCCTGGATCACAACCAGGGGTGCCAACTTGGAGAGTTGCTTGATGGCGGAGGCCTGCAGGTCGGTCGTCGCGACGATGAGGTCGGGCTTCGGTCAGCGGCGATCACGGGCCATGCCCAGCGCTTGGTCGTCATGGAGATTCAGGGCCTTTCGAGCCGAATGTGATGCTTCCCCATCGCGCGGGTGCGGGGGGTGCCCGTAGAGGGGTCGGGTTCGACCTCGATACGGATGCCATAGGTGTCGGTCAGCAGCTCGGGGTCGTAGACCTGGGCGGGGGTTCCCGCGGCGGCGACATGCCCCTCGGAGAGCAGTACGACCTGGTCCGCCACTGCGGCTGCCTGGTCCAGGTCGTGCAGAACGACCCCGATGGTCACGCCGTGCGTGTCGGCGAGGTCTCGGACGAGATCCAGGATTTCCACCTGGTAGCGCAGGTCCAGATACGTCGTCGGTTCGTCGAGGAGCAGCACTTCGGTGTCCTGTGCCAGGCAGCAGGCGAACCAGACGCGTTGCATTGGCCGCCGGAGAGGCTTTCGACGCCCCGGTCGGCGAGCTCGGTGACGTCCGTGACGGCCAGCGCGTGCTCGACCAGCCGCGCACCTTCGGAGTCGGTGCCCCGCAACCGGCTGCGGTACGGGTGTCGTCCGAAGCCCACCACTTCGCGGACACTGAGGCCGGCCGGAGTGGCGCGGCTCTGTGCGAGCAAGGTGATGCGCCGGGCGAAATCGATGCGCGAGAGCGCGAGAGCGTCGACGGAGTCGTCACCTTCGGCGCATACGGTCACGCTGCCGCTGCGTGCTCGGTGCAGGCGTGCGATGGCACGCAACAGGGTCGACTTCCCGCTGCCGTTCGGGCCGATCAGAGCGGTGACCTGTCCCCGCGGCAGACGGAGGTCCGCGGTGTGCACGACATCGACGCCGTCGTAGGCGACCGTGATGCCCGTGGCGTCGAGCCCGGACGGCACGTCGATGTCCGGGGCAGTGCCGCCGGGGGCGGCCACGGCGCGGCGGCGCGGCGGGGAGTCTTCTCGGTCGAGTGCAGTCACGATCACTCAAACGGAATCCAACCGCCTGACTGTCCGAGGGCGCGACGCACAGAAAGGCGGACACCTCCCGCCCGTGGCGGGAGGCTTGAGACAAGAATTCGGCCGGGAGAGTCGGGCCGACCGCCGCCAGGTTGTGGCGGCGACCGCTGGCGCGAGGATGCGAGACCGCGCGCTGCACCCTCAGACACTCACGGTCGGCTGCCGCTACCGGTACGGGCCGACCCACCCCACGGCCCGGACGCGCTCCAGCCGCTGGAGGCCCGGTGGCACTGGGGGCGCACGACCGTACAGAACGGCTCGCCCGGCCGCGCGACCGCTACCGACCGGGGAGCCTCGTACGCGCATCGCCACCGGCCCCGACCGCTACTCGATCCGCGTCCCACACGGCCGTTGCCGTCCCTTGAGCCACCTCGGCACGGCAGTCCTGATCACCTAGACTCGGCGAATGGCGAAGTATTTCGACGTGCACCCCGAAAATCCCCAGCGACGCACGATCAGCAGTGTGGCCGAAAGCATTCGGTCGGGCGCGCTCGTCGCGTACCCGACCGACTCCTGTTACGCACTCGGGTGCCAGCTGGGCAGCCGTGACGGCATCAGCCGGATCCGGTCCATCCGGAACCTCGACGACCGTCACCACTTCACCCTCGTGTGCCAGAATTTCGCGCAGCTGGGTCAGTTCGTACACATCGACAACGACGTGTTCCGCGCGATCAAGGCAGCGACGCCCGGCAGCTACACCTTCATCCTCCCCGCGACTAAGGAGGTGCCCCGCCAACTGCTGCACCCGAAGAAGAAGACGGTCGGCGTGCGGATTCCCGATCATGTCGTCGCCCAGGCCCTGCTCGCCGAGCTCGGTGAGCCGCTGCTCTCCAGCACCCTGCTCCTGCCCGACGAGGAAGAGCCCATGACCCAGGGCTGGGAGATCAAGGAGCGGCTCGATCACGTGGTGGACGTCGTCGTCGACTCGGGCGACTGCGGCACCGAGCCGACCACGGTCATCGACTTCTCCGAGGGCGAGCCGGAGATCGTACGCCGAGGGGCGGGCGACATCACCCGGTTCGAGTAGGCGCGCCAGGAGCGGCGGCGCACTGCCCGCACCTCCCGCGAGCGCCGCTCGCGTTTGCCGCAAGTGCCGTTCGTGGCAGCGGTGCCGGCCGGCGGGCGCTCGTGTCAGACCCCTTCGGTAGCCTCGCAAGGCACAGCGGGACGGACCTGCTGTGCGTGACATGGGGGCGAACGACATGCGCAGTCCGAGTGTGCCCGGGGACCTCGACCGGGTGGAGCGGGTGTGGTCGCGCGCCGCGGCTCTGGCAGTGGCGACGGCCATGGTTGGCGACGGCGACAGGTTCAAGTGGGCGGACGGCGCACTGCACTGCGAGAACGCGGGAGGGGCGTACTGGTGGCGTCTACAGATGTTCGACGGCGGCCGCGCGGTGCTGTGCGGACAGGACTCCGACGCCAGCCACACCCACCTGGTCGAACCGCCGGTCGACCTCCTGGCGGGTGGGCCCGACTGGCTTCCGTGGGAGGGGCTCAGGCATGAGGCGAAGGACCGCGTCCTCGGGTACGTCTACTGGTGGGAGGACGGCTCGTGGGGCCGTGCGCCCTATCCGCAAGACGTGGAGGACGACGGGCTGGAGGCTTCCGTGCCCTGGGCCGGCATCGGCGAGGAGGCGCGGCGGGAGCTGGTCGCCAGCATGGTCGCGGTGACCGAACCGGACTGCGATCCCGCCGAAGCGGTGGCGCGTTTCCTCACCGGGGTTCAGGCGCGAGCAGTGGATGAGGCGGCGATCGCGGCACTGGTGGAGGAGCTGTGCCGACCGCGGGACCGTGAGCGGGCGGACATGGCGGCGGCTCTGACGCTGGCCGCGGAGCTCGGGGTGTCGTCCGGCCAGGACGTGGGTTGAACGGCTTCGTCGCGCCCCGCACGAGACGGCGTTCCGGCGGCGTGAGCGGGTGAGTCAGGCGATGTCCGCGGCGCGCACTCCGTCGGCTGCCTCAGCAGGAAGCTCAACAGGCAGGCCGATACGGGCGGAGGCGGCGGCCTGGAAGGCTTCAATTCCCTCGGCGAGTGCGGCGAGCTTCGACGGAGTCATCTCCTGCAGCACCGATTCGACCTCGCGCACCCGGAAGGTACGGAATTCTTCGAGGAGAGTGCCTCCGCGTCGGCTCAGCCGCACCTCGATCTCTCGGCGGCTCGTCGAGCTGGGGTAACGCTCCAGGAGGCCTGCTGCCTCCAGCCGGTCGCACAGGCGGCTCACGGACGACGGCCGCGAGCCGAGCGCGTCACCCAGGGTGCGGAGGTTGACCCCCTCCTGCCCTTCGAGGATGGTCAGCGCACGCATCTGCGAAGGCGACACGGGCCCGGAGGGCGCGGCCTCCTGGCCACGGCTCCACAGCAGCTGCAAAAGTTCCGACACCGCGAATGTGGCGTGAGCCAGCTGTTCATGGTTGGCGGGATGCAGAGCGCGGGGCATAGCACCACTCTCTCACCCGGGAGAGTGCTTTGTCAGCTGCCGACCGCCGTCCTCCCGCAGCGCCCGGGGCGGCAGGACTCCCCCGGCCCGCCATACCCGCTGACCTGCATGGCCGGACCGCTCAGGGGCCAGGCCCCGGGTTCAGCTCGGGTCCGCCGCAGGGCGACCCGACCAGTCCACGCACACGATCAGCGCGTCGTCGTCGGCATCCGCGTCGCGGTACGAGGCCAGTTCCTGGAGGATCGCGCGCGGCACCGCAGCGGCCGGCAGGAGGCCGACGGCCTGGATGGCGCGGGACAGCGCCTTCTCCCCGTAGGCCTCTCCGGCGCGGGACATCGCCGCGTAGACACCGTCGCTGACGAAGATCAGTCGGTCGCCGGGCAGCGCCTGGAATTCCTGGGCGGCGTAGGCGGATTCCTCGAACATGCCCAGGGGAAGCTGCGCCTCGAAATCGATGTGCCCCACGGACTTGTCCCGCTGGAGCCACAGTTGCGGCGATCCCGCGTCGACGACCTGTACGCGTCCGGTGGCCAGCTCGAAGGACAACAGCAGCGTGGAGACGTACTCCTCGCCGTGATACTGCCCGTAGATGGCCTGGTCGGTCAGCGCCGCCTGGTCGACGATGCCGATACCGGATCTGCGGGCGTTGCGCAGGGCGTTGACGGCCAGGTTCGTGAGGAGCGATGCCTGGATCCCCTCCCCCATCCCGTTGGTGATGCTGAGCGTGAGGTTCTCGCCGTTGGTGGACCAGTCGAAGTTGTCACCGTGAATGTCGTACGCGGGCTCCAGTTGGGCCCCGATGGCGTACTCCGGGCGCGTGCAGGCTCGGGCGGGCAGCAGTTGCCACTGCATCTCCGCCGCCAGGGTGAGCCGGCTGGCACGCCTGGCCTGCAGGTACAGATCGGTGTCCCGCTCGGCGACGACGATTTCATGCCCGAGCAGCTCGGCCAGCTCGGTGAGTTCCGCGACGGTCTCGGGCGTGCGTCTGTGTGGGGGCAGCCGGACCGTCAGGATCCCGAGTCTGTCTCCGCGGACCGTCACGGGCAGGTGCAGATCGACCGCGCCGTCACCGGCCGCGTACTGACCGAACGGCTCCTGACTGCCGAAGGCACGCCCTTCCGGACTGGACTGCACGGACAGGGACTGCTCGGCGTCAGGCAGGGTGGTCACCGGCCGCAGCACGGTGAGGCTGTAGTCGGCCAGCAGGAGGCTGACCTCGACGGCTTCGTAGTTCTCGATCAGTGCGGCTCGCACCGTGTCGAGGAGCGCATGGGGTGCGGCAGCGCGCACGGCACGCTCCACGGCCAGGAAGTCAGTCACGGTGAGGGCCATTTCGTCGAGAGAGCGGTCGGGGGAAATACGGCAGCACCGCGATACGTATGACAGAAACGTGTGAGGCGGAAGCCTGAGAAGTGACAGCGTGTGAGGTGATCGCTCGCCGAATGCGACTGAACGTGCCGAGGGCCTACGGCCGCAGCGCCGCACAAATCATTGCCACACGGCAAATATCTACTCTATCCCGACGTCCCACCGCGAGCGGGCAACCTTGGTCGCCCGGCGAACGGGCGCCGAGTCCCCCTTCCGGACATCGACACCCGGATTCGTTCCCGGCCCCGGTGCGGTACCGGCGGTGAACAGGGCCACAGGCCTGCACGTATGGAAGGAGGGCATCGCGTTCCGTGGGCCCCGCGCGCCACCGGCGCCGTGTCGGATCGAATTTGAGGTGACGGATGAGGCACGCACGACGCAGCCTCCAGAGGGTCGCGCGGCTGGCAGCTGTCGGCGGACTCCTCTGTGGCGGGCTGATGACGACGACCGCCATGGCGGGCGGTTCGAGCGGCGAGCCGTCCGCCCAAGGAGACGCCGGGGCCGGCTCCCGGCCCGCGGACCTGGGTGCGGATCTCGTCTCCCGGCTCGGCGCGTCCAGGACCGCGGGCAGTTGGATCGGCACCGACGGGCGCCCGGTCGTCGCGGTGACCGACGCCGACGCCGCGGCCGCGGTCGACCGGGCCGGCGCCCGCGCCAAGGTCGTCCGCCACAGCATGGACCGGCTCCGTTCGGCCACCGACGCGCTGCGCGCCGCGCCCCGGGTGCCCGGCACTGCGTGGGCGATGGACTACGCGTCCAACGAGATCGCGGTGCGCGCCGACAGCACCGTGTCCGCCGGGGACTGGTCCCGTATGTCCCGCATCGCCGAAGGCATCGGCGGTTTCGTGGACATGCAACGGACCGCGGAGCCGTTCACCACCCGGCTCAATGGCGGCGCCGCGGTCTTCGCCCGCAGCGGGCGCTGCTCCGCCGGGTTCAACGTCACCGACGGCCGGCGCAACTTCATCCTCACGGCCGGGCATTGCGGCTCGCTCGGCACCACCTGGTTCGGTGACACGCAGGGCACCGAACGGGTCGGCACCACCACGGCGGGCAAGTTCCCCGGCAGTGACTTCTCCCTCGTCGAGTACGAGAACGGCGACGCCTCCCAGGCGCGGGGCGTGGTGGACATCGGTGACGGCCGGGCGGTACGGATCACCGCCGCCGTCGATCCTGTCGTCGGCCAGCAGGTCTTCCGCAGCGGCAGCACCACGGGGGTGCGCTCGGGCCGGGTGACCGCACTCAACGCGACGGTGAACTACCCCGAGGGCACGGTGACCGGACTGATCGAGACGACGGTCTGCGCCGAACAGGGGGACAGCGGCGGCCCGCTGTTCTCCCAGGGGCTCGCACTCGGCGTGACCTCGGGCGGCAACGGCGACTGCACCAACGGCGGTCTCACCTACTTCCAGCCGGCGACCACCGCCATCGCGGCTCTCGGGGTGCGCGTGACCGGTGCCACCACATCCGCCGAAGTCGACCGTGGCGCGGCGACCGTGCCACCGCCCGCCGGCGGAGCCTCCGTACCGGGCGCCTCGGAGGGGCCGACCCTGACGGCCGGCATCCTCAGCAGCCGGACTCTCGCACCGGGGCTGCTGGTCATCGCCGCGAGTGTCCTGGTACTGATGGCCACCCACTGGATCCGGGCGGCGCACGACCGCAGGAGCTACCGCAGGCACTACTCCCGGAACTGGAGCTGAGCTCCACCGCCGGGAACACGTGCGTGGGGCCCTCCGATGAGGGCCCCACGGCTGTTTCAGCCCAGCGTCGCCGCTGCTCCTCTGAGCAGCAATCCGCATCCCAGCACGAAAACCACGGCGGCCGTGCCGAACGGGGCCAACCGGTGTGCCAGCGCCAAGACTTGGCCCTGCGGACGCCGCGCCGGCCTGCGCGTGGCGCTCTCCCGCAGGCGCACCGCGGCGAACCCGGCTGCCGTGAGGGTGAGGGCCAGCCCGGCGCCGTACGCCAGAACCAGCAGGAATCCGAACCACGCCTGACCGAGGGCAGCCGCGCCGACCAGGACCACGACCGCGGACGGACTCGGGACCAGCCCGCCCGCGAAGCCGAGGAGGACGACTCCGCGCAGGCCGGGGGCGGGCGGAACATGGCTGTGGTGATGGGGCTCGGGCCGCGTTCGGGCGGCCGGCCGCTCGTGGCGGTGATCAGCCGCGTGGACGGGGCTGTGCGTGTGCGAGTGGCCCTCCGGAGGCTGCTCGCCCGAGTGTGCGGCCACGAGAACCGGCACCCGCTCTTCTTCGTACGTGACGCCGGCCTCCTCGGCGTGCCCGGACTCGTGTGGGTGGCCGTGTTCGTGGCCATGCCCATGAAGGTGGCCCGGCCCGTGGCCGTGGCCGTGTTCGTGCCCGCCGTTGTGGCTGTGACCGTGCGCGCCATGACGCCGCCGCCACGCCCTGCGCAGCAGCATCGCCCCCGCGCCCGCCACCAGGGTTCCGCTCGCGATGCCCAGCCACGACACCACGGTGGGCGCCGCCGCCGAGCCCGCGGTGATCAGGGCGCCGAGGGCGAAGACGCCCAGGGTGTGAGTGAGCGTCACCGAAGCGCCCAAGGTCAGGACATCGCGCAGCGAGCTGTGGCCGCCCGCCGTGGCGGCTGCCGCCATCATCGTCTTGCCGTGCCCGGGGGCCAGGGCGTGCATGGCCCCCAGCACCAGGGAGGCGCCGAGGGCGAGCGCCGCGAAGCCCAGGGTCAGTTCGTGCCGGGCGACCAGCGCGGTCAGGGACTGCGCCCAGCGGTCGGCGCCGCGCGGCAGCACGCCCGCTGTCGGTGAGCCGCCCCTGCCGTCCCGGCTCCCGGCGAGCGCCGGGCCGCCGGTCCGCGCCGTGAACCCCGCCGAGCGAAGCTCCGGCGGCGAGGAGAGCAGATCGCCGGGGTAGGTCGTCAGCCGCCTGGAAACCGACTTCTGCGGCACGTCCGAAGCCGCGAGCGTCATCCGGTCGCCGCGCGCGGTGATCTCCCGCCACCCCGGCCCGGTCGCCGCACCCGCCGGGCGGTAGTGGAGCCGTGTCTCCTCGTCACGCGGGAGAGGCGCCGTCAGCTCGCAGGTGACACGCAGTGTCTGCAACCCGGCCTGCCCGGGAAGCGCCTGCGCTCCTGACTCCCCCACCGACAGGGGTATGGCCCGGCCTTCTGCGACCTCGACCCGGGCGTCCCGAGCCGCCCCGTCGCATCGAGCCCGGGCCCATGCCGACAGCTCGGCCGGTGCCAGCCGGTCGTCGCCGTCCGCGTCGACGCTCTTCCTCTGCTGCGCGGCCGGAATCTCCGCCAGATCTTCCACATGGTCCACATCCAGCTTCCCCGGAGCGACGACCAGGCCGTCGTACTGGTTGACGGTGAAGTTACCCAAGGGGTGCGCCTGCGCGGCCTGGGCGGGGAGCAGCGCGAGGGCCGCTCCGGCGGCGAGCGTGGCGACGGCCGAAGCGACGGCACGGCGATTCAAGAGGTCCTCCGAATTTCGGACAGCGCGGCCTTGGCTTCGCGGGCCCCGGTGGGTGAGAAGCCCGGGTTCAGCGCGAGTGCGGCGGCCAGGTCCCGGCGCGCGGCCTTGTCGTCGTCGAGGGCGCGCTCGATCATGCCCCGGTGGAAGAGGAACGAGGCGTTGCGGAAGCCGGGCGACGGTGCGGTCGCCTTCTTCGCGTAGGTCAGCGCCTCGCGGTGCTTGCCGTTCGCGTGGAGCGCCCAGCCGAGCGCGTCCGCGGTGTGGACGCTCCTGCGCCGGGACCATTCGGAGCGCGCAGACTTCAACGCCTGGGCGGCGTCGCCGTGATCGGCCTCGACTAGAGCGGACTCCAGGTCGGTGGCGACGCCGTTGGCGCGGGCCAACCGGGTCCAGGCACCGATGAGTTCGTACTGTTCCGCAGCCTTCTCACGCTGCCCGCCCGCCTCGCGCAGTTCGCCGAGGGCGGCGAGCCGGCCCGGCAGCGGGTAGCGCCGCACGACCTCTTCGAGATCACTCAGCGCTCGTTTCGACGCGCCCTGTGCGGCGTAGGTACGCCCACGCCCCTCCAGCGCCGGCACATACCGCGGGTCGGCACGCAACGCCTTCCCGAAGTGCCCCAGCGCCGGCCCGTACTCGCCCTGGGTCCAGGCCAATTGGCCGAGCGAGGTGGCGACGTAGGCGATATCGGCGGGGCTGAACGCGGAGTCCAGCGCACGCAGCAGCACCCGCCGGGCGCCCTTCGCGTCGCCGCGCAGCTCCAGTACGTACGCGTACCGCGTGGAGACCGGGATGCCGGGGCGCCGCCAGTCGGCGAGCTTCACCGCGCGCAACGCCTCGTCGTAGCGGCCGAGTTCGACCAGGGCGTCGACGCGGCTGGACAGCGCCCGCTCGCTGTACGGGTTCACTCGCAGCGCCCGGTCGGCGTGACCGAGCGCCGCCTTGAAGTCGTGCCGGGCGGCGGCCAGTGCCGCGCGCCCGGCGAGCGCCGCGTCGTTCTCGTCGACGGGCCGCAGCCTCAGCGAGCGCCCGAACGCCTTCTCCGCCTGCGGGTACCGCGTCGGGTCACCGCTGGTCCGCGCCTGCTCGACGTAGGCCGCGCCCAGGGTCGCCCACCCGGTGGCGTCCTTGGGCTGTGCCTTGAGGTGCTTCTGCAGGGTGGTGATGCCGTGCGCGAGATCCCCCGAAGCCAGCTGGCCGCCGGCCACGTCCGCCGCGACGACGGGCGCGGCCGAGCCGGACCGGTCCGGGTCGCGGTCCGCCCCGATGGCCACGGACGTGGCGGTCAGCGCCGCTGCCACCGCCACGACCGCCACGGTCCGCCACTGCCCCGGCCCCTCGCCTCCTTCACGACGTCGCAGGAACTGCGGCTTCCGTACGAGCATCGAATCTCGCCTCTCTCGGGGATCGTGCCGGTGGCCTGCCCGGCCTGGTTCGGGGGCTCACATGGCCGACCGTCGGCAGGGACCCGACGGCCGGCGGTCCGTGGTCAGCCGAGCCAGGACTTGCGGGCGGGGTGCCGGCGGGAGCGCAGCCAGGTCACGCCGACGACGACCAGCAGCACACCTGTGGCGCCGGAGGCCGCCGAGACGAGCATCACCGTGTTGTCGTCCCAGGAGGCGGTGATCGAGGACATGCCGCCGGTCAGCCCCGTGGCATCGGACTTGGTGCCCTTGCCGGCCGCTTCGGTGTCGGAGCCGGCGGTGGGCAGGGCGACGTACGGGAAGGCCGCGCCGAACTCCTTGTCGTTGGCGTCGACCGCGTCACCCAGGTCGTTCTTCGAGCCGACGAGTTCGCCCTCGACGACCTGCAGTGCGATGTCCAGCACGTCGTCCGTCAGCCGGCGTCCGTTCGGGAAGCCCGCGGTGTCGCCGTCCAGCACACCGAGACGCTTCGGCTCGGCGACCGGCTTGACGGCGGTGTTGAGACGCAGCATCTCCGACGCCTTGACGTTCGGCGGCTGGTTGAGGTCCTTGACACCGGTCAGGAACACCCCGACGAGGTCGTCGCGCGGCTCCGCGGGTGCCTTGATCTTGTAGATGCCCTCGATGAGCTTGGGCAGTTCGGGTTCGGTGACGTTCTTCAGGAAGTCCCCGTCGCCCTCGGGTGAGGACGCGTTGAACTTGTCCTTGTCCTTGACCGGGTTGACGACCTCGTTGACCAGCGGCATGCCGAGCCGCGACACCCGCGTCCAGTCGCCCTCGGCGTTCTCGCGCTCCGTCGTCGAGTAGATGCCGACGACGGGCTGCTCCTTCGACTCCTGGATGTAGGTGTTCGGCACCTGCAGGGCGATGGTGTTGACGTTGTAGCCCTTGATGGTGTCGTTCCCGACCTCCGAGAGGTCCCCGCCGTACAGCAGGTCGAAGACGCGCAGGTCGAGGAAGAACGGATCGTCGGCCTGGCCCGCGAAGGACTTCAGCCCGCCGGGGACCTTCTGCACGGCGTGGTCGCGCAGCGCCTGGTAGTCGGGCATCGATGCCTTGCCCACGTTCGACGGGGCGACCGGCAGGCTCTCGGCGACCTTGTGTGTCGACACGGCCTCGTTGTGTTCGAGCCGCAGCAGCTCGATGTCGTAGGTCTGCGTGAAGTTGAGGTCCGGATCGTCGAGGCTCTCCACCGCTCCTGTGTTGTAGAGGAAGGTGTTCTCGTTCTTACGGTGGTCCTTGAACGTGAACCGGTACAGCAGGTCGTCCTGCGCGTCGCCGTCACTGTCGATGTGTATGTCGTAGCGGGCGTCGGTGGCGAACGTGTAGAAGTTCGGGCCGCCCGCCGGTTCCTGGAACGGCAGCCAGTTCGCCACCACCGTCGTCGTGTCGGGGTGATCGGGGCTGACGAACGCGTAGACGTCCGCGTTGTCGAACTGGGGCTGTCCCGAGATAAGTGGTGCCTCCCGGTGGCTGGAGGCAGTGGCACTCTGCGGCTCCAACACGGCCACACCGGCGGCTGCGAGCCCGGCGGCGGCCAGCGCACCGCAGGCGAGCAGGGCGACACTCCCGCGCCCTCGCCCGGTCCGCCCAGTTCTGGTGATTGCAGTCATCTCGTCCGTCCTTGGTCCGTCGTGCCATCGGTTCCGGCTCGCTTGTAAGTCAAGTACGTGCGCCGCAGCCGTCTTGTTCGGTCTTTCGGCAGTCGGTCGCGCGGCTGCTGCGTGAGGTGTGTCAGACCCGGGCGACCAGGCGGTCGACGGCCGCGGTTCCCGAGGTGTAGCCGAGCCCCATCGCCCCGGGCAGCGCGGCGCTCGGGGTCTGCCTCGGTGGGCGCACCGGAGCGAGGCCGCCGGCGGATGTGTACGGGCAGCCCGCGCAGTCGTACGCGCCGACCGTGACGCCCGCTCCCGACTGGCAGCAGTCGGCAGCCGCCCAGATATACGGGTGGCGACGGGGCGGTGTTCACCGCCCGGGGTGTGCGAAACGGCAGTCGTGCGCGCGATGCCTTGACAACCATATTGGTCTGGACCATCTTGAGCGCACCATTCCCCCACGCCCCGGAGGCAGTTGTGGACCGCACCAGACTTATGGCCGCCCTGTCGGCGGCCTGCCTCGCCCTCGGCGGACTTGCCGCCACCGCGTCTCCCGCAGGAGCGGCCGACACCGAACTCGCCCGCAACGGCGGTTTCGAGGCAGGCCTCGACGGCTGGAGTTGTACGGGAGGCAGCGGAGCCGCCGTCGGCTCCCCCGCCCACAGCGGTACGTCCGCACTCAAGGCCACCCCGGTCGGCAGCGACAACGCCAAGTGCTCCCAGACGATCACCGTCAAGCCGAACTCCGCCTACACTCTCAGCGGTTGGGTGCAGGGGAGTTACGTCTACCTCGGCGCCTCCAACACCGGCACCACCGACGTCTCCACCTGGACCGGTTCGGCGCCGAGCTGGCAGAAGCTGACCACCACGTTCCGCACGGGCCCCTCGACCACCTCGGTGACGGTCTACACCCACGGCTGGTACGGCACCCCCGCCTACTACGCGGACGACCTCTCCCTGCTCGGGCCGGGCGGCGACCCCGTCCAGGTGCCCGCGGCCCCCACGGGTCTGACCGCCGGCAGCCCCGGCTCCACCTCGGTACCGCTGAGCTGGTCCGCCGCGTCGGGCGCTTCGTCGTACAACATCTACCGCAATGGCGCGAAGACCCAGACGGCGAGCGGGACATCGGCCACCGTCACGGGACTCACCCCCTCCACCGCGTACAGCTTCCAGGTCTCCGCGGTCAACACGGCCGGCGAGTCCGCGAAGTCGGCGGCGGTGAGCGCGACCACCGCGGCGGGCGGCGGCGGCAACGGTGGCGATCTGCCCGCCCACGCCCTGGTCGGCTATCTGCATTCGAGCTTCGCCAACGGTTCCGGCTACACGCGGATGGCCGATGTGCCCGCCTCCTGGGATGTCATCAACCTGGCTTTCGGCGAGCCGACTTCGGTGACCTCGGGCGACATCCGGTTCAGCCTCTGCCCGGCAGCCGAGTGCCCCGGCGTGGAGTCGGCCGCGGACTTCAAGGCAGCCATCAAGGCCAAGCAGGCCGCCGGCAAGAAGGTGCTGATCTCCATCGGCGGCGCCAACGGTCAGGTGCAGCTTGCCAGTACGGCCGCTCGTGACACCTCGTCTCCTCCGTCTCCAAGATCATCGACGAGTACGGTCTGGACGGCCTCGACATCGACTTCGAGGGCCACTCCCTTTCGCTGAACACCGGCGACACCGACTTCCGCGCACCCAAGTCACCGGTGATCGTCAACCTGATCTCGGCCGTCAAGACGCTCAAGGCCAAGTACGGCTCCGACTTCGTACTCACCATGGCCCCAGAGACGTTCTTCGTACAGCTCGGCTACCAGTACTACGGATCAGGCCCCTGGGGCGGCCAGGATCCGCGGGCCGGCGCGTACCTTCCGGTCATCCACGCCCTGCGCGACGACCTCACACTGCTGCACGTCCAGGACTACAACTCGGGTTCCATCATGGGACTGGACAATCAGTACCACTCCATGGGCGGCGCGGACTTCCACATCGCCATGACCGACATGCTGCTGACCGGCTTCCCGGTCGCCGGTGACCAGGCCAAGGCCTTCCCGGCCCTCCGTCCCGAGCAGGTCGCGATCGGTCTGCCGGCCTCGACCCAGGCGGGCAACGGTCACACCTCACCCGCCGAGGTGAACAAGGCTCTGGACTGCCTGACCAAGAAGACCAACTGCGGCTCCTACCAGACACACGGCACCTGGCCGGCGCTGCGCGGTCTGATGACCTGGTCGATCAACTGGGACCGCTTCAACCAGTGGGAGTTCTCAAGGAACTTCGACGCGTACTTCGGGTGAGCCGCCCCCCGAGTCACGACAGGCGATGAGCGTCTCCGGTCGGCCGAAAAGTGACGCGGTCGCGCGTACTGCGCACCGAAGCGTATTGACGGCCGGCCGTGACGGCAGGAGGTTCGGTGTCACCCCCCGGGCCCGGGGACACGACGGAACCGGAACTCTTCGACCAGAACGCGACAAGGGGGGACTCCACCATGTCCTACGCACCCGAGGGCAACATCGAGCAGGGCCCTGAGCAGATCACCGAAGCGAAGCTGGAGGAATCCGCGATCGTCCCGATCGGCCGGGCCGTGGAAGGCGTACGACCCGAGGACCTCTCGGGCTTCGGCTACACCTACCGGCACAACTGGGGCCTGTGGAACGGGTTCGTACGCTTCGACCTCACGTCCTCCGCGTACACCGCCAGCACCCGCGTCTTCGTGGCGGTCAGTGAGGGGCCGACCGCGAGCGGCGGCAAGTTCGTCGGCAACGCGCGCTACCTCGTCTACAACGTCGCCCCCGAGAACGGGGTGATCTCCGTACGTGTGCACATCGACTGGACCAGTCCCATCGGTGTGGTCATCGACTACTTCATCGCCCAGCCGTAGATCCTAGGCACCCGGACCCTTTGCAGGGGCGTCGTGCGCCCCGCCGCCCTGGAGACGCTCCAGGTCGTCGGGGCGCACCTGGATGACCAGCAGGGCGACCAGCGCGGCGACGACGGCGAAAATGGCGGCGACCACGAAAGCGCTCGACACACCCGACGCCAGCACCTGGTCGCCCCACTGCGCCGGAAGCTGTCCGGTCCTGCGGAACTCCAGCCGCTGGGCCGGGGTCGCGTCCGCCATGAACCCGCGGACCTGAGCGGTCGCCTCGTTGCGACTGGCCGTGCCGAAGACCGTGACCAGGATGGACAGACCGAGCGAACCACCCACCTGCTGGGTGGCG
Organism: Streptomyces sp. A5-4; assembly: GCF_051131715.1. Classification (NCBI taxonomy): domain Bacteria; kingdom Bacillati; phylum Actinomycetota; class Actinomycetes; order Kitasatosporales; family Streptomycetaceae; genus Streptomyces; species Streptomyces sp. A5-4. The sequence continues at coordinate 8,373,801 of NZ_CP178591.1, read as the reverse complement.
TTGAGGATTCCGGAGGCCGCGCCCGAGTCGCTCGGCGAGACACCCGACACGGCCATCAGCGTCAGGGACACGAACTGCATGCCCATACCGAGACCGAAGACCAGCATCGGTCCGAGGATGCCGCCCTGGTACGAGCTGTTGACATCGGTCAGCGTCAACCAGCCGAGTCCCGCCGCCGCCAGGACCGCGCCCGTCACCATGAAGGGCTTGGGCCCCCACTTGGGCAGCAGTTGCGAGGTGAGTCCCGCACCGATGGCGATGATCACGCTCACCGGCAGGAAGGCGAGACCGGCCCGCAGCGGACTGAAGTCCAGGATGTTCTGCACGAAGAGCGTCAGGAAGAAGAACATCCCGAACATCGCCGCGGCCAGGCACAGCATCATCGCGTAGACACCGGCGCGGTTGCGGTCGCGGAACATCCACAGAGGGGTGATCGGCTGCTTCGACCGGCTCTCGTTCACGATGAACACGGCGAGGAGCAGCACGGCCGCCACGAACGACGCGAGGGTCACACTGTCGCTCCAGCCGTCCTCCGAGGCGCGGATGAAGCCGTAGACGAGCAGCACCATGCCCAGGGTGGAGGTGAGCGCGCCGGTGATGTCGAAATGCCCCGAGCGGCGTTCCGACTCCCGGATGTACCGGGGCGTCACCACCGCGATCAGCAGACCGATGGGCACGTTGACGAAGAGGATCCAGCGCCAGTCGAGCCATTCCACGAGCAGCCCGCCCGCCAACAGACCGATCGCGCTGCCGCCGGCCGAGACGGCGGCGAACACCCCGAACGCCCTGTTGCGCTCGGGTCCTTCACGGAAGGTCGTGGTGATCAGCGCGAGGGCGGTGGGCGAAGCGATGGCGCCGCCGACGCCCTGCAGGGAGCGCGCCGCGAGCAACTGCCACGACTCCTGGGAGAGACCGCCGAGCAGCGAGGCGAAGACGAAGAGCAGCACGCCGAAGATGAAGATGCGGCGACGGCCGAGGATGTCGCCCAGTCGCCCGCCGAGCAGCAGCAGACCACCGAAGGTCAGCGTGTAGGCGTTGACCACCCAGGACAGATTCTCGGTGGAGAAGCCCAGCGAGGTCTGGATGTGCGGAAGGGCGATGTTCACGATGGTGATGTCGAGGACCACCATCAGCTGGCACGAGGCGATGACGAGAAGTGCGACACCGCTGCCCCGCCCAGGTGTGTCGGCGGTCTTCACAGGGGTCCGATGAGATCCCGTCATGGGGTGCTCTCGTCTCCACTCGGCAGTGAACGCGATCGTTCACTCCATCGACGCTAAGCCCGGCCGTCCGGCCCCGCCAATCGATCAACGGGGTCGGGCGCGGCGCTACGACGCCGGGGGAAGCCCGTCCGCCCAGCGGGCGGCGAGGAGGAGCGCGATGTCGTCGGGGCGGTCGGCCGCCCGCTTCGCCTCCCCGATCACCCGGTCCGCGATGTCGGCGAGCGACGCCGGGGCCACGGAGTCGATCGTGCTGCGCAGCCACTCGATGCCCAGGTCGATGTCCACTCCCGCCTGCTCGACCAGTCCGTCGGTGAACAGGGCCAGCATCGCGCCGGGGGCGAGACGCAGTTCGGTGACCGGGTAGGACGCCGTGGCGTCCACCCCGAGCACGATGCCGCCGGGCAGATCGAGCACTTCGACCGTGCCGTCGGGGTGGCGCAGCACGGGCTGCGGATGCCCGGCCCGGACGGCCTGCGTGATACCGGTCGCGGGGTCGAGGACGATGTAGCAGCAACTGGCGAACTGGCCGGGGTCGAGGTCGATGAGCAGCCGGTTGGTGCCGCTCATCACCTCTTGCGGATCGTGCCCGCTCAGCGCGAAGGCACGTACGGCGCTGCGCAGTTGGCCCATGGTCGCGGCTGCCGGGATGCCGTGCCCCTGGACGTCCCCGATGACCAGGGCCGGGCCCCGGCCGGTTTCGACGACGTCGTACCAGTCGCCACCGATGTCCATGCCCTGGGTGCCCGAGAGGTAGCGTCCGACGGTGTCGACGCCTTCGATCACGGGCAGCCGGTGCGGCAGCAGGGCGTCCTGCAGGCCACGGGCCAGGGCGGCCTCGGTGTCGTAGCGCTGGGCCCGCTGGAGGGCCTGCGCGATGAGCCCCGCGAGGGCCGTGAGGACCGTGCGCTCCTCGGGGCTGAAGCCCCGCGGCTGGTCGAAGCCGAGGATGCACGTCCCGACGGGCCGTCCGGAGGCGATCAGCGGGAGGAAGGCCCGGGCGCCGACATCGGCGTCGATGGGGATGCCAGGGTAGGCGGCGGCCAGGCGCTCCATGGACTCGAAGAAGATGGGGCGGCCCGAGGTCAGTGTCTCCACGCCGGGGATGTGGGCGTCGAGGCCGACCCCGTCGAAGCGGTCCAGGAAGCCCTGTGGAAAACCGGTCTCCCACGCCAGGTAGAGATGTCGCTCGCTCATCAGGTAGATCGCCAGCTGCCGGCCACCGAAGGCGGGCAGCAGTTCCTCGGTGACCACGGCGGACACCTGGCGGGCGGTGACGGCCTCCGTCAGTGCGATGGCCAGGGCGACCGGCCGGTACAGCGCGGCGGACCGGTCGGCCGGGGAACCCAGCCCCACCCCCGGCGTGACGACCGACCCCGGCGCGTAGGCGGGGCGATCGGTGGCGGCGAGCGTGATCGTCACCCCCTCGTGGCCCGGGTACATGGACACCGACAGCCACTCCTTGGGGGTGCGTCGGGCCAGGAAGTGCACGGGCGCGTCGGAGAGCAGCGCCGCGCGGTGGTGGTCCTCGTAGGCGGGGTGCCCGAACCACGGCAGGACCTCCCACAGGACGCGGCCGACGAGCTCCTCGCGTGCGCGTCCGAGGAGCTGCTCCGCCAAATGGTTGACGTAGGTGATCCGGCCGAGCCGGTCCAGCGAGAAGATGCCCCGCGGGAGCCGGTCGGCGGCCTCCGCGATGATCGGACCCGCGCCGAGGTCCACCAGGAAGCCGGTCAGGTGACTCGCCGCGCCGCCGTCGGGGCCGCCGCCGGGCGAGTGGGCCCAGCGGCCCGTGAGCTCCAGCAGGTGCGACCGGCCGTCGGGTCCGCGCAGCCGCATTCTGCGTACGACCGGCGCCTCCGATCCGACCGCCTGCCTGGCCAGGGCCCACAGTCCGTAGACGTCCTCCGGTGCCAGCCGCTCCGCCAGGGCGTCGATGGTGCCCGGGAAGTCCGTGGGGCCGCCGCCGAGGATCGCGTGCAGCTCCTCGTCCGCGGTCACGGCACCGCTGTCGAGGTCCCAGTCGAAGTGGCCGATCCGTACCGGCATGGCGGTAACGGCCGGCAGCTGCACGGGCAGTGGATCGCCGTCCCACTCGGCCGCCGTACCGTCGGTTTCCAGTGCCGCGAGGGCGGCGCCGAGCCGCTGGGCGACGTGCTGGAGCCGGTGCCGGTCGGGCGGGGCGACCGGCTCCCCCGGGGTGGCCGGGCGCAGCACCACCAGGACCCCCACCCGGTCGTGGCCGCTGACGATCGGCACGTACATCGACCCGAAGGGGAACGGCAGGCCGGCCATCAGCTGCGGGAAGCGCCGCATGGCCTCCTCGGCGTCGGCGAGGTACACCGGGCGGCCCGAGCGGTAGGCCGCGGCGACCGGGAACGGTCGATTCACATGCATGCGCCACCAGGGGCGGAACAGCCGGCCCGGCAGCCCCGCGAGCACCGCCAGCCGCAGCAGGCCCGGTGTCCGGGAGTGCAGATAGACACCGCCGGCGTACCCTCCGGCGGACTCGGTCGCGCTCACCACGGCCTGCGCGAGCACCAGGGACAGCTCGTCCGGTACCCGTCCGCCGTCCGCTTCGCCGTCGGCAGCCCCCAGATCGCCATGGGGGGTGGGCCGGGTCACGCCGTACCAGGTCACTCCCCCAGGATGCTCACGGGTGGCGCGACGCGCGACTCAGCGGCGCCGCGTCGACGGTCACGGGCCGGCCGGGCCGTCCGGCTCCGGGACGGCCGGCAGCGTCTGTTCCGTCCAGATGACCTTGCCGTCGGCGATGTAGCGGGTCCCCCACCGGGCGGCGAACTGGGCGACGAGGAACAGCCCGCGGCCCCCCTCGTCCATGGTGGCCGCCTGGCGCAGATGCGGCGAGGTGCTGCTGTGGTCGGAGACCTCGCAGGTCAGCGAGCGGTCATGGATCAGCCGTACGCGGATGGGGCCGGTGGCGTAGCGGATGGCGTTGGTGACGAGCTCGCTGAGGATCAGCTCGGTGGTGAATGCCTCGTCCGACAGGCCCCACTCGGCCAGCTTGCGGGACACGTCGGCCCGTACCCGGGACACCGCCGCGGGGTCGGAGGGTACGTCCCAGTCGGCCACGTCCGCGGCGTCCAGCCTGCGGGTGCGGCCGACGAGCAGCGCGATGTCGTCCCGGGCGCGCTCGGGCACGAGAGCGCTCAGGACCGCCTCGCAGGTCTCCTCGGGGGCCCGCTCGGCGTGGTCGGCGAGGGTGCGGCGCAGCAGGGTCAGCCCCTCCTCGATGTCGCGGTGCGGGCCCTCGACGAGCCCGTCCGTGTAGAGCACCAGACGGCTGCCTTCGGGCAGCTGCACCTGCAGGGTCTCGAAGGGCAGGCCGCCGAGCCCCAGCGGTGGGCCTCCGGGTACATCGGCGAATATCACGGTGCCGTCCGGATGGACGATCACCGGCTGGGGGTGGCCGGCCCGCGCCATGGTGCAGCGTCCGGTCGCCGGATCGTAGATGGTGTAGAGGCAGGTGGCGCCGGTGACTCCTGCTCCGGCGCTGTCGACCGCCTCGTCCTGGTCGATCCGGGCGACCAGTTCGTCGAGGTGCCAGAGGAGTTCGTCGGGCGGCAGGTCCAGGGTGGAGAAGTTGTGCACCGCCGTGCGCAGCCGCCCCATGGTGGCGGCGGCGTGCAGCCCGTGGCCCACCACGTCGCCGACCACGAGCGCGACACGGGCGCCGGGCAGCGGGATGATGTCGAACCAGTCCCCGCCGACCCCGCCGAGCCCGCCGCGTCCCGCGTGCGCGGGCAGGTACCGGTAGGCGACGTCGATGGCGTTCTGCTCGGGAAGGACGCGCGGCAGCAGGCTGCGCTGGAGGGTCACCGCCATGGTGTGTTCCCGGGTGTAGCGGCGGGCGTTGTCGATGCTCACCGCCGCGCGGGAGACCATTTCCTCGGCGAGCGACAGGTCCTCCTCCTCGAACGGCTCGGGCTTCGCCGAGCGCCAGAGCATCGCCACGCCCAGGATCACGCCCCGCGCGCGCAGCGGGACCGCGATCATCGAGTGGATTCCGTACTCGACCAGTTGCCGGGCCCGTTCGGGGTGCTGCTGCTGCCAGCCGGAGAAGGTCGCCAGATCCGCTTCGAGGACCGCCTCGCCACTGAGCAGGCCGGATCCCATGGGGGTGGTCGACACGAAGCGGATCACCGAATCGAGCGGGTAGAGCCCGGTGTCCCCGGGGGCGCCGCTGAAGGCGGTACGGCGCATCTCGACGCCCGCGCTCATGGGTGTCGGCTCCTCGCCCCGCAGCACCGTCTCCATGACGTCGACGGTGGCGAAGTCGGCGAAGCGGGCCGCGGCGAATTCGGCCAGTTCCTCGCAGGTGCGTACGACGTCGAGGGTGGTGCCGATCTCGGTCCCGGCGTCGTACAGCAGCTTCAGGCGCCCCCTGGTCAGGTCGACGGTGCCGGTGAGTGCCTGGAGCTCGGTGGTGTCGCGCAAAGTCGTGACGCTGCCGGCCGGTCCGCCGCCCTGGTCCGTCGAGCGCTGGTTGAGGGCGAGCAGGCGGTCGCCGACGGGGTGCACTTCGTCGGTCGCGATCCTCCCGGAGACCAGCAGCGCGGTGATGAGCGGATCGAGCCCCAGTTCGGTGACCGCCCGCCCTTCGATGTCGGCCGGCAGCCCGAGCAGCCGGCGGGCCTCGTCGTTGGCGAGCAGCAGTCGGGCGTCGCCGCCGACAATGAGCACCCCCTCCCGCACGGCGTGCAGGACAGCGTCGTGGTGGTCGTACATCCGGGTCATCTCGGTGGGGCCGAGGCCGCGGGTCTGGCGGCGCAGCCGCCTGCTCACCAGCGCCGTGCCGCCCATGGTCAGGAGCAGGATCGCCCCGGCGGAGCCGAACAGCAGCGGGAACTGGTCCTCGACCACACCGCTCACGCGCTCGATGGTGATCCCGGCGGACACCAGGCCCACGACGGTGCCGTCACGGCCGACGACCGGCACGACGGCCTGCACGAGGGGGCCGATGGTCCCGGTGATCTTCTCGGTGACGACGCCGCCGGCCAGCGCGGGCTTCACATCGCCGACGAACTTCTTGCCGATCCGGTCGGTCAGTGGGTGGGTGTAGCGGATGCCGTCCGGGTTCAGTACGACGATGAAGTCGACCTCGGAACGTTTACGGGCCTCTTCGGCCCGGGGCTGGAGCACCTTGGTCGGGTCGGGGCTCTCCAGAGCTTCCTCGATGCCGGGCGCGTTCGCGAAGGTCTCGGCGACGGCGACCGACCGGTTGCGGGCCTCTCGCTCGCTGTCGGCCCGGGACTGCAGCACGAGCGCGGCCATGGCGGCGGCGACGAGCAGCACCACGATCGCGAACTGCAGGAGGAAGACCTGGCCGGCGAGGGTTCTCATCCTCAAAACCGAGCGCCGGCGGCCGTTGCGTGCGGCCATGTCCTCTTCTTACACCTTCCGCAGACGCCGGGCGAACCGTGTGGCAGGCGTTGCGTTGGCGGATGGGAGGGACAGGGATGATTTGTCCCGATGCGAGCCGCAGGGCATGCAACCGCATCGCAACCTTGTGGGGAGTCGGCTGGGCCACCACATCCTTTTGGCCGGCCGAGAGGGACCAGACGTGTACGAACCTGAGAGCGGGCCGACGACCGATCCGCCACGCGTGGAGTTCACCGGTGCGGCAGCCGCTCTGGTGCGCACCCTGCGAGCGGCCCACGGCCCTTTGATGTTCCACCAGTCGGGCGGTTGCTGCGACGGCAGCGCGCCCATGTGCTATCCGGCGGGCGAGTTCCGTACGGGCGGCTCCGACGTCCTGCTGGAATCGATCGCCTTCGACGGTGTCGACGAGGACGTCCCGTTCTGGATGTCGGTCCCCCAGTACGAGGCCTGGCGGCACACCCGGCTGATCGTCGATGTCGTCGAGGGGCGCGGCAGCGGCTTCTCGCTGGAGGCCCCGGAGGGGGTGCGGTTCCTTATCAGGTCCCGGCTGATCTGACGCACCCCCGCCGCCGGTCGCGGTCGACGCCCCCTCAGTCCCGGTCGCGCACGGCCACGATGCCGTTGAAGACACCCGCGTAGGCGGTGCCGTCGGGGCCGATGGTGATGGGCGCCCAATTGTTGTCGTACGCCGGTCCGGTGCCGGTGAGCAGCTTCCAACGGGTCTGTCCGGTACGGAAGTCGACGGCTGTCAGGTACCAGGCGTCGATGCCGAGCCGGTTCGGTTCCTTCGCGTAGAAGTAGAGCAGGCCGTTGGCGGTGGACAGTTTGGGGACGGTGGACGGGGAGCGTACGTCGCTCTCCCACACGGTGTCGCAGTCGCTGCCGTCCGCGCGTACGTCGATACGGGTCGCGCCGCCGGTCACGCTGCGACCGAGCAGCAGTGAAGTGGGGTCCTCGTAGCCGTAGTTGTTCTCCACGACCAGGCTGTTGCCCCAGCTGATCAGGGAGTTGTCGGTGGTGGACCGGCCGGACGCGAAGACCGGCACCTTGCAGACGAGCCGCTCGCCGGCCGGTACGTCCGCTCCACGCCGGTAGACCAGGACGTTCATCCGGTCGTCGGCGTTGTCGGTGATGGCCACGTAACCGTCGCCGAACAGGTCGGGGGTGGTGCCCGAGCCCTGGTTCACGGAGCCGGGCTTGGTGCCCGTGCCACGGTCGTACGTCTGGCGCCATTGCGCGCGCGGGGTCCCGTCGGGCTCAGCGCGGAAGCTGTAGAGGGCGTGGTCGGAGACGATCGAAACGCCGTCGTCCGCGACCGAGAAGGAGTTCTGGATCTCCTCCCCTTCGAGACGTATCGCCCGGATCGCGCCGGTGTCCGCGTCGACGGTGCCGACCCGGCCCAGGCGGGTCACCCACCAGATTCGCCCCTGCCAGTCGGGCATCACGGACGTCACGGGGTCGCAGGTACCGCGCGGGAAGAGGTTCGCCCAGGAGACGCAGTCGTGCGCAATGTGCGCCGTGAGGTCCCAGTCGTCCTCGACGACGAAGCGCCAACTCCCGTCCGCCGCCCGCTCGTGCGCGATCCGCAGGATGTGCTGGCGCGAGTCGGCGAGCACGACGCGGTCCTGGTCGTCGAGGTAGAAGTAGGCGCCGCCGGAGGTGTCCTTGAAGATCTTCGCGAAGTCGAGCCGGGTGATGGCCTCGACGGTCGAGGAGCGCTGCGGGAGCTTGTACTCGGCCAGGGTGGCGAGGGTACGGGGATCGAGCAGCTTGAGCAGGAAGCCCTGGAAGGTGCCGCAGACGGTGATCAGCCGGCCCGCCGCGTCGAACGTCGCGGTCGCGCACTCGCCGCCGAGCGCGGCGATCTTCTCGCTGGTGACCTGCGGGTCACGGCCCAGCGGGCCCGCGTACGGATGGGTGCCGCTGCCCGCCGCGTCCGCGTGCATGCCGCTGCGGCCGTTCGGGGCGAGGAAGGGATGCTGCGGCGGCGCCTGGCCGGGGACCGGCTGCGCCGTGGCGGGCGCCCCCTCGTAGGAGCTGACGAGCCGGTGCCCCGGGGCCCTGGGGATCTCCTCGGCCTGCACGGCGCCCATCGGCAGAAGAGCCGGGAGGGCGAGCGCAAGGGCTAGGGCGCGGATGAGCACTCTGTTGGGCATCGGGCTCCTTGGGGGAACGGACGGCAGGTGCGGGGTTCGGCCGCCCGACGCTAGAGCCGGACCATGGAAGTGTCCATGGGAATGCGGGGTGCTTCACGAGCGCTTCATGGCCGCGCAACACGGCTCACCGGCTGCCGGGTTGACGGGATGTCAGGCAAGTGCGGCCAGACCAAGGAGCCATGCGAACCAGACCAGCGCGGCCACCAGGTTCAGGAATACGCCTAGTACCGCCATGCCGTGGCTGCACGCGGGATCGCAGCCGGGGCGGGCAAGAACCCGGGCCGCGCACACCAGGCCCACGATCGCGACGACGGCGCCGGCCGGCGCCACGGCCACCACGGCCACCACGGCCACCACGGCCACCACGGCCACCACGGGGAACGCGGGGTCCCGGGCCAGGTCGTGGTGTATCACCTTGACCGCGACCGTACGGTCCAGGGCGTCGTCGTACGCCCGGTGGACCCTGGCCGTACCGCCGGCACCCAGCTCGGCCTGCAAGCGGTAGCGGCCTGCGCCCAGTTCGGTGCCCTCGGTCAGGTCGTACACCGGCGTTCCTCCAGTGATCGGGGCGGCCGATCGTAGGAGACGTCCTGTCACGTGTCTGCCCCGAGGTGCCCCACGGGCGCCGAGGCACCTCCCGGGGTCAGAACTTGATGCCGGCCACCATGTCGGTGGTGGCGGCGATGCCGTTCTGGATGGTCGGCGCCATGGTTGTGCCGGCGAGGAAGAAGCCGAGCAGTACACAGACCAGGGCATGCGAGAGCTTCAGCCCTCCGCCCCGCAGGAAGACAACCGCCAGGATCAGCAGGAGCAATAGCAGTGAGATCGAAATGGCCATGGCCAACCTCCTCCGCCGCGCGCACGATGCGGCATTCGGCCGCCAGTGTCGCGCAGCGGAGGGGCCGTCCGGGCCGAAGACGTGTCCGCCGTACGGGTGTTGACTGGCTGTGACGAAGGGGCGCGCCCTCAGGCGTGACGCGTACGCAGGAAGCTCTCCAGGCCCGCCAGGTCGTCGGTGTTGATGTGGTCCACGTCGGCGGCGAGCAGTTCGGCCCATACGGCGTCGCGGGCCGGCCCCGGCAGGTCCGGCGTCGCCCAGAAGCGGACGCGCTGCCTTCGTGCGTGGGCGGCGGAGACGACGGCGTGCAGCCGGGTGCGCTCGGCGGCGGGGAACGGGCCCACGCCCAGCCAGCTGAAACTCTGCGTCCAGTTACTGCTGATCAGCGGGATGAGGGTGGCCGGGGCGTCCGTGCCGAGGTCCTCCAGGCGCCCGTCGTAGAAGGCGTACCGGACGCGCTGCGCCTCCATCGGAACGCGGGCGGCGCGGTCCCCGGAGACGACCGGGGTCACCGCGCCCTGCCGGACGCGCCCTTGGGCGCAGGTGCTCAGCATCCACTGGTAGCGGCGCAGGTGGCGGTGGAGTTCGAGGTAGGTGGCGGCGCCCTCGGTCTTGATGTCGACGAGCAGCTGCACGGGCCTGCGGTAACCGGGGTGGACCGTGCCGTGATTGGCTCTGACCCTGGCCATCAGCGGGTCCAGGTAGAGCGATTCGATCGTGCGGGTGGGATCGAGGTCGACGGGGTCGTGGGCGACCAGCAGCTGTCCGTCGACGAGGTAGATGTCGGCTTCCACGCTGGTGAAGTGGTGGGCGAGCGCGTCCACGAGCGGGCGCGGGTGCTCGTAGTCGTTGTGCGCGTGGGCGCGGCTCAACGGCCTCGGGTGCCTGGGGCGCTTCGGCGGGCGCTTCCCGGCGGCCGGGGCGCGGTCGGCGGCCCGAGCGTACGTGGGCACGGCCGCAACTCCCGCCAGGGCGGCGGCCAGGGTGGTGACGGCTCTGCGGCGAGTGGGCGCGGGGTCGGCCATGGGTGCCTCCGGAGGTGTACGGGGCGTGTCGGACTACGGGTGAGTATCCGCCCCGCGGTGCCGCAATGGGCAGGCCCCGGAAAAGAGTTCGGCCAACCGCCGTTCCCGGTTCAGGCCGCGGCGACGTCCTCCCAGCGGACCGTGCGGTCGCACCAGCGCTCAAGCAGGACCCGGTCGTGGCCGACGGCCAGCAGACCGACGCCGCGCTCGCGCCGGTACTCCTCGACCACCGCGACCAGGGCGGCCGTCGTCGAGGCGTCCAGCATCGCGGTCATCTCGTCGCAGACCAGCCAGCGCGGGCGCAGCACCAGCGCGCGGGCCAGGCAGGCGCGTTGCAACTGGCCGTCGCTCACCTCGTGCGGGCGGCGGCCGAGCAGTTCCTCGCCGAGGCCCACGGTCGCCGCCAGCCCCCGTACAGCGGCGTCGGCCCCGGCGCGCTGCCCGGTCGCCCGCAGTGGCTCCGCGATCAGGTCCCGCAGCCGCAGCCGGGGGTCGGCGGACAGGCGTGGCTGCTGGAAGACGACGCCGACGGAGGTGCGCTGCTCGCGCGGGGCCCGGTGGCGCCAGCCGTCGACGACGCGGCCGTCGAGGGTGACGGTCCCGGCGGCCGGGCGGTGCAGCAGGGCGGCGACCTTGGCGAGCGTGGACTTGCCGCAGCCACTGGGGCCGAGCAGTCCGACGGACTCGCCGGGCCCGACGGTCAGGCGCGCGTCCCGGACGACCGGCGCACCGCGCTCGTATCCGGCGGTGATCGCGTCAAGCTCAAGCACGGGCGCTCTCCTCGTCCGGCGCGGACACGGCCGCGGGCACAGCTGCGGACAGCGGTGTCGGCGGGTGGTGGCAGGCGACACCCCGCACCGGCTCGGGCCGCACGGCGCAGGCCTCGGTGGCGTGCGCGCACCGGGCCGCGAAGGCGCATCCGGTGGGCAGGTCCCCGAGCTCGGGCGGCATTCCGGGGATCGGGGTGAACTCCCGCTCGGGCAGGGCGTTGAGCAGGCCGCGGGCGTACGGGTGCCGGGGGCCCGGGTCGCCGAAGAAGCTCGCGGCGTCGGTGAGTTCGACGATCCGTCCCGCGTACATCACGGCGACGCGGTCAGCGACGCGCTCCGCCGCCGCGAGGTCGTGGGTGATGAGCAGGAGCGCGTGGCCGGCGTCGACGTGGCGGCGCAGTTCATCGACGGTCCGGTCGACGAGATCCCGGTCGAGCCCGGTGGTCGGCTCGTCGGCGAGCAGCAGGGGCGCGTCGCCGACCAGCGCGAGAGCGGTCGCGGCGCGCTGCGCCAGCCCGCCGGAGAGCTCGTGCGGGTAGCGGTCGAGGTGGTCCACGGGGAACGCGGCACGCTCGGCCGCCGCGAGGGCGGCCTTGCGCACGTCCCGCTTGCGCGTCCCTGTCAGTTCGCGCAGCGTCTCCTCCAGTTGCGCGCCCACGGTCCGGACGGGCGTGAGGTGCGCGGCCGGACTCTGCGGTACGAGTCCGATGCGGCGGCCCCGCACCGTACGGGCGAGCGTGCGCTCGTCCGCGGTGAGCAGGTCGATGTCGCCGAGCCGCGCGGCGCCCGCGGTCTGGGCGTTGCCGGGGAGCAGGCCGAGGAGCGCGGAGGCGAGCACGGACTTGCCGCAGCCGCTCTCGCCGACGAGGGCCAGGCACTCCCCCGCCGGGAGGTCGAAGTGCGCGTCGGCGACGGCGGCGATGTGCCGGTCGCCGCGCATCCGGAAGCGGACACCGAGCCCGCGCACGGACAGGACGGGCGCCGTGGCCGGTGCGGTCGGCGCGGGTACCGCACCGGCCTCGACGGCGGCGGGGCCCGCTACCCGAGCGGCCGTGTTCCGGGGCGTGGTCACAGCATCAGTTCCGATCGGCGGCGGGGGTTGATCCGCTCCCGCCAGGCGCCGGCGAGGCCCGCGATGGCGAGGGTCGGGACGATCAGCAGGAGGCCGGGGAAGAGGGTGGGCCACCAATCGCCCGCGAGGAGCGAACCGCGCGCCGACTGGACCAGGTTGCCGAGGCTCGCCTGATGGGTCGGCAGGCCGAGACCCAGGAAGGACAGCGCCGATTCGTGCCACATGGCGTGCGGCACCATCAGCACCGCCGCGAGCCCCGCCTGCGGCAGGACGCCGGGCAGCAGGTGCCGTACGGCGACCCGCCATCGCGAGGCGCCGCCGGAGACGGCCGCGTCGATGTAGGGGCGCGAGCGCAGCGAGAGGACTTCGGAGCGGACGATCCGGGCGGTGGAGAGCCAGTGCGTCAGCGCCACCGACACGATGACGGGCCACACACCCGGCCGGAACATCGCCACGATGAAGATGCCGAGCAGCAGGTGCGGGACCGAGGAGAACGTGTCGACCAGGCGCATCACCACCCGGTCGGTCCACCCGCCGAACGCGGCGGCGACAGCGCCCACCGTCGTGCCGATCACGGTGGCGACGACCGCGGCGACCAGGCCGACGAGCAGCGAGACGCGCAGCCCGTAGACGCAGCGCAGCAGCAGATCGCGGCCGACGTCGTCGGTGCCGAAGGGATGCGCGAGGGACGGCGGCCGGAGCTTCATCGACAAATCGACGGCCTGCTGGTCGAGATTGGCCAGCGGCGGCACCACGAGGACGGCCAGCGCGACCACCACCACGATCACCGCGGAGGTGCGCACCCGGACCGTGCGGGTGGAGCGCCGGGTGCGTCCGTGGGAGCGCCACGCCCGGGTCTCCACGTGCTCGGCCCCTTCGGCGCTCGCGGGGCGTTCTGCCAGGTCAGCCATCGAAGCCCGCCCTCGGGTCGGCGAGTCCGTACAGGAGGTCGGAGAGCAGGTTCCCGGCGAGCACCGCCGCCGTGGCCAGCACGGTCAGCGCGGCCAGCAGCGGGAAGTCCACGGCGGTCGCGGCCTGCACGGTGGCGGCGGCGATGCCCGGCCAGCTGAAGACCGTCTCGACGAGCAGCGCCCCGGTGATCAGTTCGGGCACCCGCGAACCGACGAGGGTGAGCGTCGGCAGCATCCCGGAGCGCAGGGCGTGGCCGAGCAGCACGGTGCGTTCGTTCAGCCCACGCGCGCGTGCGCCTCGCACGGGGTCCTCCTCCAGCGCGTCGGCGACGCCCTGGCGTACGTACAGGAAGAACCACGGCAGCTGGGAGATCCCGAGGACGGCCGCGGGCAGCACCAGATGCGAGGCGACCTGGCCGAAGGTGATGACGTCGCTCCCGGTGTCGGTGAGCCCACCGGCCGGCAGTAGGCCCAGCTTGAGCGCGAACAGCCACATGGCGAGCAGGCCCAGCCAGAAGGCGGGCGCCGCTTCCAGGGTGTACGCCGCGGAGCTCGCGGCCCGGTCCAGCCAGCCGCTCTGCCTGCGCGCGGCCAGCACGCCCAGCGACGTGCCGAGCAGGATCGCGACGAGGAACGCGGTGACGGCCAGCAGCACGGACCAGCCGAGGCGTTCGCCGATCACGTCGGTGACGGGCTGGCGCATCACGCCGGAGTCGCCGAGGTCGCCGCCGAGCGCCGAGGTCAGCCAGTCCCACCAGCGTGCGACGAGGGGCTGGTCGACGCCGAGGTTGGCGCGGAGCTGGTCGAGGTTCTCCCGCGAGGCGGTGAGTCCCGCGTTTCCCGCGTACGCCTTGACGGGGTCGAAGGGCGAGGCTGCGGCGACGGCGAACACGCCGAAGGTCACCACCAGCAGGACGGGGGCGGCGAACAGGATCCGCCGCCCCGCCATCCTCACCATCGGCCCCCAGGGGAGCTTCCGGGTCGGGGGTATCACTTCTTCGGAATCCAGTCCTCGACGTTCCACCAGGGGCCCGAGGCCAGACCGTGGTCGTGCGGCTCGATCTGCGTCGAGAGCCCGATCCACTTGTCGTCCACGACGTACAGGTGGTCGATGTGGGTGAGGAAGGTGTAGCCCGGGTTCTTCACGAGCTCACGCTGGACGGTGTCGTACGCCGCCTTGCGCTCGGCCGGTTCGCCGCTCCGGCGGCCGTCCTTGAGTGCCTTGTCGACGGCGGGGTTGTCGTAGCGCGCCATGTTGTTGAAGCCGTCACCGGCGAGTGTCGACTGCAACAGGCTGTACTGGTCGAAGTCCGGGTCGCCGGGGGCGCCGCCGCCCGCGAGTACCGCGTCCTGCTTCATGCGCGGCATGATGACCTCCCAGGTGCCGGCCTGGGTCCTGATGTCGATGCCGGCCTTCTTCGCGTCGGACGCGTAGGCGAGGGCGTGGTCCTGGCGCAGCTTGTCGCCGGACAGGTACCAGAGCGGGAACGCGGCCCTGACGCCGTCCTTGGCCCGGATGCCGTCCTTGCCGGGCTTCCAGCCCGCCTCGTCGAGGATCTTCTTCGCCGCGGCGAGGTCGTGCTCGCGCTCGGTTCCCTTGGCGAACCAGGGGCTGTCGGTGGGGACCGGGCCGTAGGCCGGCTTGCCCGCGCCTTCCAGGATCTGGTCGACCATGGCCTGGCGGTCGACGGCGACGTCGAGGGCGCGGCGCACATGGGTGTCGCCGGCCACCTTGTTGTCCGTAGGCAGCGTCACGGTGCGGTAGTCGAAGGACTTGGCGGCGTACGACTTCCGGCCGGCCTCGTCCTTGAAGGTCTTCGCCAGGTTCGGCGGGAGGATGGCGCCGTCGAGGTCGCCGGTGCGCAGCCGCGTCGCGCGCACGTCGTCGTCCTTAATGATCGCCATGGTGAACTTCTTCACCTTGGGCTCGCCGCCCCAGTAGCCGGGGTTCGACTTGAAGCTGAGCTTCTCGCCCTTGGACCAGTTGGTCAGGACGTACGGTCCGGTGCCGACCGGCTTGGTGGTGAAGGCGCCACTGTTGACGTCCTGCTTGCCCGCGACGTGCTCGGGGGCGATCGGAAGCACGGTGCGCTCGGCGAACGGCGTGTACGGGTACTTGAGCGTGAAGACGACCGTGTGGTCACCGGCGGCCTTGACGTCCTTGATCGCGTCGAGCTCGGTCCTGGAGGCGTTGTTGGTCTTCTTGTCGAGGATGGTCCTGTAGGTGAAGACCACGTCCTTGGACGTGAAGGGCTTGCCGTCGCTGAACTTCACGCCCTGGCGCAGGGTGTACGTGTACGTACGGCCGTCGCCGCCGACCTTCGGCAGCTCGGCGGCGAGTGCGGGCTTGAGCTGCATCTCGTCGTCGAAGGTGAGCAGCCCGTCGAATATCTTGGAGTTGCCGTCCTTGCCGTAGCCCAGGAGCGGGCTCAGGCTGTCCGGCTCGTAGGCGATGCCGACGACCGCGGAGTCCTTCGTCCCGTTGCCTGCCGCACCGCTGCCCGGGTTCGAGCAGGCTGCCGCGCCGATGCTCAGCGCGGTGGCGAGGGCCGCGGCGGCGGGCACCCGTATCGATCGGGCCGTCATCCTGCACATCCCTTATTGAAGATCCACTGTTATTGCGATGCCTGTGCAATTAAACAGCACGTAAAGGGTGCAGGGGGCCTGAGGGTAGTACTCGGGTGGGGGGCGGAGCGTCCGCGGCAGGACACCGCGCGACCCTGCCCCGCCCCCGTTCCCGAACTCCCCTACGGTGCGCGCAGATCCATCAGATCCGCCAGGGTCTCCTTGTGCCGGCCGGGTGCGCCCAGTGCGATCGCGTCGGACTTGGCGCGCTTGAGGTACAGGTGCGCGGGGTGCTCCCAGGTCATCCCGATCCCGCCGTGCAGCTGGACGCACTCCTCGGCCGCGTGCACCGCGACCCGGGAGCAGTACACTTGCGCGACGGCCACCGCGAGCCGGGTGTCCGCGCTGCCGGTGGCCAGGGCGTCGGCCGCGTTGCGGGCGGCGGCCCGCGCCGAGACGACCTCCAGCCACAGCTGCGCCATCCGGTGCTTGAGCGCCTGGAACGAGCCGACGGGCCGGTTGAACTGCTTGCGGTCCCGGGTGTAGCGCACGACCTCCTCCAGGCACCATTCGGCGAGGCCCAGTTGCTCGGAGGCGAGCAGGCCGGCCCCGGCGAGCAGGCCGCGCCGCACCGGCTCCGCCGCCGAGTCCGCGAGCCGCTTGCCGGCTGCCCCGTCGAACGTCACGGTGGCGAGCGGGCGGGTCAGGTCCAGCGGCGTCAGGGACTTGACGGTGGCACCGGCCGCCCCGGCCTCCACCGCGTACAGCCCGTCCCGGGCCGGCACGAGCAGCACGGTGGCGGCGGCCGCGTCCGCGACGCCGGTGACGCGCCCGCTCAGCGCCCCGTCGGCATCGGCCGAAACCGCACCGGAGAGCCCGGTGTCCGCCGAGGCTGCCAGTGGTGCCACGAGCACGACGACGGCCCGGCCGTCGGCGAGCGGGACGAGCAGCTCGGCCACCGCGCCGTTCTGGGTGTCGCAGGCCAGCAGCGTCTCGGCGGCGACGACGGCGCTGGTGAGGTACGGGGCGGGGGCGACGCTGCGCCCCAGCTCCTCAAGCACCACCGCGGCCTCGCGGTGCGTGGCGCCCTGGCCGCCCAGCTTCTCGGGCACCAGCAGCCCCGCCAGGCCCATCTCCGTGGTGAGCGAGGCCCACAGCCGCGGGTCGTACGGGGTGTCCGACTCGGCGCGGGTCAGCACGGTCGGGGCGTCGCAGCGGTCGGCGAGCAGAGCCCGTACGGCCGCCCGCAGGTCGTCCTCCGCCTCGGAGTACAGCAGGTCGGCCGGGGCCGCCGCGTCCGTGGTCTGTGTCGTCGGCTCCATCATCGGGCGAGATCCTTCCAGGCGATGTCCTTGTCGCTGCGCGGCTCGGAGGGCAGACCGAGGACGCGCTCCGCGACGATGTTGAGGAGCACCTCGCTCGTACCGCCTTCGATGCTGTTGCCCTTGGACCGCAGATAGCGGTATCCGGCGTCGCGCCCGGTGAAGTCGACAAGCTCGGGCCGGCGCATGGTCCAGTCGTCGTACAACAGGCCTTCCTCGCCGCGCAGTTCGACCTCCAGACCGCTGATCTCCTGGTTGAGCCGGGCGAAGGCCAGCTTCATGCCGGAGCCCTCGGGGCCCGGCTGTCCCGCCACCAGCTGCTGTCGCAGCCGCTCGCCCGCGAGGCGCGCGACCTCGGCGTCGACCCACAGGTCGAGCAGCCGCTGGTGCAGGTCGTGGGTGCGCAGTTCGGGCCGCTCGCGCCAGGTCTGCGCGATGGGGCCGATCATGCCGCCCTCGCGCGGGGTGCGGGAGCCGCCGATCGAGACGCGTTCGTTCATGAGGGTGGTCTGCGCGACCTTCCAGCCCTCGCCGACCGCGCCGAGCCTTCGGCTGTCGGGGATGCGCACGTCGGTGAGGAAGACCTCGTTGAACTCGGCCTCGCCGGTGATCTGGCGCAGCGGTCGCACCTCGACGCCCGGATCGGTCATGTCGCAGAGGAAGTACGTGATGCCCTGGTGCTTGGGCAGGTCCGGGTCGGTGCGGGCGATGAGGATCGCCCAGCGGGCCACATGGGCGCTGGATGTCCAGACCTTCTGCCCGTTCACCACCCAGGAGTCGCCGTCGCGCACCGCGCGGGTGCCGAGCGCGGCCAGGTCGGAGCCGGCGCCCGGCTCGCTGAACAGCTGGCACCAGACCTCTTCGCCGACCCACAGCGGGCGCAGCAGGCCGCGCTTCTGCTCGTCGGTCCCGAAGCGCAGGATGGTCGGCGCGGCCATGCCGAGACCGATACCGATGCGCCTCGGGTCGTTGTCGGGTGCGTCGACGACGGCCAGTTCCTCGTCGACGACGGCCTGCAGGGAGCGCGGCGCGTCGAGCCCGCCGAGGCCGACGGGGTAGTGCACCCAGGCCAGTCCGGCGTCGAAGCGGGCCTTGAGGAAGTCCGTGGGCGCTGTGGTCGCGGGCGGGTTGGCCGCCAGCAACTCCCTGGTGAGGACGCGCACTTCAGCGGCGTCGGTCATCGGCTCTCTCCGTTGGGTACGACGGTGGATGCGGTGTCGGGTACGACGACCACCCGTCCGGTGGTCGTGCCGTCCGCGACGCGCTGGACGGCGTCCGCCGCGTGCTTCATCGTGACGCGCTCGCTGACCAGCGGCTTGATCGCGCCCTCGGCGGCCAGCCTCGTCAGCTCCTGGTGGCAGGCGAGGATCGCGGCCGGATCCTTCGCGTTGTACAGACCCCAGTGCAGGCCGACGATCGAGTAGTTCTTGACGAGGGCGTGGTTGAGGCCGGGCGAGGGGATCTCGCCACTCGCGAATCCGACGATCACGATGCGGCCCTCGAATGCCACGCACTTGACGGACTTGGCGTACGCGTCGCCGCCGACCGGGTCGTAGACGACGTCCGCGCCACGACCGCCGGTGGCCTCCTTGACCTTGGCGACGATGTCCTCGCTCCGCCGGTCGATGACGAGGTCGCAGCCCAGCTCGCGGGCGATGCGGGCCTTGTCCGGGCCGCCGACGACACCGATGACGGTGGCGCCGGCCGCCTTGCCGAGCTGGACGGCTGCGCTGCCGACGCCGCCCGCCGCCGCGTGCACCAGCAGCGTCTCCCCCGCCCGGAGGTGCGCCCTGCGGTGCAGTCCGAACCAGCCCGTCTGGTAGCCGATGTGCAGGGCCGCGGCCTCGGCGTCGTCCAGTGAATCGGGGGCGGGCAGCACGGTGGCCGCGTCCACCGTGACGTACTCGGCGAATCCGCCGTGCGGCAGCGCCGGGGTCGCGATGAGGCGGCGGCCGTCCTCGGTCTCGCCGCAGACCTCGACGCCCGGGGTGAAGGGCAGCGGCGGACGCACCTGGTACTGGCCGCGGCAGAGCAGGGCGTCGGGGAAGTTGATGTTCGCGGCCAGGACCCTGAGCAGGAGCTGCCCCTCGCCCGGCACCGGCTTCGCGACCTCTTCGAGCCGCATCACCTTGCCCGGCTCACCGTTCTCGTGCACTCGCCATGCCCGCATCCGAGATCCTCCACAACACCGTAGGCAGTACCGCGCTCGGAGCATACTAAGCGGTCGCTTGCCACCAGGGGAACAGTTTCGCGCCCATCGGCCCGACTCCCGCCCCTCTCAGCGCGGCTTCGGCTTGGCCCGTACGTGCATGCGCTCGCCCTGCGGCCCGAAGAGGCTGAGGAATTCCACCGGCGCCTCGGTCGCGGGCCCGAACCAGTGCGGAACCCGGGTGTCGAACTCCGCCGCCTCGCCGGGCCCGATCTCCAGGTCGTGCGGCCCGAGGACCAGGCGCAGCCTGCCAGAAAGGACGTACAGCCATTCATAGCCCTCGTGCGTCCGGGGCTCCGGCTCGTAGTGCATCTGCCTGGCGATCACCTTGAAGGCCTGCAGGCCGCCGGGCTGCTGGGTGAGGGGAAAGAAGGTCTGCCCATGCCGCTCGATGGGCTTCTTCTCCCGCACCCGCGGGTCCCCCACCGGGGGCGCGCCGACCAGCTCGTCCAGCGGCACCTGGTGCGCGCGGGCAATGGGAAGCAGCAGCTCAAGGCTCGGCCGCCGGCCGCCCGACTCCAGCCGGGACAGAGTGCTCACCGAGATGCCGGTCGCCTCGGCGAGAGCGGCCAGCGTGGATCCGCGGTCCTTGCGCAATTTACGGAGCCGTGGGCCCACCCCGTTCAGTACGTCGTCCAGCTCGCCGCCACTCCGGTCGCGCTCTTCGCCCGGGCCGTCGCCCATTCTCGTACCCTTGCTCGTCATCATGCGGACATTGCAGGATCGGCAAGGCGATTTGTCAATCCGGGAGCGGGGAACCCCGGTGCGGTGGAGGCGGACTCGGTGCGGCCACCGGGTGGAGCGCCCGGTGGCCGCACGCGGACACGTTCCGGCTAGCGGACGACCACCTCGGCGACCCGAGGTGCGGCCGTACCGGCCCTCCAGAGCAGACGCACCGCCGAGAAGGCGGCGGTGTTCATCCGGAACTCCTGGTACCCGCGGGCCAGTTGTCCCACGGTGCGCCAGCCGCCGTCGGCAGCCCGTACCTGGACGGCGGCCCGTGCGACGGCGCCCTCCGGCTGGAGCACGACGACGGACTTCGCCGTCCGCGCCCCGCCCAGATCCACCTGGAGCGCCTCGCCCGACTGCGGCTTGCGCTCCGCCCGGTAGACGCTCTCGACGTCGCCGTCGGCCGCGGCGCGCAGGCTGCTGCCGGTGGCGGCGGGCGGGCCGCCGCTCACGGCCGAGTCCCGGGTCTGGACACTGAACTCGCGCACGATCAGCCAGTTGGTCTGGCGTGCGGTGGCCCGCGCCCGCACATAGCGGGCCCTGGTGCCCGCCGGGGCCGTCACAGTGACGTCCGGCGTGGCCGTGACGGCCGTCAGCTGCTGCCAGTCGGCGCCGTCGGACGAGTACTCAAGGACTCCCTGGCGCAGATAGTCGTTGACGTTGCCCGGCTTGGCCATCGCGAGGCGGATGTCGCCGATCTCGCGCTCCTCGCGCAGGTCGACCGTGACGTGGTCGTCGACAGCCACGGCGCGACTGCTCCAGAAGAACGTCGCGTCGCTGCCGTCGAGCATCCGGTCGATGCCGTTGCCCTGGTAGACGGGCAGGTTGGTGAGGCCCTTGATCCGGCCTGTCACCCCGAGCAACCGGTCGTGCTCGGCCGCCGCGTCCTCGACGAACTTGTCGAGGACGCCTTCGCCGACCGTCACCGGGACCCTGTCCCCTTCGAGGTCGACGTAGACGTAGGACTTCGCCTTCGCGACGAGGGCGGGCAGCCGCTGGCGCAGCTTCCACGCCGTCTCGCCCTCACCGTCACGGGCCTCCTCGACCAGTTTCAGCGCGGAGCGCGTAGCGACGCCCCAGGCCTCGGCCGCGTCGAGCCACGGGGCGCTGTCGTTGATGAACTCCTGCTCGGGGAGGCCCTCACGCAGCACGTCCGGGGACCGCTGGAGGTCCGCCAGGGCGCCGTCGAGCCGGCCCTCGCTGCCCGACTGCCAGAACCGCGCGATCTCGGCGGCCAACTCGGGCGCCTGCTGGGACTGGATCCGAGAGCTGTAGTTGACGTCCGAGAAGATCCGCAGCGCCTTCCCGGTCCGCGCGTCGCCGCCCGCGTACTCGTCGATCGCCGTCAGCCAGGACCGGCGCGGGTCGTACGCCGCGTCGTTCCAGCTGTAGTCGGCGACGGTGATCAGCGGGATCTTGGAGGCGTACGCCTGGTTCATGGGGTTGGCGGTGATGCCGGAGCCCAGCTCCGCGGGCATCCCCTTCTCACGGCCGTTGTACGGGCCGAGGAGCAGCCGGTTGGTGACGTAGTCGTTCACCGGGTAGTTGTCCCAGAGCAGGATCGGGTGCGCGAAGACCTGCCGGGCGGCCCTGGCCTGTGCCACGGTGATCACCGGCGCGATGACGCCGACGCCGGTCCACTCGACGACAATGTCCGGGTCGAGCTGTGCGGCGATCGCCTGCTTGTAGGGCGAGGCCTTGATGCTGGCGTACTCGGTCGGCACCATCTGGAGGGGCTCGGCGCCCGGGTGGGTGGCGATGAAGTCCTGGTTCACCCGGTTCAGGAAGTACGACTGGGCGGCGCCGGCCGCGGCGGCTCCGGTCCCCCACTTGTCCCGGTCCGCCTGACAGTTCCAGGTGGTGTGGTTGATGTCGTCCAGTGGCACGGCGAAGGTCCGCGCGCCGAGGTCCCAGACCGTCTGGAACTTGTCGGTGAGCGCCTTGATGTCGGCCTCGGAGCTGTAGCAGGCCGAGAGTCCCGGCGAGAGCGCGTAGGTGAACTCCACGTGGCGGGCGCGGGAGCGGTCGACGAGCTCGCGGATCCTTCCGAGCTGTGCCTCGGGGTAGGGCTCACGCCACTGCTCACGCAGGTACGGGTCGTCCTTGGGCGAGTACACGAAGATGTTCATCTTGTGCTCGCCGTAGAAGTCGAGCTGGTCGAGCCGGGCAGCGTGGGTCCACGGGATGCCGTAGAACCCCTCGATGACACCGCGGATCGGTGTGGTCGGCCAGTCGCGGACCTCGATGCCGTCGACCCTGGAGCCCGACCAGCGGCTCTCGGGCAGTACCTGCCGCAGCGACTGGGCCGCGTAGTACGTGCCGGTGGCGTCCTTGCCCGCGAGCACCATGGCGCGGTCGCCGATGCCTAGGACATAGCCCTCGGCGGGCAGCGCGGTGGGCCCCGCGACGCCGAGGCCGCTCAGCGCCGCCGAGCTCTGCGGGGTCTCGGCAGGGCCGCCGACGTAGACGGTGAGCCTGCCCCGGACGGGGCTCTCACCGCGTACGACCTTGGTGGCGCCGGCGGCGAGCAGCGCCCGCTGGGTCACGGCCAGCGCGGCGGCGTCCGCCTGCGCGCCGGCGACGAGGGTCACGGTGGCGGTGACCGTGACCCGGTCAGTGCGCTCTTCGCGGTCCTGCGGGGTCGGGGTGATGACGGGGGTTGGTCTGCGGTCGTTGTCGTCCGGTGGATCGGCGACCGCCGAGACCGCCGGAACACTGAGCACGAGGGCAAGAGCGGTGGCGAGCGTGGCGAGTCGGCGCCGGCGGAGCATCACACGTCCTCCAGGGATCCCATTGAGCACCGTGGTCATTCGCGCATCACAACTCCACAGAATCCATCAGGCGCCTGACAGACTGTCAATGGCACGCGCGGCGATTACGGACGATTCGGCGGGAGCATTCAACTTTCGGCCGGATAGCGGTATCGATACGGCCATGACAGAGCCAGAGAAGACGCACGCGCTCCCCACCGGGCTGCCGGGCCCTCCACCGGTGGGCGCGAGCGCGCTGCCGCCCGGTACGTACGACGGCAGCACGGTCCTGGTCACGGGCGGTGGGACCGGTCTGGGCAAGGCCATCGCGGCGGAGTTCGCGCGGCTTGGGGCCGGTCTGGTGATCGCGAGCCGCACGGCCGAGCACCTGACGGCCGCTCAGGACGAGCTGGTGGCCGTCGGCGGCGGCCGGGTCATGACCGCGGAGTGCGACATCCGGGACCCTGAGCGGATCGCCGAGGTCTTCGACGCGGCCACGGCCGCGTCGGGGCTGCCGGACGTCCTCGTCAACAACGCGGCGGCCAACTTTCCCGTACCGGCGGAGGACATGTCGCCGAACGCGTGGCGTGCGGTCGTGGACATCACTCTCACCGGCACCTGGTTCATGACCCGCGAGTTCGCCCGCCGCCACCTGGCGGCCGGGACACCCGGTTCCGTCGTCAACATCGGTGCTTCGTACGCCTGGACGGGCGGCCCCGGCTTCGCGCACAGCGCCGCCGCCAAGGCCGGCGTGAAAAGCCTCGTCGAGACGCTGGCTGTGGAGTGGGGCCCCTACGGCATCCAGGTCAACGGCCTGGTGCCGGGACTCGTCCCGCACGAGGACATGACCGACGACATCCGCGGCCACCTCGACCGGCAGCGGGAGAAGGCCGGCCGCCAGCCCGCGCTCCGAGTGGGCCTGCCTCGCGAGGTGGGCTGGGCCGCGACCTTCCTCGCCTCCCCGTACGCGAGGTTCATCACGGGTCACACACTGGTCGTCGACGGCGCCAACTGGCAGCGCCGCGCCCTGGTGAGCCCCCCGGTGGTGACGGTGCGCGAGCAGCTGGGCCGCGGGGCGTTCGGCGAAGGGGCGGGATAGGCGGGGTTGGCGGGGTTGCCCACCGCACTCACTTGCCCTCGAAGACCGCCTTCCGGCGGGCCGCCTTCGCCGCGTAGCCCTCGCGCGCGTCCTCGGACGCGAGGGTGAGGGCCGCCGTCATCGCCCCGCGCTCCAGCGCGCCCGCCATCGCCGCGTCGGCGTACTCGTCGATGGAACGCTTGATGCCCTGGACGGCGAGCGGTGCGTTCGCCGCGATCTCCGCCGCGACGCCGCGGGCGGACTTCTCCAGTTCGCCGACGGGGACGACGGACTGGAGCAGCCCCAGCCGTTCGGCCGTCGCCGCGTCGATACGGCGCCCGGTCAGCGCCAGGAGCTTGGCCCAGCCCGCACCCGCGTCACGCGCGATCCGCAGGTCGCCTCCCGCGTCGACCGCGACCCCGAGCCGCGCCTCGGGCAGTGCGCAGACGGCGTCGTCCGCGGCGATGCGCAGATCGGCCATCAGGGCGAGCTCGAAGCCGAAGCCCAGGCAGTAGCCCTGCACGGCGGCGACGACGGGCTGCGGGAGCCGGGCGAAGGCGGCGAATCTCTCGTGTGCCCAGCGCAGGCCCTCGTGATAGTTGTGGGTCCGCTCGGCCGTCGAACGGCCGGTGATCGCGCCGCCCGGCGCGGTGAAGTCGATGCCCGCGCAGAAGGCCCGCCCCTCGGCGCGCAGCAGCACCACCCGCACCGCGGAGTCGAAGCGGATCCGGTCCGCCATCAGCCCCAGCTGGCGGGTGGACTCCCAGCTCCAGGCGTTGAGTTTCTCCGGCCGGCAGAGGGTGAGGGTGGCGATGCCGTCCTCGATGTCGAGGCGCATCCGCTCCTCACCCCGGGCGACCTCCGTGCCGATCGTGTCGATCATCGCCGTACCCCCTCCGCTGAATCTGACGTTGCGTCAGAATACGGGTCGGGGCTCAGCGGTTGAAGACCTCGAAGGTGACGGCGGGCTTCCCGCCGAAGCGCTCCGCCGCCTGCTGCGCGTTCCCGGTGAGGAAGGTCCGGCAGTACGTCTCGGGATCCTCGTCGGTCAACGCCTCGATATATGTGCGGTGTTCCAGCAGGGAGCGTACCGAGCGTTCGAGTCCGGCGGTCGCGTCCACGGCGTGCGTGGGTGTGGCCGTGCCCGCGACGGCGACCCAACGCACGCCGTCCCACGGGGCGAGGCCCTGCGCCGTCAGCTCGGGGAAGATCCAGCGGTTGCCGGCGTCCCCCGCGGCATCGAGGACCGCACGGCCCACAGCCTGGTGGTCCGGCGTGTTCCAGGGGCCACCGAGGCCGCCCCAGGTTTCGCGGTGGTTGAGGGTGATGACGAGTTCGGGACGGTACTTGCGGATGGCTGCGGCGATGTCGCGGCGCAGCGCGGTCCCGTACTCGATCACGCCGTCCTTGTGGTCGAGGAACTCGACCGCGTTGACCCCGACGACCGCCGCGCTCGCCCGCTGCTCCTGCTCGCGCAGCGGTCCGCTCCTGTCGGGTGCCACGCTGTCGATCCCGGCCTCGCCGCGGGTGGCGAGGAGGTACGTCACCTCGCGGCCCGCGTCGGTCCATCCCGCGACGGCTCCGGCGCACCCGTATTCCAGGTCGTCCGGGTGCGCGACAACGGCCAGGGCGCGCTGCCAGTCGGAGGGCATCGGCTGAAGCTGTTCGGTCGTCATGCGCGCAGAGTAGGCGAGAGGGGACCGTTCGGCCCGTCTCCCGCCGCCCTTCGTCCGGCGCCCGTCACCCGTCACCGCGGGCGAGGGCCAGCAGCCGGTCGAGAACCCGCGGTCCACTCGCGCGCAGCCCGTCGTGCTCGTACTCGTCGGTGACCCAGGTGCGCAGCCCCTTGATGGACCGGGCGGTGGCCAGCGCGTGCTCGGTGTCGACGTACATGTCGTCGTGGTAGATCGCGGCGGCCACCGGCACCTCATTGGCGGCGAGCCGGTCCGCGTCGTACAGGGCGGGCCAGTCGGTGCGGTCGGCGAGGAGCCCGGCGGTCTCGCGCAGCGGGCGCAGCGCCGGGTCACAGTCGAAGTGCCAGGGGTGGATGCTCTCGCCGCTGAAGAGCAGGGGCCGGGTCCCGGCGAGTGTCGCGGCGGCGTCGAACTGCGGGAATTCGGCGCGGGCCCGCTCGGCGCCCCAGGCGGTGGGGCGTGCGCCCTGCGCGTAAATCGCCTCGTGCAGGACCGCGTACAGCGGGTGGCCCGCGTAGGACAGCTCCGCATGGACCGCCTCCAGGAAGGCGTCACTGGGCGCGGGCCCCTGCGGGGTGCGCAGGAAGGCGTTCTCCAGGAGGTAATGCAGGCGGTGGCTGCCGTCGCCCGCGCCGAGCAGAATGCCGAGCGACTGGAATGCCTCCGGGGTGAGCCTGTAGCCGCCGGGCAGCTCCGTCTCGTGCTCGGCCAAGTGGGCGGCGATCCGCGCGGCCCGCTCGATGTCCTGGGGGTAGCGCGCGTAGTGGGCCGCGTTCTTGCGCTCGATGCGGACGAACGCGGCGCGGTAGACGTCCTCCACGCGTGCGTGGAGCGAGGGCAGCCCGCCGGTGATGAGGACCCTACGCAGCCCTTCGGGGGCGGCGCTGAGGTAGTGGACGGCGCAGAAACCGCCGAAGCTCTGGCCGAGCACGGTCCAGGGCGCACCGCCGGTCAGGCGGGGGCGGATGGTCTCGCAGTCCCGGACGATCGCGTCGGCGCGGAAGTGCGCGAGGTAGTCGGCCTGTTCGCGCGGTCCGCCGCGCAGTGGCAGGGTCTGCCGGTTGGCGGGGGTGGAGCGCCCGGTGCCGCGCTGGTCGACGAGCAGGACCCGGAATTCCTGGAGGGCGCGTCCCAGCCAGGCCTGCTGTCCGACGAAGCGCCGGGCGCCGAAGCCGGGGCCGCCTTCCAGATAGACCAGCCACGGCAGATCCGCGTCGGCCTGGGAGCTCGCCACGACCTCGCGTGCGAAGAGCTCGATGCGCTCCCCCGAGGGGTCCGCGTGATCGAGCGGCACGGAGAAAGTGTGGTCAGTGAGGACGGTGCCGGGCTGGCGATAACTAATCAACTCTGCTCCCTTTTTGATCACTCCTGAACAGTTCAGCACACTCATACAGTCGCGGCCCATGTGCGAGAAGGCCCCGGCGCTTCTAGCGTGGCGTACATGATCCGGTTCGAGCAGGTCAGCAAGGTGTATCCGGACGGCACCGCAGCCGTGCACGACCTGTCCTTCGAGGTGGCCGAGGGCGAGCTGGTCACCCTCGTGGGCCCCTCGGGCTGCGGCAAGTCGACCACCATGATGATGGTGAACCGGCTGATCGAGCCGACCTCCGGCCGGATCCTCGTGGACGGCGAGGACATCGCGGGCGTGGACCCGGTGAAACTGCGCCGCCGCATCGGTTACGTCATCCAGCAGGTGGGCCTCTTCCCGCACCGCACCGTCCTCGACAACACCGCCACCGTCCCCTTCCTCACCGGCTGGAAGAAGGCCAGGGCCAGGGCGCGCGCGGCCGAGCTGCTCGACCTGGTCGGGCTCGATCCGTCGCTCTACGGCTCGCGCTATCCGGACCAGTTGTCCGGCGGGCAGCGCCAGCGCGTCGGTGTCGCCCGTGCGCTGGCGGCCGATCCGCCCGTCCTCCTGATGGACGAACCCTTCGGCGCGGTCGACCCGGTGGTCCGCGAACGCCTCCAGGACGAGTTCCTCAACCTCCAGGCGACGGTCCGCAAGACCGTCCTGCTGGTCACCCACGACATCGAGGAGGCGGTGCGGATGGGCGATCGCATCGCCGTGTACGGCGAAGGGCGCATCGAACAGTTCGACACCCCGGCCACGGTCCTCGGCGCACCGGCCACGCCGTATGTGGCGCAGTTCGTGGGCGCCGACCGGGGACTCAAACGCCTCTCCGTCACCCGGGTCGAGCCCGACGACCTGGAACAGCCGCCGGTGGCCCGGCTGGAGGAGCCGGCCGGCGTCGCGGCGTCGCGGCTGCGCGCCGACGGCGCCCGGTGGGCCGTGGTGCTCACCCTCGGCGGCAATCTGCACGGCTGGGTGTCCACCGAGGAACTCACCCTCGCCGGGCAGGACGGCACGGTGGGGGACCTGGCCCGCCGGATGGACGCCTGGGTACCGGTCGGCGCACCCCTCAAGCACGCCTTCAGCGAGATGCTGCAGTACGACGCGGGCTGGGTCGCGGTGCTGGACGGGGCACGGTTCGTCGGCGTACTGACCCCGGCGAAGCTGCACGAGGCGCTGCGCCGGTCGGTCGACGCGGACGCCCAGGGCGTGCCGCGCGACCAGGTGGAATTCGACTCGGTGGCGGACGCGTAGCGCCCGTACGGGCGCAACGCGCCGCGCCCCGGTCCGCCGGGACCGGTCCGCCTCAGTCCGCCGGGATCAGCTTCTTCGACTTCAGGTACTCCCGGGCGACGTCCTCGGGGAGCCTGCGCCAGCTGTCCACCTGCTCGTTGAGCGACGCCAGGTCCGCCGTCGTCAGCACGGTGTTGAGCTTGTCCAGGGCGCCGGTGACCCCGGTGGATCCGGCGCGCGAGCGGTTGACGACCGGCACGATGTAGTCGGCGTTCTGCAGCGACTTGTCGTCCTTGAGCAGGACCAGGCCGAATTCGTCGAGTGTCGCGTCGGTCGTCGTGGTGAGGACCATCTGGTCCTGGCCGCTCTGGACGGCCTGCTTGGCGGGGGTGGTGCCGACACCCTTCGGGTCGACGGCGGTGATGTCGATGCCGTACGTCTTCTTCAGACCCGGCTCGCAGTACGGGCGCTGTACGCACTCGTCACCCGCGGCGAGCCGTACCGGCAGCCCGGACTTTCCGAGATCCGAGAGGGTCTTCAGGTGGTGCTCGGCGGCGTACGCGGCCGTGACAGCGAAGGCGTTCTGGTCGACGGCGCGGCCCGGGGCGAGGACGGTGAGGCCGCGCGGGGCGGCCAGTTTCCGCAGCGCGGTCATGGTGGCGTCGAGGTCGGGCGAGCCGACGGGCTTGGCGTCGGCCCCGTTGACCTTGGCGTTCAGCCAGTCCGCGAAGGTGGCGGCGTATTCGGGGACGACATCGATCTGGCCGTTCTCCAGGGCCGGTTCGTACAACTCGCGGTTGGTGACGGACAGGATCGTCGTCCGGTAACCGGCCCGGTCCAGGAGCAGCGCGTACATCTGCGCCAGCAGGTCGCTCTCGGTGAAGCCGGCGGAGCCGATGGTCAACTGGCGGCTGTCGCCGGGCGGCGCGGTGACCTCGCCCCGGCTTTCCAGGGCGGGACCGGTCGAGCAGGCGGTGGCGGCAGCGGCGAGCAGCAGCGCCGCGGCGGCGGCGTGCAGGGGGCTTCTCATTGCGCCCTGCCTCTCGCCCACCGCGGTGACAGCCGTTCGGCGATCTCGAACAGTCCCTCCACCAGCAGCGCGAAGACCGCCACCAGCACGGCGCCCGCCACCACCTGCGGGGTGCTCGCCAGGTTGAAGCCCGCGGTGATGATCCGGCCGAGGCCGCCGCCACCGGCGAGCGCCGCGACGGTCGCGGTGGCGACCAGCTGCACGGCGGCGATACGCACTCCGGTGAGGATCAGCGGGAGGGCGAGGGGCAGCTCCACCCGCCGCAGCAGCTGACCGCCGGTCATGCCCATGCCGCGGGCCGCCCGGACGGTGTCCCGGTCGACCCCGCGCATGCCGACGTAGGTGTTGGTGAGCAGCGGCGGCACGGCGAAGAGCACCAGCGCGATGATCGTCGGCCAGTCGCCGTGCCTGCCGATCGGAGTGAGCAGCAGCAGCACAAGGACGGCGAAGGTGGGAACGGCCCGCCCGACGTTGGAGATGTTGACGGCGAGTGCGCCGCCCTTGCCGAGGTGGCCGAGCACGAGGGCGACGGGCAGCGCGATCAGGCAGCTGATCAGCAGGCACACCACGGTCAGGAAGAGGTGTTCGCCGAGCCGGTGCCAGATGCCGCCCTCACCCGCCCAGTTGGCGGAGCTGGTGATCCAGTCCCAGGCGGCGGAGAGCGTGTTCATGCGCGGGCCTCCCTCAGCCAGGGGGTGAGCAGCCGCTGTACGCCGAGAAGCAGCAGGTCGGCGGCGATGGCGACGAGGACGCACAGGACGGAAGCGGTGAGGACCTGCGCCTTGAAGTACGTGTTCATGCCCGCGTAGATGAGGTTGCCGAGGCCGCCGTGTCCGACGATCGCGCCGATGGTGACCAGGGAGACGGCGGAGACGGTGGCGATGCGCAGGCCCGCCATGGCGGCGGGCAGCGCGAGCGGGAGCTCGACGGCGAGCAGCAGCCGCACGGGCCCGTATCCCATGCCGCGGGCCGCCTGGCGAGTGTCCTCGGGGACCGCGCGCAGCCCGGCGAGGATGTTGCGTACGAGCAGGGTGAGCGAGTAGAGGACGAGCCCGGCGATGACGAGGGAGGCGGAGAGCCCGTACACCGGCAGCAGCAGCGAGAACATCGCGAGCGAGGGAATCGTGTAGAGGACGGTCGTCAGGCTGAGCACGGGTCCCGAAGCCCAGCGCCAGCGGCGCGCCGCGATGGCCAGCGGTACGGCGAGCACCAGGCCCAGGAGTACGGAGACGACGGTCAGCTGGAGGTGCTGGACCACGGCGTCCAGCAGGATTTCGCCGCGCGAGGAGATGTATTCACCGCAGATCCACTCATTGCGCGCGAGGCAGTCGTCCGGGGGCGCGGTCACCCGTCCATTGCAGCCCGCAGCGGGGGCGGAGCGCGCGTATTGGTGGACTGTTCGGGGGGATGCGGTGCGGGGGACGGCCGGGCCGGCGAAAATCGGGGCACGGCGGCGGTGCCCGCCCGGTCACGGCACCGCGCGGGTGGCCGCCCACCGGGGCGGACACCGTCCCGGTCGCGTCCGTGCGGGGGTTCTCGCGGCCCGGCGGAGAGTGGGTGCGTACGCCCCCCGACTGGACGAATCGGCCGCTACCCGTTTGAACGTCGCCTTGAGTGGTCACCCGCCGGGGACACAACATGGACAAAAGCCGACCGACGGGAGTGACCAGTGATGGAGTCGTGGATCGAGCGTGCGGCGTGCACCGACGAGGATCCGGAGTTGTTCTTTCCGGTCAGCGCCGAGGGTCCGGGGGCCGAGCAGCGGCAGCAGGCCAAGGCGGTGTGCGCGGGATGCCCGGTGAAGCAGGAATGCCTGCACTGGGCCCTCACCACCGGGCAGACGTCCGGCATCTGGGGCGGCACCTGCGAACGTGAGCGGGCCGCCATCCGCCGCCGCGAGGGCGCCGGCGGCCGGGGCCGGCGGGGCGCCGGCCGGGAGACACGGTCCCCCAGCCATTGAGTGCCATGACCGGTCGCCGCGACCGGTCACTACGACCAGTGAGGACAGCCATGAGTGACAGCAACGACGAGGAACGGCGTGACGGCGCCCCCCGGGCGCGGCAGCAGGGCCAGGAGCCGGAGACCGGGGCTACCGGGGAGCGGGAGCCCCAGGACGGCCAGGGGCCCCCGGGAGAGTTCGAGACGCCGGTCGGCCCCGGCACCGGGGCCGCCGAGGAGCCGGTCGGGCGCGACCTCCCGGACGCCGGGACGAACGCCCCGTCCCTCCCGGTCGTGAAGAACGGCGGCGCGAAGGCCCCCGCCGAGGAGGAGAGCGAGGACAGCGCGGTGCAGGTCGCTGATCCGGCCGAGGAGGAGACACCCGACTGACGGTGCGATCACGCCGACCGCCCGCTGGGCGTCTGCCGTGAGCGTGTCGGAAGGTGGGAGCGTCAGGACAGGACACAGGGCTGTGCGAGGAGAGACCGTGACCGACGACCTGCTGGCCGAGCTCGACGCGCACTGGCGCGCCGCGAACTATCTGGCCGTCGGCCAGATCTACCTGATGACCAATCCCCTGATGGCGGAGCCGCTGCGGCCGGAGCACATCAAGGAGCGGCTGCTGGGCCACTGGGGCACCTCGCCCGGCCTCAACCTGGTGCACACCCACCTCAACCGCATCGTGCGAGACCGCGACCAGGACACGCTGTGTGTCTGGGGTCCCGGGCACGGTGGCCCCGCGGTGCTGGCCAACTCCTGGCTGGAGGGCACGTACTCCGAGACGTACCCGGACGTGAGCCGGGACCGGGCAGGCATGGAGCGGCTGTTCCGGCAGTTCTCGTTCCCCGGCGGGGTGCCCAGCCATGTCGCGCCGGAGACGCCCGGTTCGATCCACGAGGGCGGTGAGCTCGGCTACTCGCTCTCGCACGCCTACGGCGCCGCCTTCGACAACCCGGACCTCCTGGTCGCGTGCGTGATCGGTGACGGGGAGGCCGAAACCGGTCCGCTCGCCGCGTCCTGGCACTCCAACAAATTCCTCGACCCGGTGCACGACGGCGCCGTACTGCCGATCCTGCACCTCAACGGCTACAAGATCGCCAACCCGACGGTGCTCGCCCGGCTGTCCCCGGGCGAACTCGACGCGCTGCTGCGCGGCTACGGTCACGAGCCGATCCTTGTCGACGGCGACGAGCCGTTCGCCGTGCACCGCGCCATGGCCGATGCGATGGACACCGCGCTGGACAGCATCGCGCGCATCCAGCGGGCCGCCCGGGACGAGGGCGTCACCGAGCGGCAGCGCTGGCCCATGATCGTGCTGCGGACCCCGAAGGGCTGGACGGGACCGGCCGAGGTCGACGGCCAGCCCGTGGAGGGCACCTGGCGCGCGCACCAGGTGCCGCTGTCGGGCGTACGGGACAACCCCGAGCATCTCGCGCAGCTGGAGGCCTGGCTGCGTTCGTACCGTCCCGAGGAGCTGTTCGACGCCGACGGCCGCCCCACCGCGCAGGTGCTCGCCTGTGTCCCGCAGGGCGCCCGCAGGCTCGGCGCCACCCCGCACGCCAACGGCGGGACCCTCGTGCGCGACCTGCCCGTCCCGCCTCTGGAGGACTTCGCGGTCCCCGTCGACAAGCCCGGCACGGTCCTCCACGAACCCACCCGGGTGCTCGGCGGCATGCTCGCGAAGATCATGGCCGACACCTCCGGGCGCCGGAACTTCCGGGTCGTGGGTCCCGACGAGACCGAGTCCAACCGCCTCGGCGCGCTGTACGAGGCCACCGGCAAGGCCTGGCAGGCGCGGACCCTGCCCACCGACGAACACCTCGCGCACGACGGCCGGGTGATGGAGATCCTCTCCGAACACACCTGTCAGGGCTGGCTGGAGGGCTACAACCTCACCGGCAGGCACGGACTGTTCTCCTGCTACGAGGCGTTCGTCCATATCGTCGACTCCATGGTCAACCAGCACATCAAGTGGCTGAAGACCTCCCGCGAACTGACCTGGCGCCGCCCGGTCCCATCCCTCAACTACCTGCTCACCAGTCACGTCTGGCGCCAGGACCACAATGGTTTCTCCCACCAGGACCCCGGTTTCGTCGACCACGTGCTCAACAAAAGCCCCGACGTCGTACGCGTGTATCTGCCGCCGGACGCGAACACCCTGCTCGCCGTCGCCGACCACGTCCTGCGCTCCCGCGACTACGTCAACGTGATCGTCGCGGGCAAGCAGCCCTGCTTCGACTGGCTCACCCTGGACGAGGCCCGCGCCCACTGCGCGCGCGGCGTCGGCGTCTGGACCTGGGCGGGCACCGAGAGCACGGAGCGCGAGCCGGACGTCGTGCTGGCCTGCGCGGGCGACGTGCCCACCCAGGAGACCCTCGCCGCGGCACAACTGCTCCGCGAGCACCTTCCGCAGCTGGGTGTCCGGGTCGTCAACGTCGTCGACATGACCCGCCTGATGCCGCAGGGCGAGCACCCGCACGGCATGCCCGATTCCGAGTACGACGCCCTGTTCACCCCCGACAAGCCGGTCGTCTTCGCGTACCACGGCTACCCCTGGCTGGTGCACCGCCTCGCCTACCGGCGCACCGGGCACGGCAACCTCCATGTGCGCGGCTACAAGGAGTCGGGCAGCACGACCACGCCGTTCGACATGGTCGTACGCAACGATCTCGACCGGTACCGGCTGGTCATGGACGTCATCGACCGTGTCCCCGGCCTCGCGGTCCGCGCCACTCCCGTGCGCCAGGCGATGGCCGACGCCCGCACCCGGCATCACGCGTGGATCCGCGAGCACGGCACGGACCTGCCCGAAGTCGCCGACTGGACCTGGACCGGCTGACGCGGGCGGCGGCACCACCCGGGCACGAACGGGCGGCTGCTCAGCCGACCGGATGCCCCGGCTCGATGTCGATGGCATCGCTCAGCCTCAGCAGGGCGCCCTCGCGCTCTCCCGGCTCTCCGTCCGCGACGGGGTCCAGGAGAAATCCGACGTGGTCGCCGCCGTCGACGAGCGTCTCGATCCGGCCGACGAACCAGGCCGGGGCATCGGCCAGTACCGGGACGTCACCGCTCCCCGAGGCCCACGGCACGCGGGCGAACTTGTCGATGCGCTCGCCGCTCTCACCGCCGAACAGCTCGGCCAGCGCCCGCTGTTCCCGTCCCAGCAGGTGAACAGCCAGGTGGGTGGCGGCCCGCGCCACCCGAAGCGTCCGGTTGGCCCTGGACAGCCAGATCATGAACCGGACGGGTTCGATCGAGCACTGGGAGGCGAACCCCACCAGGCACCCGGCCTGTTCCCCGGCAGCCGCCGTGGTCACCACGTAGACCGGGTAGTCCAACCGATCGATGAACCCTTCCAGGTCCGCCACTGCGTGCGCTCCTCACTGCGGCCGTACGACGCCGGGCCGGCTCACCGGCCGGCCAGGGCACCGATCGGATCCGGATCCGACTCCGGGGTCCAGTCCACCCGCTCGGCAGGGGCGGCCTGCCCCCGCGGCTGCGCCGTGACCGCGTCGGTGGGCGGGACGGTGAGCCCCTCAAGCGGCAGACCGGCGGCGACCTCGGCCCGGAGAGTGAACCAGACCACCTTGCCCCCGGGGGTCCGGTGGGTGCCCCAACTGTCGCTCAGACTCGCCACCATCGCCAGACCTCGGCCGTGGGCCGCCTCCGGCAGGGAGCTGTGCACCTGCGGCAGCCGCCGGTCGTGGTCCGCGACGGCGGCGGTCAGGCTCCGGCCCGTCCAGCGCAGTTCGAGCGTGCATCGCTTGTCGCCGTCCACGTGCCGCTGGACGTTGGTGAGCAGCTCGCACACGCCGAGGCTGACGGGCTGGATGAGGGATTCGAGCCCCCAGTGGCGCAGGTGCGCCGCGACGATCCTGCGGGCCTGAGGGACTCGGGCCGGCTCGGCCTCCATGTCCAGCGTGTACTCACGATCGGCTTGGGTGGTCACGGCGGGGGCTCCTGGTGTGTGCGGTGACCCCGGCTCTGCTTCCGACGTCCGCCCCACCCCGGCGGAACAGAAAGTAGCCATAAGGTCACATATGGACACCCTTAGGCTCACCCCGAATGGCGCAACCCGCAACACAGGGCCGCCGCGGCACGGGTGCACGAGGCCACCGATGACCTGGCCGGGCCACCGTCGAGAGCCTCAAGCACGCCGCGATCACCCTGATGCGATGCCAGCCTGATGTGACGCCCCGTACAGCACGACCCGTTCTCTCGCGGACGAGATCCTGGCGCGCGCCTGGGCCGAGGGCACTGTCCCGTGCGGCTACGTCGCGCTTTCGTACCGTTCCTCGAACACCCGCCAGTCGACCTCCAGCCTCCACTGCAGCTCGGCCTTGGGGCTGCCCGCCAGGAACTTCCGGCAGGCCGCGCCCGGCCGGCGGCCCGGATCCGGAGCGTCGTTCCTGCACGGGGGCGCGAACGCCCCGTACCGGTCCTGCTCCTTCCACAGATTCCCGCCCTCGATGAAGGCGTGGTCCAGTGAGGTTCGGGCCAGTTTCCGTAACTGCCCGACGTTCAGGCCCTGGTCGGTGACGGCCTGCCGGAACACCGCGATCAGGTCGCTGCGGCTGACGCCGGGGTCGTCGGTGGCCAGGGCCACCGGTACGCCCGCGGCCAGATAGGTGCGCAGCGGGGTGCCGGTCGCCGCTGACCCGCAGGATCTGGGCGTGACTGATCAACGGGGCCTCCACCAGCACGTGTTGGCGGCGCATTCGGGCGACCAGCGCCCCGGGGTTCCGCTCGTGGGCGAGGTCCACCGCGTGACCGACCCGGTCGGCGCCCGCCAGGCCGACGGCTTGCCCGATGTGGAAGGTCAGGTCGTCGTCGGTGACGCCGGCCAGCCCCTCGACGAGTTCACCGGCGTGCAGGCTGACGCGCACGGAAGGCGCCCGGGACTTCAGGAAGTCGATCATCCGCATGTGCAGGGTGTAGTCCCGCAGGGCGATGGGCGCGTCCTCGGGCTGGACCATGTTGACCCCCACCACTCGGCCGATCCTGCGGCGGGCCAGCTCGACGCCGAGGATCTGCTGGGCGAAGACGTGCCGAGGCGGCTGGGCCCGTCCGACCTGGTAGTCGAAGCGGATGCGGACGCGGCACGCCGCCTGCGCCGGCCGGCTGTCGCAGCCCAGGAGCGTGCGGGAGTCGCGGAAGCGCTGGTCGTAGCCGGCCGCCGCCTGCCCGACGAGGGCCCGGAACCGGGGGCTCCGCGTCAGCGTCGTGTGGAACTCCGCGAGCCCGGCGGGGCCGGGGTCCTTGGGGTGGATACGGTCCACGAGCCGGCGCAGCGCAGCGGCCTCCACCGTCACCAGGGTCTCCAGGTAACTGGTCCGCTCCCGCGCCGCCGACCGCGCGACTTCGGCGAGCATGTCCGCGTCGTGCCCGGCGGTGGCCTGCTCGAATTTCCCGAACGTGGCGAAGAAGTGGTCGTGTCCGGCCTGCGGGTCGCCGTCCGCCGGCAGGTCGAAGTCCTGCATCGACCACTCCTGGACGACCCTCCGGCGGAACGGACCGTGCGCTACGGCGTCCCGTGCCGGGCGTTCGCCCGCCCGGCACGGGGCGGGGCCGGGTGTCACCACGAAGGTGGTGGTGTCGACGCACTTCGCGTCCCGGGCCGCGTACTCGATGAGCGATTCGGTGCGAACAGCTCCCGAGAGGTGATGGTGCAGGTCGCCGCCTTTGGGTAGCTCAGCCAAGAAGCTCGTGAGCTCTCGCGGGGAGCGGGCGGCGCGGTCCGGTCCGGCCTGCACCTGGGCCCGCTCGCCGCCGGGCCGGGCCCGGTCCGGTGTCGCGGCGGTCGCGGGCAGCACTCCCGCGGCCACGCCCAGCACCACCAGCCCGGCCAGCGCCGGCCATCCAGGTCCGTATCTTCGCCGCATGTCGCGTTCCCCTCTTCCGGTCCGCCGAAGCGTTCGACATCGGCTGGGAGGTCACTCCCCTCCCGAGGGATACTCCGGCACCACCCGCTCCACAAGGGCACCATTTGGCCGACGCCCGGCGGGGGGCCCCGGCGAGGTCAGGCCGAGCCGCGGCGCACCAGTTCGGTGGGGAGTTATGACCGCGGGGGGCTCCTCCCCCGCGATCCGGGCGAGCAGGGTCCGTACCGTCTCGGTGCTGATCCGGCCCCAGGGCTGACGGATCGTCGTGAGCTGGGGGCAGGTCGACAGGGCGGCCGGTGAGTCGTCGAAGCCGCCCACGGCCACACCCTCGGGCAACGGCTGGGAAACCAGGCGCTGTTCGGCTACGACGACAGGCTTCTCCCGTCGGCGGCGAGCTGGTTCAGCCACCGCTGAGCTGAGGCCCGGCGAACACCGGCGGCATGCCTGCTCCAGGGGCGGCCCCGCCGGGCGCCCCGAGAGTCGCTGGGCCTTCAAGCGTCGTCGGTCCGAAACGAGGCCTGTGTGCCTCCGAGCCGGCCGGGACCAGCGCGGATGCGCCGGCGGGCAGTCGTCAGGTGCGCAGGCCGAGCAGCATGACGTCATAGAGATCCGGGCCTTCCCACCGCCTCGCCTCACCGATCTTGCGGTAGCCGCACGCCCGGTAGGCGGCCGACGCCGCCGTGCTGTCCCGGTGGACGTTCAACAGCACCCACTCGGCCCCGATACCGTCGAGCAAGGTCTCGTGCAGAGGCCGCGCAACACCCTGCCCGCGCCAGGGCCCGCGCACGGCAAGTTCCATGAGGCCGAAGGTGCGTTGCCCGTCCTCGCGCCGCATGTCGTCGGGGACGGGCCCGGTCAGCTCGCCCCACCACCCCGTGTCGGATTCGACTGAGAAGCCGGATGCCATGCCGACCGGCTCGTCATCCTCGGTACGGGCCACGGCGCCGCGAAAAGTGGGTCTGCGAGTCTGGAAGCGAAAGCGCTCGAAGGCTGCCGTGACGTCGTCGTCGGCCTCGTTGTACGGCGGCTGCGACGAAGCACTGCGCGCCGGGCCGTCCCAATCCGTACTCACTGCGGAACACGCAGATGGTGCGGCGCATACTCATACGGCCGTCGGCCGTCGTCGCCCGGGTGGCCACGGCCCGGCCAGGACCGGCCAGGACCGTCACGGCATTCGGCGGGATTCGTCACCGCCCGCAGCGGGTCCGGCCTCCGACGCGGGAGACCTGGCGCACGGCCCCGACACCGTGCGTCACGTCGGCTGTCGCTACTTCTTCGCGGCCTCGGCCCGGTATGTCTCCAGCAGCCGCAGCCACACCTCACTGATCGTCGGATAGGCCGGTACCGCGTGCCACAGACGGTCGAGCGGCACCTCACCGGTGACCGCCACCGTGGCGGAGTGCAGCAGCTCGCCGACCGCCGGTCCCACGAACGTGGCGCCGATCACGATCTCGCGGTCCAGGTCGACGACCATGCGGGCCCGGCCCCGGTAACCGTCGGCGTACAGGCCCGAGCCCGCCACCGACGCCAGGTCGTAGTCGACCGCGCGCACCCGGCGCCCTGCCGCCTCGGCCTCCGCGAGGCTGAGGCCGACGGCCGCCGCCTCCGGGTCGGTGAAGACCACCTGGGGGACGGCCGCGTGGTCGGCGGTCGCCGCGTGCTCGCCCCACGGACCGGTCGCCAGGGGCTCGCCCTGCGCCCTGGTCGCGATGGCCGCGCCCGCGATACGGGCCTGGTACTTGCCCTGATGGGTCATCAGCGCCCGGTGGTTGACATCGCCGACGCCGTACAGCCAGTCGCTGCCCCGGACCAGACAGCTGTCGTCCACGTCCAGCCAGTCCCCGGCTGTCAGACCGACCGTCTCCAGGCCGATGTCGTCGGTGCGGGGGGCACGGCCGGTGGCGAAGAGGATCTCGTCCGCCTCGATCCGCTCGCCGTCCTTGAGCACCACCGTGACCGGTCCGGTCCCGCCGTCGCGTTCGACGGAGGCGACCGAGACACCGGTGCGTACCGTCGCCCCTGCCTCGGCGAGTCCCTCGGCCACCAGCTCCCCCGCGAAGGGCTCCATCTTGGCCAGCAGGCCCTCTCCGCGTACGAGCACGGTCACCTGCGAGCCGAGTGCCTGCCAGGCCGTCGCCATCTCCACGCCGACCACTCCCCCGCCGACGACCACCAGGCGCCCGGGTACCTGCTGGGCACTGGTCGCCTCGCGGCTCGTCCAGGGCTTCGCGTCCACCGCGCCCGGCAGACCGGGCACGACGGCCCGGGTGCCGGTGCACACCGCGACCGCGTGCCTGGCGGTCAGCGTGTGCCGTTCGCCGCCGGGGCCCTCGACCGTGACCTGCTTCGGGCCGGCGAGCCGGCCCTGGCCCCGGTAGATGTGCGCGCCGACCGACTCCAGCCAGTCCACCTGGCCGTCGTCCTTCCAGTGCGAGGCGTAGGAATCGCGGTGGGCGAGCACCGCCGGCACATCGAGAGGGCCCTGCACGGACTGCCGCAGTCCCGGGACGCGGCGCGCGTCGGCGCGCGCGGTCACCGGGCGCAGCAGCGCCTTGCTGGGCATGCAGGCCCAGTACGAGCACTCCCCGCCGATCAGTTCGCTCTCCACGACCGCCACGCTCAGCCCGGCCGTCCTGGCGCCGTCCGCCACGTTCTCGCCCACCGGCCCGGCGCCGACCACCACCACGTCGTACTCGACAGCGTCCACAGCACCCGTCGCATCCACAGAATCCACAGAATCCACACGTCCAGTCATAGGGTGCAGTCTGGTCGGGGGTGTGCGCCGTGGCCACCCGGGCAGGCGGAATAGGTCGGGCCCGTATGTCGTTGTGCGGGACGGCTACGTCAGTTATGCCAGGAAGAGGAGCACCGCATGTCCACCGTTGAGCTCACCAAGGAAAACTTCGATCAGGTTGTGTCGGAGAACGACTTCATCCTGATTGATTTTTGGGCTTCCTGGTGCGGCCCGTGTCGCCAGTTCGCGCCGGTCTACGAAGGTGCCTCCGAGCGCCACCAGGACCTGGTCTTCGCGAAGGTCGACACGGAGGCCCAGCAGGAGCTGGCCGCGGCCTTCGAGATCCGTTCGATCCCGACCCTGATGATCGTGCGGGAGAACGTCGCGGTGTTCGCCCAGCCCGGCGCGCTGCCCGAGGCCGCCCTGGAGGACGTCATCGGGCAGGCCCGCAAGCTCGACATGGACGAGGTCCGCAAGTCCGTCGACGACGCGAAGGAAGCCGGCGAGGCGGGCGGGACGACCGGGGCGGCGGACGAAGCCAAGGACGTGGGCTGACACCACGGTGCGCGCGCGGGGCCCGGCCGGGAAACGGCCGGGCCCGCCGTCGTTGTGGCACCCGAGGACTTGCGCCACGAAAGCCTCGGCCCCGCTGCCGGGTACCGGGAAGCAGCGGCGCCGCCACGGCGATGCTCGTTGTACGCGCCCGATCCCGGCAGCCACCTGCCCCGGCTGCCGGCCCACTCGCCGGTTCAGCCGATCTCTTCCAGTGGCAGTCCGGTGTAGTTCTCGGCGAGCTCGGCGGTGGCGGGCCCGGAGGCCGCGAGGCGGTGCAGCCGCGCCAGATGCACGCGCTCGTCGAAGGCGTCGTCGTCCGGCCGGCTGTGCAGCATCGTCGTCATGTCGTACGAGAACCGGGTGGCCTGCCATACCCGCCGCAGGCACACATCGGAGTAACCGTCCAGGAGTTCGGCCGAACCGGTGCGCCGGTGGTGCTCGAAGGCGCGGGCCAGGACGCGCACGTCGGACACGGCCAGATTCAACCCCTTGGCCCCGGTGGGCGGCACGATGTGCGCGGCGTCCCCCGCCAGGAAGAGCCGCCCGTACCGCATCGGCTCGGTGACATGACTGCGCATCGGCGTCACCGACTTGGCGGTGACAGGGCCGCGCGCCAGACGCCGGCCCCCGTCGACGGCGAAGCGCCGGTCCAGCTCGTCCCAGATCCGCTCGTCGGGCCAGTCGGCCGGGTCGGTGCCGTTCGGGACCTGGAGGTAGAACCGGGAGACGGTGGGCGAGCGCATGCTGTGCAGGGCGAAGCCGCCCGCGCCCCGCGCGTAGATCAACTCGTCGCAGGAGGGCGGGACATCGGCCAGGATGCCGAGCCAGGAGTAGGGATAGGAGCGCTCGTACGTACGGCGCACGGCGGCCGGAATCGCGGCGCGGGCGATGCCGTGGAAGCCGTCGCAGCCGATGACGTAGTCGCACTCCAGCGTCTGCTCCCGGCCGCCGTGGGAGAACCGGACCACGGGACGGTCGGACTCCGGCTTCTCGACGGCCAGAGCTCGCGCCTGGAAGAACAGGGGTGGGCCTTCGGCCAGCTGGAGCGCGATCAGGTCCTTGACGACCTCCGTCTGCGCGTAGACCATCACGGACCGCCCACCGGTCGCCGCCGGGAAGTCGACGCGGTGGCTCTGCCGGTCGAAGCGCAGCTCGATGCCGTCGTGCACCAGCCCTTCGGCGTCCATCCGGGCGCCCGCGCCGCAGGCGCGCAGCGCGTCCACGGTGCCCTGTTCGAGAATCCCGGCGCGCTGGCGCTGTTCGACGTAGTCGCGCGTCCGGTTCTCCAGGACGACGCAGTCGATTCCGGCGGTGTGCAGCAACCGGGCGAGCAGCAGTCCGGCCGGGCCACCCCCGATGATCCCCACGGTGGTCCGCATGCCTTCAGCGCTCCAGTACGAGGGCGAGGCCCTGGCCGACTCCGATACACAGTGCGGCGAGGCCCGTGCCGGAGCCGACGGCGGCCAGCTGATGGGCGACGGACCCGGCGAGTCGGGCTCCGGACGCGCCGAGCGGATGGCCGATGGCGATGGCCCCGCCGCGCGGATTGACGACGGCGGGGTCGAGGTCCGGCCATTCGGAGAGGCAACCGAGCGACTGGGCGGCGAACGCCTCGTTGAGCTCGAAGGTGGTGAGGTCGGCGAAGGTCCGGCCCGCCTTGGCCAGTGCGCGCCGGACCGCCTCGACGGGTCCGAGGCCGAAGAGCTGCGGCTCGATACCGGTGACGGCGGAGGCGCGGATCCGGGCGAGCGGCTCACGGCCGGTGGCACGCAGCCCCTCGTCGTCGACGAGCAGCAGCGCGGCGGCGCCGTCGTTGAGCGGTGAGGCATTGCCCGCCGTGACGCTGCCGTCCTTGCGGAAGGCGGGCTTCAGCCTGGCGAGGGCATCCATGGTCGAACCCTCCCGGATGCACTCGTCCCGCAGGAGATCCACTCCGTCGTACGGGACGACCTCGCCGTCGTAGAGCCCCGCGGCCCAGGCCTCGGCCGCCTTGCGGTGGCTGGCGAGCGCGAACGCGTCCTGCTGTTCGCGGGTGATGGTGTGCTTGTCGGCGATCAGCTCGGCGCCCTCACCGAGTGGCACCGTCCACTCGTCGGGCAGCCGCGGGTTGGTCATGCGCCAGCCCAGCGTCGTCGAGTGGAGCTGCTGGTGCCCGGCGGGAAAGGCGCGCTCGGGCTTCTGGAGCACCCAGGGCGCGCGGGACATCGACTCGACGCCACCCGCGACGGCCACCGAGGCGTCGCCGAGCGCGACGGCGCGCGCCGCCTGGATGACGGCTTCCAGGCCCGAGCCGCAGAGCCGGTTGACGGTGACTCCCGGGACGCTCGCGGGGAGCCCGGCGAGCAGGACGGCCATCCGCGCCACGTCGCGGTTGTCCTCGCCCGCGCCGTTGGCGTCGCCGAAGTAGACGTCGTCGATGCGGGAGGGGTCGAGGTCGGGGCTGCGGTCGACGAGCGACCTGACGACGTGCGCGGCGAGGTCGTCGGGGCGTACACCGGAGAGCG
Organism: Streptomyces sp. A5-4; assembly: GCF_051131715.1. Taxonomy (NCBI): domain Bacteria; kingdom Bacillati; phylum Actinomycetota; class Actinomycetes; order Kitasatosporales; family Streptomycetaceae; genus Streptomyces; species Streptomyces sp. A5-4. The sequence goes on along the minus strand of NZ_CP178591.1, from coordinate 8,330,832 downwards.
CACCGCCGAACTTGCCGATCGGGGTGCGGACGGCGTCGACGATGTAGACGTCCCGGATGCTCATCGAATTCTCTCCCGCGCTGGTGATGTGTTCGCCCAGTGAACTATCGTTCATATTCGACCTCGCCCGAGTCTCTGCCGAGCACTGTCCGCTGTCAACGGGTCAGCGGGTCAGCGGGTCAGCGGTCTGCCAGGAGGAACCCATGAGGCGTCCCGCGCCGGACAGCGCACCGCACACCCCGCCGCCCGCCGAGTCCGTGGGCCCGCTGGAGCGCGGGCTCACCGTGCTGCGCGCGCTGGCCGCGCCCGGCGCCGACGACCGGATGCGGCACAGCGATCTCGTACGGTCGACGGGCCTCGCGCGCTCCACCGTCGACCGGGTGGTGTCCACCCTGGACCGGCTCGGCCTCGTGCGCGGCGACGGGCGCGAAGTGGCCCTGACCCCGAGGGTGCTGGAGCTGTCCGGGGCCTATCTGACTGCGTGTGGGATCCCGGCGGCGCTCGGGCCTGCGGCGGAGCGGCTCGCGGACGAGCTCGACGAGTCGGTGTCGGTCGCGGTGCCGGACGCCGGCGGCGCGAGGTTCGTCCTCCAGACCACACGGCGGCGCACGATGTCGCTCGCCCTGCGGATCGGCGATCTGCTGCCCGCCGAACGGTGCGCACCCGGCGCGCTGTTCGCGGCGCGCTGGGACACGGGCGGGTGGGACGCCTGGCGGGCCCTACGGAACGCCGATCCGTCGGCCGCGCACTTCACCGCCCTGCCGCCGGCCGCCCGGCCACAGGCGCCGGGCGCCTTCGAGGAACGGGCCGCGCGGGCGGCGGGCGAGGGCTGGGCGGGCGACGACCAGCTGGTCGAGCCCGGGTTGGTCGCGGTCGCCGTTCCGGTGCGCGACGCGGCGGGTGCGACGGTGTGCGCGGTGAGCGTCGCGAGCCACACCAGCAGGCACACCCTGGACTCACTGCGCGGCGCCGTACTGCCCCGACTGCGCGCGGTGCGCGCCGAGTTGGAGGCGGCGCTGGCGGCGCCCCACCCGACGCCGGGAATCACGGCCGGGGCGACGGGCGCTCCGCCCGGCACGACGCCGGACGCCGCGGCGAACACCTCGGCGGCGGCGAAGCGTGAGCTCGGGCCCGGTTTCCTGCAGTCACTGGCGCGCGGTCTCGCCGTCCTGACGGCGCTCGGCGCGGACCGCGGCGACGGGATGACGCTGACGGAGGTCGCCGGGGCGACCGGGCTGGCCAGGGCGACGGCCCGGCGCTCCCTGCTCACCCTGGAGCATCTGGGGTACGTCGGGTACGCCGCAGCGGACCGGCGGCGGTTCCGTCTGTTGCCGCGGGTGCTGGAACTGGGCTGCGCCCGCCTCTCGGGCCTGGGGCTCGCCGAGATCGCCCAACCCCATCTGGCCACGCTGGCCGGGCGCGTGCACGAGTCGGCGTCGCTGGCGGTGCTCGACGGATCCGACATCCACTATGTGGCGCGCGTCCCGACGGTGCGCATCATGAGCGTGAACATCACGGTGGGGACGCGCTTTCCGGCGTACGCCACCTCCATGGGCCGGGTGTTGCTGGCTGGGCTCGCCCCCGGGTCCCGGCCCCTTCCGCCGGACGTACTGCCGGCGCTGACTCGGCACACCGTGACCTCGCGCGCCGCGCTCGACGCGATCATCCAGCGGGCCGCCGACGAGGAACACGCCCTGGTGGACGAGGAGTTGGAGGAGGGCCTGCGTTCACTCGCCGTGCCGGTGCGGGACAGGAGCGGGCGGACGGTGGCCGCCGTCAACGTGGCGAAGCACGCGGGTCACGGCACCCCGGAGGAGATGCGCCGGGCGCTACTGCCCGCGCTCCACGAGACGGCGAGGCTCATCGAGGCGGACCTGCGCGCGGCGTCCTCGGTCACCGGACGAAGCTGAAGCCGAAGGGGGCGCCCTTCAGCCCGTACGCCCCGCCGGCCCGATCACCTCCCGGACCGCGCACCCTCACGCCGACCACTCCCGGCCCACATGCCCCGTCCGGCCCGATCACCCTCCGCTGCCGCGGGTCCTCACGGCCGCGCAACCGCTCCAGATCCGCGCCCCTCCCCCACCTCGTCAGCTGGACTCCCGGGCAACGGCCGTGGCGCCCATCAGGTCGTGCCGTTCGGGCTCCGCCCCCGGCTCCTGTACCACCCGGTCCAGGAAGTCCGCCAGGTACTGCCCGGTCGTCATCTCCACATGCACCGTGCTCAGTCGGGGCCGCAGCAATTTGCCGAGCAGCAGATCGTCCGCGCCCATCACCGCCGCCTCCCCCGGCACGTCGACACCCTCGTCCTGCAAAGCCCGCATCAGGAGTTGGGCGTACTCATCGTTGTACGCGAAGACCGCGTCGAGTCCGAGCGTGCGCCAGCGCCCGGCGAGGGCCGCCGCCGACTCCTCGTCGTACCTCATCTCCAGCTGCTCCACGTACACTTCGCTGCCCGCCAGGGCCCCCCGAACGCCCGCGAGTCGCGGCTTCGAGAACAGTTCGAGGCCGGGCTCGCCGGGCATCACGACGCCGATCCGCCGGTATCCGCGCTCCAGCAGATGGCCTCCGGCGGCCCTGCCCACCTCCCGCTGGTCCATGACCAGCGCGTGGGCGCCCTCCACCCGCTGGGGGCCGAGCGTTATCACGGCCTTGGCGCCCGAGCGTTTGAGCACCTGGACGCCCTGGGGGGTGAGGGCGATCTCGCCGAGCGAGAGAACCGCGACCGGGCGCAACTCGGCCCAGGCGCGGGCCGCTTCGTCGCCGCCGAGGCCGATGCTCGCGTACTGGACGACGGTGTAGTCGAGTCGGCGCAGCGCCCACTGCAGCTCGTTGAAGAACCGGCTGTAGAGCGGGCCGACCGGAACGTGCGCCGTGGGCAGGAGCACGATCCGGGTGTGCCCGGCGCGCAGGCTCCGGGCGGCGGCGTGCGGCACGTAACCCAGTTCCTCGGCGGCCTCCCGGACTCGGCGGCGGGTCGGCTCGCTGATCCGCACGGCCGAGGTGTTGTTCAGTACGTACGAAACCGTCGCGCGCGAGACGCCCGCCAGGCGCGCGACATCGGTGCTGGTCGGGACAGGTTGTTCGGCGGTCTTCCTCGGTGTCTGACTCATCGCGTTCGGCATCTTTCCAGACCGGTGCGGCTCCAGGTCTGGCGGATGGCCTGAATCAAGTGCTACACAGTGCCTACACAGGTCACTGACACGTGTAACCACTTCTGGATCTCCCCATCCGCTCGTCTCCGTGCCAGCCCCCGGAGACACTCCCCTGGAGGGCACTGTGGCCCTTTCCTCTCCCGGCACCGGCACCACCGATGCCGGCTCCACCAGGTCGCCCCGGCCGGGCCGCGGCCTGCTGCCGCTGCTCCTCGTCGGCAACACCGCCATGTACGCCCTGTACATCGGGGTCGGCGGCGTACTGCTCGCTCTGCAGGTCGAGGCTGTCGATCCGGCCGACAAGGTGACCAACCTCGGCCTCGTCGCCGGCGTGTCGGCGATCTTCGCGACGGTCTTCAATCCGGTGGCGGGTGCGCTCTCCGACCGCTCGGGGCGGCGCAACCCGTGGATTCTCGGCGGCGGGCTGCTCGCCGTCCCGGCGATGTTCCTGCTGGGCAGCGTGCACACGATCCTGCTGATCACCATCGCCTGGTGCCTGAGCCAGGCCGTGATGAACGTCTACCAGGCCGCGATCACCTCGGTCGTCCCCGACCGCGTCCCGATGACCGCACGCGGCAAGGCCTCGGCCGCCGTCGGCCTCGGGCTGCCCTTCGGCAGCACCATCGGCGCACTCATCGGCGCGGCCTTCTCCAACGACTACCGCACCGGCTATCTCGTCTTCGGCGCACTCGTCGCCGCCGCGGCCGTCCTGTTCACCACCTGCACCCGCGAGCAGCGCATCCCGGCCCGGGAGTCCCTGCCGGTACGGGACCAACTGGCCGCCTTCGCCGGCGCGTTGAAGTCCCACGACTTCCGCTGGGCCTTCATCGGCCGCGCCCTGTTGGTCCTCGGCTACTTCGCGGTGAACGGCTTCCTGCTCTACATCATCAAGGACCACACCGTGCTGCCCGCCGGGCTGCGGGCCGAGGAGGCGGTGGCGATCCTGATGCCGGTCAGCAGCGTGGCCATGGTCGTCTCGACCGTCCTCGGCGGCTACCTCTCGGACCGGTTCGACCGGCGCAAGCTCTTCGTGGGCGCCTCGGCCGCGCTGTCCGCCGTCGCCCTGGTCATCCCGGCAGTGTCGACGAGCTGGACCGCGATGCTCGCCTTCGCCATCGTCAACGGGCTGGCCTTCGGCTGCTACATGGCCGTGGACACGGCGCTGGTGACGATGGTGCTGCCGAAGGCGGAGAACGCCGCACGTGACATGGGCGTACTCAACATCGCCAACGCGGGGCCGCAGATCGTTGCCCCGTTCATCGCCTCGGTGGTCGTCAGCGTCGGCGGCTACACCAGCCTCTTCCTGGTCGCGGCGGTTCTGGCGGTGCTGGGCGCCCTGGCCGTGCGCCCGATCCGCACCGTCCGCTGACCCCGGCGGCCCCCTGATCCTGCCGCCGCCCGGCCGGGGCGCTCCGCGGACCGCGGCCGTACAGGGCCTAGCCTCGTCCGGATGACGACACTTCACGAGCCGGCCGACGCCTCCGCCGATCTGCCCGGCCGCGGCGGTCCCACCGCGACGACCGAGGCCGCGCCCCGCGGTATCGGTCCCGTCCGCACCTCCTACGCACCGGACCGCGACGGGGATCCCGATCCGGGCGAGATCGTCTGGACCTGGGTGCCCTACGAGGAGAACGACGGGCGGGGCAAGGACCGGCCGGTCCTGGTGGTCGCGCGGGAGGCCACCGGCACACTGCTCGCCGTGCAGCTCTCCAGCAAGCGCCACGACCAGGACCGCGAATGGGTGGCGATCGGGGTCGGGCCGTGGGACGCGGCGGGCCGCGAGTCCTGGGTCGCCGTGGACCGGGTGCTGCGGGTGCACGAGGAGGGCATGCGACGCGAGGCGTGCGCTCTGGACCGGCCGCGCTTCGACCGGGTCGTCCGGCGGCTCAGGGAGCGTTACGGCTGGAGCTGAGCGGCCGGAGGTGTGCGCCGGCCGTCCATGGGGCACATGTGCGCGCGGGAACCGCGAGGCCACCGACAGCTCCCGGCCACCTTTTGCGGTGGCTGCATCTCCGCCGGAGGGGCACTCTTGTGCGAGGCGATCGCAGTGGCTTAGGTGGAGTGCGGTGCCCGACCCGGGCCCGGGGCGGGCTCGGGCACGAGCTCTCACAAGGAGGAAAAATCCATGCCCACAGGGCCCACAGGGAATTTCATCGAGGGCGACCCGCCGGTCACGGAGACAGAGGCCGAGGCGTTCCTTCGCGGTATCTGTTTCAAGACGGGGCCGCCTCGCGCCGTCGGCGTCGAACTCGAATGGCTCGTTCATGAGCTGCATCTCCCCCAGCTCCCCGTAGAGCCCGCCCGCGTCGAAGCGGCCCACACCGCCCTGCGGGCGCTGCCGCTGGATTCGGCCCTCACCTTCGAGCCCGGCGGCCAGGTCGAGCTCAGCTCGATCCCTGCCCCCTCCCTGATGGCGTGCATCGACTCCGTCGACGCCGATCTGGACGCCGTACGCGCCGAGCTGCGGGCCCGGGACCTCACCCTCAGCGGCATCGGCACCGACCCCTGGCATCCGGCGCAGCGGCTGCTGCACGAGCCCCGCTACGACGCGATGGAGTCGTACCTCGACCGGACCGGGCCCGAGGGGCGGGCCATGATGTGTTCGTCCGCCTCCGTACAGGTCTGCCTGGACGCGGGCGAGGAGGAGCCGGGTCCGCTCGGGTACGGGCGGCGCTGGCTGCTCGCGCATCTCCTGGGCGCGGTACTGATGGCGGCCTTCGCGAATTCCCCGTTCCACCACGGGCGGCGCACCGGCTGGCGCTCCACGCGCCAGGCCCTGTGGACGGAGATCGAGCCGGGACGTTCGCTGGCGCCGCCGCAGGATCTGGAGCCGCGCGGCGCGTGGACCCGGCGTGCGCTGGACGCTCCTGTGATGTGCGTGCGGAGCGGGAACGGCAAGCCGTGGGACGTACCGGAGGCGCTGTCGTTCCGCTCCTGGATACGCTCCGGCACGCCGAGGCCGCCGACCCGCGCGGACCTCGAATACCACCTGACCACGCTCTTCCCGCCGGTACGGCCGCACGGCCACATCGAACTGCGCATGATCGACGCGCAGCCGGGCGAGAGTGGCTGGATCATTCCGCTCGCGGTGACCACCGCGCTCTTCGACGACCCGCAGGCCTCGGAGATCGCGTACCGGACCGTGAAGCCTCTGCGGGAGACGGCCGGGTCGATGCCCGCGCCGCGCAATCCGCTGTGGCTCAACGCCGCCAGGTACGGGCTGGCCGACGCCGAGCTGCGCGCCGCCGCCGAGATCTGCTTCGAAGCCGCTCTCGACGCGCTCCCGCGGCTCGGCGCGTCCACCGCCGTGCAGTGCGCCGTCGCCGAGTTCACCGAGCGCTATGTCGTCCGCGGCCGATGTCCCGCCGACGATCTGCTCGACTCCGCTCCCGGGAAGGACATCCGCACATGAGCGACCCCACCGGCCCCACGGAATCCGACGGCCGGGCCGGCCCGGATGCCCTTCGGGCCCGCGCCGTCGAGGCGCTGCTCGCGGCCCGCGAGCGTACCGCCGTCCTCACCTCGTGCGTCGACGACGGCGAACTGACCGCCCAGCACTCTCCGTTGATGTCGCCGCTGGTCTGGGACCTGGCGCACATCGGCAATCAGGAAGAGCTGTGGCTGCTGCGGAACGTGGCGGGGCGCGAGCCGATGCACCCCGAGATCGACTCCGTGTACGACGCCTTCGAGCATCCTCGGGCGGCACGCCCGTCACTGCCGCTGCTGGCCCCCGCCGATGCCCGGCGGTACGCCTCGGACGTACGCGGGCGGGTGCTCGACGTCCTGGAGCACACCCCGCTCGAGGGCAGCCCGCTGCTGGACGCCGGTTTCGCGTTCGGGATGGTCGCGCAGCACGAGCAGCAGCACGACGAGACCATGCTGATCACCCACCAGTTGCGGCGCGGGCCCGTCGCCCTCACCGCTCCCCCGCCCCCGGGGCCGACGGGCGGGACGACGGCGGGCAAGCCGGAGGAAGTGCTGATCCCCGGGGGCCCGTTCACGATGGGCACCTCCACCGAACCATGGGCTCTCGACAACGAGCGGCCCGCGCACCACCGCTTCGTCCCGGCGTTCCTCATGGACACCACCCCGGTGAGCAACGGGGCGTATCTGCACTTCATCGAGGACGGCGGGTACACCGACGGGCGTTGGTGGACCGACGAAGGCTGGGCCCAGGTCCGGACGAACAGGCTCGCGGCGCCGCTGTTCTGGCACCGAGAGGGCAGCCAGTGGCTGCGGCGGCGCTTCGGTGTCGTGGAGCCCGTCCCCGAGGACGAGCCGGTCATGCATGTGAGCTGGTACGAGGCCGACGCGTACGCCAAGTGGGCCGGCCGACGGCTGCCCTCGGAGGCCGAGTGGGAGAAGGCGGCCCGCTACGACCCGGTGTCGGGGCGCTCGCTGCGCTATCCGTGGGGTGACGCGGATCCCACACCGAGGCGGGCGAACCTCGGCCAGCGCCACCTCCAGCCGGCTCCGGTGGGTGCCTACGCGGACGGCGAATCGCCTTTGGGCGTCCGGCAGTTGATGGGTGACGTCTGGGAGTGGACGTCCAGCGACTTTCTGCCGTACCCCGGCTTCACGGCCTTCCCGTACCCCGAGTACTCGGAGGTCTTCTTCGGCAGCGCGCACAAAGTGCTGCGCGGCGGTTCCTTCGCCGTGGACCCGGTGGCCTGCCGCGGCACCTTCCGCAACTGGGACCTGCCCATGCGCCGCCAGATCTTCTCCGGGTTCCGCACGGCGCGCGACGCGCAGGACGCCTGATGTGCCGGCATTTCGCGTGCCTGGGGCCGCCGGTGCCGCTGGGTGAGCTGCTGATCAAGCCCGTGAACGGCTTGTACCGCCAGGCGTGGGAGCCGCGCCTGCAGCGGTATGGAACGGTCAACGCGGACGGCTTCGGAGTGGGTTGGTACGCCAAGGGCGACCCGGTGCCGGCCCGCTACCGGCGTTCGGGGCCCATGTGGGCCGACGCGCCCTTCGCCGACCTGGCCCGGGTCGTGCGCTCCGGGGCGGTGCTCGCGGCTGTCCGCGACGCCACCGATGCGGGTTCGGACGGGGAGGCCGCGGCGGCGCCGTTCGCCGCCGGGCCCTGGCTGTTCAGCCACAACGGGGCGCTCAAGGGCTGGCCCGGGTCCGTGGCCGCGCTCGCCTCGGCGCTACCCGCGGCCGAGTTGCTGGCGCTGGAGGCGCGCTGCGACTCGGCGCTCGTCTGGGCCCTCGTGCTGCACCGGCTGCGCGAAGGCGACGAGTTGGGGCAGGCCTTGGCCGACACCGTCGTCGAGCTGGCCGCCGCCGCCCCGGGGTCGCGGCTGAACCTGCTGCTCACGGACGGCGAGACGGTCGCGGCGACCACCTGGGGCGACACCCTGTGGTATTTCGCCGAGCCCGGTCGCCGCACCATCGTGGCCTCCGAGCCGTACGACGACGATCCGCACTGGGTGGAGGTCCCCGACCACACGCTCCTCGCCGCCACCCGCACCGATGTCCTGCTGACCCCGCTCAAGGAGCCCACTGCGTGAGCCCGTTCCTGCTGACCCGCACCCTGCCCGAGGACGCGACGGACGCCGATCTGCGCGCCGACGTGCTGCACGGACTGACCCGTACGCCCAAGGAGTTGCAGCCCAAGTGGTTCTACGACGCGCGCGGCAGTGAGCTGTTCGAGGAGATCACCCGCCTTCCTGAGTACTACCCGACGCGCGCGGAGCGGGAGATCCTGATCGCCCGCGCTCCCGAGATCGCGACGGCCACGCGTGCGTCCACCCTGATTGAGCTCGGCTCGGGGTCCTCCGAGAAGACGCGGCATCTGCTGGACGCGCTGCCCGCACTGCACAGCTATGTGCCGGTGGACGTGAGCGAGAGCGCCCTGACCCTGGCCGCGGAGTCGCTGCTCGCCGAGCGCCCCGGCCTGTCCGTGCACGCGCTGATCGCGGACTTCACCCGCGGCCTGGCCCTGCCCGGGACTCCCGGGCCGCGTCTGGTGGTCTTCCTCGGCGGCACGATCGGCAATCTGCTGCCCGGCGAACGCACGGCGTTCCTGGCATCCGTGCGTTCGCTCCTCTCACCCGGTGACGCGCTCCTGATGGGCACGGACCTGGTGAAGGACGAGGCCACGCTCGTCGCCGCGTACGACGACGAGCAGGGCGTCACCGCGGCGTTCAACAAGAACGTCCTGTCCGTCATCGACCGTGCGCTCGGTGCGGACTTCGACCCGGCCGACTTCGACCATGTCGCGGTGTGGAACGGCGAGAACGAGTGGGTCGAGATGCGGCTGCGGGCCCGCAGGGCGCTCACCGTGAAGATCCCGGAGCTGAACATCGCGGTGTCCTTCGAGGCCGGCGAGGAGATCCGCACGGAGGTCTCGGCGAAGTTCCGCCGCGAGGGGGTGCGCGACGAACTCGCGGCGGCCGGAATGGAGTTGCGGCACTGGTGGACCGACGAAGCGGAGCGTTTCGCACTGTCGCTCGCGGTGGCTTCCTGAGCCGGGGTCAGCGGGCGGCCAGCATCCGGGTGATCTCCTCGGATGCTGCCCTCGCGGCCCCCGCCGGGTCGTCTCCGGTCAGCGCCTGTGTCATGTAGATCTTGATGGGGTTGTCCGCCTCGACGGCGGCCCACCGCGGCGAGTTGGGGGGCGTACGTCCCTGTGCGGCCCCCGCCGCCATCGCCGCGGTGCCCTCCTGGCCCTCGACGACGTTCGCGAGGGTGGTCTTGTTGGGCACGTAGCTCATGGCCCGGGACAGCTCGGTCTGCCACTTCTCGCCCGCCAGTGCCTTGACGACCTCGACGGCGGCGTCCTGGGCGTCGGACTTCTCCGGGACGATGAGGTCGGAGCCACCGGCCAGGACGGCGCCCGGCCGGGCCTCGCTCTTGCCGGGGATGGGGAAGTAGCCCAGCTTTCCCCTGAGTTCAGGGTTGCGCTGCTCGATGATCTTCGCGGCGCCCGGTATGGAGACGATCTGGGCGACGTCGCCCTCGGCGAAGACGTCCGCCTGCGGAGGCGTGGCCTCGTCCGCGCCCTTGGGGCCCGAGCCCAGGGCCTGCAGCCGCTGGTAGAAGTCCATCCCCTTGAGGGCGGCCGTGGTGTGCAGGGCCCCCTCCCAGTCGCCGCCGGTCTCCTCGGCCAGCTCACCGCCCTCGTCCCAGACGAAGCCCGCGAGGGTGTACCAGTCCTGACCCGCCAGATAAATGCCCTGCGTGTCGGCGGAGTTGAGCGCCGCAGTGTCGGTCAACCACTGGTCGCGGGTCACGGGCGGCTTCGCGATTCCCGCTTCCTCGAAGAGGTCCTTGTTGTAGATGACGACACGGTTGGCGGCGTACCAGGGGATGCCGAACTGACGGCCGTTGATGCTGCCCGGGTCGGCGAGACCCGGCAGCCAGTCCTTGCTGCCCAGTTCGCGCACCGATTCCGCGCTCAGGTCACGCAGTCCGTCGCCTTCGGCGTACTGCGCGACCTGGGTGTTGCCGACCTCGATCAGATCGGGGGCTTCGTCGCTCCGCAGAGCCGCGGTGACCTTCTCGCCGATGCCGGTCCACTCCTGGATCTCGATGTCCAGCTCGATGGAGTCGTGTTCCTTCTCGAATTCCTCGGTGAAGCGGGCGAGGAATTCGTCGGAGACGCTGTCCTTCATGAGCCAGACGGTGACCGTCCGGGTGTCCTCGTCGGCGCCCGGCAGCAGGCCGCACCCGGTGAGGGCCACGGCGGCGAAGGCGGTGGATCCGGCCAGAAGTCTTGTTCTCGCATAGGTCACGATGTCCAGAATTGGCCTGGACCAATGGTGGGGTCAAGAGTGGGGACCCACATTTTCTTCACCGGTTCCCCATCTCGCGCACGGGCGGCGGGTGGGGCACGGTGGGTACGAGCATCGACGGAAGGGCCCCTCGGGGCAGGAGCAGCAGAAGCAGAGGGAGAGCCGCATGACCGACCACACCTACCGGGTCACGGAGATCGTCGGCACCTCGCACGAGGGCGTCGACCAGGCCATTCGCAACGGCATCGACCGGGCGTCGCAGACCGTGCGCAATCTTGACTGGTTCGAAGTGACCCAGGTCCGCGGCCACATCGTGGACGGCGAGATCGAGCACTACCAGGTGGGCCTGAAAGTCGGCTTCCGGCTGGAGGCGGGCGACGACGCGGGCGAGGGCACGGACGCCTGACCGGGGCCCCGCCCATCCGGTGCGCACTCGGATCGGACCGGACCGGATCGCGCTCCGAGTCAGGTGCGCACCCGGATGGGCGACGTCCGCCGATCAGGTGCGCCCCTCACGCTCCTGCGCATCCTTGAGGGCCTCCGACGCGGCTCCCCACTGGGCGCGCACGACCGTGAAGCCCGCCTGTCGCGCGGCGTCGCAGACCAGCTCGTCGTCGTCGACGAGCACCCGGATCTCCCGGTCCCGGGCCAGCTGCTTGAGGACGTGCAGCTTGGTGTGGCGGGCGGGCCGCCGGTCGTTGTCACGGCGCATCCAGATCCGCCCCTCGGGCAGCCCCTGCGCGCCGAGCCAGGCGAGGGTGTCGCGGCGGCACCGCTCGGGTCGGCCCGTGAGGTAGACGACCTCGCACTCCTCGGCGCTGTCGAGGGCCATCCGCACGCCCGCGGGCAGCGGCGGATCGTCCGGAGCCGCACCGAAGAATCCGTCCCAGTCGCGCGGCTTACGGTCCAGGAAGCGCTGACGGTGCGCGGTGTCCGCGAGTGTTCCGTCCAGATCGAATACGGCCAGTGGCCTGCTGCTCGGCTTCACCCGGCCACCCTAATCCGCGTACTCGGACGCCCCGGCCGACACCGGACCCGGGCTGCGGGAATCCTGCGGCGTCGAATGCGTTGAACCCGGTGTGAGCTCAGTGATCGCGCAGACCCGGTTCTCCGTACTCGACCGTTCCCGTACCCGCGAGGGCCACGGTGCGCCGCAGGCCCTGCGCGACACCGTGGAGCTCGCCCGGCGGATCGAGGGCCTGGGCTATCACCGCTTCTGGGTCTCGGAGCACCACAGCGTGCCGGGCGTGGCGGGCTCCGCGCCCACCGTGCTCGCCGCGGCCGTCGCCGCGGCGACGTCCACGATCCGGGTCGGCACCGGCGGCGTGATGCTGCCCAACCACCGGCCCCTGGTGGTGGCCGAGCAGTTCGGGGTGCTGGAGTCGCTCTTTCCCGGCCGGATCGACATGGGTCTGGGCCGGTCGGTGGGGTTCACCGACGGGATACGCAGGGCGCTGGGCCACGACAAGGAGGCCGCCGGCGACTTCGCGTCTCAGCTCACGGAGCTGCTCGGCTATTTCACCGGTGACCAGAGCGCGCACCCGCAGGTCCACGCCCATCCCGCCGAGGGCCTGCTGCCGCCCGCCTTCGTGCTGGCGACCGGCGCCGGGGCCCAGGTCGCCGCCGAGGCCGGGCTGCCCCTGGTGATCGCCGCGGCGCGCGGCGAGGAGGAGATGCTGCGGGCGATCGACGGCTACCGGGAGGCGTTCCGGCCGTCCGCCTGGGGGGAGCGGCCGTACGTCATGGTCTCGGGCTCGGTCACCGTCGCGGAAACCACCGAGGAGGCCGAGCGGCTGCTGGTGCCCGAGGCCTGGGCGTCGGCGTACTCCCGCACTCGTGGCGCGTTCCCGCCGCTCGCGCCCGTCGACGAGATCCTTGCCCTGCCGATGAACGACCGCGAGTGGGAGCTCTTCGAGGAGGCCCGGCGCGGCCATCTGCACGGCACCGGGGACGAGGTCGCGGACGGCCTGGAGAAGGTGCTCGGCCGCAGCGGCGCCGACGAATACCTCGTCGCGAACAGTACGTACGAGCGCGACGCCCTGCTGGGCTCCTACCGGCGCCTCGCCGCCCTGGTGGGGCTCCCGCGCACGGACGCCTAGAATCGGACTGTTTGTCCCCACGCCTCGGCCGTACGGAGCTCCGCCCCATGCACAGTGCCCATGACCCGTATGTGCGTGTGCGCGGCGCCGACGAGCACAACCTCCGCCATGTCGACGTCGACATCCCCCGTGACGCACTCGTCGTCTTCACCGGCGTCTCCGGGTCCGGCAAGTCCTCGCTCGCCTTCGGCACGATCTACGCGGAGGCCCAGCGCCGCTACTTCGAGTCCGTCGCGCCGTACGCCCGTCGGCTGATCCACCAGGTGGGCGCGCCGAAGGTCGGTGGGATCAGCGGCCTGCCGCCCGCCGTCTCCCTGGAGCAGCGCAGGTCCACGCCGACCTCGCGGTCCTCTGTCGGGACCGTCACCACCCTGTCGAACTCGCTGCGGATGCTGTTCTCCCGCGCGGGCACCTATCCGCCGGGCGCCGAGCCCCTCGACTCCGACGCGTTCTCGCCGAACACTGCGGCCGGGGCGTGCCGCGAGTGCCACGGTCTGGGCCGGATCCACCGCACCAGCGAGGAACTGCTGGTGCCCGACCCCTCGCTGACGATCCGCGAGGGTGCCATCGCCGCGTGGCCCGGCGCCTGGCAGGGCAAGAACCTGCGCGACGTACTGGACGCGCTCGGCCACGACGTGGACCGGCCGTGGCGGGACCTGGAGCAGAAGGACCGCGACTGGATTCCAACTCGGTCTTCGTGGTCGAGCACCACATGGATGTGGTGCGCCGCGCGGACTGGCTCGTCGACGTGGGCCCGCACGCGGGCGAGCACGGTGGCAGGGTGCTGCACAGCGGTCCGCCCGCCGGCCTGGCCGCTGTCACGGAGTCGGCGACGCGCCGCTTCCTGTTCGACCGCGCCCCGGCTCCCGCGCGTACCGTGCGCGAACCGTCGGGCCTGCTGAGGCTCGGCCCGGTCACCCGGCACAACCTCGACGGTCTTGAGGCCGAGCTGCCGCTGGGTGTGTTCACCGCCGTCACCGGTGTGTCCGGCTCCGGGAAGTCGACGCTGATCGGCGAGGTGAACGTCGAACTGCCCGGCGTGAAGCGCCTGGTGACGGTGGATCAGCGGCCCATCGGCCGTACCCCGCGCTCGAATCTGGCGACGTACACCGGACTGTTCGACATCGTACGCAAGCTCTTCACCGCCACCGAGGAGGCGAAGGCGCGCGGCTACAGGGCGGGCCGGTTCTCCTTCAATGTGAAGGGCGGGCGGTGCGAGACCTGCCCGGGCGAGGGCTTCGTCTCCGTGGAGCTGCTTTTCCTGCCGAGTACGTACACCCCGTGCCCGGACTGCCTCGGCGCGCGCTACAACCCGCGGACCCTGGAAGTCACCCACCGGGGCCTGAACATCGCCGAGGTGCTGGATCTGACGGTCGAGGCCGCGGCCACTTTCTTCGCCGGCGCCCCGGCCGCCGAGCGCAGCCTGCGGGCGCTGCTCGACGTCGGGCTCGGCTATCTGCGGCTCGGGCAGCCCGCGACCGAGCTGTCGGGCGGTGAGGCGCAGCGCATCAAACTGGCGAGTGAGCTCCAGCGGCTGCGCCGCGGCCACACCCTGTATGTGCTGGACGAACCGACGGCGGGACTGCATCCCGCCGATGTCGAGGTGCTGATGCGCCAGTTGCACGGCCTGGTCGACCAGGGGCATTCGGTGGTGGTCGTCGAGCACGACATGACGGTGGTTGCGGGCGCGGACTGGGTGGTGGACCTGGGGCCCGGCGCCGGCCACGAAGGTGGCCGCGTGGTCGCCGCCGGGCCGCCCGCCGAGGTGGCGCGGGCGGCCGGCAGCCGCACCGCTGCCTATCTGGCGCGGGAGCTCCGCGGGTAGCGCCCGCGCGAGAGCCCGGATCTCAGGCGACCTCGTCGAGCCGTCCCGTGGCGACGTCGAAGACGAAGCCCCGGACAGCGCCCGTGTGCGGGACGAACACACTGGTGGTGATGCGCCGCACCGACTGCCGCACGTCCGCCTCCGGGTCCGTGAAGGCCTCCGCCGCCCACGGCGGGCGGACACCGGTCTCGGCCTCGATGCCCTGGCGGAAGCCGTCGTCGGTGAACGTGACCATGCCACAGTCGGTGTGGTGGATGAGGACGATCTCCTGGGTGCCGAGCAGCCGCTGACTGATCGCCAGTGACCGGATCACGTCTTCGGTGACGACGCCCCCGGCGTTGCGGATCACATGCGCGTCGCCCTCCTTGAGGCCGAGGATGGCATACGGGTTGAGCCGCGCGTCCATGCAGGCGACGACGGCGGTGTGCCGGGCCGGAGGGAGGGGCAGCGGCCCTTTGAAGGTGGCCGCGTAGGAGTCGTTGTGCGAGAGAAACTCATCGGTGACACTCACGCCTGCTCCAATTCCATGGGTTCACCGTGGAACCTAGAGGCCCGTGGCGAGGAACCGGAAGGCCATCTCCCGGTCCGCCACGAAGCTGCAACACCCCAGTCACAAAAGCCGAGTTGGGCACCTCAGGCAACGGTGACCGGGTGTTCGGCGGTGCCCTGCGGCGGGTGGCCGGGGCCGAACAGCCGGTAGAGGTCGGTGTTCCAGGGCGAGACGAGCGGCTCGGCGCTCACCTCGATGTCACCGACCCACTTGATGGACGCGTGCCGATCCAGGCCGGGACGATCACCCGGACCGGGAAGCCGTGATCGAACGGCAGGGGCGCGCCGTTCATCTCGTACGCGAGGATCACGTCGTCCAGCGCCTTGGAGACGCGCACGGCGCACCCGGCCCAGGTTCACCCCGGCGCTGCTGAATTCCGCGTCCAGGCCCCTGGCATCACGTCGACGGCGTGCCCGCCGATTCCGGCCCGGCGCAGCACGTCGGCGAGCCGCACACCACGCCGGCGGGCGACGCCGACGGCCCCGAGTGTCCACGCCGTGCCGGTGACGGTCTCGCCCTGCTGGGAGGTGTAGAAGCTGCGTCCGCCGCCGGCGCATTCGACGGCGACCGCGCGGGTGACGGAGGGAAGTGCGCGCGGCTGTTCGCAGGTGAACGGGCCGGGCCGCCGCGCAGGCCGCTGCCCCAGACGGTCAGACCCCAGGTCCGCGCATCCAGTACCGGGGTCGAGGTGCGGTTGCGGACGAAGAAGCGGTCCACCGGAGTGAGACGGCCGGTGCCGCGCAGGGCGGCCAAGTTGGTCTCGGCGTTGGTGCCCCGGACGGTGAACAGCTCGGGCGGCAGCGGCTTGACGATGCCGGGGCCGGGCGCCGCCGCCACTGCGGGCCCGGTGGCGGCCAGCTGACCTGCGAAGGGCGCCGGGGCGCGGGTCCGGGGCGCCGGCGTGGTGGGGCTCAAGTGGGAGCGGGGGAGGGGCATCGGAGGGACTGCCTTCCTGATCGACCTGGTGCGGACGCCGCCACCCCGGTGGGTGGTGCGTCGGTCCGGAATCGGATCAGGGGCGACAGAGAGCGCCGGCCACTCTCAGCAGATCGATGTGCCTGCGCCCGTACAGATGGATCGCGGGGCCGCACGGGGGAAGGCGTGGGCGGCCTGCCGGCCCGATGCTGTGCCCACCGCCGCCCCCTGTGCAGTTCGTAAGCGCCTCGCCGTCACGGGCCTCGCCGTTTCGCGGGAAAGTAACCCGCGCCGGTCGCGCGGCGCAATGCCCGGCGTCCCGAGGGGCCGGTCAGCGCCGGGACTTCACGGTCGCCCGCAGCCACTCCTTGTTCATCGCGGCGATGGACGGCAGCGGGATGCCCTTGGGGCAGGCTGTGGCGCACTCGCCGGCCAGGGTGCAGCCGCCGAAGCCCTCCTCGTCCATGCTGGCGACCATGTCCAGGACCCGCGTCTCGCGCTCGGGCGCGCCCTGCGGCAGCACATTGAGGTGGTTGATCTTCGCGGAGGTGAAGAGCATCGCGGAGCCGTTCGGGCAGGCCGCGACGCAGGCGCCGCAGCCGATGCACTCGGCGTGCTCGAAAGCGAAGTCCGCGTCCGCCTTGGGGACCGGGGTGGCGTGCGCGTCGGGGGCGGCGCCGGTCGGGACGCTGATGTAGCCGCCGGCCCCGATGATCCGGTCGAAGGCAGACCGGTCCACCACCAGGTCCTTCACCACCGGGAACGCCCCGGCGCGCCACGGCTCGACGTCGACGGTGTCGCCGTCGTCGAAGTGCCGCATGTGCAGTTGGCAGGTGGTGGTGCGTTCGGGGCCGTGCGCGTCGCCGTTGATGACGACGCCGCAGGCCCCGCAGATGCCCTCGCGGCAGTCGTGGTCGAAGGCGACGGGCTCGTCGCCCTTGAGGATCAGGTCCTCGTTGAGGGTGTCGAGCATCTCCAGGAACGACATGTCCTCGGAGATGCCGTCGATGTCGTACGTGACCATGGCGCCGGTGGCGTCGGCGTTGCGCTGGCGCCAGACGCGCAGGGTGAGCCTCATGCGTAACTCCGCTGGGTGGGGTGGACGTAGGCGAATTCCAGGGCTTCCCGGTGCAGGACGGGCGAGATGCCCGTGCCGGTGAACTCCCAGGCGGCGGCGTACGAGAACTCCTCGTCCATGCGGGCCGCCTCACCGCCCTCGGTCCGGCTCTCCTCGCGGAAGTGGCCGCCGCAGGACTCGGTGCGGTGCAGGGCGTCGAGGCAGAGCAGCTCGGCAAGCTCCAGGTAGTCGACGACGCGGTTGGCCTTCTCCAGGGACTGGTTGAACTCCTCGCCGGTGCCGGGCACCTTGATCCGGCGCCAGAACTCCTCGCGGATCTCCGGGATCCGGCCGAGGACCTTGCGCAGGCCCGCCTCGTTGCGGGCCATCCCGCAGTGCTCCCACAGGAGTTCGCCGATCTCCTTGTGGAAGAAGTCGGGGGTGCGGTCACCGTCGACGGCGAGCAGCCGCTCCAGGCGGCCGGTGGTCTCGGCGACCACGCGGACCGCCTCCGGGTGGCTCGCGTCGACCTCGCCGTGGTGCGGGTTGCGGGCCAGGTAGTCGTTGATGGTGGACGGCAGCACGAAGTAGCCGTCGGCGAGGCCCTGCATGAGCGCGGAGGCGCCGAGGCGGTTGGCCCCGTGATCGGAGAAGTTGGCCTCGCCGATCGCGAACAGGCCGGGCACGGTGGTCTGGAGGTCGTAGTCGACCCACAGTCCGCCCATCGTGTAGTGGATCGCCGGGTAGATGCGCATGGGCACCTCGTACGGGTCCTCGGCGGTGATCCGCTCGTACATCTCGAAGAGGTTGCCGTACTTCTCCTCGACGGCCTTGCGGCCCAGGCGCCGGATCGCGTCGGCGAAGTCGAGGTAGACGCCCTGCCCGCCGGGGCCCACACCCCGTCCCTCGTCGCAGACGTTCTTGGCGGCGCGCGAGGCGATGTCGCGGGGTACGAGGTTACCGAAGGAAGGGTAGATGCGCTCCAGGTAGTAGTCGCGCTCGTCCTCGGGGATGTCGGCCGCCGTGCGGGTGTCGCCGTGCGCCTTCGGGACCCAGATCCGGCCGTCGTTGCGCAGCGACTCGCTCATCAGGGTGAGCTTGGACTGGTGCTCGCCGGAGCGTGGGATGCAGGTGGGGTGGATCTGGGTGAAGCAGGGGTTGGCGAAGTAGGCGCCGCGCCGGTGCGCCCGCCAGATCGCCGTCGCGTTGGAGTTCTTCGCGTTGGTCGACAGATAGAAGACATTGCCGTAGCCGCCGCTGGCGAGCACGACGGCGTCCGCGAAGTGGGTGTCGATGCGGCCGGTGACCAGGTCACGGGCGACGATGCCGCGGGCCCGGCCGTCCACGACGATCAGGTCGAGCATTTCGGTGCGCGCGTGCATCTCGACGTTCCCCGCGGCGATCTGCCGCGTCAGTGCCTGGTAGGCGCCGAGGAGCAGTTGCTGACCGGTCTGGCCGCGGGCGTAGAAGGTGCGGGAGACCTGGACGCCGCCGAAGGAGCGGGTGTCGAGGAGTCCGCCGTACTCGCGGGCGAAGGGCACGCCCTGGGCCACGCACTGGTCGATGATCTCGACAGAGATCTGTGCGAGCCGGTGCACGTTGGACTCCCTGGCCCGGAAGTCGCCGCCCTTGACGGTGTCGTAGAAGAGCCGGTGGATCGAGTCGCCGTCGTTGCGGTAGTTCTTCGCGGCGTTGATACCGCCCTGCGCGGCGATGGAGTGGGCGCGGCGCGGTGAGTCCTGGTAGCAGAACTGCGCGACGTGGTAACCCTGTTCGGCGAGGGTGGCGCCTGCGGCGCCGCCCGCCAGGCCGGTGCCGACGACGATGACGGTGTGCTTGCGGCGGTTCGCCGGGTTGACCAGCTTCGCCTCGAAGCGGCGGGTGTCCCAGCGTTCGGCGACGGGTCCGGCGGGTGCCTTGGTGTCGGCGACCGGCTCGCCGGTCGCGTAGTCGACGTACTCGCTCATGTCAGTTCACCACTCCAGTCATGACGGCGACCGGCACGGAGATGAATCCGGCGGTCAGCACCAGCGCGAGGACGTTCGCCGTGGCCTTGAGGATCCGTTCGCGGGCCGCGCTGCCCACGCCCAGGGTCTGCGCCGCGCTCCAGAAGCCGTGCTGGATGTGCAGTCCTACGGCCAGCATCGCGATGATGTAGATGACGTTTCCGTACCAGGTCGAGAAGGTCGCGACGACGTTCTCGTAGGGCCGGCCGTGCTGCGCGTTCTCGTTCACGGTGAGCGTCGTCAGGTCGAGCAGGTGCCAGACGATGAACAGGGCGAGGATGATGCCGCCCCACCGCATGGTGTGCGTCGCATAGCTCGCGCGCCGCCGCTTGTGCACGTACTTGCTGGGCCGCGCCCTGATGTCGCGCCTGCTGAGCTGGTACGCCGCCACACCGTGCAGCACCACCGCGGCGAGCAGCACCACGCGCACGACCCACAGCCCCCACTCGTAGTGCAGGACGGGCGCGCCGAGGGTGCGCAGCCAGTGGGCGTAGCCGTTGAATTCCCCCGCGCCGAAGAAGATCTTGAGGTTGCCCGCCATATGGGCCACCAGATACATCAGCATGATCAGACCGCTGACGGCCATCACCGTCTTCTTTCCGACGGTCGATGCCCAGAGCGAGCGCGTGAGGGACGGCCTTCGATCCGTCCGCGTAGCCAGTGCCATGGTCACGACGCTAGGGCCGAAGGGCCCTATTGGTCCAAGACATGATGCGGCTCATATCGATAGCCATGGCCTATCGTGGTGTCATGCAGTTCCAGCAGCTTCTCTACTTCGTGGCCGTCGCCGAGACCCGGCACTTCACCCGGGCCGCCGAGGAGGTGCATGTCGCCCAGCCCTCCCTCTCGCAGCAGATCCGGTCCCTGGAGAAGGAGTTGGGCGCCGATCTGTTCACCCGGGCCCGCGGCAACATCTCGCTCACCGAGGCGGGCGAGGCACTGCTCCCGCTGGCCCGCCGCATCCTCGCCGATGCGGACACCGCCCGCCACGAGGTGCAGGAGCTGGCGCAGCTGCGCCGCGGCCGGGTGCGCCTGGGGGCGACGCCGAGTGTCTGCACCGGGCTGCTCCCCGACGTCCTGCGCACCTTCCACGACCTGCATCCGGGCATCCAGCTGCTCATCGAGGAGGGCGGCTCGCACGATCTCGTACGGGAGCTGGCACGCGGCGGCCTCGATCTGGCCCTGGTGGTGCTGCCGCTGCCCAGCCCCTCCCCCGCGCTGACCACCGTCGAGCTGCTGCACGAGGACCTCGTAGTGGTCTCGGCGGCCTCGGCCCCGCGCCCCGGCCGCGGCAGGTCGGTGCGCGTCGCCGAGCTGCAGGGCGAGCCCATGGTGATGTTCCGGCACGGCTACGACCTGCGGGAACTGACCGTGGCGGCCTGCCGCGCCGAGGGCTTCGAGCCGGCCTTCACGGTGGAGGGCGGCGAGATGGACGCCGTGCTCGGCTTCGTGCGCGCGGGCCTCGGTCTCGCGGTCGTACCGCGCATGGTGGCCACCCGGGCGGGACGCGACCTGCGGGTCACGCCCCTGGCCCGGCCCGGACTCAGCCGTACGATCGCGCTCGCGCACCGCAGCGACGTGGCCCCGCCGCGCGCGGCCCGCGAGCTGCAGAGGGTGCTCCTCGCTTCCCGCACGGCCACCGCGCGTACGCCGGTTTTCCCCTAAACCGCGTCGGCCAGCAGCAGGGCGTGAATGCGGTCGGGCGCGCCCGGCCTGGCGTAGTACCAGCCCTGCGCGGTGTCACAGCCCAGCTCGCGCAACTGCGCGGCCTGCGCGCCCGTCTCCACTCCCTCCACCGTCACGGACAGCTTGAGGCTGTGCGCGAGGGAGACGATCCCCTCGACGATCAGCAGGTCGACCGGGTCCGCCGGGTGCCGCTGCATGGACTGGGTGAAGGAACGATCCAGCTTGAGGACGCTCACCGGCAGCCGGCGCAGGTTCGCGAGGTTGGAGTAGCCGGTGCCGAAGTCGTCGAGGGCGATGTCCACGCCCATCTCGGCCAGCTGGCGCAGCGGCTTGAGCAGATCGTCGTCCGCGCCGATCAGCGCCGACTCGGTGACCTCCAGGCACAGCGCGCCCGGTTCGAGGCCCGCCTTCTCCAGTACGTGCACCGTGTCGGCGACCAGACCGGGGTGGTAGAGCTGGGTCGGCGAGAGGTTCACATTGATGCGCAGCGGGCCGCCGTCCGCGTGCCTCTCCTGCCAGAATCTCGCCTGGCGTACGGACTCTTCGAGGACCCAGCGGCCCAGCGGCACGATCAGCCCGGTGTGCTCAGCGAGCGGTATGAAGTGGTCGGGCCCGAGCACGCCGTGCTGCGGGTGGCACCAGCGCACCAGCGCCTCGGCGCCATGCACACTGCCGTCGCCCAGATGCACCAGCGGCTGGTACTCGATGAAGAACTCACCGCGCGCCAGCGCCGCGGGCAGGGCGTTGGTGAGCCCGTGCCGGGTGATGGCGCGGGCGTCCGACTCCGGATCGGCGAGCTCGCAGCGATTGCCACCGGCCGACTTGGCCCGGTACATGGTGATGTCGGCGCTGCGCAGCACCTCGGCGGGTCCGCGTTCGCCCGCCGGGCCTTCGACGATGCCGATGCTGCCGCGCACGGTCAGGTCCTTGCCGTCCAGACTGATCGGCGAGGACAGCGCGGACAGGATGCGGGCGGCGAGCTCGTCCACCTCCTGGCGGGTGTTGGGCCCGGTCGTCAGCGCCACGAACTCGTCGCCGCCGAGCCGCGCGACCATCTCGCCCGGCGCCGTCGCGCAGCTCTCCAGCCGGTCCGCGACCTCCACCAGAAGGCGGTCCCCGACGGAGTGGCCGAGGCTGTCGTTGATCGCTTTGAAGCCGTCCAGGTCGAGGTAGCACAGGCCGAAGCGCATGCCGTCGCCCGCGGAGAGCGCCTTCTCCAGGCGCTCGAAGAACAGGGTGCGGTTGGGCAGCCCGGTCAGCGCGTCGTGGGTGGCTTCGTAGCGCAGCCGCAGATTGAGCAGCCGGCGCTCCGTGGTGTCCTCCATGAGGGCCAGCTGATATTGCGGATTGCCCTCCGCGTCGCGCAGCAGCGAGACCGTCAGATTGGTCCATACGACGGTGCCGTCGTTGCGGTAGTACGGCTTCTCGGCGCGGTAGCTCTCACGCTCTCCTCGCACCAACTCCCCGTACAGGCGCCACACATGGGGACTGTCCTCGGGGTGCACCCACTCGCTCACCTTCCGGCCGCGCGCGTACTGGTCGAGCCCGCCGAACATCTGGGTGAGCGCCTCGTTGACCTCCAGCACATTGCCTTCGAGGTCCGCGATGCCGATGCCGATGGCGGCGCCCTCGAAGACGGCCCGAAAGCGGGCCTCGGTGGTGTGCAGTGCCTTCTGCGCCTCGGATCGCGCCGTGAGCGCGGAGCGGGCGATGGCCTCCTGCTCGGCGAGGGTGCGTTCGCGCAGCGCCCGCGCGAAGCCGGCGGCCATCGCGTGCTGGAGCCGCGCGCAGTGCGCCCGGCTCTCCTCGGCGTCGGCGGGGGTGTCGTCCTCGGCCGCGCAGTACAGCACCAGATAGGAGTCGACGACGCCGAGCGTACGGACGAGGGCGTCCGGGTCGGTGCAGTGCGCGGCGATCAGGGCCGCGCCGACCTCCTGCCCGGGAGCCGGGTCGAAGGGGCGCCGGTGCAGCGCTTCGCCCAGCCGGTGGGCGAGCGGCAGCAGTCGCTGCTCGAACTCGGGGCGGGTGAGAGAGGTGGCCGTGGCGGGGAAGATGGCCCGGCTCCAGATCGTCGCGAACCGCCCGAGTCTGTCCTCGATGCTGCTCGTCGCCGAGTCGGTGGCCGTGGCTGTCCGTCCGCCGGTCCGTGCGGAACCGGACCTCGGTGCCTGCGATGGCACATTCACGCCTTGCGCCCCACCCCTGCGAAGCCCGAGAAGGCGAATGGATCCTCCTGCGCGACCGGGGCCTCGGGCCGCCAGTTCGGCATCGACACCAGGCCGGGCTCGACCATCTCGTATCCGTCGAAGAACCGCGAGACCTCTTCACGCGGGCGCATGACCAGCGGGTTCTTGATGTTCTTGTAGACCCCGACCGTGCCGCCCGCCCGTTCCTCCGTCAGCGGGATCCCCTCGAACGAGGCATGGGTGAGGATCATGACGCTGCCGGGCGCGAGGGCGTCGCGCAGGGTGGCGACGGCGGCGCGCGGGTCGTCGGCGTCCTCGATGAAGTGGAGTACGGCGACGAGCAGCAGCGCCACCGGCCGGTTCAGGTCGAGGAGCCCGGTGACCTCCGCGTTGTCCAGGATCTCCTGCGGCTTGCGCAGGTCGGCCGCGGCGATGACGGCCCGGTCGTTGCCCGCGAGCACGGCCTCGCTGTGGGCGACAGCCACCGGATCGTGGTCGACGTACGCCACTTTGGCCCCGGGGCTGGCGGCCTGGGCGACCTCATGGACGTTCCCGAAGGTGGGGATGCCGGATCCGATGTCCAGGAACTGGGTGATGCCCTGATGCGCGGCGAAGCGCACGGCCCGGCGCATGAAGGCCCGGTTCGCCTGCATGATCTTCGGGAGCCCCGGCATGAACTCCATGGCCTTGCGGGCCGCTTCCCTGTCGACCTCGAAGTTGTGCGAACCGCCCAGGTAGTAGTCGTAAATACGGGACACACTCGGCACCGAGATGTCGATGCCCTGCGGGGCCCAGGCGGGACGCTCCATCAATGTCTCCAACTCATCGCCACGGGACGTCCGGTCCTGACCAAGACCGGTGTTCGAGCCGAGGCTACTGACCCACTGGCAACAGAGCGAGCAAAAACGGAAATTGGGCGTCCGTTCTCGGTCACACCCTTCGAGAATGTTCGACGCGTACGAGCGGCCCGTCCCTCCCGCGTGAGGCGGGAAGGGCGGGCCGGAGCGTCGCAGCGAGGGGACGCCGCTGGTGCTGCCTACTACTTGGTCGCTCCCACCATCTTGCCCTCGGGCGAGACCGCGTACCAGGTACCGCCGACACCCTGTCCGTTGGTGTCACCCGGCTTCGCGTCACCCGAGAAGGTGTAGACGGGCCAGCAGTCGATCGTCTGCTGCTTGATGCCGTCGGGGCGGTCGAAGACGACGAAGCCCTTCTTCAGCACGCCCTCGGTGTCGTTCTTCTCGACCGGCGGGACCGCCGGCCACTTCTCCAGGCAGGCGCCGGTGCAGGCGGTCTTCATGGGCCAGGCCGAGTCCTTGTTGAAGCGGTAGACGGTCATGCCCTTGGAGTCGACCACCACGTCGCCGAGCTTGGCGTCCTTGCGTACGGACATCCCGGCGAGGTCGGCAGGGGCACCGGCCTCCGCGCCCGCGCCTTCCTCCGCACCGGCCACGCCCGGGGCGGCCTTCTTGCCGTCGGCCGCCGAGGCGAACCAGGTGCCACCCACGCCTTGGCCCTTGGCGTCACCGGCCTTGGTGTCCTTGGCGTAGCGGTACATGGGCCAGCCGCCGAGGGTCAGTTGCTTGCTGCCGTCGGCCCTTTCGACCTCGCCGACCATCGCGGCATCGGTGCCGGGGGCGGCGGTGGCGCCGCTGGCGGGCACGACGGGCCAGGCGCTCGCACAGTCACCGTCGCAGTTCGACTTGGGCGGTTCGGCGGTGTCCTTGTCGAACCGGTAGAGGGTGAACCCCGCGCTGTCCGTCACGACTTTGCCGAGCTTCTTGCTGTCCCAGACCGCGAGTTGCCCCGCGGCCTTGGGGGCGGCCTGGGCGGCGGCTTCGTCGCCGTATCCCTTGTCGGCCGATCCGTAGCCATTGTCCGCGGGCTGCTCCGCGGGATTGGCAGCGCCCACGGACTGGCCGTTGGGAGTCTGGGAGCCGCTGTCCTGACCGCACGCCGTCGTCAGCGCCATCACAGCCGCCGCCGTCACCGCGAGCGAGGCGTTCCGCCAGGTCTTCATGTCAACTCCTGTGTACCGAAGGATGATTTCGACGCCGTAGTGCGTCGCTCATGGCCCTAGGTACGGGCGGGAGGTGCGCCCGTGTTCAACGTGGCGGAAGAATTTTCCGCGCCGTCCTGTCGGCGGGCGTCAACGTGTCACCCGAAAACGGGTCGAAGTCCCACTCATTCAGGGGAATCAGCGACGGTATCGGCGCGCCGCCGGACACGCCCGAGTGCATGATCCACGACGTGTACTCTCCGCCACTCGGCCGCCTGCTGGCGGCCTCCACTCTGCTCTGGCTGCTGCTGGGCCCCGTACCGGCGACGGCAGACGCCTGTGCCTACGTCTCGATCTCGAACGGGGAAGTGTCGGACTCGGCGGTCGCCGCCGGGGGAAGCGCGGACTGCACGGCGAGCCCGAAACCCGAACCACCGCCGCCGCCCAAGCCGCCACCTCCACCACCTCCACCACCTCCACCCTCGCCGGAACCGCCTTCGCCGCCCCCGCCCGGGCGAGTACGCCCCGCGCCCCCCGCGCCGCCGGCTCCCCCGCCGCCCCCGCCGCCGGCTCCCACCTTCACTCCCCCTCCGCCGCCTCCCCCACCTCGCCCGTCTCCCCCGCCGCCACCCCCGTCGCCCTCACGGCCACCGGTGGCTCATCCCGGACCGCAGGCCACACCCGTCGCCCTCCCCACTTACCGGCGGGCCACCCGTCCGGAGCCCCGGGGCGGCCCCTCCCTGGTGTCCCTCACCCTTCTTGTCACCGCCCCCGCCGTATTCGCCGCAGCCGCGCTGCGCCCCCGCTCCCGCTAGCCGAAGAAGGAGGATCCCGTGTCGGAATGGCTTGTCCTCAGCATTGCAATGGCGTCCGCGTGTGCGGTCGTCCTCACCATCACCGTCATCAACCACCGCCGTGTGGGCGAGGACGACGACCCGTCCGAGACCCCGGACGTCATCGAGTACATGGCGATGATGATCGGCGTGATCTACGCGATCGTCCTGGGCCTCGCCATCGCCGGCGTCTGGGAGGGCCGCAGCTCCGCCCAGGAGTCGGTACGCCAGGAGGCCCAGGCCCTGCACGAGGTCAGCGCACGGGCCGAGGTCTACCCGCTTGCGGTCCGTGACCGTATCCGCGCCGACGTCGACGCCTACGTCTCGTACGTCGTCGACACCGAATGGCGCTACATGGCCGACCACGAGGCCCTCGACCCGCGCGGCACCGCGCTCCTTGAGCAGGTACGCCGCGACGTCACCGACTACGAGCCGAAGACCGACCACGAGGGCCAGGCGTACCAGCCCATGGTCGACCAGGTGGCCTCGGCCGACGACGCGCGCGGCGCCCGGGGGCAGGGCGCGTCCGCCACGATGCCGGGCGTCGTCTGGTTCGGGCTCATCATCGGAGCCGCGATCGCGGTGGGCCTGATCTTCACCCTTCAGATCCGCCGTACCCCACGCGAACTCCTGCTGGCGGGTTTCTACAGCGCCCTCATCGCGTTCCTGCTCTTCCTCATCTGGGACTTCGACGCCCCCTACGGCCGAGGCATCTCGGCCACCGCGGGCCCCTTCCTGGATCTGTTCCCGAACGCCCAGAAGTGACCCAGGGCTCCCCGGGGGTCACGGGAACCACCGTGACCCCCGGGGAGCCCCGGCCACGGGCAAACGGCGGAGCCACGGGCGCCGGGTCCCGAGGCGCTCGACCGGACCACCCGAATCGCAGTCGAACACCCTGAAAGCACCCTCCCGGCGCGACAGACTGAAGCGGTCCGCAAGGGGAGGGTTTCCTCATGTCCGTATTCCAGATCTCTTGCCCGGCAAGGGTGTTGTTTCTCGACAGCGAGCTCGCCGAGCTGCATCGCATCGAGGGCGGCGGCTTCGAGGTCGAGTCCGCGCTCTACTGCTCGCTCCGAACCGGTCACGCCGGTCTGCACCACGCGTACACCCAGGGAATCAGGGGCACCGGCGAAGTACCGCCGCAGAATCTCTGGACCCGCTGGTCGTCGACGGACGAGTACGGTCCGCTGCGCGAGACGCTCATACTGCCCCGCTGTCCCGCCTCCTTCCTGGAGGGCGCCATCGCGGCCGAGTGCTGCGGACTGCCCCTGGACCACGAAGGCAGGCACGGGTTCGAATTCGGACCGCCGATCACCGAGGCCGACCTGCTGCCCGACTGGCTCTTCAGGCTCTTCTTCCCCCCGGAGGAGTAGCCGTGGGCCGCCGGCGGTGAGCCGACTGGGGGACATCGATACCCCATTCGCGCGACTCTGATCGCGCGTCGGCGCCACCACTCCTAGCGTTCCGGGTATCGAGGTGCATTTCCCGCTATGTGTGGATATTGGTTCCGCCGCTGCTCCTCGGGGACCCGGAGGATTGACCATGCGCGCGATACGTCTCGCATCCGCCGCCGCGCTCGGCATTGCCGCTCTCTCGCTCACCGCTCCCACCGCTTCGGCCGACGACCACAAGGCCGCGGCGCCGGTGCGTGGCACCATCACTCCCTCCACCATCGCGGCGGGCGGGCAGGTCACGCTGGCCGTGCCCGGCTGCGCCGGCACCGCCACGGCCGACTCGGGGGTGTTCGACACCACGTCCATTCCCACGGGAACGACCAAGGCGGCCACCGTCTTCACGGACGCCAAGCCCGCCGCCGTGTACACGGTGACGTTCACCTGCAACGGGGTGACGAGCACCGCCGATCTCACCATCGCCGGTGGCGCCCCGACCACCAGCTCCACCACCGTCCCCAGGACCACCCCGACCGGCCCGGCCAGGGGCGGTCTCGGTGGCAGTGTCAGCGGGATGGACTCCACGGAGATCGCCGCCGGTGCGGCCCTGGTCGTGGTGGCCGCCGGCGCCACCCTCTACGTGGTGCGCCGCCGCAGCGGCAGTCGGCAGCACTGACGCCGAACCGCCCCACACGCCCGTCGCCCCGAATCCGGACCAGGATTCGGGGCGACGGGCATTTATGGCAGGTGGTGCGAGACTCCGCGCGATCAGACGCCCGCGCCGTTCAGGCGGCGGCGGCGCGCGATGAACAGGCTGCCGCCGAGGGCCGCGGTGGCGACCAGGCCGGCACCGACCGCCATCTCGGTGTCGGACGGGCCGACCGATCCACCCAGACCGCCGCGCGCGCCACGTCCGGCGAGCACGGTGAACTGATGGGTGGCCACCATCCGGTTGTCGTTGCACTTGACGGCCAGGTTGTAGTGCCCCGGCGTGGCGTTGTGCTTGATCTTCGCGGTGGCGTACCCGGTGGCGCCCGCCGACAGGTGCGCCTGGGGGAAGGCGTTGGACGTCACCATGCCGCCGTGACCACACCCGGCGGCGCTGATCTGCATCGTGCCGCCCTGGTGGACCGAGTACGGATTGACGGTGACATTGCTCGGGCCATTGTTAGCAGCGGCCGTCGGAGCAGCGAGAGCGACCGTTGCACAAGCCGCCGCGGTCACCGCAAAGGCGCGTGAAGCACGCATCGTAAAACCTCCATGGGACGGCGCCCCGGAGCGGTGCTCCGGGAAGATCGACGAGAACGCCTCCCATGACGAACACTCACCGGGCCCCGCAATTACCGCATTTCGGGACTGGTCCACCCCGGTGAGGCGACACGCCGGTACAAAGGGTCCGAATCTGACGGACCCGCAGGTCACAGACCGTCAGGTGATTTATACGATGAGTTACCCGGATGGGTCACTGCGGGGTGCCGCACCACCCGTTCGCCCTCCACGTCTCGCCGCCCCCGGTCCCCGCGCATAGCGTCCCTACAGACGCGACGAAGGGAGCACCATGGGCCAGGAGTACAGCGGCTCCGCGCCGAGGAGACGCTCACCCTGGGGAGCCGTGGCCCTCGTGATGCTCACCGGTCTCGCGCTGATGCGAAACGGCGTCGATGTGTCGCTCGGCCCGCCGCAGCCCGCATCCGCCGCGGCGCTGGACAGCCGGGTCAACACCGCGGTCGCCGCCGCACCGCGCGCCGTCGTCGAGCCCTTGCCGTACGCCCCGGCCTCACGGGTGCGCCTGCCCGACATCCGGGCCGACGCCCCGGTCGTGGATGTGGGCCTCGATGCGAACGGGTGGATCGAGGCACCGCCGCCGCAGGACCCGAACCTCGCCGGCTGGTATCAGAACGGCATCTCCCCGGGCCAGAAGGGCACGTCGATCATCGTCGGCCATGTCGACAACGCCGCAGGTCCCGCGGTCTTCTTCGGCCTCGGCTCGCTCAAGAAGGGCCACCGCATCGAGGTGACCCGCTACGACGGCCGGGTGGCCGTCTTCCAGGTCTACGGCGTCGAGGTCTTCTCCAAGGAGCAGTTCCCTGGCGCCCGGGTGTACGGAGACACGGGGCACCCGGAGCTGCGGGTCCTCACCTGCGGCGGCGGTTACTCCAAGGCGGGCGGCTACGCCGGCAACGTCGTCGTCTTCGCCAGACTGGTCGCCACCCGCTGACGGGCACCCGGCGGTGGGCGGCCGGCGCTGGGCAGCCGGGCGGTGGGCGGCCGGGCGGTGGGCGGCCGGGCGGTGGGCGGCCGGGCGGTGGGCGGCCGGCGGACACCGGCAGACGGATACCAGCTGACGGACACCACTGCGGGTACCGGCTGCGGGCACCCTCCGGCCGGTGCCCGCAGCCGACGCTTCCCCCTCAGGCCCGGGGCATCCCCCGAGGCGCGGAGCTCGGCACCGTGATCCGGTACCCCGCGTCGAGCAGCTCCGGCAGATACGTGCGCAGCGCCACCACGCTCTGGCCCCGGTTTCCGCCCGCGTCGTGCGAGAGCACCACCACTCCGGGTCCCGCCCCGCCGCGCACCCTGCGGATGATGGTGCCGGTACCTGGCTCCTTCCAGTCCAGGGTGTCCACGGTCCAGCCCAGCGGCTCCATGCCCAGTTCGGCGCCGATCTGGAAGGAGGCCCGGTTCCAGGCTCCGTACGGCGCGCGGTACCAGGTCGGGGCGGCGCCCAGGGTCTTTTCGATGACTTCGCTGGTGCCGCCGAGCTGGTCGCGGATCCGGGCCCGCGACAGGCTCGGGATCAGCGGATGGGACCAGGTGTGGTTGCCGACGACATGCCCGTCCGCAGCCATCTCGCGCAGCAGGTCCCCGTTGTCGACGGCCATCTCCCCGCACACGAAGAACATCGCCCGCACGTCGTAGCGCCGCAGCGTGCGCAGGATGTCCGGGGTGTAGCGCGGGTCGGGCCCGTCGTCGAAGGTCAGCACCATGGCGCGGCCCAGCCCCGGCATCCGCAGGAACGGCCGCCGACGCACCGGGGGCCGCGCGGGCCGGAAGGAGGGCGGGGCGTTCGCCGTCATGGGCTGCAGCCGGTACGCCGAGGACTTCACCGGGGTGCTCGCCTGGGGGCCGGCCGCCGGGGGCGCACTTCCCGAGGGGAAGCGTCCGGGGGTCTGCGCCGGGTCCGTGCCGACCCCCCGCAGGACGGTGGCGGCCCCGAGACAGGCGGTGAACCGCAGCACGGCCCGGCGCCCCGGAAGGATCTGATCCCTTTTCATGACCAATAGCTCGCACGGCCGCAGGCCCAAGTGGCTGATCAACACCGGCAACGGGCTGTGAAGTACCCGATGGGACGAGCCGATGTGCGCTTCACTGACGGCGTACGAGGGGGAACGGCAGCGTCTCCCTGATGGTCAGGCCGGTCAGGAACATGACGAGCCGGTCCACCCCGATGCCCAGGCCGCCGGTCGGCGGCATCGCGTACTCCAGGACGTCCAGGAAGTCCTCGTCGAGCTCCATCGCCTGGGGGTCGCCGCCCGCGGCGAACAGTGACTGCGCGGTGAGCCTGCGCCGCTGCTCGACCGGGTCGGTCAACTCCGATTAGGCGGTGCCGAGTTCGGTTCCGAACGCGACGAGGTCCCAGCGCTCCGCGAGGCGCGGGTCGGTGCGGTGCTGGCGGGTGAGCGGCGAGACGTCGGTCGGGAAGTCCTTGCAGAAGGAGGGCAGCGTGGTCCGCTCCTCGACCAGGCGCTCGTACATTTCGAGGACGACGTCGCCGCGGCTGCTCTCCGGAGTGTGCGGCACCCCGGCCCGGTCGCAGAGGCGGCGCAGCGCGGGCTCCTCGGTGTCGGCGCCGATCTCTTCGCCGAGGGCTTAGGAGACCGCGCCGTAGACCGTCTTGACCGGCCAGAGCCCGGAGATGTCGTGCTCGGTGAGCCGCCCGTCCCGGTCCGCCTTGCGGGCGACGGGGGCGCCGAAGGCGGTGGTGGCAGCGGTTTGGATCAGCTCGCGGGTCAGGTCGAGCATCACGTCGGCGTAGGCCTGGTAGGCCTCCAGCATGGTGAATTCGGGGTTGTGCTTGTACGAGACGCCTTCGTTGCGGAAGGTGCGGCCCATCTCGAAGACCTCTCCATGCCGCCGACGCACAGCCGTTTAAGGTAGAGCTCGGGGGCGATGCGCAGATGCAGGTCGAGGCCGTAGGCGTTGATGTGGGTGGTGAACGGCCGGGCGTTGGCGCCGCCGTGGATCTGCTGGAGCATCGGCGTCTCGACCTCCGGGTAGCCGCGGTCCAGCAGTCCCTGACGCAGGGCCTGTACGGCGGTCGAGCGGGCGGTCACCACGGTGCGTGCGTCCGGGCTCGCGATCAGGTCGACGTATCGGCGGCGGACCTTGGCCTCGGGGTCGGTGACGACGGCCTTGTCGCGGCGGGTCGCGAAGTAGCCCAGCGAGCCATGGGCGCCGTACGCGCCGCGGAGAGCGCGGATCCGGGGTTCCTCGTCGCCGTGCAGGGCCGCTTCCATGCGCTGGGAGCGGAAGAGTGTGGCGGCGGTGGACAGCAGCGCGAGCGCGCCGAACAGGCCGAGGAAGAAATAGAAAAACATCGCGAAGCCGTCGGGCACCCGGGCCAGGAAGAGGCTGCGGGCAGAAGTGGGCGTGTTCGCGCTGGCACTCATGGTCCGCACTCTGGGGAGGGCGCCGCCGGGGCGCCTGTCGGGCCCGATAGCCTCGCTGCTGTGACAGAGCAGCAAGGACATCAGTTCGAGCGCGGCACCGACGGGCCCAAGGTGATCGTCGCCGGCCTGGACGGATCCGACTCCTCGATGCACGCGGTGGCGTACGCGGCGGGCCTCGCCCGGCGGCAGAACGCGCTCCTCGCCCTGGTGTACGTCCAGCCGGTGATGCCGGCCGGGGCCGCGCTCGGAGTGCCGGTCTCCGGGACCACCGAGGAGATCGCCGAGGATCTGATGAACGAGATCCGCACGGCGGCACACCGGGCGAAGGATGCCTTCGAGGTCCGCTGGGAGTTCCACACCTTCCGCGGCGACCCGTACAACGGTCTGGTCACCGCGGCCGACGAGCTCAAGGCGGACGCGGTGATCGTCGGGGCGTCGGAGTCGGCGGGCCACCGGTTCATCGGGTCGGTGGCGTTGCGGCTGGTGAAGGCCGGACGCTGGCCCGTCACGGTCGTCCCGTAAACCCGTACGCCGTTAACCGGGCAAACTCCTCAGTTCCGCGAGGGTGAGTCGCCTTCCGTCGCGCTTCCGGCTGGGCCATCATGAGCCGCCATCAGCCGTCAGTCGCTTGCGGAGGTTTCACCCATGGCCGGACTCCGGATGGGACAGGGCGTACTGCGCCGCAAGCCCATCGAACAGATCGACGAAGGCTCCGCCGAAGGGCAGTTGACCCGGACGCTGGGCCTGTGGCAGCTCACCGCGATCGGTGTCGGCGGCATCATCGGCGCCGGCATCTTCAGCCTGGCGGGCGCCGTCGCCAATGGCACCGCGGGGCCCGCGGTGCTGTTGTCCTTCCTGATCGCGGGCGTGGCGAGCGCGGCGGCGGCGTTCTCGTACGCCGAGTTCGCCGGGATGATCCCGAAGGCCGGTTCGGCGTACACCTACGGCTATGTGGTGCTCGGTGAGCTGGCGGGCTGGTTCATCGGCTGGGACCTGCTGCTGGAGTACACGGCGATCGTGGCGGTGGTCGCGATCGGCATCTCCGGCTACTTCGGTTTCCTCGTCGACTCCCTCGGTGCGGAGCTGCCCGCCTGGATGCTGGGCGCGCCCGGGACCGGGGACGGCCACCGGGTCGACCTGTTCGCGGCGGTGCTGTGCCTGTTCATCGCGTATCTGCTCACTCTCGGCATCAAGAACGCGGCGCGATTCGAGACGATCGTGGTGGTGCTCAAGGTGCTGGTCGTGCTGGTCGTGATCGGCGTCGGCTTCGTGCACATCGACACCTCCAACTACAACCCGTTCTTCCCGTACGGGACGAGCGGCGCCTTCACCGGCGCGGCGACGGTCTTCTTCGCGGTCTTCGGGTACGACGCGATGTCCACGGCCGCCGAGGAGTCCAAGGACGCGCGGCGCCACATGCCCAAGGCGATCATGTACTCGCTGGCGATCTCGATGGTGCTGTACGTCCTGGCGTGCCTGGTGCTGACCGGCATGCAGAACTACAAGGACATCGACCCGGAGAGCGGCTTCTCCACGGCCTTCGAGTCGGTGGGTCTGGGCGGGCTGGCGAATGTGATCGCGGTCGGCGCCATCATCGGCATTCTCACCGTCATGTTCACGTTCATGCTGGGCGTCACCCGGGTGTGGTTCTCGATGAGCCGCGACGGGCTGCTGCCCAAATGGTTCGCGAAGACGCACCGGACGCGGCACGTGCCGACCCGGGTGACCTGGATCGTCGGTGGCGCTTCGGCCCTGATCGCCGGATTCCTGCCGATCGGTGAGGCCGCGGAGCTGACCAACATCGGGATCCTGCTGGCTTTCATCGTGGTGTGCGTGGCGGTGATCGTCCTGCGGTACCGGCAGCCCGAGCTGTCGCGCAGCTTCCGCTGCCCCGGGATGCCGGTGGTGCCCGCGATCGGCGTGGTGTTCTCGATCTGGCTGATCACGTTCCTGCAGTGGCAGACCTGGCTCCGCTTCGCGGTGTGGTTCCTGATCGGCCTGGTCATCTACTTCACGTACTCCTACCGGAAGTCGGAGCTGGCGAAGGCGCCGGTGCGCGAAGCCCCCCGCGACACCCCGTAGACCCACCCGGCGGGAGCGGCCCTACTCGCCCATGAGCAGACCGTCCTTGGCCGCGCCGCGGCTGAGGACGACATCGCGAATACGGTCGCGGACGCCCTTGTAGTCGGCGCCGCGGGACATCGCGGCGTTGAGATTCACCGCCCGGCCCGCCTCGATGTCGAACCACTGCGGGATGAACTCCGCCTTCTCGACCGCCCAGCGCGCTCCGGGCCGGGCGGGCGGTGTGAAGGTGAAGCGGCCGATGGTGCCCTGGTTGCCCCGCGCGTCGTTCTCGCCCGAGTAATTGATCATCGATCCGGCGATCTGGTCGCCCATGCCGTAGATGACCCAGGTGCCGTTGACCTTCTCGTACGCCTGCGGGACATGGGCGTGCGTACCGAGGATCAGGTCGATGTCGGGGCGCCCTGCGGTCTTCGACGCGGTGAGCGCTCTGCCGAGGCGCAGTTGCTGACCGTCGGGGGCGTCCTGCCACTCCGCGCCCCAGTGCAGAGAGACCACGACGACGTCGGCTCCCGCCTTTCTGGCGGCCCGCGCGTCGGCGAGGATCTTCCGCTCGTCGATCAGGTTCACCGCCCACGGCCGGCCCGTGGGCAGCGGGTAGCCGTTGGTGCCGTAGGTGTACGCGAGCTGGGCGACCTTGGCGCTGCCCGCCTGCAGTAGGGCGGGCCGCCGGGCCTCGGCGGCGGAGCGGGCCGAGCCCACGTGCTTGACGCCCGCCCTGTCGAGTGCGGACAGGGTTCTGTCGATGCCGTCGGTGCCCGCGTCCAGGGTGTGGTTGGACGCGGTGGAGCAGGCGTCGTAGCCGGTGGCGCGCAGCCCCTCGGCCACCTGCGGCGGGGACTTGAAGTCGGGGTAGCCGGTGTACGGGCCGCCGTCGGCGCCGTACGCCGTCTCCATGTGGCAGATCGCCAGGTCGGCCCGGGACACGACGGGCTCGACCCCGGCGAGCATGGGCGCGAAGTCGTAGCCGTTGCCGCCCGCGTCCGCGCTCGCCTGCCGGATGATCGAGGCGTGCGGCAGTACGTCCCCGGAGGCCACCAGGGTGAAGCCGCGCCCGGCGGGGGCCGCGCCGCCCGCCGCCGAGGGAGCGGCCGGGCGCGCGGCGTCCTGGGGTGGCACCGGCGCGGGCGGTCCGGCGCAGCCTGTGGCACTCCCGACCAGTAGAGCGGCCACGGCAACCGCGCCCTGCAGCTTGCGCTTCGTCATGGGACCGACTTCCGTATGGGGATTAATACGTAAATATGACTCCATGTGTGGGCTAGGCCGATCCTCCGCACATAGCTGAATCGGATGAACTGATGAGTTGGCCGGTACTTCGATAAGTGCGGGTCGTTGTTCTGGACGTGCCGATATCTCGTTCGTGTCGTTCCCGGGTCCAGCGCCCCCGCATGTCGGTGGAGTTGGCGCCTGTGGTGGAGAGGCGTCTGGGTGCTCTGCCTGCCTCTGCCGAGTTTCTGCGCCGGCTGGACGTGGCCGGGATCATCGACGAGCTGTGTCCTGTCCGTGAGGTGGCTCATCTGACGCACGGGCAGGTCGTCGAGGCGCTGATCGCCAACCGGCTGTCCTCGCCGACCTCGATGGTGCGGGTGGAGGACTGGGCGCGGAAGTGGGCTGTCGAGGAGGTCTTCGGCATCGAGCCGGACCTGCTCAACGACGACCGTATCGCCCGCGCTCTGGACGCGATCGCCCCGCACCTGGAGGAGATCACCGGCTCGGTCGGCGCGCAGGCCATCGCGGAGTTCGGCATCGATACCGCTCAGATCCACTGGGACATGACGTCGATCTCCATGTTCGGCGCCTACCCGGACCAGGAAGAGGAGTACGCGCAAGTCAGATACGGTCACCCCAAGGACCGGCGGGTCGACCTGAAGCAGGTCCAGGCCGGGCTGGCCGTCACCCGCGACGGTGGCATCCCCGTCTTCCACCGTGCCTACGACGGCGGAGCGGGCGAGGTCGCCCAGGTCGTCGGCGCGATGAAGGCCCTGCGGAAGATCGCCGACCGCAAGGACTTCCTGCTCGTCGCGGACTCCAAACTGGTGTCCTACCCGAATGTCACCGCCCTGCTTGACGCCCGGGTCGGATTCGTCGCCCCCATACCCGCGGCCCAGGTCAAAGCCGGCTTCTACGCCACTGCCGACCTCGGGGCCGCCGAGCTGGTCGACTACGTCAACGACCGCGACCGCGAGCGGGAGACCCCCGCCGACCAGCGCGAGTCCTACCGGGTCCTGGAAGACGTCCACGCCATGGCAGGACCACGCAAGCGCGACCCGGTCCACCACCTGCGCCGGATCCTGGTCCACTCCACCGGCAACGCGGAGGGCCAGCGCAAAGCACGCGCCAAGCGTCTGGCCAGAGCCACCGAGGATCTGGAGAAACTGCAAAACTCGGCCGGCGGCCGGTACTACACCACCGCCGAGAAGGTCCAGGCCCGGATCGGGGTGATCACCAAGTCCCGCCGGGTCGCCAGCTGCCTGCGTACCACCGTCACCGCCGGCCCCGACGGGAAACCCACTCTGGCCTGGCACTTCGACGAGGACGTCCTGGCCGCCGAAGCCGCCGCCGACGGCTGGTACTCCCTGGTCACCGCTCTGACTCCGGAGCAGGCCGACACGGCCGAGGTCTTCCGGCGCTACAAAGGCCAGGGAGTGGTCGAACGCCGCTACGGCGAGTTCAAAGGCCCCCTGGCCGTCGCGCCGCTGTTCCTGGAGCACAACCGCCGCATCACGGCCTTGATCACCGTGATCTGCCTGGCCCTGCTGGTCTACTGCCTGATCGAACGCCAGGTCCGCCAGGCCCTGGGCCCCGAGCAGACCATGGCCGGCCTCTACCCCGACAACCGCAAGGTCCGACCCACCGGCCGCATGATCCTCTACCACCTCGACGGCCTCATGCTCCGCCCCGGCACCGCCACCGACCCACCCGTCATCCTCATCAGCCGAGGAGTCCAAGCACACCTACTCGAACTCCTCGGCATCGACGAAACCCGGCCCCGCTGGCTGGAGACCTAAAGCCCCATGTGCGAAGTCACCGGCTAGGCGATGTCAAGGACCGGGGCCGCCGAGGTCACTGGAACGGACGCGCCGATGGGCGAGGAGGGCGGTGACGGACGCCGGGACGGGACCGTTCGTCGTGCCACTCGTCGCAGCGTTCGACCGCTCACCGCACGCCCCTGCCGCCCGTTCGGCCGCGCCGCGCCGCGCCGCCGCATTCTCGCCAGGTGGCGGATATCTTCGCGGCCGTCCGGCCAACGGCCAACCGGTCTCGCGAAGGAGCGTTTACGGTGACTTCCTCCCTCCTCCAGCAGCACACCGACGAACGAGAGCTGGCCGATCTCCAGCGTGAGCACGGCAAGGCGCTCTACGGTTTCCTGCTCGGCCTCACCTACGGGGACAGGCAGCGGGCGGAGGATCTGCTGCAGGAGACCCTGGTCCGGGCGTGGCAGCACCCCGAGGCGTTGACCAGCGACCACGACTCGATGCGCCCCTGGCTGTTCACCGTGGGCCGCAGGCTCGCGATCGACGCCCGGCGGGCCCGGCGGGCCCGGCCCCACGAGGTCACCGCGGACGTCCTGGAGCAGTCCGCGGTGCCCGGCTGCGACGACCACACGGAGCGTTCGGTCACCGCTCTCGATGTGCGGGAGGCCGTCAAGGCACTGCGGGGCGAGTACCGCGAGGTGCTGACCCAGGTCTACTTCCGGGGCCGGTCCGTGGCAGAGGCATCCGAAGCACTGGGGATCCCGGCGGGGACCGTCAAGTCGCGGACGTACTACGCTCTGCGCGCGTTGAAGAAAGTTCTGCCGGGCTACGGTCTGGATACCGCCTGAGGCTCTCACGTCC
The DNA here is from genome assembly GCF_051131715.1 of Streptomyces sp. A5-4. Taxonomy (NCBI): domain Bacteria; kingdom Bacillati; phylum Actinomycetota; class Actinomycetes; order Kitasatosporales; family Streptomycetaceae; genus Streptomyces; species Streptomyces sp. A5-4. The sequence continues at coordinate 8,292,803 of NZ_CP178591.1, read as the reverse complement.
CAACTGCATCGCTGACCCCCTGTTTTCCCTCCAACACCCGTGCAGACCACGCCGAATTCGAAACCAGAGCGCCAAGTTGAGCAAAGAGACCCCGCTGTGCGTCTGTGAGAGTGAAGGCTCAAGGATGGCTCGAAATGCGGATTGGGACAGGGAGAAGGTGGGAAGCCGTGCGGCCTGAAAGTACGAATGGCACCAGTGGAGGCAGGCTCGCGGTACCGATGGCTTGGCTGTACGCCGAGTACATCGCCGACGAGGTGCTCCGCACCGGCAATCTGATTCCGCACGGGACGCTGGAGTTCCGGGCCGGCCGGGAGACGCTGGCGCTCACCATCTACCTGTCCGACAGCTCCGACGAGCTGTCCGGCATCCGGGTCGTGGCCGGCCTGGACGAGTGGCTGTCCCTCACCACCTACGGCCATCCTTGGGAGGAGTGGGTGCGGGAGCGGATCGCGGAGCGCACGGCCCGCGCCGATGAACTCAGCGCGCACAACCCGGACCTGGAGCTGGCCCCGGCGTCCTGGCAGTGGCTCAGCACCACCGAGTTACTCGCCACCGACCTCGGCGGAGCGACGCCCTGGCACCAGGCGGAGGACCTCGGCGTGGACGAGAGCGAACAGGTGTGGACACCTGCCTGGCAGCTGGGGCTGCCGCTCGGTCATCTCGCCATCCATCTCTTCTGATCACGCCCGGCGGGCGTCGACGAATACACTCCCGCCCGGTACTTGGGGAACCTCAACGTGATCTTCATGCCCGCGCCCACACCCGTCTCGATGACCAGGCCGTAGTCGTCGCCGTACACCTGGCGCAGCCGGTCGTCGACGTTGGACAGGCCGATGCCGGAGGACATGGTGTGCTCCCCCGCGAGAATCCTCCGCAACAGGTCCGGGTCCATGCCGACGCCGTTGTCCTCGATGACGACCAGCGCCTCGGCCCCCGCGTCCTGGGCCGAGATGGTCACCTTGAACGCCTCCCTGGAATCCTCCAGCCCGTGCTTGACCGCGTTCTCCACGAGCGGCTGGAGACACAGGAAGGGCAGCGCCACCGGCAGGACCTCCGGGGCGACCTGCAGGGTCACCGCGAGCCGGTCCCCGAAGCGGGCGCCCGCCAACGCCAAGTACTGCTCGATGCACCGCAGTTCGTCGGCGAGCGTGGTGAAGTCGCCGTGCCTGCGGAAGGAGTAGCGGGTGAAGTCGGCGAACTCCAGCAGCAGTTCACGGGCACGCTCGGGGTCGGTACGCACGAACGAGGCTATGGCAGCCAGCGAGTTGAAGATAAAGTGCGGCGAGATCTGGGCGCGCAGGGCGCGGATCTCCGCCTCGATGAGCCGGGTGCGTGAGCGGTCCAGCTCCGCCAGCTCCAGCTGCACCGAAACCCAGCGGGCCACCTCCGTGGCGGCCCTGACCAGGACCGCGGACTCCCGTGACCCGTACGCCACCAGCGCGCCGAGCACACCCTCCTCACCGGTCAGCGGCGCGATCACCACCCAGCGCAGCGGGCACTGGAGGTCCTCGCAGCCGGTCCGCACGCTCCGGCTGCGCCCGGACTCCAGCACCTCCCCGACCTGGCGCATCACCGCTTCCCTGTGGTGGTCCCCGCCCGGCCCGTCCCAGGCCAGGACGGCCTCCCGGTCGGTGAGGCAGAGCGCCTCGGTGCCCAGCAGGGAACGCAGCCGACGGGCGGCCTTGCGGGCGGTGTCCTCGGTGAGGCCGGCCCGCAGCGGCGGCGCGGCGAGCGACGCGGTGTGCAGCGTGTGGAAGGTGGCGCGCTCGACGGGCGTACCGAGGTCGTGATCCTCGCTGCGCCCGCGCCGGGCGGTGACCCGGCCCAGGGCGATGCCCACGGCGAGGATCACGACTCCCGCGGCGGCCGGCGCCGCCAGTTCCATCCCGGTCATCGTTCAACTCCCCCGGGTCGGCCGCTGTCGGCCTTCGCCATCAGATCCTCGGGCAGATGCAGCCGCGCCAGGATCGCGGCGGTCCCCGCGGGTATCCGGTCGCGGGTCGCCAGCGACACCAGCACCATCGTCAGGAAGCCGAGCGGCACCGACCAGACGGCGGGCCAGGCCAGCAGGGTGTGCGCCCAGCCGCTCGCCGGCAGCCCGGCCCTGGTCGCCATCACCGCGGTCAGGGCGGCCCCGCCGCCGACGACAAGCCCGGCCACCGCGCCCGGCGGGGTCAGGCCCCGCCACCAGATGCCGAGCACGAGCAGCGGGCAGAAGGAGGACGCGGAGACGGCGAAGGCGAGGCCGACCGCGTCGGCCACCGGCACGTCGCTCGTCACGGTGCTCAACGCCAGCGGCACCGCCACGGCCAGGACGGTCGCCAGCCTGAAGTGGCGTACCCCGCGGGACGGCAGTACGTCCTGGGTCAGTACGCCGGCGACCGACATGGTCAGCCCGGACGCGGTGGACAGGAAGGCCGCGAAGGCCCCGCCCGCGAGCAGGGCGCCGAGCAGTTCGCCGCCGACGCCGCCGACGAGCCGGGCGGGGAGCACCAGGACAGCGGCGTCCGCCGTCCCGGTCAGGGACAGCTCGGGGGCGTAGATCCGCCCGAGCGCGCCGTAGATGGGGGGCAGCAGGTAGAAGGCGCCGACCAGCCCGAGCACCACGAGGGTGGTGCGGCGGGCGGCGGTGCCGTTGGGGCTGGTGTAGAAGCGCACGGCGACGTGCGGCAGCCCCATGGTGCCGAGGAAGGTGGCGAGGATCAGCCCGTACGTCGCGTACAGCGGATGGTCCTCCCGGCTGCTGGACAGCGGCTGGGACCAGCTCGACGCGCCCACGCCAGGTGTGGTGGCCTTCTCGGGGACCCGCGCGTGGGCGGGGAAACCGAGGGTCGTGCCGGCGCCGATGCGGTGGGGGCCCGCGACGAGGGCGACCCGCTCCTTCTCGTAGCGCCGGTCGTCGACCAGGCCGCTCACGGTGACCCGCAGCGGCTCCGCCAGGTCGATCCGTACCGTGTCGTCGATGCGTACGGCCGTGTGCTCCCGGAAGGTCGCGGGCTCGTCGAACCGGGCACGCGGCGCGTCGTCCCCCAGCCAGGCCACGACCAGGAAGAGCGCGGGAACGAGCAGTGCGGTGAGCTTGAGCCAGTACTGGAAAGCCTGCACGAACGTGATGCTGCGCATCCCGCCGGCCGCCACCGTCCCGGTCACCACGAGCGCGACGACCAGGCCGCCGACCCAGTCGGGCGCGCCGGTGAGTATCTCCAGCGTCAGGCCCGCGCCCTGCAGCTGCGGCAGCAGGTAGAGCCAGCCGATGCCGACGACGAAGAGACTCGCGAGCCTGCGGACGTGCGGGGATTCGAGCCGGGCCTCGGCGAAGTCGGAAAGGGTGTAGGCCCCGGATCGCCGCAGCGGGGCGGCGACCAGCACCAGCAGGACGAGGTACCCGGCGGTGTAGCCGACCGGGTACCAGAGCATCTCCGGCCCCTGGAGAAGGACCAGGCCCGCCACGCCGAGGAAGGAGGCGGCGGAGAGGTACTCGCCGCTGATCGCGGCGGCGTTGAGGCCCGGCTTGACGCTGCGGGAAGCGACGTAGAAGTCCGAGGTGGTACGGGATATGCGCAGGCCGAGCGCGCCGATGAGGACGGTGGCGAGCACGACGACGGTGACGGCCGCCACCGCGTACGCCTGATTCACGGAGGTCAGCGCCCTTCAACGAGCCTGCTGAAGGCACGCTCGTTGCGCTCGGCGCGCCGGACCTGCCAGAACGCGATCAGCCACATGACCGGATAGACGGCGACACCGAGCACGGCCCACACGAAGGGCGCGGGTGACGGGAGGTCCGAGTCGGCGAAGACCTGTGGGAGGGCGAACAGCAGCGGCAAGGAGCCGACGAGCAGCGCCAGGGCGCCGAGGGAGATCAGCGCGGTCCGCAACTGGCTGCGCATCAGTGAGCGCACGTAGGTGGCGCCCAGTGTGGTCTGCTCGGTGATCTCGGACCGGGCCGGGGCGTGCCCCGGGGGCCGCCGGGCGCCACGGGGCACTCCGGTGACGACTTCGCGGCGGGGCGGCTGCTGAGCGGACACCGGTGGAGTCTACGCAGCAACGATTACTGTGGGTAGGGCCTGTGGCCGGACCCCGGCCGGATCGCCGCGCGACGTCCGGTGAGTGGGACCGCACGGCGCCCAGGGCTCTCGTAGCGGAGTCGCCAGGGCCCAAGTGGCGGCGCGGCGAGGGGGCGGGTGACGCGGGTGTGTGCGCCGGGCGACGCGGCGAGCATGCGTGCCGGGCGGTGTGTGGGGCCGGCCGGGGGCCGGGTCACCGGCCCTGGGAGCGGCGGCCTCGCTGGCCGCCGCAGTCGGCGAGGGCGAATTCCAGCTCGACGTACGACTCCTCGGCGCGGCGGCAGGCGGTCTCCAGGGCGGCCGAGGTGCGCGGCCCCGCGAGGCTCCGGGCGGAATCCTGCACCTCGTAGAGCACATCGGCCCAGCGGCCGGCCGCGCTCTTCACCTTGGCCAGGAGCGTTTCGAGGTCGTGCGCGTCGGACGGCCGGGTCGGCGGCAGCCCGCGGAGTTCCGCCAGCAGTGCGTCGAGTTCGGACATCCGGGCTCCTTCGGGTGGGCGCGTCCCCCGCCGCGATCGAGGACCCGGCCGAGCCTAGGCGGCGGCGCATGGCGGCACGGCCCGTTCGAAGGGCCGGTCGCCGGGCGGCGGTTGTACGGCGGCGAACGGCACGCCGGGAACGATCAGCGGTCGGGGACCGGGGCAGCAGCGGGCGGACAGGGCGCGGCGGCCCACTTGCACCCACGGCCCGCCCAGCCCTGGACTCGCTACGGCAACAGCCCTGCCAGTGTCATCGTCAGCCCCGTGGACCCCAGGGGCACAAGGCCACCAGGGAGCGGAGTTCAGCCGCGCGCCTGCCGCATCAGCAGGTCGCGGAGTTCGCGGGCGTGCCGGCGGCTGACCGCGAGTTCCGCCTCACCGATCCGTACGGTCGTCGCGCCCGCGTCCAGCCGCAGCTCGTCGATCCGGCTCAGCGCGACCAGATGGCGACGGTGTATGCGGACGAACCCGCGGGTGGCCCAGCGCTCCTCCAGCGTGGAGAGCGGGATGCGGACGAGGTGGCTGCCCGCGCCCGTGTGCAGCCGGGCGTAGTCGCCCTGGGCCTCGACGTACGCGATGTCGTCGATCGGGACGAACCGGGTGACTCCGCCCAGCTCCACGGCGATCTGGTCCGCGGTACCCGTCTGCGGAGCGAGGGCGGCGGCGGGCGCGGGCGCGAGTGTCTGCGCGGCGGCGGAGGCCGCCTCGACCTGGTCGCAGACACGACGTACCGCCTCGGCCAGACGCTCCCTGCGGACCGGCTTCAGCACGTAGTCGACGGCCTTGAGGTCGAAGGCCTGCACGGCGAAGCCCTCGTGGGCGGTGACGAACACGATGTGCGGCGGCCTGGCGAACCCGGCGAGCAGCCGGGCGACGTCGAGCCCGGTGAGTCCGGCCATGTGGATGTCGAGGAAGACGACGTCGATGGCGTCCGCGCCGTCCGGACCCGCGTCGAGCGCACGGTTGATCCGGCGCAGCGTCGCGGTGGCGTCGGTGGCCCCTTCCGCGCTACGGACCCGGGGGTCGGCGCGCAGCAGGTAGAGCAGTTCCTCCAGCGCCGGTCGTTCGTCGTCGACAGCCAGTGCACGCAACATGCCCCGGAGTTTAGGGGGTGTCATTCCTCGCGGTCCGGGTCCAGGTCGTCCTCGGAAAACAGTGCGAGCAGGGCGGGAGCGTCGACCACTTCCAGGTAGGCGGCGCGGCACACGTCGCACCGGCCGAGGTGGAACGCGACCTCGGCGTCCTCGCCCGGCGACAACGCGTCCAGCACGTACGCACCCAGCTGCAGCCGCACATGCGCGCCCCCCGAGGGCGACGGCACCGTCATGCGGGGTTCGTCTCGCGGGCTCTCACCCGACCAGTGTGCGGGCCCCGTCCCGCGCCCACAAGGACGTCCGGACTGTGGGGAATCCGGTGGGATTACGGCCCGCCCTGAGCAGAATCCCGGTCAAGTCCGTACCTGATGTCGACCCGCCCATCACGCCCCGTGCATCGCGCGAGACCCACGAGGAATTGCCCCATGAGTCCGAAGCAGCGGCATCGGGACGTCGGCGCGTACGCGCTCGGCGTCCTGGATCCAGCAGATACGTTCCGCTTCGAGGAACATCTGTCCGACTGTCCCACGTGTGCCGTGCGGCTCAGCGAATTCGCCGGACTCGAACCGATGCTGGCCACCTTCGCCCACCCCGGCGGGGGTCCCGACGCACTTCTGCCCCAGCCGCCGGTGCCGGAGCTGCTCGACCGGCTGCTCGACCGGGTCGAGGTGGCGCGTCGGCACAGTGGCAGACGCCGTTTCCGGCTGGTCGCGGCAGCCGCGGCGCTGATCATCGGTGGTCCCGCGGCAGTGCTCGGGCCGCAGTTGCAGGGCGGTGACGGGGGTGGCGCGGTGCGTCAGCTGGCCGCCACCGACCCCGCCACCGGGGTCTCGGCGACCGTCGCGCTGCGGGAACGCGCCTGGGGATCGGGGGTCGGCCTCGAACTCGCCACTGTCCAGGGGCCGTTGGCCTGCGAGTTGATCGCCGTGGGCAAGGACGGCGGGGAGCAGACGGTGACCACCTGGGCGGTGCCCGCGGGGGGCTACGGCATACCGGGGGTGGCCGGGCACGAGCAGCCGCTGCGCACGGAGGGTGGGGCGGCCCTGAGCGGGAACGAGATCGACCGCTTCGAGGTCCGCACACTGGACGGGAAGCGGCTGGTCACCATCAAGGCCTAGCGCGAGGCGCGGGGGCCGCCCGGCCAAGGCGTGGCGCGGCCCCGTGCCCGGCCTGCTCGGTCCTGGGGCCCGACGAGCCCGGCCCGAACGAGTACAGCCGCCAGACGGGGTCCGGCCTGCTTGAGTTCGGCCTACTTGAGCAGTCGGGACATTCGCCGGTCCGCGAGCGGCTTTCCGCCGGTCTGGCACGTGGGGCAGTACTGCAGCGCGGAATCGCTGAAGGACACCTCCAGGATCGTGTCGCCGCAGACCGGACAGGCTTCACCGGCCCGGCCGTGCACCCTCAGCCCGCTCTTCTTCTCCGCCTTCAACCGGCCCGCGGCGACCCCGTGCGAGCGCTCGACGGCCTCCTCCAGAGTGGTGCGCAACGCTTCGTACAGCTCTGTGGTCTCGGCCTCGGTGAGGTGCGCGGTCGGTTTGAACGGTGACATCTTCGCGGCGTGCAGGATCTCGTCGCTGTACGCGTTGCCGATCCCCGCGATCAGGCTCTGGTCGCGCAGCGCGCCCTTGATCTGCCGGCGCTCCCCGGCGAGCAGCGCCGCGAACTCCTCGCGTCCGAAGCCCTCGGCGAGCGGGTCGGGGCCCAGTCGTGCGATGCCGGGCACCTCGGCCGGGTCCCGCACGACGTACACCGCGAGGCCTTTCTTCGTGCCCGCCTCGGTGAGGTCGAAGCCCCCGCCGCCGTCCAGGGCGACGCGCAGCGCGAGTGGGCCCTTGCCGGGGCGCGGCGGTTCGTCCGGCAGGGTGTCCTTCCAGCGCAGCCAGCCCGCGCGGGCCAAGTGGGTGACCAGGTGCAGGTCGCCGGCGGTGATGTCCAGGAATTTGCCGTGCCGGTCCACGGCGGTGACGGTGGCGCCTTCAAGCGCGGACGGCGGCGGGTCGTACGTCTTGAGGACGTTGATCGCGACGGGGAACACCCGGGCGATCTCCCGGCGGACCAGCTGTCCGTCGAGGAACTCTCGCAGCGCTTCGACCTCCGGCACCTCAGGCATACCTCCAGCGTGCCTCAGGCCGTGGCCGCCCGCAGCAGCTCGGCCAGCTCCTCGGACATGCCCCGGGCCAGCCGGTCCAGGTCGGGCACGGCCTTGCCGTCGGCGACGAGGCCGACATGGACCTGTCCGCCGTACGTCGACATCGCCACGGCCAGGGCCTGGCCACGGGCCAGCGGCGCCATCGGGTAGATCTCGCGCAGCGGGCAGCCGCCCAGCGAGAGCGTGGAGCGGGGCAGCGGCACGCTGGTGACCAGGACGTCGAAGAGCATCCGGGCCGCGTTGCCCGCGAGCGGGGCGCCGAACCGGTGGGCGAGCGGGGGCAGCTGGTCGGCCAGTACGGCGACCGCGCCGGCGCCGCGTCCTGGCCCGTCGGCCTTGTTGCGGTCCATGGCCGCGCGGACCGCCGTGAGCCGCGCCCAGGGGTCGGGTTCGGACACGGGCAGGCCCAGGAGGTACGCGGAGAGCTTGTTGCCGGAGCTCGCGGGGGTGCCGGGGCGGCGCCGGGAAACCGGCACCAAGGCGCGCGGGGCCGCGCCGGGCAGCGGTTCGCCGCGTTCCAGCATCCAGCGGCGCAGCGCGCCGGCGACGACGGCGAGCAGCACGTCGTTGGCGGTGCCGCCGGCCACCCGGCGGACCTTCAGTACGTCGCCCTGGTCGAGCACGGCGGTGCCCAGCCGCCGCGTGCCGCTGGAGCCCGCGGCGAAGGCGCTGGCGCCCCACAGGTCGATGCGTCCGGCCCGCATCACGGACGCGCCGATGCCGACGGCCCGGCTCAGCTCCTCGATGCGGTCGCGGGCGAAGCCGACGGCCTGCCGGGGACCGGGCAGCCAGGACCGGGGCGGCACGCCGCGCTCCCGCCCGCTGCCGGCCTCACGGGCGCCGGCGATCTGGTCGAAGATGCCCGCGCCGATGGCGACGGCGCGCATGCCGTCGGCCAGGGCGTGGTGGAGCTTCACCAGGATGGCGAAGGAACCGCCGGGAGCGCCGGTCAGGACGTACATCTTCCAGGGCGGCAGGCCGCGTTCGAGCGGGCGCTCCATCAGTTCCCCGGCGTGGTGGACGGCGTGCCAGGCGAAGCCGTCCTCGGGCAGCCGGACCTGTTGGACATGACGGCGCACGTCGAAGTCCTTGGCGGCGACCCAGGCCGCGCCGCCCACGGGCAGCCAGACGTCACGCACACGCATGCGCAGCCGCGGGATCGCGGCGGCCCGCTGGGCGAGCAGTTCCGCGATCGCGGTCGGGTCCGTGTCGGCCGGGTCGCCGCCGTCGAACAGGGCGAGCGCGCCGAGGTGCATGGGGTGTTCGGATGATTCGAGGTGCCAGAACGCCAGATCAAGAGGTGCCAGAAGCTCAGTGCTCAAGAAACCCTCACGTCATGGAAGGCGGTGGAGGTGCAAGGGAAGAGCGCAGTCAATCCCGAGCAGTTGGTTACGGTCAAGTGCGTTCACATGACGGACAGTTACTGTCCGGTACGATCAGGCCCGCCGGTCAAACCGGTCAGGGATGTCGAATTCGCACCACACACACTTGCCGCTGCCCCGCGACTCCACGCCCCAGCCGACCGCCAGCAGGTCCACCAGCATCAGTCCGCGCCCCGAGACCCCGGACTCCCCCGCCTCCCGGCGCCGCGGCAGCGCACTGGAGGTGTCCTCCACCTCGACGCGCAGCCGCCGGCGGTCACCGGTCAGCACCCGGGCGGTGACGACCGCCCCGCCGTCGGTGTGCATCAGCGCGTTGGTCATCAGCTCGTCGGCGGCCAGTTCGATCTCGTCCGCACGGTCCTGGGCGCCCCAGGCCCGTACCGCCGCGCGGATCATGTGCCGCGCCGAACTCAGCGCCTCCGGGTCGTTCTGCGCCACATGCTGCTGAAGGCGCCCGCCGCCCTGCGGTACGTCCACCCCTCGGCGGCGCAGGAGCAGCAGCGCCACGTCGTCCTCGCCGCCCCGCTCGTCGACCACCTCGCACAGCCGGTCGGCGAGCTGTTGCAGGTCGCTGGGGCCGGTACGGACCAGCGCGGCCAGCATCTGCATGCCGTCGTCGAGGTCGGCGCCCGGCTGCTCCACCAGACCGTCGGTGCACAGCAGCAGGGTCTGCCCGGGGTCCAGCTCGATGGTGGTGACCGGGTAGTCGAGCCGCCCGAACTCCACGGAGAGCCCCAGCGGCAGGCCGCCCTCGACGGACACCCGGCGGCAGGAGCCGTCGGTGTGGCGCACCATCGGGTCGATGTGCCCGGCCCGGACCAGCTGGATCACTCCAGTGGTCAGGTCCGCCTCGGCGTAGGTGCAGGTGGCGAAGCGCTCGGTGTCCAGCTCGTGGAGGAACCCGGAGGCGCGGGCCATGACGGTGGCGGGGCTGTGGCCCTCGGCGGCGTACGCGCGCAGCACGATGCGCAGCTGCCCCATGACGGCGGCGGCGTGGGTGTCGTGGCCCTGCACGTCGCCGATGACCGCGCCGACCCGGCCGCCAGGCAGCAGGATCACGTCGTACCAGTCGCCGCCTATGTCGCGGCCGAGGCGGGCCGACCGGTAGCGGACCGCTATCTGCGCCCCGGGGACGGCGGGTATCCGGCGCGGCAGCATGGCCTGCTGGAGGCCCTGCGCGAGGTCCTTGTCCTGCTCGTAGAGCATCGCCCGTTGCAGGCTCTGCGCGATGCTGCTGCCGAGGGCGATCAGCACATTGCGTTCGTCGGCGGTGAACCCGACCCGGTCGCTGTAGAGCAGGCCGAGCGCGCCGATGGGACGGGCCTGGGCGATCAGCGGCAGATAGGCGGCGGAGGTGATGCCGAGGCGGCTGATGTGCGGCCACAGTCGCGGATAGGAGCCGGCGAAGTCCTCGCGCGATTCGATGAAGCGCGGCGCGAGGGTGCGGACCACCTCGCTCATCGGGTACTGCTCGTCGATCCGGGTGTAGCGGGTGCCCGGCACGAAGGAGTCCTCGGGGCCCTCCGCGACGAGGTGGATGCGGCCGGACTCGACCAGGCCCATCACCAGGCTGGTGGCGCCGAGGTTCTCCAGCCCGTGGGAGTCGTTGAGTACGTCGATGACGTCCTGCACGGTCCGCGCGTGCGCCAGCGCCGCCGTGGTGCTCTCGACGACGCTGGTCCTGCGCCGCCGCGCGTCGTCCCGTTCGAGCCGGGCGGTCGCGTCGGAGAGTTCCTGGGTGGCGTCGCGGACGATGCCGATGATGCGGTGCGGTCTGCCGCTGCTGTCGCGTCGTACGAAGCCCTGGGTGTGGGTCCAGCGCAGTGAGCCGTCCCGGCAGCGGATACGGAAGTACGCGCCGTAGGTGGTGCTGCCGTTCTTGAGGGCCTCGGAGACCATGGCGTCCAACCGGGTGGCCTCGGCGGTCGGCACCCGCGCGGCAAGCTCCTCCGGGCGGCCCAGGTACTCGTCCCGGGCCAGCTCGAAGACATCGAGCGCGGCCTGATCCATGTGCATCAGCCCGCTGCCGAGGTCCCAGTCGAAGCTGCCCATGCGGTTGAGGGAAAGGCTCAGGTCCGGGTGGGCCGGCCAGTCGTCCGGAAGCGACAGGGCACTCACTCCCCGATCAGCCATGCCGCCACTCTGCCACCATTCGTCTCATTCCTCGACCGGTCAGGGCTGATCGACGGGGGGTGCGGACGAGTTCGGGGAGGGCGGCGTCGGGGTGGGACAGCCTGGCGGGACGACCGACGGGACTGCCGTCGTGGGGCGTCCCGGTGCGAGAGCGGTGAGGGACGGGCAGGGCGAGGAGACCGGGGCGCTGCTGCTGGTGTCGGTACCGGGGCTGGTGTCGGTACCGGGGCTGGTGTCGGTACCGGGGCTGGTGTCGGTACCGGGGCTGGTGTCGGTACCGGGGCTGGTGTCGGTACCGGGGCTGGTGTCGGTACCGGGGTCCGCACTCGACTCCTCTGCGCTATCCGACTCGGACTCCGCCGCCGGGTCGGACTCGGACTCGGACTCCGTCGCGGGGTCGGACCCGGATTCCGTCGCCGTCGCCGAGCCGGACTCGGTTTCGGTGCCGTCCGGGTCGGGGCTCGTGGTACCCGGGTCGGGAACGAGCGGCCGGGGCGTGACGTCGGGCGTCCTGTCCCGGTGGCCGTCGTCGCCCGTCTTCCGCTCGATCCAGGTGTTGTTGACGATGTTCACGATGACCAGATTGGTGATCACCTGCGTCACGGGCCTGATGACCACGACCTGGCTGGGCCGGTAGCCGGACCACGGCTGCCCCCGGTGCGCGACCGTTCCCTCGGCGATCGTCGGCGGCAGCAGCGGGTTGCCACAGGCGCACCGGACGCGCGGGGCGCCGTGGCCGTCGACGAGGACGGCGGTGCCCGCCTGGAGTACGGACTGGAAGCCGGTGGCGGAGCCGTCGCGGTAGCCATGGTTCGTCACACGTGAGTCGGCGCGCAGGAGCACCGGGGTGAGGCCGCGCAGATAACCGGCGATGGCGCCCTGGTCGATGCCGCTCACCCGGGCGAAGGCCCGGCCCTTGGCCCGGTCCGCGGTGAGGAAGCGCAGCTGCTGGTCGACATCGCAGCTGGCGACGGAGCGCGTACCGCCGTACAGACCCGGCTCGGCGCCGGAGACGCTTCGCGCGTCCTGTGTCGTGGCGGACGGGCTGCCGGTGACGCTCGGGCTCCTGGTCGCGTCCGAGGGGAGCGCCGCGGTGCTCTTGGCCGTCGACGCGGTGAACGGGTCGGGGCCCTGGGCCGCTACCGGCTGGAGGAGGACGTCCTGCGACGCGGTGGCGTCCTTGCCGCCGCTGTCACCGCAGCCCGCGGCGACGAGTCCGACGCCGATGGCCGCCGCGGCCAGCGCGTACCGACGCGTGGATGAGCGCACAAGGGTCTCCCGCCTGTTCACCCCGAGGTGTCGGTGGAGGTCTCGCGTCCCATTCTTTGCGGCACCCCCGGCGCCGCCGCTACTTGAACACGTTCAAATGAAGCCGTAGGGTCGACATGGAATTGAACAAGTTCAAAACATGAGGGGGCGAGTCGTGTCCGTACTGGTCAACCTGATCGTCATGCTCGGCATGCTGATCGTCGTGCCGCTGGGGCTGCGCCTCATCGGCTCACCGCACCTCACCCGGATCCGGCACCTGTGGCCGCTGCTGGCCGCGCCGGGGGCCGTCGCGCTGTGGCTGCCGCGCGGTACGGTCGCGACCGCGCTCGCCGCCGTCTACGCCCTGGGCACCCTCGCGCTCGCCCTGCACGCCCCGGCGCGGCTGGCCCGTACCCGCTCACTCGTCCCGGCCGAGATCGCGGTGCTCACCGCACTGGTGACACCGTCGGTCGCCGGGCTCGCGCTGGTCGCCGAGCGCGGGGGCCACGAGCTCCTCGGCTTCGACCTGGAGATCCTGGCGCTCACCGTGCCGCACTTCCACTTCGCCGGTTTCGCCGCGGCGCTGGTGGCCGGGCTCGTCTGTCGGGCCGCCGACCGTCCGGCCGGCCGGTTCGCCGCGCTGAGCGTGCCGCTCGGCACGCTGCTCGTCCTCGCCGGCTATTTCGTCGACGACTGGGCCGAGCTGGCGGGGGCGCTGGTCCTGACCGCGGGCATGTGGACAGTGGCCCTGCTGACCTGGCGGGAGGTCCGCGAGGACGGGCAGGACCTGACCACCCGGTGCCTGCTCACGGTGTCGGCTGCCGTACTGGTCGCGACCATGCTGCTCGCCCTGAGCTGGGCGCTCGGCGAGGCCACCGGCATTGCGCACCCCACCCTGACCTGGATGGCCGCCACCCACGGCCTGGGCAACGCCCTCGGCTTCGCACTCTGCGCGGTGCTGGCCTGGCGACGACTTGAGGAGACCGCCGCATGAGCACGCTCAACTACCCCGAGGTCGGGGCCACCCGGCAGGAGCAGCTGCCCGCCGGGTACAACCACCTCCACCACCGCGCCCTGATCGGCCGGGGCCGGGCGTCCTTCGAGTCGGCGGGCCAGGCGGTGACCACCTGGCGGCTGCACCGAGAGTCGGGCGTACGTGTGCGGTCGGACGCGGAGCGCGCCGAGCCCGGCGTGGCCGTCGAGTGCGCAATCGGCGTCGGGCCGCTGCGGGTGGCGGCGCCGTGCGAAGTCGTCTGGACGGCCTACGCGCACGACCGGATCGGTTTCGCCTACGGGACGACCGGCCGTCACCCGGAGTGCGGGGAGGAGTCCTTCGTCGTCGAGCTGGCCGAAGACGGAGCCGTGTGGTTCACCGTCACCGCCTTCAGCCGGGCGAGCCGCTGGCACTCCCGGCTGGCGGGGCCATGCGTGCCGGTCATCCAGCACTGGTACGCCCGGCGGCTGGGGCGGACGTTGCGGAGGATCGCGGGGTAGGGCGACAACCGGGCACCCGCCCTTGGCCCCCGGCCCTCGGCGGCCGGACCGGCTGAGAGGGCACGCGCGCGTGGTGGCGTCGCGCCGCGGTGGCGGGCACAGTGGCACGCGTGACGAACTGGATCGGCCTGACAGCCCATGAAATAGCCGCAGCCGTGCGGGACAAACGTGTGACGCCGAGGGAGGTGGTGGCGGCGCATCTCGCACGGATCGCCGAGGGCGACGCGCGCGTGGGGGCATTCCGTACCGTACGCACGCAAGCCGCTCTCGAGGAGGCGGACGAGCTCGCCGCCCACCCCGAGCTGGCCGAACTGCCCCTCGCAGGCGTGCCGGTGGCCGTCAAGGACAACCTCGCGGTGCGGGGCGAGGCCACCCGCAACGGCACGGCGGCCTCATCCGCCGCTCCCGCGACGACCGACCACGAGACGGTGGCCAGGCTGCGTGCCGCCGGGGCCGTGGTCGTCGGCCTCACCAACGTCCCCGAGCTGTGTGTCTTCGGCACCACCGAGGGCGTGCACGGCACCGCGCGCAACCCCTGGGACCCGTCACGCACCGCCGGTGGCTCCTCGGGCGGCAGCGCGGCGGCCGTCGCGGCGGGCCTGGTCCCGATCGCACTGGGCAACGACGGCATGGGCTCACTGCGCATCCCGGCGGCCAACTGCGGGGTGCTCGGTCTCAAGCCGGGGCACGGCCGGGTGTTCGCCGGGATCGGGAACGGCGACTGGTTCGGCATGGCCGAGAACGGGCCACTGACCACGACGGTGGCCGACGCCCGGCTGATGTTCTCGGTGCTGGCCGGGGAGCGGCCCCAGTGCCCCACCGATCCCCTGCGGATCGCCGCGTCCTCGCGCAGCCCGCTCCTGGGGGCCGGCGTCTCCCGCCCGTACGCCGACGCGGTCCGTGCGGCGACGCGGCTGCTGCTCGACGACGGGCAGGACGTGGAACACGCCGATCCGCCGTACCCGCTGAGCCTGGGTCCCGCCGCGCTGGCCCGCTGGACGGCGGGCACCGCCAAGGACGCCGAGGGGCTCGATCCCCGGCGGCTCGCCCCACGCACACGCCGGCATGCCGCGGCCGGCCGGGTGTTCGCCCGTACACCGCTGATGCGCACCGACCACGCGTCGCGGCTGCGCGAGCGGCTGGCGCCGTTCTTCGAGCGGTACGACGTGCTCATCATGCCCGCGCTCGCCCGGCGCGGGCCCGCCGCCGCGCCCTGGCACGAGCGCGGCTGGCTGCACAATCTGCTGGTCAACACGGCCTGTGCGCCGACGACTCCGCCCTGGAACCTCACCGGATGGCCCGCGCTCTCGCTGCCGTTCGGGTCGCTGCCCGGCGGCGCCCCCTGCTCCGTGCAATTGGTGGCCGCGCCCGGTGGCGAGTACCGGCTGCTGGCGCTGGCGGAACGGATCGAGGCACTGCGCCCGTGGCAGCGGACCGCTCCTGGAGGGACGGCGGCCCGGTAGCCCACCGGGCAGGGCGCCTGGTGAAGGCCGACTGTCAGTGCCGACTGTCAGTGCCGACTGACAGAATCGGCCCTCCTCGATCCGGGAGGCGGCGATGACGATGACGTCCGGAGCGTTCACTGCGGCCACCGGTGACGGGCCGGCGCCCGCCGCGGCGGCCCGTGGGCGGGCCGCCGAGGTCCGGGTCGCCTTCGAGGGGCTGATGCAGATCAGGCGTCTGACGAATACGGACGCCGAGGACCCGCAGGCGATGCCGGCGCTCTGGGAGCGTCATCAGGCGGTGCGCTCCGTCGCGCTGACCCTGGAAGCGGCGGGCATCGCGGCCTCTGCGGCCGATACGGCGGGGCAGCGCACCGCGACCGGGTATCGCGTCGGCCCTGGCGAGGGGCCGGGGGCGGTGCAGTGGCTGGGGCCGGTCGGCAGCGGCGCGGCGCACGAGGAGCAGGACGCCTTGGCCGGGTGCGCCGGTGCGCTGGAGCGAGCGGGCTGGACGGCGCTGCTGTACATCGGGCCGCGACGCAGGCGCTTCCTGGAGGTCGAACCGCCGGCCGCGCCTGCCGGGCGCTGACGGCGGCGACTCCCCGGCCCGTACCGCCTCAGTGAATGACGTGGACCAACTGCGAGTCGAGCTCGTAGCGGGCCCCGACGATGGCCAGCGCCCCGGAGGCGACCTTGGCCGCGAGGTCCGGCTCCGCGGCCAGATGCCTGCGGACGAGACCGACATTGCGACTGACGGTGGAGTCGACGCGGGCGGCGCCTTGCTGGCTGTGATCTATGGCCGGGCGTATTCGATCAGCCAAGTACTGGATGTGCGACGGGAGTTGCTCACCGGTCTCATCCGCGTGGACCGCCGCGGACACCGCACCGCAGGACTGGTGCCCGAGGACCATGACCAGGGGCATGCCCAGCTCCAGGACGCCGTACGCGACGCTCCCCAGGACGGCCTCGTCCAGGACCTCACCGGCCGAGCGCACGGTCATCAGGTCGCCGAGGCCCTGGTCGAAGACCAGCTCGGGCGGTACGCGCGAGTCGATGCAGCCCAGGATGACGGCGAAGGGATGCTGGCCGGTCACCATCGCGTTCCGCACGGAAGGGGACTCGTCGGGGTGCCGCTGCTGAAATGTCCGCCAGCGCCGATTGCCCACGGCGAGCTCGCGCAGAGCCTGTGCGGGGGTGGTCGGCCGGGAGCCGGAGGTCATCGACGGCGGGGCGGCCGACGCCGGGGCCGCCCCGAGGGCCAGACCGCCGGTGGCCACCGCACTGCCGGCGACCGCCGCGCGGAGCACGGTACGACGTCCTGGACCGGTCAGTGGATCTTCTTGGCGTCTCAGCTTCAGCTTCACGGAGGGGAAAATATCCCTCGCACGGGACACCGTGTTCACATTTGCACATGATTTGCAGAATGTTGATCAGACTCGTACCACTTCATGAACAAGCCTTGGGCGTGGGCGAGTTCACCGACGAGCCCCCCGGTGCGCGGCCCGCGAACATCGAACCCGGTATCCGCTCCGACGCACACGGCCGGCCGCACAAAAAACGGTGAGGCGGCGGCGTCGTACGCCACCGCCGCACCGGGCGGTCGTTCAGCCGTCGACCGCCGGGCCGTCAGTCGATTCCGGGCAGGATGTGCGGCTCCGCCAGGTCGTCCTCGTAACCCGCCAGCCGGATCGGCGCGGCCCGGGACCAGACCTCGAGGCTGCCGAGCTCGCCCAGTCGACGACGTCTGGCCTGACCGGTCGTCTCGCCCTGCTCGTGCGACCGATTTTCCTGCTTCGCCATATTTGGTGTCACCGCGCACTCCTTTGTGTCGCGTAACCCTTCGACTGATCACCGCGGCTCTCGCCGACAGCGACCTTTGGCCCGAAGGGTCAGGAAAATTAGGGCAGTTCGGTCGCGGTGGCGCCGGTGTTCACTCTGGAGCGGCCTTTGGTGGGGCCGTCCGTGAGCAACAGAGTACCCATATGAGCGGGCTTCCGCTCGATGGATTTAGTCGTCTTTAAGCCTGCCTCCCTTCGCGCCCCGTTCAGCCGGATGTCGACGCCTCCGTGATCTGCTCGGAGGGACACACCTGAGATCCGGGAAAGGACAGGGATGGAACTGCGCAGCGTCGAGGAACTGATGTCCCTGCTGCACGCCTTCCGGGGCGCCTGGGACGCCCCGGACCGCAGTGGCGATCCGGTGGACCTGCACGACCACGCCCTGCAGACGGCCCACCTGCTGCGCCGCTCGCACCCCAGCGACAAGGAACTCCAGGTGGCGGGCCTGGTGCACGACCTCGGGCACTTGCTGCACCCGGGTGACGACGCAGGTCACGCGGATCACGCGGCGGTCGCCGTGCGCCCGCTGCTCGGCGACCGGGTGGCCCGGCTCGTACGACTGCACGTACCGGCGAAGCGCTATCTGGCGACGACCGAACCGGGACGTCCCCTGTCGGCGCAGAGCGCGCTGACACTCGGGCCGCAGGGCGGAGCCATGACCCCGCGGGAGGCGGACGCCTTCGCGCGCGACCCGCTCGCGGAAGCGGCGGCGACACTGCGCCAGGCGGATGACGCGGGAAAGGTCGTCGGTCTCGACGCCGGGGTGATGGACGACTGGCGGCCGGTGCTGGAACTGGTGGCAGCCGCGCACGCATCCGGCGGGTGACCGGGGAGAAGAGCGCGCAAAGCGCCCACGGGAGCCGGCGCCCCGACCGTGCACCCGGCCCGCGTCGGCTACGGACGGAGTGTCGAGTTTGCCGCCGGGGCTTGTACACGATGGAGCAGGACCTCGCGCACGACCGCCCCTAACCTCGCCGCATCAGCACCAATGAGGGGCGGCACCGGTGAATTGGCTCATCCACGACTATCGCGAGAGTGATCTCGCAGCGGTGGTTCACCTGATCGACACCACGGCCGAACTGGGGCAGGAGTCGGTCTTCTCGCTCGCCGAATGCATCGGCGCGCTGACCTCCCGCCAGCCCGCGGTCGTCGCGGTCCACCAGGGCGTGCCCATCGGGGCGGCCCTGGCGTGCGTGGCCGGGGAACGCGCCTGGGTGATGCGGATCGCCATCGCGTCGGCCTGGCGCGGCCGAGGGCTGGCGAGCGCGCTGCTGGTCGAACTGGAGCGGCGGCTCGTAGCGGCCCGGGTGGGCCGGATCGCCTACGTACTGCCCGAGGAGGACCTGTTCGGCGAGGGGCTGCTCAACGCGGGGTACACGCGGCGGCCCGCGGTGGCCTATTTCGAGAAGGTCGAGCCGCTGCACGGCCCCGGGGCCAGCCTCCTGGACGACCTCGGCGGGCGGTTCCTGCCCAGCGACCTCTGGGCGAAGGTGGCCGGCATGGAGGCCGAGAAGGACCTCATCGAGCGCCGCATCGTGCTGCCGCTGGCGGAGCCCGAGCGCGCCGCGAGACACGGGGTACGGCCCCCACGGGCCGTCGCGCTGTTCGGGCCGCCGGGCACCGGCAAGACCACGTTCGCCCGCGGCATCGCCTCCAAGCTCGGCTGGCCGTTCGTCGAGCTGCTGCCCTCCCGGCTGGCGGACGAGGGAAACCTGGCGGCGGCGCTGCGCAGCGCGTTCGCCCGGATCGCCGAGCTCGAACGGGTGCTGGTCTTCATCGACGAGGTCGAGGAGATCGCCCCGGTCCGCACCGAGCCCGCGCAGCCCGGCGGCATGTACGGGGTGACCAATGAACTGCTCAAGCTCATACCGGGCTTCCGGGAGCGCGACGAGCGGCTGCTGGTGTGCGCCACCAACTCGATCCGCTCGCTCGATCCGGCGTTCCTGCGGCCCGGCCGCTTCGACTATCTGATCCCGATCGGCACGCCGGACACGGCCGCGCGCACCGCGATCTGGTCGCGCTACACCGACGGCCGCTCCGATGTGGATGTCGCGGTGCTGGTGGCGGCCAGCGAGCTGTTCACCCCGGCCGACATCGAGCACGCGGCCCGCAGCGCGGCCCAGGCCGCGTTCGAGCGGGACCTGGAGGAGGTCGGCGCGGCGCCGGACGGCCGGCGGCTGCCGGGCGCCGGCACGGAGGACTACCTGGCGGCGATCGCCCAGTGCAGGCCCACAGTGACGCCTGCGATGATCGACCAGTTCGGCGCGGACATCACCGCGCACGCACGATTCTGAGGGGGATCTGCCATGTCCGCGCAGTCGGCGACGGGCCCGGAGCAGCGGGCCCGCATCGAACAACGCGTCCTGCGGGACTGGGGCGTTGAGCTGCCGGAATCGGTCTTCCGCTTCTGGGCGTTCCTCGGCTCCCTCGGCCACGCCGAACAGCGGGAACTCTCGGACATCGGAGTGAGCCCGGGCGGCGTCATGGACCTGTTCGACGAACCGGGCCGGCGGCCTCGTGACGGCGTCGACATACGGGTGCACGGCCGCTTCTACCGTGACCCGCCCGAGTTCCTCACGTTCATGTACGGCGGCTCGGACGGCCTGCACTACGGCCTGTGGTTCGACGACGGCCGCACCTGCTCCGGGGTCGCCTCGTACTACAACAACGACGGTGGCGGGATCGACCGGAGGTTCCAGTCGCCGCTGGGGGCTCTGCGTGACTACCTGGAGCGCTGCTGGCGCGACCTCGACGACGACGACGCGCAGGACGACGAAGTGGCCGCGCATCGGGCCCGTATGGGGCTGCT
Source organism: Streptomyces sp. A5-4 (assembly GCF_051131715.1). Classification (NCBI taxonomy): domain Bacteria; kingdom Bacillati; phylum Actinomycetota; class Actinomycetes; order Kitasatosporales; family Streptomycetaceae; genus Streptomyces; species Streptomyces sp. A5-4. The sequence continues at coordinate 8,272,672 of NZ_CP178591.1, read as the reverse complement.
CCGTGCGGCACTGACCGCCTTCGAGACCGCGGACCGACCCGAGGTGGGCCTCGCCTACTCCCGTCTGTACGACTTCGTCGCCCGGCCGGTGGACCCCGAGCGGGTCACGACACTGGACGGCGCCGGCGCGCTCGCGACGGGCGGGACCGCGCTGGGCCGGCCGCCGCACAACGGGGCGGACGAGAGCAAGTTCGCGACGTACATGTACGGGCTCTTCGAGGACCCGTCCGCGCTGGAGGCGGGTGTGGCGGAGGCCCGGCGCCGGTGTGCGGCCGGCGATCCGGTGGAGGCGCTGGTCCTGGGCCGCGATCTGCACTGGGCGTCGGGCGACGACCCGGTCCGCGAGCGGCTCGCCCACGAGCTCCTCGCCGCGGCCTACCGCGCACTGGGCCGGCCGGCACTCGCGGAGATCGCCGACGCCCATCACCGGCACCGCGCGCTGCCGCGCGTGGACGTGCTGGAGCCGACGGGCGCGTAACGGCGTGCGGCCGGACGGGAGTTCCCGTCCGGCCGTCACCTGTCCGCTGCCACCTACCAGTTGGCGGGGGCGTAGTCCTTGAGGAAGACGCCGTACAGGTCCTCGCCGTCCTCGCCGCGCACGATCGGGTCGTAGACGCGGGCCGCGCCGTCGATCAGGTCGAGCGGGGCGTGGAAGCCCTCTTCGGCGAGGCGCATCTTGTCCGGGTGCGGGCGCTCGTCGGTGATCCAGCCGGTGTCGATGGCGGTCATCAGAATGCCGTCGGCCTCCAGCATCTCCTGGGCGCTGGTGCGGGTGAGCATGTTCAGCGCGGCCTTGGCCATGTTGGTGTGCGGGTGGCCCGCGCCCTTGTAGCCACGACTGAAGACGCCCTCCATCGCGGAGACGTTCACGACGTACTTGCGGTTGGCCGAGGACGCCGCCATGGCCGCGCGGAGCCTGCTGATGAGGATGAACGGCGCGGTCGAGTTGCACAGCTGCACTTCGAGCAGCTCGACCGGGTCGACCTCGGACACCGTCTGGATCCAGCTGTTGGTGTGGTCCAGGTCGGGGACCAGACCGCCCGCGTCGATCGCCGTGCCCGCCTCGATCCGGGCGAGCGAGGTGGAGCCGGTCACCAGCGCCAGGTCGGTGACCTGCTGGGCGGTGAGGCCCTCCGGGCGGGCGGTGGGCAGCGTGAGCTGGGCGCCGGAACCGAAGGCTCCGATGACCTCGGCGGCGGGCAGCTCACCGGCGGGCAGCGGGGCGGACTCGGCTCCGAGCAGCTCGCTGTACGCGCGCGGCGAGCGGCGTACGGTCTGCGCGGCGTTGTTGATCAGGATGTCGAGCGGGCCCTCGGCCGCGACGGAGTCGGCGAGCGCGACGACCTGCGCCGGGTCGCGCAGGTCGATGCCGACGATCTTCAGGCGGTGGATCCAGTCGGCGCTGTCCTCCATCGCCTTGAAGCGGCGGATCGCGTCACTGGGGAAACGGGTGGTGATGGTGGTGTGGGCGCCGTCGCGCAGCAACCGCAGCGCGATGTACATGCCGATCTTGGCGCGGCCACCGGTGAGCAGGGCGCGCTTGCCGGTCAGGTCGGTGCGCGCGTCGCGGCGGGCGCGGTTCTCGGCGGCGCAGCTCTGGCACAGCTGGTGGTAGAACGCGTCGACCTCGACGTAGCGGGTCTTGCAGATGTAACAGGAGCGGGGGCGCTTGAGTATCCCGGCGATCTCGGCGGTGGCCGATGACGACGGCAGTACGCCTTGGGTCTCGTCGTCGATGCGCTCGGCGGAGCCGGTCGCGGTGGAGTGCGTGACAGCCTGGTCGTGAGCGGTCTTGGCGGCGCGGCGCTCCTGGCGGCGGCGCTGCTTCACGGTCCGGTAGACGCCGGCGGTGGCGCGCCGTACCGCGATGGCGTCGGGGTGATCGACGTCGATCTTGTCCAGCTCGTCGAGCACGCTCAGGCAGACGGCCATCCGCTCCGGGTCGATACCCGGGCCGTACACCAGGGTGTCCGGGGTCTCGTCGTACCCAGGACTGTCCTCTGTCACCGTCATCGCCGCTGCCGTTTCTCGTTCACTCGTGCCGCTGAAAGTTCTCAAAAGCGGAAGTTTAATTGCCATGCTCCTCCCAGCCAAACCGCCCGCCCCCGGAGCGGGGGCGGGCGGCGGCCGGGCGGACTTTCCGGGGGGGCTCAGCGCAGGGCGGGCGGGGCCGCGGAGGCCGCTGTTCCCCAGCCCGAAGGCTTGTCGCCGACGGTGAAGGAGAGCGAGCGGCCGGACCGGATCTCCTCCGTTGTGAGATACGTCGCCGCGTGGTCCTTGCCGTCGACGCGGGCCGACTGGATGTACCGGTCGGTGTCCGAGGTGCCCGGCGCGGTCACCGTGAACCTCCCGCTCGGGTAGTAGCGGCGGTCCAGCTTGATGTCCACACGCTCGAAGACGGGCGTGGACAGGCCCCAGGTGTCGGTGCCGGGCTGGATCGGGAAGACGCCGATGGACGACAGGACGTTCCAGGCGGACATGGTGCCCAGGTCGTCGTTGCCGGTCATCCCGGTGGGGGTGTCGGTGAAGAGGGTGAGCGCGGCGTGCACCACGTCGGTGGACTTCCACGGCTGCCCGGTGGACAGGTAGGTGTACGGGGCGATCAGGTCGGGCTCGTTCTGCGGGTTGTACTTGTCGGCGTTGTAGTAGTCGTACGGGCCGTTGACCCACACCTCGCGGGCCGTCTTCGCCGGGTCGGCGAGCAGCTGGTCGTAGGCGAAGAAGGAGTCGAGCCGCTCATTGGCCGCGGTCTTGCCGCCGATCAGGCCGACCATGCCGGGCAGGTCCTGGGGCACCAGCCACTGGTACTGCCAGGCCGTGCCCTCGTGGAAGCCCTCGCTCTTGGCGGGGTCGGCGGGCCCGGTGAAGGCGCCTGCCGCGTCGCGCGCCCGGAAGAAGCCGGTCGAGGCGTCGAAGATCTTGCGGTAGTTCTGCGCGCGGGCCACATAGCGCCCGGCGTCCTTGTCGTGGCCCAGGTCGCGGGCCATTTCGCCGAGCATGGCGTCCGACAGGGCGTACTCCAGGGTGGCGGACGCACCGTGGTCGTAGTCGGAGTCGCCGGGCTTGGCGTGCGGACGGCCCTTGATGTACGGGGCGAAACCGTCCTTCAGATAGGGGACGTTGGCCTCGCGGCCGACTGCTGCCGAGTCGGCGGGCGGGACGCCGTCGGCGTTCTTCTTCAGCGCGCGGTACGTCTGCTCCTCGTACCCCTTGAGCAGCCCCTGCTGGTAGGCGTTGGTGAGGAACGGGGTGACCGGGTCGCCGGTCATGATGTTCGTCTCGACCGTGCCGTAGCCCCACTTGGGCAGCCAGCCGCTCTCCTCGTCGATCTTCAGGACGGAGAGGGCCATGTCACGGGACTCGCGCGGGGCGAGGAGCGACAGCAGTTGCGCCTGGGTGCGGTAGGTGTCCCACAGGGACCAGTTCTGGTAGTACGTGAAGCCCTTGGCCCGGTGGGTCTTCTGGTCCCAGCCGGTGTAGCGGCCGTCGGTGTCGCTGCCGACGTTCGGGGCGAGGAAGGACCGGTAGAGGGACGAGTAGAACGTCCGGCGCAGGTCCTCGCTGCCCCCCTTGGCCTGTACGTCGCCGAGCCTGTCCTCCCAGGTGTCGCGCGCGGCGTGCGCGGTGTGGTCGAAGCCGTGGCGGCCCTCGGCGCGCAGATTGCCGGCGGCGCCGCGGGCGTCGACGTAACTGAGCGCGGTGGTGGCTTCGACCGTGCGGTCACCACGGGTGTCGAAGCGCAGCCAGGCGCCGTTGCGGCCGGTGCCGGTGGATGCCTTGGAGCCCTCGGTGACCTTGTCGCCGCTCCAGGTGCCGGACGTTTTGAACGGCCGGTCGAAGCGGGTGATCGTGTAGACCGTGTACGGCTTGGTGTCCTGGCAGAAGCCCCGGCCGGTGATGGCGGTGCGTACCGTGCGGGAGTCGAGGATCTCCACGGTGGTGGAGACAGTGCTGTGCAGCGACTGGCCCGCGTTCAGCAGAACGTTGGCCTTGTCGGTGGCGGGGAAGGTGTAGCGCTGCACGCCGGTGCGCTGGGTGGCGGTGAGCTCGGCGGTGACGCCGTAGGTCTTGAGGCCGACCTGGTAGTAGCCGGGGCTCGCCTTCTCGTCGTCGTGGCTGAACTCCGAGGCGTACTTCGCGTAGTCGGTGGTGGTGATGTCGCCGGTGGTGGGCAGCACGGGCAGGTCGCCGCCGAGGCCACAGCCGACACCGGACAGATGCACGCTGCTGAAGCCGCGGATCTGCTTGTCCTCGTGGTCGTAGCCGGTGTTGTGTCCGGTGTCCGGGGAGAGCTGGACCATGCCGAACGGCACGGAGGCGCCGGGGTAGGTGTTGCCCTCGTTCTGTGTGCCGATGAACGGGTTGACCAGGTCGGTGAGTCGCTCGCCTCGGGGCTCGGCCTGCGCCGTCGGCCCGGAGAGGACGCCGCCGAGGAGTGCGGCGGCGGCGACGGCCGCCGCGGGTCCGCGTGCTCCCAGCAGTCGGTTCCAGTGCATGGATCAAGACCTCCGGAGGGAGAGTGGGGCAGCGATGTCCCGGGCGCACCCGCTTGGACAACGTTGTCAGAGCGCGATCATTCTTGGTCCGCGAGCCGTCCCCGTCAAGGGTCCGGACGTGGCCGCTGCGGTCCGCCCGGGGAGGGAGGGACCGGAGCGTGGATGCGCACGGGCGCGTCCGGTGGCCGGTCGGGAGGACGCCCGTCAGGGGGTCGCGCACTCCATCGAGGCCGGGTCCGACGCGTCGCGGATCAGACTCGTACGCCGCCCTGGCCGCTCCGCATCGGGCTTGACCTGCAGCAAAACGTCGCTGTCGGCATCGTCCCGCTCCCGGCGCGGTGGGCCGTATGGCGACTCGGTCACCCTCGCCGAACTCGATACCGAAAGACGCCGCGATGTCGTCGGCTTCGCGGTCCCGCTCGGGGCTGATCGTCTCGTCCGCCCGCACGGACGATCGGATGCACCGCGCGGCGGGCCGGGGAACAGCCCGCCACCGGCGCCCTCCTGCCCCCACCTAGAGCACCAACTGCCCCTTGCCCAGCGCGATGACCCCTTTCCGGGACATCGTGTAGAGCTCCCGGTCCCGCTCCGGGTTCACCCCGATCGTCGCCCCCGGCGGTACCTCCACGTTCTTGTCCAGGATCGACCCCCGGACCACCGCTCCCCGCCCGATCCGCACGTTGTCGTGGAGCACGGAGCCCTGCACCACCGCGCCCTCCTCCACGATCACTCCCGGCGACAGGACGGAGCGGGTGACCTGGCCACGGATGACGCAGCCCGCGCTGACGACCGACTCGCCCGCGATGCCGCCGGCCACGAAACGGGCCGGGGGCAGCTGGCCGGGGTGGGTGTAGACGGGCCAGCGGCGGTTGTAGAGGTTGAACTGCGGCTGGTCCGAGATGAGGTCCATGTGCGCGTCGTAGTACGTGTCGAGCGTCCCGACGTCACGCCAGTAGCCGTGGTCGCGCGGGGTCTCCCCCGGAACATGGTTCTCGTCGAAGTCGTACACCTGCGCCACACCCCGCTCGGTGAGCATCGGCAGAATGGAACCGCCCATGTCGTGCACCGAGTTGTCGTCCTCGGCGTCCTGCAGGAGCGCGTCGACGAGGGTCTTGGTGCTGAACATGTAGTTGCCCATGGAGGCGAATACCCGGCGCGGGTCACCGGGCAGCCCCGGCGGGTCGGTGGGCTTCTCCAGGAACTGCTCGACCCTGGTCCCGTCGGACGCCGGGGTGATGATGCCGAAGGACGACGCCTCGGCGCGCGGCACCCGGATACCGGCGACCGTCACACCCGCGCCGCTCTCGATGTGACGCTGCAGCATCTGCCGCGGGTCCATCCGGTACACGTGGTCCGCGCCGAACACCGCTATGTAGTCGGGCTGTTCGTCGTGGACGAGATTGAGGGACTGCAGGATCGCGTCGGCGCTGCCCAGGTACCAGCGCGGGCCAAGCCGCTGCTGGGCGGGCACGGGCGTGACGTAGTTGCCGAGCAGGCTGGACATCCGCCAGGTGGTGGTCACATGACGGTCCAGCGAGTGCGATTTGTACTGGGTGAGCACGCAGTTGCGCAGAATGTCACCGTTCACCAGGTTCGACAGGACGAAGTCGACAAGCCGGTAGGTGCCGCCGAAGGTCACCGCCGGTTTGGCCCGGTCGGCGGTCAGCGGCATCAGCCGCTTGCCCTCCCCACCTGCGAGTACGATCCCGAGCACCGAAGGTCCACCGCGCATCTGCCGCCCCTTGCACGCTAGTTGGCTTCTCGAATCTCCTCGTACACCTCGACCGTGCGTCGGGCGACCGCGTCCCAGCCGAACTCCCGTACAGCACGTTCGCGGCCCGCCACGCCCATCCGTGTCGCGGTGTTCCGGTCACCGGTGAGCCGGTTGAGCGCGTCCGCGATGCCCGCCTCGAAGGCCCCGGCGTCCGACGCGTCGTACGCGACGAGCAGTCCGTTGCGGCCGTCCTCGACGACCTCCGGGATGCCGCCGACCGCGGATGCCACGACCGGCGTCCCGCACGCCATCGCCTCCAGGTTGACGATGCCCAGTGGCTCGTACACCGACGGGCAGACGAACACCGCGGCGTGGGTGAGAAGTTGGATGACCTCCGGGCGCGGCAGCATCTCGGGGATCCAGTGCACTCCGTCGCGGGTGCGGCGCAGCTCGTCGACGAGCTCGCGGAACTCCCGCTCGATCTCCGGGGTGTCGGGGGCGCCCGCGCACAGGACGAGCTGCGTGGCCGGGTCCAGTCGGCGGGCCGCACGCAGCAGATGGGGTACGCCCTTCTGCCGGGTGATGCGGCCGACGAACAGGACGTACGGACGCCCCGGGTCGACACCGATGCGTTCCAGCACATCCGTGCCGGGGTCCGGCCGGTAGAGCGAGGTGTCGATGCCGTTGTGCACGACCCGTACCCGGTCGGGGTCGAGTGCCGGGTAGCTGCTGAGGATGTCGGCACGCATACCGTGCGACACCGCGACGACGGCGTCGGCCGATTCGATCGCGGTACGTTCGGCCCAGCCGGACAGGGCGTATCCGCCGCCCAGTTGCTCGGCCTTCCAGGGGCGCAGCGGCTCCAGCGAGTGGGAGGTCATCACGTGCGGGATGCCGTACAGCAGCTTCGCGAAGTGGCCCGCGAGGTTGGCGTACCAGGTGTGCGAGTGGACCAGCTCGCGCCCTTCGAGCGCGGCGGCCATCGACAGGTCGACGGAGAAGGTGCGCAGGGCTTCGTTGGCGCCTTCGAGTGCGGTGTCGGCCCGGTGGCGAAGGACGCCCGGGGAGGCGTCGCCCGCACCCCAGCAGTGCACGTCGATGTCGACCAGGGGTCTCAACTCGCGTGCGAGGAACTCCACATGGACGCCGGCTCCGCCGTACACGTCCGGCGGGAACTCCCGGGTGAGCAGCCCGACCTTCACCGTCGTCCCCCGTCGTCGCCCGCCACCCGCAGTCCCTTGATGGTCACTCAGATCCGGGCTGCGCGGAAGACCGCGATGGCGGACGGCCGAATACGCAGTCGCCGCACAGGCCTCCGGACGGGCAGCGGTAGTACAGGCAGCAGCTCCGGCGGCGGAAGGCGGCGCCGCGCAGGGTGCCGGTGGAGCGCAGGTCCGGGTGGCGGAGGAGTTCGGCGGCCAGCCGCAGCGCCCGCTCCCCCACCTCGGGCCGGCCGTTCTTCCGTGCCCAGGTGTGCAGCTCACGGGCGGCGCCGGCCAGGGCGGAGCCCGCGTTGCCCCACAGCAGCGCGGGCGAGATCGCGCCACCCTTGCGCAGCGCGTCCGCCAGCGGGACCAGATGGCCGGTCTGGACCACCTCCCGGATCCGGTCCGCGGTGCCCGGCAGGGTGCGCGGCGCGGCCAGCCACAGGTCGTCCGGGGAGCTCAGATCGGCGTCCCAGTGAAGGTCGAAGGCAGGCAGGTCGAGGAATTCCCCGTACAGGGCGGCCGGGCCGAGGGCGACGGACCAGAGCCGGGCCGCGAGCCCCAGGTGCGCGATGGACGCGGCCACTCTGCGCTCGGGAGCCTGCAGCCGCCCCGCGACCTTCTCGACCCGGAAGGCCAGCGGGGCGTCCTCGCCCGCGTAGATCCGCGCCAGCGGGACGTGCGCGCCGTCGGGCGCCTCCGTCCGCAGGGCGAAGAACCCGCCCACCGATGCCACTTCCGCCAGGTCCATCCGTCGTCCACCCACCGCAGCTCTCCCGGGTGCGGCGTGCCCGCACCGCGCTCACCGTAGCCAAGGCGCGGGCTGTTCCCCGCCGCCCGGCGCCCCGGGCGACCCCCGGGAGTAGGACCTTGGGCGTACTCGCGTACTACGTCAGCAGTACGTCCCCATGCCTGCTCAGGGACGACGACGCGGAGCCTTCGAAGAGACATCGTGGAGTACATGAGTGCACTCGCCCTGTCCGTGCTGCTGGCGCTGGTCTCCGCGGTCGCGTACGCGGCCGGGGCCATCGTGCAGGAACGCGTCGCCTCCGCCGCTCCGCACCGGCCGTACGCCCCGCTGCGCCACGGCGGGTGGTGGGCCGCCGTGGCGCTCAACGGAGTCGGTGCGCTGCTGCACGTCGGGGCGCTGGCGTACGGGCCGCTGAGCCTGGTCCAGCCGCTCGGTGCGCTGACCATAGTCTTCGCGCTGCCGATGGCCGCGGTGTTCGTACGTCGCAGGGCGGGCGCCACCGCCTGGCGGGGCGCGATCATGGCATCGGCCGGGCTCGCCGGGCTGCTGTCGCTGACCGGCACGGCCGACGCCCGGTCGCTGGGTGGCGGCGAGCGGCTGGCGGTGGCACTGGCGGTCCTCGGCGCGGTGGCGGTGCTGTTCACGGTCGCCCAGCGTGTGCACCGTACGGCCGTGCGCAGCATCCTGCTGGCCACGGCGGCCGGCGCCGCCTTCGGTATCGCCTCGGTGTTCACCAAGACCGTCGCCGTGGACTGGACATCCTCCGTGCCACTGACCGGACAGCTGCCGAGCCTGCTGGTCATCGCCGCGCTCGCGACGGCGGGACTGCTGCTCTCGCAGGCCTCCTACCGGGGTGCCGGACTGGCCGCCCCGCTGGCCGCGGTCACCGTGATCAACCCGGTGGTGGCCGCGGCCGTCGGCATCACGCTCTTCGGCGAGCACTTCCGCTACGGCGTGCCGGGCACCGTCCTGGCACTGGGCTGCGGAGCCGTCGCGGCCGGCGGGCTGATCCTGCTGACGACAGAGCGGCTCGGCGCGCACACGGAGAGGCCGCGGCTGCCCGCGGTGCCGTCGCAGCCGCCCCGGCCGTCGGCGTCCGTGCGGCGGATCCCCGCGCGGTCGGTGAGCGAGGCGCGGGCGACCCGGCAGCCTTCGGTGCCCCGCGCGCAGCCGAGCCCCGTGCTGGAGCAGCGCCGTCGTCGCCCGCACCCGCCGGAGGAGACCCGCGCCCGGGATCAGACGGCGACGCCACCCGCCCTGAGGTAGGCCAGCGGGTCGATGTCCGATCCGTAGCCGGGGCCGCTGCGCATCTCGAAGTGCAGGTGCGGCCCTGTGCTGTTGCCGGTGGATCCGGAGCGGCCGATGCGCTGCCCGCCACCGACCTTCTGGCCCTCGCGGACGGTGAGTGCCGAAAGGTGCGCGTACTGGCTGTACTTGCCGTCGTTGTGCTGCACGACGACCTGGTAGCCGTACGATCCGCCCCAGCCCGCCGAGACGACGCGGCCCGCGGCGACGGACTTCACGGCGGTGCCGGTGCCGACCGGGAAGTCGACGCCCGTGTGGTAGCCCTTGGCCCAGGAGGCGCCGGCGGCGCGGTAGGGGGTGCTGGGCCCGGCTTCCACCGGGGCGAAGAGCCCGGAGGTCTTCGGCGCGCTCGGTGTTTTCCGCGGTGCCTTCTGCTGCGCCTTCGGCGCCGTCTTCTCGGTCTTCCGCGCCGCCGGGGCCTTCTTGGCCGGTGCGGTGGCCGAGGCGTGCCCGGCTTCGGCAGACCTGTCCCTGGCGGCGCGCTTCTGGGCGCCGTCGAGGGCCAGTCGCTGGCCGGGGAGGATGAAGTCGGGGTCGTCGCCGACGACTTGACGGTTGGCCTCGTACAGCCGCTGCCAGCCGCCCTTGACGCGCTCGGTGTCCGCGATGGTGGAGAGCGTGTCGCCACCGGCGACGGTGTACGCCCCCTTGGCGGACGGGGTCGCGGGCTTGGCCGGAGCAGCCTTGGCCCGGACGGGCTTGGCGGGCGCCGGGGCCGAGACCTTCTTGGTCTGGGTCCTGGGCGGCGCGGCCTTCGGCCCGGTGGCGATGTCGGGGGCGTCGCCGCCGCGGGTGAGGCCCGCCCGCACCGAGCACAGCGGCCAGGCGGTCGGTCCCTGCCCCTTGAGCACCTTCTCGGCGACGGAGATCTGCTGGCCCTTGGTGGCCAGGTCGGCGCGCGGGGCGTGGGCCGTGCCGCCGTACGCCTGCCAGGTCGACTGCTTGAACTGCAGGCCGCCGTAATAGCCGTTGCCCGAGTTGATGTCCCAGTTGCTGGTCGACTCGCAGGCCGCGACCTTCTCCCAGACGTCCACGGAGGCGGCGCCGGCCGACCCGGTGGCGACCAGCGGGAGAGCCATTCCGGCTCCTCCGGCGGTGACCGTCAGCGAGGCACGGTTGATGCGGCTGGGCTGGTACCGCCGGTGACGACCGGATGAGGCCATGACTCGAATCCCCCACTTACGCTTCGGACACGTCGCAATCGGCAAAAGTACGGGCCCGCACAGGCCATGACAAGGGCCGAGGGCGGTATGGCCTCCGTGAGCGTCGAACTCACGCCGGTGGTACGGGAGTCAGCCCGAGCTTCGGCCCACTCCGTACGCGCGCCACTCGCCCTCCGCAACCAACGCCGCCTGGCCCGGCCGCGCTTGGTCGGGCAACTGCTGTCTGCGGCGTCCGCCACGTGCGAAGAAGTCGGCCAGCGGGAGCGTGGCCGCCCCCACGGTCACCGCGTCGGGGCCGAGTCTGCCCAGCTCGATGACGGTCCGTTCGGCGGGGTAGCGCAGGGCGTACTGGGCCGCGTATCCGCGTACGGCGGGCAGCAGCGCGGGGCCGAGCATCAGACCGGCCCAGCCGCCGAGGAGGATGCGTTCGGGGTGGAAGAGGTTCACCAGGTCGGCGATGCCCGCCCCGAGGAACTCGGCCGTCTCGTCCAAGAGTTGAACGGCGGCGGGGTCGGCCGGCGGACCGCCGTCACCGGGATGCGCCGCCAGCAGCAGGGCGGCCAGCGCGGTCTCCTCATCGGCCCCCTCCGACAGCGGCCCGCCCTCTTCCAGCCAGCGCTCACGCAGCGCCTGCGCCCCCGCGTACGCCTCCAAACAGCCCACGGACCCGCAGCGGCAGCGGCGACCGCCGACCCGCAGCGTGGTGTGCCCCCACTCGACGGCGCTGCTGTGCGCACCGCCGTACAGCGCGCCGTTCACCACGACGCAGGCGCCCACACCGGAGCCGATCAGAGCGATGACGGCGTCGCGCGCCCCGCGTCCGCCGCCGAACCACATTTCGGCCTGGCCCAGCGTCTTGGCGCCGTTGTCGATGAAGAACGGCACCTCGGCGGGCAGCCCGGCCGCTTCGCGTAGCAGGGCCTCCAGCGGCACGGCGTCCCAGCCGATGGTCTGACCGTGCACGACCGCACCACCGGCGCCGCCCGCGTCGGCACCCGCGGCGCCGCTCGTCACGCCGCCCGCCGACCCGTCCACGGCGCCGCCGACGACGATGCCGGGGACGCCGATGCCGACGCCGAGGAGTCCTTCGACCGGGACCTGCGAGTCACGCAGGACGTCGGCCACGGCGTGGCGGATGTGGTCGACGATGCGTTCGACGTCGTAGCCGTGCCGTCCCAGGGGGCGCTCGGAGCGGGCCAGCTCGGTGAACGAAAGGTCGAAGAGCTCGGTCCTGACCCTGGTCTCACCGACGTCGATGCCGATGAGATACCCGCTGGCGGGGGCGACCCGCAGCAGCGTGCGCGGTCGCCCGCCGTCGGAGTCGACGGTGCCTGCCTCTTCGAGGAGCCCGTCCGCCGCGAGTTCCGAGACGACGTTGCTGATGGACCCCGAACTCAGCCCGGTGCCGGAGCCCAGCTCCTGTCGGCTCGAAGGCCCTTCGAAATACAACCGTTGCAACACCGCGGAGCGATTGCCCCGCCGCAGGTCACGCACTGTCCGTCTGTTCCGCTCAGCCATGTGGCTCCTTCCCCCAGCAACATACCGCTGTCCAAGGCCTTGACGCGCCCTTCTTTCACTACTTAAATCACGCTCTAAATTAAGACAGGCCGTTCGACCATTGAACGCAGCCTCCCCCCGGGAAGGGGCCCCGAACATGAGCAGAGCCAGAGCCGCAGCAGCACTCACCACCGTCACCGCCCTCGCCTTCGTCACCGGTTGTGGCGGCGGCACGGAGGCGGGTGGCGGTAACACCTCGCCCAAGACCCTCACGTACTGGGCGTCCAACCAGGGCCCCAGCATCGAGGCCGACAAGAAGATCCTCACACCCGAACTCAAGAAGTTCGAGAAGCAGACCGGCATCAAGGTCAAGCTGGAGGTCATCCCCTGGTCCGACCTGCTCAACCGCATTCTCGCCGCCACCACGTCCGGCCAGGGCCCCGACATCCTCAACATCGGCAACACCTGGTCCTCCTCGCTCCAGGCGACCGGCGCCCTGCTGCCCTGGAACCAGAAGAACTTCGACGCGATCGGTGGCCGCGACCGGTTCGTCGAGGCCGCGGTCGGCTCCACCGGCAACAAGGACCAGGACCCCGCGGCGGTGCCGCTGTACTCGCTGTCGTACGCGCTCTACTACAACAAGAAGATGTTCAAGGACGCGGGCGTCGAGAAGCCGCCGGCCACCTGGGACGAGATGGTCACCACCGGCCAGAAGATCTCCAAGGGCGGCAAGTGGGCGCTGGGGGCCGAGGGCGCGAACCTCTCCAACAACATCCACCAGGCGTTCGTCCTCGGCAAGCAGCACGGGGCCGACTTCTTCGACGCGGCCGGCAAGCCGACGTTCACCTCCGCCGGCGCGGTCGCCGCCGTGAAGCAGTACGTCGACCTCATGGCCAAGGACAAGATCATCGCGCCGGGCAACGCCGAGTACGCCCAGAACCAGTCGCTCAGCGACTTCGCCAAGGGCAAGACCGCCATGGTCCTGTGGCAGGCCGCGGCGACCACCTTCGCCGCCCAGGGCATGAAGCCGGAGGACTGGGGCGTCGCCCCGGTCCCTGTACCGGCCGGCACCCCCGGCACCGGCAAGAACATCAACTCCATGGTCGCGGGCATCAACATGGCCGTCTTCAAGAACACCAAGAACACCGAAGGCGCCCTGAAGTTCGTGAAGTTCATGACCAGCGACGAGGAACAGGCGATTCTCAACAAGTCCTTCGGCGCGGTTCCGCCCGTCAAGGCCGCCCAGGAGGACCCGGCGTTCTCCGCACCCGACATCAAGGTGCTGCGCGACACCCTGAGCAACAGCGCCGCGCCGCTCCCTCAGGTGCCCGAGGAGTCGCAGTTCGAGACGGCGGTCGGCACCGCGATCAAGGAGCTGTTCGCGGACGCGGCGGCCGGCAAGGAGATCACCGAGTCCGCCGTCAAGGGGAGCCTGACCAAGGCCCAGCAGCAGATGCAGCAGTGAGGCAGTACCGATGACTGTCACTGTGACTCCCTCCGAGGCGCCACCGGCCGGCGAGATACTCCAAGGACCCGGGGGTGCGCGGCGACGGATCCCGCGCATCCCCGACCGGCTCCGCCGCGGCGGCCTGCCCTATCTGCTGCTGCTCCCCGCGCTCGTACTGGAACTGCTCATCCACATCGTGCCCATGTTCATGGGCGGGGTGATGAGCTTCCGCGAGCTCACGCAGTTCTTCATCGCCAACTGGAACGAAGCCCCCTGGGCCGGTCTGCGCAACTACGACATCGTCGTGGACGTCAACGCGCCGATCGGCGAGGCCCTGCTGCACTCGTTCTGGGTCACCTGCCTGTTCACCGTGATCGCCGTCGGATTCTCCTGGCTGCTGGGCACGGCGGCGGCCATTTTGATGCAGGAGAACTTCCGCGGCCGGGGCATCCTGCGGACCGTCTTCCTCATCCCGTACGCCCTGCCCGCCTACGCCGGCATCATCACCTGGGCGTTCATGTTCCAGCGGGACAACGGGCTGATCAACCACGTCATCCACGACCAGCTGGGCCTCACCGACAGCCCGTCCTTCTGGCTGATCGGCGACAACAGCTTCATCGCGCTGGCCGTCGTCGCCATCTGGAAGACCTGGCCGTTCGCGTTCCTCATGATCATGGCCGGGCTCCAGAACATTCCGCGCGAGCTCTACGAGGCCGCGTCGATCGACGGCGCCGGGATCTGGCAGCAGATCCGGCGGATCACCCTGCCCTCGCTGGCGCCCATCAACCAGGTGCTGGTCCTGGTGCTGTTCCTGTGGACCTTCAACGACTTCAACACGCCGTTCGTGCTGTTCGGCAAGTCGGCGCCCGAAGCCGCGGACCTGGTCTCCATCCACATCTACCAGTCGTCGTTCGCCACCTGGAACTTCGGCAGCGGAGCGGCGATGTCCGTCCTGCTGCTGCTCTTCCTGCTGCTGGTGACCGCCGTGTACCTGTTCTTCACTTCGCGCGGGAGGAAGAGCGCCGATGTCTAAGTCCCCCACCGCGCCCCCGGCCTCCTTCGTCTGGACCCGGCGCGTCGTGCTCACCGTGATCGCCGTGTTCGCCCTGCTGCCCGTCTACGTCATGCTCAGCAGCTCGCTCAAGCCGCTGGAGGACGTCTCGGGCAAGTTCCGCTGGATACCCAGCGGGTTCACGATCCGTCCGTACTTCGACATCTGGGAGACCGTCCCGCTCGCCCGCTACTTCCTCAACTCGCTGATCGTGGCGGGTTCGGCGACGGTCTGCTCGGTGATCATCGCGATCTTCGCGGCGTACGCGGTGAGCCGCTACCGCTTCCGCGGCAAGCGCCTGTTCACCGTCACCGTGCTCTCCACCCAGATGTTCCCGGGCATCCTCTTCCTGCTCCCGCTCTTCCTGATCTACGTCAACATCGGGAACGCGACGGGGGTCGCGCTCTACGGATCGCGCGGCGGCCTGATCCTCGCGTATCTCACCTTCTCGTTGCCGTTCTCGATCTGGATGCTCATCGGGTACTTCGACTCCATCCCACGGGAGTTGGACGAGGCGGCCATGGTCGACGGCTGCGGCCCGCTCGGCGCGCTCTTCCGGGTCGTCGTGCCCGCCGCGGTCCCCGGCATCGTCGCCGTGGCGGTGTACGCGTTCATGACGGCCTGGGGCGAAGTGCTCTTCGCCTCCGTGATGACGAACGAAGCCACCCGAACCCTCGCCGTGGGGCTCCAGGGCTACTCCACCCAGAACGACGTCTACTGGAACCAGATCATGGCCGCCTCGCTCGTCGTCAGCGTCCCGGTCGTCGTCGGGTTCCTCCTCCTCCAGCGCTACCTCGTCGCCGGTCTCACCGCCGGCGCCGTCAAGTAGCCGTGCCAGAAAGGCAGTCCGTGAACGACCTCAATGCCCTGCCCGCCAACTTCACCTGGGGTGTGGCCACTTCGGCCTACCAGATCGAGGGCGCGGTGTCGGAGGACGGCCGCTCGCCGTCCATCTGGGACACCTTCTCCCGCGCCCCCGGAGCCATCGACAACGGCGACCACGGCGACATCGCCTGCGACCACTACCACCGCTGGCGCGAGGACATCGCGCTGATGAAGCAGCTGGGTGTCGACGCGTACCGCTTCTCGATCGCCTGGCCACGCGTCGTGCCGGGCGGCAGCGGGCAGGTGAACGAGGCCGGTCTCGGCTTCTACGACCGCCTGGTCGACGGCCTCCTCGAAGCGGGCATCACCCCCTTCCCCACCCTGTACCACTGGGACCTGCCGCAGGCCTCGCAGGACCGCGGCGGCTGGCCGGTCAGGGAGACCGCCGAGCACTTCGCCGCATACGCCGCCGTGGTGGCCGACCGGCTCGGCGACCGGGTGCGCGACTGGGCGACCCTCAACGAGCCGCTGTGCTCCGCGTGGATCGGTCACCTCGAAGGCAGGATGGCCCCCGGCCTGACCGACCTGACGGCCGCCGTCAACGCCTCGTACCACCTGCACCTGGGCCACGGCCTGGCGACGCAGGCGATCCGGGCCGCCGTGCCCGGCGCACGCGTCGGCATCGTCAACAACCTCAGCCCCTGCGAGCCCGCCACCGACAGCGACGCCGACCGGACCGCGGCCGTGCGCGCCGACGGGCACACCAACCGCTGGTGGCTCGACCCGATCCACGGCCGCGGCTACCCGCAGGACATGCTGGATCTGTACGGTGTGGACCTCCCCGAGCGCCCCGGCGACCTGGAGACCATCGCCGCACCGCTCGACTGGCTCGGCCTCAACTACTACTTCCGCAATGTGGTCACCGACGACCCGGACGGCCCGCTGCCGCACGCCAAGCAGGTACAAACACCCGGCCGGCGCACCGCCATGGACTGGGAGGTGTGCGCCGACGGCCTGGAGCAGCTCCTGCTGCGCCTGACGGACGACTACGGGGCGCGGAGCATCTACGTCACGGAGAACGGGTCCGCCTACCCGGACGTCGTCAAGCCCGACGGCACCGTCGACGACCCCGACCGCGCCCGCTATCTGGAGGAGCACCTGGCCGCGTGCGCGCGGGCCGCGGGCAAGGGTGCGCCGCTCGCCGGTTACTTCGCCTGGTCGCTCCTCGACAACTTCGAGTGGGCGTACGGCTACGACAAGCGCTTCGGCCTGATCCATGTCGACTACGAGACCCAGCGCCGCACCATCAAGGGCAGCGGGCACCGTTACGCGGACCTCATCCGCTCCTCGGCGCGCGCGACGCGCAAGGCGGCCTGAGCCTGCCGAGTCCTGGCTGCTCCTGGCTGCTCCTGCCGGGGCGAAGACGGGTGGACCGGCTCGACGATCGAGCCGGTCCACTCGTCCGTGCCGGGCGCCGGGTCAGCCCTGGGCACCCAGTCGCAGCGAGGGCTCCGTACCGGCGTGCCCGCACACCGAGGCCGCGACCCGGGCGGCGAAGGTGAGCATCTCCCGGACCTGCTCGGGCGCGAGTGCCGCCGCCGCGTCGGCCCGGTGCGCGCCCAGCTCCGTGAGCCGGCTGAGCACCGCCGCCGTGAAGGCGTCCCCGGCGCCGATCGTGTTGACGACCTCGACCGGCGCGGCGGACACGGAGAGCGGCGGCCCTGACGCCGGGTACGCCGTACTGCCGCGCGCACCGCGGGTCAGCACCACCAGGCGGCCCTCGGCGGCCAGTCTCCGGCAGGTGGTGTCCGGGTCGGTGCCCGGCCAGAGCCCGGCCAGATCCTCGTCGCTGGCCTTGACGACATGGGCCAGGGCGCACAGTTCCCGCAGCCGGGCGTGGCCGTGATCGGGACCGAGTGTGCGGTCGCGGCGCACGTTGGGGTCCACCACCAGCAGGGTGCGTCCGGCCGCCGCGCGGGCGGTCGCCGCGACGGCCTCGGCAGCCGGCGGCACGACGGCGGCGAGCCCGCCGACGTACACCGCTCCGAAGCGGGACACCTCCGCCGTACGTTCGGGCAGCCGGAAGGTGGCGGTGTCCTGGAGGTGGAAGTGGTAGCCGGTGCTGTCCTTGCCCGGGTCGGCCACCGCCAGCGCCGTGGGCCGCGCGGAGTGCGCCGTGAGGGCCAGGCCGACACCGGCCGACTCCAGCCGCGCCTCGATGGTCCGCGCGAAACCGTCCCCGCCGAGCGCGCCGGCGAAGGAGACCGCGGTACCGAGCCGGGCCAGTGCGACGGCCACATTGGCCGGCGCCCCGCCGGGCTGGGCACGCCGCAGGTCCGTCGTGTCCGCGCTCTCTCCGGGGCCCGGCGCCGGGACGAGGTCGATGAGCGCCTCGCCCATCACCAGGACGGCGTCGGGGCCGATGGTCACGGCTGCACCACGATCTTGCGGCCCCGGCCCGCCTTGAACCGGTCGATGGCCTGCGGGTACTGCTCCAGCGGCAGTCGGTCGCTGATGAAGACCGACGGGTCGAGAACTCCGGCGGCGAACAGCGCGGCGGCCCGCTCGAAGCTGTGCAGGACCGCCATGGATCCGGTGATGGTGATTTCCTGGTTGTAGATCCTGTACGGCTCGATGACCGCCGTGGTGGCGTAGTCCGCGACACCGAACTGCAGGAAGGTGCCGCCCTTGGCGACGCGGCCGATGCCGTCCTGGATGGCGCCCGCGTTGCCCGTCGCGTCGATGACGACGTCCCAGCCGTGCGGCCGGTCCAGCTCGTCGGCGGCGGAGGCGGACCGTGAGCAGCCGAGCAGGTCGGCGGTGGCCAGTCGGTCCGGGTTGATGTCGAGGATGTCGACGCCTGCCGCGCCGGTCCGTTTGGCCAGCTCCAGCATCATCAGGCCCATTGTTCCCGAGCCGTAGATCAGCACTTCGGCGCCGAGGTTGCCGCGCAGGACGTCGTAGCCGCGCACCGCGCAGGACAGCGGCTCGATGAGGGCCGCGTCCCTGACATCGACGTGCTCGGGCAGTTTCACGCAGTTGGCGACCGGCGCGACGGCGAACTCCGCGGCGCCGCCCTGCACGGTGACGCCGATGGCGGCCCACCGGTCGCAGAGGTTGCCGCGCCCGGAGCGGCAGTAGCGGCATTCGTGACAGTGCAGGGATGGGTCGACGGCGACCCGGTCACCGACGGCCAGTTCGGTCACGTCCGCCCCGATGCCGACGATCTCGCCGGCGAACTCGTGGCCCGGGACGAGGGGCAGACTCGGTGCGAACTCGCCCTGCAGAATGTGCAGATCGGTCCCGCACAGCCCGCAGGACGCGACGGACACGACTACGTCGCGGGGGCCCGGTGTCGGGTCCGGGACGGTCGTGACGGACACCTTGCCGGGGGCTTCGACGATCGCTGCCCTCATTTCACAGCTCCAAGAGAGAGGCCCTGGACCAGTTTGTCCTGGGCGGCGAAGCCGGCGGCGAGCACCGGCAGGGATACGACGACGGACGCGGCGCACAGCTGGGCGAGGAAGAGGCCCTGGCTGGTGACGAAGCCCGTCAGGAAGACGGGGGCGGTCTGGGCGACCACCCCGGTGAGGACCCGGGCGAAGAGCAGTTCGTTCCAGCTGAAGATGAAGCAGATCAGCGCGGTGGCCGCGATGCCGGGTGCCGCGATGGGCGCCACCACCCGGAAGAGGATCGTCGGCAGCCGCGCACCGTCGACCTGGGCGGCCTCGATGATGGAGACGGGCACGTCCGCGAGGAACGACTGCATCATCCACACGGCGATCGGCAGGTTCATCGAGGTGTAGAGGATGACGAGCAGCCAGACGTTGTCCAGCATCCCCACGTTCTTGGCGAACAGGTACACGGGCAGCAGGCCCGCGACGACCGGGAGCATCTTGGTGGACAGGAAGAAGAACATCACGTCGGTCCACTTGCGGACCCGCCTGATGGACAGGGCGTACGCCGCCGGCAGCGCCAGGACCAGCACGAAGAGCGTGGAGAACAGGCTGGCGGTGACGGAGTTGATCAGCGGCGGCCAGGGGCTGGCCCCGGCGCTGAAGAACTCGCGGTAGCCGTCGAGTGTCAGTGGCGCGAGGACCGACGGCGGGTTGGTGGCCGCGTCGGACTCCGAGTGCAGCGAGGTGAGCAGCATCCACAGCGCCGGCAGGCAGAAGCCGATGCCTGCCACCCAGGCGAGCAGGCCGAGTCCGCCGGAGCGCCACTTGGCGCGGCGGACGGCCGGAGCGGGGGACGTGGAGGATGCGGTGGGTGCGGGTGGGGCGGCCGGAGCGGTCATGCGCGGTTCGCCTCCTCGTTGAAGAGCGACGAGACGACGCGCAGCGCGAAGGTGGCGATCACGATCGTGCCGAGCACGACGACGACTCCCGCGGCTGACGCCAGCCCGTACTCGTGGGCCTGGTAGAAGGTCTGGTAGATGGTGTAAGGGAGGTTCGCGGTGCCGAGTCCGCCCGAGGTGATGGTGAACACCGCGTCGAAGTTCTGCACGATGTACACGGAGCCGAGCAGGACGCCCAGTTCGAGGTAGCGGCGCAGGTGCGGCAGCGTCAGGTATCGGAAGATCTGCCAGGGGCTCGCGCCGTCCAGCCGGGCCGCCTCCATCATGTCGACGGGCCTGCTCTGCAGTCCGGCGAGCAGGATCAGCATCATGAACGGCGTCCACTGCCAGACGAGGGCGATCTCGACGGCGGCGAGCGGCATCTGTGACGTCCATTCCGGCTGGGCCGGTGAGGAGTCGCCGAACAGCCCGGCCACCCAGGACCAGGCCCCGTTGAGCAGCCCGTACTCCGGGTTGTAGAGCGCGTGCTTCCACAGCAGCGCGGCCGAGACCGGCACGATCAGGAAGGGCGTGATGAGCAGGGTGCGTACGAAGCCCCGGCCGAAGAAGGTCCGGTCGAGCAGCAGGGCGAGCAGCAGGCCCGCCAGCACGCTGACGATCACCACGGTCACGGTGAGCAGCACGGTAGTGAGCACCGATTCGCGCAGCGCCCCGTCGGTCGCGACGGCCTGGTAGTTGGACAGGCCGGCGAAGGCGCGGTCGTCGGGGTCGAGCGAGTTCCAGTCGAAGAGGGAGATCACCAGCGTTGCCACGAAGGGCAGTTGGGTGACGACGATCAGGAAGACCAGGGCGGGCATGAGGGGGGCCCTGGTGGCCCAGGCGTGGGCCCGGCCGGACCGTGCGCGGCCCGCCCTGCCCGGCTCGGTGGCGGGCGCGGTGGCCGCGGGCGACTGCGGCGGCGTACCGACGGGGGCGCTCATCGGTACTCCTCGGCGACCTTCTCGGCCAGCTTCTGGGAGGCGGCGAGGGCCTTGTCGACCGACTGGCGTCCCGCGATGGCCTCGCTGATCTCCTGTGCGACCTTGGTCCCGAGGTCGGTGAACTCGGGCACTCCGACGAACTGGATGCCGGCCGTGGGGCGCGGCTGGGTGCCCGGGTTGCGCGGGTCGGCGCTCGAAATCGCCTGGTGGGTCACCTCGGCGAACGCCGAAGCGGCCTTGCGGTACTCGGGGTTGGCGTAGGTCGAGGCTCGTTTGCCGGCCGGCACGTTGGCCCAGCCCGCCTTCTGCCCGGCCAGCGTCTCGTACTCCTTGCCGGACGCCCAGGAGATGAACTCCCAGGCCTTGTCGTTCTTCTTGGAGGCCTTCTGCATGCCCCAGGCCCAGGTGTAGAGCCAGCCGGAGCTCTTGGTCCTGTCCACGGGCGCCGGTACGTACCCGATCCTGCCCTTCACCGGTGATCCGGCGGCCTCCAGCGAGCCGGCGCCGGCCGTGGCGTCGTACCACATGGCGGATTTGCCCTGCGTCATGTTGTTGAGGCACTCGGCGTATCCGGCCTGGGGTGCGCCGGCCTCGCCGTGCTCACGTACGAGATCGACGTAGAACTTGGTGGCTTTCCTGAACTCCGTTGAGGTGAGCCGCGGTTGCCAGTCCTCGGTGAACCAGGTGCCGCCCATGGTGTTGACGACGGTGGTGAGGGGCGCTATCACCTCGCCCCAACCGGGCAGGCCGCGAAGGCAGATGCCCTTCATGCCGCTCTCGGCGCCGTCCGCCTCGGCCGCGAGCTCGGCGACCTGCTGCCAGGTGGGTTTCGGAGGCATCTTCAGTCCCTTCTCGGCGAAGACGTCCTTGCGGTACATCAGGAAGGAGGACTCGCCGTAGAACGGCTCGGCGTAGAGCTTGCCGTCCTCGGCGGTCAGGGAGTCCCGCAGGGGTTTGAGGATGTCGCTCTGGTCGAAGGCGGTGTCCTTGGCGGCGTATCCGTCGAGCTCGCGCAGCCAGCCGTTCTTGGCGAAGAACGGCACTTCGAAGTTGCTGATGGTGGCCACGTCGTACTGGCCCGCCTGGTTGGAGAAGTCCTGGCTGATCTTGTCGCGTACGTCGTTCTCCGGCAGCACGGTGAAGTTGACCTTGATGCCGGTGTCCTTGGTGAAGTGCTCGGCGGTGAGCTTCTGCAACTCGACCATCTGCGGGTTGTTCACCATGAGGACGTTCAGTGCGTCACCCCCGCCGAAGGAGGTGCCGCCGGCTCCGGCGCACCCGGTGATGAGCGCCATCGCCGCGGTGACGGCTGTGCCCGCGCCGACACGCGCGCGGAAGCGACGTTGTCGTTGCTTCAGGGGCATGGGTTCTCCTGAGAGGTCGTAGGCATGGCGGATTTGCCCTTCGCGCGGGGGTCAATGGGCTGATGGTGCGGTGCGGTTGGTGCGTGGGCTCAGACGCGGATGACCTGCGGACCGAGCAGTGAGTAGCGCTGCGCCTCCGCCGAGGGCAGCCCGGCGTCGGTGACGATCGCCTCGAAGTCACCGACCTCGGCGAAGCGGCAGAAGCTCACCGCGCCGAACTTGGTGTGGATGCCGGCGAAGACCCGCCGTCGCGCGCTGCGCATGGCCTGTGCCTTGACTTCTCCGACGGCCGGATCGGGGGTGGTCAGGCCGTACTCCCGGGAGATGCCGTTCGCGCCGATGTACGCCAGGTCGATGACGAAGTCGGCGAGCATTCTGGTCGCCCAGTGGTCGACGGTGGCCATGGTGGAGCCGCGCAGCCGGCCGCCGAGCAGCAGGACTCCGATCTTCTCGGCGTCGGCCAGCGCCGTGGCCACGGCGAGCGAGGCGGTCACCACGGTCAGCGGCCGGTCGCGCGGCAGCGCCTCGGCCACGAGCTGCGGGGTGAAGCCCTCGTCGACGAACACGGTCTCGGCGTCGCCGAGCAGATCGGCGGCGGCAGCACCGATCCGGGACTTCTGCGGCACCAGACGGGTGGTACGGGCTGCGAGCGTCGTCTCGAATCCGGCGCTCTCCACCGGGTAGGCGCCGCCGTGGGTGCGCCTTACCAGGCCGTGCTCCTCCAGGGCGCGCAGATCGCGACGGACCGTCTCCTTCGCCACCCGCAGTTCCGCCGCCAGCGGAGTGACGTCGACGGACCCGTCACGTCTGGCGATTTCGAGGATGGCTCGTCGGCGTTCGTCGGTGTCCACGACACACACTTCCCTGTTTCCGCTGCCCGCTGCTGCGACCCGGCGTCCGTTCGGGCCCATGCGTCGTTTGTACAAGCAGGCGACCCGCTGCGACCAGCGTCTTCGCAAGTCGTACTGTGCCCGTTCCTGCCCGTTTCGCAATCATCGTCGCCGCTGGTCAGCCGGGCGGACCCGCGGGGTGCCACAGGTGGCACTGCCCGTTTGGGCGCGGGCGCGGGCCCGTTTGCTGCCCGATGCGGTGCGACCGGTTCCGCGCAACGCGGGAATCAGGGGCTGCCCGTATGGCTTGATGATCCCTGAACGGCGGGACCACCCGGTCCGTATCCATACTGATTCTTACGTCTGATTCTTTACGTACCCGACGGAATCCAGGAGCACAGGAATGACTGGTACAGCCCAGATCGGTGTCACGGGGCTCGCGGTAATGGGCCGCAATCTCGCGCGCAACTTCGCCCGCAACGGCCTCACGGTCGCGCTGCACAACCGCACGGCCGCCAAGACGCACGACCTCGTGAAGGAATTCGGCGAGGAGGGCATCTTCGTCCCCGCCGACAGCGCGGCGGACTTCGTCGCCTCGCTGGAGCGCCCCCGCCGGCTGGTCGTCATGGTCAAGGCCGGTGAGCCGACCGATGCCGTGATCCAGGAGTTCGCCGAGCTGCTTGAGCCCGGCGACGTCATCATCGACGGCGGCAACGCGCACTTCGAGGACACCCGGCGCCGCGAGAAGGAGCTGCGCGAGCGCGGTATCCACTTCGTCGGTACGGGTGTCTCGGGCGGCGAGGAGGGCGCTCTGCACGGGCCCAGCATCATGCCGGGCGGGTCGGCGGAGTCCTACAAGTCCCTCGGGCCGCTGCTGGAGAAGATCGCCGCGAAGGCGAAGGACGGCACGCCGTGTGTCGCCCACATCGGCCCTGACGGCGCGGGCCACTTCGTGAAGATGGTGCACAACGGCATCGAGTACGCCGACATGCAGCTGATCGCCGAGGCGTACGACCTGCTGCGTACCGTCGCGGGCTACAGCCCCGAGAAGATCGCCGAGACCTTCCGCTCCTGGAACACCGGGCGGCTCGACTCGTATCTGATCGAGATCACCGCGGAGGTGCTCGCCCACCAGGACGCGGCCACCGGAAAGCCCTTTGTCGACATCGTCGCCGACGAGGCCGAGCAGAAGGGCACGGGGCGCTGGACCGTGCAGATCGCGCTCGACCTCGGTGTGCCCGTCTCGGGCATCGCGGAGGCGGTCTTCGCCCGCTCGCTGTCCGGCCACACGGACCTGCGCAAGGCTTCGCGCGACCTGCCGGGACCGACGTCCGTGCCGCTCGGTGAGGCCGAGGCCGCGGCCTTCGCCGACCGGGTGGAGCAGGCGCTCTACGCGTCGAAGATCGTGTCGTACACGCAGGGCTTCCACCAGGTCCGGGCGGGCAGCGAGAAGTACGACTGGAACATCGACCTCGGCGCGGTGGCCGCGCTCTGGCGCGCGGGCTGCATCATCCGCGCGGCGTTCCTGGACCGGATCAGGGCCGCGTACGACGCCCAGCCCGAGCTGCCGAGCCTGCTCTCCGACAAGGGGTTCACCGACGAGATCGGTGCGGCCCAGGACGACTGGCGCGCCGTGGTGGCAGCCGCCGCGCAGCAGGGCGTGCCCACGCCCGGCTTCTCGGCCGCGCTCGCGTACTACGACGCGCTGCGCGCGGAGCGGCTGCCCGCGGCCCTGACCCAGGGCCAGCGTGACTTCTTCGGGGCGCACACCTACCGGCGCACCGACCGCGAGGGCTCGTTCCACACCCTGTGGGGCGGCGACCGCTCCGAGGTGAACACCGGCTGATCCGAGCCGGTCAGCTGCCCGACAGCGGGCCCGGAGCAGGCTCCGGGCCCGGTACGGGGTCGGGCCCCGGCGGTTGCGGAATCGGGTCGGGGGCCGGTCCCGGCGGGACGGGCGACGGCGGGCCGGGGGGCGGTCCGGGCAACGGGCCGGGCTCCGGTCCGGGCGGGCCCGGTGTCGGGGTCGGGGACGGCGGTACGGGGTCGGGGTAAGGCTGGGTCACAGCTGACCTCCTGACGATCGTGGTACGGGTCAAGACCCACTTTCTCCCCGTCCGGCTGCCCCCGCCCGGCGGGGTCACACGTCCTCGGCGGATCTTTCGGCGCCCTGCGCGGCAGCCGCGGCGGCGCGCAGCCCGGGGGCGGGGCTGGAGAGCACGGGCAGGACCGTGCCCGTGCGGTCGGCCGCGTCCGCCATCGAGGCCTGGGCCAGGACCACCGCATCGGCCCCGGTGATCCCGTCGACGGTCCGGGCCACGATGTCCAGATAGCCGTCCCGGTCGCCGTCCTCGAAGCGCTCCCACGCGCCCTCGGCGGACACGGTACGGATGTCCACCCGCCGCCCGGCCGCTGCCGCCTCCTCCCTGATCAGGTCGGTGGTCGGCGCCAGGGTGCTGAAGAGCGCCACGACCACCGCGATCCGGACGGTGCCGCGCTCCGGCGCCGCCGCGACGGCCGCCGCGGCCATCGGGCGGTCCACGCGCAGCACGGGCACACCGAGCCGCGCGGTGTGCGCCTGGGCCGCGCCGCCGATGGTCGAGCAGGTGCACAGCACGGCCGTGGCACCGTCCGCGACCGCCTCGGTGAGCACCGCGCCGAGCGCGGAGTCCATGGCCGCGGGACCGTCCGAGCGGGCCTTGGCCAGCAGGTCCTCGTGCACCAGATGGCGCAGTTCCAGGCCGGGGTGATGCCGGGCCCCGAGCGCGTCGAAGACCGGGACGTGGACCGGCGAGGTGTGCAGCAGCGTAAGCATGCCCGCGATGCTAGAGCCCGGCGCCGGGGCCGTGGCGCCCGCCGTCGCGTCAGGTCCGCCACTTTCCGCCGGTCAGGTGGCGCAGCACCGGCGCGGCGACGGATCGGCCCTGCCGGGCCGCGGTGGTGGCCGCTTCGACGCCGTGCAGCAGGCTGCCGACGGCGAACACCCCCGGGCGGCCGGTGCGGAACGCCGCGTCGACGGCGGGGCCCCCGGTGGCGGGGTCGAGGCTGATCGCGCCGCGCCTGGCCAGCTCGTGGTCGGGGATCCGTTCGCCGGTGAAGACGACGGTGTCGCAGCCGACGGTGAAGGTGCTGCCGTCGCCGCGGCGCAGCCCCACCCCGGTCAGCCGGCCCCGGCCGAACAGCTCGGTCACGGTGACGCCGGTGAGCACGGGCACGCCGAGCCCGCGGGCCCGGCGCTGTCGGCCGTCCGGCTCGTCGCCGACCAGCGCGGCGACGGCGACCCCGGCGCGGCGCAGGGTGCGTACCGCCTCCAGGCCGATGGGCAGAGCGCCGACGACGACGGCGCGCGCGCCGACCCGCTGATGGTGGAGGTGGACGGTCTGCTGGAGCTCGCCGGCGGTGAGGACGCCCGCGGGCCGGGTGCCCGGCACGAGGCGGGCGCTGCGCGGGCGTTCGCGGGCGCCGGTGGCGAGGACGATCGCGCGGGCGGTGACGCGTTCCAGACCGGCCGGGCCGGTGATGTCCACGGTGAGTGGCCCCGCCCAGCCGGTGACGGTGACGCCCGCCCGCACCGAAGCCCCGGCGTGGCGTGCCGCGTTGACGGCGCGCCGTGCGAATTCGGGGCCGGTCATCGGGAAGCCGTTGTGGTGGCAGTGCCGGGGGATGCCACCGGCCCGCTGTTCGCGCTCGATGATCTCGACCGTGCCCGCGCCCCGGGCGGCCAGGCGGGCGCCCGCGGCGAGACCGGCGGGTCCCGCACCGACGACGAGGACGTCGACCGTACGCGGCGCGCGGCTCACTGTCCGGCCTCGAAGAGTGCCCGCACCGTCGCGCCGCAGTAGAAGCCCTGGCACCGGCCGCCCCGGGCCCGCGTCCGGCGCCGCAGACCGTCGAGCGAGCGGGCCGGGACGGTACTGGTGAGGGCGTCGCGTATCTCGCCCCGGGAGACCCGCTCGCAGTGGCAGACGAGTGTGCCGTACTCGGGGTCGGCGGCGATGAGTTCGCCGCGCTGGTAGGGGCGGGGGAAGGCCTCACCGAGATTCGGCATGCGTACGGGCTCGGGCTCGTGCGCGGCGCCGAGGTCCAGACCGGCGGCTTCGAGCAACTCGGCGACGTACCCGCCGATGGCCATTGAGGCGGTCAGGCCGGTGGAGCGGATGCCGCCCACCGTGATGTACCGCTGCTGGGGGTGGGCGCGGATCCGGTAGTCCTCGTGCTCGGTCGCCGCGCGCAGTCCGGCGTACACCGCGGTGACCTCCTCGTCGAGGAGACCGGGCAGGATCCGGCGGCCCTTGTCCCGCAGCAGAGCCAGCCCTTCGGCCGTCGACCGGGTGGCCGACTTGTCGTCCAGGTCCTCGGCGGTGGGGCCGAGCAGCACATTGCCGTACACGGTCGGTGTCACCAGCACGCCCTTGCCGAGTGCGGTGGGCACCGGCAGCAGGATGTGCCGGACCAGGTCGCGGGCGAGCTTGTCGAAGACCATGAGCTGGCCGCGGCGCGGCGTCACGGTGAAGTCGCGGTGGCCGAGCATCCGGTCGATCTCGTCGGCGTACAGCCCCGCCGCGTTGACCAGATGACGGGTGCGCAGCGGGCCGCGGCCGGTGGTGAGCTCGTGCGTGACTCCGTGGGCTGCGTCCCGCACCCGGCAGTCGACGGCCTCCACCCGGCAGTTCAGATGCAGGTCCACGCCGGCGCGGACGGCCTGGGTGGCGTACGCGAGCGTGGTCGTCCAGGGGCAGATGATGCTCTCGCCGGGCACTTCGAGTGCGCCGAGCGCGCCGGGTCCCAAGTGCGGTTCGCGGGTGCGCAGTTCGTTGGGTCCGATGATCCGGGTGTCATGGCAGCCGTTGCGT
Source organism: Streptomyces sp. A5-4 (assembly GCF_051131715.1). Taxonomy (NCBI): domain Bacteria; kingdom Bacillati; phylum Actinomycetota; class Actinomycetes; order Kitasatosporales; family Streptomycetaceae; genus Streptomyces; species Streptomyces sp. A5-4. The sequence goes on along the minus strand of NZ_CP178591.1, from coordinate 8,244,894 downwards.
TCGGCTTTCTCGGCCAGCCGGGGCAGGGTGGCGAGCTGTTCCTGGTCCCAGGCGACGAGCAGGGCGCCGATCCGCTCCACGGGGATGCCCGCCTCGGCGGCGTACGCGGCGAGCCGGCTGCTGCCCTCGCGTACCAGCCGCGCCTCCAGGGAGTCGGGCACGGCGTCGAAACCGGTGTGCAGGATTGCCGTGTTGGCTTTCGACGAGCCGTTGCCCACGTCGTCGGAGGCGTCCACGAGAGCGATCCGCAGCCGGTGACGGGCCAGTTCGCGGGCGATGGCGGCGCCGACCACCCCGGCCCCGACGACCGTGACGTCGTACACATCGGACGGCACGCTGCCGCGGGTGGTGACGCTCATCGCGCTGCCAACAGCCCGGCGACCGCCGTACGGAAACGCCCGAGTTGCTCGGCGGCCCGCGCCGCCGGGATGCGCGGCTCGTAGACGGCCGCCGGCTTCCAGGCCGGTATCACGCCGCTCAGGGTGAGGCCGGGGTCGAGGCCGAGGCGGGCGACGGCGCCCACTCCCAGCGCCGTGGCATCGGGCAGTGCGGACACTTCCACGGGCAGTTGCAGCAGGTCGGCCTGGGTCTGCATGAGCAGGGCCGAGCGGGTCAGGCCGCCGTCCACCCGCAGGACGGTGAGCGGCGCGCCGAAGTCGGCGGCGACCGCGTCGGCGAGCTCGACGACCTGGGCGGCGATGCCCTCGCACAGCGCGCGCACCAGATGCCCGGCGGTGGTGTCCAGGCCGAGCCCGGTCACCGAGCCGCGCAGGTCGCTGCGCCACCAGGGCGCGGCGAGTCCGGCGAGCGCGGGTACGAAGGTCACTCCCCCGGAGTCGGGCACCGCGGAGCCGACCGGGTCGAGGTCCTCGGCGCCGCCGATCACCCCGAGTTCGGTGAGCCAGCGGACGGCGGACGCGGCGGTGTAGACCTGCCCGTCGAGGCAGTAGTTGGTGCGCCCGGCGATCCGCCAGGCGACGCAGCTGACGAGGCCGGTGGTGCTGCGCCGCGGGCTGGTGCCTGTCTGGGCGAGGAGGAAGGCGCCGGTGCCGTAGGTGCATTTGGCGGCGCCGGGTTCGGTGGCGCCCTGGGCGAGCAGGGCGGCCTGCTGGTCGACGAGCAGCCCGGTCAGCGGCAGCCGGGGGCCGAACGCGTCCGTGCTGCCCACCGGCCCCGCGGCATCGACGATGCGCGGCAGGCGCTCGTCGCCGAGGCCGAAGATGTCCAGGGCGCGCGGCGACCAGTCGACAGCGTCGAGGTCCAGGAGCTGAGTACGTCCCGCCGTCGCCGCGTCCGTGACGAATTCGCCGGTCAGCCGGTGGACGAGCCATGCGTCGGTGGTGGTGACGACGCCTTCGCGGGTCAGATGGCGGCGTATCCAGGCCATCTTGGGCGCGGCGAAATAGGGGTCATTGGGCAGCCCGGTCAATTCCCGCAGTTGCTCGTCGTGGGCCGCGAGTTCCGCGCAGAGTCCTTCGGCGCGCCGGTCCTGCCACACGATGGCGTCGGTCAGCGGTGTGCCGGTGACGGGGTCCCAGGCGAGCACCGTCTCGCCCTGGTTGGCGAGACCGAGAGCGGCCACCGGCTCCCCGGCTTCCCGGATCGCCCGGCGTCCGGCGTCGACCACCGAGGAGAGCAGGGCGGCCGGGTCGACCTCCACCCGGCCGCCGGCGGTGAAGCGGGGGCGCACCGGCGCGAAGCCGGAGCCGATCACTCCCCGGTCCGGGCAGACGACCAGGGCCTTGGTGCCCGATGTGCCCTGGTCGACGGCAAGCACTGGGCCTGTCATCGCCCACCCCGTTCCTCGCTCGGCGCCCGGATCCTTGATCGAAAGCGTGGGGCAGGTCGGGGCGGGCGTCAAGAGCCGTCCCTTTTGCGCCGGTCGAATTGAATTGAGGTCAAGCACGTTGCGGTAATCACGGGTTGAGAAAGATCGAGGGAAGTGGAACTCAGGCCTGTTGTTCGATCTACACTGTCCGCCGAGTAACAGCGGTACGCCAACGAATAGTTCGGGATGCCACTGACCAGGGCACGCCCGCCCCACCCCCACGGTCCCAGAGGACCCATGACGACCACAGCAATCGCCGCGTCCGGCCGCGCGGCGGCGGGAATGACCCATGTCCCACGATGAGTTCCGCCCCGTCTACCATCCGGCGGGCCACGACAGCGCCCTGCGTGTCGCAGTCCAGGAGCTGCGTACCGGCCGCTGGGTCTCCATGCGCGACCTGCTGGCGGCGACCCCCGGCTGGGGCCTGTGGACCCAGCGCACCCAGGTACTGGCGGCGGTGGCCGCCGGGTCCGACGCCGTACAGGCCTGGCGCAACGAGGAGCCGCACAGTGTCGCCGCGACGGTGATGCACACCCGGGTGGTGGTGGAGCGCGCCGTGCGGGCCCACCGTGAGGGACACCGGCGTACGCAGGAGCTGTGGCGGGCCGCCTGGGAGGCATGCCAGATGGCCTCCAGCGCGTCGCCCGCGGACCCGGTGCCCTGGGTGTGTCTGCTGGCGCTGGCCCAGCTCGACGAGCGGCAGCGGTGGGACGACCACCGGATGCCCCCGCCTGGCCCGATGCTCTCCCCCGGGCCGTGGGGTCTGCTGGCCGAGGCCGACAAGCGCGACCCGTGCAACCGCGAGGCGTACCACCGGATGCTCCAGTTCATCTACGCGCGCCAGCCCGAGGGGCCGCTGTCCGAGGGCGTCAACTTCGTCCAGTGGGCTGCTTCCGCCGCGCCCGAGGGGTCGGCGCTCCAGGCGCTTCCGCTGTATGTCCGCGTGGAGCGCTATCGCCGTGAGCGCGGCCACGAGAAGGCACTGGACCTGCACTGGGTGACGGAGGACGCCACCCGGGACGCCCGGCGGGCCCTGCACATCTGGTTCGACCATTCCGCGTCGGCCGACCGGTCCCTGCTGGATCTCAACTATCTGGCGCACGCCCTGTGGGGCGCGCAGCAGTTCGACGACGCGGCCAGGGTGTTCGACGCGCTGGGGCCGTTCTACACCACCTTGCCCTGGGCGTACCGCACCCGTGGTCCCGGTGACGCGTCACTGGCCGAAGAGGTGTTCCTCCGCGCCCGGGGCCGATGCCTCCCCTCGTCCTCTCCCCCGTAATCTCCCGCTCTTCGAATGACCCGCGCATTCCCCTGTCCGCTTCACTCTGTCCGTTCCACTCAGTCACCTCCACACCGCCCACTCCACCCCGTCCGCTCCACACGTCCCCCTCTCCCCCCGGAGGCAACCCCATGGCTATATCCCCACCCAAGTGGTCGAGTTCGGACCGCGTCCCACAGAAGGACGAGGAGGAGCGGCTGCGGGAACTCGGCTACCAGCCGGTGCTGGCCCGCCGGATGGGCGGCTTCGGCAACTTCGCCATCAGCTTCTCCGTCATCTCGGTGCTCTCCGGCTGCATGACCCTGTACGGGTTCGGCCTGGGCGCCGGCGGCCCCGCCGTGATGATGTGGGGCTGGCTCGGCGTCGGACTGTTCGTCCTGTGCGTCGGCATGGCACTGGCCGAGGTCACCAGCGCGTACCCCACCTCCGGGGCCCTCTACTACATGGCCGACCGGCTCGGTGGCCGCAAATGGGGCTGGTACACCGGCTGGCTCAACCTGCTCGGCCTGCTGGGCGCCATCGCCGGAATCGACTACGGCGCGGCCCTGTTCACCGGCGCCTTTCTGAATCTGCAGTGGGGTTTCAGCCCCACCCCCGGCTCGACCATGGTCATCTTCCTGTGCATCCTTCTGCTGCACGCCGTGCTGAACCTCTTCGGCGTACGCCTGGTCAGTGTGCTCAACTCGATCAGCGTGTGGTGGCACCTCGGCGGTGTCGCCCTGATCGTCGGCGCGCTGGCGATCGTGCCCTCCAACCACCAGTCGCCGTCCTTCGTCTTCACCGAGTTCGTCAATGACACCGGCTGGTCGAACCCGGTCTACGTGGCCGCGATCGGCCTGCTCCTGGCGCAGTACACCTTCTCCGGTTACGACGCCTCCGCGCACCTCTCCGAGGAGACCTCCAACGCGTCGGTGTCGGCCGCCCGCGGCATCGTGCGTGCCATCTGGGTGTCCTGGATCGCCGGCTTCGCCCTGCTGGCCGGGCTGACCTTCGCCATCCAGGACTACGCCGGCACACAGGACAGCGCCACCGGGGTACCGCCGGCGCAGATCCTGCTGGACGCGCTGGGTACCGGCGGCGCGACCACCCTGCTGCTCGTCGTGATCACCGCGCAGCTGTTCTGCGGCAACGCCGAGGTGGCCGCGGCGAGCCGGATGGTGTTCGCCTTCAGCCGCGACGGCGCCCTGCCGGGCTCCAAGATCTGGCGGCGGGTCAGCCGCCGCACCCAGACGCCGGTCCCCGCGGTGTGGCTGTCGGTCGGCGTCGCGGCCCTGCTCGCCCTGCCCTCGCTGTACTCCGCGACGGCGTACGGCGCGGTGACCGCCATCAATGTCATCGGCATCACCCCCGCGTACGCGATCCCCATCTACCTCCGTCTGCGGGCCGGCGACAGCTTCGAGCCCGGCCCCTGGAACCTGGGCCGCTGGAGCAAGCCGATCGGCTGGACCGCCGTGACCTGGGTGGCCGTCATCACTGTGGTCTTCCTGTTGCCGCAGTCGTACCCGGTCACCGTCTCGTCGATGAACTACGCCTCCATCGCGCTGATCGCGGTGCTGACCCTGGCGACCGTGTGGTGGTTCGTCGCCCGCCGGGCCTACAGCACCCCGTCGTCGTACGGAACCGCCCGCGAGGAGGCGGAGATCGCCGAGGGCATCGTCTGACCGGCCCCCGCCCCGTCCCCGGACGCCGGCCGGCTGGAGCGCGCGGACACGCTCCAGCCGGTCCCGGGGTGCCGGCTCAGCGCAGCAGCAGCTGCAGCCCGCCCAGCACGGTCGCCCCGATCACCAGCCGCTCGAAGACCAGTTGGTTGATCCGGCCCACGCACTTGCGGCCCAGGTACGCGCCCGGGAGGACGAAGACCAGCAACGCGGCGTCGAGCAGCAGGGACTGCCGGTCGATGAGTCCGAGACCCACACTGAAGGGCACCTTCGAGGTGTTGACGATCAGGAAGAACCACGCGGAAGTCCCCAGGAAGCCGAGCTTCTGGAAGCCCGCGGAGATCAGATAGAGCGACATCACGGGGCCGCCCGCGTTGGCGACCATCGTGGTGAATCCGCCGAGCACACCGTACGAACGCGCCTTGGCCCGACCGCCGCGCACCGCCTCCGCGCCCGGCCGCCCGCCCGGCCCCCCGGCCTCGCCGCCGTCACCACCACTGCCGCCGTCGCCACCACTGTTGGCCTGCGCCCTTCGGCGCCACAGCGTGACGCCGGCCATCAGCAGCAGGATCGCGCCGATCGAGGTGCGGACGGCTTCGTCGTCGGCCCACAGCATGAACACCGCGCCCAGCACCACCCCCACGGCCACCGCGGGGAACAGTCGCAGCAGGGTCGGCCAGTGGGCGTGCCGCCGGTAGACGAACACCGCGAGAAGATCCCCCGCGATCAGGATCGGCAGCAGCACGCCGGTCGATTCGCGGGCCGGGAGCACCGCCGCGAAGACCGCGAGGCTGATCGTGTTGGCACCGCTCACCGCGGTCTTCGAGAAGCCGACCAGCGCCGATGCCGCTGCGAGCACGGCGAGTTCCCACAAGGTCACAGAGTCCATATCGGGGACCGATGCTATGCCATGCCCCCTTCAGGTCACCTTGACGATAATAATTCGACGCCATATCGTCTAACTGACGAGAAAGAGGGGGTCGCACCATGGCCGACATCACCAGGCGCCTCGGTTGGCGCCATCTGCGTTCCGCGCCCACCGCGCACGTCCGCCATCACCGGCGCGGCCGGTTGGTCCACGACGGCCCGGGACTGAGCTTCTGGTTCCGGTCGTTGACGGCCGCTCTCTCCGAAGTACCGGTCGACGACCGGGAGCTGGCCATGGCCTTCCACGCCCGTACGTCCGACTTTCAGGACGTGAGCGTGCAGGCCACGGTGACGTACCGGATCAACGACCCGGCCGTCGCGGCCGCCCGGCTGGACTTCTCCGTCGACCCGGACACCGGCGCCTGGCGCGGGGCCCCGCTGGAGCAGATCGCCACCCTGCTCACCGAGACCGCCCAGCAGCACGCCCTCGACGTCCTGGCCCGCACCCCGCTGGCGGCAGCCCTGGTCAACGGTGTCGCGTCCGTACGGGAGCGGATCTCCGACGGTCTGGCCGACGAGCCGCGGCTGCCCGCCACCGGCATCGAGGTGGTGACCGCACGCGTGGTCGCCGTCCGCCCCGAGCCCGATGTCGAACGGGCCCTGCGCACGCCCGCGCGGGAACTGATCCAGCAGGAGGCCGACCGCGCGACGTACGAGCGGCGGGCCGTGGCCGTGCAGCGCGAACGTGCCATCGCCGAGAACGAACTCGGCAGCAAGATCGAACTGGCCCGTCAGGAGGAACAACTGGTCGAGCAGCGGGGCACCAACGCCCGCCGCGAGGCCGAGGAGAACGCGGCTGCGGACGGAGTGCGGGCCGAGGCCGAGGCCTCACGCGCGGTGCGGCTGGCGCGCGCGGAGGCCGAAGCGGCGCGGGCGGTCGGCGCCGCCAGGGCGGAGTCCCAGGCAGCCTGGCTGCGGGTGCACGCCGAGGTGGGCGCCGCGACGCTGCACGCCCTCGCCGTCACCAGGCTCGCGGAGAATCTGCCCCGCATCGACAGCGTCACGCTCTCCCCCGACGTGCTCACGGGGCTGCTCGCCAGGCTCGGCCGGGCCGACGGGGAGGCGGCGTGAGCCTCGCGCCGCGCGCGGTGCTGGTGCATCGCACCACCGAGTACGAGGCGTTGCTCGCCCGGCACGGCACGCACGGCCAGGCCGCGTTCTTCCTGTCCTCGCGCGGCCGGGGCATCGAGGAGGTGCGCGAGCGGCACCGCCGTACGCGGCAGGCGCTCGTCGAGGTGGCCGCGGCCGTGCCGCTCCAGTGGCGGCAAACCCGGGTGGAGCGGGCCGACCTCGACCGGTTCCTCTTCGCACCCGAGGACGTGGTGGTCGTGGTCGGCCAGGACGGGCTGGTCGCCAATGCCGCCAAGTACCTGTCGGGTCAGCCGGTGGTGGGCATCAACACCGACCCCGGCCGCAACCCCGGCGTCCTGGTCCGCCACCGCGCGGCCGACGCACCCGCGCTCCTCGGGGCCGCCGCGGCGGGCGCGGGCAGCGTCGACGAACTCACCATGGTGGAGGCCGTCGCCGACGACACCCAGCGCCTCCTCGCCCTCAACGAGATCTACTTCGGCCCGCCGGGCCACCAGACCGCCCGCTACCAACTGGGCCTCGACGACGACCCGGCCGCCGAGGCGCAGGCCTCCTCCGGCGTCCTGGTCGGCACCGGAACGGGCGCCACCGGCTGGCTGCGTTCCCTGTGGCAGGAGCGCGGCGCCGCCCTGCCACTGCTCGGGCCGGCCGATCCCCGGCTGATCTGGTTCGTACGGGAGGCCTGGCCCTCTCCCGCCACCGGCACCTCGCTGGTGGCGGGGACGCTCACCGGCGAACAGCGGCTTCGCCTCACCGTGGAGTCCGACCGCCTGATCGCCTTCGGCGACGGCATGGAGTCCGACGCCCTGGAACTGACCTGGGGCCAGACGGTCCGCATCGGCAGGTCCGCCACCGCGCTGCGGCTGCTCGGCTGAGGCGGTCGCCATGGCTCGGCGGGCGGTGCGGGCGATCACCCGCCCGGCGAGTGTCACGGCGAAGTCGGCAACGCGCGGCTGACGCCCGATCACCGGCCCGAGCTGCGGGTTGTCCTCAAGGATCAGCATGCGCAGTGCGCCGCATCGTGCCGTACCGGGCCGCTCCGAGAAAGCCGAAAGGCCGCATCGGATGATCCCGATGCGGCCTGCGACCCGCGTAAAACGCTGGTCGGGACGACAGGATTTGAACCTGCGACCCCTTGACCCCCAGGAGCAGAGATAATCCCTTTTGTCTGCACATACAGCGAGAAATGAGGGTATCCAGCGTGCGGTGCCATGCGTGCCGTTCAGGTGCGCGGACACCGTCTGGTCCCCAACTGGTCCCCCATGGCGACCTTCCCATCGATCACGCTTCCGCGCATTTCACTCCCTACGCGTACAGCACACGGGCGGCGGGGGCCCCGGTGGACGGCAGCACATGACCTCCGTGGACGCGAGCCCGTGGCGGCACCGCGACTTCCGCCTCTGCTGGACAGGCCAGGCCAGTGACGTCCTGCGCCCCTCACTCAGCTCGGTCGCCATTCCCTGGCCGCGGTCGTGAGCCTCCACGCCACCACGTGGCAGGCCGCAGTCAGCCGGTCGCCGCGACCCCAGCTTTGGTGATGAGCATGTCCAGAAGCGAGAGCAGCGCACCGCGCGCGTCGTCACGGGATCGGGCATCGAGCAAGTGGATGGGTGTGTTCGGGTCACGCAGATGCAGCGCCCCCCTGATCTCCTCGGCGGTGTAGGGCTGTTCGCCGTGGAAGCAGTTCGCGGCGACCACGAACGGAAGCCCTCGGTTCTCGAAGAAGTCGACGGCCGGGAAACTGCGGTCGAGGCGTCGTGTGTCGACAAGGACGATCGCCCCGAGTGCCCCGTTCAGCAGGTCGTCCCACATGAACCAGAAGCGCTCCTGGCCAGGTGTGCCGAACAGGTAGAGCACGACCCGTGCGTCGGTGAGGGTGATGCGGCCGAAGTCCATCGCGACGGTGGTAACCGCCTTGGCCTCGATGCCCTCGAGGTCATCGACGCCGACGCCCGCGCTCGTCAACCGCTCCTCGGTGCGCAACGGCTCGATCTCGGAGACCGTCTCGACCAGGGTCGTCTTGCCGACGCCGAATCCCCCAGCGATGAGGATCTTGACGGGGGCTGCTTCCTGGGCAGGGGTGTCATATCCGGGCAAGGTTGTCCCTGATTCTCATGAGCAGGTGGACATTGGTGGTCTCGGTCTCTTCCAGGGGCGGCCGGTGCTCGATCAGCCCTCGATCCGCGAGTTCGCCGAGAAGCAGCGTCATCGGAGTGAGGCGGATGCGCATGCGCGCCGCGATCTCGGCGACCGCCCGGCCGGCCGGAGGCGAACACATCGCAAGGATGGCCTGCCACTCGCTGGGCAGACCGCTGTGGCCGTCCGCGACGGCCACAGCCGTGATCGTGGTGTCCATGGTGAGGGCGGTGTGTGCGGCCGCCGTACGTCCATCGGTCAGCGCGTACAGCCGCGTCCGGCGGTGGCCTCCCTCTCGCGGCTCGGGCTCGTCCGCCATTACGACGGCTGCGCCTGGCCGCGATCAGGCGTGCTCAGCCACTCACCGAGCGCCTGGGCGGTGCGCACGGCTTCACCGCCCAGCTCCCCCAGCCGCGCCTTGCGGGAGGTCACGACGATGAGCGTGCTGCCCTCCCCGCACCCGACGATGCAGAGATAGCAGTCGTCCATCTCGACCAGCTGGCGGATCACCCGGCCGCCGTCGACCTCCCTGGATATCGCCTTCATCGTGGAAGCGATGCCGGAGGAAGCGGCGGCTATGCGCTCCGCCTGATCCCGTTCCAGCTCGTACGAGCTGAGCTTGATCCCGTCGTTGGACAGGAGTACGGCTCCCTGGATGCCGGCGATCCTGCTCAGATTGTTGTCCAGGACGCTGTAGATCATGTCGTTCGTTGTCGTCATGGCTGATCCCGTCGGAGTTCTTCTTCCACTGCCTGAGTCCCGTGTTCGTAGTCCGCCCAGGCGTCGGCCACTTCTTCGGGTGTCGCCGCATCCTGATGGACGGCAGTCTTCGGTGCCTGTGGCGCGCGGAGCTGCTCGGTGATGTGAGCCTGCGGGACCCGCTCGGGGAGGGTCGGCTTCGCGTCCCCGTTCCGTGTCACGGAAGAGACCGACGGCTTACTCTCCACCGGTCGCTCGGGCAGACGCTCCGGCGTCCTACGGTGGGCCGACCCGGTCTTCGCGTGCAGGACCAGCTCGGGCTCGCGTTCGTCGAGCGGGCCCGGTGCCGGGGCGGGCGTCGCCACCGCACGCGGCGCTTCCTCTCCTGCCCGGACCGGTTCGGTCGGCACAAGGAGTTCCCCGGGAAGGATCACCACGGCCGACGTCCCCCCGTACACCGAGCGGCGCAGCGTCACTGTGGCCCCGAGCTGTTCGGCGATGTGGCCGACCACGAAGAGTCCGAGCCGGTGCGCGTTCTGTGCCAGGACGGAATACGGCGGGGCCGACTGCAGACGCCCGTTCATCTCCTCGTAGGTTGCGGCGGTCACCCGAGGCCCGCGGTCCTCGATGTCGACCAAGAGCCCGTCTGTCACCAGTTCGGCACGGACGACCACCTTCGACTGCGGCGGGGAGAACCGGGTGGCGTTGTCGAGGAGTTCTGCCAGGAGGTGGCTGATCTCGCTGATCACCCTCGGTACCACGCTGATCTCGTCCAGGGCCTGGCGCTCGATCCGCCGGAAGTCCTCGACTTCCGCGGCGGCTTCGCGCAGCAGGTCGGCAACACGCATGGGCTCGGTGTGCGGATCGGGGATCTCCCCACCTGCCAGGATGAGCAGGTTCTCGATCTGCCGCCGCATACCCACCGTCAACTGGTCGGATCGCATCAGCCGGGCGAGAAGCTCCTCGTCGTGACCGAAGGCGTCCTGTAGTTCGTCGGTGAGGGCCAACTGGCGGCTGACCAGGTTTCCGGTGCGCGAGGCGATGCCCGCGGCGAACATACCGAAGCCCTGACGCTCGGCCGCGAGCCGCGCATGCCCGTCAACGGATACGGAGACGACCTGGGCGAACGCGTCGCTGATACGTCCGACCTCGTCCTGGTCTCCGCTCACCGCGGGCAGCGCATCGTCGTCGACGGGCTGCCCGCGCTGAAGCCGGGCCACGACATCCGGCAGCGTCTCCTCAGCCATGGCCACGGTACGTCGGTGCAGACCGCGCAGGCGGCGGAGCACGGAGCGCGTGGTGAGCACGATGACGGCCGCGACGGCAAGGACGGCTGCGCCGTTTCCGACGATCAGCCAGATGACCTCGTTCTCCAGCTGCGTGGCCTTGGCGTCGGCGCGCACGAGTAGTGCTCGCCCCTGTTCCGCGTCGAGCGCGGCAAGGCGCGCCGCGAACTTGTCATACGCGGTCCGCCAGGCGTCGGCCTCCTTGGGCAGCGTGATGCCGGACGCGGTGTTCTGGTGGTCGGAGATGACCGCGTCCTCGATGCGGACCTTCGTCTTCCAGCCGTGCGAGGCGAAGACCTGGTCGTAGGCCGCTTTGTCCTCGGCCGTCAGATACGGCGCGACCCACTCGTCGTACTGGTACCGCTGGGATCCGACGGAGTTGACGAATTCGGCGAACCCGGAGGGGCTCAGACGCCTGGACGGCCCGGCCGAGGCGAGAAGGGTGGTCTCGCGTGCCACCATCTCGGACACCGTGAACACCGTGACGACCACGCCGCTCTCCTGGATGAGCTCGGCGTCTTCCGCATGGCTGAACTCGTTCTGGTAGACCCGGATGATGCGGTCGACGAGGTCGGAGTAGTAGCCGATCGTCCGATCCGCGTCCCCGCTGCGGGCGTCCGCGCGCTCGCGGAACGCGGCCAGGTCCGCGAGGCCGTGCTTCAGCTCCGCGACGTAATGTCCGTCCTCGCGCCCGGTAGCCGCCAGAGCTCCGTCCGCTGCCCGGCGGAACTCGTCCGCGGACCGGTCCGTGGCCGCGCGCCGCTCGCGCAGTTCTTTTTCGGACACGGAGCCGCCCGCCCACCATGTGGCGGTCATCGTCCGCTCATCCTGGATTTTGACCATCAGTCTGGTCAGGGGTACGTCGATCCGCTCACCAACTGCCACATCAGCACGCAGTTGCTCCGACTGGTGCATCAGGGGCTGTACGGTCATGACCACTTGGGCACTCATCGCCAGAATAGGGACGATTGCCAGCCAAATGAGCAGCGTACGCAGGCGCAGAGTACGCCGCCGACGAGTCGACAACTGCCCTCGTGTGCCTTCGGGTTCTATAGGAGACATCAGTCCTCGGAGAGCGGGGAAACAGTGGGGACGGCCCAACAGCCGAGACCAGACGCAGTCCTGGGGTCAGGACTGGGGGAAGTCCGGTTCGGCTTTGACACGATGTGGGGTACCGATCATAACCGGCCGCACCGAAGAAACGGAGGGATGACTTCCGTTGGCCACATGTGGTAAAGGCGACGGAGACGTTGCACACCGGACGTTGGCGTTCACCTGACGCCTGGGCACAGGCGTGTTCGTGCAGGCAGGGCGACCCGCTCCCCCGGTCGCACGTCTTAGCCGGCATGATGTCGGTGCTCACGGCCGTCCGTCAGCTGTGGCTCTTCACGGGCCTGCAGATCCGCGCCTGCGCCCTCGCGGCCGCCATCCTTGCGGGCGGTCGCCCTGTCCGGCCTCATGCCCCAACTGCCGGTGGCCCGCTACCACCTCTGCTCCTGTACGGCGTGCTGCTCACCTTGGTGCTCCGGGCCTGCGGCTGGGAGATCGGACGGCAACTGGCGGTCATCGCGACACCACGAACTGGATCTGGACTGTCCGGAGATCCGCCCGCTCGTCGCCCAGCACGTTCCGGCCGTCGGCCCCGATCCGGATGCCCGCATGCTCACCAGGCCTCGGGGCAGCCGTGTCTCCACCGCGGTCCTGCGTGACCCCACCCGCTGGGACAACGTCGTCACCAAGCTTGGGTACGAGCACCTGCGCCGCCATGGACTCACGTGGTTCGCCGATGCCGGGGTCCAGGTCCACGTCCTGCGCAAGATCGCCGGGCACGGCTCGCTGACCACCAGCCAGAAGTATCTGCACCCCGACGTGCACAAGATCACCGCCGCCGGCGCCACTCTCTCGGCACACGTCAGCGCGCTGCGCGCCCCGCGCTCCCTGCCGAGCCCGATCGTGGTCGCCCGCTGACACGGCTAAGGGTTCTGGTCCCCAACTGGTCCCCGAAAACGATCAAGGGCCGGTTTCGGATTTCTCCGAAACCGGCCCTGACCTCGACTCTCACGAGTCGGGACGACAGGATTTGAACCTGCGACCCCTTGACCCCCAGTCAAGTGCGCTACCAAGCTGCGCCACGTCCCGGCACCCGCTGACCTGGGGTTTCCCCCGGCTGAGCGTGCACCAGAACCATACCTCACTCCACGGGTGCTCCTCACTCCGCTGCGTCGACCTCCGCCGTACTGGTGGCGGACGGGGGCGCGTTCGGGCGGCCGAGGGCCCCGCGCGGCCCCCGGCCGAATGGGCCGGGAGGGACAATGGGGACGTGGACGATACGCAGCACGACCGCAGGGACCGTGACCCCGAGGGGCGGGCACGCAACGCGCGACCGCGGGACGGCCTGGGCCGCCCGCTGCCGTACGGCGAGCCGGGCGTGGAGCGCCAGCCCGAAGGCGTGGTGCGTACCGGCGAGGACACCGTCGCTGAGGCGCAGCGGCTGCTCGACGCCGGGATGCCCTTCCACGCCCACGAGGTCTTCGAGGACGCCTGGAAGTCGGGCCCGGAAGCGGAGCGCGCCCTGTGGCGGCCCCTCGCCCAGCTGGCCGTGGGCCTCACCCACGCGGCCCGGGGCAACAGGAGCGGTGGGGCGACGCTGCTGCGGCGCGGGGCCACCGGAATCTCCGAATTCCACAACGCCCGCCCGTACGGCATCGATCTGGCCCACTTGGCCTCCTGGGCGAAGGAGTTGGCGGACCGGGTCGTACGGGAGGAGGAGCCGGTGCAGGCCGCCGAGAGCGCTCCGCGCCTGCGGGGCTGACCGCGCGATCACCCGTACGGCAGACTCGGGGCGTGAGAAAGATCTATGTCATCGGCATCGGGGCGGGCGACCCCGACCATCTGACGCTCCAGGCCGTCAAGGCGCTCAACGCGGTGGACGTCTTCTTCCTGCTCGACAAGGGCGAGGAGAAGTCCGACCTGATCCGGCTGCGCCACGACATCCTGGACCGGCACATCACGGACGGCCGGGCGTACCGGCTCGTCGAGGGGCGCGATCCGGACCGCGACCGCAAGGCCGGTGGCGCCGACTACTCCCCCGCCGTCGGTGACTGGCGCAGCCGCCGGGCCGACATCTTCGAGCGGATGATCACCGACGAGCTGGCCGAGAACCGGACGGGGGCGTTCCTGGTCTGGGGCGACCCGGCGCTGTACGACAGCACACTCGGCATCCTGGAGGAGATCCTGGAGCGCGGCACGGTGGCCTTCGACCACGAGGTCGTGCCGGGCGTCAGCAGCGTCTCCGCGCTCGTCGCACGGCACCGCACCGGGCTGAACCGGGTCGGGCGGCCCGTGCAGATCACCACGGGACGGCGGCTCGCGGAGGGCTGGCCCGAGGACGCGGACGACGTGGTGGTGATGCTCGACGCGCACCAGGTGTTCCAGCGGTACGCGCGGGAGGACCCGTACATCTACTGGGGGGCGTACATCGGGACCGCCGACGAGATCCTGGTCTCCGGCAGGCTCTCCGAGGTCTCGGAGCGGATCCTGGAACTGCGTGCCGAGGCCCGCGCCCGGAAGGGCTGGATCATGGACACATATCTGCTGCGCCGCGACTGACCCCGGTCCTGCGACCCGAACGGGCCAGTGCCCCTGCCACGTCCGGTACCACGGGCACCCCGCGCGGCAGGGGCGGGCGACGTACGACGACCGGCAGACCGAGGTCGCGGGCGGCGCCGATTTCGGCGGCGCACGGGTGAGTGGCGTCGGTCACAGTGTCCACCCGGTGCTCGCGCGGCCGGTCGGCCGTTCCCGCAGGCCCACCGAGGCCGCCGGCCCTGACTTCCTCGGCCGACGCCCTGGGATGCGCGACGCGCCCTGCGAACGAGGTGGCGACCCGGAATGCGGGGCGCGGCGCCGGCGTTTGCGCAAGTTGGCGGGCCTGTGCCGTACCGCCGAGTATCAGTACACGGGCGCTGCCGTCGGTGATGCCGTCACGCTACCCGCAGGGCCCCCACCGGACCGTTTCACGAAAGTGGCCCAGGTCACTCCATTCAAGGCGTAACGAAATGGCGCGGGCGTGCGATGAACCCACAGGTGTCGTCGCGCTGCCCGTTACGTCATGCGCCGCCGCCCAGTCATCATTTTTTGCTACGAGAGGCTCCTCGTGTCGGTCAGTCCGTCCCGCCCGTTTCCACAGGAGATTGCGGAATCCCCGTCCTTGATCACGCTCATTGAGCGCGGCAAGGAGCAGGGTCACATCAACGGCGACGACGTACGCCACGCCTTCGAGGCGGACAGCATCCCCGCGGACCAGTGGAAGCGGGTCCTGCGCAGCCTCAACCAGATCCTCGACGAGGAGGGCGTGACGCTGATGGTGACGGCGGCCGCCGCTGCCGCCAAGGCTCCCGTCAAGCGTGCGCGCAAGACCGTCGCGAGGGACGAGGAGAAGCGTCCGGCCAAGAAGGCCGCCGTCAAGAAGACGACGGTCAAGAAGACCGCCGCGGCAGCGTCCACGGCGTCCTCCGCGTCAATACCGGTAGGCGACGGCGCGGACGAGGCTCCGGCCCCGGCCCCGGCGAAGCGCGCGGCGAAAAAGACTGCCGCGAAGAAGACCGCTGCCAAGAAGACCGCAGCGACCGAGGACACGCAGCCCGACGCATGGGCCGACGAATCGGACGAGAAGGACGCGGACGACAAGCCCGCGAAGCCCGCGCAGCAGGGTGACGGCTATGTCCTGTCCGACGAGGACGAGGACGACGCACCCGCGCAGCAGGTCATGGTCGCCGGCGCCACCGCCGACCCGGTCAAGGACTACCTGAAGCTGATCGGCAAGGTGCCGCTGCTCAACGCCGAGCAGGAGGTGGAGCTCGCCAAGCGCATCGAGGCGGGCCTCTTCTCCGAGCACAAGCTGGAGGACGAGAGCGAGCAGGACGCGGTCTTCCGCCGTGAGCTGGAGATCCTCGTCGAGGACGGCCGCCGGGCCAAGAACCACCTCCTGGAGGCCAACCTCCGTCTGGTGGTCTCGCTGGCCAAGCGCTACACCGGCCGCGGCATGCTCTTCCTGGACCTCATCCAGGAGGGCAATGTCGGTCTGATCCGCGCGGTGGAGAAGTTCGACTACACCAAGGGCTTCAAGTTCTCGACGTATGCCACCTGGTGGATCCGGCAGGCGATCACTCGCGCGATGGCGGACCAGGCTCGCACCATCCGTATCCCGGTGCACATGGTCGAGGTCATCAACAAGCTGGCGCGCGTGCAGCGCCAGATGCTCCAGGACCTGGGCCGCGAGCCCACCCCGGAGGAGCTCGCCAAGGAGCTCGACATGACCCCCGAGAAGGTCATCGAGGTCCAGAAGTACGGTCGCGAGCCCATCTCCCTTCACACCCCCCTGGGTGAGGAGGGCGACAGCGAGTTCGGTGACCTCATCGAGGACTCCGAGGCCGTCGTGCCGGCCGACGCGGTCAGCTTCACCTTCCTGCAGGAGCAGCTGCACTCGGTCCTCGACACCCTCTCCGAGCGCGAGGCGGGTGTCGTGTCGATGCGTTTCGGTCTGGCCGACGGGCAGCCCAAGACGCTGGACGAGATCGGCAAGGTCTACGGGGTGACGCGCGAGCGCATCCGCCAGATCGAGTCCAAGACCATGTCCAAGCTCCGTCACCCGTCGCGCTCGCAGGTCCTGCGCGACTACCTGGATTAAAAAACAAGATGCAGCGCCTCGGGCGAGCGGTGGATCAGGGTCGGTCGCCGGACGACCTCCTGGTCCGCCGCGAGGCGCAGGCCGGGCAGCCTGCGGGTGAACAGTTCGAGGGTGAGGCGGATCTGCTCCCGGCCGAGCTGTGACCCGGGGCAGGCGTGCACGCCGCGCCCGAAGGACACATGGCGGGCCGGGGCCCGCGTGATGTCGAAGGTGTCGGGCCGGTCGTGGCGCTCCGCGTCCCGGTTGGCCGACCCGTAGGCGACGAACACAGCGGCACCGGCCTCCAGTGGGGTACCCACGAGGGTGAGCGTAGCTCGACCCGCCCCTGCCCGGCCTTCGTACCGTCCGTGAAGGCGTCGACGTACGCCTCGGCGAGCTCGGCGGCGTACGAGACGACCGCGGCGACGCGGCCGGACGACAGCCCATGGTTGAGCGGAGCCCGGTACTTCTGATGGCGCGGCCCGGCTGAGGTCACGACAGTGGGCCGGTGGCCCATTCCTTCGGCCAGCTCGGCGAGGCGACGAGCCAGGCGTCCGGCTCGGGCACGAAGGTCAGGCCTTCGGCGGCGCGGGCGCGCGCGTAGTGGGGGTAGGGGTCGCGTTGCAGGGCGTCGAGTGCGGCTTGCGCGCCTGTGTCCACACCGCCATCGTGCCCGACCCGGCGGCCCGGGAGAAGTGGGCCTCGCCCGGTCACCGGACCTCAGAGCGTGAACCCGGCCGGGAACGGATCGGTGGGATCGAGCAGGTACTGGCCCATCCCGGTGATCCAGGCGCTTCCGGTCACGGTCGGTACGACGGCGGGCAGCCCGCCGACGGTCGTGTCGCCGATCAGCCGTCCGGTGAAGCTGGTGCCGAGCAGGGATTCGTTCACGAAGTCCTGGTGCAGCGGCAGTTGGCCGCGTGCGTGCAGCAGGGCCATCCGGGCCGAGGTGCCGGTGCCGCACGGGGAGCGGTCGAACCAGCCGGGGTGGATGGCCATCGCGTTGCGGGCGTCACTGACGCCTTCGGTGCCGGGGGCGACGAACTGGACGTGCTTGCAGCCGCCGATGCCCGGATCGATCGGGTGTACGGGCCGGTTGTGGGTGTTGATCGCGTCCATGAGGGCCAGGCCCGCGCCGAGCATCCGGTCCTTCTCGGCCTTGTCGAAGCCAATGCCCAGGTCCGCGAGGGGCAGTACGGCGTAGAAGTTGCCGCCGTACGCCATGTCGTAGCGGACCCGGCCGAGGCCCGGCACGTCGGCCTCGGCGTCCACTTCCAGCGCGAACGCGGGGACGTTCTGGAAGGTCACCGCGGTGGCCCGGCCGTTCTCGACCGCGACCTCGGCGACCACCAGTCCCGCCGGGGTGTCGAGCCGTACCCGCGTGACGGGTTCCGTCACCGCGACCATGCCCGTCTCGACCAGCACGGTCGCCACGCCGATGGTGCCGTGGCCGCACATCGGCAGACAGCCCGAGACCTCGATGTACAGGACACCCCAGTCGGCGTCCGGCCGGGTCGGCGGCTGAAGGATCGCGCCGCTCATCGCGGAGTGGCCACGCGGCTCGTTGACCAGCAACTCCCTTATGTGGTCCAGGTGTTTCACGAAGTACTCGCGGCGCGCCGCCATGGTGTCGCCGGGGATCACGCCGATGCCGCCCGTGATCACCCGGGTCGGCATGCCCTCGGTGTGCGAGTCGACCACGGAGAAGTACCGTGACGCGCGCATCTCAGGCGCCCAGCCGGTGGGCGGCGAGGTGGTCGGTGGCGCGGCGCAGGTCCGCGTCGAGCGCGTCGAGCTGCCCCGCGTTCAGCGGGCCGCGGGGCGGGCGGCACGGGCCTCCGTAGCGGCCGACCGCGTCCATGCTGTGCTTGATGGCCTGGACGAACTCGGTGCGCGAATCCCAGCGGAAGGCGGCCACCAGCGGTTCGTACAGGGCGCGGGCCTCGGCGGTCCTGCCCTGCGTGGCGAGGTCGAAGAGCCGTACCGACTCGGCGGGGAAGACATTGGGGAACCCGGCGAACCACCCGGTGGCTCCCATCAGCAGCGACTCCAGGGCCGCGTCGTCGGCCCCGGCGACGACGGTGAGTCCGGGCGCCAGCTCGGCCAGCTCCGTGACGCGGCGCACGTCGCCCGAGAACTCCTTGACGGCGACCACGTTGTCCAACTTGGCGATCTCCGCGACGACTGCCGGGGTCAGGTCGACCTTGGTGTCGACGGGGTTGTTGTAGACCATGACGGGCAGGCCGACGCTCGCGACCTGCTCGAAGTGGTGGATCACCTCGGAGACGTTCGCGCGGTACATCGTCGGCGGCAGACAGAGCACTCCGTGCGCGCCGTCCTCGGCCGCCTTCTCGGCCCACGCGCGCGCCTGGTGCGAGCCGACGCCGTGCACGCCGACCACCACGATCCCGTCGTCGCCGACCGCCTCGACAGCGGTACGGGCGACCGCGCGGCGCTCCTCGTCGGTGAGCGAGGAGTACTCGCCGAGCGAGCCGTTGGGGCCGACGCCGCGGCAGCCGTTGTCGATGAGCCAGCGGCAGTGCGCGGCGTACTGGTCGAGGTCGACGCGCAGCCCGGCCGGTGCGCTCCGGTCCTCCCGGTAGGGCAGTGCGGTGGCGACGACGACTCCGTCGAGCTTCTCCTGCGTCATTCCTGCTCCTCTTGGCTGATCCGGTCGTGCATGGTGTGGCTGCTCGGGTCGTGGGCGCTCCGGTCGTCGGCGCCCGGGTCATGGGCGGTCCCGGCGAGTTCGCCGAGCCGTACGGGCGTGGCGATCGGGCGGCGGGCGAAGGCGGTCGCGGGGGCGGGCAGGCCGGTGAGTTCGGCGGCGTTGCGTCCGCAGACGCGGCCCTGGCACAGGCCGAGCCCGGCCCTGCTGACCAGCTTCAGCGAGCGGACCCCGCAGGCATCGCGGTCCTCGACGGCGCGGCGCAGCTCGCCGAGGGTGACCTCCTCGCAGCGGCACACAAGCGTGTCCTCGCGCGGCCAGCTCCGCCAGCCGGGCCGCACGGGGTACGCCCGGTCCAGGGCGGCGGCGAACCGGCGCCCCTCGCGGACCTTGCGCATCGCGCGGACCGGGGCCCGGGTGCGGGCACCGAGGAGGCGGGCAGCGGCCGTTCCCGCGACGGTGCCCTCGTCGGCGGCCAGGGTCGCGCCGCCGATGCCGGTCAGTTCACCGGCGGCGAGGACGCCGGGCACGGAGGTGGCCTGGGCGGCGGTGACAGTGACGAAGCCGTCCCGGATCGAACACCCTGCGGCGACGGCCAGTTCGAGCTGAGGGGTGAAGCCGAAGCCCACGCACACCGCGTCGGCCTCGATGCGTCGCGCACTGCCCGGCAGCACGTTCCAGCGGTGGTCGAGGCGGACCGCGGTCAGCCCTTCGAGGCGGTCCTTCCCGTGGGCCTCGACGACGGTGCTGCGGCGCAGGTACGGGATGCGGTGGCGGGCGAGCAGCGCGGCGTAGCCGACGAGTTCGCCCGCCTTGGCGCGCCCGGCCAGCAGTCCGGCGGGCTGCGACAGCCAGCCGGTGAGCGGGTCGTTCGCCTCCAGTACGCCGACCACGCGCGCCCCGACGTCGATCAGGGACGCGGCGATCGGCAGCAGGAAGGGGCCGGTCCCGGCGAGCAGGACCCGTTTCCCCACGGCGACCCCCTGGCCCTTCGCCAGCGCCTGGGCGGCGCCCGCGGTGTACACCCCGGGCAGGTCCCAGCCGGGAAAGGGAAGCGCCCGGTCGTACGCGCCGGTGGCCAGGACCAGGGCCGGGGTGTCGACGCTGCGACCGGGCAGCGCGGGGCCGTCGGCGGGGCCGGTGCGCAGATGGAGGCGGTGGCCGCCGCCGGGTGCGGGCTCCAGTGCCCAGACGACGGTGTGCCCGAGGTGCTCGACGCGGTCCGGGAGCGCGGGTGCGGCGGCGCCGCGCCGGGCGCCGTCCGCCGAACCGGCCGCCGCGCGGCGGGAGTTCTGCCGGTGGTACTGGCCGCCGGGTGCGGCGGCCGAGTCGATCAGCAGCACGTCGGCGCCCGCCGCCGCGGCGGCCCGCGCCGCGTTGATGCCCGCCGGGCCCGCCCCCACCACCACGACGCGGCTCATGACGGCAGCTCCGCGCCGCACTGGGTGCGGATCTCGTCGCCGTCCTCGACGAGCCGCTGACAGGCACGGACGTCCGGGATGCCGTTCACGACGACCAGGCAGTCGTAGCAGACGCCGATCCCGCAGAAGATCCCGCGCGGCCGGCCGCCGCCCCTCGTCGTACGCCAGGACACCCGCCCGGCGCCGAGCAGCACCCCCGCGACGCTCTGCCCGGACTCCGCGGGCAGCTCCTCACCGTCCAGCCGCACCTTCACGCCGGCACCTCCTCCATGACGGCCGGGCGGTCCACCCGGAACGGCCCGGGATCGACCGCCGGCGCCCGGCCCGCCCACAGGTCGGCGATCAACTGACCGGTGGCGGCGGCCAGTCCGATGCCGGCGCCCTCGTGCCCCGTCGCGTGCCACAGGCCGGGCAGCCTGGGGTCCTCGCCGATGACGGGCAGATGGTCGGGGGCGTACGGCCGGAATCCGCCGTACGCCCGCATGACCGGGACCTCGGCGAGCACCGGGAACAATCCGACGGCCTTGCGCGCCAGTTGGCGCAGCACCTCGACCCGCAGGGTCTCGTCGAAGCCGACCCGCTCGCGACTCGATCCGATGAGGACGGTGCCCGCGCGGGTCGACTCCACGACGGTGGATGTCTGCAGGTCCGCCTCGCCGCTGGCGACCGCGCCCACGTAGTCGGCGTCGTAGACCTTGTGCCGCACCGTGCCGGGCGGCAACGGTCCGGTGACGAGCACCATGCCGCGCCGGGGCAGTACGGCGATGGCCGCTCCGGCGGCAGCCGCGAACCGGCCCGCCCAGGGGCCGCACGCGTTGATCACCGCGCCACAGCCGATCCGGCCCCGGTCCGTGCGTACGCCGTCGACCGCGCCGGCCGCGTCCCTGGTCACGCCGAGCGCCGTCACCCCGGCGAGGACCCGGCCGCCCCGGGCCCGTACCGCGGCGAGCAGGGCGGTCGCGGCGAGCACCGGCTGGAGCTGGGCGTCCTCGGGGTAGTGGACGGCGGCCGTGACGTCCGGCGTCAGATGCGGCTCCCGCTCGGCCGCTTCGGCCGGGCTCAACGGGTATGCCAGGACGCCGGCCGTGCGCTGCGCCGCGGCGAACGCGGCGAGCGGCGCGAAGGCGGCCCCGGTGGTGGCGACTACCAGGCCGCCCTTGGGCTCCCACTCGGCTTCGGCGAGCGTGGCGCCAAGCAACTCCCCCAATTCGGCGAGGAGTTCGGGCCAGCGGCGGCGGGAGGCCCGCGCGAGGTCCAGCTCGGGTCCCGGTGCCTTGTCGGACAGCAGTACGTTGCCCTCGCCCGCGGCGGTGGTCCCGCTCGCGGGGGCGCCCCGGTCCAGCACGGTGACCCGCAGCCCTTCGGCCGCGAGCGCCTCGGCGCATACGGCGCCGATGATGCCGGCGCCGACCACCACCACGTCCGGGAGAACCATCCGCCCCACCTCCGTTCATTTAAATGAACGGTCGTGACACTAGGGAGCGCCCTCCAGTCGCGTCAACCCCTCGTGCGCACAGAGCAGTTGTCCGGCCGGGTACTCCAGCATCAGTACCGAGGTCACCGGCCCGCCGACGGTCTCATACACGTGCGGCGACCGCGCCGGGAAGGACACGTAGTCGCCCGGCCCGAGCTCGTACGGCGCGTCCGGCGGGCCGACCCGCAGCCGCCCGGCCGTGACCACCACGTGCTCCCGCCCGGGATGCCCGTCCGACCGCTGCACCTCGCCGGGGCGCACCCGCTGGTCGTAGAGCTCGATGACCCGGTCGGTCAGGTCCATCCGGCGCAGCAGCCGCAGGTCCACCGCGTTGCTGCTGAGCACTTCGAGGCCGTCCGAGCGGACGAGCACCACGTCGGGGTCGGTCCGCTCGGTGAGAAGCGAGGACACCGGCACCCCCAGGGCGTTCGACAAACTGAACACCGTCTCGATGGTGGGGTTTCCGGTACCCGACTCCAGCTGCGAGAGCGTGCCCTTCGCGATCCCGGACTGCCGCGCCAGCCCGGAGAGCGAGACACCGGCCCTCTCCCGCAGCGCCCGCAGGTTCGCCGCGAGCACTCGTCCCGCCTGTTCCCGGACCACCGGACCCCCTCCTCGGTTGCGTTGCGGGGAGGCTAGCGGGGTTTTGGAGTCTCAGGGAGCCCGGGAATCCCGGGAGGTCAAGGAATCAGGAACCGGTCCGCCGCCAGCGCCGCCAGCAGGCCCACGCCCAGCAGCCAGCTGCCCAGCCGGGTGCGCCCGCGGCGGCTGAGCTCGACCACCACTCCGCACAGGATCAGGGCGAGCCCGTACACCCCCACGACCAGCACCGACGACCGGCTCGCCAGCCGCACCACCAGCACCACGGCCAGCGCCAGCATCAGCACCGACGCCGCGGCCATCCGCAGCCTCCGGGCCTGACTCGGGGCCCGTCCGGGCCGCGCGGGCGCGGGACTCTCCGCAGTCTCCGCCGAGCCCTCCACGCGGGGCGCCGCCGACGTCTCCGCCCCGGTCTCCGCACGGAGCTCCGCCGGAGCCTGCGCCTGGGCCTTCGGCGGGGTGTCCGCCCGGGCTCCCAGCGCCCCTTCCTGATCCGATCCGCTCATGATCAGGAGCGTAATCGCTCACGGCGGCCCCCGTACGGCGGCCCCGGACACCCGGGCCGACGGGCCCATCGGCGCCCACCCCCCGCACCTTCGCATCAGCACGCACGTGCGATAGATTTCGGCTCGCCTCGACCACGATCAACTTGACCCGCGGAGACTCGACTTTCATGGAAGACATCGTCAACGGACTTGGCCGTGCGGCTGCTTATGGCGCCCTCGGCGTGGTGCTGCTGACCCTCGGCATCTTCCTGGTGGACGCCCTGACCCCCGGCAAGCTCGGCCGGCAGATCTGGGAGGAGCGCAACCGCAACGCCGCGCTCCTGCTCAGCTCGGCGCTCCTGGGCATCGGCGGCATCGTCTTCACGTCGATCTGGACGACGTACAACGACTTCGGCAAGGGACTCGCGTCGACGGCCGCCTTCGGTGTGCTCGGTCTCGTCATGATGGCGGTGGCGTTCCTGGTGGTCGATCTGGTCACGCCGGGCAAGCTGGGAAAGACACTGGTCGAGAGCGAGCCGCACCCGGCGGTCTGGGTGACCGCGTCCTGCAACATCGCGGTGTCCGCGATCATTTCGGCGTCCATCGCCTGACCCCGGGCCGGGCACCACCGAACCGGCAACCGAGCACCACCACGCAGAAGGCCGCCCCCGGCACCAGGGGGCGGCCTTCCGCGTACACGGGACCCATCCGTCACCCTTTCGGTTACTCCTCGCACACAGCCAGGAGCCGAGCGTGCAAAATTGGCGATTCTAAACCCGCCGCGAGGGTCCGTGCAGAGGGTTGCGTGAATATGCCGTCGCCCCGATCCGATCTGGTTAAGCTCGCTCAAAGCGCGCCGAGTTGATATGAAATCACGCACTTGTTCCCAAGTGCCCTGATGATTCGAAATCATCCCCGCATCGACCGCCAGAAGGTTTAAATGGTTCGTGTTGAATCGTCTCCGACCGACCGAGAATCCAACTTCGCCCGCGCACTCCTGCCGCCCGTCCTCCTGATGGCCACGGTCACCGCCGTCGCCCTGGCGCTCGTGCCGGAGCCCGCACGGATACCTGTCGCCTGGTTCGGGGCACTGGCCACCGTCGTGGTGACCGCGTTCGCCGCGGAAGTGACCCGCCGCGGCCGGGCCATGAGGACGCTGCGCGCCGAGTACGACCAGCGACTCGCCCATCTCGAACAGTGCGTCGTCGGCCACGACAAGGAGACCCTGCGACTCAGCAAGGTCCTGCTGCCGGCCGCGATCCACCGGCTGCGCCGGGGCGAATCACCCGCGGAGGTGATCCGTGCGCTGGTGGACGGGGACCCGGCGTACCGCGATCTCCCCGAACCGCAGCGCGATCTGCTGCGCTCCGTCCTCGACATCGTCGACACCGAGGAGGCCATGCGTGAGTCCGCGCAGCGCGCCTTCGTCAACATCGCACGCCGCGTGCAGGCCATCGTGCACCAACAGGCCAGTGAGCTGCGGGAGATGGAGGAGGCCCACGGGCGCAACCCGGAGGTCTTCGACGACCTGCTGCGCATCGACCACGGCACCGCGCTGATCGGCCGGCTCGCCGACTCCATCGCCGTCCTCGGCGGCGCCCGGCCCGGCCGCCAATGGCCCAAGCCCGTACCGCTGTTCAGTGTGCTGCGTGGCGCGATGTCCCGGATCCTGGAATACCAGCGCGTCGACCTGCACTCGATCGCCAAGGTCGCCATCGTCGGCACGGCCGTCGAGCCGCTGATCCACGCCTGCGCCGAACTCCTCGACAACGCCACCCGTTACTCGCCCCCGCAGACCCGGGTGCACGTGACCGCCGTGGAGGTGCAGACCGGCATCGCCATCGAGATCGAGGACGGCGGGGTCAGCCTCAGCGAGGAGGCACGGACCAGGGCCGAGCGCATGCTGGCGCAGGCCCAGGCGGGCATCGACCTCAATGACCTTGGTGAGACCCCGCGGCTCGGCATGGCCGTGGTCGGCAGGCTCTCCCAGATGTACGACCTGCAGGTCTCGCTGCGCCAGTCCGCGTACGGCGGGGTCCGCGCGGTGCTCATCGTCCCGCGCGACGTGGTCACCACAGGACCGGCCCCCGGCATCGCCCACGGCATCGGCGCCTCCGCCGTTCCCCGGCAGGGCTCGTCCGGGCTGCCGTCCCCGGAAACGCTGCGGGTGCCGATGCGGACCACCGCACGGCCGCCCCGACCGGTCGCCGGGCCGCCTCGGCCGGTGCCCGCCAAGGCGGCCATGGAGGAGGACGCCCCCGTGGTGACCGAGTGGACCCCGGGCGGGCTGCCACAGCGTCGCAGCCGCATCCGCGCACCGTACGGCTCCCACGCGGTGCCGGCCGCTGCCGAGGAACTGTCCGCATCGACGTACAACGGCACACACAACGGCCAGGGCACCAACGGCCACGGTCCGGAGAAGGAACCCGAGCCGGGCATCTGGCTCGAGGCGTTCACCAAAGCAGCCAACGGAACACCGCGGGGCCCGTCGACCGACGAGGAACCCGACGATGCGTTGGACAAGGGAGATCTCAAGTGATCCAGCAGCGGGCCAATATGGACTGGATGCTCAAGGAACTGGCCGACGGGGTACCGCAGGTCCAGCAGATCGTGGTCCTCTCCGCGGACGGCCTGCGCATCGCACGGCACGGCGGCGACCCGGACGTCGCCGACCGGCTCGCGGCGGCCTGTGCGGGACTGCAGAGCCTGGCCGCCGCGGTCGCCTCCGAGATCCCGGACAGCGACGGGCGGATGCGACTGGTCGTCATCGAGGTCAGCGGCGGCTTCTTCTACCTGATGGCGGCCGGAACGGGCGCGTACCTCGCGGTGCTCGCGGACGAGACGGTGGACGCGGGCCTGGTGGGGGCCCGGATGCGGGACATGGTCGTCCGTATCGGCGCCCACCTGACCAGCCCGCCTCGGCACGACGGGCAGGCCGTATGACTTCTCCTCGACGAGAACGACGAGAACCCGAACCGGAACCTGGTGATCCGGAACGGCTCTACGTGATCACGGGGGGCCCGGACGGAGCGGCCCGGGCCCCGCTCGACCTGGTCACGATGGTCGTCTCGCGCACCGAGCCCACTCCGACGGTCCAGCCGGAGCAGGCCGCCATTCTGCGGCTGTGCCGGGCGCCGCTGTCCGTGGCCGAGATCTCGGCGTATCTCAGTCTGCCGTTCAGCGTGGTGACCGCGCTGCTGACCGAGCTCCTCTCGACCGAACTGGTCGAATCGCGGGCGCCGGTCGTCCGCGCCGCCCTGCCCGACCGGTCCCTCCTCGAAGCGGTGATGCATGGACTCCAGAAGCTCTGACACGGTCGTCGGCCCCCGCAGCGAGGATGTTCTCCCCACCACCGCCACGGCGGCGGTGAAGGTCGTCATCGTGGGCGGGTTCGGGGTCGGCAAGACCACCATGGTGGGCTCGGTGAGCGAGATCCGTCCGCTGACCACCGAGGAGACCATGACCCAGGCCGGGGTCGGCGTGGACGACAACTCCGGGGTGGAGAGCAAGACCGCCACCACCGTGGCCATGGACTTCGGCCGGATCAGCCTCAGTGACGAGCTGGTCCTCTATCTCTTCGGCACCCCTGGACAAGAACGTTTCTGGTTCTTGTGGAACGGCCTGTTCGAAGGCGCCCTGGGCGCGGTGGTGCTGATCGACACCCGCCGCCTGGAGGTCAGCTTCGACGTGATCGGGCGCCTGGAGGAGCGCGGTGTGCCGTTCGTCGTCGCCATCAACACCTTCCCCGACGCGCCCCAGCACCCCGTCGAGGCACTGCGTACCGCCCTCGACCTGCCCGCCGAGGTGCCGATGGTGGACTGCGACGCGCGGGGGCGCGGGTCCAGCCGCGATGTGCTGATGACCCTGATGCGCTATCTGCACACGCTGGCCGTGCCCCTCGCCTGACCGGTCCCGCGTCCGCCGTCTCCCCGTACCCGCCACGCCTCTGGAGTGACCGTGACAACCCCTGATCCCCATCTGCCCGGAGCGGACGACGGAGCGGTGCCGCCGCCCGGGTGCCCGGCCCACGGGCTCGGCAACGTCGGCGGCGTCGGCCCCGGCGGTCTGCGCCGGCTGTACGGGTCCGAGCACGAGAGCGACCCGATGGGCCTCTACGAGAAGCTCCGCGCCGAACACGGCCCGGTGGCGCCCGTGCTGCTGACCGGCGACGTACCGGCATGGCTGGTGCTCGGCCACAGCGAGAACCTGCACATGACCCGTACCCCGTCGCAGTTCTCGCGCGACTCGCGGCGCTGGCGCCACGTCCTGGACGGCACCGTGGCGCCGGACCACTCCCTCGCGCCCATCTTCACCTGGCAGCCCCTGTGCGTCTTCGCGGACGGCGCGGACCACGAGCGGCTGCGCGGCGCGGTCACCGACAGCATCGCGCGCATCGACAGCCGCGGCGTGCGCCGCTACATCAACCGCTACAGCAACCGGCTGGTCAACGACTTCTGCCAGGACGGCCGCACCGACCTGGTGAGCCGGTTCGCGGAGCATCTGCCGATGATGGTGATGTGCCAGATCCTCGGCATGCCCGAGGAGTACAACGAGCGCATGGTGCAGTCCGCGCGGGACATGATCAAGGGCACCGCCACGGCGAACGCCAGCAACGCGTACGTGATGGGCGTCCTGACAAGGCTGGTGGACCGGCGCCGGGCGCGGCCCGAGGAGGACTTCACCAGCTGGCTCGTCGAGCACCCGGCCGGGCTCACCGACGCCGAGGTGAGCCAGCACCTTCGGCTGGTGCTCATCGCAGCGTACGAGACCACCGCCAACCTCATCGCCAACGTGGTGCGCATGGTGCTCACCGACCCGCGATTCCGGGCGCAGCTCAGCGGCGGTCACATGACGCTGCCCGAGGCGGTCGAGCAGACCCTGTGGGACGAGCCGCCGTTCACCACGATCCTGGGCCGCTGGGCGGTCGGTGACACCGAGTTCGGCGGCCAACAGATCAAGAAGGGCGACGCCCTGATCGTGGGGATGGCCGCCGCCAACGCCGACCCGGTGGTACGGCCCGATCCGCACGCCTCCATGCAGGGCAACCGCTCCCACCTGGCCTTCAGTGGAGGCCCGCACGAGTGCCCGGGGCAGGACATCGGCCGCGCCATCGCCGACACCGGCGTCGACGCCCTGCTGATGCGCCTGCCCGACCTTCAACTCTCGGTGGACGAGCACGAGTTGAGGTGGAGCAGTGCGCTCATGTCCCGGCATCTGATCGAGCTCCCGGTGGAGTTCGCCGCGCGTCCGCCGCAGGACGTGGGCGGCCCGCCGACCACGGCGTCGACCACAGCGCCGAGGCCGGACTGGCAGGTGGGCTCGCCGCCCAGGGTGACCGTGCCGGCGCCCGCCGTGGCCCCCGCGCCCGCCTATCCGCCGGGCGCGCCCACGGCCGGCGCCGGCATTCCGGCGCAGCGCGGGCCCGGGGCGCCCAAGCGGCTGTGGCAGTCGCTCACCCGGTGGTGGCGCGGCTACTGACCTCAAGCTGGTCCCACCACCAGGCGATCGTCGGGAGGGGAAGCGGTTCCAGGCTGTCGTCGGCCGGGCGCTGCTTCCACCACCCCTCCGGGCGCGTCTCCTCGCCCGGGGCGCCGGGGACGACGTAACGCGGGCAGGCGGACGCCCAGTCGAGGTGACCGCGGATGAACTGGCCGAGGCCGTGGAGATAGCGGCGCAGTCCACCGTCGGCGTCACTCAGCACCTGCTCGCGCAGGCGGAGGAAGAGCACCATGACGCGGTCGCGCATCGCCACCGCCTCCAGGAGCGCGTCCGGCGGCTCGCAGCCGAGTTCCTGGCACAGCACGTCGATCAGATTGAGGTTGTCGTCGGCGCGCAGCAGTTCCTTGTTGCGGGAGTAGAGATCGTTGTCCCAGCTGACCAGCGTCCAGGTCATCTCGGTGAGGGCGCGCACCCGCGGATCCTCCAGGTCGTGGTCGGGCACGGAGTAGCCGGCGACCACTTCGATCAGCGCGGTGGACGGCGCCATCCCTATGGCCCGCATCCACAGCGTGACGTAGTCGTTCAGCGAGGGAAGCCCGGGACTGCTGCGCCAGGACGCCTCCCACACCAGCCCCGAGGTGTAGACGCGCATGGCGTCGGTCCAGCGGCGTATCTGCTGCCGGGACGCGTACCGCTCCAGCTCAAGCCGGAGGAGGCGCAGTGCTCCGGTGTGCGGTGAATCGTCGGGCGACTCGGTGGCCGGCACCTCGACGGCCCGCAGAATGCGCGAGGTCTCCTGCGCCAGCACGTCGGCAGTGACGAAGGCCTCGTCGCACACTCCGTCGTCGAGCGAGAAGAGCACGGCATGGAATTTGGCCATGAGCGTGAGCGGTTCGAGCTGCCCGTAGGACATGGTCGACGCCGTGAGACCGCCGAAATCACAGAGGGCCAGTCGTTTGCGCTGCAGCTCATCGGTGTCCAGGTGTTGCTGAAGCATCCAGCGGACGGTTGTCTCGTTCAAGGCCTGGGCGGACGGGTGCACGACGGAGGGGACGGGACAGTAGAAGGGAACTGCCGGCAGTTGCTGGGCCTGACGGTGTGTCGAAACAACGGTCATGATCGGCCTCCTCTGGTGCGCCCCCCGTGTACTGGGACGTATATGCCCATGTCCGATCATCAATAACGATACAACTGGCCACCGCTTGAACCAAGTTGATCGGTTGCTGTACGGACTCTTCGGGTTCAGAGGGGGAGTGTACGTACCGCCCGCGACTCGGCACTGCACCGAAAGATGCGGATATTGCGCATGACTGATGCTCCAGTCAGTACCGCAATTTTCGGCAATAATCCTTGCCGGATCCGACCACAGCGGAACATCGGCGTTGCGATTAGCTCAACGGACAGGTACGGTCCGACCATGCTGGAAGAACCTGGGAGCCGCATCGGTGACGCCCGTGGCGAGGTGGCCGAACGCGTGCGGAAAGTGATCGCTACCGTCGGTGTGAGTCAGCGCGAGTTCGCCCGACGAATCGTCATGGACCCCTCCAAACTGTCCCGTTCACTCGGCGGAGCCCGCAGGTTCACCGTGGCCGAATTGGCCCGCATCGCCGACACCGCGGAGGTGGACGCGGCCTGGCTGCTCGGGTCACGCACCGAACCCGCCGCCGTGATTTCCACCGTACGACGCCACCGCACCACGTCCGTCGCGGCGCCGGAGGGCGGCAGGCCGCTACAGATCGTGCGCGAGACGGTACGGCTCATCGCGGAGCGCGGGTTCCATGCCGTACGGGTCGCCGACATCGCCGAGGCCTGCGCCACCAGCAGCGCCGCCATCCACTACCACTTCCCCGGCCGGGACGAACTGCTCGAAGCGGCCGTGCGCTGGTGCATGGACGAGGACACCACCCGCCGGGCCGCCCGTATCGCCGAGGCCGGCGATGCCGCGGACGAGCTGCGCCAGCTCATCGAGCTCCAGACGCCGTACACCGCGCAGCAGCGCCGGCAGTGGAGCGTATGGCTCGACCTGTGGGCGGAGGCGGCCCGTTCGACCGCGGTCGGACAGCTGCACGCCGAGTACTACCGGCAGTGGCGCACGACGGTCGCCGACGTCGTGCGGCGCGGCGTCGACCAGCGGGTCTTCCGCGCCACCGACCCGGAGGCCGCCGCATTGCGGCTCACCGCGCTGATCGACGGGCTGGCCACCCAGGTCCTCGCGACCGCGCCCGGCGACGCGGGCACCGGCCCCGACGACATGCGGGCCGCGCTGCTCGGCTACGTGGACGCCACCCTGTCCGCCCGCCCCTGAACTCCGTACCCCACCACATCCCCCTGCCCCAACTCCTCAAGGAGCGGATCCCCCATGCCCATGAACCAGGACGTCATCATCACCTGCGCCCTCACCGGCGCCGGCGACACCGTCCGCAAGAGCCCCCACGTCCCGGTCTCCCCAGAGCAGATAGCCCGCTCCGCCGTCGAGGCGGCCGAGGCGGGCGCCGCCGTGGTGCACATCCACGTCCGCGACCCCGAGTCCGGCGCCCCCTCCCGCGACCCGCTGCTCTACCGCGAGGTCATCGAGCGGATCAAGGAGACCGGCACCGACGTCGTCATCAACCTCACCGCGGGCATGGGCGGTGACCTGGTCATCGACCCCGACGAGCCGCTGAAGCAGCTGCCCGGCACCGACCTGGTGAGCGGCCTGGAGCGGCTGCCGCACGTCGAGGACCTGCTGCCCGACATCTGCACCCTGGACTGCGGTTCGCTCAACTTCGGCGACGGCAGCAACCTCTACGTCTCCACCCCCGACATGCTGCGTACGGGCGCCAGGCGCATCCAGGAGCTGGGCGTGCGGCCCGAGTTGGAGATCTTCGACACCGGGCAGCTGTGGTTCGCCAAGCAGCTCCTCGCCGAGGGCCTGCTGGACGACCCGACCGTCTTCCAGCTGTGCATGGGGGTTCCATGGGGCGCCCCCGCCGACCCGGGCGTTCTGCAGTCGATGGTCAACATGCTGCCCGGCGGCGCCCAGTGGGCCAGCTTCTCGCTCGGCCGGATGCAGATGCCGTGGGTCGCCCAGTCGATTCTGCTCGGTGGACATGTCCGGGTCGGCCTGGAGGACAACCTCTACCTGGGCAAGGGCAACAAGGCCACCAACGCGCAGCTGGTGGAGCGGGCCGTGACGATCACCGAGGCGCTGGGCGCCAGGGTCGCCACCCCGGACGAGGCCCGGAGCAAGCTCGGCCTGAAGCCGCGCGCCTGACCTCCCGCCGCACGCCGTACGTACCTGCCGAAGGACCCGCCTCATGACTGTCACGACACCCCCCGCCCCCTGCGCCCCCCAGGACGTACGCCGAGTCGCCTGCGTCGGCGCCGGCGTGATCGGCGGCGGCTGGGCCGCCCACTACCTGGCCCGCGGCTACGACGTCACGGCCTGGGATCCGGCCCCCGACGCCGAGCAGAAGCTGCGCCGGCTGGTGGCCGCCGCCTGGCCCGCCCTGGTGCGGCTCGGGCTGGCCGTCGGCGCGTCGCAGGACCGGCTCACGGTCACCGCGACCCTCGAAGAGGCCGTCGCCGACGCCCAGTTCGTGCAGGAGAGCGCCCCGGAGAAGCTGGAGCTCAAGCGCGATCTGCTGACCCGTCTCGACGCGGCCGCGCCCGCCGGGGTCATCATCGCGTCCTCCACCTCCGGCTACCCGATGACCGACATGCAGACCGACGCCGCCGATCCCGGCCGGCTCGTCGTGGGGCATCCGTTCAACCCGCCGTACCTCATCCCACTCGTCGAGGTCGTCGGCGGCGAACGCACCACGGCCTCGGCCGTCGCCTGGGCCTCGCGCTTCTACGAGGTGGCGGGCAAGTCCGTCATCACGATGCGGCGCGAAGTGCCCGGGTTCATCGCCAACCGCCTCCAGGAGGCCCTGTGGCGCGAGGCGCTGCACATGGTCGCCAACGGTGAGGCGACGGTACGGGAGATCGACGACTCGATCACCGAGGGCCCCGGTCTGCGCTGGGCGTTCATGGGCCCCATGCTCACCTTCGCGCTCGCGGGCGGCGAGGGCGGCATGGCGCACATGCTGGACCATTTCGGTCCCTCGTTGAAGTCGCCGTGGACCCGCCTGGAAGCACCCGAACTGGACAGGAGTCTGTACGACGCGGTGGTCGCCGGGTGCGACGACGCGGCGGACGGCCGCACCATCGCCGATCTCGTGGCGGAGCGCGACCAGGGCGTCATAGACGTACTGCGGGCGACGGGCCGGCTGCCGCAGCAGCGCACGCAGCAGCAGGAGGAGACCAAGTGACGACCGAGCCCCTGCCGCTGGTGCGGCACGCCGTAAGGCCCGAGTGGATCGACTACAACGGCCACATGAGCGAGGCGTTCTACGTCCTCGTTTTCGGCTTCGCCACGGACGCCATGATGATCGAGACCGGGCTGCACTCCGAGTACCGGGAGAGCACCGGCTGCTCCCTCTACACGGTCGAGGCACACATCCGCTATCTGCGCGATGTCAGCGAGGGCGCCCAACTCGCCGTCCGCACAAGGCTGCTGGGCGCGGACGCCAAGAAGGCCCGCTTCACCCACGAGCTGTACGTCGTTGACGTGGCGGACGCGGACCCGGGGCCGGAGGCGGAGCCGGTGGCGACGACCGAGCTGCTGGCCATCCATGTCGATCAGCGGGTGGGGCGCGCCGCGCCGTTCCCGGAGGCGATCCGGCAACGGCTGACGGCGCTGGTGGAGGACGCACCGCAATGGGCGGGGCGCTCCATCACCCAGGTCCCTCGTCCGGGCCGCTGATCAGGCCGGGCGCCGGACGCGAAGGGCCGCGAGCAGCGCCCCGAGGGTGAGTGCGCCGAGCGCCAGGGCGATGCCCGGATAGCCGGCCAGGCCCAGGCCGACGCCGCCCAGCGCGGCGCCCGCGAAGACGCCGAAGCTCATGCCGGCCGCGTTGACGCTCAGCGCGGTACCGCGCAGGGTGGGGCAGCGCCGGACGAGGAGAGTGGTGACGCAGGCGGCGACGGTCGCGTGCGCGGCGGCGGTCACGGCCGTCAGCAGCAGAGCGAGCCACAGCGTGTGGGTGAAGAAGAAGCCCACGAGCGCGGCGAGCCCCACCACCAGGGCGCCGGTCATCATCCGTTCCGCGGTGATGCGCGGTCCGGCGGCGCTCATCGCCCGCCCGGTGAGGAGATTGCTGAGGAAGAAGGCCGTGCCGCTGAGCGTCCACACCAGCGCGAACGGCCCCGGGGACAGCGCGAAGCGCTCGTCGTAGAACGCGGCGAGATAGGCGAGGTAGCCCATGAACGCGGCCGTCCGCAGCAGAGCGACGAGCAGCAGCGGGACCGCGCCCGGTACGGCCGCCAGCGCGTTGAACGACGCGCCGTAGCCCAGGCGGGGGGTGTGGCGCGCCGGTTCCCGGTGCGAGCGCCCGCCCTTGACGAAGAACACCGCGGTCAGCAGCGCCGCGGCGACGGACACGGCAAGGAGGTTGCCCTGCCAGCCCCATAGGAGCGCGGGCAGGGCGACCAGCGGCGCCGCCATCAGCGCGGTGAACGACTGGGTCGCGGTGACGAGGGTCGCCGCCCGGCCGGCGGCGGCGCCGTCGCCGAAACGGTCGGCCGCCGCGGCCGTGAGCGCCGGGTTGAGTACGGCCGTACCGGCGCCGACGAGCAGGCAGAAGGCCGCGAGGAACAGGAACTCCCCCGTCGCGCCGAGGAGCGCGGACACCGCGAGCAGCGCGAGGCCGCCCGCAGCCGCCCACTCCTTGCGCACCCGGTCGATGAAGGGGGCGAGCGCGGTGCCGACGGCCAGCGCGGCGAGGCCGCCGAGGCCGCGCAGCTGGCCCATGGCGGCGACGCCGGTGTCCGCCGCGTCCGCGATGGGCACGAGGTAGGTGCTGAAGACCGTGAAGGGCAGCAGCCCGACGGCGGAGGCCAGCATGACCGGCCACAGCACCCGGGCCATCCGGAGGTCACTGGGCACCGCCTCGGCGGAATCGGTCGCCACGCCCCCCTTCGAGGGGGCGGAATCCGCGCTCACGACGCCGCCCGGTAGCGGTGGAGGGTGGTCTCGTCGGCGCTGAACTGCGAGAAGGGGAAGGGCTCCGCGGACAGTGCGCTCACGCCCGCGCCGAGGAAGGCGCGGGCGACGGCGCTGCCCGACTGGGCGTACACGACCAGCGGGATCCCGCGGGCGCGGCAGTGCTCGACGATCAGATCGAAGCTGCCGTTGCTCAGGGTCATGCCGGTCGCCACGACCGCGTCGGCGGCCTCCAGTACCTCGGCCATGTTGGTGGCGACGGGATCGCCCCACTGTGTGGTGCGGAGGTTGAGGTCGCAGGGCAGGCATACGCCGCCCCGCTCACGTATCGCCGCGACCAGCGGGTTGACGACGCCGATCAGGGCGACCTTGGCGCCGGGGGTGATGTCGAGCAGCCCGGCGATGGCGGCGTCGCGGGCGTGCGCCCGGGCCTCGGGCGTGCCGGACGGCAGGGTGACGGGTTCGGCGGCAGGGTGGCCGCGGTGCGGCTCGACCCGGGCGAGGTAGGCGTCGAGGGCCGCGATGCGTACCGGGAGGGAGCCGTGGCGGATGAGGGTGTCGAGGGTGCGCCCGGAGACGTTCGCACAGAAGCCGGGGACGAGTTCACCGGCCTCGAAGGAGCAGGCGCCGAAAGCGTCACCACTGCGCAGGAGGAGGTAGTGGTTGCGGTAGGTGACCTCGCCACCGACCAGCCGGGTGGTGTTGTGGAGCCAGAACGCGCTGGTGACGGCCAGCTCCTGGGGCGGTGGCCCGTAGGAGCCGGCCAGCACGGCGCGGCTGAGTTCGTTCACGGTCCGCGGCCGCGCGGCCTGCGGGTGAGGGGACTGCGGCCGCGCGGCCTGCGGGTGAGGGGGCTGCGGGTGGGGCGACTTGACTGGATCGGCGAGCATCTCTGATTCTTTCGTTGCCAACGAGGCCTTGGGGATACGGGAGTTCATCGCGCGGTCTCCGCCAGCAGGGCGGCCGACTCGGCGTAGGAGTGCGTGATCTCGTCTTGGGGCGGCGGCCAGGGCATCGCCGACCACGGGTGCGACAGGTCGGCGCACGAAGTGACCTCGTGCGGGCGCATCGAGCCCAGGCCGTGGGCCTGCGCGTGGTTGGCGTACGCGCTGTCGACATAGCGGTGGCCGGTGTCGGCGGCGATGAAGACGTACGTACGGGAGTCGTCGCGCTCGCGCTCGGCCAGGGTGGCCAGATAGGCGGCCCCCGCCGACAGCCCGGCGAAAATGCCGCTGGCGCGCAGGAGTTCGACGGCGCCCGACATCGCGTAGTCGAAGTTGACCCAGTGGACGCGGTCGTACAGCTCCTGGCGGACGTTGTCGAACGGGATGGAGCTGCCGATCCCCGCGATGATCATGTCGGGGTCCTGGACGTGCTCGGCGCCGAAGGTGACACTGCCGAACGGCTGGATGCCGACCAGGTTCACATCGCGGCCCGCTTCGCGCAGGCAGGTGGCGATGGCGCCGGTCGATGCCCCGGTGCCGACCGCGCCCACCAGGCTCAGCGGCCCGTCCGGGACCTCCTTCTGGACCAGGTCGGCGACATCGCGGTAGCCGAGGTAGTGGATGGAGTCGTGGTACTGGCGCATCCAGTGGTAATCGGGTTTCTCCCGCAGCAGTTCGGCGATCCGCCGCACGCGCAGGTTCTGGTCGAGCCGCAGGTTCTTCGAAGGGCGGACCTGCTCCAGCGTGGCCCCGAGGATCTCCAGCTGTACGCGCAGAGTGCGGTCGACGGTCGTGGAGCCGACGATGTGGCACTTCATGCCGTAGCGGTGGCAGGCCAGCGCCAGCGCGTGGGCGTAGATGCCGCTGGAGCTGTCGACGAGGGTGTCGCCGGGGGTGATCTGTCCGGTGTCCAGGAGGTGCCGTACCGCGCCCAGCGCCGAGTAGATCTTCATCGTCTCGAAGCGCAGACAGATCGCGCCGGGTGGGACGGCCACCACGTCCGGTTCCTTGACGGCTTCCGCTATGTGCTCGTGCATGGGGGTCGGTTCCTTCAGTTGGCGACGCGGTCGGCGGCGCGGGCGGTGACGTGTTCGGAGTCGCGCGGGGTGAGCGTGAAGAGGAAGGCCTGGCAGTTGTCGCCCTCCCAGCTCTGGCGGTGCGCGATCGCGGGCACGAATCCCGCCTCGACGGCGTACGCGACGATGGTGCGCAGTTCGGCGGTGTTGGAGACGACCAGATGGATCTCGCCGCCGGGTGCCAGCAGCCCGCGGTCGGTGATCTGGTCGAAGAAGCGCGTCACGATCCCGGCGCCCACACACACATTGCGGACGACGGTCGGGTCCTCGCTGGTCCGCGTGGAGACGGCGGGCGGGTTGAACGTGATGACGTCGAGCCGCGCCGAGTCGGGGAACTCCTCGAAGAGGTTGGAGACCAGCGGGCGGAAGTCGGTGCCGGGCCGCTCACCGGCCAGGCGCCGGTAGTGGTCGGCTGCGGTCGCGACGGAGTCGGGGTGGATGTCGGCGGCCCAGATCTCGCGGGCGCCCCGGACGCCCGCGATCACGGCCTCGACACCGAGTCCGGCGCCGATCGCCGCGTACGAGCGTCCGGCCACGGCGATGGTCCCGTCCAGCAGCCGGTCGTGGATGATCCGGCTGGTGTCGCCCGGCCTGAACACACCGGGCGGAAGCTCGAAGCTCCAGCCGTTGTACGTGTAGGTGCGGTGCGTATGGATGTCGGAGGGTGCGCTGTTGATGGCGAGGATCTCCTCGCGGGGCAGGGTGTCGGGCAGTGCTGCGAGCAGGTCGCCGGTTATGGTCCGGTCGGACATGGGTCCTCCGAGGGAGTACGTCGGGTGGATGATCGGTCCGGAATCAGGGACCTGGAACGGGCTCGGGGACGGCGCCGAGGCGCATGGCGCTGACGAGTTGGCGGGTCATGGCCGCACGCGGCGCGGCGAGCACCTCGGCCGGTACGCCGCTTTCGACGACGTGTCCGCCGTCGATGACCACCAGGTGGTGCGCGACCGCCGAGAGCAGCTCCAGGTCGTGGCTCACCCACAGCAGCGCCGTGCCGAACTGCCCGCGCATCCGGCCAAGTTCGGCGAGGACGGCGTCGGTGGCCACCGGGTCGAGGCCGGTGGTGATCTCGTCGCAGATCAGCACGTCGGGTTCGGCGAGCGCGGCGCGGGCCAGTGCGGCGCGCTGGAGCTGGCCGCCGGAGAGGCCGTCGGGGCGGCGCTCGGCGGTGTCCGCGTCGACACCGAGCCGGGCGAGCAGCGCGAGAGCCTCCTGCCGCGCTTCGCCCGGCGCACGTCCGCGCAGCCGTACGGCGGTACGAGCGACCTGCTCGGCCACCGGGCGCCGCTCGTCGAAGGAGCCGCGCACCTCCTGCCACACGTACTGCACGCGCCGCTTCTGTTCGACGGTGCGACGACGCAGCACCGGCAACGCCCGCCCGTCCAGCAGGACTTGGCCGCGCATGCGCTCGTGCAGACCGGCGACGCAGCGGGCCAGGGTCGTCTTCCCGCTGCCGGAGAGCCCGGCGACTCCGACGCAGGCCCCGGCGGCGAGTTCGAGGCCGACGCCGTGCAGGACCGGCCCGCGGCCTCTGCTGTGCAGTGCGGCGGAGAGGTCCCGCACCTCCAGGACGCCGAGCCCCACGGGGTCGTGCCGGTCAGTGGTGAGGGCGCGCCGCTCCGGCAGTTCGTCGGCGGTCACCTTGCCCCGCTCCAGGACGACGACGTGATCGGCCAGGGCCCGCACCAGGTCCAGGTCGTGGCTGAGCAGCAGAATCGCGAGCCCGCCGCGGGCGAGCGCGGCCAGCTCTCCGGCCAGCCGCATCCGGGTCACGGTGTCGAGCCCGGTGCTCGGCTCGTCGAGGATCAGCAGCCTGGGCCGGCAAGCCAAGGTCTGGGCGAGCGCGACGCGTTGGCGCTGCCCGCCGGAGAACTGGTGCGGGAAGCGGCGCGTCGTGTCACGGCCGGTTGGCAGCTGCGCGGCTTCGAGTGCTTCGGCGGCCGATCCGCCGTGCAGGGTGGCGAGTTCGGCGAGTACCGCGCCGGTCCGGCGGGCCGGGTTGAGTGAACTGCCGGGATGCTGAGGCATATAGGCGACGACGCGCCCACGCAGCCCCGACGCCCCCGTCACTGCCGTGTCGCCGTCCAGGACGGTGACGCCGCCGACCCGCACGCGTCCGCCGAGCCGAATGCCCGGCCCGGCCTCACCGATGAGCGCCAGCGCGGCTGTGGTCTTGCCGCTGCCCGAGGGGCCGACCAGCGCGGTGACCCGGCCCTCGTACACCTCGAAGTCGATCGCGTCGACGAGGACGGTGTCCCCGGCCCGCGCGGTGAGCCCGCGCACACTGGCGATGCTGACGGGGGTGGTCATCGGACCTCCGGTGAGGGGGTGCGGGAGCGGGCCAGCGCGCGGTCGGCGAGCAGGTTGAGCCCCACGGTGAACATGACAAGCAGCGCGGCGGGCGCCAGCACGGCCCAGGGCTGGAGCAGCAGCCCTTCGCGGCTACGGGAGATGCTCACGGCCCAGTCCGGGGCGGTCGGGCTCAGCCCGAGGCCGAGGAAGTTCGCCGAGCCGACAAGGAAGACGGCGAGGGTGATGCGGGTGCCGATGTCGGCGGCGACCGGCGCGAGTGTCGAGCGTGCGACGTGACCGAGCTGGATTCGGGCCCTGGACTCGCCCTGCACCCGCAGCGCCTCGGCGACGGGGCTGCTCGCGGCTTCGAGCGCCGCCGCCCGGACGAGCCGCGCCACGGGTGGGACGTTGACGGCGGCGACGGCGAGGGAGATCGCGGTGGGCGAGCCGCGCCAGCCCACCGCCACCACGCTGATCACCAGCAGGGACGGCAGCGGCAGGAGTACGTCGAGGGGGCGGATCAGCATTTCGTCGGCCCAGCGGCGCCGGCTGGACGCGGCGAGCAGCCCAATGGCCCCACCGACCAGATAGGCGACAGTGACCGCGCCGAGCGCCATACCGAGCGCGCTGCGGCCCCCGTGCAGCAACAGGGCGAGCACATCGCGCCCCAACCCGTCGGTGCCCAGGGGGTGTTCGCTGCCGCCCCCGCTGTACGGCGCGGCGGCGCCAGGAACGGCGGTGTCGGCGACCAGCGGACCGAGCAGGGCTGCCGCGACAGGCAGCGCCGCCAGCAGCCCGGCGACATACAGCGGGGCCCGGGACGTCTGCGCACGGACGTCCGGGCGCTTCGTGGGGCGGTTCACCGCAGGATCTCCGTCCGGGGTACGAGGCGGTGGCAGACCAGGTCGGCCGCCAGGCTGAACAGCAGGGCCGCCGCCGCCACGACCAGGGCCAGGCCCTGCACCGTGGGGATGTCCCTGGCTTCCACGGCCCGTACGAGCGCGGTGGCGACCCCGGGAATCGCGAAGACCGCCTCGACGACGAGGACACCGCCGACGAGGTTGTCGCCGACCCTGGCCAGTTCCTGAATGCCCGGAACGGCGGCGTTCGGAAGGACATGGCGCAGCAGGAGGGCCCTGCGCGGCACCCCGAGGCGGCGTGCCTGTACGACGTATCCGGCGCCCAGGGTGGTCACTGTCCCGGCCCGGATCTGCCGGGACAGCAGGCAGATCATCCGGGCCGCGACCACGGCCACGGGCAACACGAGCAGCGCCGGCTGCCCGAGCAGTTCTCCCGCACCCACCCCGACCCAAGTAGCGGGCAGCCAGCCGAGTTTCAGCGACAGTCCCGCGACGAGCAGCAGAGCCAGCAGGAAATCGGGGACGGCGTTCAGGGCAAGAGTCAATGAGCTGAAGACCCGGTCCGTACGGCCGCCTTCGCGCGTTCCCGAGGCGAGGCCGAGCAGCAGCGCGAGGGGCACCACCACGACCAGGGTCACCGCGGTCAGGACCAGGGTGGGGCCGGCCGACTCGGCCAGGATGCCGGTGACCGGGCCACCGCTGACCAGCGAGGTGCCGAGATCGCCGGTGAGGACCCCGCCCGCCCAGTCGGTGAACCGTTCCAGGGCCGGCCGGTCGAGGCCGAGTTGCTCGCGCAGCGCCGCCACCTGTGCGCCGGTGGCGTCCCCGTCGTAGCGCACGGCGGCCGCGTCGCCGGGCAGCAGGGAAGTGAGTGCGAACACCAGCCCCGCGAGCAGGGCGAGTTGGACCAGCCCGAGGACGAGCCGGTGCAGCAGGTAGCCACGCATCCTCAGGCCAGCCACACCTTGTCGAAGCGGGCCGAGTCGAGCGTATTGGGCGGGGCGGCGCTCACGCCGCGCACCCGGGCCGCTGCGCCATTCAGCCAGTCGGGGTGTCCCCACACCAGCAGACCACCCTCGTCGTGGATGCTGCGCTGCAACTGTCCGTAGAGCGCGCCGCGTTCGGCCTCGTCAGTGGTCGACTGCGCCTTGGCGAAGGTGGCGTCGAAGCCCTTGCGGCGCCAGCCGGAGGCGTTGAAGTCCGAGCCGGTGAGAAGCCGGTCGTTGATGTACGTGGGGATCGTCATCGCACCGGAGCGATGGCTCCCCATGACCCCCTTGGTCAGCTGATCCTTGAAGTACGTCTCGGAGGGGCCCGTGGTGACCTTCACCCGCAGTCCGGCGTCGGCGGCCTGCTCCGCGAAAAGCGTCGCCGCCTCGACGAAGCCGGCGGCGACGGATGAGGTGTAGATGGACATCGCCTTGTTGAGAACCCCGGCCCTCCGCAGCAGCGAGCGGGCCTCGGCGGTATCACGCTCACGCTGCGCGATGCCCTCCGGGTAGTACTGATATCCCTTGCCGAACATGTCGTTGCCGACCGTCCCGCGTCCGGCGAGCACCACGTCGACCAGCTTTTCGCGGTCGGCGAGCAGCTTGAAGGCCATAGTCACATCGGGGTTCTTGAAGGGCGCCTGGTCGCACTTGAGCACGATCACATGGGCGGTACTGCCCTTGGCCGCGACGATACGGACGGCCCGGTTGGCCTCGGCGGTACGCGCGAAGGTGGGCGTCATCTCGTACGCGTACTCCGCCTCGCCACCGCGAAGCGCGTTGCCCCGGGCGTCGGTGTCGGCGGCCAGGATGCTCAGCTCGTCGATGTACGCGCCGCCGTCCCAGTGGTCGTCGAAGCGCTCGGCGACGAAGGACCGGCCGGCCACGAAGGACTCCAGCCGGAACGCGCCGGTGCCGACGGGGTCGGCCGGGTCGCGGTAGCGCGAACTCACCATGGCCATACCGAGGGTGGCGAGGAGGGCGGGGAATTCGGCGCTGGGCCGCCTGAGCACGATCTCGACCGTGCGCGGTCCGACCCCTCGACTCTTCTTGAGGTCGACCACGGACAGCAGGCCCTGCGCGAAGTGGTTGGCGGCCTTGGGGTCGAGTATGCGGCCGAGGCTGAAAAGGACGTCCTCGGGCGTGAACTTCTTGCCGTCGTGGAAGCGCGCGTCGCGCAGTACGAACCGCCACACGGTCGCGGTCGCGTTGGACTCCCACTTCTCGGCGAGACGCGGCACCGGTGCCATGTTGGCGTCCAGCTCGACGAGCCGGTCGAACAGCGCCTTCGTACGGGCCATGTCGATGGCCAGGGCCTCGGCGTGCGGGTCGATGGTCTCCTGGTCCCCGCCGCCGGTGAACAGCGCCCGCAGCTGTCCGCCGCGCCGCGCCCCGGACTCGCCGTCGGCGGTCCCGCCACCGCTTCCGCCAGTTCCTCCACAACCGGTGAGCGCCAGGGCCCCGCCCGCACCGGCGGCGCCGGCCAGGGCAAGGAACTCTCTGCGGTTTCGGGCTGTAGACATACTGCTCCCCTGAATCACAAACCGTGGGCCGGGCACAGCTGTTGACCCCGACGGGCGGGGGTGTGCGCGGCAAGGATGGCCGAGACGGCAGTGAAAGCATCACACTTATTGAAAACGAATGTCAACACCACTTGGCGTGGTTCTGCGCTGCGGGACACGGGCGGGGTCAGTCGCCCGGGCCGGGATCGGGGCGGACCGGGTCGGTGAGGCCGGCGCGGGCGGCTTCGAGTTGGGCGGCGAACGCGATGCCCAGGAACAGGGCGACGCCCGTGAGATTCGCCCAGAGCAGCAGGGCGACGAAGGCGGTCAGCGGCCCGTACACGGCGCCGAAGGAGCCGCTCTGGGCGACGTAGAGGGCCAGCAGCCAGGTCGCGACGACCCAGAGCAGGAGGTGCACGGCCGAGCCGACCGCGAGCCACGTGTAGCCGGGCTGGTCGCGGCGAGGCGCCCAGCGGAATATCACCGCGGAGGCGACCCAGGCCAGCAGGACACCGACGGGGATCTCCAGCGGCCCCCACAGGTCGAGCAGCGAAGTGGACCATCCCAGAGCCTCGACGAGGGAACTGCCCACGGCCTCGCCGGCCACGAGCACCAGGAAGCCCAGCACCATGGGGATTCCGGCTCCCAGGGCGAGGAGCAAGCTCCGCCCGTACTTCATGAGGAAGGGCCGGTCCCGCTCGATGCCGTAGATCCGGTTGCTGCCCCGCTCGATCTGTCCCATGGCCGAAGTCAGGTTCAGCACGGCGAAGCCCAGGCCGAGCCACATCGCGAACGCGCTGGAGGTGCTGCCGCCCACACTCCGCCGGGTGTCGGCCAAGGCCTCTTCGACCAGTTCGGCGCTCGCCCCCGGAACGATGCGGCCGAGCGTCAGCTCAACGACGCGGCCCACGCTGTCGGTGTGCACGGCCGCGGCGACGCCCACCAGGGCAATGGCGAACGGCACGATGCCCAGGACCACCTGGAAGGCCAGTGACCGCGCGTGGCTGAAGCCGTCCGCGTACCGGAAGCGGGAAAAGGCGTCGAGCAACAGCTTGCGCCCGCCGTAGTGCCGCAGAGCGGTGAGGGCCTCGTCGCCGGAGAGCTCCTCGCCGATCATGTCCCGCGTCTGCGGAACGTGCGTCACAGTTCCCATAGGGCGTCCATCTCCACTCGGTCAGCGTTTCCCGATTTCCGGTTTCTCTGGCCCGAGAATACGGTCCGGGAACGCAAAAAAGCCCCGGCTCCTGGACATAAGTCCAGGAGCCGGGGCATAAAAATTGTTCGGCGGCGTCCTACTCTCCCACAGGGTCCCCCCTGCAGTACCATCGGCGCTGAAAGGCTTAGCTTCCGGGTTCGAAATGTAACCGGGCGTTTCCCTAACGCTATGACCACCGAAACTCTATGAAGTTAACCAAACCGGTGTATGCACAGTTCGTTACTTCAGAACTAACACAGTGGACGCGAGCAACTGAGGACAAGCCCTCGGCCTATTAGTACCAGTCAGCTCCACCCGTTACCGGGCTTCCACATCTGGCCTATCAACCCAGTCGTCTACTGGGAGCCTTAACCACTCAAGGTGGTGGGAATACTCATCTCGAAGCAGGCTTCCCGCTTAGATGCTTTCAGCGGTTATCCTTTCCGAACGTAGCCAACCAGCCGTGCCCTTGGCAGGACAACTGGCACACCAGAGGTTCGTCCGTCCCGGTCCTCTCGTACTAGGGACAGCCCTTCTCAATATTCCTACGCGCGCAGAGGATAGGGACCGAACTGTCTCACGACGTTCTAAACCCAGCTCGCGTACCGCTTTAATGGGCGAACAGCCCAACCCTTGGGACCGACTCCAGCCCCAGGATGCGACGAGCCGACATCGAGGTGCCAAACCATCCCGTCGATATGGACTCTTGGGGAAGATCAGCCTGTTATCCCCGGGGTACCTTTTATCCGTTGAGCGACAGCGCTTCCACAAGCCACTGCCGGATCACTAGTCCCGACTTTCGTCCCTGCTCGACCCGTCGGTCTC
This sequence comes from Streptomyces sp. A5-4, assembly GCF_051131715.1. Lineage (NCBI taxonomy): Bacteria > Bacillati > Actinomycetota > Actinomycetes > Kitasatosporales > Streptomycetaceae > Streptomyces > Streptomyces sp. A5-4. Next base: position 8,200,529 of record NZ_CP178591.1, on the reverse strand, counting down.
ACAGTCAAGCTCCCTTGTGCACTTACACTCAACACCTGATTGCCAACCAGGCTGAGGGAACCTTTGGGCGCCTCCGTTACTCTTTAGGAGGCAACCGCCCCAGTTAAACTACCCATCAGACACTGTCCCTGATCCGGATCACGGACCGAGGTTAGACATCCAGCACGACCAGAGTGGTATTTCAAGATTGACTCCACACACACTGGCGTGCATGCTTCAACGTCTCCCACCTATCCTACACAAGCCGAACCGAACACCAATATCAAACTATAGTAAAGGTCCCGGGGTCTTTCCGTCCTTCTGCGCGAAACGAGCATCTTTACTCGTAGTGCAATTTCACCGGGCCTATGGTTGAGACAGTCGAGAAGTCGTTACGCCATTCGTGCAGGTCGGAACTTACCCGACAAGGAATTTCGCTACCTTAGGATGGTTATAGTTACCACCGCCGTTTACTGGCGCTTAAGTTCTCAGCCTCGCACACCCGAAGGTGCACTAACCGGTCCCCTTAACGTTCCAGCACCGGGCAGGCGTCAGTCCGTATACATCGCCTTACGGCTTCGCACGGACCTGTGTTTTTAGTAAACAGTCGCTTCTCGCTGGTCTCTGCGGCCACCCCCAGCTCACGGAGCAAGTCCGATCACTAGTGATGGCCCCCCTTCTCCCGAAGTTACGGGGGCATTTTGCCGAGTTCCTTAACCATAGTTCACCCGAACGCCTCGGTATTCTCTACCTGACTACCTGAGTCGGTTTAGGGTACGGGCCGCCATGAAACTCGCTAGAGGCTTTTCTCGACAGCATAGGATCATCCACTTCACCACAATCGGCTCGGCATCAGGTCTCAGGCACATGTCATCCGGATTTACCTGGACAACGCCCTACACCCTTACCCCGGGACTACCACCGCCCGGGCTGGACTACCTTCCTGCGTCACCCCATCGCTTACCTACTACCACCTTGGACCGGCGGCTCCACCACTTCCCTTTGCCCGAAGGCTCCAGGACGGCTTCACGGCCTTAGCATTAATGGGTTCAGTACTGGGCGTTTCAAAGCGGGTACCGGAATATCAACCGGTTGTCCATCGACTACGCCTGTCGGCCTCGCCTTAGGTCCCGACTTACCCTGGGCAGATCAGCTTGACCCAGGAACCCTTAGTCAATCGGCGCACACGTTTCTCACGTGTGTATCGCTACTCATGCCTGCATTCTCACTCGTGAACCGTCCACCACTCGCTTACGCGGCGGCTTCACCCGGCACACGACGCTCCCCTACCCATCCGCACTCCCGTTGGGGATATGTGTACGAATGACACGACTTCGGCGGTACGCTTGAGCCCCGCTACATTGTCGGCGCGGAATCACTAGACCAGTGAGCTATTACGCACTCTTTCAAGGGTGGCTGCTTCTAAGCCAACCTCCTGGTTGTCTGTGCGACTCCACATCCTTTCCCACTTAGCGTACGCTTAGGGGCCTTAGTCGATGCTCTGGGCTGTTTCCCTCTCGACCATGGAGCTTATCCCCCACAGTCTCACTGCCGTGCTCTCACTTACCGGCATTCGGAGTTTGGCTAAGGTCAGTAACCCGGTAGGGCCCATCGCCTATCCAGTGCTCTACCTCCGGCAAGAAACACACGACGCTGCACCTAAATGCATTTCGGGGAGAACCAGCTATCACGGAGTTTGATTGGCCTTTCACCCCTAACCACAGGTCATCCCCCAGGTTTTCAACCCTGGTGGGTTCGGTCCTCCACGACCTCTTACAGCCGCTTCAACCTGCCCATGGCTAGATCACTCCGCTTCGGGTCTTGAGCGCGCTACTAAACCGCCCTATTCGGACTCGCTTTCGCTACGGCTTCCCCACACGGGTTAACCTCGCAACACACCGCAAACTCGCAGGCTCATTCTTCAAAAGGCACGCAGTCACGACCGTATGTGCAAGCACATACAGCGACGCTCCCACGGCTTGTAGGCACACGGTTTCAGGTACTATTTCACTCCGCTCCCGCGGTACTTTTCACCATTCCCTCACGGTACTATCCGCTATCGGTCACCAGGGAATATTTAGGCTTAACGGGTGGTCCCGCCAGATTCACACGGGATTTCTCGGGCCCCGTGCTACTTGGGTGGTTCTCAAACGAGCCGTTGATGTTTCAGCTACGGGGGTCTTACCCTCTACGCCGGACCTTTCGCATGTCCTTCGCCTACACCAACGGTTTCTGACTCGTCTCATCGCCGGCAGACGATGAAAGAGAACTCCCACAACCCCGCACACGCAACCCCTGCCGGGTATCACACGCATACGGTTTGGCCTCATCCGGTTTCGCTCGCCACTACTCCCGGAATCACGGTTGTTTTCTCTTCCTGCGGGTACTGAGATGTTTCACTTCCCCGCGTTCCCTCCACATACCCTATGTGTTCAGGTATGGGTGACAGCCCATGACGGCTGCCGGGTTTCCCCATTCGGACACCCCCGGATCAAAGCTCGGTTGACAGCTCCCCGGGGCCTATCGTGGCCTCCCACGTCCTTCATCGGTTCCTGGTACCAAGGCATCCACCGTGTGCCCTTAAAAACTTGGCCACAGATGCTCGCGTCCACTGTGCAGTTCTCAAGCAACGACCAGTCACCCATCACCCCGCTCCGAAGAACGAGTGCACTGGGGCCGGCATCGCGAAGGTTCAGGCTGCGAAGCCCGTACCCTCAGATACCCAACAGCGTGCCCGACCCGGTTCCCTCCCTCCCACTTTCCACGCCGAAGCAGTACTTGTGAGAGAACAAAAACCGTGCCGAATAGTCAACGTTCCACCCATGAGCAACCAGCACCGGACGTTCGCCGATGAACTGGCCTCTGACCAGCCGAAGCCGGTAAGAAATGCTCCTTAGAAAGGAGGTGATCCAGCCGCACCTTCCGGTACGGCTACCTTGTTACGACTTCGTCCCAATCGCCAGTCCCACCTTCGACAGCTCCCTCCCTTACGGGTTGGGCCACCGGCTTCGGGTGTTACCGACTTTCGTGACGTGACGGGCGGTGTGTACAAGGCCCGGGAACGTATTCACCGCAGCAATGCTGATCTGCGATTACTAGCAACTCCGACTTCATGGGGTCGAGTTGCAGACCCCAATCCGAACTGAGACCGGCTTTTTGAGATTCGCTCCACCTTGCGGTATCGCAGCTCATTGTACCGACCATTGTAGCACGTGTGCAGCCCAAGACATAAGGGGCATGATGACTTGACGTCGTCCCCACCTTCCTCCGAGTTGACCCCGGCGGTCTCCTGTGAGTCCCCATCACCCCGAAGGGCATGCTGGCAACACAGAACAGGGGTTGCGCTCGTTGCGGGACTTAACCCAACATCTCACGACACGAGCTGACGACAGCCATGCACCACCTGTACACCGACCACAAGGGGGGCACCATCTCTGATGCTTTCCGGTGTATGTCAAGCCTTGGTAAGGTTCTTCGCGTTGCGTCGAATTAAGCCACATGCTCCGCTGCTTGTGCGGGCCCCCGTCAATTCCTTTGAGTTTTAGCCTTGCGGCCGTACTCCCCAGGCGGGGAACTTAATGCGTTAGCTGCGGCACCGACGACGTGGAATGTCGCCAACACCTAGTTCCCAACGTTTACGGGTCTTCGAATTTAGTGGGGGTGCGACGGTGACGACCTGACGGTTGGTCACCGTCCGTGATGGGCCTGCAGTGCGGGTGCCCCGGACGCGAGAAGCCCGCAGGTCTTCGTGATCATGGTTGTTCTCTACGCAACCGATCATGAAAACCCACGGACTTGAGCACTCACGATACCGAGATCAACAGGGACGCGACACGACTGCTGAGGCTGGAGGGGGTGAGTGTGACCAAGGTCAAGGACGACGGAGCGGGTGGATCGACGGTGTACGTCGTGACGAGCGAGGACTCCGCGAGGGCTTGCCCCTCGTGCGGGGTTTTCGCCACGCGGTTGAAGGACTACCGCACCACCGCCCCGAGACATCTGTCCTGCGGCGGGCGCCCGGTGAGTATCCGCTGGCGCAAGGCGCGCTGGCACTGCACCGAAGTAGCCTGCGCGCGCGGCTCGTTCACCGAGGCGATACCCCAGGTGCCCGCCCGGATGCGTACCACTGCCGCACTGCGCGAAGCGGCTGGTGCCGCAGTGGTCGACGGCGGCCGCACCGTGGTACAGGCCGGCCGGGATCTGGGCCTGTCCTGGCCGATCGTCCAGCACTGCTTCGAGCACTACGCCGCGGAGGTTCTGCCCGAGGACCCGCCGGTGACCGAGGCGATCGGGATCGACGAGACCCGGCGGGGCAAGCCGGTGTGGAAGCAGGACCCGGACACCGAGAAGTGGGAGCTGGTGGCGGACGCCTGGCACATCGGGTTCGTCGACGCCATCGGCGGACGCGGGCTGTTCGGGCAGGTCGAGGGCCGCAACGCGGCCTCGGTCGCCGACTGGCTGAGCGCCCAGCCCACCGCCTGGCGCGAGCGGATCTGCTACGTCGCCATCGATCTTTGCTCCACCTTCCGCGCCGCGATCCACCGCGCACTGCCCCACGCGAGGGTGGTCGTCGACTGCTTCCACATCGTGCAACTCGCCCAGCGCCACCTCGCCGACCTGCGCCGACGCCTCACCTGGAAACAGCACGGCCGCCGGGCCCGCAAGGGCGACAGCATCTACACCGTCCGCAAACTCCTGCGCCGCAACAACGAAGACCTCACAGACAAACAACGCGACCTCCTCAAGGCCGAGTTGGAGTCCATGGGCACCTACGGGAAGCAGATCTACGCGGCCTGGCAGGGAAAGGAACTCCTGCGCGACCTCCTGGGCCTGGCCGTCACGCGCCGGCACGTCACCCCCGACCCCTCCGCGATCTCCACCGCACGCCACCGCTTCTTCGCCCACGTCGCCGACCACGCTCACCTGCCCGAACTCGTCACCCTCGCCGAAACCGTCGAGCAGTGGTGGGACGGCATCGAGACCTACCTGACCACCGGCATCACCAACGCCGCCTCCGAAGGCAACAACCGCCTCATCAAGCTCGAAGCACGTAACGCCTTCGGCTTCCGCAACCGAGCGAACCAACGCCTGCGCTCACGCTGTGCAACCACGCGCCGCAGCCGACGGGAAGCACACCCCCACTAAATTCGAAGACCCACGTTTACGGCGTGGACTACCAGGGTATCTAATCCTGTTCGCTCCCCACGCTTTCGCTCCTCAGCGTCAGTAATGGCCCAGAGATCCGCCTTCGCCACCGGTGTTCCTCCTGATATCTGCGCATTTCACCGCTACACCAGGAATTCCGATCTCCCCTACCACACTCTAGCCTGCCCGTATCGACTGCAGACCCGGGGTTAAGCCCCGGGCTTTCACAACCGACGTGACAAGCCGCCTACGAGCTCTTTACGCCCAATAATTCCGGACAACGCTCGCACCCTACGTATTACCGCGGCTGCTGGCACGTAGTTAGCCGGTGCTTCTTCTGCAGGTACCGTCACTTGCGCTTCTTCCCTGCTGAAAGAGGTTTACAACCCGAAGGCCGTCATCCCTCACGCGGCGTCGCTGCATCAGGCTTTCGCCCATTGTGCAATATTCCCCACTGCTGCCTCCCGTAGGAGTCTGGGCCGTGTCTCAGTCCCAGTGTGGCCGGTCGCCCTCTCAGGCCGGCTACCCGTCGTCGCCTTGGTAGGCCATTACCCCACCAACAAGCTGATAGGCCGCGGGCTCATCCTTCACCGCCGGAGCTTTCAACTTCCCACCATGAGGCAGAAAGTATTATCCGGTATTAGACCCCGTTTCCAGGGCTTGTCCCGAAGTGAAGGGCAGATTGCCCACGTGTTACTCACCCGTTCGCCACTAATCCACCCCGAAAGGCTTCATCGTTCGACTTGCATGTGTTAAGCACGCCGCCAGCGTTCGTCCTGAGCCAGGATCAAACTCTCCGTGAATGTTTTCCCGTAATCGGGAGACACACACGACGAGCGGGACAACACAACCGGAATAAGGCGTGTCGTCCACAGCGTCCTCGCTAGTGTTGCCTGACCGCACCCCCGCCAGAGCGGGGATCGTCCAGGTCTTTTTCAAAGGAACCACCAACCCACCAGTAAAGGTGGGCCGGGGTATCAACATTTGGCGTTGACTTTTGGCACGCTGTTGAGTTCTCAAGGAACGGACGCTTCCTTTGGTCCCTTTTCACGGGGCCCTCCGGGCGCTTCCCTTCGGTATTTCGTGTTTCCGACTCTATCAGACGCTTTCGTGTCCGATTCCCCGTCGGCGGGGTTTGTCTTTCCGGCTGTTGGGCCGTTCCGACGTCCCGAACTCTAGCGGATTTCCCCGGCGGCTCACAATCGAGCCTGTGAAATGAATTCCGCATGCAGAAATCATCCCGAGTGGGAGATCGTTCTGAGTTTGGTTGCCGCTTTCACGGCGTGAGTGGCTGCTGCGGAACCGTTACGGCTCCGTGGCAACTCGGAGAACACTACGGATCGGCCCCCCGGTCAGTCAAACCTGAACGAGCCACCCCGCCCGGCGCCCGCCACGAACCGCGCCGCGCCCTCGCGGGTGTCGGCGGCGAGCGAGATCATGCCGTGGCGCCACTCGTTGGCCAGCGCCTCCTCCTCCGTCAGTCCCTGCTGCTCCAGGAGCGCCAATCGGTCTTGGCGCAGGCAGGTCTGCGGGAAGCGCGCGAGTTCGGCGGCGAGCTCCTCGGCGGCCTTACGTTCCTGTCCGACCGGGACCACCCGGTTGGCCAGGCCCATCTGCAGTGCCTCGTCCGCCGGTACGGGCCGACCGGTGAGGACCAGGTCCATGGCCCGGCTCGCGCCGATCAGCCGGGGCAGCCGAAACGTACCGCCGTCGATCAGGGGCACGCCCCACCTTCTGCAGAAGACTCCGAAGACCGCGTCCCGCGCGGCGACCCGCAGGTCGCACCAGAGCGCCAGTTCGAGGCCGCCGGCGACCGCGTGTCCGGCGATCGCGGCGATCACGGGCTTGCTCAGCCGCAGCCGGGTGGGGCCCATCGGGCCGCGGCCGTCGGCCTCGACCCGGTTGCCCCGCTCGGTGCCGACCGCCTTGAGGTCCGCGCCCGCGCAGAAAGTGCCGCCTTCGCCCCACAGGACTGCCACGGCGGCCGAGTCGTCGGCTTCGAATTCCTCGAAGGCCCGGCACAGGGCTTCCCCAGTCGGGCCGTCCACCGCCCCGCGCACCTCGGGCCGGGCGAGGATCACCGTGTACACGTCACCCCGTCGCTCCACACGCACGGGTGGGTCGGGATTTCCGGATCGCACGGAACCGACGGGCTCGTCAGCCATGGGTGCCCCCGCCGGGCAGCGGGACGGTGAATTCCTTACCGGCGTACGAGATCTTCTCGCCGGCGACCGCCTGTCGCACGATCTCCACGGTCTCCCGCATCCGCGCCGGCGGCCGGGCGAACGGGACACCGTGCAGGCCCTCGATCACCTGTGGGCCGGACGGGCCCAGCCCGAGGAGGAAGCGGCCCTCGGAGATCTGCGAGAGGGTGATCGCCGCCCGTGCGATGGCGGCCGGTGTGCGGGTGACGAGCTGGATGATCCCGGAGCCGAGCAGCATGCGGTCGGTGCGCGCGGCAAGGTACCCGAGTGGCGACGGCGCCTCCGGGCCCCAGGCCTCCGCCACCCAGCAGATGTCCATCCCGAGCTTCTCGGCCTCGGTGACGAAGTCGACCGTCTCGCGCCAGCTCCCTGACGATGCCTCGACCGTCGTCGACGTACGCATCAGGCTTCCGCCCCTTCCGTCTTCCCGGTCTCTGTCCCGGTACCTGTGGCTGTGTCTGTCTCTGCCAGCTTCTTGATCGCGTCGAGGGTGGCGGTGACGCTGTGCTCGATCTCCCGCAGTCGCACGAAGACGATCTTCTGTTCCTTGTCGGGCATGCGGTCGATGGCGAAGGAGATTCCGGAACGCGCCGGGCCCATCCGCATCCACTGGCTGAGCTCCGTACCTCCCTGGTGCGGTTCGAGGCTGAACCGCCAGGTGCTGTGGGGTGTTCGGGGTCCTCGACCGCCCAGGCGAGCAGTCTCAGTGGCTCGTACTCCACGAGGTGGGACGTGGTCGTCCACTCCCCCAGCGACTCGTGCTTGTTGTGCCCGGCGAAGCAGGCACCGAGCGACGGGCCCGTCGCACCGTCCGGCCACCGCACCGACCGCAGTTCGGTGCTCAGCTCCGGCATGAGCCCGATGTCGGAGACCAGCTCCCACGCCCGCTCCGGCGGGGCGTCGATCCAGGCCCGCGCCTCGACTGTTGGTTTGTCCGCATAACGTGCGCCGGTCCACTCCATGACCACGAGGGTTGCTTAGATGGACTCACTCGTCAAGGGAGTCGGTGGTGTTGAACCGCCGCTGCACATCGGGGCGTTCGGCCAGCCTGGGCGGGTAGCCGGGTCCCAGGCGCGGGCTGGTGTCCTCGGACGTCATCGGTTCCTTGCAGGCCCCGCAGACCACCTCGGCGTGGCTGTCGCGGCCGCACGTCTCGTGGTGGAAGACGACGGGCGGGCCCGCCTCGCCGGACAGCCAGCGGTCGCCCCATTGGTTCATCGCGGCGAGTACGCCGAAGAAGTCGCGGCCCTTCTCGGTGAGTACGTAGTCGTAACGGACCGGCTGCCGCTGGTACGGCTGCTTCTCCAGCAGACCCTCGTCCACCAGCCGCCGGAGCCGGTCGGTCAGGGTGTTGCGCGCGATGCCGAGTTCCTGTTGGAACGCGTCGAACCTCTTGATGCCGTAGAACGCCTCACGCAGCACCATCGGCGTCCACCAGTCGCCGAGCAGGTCCATCGTGCGGGCGATCGAGCATGGCCAGTTCGCAAAGGAAGTCCGCCTCATACAACTCAGCATAAGTGGGTCTCGCGATGAGACTCTGCAGCCAGATCCCTTGACAGGTACCCCGCGGAGCGAATCGACTTCCATGGCGGCGATCTTCGTCGTCGCCGGGTGTCCCCGCCCCTCGATCCGCACTTAGGGAGAGCACCACCCCATGCCCCTGACCGACCTTCCGCTCGACCAACTCCGTGACTATCGGCCTGTGTTGGCCGAGCCCGAGGACTTCGACGCCTTCTGGACCGGCACTCTGTCCACCGCACGCGCCGCGTCGGACGGGCCCGCGCGATACGAGCCGGTGCAGTCGTCCCTGTTGAACACCGTCGATGTCTGCGACGTGCGCTTTCCCGGCTGGGGCGGCCAGCCCGTCGCGGCCTGGCTTCTGTTGCCGCGCGGCGCCGAAGGGCCGCTGCCGGCCGTGGTGAACTACCTCGGTTACGGCGGCGGGCGCGGCCTGTACACCGAGGGGCTGCTGTTCAGCGCCGCCGGTTACGCCCACCTGATCGTCGACAGCCGCGGTCAGGGGCACGACACCCCCGACCCCGATCCGGCCGTCGGCACCCAGTACGTGCGCGGCTTCATGACCCGGGGCATAGATGACCACCGGGCGCACTACTACCGGCGGCTGATGACCGACTGTGTGCGCGCCGTCGACGCGCTGAAGGAGCACCCGGCCGTCGATCCGGAGCGTGTCGTCGTCCACGGCGGGAGTCAGGGCGGCGGGCTGGCCCTGTCCACCGCCGGACTTCTGGGCGACGGGGTCGCCGCCGCGCTCGTCGATGTGCCGTTCCTCTGCCACTTCCGGCGTGGGGCACAGACCGCGGCGGAGGGGCCGTACCCGGAGATAGCCCACTACCTGGGTGCCCACAAGCGGGCGGACCCAGAGGCGGCCTTCCGTACGCTGTCCTACTTCGACGGTGTCCACTTCGCCGCACGGGCCACGGCGCCCGCGCTGTTCAGCGTCGGTCTGATGGACCCCATCTGCCCGCCGTCCACCGTGTTCGCCGCGTTCAACGCGTACGCGAACGACGACAAGGACATCCGGGTCTGGGAGTTCGGCGACCACGCGGGCGGGCGGGGCTCGCAGGCCCAGGAGCAGCTTCGGTGGCTGGGTGAGCGGGGTCTGGGTGCGTCCCGGTCGCTCAATGGATCGCGCGCCCATTCGCTGAACGCCCGCTAAGGGCGTCGCACTGCGGTACGCCCTACCCGTCCAGCGCCTGCGGGGGCGCTGGACGGGGTGTCCCGGCCGTTCAGGGGCCGGAGATTACGGGGCGTTCGGGCCCACGTCGGCCGGCGTCAGGGGCCGGTACACGGGCGCCGCGGTCGCGTACTCGTCGCAGCCGATGTCACGGCTCGTGCCGCGCGGGTGGCCCTCGATGTCGAGGGTGACGGCCGGCTGCTTCAGGGTGGCGGCGCCGATCGCGGGGCTGGCCGCCGACAGTCTGGGTATGCCGTCGGAGCCGGTCACCAGCTTCGGGTCGGTGCGGGTGAAGGTCCCGGCCGGGATGTTGCCGTTGGCGGCGGCGCCGAACAGGATGTTGCTCTGCCAGGTGAAGCGCAGGGTTGTTCCCATCTTCACCAGGTCGCCCGAGCTTCCGACGAGCAGGTTGTCCGCGATGACGACGTCTCGCGGCTCGTGGGCGCGTGACTCGCCCGAGAGTGATTCGGCGTTGTTCAGCAGCGTGTTGTGCGCGATGAGCACACGGTCGGCCGCGTCGTTGCCGCGCCGCGCCTCGACGGACTCATTGGGGACGTGGTCGCGGGCCGTACCGCTGCCGACGACCAGGGCCCGACCGGACAGTCCGGCCAGATAGTTGTTGACGATCTTGTGGTCGTTGCCGTAGATCCGCACGCCTTCCTTGCCGCCGATGATCCAGTTGCTGTCGACGGTGGTGCCGTTGCCGTGGCGCAGGACGATGCCGCCGAGGCTGTCGCGGATGGTGTTGTAACGGACGGTGTTGCCCGAGGACTTGACCGAGATGGCCTCGGGGTCGCCGTCGACCCGCTCGAACAGGTTGTGCTCGACCTTCGCGCCCGCCCGGGTGAGGGCGCGTCCGCTGACCCCGAGCCGGATCGGTTCGCCGCCGTTGGCCCCGGCGAAGGAGTGGTCGGAGAAGTAGTTCTTGAAGACCTGGACGTCCTGCGCCATACCTTCCTTGTCGGCGCCCTCGATGCCGAGGAAGATGCCCAGCGTGGTCTTGCCGTGGAAGTGGTTGCGGTCGACCTTGCTGAAGTCGGCCCGCACCATCACCCAGTGCAGCCCCTCGATGTCGGCCAGCTGGAAGTCATTGCGGGTGAGGCGGATCTTCGCGCAGTCCGGGGGGATGTCCAGCGTGGTGCTCTGACGGAACGAGAAACCGCTGACGATGATGTTGTCCGAGCCGCTGAAGACGAAGCTGTGCCGGCCGCGCAGGACGGCGCCGCCGCGGGACTGCGCGACGATGGTGATGGGCTGGTCGTCCGTGCCGTGCTTGCTCTTGACGGTGATCGGCTTGTTGTCGGGCACGTTGTAGGTGCCGTTGGCCAGGGTGATCACAGCGCCGGGGGCCGCACTGTTGATCGCGGTCTGCAGGGCGGCCAGCGAGTCGACGGATATCGCGGGCCGTCCCGCCGGGGACATGGCCTGTGCGGTCGCGGGCAGGGCCATCAGAACTGCTCCCAGAGCGGTTCCGGTGAGGAACGTGCGGCGTTGCATGGTGCCTCCACAGTGCTGGATCGGTGCTGGATCGGTCGGGCGGGTGTCGTACGGAAGGGGCGAATGCCGTACGGGGCGGTCAGGCACCGGGCGCCTCTGCGGACCGGGGCACGAGGAACAGCTCGATGACGGGGACCGGGGTGTCGGGGCGCTGGACCGGGAGCTGGAGGGTCAGGGTGCCGGGGGCCTGTCCGCCCATGCGGGTGTTCTGGGCCGGCAGGTCGGGGTCCACCTCGACCCGGACGATCTCCGACGCGTCGTTCAGCAGCTGCGCGTAGCGGACCCGTCCGGCGAGTCCGGGCAGGTGGACGTGGCGCAGCGGCCAGGCGAAGAGGTGGAGGTAGAGCCGGTCGCCGCGCTGGGTGTAGCGGCAGTCGGACGGTGCGGTCCAGTCGGCGGGGCCGCAGCCGCGTACCGACCGTTCGTGCAGGTCCATCCACCGGCCGAGGTCCGCGAGTACGGCGGTGGCGTGGGGGTCGATGTCGCCGCGGCCGGTCGGTCCGACGTTCAGGAGCAGGTTGCCGTCCTTGGACACGCCGTCGACGAGCATGCGCACGAGCAGCTCGGCGCTCTTGTGGTCGAGGTTGTCGCGGTCGTACCCCCAGCTGCCGTTCAGGGTCTGGCACGCCTCCCACCGCACCGGGCGGCCGCCGTCGGTCATCGGCCCGGACGGCTGGTACTGCTCGGGGGTGATGAAGTCCCCGGGGATGCCGGTCCGGTCATTGACCAGGATTCCGGGCTGGAGTTCGCGTACGAGGTCGAGCAGCCGGTGCGAGTCCCAGTCGTCGGGTCCCTTGCCGCCCCACCACTCCTCGCGGCCCGCGTAGGAGAAGTCGAAGAAGAGGTAGTCGATCGTCCCGTAGGAGGTGAGCAACTCCCTCACCTGGCCGTGCAGATACTCCTGGTAGTCGCGGATGTCGCGGTCGGCGGCGGCCTCGATGTATGCGGCGTCGTCGCGGCGCGGGTGGGTGCCGTCGACGGGGAACGCGGGGTGGTGCCAGTCGATCAGCGAGTGGTAGAAGCCGACTTTGAGGCCCTCGGCCCGGCAGGCGTCGACGAAGGGCCCGACGAGATCGCGACCGTGCGGGGTCTTGGTGACCTTGTAGTCGGTGAGCGCGCTGTCCCAGAGGCAGAAACCGTCGTGGTGCTTGGTGGTGAGGACGACATAGCGCATGCCGGCCGCTTTTGCCGTACGGGCCCACTCGGCCGGGTCGTAGCGGTCGGGGTCGAAGTGGTCGAAGTAGACCTGGTACTGGTCGTCGGTCAGCCGCTCGCGGTTCTTGACCCATTCGTGCCGGGCGGGGAGTGCGTACAGCCCCCAGTGAATGAACATGCCGAGCCGGTCGGTGGTGAACCAGGTGCTGTCGGTGCTCGCGCTCACAGGCGTCGTTCCTTTGTCGTCTTGTCGTCGCGATGTCGCGGGTCCGCGGTGGGGTGCGTCAGCCCTTGAGTGCGCCGGAGGTCAGGCCGTGCACGAAGGAGCGTTGAAAGAAGAGGAAGACGACCACGGACGGCAGCAGCGCCAGCAGCGACGCGGCCATCACCACACCCGGTGTGACGGCGGGGTCGATGCGCAGGGTGCGCAGGGCCAGCGGGAGGGTGTACGAGGAGGAGTTCGTCGCCACGAGCAGGGGGAGCAGGTACTGGTCCCAGATCATGGTGAAGCCGAAGACGCCGATGACACCGAGGGCGGGCTTGCACATCGGCAGGATGATCTGGGCGAAGATGCGCAGATCGCCGGCGCCGTCGATGCGGGCGGCCTCCTCCAGCTCGCGGGGCACGTCCTTCATGAACTCGGTCATGACCAGGATGGAGAAGGCCCAGGCGCCCAACGGCACGATCATCCCGGCGAGGGTCCCGATGAGGTTGAAGTGCACCACGGGAAGGTCGGCGAGGATCAGCGACAGCGGGATGGCCAGGATCTCCTCCGGCAGCATGAGTGTCGCGAGGATGGCCACGAACACCACCGTCATGCCGGGAAAGACCTTCCTGGCCAGCGCGTAGCCCGCCAGTACGGACACCGCGACCTGGAGCAGCAGTCCGAAGCCGACCACGAAGAACGAGTTCAGCAGGTACTTCAGTACACCCTCGTCGAAGGCCACCCTGAAGTTGTCCAGGGTGGTGCCGGAGGGAATGATGCTCAGCTGCGTGGGGTCCTTGACGTGGTTGAACGCTCCGACGAGCAGGGCAAGCAGCGGCCCTGCGAAGAGGAGCAGGATGAGGGCGTAGGTGAGCGCCTTGAGTGCGCGGCTGCCCACGCTCTTGCTCTCGGTCAGCCCCAGCGCGGTCTCGGTCGGCGCGCTCATGCGTTTCCCCTCCGTCGGAACAGGTGGACACAGACGGTCAGTACGAACGTCGCGGAGAACAGCAGGACCGCGCCGGCCGCGCCGACTCCCAGCCGGTTCTGTTCGAGGCCCAGCTTGTAGATGAGGGTCATGACGACTTCGGTGGAACCGTCGGGGCCACCGTTGGTGAGCAGGAAGACCTCGGTGAAGACCCGCAGGCCCCGGATGGCCGCGAGGACGAACAGGATGGAGAAGACCGACCGCAGCCCCGGCACGGTGACGTGTCGTACCCGCTGGAATCTGGAGGCGCCGTCGACCTTCGCGGCTTCATACAGGCCGCGGTCGACGCTCGAAAGACCCGCGAGGAAGATCATCATGTCGTAGGGCGCACCCCGCCAGATGCCGGTGAGCATGATCGAGGCCATCGACGTGTCCGGGTCGTTGATGAACCCCGAGGGGCCGAAGCCCAGCAGGCCGATGAGGGAGTTCATCATGCCGTCGCCGGTGGGGTGGTACATGATCCGCCAGAGTTCGGCGACCACCGCGATCGGCACCACGACCGGCAGGAAGGCCGCGGAGCGGATGAAGCTGAGCCGGCGGCTCTGCCCCTCCATCAGCAGGGCGAGCGCGAGCCCGAGGAGGATGCAGCCCGCGGTCTGCCCGACGGCGAGGATCACGGTGTGCCAGGCGGCTTCGCGGAAGCCGTCCGAGGCCAGGATCGTCGTGTAGTTGCTGCCGCCGACCCACTGGTTGCCGAGGTAGGGCTGCACGTCCTGGAAGGACATGAGGATCGCGTTGCCCATGGGGATGAACTTGAAGTAGACGAAGAGGATCAACGCCGGGGCCAGGAACAGCCAGGGCGTCCACCATCGGCCCCCTCTGCGGCTGCGGCGCCGCCGGCCGTCCTTGGCCGTGAGGGCGCCGGTCCGCGGTGCGGTCCTGACGGTGGAGCTCTCCGTACCGGCGGTATCCACCTTGTCGATCGCGCCGGCCTCGGACGGCTTCACCTGGTGCACGCTCATGACGCGGCGATCCCCTGCTCGTCGAGGATGCCCTTGAGCTTGCCGTCCAGTTCCTTCAGCTCCGCCTTGGTGTCGAGACCGCAGTCCGCCACGAGGGCGTTGATGGTGTCGGCGGTGGTCTGCCGCACCGGGGTCCAGTTGGGGATGGACGGCGCGTACCGGGCGGAGGACTCGTAGATCTCGGCGTACGTCTTCCAGCGGGGGTCCGAACGCACCTCGGAGATGTCGACCTTCCTGTTGACGGGGAGCTGCACGAGGTAGCCCGTCTCGCCCTCCATGCCGAGCTTCTGGCCGTCGACGGAGACCACGAAGTCGGCGAAGTCGTCCTGGCCCGCCTCGTTCTCCGAGCCTGCCATCAGATAGACGGAGCCTCCCTCGGCGAGCACGGTGGAGTCCATGGGGCCCTTGGGCATCGGGACGACCTCGTACTTGTCCTTGCCGAGGGTCTCGTCGAAACGGGGCAGGAGGTACGGGCCGACGACGAACATGCCGGTCTTTCCGGCCTCGAACGTCTCGTTGGTCGGCGGGGAGTCCATGGTGACGGCGCCGGGCTGGATCGTCTTGTCCTTGCAGCCGAGGTCGCGGAACCACTGGACGGCCTCGACGGACTGTGGCGTGGTCATCGCGGGCCGGTAACTGCCCCGGCCGACCTCGGTGATGAAATCGCCGCCGGCGGCCCAGAGGAAGTTGGAGAAGTACCAGGAGGCGTAGCCACGCTTGGTGGACAGCGGGGCGGCGAGCCCGTGGGTGTCGCTCTTCCCGTTGCCGTCCGGGTCACCGGTGGTGAACTTCTTGGCCATCGCCGCGAAGTCGTCCCAGTCGGCCGGGGCCTTCAGGCCGAGCTTCTCGCGCCAGTCCTTGCGGATCAGCAGGGCGCTGGCCTGGGCGGAGTAGGGAATGCCGTACTGCTTGGCGTCCGGGCCCTTGCCGGACGCGAGTCCCTGCGGGGCTATGTCCCCGCTGCTCTTGATCTTCTTCAGGTCGATCTCCCTGACAAGGCCCTGGCTGTGCATCGCGCCCAGCTGGGTGACGTCGTTGAGGACGATGTCGGGGAGGTTCTTCTGGGCGGCGCGCTGCTGGAGCTTGGTCTCGAAGTCGTCGAAGATCGCGGTGACCTCGACCTTCTTGCCCGTGGCCTTCTCGAAACCGGCGACGAGCTTGAGCGTCGCCTTCTCGCCGGGCCCGCCCGGCGTGGTTCTGGTCCACAGTTCGAGGGTGGCGTCCGGGTCCTGCTTGGCGTTCGACCCGGCGGGGCCGGACGAGCAGCCCGTCAGGACCAACGAGGACACGAGGAGCCCCGCACCGATCAACTTTGATTTCCGCATGGCTTCTCCCGGTCGCCTGTATGAACAACGTTCACAGATCTAGAAAGCGCTTGCCGGGGACGCTAACGTCTCGGCTGGACGAGGGTCAATAGTCGGATGACTGTGGAAATATTCGGCGTCACCCCGGGGTGATGTCGCGCCCTGCACCTAAACACATCGGACGTATCGTGCGATCGTCGCGCACATCAACAAGTCGACGCAGACACGCAAGGGACCGGAAAAAATGGCTGAAGCAGCACAGGCTCCTACCGCACTGCTTGTGATGGAGGAGGAGCGCAGGACCGACGTCTACCCGGCAGCGGTCCTGGAGGAGATCGGCCGCCTCGCCCGGTGGCAGGGCCCGCCGCTCACTCGCGCCCAACTCGGCCGCGACCTTGAGGTGTTGAGCGAGGTGGACATCCTGATCTCCGGATGGGGAGCGCCGGTCCTCGACGCCGAACTGCTCGGCCACGCCCCACGCCTGCGAGCGGTGCTCGTGGCGGGCGGCTCGGTGCGGCACCTGACGACACCGGAGTTCTGGGCCCGCCGGATCCCCATCGTGTCCGCGGCAGCCGCCAACGCCATCCCGGTCGCGCAATTCACCCTGGCCCAGATCCTGCTGGGACTCAAGCAGGTGCACCGCATCTCCCGCGAGGTCAGGGACAGCCGCACCTTTCCGCACGACCCGCCCGTTCCCGGCGCGTACGGCTCCCGGGTGGGCCTGCTGGGCCTGGGCCAGATCGGCCGCCTCGTCGCGGACCACCTGCGGCGGTTCGGCATCGAGGTGCTGGCCGCCGACCCGACGCTCGACGCCGCGGGCGCGCACGAGTTGGGCGTACGGCTCGTCGACACGGACGAACTCTTCGCCGGCTGCGAGGTCGTCAGCCTGCACGCGCCCCTGCTGCCGGAGACCGAGGCGCTGGTCGGCGACCGGCTGCTTTCCCTGCTCAGGCCGGGGGCAACGGTGATCAACACGGCCCGTGGGGCGCTGCTGGACGAACCCGCGGCCATCGAGGTCCTGCGCCGCAGGCCCGATCTCACCGCCGTCCTCGACGTGACCTGGCCCGAACCCCCGGGGCCCGATTCGCCCCTGTTCACGCTGCCCAATGTCGTCCTCACGCCGCACTTGGCCGGCGCCATGGGGTCCGAGCGGGCGCGCTTGGGCGAGCTGGTCCGCGACGAGCTCCGCCGCCTGGTCCGGCGCGAGCCCCTGCGGCACGCCGTCGACCCCGTTCACGCCGGGACCCGCGCGTAGAACGCGACCGGTGGGATCGGGAAAGCGGGCCCCCAGCGCGCCGCGAGGTCCCGAAAACGCCTCAGGGGCCATCCGAAGATGGCCCCTGAGCTGCGGAAATTTCCGACATCGCTGTCGGGACGACAGGATTTGAACCTGCGACCCCTTGACCCCCAGTCAAGTGCGCTACCAAGCTGCGCCACGTCCCGGTGCCCGTCTGGCCTGGGGTTTCCCCCGGCTGAACGCGCTTGAGAACGATACCGCACTTCGGCCAGTGGTCACGAACCCCTTTCCGTATTTCCGTGCTTGACCTCAAGTGCGCTTGACGTCGCACGGTGAGTCGCATGACAAACACAGCCTCCCCGGCGATCCACGGCTACCGGGACCTGAACCGGCTCATGGCCCTGATGACGGGCGACGAGAAGCACGGCCCTGCCGCGACCTCCACGCTGGACAGCCTCTGGGTCCTCTACGACCGGGTGCTGCGGGTATCGCCCGAGACAGTGGATCTGCCCGAGCGGGACCGCTTCCTGCTGTCCAAGGGGCACGGGCCCATGGCGTACTACGCGGTGCTCGCCGCCAAGGGTTTCCTCGACGAGGGGCTGCTGCCCGGATTCGGGTCGTACACGTCGATACTCGGGCACCATCCCGACCGCACGCTCGTGCCCGGCGCCGAGATCGGCAGCGGGTCGCTCGGGCACGGGCTCCCGTTGGCCGTCGGGACGGCGCTCGGACTGCGGGCCCAGGGGCTCACCGATCCACGGGTGTGGGTGCTGATCGGCGACGCCGAGCTGGACGAGGGCAGCAATCACGAGGCCATCGCGTACGCGGGGCCCGCCGGGCTTGAGCGCCTGCACACGCTCGTGATCGACAACTCCTCCGCCAGCCTCGGCTGGCCCGGCGGCATCGCGTCCAGGTTCGAGGCGGCGGGCTGGTCGGCCGTCACGGTGGACGGCAGGGATCACGAAGCGCTGTACGCCGCCTTCAGCACCCCGCACCCGGGACGGCCGCACGCGGTGGTCGCCCGGGTCGAGCCGAAGAGCTGAGCCGGACCGCCGGGACACAGACGTACCACCGAGGCGGCGCACCACCCGGGCGTACCGCCGACACATGCCGACGCACAGAAGGAATCCGCTCATGGACACCGTGCGGGACCGGTTCATCACCACCACGTCGGAGCTGCTCGACGAGGACCCGCGGCTCGCCGTGGTGCTCGCCGACATCAGCAGGGACGGCTTTCAGCAGGTACAGCGCAAGCACCCGGACCGGGTGATCAATGTCGGGATCCGCGAACAGCTGCTGATCGGGGCGGGTGCCGGGCTCGCCCTGTCCGGGATGCGGCCGATCGTGCACACCTTCGCCAGCTTCCTCGTGGAGCGGCCCTTCGAGCAGGTGAAGCTGGACTTCGGGCACCAGGGCGCGGGCGGGGTCCTGGTCAGCATCGGAGCGTCCTACGACTGGCCCGCGTACGGCTTCACCCATATGTCGCCGGGCGATGTGGCGCTGCTCGACACGCTCGATGGCTGGACCGTCCATGTGCCGGGGCACCCGGACGAGGCCGAGATCCTGCTGCGGCAGGCCGCCGCCGGGGACGACCGGGTGTACGTACGGCTGTCGACGCAGGGCAACGAGCGGGCGCGGACGGTCACCGGGGCGGGGTTCCGCACCGTGCGGGAGGGGCGCTCCGGAGTGGTCGTCGCCGTCGGGCCGATGCTCGACACCGTGCTCGCGGCCACCGAGGGGCTCGACGTCGGCGTCCTGTACGCCACGACCGTGCGGCCCTTCGACGCGGCGGCGCTGCGGGCGACGGGACACACCGATGTGGTGCTCGTCGAGCCGTACCTGGCAGGCACGTCGACGGCCGCCGCCAATGACGCGCTCGCCGATCTGCCGCACCGGGTGCTGGGGCTGGGGGTCGGCAGGCGTGAACTGCGGCGCTACGGCGCGGTCGAGGAGCACCAGGCCGCGCACGGCTTGGACGCGAGGGCGCTGCGCGAGCGGATCGGCGGCTTCCTGGCCGCGGACCCGGATCCCGTCGGACTGCCGTAGGCCAGCGACTAACCGGTGGCCGGCCCGCCCAGCTCCGGATGGGCGTCGCGCAGCTTGCGCGGGGCGGCCTGGCGCCAGGAGTCGAGCAGGATCGCGCGCAACTCCCGCTCGTCCTCCAGCGCCGTCAGCCGCACCCGCAGCCAGGCGTAATTGTCGTCGTGGCCCTCGCGCAGGAAGAACTTCGCCGGCTCCGCGTCGATCAGCTCGGCCCGCTCCTCCTTGGGGCACTTGATCCCTATGGAACTGTCGTCGTCGCCGAGTGCGGCGAAGATCTTTCCGCCCACCCGGAAGGTGGGCATGCCCCAGGCGAGCTTCTCCGCCCCGTCGGGCAGCGAGAGGGCGATCCTGCGTACGTCGTCGGCGGTCACCATCGACGGTCTCCGTTCGCGGGCGGGAGAGAGCGAATTCAGCTTGCTGACGACCGTACGTCGCAGCACTGACAATCGGCGCGTCCGGCGACGGGGCGAAGCGATGTACGCGGCTACCTGCCGGGCGGGCGCCCGGCGGATCTCCCGGCCGGTGGGTGTCAGACGTGCTTGTCGAGCCACGCGGTCAGGTCGTCCTGGACCGCCCCCCGGTTGGTCTCGTTGAGGATCTCGTGGCGGGCTCCCTCGTACGCCTGCCAGCTGAGGTCCTCCACGCCGATGTGGCGGAAGTCCTCAAGGAGTTCGTAGACCAGGGTCATGCGCTGGTTGCAGGGGTCCTCGGTACCGGCCGCGATATGGATCGGCAGGTCGGCGGGGATCCGGGCCAGGTTGCGGGGGTCGTTGATCTTACGGACCGCGCGCACCCAGTCCAGTGCGAATCCCGCGCTGAAGGGAAACCCGCAGCGCTCGTCGGCCAGGTACGCGTCGACCTCGGCCTCGTCCCGCGAGAGCCACTCGAAGCCGGTGCGGTGCGGGTACGGGTCGTTGAAGGCGGCGAACAGCTCGGGGATGTACGAGGAGAGGGCGGTCCTGCCGCACTCCGCGATCTCCCGTTCGAGACGGCCGATCGAGTCCTGGATGTCGGCGCCCGGCAGGCTCCGGAAGGTGCCGGTGAGGATGACTCCGGCCAGCCCGTCCGGGTACTCCTGGGCGTAATCGCGCGCCAGCAGCGAGCCGAGGCTGTGGCCGAGCAGGACCACGGGCACGCCCGGGTGGAGGGCCCTGGCCTGGTCACCGACCGCCTTGAGGCCGTCGACGCTCGCGCGCCAGCCGTCCTCGCCCACCACACCGAGCCCACCGGTGACGGACGCGGTCGCCCCGTGGCCCCGGTGGTCGGAGGCGATCACGGCGTAGCCGTGACCGACCAGGTGGTTGGCGAACCGGCCGTAGCGCAGGGCGTGTTCGGCCGCGCCGTGCGCGATCTGGACGAGTGCGCGGGGCCTGCCGCTCTCCGGCAGCCAGGTGTACGTGGCGACCTCCACGCCGTCGCTCGCGGTTGCCGCGCCGGTGCGGTATTCGGTCATCGGGTGCGTCTCCCCCTGTCGGTGGGCGGTTCGGGAACTGCCGGTGGCGGGTTAGGGGAAGCACCGGCCCATGTGACGCTGGAGGCCGTCGCCCGTACCGCGGAGGTGTCCCTGGCCACGGCGTCCAGGGCGCTCAACGGCACCTCCAGCGTCCGCGAAGACCTGCGCGTCCGCGTCCGCGGCGCCGCGGACCGGCTCGGCTACCAGCGGTGTCTTTCGGGGCCCGCGTCGCCGCGCGGGCGCCGTTCAGAAGGGGTCGCTCTCGGCGCGGTGGATCTGTTCGACCAGTTCGGCGGCCATCGCTTTGATCGTCTCCAGACCGGCCCGCCCCCACCGCCGGGGCTCAGTGTCGACGACACAGATGGTGCCGAGCACCAGGCCCGTGCGGTCGATGAGCGGAGCGCCCATGTAGGAACGGATGCCGATCTCGTCGACCACCGGGTTGCCCGCGAACCGCGGATAGTCGCAGACGTCCTCCAGGACGAGCGCCTTGCGCCGGGCCACGACGTACGGGCAGTAGCCGTGGTCGCGGGCGAGGAACCGGCCGATCTTGCCCGCGGCGGCGACCGCCCCCAGGTCCGTACCGGTGTGCGTACCGGTCGGGGTGTGCAGACCGGCGAAGAACTGCCGGTTCTCATCAATGAAGTTGACCATCGAGTACGGGGCTCCGGTCACTTCCGCGAGCCGGTCGGCGAAGGTGTCGAATGCCGGTACGGCCCGGTCCCCGATGCCCAGTTGGAGGAGCCGTCGCACGCGGGCCGGCGCCTCACGGTCGACGGGAGTGAGCAGCAGATGACCGATCCTGTCGTACGTCATGTGGACGCTCCGTAGCTCGGCGAGGCCGGGGTGAGGGTGAGCAG
The DNA here is from genome assembly GCF_051131715.1 of Streptomyces sp. A5-4. Lineage (NCBI taxonomy): Bacteria > Bacillati > Actinomycetota > Actinomycetes > Kitasatosporales > Streptomycetaceae > Streptomyces > Streptomyces sp. A5-4. The sequence goes on along the minus strand of NZ_CP178591.1, from coordinate 8,178,805 downwards.
GTGCCGGACCAGGGTGACCAGCGTCCGGATCCCGGAGCTGGCGATTCGGGCGTCGCAGATCACGACAGGGGTCTCCTGCCTGAGGTCCAGCGCGGCCCGTACCTCGTCCGGTTCGTAGCGGTGGGCGCCGTCGAACTCATTGACGGCGACGACGAATTCGATGCCGCGCCGCTCGAAGAAGTCCAGGGCTGAGAAGCAGTCCTGAAGGCGGCGGGTGTCGGTGAGCACAACGGCGCCGAGCGCCCCCTTGGAGAGCTCGTCCCACATGAACCAGAAGCGTTCCTGGCCGGGTGTGCCGAAGAGATAGAGGACATGGTGTTCGTCGAGGGTCATCCGGCCGAAGTCCATGGCGACGGTCGTGCTGGTCTTGTCCTCGATGCCCTCCAGACTGTCGGTACCCACGCTCACCTGGGTGAGCAGTTCTTCGGTACTCAGCGGTGCGATCTCGCTGACCGCCCCCACGAAGGTCGTCTTTCCGACCCCGAACCCACCGGCCACAAGGATCTTGAGAGCGGTGGGAAACAGATCAGAGCCGTCGTCGTAGGCCATCGAGGACTGCCTCCAGCAGGGAGAGGTCGGTGGGTTGGTCGTCGAAGCGGGGCGCGTGAGTGGTGATCGCCCCGCAGTCCAGCAGGTCGGACAGGAGCACCTTGGTGACGACGGCGGGGAGCTTCAGGTACGCCGCGATCTCCGCCACCGAGGTGGGTCTCTCGCACAGGTCAAGCGCCTGCAGATGCTCTGGACCGAGGTGCGGCTGGGCGGGCGTGCCCGTCGCCAGCACCATGGACAGCAGGTCGAGGACGGCCGTGGGGCGGGTGCGGCCGTCGATCACCGTGTACGGGCGGATCAGCCGGCCCGCCGCGTCGTCGAGCCATGGCCCGTCCTGCGGGGTCGGCACGCTCAGCGCCCCGGGGCGCCAGGTGCGCCTGCCCGCTGCCTCGCCGGTGTCATCAGGTACGGCCGGACGCTCTTGACGAGCATCGCCATTTCGTAGCCCAGCACCGCGGCGTCCGCCTCCCGCCCCGCGAGCACCGCCAGACAGGTGCCGGAGCCCGCGGTGGAGACGAAGAGGAGGGTGGAGTCGAGCTCCACCACCACCTGGCGGACCTCGCCGCCGTCGCCAAAGCGGGCCCCGGCGCTGCGGCCGAGTGAATACAGGCCGGAGGCCAGGGCGGCCATGTGGTCGGCGCTGTCGGTGTCGAGGCCGTGTACGGACTTCACCAGGCCGTCGGCGGAGAGCAGGACCGCGTGGCGCGTGAAGGGAACACGCTGGACCAAGCCGCTCAACAGCCAGTCGAGATCGGATACTTGATCGGTCGGCGCATCGCTCGCCATGGTGCATCTACTCCTTGGAGGTACTGCGGGACAGGGACGGGGCGGGGGCGGAGCAGGAGGGCAGGCATGCGTCAGCCTGCGTCGCCCTCCTGCCGCGAGGGCGTGGGTGTGCTCGGGAACCGCTGGGGAAAGGACTCGAAGGGCGCGAGCAGCTGGGCCACTTCCGATGCCTGGGGCGGTGTCAGCGACTCCAGGTACGGGTCGGGCTGGGCCTCCGCCAGACCGATGCCCCGCTGGAAGGCGGCCATCAGACCGGGGTCGTGGATGGCGGGGTGTTCCTCGTCCTCGCGCACGACAGGGGCTTCCCTGAGCTGCGGCGCCAGGTGTTCCTGACTGCGGCGCCTGGGCAGGAGGGGGCGGCTCGTGCTTCCGCGCACATATCCGTTCGCGCGCGGCTGGGTCAGGGAGTGCGCGGGGGGCTCGGCCGGCGGGTCGGACAGGGCGTCGCGGCCCGCCAGGTCCGCCTGGCCGTCGCTGTGGCCGTTCCCGACGCTGTGGCCGTTCCCGTCCGGGTGGCCGTTCCGGTCCGGGTGGCCGTGCCCGTCCGAGTGGCCGTGCCCGTCCGGGTAGCCGTCGGTGTGGCCGGCGTCGTCCTGCCCGGTGTAGCCGTTGTGGACGGCCGGGCCGGGCCGGCCGTTCCGTGCCGTCGCAACGATCTGCACCGTCGGAGCGGTCGGGATGTCCTGGCCGTTGGGTACGTGTCGGCCGTTCTGGCTGGTCGGGCCGATGCCCGGCCGGGCATCGGCCGGGGTGGACCGGTCTCCCTGCGCGCCGCGTACCGGCAGCGGCGGGGCGCCGCCGGTGGCGCCGGCCGGGGCAGCAGGCGCGGGTACCGGAGCGGCGGCGGGGGCGGGCGGGGGCTGCCGGTGCGCCGCAGTCTCCGGCTTGCCCAGACTGCCCTCGTCGCCGGTGCCGAGCAGTGCCTGCGGCAGTACGAGTACCGCCTGCACACCACCGTAGATGTTGGCCTGGAGCCGGACGTTGATGCCGTGTCTGCGGGCCAGCGCGGAGACCACGAAGAGGCCGATGCGCCCGTCCTGCAGAAGGTGACCGACGTTGACCTGGTCCGGGTCGCAGAGCAGGGCGTTCATCTTGTTCTGCTCGGTGAGGGACATGCCGAGCCCCCGGTCCTCGACCTCGATGGCGAGACCCGAGGTGACGCGCTGGGCGCGCAGCAGCACCGTGGTGTGCGGGGCGGAGAACACTGTGGCGTTCTCGACGAGCTCCGCGAGGAGATGGATGACGTCGGCGACCGCGTGGCCGCGCAGGGTGCCGTCGACCGGCGGCACCAGCTTGACGCGTGAGTACTGCTCGACCTCGGCGATCGAGGAGCGCAGCACTTCCGTCATGGTGACGGGGTTGCTCCACTGACGCCGGGAGATCGCACCGCCGAGAACGGCCAGGTTCTCGGCGTGCCTGCGGATGCGGGTGGCCAGGTGGTCGACGTGGAAGAGGCCCTTGAGCAGCTCGGGGTCCTCGACCTCGTTCTCCAGCTCGTCGAGCAGCTGGATCTCCCGGTGTACGAGCGACTGGAGGCGGCGGGCGAGATTGACGAAGACTTCGACCTTCTGGTCGGTGCCCGCACTGCTGGACAGCTGCGCCGCCTGCACGACGGCGCCCACGGCGGACTCGTGCGCCCGCCCCAGCTCCAGGGCGAGCAGATCGAACTCGTCACCGCCCTGGCTGCCGGTCGGCGGTGTGCGGCGGGCCGGCGGGCCCTCGCCCCGGCGCAGCTGCTCCACCACGCCCCGCAGGTCGGCCTGGCCGCGCGCGCTGGCCCTGCGCAGGGCGTTGCAGCGGTCGAGCACGGACTTGGCGGCGCGGTCGGCGCCCACGACGGCCGCCGCCAGCGAGACGACGGCCAGTGCGGCGGCCGCGGCGAGCGCCACCCATAAGTTCCGTGTCGGCGCGGTGGCGGTGGCGTGCAGGGTGAAGACCACCGCCCCGGCGCCGCTCAGCGCGACGACGACTGCGGGCAGCACCGCGGCGCGCAGGAGCTGGGGGCGTATATGGACTTCGGGCGTCGACTGCGCGGGGTGGGGGCGGGAGCCCGGCCGTCCGTGCCGCCCGCCTTCGCGGCGGTCTGCGCGCGCTGCGGGTGCTCGAAGTTGAGACATCAGCGTCCTTGGTACGTGGGGCCCCAGGCATCGGCGTGCTGCGTCCGTTCCGGACCTTGGTCGGCCAGGAATCGGGCTGGAGTCGGTCTGGGTTCAACTCGGGTGATGTGGCCCCATGTTGATCACCGGACACTCACAGTAGTCGGCAACCTTTCATGATCGACGGGCAGTTGCCAAACTTGCCCACGCAGCGTCCCGCTCTGGTATGACGTCTCGTACTGCAGACCGATATCCCGAGGGCTCCCCGGGCGCCCCGCGTCAGCCCTGGACGGCGGGCGCGGTCTCCGGCTCGCCGGAGGTGACGGGCCGCTCGGGCGGCGCCGGGCGGCCCGGGGCCGGGGTCACGGCGACGGGCGGCACCGCGACGGCGCGCCACCACGGCGCGACCGGGACGGCCTCCGAACCGGGCTCGAACGGCAGTCCGGGGTTCGGCAGTGCCAGGGCGACGCCTGCCTCACCGGCGGCCGTGAGGGTGCCCTCGCCCGGCTCGGACCACGGGTGGGGGGCGAGATTGAACGTGCCCCAGTGGATCGGCAGCATCGGGGCGCTCGACGGGCCGCCCTGAAGGTCGAGGTGGGCCCGGACGCCCTCGGCGGGGGTCATGTGGATGTCCGGCCAGTACTCGCTGTACGCGCCGATCTGGATCATCGTCGCGTCGAACGGCCCGTGCTCCGCCCCGATGTCCTTGAAACCGGGGAAGTAGCCCGTGTCACCGCTGTGGTAGACCCGGTGCTCCGGGCCCGCGACGGCCCAGGACGCCCAGAGGGTGTGCTGCTGGTTGCGCAGCCCGCGGCCGCAGAAGTGGCGGGCCGGGGTGGCGGTCAGGCTCAGGCCTGCCACCTTGACGGTCTCGTTCCAGTCCAGCTCGTGCACGCGCTCGGCGGGCACACCCCAGCGCTCCAGGTGGGCGCCGACGCCGAGCGGCACCGCGAAGACCGTGCGGGTGCTCGCGAGGGCGCGGATCGTGGGCATGTCGAGGTGGTCGTAGTGGTCGTGGGAGATCACCACGACGTCGACCGGGCCGAGCGAGCCGAGCGGCACCGGGACGGGGTGCAGTCGCTTGGGTCCCGCGAAGGCGAAGGGCGAGCAGCGGTTGCCCCAGACCGGGTCGAACAGCACCCGGCGGCCGTCGATCTCGGCGAGCACACTGGAGTGCCCCATCCAGGTGAGGCGCAGCCCCGTGGCGGGCGGTGCGGCAAGGTCGGCGAGGGTCGTGGCATGAACGGGCACGGTGCCCGAAGGGGCCCTGCGGAGGCGCTGCTCCTTGCGGAAGTAGATCTTCGCGAATTCGACCGTCGATCCGGACGGTCTGGTCCGCGCGCCCACCGGGTTCTGGAAGACACCGTCCACGAAGTTCGGGGAGCGGCGGATGCGCTCCATGCGCTCCCCCGCCGGATCGGCGCCGAAGGCGGCGGCCCTCAGCGCACGCGCCCGGGAGCGCAGCGATTGCAGTTGGTCGGCGCCGGTCACAGGACCTCCAGAAGCTCAGTGTCCCTTCCATTATGTGCGGCCGGTACGACAGCGCAGGAACGGGCTCGTTACGGAAGCGGTTACGGGGCCCGGCGACCCGGTGGACGGCTCCGCCGCGCCGTGTCCGGCCACCGGCCGGGCGGGCTGCTCCTTCCGGGGCAGCGGTCCGGCATCGTGCACCGCGCGCACGACCGGCGCCGCCCGCCCGTCGCCGCAGCGCACCCGGGGCCGGTATCGCGATTGACGGGGCCCCGCCGGGTCCAGATACTGACCGACGGTTCAGCCGAGACCCGGCAGGGCCGTCGGCACCGTTTCGGAGGAGACCACCGCATGAGCGCCCCCCTGATCTCGCTGAGCTGGACCGACCACGTCACGGGGCGGCAGGGTTTCCTGGTCGTCGACCGGCTCGTACGCGGCGTCTCCAGCGGTGGGCTGCGGATGCGTGCGGGCTGCACGCTGGACGAGGTCGCGGGCCTGGCCCGCGGCATGACGATGAAGGAAGCCCTGCACTACAACCCGGCGGGCCGTTACATCCCGCTGGGCGGCGCCAAGGGTGGCATCGACTGCGACCCGAGGGATCCGGAGGCGTACGACGTCCTGGTGCGCTACCTGCGCGCCGTGCGTCCGTACATCGAGAGTTTCTGGACCACCGGCGAGGACCTCGGCCTGACCCAGGACCTCGTCGACAGGGCGGCGGCCGAAGCCGGTCTCGTCTCCTCCGTCCAGGCCGTCCATCCGCTGCTCGACGACGAGGAGGCGGCGCGCCGGCGGCTCACCGACGCGTTCGCCGTCGAGGTCGACGGCATCGGGCTCGACGAGCTGGTCGGCGGCTGCGGAGTCGCCGAGTCCGTGCTCGCGGCGCTGGACCGCGCCGGGGTCGGCCACCGCGGGACGCGTGTCTCCCTGCAGGGCCTGGGCACCATGGGCGGGGCCACCGCGCGCTTCCTGTCCCGCGCCGGGCTGAGCGTCGTCGCCGTCGCCGATGTGCTGGGCACCGTCGCCAACGAGCAGGGGCTGGACGTCGACGCGCTGCTCGCCGCCCGGGACGCGTACGGGACCGTGGACCGCTCCGCGCTGCGCCCCGGCGACCGGCAGCTGCCTGCCGACGCCTGGCTGGCCGCCGACGTGGAGGTCCTGGTCCCGGCGGCCGTCTCGTACGCCGTCGACGCCGGCAACCAGCACCGCGTCACCGCCCGCTGGATCGTCGAGGCGGCGAACATGCCGGTGCTGCCCGACGCCGAGCTACTGCTGGCGGCCCGCGGGATCGTCGTCCTGCCGGACGTCGTCGTCAACTCCGGGACGAACGCCTGGTGGTGGTGGACCCTCTTCGGCGACATCGGGGCCGACGCGGACGAGGCGTTCGCGTACACCCGTCGCTCGATGCGCGCCCTGATCGACCAGGTCCTGGCGCGCGCCGAGGCCGAGGGGAGCACACCGCGGGCCGCGGCCCACGCCATCGTCGCCGATCGTCTGCCGGTCATCGCGGAGCGCTACGGCTGGTACCGGTAGCCACCGTGGGGGCAGCGCCCGCGGTCGGTCAGACCCCGGTCCTTGCGGTCACCAGCCGGTGGCCGTCGAGTACCGCGGAGAGTTCCGCGAGGAAGGCCCCGGCCAGCGGCGGCCAGTTCCAGAAGATGAGCCCCAGATGGGCGACCGCGATGGGCGGGTCGATCTTCCAGTCGAGGAAGTCGGCCTGCTCCCCGCAGCGCACACAGGCGGCCCCGCCGGGTCCCGTGCCGCCGAACCAGGCGTACAGCGCGTCGAGCAGCGGCGACCAGGTGTCGCTCCACATCTCGGCTCCGCTGTCGGGCGGTTCGGTCGTGGCGCCGCAGTGCGGGCAGGTGGCGGTCCACAGGTCGACGCACACATAGACGCGGCGCTCGACCTCCATCCCGACCCCGGACGTCAGCACATCCGCGACCTCGTCACCGGCGACGGCGCGTGCCGCGTGCGGGCCCGGCGCCCTACCCAGCTCGTCCCCGAGCAGGCACTGCGTCAACTCGCTCCGGACAACGCCCCGCCCCTCCAGCCAGTCCATGGCCCGGCCGGCCAGCACCGCGGCTTCCTCCGGCCGGGCGTCCACGTCGGCCACCCATACGTACGCATCGCCCATGCCGCGCACGCTATCCCGTGGACCGCTGTCGCGCTGTTGCCCCACTCGGCAAGATCACCGTTCCGGCCCTGGTCAGCCGACCCGTGTGTAGGGTTACCAGGTGGTCAGAGTCCGGTTGAGTGTGGCGGAACGGCGTGAGGACATGCTGCGTGCCGCCGTCCAGCAGATCGAGGCGCGGGGTGTGAGCGCCGTGCGTATCGCCGATGTCGCCTCGGCACTCGGCGTGAGCAACGCGCTGGTGCTCTACCACTTCTCGACCAAGGAGAAGCTCGTCGCCGCGGCCTTCCGATACGCCGCCGAGGGCGATCTCGCCCAGTTGCGCAAGCTGTTGGGCCGTCGTACCTCCGCCGTCCGCAGGCTGCGCGCAGCCGTCCGCTGGTACGCGCCGACCGGGGTGGCCAAGGGCTGGAAGCTCTGGATCGAGGGCTGGGCCGCCGCGCTGCGCGAGCCCGTGCTCCGCGAGGTGGCGGGCGACCTCGACCAGCAGTGGAAGGCGGCGCTGATCGAGGTCATCACGGAGGGGGTGGCGAGCGGGGAGTTCCGGTGCGAGGACCCGGTGTCCGCGGTCTGGCGGCTGACCGCCCTGCTGGACGGTCTCGCCGTCCAGATGTCGTCGTACCCGGGGACGCTCTCCCGTACCACCGTGCTGGAGTGGACCGATGACGCGCTCGCCCGCGAACTGGGCATCGAGCGCACGGCTCTGACGGCCGCCACCCGCTGATGACCGCCGGAACAGACCCACTTCGGGCCGGCAACGCTCAAGCCCGTTCGGACCATTTCACTTCAGGACGCCCAAGCCCCCTTCGGATTCAGCCCACTTCAGGAGGTCCGAGCACGTTCGGGATCAGTCCAGCTCGTATACGACCGTGACGGTGACCTGCTCCTGGACCTCGCCCGGCGCCACCGGCACCTTCGCGTCCGCCAAGGCGCTCGGCTGCACAGCGAGGGGGCTGTGCTGTCCGCCCGCATCCTCGGTCAGCGAGACCAGCCTCCCCAACTCGTGTCCGCTGAGCCGCACGTACTGTTCGGCCTTCTTCCGCGCGTCGGCGTAGGCGGCCTCGCGGGCCGCCGCGCGCAGGGCAGCCGGGTCGGAGACGTCGAAGGCGACGCCGTTGATCCGGCCGTCCTCGCCCGTCGCGTCCGTCACGGCCTTCAGGAGCGCGCCGGCCCGGTCGATGTCGCGGACCTTGATGGTGAAGGTCTGCCCGGCCTGATAGCCGGTCAGCTTGGCGGCGCCGCCCTCGTATTGGTGGACGGGGTTCAGGAAGATGCCCGCGGTCTGTACGTCGCGGTCGGCGACGCCCTGCTTCCGTACCGCGTCCAGCAGCTTCTTCGCCGCGGCGGACTGGCCGGCCATGGCGGCCTCGCCGGTGGGCCTCGTGACCTCCACACCCGCGTTGGCGACGGCCAGGTCGGGGGTCGCGGACGCGCTGCCCTCACCGGCGACCGAGACGGTGGACGCGGCGGGCGCGGGGGCGGAGAGCGGCGCGGTGGCCGCTGCGGTCGCGGGCGCCGCACCGGCGGCCAGCAGCCCGCCGGCCAGCACGGCCGCGGCGAACGACCTGGCCATGGTCGAAGTGGCGGGCGGCCCGGCCGGGGCCGAAGACGTATGTGCGGGCATGGGGGTGTTCCTTCCGGAAGTCGAAGGGCCATCCCAGCACCGACCGCCGCCGGACGAGTGACGCCACTCCCACCCTGGGCCATCTCCATGCGGCCATACTGAGGTTCGGGGGACACGAAAGGGGATGCCTTGACGCACCAACAGGCTGAGCACGAGGCGCATACGGGCCCCGCGCCGTACGACGTCCTGGTCGTGGGCGGCAGCGGCGTGGACACGGTGGTCCGCGTCGACTCGCTGCCGGTGCCGCTCGCCGATTCCGTCGGGGTGCCGCCCATTCGCGAGTGGCCGGGCCACACCGGCGGCAATGTCGCCCTGGGCTGCCGCGCCCTGGGGCTCGGCGTGAAATTCATCGACTTCATCGGCGACGACCGGATCGGCGAGCAGGTCCGTGAGCGGCTCACCAAGGGCGATGTCGACTTCGAGCCGCTGATCTCACCGGCGGGCACCCGCCGCGCGGTGAACCTGGTCGACGGCTCGACGGGCCGCCGCATGTCGTTCTACGACGCCCGCGACCCGGGGGACCTGCGGATGCCCCGCTCTTTCTACCTGCCGCACCTGCGGCGGGCCCGGCACGTGCATCTGTCCATCATGGATTTCTCCCGCCACCTCCTGGACGACATCGAGGAGCTCGGCGTGTCCGTCTCGACGGATCTGCACGACTGGGACGGACTCACCGACCACCACCGGGAGTTCGCGCTCCGCTGCGACCTGGTCTTCCTCAGCGCGGCGGGCGCGGGTGAGCGGATCGCCGATGTGATGCGCAAGATCCTGCGCGAGGGACGCGCCGGGACGGTGGTCGCCACGGCGGGCGCGGGCGGCTCGTACCTGATGACGCGGGGCGGCAGCCGCACCCCGCGACCGGTCCCGGCCACGGCGGTGCCGGGCCCCGTGGTGGACTCCAACGGCGCCGGGGACGCCTACGTCTGCGGTTTCCTGTACGGGCGGCTGGCCGGCCTGGCCCCCGACGAGTGCGCCCACCTGGGCGCGGTGGCGGGTGCCCACGCCTGCACGACCGAGGGCAACACGGACCCAATCCCCCTGAGCTCTCTGCTGCCCGCCCGGACCTGACCCGGCGCGGGCCCGGGAGGACAGGCCGGGCCGTCAGATCGGGTCGTCAGGTCACAGCGGGAGCAGATCGGGCCGCTTCGCCGCGGCGTGGTCCCCCGAGGACTCGCCGCGCAGCCGTCGGCCGATCCACGGCACCAGGTGTTCGCGCGCCCACTGGATGTTGTCCCGGCGGACACCCATCGTGCCGCGCGGCATCTGCGGCGGCCACTCCTGGTCCGGGTCGGCCGGTACGTCGAGGCCAAGCACCTGGCCGGCGCGCAGGGCCACCCTGGTGTGACCTTCCGCGGACAGGTGCAGCCGGTCGGTGTCCCAAGCACGCATGTCCTGGACGGACTTGAGCGACCACAGGTCGAGCACCGGGCAGTCGTACGTGTCGGCGATGGACCGTACATGCGCCGTGAACGTCGCGATCTTGCCCCGCAGATGGCGCAGCACCGGCATGTGCCGAGTGTCGAAGCCGGTCGTCACCAGGACGGTGCCGACCCTGCTGGTGAGGTCGGCGACGGCCCGCTCGTAGCGCTGGGCGACGTCGTCGGGGTCGCTGCCAGGCCGGAGGATGTCATTGCCGCCGGCGCAGAAGCTCACCAGGTCGGGGGCCAGTTCCATCGCCCTGGGGACCTGCTCGGCCACGATCTGGTCGAGGAGCCGGCCGCGCACGGCGAGGTTGGCATAGCGGAATGTGTGCTCGGGGACACGATCGTCGAGGAGTACGGCCAGCCGGTCCGCCCAGCCGATGTACGCACCGCCGGGTCCGGGGTCACCGACCCCCTCCGTGAAGCTGTCCCCAATCGCCGCGTACGACCCTATGGTCCCTGTCCTGAATGATCTCGCATCGTCTCCCACGTCGGCCCATGCTCCACTGGATCAAGTGACCTACGCCACCGTAGGGAGGGGGTTGACGCCGGTGAGAAAGGACACCGGTCAAGTTTGGGTCAACCCCGGAATATGCCTGGGCCGGCCTGGACGGACCTGGTTCAACGCGTACGCCCCCTTCCGCGGCCGGTGTGCGGCGCGGAAGGGGGCATACGAAGGCGATGCCCGTGGCCCGGAGAGAGGGCGTGTGTCAGACGGAGACGCCGTGACCGCGCAGGTAACCCAGCGGGTCTATGTCGGAGCCGTAGCTCGGGCCGGTCCTGATCTCGAAGTGCAGGTGCGGGCCCGTGGAGTTGCCGGTACTGCCGGAGAGACCGATCTGCGTGCCGCCGGTGACGCTCTGGCCGGACGAGACGGACAGCGAGGACAGGTGGGCGTACTGCGAGTAGCGGCCGTCGTTGTGCTGGATGACGACCTCGTTGCCGTACGAGCCGCTCCAGCCCGCGGAGACGACGGTGCCGGCGCCGACGGCCTTGACCGAGGTGCCGCTGGACGCGGAGAAGTCGACGCCCGTGTGGTAGCCGCTGGACCAGCTGCCGCCGGAGGCGCGGTAGGAGGTGGTGATGCCCGCGGAGACCGGGGCGGTGAAGCCGGAGGACGACGCCGTCGATGCGGAGCCGGCCGACTCGGACTTCTCCGATCCGCTCGCGGAGGAGGAGGACTGCGAGGAGGACGACTTCGGCTGCGCGGCGGGTGCGGCGGCCTTGGCCGACGACTGCGACGCGGACGACGGGGCGGAGCCGGCCGCCTTCGCGCCGATGCTGAGCTTCATGCCCGGCATGATCAGCCCGGGGTTGTCGCCGACGGTCGACCGGTTGTCCTCGTACAGCTTCTGCCAGCCGCCGCGCACGTTCTGCTGGTCGGCGATCTTCGACAGGTAGTCGCCGGAGACCACGGCGTACGTCTTGCTGCCGGCCTTCTTCGGCTGCTGCTTCTGCTGCGAGACGGCTGCGGCGGACGCGGCCTTCTCGGGGGCCACGGCGGGCGCGGCGGCCGGTGCGGCGTTCTCCGCGGCGTTCGCGCCGGTGGCGGCGATGAACGGAAGTGCGAGTGCGGCTCCGCCCGTTCCCGCGGCGACGAATCCACGGGTGATCGAGTTGGACCTCGGGCGGCGGTGCTTACCCTTTGCGGGCATGGCGAATTTCCTCTCCGGCGCCTACGAGGTGAGCTGTCGGGTTCGGGCTGGAGATGCCCGGCCGCGCAACCGCGCGACTTAACCCCGAGCCGGTCCGGAGTTCCGGATGACGGCGTACTACCTGGGTCCCCCGCTCCTGCCACACGTGAGTGTCGTGGGGTTTCCGGGCGGTGGCAGGATTCGGCGATCCACCCGGATTGACGGTGACCGTAAGCCGCCGAGGCGTCCTCGAACAAGCCGATCAGGACAATCGGCCATGGCTGATCATCGCTCTGCGGCAATCCCGTGGGGATTTGTCGTCACACTCCGTGGATTACCGATCTTCACGCCCCGCCCACGACCTGGTATTCGCTTCACGACTTCGCCACGCACCGTCACGAATATGATCCTGCTCACCAGCAAGCACACCATCCCCCTTGCCCACAAGGGGTGTTACCCACAAATAGCCCGATTCGCCCCAAGTGCTACTCGCCGCCCGAAGTCGGTGATCCTGACCTCCGCGCAGTCGACGACCAGGGCCCGCGCCGGACACCCGGAGCACCACCAGCTTGTACGCCGGCCCCACGCCAGGTCCGGCGAGGTGTCCGGATCATCGGCGCGCGGACCGGCGAAGGTGGTCACACCCGCCTCGGCCGGCTCGCCGCTCAGCCACTCCCCTGGTACGCGCCGCGCGTCCGAACAGTGGGGCCCCTCGGGTGCAGCCGGTAGCCGGCCAGGAACTCCCCGGTGAGGGCGACCGGGACACCGCGGTGGTCGGCCTTCCGCCCGGTGTACCGCGAGGCCCTCCAGTTGGCGCGCGGGGCGGTGGCGATGGTGGGGTCGGGCACGCGCCCCCCCTGGCCCCAATCGGCACACGGGGGCGTGGAGTTCATGGCCAGGTACGGGCAGCTCCCGCTCGGCCCGGGGCGACGGCCGCGCGTGCACGGCCGAGACAATTGCCTCAGGTACTCATGTCGTATCGTCGAACGGTGCCCAGATCGGCGAGCAACGCCGACGGCAGACACTTCAGGAGTCACCGTGACACAGCAGCTGCCGCAGGTCCCGTCGACAGAGCCCGACCTTGCCGGAGTGCGCAACTTCCGCGATGTGGGCGGCCTGCCGACCGTGGACGGCCGGCAGGTGCGGCACGGCGTGCTCTTCCGCAGCGGGCACCTGGCACACGCCACCGTCGCCGACGCGGTCTTTCTCGACTCCCTCGGCCTGCACACGATCTTCGACTTCCGCAATGAGGCGGACCAGAAGCTGGAGGGTCCGGACGTCGAGCTGGCGGGTGTACGCAATGTGAACCTGCCGCTGACCGACCCGGCCGACGGCGCGGTGTTCTGGAAGATGGTCCGCGACGGAAACCTCGACGAGCTGCGCGAGATTCTCGCGGACGGCAAGGCGGCGGGGCGGATGTCCGACACCTACCGCGAGATCATCAAGGAGCGCACCGGCGAGCACAGCCAGGTGCTGCACGCCTTGGCCGAGGACAGCGTCCCGGCGCTGATGCACTGCGCGGCGGGCAAGGATCGCGCGGGGCTCTCGATAGCGGTGTCGCTGCTGGCGGTCGGCGTCGAGCGCGAGGCCATCGTGGCCGACTACCTCAAGTCGAACGACCCGTCGCGCCGCTACAAGGTCAGCCGCAGCGACAACTCCCCCGTCGGCATGTCCCCCGAGGTCATGGAACTGCTCAGCCCGCTCTTCGAGGCCCGCGCCGAGTACCTCGACGCCGCCTTCGAGACCATCGAGGAGGTCTGGGGCGGCGCCGAGCGCTACCTCACGGAAGGCCTGCGGGTCACCCCCGAGACGCGCGAGCGGCTGCGGCTGCGGCTCCTCGACGATGCCTGAGCGACATCGCGGCCCGGGCCTGCTCCCGCACCCCGGGCCGGCCCCTCGCCCCGGCGCGCGGCGCGGTCAGCGCGCGTCGCCCAGCGTGAAGAGCAGATAGACGAAGGCCGCGAAGAGATGGCCGGCCACGACGTACACGAAGAGCCGGATCATCAGCCCCCTGGGGAACTTGTCCTCGACGATGCCGCGTCGGGCGGGCCTCACGTCCGCCTCTTCGCCGGCCTTTTCGCCGATCGTCTCGTCCGGCATGTCAGGTCTCCTGGGGTAGGCAGAGCCCGGCGGCGGCGCTCTGCAGCAGCGTATGGACGAACAGAAGATCGACCCCGTCCGCGGTGACGGCGGCGATGCGGTGCGGGGTCAGCGAGTCGAAGTGCGCGCTGTCCCCGGCGGCCAGCCGGTGCACGCTCTCGCCGAGCACCAGTCGCAGCTGCCCCGACAGCACATACAGCCACTCCTCACCGGGATGCACGCGCACCAGGTCGCCCTGTGCGCCGTGCGGCACATGCAGCCGCAGGGCCTGCATGGCACGGCCGGGCCCACCCGCCCGGTGGTACGTCCAGCCGTCGGCCTCCGTGGCCTGCGCCTCGCCGGCCCGCAGCACCGCGTCACGGTCGGGCGCGCTCTCCCCGAGCAGCGCGGAGACCGTCGTACCGTAGATGCGGGCCAGGGTGAGCAGCATCGGCAGCGAAGGCTGGCGGTGTCCGGTCTCCAGGCGGGACAGGTGCGCGGGCGAGAGCCCGGCGCGCCGGGCGGCGGCCTCCAGGGTGAGGGCACTGTGCCGCCGCAGGTCGCGCAGCTGCGGAGCGACCGACGGCAGCCCGTCGGGCGCGTCCTCTTCGAGGCGTGGGGTCATGCCGTCCATTGAGCCAGGCACCTTGCCTGAGAGGCAAATCTTTTGCCTCTCAGGCAAAAAGGGGGTTTCCGTCGCTCCGGCTACCGGTTGGCGACCGCCTGTTTCACCAGTGTCCTGCCGAAGTCCCACATGAGGCCCCCGCCGCTGTGCGCGTCGTCCATGACGGCGGTGAAGGCGTCGACGAAGCGGTCGACCTCCTTCTCCCCCACGGTCAGCGGCGGAATGAGTTTGATGACTTCGAGGTGGTCGCCGGAGACCTGAGTCAGGATGCGGTGCTTCTGGAACAGCGGTACGACGACCATCTGCGCGAAGAGTCCCTTGCGGGCCGCCTGCAGCATCGTCCAACGACTGCGCAGCTTCAGCGAGTTCGGCCGGCCGAACTCGATGCCGATCATCAGCCCCCGGCCGCGTACGTCGTGCAGCAGCTCGTAGCGGTCGACCAGGGCGGCCAGTCGCTCCCGCAGCAGATCACCGACGCGCCGGGCGTTCGCGACGGTCTCCTCGTCCTCCATCACCGACAGAACGGCGAGCCCCGCGGCCATGGCCTGGGCGTTGGAGCCGAAGCTGGCCGAGTGGACGAGCACCCGGTCCATCGACGAATAAACCTTCTTGAAGATCCAGTCCTTGCCGAGGGTGGCCCCCACCGGCACATAGCCTCCGGAGAGCGCCTTGGCGACGCACAGCAGGTCCGGCTCGACGCCCTCCTCGTGCTGGTACGCGTAGAAGTCGCCCGTCCTGCCCAGGCCCGTCTGGACCTCGTCGGCGATCAGCAGCGCCTTGTGCCGGCGCAGCAGCTGCTGCGCGGCGAGCAGGAACCCGGGCGGGGACGCGTGCACGCCCTTGCCCTGGATGGGCTCGACGACGAAGCCCGCGACGTCGCCGCGTTTCAACTCCCGCTCCAGGGCTGCCAGGTCGCCGAGCTCGATGGCGGTGTCGGGCAGCAGGGGCGCGAAGCCGTCGCGGAAGCCCGCCTCGCCGTTGACCGACAGCGAGCCGGTCGTCAGGCCGTGGAAGGCGTGCGTGCAGTAGAGAATTCTGGGTTTCCCCGTGGCGTACCGGGCGAACTTCAGCGCGGTCTCGACGGCCTCGGTGCCGCTGTTGCCGAAGAACACCCGGTCCAGGTGCGGGCTGTGCGTGAGCAGTTTCTCGGCGAGCAGTCCGGGCAGCGGCTGACAGTCGAAGCGGGTCAGGTCCGCGAGCGAGGCGTCGAGGACGTCGTGCAGCGCCTTGCGTACGACCGGATGGTGCCGGCCGAGGCCCATCACACCGAAGCCCGCGAGCATGTCGAGATAGTCGTTGCCGTCCGCGTCCCAGAAATACGCGCCCTCGGCCCGTTCGTAGACCTTGTCGAAGCCGATGGTGTGCAGCATGCGCGGCAGTTGGTGGTTGAGGTGCCGTGCGTGCAGCTCGTACCGTTCGGCGCCACGCTCGGCCAGGAGCGTCGCCAGATCGAACCCCTTGGGCCCGTCGTCCGTCATGGGCCGGTCTCCTTCACCAGTGGGGCCTCCTTGGTCGCCAGGGTGGCGCCGATGTGGCCCGCGATCTCTACGGCGGTGAGCCCGATGTCGGCCAGCACCTCGCCGCGTTTGGCGTGTGCCAGGAACTGCTCGGGGATGCCGTACGTCCGCAGGGGTACGTCCACGCCCGCGTCGCGGAGCGACTGCCCGACGGCCGAACCGACGCCGCCACTGCGGCTGTTGTCCTCGACTACCGCGACGAGGCGGTGGCGCGCGGCGAGGGGGGCGAGCTGTTCGTCGACGGGCTTGACCCAGCGCGGGTCGACGACGGTGCACCCGATGCCCCGGCCCGTCAGCAGGTCGGCCGCCTGGAGGCAGACCGGCGCCATGGCGCCGACGCAGACCAGCAGCACCTCGGGGTCCTCGGCCCGGTGCAGCACATCCATGCCGCCCACCCGGTCGATCGGCTCGATCGCGGGGCCCACCGACTCCTTGGGGAAGCGCAGCACGGTCGGGGCGTCGTCGACGTCGACGGCCTCGGGCCTCGTCCTGCTCGGCGGCGGCGTATCCGCGGCCCTTCTCGTCAATCTGACAACCCGAAGCCGTCAACTCCGCGATCTGCTGCAGCGTCGCCCCAATGTCCGACGTCCGCGTCGTCGTCATCGACTGCACCGAAACAGGCGCATCCCCGCCAACCGCCACCGACCCGACCTGGATGCGCCGCGAAGTGCGGCGCACCGCCAGCGGCCGGGCCGGCAGCTCGGGGAGCCCCAGTACGACGGGCTCACCAACGGTCATCACGTCACCCGCGGTTTCCCGAGACGGTCTCACGCACCGCACGCAGGGACTCCTTGAGCGAGCCCATCGTGGCGAGCACGGCCGTCGGCTCGTAGCCGCAGTGCGCCATGCAGTTGGCGCAGCGCGGGTCCTTGCCGCGGCCGTACTTGCTCCAGTCGGTGTCGTCGACGAGCTCCCGATAGGTGGGGACGTATCCGTCGCTCATCAGGTAGCAGGGCCGCTGCCACCCGAAGAGCGAGTAGTTGGGGATCGCCCACGCCGTGCACGGGAAGTCCGCCTTGCCCTCCAGGAAGTCCAGGAAGAGCGGCGAATGGTTCAGGCGCCAACGGCTCCTGTTGCCGCCCGAGAAGGCCTTCTTGAAGAGTTCGCGGGTCTGCTCCACGCCGAGGAAGTGCTCCTGGTCGGGAGCCTTCTCGTAGGCGTACGCGGGCGAGATCATCATCTCGTCCACGTGCAGGTCGTCATTGAGGTAGTTGAGGACCTCGATGATGGTCTGCGGAGTATCGGTGTTGAAGAAGGTGGAGTTGGTGGTGACCCGGAAGCCGAGCCTCTTGGCCTCCTTGATCGCCTCCACCGCCTCGTCGAACACCCCCTCCTTCGCCACGGATTCGTCGTGCCGCTCACGCAGCCCGTCGATGTGCACCGCGAAGGCGAAGTAGGGCGAGGGGGTGAATTTCTTGATCTTCTTGCGCAGCAGCACCGCGTTGGTGCAAAGGAACACGTACTTCCTCTTCGCCACCAACTGCCGCACGATCTCGTCGATCTGAGGATGCATCAGCGGCTCGCCACCCGCGATGGAAACCATCGGGGCGCCGGATTCCAGCACCGCGCCCACGGCCTGGGCCACAGGCATGCGCTGCTTCAGCACCCCGGCGGGGTGCTGGATCTTTCCGCAGCCCTCGCATGCGAGGTTGCACGCGTAGAGCGGTTCGAGCTCAACGATGAGCGGGAACTTCTCTCGCTTGCGGAGCTTCTGTTCAAAGAGGTATGTCCCGACCCTGATGGTCTGACGAAGCGGCATGGCCATCTAGCTCACCTCCTGGGGAGCAGCAAAGAACGGTGCCATTCATGAAAAGCCGGTAGGACGGCGCGGAGAACACGAAAGGCTGATATTCCACTCCGGACCGTCCCAATGCGGACGAGCTCATGCTCTGGAGCGTCCACGACCACCCGTACGGCCGCAACCGGGCGCGGCCCCGCGCGCAGAGCGCTCCACAGCGTCGCGGCGGATTCCATGTCCACCGCGATTGCTCCCGTGGCCCGCAGATCGGCCCGTTCCGCGCCGCGTACGACGTGGTCGGAGCCGACCAGCGGGCCGGTGTGTACGGTGCGCCCGGGCACCGCTCTGGCCAGTGCCTCCGCGAGCAGCGCATGGCCCGTGCAGGCCGTGCTGCCGCGGAAGTCTCGGGTCTCCTCGGCGACGATCAGGTCCCCGGGGTGCATCCCCGGCGCGAGACCGGCGCAGAAGCCCGCCGCGATGACGGCCGTGCCCCGGTCCTGGGAGCTGCCGAGCATCCGGGTGACGGCCGCTTCCGCGGCCCTGGGCCCCATGCCCGTACGGAGCACGGTCACGGGCCCCGGCGCGCCCCCGCGGTGGCCGCCGCGCAGGGCGAACCGCTCGATGCCCAGCGCGCAGGCGATCAGCAGGGGTGTGGGTGCGTGGGGCGCGCCGAGGTCGGTCATCGGCCCCCCTCGCGCAGGTCGCAGAAGGTGGGCTCCCCATGGACGTACCGCCCGAGAGCGGTGAGCGGGAAGACCTGCCGGTAGAGGTTGTAGTTGATGGAGAAGTCCCAGGGGAAGCCGGTGCCCGTGAAGTACGGCTCGTCCCAGGACCCGTCCTCGCGCTGGGTCTCGGCGAGCCAGCCGACGGCCCGCTCGACGGACTTGCCGTCCCGCTCCCCCGCCGCGAGCAGCGCGAGCAGCGCCCAGGCGGTCTGTGACGCGGTCGACGCGCCGCGCCCGGCCCACTCGCTCTCACGGTACGAGCGGAGGTCCTCGCCCCACCCCCCGTCGTCGTTCTGGACGGATTCGAGCCAGCCGATGGCGCGCCGGATCGCGGGGTGGGCCTCGGGCAGCCCGGCCGCGGTCAGCGCCGGCACCACCGACCCTGTCCCGTATACGTAGTTGACGCCCCAGCGGCCGAACCAGGAGCCGTTCGTCTCCTGGTTGGCGAGCAGCCATTCGATGCCGCGCCTGGTGCCCGGGTGGTGCGCCTGTCCCTCGATGGCCAGCATCTCCACCACATGCGCGGTGACGTCGGCGGACGGCGGGTCGATGACCTCGCCGAAGTCGCAGAAGGGCAACCGGTTGGGGAACGCGCTGGTGTTGTCCGCGTCGAAGGCCCCCCAGGCGCCGTTCTTGGACTGCATCCCGAGGTTCCAGCGGACCCCGCGGTCGATGGTCGCCTCCATCCGCGCACGGTCCGGGTGGGCGACGCGGCGCAGCGCGAGGACGACTTCCGCGGTGTCGTCGATGTCCGGGTAGTTGTCGTTGTGGAACTCGAACGCCCAGCCGCCCGGTTCGAGTCCGGGCCGGCGCACGGCCCAGTCGCCGGGGCGCACGATCTGCTCGGTCATCATCCAGTCGGCCGCCTTGACGAGCGCCGGGTGACCGGCGCCCACACCCGCGTCGGCGAGCGCGATGGTGGCCAGGCAGGTGTCCCAGACCGGCGACTGGCAGGCCTCGACCATGCGGGCGCCGTCCTCGCGCCATACCGCGAACCGGTCCAGGGACTCCAGGCCGGCGCGCATCACCGGGTGGTCCAGGTCGTACCCGAGGAGGTGCAGCGCGATCAACGAGTACACGGCGGGCGGCTGGATGCCGCCCCAGCAACCGTCGTTCTCCTGCCGCTCGACGATCCAGCGCGCCGCGCTCTTCATCGCCGCGCCGCGCAGCAGACGCGGAGCGAACCGGTGATAGACGTGCAGGACCTTGTCGAGCCGCTGGAACGCGCCGTCCCAACTGGTCGGCGGCGCAAGGCGCCTGGGCGGGTTGGGCACCCGCGGATTGGTGTGCAGCTCGTCGATCGCGAACGGCGCGGCCCGCACCGGGCGCTTGGCTGAGACGACCGTCAGCGGCACGATGGTCTGCCGGGCCCAGCAGCCGAAGTCATAGATGTTGAGCGGCACCCACTTGGGCAGCAGGATCAGCTCGGGCGGCAGCTCGGGCAGGTCGTCCCACTTCCACCAGCCGAACAGCGCCAGCCAGATCCGGGTGAAGACCCGGCTTGCCGCGATGCCGCCGTGCTGCCTGACCCAGGCGGCGGCGCGCGCCATGTGCGGGTCGTCCGGCAGGTCACCGGCCAGTCGCAGGGCGACGTACGCCTCGATGGTCGTGGAGAGTTCACCGGGACCGCCCTGGAACGTGGCCCAGGTGCCGTCCTCGCGCTGCTCGCCTCGGATGAACAACGCGGCGGCCTGGACGGTCTTCTCGTCCTGGATGCCGAGGAACTGACGGAGCAGCAGATCCTCGGCGTCCATCGTCACGTTGGTTTCGAGGTCGCCCTTCCACCACCCCTGGGCATCCTGCGCGGCGAGCAGATGCTCGACCGCCCGATCCGTGGCCCGCCGCGCGGCGTCAAGGACGTCCGCGGTGGCGGCGGGTTCGGTGGTGTGGCTGGCCGCGGCTGCCCCGGGCCCCATGGCCCCGGTGCTTCCGTCGGTCGTCGCTGTCATGGCTTCCCCTCCCTTGCAGTTGGTCATCTGCTGTGCTGGGGGTCCGGGAGGCTAGGCCCCGGAGAGAGCGGTTATGAGCCGGGGGGTCATCATCTCTTCCGTACGACGACGAAGTCCGCGAGCGCGGTGAGCTGCGCCCGTACCTGGTGCGGCATGTCGACGCCGTCGAGTGCCTCGATCGCGACGGCATGCTGCCTGCGGGCCTCCTGGGAGGTCCACCCCCGGCCGCCGGCCTCTTCGATGAGCGCCGCCCTGACGGCGAACTCCGCCTCGGAGAAGCTGTCGAAGTCGTTGCTCTTGGCGTCGGCGGCGAGCAGCTCACCGAGCTGCTCGGAGGCCGGGCCGCCCGCGGCGAGCGCGGCGACGACCGGCAGGGACTTCTTGCGCTGACGCAGGTCGCTCCAGGTCTGCTTGCCGGTGGCCACCGGGTCGCCCCAGATGCCGAGCAGGTCGTCGACGGCCTGGAAGGCGAGACCCAGGTGGTAGCCGTACGCCTCCAGGGTGTCGGCCGTCCTGTCGTCGGCGCCGCCGAGGACCGCGCCGATGGAGACCGCGCAGGCGAGCAGCGCGCCCGTCTTGTTGCCCTCCATCTCCAGGCATTCCTCGACGGTGACCCGCTCGCGGTGCTCGAAGGAGATGTCCTGCGCCTGGCCGTCGATCAGCTTGCGGCTCGCGGTGGTGAGCCGGCGCGTCGCGCGCCCCGCCTCGACGGTGCCGATCTCCAGGAGCACCTCGTTGGCGAGCGCGAAGAGCGCGTCGCCGACCAGGATCGCCTGGGCCGGGCCGTGCACCTTCCACACGGTGTCGCGGTGGCGGCGCTGCTCGTCGCCGTCCATCAGGTCGTCGTGCAGCAGGGAGAAGTTGTGTACGAGCTCCACCGCCACGGCGCCGGGCACACCGGTCTCGGGCGTCGCGCCCGCGGCCTCGGCGGAGAGCAGGGCGAGCGCCGGGCGCACGGCCTTGCCGCCGTCGCCGTCCGCGGGCCTGCCCTCCGCGTCGATCCACCCGAAGTGGTAGGCCGCGACGGTGTCCATGGGCGGCGCGAGCCGGTCCACGGCGGCCTTCAGCACCGGCGTGGACAGGGTGCGGCCGCGCTCCAGAAGCGCGGCGATGTCCACCGTGGTGTTGCCAGCCGGATTCACCGGGGTCACAGGCTCTCCTCTTGTTCCAATACCAGTGCTCATGCCGCCTCCTGCAGCGGATGTACATGGGGGCGGCCGAGTTCGGAGAGCGCTGCGCCCGCGGCACTGAAGCCACTGCGCACGGCGCTCTCCATGGTTGCGGGCCATCCGGTGTCGGTCCACGCGCCGGCCAGGTAGAGGCCGGGGGCGTGGGTACGGGCGCCGGGGCGCAGCCGTCCGACGCCGGGGGTGGGGGCGAACGTCGCTGTCCGCTCCCGGGTGACGAAGAAGTCGCGCACGCCGGCACCGCGGGCGGCGGGCAGCAGTCGCTCCAGCTCGGGGAGGTACCGGGCGCGCAGGGTGGCGACCGGCTCGTCGATCTCGTCCTGGGCGGCGGACTGCGACAGGGCGAGGTACTGGCCGCCGCCGCGCAGACCCGAGGCGTCCGTGCGGTCGAAGACCCACTGCACGGGGGTGCCGAGCGCGGCGAAGAAGGGCCGGCGCAGCACCTTGCGGTCGTATACGACATGGATGTTGAGGATCGGCGCGGTGTCGATGTCCAGCAGCTTGCCCGGGTCGTCGAGTGCGCCGTCGGGCAGCAGCGCGTGGGTCTCGTGCTGGGGTACGGCGAGGACGACGGTGTCGGCCTCCAGCTGCTCGCCCTCCGCCTCGACGGTCCAACGGCCGTCGCCGGTACGGGAGACGGCGCCGACCTTGGTGCGCAGTTCGGTGCGTACGCCCGCGGAGTCGAGTGCCTTGCGGGCGAGCGTGTCGTGCAGGTCGCCCAGTGGTACGTGCGACCAGCCGATGTCGGCGGCGCCGGGCTCGGAGAGCAGCCCGGTCTTGAAGACCATCGCGGCGAGCCCCATCGAGGCGTGCGGCGCCCGCGCGTTGAGCGTGGCGACGCCGACCAGGTCCCAGAGCGCTTCGATGGCCCGCTCGGACTGGCCGTGGCGGCCGAGCCAGGTCGCGAAGTCCACGCCGTCCAGCGCCGGATCGGCCGGGTCGAGCTGCTTGAGGGCGAGGGCGGCGCGGCCCACGCTCGCGCGTTCGGCGAGGGAGAGGTGCGGATACGTCGCGAGGCCGGCGGCCAGGTGCAGGGGGACGGGCAGATCGGTGCGGCGCAGGCGGCCCAGCCTGGGTCCGGAGGCCCGGCCGACGTCCAGTACCGGCACGTCGAGGCGTCGTTGCAGCGGGGCCAGCTCCGCTCCTTCGACGCGGTCGAGGAACCAGCGGTACGCGGTGCAGCAGCGCAGATAGACATGCTGCCCGTTGTCGACGGTGAGCTCGCCGCGGCGGAAGGAGAACGCGAGGCCGCCCAGGCGCGGGCGGCCCTCGAGCAGTGTCACGCGCATGCCGGCGTCGGCGAGCTGGAGCGCGGCCGTGACACCGGCCAGGCCCCCGCCGACGACGACGGCGTGGGCCGGCGCCCCTGCGGGCGCGGTCGGCCTGCTGTCTGTCATGCGCCCTCCCCCTGTGCCGCGCCGCCGGCGTACTCATGGCGGGCCGTCGCAGTCAGGGACGCGTCAGCGCACGGCAGGGTTGCGCGCCGCTTCTGCTCGTTCGTCCCTCTGGCCGCTTCGCAGCACATCAGACACGCCTCCTGGCGGTCTGCCGGGAAACGTTCCGGGCGTCGAGGCCGGAGAGGCCGCGCACCGCGACGTACGCCTTCTCGCGGCCGGGCAGCGAGACCCGTCCGCGCAGTACGGCCTCGGGGTCGCGCTCGATGCGGTCGAGGAGCCGCCGGTAGATGCCGGCCATGGCGGCGACACAGGCTCCGCTGCGCCGGTCGAGCAGGGGCAGCAGCCGGTAGCCCTCGGCGAACAGGGCGCGGGCCCGCCGGACCTCGAAGTGGATGAGGCCCGCGAAGTCGGAGCCCTCGGGGGGCGTCGAGCTGTGGAACCCGGCGGAGCAGCCGAACTTGGCGAGATCGTCGGCGGGCAGGTAGGTGCGCCCGTTGTCCGCGTCCTCGCGCACGTCCCTGAGGATGTTGGTGAGCTGGAGGGCGAGGCCCAGCGTATCGGCGTACTCGGGGGCGCGTTCCGCCCCGCGTGCGCCGGTCTGCGGGCCGAACACGCCCAGCGAGAGCCGCCCGATGGCGCCCGCGACGCACCGGCAGTAGACCTTGAGGTCGTCCCAGGTCTCATAGGTCTCGCCGCGAACGTCCATGAGGACGCCGTCGATGAGCTCGTCGAGGCCACCGAGCGGGAGCGGGAACCTCCGTGCGGCGTCGGCGAGCGCCACCGCCACGGGGTCGGTGTCGTCCTCGTCGACGGCATCCGACCGGACCCGTCCCAGCAGGGTCCGGGTGTCCTCCAGCCGCACCTGCTTGACCTCGGGCGCGAGCGGACCGTCGCCGATGTCGTCGACGCGCCGCGAGAACGCGTAGAGCGCCGACATCGCGTGCCGCTTGTCCGTGGGCAGCAGGCGGATGCCGTACGCGAAATTGCGCGCCTGTTGTCCCGTCACGGCCTCGCAGTAGCTGTATGCGGCGAGTACCGGTGCGGACACCTGTGCGGTTTCCTCCATGATCCGGCTCACCCCTCTCTTCGGTCTCATCGCCAGACAGCTCCCACTGCGCGCAGCAGGCTGAGCTTGGTGGGCTTGGGTGGTCCGGGCAGTACGTCGTAACCGGCGGCCGCGACCGCCGTGAGGGCGGCACGTCCGCCGGCCACGAAACCGGCGAGCAGCAGCTTGAGTCTGCCGTGGACGCTACCCACCAGGGGGGTGCCTTCATTCAGAAGGCACCCGGCGCGTTCGGCTTCGAATGCGACCAGAGCGCGCACCGATGCGCCGGCGCTCGGAGCGGCCAGGTCGGCCTCGGTGACGTGGAAGCGTGCCATGTCGTCGGCGGGGAGGTAGATCCGGTCGCGGCCGAGGTCCTCGCTGACGTCCTGGAGATGTTCGACGATCTGCAGCGCGGTGCAGACCGCGTCCGAGTGCCGGATGCGCTCGGGGCTCGAGGTGCCGGTGATCGCGAGGACCAGCCGGCCCACGGGGTTGGCGGACAGTGCGCAGTACGCGAGGAGTTCGTCGTACGTCGCGTAGCGCCGCACCACCTGGTCCTGCCGGTTGGCCTCGATGAGGCCGAGGAAGGGCTCGGGGGTGAGGTCGCAGCGCCGCACGGTGGGGACCAGCGCGCGCAGCAGCGGGTGGCGCGGGCCGTCCCCGGCCGTCGCGAAGACGCGGCGCAGGTCGGCCTCGAAGGCGTCGAGCATCACCGGGCGGTCGTCGGCCTGCGCGGCATCGAGGCCCAGCAGGCGGGCGTCGGCGCCGCCCGGTGCGAGATCGCCGTCGCCGATGTCGTCCACCAGGCGCGCGTAGCCGTACACGGCCATCAGGTCGTCGCGCCAGGCGCGCGGCAGGAAGAAGGGGGCCACCGGGAAGTTCTCGTCGGCTGCCTTGGAGAGGGTTTTGCGCGTGTGGGCGTCGGAGCGCCCGTGCCTGACTCCGGTCATCGCGGGCTGCCGGGCGCGGGAACGGCGGAGGCCTCGCGGAGCCGGAGGGATTCCATAGCCATTGCCGTCACAGCTCCCGTTCTACACTGCCGATCCAATACATCCCATTTCGGACACGCCGCCGGTCCTCGCGAGTGGCGGACCACCTCTCGACCGGGGCCCGAGGAGGTATCGCCCCACTTGCCGCGAATCAGCACCGTTACAGCTTACGTTGTACAACGCTCAGCACCATGTCGGGGTGGAGCGCGCATTACAAGACGGCACCGATCAGTCCCAACCTTCCCCAAGCGGGCCGGAGTTGATGATTCCGGGGCGTTACGCCGCGACGCGGGTGCTCGGCCGCCACGCCTGGTACGCGCCGCGCTCCCTGCGCAGGCTGCACGCGCGCGTCGGGCTCGATGAGGCCCCCGGCGCCCCAGGAGCGCTCGCACGCCGGGGTGTGAACGCGAGTGAGCCCCCGCCGGATGTGTTCGGCGGGGGCTCACTGCTGTGCGGGGAGGCGACCTAGCGGCCGGTCTCCTTCTCGTACGCCTTGATGACCTCGTCCGTGGGGCCGTCCATGAGCAGCTCGCCCTTCTCCAGCCACAGCACGCGGTCGCAGGTGTCCCTGATCGACTTGTTGCTGTGACTGACCAGGAAGACCGTGCCGGCCTCCTTGCGGAGCTCGCGGATGCGCTGCTCGGAGCGGATCTGGAACTTGCGGTCGCCGGTGGCGAGCGCCTCGTCGATCATCAGTACGTCGTGGTCCTTGGCCGCGGCGATCGAGAACCGGAGCCTCGCCGCCATGCCGGAGGAGTACGTGCGCATCGGCAGGGTGATGAAGTCGCCCTTCTCGTTGATCCCGGAGAAGTCGACAATCTGGTCGTAGCGCTCACGCACCTCCTCGCGCGTCATGCCCATCGCCAGGCCGCCGAGGATGACGTTGCGCTCACCGGTCAGGTCGTTCATCAGGGCGGCGTTCACGCCGAGCAGCGAGGGCTGGCCGTCCGTGTAGACCTTGCCCTGCTCGGTCGGGAGCAGGCCCGCGATGGCCCGCAGCAGGGTCGACTTGCCCGAGCCGTTCGACCCGATCAGGCCGATCGCCTCACCGCGGTAGGAGGTGAAGGAGACCCCGCGCACCGCGTGCACCTTGCGCACGCCGGGCGACTCGCGCTTCCCGCCGCGCACGATGCGGCTCAGCGCCGCCGTGGCGCTGCCCCGGCCACCGGCTCCGCCGTTGACGCGGTACACGATGTGCACGTCGTCGGCGATGACCGTGGGGATGCGTGCCGGATTCTTGTCGTTCGAGTCATCAGCCACGGCCGTAGCGCTCCTCAGCCTTCCAGAAATACACGAAGCCGACGACGCCGAGGACGATCGCCCAGCCCAGCGCGACCAGCCACACGTGCGGGGGCAGGTTCGAGCGGCCGTACCCGTCGATCAGAGCGAAGCGGATGAGGTCCATGTAGACCGCCGCCGGGTTCCACTGGAGCGCGTCCGTGACCCAGGGCGGTACGTCCTTGTCGGCCAGCATGATCGGGATGCTGAACATCACGCCGGACGCGTACATCCACGTACGCATCACGAAGGGCATCAGCTGGGCCAGGTCGGGCGTCTTGCTGCCGAGCCTGGCCATGATGAGGGCCAGGCCGATGTTGAAGACGAACTGCAGGGCCAGCGCGGGCAGGATCAGCAGCCAGGACAGCGAGGGATAGCTGCCGAACGCGACCACGATGATCAGCAGCACGATCATCGAGAACAGCAGCTGCTGGAGCTGCTGGAGGGCGAACGAGATGGGCAGCGAGGCCCTCGGGAAGTGCAGCGCTCTGACCAGCCCGAGGTTCCCGGAGATCGCCCGTACGCCGGCCATCACCGAGCTCTGAGTGAAGGTGAACACGAAGACGCCCGTCACCAGGAACGGGACGAAGACGTCGTGCGGAATACCTCGCTTGGAATCCAGCAGGATGCCGAAGATGAGGTAGTACACGAGCGCGTTCAGCAGGGGGGTGGCTACCTGCCACAGCTGGCCGAGCTTGGCCTGGCTGTACTGGGCGGTCAGCTTCGCCTGGGAGAAGGCGAGGATGAAGTGCCGCCTGCCCCAGAGCTGACGGACGTAGTCCATCAGCCCCGGTCGGGCGCCGCTCACCGACAGGCCGTACTTGACGGCGAGCTGCGCCGGGGTAAGTGCGTCGTCGGGAGACGGCGGGGCGCTGGTCGCGACCGCGCCGTCTTGGGTTGTCTCACTCACAAGTTGAAACTTTCGTGTTCAAGATGCGCAGGCAGTGGGGGCGCAGGCTCTGGCGGCAGTCCGCGTACGCCCAATGCTTTCAGACCCGAGCTTGTCAGACGACAGGAGGTCGTCCCAGCCGGGTCAGGCGCCAGACGGTACGCCACTTCATCGGACGGCGGGGTCCCGCGGAAGTCGTCCACCCTTCCTTGAAACCGCCGAACCATGCTTTCAGCGCGGGTCCCGAGGGCCGTCGCGCCAGCGTGAGCAGCAGCCACACGCCGAGGTAGACGGGGACCAGGGGGGCGGGCAGATTGCGACGCGCCAGCCAGACCCGGTTGCGGGCCACCATCCGGTGGTAGACGGCGTGCCGGGACGGCGCGGTCGTCGGGTGGTACAGGACCATGTCCGAGCGGTAGTCGATCAGCCAGCCGGCGTCGAGCGCCCGCCAGGCCAGGTCGGTCTCCTCATGGGCGTAGAAGAACTCGTCGGGCAACCCGCCGACCTCGGCGAAGACCTTCGTGCGCACGGCGTTGGCGCCGCCGAGGAAGGTCGTCACGCGCGAGGAGCGCATCGGGTCCGCGGCGCGCAGCCGCGGCACGTGGCGCCGCTGCGTCTCCCCGGTGTCCGGGTCGGCGATCCGGAAGCTGATGATGCCCAGCTCCGGGTCGGCGGCGAACGCCTGGCGGCACAGCTCGGCGGTGTCGTTGTTCGGCAGCAGACCGTCGTCGTCGAGGAAGAGCAGCACGTCGACGTCGGCGCCCGACGGACCGAACGCCTCGATGCCGACGTTACGGCCGCCGGGGATGCCCAGGTTCTCGGGCAGCTCGACGGTCCGCGCGCCCGCGGGGACGTCCGGCACGGGTGCGCCGTTGCCGACCACGACGACCTCGACACGGTCGCCGTCCTGCTTGGCCACCGAGTCCAGGAGGGCACGCAGCTCGTCGGGGCGGTTGCCCATGGTGATGATCACCGCGCCGACCTTCACCGGCGTGCTCACTTGAGCCTGCTCGACGCGAGGATGGACACGAGATGGAGCACCGACTGCAGGAGCGCGATGCCTGCCAGCACGGCGACACCGAGCCGGGAAAAGAACATGTCTTCCCTGACCGTGTCGAGGATCGCCAGGAGAAGGATCAGCAGGGTCGCCTCGATCCCCATGACGAGCCGGTGGAACTTCAGAGCTCCGGCGGCCTTGCGGGCCAGCGCCATGCCGGAGGTACGCGGTTCGGACGCCGTCTCCTTGACCGGAGGCATGCCCTGCTGATGTCGGGCGACACCGACGAGGTCGGTCTCCGACTTGATCATGATGGCGCCGAGGGCGGCGAGGGTGCCGAGGAAGGCCCACAGCCAGTCGATCCGCCCCGAGCCCCAGATGTCGGAGGCGCGCAGACCGAAGCCGACCAGGACCGCCGCGTCCAGCACATAGGCCGCGACACGGTCCACATAGACCCCGACCATCGAATACTGCTTCTTCCAGCGCGCGACCTCACCGTCGACGCAGTCGAGCAGCAGGTAGAGCTGGGCCATCACCACGCCGAGCAGGGCGCCCCAGATGCCGGGCACCAGCAGGACCGGGGCGGCGAGGGCAGCGGCGAGGGTCATCACGTAGGTCAGCTGATTGGGCGTGATCCGCGTGTTCACCAGGTGCCGGTCGACGCGCAGGGAGACCTCGCGCATGTAGAGGCGGCCTCCCCAGTGCTCGCCGCTCCGCCGGTCCTTGACGCCCGGAGGGTGCACGACCGGGCGGAGTTCAGCTACCGATGGCTTTTGCATAGTCGGCGTAAGCGTCCTTGATCTGGTCTGCGGACAGGTTGAGGTGCTCCAGGATCGTGAAGCGTCCCGGGCGGGTCTGCGGTGCGTACTCGACGGCCCGGACGAACTCGTCCACGCTGAAGCCGATCTCCTCGGGGAGCACCGGCAGGCCGTGCCTGCGCAGTACGTCGGCGAAGAGAGCGGCGTCGTCGTGTGCCCCGCGCAACTGCATCGCGAAGGCCGCGCCGAGACCGACCTGCTCACCGTGGCTCGCGGCCCGCTTGGGGTACAGCAGGTCGAAGGCGTGGCTGATCTCGTGACAGCCGCCCGACGACGGGCGGCTGTCACCACTGATCGACATCGCGATGCCGGACAGGACGAGCGACTCGGACAGGACCGTCAGGAAGTCGTCGGTGCCGACCCCACCGGGGTGGCGCAGCACGGCCTCTCCGGCGGTACGGGCCATGGCGGCGGCCAGTCCGTCGATCTGCTCGCCGGTGACGCGGTGGGACAGCTCCCAGTCCGCGATCGCCGAGATGTTGGAGATGGCGTCGCCGATGCCGGAACGGACGAAGCGGACCGGGGCGTCCCGGATCACATCGAGGTCGACGACCATGGCGATGGGCATGGGCACGCCGTAGGAGCCGCGGCCGTTGTCGTTGTCCAGGATGGACACCGGCGAGCAGATCCCGTCGTGCGCGAGGTTCGTCGCGACGGCGACCATCGGCAGGCCGACCCGCGCCGCCGCGTACTTCGCCACGTCGATGATCTTGCCGCCGCCGAGGCCGACCACGGCGTCGTACCGCTTGCCCTTGATGTCGTCGGCCAGCTTGACGGCGGAGTCGATGGTGCCGTCCGTGATGGCGAACCAGTCCGCGCCCGGCAGGACCGGCGCGAGCCTGTCGCGCAGGGCCAGACCGGAGCCGCCGCTGGTGGCGATGGCGAGCTTGCCGGACGCGGAGATCCGCTGGTCGGCCAGCAGGCCGGCCAGGTCGTCCATGGCGCCGCGGCTGATGTCGACGACGACCGGCGACGGGATGAGCCGGGTCAGTACTGGCACGCGATCTCCCGGCCCCTCGCGAGGTCGGCGTGGTTGTCGATCTCCACCCACGTCACTTCGCCGATGGGGGCCACGTCCACGGTGAACCCACGGTTCACGAGCTCCTGGTAGCCGTCCTCGTAGTAGAGGTCGGGGTCCCGCTCGAAGGTCGCCTTCAGCGCGTCGGCGAGCTCTTCGGCGGCCTCGGGCTCGATGAGGGTGACACCGATGTACTCACCGGTCGCGGTGGCCGGGTCCATCAGCTTGGTGATGCGCCGCACACCCTGGTCGCCGTCTGTGATGACCTTCATCTCCTCGTCGGCGAGGTTCTTCACCGTGTCGAGGGCAAGGATGATCTTCTGGCCCTCGCCACGGGCGGCGAGCAGGGTCTTCTCCACCGAGACCGGGTGCACGGTGTCGCCGTTGGCGAGGATCACACCCTGCTTGAGCACGTCGCGGGCGCACCACAGGGAGTAGGCGTTGTTCCACTCCTCGGCCTTGTCGTTGTCGACGAGGGTGAGCTTGAGGTTGTACTTCGCCTCGAACTCCTCCTTGCGTGCGTACACGGCTTCCTTGCGGTAGCCGACGACGATCGCGACCTCGGTCAGCCCGACCTCGGCGAAGTTGGCCAGCGTCAGGTCGAGGATCGTGATGTCCCCGTCGACGGGCACGAGGGCCTTCGGAAGCGTGTCGGTGTAGGGACGCAGACGCCGTCCGGCGCCGGCAGCCAGTACGAGGCCGATCATGCGAGTTCTCCTTCGTCGTGTACCGCGGGCGCTCCGGAGGACACCCAGAAACGGATGGACTCCGCGAGCACCACCAGCGCCACGGCCACAGCAAGGGCCGTCAGCGCCACGGTGAAGTGGTTCTGCGTCGAGAGCACGGCGGCGAGTACGGCCACCACCAGGGTCCGGCCTTCGTGGCCGCCGATGGTCCGCACCAGCCACTGGGGCGGCGCGCCGGTGCCGCCGCGAATGCGATACACCGTGTCGTAGTGATGGTAGGCGACCGCCGCGACGAGGCCGAAGGCCGCGGGCAGCGCCCCGTCCGCGTCGGTCCGGGCCGCCAGCACCAGGACAGTGCAGTACTCGGCGGCCCTGAACACCGGCGGGACGAGCCAGTCGAGGGGGCCTTTGAGGGGCCGCCCGACCGCGAGGCCCGAGGTGACGACGTACGCCAGGGCGGCCACGGCGGGCCAGAGCCCGCCGAAGGGGGCGTAGGCGGCGGTCGCGACGACGGCCGCGCCGCCGAGCACGGCGATCGCCAGGGGGACGTAGGTGGGAAACCGGCGCACCGCGCCCCTGGTGGCGGCTGCCACGCCCTGGGCGAGCGGTCCGCTGTCGGCGAGTTCGGCGAGCGCACGCGCGGCCCGGTCGGTGCGGCGCGCCTTGCGGGTCAGGGAGCGCAGGACGCGGCCGGCCGTCGTGTAGAGAGCGGCCAGCGCGCAGCCGACAAGCAGGGCGTAGAAGACGATCCTGGGCGTGGTCACGGCGGTCAGCACGGCGATCATGGCCCATCGCTCGCCGATCGGCAGCACGATCATCCGCCGCACCCAGACCGTCCAGCCGCGGCTGTCGAGCCGGTCGGAGAGGGCGGCGGTGGGGCTCGTGTTGGACTGCGCGTCGTGGTTCGCCTCATTGAAGGAGAAGTCCACGACATGGCGGGTGATCTGGAGCACCATCGCGCCGAGCGCCAGCTCCCATACGTCGTCCCCGCCCCGGGCGGCGCCGAGCGCCAGACCCGCGTAGTACGCGTACTCCTTGGCCCGGTCGAAGGTCGCGTCGAGCCAGGCGCCCATCGTCGAGTACTGCAGCGAGTAGCGGGCGAGCTGCCCGTCGGTGCAGTCCAGGACGAAGGAGAAGAGGAGGAGCAGACCGGCCGCGATGTATCCGCCGCGGGTACCGGTCGCCGCGCAGCCAGCCGCGATCAGCGCGGTGATCAGCGAGGCGGTGGTGACCTGGTTCGGGGTGAAGCCCCGGCGGGAGCACCAGCGGGCGAGGTGGCGCGAGTACGGGCTGATGAAGAAGGTGGTGAAGAAGCCGTCGCGGGACTTGACCGCGGTGCGCAGCCGTACGGCCTCCTCGTCGACGGCTTCGACCGCGACGCGGGCCCGGTCGCGTTCGGCGTCGTCCGTGGGGACGGCGGCGATCAGCGAGCCGAGCTCGATCCGCTGCACGGCGGTGCCCTCGGCGTCGAGCGCGGCGGCGACGGCGTCGGGCCCGGCGGGGGCGGTGCGCACGACGCGGGCCAGTGCGGCGCGGGCCTCGGGCTGCGCGGTGAGCGCGCCGGGGGCGGCGGCCGCGGCGAAGCGGGGGTCGGTCAGCGCGAGGCGCAGGGAGTGGACGTGGCCGACGAAACGCGGGTCGACGAGCGCGACGCGCTCACCGGTGGGCGTCGCGTCGAGCAGTAGAGCTGTCTCCGCCGCGTCGGCGGCGGACCGTACATCGAAACCCAGCGACCGGAGGTCGCCTTCGAGCGGCGATCCGGGTACCGGCGGGCCGATGAGGATGGCGGTCGACAGACGGACTCACTCCTTGGAACTGACCTGGGCGGCATGCGAGATTCCGGCCCGGTCACGGGCAGGGGGCATGTCGGCAGAGGCTATCGGATGAACGGAAGCGAGAATTCACGGCCCGTTCACGCCCCGATCGGACGGGTACGGGGCGCGGGCAACCCGCCGCGATCATCTTGGTCGATCAATGCCCCGGCCGACAAACCGTGTTCCCGCCGACCACCGCCCGGGGGCTGCGCCACGCAGGCTCTAGGGTGAGCGATATGACATGGCTGATCACAGGTGGTGCGGGTTATATCGGGGCGCATGTGGCGCGAACCATGGCGGCGGCCGGTGAGCAGGTCGTCGTACTCGACGACGTCTCGTCCGGCATCCCCGGCAGGCTGCCCCCCGGGGTGCCGCTGGTACGCGGTTCGGTGCTCGACCGTGAGCTGCTCGACCGCACGCTCGCCGAGCACGCCGTCACCGGTGTGCTGCATCTCGCGGCGAAGAAGCAGGTCGGAGAGTCCGTCGAGCAGCCGCTGCGCTACTACCGGGAGAACGTGCATGGCCTGACCGTGCTACTGGAGGCCGTCGTCAAGGCCGGGGTGCGGCGCTTCCTCTTCTCCTCCACCGCCGCCGTGTACGGAGTGCCCGAGGACGAGCTCATCTCCGAGGACACCCCGTGCAACCCGATCAACCCGTACGGCGAGACCAAGCTGGCCGGCGAGTGGCTGGTCAGGGCCGCGGGGCGGGCGCACGGCTTCTCGACCGCCTGTCTGCGGTACTTCAATGTGGCGGGCGCGGCCGAGCCGGAGCTGTCGGACATCGGTGTGTACAACATCATCCCGATGTTCTTCGACCGGATCACCCGCGGTGAGCCCATGCGCATCTTCGGGGCCGACTATCCGACCCCGGACGGCACCTGCGTACGTGACTACATTCATGTCGCCGATCTCGCCGACGCCCATCTGTCCGTCGCGCGGTCGCTGGCCACGCGGGACGGCGTCGGGGATCTCACGGTGAACATCGGCCGCGGCGAGGGTGTCTCGGTGCGTGAGCTCGCCGATCTGGTGAGCGAGGTCACCGGTTTCGACCAGCCGCCGGTGATCGAGGCGCGGCGCCCCGGTGATGCCGCGCGGGCCGTCGCGTCGTCGGAGCTGATCGCCAAGGAACTGGGCTGGACGGCCGGCATCGGGGTGCGCGAGATGGTGGAGTCCGCGTGGGAGGGCTGGCTGCTGCACCACCCGGACGCGGGCCGTAACTGATCTTGCCAAGGCTCTGACCTGCGGTCATTTCCGCAGGTCAGAGCACATGACAACGGTGTTCAGTCTCGTGTTGCCTCATACCCCCCACCAGTAGTTCACTGGCCCCCGTCAGACCATTCACGGATCCGGGAGGCGTCCCTCATGGGGGCTGGGCACGATCACGGACACACCCACGGACCACCGCCCACGGGCACGGCGGCCGCCGCCTACAAGGGACGGCTGCGCATCGCCCTGGGCATCACGCTGACCGTGATGACGGTCGAGATCATCGGTGGGCTGGTCTCCAACTCGCTGGCCCTGGTCGCGGACGCGGCCCACATGGCGACGGACGCCCTCGGGCTGGCCATGGCCCTGCTGGCGATTCACTTCGCCAACCGCCCGGCCCGCAAGAACGCCACCTTCGGCTATGCCAGGGCGGAGATACTCGCGGCGCTGGCCAACTGTCTGCTGCTGCTCGGGGTCGGCGGTTTCCTGCTGTTCGAGGCCGTCGAGCGGTTCATCACGCCGGCCGAGACCAAGAGCGGCACGGCGATCGTCTTCGCGCTGATCGGCCTCGTCGCCAACATGATCTCCCTCTCCCTGCTGGCCAAGGGGCAGAAGGACAGCCTCAATGTGCGCGGTGCCTTCCTGGAGGTGGTCGCGGACACGCTGGGATCGGTGACCGTGCTGATCTCGGCGGGCATCATCATGGCGACGGGCTGGCAGGCCGCGGACCCGATCGCCTCGCTGCTGATCGGCCTCATGATCGTGCCGCGCACCTGGAAGCTGCTGCGCGAGACGCTGACGGTTCTGCTGGAGGCCGCACCCAAGGGCGTGGACATGGACGAGGTGCGCGCGCACATCGTGGAGCTGCCCGGGGTGGAGGACGTACACGATCTGCACGCCTGGACGATCACCTCCGGGATGCCGGTCCTGTCCGCCCACGTCGTCGTCAGCCAGGACGCCCTCGACTCGGTGGGGCACGAGAAGATGCTGCACTCCCTGCAGAACTGCCTGGGAGACCACTTCGACGTGGAGCACTGCACGTTCCAGCTGGAGCCCAGCGGTCACGCCGAGCACGAGGCGAGACTCTGCCACTGACCCGGCGGGCCGGTGCTAGGTTTCCGAGGAGACATTCGGGTCTCGGGGACATCATGAGGGGAGCTGGGTCGATGACCGCCACGGTCGATGCTGCTGCGAGCAGTGTCCGGTTCATCCTCGGTTCCCGGGCTCTCGGCTGACCCTTTTCGCGCGTCGGCCGAAGCACGCACACACAAGGGTTTCTCACGTTGACCGACAACGCCTTTCCTGACGGCGCCGTTTCCGAAAGCGCCGCTTTTGAAGCATTCATGACCCTGCACCGCGGGCTCCCGCGGCAGGGCCCCGGCTCGGACGCCACCACTCGGCACCTGTTCTCCCTCGCCGGACCACTGCCGCCCCGCCCGCGCGTGCTCGACCTGGGCTGCGGTCCGGGCCGGGCCTCGCTCCTGCTGGCCGCCGAGTTCGACGCCGAGGTGACCGCGGTCGATCTGTACGAGCCGTTCCTCGCCGTACTGCGGCGGTCCGCCGAGGCTCGCGGGCTCGGTGGAGCGATCCGCACCGAGCAGGCCGACATGGGCGAACTCCCCCACCCCGACGGCTCGTTCGACCTGGTGTGGGCGGAGAGCTCGGCCTACAACCTCGGCTTCGACACCGCGCTGCGCGGCTGGCGGCGACTGCTGGCGCCCGGCGGGGCCGTCGTCCTCACCGAGGCCGAGTGGACGGTGGAGAAGCCGTCCGCGGGCGCGCGGGCCTTCTGGGACCAGCTGTACGCGCTGCGCTCCCGGG
Organism: Streptomyces sp. A5-4; assembly: GCF_051131715.1. Lineage (NCBI taxonomy): Bacteria > Bacillati > Actinomycetota > Actinomycetes > Kitasatosporales > Streptomycetaceae > Streptomyces > Streptomyces sp. A5-4. Next base: position 8,143,317 of record NZ_CP178591.1, on the reverse strand, counting down.
CCGAGAACGCCGCCGGGGCGATCGCGGCCGGGTACCACGTGCTCGGCTCGTACGGGCAGCCGCCGAGCGACTGGGACGAGTACTACGTCCCGCTCGGCGCACGCGCCGACGCGGCGGATCCCGCCGTGCCCGGCATGGAGCAGGCCGTCGCCGCCACCCGGGAGGAGATCGCGGTGCGCCGTGCGCACGGCGCCGAGTACGGATACACCGGCTATGTGCTGCGTCCCGTGGACGGCCGATGGCCGACCCGGCCGGAGACGGACGCCGACATCGCGGCCGTCCACGCGGTCAACGCCGCGGCCTTCGAGACTGGGGCCGAGGCCGATCTGGTGGACGCCCTGCGCGCCGATGCGGCCGCCTGGCTGCCGGGGCTGTCCTACGTCGCCACCGCGCCGGACGGCGAGGTGGCCGCGTACTCCCTGCTGACCCGGTGCCGGGTCGGGGACGCCCCCGCCCTGGCGCTCGCGCCGGTCGCGGTGGCCCCGGGGCATCAGCGCCGGGGCGCGGGCGCGGCGGTCGTCAGGGCGGTGCTCGACGCGGCACGCGCGCGTGGCGAGCGGCTCGTCCTGGTGCTCGGGCACCCGGAGTACTACCCGAGGTTCGGCTTCCGGCGTGCTTCGGCGTACGGGATCCGGCCCGGCTTCGACGTGCCCGACGAGGCCATGATGGCCCTGGTGCTCGATGATTCGGGGCTGGTCCCGCAGGGCACGATCCACTACCCGACGGCCTTCGGAGTCTGACGCACGGTCCGCCCCCGTCGCGTGCGCGCGGCGGGGGCGGACATGCGGCAGGCCGTCGAAGTACGGACAAGACGCTTTTGTGCGGCAGACTTGAGGCCGGGAATCGAAGCGAAGGATGGTTATGCCGACCACACCAGTCACCGCGGCGAACAGCTCGTCGAGCGGCACAGCGGAAGAGATCTTGCTTGAGCTGGTCGACGAGGACGGCAATACCATCGGCACCGCGGAGAAGCTCTCCGCCCACCAGGCTCCCGGCCGGCTGCACCGCGCTTTCTCCGTCTTCCTCTTCGACGAGGCGGGACGGCTGCTGATCCAGCGCCGCGCGCTCGGCAAGTACCACTCCCCCGGCGTCTGGTCCAACACCTGCTGCGGGCACCCGTACCCCGGGGAGTCGCCGTTCGCCGCCGCCGCCCGGCGTACGTACGAGGAGCTGGGGATCTCCCCGTCGCTGCTCGCCGAGGCGGGCACCGTCCGGTACAACCACCCGGACCCGGATTCGGGCCTGGTCGAGCAGGAGTACAACCACCTCTTCGTCGGGATGGCGCAGTCTTCGCTGCGGCCCGACCCGCAGGAGGTCGGCGAGACGGCCTTCGTCACCGCGGGAGAGCTGACCGAGCGGCATGCGCAGGCGCCGTTCTCCGCGTGGTTCCACACCGTGCTGGACGCGGCGCGCCCCGCGGTCAGAGAGCTGACGGGGCCTGCGGCGGGCTGGTGAAGGACCCGGCCAGCGGCAGGGTGACCCGGATGGCCTTGCCGCCGCTCGCGGTGTGCTCCATGGAGCACACCCCGCCGGCCTCCGCAGTGATCTCCCGTACGAGCAGCAGCCCCCGGCCGCCGGTCTGCGCGTAGTCCCTCTCCAGGGCCTTGGGCCGGTAGGGGTGGTCGTCCTCCACGGACACCCTGATCCAATCCGTGCCGATCGCGACCTCCACGGCCAGCTCGGGCGAGAGCAGAGCCGCGTGCCGTACGGCGTTGGTGACGAGCTCGGAGACGATGAGCAGGAGCCCCTGCACCAGCTCGTCGCGCGCCGGGATGCCCTGACGGTTCAACAGATCGCGGACGGCGTGTCGGGCCTGGGGAACCGATACGTCGACCGCCGGGGCCGTGAACCTCCAGACCCCTTCGTAGCCGGCCGGGGCAGTCGGGACTGCCGGGGCATGGTCGGTGGAACCGTGTTCGCTCATCACCACTCTTCGAGTGTTGGGCAACGAGCTGGTCCGGACCGGGGATCTGAACACAAGTCAGCAGCAATCGACGGAGTATGACCGATCCGCTGGCGAGAACGTCAGTTGTGTGGCTGTTCCTGATCTTCTCGTGGTTCGATCGGCGCACGGTCCCCCTGCGTCTCCGGCTTCTCCGTTGCTGCCGGTACCGTGGCGTCCGAAGTCATGCTGTCCGAGACCATGGTGACGATCCGGCGGCCACCCGTGCCGATGGCGACCAGGCCGAGCCCGTCGAAGAGCAACGCGAGCGAGAAGAAACAGCCCAGGACGTAGAGACTGCTGTGGGGCCAGTCGAAGAGCACCAGCAGGCCAAGCAGTACCCCGAAGGCGCCCTGCACGAGCGTCCAGCCGAACTGCGGGCCGCGCACGACCACGGAGCCGACCAGCCGGAAGACACCGCCGGTCAGGAACAGCAGCGCGGCGAACATCGTGAGCGCCTCCGCCGTCCCCTCGGGGTGCCGGATGACGACGATGCCGGCCGCGAGATTCAGCGCGGCGACCACCACGCCGAGCCAGAAGAAGTTCGAACCGCGCGACTGGACCGCCTGCAGCAGTCCGACGAGGCCGCCGATCAGCAGCAGCCAACCGAAGAGAAGCATCGAGGTCAGCGTGGCGACGCCCGTGTACACAAGGCCGACAAGGCCTCCCAGCACGAGGATCACCCCGAGCAGCGTCAGCCAGCCGAAGCCGCGCTTGAGCTTCTTGCCCTCACCTGTCGGACCGGCCATGACCACTCCTCAGACAGCTGCGTCCACTTCTCGGCCCCTCATCGATCATAGGTTCGTACCGGCCGGATAGCATCCGGCGCATGGAGCCGCATCTGAAGCACAGCGTCGTGGACGGCGTCGCCACCGTCGTCATCAGCCATGCGGCCAAGCGCAATGCCATGACCGCGCAGATGTGGCGGACGCTGCCGGTACTGCTGGAGCGGTTCGCCGGCGACCCGGAGGTACGGGCGCTGGTGCTGACCGGCGACGGGGACACCTTCTGCGCCGGCGCGGACATCTCCTCGCTGCGCGCGCCGGAGCGAGGCCCCGGGGACGGCCGGGCGCCGGACGAAGCCCCGCAGGATCTCGCGGTGCGGGCCGAGGAGTCCCTGGCCGCCTTCCCCAAACCGACACTCGCCGCCGTCCGCGGCTACTGCGTGGGCGGCGGCTGTCAGCTCGCCGCGGCCTGCGATCTGCGATTCGCCGAGGAGGGCGCCTCTTTCGGCGTCACTCCCGCGAAGCTCGGGATCGTCTACCCCGCGTCGTCCACCCGGCGGCTGGCAGCACTGGTGGGACCGTCGGCCGCCAAGTACCTGCTGTTCTCCGCCGAGTTGATCGACACAGAGCGGGCGCTGCGCACCGGCCTGGTCGACGAGGTGCTGCCCGCCGGGCAACTCGGCAAGCGCGTCGAGGAGTTCACCCGGGTGCTGGCCGGACGCTCGCAGCTCACCCAGGCCGCCGCGAAGGAGTTCGTCTCCGGCCGGGCCGGCCGGGAAGCCCACTGGGCCGAGGAGGCGCGCGGCAGCGGCGACACCGCGGAGGGGGTCGCCGCCTTCCTGGAGCGCCGCGCGCCCCGCTTCACCTGGACTACTTAGGAACGAAGCGGCTCCGCTCCCGCCACCACTGGACAATCTCGGCCGGCGCCTTCTCGGGCGACCCGGCGTCGTAGGGCGGCTGGGGGTCGTACTCCACCAGCAGCTGCACGGTCTGGGCGTGCCGGTCGCCAGCGATCCTGCCGCTCAGGGTGAGACCCATGTCGATGCCGGAGGAGACTCCCGCCGCGGTGACGTACTTCCCGTCGATGACGACCCGCTCCCCGGTCGGCTCGGCGCCGAGGGCCTTCAGGTCGTCGAGGGCGAGCCAGTGCGAGGTGGCCCGGCGGCCGGTGAGCAGCCCGGCCGCGGCGAGCAGCAGCGAACCCGTACAGACCGAGGTCGTCCAGGTGGTGGTGGCGTCGACGGCGCGCAGCCAGCCGAGCAGCGTCTCGTTCCCCATCTGGTCGCTCTGGCCGGGGCCGCCCGGTACGACGACGATGTCCGAGCTCGGGACGTCGGCGAAGGTGTGCGTCGCGACCAGCGCCAGCTCACCCCGGTCGTTGGACACCGGTCCGGTCCGTTCGGCGACGAAGACCACCTCGGCGTCCGGCAGACGGCAGAGGATCTCGTAGGGGCCGACGGCGTCCAGCGAGGTGAAGCGGTCGAAGAGCGGGATGGCGAACCGGGTCATGGGTTCTTTCTCCAGGGCTGGTCGGGGTGGTTCCGGTCGGTCGGCCGGCCGCGGAAGCGCCGGCGGTATTCGGCGGGCGCGGTGCCGAGCGATTTCACGAAGGCGCGGCGCATCGCTTCCGCGGTGCCGTAGCCGCAGGTGCGGGAGATCTCCTCGATGCCGTCCGCGCAGTCCTCCAGGAGCCGTCTGGCGTGCTCCAGGCGTACGCGCTCCACGTACCGGCCGGGGGTGCTGCCGGTCTCCGACCTGAAGGCGCGGGCGAAGTGCCGGGGTGAGAGGCGGGCACGGTCGGCCAGCGCCTCCACCGACAGATCACCCCCGGGGTGTTCGATGATCCACTGCTGAACCTCCCGCAAGGGTTCGCGCTGCGCCGTCTGGGCGGCGAGCTGGGCGCTGAACTGAGCCTGGTTTCCCGGGCGCCGCAGGAACACGACGAGATGGCGGGCGATGGTCAGCGCCATGTCCCTGCCCAGGTCCTCCTCGACCAGCGCGAGCGCGAGGTCGATCCCCGCGGTGACACCGGCGGAGGTCGCCACCCTGCCGTCCCGCACATAGATCGGGTCCGGGTCGACCTCGACGGCCGGGTAGGTGCGGGCGAGGTGGTCGCAGACCATCCAGTGGGTGGTCACCCTGAGCCCGTCGAGCAGCCCCGCCTCGGCGAGCAGCAGCGCGCCGGTGCAGACGGAGACCAGCCGCTCGGCGCCCGCGGCGTTCGCCCGCAGCCAGTCGGTCAGGCACGGGTCGGGGTCGCGGGTGCCCCACCCGCCCGGGACGACCAAGGTGTGCGGCGCGGGCTCGTCGGCGAGGCTGCCGTCGGGGACGATCGTGAGTCCGCTGGTGGTGCGGACCGGAGAGCCGTCGAGGGACGCGGTACGGATGCGGTACGCGGCCGATTCGCCCCCGGCGTGGGCGGCGCCGGCGAATACCTCAACCGGGCCGGTCACATCGAGGCTCTGGACGTCGTCGAAGAGCACGACGAGTACGGATCGCTGCGTCATGGGTTCCATCCTTCGGCGCTCCGCCGTTGTCCGCAATGACGAATACCCCTCCTTTGCTGCCATTGGGGCCCGCCACTTCCGGGCGTACCGACCAGTCGGTAACGTACGGGTATGACCTCTCTGCCCGCGCGCGCCGGCCGCCGCTGCCACAACGCCCTGAACCCACTGCACTCGACGGTGTACTTCTCCCCGGACTTCGCCAAGGAGCTCGCCGGAGTGGGCGTCGAGGACAACAACGCCGCCTACTTCGCGGGCCGCGCCGCCGCCATGGGCGCGGTCGGGCCCGGCGTGATCACCGCCACCTTCTACAACTTCAACCAAGAGCTCGTGGCCCGCCACGTCCCCGCGGTGTGGCGGACCGCCTCACCCGAGACCGTGCTCGCGGCGCGGCTGCGCGCCGCCGACAGCACGCTGCGGCGGCTGCTCGGCGAGGAGGCCGCGGCCTCCGACCTGATGGCCGAGGCGGCCGGGCTCGCCCTGCGGGCCGCCGAGGCCTGCACCCCGCACGCCCGCCCGCTGTACGCCGCGCACGCCGACCTGCCGGTGCCCGAGCAGCCCCACCTCGCGTACTGGCACGCCGCGACGCTGCTGCGCGAGCACCGCGGCGACGGTCACCTGGCCGCCCTCATCGGCGCCGGGCTCGACCCGCTGGAGGCCCTGGTCAGCCATACCGCGACGGGCAAGGGCATGTCTCCCCGCTGGATCCTGGCCACCCGCGGCTGGCGCCGGGCGGACTGGGACGCGGCGTCCGGGCGACTGCGGGGACGCGGACTGCTGGACGGCGAAGGCGCCCTGACCGAGGCCGGCGTAAAGCTGCGGCAGGAGCTGGAGGAGACGACGGACCGGCTCGACGCCGCCCCGTACGAGCACCTGGGCGCGGCGGGCGTCGAGCGGCTCACCGAGGTGGGACGCGTCTTTCTCGGAGCCGCGCTCGGGGCGGGCGCATTCCCCGCCGATCTGAACGGCTGACGACCCGGCCCGTGGCCGGGTAATGGGACAGTGCCATGTCGGGGGAGTTTGCGCGCCGCCACCGTCCCGGCAACCCGTACCGATGTCGGAAACGAGACACCGAGACTCCGAAATAACAGGAGGTCCAACGTGCTTCGTGCGACAGGAGACGGATTCCGTATGGCTGGCTCGGCCATCGCCACGGTGGTGACATCGCCCTTCCGGCTGGTGGCAAAGCTGTTCGGCGGCGCGTCGAGCACCGCGTCGCGCGGAGGGCGCCGGGCCTGACCGGCCGGTGGGCACGCGACAGAGGACCCGACAACCCTGCACAATGCAGGCTCAAGCACAGCCCGCAGGAGAAGGCGAGTCGGGAACATCGTGACGACGTCCATCGAAGGCAGTATCGCCGAGGAACTCGGCGTCAAGGAGCGGCAGGTCCGGGCCGCCGTCGAGTTGCTCGACGGCGGTTCGACCGTGCCGTTCATCGCTCGTTACCGCAAGGAAGCGACCGAGGAGCTCGACGATGCGCAGCTGCGCACCCTTGAGGAGCGGCTGCGGTATCTGCGCGAGCTGGAGGAGCGACGGGCCGCGGTCCTGGAGTCCGTACGCGAACAGGGCAAGCTGGACGAGGCCCTTGAGGCGCGGATCAGGGCCGCCGACACCAAGGCCCGACTGGAAGACATCTACCTGCCGTTCAAGCCCAAGCGCAGGACGAAGGCACAGATCGCGCGCGAGGCCGGACTGGAGCCGCTCGCCCGTGGCCTGCTCGGCGACCCGGGCCGCGACCCGCTGGCCGAGGCCGCCGCGTTCGTGGACGCCGACAAGGGCGTCGCGGACTCCGCAGCCGCGTTGGAGGGCGCGCGGGCGATCCTCACCGAGCACTTCTCGGAGGACGCCGACCTGATCGGCGAGGTCCGTGAGCGCATGTGGTCGCGCGGCCGGCTGGCCGCCAAGGTCCGGACGGGCCAGGAGGAGGCGGGCGCCAAGTTCGCCGACTACTTCGACTTCGCCGAACCCTTCACCGCCCTGCCGTCGCACCGGGTGCTGGCCATGCTCAGGGGCGAGAAGGAAGACGTACTCGACCTGGTCCTGGAGCCGGAGGAGCCCTCCGAGGAGCCCGGCCCTTCCACGTACGAGGCCATGGTCGCCCACCGCTTCGGGATCACCAACCAGGGCCGCCCCGGCGACAAGTGGCTCGGCGAGATCGTGCGCTGGGCGTGGCGAACCCGGATCCTGGTGCACCTCGGGATCGACCTGCGGCTGCGGCTGCGCACGGCCGCCGAGGACGAGGCGGTCAAGGTATTCGCGTCGAACCTGCGTGACCTGCTCCTCGCGGCCCCGGCGGGCAGCCGCGCCACGCTCGGACTCGACCCGGGCTTCCGCACGGGCGTGAAGGTCGCCGTCGTGGACGCGACCGGCAAGGTCGTCGCACAGGACGTGATCCACCCGCACGTCCCGCAGAACAAGTGGGACGAGTCCCTCACCAAGCTGGCGCGCATCGCCAAGGACCACAACGTCGAGCTGATCGCGATCGGCAACGGCACGGCGTCCCGCGAGACCGACAAGCTCGCCGGTGAACTGTGCGACAAGCACCCCGAGTTGAAGCTGACGAAGGTGATGGTGTCGGAGGCCGGCGCGTCCGTGTACTCGGCGTCCGCCTTCGCCTCGCAGGAGCTGCCGGACCTCGACGTCACGATCCGGGGCGCGGTATCGATCGCGCGCCGTCTCCAGGACCCGTTGGCCGAGCTGGTCAAGATCGACCCCAGGTCGATCGGTGTCGGCCAGTATCAGCACGACCTGTCCGAGGTGAAGCTGTCACGTTCACTCGACGCGGTCGTCGAGGACTGTGTGAACGGGGTGGGAGTGGACGTCAACACCGCGTCCGCGCCGCTGCTTTCGCGGGTTTCCGGCATCGGGTCCGGGCTCGCCGAGAACATCGTCTCGCACCGGGACGCCAACGGTCCATTCCGCTCCCGCAAGGGTCTCAAGGACGTGGCACGGCTCGGCCCGAAGGCGTACGAGCAGTGCGCGGGCTTCCTGCGGATCCAGGGCGGCGAGGACCCGCTCGACGCGTCGAGCGTGCACCCCGAGGCGTACCCCGTGGTGCGGGCGATGGTGAAGGCCGCGGGCAGCGGCGTCGGCACGCTCATCGGCAACGCGCCGGTGCTGCGCTCGCTGAAGCCGACCGACTACGTGAACGAGAAGTTCGGGCTGCCCACCGTCACGGACATCCTGCGGGAGCTGGAGAAGCCCGGTCGCGACCCGCGGCCCGCGTTCAAGACGGCGACCTTCAAGGAGGGCGTCGAGAAGCTCGGCGACCTGGCGCCCGGGATGGTGCTCGAAGGCGTTGTCACGAACGTCGCGGCGTTCGGTGCGTTCGTGGACGTCGGCGTCCACCAGGACGGCCTCGTGCATGTGTCGGCGCTGTCCAAGACCTTCGTCAAGGACCCGCGGGACGTCGTCAAGTCCGGCGACGTCGTGAAGGTCAAGGTCATGGACGTGGACATTCCGCGCAAGCGGATCTCGCTGACGCTGCGGCTGGACGACGACGCGTCGCAGCCGGGCGGTGGCGGTGGCGGCCAGAAGCGTGAGCGGAGCCCCGGCGGCTCGGGCGGCGGCCCGGCCGTCGGCGCCTCGGGTGGCAGGCCGCCGCAGCAGCGGCAGGGGCGCCCTCAGCAGCAGCGTAGCGGCGGGAGCGGCGGGAGCGGCGGAGGTGGCGGCGGCCGTCCGGCCCCTGCTCCGGCGAACAGCGCGATGGCGGACGCACTGCGCAAGGCGGGGCTCACGGACCCGAAGCGGGGCTGAGGCGAAGGCGGGGGCGGGGGCGGGCTTGTTTCCCACCCCGCCCCCGCCCGTGAGCCCGTACCCCTCAGTGGGGGCAAGTCTCCAGGCCCCCGGAGCGCCCTTCGGGCATGTCCTTGGGCGCGGTCCGAGGCGGGGCCCACGCTTCGGGAAGGGGCGGGTGAGGGACAGCGCCGCAGGCGACCCCACCCGTCAGTGCTCGTGCACCTTGCCGTCCGTGACCTCGACGCGTCGCGTCGTGCGGACCGCGTCCAGCATCCGGCGGTCGTGCGTGACCAGCAGCAGCGTGCCCGCGTAGGAGTCGAGAGCCGACTCCAGTTGCTCGATCGCCACCAGGTCCAGGTGGTTCGTCGGCTCGTCCAGGACGAGCAGGTTCACGCCCCGGCCCTGCAGCAGCGCCAGTGCCGCCCGGGTCCGCTCCCCCGGTGAGAGCGTCGTGGCGGGGCGCAGCACGTGATCCGCCCGGAGGCCGAACTTGGCCAGCAGCGTGCGCACCTCCGCCGGTTCGGTGTCCGGGACCGCCGCGCAGAACGCGGCGAGGAGCGTTTCCGTACCGTAGAAGAGACCACGGGCCTGGTCGACCTCGCCGACCACCACCCCGGGGCCGAGCGTCGCGTATCCCGCGTCCGGTGTCAGCCTGCCCAGCAGGACGGCGAGCAGCGTGGACTTGCCCGCGCCGTTGGCTCCGGTGATCGCGACCCGGTCCGCCCAGTCGATCTGCAGCGACGCCGGGCCGAAGGTGAAGTCGCCGCGGCGCACCTCGGCCTCGCGCAGGGTCGCCACGACCGCCCCGGAGCGCGGCGCCGTCGCGATCTCCATCTGCAGCTCCCACTCCTTGCGGGGCTCCTCGACCGTGTCCAGGCGCTCGATCATGCGCTGGGTCTGGCGGGCCTTCGCCGCCTGCTTCTCGCTGGCCTCGCTGCGGGCATTGCGGCCGAGCTTGTCTCCGTCGGTCGCCTTACGGCGGGCGTTCTTGACACCCTTGTCCATCCAGGAGCGCTGCATGTGGCCGCGCGCTTCGAGACCCGCCTTCTTGTCGGCGTACTCCTCGTACCCCTCACGGGCGTGCCTGCGGGCGGTCTCCCGCTCTTCGAGGTACGCCGTGTAGCCACCGCCGTAGAGCGTGATCTGCTGCTGGGCGAGGTCGAGCTCCAGGACCTTGGTGACCGTGCGGGTGAGGAACTCCCGGTCGTGGCTGATGACGACGGTGCCGGCGCGCAGTCCGGCGACGAAGCGCTCCAGGCGCTCCAGGCCGTCCAGGTCGAGGTCGTTGGTCGGCTCGTCGAGCAGGAAGACGTCGTAGCGCGACAGGAGCAGCGAGGCGAGGCCCGCACGGGCGGCCTGGCCACCGGAGAGCTCGGTCATCGGCCGGTCGAGACCGACGGTCAGACCGAGCGAGGCGGTGACCTCCTCGGCCCGCTCGTCGAGGTCGGCGGCGCCGAGGTCGAGCCAGCGCTCCAGGCTCGTGGAGTACGCGTCGTCCGCGCCCGGTGTCTCGTCGACGAGTGCCTGCGTCGCCTCGTCCAGCGCCAGCTGCGCGCCGGCGACGCCGGTGCGCCGGGCGAGGAAGGCCCGTACCGTCTCGCCCTCGCGGCGTTCGGGCTCCTGCGGGAGGTGACCGACGGTGGCGGTGGGCGGGGAGAGCCTCAGCTCGCCGCCCTCGGGGGTGTCGAGCCCGGCGAGGAGGCGCAGCAGCGTGGATTTCCCCGCACCGTTGACTCCGACGAGACCGATCACGTCGCCGGGTGCGACGACCAGGTCGAGGCCGGAGAAGAGCGAGCGGTCGCCGTGGCCCGCGGCGAGATCTTTGGCGACGAGAGTTGCAGTCATCAGGCCACGGATCCTATCGAACGGCCTCCGGGGCTCAGCGCACCATGGGGGCGACGAGCACCCCGCCCATCGTGCGCGCCACGATGAAGGACCGCCCTCTCGTCGCCTGCTCGTCCAGCGCGATCCGGTGTTTGCCGGGCTCCAGCTCGGCGTCGAAGACGTCATGGGTGTGGGCCCGGTGGAGCCGGTCCAGGCGGTACGAGATCAGCTGTACCCGGCAGGTCGAGGTGACCTCCACGCCGGCTTCGCCCTCGACGGCCACCAGCCGTGTCAGTCGGCGCTGCTCCGGTGGGCTGCGGTCCAGGGCCTGCTCGATCTGGGCGACGAGCAGCGGCACGATGGGCGCCAGCGCGTCGATGTAGGCGACGTCCGCACCGGCCCGCGCGAAGGCGGCCTGTACGGCGGTGCGTTCCTGCTCGTCGACCGACTGTCCGAAGGCGACCACGCCGTACTCCCGCAGCTCCTCGTCGGGGGCGTTCGCCGCGTCGTGGGTGATGTCCGCGCCGATGTTGATGGTCCGCAGGGCCGCGGCGAGCTTGGCCAGGAGCGCGACGCGTGCGCCGATCAGCAGGACGCGGCGGCGGGCGGGCGGCTCGTCGGCGCCGGTCGCCAGCCGTTGCAGAGCGGCGCGATACTGCTCGCCGTCGAAACGGAAGGGACCTATCCCGTGGTAGCCGTTCAGCTCCAGGTCGGCCACCTCGCTGGTCTGCCAGGCGAAGTCGCGCCAGACGAAGTCCTCCCCCGCCCGTTCGATCACGGCGGTGACCGCTCCGCACTCCAGACCCTCGCACTCGGGGCAGCCGTATATGATGTACCGGCCGTCGGCCAGGGGTGCGTCCGCTTCGAGCAGCAGGCTGCGCACGTGCTCGGTGAAGATGGCGGGCGGTACGTCGGAGGCGAGCGGGGAGACGGCGTCGAGGTCGGAGAGCCGGTAGAGCAAGGGGCGGCCGTCGACGACGAAGTCCATGAATTCACGGTGCACTTGGTAGGCGCCGTCGCTGAGGACTCCCCCGGCGCGCATCGCAGGAGCCAGCCCGAAGGTCGCGTACTCGGCAGACATGTCCTGAGTATCCCCACTGATGACGTGTCGTGAGCGTGCCATCACACATTCGATTGTCGGCCGCCCCCGGAGAGCGTCCGGGACAGCGCTTAGGGTCCGTCCATGGGCAGCGAAGTGATCGTGGTGGGTGGCGGGGTGATCGGGCTGACGACGGCCGTCACTCTCGCGGAGAGCGGAACTCCGGTACGGGTGTGGAGCAGGGAGCCGGTGGACGCGACGACGTCCGCGGTGGCGGGCGCGCTGTGGTGGCCGTATCGCATCGAGCCCGAGGAACGGGTGGGCGCCTGGTCGCTGGCCTCACTTCGAGTGTACGAGCGACTGGCCCGCTCCCCCGACGAGACGGGCGTGCGGCTGATGCCGGGGGTCATGGCGGGCACCGCACTGGCCGGTCTGGGGCCGTGGGCCGCCGCAGTACCGGGGCTGCGTGCGGATCCGCAGGGCCTGCGGGCCTCGCTCCCGCTGATCGACATGCCCACGCATCTGCGGTATCTGCGCCACCGGCTGGAGACGGCCGGAGGTGTGCTGGAGCTGCGCGCTGCCGAGCGCCTCGACGAGGCGGGTCCCCTCGTCGTCAACTGCACCGGCCTCGGGGCGCGCGAGCTGGTGCCGGATCCCGAAATGGGTTCGGTGCGCGGCCAGTTGGTGGTGGTCGAGAATCCGGGCGTCGACACCTGGTACGTGGCGGCCACGCACGGCGCGGAGTCGGTGTATCTCTTCCCGCAGCCGTACGGTCTGGTCCTGGGCGGCACCGCGCAGGAGGACGACTGGGTCACGGAACCCGATCCGGCTGTGGCGCGGGCGATCGTGGAGCGCTGTTCCCGGGTCCGGCCCGAGGTGGCGGGCGCCCGGATCCTGGAGCACCGCGTCGGGTTGCGTCCGGCGCGCGCGGGCGGGGTGCGGCTCGCCGCGGAGCGGTCGCCGTCCGGGGCGCTGTGTGTGCACAACTACGGGCACGGGGGCGCGGGCGTCACCGTCGCGTGGGGCTGCGCGCGGGATGCGGCCCGGCTGGTCGCGAGCTGAGGAGCGGTGGGACCGAGCTGAGAAGCGGTGCGACCGGGCGGGGCCGCCGGCCGCGCCGCGCGAGCGGCACTGCGCGGTCGGCGGCAACCGTCTCAGGGGCGCCCTACGGGCTCTTCCACCCCGGTCGTGCCCGATTCCCCGTTGGTGTCGGTGTCGCCGGTACCCGGGCCGATCTGCAGCTCGAAGTCACCGTCGTACTGCTCGTGGCCGGCGATCACGGCCGTCTCGATGGCTTCCAGGCCCTTCTCGCCGCGCACGATCAGCGGGTCCTTGTGCAGGTCGCGCATCAGCGCGAAGCACATCCCGATCATCACGACGGCGAATGGCGCCGCCACGAGGATCGTCAGATTCTGCAGTCCGGCCAGTGCGTCGCTCTCACCGTCGCCGATGAGCAGCATCACGGCCGCGACCGCGCCCGTCACCACACCCCAGAAGACGACCACGAACTTGCTGGGCTCGAAGGAGCCCTTCTGCGAGAGCGTGCCCATCACGATGGACGCCGCGTCGGCGCCCGAGACGAAGAAGATGCCCACCAGAATCATGACGAGCAGGCTCGTCGCGGTGGCGATGGGGTACTCCTGGAGTACACCGAAGAGCTGGCCCTCGGGGGTCGCCTCGTCGGAGAGCTTTCCGGCCACCTGCAGCTTCATGGCCGTGCCGCCGAAGACGGCGAACCAGAGCAGGCTGACGGTGCTCGGCACCAGGATGACGCCGCCGACGAACTGACGGATCGTACGGCCGCGGCTGATCCTGGCAATGAACATGCCGACGAACGGCGTCCAGGAGATCCACCAGGCCCAGTAGAAGACGGTCCAGCTGCCCAGCCAGTCCGCGACGTCCTTGCTGCCGGTCGCCTCGGTCCGGCCGATGAGTTGCGGCAGATCACCCAGATACGCGCCCAGGGAGGTCGGCAGCAGGTCGAGCATGAAGATGGTCGGGCCCACGATGAAGACGAACAGGACCAGGAGTCCGGCCAGCACCATGTTGATGTTGGACAGCCACTGAATGCCCTTCTCCACACCGGAGATGGCGGAAGCGACGAACGCGACCGTGAGCACGGCGATGATCGTGACGAGCAGGCCGGTGCCCACCGTCTTCTTCCAGTCCAGCTCCTGGACTCCGCTGCCGATCTGGAGGGCGCCGAGGCCCAGCGAGGCGGCGGAGCCGAAGAGCGTGGCAAAGATCGCGAGGATGTCAATCGCCCGGCCCACACCGCCGTTGGCGTGCTTCTCACCGATGAGCGGGGTGAAGACCGCGCTGATCGTCTGGCGCCTGCGGCGCCGGAAGGTGCTGTACGCGATGGCGAGACCGACCACCGCGTAGATCGCCCACGGGTGGAGCGTCCAGTGGAACAGAGTGGTGGCCATCGCCGTCTGCATGGCCTCCGCCGAGGTGGCGGGGTCGCTGCCGGGCGGGGGCGAGCTGAGGTGTGAGAGAGGCTCGCTGACGCCGAAGAACATCAGGCCGATACCCATGCCGGCGCTGAACATCATCGCCACCCAGGACACCGTGCGGAACTCGGGCTTCTCCCCCTCCTCACCGAGGGTGATCTTCCCGTAGCGACTGATGGCGAGCCACAGGGCGAAGACGACGAAGCCGGAGGCGGCGAGCATGAAGGCCCAACCGCCGTTGTGCATCAGCCCCTTCAGGAGCCTGCCCGAGACGCTTTCCAGCTGCTCGGTCGCCACGGCGCCCCAGACCACGAACGCCACCGTGAAGACGGCGGTGACGCCGAACACGATGCGGTCGGTCTGGGGAGCCGGGGTCAGATGAGGACTGCCGGGAAGGTGGACAGGTACTGACCCTGCCCCCTTCCCCGCGTCGCTCGTAGTTGGTCCGTCGTGCGTCACAGGCAGTACCTCTCACAGGGGTTCGTTTCAGTCACCGCTACCCCATACCACAAGTGCTGCACATCACAACTGTCTAACAGCGAGTGTCAGGCCGACCGATAGCGATGTGATACGCCGCACGCTCGTCCAGGAGCAGAACGACCAGGTCACGCAGAGTCTGACGCAACGAAACAAACGCCCCCGCGCCGTCACGCTCCGACACGACACCGTGCAGCTCCAGTTCATCCTTGATGTCCGCGTACTGCGCCCCGGTGAGCCGGTATCCGCAGGGCGGGTCCTGGATGATCTCGGCAGGCTCGGCCGGGTCGTTGTCCGCGCCACCGAGGTACACGGGACCGCGGTCGGCGAAGCCCGCCAGCCGCGCCAGGGTGGTGGCCGCCTCGATCCGGCCACGTCGTTCCTCGGCGAAGGTGAACGCGCCGTCGAGGGCGGCCAGGTGGGAGTCGACGCGGCGCCGGTTGTTGCGGGCCGGATCCTTCTTCTCCGCGTCGGTGAGTGCGTCGACCCGGGTCTCCACCAGGAGCCCCACGGAGTGCTTGGCGCCCGCCGTGTTGCGCAGGATGCGCTCCTGGCCGTCGCCCGCCACCTGCTCGATCGGCTCCCCCGTCTCCGGGTCGGTCCAGATCCCGTAGATGCCGGTGCTGAATCCGGCGTCCTCGGTCCCGGGGCGCACATACGACTCCGAGAGCGTACGGGCCTCCGTGTGCACCCGGTCGTCGGTGTTGAGGTTGCGTGGCCACAGCGCCAGCAGGTCCTTGTCGTAGTACGGCACGGTCGCGCCGTACTCGTGCAGGTCGTAGACGAGGTCCGGGCGGTGGTCCCGCAGGACGGCCGCCATCGCACGGCTCTCCGCGGTGCGCAGGGCGATGTGGTCCCTGTTGATGTCGACCCCGTCGGAATTGCCGCGGGTGTCGGCGGCCCGCCCGTCGGGGTTGGCGGTGGGGATGACCAGGACGGTGGTGCGCTTGAGGAAGTCGCGGGTCTGCTTGTCCTTGGCGTACGCGAGGTCGCGCACCGTCGTCAGACAGGCCTCGCGGCCGGAGGGTTCGTCACCGTGCTGGGAGCAGATCAGCAGCGCGGTGTTGGCGGTGCGGTGCGTGCCGATGCGTACGAGCTGGAGCGGGCGACCCTGTTTCGTGGCGCCGATCGCGGACATCGTGACGCGCTCGCTGCCGCGGTCGACTGCCTTCAGGAAGCTCTGCTCCTCGGGCTGGGTGGTCCAGCGCGCGCGGTCGCTGGTCTCGAACCCGCTGCGGGGCGGGGCGGGCGTCGCCTGCGCGGGCGCCGCGAGGAGCGGGGCCGCCATTGCGACGGCCGTGACTCCGAGCGCGAGGGCGCGGATACGGGCGGGCATCAGGGGGTGCCTCCCGGGATCGGACGGAGGGATCGCGGTTCGGCGACGCCGTCGAGGAGGGCGCCGGACGGAGTGTGCGCGCCGGAGCCCGCGGTGGCGCGGGCAAATGCCTTGTCGCCGCCGACGAACGGGAGCTTCGCAGCCGTGCGGTGCAGGTCGATGCCGAGGGTCGGGGTGGTGGACGGCGGGTCGATGAGCCCGGCGTCGGTGCCGCCGACGATCAGCGCGAGCCGGTGGCCGGCCGGCACGACGTGGTCGCTCGCGGCGAGGTCCAGGGTGATCGTGTACTGCTTGCCTGGAGTGAGCGGGCGGCCCTTGCCCGGGTCGGCGTAGGTGCCCAGGTCGGCCCAACCACGGCTGAAGACCGTGTAGTCGACGTCCGCCGTCTTGGCGGCGGCATCCTTGAAGCAGGAGCTGTCACCGGCGGTGCTCGGGCCCCAGCAGGTGCGCTCGAGGAGGGTGGTGATGCCTTCGCCCGCGTCGGCGTAGTCCCGGATGGTCGCGGGGCCCAGGTCGACGAGAACCGCGGAGAGGTGGGCGGTCGGCGTCGAGGGCGTCGCGGTGACCGTCACCTTGGAGGAGCCCGAAAGCCGCAGGTCGCGGGTGAGCGGCTGGGTGGTGAACCCGGCCTTGGACGGGGTGGAGCGGTCGATCTGCGCGGCCCAGTCGGTCTCGCTCAGCTTGGGGTCGTCGGTGAAGGTCTCGGTGGCGCCGGGCTTGGCGCGCTTGACGCCGAGGGTGCCGACGCCGGGCGCGGCGCCCTTGCCGGGGCGCACGGTGGTGGCGTCGGTGGAGCGGGGCGGCCAGACCTTGTCGGTGGACCACTGGTCGGGGGCGCGCTCGATGTCGGCCATCGGTTCGCGGTCGATGCCGTTGTCGTAGCCCAGGAGTTCATGGTCGAACCAGCGGTGCAGGGTCTTGACCCAGTCTCCGCGGCGGAATTCGAAGGGGTCGACGTGGCCGGTCTGGGACAGCCAGATCTTGCGGTCCACGCCCTCGTCGGCGAGGGCGTCCCACCACTGACCGAAGTGCTTGGTGCGGACGTTGAGGTCCTGCATGCCGTGGACGACGAAGACGCTCGCCTCGACCTTGTCCGCGTCCGGCACGTGATCGCGCTCGCTCCACAGCCGGGTCAGGTCACCGGTGCGCGGCGCCCCGTCGATCAGCTTCTGCTGGACGGCCTTGCAGCGTTCGCGGGCCTCGGGGCTCTCCACGTAGTCCGAGAGCCACTCGGGGCCGCTGTCGTAGAGCGGGGCGCCCTGGGCGAAGTAGTAGTCGTACCAGGAGGAGATCGCGCCGATCGGGACGATGGTCTTGAGGCCCTCGACGCCGGTCGCCGCGACGCCGTTGGCGACGGTGCCGTCGTAACTCTTGCCGATCATCCCGGTGTTGCCGTTGGTCCAGCCGGCCTTGGCGGGCGCGCCACCGGTGCGGGTGGTGTATGCCTTGCCGCGCCCGTTCAGCCAGTCGACAACGGCCTTGGCGGACTGGACGTCGGAGCGGCCTCCGACATCGACGCAACCGTCCGAGCGGCTGGTTCCGGCGAGGTCGACGGCGACGAAGCCGTAGCCGCGGGGCACGAAGTAGTTGTCGTAGTAGAGCGGGAACTGGACCGGTTTGCCGTTCGCGTCGTACGTCTTCTTCTGGCTCTCGTTGCCGCGCCCGCAGCATGCGTAGTAGGGGCTGGCATCCATGATCACCGGTATTTTGCGCCCCTGCTGGGCGGGTTCCCTGGGCCGGACGATATCGACGGCGACCCGGTCGGTCTTCCCGTCCGAGTCGCCGTCGATTCTGGTGTCCACCCATACGGATTCGCGTATCGCGTCGTCGTAGGAGTAGACGGGTTTGCTCTCCTTGGGTCCGGCCGCGGCGCCCTGGGCGCCCGCCGGGGAGATCATTACGGCCATCAGGGCGGCCGCGGCCACCGGTATGAGTCTGTGCCACTTCATTCGGGTGCCCCGCGCAGGTATCGGCATGGCCGGAAGGTACTCCGGTCAACTGCCGTGGAAAAGAGGGCAGCAGAGCACAGTGGGACGATCGCACACTCCTTAACCGGGCGAGAGGTGACATGTCGGCCACATGGCAGTCATGTGACAGGAGCGACCATGGACATGACTGGTGGCAGGGGGGCTGAATAGAGTGCGAACAGATCCTTCGGACTGACCACTTGGAGCATCCGTGCACCGCAGACTCATCGCCCCGAGCGCACTCGCTGCCTCTTTGCTGCTGGCGATCCCGGCATCGGCCGCAGCGAGGGGGCCTGGGGGAGTTTCCCCCGGAGAGCACAGCACTCCGGGCGCCCCGGGTATCGGCGACCCCTATTACCCGGCCAGCGGCAACGGCGGATACGACGTATCCCATTACGACCTGCGCCTGAAGTACCAGCCCAAAACGGACCTGCTGGAGGGTACGGCGACGATCCTCGCCACCACCAAGCAGAATCTTTCCCGTTTCAATCTCGACTTCGGCCTCAAGGTGAGCGAGGTTCGGGTCAACGGCAAGAAGGCGACGTTCGTCAAGGAGGGCGACCAGGAGCTGGTCGTCACCCCGGCGTCGCCGGTGGAGAAGAACAAGACACTTTCGGTCGTCGTCCGCTATGCCGGGAAGCCCTCCGAGCTCAAGATCGGCGGCTACACGGCCTGGCACCGCACCCCGGACGGCGGTGTCGCCGCCCAGGAGCCCGACTCGGCCGTGTGGTGGTTCCCGAGCAACGACCACCCGCTCGACAAGGCGACGTACGACGTGTCGGTCTCGGTGCCCGACGGCACCCAGGCGATCAGCAACGGCGTGCTCCAGTCGCAGAGCTCGAAGATCGGCTGGACGCGCTTCGCCTGGCGCTCGAACAAGCCGCAGGCCAGTTATCTCGCGACGCTCGCGGTCGGGAAGTTCGACATCACCACCGACAAGACCGAGAGCGGTCTGCCGGTGCTCAACGCGTACAGCAAGGACCTCGGTGACAACGCGGGTGCCGCACGCGCCAGCATCGAGCGCACCGGGGAGGTCGCCGACTGGCTGACTGAGGTCTTCGGCCCCTACCCCTTCAACGCGCTGGGCGGTTACGTCCCGAACGTGACCAGCGGATACGCCCTGGAGACCCAGACCCGGCCGTTCTACAGCCCGCGCCAGTTCGCGAACGGCTCGAACGTCTCGGTCGTCGTCCATGAGCTGGCCCACCAGTGGTACGGCGACAGCGTCTCGGTCAAGGGCTGGAAGGACATCTGGATCAACGAGGGCTTCGCCCGCTACAGCCAGTGGCTGTGGTCGGAGAAGGAGGGCGAGGGCACCGCGCAGGAGCTGGCGGACTATGTCTACGAGACGAACGCCGCCGACTCCCCGTTCTGGACGGTCAAGCCGGGCGACCCGGGTGCGGACAAGCAGTTCGACATCGCCGTGTACGACCGGGGCGCGCTCGCCGTGCAGGCGCTGCGCAACGAGGTCGGCGACGAGGACTTCTCCAAGATCCTCAAGGGCTGGACCGCCAAGTACGCCTACGGCAACGCGAATGTGGGCGACTTCGTGAAGTTCGCGGAGAAGACCTCGGGCAAGCCGCTCGCCGAGCTCTTCGACACCTGGCTGTACGAGCCCTCGAAGCCGGGCACTCCGGCCGCGGCCGACGCGCGGGTCGCCCGCGCGAGCGGAGCGGACGCGAAGCCGGCGCAGCCCAAGTCGTGGAAGAAGATCGCCGCGACCAACTCGGTCCATGACCATGGCCAGGGTCACGGGCACGGCCACCGCTGACCGGTGACAGCCCGCGCCGCCCCGCCGGGGTGGCGGCGCGGGCTGTCGTCGTGACACCCGCTCCCCGCCACGCACCCGGTACGCCCAGCCGCGTACCGTGGGCGGCAGGCTACTGAAAGCGCTCTCTGAAGATCCGCGCGACCCGGTAGCCTGCCATCCGGCAGCCCTCTCCCGCTGCCGCCCCGAGCAGCCGAGGAGCGTTCGCAGTGCCCGAGCAGTCCGCTGGGTCCCGCCCCACTCTGGAAGCCGTCGCGGCCCGTGCCGGTGTCTCCCGCGCCACGGCCTCCCGCGTCGTCAACGGCGGCGCCGGTGTGCGGCAGCCGCTGGTCGACAAGGTCCGCCGGGCCGTCGACGATCTGGGGTACGTCCCGAACCACGCGGCCCGTTCCCTGGTCACCCGGCGCAACGGCGCGGTCGCCGTGATCATCGCCGAGCCGGATTTCCGGATCTTCTCCGATCCGTTCTTCGAGCAGCAGCTGCGCGGGATCAGCAGGGAACTGACCGCACACGACTCACAGTTGGTGCTTCTGTGGGTCGAAGGCCCCGGCGACTACGACCGCATCGCCCGCTACCTCGGCGGCGGCCACGTCGACGGTGCGCTCGCCTTCTCGCTGCACAACGACGACGAACTGCCCGCCGTCATCCGCCGGGTGAAGCTCCCGACCGTCTTCGGTGGGCGCCCCGGCTGGTCGGGCACCGACTCCGAGCGCGCGGTCCCGTACGTCGACTGCGACAACCGCGGCGGCGCCCGGCAGGCCGTGCACCATCTCGTCGGCCTGGGCCGCGAGCGCATCGCGCACATCGCGGGCCCGCGCGACCAGACCTCCGCCCTCGATCGCATCGACGGCTACCGCGACGTGCTGCTCGACGCGGATCCGGGGCTGATCGCGCAGGGCGCCTTCACCGTGGAGAGCGGGGCCCTCGCCATGACGGAACTGCTGGAGCGACGCCCGGAGTTGGACGCGGTCTTTGCCGCCAATGACCTGATGGCCGCGGGCGCCCTGCGGGTGCTGCGCGAGCGGGGCCGGCGGGTGCCCGAGGATGTCGCGCTGGTCGGCTTCGACGACGTGCTGTCGCTCGCCGAGTCGGCGGATCCGCCACTGACGACGGTCCGTCAGGACATCGAGGGCATGGGCCGGTTGATGGTGAGGCTGCTGATGCGGGTACTGAGCGAGGACGGCGGCCCGGAATCGGGCGCGCCGGCCTCGGTGATCATGCCGACCGAACTGGTGCGGCGGGCCTCGGCCTGACGACCGGGACCCGCCGCGTGGCCCGCCACCGGTCACCGGACCGGCGGCGGACGGTTCACTCGTTCACCGATTCACTGATTTCACTGGAAGGGGATCACCAGGCTCGAACGGTCCGTGCCGGTAAGGACCTTGGCCGTTCCGTTGCCGATGGCGTTCCACACCTCCAGGCGTACGGTGCCGCCCTTGAGGGCGCCGAGTGTGCCGGTCGCCGACTTGAGGCCGCGGGACTGCCCGTACTCCTCCCAGCCCGCCACCGGATCGGTCGCGAAGTAGTTGTAGGTCTCTGTCCTTTCGAAGGTGCCGTCCCCCGTGAGGTCGTAGCTGATCCTGGCCTGCTGGCCGAGACCGACCGCGGAGCCCGCGTCCAGTTGGAGGCGGAACGAGGTGGACGCGCCCGACTTGACCGCGCCGGTGACGTTCTTGACCTCGTACCTCTGCGGGTTGTTCGGGGTGCCGTCGTGGTTGCCGCCGCCCGCGGAGGCGATGGTGTCGCTGCCCGCCGTGGTGCCGATCGCGGTGGTGAGAGCTCCTCCGGTGCGCAGCTGGAAGGTGTTGCCGGTGGGCGGGTCGGGATCCGGGTCCGGGTCGCCGCCACCGGTGCCGGTGCCGGTCGCCGTCGAGCGGGCCGCGACGGTGAGCTTGCCGCCGTCCGAGAAGGTCACCGTGCGGGCCGTGGAGCCGTGGTTGTGCGCGGCGTAGGTCCGTACCGTGCCCTTGGTGAAGACCGCGGAGGTCGGGATGTCCCCGGCCACCGACGCGTCGGGGGCGCCGAGCGTGTCGAGCGTGTTGATCCAGTGGTAGGTGTGCGCCTTGGACTCACCCTGCTCCGGGGTGTAACCCGCGTGGCCCGCGTCCCACTTGGTCTTCGCCGCTCCCGGGTCCGCGATCGACTCGAACTCCCAGAGGAGGTCGCGCCATTCGACGGCAGGGCCGCCGTTCTCGCGCTCCATCTCCGCGATATTGCGCTTGATCGCGTCCTTCTTACGACCGAGGTGCAGCGAACCGCCTGTCACCGGGAGGACGTTGATGCCGTGGATCTCCTCGGGGTTCGCGGTCCACCAGGTGGCGTACGCGGCTCCGCTGCCCCACACCATGCCGACCGTGTCGTGGCCGTAGGAGGACGGGAAGACCTGCTGGTCGGCGTCGAACCAATACTGCGAGATGGCCTCCGCCTCGGTGGTCAGCAGGAACGTCCCGAGGTCACGCAGCGAGGTGTCGCCGGTCGCGGCGCCCCACAGGACGAGTCCCGCGCTGAGGTTGGTGGACT
The DNA here is from genome assembly GCF_051131715.1 of Streptomyces sp. A5-4. Classification (NCBI taxonomy): domain Bacteria; kingdom Bacillati; phylum Actinomycetota; class Actinomycetes; order Kitasatosporales; family Streptomycetaceae; genus Streptomyces; species Streptomyces sp. A5-4. The sequence continues at coordinate 8,121,024 of NZ_CP178591.1, read as the reverse complement.
CCGACGAGGACTCCTGGTTGTTGCCCGCCGCGAAGCCCTGGTGGCCCGAGGCCCAGCTGTGCCCGGCGTAGACGTCGAAGCCGCGCAGGAAGGGGAAAGTGGCATCGGTGCGGCTGGGGTTGGCGGCGTCGCGCACCAGGGTCTTGACCATGCCGCCCCAGGCGGAGTCGGCGGCCCAGGCCGGGTCGTACTGCGCGACGATCGCGGCCGCGTAGACGTAGTAGCTGTAGTGGAAGTGGTGGTCGTTGAGTTCGGTGTCGCTGCCGTACGACGCCGGGTAGCCGGTCAGCGTCTTCCAGTCCTTGTCGTAGCTGAACTCACTGACGCCACCTGCCGTGAACCAGTCCTGGAGGCGCCCCTTCATCAGCCCGAGCAGCTTGTCGCGGGTGGCGGTCTCGCCGATCTGGTCGGCCACGGGAACGAGTTGGGCGAGGCGACCGAGGGCCTTGCCGGTCCAGTAGGTGTCGGTGGCGCCGGAGAACGGGTCGGCCGCGTTCGCCACCTCGTTCAGATAGCCCCTGAGTCTGGCCGTGTCGACGCCGCTCGACTTCGGCAGCGCCGGCAGTACGCCCGAGGCCCGCTGGCTGGTGCTGAAGGAGGTGGCCTCGCGGACCTTCATCGTGCCCCGCGGTGACACGTAGGTGTACGGGGTGAGCGGGTCGGTGGTGTGCAGCCACTGGTGGCGGTAGAGGGCCTGCAGGGTGCCCCTCTCGGTGCCCTCCTTGGCCTCGGTGGTGAGGGCGTACGTCGCCTTGACCGTGCCGGCCTCCGAGCTCCACGTCGCCTTGGAGCCGGAGACGAAGCTGAAGGCGTACTTCTTGTACGTCGCGAGGGCGTCGGCGGACGGCAGCACGGCGAGCGAGAAGTAGTCCTTGGAACCGAGCCCGGCGGTGACGGTGGACCCCGATACGTTCCAGTCGCTGCCGGTCGGCGCGAACAGTGCGTAGTGGTGGCCCGCGACGGTGATGCCCAGGACATTGCCCTGGTCGGCGAAGACGGTGGGCGCGGCGGCAGTGGTGATCTGGGCGTTGCCGCCGGAGCCCTTGGCGTACACGTACGGCATGCCGTGGCCGATGGTGGTGCGCAGGGTGCGGGTCCCGTCGGACCAGTACGGCGTGACGGTCCAGTCGGACCAGTCGTCGGCCTTGGTGTCCGGGGAGTTGAGCCCGGTCAGGCCGAGGGTGAGGTCGGCCTTGTGCGCGAACTCGTACTGGCGGCCGTCACCGACGATGGCGGGGCTCGTCGGGTAGCCGACTTCGAGGCCGCCGCGGGTGGCCTGATAGGTGAGCGGATGCCCGTACATGGGTGTGGAGTGCGGATTGTCGCCGTAGCGCTGGAAGGCGAGGGAGGACCACCAGTCGTTGGTGGGCACCGGCTTGTCCTTCGCGGCCGGTGTCACCTTGGGTGTGACGGGTGCGCCGGTGTTGGTCGTGGGGCCCGAAGCGCCGGCGGGGCGCACATCGGAGTAACTGCCCGAACCGACAGGGATGGTGGCGGCTGCCGCGGGAGCGGCGGCGGAGCCCAGACCGACTGCGGCCAGAGCGGTTACCAGGATCAGCGCGGAGGCCGATCTGAGGCGGGGGGCTGGCATGGACGGCACCTCGAAATCGTGGAGGAACGGGCGTCCGAGAGCGCTCTCAGATGAGAGGGAACGTAAAACTCCTGTAATGGGAGTGTCAATACTTGTGACACAGACGCCAGTTGGGACTACCCGCCGTCGCCATGCGTTCGAGTCTTGACGCATCGAGGAACCTTGGCGGAGCGAGAGCAATCAGGGCACTCTCTGACGCAACCTCGTGAGAGCGCTCTCACACGCCAGGCCCTACGTTCTGCCCTGGGCCCTGAGCCCTTTTCGCCCGCCTACCGGTCGGCGCGGTACCGCGCCCTCGCCGCCCTGGCGCGCGGCAGATAACGCAACCGCTCGGGCAGCGACGGCACCACGACCCGCACGACGCGGCCGAACCGCCGAAGCCTGCGCTCCTGCGCGTCGCTCCACTCCAGGCCGATCGCCTCGCGGGCGTCCGGCGGCATGAAGCCGACGGTCACGAAGGACCTGAAGCGGGCGAGCGGCGGCAGCAGGTGCGGCCACAGGGCCCTCAGCAGCAGGCGCACCGGGAGGGGGCCCAGGGAGGGGGCGGGCACCGGGCTGTCGGGGGCAAGCAGTTCGCGTACCACCACGGTCGCTTCGATCTCCTCGGCCAGCATCTTGCGGTAGTACGGCCAGAACTCCTCGACGGTCTGCGGCATGTCCCGGTCGTGGATGCCGAGGATCCGGCCGACCCGGAGCCACTCCGCGTACAACTGCCGCTCCTGCGCGTCGGTGAGCGGGCGGGCGAGGTAGCGCAGCGCGTGCTGGTAACAGGGGAAGCCGGTGGCGTGGACCCAGGCGTAGTACTGCGGGTCGAGCGCGTGATAGCGGCGGCCGTGCGCGTCGGCGCCCCGGATGGACTTGTGCAGCTGCCGGAGCCTGCGGCCCTCGTCGGCGGCCGCCTCTCCCCCGTACACCCACAGCTGCACGGATCGCACGGATCGCTCGCCGCGCCCCCAGGGGTCCGTACGGAACACGGAGTGCTCGTCGACTCCGGCGCCGACGGCCGGGTGCGCGACCTGCATGGTCAGCGCTGCGGGGAGCATCAGCAGCGCGCGCACGTCACCCGCGACGCTCCACAGCACACCGCCGGGCGGGGGCGGCGCCGGATCCTGTCCACCGGGCTTCATCGGGTGACTCCAAGGGGTCGGCGGGCTTGTGATCCAGTATGCGATCACGGGGCGGCCCGGTGATCCGCGATATCGCCGCACCCGGGCGCGCCGGTCGCCCTCTCCCCCTCCCTGGCACCGGCCAGGGGCCCTGGCGAATGAGAGTTGGCTTGATCGTGGGCAACCGGCCGACCCGGTGGTGCCCAATGGCTACCGGGAAGTAACTCTGGCTGATTTGATGTGCGGCGCCGGTCCAACCCCCACACCAGCATCGGGAGATCCAGTGCCTCACTCCGCGCTCCGCCGTATTCCTGGCGCAGCCCTGGCCACCGCCCTCGCGGCCGTCACTCTGGCCGCGACCGGCCCGTCCGCCTCGGCGGCGCCCGAGACTCCCGCGGCCGACGCGCCTTCGCTGAAGGTGCTGACCTACAACACGTTCCTTTTCAGCAAGACTCTCTACCCCAACTGGGGCCAGGACCACCGGGCGAAGACGATTCCGGAGGCCTCCTTCTTCCAGGGCAACGACGTGGTGGTCGTGCAGGAGGCCTTCGACAACGGCGCCTCCGACGCGCTCAAGAGCAATGCCGCCGCGCAGTACCCGCACCAGACGCCCGTGATGGGCCGTAGCAAGGACGGTTGGGACGCGACCGGCGGGTCGTACTCCGCGACGACGCCCGAGGACGGTGGGGTCGCGATTCTCAGCAAGTGGCCGGTGGTGCGCAAGGAGCAGTACGTCTACCAGGACGCATGCGGTTCCGACTGGTACTCGAACAAGGGCTTCGTATACGCCGTCCTCAATGTGAACGGCGCCAAGGTGCACGTCGTCGGCACCCACACGCAGTCCACCGACCCGGGCTGCGGGGCGGGCGAGGCCGCGCAGATGCGCAGCCGACAGTTCAAGGCGATGGACGCCTTCCTCGACGCCAAGAACATCCCCGCCTCGGAGCAGGTCCTGGTCGCGGGCGACTTCAATGTCGACTCGCACAGCGCCGAGTACGCCTCGATGCTCGCCGACGCGGGCCTCACGGCCGCCGACTCACGCACCGGCCACCCGTACTCCTTCGACACCGCGGACAACTCGATCGCCGCGGAGCGCTACCCCGACGACCCGCGCGAGGACCTCGACTACGTCCTGCACCGGGCGGGCCACGCCAAGCCGGCCGGCTGGAAGAACGACGTGCTCAAGGAGCAGAGCGCTCCCTGGACGGTCTCCAGCTGGGGCAAGAAGTACACGTACACGAACCTGAGCGACCACTACCCGGTCATCGCGGGCGGTCGCTGACCGCACGGCGCGGGCCGACGCCACGACGCGCCCCGGCCCGCCCGTCCCGGGAGCAGGAGACCGGGACGGGCGGGCCGGGGGCCCGGGGCCGTGCCGATCACTCTTAGCGCTCGTAGACCGTCACCGATATGCCTCGTCTCACCAGCCGCTCCCCCACCAGCGGCTCGATCCGCGACCACTTGCCGCCCGCCAGCCCGCACCCGATGCGCGGCATGTGGACCGATGCGCCCAGATCGGCGGCTCGGCCCGCCACCGCCCCGAGAGCCCGGTCAATGGCCTCGTACCGCACGGGGACGCCCTTGCTCCCGGTGCGCATTCCGTGTTGTCCGACCATGTTGGCCACCCAGATGTACGGCTCCACCTGGACGCACTGCACAGCGCCGAGGCCGAATTCATTGGCGGCCCGCTCCCGGTGCCACCGCCGGTACGCCGTCTCCGGCTCGGGCCAGCGGCGCGACAGCGCCAGCACGAAGCCCTTGCCCCAGCCGCCCAGGTCGTTGCAGACATGCGCGATGATCTTGACGCCCTTGCCCTGCGGCGCGGTCGCGTCCCCCCGTACATAACCGATCTCCGACATGGCACCACCGTACGAGCCGCCACTGACAATCGGGCCCGTCCCGCGACCGTCCCGTCAGGCTCCGTCGTACAGCCCCTCGATGTCGTCCGCGTACCGGTCGCGGATCACCCGGCGGCGCATCTTCAGCGACGGGGTCAACTCGCCCGTCTCCGGGCCCCATTCCCTCGACAGCAGCCGGTAGCGCTTGATCTGCTCGGTGCGGTTGAGGCGGGCGTTGACCGCTACGACCGCGCGGTCGATCTCGGCCCGAACGGCGGGGTGCCCGGCCAGGGCCGCGAGGTCCCCCTCGCTCTCGATCCCCTGCCCGGCCGCCCATGCCGGGGCCGTCTCCGCGTCCAGGACCAGCAGTGCCACCAGGTAGGAGCGGCCGTCGCCGTGGGCCAGGGCCTGGCCGATCAGGGAGTGTTCCTTCAGGGCGTTCTCGACGAGCGCCGGCGAGACGTTCTTGCCGCTCGACGTGATGATCATTTCCTTCTTGCGGTCGGTGAGCCAGAGGTAGCCGTCCTCGTCGATCCGGCCGATGTCCCCCGTCGCGAACCAGCCGTCCGCGTCGAGGGCGCCCTCCACCGAGCCGTCCGCCCGCAGATATCCGTCGAACACCGTGTCCCCGCGCACCAGGATCTCGCCGTCCCGCGCGATCCGCAGTTCCAGGCCCTCCAGGGGGCGGCCCACCGAGCCGAGCCGGAAGGCGGACGGGCCGTTGGCCGTGCACACGCCGACCGTCTCGGTCAGACCCCAGGCGTCCATGATCACCACCCCGAACCCGGCCCAGAACCGCACCACGTCCTGCGGCATCGGCGCGGACGCGCTCGCGGTCCACCTCAGCCGGTCGAACCCGGCCAGGGCGAGGAGCGGATCGAGGATCTCCGCCTTCGCCCGCAGGTAAGCGGCGTCGAGGTCGGCGGGCGGGCGCTCGCCCCGCTCGCGGTACGCCACGTGTTCACGCGCCGTCCCCGCCGCCGCCTCGATCACGGCCCGCCGCTCCGCGGGCAGCGACGACAGCGCCGCCCGGACGGACGCGGCGAGCTTCTCCCACACCCGGGGTACGCCGAAGAACTGCGCCGGGCGCAGTTCGCGCGCCGTCGCCGCCACGGCGGCCGGATCGGTGCACAGATGGACGTGCGAGGCGCGGAACACCGGCAGATAGATGCCCAGCATGCGCTCGGCGACATGGGCGAACGGAAGGTAGCAGATGTGGTCGACGTGGTCGGGGAGTTCGACGACCCGGTCCAGGGCGAGTCCGTTGCGTACGACCATGCGGTGCGTGATCGGTACGCCCTTGGGGTCGCCGGTCGTGCCCGAGGTGTAGACGACGGTCAGCACGTCGTCGGCGCGCGTCTCGCGCCAGCCCTTCTCGAAGCCGTCCGCGTGGTGCAGGCGGCTGCCCGTGGCGTGCAGGGAGCCGTACGTGCGGTGGGTCCCGGCGGCAGCCGCCTCGACCACGACCAGCCGTTCCAGGGGCACCGACCTGTCCGCGAGCATCGGCTCCCACAGCTCCACCTCACGCAAGCCCTCGACGACCGCGAAGCGGGCGCGGCCGTGCCGGGCGATGTGCGCGATCTGCTCCGGCGCGGCCGTCCCGTACACCGTCACGGGGATCGCCCCGAGGTGGGTGAGGGCGAGGTCGGTGAGCCAGTGCTCGGGCCGGTTGCCCATCATCATCAGGACCTGCTCGCCGCGCCGCACCCCGAGCGCCGCGTAGCCGGCGGCCAGGACGGCGGTCTTGCGTCGCACCTCGCCCCAGGTGAGCGTGGTCCACCCGGCCGCCTCTCCCGCTCGCCCCGCGCCCGCCGTTCGCCAGGACAGCGCCGGAAGGTCGCCGTGATCCTGCGCATTGCGCAGCAGCAACGCGGGAAGGGTGAGTTCCGCGGGCTCATCGGGAAGTCGCAGGATCGTGGTCATGACCGGCTCCTGTCGCCATGGATTGGCCGGACGCTTTCACAACAGTGGTGAGACAGCAATACTGTTGCACCGCATTGGAGCACAGCGGCGACAGCGGCAGTGGAAGCGAGGCGCAGACATGACGACGGACACCGAGGAGCAGACGCTCACGGTTGACGAACTGGCCGCACGGGCCGGAGTCACGGTGCGTACGATCCGCTTCTACAGCACCCGCGGTCTGCTGCCGCCCCCCGCGATCGGAGCGCGCCGCGTTGGCCACTACGGCCACGCGCACCTCTCCAGGCTGGCGCTCATCGAGGAGCTCCAGCACCACGGCATGACGCTGGCCGCCATCGAGCGGTATCTGGAGCAGCTGCCGCCCGACCTGAGCGCCCACGACCTGGCGATCCACCGCGCCCTGGTGGCGTCCTGGGTCCCCGACACGGCCGAGGACGCGACCCGCGCGGAGCTGGAGCGCCGGGCCGGCCGCCCCCTGTCGGACGGGGACATCGACCGGCTCGCCGCGATGAACGTCCTGCGGCGCGCCGACACCCCCGACACCTTCCACGTCGACCCCGGGCTGCTGGCCCTCGGCGTGCAGCTCCTCGGCGTACCCATCGCGCAGGAGACGATTCTCGCCGCCCGCACGATCCTGCTGGAGCACACCCGGTCGGCGGCCCACGCGCTGACGCACCTCTTCAAGGACGAGGTGTGGGGGCCCTACCGGGAGCGCGAGTCGGACCCGGAGCATGTGGAGGCGATGAAGTCGCTGTCGGCCCATATGCAGCCGATGGTGCTCCAGGCGCTGGTCACGGCGTTCCAGCGGTCCCTCAAGGAAGAGCTGCGGGCCGCCTTCGTCGCGGAGTGAACGGCGGGCGGGCCACCGCCGCGGCCCGCCCGCCGTTTTGGCCACCGGCCGCATATATTCGTACGACACGTACTTGTTCGGCGTGCTAATTTCCGGCAACGTGGAAGCAATCACCGAACAAGAGATCCGTGCGTCCTTCGTCAACTGCTCCAAGGGCGAGGCACGCCGGATCAACCTGCCCCGGGATCTCGCCGATCAGCCCTGGGAACACCTCGACTTCCTCGGCTGGCGCGATCCGGGTGCGGCCGACCGCGGCTACCTGGTGATCGGGCGGCAGGACGGACTCGTCGGCCTCACGCTGCGCGCGGCGCCGGGCGGCCGGCGGTCACTGCTCAGGACCAGCCTGTGCTCGTTCTGTGTGACCTCGCACTCGGGGTCCGGCGTGGATCTGCTCAGCGCCCGCAAGGCCGGCCCTGCGGGGCGCAACGGCGACACGCTCGGCATCTACGTCTGCGCCGACCTGGCCTGCTCGCTGTATGTGCGCGGCCGGAAGAAGAACGCGCTGGCGAAGCGGCTGGAGGAGTCGCTGACCCCGGAGGAGCAGATCGCCCGCAACGTCGCCAATGTGCATGGCTTCGTGGACCAGGTCGTCGCCTGACCCGGCGTCGGTCCGGCCCGACGTGGCGGGCGGTGCCCCGCCCGCCACGTCGTACGCCGTCCGGGCCGGTCAGGTCCGGTCGGGGTCGCTGAACCTCTCGCCCCGTTCGGCCTTCTCCAGCAGCAGCGCGGGCGGGGTGAAGCGCTCGCCGTACTTCTCGGTGAGCTCACGCGCGCGTGCCACGAAGCCGGGCAGGCCGCCCTCGTAGCCGTTGATGTACTGGATCGCGCCGCCCGTCCAGGCGGGGAAGCCGATGCCCATGATCGAGCCGATGTTGGCGTCGGCGACCGAGGTCAGCACGCCCTCCTCGAAGCAGCGGACGGTGTCCAGCGCCTCGGAGAACAGCATCCGCTCCTTCATGTCGGAGAAGGGGATCTCGACGCCCGGCTTGCTGAAGTGCTCGCGCAGGCCCGGCCACAGCCGCGTGCGCTTCCCGTCCTCGTCGTACTCGTAGAAGCCCGCGCCACCGCTGCGCCCGGGGCGCCCGAACTCGTCGACCATCCGGTCGATGACCGCGTCCGACGGGTGCCCCGGCCAGCTGCCGCCCGCTTCCTCGACCGCCCGCTTCGTCTCGTTGCGGATCTTGCGCGGCAGGGTGAGGGTCAGCTCGTCCATCAGGGACAGGACCTTCGCCGGGTAGCCGGCCTGGGCGGCGGCCTGCTCGATCGAGGCAGGTTCGATGCCCTCGGCGACCATCGCCACGCCCTCGTTGATGAACTGGCCGATCACGCGCGAGGTGAAGAAGCCGCGCGAGTCGTTCACCACGATCGGCGTCTTGTTGATCTGACGCACCAGGTCGAAGGCGCGGGCCAGCGCCTCGTCGCCGCTCCGCTCGCCCTTGATGATCTCCACGAGCGGCATCTTGTCGACGGGCGAGAAGAAGTGCAGCCCGATGAAGTCGACGGGGCGCGACACCCCCTCGGCGAGGCCGGTGATGGGCAGGGTGGAGGTGTTGGAGCAGAGCAGCGCGTCGGGCTCGATGATGTCCTGGATCTCCTGGAACACCTTGTGCTTGAGCGCGGTGTCCTCGAAGACCGCCTCGATCACCGCGTCGCAGCCCGCGAGGGCGACGGGATCGGCGGTCGGCGTGATGCGGGCGAGGAGCTCGCCGCGCTTGGCCTCGGTCGTACGGCCGCGCGAGAGCGCCTTGTCGAGGAGCTTCTCGGAGTACGCCTTGCCCTTGGCCGCGGCCTCGACCGTCACGTCCTTGAGTACGACGTCGATGCCGGCGCGTGCACAGGTGTACGCGATGCCCGCGCCCATCATCCCGGCGCCCAGCACGGCGACCTTGCGGACCGGCCGCGGCTCGATGCCCTTCGGGCGGCTGACGCCCGCGTTGACGGCCTGCAGGTCGAAGAAGAACGCCTGGATCATGTTCTTGGAGATCTGCCCGGTGACCAGCTCGGTGAAGTACCGCGCCTCGATGGTCAGCGCGGTCTCGAAGTCGACCTGGGAGCCCTCCACCGCCGCGGCGAGGATGTTGCGCGGGGCAGGGTAGGGGGCGCCCGCGGTCTGCTTCCTGAGGTTGGCCGGGAAGGCGGGGAGGTTCGCCGCGAAGCGCGGGCTGGCGGGGGTGCCGCCGGGGATCTTGTAGCCCTTGATGTCCCAGGGCTGCTGGGACTCGGGGTTGGCCGCGATGAAGGCGTGCGCCTTGGCGAGCATCTCCTCGGGGGTCGCGGCCACCTCGTGGACGAGGCCGTTCTCCAGGGCGCGTCGCGGGTTGTACTGGGTGCCCTGCAGGAGCACCTTCAGCAGCGCGTCGGCGATGCCCATCAGCCGTACTGTGCGGGTGACTCCGCCGCCCGCCGGGAGGAGGCCGAGGGTGACCTCGGGCAGGCCGATCTTGGACCCGGGGGCGTCGAGCGCCACCCGGTGGTGGCAGGCCAGCGCGATCTCGTAACCGCCGCCGAGCGCCGCACCGTTGATCGCCGCGACGACCGGCTTGCCGAGGGTCTCGATGCGGCGCAGCGACCTCTTGATGGCGGTGCCGGTGTCGAAGGCCTGCTGGGCGTGCTCGGGACCGACCTTGATCATGTCCTTGAGGTCGCCGCCCGCGAAGAAGGTCTTCTTGGCCGAGGTGAAGATGATGCCGCGGATGGTGTCCTTCTCGGCCTCCGCGCGGTCGGCGATCGCCGCGATGGAGGCCTTGAAGGCCTGGTTCATGGTGTTGGCGGACTGGTTGGGATCGTCGAGGACGAGGGTGACGACACCGGTCTCGTCCTGTTCCCAGCGGATGGTGGTGGACTCGCTCATGTGGTGGCTACTCCGTGAGGGAAGGGACGGGATCAGAGACGCTCGATGACGGTGGCGATGCCCATGCCGCCGCCGACGCACAGGGTGGCGAGGCCGTACCGCTGGTCGCGGCGCTCCAGTTCGTCGATGAGCGTGCCCAGGATCATCGCGCCGGTGGCGCCCAGCGGGTGCCCCATGGCGATGGCGCCGCCATTGACATTGATCTTGTCCAGCGGGAGGTCCATGTCCCTGGCGAAGCGCAGGACGACGCCCGCGAAGGCCTCGTTGATCTCGACCAGGTCGATGTCACCGATCGTCAGGCCAGCCTTGGCGAGTGCCTTGCGGGTGGCGGGAGCGGGGCCCGTCAGCATGATGGTCGGCTCGGAGCCGGACACCGCGGCGGAGACGATGCGGGCGCGGGGCGTGAGGCCGTAGCGCTCGCCGACCGCGCCGGAGCCGATGGCGACCAGGGCCGCCCCGTCCACGATGCCCGAGGAGTTGCCCGCGTGGTGGACGTGGTCGATCTTCTCGACCCAGTGGTACTTCTGGAGCGCGACGGCGTCGAAGCCGCCGTGCTCGCCGATCATCGCGAAGGACGGCTTGAGCGCGCCGAGGGAGTCCGCGGTGGTGCCGGGGCGCATGTGCTCGTCGTGGTCGAGGACGGTGAGGCCGTTGCGGTCCTGCACCGGGACGACGGAGCGGTTGAAGCGTCCGTCCTTCCATGCCTCGGCGGCCCGCTCCTGGGAGAGCGCCGCGTACTCGTCGACGTCGCGGCGCGAGTATCCCTCGATGGTGGCGATGAGGTCGGCGCCGATGCCCTGCGGGACGAAGCCGGTCTCGTAGTTGGTCATCGGGTCGGCGAACCAGGCGCCGCCGTCCGAGGCCATCGGCACCCGCGACATGGACTCCACGCCACCCGCGAGGACCAGGTCCTCCCAGCCCGAACGGACCTTCATGGCAGCCATGTTGACGGCTTCCAGGCCGGAGGCACAGAAGCGGTTCTCCTGAACGCCCGCCACGGTGTCGGGCAGCCCCGCCGCGATGGCGGCGATCCGGGCGATGTCGGAGCCCTGGTCGCCGACCGGCCCCACGACGCCGAGCACGATGTCGTCGATGGCGGCGGGGTCCAGGTCGGGGAGCCTGCGGCGGATCTCGTGGATCAGACCGACGACGAGGTCGATCGGCTTGGTGCCGTGCAGGGCGCCATTGGCCTTCCCGCGACCGCGCGGGGTGCGGATCGCGTCGTACACGAACGCTTCGGTACTCAAGACAACTGCCTTTCGAGGGTGACGTACAAGAGAGGGGTGGCGGTCAGGCCAGCAGGGAACGGCCGATGATCTCCTTCATGATCTCGGTGGTACCGCCGTAGATCGTCTGGATACGGCCGTCCGTGAACGCCTTGGCGACGCGGTACTCGGTCATATAGCCGTAGCCGCCGTGCAGTTGGAGGCAGCGGTCCGCGACCCGCTTCTGCAGTTCGGTGGCCCACCACTTGGCCATCGACGCGTGTACCGCGTCGAGTTCCCCGTCCGAGTGATCGGCGATGCAGCGGTCGAGGAACGTACGTGTGACGGCGCACTCGGTGGCCATCTCCGCGATCTCGAAGCGGATGTGCTGGAGCTTGGACAGGGGTCGGCCGAACGCCTCGCGCTCCTTGACGTACCGCGTGGTGATCTCCAGGAGGTACTCGGCGGCGGCGATCCCGGCGACCGCGATGCCCATCCGCTCCTGCGCGAGATTGGTCATCAGATGGATGAAGGCGCCGTCGAGCTCGCCGAGCAGGTTCTCCTTGGGGACACGTACGTCGTTGAAGAACAACTCGGCGGTGTCCTGGGCCTTCTGGCCGATCTTGTCGAGGTTCCGGCCGCGCTCGAAGCCCTCCGCGCCGCGCTCGACCAGCAGCAGCGACAGGCCCTTCGCACCGCCCTCGGGGGTCGTTTTCGCCACCACGATCACCAGGTCGGCGAGGATGCCGTTGGAGATGAAGGTCTTGGATCCGTTGAGCAGCCAGTGATCGCCGCGGTCCTGCGCGGTCGTGCGGATGCCCTGGAGGTCGGAGCCCGCGCCCGGCTCCGTCATCGCGATGGCGGTGATGGTCTCGCCGCTGCAGAAACCCGGCAGCCAGCGCCGCTTCTGCTCCTCGGTGCCGAGCCCGGTGAGATAGGGCCCGATGATGTCGTTGTGCAGCCCGACCGCGAGCCCGGAGGCGCCCGCGCGGACGAACTCCTCGGCGAGTACGGCGCTGTAGCGGAAATCGGTGTTGCCGCCGCCTCCGTACTCCTCGGGCACGGCGAGCCCCAGCAGCCCCTGCCGACCGGCCGCCAGCCACACGTCACGGCTGACGATGCCGTCCTGCTCCCACTGCTCGTGGTGCGGTTCCACTTCCTTCGTCAGGAAGGTACGCACGGTCTCCCGGAAGGCCTCGTGCTCCGCGGTGAAGATCTGACGCTTCAACTCTGCCTCCTACAGCCAGCCCTTGACGGTTTCGATCAACTTGGCCGGCTCGGGGCCGACGGGAACGACATCGAGCATGGTGACGCCCGCCTCGCGGAAGGCCTCGATGCGTTCGCGTACGTACCCCTCGGGGCCGCACAGCGACATGAGTTCGCAGAACTCGTCGGGGACGGCGGCCTCGGCCTCCCTCTTCTTCCCGGCGAGGTAGAGGTCCTGGATCTTCGCCGCCGCTTCCTCGTAGCCGTAGGCGAGGTCGTTGTAGAAGTTCTTGCCCTTGGCACCCATGCCGCCGACGTACAGCGCGATCCGCGGGCGGGCGAGCTCCCGGAGCTGCTCGGTGTCCGCTCCGACGGCGAGCAGGCCGCCCGCGACGGTCTGCAGGGGCCCAGCGAGGGGTCGCGTCCGGCGGCGCCTTCGGCGAGGGCGCCGCCCCAGACCTGCTGGGCCTTCTCGGGGATGAAGAGCGTCGGCAGCCAGCCGTCGGCGATCTCGGCGGTGAGCTTCACATTGGCCGGGCCGAGGGAGGCGATGTGGATCGGGATCCTGTCACGCACCGGCCTGGTGAGGATCTTGAGCGGCTTGCCCAGCCTGCCGCCCTTCTCCTGCGGCAACGGCATGTCGGTGATGCCGTGGTGGTCGATGGCCTCGCGCTTCCAGATGCGACGGCACAGCTCGACGGTCTCGCGGGTGCGGCCGAGCGGCCTGTCGTACGGCTTGCCGTGCCAGCCCTCGACGACCTGCGGCCCGGAGGCGCCGAGCCCCAGCAGCGCCCGGCCGCCGGAGATCGCGTCGAGTCCGGCGGCGGTCTGGGCGATGAGCGCGGGCGTACGCGAGTAGACGTTGAGGATCGCGGCGCCGATCTTCATGCGCTCGGTGCGGGCGGCGAGGTAGCCCATGATGGTGGGCGAGTCGAAGCCGTACGCCTCGGCGACCCAGACGGCGTCCAGGCCCGCCGATTCCAGCGCGGCGATGCGGTCGCAGGCCTCGCGTGGGTCGTCCGCGTAGTTGAGGGCGGTGGAGATCTCCATCAGCCGACGCCGTCCTTGTCCCTGTCCTTGTCCGCGTCTGTCTCTGCCTCTGCCGTTCCGGGAGTGCCGATGCTCGGTACGTCCCAGTCGCGGGCCACTTCCGCGGTGTCGGCGCCGGGCTGAGCGGGCGGCAGGCGCACCGAGCCCGGTGTGGCGGAGAAGCGCGGCGCGGGCGCGGGCTGGGTGAGGCCGCCGTGCTCGACGAAGGTGCCGCGGGCCGCCAGGTGCGGGTGTGTGGGGGCTTCGCGCAACGACAGGACAGGGGCGACGCAGGCGTCCGAGCCCTCGAAGACCGCCGTCCATTCCTCGCGGGTCCGCTCCTTGAACCGGGCGGCGATCACACCGCGCAGCTCGTCCCAGCGGGTGAGGTCCTTGCGCGCCGGGGCCTGGTCCTCGATGCCGAGGAGCCGGACGAACTCGGTGTAGAACTGCTGCTCCAGCGCCCCCACCGCCATGTACCGGCCGTCCGACGTCTCGTAGTTGCCGTAGAAGGGGCAGCCGCCGTCGAGCAGGTTCGCTCCGCGCCGGTCCTGCCAGCCGCCCGCGGCCAGCATTCCGTGGATCATCGTGGCGAGGTGCGCGGCGCCGTCCACGATCGCCGCGTCGACCACCTGCCCCACGCCGTCCGGCCCCGCCGCGTGCCGCAGCGCCGCGAGTACGCCGACGACCAGGTAGAGCGAGCCGCCCGCGTAGTCGCCGACGAGGTTCGCCGGGACGGTCGGCGGCTCGTCGGGCCTGCCGAACATGCCGAGGGTTCCGGTGAGCGCGATGTACGCGATGTCGTGCCCGGCGCTCCGGGCGAGTGGCCCCTCCTGGCCCCAGCCGGTCATCCGCCCGTACACGAGCTTCGGATTGCGGGCCAGACACGCGTCGGGGCCGACGCCGAGCCGCTCGGCGACCCCCGGCCGGTAGCCCTCGATCAGGACGTCCGCACGCTCGACCAGGTCGAGGACCCGGGCCGGGCCGTCCGCGGACTTGAGGTCGACGAGGACCGAGCGCTTGTTGCGGTTGGTGAGGTCGTACGCCGGATCGATGGCCAGGCCTCCGCCGCCCGGCCGGTCCACCCGGACCACGTCCGCGCCCAGGTCGGCGAGGAGCATGGCGGCGAACGGCCCGGGGCCGATTCCCGCCAGCTCCACCACGCGCACCCCGGTGAGCGGGCCGTTCACTGTCGCTGCCATCAAGCCCCCAGCACTGTGACACAACCGATGTAACAGCAACGATGCTAAGAACGTGTTCCACTCTGCACAAGCCCTTCGGGCGAGCAAGCGCTTAGTTCTTTTTCCTCGCGGATCACGCTAGCCTCGGCGACCGACAGTGGCTCGGTACCGACTGCGGAGGCGTGCATGGGCGAGACAGTGCCAGCTGGATCAGGGCGTGCGAACGGTCGCGCGTACGACATCGTGCTCTTCGGGGCGACGAGCTTCGTCGGGGAGCTGACGGCGGAATATCTCGCGCGGCACGCCCCGTTGGACTGCCGGTGGGCGCTGGCCGGGCGCAGTAACGCGAAGTTGGAGAAGCTGCGCGAGCGGCTCACCGCGATCGACCCGGCCTGCGCGACGCTTCCCCTGCTGCGCGCCGATGTGTCCGACTCGGGATCGCTGCGTGAGCTCGCCGGGAGCACCCGGGTGCTGGCGACGACGGTCGGGCCCTACGTCTGGTACGGCGAGGGTGTGGTCGCCGCGTGCGCCGAGGCCGGGACGGACTACGCGGACCTGTCGGGCGAGTCCGAGTTCGCCGACCGGATGTACGTCGAGTACGACGCACGCGCCAGGGAGACCGGAGCGCGGATCGTGCACGCCTGCGGCTTCGACTCGATCCCGCACGACCTCGGCGTGTACTACACGGTGCAGCAGTTGCCCGAGGACGTAGCGCTGCGGATCGACGGATTCGTCCGCGCCGGCGCGATGTTCTCCGGCGGGACGCTCGCCTCGGCGCTCAACGCCTTCGCGCGCGGGCCGCAGATCCTGCGGGCCGCGAAGGAACGGCGGCAGCAGGAACCGCAGCCGGTGGGCCGTCGGGCGCGGGCGCCGTTCGCCGCGCCGCGGCGCAGCCGGGAGACCGGCACCTGGGCGCTGCCGCTGAGCACCCTGGACCCGCAGGTGGTGGCCCGCTCGGCGGCGGCGCTCGAACGCTACGGGCCCGACTTCCGCTACCGGCACTACGCGTCGGTGAAGTGGCTGCCGGTCGCGGGCGCGAGTGTGGCCGCGGTGGGCGCCCTGTTCGCGCTCGCGCAGATCCCGGCCGCGCGCAGCTGGCTGACGGGCCGATACGGAGCGGGCGCGGGGCCCGACGCGGAGCGCAGGGACCGGAGTTGGTTCTCGGTGCGGTTCGTGGGCGAGGGCGGCGGGCGGCGGGTGTTCACCGAGGTGTCCGGCGGCGACCCCGGGTACGACGAGACCGCGAAGATGCTCGCGGAGTCGGTGCTGTGCCTCGCCTTCGACGACCTGCCCAAGACGTCGGGACAGGTGACGACGGTGGAGGCGATGGGGGACGCGCTGCTTGAGCGGTTGCAGGGGGCGGGGATCCGGTTCCGGGTCGCGGATGTGCGTCAGGTGTAGGGGCGGGGGCGTGGGCCGCCGGGGTCAGGCCGTCACCTCGCGCAGGGCCTGCCTGCAGAGGGTGTCGGCTCTGCGGGTGGACTCCGGGATGCGGTAGTCGGGGGCCAGCCGCAGGGTGTGGGCGCAGGCGTTGTCCAGGCTCACCCGGTGGCCGACGGAGACAAAGACCGGTTTCACCGCGTCCTGGGTGCGCAGCGCGCGGCCCACTTCCTCGTCGTGGTCGAGCAGCGGGGACACGTCACCGCGCCGGGGGCCCGGTTGCTCGTACCGGAAGGTGAAGGGGTTCTTGGCGACGCCGATCGTCGGGAGTCCGGTGACCACGCCGAGGTGGCTGGCCAGGCCGAAACGGCGCGGGTGGGCCCGCCCGTAACCGTCGCAGACCACCAGGCCGGGGTCCGCCGACAGGGATTCGAGTGCGGCGAGCACCGTCGGCAGTTCCCGGAAAGCCAGCAGGCCCGGTACGTACGGGAAGGCGACCCGGCCGACGGCGGTGGCCTCGTCGAGCACGGTGAGCGTGGCGGCGTCGAGGACGACGGCCGCGGCGACGACGACGTCGCGCTCGTCGTCGTACGCGACGTCCACCCCCGTCACCCGGCCGGTGCCGGGCGGGGGTCCCGGTTGGTCGAGCACCACGCGGGTGCGCAGTGCGTCCTGGATCGCTCGGGCGGCGGCCTCGTCGGCGGGGGTTTCTATGGTCGTCATGGTGACGACCACCCTAGAACGGGCCGACGGTAACCTGACGATCATGTTCGTACTCGAATTGACCTACACCGAGCCCCTTGAGCGCGTCAACGAGCTGCTGGACGCGCACGTCGCGTGGCTGGACGCGCAGTACGCGGCGGGTGTCTTCATCGCTTCGGGGCGGAAGGTGCCGCGGGACGGCGGCGTGATCCTGGCCGTGGGGGTCGACCGGGCGCGGGTCGAACGGATCGCGGCGGAGGACCCCTTCACCGCGGCGGGGGTCTGCGTGTACCGGATCACGGAGTTCGTGGCGACGAAGACGGCGGCGGAACTGGCGGGATACCGGGAGCAGTTGCCTTCGTAGACGGGTGTGGGCGCGGGTGCGGGTGCGGGTGCGGGTGCGGGTGCGTCGACGCGGTGCGTGGGCGGGCGCGGGTGCGTCGACGCGGTGGTTGGGCGGGTGCGGGTCGGGTGCATCGCCTCGGTGCGTGGGCGGGCTGAATTGTCAGCCCGCCCACGAGAGTCATCCGCCGAAGCGGGCCACTCGCCCCTTCTCCCCCGACGCCCAGCATCCGAAGTCCCGGGTGCAGTCGACCGTGTCGTAGGACCCGCCGTCGATCGTGCGCCAGCTGCGGCCCCCGTCCATCGTCAGGTCCGTGCCCTCCGGGCCCACCGCGAGCGCCGCGTTCCTGCTGTGGGGCAGCCAGGCCACCCCCGAGCGGTAGGCGGGCGGCGGTGTCTTGGCCTGCCGCCAACTGCGGCCCGCGTCGCCGGTGATCGCCGCCGCCCTCGGGGAGGCCTGGCCCGTCCGGTAGTCACCGCCGACGGCGATGCCGTGGTGGCGGTCGCGGAAGGCGAGGCCGAAGACTCCCCTGGCCGGGTCGCCGGCCGGGATCGTCGACTGGGTGGCGGTCCAGGTCAGGCCGCGGTCGCCGGAGTGCAGCACGCGCGCGGTGGCCGCGCCGCCCGTGGCCAGCCATACGTCCCGCGCCCCCGAGCTGACCAGGCACTGCCCGCTCGCCGCGAACCCCGCCTCGCCGGGCTGCGCGGCCGGCATCCCCGCGTTCGGCAGCACCTTCCAGGACTTGCCGCCATCGCCGGTGGACAGCATGCGGTACTTGCCGTCCACCGGGTCGCTCATCGCCAGGCCGTGGCGGCTGTCGAAGAAGGTGAGGCAGTCGTAGAAGGCCTTCGGGTCGGTGTTGCGGAAGCTCTCGCTCCAGCTCACACCGCCGTCGTCGGTGCGAAAGACCCGCGACGCCTCGCCCTCCCCGATGGCCAGCACAACCGCGCGCCGCCCGTCGAACGCCTCGATGTCGCGGAACTCAAGCTCACCGGCGCCCGGCGGAGAGACGTTTCGCCAGCTGCGGCCACCGTCGCCGGTGCGCAGTACGGTGCCCTTCGAGCCGGCCACCCACGCGGTGTTCCTGCTGACCGCCGCCAGGCCCCTGAACCGCGCGTCCGTGCCGGTGTCCGTCAGCTGCCAGCCGAGCTTCGCCCCGGTCGCGGCGCCGGCGGAACCAGCGGATTGGGCAACGCCGTCCGGCCGCGCCTCGGCCGGCGTGACCAGCGCCGCGGTCACCGCCGCCGCACACAGTCCGGCCGACATCACGCGTCGCATTTTCCCCATGGGCCTCATGGCGCTGGAAACTAGCCCACCGCTCCCATGCCGTCCAGAGTGCGCCTCGCACGCGCGTTCCTAGAGTGAACCCTGGAGCGGGGCCGCGGTGGGGCCGCGCCGGACCGACGGGCAAGGAGCTCGTCATGGCAGTCACGGTCATCGACGCCCCTGCGGCGGACCGCTACGAGGCCCGGCTGGACGGCTCGGACTCCGTCGCCGGGTTCACGCAGTACATCCGTACGCACGAGCTGATCGCCTTCGTCCACACCGAGGTCGACCCGGCCCACGAGGGCCGTGGTGTCGGCTCCGCCCTCGCCCGGGAGTCCCTCGACGCGGCGCGCGCGGCGGGACTGCGCGTGCTGGCCGTGTGTCCGTTCTCCTCCCGCTACCTCGCCCGGCATCCGGAGTACGCGGATCTCGCCTACCAGAGCCGCAGCCGGGTCTCGGACTGAGCGGCAGGAAGGAGCGCCGCCATGAGCGCGGAGCCGGGAAAGGTCAAGGAGTACACGGGCAGGCTCGCCGACGTCACCTTCGAGCCCGGTCGGTGCCTGCACGCGGCGGAGTGCGTCAGGGGCCTGCCGCACGTCTTCGACCTGGAGAAACGCCCCTGGATCCAGCCCGAAGGCGGCCCGGCCGAGCTGGTCGCCGAGGTGGTCCGCCGCTGTCCGAGCGGCGCCCTGCAGGCCCGGTTCCCGGACGGCCCCGCCGAGGCCGCCGAGCATCCGGCCGTCGTCGGGCGCAATCCGGCGGGCCAACTCCTGCTGCGCGGCGAGCTCGTGGTGGACACGGCGCAGGGTGCCCGGCACGAGACTCGGGTGATGCTGTGGGGCTGCGGGGCGAGCGGGAATCAGCCGTGTTGCGATCACGCGGGCCCGTGTGGCGGGAAGTGACGCGGGCGGTGCGAGGGGCGCAAGTGGCCGGATTGGCGCCCTGACAGTCCGAATCGTGACGCAGCTCACGCACCCCCGGCATGCACGGAATCACGCGTTCCGTCGTCTGTCTCTGTGACAGGACGCATGAGAGGGAGCAGGCATTGGCGATCATGATCGAACAAGCAGTGCAGGCCCGCCTGGTGTCGTCCACTCCCCGGATGGAGAGCGTCCCCGCGACTCTGCGGTACGACCGCGAGGATCCCTTCGCCGTGCGCATGTGCTTCCCTCCGCCGGCGACGCTGGAGGGCATCGAGGTGTCCTGGGCCTTCGCCCGTGAGCTCCTGGAGGACGGCGTCGACGCGCGGGCCGGAGTGGGCGACGTACAGGTGCGGCCCTACGGGTACGGCAGGACCGTGCTGGAGTTCCACGCCGCCGAGGGCACCGCGATGGTCCATATCCGCACCTCCGACCTGCGCCATTTCCTCAAGCGCACCCACGAGATCGTCCCGGTGGGCGGCGAGCACCTGCACCTCGACGTGGATCACGACCTCGCCGAGCTGCTGCGCGACGCCGCCTGAAACCGCCGCCCCCCCGTCCGGCGGCGCACGGCCGTCGGACGCGCCGCGACCCGAGGCCCGTTAAATCGTTTCGCGCCTTCACCGCCGCGTTGTACTTTGATCCTGGCCCTGTTGTCGTCGATCGGAGTGGGACGTTGCGCGTCTGAGGTTCTGAGTCACCGTGCTGTACGGACCGACAAGTCCGTTCGCGCTGCGTGCGACCTCGACGCCTGAGCCGTCCCCATTCCCCCGCCCGGGGCCTTTTCGCTGTCGTCCTGTCGTGCCTGTCCACGGTGTCTCCACCCGTTGCCCCTGATCTTTTCTCAGCAACCGGGAGGCCCCTGTGTCTACCTTTCCCACTTCTCTCACCGCCTCGGCGCTCTCTTTCCGCTGGCCGGACGGTACGCCCGTGTTCGACGACTTCCAGCTGGCGGTCGGTCCCGGCAGGACCGGGCTCATCGGGCTCAACGGCTCAGGAAAATCAACCCTGTTGCGGCTGGTCGCTGGTGAACTCCGCCCCACCGGCGGCAAGATCCAGGTGTCCGGCGAGATCGGCTACCTGCCGCAGAACCTGGTCCTCGACACCGCGCTGCGCGTCGACGAGGCGCTGGGCGTCCGGGAGACCCGCGACGCGCTGCACGCCATCGAGGCGGGCGAGGCCACCGAGGCCAACTTCTCCGCGGTCGGCGACGACTGGGACGTCGAGGAGCGCGCCCGCGCCACCCTCGATCAGCTCGGGCTGACCGGGATCGGCCTGGACCGGACGATCGGGGAGCTGTCGGGCGGCGAGTCGGTGCTGCTGCGGTTCGCCGCCCTGCTGCTGGGCCGCCCCGACGTGCTGCTGCTCGACGAGCCGACCAACAATCTCGATCTGCACGCACGGCAGCACCTGTACGCCGCCGTCGAGGCCTGGTCGGGCGTGATGGACGTGGTCAGCCACGACCGTGAACTCCTTGAGCGGGTCGATCAGATCGCCGATCTGCGCGACGGCGAAGTCCACTGGTACGGCGGGAACCTCTCGGCGTACGAGGAGGCCCTGGCCGTGGAGCAGGAGGCGGCCGAGCGCATAGTGCGGGTCGCCGAGGCCGACGTGCACCGGCAGAAGAAGGAGCTGGCCGATGCCCAGGTGAAGCTGGCCCGCCGCAAGCGGTACGGGCAGAAGATGTTCGAGCAGAAGCGGGAGCCCAAGATCGTGATGGGCGCCCGCAAGCGCGCCGCGCAGGAGTCCGCGGGAAAGCACCGCATCATGCACACCGAGAAACTGGCCGAGGCCAGGGACCGGCTGAGCGATGCCGCCGACGCGGTGCGCGACGACGACGAGATCCGCGTCGAGCTGCCGTACACCACGGTCCCTCCGGGGCGCCGGGTGCTGACGCTGCGCGAGGTGGAACTGCGTTACGGGGCCGCGGTCGGCGGCGAGTTCGAGGTGCGCGGTCCTGAGCGGATCGCGCTGGTCGGGCGCAACGGGTCGGGCAAGACGACCCTGTTGCGCACGATCGCCGGGCAGTGGGAGCCGGTGTCGGGCGAGTCGGTGGCGCATGTGCCCCTACGGTTCCTGCCGCAGCGCCTCGACGTGCTGGACGACCGGCTGACCGTCGCCGAGAACGTGGCGCGGTTCGCGCCGTCGGCGACCAACAACGTCATCAGGGCGCGGCTCGCCCGCTTCCTCTTCAAGGGGGCGCGGGCCGATCAGCAGGCCGGGACGCTGTCGGGCGGCGAGCGCTTTCGCGCGACGCTGGCCGCGCTGCTGCTCGCGGAGCCCGCGCCGCAGCTACTGATGCTCGACGAGCCGACGAACAACCTGGACATGGCGAGCGTACGGCGGCTCACCCAGGCCCTGGAGTCGTACGAGGGGGCGCTGATCGTGGCGAGCCACGACGAGCCGTTCCTGGAGTCGATCGGCATCACCCGCCGGCTGGAGATGGGGGTGGTGGCGGACCCGGAGTGACGGAGCCGTGCAGGTCCGGGGCCACCTGCCCCGGGCCGGGGCGGGACGGTCCATGATGGGCGCCAGCCGTTGTCCCGTCGCCGATCCGCAGATGGAGAGACCGTCGTGCCCAGCAGCAAAGCCCTCGTCCGCCGCCCGAGCCCCCGCCTGGCCGAGGGGCTCGTCACCCACATCGGGCGCAGCCCGGTGGACCCGGATCTGGCCGTCGAGCAGTGGGGGGCGTACGTCGCGACGCTGCGCGCCCATGGCTGGGAGACCGTCGAGGTGGATCCTGCCGACGACTGCCCGGACGGCGTGTTCGTCGAGGACGCGGTGGTGATGTACCGGAACGTGGCCCTGATCGCCCGGCCGGGGGCCGAGTCGCGCAGGCCGGAGACCGGGGGCGTGGAGGAGGCGGCGGCCCGGCTGGGCTGCTCGGTGAACTGGGTGTGGGAGCCCGGCACCCTGGACGGCGGCGATGTCCTCAAGATCGGTGACACCGTGTACGTCGGGCGCGGGGGCCGCACGAACGCCGCCGGCGTGCTGCAGCTGCGGGAGGCCTTCGAGCCGCTCGGGGCACGGGTGGTGGCCGTGCCGATGAGCAAGGTGCTGCACCTGAAGTCCGCCGTCACCGCGCTGCCGGACGGCACGGTCATCGGTTACGAGCCGCTGGTGGACGCCCCCTCGCTGTTCCCCCGCTTTCTGCCGGTGCCGGAGGAGGCGGGGGCGCACGTGGTGCTGCTGGGCGGCGGGAAACTGCTGATGGCGGCGAGCGCGCCGAGGACGGCCGAGCTGTTCGCCGACCTCGGACACGAACCCGTTCTGGTGGAAATCAGCGAGTTCGAGAAGCTGGAAGGCTGCGTGACATGCCTCTCGGTACGCCTCCGTGACCTGTATGCATAACGGAACGTAGCGGGACATTACGCTCCGGGACTTGGCTCAGCTCTTACTGCGCGCTTAACCTACGGTCTCGTAACCTACGAAGCCGTAGGTACCCCTCGTCCCCGTCCCCAGGAGCACCCGTGACGATCACCTCTCCCCAACTCGGCAGTTCGGACGCGTGGAACGACGCCCGACTGCTGTTCGCACTGGAGGAGGTGGTGGAGAAGGAACTCAACCGCCATCTCAAGGTCGCCAAGGACTGGATGCCGCACGAGTACGTCCCGTTCACCGACGGCCGTAATTTCCCCGGTATCTTCGACGACGGCAAGGCCTGGGAGCCCGAGCAGTCCAAGGTCACCGAGATCGGCAAGATCGCGCTCGTCGTGAACCTGCTGACCGAGGACAATCTCCCGAGCTACCACCACGAGATCGCCTCCCTCTTCGGCCGCAACGGTGCCTGGGGCACCTGGGTGCACCGCTGGACCGCGGAGGAGGGCCGCCACGGCATCGTGATGCGCGACTACCTGCTCACCTCGCGGGCCGTCGACCCGGACAAGCTGGAGCAGTTCCGGATGGTGCACATGGCGGAGGGCTTCGAGTCCGACAACCGCCACTCGATGCTGCACTCGGTGGCGTACGTCGCCTTCCAGGAGCTCGCGACGCGCGTCTCGCACCGCAACACCGGACACCAGTCGGGCGACCCGGTCTGCGACCGCATGCTGGCGCGGATCGCGACCGACGAGAACCTGCACATGGTGTTCTACCGCAACCTGCTGGGCGCGGCCTTCGAGCTCGCCCCCGACCTGACGATGCAGTCCGTGCGCGACGTCGTCGTCGACTTCCGGATGCCCGGTCACGGCATGCCCGGCTTCGAGCGCGCCGCCGCCCAGATGGCGATCGGCGAGATCTACAACATGCGGATCCACCACGACGACGTGCTGCAGCCGGTCCTTCGCTACCTGAAGGTCATGGACATCGGCGGGCTCGGCCCGGACGGTCTCAAGGCGCAGGAGGAGCTCGGCCTGTACATGGGCGGGCTGGACGCGGAGGCGAGCAAGTTCGACGCGAAGCTGGCCGCGCGCAAGGAGCGGATGGCCGCGCGCGCCGCCGCGGCCTCCTGACCCGGAGCTCGCCCCGGACCCCTGGTCCTTCGAACGCCGGACAGGCTGGAACGTATCGCCTGTCCGGCGTTCGCGTGCGCGCGCGGGCACATCCCGCCCAGGCGTCCGTGCGGGCATCCTCACGGATGGGCTCGGCCGCCTTCTCGGCCGCTCGACGGCGTGCGAAGTCGGGGGCGAGGCGCGGGGCTCAGTGGCGGCCACGCCTGAGGCGCAGTCTCTCCTTCTCGGAGAGACCGCCCCAGACGCCGAACCGCTCGTCGTTCCTCATCGCGTAGTCCAGGCAGGCGACCCGCCCCGGGCAGGCCCCGCAGAGCTGTTTGGCCTCACGGGTGGAGCTGCCGGGGGCCGGGAAGAAGAAGTCGGGCCCTGTCTGGGCGCACAACGCTGTCTCCTGCCAGGAGAGTTCATGTTCGGTGGTGATGTTGATCGGCATGCCGGACACGCTGCCCCGGCGCGATCAACATCCGTTGAACGTCCTCTCAACGATCGCCTTCACCGGTGCTGGTTCAGTACGGAAGCACCCGCCCCGAAGGTGTGCGCAGATCAAGCTCGCGCACCTCCCTCGGACGGGGGGCCGTCGTCCTGGCGATACGGATACGCGTCACCTTCACCGCACCCACCCCCTCAGACCGTCGTGAGCAGTTGCCGGGGCGCGGGGCCGCCGGGCGGGAAGATACGGCCGTCGGGCAGGAGCTGCCCCAGGTCGTCGAAGACGATCGCACCGTTGCACAGCCGGCTCCAGCCCTGCTCGGGGTGGAACTCGACGGTACGCGCGGCGCCCCGGTCGATGCGGTCGGCGGACGGGCACGGGGGCTGGTGCTGACACATGCCGCACCTCCAATTCGATGGCCTCGTACAGGAGTACGTTCCTCTGCCTGTATTGACTCAACACGCGGGGAGAACTCATCGCAGTTCCTGATATGTTCAATACCCAGAAATGGGGCGCGTCAAGGTCCTTACGGGCTAGGAGTGTTCGTGCCCTGCCGGGTGGTGCGGCTCGTAGCCGGGAATCGTGCCGTCCGGCTTCGCGACGAGGAACAGTCCGGCCATTCCCATGTCCGAGTGGCTCTGGACGTGGCAGTGGTACATCCAGGCGCCCGCGCCCACGTGTTCACCGGCGATCATCTGGAAGCCGAAGGAGTCGGCCGGTCCGGTGATCTTGTTGTCGATGACCCGGCTGGGGTCGGCGGGGCCCTCCAGGAGACCGGTCCTGTTGTCCGCCCAGCGGTGACCGTGGATATGGAACGTGTGGTAATACTCGCCGTGCGTGATCATCACGATCTCGACCCGGTCGCCCACCGTGGCCGCGAAGTTGGGGCTCTGGTGGCCGGGCTTGTTGTTGATCGTCATGTCGTTGAAGACGATCGTGAAGGTCTTGTCCGGCAGGATGTCGCCCTTGCGGCGCACGATCAGCGGGCCGTAGAGCCCCTTGCGGATGCCGCCCGTCCCGTGGTCCGTGCCCACCACATGGTCGTGGTAGTGCCAATAGCCCGCGCTGCCCGGACGCCAGGTGCCGTCCTTGCGCTTGCCCGCGACATGCGTGCGCCAGGTGTACGTGCGGGTACCGCCCGGCTCCACATGGCTCTTGTTGAGCTTCGTGCCGTCGTTGGCCACGTCGTAGTCCACGCCGTGAACATGCAGGCTGGCGGGGACGTCCATGGTGTTCTCGAACTCGATGTGTACGGTGTCGCCCTCGATCAGCTCGATCATCGGGCCAGGGATCGACGCCTTGCCCTTCTCGAAGCCGTAGCCCATCTGACCGTCGGCGAGCTTCTCGGCGTACATCTTCAGGTGTTTCACCTGCCCACCGGCGGGCGCGGTGGGGGGCGGATTCTCCGCGGCCGGGGCCGATTCGGCGATGCCGGCCACTGACAACGATGTCACGCCGGTCGCGGCGGCCACGCCACCACCCACCAGCATGCGTCGGTTGAAACTGCGTCTGTCCATGCCGGACTCCCCACTGTGGAACGGAGATTGTGGCTTGCGCAGTGACCACGGTGACCACTGTGACGCCACACGGTAACCGGCCGATCTTCGTTTATCCACACCCAGGACAAAGTTGACGGGATCCCGGTCGTATCTATTGGCGGACCGCGAAAAGGGGTCTAGTTTCAGCGGCTGTTGCTGTGACCTGAGAGGGGTGGGTGAACGCATGCTCCGCACACCACAATCGCGGCCCAGACGGCCAATGCCTCGACGCGCCCTGGCGGCGGGCCTGTTGGCCTCCGCCGTAACCGCGTCCCTGCTCGGGGGGCTCGGCGGCACCACAGCCGCCGCCAGGCCCTATCCCGAGCCCAAGACAACGTTGTCCCTGCCGTCACCGCCCGGTGGCGACAATGTCCGGGTACTCGTCTTCCACGCCTCGGCCGACGAGGAGTCCCCCATCGTCAACGCGGGCATCGAGGCGATCGAGAAGATCGGCCAGTCCGGCCCCGCGGCGCAGCGCTTCCGCGTCGACGCCACCGACGACGCGTCCATATTCACCCAGGCCAAGCTCGGCAAGTTCAATGCGGTCGTGTTCCTGACCGGCGGCGGCGATGTCCTCGACCCGGAGCAGGAAGCGGGCCTGGAGAGCTACATGGAGGCCGGGGGCGGCTTCCTCGGGCTCCACGACGCGGCGCGCACCGAGCCGTACTCGGACTGGTTCACCGGTCTGATCGGCGCCCGGCCGGCCGCAGGCGGTCCCACGACCGCGCAGCGTGCGACCGTGGAGATCGGCGACCGGCAGCACCCGGCCACCAAGAGCCTGCCGCTGGAGTGGAAGCGGCCCGACAAGTGGCTGAACTGGACGAAGAATCCCTCCGGTGACGTGCACACCGTGGCCCGGGTCCGGGAGGCGACGTACCAGCCGGGGACCAGCGCCAACGGCGCGGACCACCCGGTCTCCTGGTGCCGCGACTACGACGGCGGCCGGTCCTTCTACACCGGCATGGGCGGCACGGTCGACTCCTTCCAGGAGACGGACTTCCGCGACCACCTGCGCGGCGCCCTCCAGTGGACGACGCGCCTGGCGCAGGCCGACTGCTCGGCCTCCATCAACGCCAACTACAAGGCGGAGCGCGTCACTTCACCCAACCAGCCGGGCCAGTCCGACCAGATCGGCGAGCCGCACGGCCTGGTGACCGCCAAGGACGGGCGGATCTTCTACATCGGACGCGGCGGCGGCGACAACAGCGCCCCCGTCGTCACCGACTGGAACAACCCCGACACCGGCAAGGGGCAGGGCCAGGTCCACGTCTACGACCCGAAGACCAAGAAGGTCACCCTCGCGGGTGCGTTGACCGTCTTCGGCAACAAGGGCGGCGGCGGCGAGCTGACCAAGAACGAGGAGGGGCTGCTCGGGATGGAGCTGGACCCCGACTACCTCACCAACGGATGGGTGTACCTGCACTACACCCCCCACTCGAAGATCAACCGCGATACGCACATGGCCGAGCGCCGCGTGTCGAGGTTCACTCTCGACCCGGCGACCAACAAGCTCGACCTCGCCTCCGAGAAGGTGCTGCTCGACTGGCCGGTCCAGATCCACAGCTGCTGCCACTCGGGCGGCGGACTGGCCTGGGACTCCAAGCAGAATCTCTACATCGCCACCGGTGACAACAACTCCTCGCAGTTCAGCGACGGTTACTCGGGCAACAACCCGGAGCCGAACTTCAAGGGCGTGTCCTTCGCGGACGCGCGCCGCACCGCGGGCAACACCAACAACCTCAACGGCAAGATCCTGCGCATCCACCCCGAGGACGACGGCACGTACACGCTGCCCGCGGGCAACCTCTTCACCGGCCAGGAGCCGGACGAGGGCGGCGGCAAGACGCGCGGCGAGATCTATGTGATGGGCGTACGCAACCCGGCCCGGATCTCGATCGACACCAAGACCGACACCCTGTACGCCGGTTGGGTCGGCCCGGACGCCGGGGCGCCCTCGACGACCTGGGGGCCGGCCAAGTACGACACGTTCGCGGCCATCACCAAGCCGGGCAACCACGGCTGGCCGTACTGCATGGGCAACAACCAGCCCTACCGCGACCGCAATCTGCCGGACCCGAGCAAGCCGCTCGGCTGGTACAACTGCGCCGCGCCCAAGAACGAGTCGCCCAACAACAACGGCCTGGTGAACCTGCCGCCCGTCACGCCCAACACCATCTGGTACTCGCCGCAGGGCGGCGGCCCCGACTACCCGCGCGACGCCAACGGCATCCCCAGCTACAAGGTGGAGGAGCAGAAGCTGCTCCTGCCGTGGCTCAAGGGCGGCGGCCAGGCCACGATGAACGGCCCGGTCTACCGCTTCGACGCGGCCACCGCGAGCGCGCAGAAGTGGCCCTCGTACTGGGACGGCAAGTGGTTCGTCGGCGACTTCTACGACGCCGACCAGCCGCGGCACGCGGTGCTCACCGATCCCAAGACCGTCGGCAAGGGCGGACTGCCCACGCACGCCGAGAACCTGAAGAAGATCATCCCGGTGGGTGAGGCCGGTATCCGCAACCTCATGGACTGGAAATTCGCGCCCGACGGCTCGCTCTATGTCCTGGACTACGGGCGTGGCTTCTTCACCTCGGACTCCAAGTCGGCGCTGTGGCACGTGACGTACAAGGGTGGCGGGCCGACCCCGGCCGCCAAGGACCTGGCCAGGAAGGCGGAGTAGGCAGTGAGGCGAAGAAGCCCACGATCAGCACCACGATCATTCCCCGGTACCGGCTCGGCTCCCCGGCTGTGGACGGCGCTCGCCGCCGCCCTGCTGATGGTTCTCGGACTGACGTCGACCTCGGCGTACGGGCGTGACGACGAAGCTGGGGCCCCGCAGGCCGCGGCGCAGACGCTCAACTGGACCGCCGGCGACCCCATCGACCACTATCTGAGCTTCCCGACGACGGCGGTCGCCGGGGAGACGACGATCGTCTTCGAGAACAGCAGGGCGACCGGCAACACGACCGGGATGCCGCACACGCTGACCTTCGACGTGTCCGACCCCGAGTACAACAACGACGTACAGCTCAACCTGCTCGCCAACCCGAGCGACGACCAGGCGGGCAAGCACAGCGCCACGGTCACGCTCAAGCCCGGCAGGTACCGCTACTACTGCACCATCCCGGGCCACGGTTCGATGGAGGGCATCCTCACCGTCACCGAGGGCGGCGGCGAGGACACCGCGGCGCCGGAGACCTCCGCGAAGGTCGAGGGCGAGAAGAACGCCGACGGCGCGTACATCGGGCACGCCTCGGTGACCGTGTCGGCGACCGACGCGGGCTCCGGTGTGGACAAGGTCGAGTACGCGATCGGGGCGGCCGGTGCCTGGCAGCCGTACACCGCAACCGTCATGGTCCACGAGGTCGGGACGCACAAGATCCGCTACCGGGCCTCCGACAAGGCGGGCAATGTCGCCGCGGAGAAGGCCGTCGACTTCACCGTCGTCGCACCGCCGACGGACGACAAGACACCGCCGGAGACCTCGGCCACCGTCAGCGGCGAGAAGAATCCGCAGGGTGAGTACCTGGGCATGGCGACGGTCACGGTGACCGCGTCCGACACCGGGTCGGGTGTCAACACCATCGAGTACGCGATCGGGGCGGCGGGCGCCTGGCAGCCGTACACCGCACCCGTCATGGTCCACCAGGTCGGCGTGCAGAAGGTCCGCTACCGGGCCACCGACAAGGCGGGCAACGCCGCCGCGGAGAAGGCCGTCGACTTCACCGTCGTCGCACCGCCGACCGAGGACAAGACACCGCCGGAGACCACGGCCACCGTCACCGGGACCAAGAACTCCAACGGCGCGTACATCACCAGCGCGAAGGTGGCGCTCGCCGCGACGGACGCGGGCTCGGGCGTGGACAAGGTCGAGTACTCGCTCGACGGCGGCCCGTATCTCGCTTACACGGTGCCCGTGATCGTCGACCGCGTGGGACGGCACACCGTCGCCCACCGTGCGACGGACAAGGCCGGCAACACGTCAACGGCCAAGCAGGTGGCGTTCACCGTCGCCGAGGGCGGTGGCGTGCCGGCGCCCAACTGCGCCGAGCACGACGAGCGGTTGACGGTCGTCGTCGGCACGGTCGACACCGGTGTGCCGAACCGCATCACGCGCAGCCGGTGCACCGTCAACGAGCTCATCGAGGACGAGAAGGAGTGGACCTCCCACGCCCTGTTCCTCAAGCACGTCGACACGGTGCTCGACAAGCTGCTCGCCGACGGTGTCGTCGACGCCCGCGAGCACAAGAAGATCTACAAGGCGGCCAAGCAGTCCGGCATCGGTAAGCCCGGCCAGACCGAGGGCTACCGGGATCTCTTCGACGGCAGCCAGTCGTCGTTCGACAAGTGGCAGCATGTGGGCGGAGGTTCGTTCGGTCTCAACCCCGACGGATCGATGACCAGCAGCACCACGGTCGCCGGCATGGGCATGCTGTGGTTCCCGGAGCGCAAGTACGAGGACTTCTCCCTGAAGCTGCGGTGGCGGGACGACGCCCCGGCCACCGGAAACGCCAACGGCGGTGTCTTCGTACGCTTCCCGCAGGTCCACGACCACCCGGAGGAGTCGCGTCCGGAGTGGGTCGCCATCAAGTACGGCCACGAGGTGCAGATCCTCGACCGTCCCGACGGCGACATGTACAAGACCGGCTCGCTCTACGGTTTCGACCGGGTGGGTCTGGGCGGCGCGGGTGTCACGCCCAAGGGCACCTGGAACGACTACGAGATCCGGGTGGAGGGTCAGCACTATTCGATCTTCCGCAACGGCGTCCTGATCAATGAGTTCGAGAACGCCGGCGGGCAGAGCTTCACCCCGCCGCGCGGCGACGACCCGGGAACGGACGGCCGGCGGTACGCCTCCGGTTATGTCGGGCTCCAGGTCCACGGGACCACCGATGTGATCTCGTACCGCGACATCCGCATCAAGCAGCTCTAGCTGTAGGCGGGTTGACGAGGCCCCCACCCTGCGAGTGCAGGGCGGGGGCCTCGTGCGGTTCAGCCCGCGGGCGCCACCGCGTGGGCGACCGCGTGGGCGGGTGCGCGCTCCCGGCCGCCGGGGTGGCGGTGGCGCCAGACCCAGAACACCGTGCAGGACACCAGCGCCCACCCGGCCAGCACCAGGAACGGCAAGAGGTGCTGATGGCCCTGGAAGTACACGGCCGTGTGCTGCGCGTTCACCGAGGCGCCGGGCGGCAGCCAGCGGCCGATGTGCCCGAGCGCGGAGGGCAGCAGCGGCCACGACACCGCGCCGCCCGAGGACGGGTTGCCCAGCAGCACCATCAGTCCCCAGGTGGGGATCATCGCCCAGCGGCCCATCAGGGTGTTGAACATGGTGAAGACCATGCCGGACGTGAACATGGTGAGCGCGAGGATCAGCCAGGACTCGACGAACGGCAGGTCCAGGGCGCCAAGCTGCCAGTCGACCACCGCCGCGATCGCGAACGCCCCGAGCAGTGCGTACGCCACAGTGAAGCCGATGCGCTCCGCCGGATTGAGACCCCGGGCGTGCACGCTCAGCTGAATGGCGCCGACGAAGCCGATGATCACTGCGGCGAGCGAGATGTAGAAGAGGGCGAGGCCGCGCGGATCGCCTTTCTGCAAGGGCTTGATGTCCTTGATCTGTACGGGAACACCGACCGCCTTGCCGACCTTCGCGCCGCTCTCGGCGAGGACCTGCGCGACCGTGGCTCCCGAGGCGCCCGCCACGTCGAGCTCCACACCGGGACCCTTGATCCGCAGGACCGCGAACTCCGTCTGCTCGTCGACGGCCTCGCGCGCCTGCGTGACCGTGTCGTACCGGGTCAGGTCCATGGAGGCGTTCAGGGCCTTCTCCATGCCCTGGACAAAGGCCTTGCCGCGCGGGCTCTGCGCGTCGCCGACCACGGCGGTGGGGATCCGGTGCGGGGTCGGGTTGGCCATCGTGTACGTGTAGGAACCGGCGAACAGCCCGGCCGCCACGGCCAGGATGAACACCAGGACGATGGCGGGCAGGAACGGCGACTCCTTGAAGGCCGTCCACTTCTCCCCCCTGCTCAGCGGCCTGCCGTGGGCGCCGTGCGGGGGCCGTTGCCCACTGCCGCGCGGGGCCTCACCGTCGGGTGACGGCTCGTTGGTGTGCGAGGGCTCGTTGGTCTGCGGCTGTTCGCCCACGTCCGGCGCCTCGTCCGCTCCCGGTTGCTCGCTCATGCCCGATTGCCCGCTCATGCGTCGTCGTGCTTCGCCCGGCTGGGCGCGACCCGTTTGGGCTCGCCCGGCATCTTCGGATAGTCCGGCGGATACGGCATGTCACCGAGCCCGTGGTCCCGCTCGGCGCGGTCGGCCAGCTCCAGCAGCCCGTCCAGTGAGAAGGCGTGCTCGTCCATGTCCGCGTGCACGTCGCCCAGTTCGGCGAACCGGGTGGGCATGGTGACCAGGTCGAAGTCCTGGGGCTCCGCGTCGTCGAGTTCGTCCCAGCCCAACGGCGCGGAGACGGGCGCGTGCGGGTGCGGCCGTACGGAGTAGGCGGAGGCCATGGTGCGGTCGCGCGCGGTCTGGTTGTAGTCGACGAAGATCCGCTCACCGCGCTCCTCCTTCCACCAGGCGGTGGTGACCCGCTGCGGCATCCGCCGCTCCAGTTCACGGCCGACCGCGATGGCGGCGCGGCGTACCTCCGTGAAGGTCCAGCGGGGTTCGATCGGGACGAAGACATGCAGCCCCCGGCCGCCGGAAGTCTTGGGCCATCCGCGCAGCCCCTGCTCGTCCAGCAGGGTGTGCAGTTCGTGGGCGGTCCTGACCGCGTCCCCGAAGTCCGTTCCCGGCTGCGGGTCCAGGTCGATGCGCAGTTCGTCGGGGTGGTCGGTGTCTCCCCGGCGCACCGGCCAGGGGTGGAAGGTGAGAGAGCCGAGGTTCGCCGCCCACAGGACGGCGGCGGGCTCGGTGGGGCAGACCTCGTCGGCCTCCCGGCCGCTGGGGAAGGCGATCCTGGCGGTGGGGATCCAGTCGGGCAGGTTCTTGGGGGCACGCTTCTGGTAGAAGGACTCGCCCCCGATGCCGTCGGGGAACCGTTCGAGCGTGGTCGGGCGGTCGCGCAGGGCGCGGGTGATGCCCTCCCCCACGGCCAGGTAGTACTGCGCCACGTCCCACTTGGTGTAGCCGCGCGCGGGGAAGTAGATCTTGTCGGGGCTGGACAGTCTTACGGTCCGCCCGCCGGCCTGCAGTTCCACCGCGTCACCCATGTCCGCCAGGGTAGGCCGGGCGGGCTTTTGGCGCATACCGGGCATGCGGCCGGAGCGGCATACCGGGCGCTTCTGCGCGAATGGTCGCAGACTCGGACCATGGATCTCCCGGTGATGCCACCCGTGAAACCGATGCTGGCCAAGGCAGTGGCCAAGATTCCGCCCGGCCCGGACATGCAGTACGAGGCCAAGTGGGACGGCTTCCGGGCGATCGTCCACCGGGACGGCGACGAGCTGGTGATTGGCAGCCGGTCGGGCAAGCCGCTGACCCGGTACTTCCCCGAGCTGGCCGCGTCGCTGCTCGAAGCGCTGCCGGTCCGCTGTGTGATGGACGGCGAGATCGTGATCGCCCACGACGGCAGGCTCGACTTCGACCGGCTCACCGAGCGCATCCACCCCGCGGAGTCCCGGGTGCGGATGCTGGCGGAGCGGACGCCCTCCAGCTTCGTCGCGTTCGATCTGCTGGCCCTGGGGGACGAGGCGCTGCTCGACGCCCCGCTGTGCTACCGCCGCGAGGCCTTGTCCGAGGCGCTCGACGGTGTGCCGGCCCCGGTCCATCTGGCTCCGGCGACCACCGACATCGAGGTGGCCCGCCATTGGTTCGAACGCTACGAGGGCGCCGGGCTCGACGGCGTGATCGCCAAGCCGCTGGCCATTCCGTACCGCCAGGACACCCGTCTGATGTACAAGATCAAGCACGAGCGGACGGCGGACTGCGTCGTCGCCGGCTACCGGCTGCACAAGAGCGGCCCGATCGTCGGCTCGCTGCTGCTGGGCCTCTACGACGACGCCGGAGTACTCCAGCACGTCGGGGTGTGCGCGGCGTTCACCATGAGCAGGCGCGCGGAGCTGGTGGCAGAGCTGGAGCCGCTGCGCATGGAGTCGCCGGAGACCGAGGGGCATCCCTGGGCCGCGTGGGCGGACGCGTCGGCCCACGAGCAGTCCCGGATGCCGGGTACGCCGAGCCGCTGGTCCGGCAAGAAGGACGTGTCGTGGGTGGCGCTGCGTCCAGAGACGGTGTGCGAGGTCGCGTACGACCACATGGAGGGCGACCGGTTCCGGCACACCGCCCGCTTCCGACGCCGGCGCGACGACCGGACCCCGGAGAGCTGTACGTACGCCCAGTTGGAGGAGCCCGTGGGCTACGACCTCGCGGACGTGTTCGGGACCTCATGAGCGTGCCCATCGCCCCGGACGCCGGGTGGTGGTGCGGGCCGCCTGAATGGGCCCGCACCACATGCGCCCCACCGCGCCCGGTGTGAGGGTGCAAGGGTGACCACCACCAGCGGGACCCGCCCGGCCGCGCCGCCCGCGGAGCCGCCCGTGCTCGACAGACGGCAGCGCAATATCGTCTTTGGGACGATCATGCTCGGGATGCTGCTGGCCGCGCTCGACCAGACCATCGTGGGCACCGCGCTGCCGACGATCGTCTCGGAGCTCGGCGGCGCGGCGCACATGTCGTGGGTGGTCACCGCGTATCTGCTGGCCGAGACCGTCGCCACCGTCCTGGTCGGCAAGTTCGGTGATCTCTTCGGCCGGAAGGTGGTCTTCCAGGTCTCGGCGATCATCTTCATCACCGGTTCATTCCTGTGCGGCCTGTCGGGCAACATGACGATGCTGATCGCCTGGCGGGCGATGCAGGGCATCGGCGCGGGCGGCCTGATGGTCACCTCGATGGCGCTGATCGCCGATGTGATCCCGCTGCGCGAACGCGGCAAGTACCAGGGCGCGATCGGAGCGGTATTCGGTATCGCCACGGTGATCGGCCCGCTGCTCGGCGGTCTCTTCACGGACCATCTGACCTGGCGCTGGGCGTTCTACGTCAATGTGCCGATCGCGATCGTCGTGGTGATCGCCGCCGCCCGCAACATCCCCGCCGTCCGCTCCGCCGCGAAACCCGTCATCGACTATCTGGGCATCGCACTCGTCGCGGTCGGCGCCAGCGCGTTGATTCTGGCGACGAGTTGGGGCGGCAACGAGTACGCGTGGGGCTCGGGCGTCATCATCGGCCTGTTCGCGGGCGGGCTCATCTCGCTCGCCCTGTTCTGCGTCGTCGAGACGCGCGCCGCCGAACCGATGCTGCCGATGCGGCTGTTCTCCAATCCGGTCTTCACGGTCTGCTCGGTCCTCAGCTTCGTCGTGGGCTTCGCGATGCTCGGCGCCATGACGTTCCTGCCGACCTTCCTGCAGTACGTCGACGGCGACTCGGCGACGATCTCCGGCGTACGCATGCTCCCGATGGTCCTCGGTCTG
This sequence comes from Streptomyces sp. A5-4, assembly GCF_051131715.1. Lineage (NCBI taxonomy): Bacteria > Bacillati > Actinomycetota > Actinomycetes > Kitasatosporales > Streptomycetaceae > Streptomyces > Streptomyces sp. A5-4. The sequence continues at coordinate 8,085,759 of NZ_CP178591.1, read as the reverse complement.
CTCATCGCGTCGATCTTCAGCGGCAATGTGGTCAGCAAGACGGGCCAGTACCGGATCTTCCCGATCGTCGGCTCGCTGGTGATGGGCGTCGGCCTGTATCTGCTCTCGCTGATGGGCGCGGAGTCCAGTGCCTGGCTGGAGTCGCTCTACATGTTCGTGCTCGGTGTCGGTATCGGCCTGTGCATGCAGGTGCTGACGATCGCCGTGCAGAACACCGTGGAGTACACCGACCTCGGCACGGCGACCTCCGGCGTGACCTTCTTCCGTACGCTCGGCAGCTCGTTCGGGACCGCCGTGTTCGGCACGATCTACGCCAACTCCCTCGCGCCCAACCTCAAGGAGGGAGTCGCTGAAGCCGCGCGGGTGGGCGGCGGGGCGGACCCAGCCGCCGTGGCCAAGGCCGCCCAGAGCCCGGCGGGGCTGCATACGCTGCCGGGCGCCCAGGCCGAGCCGATCATCTCGGCGTACGCCGACTCGCTGCACACCGTCTTCCTGTGGACGGTTCCCGTCGCCATCGTGGGTTTCCTGGTCGCGTTGTTCCTCAAGCAGGTCAAGCTGCGCGACACCGCCCGCGCGGGTTCCACGAACATGGGTGAGGGTTTCGCCTCGCCGAGTTCGGGTGATTCGTCGAAGCTTCTCGAACTGTCCGTCGCGAAGATCCTGCAGAAGAAGGGCGACCACACGGCGCGGCGCGTCATCAACGCGTCCGACACCAGGCTGGACATCGCGGGGGCCTGGGCGGTCATGCAGGTCACCCTGTTCACCCGGCTGGTCGGACACGCCAGCCTCGGCCTGATCGCGACCCGCCGCAGTATCCCGCCCGAGGTACTGCTCCCGGTCTTCGACCGGATGGTGGACGAGGGCTACCTCACCCGTGACGGGAACCTGCTGTCGCACACGGCGGCCGGAGAGCGCGAGGCCGAACTGATCGCGAAGGCCTGGGCCCAGTGGCTCGGCGAGCAGTTGGAGCAGGACGGCGGGCGGCCCGGCGGCACGGAACTGCTGGCCGCCGTCGACGCGATCGCCAAGCGGCTGCTCGCGGAGGACCTCGCGCACTGGGTGCCTGCCGGGCGCTGAACGGCCGGCCCTCAGACCGACTAACCGACCCCGGCACCGCGGGCCGGATCCTCAGTCGCCGGGGGCGCGGCGCGCAGCACCGGGCCTTCGAGCTCCATCCGGTCGGCCAGTTCAAGGGCGCCGACCGCCTCTTCGTACGAGTGGACCACGCCGCCCGCGCCCGGCTGCGCACGGCCGATCACGACCCGGCCGTCGTCGGTGGCCGCGTGTGCCTGCTTGGCGAGGTGGGCCAGCACATCGGCCTGGTCGCCGGGCACGATGCGGATCAGCCGGCCGTCCTTGGTGGCGAGCAGGGTGCGTCGGTCGGCGAAGCGGCCGATGAGCTCGCCGTCCACCCGGCGGGTCACGGCGTCGGTGTCCTCGTACGCCTCGTCGCCCTCGGCCACCGCGACGGCGTGCTCCTGCGAGAGCCGCAGGCCGAAGCGCTCGGCGCGAGCGGCGAGGCTGCCCAGGTCGCTGCGCCCGTGCGGCAGGTCGTCAATGAACTCCCGCCGGGCGGCCTCCTCCTGACGCACCGCCATACGCTGCGCCCGCTCGTATCCCTCGGCGAAGGCGTCGACCGCCTGCTCCACGGCGGCCAGCACACACTGTCGGCCGAGGCGGCGGCTCCCGGCCAGGCAGCCCGGGTGGCGGCCAGATGCTTGATGACCAGGGCGCGCGGTCCGTGCCCGGCGTCGGCGGCCTGTTCCCCGAGGGCACGGCGCGAATCCAGCTCGTCCCTGGTCAGGCGGCGGTCGGTGACGGCGACCTCCGTCAGCATGCGGGCATAGCCGTCCAGGTACTCGTCGGACACTTCTCGTGCTGCCACGCGCTCCCCCGGATCTTGCCGCACTCCTGACCCGAGCATAAAGACAGCCGGAATCCGGCCAGGTGGGCGGGTTCGTCCGCCCACGGGACGCGGGGCCCGGGAGGAAGCGGTCGGGCCCGGGTCGGTCGCGGGCCGGTTTCGGGTCGGTCGCGGTTCGGATTCTGGGCGAATTCGGGAATGGCCGGGCCCCGCCGGACGGTTGGGACTGTCGGACCCCACGCTCCCGCCGGTGGCCGAAGACGCATGCGCCACCCTCTGGACCGCACGCCGACGAGCGTGGTCCGGAGCTGCCGTACAGGGGTCGGCAGCTCCGGACCACCGCGCGGGATCAGAGCGCCCCCGCGCCGGGCTGCGGAACCGGCCGCCCGCCCAGGACCTCGGCGAGGCCGCGGCGGGTGGCGGCGAGGACGACCCGGTCCTCGGGGCGCAGTACGTAGCCGGGGTGCAGGTCCCAGATCAGGCGGGGCGGGGTCCGACTGGCACCGGCGCCTTCGCCGTCGTCGGCGCGGGCCGCGCTCAGGTCGGTGCGCCGGTCGTCGGGGGTCGCGGTATCCAGGGCGAGCAGCCGCCACGCACCGGAGCTGAAGGCCTCGGCGACCGTACGCCCCTCCAACTGCGGCAGGCCCGCCACCTCGACGGCGGCGAACAGCAGGACCCGGCGCTCCACCGGTATGGCGCCCAGGATCTGGCGCCCCATCATGGCTCCGGCGAAGGCGGGCGCCGCGAGGTGGGAGACGCTGCGGCTGCGGGTCAGGGCGCGCGGGTGGGCGGCGCGCAGGGTGCGGTAGACGGCGGTGGCGAAGTCGTCGTCGTACAGCCGCAGGGCCACGCGCAGGTCGGGCTTGACGGAGCGGCCGTACAGGGCCGCTTCGAGGTTGGTGGTGTCGATGCTGGTGAGGGCGAGCATGGAGTGCGCGCGGTGGATCTTCGCGGCCTCCAGTACGCCCTCCTGGGTGACGTCGCCGATCACGGTCGGCACCCGCAGCCGGCGAGCCAGCGCGATACCGCGCGCCTCCGGGTCCTCCTCCACGCACACCACCGGGATGTCGAGTTCGCGCAGCCGGGCCAGTACGCGGGTGCCGACCTTGCCGAGCCCGAGCAGGACGACATGGCCGGACATGCCGCGCGGTGGGCGGCGTAGCCCGGAGGCGCTGCGCAGGGCGCCCAGCGCTTGGAGGACGGCGGCGAAGAGCACCGGGAGCAGCAGCATCCCGGCCAGTCCGGCGAGGAGTTGCAGGAGCTGACGGTCGAGCGGTTCACCGACGGCGGGGTCACCGATGCCGAACAGGTCGAGCAGGGTGATGTAGGCGGCGTGCACCGGGACCTCGTCGGAGGTGGCCCAGGAGGCGACGGCCAGGCCGAGGACGGCGGCGGCGAGGCCGCCGAGCGCCCACAGGAGACGGCGGGAGAGGAGGGAGGCGATCGGTACCCCGCGGCCCGCGAGCGGCCCGGACAGCGGTGCGGTGGTCGTGTGGGAGACGGCTTCGAGGACGATGGTGCCCCGGCCCGTCGCTGCGGCGACACTGCGGTCGTCGGGCAGCAGCTGCGGCCCGTCGCCGCTGCGCTCGGAGCCCTCGCTGCCCGCCGGGTCGGTGGTGGTGGAGGACAGCAGCGCCAGGGTGCACAGCCCTGGGTCGGCGACCTCGCCGCGCGCGGGCGGGTTGCGTTCGACGGCGCGCAGCAGCAGCCCGTCGGCCTGGACGATCTTGCTGGTGCCGGCGACGGCGGTGGCGGCCAACGCGGGCGCGGCGGTGTCCGCATCGGACAGGACGGTGGTGGAGGCGTCCAGGTCGGCGATGTCGAGGCCGGGCGCGGCGACCGCCGCGGCCTGGTCGAGCAGGTCCTCCAGGTGCTGGCCGAGCTTGCGGTTGTAGAGCCGGATGACCAGGCGCAGCCGGGGGTTGAGGCGGCGGGCGGTCAGTGCGGCGCGGATATTGGTCTCGTCGTCGTCATGGACGAGGGCGAGCGCGGTGGCCCGTTGCACTCCCGCGTCGGCCAGGACGGTGTCGTCCACGACGAAGGCCTCCATGAGCCGTACCGGGTCCGGCGGTTCGCCGTCCCCGTCCGGAGTCGGGGCTGTTCGGTTCATGGCGGCGGACACCCGTCCGAAGAGCGCGGAGGTGCGGCCGGGCACCCGGCCGGTGACCGGGTCCGGGGGGTTGCGCAGGTCCCGGGCGGGTGGCACGACGAGGGTGACCCGCGCCCGGTACACCTCGGACAGCTCGGCTGCCAGCCGGTGGGCAAGCGCGTCGTCGCCACTGACAATCATGTGGTGCTCGCGGGGGCCTTGTTGGCCCTGATGGGGAAGTGAGGACACGCCCCCAGGGTGCCCTGTCGGTCAAGGCGCGCGGAACCCGCGTCGATCACCGGGCGGGACGGGAGGACGGGGTGCGCGGGCCCGGCCGAGTGCCCGCCCTCCGGCCCGGTACCACTCGCCCACCAGGGCGAAGGCCAGGGCCACTTCGATCACGTCCCCGCCGTAGTACATGACCTGCGAGGCGACACGCAGATCGGCCGACCCGTACGCCGTCCCGGGCGGCCCGGCGGCGTACAGCGACTTGGCGAGCACGGCGTGCGCGGCCGAAGCGGCGACCAGGGTCACCGCGCGCAGCGGGAATCCGGCGCGGTGACGCACCGGGTCGAGGGCGAGCACGGCGAAGGTGAACAGGGCCCCGGAGGCGAAGAGGTGGGCGTGCAGCAGGGGGCCGTGGTGGATGTACGGCGGGACGGGGGCCCGGTAGAGCAGCCACAGCCCGCCGACGTTGACCAGCGCCGCGACCGGTGGCCACGCCAGCGCCCCGGCGGGCCGGGACCGAGTCAGTGCCAGCAGTTGGCGCCGGGGCGCGGGCGGCAGCGTGCGCAGTGCCAGCGTGACGGGCCTGCCGAGGGCGACGAGCAGGGGCGCGGCCATGCCCGAGCCGAGATGGCCCGCCATGTGTCCGGTGAACGGCGGCCAGTCCGTGGCCCGGGGCGCGCCGAGCGCCGCGATCATGACCAGGCCGCCCGCGCAGAAGGCGACATCGCGCGAGCGCGGCCAGCTGTCCCCGCGCCCGCGCAGCCGCGCGGCCCCGGCCAGGTGGCCGAGGCAGCCGACCAGTACCGCGGCGATCAGGACCGTGGTCAACGCCGGTCCATCCGGCGCGACTTGACCAGCAGTGTCGCGCCGGCCGCCAGGAACAGTACGGCGACGACATTCCAGGTCCAGTCGTACGGAGCGACATCGACGCCGTACCTGATCTGATGGATCTCCAGGACCTTGTGCTGGAGCGTGCCGTCGTACAGCTGGAACCCGCCGAGCCCCAGGCACACTCCGCCCCACCAACCCGGCCGTACCAGGGCGTCCCGGCGGCGCAGGTCGGCGTAGAGGAAGAGCCCGGCGACGACGGCGAACCAGCCGCCGGCGTGGAAGATCCCGTCGGAGACCAGGCCCATGTCCGGGGTGGATCTGTCGTAGAAGTGGTGCCAGTGCAGGAGTTGGTGGAACACCGTCTCGTCGATGAACGCGGCGATGCCCACCCCGGTCAGCGCACCGCCGGGCACCGATCGCCGCCCGGTCGTCCTGGCGTTGCCCATCTCCGGCACGGGACCCACCTCCGCTCGCGTGGTCGGGCTCAGGCCAGTACCCCGGGCGGAGCGGACCGTAACGCGGCGGTGCGCGAGTTGGCTCAGTTGGTGAAGACGGCGTCCAGATACACCCATGCGCCTTCGTGGCGCACGAAGCGGCTCTGCTCGTGGAGTTCGCCGGTTTCGCCCTGGCGGGCGTAGTGGGCGCGGAAGGTGACCGTTCCGGTGGTGTGGAAGGCGCTGCCGTCGGTCGTGGCCAGGATCTCCAGGCCCGTCCAGCGCGTGACGGTGTCCAGGTCGAGGGCGGCGGGCCTGGTGTCGGGGTGCCAGGTGCGCAGCAGGTACGTCGCGTCCTGGGCGGCGAACGCGCTGTAGCGGGAGCGCATCAGCAGCTCGGCGGTGCGCGCGGCCGTGGCGCCCGCGTGCAACCGGCCGCAGCATTCGCCGTACGTGGCCGGGAGCCCGCAGGGGCACGGCGAGGCAGCGGTGAGGGGCGGGCGGCGTGGGCTGCTGCGTCGGGGCATGCCCCTATTCTGCCCGCGGCACGCGGGGCCTTTTCGCGCCAATGTGCGGGTGGGCCCGCACGCGCCTTCCGGGTCTGCGGGGGCGGCCGTATGCTCCTGCGCCTGACGCGGCTGTTACCGAGGGTAAGGGGGGCGCGGCATGGACCGGGCCGAGCACGGCGGGATCACGGACAGCAGGACGGGCACGGGCAGCACCCCGGTGAGCGCCGATCACTACATCTCGGCTCTGCCCGTCGAACACGCGCGGCCGACCTGGAGCGCCGCGATGCGGGCGGCGGACCCGCAGTTGGCGCGCTGCGACCGGCTCCAGACGGACTGGATGACGGGCATGCAGTTCCACCTGACCGAGCGCACCCCCATCCTGCACGGCCATCTGAACTGCATCGACTCCCCCTGGTCCCTGACCGCCATCGCACAGGCCCAGCACTGGCCCGGCCGCGACTTCCCCGTCGACTACGGCGACGGCACGGTCGCGGACTGCCTGTCGGTGGACATCTCCGAATGGGACAAGCGCGGGATCCTGTACGGCAAGACCGCCAAGCAGTGCACCCGTGAGGAGGTGGCGCGCGAGGTGTGGGCACAGCTGAAGGCCGCGATCAACGACACGGGCGAGGTCGTGCTGCGGGATGCCACGCTGCACTCGTGGTTCCTCGACCCGGGGGTGGACGGAATCGGCACGCCGAACCCCACCAACGAGGACGAGTTGCTCATCCACCCGGTGGGTACGCTGCACAACCGCCCGGCGGCGGCGACCAGGATCCCCAACTTCTATCTCGCGGGCGACTATGTGTCCGTGTCCATCGACCTGGCGACGATGGAGGGGGCGAACGCGTCGGCCCGCGCGGCGGTCAACGCCCCGCTGGAGCGGGCCGGTTCGACGGAGGCACGGTGCACCATCACGCCCCTTTTCCGGCCTCCGGCGATCGAGTTCCTGAAGCGGCACGACCGGACGCGGTACCGGCTGGGGCTGCGGAACGCGCTCGACCTGGGATGAGGGTCAGACGGGGCCGGGCCGGCCGGGGGCGTGACGGCGGGCCAGGTCTGCCACCCTGGCCCGGACTTGCGGCGGGACCGCCCGCACATCGTCGTCGGACATCCGGTCCATCAGCCCGAGGATCTGCGCGCCGAACAGTTCAAGCGCCCAGCCCGACCCCCCGCTCTCGGCCCAGAGAGCCAGCACCAGGGCGGGGGACTCCATCTCCAGTGCGTCGATGCTCCGCCGCCAGTAGCTGAGGAGCAGAGTGCGGTACTCGCCGGACGCACCGGAGTTCAGCGCCGCCACCGTGACCCGAGCGACCAGTTGCAGGCCTCTTGCGTCAAAGAAGTTGTCCGCGAACAGGACCCCCAGCAGATCCGTCACCACCGCCTCCGGGAGCGCGGGCGCTTCGGTGACCAGTTGCCCGAGGACCAGCAGGATCGCGGACCGCCGCGTCTCCATGTCCATGACCCCCCTGAGATGGAGGAAGGGCAGGCAACGTTCGTACAGAGCCACCAGTTCTTCGTCCCGGACGCCCAGCCGACTGCCCAGCCACAGCGACGTCAGACTGTGGGCGAGGGAGGTGGCGGTGCCGGTCTGCGAAGAGCCGACGAAGCTGGTGACGGCAGGACCCAGCCATTGGAAGAGCGGGTCGACGGCGTGCATCACCACGGCGTCGTTGGTGCCCCCGGACACCGCCATCTTGTGCCGGATCTGATCCGGATAGGGCCGTGACCAGCCGGTGCTGCCGCCCCGGTCGGCGTGACCCGGCGGTCGGCCGTACAGCCAGTAGGCGTCGACCGGCTCCGGGGAATCGAGGCCGTCCTCGGCCGGCCGGATGTCGAGCTCGCGACGGTCGCCGTTCCAGGTGTGGCGGATGCTCAGAGCCATCGCGAAGTCCGTCCACTCCGGTTCGGTGAACGCGGCTCGCCACAGCAGTACCCGGCGGTGCCAGATCTGCGCCGGGTTGGTCTCCTCGGGAAACACTTCGCTCGCTTTGACGCCGCCGGTGACCAGCAGGGTCAGCATCATCAGATTCGCGCCGTACAGGCCGTGCCGCGACGACGTCGCCCGGACACTGGGCCGGTACTCGGCGAACCGGTGCTCGGTCCGGTTGCGGTGGTCGGCCATCACGGTGACGAGGAGCTCACCGAGGCGCCGCCTGTCCTGCGGGGCGATGAGGCGGATACGGGCGCCGACGAAGCGGAGCATCTGGCGGGACGAGAGCGGCGCGTAGGACAGCAGGACGTACAGCAGGTCGTCGTCGACACCGACACGGCTGAGAGTCAGCGCGGGACGCTGGTCGAGCAGTCCTTCGAGGAGCTGCACGGCGAGGCGGGCGGCCAGGTACTCGCCGAAGGTGGCATGCAGGAACTCGTACGTCGCCAGCCGCTGGTCGTCCCGCAGCGCCTGCGCCCGCTGGACGAAGAAGAACCGGCCGAGTGCGATCTCGGCAGGGCCGAGCCGCGCCCGGAAGTCGGTCGTGGCGGGTTCGCTGCGGCCGAGGAGCGCGACGAGGTCCAGTTCGAGCTCGGCCGAAGTGATCCACTGGCGACGGCGGTTGAGCATGCCGAAGGAGATCAGGGAGAGACGTTGGAGCTCCTGCTCCACCCGGGCGGCGAGCTGACGCCCACTCAACGTCCTTTCGGACTTCCCCACTTCACGCACGGCGAAGGAGGCGAGCAGCTGCTCGTACAGTTCCGCCTCACCCAGCGGCTCGTCCCCCTCGGCCCCGCACTGCAGCGCGTTCGCGCCGGCGTCGTACAGGGCCAGCATCAGCAGGAGCAGCGGCTGGGAGGCGAGCGCCTGGTGGCGGGCGGCGACGGCGGCCGACAGGGGACGCAGCCCGTTCGACGTCAGATAGGGCTCGTTGAGCCGGTTCCACCGGTCGAGCCAGCGCTCGATCTGCTGCTGCCTGAAGGGTTCCAGGCGCAGCGCCACCACGCCTTCCGGGTAGCGCGCGCGGTCCGCGACGGCGGTGCGGCTGGTGACCACGGCGAGCACCGGGCGCCCCTGGTCCGCCTCACGCTGCTGGAAGCGGGCCACCGACAGGAGGTAGTCGGACTGGCTGACGCCGGTGGCCTGGAGCAGTTCGTCGAAGCCATCGAAGAGCAGGACGGGAACGGCTCCTTCCGCCGACCGGATCAGCTCCGGCCAGGAGGCGCGTTCACCGGTCAGGGCCCGGACGGCGTACTCGATCTGATCCTGTACGTCGGCGTCCGCGGGCACTTCACGCAGAACGATCCGCACGGGCAGGAACCCGGCCGCGGGCAACCGGGCGGCGAGGATCTTGGTCAGGACGGACTTGCCGGCGCCGGGCTGGCCGAGGACGACCAGGGGCGCGGTGGTGGAGGCTGGCGAGGTGAGGGCGCCCGCCAGGTATTCGGTGAGGTCGGACCGTACGGGCACGTCCTCCCACCACTCCTCCGCGGCGGGCGTATGGGCACCTTCGCTCACGGCCCGGACCCGGAAGTCGGGGTCGACGTACCCCTCGCCCAGGGTGGGGAAGCAGACTCCGGTGGGGGCGTCGCCCTCGGTGAGGATCGGCTTGAGGAGAGCCGCCCGGTAACCGGCGGCGAGACCGGCCGACACATGGGTGAGCGGGCGGACGGCGGTCAGGCCCGCCAGGGCCGTCTCGATTCCGGTGAGCGCCTGCCGGAGGCCGTCCCGGGTGGCCTGGTGCTCGACCTGGCCGGACCAGAATCCGAACTCCGGTACCTCCAAGGCCAGTTGTGCGTACAGCTCCTGGTATCGCCGGACGGCCGCCGCACACACCCGGTCCAGCAGCACCGCGACGACCGCGCCACTCTCCGTCTCGTCCATCCGGTCCCAGGCCGCCAGCCCCCGCATGAATCGGACCAGTGTCATGGCGAGTGTCATGTACCAGCTGTGCAGCTCGCCGATGATCTGCTCGGTCGGCAGATGAGGGGCGGGCTGCGGAATGCCGCTGGCCGCCAGGGCGAGGACGAAGCCGTTCGCGCCGTCCGATCCGCCGGCCAGTCCGATCTGCTCACGGCGGGTGAGGCCCATATCCGCCAACTCGAAGGGCAGTTCGGCCTCGCCCAGGGCTTCGAAGTAGGCGGTGACGACCAGCACGGCGTGCGCCGCCGCGAGCCGTTCGGTGCGCTCGGCGCGCTCCGACGATCCAAGCCTCTCCCGCAGCCCCGCCGTCAGGTCACGGCCCAGCCGTAGCACTCTCCCTTGCGCATTGGCCAGGTTGAGCACCGCGTCACTGACCCCGCCCGTCGCCATCGACAGCGCTCCGCCGAGCGCCTGGTCGGCCGCGGCCAGTCCGGCGCTGTCACCGCCGAGAATCGCCACCGCGTCGCCGTAGCTGAGAAGTTGTCGCCCCCGCACCGCGTTCCCCCTGCTCGTGTGCCGTGTCGCGGATACGGTCTACCACGCGCCCCCGCTCCCCCGGGGCCCGTTTCAGCTCCCGGCGGCAAACCGCTCGCGGTACGCGCTGGGGGTGAGCCCGGTGCGCCGCCGCAGCTGCGCGCGCAGGTTGGCCGCCGTCCCGAGCCCGCTCGCCCGCGCCACCGCCTCGGTGCCCAGCTCGCCACGCTCCATCAGGCGGCAGGCCAGCACGACGCGCTCCGCGGTGAGCCAGGCCAGTGGAGTGGTGCCGAGCTGCGCACGGAACCGGCGGTGCAGGGTGGCCGGGCTGACCGCCGCCCGTACGGCCAGACCCGTCACGGTCAGCGGCGTGCCGAGCCGCGCCCTGGCCCACTCCAGCAGCGGGCCGAGCGTGGTGTCCGGGGCGGTGGGCAGCGGGTGCTCGACGAACTGGCGCTGGCCGCCGTCGCGGTGGACGGCGAAGACCAGTCGGCGGCTCACGGCGGCGGCCACCTCGGCGCCGTGGTCGCGGCGCACGACGTGCAGTCCGAGGTCGAGGGCGGCGGCGCTGCCCGCCGCGGTGAGGAGGTCGCCGTCGTCCACGAACAGCACGTCCTCTTCGAACCGGACGGCGGGAAAGCGGGCCCGGAAGGCGTCCGCCCACTGCCAGTGCGCGGTCGCCCGGCGCCCGTCGAGTACCCCGGCCTCGGCGAGCGTGAAGGCGCCGCTGCAGAAGCCCACCAGGCGGGCACCTCGGGCGTGCGCGCGGCGGATCGCGGCGAGCACGGCCGGGCGGCGCGGCACTTCGGTGTCCGGCCGGTTGGGCACGATCAGCGTGTCCGCCGTGTCGACCTCCTCCAGACCGGCGACACCGCCCAGCGTGAAGAAGCCGTCCCGCATCAGGGTGCGCGGCTCCGGAGAGCACAGGGCGAAGTCGTACAGCTCACGTCCGAGCTCGGGCCTGCGCAGGCCGAAGACCTCGGTGGCGCAGCCGAGCTCGAAGGGGTTCGAGTTCTCGTCGACGATCACGACGACCCGGTGCGAGGAATCTTGCGGCATGTGCGATTCCTAGCACTCACGCGCGGTGTGCGCCAGGTCCGAGGATGAGGTCATGAACACCGAGGCAACGCACCAGCCGGCCGACCCGATCGCCCTCACCGACGCACTGGGCTCCTTCGACGCCCTCTGGAGCCCGCGCATCGTGACCCGTGTCAATGACTACGACGTCCGCGTGGCGAAGGTCGCGGGTGAGCACATTTGGCACGTGCACGCTGACACGGACGAGTTCTTCCAGGTCATCGATGGCGAGCTGACCATCGGCCTGCGCGAGGAGGGCGGGGAGCGGTCCGTGGTGCTGCCCGCCGGGTCGGTGTTCGTCGTCCCGCGCGGCACCGAGCACAGGCCGTCGTCGGCGCACGGTGCGTCGATCCTGCTGTTCGAGCCGACGGGCACATCGACGGTCGGCGACCGCCACGACCCGGTGCCGGCGCACGTGGACGCGACGACGGGCCACCAGCTCTGAGGGCGGCCGTCGGCCTCCCCACCCCCGCAGCGCCCTACGCCTCCCACGCCACCCGACGCTCCCCGTCCGGGTCCTCCGCCACCTCGGGCCGCGCCCCCATCAGCATCACTGCCCGCCGGTCCGTATCGTAGCCCGGCCAGCCCGCCCGCCCGGTCCGGACCAACTCCACAACCGCGTCCTGAAGCGCGGCGGACGCCGCCCGGTCCTCGTCGCGCATCGGCATGAAACCGTCCGCCGGCTCACCGCCCAGCGAGCAGAGGTCGAAGTCGGGCTCGCGGCTCGACAGGCAGGGGATGTCGGCGGCGTGTGTCGGCCCCAGGACGTCGTACGGAGCCATCGGCGGCGCGTGGTCGAAGCGGTGCATCCACACCTCGCCGCCCGCGCCCAGCTGTGTCTCGGCGAGCCGGACGGACTGCCTGCCGGTCGTGCGGCCAGATGTTTACACGTGTCAGCGCACACCCTACGCCGTTGCGGACGCCGACCCACCGAACCGGCCCAGGTCCACCGTCGACCAGCCGGTTTGGGGGCGGAAGACGATCTTCAATAGGATCCGGCGATGATCACAAGAAAACGGCTGGCGGCCGGGGCTCTCACCCTGCTCGCCGCCCTGGCCGCCGGGCTCGCCCCGGTCGGCACCGCCGCTGCCGCCGACGAACCGGCCCAGCAGGAGTCCCCCAAGGTCGAGTTGGTTCTCGACGTCAGTGGTTCGATGAAGGCACGGGACATCGACGGCAGGTCCCGGATGGCCGCCGCGAAGCAGGCGTTCAACGAGGTGATCGACTCGGTGCCCGACGACGTACGCCTCGGCATACGCACGCTCGGCGCCAACTACCCCGGCGACGACAGGAAGATCGGCTGCAAGGACACCAAGCAGCTGTATCCGGTCGGCCCGTTGGACAGGACCGAGGCGAAGACCGCCGTGGCCACCCTGGCTCCGACCGGTTTCACGCCGATCGGGCCGGCGCTGCTCGGCGCGGCCGACGATCTCGAAGGCGGGGACGCCACCCGCAGGATCGTGCTCATCACCGACGGCGAGGACACCTGCGGTCCGCTGGACCCGTGCGAGGTGGCGCGCGAGATCGCCGCCAAGGGAACCCACCTGGTCGTCGACACGCTCGGCCTCGTCCCGAACGCGAAGATCCGCCAGCAGCTGACGTGTATCGCGGAGGCCACCGGCGGTACGTACACGGCGGTCCAGCACACCGATGAACTGTCGGGCCGGGTAAAGCAGTTGGTGGACCGCGCCGCCGAGCCCGTGGTCACTCCGGTGGCGACCGAGGGCGCTGCCGAGTGCGCGCAGGCCCCGCAGCTCAAGCCGGGGCTCTACACCGACCGCGAGAAGTTCTCCGAGCACCGCTGGTACCGGGTGGATGTGCCGCCGGGTCAGGAACTGCGGGCCTCGGTGAGCATCGGCGCCGACCGCGCGGTCGACCGCGACTACGGCGTACTGCTGCGGGCGGTGACCACGCACGGCCGGGAGATCGTGCGCGGCTCCGAGGCCGGTGACGGTCGTACGGATGTCATCTCGACCGGACTGCGCTATCCCAAGCCGCCGCTCGAAGACTCCGACGAGGGGGTCGAGCCCCCGCCGGAGAGCGTGTGCCTTCAGGTCAGCAACTCCTTCGCGGCGCCCGCCTCGGTCAAGACCACGCCCGGCCTGCCCATCGAGTTGACCGTCGACCTGGTCGACGGGCCCGACGAAGCGGCGGACGTGGCGTCCTTCGGCCTCGGCAACGGCTGGTGGCTGCTCGGTGTGCTCACGCTCACCGGTCTCGCGGCCGGCCTGCTGTGGGGCTGGATCTCACGCTGGCGCTTCGCTGCTTGGAGGACCAACTGATGGGCACGAAACATGCGTTGACGGGCGCGCTCATTGCCGTCACGGCACTGCTCACCGCGACACCGGTCGCACTGGCCCAGTCTCCCGCTCCTTCGCCGAGCGAGAGCGGAAGCGGAAGCGGTGAAGAGGCCGCGCCGACCGAGGCGGGCACCGGCTTTCGTACCGCGACGAGGATCCGGCACGACCAGCGGGCCACCGCCGACGCGTCCACCGGCGACTACCTGTACTGGGTGTTCTCCGCCGAGGCGGGCAGGTCGGCCACCGTCCGGGCCACGGTGAAGCTGCCGGACCCCGCCGCCCGGCACGGCGCGGTCAACTGGCGGCTCGACGTCTACGACGGCCTGCGCCGCCGCCAGGCCTGCACCTACGGCAGCAACTCCAGGTCGGCGCCCAAGGAGGCCGAGTCGGTCGAGCTGACCTGCCATCTGCGTACGGTCCGCGCCTGGGCCGAGCCGTGGGCCAACGACCCGCTGCCGGGCAACTACTACCTGCGGCTGACGGTCGGTGAGCTTCCTCAGGAGGACCTCGGCCTGCCGGTGCGCGCCGAGGTCGAGGCGACCACGACGGACGCGGGCGGCTCGCACGCGGTGGACGGCGCGCTGTCGGTCCCGCTGGTGCCCGGCGCGTCCGACGAGAAGGTCGCCGAGGCGGCCGGATCCGCGTCCGACCGGTGGTCGTCACGCTGGCTGTGGACCGTGGGCGGCGGCGTGCTCGGAGCGATCGCCGCGCTCGCCGGATACAGCCTGACGCGCGGCTCGGGCCGCCCTTCGCGGGTCCCGCGAGCCGTCTGACCGCGCACGCGCGCGTGCTGCCCGCTCACCGGACCGGCCGAATTCCGGACCGGTCCGGTGAGCGGGAGCCGGTCCGGTGATTGACTGCCGGTCCCGTGATCGGAAGCCGGTCCGGTGATTGGCTGCCCGTCCCGTGGTCGGGAGCCGGTCCGGGATTGGGCGCCGGCCCCGTGGCCGGGTGCCGGGCCGGTGATTGGCCGCCCGTCCGGTGATTGGGAAGGAACGCCTGCTGGAAGCCTCTCGCCATGGTCACTCCCGCGCCCGCGCCGACTCAGCCACCCCGACCGCGCCGAGCGCTGGCGGCGGGATCCGTGGGCAACTTCATCGAGTGGTACGAATTCGGCGTCTACGGGTACTTCGCGACCATCATCGCGACGCACTTCTTCACCCCCGAGGGCGGCAGCGACGTCGAGGGGCTCGTCAAGACCTACGCGTCCTTCGCCCTGGCGTTCTTCTTCCGCCCCGTCGGCGCCGCGGTCTTCGGGCGGGTCGGCGACCGGATCGGCAGGCGCCCCACGCTCATCCTGGTCATCTGCCTGATGACCGGCGCCACGACCCTGATCGGCGTGCTGCCGACGTACGCCACCATCGGCGCCGCCGCCCCCTGGCTGCTCACCCTCCTGCGCATCCTCCAAGGCCTCTCCGCGGGCGGGGAGTTCGGCGGGGCGGTGTCCCTCATGACGGAGTTCGCCCCGCCTGGGCGGCGCGGCAGGTATGGGGCATGGCAGTCGTTCACGGTGGCGCTCGGACTGCTCGGCGGCGCGGGCATGGCGGCACTGCTGGCGACCGCGCTGAGCGAGGAGCGGCTGAACGACTGGGGCTGGCGGGTGCCGTTCCTGCTGACTCTGCCGCTCGGACTCGTCGCCCTGTGGCTGCGGCTGCGCCTGGACGAGACCCCCGCCTTCACGGCGGCGGCCGGTGGCCGAAGCGTGCCGGTGCGGCCCCCCGTGGGCGAGACGGCCCGGGCCATCGCACTGGGCGCGGGGCGGCTCATGGGCTGGTCGGCCGCGGGCTACACGTTCCTCGTCGTCCTCCCGTCGTACCTCCAGAGCTCCCTGGACGCGACGTTCCAGGAGGCTCTGATCGCCACCGTGCTGGCCAATCTCGGCTTCGCGGCCTCGATCCTGCCCGCCGGCCTGGTCAGTGACCGGATCGGGCGGCGCAAGGTGATGGTGGCGGGCGCGGCCCTGGTCGCCGTGCTCGCGCTGCCGCTGCTGAATCTGGTGCAGGACCCCGGCGCCCCGACGCTCGCCAAGGGCGCGGCCCTGTTCGGCGCGGGCGCCGCCGTGGGGCTGATGGCGGGTCCTGGCCCCGCGATGCTCGCCGAGATGTTCCCGACGACCGTCCGCTACACCGGGCTCGGCCTGGCGTACTCGCTGTCCAACGCGGTCTTCTCCGGGTGCGCCGGGCTCATCATCACCGAGGTGGTCAAACGGACCGGCGATGTCGACATCCCCGCCTACTACGCGGCTGCGACCTGCGCGATCAGCGTCCTGGCCCTGCTCACCCTGCGCGGCGACGACCACAAGAAGGCACTGCGATGAGCGCGACGAACGGCAGGAGCGGGACGGACAGGACGGGCACCATGCGGGTGATCGGGCTGATGTCGGGGACGTCGTACGACGCGATCGACGCGGCGGCGGCGGATCTGCGGCTCGACGGCGACACCCTGGTCCTGACTCCGCTCGGGATGCTCAGTGCGCCGTACGAGGGCGATCTCCGTGCGGGGCTGGCCGCCGCGCTGCCGCCCGCGCCGACCAGCATGGCGCAGGTGTGCTGGCTGGACACGCTCATCGGTCAGGCCTTCGCCGCGCTCGCCGTGCGCGCGGAGCGTGAACTGTGCGGCGCACAAGCCGACTTGATCGCCTCACATGGGCAGACCGTCTACCACTGGATCGAGAGCGGGCGGGCCCGCGGCACTCTCCAGATCGGGCAGCCCGACTGGATCGCCGAGGCCACCGGGCGCCCCGTCGTCTCCGGCTTCCGGACCCGCGATGTCGCCGCCGGCGGCCAGGGCGCGCCGCTGGTGAGCATCTTCGACGTCATGTGGCTGCGCGGACGGCCCGGCGTGCCGGTCGCGCTGAATCTCGGCGGCATCGCCAATGTCACCGTGGCCGCCGGCAGTGGTGACCCGCTCGCCTTCGACACCGGGCCCGCCAACGCGCTGATCGACGCGGCCGTCCAGGACCTGACGGGTGGGCGTCTCGCGTACGACGTGGACGGCGGCCTCGCCGCTCGCGGGAGCGTCCATGAGCCGCTGCTGCGCCGGTTGCTGGCGGAGCCCTACTACGCGCGGGCCGCACCCAAGACGACCGGCAAGGAGCTGTTCCATCTACCGTACCTGCGGGCCGCCCTGGCCGGTTTCGACCCGCTGCCGGCCGAGGTCGTCGTCGCCACGCTCACCCGGCTGACAGCGCGCACCGTCGCCGACGCCGTCCGCGCGGCCGGGGCGAGCGAGGTGATCGCGTCGGGCGGCGGCACCCTCAATCCGACGCTGATGGCCATGCTGCGCACCGAGTTGGGCGCGGGGCCGGGTCCCGGCGGCGCGGCGGTCCTGCGGACGTCGGACGTGCTCGGCCTGCCCTCGGCCGCCAAGGAGGCGTACGCGTTCGCCGTGCTGGGCTGGCTGACCGCGCACGGCCTGGCCGGTACCGTCCCGTCGTGCACCGGCGCCCATCGCCCGAGCATCCTGGGCTCGCTGACCCCGGGCCGCGACGGCCTGCGCCTCCCCGAGCCGGCGGCCATGGCCCCCACCCGGCTCACGATCTCTCCCGGCGCACCCCGGTCCACGACGACCCAGGACTGACGTCCGGCGGGCGCCCCGCCTCGCGCTCAGATCTTGCGTGCCACGCCCGCGTACCCGGGGATCGGGGCGTCGCCGGTGACCGGCACGACTTCGCCGAGCGCCGGAAGCCAGTCGGCGGCCAGCGAGACACCGGGCTCCACCAACTCGAAGCCCTCGAAGAACTGGGCGAACTCGTCGCGGGTTCGGGGGCGCAGGGTGAGGCCCTTGGCGCGGTAGAGCTCCCTGGCCTTGACCGCGCCCTCAGGGGAGAAGTCCCCGGTGACGTGCGAAAGGACGAGGTAACTGCCGGAGGGCAGGGGGTCCATGAGGGAGGCCACCAGTTCGTGCGCGCCGTCCTCGTCGTCCACGAAGTGCAGCAGCGCGACGAGCGACAGCGCGACGGGCTGTGTGAAGTCGAGTGTCTTCCCGGCCCGCTCCAGGATGGCGGCCGGTTCGCGCGCGTCGGCCTGGATGTACTCGGTGGCACCCTGCGGGGTGCTGCGCAGGAGTGCCTCCGCGTGGGCGAGCACGATCGGGTCGTTGTCGCAGTAGACGATGCGCGCGTCCGGGGCCGTCTGCTGGGCGATCTGGTGCAGGTTCGGTTCGGTGGGTATGCCCGTGCCGATGTCGAGGAACTGCCGGATGCCGCTCTCGGCGAGCCAGCGCGTCGCCCGGTGCATGAACGCGCGGTTGACCCGCGCCATGTCGCGGCCCCGCGAGTCGAGCGCCAGGAGTTGCTTCGCCATCTCCTCGTCAACGGGGTAGTTGTCCTTGCCGCCCAGAAACCAGTCGTACATGCGCGCGGGGTGCGGCTTGCTGGTGTCGATCACGACAGCGGTGGGGTCCGGCCCGGTCATACGACGCTCCATGGGGTCTCGGTGAGCAGCAGGAGTCAACAGGATCAGGTACTCGGGTCAGGTGAGCAAGAAGTCGGCCTGGCCGGCCTTGGCTCCCTGGATGAAGGCGGCGATCTCACCGTTGGTGTAGATCAGTGCGGGGCCGTCGGGGTCGGCGGACTGGCGGACCGCGACCCGACCGTCGGCCAGCTTCATGGCCTCGACGCAGTTGCCGCCGTTGCCGCCGCTCCATGGCTTGTACCAGCCTTCGGAGGGCAGTTCGGCCGCCGGCATGCCGTTGTATATGGGGTCCATCAGAGCTCCTTGCGGAGATTCTTCAGAATCTCCTTCGTGCGATGTGCGGTGGCGGCCTGTGCCGCCATGCGGTCCATGACTTCGAGGTGGGCTGCCACCTCGGGGCGCGCGTCGAGATACACGGCGCCGGTCAGGTACTCGCTGTAGACCATGTCCGGGAGTTCAGGGACGGCGAAGCGGAAGAGGACGAAGGGCCCGTACGTACCGGGGTGATGGCCGGTCGCGAACTCGGCGACCTGCACGGTGACGTTGGCCATCTCCACGGCGTCGATGAGGCGGTCGAGCTGCGCCGCCTGGACACCCGGGCCACCGACGGGCCGACGCAGGACCGTCTCGTCCATGATCACCCACAGCTTCGGGGCGCCCGGCTGCGTGAGCAGGCTCTGGCGTTCCATGCGCAGGGCCACGTGCCGCTCGATGTCCTCGGGTCTCGTCTGACCCACGGCCCCGGTGCGCATGATCGCGCGGGCGTAGTCCTCGGTCTGCAGCAGGCCGGGGACGAAGTGCGGTTCGTACGCCCTGATCAGCGCGGCGGCGCCCTCCAGGCTGACGTACATGCTGAACCAGTCGGGCAGGATGCCGTGGAAGCGCTGCCACCAGCCCGGCCTGTTGGCCTCCTCGGCGAGCTCGACGAAGGCCTCGGCCTCGGCCTCGGAATTCCCGTACGCCTTCAACAACAGCTGGATGTAGGGAATTTTGAGAGCGACCTCGGCCGTCTCCATCCTGCGGATGGTGGCCGGGGCGACCCGGAGCACCTTGGCGGCCTCATCGCGGCCCAGGCCTGCTCTCTCACGCAGATACTGCAGGCGCTTGCCGAGAACGACCTGGCCCACAGTCGGGGCAGACCGCGGTTCGCTCACTTGGGACCTCCCCTGTGCTGTTGCCGAGCAGTGTGCCACGCACCTGCGGCTAAGGAAATGCCACTGTGGACTTTCCAGAGTGCCCCTTGCCAAGTGTCTCATTCAGAGGGAGAGTTGCCTGGTGTAACACTTCACGCGGATGCCGCGCGCTACCACGGGGGAAGCGCGATCCGGCGCTGCCCCACCGTGAGGATCGCTCGTGGCACCAGGAAACACGCTTGTACCCCGACTCATGGATCGATGTCGGGGTGCGGACATTCGGCGGTACGGGTTCGAGTTACCCGCACGGGCCGAATATGTGTCCCGCGCACGGCGTCTGACCTGTGATCAGCTGAACCACTGGGGCATCGACGAGGACACCCGCGACATCGCGGCGCTGATCGTGTCCGAACTCGTCACGAACGCGGTACTGCACACCGCGAGCGAGCATTTCGCCTGCGAGCTGCGCGACAGTGACGGCAGACTGCGCGTCGCCGTACAGGACCAGGGGCAGCGGCCGATGGGCCCCCGACTGCGCCACGGCGCCGAGGACGAGTACGGCCGAGGGCTGCAGCTCGTGGACACGCTGAGCAGTTTCTGGGGAACGCGTGACGTCGAGGACGGGCCCGGTCGCGTGGTCTGGGCGGAGCTGCCTTGCTGAGGACCGCGATGACCAGCCTGCCGGCCGGCCGCCTCTCGCGGGTACGTCGCGCCGGCCACGGCGGCCGGGTCCGGCTGCCCGTCCCGCCCGACCTGTCCACCCCGCTGGGCTGCGACGCGGTGGGGCTGCCCGCCCGGCACGGACTCAGGCTCCTGTCGCATCTGACGCGTCCCGGCTGCGTCTTCGCCGACGCCGACCTGTGGTGGTGGATCGTCCCCTCCCAGTCGAACCTCGGACTCCCCTGGCCGTCCCCGGCCCGCTATGTCACCGGGGCGTACGTACCGGCCACGCATCCCCGCCTGATCCACTCGCCCGAGGGCACCGCCCCGTACACCCCGCCGATCCCGCTCTACCTGATGGTGTGCCGGCTCGCGGGCACCGCGCCCGTCTGGTCCTCCGCGTCGTGGCGGCGCCCCTGAGGCGGACCGGCGCCGCCGGGACCTCTCGGCGCCGCCGAGACCGGCGCGACCGAAGCACGACGGCCCCGGCATCCGCCGGTTCTCGGACACGCCGTCACCCGAACGACGGCGCGCCCTGGACAGCGCGCGCCGTGGCGGGAGTGAATTCCTCCAGTGCCTTCAGCGGCACCGCCGTGCTTGCACCGTATGGGAGGAACCTCCGCGCCATGAACAGACCGAGGCCGCGCAGACCCGTCGTCCACATCCTGACCGCCGTCGCCGTCGCGGCGAGCACGGTCCTCACGGCCGCGGCGGCGTCCCACGCCGCACCGGCCGCTCCCGCCGCCACCGCCCCCGTCGTCACCTGGGCCGCCAGCACCGACCGGCTCAGCACCGCGGGCGCCGCCCCGGAGCGCACGTACCGCCTCATCGTCCACACCAGCGCCGGCGGCAGCGGGTTGCGGATCCGGCTCTCCAATACCTTCGGCGACCAGCCGGTGACCTTCGGCCGCGCTTTCGCCGGACTGCGGTCCGCCGGGGCCGCGTTGGTGCCCGGCAGCAACCGGCCACTGGCCTTCCGCGGCGCACCGGCGGTGACCGTGGCGCCCGGCGGCTCCGTGTACAGCGATCCGCTGCCCGGCACCGTGCGGGCGCAGTCCGAGCTGGCCGTCAGCCTCTACGTGCGCAGCGCCGGCGGCGCCGCGACCGGCCACAAGATGGCTCTCCAGACCTCGTACATCGCCCCTGCCGGTAACCATGCCGCGGACGTCTCCGCGACCCCGTACACCCAGCAGATCTCTTCCTGGTTCTACCTGGACGCGGTGACGGTGGGCGCCGGGCGCGGCACCGGAGCCGTGGCCACGCTCGGTGACTCGATCACCGACGGCGCCATCTCGACCGCGAACACCAACCGCCGCTGGCCGGACTTCCTCGCCCGCAGGCTGCTCGCCGAGCCGGGCTCGCGCATCAAGGGCGTCGCCAACGAGGGGATCTCCGGCAACAAGATCCTGACCGACGGCTCCGGCGAGAGCGCACTGAAGCGGCTGGACCGGGACGTCCTGTCGCAGCGGGGCGTGCGGACCATGATCCTGCTCGAAGGGGTCAATGACATCAAGGCCACCCCCGCACCGACCGCCGCCTCCCTGATCGCGGCGTACGAGCAGCTCATCGACCGGTCGCACGCGGCGGGCATCTGTGTCGTGGGCGCGACCGTCATGCCGTACGAGGGCTGGCGGGAGTGGACCGAGAGCGGCGAGGCCGTCCGGCAGGAGGTCAACGCCTTCATCCGGCACAGCGGCGCCTTCGACCACGTCGTCGACTTCGACGAGACGGTCGTGGATCCGATGGCCCCGACGCGGATGCTGCCCGCGTACGACAGCGGCGACCATCTGCATCCCAACGACGCGGGGATGCGGCTGATGAGCGACGCGGTGGACCTGGAGAGCCTGGACTGCGCGGGACGGTAGCGGACGCGGGGCCGGGACGGGTCCGCAGGGCCTTGCCCCCGCCCCCGCCCCCTCCCGTGACCGGGGGTGAGCCCTCAGACTCCCTGGGCGCCCTGCGGTCCGGCGTTTACGGACCGGCGCTTACGGACCGGCGCTTACGGACCAGGTCCGCGCCGCGCGGCGGCAGCCGCGCAATTGCCGCGCAATGGCACGACGCGAAGGGGCGGGCCGGGAAACAGCCCGCACGCGCCCCCTCAGCCCCGCACACCCAGCCCGGGAAAGACCGCCGCCTCCAGGAACCGGACCAGATAGGCCTCGTCCGCGTACGTTCCCTCCAGCATCGGCCGCGCCCGCATGACCCCCAGCAGCTGCGCCGCGACGAACTCGCAGGCCGGATTGCCCGCCGCGACCTCGCCCCGCGCCACACCGCGCCGGATCATTTCCTCGATCGCCACGACCTCCGGCTCGACCAGCGCCTCGCGCATGGCCTCCAGCAGGTCGGGGTTGTGCAGGGCCGCGTGGCTGAGCGAGTGCAGCAGCAGGGTGTCGCGGCCGGACGCCGCGCCCGCCGCACCGGCGGCGGCGCGCAGGTCACCGGCGAGGGTCCCGGTGTCGATGTCCGTGAGCTGTACGCACCGGGTACCGCGCAGCGCGGCGGCGACGAGCTGGGGCTTGGTCTTCCACTGGCGGTAGAGGGTCGACTTGCCGCATCTGATGCGCGCCGAGACGCCCTCCATGGTGAGGGCGTCGTAGCCGCTCTCCCTGAGCAGGTCGAGGACCGCCTGGAAGAACTCCTGCTCACGCTCCGGTGTGATCTTGGAACGGCGCACGGCGACCACCGGATCCTGGTCCGGCGACGGCGAGATCGGTTGCGACGGCATGACCTGTCCTCTCCATGGATCCGGGTGGATCTGAAATCCGGTTGCGGGCGCCCTATCGATACGCCAGTGTACCGATACGGCTGCGTATCGGTACACTGGCGTATCGATAGGGCGTGGTGCAGACCAGGCCGCCGCCACAGCACATCGTGTCGTGATGCAAAGGGGCCGGGTGATGGACACCCGCACTGAGCCTGCCGAACGGGAGCCGGACACTACTGCCCGACCACCCCTCGTGCGCGAGTTCCTACTCGTCGCGGGACTCTTCATCGTCTACAAGCTCGGCCGTCAGGCCGCGAACGGCCATGTCGCCGACGCGTACCGCAACGCCGACCGCGTCTGGAATCTTGAGCGGTTCCTCCACCTGCCGGGTGAGGGTTCCGTACAGGGTGTGCTGCTGCACAGTGAGTCGCTGGTCCGCTTCGCGAACACCTATTACGCGACCGTGCATTTTCCGGCGACCGTGGTCTTCCTGGTCTGGCTGTACTGGCGCCGACCGGGCCATTACACCGGTGCCCGGCAGGCCCTGGCCGTGCTGACGGGCGCCGCCCTAGCGCTGCACCTGCTCATGCCGCTCGCCCCGCCGCGCATGCTCGGCGCGGCCGGTCTGATCGACACCGGCCAGGTCTACGGGCCGAGCGTGTACGGGGCGACACCCACCACCGACACGGTGGCGAACCAGTTCGCGGCCATGCCCTCGCTGCACTTCGGCTGGGCCGTGATGGTCGCGGTGGGCCTCATCGCCGCCACCCGCTCGCGCTGGCGGTGGCTGTGGCTGCTGCATCCCCTGCTGACGCTCCTGGTGATCGTCGGCACGGCCAACCACTACTGGATCGACGCGATCGTGGCCGTGGCGCTGCTCGGCGTCGCTCTCGCGATCACCCGGCTGCCACAGCGCGTCACCGCCCCGCGCGCCGGGTGCCCCTCCCCCGTACCGGTCGCCACCGCGTCGGCCGCCCCGCTGGCCGTCTCGGGAGGCTCCCGGTGAACGCGACCCTCGTGGCCGTCGCCCTCTCGCTCGCCTCCGCCGTCGCCTACGCGAGCGCGGCGGTGACGCAGCAGCGTCTCGCCGCGCGCAGCGAACCGTCGGCCGGTGTCCTCGCCCTGTTCGGCCGCGCCGCCTGGTGGGGCGCGATCGGTCTGAACGCGGGCGGGGCGCTGCTGCACGTGGCGGCCCTCAGCTTCGGCCCGCTCACCCTCGTGCAGCCGCTCGGCGCTCTCACCCTGGTCGCCGCCGTACCGCTGGGCGCACGCCTCGCGGGCCGGCACGTCACCCTCGTCGAATGGCGCGGCACGGCTCTCACGATCCTCGGGCTCGCCGCGCTGCTCCTCGCGGCGCGGGGCGCCGCACCGCACGAGACGCTCAGCCTGCCGGAGGCGCTGGGGGTCGCCGCCGTCACGATGACGCTGGTCGCCGTGCTGACCCGGACCGGCTCCCGCCACCCGGGACTGCGACACGCCACCGCGTCCGGGTTCACCTCCGGGGTCGCCTCCGCGCTGACCCAGACCGTGACGGTGGCGGCTGCCGCCCATGGCGCCGGACTGCTGCTGACCTGGCGTATCGCGGTCGTGGCGCTGCTCGTGGCGGGGCTCGCTGCGGGCGGGCTGCTGCTGTCGCAGACCGCCTACCGCGGCGGCCTCGGCGGGCCGCTCGCCCTGGTGACCCTCGCCAATCCGCTCGCTGCCTCGCTCATCGGTCTGACGCTGCTGGGCGAGCGCCTCCAGGGCGGTCCCGTGGGCCTGCTGCTGGCGCTCGTGGGTGCGGCGGCGGCGACGCGCGGCGTACTCCTGCTGACCCGTGCACCGGCGACGGCACCGACGCCCCCGCTCCCGCTCCCGGCACCGTCCCTGGACCTGGTGCCCACCCAGGCGCAGCCACCGGCACCGGCGCCCCGGCCCGCACGGTCGTGGGCCTCGTCTCACTCGCTGAGCCGGACAAGGGCGTGTGTGCCGCTGGTGCGCCACGGCCGCCCCGCCGCGTCGAGTTCCGCGACCGTCCTCGCCGAGAGACCGGTGACGACGTCGGACTTCAAGGTGCGCAGCGCGGCGACCGGACCGGGGAAGTAGCCGGTGACCTCGCCGAAGGGGATGGTGGCCGGCCAGTGTCGGTCACCCACCAGGCGACGGTAGTTCAGGTCGCCCTTCATGATCGTGAGCGTGGCGGACGCGAAGTCCTCCCGAAGGTCGGCGGGCATGTCGGCGTACGGGAGCGGCGCGCACGAGAACGGATGCGCCCGCAGGAGCAGACGCCCGTCGGTCACCGCCCCGCGCAGCCGCTCGGCGATTTCCGCCGCCCGGCCGCCGCCGGCCGCCATCCGTGCCAGGCAGCCGAGGACGTCGGCCGTCGTGGCGTCGGAGATGTAGTACGGGTGCGGTTTGATGTGCAGGGTCACGGACGTGGCGCGGTCGGTGGCGAGCAGATGGTCGGCGAGCACCAGGTCCGGCAGCAGTTCGGCCCCCGCGTTGTCCGCGACCAGGCACACTTTCCCGGGCCGCCCCCGGCCCAGCAGGCGCCACAGCGCGGCCGTGTCGTCCGCGACCAGCCCGGTGACCCGCTCGCCCAGACCCGCTTCACCGGCCGACAGCTGGAACCCGAGGTCGGCGCGGTTTCCCCAGAGTGACGCGTGCAGCAGCGTGATGTCCTGCTGCTCCGGGGTGAGTTCGGGGACATCGTCGAGTGCGGCCAGTTCCGCGCCGAGCTTCGCACCGGTCAGTTCGGCGTCCTTGAAGGGCGCGAACGGGTCGATTCCCTGCCACGCCCCCGGCGCGAAGTGGCCCAGTGCTCCCAGCAGCCTGCGGTAGAAGAAGCTCTCCGCCCACAGGAACGGCGCGTCCGTCCAGGGGCGCCCCAGATGTCCCTCGTCCCACTGCCGCCACGCGGCGGCCTCCGGCTCGTCCTCACCGAGGGGCTCCATCACATCCTTGGTGATCTCGTCCAGGAGACCGTCCAGGGCGCGTTGCTGCTCCGGCGGGTAGGCGGTGGCGCGGCGTACCCGCTCGATCAGCGCGGGGTGCCGTTCGACGAGGACACTCCGGGCGAACGAACCTGCGGCGCTGCTGACGACGACGGGGGCGTCCGGCTGGCTGGGCTGCGGCATACGGTGTCAACTCCTTCGAGGGGCTGCGATACGGGGATCGCGGTACGGGCGCGCGGTACAGGCATACGGGAGGGGCCTACGCATCATGCCGCGCCCCTCGCGCCACAAAGCCGTAACACCGCACCACTTGTGTACGGAGCCCGTCCCCGGACAGGGTCGTGATCATGACTCAGACCCTCACGCCGACCCGGCGGCCCGTCCGGCAGCTGATGGCCGCCTCCGTGGGCAACGCCGTCGAGTGGTACGACTGGTACGCGTACACCTTCCTCGCCACTTATATCGCGGGCCAGATCTTCCCCCACGGCGCCGGAAACTCGCTGGTCCCCCTGCTGTCCACCTTCGCCGTCTTCGCGGTGGGCTTCTTCATGCGGCCGGTCGGCGGGCTGCTGATGGGCGCTGTCGCGGACCGGCACGGCCGGCGGGCCGCGCTGACCGTCACCATCCTCCTGATGGGCGGCAGCAGCCTGCTGGTGGGCCTGACCCCGACCTACGCGTCCGTGGGCGTCCTCGCTCCGGTGGTGCTGGTGTGCGCACGGCTCCTCCAGGGACTCTCCGTGGGAGGCGAGTTCGCCGCCTCCACCACCTTCCTGGTCGAGTCGGCGGGGCCGGGAAGGCGCGGTCTGTTCTCCAGCTTCCAGTACGTCTCCACCACCGTGGGCCAGCTCGCCGCGTCCGGCATCGCCGCCCTCCTCGTCGGCAACCTCGCCGACGCGCGGATGGAGGGGTGGGGCTGGCGCGTCCCGTTCATTCTGGGCGCGGTCCTCAGCCTGGTCGGGTTCTGGATCCGGCGCGGGGCGCAGGAGACGCTCTCCGATGAACGCTCCAAGGAGCCGCGCCCCGGTCTCTTCGACGCTCTGCGTCACCACCCGCGCCAGTCCCTGCTGATCTGCGGCATCACGGCGGGCGGCACTCTCGCGTACTACACCTGGACGTCCTATCTGCCGACGTACGCCGAGCTCAACACGGGAA
The DNA here is from genome assembly GCF_051131715.1 of Streptomyces sp. A5-4. Classification (NCBI taxonomy): domain Bacteria; kingdom Bacillati; phylum Actinomycetota; class Actinomycetes; order Kitasatosporales; family Streptomycetaceae; genus Streptomyces; species Streptomyces sp. A5-4. Next base: position 8,059,100 of record NZ_CP178591.1, on the reverse strand, counting down.
TGTCGAAGTCCGACGCACTGCTCGCCGGCACACTCTCGCTGGCCTTCTTCGCGCTGCTCCAGCCGCTGGGCGGAATGCTCTCCGACCGCGTCGGCCGCAAGCCGCTGCTGCTCTTCTTCGGCCTGGGCTTCGCGCTGTTCAGCGTCCCGCTGCTGCGTTCCCTGAACGGCACCTTCACCTCGCTGCTGCTGGTGCAGTGCGCGGGGATGGTACTGCTCACCGGGTTCACGTCGATCTCGGCGGCGGTCAACGCCGAGCTGTTCCCGGCCCGGGTCCGCGCGGCCGGCATCGGCTTCCCGTACTCGCTCACGGTTGCCCTCTTCGGCGGTACGGCGCCCTATGTGGGCACCCTCTTCAAGGAGATGGGCCGCCCCGGGCTCTTCCCCTGGTACGTGGCCGTGCTGTGCCTGGTGTCGTCGGCGATATATTTCCGGCTGCCGGAGAACGCCCACAAGGAACTCGAACGCTGACGATCCTCCGGGCCCAACACCCCGGCGGTGTCTAGGCCTTCGGGCCCGCCGCCAGTGCCTGGCGGGCCAGCGCCACCAGCCCGTCGGCGCTGCACACCTCGGCCAGGGCGAGGCCGCGGCGCAGTTCGGCGGCGGACCCGGCGGCGATCCCGTACTCGACGCGGGCGAGTGCGTGCTCGTACGCACAGGGCGAGGCTTCGAGGAACACCACTGCCTTGGCCAGCAGTTCGACGGCCCGCTCGCCCGTCTCCAGGGCCGCCGCGCAGCGCAGTGACTCGCCGATGGCCGTGTCCGTACCGAACCGCTCGGCGTGGTCACGGACGTAGGCGGCGAGCTCGGCCGCGCGCTCCGGGTCGTCCGCGGCCACCGCACGGGCCAGGTCGCTCGCCCACGGGGCCATGACCCCGTTGTGCCGACCGCGCGTCTTCAGTATCTCGCCCGCCGCTTCCAGCTCGACGACGGCGTCCTTGGTACGGCCCTGGGCGAGCAGCAGCCGACCGCGCACGGACTGCGCGTCCGGGATCACGATCGAGGACGGGTAGGGCGGGGCGAACGCGTAACGGTCCGCGGCCTCCTGGGCCGCGTCGATCCGCCCCCGCGCGAGCAGTGTGTCGATCAGCATGCACGCGGCGTCCCAGTGCATCGGCAGGCCGTTGCCGACGCGCTCGGCGAGCCGCAGGCTCTCACGCAGATACGTCTCGGCCTCCGCGAGGTTGCCGCGCCTGCGCTGCAGATAGCCGACGAGGGCATGCGCGAAGGCCAGGTGGCCGCCGCTCCAACCGGAGATCTCGAATGCCCGCAGCGCCTCGCCGAACAGGCTCTCGGCCCGGTCGAGCCGGTCCGCGAACGCGTAGGTGAGCCCCAACAGGGCCGGGGGCTCGAAGCCCCACGCCGTGTTGGTCCAGCCCAGGCCCGGCGCGAGCTCCCCGTCGGGCAGCGCGCGGTCGCAGATCTGGATGATCTCTTCGGCGTTCTCGCCGCGGGCGGCCCTGTCGAAGGCCCTCAATATCAGCAGGGCCCGTTCGGAGTTGTCCCGGCCGGGGAGCCCGTCGGCCATCTCGGCGAGCCTGCGGGAGCGCCCCGGGCCGTCGTCCTCGCTCGCCTGCACTCCCTCCCAGAGGAAGTGCACGGCCTGCAGGCGCATCCTGGCCGGACCGGGAGCGGTCCTGGCGGCTTCGGCGGCGACCACCTGCGCCGCCTCACGGGTCTGGTTGTTGTGGGTGAGCGCCTGCGAGAGCCGGAAGACGACGTCGACGCGCTGGGCTGCGTCGAGCCCCGGCATGTCGAGCGCGGCCCGTAGGTGGCCGACCGTGGTGGCGGGTGAGGTCAGCAGGGTGGCGCAGCCCAGTTCGTACAGCACCTGGGCGTGCACATCGAGCAACGGCGGTTCCTGCAGGGCCCGCTCCAGGCAGCGCCGGGCGGCGTCCGGGGCGCCCACCGCGAGATGCTCGGCCGCTGCCTCACGCAGTTGCTCGACGAGCTCCGCGTCGTCGTCCGGATGCACTTCGAGCAGGTGCCTGGCGGCGGCTGCCGCTCCCCGCCCGGCCCGGGTGACCGCCCAGGCGGCCCGGCCGTGCATGGCGGTGCGCGTGGCGGGCGGGATGGCGCGGTAGACGGCGCCCGCGATGAGCGGGTGCGCGAACTCCATCGGATCGTCCCCGAGCAGGATGCGGGCCGCCCGCAGCCGATCGGCGCACTCGGCTGCCTCGGCCGGTCCCAACACGGCCAGGGAGATGTCGGTGCCGAGGATGGCGGCCGCCCAGGCGAACCGGGTGGTCTTATTGCCCATCTCCTCCAGCCTGGCGATCAGCCCGGTGCCGCGCGCAGAGGCGCCCAGGGCGCGCAGTGCCCCCGCCGATCCTTCGACTGGGTCCAGGTCCTCGTCGCGCACTTTGGCGAGGAGCTCCACGGTCTCGTACAGATTGCCGCCGGTGACGGCCCACACCTCGCGGCAGAACGGGTCGTCCGCGTGCGCGTCGACGGTGGCCCTGGCGAGACCGGCGGTGGCCTCGGGGGTGAGGGCCCGCAGCACCACGCACTGCCGTGCGGCCGATTCGATGGTGCGGATGTACTCCGCGGTGTCACCGACGGGTTCCTCGGTGCGGTACGCGATGACGACGAGCACGGGGAGGCCGCTGCCGCGCTGGACGAAGGAGGCCAGCCAGCCGAGGGTTTCCTGGTCGGACCAGTGCGCGTCGTCGACGATGAGGACGAGCGGGCGGTGTATGTCGGCGAGCCGCAGGACCAGGGCGTCCAGGCCGTCGCGGACGCCCTGCGGGTCGGCCTGCCCGCCCGGTGCGGTCACGCCGAGCGCGGGTCCCACGATGTCGTACCAGTCGCCGAGCAACTCCCGGGGGTCCACGACTCCCGGCATGTGCAGGGCGACCTGCATCAGCTGTCGTACGACGTGGAAAGGGACCGAGGTGACAGTCTCGCCACCCCGCGCGGACCACACCGTGCAACGCCCGGCGGCGATGCGCCGTAACTCGGACAGCAGCGCTGTCTTTCCCAGTCCCGCCTCACCGCTGTAGACCAGAACTCCACCGGCGGGTGTGTCCGCGCACAGTGCCTCAACGGCCTGTGCGCCAGCGGCGAGTTCCGTCTCCCGCTCGAAGAGCGGGACGGTGACCGGGGGCTCCGGCCGGGGCACCATCATCCCTCCCCAACAGTGGCGGACCTCGAGCGTATCCCCGCCGCGCGGCAGACGGAATCGATCCGCGCACTTTGGGCCGGGACGGGTGACGGCCGTTGACGCCTCCCGTCGCGTGCGGCGGAGCGAACGGTTCCGCCGGCCGCGGACCCGGCGCGGCCCTCCTCGGCTGTCGCACCCGTGGTCAGCCCCGGGTTCATGACCCGCCGCCGTGCCGGACGGCGACCGCGGCGGCGAACCCGGGCGGCGCGTCAACGTCATGGATGGTCCATCCCACCGGATGGGACACCGGCTTCGGGCCGGTGCCGAGATGGTCGAGCGAGGGGCTGCGGGCGAGTCCGGTGCCGATGCCCTTGAGGTACGCCTCCTTGCGCGACCAGGCCCGCGCGAAGCCGGCCGGCCGCTCGGCCTCGGGCAGGGCGGCGAGTTCAGCGATCTCGGTGGGGTGCAGCACGCCGCTGATCTCCCGGGCGTGCTCGGGCCGCGGGACGGCCTCGATGTCCACTCCCACCGGTACCGTCGCGCAGGCGAGCAGCGCCAGGTCTCCGCTGTGCGACAGCGAGAAGTGGATGCGCCCGTCCCCCGTCACGGGCCGCCCGTGCGGGCCTCCGCAGGACACGCAGGGCTCGCGGCGCAGCGGGACCTCGGCGGGGCCGACGCCGAGGCAGGAGCCGAGGAGTACCCGCAGGCCGACGTGCGCGGTGAGGTAGCACCTGCGGTCGGCCTCCCGTCGGAACGCCGCCGCGCGCCGTTTCTCCTCGGCGTCGAGCACCGCGGCGGCGAGCCGCTCGGCGGTGTCCCCGTGCCGGACCGCGTCGAGGGCCCACAGCAACGGCGTACCGGGGTCCACCGGCAGCTCAAACCGCCCCATGGGCTCGCCCAGCGCCGGGGCCACGGGCGCGTACCTCGCGGTTCGGTTCACGTCCCGAGCATAGGCAGCGGCTCCGTCAGCCGGTGGAGAGGCCCTCGGCCACGTGCGCCATGGCATCGAGCACCGGCCGGATCAGCGGATGCCGGTCGGCCCCCCGGCGCACGGCGGCGAATACCCGCCGCGTCGGCGCGGGGCCCGCGACCGGGCGTACGACGGCGTCCTTCAGCTCCATGCCGCGCAGCGCCGAGCGTGGCACGAGCGCCACCCCGGCGCCCGCTCCGGCGAGGGCGACCACGGCCCGGAAGTCGTCGGACGAGTGCGTCAACCTCGGTTGGAATCCGGCGAGTTCGCAGGCGAGGAGCATCACGTCGTGGCAGGGGTTGCCGGGATAGGGGCCGATCCAGTCGCTGTCGGCGAGCTCGGCGAGGGACACGTGCGCGCCCTGGGTCAGTGGATGCGCGGCGTGCAGTACGGCGTCGAACGGCTCGGCGTAGAGGGGCACGCGCGCGAGCCGGGGGTCGTTCTTGTGGGGCGCGCCCCGGTATTCGACGGTGAGCGCCAGGTCGGCCTCCCCGTCGAGCACCAGCGGAAGGCTCTCGTCGCCCTCGGCGTCGCGCACCCGGACCCGGATGCCCGGGTGCCGGTCGGCGAGGTGTCCGATGGCGGGGGCCAGCACCTCGGCGATGCCGGTGGCGAAGGCGGCCACCCTGACCTCGCCCGCCTCTCCCCCGGCGTGCGCGGCGAGCTCGGCCTCAGCGCGCTCCAGCTGCGCGAGCACGGCGTGCGCGTGCGCCAGCAGGATCTCGCCGGCCGCGGTCAGACCGACGCCGCGGCTGCTGCGAGTCAGCAGGCTGTGGCCGGTCTCCTGCTCCAGGGCGGCCAGCTGCTGGGAGACGGCGGAGGGCGTCAGATACAGGGCGGCGGCCGCGGCGGTCACCGTTCGGTGGTCCGCCACGGCCCGCAGGATCCGCAGTCGCCGGGGGTCGATCACCCCCGCATTCTCTCTGCCCGGCGGCGAGAACCACGAATGGGGTCCCCGGCGCGCGAGCTGCCGGGACCTACTCGGCGGCCAGCGCCTCCCGTGCGTCGATGAACGCGGCTACGGCCCGCTCCACGTCGGCGGTGGAGTGCGCGGCGGACAGCTGGACCCGGATCCGGGCCTTGCCGTGCGGAACGACCGGGTAGGAGAAGCCGACGACGTACACGCCGCGCTCCAGGAGCAGGTCGGACATCCGGGCGGCCTCGGCGGCGTCACCGATCATGACGGGGGCGATGGCGTGGTCGCCGGGGAGGATGTCGAACCCGGCGTCGCCCATCCTCGTACGGAACAGCTTGGTGTTCGCGGCGAGCCGTTCGCGCAGCTCACCGGCGGATTCCAGCAGGTCGATGACCGTGAGGGAGGCGGCGGCGATGACCGGGGCGAGGGAGTTGGAGAAGAGGTACGGGCGGGAGCGCTGGCGCAGCAGGGCGACGATCTCGGCGCGGGCGGCGACATAGCCGCCGGACGCGCCGCCGAGTGCCTTGCCGAGGGTGCCGGTGATGATGTCGACGCGGTCCATCACACCGTGCAGCTCGGGGGTGCCCCGGCCGCCGGGGCCGACGAAGCCGACGGCGTGCGAGTCGTCGACCATGACCATGGCGTCGTAACGGTCGGCCAGGTCGCAGATCTCGGCGAGCGGGGCGACGTAGCCGTCCATGGAGAAGACGCCGTCGGTGACGATGAGCTTGCGGCGGGCGCCCTGTGCCTCCTTGAGCTGCTGCTCCAGGTCGGCGAGGTCGCGGTTGGCGTACCGGAAGCGGCGGGCCTTGGAGAGGCGGATGCCGTCGATGATGCTGGCGTGGTTGAGGGCGTCGGAGATGACCGCGTCCTCGGGGCCGAGGAGGGTCTCGAAGACGCCGCCGTTGGCGTCGAAGCACGAGGAGTAGAGGATCGTGTCCTCCTGGCCGAGGAAGTCCGACAGGCGCTGCTCCAGCTCCTTGTGGATCTCCTGGGTGCCGCAGATGAAGCGCACGGACGCCATGCCGTAGCCCCAGCGGTCGAGGGCGGCCTTGGCGGAGGCGACGACCTCGGGGTGGTCGGCGAGGCCGAGGTAGTTGTTGGCGCAGAAGTTGAGGACGTCACCGGGGCGGCCACCGGCCGTGACGGCGACGGAGGCGGACTGCGGGGTGCCGATGACGCGCTCGGGCTTGAAGAGACCGGCGGCGCGGATCTCGTCGAGGTCGGTGCGCAGATCGTCGCGGACGGACGCGTACATGGGAGGGCTCCTTGCGAGGGTTCCGAGGGGGCCGGACAGTTCTGGAGGGGACGGACGGGACGGGCCTGCGAGCCGGTGACGGGTCAGGCGGTCCAGTCGAGGATGATCTTGCCGCTGCGGGCCGTCGCGGCCTCGTCGAACGCGGCGTCGAAGTCCTGGTAGCCGTAGCTGCCGGTGATCACCGGGGCGAGATCGAGGCCGCCTTCGAGCAGGACCGTCATCGCGTACCAGGTCTCGAACATCTCGCGGCCGTAGATGCCCTTGACCGTGATCATTGAGGTGACGATCTTCGACCAGTCGACGGCGAACTCCTCGGCGGGCAGCCCCAGCATGGCGATCCGGCCGCCGTGCGTCATGTTGTCGACCATGTCGCGCATGGCCTCAGGGCGGCCGGACATCTCCAGGCCGATGTCGAAGCCCTCCTTGAGGCCGAGCCGCCGTTGCGCGTCGGCGATGGTCGTCTCGGCGACGTTGACCGCGAGGGTCGCGCCGACCTTGCGGGCGAGCTCCAGGCGGGACGGGCTGATGTCGGTGATCACGACACTGCGGGCGCCGGCGTGGCGGGCGACCGCCGCCGCCATGATGCCGATCGGGCCCGCACCGGTGATCAGTACGTCCTCGCCGACCAGCGGGAACGTCAGGGCCGTGTGCACGGCGTTGCCGAACGGGTCGAAAATGGCGGCGATGTCGAGGTCGACCTTGCCCCGGTGGACCCACACGTTCGACGCGGGCAGCGACACGTACTCGGCGAAGGCGCCGTCGCGGCCGACCCCGAGCCCGACGGTGCTGCGGCACAGATGCCTGCGGCCGGCCAGACAGTTGCGGCACTTCCCGCAGACCAGGTGCCCCTCGCCGCTCACCAGGTCACCGACCGCGATGTCGCGTACGTCGGAGCCGACCGCGGCGACCTCCCCGACGAACTCGTGGCCGAGGACGCGGGGCGTGGTGACGGCCTGCTGGGCCCAGCCGTCCCACGAGCGGATATGCAGGTCGGTGCCGCAGATCCCGGTGCGCAGCACCTTGATCAGCACATCACCGGGGCCGGTCTCGGGCTCGGGCACATCCATGAGCCACAGGCCGGGCTCGGCCTTCTGCTTGACAAGGGCCTTCATCGCTGCGGCTCCAGGCGTGAGGGGACTGATCGTGAACGTCCCCCAATGTGCCGAGCCCGGCCCGCCGAGTCCATCGAGGATTTCTTAACCGGGTCAACAGCGGAGCTTCACGACCCGCCGGGAGACCTCATACGTCCTGGCCGTTCCCGGTGCCCTTGGCGGCCTTGATGCCGTCCGTGATCTTGTCCATGACGGGCAGTCCGGGCGCCTTGTCGCTGATGTCGAACCCCGAACGGACGATGACGAGCCGGCCCTTGACGCTCGGTGACGGGAAGGCGAGCGACTGCACATAGCCGTCGTCGCCCTTCTGCGTCACGACCTTCCAGCGCACCAGGAAGCCCTTCTGCCCGGCGACCTCGACGGCCTCGGCCTTCAGCTGCTCGTGCGAGGTGATCTTTCCGTAGCTCTTGCCGCCGTACGACTCCTTCGCGTTGCCCGCGATGTCCGCCTCGGCCGCCGCCTTGGCTTCGGTGGCCTTGGAGCCCAGTGCGAGCGCGGGGGCGGAGAAGACTCCCCCGCGCTGGCAGGACTCCCCGGCGTCACCGGGGCAGGGGTGCTCGCCGGTGCTCAGGGTCGCGCCGACCCGCCCGGATTTTCCGGTCCAGCCGTCGAGCACCGGAAGGCTGACGCCCGCCGCGCCGTCAGTGGCGAAGCCGTCCTCGGCGGGCGGCGCCTCAGGCGCCGCGCTCTCGCCACCCGGGCCGCCAGGCTCCTTCGGCTCCTGCCCCTCACCGTCGCCCTTGCCGTCGCCGCCACCGTCGTCCGGGGAGGGCGCGGCCGACGAACCGGCGGCGTCACGGTCGTTCCCGGAGTCGTCCGAACTCCCCAGCAGATAGGCGCCGCCGCCGACCGCGGCCAGCACCGCAACGGCCACGGCCGCCGCGACGGCCGCACGGGCCCGCCGGTTTGGTGCCTTCGGTTCCGGGGGAGGCCACGCGGCTCCGGGCCCGGGTATGTGCGGCGGGGGCGCGGGGCGTGTCTCGTCGGTCCATCGGCTGCCGTCCCACCAGCGTTGGAGGGCCGGCCCGTCACCTGTGTGCCCGGGGTCGGAGTGCCAACCGGGCGGAGTCTGATGCGTCACGGAACTCACCGTAGGAGCACTGCGTGAAGAACACATGAGAGGTACGCGCTGTCGCCGGCCTTCCCCACGCTCCTCAGTGGTGCCCGTCGCCGCTGTTGAGTGCCCGGTACTCCTCGACAGTGGGCTTGGGCACGTGCGAGCCGGGGCCGTACATGGCCCGCGCGAGCCGGGCCCGCAGCAGCTCGGAGCGCCTGAACCTGCATGTGACGCCGTTGGCGTCGACCCGCGGCCCCAGCTCGAAGGGCTCGGGTTGCTCATGCGCGGTGAGAACGTGCAACTGCGCCTGCGACAAAGGCTTGTGGACCTCGACGTACTCGCCGTGCGGCAGCCGCCTGATGATGCCGCTCTCCCTGCCGTGCAGCGCCTTGTCCCGGTCGCGGTGCTGAAGTCCCAGGCAGATCCGCCGGGTGACGACGAACGCCAGCACCGGGCCGACGAAGACCCCGATCCGCACGAACCAGGTGATCGCGTTGATGGAGAGATGGAAGCGGGTGGCCACGATGTCGTTGCCGCCGCCGATCAGCAGGACGAAGTACAGCGTCAGCCAGGCGACGCCCAGCGCTGTGCGGACCGGGGCGTTGCGCGGGCGCTGCGCGATGTGGTGTTCGCGTTTGTCCCCGGAGGCCCAGGCCTCGATGAACGGATACACCGCGATGGCCATCATGATCAGCGGGAAGAGCGAGAAGGGGATGAAGACCCCGAGTTGGAGCGTGTGCCCCCACCCGCTGATCTCCCAGGCGGGCATCACCCGGATCAGCCCTTCGGAGAACCCCAGATACCAGTCGGGCTGGGCGCCGGTGGAGACCAGGTCGGGCCGATAAGGGCCCAACAGCCAGACCGGGTTGATCTGGAACAGCCCCGCGACGATCGCGATGACGCCGAATACCAGGAAGAAGAAGCCGCCGGCCTTGGCGATGTAGATGGGCATGAACGGCGCGCCCACCACGTTCTTCTCGGTCCGTCCGGGACCGGCGAACTGGGTGTGCTTGTGGTAGAAGACCAGGATCAGATGGGCGACGACCAGCCCCAGCATGATCCCGGGCAGCAGCAGCACGTGCACCGAGAAGAGCCGCGGAATGATGTCGTCGCCGGGGAACTCCCCGCCGAAGAGGAAGAAGGAGAGATACGTCCCCACCACCGGCACCGACAGGATCGCACCCTGCGCGAACCGGAGACCGGTGCCGGACAGCAGGTCGTCGGGGAGCGAGTAGCCGGTCAGCCCCGTGATGATGCCGAGCATCAACAGGGTCCAGCCGAACAGCCAGTTGATCTCGCGCGGCTTGCGGAAGGCTCCGGTGAAGAACACCCGCATCATGTGTGCGAGCATCGCGGCGACGAAGATGAGCGCGGACCAGTGGTGGATCTGCCGGATCAGCAGCCCGCCGCGCACCTCCATGCTGATGTCCACCGTGGACTCGAAGGCCCGGGTCATGCGGATGCCGTTCAGGGGTGTGTACGCGCCGTCGTAGACGACCTCCATGCCACTCGGCTCGAAGAAGAGCGTCAGATAGACCCCGGTGAGGATCAGGATCAGAAAGCTGTAGAGGCAGATCTCGCCGAACATGAACGACCAGTGGTCGGGGAAGATCTTACGCATCTGGCTCTTCGCCAGCGTGTGGATGCCCAGGCGCCCGTCCGCCCAGTCGGCGACCCGCTCGCCCTTGCCCGGCCGCTCCGGCCGTCCGTCGTTCCGGGTGCGCTCGATGCCACTGCTCATGCGTCCCCCCTCAGGCGGATACCAGCGTGGCACGGGAGGACGACGTAGCCAACAGGCCGTGCAGACAAGTAAGTTGATGCGGCCAGGCGGACTGTCTCCCTCCGCCCCGCCACTGGTGCGACGCGAAGGAACAACTGCGTACGGCTTGGCCTGAGTTACTTCCTGGACGAACCCGCCGGGCGCGTATTTCCGTGGACGGATCCCACAGGCGCGCGGCTGAGTACGGATCCCACCCGGCAAGCTACCGGCCCTGGAGACGGGCGGCGGCCTCCCTGATGGCGGGCAGCTCGGCGGCCAGTGCCGAACCCGGGCAGTGCGTGGAGTAGCCGTCGCTGTGGCCCGACACGACCTGGAACAGCGCACTCGTACCCGCCGGGAACTTGCTCAGGCTGTGGGTGGAGATCAGCCGGACCGTGGAACGCGGATCGATGTCCGACATGCCGAGCTTCCAGGCGACGAGTACCGCGATGGAATCGGTCATGGGCTTGGGTACCGCCATGCCCGCGGTGAAGGTGCCGATCGCGGCGATGCCCGCCGTGCGCCGGTTGAAGCCCTGGGTGTGCGCGCCGACCACGGGGCGGTCGGCGCCACCCGCGCGGCCTTCGTAGATGGTGCCGCAGCGGTCGACGAGGAAGTTGTAGCCGATGTCGTCCCACTGCCGGGCGTCGGCCTGCCCCGCGTACAGATTGCGGATGACGCCCGGGGCGTCGGCGCAGTCGTAGCCGTTCGGGGAGTCGGTGTGGTGCACGAAGACCGCGTCGACGCGGTCGGCGTAGCGGGCGGGCGGCTGGGTGTACGCCGCGCCCGCCAACCAGTTCACCCGGGGCACGACAATCGGCAGCTCGCCCACCCCGGCCGCCCGGCGCACCGGCGCGGCGGCCGCGGGCATCATCGACCGGTACAGGGACTGGTCGGCCCGTACCGCCCCGCCGGGTCCACCGTGGTGGCGCACAGCAGCAGGAGCCCGACGGCCGCAGCTCCGGGCGCACAGCACAACGCCACACGGAAGACGCGCATGGACGAACTCTCCGGCCCGCCCGAGGCCCCCGCCAGGCGCGATGCGCCAAATGGCAGCTGATGTGGGGGACGTGCGTCACGCTCTTGGCCATGGCAGCCGCCGGAAAGCTCACCTCGGCGCACCCATGAGTTCCCGTTCCCCGTCGGTGAATCGGCCCGGTAGGGAGCGGGGCGCACCGCCCGGCCGGTCGCACGCCGCCGTGAAGCGGAGTCGGCCGACCGGGTCAGTAAATGCAATGCACCACCCCGACAGCAGGAGGAGACACACGATGGCAACAGCAGTGGAGTACAAGACCGGGACCTCCCTCGTCGATGAGGGGACCTTCGCTCGCTTCGTTCTCTTCATGGTCAACGACCCGCAGTTCAAGGAAGATCCGAAACACGCTCCCGGCATCCTCGACCAGGCCCTCGCGTACTACGGGGCCGTGGCCGCCAGCGACAAGCCGCTCATGCCGTCCGAAGCGGTGGACCGTGGCGTACACGCGATCCTGCTTCACACGCGGGAGGCACAAGAGCTCTTCGACCGCATCGCGGGTCGCTTCCTGCACCACAACCCGCACCCCGAGAAGGGCGGCCGACCGGCCGCATCCCTCGCGGAGACCAAGGCAGTTATCCGCGACGCTGGATACGTCGTCCAGGATAAGTTCTGGGCCGTGGTGGAGGGCGGCATCTCCCAGTGCGATAGCGACGATGGCAGGCCCTACAGCCGCGCGTAGGGGACTCAGCACGTAGCGAGTGGACCGGTCCCGCCAAGGGGCCGGTCCTTCCCGTTCCAAGAGAGGATGGCCAGCGTGACTGAGACGACGATGCCGAGTGAGGTGCTGAGCGTCGTGCGGCCTCTCGCCTGGAGGATGGTTGCCGAGAGACGCGGATCGACTGTGTGGGAAGCCGAGTCGAAGCAACACGGACGCGTCGCCGTGAAAGTGGGGGCACCCATCGATGAGAAACGGGGCTACACGGCACTCGCCCCGGCCCGCGAAGCGACTGTGCTCCATGCCCTGGGACGCCCCCACGTTGCGTATGGCACCTGGGAGCGGGGCACGTGGAGTGTTCAGCCTTGGTACGACGGAGACGATCTCTGGTCCCTGTGGTCCGGACACCGCAACGATCCTTCGGCCCCCATCGACTACCTGACGGCTGCTGAGTGCGTGGAATCCGTGGATCGGCTCCACAGCGACGGCTGGTGTCACGGAGACATCCAACCCGCCCACCTGATCGTGACCGGCGGAACCGATGGCGTACGACTGATCGACCTTGCTTTCGCTCGGGGCGGCACGCTGAACGGGCTCTACGAATTCCCCTATCCGGGATGCCTGGTCCACTACGAGGCACCCGAGATCTCCCGCGACGTGCTGGCCACCGGCACAGCCGTCCCGTCCCCCAGCGCGGATGTGTACGCCCTCGGGGCGTCTCTACTGATCGCTGCCACGGGCATGAGAGCCATGGTCTACCCCGACGACGCGGAACGACCGGTGCAGCGGCAGGCGGTCGTGGACAACAAGCGGCGGCCGTTCGATCTGCCCGACCCGTTCGGGAGCATGCTGGATCAGATGCTGAGCTACGAGCCGTGCGACAGACCGGCGCTGTCGGAGGTGGCGGCGGAGTTCCGGAAGGCTGTCGCGCCGGGGTGACGTCCAGGGGAATGACCTACGGGCGACGGATACCTCGGCTGGACACGCCACAGCCTAGAAACGCAAAAAGCCCCTGATGAACAGGGGCCTTAGCTGGTGTCCGAGGGGGGACTTGAACCCCCACGCCCGATAAAGGGCACTAGCACCTCAAGCTAGCGCGTCTGCCATTCCGCCACTCGGACCAGGTGGCCGGCCGCGGTTTCCCGTGGCGACATGGGAAACAATACCAGGGGTTCGGGGTCGGTTTCACCTGCGTATCCCGTGGTCAGTGGCTTACGGTCAACGGCTCGCGGCGGACTTGTTCGAACTGATCCAGTCCTCCTCCTGCTGCCATGCGTACAGCGTGTGCCCGTCCGTGTACGCGTAGTAGAGATCACAGCGGTACCCGGCCTTGTCCGAGGTGCCCTTCGGGAACCAGGAGGCTTCGAGGGCCGGCTTGCCCGGCGTGGTCGCAGCCTTGACGGGCTCGCAGGTGGCCGGGAGCCCGTCGGCGGGGAGGGTGGCCTTCAGGAGGCGGTCGCCGCCCGTTGTCGTCATGACGTACGAGACGTCCTTCGCCGCGTCGGGCAGCCAGCGCGGGACCGAGGTCCGGTCCTCCTTCGCGGTGGCTCCGGTGACGTAGGACGAGGCCTCCTCGTGGCGGCCGTCGTACCAGTCGAAGGCGGCGGGGCCGGCGACGATGCCCATGAAGCCGAGCCCGACCGCGGCGGCGACGGTGGTGAGGACGATCGTTCTGGTGAACATGAGGGCTCCTGAGGATGCGGCGACCTGCGGTGGTCCGGGGTACTTCCATCGTCGGGCGCGTTTTCGGCCGTCCGGGTCAGCCCGCGGGACCGTTGTATGTACGACCTCAGGGGCACGGAGGGTCGTGGGCCCTTAGGGGGTGGGGCCGACCTAGCGTTCGCCGAATGAGTCACGGATACGGATTCGGCCGCCCCCGCTACCGCAGGCCACGGGCCCTTTCGCCACTGCGTGAGCATTTGCGGGACACATTCTGGTTCGCGCCGACCGCGGGGCTCCTCACCGTGGCGCTGCTGTGGTGGGCGGCGTCCGCGCTGGACGCGTCACTCATCTCGGCGCTGCAGGAGGACGGGGCGTACGACGAGGTCGGCGAGCTGGCCGCCATCACCGAGGACGCCAAGACGATCATCACGACCGTGAGCTCGGCCATGATGACCTTCATCGGTGTCGTGTTCAGCATCTCGCTCGTCGCCGTGCAGATGGCGAGCGGACAGTTCAGCCCACGCGTGGTGCGGATCTTCGTCAGGAGCAGGATCACCAAGCTCACCTTCGCGGTGTTCCTGGCGACCTTCGTGCTGTCGCTGCTGGTGATGGCGGAGTACGAGAGCGAGACCGACCCCCGGCTGGTCGTGTCCGTGCCGTTGGTGCAGAGCCTGCTGACTATGGCGATGGTGGGGCTCAGCCTGTTGCTGTTCATCGCGTACGTGAACTCGACGCTGCGGCTGATGCGCGTCAGCCACGTCATCGACCACATCACGCACGAGTCGTTCTGGGTGCTGTCCCGGCAGCAGCAAAAGCTCGCGGAGGAAGCCGAGTTGGGGCCGGAGACCGCGCGGATCACTCATGACGGGCGCGCCGGTGTGCTGCGGGACGTGAATATCGCGCGGCTCGTACGGGCGGCCCGGCGGCGCGGGGTGGTGCTGCGGCTGATTCCGCGGATCGGGGACTTCGTGGTGCCGGGTACGCCGGTGCTCGCCGTGCACGGTGGGCAGGCGCCGCCGCGGAGCGCCCTGCGGTACACCGTGTCCGTGGGGGTGGAGCGGACCTTTCACCAGGATCTCGGGTTCGGGCTGCGTCAGCTCGCCGACATCGCGCTGCGGGCGTTGTCGCCCGCGGTGCACGATCCGACGACCGCCGTGCAGGCGCTGGACCGGATCATCCAGTTCCTGGCGGCCTCGGCGGATCTGCCGCTGGGCGCGTTGCACCACCGGGACCGGCAGGGTGAATTGCGGCTGGTGCAGGATGTTCCCGGCTGGGAGGACCTGGTCGATCTGGGGCTCACCGAGATCCGCGGGTGCGTGGCGGGCAATCCGCAGGTGTCGCGGCGCATGATGGCCGGCTTCGAGGATCTGCTGCATCTCGCGCCGACGGATCCGGTTGACCGGCGCAGGCCCTTGCTCCGGCACCGCGAGCTCCTGATCGAGTCTGTGGAGCGTACGGTGCCGGAGGCGACCGACAGGGAGTTCGCACTTCTGAGTGACCGTCAGGGAATTGGCTGAAGAACCGCGTTGGCGAAACTGAGAGTTACGGCATCGACTGGTAGTCGGGGAAGTTGCCTGGCGGCTTCTCGTCGGAGGGCCCCTGGGTGACCGACCGTACGAGCAGTTCTCCGCCCACGAACGCCCCCCGCCAGGAGGCTCCGAAGCCGCCGAAGAGTTCGTCGCGGTCGCCGCGCGAGCGGGGCCTTCCGTGGCCGACCTTGAAGGCGCGGACCTGGGGTGCGAGGCGTTCGTAGGTCAGCGGGTCGTCGGTGGACAGGGTCGCCACCAGAGCGCCGTTGGAGGCGTTCATGGCGGCGAGCAGCTCCGCCTCCGTATCGACGAGGACGATCGTGTCCACCGGACCGAACGGCTCCGCGTGATGCAGGGGCGAGGACGGTGGCGGGTTGAGAAGAGTCACGGGCTGCAGATAGGCGCTGGTGTCCTGGCCGGGCAGGAACCGGGCGTCCGCGAGTGAGCCCCGGTGCAGTGGGACCGCGCCGCGATCAATGGCCTCGGCGACCTGGTCGGCGAGTTCCTTGGCCTTCGCCGCGTTGATGAGCGGGCCGAAGTCCAGGCTGGGGAGCGGGTCTTCGGGGTGTTCGACGGCCAACGGATGGCCGGTGCGGATGGAACGTACGGCCGGGAGATACGCCTCCAGGAACTCGTCGAACAGCGTGCGCTGGACGACGAAGCGCGGATAGGCGGTACAGCGCTGCTTGCCGTAGTCGAAGAGCTTGGGGATGAGGGAGGTGAGGGTGGGCCAGTCCGAGTAGTTCCAGATGCCCCAGGTGTTGAGCCCCTCCTGTTCGAGGATGTGGCGCTTGCCGAGGTCGGCGACGGCCGTGGCGATGCGGGCGCCGGTGTCCCGGCCGCCGACGAAGGAGACGCAGCCGATCTCCGGGGAGCGGACCAGGGACGAGGACAACTCGCTGCCACTCCCGCTGACGAGTGTGACCGGGATGCCCTCACGAGCGGCGAGCGCCGAGGCCAGGGTGAGGCAGGCGACGCCGCCGTCGGTCGGTGCCTTGGCGATGACCGCGTTGCCGGCCAGTGCCTGTACGAGCATGGCGTGGACCAGGACGGACATCGGGTAGTTCCAGCTGGCGATGTTGGAGACGGGGCCGTCGAGGGGCGTCCGGCCGTTCATCATCGGTCCGATGCCGTCCACGTACCAGCGCACGCCGTCGATCGCACGGTCGACGTCGGCCTGGGCCAGCCGCCAGGGCTTGCCTATCTCCCAGACCAGGAGGAGGGCGAGCAGTTCGCGGTGCTCGGTGAGGGCGTCGAGGGTGGCGGCGACGCGGGCGCGCCGCTCGGGCAACGGGACGTGACGCCAGGCGCGGTGCTGGTCCAGCGAAGCCCGCACCGCCTGCCCCGCGGTGGCCGCGTCGAGACGCGGCGGGCCCGCGATGGGGCTGCCGTCGACGGGGCTGGTGGCGGACAGGACGCGGCCGTCGGGCTGCCATGCCGATGCCCAGAGGTTGAGTACGCGGTCGTCCCGGAAGGCCTCGGGCGCGACGGCGAGGCAGCGCTGCCACGCGTCGGACCAGGCGGTGCCGGGCTTGAGGGTGAGGATGGGTGCCATTGAGGGTCTCCGCTCGAAGGGGGCGGGGTTACGTGCATGGCTCGGGTGGGGGGTGCGGGTGCGGTGGGTGGGTGGCGCGGTGGCTGGTGCGGGTGCGTGCTGTGGGCGTGGGGTGCGGCGCGGGCTCGGACGTGCGGGGTGCGCATGGCTCGGGTGCGGGATGTGCTGTCGGTCCGGAGGTGCGGGTGTGCTGCCGGTTCGAAGGTGCAGGGTTGTGCCGCCGGTCCGGAGATGCGGGCCGCGGAACGGGGCACTGGCACGGGGCCCGGAGTTACGGGACATCGCACCGGGCCCGGGTTCGGGCCCCGTTGCCGGCCCGGACGCGCCGGCCGCCGTGATGGGCCCGGATTCTGGCCCGGTGCACCGAGGCCCCGGTACGAGCCGTCCTGCCCGACCCAAGTACGAGCCGTCCTGCCGGGCCCAAGTAGAGGCCCGCCGTACCTGGCCCGGGTACGAGCCGCCCTGCCCGACCCACGTGTGGGCCGCCCTGCCGGACCCGGGTACGGGCCGTCCTGACCGACCCACTTGCGGGCCGTCCTGCCCGGCCCACTTGCGGGCCGTCCTGCCGGGCCCAAGTAGAGGCCCGCCGCGCCTGGCCCCGGTACAGGCCGTCCTGACCGACCCACTTGCGGGCCGTCCTGCCGTTGCGCGTTCCTACTCGACGGTAGCGAGGATCCCGCCCGATGGGCACCGGCCCGGCTCTAACTATGAGTGACGTCACGTGACGCGATACGCGCCGTCTCCGACGGGGTCGAGCCGACGCGTACACCCGCTGCCTCCAGCGCCTCCTGCTTCGCCCTCGCCGTCCCGGTGGAGCCCGAGACGATCGCTCCCGCGTGGCCCATGGTCCGGCCCTCGGGGGCGGTAAAGCCCGCGATGTAGCCGACGACCGGCTTCGTGACGTGGGCTGCGATGTACGCCGCCGCACGCTCCTCCGCGTCGCCGCCGATCTCGCCGATCAGCAGGATGAGTTCGGTGTCCGGGTCCTCCTCGAACGCCGCCAGGCAGTCGATGTGGGTGGTGCCGACAACCGGGTCGCCGCCGATGCCGACCGCTGTGGAGAAGCCGATCTCCCTCAGCTCGTACATCAGTTGGTAGGTGAGCGTTCCCGACTTGGATACGAGGCCGATGCGGCCGGCCTTGGTGGCGATGTCGGCGGGGATGATGCCCGCGTTGGACTGCCCGGGGCTGATCAGTCCCGGGCAGTTGGGGCCGATGATGCGCGTGGAGCGTTCCTTCGCGTACGCCTGGAAGGCGACCGCGTCATGGACGGGTATGCCCTCGGTGATGACGACGGCCAGGCCGATGCCCGCGTCGGCCGCCTCGTTCACCGCGGCCCTGGCGAACGGCGGCGGGACGAAGACGACCGACACGTCGGCCCCGGTGGCGGCCATGCCCTCGGCCACGCTCGCGAAGACCGGGACCGTCCGGTCGTCGAAGTCAACGATCCGGCCCGCCTTGCGCGGATTGACGCCGCCCACGATCTGGGTGCCGGCGCCAAGCATGCGGCGGGTGTGCTTCATGCCCTCGGCGCCCGTCATGCCCTGGACGAGGACCTTGCTCTCCTTGGTCAGGAAGATGGCCATGACTCTCTCCTTGGCTCGTTGTCCGACAGCCCGCTATCCGGCGTTAGCGAGTTGCGCGGCCTGGTCGGCGGCGCTGTCCATCGTGGTGGCCTGGTGAATCAGCGGGTGGGCCCGGCCGTTGAGGATCGCCCGGCCCCGGGCCGCGGCGTTCCCGTCGAGGCGTACGACGAGCGGACACGTCAACTGGACAGATTCCAGGGCCTGGACGATGCCTTCGGCCACCGCGTCGCAGGCGGTGATGCCGCCGAAGACATTGACGAAGACGGACTTCACCGCCGGGTCGGAGAGGACGACGGACAGCCCGTCGGCCATCACCTCGGCGGAGGCCCCTCCCCCGATGTCGAGGAAGTTCGCGGGCCGCGCGCCGCAGCCCGCGACGACGTCGAGGGTGGACATCACGAGGCCGGCGCCGTTGCCGATGACGCCGACCTCGCCGTCGAGCTTGACGTAGTTGAGGCCCTTGGCCGCGGCTGTGGCTTCGAGGGGGTCCGCGTGCGGGTCGGCCGCGTCGCCTCCCCAACGGGCCTGCCGGAAAACCGCGTTGTCGTCGAGCGTCACTTTGCCGTCGAGGGCGAGGATGCGGCCGTCGGTGGTGCGTGCCAGCGGGTTGACCTCCACCAGCAGGGCGTCCTCCTCCGTCAGCACCTGCCAGAGCCGCTGGAGTACGGGCGCCACCTCCGGCGGGAGCTTCGCCGCCTCGGCGATCTCCGCGGCCTTGGCGGGGGTGACGCCGTCGGCGGGGTCGACGGCGATGCGGGCCACCGCGTCGGGGCGATTCGCCGCGACCTCTTCGATGTCCATGCCGCCCTCGGCGGACGCGATGGCGAGGAAGCGGCCTGCCGCCCGGTCGAGGACGTACGAGACGTAGAACTCCGCCTCGATGGAGACGGGTTGGGCCAGCATCACGCTGCGGACCGAGTGGCCCTTGATGTCCATGCCGAGGATCTGTCGGGCGGTCAGTTCCGCCGCGGCCGGGTCAGCGGCGATCTTCACTCCGCCCGCCTTGCCCCGGCCTCCGGTCTTCACCTGGGCCTTGACGACGACGCGGCCACCGAGGCGCTCAGCCGCCGCACGCGCCTCGCGCGCAGTGGCCGCCACCTCGGCCTCCGGCACCAATACGCCGTACTGCGCGAAGAGTTCCCTTGCCTGGTGTTCGTACAGGTCCATACCGGCTCCTCAATCCTCAGTCGGACCGGGCTCCCCGGGAGGCATCCCCGGCCCTCCGGCCGAAAAGACTTCCGTACGCCCCCTGGACACCACCCCACTGAATGCGGGATAACAAGCTTCATACAGTATTCGTCGACTGTATGCAATCTACCGCGCAACAGCTCCAGCACCCCTACGAAGGGAACGGACTTCGCCATGCCCGACGACAGCCAAGAACTCATTTCCGGTGGGCATTTGGTCGCCAAAGCGCTCAAAGCAGAGGGCGTCGAGGTCATCTACACGCTCTGCGGTGGCCACATCATCGACATCTACGACGGCTGCGTCGACGAGGGCATCGAAGTCGTCGACGTACGCCACGAACAGGTCGCCGCGCACGCAGCCGACGGTTACGCACGCATCACCGGCAAGCCGGGCTGCGCCGTCGTCACCGCGGGGCCCGGTACGACCGACGCCGTCACGGGCGTCGCCAATGCCTTCCGCGCCGAGTCGCCCATGTTGCTGATTGGTGGTCAGGGAGCGCTTGCCCAGCACAAGATGGGGTCACTCCAGGACCTGCCGCACGTCGACATGATGACGCCGATCACCAAGTTCGCCGCGACCGTGCCGGACACCGCGCGGGCCGCGGACATGGTGTCGATGGCGTTCCGCGAGTGCTACAACGGTGCGCCGGGCCCCTCCTTCCTGGAGATCCCGCGCGACGTCCTGGACGCCAAGGTGCCGGTGGACAGGGCGCGGGTGCCCAAGGCCGGGATGTACCGGGCCTCCACTCGCGCGGCCGGCGACCCGGAGTCGGTCGAGAAGCTGGCCGATCTGCTCGTGCACGCCGAGAAGCCGGTGATCCTGCTCGGCAGCCAGGTATGGACAACGCGGGCGACGGGCGCGGCGACCGAGCTCGTACGCGCGCTCAATGTGCCCGCGTACATGAACGGCGCGGCGCGCGGGACCCTGCCGCCCGGCGACCCGCACCACTACCAGCTGTCCCGGCGCTACGCCTTCGCCAACGCCGACCTCATCATCATCGTCGGCACGCCCTTCGACTTCCGGATGGGCTACGGCAAACGGCTCTCGCAGGCGGCCACGGTCGTGCAGATCGACCTGGACTACCGGACCGTCGGCAGGAACCGGGACATCGACCTGGGGATCGTGGGCGACGCCGGTCAGATCCTCGCGTCCGTCACCCAGTCGGCGTCCGGTCGTCTCAACGGCGGTTCGGTCAAGCGCAAGGCCTGGCTGGAGGAGCTGCGCACGGCCGAACAGACGGCTCTCGACAAGCGGCTGCCGCACCTCAAGTCCAACGCCTCGCCCATCCACCCGTACCGGCTGGTCAGCGAGATCAACGACTTCCTCACCGAGGACTCGATCTACATCGGCGACGGTGGCGACATCGTCACCTTCTCCGGCCAGGTCGTCCAGCCCAAGTCCCCCGGCCACTGGATGGATCCGGGTCCGCTCGGGACGCTCGGGGTGGGGATCCCCTTCGTGCTCGCCGCGAAGCAGGCGCGGCCCGACAAGGAGGTCGTGGCTCTCTTCGGGGACGGCGCGTTCTCGCTGACCGGCTGGGACTTCGAGACGCTGGTGCGGTACAACCTGCCGTTCGTCGGGATCGTCGGCAACAACTCCTCGATGAACCAAATCCGTTACGGCCAGAAGGCCAAGTACGGAGACGAGCGCGAGCGCGTCGGCAACACCCTGGGCGACGTCCACTACGACAAGTTCGCCCAGATGCTGGGCGGTTACGGCGAAGAGGTCCGCGACCCCGCCGACATCGCACCGGCCCTCCGGCGCGCCCGCGAGTCCGGGCTGCCCTCACTGATCAACGTGTGGGTCGATCCCGACGTGTACGCCCCCGGAACCATGAACCAGACCATGTACAAGTAGCGGAGGCCGATCATGACCAAGGCACTTGAGGGCGTGCGCGTCCTCGACATGACGCATGTACAGTCCGGTCCTTCCGCCACCCAGCTCCTCGCCTGGCTCGGCGCGGACGTGGTGAAGCTGGAGGCGCCGAGCGGCGACATCACACGCAAGCAGCTGCGCGACCTGCCGGACGTGGACTCGCTGTACTTCACCATGCTCAACTGCAATAAGCGGAGCATCACCCTCAACACCAAGTCGGAGCGCGGCAAGGAGATCCTGACGGAGCTCATCCGCCGCTCGGACGTGATGGTGGAGAACTTCGGGCCCGGCGCCGTCGACCGCATGGGGTTCACCTGGGAGCACATCCAGGAGATCAACCCGCGCATCGTCTACGCCTCAATCAAGGGCTTCGGAGAGGGCCCTTACACCAACTTCAAGGCGTACGAGGTCGTCGCCCAGGCGATGGGCGGGTCCATGGCCACCACCGGGTTCGAGGACGGGCCACCGCTGGCCACCGGCGCGCAGATCGGCGACTCCGGGACCGGGATCCACGCCGTGGCCGGGATCCTGGCCGCGCTCTTCCAGCGCGAGAGCACCGGGCGCGGGCAGCGGGTCAATGTCGCCATGCAGCACGCCGTGCTGAACCTGTGCCGGGTCAAACTGCGCGACCAGCAGCGCCTCGCACACGGTCCGCTCGCCGAGTACCCCAACGAGGACTTCGGCGACGAGGTGCCGCGCAGCGGCAACGCGAGCGGCGGCGGGCAGCCCGGCTGGGCGGTCAAGTGCTCGCCGGGCGGCCCCAACGACTATGTGTACGTGATCGTCCAGCCGGTCGGCTGGCGCCCGTTGTCCGAGCTGATCGGGCGGCCCGAGCTTGCCGACGACCCCGAGTGGGCGACGCCGGCGGACCGGCTGCCGCAGCTCGGCAAGATGTTCCAGCTGATCGAGGAGTGGTCGTCCACCCTCCCCAAGTGGGAGGTACTCGAACAGCTCAACTCCCACAACATCCCCTGCGGGCCGATCCTTTCGACGAAGGAGATCTTCGAGGACGCGTCGCTCGCGGCCAACGAGATGCTCGTCGAGGTCCCGCACCCCGAGCGCGGCACCTTCACCACGGTCGGCAATCCCATCAAGCTCTCCGACTCCCCCTTCGACGTGGTCACTTCGCCCCTGCTCGGAGAGCACAACGCCGAGGTGTATGTCGGCGAGCTGGGGCTCGGCGACGAGGAACTGCGGCTGCTCAAGACGAATGGAGTCATCTGATGGGCCTGACGGATCCTCATGACACCGCTGCTGTACGGATGGTGCTCGACGCCGTAACGGCCGAGGGGCGCGTCGTGCTGACGGCGCCCGAGGCCAAGCGGATCGCCGACGCGTACGGCATCCCTGTCCCGGCGGAGGCACTCGCCGAGAGCGCGGACGAGGCGGTCGCCCTCGCGGACCGGCTCGGCTTCCCCGTCGTGCTCAAGATCGTATCGCCGGAGATCGTGCACAAGACGGACGCGGGTGGGGTGCGGGTCGGGCTGAAGTCGCCCGGGGACGTGCGGGTCGCGTTCACCGAGATCGTCACCAACGCCCGTGCCTACGACCCCGAAGCGCGGCTGCTCGGCGTTCAGGTGCAGCAGATGGTGCCGGCCGGGCAGGAGATCATCATCGGCGCCGTCACCGATCCGGCCTTCGGGAAGATCGTGGCGTTCGGGCTCGGCGGAGTACTGGTGGAGGTACTGAAGGACATCACCTTCCGGCTGGCGCCCGCCTCCGAGGACGACGCGCTCTCGATGCTCGATTCGATCCGGGCGGCCGAGGTCCTGCGCGGTGTACGCGGCGGGGCCGCCGTCGACCGTACGGCGCTGGCCCGGCTCATCGTTCGGGTCTCCCAACTGGCGGCTGATTTCCCCGAGATCGCGGAGGTCGACCTGAATCCGGTCTTCGCCACCGCGAGCGGTGTGATGGCGGCCGACGTACGCATCCTGCTCGGTGGCCCCTCTCCCACGCCTCGGCGCAAGTACAGCCGTGAGGAGATCCTCACCTCGATGGGCCGGCTGATGCGGCCGAGCTCGATAGCCGTCATCGGCGCCTCCAACGAGCAGGGCAAAATCGGCAATTCGGTGATGCGCAACCTGATCGACGGCGGCTTCGCAGGCGAGATCCATCCGGTCAATCCCCGGGCCGATGACATCTTGGGCCGCAAGGCGTACAAGAGTGTGACGGATGTACCCGGTGAGGTGGATGTGGCGGTCTTCGCGATCCCCGCCAAGTTCGTGGCCGCGGCTCTGGAGGAGGTGGGGCGCAAGGGCATCCCGAACGCCGTCCTCATCCCCTCGGGCTTCGCCGAGACCGGCGAGCACGCGCTCCAGGACGAGATCGTCGCGATCGCCGAGCGCCACGGTGTACGTCTCCTGGGGCCGAACATCTACGGCTACTACTCCACTTGGCACGATCTGTGTGCCACCTTCTGCACGCCGTACGACGTCAGGGGCGGGGTGGCCCTGACGTCCCAGTCGGGCGGCATCGGCATGGCCATCCTCGGCTTCGCCCGTACGACGAAGACCGGTGTCTCGGCGATCGTCGGTCTCGGCAACAAGTCGGACCTCGACGAGGACGACCTGCTGACGTGGTTCGGTGAGGATCCCAACACCACATGCATCGCCATGCACTTGGAGGACCTCAAGGACGGCCGGGCCTTCGTCGAGGCGGCGCGGGCGACCGTACGCAAGAAGCCGATCGTCGTGCTCAAGGCGGGCCGTACCAGCGCGGGAGCCAAGGCGGCCGGGTCACACACCGGGGCCCTCGCCGGTGACGACGCGGTGTACGAGGACATCCTGCGGCAGGCCGGGGTCATCAGGGCTCCCGGGCTGAACGAGATGCTCGAGTACGCGCGGGCTCTGCCGGTGCTGCCGACACCGAAGGGCGACAACGTCGTCATCATCACCGGGGCGGGCGGCTCCGGGGTGCTCCTCTCGGACGCGATCATCGACAACGGGCTCTCGCTGATGGAGATTCCGGATGATCTCGACGCGGCGTTCAAGGCGTTCATCCCCCCGTTCGGAGCGGCCGGCAATCCGATCGACATCACGGGTGGCGAGCCCCCTTCGACGTACGAGGCGACGATCCGCCTCGGCATGGAGGATCCGCGCATCCACGCGCTGGTGCTCGGCTACTGGCACACGATCGTCACGCCGCCGATGGTCTTCGCGGAGCTGACCGCCCGGGTGGTCGAGGAGTTCCGGGCGCGCGGCATCGAGAAGCCGGTGGTCGCGTCGCTGGCCGGCGACGTGGAGGTCGAGGAGGCGTGCGCGTACCTCTTCGAGCGGGGCGTCGTCGCGTACCCGTACACCACGGAGAAGCCGGTGGACGCCCTCGGCGCGAAGTACAAGTGGGCCCGCGCGGCCGGGTTGTTGGGTGATGGCGCATGAGGTGACCGAGGAGGGGGCGGCCCTTCGCCGCCCCCGACCCCGTGGACACGAAAGGTATTGGACAGGGGGCGCTGGCCAGCTCTTTCGACGTAAGGGGTGCGACTCGCATGACAACCACCGACTTCTCGAAGCCCGTCGCCTTCAGGGAGGTGGCGGACCGCAACGGACGCGTGTACCGGCTCGGCGAGACCGACCGGGACATCATGGGGCGGCCACGCTGGTACATGGTGCTGCTCCCCTGGATCGGCATGATGGGCATCAGTTCATCGGAGTACGCCTTCACGTCGGCGGAGGAAACGCTGCACGACGCGCACATGTGGGCCAACGGGCACATCTTCTGGCTGATGGGTGTCTGGATCTTCTTCCAGGCGGCCGTGGCCTTCCCCGCGGGAAAGCTGCGCGAGAGCGGGAAACTACCGGCGAAGAGCGCCATGATGCTCGGCGCACTCGGCACCCTGCTCGGCTATCTCTCACTGGCGTTCGCGCCGCACGTGTTCGTCGCCTACATCGGCTTCGGCATGTTCAGCGGTATCGGGGCCGGCCTCGTCTACGCGACCTGCGTGAACATGGTGGGCAAGTGGTATCCGGAGCGCAAGGGCGGCAAGACCGGCCTGGTCAACGGCGGTTTCGCCTATGGCTCGGTGCCCTTCGTCTTCCTCTTCACCCAGTACATGGACCTGACCAACTACAAGAACGTGCTGGTCTTCGCGGGTGTCATCTGCTGCGTCGCCGTCGCGGTCTCCGGCTGGTTCTTCAAGGACCCGCCGAAGAACTGGTGGCCCGCGGACGTGGACCCGCTGACGACCTCGAAGGACCCGCGGATCGTTCGGTCGCTGGCGAAGAACCCGCCCGCGGTCCGGCAGTACACCCCGCGGGAGGCGGCCCGCACTCCGGTGCTGTGGATGATGTGGTTCTGTCTGCTGTGCACGGCGGGCATCAACATATTCGGTATCGCCATGCAGGTGCCGTTCGGCAAGGAGATGGGCTTCGCCGGCGGCATCGTGGCAACCGCCATGTCGCTCAAGGCGATTGTGAACGGAACCGGCCGGGGCGTCATCGGCTGGATATCCGACCGGTACGGACGCAGGAACACCCTGGTCTTCGTCTGCGTCGTGCTCGGATCCGCGCAGTTCGGTGTCTTCTACTCCGGAGACATCGGCTCGATGCCGTTCTTCCTGTTCTGCTCGATGGTCTCCGGGTTCGGCGGCGGCGCGATCTTCCCGCTGTTCGCGGCGATGACCGCGGACTACTTCGGGGAGAACAACAACGCGTCCAACTACGGCATGGTCTACAGCTCCAAGCTGATCTCGGGGCTGGTCGGTTCCGGCGTGGGGGCGATCGTGGTGAGCTCGTGGGGTTACGGAGGCGCCTTCGCGCTGTCGGGGTTCATCGGATTCGGATCGGCGATCCTCGCCTGCTTCCTCAAGGCACCCGGCAGGCCGCGGGCGAAGGACATCGTGCCCAATCCTCATCCCATCGGCAGGGACGCCGCATGAGGTGAGAACGGTCGGCAGACACACTGACGGAGGCCCGCACCGACCGGAGTCGGCGCGGGCCTCCGTCATGCGCCCGTCAGGTGCTAGCAGTCCTTCTCGCGCAGCGAGTGCAGGTGCGCGCTGGACTTGCGGGCGAAGGCGAACGACTCGACCGGGTTGTCGTGTTCCACCTGCCAGTGGTGGTCACGACGCCCGCCGCGCGTCTTGGAGACCGTCGAGATGAACCGCTTGTAGTCGATGTCGCCGTCGCCGACATCCACCATCCGGTAGCCGTCCCTGGCGGCCTCGTCGTGCTCGCCGTCCTTGACGTGGAAGAGCGGGTAGCGGTCGGGCTGCTTCAATACGTAACGCAGCGGGTCGAAGGGTGCCGGAGTGCCGTCGACACGCTTGCCGAAGCGGAACTGGGCGGCGTACGCCCAGTAGATGTCCATCTCCAGGAAGACCAGGTCGGGGTCGGTCTCGGCGAGCAGGACGTCGTAGAGGCGGACCTTGGGCTTGTCGGTGGCGAAGGAGAACTCCTCCGCGTGGTTGTGCTGGTAGAACTTCATGCCGCGCTTGCGCGCCTCGGCGCCGTAGTGGTTGAAGTCCTCCGCGCAGCGCTTCCAGCCGTCGACGGTCGCGCCGTAGCGCCAGGGGCCCGAGGCCGTGCCGATGTGCTTGAGGCCGAGGGCCTGGGCGTCGTCGAGGACCTTGTCGAGGTTCTGCGCGAAGCTGTAGGCGCCGGGGTTGTTGTCGTCGTAGTAGTTGACGTGGCTGCCGATGCCCCGCAGGCCGTGGTCGCGGGTGAGCTGCCGGAGCTGGGCGAGGGTGATGTCGCCCACCGAGCCCTGGGTGTACCCGGCGTACTCGACCTCGTCGTAGCCGTAGCGCTGCAGCTCGGCGAAGACCTTGGCGAAGCCAAGGCTGGAGACCTTGTCGCGCAGGGAGTACAGCTGGACGCCGAGGCGGCCGGGGGGCAGGACGGGCGTGCCCCGGCCCTTGCCGTGCGCGGCGGCGGTGGGTGTGGCGGCGGTGGCCGGGGCCGCGGCGCCGAGGAGGGCGGCGACGGACGCGCCGGCGGCGACGCCGAGCATGCCGCGTCTGGAGAGCTTGCGGTCGAGTTCGGGGTCGACGGGGGTGTTCTTGCGGCTCAGGGGGCTCATGGGCGGAACTCCTTTGTCAGTGCAGTCCGGCAAGCTGGAGGAGCAGGGATTTCACGTCGGTGGCCGCGACACGGCCGGTGACGGCGTGGGGGGTGGAGCACAGGATGAGCGGACCTTCCGCGTCGCTCGCGGGAAGGCGGCCGTGGCTGCCGCGAATGGGTGAAGGGTCGAGCGGCACGACCGCCATGCGGTAGCGCATGCCGAGCTTCTTGCGGGCGAGCGCTGCTCCGGCCTTGAGGCGTACGTACGGGTCGAGGGGGTCCATGAACAGCTCGACGGGGTCGTAGCCGGGCTTGCGGTGGATCTCCACGAGCTGGGCGAAGTCGGGTGCCTTGGCGTCGTCGAGCCAGTAGTAGTAGGTGAACCAGGAATCCGGTTCGGCGACGGCGACCAGTTCGCCCGAGCGCGGATGGTCGAGCCCGTTGGCCTTCTTGCCCTCGTCGTCGAGGAGTTCGGCGATGCCCGGCAGGCCGTCGAGGGCCGCCCGGGTCGCTTCGAGGTCCTCGGGACGGCGGACGTAGACGTGCGCGAGCTGGTGGTCGGCCACCGCGAACGCCCGTGAGGTCATCGGGTCGAGGTACTCCATGCCGTCCTGGGTGTGCACCTCGACGAGGCCGGCCCGGCGCAGCGTCCGGTTGATGTCGACGGCGCGTGACACCCGGGTGATGCCGTACTCGGAGAGCGCGACGACGGTACGGCCCTCGGCCTGCGCGTCGTCGAGGAGCGGCGCGAGTACGTCGTCGAGCTCGGCGGCGGCCCGGTAGGAGCGGGGGTCGTCGGGGCCGAAGCGCTGGAGGTCGTAGTCGAGGTGGGGGACGTAGCAGAGGGCCAGGTCGGGGTGGCGGGTGCGCATGATGTGGCGGGTCGCGTTCACGATCCACCGCGAGGACACGATGTCGGCGCCGGGGCCCCAGAAGTGAAAGAGGGGGAACGTACCGAAGACCTCGGTGAGCTCGTCGTGCAGGGCCGGGGGGCGGGTGTAGCAGTCGGGTTCCTTGCGGCCGTCCGCGTAGTAGACGGGGCGGGGCGTGACCGTGAAGTCGGTGTCGGCGCCCATCGCGTACCACCAGCAGATGTTGGCGACGGTGTAGCCGGGATGTGCGCGGCGAGCGGCGTCCCAGATCTTGTCCCCGGCGACCAGACCGTTGTGCTGGCGCCACAGGAGGACCTCGCCGATGTCCCGGAAGTACCAGCCGTTGCCGACGATTCCGTGTTCGGCGGGGGTGGTGCCGGTGAGGAAGGTCGACTGGGCCGCGCAGGTCACGGCGGGCAGGACGGTGCCCAGCGGGGCCTGAGAGCCGGACCGGGCGAGCTGCTGGAGACGCGGCATGTGCGCGAGCAGTTGGGGGGTGAGGCCGACGACGTCCAGGACGAGGAGGGGTGTGGGAGAGGGGGCAGGGGTGTCCGTCACGGCAGTTCCTTGAGGCCGAGGTCGACCAGGAGGTCGCGGGCGAGGGTGAGTTCGGCGGCGATCCCGTCGGCGAGCTGGGTCCGGTTCCTGGGGCGCAGGTCGGCCGGAAGCGCCTGCCAGGTGTACGTCTCGACTTCGAGATGGCGGGTGAGCGGCGCGGGGCCGCCGACCAGCTGGGTCAGGGCGTCCTGGAGCACGGGGAGCGTGGAGGTGAGCGGTGCGGCGGGCGGGGCGTGCAGGGGGACGTGGAAGTGTGCGCGCCAGGGGGCGCCGTCCGGGAGTGCGCCGCCCGCGACAGCCTCCGCCAGGTCGTCGGTGCCCCGCAGGCCCGCGCTGGTGGGGGTGCGGGTCTGGTGGAGGAAGCGGGGTTCGGCGAAGGCGGCGAGTGCCTCCCGCACTTCGGGGAGGTGGGGGTGTTCGGCGTGCAGGGCCGCGGACAGCTGTGCCTTGGGGATGGTGACGCCTGCCTCGGTGAGTGCGCCGATGGCGGTGGCCGGGTCCTCGAAGGAGGTGGCGAGGTGGCAGGTGTCGACGCAGATGCCGATGCGGTGGCCGGCCAGGGCGGTGAGCGGGGCGATGGCGTCCGCGGTGGTCTCGACGGTGCAGCCCGGCTCGGGTTCGAGTCCGATGCGTATCGATTTCCCGGTCAGTTCCTCCAGGGCGTCGAGTCGCTCGGAGAGCGTGGTGAGGGCAGTGCGGGCGGCCTCGGCCGCCGCGTCGTCGAAGGCGGTGCGCCAGGCGAGCGGGAGGGTGGAGATGGAGCCCTCGGTGACGTCGTCCGGCAGGAGCGCGCCGAGCAGGCGGGCCAGGTCGGTGGTGTGGGCGAGGCGCGCGGGGTCGGTCCAGTCCGGCTTGTACACCCGGTACTTGACCTCCTCCGCACCGAATCCCTCGTACGGGAAGCCGTTGAGGGTGACCACTTCGAGGCCGCGCCGGTCCAGCTCGGCGCGCAGCCCGCGCAGCGCCGCCGGGTCGGTGATCAGGGCGTGCG
This sequence comes from Streptomyces sp. A5-4, assembly GCF_051131715.1. NCBI lineage: Bacteria > Bacillati > Actinomycetota > Actinomycetes > Kitasatosporales > Streptomycetaceae > Streptomyces > Streptomyces sp. A5-4. The sequence continues at coordinate 8,029,423 of NZ_CP178591.1, read as the reverse complement.
CCGCGTCCTTGGCGAGCCACAGGCCGATGCCGAGCCGGTCCCGGCCCAGGCGTCGCCGGACGGGCTCGCAGTGGTCGCGGAGCTGGGCGAGTACGCCGTCGAGTGTCTCGGCCGGGTGGACGTTGGTGCAGTACGCGAGGTGGACGGTGGAGCCGTCGGGGTGGCGGAAGCGCATGGTGGCTCTCCTCTCCCCTTATTCCCCGCCGCGCAGGATGGAGTTGCCCTCGTGCAGGGCGTCGGGGGCGGGGACGTCGAGCTGGAGGCGGCCACTGAGCCCGTAGAAGGCGACCGGGTTGCGCCACAGCACCTTGTCGACGTCGTCGTCGCTGAACCCGGCGGCGAGGAGCGCGTCGCCCACCCTGCGGGTCTTGAGCGGGTCGCTCTTGCCCCAGTCCGCGGCGGAGTTGACGAGGACCTTGTCCGTGCCGTGGTCCTTGATGACGGCGACCATCCGGTCCTCGTCCATCTTGGTGTCGGGGTAGATGGAGAAGCCGAGCCAGCAGCCGCTGTCAGTGGCGGCCTTTACGGTTGTTTCATTGAGGTGGTCGAGCAGGACGTGCTCCGGGGGGAGGTGTGATTCGCGGATGACGTCGATGGTGCGGCGCAGACCGACGAGCTTGTCGCGGTGCGGGGTGTGCACGAGCGCGGGCAGACCGTGGTCGGCGGCGAGCTGGAGCTGGGTGGCGAGGGCGGTGTCCTCGGCGGGGGTCATCGAGTCGTAGCCGATCTCGCCGACGGCGACGACGGAGTCCTTGACGAGATAGCGGGGCAGCGCGTCGAGCACGGGGGTGCAGCGGGGGTCGTTCGCCTCTTTGGGGTTGAGGGCGAGCGTGCAGTGGTGGGCGATGCCGTATTGGGCGGCGCGGAAGGGTTCCCAGCCGAGTAGCGCGTCGAAGTAGTCGAAGAAGCTGGCGGGCGAGGTGCGGGGCTGGCCCATCCAGAAGGACGGCTCGACGACGGCGCGTACCCCGGCGGCGTACATCGCCTCGTAGTCGTCCGTGGTGCGGGACGTCATGTGGACATGGGGGTCGAAGATGCGCATCAGGACTCCTCTGTGGGGGCGGCCATGGCCGTGAGGGACAGGACGCGGTGCAGATCGTCCGGGACCGGGCGGCCGGCGGCGGTGCGCTCGGCGGCGTAGTCGCGGAGCATCCTGGCCAGTTCGGAGTCGGCCTGGGCGCGCAGCGCGAGGCCGTCGACGGCGGTGACCGGGACGCCGGTGAAGAGGCATTTGAGCACGGCGTGCCGCCAGGCGTGCTGGTCCAGATGCTCGAAGGCGTAATGGCCCACCGCGGCGGCGACCAGGCGGGTGTCGTTGGTGCGCAACGCGTCCTCGACCAGGGGCAGGGCGTCGGAGCCGAGGCCGCCCAGGTGGGGCAGCGCGAGCAGGACGGCGCGTCGCTCTGCGGCCGTGCCGTGGGCGTACAGCCGGTCGGTGACGGTGTGGTCGGCCCCCACCGCGTGCAGGAGCAGCACGCGGGCCGCGTCCGTGAGGTCGGGGGCGGCGCCGCCGTCGGGGCCCGGGGCGGGACGGCAGTGGCGGCCCGCCTCGGCGAAGCGGATCTCCCAGGTCGGGAGGGACCGCTGGGCACGGTCGCCGGCCGGGCCGGCTGACGCGGCCTCCGCCTCCGCCTCGGCCAATGCCTCGTGCAGCCAGGCGCGGCCGGCGCCGCCAAGGCGGGCTTCGAGCGCCGCTTGCAGAGCGGGGGTGGTCGTGGTCGCACTGTGGATCGGATCGGTCAACACGGCGCGCCTCCTGCGGCTGCGGCGGGGTGCGGGTGCGCTTCACGTTGCGCTGTGGACGCGGTGGTGGCCTCGGGCTCGGCCTCGGCAGGGGCTGCGGTGCGGGCCTCCGTATCGGCTTGGCGCAGGAAGCGCAGCGACCGTTCGGCCTGGTCGGGGCCCGCGTGGGAGTGCCGGGGCAGTTCGACGACCGTCAGCCCCTGATAGCCGGTGGCGGCCAGGGCCCGCAGGACCGGCGGGAAGTCGATCTCGCCGTCGCCGAAGGGCAGATGCTCGTGAACCCCGCGACGCATGTCCTCGATCTGCACGTGCCGCAGCCAGGGCGCGGCCTCGCGTACGCAGTCGGCGGGCGAGGCGGACTCCAGGCACTGACAGTGGCCGATGTCGAGGGTGAGGCCGAGCAGTTGCGGGTCGGGATCGCCGAGCGTGCGGCGCAGGTGGTGGAAGTCGGCGAGGGTGGCGAGGAGGTGACCGGGTTCGGGCTCGACGGCGAGCGGTACGCCGGCCTTGGCGGCGGCGTCGAGTACCGGCGCCATCGACTCCGCGAGCCGCTCCCAGGCCGTCTCCGGCGAGGTTCTCTCGGGGATGATCCCGCTGAAGCAGTGCACGGCGTGGGCGCCGAGATCGGCGGCGACCCGCACGGCGGTGATGAGCAACTCCGTTCGGGCGGCCCGGCCTGCAGGATCCGGATCAAGCAGCGACGGGCCGTGTTTGCGGCGCGGGTCCAGGACGTACCGTGCGCCGGTCTCGACGGTGACACCGAGGCCGAGCTGCGCCAGCCGGCGCGCCACCCGGGCGGTACGGGCGGCGAGTTCGGGGGCGACCGGATCGAGGTGCATGTGGTCGAGGGTCAGCCCGACCCCGTCGTAGCCGAGATCGGCGAGGAGGGAGAGGGCGCCGTCGAGACGGAGATCGGTAAGCCCGTTGGTGCCGTAGCCGAAGCGGATCGGGGCGCCGCTCAAATCGGGGGTGGCGCCATGGGCCGGGGCCCGGCCCGGTACCGGGGTGCGGTCCGGTCCCGGGGTGCGGTCAGGGTCCGGGGTGCGGCCAGGGTGCTCGGTGCGGACCGGGTCCGAAGCGCGGCCCAGGTTCGAGACGCCGTCCGGGTCCGACGCGCGGCCAGGGTGCTGGGTGCGGCCCGGGTCTGAAGCGTGGCCCGGTTGGGGTGGGCGACTCGCTCCCGGGGTGCGGATCGGGCCCAGGGCGCGACTTGCGCTGGTGGGAGGACTCGGGTCCTGGGCAGGGGCAGTGTTCTGGGTGTGGTCGGCACCCGGAACAAGGCCGGTGCCCGGGACGCGGTCCGGATCCTGAGGGCGGTCCGCCCCCGGAACGCCGCCGATGGCCGGCCCATTGCCCGGGTCCGAGACGCCGTCCGGGTCCGATGCGCGGCCAGGGTCCTGGGCGCGGCCCAGGTCCGAAGCGCGGCCCGGATCCTGGCCGCGGCCCGGGTCCGAGACGCGGCCCGTGCCCCGAACGCTGCCGGTGACCGGGGCACGGGCCGCGGCCGGAGATGGGTCTGTGACCGCGGCGCGGCCCTTGTCCGGGGTGTGCTCGGTCACCGGGACGGGGTCTGGGTCCAGGGTGTCGCTCATGTGGGGCTGACCTTCCGCGAGAGCTTCCGGGCGATGGGCCCGAGTCCCATCAGCGCGACTCCGGTGCCGACCGCTCCGCCGCGCGCCGCCAGCGCGGCCTGTAGCGGGATCATGGCCCGGATCCCACCGCCGACGGCACGCTGGGTGAGAGGCGGGGACGGGTTGAGCGCGGCGCGCAGGAGTGGGGTTGCCGCCGTGCGGAAGTAGGCGACGGCCGCGACTGCGGCGGGGGTTGCCAACTGTGTCGTGACACGTATCACCCCGCGCAAGCCCGAACCGGAGCCCGTGTCGGAGCCCGTGTCGGAGCCCGCGCCCACCGAGATGATCGGCCGGTGCGGCTGCCCCGGAGGTGTGCGGCCGGCCACGCCCGCCAGCAGCGCGGCCGTGGCCAGGGCCGCGAGCGGTACGGCCGTCGACCCGCCGTGCGCCTCGCGGCGCGACACCGCCGTCACCGCGTAGGTGTGCGCGCCGAGCATCGCGGCGGCGGTGAGCGCGTCCCGCACACCGGAGCCGCCGCCCCCCGGCGAGTGACGCCATGCCCACGGAAGTCCGCCCCCGGGCATGGCTCGCCACACCCCCCGAGGCCCGGCACCACGAAGCCCGGCACCTCGGAGCCCGATGCCCGGCACCCCAATGCCCCGGCCCCCAACGGCCCCCACTGGCAGGGACGGTGACCCAACCGTCGTCGTGGACCGCGCCACCCCCGCGCCCGCCCCCGTCGCCGTCGCCGTCGCGCCCAGCAGCAGGTCCAGCGCCCTGGCCATGGCCATGGCCGCCGAGGCTGCCGGGGTGTGCTTCAGGCGCAGGTCGTACGCCCAGATCGTGGCGGCCAGGGCGCCCGCGACCCCCAGCGCCGGGCGGCCCGCCACGGCCGCGAGTGTGAGGCCCGCTGCCGTCAGGGCCGTCGCCGCGGCCAGGGCCGCACCCGGGGTGATGCGTCCCGAGGGGAGCGGGCGGTGCGGGCGGTCCACCGCGTCCTCGTCCCGGTCCGCCCAGTCGTTGAGGGCCATGCCCGCCTCGTACAGACACAGCGACGCGCCGACGGCCAGCGCGGTGCCCCGGTGGGGGCGTACCCCCAGGGAGGCCGCGCCTGCCAGGGCGTCGCCCGGCACGGTGAACAGTGCCGAGACGCGCAGGAGTTCCGCCCACGCGCCCAGGTTGCCCCCCGTGGAGGCGGGCGTCATCGGGCCTCCCGCAGGCGGTCGGCGAAGGACAGCAGGGCGACGTACTGCTCGGCCAGCGCCGCCGGTCCGCCGTCCGGGTCCTTGAAGTAGAAGCCGAGCTCGGGCAGCGGCCCCGAGATTCCCACCTGGTGCGCGCGGGCGACCAGTCGTGCGAGGTCGAGCACCAGTGGCGCCGCCAGCGCCGAGTCACAGCCCTGCCAGGTCGTCTGGAGGATCATCCGGGAGCCGAGGAACCCGTCGAACGCGATGTGGTCCCAGGCCGTCTTCCAGTCGCCGAGCGCCGGGACGTCGTCGATGTGCACGTCGCCCTCCGGCAGCGCGCCGAGCGTCTCGGCGAGTACGCGGTTCTTGCCCGCGTTCTTCGCCGCCGCCGCGGCCGGGTCGGCCAGCGCCGCCCCGTCCCCGCCGCCGAGGAGGTTCGTGCCGGACCACGCCCGTACGTTCAGGGCGCGTTGCACGAACATCGGGGCGAGTACGGAACGGAGCAGCGTCTGGCCCGTCTTGCCGTCGCGGCCCGCGTGGGGAAGTCCGCTCGCTGCCACGGCATCCTGGAGGGCCGTGGTGCGTAGCCCGGTGGAGGGGGTGAAGTTGACGTACGGGCAGCCGGCCCGCAGCGCCGCCGCCGCGTACAGGGAGCTCGCGGGGAGGGACGAGGACTGGTCGTCGGGGGCCGGTTCGGTGGAGGCGACGTTGACGACGACGACCCGTTCGAGGCCTTGGCGCCGTGCGAAGTCGCGGAGGTCGTCGGCGAAAGCCGCGATGAGTTCCTCGTCGCTGCGGCTCTCCCCGGCGAGTGGCCCCCCGGTCCGTATCTCCTGGTCGGCCTCGGCCAGTTCGGCCCGTACCGCCGATGCCAGACCGTGCGGCAGGACGCCGCCGGCCTCCAGCGCCTCGGCCCGCTTGGGCAGCGGGCAGCTCATGGTGTCGTGCCCGCCGAAGACGAGCGACGACAGGGGTGCCAGCCCGCTCTCGGCGAAGGGCGGTGTCTCGGTGACCATGCCGTCGGCCGGATGGAGCCCCGCGGCGAGGGCGGCGCAGCCCGCGACGGCGGTCGTGGCGACGGAGCCGCGTGCTCCGACGAACCACACTCCGGTTCGTGCCGTGGATGTGGATGTCTCGTCGGGGTCGGTGATCACGGGCTGCCTCCCTGCCAAGGATTTTTGAGATGCCGGGGAAAGACTGAAGAGAAGCACTGCGGACGGAAGTTGGGGGCCGGGCGGGGACGGCGGGCGGGGCTCGGCGCGCTCCCGCCCGCCGCCGGTCCTGCGGGGTCTAGGGGGTGTCCGCCTTCGCGGGCAGTTCCTTGACCTTGATATTGCGGAAGGAGACCTTGTCGTCCGCACCGTGGTTCTGGAGGCCGATGTGCCCCTGGGCCAGGCTGCGGGCGGGGTCGGTATTGGTGAAGTCGTTGATCTTCACCCCGTTGAGGAAGACGCGGAGCCGCTCTCCCTCGACTCGGATCTCGTAGCTGTTCCATTCGCCGGGCGGGTTGAGCGCGGCGTCACGTGCGGCGATGTTCGCGGCCTTGAAGCCGTATACGGAGCCGGTGGTCCGGTCCGGTGCGTCGCTCGCGTCGATCTGGATCTCGTAGCCCTTGTTGACGGCCGACCACGGGTCGTCGGAGGCCGGGAAGCCCACGAAGATCCCGGAGTTGCTGTCGCCGGTCATCTTCCAGTCGGCCTTCAGGGAGTACGACTTGAGCTCCTTGGACTGGTTCCACAGGAGGCCCATGCCGCCGGTGGAGTTCAGCGTGCGGTCCTTGATCTCGAAGGATCCGGGGCCCGCCTGCTTCCAGCCCTCGTGGGTCTCGCCGTTGAAGAGCGGCCGGTAGTCCTTGGAGGGGCGGCAGTCGGCCTTGGCCATCCCGGCGGCGTACAGCATTCCGCCCAACAGGTGCTTGCGGAAGGCCGGTTCGGCGTACGACTCCTTGGTGTGGCCGCCGCCGGTGTAGAAGGAGCGCCCGCCCTCGTACGGCTGGCACCAGGCGATCGGGTGATCGCCCTTCATGTTGCCGCCGGTGTAGGTGGTCTCGTCCAGGGTGGCCAGGACGCGGGCCTGCTCACGCGGGTTGGTGCGGTAGTTGTACCACTCGTCGGTGCGCTGGAAGCTGTTCTCCAGGTGCGCGGTGGCGGGGTGGTCGTGGTCCTCGACACGTACGGTGGCCGGCTGGATCTGCGGGTGCGAGTCGAAGTAGGCGCCGACGAGGCCGCCGTAGAACTTCCAGTCGTACTCGGTGTCGGCCGCGGCGTGAACGCCCATGTAGCCGCCGCCGTCCGCGACGTACTGCTCGAAGACCGTCTGCTGGTTGGCGTTCAGCACGTCACCGGTCGTGGAGAGGAAGACCACCGCGTCGTAACGTGCCAGGTTCTGCGGGGTCAACTGCTGGGGCTCCTCGGTGGCGTCGACGGCCAGGCCGCGCTGCGCGCCGAGTTCCTTGAGTGCCTTGACGCCCTCGGGGATGGAGTCGTGACGGAAGCCTGCGGTCTTGGAGAAGACCAGGAGCCGCTTCTTGGGTGTGGCGTCGCTCTTGGCGGTGGAGAAGATGAAGTCGTCCACGTCGTAGAGGGCGCCGTCACCGCCCTTGAAGACCAGGTAGAGCGTGGTGGTCTTGGCCGGGGGCTTCTTGATGGTGGTGGTGACGTCCTGGAAGGTGTCCCAGCCGCCGGTCACCGGGACGACGGTGGAGCCGATGAGCTTGCCGTCGGGTGAGCCGGTACGTACTTCCAGGGTGCCGCCGGTCCCGCCCGAGGAGACGCGGGCGGTCAGCGAGGTGGCGTCGCCGACCAGGTAGGGCGAGAAGGCGATCCAGTCGCCGTCGCCGATGTCACCGACGGTCTTGCCGCCGTGCGCGGTCGCCTTGTCGAAGACGTTGACGCCGCTCGACTTGGAGAAGTGCTCGGCCTGGCGCTGCTTGGGCTGGAGCACCTTCTGGTCGTGGGTGGTCAGTGCCTCCTGGCCGCCGCCCCCGCCGTCGGTGTACTCCGCGTCGAAGACGGCGAAGATATTGGCGTTGGGATCGTGGCTGCTGTCGGCCGGGGTCTTGAGGATGCCCGAGCAGCCGGTGGCCGAGGTGATCGGGTGGCCGTGGCTGTCGTGGCCCAGGACATATGTGACCTTGATACTGGCGCAGTCGATCGCGCCGTCCTCCGCGTCGGTGACCTTCACCTTGAAGGGCACGTCGTCGCCGAAGTTGAAGAGCTGTCCGTCGCCCGGCAGTTCCAGCGTCACCTTGGGTGCGGTGTTGCCGACGACGACCCGCACGCTCGCGGAGCCGGTCCTGCCGGTGGAGTCCTTGGCGGTGACCGTCGCGGTGTAGGTGCCGTTCTTCTTGTACGTGTACGTGGGGTTGGCAGCCGTCGATGTTCCGCCGTCGCCGAACGCCCACGCGTACCTGAGCGCGTCGCCGTCGGAGTCGCTGGTTCCTGCGGAGGAGAACTTCACCCGCAGCGGGGCCTGTCCCGATGTCTTGTCGGCCGCGGCCTCGGCGACCGGTGAGTGGCCGCCGGTGGCGTTCTCGATGCGGTAGAGACCGGAGTGCTCGTCCCCGCCGAACCAGGCCGTGCCGTAGTCGAGGATGTACAGCGCGCCGTCCGGGCCGAAGGCCGAGTCCATCACCTGGGTGCCGGTCCATGGGACGGGGTTGATGGACTGGACGTTGCCGTCGGCGTCCTGCTCGATGCGCTTGATCCAGCGCCGGCCGAACTCGGTGGCGAAGAAGTCACCGTCGTATGCCTCGGGGAACTTGACCGGTGAGTCGAGGTTCGCGTCGTAGCGGTAGACGGGGCCGCCCATCGGGGACTCCGAGCCGGTGCCGAAGTCGGGCAGGGATGCGCCGTCGTACGGAATCCAGGCCTCCTGCGCGGGCGGCAGGTCGGTCAGTCCCGTGTTGTACGGCGAGGTGTTCTTGAGATTGGCGCAGTCGAACTTCGCGCCGGATTCCTTCGTGGCGAAGTCGTAGTCGACATAGGCGTCGTTCTTGCCGGTGCAGAAGGGCCAGCCGAAGTTGCCGGGCTTGGTCACCCGGGCGAACTCGACCTGTCCCGCCGGACCGCGCTTGGGGTCGGCGGCGCCCGCGTCGGGGCCGTAGTCACCGACGTACAGGACACCGGTGGGCTTGTCGATGCTGAAACGGAAGGGGTTGCGGAAGCCCATCGCGTAGATCTCGGGGCGCGTCTTGTCGGTGCCCGGGGCGAAGAGGTTGCCGTCGGGGACCGCGTACGAGCCGTCCGCGTTCACCTTGATGCGGAGGATCTTGCCGCGGAGGTCATTGGTGTTGCCCGAGGTGCGCCGCGCGTCGTAGGCGGGGTTGCGCCCGGGGCGCTCGTCGATGGGGGTAAAACCGTCGGAGGCGAAGGGGTTGGAGTCGTCGCCGGTCGAAAGGTAGAGGTTGCCCTGCGCGTCGAAGTCGATGTCGCCGCCGACGTGGCAGCAGATGCCCCGGGTGGCGGGCACGTCGATGACCTTCTTCTCGCTGGCGTTGTCGAGGCTGCCGTCGGCCTTCAGGACGAAGCGGGAGAGCCGGTTCACGCCGTCGAACTTCTCGAAGTCGGCCGGGGTGCCCTCGTTGGGGGCGTCGCCGGCGGGAGTGCTGAGGGGAGGTGCGTAATAGAGATAGATCTGCCGGTTCTCGCTGAACTTCGGGTCGATGCCGATGCCCTGGAGTCCCTCTTCGTCGTGCGAGTAGACCGGGATCGACCCGATGACACGGGTGTTGCCCGCGGCGTCGGTGCTCCGCAGTTCACCGTCGCGCGAGGTGTGCAGCACAGTGCGGTCGGGGAGCACCGCGAGCGACATCGGCTCGCCCGTCTCGGGCTCGCCCTTGGCGAGGGTGACCTGCTGGAAGTCCTCGGCAGCGACCGCCGAGTCGGCGGCGCCGCCCGAAGCGGGCTTCTCGGCGGCGATGGTCTGGGGGGCCGTGAAGGCCAGTGATGCGCCGGCGAGCAGGCTGCCAGTGAGAAGAGCGAGTGCTTTTCGGGCTCTGAGCCGTTGTCTGTGCACGAGTGTCCTCCGGAAGTGAGCCGGTTGAACGGGCGGGTGCTGCCGTGCCGCGCGGGGACTGCCGCGCTCGCCTTACGGACGGTGCCTGTCGGGCGCCGTGCCGGGGCGTGAAGCTTTCGGATCGTGGTAACCGGAGTGCGCCGTCACCCCGGAACCGCTCATGTCCTGTACATCTCAGGGACGGTAGCCTGGTTCGTCCGGCACGGAAAGCCCTTGTGCAGGAAGGAAGTTCCACTTCTTCCCGCCAAAGGACAAAGCGCCGCCCGCCATTCCAGCATCAGGCCAGCTCAAGCCCGGTCGCACCGACGCCGCGACGTGAGGCGGCTCTTGAGAATGAGGTCGCGCGACACGGTCGGACACGCCTCTCCATGACGACCCGTCCGACCTGCGGCCCACGTTTACTGTGAATGATTTGCAAACGCGACGTGATGATTGACTTCCGGCCAACTCTGCTGGCCGATGCGCCGACGCCGCCGCCGAATTCGTTCGACTGGATCGCCGACGGCTGGACCTTTCACGGCGAGAAGCTCAGCCCCATGGTGATGAAGGACAGCCCACGGCTGGAAATCGGGCACACCTACATCATGGCCGTCTACTGGCAGCCCGCCTCGTCGGCCGAGGGTGACGAAATGCCCGCCCAGTGGCGCGGTCTCGGTGAAAGCTCCACACTCCCCTATGACGACGGGGTGATCGGAAAGGGAGAGACGGAAGGCCGGTTCAAGGTGTCGGCGGGCAAGGAGGAGTCCGACACGGGGCCGGACGGGGCGTCCCTCGAACAGACCCTCAACGGAAAAAGCACTGAGGCCCTTATATTCGCGTTGCAGAACGCAAAGCCGAAGGCTGATAAGAGCTCCGCACGCTGAGTTGGCGCATTCCTGATCAGGTGTCCGGCACGTCCTCGTAAAAGGGCCGTACCGGACACCTTCGGTGCGCTACGGCAATCTCAGCGCGGAGGCCTCAATCGCTGCTGAACGCGGCGTCGAACGAACTGAACGGTGGGTCGAAACTGAACCGCTTCAGGTGCGAAAGCGCTTCCGGTGCACCCTGCAACCGGTCCATGCCGGCGTCCTCCCACTCAACGGAAACCGGCCCCTCGTAGTTAATGGAGTTCAGCATCCGGAACACGTCCTCCCACGGAACGTCGCCGTGCCCGGCCGACACGAAGTCCCAGCCGCGCCGCGGGTCGCCCCAGGGCAGATGGGACCCGAGCCGCCCATTGCGCCCGTCGAGACGCTTGCGTGATTCCTTGCAGTCCACGTGGAAGATGCGGTCCCGGAAGTCGTAGAGAAAACCGACCGGGTCCAGGTCCTGCCAGACGAAGTGGCTGGGATCGAAGTTCAGCCCGAAGGCGGGCCGGTGGCCGACCGCCTCCAGTGCGCGCTGCGTGGTCCAGTAGTCGTACGCGATCTCACTGGGGTGCACCTCGTGGGCGAATCGCACCCCCTCGGCGTCGAAGACGTCGAGGATCGGGTTCCAGCGCTCCGCGAAGTCCTCGTAGCCGCGCTCGATCATGTGCGGCGGGACCGGCGGGAACATCGCCACCAGGTGCCAGATCGACGAGCCGGTGAACCCGATGACGGTCCGCACCCCGAAGGCAGCCGCCGCGCGGGCGGTGTCCTTCATCTCCTCGGCCGCACGCTGCCGTACGCCCTCGGGCTCACCGTCGCCCCAGATCCGGGCGGGCAGGATGGCCTGGTGCCGCTCGTCGATCGGGTTGTCGCAGACGGCCTGGCCCACCAGGTGGTTGGAGATGGCGAAGCACTTCAGGCCGTACTTGTCGAGCAGTTGGTGGCGGGAGTCGAGATAGCCGGGGTCACTGTTGGCCTTGTCGACCTCGAAGTGGTCGCCCCAGCAGGCGAGTTCGAGACCGTCGTAGCCGAAGTCGCGGGCGAGCCGGCAGACCTCCTCCAGCGGCAGATCGGCCCACTGACCGGTGAAGAGGGTGAAGGGACGTGCCATACCTGACGACCTCCTACGGGTGTACGGGGAGTACGGGCAGTACGGGTGTGAACACGGCGTTCTTCTCGGCGCTCTCCTCCACCGCCGCCAGCACCCGCTGCACCTGGAGCCCGTCCGCGAAGGACGGCGACGGGTCGGTGCCGTGGGCGATGGCGTGGATCAGGTCGCGCGCCTGGTGCACGAAGGTGTGCTCGTAGCCCAGGGTGTGGCCGGGCGGCCACCACGCCTCCAGATACGGGTGCTCGGGCTCGGTCACCAGGATCCGGCGGAACCCGGCGGTGGCCGCGGGCTCGGTGTGGTCGTGGAACGACAGCTCGTTGAGGCGCTCCAGGTTGAAGGCCAACGAGCCGCGCTCGCCGTTGAGTTCAATGCTGAGCGCGTTCTTACGACCGGCCGCGGTCCGGGTCGCCTCGAAGGACGCGAGCGCCCCGGACACCAGCCTGCCGGTGAACAGCGTCGCGTCGTCGACGGTCACCTCACCACGCTCGGCCGCCCGCCCGGAGCCGGACAGCCCCGCGGAGGCAGCGGTGAGGAGCGGACGCGACCGTACGAACGTCTCGGTCAGCCCCGACACCCCGGCCAGCGGCTCTCCCGCCAGGTACTGCGCGAGGTCGACGATGTGCGCCCCGAGGTCACCGAGCGCCCCGGACCCGGCGTGCTCACGCTCCAGGCGCCAGGTGAGCGGGAAGTCCGGGTCGACGAGCCAGTCCTGGAGGTAGGTGACACGGACGTGCCGCAGCGCCCCCAGCCGGCCCTCCTCGATCAGGCGGCGGGCGTACGCGATGGCGGGCACCCGGCGGTAGTTGAACCCCACCATCGCCACCTGCCCACGTGCGCGGGCCCGTTCGGCCGCCGCCGCCATGGCCTCCGCCTCCGCGACGGAGTTGGCGAGGGGCTTCTCGCAGAGCACGTGCTTGCCCGCCTCCAGCGCCGCGACGGCGATCTCGGCGTGGCTGTCGCCCGGCGTGCAGATGTCGACGATCTGCACGTCGTCGCGGGCGATGAGCTCGCGCCAGTCCGTCTCCGCCGCGGCCCAGCCGTGCCGGTCGGCCGCGGCCCGCACCGCCTGCGGGTCACGGCCGCAGACGGCCGCCATGGCGGGCCGCACCGGCAGGTCGAAGACCCGGCCCGCGGTGCGCCACCCCTGCGAGTGGGCGGCGCCCATGAACGAGTATCCGACCATGCCGACGCCGAGCGTCGGCGGTGCGCCGGCCTCCTGCTCCGTCCGGGTCTCTGCACTGCGGGCCATAGATCCTCCTTGTCGGACTCGACCTCGTCGAGTGCTCGGTGGGGGGCTGGGTGTGGCGGTGCGAGGAAACGGCCCTGCTAGCTGAAGCCGGTGGGCATGTACTCGTCGACGTTGTCCTTGGTGACGACGGCCGAGTAGAGCGTCAGGGAGACCGGGATCTCGAACTCCGACAGGCCCCCGACGCCCTTGCCCTGGCCGAGTGCGCGCGCCAGGTCGATCGCGGAGGCGGCCATGGTGGGCGGGTAGAGGACGGTGGCCTTCAGCACGCCCTTGCCGGACTTGATCGCCTTGAAGGCGGACAGCGCGCCCGCGCCACCGACCATCAGGAACTCGTCGCGGCCGGCCTGCTCGATGGCCCGCAGCGCGCCGACTCCCTGGTCGTCGTCGTGGTTCCACAGCGCGTCGAAGCTCTTCTGCGCCTGGAGCAGCGAGGACATCTTCGACTGGCCGGACTCGACGGTGAAGTCGGCTGCCTGGCGGGCCACCATCTTGATGTTCGGGTAGTTCTTGAGGGCGTCCGCGAAGCCCTGGCTGCGCTGCTTGGTCAGTTCCAGGTTGTCCAGGCCGGCGAGCTCGACGACCTTGGCGTCGGCCTTGTTCTTGAGCTGCTCGCCGATGTAGTTACCGGCGCTGAGGCCCATGCCGTAGTTGTCGCCGCCGATCCAGCAGCGGTAGGCCTGCGGGGAGGAGAAGACGCGGTCGAGGTTGACCACCGGGATGCCGGCCCGCATCGCCTTCAGGCCGGCCTGCGTCATGGCCTTGCCGTCGGCGGGCAGGATGACCAGTACGTCGACCTTCTTGTTGATCAGGGTGTCGATCTGGCCTATCTGTGCCGCGGTGTCGTTGGAGCCCTCGGTGATGTCCAGCGTCACGTCCTTGTACTTCTTGGCGCGCTCGCGGGCGTTGACGTTGATGGCGTTGAGCCAGCCGTGGTCGGCCTGCGGTCCGGCGAAGCCGATGGTGACCTGCTTGCCGGGCTTGTCGTCGGAGACGGGCTGCTCGTTCGCCGCGGGCTTGTCCTTCTCGGCCGGCTCGTTGCTGGTGCAGGCGGTGAGGAGGGCGCCGGCGGAGACGGCCGCGGTGCCGAAGAGCAGTCCTCTGCGACTGGTCCGGGAGATTTCTGGCATGACAGTGACCCCTTTGTCTGTGTCGTCGGGCTTTTCTGAGCAGGCGGGTTCGTCCGAGTACGCAGCTAGTGCTCGGAGGATGCGGTGCGCCGCTGGACCAGGACCGCGGCGACGATGATCGCGCCCTTGGCGATCTGCTGCGTGGCGCTCTGCAGGTTGTTGAGAATGAAGATGTTGGTGATCGTGGTGAAGATGAGGACACCGAGCACCGAGCCGACGATGGTGCCCCGGCCGCCGCTGAGCAGGGTGCCGCCGATGATGGCGGCGGCGATGGCGTCGAGTTCGTAGAGATTGCCATTGGTGTTCTGACCGGAGCCCGACAGGACGATCAGCATGAAGGCAGCGATACCGCAGCACAGGCCGGAGAGCAGGTAGAGGTAGAGCCGCTGCCTGCGTACGTCGATGCCCGCGAGCCGGGTCGCCTCGGGGTTGCCGCCGACCGCGACCGTGCGACGGCCGAACGTGGTGCGGTTGAGCAGCAGCCAGCCGATGGCCGCGACCACCACGAAGATGATGGCGAGGGGCGGGACGCCCAGGATGTACGCGTCCCGGCCGCCGAGGTCGAGGACGGACGAGCAGCACTCGGGGTCCAGGGACTGCGTCCTGCCCTCGGTGATCTGCAGGGCGAGGCCGCGGCCGGCCGCGAGCATCGCCAGCGTCGCGATGAACGGCACCATGCCGCCGTACGCGATCAGCACGCCGTTGACCAGCCCACAGGCCAGACCGACGACCACCGCGGTGAACAGGATGCCGGCGAAACCGTACTGCTGGGTGGCCACCGTCGTGGCCCATACGGAGGCCAGCGCCACGATCGCGCCGACCGACAGGTCGATGCCACCGCTGGTGATGACGAACGTCATGCCCACGGTCACCACGCCGATGGTGGACGCCTGGATGAGGACCAGCTGGAGGTTGCTGGTGGCCAGGAACTCGTCCGGCTTGGTGATGCCGCCGATCAGGATGAGTACGGCGAGGACGCCGACCAGCGACAGGGTCCGGATGTCGGCGCGCAGCCCGAGTTTCAGTTTCGGGGGCCGTACCCCCTCCCGCTGTTTGCCGGGGGGACGCGCAGCCGTGGGCTCCGGCCCACTGTGCTGCGCCGGGGTTGAGGACTGCGTCATGGCGTCGGGCTCCCTTCCATCACAAGGTCGAGTACACGGTGCTCGTCCAACTCCTGGGCCGGCGCCCTGTGCACGACGCGCCCCTCCCTGAGCACGAGCACCCGGTCGGCGAGGCCCAGGACTTCCGGGACTTCGCTGGATACCAGCAGTACGGCGAGGCCTTCGTCGGCCAGCCGGCGGATCACGGCGTACAACTCGGCGCGCGCCCCGACATCGACGCCGCGGGTCGGTTCGTCGAGCAGCAGGACACGGCAGCCGCGCAGCAACCACCGGGCGAGTACGGCCTTTTGCTGGTTGCCCCCGGAGAGGGTGCGGACGCGGGCTTCGGGGTTGTCGGGGCGCAGGGAGAGCTCGCGGGTCGCCCTCTGGGCTGCGGCGCGTTCTTTGCCCCGGTCGAGCCAGCCGCCGCGCGAGAAGCGCGACAGGGTCGACACCGACACATTGCGGGTGACGGATTCGAGCATCAGCAGGGCCTGGGCCTTGCGCTCCTCCGGGGCCAGGCCGACCCCGGCCCGGACCGCGGCCCGGACGCTGCCGGTGCGCAGCGGGCTACCGTCGACGATCACCTGGCCGGTGGTCGCCTTGCGTGCGCCGTAGATGGTCTCCAGGATCTCGGAGCGCCCCGACCCCACCAGACCGGCGAGGCCGACGATCTCCCCGGCGCGGATCTCCAGGTTCAGCGGCGCGAACTCGCCCTCCCTGGACAGGCCTTCGACACGCAGTACGGGATCGCTCAGCGCGGCTGTGGCATCGGGGCGTTGGGGAAATACATGCTCGACGTCGCGCCCGGTCATCAGCGCCACGATCTCGCGGGTGGGGGTCTCCTCGGCCGGCAGCCCGACCGCGACGGTCCGGCCGTCCTTGATGACGGTCACCCGGTCACCGATGCGGCGGATCTCCTCCAGCCGGTGGGAGATGTAGACGACGGCGACCCCGTCCGCGGTGAGTGTCGCCACGACGCGGAAGAGGTTGTCGACCTCGTCGGGGTCGAGTGCGGCCGACGGCTCGTCCATCACGATCAGGCGTACGTCGTGGGAGAGCGCCCGCGCCATCGACACGATCTGCTGCTGGGCGGCGGAGAGCGACCCGACCAGGCCGGCCGCGTCGATCTCGGGGTGGCCGAGGCGCTTCAGCAGGGCGGTGGCCGAGGCTCTGGCGGCCCGGCCCTTCACGACGAAGCCGGCGACGGTGGGCTCGTGTCCGAGGAAGATGTTCTCGGCCACCGACAGCCCCTCCACCAGGTCGAGTTCCTGGTAGATGGTGGCGATGCCCAGTCGCATGGCGGCGATCGGTGACTTGAGGGTCACCACCTTGTCCTGCCAGGTGATTTCGCCGTCGTCGGGCTGGTGGACCCCGGCGAGCACCTTGATGAGGGTGGACTTGCCGGCGCCGTTCTGGCCGAGCAGGCAGTGGACTTCGCCCGCCCTGACCATCAGGTCGACGCCGTCGAGTGCGCGCACTCCCGGGAACGACTTGGTGATGGCGGACATCGTGAGAAGTGACGGTGGTGAAGGTGGAGCTGCTTGCGTCGGTGCCATGACGGTTCCCCTCGGCGGGTGCGGCCGGGCGGTGCCGGCCGCACCCCGTCGCTTGTCTGCGACGGGCAGGTGGGGCCGGCTGTGGGCGGGCAGGGCAAAGCAGGGTGCGGTGGAGCCGGGCGGTGCGCGCCTTACGGCGTTACGTCGTCGGCCTGTTGGGGTCAGGCCGGCGAGAACAGGTGGTCGCTGATGAGTCGGGCCGCGCCGATCGCTCCGGCGGCGGGCCCCAACTCACCCAGGACGATGGGCAGATTGCCGGTCGCGAGCGGAAGCGACCGGCGGTAGACCTGGGTTCGGACGCTGGCCAGGAGCGTGTGGCCGAGGCCGGTCACTCCCCCGCCGATCACCACGAGCCCGGGGTTGAAGAAGCTGACGAGTCCGGCGATGACCTGGCCGACGCGGTTGCCGCCTTCCCGGATGAGGTCGAGGGAGGTGGCGTCGCCGGCCGCCGCGGCGGCGGCGACGTCGGCGGCCGTGAGGCGGCCGGACGCGTCGAGTCGGGCGGCCAGTTCGAAGGAGCGGCCCGCGTGGGCCGCTTCCTCGGCGTCGCGGGCGAGCGCCGCTCCGCTGAAGTGGGCTTCCAGGCAGCCCCGGTTGCCGCAGGCGCAGGCCCGGCCGTCCGGTTCGACCTGGATGTGGCCGATGTCGCCGGCGCTGCCCGTCGTGCCGCGGTAGACCTCGCCGCCGACGACGATGCCGCAGCCGATACCGGTGCCGATCTTGATGCAGAGGAAGTCGGCCACGGAGCGGGCGACGCCCGCGTGCTGCTCCCCCATGGCCATCAGGTTCACATCGTTGTCGACCATGACGGGGCAGCCCAGGTCCTGGCTGAGTGCCTCGCGTACGGGGAAGCCGTCCCAGCCCGGCATGATCGGGGGTGCGACCGGTACGCCCTCGGGGAAGCGGACCGGGCCGGGCACCCCGATGCCTGCCCCGTCGAAGCCTTCCGCGAGGCCGGAGGCCTTGAGCTTGGCCGCCATCGCGAGCACCTGCTCGAATACGGCGACCGGGCCCTCGCGTACGTCCATGGGGTGGTTGAGGTGGCCGAGCACTTCCAACTCGGCGTTGGTGACGGCGACATCGATGGAGGTGGCCCCGATGTCGACGCCCAGGAAGCGCAGGGCGGGGGCGAGTCTGATGTTGTGCGACCGGCGTCCGCCGCGTGAGGCGGCGAGACCGTCGGCCACCACCAGTCCCGTCTCCAGCAGCCGGTCGACCTCGACGGCCAGTTTCGAGCGCGAGAGATCGACCTGATCGCCCAGCTGCGCACGGGAGTTGGGGCCGCCGTCACGCAGGAGGCGGAGCAGGCGCGCCTGATGCGCGTTCGCGGGTCGTGCCGTCATGCGCCTCACGTGCCCCTCCCTGCCTCATCGGCTGTTCTCCGTGGTGCTTTGGAGGGGAACGTAGCAGCGGCTGCCGGGAGTGGGAAGAAGTTGCGCAGGAATCTGCCCCACCTTTCTCCACACCCAGGACAAAGCCGGGTTCCGGAGGGCCTCAGAGGGTCGCTTTCACGCCTCGCGCTCGTGGTAGGTGGTGCGGGTGTGCTCGGTGTGGGCGCGCATGACCTCGGTGGCGCGCTGCTCGTCACGGGCAGAGATCGCGGCGATCAGCTCGCGGTGCTCGATCCAGGACTGCTTGCCACGCTGGCGGGCCACGGGCGTGTAGTACCAACGGACCCGGCGGTCCACCCGGCCGGCCAGCTCGGCGAGGACAAGATTGCCCGCCAACTCCATGATTTTGGCGTGGAACTGGGCGTTGACGGCTACGGTCAGGTCCACGTCGTCGGCCGTGACGGCCTGCTCGCCCCGGGTGCACAGCTCTTCGAGGGCCGCGATCTGGGCGGATCCGGCGTTGGCGGCCGCCAGCCGGGCCGCCTCGGCCTCAAGGAGTGTGCGTACGGAGAGGAGCTGGTCGGCCTCTTCCTCGGTGGGCTCGTGCACGAACGCGCCCTGCGCGGGCCGCAGGTCGACCCATCCCTCGGTGTTGAGCCGCTGCAGCGCCTCGCGCACGGGCTGGCGGGACACCCCGAGGTGCCCGGCGAGCTCACTCTCCACCAGGTGCTGGCCGGGCCGCAGTGAACGGGTCGTGATGAGTTCGAGCAAGGCTTCGTAGACCCGCTCGCGCAGCGGCCCCGGCCTCTCCAGCTTGGGCACGGCTCCCTGCGGCAGTCCTGCGGACAACATCGCGGTCCCCCTCCTGTTGTCGGAGAAGCCAATCAGAGATTGGCTATCGTCTACAGTCTACCGAGCGCAATCGAAGCCATGCGGAGATCCTCGTCACGCTCGCGCCGCGATGCGGGGGCGAAGCTGTTCAGTTGTCGCTCGGGACGCTCCTCACGGGCAGCTGATGACCTGGCCCGCGTACGACAGGTTCCCGCCGAAGCCGAACAGCAGGACCGGGGCGCCGGAGACGATCTCGCCGCGCTCCACCAGCTTGGACAGCGCGATCGGGATGCTCGCGGCGGAGGTGTTGCCGGACTCCACGACATCGCGGGCGATGACCGCGTTGATCGCGCCGATCTTCTGCGCGACGGGCTCGATGATCCGCAGGTTCGCCTGGTGCAGGACCACCGCGGCCAGCTCCTCGGGCGTGACACCGGCCCGCTCGCACACCTTGCGCGCGATGGGCGGCAGCTGGGTGGTGGCCCAGCGGTAGACGGACTGGCCCTCCTGGGCGAAGCGCGGGGGCGTGCCCTCGATCCGTACGGCGTGCCCGAGCTCCGGCACCGAACCCCACAGCACCGGGCCGATCCCGGGCTTCTCGTCGTCGGCGCAGGCCTCGACGACCGCCGCGCCGGCGCCGTCGCCGACCAGGACACAGGTGGTGCGGTCGGTCCAGTCGGCGATCTCGGCCATCTTGTCCGCGCCGATCACCAGGGCTCTGGTGGCCGCTCCGGCCCGTACCGCGTGGTCGGCGGTGGCGAGTGCGTGGGTGAAGCCCGAGCAGACGACGTTGAGGTCCATCGTGGCCGGCGAGCCCATCCCGAGGCGGGCGGCGACGCGCGCCGCCATGTTCGGCGACCGGTTGATCGCGGTGGACGTGGCGACCAGCACGAGATCGATGTCGGCCGGCGCCAGTCCCGCCGAGGCGAGCGCCTTGGCGGCGGCGTGCGCGGCCAGCTCGTCGACGGGTTCCTCGGGCCCCGCCACATGGCGGGTCTTGATCCCGACCCGGCTGGTGATCCACGCGTCGCTGGTGTCGACCAGCTCCGCGAGGTCCTCGTTGGTGAGCACCTTGGCAGGCTGGTAGTGCCCGAGCGCGACGACACGTGAGCCGGTCATGACGGATCCACCCCTCTTTGCGGACAGTCGGAGCAACCCACTCTTCTTTGTGACTCACCGGTACGAGGGTGCGTGAATCAACAGGATTCGCCGTCAACTCTTTGGAGCTTCCTGCTGACTGCGTCCTTTGCCACATCCCTTGACCACTCCGGAACGGATACTGTAGACAATATTCTGTCGACGCCATTCGCTCCTCCGCTCCCCCTTTCTCGGTCGACCAACCGATCGGAGAGCCCCGTGAAAGTCGCAGTTGTCGGCGCCGGAGCCATCGGCGCGTATGTCGGGGCCGCGCTCCACCGCGCGGGCGCCGAGGTCCATCTGATCGCCCGAGGTCCGCACCTGTCGGCCATGCGCCGCGACGGTGTGCGGGTGCTCAGCCCTCGCGGCGACTTCACCGCGCGGCCCGCCGCGACCGACGACCCGGCCGAGGTCGGGCCCGTCGATTACGTTTTCCTCGGCCTCAAGGCCAACTCGTACGCCGCGTCGGGTCCGCTGGTGCATCCGCTGCTGCACGACCGCACCGCGGTGATCGCCGCCCAGAACGGCATCCCCTGGTGGTACTTCCACCGCCTGGCGGGCCCGTACGTGGGCCGCCGCATCGAGAGTGTCGACCCGGCGGGCGCGGTCAGCGCGACGCTGCCGCCCACCCGGGCCGTCGGCTGCGTCGTCTTCGCCGCCACCGAGCTCGAAGCGCCGGGTGTCGTACGGCACTTGGAAGGCACCCGCTTCTCCATCGGAGAGCCGGACCGGACTGTTTCGCGGCGCTGTCTCGATTTCAGCGAGGCCATGGTGGCGGGCGGGCTCAAGTGTCCCGTCGAGCCCGATCTGCGCAACGACATCTGGATCAAACTGCTCGGCAACATCTCCTTCAACCCCATCAGCGCGCTGGCCAGAGCCACCATGGGCGAGATCTGCCGCCATCCGGACACCCGCGCGCTCGTCGACACGATGATGCACGAAACGCTGGAGGTCGCGGCCGCCGTCGGCTGCCGCCCGGAGATCTCCGTGGAGCGGCGCATCGCCGGCGCCGAGCGTGTCGGCGACCACAAGACCTCCACTCTCCAGGACCTGGAGAAGGGGAAACCACTCGAACTCAACGTGCTGCTCGCCGCGGTCGTCGAACTCGCCGGTCTGACCGGCACGACCGTCCCGACGCTGCGCGCCGTGCACGCGCTGGCCGATCTGCTCGCCAAGACCTCCTCAGCTGGGAGCGCTCCGTGAAGAAGAAGGACAGGCAGACCAAGCAGTACCCGCGCCTCACGCACCCGCTGGTACGGGACTCCAACGGGACCTTGCGCAGGGCCGGTTGGGACGAGGCCCTGCGCCGGGCAGCGGACGGCTTCCGGCGCGCCCAGGACACGTACGGCGTCGACTCCTTCGCCATGCTGTCCTGCGCCCGCGCGACCAACGAGATGAACTACGTCGCACAGAAGTTCACCCGCGTGGTGATGGGCACCAACAACGTCGACTCCTGCAACCGGACCTGCCACGCGCCGAGCGTGGCGGGCCTCACGGCCGCCTTCGGGTCGGGCGGCGGCACCTCCTCCTACGAGGAGGTCGAGCACACCGACATGATCCTGATGTGGGGCTCCAACGCCCGCTTCGCCCACCCGATCTTCTTCCACCATGTGCTGAAGGGGATCCACAACGGCGCACGGATGTACGCCGTCGATCCGCGTCGCACCTCGACCGCCGAGTGGGCGGAGGGCTGGCTCGGTCTGAACGTCGGCACCGACATCCCGCTGGCGCACGCCATCGGCCGCGAGATCATCCACGCGGGCCTGGTCAACCGGGCGTTCGTGGAGCGGGCCACCAGCGGTTTCGAGGAGTACACGGCCCTGGTCGAGCCGTGGAACCTGTCGGCCGCCGAGCAGGTCACCGGCGTACCCGCGGACGCGATCCGCGAGCTGGCGCACGCCTACGCGAGCGCCGAGCGCGCGCAGTTGTGCTGGACGCTGGGCATCACCGAGCACCACAACGGCACCGACAACGTCCGTGCGCTCATCAACCTCTCGCTCCTCACCGGCCATGTCGGGCGATACGGCGCCGGGGTGCAGCCACTGCGCGGGCAGAACAACGTGCAGGGCGGCGGCGACATGGGCGCCATCCCGAACCGGCTGCCGGGCTTCCAGGACATCCTCGACCCCGTCGCGCGGGGCAAGTTCGAGCGGACCTGGGACACCGTCATCCAGCCGCGTTACGGCATGACACTCACGGAGATGTTCGAGGCGATGGAGAGCCGCGAGCTGCGCGCCGTGTACTGCATCGGAGAGAACCCGGCCCAGTCCGAGGCGGACAGCGAGCAGGCCGTCCGCCGACTCGCCTCGCTGGACCACCTGGTGGTCCAGGACATCTTCCTCACCAAGACCGCCGAGATGGCGGACGTGGTGCTCCCGGCGACGGCCGCCTGGGCGGAGACGGAGGGCACGACGACCAACAGTGAGCGTCGCGTCCAGCGGGTGCGGGCCGCGCTGCTGCCGCCGGGCGAGGCCCGCGAGGACATCGACATCATCTGCGCGATGGCCGAACAGCTGGGCCACCATTGGAAGTTCGAGGACTCCGAGGCCGTCTGGAACGAACTGCGGGCGCTGTCGCCCGACCACTACGGGATGACGTACGACCGGCTGGAGGAGCAGCAGGGCCTGCAATGGCCGTGCCCCGATCCGGGCGTCCTCCCGTCGACCTTCCTGCACGCGCGGCTGTGGGAGCCGGACCCGGCGACGCGCGGCACGGCCGCCGCCTTCGGTCTCGTCGAGCACGACCCGCCGGTCGACCTGACCGACGACGAGTACCCGCTGCGGCTGACCACCGGCCGACGGCTCGACTCGTACAACACCGGTGTGCAGAGCGGGAGTTTCGCCTCCCCGCTGCGACGCGGCGAGTACATCGAGCTGTGCCCCGAGGACGCTCTCGCCTACGGGGTGGAGGTCGGTGAGGAGGTACGGGTCTCCTCGCGGCGGGGCAGTGTCACGGCGCCGGTGTGGGTCGACCCCGCCCTGCGCCCGGGTCTCGCCTTCATGACCATGCACTTTCCCGACGAGGTCGACACCAACCAGCTGACGATCGAGGCGAACTGCCCCATTGCCGGCACGGCCGAGTTCAAGGCCTCCGCGATACGGATCGAGAAGCTGGTGCACTCATGGATCTGAGGTACACCGACGCCAAGGCGACCGAGGACGAACGTGCGGCGGTGGAGGACCTGTTGGGGCCGCCCGAGTCGGGCTGGGTGGGCGGTACCGAACGGACCGAACAGGATCTGCGCTGGGCGCGCGGCGGGGCGGCCCAGCGAAGCCGGCGCGACCTGCTGCTGCCCGCCCTGCACGCCGTCAACGACCGGGTCGGCTGGCTCAGCGAGGGCGCGCTCGACTACATCTGCAAGCGGCTGACCGTGCCGCCCGCCGAGGCGTACGGGGTGGCGACCTTCTACGCGATGTTCTCGGTGAAGCCACGCCCGGCCAAGGTCCTGCACGTCTGCACGGACCTGGCGTGCGCCGCACGCGGCTCGGCGGAGCTGTGCGCGGGCCTGGCGGAGCGGCTGGGCCCGGCGGGCGCGGCCTCGGGGGGCGTGCTCTGGCAGCCGAGCCCGTGCCTGGGGCTGTGCGAACGGGCCCCGGCGGCGCTGGTGTTGCGGGCGGGCGTGAGCCCCGGGGCCGATGTCCCGGCCGATGAGCCCGCCGCGGGCGCCCACCGGACGGCGGCCGTGATCGCCCCGGCCACTCCGGACGCCGTGGTGCTCGCCGCGACCATCCCGGAATCCGCCCCCGCCGAACCGTCGGCCACCACCGCCGTCCCTCAGGCGGGCGACCCCGGCCTGGTCCTGCTCCGCCGCATCGGCGTGGTCGACCCGGCCTCCCTCGACGACTACCGCGCGGCCGGCGGCTACACCGCCCTGCGCCGCGCCTTCGCCATCGGGCCCCGCCGGGTGATCCGCGAGGTCCTGGACGCCGGCCTGGTGGGGCGCGGCGGGGCCGCC
Organism: Streptomyces sp. A5-4; assembly: GCF_051131715.1. Classification (NCBI taxonomy): domain Bacteria; kingdom Bacillati; phylum Actinomycetota; class Actinomycetes; order Kitasatosporales; family Streptomycetaceae; genus Streptomyces; species Streptomyces sp. A5-4. The sequence continues at coordinate 8,005,658 of NZ_CP178591.1, read as the reverse complement.
TTCCCCACCGGCCGCAAGTGGGACGCCACCGCCCGCCAACCCGACCACCCGCACTACCTCGTCTGCAACGCCGACGAGAGCGAGCCCGGCACCTTCAAGGACCGGGTCCTGATGGAGGGCGACCCGTACGCGCTCATCGAGGCGATGACCATCGCCGGGTACGCGACCGGCGCCCACCGGGGTTACCTCTACCTGCGCGGGGAGTACCCGCGGGCGTACGACCGCCTGACACACGCCATCGCCCAGGCCACTGTGCGCGGCCTGCTGGGCCCGGACGTCCTCGGCCAGGGGTACGCGTTCGACATCGAGATCCGGCGCGGCGCGGGCGCGTACATCTGCGGCGAGGAGACCGCGATCTTCAACTCGATCGAGGGGCAGCGCGGGGAGCCGCGCTCCAAGCCGCCGTTCCCGGTGGAGAAGGGCCTGTTCGGCAAGCCGACCGCGGTCAACAACGTCGAGACGCTGGTCAATGTCCTGCCGATCCTCACCGAAGGCGCGGCTGCGTACGCGCGCACCGGCACCGAGGCGTCCACTGGAACCAAGCTCTTCTGTGTCTCGGGGCAGGTCGACCGTGCCGGGATCTACGAGCTGCCCTTCGGGGCGAACCTCCGTGACCTGCTCGACCTCGCGGGCCCGCCGCGCAAGCTGCGGGCCGTGCTGCTCGGCGGCGCCGCGGGCGGCTTCGTACGCCCCGACGAGCTGGACATCCCGCTCACCTTCGAAGGCACGCGCGCCGCGGGCGCCACCCTCGGCTCGGGTGTGGTCCTCGTCCTGGACGACACCGACGACCTGCCCCGAGTGCTGCTGCGCATCGCCGAGTTCTTCCGGGACGAGTCGTGCGGCCAGTGTGTGCCCTGCCGGGTCGGGACCGTACGGCAGGAGGAGGCGCTGCACCGGATCAAGGACCGTACGGGCGCGGCGGCGGCCGGTGACATCGCGCTGCTGCGCGAGGTGGGAGGCGCGATGCGGGACGCCTCGATCTGCGGTCTGGGGCAGACCGCGTGGAATGCCGTGGAGTCGGCCATCGACCGTCTGGGAGTGTACAAATGACCGCGATCGACCTTCAACTACCGCGCAGGCTTGTTGAGTTCACTCTCGACGAGACTCCGGTCAGGGTCCCGGAAGGCTCCACGATCCTGGATGCCTGCAAGGCGGCGGGCAAGGACATTCCGACCCTGTGCCACGGCGACACCCTCACCCCCAAGAACGCCTGCCGGCTGTGCGTCGTGGAGGTCGAAGGCGCCCGTGCGCTCGCCCCGGCCTGCTCACGGGTGGCCGAGCCGGGCATGGCGGTGCGTACGGACACCGAGCGCGCGCGGCACAGCCGGAAGATCGTGCTGGAGCTGCTCGCGTCGTCGACCGATCTGTCCACCACACCGCGCGCCGCCGACTGGATCAAGGAGTACGAGGCGAAACCGGACCGCTTCGGCCCGGACGCTGCCCGCGTCAACGAGCAACCGAAGATCGACAACGAACTCTATGTCCGCGATCTCGACAAGTGCATCCTCTGCTACAAGTGCGTGGACGCGTGCGGCGAGCAGTGGCAGAACACCTTCGCCATATCCGTCTCGGGCCGAGGCTTCGACGCCCGTATCTCCGTCGAGAACGACGGACCGCTCACCGAGTCGGCGTGTGTGTACTGCGGCAACTGCATCGAGGTGTGCCCCACGGGCGCGCTCAGCTTCAAGTCGGAGTTCGACATGCGCGCGGCGGGGACCTGGGACGAACCGGCACAGACCGCGACGACGACCGTGTGCGCCTACTGCGGCGTCGGCTGCAACCTCACCCTGCACGTGCAGGACAATGAGATCGTCAAGGTCACCTCGCCGCACGACAACCCGGTGACCCACGGCAATCTGTGCATCAAGGGCCGATTCGGCTACCAGCACGTACAGCAGCGCTGACACTCAGCGCTGATCGCGAAGCAGCCGATCGTGAAGAAGTGGGACGGATCACCATGGGACGGGTCACCGAGCGCCGCCGCGTCATCCGCGTCAGGGACGGGGTCGTCAGCACCCGCCCGGACACTCTGGTCGCCGAGGAGCCACTGGAGATCCGGCTGAACGGCAAGGCGCTGGCCATCACCATGCGCACGCCGGGTGACGACTTCGCCCTCGCCACCGGCTTCCTCGTCAGCGAGGGCGTGATCGGCGCGGCGTCGGACGTGCGGAGCGTCGTCTACTGCGCGGGCGCCACGGCCGACGGGGTGAACACGTACAACGTCGTCGACGTGCGGCTGGCGGACGGTGTCGAGGTCCCGGACATCACGCTGGAGCGCAACGTCTACACGACGTCGTCGTGCGGGCTGTGCGGCAAGGCGAGCCTGGACGCCGTGCGCACCACCACCCGCTTCCCGATCGCCGATACTCCCCCGGTCCGGGTCACGCCCGAGCTGCTCGCCGGCCTCCCCGACCGGTTGCGGGCGGCGCAGCGGGTGTTCGACAGGACCGGGGGTCTGCACGCGGCGGCGCTCTTCTCGGAGGCGGGTGAGCTGATCGACATCCGGGAGGACGTCAGCCGGCACAACGCGGTCGACAAGCTCGTCGGCCGCGCCCACCGCGACGGGCGCCTGCCGTTGTCGCGGGAGGTGCTTCTGGTGTCGGGGCGGGCGTCCTTCGAGCTCGCGCAGAAGGCGGTGATGGCGGGCATTCCGGTGCTCGCGGCGGTGTCCGCGCCGTCGTCGCTCGCCGTCGACCTGGCCGTGGAGACCGGTCTGACGCTGGTCGGCTTCCTGCGCGGGCCGAACATGAACGTGTACGCGGGTGACGCACGCATCGCCCTGCACTCCGGGGTCTGACGCGCCCCGCTGCACGGGAGGAGGGCCCGGCCGGTGGGGAGCGCCCCCTGCGTCGGCCGGGCCACTTCCGTATGCCGGGTCCGCTGGGTACGCGGGTCCCTGTCGCGGACCGCTGCGCCGGCAGGGGGCAGCAGGCCTTCAGCCTCACGGCAGCCATGGAGCTCGTCCGGCGTTCGAGGACCGGAGCCCAAGGCGGCCCCGGTTCGGGCACGGTCGGGGTCGGGCCGGGCAGCGAGCCCCCGCGATGCGGCCCCCACCCCACCTCTCCCTCAGCGTCGACGGCCTCCGCGGGCCGGAGAAGGAGCGGGCTCCGGGGCCGGGATCAGTTGGAGCGCCAGCGTTGCCGGAGGGGCGGCCAGACCGGGACCGCCGGCCGCTACCCAGGCCAGGATGTCGTCCGTGCAGTCGTCGTCCAGCGCCCAGCCGACCCACGCCGCCCGCCCACCCCGGCGCCGCCCCTCCGTGGAGGGCTGGACCACCACCACGTTCGCCTGCCCGCACGGGCCGAGGCACTCGCTCGTCCGCACCAGCAGCCGCCCCTCGGACGCGGCGGCGGCCTCCCGCAGCCGGCGGAGCTGGCCGTCGTGGTCGGTGCCGGGATGCTTGCCGGCGTCCCCGCAGCAGCAGCCCCTGCACACCGTGAGGGCGCAGGGGCGGGGGCCGAAGGCACGTATCGCTGAGGTCACTTGGCGATCTTGCCAGCCGGGGGCCGCGCCGAGGCGGGCGATCCGGACCACCGGGGCGAGGAATTCGTCACGTTTGGCGCGGCATCCACTCCCCGCCTACCGGCTGGCGCCGACCCGCCCCGCGACGGCCTCCGCGGACACGTCCTCGCCGTCCTCCGGCAGCACATCGCGCGAGCGCCTCTTGGCGATCACCGCGCACACCATCAACTGCATCTGGTGGAAGAGCATCAGCGGCAGCACCGCCAGGCTCGCCTCCGCCCCGAACAGCACACTCGCCATCGGAAGCCCCGCCGACAGGGACTTCTTCGACCCGGCGAACTGGATCGCGACCCGGTCCCCCCGCCCGAAGCCGAGCCGCTTCGCCCCGTACCAGGTCAGCGACAGCATCAGCGCGAGCAACACCGCCTCCACACCGAGCAGCGCCCCGAGCCGCCCCGGGCTCACCTGGTGCCAGACGCCGGCCGTCACGCCCTGGCTGAAGGCGGTGTAGACGACGAGCAGGATCGAACCGCGATCGATGTATCCGAGGACCTTCTTGTGGCGGGCCAGGAAACCCCCGATCCAGCGGCGCAGCAGTTGCCCGGCGACGAAGGGCACCAGCAGCTGGGCGACGATCTTGAGCAGCGATTCCCCGGAGAAGCCCGCCGTGCCGCCGCCGAGCAGCGCTGCCGCGAGCAGCGGGGTGAGGAAGATCCCGATGATGCTGGAGAAGGATCCCGCGCAGATCGCGGCCGGCACGTTGCCGCGCGCGACGGACGTGAAGGCGATCGAGGACTGGATCGTCGACGGCACCAGGCACAGGAAGAGGAGTCCGCTGTAGAGCGGAGGTGTGAGGACGCCGGGAACCAGGCCCCGGGCCGCGAGCCCGAGCAGCGGGAAGAGCGCGAACGTACAGGCCAGGATGGTCAGATGGAGCCGCCAGTGGCGCAGCCCGTCCGTCACCTCGCGGGTGGAGAGCCGCGCCCCGTAGAGGAAGAACAACACCGCGACCGCGCCGGTCGAGGCGCCGCCCGCGACCTCCGCCGCCGCGCCCGAGGCCGGCAGCAGAGCGGCCAGGACGACCGTGCCGACCAGCATCAGGATGTACGGGTCGATCGGCAGCCAGGACGGCGACTGCGGCGTGCGGCGGCTCATGTGCTCCACTTGCTCTGCTCGGAGGTCGGGACCGCGTCCCGGGGCGGGACCGTCGTGCTGGGCCTGGACCCTCGTTCTGCGCCGCGACCGTGTTCCGGGCCGGGGCCGCGTCCTCCCCATCGTGCGCCTGATCGACCCGATCGGGAATCCCGTATACGGAACTCACTGCCATCGCGTTGCGTGATAACCGCGATATCCTGCGTCCGTGTACGACCCGACGCAGCTGCGCACCTTCCTGGCGGTCACCCAGACCCTGAGCTTCACCCAGGCCGCCCGCCGCCTGGGTCTGCGCCAGTCCACGGTGAGCCAGCACGTCCGGCGGCTGGAGGAGGCGACCGGGCGCCGGCTCTTCACCCGGGACACCCATCGGGTGGAGCTCACCGAGGACGGCGAGGCCATGCTCGGCTTCGCCCGCACGATCCTGCGGGCCCACGAGCGGGCCACCGCGTTCTTCACCGGCACCCGGCTGCGCGGCCGGCTGCGTTTCGGCGCCTCGGAGGACTTCGTCCTGACCCGGCTGCCCGAGATCCTGAAGTCGTTCCGCCGCGATCACCCCGAGGTCGAGCTGGAGCTGACCGTCGAGCTGTCCGGCACCCTCCACCAGCAGCTGAAGGCGGGCCGCCTCGACCTGGTCCTCGCCAAGCGGCGCGCGGGCGACACCCACGGCGAGCTGGTCTGGCAGTCCACCCTCACCTGGATCGGCGCCCCGGGTCTGCGCCTGGATCCGGACCACCCGGTCCCGCTGATCGTCTTCCCGCCGCCCGGCATCACCCGGGCGCGCGCCCTCGATGTGCTGGAGGAGCACGGCCGTTCCTGGCGCATCGCCTGTACGAGCGGCAGCCTGAGCGGGCTGATCGCGGCGGCCCGCGCGGGCCTCGGCGTGATGGCCCACACCCGTGGCCTGATTCCGCCGGGCCTTACCCCGGTCCCGGCGAGGGCAGGCCTGCCGGACCTGGGCGGCGTGGACTTCGTACTGCTGCACGGCCGGCGCCCCGCGGCCCAGGAGGCGGCGGACGCTCTCGCCGCGGCGATCCTGGCGGGCGGCGACCAACTGCACGGCCCGGCCGCGAGCGGGACGTGACACCCGCGCGTCGCTGACCGGTGGCGAAATCCCCCCGACCGGTTACGCGTGCCACCGCGAATCCCCGGGAGAGTCGCGCCGGGCCCGCCGCCCGTACGTGAGCGGCGCGTACAGATTCCGTGGAGGTTTCCGCGCGCCATACTTACTCCGCAGTCAGGAGTGTGCCCGAGCCTTCCCCATTGTGGCCGCTTTTCCCCCTGCCTCCCCGCGCTGACCTGTGCCGATGCAGCGTTGGCCGGATTTCGCAACCCCCTGCCCCCGCCGGTCCCCTTGGGGTACCGTCACCGGCGCTGTGCGGAGCGCCACAAGGAGCAGGTCATTGCGCGAGTTCACCGTCCCACCCATGGCAGCGGCGCCTCAGGTCGGCGGACTTGCGGATGCCGTCTTCAATTACGCGGAGGAGGATCCGTACCACGTCATGCTCGGTCGCAAGGGCGACGACGGGCGCTGGCATGACGTGACCGCGGTCGCGTTCCGCGACGAGGTGATGGCGCTCGCCAAGGGGCTGATCGCACACGGCGTGCGGTTCGGCGACCGGGTCGCCATCATGTCGCGCACCCGCTACGAGTGGACGCTCTTCGACTTCGCGCTCTGGACGGTCGGCGCCCAGCCCGTGCCGGTCTATCCGACCGCCTCGGCCGAGCAGGTCTTCTGGACGCTGTACGACGCCGAGGTGTCGGCCTGCATGGTCGAGCACGAGGACCACGCGATGACCATCGGCTCGGTGATCGACCGGCTGCCGCTGCTCAAGCGGCTGTGGCAGTTGGACGCGGGCGCCGAGGCCGAGCTGCTGCTGGCGGGCGCGCACGTCGGCGACGACGTGGTGCACCGCCACCGGCGGGCCGTGACACCGGATTCGGTGGCCACCGTGATCTACACGTCGGGCACCACGGGCCGCCCCAAGGGCTGTGTGATCACGCACGCGAACTTCATGTTCGAGACGGACACCGCGATCGCCCGCTGGGAGCCGGTGTTCAACTCCGGGCCGAGCGAGGAGGCGTCCACCCTGCTCTTCCTGCCGCTCGCGCACGTCTTCGGCCGGATGATCGAGGTGGCGGCGATCAGGGGCCGGGTCAAGCTGGGCCATCAGCCCGCGCTGTCCGCGGACGTGCTGCTGCCCGATCTGGCGGCGTTCAGGCCGACGTTCCTGCTCGCCGTGCCGTACATCTTCGAGAAGGTCTACCAGGTGGCTCGGCGCAAGGCCGAGCGCGCGGGCAAGGAGGCGGCGTTCGACAAGGCCGTCGAGGTCGCGGTGCGGTACGCGGAGGCGCAGGAGCACCGCGCGTTCGGCACCGGCCCCGGGCCCTCCGCCTCGCTGCGCCTGCAGCACCAGTTCTTCGACAAGGCGGTGTACGGGAAGGTCCGGGACGCCATGGGCGGCCGGGTCCGGCACGCCATGTCCGGGGGGTCCGCGATGGAGCGGCGCCTCGGGCTGTTTTTCGCGGGCGCGGGGGTGACCGTCTACGAGGGCTACGGCCTGACGGAGACGACCGCCGCCGCCACCGCCAACCCGCCGGAGCGCACCCGTTACGGCACGGTCGGACTGCCGCTGCCCGGCACGACGGTGCACATCGCCGACGACGGGGAGATCTGGCTGCACGGCGGCCAGGTGTTCTCGGGGTATCTGGGCGACCCGAAGTCCACCGACGCGGTGCTGCACGACGGCTGGTTGGCCACCGGGGACATCGGCGTACTGGACGACGAGGGCTATCTGACGATCACCGGCCGGAAGAAGGAGATCCTGGTGACGTCGGGCGGCAAGAGCGTGTCGCCGGTCGGCCTGGAGGAGCGGGTGCGGGCGCATCCGCTGGTGGCCCAGTGCATCGTCGTCGGCAACGACCGGCCGTACATCGCGGCGCTCGTCACGCTGGACCTAGAGGCCGTCGACCACTGGCTGCACATGCAGAACAGGTCGCCCCTCGACCCCGCCGAGCTGGTGCGGGACGCCGATCTGGAGATGGAGGTCCGGCGTGCGGTGGTGGCCGCCAATACGGCGGTCTCGCAGCCCGAGTCGATCCGCACCTTCCGGATCCTGGCCCATCAGTTCAGCGAGGAACACGGGCTGCTGACGCCCTCGCTGAAGCTCAAGCGCAAGGCGATCGAGACGGCGTACACCGCGGAGGTCAACGCGCTCTACCGCTGACGGGTGCCCCCCGAAACATTTCTGACAGACCATCAATTGGCGCTGCGGCAGTTTTTGACGGCTCGTCAGGTCAGCCACAGAATGCGGGGCATCCCAAGGGAGGGGCCCCTGTGTCGCGACCGATCCGCACCATCGCCGCAGTGCTGCTGTTCGCCACCGCCTGCAATTCCGCGTCCACCGGTGCCTCCGACGGCGACTCGGGAAAGAGCGGCGCGGCCGTGCGCGGGGCCCCGGTACCCGCCGTTTTCGTTGGAAGTCATCTCGTTCTCCTTCAGCTTCTTCAGCTTCGGCTTCGGGCGTGACTGCGGTAGACGTAGGGGCGCGGCTCGGCGCCGGTGGTGAGGGCGCGTACGAGCGCGTGGTCCGGGGAGAGGCCGCACGCCGGGTCGGTACGCGCGGCGTCGCCGGTGAGGGCGTACGCCTGGCAGCGGCAGCCGCCGAAGTCCTCACCGCGGCGGGGGCAGCCGCCACAGGTCTCGCTCATCCACTCGGTGCCCCGGTAGCGGTTGAAGGCCGCGGCAGCCGACAGAAGTTGACGTACCCGTCGACCGCGAGCCGTACGCCGGGCAGCAGTCCGCGCCCTTCGACGAGCGCCGCCCGGTCGAGCCCGGCAGCCTCGCCGAGCCGCAGCCCTTCATAAGCCGTACCAACTTTCCTGAGAAGTGGGGGATTTCAGGAGTGAACAAGGTGGGGCTGGATGGGACTGGGCGGGCAGGAGTGGGGGTGGATGGGACTGATGTGCACCGGGGGTCCACCCCCAGTTCACATGACTGTCCGCAGTTCAGCGACTTGCTCCAGATTCGCGGCATGACGGGACGCGGTCAATGGCCCGGACCAATAACATCGGAGCTGTATTGAGCCAATCATTCCGCTCTTCACGGGAATGCCTCAGGCCGTGTGATCGTTGAGTCTGGGGAGTACCAACCGACGACGTAAGGATCGACTCCTCGTGAGCACCGTCCCCTCAATCACCCTGAACAACGGCGTCGAGATGCCGCAGCTCGGCTTCGGTGTCTGGCAGGTGCCGGACGACGAGGCCGCGAAGACCGTCGGCACAGCGATCGAGTCCGGGTACCGGAGCATCGACACGGCCTCGATCTACGGCAACGAGACGGGCACCGGCCGCGCCATCGCCGGCTCGGGAGTCCCCCGCGACGAGCTCTTCGTCACGACGAAGCTGTGGAACGAGCACCAGGGGTACGACTCGACGCTGCGCGCCTTCGACGCATCGCTGAGCAAGCTCGGCCTGGACCATGTCGACCTGTATCTGATCCACTGGCCGGCGCCGTCCCAGGACAAGTATGTGGACACGTACAAGGCCTTCGAGAAGATCCACGCGGACGGCCGCGCCAAGTCCATCGGTGTCTCCAACTTCCACCCGGAGCACCTGGAGCGCCTGCTCGGCGAGACTTCGATCGTCCCCGCGGTCAACCAGATCGAACTGCACCCGCAGCTCCAGCAGGAGACGCCCCGCGCCTTCCACGCCAAGCACTCCATCGCCACCGAGGCCTGGTCGCCGCTCGGCTCGGGCAAGGGCCTGCTAGAGGTCCCGACGGTCGTCGCCGTCGCCCGCAAGCACGGCAAGAGCCCGGCCCAGGTCGTTCTGCGCTGGCACCTGCAGATCGGCAACGTGGTGATTCCGAAGTCCGTGACGCCGTCGCGGATCAAGGAGAACATCGACGTTTTCGACTTCGAGCTCGACAACGACGACCTGGCGGCATTCGCCGCTCTCGACGAGGGCAAGCGCCTGGGAGCCGACCCGGCGAACGACTGACCCCGGTCGTCACCGTCGCGCCGCCGCTCGGCCCGGCCGTGCGGCGACGCGGTGGTAAGGCGGCGCGGTGGTAAGGCGGCGCGGTCGATTCCACCGGCCCGCTGCGTCGGTTTCCGGCCCCGTCGGCGCCCGCTTCCCCCTCGGCTTTCGCCGTCCCGTTCCACCGAACGGAGCAGCGCCCGAGCCCGTCGGGACACGCCCGACGGGCCGCCACTACAGTGACCGGGACATGCCCGGGAAAGGCTCAGCCGCAGCCGCCGGGCGGGGGAAGCACCCGCCTCGTCACGCCTAGAGGCCCAGGTAGTGGATCCGCACCCGCAGGCCTCCGGTAGCGTCGCACTATGAGCCATCCCCATCCCGAGCTAAAAGCCGCCCCACCCCTGCCCGCCGGAGGGCTCAGGATCGTCGCCCTCGGCGGTCTGGGTGAGATCGGCCGCAACATGACGGTTTTCGAACACTCCGGCAAGCTGCTGATCGTCGACTGCGGCGTGCTGTTCCCCGAAGAGACCCAACCCGGCGTGGATGTGATCCTGCCGGACTTCACCTCGATCCGGGACCGGCTGGACGACGTACTCGCCGTGGTGCTGACCCATGGCCACGAGGACCACATCGGCGCCGTGCCGTATCTGCTGCGCGAGCGGGCCGACATTCCCATCGTCGGCTCGAAGCTGACGCTGGCGTTCCTGGAGGCCAAGCTCAAGGAGCACGGCATCCGCCCGCGCACCGTGCGGGTCCGCGAGGGCGACCGGCGGAGCTACGGCCCCTTCGACTGCGAGTTCGTGGCGGTCAACCACTCCATCCCGGACAGCCTCGCGGTGGCGATCCGTACCAGTGCCGGGATGGTGCTGCACACCGGTGACTTCAAGATGGACCAGTTCCCCCTTGACGAACGCATCACCGACCTGCGCGCCTTCGCCCGACTCGGCGAGGAGGGCGTCGACATGTTCCTCACCGACTCCACCAACGCCGAGGTCCCGGGTTTCACCACCTCCGAGCGCGAGCTGAATCCGGCGATCGAGCAGGTGCTGCGCACTTCCCCGAAGCGCGTCATCGTCTCCAGCTTCGCCAGCCATGTGCACCGCATCCAGCAGGTCCTGGACGCCTCGCACCAGCACGGCCGCAAGGTCGCCTTTGTCGGCAGGTCGATGGTCCGCAACATGGGCATCGCCCGTGACCTCGGCTACCTGAAGGTTCCGTCCGGGCTGGTCGTCAGCCTCAAGGAACTGGAGAAGCTCCCGGACCACAAGATCACGCTGGTGTGCACGGGATCGCAGGGCGAGCCGATGGCCGCCCTCTCGCGCATGGCCAACCGCGACCACGTGATCCGGATCGGCAAGGGCGACACCGTCCTGCTCGCCAGCTCCCTCATCCCGGGCAATGAGAACGCCATCTACCGGGTGATCAACGGCCTGACCAGGTGGGGCGCGAACGTCGTCCACAAGGGCAACGCCAAGGTGCACGTCTCGGGGCACGCCAGCGCCGGCGAGCTCGTGTACTGCTACAACATCGTCAAGCCCAAGCACGTCATGCCCGTGCACGGCGAGTGGCGCCACCTGCGGGCCAACGCGGATCTGGCCATCCGGACCGGCGTCGAGCCCGACCGGGTGATCATCGCCGAGGACGGTGTGGTCGTCGACCTCGTCAACGGACGGGCCTCGATCACCGGCAAGGTGCCCGCGGGCAACGTGTACGTGGACGGCATGACGGTCGGCGGCGCCACCGAGGCGTCCTTGAAGGACCGTCTCACCCTCGCCGAAGAGGGTGTCATCACGGTCGTGGCGATCGTCGACGCCGACACGGGCGCCCTCGCCGAGGCCCCCGACTTCCTGGCCCGCGGTTTCGTCCACAACGACACCACGTTCGAGCCGGTCATCCCCGTGATCGAGAAGACGCTGGCGACGGCGGCCAAGGAAGGTGTGGGCGACGCGCGTCAGCTGGAGCAGCTCATCAGCCGCGCCGTGGGGTCCTGGGCCTTCAGGACACACCGCCGCAAGCCCCTCATCATCCCGGTCATCATCGACGCCTGAGCCGCCGTACAGGTGGCAACGGAGTCGTACGAACACGGGTGGCCGACGGTGCGGAAACCGACGGTGGAGAAGAGGAGCGGATGAGCGCGCGTTTCGAGGAGATCGACTATTCCCCGACGGCCATGGGAGACATCAGCCTGCGGCGTCGACGGGATCCGGTGTCGGGCCAGGACGTGTACGAGGTCAAGCTCGGTGACGAGTTCCTCATGTCCAGCCTCTTCACCACGGGCGAGATCGAGCTCGCGCGACTCGGCCTGGCGAAGCTGCCGGGCGAGGAACTGGACATCGTCGTGGGCGGGCTCGGCCTCGGCTACACCGCTCAGGCGGTGCTCGACGACGCACGGGTGCGTTCGCTGATCGTGGTCGACGCGCTCGGCGAAGTCATCGAGTGGCACCGGCGAGGGCTGGTGCCCCTGGGCGCCCAGCTGTCCTCGGATGCCCGCTGCCGTCTGGTCCAGGGCGATTTCTTCGCGATGGCCGGCGGCGCCCACGGCTGGGATCCCGAGGTGGCCGACCGACGCTTCCACGGCATTTTCCTGGACGTCGACCACGCACCGGACCATGTCCTGCACCCCAGTCACGCGGCGCTCTACCTGCCCGCGGGGCTGCGCGGTCTCGCGGACCGCCTGCACCCCGACGGTGTCTTCGCCCTGTGGTCGAACGACCCGCCGGACGAGCGGTTCCTCACCGTGCTCGCGGAGGTCTTCACGGACTCCGGGGCGCACGTCGTCGACTTCGACAATCCGCTGCAGGGCGGCACGGCGACCAACACCGTGTACGTGGCGAGGAAGTGAGCGGGGCCCACACGTCCCGCGCACGGGCTCAACGATGACGACGGCGCCACCCGGCTCGGGCCGGGTGGCGCCGTCGCATCACGTTGTCATATCCGCGCTGGTCCGGGCTGCTTCCGACGCGCCCGGAAGCGATTCGCTGCCCGCCCGCCGCCCCGCGCCGGGCGCCGGTCCCGGCCGTGGCCGCCCGACGCGTACCGGGTCCGGCCGACGACTGGCAAAGTGGCGCCATGGACTTCGTCTCGCATTTCCATCGCGAAGCACAGGCCTTCGAGACCGCTGCCCGTCGGGCGGTCGAGGGCGCGGCGCCCCTGGTCCCGTACTGCCCCGGCTGGACCGTTTCCGACCTGGTGGTGCACCTGGCGACGGTGCACCGGTACGTCGCGCGCGTCATCCGGGACCGGCTCTCCGAGCAACTCGACCCCACGGATCTGACCTTCCTGGGGCTGCCCGCGGATCATCGGGGCTGGCCGAGGCCGGAGACCGCGCCGAATCACGGGCCGGCGCCGGCCCGCTTGATCGACTGGTACGCGGAAGGCGCCGCGGAACTCGAAACGCTGTTCAGGGACCGCGCGCCGGACGAGCGGGTGTGGACCTGGTCGTCGGAGCGGACCGTCGCGTTCTGGCTGCGGATCCAGTGTGTCGAGGCGGCCGTGCACCGCTGGGACGCGGAAAGCGCCTTCGGGCCGGCCCGGCCGGTCGACACCGAGCCGGCGGCGGACGCGGTCGGCCACACCTTCCAGGTCATGGCGCCGGCCCGGCGGGGCCAGGCAGCAGGCCCCGCCCGGAGCGGGCGAGCGGTTCGGGTTCCGGCAGACCGACGGCGGGGGCAGCTGGACGGTGTCCTTCGAAGGCCCGGAGGTCCGGGTCACCGACGGCGAGCCGGCACCGGGCCCTGTGACGTCGAGTTGGCCGGTACGGCGTCGGACCTGATGCTGTTCCTATGGCAGCGCATCCCGGCGGACCACATCGAGGTGAAGGGCGACTCCGCGATGCTCGACCGCTACTTCGCCCTGATGCCTCCCGTGTGACCGAAGCGGAAGGCCACCGGCGGGGCATGCACGCCAGGGCGAGCGGGGCCGCCGTCGCCGACAACCTGAAGGAGCAAGGAACATGAACGGGGACGCCCAGCGACCGCAGGCCGTACGGGAGGGCCCGTACCGGCTGCGCAATGTCGGCAGCGGGCTGCTGCTTGAGGTGTACGGCGGGGCCAGAGGCAGTGGCGCCAACGTCCAGCAGGGCAAGGAGAGTGGCGCCCCGGCGCAGCAGTGGCTGATCAGCGCGGTACACAGCGGCGGCGGGCTCTACCACCTGGTGAACGCCGCGAGCGAGAAGCGGCTCGACGTGGCCGGGGCGTCGACGGAGAACGGGGCCAACGTCCAGCAGTGGAAGGCCAATAACTTCGGCGCCCAGGAGTGGGTGATCGAGCAGCATCTCGACGCCCCCGGCACGGTCACACTGATCAGCTGGGTCAGCGGGCTGCTGCTTGAGGTGGCCGACGGCAGCACGGACGACGGCGCCAATGTGCGGCAGTGGGAGGACACCGACTCCCCCGGCCAGTGGTGGCAGTTGGAGCCGGTGCTCGGAGAGACCCTCTAGTCAGTCGCGGCGGGCGACATGCACCGTGCGCGCGGTCAGTAGGAACACGTCGGGGCGTTGTCGCAGCCCCGCCGGGTCCGCCGGGTCGAGGAGGCGGTCGAGTGTGGTGATGTCGTCGGCCGTCAGCCCGTCCGCGAGCTTGTCGCGCTGCCGGGCGAAGGTGTCGACGACCTGTTCGCGCGCCTCGCCGGTGAGCGGGGCCGCGAGGTCGAGCAGGAAGGAACGAGTGCCGGCCGGCGTGAGTCCGGCGGCGGCCAGCAGCGCGCTCCAGTCCTCGACCTCCTGCTTCACGCCCGGCAGTTCGGCGCGCATCGTGGCGAACCAGTCACTCGTCACGGCCTCGATGCGCGCTTCCAGGCCCGGCCTGCCGATCCCGATGTCACGCGGCAGACGGCGCGGCGGCAGCCCACCCTCGATCAGGGCGACCAGGCCGCCGGGGCGCAGCAGCCGGGCGAAGTCGGCGAGCGCGGCGCGCTGATCCCCGACGTGGTGCAAGGTGTTGGCGGCCCAGACGATGTCAGCCTCACCCAACGCGCCGAGCCCGTCGGCGAGTTCCGCTTCATGGGTACGTACCCGATCGCCCAGACCGGCCCGTTCGGCCCGTGCCCGGGTGCGCTCCAGGAGAGCCGGGGTGCCGTCCACCGCGACCACCTCGGCGTCCGGGAATGCCTCGGCCAGCAAGCAGGTGATCACTCCGGGGCCGCTGCCGAGGTCGAGGACGCGGCGCACTCCGCGAGGCTCCTGGAAGCGGTCGGCGATCCAGGCCGCGGCCTGCTCGTACGCCGGGCGGTGCACCTCGGCCTCCCGCTCCAGGTGGGCGCTCATCGCGTCCCAGTCCATCGTGGCGTGGTCGTGACCGTAACCTGGGGCGCCGCGGTGGGCGCTGTCGTGACGGGGCTCGTGATCGTCGTGAGGGCTCATGGCCCCAGCGTCCTGCCGCCGGGCCGATTCGGCGAACTTATTTGCCGCTCCCGCAAAAGAGCCGGGCGCTCAGGGCAGGGAGCGGTGTTCTTGCGGGCTGATCCCCCGGACCCGCTTGAAGGCGGCGCTCAGCGCGAAGGAACCGCTGTAGCCGACCTGACGCGCCACCGCACCCACCGTGGCGTCCGACTCCCGCAGCAGGTCCGCGGCGAGCGCGAGCCGCCACCCCGTGAGGTAGGCCATCGGAGGCTCCCCCACCAGCTCGGTGAAGCGCCGGGCCAGCCCGGCCCGCGAGACCCCGGCCTTCGCCGCGAGCGAGGCCACCGTCCAGGAGTGGGCGGGGTCGTCCTGCATCAGCCGCAGCGCCTGCCCGACGACGGGGTCGGCCATCGCCAGGTACCAGGCCGGGGCCTCGGCCTGCGGCCGGGAGAACCACGACCGCAGCGCGGCGATCAGCAGCAGGTCGAGCAGCCGGTCCAGCATCACGCTCTGCCCCGGCTCGTCCCTGCTGATCTCCTCGTCGAGCACCGGCATCAGCGGGCAGTTCCACTCGTCGGCGGCCAGGAACACCAGGGGCGGCAGGGCGGCGAGCAGCCGCCCGCTGACCTCCCCGGCCATCTGGTAGGTGCCGATGAGGACGGACGCGGCCCCGTCCGGGCTGTCGCCCCAGGTACGTACGCCGAGATGCATCGCCTCGGCCAGCGGCTCGCCCCGGAGCGTGCTGCACGTCCCGCCGGGTCCGATCCGGGCCCGCGGCGGGCTCGCCGGATCGTCGGCGCAGGTGTACGCGTCGGGGCCGCGCGCGATCGCGATGTCGCCGGGGCGCAGCAGCACCGGGTCGCCGTCGTCGGGCAGCACCCAGGCGTCGCCGCGTGTCATGCACATGAGGGTGAGCGGTGCCCGGTCCTCGACCCGTACCGCCCAGGGCGCATTCATCACGGCCCGCATGAGGAAGGCGCCCCGGGCGCGCGGCCCGTCGAGGAGTCCGGCGAGAGCGTCCATGGCCTCAGCCTAGACGCACACACATGGGATTGAGCCTCTGGAGCATGGCCCGTCCAGGCGCGGGCACCGAAGCTTGAGGCATGACAAACCTCAAGCAGCAAACGGTGTTGGTGACGAGTGGCACGGGCAAGACGGGCCGTCGGGTGGTCGAACGTCTCACCTCCCTGGGCGTGACGGTCAGGTCCGGATCGCGCAGGGGAGCGGTGAAGTTCGACTGGGAGGACGAGTCGACCTGGGGCCCGGCGCTGCGGGGCGCGGACGCCGCGTATGTGGCGTACTACCCGGACCTGGCCGCCCCCGGCGCGCCGGAAGCGGTGCGGACGCTCGGTCGGATCGCGGTGGAGAACGGGGTGCGGCGCTTGGTGCTGCTGTCGGGGCGCGGCGAGCCCGAGGCGGTTGTCGCCGAGGACGCGCTGCGTGAGTGCGGCGCCGAACTGACTGTCGTACGCGGCAGCTTCTTCGCGCAGAACTTCAGCGAGGGCCCGATGGCCGAAGGTGTGCTCGCCGGTGAGGTGGCGTTCCCCGCCGGCGACACGGCGGAGCCGTGGGTGGATGCCGACGACCTGGCCGACGTGGTGGTGGCGGCGCTGACGGAGGAGGGGCACGCGGGGCTGGTGCACGAGCTGACCGGGCCGCGGCTGCTGACCTTCGCCGAGGTGGTGGCGGAGATCGCCGGGGCGACGGGGCGCGAGGTGCGGTACGTGCCGGTGACAGGGCCGCAGTACGCGCGGTTGCTCCAGCAGTACGGGATGCCGACGGCGGAGGCCGACTGGCTGGCCACGCTGTTCGGCACCTTGCTCGACGGGCACAACGCGGCGACGACGGATGGGGTGAAGCGGGTGCTGGGCCGTGAGCCGAAGGACTTCACGGAGTTCGCGCGGGAGGCCGCCGCCGCGGGCGACTGGACCGACCACGCGGGGTAGGCGGCGGGGGCTGCCCGCCCCTTGCCCGAAGGGCTCTCGGGGGCCGGGAGTTCGCCCCCGGTTACAGGCCGGGGCGGGCCCGCGCGGCGGCCCGCCCCGGCCGCCGGGGTTCCGGCCCCCGGTACCTGACAGACGGCCACCCGGGCGCGCTTCGTAGGATCGACCCGTGAACACGGGGACAGAGACCGGCTGGGCGCCGCCGACAGAGACCGAGCGGCTGCTGTACGAGGCGAAAGTGCGGGGGGACGGGGAAGCGGAGCTCGACGCGCTCGCCGGCAGTCGGCTCTACGTGCTCCTCCCCCGCCTGGACGCCGACACCCCCGGCTTCGTCGCGCCGCCTCGCTCGCAGCGCGACCCCGCCTCGGGCCGGACATGCTTCCCCGTCCTGACGCCCGGCCTGCTGCCGCCCTGGCATCCGGACTGGGTATTCCGGCAGACCACACTCGCCGAACTCGCCCGGGGCTGGCCGGACAACGGCTGGTGGCTCGGGATCAACCTCGACACGCCGATCGCGACCGCCGTTCCGGCCCGGCCGGGGCACCGCAAGGCGTGGCTGGCGGCCGACGCGCGGACCGGCGGTCCACGGTCGGGCCGGCTGATCACTCACGGCGCGGGTTCCCTGCACGGACCACTGGCGCACGGCCTGGCCGTCGGCGCGCATCTCGCCGTGCACAACAGCCTCGTGTGGAACCAGCTGGGCGCCGCCTACCAGGACTACGCCACGGACATCGCATGGCTGCGCCGCCCCTGGCACGTCGGCAACCGGGTCGGCTACCGGCAGAAGCTCGAATCGCTCCTGGCCACCCAACTCGTCGGCCGCACCGAAGAGTTCGTACTTCGGACACGGCACAATCTGGCCGCGCGGCTGGGACGGACCCCGTCGTACGAGGAGTGGTCCAACAGTGTCACGCAGGCTCTCGGGCGGCGCGTGCCGTCCGGCTCCGGCGGCGGATCCGACGCCGAAGAGGCGCTCAACTCGCTGCGGACCATCGTCCGTTACGAGGACCGATTCCGGGCCGACGGAATTCTCGCGCCCACCGGGCGCGTCGACACCCTGGCCGCCTTCGACCACGGACGTGCGGTCAACGTCGTACGGATGGCACTGGGCGCGCGCTACATCGACCCGGACGAGGCCGAGCATGCGGTGTTGCGGATCGGCGAGCGGGCGCGGCAGGCGTACGGCTCCTGGGACGCGTTCTCGCTCGGTTACGCGCTGACCCGGGCGATCCACTTCGACGAAGGGGACGACTCCGAGGTCGGATACCAGGAGACGCTGGCCCAGCACCGCATCCTCACCCGGCAGCCGACGAGCCCCTATCGGAATATTCCATGGTCATGAACGTGTCCAGCATGCCCCACCAGCCGATACCCGCCGGGTACGGCGCTCCCTGGGTCCCGCCGTCCGAGACCGAGCGGCTGCTGCACGAGGCGGGGATGCGCGGTGACCTGGAGGGGCAGCTGCGGGTGCTCGCCGGCGCGGAGCTCTTCATCCTCGCGCCGAAGGCCGAGGCGGACGCGGAGCCCGACGCGCTCTACTGGCGCGCGTACCGTGACGCGGCGGGGCGCAGCTGCAAGTCGGTTCTCACGCGCGGAATGCTGCCTCCGTGGCATCCCGAGTGGGTGTTCCACGCGGTCTCCTTCAAATGGATCGCCGAGTGCACCTGGCACGACCCGCACCAGTTGCTCACGGTCAACGCGGGGACCCCGGGGCAGCTTTCGCTGCCCACCACTCCCCCGCACCGTGCGACGTGGCTCAGGTACTACGCGGAGAACGACCGGCCTTCGGGCGACCGCCTGGTCGCGTTGCGGCACGGCGCGCTGCACGGACCGCTCGCCTACGGCCTGGCGTGCGGGGTGCATCTCGCGATCGGGAACGGCGTGCCGTGGAACGACGTCGGCGCGGTCTACCACGGGTATTGCGAAGAGCTCGAATTGTTGCGTGACTCCTGGGGCATCACCCAGCACACCGAATGGCGAAGCCAGTTGGATGCTCTGCTGGGCGGGCGCAACAGCCCGCCCGAGCCGGACTTCGTCCTGCGGGTGCGCGAGGAGCTGCGGTCCGCCCTCGGCGAGCCGCCGTCGGCCGAGCTGTGGCGCGAGACGGCCGCCGGGCACGCGCAGGACATCGGAGTGCGCCACGAGAAGGTCGGGGAAATCGAGGAGCTGGTGCGCCGCGTCATGCGCTACGAGTCCCGGTTTCGCGCCGACGGGCTGCTGCCGCCGGACGGCAGGGTCCTCACGACGGTGGCGTACGACTACGGGCGCGCCGTGAATCTGGCCCGCTGGGGGCTGTCGGCCCGGTTCTGCCATCCCCACGAGGCGGAGCAGGCGATCGTGTACGCGGGTGCGCTGAGCAAGGCGGCGTACGGCTCGTGGGAGGAGTACTCCGCGGCGTACGCGCTCGGGCGGGTGCTGCGCTTCGACGACGAGGAGTACGGGCGCTTCTACGCGCAGAGCGTCGTCGCCCATCACCTCCTCTCGGAGAACGAGGGCAGCCCGTGGCGGAACATTCCCTGGCGCTGAGACCGGGCGCCCGCCCGCTCGGGCGGCGGGGCGGACGCCCGGGGCGGGTCAGCTCGCCCCGTGTCCTGGTGCGATCTCCTCGATGCGGCGTGCCAGTTCGAGGTCCAGTTCGGTGACCGTGCCTCCGGCGCTGTGCGTGTTCACCGTCAGGGCGACGGTGTTGTAGCCGAGGGTCAGTTCGGAGTGGTGGTTCAGCTCCTCCTGGATCCCGGCGACATGGACGACCAGCGCGGTCGCCGCGAAGTGGCTGCCGAGCCGGTAGGTGCGGGCGATCCTGTCGTCGCCCAGCGACCAGCCGGGCAGTTCGCGGACCCGATCCTCGATCTCTTTCCGCGACAGCGGCTCGTCGGTCATGGCGGGACTCCTTCCGTGCGGGTGTGGCCGTGCCGGCCAGCCTCCCACTTTCCGGCCCGGGAGTACGTCGGCGCGCTGGTACCGATGCGCGGCGCGGTCGGCTTCCGCGTACCTTTCCGGTATGACGACTACCTCGGCCGATCAAGGTGTGGGGCCACTGCTGCGGGGCTGGCGCGGTCAACGGCGCATCAGCCAGCTGGAGTTGGCCCTGCGCGCCGACTCGTCGGCGCGGCACATCAGCTTCGTCGAGACGGGCAGGTCCCGTCCGAGCGAGGAGCTGCTGCTGCGGCTCGCGGAGCACCTCGACGTCCCGGTGCGTGAACGCAACGCCCTGCTCCTCGCGGCCGGTTACGCCCCGCGGTTCAGCCGGACCCCGCTCGACGATCCGGCCATGGGCGCCGTCCGCCAGGGGATCGAGCAGCTGCTCCAGGGCTACGAGCCGTACCCGGCGCTCGTGGTGGACGCCTCGTACACCGTGGTGGCCGCGAATCGGGGCATCATGATGCTCCTGGAGGGCGTGCCCGAGCGGCTCCTCGCGCCGCCGCTCAACGCGATGCGGCTGACCCTGCACCCGGAAGGCCTGGCCCCGCGCATCCGCAATCTGCGGGAGTGGCGCGGACACCTGCTGGCCCAGATGGAGCGCCAGATCGCCCTGGTCAGATCGGACGCGCTGCGCGCCGTGTACGACGAGGTCGCCGCGTATCCCCTGCCGGAGCGCGACGGCGATGCCGGGTCCGACGAGCCCGATCCGCCGTACCCGTACTTCGCGCTGCCGCTCCGGGTCGAGCACGACGGACAGGTGCTGTCCTTCATCTCGTCCGTCTCGACCTTCAACACGCCGCTGGACGTGACGGTCGCCGAGCTGGCCATCGAGACGTTCCTCCCGGCCGACCCGGCGACGGTCAAGTACCTCCGGTCGACGGGCCCGTAGCACTCACCCCCGGGCGCGCAGCGCCAGGAACTGGATCCCGGCGAACCCCGCCACGACCGCGGCCTGCGCCGGGATCCAGGCCATGCCCACGACTGTCGGCGAGAACCAGAGGACGAGCGAGGCGAGACTGGTGACGGCCCACGCCAGATTGACCTCGACGACGGCCCTCACCGCGAAGGCCGGCGGCTGCGGGCGCGAGGCGAGGTGGCCGACGTATCCCCCGAACAGCACCAGGAGGACGCCGAGCCCGAGCAGCAGGGCGGATCCGACCCCGAGGAACCTCCCGACGGGTCCGGAGGCGGCGACGTAGACCAGGCCGTTGCCGGCGGTGACCACGGCGTCGAGGGCCAGGAAACGACGCAGCGTCGTCTGCGGCTCGGTGGTCCGCGACAGGGCCGTGAGCAGGTTTGCGGACATGGGAAATCAGCCTCCGTCGAGGTCGTGCGGGGCGGTGGGTCCGGATCCCGGACGGAGTGCGCCGTCCGGGGCCCGGTGACGACCACGATGCCGCGCCGTACGGAGAGCGTCGATTACCTCCCGGGTAATGGAGCCCGGTGCGGACCGGAATGAAGCATGCCGCTTGGAGCCCGACTTCAAGCCACGCGTCACTCGGGCCCCATCGCGTCGACTACGGTTCACCGTGTGTGTGATCGTGGTCGCAGAGGGTTGTTGGCGTTGATGGTGGCGCTGCTTGCCGCGTGCTTCTGTACGGCGGCCGGCTCGCCCACGCACGTGCACCGGTTGTCCCACGCCGTCGCGGCGGCCCAGCACGTGGCCCAGCCGGTCGACGCGCCCGCCGCGCCCGCCCCGCACCAGCCGGGCGACCACTGTTCGCGTGAGCGGGGCTCCGTCTCCCTGGCGGGCCCCGACCGCCTCCCGGCCACGGAAGCGGCCCCGGAACACGTGGCCGACGCGCGGCGCGCCGCCCGCCGCGCAGCGCCGCGCCGGGCCCCCGACCCACCGCTGTCGGGGTCCTCCACCGCGCAATCGCTCCTCTGCCTCTGGCGCATCTAGAAGACCGCCCAGGACCGGGCAGTCGGTCCCTCACCCCTGCCCGCCGCGGGCGGGGGTGAGCCGCTGTCGTACGGCGCTCTTCACCCTTGACCAGAAAGCAGTCACGATGCATCAGCCCTCCGCCGACCTGCTCTCCCGCGGTGTCGGCCGCTCACTCGCCGCCGCGGTCGGCAACACCCCAGTCGTATGGGTCTCGGACCCCCTCACCCCGCCCGGACGCGGATTCTGGGCCAAACTCGAAGGCTTCAACCCCGGTGGCCTCAAGGACCGCCCGGCCCTCCACATGGTCTCCCGGGCCCGCGCACGCGGTGAGCTCGCGCCCGGCGCCGAGATCGTGGAATCCACCAGTGGCACGTTCGGCCTGGGACTCGCGCTCGCCGGGAAGGTCCACGGCCACCCCGTCACCGTGGTCACCGACCCGGGTCTGGAACCGGACATGCACCGACTGCTGCGCGCCCAGGGCGCCGAGGTCGACGTGGTCACCGCCCCGCATCCGGTGGGCGGTTGGCAGGAGGCCAGGCGGGCGCGGGTGCACGCGCTGCTGGCCGAGCGGCCCGGGGCGTGGTGCCCGGACCAGTACGCGAATCCGGACAACGTCGGCGCGTACGCCCCGCTGGCCCATGAGCTGTCCGCCCGGCTCGGCGCGATCGACGTCCTCGTCGTCAGCGTCGGCACCGGCGGGCACTCCGCGGGCATCAGCCGTGTCCTGCGCACCCTCGCCCCGCACCTGCGGGTCATCGGCGTGGACGCCACCGGCTCCACGATCTTCGGCCAGCCCGCCAGGCCGCGCCTGATGCGCGGCCTCGGCAGCAGCATCCATCCGCGCAACGTCGCCCACGAGCAGTTCGCCGAGGTGCACTGGGTCGCACCCGCCGAGGCCGTGTGGACCTGCCGTCGACTCGCGGGATCGCACTACGTGTCCGGTGGCTGGAGCGTGGGCGCGGTGGCGCTCGTCGCCAGCTGGGTCGCTCGTACGTACCCCTTGGGCACCAACATCGCCGCGGTCTTCCCGGACGGGCCGCACCGCTATCTCTCGACGGTCTACAACGACGACTACTGCCGCGAACACGATCTGCTCGGCGGGCGGCCCGCCGACGCACCGGACGAGATCGGCCACCCTTCGGAGCGGGAGGCCGTCCGCTGGACCCGGTGCCGCCGCGTCCTCGCGCCCGACCGGGAGATCGCCCCGCCGGGCCGGGAAGTCGTCGTAGCCGCGCGGGAGATCACCGTATCCCGGCGGGACAGCGCCGCCCCGGCGCCGGAGGTCGCCGCATCCGTGACGCAGGCCGTCGCACCCGCACCGGAGGCCGGCCGATGACCGCCGGTGTCCTCACCCAGGTGCGGTCCTACGACCGCAGTGTCCAACTGCTGCTGCTCAACCAGTTCACCATCAACCTGGGCTTCTACATGCTGATGCCCTTCCTCGCCCAGCACCTGTCCGGGCGGCTCGCCCTGACCGGCTGGCTGGTCGGGCTCATCCTGGGCATGCGCAACTTCAGCCAACAGGGCATGTTCCTCCTCGGCGGCACCCTCGCCGACCGCTTCGGCTACAAGCCCCTGATCGTGGCCGGCTGCGTGCTGCGCACCGTCGCCTTCGCCGCCCTGGGTCTGGTCGACTCGGTCCCGGGTCTGCTGGCCGCGTCGGCGGCCACCGGCTTCGCCGGGGCCCTGTTCAACCCGGCGGTACGCGCCTATCTGGCCCAGGGCGCGGGTGAGCGGCGCGTGGAGGCTTTCGCCCTGTTCAACATCTTCTACCAGGCGGGCATTCTGGCGGGACCCCTCATCGGGCTCGCCCTGACCCGTGTCGACTTCAAGCTGACCTGCCTGGTGTCGGCCGCGGTCTTCGCCGTTCTGACCGTGGTGCAGGTGCGCGCCCTGCCACAGGCACGCGGGGATTCCGGCGGCTCCGGCGGCAAGCGCGAGAGCATCGGCCGGCAGTGGCGTCAGGTGCTGGCCAACCGGCCGTTCCTGCTCTTCGCCGCCTCGATGACCGGCTCGTACGTGCTGTCCTTCCAGGTCTATCTCGCGCTGCCGATGGCGCTGCGCGACGCGGCCCCGGACGAGACGGCCGCGACGATCGGCACGAGCACCCTGTTCGCCGTCTCCGGGCTGGCCACCATCCTCGGCCAGACCCGCGTCACCGCCTGGTGCAGGAGGAACTGGACGTCCGACCGGGCCATCACCGTCGGCCTGGCGCTGATGGGCGCGGCCTTCCTGCCGCTCCTGATGCCCGTCCCGGCGGCGGGGCCCGGCCGCCTGATCGGCGCCATGGCGCCCGCGGTACTCTGCGGGCTCCTGCTGGCCGTGGCCACGATGGTCATCTACCCGTTCGAGATGGACACCATCGTCACGCTGGCCCAGGAGCGGCTCGTCGCCACTCACTACGGGCTGTACAACACCATCTGCGGCGTCGGGATCACCGCCGGTAACCTCCTGACCGGCGCGGCCCTGGACGCGTCCGGCCGCATCGGCCTGCCGGCCCTCCCCTGGCTCTCGTTGACGGCCCTGGGACTGGCCTGCGCGGGCGCGATCCATCTGCTGTCGTGCAGGGGAAGCCTCGCGGCGGCGCCGAAGAGCCCCGCCGCGTCACTGGCCGGGCGGAGCTAGCACCGGGCACGGGGACGTACGGCGCGAACAGCGGCGTACGTCCCCGTCGCGCACGGCGTCCTACA
The DNA here is from genome assembly GCF_051131715.1 of Streptomyces sp. A5-4. Taxonomy (NCBI): domain Bacteria; kingdom Bacillati; phylum Actinomycetota; class Actinomycetes; order Kitasatosporales; family Streptomycetaceae; genus Streptomyces; species Streptomyces sp. A5-4. The sequence continues at coordinate 7,981,286 of NZ_CP178591.1, read as the reverse complement.
TGCCGCCGGCGACGCGCATGATGGTGCCTGTCGCGTAGGAGGCGTCTTCGGAGAGCAGCCAGGAGACCGCCCCGGCGATCTCCTCGGGCTGCCCCGAGCGCCCCATGGGGATGGTGGCCGCGAGCTTCGCGGGGCGCTTGGGGTCCTCGTGGAACTCGGTCCAGATGACGCCCGGGGCAACGCAGTTGACCCGGATGCCGTCGGCGGCAACCTCCTTGGACAGGCCGACCGTCATCGTGTCCACGGCCGCCTTCGCCGCGGCGTAGTGGACGTACTGGCCGGGGCTGCCGAGGGTGGCCGCCGCCGACGAGACGTTGACGATCGCCCCGCCACCCGTGCGGGTCAGGTCCCGCACGGCCCGGCGCGCGCACAGCAGGTAGCCCAGGACGTTGACGTCCAGGGCCCGGCGCATCCCGTCGGCGTCGGCGTCCGCCAGTCGCCCGTTGGGTCCGCTCACCCCGGCGTTGTTGACCAGGCCGGTGACCGGTCCGAGGGCCGCGGCGGCGTCGAAGAGCGCGTCGACGGAGACTTCGTCGGCCGTGTCCACGGCCACCGTGACACAGCGGCGACCCGCGCGGAGGACGTCGGCGGCCACCGATTCGGCCGCGGCGGCGTCGGAGCGGTAGCCGATGACCACGTCATGCCCGTCGGCGGCCAGTCGTCGGCAGATCGCGGCTCCGATGCCGCGGCTTCCTCCGGTGACGACGGTGACTCGCTGGTGCTCACTCACTGCGGATTCCTCACGACGAAACGATGCGACGGCGAAAGGCCATTCTCCCCGGGGGCGGAGGGGCGCCGCGCCCGGCCGGTGATTCCGGCCAGAGCGCCGGCGCCGGCCACGGCCACGGCCACGTACGGGCAACGAACAACGAGTGTTCGGGGGCGCCGGGGATTTCAGGTGTGGTGTCGAGCGACGAACGTCGGAGAACTGTCCTGCGGCGCACGGCGGTTGCCGTGCGCCGCAGGACAGCAGCGGGCGGGTCCTTCAGTGGTTCAGCGCTTCAATGCCCGGCGCTTCGCCTCGAACGCGGTCGTCCAGTGCTTCGTCCGGTCGAGATACGCCGTTTCGGCCGCCGCCCCGGTCTTCCCGTGGGCGCCCACGTAGGTCAGATAGCCGTGACCGCCGGGAGGGCTGCTCGAAGCGGGTTCGATGGTGCTGCCCTCGTGCCATTCCGCGGCCGTCGTGCCCCAGCCCGAGCAGGATCCGGCCCTGCCTGTCGGTGACGACGACACCGACACCGGTGAGGCCGTTCGGTGTGGGCGCGGACCGTTCGGGGCGTTCGGCCGCGGGCTGCGCCGTCATGAGGTTCCTCCTGGGGTGGTCACGGACCCTGGCAGGTTAGACGCAACGCCCTCAGGTGCCCCACCCCCCTCCTACGGGTGCCTGCGGTGGCGGGAGCACGGCGCGAGACCACAGAGTTGACCATGAGCAATCAGCCGAACGACAGCGTCCGCCCCGACACCGCCCCGACACCGCCGGGCTCGATGAGCCGCCTCGCGCACAGCGCCTGGCAGGCCGTACTCCTCGCCGGGGTCGCGACCCTCGTCCTGGGCGTCCTGGTCCTCGTCTGGCCGGGCGCTTCGCTCCTCGCGGTCGGCGTGCTCTTCGGCGTGTACCTGGTGGTGAGCGGTGTGCTCCAGCTGGCAGCGGCCTTCGGCACGCATGTGTCGACCGCGCTGCGGGTGATGGCCTTCATCAGCGGCGCCCTGTCCATCCTGCTGGGTCTGTTCTGCTTCCGCGGGGCCATGCAGTCGATCCTGCTGCTCGCCCTGTGGGTCGGTATCGGCTGGCTGTTCCGCGGCATCACCCAGGTCGTGGCCGGGGTGTCCGACGAGTCGATGCCCGCCCGGGGCTGGCAGGTCTGCCTCGGGGTGATCAGCGCCCTGGCGGGAATCGTGCTGATCGTCTCGCCGCTGGAGTCGGTGGCCGTCCTGACGGTCGTCGGCGGCTGCTGGCTGCTGGCCCTCGGCGTGATCGAGACCGTGACCGCCTTCCAGGTGCGCGCACGCGCGAAGCACCTGGCGCCGGCGGCCTAGCACCTCGCGCCCAGGGGCTGTCAGGTGCGCGGAACGTCCTGCACGGCACGCTCCTCGCGCCGGGGGCCCTCCGCGATCGGCAGCAGCACCTGCGGGCCCTGGCACTCACGCAGCCAGCGCCGCAGCACCCGGTGGACCTGCTCCGCGCCGACCAGTTCCTGCCCCTCGGCGACCGGCCGGGAGAGCGTGAACGGCGACAGCAGGAAGGGTCGCCCCTGCTCGCCCCCGAGACCGCCGTGCGAGCCGATCTGCTCCTCGAAGGCGTGCACCCGGCCGCTGACCGGGTCGTGCCAGGAGTTGACCATGATGTCAGCGACGTGCGGGAAGCCGTCCGTCCGCCGTACGGCGTCGGCGGCGCCGGGGCCGAAGGCCGCCAGCGGCCCGGTGTCCCCCACGTCCGGATCGTCGAGCCGCAACCGCGCGCCGTTCGCACCGAGCACCAGGGCGCCGTACTCCTCACTGCGTACGAGCAGGAACCCGATGCCCGGGTGGTTGGCGAGGGTGCTCAGCAGCGCGGGGTGCAGCCGGTCGATCTGCTCGCAGGTCGCCCGGCCCCCGATGTCGGGGAACGAGATCAGCCCCAGATTGCCCGAGGCGAGCACCACCGGGTCGGTGCCGGGCCCCACGTGCTCCTCCCCGCCCTCGACCGGCGGCCGGTGCAGCGCGATCCGGACCGCGTCGCGCGCCTCGGCGCCGCTCATGCTGCGCGCGGCCCCGCGCGGTACGGGCAGCCCGCAGCCCGCCCGGACGAGGTCGGCGAGGGTCAGCCCGTACGCGTTCGCGAAGGTCTCGCCGGGGCTCTGCCCGTGGTCGGACAGCAGCACGATCCGGTAGGTGCGCGGGGTGCGTTCGGCGAGCTTGGCGATCAGCGCCAGCGACCGGTCGAGCCGCTCCAGGACCTTCCGCGCGTCCGGGCTGTGCGGGCCGGAGTGGTGCGCCACTTCGTCGTACCCGACGAGGTCGGCGTAGACGGCGGTGCGCCCGACGAGGATGTCGCCGAGCACCGCCGCGACGACCACGTCCCGCTCGACGACCGTCGCGAAGGCCCGGATGAAGGGGTAGAGGCCGCCCCGCTTCACCCGTGGTGTGTCGCCGCGCAGCCGGGCGCGGGTGGACTGGCCGATCTCGCGGCCGACTTCGGCGACGAAGGACATCGCCGTACGCACGGCGTTGGCCGGGTCGGAGAAGTAGGTGAAGTAGCCGGCCCGGGAGCGGTTGGACCTGCCGCGCCTGGCCGCGATGGACAGGACGAGGGCGAGCTGGTCGGCGCCGCCACTGAAGAGGTTGCCGCGGCTCGCGCCGTCGAAGGTGAGCAGTCCGCCGTCCTTGGTCCGCTCGATCGCACGGCGCTGCATGCGGGCGGCGCTCGCCGGGCGGCTGGAGACCAGGATCTCGCCGGTCTCCTTCTCGTACCAGCGGAAGGCGGGGACGTCGTGGTTGGAGCCGTGCAGGATACCGAGCTGGCTGGCGCCGGTCTGGCTGGACCAGTCGGTGCGCCAGGGGATCAGCCGGTGCGAGGGTTCGGAGCCGTCCAGCCACTGCGCGACGGTGGGCATCAGGCCCGCGGCGGCGGCCCGCAGCAGCACATCGTGGCCCACGCCGTCGAGTTGCAGGAAGACGGTGCCGGGCAGCCCGGTGCGCCCGTCGTCCGCACCCTGCCTGCGACGGCGGCGCTGCGCGAGCCGGGAGATCCTGCGCCGGTAGGCGTCGTCGTCGCGGACCGCGAGCGCGCCGGACGTCGCGGAGGCGACGGCGGACATGACGGCGGCGACGACCACCGCGGTCTGCGGGTCGGACTCGCCGCGCCCGTCGGGGATGAGGCGCAGCGCGATCAGCAGGAGCGAGCCGTTCAGGAAGAAGACCAGCACGCCCAGGACGAGAGCGGGAACGAGCAGCAGCGCCCGTACGGCCACCGGCCAGACCAGTGCGCCGAGCAGGCCGAAGGCGCCCGCGCCCCAGACCGCGGTGAGCGCGATCCTGGTGATGCTGTCGTCGTCGTCGGCCCGGAGCTGGAAGTCCGGCAGGATGCCCGCGAGTGCCAGCATCGTCAGCGTGGACACCGCCCAGACCGCGATCACCCGCAGCAGAGTTCCGCCCGCTCTACGCCATCGCCGTGCGCGCACGCCTTTGCCACCTCATGAGATCCCCGGACCGCCCCTGCGGCCCGGCTCCCAGCCTGGCACAACCGGGTGGACGGCCCGGCCCTTCCGCACCGGTGGGCGGCCACGGGCCCGGGGTGCGGCTCCCGGTGCGGAAATCAGCAGCCGTCGTAGCCGGCCGTCGGCATCGACAGCCTGCGGTGGACGCTGGCCTTCATGGCGGCGTCGTACGCCGGTTCGTCGAGGCCCGCGGTCTCCAGGCGGACGCCTCGGCGCTCGCATTCCGCGGAGAACTCCCGCACCGACCTCAAGGCCCTCGCCAGCACACGCTCGTTGGGTGCGACGAACAGGTCCACGGTGCCCGCCTCGACGTCCGCCCACAGTCCGCAGTGGTCGGGGCGCATCCCGTAGAAGACCAACTGCCGTGTGACGACATAGCCCTTGTCGGCGGCCCAGCGCGCGCACATCGTCTGCTGGCTGCGGGTGTCCACGAGGAAGGGATCCAGGTCCAGCTCTTCGAGCGGAGTCAGGCTGGCGATGGCCGCCACTCGTACCTCGTCCATGACCGGGCCCCTCCGTGCTAGCTGTCGCCGCAGACCCTACTCCGATCGGGCCATGGGGAGGAGGCGCACATCAGGGCGGTGCGGAGTAGCCGCAGGAGTGGCAGATCTGCCAGCCGTCCTGGGTGATGGCCAGGACTCCCCCGCAGCGCGGACACTGCTCGGCATACGCGGCCCAATACAGCCAATGCATGGTCAAGGCGCCGCCCTCCTTCATTCCCCGATTGCTACCCAGCGCCTTTCTGAGCAGACTCCGCGGGCGCGGTCGGCCGGGTGCCGCTCCGGGTCTTCCGTTGCCGGGCCGTAGGCTCGTACCCGGAGATCCGACAGCGAGGAGGCAGTTCGTGCCGGTGGAGATCACCTGGTGGGGCCATGCCACCTGCACGGTCGAGGACTCCGGGGTCCGCGTGCTGACCGACCCGCTCTTCGCCCGACGACTCGCGCATCTGCGGCGCAGGCGCGGCGCGGTGCCGCCGCCCGCGGCGGCCGTGGCGGACGTGGCGCTCGTGTCGCATCTGCACTCCGACCATCTGCATCTGCCGTCGTTGGCCCGGCTCGCGCCCGGTACCCGGCTGATCGTGCCGCGCGGCGCGGTGCAGGCCGTGCCCGGACTGCGCAGGCTCTCCGCGCTGGACATCTCGGAGGTCGACGCGGGGGACGAGGTACGGGTCAAGGATCTGCGAGTACGGGCGGTTCCCGCACTGCACGACGGGCGGCGGCTGCCGATGGGGCCGCACCGCGCCCCCGCGCTCGGCTTCGTCGTCACCGGTGAGGCGCGTACGTACTTCGCCGGGGACACCGGGCTCTTCGACACGATGGCCGACGCGGTGGGGCCCGTCGATGTGGCGCTGCTGCCGGTCGGCGGCTGGGGACCGTATCTCGGGCAGGGGCACCTGGACGCGGGGCGGGCGGCGCAGGCGCTCGCCCGGATCGCGCCGCGCTCCGCGGTGCCGGTGCACTACGGCACGTACTGGCCGATCGGGATGGACGGCGTCCGGCCGCACGAGTTCCACGCGCCGGGCGAGGAGTTCGTACGGCAGGCGGCCAGGCAGGCGCCGGGGGTCGCGGTGCACCGGCTCGCGCACGGCGAGAGTGTCCGGCCGGAGACCGCGCGGTGATCCTCGATCTGGTGGGCGGTCTGCCCACGGAGTCGACCCAGCAGGCGTTCGGCTATCCGACGCTGTTCGCGCTGGTGGTTCTGGGATCGCTGGTGCCCGTGGTGCCGACGGGAGCGCTGGTGAGTACGGCCGCGGTGGTGGCGTTCCACCAGACCGACCCGATCGCGCTGCTGATCGTCTTCCTGGTGGCGGCGTCCGCGGCCTTCCTCGGGGACCTCGGCCTGTACTGGCTGGGGGTGCGCGGGGTGCGCTCGAAGAGCGGCTCGCGCTGGCTGGAGACGCTGCGCAGGCGGGCTTCCCCGGAACACCTCGAACAGGCGCAGCGCAAGCTGGACGAGCACCGGTCGATGGTTCTCGTGCTGTCCCGGCTGATGCCGGCCGGGCGGATCCCGGTGATGCTGGCGTGCCTGCTCGGCAAGATGCCGATGCGGCGGTTCGCCCGCGGCGACATTCCGGCCTGCCTCGCGTGGGCCGCGGCGTACCAGCTGATCGGAATCCTGGGCGGCACGCTCTTCGCCGAGCCGTGGGAGGGCGTGGTGGCCGCGGTGGCGCTGACGCTGCTGATCAGCGGGGTGCCTTCGTTGTGGCGCAGGGTGCGCCGGACCCAGCCGACGTAGCGGGGTGTCGTGCTCACGCGGCAAGGATCCGTGAGCCGCCGACCGGCAGGTCCCACAGCTGCTCGCGGGGGCGGCCCGTCGCCTCCCAGGCGGCACGCACCCGGGTCAGCGGTTCGAGCACCGGCTCGGCCGACAGCAGGAAGGTGCCCCAGTGCATGAGGGCCATCCGCATCGCCCCGAGGTCCTCGCAGGCCTGCACGGCCTCTTCCGGGTCCGCGTGTACGTCGCTCAGCCACCAGCGCGGGTTGTACGCGCCGATCGGGAGCAGCGCCAGGTCGATGCCCGGGTGGCGGGCGCCGATCTCTTTGAACCAGTGGCCGTAGCCGGTGTCGCCGGCGAAGTGGATCCGCCGCCCCTGCTGGTCGCTCAGCACCCAGCCGCCCCACAGGGAGCGGCAGGTGTCGAGGAGGGAGCGCTTGCTCCAGTGGTGGGCGGGGACGAAGTCGAAGCGGACGCCGCCCAGTTCCGCGGCTTCCCACCAGTCGAGCTCGGTGACCCTGGTGAAGCCCCGGCGCCGGCACCAGCGGGCCAGTCCCGCCGGGACGAAGAGCAGGGTGTCGCGCGGGAGTCTCTTGAGGGTAGGCGCGTCCAGGTGGTCGTAGTGGTTGTGGCTGATGACCACCGCGTCGATGTGTGGCAGGTCCGCCCAGGGGACGCCGACGGGCGTGACGCGGGCCGGGGTGCCCAGGATCCGGCGGGACCAGACGGGGTCGGTGAGGACCGTGAGCCCGCCGATACGGACCACCCAGCTGGCGTGGCCCGCCCAGGTGACGGCGACCGTCGTCACGTCGGTGGCGGGCAGCGGGGCCGGCTCGTACGGCAGCAGGGCGACGTCGCGGAGGCCTTCGGGGCCCGGCCGCATGGTGCCCTCGCGGGCCAGCCTGGCGAAGGCCTTGACGCCGGGGAGCGGGGTGGTGAGCCGGCCGGCGAAGGAGCGGGGCCAGCGGCGGAGCTCACCGAGGGGGCGGGTCGGGGTGGCCACGCCGGGGGCGGGCAGGGCCACGGGACCACCGGGGACGGCGGTGTCCGTGCGGGAGCTCTCGGTCTTCTGTTCCGTCATCGAGGCTGCTCCGTTTCGGTGGCGTGCGCCGGCTCAGGGGTCATCCCAGTTCGTCGAAAGCCGACCCGAGCATGCTCAACGCTCTTGCCACGTGCGGCAATTCCAGCGGATCCGCTGCTGTGAGGGACTCCATACGCTGCTCCGGCGTTGCCCCGAGGAGCCCGGCGGTCGCGATCCGTACGCGCAGCGCGCTCATGTCGTCCCCGAAGCGGTGGCCGCCGGGCACCGGACTGCCGAGGCGGGTGCTCAGGTGGTCCTCGACCTCCATCGAGTCGGTGACCCCCCGCGCGGCGAGGCCCGCCCGCAACGGGCCGAGGTCGACGTACAGGTGACGGCCCGCCTGCGGGGGGCGTGCGAGCGCGCCGGAGGCGAGGACCGCGCGATGCGCGGCGGCGGCCACCCGCGCGTGCAGGGTGGTGGCGGCCACGGTCCTGGCGGTGACGGGCTCCGGTTCGCCCAGTGCGTACGCCGCCGCCTCGGCCACCGGGCCCGTCACGGCGGCGCCGAGCGCGGTGAGGATGTCGAGGGTTGCGCCGCGCAGACCCGCGCCGTACTCCGTGAGGGGGAAGCGGGCGACGGCGACCGGCCAGGCCGCGGGGGTGTGGCCGCCGGCCAGGTCGACGAGAACGGTGACCTGGCCGGGGTACATCTCGGCGGGGCTCAGGAGCACCGCCTGGTACGGCCGGTGCACGGTGGAGCTCCAGGTCTCGTCGCTGACGATGTGCAGGCCCTCGGACGCCGCGGCTTCGCAGACCTCGTGCACGACCTCGGGCGGGGCGACGGTGGCGGTCGGGTCGTCGGGCAGACACAGCAGCAGCAGCTTCGGATCACCACCCTCGGCGCGGACCCGCCGCACGGTCTCCAGGAGCGCGTACGGGTCGGGCACGCCGCCGCACTCCGCCGGAGTGGGCACGTGGTAGACGGGCCGACCCAGGGTCCGCGCCAGCGGCACCCACCAGGCCGGGCACGGGCGCGGCAGCAGGATGTCGCCGCCGCGGGCGGCCATCAGGGCGGCCAGCAGCGGCGGGGCGCCGGGCGCGGCCGCCACGCACCCGGCGTCGCCGTGCAACCCGCGCCGCTCCCAGTACCCGGCGGCCGCCGCGCGCAGGGCGGGTCCCCCGCCGGGCGGCTCGGCGTCGGTCCGCCCGGCGGCGGCGGCGAACACGGCTGCCAGCTCGGGCAGCACCGGCAGTCCGGGCTCGGGAGCGGGCGGCCCGTAGCGGACGGGGCCGCGTCCTGCCGGGGCCGTCCGCCGCATCGCCGCCACCTCCACCGCTCCGGCCCAGGACGACCGGCCCACTGATCCGCTGGGAACGTCTGCCCGGCTCCAGTGCCCTTTATACGGAGGTTCGTCGCATCGCGCTTCCCCGGACGGCCGCCCGGATCATGTCCGGGCGGCCGTCCGGGCTCTCCCCGCGACCGTCCGGCCGACCACGGCCCACGCGGACACCCCGGCCCCCGGGGAGGTCATCGCCGGACCACGCGCCGGCGGGCCGGGGTGCCCGCTACGAGCTGTCGGCCATCCGGGCCAGGTCCCTTTCCAGGCCGCGCCCCCGGCCCCTGACCACTCCCTCGGCGACCTCGGCGAGCTTGCGGTTGGAGCTCTGTGAGAGGCGCCGCAGCATCCCGAAGGCGTCCTGCGCGTCGCAGCCCAGGATGTGCATCACCATGCCGGTGGCCTGGTCGATGACGGGGCGGGTGCGCAGCGCCGCGGCCAGCTGGTCCACCTCGGTCAGGACGGCGCGGTAGTGCCGGTCGCGGACCAGGCTCGCGGTGACCTGCTCCAGGAGGATGCCCACCGGGCCGTGCACCACGTCCTCCAGCGTTCGGGGGCGGAAACTGAAAAGACTGACGGTCACTTCGATGCCGGCCCGGCGCTGCGGGAGCGTCACGCTGGACCGTACGCCGGATGCGAGGGCCGACGCCCGGTACGCGGGCCACCGCTCGTCGGTGAGCAGGTCCGGGGAGCCGGCCGGCCCGCCCAGTGCGAGCGCGGAGAGGACGGGTCCCGCGTCCGCCGTGAGCTGCACGGCGACCAGCTCGGCCAGATCGGGATGGGTGGCGGCGCTGCGGCGCCCGGGCCCACCGTCGGTGAATGTCGTCGCCGCGCCGCAGCAGGAAGGGGCGCACCGTACGGCTTGCCCGGCCAGTTCGGACAGCCTCCGCACGGTCGAGGCGGACTGCGGTCCTCGGCGTTCCGGTTCCAGGGACATGACGGTACGCCTCCCCTCTCCCCGGCTCACTCCTCGTGCGGCTTCCCCCCGTCCGGTCCGCGAAACCGCTGGGCGGGCTAGCTTTCTCGTATGACGACAACGGACGAGTTCGGTGCGGAGCTTGCTGATTTCGTCAGACGGGTCGGGGAGTTGAGGACCGCCCGTGCGATGCCGGCCGACGAGCGTCTCGCCGCCTTGAACGCGGCTCTCCTCGAACTCCAGCATGTGGCCGACTCCTTGTGGCCCCGGTTCGAGCAACTGGCCGCAGCCGGGCGGGGCGCCCCCGCCGCTGACCGGCAGGAGGGGCAGTTACTCAGGGCGCTGTTCCAGCGGCTGCCGCTGCCTGTCGCCCTGATCGACCGGGACACCGTCGTACGGAGGCTGAACGCCGCCGCGACGGGGCTCACCGGTGTGCGCGCCGGATACACGACGGGGCGGCCACTGGCCGCCCTCCTCACGCCCGGCGACCGGGCCGCCTTCCGCTCGCAGGTCGCGGCCACGGCGCGCGGCGAGGGCGCGCGCAGCCTCGTCGTGCGCCTCCAACAGCGCCCGCACGAAGCCCTGTTGACCACGCTCAGCGCGCTGCGCCCGCCCGACGGGCCGCGAGTCGCGGTGCTCGCCGTCTTCCAGGCAGGCCGATCAAGCGCACGGTCGTCCTGGGGCCCGCCGACGCCGGAAACCGTCCGCTCGCCGAGGCGTTGGCCGGGCAGGACCCGGCCGACTGCCCACTGGTGGTGGCGGCCGCCCGTGGCGGCGCCGCGAGGCTCCAGGTGCGGCCGGAGGACACCGACAGCTTCGGCCACGACCTGTCCGGGGCCCCGGTGCTCGTACGGGCCGATGTCACCTCGCTGTTGTGCGTCCCGCTGACCGCTCCGGGCGACGGCGGCGCCGTCGGGCCCGTACAGGGAGTCCTCACTCTCTTCCGTACGGGCCCGCGGCGTGCGTTCTCCATGGCGGAGGGTCAGGTCATGGACCTGATGGCCCGCCATGCCGCCATCGCTATGCGGCCTCCCGCAGGGCCTGGTCGCGCAGCTGGGTACAGCAACGGCTGATCAGCCGGGAGACATGCATCTGCGAGAGGCCCAGGTCCTCGGCGATGCGGCTCTGCGTCATGTCGCCGAAGAAGCGCATGTACAGGATCCGCTTGTCGCGCTCCGGGAGCCTGCGCAGGCCCGGCTTGACGGCCTCGCGGTCGATGATGACGTCGAGGGCCGGGTCGCTGCTGCCGAGGGCGTCGCTGAGCGAGTACCCGTCGTCGGTACCGGGAAGTACGGCGTCGAGGGACAACGCCGTGAACGAGTCGAGCGCTTCGAGCCCGGCGACGGCCTCCTCCTCGGTCATACCGGCCTGCGCGGCGATCTCCGCGAGGGCCGGGGCGCTGCCGGACGCGGTCTGGGACAGCTCCTGCTGGGCGGTGCGCACCCGATTACGGAGGTCCTGGACACGGCGCGGCACATGGAGCGTCCACATGTGGTCGCGGAAGTGGCGCTTGATCTCGCCGGTGATGGTCGGCACGGCAAAGCTCTCGAAGGCCGAGCCGTGCTCGGGGTCGTACCGGTCGACCGCCTTGACGAGGCCGAGCGCGGCCACCTGGCGCAGATCCTCAAGTGCCTCGCCGCGGTTGCGGAACCGGCTCGCGAGACGGTCCGCCATGGGAAGCCAGGCGTTCATGATCTCCTGCCGCACGGCGCTGCGCTCGGCCCCGTCGGGGAGAGTCGTCATAAGCCGGAAGGCATCCGCCGTGTCGGGGGCGTCGTCGTGCGGGTGTTTCCGCTGCGTAGGTGTACGCATCTTCTTTGCAACTCCCTGAACGGTGCAAAACGGATGGGTGTCACCGTGGAGAGGGAGGGCAGAACGGGCCTTCGAAGTCCGGCCCCGGGCGTCCGGACACTGTTCGTGACACGCCCGGAGCGATACCAACCGCTCCCACGGACGTGCCTCCGGTCCGAAGCACATGCTTCGCCTGCCCGGCCGCCGACCGGCCAAACAAACCCGTGCGGCACGCGCCGTTTGCTCCGGCCCACGCCTGGTACTCGGTCAGGTACTGCCGGGATCCCCGCGGATCCCCTAACTCCCCCTGCCGAAGGGGCCCAGGAGGTCCGCATATGAGCACCACTGTCACCCACCGGCCGCCACGCGTCCGCCTCTGCCTCTGCCGTAGCGAGCACGGCGGTGCGAAGTGAGCGGCAGCGAAGGGCGGAAGGGCCGGAAGTCGGACGGCCAGGACCGAGAACGGGAGGCTGGACGAGGAGCGGCGCCCAGCCCCGGCGCCGAGGCCGCCGCGCCCGGCTCTCCCCGGGAGATACCGGCCCGGTCGTGGGGGGCCGTACTGCGCCGTACCGCGAGCGAGTTCATGGACGACGAACTCGCCGACAAGGCCGCCGCGCTCACGTACTACGGGGTGCTGTCGATCTTCCCGACCCTGCTGATGCTGGTTTCCGTGCTCGGCACCGTGGGCGAGAACGCGACGCGCCAGGTGCTCGACGAGGTCAAGGGCCTCACGCCGGGGCCGGCCAGGGACATCCTCACCTCGTCGCTGGAGGACCTGCGGCTCTCGGGCGGGTCGAGCGGTCTGGTCGTGGTGATCAGCCTTCTTGGCGCACTGTGGGCCGCGTCGGGTTACGTCGCCGCCTTCATCCGGACCTCCAACGCCGTCTACGACCTGCCGGAGGGCAGGCCCATCTGGAAGATCACGCCGCTGCGGGTCGGACTCACGCTGGCGTTGCTGGTGCTGCTGGCGTGCAGCCTGCTCATCGTGGTGTTCACCGGCTCGCTGGCGCAGTGGGCCGGTGACGCGATCGGTGTCGGCGACGAGGCGCTGACCGTGTGGACCTTCGCCAAGTGGCCCGTTCTCGCACTGCTTGTGGTGCTGATGCTCGCGCTGCTGTTCTGGGCCGCGCCCAACGCCAAGGTAGAGGGGTTCCGCTGGCTGTCCCCGGGCAGCGTCGTCGCCTTGGTGCTGTGGCTGCTGTTCTCCGCCGGGTTCGCGTTCTATCTGGCCAACTTCGCCTCGTACAACAAGACGTACGGCGCGATGGCGGGTGTCGCGATCTTCCTGCTGTGGATGTGGCTGTCCAACCTGGCGATCCTGCTCGGGCTCGAATTCGACGCGGAACTCGCCAGGCAGCGGGCCATGGAAGGAGGGCTCCCCGCGGACGAGGAGCCCTATGTCGCCCCGCGCGACACCCGCAAGTGGCCGCCGGGGCTGCGCCGCCGGCGCCGGGGTGTCGGCCCGGCGGGCCGGGCCGGCGAGGGCACAGATGAGGCCGGGGCCCAGGAGGCCGGGGCTGCGAGAGAGGCCGGGGCCGAACGGCCCGACGGCGTCAGCCGGCCGGACCGGTAGCCGGGCCGGAGACCACCGGCAGCCGCGCCGGAGAAGACGCCCCGGCCCGCCGGACCACAGCCGCGGTCCGGTCACCGGTCCGCCCGGTGACCGGACCGCGGCTGTGTACACGGGTGCCCTGTGCCGTATACCCGTCTGCCGGGTGCCGTGTGCCACGAGCCCCGGCCCGTCCGGCCGGCGGCAGGGCCCCGGCCGGCAGCCCGTGGCGGAGGCCGGTCCGGCCAGTGGGGCGGTCCGGCCGGAGGTCAGTCCGGCCGGTAGCCGGTCACGCGGCGGACCGCGGTGGCTCCGCCGCGTTCCACCGTCACGCGCACGACCGCGAAGGTCGCGCCCTCCAGGGCCGCGACCGGCAGGATCTCGCGCCACCTGCGGTCCCGGTCCATCGGCTCCGGGGCCTCGCGCTCGCCCGCCACCGCCCGCCACAGGCGGCGGAAGGCGGCGCCGGCGAGCAGACCGCCGCCGATTTTGAAGAGCATCCCCACGGGTTTGTAGTGCACCTTGCCCAGAGCGCCATGGTCAGCGCTTCCTTGCGTGGCGCCGCGCCAGCGCCACCACCGCGAACGCGACGACCGCCCCGACGACGGCGGCCAGCGGGCGCGGATGGCGGCGGCCCGCCCCGACCACCTGGACGGCGGCCTGCCTGGCCTGCTCGGGAGTGTGCTCCTGGACCTGGTGCGCGGCGTGCGACGCGCTCGCGCTCACCCGGCCCTTGACCTCGGCGGCCTTCACCTGCGTACGAGCCTTCACATCCGCTTTGGCCGCGAGCTGCTCCACCGTTTCGCCGAGCCGTTCCCGCGCCTGCTCCACACGCTCCTGGGCGCCCTGCGTGTCGTCGTCGTGGCCTGCCCGGCCCGTCCTGTCCTCGTCGTCGCTGGTCCTGCTCATCGATGTGCCCTTCCCTTCAGTTCCTCGATGTCGGTCCGGACGCTCGCCGCGGCCTCCTCGGGAGCCAGCGGCACGGCCCGCCGCATCTGACGCCTGCCCAGCAGGGCGAGTATCCCGGCCACCGCGGCGAGTACCACCGTGACGATCAGCCCGCCGGCCCAGACCGGCAGGACGACCGCCAGCGCCGCGATGGCCGTGGCCACGAGCGCCTGCAGTGCGAGCAGGGCCGTCAGTCCGGCGCCTCCGAAGAGCCCGCCGCCGAGGCCGGCCCTCTTGCCCTTTTCCTTCATTTCCGTCCGAGCGAGCCGGAGTTCTTCGCGAACGAGTTCGGCAAGCTACTCCGAAGCGCGCTTGACCAGTTCAGCTGCCGATGGCTCGGTCGACTGGGTCACGGTCCTTCGCCTCCGTCGGCGTCAGTACGAAGTCCTCGTAGCGGCCGGGCCCGATGTGCACGCCCGGCACGAGAACCGGAATCAATAGCCGGAATCAGCACAGCCAATACCGCCATGGCCTTGCCCTTCCTGCGGAACGGCCTGGAGGGCGGGTCACCCGCGTGCCCGCTCGCAAACCCCCGCCCCGCCGTGTGTTTGCCGTGTGCACTCCGGGTACCCGGCACTGATCCCGGCGGCGCGGCGGCGACGGAAGCGAAGAAAGAGAAGAGGCGGACAGTCATGGCCCGGTTCGTGCGGGAAGTCATGACGGCGGGTGTGGCGGCCGTACGTCCGGACGCCTCGCTCGTCGAAGCGGCTCAGCTGATGCGCGCGCAGGACATCGGTGATGTCCTGGTGGCACAGGGAGACCACCTGATCGGGGTGCTCACCGACCGGGACATCACTCTGCGAGCGGTCGCCGACGGCGTCGATCCCCTCACCGTCAACGCCCAGTCGGTGTGTACGCCCTCGTCGGTGTCCGTGGGTCCCGACGACGAGGTCGCCACGGCCGTCGCTCTGATGCGGCAGCACGCCGTCGAGCGGCTGGCGGTGATCGCGGACGGGCGGCCGCTGGGTGTGGTGAGAATCGAAGACCTCCGTCCCGGCAACAGCAACCGAAAAGTCGAATGAGGAGCGCTATGCGTATCGCATTTCTCGTAGCACCCGAAGGCGTCGAGCAGGTCGAACTGACGCAGCCCTGGCGGGCGGTGACCGAGGCGGGCCACACCCCCCGGCTGGTCTCCACGGACTCGGGACGGATCCAGGCGTTCAACCATCTCGACAAGGCCGACACCTTCCCCGTCGACCAGCTGGTCGACGACGCCTCGGTCAAGGAGTACGGCGCTCTCGTGCTGCCGGGCGGTGTGGCCAACCCGGACCTCCTGCGGACGAACGAGCAGGCGGTCGCCTTCGTCAAGTCCTTCTTCGACGCGGGCAAACCGGTCGCGGCGATCTGTCACGCACCGTGGACCCTCATCGAGGCGGACGTGCTGCGGGGCAGGACGCTGACCTCGTGGCCGAGTCTGCGCACCGATATTCGCAATGCGGGCGGCAGCTGGGTCGACGAGCAGGTGAAGGTCTGCGACGGCGGCCCCGGCACGCTGATCACCAGCCGCAACCCGGACGACCTCAAGGCGTTCTGCGAGGCGTTCACCGCCGAGTTCGCCAAGACCGGCGGCCAGTGACCAACGGGCCGGATCGCGCTCAGGTCCTCTCCCCCGCCCGGGGTACCGGGCGGGGGAGGTTCGCGTGCGGGGCCGGTAGATCCGGCCGCTAGACCCTGCGCCCCAGCAGGGAGAGGAGCTTGGTCCGGGCGTCGGCCCCGGCGGGCGGTTCCACCGGTGCGCCGAACAGCCCGGTCTTCTCCAGGTCCGCCGAGTACGGCCCGAATTCCCGCGCCGTGAAGCTCACCAGCTCGTCCGGCAGCCGCTCGTCCGCCCCGATGGCCCGGGACAGGTCCCAGGTGTGCACCACGGCGTCGGCGACCATCTGCGAACCGTAGGCGGCGACGGTGCTCTCCCCGTACGACAGCGCCACCCGGCGCTCCAGGGCGCCCGGCTCCGCGAACGCCGCGCGGGCCCCCGCCGCCGCCCGGTCCCAGACGGCCACCGGGTCCTCGCCCAATACGTCGCCGCTGAAGGTGTCACCGACCTCCGCGACCGTCCGCCGGGCGGTGACCAGCTCCGGCACCCACAGCTGCTCCTCGGCGAGGTGGCGCACCAGGTCCCGCACCGACCAGCCCGTGCAGGGAGTGGGCGCCTGCCACTGATCCTGGCGCACCGCGTGCACCCGGTCGGTGAAGAGGGCGAGTGCCTCGGCGTGACGCGTGAGGAGAGGGTTCGTATCCATGGGGTTCACTGTTCCCTCACCCGTGCCCCGGCGCGAATCCGAACGGCCTCCGGTCTGCAGCCGCCGCTGCCCCACCGGACCCTCCTTGTGGTGAGCGACGGAACAGGCGACCGGTTGTACCGGCTGATTCGGAAGCGGTCCGGCCGGGTACGCGCGCACCATGTCTTCACCACGCACACACCATCCCACCAGCCGCCTGCCCGGCCGGCTCGCCACCTGGTTGAGCGGCCGCGACCAGGCCATCTTTCACGGGGTGGCGGCCCGCCACTGGCCCGGCGCCGACTATGTCCTGCCCCGCCTGAGCCACGGCGCCAACCATGGTGTGCTGTGGTTCGGAACGGCCGCCGGGCTGGCGGCCCTGGGCGGCAGCACCCGTGCGCGGCGGGCGGCGGTGCGTGGGGTCGCCTCGCTCGCGCTGGCCTCCGCCACCGTGAACACGGTGGGCAAGCGTTCGGTGCGCCGGGTGCGGCCGGTGCTGGACTCGGTGCCGCTGGTGCGGCAGCTGAAGCGCCAGCCGATCACCACGTCCTTCCCGTCCGGGCACTCCGCGTCCGCCGCCGCCTTCGCGACGGGTGTGGCCCTCGAATCGAAGGGCTGGGGTGCGGTGGTGGCGCCGGTCGCGGCAGCCGTCGCGGTCTCCCGCGTCTATACGGGCGCCCACTATCCGAGCGATGTGCTGGTCGGCGCGGCGCTGGGGGTGGGGGCGGCGTTCGCGGTGCGCGGGCTCGTACCGACGAGGTCGCAGATGCCGGCCCCGGGGCGCCCGCACACCCAGGCTCCGGCGCTCCCCGGTGGGCAGGACCTGGTCGTCGTGGTCAACAAGCGCTCGGGCTCGGCGGCTGCCAAGGCCACCCTGGTGCGGGACGCGCTGCCTCTCGCGCAGGTCGTCGAGTGCGAGCCCGAGGAGCTGTGCGACGCGCTGGAGAAGGCAGCCAAGGAAGGCAGGGCGCTCGGCATCTGCGGTGGCGACGGCACGGTCAACCGGGCCGCCGTGGTCGCCGCGACCCACCGGATTCCGCTCGCGGTCTTCCCCGGCGGCACGCTGAACCACTTCGCGTACGACCTGGGCATCGAGGAGGTCCACGACACCTGCCGGGCGCTGGCGTCCGGCGACGCCGTCAAGGTCGACCTGGGCCGCTTCACGCCGGGCCCTGGGGGCGACGACGAGCCGGGGTACTTCCTCAACACGTTCAGCCTGGGCGTCTACCCGGAGCTGGTGCGGATCCGGGAGCACTGGGGGCCGCGCATCGGCGGCTGGCCCGCGGGTGTGCTCGCGGCGGTGAAAGTGCTCCGCGACGAACGGCCGCTGGAGGCGCAGGTGGGCCAGCACAAGAGCCGCAGACGCTCGGTGTGGATGCTGTTCGCCGGGAACGGCATGTACCAGCGGATGGGTCCGACCCCCGGCCGGCGCTTCGACATGGCCGACGGCCTGCTGGACGTGCGCGTGGTGCACGGCGGGCGGCTGCCGGGCCTGCGGCTGCTGGCCGCGGCGCTCGCCGGACCACTGAGCCGCTCGCCCGTGCACGCGGCGCAGCGGCTGCGCCGGGTGTGGATCTCCGGGCTGGCGCCGGGCACGCTGCTCGCATTCGACGGTGAGGTGGTCGACGCCCCCGAGGAATTCGTCATCGACAAGGCCGACGAAGCCCTCACCGTGTACCGCCCGCTGGCCCTGTGAATTGCCGGAGACGTCCGACAGGGTAAAGAGGAAAGGGGACAACGGCCTTGGGCCGTTGTCCCCTTTCCCTTGCGCCGCACGGCCGTTCGCCCGGACACGAAGCCGGCGTTCCGCACAGGACGGCCTCAGCGCAGGGCGGCGAGGCGGCGGCGGGCCGGGCCCAGGGCCCGGCCTCTGGCCGGCAGGCCCGACCACGGGCTGCCGCGGGCCTGTGCCAGTACGTCATCGGTGTCTGTCACCGCCCAGCGCCGCGCGGTGAGCTCCTTGTCCTCCAGCTGTTCCCAGGAGACCGGCGCGGCCACCGGCGCGCCCGGCCCGGGGCGGATCGACCAGGGCGCCACGGCCGTCTGGGCGTAGCCGTTGCGCTGGACATTCAGGTAGAGGCGGTCGCCGCGGGCCTTCCTGCGTACGGCCGTGGTCAGTTCGTCCGGGCGGCGGTCGGCGAGGACATGCGCGACCTCCTTGGCGAAGTCGCGGGCCTCGTCGAACGAAGTGTGTCCGTTCAGCGGCAGGACCACGTGCAGGCCCTTGGATCCGGTGGTCATCAGTGCGGAGGGCAGCCCGAGCTGGTCGAGGAGTTCGCCGAGCCGCCAGGCCGCCTCGCGCACCGCCGGGAAGTCCTCACCCGGCGGATCGAGGTCGAAGACGAGCCGGTCGGGCAACCGGAGCCGGTCGGCCCGTGAGAGCCACCGGTGGAAGGTCAGGCACGCCTGATCGGCGAGGAAGACAAGGGTGGCGCTGTCGTCGCACACGGCGTGGGTGACCGTACCGCCCTCCTTGTCGACCGTCACTCGGCGCACCCAGCGCGGATAGTGGTCGGGAGTGTCCTTCTGCATGAAGCGCGGCCCACCGACGCCGTCCGGGTGGCGCTCCAGCATCAGTGGCCGTCCGCGCAGCTGGGGCACCATGAACGCCGCCATCCGCCGGTAGTAGTCGGCCACATCGGCCTTGGTGAGACCGCAGTCCGGGAAGAGGACCTTCGCCGGGCGATGGATCCGCACCGTGCGCCGTCCGGCACGCACGCTCGTGGTGTCCCTCGTCATCGTCTCTGTCTCCTGGGCTCGTCGTGCCCGTCGTGATCTGCCTGTCCCCGTGGCCGCTGCCTGTTCAGGTGCTCCGGCGCGCCGCGAGTGAGGGTGGCGGAGTGTTCAGGGCACCCCGCCACCCACACCGCACGGCGCGCCCGAGCCCTACGACATCCGTAATCCGACGCTGCGGCTATTTCACGATCGCCTTCTCCACCAGCAGCTTCACCGCTGCCGCGATCGATTCCGCGTCGATGCCCGCCGCGCTCAGCTGCTCCTGCGGCGTCGCGGAGCCCGGCATGTTCCCAACGGCGAGCCGCACCATCCGGGGCGCCGGGCGCCCGTCGGTGAAGACCTCCGCGACCGCGTCGCCGAGGCCGCCCTGCGGATGATGGTCCTCCACCGTGACCAGGCAGCCGGTCAGTTCGGCCGCGGTCTGTACGGCCTGCTCGTCGACGGGCTTGACCGAGTACAGGTCGAGCACCCGCACGGCGATGCCCTCGCGCGCCAGCAGGTCCGCCGCGCGCAGCGACTCGTGGACCGTGACGCCGACCGCGAGCAGCGTCAGCCTGTCCTCGTCGCCGGAACGCAGCAGCTTGCTGCCGCCGACCGGGAACTCCTCGTCGGGCCCGTACACGACGGGCGCCGCCCCCCTGCTGGTGCGCAGATAGCGGACGCCCCGGGTGTGCGCGTCGCCCTGCGCCATGCCCGCGACGAGCCGTGCGGTCTGGTTGGCGTCGCAGGGGTACAGGACCGTGCTGCCGTGCACGGAACGGAAGAGCGCCAGGTCTTCCAGGCCCATCTGCGAGGGCCCGTCCTCGCCGATGGCGACGCCTGCGTGCGAGCCGACGAGGTTGATGCCCGCCCGGCTGATCGCGGCCATCCTGACGAAGTCGTGGGCGCGGGTCAGGAACGCGGCGAAGGTCGAGGCGTACGGCACATAGCCGCGGATCTGCAGGCCGACGGCCGCGGCGACGAGCTGCTGTTCGGCGATGTAGCACTCGAAGAACCGCTCCGGGTGTTCCTCGGCGAAGGCCTGGGACCGGGTGGAGTCGCCGACCTCGCCGTCCAGGGCGACCACGTCCCCGCGCGCGGATCCGAGCGCGGCGAGTGCGGCGCCGTACGCGTCACGGGTGGCGACCTCGTCGCCCAAGTCGTAGCGCGGCAAGGACAGATGGCCACTGCGGGTGGCGTGCGGAGTGCGGGCGGCGGGCGGCTTCTGTACGTCCACGTGGACGGGGTGCGGCCCGCCCAGTTCCTCGACGGCGCTCTGCGCGTCCTTCAGCGGCTTGCCGTGCATGCCTTCCTTGTCCTCGACCGCGGCCACCCCGCTGCCCTTGCGGGTGGCGGCGATGACGGCGGTCGGCCGCCCGGTGGTGGCGCTCGCCTCCTCGAAGGCGCGGTCGATCGCCTCGACATCGTGTCCGTCGATCTCCACGGTGTGCCAGCCGAACGCCCGGAGCCTGCGGCTGTACGCCGACAGGTCCCGGCCGTGGCGGGTGGGCCCGCGCTGCCCGAGGCGGTTGACGTCGATGATCAGTGTCAGGTTGTCGAGTTGCTGGTCGGCCGCGTGCTCGACGGCCTCCCACACCGAGCCCTCCGCCATCTCGCTGTCGCCGCTGACGACCCATACCCGGTACGGGAGCCGGTCGAGCCGCTTGCCCGCCAGCGCCACGCCGACACCGACCGGCAGCCCCTGTCCGAGTGAGCCGGTGGCCACGTCCACCCAGGGGATCCTGGGCGTCGGATGCCCTTCGAGGCGGCTGCCGCGCCGCCGGAAGGTCAGCAGTTCCTCGTCGTCGATGACGCCCGCCGCCCGGTACATGGCGTACAGCAGGGGTGAGGCGTGCCCCTTGGAGAGGACGAGCCGGTCGTTGCCGGGGTGGTCGGGGCGGTCGAAGTCGTAGCGCAGATGCCGGGTGAGCAGCATCGCCGCGAGGTCCGCCGCCGACATCGACGAGGTGGGATGGCCCGATCCGGCCGCGTCGGCGGCGCGTACCGCGTCCACCCTGAGCTGTCGGCCCAGTTCGGCCACGGCTGTCGGTTCTTTGCTCTGCATGTCACTCCTTCGGCGGGCTTGCGGGCAGATCGGGTGCGTCGGGGACCCTGGCCAGTTCGGGCGACGAGGTGTCGAGCGGGACCGACCAGGAGCGGACGAGGCCCAACTGCACGGACTGGCGCGGCAGGACCGCGTCGAGTATCCAGTCGGCGGCGACCCGCACCCGGTTTCCCGGCATGGCTGCGAGGTGGTAGCCGCGGGTGACGGCGCCCGCGACGGGCCCGGACAGCGGGATGCCCAGCGGATTGGCCGCCGCCTTCACCCCGCCGAGGTCCACGACGAAGCCCAGGTCGTTGTGCTTGTACGAGCGGTGCTGCCCGCGCCCGAGGGACGCGGCGACATTGCGGGCCGCCACTTTGCCCTGCCGGGCGGCGTGCTGGGCGGTCATCGGGGTGTACTCCCCCGGCCTGGTCAGGTCGGGTACGGCGGCGGCGTCCCCGCAGGCGAAGACCTCCGGATGGCCCGGCACGTTCAATTGAGGGGTGACGAGCAGACGGCCCCGCTCCACGGGCAGGCCGATCTCGGAGACCAACGGATCGGGCCGCACGCCGACGCACCAGACCAGTGTCCTGGTCGGGACGAACTCGCCGTCGTCCAGCAGGACCCCGTCCGAAACGGCCTCCTTGACGGAGGTCCTGGTGCGTACGTCCACGCCTCGCTCGCGGAGCACCCGGTCCGCAGTTCCGGAGAGCCGCCGGTCCAGCTCGGGCAGGACCCGTGGGGCGACGTCGAGAAGCAGCCAGCGCGGTTTCTGCGCGGAGCGGCGCCAACTGGGCTGCTTGCGCACGAGGGCGTCGGTGAACATCTTGCCCTGGGCGGCGACCTCGGTCCCCGTGTAGCCCGCGCCGACCACCACGAAGGTGCATCGCCTGGCGCATTCGTCGGGGTCGTCGGTGGCGGCGGCCAGTTCGATCTGACGGGTGACGTGATCGCGCAGGTAGAGCGCTTCGGGCAGTCCGCGGAAGCCGTGTGCGTACTCGGCGACGCCGGGAATCGGCAGCAGTTTGTTGACACTGCCGACGGCCAGCACGAGCCGGTCGTACTCCAGCGTGCCGCCGGTCCCCTCGGGGTCCGTGTAGTGGACGCTGCGTGCTTGGAGGTCGACGTGATCCGCCTCGCCGAGGACCAGCCGCACGCGCGGGAGAGTGCCGAGGAGGGAGACCGTCACCCGACGCGGTCCCAGGATGCCGGCGGCGACCTGGGGCAGCAGCGGCAGATAGAGGAAGTAGTCGGTCGGGTTGAGCAGAACGATCTCGGCTTTGTCCCTGGCCGTCCGGGACAGGGACTTGGCGGCCTGGTGGCCGGCGAATCCTGCTCCGACGATGACAATGCGGGGACGCTGTCGTGTCACTTCGCTTCACCTCGTACACGGGGCGCGGGCGGTGGACGGACCTTCCCGGTGCCCCCGAGGCCGCGCGGCAAACACCCGGATCCCGCCCGTTACGTCCTGCGGCGGGGAGACCTCCGCGGGAGCCGGACGGTTTGCTGCGAACAGTTCGTGGTCATGGGGCGCGGGTACCCGGGCCTCCGCTCGGCAATCACCGCGGTACGCGGACCGAGTTCATGGCGAGTCCACATGGTGATATCTGGGTCTCATTATTCGACACGAGGGCGTAGCGTTCGGCCTGTCGCGTCGAGAGAAGGAGTACGGCCGTGCCGAAGGAGACCGCTGTCTACACCCATGGGCACCACGAGTCGGTGCTGCGCTCGCACACCTGGCGCACCGCGGCCAACTCCGCCGCGTATCTCGTCGGTGAGCTGCGGCCGGGGATGGATGTGCTGGACGTGGGCTGCGGCCCCGGCACCATCACGGCCGACCTGGCCGCTCTCGTCGCCCCGGGCAGGGTGACGGGCGTCGACGCCGCCGCCGACGTGCTCGACCTGGCTCGCGGGACGGCCGCCGAACGAGGGCTGGACAATGTGGAGTTCGCCGTCGCGGACGTGCACGCTCTCGACTTCCCGGACGACTCCTTCGACGTCGTCCACGCCCACCAGGTCCTCCAGCACGTCGGTGACCCGGTGCTGGCGCTGCGTGAGATGCGCCGGGTGTGCCGCCCCGGCGGCGTCGTCGCGGCGCGCGACAGCGACTACGCGGCGATGAGCTGGTTCCCCGAGGTGCCGGGGCTGGGCGAGTGGCAGGAGCTGTACCGCAGGGTGGCGCGCGCCAATGGCGGCGAACCCGACGCGGGACGCAGGCTCGTGTCCTGGGCGCGCGCCGCGGGCTTCGCCGACATCCGGGCATCGGCGGCGGCCTGGTGCTTCGCCACCGAGGACGAGCGCGCCTGGTGGAGCGGCCTGTGGGCGGACCGTACGACAGCGTCGGGGTACGCCCGCCTCGCCGTCGACGGGGGTCACACCCGCGAGGAGACCCTGGCCACGCTGGCCGAGGCATGGCGCGAGTGGGGCCGCCGCGACGACGCGTGGTTCATGGTCCCGCACGGCGAAGTGCTCCTGCGCGCCTGACCGCCCGGCCGCGTTCCTGGGCTCACGTACACCCTCAAAGGGTGTCCGGTCGGCGCCACTTCATGATGTGGCCCGTCGCGGCGAACGCTTCCTTGCCTGCGAGGCGCCCGGTCCTTGTCTCGACGTGCACGAATCCCTCGCTCTCGTAGAGCGCGCGGGCCGCGTCGTTGCCGTCGAGGACCGTGCACCGCACGGTCGAGCCGCCGCCGTCGGCCAGCGCGCGCCGGAGCAACAGCCGCCCGATGCCCTGCCGGTAGCGGGCGGGATCGACGTAGAGCCAGGTCAGTTCGGCGTCGTCGAGGGCGGCGAAGCCGAGCACTTCGCCCGCCCCGTCCCCCTCGTCGCCCCCCGCGGCGACCCACACGGTCCCGTCGAAGAACCCTTCGTCCTCATACGTTTCGGCGAGCGGGGGGAAGGTGTCCGCACCGACGTGGCCACGCAACTCGTCGCACCGCGCCGTGTCATGGATCCTGGAGACCGCGTCCCAGTCCGCTTCCTGGTACGGGCGGACGGTCACGGTGTACGTACTCATCCACGGACCTTCGCACCCGGTGCCCGGCCGGGCAAATCGACTGCCCCTCCGGCCGGGCGAATCGCGTCCCCCGGCCCCTGACCACCAACTATCCTCGCCCCTATGGAGATCCTCGGAACCACGCTGCGCATTTGCGTCGACGACCTGGAGGCCCCGGTGGCCTTCTACGAACGCCTCACGGGAACACGGGCGCAGCGCTACGAGCGCGGCGGGATCTCGGTGGCCGCGGTGGGCTGCTTCCTCCTGATGAGCGGCCCCGAGTCGGAACTGGAGGTGCTGCGCAAGGTGTCGGCGACCATCGCCGTGCGGGATCTGGACGAGGCGGGCGCGGCCCTCGGCGCGGCCGGCGCCCGCATCATCGTGGGCCCGATGGCGACCCCGGCCGGCCGCAACCTGCTTGCGCTCCACCCGGACGGCACGGTCTTCGAGTACGTCGACCTGCGCACGGACGCCTGACGCTCACCCCCGTGGGTCCGCCGCCGGGGGCGGCCGCATCCGGAAGTCGTACCGGTCCGGCAGCGGTTCGTCGGACAGCGCGGACCAGATCTCGCCCAGGATCTCGGCGCCCTCACGCAGGTCCGCGACCTCGAATCCGGCGTCGAAGACCGCGCGGGCGCCCTTCCTGTCCCCCTCGGCGAGCAGCAGCCTGGCCTCGGCGAGGCGGAAACGGCCGCTCTCGCGCACCGCGGGCCGCAGCCGCTGCCAGACACCTCGGGCCTCGGCGGTCCTGTCCGCCGCGAGGAGCGCGTCGATCGCCTCGCGGCCCAGGGCTGCCGTCGCCGCCGTCCACTCCTCGCCGTCGCGGCGCTCCTGGCAGAGGTCGTCGAAGGCCTCCGCGTACAGGTCGGCGGCGCGCTGCCCGTTGTGCGCCAGCCGGTCGGCGACGGCCAGGCAGCGCAGCAACGGCCAGCGGGACGGGGCGAGGCCGAGCCCTCGCTCCCAGCTGCGCACCGCCTGCGCGAGATCGCCCGCGTGCCACTGGGCGACGCCGAGGTGGTATTCGGTGAGGGGCTCGGCGGGGGCGGTCTCCAGCATGTCCCGCCAGTGCTGGCCGACGAGGGTGGGGCCCGGCGGGGTGACCTTGCGCGGGTAGGGGAAAGCGCCGCCCCGCAGCAACTCCAGCCAGGGCTGCTGCTCTTCGCCGAGCGTCGACTCGTCGAAGGGCGTGCCGGGCAGCTTGAAACCGCCGCGCAGGACTTCGAGTGCGCCCCATCCGGAGCCGGTGGTGAGGCTCCGGACGGGCTCGCTGTCGGCGTACGGCCGCCATGCCTGGTGGGCGGCGTCGAGCCGTTCACGCGGCAGCGCGCTCTCCAGTCGCCGGTCCGTCTCCTCGCGGGCCGCCCGCCAGTCCTCGCCGTGCACGGTCCGCGCGTCGGCGGTCAGCGGCCCGTACGCCTCCAGCCAGCTGAACTCGGCGCCCGCCTCCAGCGGCACATGCTCCAGCTGGGTACGGGCGAGGCCGGCCTGGATCTCGGCGTATCCGGGTGTCCCCGGCTCGGTCAGCCACTCCTGCCAGCGGCGCCCGCCGCGCCCCGAGCCCCACAGGAAGAGCTTGCGGCCGCGCAGCCGGTCGGTGGAGGTCTGGACGAGCCCCTGCCCGTCGGCGTCGAGGGACGCCACCCATTTCCGTGTCTCGTCCGGCACGTCGTAGAAGTAGTCGGCCGGGTACTCGCTGCGCGGCGGATACGTACGGTCGACGCCGTCCGACTCGGGCACGGTCACGCGCCGCAGACGGTGTTCGTACCCGAAGTGCCAGGCCTCGTCGGCGGGGGCCAGGACGCGGGTGCCCGCGGCCTCGTCGACGGCGATGTTGGACCACCAGTAGACCGGCACGGTCCGCTCGTGCGGATTGCGGATCCGCACGCCGACGTGCAGGAAGTCGGAGTCGGCGGGCAGCCACAGGTCGACCTGGAAGGGCAGGTCGCGCAGCCGCTCCCACTCCCACAGCCGGAGCATCTCACCGCCGTCGGGAGCGGGCACGACCGCGGCGTGCAGGGGGGCGCAGGACAGCGTCGTGTGCCCGGTGGCGCCGATGTTCCACTCGATGCCGCCGGAGAACCAGGCGCCGTTGAGTGCGAACTGGGCGGGTTGGAACACCGGGTTGCGGTAGAGCAGTTCACGGCCGGTCGGCTTGTGGAGGAGCGAGTGCACCCGCCCGCCGAGTCCGGGCAGCACGGTCGCCCGCAGCCGGTCGTTCTCGATGACGATCGTGTCGAGATCCGTCTCGGCGCGTTCGCGCCCGTACCCGTCGAGTACGCGCACGGGCAGCAGGGTGCGCAGCGGCCCGAAGCCGATCTGCCGTGCCATCTCGCGCGGCAGCCCGTCGCGCGAACGCTCGTCGAGTACGTGCGTCTCGTCGAGAGGACGCAGTCCGGGCAGCGGATTCGGCGGCCCCAACGGGGCGGCGGGCAGGGTCAGTACGGCACGTCGCACGGTCGTGGCCAAGACAGCCTCACTCCCTCACGGGGGCCGCAGGCAGCTCCGATGGCCGACGCCCCGACAACCATCGGAACACGGCGGGTGCCGCCCTGACCAGGGGCTCCGTAGGCCAGTGTTCGGCAAATAATGGGTGGGCGTCCGGGCCTCGCCGACCTACTCTGAACCGTTGCAGGCAGGCGCGGGGCAGCGGATGGGGCACACGATGAGCACGCAGCACACGTACCGAGTGATCGTGCGCGGAACCTGGGACGGGCTGACGGACGGGTCCCGGGCCGCGCTGCTCTCCGAGCTGGACGAGCACGGCCTGACCGGGATGCGGTTCACCCCCGAGGGCTCTCTCACCTACGACCGTGCGCTCAAGCACTTCTCGTACCGCTATGTGATCGTCACGGACGCGGCGGACGGCGACGAGATGGCCGTCGCGCTCGCCGAGGACCAGGCCGGGACGGCGCTGAAGGAGCTGGGGCACGGGTACCGCGCGCTGCACTCCACCGCGACCGACATGGACACCATGAAGGTCAACCGAAAGGGCCGCTGAGCCGGGCGGCGCCGGGACGGCGCGGAGCGTCAGCGCGCCGCCTTGGCCGTGATGGCCCAGCGTTCGTGGTCGCGCCAGGCGCCGTCGATGAAGAGGAAGTCGGGCGAGTGGCCCTCCAGCCGGAAGCCCGCCCGCCGGACGAGGGCGATGGATCCCTTGTTCCCGGGCTGGATGTTGGCCTCCAGACGGTGCAGGCCCAGAGTCTCGAAGGCGTGCCGCAGCACCAGGCCCAGGGCCTCGCTCATGAGGCCGCGGCCCGCCGCGTGGGCGAAGGCGCCGTAGCCCAGCGCCCCGCACAGGAAGCCGCCCTCGACGATGTTGTTGATGTTGATGAAGCCCGCGATGCGGCCACTGGGGCGTTCGCAGACCAGAAAGCCGGCCTTCGTCGGGTCCTCGGTGAGCCGCCTCGCGTAGGCGGCGTACGCGGCTGTCTCCTCCGGGGGGAAGAGCCAGGGGCGGTGCAGGCCTCTGCCGGCCCGCGCCAGCGCCGTGAACTCATCCGCGTCGTCCTGGCCGAAGGTCCGCAGGGTCACCCGCGGGCCCTGCGCGCGGTGTGCCGTGCCGGGGCCGGTCGTCGTACGAGGCATCCCGTCAGGCTACGCGCCGACCGGGGCGGGTGGCCTCTCCGCCGTCACCTGCGCGTGCGTACGGGCCCGTCACCTGCGTCTGCGCATGAAGTAGCCGCCGCACAGCGCACCGATGGCGGCCGTCGCGAGCAGCGCCAGATAGAGCGCATGGTGACTTCGGGGATCAGCAGACGGATCCGGACGTGACGGGTGTTCTCGAAATGAAGACGAGGGTCAGGATCGCGATCACGGCGACGGCGATCCGGCCCGGTGTGAAGGCGCCGCCGGCCGTGCCCTTGCCGCTGCTGCCCGATGCGTCCCTGGGGCTCATGTTCCGGCCCTTCCCTGGAGTGTCACTACCGCGCCGTGGGGTCCGGGATGTGCAGATCTTGGCTCCGGGCGGGCGGTGGGGAGGGCCGTACGGGTGACCGGGGGCCCAGCTGGTCACGCCACAGCCGGTGGAGCGGCGCGGGGCGGGCCGGCCACGGGCGCTCGCGCCGGAGCGGAGCCCGCCGCGCTCGACGCGGCGGGTACCGAGAAGGACCGTCCTCAGCGCAGCGCGGGCACGTCGAGGGTCAGGGTGCGGGTGTCCGTGTCCAGTACGGCCGGCGCGCCCAGCGGCATGGTCAGCGCGGTCGGGCAGTGGCCGAATCCCAGGCCCTCGACGACCGGGACCCCCAGGGGGCTCAACCGGTCGTACAGCAGGGTCCGTACGTCGTCGTACGGGCCGCAGTCCTCCCACGAGCCGAGTGCGATGCCCGCGACCCCGTCCAGCCAGCCCGAGCGCAGGAGCTGGGTGAGGATCCGGTCGAGCCGGTACGGCTCCTCGTCGATCTCCTCGATGAGCAGCAGGCCGCCTCGCGCACCGGGGCGGGCGTGCGGGGTGCCGAGTTCGGCGGCGAGCAGGCTGACGCAGCCGCCCAGGGTGATGCCGCGGGCCCGCCCGGGGACCATGACGCCGGCCGTGGGAAGGCCGAGGATGCGGACCGA
The DNA here is from genome assembly GCF_051131715.1 of Streptomyces sp. A5-4. Classification (NCBI taxonomy): domain Bacteria; kingdom Bacillati; phylum Actinomycetota; class Actinomycetes; order Kitasatosporales; family Streptomycetaceae; genus Streptomyces; species Streptomyces sp. A5-4. The sequence goes on along the minus strand of NZ_CP178591.1, from coordinate 7,952,788 downwards.
CTCGGGGGCGAAGAGGGTGGCCCGCAGCGACTCCTGCGTCGGGCCGTCCTTGAGGAACACCTCCGTCGCGACCATCGGCCCGTGCAGCGTGGTCAGGCCGGCCCGTACGGCGAACGCCTCGTGCAGCGCGGTGATGTCGCTGTAGCCGACGAAGACCTTGGGGCCCGCGGCGCGCATCGCGTTCCAGTCGAGCAGGTCCACCATGCGCTGGGCGCCGTAGCCGCCCCGCGCGCACAGGACCGCGGAGACCGTCGGGTCGCACCACGCCTCCTGGAGGTCGTGGGCGCGCGCCCGGTCCTCACCCGCGAGGTACCCGAACTGCCGGTGGCGGTCCAGCACATGGGGTGCGACGACCGGGTCGAGGTCCCAGCCCCGCAGGATGTCGAGGCCCGCGTCGAGCCGCTCCCGCGGCACACCGCCGCTGGGGGCGACCACGGCGACCCGCGCCCCCGGCTCCAGCCGCTCCGGCCTGGTCAGGGGCAGGGGTCCGGCCGGGGACGTCGGTGTCACTTGCCGAGCTCCAGGCAGGGGACGTCGGCCCGGTCGACGCCAAAGGTCTGCGCGTACAGGGACAGTTCGGCCTCCAACGCGCGGGTCATGGTGTCGGCCCTGCGGAAGCCGTGCCCCTCCCCCTCGAAGGCGATGTAGGCGTGCGGAATGCCGCGGCCCGCCATCCGCTCCAGGAACCGCTCACACTGCACGGGAGGGCAGATCACGTCGTCGAGCCCCTGCAGCAGCAGGAACGGCGCGGTGATCCGCTCCGCGTGATGCACCGGCGAGCGGTCACGGTACCGGTCCGGGTACTCGCCGATCGGCCCCACCAGGCTCTCCAGGTACTGGGACTCGAAGTCGTGGGTCTCGTCCGTCGCCCAGCCCGCCAGGTCGAGGATCGGGAAGATGATGGTGCCGCAGGCGTACACGTCGGTGGTGGTCAGCGAGGTCGCCGCGGTCCAGCCGCCGGCGCTGCCGCCGCGGATCGCGAGCCGGCCCGGGTCGGCGGTGCCCTCCTCGGCGAGCGAGAGGGCGACGGCGGCGCAGTCCTCGACGTCCACGACGCCCCACTGCTCGCGCAGCCGGTTGCGGTACTCGCGCCCGTACCCGGCGGATCCGCCGTAGTTGACCTCGGCGACGCCGATGCCGCGCGAGGTGAAGTAGGCGATCTCCAGGTCGAGTACGAGCGGGGCGCGGCCGGTCGGGCCGCCGTGGGCCCAGACGACGTAGGGCGGGAGTTCGCCGCCCGGCGCGATGTGGTCGGGGTTGTGCGGCGGGTAGACGTGGGCGTGGATGTCGCGGCTGTCGGGGCCGACGAAGGTGCGGAGCTGCGGCTCGGGGTAGTAGGCGGGGTCCACCGGGTCGTCGTGCGCGGAGCCGATGACCCGGGTGTGGCCGGTACAGGTGTCGAGCTCAACGACCTCGTACGCGCTGCGCGGGCTGGCGGCGACGCCGATGACGCGGCTGCCCTGCACGGCGAGGGTGGCGGACCACTCGGTCCAGGGCCCGGCCGCGTCGACGAGTTCGCCCGTTTCCGGGTCGAGGATGCCCAGGGTCGTCGGGCCCGCGCCGTGGATGACGGCGATCAGGCCGTTGTCCAGGGGGTGGAACCACCGCAGCCCGATCTTCCAGAGTGGTCCGCCGAATTCCTCGGCGCGCCCGGCGCACAGGCCGGTGCCGGCCACGACACCCGGCAGGGTCTCGCCGGGAGCCGTGGCCCGGTACAGCTCCCACCAGTTGCCGAGGTCCGAGACGAACAACAGCGAGCCGTCCGGCGCCCATTCGACCTGGGCGACCGACTCGTCGGTGTCCCCGGCGACCGGCCGTACGTCCTCGAAGGGGCCGTCCTCGGTGATCTCGCCGAGCATCACCAGCGTGCCGTCCCACGGCATCCGCGGGTGGTCCCAGGCGATCCAGGCGGCCCGCCGCCCGTCGGCCGAGATCCGCGGTCCGGTGACGAAGCGGTGCCGGTCGTCGGAGAGTTCCCGCACCGCGCTCCGGTCGTGGGCGGCCGAGCCGTCCAGCGGGACGGCCACGATGACGCGGCGCACGTCGGTGGGCGCCTCGCCGGTGAACTCCTCCATTACGCACCACACTTCGCCCGCCGCTCCGCGCTCAGGCCGCAGCTGCGGGTCGACCCAGCGCAGCCCGCCACCGACCTCGGACACCGGGGTGAGCGGGCGCGGTCCGGCGTCGGGGGCGTCCGGTTCGTACGCGTAGAGCCGCTGGTCGGGGAAGTGCACGAAGACGACGAGCGGGCCGGATCCCTCGCGCGCCACGCCCGCCCAGGGCTGCCCGCCGTACTCGATGACTCTGCTGCGTACGTTCCAGGGGGCGGGCAGCACCGATTCCTCGGCGCCGTCCACCCGTCGCCGTACCAGCGCGCGCCGGCCGCCCTCGGTGGGCCGTGGTTCGGTCCACCACACCTCGTCACCGACCACCCCGATGTACTCCGGATGCCCGTCGTGCGATGCGGCGAGCGCGGCGTCGATCGGTGACTGCCAGCTTCCGTACGGCACTGTCGGCACCATGGTCCCGACCCCCCTCTGTGGTCCTGCTGCGGTCGGTCCGGATCTGTGCGGTCTACGCGGTCTTCAGATAGTGGTCAAGTACCCGTACCCCGAAGTGCAGTGCCTCCACCGGTACCCGCTCGTCGACCCCGTGGAAGAGCGCCTGGTAGTCGAAGTCGACCGGCAGCTTCAGCGGGGAGAAGCCGTAGCCGGTGATCCCGAGCCGGGAGAACTGCTTGGCGTCCGTGCCGCCCGACATGCAGTACGGCACGACATGTCCCTCGGGGGCGAACCGCTCCACGGCCGCACGCAGCTTCGCGTACGTCGGCGAATCGGTCGGCGCCTCCAGCGCCACCTCGCGGTGGTGGAACTCCCAGTCCACGTGCGGCCCGGTGAGCGCGTCCATGGTCTCGCGGAACTCCTCCTCGCCGCCGGGCAGGAATCGCCCGTCGACATGGGCGGTCGCCCGCCCGGGAATGACGTTGATCTTGTACCCGGCGTTGAACATCGTCGGGTTCGCGCTGCCCCGCACCGTCGCCTCGACCAGAGCGGCGGCCGGACCCAGCTTGTTGAGCAGGGCGTCCACATCGAAGTCGGGTGCGTCGAGGTCCGGTACGTCGAGGTCGTGCAGGGCGGCCAGCTCCATGATGCTGGCGCGGACGGTGGGGGTGAGCCGCACCGGCCATTCGTGCTCGCCGATCCGGGCGACGGCGGCGGCCAGCCTGCTCACCGCGTTGTCGCGGTTGACCTTCGACCCGTGCCCGGCGGTGCCGAGCCCGGTGAGCCGAAGCCAGCCGGTGCCGCGCTCGCCCGCGGCGATGGGATAGATCTCCATGCCGGGGCGGGTGTGGAAGGTGTAGGCACCGGACTCGCTGATGCCCTCCGTGCACCCCTCGAAGAGGTGCGGGTGGTCGGCGGTGAGGAATCCCGAGCCGTCGACGGCGCTGGCCTCCTCGTCGGCGGTGAAGGCGATGACGATGTCGCGCCGGGGTCTGACCCCGGCGCGCGCCCAGGCCCGTACGACCGCGAGGACCATCGCGTCCATGTTCTTCATGTCGATCGCGCCGCGGCCCCAGACCACCCCGTCGCGCACCTCCCCGGAGAAGGGGTGCACGCTCCAGTCGGCGGGCTCGGCGGGTACGACGTCGAGGTGACCGTGGACGAGCAGCGCGTCGGCGCCGGGGTCCGTGCCCTCGATCCTGGCCACCACGTTCGTGCGGCCCGCGGTGCGCTCCAGCAGCACCGGCTGGAGGCCGGCCTCGGCCAGCCGCTGGGCGACGTACTCGGCGGCCGGGCGCTCATGGCAGTCGCCGCTGCCGCGGTTGGTGGTGTCGATGCGGATCAGCTCGGAGGTGAAGGTCACCACCTCGTCGAGCGCGAGCGCGTCGATCGACCCGTTGGTGCCGGTCGTGGCGTCGGCGGTCGTACCGTCGTCGCTCGGCTGCATGTCAGCCATACTGCTCCTCCACTGCGGCCGAGACGATCGTGGTGACCGCCTTGAAGGTACGAATGCCCTCATACATCGTCGCGCTGGTGTAGGCGACACGCCGTTCACCTGTCGGCTCCACCCCTGGTACCACGGTCGCGACCGCCGAGAGGTGTTCCGCGTCGAACTCCAGCTCCACCGTGAACGCGACGCCGTGCACCGGGTCGTGCCGCACGGCGAGGGCCGCCGCCTCCTTGGCCGCCGCCCTGATGTCCCTGGCGGTACGGGCCGGGGTGCGGCACACCGCGGCGTACCGCGAGACGTGGTCCTTCACCGCCACCATGCGCGCCGCTGGAGCGTACCCCTTGGCGTCCACGCAGGTCAGATCGTCGCCGGTGACGAGCACCACAGGGACGCCGTACTCAGCGACGACATGCGAGTTGAGCAGGCCCTCGCTCGCCCGCGCGCCGTTCACCCACACGCCCGTGATGGAGTTCGCGAGATAGGTGTGCGCGAGCACACCCTCGGTCCCGGCGCCGGTGTGATAGCCGACGAAGGCGATGCCGTCCACGTCCCCGTGCTGGACGCCCTCGACCATGCTCAGGGACTTGTGGCGGCCGGTCAGCATCTCGGCCCGGTCGTCCAGCCGCTCCAGGAGCAGGTTGCGCATGGTCCAGTGTGCTTCGTTGATGAGCACCTCGTCGGCGCCCCCGTCGAAGAACCCGAGAACGGCCGCGTTCACGTCCGAGGTGAACAGGGAACGGCAGCGCTCCCACTGCGGGGTGCCCGGCAGCACGTCGGCCGGCCAGGTGACACCGGTGGCGCCCTCCATGTCGGCGCTGATGAGGATCTTCATGCGGCATCACGTTACGCGTCGGCGGGCACCCGGGCCAGGTCTGTCAGGACCGCCTCAGGTGTGGACCACTGGCGTCGTCCCCCGGAATCAGGCCTGGTCGTCGGGCGGCCGGACGATCCGGTCCGGGTGAATCTCCCCTTCGGGGTGGCGCACGTCGCGCGCGGCGGGCCTCGACAACTTCACCAAGGTCTTCACCGACGGCCCGCTCTCCTGGGAGCCGCGGCGCGGTGGTGACGGTGGTGGCTTGGCCACAGCCACGGCTTGGGCCGTGACTCTTCTCCGTTCTCAGGGACGGCCGACCAGCGCGCAAAGCACTTGCCGGACATCGTGCGAGATTTCGATCAAGAAGTGTGCGGGTGGTACGACGCGGATGCTCAGCCCGCGTACGGGTCGGGGGCGGAGCCCTGTACGGCGAGGAACGCGAAGTCGCAGCCGGTGGCGGCCTGCGTGATCTGCTCGGGCCCGCGCCCCGCAGCACCAGGACATGGTCGGCGGTGATACCGAGCTGCGGATCGTCGATGGTCCGCCGCATCGTGCGGTAGGTCACCGAAGACGACGGCGGGCCCGGGTGTGCTTGAGCAGGTGCGGCTCGGCGGCGATGTGCTTGATGACCGCGCCGTCCGGACACAGGTTGCCGCGCAGCACGGCCACCCCGCCCTCGGGTGCGAGGGGGTTCTCGCGGGGGCGGATGACGTCAGCGTTGTGGACGCGGGCGCCGTCGAGCTGCTCGCGCAGCGTGGCGTGCCACTCGGTCGGCCGATCCAGGTGCAGCACGTCCGTCAACTGGGCCAAAAACGCCGGGAGTCCGCCCGCGAAGTGGAAGTCCTCCATCAGATAGTCGCCGCCCCCGACTACGACCTCACACCGAACGGCCCACGACCAGCCACCTCGACGGCAGCTCGATGCGCGTCCCGTCCGGTGCGAACTCCGTTGTACTCAGCGGCTGTTCTCCGCCCGCGAGCACCGTCAGGCCGGCCGCGGAGAACAGGCCGGGCATTTCCGCGTCCGGCATCTCGCCCGGCGTGATGCCGTGCGCGAAGATCGGGGCGAGCTTGGCCGGGGGCCCCGCGGCCCCCTGCGCCAGGCCCATCAGCACCGTCCGCGCCGCCTCCGCGGGCTCCACCACGAACGCCCTGCCCCGCTCCCCCACCAGCACCGCGATGGCGTCGGCCACCGGCTGCCGCTCGGCGGGCTCGCACTGGTGCAGGACCCCACGCATGTAGACCTGCGCGTCGCCGAGTTCGGCGTGGAGCGCGCGCACCGCCTCCTTGTCCGAGGCGTCGAGCTGCTGGAACCTGATCCGGCCGAGCGGATCGAGGTGCTGGGCCTGCGCGATGGCGGCGGCGGACAGGTCGACGCCGGCCACCCGGGGGTACCGGTCGGCCAGGAAGAACGTCTGGGTTCCGTTGCCGCAGCCGAGGTCGAGCATGGCCAGGCCGGGCTCCGGCATGTGCGGCTCGAAGAGGGCGAGATGCAGGCCCACGGTGAGGGCCGGTTCCGCGTCCCAGAAAACCGATCCCGGCTCGCTGGGAGCCTCCCGCCAGAAACCTTCCCAGGCGTCCATGTACCGACTTGTCACGCTCATGCCCAGCTCCCCAGGGTGTCATCACCGCTCTGACATCACGTCAAGATCGGTCTACCGCTTCTGGGTTACGCCGACAAGCTCTCGGCGCGTACTTTCACTCGGCGTTCGATCCGGCGCGCTTCACGCACGCCCCGGCGCACGACTCGTACGCCGCATCCCCCCACCCCGCCCCTGGTACGGCAGCGGCACCTCGAACCACACCGTCTTGCCGTCGCCGGTACGGCTGGTGCCCCACTCTCGCGCCAGCGCGCTCACCACCGCGAGCCCGCGCCCCGTCTCGTCGCCGGGCCCCGCGCTCATCAGCGCCGGCAGGGTGTGGCAGTCGTCCTCGACCTCGCAGAGCAGTACGTCGGTGCGTACCAGGCGCAGCTCGACCGGACGGCGCCGGGCGTGCCGGATCGCGTTGGTGACGACCTCGCCGACCAGCAACTCCACCTGGTCCGTCACCTCTTCGGCGCCCCAGACGGCCAGTTGTCCCCGCACCAGCCGTCGGGCCCGGCCCGCCTCCCGCGGGTCGCACGCCAGCTGCCACGCCGCCACGTCCTGCTCTGGGATGCCATTGAGCCTGGCCATCAGCAGCGCCACGTCGTCCTTGCGTCCGCCCTGCCCCTCTTTCCAGGACGATGCGGCCAGGGCACGGATGATGGTGTCGCAGGCGTCGTCCATCGACGCCGCCGGGTGCGCCGCAGACTCGCACAGCGTCGCCAGCCCCACCGCTATGTCCTCGCCCCGCACCTCGACCAGGCCGTCCGTGCACATGATGAGGCGGTCGCCGGGCTCGACGGGAATCCGTACGGACTCGAAGGGGACCCCGCCGACGCCGATCGGCGCGCCCGTCGGCAGGTCGAGGAGGTCGCTCCGGCCGTCGGCCGCCCGCACGACCACGGGCGGGATGTGTCCCGCGTTCGCCATCAGCAGTTCGCTGCGGATCGGATCGTAGACGGCGTACAGGCACGTCGCCAGGTAGTGCTCGCCGAGGCGCTGGGCCAGGTCGTCCAAGTTGCGCAGGAGCTGCTCGGGCGGCAGGTCGAGGGCCGCCATGGTCTGCACGGCCGTCCGCAACTGCCCCATCATGGCAGCCGAGTTGAGCCCGTGCCCCATGACGTCACCGACCACCAGCGCGGTCCGCGACCCGGGCAGCTTGATGGAGTCGAACCAGTCACCGCCGACGCGCCCCAGGAGAGTGCCGGGGAGGTAACGCGTCGCCGTGTCGCAGCCCGCCATCCGGGGCGCGATCTTCGGCAGCATGCTGTCCTGGAGGGTCTCGGCGACGTTCTCCTGGTGCGTGTACATGCGGGCGTTGTCGAGGACGAGCCCAGCACGAGCGGCCAGTTCGGCGCCGGTGACCCGGTCCATGTCGTTGAACAGGTCACGCCCGGGATGACGCAGCAGGATCATGAATCCCAGCACCACATTGCGGGCCTTGAGCGGCACCACCAGCATGGAGCGACCGCTGATCAGGGGCCGGATGTCGCGCTTCTCGAACTGGGAGGCGATGGCGGTGCCCATCTCCTCGCTGATGCGCGGCACCAGCACCGGATCGCCCGTCGTCATGCACTGGAAGAAGGGCGTCTGCACCGGGAAGGGCATCGACTCGCCGACCGGTACCACGTCGTCCCAGCGCCCCGGCGCGTCGACGTGCTCCATGGCGACGCGGTACCACATGGTCGTCGCGTCCGGCGGCCCGTCGGGAAAGCCCTCGCCCGCGATGACCTGCTCGCGCAGATAGGTGCCCGCGACATCGGTGAAGCGTGGCACCACGGCCGCGCTGACCTCCAGGATGGTGCGGGAGAGATCTAGCGAGGAACCGATGCGTCCGCTCACCTCGTTGAGGAATTCGAGCCGCTCGCGGACCGCCGCGTATTCGAGGTCGACGTTCTCCTCGGACCGTGCGCCGACGGGCTGCTTCCCGGTGGCCGCGGCAGCCTGCGCCGCCCGCCGCCGTGCCCTGCGCTCCGCCCGTTGCGGCACACCCCAGTCGGGTGTGACGGGCACCCGGTCGTGCCGACTGAACTCCAGCACCGGGTAGCCCAGTTCGAGCACCTGGGCGACGATCCGGCCCGATTCGCCCACGCTCATGCTCGGCAGGATCTCGGGCAACCGCCCGGCCAGCTCCTCGGCGCCGCTGAACTCGGTGTGCAGGGCGAAGCCGGGCGCTATCCGCCCCGTACCGTCGTCCTCCTCGCCATCCTCCGCGTGCTCCCTCTGCAACTGGGCGGCGTCCGCGGCGAGTACGAGAAGGCGCTCGGATCCCGGCCCGACCAGCGGGTAGGCCCACCACAGCACATCGAGCTGCGCGCGCCCCGGCTCGGAGAGCCTGGCCCGGCCCGCGGCAGGGTAGGCGGTGAGCCCGTTCAGCGAGTCGTCGAGCCCCGGGTCGAGGCCCTCGTAGGACTCGTACGCCGTGTAGGCGGCGTCGTCGGCGAGCGCACCGGAGACCGGCATCAGGTCGGTCGCGGGACGACCCACCGCTTCTTCCCGGGCAGGCCCGAACAGCCGCCGCGCACCGGTGGACCAGTGCGACACGAGTCCGGCGCCGTCCACGACGACCACGGCGAGCGGAATCCGGCCGGTGACAGCCGGCTGCGGAGTACGACGGTCCATGTCCATTGGGGGATGCAAGCTCCCTTCCCGCCGCAAGGATCTGCGGTCCTCACCACCGTACGACCATCGGCCCTCCGGGCGGGGGCCAACGACCGAAAAGGTCGTGCGCCCGCGCGCACGGCCTTTTCCCCTGCTCCGGCAGCCGACGCGGAAGTCAGTCCTCGTGGCCCAGTTGGAGATCGCGTTCGGTGCGTCCGCCACCCGCGACCTGAAGCACGGTGGCCACCGGCGGATACCCGGCGGCGATCACGGTGTACTCGCCGGACGAGAGGTCGACGAAGCGGAAAGTCCCGTCGGGGCCGGTGGTCAGGGTGTCCACGACGTTGCCGGCCGCGTCCAGGAGCGTCACGCGCGCGTCCTCGACCGGCCGGCCCGCACTGGCCCGTACGGTGCCGCGCAGCACCGCGCCGCCCGCCAGCTCGATGTCCTGCCGGGTCTCGCGCGCGGCCTGCAGGCTCACCGGGAGCGCGGCGGGTCGGAACGCGGGGGCGCTCGCGGCCAGCGTGTACTCCCCCGCCACCAGCTCGGTGATCAGGTAGCCGCCCTCGCGCCCGGTGCGCGTGGAGGCGACGACGTCGCCGCGCACATCGGTGAGGGTCACCGCGGCGTCCCGCACCGGACTGCCGTCCGCCGTGCGGACGACCCCGGAGAGCCGGCCCGCGCCGCCGAGCACCACATCGAGGTCCACGGTCCGTTCGCCGACGGTGACGGTGACCGCCTGCGGTTGGTGTCCGCCGGCCGCCGCGATCAGGACGTACGCCCCGGCTCCCGGCACGCTCATCGCGTACCGGCCGTCGTCGCCGCTCGCGCCACGGCCGACCTGCCGTCCCGTCACGTCGATGAGCGTGAGGGCGGCGCGCGGGACGGTACTGCCGTCGTGGTGCTGGACCGTGCCGCAGACCGGGACGCCCGACAGGAAGGGCGCGGTGATGCGGGCCGCGGGGACGGCCGCGGGCTCGGCGGTGGGGGCGTTGTGGGACACCAGCGGTTTCTCCTTGAGGAAGCAGGCGATGAGCAGGCCGAGCACGAGCACCGGCACGAGGTAGAGGAAGATCCGCGGCATGGCCTCGGCGTACGCCTCGATGTAGGCGTCGCGCACGGCGGGCGGCATGGCGTGCACCAGTTGCGGGGTGATGCCCGAGGGGTCGGGCAGACCCGCGCCCGCGGGCAGCCTGTCGGCGAGGGCGTCGGTGAGGCGTCCGGCGAAGAGCGTGCCGAACACGGCCGCTCCGACGCTGCCGCCGATCTGCCGGAAGTAGTTGTTGGCGCTGGTGGCGGTGCCGAGGTCGGAGGGGTGCACGGAGTTCTGCACGGCGAGGACCAGCACCGGCAGGACCAGACCGATGCCGATGCCGAGGACGGCCATCCAGATGCTGTACTGCAGCCGCGAGGTGTCGACTTCGAGGCGGGACAGCAGCCACATGCCGAGCGCGGAGCAGGCTCCGCCGATGACGGGGTAGATCCGGTAGTGGCCGGTGCGGCTGATGAGTTGCCCGGAGACGATGGAGGCGATGACGACGCCACCCATCATCGGGAGCATCAGCAGCCCGGACTCGGTGGCGCTCGCGCCGTCCACCATCTGCAGGAAGGTCGGCAGATAGCTGGCCGCGCCGAAGAGCGCGATGCCGACGACGGCGCCGACCAGACCGGTGATGTTGAAGATCGAGTCGCGGAACAGCCGCAGCGGGATGATCGGTTCGGGTGCGTGGTGCTCGACGACGATGAACAGCAGTGTCGATCCGGCGGCGCCCGCGGCGAGGCCCAGGATGACGCGCGAGTCCCAGTCGTACTCCGTACCGCCCCAACTGGTCAGCAGGACCAGGCAGGTGGAGGCGGCGGCGAGCAGGATCGCGCCGAGCACATCGAGCCGCGGTCGCACGGTGGGCTTGGGGAGCTTGAGCACCACGGCGATGACGGCCATGGTGACCAGGCCGAAGGGCACGTTGATGTAGAAGCACCAGCGCCACGAGGCGTGGTCGGTGAAGAAGCCGCCGAGCAGTGGCCCCGCGACGGACGCGAGGCCGAACGCGGCACCGATGAGGCCCATGAAACGGCCGCGGTCCCTGGGCGGCACGATGTCCGCGATGATCGCCTGGACGCCGATCATGAGGCCGCCCGCGCCGATGCCCTGGATGGCGCGGAATGCGATGAGCTGGTCCATGGTGCGCGACCAGCCGGCCAGCGCCGAGCCCACGATGAACACGACGATCGCGAACTGGAAGATGCCCTTGCGGCCGAAGAGGTCGCCCAGCTTTCCGTAGATCGGCAGGCCGATCGTGGAGGTCAGCAGATAGGCGGTGATCGCCCAGGACATCCGGTCCAGGCCCTGGAGTTCACCGACGATCTTCGGCAGGGCGGTCGCGACGATCATCTGTTCGAGCGCCGCGAGCAGCAGGGCCAGCATCAGCCCGCAGAAGACCAGCCGGATACGGCGCGGACTGAGCGCCTCGGCCCGGACCGGTGCTGTCACGATGACCCCGGGTGGCGGGGGCGCCGCCCCCAGGGCCGGTTCGGGGGCGGGTCGCCGCGCGGCCTGCCCGTCCTTCGTCAGAGTGGTCCCGCCCACGTACTGCTCCCCTCGTCACACGCGCGCCGTCACACCTGCGCCGCCCATGTTTCGCATTACGCGACAACTGGGAGCAAGTCAGACGATTGACGTGGGAGGCGTACGCGGGCGGTTCCGCCGCCGGTGGGAGCACCTTCGGCGCACAACCGTCCGGTACGGAAAACCACTCGTTCCGGTGAGAGCGCGTCAGCCCCGGAAGGATGACGGCGGGGACCCGCGGACGGCGGCGGAGGCTACTTCTTCTCCACCTCGGCGGCGAGGTTGACGAGGAGGGCGTCGTAGATCCGGCCGAGACCCTTGGGCGCGAAGGTGCGCTCGAAGAACCCGCCGATGCCGCCGGCGCCGTCCCACACGGAGGTGACGACGACCTTGGACTTCCCCTCACCGGCCGGGGTGACGGTCCAGGTGGTGACCATGGAGGAGTTGCGGTCCTTCTCGACGAGCTGACCGTCCGTCGGCTCGGTCACATCGAGCAGGCAGTCGCGGATGCGCTTGCTGGTGGCCTGGAGCTTCCAGTGGACGAGGGTGCCCTCGCCGTCGCCGCCCTCGCGCACCTCGTACTCGCTGAAGTGCTCGGGCAGGACCTTCGCGCGCGCGCCGCGGTAGTCGGCCAGCGCGTCGAACACCGCTTCCGCGTCCGCCGCGATGATTCGCTCCGTCGTGGCCTCTACCTGCGCCATGCCTGTTCCTCCAGCACTCGATTTTCGGGGGGTGCGGCTACCCAACCACCTCCGGCACGACCTCCCATAATCGGGGTTGCGAGGAATAAGGGAACATGTGTTCTATTCTAAGGTCAGTGCTACCGAGGAGGCGCACATGCGCTGGAACAATCTGGCCGAAACCCCCGCCCCAACCGGGGACACCGCGCTCTTCGGGACGGATGCGGTCACGACCCGCACCTTCGACACCCCCGAATTCCGCGGGATCACCTTCCACGAGGTACGCGCCCGCTCGATCGTGAACCGGGTGCCGGGCGCGTCCCGCATGCCGTTCGAATGGACGGTCAACCCCTACCGGGGCTGCACGCACGCGTGCGTCTACTGCTTCGCCCGCAAGACCCACAGCTATCTGGACCTGGACACCGGCCTGGACTTCGACTCCCAGATCGTCGTCAAGATCAACGCGCCCGAGCTGCTGCGCCGGCATCTCGCCTCCGGCAGCTGGCAGGGCGCGCACATCGCCATGGGCACGAACGTCGACTGCTACCAGCGGGCGGAGGGCCGCTACGCGCTGATGCCGGGCATCATCGCCGCCCTGCGGGATCGCGCGAACCCCTTCTCGATCCTCACCAAGGGCACCCTGATCCTGCGCGACCTCGATCTGCTGGTGCAGGCCGCCGAGGTGACCGACGTCGGCATCTCGGTCTCCGTGGGCTTCGTCGACCGCGAGCTGTGGCGCACGGTCGAGCCGGGCACACCCTCCCCCGAGCGGCGGCTCGACGTCGTACGCGCCCTCAGGGAACGCGGCATCGGTGCGGGCGTCCTGATGGCCCCCGTCATCCCCTTCCTCGGCGACTCCCCCGATCAGCTGCGCGCCACCGTCGGGGCCATCGCCGCCTCGGGGGCGACCTCGGTCACCCCGCTCGTCCTGCATCTGCGGTCGGGTGCGCGCGAGTGGTTCATGGCGTGGCTCGCCGAGCACCACCCCCACCTGGTGCGGCGGTACGAGCGGCTGTACGCCGAGGGGGCATACGCGCCGAAGTGGTACCAGCGCCGGATCACCCGCCAAGTGCACGAGCTGGCAACGGAGTTCGGCATAGGCCCAGCGGGTCCTGGCACACCGCGGCGCGTTCCCGGGGCCGAGCGGCCTGAGCCACCCGGCCCCACACAGCTCACTCTGCTCTGACGCCATCCGTCACAAAACGGCTGGAACGGCTCCTTACAGGCGCTTTTTCGGGCACGATGCGGCCGGGGCTGCGTCGCTCGCAGCTGCCATCTCTGCACACCGGGAGGCCCAGTGAAAAAACGCGCAGGAATTCTGTTCGCCGTGTCCGCGACGGTGGCCACGATGATTACGGCCGTGCCGTCCGCGGGCGCCACCGGCCAGGCGGGCTCCCCCGCACCGCGCGCCGCACTGAAGTGGACCGGCTGCGCCACGACCAAGTATCCGAAGCTGGAGTGCTCCTCGGTCGAGGTGCCCCTGGACCACACGGACCCGGGCGGCAGAAAGATCACCCTGGCCGTGTCCCGCGTCAAGCACACGGCGAAGACCTTCCAGGGCCCGCTCCTGGTGAACCCGGGCGGCCCCGGCGGCAGCGGCCTGTCGATGGCCGGGTTCGTGTCGTCCACGCTGCCCAAGAAGCTCGCCGCGCAGTACGACGTCGTCGGCTTCGACCCGCGCGGTGTCGGGAAGAGCAAGCCCGCCCTGAACTGCCGCCCCGGCCACTTCTCCCCGGTGCGCCCGGACTCGGTGCCCAGCACCGAGAAGGACGAGCGGGCCAATCTGGCCAGGGCCAAGGCCTTCGCGGACGCCTGCGGCAAGAAGTACGGGGACCTCCTCCCGCACATCGACACGGTCAGCGCCGCCCAGGACCTGGACGTCGTCCGCCGGGCGCTCGGCGCGAAGCAGATCAACTACTTCGGCTACTCCTACGGCACCTACCTCGGCGCCGTGTACGCGAAGCTCTTCCCGGAGCGAGTACGGCGTCTCGCGCTCGACAGCATCGTCGACCCGACGGGCGTCTGGTACGACGCCAACCTCGCGCAGGACTACGCGTTCGACACCCGGCACAAGGCGTTCGCCGCCTGGGTCGCCAAGCACCACACGAGGTACCGGCTCGGCAGTGACCCGGCGAAGGTCGAGGCCAAGTGGTACGCGATGCGGGCGGCGGTCAAGAAGAGCCCGGCGGGCAAGAAGGTCGGTCCGGCCGAGCTGGAGGACACCTTCCTGCCCGGCGGTTACTTCAACGGCTACTGGCCGTACCTCGCCGAGGCGTTCGCGTCGTACGTGAACGACAAGGACTCCGGGCCGCTGGTCAAGGCGTTCGAGAACTTCGCGGCCGTCGACGCCGGCGCGGGCAACGGGTACTCGGTCTACACCGCGGTGGAGTGCCGGGACGCACCGTGGCCGCGCGACTGGCACACCTGGCGCCAGGACAACTGGAAGGTGCACGCCAAGGCACCCTTCTCCACCTGGAACAACGCCTGGTACAACGCGCCGTGCGCCTTCTGGCCCACGGACTCGTCGGAGGCACCGAGCGTCCGCAACCGCGAGCTGCCGCCGACGCTGCTCCTGCAGGCGACCGACGACGCGGCCACGCCGTACGAGGGCGGAGTCACCGTCCACCGCGAGTTGCGCGGCTCAAGCCTCGTCGTCGAGCAGGGCGGCGCCAACCACGGCATCGCGCTGAGCGGAAACGCCTGTCTCGACCGGTATCTGACGGACTATCTCGCCACCGGCAAGGTCCCGCGGGCGAGCGGTGGCGGTGAGGTGGACGCGGTCTGCAAGGCGCTGCCCGACCCCAAGCCGCTGCCTGCCGACGCGAAGGCACGCGCAGCGAAGCAGGACACCTCGAAGGGCAGCACGCTGCACGGCCTGATCGGCTTCCGCGGCTGACGGCCGGACCCGTCGCGCGTGTGCGGGGAGGCATCCGCCGCTCCCCGCACACGCGGGAGCCGCCGCGCGAAAAATCCGCGTGCCCGGCCGTACCCGGGCTGGCTAGGGTGCGGCGCATGAGCGACGGCGTACATCTGCGCGACATGACCATCGACGACTGCGAGGCCGTCGCCGCCGTGCGGGTGCGCGGCTGGCAGAGCTCGTACGTCGGGATGGTCCCCCAGCGGTATCTCGACGCGATGAGCGTCGAGGCGGACGCCGCCCGGCGCCGCGCGCACCTCACCGGGGACGGCAGCGCGGTCGGCAACATCGTGGCCGAGCGCGACGGCCGGGTCGTCGGCTGGGCCTGCTACGGGCCGTACCGCGAGGAAGCGGACGCGCCCCCGCCCCGGGGAGAGCCCGCCGCGGACGCCGAGTTGTACGCCGCCTACGTCCTGCCCGAGCAGCACTCGACCGGCGCCGGCCGGGCCCTGCTGACGGAGTCGCTCTCCCGCGCCGCCCACGACGGCTTCCCGCGCATGTTCCTGTGGGTCCTCGCGGAGAACGCCCGCGCCCGCCGCTTCTACGAGAAGGCGGGCTTCGCGTTCGACGGGACCGCTGAGCCCTTCGAGCTGGACGGTGTCCTGGTGCCGGAGGTGCGCTACGTGAGGCGGCTGAGCGCGGCGGACGCCGCCGCCGTCAGCCTCGGGTGATCCAGGGCCGCTTCGAGCACCGGGCGCGCCCGTTTGTCGCGCAACTGCCCCAGCCCCTCGACGCACGCCAGCGCGACCCGCCAGTTCGGATCGTGCGGCTTGAGCAGCCCGCGGAGGGTCGCCATCAGCGCCGGTACGGTCTCGGGCGCCCGCAGCTCGGTCAGCAGCCGCACCGGGTGCAGCGCGTACGCGGTGCGCAGCCCGTTGGTCGCGAGGGCGGCGGCGGCGCGGGCGGTGCGCGGGTCGCCCAGCCGGGCCAGCGCGTACGCCGCGGTCGCGCACCGCTGGGGTTCCCGGTGGTTGAGGAGCAGCACCAGCGTCTCGAACGCCCGCCGGTCGCCCGCGCACCCGAGCCGGAAGGCGGCGACCTCCCGCGCCCACAGGGGCCGCTGGGTCTCGATGAGCACCCCCGCCAGTTCGTCCTGGTCCTCGGTGGCCAGCAGCCGCTCGTACGCGACCTGTTCGGCCGCCGATGCCCCTGCCTCGCCGCGCACCCGGCCCGCGAGCGACCGTAATTCCTCGTCCATGCCCGCCAGCGTATCGGCGCCACACACAGACCGTGTCCGTCTCGTCACGGCGGCCCAGATCACACCCGGCCAGGGCTGGCGCGCTCGTTACTCGCCAGTTACTCTCAATTGAGCGGGCAACCCCCCGCTGCTTGGTAGACCTCATGACGGCCTGGTGACGCAGCCGTCGCGAGTGCTTTGTCGGTTCGGCTTTTCGCTTACGACGCGACCTCGGGACAGAGTCCGTCGGCCCCGCATCACGGCACGCACCTCTCGCCTGCGCCTTTCGCACGCGAACTCCGCACACGACCTCGCCGCGCCCTGCGCCCTTCGGCGTACCGGCACCGGCGTCCCTGTGCTCCCCTCAGTCGTCACTCATGCACTGGAGTCCCGCGATGGACCGTCAGTCCACCCCGCCCAGCCCCGGCCCTCTCCATACCGTCGCCGTGATCGGCCTCGGCACCATGGGCACCGGCATCGCCGAGGTCCTGGCCCGCGCCGGCCGTGAGGTCATCGGCATCGACATCAGCGACACCGCCGCCCAGCAGGCCGTCGCCGCGCTGGACGCCTCGACCGCCCGCGCCGTGCGGCGCGGGCGCATCACCGAGGAGGAGCGGCGCGACGCCCTCGCCCGGTTCCGTACGTTCTCCGACCTCCAGGCGGCGGCGGACGCCGACCTGGTGATCGAGGTCGTGCCCGAGACGTACGAGGCCAAGCACCAGATCTTCCGCGCCCTCGACTCGATCGTGCGCCCCGGCACGATCCTGGCGACCGGCACCAACGCACTGTCCGTGACCCGGCTGGCCGCCGACTCGGCGCACCCCGAGCGCGTCCTGGGCATGCACTTCTTCAACCCGGCGCCCGCGATGAAGCTCGTCGAGGTGGTGTCCTCGGTGCTGACCGCGCCGCAGGCGATCGACGCGGTCACGGCCCTCGCCCGTGAGCTGGGCAAGGATCCGGTCGCGGTCGGCGACCGGCCCGGTTTCATCGCCGACGGCCTGCTCTTCGGCTATCTCAACCAGGCCGCCGCGATGTACGAGGCCAAGTACGCCTCCCGCGAGGACATCGACGCCGCGATGAAGCTGGGCTGCGGCCTGCCGATGGGCCCCCTGGCGCTGCTCGACCTGATCGGCATCGACACGGCGCGTACCGTGCTCGACGCCATGTACGCGGAGTCCCACGACCGGCTGCACGCGCCCGCCCCCGTCCTCAAGCAGCTCAGCGAGGCCGGGCTGAGCGGCCGCAAGTCTGGGCGCGGTTTCTACACGTACGAGACACCGGGCAGCGCGGACGTGGTGCGGGACCCCCTCACCCCGCGCGAGGACGCCGGGGCGACGCCGGGCCGCGAGGTGCGCTCGGTGGGCGTCGCCGGGTCTGGGACCATGGCGTCGGGCATCGCGGAGGTCTTCGCGAAGGCCGGCTACGACGTGGTGCTCGCGGCGCGCGGCCTGGAGAAGGCGGAGAAGGCCAAGGCCCGTATCGCCAAGTCTCTTTCCCGCTCCGTCGACAAGGGCAGGATGACGGCGGAGGCACGCGACGAAGCACTGGCCCGGGTCGCCCCGGCCGGGTCGCTCGACGCCTTCGCCGACGTCGACCTGGCACTTGAGGCGGTCGCCGAGGACCTGGAGATCAAGCAGCAGCTCTTCGCGACGCTCGACAAGATCTGCAAGCCGGGGGCGGTGCTCGCCACCACGACGTCCTCGCTGCCCGTCGTCGCCTGTGCCCGCGCCACCTCGCGCCCGCAGGACGTCATCGGGATGCACTTCTTCAACCCGGCGCCCGCGATGAAGCTCGTCGAGGTGGTCCGTACCGTCCTCACCTCCGACCCGGTCCACGCGACGGTCCGCGAGGTGTGCGCGAAGATCCGTAAGCACCCGGTGGACTGCGGGGACCGCGCCGGGTTCATCGTGAACGCGCTGCTCTTCCCGTACCTGAACAACGCGATCAAGATGGTCCAGGAGCACTACGCGACCATCGACGACATCGACGCCGCGATGAAGTTGGGCGGCGGCTACCCGATGGGCCCCTTCGAGCTCCTCGACGTCGTCGGTCTCGATGTCTCGCTCGCCATCGAGCAGGTGCTGCACCGAGAGTTCCGTGACCCGGGTCTGGCACCCGCCCCACTGCTGGAGCACCTGGTGGCGGCAGGCTGTCTCGGCCGCAAGACCGGCCGCGGCTTCCGGGAGTATGCCGGACGCTGAGCAGGCGGGCGTGACGGGATGGGGCGGGCTGCTGGACCCCGGGGGCAGCCCGCCCCCACAGGCGCGCTCTCCTGCGCAGATGCAGTACGTTCGGGGCATGTCACAGCCCGCTGACTCCCCCAGACGGCCGTCCCGTACGAACGGCGCCTCCGACGCACCGGAGAGCGCCGCCGGCAGTCGCGCGGCGGCGCAGCGGCTCAAGATGCGCCGTGAGTTGTCGGCGGCGGCGATGGAGCTGTTCGCCACCAAGGGGTACGAGGCGACGACCGTCGACGAGATCGCCGCCGCCGGCGGAGTGGCCCGACGGACCTTCTTCCGGCACTTTCGCTCCAAGGAAGAAGCGATTTTCCCGGACCACGACGACACGCTGGTGCGGGCGGAGGCGGTCCTCAACGCGGCGTCCCCGCACGAGCACCCGCTCGACACGGTCTGCCGGGGCATCAAGGAAGTCATGCGGATGTACGCCGCCTCCCCCGCGGTGTCGGTGGCGCGGTACAAGCTCACCCGCGAGGTACCGACCCTGCGCGAGGCCGAGATCGCCTCGGTGGCCCGCTACGAGCGGCTGTTCACCCGCTATCTCCTCGGCCATTTCGACGAGCACGACCACCGCGACGACAACGACGACCCGCTGCTCGCGGAGGTGGCCGCGTCCGCCGTGGTGACGGCGCACAACCATGTGCTGCGGCGGTGGCTGCGGGCGGGCGGCCAGGGTGACGTGGAGGCCCGGCTGGACCACGCGTTCGCGATCGTGCGCGACACCTTCGGCACGGGCATCGGCGCCGGGCGCTCGGCCGACCGGGCCGGTGCCGGGCCGGCCGCCTCGGTGAGCCGCAGCGGCGACGTCCTGGTGACGGTGGCACGCACCGACGCTCCGCTGGACGAGGTCATGCGCACCATCGAGGAAGCCCTCAAGAACCGCTGACGGCGTGGGCGGGGACGCCGCTGCCCCGGAAGGTGCGCCGGCGGGCGGCCGGGTCGGTGCCCCGCGTCCGGTGGAGATGCCGGCGAAGCTGTCGGCGCCGCCCAGGCGCTGCGCTCGGCCACCGGGGCTTCCCCGCACCCGCCGCCGGGCCCGCCCTGCTCGGGCGTACGCCGAAATGCAGGGTCTGCGTGCCGCCTTTATGCTCACCGCACTGATCTCCGGCCTGACCCTTCTGTGCGTCCCCCACCCGGTCCGGGCGGGGGACGAAGCCGCTGTCGGAGCGCCCGACGTTGCTCATACGTGCCACCCAGGTGACATCTGAGAGAAATTGTTGGCACTCAGTGCCTTGTCAGGTGACACGGGGTGTCATACGTTGATGTTGTCCGGGCGACCGGCGTACAGCGACCATCCGTACGCCGGCTGTCCCCACAGGCCACGTGTCCGTGTGCCCGGACGCCTGCGTCACAGGCAACCTCCCGCGCTACCCGCGCTGCCGAAACCGCACGACCGCCGAACCGACGGCACACCTCCAGAGCACCCCGACGTATCCCTCAAGAGCGTTACCTCAACGCTTCGCCGGAGGCAAAACCGTGAAGGAAATCCTGGACGCCATTGTGGCGTCGGACAGTACGGCCGCAGACTTCGCCGCCCTGACCATCCCCGAGTCGTACCGCGCGGTGACCGTGCACAAGGACGACGCGGAAATGTTCGCCGGGGTCGACAGCCGGGACAAAGACCCGCGCAAGTCCCTCCATGTGGAGGACGTGCCGGTGCCGGAACTCGGTCCTGGTGAGGCCCTGGTGGCCGTCATGGCCAGTTCGGTCAACTACAACTCCGTCTGGACCTCGATCTTCGAGCCGGTGTCGACCTTCAGCTTCCTGGAGCGGTACGGCAGGCTCAGCGACCTCAGCAAACGCCACGACCTCCCGTACCACGTCATCGGCTCCGACCTGGCCGGCGTCGTGCTGCGCACCGGTCCCGGGGTCAACGCCTGGAACCCGGGCGACGAGGTCGTCGCGCACTGTCTGTCCGTCGAGCTGGAAAGCTCCGACGGCCACAACGACACGATGCTCGACCCCGAGCAGCGCATCTGGGGCTTCGAGACCAACTTCGGCGGACTCGCCGAGGTCGCGCTGGTCAAGTCCAACCAGCTGATGCCCAAGGCCGCCCACCTGAGCTGGGAGGAGGCCGCCGCTCCCGGACTGGTCAACTCGACGGCGTACCGCCAGCTGGTGTCGCGCAACGGCGCCGGTATGAAGCAGGGCGACAACGTGCTGATCTGGGGCGCCAGCGGTGGCCTCGGCTCGTACGCCACCCAGTTCGCGCTGGCCGGTGGCGCCAACCCGATCTGTGTCGTGTCCAGCGACCAGAAGGCGGAGATCTGCCGCCGGATGGGCGCCGAGGCGATCATCGACCGCAACGCCGAGGACTACAAGTTCTGGAAGGACGAACACAACCAGGACCCGCGCGAGTGGAAGCGCTTCGGCAAGCGCATCCGTGAACTCACCGGCGGTGAGGACGTCGACATCGTCTTCGAGCACCCGGGCCGCGAGACCTTCGGCGCGAGCGTGTACGTGACCCGCAAGGGCGGCACGATCGTCACCTGCGCGTCGACGTCCGGGTACAACCACGAGTACGACAACCGCTACCTGTGGATGTCACTGAAGAAGATCGTCGGCTCGCACTTCGCCAACTACCGCGAGGCCTGGGAGGCCAACCGGCTGGTCGGCAAGGGCAAGATCCACCCCACCCTGTCGAAGGTGTATTCGCTGGAGGACACCGGCCAGGCCGCCTACGACGTCCACCGCAACCTCCACCAGGGCAAGGTCGGCGTCCTGGCGCTGGCACCCCGTGAGGGGATGGGCGTGCGCGACGAGGAGAAGCGTGCCGAGCACCTCGACGCGATCAACCGCTTCAGGAATGTGTAATGACCGACCGTAAGAAGGACCGGCCCTGGCTGATGCGGACCTACGCCGGTCACTCGACCGCCGAGGCGTCCAACGAGCTGTACCGCAACAACCTCGCCAAGGGCCAGACCGGTCTCTCCGTCGCCTTCGACCTGCCGACGCAGACCGGCTACGACCCGGACCACATCCTCGCACGCGGGGAAGTGGGCCGGGTCGGGGTCCCGGTTTCTCATCTCGGTGACATGCGACGGCTGTTCCAGGACATCCCGCTGGAGCAGATGAACACCTCGATGACCATCAACGCGACGGCCATGTGGCTGCTCGCCATGTACCAGGTGGTCGCCGAGGAGCAGGGCGCCGACATCACCAAGCTGTCGGGGACGACACAGAACGACATCGTCAAGGAGTACCTGTCGCGCGGGACGCACGTCTTCCCGCCGGTACCCAGCCTGCGGCTGACCACCGACATGATCACGTACACGGTGGCCAACCTCCCCAAGTGGAACCCGATCAACATCTGCAGCTACCACCTCCAGGAGGCCGGAGCCACGCCGGTCCAGGAGGTCGCGTACGCGATGAGCACGGCCGTCGCCGTGCTCGACGCGGTGCGCGACAGCGGGCAGGTGCCGCCCGAGCAGTTCGGTGACGTCGTCGCGCGGATCTCCTTCTTCGTCAACGCGGGTGTCCGCTTCGTCGAGGAGATGTGCAAGATGCGGGCCTTCGGCCGCATCTGGGACCGGATCACGCGCGAGCGGTACGGCATCGAGAACGAGAAGCAGCGCCGCTTCCGCTACGGCGTGCAGGTCAACTCGCTGGGCCTGACCGAGGCGCAGCCGGAGAACAACGTCCAGCGCATCGTCCTCGAAATGCTGGCCGTCACCCTCTCCAAGGACGCACGCGCGCGTGCCGTGCAACTTCCCGCCTGGAACGAGGCCCTGGGGCTCCCCCGCCCCTGGGACCAGCAGTGGTCGCTGCGCATCCAGCAGGTACTCGCCCTGGAGAGCGACCTGTTGGAGTACGAGGACATCTTCGAGGGCTCGCACGTCATCGAGGCCAAGGTGCAGTCCCTGGTGGAGGAGTCCTTCGCCGAGATCGACCGCATCGAGGCGATGGGCGGCGCGATGGCGGCCGTCGAGTCCGGCTACCTCAAGTCGCAGCTCGTCTCCTCGCACGCCGAGCGGCGGGCCAGGATCGAGGGCGGCGACGAGAAGATCGTCGGCGTCAACTGCTACGAGTCCACCGAGCCCAACCCGCTCACCGCGGATCTCGACACCGCGATCATGACGGTCGACCCCGCCAACGAGGCCCGCGTCGTCGCCGCTCTCCACGAGTGGCGCGACAACCGCGAGGAAGGCCGCGCGCAGGACTCCCTGGCCGCCCTCAAGGCCGCAGCGGCCGGCACCGGCAACCTGATGGCGGCCACCGTCGAGTGCGCCCGCGCGGGCGTCACCACCGGCGAGTGGTCCTGGGCGCTGCGCGACGTCTTCGGCGAGTTCCGGGCGCCCACCGGGGTCTCCAGCGCGCCGGTGGCGGTCAGCGCCGAGCGCGGGACACCGCTGGCGGCCGTGCGGGAGAAGGTGACCCGCACCGCGGACGAACTGGGCTCGGGCCGGCTGCGCCTGCTGGTCGGCAAGCCCGGCCTCGACGGGCACTCCAACGGCGCCGAGCAGATCGCCGTACGGGCCCGCGACGCGGGCTTCGAGGTGGTGTACCAGGGCATCAGGCTCACCCCGGAGGAGATCGTGGCCGCCGCCCTCGACGAGGACGTGCACTGCGTGGGCCTGTCCATCCTGTCCGGCTCGCACGCCGAGCTGGTGCCCGACGTGCTGGAGCGGCTGCGCGCCGCCGGCGCCTGGGACGTACCCGTGATCGTCGGCGGCATCATCCCCAACGCCGATGCCGAGACCTTGAAAAAGGCGGGCGTCGCCGCGGTATTCACGCCCAAGGACTTCGGTATCACGGAGATCATCGGCCGTATCGTCGACGAGATCCGCAAAGCGAACAAGCTCGACCCTCTGGAGGTCCCCGCATGACCACGCCCACGCCCGTCAACCGCCTGCGCCCGCGCCGCTCCTGTCTCGCCGTACCGGGGTCCAACCCCCGCTTCCTGGAGAAGGCCCAGGGCCTGCCGGCCGACCAGGTCTTCCTCGACCTGGAGGACGCGTGCGCGCCCCTCGCCAAGGAAGGCGCCAGGCACACCATCGTCGACGCGCTCAACAACGGCGACTGGACGGGCAAGACCCGGGTCGTGCGGGTCAACGACTGGACCACCCACTGGACGTACCGCGATGTCGTCACGGTCGTCGAGGGCGCGGGCCAGAACCTCGACTGCATCATGCTGCCGAAGGTGCAGGACGCCCAGCAGATCGTCGCCCTCGACCTGATGCTGACCCAGATCGAGAAGACGATGGGCTTCGAGGTCGGCAAGATCGGCATCGAGGCGCAGATCGAGAACGCCAAGGGTCTGGTGAACGTCGACGAGATCGCCGCCGCGTCGCCGCGGATGGAGACCATCGTCTTCGGCCCGGCGGACTTCATGGCGTCGATCAACATGAAGACCCTGGTCGTCGGCGCGCAGCCGCCCGGCTACGGCGCCGACGCGTACCACTACATCCTGATGCGCATTCTGATGGCCGCCCGCATGCACGACCTCCAGGCGATCGACGGCCCCTTCCTCCAGATCCGTGACCTGGACGCGTACCGCGAGGTCGCGGGCCGTGCGGCGGCCCTGGGATTCGACGGCAAGTGGGTGCTGCACCCCGGCCAGGTCGAGGCGGCCAACGAGGTGTTCTCGCCGTCCCAGGAGGACTACGACCACTCCGAGCTGATCCTCGACGCGTACGACTACTGCACCTCCGAGGCAGGCGGCAAGAAGGGCTCCGCGATGCTCGGCGACGAGATGATCGACGAGGCCAGCCGCAAGATGGCGCTCGTGGTCTCGGGCAAGGGCCGCGCGGCCGGCATGCAGCGCACCTCCAAGTTCGAGATCCCGGAGGCCTGATCATGCAGTTCGGGCGCACATACGAGGAGTTCGAGGTCGGCGCGGTCTACAAGCACTGGCCCGGGAAGACGGTCACGGAGTACGACGACCATCTTTTCTGTCTGCTCACCATGAACCATCACCCGCTGCACATGGACAGCAACTACGCCGAGAAGACGACCGACTTCGGCAAGAACGTCGTCGTCGGCAACTACATCTACTCGCTGCTGCTCGGCATGTCGGTCCCCGACGTCTCCGGCAAGGCCATCGCCAACCTGGAGGTCGAGTCGCTCAAGCACATCGCGCCGACCTTCCACGGCGACACGCTCTACGGCGAGACGACCGTCCTGGACAAGACGCCGTCGAAGTCCAAGAGCGACCGCGGGATCGTCCACGTCGAGACCAGGGGCTACAAGCAGGACGGCACCGTGGTCTGTGTGTTCCGGCGCAAGGTGATGGTGCCCACCGAGACGTACATCAAGGAGCGGGGCGGCGAGCAGCCCGGCCGGCCCGAGCCGAAGAGCCAGGAGAAGCAGCGATGAGCCGTCTCGCCCAGACCGCCGGTCTGACCGACATCCAGCAGGAAATCCTGGCCACCGTAAGGAACTTCGTCGACAAGGAGATCATCCCGGTCGCGACGGAGCTGGAGCACCGGGACGAGTACCCGACGCAGATCGTCGAAGGCCTCAAGGAGCTCGGCCTGTTCGGGCTGATGATCCCCGAGGAGTACGGCGGTCTGGGCGAGTCCCTTCTCACCTACGCGCTCTGCGTCGAGGAGATCGCCCGCGGCTGGATGAGCGTCTCGGGCATCATCAACACCCACTTCATCGTGGCGTACATGCTCAAGCAGCACGGCACGCAGGAGCAGAAGGACACCTTCCTGCCGCGGATGGCGCTGGGCGAGGTGCGTGGCGCGTTCTCGATGTCGGAGCCGGCGCTCGGCTCGGACGTGGCGGCCATCACGTCGAAGGGTGTGCGGGACGGTGACGAGTACGTCCTGAACGGCCAGAAGATGTGGCTGACGAACGGCGGAACGTCGACTCTGGTGGCCGTTCTGTGCCGAAGTGACGAAGGACACCCCGAGGGCACGGCCCCGCACAAGTCGATGACGACCTTCCTGGTGGAGAAGGAGCCCGGCTTCGGTGAGGTCCGTCCTGGCCTGACCATCCCCGGGAAGATCGACAAGATGGGCTACAAGGGGGTCGACACCACCGAGTTGATCATGGACGGACTGCGCATTCCGGCCAATCGGGTGCTCGGCGGCACGACCGGCCGAGGGTTTTACCAAATGATGGACGGGGTAGAGGTCGGTCGAGTCAATGTGGCGGCGCGTGGCTGTGGAGTCGCACACCGTGCGTTCGAATTGGGTGTCTCATATGCCCAGCAGCGCCACACTTTCGGCAAGCAGATCGCACAGCACCAGGCGATTCAGTTCAAGCTTGCCGAGATGGCTACCAAGGTTGAGGCCGCGCATGCGATGATGGTAAATGCAGCTCGCAAAAAGGACTCCGGGGAACGAAACGACCTTGAGGCAGGGATGGCGAAGTACCTCGCCTCCGAATACTGCAAGGAGGTCGTCGAGGACGCCTTCCGTATCCACGGTGGATACGGGTTCTCGAAGGAGTACGAGATCGAGCGCCTCTACAGGGAGGCGCCGATGCTGCTGATCGGTGAAGGTACCGCCGAGATCCAGAAAATGATCATCGGTCGTCGCCTCCTCGAAGAGTACCGATTCCAGGGTTAATTGTCCTTTTCATGGTGAAATAGCCGCAAAATAGATCACACCCTGTCATCACCTTCAGGCCGCCGACTCGGCTTCTGGCTTGCCCAGTTGTGGCTCGTAACCGCTAACATCGCCGGAAAGCCGCCGTCCCCCGTTACCAGCGCGGCATCATCCGCTACGAAGGTCATCCATGCCCCACAGCCAAACCTCTGCACCACGCGACGGCCTCCTCAATGGACGCCTTGCTCGCGGAGCATCGCCGTGGCTTCTGCCGACTGTCGCCACCGCGGCGCTCAGCCTTGCCCGGGCTCGCAAGTCCGGCCGCTGGGCCGCTGTAGCCGTGCCCACCACCGTGCTCGCGGCGGGCATGCTGTGGTTCTTCCGCGACCCCGAGCGCGAGATCACTCAGGGCCGGGTCATCTCCCCGGCCGACGGAGTGGTGCAGAGCATCATGCCGTGGAAGGACGGGCGGACCCGCGTCGCGATCTTCATGAGCCCGCTGAACGTCCACGTCAACCGCGCGCCCCTCGCGGGCACGGTGACGTCCGTCGAACACATCCCCGGTGGATTCGTTCCGGCGTTCAACAAGGAGAGCGAGAACAACGAGCGCGTTGTCTGGCACTTCGACACCGAGCTCGGTGACATCGAGATGGTGCAGATCGCCGGCGCAGTCGCGCGGCGCATCGTGCCGTACGTACCTCAGGGCACGAAGCTGGAACAGGGCGAACGCATCGGCCTGATCCGCTTCGGCTCACGTGTCGACATCTACCTTCCGGAAGGTATCGACGTAGCGGTCGAGGTCGGCCAGACCACTACCGCGGGGGTGACTCGCATTGACCGTGATTGATCCCGAGACACAGGCCGGCTGGGTGCCGGAGGCAGAGGACGAGGACGACGCGGAGGACATGCCGCTGTCGATGAGGCTGTCGATAGCGGACACCCTCACACTCGGCAACGCGACGTGCGGATTCATGGCGGTGTACTTCACCACCACCGGGATCCTCATCCCGCACCTCACGGGCAGTGACGAGAGCGGCATGGCGCGTCACAGCGCCGCCACCGCCGTCATCCTGATGCTGCTCGCGGCCATCTTCGACCTCTGCGACGGGCTCGTGGCGCGCAAGCTGCGCAGCTCGCCGATGGGCGCGGAGCTGGACAACCTCTCCGACCTGATCAGCTTCGGGCTCGCCCCGGCCTACTTCGTGCTCGTGTACGGAATGGTCGCGGACGACGCCCACCAGCGGGTCTCCGCGTTGGCGGCGATCGTGGTGCTGTTGGCGGTGGTCCTGCGGCTTGCCAGATTCTCCTGCGTGACGCTGAAGGACGGCATGTTCCAGGGCATGCCGAGCCCCTTCGGTGCGCTGACGGTCGTCTCGATCGTGCTGCTTGAGCTGCCCTTCGTGCCGACGCTGCTCGCGATCATCGGGGTGGCATGGCTGATGGTGAGCCGGGTCGAGTACCCCAAGCCGCGAGGTGTCCTCGCGGTGGCGATGCTCGGCTGGATCGTGGCCGCGATGGGGCTGCTCGCCGCCTGGGCGTTCGACGCCCCCGGCGGACAGCTGCTCCTGCAGACCGGCTGCGCGCTGCAGGTGGTCCTGGGCGCGGTGATTCCGCTCTTCGCCACGGCGCGGCGCGTGAACACCTTCCGCTACAACCGCCGCGAGGCGCGGGCGGCCCAGCTGCCGTAGCGGCGGCCTGAAGACGCTGCGGGAGGGGCCCCGGACCATATGGTCCGGGGCCCCTCCCGTCGTCGTAGACGTCGTCGTACGCGGTCATCCGCCGAACGTGAAGGACTCGGCGGCCTTCGCCACCTGCGCCTCGCGTACGACCTTCAGGCCGCCGGGAACCGTCTTGTCCGGCTTCATGATCAGGCTTTCGCGGGTGGAGGGCACGGCCGGGTCCGAGAAGTCGTGGGTGAGACCGAAGCCACTGTCGAAGGCGTTCAGGGTGAGCAGCGCCTCGTCGATGCCCTCGCGGGTGAGGTTCTTGTCGGCGCAGGCCTTCTTCAGCACCTCGCCGTAGATCTTGGCCCCGGTGTAGCCCGCGACGACGCCGTTGTCGAGACCGTCCTTGGGGTACGCGGCCTGGTACTCCTTGGCGAGCTTGGCCGGAGCGGCCTCCTGGGAGCCGATGGGCAGGGTCGACGCGGCGACGTAGTAGTCCTTGGTCAGGGCGGGCCCGGCCTGGGTGCCGAGGAGCTGTGGGGCGAACGCCGAGTTGTTGCCGATGATCGGTACGGCGAACTTGCCGGCCGCGGCGACGCCGACCAGTGAGGCCGCCTGGCGGGGGCCGGCGCTGATGACGATCGCCTTGACCCCGGCCTGCTTGAGCGCCGCGACCTGCGCCGACATGTCGTTGTCGGTCGGTTTGATCTTCTGCTCGACGATGGTCAGGCCCGCCTCCTTGGCGGCGTACTCCGAGCCGACCAGCGCGTTCTCGCCGTAGTCGCCCTCGAAGTAGACATGGCCGATCTTGTCGCCCTTCTTGATCCGCTTCTCGGCGAGCAGGAAGTCGACGGCGTTGATGGTCTCGATGTCGTACGTGGCGCCCACGACGCGCACGTACGGACTGCCCAGCAGGGAGGACGACCAGGCCTGGGGCAGGACGAGCCCCTTGTCCTGCCCGTCGATGCGCTGCTTGACGGCGGCGACGAAGGGCGAGCCGATGAACTGGGCGAAGCCCAGCACCTTGGGTTCCAGCTCGGTGTACGCGGCGACGGCCTTCTGCGGGTCGTAGCCGTGGTCGCGCACGGTCAGCTCGATGGTGCGGCCGCAGATGCCGCCCGCCGCGTTCGTCTGCTTCACCCACAGCTGCTGGGCCTGGGTGACGCTCTTGCCGAGGGAGGCGTAGACCCCGGTCATGTCGGTGAGGATGCCGAGCGGAATGGTCTTGGCGGTAACGCCGTCGCCGGTCCTGACGCCCTCCGCGTCCTGTTTCCCGTCCTCGCTCTGGCCGGCCTTCTCGCTGCACCCGACGACGGTGAGAGCCAGTACGGCGAGCACCGCCGCGTACCTTCGTGCCTTCATTTCTTCTCCCCTGGAGTGATGAGACGCGTGAGGCCGCCGGGCAGGAACAACACCACCGCGACCACCGCGGCGCCGTACAGGTAGCGGGACGCCTCGCCCGGCGAGACCCCGCCCGTGCCGGGGGCCGAGATCAGCGGGAGTGCGTCGCTGTAGCGGTCGAGCAGGCGGGGCAGCAGCGAGACGAAGGCCGCTCCGACGACGGCTCCCGCGACCGTGCCGAGGCCGCCGATCACGATCATGGCGAGGTATTCGAGGGACAGGATCATCCCGAAGTACTCGGGCACGGTCCGCTGGAAGACCAGGGCGAGCAGAACCCCGGCCAGGCCCGCGTACATCGACGACAGGACGAAGACCGCGGCCCGGTAGCGGGCCACGGGGACGCCCATCACCCCTGCGGCGATGCGGTGGTCGCGGATGGCGTTCATGGCCCGGCCAGGACGGCCGCGCAGGACGCCGCGGGCGAAGAGCGCCCCGGCGGCCAGGGCGACGAGGCCCGCGTACCAGAGCTTCTCGGCGGACTCGAAGGGGACGGCGGCGACGATCAGCTCGGTGTCGTCGAAGTCGAAGCCGAACAGGGAGAGGGTGGGTACGGTCCGTCCGTTGAAACCGCCGGTCAGATCGCGGGCGTTGAACAGGACGTGCTGCCCGATGAAGATCAGCGCGAGGGTGGCGATCCCGAGGTAGGCGCCGCGCAGGCGGCCCGCGATGGGGCTGAAGAGGCCGCCCGCGAGCCCCGCGATGAGCACGGCGAGAACGGCCGCGAGCCAGCTGGGCAGCCCGAGTCCGGTCAGCCGGTGCCCGCTCTCGACACTGTTCTCGCCCGCCAGGACGCAGTAGCCGTACGCGCCGACGGCCAGGAAGAAGGCGTGCCCCATGGAGAGTTGGCCGGTGGCGCCGGTGAGCAAATTGATGCCGATGGCGCCGATGGCCGCGGCCATCGCGAAGAGCCCGGCCTGGAGCCAGAAGCGGTCGAGGTAGAAGGGCAGGGCGAGCAGCAGCACGCTGCCGAGGAGCCAGGCATACGCGCGGGGGCGTCGCAGCGCCGCCAGGAAGGCGCGCGATGGCGGCGCGGGCCGCGGCGCGGGGCTCTCCCCAGTCGGCGCCCGGCCGGGTCCGGCCGCCCGGTCCGGGCGGGGTGCCGCGTCTCGTGGTCGGGTGGGGTCAGACACGGGCCATCTCCTTCGTGCCGAACAGGCCCGCCGGGCGGATCAGCAGCACGACGACCATGACCAGGTACGGGGCGAGGTCGCCGATGCCGCGGCCCATGAACGACAGATCGCTCTGGTAGCCCGTGGCCAGCGATTCCGTGACGCCGACGATCAGGCCGCCCGCGAGCGCCCCGGTCGTCGAGTCCAGGCCGCCGAGGATCGCGGCCGGGAACGCCTTGAGCGCGGCCAGGGAGGTCGCCCGTTCCAGGCCCGGGGTCGGGAAGACGGTCAGGAAGAGCGCGGCGACGGCCGCCAGCGCGCCCGCGACCGCCCAGGCGGCGAGCGAGACCCTGCCGAGGCGCACGCCCATCAGCGCGGCGGTCTGCGGGTTCTCCGCGGCGGCCCGCATCGAGACGCCCCAGGACGTGTGGCGGAAGGCCAGCAGGAAGATGGTGATGAGGAGGGCCACGGAGACGAAGGCGGCGATGCGGGTGTGCGCGATGGTGACCGACCCGATCGTCAGGAGGCTGTCGCCCCACGGGTCGCCGACGGCGAGCACGTCCGTGCCGATGCGGCGGGTCAGTTCGGTGAGGAGCAGGATGTCGACGCCGATGGTGACGATGGCGAGGACGCTGTGGTCGGAGCCGCGGTAGCGCCGCATCACCAGGAACTCGATGGCCGCGCCGACAAGTGCGGCGCTGCCCGCGCCGACCGTCAGGGCGGCCCAGAAGCCGATGTCGTCGTGCAGTACGGCGGTGACGTAGCCGCCCGCGAGAAGCAGCGAGGCGTGGGCGAAGTTGACGACCTCGGTGGCCTTGAAGATGACGACGAATCCGAGGGCGATCAGGGCGTACACCGAGCCGATGGACAGCCCGTTGAGCAGCAGTTCGGCGAAGGTCGTCACGAGGTGGCCTCCTGTCCGGGGTTCCCGGTGCCTTCGCCTTCGCCGTCGCCTTCGCCCAGGTAGGCGCGGACGACGGCCGGGTCGCTCTGCACCTGTGCGGGTGTGCCGCCCGCGATCCTGCGTCCGAAGTCGAGTACGGTCACCGCGTCCGCGAGCCGCATCACCACCCCCATGTCGTGTTCGACGAGCACGATCGAGATACCGAGGCTGTCGCGCACACCGGCGACGACGGCGGCCGTACGGCGCCGCTCGTCCGCGGTCATGCCCGCGACGGGCTCGTCGAGGAGCAGGATGTCCGGTTCCATGCACAGCGCGCGGCCGAGCTCGACGAGCTTCTGCTTTCCGTATGGAAGGGCCCCGGCCTGCGTGGTCAGGTCCTGCTCCAGGCCGACGAAGGCCGCGATCTCCCGGACCCGTTCACGGTGCAGCCGCGCCTCGCGGGCGGCTGTGGGCAGCCGCAGCCCGGTGCTGAGGAACCCGGCGCGGGTGAGCCGGTGGCGGCCGAGGAGCAGGCTGTCGGCGACCGTCGAGTGGGGTGGCAGCGCCAGGTTCTGGAAGGTGCGGGCGATGCCCAGCCCGGCGATCCGGTGCGGTGCGAGGCCGGTCAGTTCGGTGGCGCCGAGCCGGACGCTGCCTGAGGTGGCGCGGTAGACGCCGGACAGGACGTTGAAGCAGGTGGATTTTCCCGCGCCGTTGGGACCGATGACGGCGTGCACGCTGCCGGGCTCGACGGTGAAGGAGACGGCGTCCAGGGCGGTGAGCCCGGCGAAGCGGACGATGAGGTCGCGTACGTGCAGGGCAGGGACGCGGGCGTCCCGCACAGGGGTGCGGGCTGCCGCGTCGGCCTCCGGTGTCATGCCGTCCACCTCCGCAGCGTGGGGGCGACCGCTTCGGCCCGTACCGCGTCCTCAGCCGCCGTCTCGTCGACGACGCCGAGATAGCGACGGCGCACCTCGTCGGACGCGGCCAGTTCGTCGGCGGGGCCCGACAGGGCCACTTCGCCCACGTCCAGGACGTACGCGGTCGAGGCCAGGCGCAGCGCGAGGGCCGCGTTCTGCTCCACCAGCAGGACCGACGTACCGGTGGCGTTGATCTCCCGGACGGTTTCGGCGATCCGGGCGGCCATCAGCGGGGCGAGGCCCAGCGACGGCTCGTCGAGCAGGAGCAGCCGGGGCCGGGCCATCAACGCCCGCCCCAGAGCGAGCATTTGCTGCTCCCCGCCGGAGAGGAGACCGGCCCGCTGGTGGGCGCGTTCGGCCAGGACGGGGAAGAGTTCATGGACCCGGGCGAGTGCGGCGGCGGTCTCCTTGCGTCCGCCGCGCGCGCCGAGCGCACCGGCCCGCAGGTTGTCGCCCACCGTCATGCGGGCGAACACCTGGCGCCCTTCGGGGACTTGGACCACTCCGGCCGCGACCACCTGCGCCGCGTTCATACGATCCAGGGGGCGCCCGTCGAACGCCACGGCGCCCGCCGTCGCGGCGCCGCGGTGGAACCGCAGGGTGCGTGAAATGGCGCGCAGCAGAGTCGACTTGCCCGCTCCGTTCCCACCGAGCACGGCGACGACCGCGCCGGGCGGCACCTGGAGCGAGACGTCGCGCAGCGCGCGCACCGGGCCGTAACCCACGGCCAGCCCACTCACTTCCAGCGAAGCCATGCCCGCCCCCCTTCCACCGATCAACTCTGCCGCCGTGTACCGGGACACAGGTCAGCACCGGTGGGCCGCACCGTCCACGGCGCGGGGCCGAATCGCTGCGCATGACCAGCGGCGGCAGATCCGGATTGTGCACGCGCACAAGGGTCTGTCGCCCGGTACGCTTTCGGTGGCATCCTCACCAGCCATGAGCGGCCGCAGAGCACGCACTGATCGTGAATGGTCGGTCCTGACAAGCGTCTCCGACGCGCTCCTGGAGCGTGTTCCGCATCTCACCGACCTACTGATGGGGCAACTGCGTTCGCATTCGCCCCAGTTCGATCTCGCGGTGCCGGGCGACGAGCACTGGAAGCAGATCAACGAGGCGCTGCGATACGGCATAGAGGCCATCACCGCGCCGCGCTCGGCGCCGCGCAAGGACCTGGCGTACGCGGAGCGGCTCGGCCGGCGCCGGGCCGAGCAGGGGCTCCCGTTGGATCTGCTCCTCTTCGCGTACCGGCACGCCGGGTACCTCGTCTGGGACGAGCTCCTGCGGATCGTGAGCGACAAGGAGCCCGACGCGCTGCCCGTGCTGGTGCACACCGTGGCGCAGATGTGGGCGGCCGTCGACCGGCAGGCGGCGACGGTCGCGGACGCCTACCGCAGCACCGAGCAGGAGATGCAGCTGCGCACCGACGAACGCGTACAGGCCCTGCTCGACGCCCTGTTGGACGGCCAGTCGGCCCCCGGCCTCGCGGCCCGCGCGGCGGCGGGGCTCGATCTGCCGGAGTTCGGGCGGTACGCGGTCGTGGTGCTGCGGGTGGAGCGGCGCGAGAACCGAGAGCCGTTCCACCGGGTCGCCGCCACCGGCGGCATGCGTTTCTTCTGGCGGATGCGCACGGACCACGAGGTCGGCGTCGTCGCGCCCGGCG
The DNA here is from genome assembly GCF_051131715.1 of Streptomyces sp. A5-4. Classification (NCBI taxonomy): domain Bacteria; kingdom Bacillati; phylum Actinomycetota; class Actinomycetes; order Kitasatosporales; family Streptomycetaceae; genus Streptomyces; species Streptomyces sp. A5-4. The sequence goes on along the minus strand of NZ_CP178591.1, from coordinate 7,919,124 downwards.
ACGACGCCGGCCTCGCGGAGCTCGCCGACGAGCTGGGCCGCCGGTGCGCGGGCACCGGCGGCATCAGCCCGGTGGTGGCGGGCCTGGCCGACCTGGGCCCGGCCCGCCGGCTGGCCGAGACCGCACTGCGCACCTGCGGCTCGGAGGCGGGGATCGTGCGGCTGGATCAGCGGCTTCCGACGGCCCTGGTGGTGAGCCAGCCGGAGCTGGCCGCGCGGCTGGTCGCCGATGTGTTCGGCCCGCTGCTCGAACTGGACCCCGGCGACCGCGCGGTGCTCCTGGAGACGCTGGACGCGTGGCTGAAGTCCGAGGGTTCGGCGGGCCGGGCGGCGACGCGGCTGTACTGCCACCGCAATACGGTGTTCAACCGGCTCAGGAGACTTGAGCAGTTGACGGCTCGCTCGCTGTCCCGGCCGCGGGACCTGATCGAGATGACGCTGGCCCTGGACGCTTTCCGGCTTTCGGGCGCGTGATGCTCGCGGCGGCGGCCAGCAGTACCGGGGCCGCGGCGAGGGCGAAGCAGACGGAGAGCGGGACCCGGCCCACCAGCAGCCCGTAGAGCGCCGCACCGGCCGAAGCCCCCGCGTTGAAGGCCGTGTTGACCCAGGCGCCGGCGCGGGTGCGGTCGCCCGCCGGTACGGACGCGTCGGCGATCAGGTAGGCGGTTGTCAGCGCCGGGGCGACGAAGATCCCGGCGAGCCCGGCCGCGCCGATGAGCACATACAGGTGCGGCGAGAGACCGGCGGGGGCCAGGGTGAGGCCGAGCCCCGTGACCAGGAGCGGCAGGCGCACCCGCTCCGGCACGCGCCAGTTGACGGCCCCGTACGTGAGGCCGCCGACCGCGCTGCCCGCGGACAGGGCCGCCAGCACCCAGGAGACCGCGGAGGCCCGATGCTGCTGGTCGGCGAAGGCGACGACCAGCAGCTCCACCGCGCCGATGCACAGGCCGAGCCCTGCCGCGGCAGCGATCGGCGCGCGCAGGGCTCGCACGACGGACCTACGCCCGGCCGACGCGCCCTCGTCGTGTACGGCGTCGACGGTGGCAGCGGAAGAGCTCTGCGCCATGCGGACGGCCGGGGAGGTCGCGAGGCAGATGCCGCCGACCAGGACGAGTGCGGCGCCGACCACCAGGCCGGCGGCGGGCAGCAGCAGCGCGGCCAGCAGTCCGGCCAGCAACGGCCCTGATACGTAGAGGAGTTCCTCCGCGACGCCGTCGAGACTGTAGGCGCGCTGAAGCAGCTGCCGGTCGGGCAGCAGCCGACTCCAGACGGCCCGTACGACGGCCCCGAGCGGGGGCGTAAAGGCGCCGGTGACGGCCGCCGCTCCCACCAGCAGCGCGGCCGACGGGTCCGGCAACCGGGTGACGGCGGCCAGGGCGAGGAGCAGCGCGGCGTAGCCGAGGGTCATCGGCGGCAGTGCGCGACGCGCCCCGTAGCGGTCGATGAGGGCCGCTCTGGCGGGCGACAGCAGGACACTGGTCAGCCCGAAGAGGGCCATGGCGGTGCCGGCCGACGCGTACGAGCCGGTGGCTTCCTGGACAGTGAGGATGAGGGCGAGCGGCACCACGCCGTAGGACAGCCGCCCGAGCAGCGCGGCGGCGAAGGGGCGGCGGGAGCGCGGGGTGCGCAGGACAGCGCGGTAGGTGACGGCGCGCGAAGGCGCCGACGGGGGCACAGACATGATGGGTGATTCCCTCGGTGGGCGGCGCGCAACACGGGGCGCCGCGGGCGTACGGGGACTCCTGGACGCCGCACCGGCCGACGAGGGCGGGTGCGGTCGGCGGAGCGAGTCCTAGACGCCGCGAGGGAAGACCATGCGCGACACGCTAACAGCCGCACCACGCATGCCGACAGGGGGCGGGACATGAGTCCCGCCCCTGTCGGCATGCGTGGAAAAGGAGGCCGTGCGCCCGGAGGGCTCCGGTCAGAGCAGGAAGTCCCGCGCGATGGCCTCCGCGGCGCGCTCCAGGAGCGGCCCCGCCTCGGCCATGGACCGCGCCTGGTCCGGCTCCAGCTCGGCCAGGGAGTACGCGCGCCGTATGCCGGCCCTCCCCAGCGCCTCCGGAAGGAGGGCCAGCCGGCCGCAGACCGCGATGACCTCGATGTTCTTCGCGCGGGCCGCCGCGGCGACGCCCGCGGGGGCCTTGCCGTGCAGGGTCTGCTCGTCGAGGGAGCCCTCGCCGGTGATGACCAGGGTGGCCCGCTCCAGGGCCGCGGCGAAGCCCAGGACGTCGAGCATGACCTCGATGCCGGGACGGAAGCTCGCGCCGAGGCAGACGAGCGCCCCGTAGCCGATGCCGCCCGCCGCGCCAGCGCCCGGGGAAAGGGCGTACCGGGCGGCCTGTGGGCCGACGGCCTCCTCCAGCACCGACGCGTAGTGCCCGAGGGCGGCGTCGAGTGTGGCGACGTCCTCCTCGGTGGCGCCCTTCTGGGGCCCGTACACCGCGGGCGCGCCCTTGGGCCCGGTCAGCGGGTTGTCGACGTCGCTGGCCAGGACGAGGTCCACGTCGGCGAAGCGGGCGTCGATGCCTGCGAGGTCCGCGGTCACCAGGTCGCGCAGCCCGCCGCCGCCGGGGCCGACGGGCTCGCCCGCCTTGTCCAGGAAGCGTGCGCCGAGCGCGGCCAGCATGCCCGCGCCGCCGTCGGTCGTGGCACTGCCGCCGACGCCGAAGACGATCGTGCGGGCGCCCGCGTCGAGCGCCGCGCGCAGCAGCTCACCGGAGCCGTACGTCGTGGAGGTGAGGGGTGCGAACACGCCCTCGGGGAGGTGCTGGAGGCCCGAGGCCTCCGCCATTTCGACGACCGCTGTGCCGTCGCGCAGCGCGAAGGCCGCGGTGCGCCGCTCACCGAGCGGCCCGGTGACCGGTACCTCCCGGCGCTCGAACCCGGCGGCGACAGCCGCCGCCACTGTGCCGTCGCCGCCGTCCGCGACGGGCAGGGCCTCTACGTGTACGTCGGGGACGACCCGCTTGAGCCCGGCCGTCACCCGCTCCGCGACCTGCACGGCCGTGAGCGAACCCTTGAACTTGTCCGCTGCGACGAGCACGCACGCGGTCTCAGTTACTGCTCCGTCCGTCACCTTGCATCCCTTGCTTTCGAACAGGCAGTCGCGCCGCCCCGACCATATCCGAGGAGGGAGCACCTGCCCATGGGGGTCCCTCACGACCGGGCCACTTCAACCGATAGGTCATCATTTCGTGTAAGTTCGGCACCCGTGCGCGCCCCGGTCAGTCGGCGGCCGTCGCGCGGGAGTCGTACGTCTGGCGCACCGCCCTGCGGCTCTCGCCGATCGGCACGCCGATGCGCTCGAAGACGCCCTCCAGCAGGTCGATGCCCCGGGACCGCACCAGCGGCCCCGACCCGTCGGCGGCCGACGCGGGCCCGCCACCCGTCACCACGGCCGCTCCGGCCGCCGCCCGTACGTGCACACATCGCTTCATCCGGCACCCGCCTCCCTCTCGTACGCCTCAAAATCCGCGAAACGGGATAAATCTCCCATGCGCGGCGGGCAGAAAGGGGGAGCCCCGACATCTCGTCCCGGAAGTCGCCGATCCGCGCGCGACGGCGATGCCGACGGCCGGCACGGTGGGACGACCAGCACCGGAGGCGACGCGCCACGCCCGCCCGGCCCCGCGGAGCTCGCCGGGCGCACCATGGCCCGCTGCGGCAGAATCGGCGTGGACATAACGGTCACGGGCCACCCGGAGCACGTCGACCTCTGCCCGGAAACCGCTCGGCCGAATCAGGACTGTCCGCCAACTGCCAGGCGCTCTACGGTCTGTTGACCCGGTGCCTTCACTCTGTGTTGTACCGATGTGCACCGACTGGTCGACAGCACGGCCTAACGTCCCCGGCGTCATCCGTTCTTCCGTTCCGCTACGAACCTGGAGAGCCCATGCGCACATTCATCGGTGGAGTCCTGACCGCCCTCGCCGCCGGCGCCCTGGTGGCCCAGGGCACGCTGTCGGCCGGCGCGGCGGAACCTTCCGTACCGGACACGGCAGCCAGGGTGGGACATCTGCCCACGAAGATCGACGGCGGCGCCTGGGCGTCCGGGCACGTCCAGGGTGTGGCCGTCGACCGGCGCAAGGGGTTCATGTACTTCTCCTTCACGAACCTCCTCGTCAAGACCGACCTGAGCGGCAAACCGGTGGGGTCCGTATCCGGCTTCACCGGGCACCTCGGAGACCTGGACTTCAACGAGAAGGACGGCCGGGTCTACGGCTCGCTGGAGTACAAGTCGGCGAAGGCCTTCTACATCGCGATCATCGACGTGGACCGCATCACCCGAACGGGCATGGACGCCAGAACCACCGACATGGTGTCCACGGTCTACCTCAAGGAGGTCGTGGCGGACTACACGGCCGATATGAACGGCGACGGGAAGTTCGACGGGGACACCGCGAACACCCCCGACCACCGGTACGGGTGCAGTGGCATCGACGGTGTCTCCTTCGGCCCCGATCTCGACAACGGGCGCGCCGGGCGGCACGGCAGGCAGCAGCTGACCGTCGCCTACGGCGTCTACTCGAACACCACCCGCAAGGACAACGACCACCAGGTCCTGCTCCAGTACGACGTACGCGACTGGCGCAAGTACGAGCGTCCGCTGCCGGAGAGCGCTCCGCACACCAGTGGTCCCGGACGTGTCGACGGCAAGTTCTTCGTCTTCACCGGCAACACCCGCTACGGCGTGCAGAACCTGGAGTACGACGCCGCCAAGGGCAACTGGCTGATGGCCGTCTACAAGGGCGCGAAGCCGCAGTTCCCCAACTACTCGCTGTTCATCGTGGCCGGGGCGAAGCGCCCGGTCAACGGCCCCATCACCGGCCAGCCCGAGCCGGAGCGCGGCAAACTACTGTCCCTGCTCCCCAAGGGCCTGCACCACGCGCCGTCGAACACCTACGGCTGGGAGTCCGGCGGTCAGTACGGGCTGGTCGCGCTCGGTGGCAGCCGCTACTACCTCACCGAGGCCGGCACGGTCCAGAAGGACGGTGTCACCAAGCAGACGGCCGTCTCCCTGCTGCACCGCTGGACCAGCCGGCCCCCGACCCCGTTCAAGAGGATCGGGGGCTAGAACAGCGACTCCTGCTCGTCGGCCGCCACTCCGCTCTCGAAGGCCAGCAGCCGCTGCTTGCGGTCCAGGCCGCCGCCGTAGCCGGTGAGGCTGCCCGCGGCGCCGATGACCCGGTGGCAGGGAACGATGATGCTGACCGGGTTCTTTCCGTTGGCGAGGCCCACGGCGCGGGAGGCGGCCGGGTTGCCGATGCGCTCGGCCAGTCCGCCGTACGACCAGGTCTCGCCGTAGGGGATCCGCTGCAGCTGCTCCCAGACGCGCAGCTGGAACGGGGTGCCCGCCAGGCGCAGTGGCAGGTCGAACTGCGTCAGCTCGCCCGCGAAGTACGCGTCGAGCTGACGGACGGTCTCAGCGAAGGGACCCGGATCCCGGTCGCCGAACGTCTCCTCGGGCGGGCGGTGACGCTGGTCGGTCATGTAGACGGCCGAGAGTGTGCCCCCGGTCGCGACGAGCGTCAGCGCGCCGTAGGGGCTGTCAACCACGAAGTGCTGCTTGTACGTCATGTCGTCCTGGCCTTCTGCCGTGTTCCTACGCGGGGAGGTGGTTGATGGCGTGGTTTTCGGTGGCCCACAGGTACTGGACGGCGTACGCCCGCCACGGCCGCCAGGACGCCGCCCGCGCCGTGAACGCGGCGGGCGTCGACGGGAGCCCCAACTCCTTTGCGGCGCGCCGGATTCCGAGGTCCGTCGGCAAAAAGGCGTCGGGGTCGCCGAGCGCGCGCATCGCGATCGCCTCGACCGTCCAGGGGCCGAACCCGGGCATCGCCATGAGCTGGGCGCGCGCCTGGTCCCAGTCGCTGTCGATGCCGAGCCGCAGCGTCCCGTCGGCGAGCGCCGAGACCAGCGTCAGGAGGGTGGCCCGGCGGCTGCGCGGCAGCGCGAGCGCCTCGGGGTCCAGCCCGGCGAGCGCGCCGGAGGGCGGGAAGAGATGGGTGAGGCCACCGGCCGGGTCGTCGACGGGCACCCCGTGCGCGGCGACGAGGCGGGCCGCGTGGGTGCGGGCGGCGGCGGTGGAGACCTGCTGACCGAGCACGGCCCGTACCGCGAACTCCGCCGCGTCCGTGGTGCGGGGCACCCGGCGCCCGGGGGCGCTGTCGACGAGCGGGGCCAGCAGCGGATCGGTGCGCAACTGGCCATCGACGGCGACCGGGTCGGCGTCGAGGTCGAGCAGCCAGCGGCAGCGGCTGATGGCGATGGTCAGATCGCGCAGGTCGGTCAGCGAGAGCAGGCAGGCGATGTGGTCGGGGCGCGGGGTGAGGCTCGCGATGCCGTGCCCGTACGGCAGGTCGAGCGTGCGCCGGTAGGACCCGTCGCGCCACTCCTCGACGCCGGGGACGGCGGTCGCGGCGAGGTGGCCGAAGAGGTTGTCGGGGTTGAGCGGAGCCCGGAACGGCAGCCGCAGGGAGATCGCTCCGGGCGTCTGCGGCTGCTTGGTACCACGGGCACGCAGCTCCGACGGGGACAGCGCGAAGACCTCGCGGACCGTGTCATTGAACGTACGGACGGAGGAGAACCCGGCGGCGAACGCGACGTCGGCCATGGGCAGCGGGGTCGTCTCGATGAGGAGACGGGCGGTCTGGGCGCGCTGGGCGCGGGCCAGGGCGAGCGGTCCGGCGCCCAGCTCGGCGAGGAGCTGGCGCTCGACCTGCCGGGCGCTGTACCCAAGGCGCCCGGCGAGCCCCGGCACGCCTTCGCGGTCGACGATGCCGTCGCTGATCAGTCGCATGGCGCGGGCGACGACATCGGCGCGGGCGTTCCACTGCGGGGAGCCCGGACTGGTGTCGGGGCGGCATCGCTTGCAGGCCCGGAAACCGGCCTGCTGGCAGGCGGCGGCACTCGGCAGGAAGCTCATGTTCTCCACCTTGGGCGGCACGACGGGGCAGCTGGGGCGGCAGTAGATCCGGGTGGTCAGGACCGCAGTGAAGAACCACCCGTCGAAACGTTGGTCCTTCGACTGAACGGCTCGGACGCAGCGCTCCGTGTCGTTGTGCATGGCGTCGATACGCATGACTCAAGCATCGAGCACCCGACACCGCGGAGCTGGCGAGAATCCGACATCACGGTGCGACTGCCAGCGCCCGCTCGAACGCCGTGTACGCATCATCCCCGAACAGAACGAACCGCACCTCCGCCACCGGCGCGTCGACCGCCTCGCGCACCGTACGAACGGCGATGCGTGCCCCGTCGTCCATCGGCCACCCGAAGATGCCGGTGGAGATCGCCGGGAACGCGACGCTCTTCGCACCCAACTCCCGCGCCACGCGCAGGGATTCCCGATAGCAGGAGGCAAGCAGTTCCGACCGGTCCTCGCTCTGCGCCCACACGGGCCCGACGGTATGGATCACCCACCGCGCGTCCAGCAGGCCCGCCGTGGTGGCGACGGCCCGCCCGGTGGCCAGGCCCTTCCCGTAGTGGGAGGCACGCAGCCTGCGGCAGTCGGCGAGGACGGCGGGACCGCCGCGCCGGTGAATGGCGCCGTCGACACCGCCGCCGCCCAGCAGCGAGGAATTGGCGGCGTTGACGATGGCATCGACGTGCTGCGCGGTGATGTCGCCGCGCACGAGCTCAAGGGTCATCGGCCCACCACTCGCAGGTGCCGCCAGACGGCCTTCGCCGCGTTGTGCCCCGACATCCCGTGCACGCCGGGGCCGGGCGGAGTCGCCGACGAACAGATGAAGACCGCCGGGTGCTGCGTCGCGTACGGAAAGAGCGACAGCTTGGGACGCAGCACCAGTTGCAGCCCGGAGGCCGCGCCGCAGGCGATGTCTCCCCCCACATAGTTCGCATTGCGCGCCGCGAGCTCCGGCGGGCCGGCCGTGGCGCGGGCCAGGATCAGGTCGCGGAAGCCGGGGGCGAAGCGCTCGATCTGCCGCTCGACCGCGTCCGTCAGGTCACCGCCCCAGGCGTGCGGGACATGGCCGTACGCCCAGAAGACCTGCTTGCCCTCGGGTGCGCGCGACGGGTCCACGAGGCTGGGCTGGGCGGTGATCAGGAACGGAGTCTCGGGAGCCGTGCCGCCCGCGGCCTGGCGCAGCGCGGTGTCGATCTCGCGGGCGCTGGGACCCACCTGAACGGTGCCGGCCCGCCGAGCCTCCTCCGCCGTCCACGGAACGGGCCCGTCCAGCGCGTAGTCGATCTTGAAAACACTCGCGCCGTACCGATAGTTCTCATACGCCCTCCCCAGCCCCGCGATGCGGGCCAGGGCAGTGGGCGACGTATCGAACACATACGAACGAGCGGGCGGCAGATCATCGAGCCGCTTCACCTCGAACCCGGTATGGATCGTGCCGCCCAGATCCCGCAGATACGCGGCCAGCGCGTCCGAGACGGACTGCGAACCGCCCCGAGCCATCGGCCAGCCCCCGGCGTGCGCGGCCAGCGCGAAGACGAGCCCGACCGCGCCGGTGGCGATCCCGCCGAGGGGAGCGATCACATGCGCCACCAGCCCGGCGAACAAGGCCCGCGCCTTCTCGTCACGAAAGCGGCGCATCAGCCAGGTCGAGGGCGGCAGCCCGGCGATCCCGAAGCGGGCCAGGGTGAGCGGGTCGCGCGGCAGGGCGGTCAGCGGCAGCGACATGAAGTCGCGCGCCAGGGTGTCCCACTTCCCGAGGTAGGGCGCGACCAGTCGCCGGTAGGCACCCGCGTCGCGCGACCCGAACGACGCGGCGGTCTCGGCGACCGAGCGCGACAGCACCGCGGCCGTACCGTCGTCCCACGGATGGGCCATCGGCAGCTCGGCGTGCAGCCACTCCAGCCCGTACCGGCCCAGCGGCATGGCGTTGAAAGCAGGCGAGCCGGCGCCCAGCGGGTGGACGGCGGAGCAGGGGTCGTGGCGGAATCCGGGCAGCGTGAGCTCCTCGGTCCTGGCGCCGCCACCGATCGTGTCCCGCGCCTCGAACACCTCCACCGAGAAGCCCCGGCGGGCAAGTTCGACAGCGGCGGTCAGTCCGTTGGGCCCCGCCCCTACGACGACGGCATCGAGCATCGACGGCACCTTCGGACTCCTTTGTCAGCCGGTGGCCAAGACCCCCAGGATATTCCCGGGCAGAAGCGATGGGGCGCCGGGAGGGGGCCGGGGCCCGCATCCGGCCCTCACTTCCCGCGCAGCAACCCCAGCACCCGAGCCACGGTCCCCGCATCCCGAGCCGCGGTGAACGGCAGCGCGTTGCCCCCCGCCACCCGGAACCGCTCCCCCGCGAGCGTCGACTGCGCCCCGCCCGCCTCCTCGACCAGCAGCAGCCCCGCCGCGTGGTCCCAGGCCAGCTCCCACGAGAACGCGATCGCGTCCAGGGCCCCCCGGGCCACGCCCAGGTACTCCAGCCCGGCCGAGCCGCACGGGCGGGCCTCGACACCGTCGGCGTTCAGCCCGAGCAGGGCCCGCTTCTGCTCCGGTGTCGTGTAGTCCGGGTGGGACATGGCCACCCGCAGCGCCGCGCCGGGCACCGGCGCGCCCGCGCGGAGCGGCTCCCCGTTGAGCCGGGCGCCGCCGCCCCGCACCGCGACGGCCATCTCGTCGAGCACCGGCGCGTACGTCCAGGAGGCGAGCACCTCGCCCCGGTGCGCGAGGGCGACCAGCGTGCAGAAGCCCGCCTCGCCGCGGACGAACTGGCGGGTCCCGTCGACCGGGTCGACGATCCACACCGGCGCGTCGCCGCGCAGCGCCTCGTACACCGAAGGGTCCTCGTGGACCGACTCCTCGCCGACGACGACGGAGCCGGGCAGCAGCCGCGTCAGCGAAGCCGTGAGGTGCTCCTCGGCCCGCCGGTCGGCAACCGTCACCAGATCGTGCGGCCCGGACTTCTCAATGATCTCGTGCGCGGCCAGCTGCTGGTGCCGCGGCATGATCTCGGCGGCTGCCGCCTTGCGGACAGCCTCTTCGACGTCGGACAACTTGTCATCGATCATGCCTCCAGCAAAGCACGGACCGCTGACAGCCAGGGGGGCGGTCAGCGCCCGACCGCGTAACCCTGCATTCCCCTGGGGTTTGCCGCGGCGGACAACACGCCCGTCGCCGGGTCGCGGGCGACGACGCACAGCCGGCCCTCCGACCACGGCTCCCCGACCGTCACGTCATGGCCGAGCCGACGCAGCTCCGCCACCACTCCCTCGTCCATGCGCGACTCGACGGTGACGGAACCGGGCCGCATGCCGCGCGGATAGAAGGACCCGGGGAAACTGTCGTTGTGCCAGTTCGGGGCGTCGATGGCCGCCTGGAGATCAAGTCCACCGGCGACGGCGAGAAAGAAGTGAAGCTGCCACTGATCCTGCTGATCGCCCCCGGGCGTCCCGAAGGCCATGACCGGCACCCCGCCTCGCAGCGCCAGCGTTGGCGTCAGGGTGGTACGCGGGCGGCGGCCGGGCACCAGGGAGTTGGGCAGTCCGGCGTCGAGCCAGGCCATCTGGAGCCGGGTGCCGAGCGGGAAACCCAGCTCGGGCACGACCGGATTGGACTGGAGCCAGCCGCCGCTGGGTGTCGCGGCGACCATGTTGCCCCAGCGGTCGACGATGTCGAGGTGGCAGGTGTCGCCGCGGGTCGCACCGTCCTCGGCCACGGTCGGCTCCCCCGCGCCGGCCGCTCGCGGCGCGGGAAGCCCCGCCCCACGGGCCACGGCGCCGGCGTGTTCGCTCAGCACCGGCGTCCGGCCGCCGGGGCTCCCCGGCCGAAGCTCGTACGAGGCCCGCGCGCCGACGAGCGACCGGCGCCGCGCGTTGTAGTCGTCGGACAGGAGCACCCCCAGCGGCACCTCGTCCGCGTCCCCGTACCAGGCCTCCCGGTCGGCCATCGCCAACTTGCAGCCCTCGACGAGCAGGTGGACGTACTCGGCGGAGCCGCACGCAGGCAACTCGTCCGACAGTAGGGCCAGTTGCTGCAGAAAGACGGGCCCCTGACTCCAGCCGCCCGCCTTGCACAGCGTCCACCCTTTCCAGTCGTAGGTGACCGGATCCTCATACGTCGCGGACCACCCCGCGAGGTCGGCGGCCGACAGGGTCCCGGTGTGCCGCCGACCGCTGGTGTCGAGCGTGCGGCGGCCCGACTGCGCGACGAGCGCCTCGGCGACGAACCCCTCGCGCCACACCTTCCGCGCCGCCTCGATCTCGGCCTCCCGGTCGGTCCCGGACGCCTCGGCCACCAGCCGCCGCCAGGTCGCGGCGAGGGCGGGGTTGCGGAACAGCCGCCCCGGCTGCGGCAGTTCGCCGCCCGGCAGGTAGATCTCGGCCGACGTGGGCCACTCGGTCTCGAAGAGGGCCCGTACGGTCGCGACGGTCTCCCCCACCCGCTCGACCGGCGGATGCCCGTCCTCGGCGTACCCGATGGCGTACTTCAGCACCTCGGCCAGGGACTTGGTGCCGTGGTCGCGCAGCAGCACCATCCACGCGTCGAACGCGCCCGGCACGGCGGCGGCGAGCGGCCCGGTGCCGGGCACCAGGTCGAGGCCGAGGCCGCGGAAGTGCGCGATGTCCGCCCCGGCCGGTGCGGACCCCTGCCCGCAGAGCACCCGGACGTCTCCGCCGGCCGGCGCGAGAATGATCGGCACCTCCCCGGCCGGGCCGTTGAGGTGCGGCTCGACGACATGCAGTACGAAACCGGCGGCGACAGCGGCGTCGAAGGCATTGCCGCCGTCCTCCAGGACTGCCATCGCGGACTGCGAGGCGAGCCAGTGGGTGGAGGACACCATGCCAAAGGTGCCCTGGAGGGTGGGCCGGGTCGTGAACACGAGGGGCTCCTGGGTCAGCGGGTGGGCGGGGGCGCCATCGGCCGGGTCGCACAGAAGGACCGGGCCGAGCCGGTCCTCCTGTGTTCGGTCAGCCGTCCCCGCAGGCTAGCGGCACCGTCGCGGTCCCGGAATGGACCGCCCCGGGGATGGCGTTGTCCCTGCTCGGAACCTCAGGAGGCAGCACAGTGCACGGTGAGTACAAGGTCCCCGGCGGCAAGCTCGTGGTGGTCGATCTGGACGCGCGGGACGGTGTCCTGCGGGACGTCCGGGTGGCGGGCGACTTCTTCCTGGAGCCCGACGAAGCGATCCTGGCGATCAACGCCGCGCTGGAGGGCGCCCCGGAGGACACCGACGCGGCGGGCCTCGCGGCCCGCATCGAAGCGGCGCTCCCCGAGGACACCGTGATGTTCGGCCTGACGGCGGAGGGCGTCGCGGTCGCCGTGCGCCGGGCCCTCGCCCACGCCACGGACTGGACCGACTACGACTGGCAGCTGATCCACGAGGGGGCGCAGACCCCGGCCCTGCACATGGCGCTCGACGAGGTCATCACCGCCGAGGTGGCCGCCGGGCGCCGTCCGCCGACGCTGCGGGTGTGGGAGTGGGACGTGCCCGCCGTGGTCATCGGCAGCTTCCAGTCGCTGCGCAACGAGGTGGACCCGCAGGGCGTGGAGCGCCACGGCATCACGGTCGTACGCCGGATCAGCGGCGGCGGGGCGATGTTCATGGAGCCGGGCAACACCATCACGTACTCGCTCTCCGTGCCGAAGGCCCTGGTCCAGGGCCTGTCCTTCGCGGACAGCTACGCCTACCTCGACGACTGGGTGCTCGGCGCGCTCGGTGACATGGGCATCAAGGCCTGGTACCAGCCGCTCAACGACATCGCCACGGAGGCCGGCAAGATCGCGGGCGCCGCGCAGAAGCGGGTGGCGAGCGACGGCGGGGCCGTGCTGCATCACGTGACCATGGCGTACGACATCGACGCGGACAAGATGACGGAAGTGCTGCGCATCGGCAAGGAGAAGCTCTCCGACAAGGGCACGAAGAGCGCGAAGAAGCGGGTGGACCCGCTGCGTCGCCAGACGGGCCTGGCGCGCGAGGCGGTCATCGACCGGATGATCGACTCGTTCCGTACCCGGTACGGGCTGGCGGCGGGCAAGGTGACGGACGAGGAAATGACGCGCGCGCAAGAGCTCGCCGCGGCGAAGTTCGACACCCAGGAGTGGACCGCCCGCGTGCCATAACCGCGTGACCGCCCGCCCGGCGCGAGGCGCCCGCGTCGATGTGGGCGCCCGCGCCACGGCCTGCCTCAGACCTTGTCGCGGGACCTCGTGCTCAGCAGGGTGAAGAGGGCCGGCGAGGACGCCGGCCCGACGGCCCACCCGCGGTCGGCGGCCAGGATGCCGGCGACCGCGCCGGGCAGGCCGCCGACCGGGCCGAGCCGTGAAGATGTACAGCTCGGGGGCGGCGGTCGGCTTCCACGGCATGCTGGGCACGCCGACGACGCCGGTGATGACCGCGCCCGCGCGGAAGTCGAGCCCGAGGCGGGCCCCTCTCAGGAGTTGAGCGCCGGGATGACCGTGGCGCCGTACGCGTCGATCGTCGTCTCCTTCGCGTCGTGCATGTCGTACACCGCGAACTGGTCGACGCCCAGCGCCCGCAGTGCCTTGAGCTTCTCGATGTGCGCCTCGGCGGGACCCAGCAGGCAGAAGCGGTCGACGATGTCGTCGGGCACGAACGCCGTGTCCGGGTTCCCGGTGCGCCCGTGGTGGCTGTAGTCGTAGCCTTGCCGCTGCTTGATGTACGCGGTGAGCGCCTCCGGTACGAGACCGGAGTGCTCGCCGTACTTGGCGACGAGGTCGGCGACGTGGTTGCCGACCATTCCGCCGAACCACCGGCACTGTTCGCGTGCGTGGTCCAGGTCGTCACCGATGTACGCGGGCGCGGCGACGCAGATGGTGACGGACGCCGGGTCGCGTCCCGCGTCCGACGCGGCGGTCCGCACCGCCTCGACCATCCACTCCGTCAGGAACGGGTCGGCGAGCTGCAGGATGAAGCCGTCGGCCTTCTCGCCTGCCATGGCGAGCGCCTTGGGCCCGTACGCGCCCATCCACACCGGCAGACTGCCGTCCTTCACCCAGGGCAGCCGCAGCGACTGCCCGTCGACCTCGGCCTCCCGGCCCTCGGCCAGATCGCGGATGACGCCGATCGCCTCGCCGAGGCGGGCGAGGGTGTTGGGCTTGCGTCCCGCGACGCGCATCGCGGAGTCGCCGCGGCCGATGCCGCACACCGTGCGGTTGCCGTACATCTCGTTGAGGGTGGCGAAGGTCGACGCGGTGACCTCCCAGGTGCGGGTGCCCGGGTTGGTGACCATCGGCCCGACGATCAGCCGCTCCGTGTGCTCAAGGATGCGGCTGTAGATGACGAAGGGCTCCTGCCACAGCACGGCGGAGTCGAAGGTCCAGCCGTAGCGGAAGCCGTTGCGTTCCGCGCGGCGCATCAAACTGACGACCGCGGAGGCCGGCGGGTCGGCCTGCAGGACGAGTCCGAAGTCCATGACGGCAGCTCCTAGTTCAGGTACTGACAGGTGGCGCGGGGTGTGTAGCGGCCGTGTCCTGCGCGGCCGGTGAACTCCCGCTCGTCGATGACCACTTCACCGCGCGAGAGCACGCTCTCGACGCGGCCGGTGAGCCGTTTCCCCTCGTACGCGGAGTAGTCGACGTTCATGTGGTGGGTGGCGGCGGAGACGACCTGCTCGGCGTGCGGGTCGTAGATGACGATGTCCGCGTCGGCGCCCGGAGCGATGGTGCCCTTCTTCGGGTAGAGGCCGAACATCCGCGCGGGCGTGGCGCAGGCGATCTCGATCCAGCGGCGGCGCGAGATGTGCCCGTCGACGACCGCCTGGTGCAGCAGGTCCATACGGTTCTCGACGCCCGGCAGTCCGTTGGGGATCTTCGAGAAGTCGCCGCGTCCCAGCTCCTTCTGCCCGGTGAAACAGAACGGGCAGTGGTCGGTGGACACCACCTGGAGGTCGTTGGTCCGCAGCCCGCGCCACAGCGCCGCCTGGTGTTCGCGAGGCCTCAGCGGCGTGGAGCAGACGTATTTCGCGCCCTCGAAGTCGGGCTCGGCGAGGTTGTCGGTGGACAGGAACAGGTACTGCGGGCAGGTCTCGCCGAAGACGTTGAGCCCCTTGTCGCGGGCGGCGGCCAGCTCGGCGAGTGCCTCCTCGGCGGACACGTGCACGACATACAGCGGGGCGCCGGCGACCCGGGCGAGCTGGATGGCCCGGTGGGTGGCCTCGGCCTCCAGGAGGACCTTGCGGACCTCCCCGTGATAGCGCGGATCGGTGCGGCCCTCGGCGAGCGCCTGCTCGACGAGTACGTCGATGGCGATGCCGTTCTCGGCGTGCATCATGATCAGCCCACCGTTGTGCGCGGAGCGCTGCATGGCGCGCAGGATCCGGCCGTCGTCGCTGTAGAAGACCCCGGGGTACGCCATGAACAGCTTGAAGGAAGTGATGCCCTCCGCCACCAGGAGGTCCATCTCCTTGAGCGACGACTCGTTGACGTCGGACATGATCATGTGGAACGCGTAGTCGATGGCGCACTGCCCGTCGGCCTTCGCGTACCAGGTGTCGAGCCCTTCGCGCAGCGCGTGGCCGACGCTCTGCACGGCGAAGTCCACGATGGTCGTGGTGCCGCCCCAGGCCGCCGCCCGCGTCCCCGTCTCGAAGGAGTCGGAGGCCGCGGTGCCGCCGAAGGGCAGCTCCATGTGGGTGTGCGCGTCGACACCGCCCGGGATCACGTATTTGCCTGCCGCTTCGATGGTCCGCTCGGCGGTCCAGCTCCCGGCCGCGTCGCTGCCGTGCGAGGCGAGTGCGACGATCCGCCCGTCCTCGATGAGGACGTCGGCGTGCATTTCGTCGGAGGCCGTGATGACAAGACCTCCGCGGACAACGGTACGGTTCACCATTTCTGCTCCCTTCCGATGGAGCCGCCCGGTAGCCACACGGGCGGCTCCGCGCCTTCGTGATTCAGTGCGTTTCCCGCAGCGCCCGGTCGAGGATCCGCGCGCCCTCCTCCGCCTCCGCGACGGTGAGGGTCAGCGGCGGGGCGATGCGCAGCACGCTGGTGTTGTGGCCGCCGCCCTTGCCGATCAGAAGGCCGCCCTCGCGCGCGGCCTCAAGGACGGCGGTGGCGGCCTCCGGCGACGCCTCGTCGGTGCCCGGCTTCACCAGCTCGATCGCCGCCATCAGGCCGCGCCCGCGCACCTCGCGCACGTACGGCACGCTCGCGCCGATCGCACGCAGCCGCTCCAGGAGCAGCCCGCCGACGCGGCGGGCGTTGCCCTGGAGGTCGTGTTCCAGGAGGTACCCCAGGTTGGCGACGCCCGCGGCCATCGTGACGGGGCTGCCGCCGAACGTCGAGATGGAATTGGCTTCGAGGCAGTTCATGACCTCGGCGCGGGCGACGACCCCGCCGATGGACATGCCGTTGCCGATGCCCTTGGCGAAGGTGAGGATGTCCGGCGGGCCGTTCTCGGCGTGTGCCTGCCAGCCCCAGAAGTGGTCCCCGGTACGCCCCCAGCCGGTCTGCACCTCGTCGGAGATCCACAGGATGCCGTGCCGGTCGAGCACTTCGCGGAACGCGGCGTACAGGCCGTCGGGCGGTGAGGTGAAGCCGCCGACGCCCTGGATGGGCTCCGCGATGAGCGCCGCGACCTGGCCGCCGGTCTGGCCGAGTACGTCTTCGAGGTCGGCGACACATGCCTCGATGAACTGCGCGTCCGACAGCTGCGCGTACGGACCGCGGCTGCGGACGCCCCCGTGCACGTACATCGTCTGGAGCGGCGAGAGGCTGGTCGGGGACCAGCCTCGGTTGCCGGTGATGGAGACGGCGGAGAAGGACCTGCCGTGGTAGCTGTTGCGCATCGCCAGGAGCTGGTTGGAGCGGCGGTACGTCGTGGCGAGGAGCAGGGCCGTGTCGTTGGCCTCGGTGCCCGACGTGGTGAAGAAGACCCGCGCGTCCGGGATGCCGGAGACGGCCGCGATCCGCTCCGCGAGCTCGACCATGGGCCGGTCGAGGTAGAGCGTCGACGAGTGGAGGATCCGCCCGGCCTGCTCGGTGACGGCCTTGGTGACTTCGGGGAGCGCGTGAGCCGTCATGGTAGTGAGGATGCCGCCGAAGAAGTCGAGGTACTTCTTTCCCTCGGCGTCCCAGACGTGCCGGCCCTCGCCGTGGGTGATCTCGATCGGCTGCCGGTAGTAGAGGGCGACCCAGTCGGGGATGACCGCCTTGTGGCGGTCGTGGAGACTACTCACGGCTGTACCAGTCCTTCGTACGCGTCGGGACGGCGGTCTCGGTAGAACGCCCACTGCTGGCGTACTTCCTCAATGAGGTCGAAGTCGAGGTCCCGTACGAGCAGTTCCTCCGCCTTGTCGCTCGCGGCCTCCCCCACGAACTGGCCGCGCGGGTCGACGAAGTAGCTGGTGCCGTAGAAGTCGTTGTCGCCGTACTCCTCCTCGCCGACCCGGTTGATGGCGGCGACGAAGTACTCGTTGGCGACGGCCGCCGCGGGCTGTTCCAGCTGCCAGAGGTGGGCGGACAGACCGCGTGACGTGGCAGAGGGGTTGTAGACGATCTGGGCGCCGTTGAGGCCGAGTTGGCGCCAGCCCTCGGGAAAGTGCCGGTCGTAGCAGATGTAGACGCCGACCCTGCCGACGGCCGTCTCGAAGACCGGCCAGCCCAGGTTCCCCGGTTTGAAGTAGTACTTCTCCCAGAAGCCCTTGACCTGGGGGATGTGGTGTTTGCGGTACTTGCCGAGGTAGCTTCCGTCGGCGTCGATCACGGCCGCGGTGTTGAAATAGAAGCCGGACTGCTCGCGCTCGAAGACGGGTACGACGACGACCATGCCGGTCTCACGGGCGAGGTCCTGCATCCGGCGGACGGTCGGCCCGTCCGGGACGGCCTCCGCCCAGCGGTAGTGCTCGGCCTCCTGCACCTGGCAGAAGTAGGGGGCGTTGAACACCTCCTGGAAGCCGATGATCTTCGCGCCCTGCCGGGCCGCCTCGCGGGCGTGCTCCTCGTGCTTGGCGATCATGGATTCGGTGTCGCCCGTCCAGGTCGCCTGGACGAGTGCGGCGCGTACGACATTGGCCATGACTTGTCTCCTTCAACGGGACGTCAGAGACCTTCTACGCCCGTAGATTCGGGACGTGGAGGGATGAACGTAAGCCCCGTCGGGGAGTGGGGCAAGACCATCGTCGTCAACCCGCTGAGTCGATCATGTTTCGCACCCGAGGGGGTGACGGACGGGCCATGTGTTCACGGTGCGAATCCGGCCAACCGCAGGGCGTGGGCCACGTCGCGATACCTTCCCGGTCCCGCGTCGCGCGCGGCGCCCAGCAGCAGGGGGACCAGCCGGTGCGGGTCGCTCTGCGCGAGGTGGGCACTGTCCTCAGGGGTACGGACCCGGACGAACGCGTCGGCCAGGGAGCGCACTTCGCACTGCTGCCCGGCGGCGTCCAGCGCCAGCAGGGTCTCCGCGACCTCGACCGCGGGCCGGGCGACGCCCTGCCGCAGGAGTCGCAGGCCGTCCTCGGCGAGTCCGGCCGCGTCCAGCGCGCCCGCCAGCGCGGCGACCCGGTGGGGCGGCAGCGACGCCGCTTCCCACAGCAGGGTTCCCCAGTCGGCGGCGAGTCCCGCCCGGTGCAGGGCCACGGCCAGTGCGGGCAGCCGGGCGACGGGCCGGGCGGCGGCCTCACAGAGCAGCGCGTGCGCCTCACCACTGCGCCCCTCGCCCCGCAGCCGCACCAGGGCGGTGACGGTGTCGGAGGCGGCACGTTCGTCTTCGGCCTCCCGTGCCCGGTCGGGCGCGGGAGGCACCTCCGCCGTCTCCTCCTCCGCCGCTCCGGCGTACCTGGCACCCCGGGGCCCGGCGACCGCGGGCGCGGACAGGCCGGGCACGGTGAGGAATCCGCCCCCGTCGTCGCTGTCGTCGTCCAACCCGGCATAGCGGGCGCCGCGGGGGCGCCGCCTCGCGGCGGGGGCGGTCGCGGGGGTGGCGGCGGGTGGATCGGCCGATGCCGGCAGGTGCGGGTCCGAAGGATCCCCCACGTCGTACGCCGCGGCATCCCGCGCGCGGAACCACGTGTCGGGCGCCGGCGGGCGGACCGGGTCGGCGGCGGGTCCTGCTTCGCGGCCCTCCCGGGAGTCCAGGGCCGCGAGCCGGTCGATGATCTCCGCGCAGCGGGCCGCCGCGCGTTCGCGGTCGTCCCGTACCCAGGCCAGTTCGAGACCGACGCCCTCCGCGTCGACGCCGCCCACGGCGCCCCGCAGACGCCCCGTCAGCTCCCGCTCCCGCCCGGCGGCGTGCGCCTGCTCCCGCCGCATCACCCCGAGCCGGTCCGCGAGCGCCGCGCGCGCGTGGGGCCGCCGGTCGTACTCCGCCGCGGCCGCGGCGTGGAGTCCTCGCGCGCGTACCGCCTCATGCTGCGCGGCCTGCGGCCCGTGCCCGGCGGCCAAGTCCTGGAGCAACGCCTCCAGTACGTCCCACGGCGGGAGTTCGGCCCCGTCCAGGCAGGCGCGCATGCCCTCGGGATCACGCTGCCAGAAGACCCCGCACCAGCCACCGCCCGTATCGAGCAATGCTGTCAGATCTCTCAGATAGTGCGCGAACACCTCGGTGTCCACTGGGAGTTGCCCCGCCGCCATGAATGCCCCTGCCGCCCACCACCGACTGGAACCAACCGGTCCGCTGGCATTCGACCGCAGTTGTGTTACGGCGCGGCTACGCGCGCTTTTCCGATCCGATCGGATCGCCGGGGCCCTCAGGGCTCCCGCGTCACAACTGGATGGCGATTCCGGTGTGCGGACGCTTGCCGAGCCGGAAGACCATGGCCGGCCACTCCACGAACCAGAACTTCCAGGTGTACTTGCGGGCCAGCAGCTTGCGCAGATCACGCATCGCCGCCTCTTCGAGCAGCCGGGCCATACCTTCCGCGGACGGCGCGCCCTCGGCGATGCGGCCGCGGACGTCACAGGCGGTGACGAGCACCCGCTTGTCACTGCGAAGGCGCTTGACCTTCCAGGAGTCCGACTTGGTCCACACGAAGAGCTCCGTGCCGTCGGACGCGGCCCAGACGGGCGTGGCGACGGCGGTGCCGTTCTTGCGGAAGGTGGTCAGGCTGACGTATTCGGAGCGGCCGAGCGCTTCGAGTTGATCGGAAGTCATGCCCGCGACACTACGTCGTACGGCGGGGCGGGCCCGGGAACCCGCCTCACACGGGCACGCAGGGCGCACCGCGCCACGTTCTCGTCCGTCGACAGGCGAGCAGCGAGGGATCACCGGCACGGTGAAGAAGGCGGGCGTCGGGGCGCGGCAGGGCCGGGAAGCCCGCCCGGACGGACCGACCTCGTCGGGCCCGTCCGGGCGTCCGGTCGTTCACCGGATGTCCGCCCTACCGCTCACCGGCGGGCCGCACCACCATCGCCGAGCCTCCGCCGCGGCGCACCTTCTCCGCCGCCGCCAGCCAGCGCCCGTCCGGCAGTCGCTGCACCCCGGTCGTCGCACCGATCTCCGGGTTCTGCTTGAAGACGTGCCCGAGGGCTTCGAGCCGGGCCCGCACCGGGCTGTCCCACAGCCCCGGTTCGAGCTCGGTGGTGGCCGAGTTGCGCTGACTCGCACGCGGCGCCGCGATCGCGTCGACCAGCGGCAGCCCCCGGTCCAGATGGCCGGTCAGGGTCTGGAGCACCGTGGTGATGATGGTCGCGCCACCCGGCGAGCCGAGCGCGAGGAGCGGCCGGCCGTTCTCCAGGACGATCGTCGGCGAGATCGACGACCTCGGGCGCTTGCCGGGACCGGGCAGGTTCGGGTCGTGGACCGCCGGGGCGGCCGGGGCGAACGAGAAGTCGGTCAGCTCGTTGTTGAGGAGGAAGCCCCGACCGGGCACCGTGATGCCGCTGCCGCCCGTCGACTCGATGGTCAGCGTGTACGCGACGACGTTGCCCCACTTGTCGGCCGCCGTCAGGTGCGTCGTGTTCTCCCCCTCGAACGTCGTCGGGGCGGCCTTCCCGCCGGCCCGGCACGCCGCGGGCTTGCGCGGATCGGCCGGTGCGAGCGGGCTGGTGAGCACCGCGTCGTCCTTGATGAGGCACTCGCGCGAATCCGCGAAGCGCTGCGACAGGAGCTCGCGCGTGGGTACGTCCTCGAAGGCCGGGTCACCGACCCAGCGCCCCCGGTCCGCGAACGCGATCCGGCTCGACTCGATGAAGCGGTGCAGATACGCGGTCGGCGAGGCGGCCGAAAGGTCGGTCCGCTCAAGGATGTTGAGTGCCTCGCCGACGCTCGTACCGCCGGAGGAGGACGGGGCGATGCCGTACACGTCGAGCCCACGGTAGGAGACCTTGGTCGGCGCCTGCCCCATCACGCCGTACGCCCGCAGGTCCCTCGTGGTCAGGTCGCCGGGCCGGGCCACCCGCTGCGATTTCGGGTCCACGGGCGGCTTGCGCACGGTGCGGACGATGTCGCGCGCCAGGTCTCCCCGGTACAGCTCGTCGACGCCCTCGCGGCCCAACTCGCCGTAGGTGCTGGCCAGATCGGGGTTCTTGAACCGGGAGCCGACCACCGGCAGCTCACCGCCCGGCAGAAACAGCTCCGCCGTGTCGGGGAAGTCCCTGAACCGCGCCTCGTTGGCCTGGGTCTGGCTGCGGAAGGTCGGATCGACGGTGAAGCCGTCGCGTGCGAGCCTCTCGGCCGGCTTCAGCAGGGTGCGCAGGGATTTGCTGCCCCACTTGTCCAGCGCCGTCCGCCAGGTGGCCGGGGTGCCCGGCGTACCGACGCCAAG
This sequence comes from Streptomyces sp. A5-4, assembly GCF_051131715.1. Taxonomy (NCBI): domain Bacteria; kingdom Bacillati; phylum Actinomycetota; class Actinomycetes; order Kitasatosporales; family Streptomycetaceae; genus Streptomyces; species Streptomyces sp. A5-4. The sequence goes on along the minus strand of NZ_CP178591.1, from coordinate 7,897,492 downwards.
TCCGCTGCTTACCGCCTGCTCGAAGGGGATCGGCTTGCCGTCCTCCAGGAACAGCGACTTGTCCGCGCTGCGCGGGGCCGTCTCGCGGCCGTCGATCGTGCGCACGGTACGGGACTTGGCGTCGTAGTGGACGAAGTAGCCGCCACCGCCGATGCCCGCCGAGTAGGGCTCGGTGACCCCGAGCGCCGCCGCCGTGGCGACGGCCGCGTCCACCGCGTTGCCACCGTTCCTGAGCACTTCGATCCCGGCCGCCGAGGCGTCCGCGTCGACGCTGGCGACCGCTCCCCCGTACCCGGTGGCGACCGGCGTCTTGCCGGGCGGCGCCTTGGTCGTGGCGGGCGAGGGGGCGGGGCCCCGGGCGGTGGACGGCGGCGCCGTGGCGCCAACCGATGCCATCGCCGCGGCAACGGCCCAGACCGACAATCTCCGTACGGTGGTGCGGCGCATGCGTACCTCCAGTCGTTGACCGTCCGCGCAGCGTAACTTCACCTCGCACTCCCCGCAGGAGCACGCCGAACATCGGTCCGCCTACGGTGCGCGGGGCCGCGAGCACGCCGCCCCATGGATGACGACGTGCGCGACATCGTGCCGGGTGTGACCGCCGCCGGAGTCGACCGACGTGCTAACGCATCACGGGTGGGCCGCACCACCACACGGTGTGTGTGGTGGTGCGGCCCCGAGGTCGCCGATCCGGGGGGCCCTTGGCGCAGGTGGTGGGCAGGATCGAGGAGCCGACCAGGCCCGGCCGCGACGCCGGGGGCCGGGGGCCGACCCTCAGTCCTCGCCCTCCAGGTCGCCCTCCGTCTCCAGATACACCTGTCGCAGTGCGTCCAGCACCGCCGGGTCGGGTTTCGCCCACATGCCGCGTGACTCCGCCTCCAGCAGGCGTTCGGCGATGCCGTGCAGAGCCCAGGGGTTGGCCTGCTGGAGGAATTCGCGGTTGGCCGGGTCCAGGACGTACGTCTCGGTGAGCTTGTCGTACATCCAGTCGGCGACCACGCCTGTCGTGGCGTCGTAGCCGAAGAGGTAGTCGACGGTGGCGGCGAGTTCGAAGGCGCCCTTGTAGCCGTGGCGGCGCATCGCCTCGATCCACCTGGGGTTGACGACCCGGGCCCGGAAGACGCGAGAGGTCTCCTCGACCAGGGTGCGGGTGCGGACGGCTTCCGGCCGCGTGGAGTCGCCGATGTACGCCTCCGGGGCGCTGCCCTTGAGCGCGCGCACCGTGGCGACCATGCCGCCGTGGTACTGGAAGTAGTCGTCCGAGTCGGCGATGTCGTGTTCGCGGGTGTCGGTGTTCTTGGCCGCGACCTCGATGCGCTTGTACGCCGTTTCCATCTCCTCGCGGGCCGGGCGCCCGTCGAGTTCGCGGCCGTAGGCGTAGCCGCCCCAGACGGTGTAGACCTCGGCGAGGTCCGCGTCCGTGCGCCAGTCCCGGGAGTCGATGAGCTGGAGCAGGCCGGCGCCGTACGTACCGGGGCGGGAGCCGAAGATACGGGTGGTGGCACGGCGTTCGTCGCCGTGGGCGGCCAGGTCGGCCTGGGTGTGGGCGCGTACGTAGTTCTGCTCGGCGGATTCCTCCAGCGAGGCGGCGAGGCGAACCGCGTCGTCGAGGAGGCCGATGGTGTGCGGGAAGGCGTCGCGGAAGAAGCCGCTGATGCGGAGGGTGACGTCGATACGCGGGCGGCCGAGTTCGGCCGCCGAAATCGCCTCCAGACCCGTGACACGGCGCGACGCGTCGTCCCAGACCGGTCGGACGCCCAGGAGAGCGAAGGCTTCCGCGACATCGTCGCCGGCGGTGCGCATCGCACTCGTGCCCCACAGGGACAGGCCGACCGAGGTGGGCCACTCGCCGTTGTCGGCGCGGTAGCGGTCCAGGAGCGAGTCGGCCAGTGCCTGGCCGGTCTCCCAGGCAAGGCGGGAGGGCACGGCCTTGGGGTCGACGGAGTAGAAGTTGCGACCGGTCGGCAGGACGTTGACCAGGCCCCGGAGCGGGGAGCCGGAGGGCCCGGCGGGGACGAAGCCACCGTTCAACGCGTGGACGGTGTTGTCGAGTTCATCGGTGGTGGCGGCGAGGCGCGGTACGACCTCGCGGGCGGCGAAGTCGAGGATGTCGGCGACGGGCTGCGGGTGCCCGGCGGCGACATCGACGACGGCGTTCGGGGCCCAGTTCGCGTCCTCCATCGCCTGGACCAGGGCGCGGGCCTGCTCCTCGACCTCGTCGGCGGTGGTGCGGGTGGGCGCCGCCTCGTCGAGGCCCAGGGCCTCGCGCAGGCCGGGCAGAGACGTGGTGCCGCCCCAGATCTGGCGGGCGCGCAGGATCGCCAGGACGAGGTTGACACGGTCGGCGCCGGCGGGCGCGCCGCCCAGGACGTGCAGGCCGTCGCGGATCTGCGCGTCCTTGATCTCACAGAGCCAGCCGTCGAGATGCATGATGAACTCGTCGAAACCCTCGTCCTCGGGGCGGCCTTCGAGCCCCAAGTCGTGGTCGAGCTTCGCGGCTTGGATCAGGGTCCAGATCTGGGCGCGGATCGCCGGGAGCTTCGCCGGGTCCATCGCCGCGATCTGGGCGTGCTCGTCGAGGAGCTGTTCCAGGCGGGCGACGTCGCCGTAGCTGTCGGCGCGGGCCATCGGCGGTACGAGGTGGTCCACCAGAGTGGCGTGGGCGCGGCGCTTGGCCTGGGTTCCCTCACCCGGGTCGTTGACCAGGAACGGGTAGACGAGGGGGAGGTCACCGAGAGCCGCGTCGGGGCCACAGGCGGCGGAGAGGCCGGCGTTCTTGCCAGGCAGCCATTCCAGGTTTCCGTGCTTGCCGAGGTGGATCATCGCGTCCGCGCCGAAGCCGTGGTCCTCGGCGGAGGCAGCGATCCAGCGATAGGCGGCCAAGTAGTGGTGCGAGGGCGGCAGGTCGGGGTCGTGATAGATCGCGATCGGGTTCTCACCGAAGCCGCGCGGCGGCTGGATGAGGATGAGCAGATTGCCGCGGCGCAGGGCGGCGAGGACGATGTCGCCCTCCGGATTGCGCGAACGGTCCACGAACATCTCGCCCGGAGCGGGGCCCCAGTGCTGCTCGACGGCCTCGCGGAGTTCGGGCGGCAGCGTCGCGTACCAGCGCCGGTAGTCGGCCGCCGGGATGCGGACCGGATTGCGGGCCAGTTGTTCCTCGGTGAGCCACTCCTGGTCGTGGCCGCCCGCCTCGATCAGCGCGTAGATCAGCTCGTCGCCGTCGCCGGAGGCCAGGCCCGGCACCTCTTCGGTACCGAAGTCGTATCCTTCGGCGCGGAGGCGGCGCAGCACGGCGACGGCGCTTGCGGGGGTGTCGAGTCCGACCGCGTTGCCGATCCGGGAGTGCTTGGTCGGGTATGCGGACAGGACGAGCGCGATGCGCTTCTCGGTGTTCGGTATGTGGCGAAGTCGTGCATGGCGCACGGCGATCCCCGCGACCCGGGCGGCGCGCTCGGTATCGGCGACGTACGCGGGCAGGCCGTCCTCGTCGATCTCCTTGAACGAGAACGGAACGGTAATCAGGCGGCCGTCGAACTCGGGGACCGCGATCTGGCTTGCGGCATCCAATGGTGAGACGCCCTCGTCGTTGTTCTCCCAGTCTGCCCGTGAACTGGTGAGGCAGAGCGCTTGGAGAATGGGCACGTCAAGGCCAGTGAGGGCGCCGGCGTCCCAGGACTCGTCGTCACCGCCCGCCGACGCCTCGGCGGGCCGGGTACCGCCCGCCGCGAGGACGGTGGTCACGATCGCGTCGGCGGCCCGCAGGGCGTCGATCAGCTCGGGCTCGGGTGCCCGCAGTGAAGCGACGTACAACGGCAGGACGCGGGCGCCCGTGTCTTCCACGGCGCGGCACAGGGCCTCGATGAACGCGGTGTTGCCGCTCATGTGGTGGGCGCGGTAGTAGAGCACCGCGATGGTGGGGCCGTCCGCCTGCTGCGACGTGCGCTCCAGAGGGCCCCAGGAGGGCGCCGGGGCGGGCGGTTCGAAGCCGTGGCCGGTGAGCAGGACCGTGTCGCAGAGGAACCTGGCCAGCTGCTCCAGGTTGGTGGGCCCGCCGTGGGCCAGGTAGGCATGGGCCTCGGCGGCGATGCCGATCGGGACCGTGGAGGCAGCCATCAGCTGCGCGTCGGGGGCCTGTTCCCCGGTGAGGACGACGACGGGGCGCCCGGTGGCGAGGACGTGATCGAGACCGTCCTGCCAGGCGCGGACGCCACCGAGGAGACGTACGACGACCAGGTCGGCGCCGTCCAAGAGCTGCGGAAGGTCCTGGAGCGGGAGCCGGGAAGGGTTCGCGTAGCGATAGGTGACCGGGCCGTTGGCGGCGCGGGCGCTGAGCAGGTCGGTATCGGACGTCGACAGGAGCAGGATCATGCGGCGTCTGGCCTTCCTCGGGGTGTCCACGCCCCGGGCGGTGTCGGATGGCGGTCCCCTGCTCACGCCGGATCGCGAGCGGTGGGGACGGGAGTTCCTGACTCGCCCGGCTGGTGGGCCGGGCTCACAGTGGCGGGACCGCGCCGGAATCGCACCGGGCTTCCTCCCTTGTCGCCGTCTGTGGCGACGACGTGCCGGATGGCCCGTCGCTAGGCATAGTAAGGGTCGCTCTTCTGGTGGGGGTCATACGGACCTGGTGAGGGGGTCGGTATGCTCGCCGCCATGCCCCCGCCAGCCACCTTGCCCGTACCCCTGTCCCCAGGAAACGCGTCAGCCCGTGCCCGTGGCGACGCCTGCCCCGGGGCGCTGCGGCTGCACCAGGCGGACGACGGTGCGCTGGCCCGCGTCCGTGTTCCCGGCGGCGTACTCACCGTGGCGCAGGCCGACGTGCTGCGGGAGTTGGCAGGACGCCTGGGCGATGGTGAGCTGCATCTCACTTCGCGCGGCAATGTGCAGTTGCGCGGCCTGGGACCGGACTGTGGCAGCGAACTGGTCTCCCGGATGGGCGCGTCAGGGCTGCTGCCTTCCGAGCGCCACGAGCGGATCCGCAACGTGGTGGCCTCCCCGCTGTCCGGGCTCGACGGCCGGGGAGATCGGGACATCCGCCCGTGGCTGTCCGCGTTGGACGACCTGTTGTGCGCGAGTGACACGGCGGTTGGCCTGTCCGGGCGCTTCCTGTTCGCGCTCGACGACGGCCGCGGCGATGTGGACGTGCTTGGCGCCGATGTGGCCCTGACGGCACGGAGCGGCGAGGACGCACTGCTACGGATCGGGTCGTCGGAGTCCGTGGTGCGCATACCTGCCAACCGAGCGCCGGAGGCCGCCCTGATCGCCGCCGAGGCCTTCCTGGACGCCGCGCCCGGCTCCGGTGCCTGGCGTGTGACGGATCTGTCCGGGGGTGGCGAGATCCTCCTCGACGAGGTCCTACGGCGGTTGCGGCAGGCCAAAATCCGCTCCACCCGCACCGCCGGCCCCGTACGCCCGCCCGACTCGGCGACTCCAGCCCTCGGCGTCGTGACTGGTCCGCAGGACGCGGTCACGCTGTCTGTCGGCGTGCCGCTGGGACGCATCGGCGCAGCGCAGTGGCAGGCGCTGACGGACACCGCCCGGCGCTGCGGAAGTGGCGAACTGCGGCTGACTCCTTGGCGCGGCGTCGTCGTCCCGGGCACGGATCCGGCGCACGCCGCAGAGGCGCTGGCCCGCCTGGGTTCGGTCGGCCTGATCATCGGCCCCCGCTCCCCCTGGACCGGGGTGGGCGCCTGTATCGGGCGGCCCGGCTGCGCCAAGTCCCTGGCCGATGTGCGGGGCGAGGCGGCAGCGACCGTGGGGGCCGCGGGGGCTCTGCCCGTGTACTGGTCGGGGTGCGAACGCCGGTGCGGTCATCCGCGGGGCGAGTGGGTCGACGTCGTCGCCACCCCGGACGGCCACCAGGTCTCCGTGGTGCGGGGCGAAGAACGAGGCGGCGCCCAGAGCATCCCTGACAGCCCCGCCGCGCTCGCGGCGGCCGTGGCGGCGGCCCGCGGCACCCTGAGCTGACCGCGCCCTACCAAACCGCGAAACCTGTCCGTTTCGCATCCATTCCATGCCCAATGAAGAGAGCGAAAGCACTGTGCACCAGTACGAGAAGGACGGACCGGCCATCTATCGCCAGTCCTTCGCCACGATCCGCGCGGAGGCGGACCTGGTCGGCCTGCCCGCCGATGTGAGCCAGGTCGCGGTCCGGATGATCCACGCCTGCGGAATGGTCGACCTCGTACGCGATCTCGCCTTCACCCCGGACGTGGTGACCCGCGCTCGCCAGGCGCTGCGGGCAGGCGCTCCCATCCTGTGCGACGTGGCCATGGTCGCCAGCGGGGTCACCCGCAAGCGGCTGCCTGCGGCCAACGAGGTCGTGTGCACGCTGTCCGACCCGGCGGTTCCCGGTCTCGCGGCGCAGCTCGGTACCACCCGCAGCGCGGCCGCCCTGGAATTGTGGCGTGACCGGATGGAAGGCGCGGTCGTAGCCGTCGGCAACGCGCCCACAGCCCTGTTCCGCCTGCTCGAAATGATCGAAGAGGGTGCCCCGCGCCCCGCGGCCGTCATAGGTGTGCCGGTCGGCTTCGTCGGCGCCGCCGAGTCCAAGGCCGCACTGGCCGCACACCCGTCCGGTCTTGAGCACCTCATCGTGCGGGGCCGTCGCGGCGGAAGCGCCATCGCGGCAGCCGCCCTCAACGCTATCGCCAGCGAGGAAGAGTAAGCGTGAACGAGCAGAAGAAGGGCCGACTGTACGGAGTCGGGCTCGGACCTGGCGATCCGGCGCTGATGACCGTACGAGCCGTGGAAGTCATCGCCGAGGCGGATGTCGTCGCCTATCACAGCGCCCGGCACGGGCGGTCCATCGCCCGGTCCATCGCGGCCGGGCACATCCACGCCGACCACCTGGAAGAGGCACTGGTCTATCCCGTCACGACGGAGACCACCGACCATCCGGGCGGCTACCGGGGCGCGATGGAGGACTTCTACACCGAGGCGGCGGCCCGCCTGGCGGTGCACCTAGACGCAGGGCGCACGGTCGCCGTGCTCGCCGAGGGCGACCCGCTGTTCTACGGCTCCTACATGCACATGCACAAGCGGCTCGCCGACCGCTACGTCACCGAAGTCATCCCCGGTGTCACCTCCATCAGCGCCGCGGCCGCCCGGCTCGGCACCCCGCTCGCCGAGGGCGAGGAGGTGCTGACCATCCTGCCCGGCACCCTGCCGGAGGAGGAGCTCACCGCCCGTCTGGCCGCCACCGACGCCGCGGTGGTGATGAAACTGGGCCGCACCTTCCCTGCCGTCCGCCGCGCCTTCGAGGCGTCGGGGCGGCTGCCCGAGGCGCACTACGTCGAACGCGCCACGATGGCCGGGGAGCGCATGGGCGACCTGGCCGACATCGACCCCGACTCCGTGCCGTACTTCGCGGTGGCGGTCCTGCCCAGCAGGATCGGCAGGCCCCGCCCCGAACGCGCCCCGGACAGCGGAGAGGTCGCCGTGGTCGGCACCGGCCCTGCCGGACCGCTGTGGCTCACGCCCGAGACACGGGGGGTACTGGCCGCCGCCGACGACCTCGTCGGCTACACCACCTACCTGGAGCGGGTGCCGGTCCGCGCCGGGCAGATGCGGCACGGCTCCGACAACAAAGTGGAGTCGGAGCGCGCCGAGTTCGCCCTGGACCTGGCGCGCCGCGGTCGTCGCGTGGCCGTGGTGTCCGGCGGCGACCCAGGGGTCTTCGCCATGGCGACGGCCGTTCTGGAGGTGGCCTCCCAGGAGGAGTACGCGGACCTGCCGGTGCGGGTGTTGCCAGGGGTGACCGCGGCCAACGCGGCCGCCGCCCGCGCGGGAGCGCCGCTGGGCCACGACTACGCCGCGATATCGCTCTCGGACCGTCTCAAGCCGTGGGAGGTCATCGCGGAACGGCTGCGGGCGGCGGCCTCGGCGGACCTGGTGCTCGCGCTGTACAACCCCGGTTCACGCAGCCGGACCTGGCAGGTCGGCAAGGCCCGCAATCTGCTCCTTGAGCACCGTTCACCGGACACACCCGTGGTCCTGGGCCGGGACGTCGGCGGACCGGCCGAGAGTGTGCGCACCGTACGTCTGGCTGATCTTGATCCGGCCGAGGTGGACATGCGCACGATCCTGATCGTCGGGTCCTCGCAGACGCGATGGGTGCGGCGTGGTGACGGACGGCAGATCGTCTGGACACCCCGCCGCTATCCGCAGGGCTGAACCTGTGGCCTGCGACTACGCCTGAGAGCGCAGGTGTTCGCGCAGCCAGGCGACGGCCAGGCCGGGGGTGCCGGCCACCGTGATTCCCTCGGGAACCGGTGGCCGGCGCACCACGATCACCGGGATCCGCGCCTCGCGGGCGGCGGCGAGTTTGGGGGCGGTGGCCGCGCCGCCACTGTCCTTCGTGACGACGACATCGATGCGATGGCGGCGGATCAGCTCGCGTTCCCCGTCGAGGGCGAACGGGCCCCGGTCGAGCAGCACCTCCATGCGCGCGGGGTGCGGGGGTTCGGGGGCGTCCACCGACCGCATCAGGAACCACAGGTCGTCCAGCCCCGCGAAGGCGGCCAGCCCCATGCGTCCCGTCGTGAGAAAAACGCGCTGCCCCAGCGCGGGCAGCGCCCGCGCCGCCCCAGCCAGGGAGTCGACCGGATGCCAGTCGTCGCCGCCGCCAGGCACCCAGCCGGGCCGGCGCAGTGCCAGCAGGGGAACATGAGCAGCCGCGGCAGCTGTCGCGGCGTTGAAACTGATCGTCTCGGCGAAAGGATGGGTGGCGTCGATGAGCGCGTCCACCTGGTGCGTACGCAGCCACTCGGCAAGCCCTTCGGCTCCGCCGAAGCCGCCGACGCGGACCTCACCCGGTGAGAGCTTCGGACTGGCCACGCGCCCGGCCAGCGAGCTGGTCACCTTGGCCCCGTCGGGCAGCTCCGCCACCAGCAGCTCGGCGAGGCGGCGGGCTTCCGTGGTCCCGGCGAGTACGAGTACGTGCATGGGGTCCATCCATGAGTGAGGCGAGAGGTGGTCGCAGCGCCCAACTCAAACACACCGGTCTGCGGCCGGGCTGGACGACCGGTGCCTGCGCGACCGCGGCGGCCACCGCCGCGTACACGGCCCTGCTGAGCGGTGACTTCCCCGACCCGGTCACCATCACCCTCCCCCGGGGGCAGGCCACGGCCTTCGCGCTGGCGGTGGAGGAGCTGACCGAGGGGCGGGCGACGGCCGGGGTGGTCAAGGACGCGGGCGACGACCCGGACGTCACCCACGGTGCTCTCGTACGCGCCACCATACGGAGACTGCCGACCGGCTCGGGCGTGGTGTTCAAAGCGGGGCCCGGCGTGGGAACGGTCACCCTGCCCGGGCTGCCGCTCGACGTCGGCGAGCCCGCGGTCAACCCCGTTCCGCGTCAGATGATCCGCGACCACATCGCCCGGGTGGCCGCCGCACACCGGGGCACGGGGGACGTCGAGGTCACCGTCTCCGTGGACCACGGCGAGGAGATCGCCCGCTCCACCTGGAACCCTCGTCTGGGAATCCTGGGCGGCCTCTCGATCCTGGGCACGACCGGCATCGTGGTGCCGTACTCGTGCTCGGCATGGATCGACTCGATCCGGCGCGGCGTGGACGTCGCCCGCGCCGCCGGACACACCCATGTGGCGGGATGCACCGGTTCGACCTCGGAGAAGACCGTAGTGGCCGAGTACGGGCTGCCGGAGATCGCGCTCCTCGACATGGGGGATTTCGCGGGCGCCGTGCTCAAGTACGTACGCCGGCATCCGACGGACCGGCTCACCATCTGCGGCGGATTCGCCAAGCTGTCGAAGCTCGCCGCCGGACACCTCGACCTGCACTCGGCCCGATCCCAGGTCGACAAACCCTTCCTGGCCGAACTGGCCCGACGGGGCGGCGCCGACGAAGCCCTTGCCGCCGAAGTGGCGGCCGCCAACACGGGCCTAGCGGCCCTCCAGTTGTGCCAGGCGCGGGGTGTGCCGCTCGGGGACCTGGTGGCCGTGGCGGCTCGGGACGAGGCTCTGTCGGTCCTGCGGGGCGCTCCGGTCGCCGTCGATGTCATCTGCATCGACCGGGCAGGCACGGTCGTCGGGCGCGGCAGCGTGCGCCGACCGGCCGCCCGGCCGGGGTGACGGCGCCGTCAGCAGGCGTGCCGCTCGCGTCCGGGCGAGTAGAGGTGGCTGTCGTGGAACTGCTCGGCGCCGAGCGTGCGGCCGACCATGATGACGGCGGTACGGATCACGCCCGCCGCCTTCACCTGCTCCGCGATGCCTTCGAGCGGCCCGCGCAGGATGAGCTCGTCGGGGCGGGAGGCCAGCGCCACGACGGCGGCGGGGCAGTCGGCACCGTAGTGCGGCAGTAGTTCCTCGACGACCCGGTCCGCGTACTTGGCGGCGAGGTGCAGGACGATCAGGGCGCCGCTGCGGCCCAGGGTCGCCAGGTCCTCGCCCTCGGGCATCGCGGTGGCGCGGTTGGCCACCCGGGTGAGGATGACGGTCTGGCCGACCGTGGGCACGGTCAGCTCCCGCTTGAGGGCCGCCGCGGCGGCCGCGAACGCGGGCACACCCGGAACCACTTCGTAGGGCACGCCCGCCTCGTCGAGGCGCCTCATCTGCTCGTTGACCGCGCTGAAGACGGAGGGGTCACCGGAGTGCAGGCGGGCCACGTCGTGGCCCTCGCTGTGCGCGCGGATGAGTTCCTCGGTGATGCGGTCGATGTCGAGCTGCGCGGTGTCGACCAGCCTGGCGTCCGGAGGGCACTCGGCGAGCAATTCACGGGGCACCAGGCTGCCCGCGTACAGGCACACTCCGCAGGCGGCGAGCGTGCGCGCACCACGCACCGTGATCAGGTCGGCCGCACCCGGCCCCGCGCCGATGAAGTACACGGTCATCTGTCGTCTCCTGAGTGTTCTGCGGGGGGTGCGGCTGAGCGTTCCGCGGTGGGGGTGAGCGAGGGCTTGCGTACGGACCACTGGGTGACCGGCATCGCCTGGCGCCAGCCGGTGAAGCCGCCGACGGGCACGGCGTGGGCGACGGCGAGACGGGTCAGCTCACCGCCATGCCGTCGGTATCGCTCGGCGAGCAGCGCCTCGGACTCCAGCGTGACCGTGTTGGCGACCAGGCGACCGCCGACCGGCAGCGCTTCCCAGCAGGCGTCGAGAAGGCCCGGGACGGTCAGCCCGCCGCCGATGAAGACGGCGTCGGGCGTGGGCAGTCCGGTCAAGTTGTCGGGGGCCCGGCCGGTGAGCACGCGCAGGGTGGGCACACCGAGGTGTTCGGCGTTGCGTGTGATGCGCTCCGCCCGTACGGGGTCGCGCTCCACGGTGATCGCCCGGCAGGAGGGGTGGGTGCGCATCCACTCGATCGCCACGGACCCGGAGCCGCCGCCGATGTCCCACAGGAGCTCCCCTGGGGCAGGTGCGAGCACGCCGAGGGTGGCGGCCCGGACGTGGCGCTTGGTGAGCTGGCCGTCGTGTTCGTACGCCTCGTCGGGCAGCCCGGGGACGGCCCCGAGGCGCGGGGTGTCGGGGGCAGGGCGCGCGGCGCCCGGAAGCCCGGCCCCCCCGTCGGCTCCGGTGCCCACGACGCTCACTGCGGGTGCCGGGCGTGCGGCGGGTTGGGGGTCACGGACGGTACCTCGATGATCGGGGGCTGACACATCCGAACCCTACTGTCCGGCCACAGCCGGACACCGGTCAGGTGGTCTTCGCCGTACCCTCCCCGATACCGCCGGTGCGCAACTCCCTCCGGGCGACCGGGCAGTCGGCCGGTCACGCCCGGGGGCCGACGGCGGGCGTCGCCTACGGAGAGCCTTGTCACACTCGCGTTCCGTCGATTTTTCCCGATTTCCGCAACCCGAAAGCCGCGAATCGACTCTGCCTTGGAGACAGACATCGCACCGGAGGTTTTCGAGTTGAGCCGCATACGCACGTCGAGCCGCACGCGCACCCTGGTCATCGGCACCGCGGCGCTTGCCGTCGCGCTCTCCGCCTGTTCCGGCGGTGGGACCGACCAGGCCGGAGCGGCTGATTTGTCCGAGAAGTCCCCCGAGATCTCGGTGAATCTGCAGGGCAAGCAGGCCAGGGCAGGGCAGCCGGTGAAGGTGACACTGGCCGACGGCAAGCTGCAGCAGGTCACGGTGGCGAACGGTGACGGCGAGAAGCTCGACGGGAAGATATCCGCCGACGGGAAGACCTGGACATCCGCCCGCGGGGCCGCGCCAGGCACCAGCTACAGCGTCCAGGCCAGGGCCGACGCGGGCGGCACGGCGAAGGCGTCCTTCGCCACCGCCGCACCGGAGAAGGTCAACAAGCTCAGCCTGGCCCCCGGCAAGAATTCCACCGTCGGCATCGCCCAGCCGCTGTCGATCGTCTTCGACCACCCGGTGAAGAACAAGGCCGAGGTGGAGAAGAACCTGAAGGTCAGCACCTCGAACAACACCGAGGGCTCCTGGGGCTGGATGGAGGACTACTCCGGCAGCACCAGGGTCGACTGGCGGCCCAAGGAGTACTGGAAGGCGGGCACCAAGGTCACGCTCGACGCCGACCTCGGCGGCATCGACTCCGGCACCGGCGGCTGGTTCGTCCGTGACTACAGGACGAATCTGACCATCGGCAAGAACCAGGTCGTCAAGGTCGACCTCGACAATCACCGGCTGAAGCTGATGCGCGACGGGCAGCAGGTCGCGGACGTCGCCATGTCGGCGGGCACCCCGGGCGGCGACAAGGCCTCCTGGCGCGGCAAGACCGTACTCATGTCGAAGGAGGGCACGATCAATATGCGCTCCGAGACCGTGGGCCTGGGCGACGCCTACGACAAGATGGTCGACTACTCGATGCGGCTCACCTGGTCCGGGATGTACGCGCACGCCGCGCCCTGGAACGCCGGGTACTTCGGCAGCGCCAACAAGAGCTCGGGCTGCATCGGCATGAGCGACGCGGACGCACGGTCGATCTACGACCAGGTTCAGATCGGGGACCCGTTCGAGGTCACCGGCGACGACGCCAAGGGCACCCAGGCGATCAACAACGGTTACGGCGAGTGGAACCTCTCCTGGACCGACTGGCAGACGAAGAGCGCCCTGCGCTGAGCCGGGCCGGGCCGCCGCAGGAGCCGTTGGCGCACCCTGCTGACACCACATCCAATAATCGTTACCCGCACGTAACTTACCGACCAGTTACCAGCGGTAAGCGGCGGAGGTTACCGTCGGGTCACTTTGCACTTACACGAGTGAGGAGTGATCCGTGAGATCCCCCCGCACAGCTCTGCGCGTCTCCACCGTCGGTGCCGCCGCCGCTGCCCTGCTCGCCACCACGGCCACCGGCACGGCGCCGATGGCCATGGCCGCCGACCCCGCCGTACAGCCGGCCGCGGCCACCGCGTCCGGCGCTCAGCCCGGTGTCCGGTTCGTCGACATCGCCGGCGACGGCGGCACCGTCCTCAAGGCCAATGTCTTCACCCCGGCCGGCGCCGACGGCGCGCGCTCCTACCCGGTGATCGTGCTGCCCACCAGCTGGGCCGTACCGCAGATCGAATACATCGCGCAGGCCAAGAAGCTCGCCGACTCCGGTTATGTCGTGGTCAGTTACAACGTCCGCGGCTTCTGGGAGTCCGGCGGCAATATCGAGGTGGCGGGTCCGCCGGACATCGCCGACGCCTCCAAGGTGATCGACTGGGCACTCGCCAACACCCCGGCCGATCCCCGGAAGGTGGGCATGGCGGGCGTCTCGTACGGCGCCGGTATCAGCCTGCTGGCCGCCGGCCACGACAAGCGGATCAAGGCGGTGGTGGCCCTCAGCGGCTGGGCCGACCTCATCGAGTCGATCTACAGCGGCCGCACCCAGCACCTCCAGGCCGCCGCGGTGCTCACCGGCGCCGGATACCTCACCGGCCGCCCCAGCCCCGAACTCCAGCAGACCATGAAGGACTTCCTCGGCTCCAATCTGGCCAAGGAACAGGACATGATCGAGTGGGGCAGGAAGCGCTCCCCCACCACCTACCTCGACCAGATCAACAAGAACGGCTCGGCGGTGATGCTGGGCAACGCCTGGGGCGACACCCTCTTCCCGCCGAACCAGTACGCCAAGTTCTACGAGAAGCTGACCGGCCCCAAGCGCCTGGAGTTCCGGCCGGGCGACCACGCCACCGCCGAGGCCACCGGTCTGCTCGGGCTGCCCAACGACGTCTGGACCAACGCCCAGCGCTGGTTCGACCATCACCTGAACGGCGCCGACAACGGCATCGACCGCGAGCAGCCCGTCCAGCTCAAGTCCCGCTCCACCAACGGCTACGAGGGCTACCCCGACTGGAAGTCGGTCGGCGCCAACCAGCGCAAGATCGAGCTCGGCGGCACCAAGAAGATCTACGCGAACGTGGACTCGGGCGCCAACGGCGGAGTGGTGTTCCTGTCCAACGCGCTCGACCAGTTTTTGAGGCTTCCCCCCACCGCCTCAGTTCCGCTGCTGCCGCGTTCCTTCGCCTCGGTCTGGCAGTCCGAGCGGTACGCCACGGCGCAGCGCGTGCGCGGCACCAGCAAGCTGCATACGACGGTCACCAGTACCAAGGAGAGCGGCACCCTCGTCGCATACCTCTACGACGTGGGCCCGCTCGGCCTCGGCAAGCTGGTCAGCAATGCGCCGTACACCTTCCACGACAAGGCGCCGGGCCGGCCGTTCCCCGTCGACCTGGAGTTGTTCTCCACGGCCTACGACGTACCGGCCGGCCACCGACTGGCCGTGGTGGTCGACACCGTCGACCCGCTCTACATCGAACACAACCCGTCCGGCGCGCAGCTGACCTTCTCGTCACCCGGGACCGACCCGTCGTATCTGACGGTCCCCTTGCGCGACAACTGATCTCCGGCTGCTGCCGGGCAGGCATGTGCCCTTTGAACTACCGCACGCCCGGCAGCAGCGTGCCCGGCTCGGCCGTGGAGACGTCCACGGCCTCGTTCTTGGGGTTGCGCTGCTCCCGCTTGGCCACCCACTGGGCGAACCAGGAGAGCAGCATGCACATCCCGATGTAGATCGGCGAGATCACCATCACTACGGGGATGAACGGCAAATCGTAGTCGAGATTCGACGCGATGAGCTTGCCGGCGTGGAGGAACTCCTCGTAGGTGATCAGGTAGCCGAGCGAGGTGTCCTTCAGCGCGACCACGAGCTGACTGATGATCGTCGGCAGCATCGCGCGGACGCCCTGCGGCACCAGCACGAACGTCATGACCTGGGTTTTGCGCATGCCGAGCGCGTACGCAGCCTCCCGCTGCCCCCTTTCCACGGAGTTGACCCCCGTACGGAACACCTCGGCGAGCACCGAGCCGTTGTAGAGCGTCAGTCCGGCCACCAGGGCTGGGAGCGGCTGGACCTTCAGCGCCACGAAGATGAAGAAGATCATCACCAGTACGGGCATGGCGCGGAAGAATTCGACCAGCAGCGTCGCGACCCATCGCAGCGCGCGGTGCTGGGAGAGCCGGCCCGTCGCGAGGACCGCGCCGAGCGCGAGCGAGAGGACGGCGGCGTACGCGAAGGCCTTGAGTGTGTTGCCCAGGCCGCGCAGCAGCAGCTCCTGGATCCCCTTGTACTGGAAGGGGTTCCACTTGGCCGACGTGAACTGGTTGGTGTCGAACAGCAGATACAGCACCCAGCCGAACAGCGCGGCGATGACGATGGTCGACGCGACGCCGTACAGGAAGTGCCGCTTGCGGGTCTTGGGCCCCGGGACGTCGTAGAGGGCGGTGGAAGTGGCGGTCATCGGGCGACTCCCCAGCGCTTCTCCAGCACGTTGAAGAGCGCGCTGATGGTCAGGGTGATGATCAGGTAGCCGACGGCGATCCAGACGAACGTCCAAATGATGCTGTAGCCCAGCTCGTTGAGGGTCTTGTAGGTGCCGAGCAGCTCCGTGACGCTGAACGCGCCGGCGATCGCCGAGTTCTTGGCGAGCGCGATGAGCGTGGAGCCGACGGGCGGGATGACGGAGCGGAAGGCCTGCGGCAGTACGACGGTGCTCAGGGTCTGGCCGAAGGTCATGCCGAGGCTGCGGGCGGCCTCGCCCTGCCCCAGCGGGACGGTGTTGATGCCGGAGCGCACCGCCTCGCAGATGAAGGCCGAGGTGTAGCAGCCGAGTGCGAGCACCGCGAAGAGCTGGAAGGGCAGGACGAGCCCGAAGCGCGGCAGGCCGAGCAGGACGGCGAAGAACAGCAGCGTCAGCGGGGTGTTGCGCAGCACGGTGACCCAGACGGTGCCCAGCACCCGGAGGGATCCGACGGGCGCGACTCGGCAGGAGGCCATCAGGAAGCCGAGCACCAGCGCGAGTACCGAGGCGTAGACCGTGAGCTCGACGGTGCCGAGGAAGCCCTTGCCGTAGAGAGAGAAATTCTCGGTGAGTACGTTCACGATGTCCTCAGCTCGCCGGATAGCGGTCGATCGCGGGCGGCTTGGGGGCCGGCACTCCGGAGAGGCCGAGCGTCGCGTCGTACGCCTTCGTCCAGTTCCCGTTCTTCTCGTTGGCCTCGATCGCGTCGTCGATGGCCAGCCGCAACGCGTTGTCGCGGCGCGGGACACCGATGCCGTACGGCTCTTCGGAGAAGGGCTTGCCGACGATCTTGAGCTCCTCGGGCACCTTGGCCGCGTAGCCGATGAGGATGGCGTCGTCGGTGGTGACGGCGTCGACCTGGAACGTCAGCAGGTTGTCGACGCAGACCGAGTAGGTGTCGTACGCGACGAGGTCGGCCTTCGGGTAGTCGGCCTGGATCCGCTGGTACGGGGTCGACCCGGCGGCCGAGCAGACCCGCTTGCCGGCGAGGTCCTGCGGTCCCTTGATGTCGGTCTCGTCGGTGCGCACGAGCAGCGACTGGCCGCCCATGTAGTACGGGCCCGCGAAGCCGACGAGCTTCTTGCGGTTGTCGTTGATCGTGTAGGTGCCGACGTAGTAGTCGATCTGGCCGTTCTGCAGGGCGGTCTCGCGGTTGGCCGAGGCGATCGTCTTGAACTGGATCTTCTGCGGTTCGAAGCCCAGCGAGGCGGCGACCATCTTGGCGATCTCGATGTCGAACCCGGAGTAGACGCCGCTGGCCGGGTCCTTCTCGCCCATGTACGGCTGGTCCTCCTTGGCTCCGACGACGAGGCGACCCCGGCGCTTCGCCTTCCCCCAGGTGCGGGAGGCGGGCAGGTCGAAGCCCTTCGCCACCGTGTACTTGGGCAGTTCATCGGGCTGCGGGCCCTTCACCGGCGGACTGCCCTCCTTGCCGCAGGCGGCGGCGAGCAGGACGAGCACGACGGCGGCGAGGGTACGTGACATGCGCTTCATGAGTCCGTACACCGCCCGTCAGTGCTTGAGGATCTTGGAGAGGAAGTCCTTGGCGCGGTCGCTCTCCGGGGCGGTGAAGAAGGCTTCGGGGGTGCGGTCCTCGATGACGCAGCCGTCCGACATGAAGACGACACGGTTGGCCGCCGAGCGGGCGAAGCCCATCTCATGGGTGACGACCACCATCGTCATGCCCTCCCGGGCCAGCTGCTGCATGACTTCAAGGACCTCGTTGATCATCTCCGGGTCGAGCGCGGAGGTCGGCTCGTCGAAGAGGAGGACCTTGGGGTCCATGGCGAGGGCGCGGGCGATGGCCACGCGCTGCTGCTGGCCGCCCGAGAGCTGGGCCGGGAGCTTGTCGGCCTGGTCGGCGAGTCCGACGCGTTCCAGCAGTTCGCGGGAGCGCTGGTCGGCGTCTTCCTTCTTGCGTTTACGGACCTTGAGCTGCGCCAGGGAGACGTTGGCCAGCACGGTCTTGTGCGCGAAGAGGTTGAAGGACTGGAACACCATCCCCACCTCGGCCCGCAGCTGCGCGAGGGCGCGCCCCTCCTCGGGGACGGGTCTGCCGTCGATGCGGATACTGCCGGACTCGATCGTCTCCAGGCGGTTCATCGTCCGGCAGAGCGTTGACTTGCCCGAGCCGGACGGACCGATGACTACCACCACCTCCCCGCGCGCGACGCTGAGATTGATGTCCTGCAGGACATGCAACTTCCCGTAGTGCTTGTTGACGTCACGCAGCTCGATCAACGGATCGACGGCCATACGCTGCCCTACCCATTCTCAGCTGTGTCGAGGTCAGCGCAAACTATCCATCCCGCCAAGGGACTTCACACTCGACACGCTCAAATAGGGCATAAGGCGCACTAAAGAGTTTAAAGGCCTGCGCCCGGGAACGGTCAGGCCTCGGCGGCTTCCCCGTACACTTGGGAGAGCTCGGGCGCACCGTTGACCGCCCAGTCCAGACCGGCCTCCACCACATTGATCTCGCGCCCCGAGGCAAGCCTGACCACCGGCTGGCCGCTCGGCCACAGCTGCCACAACGCCCCCGGGACCGTACGCACGATCACCGTGCCGAGGTAGAGGCCCGCGTCATTGCCCAGCCAGGGCAACTCCTCGGGATCGTCGCGCCAGCGCGGCGGCAGCTGGTCGAGCGCCTCCAACGAGGCCGGGGAGTCGTCCAGTTCGAGACCGGCCTGCGCCACCCGGACGCGGAGCAGCTCGCACTCGGAGAACAGCTCGGCGATACCTTCCTGGTCGGCGTCGGCATCGATGGCGAACACGGCGGTGCCGCGCGCCGTGTCATGCCGCTTGCGCCAGTTGTCCAGAAAAGGGATGTTCTTCATACCGCTCAGCCTCGCATTCGTCCTGCCGTGTGCACCACCGGCGCGCGGGTACCTGCTCGCCTCGGAGGCCGAAGCGAACGCCGGGTCAGAGATCGAGGTCGACGACCACCGGCGCATGGTCGGACGAGCCCTTGCCCTTGCGCTCCTCGCGGTCCACATAACTGTCCTTGACCGCGGCGGTGAAGGGGGCGTTGCCGTAGACCAGGTCGATGCGCATGCCCCTGTTCTTGGGGAAGCCGAGCTCGCGGTAGTCCCAGAAGGTGAACGGCCGGTCGTACTTCAGCGGGCGCGGCATCACGTCCGAGAGTCCGGCGTCGCGCAACGCGGTGAGGGCCGCGCGCTCGGCGGGGGTCACATGGGTGGCCCCCTCGAACAGCGCGGGGTCCCAGACGTCCTCGTCGGTGGGGGCCACATTGAAGTCGCCGAGGACGGCGAACGGGCGCTCGCCCGCCGTGTCCGCGACCACGGCCTTGTGGAGCGCCTCGAACCAACGCAGCTTGTACGCGTAGTGGTCGTGCCCGACCTCGCGGCCGTTCGGCACGTAGACCGACCAGAGGCGCAGCGGGCCGCAAGTCGCGGAGATCGCCCGCGGCTCCTGTGCGCCCTCGTAGTCCGGCCCGTCGGGCAGGCCCGTGACGACGTCTTCGAGGCCGACCCTGGAGACCACGGCCACGCCGTTCCACCGGCCGGTGGCGTTGACCGCGGACTCGTAGCCGAGCTCGCGCAGCTGGTCGGCCGGGAAGCCCTCGGCGGTGGTCTTGGTCTCCTGGATGCACAGCACATCGGTGCCGGTGCTCTCCAGCCAGGCCAGCAGCCGGGGCAGCCGGGCGGTGATCGAATTGACGTTCCAGGTGGCGATGCGCATGTACGTCATGTTATCCGCGGGGTGTGACACTCACAGGTCGGTGGAGTCGCCCGGCGTCAGCCTGCTGTGGTCCGTGCCGCCCAGTGAGCCGATCTGCGAGTCGTAGATCGGCCGGGCCAGGTCGGTGAGCAGTGCGTCGTGAATGTCGATGGCGCGCTGCGGCTTCACCTCACGCACATAGTCGATGACCTCGGAGAGCTTCGACCAGGGCGCCATCACTGGAAGCATCAGCGTCTCGACGGGGTGGCCGGGGACGGTGAGCGCGTCGCCGGGGTGGAAGAGCGAGCCGTCCACCAGGAACCCGACGTTGGTGACGCGCGGGAGGTCCGGGTGGATGACGGCGTGCAGCTCGCCGTGCACCTGCACGTCGAAGCCGGCCGCCGTGAAGGTGTCGCCGTGGCCGACCGTGTGCACCCGGCCGGGGAAAGCCGCCGAGAGCTGGTCCGCGACGCTGCGCAGGGTCCAGATCTCGGCGGCCTGGTTCGACTCCAGACCGGCCCGCAGCCGGTCCTCGTGAAAGTGGTCGAGGTGCTCGTGGGTCACGAGGATGACGTCCGCGCCGACCGCCGCGTCCTGTTCGCTGAAAGCCCCCGGGTCGATGACGAGCCGGCGGCCGTCCTTCTCCAGGCTGATGCAGGCGTGGGTCCTCTTCGTCAGCTTCATACATCCATCCTGCTACGCCTGCGGGGTGGTCTCCTGCTGGATGACGGCCTGCGCGACCTTGAAGGCCGAGTTCGCCGCCGGGACGCCGCAGTAGACGGCCGTGTGGATCAGCACTTCCTTGATCTCGGCGGGGGTCAGGCCGTTGCGCAGGGCGGCGCGGGTGTGAAAGGCCAGCTCGTCCAAGTGGCCGCCCGCGACCAGCGCGGTGAGGGTGATGACGCTGCGGGTACGGCGGTCGAGGCCGCCCCTGGTCCACACCTCGCCCCACGCGTAGCGGGTGATCAGCTCCTGGAAGTCGCCGGTGAACGCGTCGGCGTCGCCGAGCGCCCGGTCCACATGGGCGTCGCCGAGCACCTCACGGCGGACCTTGAGCCCGGCGGCGTACGGATCGGCGCGACCGCCCTCGTCGAGCACGGCCTCGGGCTGCACGGCCGCGGCGATCTCGGCGACCGGGCCGGTGGGCGCGGGGATCGCCGACAGCAGGGGCGGGGCCTGGATCGCCTGCATGCCGGTGGTCGTGCCCGGCGCGGCCTGCCAGGCGGTCGAGAAGTGCCGTACGAGCAGGTCGGTGACGGCGGCGGGCTGCTCGACGGGGGCCAGGTGGGAGGCCCCGGGGACCAGCGCCAGGCGGGCGTCGGGGATGCCCGCGACGAGGGTGCGGGCCTCGGCGGGCCCGGTGACCTGGTCGTCGGAGCCGACCAGAACGAGAGTCGGGACGCCGATGCGGCCCAGCTCGGCGCGTACGTCGAAGGCGGCCAGCGCCTCGCACGCGGCGATGTAACAGCCGGGGTCGGTGGTGCGGACCATCTGGACGGCCCACTCCACGATCGCGGGCTGGGCGGCGGCGAAGCCGTGGGTGAACCAGCGCGAGGGCGCGGTGGCCGCCATCGGCTCCAGGCCGTTGGTCCGCACGATCACACCGCGCTGGCGGAACTCGTCGGCGGTGCCGAACCGGGGCGAGGCCGCGACCAGGCCGAGCGAGGCGATGCGGTGCGGGTGGCGCAGCGCCAGCTCCGCGCCGATGGCGCCGCCGATGGAGCAGCCCGCGTAGCCGAAGCGCTGCACGCCCAGGCCGTCGATGGTCGCGAGGAGCCGGTCGGCCAGGTCGGAGACCGAGGCGGCGGGGTGGGCGGGGGCGCCGCCGTGCCCCGGCAGGTCGAAGCGGAACACCCGCCAGTGGCGGATCAGCTCCGGTATCTGACGATCCCACATGTGCCATGTGGTACCCAGTGAGGGACCCAAGATCAGGACCGGGGCGTCTTCTGGCCCGTCAAAGCGGTATTGGAGGGTGTTCTTCGGTGTCTCGCTCACTCGTCCGAGCCTCTCATCTGTCACGAGATGTCACATCGCCGGGGTGGACCCCGTGGTTCTTGCCTCCCTCGTGGCGGCAAGTCCGGCACTGCGGGAACCATCGAGGGACCAGGTAAGCGCTCACCGGCGTGTACTCGCGACCCTGTCGACAGTCTGTCATCCACGCACGCGCCCTCCCCAATGCCTACGGCAAGACCTTGTGCCTCGGTCGTGGCCTCCATGTGATCGGTTTGCACCAGCAAGCGTCATGGCACAAGCAAGCGACTCGGCAAGCGCTCGGCGGGTGGACCGCATGGTTCACGCTCGCCCCTCCCCCACAACCCCGTGCAATTCATCCCATGTGGTGGCGGCCCCGCGCAGATCCTCTACGTCCGGTTTGATGTACCACCGCTTGGTCGTCTTGATATTCGTATGCCCGGCCCACCGCGCGAGGATGTGGTCCGGCACACCGTTGTTGGCCAGGAGGGTGAAGCACGACGCGCGTGCGTCATAGAGCCTGACTCGACGGAGCCCGAGAAGCTCCATGAGCCGGTACGCGCGCCGACGAAGTTGCTTGATGGTGAAGGCATCTCCCTCCTCGTGCACCAGCACGTAGCCGGACCTCACGTACGCCTCCCCCAGAGCAATCCTCTCCTCGGCCTGGAGAGCCCGGAGCGCCTTGAGGGCGGCTCGCACCAGAGCCGGGAGCGGCAGATCCCGCTCACCCGCAAGAGACTTGGTGTCCTTCTCCACCACGTACCGGTTGCCCATCATCGTGCGCGTATTGGCAATCGTGATCTTGGCGTTCTCCAAGTCAACGTCTTCCCACCGAAGGCCACAGACTTCAGCCGGACGGAGACCCATCAGCGAAAGAAGAAGAGCAGCATAAAGACGCTCTGCTTCAATACCATGAATGAACTTCTGAACCTCCTGGACGTTCCACGGCTTAACCGTCTCCTTTGTCTTGCGCTCTTCCTTTCGTGCCCTCCGAGGAATGGTTACGTGTGCGGCGACATTGACATACACCAACCGTCGCGTAACAGCCCGCCCCAAAGCCTCCTTCAGCCGACCGAGGCTCATATCGACGCTGGTTACCCCGAGCGGCGTCCCGGCCTTCAGGCCACGCACACGCCCATACGCGAGCGCCCAGTCCCTCCACTCTTCCACATGCTCTTCGGTAAGTTCCTGAAGGAGGATTCCTCCGAGCCTCCCCCGGACTCGGTCCAAGGTGACGCGATAGTTATATATGGTCGTCTCTTCAAGGTCCTCCGACTTCATGGTCAACCACCGATCGAGCCACTCATTTACGGTGATCTTATTCGGCGCCACTAGCGATCCTTCGTGCCGCCGATTAGTTATGTTCGCGTACTCAGCCCTAGCTTCCTTCAATGAATCGAAGGTGCGCCTCAGCTGCTTACGCTTCCCAGTATCGGGGTCGACTCCTGCGTCGACAACAAAACGGTACCTGACCTTCCCATTCGAGTTCGGCGGAAGTTTCTTGATGGGATCTGGCAGGACAATCACTCTCCTCGAATAAGCACTTCACAACGCCGCCGCTGACGGTGCCGATCAGGGCTAGGCGAACTATTCGCGCCCGCCGTCACAGCTCCACCGCCAAGCGCAGCCACTGCGAACTCCTAATGGTCGTGCCGATCGCCGGTTTGGCTAACCGGCGATCGTCGTCTATGTTGCGTGCCGCATCACCGAAGTCCGATTGCTTCTGTGCTGGCTGCGGCTAGGAAGCCAACCGGTATGACCGCAGGGCTGGGGTCGCGCCGTCCGTGACGACTACCAGCAGACCGTCATCAGTGAGCCGGTCAAGATTTCGCGCTACGACACGCTCCGGAGCCCTTATCGCACGGGCCACGTGCCGAGTTAACGATTCCGGGTGCACCGCAACATATGCAAGGACGGCCCGGTCACGACGATAGGCGCGTTGCAGTAGGTCCTCGCCGAACAGCCCGGCCGCGCATACACACACAGCCCACTGGACACGGCACCGTAGTCCCCGGCCGTTTGGCCGGACCAAGCGCTCACTGCGCCGAGCGCAAAGAGGACGGGGAAGTGAAACGGGCGGAGCGGAAAGCGGAATCCGACAGACGGACCTCCTAGTACTCCAGCCGTAGTTCGTGATCTCGATGGTGAAGGGTGCCGAGGAGACAGGTGGCCAGCGTTGATCGTCTGGACGAGATCGGCCACGCCATCGGGAGGTGTCGGTTCCTTCCCCGCCTACCCGAGGCCGCCGAGACGGAGGGCGTCCCTTATCGGGTCTTCGAATTTAGTGGGGGTGCTGCTCCCGTCGGGCTCGCCGGGTTGTAGCGCAACGTGAGCGCAGGCGTTGGTTGGCGCGGTTGCGGAAGCCGAAGGCGTTGCGGGCTTCGAGCTTGATGAGGCGGTTGTTGCCTTCGCTGGCGGCGTTGGTGATCCCGGTCGTGATGTACGCCTCGATGCCGTCCCACCAGGTGTCGATGGTCTCGGCGAGGGTGACCAGTTCGGGGAGGTGGGCGTGGTCGGCGATGTGGGTGTTGAAGCGGTGGCGGGCGGCGGAGATCGCGGAGCGGTCAGGGTGGGTGTGGGTGTGCTTGAAGGCCAGGCGGAGCAGGTCGCGCAGAAGTTCCTTGGCCTGCCAGCCGGCGTATATCTGCCGCCCGTAGGTGCCCATCTGGTCCAACTCGGTGTTCAGAATGGTGAGTTGGTCGGGGTTGAGGTCTTCCTTGTTACGGCGCAACAGCTTGCGGACGGTGTAGATGCCATCGCCCTTGCGGGCCCGGCGGCCGTGCTGTTTCCAGGTGAGGCGACGGCGCAGGTCGGCGAGGTGGCGTTGGGCGAGCTGGACGATGTGGAAGCAGTCGACGACCACGACCGCATCGGGCAGTGCGGTGCGCACGGCGGCCCGGAAGGTCGCGCACAGGTCGATGGCGACGTACTTGACGTGCTGTTTCCAGTGTTCGGGCTGGAGGGTGAGCCAGGCGGCGACGCAGGCGGCGTTGCGTCCCTCGACCTGGCCGAACAGGCCGCGTCCGCCGATGGCGTCGACGAAGCCGATGTGCCAGGCATCCGCGAGGAGTTCCCACTTGCCGGTGTCCGGGTTCTGCTTCCAGACCGGCTTGCCGCGCCGGGTCTCATCGATCCCGACCGCCTCGGTGGCCTCGGGCTCGGCAGGCAGGGCGGTGGCGGCGAAGGAGATGAAGCAGCGGTGGACGACCGGCCAGGAGAGCCCCAGATCGCGGCCGGTCTGGACAATGGTGCGGCCGCCGTCGACCACCGCCGCCCCAGCCGCCCGGCGCAACGTGATCGTCGTCCGCATTCCGGCAGTAACCTGCGGTATCTGCTCGGTGAACGAGCCGCGCTCGCACCGGGTTTCGGCGCAGTACCAGCGGGCCTTGCGCCAGTGGACGGCCACGGGCCGGCCCCCGCAGGGCAGGTGCCTGGGCCGGGTGGTGCGGTAGTCCTTGAGCCGGGTGGCGAACACCCCGCAGCCAGGACAGGCCCGCGCGGCCGGGTCGGCGGTCACCACGTGCACCAGGCTGCCGCCCGCCCCGTCGTCCACGACGTTCACCACACTCACCCCCTCTACCCCCAGCAGGCGCGTCGCCGCCGCGTTGATCTCTGTATCGTTGATGGTCGAGCCCGCAGGTTCTTCTTGATCCGTTGTCTAGACACCAACCATGATCACGAAGCCCTGCGGGCTCTTCACATCGGGGGCGCCACACCCGACTAAACGTCACGCTGCGTAGCCATCGCGGCCGTTGGCACTCACCGCACCCCCACCAAGCTCGAAGACCCCCCTTATCTCGCTGAGCTTCGCGGTTGTCGCCGGGGTCCGCTCCTTCGCCTGTCCGCTGAGACGGAGGGCATCCTCAATCTCGCTGAGTTTCGGGGAGGACAGGACGCCTGCCCGCTCGATCAGGTCGTCCCGGGACACGGTGGTTAGCCACGTGCAAGGGGTTAAGCCTGGACGCGCGAGGGCGAACCGCAGCACGCCTTCGAAAGGCAGTCCTTCCATGGCGCCAACTCGCACTTCGACGCCCAGACCGCTGATGTCGACGCCCGCCGGAGCGACGACCTGCATCGCCCGGATCCCGGACGCGTCGTCTACCGACAGCAGTACGACCAGCCGCCGCTCGTCGAACTCGACCCACCAGACTTCGCCACGTTGCACATGTCCTCCTGACACAGGACGGCAGGCAAACGCTGCGCGACCCTGACACGCTGTGGAGACGGGTGCGGCCACCGTTGATCATCGGTGTGTGAAGACAAACGATCATGTGATGGCCGCAGGTCACAGCGTAGACCCTGCCCGCTGGCAGGAGGCTTTCGAGGGCCTGATGAGCCGGATCGCAGGCCGGTTCACGCGGGTCGAACCCCGGCGTCGGGTCCGGCAATTGGTACTCGGCCTGCTGTCGGACCTGCCGCGCAAGAACTGCTGGACCATCGCCGAGTGGGCCGGAGAGAGGACCCCGGACGGCATGCAGCACCTGCTCGGGCGGGCCAAGTGGGACGCCGACCAGGTCCGCGACGACGTGCGTGGCTACGTGGTGGAGCACCTGCACGACGGCCAGGCGGTTCTGGTAGTCGACGAGACCGGCGACGTGAAGAAGGGCAACGGCACGGTCGGCGTGCAGCGGCAGTACACCGGCACCGCGGGCAGGATCGAGAACGCCCAGGTTGCTGTCTACCTGGTCTACGCGGGACGACGCGGACACGCCGCGGTGGACCGGGAACTGTACGTTCCTCGCTCCTGGACCTCCGACTCCGACCGCTGCCGGGCCGCCGGGCTCGGCGAGGAGACAGGGTTCGCGACCAAGCCGGAGTTGGCCGCTCGCATGGTCGCCCGGTTCCTGGACGCCGGCCACCGGGCCGCCTGGGTTGCGGGGGACGAGGTCTACGGCGGCAACCCGACGCTGCGAACCACGCTGGAGGAACGCGGCACCGGCTACGTCCTCGCGGTGGCCTGCTCGCACGAAGTCACCACAGGCGCCGGGAAGTTCCGCGCGGACGCCCTGGCCAAGAAGGTGCCCAAGCGGGCCTGGCAGAAGCTGTCCGCAGGGGCCGGAGCCAAGGGCCACCGCTTCTACGACTGGGTCGTCATCGACCTCGTCGACTCCCGGCCCGGGAATCGCCAGTTGCTCATCCGCCGCAACCGCAGCACCGGCGAACTCGCGTACTACCGCTGCTACTCGCCCGCACCGGTGCCGCTGACCACCCTGGTGCGAGTTGCTGGATCAAGGTGGCGGGTGGAGGAGTTCTTCCAGTCCGGCAAGGGCCTGGCCGCCCTGGACGAGCACCAGGTCCGCCGCTACCCGTCCTGGTCCCGCTGGGTCACCCTGGTCATGCTCGCCCACGCCTTCCTGGCCGTCGTCCGCGCGGACGAACACGCCCGCCACCCCGCACCCGAAGCCCTCATACCGCTCACCTGCAACGAGATCCAACGACTGTTCGTCACGCTCGTCGTCCAACCCGTCCACGACGCCGTCCACCGGCTCGGCTGGTCCGACTGGCGACGCCGCCACCAGGCCCGATCCCAGGCCAGCCACTACCGACGACAAGCCACTCAGGCATGAAGATCACGATCTACGGCTGGAGTACTAGGTAGGGACCATGCCAGAGGGTGGCCGGTGCGGCCGGGATTTCGAATCAGTCGCAATCCCGGCCACACCGGGGGAACCGCACCGTCTGACCTGGTATTTGCCGGGACGTTGTACGTTGACATGCTCCCGGCGGAGGTATCCAGTCCTTTGGGGTTCTTTCTTGTCTGCCGTGGGCGAATGCCCACGATCAGCTGCCGATGAACCGCTGGTATCGACCTTGATGAGGTGAAGGGCCGCCACAGGCACCCTGAACACGGCGCATACCTTCGGCGACCGACAACGAGCGCGGCTCTGGCTCACCCAAAGGGCCGCGCTCGGACAGCGTTCAGCTATCGCTCGTCACGTTGCGCTCGGGCGTACGCGCCCGCAGCGAGGGTGCGGTCGATCCTGCGACGCACTTCGTCCATCCAGCCTGGCGCGCTGACAAGGCTCGCTTCCGTTGCTGGCACCAGCAGGTTCAAGGTGGCAGCTTGCTGGTGAACCTTGTCGGCCCGGTAATCCCGGCGGTCGCCAGATCGAGTTCTCGCGCGTTGGCCTGGTAGAGCCTGCACAGAGGGTCGATGGTGGCGGGCTGCCGGCGGTGCTCGGGCCTCGTCTCCCAGACCCGCAGCTGATCCTGGTTCAGTTGGGGACCTGCCAGCCCCTGTACGGCACACATCGACCGAAGTTCTGTACGGCACGGACCAGCGTCCAGCCCCGGGGCGAGACGGTATCCACGGAGCCGGGAGACCCCACAGCATGTAGTGATCTCGTCGACCAGCCGGCTCGTGTACTCCAACCCGCTTCCTGTGCACGCACCCGCCAGCTGGCGACGCATCGTGAACCGTGCCCGGTCGACATCGCACTCCCTACGAACATCCCCTGATCGCTGGCCAGTTGCTCGTAGGAAACTGGGGGTTCTCCGGCGTGGAAAAGCCGCGAGGAAATCAGCGGTTGGCCCGAAAGCGGTAGAGGAGCCAATCCGTTGGAGCTCATGTGGCGGGTGGCACGATCCTCAATCCGTATGCATCGTGCTCGGCGCCGGAACGACATCTGTGACGCACTCGAATGGGGTCGCCTGCTCACGCCAAAGCACGAAGCCTCGGTGCATCTTCAGCTGCCTTTCCGCCAGTGTGCGGTCGCACTGGTTGAGATCTCCCGCGGGTGCAGGAGCTGGCAAACGGCTGTAGAGCTCGGCTTTTTTCGTCTTCATGCCGCGGGCAGCCACTCCGTCTCCAGCACGGAGTGGACAATGGAGTCCCTCCACTGGCCGCCCTTGCAGATGTGTTCGCGGATACGGCCTTCCTCGACCATGCCGGCCTTGTTCATGGTCTGGGCCGAGGCCGCGTTGCGCGGGGAACGGGCACCCCACACGCGGTGGAGGCCCAGCTCCTCGAAGGCGAGACCGAGGAGGAGCTGGACGCATTCCAGGCCGTAGCCGTCGCCCCAAGTACTGGGGTTCAGGGCGAAGCCCATGGTGGCCGCACGTTGTTGGTGGGGGTCCATGGCCAACCGGGCGAAGCCGAGCACTTCGCCGTCGTCGCGTTCGGCCAGCGCGAGTGCGTACTCGGTGCGCGGCTCTGCGGTGGCGGAGGCGATCGAGCGGGTCACGATGTCGCGGACCTGGTCGTGGGTACGGGGCGTGAACGAGAGATGCTCGGTAGCAAGTTCGCTTCCGTAGATCGCGTGGATGGCGTCCACGTCGCCGACGGTGAGCTCGCGGAGCGCCAGGCGCTGGCTTCGGCGGTTGACCGGGTACATGTCAGCGGACTCTACCCGGACCGTCGGGGCGGCTCAGCGCGGGAGAGCGGGGCGGCGGGTGGGGCCGTACGCCTCGATCTCCTCTCGCAAATCGCGGGCCAGCGTCGCGTCGCGTGCGGCGCTGTGCAGCAGGGCCTGGCCCACGCGTTCGGCGGAGACGACGATGCCGCGATTGCGCAGTCCGGACTGAAGGTCCAGGACGGGGCGCAGGGCTTCGGCGGCGCCGTCGACTTCGTTGCCGCGCAGCCGGGTGAGGGCGAGGTTGCAGCGGGCGCCGGCCTGGTCGCCGAAGGCCCAGTGCGGCGCCTGGGGGTCTTCAAACGCCTCGACGGCCCGTTCGGCGAGGGCGACCGTTTCGCTGTCGCCGCGGCCCAGCAGGACCTGAGCTTCGGTGGCGTAGTACAGGTGCTTGGGCTCGGGGAAGGTCAGCAGGCCGCCGTAGGCGTCGAGGCTGTCCGGGGTGACCCGTTCGCGGAGGCCCTGGGCTCGGTGGAGGGCGGTGATGGCGGCCTGGTCGTCGCCGAGGAGGGCTGCGGCTCGTGCTTCGAGGCCGGCCAGCCAGACGCCGACGGTGCCGTGCAGGTCCGGCTGTTCGGCGGCCCCCTGCCGTGCGTAGTGCAGGGCCTGGGAGCCCTTGCCAGACCAGTAGGTGATGAGGCTCTTGAGGCCGTAGGTGAGCGCGATCAGCCCGCCGTGTTCGGCCTGCTGGGCGCAGACGCCGGCGGCGCGGGCCTGGACCATGGCCGACTTCTCGTCGCCCATGTCGTGGCTGGCTTTGGCCATGTGGATGGACAGGATCGTGGCGAGGAAGTGGAGGTCGCGGGTCTGGGAGGGGCGTGCCCGGCCGCCTTCAATCAGGCGGAACGTGTCGTCCTGGGCTTCGGCGATGCTGTCCCAAATTTCCGAAAGCGGCACTTTGGGGTATTGCTCGACGATGTCGCCCACGGTGTCGGTCAGGAGCCCGAGGGTCTCGGGCCCGATCTGTCCGCGCTCTGCCCCCAGGGCGAAGTCTGCTGCGCGTCGTGCGGCCATGGCTGCCGTCCTTCTCATCTCGTGGTGCACCGCGCCGCTGTCGGCGCGGAGGTCGGCGGACGCGCCAGCCTGAGGGGAGGGTGCGGCTCCTTCGGGAGCCGGATTCCAGAGCTCCTCGATGCTGTGGCCGAGCATGTGTGTCAGCACCCGGCGGGCATCCCTTTGTGGTTGGCGCTGCCCGTAGTACCAGCCCTCGTACGTGGACAGGGCGGGCTCCAGGTTGCACAGCGACGCGTTCTCCTCGATTGCCGCTCGTTGTCGGGCCGCGGCTTTGAAGTCGGGCAAAAACGCGGCGTAGTCCGAGCGCCCGCTGGTGTCGAGCAGCTGTCGGAACAACGTGCGCATCGCGCCTCCCGTGTGCCCTGTGGCCAGTGCGTCCGTACCTCCGACGGTAGAACGTCGACATCCCCAATGTTCCCTGGACAGACGGTACTTGCCCAGTCCGAAGTGGCTCCGAGGGAGACCCGAGGAAGATCCGGCGACTCACCTCGGACCTTCCTCGGCTTCCGAGGGCGGGATGGGGCTGGAGTTGCATCCAACGGCTCGTCAGGATCGAAGCATCCATTACGGAGGGTGCGTCACCGGTGCTCCGCCCCGGTCCCCCTGCACTGCCCCACACTGATCCGCTCCGAACGAAAATCCTCCCGGAGGACACGATGAGGACCACTACCGTCTGGCCGCCCGCAGCTCGGGACCATGTGGGCCTGGTGCGCGGATACGAGGTGGTGCTGGGCTGGGCCCTCATCGTGGGCGGGCAAAGCGTCTCCTCGGCCTCGCGCGCCGCCCAGGAGATGGCCCGTGACGAGAACCTCCGCCTGCGCACCATGTGTTCGGCCTTCGACGCCATTTCCCTTCCCCGTGCGGCAGGCACGGACGCTCTACTCCGCCTGGACCGGCGTGACCTGTCTGCGCCCAGCCTTATCTCCGCAGACCGGGTGACGCTGTTGGTGACAGCCGGCACGGGCACCCGGCTCCGCGACCTGCCCGGCGTGGAGGTCGCTTTCGGAAGTAATGCGTGGTTGGCACTTCCTCCGTCGGCCGGGGTCCGTTGGGACACCGTGCCCTGGTCGACCTCGTCCCCGGATCCGCTCGAACTGCCCGACGGGATGATGGTGCGCGGGTCACTGGCGGACGGGCTGCGCCTCTATGGCCAGAGCGCCGCGCACCACACCAGCCCACCGCTCAGCACCCCGACTTTGACCAACCGTTCGGCTGCAGCCCGCACCCAGGCCACCGGCGCCCGGCAGGCCCGGCGATGAACGAGACGCTGTCCGGAGGGTCGGGCTGGGTGCTGGCGATCGGCATCGCGCTCCTGGTGATGATGTCGGTGCTGCTGACACTTCCGCAGTCGTCCCTCTCCCCCACGGACTCTGATGCCCCCGATGCGGACGTCTCCGGCGACGGACAGGAGACTTTACGGTGAGCGAGATCGGCACGCGCACGACCGTGGCTCGGCTGCACAAGATCCGCGCCCCCCGGGACCAGACCGGACCCCGCTGCCAGCAGGACGCCGCCGCGCTGCGCAAAGACCTGGCAGTCCTCGTGGTTGCGGCGACGGCCCTGCAGCAGGAAGTCTCCACCGACACCAGCCACAGGGTTCTGCGCGCTGCCGTACGCACCGCGACCTCGGTGCTGGCGTTGCCTGCCCAGGACGGCGAGCAGGGGTCGGGGGCTGTGACCGGGCGGCTGGCCTCGCATCAGCCCGTCTCGCGCACCGTCCGACTGGCCCGGCAAAGACGGCCGGACTTGGTGCGAGTCCCGAATCCCTGCGAGCAGGCCCTCATGCCCGTCCGTGTGAGCACCAGCAACGAGGGGTCACGGGCAGCCGAGCTACGGACGCGCCGAAGCATCCAACCAGTAAGTGGCAAGCATCTCGCCCGGCCACGCTGGCTGACGGATGTCGCTTCGGGGCCCCATCTCCTCGAAGTACGGCGCCAGGTCGATGACCGGAGTCCCATCGATGGCGTCGAGATCCGTTACCAGAAGTTCCCGGCCCTCCACTTTCAGCAACCGCGGGTAGCTGGTCGCCAGTTGGTTGGGCCTCCGGTGGTTGCGGTGGACGAACGTGCCGGTCGCCGGCCACGCCGGGTTCCCTCGGGGGCTACGCGCGTGCAGCTGGACGTCTTCCGGCTGCGCCAGGTGGAAGCGCCACGTGACCGTCAAGTGGGAGAACTCCTCGATGCCCTGCAGGGTTTCGAGGGGATACGCCTCGTTGAGTCGGATGATCGATTCGACCCCGCCCTGGTAGTCGTCCTGAACGCGGGCGTGGCCCCCGACCAGCGTTGCGATCGATTTGACCTCGTACGTCGCCATCGGGGTTCGTTCCTCTCCCTCAAAGTTGCGCATTCGGAAGCCACCACGCGAAGCGACTGGCCTGCTCCGCAGTCACCCTATGGCCCGCAGCATCTCCCTTGCCCGACGGTCCAGTTGGGTGACTTGGCTACCCCCGCGTTGCCGGACGGGCGAGAGATCGCTCTGCATCCGAACGATGACGTCGCGGGCGCGGCCGGAGTGGACGCCGGCCATGGCATCAAGGGCCTGGCCCCAGGTAACACATGCCTCATCGAGGCGTCCTTGCTGGACCTGGACGGCACCGAGGTAGCCAAGGGTCACGCTGTGTGTCCGAGCATATTGCTGTCGGCGGCGGGTGGCAGCACTGCGTTGGAAGTGGATCTCCGCATCGGCTGGCTGGCCCATGTCGCGCAGAGCGCAGGCGGTCTCGTGGGCGAGGGAGGCTTCCTGGAAGAAGTCCACGCGGCCTGGCGCATCGTCATTGTCGGCGCGGGCGAGGTCCCGCTCCGCGCGACTGATGGCCGCGAGGGTGCCGGGCCGGTCGCCGTCAGCCGCGAGCGCTCGGGCGTGGACGATCGCGAGCAGGGCCTTCTCGCGCTGGCTGGCCTGACCATAGCGGTCGCGGGACATGGAGGCGTCGGCCATGGCGAGTGCTTTGCGGGGGTGCCCGAGGTCCACTGCTTGGTGTGCGAGGGCGCGCAGGATGTGGCCGGCGAGCGGCCCGTCCCCGGCTTCGGCCGCGATGCGGGCGGCGAGAGTGAGGTAGCGCTGGGCCGTGCGGTGTTCGGAGGCGTCGAAGGCCATCCAGCCAGCGAGGTAGGTCATCTCCGCGACGGCGGAGTACGTGTCGCGACGGTGTCGGTCCGTACGAAAACGACTGCCGAGCAGGGGGGCTGCTTCGTCGCGAAGATGGCCGGCCAGGGCCGAGCGCCCGGAGGCTCCGCCGCGCTGCTGGTCGCGTGCGGAGTAGAAGTTGGTGAGGTCGCGGACGTCGTCGATGTCAGCCTGGCCTACCAGCCGAGGGGAAACTGCCGTGCGCTGGCTGCTGCGGCAGGGGCGGCTGTCCACCACGAGGAAGTGGGCAAGGCGAGACCGGCGGCGGAGTACGCGGCGGTCGCCAGCAGCTTGCGTCGGTGCATGTCCAGATCGTCGCTTCCCAGCTCGGCCAGCACAGTCAGAGGTTCGACGCTCCAGTCGGAACCGTGGTCAGTCGCGCCTGTCGGCTCGACTTCCAGCCCGAGGTCTGCCTGGGTCAGGGGGCGGCGGAGCCTGCGGGACAGCGTCTCGCGCAGGATATGCCGCGCCCTTCCGCTGGGTTTCGTGCCCTGGACCCACATGGCGATGTGCGAGCGGGAGATGGCCTCCAGCTCCCGCACGATCCTCGCTCCGGCCCGGTGGCGTCTGGACCGGCCGGAATTGCCCGACCACCGGGCCTCCTGGGAGGAATGGCACAAAGCGGCCGAGGAGTGGCGCACGCGCCGCCGAGAACTCCTGTTCGGATCAAGCCAAGTTGAGTTGGCAGGACGGTCTACAGACTCCCACCGCCACCGCAGTGCGCGCTGGGACGGCCTACGTAACGAACGCCGCCTACTTCACCCAGCAGGACCCCAACCTGCTCCTGGCCGACATCGACCTTCCGTAGCACGTCAGTCGCCGCGCAATGGCCAAACCCGCAGCGGGTAGCTCCTGCCCCCCAGTTATCTTTTTCGCGGTCCTGCAAGAGGGCCGCTGGCCTCCGGGCCCGACATGACTTCCCCCCTTTGTCAGCCATGACAATGCCGTTGCTTTAGACCGTGTCCTACATGGTGAATTGGCGCTTGTACTGGCCATGGGGAGTGGACGGTGGGATTGGATCGCTCCGGACGGCTTGTGGGAGATGGCGGCGCCGTTGCTACCGCGCGGAACCAAGCTTCACCTACGCTCGCGGCACACCGGCGCCAACCAGAAGCGGCCTCTACCCGGCCAAGCAACCCTTCGACTCCATCGTCACCGCGAGGGGCTGGGCCGACGACGGCTTACGCCTCGTCGTCGACCCAGCTCATGAGCTTGCGAAGCTCCTTGCCGGTGGTCTCCAGGAGGTGCTCGGAGTCCTGCGCTTTGTACTCGTTGTACTTTTTCAGACCGCCGTGATATTCGGCCATCCGCTGCTTGGCAAAGGCCCCGTCCTGGATCTCGGCCAGGACCTTCTTCATCTCCACCTTGGTCTGGTCGGTGATGATGCGGGGGCCGGTGACATAGTCGCCCCACTCGGCGGTCTCGGAGACCGACCAGCGCATCTTCTCCAGGCCGCCCTCGTACATGAGGTCGACGATGAGCTTCAGCTCGTGGAGGCACTCGAAGTACGCGATCTCCGGCTGGTAACCGGCCTCGGTCAGCGTCTCGAAACCGGCCTTGACCAGGGTGGCGGTGCCACCGCAGAGGACGGCCTGCTCGCCGAAGAGGTCGGTCTCGGTCTCCTCCTTGAAGCTCGTCCTGATGACGCCGGCGCGGGTGCCGCCGATCCCCTTCGCGTAGGAGAGGGCCAGGGCGAAGGCGTCGCCCGTGGCGTCCTGCTCGGCGGCCACCAGACACGGGACGCCGCGGCCCTCCTCGTACTGACGGCGCACCAGGTGCCCCGGGCCCTTCGGGCGACCCTGCAGATGTCGACGCCTGCCGGCGGCTCGATGAAGCCGAAGCGGATGTTCAGGCCGTGGCCAAAGAAGAGCGCGCCACCCTTCTGGAGGTTGTCCTTGACGGACTCCTCATAGACCTGGGCCTGGACCGGGTCCGGGGTGAGGATCATGATCAGGTCGGCCTCGGCCGACGCCTCAGCGACGGAGACGACGCGCAGGACCTGTTCCTCGGCCTTGGCCCTGGACCTGGAGCCCTCCTGGAGGCCGATGCGGACGCCGGAGTCACGGAGCGACAGCGCGTGGGCGTGGCCCTGGCTGCCGTAACCGATGACCGCGACCTTGCGGCCCTGGATAATGGACAGGTCAGCGTCGGCGTCGTAGAACAGCTCGGCCACTGTGGGTTCTCTCCTTGCGTGCGGGCGTGTCGCGCCCCACCGCATGCCGGTGAGGGGAAGTGATGTCCGGGGGGCGACCGCCGTCGTGGCGCGGCGCGAGGGGCGCGGCGCGGAAGCCCGGTGGGATTCGGGGCGCGCTCCGCGCGATCGACGGCGGTCGCCGCCGTCGGCCGGTGGCGGTCCCCCTTCTCGTCAGGCCAGAGTCGCCGAGGCGGCGACGATCCAGTTTCTGAACTCCACGGCGAAGTGCCGGAGGTGGTGCTCCAGGACCTCAGGCGAGCACGAGGTGGGCAGGTAGACGGACAGGCTGGAGGTGAAGCCGCCCTCGGTGTCGCCGAACTGGATCAGGACCCGGCCGACGATCGTACCGTCGGCGAGGAAGAGGTTCGTGGCCTTCTTGAACGGGAAATCGGCCTTCGGGAGGAGTTCGGCCGCGTCCTCGGCCCAGGCCATCGCCTCCGCCGCCCAGTCTCCGAGGTAGAAGGAGCAGACGTGGGGGCCGACGTTCTCCACCACGTGGACCGACCCGTCGGCCTGGCCGACCATCGCGTAGTGCTCCGGCTGCGCCTCGAGGAGGACGTTCTCATCGGCGAAGGCCTTGTCCATCCAGCCCACGAACGCGGCCGCGCCAAGACCCCGCGTCGAGAGGACCGTCGTCCCGCCGGTGAAGGCGCCGCCGGAAGTGCGGGCACTCTCCCGCAGGAAGGCCTCACCCTTGTCGAGGTCGTCGGCCAGCAGGTTAAGCAGAGCCTGCCGCCCCAGCAGGTTCCGGAGGCGGCTCAGGGCACGGCGCGCGTAGAACAGCTCGAAGTCGTCGATGCTCCCGGGGCCGGTCGGCCCCGATACGAGTGTCACGGTCGCAGGCGTTGAAGTCAGGTGGTCAGTCATGCCCAAAACCCCATTAATGCGAATGTGAACTTACATTCGCGATAGTAGATTGATGCGGTCGCCTCTTGTCAAGGAAATCCGCTGAGGTGATCGCCGATACGATGCGCAGCGTGATGGCCGACGCGAACCCCCGAACCCACTACCGGGAGCCGCGGCAGGCGCGCAGCGCCGCGACGCTGGGCGCATCCTGCACTCCGCCGAGGAGCTCGCGTCGGCGACCGGCCCGAAGGAGATGACGGTCACCGGCGTCGCGGAACGGGCCGGCGTCTCGGTGGGCTCGATCTACCGGCGCTTCGGGGGCAAGGAACGACTGGTCACCGCGCTGACGGAGCGGATACTGGACCAGCGCGAGGAGTACGTGCGGGAGCAGTTGTGCCATGCGGAGCCGTCACTCCCCGGCATCGCGGACTCCTGCACCCGCGCGCTGCTGCGTTCCTTCGCCGACAGCAGCAATCTCTTCACCGAACTGCTGCGCATGCGAGGCGCCCACACCCTGGACCGCGGGTCCGGACCCTCACCGAGATCCACCGCCTGCTGTTCGAAGCGGCTGGCCCCTTCACCGACCAGATCCGGCGCGAACGATCCGCGGACGGCGCTGGACACGGTGGCGCGCGCCCTCCTCGGCGCGTGCTTCCACGACTCGCTCCGCCACGACCGCCCCGCCGGCGAGGCGGCCCGGATCCGGCACGCGGACGAGCTCAGCGGTATGGCGATCGCCTATCTCCGCACGCCCGGCCGACGCCGCCCCACCCACTCCTGAGACGCCGGCCTGGCCGGACACCGGGCACGAGGGGTGGCCTCGCGCCGCCTCCGGCACCATGCACGGCGGCGGAGTACGCCGACCCCGCGCACCGGCGTACCGCTACGCGGTCTGGATCGCGTTGAGGAACCCG
This sequence comes from Streptomyces sp. A5-4, assembly GCF_051131715.1. Lineage (NCBI taxonomy): Bacteria > Bacillati > Actinomycetota > Actinomycetes > Kitasatosporales > Streptomycetaceae > Streptomyces > Streptomyces sp. A5-4. The sequence continues at coordinate 7,860,621 of NZ_CP178591.1, read as the reverse complement.
ACCCTTCCCGCCTCGCTGTGCTCGCGCAGGACGTTGTTCTCCATGTCGGGGTTGTGCTCGGCGTTCGGCTCGGGCACCAGGGGATTTCCGGTCCAGGACATGAGCCGGCAGACGCGGTGTCGGATACGCCAGCCCTCGTCGGTACGGACGAGCTCGTCGTCGTACCAGCCCGTTCCCTGCCACTTCGGGCCGCCTTCGGCGCCCTCGCGCACCAGGACCCAGTTGCCGTAGCTGAACGCGTAGGCCTTGTCGCCGTCGACGTGCACCAGGTGGCTCATCATCGTGTGCTGATGACCAGTCAGGCTCTCGTGGAACTCGGCGAAGGAGCGCTTGAATTCGCCCAGGCCGTGCCAGGCGGCGCCGGCCGGGCCGAACTCCGCCGTCACGTCGTCGGTGAAGACACGGTCGAAAAGGTCCCACCGGTGGGCGTCGAGCGCGAGACCGTAGAGATTCAGGGCCTCGATGATTGCGGCTTTGTCATGTTCAGCCATGGTTGCGCTCCTCGTTCGTTCAATAGCGATCGGGCAGGTGACACCGCCCGCCACGCTCGGTGGCGCACCGCGCCGCCCGCACACCGGGAGCCTGCCCGGGGCCGGTCACGTCGGCCTCGGGACACCGGGTGGGGCGCCGCGGAGATTCGCGCTTCGTCGGCCAGGCACCACCCGGCCCGCCCCCGTGATCATGGACGGGTACGGCGGCACGCGGGTGGCAGCATGCAGGTCGGTCAGCGGGTGACGTGACCATGGGCTCGTCCCCCGTGTCGGTCCGACTGCCGGACCGGCATCCCCCGCTCGACGACTCCGGGCCGACGGAAGGGGTGGCGGGCAGGGGACCATCATCAGGAGCCACTTCAGACATGTCAACAGTTTGCACCAGGCAAGCAGAGTCGGCATACCGCCCGATCATCCGGGGAGCGGACATCACTCGCGCCAGACTCCCTCTTCTGGGCGGCATCGATCCGCCGTCGAGGGCGATGACGTGCATTCTTCGCGGAGTCGGGCGGCGTAGCACCGAGAACGCACACGATGACTATGCCTTCGTGAAGGGCACATGAAATGTTGACACTCTGTGGTGCGTTCTCTTACGGTGCCGGTGGTGAACAGTACGACGGAGCCGGTCTCGGCGGCCCGCGCGATCAACAGGCCGAGAGTCGCCGGACGACGGCATTCCCTCCTGGGAGCCGCCGCCCGCCCTCGCCGAGCAGCGGAACGAGCACGACGGGATCGGCGTTCGTCGCGTTCCTCCCCGTCCGGAGTCACCGCCGTACGCGCCCACCGCCGCCGGTCCGCAGGACGGGTGGCACGAGACGTCCGTATCCGTGCAGCCGCCCTGGTGCCGGTGCGCACACCCGTATACCTCAGCGACATCGCCGATGCCGCCGGAGCGGCGCCGAGCGTGCCTTCCGCCGATCCGGTCGCGGCCTCGCGACACCAGGTACGCCCCCGGCCGGCATTAGTGGATCCGGCCCTCGATCCGCACGAACGAAGCACAGGAGATGACGACGATGGTTGCGACCCCCGACACGTCCGAGGCGCTGGCGACGGTTCTCCGACAAGTCCGCACGCTCGGACCCGACCTGCGCAAGCGTGCGCTCGACGCGGAACGCGCGGGCCGCCACGCGGACGAGACCATCGAGGACCTGGACGCCACCGGCGCGTTCGACATCGGCAGCCCCGCCGAGTACGGCGGCTACGAGCTGACCGTCCGGCAACAGCTGGACGTCGTCTCCGAGGTCGCGAAGTGGGACGGCTCGGCCGGTTGGACCGTGTGGGTGGGGGCCTCCACGAACTGGATCCCCGCCGGTTCGGGCGCTCGCGTCGTCGAGGAGGTCTACGGATCCGAATGGGTCGGACCGCGGGTCGCGGGATCGAGTCACTTCCCTGCCTCCCGGGGACGCGCACGACGGGCGGAGGGCGGCTGGGTCGTCACCGGCGGCCCATGGACGTTCGGGAGCGACTCGCTCTGGGCGCCATACACCAACCTCGGCTGCATCGCCGACGACGGCGACGGCCCCTATCTGGTGGGCGTCCAGGTTCCGCGCGATGAGCTGCGCTTCCTCGACGACTGGCAGGTCGCCGGGATGCGCGCCACCGGCAGTGTCTCCCTCACCCTCGTGGGCGACGAGCTCTTCGTACCGGACTACCGCTGCGTCGACTTCCGTCACATCGTGGGCGCGACCATCGACAACGGCCTCAAGGGCTCGCTGTGGAAGGCTCCCTCGCTCGGCTGGGCGTTCAGCCTGATGGCGGGGATGTCCATCGGTCTCGCACAGGGGGCACTGGAACGGTTCCTGGAGCGCTCCGCAGGGCGGCCCATCCGCGGCACCACGTACAAGAACCAGCTCGAAGCCCCCTCCACACATCTGATGCTCGCCGAGGTCCACTCCAAGCTCCAGTCCGCGAGCCTGTCGGCACGGGCCAACGCCGAGGAGACCGACCGGCTCGGTGAACTCGCCGCCGCCGGGACGCCGGCCGATCCGGAATACATGCAGAAGTTCAGCGCCCGGGTACTCGTCGAGACGGCGTACGCGGCCAAGTGGTGCGCGGAGGCGATCGAGCTGCTCCAGCGAAACTCGGGCTCGACCGCGATCATGGAGACCGAACCGATCCAGCGGGCCTGGCGTGACGCCCGGGTCATCACGCTGCACGGCGCGCTCAACCTGGAGGCGCTGTCCGAGAACTACGGACGGCTGATGGCCGGATCCCAGCCGCACAAGTTCGCGGGGATCACGACCCTCGACCGCTTCGCCCCGGCTCCGCCGGCCGCGCCCGGCAAGGTCTGACGGTTTCGTTCTTCCCACTGCCGCCGCCCCTGTCGTCCCGGGCCCGCGGACGCACCGAAAGGTGCCGTCCGTGGGCCCAGGGTCGTTTCCGATCTGCGCCGTCCCGTCTCTCACCGCCCCCGTGCCGGGTCGAGCGGGGAGCGGTGAGGGGGCCAGGGGCGTCGGCGGCGTACCCCCGACACCCCCGTCCCGCGCTCTCCTACGACCGTCGTTCGAGCAGGCTCGACGACGTGGGTACGGCCGCGACCCCGCACAGCGCCCGTCCCGTGTTCTCCATCCAGGTGTCGATGTTGTGCGCCGCGTGCAGGCTGCCGGCCCGGCAGTTGCGGGCGATCAGCTGGAGTGGCTGGCGCTTGACGATCGCCGAGGCGCCGGAAGCCCGGAAGAGCGTCTCGACCGCGACACTGCAGGCGTCCCAGACGTAGGCCACGTCCGTGTGGAACTGGACTATTTCACGCTCGGAGGGGTCCGCCCCCTCGGCGTCGAGCCGGTCCAGCTCGGCCACCGCCGCGTCGGCCACCAGGCTCGCCGCGTGGAGCTGGGCGTGGGCGCGGCCGACCGTGAGGTGGGTGACCGGCGCGTCGAGCTGCCGCGCGTAGGACGAGTAGGGGATGTTCCGCTTGCCGACACCGCCGAGGAACACCTCCATGGCGTGGTCGGCCATGCCGAGTGCGACGCCGGTGCCCGTTACGAGTGAGCGTGCGAGTCCGCCGCGTCGCGGTCCCCGTCCTTCCTCGGTGAGAACGGCGAGGTGGGCCGTGAGCCGCTGGGGGGTGCTGAACCGCTCGTCGGGGACGAAGAGTTCGCCGTCGGTCGCGACGGTCTGGCTGCCTGTGGCCGCCATGCCCATCGCGTCCCAGTCGTCGCGGGCGACGAGCGCGCTCTTCGGCACGAGGACCATGCCGACCTTCGAGTCGTCGGTCTCGTCGAGGAAGACGGCGAGGAAGCCGTGTGACGCGTGCACGCTCCCGGTGGCGAACGGCCACGCGCCCTCGATCATCCAGCCGCCGTCGACCTGCCGTGCGGTCCCCGACATGCGCCGGCTGGTGCCGCCGACCGCGAAGGTGCGGTTGCCGACCCACGGCATCTCGTACACCGGCGACATGACGTCGTCGGCGAAGGAGAAGCTCCACAGGTTTCCGCCCGCCGCCGCCCACACCATCCAGGCGGTCGCCCCGCAGCCCGCGCCGAGCACCCGGTAGACGTCGTGGAGTTCACGCGTCGTCAGATCCGCACCGCCGTAGCGCCGGGGCGAGGTCAGCGCGAAGAGACCGGCCGCGTCGAGGCGCTCGATGCTCTCCTGTGGGATGCGGTGCTGCTGCTCGGCGTCGGCCTGGTGCTCGCGCAGCCAGGGCCGCAGTTCCGTCAGGCGGGCGATGATCTCCTGTGCCTGGGGCCGGGCGATATCTGTCGTGACGGTTGTCGCCATGATCTTCATGACCTCCTGGGTCGCCTCGGCCACTCGGACCGGATTCGGTCGCTGGCGGCCGGGCACGCTCGAAGCAGATCAGCGTCCCGCCGGCGCTGTGGTGCCGGGAGTGACGGCGTGGTGCCGGCGGGACGTGCGGGTTGTCTGTCGGCGAAGGGCGCGCGGCCCTTCGCCGGGGGCCGGAGAGCTCCGGGTCAGGCGGGCCATATACCGTCGGTCAGCGGTGTCCCGTCGAAACCGGCGACCTCGCGGAGGCTGGGGTCGCTTCCGTCCCGGCGCCCCACGGAGGCGTCGGGGTGGTCGTCGAACCAGCCGTCGGCCGGGTACTTGTACATCCACTCGACGTGCATTCCGCGGCGGGCTATCAGCCACTTCCCGTCCCGGCGCTCGAACCTGTCGAGGTAGCGCGCCCAGAGCTTGACGGTCTCGCCCTTCCACTGGTGCTGTTCCGTGCCCTGGTGGTCGGCCTGGAAGTACGTCTCGACGTGAGCGGCGTCGGGACCGTCGAACTCGACGAGGCTGTTCCCGAGGAAGTGCATGGTCCGGACGAACCGCGGCATCTCCCCCGCCAGGAAGTCGACGAAGCCGTGGACCGGCCCGACGTGCAGGCTCTCCGGGAACTGGATCCAGGCGTCCGAGTGGAAGGCGCCCCGAACCAGACTCATGTCCACCCGGTCGAGGCCGCGACAGTAGCGCAGCAGTACGTCGTGGATCTCCGCTCGCGCGCTCAGTTCCTCGATGTTCATCAGGTTCTCCCCACTGTCGATGTGCTTCTCAGGGCGGTTCATGCGTGCTGCCGGAGGCCGGCGCGATGGGAGCGTGCGTGCCCGGCTGTGCGCGGGCCGCCGGCTTTCGCTACTTGGGCGGCAGGACGGGCAGTTGCAGATAGCTGGGGTATTCCAGGCCGGTGAAGACCGTGTTCTGTGCGCCGTCGTGGCAGGACGCGTCGTAGGCGTGCCGGTTGCCGTGGCCGACCCCGGTGTACGGCTGGATGTCCAGCCGTATGCGGTGGCCCTTCCGCACCAGACCCGTGTTCGGGATGATCTCCACTTCCACCGGCACGATCTCGCCGTCCCGCAGCGGGGCGTGGTCCGCGCGCAGGTGGGTGTGCTTCGGTCGGAAATCGGTCGACCGCTCCGTGTCCAGCGCGCGGTGCGACACCTTGAGCCATCCCTTGGCCAGCGGGTAGAGCCGGGTGGAGACGCCGGGGATGACCGCCGGGCCGCAGAAGTCGACCTCCCGGTCCTGCTCGTCCAGCACGCGCAGCGAGACGAAGAGGTCCATGTCCTCGCTGGTGGAGGCCACCCACACCACGAGCTTGCTGTATCCGGCGAGCACCGTGTCCTCCTCCAGCGGTGCGCTGACGAAGGTGGCGCCGGGGCTGCACGGAGCGGTGGCCATGACACTCCTCCCGGCGACCGGGGCGGGCGCCAAAACGGGGGCGGCCGGGTCCACCTCGGCCGAATAGGTCACGGACCGCTCGACGTTCGGGACCGTGGTCGCCAGCCGCAGAGTGTGGTCGCAGGGGAGGCGCTCCCCCAAGTCGGAGGGCGACGCGTCCAGGTACCACTTGACGTACCGGGTGCGCGCGACCGGCCACTCCTGCTCTTCCTGGACGTACGACGCGCCTCGCCCCGTCCTGATCTCCAGGCGCACGGGCGGTTTGTCCATGATCCCGTTGTCAATGCCCTTGAGCCAGTGGTCGAAGAACGCCACGTGCTCGTCGACCGCCTCGGCCGAGTAGGACTTCATGAACCAGTCCTCCCAGAAGTCGATCTTCTTGTTCTCGGTGGGCGTGTTCAGGTACGTCTCGCTGCTGCCGAGCTGGTGGAAGTGGGCAGGGTGCGTCGTCACGGCGACCGTCCACAGCGGCACGGTCACGTCACCGAGGTCCGGATTCATCAGCACCTCGGACCGGGGGCCGAAGACCGCCGAGGGATCGGAGTCCTTGAAGGGGTTGGCCCTGGCCATGGCCAGGAAGTCCTTCGCGTCAACCTCGCCGCAGACGGCGGGCGCGATCCCCTTCCGGAACCAGAAGGGGAAAAACTCCTCGTTGAGGATGCCCCCGGTGTAGACGACCTCCTCGTAGAGGTCGGCGTCCGTGCCGATCGCGATCATCGCCTTGAGGTGCGGCGGACGGAGGCTGGCCACCGCGTGCTGGTTGACCGCGTAGTACGACATGCCCCACAGACCGACGTTCCCGTTGGACCACGGCTGGACCCCGGCCCACTCGATCGCGTCGTAGAACGCCTCCGCCTCGTCGATCCCCCAGATGCCGAGAGTCCCCGGGCTCCTGCCGGCCCCGGGGCCGTCGACGCGGACGAGGGCGTAGCCGCGCGGGATCCACGTCGCGGTGTTGATGCTCTCGTGGTTCTCGTACTCGTATCCGTCGGGGTTGCCGTGGAAGTAGCGCTCCTCCATCGCCTCGTGCTTCTCGGCGTCCCGCTCGTCGCAGACGGAGTGGTGGACGAACGCCCGCCCGTACACCCCGCAGTTCATGACGACCGGCACCGGCTCGTCGTGGTCGGGACGGTAGACGTCGGCGTAGACGAACGAGCCGTTCCGCAGGGGGATCCTGACGTCGCGGAAGCGGCGGATGCCGAGGATGTTGCGGCGGACCTCGTTCCGCGCGGCGGCCGCCGACCTGAGCGCGCGCGGGGTGGCACCGGTGAAGACCTTCGCCCGGTTCAAATCGTCCAGCAGCGCGGCGACGGCCGGATCGTCTGTGAAGTCCTGGACGAGGTCGGCAGGAGCCGGCGCGAGCGTCGTCTGGTTGCGGAAGTGGATGACGCGGTCCACCACCAGCGCGTCGATCTCCGGCGTGAGGGTGATCCCGCCGTCCGGATCGCCGTCCCGGCCGAGGGTCTGCAGGAAGCGGGCGATGTTGGTCAGGCCGGGATCGGCCAGTTTGCCGATGTTGCCGGCGACCCGCGCGACGATGTCGGCGACGGTGAGCCGCTCGGCTCCACGCGCCGCGCCGACCACGACGGAACCGACCGAGAAGGCGACGGTCTCGCCGTCCCGGTACTCGAAGGTTCCTTCCACGTCCGTGACGCCGGAACAGGTGGGGGTTTCGTATCGCAGGCCGGCGACTGGGCCTGCGAACTTTCCTTGACGCAGCATGGTTGTCTGCTTTCGGAGTTGGGGCACGACATCTGTCCGGTCGGTCGAGGGGCCGCATCACCCACGAGACCGTGAACCAAAACACCCGTATCAGGCGCCACGACGTTGGCGGACGCCATCGCTGGGCGCGACGCGCTCGAAGAGCCCTGCGCACTCGACGCCACCGCGGATCGGACCGACCAGGACACGCGGGGCCTGGAGAGATTCCCGGACGCGATGCGGCGCGCCGGCGGCAACCTCAAGGACTTCCTACGGACCGGCCGGGCTCCGTACGCGTGCATCGAGGTGCCTGTCCGGGCCGTGCGCGCGGTACGCGTGGCGAGCATCGGGCTCGGCGACGAAGGACGCACCAGGGCCGCCGTCGGGACGCGCCGGGGCGCCGGCGCGTCCGGTGGGTCGGACGGTCGGTCAGGGCTGCGATCCGCCGCCCCGGTCTACGGGCGCGAGGAGTCCCGGGCCGGGACCGGCGGCGGCCGGCCGACCATGACCGCCGATGACGGGGGCCGGGTCACCCTCTTGGAGCGTCCGGTTCCGCGCCCGGCCTCCGCTCGTCCGCACCCGAACTCTCCGCGTCGACGCGACGCGGAGTGGTCCCGTCCGCCGGGGAGCGAGAAGAGCTTGGACATGAGGCGTCTTTTCTGAGCTGTCGCACGGAGCGGAGGGGGACGGCGAGGGGGGTTCCTGGGAGCGGTCAGAACTCGACGGTGCCGGCGGCTACTGGTCGCAGACGACGGCCAGGGCCCGGCGGATCCGGGCGGGCTCGTACGTGGGTGCTGCGATCGAGAGGACGACGAGGGCGGTGCGGCCGAGGTGGATAGCCAGGGCCTGGGAGGCGGCGGCTGCGTCGCCCGCCTTGACCGCCTCGGCGATCGTGCGGTGCTGCGTGCTCGTCTCGGCCTGCCATTCGAGCGGGTTCCACGAGACGAAGGCGAGCCGATAGCGCGTGGCGTGGTCCGACAACAGGGCGAGTTCCCGCTCCATGCGCGGACCGGACGGGTGCACCAGGGCGCGATGAAACCGATCGTGGGGGCACTCCCACTGCTCGACGTCTCCCAGGCGCGCCTTGTCGTCCATCTCCACCAGCAACCGGTCGAGTTGCTCGAGGTGCGCATCGGTCATGCGCGGCACCGCGATCCCCACCGCGAGCGCTTCGAGAGTGATGCGCATGGCGTACAGCTCGTCGAGGTCTTCGTAGCTGAACGTCGTCACCCGCGCTCGGTGCTGGGACTCCTGTTGGACGAAGCCCTCACGCTGCAGGATCCTGAGCGCCTCGCGCAGCGGGCCGCGACTCACGCCCAGCTTCCGGGCCAGGGCGACCTGCGACAGGGGATCGCCGGGGCGGAGCTCTCCGTGCATGATCTCGCGGCGCAGCGTGTGGTGGGCCCTGCTCACCTCGTCGGGGTGAGCGAGGCCGTTCGCCACCTCGGCTGACTGAGCTGTCATGTTGTGCTGGCCTTTCACGCGGGTCCACCGGGCGCCTGGATGAGTTGCAAGGACAACCGTAGCCGATGTCGACCACAATTTTGCCGACACTTTCGGCACCTCCTTGTTTCAGCTCCGATTCCACGGGTCGCATTCTCCTGCCATATAGGGGCCGCCTGGGAAGGAGGCAGCCCTCCCTCGGCCCAAACTGTCGACACTTCATGGTCTCATCGGGCCGCACCACGGCGCCGGTGGCACGCTCCTTTCCGGCCCCGGCGCCGGCGGCCCGGCCGGGCGGTCCGCCGGTCGCCTCAGTGCCTCGGGCCGAGCTGCGCTGCGACGGCGTCGAACGAAGGACGGTGGGCGGAGGCGACCTCCGCCGATCGATGCTGGTTGCCGACGACGGTGTTGCGCACCATCCCCAGCCGTTCCACCTCGACCTCGACCGTGTCCCCCGGCTGCAGGAGCTGGGGCGGCTTGCGGGCGTAGCCGACTCCCGCCGGCGTGCCGGTCGCGAGGAGGTCACCCGGACGCAGTGTCAGGGTGTGCGAGATCAGGGCCAACGTGTCACCGACCGGGTAGATCATCTGGTCGGTTCGGGCGTCCTGCACGGTCACCCCGTTGACGCGGGTCCGCAGCCTCAGGCCCCGGCCCAGGTCGCCGACCTCGGAGGCGGGGACCATCGGGCCGAGCGGGCCGGACCGGTCGCCGTTCTTGCCCAGGATCCACTGGGAGGTCAGCTTCTGCGCCCTGCGCGAGGTCAGGTCATTGAACGCGGCGTACCCGATGACGGACGCCAGGGCCTCCTCGGGGCTCGCGTCGACGAGCGGTGCTCCCACCCAGGCGACGACCTCGCCCTCCCAGTCCAGGCCGTCCTCGTTGGAGGGCACCGGAACCTCCGCCCCGTCCACGGTCAGCGACCGGGTCCAGCGGGCGAACAGAGTCGGGTAGGGCGGCAGCTCCTGGTCGCGGAAGGTGCCTTCCGCGGCGTGCTCCGAGTAGTTGAGCCCGACGCAGAACACACGTGCGTCGGGCAGCACGGGCGGCACCTGTTCGACCGACGCGGCGTCGAGGGTCGGCCCGGCGGGCGGCCGGGACAGATACCCCGCCGGGTCGGCCCAGAAATCGGCCAGTGGGGCGATGACGGTGACGTCAGCGCCGTCGTCGGCGAGGGCCGCGACCTCCACCCCGTAGTCGGCACACTGCCGCCTGACACCCACGATCCTCATGTGCTTCTCCCTGCTTCCGGTCCTCGGGATGTGGCCCGGGGCTCCGTCTCGGTCGTTGCTGTTCTGGTGCCTGAGGCGCCGGTTCGTCCGTCTCGGCCGACCGTCTGGCACCGGGACTCCGCCGGTCAGTCGGCGGTGTCCCCCGGCGCCCCGCCGTGGTCGTGTTCGAGGTGGTGCCGGAGCAGCAGGTCGGCCCCGAAGTCGTTGGAAGGGGCGCGCCAGACGCTGTGGACGTGGTTGGCGTCGTCCTCGGCGTTGTCGAACTCCACAAGGGTGACCGGGCCCTGGATACGGAAGTAGTGCGGCTGCTTGACGGAGGTGCCGCCGGCCCAGGCGAAGTGCAGGTCGTCGACGCCGCCGGCCGCCGCGATCCGGTCCATCTCGAAGCCGACCAGGCCCGGCCGGGCCCGCTCGACGAACAGCGCCAGCAGTTCGTCGAAATGCTCGCGCTGGGCGGGTGAGAGGTCGCCGGCCCGGAAGCCGCGGGGGTGGGCGCGGAAGTAGGCCAGGGCCTTGCGGTCCTCGTCGGTGATCATCGCGTCGCGGCGGCCGACGCCGTGGTATGCGGGGTACTCGACCTCGCCGACCGTCGGCGCGGTCCGGGTGACGAAGTCGGCCGGCGGCCGGGAGTGGATGACCGTCCGTTCCCGCTGGGGGCCGGTGAGGCTGTCCAGGAGGACGAAGGCCGCGTCCTCCTCCTCGCCGAGGATCCGGAAGGGACCGAAGCGGGCGGGCTCGGCGCCGAGCAGGAACGGGGTGGCGTTGACCAGGTCGCCGTCGACGACGGTGATGTTGATCGACAGATGGTGGCCGACCAGCCGCCAGCCCCAGGTGGTGTCCGGCTGCGGCTGGCCGAAGAACGTGAGGAAGTAGCCGCCCGCGTCGCGGAGCGTGGCGGCGACGTGCCCGAAGAGGGGCAGGTTGAGTTCGCGCAGCACGTGCTCATTGGCCATCACCTGGACCACCCGGGCGTAGGCCGGGATCGACATCGACTCGGCGATCAGCCGATGCGCCAGCACCTCCTGGTGCCGGTCCAGCTCTCCGAGCGGCACGCCGGGGCGGCCAGACTCGGGCAGGAAGTTCCAGTGGGTCCTGCCGGGATCCGCGTGGGGGAGCAGTACCCGCGCCCGCTGGTCGGCGCTCAGCCCGTCGAACAGTCCCATCGCCGCGAAGGTGACCGCCGTCGCGTCGAACGAGCCGCCCGCCCGCGGGCGGTGTGCCTGCGGGAGATCGTGGTGCGGGAGCGGAGGGGGCATCGCCGTCATGACGTTCCACGCCTTTCTTCGGAAGCTGATCGGGGTCGTCCGCCGGACGGACGCGCGCGGGGACGCGGGGCGCGGAGGCCGGGGCCGGTGCGGTGGCTTGCGGAGGGGGCTCGCGCCACGAAAGGTATCCGCGCGGGCCCGCGTCGGTGCTGTCCTGCCGACCGAGCGAATGTCCCGCCCCGCGCGGGAGCGGCGGGGCAGGCGGCCCGCCGCACGAGCGGCCGGCGGCCGTGACGTACTGCGGCCGACCGGCCGGTGGACGGTCGGCCGCCGGGGGCCCGTTCACGCGGGGGCCGGGTCGTGCCGATACGGACCGAGGTTGAGGAACAGTCCGGCGCAGATCACGCACCCGACGGCCAGGGTGAGCAGGGCCGGCGTGTAGGAGCCGTAGGCCTCCCTGCTGACACTCACCGCGGACGCGGCGATCGCGGCGCCGATCTGGAACACGGCGAACGCGACGCCGTAGATCTTGCCGAAGGACAGCCGCCCGAAGTAGCGGGGGATGAGGTAGCTCAGGACGTCGAACTCGGCGCCGATGAGCAGCCCCGCCAATGCCGCGGCGACGATGGCCGTCAGCACGTTGGGTCCCCCGGCGAACAGCAGCAGCGAGACGATGCCGCCGATGAGGTAGACGGACATCACCTGGGAGACCTTGAAGCGGTCGAGCAGCCAGCCGGTGGCGATCCTGGCGACGATGAGCGCGACTCCGAGCGCGACCGGCACGAGGTTGGCGACGTCCTGCGAGATCCCAGCCTCCCGGAGCAGCGGGATTTGGTAGACGATGACCGTCGAGCCGATCACCCCGAGTAGGAGGAACGCGCCGAGGACGAGCCAGAACGGCCGCCTCGTCGCCGCGGTCCGCAGCGTGTCGCCACCGACCGGGACGCCCGTCGTGCGCGGGCTGGGTTCGGCGAGGAGGAAGTACGCGACTGGGAACGCGAGGAGCGCGAACGCACCCAGTCCGAGGAACGCCACCCGCCAGCCATAGGCCCCGATCAGCACGGCGGTGAGGACGGGGACGATGACGGTGCCGACCCCGATGCCGGAGTTGGCGATCCCCAGCGCGAAACCGAGCCGGCGCTCGAACCAGCCCGCCGTAAGGCGGAGGTAGGACACCGGCCACAGGCCCAGGCCGCACAGCGGAATGGCGACCCAGGCCAGGTAGAACACGGGCAGGCTGTCGGGGAGGAAGTACATCGCCATCAGGGACAGCGCGAAGACCGGGGAGCTGTACAGGATGAGCCGGCGGCCGCCGAAGCGGTCGACGAGGAGTCCCTGGACCGGCGAGATCACCATGATCGTGATGCTGAGGACGGAGGCGGCGGCCGCGATGGCGGGCACGCCCCATCCGAACTCCCGGTCGAGCGGGGCGATGAACGACCCGAACGCCATGACCGTGAGCACGCTGGGGCCGCACGCGAGGCCGAACGCGGACGCGGCTGCCGTACGCCATCCCGCTGCTGTGTCGGTGGGTTCCGCGATGACCTGGGTGGGCGCTGCGACCTCATGCGTTGCCATGGGAAGTCCTCCTCGGAGTCGCCGGTTCGCCGGCCCGGTCGGGAGAGGCCGCGGAAGGAGCGGTCACGGCCGGTTCGGTCACGACGGGTGCGGTCACGGTGAGCCGGTCGGTGCGCACGGGTGTCATCGGCCACCGCCTGTCGCGGAGGCCGGGCGCAGCGTCTGCCGCAGGCGCGCGACGAAGCGGGGGACGTCGGTGTGATCGCCGGCCGCGTACACGTAGAAGTCGGGCCGGGCGAGGAAGGCCTCGCAGTCATGCTCCTCGAACCAGCGCGCGTAGGCGTCGTCGAGATCCTGGACGGCGCCGCCGTCCGACAGGTCCGCGACGACCCCGCCGAGGTCCCGGAACCAGGCCAGGTCCTCCTCGTCGAGGAGCGCGGCGGGGTTCCCGCGTCGGCTGATGAGCTGCCAGGGACCGCCCACGACGTCGTCGAACAGGCCCACCCGGCCGTCGTACCCGACCCGGCCCTGCGGAGCCAGCCGTCCCTCGGCGCCGCGGCTCGCGAGCGTCAGCGAAGGCTCGCCGAGCCGGGGGTGCGGGGGCTTGCGCGTGGCGGCGGGATCGCGCGCGATCTCCCGCATCCGGGCGTCCCGGACGGCCGCGCGATCGGCGTCGAGTTCGCAGATGACACGTCCCGCTGAGACCGCCTCGTCGATGATCTCCCGTACGTGTCCGACGCGTTCGGGCCCGTACGAGTCGAGCACGGCCGGCGCCGCCAGTCCCCCGTGCACCATTCCCAGCCGCCAGCTCAGCGCCCGTGCGTCCCGCAGGCCCGAGCAGAGCCCCTGCCCGAGGAAGGGGGGCATCAGGTGGGCGGCGTCACCCGCGAGGAAAACGTTCTCCTCGCGCCAGGTGTGCGCCCATCGCCCGCGGAACGTGTAGACGGCGTGCCGCTCCAGCCGGGCGGTCTCCGGGGTCACGCCCCAGGGCTCCATGAGCCGCCAGGCCGTGCTGTCCCGGCCCAGCTCCTCGACGGTTGTGTCCGCGCGGCGCATGAACTCGAAGCGGCGGCGCCCCGGACCGCTGTTGACCGCGGTGGCGGGCTGCGCCGGATCGCAGTACTGGGTGACGAAGGCGCTCCATTTCTCCTCGGCCAGCGGCTGATAGTCCACCACCAGCCAGTCGGCCTCGAAGCCCGAGTCGCCGACGTCGATGCCGAGCCGGGAGCGCACGGCGCTGTTGGCCCCGTCCGCACCGATGAGCCACCGCGCCCGCGCCTGTACGACCTCGGCCGGAGCGTCGGTCCGTGCCACCTGGACGGACACTCCGCCGGGGTACTGCGTCAGGTCCTGGAAGGTCCAGCCGCGGTGCACGCGCACGCCCGGCGTGGCGACCGCCAGCTGTTCGAGGGCGGCTTCGAGGTCGGGCTGGTGGAAGCCGTTGGTGTTCGCCCATCCCGACTCGGCGGGCCGGTTCCAGTCGATGGCCTGCAGGAGTTCGCCGTCGCCGTTGCGGAACTCGTAGCCGCCCCGCTCCCCCTGGGACGCCTCGAACAGGTGGGCGTGGTCCGCCATGAGGCCCGTGGACTGGAGGATCCGGAGTGCCTCGTGGTCGATGGTGCACGCCCGGGGCAGCGGGTACCGCTCGGGCCAGCGCTCCACGACGGACACCCGGAGGCCGGCCCCGCCGAGGAGGACGGCGGTCAGCAGGCCCACCGGGCCACCGCCGACGACGAGGCAGTCGACCTCCGGCCCGGGCGGCGCGGCGGGGTTCGGTTCCTGTGCTGTCGTCATGCGCCCGGCCTCCCCGCTCCCGGAAGGCCCGCAGACGTGATCCGCGCGGCGGACAGGGCGTCGGCCGACGGCACGGGCGGGCCGGTCACCGTGGTGCGGCCCGGTCGCACGAGGACGGGGCCGTAGGTGTCCTGGGGCACGACGACGCACTTGTGGCGCGGCGAGGCCGCCTGGGCCCGCCATGCCGACGGGAGTTCGTCCAGCCCGACGGTGCGGACCTCGACCTGGAGCTCGTCGCGGGCGAGCGCGCTCCACAACCAGGCCAGTGCCGGTCGCTTCGCGTGCAGCGGGGTGTGCAGGCCGGCGAAGCCGGACAGGGTGAGCTGTTTGCCGCGCAGCAGCCCGGCGGGTATCCGGGCGGTCGCACCGGCCGGGTTGCCGATGTTGACCACCCGGGCCCGTGGTGCGCAGACCTGGAGGGCCCCCTCCAGCGGCATGCCGTAGACGCCGTCGAGAACGACGTCCACCGGTCCGGCCACCGCGAGCAGCCGGGCGGCCAGCTCGTCGACGCTCTCCTCGGCCCGCAGTTCGATGACGGCGTCCGCGCCGAGGTGGAGCAGGTCTGCCAGTGCGGCGCGATCGCGGGCGACGCCGATGACCCGGCCCGCTCCACTGCGGTGCGCCACCTGGACCGCCAGCCGGCCGACCGAGCCGGTAGCGCCCAGCACCAGTACCGTCTCCCCGGGGCGCAGGCCGGCGTCCTCGATCAGCGGCATGTAGGCGGCGGTGCCGGAGTTGCCGACGGCCGCGGCCGGTACGGGGTCGAGACCATCGGGCAGCACGAGGAGGTTCTCGTCGGCGACGAGCGTCCGGGTGGCGAACGGGCCCGGGGTGTCCGGCGAGGCGTCGCACTGGCCGTAGACCCAGGAGCCGGGCGGGTGGACGTCGGAGGCGATGACGACGCCCACGCACTCGCTACCGGGGACGTAGGGGGTCTCGTGGCGGGCTGAGTGGAACGTTCCGGAGGCGATCACCAGGTCCAGCGGATTCAGCGGTGCCGCGACCACGGCCACGAGCGTGGTGCCGGTGGCGCGGGGCGGCAATGTGACGGTGCCCAGCCGCGGTTCACTGCCGGGAGCGTCGACGATCGCCGCAGGGATGTGTCCCTGGCGCGCCTCGTCCGGCGATTGCGTGCTCTCCATCGTTCAGCCTCAACTCCTCACAGCCGTGGGTCGGCACGCGTCGCGGTGCCGGTGCGGTTCGGTCGCCCGGGCGGGGCGACGTGCTGCCTCGTCAGATGCCGGCCAGGCGCCGGAAACGGCTGGCGTGGAAGACGAGCGGGGAGGTGTCGGGAACCGCGCTGAGACCCTCGATGCCGAGCAGCACGATGTCGTGGTCCCCGAAGGTGACCTCCTGGTGGATCGTGCAGTCGAGCCACAGCGTGGCGCCGTCCACGAAGACGCTGCCGTCGTCGGAGGCGACCCAGTCCATGCCGGCGAATCGGTCGCCGTCCTTGCTCGCCAGCCGGGCGCAGATCTCGTCCTGCCCCTCGGCCAGCACGCTCAGCCCCAGCCTGCGCTGCTCGCGCAGCTTGGGCCAGGTCGTGGAGGTGTGCTGGATGCACACCGACACCAGCGGCGGCTCCATCGACACGGACGTGAAGGAGCTCGCGGCCAGGCCGACGGGCTCACCGTCACGGTAGCCGCAGAGGGCGGTGACTCCGGACGGGAAGCATCCGAATGCCTGCCGCAGCTGGTGGGCGGCCGTCACCGGCTCGATGTCTCTCACCGAATTCTCCTTCTCGTTCCGTGTGCGGGCCGTCCCGGCCGGCACGGACGTGATGTGTGGGTGTAGTCGGGGGTGGTGCCGCCCCGGGCGCGGTCCGGCCGGCTCACGGGTTTCTTCGGCCCTGTGCGACGGGGCACGGGTCACGTCAGGCGGAGGAGGAAGCGGGCGCCGTGTCCAGCCAGTCCCGGATGGCGCCGGCGTCGGCGTCGAGGACGGGTGGCGGGCGGTGGTCGAGGCGGGTGGTCTCCGTCTCGGCGCCGGCGGCGTCGACGGTGTAGGTCCGCAGCGCCGAGCCCGGCAGCGTGATCTTCCCCAGCGTGTCGTGCTCGATGTCGAGGAGGAGCCGCTGCGAACGGGTCTGCTCCCACGCGTAGACCTCGTCGAGGGTGCGGACCCGGCCGGCGGGGATGTCGGTGTCTGCCAGCCGGTCGAGGAGGTCGTCCAGCTCGCAGCCGACGAACGCGCCTTCGAGCAGTTCGGTGAGGCCGGCCCGGTTCGCCAACCGGTCGGCGTTCGTCGCGTAGCGCGGGTCGGCGGCGTCGAGGTCGAAGGCGAGGCAGAGTCGTCGCCACATGGCGTCGTTCCCGCAGGCGATCTGCACACTTCCGCCCGCGCAGCGGAACAATCCGTAGGGGGCGATCGTCGGGTGCTGGTTCCCCTGCGCCCGGCCGACCTCGCCGGCCACGGTCCAGCGGGTCCCCTGGAACGCGTGGGCCGCGACGACGGAGGCCAGCAGCGAGGTGCGCACGATCTGGCCCTGACCTGTGCGGTCGCGTTCACGCAGCGCCGCGAGCACGCCGAAGGCGCCGTTCATGCCGGCGAGCAGGTCCGCGATCGGCACGCCGACGCGCTGCGGCTGGGTGGGATCCGGTCCGGTGAGGGACATCAGGCCCCCCTCACCCTGAGCGATCTGGTCGTACCCGGCGCGGCCGGCCTCGGGACCGTCGTGCCCGAACCCGCTGATGGACAGCA
This sequence comes from Streptomyces sp. A5-4, assembly GCF_051131715.1. Classification (NCBI taxonomy): domain Bacteria; kingdom Bacillati; phylum Actinomycetota; class Actinomycetes; order Kitasatosporales; family Streptomycetaceae; genus Streptomyces; species Streptomyces sp. A5-4. The sequence goes on along the minus strand of NZ_CP178591.1, from coordinate 7,843,419 downwards.
CCACCAGCCGCGGATTGAGCCCCATCAGCCGGGCGGTCCCGAAGCCGAGCCGCTGCAGCGCCCCCGGCTTGTAGTTCTCCAGCAGGACGTCCGTCCGCTCGATGAGCCGGGCCAGTACGCGGGCGTCCTCGTCCCACTTCAAGTTGAGCGTGATCGATTCCTTGTTCCGGTTGCACGACAGGAAGTACGTCGACTCCGCCGTGCCATCGTCGGGGTTGTCGGGGGCGACGAACGGCGGACCCCAGGACCGGGTGTCGTCCCCGGCGGGACTCTCGACCTTGATCACCCGGGCACCGAGGTCCGCGAGCATCATGGCGGCCTGCGGGCCCGCGAGCGCGCGGGTCAGGTCGACGACGAGCAGTCCGGCGAGCGATCCGGTCATGAGCGGGCCTCCGGTGCGGTGGACGCCGGGCCGGCCGGGTTGGGCCGGATCACGAGCATGCTCGCGGCGAGGTTCGTACGGTTCTCGACGGCGCGGAGCGTGCCGACCGTGAGGCGGGCGGAGTCGAGCTCGCGCAGGACGTGGGTCCCGCCGTCGGCGTCGGTGAGGGTGAGGGCGCCGGTGAGCACGGTGTAGACGGTCTCCACGGGGACGGGTGACATGTCGGCCCGCCCTCCCGGCACGTAGTGCGAGAGGGCCACCGTCACGGCGCCGTCGTACTGCTCGCCCCCGAAGAGGTGGACGGGTCCGACGCCGTGGTGGCCCGGGGGCTGGAAGCGTACGGCGTCGGTGAGATGGGTGATGTCGATCGGCACGATGGGCACTCGATTCCGGCTGGGCGTGCAGGCCAGGCGCTTGCGATGGCAGTCGATGACGGCGACCGGCCGCGTCCGGGGTGGCCGTGGGGCTCACCCGCAGCGGGCCTCACCGGCCTGCTCCGGGCCGCCGTCGGCCGGCCGGGATGGCGCGGCGGAAAGGCCGCGGTCAGGAGCACCATGCGACAGTCGAGCCAAATCTGTCAACATTTTTGTAGCCTCCAGTTCACAGACCGCTCCCACCCTCCGCTCCGGCCTCGGCCGCTCGAACCGGGCCATTCCCTGTGTTAATGCAGACAGTGACATGGCGGAGCTCCCACCGGGCGGCCGGGCGTGATGTTTCAAACTGTTGACAGTTTGAGGTCGGCTCGCCAATGCTTGTCACGGCCGTATGCCTTCTGCCGGGCTCGCCTCCCCCGCACGGGGGCGACCCGCGACACGGGCGTCACCTGCGCTCGTCGCCCGGGCCCCGCCGTCCGCACCTCGGCCGGCGACGCTCCCCGGGGCCCGCCCGGCCTGGCAGACGCCTTCGTCCCACGACTCCGTTAGGGCCTCCATGACCGTTCTGCCTGATGACGGGCTCCCGCTCGCCGCCGAGTTCCCCGACGCCTCGCACGAGCAGTGGCGAACCCTTGTAGGGGACGTGCTGCGCAAGTCCGGCGGGGAGGTTCCCGGCACTGCGGCGGAGGACGTCCTGTCCACCAAGCTGGAGGATGGGCTGCGCGCCAGGCCCCTCTACACAGCGGACGCCCCGGCGCCCGACCCGGGATTCCCCGGCTCGGCGCCCTTCGTACGCGGCAGGCGGGCGGAGGGGAACACGCTCGGCGGCTGGGACGTACGCCAGCGGCACGCGGTGGCCGACAGCGCCGCGGTCCTGGGCGATCTGGAGAGCGGCGTCACCTCCCTGTGGCTGGTCGTCGGAGCCCACGGCATCCCGGTGTCCGCGCTCGAAGGGACGCTGAAGGGCGTACATCTCGACCTGGCCCCGGTCGTCCTCGACGCCGGGCGCGAGACACCGGCCGCCGCGGAGGAGTTGCTGCGGCTGTACGAGGGGCGGGGCGTCGAGGGGGCCGCAGTGCGGGGTGTCCTGGGGGCGGATCCGCTCGCCCACGAGGCCCGCACCGGCGAGGTGCTGGACCTCGCGCCGCTCCGCCGCCTCTCCCGACTCTGCGTGGCAGGCTATCCGGGCCTGCGCGCGGCCACCGTGGACGCGCTGCCCTACCACGAGGCCGGCGGGTCCGCGGCGCAGGAGCTCGGGTGCTCCCTGGCGACCGGGGTCGCCTATCTGCGCGAGCTGACCGCGGCGGGTCTGGGCGTCGAGGATGCCTGTGGACAGCTGGAGTTCCGTTACGCGGCCACGGCCGACCAGTTCGTCACCGTGGCCAAGTTGCGCGCGGCGCGACGGCTGTGGGCGCGGGTGGCCGAGGCCTGCGGCGCGGCAGGGGCGGGTGCGCAGCACCAGCACGCGGTGACCTCGCCGGTGATGATGACGCGCCGGGACCCGTGGGTGAACATGCTGCGCACCACTGTCGCCACGCTGGCCGCCGGGGTGGGCGGGGCCGACTCCGTCACGGTGTCGCCCTTCGACGACGCGCTCGGCCTGCCGGACGCGTTCGCCCGCCGTATCGCCCGCAACACCTCCGGGATCCTCATCGAGGAGTCGCACCTGGCCCGGGTGATCGACCCGGCCGGCGGCTCGTGGTTCGTGGAGCGGCTGACGGACGAACTCGCCCTTGCGGCCTGGGAGTTCTTCCAGCACATCGAGCGGGCCGGCGGCCAGGCGGCATCCTTGCGCTCCGGGATGATCGGCGAGCGGCTCGCCGCGACCTGGGCCGTGCGCGGCGCGAAGCTGGCCACCCGGAGCGAACCGGTCACCGGGGTCAGCGAGTTCCCCCACCTGGCGGAGAAGCCGGTCGTCCGCGAGCCGGCGCCGGAGCCGCCGTCCGGCGGACTGCCCCGGGTGCGCCGCGACGAGGCGTTCGAGACGCTCCGCGCCCGCTCCGACGCCCACCTCGCCGCCACCGGCGCCCGGCCGCGCGTCTTCCTGGCCGCCCTCGGCCCGGCCGCCGCGCAGACCGCGCACCTCATCTTCGCCTCGAACCTGTTCCAGGCGGGCGGGATCGAACCCGTCACCGACGGCGCCTTCGAGGAGAGCGGCACCCGGGAGGTGTGCCTGTGCTCCGGAGCCGCGCTCCACGAAGAGCGGGCCGGGTCCGCCGCCGGGCGGCTGCGGGCTGCGGGCGCCGGGCACGTGTTCCTCACGGGCCGCGCGGGGCGGTACCCCGGCGTCGACACGTACGTCCACGCGGACTGCGACGCCGTCGCAGTGCTCTCCGCCGCCCTCGACCGCATGGGAGTGTCCTGATGTCCATCCCCGACTTCTCCGGTATCAAGCTCGGCATACCGAAGGCCGCCGGCAGCGCCGACGAGTGGCGGACGGCGGCCGAGGCTGCCGGCGCCGGCCCGCTTTGGGAGACACCGGAAGGCATCGCCGTCAAGCCGCTGTACACCGGGCGGGACCTGGAGGGCCTGGACTTCCTGGACACCCGTCCGGGCATTGCCCCCTACCTGCGTGGCCCGTATCCGACGATGTACGTGAACCAGCCCTGGACCATCCGGCAGTACGCGGGCTTCTCGACCGCCGAGGAGTCCAACGCGTTCTACCGGCGCAACCTGGCGGCCGGGCAGAAGGGCCTGTCCGTCGCCTTCGACCTGCCCACCCACCGCGGCTACGACAGCGACCACCCCCGGGTGACGGGTGACGTCGGCATGGCGGGCGTGGCGATCGACTCGATTCTCGACATGCGTCAGCTCTTCGACGGCATCCCGCTGGACCGGATGACGGTGTCGATGACGATGAACGGCGCGGTGCTGCCGGTCCTGGCCCTGTACATCGTCGCGGCGGAGGAGCAGGGAGTGCCGGCCGAGAAGCTGGCCGGGACCATCCAGAACGACATCCTCAAGGAGTTCATGGTCCGCAACACCTACATCTATCCGCCGAAGCCCTCCATGCGGATCATCTCCGACATCTTCGCGTACACCTCGCAGAAGATGCCGCGCTACAACTCCATCTCGATCTCCGGCTACCACATCCAGGAAGCGGGAGCGACGGCCGATCTGGAGCTCGCCTACACCCTCGCCGACGGCGTGGAGTACATCCGGGCCGGGCGCGAGGCGGGGCTGGACGCGGACGCGTTCGCGCCCCGGCTGTCGTTCTTCTGGGCGATCGGCATGAACTTCTTCATGGAGATCGCCAAGCTGCGCGCCGCCCGGCTGCTGTGGGCGAAGCTGGTGAAGCAGTTCGACCCCCAGAACCCCAAGTCGCTCTCGCTGCGCACCCACGCGCAGACGTCGGGCTGGTCACTGACCGCGCAGGACGTGTTCAACAACGTCACCCGCACCTGCGTGGAGGCGATGGCCGCCACCCAGGGCCACACCCAGTCGCTGCACACCAACGCCCTCGACGAGGCGCTGGCGCTGCCCACCGACTTCTCCGCCCGCATCGCCCGCAACACCCAGCTGCTGCTCCAGCAGGAGTCCGGGACCACGCGCGTGATCGACCCGTGGGGCGGCAGCGCGTACGTGGAGCGGCTGACGTACGACCTCGCCCACCGCGCCTGGCAGCACATTCAGGAGGTGGAGCGGGCGGGCGGCATGGCGAAGGCCATCGACGCGGGCATCCCGAAGCTCCGTATCGAGGAGGCCGCGGCCCGTACGCAAGCGCGGATCGACTCCGGGCGGCAGCCGGTGATCGGCGTGAACAAGTACCGGGTGGAGACCGACGAGCGGATCGACGTGCACACGGTCGACAACTCCTCGGTGCGCGCCCAGCAGATCGCCAAGCTGCGCCGGCTGCGCGCGGAGCGAAACGAGACGGCCTGCCAGGACGCGCTGGACGCGCTCACCCGCGCCGCCGCGGGCAAGGGCAACCTGCTGGAACTCGCGGTGCACGCCGCTCGTGCCATGGCGACGGTCGGGGAAATCTCGGACGCCCTGGAGAAGGTGTACGGGCGGCACACCGGCCAGATCCGGACGATCTCCGGCGTCTACCGCGACGAGGCGGGCGGGTCCCCGTCACTGGACCGCACCCGGACGCTGGTGGACGCCTTCGCCGCGGCCGAGGGCCGCCGCCCGCGCATCCTGGTCGCCAAGATGGGCCAGGACGGCCACGACCGCGGCCAGAAGGTGATCGCCACCGCCTTCGCCGACCTCGGCTTCGACGTGGACGTCGGCGCGCTGTTCCAGACGCCGGCCGAGGTCGCCCGCCAGGCCGTCGAGGCCGATGTACACGTCGTCGGGGTCTCGTCGCTCGCCGCCGGCCACCTCACGCTCGTGCCGGCGCTGCGCGAGCGGCTCGCCGAGGAGTGCCGCAAGGACATCATGGTCGTCGTCGGCGGGGTGATCCCGCCCCAGGATGTCCCCACGCTCCTCGGGATGGGTGCGGCGGCCGTCTTCCCGCCCGGGACGGTGATCCCGGACGCGGCCCACGACCTGGTCGAGCGGCTGGCCGCCGCCCTCGGGCACGAGCTCCCAGACGCGCGGCGACCGTGACGATCGATCTCGACGCGTACGTCGAGGGCGTACTCGCCGCCAGGCGGGCGGTCGTCGCCCGTGCCATCACCCTCGTCGAGTCCGTCCACACCCGGCACCGGGCCCCGGCCCAGCAACTGCTGACCGCGCTGTTGCCGCACAGCGGCAGGGCCCGTCGGATCGGGATCAGCGGAGTGCCGGGGGTGGGCAAGTCGACGTTCATTGACGCCTTCGGCACGATGCTGACGCAGCGAGGGCACCGGGTCGCCGTGCTGGCCGTCGATCCCTCCTCCAGCCGGACCGGCGGCTCCGTCCTCGGCGACAAGACCCGGATGGAACGCCTGGCCGTCGACCCCGCCGCCTTCGTCCGCCCCTCCCCCGCGGCCGGCACCCTCGGCGGCGTCGCCCGGGCCACCCGGGAGTCCATCGTCGTGATGGAGGCCGCCGGCTACGACATCGTCATCGTCGAAACCGTCGGTGTCGGCCAGTCCGAGACGGCCGTGGCGAACATGGTCGACTCCTTCCTGCTGCTCGCTCTGGCGCGCACCGGCGACCAGTTGCAGGGCATCAAGAAGGGCATCCTGGAGCTGGCCGACGTCGTCGCCGTCAACAAGGCCGACGGCCCCCATGAGCGCGAATCCCAGGCCGCTGCACGGGAACTGACGGGGGCCCTGCGGCTGATGCACGGTCACGATGCCTTCTGGACGCCGCCGGTGCTCAGCTGCAGCGCGCGCGAGTCGACCGGACTCGACACCGTCCTGGACCGGCTGGAACACCACGGGGACCTGCTGGAGTCCAGCGGACGGCTCGCAGAGCGACGCCGTGAGCAGCAAGTCGCCTGGACCTGGAGCATGGTCCGCGACGACCTGCTGGGCCGCCTGCACACCGACCCGGCCGTACGGTCCCTGGTGCCGGAGCTGGAACGACAGGTCAGAAGCGGCGAGCTGACTGCCGCACTGGCCGCCGGGCACATTCTGGACGCCTTCGGCGGACAGGGCGGCGAGGTCGTGCCCCTACCCGGTGACACCGGGTAGGGGCACCGACACCACGGACCCGTACCCGGCCCGGTACGGGTCCGTGGTGTCGGTCACACGCCGAGCAGGCGCTCGGCGTTCCGGTGGGCGATGCTCGCCTGCTGCCGGCCGCCCGGGTGCAAGGCGTCCGGGAGGGTGCGCTGGACGTCGGCTACAGCCCCCGACGTCGGGCTCGGCGACGCCGGCGACCTCGTCCTGACCCGGCGCGCGGGAACAGCGCTGTCGATCGCCGTACGGCACGACCACGTACTGGCTTCCGCGCCGTCGGTCACCATGAACGATCTCGCCAACGAGCACCTCGTCGTGTTCGCCGCTGACCAGGACGACGCCAGCGTGCTCGCCCGGCTCGGGACGGCCTCCGGTGAGCACCGGCTCGCGGTGGGCGTGGCCGTGGTCCCCACCACCACGGATCGCATCGCGCTGCCGGAGATCACCTGCCTGCCGCTGCGCGACGCGGGCACCGGACTCGACAGCATGATCATCAATCAGTCCGACGAACTCTCGGGCCCGGTGCGGGCCTTCGTCGACTGCTGCACCGGGGTGGCCCGGACCTGGCCGGCCTGTGCGGGGAGATCCGGGCCGGCCGGGCTGTACCTCCCCGGAGCGCGCCAGGAGCCGGCCCGCTCCGCCCAGGGGGCGGGGCGGGCCGGTCGGGTCAGGCGTTCCGGACCGGAAGCTGCAGGTACGACGCGCGGTCGCCGCCTGTGTGCACGATGTGCTTCCCGCTGTTGGCCGGGGTGTACTCCCGGGTTCCGGGCATCATCGTCCCCAGGAGCGACCGGCCGCTGACGACGAAGCGCAACTGCTCGCCCGGGTGGAAGACCAGGCCGACCGGGAGCAGGTCGATCTCGACGTCGACCGCCTCGCCGGGCGAGAGCTTCTCGACCCGGTCGAAACTGTGGGCCGGGATGTCGTCGACGGACAGCTTCTCGTCCAGGTGGCGCATCGAGACGCGCAGCCGCCCGTCGGAGCCCTTGTACCGCAGGATCGAGGCGCCCCGCTCGGTGACGTCCTGGACCATCGCGCTGCTGTTGGGCGCCGTGAACTGCTGCAGCGGCGTGCCGTGGGCGTCGAGCTTCTGGACGAGGAGGAACAGGTCCATGTCGTCGGAGCCGTCGGCCTCGACCCACAGATGTGCCTTCGGGTACCCGACGAGGACGGTCTCCTGCTCGAAGCGCGTCACGAACGACACGATGTCGGGGTTGGCGCCGACGGTGTAACCCGCCGTCGCCGCGTCGGCGGGCGGCGTCGTCGCCAGGGTCCGCGAGCGGCCGTCGAGGTAGTACTTCGTCGACGTGACCTCCGCCGGCGGGAACTGGTCCGCGGCGACGTTCACCTGGTCGCCGCCCTGGAGGTCCAGGAGTGCGTAGCGCACCCGCGGCGTCTGCTCCCAGCCGTTGTCCTCGCCCTTGAGGTAGCGGTCGAAGAACCGGCGCAGGTCCTCCCGGTTCTCCTCGTCGTAGTAGTCGGGCCACTCCTGGCTGTTGTGGACGCGCAGCCACTTGTCCTGGGACGCGATCCGGCGCCAGGCGCGGAAGGTACCCGCGGTGTGCAGCGTGTTGGAGTAGCTGGCGACGACGTACGCGGGCACGGTGATCCGGTCGAGGAGCGGGGTCTTGTTCTCCCACAGGTCGTTCATCAGCGGGTAGCGCTCCGACTCCGTGATGATGTTCTCCCGGCGGCCGTGGCCCCAGAAGCTGTTGTCCTGCAGCTGCCGGGCGAATCCGTTGTCGGGCATGCCGCCGCGCATCACGAGGTCGCGGTAAACATCGCTGACGCCCTCCCACGGGTTGATCGCCGCCAGGTGGGGCGGCTGCTCGGCGGCGGTGAACCACTGCGCGACCGCCAGGTAGGAGGTGCCGCTCATCGCGACCTTGCCGGTGCACCAGTCCTGGACGCCCAGCCACTCGATCAGGTCGTAGCAGTCCCGGCCCTCCTGCCGGTCCCACACGACGCTGTCGCCCTCGGAGTCACCGACGCCGCGGATGTCCGGGTTGCAGATCGCGTAGCCCTGCGCGCACCAGTAGGCCGGGTCCGGGCCCTCGAACTTCTCCAGGCCGGAGACGATCCCGTTGTCCAGCCCGACCATGCCGAAGATGCCCATCACGCTGGCGGACGTCCCCTGGCCCTTGCCGTAGGGGCTCCAGGCCACGATGACCGGCACCTTCTCCGTCCCGGCGGGGCGGAAGACGTCGATGTGGATCGTAACGCCGTCCCGCAGGGTGACCGGTACGTCCTTCTCGAAAACGATATCGACCGGCACCGGACAGAACTGCGGCGCGATACGGAAGCCTGCCTCCAGCGTGCGTGTCCCGGGCTCGTATCCGCTCAGGATCCCGTACCGGGCACCCGGCTCCAGAGGCTGGGACGGCGTGAATACCTTCTTGTCGTCGCTCATGGTGAGTTCCTCGCATGTCGTCAGCGGACCGGCTCTGGCGGTGATCCGACCGTACGTCCGCGCCTCCAGTAACTCAACCCCTGTTGATATTATCGTCGGAAGGTAGATTCGCAGCATGACCGCGCACACGAGCCCCGCCTCCTCCGCGCGCCGCGGGCGCAGACCGGGGACGAGCACGACCCGGCAGGCCGTCCTCGATGCGGCCCGCGCCCGATTCGCGGCCGACGGCTTCACCGCGACCACGATCCGGCGGGTCGCCACCGACGCCGGGGTGGACGCGTCGCTGGTGATGCAGTTCTTCCGGTCGAAGAACGAACTGTTCGCCGCCGTCATGTCCGTTCCCCCAGAGGCGCTGACCCGCTTCAGCGCGGCGTTCGAGGGGACCGACGACCGTCTCGGCGAACGCGTGGTGCGCGCCTTCATCGAGATCTGGGAGGGCGACGCCCGGAGTTCGGAGCCGTTGATGGCGATGCTCCGTGGCGCCATCGCCAACGATCAGGCGAACGAGCAGCTGCGCGATTTTCTCCAGGAACGACTGCTGGTCGACGCCATCGCCTCGCGCTCCGTCGACAACGCGACGCTCAGGGCGGGGATCGTGTCGTCGATGCTCGTCGGGCTCATGGTGGGACGAGGTGTCGTCGGCGTCCCGACGCTCACGGGGGCGGACCGCGAGACGCTGGTCTCGCTGGTCGGGCCGGCCGTCCAGAGCGTGCTGGTCCCGCCGCCGGCCGGCGACGAGGGGAACGCGGGCTGACGACGGTGGTGACCGACGGTCGGAGTCGGGCCGAGTCCCCTCACCGCGGGCCCGTCCCGCGCTCGCTCGACGGCACCGACGTGGGCGCGCGGGCGCTCCCCGCTCGCGGGACGGCGCCTCCCACGGACCGCGGAGCCCGCTCAGGCGTTCACGCCGCCGCTGTCGGCGGTGCCGCGCCGGTCGGGTGTGAGGAGGTAGGCGATCGCCATGTCGCTGAGCTCGTCCGCGTACTGGCGTCGGCCCGCCTTGCCGGTGGCGGGGTCGGGGCGTACCGAGTTGTGGAAGCAGGCACCGAGGACGGCGCGGGCCACGGTGTCCAGCGCCGCCTGCGGGTCGGAGCGCCGGATCTGGCCGGCGTAGGGGGCCGCCGCTTCGAGCAGGAGCCGGTGGATCGCGGTGATAGTGCGGGCCCCGCGGTCCAGTGACGCGGCCCCCCGGGTGCGCAGCAGCTCCGGGAAGAGGTTGCTGCTGTCGACGAAGGACTGCAGCAGGGCGCGCGCGTAGGCGTCCATCACGCCGGAGAGCGACGGCTCGGCCGCGCCCAGCCGCTCGGCGACGTACGCCTCGCGCCGCTCCAGCATCCGCTCGGTCAGAGCGGTGATCAGCTGTTCCTTGTCCTCGAAGCGGCGGTAGATCGTGCCGACCGAGACGCCGGCGCGCTCCGCGACCCCTGTGATCGTCATCTCGTCCAGGCCCGAGGAGGAGGCGATCTCCTCGGCGGCCAGCAGGACGCGAGCCAGGGTCGCGGCGCTGCGTGCCTGCCGGGGTTCCCGGTAGCGCAGGGGGCGGGCCGGCTCGTCAGTCATGTGCCGCATGGTACCGGCGGCGATCACGGTGGGTTCTTTTGACAAGCGGTGCACACCTCCGGGTACTCTCAAAATGCGAACGTGAATTCACATTTACATCATACGGAGGTTCGACCATGACCAGCCAGACGCCCCCGCCCGTGACCGTGACGCTCGTGTCGGGGCCCACCGGCTCCGGGAGCATCGACGATCACGAGCTGTTCTACGCCCGCCGCGCCCTGGACCGCTTCAGGAGCCGGCTGGGACGCCAGGGCCTGCTCGACCTGCTGGCCACGGACATCGAGAACGGCAACACCTTCCTCCGGGAGAGCGCCCTCGCCTCCAACGGCGGCTTCACACCGGGCACGACGGTGCTCGCGACGCGGGGCCTGACCTCGGGCGAGTTCCTGGCCTGGATGGAAAAAGCCTTCGCGGGCGACGAGGACGCCCTGCTCGCGGCGCACCCCGAGCACTACGTGATGGCCCCCGGCGCCGACGGCTCATTCAACGTGGTGGAGAACATCGGCCCCCACGTCTGCTCCTTCTTCATGGGCGGCTGGGGCACGGACTCGATGGCCTGGGCCGCGGACGCCGACGAGCTCCTCCCGGAGTCCGAGTTTCCGCACAAGATGTCCTCGAACCTCTTCCTGGCCGACGGCACAATCGTCGGACGGGCACTGACCCAGTTCGGCGACACGGCCGACGGCTTCACCGCGAACCTGACCGTGTACGTGCCCTCCTCGTGCCCGGCGGACGTCCTCGAACACCACCTCCGGCACTACGCCGTCGAGTTCAGGAACTGGATCCTCACCGCCACGGCGGCCCGGGCCTGAGGACTTGGCCGGACGACGGGCTGTTCCGGCCGCCGGCGGGCCACCCGGCCCGGCGTCCGACCGACAGCCGCGCGACGCCGACCCGAACGGGTCGACCGGGTCGACACGCACCACCCGCTTCGGCGGGCGCGGCCTTGGACGCGCAGCGCCGCTCCGATCCTCTCCACCGCCCAGGCCGAGAGGAAGCTCCCCCTCTCCCGCGCACGTCATGAAGCAAGGAAAGACTCACCATGCCCCCCTCCTCCCCCCTTCCCGGCACGGGACGCAAGCTGGCCCTGGTCGTCCTCGGCCTGGCAGCGCTGATCACCACGATGCTGTGCGCCTTCGCACTGCCCTCGCTGAACAGCGGCCCGCACCACGTCCCCATCGGCGTCACCGGGCCCCAGCGGGCCACCGACGCCGTCCGGGAGAACACCGACGACAACGCGTGGGACGTCCGCGTCTACGAGACCCCCGCCGAAGTCCGGTCCGCGGTCGAGAACCGTGAGATATCCGGTGCTCTCGCGGTCACCGACCAGGGCGTCGACACTTACGTCGCCACCGCCGGCGGCCCCTCCGCCACCGGCGCCCTCACCGCACTGGGCGACGGCATCGCCGCCCAGCAGAAGACCGAGGCGTCCATCCACGACCTCGTGCCATTCACCGCGGACGACCCCCGTGGCACCGGCCTGACCTCAGCACTCCTGCCCATGATCTTCGGCGGGATCTTCCCCGCTCTGATCCTCAGCAGCGTCTTCCCCGGCCACCGGGGTCTGCGGACCCGCATCGTGGGAGCCCTGCTGTTCTCCGTCGTGGCGGGCGGCGCCGTCACCTCCGTCCTCCAGTTCGGCACCCACTCGATCGACGGCAGTTACTGGCTCACCACCCTCGGCGTCGTCTTGGGCATGGCCGCCATGTCGACGACCATCCTGGGTCTCCAAGCACGCTTCGGCATGGCTGGGTTCGCTTTCGGTGGCGCGCTCATGATGCTGCTGGGCAACCCCCTCTCCGGCCTCACCACCGGCCCCCACTGGCTCCCCAGCGGCTGGGCCACCCTCGGCCAGCTCCTCCCCCCGGGCGCCTCCGGCAGCCTCCTGCGCGCCAACGCCTTCTTCGACGGCGCAAGCGCCAGCCTCCCCACTCTCGACCTCGCCATCTGGGCCGCCGTGGGCATCGCCCTCGCCTTCCTCGCCGACCAGCGCGGCAAGCGCACCGCCCCCTCCCCCTCCCGACTCGAAACCGCCACCGCCTGAACCTCGATTCACGAGTGCTGCTCCGCGCAAGTTCGTGGAGGGGTGTTCAGGTGTCGAGGTAGAGGTGGCAGGCGCAGTCGAGGGCTTCTTCGGGTGAGCCTGCGGGGAGGCCGCTGGGCAGGATGTTGTCTTCGTAGCCGTCTCGGCTGGCGAGGTAGAGGGCGAAGCCCCACGTGTGCAGGACGCCGGTGAAGCGCAGGCGGCACAGTGGCAGGCACTCGCCGTCCGTCAACTCACCCTCCACGTAGGCGAATCCGGCCCGGTAACGGACCTTCACTCCGGCGAGCTGGGGCCAGCGGTTGCGGGCGTGGTCGTTCAGGCGCTGACGCAGGGAGTGCTGCATCGATTCCGGCGGGTTCTTCGGCACGGGACCCATCCTGCACGCCCTTCCCCGCGATGCGCCATGATCACCGGCAGATCGCAGGGGAGGCGAGGGGATCGGTGCTGGTAGCGGAGGCAGTCGCAATCGTGCTGGACGACGACGAAGGGGTACGGGATCGGCTGGTGCGGGCGGCGTCGTCGGTGACAGCACAGGTGCGTCAGGCCCTGCGGGCGCGGATCGTGCTCGCCGCGGCGGACGGGCTGACCAACGGGAGCATCGCCCGTGAGCTGGGGATTTCGGTGAACACGGTCCGTAAATGGCGGGGCCGGTTCGCGGCGGGCGGACTTCAGGGCCTGCTGGACGCGCAACGTTCGGGGCGCCCTCGTACCTACGGGAGCGAGGTGCGGGTCGCGATCGTGGCAGCGGCCACCAGTGCCCCGCCTCATCCGGAGTCGACCTGGTCACACCGCACGATCGCCGCCCAGGTGGCGGGCACCGTGTTCGCGAAGATATCCGCCTCTCAAACCGGCCGGATTCTGGCTGACCTGGACCTCAAGCCGCACCGGGTGCGTGGCTGGCTCACCCGCCGTGACAGCCCCGACTTCTGGGAGCGGGTCGCCGATGTGTGCAGCCTCTACCGCAATCCGCCCGAGGGAGCGGTGGTTCTGTCCATCGACGAGAAGACCGCGATCGCCGCCCGCTCCCGCAGGCACCCCGGCGTCCCGGCCGCACCGGGCCGGGATGTCCGCGAGGAGTTCGAATACCGCCGGCACGGCACCGCCTCCATAGTGGCGGCCATGGACATACGCACCGGCGAGGTGCTGAGCGAGCCGATCGTCCGGAACAACGCGGTCACCTTCACCGCCTTCCTTGCCCGGCTCGATGCGGTCATCGAGCCCGGAAAGGAGATCCACGTGGTGCTGGACAACGGCTCCTCCCACACCGCCAAACACACCCGGAAGTGGTTCCAAGCTCATCCGCGCTGGCGCGTGCACTTCACCCCGCCGCACGCATCCTGGCTCAACCAGGTGGAACTGTTCTTCTCCGCCCTGACCCGCCGGGTCCTGCGGCACGGCGACTTCTCCAGCCGCGACGACCTGATCGACAAGATGGACCACTACGTCATCACGCACAACGAGAAGGCCAAGCCCTACCACTGGACCTACGACGGCACCCCGCTCAAGACCTCCTGATCAACACCCCTCCACGAACTTGCGCGGAGCAGCACTAGGGAGCGGTGATCGCCTGCTGCGTGGTCATCGTACGAACCCCGGTGGGGGTGCGCATCCGGGCCAAGGGCCCGGCTTGCTGGGACCTTGGCCCGGGCGCGGCTCCTGCCGGTGGCTCAGACGCGGCTGTCGTTGGCGGCGCTGGGCACAGCGCAGGTGCCGTCAGGGCCGCACAGGGCCGCGTCGCCGCCCAGGTCGTTCAGGGGACGGGGAACTGGTGAACCGGACCGGCGCTCCGGCCCTCCTGACCACGGCGGACCGGGTCCGCCGTGGTCTGCCTCGAACGCGAAGAGGCCGGACAGGCACTGCGGCTGTCCTACGAACGGGGCCAGGTACTGCCGATCAATGCCGGTGCGGCAGCCCTGGCCCTGCTCGCCTGGGTGCCGAACGAAGAGCTTAACGATCTTCTCGCCAACCCCCTGACCCGGTTCACCGATGCCACCTACGCCGACGCCGACAAGCTGGCAGAACACCTCGCCGACATTCGCCATCAGGGGTACGCGGTCAGCCGCGGCGAACTCGACCCCGACGTCCTCGGCATCGCTGCCCCGGTTCGCGGCGCAGACGGCCGCATCATCGGCGCCATCAGCATCGCGACACTCTCGCATCGGGTGCCCGACGCGACGATCGACCAGTACGTCACCCCTGTTCTTGAGGCAGCCAAGCAGCTGGCTGATCAAGTGGAGATGCGAAACATCGCCTGACGCTGCAGTCCATTCAGTACGGCCGGGGCGGCCAACGCCGCACCATGGGCTGGATTGCCATCGAAATTGGGACGACCAGAGCAGCGACGGGAGCATCGTTCCCAACTCCGGGACCGATGGCCTCGCCGGTGTCTCGGGCGAGCATGGAGCGCCAGTTCCAAGCGCCTCCCTGGTCTACACGTTTTGAGGGCTGCCGAGGCCAGCCACGACCTGCAGCCAACAGCTAAAGGATTTCCCACGCAGGCGATGGACGGCTCAATCCCACCTCTCGTAACTCTTTGTGGCTTTCGCGGCCAGTTGCCTCCCCGTCGACTGGTCGCGAGCGGGGGAGCGGAACGGGCAACTGACACTGTTGGGGGTCTTCGCTGGCGTCAGTGCAGATGATGCTTTCGGCGTGCCCGTGCAGAGCGGGGAATTCACGACACCTGAATGTCCCCCCTCGTGGAGGAGGCGATCGGGTCGCCGTGGGCGAAGTCGCCCGGCGGGATGCCGGGGTAGTGCCCGCCCCGTACGGGCGGCACTGCGGCCGCGGTCCCGAGTGCGAGCCGGGACACGATCCGGTAGCGGTCACCCCGGTAGAGCGAGTGGACGTACTCGACGGGCCGGCCGGTGGTGTCCGAGGTCAGCCGCTCGAAGAGCAGTGCGGGGGAGAGTTCGGGCACATCGAGCAGTTCCGCCTCGGCGCGGGTGACGACAGTGGGTTCGATGGCCTGGACGGCTTCGTGGACATGCACTGCGTGTGTGTTGCGCAGATGCTCGTAGAGGTCGCCGCTCTCAAGTTCCGGGGCCGAGAGGCCGGGGACGAGTGCGGCCCTGATGTGGAGATGCTCGATCGCCATCGGGGCGCCGTCGACCAGCCGCAGCCGTGCGACGTACACGATCTCCTCGGCGGGAGACATGCGCAGCTTGCGGCCGACGCGGGCGCCCGCCTGGAGGGTGGTGAACTCCAGGATCCTGCTCGTCCAGGCTCCGGCCGCCTGCGGGACGCTCAGGGTGAGGTCCGCCGACACGAGTTCCTGGGTGATCTTCGCGGGTGCGACGAACATGCCGCGGCCGTGTTCGCGGACCAGGAGACCGGCGGCGACCAGTTCGTCGATCGCGGCGCGCACGGTGGGCCTCGACACTTCGAGCAGGGCGCACAGAGCACGTTCCGACGGGATAGCGTCCCCGGGTCTGCGTGACTCGATCAGTTCCAGGACGGCATCGCGGGCCCGTTCCCTCTTGAGCACCGTCCCCTGCACATCGGCTTCCATGCTCACCCCTCCGTGAGGCCCGATTTCTTTACCAGTCGATCAGCCAGTGCCTGTGATTATGCCACTGGTCAGTTGAAGTGTAGCTGCCACTCATCACGAGGCGATCGACGGGAACCGCAGAAGATCACCAGTACCCCTTTGTACGCGGGGACTTGACGTTCTCATTGGTCTATGCCACTTTCATCCACCACCAGGAGGTGAGCTGACCAGTGGGCTTCACTGGTCAGGTGTTCAGGTCCTGCTCTTTCCGAGGTGAACCGTGAAGTACCGCTTGCTTGCCGGTGGGTCCGCGCTTGTGATGGCCGCCACGCTCAGTGCCTGCAGTTCCTCGTCGGACAGCGCCGGTGAGGCCGGTGGCGCGACGACGGTCGATGTCTGGCTGATGCGCGACAGCGTCTCGGCCGAGTTCCAGAAGGAGTTCACCGAGGGCTTCGAGGCCCAGCATCCGAAGATCAAGGTGAAGATCCAGGTCCAGGAGTGGGACGGGATCGGCCAGAAGATCACCGCCGCTCTGGCCAGCAACGACGCACCGGATGTGATCGAGACGGGCAACACGCACATCGCGCAGTACGCGCAGAGCGGCGGGTTGCTGGACCTCAGTGACAAGACCGACGAACTCAACGGCAAGGACTGGCTGAAGGGCCTGGCCGAGCCGGGCGCGTACGAGGGGAAGCAGTACGGCATCCCGTACTACGCGGCGAACCGGGTCGTCATCTACCGCACCGACCTCTTCGAGGCGGCGGGGGTCGACGCCACCGCGATCAAGACGCGCGAGCAGTGGACCGACGCCACCACGAAGCTCAACAAGGACAAGACACAGGGCATCTACCTCCCAGGGCAGATGTGGTACGCGCTGGGCGGCTTCATCTGGGACGAGGGCGGGGACTTCGCCACCGAGTCCGACGGCAAGTGGAAGGGCGCACTGGACACTCCCGAGGCCCTGCGTGGCATGGAGTTCTACGCGCGGCTCCAGGCGCTCGGCAAGGGGCCCAAGGACGCCGACGAGGCCGATCCGCCCCAGGCCGACGTGATGGCGAAGGGTGACGTGGCCCAGGTCATCTCCGCGCCCGGCGGAGCCAACGTGGTCATCGAGAAGAACCCGGCCCTCAAGGGCAAGCTCGGTTTCTTCCCGATTCCGGGCAAGACCGCCGACAAGCCGGGCGCGGTGTTCACCGGCGGATCCGATCTGGTGATACCGGCCGCGGCGGGCCACCCCGACGAGGCGCTGACGTTCATCAAGGAACTGACCGGTGACGCCTGGCAGAAGAAGCTCGCCGTGGCCATGAGTTACGTACCCAACCGGACCACTCTGGCATCGGCCGTGGCCGACGACCCGGGCGCCGCCGCGATGGCGGTCGGTGCGGCGAACGGGCACGCCACACCCAACTCCCCCGGCTGGGCAGCGGTGGAGGCGGAGAACCCGATCAAGGACTACATGACCGCGGTGCTCACCGGCGGCGACGCCGCGAAGGAAGCGGCCAAGGCCTCCGAGGACATCGCCCGGGCCATGAACGCCGGTTCCTGACCCGCTTCCCCCATCCGTTCCCTCACCGTTCCCTGCTCCCATCCGTTCCCTCACCGAGAGGAGGCGTGCCGTGCCGGTCACCCGTGAGCGGGCCGCACCACGCACCCCCCAGCACCGACCGGCCGGCCGCCGCCCCGCCGGAGCGCCAACGCGGCGCTCCGGATCGTCGCACAGCCTCTGGCCGTACGCCCTGATCGCACCCGCGATCGCCGGCATGCTCTATCTACTTGTGTACCCACTGGGCCGGGCGGTGCTGATCTCCCTCCAGGACTTCCGGCTCCGCCAGCTCATCAGCGGCGACGCGGAGTTCGTAGGACTGCGGAACTACCGGACCCTGCTGTCCGACCCGCGGTTCTGGGAGGTCGTGGGGCGCACCTTCGTCTTCATGGCCATCAACGTCGTACTGATCATGGTGATCTCCACGCTGGTCGCGCTGATGACGGAGCGGCTGGCCCGGACCGGGCGCACGATCGTCCTCAGTGCGCTCGTGCTTGCCTGGGCCATGCCCGTGGTCGCGGCCACGACTGTGTTCCAGTGGCTGTTCCACTCCGAGTTCGGCATCGTCAACTGGTCGCTGACCTCGCTCGGCTTCGACTCGTTCGACCGCTACCCCTGGTTCGCGAACGGCACCGCGGCCTTCGCCATCCTCGTCGTGCTGATCGTCTGGCAGTCCGTACCGTTCGCGGCGATCACCCTGTACTCGGCACTCACCACGGTTCCCACCGAGCTGTACGAGTCGGCCCGGCTGGACGGCGCGTCCGGCTCCCGGATCTTCCGCTCGGTCACGTTCCCGATGCTGCGGCCGATCTTCATGCTGGTCTTCTCCCTCGAAGTGATCTGGACGTTCAAGGCGTTCGTCCAGATCTGGGTGATGACCCGCGGCGGGCCGGGCGACGCCACCACGATCCTGCCCGTGTACGCGGTCCAGACGGCGCTCTCCAGCCAGCGCTACGACCTGGGCTCCGCCGCCTCGATGCTCACCGTGGTCCTGATGTCCGGGGTGCTCGTCCTCTACTTCCGCCAGATGTTCCGCCAGGAGGACGAACTGCGATGACCCTGCTACGCCCCCGGCTCCGCCGGATACCGTTGAACGCCGCCGCCGTGGTGACCGTCGTGGTGTGCCTGTTCCCCGTGTACTGGATGATCACCACGGCCTTCAAACCGTCCCAGGACATCCAGTCGGCCACCCCACAACTCCTGCCGTACACCTGGACCCTCGATCACTTCCGCCGGGCCATACAGGCCGACGGCTTCGAGCTGTTCTGGCGCAACAGCATCCTGGTCACGCTCGGCGCGGTACTGCTCTCGCTGCTCGTGGCGCTCGGGGCCGCGTTCGCCGTCGCCAGGATGCGCTGGAAGGGGCGCCGGCAGTTCATGCTCCTGGTCTTCATCGCCCAGATGGCACCGTGGGAATCCCTGATCATCCCCATCTACATCATCTCCCGCGACACCGACATGCTCGACCGGCTGCCGACGCTGACGCTGGTCTACTTCATGATCACGCTGCCGTTCACGATCGTGGTGCTCCGGGGTTTCATCGCGACGATTCCGCCCGAGCTGGAGGAAGCGGCGCAAGTCGACGGCTGCACAAAAACGGGCGCCTTCTGGCGGGTCGCGATGCCACTGCTCGCCCCCGGCCTGATGGCGACCTCGCTCTTCGGCTTCATCACCGCGTGGAACGAATTCGCCTACGCCAACTTCCTGATCATCAAGGAGCAGGACAACCGCACCCTGCCGGTCTGGCTGTCCTCGTTCCAGAACACGTTCGGCACCGACTGGGGCGCCACCATGGCCGCCTCCACGCTCTTCGCCCTTCCCGCGCTGGTGATCTTCCTGTTGCTCCAGCGCCATGTCACCTCCGGCTTCGCCGCCGGCGCCGTCAAAGGCTGAGCACCGGCCAGAGCCCGCGAACAGCCCGAGATACGAACCCGGAGGCCACCCGTGCCCGCACCACGCCCCGAGCTCTCCCTCCTCCCCCGGCCACGCAAGGTTTCGCCCCGCCCCGGCCGCTTCACCCTCGACGGTGACACCTCCATACGGGCGATGCCCGGGACACAGCCGGCGGCCGACCTGTTGCGGACCCTGCTGGGCCCCGCCACCGGACTGCCTCTCGCGCCGTCCGCCGACGGCCGGATCGTGCTGACGCTCGACCCTCAGCTCGGCGGTCTCGGCGAGGAGGGGTACGGGCTGACGATCGGCCCACAGGCCCTGCTTCTACGCGCCGCGCGGCTCACCGGCCTGCTCCACGGCGTGCAGACGCTCCGCCAGCTGCTGCCTGCGGAGGCACTGTCGGACACGCCTCGGCCAGGCACGCCCTGGGAGCTCCCCTGCATAGAGATCAGCGATGTGCCCCGCTACCCGTGGCGCGGGGCGATGCTCGATGTCGCCCGGCACTTCCAGCCCATTTCCTACCTGCGCAGATACGTCGATCTGATGGCTCTGCACAAACTGAACACGCTGCACCTGCATCTCACCGACGACCAGGGCTGGCGCATGCCGGTCGACGCCTACCCACGGCTGACCGAGACGGGAGGCCGCCGCGCCGAGTCCATGAACGGGCCCCCGACGCCCGGCGGCACCGACAGCTTCGACGGCGTACCACACTCCGGGGCGTACACCCGGCAGGAGCTGCGGGAGCTGGTCGATTACGCGGCGGCGCGTGGCGTGATGATCGTCCCCGAGATCGAGATGCCCGGCCATGTACGGGCGGCCCTCGCCGCATACCCGGAACTGGGCAACGATCCTTCGCGGGCACTGGACGTGTGGACGCGGTGGGGGGTCTGCGACACCGTTCTCGGCGTCCACGAGCAGGTGTTCGACTTCTGCCGGACCGTGCTGACCGAGGTCATGGATGTCTTCCCCTCGCGCTATATCCATATCGGCGGGGAGGAGTGCCCGACCACCGAGTGGGAGAACAGCCCGGCAGCTCGCGCCCGTGCGGCCGCCGAGGGACTGCCCGATGCCCGGGCGCTGCACGGCTGGTTCCTGGGCCGTATCGGGGCGTTCCTGGTGGAGCACGGGCGCATACCGATCGGCTGGGCCGAGACAGGCGCCGAATTGACCCTCGACTTCGCGGTGATGACCTGGCGCGACCCCGCACACGCGCTGGCCGCCGCCCGCCGCGGCCACCAAGTGGTCCCCGCACACCACCGTTCCACCTACCTCGACTACGCCCAGTCCGACGACCCGGGCGAGCCGCCCGCGCAGCCGGGCCCGCCCGTCGACCTGCGGGCCGTGTACGACCACATCCCCGCACCGCCGGGCTGGGAGGAGTCCGCGGCCAGACAAGTCCTGGGCACACAAGCTCAGTTGTGGACTGAATATGTCACCTCCACCGAGCGGATCGAATACCTCACCTATCCGAGGCTGTGCGCCCTGGCGGACCGCGCATGGTCCGGCCGCCGCAGCGACTGGGCCGGCTTTACCGAGCGACTGCGCGGTCACACCGCCCGCCTGGACGCCCTCCGTGTCCCCTACGGCCCCCTGAACCCACCGTCCCTTCCGACCGCCTCCGCAGGAACAGCGCGAACCCGTTAGCCCGCACTCCCCCACCACAGTTCCGGAAAGGAACACCCATGAGAAGGATCGCCACAAGCCGGCTGCGCGCCGCGTCGTCAGCGGCCATTGCCGCAGCCCTGGGCTGTGCGGGACTGGCCGCTCTGCCCTCCACCGCCAACGCGGTCGCCGCCGACGGGCTGGTCGTGCAGTACCGCACCGGCGCGTCCGGGGCGACGGCCGACCAGAGCGAGCCGTGGCTCAAGGTCCGGAACAACGGCAGCACCGCGATTTCGCTCAACAAGGTCAAGGTGCGGTACTACTTCAAGGCCGATTCGCCCTCCGCGGCGTACCGGTTCGCCTGCTCCTGGGCAGTGAAGGGCTGCGCGAACATCACCGGGACCTTCGGGACGCTCGCCACCCCGACGGCCACCGCCGACCGCTACCTAGAGATCGCGTTCACCGCAGGAGCCGGGTCACTCGCCCCCGGAACCGACACCGGAGACATGCAGCTGCGCTTCCACCAGACGAACTGGCAGACCCTGCGGCAGAGCGACGACTACTCCTTCGGCGCCGGCCAATCCACCTACGGCGACTGGACCCGAACCACGGCGCACCTCAACGGGGTCACGGCCTGGGGCGAGGCACCCGGGGGCAACGACCCGACCGACCCCACCGATCCGACCGACCCGCCGACCGACGGGCCCACCCTGTTCGACGACTTCAACTACAGCGGACACACCGACCCGAAGATCGACGCGAACGGCTGGAGCGTCCGCTCGAACTCCGGCGGTCCCGGTGTTCCGGGCGCCACCTGGGCCGCGGAGAACGTCACCTTCGCCATGCAGAGCGGCAACTCGGTGATGAACCTGGAGACCTCAACGGCCGGTACCGGCGCGTCGACGAAGCACACCGAGATGCTGACCAAGTCCACGAAGTTCCACAACGGCACCTACGCGGCCCGCGTGAAGTTCAGTGACGCTCCCCGGTCCGGCCCGGACGGCGACCGCGTCGTCCAGACGTTCTTCACCATCAACGACCTCAAGGCGCCGATGGCGGACGACTACGCGGAGTACGACTTCGAGTACCTGCCGAACGGCGGCTGGGGCGAACCGGCCAACATCCTGTACACCACCTCGTGGGAGACCTACCGCCCCGACCCGTGGGAGGCCGTCAACCAGCACAGCGAGTCCCGGCAGAGCTTCGCCGGCTGGCACGACCTGGTGGTGACCATCGACAACAACGCCATCACGTACTACGTCGACGGACAGCACTTCGGCACCCACGGAGCCGCGTACCTCCCGGAGCGACCGATGTCGATCAACTTCAACCAGTGGCTGATCGACCTGGCCGGACAGACCAGCACCACCCCGCGCTCCTACGACCAGCAGGTCGACTACGTCCTGCACATGAAGAACCAGGTACTTACGCCGGCGCAGGTGAACGCCAAGGTGAGCGCCTATCGCACCGCGGGCACGACGTTCCAGGACACGGTGCCCGCCGGCTAGAAAGGCTACGACGCTCTCAGGTTCCGGCCCCACTGCACGGTCGGTGGGGCCGGACCTGTTGGTGCGCTGTGACGGCCCGGTTCTGGCAGTCGTCGCACAGGTGCGGGTGGGACTGGCGATACCGCCAGTCCCGGGAGTCGATCCGCTTTCACCGGTCGTCGGTGAACTTCTCCCGGCAGTCCGCGCACACGCGCCACCGCGCCTCCCGTTCCGCGGCAATCCGCTCCTCACGGCGGCGTTCCTCTTCCCGGACGGATTGGCGACGGCGACTACTCGTCACACGTAGCTGCTGCACCCCTCGACCAGCCGCGTGTCTCGCCCTCATCGATGAGGCGTCGCCCGGCCTTCCACAACGCCGAAGAGGCATAACCGATTACCGCCTTGCGGGCTCGGACATCGCCGGCGGTGACGCCTGGAGTGCGCCACGCCACCGCGTGCCATCCAGTTGAGAAGGAGTGGCTGCAGCCGGTCCATGGCCTTGGCGAATTTGGCTTCGGGAGTGCGGCGCTCCTCGAATTCATCCCAGAGGGTTCGCATGCGCTGAGCTTGGTCCGTCGGAAGCAGTGTGAAGAGTTCGTCAGCCGCGACGACTTCCCGCTCCCGCTGATCGATACCCGCGTCACTGTCGTAC
Source organism: Streptomyces sp. A5-4 (assembly GCF_051131715.1). Lineage (NCBI taxonomy): Bacteria > Bacillati > Actinomycetota > Actinomycetes > Kitasatosporales > Streptomycetaceae > Streptomyces > Streptomyces sp. A5-4. The sequence goes on along the minus strand of NZ_CP178591.1, from coordinate 7,820,430 downwards.
AGGGGAGTGTCGCCGGCGTAGATCTCCACGAGATCGTGCAGCAGGACGAGCTGAATCGTGTGCCCTGCATCGATGGGCCGGTCGGAGTGTTCGGCGAGGATCACGACCATCATCGCCAAGTGCCATGAGTGCTCCGCGTCGTTCTCACGGCGGTCTGCCGCGATGAGGGGCGACTGGCGGAGGACGGTCTTGAGTTTGTCCACCTTTACAGAAAGGTGAGCTGGGCGCGCAGCCTTTCATCGAGATCGTCAGGGAAGGGTGTCTTCTCAACGGGCAGGCGCCGGCGTTCATTGCTCATGCCCTCATCGTGGCACGCACGGCTCCGCGCATAGATGACAGAGCCGATCCGGCACCTGCGCCGTATCCGAGGTGCCGCCGATCCCCGTCTGGACTACAGGCCCCCTTCGACGAGATACACCGTCTCTCTCTGAAGGCGCTTTCGTGTTCACGGCCGGCAACTGGCCTCACGCCATGTGAGACGGCGAGGTCAGGTCGAAACGGGCTCCGCCTCCGCATCGGCGCGCCGGCCGGAGTCGAGTACTCCGGCCAGCGTGGAAGCAACGATCAGCAGGGCGAGGACGACGGTCATCGTGAGCCTGAGTCCGATGTGATCGGCGAGGAAACCGAGCGCGGGTGGGCCGACGAGGAAGGCAACGTATCCCGCGGTGGCGACCGCGCCGACCCGCGCCGCCGCGTCGTGCGGGTGGTCGCCCGCCGCGGACAGGGTGACGGGGAAGCCGAGTGACGCGCCCAGCCCCCACAGGACCGTGGCTGCGCCCGCCATCAGCGGGCTGGGCGAGACGATCACCACCACCAGCCCCAGGGCGGCGGTCGCGGCGCTGATCCGGACAACCTGGCCCCGGCCGAAGCGTGCCAGGAGGGGCCCGCCGGCGAACCGGCCGAGCGTCATCGAGGAGGCGAAGGCCAGGAAGGTCAGCGATCCCGCGGTCGCGCTGACGTGGTAGCCGTCCACCATGAGCAGCGGCAACCAGTCGTTGGCGGCACCCTCCGCGAAGGCCATGGCCAGCACGATCACCCCGATGAGGATGAGCCGCCGGTCCCGCCATACGTGCAGTTGGCCGCGCAGGCCGCCCTGGTGCGAGGAGTTGTCGGAGGCGGCCTCCTTGCCCGTGCCGTGCGGTATGGACAGGATCGCCCGCACGGCGGCGGCGGCGATGAGGGCCGCTACGGCTGAGAGGTGCCATCCGACCGGGAACCCGGCGGCGGTCATCGCCATGCCAAGCAGTGCCCCGACGACGGTGCCCAGGCTGAAGCAGCCGTGCAGCACCGGCAGTACGGGCCGGCCGATGATGCTCTCGATGGCCGCTCCCTCAATGTTGAACGCGACCTCCGCGAGCCCCATCCCGGCGCCGAACAGGGCCAGTCCGCAGGCGACCCCGCCCGCCAGTGACAGGCTCGTGCCGGCGGCGACGACCAGGAGCCCCGCGACGACGAGCGACGCACCGACGCTGATCGTCACCCGGCCCCCGTAGCGGCGCACGAGCGGGCCCGAGGCCGTGACCCCGGCCATCGAGCCGGTCGAGAGACCGAACAGGACCAGTCCCATCGCACCGGTGGACACATCAAGGCCGTCCCTGACGGCCGGTGTACGGGCTACCCATGAGGCCATGCCGGTGCCGGCGGCCAGCATGAAGAGGAACAGAGCGGCACGCCAGCGGCGCGTAACGGCATCCATGGCAGGGAGCCTCAGCAGACGGATCGAAAACGGTAAACACGAGGAGCGTACGATCGTACGCCTTGAGTGTATGATCGTACTCATGACGGACCACTTCGCAGGAGACCCCCGTACGAACCGCGAGCGGATGCTCGCCGGGGACCTCTACATCGCCGACGACCCCGACATCCTGGAGGCCCAGCGGCGCGCCGTGCGCCTCGCCGCCCGGTATCTGGCGGCCTACGCCGAGGACCCCGACGCCGCGCAGCCCCTCGTCGCCGAGCTCCTCGGCGGCCTCGGCGCCGGAGCGCACATCCGGCCGCCGCTGTACGTGGACTACGGCTCGTACATCACGGTCGGCGAGGACACGTTCATCAACTACAACCTCACCGCCCTGGACGTGGCCCCCATCACCATCGGCCGCGACTGCCAGATCGGGCCGAACGTCCAACTGCTCACACCCACCCACCCGGTGGAGCCGGAGCCCCGCCGGGACAAGCTGGAAGCGGCCAGGCCGATCACGATCGGCGACAATGTCTGGCTGGGCGGCGGCTCGATCGTGCTGGCCGGGGTGACCATCGGGGACAACAGCGTCATCGGCGCCGGAGCCGTCGTCACCAAGGACGTACCCGCCAACGTGGTCGCCGTCGGCAATCCGGCCCGGGTGATCCGCTCGATCTAGCAGCTCTACGCAGAAAGAAGCACCGTGGCCACCGGACAGAACGACCCCGAGCGGCGGGAACGCATCATCGCCGCCGCACTCGACCTGATCGCGGAGGAGGGGGTCGCCGGCACCTCGCACCGCAAGGTCGCCGCCCGTGCCGGTGTACCGCTCGGCTCGATGACGTACCACTTCGGCGGCATGGACGAGCTGCTCCGGGAGGCGTTCACACGCTTCTCTGACAGCATCGTCGCCGTCTTCGAGGAGCGTCTCGGCGCCGCCTCCGCTCCCGCCGAGGCCCGGGAGGCCGTCGCCGATCTCGTCCATCACCTGTCCGGCGGCAGCCAGCGCGAACTCGTCCTCACCCACGAGCTGTACACGCTCGCAGCCCGCGAGCCCGCCTACCGCGAGTTGACCCGGGAGTGGATGCGCCGCAGCCGCGTCGCCCTGGAGCGGCACTTCGACCCGGCGACGGCCCGCCAGCTCGACGCAATGATCGAGGGCCTGTCGATCCACCGCGCCCTGGAGACCGAGCCCCACGACCGGGCCCTGACCGTCGAAGCGATCGCTCGCATCACCCAGAGCCACGGTGCGTCTTCCTGACGCGCACCCCCAAGACCCCGGGCCGGCACCCCACCTGACCAAGGTGCCGGCCAGGACCTGCTAGCCGCGACGGACGCCGGTCAGGCCAGCGGCTGGTGTCACCTTCGCCCCGCATCCGCGCGGTGACGGTGAGCCCGGCCGTTCCACCAGGGGCCCCGTGCGGCCAAGCCACCGTGCACGTCACTCGGCCTCTTGGACGTCCAGTTCCCCGTGCCAAGTAAGGTGGCCCACAGACCGCCCCACCATGATCCGGTAGGCCCCAGCCTCAGTGCGCCAGCTCTGCTCGTCCTCGGACCAGTGCCGCAGCGCACGTGCGGGAATTTCCACCACGGCGGTCGTCGCCGCACCGGCCTCCGCGTGGACCGCGGCATAGCCGGCGAACCAGATGGCCGGTCGTTCCACGGCGGAGTCGGGGCGTGCCAGGTACACCTGCACCACCTCGCGACCCGGCCGCGCGCCTGTGTTGCGCAGCTGGACGCCGACGTTGAACGGAATTCCTTCCGTGACCTGCGCCGGGGCGCTCACCACCCCATATTCCCAGGTCGTGTACCCCTCACCGTGCCCGAACCAGTAGGCAGGTTCGCTCTTCGCGCGCGCCCATGCGCGGTAGCCGATGTGCAGACCTTCCTCGTAGTCGAGTCGGCCTTCGACCGGCTGTGAGCGGGTGACGGGTGCGTCCGAGAGTGAGGCTGCCCAGGTCGTCGGAAGCCGGCCCCCGGGTTCGACAAGTCCGAAGAGCATGTCGGCGAGACCGGACCCGGCCTCCTGTCCGGGAAACCAGGTGAGCAGGACGGCGCCAGCCTCCTCTCGCCACGGAAGCTCCACCGGGCCCCCGCTGTTGACCACGGCGACCGTGCGTGGGTTGACCGCTGCCACGGCGTGGACGAGCGCGTTCTGGTGTCCGCCGAGGGAGAGATCTGTGCGGTCGTATCCTTCGGTCTCGGTGTGCTCGGTGGTGCCGACCACCACGATCGCCGCGTCCGCGTTCCGGGCTGCTTCCACCGCCTCGGCGAGAGCGGCTGTCGCCTCGCGCTCTGGGGGCGCTGCCGCGACGATCGTGGCCCGCCCGGCTCCCGGGACCAGTTCGCGCCGGGCCACCAGATGGACGGGATGTTTCGTGCTGATCGTCGCCTGCGCGGTGTGGAGAGGCGGGGTCACATGGACGATGGCCGGGTCGTCGGTGGTGCACGGGAACTCACCGTCCAGCACGATCCGGTCATCAATCGTGATTGACATGTGGCCGAAACCGGCGACGCCGAAGGTCCACTCCCCCGTCGTCTCCGCTTTGATCAGCGCGCTGACCTCCACGGTGTGCGTGCCGGGGATGACCGGGGGTTCGAGCTGCCTCCCTGACAGGCGGTGCTCCGCATACAGCTCGTGGCCAGCAGCGTCGAGGAGCCGCAGCAGCACTCCGGGCTCCCCCGACCGGGGGTTGCTGCATCGATCGGGATCGAGCGGGGCCGGGGGCGCACCCAGTGAAGGACCGGGTACGTGCACGACGCGGGCGTGTCCGCGCAGTCCGGCACGAATTCCGTTGAGAGGCGAGACCGTGCCCGAGTCGAAGACGCCCGCGCTGCCACCGCCCTGCACCCTCGGGGACGCGGCGTGTGCACCGATGACCGCGACGGTCGACAGGGCGGCCCGGTCCAGCGGAAGCACCCCGTGGTTGCGTAGGAGTACGGAGCCGGCGGCCACTGTCTGGCGCAGCAGCTTACGGGTATCGCGGGATGTGGACGCCGGTACGCGCCGGGGCCGGCGCGGTCCGAGCGCGTGAAGGCGGCGGGCGAGTCTCAGCAGGCGTCGCACCTTGTCGTCGATTACCTCCTCGGGAACGAGGCCGTCCTTCACCGCCTGGGCCAGGCCTGCGTCCCATGGCCCCTGCGGCCCGGGCATCGCCAGGTCGAGAGCGGCGAGCGCGGGGCCCGTTGTCGAACGAAGCGCGCCCCAGTCCGACACGACCACCCCGTCGAAGCCCCAATCGTCCTTGAGCGGCTCGGCGAGAAGACTGCTGGCGGTCATGGTCGCGCCGTTCACGCTGTTGTATCCGGCCATGACCAGCCACACACCCGCGTCGACGGCTGCCTCAAACGGAGCCAGGTATACCTCCCTGAGTACGCGCTCGGGGACCCGTACGTCCACGTGCATGCGCTCGGACTCGGAGTCGTTGGCGACGTAATGCTTGGCTGTGGCCGCCGCACCGGCCCCCTGGATGCCCCGGATCAGCGCCGCACCGGTACGGCCCGTCAGCTCGGGATCCTCCGAGAAGCACTCGAAGTGCCGTCCTCCCAGCGGGGTGCGGTGCAGGTTGAGCGTCGGGGCGAGGACGATGTCCACGCCCTTGCGAGCCGCTTCCGCGGCGAGCACACGGCCCAGCCGTACGGTCAGTTCCTCGTCCCACAGCGCACCGATCGCAGAGGCCGAGGGCAGTAGTACGGAGGTGCGCCGCTCGTCCCATGCCTCTCCTCGCACGCCTGCGGGACCGTCGGACATGACCATCTGCCGTAGCTCGACGGCCGGTTCGTCGGCGGTCCGCCAGGTGGTGGCGCCGCTCAGCAGCCGCACTTTTTGGGTCAGATCGAGCTTTCCCAGCATCAGATCGATCACGTCGTCAGTCATTCCCACCCCAGTCACGTCAACCGCCCCCTCTAAACGGGAGAGCGCTCTCCAAACTTTCGCCCGCCATGGGGTTCACGTCAAGGCTCATCTACTAATCAGCCGTCACCGGCGCATGAGGAAGGCCCGGTCGCCCCGAATACGGAAGGGGGTGACCGGGCCCGTGCGCATCACCGGCAGGCTTAGGGCAGACGGTGGTCGGCGTTCAGCACGGCACCACGTTCGGGGCGGTACAGGTCGAAGCCCCGCGTGTCGCACTGCAGGCCGCCGACGAGGCAGTGGTCGACCAGGGCCTTGAGGGTGCGCTCCTCCCACGCGTTGAAGAAGTCGTAGTGGAAGGAGTAGCCGCGGCCGCTGGCCAGGCGGACCTGGGACATGTCGCCGTTGACCGGCCACGCCATCTTGAACTCGATCATCGGCAGGGCGACGGGGTGGGAGGCCGGGCACATGTTGTCGTTGGTGCCGGGCTTGACGACCGGGTAGGCCATGTGACTTTTGTGGTCGGGGGTGTCGAGGTACAGGCCGTTCCAGCAGCTGGGGGCCTGCATGCGCAGGTTGAGTTGCACGTCGGGCCGGTTCGGACAGCTCGCCGGGATGTCCGTGTTGAAGAAGCTGTCACCGCATTCCCAGCCCTCGACGAAGCCCTTGTGGCTGCGGAACTCCTGGGCGGTCTGCATCGGGTTGCCGACGACGAACCGCAGCCCCTTGGGGAAGGGCCGCACGCTCCGGTAGTCGGTGACGCCGGCCTTGTAGTAGATGACCTGAGGGCCGACGGGCAGGATCTTCTGATCACCCTTGTACAGCGAGGGCATCCAGTACGCGGAGGCGTCCGCGGGCGCCTTGCAGGTGGTGTTCCCTCCGTACAGCGATCCGGTGGTGCTGGCGGCGTTGGTGGAGGTGTTGCCCATGAATGTGTGGTCGTGGGACTTGCCGAACTGGCCGGGGTAGACGATCGGGTCGTCCGGCGCCGTGTGGGTGACCGCGCAGCCGGCCTGGAACTCGTGATGGTAGGCCGGGGGCGGGGTGGCTGTGGAGGGTGTCACACCGGTGACCTGGGGTACGGCCGGGATGTAGCCGTCTCCGTCGGCGTCGTCGCCCGACGCCTGGGTGGACGCGGCCATGGAATGCCCGATGTGGGCGGTGGCGGCCGACGAGGGGGAGGCGCCGCCCGGGTCCGCCGCTGTGGCGATCGTGCCGACGCTCAGGACGCTGGCGACGAGGGCGGAACCGAGGAGAAGCCCGGTGAGCCGTTTGGAAGTCAGTCTCATGAAGATCTCCTGCAGGATGGTGGAGGTGGGTGTGGTGCTGCCGTGCGTGCGTGGGTGGCGAAAGGCGGCTCGCTTCCGCCACCCACGGTCCGGGCGCTCGGTGCGGCCGGGGTCAGCGCCGCGGCGGCACCCCCGCCGTGCTTGGCGGACCGGTCACGGGTGCGGGGGTCAGCTGTAGACCCCGAGCTCCTGGAGCGAGTAGCCCCAGCCGGTACCGCGCGCGGTCAGGTTCAGCCGCACGTGGCGGGCCGTCGCCGACACGTCGATCGTGTCGACGTCACCGTTGCCGGTCGTCGTGGTGTGGACCGTGCGCCAGGTGGTGCCGTCATCGGAGACCTGGACCTCGTAGGACTTGGCGTAGGCGGGGTCCCAGACCAGTTGCAGTTTGCGGACCGCGGTGGGAGCACCGAGGTCGACCCTGATCCACTGCGGGTCGCTCCAGTCGCTGGCCCAGCGGGTGCCGGTTTTGCCGTCGGTGGCGTTGCTGGCCGGGCACGGGCAGTCGCCGTACGAGGCCTGGGCGGAGGAAGCGGTCGTGGACTTGTTCAGGGCGAGGTTGGTGCCGGTGACGGGCGGGGCGACGACCTTGACGGACTTCGTTTCGATGCCGGCGTTGCCCCGGCCGTCCTCGGCTTGGATGTAGACCTTCCATACGCCGAGCTTCTCGGGCGCGGTGACGGCGAAGGTGCCGTTGCCGGTGGCGCGCCACTTCGCCTCGATCAGCCGCTTGTCGCCGCTGGCATAGTTGCCGCTGAGGAAGATTTTGTGGGTCAGGGGGTCGTTCTCGGGATCGCGGATGTCGGCGCGGACGGTGAACTCGCCGCCGGCCGGCGCCTGTGATGCCGGGGAGACCGTCATGTTGGTGATGACGGGCGGAGTGTTGTCACCCGCGGTCGACCCGGCGTAGGCCTTCTTCACCGCGTAGTACGACAGCCGCTTGAGGCCGTCGGGCAGCAGGTTGAACCAGATGCCGCCGAAGTCGTGCTCCAAGCCGTAGTGGAAGAGGGTGGCGCCGAGGGCGACGCCCTGGTGGCCGGTGATGCAGTCCCACGCCTTGGTGTAGCCGTTGGCCTTCTGGACGTCGGTGGGCTCGTCGGGGATGCCGTTGGCGTCGTTCGGCACCTCCCACTCGCCGGCGGGGCCGCCCTCGGTGATGATGTACGGCTTGTTGTAGCCGCCGTCGACCCAGTCCTGGCGTACACCGCAGATGTCGCCGTAGGAGTTCATTGAGTACAGGTCGAGGTCGGGCGCGTTGCGCTTGTAGTAGGGCCAGGCGCCGGTCCACGCGTCCGTCGAGGTCACGGGGTGGTCGGCGTCGATGGAGTGGATCTTCTTGGCGACGTCGTTGACGAAGGTCGTGTAGGCGTTGCGCTGGGTCTCCAGTTCGGTCCCGCCGTAGCAGTTCTGCAGACCGAGGACGGATTCGTTGCCGACGTTCCACATGAGGGTCGCCGGGTGCGACTTGTAGGCATCGACCCACTTGGCGACTTCAGTGAGCATGGTGGTCTTGTACGCGGTGTCCGTGACGTAGTTCACGCAGCCGCCGGAGCCCGGCCCGCCGCCCGGCTGGAGCCAGAAGCCGTTGATCACCCGGATACCGTGCGCCGCGGCGGTGTCGAGCAGGGGTTTGGTGCCGCCGTCCGTGCCCCAGGTGCGGATGGTGTTGACGCCCATGGACTTCAGGTCCGGCATGTACTTCGAGGCGTCCGCGATGGACGGGCCCCAGGTGAGACCCTTGACGGTGTACGGCTGGCCGCCGACGGTCAGCTGCCAGTTGCCCTGGGAGCCCGCCACGCGTACGGCGCCCTGCGTCGGGTTGCTGCCGCCACCGCTCTCGCCGTACACCTGGAACTCCCACAGGGAGTAGCCGTAGCCGCTGGAGCGGACGAGGCCGTTCATCCGCACGTACCGGCCGGCGCCGGAGATGGCGATGTCATCGGTGCCGCCGTCGCTGCCGGTGACGGTCTTGGCCGTGCGCCAGTCGGTTCCATTGTCCGAGACCTGGATCTCGTAGTTCTTGCCGTACGCGCCCTCCCAGGTGAGGACCACGCGGCTCAGGTCCTTGTTCGCCCCGAGGTCGACCTGGAACCACTGAGCATCGCTCCACTGGCTGGCCCACCGGGTGCCGGTGAGGTTGCCGTCGACGGCGGCGGCAGCGGACAAAGCCTCACCTTCGGAGGAGGAGGCGGTGGCCGTCTTGCCCTGGGACAGCAGGGACTCCGCGGCGCTCGCGACAGGCGCGGTAGCGAGGGTGAGGGAAGAGGCGAGAAGCGCTCCGAGGGTGAGAACTGCCGCCGCGCCGCGCATACGGCGGGCTGGTGCGGTTCTGGAGGGGGGATGGAACATTGCGGCTCCTGATGTCAATGGCGGTGACGTTGGACCAGTTCCCGGAAGGTGACACGCCCGCAAGACAGTGCTCTCCGTGTTCGACGAACATGGCATGACCCTGTCACGTTCTGTGACACGCCTGGGTCGGGACGTCCCGGGCATGCCGACCGGATGGTCTGGGAAGTGCCCCCGGGCCGGGGCGCGGGGACTTCACCCGGCCCGGGGAGTTGCGGCTGGTCTCCGTTTCGTTACCGGAGACCGGCGACGAGGCGATGAGACGTTAGGGGAAGGAGACGACGGTGGACGGCACGGTGGAACTGCCGGCGGGGATGGTGGACGCCCCGGTGTCGTTGATGACGTGGTTGTAGTGGCCCATGCCGCCGAGGGAGACCACCAGGAGGCTGTGGAACTTCACGCCCGGCTTGACGGGTGCCTTGAAGCCGTGGTCCTGGACGATGGTCGGGTCGACGTTGTAGTTGCAGTAGCTGCCGAGCCCCCACGCCTCATGGGTGTTCACCGAGTCGTCCACGCGGTAGGCGGCGTAGCCCTTCGTCGTGCCGTTCTGGATGGCGGCCTGGTTGGGGGCGTCGTACGCCTTCTCGTTCTGGTAGAAGATCGTGCGGCCGCGCTCGCCGTACCACTCGACGTCGTACTTGTTGAAGTGTTCCACGAACAGGCCGGTGGCAAGCACGTCGTCGCCGTTGACGCGGACGCCGTAGTCGGCGCGGTTGGTCTCCCAGCCCCAGCCCTCGCCGTGGTCGGCGCGCCACACCCAGGTGTGGTCGATGATGGCGTCGTCACTGTTCACGACCATGCTGGTGGTGGCCTTGCCCGCGCCGGCGCCTCCGATGCGGATGTAGACGTCCTGCACGGTGGTGGGGTTGGCGGCGTGGTCGGCGCCGGCGCCCTGCGGCCCGATCTCCAGCAGAGTCGGGGAGTTGACCGGGCCCGCGTCGATCAGGAAGCCGGCGAGCCGGACGCCGTCGACATCGGCCACCTTCATCGCGGTGACGCCGTTGTCCGGGATGATCGTCGCGAGGCCGAGACCCAGCACGATGGTGTTCTCGCGGTTCACGTTGATGGTCTGGTCGACGTGATACACGCCCGGCGTGAAGATCAGGTGCAGGCCCTGAGCCAGCGCCTGGTTGATCGTGCTGGCGGTGGCACCTGGCTTGACCACGTAGAACTGGTTCAGCGGGATGGACTCACCTTGAGGGGTGCCGTTCGCCCAGCTGGTGCCACGGGCGTTGACGCGCTTGGCGGGCGCGAACACCTTGTACTCGCTGCCGTCGAGGTAGAGGTAAGGCTTCTCGCGGGAGATCGGGGTCGTGTCGAGCGTGGTGTAGCGGGGCTCGGGGAAGGAGGTGGCCGGAGCGCCCTCGACGCCCGAGAAGGTCTGGTTCCACACGCTGTTGGACCAGCCGCCGATGGAGCTGTCCCGGGTGTACCACTGCTGCTGCGAGTAGTTGCCGATCTGGCCGTCGACCTTGGAGTCGGCGATATAGCCGCCGCTGGCCCAGCCGTAGCCGTTGGGCGCGAGGTTGAGGTCGCCCTTGACGTGCATGCGGCGGAAGGACGCCGCCTGCGAGACCGCCCACCGGTTGGTGCCGGTGACCGGGTTGAGGGTCAGGCCCTCGGCGCCGCGCCAGAAGTTCTGGGTGGCGTTGCCGTTGAACCAGCCCGCGTCGACGGTCACGTCACCGTTGATGGTGGTGTCGCCGGGGCGCAGTCCGAGGCCGGCGATCTGGGTGTAGAAACCGATCTGGGCGTTGAGACCGTTGTACGTACCCGGCTTGAGCAGGAAGGCATGCCGGCCAGAACCGAACTGGGCCGACTCCTGCTGCTGGAAGACCTGGTCCAGCTTGGTCTGAAGACCGGGGGTGGACGGGTCGAAGACGTGCACGTTGGGGCCGAGATCGCCGCCGCCCGGCAGTGTCGGACCGCCGCCGTCGGTGGAGCCGTAGACCTGGAACTCCCAGAGGGAGAAGCCGTATCCGGTGGCCCGGGTGAGGCCGTTCATCCGGATGTAGCGGCCGCTGCCGGAAAGGGTGACGTCATCGGTACCTCCGTCGCCGGCGGCGACGGAGGTGACGGTCCGCCAGTCGGTGCCGTTCTCGGAGGCCTGGATCTGGTAGCTCTTGCCGTACGCGCCTTCCCAGGTGAGGGCGGCGTGGCTGAGCGTGGCGCTTTTGCCGAGGTCGACCTGGAGCCACTGGGCGTCCTGCCACGAACTGGCCCAGCGGGTGCCGGTGAGGTTGCCGTCGACCGCGGCGCTCGCGGCGAAGGCGGGGCCCTCGGTGGAGGAGGCGGTGGCCGTCTTCCCCTGCGAGAGCAGGGTGGGGGCAGCGTGCGCCGTCGTGGCGGGCGCCAGCGCGAGCAGGCTGCCGGCCAGAGCAGCGGCACCCGTCCCGGCAACCCATTTACGGGATGGAAGGGGACGGCGTCTGCGGGATGGGGCTGCAACCGGTATGCCAACAGGCATGAAGGGCTCCTTAAACAAACCTGGAACGGGAGAGCGCTCTCCAGACCTTGGCCTGACACACAATGCGCGGTCAAGAACCCCGACCCACTTTTCTTTAGCCTTCCAATAAGTTGCAGAGGGCACGGATACGGATCGCCGCTCCCATAAGCACCGGACGTCCCAAAGCGGCATGTCTAGTGACGAAGTGCCGTCAGGGCAGCTGCGCCCGGCAGCAGCCGTGCGTCGGCACGTAGGCTGTGGCGGTTTCGCGATCGAGACGACACGTTAGGGTTCCGGGTATGAGCAGAAGGGGCCCGACGCTGGAGGATGTCGCACGTCAGGCGGGAGTGTCGCGGGCGACGGTGTCGCGGGTCGTCAACGGGATCCGCAACGTGGACCCCAACATCCAGGAGCTCGTACGCCACGCGATCGAGCAGACGAGATACAGGCCCAACCGGGCAGCCAGGTCGCTGGTCACGCAGCGGACGGAGACGGTGGCGTTGATCATCTCCGGCGCGGGAGACACCTTCGCTTCCCGCGTCTTCGCCGACCCGTTCTTCGGCAGGGTGGTCAATGGCGTGGTGGGGTATCTGCGGACACATGCGATGCATCCAGTGCTCCTGGTAGCCGAGTCCGATGCCGCCAGGGACCAAGTCGTCGATTATCTGAGCCAGGGCACAGCGGATGGCGCGCTGGTGGTGTCCATACAGGCTGCCGATCCCCTCCCGGAGATGCTGGCCGCTGCCCAGATCCCCGTGGTGCTCTTTGCCCGCCCGGAGCCCCCGCAGGCCGTCAGTTACGTCGACCTCACGCACGCCGAAGGGGCCCGGCTGGCCGCCGAACATCTTCTGGCCAGGGGCTGCTGCCGGATCGCGACGATCTCGGCTCCCCAGTCGATCCCTGCGGCCCGTGATCGTCTCGACGGCTTCCGTGAGGCGCTGGCATCCGCTGGGGTCGTCGACGTTCCTGTTGCCGAAGGTAACTTTACGGTCGACAGCGGTGCTGCGGCCATGGCCCAGCTCCTGAGCGATCACCCGGGCTTGGACGGCGTGTTCGCCGCGAACGATCTGATGGCGCAGGGGGCCTGTCAGTTCCTACGCGAACAGGGCAAGCGGATCCCGCAGGATGTGGCTGTCATCGGCTTCGACGACTCGAGTGTGGCAGTGACATGCCGACCTCCCCTGACCACGGTGCGCCAGCCGGTGGAGAAGATGGCCGCAGCGATGGCGCGCATTTTGTCGGAGCATATTCAAGGGACGCACACCCAGCCCGTATCGGTGCTTTTCGACGCCGAGCTGGTGGTGCGCGAATCGGCCTGAGCGGCCGCGAACGACGTACGCCGGACACCGCAGACCGTGCCATGTGAACGCATACGGTTTCGGCCCGTCGGTTGGGTGACGGACGGGCCGAAGCCGGGAGCACACGGGAAAAAGACCTGGCCCCGTGCGGGCGGCGCCAGGTCGACGGTGGTGACCGCAGCGCTCGGCTGCGACGCCCTGTTACGCATGGATCCGGCGGAGCTGCGGATGATCTCCGCATAGCGTCGTCCGCTTGTCTTCACGGTCTGCTTCTGGGTGGTGTAGTCGACGTGGACGAGCCCGACATTCGAAGATGTCGAGCAGCGGCCAGGCGTAGCAGCCGGCGAGGGGGCGCCCTTGCGAACGGCTCGAGCGCAGGCCTCCAGGCGCTGCTCGAAGTAGCAGGTCCGCTCGGGGTCGTATACCTCGCCTTCGGGTCGACGGTGTCGGGAAAGGCCGAGCCGTTCTCGGTGACGTACAGCTTCCGGATGCCGTAGTCATCGGTGAGCCGCAGCAGGAAGGCCTCAGGGCCACCGGCGTCGATCTGCCCGTCCATGCCCGTGCCGGGCACGCCGGGGAGGCGTACCTCTCGGCGTACGGGACGGGGCCCGTCGGGTCGCCGGTGACGGGAAAGTGATAATTGACGCCACGCCAGTCGAGCGGCGCGGCGATGATCTCCGCGCCCCGGCGCGCTCGGGCAGCTCGACCCCGTACAGCTCGCGCATGTCGGTAGGGAAGCCGCGGCCCTACACCGGTCGAGCCACCAGCGGTTGGTGTGACCATCCATGCGGAGGGCGCCGCAGGAAACGTCACCCGCCTTCCGGCTCCGCGACGATCGGCTGAGGGGTGCCCCCACTTTCCTGGGTGGGCTGGCGCTCCCAGACGAGCGGGAGGAACCAGAGGGGCGCCAGGATTCCGCCGGAAAAGAGGAATTCCTGGGACAGGACGTTGCCGATGCCGGGACCGGTGCCGACACCCCGAGGGGCGGCTCACCTGCATCGACGCTCAGGAAGACCGCATCAGGGCCCGATCGGGAGGACCGGGCCCTGATGCGTCAGCTAGTGATCGGTAGGTTTCGTCAGCCGGTCAGGGTGAACGCCTGGGCGGTGGAGCCATCGCAGGACTGTTGGGAGAGCTTGGCGCCGTTGGCGGTGGAGGAGCCGTTCACGGTGAGGCACTTGCCGCTGTGGCGTGCGGTGAAGCGGTACTGGCCGTTCGTGCCGACCGGCTCGGGCCGCCACTGCTGGTTGGAGCCTCCTCCGTAGGTCCATAGGTGCACCTTGGCGCCGTTCGAAGTGGCGCTGGGGCCACCGTCGACGTCCCATGCCTTGGAGTTGTGGCGGTTGACGACCTGGTAGTTCCCGTCGGAAGTGGGTCGGAACTGCCAGCTCTGGTTGACGCCGGTGCCGCAGGCCCACTGCTGGAGCGCGGTGCCGTCAGCCGTGCCCCAGTCGGCGGCGTCGAGGCAGGCGCCGCTGTTGTTGTTCTTGACCTGGTACCAGGCTGCGGGGTCGATGGGCCCGGTGGGCGGCGGGTCGGTGGGGCCGCCGTTGCCGTTCCACACGAAGGTCGCGACAGCGCCGGCGGGGAGGGTGTAGGCGAGGGACTTGCCGTTGTCGGTCAGGGAGAAGCGCTGGGCGCTGCCGGCTGTGTTGACGACGTAGGCGGCGCGAGAGCCGTCAGGGTTCTGGAAGGCGACGTTCTCCACGCCTCCGCTGCCCTGGCTGGTGGAGCCGATGCGCGTGGCTCCGGCCTTGATGAACTTCGTGACGTGGCCGAGGACGTAGTACTCGGCGCCGCGGGTGACGTTGCCGTTCGCGATCTCGACGATGCCGTTGCAGCGATCGGCGCAGCCTCCCTGGTGGGGGCCGCCGTTCTGGTCCAGGGCGAGGTTCCAGTTGATGACGGTCTCGCCGCCGTTGCGCATGTTCTGCACAACGAGGTTCTCGGCGTGCCACTGGAGGGTGTCGGCGTAGGTGGCGGCCCGGTTGGCGCTCTCGATACCGGAGCACTCGGTGAAGAAGACGCGCTTGCCTGCGTTGACGACCTGCTGCTGGGCCGAGGGGTTGCCTCCGTAGCAGTGGAAGGCGGCGCCGATCACCCGGTTGAGGCCCTGGGTGTTGTTGAAGACCTCGATCGGGTAGTTGGGGTGGTCCCAGTTGTGGTCGTAGGCCAGGAGGTTGGTGGGCAGGCCGGCTGCTGTCAGGGTGCGGTCGAGGACCTTGAAGAAGTCGGCCTGCTGGCCCGATGTCATGGTCATCGACGGGTAGCCGGCCGCGAACTCGGGTTCGTTCTGCACGGTCAGGTCGGTCAGCGTGATGCCTTCCTGCCCGTACGCCTTGATCGACTTGACCAGGTAGTCGGCGTAGTCCTGGTAGTTCTCCGCCTTCAGGCTGCCGCCGATGAGGGAGTTGTTGGTCAGGAACGAGCGGACCCGCTGACAACCAGGCACCGTCCACTCCGGGCGGTCTCACCGCCACCGCCGCCGGCGCCACCTCGGTGACTCTCGGGTGGAACGCCTCCACCGACAACGTCGGTGTCACCGGCTACCGCGTCTACCGAGGCTCGAGCCTGATCACCACCACCTCCGGCACCGCCACCCAGTACACCGACACCTCCCTGACCCCGGAGACCGCCTACTCCTACACCGTGCGGGCCATCGACGCCGCCGGCAACGCCTCCGCCGCCTCCAACACCGCCGCCACCACCACCTCCCCCGGCACCGGCGGCGGCGACATCGACCCGACCAAGTGGTACCAGGTCATCAACACCGGCAGCGGCAAGTGTCTCGACGCCACCGGAGGGTCGACCTCCAACGGCACCCGGCTCCAGCAGTGGACCTGCCAGGCAGCGAACAGCAACCAGCTGTGGCAGCTGCAGCCCACCACCGGTGGTAACTACCGGGTCGTCAGCCGCAACACGACTACCCTCGCCTGGGACGTCGACGGAGGGCCTGGTGCCACCGGCAACGGAGCTTCCGTACACCTGTGGACCTACGGCGGCGGCACCAACCAACAGTGGCTGCCCGCCGACCGAGGCAACAACACCTACACCTTCAGCGCCCGCAACAGCGGCAAGTGCCTCGACATCGCCGACGCCTCCACCGCCAACGGTGCCCGCACCCAGCAATGGACCTGCCACAACGGCCCCGCCCAGACCTTCCGGCTCGTGCCCCAGTCCTGAGCCGGAAGGACGCATCACCCCAAGTACGGGGATGATTCCTTCCGATCATTCCTGACAGCCCGGTCGCGGCGGATCCGACCGTCCGCCGCGACCGGCCACGGTGCTCCAGCCGCCGCGACCTGTCCACTGCCGCTGGAGCGCTTCCGGCGACCGGCCTTACCCAAGTGCCCTGCTCCACCCGGAGCAGTGGACCAGTGACCGCCGGGGCCGGCCCGTTCTGGGGGAGGGCCGGCCCCGGCTTTCCCTATATCCCTGTAGACGGCCCGCCGCATATACGCAGGTCTGGCGCAGACCGACCTCTGCGGCCTCCGACAGGGGTGCGCGAGCAACGCAAGAAACAGCGGCCGGCCCGCGGTCAGGACGGGCCGTGCCCCGTACTCACCCCGGCGTGTGCCCGCTCTGCCGAGTCTCGGTCGTGCCCGCTCAAGGGGTGCCACCGTCCGTTCCAGCCATCATCAGGAGGGTCCATGGAATCGCGGTATCTCCGTGGCAGGAGAACCAACGCACGAGCCCGTACGCCCTTCGGACGCGGCCGGCGGGCGATCCTCGCCGCCGCCACAGTAGCGACCGGTGCGCTGCTCGCTCCCACTGCCCTGGCCGCCGTCGACGCAACGCCGGCCGCCGCAGCCACGACCTCGGTGCAGGTGTACTTCAGCTCAGAGTCCACAGCGCCGGGATTCGGCCCCAGCAACGGGAACTGGTATACCGACCCGGCAACCGGTCTGGCGGCCACCCCGTACAAGCTCTCGAAACAGACGGACCTGACCACCACCGCCGCGTCCGGCTCGGCGTCCTCGGCAACCCTGGCTCGCCCAGCGACGCGTTCAACGCCGTGGACGGCGTAGCGTTCCACGACTACGGCGGCGACCCGACGGCCATGGCGCAGGTCAAGGGCAGCTACCCCACCAAAGACATGGTGATGACCGAACGAGCCGGGCCTTCACCCTTGATCGTGGACACCGGTTGTTATGCGGCGGAGGCCAGCGTAGTTGATCGCTGTTCGTAGTTGATCGGGCTCTGCTGGCCGAGGGCTGAGTGAACCGCCCCGGGTTCGGTAGAGATCTCAGATTGTTGTGGTGAACTGGGGTTTCGTGGATTCCTTGTAGTGGTTGGCCTCGTACTCGGCGGGTGGGATGTGCCCTATCTCACCGTGCAGGCGGTGGTGGACGTACCAGTCGGTCCACTCGGCGGTGGCGAGTTCGACCTGGGAGAGGTTCTTCCAGGGCCGCTGCGGTTTGATCAACTCGGTTTTGTACAAGCCGATCGTCGATTCCATCAGGGCGTTGTCGTATGCGTCTCCGACTGATCCAATACTCGCTGCGATGCCGGCGGCGTCCAGATGCTCGGCGAGCTTGAAACTCGTGTACTGCGACCCGGCATCCGAATGATGGATCAACTCGCCACGCGAGTAGGGGAGTTCATCCCGGTCGCGCTGCCACAGAGCCATCTCGAGTGCGTCCAGGACCAGCCTGGTCTCCTTGTTGGTCGCGGCAGACCAACCGACGATGCGGCGGGAGAAGGTGTCCACGACGAAAGCGACGTAGACGACTCCGGACCAGGTGGCGACATGAGTGAAGTCGGCTACCCAGCAGCGGTTCGGCGCCGAGGCGACGAAGTCGCGGTCGACCAGGTCGGGGGCCCGCTCGGCCCGCTCGTCGGGGACCGTGGTGACGATCTTCTTGCCGCGGACCGCGCCGGTGATGCCCAGCTCACGCATCAGGCGCTCGACAGTGCAGCGGGCCACCTCGTGACCTTGCCGGTGCAGCTCGCGCCAGATCTTGCGGGCGCCGTAGACACGGTAGTTGGTGGTGTGGATCTCCTGGATCCGTGTCTTGGTTCCGGCATCGCGCACCGTGCGGGCGGCGGGGTTCTCTAGGCGTTTCTTGTGGGGTTAGTAGGTGGAGGGGGTGATCTTGCAGTCATGCTCGGTGAGCGTTCTGCGGATCGGCTCGACGCCGCCGAAGCGGTCCCGGTGCTCGTTGATGAACGTTACGAGCGTGTGTGTGGCCGGTCGAGCTCGGCCGCGAAGAAAGACGCCGCAGCCTTCAAGATGTCGTTCGCCCGCTTCAGCTCGGCGTTCTCCTTCTTCAGCGCCTTGAGCTGGGCGGACTCCTCCGTCGTCGTTCCCGGCCGCTGTCCGGCGTCGATCTCGTGCTGCTTCACCCAGTTCCGCAGCGTCTCTCGGGAACCGATGTCCAACTTTTCGGCGACGGACTGCAGTGCTGCTGTCTCGGTCGGGTAGTCGCCGCGGACCTCGGCGAACATGCGCACCGCGCGACGGCGCAGCTCAAGCGGGTAACGGGAAGGTCGTGCCATGACTCAATCCTTTCACGGAATCGAGTCTCTACCTGACCCGGGGCGGTTCACCCGTGCAAGAACACGACCGGGCGTCCGTCGCCGGAGTCTTCGTAGTGCAGGAGCGCTCCGTTGGAGTGGAAAGCTGGCACCTTGGCCTCTTGTTCGTGTGAGATTGAGACTGCTTGGCCCTCGACTCGCCACGGCGAGTCGAAGCCAGCACTTCGTCGGCGTTATCGGACTGGTGGGAGCAGGACACAGACGGTCGTGTGTTCGCCCTCGCCTGAGCTTGTCGACCCGCCTGACCGCTTGCGCGTACCTGGCGCCACAAGGGGAACGTGCGGGTGGAGTGCCGGCCGGGCGAGGGTGCACAGCACGCGCTCCGCCCGGCCGGCTGTCAGGCGCCTGGCCGGGCGTCCATCATGGTGCCGACCAGGAGGCACGGAGCGTCGGAGCGGTTGCTCCAGCCGTGATTGGTCCCTCGGATGATCACGGTGTCACCCGGGCGCATGAGGACCTCCTCGACGTCGGTGATCAGGTAGATCTCGCCCTTGACGCAGGTGATGCAGTCGAGGGTGTCGGTGCGGTGCATCGTGGGGTGGCGCTGGGAGTCGGCGGCGCTGGGTGTGTGGGTCTGCTGCGCCTGTTCGTTGAGGGCGGCGAAGACCTGCCGGTGGTCGTCGGCGTCCTTCGCATCCGGCGGGATCTCCAGTGCCCGGCACAGCATCCCCTGCGGGAAGGGTTCGCGCCGGGCCCCCGGGGCGAGGGACCGGTCGCCCTCGATGGTGTTGTCGACCGGCATTTCCTGCGTGGCCCACAGGGTGGACCGCCAGAAGAACCCTTCCTTGGACTGGACGTCACCCAGTGCGTCGTCCAGGACAGCTGAGCGGCCCTCGGCGTCGGGTCCCACCACGTACCGATTGAGACGTGCGGTCATGTCACGTTCCTCGTTCCCTATGTTCTTTGAACAGCTGAGCGGGCGGCGCGGCGGGGATTAGCGCTCCGGGAAGCCGCTGGCCGGCGGGAGGGGCCGGGAGAGAGCCGAGTTCTGGGCGGCGGTGTGCAGCGCGTGGACGGTGTCCTCGCAGAAACGGCGGAAGCCGAGTACGTCCAGGCCAAGGCAGAAGACCTTGACGCCGTCTTCCAGGGCCTTGGTGCATCCTTCGGCGGTGGGGTCGAGAACCGGGCCGCCCATGATGGCTACGTTATGGCGTTCGGCCGCGGCCTTGACCTTCTGGTATGCCTCGCGGATCTTGGGGCTCTTGGTCATGTTGGTGCCCTCGCCCAGGGCGTAGGCGAGGTCTCCGGCGCCGAACGCGAGGATGCGGACCTGGTCGAGGGCGCAGATCTCGTCGATGTTGTCGACGGCGTCGGGGTGCTCGATGAGGGGGATGACGACGAGGTTGCGGTTGTTCCATTCGGCGTACTCCACGAAGCTGCGGAAGGAGTACTTGGCGGCCCGGGTGGAGGGGCAGATGCCGCGGGTTCCCATAGGCGGGAAGAGTGCGGCGTCCAGGACCCGCTGCACATCGGCCGCGGATTTGGCCATGGGCACGAACAGACCCTGTGCGCCGGCTTCCATTGCGCGGCGGATGGCGGTCTCGTCGTCGCAGTGCGGGACGCGTACCAGGGGTACGAGGCCGACGCTTTCGGCGGCCAGGACGGAGTCTTCCATGGCTCGGGGGTCGGCCGGTGAGTGCTCGGTGTCGATCATGACGAAGTCGAAGCCGGTCAGGCCCATGACTTCGATCAGGGCGCGGTGACCAGTGAAGCACTGCATGCCCAGCGGAATCTGCTGCTGCTCGATCATGGTGAGCAGTCGGTTGTCAGTGTCGAACACCGGGATTCTCCTATAGGTGGGGAGGGTGAGGATCGGGTTCAAGCGCCGGGGTCGGGGCGCAGGTCGCAGGCGCGGATGGCCTGGATCGCGCAGTCCTCGTCGTTGTCGGGCTGATGGCCGCTGACGCCCACCGCGCCGACGATGTTCTCGTCGACGTCGCGGACCAGGACTCCGCCGGGGACGGGTACGAGGTCGCCGTCGGCCAGCGCCACGAGCGCGTTGACGAAGTCGGGATGGGACTTGGCCCTGCCTGCCAGGCTCCGGCTGCCCACCCCCATGTTCAGGGCGCCGTGGGCTTTGCCCCGGGCGATGCGTTCGCGCAGCAGGCTTGAACCGTCCTCGCGGCCGAAGGAGATCAGTCGGCCGCCCGCGCCCAGGACCGCGACTGTCATCGGGGGGAAGCCGTTGTCCCGCGCATGGGCCAGAGCACGTTCCACCATGGTGGCGGCCTGGGGGTAAGTGAGCATGGGATGCCTCAGCCTTCGGTGAACGCGACGGTTTCGAGCGGGCCGGCCGCTTCGGTGTAGAGCTGGATGTTCATGCCGTCCGGGGTGCGCAGATCGAGGCAATGGCCGATGCGGGCACGGCGGATCTCGGTGCGGGTGACTTCCAGGGCGTCCAGGTGTCCGGCCCACTGCTCCAGCGCGGAGAGGTCGGGAACGCTGAGGGTGACCGGAGCGAATCCGGCCAGTGCGTCCGCCGCCGCGGGGGCGATCCGCAACTGCACGGGTACCGCGAGGCCGGGCAGCCTCATGATGACGGCGAAGAGGGCTCCGGATGGATCGTGATGGTCCAGGCGCGGTATGCGCGCCGCCTCCAGGACTCGCTCGTACCAGCTGATGCCGGCCTGGAGATCGGAGACCGGGAAGGTCACGTGATGCACGCCGGACGTCGTTGTGGGCGGCAAGATAACTCCTCAAAGAGGAACGAACGTTTCGTCTTTGTTACGTTAACCATTGACATCTCATAGCGCAAGGGTTCGTTTCCGTATAGCGTTGGCGGGTGCCAAGAATTAGCGAAAAGACCTGGGCCAAGCGCCGCGAACACGTCCTGACCAGCGCCTGGGGCTGCTTTTCCCGCAACGGCTTTCATGCCACGTCGATGGACGAGGTGATCGCCGCGACAGGGATGTCCTCCAGTGCGGTCTACCGCTACTTCCGCAGCAAGGAAGAGCTGATCGACGCGACGGCCGAAGCTGGTCTCGCCCTGGTGGTCGACATCTTCGTCCGCCTGCTGGAGGTGCGTCCCACGCCCTCGCCGACGCAGACGCTGAGCGTCCTCGTGGACGAGCTGCACGGCCGCACCGAGAACCCGGACTACGACCTGTCCCGTATCGCGGTGCAGATCTGGTCCGAAGCCCTGAGACGCCCCCCGCTGCGCGAGCACGCCCGCGTGTTGTACGACGAGGCGCATCAGCGCCTGTCGGAACTCACCACCCGCTGGAAGGAAGACGGACATCTGCCGCCCGAGGCCGATACGAAGGCCACCGCGTCGGTGGTCTTCGCCCTGATGCACGGCATGATCGTCAGCCACCATCTCGCCTCCGATCTGACCCTGGAAACACTCAGCCGTGGCATGTCCGACCTGGGGGCGGCTCTCGGCCCGGGCGAGGCAAAGATCCAGGGCGCCTGAGAGCCCATCCCCGGCAGGCCGATCAGGCCGGCGGCGGTCAGGCGGCCGAAGCTGGAGCGCGTTCCTCGCGGATGAGCTGCAGCACACGGCTGCGCAGCGCAGCGAACTCGGGCAGTGCCTTGGTCGAGAGCTGGTCCCGGTCTGCGCCGAGCTCGACCGGAATGCGTTCGCGCACCCGGGTCGGAGACCCCGAGAGCACGGTCACTTCGTCACCGAGGTAGACCGCCTCGTCGATGTCGTGGGTGACCAGGATGACCGTCACGCCGTACTGGTTGCGCACGCTCAGGATGAGGTCCTCCAGTTCCGCACGGGTCTGGGCGTCAACCGAGGCGAACGGCTCGTCCATCAACAGGGCATCGGGCTGGTAGGCCAACGCCCGTGCGATGGCGACGCGCTGCTGCATGCCGCCGGACAGCTGCCAGGGGTATTGGTCGGCGCTGCCGCTCAGGCCCACTGCCTCCAGCGCGGAGCGGGCGCGTTCGGCGCGCTCGGACTTGCGGATGTCCTGTGAGCGCATGGGCAGCATGACGTTGCGCTGGACCGACATCCACGGCATGAGGGAGCGGCTGTAGTCCTGGAACACCAGGGCCAGCCGGGCCGGTGGCCGCTCCACGCGTTCGCCGTCGAGGTAGACGCCGCCCCCCGTGGGGGCCAGCAGCCCGGACATGCAGCGCAGCAGGGTGGTTTTACCGGCTCCGGACGGTCCGACGATACATACGAAGGCGCCGCGCTCGACGTCGAAGTTCACCTCGTCCAGGACGAGCCGGTCCCCGCTGCCGGTGCGGTAGCTCTTGGAGAGCCCGCGTACGGAGAGGATCGGGGTGGTGGGCGAGGGCTGGGGGGTCTGTGTTCCTGACATGGAGCCGTTCCCGTCGTTGATCCGCTACAGGTGGGTGCGCCGCATGCCGCGGTGCCAGCCCAGGAGGGCCCGTTCGAAGCCGCGGAATGCGATGTTGAGGAGGTATCCGAGAACACCGAGCAGGACCATGCCGGCCCACATGCCCGGGATGTCGAAGTTCCGTTGGTCCTGCAGCAGTTGGAAGCCGATACCGTGGGCCGAACCGACCATCTCGCTGAAGACGATCATGATGACGCCGATGGACAGGGCGGTGCGCATCCCGGCCACGATCTGCGGACTGGCCGCGCGGAGCGCCATCACCAGACGGTCCCGGCGCCGGATGCGGTAGCTGCGGGCGACGTCGGCGAGCACCGGATCGAGGCTGCGCACACCGTCCGCGGTGTTCAGCAGGACCGGCCAGACGGTCGCGGAGGCGATCACCACCACCTGCACTTCGGTGCCGACCCCCATGAGCAGGACCGCGGCCGGCACCAGCGCCACGCTCGGCGTCGCGCGGGCGAACTCGAGCAGCGGGGAGACGGTGTCGGCGAGGAAGGGAACGAGGCCGAGTGCCAGGCCGACGAGGACGCCTGCGGCTGTGGCCAGGACGAAGCCCGCTGCCAGATGCTCCAGGCTCGGCACGGCGTCCGAGCCGAACTGGGCGAAGAGCCAGTCCTGCCGGAGTGCTGTCACTATGGTGCGCAGGGGCGGGAAGTACAGCGATGTGCTGGCCGAACTGGCGAACCACCACACGGTGATGAGAGCGACGGGGGGCAGGATTTCGACGCCGAGGCGTCCGATCCTGCGAGCCGCACCGTTCAGCGGTTTCGGTGTGCGGGGTGCCATGAAAGGACGCTCCTCTCCGCTCGGGTCATTGCCAGGTTGAGCGCGACGCCCAGCAGGGCGCTGACGAGAACGAACGCGTACATCGTCGGCATGTCCTGCGTCTGCTGGGCCTGCGCGATGGCGTTGCCGAGGCCGGCAGCCCCGCCGAGCAGCTCGGCGCCTATGGCCAGCAAGAGGCTGATGGTCGCCGCGATCCGGACGCCGGTCGCGATGAACGGCGCCGCGCTGGGCAGCATGACCGCTCTCACACGTTGGCTGCGCGGCAACCGGTAGGCGCGCGCCACGTCGGCGGTCACCGGGTCGATCTGGTGCACGCCGTACATGGTCTGGAGCAGCAGCGGCCACACCGAGCCGAAGACCACGAGAACCAGCGCCATTTTCTCCGTCGCCCCGTAGAGCAAAAGCGCCAGGGGAAGAAGGGCTATGGGGGGGATGGTGCGCAGGAAGTCGACGGTGATCCGGGACATGCGGTACGCGAGCTCGCTGGCACCGAACAGCAGACCTGCCGGGAGTGCGATCACCAGGGAGAGGTCCAGGCCGATCGCCCAGGTACGGACGGTGTCGCCGGCAGTCGTCCAGAACTCAGTGGTCGTCACCAAGGAGCCCAGTGCTCGTACGATCTCGGTCGGCGCGGCCACCGCCTCACGGGTCAGGGCTCCGGAGGCCACCAGGTATTGCCATACGCCGGCGAGTGCCGCGGCGCACAAGAGGCGGGCGGCCAGCAACCGCGCGGTGCGTCCTCGCAGCACCGCCGGCGTGCTGCGGCCTGGTGTGGGAGCCGTCGTATCACCAGGGAGCCGCGTCTTGGGCGGGGTCGCGGAGCGGGAGGCTGTGGACATCACGGCGTCAGGACCGCCTTGTCCACGTCGATCGGCGCGCTGATGGTCTTGTACGTGATCATCGTGTCCACGACACGCTGCAGCGCGGCCTTGTCGGGCGTGGCCGAGGGGAATTGAGGGAGAATCATGTCGGCGGCCTGAGCAGCGGTGAGGTGTGACGACTTCTTGGCGTAGGAGCGGACGAAGTCGGGATGCTGGGCCGCGTACTCGTTCGCCTTGGTCATGGCGCGAGCGAACTTCTCGACCACGTCGCGGTGCTCGGCGAGGTACGACTTGCTGGTCACGTAGACGAAGATCGGGACGCCCGGCAGCGCCTTGGACATCGGGGAGAGCAGGGGCCGCAGTCCAGCGGCCTGGCCCTGCACGACACCGGGCTCGCTGGTCACCGCCGCGTCCACCGCGCCGTTCCCCACCGCGCCATTCATCGCGTGGGGCGGCATTTCCACGAAGTCGACCTTGCTGGAGTCCCCGCCCAGCTTGTCGATCGCCGCGGCCGCGGACAACTGCGAGATGTTGCCCATGCCATTGACAGCCACCTTCTTGCCCGCGAGATCGGACGCGGAGCGGATCGACGCGTTCTTCTTGACGAGCACCGCTGTGGAGTCGTCATCAGGCGTCCGGCCGCTGACGGAAGCCGCTGCGACGATGACCAACGGCATGCCCTTGGAGATCGCGGTCAGCGCGCCCGTCGCGTCGGTGGCGGAGAACTGCAACTGACCGTTGAGGATCAACGGCACGGCCGCGGAACCCGAATTGACAGGCTTGCGATTGATCTTCAAGCCCTCCTTGGCGAAGGCATCGGTGGTGAGCGGGGCCATGAAAGCGCCAACCCCACCGCCGACGTTGATTTCGGTACCGGCCGCTGAGCCCTTCGCCGCTTGGTCCCGCGCAGGCGGGGTGGAGCCGCAACCCGCCATTGCAAGGGCACTGACCAATACAACGGCGGCGACCCGTGGACGACTGCTCATGGGTGTTTCTCCTAGCTACGCACAGGGGACCTTCGCTCCACAGCACGGCCGCCCTGGCACAGGGGCGGGTGCGAGAGGCGGTGCGAGCGGGCCCGCAAGGGTTGACTGGCCCCCGCGGAACGGGGGCCTCTGGTGAGGTAGAGATGATCGGCAGGAGAACAAGGAAGAGACACCAAGTCACTTGGTGACTTGAGAATGGCGACACACCTCACCGGCGTCAAGGGGTAGGTCGGCAACGATTTCCGGTCTCCCTGCGGCGCCGCGAGCACCAGGGGAATGCGGCGGAGGCGCCCCTCTCCTCGCGAAGCGCCGGACGATCGCAGCCGTCGGCGGCCGCCGAGCGCCCCGTGATATGCCATGCGCATGACATCAGTACGGACGTCGCAGAGGCGGCAGCAACGGGCCCGCCTTTCACGGCCTACGCGCCGTCCGGACGTCGACGCGGCCCAGTTGGCTTGCCGGAGCTGGACGGGCTCGGGTCAGAAGGCGTCTCGGATCAGGAGGCGTCGAGGCGCGGCTGTTCGCCGATGTTCTCCCGCACCAACGCCATTCCGCGGGCCGTGTAGGTCAGCACGGCCACCTCAGCCGCGGGGCCGTCTGCGTTTCGGAGCGCCTCGATGATCGCCGTGCGCTCGGTGCTCAGTTGGCCGGCGATGCGGTGCCACACCGACGGCGTTCGCCGGGCGGCTTCCTTTGCCAACGTGATCTGCGTGTCGATGAGAAAACCGGAGAGACTGATCAGGAGCGGGTTGCGCGAAACAGCAGCCAGGGCCTTCAGGAAACTGGCAAGCCCTTCGGTGAGGTCGAGGTCGTCGGCACCCGGTCTGCAGCGGTCGGCAGCCTCGCTCAGCCTCGCGAGATCCGCGTCGGTGATGTCACCGACGGCCAGTCGCACCGACTTCACATACAGGGCTTCGGAGACCTCCAGGATCGCGAGCAGGTCAACCTGTTCGAGCTGCACCACGGCGGTCATCGCCGAAGAGAGCAGCTTCGACGTCTCCGCGACGACATAGGTGCCGGAGCCGTGCCTGATCTCCACCAGGCTCATGGCACTCAGCGCCCGCAACGCCTCCCGGACGGTCGGCTGGCTGACGTCATAGTGGGCGGCGAGATCCCGCTCCGAGGGCAGACGCGTCCCGCGCGCCAGATGGCCGACGAGGATCTGCGAGCGAAGATCGTCCAGTACCTGCTCGGCAGCCCGCGTCCTGTTCCGCCGGAAGGAACCACTGACCAGGCCGTTCTCCACTTTGCCTCATACCTCCGCACCGGCGCCGACCGCGCTGGTGCGGCGAATGAACTCACTAGGTCACACGGTGACTCGCCGATTGTCGCACGTGGGCCGCCCAACATGGGGCCCCCTCCCATGAGCCCCTGCGGTGGCGAATGCGCCGCCAAGCGGCGCCGGGGAGGGGGCACGGATGGCCTTCACCAACCGTGGCTTCTCAGTGCGGGAAACGGCCACGCACCGCTCACTGCGCCCAGTCCACGCTCCGGCCGGCATGCTCCTCGAAGACCAGCCAGGTGCGCGTGGCGAGTACTCCCGCGATCTCCTGGACGCGTTCCAGCACGACGTGGCGCAGAGCGGAGTTGTCCGGCGTGCGAACCAGGACCAGGACGTCGAAGTCGCCGCCGACGAGTGCGATGTGCTCGATGTACGGGATGGTGCGCAACGCCTCGGCCACTGTGCGCCAACTGTTCTGCTCGATGGTGACGGTGACATAGGCGCTGGTGCTCAGCCCTGCGTTCTTCGGGTTCAGTTGCGCGGTGAATCCGGCGATCACTTCGTCGGAGACCAGGCGGTTGATCCGGGTGTAGGCGTTGGCGCGTGAGATGTGGATCTGCTCGGCCAGCGCGCGGATCGAGATCCGTCCGTCCTGGAGGAGCTCGGCGAGGATCGCCCGGTCCGTCTCGTCCAGATGGGGTGCCATGTGTCCGGCCGACGCCCCAGCGGGTTCTGTTTCCGATGACATATTGCTCCGTTCGTCCAGCTTCTTCGGCAGTATGTCGCCAATCAGGCCCGCATCTTGTGCATCTATTCACTTCTGCGCACGATTCTCCTGTCAAGTGTCTCGAAGAAGGCGGGTTCGCTGCATGTCCGTGAAAACTCTTCGGCAGACGGTGCAGGGCCTGCTTCCCTCGCTGTCGCCGGTCCGGTTCGTCTCCGAGGACGGCACCTCGGTCAAGCCTCCGGCCGGGTACGTCGAACCCGATGATGGGCTGCTGCGTGAGGCGTACCGGCGGATGGTGCTGGGCCGCCGCTTCGACACCCAGGCGACCGCGCTGACCAAGCAGGGCCGACTGGCTGTCTACCCGTCGAGCCGTGGCCAGGAGGCGTGTCAGGTCGCCAGTGTGCTGGCGCTGCGCGAGGACGACTGGCTGTTCCCCACCTACCGCGACTCCGCCGCCCTGGTGACGCGCGGCGTGGATCCCATCGAAGTGCTGACGCTCCTGCGCGGCGACTGGCACTGCGGCTACGACCCCATGGCCACCCGGGTGGCACCCCAGTGCACCCCGCTGGCCACCCAGTTGCTGCATGCCACCGGCATGGCGCACGCCCTGCGCAGCAAGGGCGACGACGGTGTCGTGATGGCCCTGGTCGGTGACGGGGGCACCAGCGAAGGAGATTTCCACGAAGCGCTGAACTTCGCCGCCGTGTTCAAAGCCCCGGTGGTGTTCTTCGTTCAGAACAACAAGTACGCCATCTCCGTCCCGCTGGCCCGCCAGAGCGCGGCACCCTCCCTCGCCTACAAGGGCGTCGGGTACGGCATGCCCTCCGAGCAGGTCGACGGCAATGACCTTCTCGCCGTGCTCTCGGTCCTTTCCGCAGCCGTCGAGCACGCCCGGTCCGGTCAGGGGCCCTTCCTGGTGGAGGCGCACACCTACCGGATGGACGCACACACCAACGCCGACGACGCGACCCGCTATCGCGAAGCGGCCGAGGTGGAGGAGTGGACGGCGGCTGACCCGCTGGTGCGCCTGGAGACACATCTGCGTGCTCGGGGACTGCTCAGCGAGGACGACATAGTGTCCGCTCGCGCGGCGGCCGAGGCACTCGCCGCGGATGTGCGGGCCCGGATGAACGCCGACACCACCGTCGACCCGCTGGAGCTTTTCGACCACGTCTACGCCGAGCCGACACCTCAGCTGCTGGAGCAGCGCGAGGCGTTGACGGCTGAGCTCCACGCACAGGAGGACTGAACATCATGAGCACGCTAAGCATGGCCCAGGCGCTCAATACGGCGCTGCGCGACGCGATGCACGAGGACGAGCGGGTCCTCGTATTCGGCGAGGACGTCGGAGCACTGGGCGGCGTGTTCCGCATCACCGACGGCCTCACCCGCGACTTCGGCGAGCAGCGCTGCTTCGACACCCCGCTCGCCGAGGCCGGGATCGTCGGCTTCGCGGTCGGCATGGCGATGGGCGGGTACCGGCCCGTCATCGAGATGCAGTTCGACGCGTTCGCCTACCCCGGTTTCGAGCAGATCGCCTCCCACGTCGCCAAGCTCCGCAACCGCACACGGGGCAAGATCTCCATGCCGATGGTCATCAGGATCCCCTTCGCCGGCGGCATCGGGGGCGTCGAGCACCACTGCGACTCCAGCGAGGCGTACTACGCCCACACGCCCGGCCTGAAGGTCGTCACCCCCGCGACCGCCGAGGACGCCTACTGGCTGCTGCGGGACGCCGTCGCCGATCCGGACCCGGTGATCTTCATGGAACCCAAGAAGCTGTACTGGTCCAAGCAGGAAGCCGACCTCACCGCACGCCAGGCCAAGCCGTTCGGCCAGGCTGCGGTCCGCCGCCATGGACGCGACGCGACCTTGGTGGCCTACGGCCCGTCCGTGCCGGTGGCCCTGGAGGCCGCCGAAGTCGCCGCCGCCGAGAGCGGCATCGACCTGGAGGTCGTCGACCTGCGCACCTTGGTTCCCTTCGACGACGAGACGGTGGCGGCATCGGTACGACGCACCGGCCGCTGCGTCGTGGTGCAGGAAGCGCAAGGCTTCGCCGGCGTGGGTGCCGAGGTCGCCGCACGGGTTCAGGAGCGGTGCTTCCACTCCCTGTCCGCCCCGGTGCTGCGCGTGGCCGGCTTCGACATCCCCTACCCGCCGCCGAAGCTGGAGCACGCCCACCTGCCCGGCGTCGACCGCATCCTCGATGCCGTCGACCGCCTCCAGTTCGGCGACGAGCCCGACCTCCGCCACCTTGCCAAGGGGGCAGCATGAGCACCGGAACAGCCAAGGAACAGCTCTTTCGCCTACCCGACCTCGGTGAGGGCCTGACCGAAGCCGAGATCATCGGCTGGACGGTCTCGGTCGGTGACACGGTCGAGATCGACCAGGTGGTCGTCGAGGTCGAGACGGCCAAGGCCGCCGTCGAGGTACCTGTGCCCTTCGCCGGCACCGTCCTGCACCTGCACGGGAAGGCCGGGGACTCCGTCGACGTGGGCGCCCCGTTGATCTCGGTCGGCCCCTCCGCGGACGCGGGCGCGGCGGCGGCAGAACAGTATCGCGAGGAGGAACAAGGCGGCTCCGGCAACGTACTGATCGGATACGGCACCGGCCACGCGGGCACCCCGCGCCGACGCCGCCGCATCCGCCACAGCTCGCCGACCGGAAGTCAGCAGGCCGCACCGGCCCCCACGCAGTCCGACAGTGCGCCGCCGGACGCGGCGGTCAGGCTGCGGGACTCCGGCACTCAAGGCGCGCCCCGCGTGCTCTCACCGCTCGTGCGCAAACTGGCCCGCGATCACGGCATCGACATCGCTCAGGTGACACCCAGTGGCCCCTCGGCAGTGATCCTGCGAAAAGACATCGAACAGTCCATCGCCCGCAGCGGGCCACCCGCCGTCCCCGCCGGCTCGGCGGACAACAGCGCACGCCAGGAAACAACCCCGGGAGCGCTTCAGGCGGATGGCGTCGAGCGTATTCCGCTGCGTGGGCTGCGCCGAGCGATCGCGGAGAAGCTCACCCGCAGTCGTACCGAGATCCCCGACGCCACCACCTGGGTCGACGCGGACGCCACGAATCTGCTGCGCGTCAAGAAAGTGCTTCAGGCCGCAGCGCCGGACCAACCCCTTGGTCTCCTGGCCCTGTTGGCTCGCATCTGCGTGTCGGGGCTCCAGCGCTTCCCTGAGCTCAACTCCTCAGTGGACACGGCTCAGAACGAGATCGTGCGGTACTCCGCGGTACATCTCGGCTTCGCCGCCCAGACGCCGCGCGGGCTGATGGTTCCTGTGGTGCGTGACGCCCATCGCATGACGACCGCGCAACTCGGCGCGGAACTGGCCCGGCTGACCGCGCTCGCCCGCACAGGCAGTCTGCCCCCCGAGGTCCTGACCGGCGGCACCTTCACCCTGAACAACTACGGCGTGTTCGGAGTCGATGGTTCCACGCCGATCATCAACCACCCCGAAGCGGCGATCCTCGGCATCGGCCGCATCGTCGACAAGCCCTGGGTGCTGCAGGGCGAGCTGGCCGTGCGGAAGGTCACGCAGTTGTCCTTCACGTTCGATCACCGCGTCTGCGACGGCGGGGTCGCCGGTGGCTTCCTGCGCTACGTGGCTGACTGCGTCGAGCACCCGGAGACGCTGATAGTCGATCTGTGACGAGCCGGCCCCTGGGGCCGGGAGGCCACAGGGTTCGATGTCCCGGATCAGATCTGCGCACAACCGCGCTCCAGCGGAGCAGCCTGCGGATGACTAAACGGAAACGTTGCTTGCGCCTTGCGCGGTTGAGTCGTACCGTTCACAAAGCAGAAACGTTCGTTTCTCTTACGGTCGAGCTTCAGCCCGCTCGCTCAGTCACGACTGGGAGCCTGCCCCCCATCCGCCGTTGTTTGGTCGGTGGCGCTCACAACCGCAGCGCCCGCGGACGGCGCGAGGTCGGCCGTGCGGCCTGTTGTAAACAGTCAGGAGTAACCGTGGAGCCTGTGCGCATCGAACAAGGGCTGATCGCCGGCAAGGCAGAGGAAAGCCTCTACAGCTTCCTGGGCCTGCCGTACGCGGCGCCGCCAGTGGACGAGCTTCGCTGGGCCCCGCCCGCCGCACCCGCACCCTGGGACGGCGTGCGGGATGCCACCCGCTTCGGGAACATCGCGATCCAGGCGATCAACGCCGGTGTCGACATGGGGGCCGACCAGAGCGAGGACTGCCTCTACCTGAACGTCTACACCACCACCCTGGATCCCAAGGCGCGTCGGCCCGTCGTGTTCTGGATCCACGGAGGCGGCTTCCTCATCGGCTCCTCCTCCCAGGACTGGTACCCCGGCGGGCCGCTGGCGCAGCGCGACATCACGCTGGTGACACTGAATTACCGCCTGGGCGCCTTCGGCTTCCTCGCACACCCGCAGATCAGCCCCAACCTGGGCGTGCAGGACTGGGTCGCCGCCCTGGAATGGGTGAAGCGAAACATCACCAACTTCGGTGGCGACCCCGACAACATCACGATCTCCGGCCAGTCCGCCGGCGGCGCCGCGACCCGCGCACTGCTCCACACACCCTCCGCACGCGGTCTGTTCCACCGCGCCATCGTCATGAGCGCCGGGTTCGAGGACTACGCCGCTGTCGACTCGCCCAGCAACCGACGCTCCACGCATGCCACCGAGAACGTCTTCCGCCACCTGGGCACCAGCGACATCGAGGAACTGCGCAAGGCCCCGGCGGAGAAGGTGGCGGCGGCCTCGCTGAAGGAGTCGGGACAGTTCCCGCCCGCAGGCCAGGTGCATACGCCCGCGAACCTGGTGTGGTACCCGGCCGCGGACGGCCAGATCGTCACCGAGGACTTCTCCGGCTGGGCCGAGGACGTGGAGGTCATGTTCGGAGTCACCCGGGACGAATCCCGCATGTTCCACGCTCCGGGCGGCGTCTTCCCGCCCCGCGACGTCGACCCGGCCGAGGTCTATACCCCCGAAACGCTCGCCCACATGGCCAGAAGGCTGGGAGGCGAGCGCGCCGACGACATCATCGCTCACTTCACCGAGCGCGGATCAGCCCCCTACGAAGCACTGGTAGAACTGTCCACCGCGGCCATCTGGCACGAGCCCGCCCTGGCCACCTACCGCCGTTTCGCCGCGCTCGACCGCACGACCTACTTCTACGACTTCGCCCGCCATTCCCCGGGATCCATCAAATCCGGGCTGCTCGCCAAGCACTCCGCCGAAATCCCCTACCTCTTCGGCACGGTCGCGGCCGGCGACTTCTACAACAGCGTCGATGCCGACGTATCCGACACCGTCCAGCACGCCTGGACCGAATTCGCGCGCACCGGCATCCCCAGCAGCCCCGACGGAACACCCTGGCCGGCCTGCGACAGCGTCGCGCCCCAGTTCACCCTCATCGATGACCTGACTGCGACCAAGCCGCTGGACCTCATCGCCACTCCGCTCTGCGACATGATCAGGTCACAGCGCGAGGAGTAGCTCGAATAAGCAGACCCGCCCCGGTGGTGCCCCTGTCATGGAAGGGGCACCACCGGCTTGCGCTGGACGTGGCCAGATCGGGAGCGTCGGCAAGGGCTCCGGATGCACGACGGGTTGGTCCGGGAGCTGGGTGACGTGCCGGCCGGGACTCGCAAGGCGGCCGAGCAGACGCGGGACCAGGCGCGGCAGGCTTGGACTGGAGCACCGTGCGGGATTCTCAGAGGGAGAGGGAGAAACGGGCTTTCTCCGCGTTCGGCTGAGCGGACCCGGGTGCCGGACGGCTCTCCTGTGGTTCACCCACTGCGTTCACATCCCCGCTCACGACGCTTCCGGGAGGCAGGGTTGCGTCCCACGCAGTGCGCTGGGCGCGGGTGCCGCCGTAGAGCGGGCGCCGGTGAGGGTGGCGCCGATGCCGGCGAGGACCACGAAGGCGATTCCGACTGCCGGTGCCAGGCCGGGTATCTGGCCGAGCACGAGGAGGCCGATGAGCATGGCGATGGCGGGCTCCAGGCTCATCAGGGTGCCGAAGGCAGAGGTGGTCAGGCGGCGCAGGGCGAGGAATTCGAGGGCGAAGGGGAGCACGGGGCTCAGGGCGGCCAGCGCGAGCATGATCCACAAGGCTGTCCAGGTGACATGGGCCGAGATGGTGGGTGCGGCGATGAGCATGCCGAGGATGCCCGCGACGGGCATGGAGATAGCCAGTCCCTTCAGGCCGGTGACGCTGTCGCCGACGCGTTGGGTCAGCAGGATGTAGGCGGCCCAGCAGGCCGCGGCAGCCAGCGCGTATCCCGCCCCGAGCGGGTCGAGGCCGCCGTGCCAGGGCTCGGTCAGCAGCACGACGCCGATCGCGGCCGCCGCGGTCCACGCCTTGCGGCCGTGGCCGGGCCCGTACAGGGACACGACCAGCGGGCCGAGAAACTCCAGCGCGCTCGCGGTGCCCAGCGGCAGGCGGGTCAGGGCCAGCATGAAGAACAGCATCATGCCCGCGGTCACGGCTCCGAGCACGGTGCAGGCCAGGAGGTCTTGGCGGGTGAAGTCGCGGCGCCGGGGCCGGATAAGGATGAGGAGAAGCACGCCGGCCCATCCCAGGCGCAGCCCCGCGGTGCCCAGCGCGCCGAGCTGGCCGAACAGGGGCACGGTCAGTGCCGAGCCGAGCTGGACGGTGGACATGGCGGCCACCGCCATGAGGAACCCGGTCTGGGCACCGCTCGGGCGCGGCCGGTGTGAAGACTTCAGCGGACTCATGGGCTCCAGTAGAGAGCGCGGATATCGTTCGCGTCCACGTGCTGATCATGGACATTCCGTTCGATGATCCTGGACAATGAGCGCCATGGAGACACGGCGCCTGCGGCTACTGGTGGAACTGTCCCGGCTGGGATCGATGCGTGCGGTCGCCGACGTGATGGACACCACCACCTCGACCGTCTCGCAGCAGCTCACCGTCCTCGCGCGGGAGATGGGCGCCGCCCTGATCGAGCCGGACGGGCGGCGGGTCAGGCTCACCCCGGCAGGCCGCCGCCTGGCCGAGCACGGCGCGGTGA
Organism: Streptomyces sp. A5-4; assembly: GCF_051131715.1. Lineage (NCBI taxonomy): Bacteria > Bacillati > Actinomycetota > Actinomycetes > Kitasatosporales > Streptomycetaceae > Streptomyces > Streptomyces sp. A5-4. Next base: position 7,786,125 of record NZ_CP178591.1, on the reverse strand, counting down.
TCCTCGCCGCGGTCGAGGCCGCGCGCCTGGACCTCGCCCCAGGCGCGGAGCCCAGCGGAACCCTGCGGGTGGCTGGTTTCGCCACCGCCATCCGCGCCCACCTGCTGCCCCTCGTCACCGGCCTGACCGCCACCCACCCCGGGCTGCACGTCCTGGTCCGCGAGCACGAACCCGCCGAGGCTCTGGAACTACTGGCCGCAGACGAGACGGACCTGGCCCTCACCTACGACTACAGCCTCGCCCCGGCAGATCCCGGCCCCGCATTGCACGCCACCGCGCTGTGGAGTGCCCCGTGGGGCTTGGGCGTCCCCGCACACGCTGATCCGCCCGACGGGGCGGACACCCTGGAGGTGTTCGCCCGCTTCCGTGCCCGGGACTGGATCGTCAACTCCCGCAATACCGCCGACGAGGCGGTCATCCGCACCCTGGCTTCAATGGCGGGGTTCACGCCCCGTATCACGCACCAGGCCGACAGCCTCGACCTGGTCCAGGGCATGATTACCGCAGGGCTCGGCGTGGGACTGCTGCCGATCGGCACCCCCACCTTCCCCGGGGTCCGCATGATGCCGCTCACCGGCCCTCAGGTGATGCTGCGGGCCTATGCCGTCGCACGCCACGGCCGCCTCGGCTGGCCCCCACTCACCCTGGTCACCGATCTGCTCGCCCGGCGAACCGCGACCACAGCCAGGGACAACCCCTCCCCGCCGCCCTGAAAACCAGGGCGCCCAACCTGCCACCTGGATGTTCCCCACCTGCCCGCAGCGCTGATGCGGCAGCCAACGATGAGGAGATCGACGATGACGACTACGGCCCGAGCAAGTGTGCAGCACGAGGACGAGCGGGTGCGTGTCACCCTCTGGGACTTCGAGCCGGGCGAGAGCACCGGCCCTCATGTGCACGAGTACGACTACGTCGTCGTACCGGTCGTCGATGGCCGAACCAACGTGATCGCCCCCGACGGAACGGTCACCTCCTCGCAGCTGCGGGCAGGCGAGTCCTACGCCCGCCCGGCCGGCGGGGAACACGAAGTCGTCAACGCCGGCACCTCCCCGCTGGCCTTCGTGGAGATCGAACTGAAGTAACCGACGCCTGAAGTCGACGAAATCCGTCGAGCGCCTGGCAGCCCCATGCGGCTACGGTACGGCGATGACCAGCACATACCGGGCTATCTCCGCCCGGATAGCCAACCCCGCGAACATCGACGCCATCGTCTCCACGATGACCACCGCCTTCTTCCACGACCCGCTGTGGGGACCGGCCTTCCCCGACGAGTCGCGGCGCGCCGTGCAGGCGGCGGCCATGTGGCGCCTGTACGTCACCTCCGCTCTGCGCTACCCCTGGACCCTGGTCACGCCCAGCCTCGAAGCTGCGGCCGTGTGGATTCCGCCGGGCGGCACCGAGCTCACCCACCAAGAAGAGAAGGGCCTGGAGGATCTGTTGGCGCAGGCCGCCGGCCCGGAGGCGGCCAAGGCGATCCTGGCGATCTACGACCAGCTGGAGGCGGCCCACCCCGGCGAGCCGTGCTACTACCTCACCCTGCTCGGCGTCCACGACGACCACCGCGGCAAGGGGCTCGGCATCGGCCTGCTCGCCGAGAGCCTCGCCCGCATCGACGCCCTCAGCGCCCCCGCCTACCTGGAATCGTCCAACCCCGCGAACATCGCCCGCTACGAAAGTGTCGGCTTCACTCCCCGCGACGAGATCACCACCGCCACCGGCCACGTCGTCACCACCATGTGGCGCCCGGCACGCTGATCCACGCTCCAAGGCGTCGGGGGTTCTGGAACTCGCAGACAACGCGGACCTTTACAGCCCGGTCATGCCGCACGCCCGTCGCTCTCTGCCCGGTGTGCCCCGCGTGCACTCGCCGGTGTCGCCCTGCGTATCCGAGCCGTACGACCCGAAGGAGCCCAAGGCTCTCGCGCGACGCGTACCCAGAACAACGGCGCCGTTCGCTCGGGGATCGCCGGCCGCCCCCTTCGAGCTGGGCGGGAACCCAGGCGTCGCGCAGCCCTTCGAAGCCGGGGATGTGGTTGCGGAGCCTCCCCAGCTTGCCACGGGTGCGCCGCCGGTCCCGTTCGGTGCGGCTCATTGGCGAGCGGGGCAGCGGCGGGCACTCGGGCGGCCGCCACCCCTCGCCGCATCAGGGGAGGAGGGAGTCGGCGAGAACCTGGGACAACCACCGCTGGTAGGCGGCGGCGTCCCACTGCCGCCCGGCGGTGAGCTGGGTATACACGTGCGGGCCGGTGAGCACCCAGCACGCGTCGGCTTCCTGAGTCGGGGCCGCGTCGGCGCGCAGCATGCCCTGCTGGGCGAGGTGGGCGATGAACGCGGTGACGCCGGTCAGCCTCTCCCGCTCAGTGGTGGCGAGCACCTGCGCCACCTCGGGTCCCGCCTCGCCCAGCAGTGACTGCAGCGGAGCGGTTCGCTCATGGAAGCCGCACACGAAGGCCGCGTACTGGCGCAGCTTCCTGCGCGCATCCTTTTCGGCCCACACCTGCTGGAGAGCGGGACGCTCGGACATGGGCACCGGGTCGTCGTCTCCGGCCAAAGTGGTGTCCCACAGCGCTTTCATCAGCCCCGGCTTACTGCCGTACGTCTTGTACACCATCTCGGGAGACACCCCGGCGCGCGCGGCCACCGCGCGCATGGTCGTGGCCTGGTAGCCCTCGGCCAGCAGCAGTTCCCCGCACGCTCGCAAGACGGCGGCACGGTTGCGCCGGGCGGCGGCCTGCCGCCCACTGGCGTCGTACGACCTTCGGCCTGCCGGATCGGTGGACGGCACGTGCGGAACCTCCAATATTGAGTACAATACGTTGTATCGAACGTTCGGCGTCAGTTCAGTTCGCCCTCAGACGCCATTCTCCCGCCCGCCGGAGCAGCCCATGAGCAAGACCGCCCCCGTCCGCACCGTCGCGCCGGGCATCGACCGCCTCGGTGACGACGCAGTCAACTTCTATCTGGTCCATCACCCCGACGGGCTCCTACTCGTGGACGCGGGCCTGCCAGGGCACCTGAGCCAGCTGCGAGACCACCTGGCCGCCGCAGGCCGCCACCTGTCCGACATCCGAGCAGTGTTGCTCACCCACGCCCACCCCGACCACACGGGCCTTGTGACCGCTCTGCACCAGGCCGGAGCGGACGCCTGGATCCACAGGCAGGACGTCTCGACGCTCACGGACGGACCGCGCAGCGCGATGCGTCACGCGAAGCCCGAACGTTCCCTGGTGCCGTACGTGCTGCGACGCCCGTCGGCGCTGGGCACCCCCCTGCACATGGCGCTTCGGGGCGGCTTCACGGCGCCGCCCTTTTCTCACGCTCGCAGCTTCGACGGTGACAGGACGTTCGACTCCCTTCCCGGTAACCCCCAAACGCTGTCCCTGCCGGGCCATACCCCGGGGAGCGTGGCGTACGTCTTCGCCGAACGCGGGGTGGTGTTCACCGGGGATGCTCTGGTCACCCACGACGGCATCACCGGGCATCGAGGCCCGGCCACCGTCTGCGGGGCGTTTACCAACGACAGCGCCACCGCTCTCGCCTCCCTCGGCCGGCTCGCCGAACTGCCCCATTCGCTGGTTCTTCCCGGTCACGGCGAGCCGTTCACCCAAGGCATCGCCGCCGCGACCAGCCAAGCCATCCGCAACGGCGCCTCCTGATCACGGCCGCAGCACTACTGAGACTCACCCCCCGCCGGCATTAACGGCTCGCCCGCGGCCCCGCCATCATCGTGACCGACTTGCGTCCGTACCCCGTACCCCGTACCCCGTGCCCCGCACCTGACCGCACACCCATGGAGCATCAGACATGACCAGCATCGAAGACCGGAACAAGGCTCTCGTCACCCGGTTCAACAAGGAGTTCATCGAAGGAGGCGACGCCGACGTCTTCACGGAAACGATGTCGTCGAACTTCGTCAACCACAACGCTCAGCAGGGAACCTCGCCGGGGCCCGACGGAGCAGCACACTTCTTCAACGAGATCCTGCGCACCGCCTTCCCGGACCTGACGGTCACGATTCACGACCAGATCGCCGAAGGCGACAAGGTTGTCACCCGCAAGTCCTACGAAGCGACACACCGCGGACCTTTCCTCGGCGTCGCACCCACAGGGCGGAAAGTCACCTTCGGCGTCATCGACATCATCAAGCTGAAGGACGGCAAGTACGTCGAGCATTGGGTCAACGCAGACATGCTCGGCCTACTCGGTCAGCTCAACAGCAGGTGACGTGACCGGCACTCCCGAGCCCTGGCGGACCTCGGCCGTCGCGACGTGCGGTATGGCCCCTGCCAGGCGAACACGGAGCTTCACCCCCGCACCGTGACGCGGAGGCAAGGCCGCCGAGCGCGCCGCCCATCGCCCGCGTGCGGCGGGCCGATCACACCTGTTGCTGTCCTCCATGCGCACGCGAGCCCCTCGAACGAAATGAAACGGAAACGATCCCTTGCGCTATGGACCGAACGATCGGTAGTTTCCAGGGGCAGGGCGAAGGGGCCGCGCTCATCCGATGGATGCCGCTTCCGCGCGGCCCCTCACGAGCAGTTGACCGCGTTTCACCGCAGGACAACAGCGCCCGCCCCATGGGGCGAACGGCGCGCTATCGGCCGCCCCCGGGCCGTCCCGAACCCTGCAACTCCCGCCGCCCGGGCTACCTGTCAACCAGCACTATTCCTGGAGGATGCATGTATCGTCGCTTGCCCATCGCCAGCCTCGCCGGAACCGCCGCCGCAGCCTTGCTCTTCACCGCAGGAACCGCCTCCGCCGTCGCCCCGCCCCTGTCGAACGCCCGAGTAGTCGCCCATCTCGACCTCACCGCAGGGCAATTACCGGAGAACATCGCCCTCGGACCCGACGGCTCAGCCGTCCTGAGCCTCTCCGGATCGCGACAGGTCGCACTTGTCACGCCCGCCGGGCAGATGAAGGTGCTCGCCACCTTGCCCGGAGCGCACTCCCCCTCAGAACAGGCCAGCATCGCCGGACTCGTACGAGCCGGCGACAGCAGCATCTACGTCGCCTACCGATCAGGGGACGCGGACCGGAACGGCATCTGGCGCGTGTCCCCGACCAGCCCTCCCCAGCGCGTCGCGGCGCTGCCCGTCGGCGTCGCCGTGAACGGACTCGCGGCTGACCCGCTGACCGGCGTTCTCTATGGAACCGACTCCACGCGCGGGACGATCTGGCGCATCCCCACCCGCTCCGGCTCGCCCGAGATCTGGAGCTCCGACGCCTCCCTGAAACCCGGCAGTTCACCCACCTCATACGGCTTCGGCGCCAACGGCATCAAGGTGCACAAAGGTGCTGTCTGGGTGAGCAACAGCGACAACGGCACTCTCCTGCGGTTCCCGGTGCGCCCCGGAGGCTCGGCCGGTCCCGTCGAGACGAAGACAACCGGCCTCACCGGTGTGGACGACTTCTCCTTCGTCGACAACTCCGACACCGTTCTGGCCGCCCTGAACAGCCAGAATGAAGTCGCTTTGGTGAAGCCCGACGGCACACACAGCATCGTGCTCACTGGGCAGGACGGTCTACAGACTCCCACCGCCACCGCAGTGCGTGCTGGGACGGCCTACGTAACGAACGCCGCCTACTTCACCCAGCAGGACCCCAACCTGCTCCTGGCCGACATCGACCTTCCGTAGCACGTCAGTCGCCGCGCAATGGCCAAACCCGCAGCGGGTAGCTCTTGGCACCCCCTTTCCCTGTCGGCCGCTCACCGCACTGGTGAGCGGCCGCGCCCGCAGTTCGGCGCACAGCGCCGCTCAGGGCACGCTGTGCTACCACCGCATGTGCGACAGAGCCAAACGTTCGGTGTGACTCCGCACCAAAGCGTCAACCACAGATTCCGGGAAGGGTCTGTACGGTGACTGGTGTAACTCCCGAGCTGGAAGCGACAGTTGATGACTGACGTGGCGAGTGACATCGAGGCCGGGGAGGCCGCCGTGAATCCGTCGAGTGCCGTGGATGACGGGCTGGTCGCCGAGCTGGTGGCCCGGGCTCAGGCCGGCGGGGTGAGACTGACCGGGGAGGGCGGCCTGCTGGCCGAGCTGACCCGGCGGGTCCTGGAATCGGCCCTGGAGGGTGAACTCACCGACCACCTGGGCCATGAGCCCGGGGAGCGGGCCGAGGGCGGCCGGGAGAACTACCGCAACGGACACCGGTCCAAGACGGTGACGACCGAGGCCGGGCCGGTGGAGATCACGGTGCCGCGGGACCGGGCCGGGACGTTCGAGCCGCAGCTGGTCAAGAAGCGGCAGCGGCGCCTGGGCGGGGTCGACGAGATGGTCCTGTCCTTGTCCGCGAAGGGGCTGACGCACGGGGAGATCTCCGCGCACCTGGCCGAGGTCTACGGAACCGAGATCTCCAAGTCCACGATCACCAACAGCGTCATGGCCGGCATGGCCGAATGGCAGAACCGGCCGCTGGACCGCGTCTACCCGGTCGTCTTCATCGACTGCGTGAACGTGAAGGTCAGGGACGGCTCTGTCGCCAACCGCCCGGTTTACATGGCCCTGGCGGTGACCGCCGAGGGTCATCGCGACATCCTCGGCCTGTGGATTGGGGACGGCGGTGAGGGCGCGAAGTACTGGCTGCAGGTCCTCACCGAGATCAAGAACCGTGGCGCGGACGATGTGCTGATGCTGGTCTGCGACGGTCTGACCGGGCTGCCTGACGCGGTGAATACCGTCTGGCCTGCAACGATCGTTCAAACCTGTGTCGTCCACCTGCTGCGGAACAGCTTCCGCTACGCGGCCCGCCAGGACTGGGACAAGATCGCGAAAGCGCTCAAGCCCGTCTACACCGCACCGAACGAGAACGCGGCGGCCGAACGCTTCGGAGAGTTCCAGGACGCCTGGGGGAAGAAGTACCCGGCGATCATCAAGCTGTGGGAAGTCGGCTTCATACTGCCTGCCCTGTCTCGTAGTTGGGGTTTGTGCGCGTGAGGTGCGAAGAGGTCTGGACGCGGGTGCGCCAGTACGCCTCGGTCTCGTCGTTCCACGGGATGCACCAGCGGCGGTGACGTCCCTGGCGGGCGGTCATCTCGCCGCTGCGGAGCCAGGGATAGATCGCGGACTCGTGGATGTGCAGGATGCGGGCGACCTGCGGCACCGTGATCTCTCCAGGTTCGGTGGGGTCGTTGCGTTTGGAGCCGATCGCGTGCTGCTGGCGGATGTGCCGGATCGAGGCGACGGTGAAGGGACGGGACTTGCCGGTGGTGAAGCCGAGTGTGTTGAGGTGTTCGGCGATGGCAGCGTCGCTGCAGGTGTCCAGCAGTTCGCGGACGATCAGCACGGCGGCCGTCGGGTTGCGGTTGGTGCGCCGGTCACAGGCGATCTCGTCGGTCGCGCCGGTGTGCCAGCGGACGCCGATGTGTGCGCGAGCGTCGTCGACATGTCGCACGGTGACATCCGCGATCAGGGTCCTCAGCAGGCGCTTTCGGTCTCTGGCCGTGGTGGTCGGCGCGTCCCACAAGGCCGGTAGGTCGTGGGCGAGTTGTTGCAGGCTGCCAGGTTCGGGCACGGCCGGCTCGGCTGCGATCAGGTCCGCCAGTGCGGTCTCGGCCTGGGCGAGGACGGTGAGTTTCGCCTCCCATCGGGTTTCCAGTGACCGGGCGACCATCCGGTTCTCCGGCTCGACCTGAGCGAAGGAGCGCTCGGCACGGTCGGCTTCGTAACGGGCGCGTTCGACAGCGAGTTCGGCGGCCCGGTGGGAGCGCTGGTGACGGTGGTGGACCTGGTCGGCGGCGGCCAGGGCGAGCTGGACGTGCTCGGGGGTCAGCGCGTCCAGCAGCAGCCCTGCGACCTGCGGGTCGACGGCCGCGGCGGCGATGGTGTGACAGCCGGGGGCGAGGACTGCGTCGCTGCGGGCCCGGGTGCACACGTAGCCCGCGGTGTTGTCCGCGCGCCGGTAACTGGTGTTCATCGGGAAGCCGCACGAGCCGCAGAAGATGATGCCCTGGCACAGCGGCGGGCCCTCGCGCGGCGGCCGGGCTCCGGTGTTGGTGCAGTTCGCGGCCAGCTTCGCCTCGATCTGCAGATAGCGCGGCCAGGAGATATACCCCTCGTGATGCTCGGTGATCAGGACTGGCCACTGGTCACGGGGGCGGCCGGTGACCGACGTGGTCACCGTGCCGTCGGGCCGGACGCGACGCACGCTCCTGTCACGACCATAGGCGTAGGCACCGGCATAAGCGGGGTTCTTCAGTACGGCGACGGCCCGGCCATGGGTGAGCCGTCCCCAGCCCAGGCGCCCCTCCCAGACACCGGTATCCCGGCGCGGGAAGCGCCGCCCGGCAAACGCCCGCACCACACCGAGAGCGGAACCATGCTGGTCGAAGAGGGAGAACACGTCGGCGACCGCTGTTCGTACTTCCTCGTCCGGGTCGATGACGATGTGTCCGTCACTGTCGTGGAGCAGGCCGACGGGCAGCGGCAGACGCAGGTCACCGCGCTCGGCGGCGGCCTTGCGGGCTCCCTGCAAGCGTCCCGCCAGGATGTGCAGTTCGGCCTCGCTCATCGTGGACTTCAGGCCGAGCACCAGACGATCGTTGAAATCTCCCAGGTCATAGACACCATCGCTGTCGATCAGGAGGGTGTCGGTGAGCCGGGCGAACTCCAGGAGCCGGCCGAACTCGGCCGAGGACCGGGCCAGCCGGGACACCTCCAGGCCAAGCACAGCCCCGACCTCGCCGAGGCAGACCCGGGCCACCAGCTGCTGGAAGCCGACCCGGGTGCCGGAAAACCGGCCCGAGGTCCCCAAGTCCGCATCCACGACGGTGATATCGCAGGCGGCCCATCCCAGCTCCCGAGCCCGGTCGGCCAGCGCGTACTGACGGGCCGTCGACTCGGTGTTCTCCCTGACCTGCAGCAGCGTCGACTGCCGCACATAGATCAACGCCAGCCTCGACCGGTGCGAGGCAGTGATCTTCTGACTCCCGCTCATCCCTGCTCGCCTCCCCGCGCAGAGCAGACTCGATCATGTTCGCGACCAGCAGCGCAGCAACCCGGTTCCAGTCCTCGGCATGCGTCACCGCCCGTCACCTCCACTCGGGCGACTGCAAGCGGGCCGCCCCTCATGACGTTCCTCCGCCGCTCGGCTCGCCGCAACGGCTCATCAGGGCATTCACCAGGGCAGACAGCGCGCAGAGCCCCTCGATCGCGAGCCGGTTCTCACTCGCGACTGGAGCGCGATCCGTCCACGCCTGCGGCAACGTCACCGTCATGCCGTCACCGGCCGTGCAGATGAAGACCAGCTGCCCCGAACGGCGCACCGTCCGGCACACGCGCACCCGGCGCCCCGACCACGGATGGAACGGGTGAGTGACGGTCAACGAATCCACAGAATCAACACGATCAGGGGCACTATGCGCTGCCCTCTGGGAAAACGCCTGGGCCGAGTTCGTTCCCTTCCTCCAGTTCGACGTGGAGATCCGCACAATCGTGTGCACGACCAACGCGATCGAGAGCGTCAACGCCCGCATCCGCAAGGCGGTAAGAGCTCGCGGCCATTTTCCCCAACGATCAAGCCGCCCTGAAATGTGTGTACTTGGCGGTGATGAGCCTGGACCCCACCGGCGCAGGACGCAAGCGGTGGACCATGCGGTGGAAGGCCGCACTCCAGGCCTTCGACATCGCCTTCGACGGCCGGCTCACCGCCGGACGCCGCTAAAGAAATCCGAACGAGTTCCACCGTTCGCTACACAGACCCTCCGGGAAGTTCGAGGGGCCCCATGAACTTCGAACCTCGGCGCTTACGACCTTGGGAGTAATTGACGTTGGGGCGTGCTGGCCTGGCAGGTCGGCTGGTGGGTGATCAGCGGGTCGTCATGCGGGCGAGGACCAGTCTCGGTTTCTGATCTCGACCCAAAATCCGCATCGCGGTGTGTAGCTCCAGGGTCCAAGCTGGAGGGGAGGGGTTCTGCTGTTTCCCTCAGTAGGTAAGCAGGGAGGAGCTATGACAGCAACGAAGCGGAAGGACACTCCTGTCGCCATCGAAGGTGGCGGGGTGGAGTTTCGTATGCAGGACGTCGGTGGAGACATGTCCGTTGCCTTTGTGACGTTTCCCGAGGGCACCGACATGGGGCCGGCTCTTAAGGGTCTGGCCGGCGACCTGTGTCCGTGCCCGCACTGGGGCTACCTCTTCAAGGGGCGGCTGAAGATGCGGACGCCGGACGGTGACGAGTTCTACGAAGCGGGTGAGGCCTTCTACTGGCCGCCCGGCCACGCCCCAGTGGCGCTCGAAGACTGCGAGTACATCGATTTCTCGCCGACCAAGGACCTCAACGAGGTCATCGAGCACGTCAAGGCGCAGGGAGGATGACGGCCGTCTCGCAAGGGCCGGGCGGCCCTTGCGGGTTTCGGGGCAGTACCGGCCGGGCCTGACCGTGACATGAGAAGGGCCGTGCGGGTTGGGTGGGTTGTGACGCTTACTTGGGCCCGTGCGGCCTGTTCCCATCCTGCCCTGTCCGGGGTCTCTCGCGCACACTTCGGCGAGTTGCTCGAAGAACTCGCCCCGAAGTGGCAGGCCCGCCGTGAGTCCGCACTGCGCGAGCGGCGGGGCGGGGAACGGCGGCGGGCCGCCGGGGCCGGGCGCAAGCAGCGGCTGGTGTTCACCGACCGGCTCCTGGTCACGCTGGTCCACCTGCGGCTGGGCCTGCCGCACGCGGCACTGGCCGAGCTGTACCGGGTGGACCGCTCGACTGTCTCCGGCGCGATCCGAGAGCTCCGGCCGCTGCTGGCGGCCCGGGGCTTCGCGGTGCCCGGTCGGCCGGGGCTGCGGCTGCACACGCTGGAGGACCTGTTCGCCTATACCGCCGCGGAGGGCGTCAGGCTGCGGATCGACGGCACGGAGGTGCAGGTCCGGCGCCCGCGCGCGGGCCGCCCCGGCCGCAAGGCGTTCGTGTCCGGCAAGAAGAGGCAGAACACCATCAAGACCACCACCTTCAGTGACGGCCAGGGCCGCACCCTGTTCAGCGGGGTTGTACGGCCAGGCCGGATGCACGACCAGACCGCCGTGCGTACTGAGGGCATCGCCGAGCAGTTCCGCCACCACCCGAAGGTCGAGGCCGAGGTCGACGAGGGCTACCGGGGACTGGCCAACGAGTTCCCCGACCAGGTCAGCGCCCCGCCGAAGAAGCCGAAGGACGAGGCTCCACTCGGCGAGCACCACGCCTGGCGCGAACAGCGACGCCGCCAGTCCTCCGCCCGGATCTGCGTGGAACACACCAACGCTGAGTACAAGCAGTGGCGCCCGCTCCAGCGGTTCATGGGTTGCCGCGAGACCTACCCCGAGACCCACCTCGCGATCGCCGCCCTGGTCTCCGACCGCTCCGCCCGGCGGGCGACCCGCCGCAAGCTGAGCACCGAACTGGTGCTCGCCCGGCAGGTCGCCCGCTGATCACCCACCGGCCGACCCGCCCAGGCCAGCACGCCCCAACGTCAATTACTCCCAAGGTCGTTACCGCTTGCTGTCCACGGACACAGATCACAGCAGCCCAGAATCGATCTCCCGCTTGAGTGCCAAGAGGATCGGACCCGGCTTTCAGTCACAACCTCTTCAGGACGAGCGCAGCGCCGAAGAGACTTGCTGCCAGCGGAACGCCGATTTGCGCGGTGACCAAGATGAGGTAATGGGCGGTCGAGTACACGCCGTACGGAATCGCGTGCCCGGAACCTGCGTCGATCGCCCTCAGGGTATTTTCACCGAAAACGGCGCTGGAGGCCCCGCTCAGGGCGAGCACGTACGACGCGATGCGCGCGCGCTTCGCGACAGCTGCGTTGGAGGTCGGTTCCGTATTCAAGATTTTCCAAGCCCTTCTGTGCTGGATCTCAGCAGTCGTCCGCTCACCGGCCCCACAAGTGTTGTCTCTGGGCGAATCATTCGATGATCTCGGAGTCTTTGAAGATCAGGACGTTATTGCGGTCGGCGAAGACGTTGCAGGTTGCGGTCACCACGATCTCCTCGCCGATTTTGACGCTCTCCAACCGGCGGAATGATTCTGCGCGGCGATCGTCATAGGGAAGGACGATGCTGGCGAGATGGGTGCCGTTCTCTGCGTCCGACGCTTCGATCGCAGGTGTCCCGTACTCACTTGCGCCTGTCTTCAACGCGACGGCCTGGACCGTCACGGATTGTCCGTAGCACTCCTTCTCCGCACGGGATCGGTCTGCCATGAACAGGTCGTGAAGGTCCCGGATCCGAACGGTACCGGTCAGGTCAACTAGCGTATGAGACGCGGTTTTTGTTGCAGGTGTGCCACCCCTCGGAGCGCCGGCACCGGCCCCCGCGCAACCCGTCAGGCCGACGAGAAGCGCCAAGGCACCTGGGAGAAATATGCTGTGCCTCATCGCGTCATCCTTCGGTCGTTCCTGTTTCTCGATTCCAAGGTGGGCAGAAGGCAAAGAAAGATCCGACCGGACTCCCGCCTGTTGCTCGGCGGCACCCGGGCGCCCACGTTTCGGCGTCCCGAGTTCCGATGTGCACGGCGTGACCCGCGGCGACCTTCCGGTGTGCGGTCGTGAACCCGAGCCCGTCGTTCACGCGGTGACAGCGTCGTAGCCATGCCGTCACGCTGCCTCAATGCCGGATGATCAACCAGGGACTCCGCTTCCTGGTACCGCCGATACCAGAATGACCACGATGAGCCGGTGCACAGTAATGCCATGGCGACGACAGAACGGTTCGCAGGCGCATCCCACGAGCCGGCCCTTCAGGTGGTCTCGAAGCGTGACGCGACGAACTCGGCACAATGCGCCCGGCTCCTGGCGCTCTTCCCGCCCAAGGACTGACCGCCGCATCCCTTGCGGGTCACGCGCGACTGAGCAGCCCGCCACCGGCCGGAGTGCTCAGTCGTTCAAGATTGTTCTCGGCGTTGTCCGCTATGCCGCAGGTACTCAACCCTGAAGGGTGACGCGGTCCCCGCGCCGGGAGGGGCGGGGGCATGCGCGGCGTTCATTCGAGGGATCCGGTCATCAGGCGCTGGGTGCCGATGGTGGCGAGCAGGGCGAGTTTGCTGTCGGATTCACTGCCGGGCTCGGCGGTGTACATCACGATGCGCAGGTCTCCACGCTGGGCGTTCAGGATGTCGCAGTCCAGGTCGAGGCGTCCCACGTCGGGGTGGGCGATGCTCTTGACGGTCGGGCCGTGTTCGGTGATCTCGTGGCGCTTCCAGATTTCTCGGAACTGCGCACTGTCCTGGTTCAACTGTGCGATGAGCTGGCGCAGCTGGGGGTCGTCGGGGTAGCGGCCGGCACTACGCCGCAGGTCGGCGACCATAGAAGCCTCGAATGCCTCGGTGTTGCCCGATCTGCGGACGTGGCAGTCTGAGAGGCCGGTGAAGTGCAGCCACAGGACGTTGCGTTCGGTTTCCCGCAGCTGGGAGGGGTCGCCCATCAGGGCTGCCCACATCGGGTTCCACACGAGCAGGGTCCACATGGCGTCGAACACGGCAAGAGGCCGGTCGGGATTGCGTTCCACCAGGCGGCGGATGCTTGCGGGCACCAGCTGGCTGATGCGATCGCCGCCGGTGGCATGCCCGGCCAGGTGGAACAGGTGTTCTTGTTCGGTGTCACTCAGCTGAAGCGCGCGGGCGAGTGCGGCACATACCTGGGCTGACGGCGCAGAGGCCCGCCCCTGTTCCAGGCGCACGATGTAGTCCGCCGAGACCCCCGCCAGGACAGCCAGCTCTTCACGCCGCAGCCCGCTGGTGCGCCGGGCGGTATTCGCCGGCAGTCCCGCTTGCCGGGGTGTCAGCCGCTCGCGCCACACACGCAGGACGGCTGCCAGCTCGCCGGATGCAGTCATGCTCCCATCGTCGCAGCCCAGGACAGGAGCAGCCTGGTACTGCGATTACCAGGAAGAGGAGTCTCTGAATCGCATCGACGGTTTGGCGCAGACTGAAGAGCCGTGGCGCACCATCGGGCGCTTTGTCCTGGGCACGGTGGTGGGCGTTTGCTGGGCTGCGTCTGGCCCTTACCATGCCCGCACGCGCCTATGAATGAGCAGGAGAATACGGAATCGTGCTGGTCATCCTTGTTGTGGCGGCGGTGATCATCGCGCTGCTCGCCGGGGCACACTGGTATGTGTGGCGCCGGCTGGTGCGCGACGTGACGGCCCGGACCAGCAAGGCGCGGCGGGTGGGCACGGTCGCCGCGGTGATCATGCCGCTGCTCTCGCTCAGCGCGCTGGGTGCGGGCCAGGTGGAGGGCGCGCCGTTCTGGTTGCAGCGGGCGCTGGCCTGGCCGGGCTTCCTCTGGCTGGCGCTGCTGTTGTACGGGGTACTCGCCTTGGTGGTGGGCGAGGCGGTTCGTCCCCTGCTGCTGCGGGCCCTCGAGCGCCGGGCTACACCCGTTGCGGGGCCGGTGTCATTGGCGGCCGTCACCGCTCTGCCCGAGACGGCCGCGGTCCTGCCGACCAACGGGGCCACCGGCCCCGCACCCCCGGCTGCTACCCAGTCCGCCTGGAGTCAGGCTCATGAATCGCTCATCGCGCCCAAGAGGGACGGGGAGCGGAAAGTTCCGCAGCCCTCGGGGGTGAGCCGTCGACTGTTCGTCTCCCGCGCCGTAGGCGGCGCCGCCGCGGCGGTCGCCGTAGGAACCGTCGGCTACGGCACGTACGGGGTGCTGCGGGGGCCGAGGGTCAAGCGGATCACCGTGCCGCTCGCCAAGTTGCCGCGCTCCGCGCACGGCTACCGCATTGCGGTCGTCAGCGACATCCACCTCGGGCCGATCCTGGGACGCGCGCACACGCAGCGGATCGTCGACACCATTAACTCCACCCAGCCGGACCTGGTGGCCGTGGTCGGTGACCTCGTCGACGGTTCGGTCGCCGACCTCGGCACGGCCGCGGAACCGCTCGCCCAGCTGCGGGCGCGGCACGGTTCGTACTTCGTGACCGGCAACCACGAGTACTACTCCGGCGTCGAGGAATGGGTGGAGCGCGTACGCGAGCTGGGTGTGCACCCGCTGCGCAACGCGCGCGTCGAGATCCCGGGCTTCGACCTCGCCGGCGTCAACGACGTCTCCGGCGAAAACCACGGTGACGCGCCCGACTACGGCCGGGCGCTCGGTGACCGCGACCGATCCCGCGCCGCCGTGCTCCTGGCCCACCAGCCTGTGATGATCCACGAAGCGGTCGAGCACGGCGTCGACCTCCAGCTCTCCGGTCACACCCACGGTGGCCAGCTCTGGCCAGGCAATCTTATCGCCGCACTGGACAATCCCACTGTCGCCGGCCTGGAGCGCTACGGCGACACGCAGCTGTACGTCACGCGCGGCGCGGGCGCCTGGGGCCCGCCCGTCAGAGTCGGCGCGCCTTCGGACATCGCGGTCGTGGAGCTCGCCTCTCGGCAGGCATGACCGGTGCGTCATGCAGCGCGGGGCAGCTCGCACCGCGCCTGCGAGATCGAAGTTGGCTGGTGTGAGCTACGCGGGTCTGGGCCGTCGTCGCAGCTCAGAGCGGCATCCTGGTACTCCCGTTACCAGGAAGAAGCATCTCTGGCCCGAGTCGGTGAGCTGACGCAGACTCGAAGTCATGACCACCACACTGATCACCGGAGCCAACAAGGGCCTGGGATTCGAGACCGCACGCCAGCTCGTTTCCGCCGGCCACATTGTTTACGTCGCCGCCCGCAACCCCGCCCACGCGCAGCGCGCCGCGGATGAGCTGGGTGCGCTGCCGCTGGTTCTGGACGTCACCGACGACGCCTCGGTCCGCGCCGGCGCCGTGCGCGTCGCCGAGGAGCACGGCGTCCTCGATGTCCTGATCAACAACGCGGGCATCAACGGAGGAGGCCCCCAGCCGCTCGGCGAGTGCACGGGAAGCGACATGGCCGCCGTCCTGGACACCAACGTCGTCGGCATCGTCCGCATGCTGCACGCCTTCCTCCCCCTCCTTCAGCGCAGCGGCAACGGCATCGTCGTCAACGTCGGCAGCGGCCTGGGATCCTTCGCCCGCGTCCACGACCCCGAGCGCGCCGAGTCCCGCGTACCCAGCCTGCTGGCCTACCCGGTCTCGAAGGCGGCAGTGTCCATGCTGACCGTCCAGTACGCACGCGCCTACCCCAGCCTGCGCATCAACGTCGTCGACCCGGGCCCCACCGCCACCGACCTCAACGGGCGCCAGGGCGTCCAGAGCGTCGAACAGGGAGCCGCTCCCATCGTCCAGGCAGCGCTCACCGGCCCTCAAGGCCCCACGGGCACGTTCCTCGACGCCGAAGGCATCAGTCCCTGGTGAACGCACCCGCCGAAACCCCCATCCCACCCCGCCTGTACCCCGAAAGGGCACCGCGTGCTCACGCCCACCCGCGAGGTTCTCAGCTTCCGCACCCTCGCCGTTCTGCCGTCCGTCCTCTTCATGCCCTCGCTCGTCACCTTCGCCGTCGCCCCCGGGGCAGTCGCGGCCGAGTACACCGGCGTCCTGTTCCACCTGGCCATCATGTTCATCGTCGCGCGGCTGCCCGCACCCCAGTGGGCGAAGGCAGCCGGTTTCGGATGGCTCACCCTCGATGTCCTGTCGGCGATCATGACGATCAACGAGGTACCGCACGAGATCGCCTGGTCGGTACGACTGGGCGGGCACGTGCTGGCCGGCATGTGGTTCATCACCACCTCACTGCTCGCCCGGCCCAGGAGCATCCGCGTCGTCGGCGTGGTCCTGGGCACCTGGCTCGCCCTCTACAGCTTCCTGGGCAACGTCTTGCCCCAGGAATTCCTCTTCCCCGGTGGAATCCTGGTGCCCGTCTGGTTCCTCCTGCTCGCCTGGAAGCACCAGCCCTCCCAGGACGGCGCGCCATCCCTCAGCCCGCGTACCGCCTGAGGACGCCCGTTCCTCAGCATGTCGCGAGCCCGGATCACACAGCGGCGACACGGCCCCACCTCAGGGGCGCACCAACGCCCCAGCCAAATCAGCCGGATCCGTCATCGGCGTGGTCTTGATCGTCGCGGAGCCGGAAGACGCGTGACGTTTCCTGCCTGTCTGAGGTTGCCCTGAGCCTCGTGGAGCTCCAGATCAAGTTCAGCGATGATCCGCCGGAGTGGGCTCCCACATGACCTTGGGGCGGGGCGATGGAGAGGGACCGCGTACTGCGCCGAGCAACTTGCGGCGGGCAAGTCCGTCAAGGCGACCCTCCGCCTTCTCAGACACCGTATTTCCGGCCGCATCGGCTCAGGCGGGGGTGTAGTCCCCTCACTACTGTTGCTCGCAGGCGCCACCGGGGGCCGCACCGGACGCCGCCGCGTCTTCCGATGGGGCCTTGCGCTGTTCAGCAGCGCGTCACTGGCCTACTCCTGGCCGCCACCCTGGATGCTGGGCACCCGCCCCGGCGGACTCCCCCTGCCACCGGGGCGGTTCGCGCGTCCAAGGGCGCACCGCGCCGTCATCACCGTTGCCTGGGGCGATCACATCGACGGGGTCCACATCCGCCGTCAACGGGGACGATCGACACACCCCCTTTGGAGTGCACCGCTCAACCGCCACTTCCGGGTGCAACCTGTCTCATTCCACTACGTGTAAGCGACGCAATTGAGATCTTTGAGAGCCCCATCGCTCCGAGCTTCCAGGGATCGGCAACGTCTCATGAGACAAGTGCATCGCGGAGAACACCGTGCGCCAACAGGCATGCACAGCCGACGTGCAAGGCCGCATGCAAGCGACCGGTCAATGGACCGCGTTCGGGCTCCGCCCCTTCGCCGCCCTCCTCGCGGGGGTGTGTCAAATTAACGGCTGATCTTGGTTGTTGGGGTTCAGTTGTTGGCCGGGGTGAGCCGGCCCTCGAAGGCGATCTGGAAGGCGTTCAACGGTGCTTTCCAGCGCATGGTCCAGCGCTTGCGGCCCTTGCCGGTCGGGTCGAGGCTCATCAGCGCCATGTAGACGCACTTGAGGGCCGCGGCCTCGTTCGGGAAGTGGCCCCTGGCGCGGACGGCCTTGCGTATGCGGGCGTTCACGCTCTCGATCGCGTTCGTCGAGCAGATCGCCTTGCGGATCTCGACGTCGAAGGAGAGGAAGGGGACGAACTCGGCCCAGGCCGACTCCCACAGCTTGATGATCGCCGGGTACTTCTTCCCCCAGGCGTCCTGGAACTCTCCGAAGCGTTCGGCCGCCGCGTTCTCGTTCGGTGCGGTGTAGACGGGCTTGAGCGCTTTCGCGATCTTGTCCCAGTCCTGGCGGGCCGCGTAGCGAAAGCTGTTGCGCAGGAGGTGAACCACGCAAGTTTGAACAATCGTTCGAGGCCAGACGGCTTCAACGGCGTCCGGAAGGCCCTTCAGGCCGTCGCAGACGAGCATCAGTACATCGTCCAGGCCGCGGTTCTTCAGCTCAGTGAACACCCGCAGCCAGTACTTGGCGCCTTCGCCGGCGTCGCCCGCCCAGATGCCGAGGATGTCGCGGGTGCCGTCGACCGTGACCGCCATGACGACGTAGATCGGCCGGTTGGCGACCTGACCGTCCCTGATCTTGACGTTGATGGCGTCCACGAACAAAACGGGATACACGCGGTCAAGAGGGCGGCTCTGCCATTCGGCCATCCCCTCCATCACCTTGTCGGTGATCGTGGAGATCGTCTGCTTGGACACGTCCGCGCCGTAGACCTCGGCCAGGTGCGCGGAGATCTCCCCGTGCGTCAGCCCCTTCGCGGACAGCGACAGCACCATCTCGTCCACGCCGGTCAGTCGCCGCTGACGCTTCCTGACGATCTGCGGCTCGAACGTGCCGGCCACGTCCCGGGGCACTTTGACCTCGACGGGCCCCACGTCGGTCAACACGGTCTTCGCCCGGGCCCCGTTGCGGCTGTTGCCGCTGCCGCGGCCCTCGAAATCGTGCTTGCCATAGCCGAGGTGGTCGGTGATCTCGCCTTCCAGGGCCGACTCCAGGACCCGCTTGGTCAGCTGCTGCAACAGTCCGCCCTCACCGGTCAGCTGCAGGCCCTCGCTCCGGGCCCGGTCGACCAGCATCGCGATCAACTGCTCGTCCGAAGTGGCTGTCTCAACCGGCTCAGCCACGGACTCGTGCTCGATTGTCATCTCACTCACTTGGCGTCTCCATGATCAGCAGATCCGCCGTTAATTAGACACTCCCCGAACAAGGTCGACCTGACCGACGACGAACGCGAAGCCCTCGAAGGGGACCGCGACGCCGTCACCGCCCTCACCCAGCGCCTCGCCGATATCCCCACCCCCGCCGGTCCGACTCCCAGAGAACTCGGGACCACCAGCGCCTTCATCCCTCTGACCCACCTCACAGGCACCGTCCCGGCACCACCGAGAGGCAGGAAGAATGAAGCCCCGACCGGGGGGCGAAGAACAAGAGATCAACGTCGGGATCCGACGGCCGTGATCTTCCGCAGCCCGTAGACGGCAGCACCAAGTAGGAGAACGGCGGCGCCGGAGATGACGGTGGCCACGGGCAGGGCGAAGGCGAGGGCCGCACAGCCCGCCAGGCCGATGACAGGCACGAGGCGGGGCGGCCTTCCTTCGCCAGGGGTCAGAGTCCACGCGGCCGCGTTGGCGACGGCGTAGTAGGCCAGGACACCGAAGGAGGAGAAGCCGATCGCGCCCCGTACATCAACGGACGCCGCAAGGACGGCGACCACCGCGCCGACGACCAGTTCGGCGCGGTGCGGAACCTGGGAGCGGGGGTGCACCGCGGCCAGAGCGTGAGGCAGGTGACGGTCACGGGCCATGGCCAAAGTGGTGCGCGAGACACCGAGGATCAGCGCGAGAAGCGACCCGAGCGCCGCGACAGCCGCCCCGACACGCACAGCGGGAGCCAGTCCCGGGACGCCCGCGGCACGCACGGCATCGGCCAGCGGCGCGGTACTCTGCGCAAGTCCGCCCGGCCCCAGCACCGCGAGGACACCCACGGCGACAGCCGCATACACGGCGAGGGTGATGCCCAGCGCGAGAGGGATCGCGCGGGGAATGGTCCGGGCGGGATCCCGAACCTCCTCGCCAAGGGTGGCAATCCTGGCGTATCCGGCGAAAGCGAAGAACAGCAGCCCGGCCGCCTGGAGCGTGCCCCCGGCGGTCATGTCCGCGCCGATGTCCAGGCGTGCGATGTCGGCGGTGTCACTGGTCAGACAAGCGGTGACCACGGCAGCCAGGACCGCGAGCACGACAGCGACGATGGCACGGGTCAGCCACGCGGACTTCTGCACCCCGGTGTAGTTGAGTGCGGTCAGCGCCACCACGGCGGCGACCGCAACGGCGTGGGCCTGGCCGGGCCACACATAGGAACCGACGGTCAAGGCCATCGCCGCGCAGGAAGCGGTTTTGCCGACCACGAACGCCCAGCCGGCCAGGTAGCCCCAGAAGTCGCCCAGCCGCTCACGGCCATAAACGTACGTGCCACCGGATGCCGGGTAGCGGGCAGCCAGCCGCGCTGAGGACGTCGCGTTGCAGTACGCCACGAGCACGGCCAGGGCCAGAGCAACCAGCAGGCCGGATCCGGCGGCGCTGGCCGCCGGCCCGAACGCGGCGAAAACCCCGGCCCCGATCATCGACCCCAGGCCGATCATCACCGCATCGGACACCCCCAGGCGGCGCTTCAGCTCACCCGAGCCCGTCGAGGCCCCCACCGTGCTCATCACTTGCTCCTTCACCACACCAGCCGTAGATCTCGGCGCACGGTAGCCGACGAAGGTGTCCAGCAGGGGTGGTCAGCCCGCACCGCTCAGCGGCCCCATGCGGGCGCTGGCCCGACCGGCCTTCCCACACACGGTGCGGACGCCCTCCGGCAGCACCTGCCCTTGCTCGCCCACCGTGCCAGTGGCCGATAAGACCTCAATGCCTGCCGCCGAATGGGACCGTTCGGCGCCTCTCCAGAACAACCCACACACACCACTAGAAAGGTCACGACACTGTCTCGATTCTCAATAACATGCCCGTTCCATGGAAATGCGCAGTGGCGGCATATCAGGGACACCTCTCCGTCCGAGTGGGCGGACTTCGTCACATTCGACGCGGCCATCCGACAGGGCAATGCCCGCGCCAACGCATCGGGTAACCAACTGCTCGGCGAGGCATTCCTGCACCGCTCCCGCGTTCCCTTGCGCCGGGCCCCGATCGACCATGTCACCGCAGCCGAACGGGCGGCCCCGCGTATCGGCGCGGACGAGGCCGACGTCCTGGAGAACGGCGTCGAGGACGGCTGCTCACCCTGGGCGTGCCGCGGGGAGGCCGACGCACTGACGCGGGACAACTTCGGGCTGGCCACGTGATACTCGACCTCTTCGCTGGGCCGGGCGGCTGGAGCACCGCTCTGGGCGTGTTCGGTGTGCACACCCGCGAACGCCTCCTCGCCGCATGCCGCGACGAGCGCTCCCTGCTCGCCGCCGAGCCGATGCGCTACCTCTACGCCCTGAACACGGTCGGTGAGCCCGACTGGGTCGCCATGGAGGAAGTGCCGGACGTTCTCCCGCTGTGGAAGCAGTACGCGGCCGTCCTGCGCGGGTGGGGATTCTCCGTCTGGTACGGGATCCTCAACGCTGCCGACTTCGGCGTCCCGCAGCCCAGAAGGCGGGCGATACTCCTGGCCTCCCGCGTCCGCACGGCGCAACCGCCCACACCCACGCACGCTCAACTCGCCGAACCGGATTCACTGTTCGGCCCGGGCCGCACTCGCTGGGTCAGCATGGCCCAGGCCCTCGGGTGGGGCGCGACCGACTGCCCCGTCCCCACCGTCTGCGCCGGCGGCGGCCCCGGGGGAGGGCCCGAGACTTTCCCCTCGGGCTCCCGCAAGGCGCTGTCCGACGCCCGGGATCGGGGCACCTGGGCGCCCCGGGCCGACGGTGTGGTCCTGCAGTCACGCCGCGAAGGCGCAGGATGGGCGGCACGGCACGGTACCCGCGAGAACCGGGCCGCCGACGCTCCGGCGCCGACGTTCACCGCCGAGGCCCACCGCTGGTCCTGGTCCCTGCGCAGCAACAACCAGGCCAACGCCACCGTCCGTTCGTTGTCCGAGCCGGCGGGCACGCTGCTCTTCGGGCACCGGGCGAACGAGTGCACCTGGGTCGCCGAACCGGCCCCGACACCGACGCAGGCCACGGGTACGCCAGCTGTTCCGGAGCCGATCCGGATCACCGCCCGCGAGGCCGGCCTCCTGCAGACCTTCCCCGCCGACTACCCCTGGGCCGGCAACAAGGGCCAGGTCTTCGGCCAGATCGGCAATGCCGTGCCCCCGTTGCTCGCTGGCCACCTCCTCGCCCCGCACCTCGGCGTCGCTCTCGACCCGAACGACTTCACCCTCGCCGCCTGATGTCCCGCGCCCCCGAACCCGACGAAGACGACCTCGACGCCATTGCACCGCCGCAGCCGGTGTTCCACGTCGAGCAGGCCCTCCTCGGCGCCCTCCTCCTCGATCCCCACCGCCTCGGCGACGTCACCGGCATCGCCGCCGACTCCTTCTCCACCGCCGCGCACGCCGCCCTGTACGCCGCGATCAGCACCCTGCCGCCGCCCGATCCCACCGAGCACGCAAAGAACACCACATGGCTCGACCAAGTACTCGCCACAGGACGCGAGCAGGCGCGCGGACTGACCGCCTCCTACCTCCACACCCTCATCCAGGTCTGCCCCTGGCCACGGCACGCACCGGCCTACGCCCGCATGGTCGAGGCCGAACACGCCCGCCGCCGCTTGCAAACGGCCGCCGAACACCTCCTCCAGACCGTCCACGACGCCTCCCTCCCGCACCCCATCCAGACGGTGCTCGCCGAGGCCGACGCCCTCGGCGCAGTCGTGGACAACATCGCGAGCCGCTTCCCGCCCCGTGCCGGAGCGTTGCCCCGCACCGCGGTACCGCCGTCACCGGTCCCGCCCGACCGCAGCGAAGCAGTCGAAGAGGAACAGCTACTGCTCGCCACCGCCACCGCCCTCGCCCGCCGCCACGAGGCCGTCGACCCCGTCACCGTCCTGTGGGAGGCCCAACAGCGCGGCCTACTCGACGCAAGCGAACCCCGAGACGTGATCCGCCTGCTGGCCGAACCAGCCGGTTCCCTGGATTACTGGGGCGAGCGCGCCCTGCAGCGCTCCCTGATAGCCACCGCCGATCATGCCGGCAGGCGCATCGAGGCGTACGCCGGCGACCCGGCGAACACTCCGTTCCAGCTCGTCGTCGGCGCCCGCCGCTCCCTCGCCGATATCGCCGCCATCCGCACCCGCTGGCAGCACGCCACCGGACCGGCCCCGACGCGAAGACCTCGGCTTACGCGCCGGACCGCCGACGACGACCGCCGCCGTCGCTCCCACCACCCGCGGCGCGCGAGCCACCCGATAGCACCCCGCATAGGCCGGTGGCCGGACCCGAAGATCCGGCCACCGGCAGAAGAGACGACACCTCATGCCAACCACACCCCCATCGACGCCCACGTCCGCCTCGACGTCCACCCCACGCACTCCAGCGCCGTGACCGCCACCCTGACCGGCACCCAGGCCCGCATAGCCCACATGGGCCTGGAGGCAGCCGACTGGACCGTCGTAGCGGACAACGTCCTGGCTCTGGTCCGCATCGACTCCGAGGAGCCCTACTGGGCACAGGACGCAGCCAAGCACCTGACCGCCGAGGGGATCACCGTCGAGATCACCCCTCGACTCCGGGAGGCCATCGACGAGGAATGGACCTGGGCCAACTACCCGATGCCCTGGTGCACCCGCAGCGAGATCCGCGAAGTCTCCAACGAGGCCCAGAAGATCCACGACGACATCCGAAACGGCCAGCTCCTCATCCACGCTCACGCCCATGACGGACACACCACCGTCGCGGTTGGTACCTACCTCCGCCGCGTTGGCAAGTCCGTCTACCTCCACGGCGAGAACCACCTGCGCCAGGTCGCCGACACCTTCGACTCACCTGCCCAGGCTTTGCTCGCGTTCGAGAAGGTCCACGGTGAGGAGATGCGCCCCGGCCCGGCGCCCCTGACCGACACCGAGCGCTCCGCCGCCGAAGCCCGCACCCCGCTCGCTCTCACCGGAGCCAGGCCCGAACCGGCCCTGCCGGAGCCGGAGACCCTCCCCGTCTACCTGGCCGACGCCGGCGACCAGGACGCCCTCCTCGACGAGTTCATCGACGCGCACGGCGAGTTCGAGAAGTGGCGGACCTGGTCGGATGAGACGACTCACGCCATCCACGAGTCCCAGACCCTGCGCATCGAGCGCGTCCACGAAACCCAGGACCGCGAGACCGCATGGACTATCGCCGCCTACGAGACCCCCGTCTCCGACCGCATGTGGGTCCTCACCGCGACCGGCGCCACCCCCGCCCCGGTGCTGCAGGAACTACTGAACCACCTCGCCGACGGCGACGGCTGGGACACGGCAATCGGAGCCCCGGTGGACGAGAGGACGGTCGCCGCGGCCACGCAGCCGCTCTCCGACGCCGGGTGGAAGCACACCTTTAACGGGCACGGGATCCGTTGGACGTCCCCCGACGGTGAGGCAGGCGTGCAGTTCGACCCACTGACCGCGCAGCGCCCCCAGAATTCAGCCACTTGGACCATCTGGGCCGGCACCGGTCCGGACCGGCCTGCCTGGGCCGTCACCGCGTCCCCGCACACCCCGAGTTCGCTGCTGGCCGACCTCTCCGAGACCCTCGCCCAGGAAACGGGACTGCGCCGCCCCCAGAGCGCGGGCACCGGACGCAGGACGAGCCTCGTCACCAGCCCACCGGCCGTACCGGTAGTTACGGGCCGCCCCGCTACCAGCCGTTCACGCTGATCACCGGCCTCCGAGAGCGGGGCAACATAGCGCGGGATCGCCGGTTAGCCAAACCGGCGATCCCGCGCCTCATTGATAGTCCACCGCCACGTCCCGCACGCACGTCGAAAGGCAGCACCCCACGACCACAGAGCAGCCAGGCCATGAGGCCGGCAGGCGATCACGCAGCCGCGTAGCTCGCCCGGAACAGATCCTGCGCCCGCTCCACGTCCCTCGGCATGCGGAGCTGTACCTCCAAATCGCCCGTCCCGTGGTGACCGAGCTCAGACACGTCCCGGGTGAACCCCGGAACGAGGTCCACGTCCGTCGGGTCGACCTTCAGGTAGACCAGCAGCTTGCTGCGCTGCGGCGGACAGAGGCAGGCGAAGTTCCGCAGCCGCTGATACGCCCGGTACGTCTTGCGCTCCACGCGGTTCACGCCGTCACCGAGCCCGAGGAGCACCTCGTCGACCGCGCCCGCCAACTCCACCATCGGCGCGCTCTCGACGTCGACTGCCGCCCGGGCAACCGCCTGGCGGCGCGCCCGGCGGGCTACCTGCATGCAGCCGCTCACGGACGCCACGGTCTCAAGGCCGAGCAAGTCGCTGCCGAAGAGCCGGTAGCGGACCAGGTCGATCGAGCGCCGGTGCTCGCGCACGGCATGCACGTCGTAGCGAGTGAAGTCACCTGCGATACAGATCAGGCGCGGGCCGCTCCACAGGACCTGGGACGCGGCCGTCACCCCGAGCCGGGCGCGGACCAGGTGCTCGAACTCGGCCCGGTGGTCCATCAGCCACGCCAGGTAGAACAAGCCCTGGTTTATGACGCCGGCGTCGACACCGCGCTTGTACTCCACTTTACCGACCGCAGGAGCTCGGATACCGGCTCTGAACTGCGACGATTTATAGACTACATGTCCGTGACGATGCATCACTACTTTCTGAGGTCGCCCGATGGGGTGGTTCTCGGCTTCGTCGTCTGAGATGACTCTGGAGCCTGTGCTGGTCCAAGCTGCTGACAGATTTCGGGCAGGTCACGGGCTTGGCGACAGGTCAACGGCTCCGGCTGAGCGGAGCGCGCGTCCGAGGTCGCCGACGAAAATCCGCGGGTAGCGCCGCCACCACCACATAGCGTCGGGATCGAACCGACCGATCCGATGAAACTGGGACAGTGCCTGGCCGTCGTCGAAGGCGGTTGCGTCCCGGAAGCGGTCGTCGAGTTCCTGGATCCGCTGGTTCCAGGTCATGAGCACGTGCCCGGGCAGGAGAACCCACGCCTCGTGGAGCCAGTTCCGGCTGTAGAGGTCGTTGGTGTACTCGTCGATGAGGTCCTCGTAGCCGTTCTCAACGGTCCTGACGAGCGAGGCCCACTGGTCGACCATCTCGGTGACGGTGAATGCCTTGCGCCAGCCGCGCCCGTGCAGCACCTCGCCTGCCGCTTGGTCGTCCTGGGGCTCCATGCTGGGGATGTTCGCATGACCCCGGCTGGTGCGGCTACTGGCTTTCCCGGCTTCGAGACCGAGGGGGCTGTTCAGGTATCGCGCCCGATTCGACGTGTCCAGACCGGGAACGGCGGCGGCATGACGTCTGCCCGGTCCTGGCCGTCGGACTCGATTGGTGTGAGGTCGGTCCACGGCACCGAGCCGGGATCACTGTCGTCGAGGAAGCTGGTGATGATCGGTTCGAGCGTCTCGGTCAGCACGTAGTTACCACCGAACGGGAGCGATTCCGGGGGCTGGGAGGAGGTCGAACAGCGAAGTTGTCCGGCTTGCTCGTCGTGCCAGACGTAGAACGTGGCGGTTCCATCCAGACCGAGGGTCCGGATGCGGTCACGCAATGCCCTCGCGGTGCTCTCGAAGGCGGCAGCCACCTCCTTCACGGACAGCGTCGCCCGCTCCTCGGCGTCGGTGACGAGATGCCAGGTGTTGGTCTGCGACTCGGTCGCCTGGTTGCCCGGGTCCAGGACCAGGTGCTCGTCCGCGACCTCTGCGATGAACGTCAACAGCATCGGCCAAGTGTGCACTACGGCCGGTGGCCGCCCCACCAGGGATGCGGCGGCCACCGGTCACGTCGGATCAGCCCGCCGGAGCCGCGATCTGGGCTTCCAGGTCGGCGACGCGGCGGTCCTGGAAGCGGAGGTTGGAGCGGGCGGCCTGGAGGCGTTCGTCGAAGGATCGGTTGTCGGCGGTGAGCTGGCGGACGCGCTGCTTGAGGGCGGTGTTCTCGGTGGTAATCCGCTGGATGGCCTCTTGGGTCCATTCGGCTTCCAAGTCGCGTACCTGTCCGAGGAGTTCACCGATGCGGGTGCGCTGGGTGAGGATCTCGGCGTGGGCGGCTTCGAGGGCGTCCTCGGCGTTCAGGGCCCGCTCGCGCCAGGTCGCCTCGCGTGCCTCGTCCTGGTCGGTGACCATCTGGGTCCGTCGTTCGCCGGCTTCGGCCATCGCGGCGGCGACCGCGGCTCTGGCGTCGGGGTGGCCGTAGAGGAAGGTGCGGGAGACGTTCGCGCGGCGGGCGACCGCGGAGACGCTGACCTGGGTCTTCTCGCGGCGGAGCCGGGCGATGGCGTCGCGGACCCGTCCGAGGGCGGCGTCGGTGCTGCGGCGACGGGCAGTCAGGGCGGCGGCCGTGCGCGGATCGGGGACGGTGGTGGTCACGCGCATTGCTCCTGTTCGTCACCGGCGGCCTCGGCGAGGTCGGCGGCGCGGAAGGCGGTGGACCACACGCGGTGGAAGTAGTCCTGGGGTTTGCGCAGGTCCAGGGCGAGGGCGTCGTCAAGGAGGCCAAGGCCGGCCAGGGCGCTCTCCAGGCCGTCGATGGCGCGGGCGGTAGGTTCGAAGTAGCGGTGGAGGTAGTCGGCGGTGGCGTCGTCGGGGGCGCCCTCGGCCAGGAGCCGCCACTGCTCGCGCTTGCGCCGCCAATAGAGGAGGTCGGCGCCGGACAGGACGAACTTGTCGCAGTTGTGGCAGTTCAGATTCCAGGGGCAGGCGCCGCCCTCGACGACGGGCTGGAAGGTGCAGAACCCGCCCTCGGCCGGGGTGCTGCGGCGCGACAGGTCGATCGCCAGGGCCTGGGCCTGCTCGCGAGTGAGTGGAGCGGCGCCCTCGGTGAGGAGTTCACCGGGGTTGGCGGTGCCGGGGCCGGCGACCCAGACGCGTTGGAGGACGTCGTCGAGGTCGGACTGGGTCAGGTGGACATAATGCTCCGCCATTCGATCACTGACCTGCCCCATATATCGGCGGATGTGCGTCAGGCTCGCCCCGGCCCGCAGCAGCCGGGTCGCCAGGGTATGCCGGGCTTGGTGGGCGACGTAGTGGCCGCCCAGGTCGAGGTCGGTGATCCAGTTGCGCAGGCCGGTATGGAACCAGGTGTAGGACAGGGCGCGACGGCCGTCCGGGTTGAGCATGTCGGTCGGGAACAGGGCCAGGTGGACGCGCTCGGCGGGGGTGGGCGCGCGGCCGGCGTGGCGGTCGGCGAAGTGGGTCAGGGTCTTGCGGCGGCGTTCCTCAAGCCGGTCCATGAGCCGGTCGGGGATGCGGACGGCCGCGTTCAGGTTGCCGACCTTAGTCTGGTCGTGCCAGAGCACGGGCAGCCCGCCGTAGCGGCCAATGCAGTCCAGGTGGAGCTGGATGACCTCGTTGGCGCGCCGACCGGTGATGATGATGGCCTCCCACATATCCCGCAGGCCGCGGTCGTGCGGGTCGTGGTCTTCGGCGAGTCGCCGCAGGTTGCTCTCGTCCGCGAGAGCGCGGGCGACCTCGTCGGGGAAGGGGTTGCGGCGGCGGGGCGTGCCCGGGCCGCCGACCGGCACGGCGGTAATGAAGGCGCGGTTCAATCCGATCTGCTCGGCGCTGCCGTTGTCCAGCGCGCCACGCAGCACGGCCCGGCCGTAGTTGAGCATCATCCGGCGCATGTTCTCGGTGACCGTCGACTTCTTGCCGTCCAGGCGGGCCTGGCCGCGGAAGGCAAGGCCGAGACGTTCACGGTTGCGCAGGTCCGCGACGAAGCGGTGGGCATGCTCTTCGTGCAGCGCCCTCGGATCGTGGCCGCCGTCCGGGGCTTCGGCCTCCAGGAACGCGCTCAGCTCAGCGCCCGCGCGGCGTTGGTAGTCGACCGGCTGGGCGCTGCGCGGGCATGAGGGCGAGCGCAGCACGTCGGCGATGTGGTCCCACAGCAGATCGCGCAGCCACCGCTGGGAGATGCAGGTCAGGTCGACGTAACTGGAGCGGTGGGGGAAGCGCACTCCGAAGTGCTCGGTCTCGATGTAGCCGGCATCCCGGGTCTCGCCGGGGCTGAAGTAGACCTTCCGCAGGGCTTCTTGCATCTCACCGACCATGCGCTGGTGGTAGTCGCGGTGGAAGACGGTCGGGTCCAGGCCGGCCAGGGACACCACGTCACGACGCTGGCACTCGTCCGCGAGCGACTGCACCCACGTCAAGTTCCACACGGTGGTGGGCTGCAGGCCGTGGGCGTACAGGCCCCACTGGAACTCCGCCCGCAGCAGGGGCCGCAGGCCGCGCAGGTAGATCCGCCCCGTGCGGTGCACCGGCAACTGCGCGCGGCACCAGGCCCGGAAAGCGATCTGGTCGTCGCAGGAGACGGGGACGGGGCGGTCGTGCTGCTCGAAGGTGGCGAAGAAGTTCTTCGGCAGCCGGGCCCCGCCCGGACGCCCGGCCCGGATGTAGCCGCGCTCGTGGGCGCCGCACAACCCCAGCGGCGAGGCGGCCAGTTCGTCACACACCTCCGCGCGGCACTCGCCGTAGCCCGGGCAGGGCTGCTGATCGGCCAGCCACCTCTCGAACTCCCCGTCCACCTCACCAGCGCCGGGGTTCCGCTTCAGGTGGCTCAGCCACCGGTTGCGGTGCCGGAAGCACACCACCAGGCGCAGGCTGAAGGCCGGTCGCTGCGGGCAGATCCGGCACATCATCTCCTCCGGGGCCTCCCACGCCGCCAATGGCTTCGCCCCGCGCAGGAACTGGACCCGGGTCATCCCGCCGGCCTCTGCCTCCTGCCATTGGTCGGCGTGCACCGAGCACATCGCGTACCGCCGCCAGCGCGACCGCGCACAGTCAGGGACCGTGCAGCTCCACGGATAGACCGGGTGGGACGCCGGGATCTTCAGGACCCCGCCGCGCAATGCCGGGTCGAACTCGGGCCCGTTGATCAGCACGGTGAGCACCTCCAGCCGGTCTCGCCGCGTGCGGGCGTCCTGCTGCGGCAGCGGGGAGGGCGCGGTCACTGGGCCCCACCCCAGACCGTGCGCAGGGCGGTGTCGAAGGCCGGGGCATGGATGTCGACGTGCCCGTAGACCTCGTCGACCATCGCGGCCGAGGCCCAGCCGCCGGCGTCCCGGGCGATCAGCAGGTTGCCACCGGCCGCGTCGAGCACGGCGGAAGTGAAGTTGTGCCGGAAGGCGTGGGGTTTCACGACGCCGAGCCCAGCGCGCTTCCCGGCCCGGCCGAGCATCCGGCGGGCCCCAACCGGCGCCCATGGCTGCCCGGAGTTCTTGCCGTGGAGCTGGACCAGGAGCATGCCGTGCCCGGCGGTGCCGCGCGGGTACTCGCCGATGAGGTACTCGAAGTACGTGTGCACCATCGCCGGGCTGACCCGCTTGATCAGCCCGCCGGTCACCGTGCCGCCCTCGATGCGCCAGGGGAGCTTGGTCTTCGCCTCGGCCCGGTTCGGGTTGCCGGGCCGGTGGCAGACGTGGACGTGCGGGGCGCGGCACTCCCCGCAGGCCGCGTTCTCCCGTAGGTGCAGGTCCACCAGGTGCAGCCCGCAGAGCTCGCCGATCCGCAGGCCGCCGTCGGCCAGCCAGGTCACCACCAGCCTGTCGCGGGCGGCGTTCACCACCGCCAGGAGCTTGTCCCGCGCCCCGTCGGGGAGCATCTTCGGGTGCCGACGCCGCGGCCGCGTCGGCGCGAGCGGGTTGGTGGGCAGGGAGGTCTTCACGTGCCCCAGGAACGCGCGGCGCCGGTCCGCCCGCGTGGGCAGCCGCGAGGTGTCGAGCTTCTTGCCGAGCTCGCCATTCACGCCCAGGGACGACTGATGCAGGTAGAAGCCCTTCAGACAGGCCGCCGCGGTCGACAGCGCGGAGCGGCCGTAGGGGCGCTTGCCGATCCGCCACGGCTCGCCCAGCGGCATGCGGACCTCCGCACCGACGATACCCATGTAGCGCTCAAGGTCTCGCAGCACGACCGTCTCGAAGGCCCGGCACTCGCGCTCCAGCCACCGCAGATGATCCACCAGGTAGTACGCGTAGGTCCTCTGCGTTCCCGACCCGTCGTGCACGCGCAGGAACCGGTCCGCCTCCGCATGAAGACGGCCCTCGGGCCACACGATCGTCCACGACCGCCGCCCGTCCTTCCGGTCGATCCGCTGAACCCTCAGGTCCCCGACCACCACTCGCCGTGCCACTCGTCCTCCGTACCGACTCCGGAACATGACGGGCGCTCCGGACACGGTCGGTAAACGAGCCCGCGACGCCCAAGTCACAGGCCCAGACGGACATCACGGGCGGCACTACCCGCGGTCGGTAAACTCCACGATGACCGGCGACCCGTTCTCGTCAAGACCGAGCGAGTCGATCCGACCGCCGTGAAATCCCCGCGAGTTCACGATTTCTGAAGGTATCGAAATCTGAACTGTAGGTGCTGCTGGGGGATTTGGAGGCTCTCTGGCCGTGGGTTCGCAGGTTACCCGGTCGTCGTTTCGGTGCCTGCCGGGCTGGCCGCACGGGTGTAGCGCAGGCTTGCCTGGGCGCTGAGGTTGAACATCGTGGAGATGCGGAGGGGATCGGGTCCGGCGGCGATCGCTTCTTCGAGGACCCGGTCCTGGCGGAGGCTGTCGACCGTGGCGGGCAGCCCCTTGAACAGGCGCTTGAGCCAGAAGTCGCTGACTGGACTCTTTTTCTTGGCTGTCTGCTGGGTGAGGAGGAGATGAGGGTTTGCCGAGTCCGGCCAGCGGGCGTCACGGTAGCGCCGGTACTTGCGGATGGCTTCGGCGGTGAAGTCGTCGAGTGGCCGGCTGACCTCGCCCCGCCGGAGGCGCCCGGTGCTCAGCTCGATGTCGGAGTCTTGGAGCATTCTGATCTCGTGCGGGAAGAGGGCGTGGATGCCGGCAAGGGCGACGACGGCCAGGAGGGCCGGGCTCTCAGCCGCGGCTCTGGCCACTTGTTTGAGTTGGTCTCCCGCGACCGGTGTGGGCGGGTTGACGAGGGTGTTGCCGGGCCTGATGCGTCGGGCTGGGTCGGCGAAGATCAGCCGCTGTGACTTGAGCGTCTTGAACATGTCCCGGAGCGCGACGATTTCGCGCTGGACGTTGTTCCGTTTGGCCAGCCAGTCAGTGATGTCCTCGGGGGTGACCTGCCTCAATGTCGAGTATCGGGGGGCACAGTACTCGGCAGTGAACGGGACGATCAGCCGCAGGTGGATGTCAACTGTGTGAGGCGACCTGGGGCGACGGCGAGGGGCTCCGTTGCGGAGGACGTCGAAGTAGGCGGTCACCTCGACGCGTATCTGCTCGGGAAGCCTTGCGAGGTGAGCTCTGACCAGTTGTTCGAGGGGGTCGGGTGCGTCGTCGAGCAGGATGTCGAGATCGTCGAGTATGTCGATGAGATGGACTGCGGGAGCATCGATGTCCCGGGAGAGTGCGTGCACCGTGGTGGCTTTGATCCTTTCGAAAGGCTGGTGCAGGGCCGAGAGGATCATTAATCCGCACTTCACGCGCTTGATGGTGCAGCGGTTCCAGCCCCGTACCACCGCGACGTCCCTGGCCCGATCGACGAGGAAGTCCGCATATCCGGGATCTGCCGGGGTGAATCCTGTCCAGGAGCGCCCCTTCGAGCCGTTCGGGTTCCGATAGCGCCGGAAGTCCCGGACCGGCTCGAAGAGCGTGAGCTGGATGCTCTCGGGCGGCTTCAGCAGCAGGGGGTGTCTGTGCGTCGTCTCGCTCGGCAAGTCAGGCACCTCCGCTGTTCTTGCGGTGAGGTGGTGGCGCCGATTCCATTTGATCAGGTCAGCGAGAAACGTCTGGTGCCCGATTGTGGCTGCGACCGTGAGGTCCAACCGGGCCCCGTGGCCGGCTGAAGGGACCTTGATACGGCCGGCGACGATTGCGGCCTGGTGACGGCAGGCCCGGCAGACTCCGTCACGCAGGGGGACGGTCGCGCCACACGTGCCGCACGAGTCGGCAGGGTACTTGTACCACCATGCCCTGCACGCATAGCAGAGGATCTTCGCGCCGCCCGGGTTAGGGTGCAGGCCCCAGGCCATGCAGACCTCGCAACTCTCAGGCGTCCCAAGCCCCTTGGCCTTCGCTTCCTTCGTCACAACGGCGGCATCAAGTTGCGGGAGGCCGGGCCGCCGCCGCTCCGACGACGGTTCTCACCAACAGCGGGACGGATGGCCGCCCTGCTCTCATCCTGCTCCGGTCGTTTCGCGCGGGCCTCCTCGGGCTCACGGACAAGCAGATCGCTGGGCTCGCATTGCAGCACCTCGCAGATCACGTCGAGATCGTCCAGGCGGATCGTCACCGGCTGGCCGGCCCACAGGTTGGACATCTTGCCAGCACTGATCACCAAGCCCGCGTCGGCCAGCATGCGCTGGAGTTCGGAGGACTTCCAGATGTCCCGCTTGGCCGCGGTCATCCGCAGGTTCCACTTCATGACGCTCCTCCGAATCGCGCCCGTCCACGCTCACCCGCACGGACCCACGCGTCCTCGACATGAGTCTGGTTGACGTGTACGTAGATCATGGTGGTGTTGATCCACTTGTGGCCAAGCAGCTCTTGGATCGCCACCACATCCATGCCCTGACGGTAGAGCTCCGAGGCAGCGAAGTGCCGAAGCGTGTGCGGCGTCAGCTTGCCTGCCTGCGAAGGAAGGTGCTGGGCGACCATCTTCTTCAGATGCAGGCGGAGCGTGTCGGTATCCACCCGCAGGCTCGAGCCGTCCGCGGCCCGCCGCTCCGAGGGGAACAACGGCGCCTCTGGCTCATCCACCCGATCGTCGTACTGCCAGCGGGGGCCGTCGACCCACCACTCCAGCAGCGAACGGCTCCCGTTGATCAGCGGGACGAGCCGTTCCTTCTTCTTGCCGCGCCTCCCCTTGCCCCGCAGAAGAATCTTTCCGAACTGGCCGAGCTCCCAGTGGATGTCGTCGACGTTCGCCAGGCACAGCTCCGAGACCCGGGGACCTATCAGACTCGCCAGCCTCATCGCGGTGTAACTCCGGACGATCGACAACGGTTTACGCGCCTGCGGCACCTCGTCACGCCAAGCCGAGAACAGATGCTCGACCTCCCCGAGCGGCGGCGGAACCCGCAACCGGGACAGGGTCGATCCACGGGGCCGGTTGATCTCATCCAACGGCGACTCGACGACATAGCCGGTTGCCCTGTGGATGGCGGGCTTGTGCCGTAGTTCAAGGAACTCGAAGTACACGCTGAGAGAGTGCGCCTTGTGGACCTTCGTGCCATGAGCCAAGCCCTGTTGATGTCGACCGAAGAACCGGTCCAGATCGCGAGGTTCCATCTCCCACAGCGGGCGCGTGAACCATGAGCGCACTTCGACGATCACGCCGACATCGCCGGCGACCGTCCCGTCACTGACACCGGCCGAAGCCCGGGCGAGCACGAACTCGGACAACAGATCCTGCTCGAAGGCCGCGACCTCCTCCGGCGTCGTCAAGCGCAGTTCCGGACGCAGATCCCGCACGATCGCCAGGGACACGAAACCTCCAGCTCGGCCATTTGACCAACTGATCGGACTGGACGATATTATCTCAAGAATTGTGAGATTCCATCGGGATGGACAACCTCTCGCGTGGGACGGATAGACCTCCAGGTCAGGCGCACGCTGCGGCGAGACCACGCTTCGGTGCGCTTGAGGAACCCTCGGGAGGAGAGTCAACCGGCCCGGTCCCGTACTCGCTCGCCAAGAACCGCACCCCCCAGCAGCGCCTCCATGTGCGCCTCGACGAGACCCTGCACATCTGCCTCGACCTCAGCAAGACGCGGCATGACCTCGGTCATGCCGCTACTCGTCGTGTCCGTACGGAACAGCTTCAGGCCCGACACCTT
The DNA here is from genome assembly GCF_051131715.1 of Streptomyces sp. A5-4. Taxonomy (NCBI): domain Bacteria; kingdom Bacillati; phylum Actinomycetota; class Actinomycetes; order Kitasatosporales; family Streptomycetaceae; genus Streptomyces; species Streptomyces sp. A5-4. The sequence goes on along the minus strand of NZ_CP178591.1, from coordinate 7,751,373 downwards.
CCCCTACTCGGCTCGAAGATCGACAACGCCGAGTAGATGCAGGATTGTTTCCATGAGGGGCTTCTGAGCTGTGAAGATTGTGTGAGCTCCTACGTGCGGCCCAGCCGGGGACCGCTTGCGTCTCCCTACCACCGGGGATCTACGATTCCCCCATGCGTCCCCCGCTTCCCGGGGGACAGCGCAAGGAAGCTGCGTTTTCGCAGGTCAGCCCCCGTAGCTCAGTGGATAGAGCAGGTGCCTTCTAAGCGCCTGCTCTATCGGTGCACGCCACGCCAGCCAGATGCGCACTCTTCGGCGCGGCACGAGAAACGGAATGGGGCACCTTCGCTACGCCGCACACCCACGCATTACACGACGATACGGCGCACGACGGAATGACGAATAGACGCATCGTCGCGATGAATTTACCTAACCGCACCGCCCCACACCTCACCGCCTCGCCCAAAAGATCTTCGAGGCTGGCGGGACTCTGATGTACCAAGGCGATTTCTACTGTCCCGGCATCGAGCTGGCCATCACCTGCGCACGCGCTATCGGCCAACCCCTGGCGCATGAATACGGCGGACTATCTCGACGGTGTCAACGCCGACAGCGAGCACATCCAGTTGGCGGGCCACGCGCAAGACACCGGCTGGGATCCAGAATTGGCAAGGCCATGGTGCGCGAAAACCGCGCCATGCATGAGGAAGCGGTCGCCGACACTCTGCTGACCGATTAGTCCCAGAGGCCCCAGTAACGCGACGCCAGGGAGGCCGTCAGACGTTGAAGCGGAATGTTTGGTGCAGAGCTCTTACCTGCGGAAACGTCGTTCTTGAGACTGCTATCCCAACACGGGAGCAGCATCCCAGCACCGTGCAGCTCAGACGCCCCTCGAACCCCTACGCGGCTTGGGGGCAGGCACCGGGGCTTGCCACCTCCTCGAGCTGGTCCGCGCTGTCTCCTCCTGCTCCCCGCCCGGCCCGTTCCATCTGGCGGGCGTGGTTGTCACCCCAGCGCCGACCGGTCCTCCGGACAAGCCGCCGCGCGGGCAGGATCACTCACAGCCTCGGTGTGGTGCGTCCTCTCGCCTGTCGCGAACGCCTCCGCGTACGCCGCCTCGCCCAGAGCACCACACAGGCGGGCGGCGATCCGCTCCACGTCGCCGCGTTCGGCGAGCGGCTGCGGGGCCCCCGAGCGGACCCGGGTAGCGGCGGCCGTGCCCAGCAGGCGGGCCGCGTCGTCCGGGCGGCCTGTGAGGGAATAGGCGCCCGCGAGTCCTTCCAGCGCGAGGGCGGCCGACCGCGGGTCGCCGGACTCGCGCGCCGCGGCGAGCCCGTCCAGGTGCAGGCTGCCAGCGAGCACACCGTCGCCCCGCTGCTCGGCGATGAAACCGAGTTCGGCAAGCACCAGGGCCAGGCCCGGCGCGTCAGCGCGGCTGCGGTTCCAGTCCAGCCAGGGGCGCAACAGGCGTTCCGCGTCGGCCAGCCGCCCCTCGCGCCGGTTGCCGAGAGCCAGACCGACCGCCGCGAACTGCTCAGCCGGCTGGTTTCCCTGCTCGACGGCGAAGCGCAGGGCGCGGGTGTGGAATTCCTCCGCCTCGCGATAGCGGTCCATGAGGAGCGCGATCCTGCCGAGGCCGGACATCTGCCGGGAGACCTCCGACCAGAGCTCCAGGCTCTCGGCGATACGCAGGCCCTCGCGGTGCAGCTGGGCGGCCCGGTCGTAGTCGCCGTCGATCTCAGCGAGCACGCTGAGGGTCTCACTGGCCTTCAGCTTTCCCCAGTTCTCCCCCAGTTCGGCGAAGTGTTCGTGCGCCTCCAGCGCATTGCCGTTCATCGCCTGCAGGTCGCCCCGGCCCATCGCCAGCGCCGCACGGCTGCTGAGTGCGGCGGCGGTGCCCCAGGCGTCACGCAGGACCCGGAAGTCGCGCAACGCCCGCTGCACACTCGTCTCTCCCGCCGAGAGCGCTCCCACGCTCCACTGCGCGAACCCGAGGAACCATTCGGCGCGGGCCCTGCCCACGGTCCGCTCCTCCGGGTGCTCCCCGTGAGCGCCCGCAGAACATTCGGTGCGTCCCGCGTAGCCGGTGTCATGACCCCGCTCGCCCAGCAGGAGCGCGAAACCGGCGTGCCAGGCCCTGGCCTCGGCCAGTTCCGCGGTCGGGACCTCACCGCGGGTGCTCAGCGCCTCGGCCAGCGCCTTGCGGCCCTCGCCGAGCCGCCCGCGCAGAAACCAGTACCAGCTCAGCGCGTTGGCCAGGCGAACGGCACGGTGCGCCGCTCCGGTGCGGCGGGCCTCCTCCATGACGCGCTGGAAGTTCGCGGACTCCGCGTCGAGCCGGCGCAGCCAGCGGCACTGGTCGCGCCCGTACAGGTGCGGACGGGCGCGCTCGGCGAGTTCGGTGAAGTGGCGCACCTGGCGGGCGACGGTCTCGGCGGCCTCACCGGACTCGCGCAACTTCTGCTGCGCGTACACGGCGACCGATTCGAGCAGGCGGTAGCGCGCGCCGCCCGGCCCGTCGACCCGCAGTGCCAGCGAGCGGTCCACCAGCCCCGCGAGGGTGTCGAGGACGTCGGCGGACGCCACTGGGCCCTCGGCGCACACATCCTCGGCGGCTTCGACGCCGCACCCGTCGGCGAACACGGTGAGCCTGCGCAGGACGGCCTGCTCCCTGGAGTCCAGCAGACTCCAGCTCCAGTCGATGGTGGCCTGGAGGGTGCGGTGGCGCCGGGGCGCGTCACGGTACCCGCCGGTCAGCAGCCGGAAGCGGTCGTCGAGCCGGTCGTGCAACTCCCGCACCCCCAGGGACCGGACCCGGGTCGCCGCGAGTTCGAGGGCGAGTGGGAGGCCGTCCAGACGTCGGCACACCTCGGCGATCACCGGGGCGGTGGTGGCGTCGAGGGCGAACTTCGGGTCCGTCACGGCGGCCCGTTCGACGAACAGCCGCACGGCGCTGGACTCGCGCAGCGCCTCGATGTCGTCCTGCCCCGGCGGGGGCAGCGTCAGCGGCAGCACCGGCCAGACGGCCTCCCGCCCGGTGCGCAACGTTTCTTGACTTGTCGTCAGGACATGCAGGCCGGGGGCGCTGTCGAGCAGCGGGCCCACGAGCCGCACCACGGCGTCGAGGACGTGCTCACAGTTGTCCAGCACGAGGAGCACACGCTGGGAGGCGAGTACACCTGCCAGCCGCCGCACCGGATCGTCGGTCCGGTCGTCGTACACGCTCTCCCGGATCCCGATCACCGCCAGTACCAGCTCGGCCAGCGCCTGCGGACCGACGGCGCCTCCGGCCGCGCCGACGCCGGCCATCTCCACCAGCCAGGTGCCGTCGGGGAATTCGCCGGTGAGGCCCCTGGCCGTCGCCATGGCCAAGCGGGTCTTGCCGACGCCGCCGGGGCCGGTCAGGGTGACCAGGCGCTGCTGGGCCAGCAGGGCACTCACCCGGCTCACCGCTTCGCTCCGCCCGATGAGGGTGTTCACGGGGGCGGAGAGGTTGGTGCGGGCGCGGGTGGCCGTGGTGGTCCTTACGGTGGTGTCCCGGCGGGCGAGGAGCGGGTCGTGGCGCAGGACGGCCCGCTGGAGCTCGACGAGCGCCGGGCCGGGTGTCAGGCCCAGTTCCTCGTCGAGCCTGCGCCGCAGTTCCGCGTAGCTGTCGAGGGCGTCGGAGGGGCGGCCCGCCTGGTACAGGGCCCTCATCTGCGCGGCGCGCAGGCCCTCGCGGAACGGAAACCGGTCCACCAGGGCCGCGAGTTCACCCAGGAGTACGCCGTGTTCACCGAGGGCGAGCCGGGCGTCAGCGCGCTCCTCCACCACACACAGGCGCTCCTCCTCCAGGCTCGCGGCGACGGCGCGGGCGAAGGGCTGGTCGGCGAAGTCAGCGAAGGCGGGACCCCGCCACAGCTCCAGGGAATCCGTCAGCAGCGCCGCCCGGGTCCGGGGCACCTCACAGGAGCGGGCCTCGGCGACCAGGGCCCGGAAGCGGCCCACGTCCAGGGCGTCGGCCGGCACGTCGAGCAGGTAACCGGGCGTCCGATGGACGACCAGTGACCGGGCGCCCGGCTCCGCGTTCTCCAGGGCCCTGCGCAACTGGGAGACCTTCGCCTGGAGCGACGAGGTCGGCTGGGCGGTGAAGGTGGATCCGCCCCAGAGGTCTTCGATCAGCCGCCCGGTGGAGACCACTTGGCCGTGATGGACCAGCAGGTCCGCGAGGAACGTGCGGACCTTCAGCTCGGGAACCCGCACCTGGCGGCCCTCGGCTGTCCATACCTCCAGCGGCCCCAGAACCCCGAATTGCATGACCTCACAGTAACCCGGCCGAACCTCGGGGTAACGATTGAGTCGTGCAGGTCACAGCCCTGCGCGCGACGGTGACGGAGCGTTCCGAAGCGGGTCCGAAGCAAACCCGAAGGGGCTTCGGAGACAGTTGAAGCGCGGGCCGACGCAGCCTGGGAGACATATGCGGAGAGGTTGGAATGTCCGAAAGTGATCAGCTACGGCTCGTAGTAGTCATCGGCAGTGTGAGAAAAGGCAGGTTCGGGCCTGTCGCCGCGGAATGGCTGGCGTCCAGGGCCCGGCTCCGACCGGACTTCGACGTCGACGTCATCGACCTGGCGACAGCATGGCTGCCCGACGTCATGTCGGCCGACCCCGCGGCCCCCAAACCGCAGGCCGTCCAGGACCTCGCGCCCTGGCTGGAGGCGGCGGACGCCTTCGTCGTGGTCACACCTGAGTACAATCAGAGCTTCCCGGCGTCTTTGAAGAACGCGATCGACTGGTACGACAAGGAGTGGCACGCCAAGCCCGTCGGCTTCCTCTCGTACGGGGGCGCGTCCAGCGGACTGACGGCTGTCGGCCATCTGCGCCAGGTCTTCGCTGAGTTCCACGCGGTCACCGTGCGGGAGACCGTCAGCTTCCACGACTACTGGGAACGCTTCAGCCCGGACGGCTGCCCCTTGGCGGGCGACACCTATGACGAGGCCGCCCGTCGGATGTTCGACCGAATCGGCTGGTGGGCGCGGGCGCTGCGCCTGGCGCGCGCCCAGGAGCCATTTGAAACACCGCAGTTGCACACACAGTGAGGAATGCCGTGGACAGTCTATGGTTTCGAGGATTCGGCGGGACGCGAGCGGCCGGGGCCGATGCGGTCCGGCTCATCTGCTTCCCGCATGCGGGCGGTTCGGCCAGTTGGTTCGCCCCCTTGTCGCGTCTGCTGTCACCGCACGTCGACGTCCGGGCCGTCCAGTACCCGGGCCGGCAGGACCGAAGACGCGAGACGCCGGCCGGGGACATCACCGAGTTGGCGGGGCGCATCGCCGAGAGACTCCGGCACCAGGACGAGCGGCCGTACGCCTTCTTCGGCCACAGCATGGGGGCCCTGCTCGCGTACGAGACGGCGCGCGTGCTGCAGACCTGGCAGGTGTCCGCCCCGGTCCGGCTCTTCCTCTCGGGGCGCGGGGCACCCACGACGGCCCCGCACCGCCATGACGTGTTGCCCGACGACGCGGCGATTCTGACGGCCGTCCGGGCGCTGGGGGGCACCGCGGCCGTCGTACTGGAAGACCCCGAGCTGATGGAGATGGCGCTGCCCGCGCTGCGCGCCGACTACCGGGCGCTGGCGTCGTACCGCTGGCTGCACGGTGATCCGCTGGATATGCCGATCACCGTACTGACCGGCTGCGACGATCCCGTGGTGCCGGTCACCGAGGCGGCCCGCTGGTCCGAACACACCCGGTCGTCCTGCGGCCTGCGGGTGTTCCCGGGCAACCACTTCTATCTGGACGAACAGGTCACGGAGGTGGCCGAAGCACTGACGGACGAACTGCGGCCGACCGCGAAGCGATAGACCGGCCCACGGGGGAAGGGGGCGGTACGACCGAATGTACAACGCAGGGGGGAACATGCAATTCAGGATTCTGGGTCCGCTGGAAGTGGTGTCCGGTGACCGCACGCTGGCCTTAGGGGGGTTCAAGCAGCGGGCGGTACTGGGTCTGCTGCTGTTGCGGCCGAATCAGGTGGTGGCCACGAGCGAGCTGCTGGGCGCGCTCTGGCCGGAGGCGAGCCGCCCGATGACGGCTCGCAAGATCGTGCAGAACGCTGTCTCCGGACTCCGCACGACTCTGTCGGCGCACGGCACACGGGAGGACCAGCCGTACGCGATCGCGCCCGAACTGATCACGCGGGCACCGGGGTACGTGCTGCGGGTCGACCCCGGCAGGCTCGACATGACGCGTTTCGACGACAGGGCCGCGGCGGGGCGGGCGAAGCTCGCCGCGGGCGAGCCGGTGGAGGCCGCCGAGCTGCTGCGCGAGGCGCTCGCCGAGTGGCGCGGGCCCGCCCTGTCCGACCTGATGGAGCAGGGCATCAGCTGGCCCGAGGTGGCGGGGCTTCGACAGTTGCGGCTGGACGCCATGGAGTACCGCTTCGAGGCGGAACTCGCCTGCGGTCGCCATCACACGGTGCTGGGCGAGCTCAACTCACTGGCCCAGGCACAGCCGTTGCGGGAGCGGCTGAGCGGGCAGCTGATGCTCGCCCTGTACCGGTGCGGCAGGCAGGCGGAGGCCCTGAACGTCTTCAGCCGGGTGCGGCGGGCGCTGGTAGAGGAACACGGACTCGAACCCTCCCGCGATCTCCATGCCTTGCAGCAGCGCATCCTCCACCACGACCAGGAGCTGACCTCTCCGGTGGAGGAGGTAGCCGGGCCGGTGCGTCTGGTCACGGACCCGCGACCGCCGCACGCCGCGACGACGACGTCGGCGTGGGACCCGCGCCCCGCGCCCCCGTTGCTGTCCGTCGCCGAGCAGGACGGGGCGCGAGTTACCGGCGCCGCCCGGGGACCCGCGCCACTGCGCGCGGTGGACCAGTTTCCGCCGGACACCGGCGCCGGCCCGTCCAGCCGCAGACGAGACGTGTGCGTACTGCTGGTTCGCTTCCGGGCCGGTGCCACCGGCGCAGCGGCGACTCCGGAGCAGCTGGACGCTACGCTCAGCGAAGCGGCCGCGTCCCTCGCGGAGAACGTCGAGACGCACGGCGGCACGATCGTGGGGTCGCTGGGGCACCTGACCGCCGCCCTGTTCGGGCTCCGTGACGACTGGTCGGGTGCTCCGCTGGCGGCTGTGCGGGCGGCGTTCACGATGCGGGACCGGGTGCACCGGCTGCCCGGTCTCAGTATCGAGGCCGTGGTGACCATGGGCGGGGCGCTGGTGCGCGAGGACTACGCCGGCGCGGTCTCCGTGGTGGGTACGCTGCTGGACACCGCCCAGCATCTGCTGGCCGACGTTCCGCCGGGCAAGGTGCACGTCAGTGCCGATGTGGCGGGCAGCACCGAGGGCCGGGTCCGCTACCGCAGGGTCACCCGCGAATCGGAGTCGACCGCGGAAGTGCGCGAGGCGTGTGCGCTGTACGCGCCGGGCGCCCCGGCGCCCGGCGGTGCCTCGTCGCCCGGCCGGGAGCACGAACTCGCCATCGTGACCAGTCATCTCGACCACTCGCGGCACCACCACGCGCCCTATCTGGTGACTGTGCTCGGTGACCAGGGAGTGGGCAAGAGCCGCTTCCTCGCCGAATTCCAGCGGCGCCTGGAGGGACTGCCATACGAGGCGCGGGTGCTGAGGCTGGTGGCGCCGGAACACGGCGGCTACGGCCTGCGGGCCCTGACCGAGGCGCTGCTCGACGGATGGGGCGCGACGTCGGGGGCGCGGCCAGGCGCCACGCCGGAGGAGCTGGTCACCGATCTCGTACGCCGTGTGGCGGGGACGGGACCGACCGCCGACCGGTTGCTGCGGGCACTGCTGGCGTCGGCCACGCCGTTCAGGACGGCGCGCCCCCGGGCCGTCATGGACGCCTGGAAGGAGCTGCTCGTGCTGTGCGCCCGGCAACTGCCGCTGGTTCTGTGCCTCGACGGGCTGCATCTGGCGGACGACGCCGTACTGGACTGGCTGGAGGAGCTCGTCACGACGGTGGAGGACGCACCGCTGCTGGTCGTCGCGTGCGCCCGTCCGCAGTTGCTCGGGCGCCGCCCGCTGTGGGGGGTGGGGCGGGGGCGCACCAGCATGCTGAGCCTCGCCCCGCTGCCCGGATCGCCCGCGGCGCCTCTGCGGGTGGCGTCCGACGGCGGCGCCAGGCGGCCCTCGGTGGACCGTTCGGCCGACCTGTTGTCGCTGTCCCGCGGCCCGGTGCGGGTCGGCGCGAGGCGGAGGACGGAGCAGCAGGCGGAGCGGCGCATGGTGCGCTGAGCGAAAAATGACCGTAGAGGGGACCGGCGAGTGGGCTCCCGGTGTACCGGGCTTGTTTTGCTGCACGGCATGGACGACATGGATGACAACGTCACCGGCCGTGAGCCCGTGGGCCCGCGCCCCTGGTCACCGACCGGCGGACCGCCCGGGCCCTACGAGCAGGGCGCCGCACTGGCCGCGTTCGTGGGTCAGGAGTTCGCCGTGGCCCTGCGGGACGGGCTGCGCCGGGCACGGACACCGGTCAGGGCCGCGGCCCGCGCCCCCGTACATCTCGTCCCCGTGCCCCCGCCGGTGTCCACCGCCGCGCCCACGCCGGGCGCGGCCCTGCTGGACGAGCACGCCAAAGTGATCCTGCTCTGCTTCGAGAACGCCCTGCCGTTGGAACCGGCGCTGGCGGGGCCTGCGAGGCGGGGGGTGCGGATCTCGCTCTTATGGTGGGCCAGGCGGGTGTTCGCCACCGCCCGACGATTCGACGTGCCGGGGGCGCCCGACCTGGGTGTGCCCGGTCTGCCGGTGCCGTCGGCGCACCAGCAGACCGCCGCTGTGTCACTGCTCGTCGAGTCGGCCTCGCTGTGTCTGCCGTTCGACGCGCCGGCGGGTCCGGAGGCGATCCGGACCCTGACGCGGGTGGTGCGTCTCACGGGTGCGGCAAGCGCCGTTCAGGTCACACCGGTTCGGTCTGCCGCTTCGGCAGAAGAAGGGATTCGAGCAGCCGGTCCAGCGCGTCGTCGGCCACGGGCAGCAGGCTGATGACCATGGCGTGCGGATGGCCGGCCCCCCAATGGGGGCGTCTGCCGAGCAGCCGGTTGTCCGCCGCCACGACATGCAGGACCGGTACGTCGGCGGGCGCCGTCACCAGCTCGTCCAGGGCGTCGAGCAGCGCGTCGTCGGCGTAGTGCAGGTCGTCCCAGATCACAACCAGGGGCGTTGCCCGGGCGGCGAGAGCGAGGAAGTCCTGCCAGGCGGCCAGGGTCGCGGGCGTCGGATCGGCCGAGTGGAACAGGGGCCGCAGCAGCGACGGCAGAGTGCGCCGGATCTCCTCGTCCCCGGTCAGCCGTCCGAGGGCCGCCGAGATCTTGGCCGACGCCACTTCCGCGTTCTCGCCGGGGCGGATTCCGCAGTATGCGGCGAGTACGTCGGCCGGCATGCGTGAGCCACCGCCGGTGCCCGGGAGGGGGGCGGTGGCGGTGAGAACCCGCGTCGGCTCGGTGGGATCCTCCTCGATCCGGCGCTGGAACTCCATGAGCAGCTGCGTCTTGCCGCAGCCGGGGGTTCCGAGGACGGTGATCAGGTGCGGGGTGGCGCGGCGCCTGGTGCGCCCCAGCATGCCCCCCATCAGGTCGAGTTCGCTCTCCCGGTCGCCGAAGGTCAGCTCGCCTCCGCCGGTGGTGCCGTCCTGGACGGCGAGCAGCTCCCAGGGCGCGGAGGCCGAGGCGCAGGCGTGGCGGTAGGTCACGTGGGCCTCCGTCAGCCGGCGGGTGGTGTCACAGACGTGGACCTCACCCGCCGCGACGGACGCCAGCATGACTTGGCAGGCGTCGACCAGTCCGTCGCCGGCCCAGGCGGTCGTCGTGCCGGTCCCCGGCCAGGGCGACACCGCCCGCCGGGTGACCACCGCGCCGTACACGGAGAGCCCTTTGGCCACGGGGACCCTGGGCGCGCCGGGGGTGGCGGAGATAGTGAGGCAGTCGCGGACGTCGGCGGCGGCGCGCACCGCCCGTACGGAGCCGGCGGACTCCTGTCCGTCCTCCTCGAAGACACCGAGAAGGAGGGAGCCCAGCGCGGATGCGACCTTTCCGCCGTGTTTCTCGATCTTCTCGCGGGCCAGCATGGTCAGCGCGTCGAGCGCCCGGTCCATGTCCTCGGCCAACAGGGAGCTGAATTCCGCTCCCAGGCCGAAGCGGACCAGCAGCACACTGGTGGGCCGCCGGGCGCCCGGTCCTGGGGCCGCGGCGCCGGGGCGGGTCCGGGCCGCGGCGGTCTTCCCCGCTCCGACGGTTTCCGGTGCGGTGCCGGTGTGTGCGGGGTGCATGTCGCCGGTGGCCAGGCCGGCCACGGGCGTGCCGGTCTCCGCCCGGCGTCCCCCGTCCGGCGCGGTCGGTGCCGGGGCGGGACGGAGTTCCGCGGTGGTCCGCGGCGGGTCGAGCGCGGTGTCCTGGGTGAGGACCGACTGCTGGAGCCGCTGGAGTTCGCGGCTCGGCTCCAGCCCCAGACCGCCGACCAGCTCCTCGCGTACCCGCCCGTACACGGCGAGCGCCTCGGCCTGTCTGCCGCACCGGTAGAGCGCGAGCATCAGCTGCCGGGAGGCCCGCTCGCGCAGTGGGTCCGACTCCACCAGTGTCTTGAGGTCGTGCAGGATGCCCTGGTGCCCGCCGCAGGCCAGCTCGGCCTCGAAGCGGTCCTCCATGACGTCCACGCGCTTGTTCTGAAGTGCCGTCACCTCTGGCCAGCAGATGTCCTCTTCGACCAGGTCGGCGAGGACCGGTCCGCGCCACAGGGAGAGCGCCTCGTTCAGCAGGGTCCGGGCGGTCTGCGGGTCGCCGCCGGCCAGGGCGGCCCGGCCGGCGGCGACGCGCTGCTGGAAGGTGAGCAGGTCCACCTGTCCCGGCTGTACGTGCAGGGTGTACCCGGGGCTGCGGGTGAGCAGCCGGGGGGCGGGCGAATCGGCGAACGGTCCGGCGAGGACTCCCCGCAGCCGCCAGATCGCGTTCTGCAGGATCTTGCGCGCGGTAATGGGCGCGTCGTCCCCCACCCACAGCGCGCCCAGCAGCTGATTGGTCGACACCACCTGGTTGGCGTGCATCAACAGGTACGCTAGCGCGGCGCGTTGCCGAATCCCCCCGAATTCCACAAGCCCTTCGTCGTTATCAGCTTCAAGCGGCCCCAACAGACGAAAACGCATGAAATCCCCCCCAACTCATTGCCCGTCGCACGGTACGGGCGAACGATTCCCCAGTCACCGGCGGACTGCATATGCCATTATCGCTGGTTCGCCTGCCGTAGGACTTGCGGGCGGCCTCCGCGCCTGGTGGCGACGCGGTGTCACACCGCGAGCAGGACGTCTCCCTTCCCGTCGCGCAGCAGGGTGCAGACGTCCCGCAGTGCCGCCTCCAACTGTGCGATCTCCGCGTCGGTGAGCCCGATGGAGGGCTCGAAGCGCAGGGTGTTCAGGGCGCTGGCGGTCGGGAAGGTACGGACCCGGTGCCCGCGCAGCAGATGACCGGCGAGGACGTAGCCGAACATGCCACCCCTCGCCGCTCCCTGGATCGCCGGGGACGGGGAGTCGGACTGGTCCCGGAACTCCACGCCGAGCATGAGACCGCGGCCCCGCACCTCCTCGATCACCATCGGGAAGTCGGCTTGCACCCGCCCCAGCATGGTGCGCAGCGCCGCACCGCGTTCGGCGGCGCGCCGGTAGGCCAACCCGCCGTCCGCCTCGAGGAGTTCCAGGACCTTGAGCGCGATGTGGCAGGAGAAGCTGTCCTTGGCGAAGGTCGAGCTGTGGACGATCTCGAACTCCTTGCGGTAGTACGCCTCACGCACCAGCATCACGGAGGTCTTGGCGATGCCGCCGCCCAGTGTCTTGGCGAGGGTGTAGTAGTCGCCGCGCAGCCCGAGCGCGGAGCTGGCGAGAAACGTTCCCGTACGCCCCATTCCGCTTTGGATCTCGTCGATGACGACGGGACAGCCGATCGCCGCGCAGAACTCCTGGATCTCCCGTGCGAACTCCTCGGAGAGCACCCGGATTCCGCCCTCGCCCTGAAGGGGCTCGACCAGAAACGCACAGAAGACCGGGAACCCCCGCTCCCGGACCACGACATGGCCGTCCGCGACGCCTAGTTCCAGCAGGTCACCCCGCTCCTCGGCGTGGATCTCCTTGAGCGCGTCGGGCTGGTTGTGCGGCACGAAACGGGCTTGTGCGGCCAGCGACTTGAAGGGGGCCCGGTACCCCTCGTTGTGGGTGAGCTGCACGCTCGCGGCGAGCTTCCCGTGGAAACCGCCCTCCAGCGCCAGGAAGAGCGGCGGCCGCGCGGTCTGCTCCGCGTTGCGCCGGTCGAGCTCCGCCTCCAGCAGACTGAGGGCGGCGGCCGGGTCGCCCTCGGCCGCCGTCAGGCCGAACAGGGTCAGGACCGGCTCCGCGACGATGGCGGCGCCGCTCGCCACGGCGGCCCGGGTGCTGCGCCCCGCTTCGGCGCACTCGTCGAGGAGTGCCCGGATCCGCATGCCGCGGTCGAGTTCGGCGTGCTTGACGGCCGCCTCCACGGCCTCCGCCCCGCTGTTGCCGAAGATGGCGAAGTACGGTTCCGTAGTGTCCAGTTCGCGGTGGATGATCCGGTTGAGCTCGGCGGCGAGTCGGTTGGCGTACGGGTGGCGGGAGAACTGGGCGTGCACCGGGGTGCCCTCGGCCAGCAGTTCCTGGGCGCGCGCCACGATCTCGGGGTGATGGTGTCCCAGGAGGACCGACCCGTAGCCGCCCGCGAAGTCGACGACAGCGATCTCACTGCCATCGTCTGCCCGCTGGTACAGCGTGTTGCCCTCGGCCCTGACGTACTCGACGGCGAGCCCCGCACCGGCCAGGACCTCGCGCAGGTAAGGCTCGGCGAGCTCGGGGCCATCGGCCGCGGAAGTGTTGTGATCCATGGCCAAAGGGTGCGGTCAAGCGGTCAACCATCGGTCATTGGAGGGTCATTCGCGACGTGCGGGGCCAGGTGAGAACGGAATTACCCGACGGTGGGAGATGCCCGGATTGGCCCAGGTACGTTGAAGGAAACCGACTGCCGCCTCCAGTGCGGACGGTGCTGAACGTGCCTTGCACGACGTATTCGGAGAGGGTGGCATGAATTCCGCGTCCACTGAACTCGATCCCACGACTTTGCATTCCGGTCAACGGTTTGTCGAGTCCGCCCGGCTGAGAGAAGTGATGGCCCGTTTCGCGACCGGCGTCACGGTGATCACCGTGGGTGGCGAGCATTTGCACGCCATGACGGCGAACGCCTTTAGTTCGGTCTCCCTGGACCCGCCCTCGGTGCTGTGCAGTGTGGGCCACAGCGCGGTGATGCACGGCGCCCTGACTTCGGCCGGCCGTTTCGCCGTAAACATTCTCGGCGTACCGCAGGAAGGTCTGGCCCGGCATTTCGCAGACAAGCGGCGGACGCTGGGAGCCGCCCAGTTCGACGGGGTGGAGTGGCGCACCGGAGAGCACACCGGGGCGCCGCTGATCGCCGGATCGGTGGCCTGGCTGGAGTGCGAGCTGACCGACTCGCACTCCTTCGGCGACCACACGATCTTCATCGGCACGGTCCTGGCTGCCGGGCAGGGTGACCACGAGGACGGCCTGCTGTTCGTCAACGGCCGCTTCGGCAGGACCCACCCCGCGTCACGCTGACAGTACGGTGCAGTGCCGCTCCGACCGGGAGGGGCACCGCACGCGGCAGGGCCCGGGCTGTGACGGCGGCCCGGGCCCTGCGTTTTGTGGGGATCGAAAGAAGCGGTGCGGATCAGAGGAAGTACGTACCGGGGTCCAAGCCCAGCAGGACCCGCCCCTGCACCTCCAGGTTGGCGTCGCGCTGCACGAGGGCGTGCAGCGCGAAACCCTGGATGTCGCGGTGGAAACGCTGCAGATGTGTGTCCCGGCGGATGACCGAGCCACCGCTCGCCGAAAAGAGCAGCTCCACGGCCTCCTTCGACAGCTGGGCGGCGTACGCCGTGCGGCCGCGGATGACGGCCTTCTGCTCGTCGGACGGCTGCGTGCCTGCGTCGGCGGCGTCCTGCAGGACCTGGTGCCAGGTGCCGGCGAGCGCCTCGGCCGCGTCGATCTTGTTGGCGGCAGTGGCCACCTGCACCTGGGTGAGCGGATGGAGACTCTGCTCGGTCCACTCCGTGTAGGTGATGCCCCGGCCGGGCAGCCGCTCCACGAACAGCTCGTAGGCACCGCGGGCCATCCCGAGGAAGGTCGCCGCGACGCTGGACATGATGTAGCCGAGCAGACCGTAATTGCGGCCGGTCGCACCGGTGTTGGCGCGGTCGCCGGTGGCGCTCACCATCGCCTCCTCCAGCGGCACCACCCGGTGCGCGGGAACAAAGACGTCGGTGGCGGTCGTGGTGGAGCTGCCGGTGGCGGCGCCCGCCGAGACGTGCCAGTCGTCGGCGAGGGTCAGCTCGCTCATGGGGACTAGGGCGACAAGCTCCTCGCTCGTCCCGTCCGGGTGCTCGACCATCGCGGCGAGCAGGTCCCAGCCGGCCCCCCGGCAGCCTGAGTTGAAGCGCCAGGTTCCGTCGAGCCGGTATCCACCGTCCACCGGCTTGAGGGTGCCCGTCGGGGCGAACACGATCGACACGCGGCTGCTGCCACCCTCGAAGACCTCCTTCTGGGCCTGGTCGGGGTAGAGCGAGGCGGCCCAGGCACTGGTGAGCCAGACCATGGTCAGCCATCCGGTGGAGGGGCAGCCCCGGGACACCTCGGCGATGATCGCGGCCTGCTGCGCCGCGTCGAAGTCGAGGCCGCCGTGGGCGCGCGGCACTGCCGCGCGGAAGACTCCGGCCTTCTCCAGGAGCTCCAGGTTCTCGTCCGGTATCCAACGCCGGTCCTCCGCCTCCACCCCGTTGCGGCGAAGGGTGGGGACGGCTTCCCGTACGGCGTCCAGTACGGACGCCAGTTCTTCCTGCGTGGCCACGCTCTCTCCTCGATGTGCCGTGCTGTGCACGGATGTTGCCTGTGTGCGGGCACGGCTGCGCACCCCCTGCGCGAGCGAGGGGTCCGCAGCCGTGCTCCCTGTGACGTGCCGGCCGGGCCGCGACGGCCCGGCCCCGGAACCGTCCGGTTACTCCGCGACCAGACCGGTGGCGGCCACCGGACGGTCGATGGACATCAGCCAGCGGCCGTCGGCGCCTCGCCGCAGAACGTCCGTGCACTGGCCCGCGAGGTGCAGCGGGGCGCCATCCGGGCCGGTGGTGTCGATGCTGTACTCGACGCCGATCAGAGCCACGTCACCCGCGACGTACGAGTGCGTGACCGAAGCCTTCAGGCGAGGCTTGACGGCGAGGAACTCCTTGAAGAACGCCAGCCGCGCATCGCCCGTCAGGGGCTCGCCAGAGAAGTTCGATATCGAGTCCTCCAGGTAGAGACGGTTGAACAGGTCACCGTCGCCGGAGTTGAAGACCTGGAGAAAGATCTCGTTCTGGGTCTCGGTGTCGTCGGTGAGGTCCGGACGCTCGGGGTCGAAGTCGACAGTGAAGGTGAAGGACATGGGTAGCGCGGTCCCTTCCGGGTTTCGGATGATGGGTGGTGCCGGTGGTGGCCGTGGCTACGCGGCGCCGAGGGTCTGCTGGGCCGCGCGCAGCCCGGACTCGATGGCGCCGTCGATGAAGCCGCTCCAGCCGTTGGCTATGTCGCCGCTCGCGAAGGCCAGCTGGCCCTTGGGCTCGATGACGTCCGGGTAGAGCGTGGTGAGCTGTCCCGGCTTGCGGAACGCCCAGCCGCCGCGCGCGTAGGGGTCTTTGCCCCAGTCGTGGGTGTAGAGGCCGAGGATGTCGAGGTCCACGCCGAGCTTCTGCACCGCCGCCTTGACCTGCGGGATGCTCTTGGGGTCGAGGGTAGGGTCGGTGCTGAAGGCGACGTACAGCATTCCCTGGCTGGTCTCCTTGAACGGAATGACCATCGGGATGGGCGTGCCGCCCTCGGCGCCCTGGCCGTAGAACCGGCCCGCGCCCTTGCGGGCGTGGATCCACAGCTTGACGGCGTTCTTGACCGCGATGCCCTGGGTCCCGGCTGCGCCGATCGCCGGGGGCAGGGTCGGGGTGAACTTGATCGTGGGCCACACATTGGCGGGCACAGCCACGACCGCCTTGGGCGCGCTGTACGACGCGCCGGACTTCAGAGTGACGTACACCCGCGTGCCGGTGTCGGCGACGGAGGCGACCGGGGAGTTCAGCCGAACCGTCGGTGACGTCTCGGCGACCATGGCGTTGAGCAGGGCGCCGGTTCCCTTCGTGATCCGATACCGCTGAGTGTCGTTCCAGCCGGCGTTGGTCCACCCGGCGAGCGCCCACCAGTGCGCGAACATCGTGAACGCGCCCTCGGTGCTGGCCCCGCCGGAGTAGATGGCCGTCTGACCGTTGATGACCAGCTCCTCCTCTGCCGTGAGGGAGAGCTGGGTCAGCCGGTCGCGCAGCGTGAGCCGGTCCAGGCTCTGGAGCAGATCCGCCCGGTACAGCGGTTGGAAGGGCTTTTCGAAGTACTGCCGCGAACCGTCGAACATCCGGTCCATCACGGCGCCGATGCGCCCGAACCCGTCCTCCGGAGTGAACTGCTGGGGCCCGGTGGGCGTCGGCAGCATCACCCGGTCGACGGGCAGGTCCTCCTCCAGCGCGAGGGAGTAGCGCTGGAGCTCTGCTCCCAGGTGCGGCTGGGTCGGCTCGACCCAGGTGCCGCCGCGCTCCACCAGGTGCCCGGCGAAGTTCCCCGTCCAGGTGCGGCCGCCGATACGGTCACGGGCTTCCAAGACCAGCACACGCTTGCCCTTGGCACGCAGCTCACGGGCGGCCGTGATGCCCGCGAAGCCCGCGCCGATGACGATGACGTCGTATCCCGTGTCATCCGCGGCGACCGCGGGGGCCGGTGCGGCGACCGCAACGACCGCGGGTGTGGCGATCGCCGTGGCGCCGGCCGCCTTGAGCAGGGTGCGCCGTGTCGGTCTGCTGCTGTACCTCATGGTGTGTCTGCTCCCCCGTGCGCCGAATGCCGGTCCGCCGGGCGGAGCCGCATACCGTTCATAGTGGTGTGTTCTCTTGCTCTGTCCGGATGTGTGACGGGGCCGCTCAGCCCTGGCCGTACGGGTCGTCGATGGCGTAGCGCCAGACGTTGTCCTCGCCGAGCCGCAGCACGTCCACGCCGACGCCCTCGAGGTGCTCCGGCTTGCCGTCCGCGTCGACCGTGTCGATCGTCCAGTCGACGATCAGCAGCGCGGTGTCGCCGGTGACGAAGGTCTGCCGCGGAACGGCCGTCATCTTCGGCGCGCTCTTGAAGAACTCGCGCTGGTACTCGCGGCGGGCATCGCCCGTGAGCGGCTTGCCGGGCTCCCAGACGGCCACGGCTTCCTCTGTGTAGAAACTCTCGACCGTTTCGAAGTCACCGGAGTTGAATGCCTCCACGTACATAGCGGTGTGCTTTTCCACGTTGTCGGTCAGTTGTGACATGACGGGAGTCGACCTGCCTTCTCAAGGTTCGGCGTCGTGATGAATCGGTGCCACGACACTATTCCGACGCATTCAACGTCCCACCCATGACCGGGTAATGCGCTGCTCTCTGGCGCGAGAGACCGTAATTACTGGGCGGTGAGCGGGCGCTGAGATGCCGGAGAGCACCACCTGCATACGATCGGTGAGCAGTTTCGCCGAAGTGTTTTTTGGCGGTAGGTCAGTTCGGTCGTAATCAGCTGGAAAGGGCAGTCGAGCGCGATGACGAATCAGAACCATTCCCACCGGGACGCCGAGCGCGGTGGACACGAGGAGCCCGTCGCGGTCGTCGGAGTGTCCTGCCGGCTCCCTGGGGCCGACGGTCCCGGGGCCTTCTGGGACCTGTTGAGCACCGGCTCGGACGCCATCACCGCCGTGCCCGACGGCCGGTGGGTGGCCGCGTCGGGCGCCGAGGCCCCCGAGGACACCGAGCCGGGGATGCGAAGGGGCGGGTTCCTCGAGCGGGTGGACACCTTCGACGCGGCCTTCTTCGGCATCTCGCCGCGTGAGGCCGTCGCCATGGACCCCCAGCAGCGGCTCGTGCTCGAACTCGCCTGGGAGGCCCTGGAGGACGCGGGCGTCCGCCCGGAGGTGCTGCGCGGCAGCCGTACCGCCGTGTTCGTGGGCACCCTGCGTGACGACTACGCGGCGCTGCTCTACCAGCACGGCGACAGGGCCATCACGCAGCACAGCATGGCCGGCGTCAACCGCGGAGTCATCGCCAACCGGGTCTCCTACCACCTCGGGCTGCACGGGCCGAGTCTTACCGTCGACTCCGCCCAGTCCTCCTCGCTGGTGGCCGTGCACCTCGCGTGCGAGTCGCTGCGCACCGGCGAGTCCGACACGGCGATCGCGGCAGGTGTCAATCTGAACATCCTCGCCGAGGGCGCGGTGACCGAGGAGCGGTTCGGTGGGCTGTCGCCCGACGGCACGACGTACACCTTCGACTCGCGTGCCAACGGTTTCGTACGCGGGGAGGGCGGCGCCGTCGTCGTCCTGAAGCCGCTGGACCGGGCGATCGAGGACGGAGACCGCATCTACGGCGTCGTCCGGGGCAGCGCGGTCAACAACGACGGCGCGACGGCGGGGCTGACCGTTCCCGGCCAGGGCGCGCAGGAGCGCGTGCTGCGGGAGGCGTACGGGAAGGCCGGTGTCGATCCGGCAGCGGTGCAGTACGTCGAACTCCACGGCACCGGTACGCCGGTGGGCGACCCCATCGAGGCCGCCGCCCTGGGCGCGGTGCTGGGCGCGGGCCGGCCCGCCGGGGCGCCGCTGCGGGTCGGTTCGGCCAAGACCAACGTGGGCCATCTGGAAGGCGCCGCGGGCATCGTGGGGATGCTCAAGGCGCTGCTCGCGCTGAGCAATCGCAGGCTGCCCGCGAGCCTCAACTTCGATTCCCCCTCGCCCCGGATTCCGTTGGCGGAACTGGGTCTCGACGTCCAGCGCGAGCTGACCGCGTGGCCCGCGCCGGACCGTGAACTGATCGCCGGCGTCTCCTCCTTCGGGATGGGTGGCACCAACGCGCACGTCGTGCTGGCCGAGAGCCCGGTGCGCCCCGACTGCGTCGACGCCACCCCGGGCTCCTCCCCGGAGACCGCAGGCGTCGTCCCGCTGGTGCTCTCCGGCCGCTCACCCGCGGCCCTGCGCGCCCAGGCCGCCGCACTGCGCGAGGCACTCGCGCGGGACGGGGCGCCCGGCGCGGCCGACATCGGCTGGTCGCTCGCCACCACCCGCACCGTCTTCGAGCACCGGGCGGTCGTGCTCGCCGGGCCGGCAGGCACCGACGCCCCGCTGCGCGCGCTCGCCGACGGCGAGGCGTCGCCGGACGTGCTGCTCGGGACCGCGGGGCCGGGACGCCCCGCCGTCATGTTCACCGGGCAGGGCTCCCAACGGGTGGGCATGGGACTGGAGCTGTACGAAGCCCACCCCGCGTTCGCCGAAGCGTTCGACGCCGTGTGCGCCGTACTTGACCCGTTGCTCGACCGGCCGCTGCGCGAGGTGATCGCCTCCGGCGACGGCCTCGACGACACCGGCTGGGCCCAGCCTGCCCTGTTCGCCGTCGAGGTCGCGCTGTACCGGCTGGTGGAGTCGTGGGGCGTCGTCCCCGCACTGGTCGCCGGGCATTCCGTCGGCGAGATCGCCGCCGCGCACGTCGCGGGCGTGCTGGATCTGCCGGACGCGGCGCGCCTGGTGGCCGCCCGTGGCCGTCTGATGCAGGCGCTGCCCGCCGGTGGCGCGATGGTCGCGGTGGAGGCGGACGAGGAAGAGGTCCTCGCCGTGCTCGCCGGTCATGAGGGGCAAGCAGCGGTCGCCGCCGTCAACGGACCGCGCTCCGTGGTTGTTTCGGGCGCCGAGGACGCGGTGCTCGCGGTGGCCTTGCTGCTGCGTGAGCAGGGCCGCAAGACGAAGCGGCTGACCGTCTCGCACGCCTTCCACTCGCCGCTCATGGCTCCGATGCTCGCCCCGTTCCGTGCGGTCGTCGAAGGACTCACCCTGCGCGCGCCCCTGGTGGACGCGGTGTCGTCGGTGACCGGCGAGCTGGTCACCGACGCCTGGTCGACGCCCGAGTACTGGGTGGAGCAGGTGCGCCGCCCGGTGCGCTTCCTGGACGCGGCCCGCGCCCTGGAGGCGGCCGGCGCCAGCATGTTCCTGGAGCTCGGCCCGGACGGCGTCTGCTCGGCGATGGTCCGTGACTGCGTCCGGGAGCCAGCCTCCGTGGTCGCCGTGCCCGCGCTGCGCCGTGGCCGCCCGGAGAGCCGCACCCTCCTCGCCGCGCTCGCCACCGTCTTCGCACACGGCACGGACGTGGACTGGGCGGCCATCCACAGCGGCCCGGTCCGCCGGGTGCGCGCTGTTCGCGGTCGAGGTGGCGCTGTTCCGGCTTGCGGCCCACCACGGGCTCAGCCCCGACCTGCTCGCGGGGCACTCGATCGGCGAACTGGCCGCCGCCCACTGCGCGGGCGTGTTCTCACTGGCCGACGCCGCCCGCCTGGTGGCCGCCCGGGGCCGGCTGATGGAGTCGGCACACCCCGGCGGCGCCATGATCGCGCTGGAGGCGGAGGAGTCCGAACTGGCGCCCTTGCTAGCAGAGTTCGACGGACGCTTGGCGGTGGCCGCCATCAATGGTCCGGCCTCGGTGGTCGTCTCCGGTGACGAGGACGCCGCCGAGACGGTGGCGGAGCGTCTTCGGGCGCTGGGCCGCCGTACCCGGCGCCTTCAGGTCAGTCACGCGTTCCACTCGCCGCACATGGACGCGGTGCTCGACGAGTTCCGCTCCGTCGCCGCGGGAGTCACTTTCCACCCGCCCGCCGTCCAGATCGTCTCGACGGTGACCGGCCGCCTGGCCACCGCGGCGGAACTGGCCTCGCCCGACTACTGGACCAGACAGATACGCTCGGCGGTACGTTTCCACGACGCCGTCCGGGAACTCGGCGTGCACGGCGCCACGGTGTACGTCGAGATCGGCCCGGACGCGGTGCTGACGCCGCTCGCCCGGTCCGTCGCCGGGGACGGGGCGACGGCGGTGGCGCTGCTGCGCGCCGGGCGTCCCGAGCCCCGGGCGCTGGCCCTCGCACTGGCGACCGCCAGGGTCCACGGGGCCCCGCTCGACGGTGGCTCCTTCTTTCCCGGCGGGCGCCGCACCGATCTGCCGACGTACCCCTTCCAGCGCGAGCGCTACTGGCTGGCGCCCCATGCGGCCGGCGACGCACGGTCGTTCGGGCTCTCCCCGGCAGAGCATCCGCTGCTGGCCACCGCCATGGACATCGCGGGAGGCGACGACCTGGTGCTCACCGGGCTGCTGTCCACCGCCACCCACCCGTGGCTGGCCGACCACGTCGTCGCCGGCGGCGTTCTGGTGCCCGCCACCGTCTTCGTGGAGCTGGCCCTGGCCGCGGGCAACCGCATCGGCACCGACCGGGTGGGCGACCTCACCCTTGAAGCGCCGCTGCTGTTGCCCGCCGACTCCGCGGCCCGCGTCCAGGTCTCCGTCGGTGCTACCGCCGGGGACGGCAGCCGCCCCTTCAGCGTGCACGCCAGGCCCGGTCACGCGGCCGCCGACACCGAGCCCTGGTCCCGCCACGCCTCCGGCGTCCTCGGCGGCCCCGGTGCGGCCGCCGCCGCGGAGCTGCGGCAGTGGCCGCCGGCCGGAGCGGTCGCCGAACCGCTGGACGGCGTCTACGACCGGCTTTCGGACCTCGGCTACACGTACGGGCCTGCTTTTCGGGGCCTGACGAAGCTGTGGCGTTCGGGCGACGACCTCTTCGCAGAGGTGCGCCTGCCCGCCGAACACATCACGCACGTCGGCCGGTTCGGGCTGCATCCGGCGCTCTTCGACGCCGTGCTGCATCCCCTGGTGCTGCACGCGGCTGACGCCGCCGACGACGGCGCCGTGCGGCTGCCGTTCGCCTGGACGGGAACTGAGCTGCACGCGACCGGCGCGAGCGAACTGCGGGTGCGCATCTCTCCGACGGGCCCCGACACGTTCACGCTCGCCCTCGCCGACACCACCGGAGCCCCCGTGGCGTCCGTGGAGTCCCTGGTCCTGCGCGCTGTGCCCCGCACCGGCCTCATCGGTGCGGCGCAGCGCCACGGCGACCATCTGTACGCCGTGGAGTGGACCGCTGTGCCCGTCCCCGCGGCCACGGACGCCCTACGGGTCGCGACGGTGCACGGCGACGAACTCCCCGACGCGCAGGGCTTGGAGGCACTGCTCGTACACACCGACCTGCTCGCCACTCCCGGGGACGACCCTGTGCGGGCGGCGCACGTTGTGGCGCGGCGCGTCCTGGGCCTCGTACAGCGGTTCCTCGCCGACGAGCGCTACGCCGACGCACGCCTGGTGGCGGTCACCCGGGGCGCCGTCGCGACCCGGGACGGCGAGACGCTGTCCGCGCTGGAGGCCGCCCCTGTGTGGGGTCTGGTCCGCGCCGTGCAGGCCGAGCACCCGGGCCGTCTGGTCCTGGCCGATCTGCACGGGCCGGCCGACGACGGGCTGCTGCCGGTGGCCCTGGCCGTCGACGAACCGCAGCTCGCCGTGCGCGCGGGTGAGGTGCTGGCACCGCGTCTCGTCCGGGCCGGCGCGCCCGAAGCGGCGCGGCCGTCCGGGTTCGGCCCGGAGGGAACGGTGCTGATCACCGGCGGCACCGGTGGGCTGGGCGCGCTCTTCGCCCGTCACCTCGTCACCGGCTACGGCGTGCGTCGGCTACTGCTGGCGAGCCGCAGCGGCGAGGGCGCGGCCGGGGTGCCCGAACTGCGCGCCGAACTGGTTGCGTTGGGCGCCGACGTCACCGTCGCCACCTGTGACGTGTCAGACCGGGCGCAGCTGGCCGCGCTGCTCGACGCCGTACCGGCGGAGCATCCGCTGACCGGTGTCGTACACACCGCCGGTCTGCTCGACGACGCCACCGTCGAGGTGCTGACGGCGGAGCGGCTGGCGGCTGTGCTGCGGCCCAAGGCCGACGCCGCCTGGCATCTGCACGAGCTGACGCGGGACCTCGGCCTGTCGGCGTTCGTGCTCTTCTCGTCCGTCTCCGGCCTGACCGGCACGGCTGGTCAGGCCAACTACGCAGCGGCCAACACCTACTTGGACGCCCTCGCCGCGCATCGCCGGTCCCTCGGGCTGGCCGCGACCTCACTGGCCTGGGGCCTGTGGGACGCCACCCATGGCATGGGCGGCACGCTCAGTGAGGGCGACCTGGCGCGGTGGGCGCGGGCCGGTGTCCGGCCGCTGACCCCGGAGCAGGGGCTCACCCTGTTCGACCGGGCGCTCGCGGACGGACTGCCGCTGCGGGTACCCGTCCACCTGGACCTGGCCGCGCTGCGCCGCCACCCGGAGCCGCCGGCGGCGCTGCTGCGGGGGTTTGTCAAGGCCGCTCCCCGCCGCGCCGTCGTCCGTAAGGCGGGCGACGGCGGCGACTGGGCCGCTCGCACCGAAGCGTTGCCCGCTGAAGAGCGGGAGACGGCGGTCATCACGCTGGTGCGGGCCACCGTCGCGAGTGTGCTTGGCCACACCGACTCCACGGCGCTCGACCCCGGCCGGGCCTTCAACGAGATCGGCTTCGACTCGCTGGCCGGTGTCGAGCTGCGCAACCGGCTGAACGCCGCGACCGGAGTCCGGCTGCCCGCCACCGTCGTCTTCGACCATCCCTCACCGCAGGCACTGGCGGACCACCTGCTCACCCTGGTGGCGGGCGCCGTGTCCGTCGCCGCGCCCACGGCGCCCGCCGCGCGCACCGCCTCGGCCGACGAGCCGATCGCGATCGTCGGCATGGCGTGCCGCTATCCGGGAGGTGTCGCCTCCCCCGACGACCTGTGGCGCCTGGTCGCCGATGGCACCGACGCGATCAGCGAGTTCCCCGTGAACCGAGGCTGGGACCTGGAGAAACTGTACGACGCGGACCCGGCGCACACCGGGACGTCCTATGTGCGGCACGGCGGGTTCCTGCACGAAGCGGACCAGTTTGACCGGGAGTTCTTCGGGGTCTCGCCCCGCGAGGCCACCGCGACCGACCCGCAGCAGCGGCTGCTGCTGGAGACGGCGTGGGAGACGCTGGAGAGCGCGGGGCTCGACCCGGCGCGGCTGCGGGGCTCGCGCACCGGCGTGTTCACCGGTGCCATGTACGACGACTATGTGTCGCGTCTGACGTCGGTGCCCGAGGAGTACGAGGGCTTCCTGCTCGCGGGGAACCTCTCCAGTGTGGTGTCGGGCCGGCTGTCGTACACGTACGGCTTCGAGGGTCCCGCGGTCACCGTGGACACCGCCTGCTCGTCTTCGCTGGTCGCGCTGCACCTCGCCGCCAACGCACTGCGGGGCGGCGAGTGCGACCTGGCCCTGGCCGGCGGGGTCACCGTCATGGCGGGGCCCAGCGTCTTCGTCGAGTTCTCCCGGCAGCGTGGTCTGTCGGCGGACGGTCGCTGCCGGTCGTTCGCCGCGGACGCGGACGGCACTGGCTGGTCCGAGGGAGTGGGTTTGCTGCTCGTGGAGCGGCTGTCGGACGCCCGGAAGAACGGCCACCAGATCCTCGCGGTGCTGCGCGGCAGCGCGGTCAACCAGGACGGTGCCAGCAACGGACTCACCGCACCCAACGGCCCCGCCCAAGAACGCGTCATCCGCCAGGCCCTCGCCAACGCCCGGCTCACACCCGCCGACATCGACGCGGTGGAAGCACACGGCACCGGCACCCGCCTCGGCGACCCCATCGAAGCACAAGCACTCCTCGCCACCTACGGACAACACCGCCCCGCCGAACAACCCCTACTACTCGGCTCGTTGAAATCCAACATCGGACACACCCAAGCAGCCGCAGGTGTCGGCGGCGTCATCAAAATGGTGCAGGCCATGCGCCACGGCGTGCTGCCCAAATCCCTGTACGCACAAGACCCCACCCCGATGGTGGACTGGGACTCCGGCGCCGTCGAACTCCTCACCGAACAACAGCCCTGGCCCCAGACCGAACACCCCCGCCGCGCCGCCGTATCCTCATTCGGCATCAGCGGCACCAACGCGCACGTCATCATCGAGCAGGGTCCGCCGACGCCCGCACCCCCGGCGGAGCAGCCGACGTCAGCCCTGCCGGCCGCGCCCTGGCTGCTGTCGGCGCGCGGAGACGCCGCCCTGCGGGCCCAGGCCGCGCGACTGCGGACGCATGTCGCCGAGCGCCCCGGGCTGGACCTCGCGGACATCGGCCTGTCCCTGGCCACCACCCGCGCCGTGCACAGCCACACGGCTGCCGTCGTGGCGTTCGGCCGCGACGAACTGCTCGCCGCCCTGGACCTGCTGGGCCGGGGAGAGTCCTCGCCGGCCGTGGTGCGCGGCAGCGCCACGCCGCGCCCGGGCAAGACGGCGTTCCTGCTCACGGGGCAGGGCGCCCAGCGGCTCGGCATGGGCCGTGAGCTGTACGCCCAGTCGCCGGTGTTCGCCGCCGCGCTTGACGAGGTATGCGCGCACCTGGACGGCGGACTGGTGCGGCCTCTGAAGCAGGTGCTGTTCGCCGTCGAGGGTTCGGCGGACTCGGCTCTGATCGACCAGACCGCATTCACACAGGCCGCGCTGTTCGCGGTGGAGACCGCACTGTTCCGGCTGGCCGAACACCACGGCCTCGTACCGGACTTCCTGCTCGGCCACTCAATCGGCGAGATCACCGCCGCGCATCTGGCGGGAGTCCTCGACCTGCCGGACGCCTGCGTCCTGGTCGCCGAGCGCGGCCGGCTCATGCAGGCGGCCCGTGAGGATGGGGCGATGGCCGCGATCGAGGCGGCCGAGGTGGAAGTGCGCGCCACACTCGCCGCGTACGGCGACCGGGTGGCGGTCGCCGGGGTCAACGGGCCCAGTTCGACGGTGATTTCCGGGGACGCCCCGGACGTTGACGAGGTCATGGCGTTGTGGCGTGAGCGCGGCAGCAGGGTCAAGCGGCTGCCCGTCAGCCACGCCTTCCACTCGCCGCACATGGAGGAGGTGCTCGACGAGTTCCGCGCCGTCGCCGAGGGCCTCACCTTCCACCCTCCGCGCATCCCCGTCGTCTCCAACGTCACCGGCGTCCTCGGCACCGCGGAGGACCTCGCTTCGCCCGATTACTGGGCGCGGCACATCCGTGAGGCGGTCCGGTTCATGGACGGGGTACGGCACCTGGCCGGCCGGGGCGTCACCGAGTGGCTGGAGCTGGGACCCGACGGCGTGCTGACGGCGCTCGTGCGGGAGTGCCTCGGTGAGGAGGAGACCGGCGCGCTGACACCGGCTCTGCGCAGAGGGCGGCCCGAGGGGGTTGTGTTCGCCTCGGCTCTCGCGCAGCTCGCGTTGCGTGGTGCGCCAGTGCGCTGGGACACCGTGTTCCCGGGCGCCCACCGGGTGGACCTGCCCGGTTACGCGTTCCAGCACCGGCGGTACTGGCTGGACGCCCCGGCGACGGTGGGCGACGCGGCCGGGTTCGGCCTGGCCGCCGCGAGCCATCCGCTGCTGGGTGCCTCGGTGGCGCTGGCCGACCGTGACGAGTACGTCCTGACCGGGCGCCTCTCGCGGCACAGTCACCCCTGGCTGACCGGTCACGTCGTCGCGGGCACCGTGCTCGTACCCGCCACCGGGCTGCTCGAACTGGCGCTGAAGGCGGCGGAGCAGACCGGCACCGACGGCGTGGACGAGCTGACGCTGGCCGCGCCGATGGTGCTGCCGGAGCACGGCGGCGTCCAGCTCCAGGTGTCGGTGTCCGGCGCGGAGCCGGACGGCGGCCGGGCGATCCGTGTGCACTCCCGCCCGGACGGCGCGGACAGCGAGGGGACGTGGACCCTGCACGCGCACGGACGGCTCGGCGGCGACCACGGAGCCGGCGCCGACCTGACGGTGTGGCCGCCGCCCGGCGCCGTCGAGACCGACCTGAGCGGGGCCTACCAACGGCTCGCCGCGGCGGAGTACGACTACGGGACGCCGTTTCAGAACCTGCGCCGGCTGTGGACCGGTCCCGGAGGCGAGCTGTACGCCGAGGTGTCGCTGAACGACGAACTACAGGGCGAGGCAGCGAGGTTCACGGCGCATCCGGCGCTGCTTGACGCGGCGCTGCACCCGCTGCTGCCGGGCGTCGCGGCCGACGGCGGGCGGGCCTGGCTGCCGTTCTCGTGGTCCGGTGTCGCGGTGCACGCCACCGGTGCGGCAAGCCTGCGGGTACGGCTGACGCCCACCGCGGCGGGCGACGCCGACTCACCTACGCTGGCCCTGACGGTGGCGGACAGCACCGGCGCGCCTGTGCTCTCCGTCGACGCGCTCACGCTGCGGCCACTGTCGGCGGACGCGGTGCGGGCGGCGGGAAACAGCCTGTCGGACGGCCTGTTCCGGGTCGACTGGGCTCCGTCGGCCGAGTTGCCCGGTGACGCGGGCGCCCCCGGGGAGCTGGCCGTCATCGGCTCGGCCGAGGACGCGCCGTACGCCCCTGGAACGCCATCCTACGAGGACCTGGGCGAGCTGGGCCGCGCGGTGGACGGGGGTGCGGCGCTGCCGTCCCTGGTGATTCTGCCGCTACCCGCCCGCGGCACGGCGACCGCCGCGAGCGGCCTTTCCGTGCCGGACGCGGTGCGCGCCACGCTGCACCGGGTGCTCGCTATCGTCCAGGAGTGGCTGGCCGACGACCGGTTCGCCGGGGCCCGGCTCGCCGTTGTCACCCGGGGCGGCGTCGCCACCGCCGCCGGGCAGGAGACGGACCTGGTGCACGCCCCGGTGTGGGGTCTGCTGCGGTCCGCTCAGACCGAGAGCCCGGGCAGGATCGTTCTCGCCGACGTCGACGAGTACACCCCGCTCCTACTGCGGGCGCTGGACAGCGACGAGCCCCAACTGGCCCTGCGCGAAGGCCGGGTTCTGGTCCCGCGCCTGGCCCGCACCGCGGAGCCCCAGGCGGGCGTGACCGGTCCCGACTGGGGCGACGGCACGGTGCTGGTGACCGGTGCGACCGGTGCGCTGGGCGCTGTGCTCGCCCGGCACCTGGTGGACGAGCACGCTGTACGCCGCCTCCTGCTGGTGAGCCGGCGAGGTCCGGACGCGCCTGGCTCGGCGGAACTCGCCGCCGAACTCGCAGAGTTGGGCGCCGACGTCACGGTCGCGGCCTGCGACGTGACCGACCGGGACCAGGTGGCCGCACTGCTCGCCGCCGTACCGGCGGAGTATCCGCTGACCGGCGTCGTGCACACGGCGGGTGTCCTCGACGACAGCACGGTCCAGTCGCTCACCCCCGCACGCCTGGACGCCGTGCTGCGACCGAAGACCGATGCCGCGTGGCACCTGCACGAGCTGACCCGCGACCTGAGCCTTTCGGCGTTCGTGCTCTACTCGTCCGTCGCCGGACTGCTGGGCACGGCGGGCCAGGCCAACTACGCGGCGGGCAACACCTTCCTTGACGCGCTGGCGGCCCACCGCCGGGCGCTGGGCCTGGCCGGGACCTCGCTCGCCTGGGGTCTGTGGGCGCAGAGCAGCGCGCTGAGCGGGCACCTGGCCGACGCCGACCTGCGCCGCCTCGCCCGCTCGGGTCTGCGGCCACTGGCTACGGACGACGCCATGGCGCTGTTCGATGCGGCCCCCGGCACCGGGGAGTCACTGCTGGCGGTCACCCGATTGGACGCGGCGGCCCTGCGCGCCTCGGGCGAGCCGACTCCGGCGCTGCTGCGCGGCCTGGTCCGTACGCCTGCCCGGCGCGCCGCGGGCGCGTCGCAGGCCGCGGCGTCGGGTCCTGGCCTCGCGGAACAGCTGGCCGTCCTGCGGCCCGCCGAGCGCGACCGGATGCTCACCGACCTGGTGTGCGGCCGGGTCGCCGCGGTACTCGGGCACCCGGACGCCACCGAGATCACGCCCGGCCGCGCTCTCCAGGAGCTGGGTTTCGACTCGCTCACCGCGGTCGAGCTCCGCAACCACCTGGCCAGCGCGACCGGGCTGCGGCTGCCGACCACGCTCGCCTTCGACCAGCCCACCCCGGGCGCCCTGGCCGCGTATCTGCGGGAGCGGCTGGTGAGCGACGACGTGACGCCGGACGAGCCGCTCCTGGCCGAACTGGCCCGGCTGAAGCCCGCTGTCGAGGCGGCCGCGGGTGACTCCGGAGCCCACGGCCGGATCATCGCGCGGCTGCGGGAACTCCTGGCCGCCGCCGACGCCGTCGGACTGTCCGCCGCCTCCGAGGAAGAGGCGGACAACGACCTCGAATCCGCCACGGACGAGGAGCTCTTCGCACTGCTCGACGAAATCGAATGACCCGCCGCCGCCGGGTGCGCACACGAGGCAACAGACCATTTATAACAGGGAGTTGAGAAGATCATGGCGGGTGAGGAGAAGCTCCGCGACTACCTCAAGAAGGCCATCGCGGACGCGCGCGACGCGCGCAGAGAGCTGCGCGAGGCCGAGGACAGGCAGCACGAGCCGATCGCGATCGTGAGCATGGCGTGCCGCTATCCCGGCGGGGTGACCTCACCCGACGAGCTGTGGCGCCTGGTGACCGATGGCACCGACGCGATCAGCGAGTTCCCCGAGAACCGGGGCTGGGACGTGGAGAGCCTGTACGACCCGGACCCCGACCGGGCCGGGACCTCTTACGGCCGCGAGGGCGGGTTCCTGCACGACGCCGACGCGTTCGACGCGGAGTTCTTCGGGATGTCGCCCCGCGAGGCGCTGGCGGCGGACCCGCAGCAGCGGCTGCTGTTGCAGACGGCGTGGGAGACGCTGGAGAGCGCGGGGCTCGACCCGGCGCGGCTGCGGGGCTCGCGCACCGGCGTGTTCACCGGTGTGATGTACAACGACTACGGCTCGCGGCCGCACCTTCCGTCCGAGGGGTTCGAGGGTTACCTGTTCAGCGGCAGCGCAGGCAGCATCGCCTCCGGCCGGCTGTCGTACACGTACGGCTTCGAGGGTCCCGCGGTCACCGTGGACACCGCCTGCTCGTCGTCGCTGGTCGCGCTGCACCTCGCCGCCAACGCACTGCGGGGCGGCGAGTGCGACCTGGCCCTGGCCGGCGGGGTCACGGTGATGTCGACGCCGGTCGCGTTCGTCGAGTTCTCGCGGTTGCGTGGTCTGTCGGCGGACGGTCGCTGCCGGTCGTTCGCCGCGGACGCGGACGGCACTGGCTGGTCCGAGGGAGTGGGTTTGCTGCTCGTGGAGCGGCTGTCGGACGCCCGGAAGAACGGCCACCAGATCCTCGCGGTGCTGCGCGGCAGCGCGGTCAACCAGGACGGTGCCAGCAACGGACTCACCGCACCCAACGGCCCCGCCCAAGAACGCGTCATCCGCCAGGCCCTCGCCAACGCCCGGCTCACACCCGCCGACATCGACGCGGTGGAAGCACACGGCACCGGCACCCGCCTCGGCGACCCCATCGAAGCACAAGCACTCCTCGCCACCTACGGACAACACCGCCCCGCCGAACAACCCCTACTACTCGGCTCGTTGAAATCCAACATCGGACACACCCAAGCAGCCGCAGGTGTCGGCGGCGTCATCAAAATGGTGCAGGCCATGCGCCACGGCGTGCTGCCCAAATCCCTGTACGCACAAGACCCCACCCCGATGGTGGACTGGGACTCCGGCGCCGTCGAACTCCTCACCGAACAACAGCCCTGGCCCCAGACCGAACACCCCCGCCGCGCCGCCGTATCCTCATTCGGATTCGGTGGCACCAACGCGCACGTGATCGTGGAGGAATCCCCTGCCTCCGATATCACTCAGGAACCGGCCGCCACACATCCCGCCCGGCCGGCCGGCGCTGTGCCCTGGGTCCTGTCGGGCAAGACCCCGGAGGCCCTCGGTGATCAGGCCCGCCGCCTGCTCACCCACCTCGGGGCCGGCCGCGACGCGTCTCCCTTGGACATCGCGTACTCACTCGCGACGACCCGCACCGCGCTCGACCACCGGGCCGCCCTCACCGGCACCACCCGCGACGAGCTGCTCACCGGGCTGCGGGCCCTCGCCGACCGCCCCCGCGGAACCAACGCCGCCCGCGGCAACGGCCGACTGGCGTTCCTTTTCAGCGGCCAAGGTGCCCAACGTGTCCGCATGGGCAACCAACTCGCGGACACCTACCCCGAGTTCAGAACCTACCTCGACGAGGTATGCACACACCTCGACCAACACCTCGACCGCAACCTCCGCGACATCATCACCACCGGCAACGGCCTCAACGAAACCCAATACACCCAACCCGCACTCTTCGCCATCGAAGTCGCCCTCTACCGACTCCTCACCCACTGGGGCATCACCCCCGACTACCTCACCGGCCACTCCATCGGCGAAATCACCGCAGCACACTGCGCCGGCATCCTCAACCTCCCCGACGCAGCCAAACTCGTCACCACCCGCGCACGACTCATGCAAAACATGCCACCCCACGGCACCATGATCGCCATCCAAGCCCCCGAACACGCCATACTCCCCCACCTCACCGGCCACGAACACACCATCAACATCGCCGCACTCAACAGCCCCACCAACACCGTCATCGCAGGCGACACCACCACCGCCCAACACATCACCACCCAACTCCACAACACAGGCCACAAAACCCACACCCTCAACGTCTCCCACGCCTTCCACTCCCCCCACATGGACGGCATGCTCAACGACTTCCGCACCGCCGCCGAAAACCTCACCTACCACCCACCCCACACCCCCATCATCTCCACCCTCACCGGCAAACCCGCCACCGGAAACGACCTCCAAACCCCCCAATACTGGACCAACCAACTCCGCCACACCGTCCGCTTCCACGACGCCGTATCCACACTCCACGAGCTGGGCGTGACGGCCTTCGTCGAGATCGGACCCGACGCCATGCTCACCGCGCTCGTGCGGGGGACCCTCGGCACCGACGCCACCACGGTCGCCCCGCTGCGCCGCGACCACCCCGAGGCGGACACCCTGGTCACCGCCCTCGGCGCGCTCCACGGCGCGGGCGTGCACGTCGACTGGGAAAACTACTTCGCCGGGACCGGCGCGCGACGCGTGCCCCTGCCGACGTACGCCTTCCAGCACGAGCGCTACTGGGTCCAGGCGTCCAGGGCTCCGGCCGACGCGGCCGGGCTCGGGCTCGTGGACGCCGGGCATCCGCTGCTCGGTGCCGCGCTGCACCTGAGCTGCGGCGAGGAGACGGTCTTCACCAGCCGGCTGTCCCGGCACACGGGCACCTGGCTCGCCGGTCACCGCGTCGGCGCCAGGTCGGTGCTGCCATCGGCCGTCCTGGTGGAGCTCGCGATCCGCGCGGGCGACGAGGTGGGCTGCGGGGCGCTCGACGAACTGGTCGTGGACGAACCCGTGGTGCTGCCCGACGAGGGCGGCATCCACCTCCAGGTCCGGCTCTCCGGCCCGGACACAGAGGGACGGCGGGCGGTCACCTTCCACGCGCGCCCCGACGACGCGGATGTTCCCTGGACCGCCCACGCCCACGGGGTGCTGGACACCTTCGCGGCCCCCGCACCGGCCGCCGGTCAGGAGCAGTGGCCGCCCGCCGGTGCGAGCGTGGTCGCACACGAGGCCGTGTACCGCCGACTCGCGGACACCGGGGTGACGTACACCCCGCAATTGCAGGTGCTGACCGGACTCTGGAGCCGGGGCGACGAACTCTTCGCGGAGTTGCGGCTCACCGCCGAAGCCGGCGCCGAAGCAGGTCACTACGGGCTGCACCCGGCGCTGCTCGACGCCGCCCTGCACGCGCTGCCCGTCGCGAACCGGCCTTCGGCCGCCACGTCGTGGCGCGGCGTGCGGCTGTACGCCACGGGCGCGTCGGCGGTACGGGTCCACCTCACCCCACAGGACGGCGAGCACGACGCCGTCATCGGTGGGCGCGCAGTGGGCGTGCGCCTCTACGACCTGTCCGGACAGCCTGTCGCGGACATCACCGAGGTGACTGTACGTCCGGTCGACCCGGCCCGGGTCGCCTCGGGCGCGGCCCGTGACCACGAGGCGCTCTTCCATCTGGACTGGGCGCCCCGCCCGGCCGCCGCGTCCGCCGTCCCGCCCGCCGGCGCCGTGTTCGAACGGTTGTCGTCCGCCGATCCCGGCGATCCGCTCGCCGCCGTGCACGACACCACCCGGCGGGCGCTGGCCCTGGCCCAGCAGTGGCTCGCCGACGAGGAGCGGTCCGACTCCCCGCTGGTAGTGGTGACCTCCGGCGCCGTGGCCACCGGCCCGAGCGAACAGGTCACCGACCCCGGCGCCGCCGCCGCGTGGGGGTTGCTGCGCTCCGCGCAGTCCGAGGCCCCCGGCCGGATCGTCCTCGTCGACGCGTCCCCGGACACCGACCCCGCGTTGCTGGCCGCCGCCGTCGCCTCCAACGAGCCCCAGACGGCGATCCGGCGCGGCGGTGTTTTTGTCCCACGCCTGGCCCGCGCACGGCGCCCGGACCCGGCCCGCGCGACCGCACCGTCGTTCACCGCCGGAGGCACCGTCCTCATCACGGGCGGTACGGGCTCGCTGGGCTCACTGTTCGCCAGGCACCTGATCACCCGGCACGACGTACGCCATCTGCTGCTCGTCAGCCGCAGCGGCGAACGGGCGCCCCGCGCAGCCGAGTTGATTGCCGAGCTGACCGCTCTCGGGGCGAGCGTCACCGTCCGGGCCTGCGACGTGTCCGACCGGACCGAACTGGCCGTGCTCCTAGCCGCGATACCCCACGCACACCCCCTCACCGGGATCGTGCACACCGCGGGCGTCCTGGACGACGGGCTCATCCCGTCGATGACCCCCGAGCGGCTGGTTTCGGTGCTGGCACCGAAGGCCGACGCGGCCTGGCATCTGCACGACCTGACCCGGCACCTCGATCTGACGGCGTTCGTCCTGTTCTCCTCCGTCGCCGCCCTGGTCGGCGGCCCCGGTCAGGCCAACTACGCCGCCGCCAACGCCGCCCTCGACGCGCTCGCCGCGCGGCGCGCCGCCGAGGGCCTGCCCGCCACCTCCATCGCCTGGGGCCTGTGGGCCGAGGCCACCGGACTCACTGGAGGGCTCACCGAGGCAGACCTCACCCGCATCGCCCGCAGCGGACTGCTCCCGGTCACCAATGCCCAGGGCCCCGCCCTGCTCGACCTGGCGTTGACCGCCGGCCGCCCGGACGCGGTGGCCACCCCGCTCGACTTCGCCGTGCTGAGCAAACAGCCGCGCGTCGCACCAGTGTTCAGCTCTCTGGCGCGCCGCACCGCGCGGCCCGCCGCGCACGACGAGACCACCGGCCCGTCCTCGCTCACCGCGCTGCTCGCCAGTCTCGACGAGGAGCGGCGCCCGCAAGCGGTGCTTGAAGCGGTCCTTGAAGAGATCGCCGGGAGCCTGGGCCACGCCGGCACCCGGGGCATCCCCCCGACGCAGCCCCTTCCGCAGCTGGGTCTTGACTCGCTGACCTCGGTGGAGCTGCGCAACCGGCTCGGGGAACGCACCGGTCTGCGGCTCCCCGCCACCCTGGTCTTCGACCATCCGACCCCGACCGCCCTGGCCGCGTACCTGCTGGGCGAGATGGGGGACGGCTCCGGGCCGGGGTCCCCGGCCGAGGCCGTCGACCACGCCGCCGACATCCGGCTCGACGACGCCATCCGTCCCGCCGATGAGGTGGTACGTACCGTCACCGACCCCCGCGAGGTGCTGCTCACGGGCGCCAGCGGGTTCCTCGGCGCCTTTCTGCTGCGCGACCTGATGCGTACCACCCGGGCCCGGATCCACTGCCTGGTGCGCGGGCCGGACGACGCGGCGGCGTACACGCGGCTTCGGGAGAGCCTGCGTTGGTACCGGGTCTGGGGCGAGATCGATCCGGCCCGTCTCTCCGTCGTCGCCGGGGACCTCGCCGAACCGCGGCTCGGGCTGGCCGAGGACGTCTTCGACGGCCTCGCCCGCACGGTCGACGTAGTGCACCACGCGGGTGCGACGGTCCACTGGCTGCACCCGTACACGGCGCTCAGGGACGCCAACGTCCGCGGCACCGAGGAGATCCTGCGGCTCGCGGCGCGGCACCGCACGGTGCCGGTCCACTACGTGTCCACCGTGGGTGTATTCGACGGCCCGGTGACGCCGGGTGTGCCGCTGAGGACAACAGACCCCACGGGTCCCCCGCAGGCGCTGCCCAGCGGCTATCTTCAGAGCAAGTGGGTGGCCGAGCAGGTGCTTGAGCTGGCCAAGGAGCGCGGCATGCCCGTGTCGGTGTACCGGGTCGACGTGATCTCCGGTGACCGGGTCAACGGGGCCTGCCAGACACGGGACTTCGTGTGGCTCACGCTCAAGGGGCTGCTCCAGTCCGGCGCCGTGCCGTCTGGCACGGGTGGCCGTTTCCACCTGCTGCCGGTCGACTACGTCAGTTCGGCCATCGTCGCGCTCTCCGGCCGGCCGGCCGGCGGCGGACGGTGGTGTCTTCCACCTGTTCAACGGGGACTCGCTGAGCCTGACCGACTGTGTGGAGCGGCTGCGCGGCCTCGGTTACGGGCTGCGTGACCTGGACCGGGAGACGTGGACGGAGGCCGTGCGCTCGGACCGCGGCAACGCCCTGCTCCCGCTGCTGCACGCCTTCGACATGATGACCTCGGACACGGACGCCTTCTACCCGCCGATCGACACCTCCGGGACGGAGCTGGCGCTGCGCGGCACCGGCATCAGCTGCCCGCCGCTGACCGGTGAACTCTTCGACAAGTACGTCGAGTTCTTCGTCCAGGAGGGTCACTTCCCGCCGGCCCCGACCGCCTAGCCGCAGTTCGTGCGAAAGGGGCGGCCGACCGACTCTGGGAGTCGGTCGGCCGCCCCTTTCGCACGGCGGTCAGCGGACTTCGCCGTACCAGCGCCAGCCCGACTGGCGGGGCAGGCCCGGCAGTGCGGCGCGGCCGGTACACCACAGCAGGGTGTCCACAGGGCCGTGACCGGTGGGCGCGTCGGGGAACAGCCGGTCAACGACGGGCGCGCACAGCTCATCGGAGGGGGTCCAGTCGATGCCGAGCCCACGGGCGATGTCGCGGCCGTGCACCACCAGCTCCAGGGCGCCCATGGCGGCGAACCCGGCGGCGTCGGAGTGTCCGTACGGGTGCCAGGCCCTGACGTCGGACGGGGTGGTGTCCACCGTGTTCGCCAGCAGGGTACCGGCGATCCGGATGCCCTCCAGGGCCGCGGGGGCCGGGGCGTGGGAGTCGATCGAGGAGAACAGCGTGATGTAGCGGTCGGTCGGTCGGGCGATGAGCAGCCCGGCGTAACCCACCACGCCGAGGGCGATGTGCGACAGGGTCTCGT
This sequence comes from Streptomyces sp. A5-4, assembly GCF_051131715.1. Taxonomy (NCBI): domain Bacteria; kingdom Bacillati; phylum Actinomycetota; class Actinomycetes; order Kitasatosporales; family Streptomycetaceae; genus Streptomyces; species Streptomyces sp. A5-4. The sequence continues at coordinate 7,715,229 of NZ_CP178591.1, read as the reverse complement.
GGGCGCTCCAGTCGAGGTCCCCGGCCGTTCGGGCCCAGCTCTGATCGGCTCCCTCCTCCAGAACTGCGGTGCTTTCTTCGGCTGCGGTACGTACGAGGTCGGACCAGGAAAGAGTCATGGAACGGATGTTGCCACAAGGAAGCCGATTCCGCGGCAGAGTCATTTTTCGGTAATTGAACGGTAATTTGGCCCCGCCGAGCGGCCGGGATTTCCCATGACCGCACAGTGGACACTCTCTTACTCTTTTCCGCTTCGCTTTAAGTACTGTTCCAGGTGCCTTGAGAGTGTTGGCCGAGTGCGCCCTCTCGTTCGGCAGAACCGACCCCACGACCGAGGAGCCGCAATGGCTACGAACGACGACCTGGCGTCCGTACTGGAAGCAGTGAGAAGCATCATTCCCACGCTCCGCGAGAACGGTCCCGAGGGCGAGGATCATCGCTGGCTCCCGGAGGAGAACCTCGCCCTTCTGGAGAAGGCCGGTGTATTCCGCATGGCCGTGCCGGCCAGGTTCGGCGGCCTCGACCTGCCGCTGGCCGACCAGGCCGCGGTCATCACCGAGATCGGGCGCGGGTGCCCCGCCACCGCCTGGGTGACGATGGTCTGGGTGACCAGTACCTGGACCGCCACCCTCTACCCGGACCGGGCCCAGGAGGAGATCTTCGCTCCAGGTTCGGTGAAGATCTCCAGCGCCTTCACGCCGAGCGGAACGGTCGTGGAGACCGAGGGCGGTTACATCCTCAACGGCAGCTGGCGGTTCAACACCGGTTCGCCGGGCGCGGACTGGAACTTCACCGCGGCGATGCTGGAGCGCCCCGACGGCACGCACGAAGAGGTCATGGCCATCGTCCCGATGGACAAGATGACCGTCGCCGACGACTGGCACGTGTCCGCGGGCTCCGCCACCGGCAGCGCCACGACCTCCGCCAAGGACGTCTTCATCCCGGCGCACCACGTCACCACCTTCGAAGAGGTGATGGTCAGCGCCACCAGTGACCGCTCCAACACAGGGGCCACCGGCCGCAATTACGGTCTGCTGAGCTTCGTCATGGCCGAGTGCGCCGCCGTCTTCATCGGCATCGCCCGGGGCGCGTACGAACTCTTCCTCGACCGGCTGCCCGGCCGCGGCATCACGTACACCGACTGGACCGACCAGAAGCAGCACCCGCTCACCCAGATCCAGGTGGCCACCGCGGCCAACAAGATCGACGCGGCGCAGGCGCTGTCGGAGCGCTGGCTGACGCTGCTCCAGGAGCGGGCCGACGCGGGTGTGCAGCCGACCGACGCGGAAAAGGCGATCGTGCGCGGCCAGACCGCATTCGCCGCGCAGCTCTCGAAGGAAGCCGTCGAGATTCTTTTCAACGCCAGCGGTGGTTCAGTGATTCAGCGCAGCGTTCCGCTGCAGCGTTTCCACCGCGACATCCAGGGTTTCTCCCTGCACGCGCTGGCGCAGATCGATGTGAATCTGGAACTCCAGGGCCGGGTACTTCTCGGCATGGACCCGGGCACCGTCTTCCTCTAGCCCGCAGCGCCCACACCGAGTGACTCGCAGAACAAACTTTCCCTTTTCTTCCCCTTCTCACCCCTTTCCGGAATTGTGGCGCGCTCGACGCCGCTTTCACCCCCGCAGAACAATGCACTGGAGGATCATTCATGGGCGACAACCGCACCCCGGTGACAGTCATCGGCCTCGGCCTCATGGGACAGGCGCTCGCCGCCGCGTTCCTGAAGGCGGGTCACACCACCACCGTGTGGAACCGCTCGGCTCAAAAGGCCGACGACCTCGTCTCGCAGGGTGCGGTGCTCGCCGCCACCCCTGCGGAGGCCGTGGCCGCCAGTGAGCTCGTGGTCGTGTGCCTCTCGACGTACGACACCGTGCACGACGTGATCGGCTCGCTGGGCAACGCCCTCAGCGGCAAGGTCCTCGTCAACCTGACGAGCGGCTCGTCCGACCAGGGCCGCGAGACCGCGGTGTGGGCGCAGAAGCAGGGCGCCGAGTACCTCGACGGCGCGATCATGATCACGCCCCCCGGCATCGGCGCCGACACCACCGTGCTCTTCTACGCCGGCACGGAGAGCGTCTTCCAGAAGCACGAGTCGACGCTGAAGCTGCTGGGCGGTGCCACCACATACCTGGGCGCCGACCACGGCATGCCGGCACTGTACGACGTGTCGCTGCTCGGCCTGATGTGGGGCACGCTCAACAGCTTCCTGCACGGTGTCGCGATCGTGGAGACCGCGGGCGTCGGCGCCCAGCAGTTCCTGCCCTGGGCGCACATGTGGCTCGACGCCATCAAGATGTTCACGACCGACTACGCGGCCCAGATCGACGCCGGTGACGGCAAGTTCCCGGCCAACGACGCGACGCTCGAGACGCACCTGGAGGCGCTCAAGCACCTCGTGCACGAGAGCCAGGCGCTGGGCATCGACGCCGAACTGCCCAAGTACTCGCAGGCGTTGATGGAGCGGGTCATCGGCCAGGGCCACGCCAAGAACAGCTACGCGGCCGTCGTCAAGGCGTACCGCAAGCCCACCGAGTGAGCACGGCGACAATGATCACTTCCCGGTGAGTCGGCAGGGGCCGGTCCGGCGGTTGTCACGGGCCGCCGGGCCGGCCCCTGCCACGCCCGCCCCTCCACACGCGTCAACCGCCCCACGCGCGCCCACGCTCCACAGGCAGGCACCCCACGCCCACCGCACCGCTTCGCGCCTCTCCTCGTCACCTCTTCGCCCCAGGGGGAACCTCCATGAATCGGCAACTTGGCACGTCGGCGAACGCCACCACATCCACCGGCCCGGACCGCAGGTCCCTGCTGAAGGCGGGCGCCGCCACGGCACTCGCATCGGCCCTCGCCGCAGCAGGCGCCGGCCCGGCGCGCGCGGAGGATGCGCCCTGGGACGTGATCGTGATCGGCGCCGGGTACGCGGGCGGCACCGTCGCGCGTGAGCTGACCGCGCGTGGTCTGTCCACGCTGGTGCTGGAGGCCCGTGACCGGATCGGCGGACGGGTGTGGACCAGCGCCTTCGCCGGGGAGCGCGTGGAGCTGGGCGGCGGGTGGTTCGGCCCCGGCCAGCAGCTCGTCGAGCGGGAACTCAAGCGCTACTCCATCGGCACCACGCTGGACGTGTCGCCGACCCTGGCCGTGATGCCGGGCGCCGACGGCTACTTGAGCAGCCCTCCGGCGGAGGTCTTCGGCCGTTTGGGCACCCTCTTCGAGCAGTTTTACGCGGGATCGGAGCAGTACTTCGAGCGCCCCTTGGAACCGCTCTACCGCCAGGACCTGCTGCAGGGTCTCGATCACCTGTCGCTGTCCGACCGGATCAAGCAGCTCAGCCTCTCCCCCGTGGACCACAAATGGGTGGCGGGCTCCACCGCGGTGTTCGCGGGCGGCAACGATGTCGGCGCCCTGACGGGTCTGGCCCAGTGGTATCAGCTCGCGGGCGGGACGTACGACGGCTTCCACTCGACCATGAGCCTCAAGCCCGACGGCGGCATGACCTCCGTGCTCAAGGCGATGCTGGACGAGTCGAAGGCGGCCGTACGGCTCAACTCGCAGGTCTCGTCGGTCACGAAGGCGGGCAACTGGACGCAGGTTCGGCTGAGCGGCGGCCAGACGTACAAGTCCCGGGTCGTCGTGGTCGCCACGCCCGTCAACACCTGGCGGACCATCGCCTTCAACCCGGGTCTGCCCAAGGTCCACACGGATGCGGCCACGGAGGGAATCGGCGTACCGCACGCGACGAAGCTGTGGCTGCATGTGCGGGGCAGCTCGGAGGCGGTGTACGCGCAGTCGGCCGAGGACGGTCCGATCCTACTGATGCTGCCCCAGCAGGAGCTTCCCGACGGGCGGTTGTACGTCGCCTTCACGGGCCCCTCGCTCGACGTGTCGAACCGGTCGGCGGTCCAGGCGGCGGTGCGTCAGTTCATCCCGCAGGCGACGGTGGCCGGTTACCGCGCGATGGAGTGGACCAAGGACAAGTACGCCCGCGGCGGCTGGGGCCTGCGTCGCCCCGGCCAGCTGCTGCGCCAGCTCCCTGCCATCCAGCAGCCACACGGCAACGTCGTATTCGCGGGCTCCGACATCGCGAGCGGCTGGTACGGGGCGTTCGTGGAGGGCGCGATCGAGTCCGGCCTGCGCGCGGCGCAGCAGGCGGTGGCGCTGGCGGGCTGAGCCCCTGACTGACGCCACGGCCCCCACCTCTCGGCGCCGGATCCGGCGCGGTCACCGAACGGGTGGACGGGCCGGGGTCTGGGGGTGGCGGCCGAGACAGCGTAGACGAGCGGGGCGGGCCGGATCGCTCTTCGGCCAAGACCTGTTGTCTCATGTTGACAGGCTTTCCGTAGACGCGGCCCCCGAAAAGCAACAGGCCGCCCTGGGTGAGGGTTTCCAAATCTTGCCAACTCCTTCCGGAGCCGCTGAGGAAGCTCTACGCCGAGAAGCAAACAGGATCGCCCCGGCCGAACAAGTCTGGGAAATTGGTAACGGGAAACCGACGAAGGCCCGTGGCGCCAGGGACGTCACAATCCGGCTCACACTCCTGGAATGCGCTCGCTCGACTGATGCCCCGGTGTGGTTCGTCTGGCCTGACCAGCGACGCACGATGCCTGACGGGCCATCAGAACGAGCGTCAAATGAGCGTCAAGATGCCTCTGAGAGCGTCATTTCAGCGTCAAGATATCGCCCGTAACGCCCACAGTGCACATAATGCACACCACTCGAACCCGCAGGTCAGGAACCCTTGGCGGCGGGCTCAAGGATGGCCACGCACTCCACGTGGTGCGTCATCGGAAAGACGTCAGCCGAGACGACACCAGAAAAAATGCCAGGTCAGAGCCGCTTTACCGGCTCCGTTGGTCGGCAATCCGATGGCCGGAGCGTCAAACGGGCGTCATGGAGCGCCGGCTCGCAGCCGTCGCCTGGGGGTGACGCGGGGAACGCATCGGCCTATGGCAGCTGCGCCCCACCCGCGTGACGGGCCGACCGGAGCAAAGGCGGACGTGGACGCCTGCCACAGCGAGCGCAGCTCGGGGCGGCGCAGGGTTCGTTCGCCCGGCACCGTTGCCGTAGGCGTCATCACGCCTCCGAGTCAGTGCCGTTCCAGACGAAGCAAGCGCTGGTGACCGCGTCGTCGTCCGCACCAGTGAGTAGCGCGCGGCGATACCTGGCGGCTGCCGGCCGGTGCCACGCGCGGGGACGTGGATCTGACTGCCGCGGTCGGCCGCGCCGATGACGGTGGACAGGGCGACGCCGCCTGGTCTCTGACACCGGCCACGAACCCAATGGTGCTGCCGCGTCAGTGCGACTGCCGGTCGAGGCCGGTGGCTGGCGTCATCGGCCGTCGGCTATTCGCGCAGCGTGCCCAATGCCTCGTCATGGAACTCGGACGACGACAAGGAGGCCCGTGATGGCCTCGATCAACGGCTAGCTGAGTTGAAGCCCCCGGCGTCCCGACGGTCTTGGGGGGAGGCCGCCGCCGGGGCCCGGGGGAAGGCGCACACGGCGGACCGAAATAATTTCGGTTGTTACGCGGCATTGTTTCGGAAGCGCGCATCACTCAGGATTCCTTTGGGAGCCATTCTCCGTGCGACAGAAGGGCGGAGCTGGCCAGTCGACCCCTGAAAGCTTTCGCAGGGCATCCCGCACATGCCAGGCGCGGAAAGGAGCGCACACCGCTTCCGGGGGCGAACCGCTCTGCCCCGGCCCGTATTCACTCCCCAGGAGATCCCATGCGCCGACGCACCCTGCACGCCCTCGCCGCGGCGACCACGGCTGTGCTCGTACTGGGAGCCGCCACCCAGACGGCACGCCCACCCCGGCAAGCACGACCGGACACTGCGCATGCTCGTCGATCGCGCGGATCTCCGCACCGGCACGGCGGTGGACACCGCCGCACTCGACGCGGGCACCCCGGACCTACCAGTGGGACGTCGTCAACGAGACCTTCGACGAGGGCGGCACCTACCGGGACTTGCTCTGGCTGCGGGAGCTGGGCCGTCGTATACGCCGACGCGTTCCGCTGGGCACACGCCGTCCGCCCGAGGGCCACCCTCTTCTGACGCCGCCAACATCCTGGACGCGGTCTTCGCCGCAAAGCCCGCGCACACCGCACCGACCGCCGACCGCCGAACCGCCGAACCGCTGAGCGGCGCGCGCACCCAGCGGTAACCCGCTCAGCCATCCACCCCGCACGGCCCGCCCACAGAAGAAAGAGGTTGTCATGATCAGCACAAATGCGAACACTCCTGGGGAAGGTCGCAGCCCTCTACGTGCCTACGCGCGCAGGGCACTGGTCCTCTCCGTCACCGCGCTGCTCACGGCCACCGGTGTCGTCGCCCTGTCCGGCACCGCCCACGCGGCGAGCACCCTCGGTGAATCGGCAGCCGTCAAGGGCCGCTACTTCGGCACGGCGGTCGCCGCGAACCACCTCGGTGAGGCGCCCTACGCCGCCACGCTGAACACCGAGTTCAACTCGGTGACCCCCGAGAACGAGATGAAATGGGATGCGCTGGAGGCGTCCCGGGGATCGTTCTCCTACGGGGCGGCCGACCAGATCGTCAGCCACGCGCAGAGCCGCGGCATGAAGGTGCGGGGACACACCCTGGTCTGGCACTCCCAGCTGCCCGGCTGGGTGGGGTCACTGGGTGCGAGTGACCTCCGTACGGCGATGAACAACCACATCACCCAGGTCATGCGGCACTACCAGGGCAAGATCCACTCGTGGGACGTCGTCAACGAGGCGTTCCAGGACGGCAGCAGCGGAGCACGCCGTAGTTCGCCCTTCCAGGACAAGCTCGGCAACGGCTTCATCGAAGAGGCGTTCCGCACCGCGCGGGCCACCGACCCGGCTGCGAAGCTCTGTTACAACGACTACAACACCGACGGGGTGAACGCGAAGTCCAACGCCGTGTACGCCATGGTGAAGGACTTCAAGCAGCGCGGTGTGCCCATCGACTGCGTAGGCTTCCAGAGTCACTTCAACAGCCAGTCCCCCGTCCCCGCCGACTTCCAAACGAATCTGCAGCGCTTCGCCGACCTCGGCGTCGACGTGCAGATCACGGAACTGGACATCGAGGGGTCCGGGGCCTCGCAGGCCACGAGTTACGCCAACGTGGTGAAGGCGTGCCTCGCGGTGACGCGCTGCGCGGGCATCACCGTCTGGGGCATCACCGACAAGTACTCCTGGCGCGCGAGCGGGACCCCGCTGCTCTTCGACGGCAACTACAACAAGAAGCCGGCCTACGACTCCGTGCTGTCCACCCTGGGCGGTACGAGCGGCGGTGGTGACGGGGGAAGCGGCACCCGCACGTGCACCGTCTCGTACGCGAAGCAGGAGACGTGGGGTGACCGCTACAACGGCAAAGTGACCGTGACGGCGGGAGGTTCGGCGATCAGCGGCTGGAACGTGCGGGTGACCATCGCCTCGGCGCAGCGGATCTCGGCCACCTGGAACGGCACGCCCAGCTGGGACAACACCGGGAAGGTAATGACCGTGGCCCCGAGCGGCAACGGCAGCCTGGCGGCCGGCGGGACGACGAGCTTCGGCTTCACCGTCATGACGAACGGCAACACGGCACCGCCCACCATCAGCGCCTGCACCGCATCCTGACCGGAGCGTCCGGCCGGAGGGACAAAAGGACCTTCGCGGGTGGTCGTCCCACCCGCGAAGGTCCTTCCGGTGCGCCGGGCTACGGCGCGTCCGCGAGGATCTCCGTCGTGACGCTCGGGTGCAGCCGACGGGTGTGATCGACCATTCGTACCGGTCCGGTCAGCCTGACCCGGGCCGTGAGGCGCGTATCGGTGCTCGACGCGCTCAGCCGCAGTTCGAGATCGCCCGGCTCGACGATCCGGTGGCCGTCGCGGCCTGTGAAGGACGCGAGGTCCGCCGGGACCGTCACCCGTACCCTGGCCGCCCGTCCGGCATTCAGTTCGAGGCGTACGTACCCGATGAGGCGCTGTACGGGCTGGACCACGGAGGCGACCGGGTCGTGGAGATATACCTGGACCACTTCGGTCCCCTGCCGCGCACCGGTGTTGCGGATGGTGCAGGAGAGCGTGAACTCCCCTTCTGTCGACGCCCGTCCGTGCTCCACGACGAGGTCGCTCCACTCGAAGGCGGTGTACGTGAGACCGTGGCCGAACCCGAACGCCGGGGTCGGGTCGACACTGGACACATCGCTGGAATGGCCCAGCCGCGCCGCCAGGTAGGTGGAGGGCTGGGAGCCCGGGTGGCTCGGCACACTGACGGGCAGTCGGCCGGACGGTTCGGTGCGGCCGCTGAGCACCGAGGCGATGGCCGTCGTTCCTTCCTCGCCGGGGAAGAACGACTGCACCACCGCAGCTGCCTCGTCCACCGCACGCCCGAGGGCGTAGGGGCGTCCGGCGAGCAGGGTGACGACGACGGGGGTGCCCGCGTCGAGGAGGGCGTCGAGCAGCTGCTGCTGGACACCGGGGAGCGCCAGGTTCTCCGCGTCGCAGCCCTCCCCGCTCGTGCCACGCCCGAAGAGACCGGCCCGGTCGCCGAGTGCGGCGATCACGAGGTCGGCGCCCCTGGCCAGTTCGATGGCCTCATCGAATCCGCCGGTGGCCGGCCCGTCGATGTCCGCACCCTGCGCGGTGACGATCTCGCTGTGGGGGAACTCCGCCGCACATGCTTCGCGCAGGGTGGGCAGTTCGATACCGAGCGGTGTTCCGGGGTGCTGGCCCCCGACGTGGACGGGAAAGGCGTAGCAGCCGAGGACGGCCGTCGGGGTGTCGGCGTTGGGTCCGATGAGTGCGATACGGGCCGGGGCTTCGGCGGCCGCGTCCGCCGCCAGCGGCAGGGTGCCGTCGTTGCGTAGGAGTACGACGGCTTGTTCGGCGACGCGGCGGGCGAGCGCGCGGTTCTCGTCGGTGTCGAGACGGACGGTCCCGCGCAGCGCCTCCGAGTTCCCGCCGGAGCCGTCCGCACCCGCGGCTTCGATGAGCCCCGGTGGTACCGGCCTCCAGTCCGCGTCCAGCAGCCCCAACTGGACTTTCTGGACCAGCACTCGGCGTACCGCACGGTCCACCAGTGCCTCTGGTACGAGGCCCTCGGCGATCGCGTCGGTCAGCGGGCTGCCGAACGTCTTGACGGTCGGCAGTTCCACGTCCACACCCGCGCCGAGTGCGGCGCCGGCTGCTTCCCCGAAGGTCCCCGCCACCCCGTGCAGCGTCTTCAGGAACGCGATGCCGAAGTAGTCCGCGACAACGGTCCCGTCGAAGCCCCAGGTGTGGCGGAGCAGGCCGGTCAGCAGCGGCCCGTCGGCCGCGGAGGGGATTCCGTCGGTGTCGGTGTAGGCGTGCATGACGGACCGTACGCCGCTTTCGCGTACGGCCATTTCGAACGGGGTCAGGATGATGTCGGCCCGCTCCCGCACGCCCATGCCGACGGGGGCGAGGTTGCGGCCCGCTCGTGAGGCGGAGTAGCCGGCGAAGTGCTTGAGAGTGGCGACGACCCCGGCCGACTCCAGTCCCCGCACATAGGCGGTGGCGACTGTTCCCACCAGGTACGGGTCCTCACCGATCGTCTCCTCGACACGGCCCCAGCGTGCGTCGCGTACGACGTCGAGGACAGGGGCGAGCCCCTGGTGCACGCCGACGGAGCGCATGTCGCGGCCGATCGCGGCGGCCATCTCACGGACCAGCTCCGGATGGAAGGTGGCGCCCCAGGACAGCGGCACCGGGTAGGCGGTCGCGCCCCAGGTGGCGAAGCCGGCAAGGCACTCCTCATGGGCGAGCGCCGGTATGCCGAATCGGTTCGCCCCGGCGATCCGCTCCTGGGTGCGCGACAGCGAGAGGGCACCCACGGCCGGGTCGACCGGGGCCGTGCCGAACGGGCGGGTCAGCTGGCCGAGGCCGTGCGGAAGAAGGTCGTCGAGGGCGACGGCCTCCTCCATGTCGTGCTGGAACGGCGCGACTTCGGCGCCCTCGTCGGACGCGCCCACCCAGATGCCGAAGAGCTGGGAGATCTTCTCCTGGAGGGTCATGGCGGCGATCAGGGCGTCGGCCCTGGCCTCGGGAGCGAGGGTGGCATCTCGCCAAGGCCCGGTGCGGTGGTCCGTGAGGCCGGACGCCGGCGCCCGGGAGTCGGTGGTCTCGGCGGGTGTCGGCACGCCGGCGTTGTCGATGTTGGCGGTCACTTTCCTCCGACCCCCATCAGCCCCTGTACCAGGGCACGACGAGCGAACAGGTAGACGATCAGGATGGGGAGCATGGACAGGACAACTGCGGCGAGCAGGCCGGGGGTGTTGACTCCGTGTTCCGTCTGGAATTCATAGAGCCCCATGGTGATGACTTTGGTCTCCGCCGACTGCGTCAGGACGAGGGGGAAGAGGAAGCCGTTCCACGCCTGGAGCGCGGAGAAGACGACGATCGTCGAGACCCCGCTCTTGGACAGTGGCAGCACCAACTGGAAGAAGACCCGCCGGGACGAAGCACCGTCGATCGTCATCGCCTCGTACAGATCGGGGGTGATGTCTCGCATCACCCCCGTGAGGACCAGGGCGCAGACCGGCATGGCGAAGGCTGCCGTCGGCAGGATGACGCCGACGAGGTTGTCGTAGAGACCGGCCTCGCTGATGACGAAGAACATCGGGACGATGACGGCCTGCGAGGGAATCGCCAGGCCCAGGAGGAACAGCCGGAAGACCGTGGTGGCGGCCCGGCCCCGGCTCCTGACGATGGTGTAGGCCAGCGGTGGGACGAGAAGCACGTCGATGCCCACCACGCACACGGTGACGATGACCGTGTTGAGGAAGTACTGCGCGAAGCCGCTGTCGAGGTCGTTGACGTAGTTGTCGAGCGTGAAGTGCTCGGGGAAGGCCAGCGGGCCGTTCGCCGCGTAGTCGGGGCGCGACTGGAACGTGGCGACGAGCATCACGTACAGCGGCAGCCCCACCACGAGGAGCCAGGCCAGCGAGCCGAGACCGGCGAAGTAGTTGGGACGGCTCTTCCTCACAGTCCCTCCATGGTGCTGCGCATCTTGTCGTAGCCCGAGAGCCGCACCACGATCAGCGAGATGACCGTGGAGACGAGGACCAGGAGGAGGGCGATGGTGGACGCCGCTCCGTAGTCGAAGCTCTTGAACGCCTTCTGGTACATGTAGTACGCGCTGATGGTGGTGTCGCTTCCCGGTCCGCCCTGGGTCAGGATGAGCACGGTGTCGAAGGTCGTGAGTCCGCCGACCACCATCAGGATCATCGAGGTGATGATCGAGTTGCGCAGCTGCGGCAGCGTGATGTGGAAGAACTGCCGCACCGTGCCCGCGCCGTCGATCTGCGCCGCCTGGTAGAGGACCGGCGGCACCGCGCGCGCCGCGCCCTGGTAGATCAGCGTGTGCAGTGGGGTGAACTGCCAGGTGCTGACGAAGACCAGGACGCCGATCGCACTCGACTGCATCCCGAACAGGTTGCCGTCGCCGAACAGCCAGGTGGCCTGCGCGGGGACACCGAGGTTGGGATCGAGGACGGCGCGCCACAGCACGGACACGGCCGCGATGGACAACAGCATCGGGACGAAGTAGATGGCTGACAGGACGGCCCGGTTGCGTTGGTGCCCCGCCGCCCAGACCCCGAGCAGGATGCTCAGCGGGGTCTGGACGAGGACCCCGAGCACGGTGAGCAGGACGCTCAGCCAGAGGCTCTTGATCATGACAGGGTCGTCGAGGAGCTTCTTCCAGTTGTCGAGGCCGGCGAATTGCGGGTCGCTCAGACCGTCCCAGCTGGCGAAGGAGAGGACGGCGACCATGATGAGCGGGACGATGGCGAAGAGGCCGAAGAAGACAGCGGCGGGGGCCGCCCAGAGGAATCCCGGGCGGCCCGCTCCGATGCCGGACGCACCGGCCCTCTTGACCGTCTCGCTGTCCGCGGAGGGTATTGCGATTCGGGTCATGTCATATGTTCCGAGTCCGGATTCAGTGAGCTCACGAGCTCGGCAGCGTCTGCATGGCCTCGATGAAGGCGTCCTCGTCCATCGAGCCGTTGAAGAACTGCTGGAGGGACTGGTACATCGTGGTGGCCGCCGACTGGGGGTACGCCTGGTCCCAGGAGAGCTGGAACGCCGGGGCCGCCTTGACCATGTCGTACTGGAACTTCGCGAACTCGGGGCTGGCGGCGGTGTCCAGGAAGCCTTCGGTGTTCGTCGTGGTCGGCAGGTTGCCGATGCCGAGCTGCGCCTTGACGAACTGGTCCGAGTACATGAGCTTCAGGAACTCGGCGACGGCCTGCGGGTGCTTCGTCTTCTTCAGCACGGAGTAGAAGTTGTTGGTGTTGCCGACGACGTTCGCCTGGTCGCCTTTGCCGCCTTCGACGGACGGGAAGGTGCTGTATCCGAGGTCGCTCTTCGCGAACTCGGGGTGCGCGTCCTGCTGCGTCGAGTACTCCCACGAGCCCATCAGCTCGAAGGCGGCCCTGCCGCTCGCCAGGAGCGTGGGGGAACCCTGGTCGGTGAACTTCACCGAGTCGTAGTTGGTGCCGAAGGCCCCTGCGTCCACCAGTTCCTTGATCTTGCTCAGCGCCTTGCGGCTGTCCGGGCTCGCCCAGGCGTCCTGGTCGCCGTCCAGGGCCCTCTGGAAGAGCTCCGGGCCGGCGATGCGGTCGTAGAGATACTCGAACCACATCAGTGTCGGCCACCGGTCGCCGCCGCCCAGTGCGATCGGAGTGACACCGTCGGCCTTCAGCGCCTTGACAGCCGCCAGCAGGTCGTCCCAGGTCTTCGGGGGTTCGACGCCCGCCTTCTTGAGCGCCTTGCCGTTGTTGAACAGCAGCACGGGCTGCGTGCCGCGCATGGGGATCCCGTAGGACGTACCGTCGATCACCGCGCTGTTGAACACGGACGGCAGGAAGTTCGTCTTGAGGCCGGGGTCCTTGGCGATGAAGGAGTCCAGCGGGAGCAGCAGACCGGCGTCGACGAACGGCCTGATGCTACCGCCGCCCCAGTTGAAGAAGACGTCCGGCGCCTGCTTGCTGCTGATGACCGTCTGTAGCTTGGCCTGGTAGTCGGCGCCCGGGATCGTATCCAGGACGGCCTTCACCTTCGACGTCTTGTTGAAGGTGGCGACGAGCTCCTTCTCCACCTTGTTCGCCGCGTCTCCGTAGACCAGGACGTGGAAGGTGTCGCCGCCGCCGGCCGCATCGGAATCTCCTCCGCACCCGGAGAGGGACAGCAGCAGCGCCAGCGCGGCACCACCGACGACGACGGCCCGCGAGAACCGTGCGCGTTGCTTCATCGACTCACCCTTCGAAACTTTTTCGGCACAGTTACCGAAACTTCCTGAGTCGGGACGCTAGGACTCCCCATCTGGGGGGTCAACCCTCGGTCACCGCGTTATCAAAGCGTTACGCCTCGGTGGTAGAGGTCTCGTGCCTTATGCTCCTGGGCATGCGTGATGACGAGGAAATGGGCCGCGTCACCCTGGCCCAGGTGGCCCAGCGGGCCGGCGTCTCCATTTCGACAGTTTCGAAGGTCCTCAACGGTCGGCAAGATGTGGCACCCCCCACGAGGGTCAAGGTGGAGCGCCTGCTGGAAGCCCATGCGTACCGGCGCACCACACGGTCGGCCCGCGAGGCACCACTCATCGAGATCGTGTTCCACGAGCTGGAGAGCATCTGGGCGATGGAGCTGATCCGGGGAGTGGAGAACGTCGCCAAGGCGCACAGCGCCGGGGTCGTCCTCACCGAGAGCGGAACCCGTCACTCGCCCAGCCCCGACTGGATGGAGGCGATGCTCCAGCGTCGGCCGCTCGGTGTCGTCCTGGTCTTCTCCGCCCTGCCCAGCGAAGTGAAACAGCAGCTCAGGGCGCGTTCGATCCCGTTCGTCATCATCGACCCGGCGGGCGACCCCGACCCCGACGTGCCCTCGGTCGGCTCGGCCAACTGGAATGGCGGACTGGCCGCCACCCGCCACCTCATCGAGTGCGGGCACCGGCGCATCGGCATCATCACCGGACCTGAGGACATGCTCTGCTCCCGCGCCCGGCTCGACGGCTACCGGTCGGCGATGACCATGGCTGGGCTGGAGGTGGACCCCGGACTCATCCTGTTCGGCGACTTCCACGTGGAGGGCGGATACGACCGCGCCGCCGAGATGCTGTCCCGGCCCCAGCGGCCCACCGCGATCTTCGCGGGCAGCGACCTCCAGGCACTCGGCGTACTGGAAGCCGCCCGAGTACACGGCCTGCGCGTCCCCCACGACCTCTCGGTGGTCGGCTACGACGACGTGTCCATCGCCCGCTGGGCCAGCCCGGCACTGACCACGGTCCACCAGCCGCTGCGCCAGATGGCGGAGGAGGCCACGCAGATGCTGATGCGACTGCGGGCCCAGGAACCGGTGTCCACGCGGCTGGAGCTGGCCACGAGCCTGGTCGTACGCAAGAGCACGGCGCCGCCGCCCGAGAACTGAGCACCAGGTGGGGCCGCGGTCCATGAGCGGGTGAAGGCAGCGGCCCACAGCCCGGGCCCCCGCTTCCGCCGTGCGGTCCTGGTCATCCAGCTGGCGCCTTGAAGGCTGCTGGGGCACAGGCAGGACTCGGCCGACAAGCGGATCGCCCATCGGCACCTCACCCCGTTGGCCCGCCGACGTGCACCGCGGTCAGAGTGCTCATGAAGGGGTAGGTGGCCAGCGCCCTTGAACCACCTGCCGCCACTGGATGACCCACCTCTCCCGCGAACCCGTACACCTGGCGTTACGAGTGGGACGCAGGCCGGACGGGCAGACGGGCACCGGACCGAGGGGTGGGGGCGGTGTAGCGGCCACGGAAAGCTCCAGGAATAGGGGCAGGGAGAACACCTTCGCCCCTGCCAACCCGGCGGTCGCGACCTCCACGACCACCTGGTAATTAATCGTAGTCACCGACATTCATGCCAGCCGCGAACACGTGCTGACCCGCTGGGAGCGAGCACTCAAGGACGGTGCACGCACCCTGGGGAGTCCAGCCCCGCCGGCTCCCGTCAGAGCCCTTGACCTCGATGCGATGGTGTTTGCGTCGTGGTGCGACATCGCGCCAATCGCCGAAGTGGGACTCCATCACCACGGCCAAAGGGCGGCAACCCCACCAGGAGCGGCTGGGGCATCGGCACGACGTCGACCGGAGAGCTGGGCAACATAGCCCGGGAACGCCGGTTAGCCAAACCGGCGTTCCCGCGCACGATGGATACCTCGTCGTCGCCCCGAGCAGACACCTTGATGCCTCGTCGAGCCGAGAGCCACTTGTGCCCGCAGAGATCGACCCGTTCACCGCGTCAGAACGCGTCACTACCCCAGGAGCCGCCACGTGAGCCCAGTAACCGCTGATGCACATGCCGGGATTGCCGCGTACAGCCCCGTGTGCATCCGTGCCACGGTCGAGGAGACCGCGCCCCGCGCCTCGGAGTAGTC
Source organism: Streptomyces sp. A5-4 (assembly GCF_051131715.1). NCBI lineage: Bacteria > Bacillati > Actinomycetota > Actinomycetes > Kitasatosporales > Streptomycetaceae > Streptomyces > Streptomyces sp. A5-4. Next base: position 7,699,840 of record NZ_CP178591.1, on the reverse strand, counting down.
GACCGAGCTCTCCTTGTGCATCCACATCACGAACTGGCCGGTCGACTTCGAACCGGTACCGAAGGGGGCGATCCGTGGTCAGGGAGTGGCGGCCGAGACGGCGTAGACCAGCGGGCGGGCCGGATCGCTCTCGTCGACGGTGATGTCGACGGTCGGCAGCGGGTCCTTCTCGGCGACCGTGGCGCCGGCCCAGTCGTCGCCCGTTCTGAGGTCCCAGCCCGCGATCCCGGCGTCGCGCTCGCTGATGGAGACATGGCCGGTCTTGAGGGCGGAGCGGCTGATTCCCAGGTCGCTCAGGAACCAGTCGAAGTCCGCGGGGACCGTGCGGAACTGGACGTACAGCCTGCTGGTCTTCCAGTTGTTCGTCTCGTAGTACGCCACGTCGGTGGCCGCGTTCGGGACCGGGATGTCGTAGATACGGCGCTGCAGGCGGGACGGGAAGCCCTCGGTGAGGCCGGTCGCGGAGGCCGCCTTCGCCTTGTCGCGTCCGCTGTCGCGGCTCTGCTCGGCGGAGATCAGCAGATAGCCCGCGGGGACTCCGATGAGCAGCACGATGGTGATCGCCGTCAGCCAGCGCCGGGTGACGACGTGACGGCGGCTCTCGGGGCGCTTACCGCCCCCCTCGGGGGGCGGGGACTGGCGGGGCACGGAGGGGGGCATTACGGGGATCCCTGGGTGGTGGTGCGGATGGCCTGCGCGTAGCGCTCGTAGCGTTCGTAGCGCTCCACGCGGCGGCGGCTGGTCCGGCGGAACCGGCGGGCGACGAGGCGGGCGAGGTCGGCGGCGCCGACCATGCCGGCCTCGGGGCCGAGCTGGGCCTTGGCGATCCGGGCCTCGGGGCGGTAGCCGCGGCCCGTGAGGTGGCGGCGGAAGGCGTCGCGGGCCGGGCCGATCAGCAGGTCGTCGGCGGCGCTGACGCCGCCGCCGATGACGAAGCAGGAGGGGTCGAGGGCGGCGGCGAGGTTGGCGATGCCGACGCCGAGCCACTGGCCGATGTCCTGGAGGAGCTCGGTGCACATGGCGTCGCCCTCGCGGGCCAGCTCCGTGATGAGCGGGCCGGTGATCTCATTGACGTTGCCGCCGACGCGCTCGATGAGACCGTGCGCGACCGGGGAGTCCGCGGCGGCGAGCTCTCGGGCCTCGCGGACCAGGGCGTTGCCCGAGCTGTACTGCTCCCAGCAGCCGCGGTTTCCGCACGGGCAGCGGTGGCCGCCGGGCACCACCTGCATATGGCCGAACTCGCCAGCGACGCCGTACTTGCCCCGCTTGACCTGGCCGTCCTCCAGGATCGCGCCGCCGATGCCGGTGCCCAGCGTGATCATGACGAGGTGGTCCTCGCCGCGGCCGGCGCCGAAGCGCCATTCGGCCCAGGCGGCGGTGTTGGCGTCGTTGTCGACCAGCACGGGCACGGCGAGGCGGGCCGTGATCGCGTCGCGCAGTGGCTCGTTGCGCCAGGCGAGGTGCGGGGCGAAGAGCACCTTGGAGCGGTCGGCGTCGACCCAGCCGGCCGCTCCGATGCCCACCGCGTGCACGTCGTGGCGGTCGGAGAGGTCGAGGACCAGCTCGACGATGGTGTCCTCAACGACCTTGGGGCTCTTGGACTTGTCCGGCGTCTCGGTGCGGATCTTCTCCAGGATGACGCCGTCGGCGTCGACCACGCCGGCCATCACCTTCGTACCGCCGATGTCGATTCCGACGGTGGGCACCCGGGGCGCGGTGAGGTGGGAGCGTCGCTCACGGGTCCCGACCGTGCGCAGGACGGTGGCGCGGGCGGAGCCGCGGTGCGTGATGTCCCGGTAGGTGCTCATCGGGCGGCCGCCGTCCTGCCGAGAGGGGCGGGGGTGGGGGCGTGTACTCGCACGGCTCGGTTCGTCCCTGGGTGGTCTCGGTGGCCGGCCGTCGCCGGCGGCGAACGGCGCCCGCCGGTCCCGATTCTGCCACCCCTTGTGCGCGACGACCTTGTGCCAGGGGGTGAGGCGCCCCACCTCCTGCCCCCTCCGGCGGGTTTCGCCGCCCCGGGAGCGGCCTCAGTCGTCCTTGGTGGGGGCGTCCTTGGGGACGGTGTCCCTCGGGTGCCCGCCGAGATGTGTCGGGGTGGGGGCGCGCTCCAGTTCGTGGCTGAGTTCCTCCAGCTCGCTGCCGCCCGCCATCTGTCGGGTGAGCTCGTCCAGAGTGATCTCCTCGCGCGTGTGGCTGCCGGCCATGATGCCTCGCTTGAGGAGGACGAAGCGGTCCCCGACCAGATAGGCGTGGTGCGGGTTGTGGGTGATCAGGACGACGCCCAGACCCGCGTCGCGCGCCGCGGCGATGTACTTCAGGACGACGCCCGACTGCTTGACGCCGAGGGCGGCGGTCGGCTCGTCGAGGACCAGGACCTTCGCGCCGAAGTAGACGGCGCGGGCGATGGCCACGCACTGGCGCTCGCCGCCGGAGAGGGTGCCGATGGGCTGGTCGACGTCGCGCAGGTCGATGCCCATGCGCAGCATCTCGGTGCGGGTGGTCTCCCGCATGAAGGTGGTGTCGAGGCGCTTGAAGGGGCCGACGCCCTTGGTGGGCTCCGAGCCGAGGAAGAAGTTCCGCCAGACGGGCATCAGCGGGACGACGGCGAGGTCCTGGTAGACGGTGGCGATGCCCCGGTCGAGCGCCTCGCGCGGGGAGCTCAGGTGGGTCTCGTGGCCCTCCATCGAGAAGGTGCCGGCGTCGTGCTGGTGCAGCCCCGCGATGATCTTGATGAGGGTGGACTTGCCCGCGCCGTTGTCGCCCAGCACACAGGTGATCTCGCCCGCGTGGACTTCGAGTGAGACACCCTCCAGTGCCTTGATGTTTCCGTAGAACTTGCTGACGTCGTCGAGCTCGACGAGGGCCGCGGTCATTTCGTCGCCTCCGCGCGCTTGCGTACCCATGCGTTGAGCAGGGTGGCCAGAAGGAGCATCGCTCCGAGGAAGAACTTGAACCAGTCGGGGTTCCACTCGGCGTACACGATGCCCTTGCTGGTCATGCCGAAGATGAAGGCACCGACCGCGGCGCCGATCGCCGATCCGTAACCGCCGGTGATCAGGCAGCCACCGATGACGGCCGCGATGATGTACGTCAGCTCGTTCCCGACGCCTTCGCCCGACTGGACGACGTCGAACGAGAAGAGCAGGTGCTGGCCGGAGATCCAGGCGCCCACGGCCACGCCCATGTAAAGCCCGATCTTCGTCCTGTTGACCGGGACGCCGACCGCGCGCGCCGCGCCCTTCTCGCCGCCGACCGCGAAGATCCAGTTGCCGGAGCGGGTGCGCAGCAGGATCCAGGTGGCGACGGCGATCAGCACGGCCCACCACAGGATGGTGACTTTGAGGTTGACGCCGCCGATCGTGGTCTGCGAGGCGAAGACCTGCTTGGCGGACTCGAAGCCCTCCATGTCGCTGATGCTCTTGGTGGAGACCGTGCCGCTGATCAGCTTGGTGAGGCCCAGGTTCAGGCCGGTCAGCATCAGGAACGTACCGAGGGTGATGATGAAGCTCGGCAGTTCGGTGCGGGTCAGCATGAAGCCGTTGAAGACACCGATGGCGAGTGTCACCAGAAGCGAGACGAGGATGCCGACCCAGACGTTGGCCGTCATCTGGTAGCTGAACATCGAGGAGATCAGCGCGGAGCTGGTCACCATGACGCCGGCCGACAGGTCGAACTCTCCGCCGATCATCAGCAGCGCGACAGGGACGGCCATGATGCCGATCACCGACGCCGCGTAGAGGACCGTGCCGAAGCTGGACATCCGCAGAAAGCTGTCCGCGGCGACCGCGAAGAACAGGAAGACGGCGACGGCTCCGACCACCGAGCCCAGCTCGGGGCGGCCGAGCAGCTTGCGCAGCGGGGAGGCCCTGATCAGCCGCTCGTCGGGGGCGGCCTCGTTGCCGGGGGCGGGCGCCGGTGCGGTCGCGGTCATCGGGTCCCCCGCTTCGTGTAGGCCTCCAGCGCGGGGGCGTCCTTCTTGGTGATGATCTGGGGTCCGGTGAGGACCGGCTTGCCGCCGCCGAGGACGTTGTCGTTGTACTTGTAGAGCCACAGCAGGTCCACGGCCTCATAGCCCTGGACGTACGGCTGCTGGTCGACGGCGAAGCCGAGCGTGTCGTCCTTGAGCGCGGTGACGACCTTGGCGTTGAGGTCGAAGGTGTCGATCTCGGCCTCGCTGCCGGCCTGCTCCTTGGCCTGGACCGCGGCGTCCGCGAAGGGCGCGCCGAGGGTCACGACGGCGTCGATGCCCTTCGTCGACTGGAGCTTCGCCTCGATGGACGCCTGTACGTCGGGCATGTTCGTGCCGTCGACGTAGAGGTTCTGCAGGTCGCCGTCGAAGGTCTTCTTGGCACCGGCGCAGCGCTGTTCGTGGCCGACGTTGCCCTGCTCGTGCAGGATGCACAGCGCCTTCTTGCGGCCTCGTTTGCCGAGTTCCTCGCCGACGGCCTCGCCCGCGATGGTCTCGTCCTGCCCGATGTGGGTGAGCGCGCCGAACTTCTTGGACTCCGCCGTGCCCGAGTTGACAGTGATCACCGGGATGCCGGCCTTGGTGGCCCTGGCGACCGCGGCCTTCATCGCGTCGGGCTTGGCGAGCGAGACGATCAGCCCATCGACCTTCTTGTCGATGTAGGAGTCGACGAGCTGGGCCTGCTGCTGGCCCTCGTCGTTGTGGGCGTACAGGAACTTGATGTTGTCCTTGACCGCCGCCTGCTCGGCGCCCTTCTGGACGATGTCCCAGAAGCTGTCGCCATCGCCCGAGTGGGTGACCATGCCGACGGTCCAGCGGGGTGTGTCCACCGCGGCCTTGCCCTGGGCGGCCTGCTGCGAAGCCCGCTCTTCGGCGCGCTTGCCGCCCGTGCTGCTGCAGCCCGCCAGCGAAGCTCCGAGCACCGCCGCCAGCACCGCGCCCATTGCGCGTACCCCTGTCCGAACCCTTGCCACGACGCCGTGCCCTTCTCGTACTCCTCGGTGCGCCCGGGGATCATTCAGACCGTCCCCGGCCGCCCAAGTATCTACGAGCTTGCGCCGACCTCGCCCAGCAGGCCCCGGCTGCGCGCGGCGCGCGCTCATCGGGTACCACGGGCCGTGTACTTCTCCAGCGCCGGTACGTCCTTGCCGGTGACCACGGCCGGTCCGGTCAGGACGGGCCGACCGCCGCCGAGAACGTTGCCGTTGGTCGCGTAGAGCCACAGCTCGTCGACGGCGAGGTAGCCCTGGAGATAGGGCTGCTGGTCGACGGCGAAGCCGATTTCCTTGGCCTTGAGCTGCTTCACCACCTCGGCGTTGAGGTCGAAGGTGTTGACCTCGGCGTCGCTGCCCGCGCCGGTCTTCGCCTTGACGGTGGCTGCCGCGAAGGGCGCGCCGAGGGTGACGACGGTGTCGATGTCCTTGCCGCTCTCCAGCTTCGCCTCGATGGAGGAGGTCGAAGCGGGCATGTTGGTGCCCTCGATGTTGAGGTTCTCGACGGTGCCTTCGAAGGTCTTCTTCACCCCGGCGCAGCGCGCTTCGAGCGAGACGTTGCCCTGTTCGTGGATGACGCAGAGCGCCTTTTTCTTGCCGCGCTTGTTGAGTTCCTCACCGACGGCCTCGCCGGCCACGGACTCCTCCTGGCCGATGTGGCTGAGCGCGCCGGTGGCCTTGGAGTGCTCGCCGCCGGAGTTGATGGTAACGACGGGTATGCCGGCCGCGACGGCCTTCTTGACGGCGGCGGCGACCGCCTCGGGCTTGGCCAGGGTCACCACGATCCCGTCGACCTTCTTGTCGATGTAGGACTCGATGTGCTGGGCCTGTTCCTTGCCCTCCTTGTTGGCGGCGTACAGGAACTCGACGTTGTCCTTGGACGCGGCCTGCTCGGCGCCGCTCTGGACGATGTCCCAGAACGTGTCGCCCTCCCCGGAGTGCGTCACCATGGCGATCTTCAGGCGCTTGGTGGTGACGGTCTTGCCGCCGCCCCCGTCCTCGTTCTTGCCGGTGTCCTCGGAGTCCTTGCCGCCCGAGCCGCTGCACCCTGCGAGTGCGAGTGCGAGCGCGCACGCGGCGAGGAGGGCTGCTGCCTTGCGAGGGGTACGCATCGTGGGTTCCGCCTTGTCTCCCGGCCGCCCCGTTGCGGCTGGAGGGAGTTCTAGCGGCGTATCCGCGGCCCCGTCAAGACTTTGTCCGAACATTCTTACGCGGACTTGTCCGGGGGTGGCTCGTCAGGGCCTGACGAGGAGCTGGAACTCGAAGGCGTAGCGCGAGGCGCGGTAGAGGTGCGAGCCGAACTCCACGGTCCGGCCGGTGTCGTCGAACGTCGTCCGCTGCATCGTCAGCAGCGGCGCGCCCTCCGCCTCCGCCAGCTGCCGCGCCTCCTGGGGCCCGGCGGCGCACGCGCCGACCGTCTGGCGGGCGCTGTGCAGCGTGATCCCCGCCGAGCGCATCATCCGGTACAGGCCGGTGGCTTCCAGGTGCTCGGTGTCGAGCGGGAGCAGCCCCATGGGCAGGTGATTGCGCAGCCGGGCCATCGGTTCGTTGTGCGCCAGGCGCAGCCGCTCGACGAGATGGACGTCGCTGCCCTCGGCCACGCCGAGCGCGGCCGCGACCTCGGCGGTCGCCGGTTCGACGGTGTTGCGCAGCACCTGGGTGGCCGGGCGCTGGCCCGCGGCCTCCAGGTCGTCGTACAGGCTGCTCAGTTCGAGGGGGCGCTTGACCTGGCTGTGTACGACCTGGGTGCCGACGCCGCGGCGTCGGACCAGGAGGCCCTTGTCGACGAGCGACTGGATGGCCTGGCGGACGGTGGGGCGGGACAGGCCGAGGCGTCCGGCCAGCTCTATCTCGTTGCCGAGGAGGCTTCCCGGGGCGATCCGGCCCTTCTCGATGGCCGCCTCCAGCTGTTGGGACAGCTGGAAATAGAGCGGGACCGGACTGTTGCGGTCGACGCCGAGCTGGAGGGAGACGGTGGGATTCGCCGCGTGTTTCGACACGCCAGAGAGCGTATCCCCAGGTAATGACCACCGGTAGTCCTGAAGTCCGATTGTCAGGACAAACCCTTGACAGGGTGGTGGGCAGCGGGTCACTTTGGGGCCATGCGCATCGGACTCATCGGCACGGGACGTATTGGCTCCTTCCACGCTGGAGTGCTCAGCCGCCACCGGGAGGTGGGCGCCCTGCTCGTCGCGGACGCCGATGCGGCGCGGGCGGTGGCGGTCGCCGACCAGCTCGGCGTCACGGCCGCGCCGTCGGTCGACGAGATCTTCGCCTGGGGTGTGGACGCCGTGGTGATCGCCTCCGCCACCTCCGCCCACGCCGAGCTGATCGGCCGGGCGGCCCGCGCCGGCCTGCCCACCTTCTGCGAGAAGCCCATCGCACTGGACCTGAAGGGGACGCTGGGCGCGCTCCGCGAGGTGGACGCGGCGGGCAACGCGCTGCAGCTCGGTTTCATGCGCCGCTTCGACGCGGGATACACCGCCGCGCGCGAGCTCGTACGCTCCGGCGGCCTCGGCCGACTGCACACCGTGCGGGCGATGACGTCCGACCCGGCGCCGCCGCCCGCCGCGTATCTGCCGCTGTCCGGCGGCCTCTACCGGGACTGTCTGGTGCACGACTTCGACATGCTGCGCTGGGTCACCGGCCGCGAGGTCGTCGAGGTGTACGCCGTCGGATCCGACGCGGGACCCGCGATGTTCCGCGAGGCGGGCGACGTCGACACGGCCGCCGCGGTCCTCACCCTCGACGACGGCACGCTCGCCACGGCCACCGCCACCCGCTGCAACGCGGCGGGCTACGACGTACGGATGGAGCTGGCCGGCGAGCTCGACCAGGTCTCCGTGGGCCTCGACGACCGCACCCCGATCACCTCGACCGAGCCCAAGGGGCCGCCGGCCGCCGAGCGGCCCTGGCCGGGGTTCCTGGAGCGGTTCGCACCGGCCTACGAGGCGGAGCTGGACGCCTTCGTGCAGCTCGTCCGCGGTGAGATCGCGAACCCGTGCGACGGCACGGAGGCCCTGCACGCGCTGCGCATCGCGGAGGCCTGCGAGCTGTCCCGGCGCGAGCGACGCCCGGTGCGGCTGGCGGAGATTCCCTCCTCATGACGGTGCGTGCGTGGCCGACGGATCCGTCGGGGCTGCCACGGACGGCCCCTACGGCGCCCCTGCCGTGAGCACCGTGCCCTGCGCGACCGCGCACAGCGCCTCCGCTCCCGTCTCGTCCGTCACGTAGAGGTCGCAGCGGCAGACGGCCTGGCGGCGACCGCCGTGGACGACCACGGCGCGGGCGATCAGGGTGACACCGGCCGCGGGGCGCACGTACTGGATGGAGAACCCGCCGGTGAGGACGGCCGGGCCGAGCGCCGTGCCGCCCGCGAAGGTGATGGCGTTGTCAGCGGCGTAGGCGAGGACGCCGCCGTGCAGGTGGCCGTTCTGCTGGCGCAGGTCGTCGCGGATGTCCACTTCGAGCACGGCCGCCCGGTCACCGAAGGCGGTGAGGCGGGCGCCGAGGAGACGGCTGAACGGCTGGCTGTCGAGGACCTTCTGGGCCGTGCCCAGGTCCAGCTCGGCGCTCACCAGCGCACCGGCAGCCGCCGCACGCCGCGCATGAGCATGCCCGGCAGCCACTCCGGCGGCCCGCCGTCCGGGTCGAACTCCAGGTCCGGGCAGCGCTCCAGGAGCGTACGGACGGCGATGCGGCCCTCCATGCGTGCCAGCGGCGCCCCCAGACAGAAGTGCAGGCCGTGCCCGAAGGCGAGATGGCCCTGGGTGTCGCGGGTGATGTCGAAGCGGTCCGCGTCCGGGAACCGGGTGGCGTCGCGGTCGCCCGAGGCGAGGGCGACCAGGACCGGTTCACCGGCCGGGATGACCGTCCCCCCGATCTCGACGGGTTCGCGTGCGAAGCGGAGAGTGGCGTTCTCCACCGGCCCGTCGTAGCGCAGCATCTCCTCGACCGCGCCGTCGAGCAGCCCGGGATCGGCGCGCAGGGCGGCCAGTTGGGCCGGATGGGACAGCAGGGCGCGCATCCCGTTGGAGATCAGGTTGACGGTGGTCTCGTGGCCCGCGATGAGCAACAGGAAGGCCATGCCGATGAGTTCGTCGGGAGCGAGCCGGTCGCCCTCCTCGTCGCGCGCCCTGATCAGCGCGCTCATCAGGTCCTCGCCGGGTGAGTCGCGCTTCTCCTCGACAAGCTCGGCGAGGTACTTGCCCATCTCCTGTACGGCCGTCTGTTCCGAGCCCGAGCCGGTCGGTGCGACGATCTGGTTGGACCAGACACGGAAGGCGGCCCGGTCGAGGTCGGGCACGCCCAGCAGTTCACAGATGACGGTCATGGGCAGCGGGAAGGCCAGCACGTCCACGAGGTCCGCCGCGGCCCTCCCGTCGGCCGTCATCGCGTCGAGCAGCTCGTCGGTGATCCGCTGGACCTCCGGGCGCAGCGCCTCGACCCGGCGGGCAGTGAACTCCCGCGCGACGAGCTTGCGCAGCCGCGTGTGGTGCGGCGGGTCCATCTCCAGCATGTTGGCGTTGATCGGGTTGGTGGTGGCCTCCCACATCCCCGAGGTACGCCAGTCCTTGCCTAGCCGCGGGTCGGCGAGCGTGCGGCGCGCCTCCTCGTGGCCGACGATCAGCCACACCATGTCGAAGTCGCGTGTCTTGATCCGATGCAGCGGACCGGCCTCGCGCAACCGTGCGTAGTGCGGATACGGATTCGCCGTGAAGTCCTCGGCGTCCACCCTCAGATCGATGACGTCCATCTGCGACCCTCCTGCCGGAAGATCTCAGCCTACGTCGCCGCCCTCGTCGAGGACGCCCGCGTCGTGCACCAACAGCGCGATCTGGACACGGTTGTTGAGACCCAGCTTGGCCAGGACGCGCGACACATGGGTCTTGACGGTGGGCACGCTCAGGTAAAGGGTCGCGGCGATGTCCGCGTTGGACTGCCCGTGTCCGACGGCGACCGCCACCTCCCGTTCCCGCTCGGCCAGCAGGGCGAGGCGCCGCGCGGCCCGGCCCTTGCGGTCGTCGGGGGCGCCGGAGGCCGCGACATGGGCGATGAGCTGCTGAGTGACGGCCGGGGAGAGCACGGGGTCGCCGGCCACCACCCGCCGTACCGCCGCGACGATCTCGGCGGGCGGGGTGTCCTTCAGTACGAACCCGGCGGCGCCCACCCGCAGGGCCCGCAGCACCTGTTCGTCCGCGTGGAAGGTGGTGAGGACGATGACCTCGGGCGCGTCGGGCCTGCCGCGCAGCTCCTCGGTGGCGGTGAGACCGTCCATGACCGGCATCCGGATGTCCATGAGGACCACGTCGGGCCGGTGCCGGTCGGTCATCGCCGTGGCCTCGGAGCCGTCGGCGGCCTCCCCCACGATCTCGATGTCCTCGGCGCCGCCGAGCATGAACGTGAGCCCGGCCCGTACGAGCGGGTCGTCGTCGACGATGAGCAGCCTGATGGTCATGCGGCCCACGGTAGCCAGGCGTCGATACGGAATCCGCCGTCGGGTGTCCCGCCGTGCCGGAGCCTGCCGCCCGCGAGCATGGCGCGCTCGGTCAGCCCGATGAGGCCCTGGCCCGAGCCGGGGACCGGCGGAACGGGGCCGACGGGGGCGGGGTTGCGCACCTCGATGGTCAGGCCGTCCCCCGGCGCGCCGGTCACCGTCACGGTGACCTCGGCGCCGGGTGCGTGCTTCCGGGCGTTGGTCAGCCCCTCCTGGGCGATGCGATACGCGTTGCGGCCGAGGGCGGTGGGCACGGTGGCGGGCCGGTCGACGCGGTTGCCGAGGACGACCTTCATGCCGGCGTCCCTGGACTCGGCGACCAGGGCGTCGAGGGTGGCGAGGGTGGGCTGCGGACGGTGGTCGTCGCCGGCGCCCGGCCCGCGGAGTACGCCGATGATCTCGCGCAGGTCCTGGAGCGCCTCGTGCGCGCTGTCGCGGATCACCCCGGCGGCGCGGGCGACCTCGGCGGGCGGCGCGTCCGGGCGGAATTCCAGGCCGCCGGCGTGCACGCTGAGGAGGGTCAGCCGGTGGGCGAGTACGTCGTGCATCTCGCGGGCAATGGCCTCGCGAGCCAGCCGCTGGGCCTGTTCGGCGCGCAGGTCCGCCTCCGCCTCGGCGCGGCGGGCGCGCTCGCGCAGCGAGAGGACGAGCTGGCGGCGGGCGCGTACGAACATGCCCCAGCCGACGACCAGCAGGGCGATCACCAGCGAGGCGATGGCCGAGGCCGTGAAGCTGACGGACGGGTCGGGGCGCAGATACGCCTGGACGAACCCGGCGGCGAGGCACCCGGAGCCGACGGCCGCGACCGTCTTGAACGGCCGGTGCACGGTCAGGCTGAACAGGGCGACGATCGCGGCGCCGCCCGCGGCGGGCGCGAGCGCGGAGAGGGCGGCCACGGCGACCCCGAGCGCCACCGGCCACCTGCGCCGAACCCACAGCGCGCAGCAGGCGGCAGCGCCCGCGAGCTGGTCGAAGAGGACGATCCCCTCGTGGTTGCCGACCTTGCTGGCGGCCTCGGAGGCCATGACGCCGATGAACGCGGCGAAGAGGAACGCGGTGAGGTCGACGATCCAGTCCCGCGCGGTACGCCGCCTCCGCCTGCCCCGGTCGCCCGGCAGGTCGGGGTCGGCCATCGCCGACGGCAGCAGCCAGCGGTACTCCTGTTCGCCCATATCGACAAACTACGCAGGCGGGGCGGCCTGGTGCGGCCCGGTGACCGAAGGAAACGACCAAAGTCGCGGAGCCGCAGACTTTCGTCGCGGCGGGCGGTGCCGATGGCCGACGCGGCGGGGGCACGGGGCGCGACAGGCTCGCCGTATGAAGAAAATCCTTGAAGTGGTCGGCTTCGTGCTGTTCGTGGCGGGGGTGTCGGGGCTGGTGCATGAGGTGACGGGCTGGATGCCGCAGCTCTTCGGCTTCCTGCGGGTCCTGGATTCCGTGGACGCCCTGGAGGGGCATGAGGTCTATACCAACATTGTGCTGGCAGCCGCCGGTACGGCGGTCATGCTCTCCGCGGACCGGCTCCGGCGCGTGTAGCGGGGGCGGGGCGCGGAACAGCCCGCCGCGGGCGTCCGCTAGCCCGCCACCGACCGCCGCCCCCACATCGTCCCCGCCAGCACCAGCGCGCCGCCCAACAGGCCTACCGCCCCCAGCCGTTCACCGCCGATCGCGATCCCGACCGTCGCCGCCCACAACGGTTCCGTGCCGAGCAGCAGGCTGACCCGCGACGGCGAGGTGCGGCGCACCGCCCACATCTGCACGAAGAAGGCGAACAGCGTGCAGAAGACGGAGAGGAAGACCAGCCCCGCCCACTCGCGCGGCCCGAACCCCGCCGCGACCGTCCAAGGCGCCGGACCAGTGCCGGGCGCGGCGGCCAGGACCGCGAACACGGCCACCGCGCCGCCGAGTTGGACGGTGGTGAGCGAGAGCGCGTCCGCGCGCTGCACCGCCTTGATCCTCGCCATGGCCAGCACGTGCACGGTACGGGCGAGCGCGGCCAGCAGCATCAGCAGATCGCCGCCGGAGGGCGTGGTGAACCCGCCGCTCTGGGTCAGCAGCACCACACCGGCCACCGAGAGCCCCGCCGCGCCGAGGAAGGCGCGCGGTGGCCACACCTTGCGCACCGCGGCCTCCGCGAGCGGGGTGAAGATCATGGTGAGGCTGATGATGAGCCCGGCGTTGGTGGCCGAGGTGTGCACGACGGCGTATGTCTCCAGCAGGAAGATCGCGCCGAGTACGAGCCCGAGCACCCCCGCGCCCCGCCACTGAGCGCCACTGAGCGCGCGCAGGTTCCGCCATCCGGCCACCACCAGCACGGGCAGCACGATCGCGAAGCGCAGCACCAGGACGGCGATGACGGTCTGCGCGGTGGTGATGTCCTTGGCGGCGAGATAGCTCGCGCCCCACACCACGGCGACGAGCAGCACCGGCAGATCGGTGAGCCAGGCTGCCCGGCGGGCCGGCGCGAGGTCGGGCAGGGCGGTCGGCGGTGCAGCGGCCACGGGCTCGGTCCCCCACAGAGAGAAGTGGTGCTGTGTGGAGACTTCGGTGGCTCGCACGCGGAGCGGTCACCGTACCCGCGCATGATCGGCCCGGGAAAGACCCGTCTCACTGGTTGGCGGCTGACCTAGACCGGTCCCGGCGGGCGGCGGCGCGGGCGAACCCGGGCCCGTTCCGAAGGTGCTCCGCATGGCCTGCGCCCTTCTCGGATGTGCAGGCTCCAGCTCCCGCCCTCCCCGGCGATCATCGGTGTCCGTTTGCCGCCAGCAGCGCCCCTGTCCCGCCGCTTTCATTGAATTCGTCACCACCACTTCACGCATCACCACGGATTACGCAATGAGGAAAGAGGTACGGACATGTCTTCACTGACCGGCAGGACCGCGCTGGTGACGGGCGGCAGCCGCGGAATGGGCGCGGCCATCGCACTGCGGCTGGCCCAGGACGGCGCCGATGTGGCGATCACTTATGTGCATGGCGAGGATGCCGCGCACGAAGTAGTCCAGAAGATCGAGGCGATGGGCAGGCGCGGGATCGCGCTGCGGGCCGACGCGGCGGACGCGTCGGCGGCCGGAGCCGTCGTGGGCCGGGCCGCCGACGCGCTCGGACGGCTCGACATCCTGATCAACAACGCCGGGGTCGGCGTACTCGGGCCGATCGGTCTCCTCGCCCTCACCGATGTCGACAGGGTCCTGGACATCAATGTACGAGCCGTCTACCTGGCCTCGCAGGCCGCGGCGGGACGTCTGGAGCGTGGTGGGCGGATCATCTCGATCGGCAGCTGCATGGCTCACCGTGTGCCGGGTCCCGGCGGGACGCTGTACGCGATGAGCAAGGCGGCGCTGAGCGGGCTGACCAAGGCGCTGGCGCGGGAGCTGGGCGAGCGCGGCATCACGGCCAATCTTGTCCTCCCGGGCCCGATCGACACGGACATGAACCCGGCGGACGGGCCGTACGCCCAGTCGCAGAGCGAGCTGACGGCCCTGGGCCGCTTCGGCACCGCGGACGAAGTGGCCTCCATGGTCGCGTACTTGGCGAGTGACGACGCGCGCTACACGACGGGTGCCGAGGTGCTGGTCGACGGCGGGCACGCGGCGTGACACCCGCTGGTGGCACCCGCTAGCGGCGACTGTCCGCGGCCGGGGAGCGGGGAGCGGCCCGCCTCTTCACGAGGCTGCTCCCCTCCCCCGGCTCTTCCCCCCGGGTCCGTACGACGACCAGCGCGACGGCCGCGGCGGCGAGCGAGATCAGACCGCCGACGTACAGGCCGGAGCGGGCGCCGAGGAGTTCGCTGAGCAGACCGACGAAGAGGGCGCCGAGCGGGGTGGAGCCCTGGAAGATCAGGGTGTAGAGGGCCATGACCCGACCGCGGTACCGCGGGTCCGTACCCAGCTGGATGCGGTGGTTCGCCGCCTGCGCGAAGTACATCGTGGCGAAGCCGGTGAGGACGAGCATCACCACCGCCGAAACGAGGTTGGGTGCGAATCCCGTCAGCGTCTCCAGCAGGCCGAAGGCGAGTGCGGCGCCGACCACCGTGCGGGCGGAGGGCCGGCCGCGGCGGGCCGTGGTGACGAAGGCCGCCACGAGTGATCCGACGCCCAGGGCGCTGGCGAGCAACCCGAAGGCGGAGGCGTCGGCGTCGTACACGGTCCTGGCGATCAACGGCAGGGTGAGCTGGAAGTTGAACCCGAACATCCCGACGACGCCGACAAGCGCCATCGGGAGCATCAGATCGGGGCGGGACCTCATATGGCGAAGACCGTCCACGACCCCGCCGCCCGCGCTGCTCCCCGCGGCGACGCGGTGGAGTTCGGCGGGCCGCATCATGCGCAGGGCCAGCACCGTCGCCAGGTAGCTCACGGCGTTCAGCAGCATCACGGGACCGCTGCCGAACTGGCTGATGAGCACGCCCGCGAGGGCCGGTCCGGCGACGCGGGCGGTGTTGAAGTACGCGGCGCTCAGCGCGGACGCGTTGGGCAGCAGGTCTCCGCCGACGAGCTCGCTCACGAACGCCATCCGGGTCGGCACCTCCACGGCATTGACGCTGCCGAGGGCGAACGCGAACAGATAGATGTGCCACAGCTGCACCGCCCCGGTGAGCACCACCAGCGCGAGCACCGCGGCGAGCACCCCCGAGACCAGGTTGGCGATGGTCAGCAGCAGCCGCTTGTCGTGGCGGTCGGCTAGTCGGCCGCCGTACAGGGTCAGCAGCAACAGCGGGGTGAACTGGAGCGCCGTCACCATGCCCAGCGCGGTGGCGGAGTCGCCGGTCAGTGAGAGTACGAGCCAGTCCTGGGCCACCACCATCATCCAGGTGCCCCCGACCGACATCACCTGACCGGCCGCGAACAGCCGGAAGTTGCGCACGGACAGCGAACGGAAGGTGCGGGAGAGAGTCTTGTTCACCGGACCGGATCACGCCTCGCGTGGCGCTCCGCCAGGCACTCCTCCAGGAACGCCAGGACCCTCAGGTGGTACGAGCGGGCCGCCCAGCCGAGGCTGATGTTGTGTCCGGCCGTCCACTGCCGGTCCACGGTCACGCGCGGCGCCGCGCGGAAGTGGGAGGTGAGTTCCTGGACGGCCGTGTCGTCGTCCTGCCACCAGCACTCGTGCTCGGCGAAGGTCAGCCGGACCGGCACCCGGACGCGGGAGGCGACGTCAGGGAAGTGCTCGGGCCAGTGGGCGGCCTGGTCGCGCTCCCGGGCGGGCATCGGGGCGATCAGCTGGGCGCTGGCCCGAAAGGTGTTCGGGGGGTAGAGGCACAGGGGCCCCCAGTTCCTGGCCCACTGGCCCCTGCTGCGGGAGCCCGGCAGGTGCTCGGGCTCGACGGCGTAGCGCAGGGCGCAGCCTGAGATGTCCAGCCCGATGAGCTCGGACGGGTCGCGGTCGGCGGCGGCGGTGAGCGCCAGTTTGCCGCCGTAGGAGTGGGCGAGGAGGAAGAGGCCCTCACCCACCGCGTATTGGGAGGTGAAGTCCTTGAGTGCGGCGCGCAGGGTGACGGACTGCTCGGCCGGCGTCTGTCCCTCGGGCAGGTGAGCGGCGGACTGTCCGTAGCCGGGGCGGTCCACCGCGAGGACGGTGTAGCCGAGGCTCGCCGCCAGCGTCATCAGGGACAGACCGGGGTGGGCCTGGCCGTCGAAGTAGCCGGCGCGCATCCCCCCTCCGTGCACGGCGACCACGACCGCCCGTGGGGGCGTGCCGATGTCCGCCGGTTCGGCCAGCAGGGCGGACAACGGGATGCCTCCGCCGTCCAGGGTGATCGGGCGCACTCCTGGGGATGTGCTCTGGATCGGGCCTGTCATGCGGTGGGCTCCCCGTTCGTGTCGGTCGGGCGCGGTCGGGTCGGCTGGCCGGCGGTCAGTCGGTGCCACGGAAGATGTGGGGGCCGATGGCCTCGTCCTCGACCTCCCCGGCGAGCAGCAGAATCGGTGGCACGCGGTTACTCTGGTCGGCTGTGTCGTGGGCGTCGTCGTTCACCTGGCTCCTCCATGGCGGTGGTGGTGATCAGTTGCGGATCCGGTCCAGCAGTCCGGCCGTGCACAAGGAGTCCCGCACGGCCGGTACTTCACGAGCGCGTACGGCGGATGCGAACGCCAGGACCGTCGCCCCGACCTGGTCGTGCGCCTCCAGAGTGATCTCCCGCTGTCCGGTGGGGCTCTCGATGCGGAGCACGGGCCGGTGGTCCGCGGGCGGGGTGAAGGCGCGGTCGACACTGATCCGGCCCCTGCTGCCGACCAGTTCGTAGGCGGAGCGGTAGCCGTGGTCGAGGCCGAAGGTGAGCTGGGCGGTGACGCCCGCCGGGGTGTCCAGGAGGGCGGAGCCCGCCGTGTCCACCGTGATGCCCTCGGCTGCGGCGAGTCGAGCGCCGACGACACGCAGCCCGTCGCCGAGGAAGTGCACGGCGGCGCGAACCGGGTAGACACCCGTGTCCCACAGCGCGCCGCCGCCCAGCTCCGGGCGGTGGCGGATGTCACCGTCGGGCATCCTGGGAACGGTGAACTCAGCTCTGAATGAGCGGAGTTCACCGATGACCCCGTCGGCGACCAGCTCGCGGACCACGGCGTGCTGGGGGTGGTGGACGAACATGACGTTCTCCATCAGTGCGAGCCCCTTGCCGCGGGCCAGCTCGACCAGGCCGGCGCTCTCCCCCCGGTCGCAGCTGAGCGGTTTCTCCGCGAGGACGTGCTTCCCCGCCCGCAGCGCGGCACCTGCCCATCGGGCGTGCAGCGCTGCGGGCAGCGGCACGTACACCGCGTCCACGTCGGGCAGGGCGAGCAGCGCGTCGTACCCCCGGACCGCGCGGCAGCCGTACGGCCGCGCGGTCTCCTCGGCCCGCTCCAGGTCGCGGGCCGCGATCGCGGTGATCTCGACCCCGTCCGCGGCGGCCATCGCGGGGAGCATGCGGCGCCGTGCGATGTCGGCGCATCCCAGAACGCCGATGCGCACGGACGCCATCAGGTGCGCACCGTCGTCGCGTTCAGGCAGGCGAGGAGGGTCCGGGCCTGGACGTTGACGTAATGGCCGTGCCTGACCAGGGAGGTGAGCTGGCCGGGTGCGACCCAGCAGTAGCCGGCGGGCGGGTCCAGCGGCACCTGCTCCTCGTCGCTCTCGTCGACTTCGACGAGGAGGTAGCGGCTCTCCGCGTTCAGGAACCGGCCGCCCTCCTCCGAGTGCACGGCCTCGTAGCGGATCCGGCTCGGGTCGGCGGCCATCACCAGGTCGAGGAACGGCGGCCGGTCCGCGCCGGTCCGGTGGGCGTAATTCTCCGGTGTGTACTGGACGGTGGGGCCCAGCTCGACGGTGTCGAGGAAGCCGCCCTCGACGCGTGCGTGCGCCAGGACGTGCGGCACGCCGCCGATCCGCCGGGTCAGGAAGGCCGTTACGCCGAGCCCCTTGGGCTCGAACAGCGGCTGGGTCCAGCCGGTCACCTCCCGGCTGGCCGCCTGCACCGAGACCGCGACGACGTCGAAGTACCGTCCCTCCTCGTGCTCGATGGTCGACTCGCCACGCTTCCAGCCGGGCACCTCGTCCAGCGGTATCCGCTCGGCGCGCACCTCGTGGCTGGCCCGCTCGGCGGTGAACCAGGAGAGCAGTTCGGTGTCCGAGTGCAGCGCGCCCGCCCCGTCGCCGGGGAAGGGGGCGCAGGCCAGTACGGTCCGCGAGTCCATGTTGACGACATTGTCGCGGTGCAGCAGCTCACCGATCTGACCGAGCGTCAGCCAGCAGAAGTCGTCGTCGACGATGACGTCGCCGACGGCCTCCACGATCATGTTGCGGTTGGACTTGTGGTAGAACCACGAGCCGTGCTCGGACTGGAGTACGTCGGCGATGACCGAGCCCCGGTCGGGCCGGATGAAGTAGTCGATGTACTTGACGTCCGCGCCCTTGTGCACCTTGGTGTAGTTGCTGCGGGTGGCCTGGACGGTCGGGGAGAGCTGGAGCAGATTGCGGTTGCCGGGCTCCATCTTGGCCTGCATCAGGAAGTGCAGGACCCCGTCGAACTCCTTTACCAGGATGCCCAGGATGCCGACTTCGGGCTGCTTGATGATGGGCTGGTGCCACTCGCGGACCGGACCGTCCTCCGTGCTGACGCGCAGCCCCTCGACGGTGAAGAACCGGCCGCTGCGGTGGCCCAGGTTGCCGGTGGTCTCGTCGAAGGACCAGCCGTCCAGCTCGGCGAACGGAATGCGGTCCACCCGGAACCGGTGGGCCTGGCGGCGCCCGTCGAGCCAGCCGGCGAAGTCGGCGGTGGGCAGCCACGCGCCCACCGTCGTGGCGGCGGACCGGGCGATGCGGCCGGGCAGGGCGGTGTCCTCACGCGGGCGCAACCGTGCGGGCTCGACGGCCATGGTCATCGCCGGCCCCCGACGAATTCCTTGACGGAGGAGATGATGTAGTCGAGCATCTCGTCGGTCAGTCCGGGATACACGCCCACCCAGAAGGTGTGCTCGGTGACGATGTCGCTGTTGGTGAGGTCGCCGACGACCCGGTGCGGCTGGTCGATGTAGGCGGGGTGGCGGGTGAGGTTGCCGGCGAACATCCGGCGGGTGCCGATCTTGCGGTCCTCCAGGAACGCGACCAGCTCGGAGCGGTGGAAGGGCGCGTCGGCGTCCACGGTGAGGACGAATCCGAACCAGCTGGGGTCGCTGCCCGGCGTCGGCTCGGGGAGCTGAAGGTGCGGTACGCCGTCGAGTCCGTCACGCAGCCGCCGCCAGTTGCGCTTGCGGGCCTCGATGAAGCTGTCGACCTTGGTGAGCTGGGTGAGGCCGAGGGCCGCCTGGAGGTCGGTGGCCTTCAGGTTGTAACCGACGTGGGAGAAGATGTACTTGTGGTCGTAGCCCTCGGGCAGGGTGCCCATCTGGTATTCGAACCGCTTGAAGCAGGTGTTGCTCTTGCCGGGCTCGCACCAGCAGTCCCTGCCCCAGTCGCGCAGCGACTCCACGACCCGGGCCATCTTCAGGTCGTTGGTGAGGACGATGCCGCCCTCGCCCATCGTGAGGTGGTGCGCGGGGTAGAAGCTGACCGTCGCGAAGTCACCGAAGGTCCCGGTGAGTTGGCCCTTGTACGTGGAGCCGACCGCGTCGCAGTTGTCCTCGACGAAGAACAGGTCGTTGTCCTTGGCGAGTTGGGCGATCTCGGCGACCTCGAAGGGATTGCCGAGGGCGTGCGCGATCATGATGGCCCGGGTCTTGGGGCCGATCGCCTGGGCCACCCGTTCGGCGGTGGTGTTGTACGTCCCCAGCTCGATGTCGATGAAGACCGGCACCATGCCGTTCTGCACGATCGGGTTGACCGTTGTCGGGAAGCCGGCCGCGACGGTGATCACCTCGTCGCCGCGGCGCAGCCGCCGGTCCCCCAGGGTGTGCGAGGTCAGCGCGGACAGGGCCAGCAGGTTGGCGGACGAACCCGAGTTGACCAAGTGGCCCTTTCGGCGTTTGAGCTTGCGGGCGAAGGCCGACTCGAATTTCTGCGAGCTGACACCGGCGGCGATGCGCATGTCCAGCGCGGCCCCGACCAGTGCCGCCCGGTCCTCCTCGTCGAGGACCGCGCCGGACGGCCAGATCTCGGTGACGCCCGGCACGAAGGCGCCGGTCGGCTGGATGTCCTGGTGATACTTGCGGGTGGCGTCAAGAACGTGCGCCTTGTACTCACTCATCTCAGACTCCTGCTGTCTCGGCTACTGCCCCGGCATGACGGTGCTTGACGGCCTTCCACCAGCCCGGGTTGTCCTGGTACCAGGCGACGGTGTCGGCCAGGCCCTGTGCGAAGGGGACGCGCGGCGCGTAGCCGAGCTCTTCGCGGATCTTGGTCTCGTCCAGTGCGTAACGCAGGTCGTGGCCCTTGCGGTCGGCGACCCTGCGGATCATGGAGCTGTCTGCGCCGACCAGGTCGAGCAGCAGGTCGGTGATGCCGCGGTTGGTCTGTTCGTTGCCGCCGCCGATGTTGTAGATCTCGCCCGCCCGGCCCTTGGTGAGGGCGAGCTGGATGGCCCGGCAGTGGTCGTCGACGTGCAGCCACTCGCGGATGTTGAGGCCGTCGCCGTACAGCGGGAGCGGCACACCCTCCAGCAGATTCGTCACGAAGAGCGGGATCAGCTTCTCCGGGTGCTGGTAGGGGCCGTAGTTGTTGGAGCACCGGGTGATCGTCAGATCCAGGCCGTGGGTGCGCCAGTAGGAGCGTGCGATCAGGTCGGACGCGGCCTTGGAGGCGGCGTACGGCGAGTTGGGGGCCAGCGGCCACTCCTCGGTCCAGGAGCCCTTCTCGATGGAGCCGTAGACCTCGTCCGTGGAGACATGGACGACCCGCTCGACGCCGGCGCTCAGGCAGGCGTCCAGCAGGTTCTGGGTGCCGCCGACGTTCGTCCGTACGAACTCCGAGGCCGACTCCAGGGACCGGTCGACATGCGACTCGGCGGCGAAGTGCACCATCGCGTCGTGTCCGGGGGCCAGCTCGCGCACCAGCCGCGGGTCGCAGATGTCGCCCTGGACGAACTCCAGGCGCGGGTGGGAGTAGGGCAGGTTGTCCCGGTTGCCGGCGTAGGTGAGTTTGTCGATGACGGTGACGTGGGCCGATTCGTAGCCCTCGTACCCGCCCTCCAGAAGGGTGCGGACATAGTGCGAGCCGATGAACCCCGCACCGCCCGTGACCAGGACCTTCATGCCGCTACCTCGATTCGGGTGTGGTCACCCACCACCAGTCGGTGGTAGGGGTCCGTCTCGACGCCCGCGTCGACCGTGGCGCCCCGGCCGATCAGGGAGCCGTGGATGCCGGGGACGTGCGAGATCGTCGCGCCGGCCAGGACGATGGAGTCGCGGATGCGGCTGCCGCGCAGGACGCAGCCCTCACCGATGGAGGTGTCGGGACCGATGTGGCAGTCCTCGATGATGGTGCCGGCGCCGATGATGACGGGGCCCTCGATGCGGGAGCGGGTCACCCGCGCGCCGGGCTCGATACGGACCAGGCCGGTCAGTTCGCTGATGTCGTCCACCTCGCCGGCGACCTCGGCGTGCAGCCCCATCAGCAGCTGCCGGTTGCAGTCCAGGACGTCCTCGGCGCGGCCGGTGTCCTTCCAATAGCCTTGGTACTCACTGGCCTTGACCTCGGCGCCGCTGGTGAGCAGCCACTGGATCGCGTCGGTGATCTCCAGTTCGCCGCGGGGGCTCGGCTCGATCGCCGCCACCGCCGCGTGAATGGCCGGGGTGAAGAAGTACACGCCGATCAGGGCGAGGTCGCTCTTCGGCTCGCGGGGCTTCTCCACCAGCCGCTCGACGCGCCCGTTCTCGTCGAGCTCGGCGACGCCGAACGCCCGGGGGTCGGACACCTTGTGGACGACGACCTGCGCGGCGGGCCGTTCGGCCCGGAATTCGTCCGCGATGCGCACGGTGCCCTCGGGCAGCATGTTGTCCCCGAGGTACATCACGAAGTCGTCGTCGCCGAGAAAGGGACGGGCCAGCGTGACGCAGTGGGCCAGGCCGAGCGGCTTGTCCTGCGGGATGTAGGTGACCTTGACGCCGAGGCGCGAACCGTCGCCGATCACCTCGGCGATCTGCGCCGACCAACCGCCGACGATGACACCGATCTCGGTGATCCCCATGTTTCCGATGTCCTCGAGAACGTGCTCGAGGACGGGCTTGTTGGCAATCGGGATGAGCTGTTTCGGCATGGAATAACTGAACGGACGCAAGCGGGTACCGGACCCGCCCGACAACACCAGAGCCTTCATTCTCGTTCTCTCCTCGTAGCCGTTCGATGTGGAACCCGGCCGTGCTCCCGCGGCTCCTCCCAGCTGATTCTTTTCCGCATTTTTTGGCAGGCCGAAGATCGCGCGGACCGACGACGACGTCGAGTGGCGCGCGCACGGTTCAGGGGGTTTCGCTCGGCCGGGCGGAATGGACACGCCGTGGATGCCATGCAGCGAATTGCGCTGCGCGGCGGAGCAGATGGTCCGCCGCGCAGCGAAGGGCCGGCCGAGTTCGCATGCGCATTCATCGGCACGCACGGCCCTGTGGGGGTCTCAGTGCTGACGGTCTCGCGCAGCGCGACGACGGCCGTCCTCAGATGCTCGTGGGGCCCGGCAGGGTGGGATCACCCGGCGCGGGCGGTACGACGCCGGCGACGAAGTACGTCAGGACCCGGGCGCCCGTTCCAGGCCATGGAAAAGACCAGGGGCGAGTGAACTTCACACACCCCTGGCCAGGGTCGACTGCTGTGGGGAGAGCCCCGGTTCTACTGTCCGTAGGGGTGCTTCGCGCGGGCCTCACGCAGCGCGTCGCCCCACCACACGAGCTGGTCGAGCAGAGCCTTGGCGGCGCCGTCACTGCCCTCGGGGCTGATCGGCTGGCCGTCCTTCTCGAAGTTGCCCCACGCGTTGTGGAAGCTGATCATGTCGCGCACGGTCGTGGCGTGGACCTCGGCGAACACCTGACGCAGGTGCTCCGAGGCGCGCAGGCCACCGCCCATGCCACCGTAGGAGATCAGACCGACCGGCTTGGCCATCCACTCGTCCCGGTACCAGTCGATCGTGTTCTTGAGCGCGGCCGGAAGAGTGTGGTTGTACTCCGGCGTCACCACGACGAAGGCGTCGGCGTCCGCCAGCCGGGCGGACAGCCGCTCCCGGATGTCGGCCGTCTCGGCGTCGGGGTCCTGGCCGAACGCGGGCATCTGGAGAGGCAGCGGGTAGTCGATCAGGTCGATGACCTCGACCTGAACGTCCCCGTGCTTCTCGGCCTGGCCGACGAACCAGTTGGCGACCGTCGTACCAAAACGCCCGCCACGTACGCTGCCGATGATGACTGCGAGCTTCAGGGGGGTCTCAGGCATTCCGCACCTTCCAAAGGGATTGACTCGATGTGCTGTGAGCAATAGGGGACCAAAAAATAATCCCGTAGTCAGCTTCCTTCACGCCGTGGAGGACAACAAGCGACTTGACCAAGACCTGTAGCGCGGGAACTCGCTGGTCATTGCCAGGTCCTTGGGCCGGCGAAACGGGCCCGCCGCTCAAGTCGCCGCCAGCCGGCCGTCGCCCGCTCGCGCGGTGGTTCGGAGCCCGGTGGCGGTCCGGCCGCGCGGGTGAGCAGCACCGCGGTGAGCGCGGCCAGTTCCTCGGCGTCGGGGGCGCCCTTCTCCACGCGGAAGAGGCGTTCGGAATCGGTCGCGCTCATCGCTGTCTCCCTGGTCACTGTGGGGGGTTCCCGTGCTTTCTGGCCGGCAGCTCGGAGTGTTTAGTGCGCAGCATCGACAGGGCGCTGATCAGCTTCGTCCGGGTCTCGCGCGGGTCGATGATGTCGTCCACCAGCCCGCGTTCGGCCGCGTAGTACGGATGCATCAGCTCCGACCGGTACTCCTTGATCTTCTGCTGCCGCACGGCTTCGGGGTCGTCGGCCGCGCTGATCTCCCGGCGGAAGATGACGTTGGCCGCGCCCTCGGCGCCCATCACCGCGATCTCGTTGCTCGGCCAGGCCAGGGCCAGGTCCGCGCCGATCGAGCGGGAGTCCATCACGATGTACGCGCCGCCGTACGCCTTGCGCAGCACCAACGAGATGCGTGGCACGGTCGCGTTGCAGTACGCGTAGAGGAGCTTGGCGCCGCGCCGGATGACGCCGTTGTGCTCCTGGTCGACACCCGGGAGGAAGCCCGGGACGTCCACCAGGGTCACCAGCGGGATGTTGAACGCGTCGCAGAACTGGACGAAGCGAGCGCCCTTCTCGGACGCCTCGATGTCCAGCACCCCCGCCATCGCCTGCGGGTTGTTGGCCACCACGCCGATGACGTTGCCGTCGAGCCGGGACAGTGCGCAGACCAGATTCGGCGCCCAGGCCGCTTGCACCTCGAAGTAGTCGCCGTCGTCGACGATCTCCTCGATCACCGAGCGGACGTCGTACGCACGGCCCGACTCGACGGGCACGATGTCCAGCAGCGCGTCGTTGGAGCGGTCGACAGGGTCGTCGGTCTGCTCCGTCGGTGGCAACTCCCGGTTGTTGGACGGCAGGAGCGACAGCAGGAAACGTACGTCCTCCAGGCAGCCCTCCTCGTCGTCGTAGGCGAAGTGCGCCACTCCGGAGACACCGGCGTGCACATCGGCGCCGCCGAGGCCGTTCTGGCTGATCTCCTCGCCGGTCACCGCGCGGACCACGTCGGGCCCGGTGATGAACATCTGTGAGGTGTCGCGCACCATGAAGACGAAGTCGGTCAGGGCGGGCGAGTAGGCCGCTCCCCCGGCGCACGGGCCGAGCATCACCGAGATCTGCGGGATGACGCCGGAGGCCCGGGTGTTGCGCTGGAAGATGCCGCCGTAGCCGGCGAGGGCGGTGACTCCCTCCTGGATGCGGGCGCCCGCCCCGTCGTTGAGCGACACGAGCGGCGCTCCCGCGGACTCCGCCAGGTCCATCACCTTGTGGATCTTCTGGGCGTGTGCCTCGCCGAGCGCACCGCCGAAGATGCGGAAGTCGTGCGCGTAGACGAAGACCGTGCGGCCGTGCACCGTGCCCCAGCCGGTCACCACGCCGTCGGTGTACGGCTTCTTGTCCTCCAGTCCGAAGCCGGTGGCCCGGTGCCTGCGCAGCGGCTCCACCTCGTTGAACGACCGCTCGTCCAGCAGGAGTTCGATCCGCTCACGGGCGGTCAGCTTCCCCTTGCCGTGCTGCGCCTCGGTGGCCTTCTCGCTCGGCCCGCGGTGCGCCGTCGCTTTGATCTCTCTGAGTTCGTCCAGCTGTTGCTGCAAGACCTGCTCCTTCACGATCTAGGCGGCGGGCTCCAGGAGCGCGCTGTCGCCGGGATTCACGGCTTCGGCATGTACGGCGGCGCCGTCGAAGAGGACGTTCACCGGCAGCCGGTGGACGGCGGCCGGTGCGGCGATGTCCGCCCGCACCGCTGCCGCCGCGCTGTGGCGGGGGCCGGCGGGCAGGTCGAGGACCGACCAGCCGACGGGCCTGCTGTCCTTGTCCGCGCCGAGATAGTCCAGGGACGGCTCACGGCTCAGACCGGTGCCGAGGCCCTTGAGGTAGGCCTCCTTGCGGGTCCAGATCCGCCCGAACGCCTCGCGGCGTTCCGCCGGTTGGATCGCGGCCAGTTCGGTGCGCTCGTCCGGATGGAGCGACGGGGTGCACATCTCCACGGTGTCGGGGCGGGGCGTCTGCTCCACGTCCACGCCGACGGTCGACGAGGCGACCGCGACCAGCACCATGCCGCCGCCGTGCGAGAGCGAGAAGTGCAGCGGTGGGTCGGGCGTCGCCACGGCCGGCCTGCCGTGCGGCTCGCCGCAGCCCGGGCAGGGCTCCCGTACGAATCTCACGTCGCTCGGGTGAATGCTCAGGCAGTCGCCCAGGATGCGGCGCAGTGCGATGTGCGCCGAGGTGTAGAGCACGGCGTCGCGGGGCCGCAGGAACGAGGCGCCGCGCCTGCGTTCCCGGTCGTCCAGCTCGGACCGGTCGATGAGGTGTGCGATCTGGTCGTGTTTGGGCAGCCTCAACAGCCATACGTCGAGCCGTTCTTCGTCCGCGCCCCCCAGCAGGACGCTCATACGGGGCGCCGGCCGTGCGGTGTGTGCGGGGAGTCGTCGGGGCCGAGCTGACCGGACAGGCAGTCGATCAGTTCACCCGCGCTGTTGGCGAGGAGCAGCATCTGCAGGTTCACCTCGACCTCCAGCGCCTCCTCGATGCGGCTCTGTATCTGCAGCCCGGCGACGGAGCCCACGCCCAGGCCGTTCATGGTCCGGCCGGAGATCTCGACGCTGTCCGCGGAGATGCGCAGCACCCGCGCCAGTTCCTGACGTACGTACGCCTCGATGATCCGGGTGCGTTCCCGTTCGGGGAGGGCCGCGAGGACCCATCGCTCGGGCACGGTCACCTCCGGGCCCAGCAGGTCCTCGTAGGCGTCGTCGTCCTCCTCCCAGTCGTCGAAGTCCCATACGGGAGTCGTCTGCTGGACGGTCATCTCGTTCCTCTCGCTTCGTTAGTCACGGTTCACGGTTCACGGTTCAGGGGGCGGACGGCGGGGTGCTCCGCGCGGGAGCACCCCGGCGATGCCTGCGAGCAGGCCGAGCGCTCCGACCCCCGCCACCAGTGCGGCCGCGGGGCGATAGCCCTCCAGCACGGCGGCGGGGGAAGCTCCTTCAGGGGCGCGGTGGGCGTACAGCAGGGCCGCGACCAGCGCGATCATCACCACGGCACCGAGTTGTACGGCGCTCTGGTACACCGCGCCAGCCCGGCCGCGCTCGGTGGCGGGAAGGCCCGAGACCGCCTGCGTGTTGAGCGCGGCGAAGGCGAGCACGAAGCCCGCCGCGACGAGCAGCAGCACGGGCAGCACATCGACGGCGTACGACCCGGGCCCGGTGCGCCGCAGGCCCACGGCGTACACGAGGTATCCGGCGAGCGGGGCGACTGCGCCCAGGGCGATGAGGCGCGGTGCGCCGAAGCGGTTCACCATGCGGCCGGAATGCAGCGCCGTCACGGCCAGCGGGACGCTCGCGGGCAGCAGGGCCACGGCGGTCCGCGACGGGCTCCAGCCCCAGAGTTCCTGGAGCTGGAACGTGAGGACGAGCAGCAGGCCCAGGTATGAGCCGTTGAGCGCCGCCGCCCCCAGCGCCGAGCGGACCATCGGGCCGTTTTTCAGGACGCCGGGCCGGAACAGGGGCTCCGGCGCTCCGCGTTCGGCCGTGGCGAAGGCGCCCGCCAGGGCCCCGGCGAGCACGAAGGAGCCGATGGTCCTGGCGTCCGCCCAGCCGTACCCCGCCGCCGACACGATCGCGTACACCAGCGCGAACAGCCCGCCGGTGAGGGTGAGTGCCCCGGCCGCGCCGTATCCGCGCGGTTTCGCCGCGGCCGGCTCGTCGCCGGGCACCAGACGCAGGCCGAGGACGAAGAGCAGCAGGACGATCGGGGCCGGGAACGCCAGCGCCCAGCGCCAGCTCACCTCGGTGAGCAGGCCGGAAAGGAGCAGCCCCGCGGTGAAGCCACCGGCGCCGAAGAGGGTGTAGACCGACATGGCGCGGGTCCGGTCGGGCCCTTCGGCGAAGGTGGTGCTGATGATGGCCAGACCGGTGGGCGCGGTGAGCGCGGCGCAGAAGCCCTTGACGATGCGGGTGGCTGTCAGCAGGGCCGGGTCGCTGGTCAGTCCCGCCACCACGGAGGCGGTGGCGAAGACGACCAGCGCGAGGAGGTAGACGCGTCGTCGCCCCAACAGCGCCACGACGCGTCCGCCGAAGAGCATCAGGCCGCCGAAGCCGAGGGCGAATCCGCTCATCGTCCATTGCAGGACGGTCAGCGGCAGGCCCAGGTCGGCGCCGATCGACGGCATGGCCACGACCATGGCGGACACTTCGAGTGCGTCGATGAGCATGTTGCCGGCGAGTACCGCGAGCAGGCCCCACAGCCGGGGGCTCCAGCCCGTGGGGCCTCCGGCCTGGTCCGGTGACTTCAGGGTCTTCAGTGACGTCATGGTCCTGTTTCGGGTCCGGGGTCACGACGGCGCCGGAAGGGGCCGGCCGCGCGGTTCGCGGCCGGCCCCTTCCGGCGCCTCGGGGATGTTCGCTCCGGTGGCTTCACCCCAGCAGTGTGCCGCCGGTGGCGTCGACGAACGAGCCGGTGACCCAGCGGGCCTCGTCGGAGGCGAGGAAGGCCACCACGTCGGCGACGTCCTCCGGTTCGCCGACCCGGCCGAAGGCCGACAGCTGGGCCATCTGCTCCACGGCCTCGGGGATGTCGAAGACCGGGTTGCCGTTGCGGGTGATGCCGGGGGCGACGCTGTTGACCGTGATGTTCCGCGGCCCCAGGTGCTTGGCGAAGTGCAGGGCGAGCTGCTCGACGGCGCCCTTGCTCATGGCGTACGCGATCTCGTTCGGGTTGGCGCAATGTGTCAGCCCGGAGGAGATGTTGATGATGCGTCCGCCGTTGGGCATGTTCTTCTCGGCGCGCTGGATGAGGAAGAACGGCGCCTTGGCGTTGACCGCGAAGACCCGGTCGAACTTCTCGGGCGTGGTCTCCTCGGGGGTGACGTTGCCCATCACGCCGGCGTTGTTGACCAGGATGTTCAGGTCGGTCGATCCGGTGCGCTCGCGCAGTCCCTCCTCCAGGGCGAGGAAGAGCTCGTGTACGTCGCCGGGGACCCCGAGCTCCGCGCGGACCGCGAAGGCGCGCCCGCCGTCCTTCTCGATCGTGGCCACGACCTCGTCGGCGGCTTCCTTGCTGCTCGTGTAGTGGACGGCGACGAGTGCGCCCTCCCGTGCGAGCCGTATCGCGGCCGCCCGGCCCATGCCACGGCTGGAACCCGTGACGAGTGCCGTCTTGCCGATGAGCCTGCCCATGTCGTTCCTCCACTTGTCGATGGATGTACCGGCTGCGCCGGCCGCCGTCGGCGGGCCGAACCAGCGTCGAAGTGCGGTGTCCAGCCCCTGGGTGCCGGGCCCGGCCCGCACGATGTGACCGTCCGGGCGCACCAGCACGCAGTCGCCGGCCAGGAAGGGGCTGCCGGCCGGGGCGGTCGCCGTCACAGTGGTGACCCGGTCCGCCCACGGCGCGGCGGCCGTGCGCGGCGACGCCCCGCTGTCCTGGTCGCCACTCAGGTCGAGCAGCAGGCCGCGGCCCGTACGCAGCAGCGCGGTGGTGGTGTCGGGTCCGCCGTCCGTGAGCAGCGCGGTGTGCGGGAGGCGGGCCCCGGTCAGGGGGTGTTCGCCCGCCCCCACGTCGTAGCGGATGTCGAGGCCGGAGATGGTCCCGGCCAGGTGGCTCCGTACGTCCTCCTCGGTGAGCAGTTCACCCATGACGGACCGGATCGGCTCCACTTCGGGGCCGCCGAGGAGCAGCATCGCCTGGGCCTTGATGTTGCCCAGGACGCGCCGGCCGACGGCGTGCCGCTCCGTGTGGTAGCTGTCGAGCAGCCCTTCGGGCGCCGCTCCGCCGAGGTGCAGGGCCAGCTTCCAGCCCAGGTTCACGGCGTCCTGAAGGCCCAGGTTGAGGGCCTGTCCGCCGATGGGCATCTGCTGGTGCGCGGCGTCACCGGCGAACAGGACGCGGCCGTCGCGGTACTGGTCGAGCTGACGGTTCCCGTCGCCGAAGGAGTTGACCCACAGCGGGGTTCCGCCGCTGATGTCCTCGCCGGTCACCCGCTTCCAGACGGCGGCGATCTCCGTGAAGGCGGGTTCCCCGGTGCGGGGTTCGGCGGCGCTGCCGAACGCGTGGACCATCACCCGGGTGACGCCGTCCCGGTGCGCCGCGACGGCCAGGCCCTTCTCCAGGCGTTCGAATCGGCGGGCCGGGACGTCGATGCCCGCCACGTCCGCCCGGAGCATCTCGCGGCCCGCGTCCTCGCCCGGGAAACCGGCCCCGGTCAGGGCACGCACCATGCTGTTCTCGCCGTCGCAGCCGACGACGTACCGGGCCCGCAGGCGTACGGTCCCGTCGGGGCCGGTGGCTTCGGCCCCGACGTGGTCGTCGTGCACGGACAGCGCGCGCAGCTCGTGACCGCGCCGGATGTCCGCGCCCAGCGACGCGGCCCAGTCCTGGAGTACCTCCTCGGTGCGTGTCTGGGGGACCTTCCACTGGCCGGGGTACGGACCGGGCAGGGTCAGATCGAGCGGGTTGCCGCCGAAATGCCCCCGGGGTTCGTTCGGCGGGGTGCCGATGGTGTCGAGCAGCCCGCGGCTGTCCAGGATCTCCATGGTGCGGGCGTGCAGCGTGGACGCCCTCGACTCCGTTGTCGGGGTGTCCCGTTGCTCCAGCACGATCACGTCGGCGCCGCCGAGCCGCAGCTCCCCGGCGAGCATCAGCCCGACGGGGCCGGCGCCGATGACGACGACCTGGGTGTCCAGGTGTTGCGGCTTCTGGGCGGCCATGGTCAGCGCTTGTTCTCGGCGTAGTCCTTGGCGTGCCCCAGGGTGGCGCGGCTGTTGGTGCTCAGCGCGCCCTGCACGTACTCCCTGGCGTCGGCGACGGTGGCGTCCGGGCCGAGGATCTTCGCGGTGTTCGCGGTGTTCAGCACGACGGTGTGCTGCGAGGACGCGGTCGCGCCGCCCTCGTTGTCCTCCTCGAACGTCCAGTAGCCGGTGTGCAGGAGCATCAGCGCCGGCAGGGTCACCTGCTTGTAGGCGATCTTGTGATGCGGGAAGCACACCCGGTACGACTTGGTGGTGTGCGTGGAGCCGTCCTTGGCCCGGGTGTCCATCTCCAGGGTCTGCAGGCCCGGGGAGTCCTCCTCCAGGCGGACGACCGCCACGTGCGGCAGCCGCTCGGCCCAGAGCCCGGCCTCGTTGACGAAGTCGTAGAGGTCCTTGACGGACCCTTCGACGCGCACGGTGTCCTCGAAGGAGAACGTCAACTCGGCCGAGGCGTGCGCCTGTTCAACGTTGACCTTGAGGGCGGCGAGCTCGGAGCGGGAATTGCGGTCGACGGCCTCGTCGATCCACTCCAGGCCCTTGGGGTCGTCGTCGACGGCCCGGTACTCGTGCAGCAGCCGGATCCGCGACCCGCCCTCCGCCAGCGGCTCGATGACCCAGGTGCCGCTCATGGCGGCGACGGGCGGAGTGGAGACCTCCTGGCGGAAGCCGATCCGCAGGCCCTCGGCGTCGAGGGTGCGCCGGGAGGTCCAGTTCTTGGCCTCGCCGTTGGCGGTGGCCCAGATCCGGATGCGCTCCTGGTCCTCGCCGCGCTCCACATGGTCGACGTAGATCGTCGGCGGGAAGATCCGGGGCCAGTTCTCCACCTGGGCGAGCAGGCGGTAGACCTCGGCTGCGGGGGCTTGCACGGTGATGTCGTGCTCGACCTCACGGGTTGTCATGGTGAACTCTCCTGTCACTGTCAGAAGTTGCCGAGGCCGCCGCAGACGTTGAGCGCCTGCGCGGTGATGGAACCGGCGGTGTCGGAGGCGAGGTAGCCGACCAGTCCGGCGACCTCTTCGGGCGTCGAGTAGCGGCCGAGCGGGATCTTGGACTGGAACTTTTCGAGGATGGCGTCCTCGGAGGTGTCGTACGCGGCGGCGTAGCCCTGGCGTACGCGCTGCGCCATCGGCGTCTCGACGTAGCCGGGGCAGACCGCGTTGACGGTGATGCCGGTCGGCGCGAGCTCGTTGCCGAGGGCCTTGGTGAAGCCGACGACGCCGTGCTTGGAGGCCGAGTACGGGGCGCCGAGTACGACGCCCTGCTTGCCGGCCGTGGAGGCGATGTTGATGATCCGGCCGCGGTCCTTGTGGCGCAGGCCGCCGGCGTTCAGCACCTCGCGGGTGAGCCGGAAGACGCTGTTGAGGTTGGTGTCGATGACGTCGTTCCACAGCTCGTCGGTGATGTCGGCCGTGACACCGCCGCCGCTGCGACCCGCGTTGTTGACCAGCACGTCGACGGTGCCGAAGCGGTCGACCGCGGCCTGGACGAAGGCCGCGACGTCGTCCGCGGACCGTACGTCGAGGACGGCGCCGTCGACGTCGAGGCCCTCCTCGCGCAGCTGCTTGACGGTGGTGGTCACGTTCTCGGCGTTGCGGGCGCCGATGAAGACCCGGTGGTCCTGGGTCGCCAGCAGCCTGGCCACCGCGAGACCGATCCCGCTGGTGGCTCCGGTGACCAGGGCGACCCGCTTCTCCTGCTGCGGCATGTTCTCTCTTCTCCGGTGCGTGGGGTGTACGGATGTCGGGCAACTGCGGGGCCGCCGGGCGGGGATGACCCGCCCGGCGGTGGCGGCCTCGCGGTCAGGCCGCCGAGGAGGCGAGCGCGAGATGGCTGTTGACGGCCTTGAGCAGCGCGCGCGGCGTCTCGGAGTCGGTCAGCGCGGAGTCGTCGAGCGTGATGCCGAACTCGCGCTCTATGCGGCTGCCGGTCTCCAGCAGGGCGAGCGACTCGTAGCCGAGCGTCTCGAAGTCGGTGTCGAGGATCTCGCCGTCGAGGTCCACGGCCTCGTCGGCTCCTGCGCCTTCGAGGAGAATGCGTCGAAGGTCCTGGAGGGTGAATTCGGAACTGGGCACGTCTGTCCTTTCGAGCTTTCGTTGGTTGTGGGGTCCCGCATCGCAGGCGGGAGCGCCCCCGCCGCCCGCGGGGGACGGTGTCGCGGCGGGGGCGCCGTTCCGGGGGGCCTAGTCCACGGCCCGTACGACCACGGCGGAGTTGAAACCGCCATGGCCCCGGGCCAGGACCAGCGCCGTGCGCACCTCGGCGGTGCGCGGCTGGGAGACGACCAGATCCAGGTCGTATTCGGGAGAGAGCTCGACGTTCACGGTGGGCGGGATCAGGCCCTCGTCGATGGCCAGCAGGGCCGCGGCCAGGTCCAGCGGCGCGGCGCCCGAGTAGAGGCGGCCGGTCATGGTCTTGGGCGCGGTGACCGGTACGCCGCGGGGGCCGAAGACCGCGTTGATGGCCTCGGCCTCGATCCGGTCGAGCTCGGGGATCGCCGCCGCGTCCGCGAACACCGCGTCCACGGCGGTGGGTTCCACGCCCGCGTCGGCCAGGGCCACCTCGATGGCCCTGCGCAGACCGGGCTCGCGGCCACTGCCCGGCCGGGGGTCGAAGGTCGATCCGTACCCGGCGATCTCGCCGTAGACCTTCGCGCCGCGCCGGCGGGCCGCCTCGGCGTTCTCCATGATGAGGATCGCGCCGCCCTCCCCCGCCACATGGCCACTCGCCTCCGCGTCGAAGGGGAGGTAGGCGCGGGTCGGCTCCTCGCTGGTGGACAGCCGGCCGCCGGCCAGCTGCGCGACCCAGCCCCAGGGGCAGATGGACGCGTCGATGGCGCCGGAGACGATCAGGCTGATGCCCTTGCGGATCTGCCGACGGGCGTGCGCCACGGCGTCGAGACCGCCGGCCTGGTCGCTGACGACCACCCCGGCGGGGCCCTTCATGCCGTTGCGGATCGAGATCTGGCCGCTGTTGACGGCGTAGAACCAGGCGAAGGACTGGTACGCGCTGACGTACTGGCTGCCCTTGCTCCACAGCTTCTGCAGCTCGCCCTGGCCGAACTCGAAGCCGCCGGACGCGCTGGCGGTGACCACGCCCATGTCGAACTCGGACATCTCCGCCGGGTTCACCCCGGCGTCGGCGAGCGCCCAGTCCGTGGCGACCAGGGCGATCCTGGTCATCCGGTCGGTCTGCGGCAGCAGCCGGTTCGGCAGATGGTCCTCGGCCACGAAGCCGGGGATCTCACCGGCCAGCGTGGCCGGGTACTGCGCCGGGTCGAAGCGGGTGATGCGGCCGATGCCGCTCTTGCCGCTGCGGGTCGCCGCCCAGAAGTCCTGCGCGCCGAGGCCGTTGGGGGACGCGACGCCCAGGCCTGTGACTACCACCGAGGTCGTCATCGGATGCTCCTCTCGGGACGGGTCAGCACCATGGCGCTCTGGAATCCGCCGAAGCCGCTGCCGACCGAGAGCACGGTGTCCGTCCGCCACTCGCGGGCGGTCAGCGGCACGTAGTCGAGGTCGCACTCCGGGTCGGGTGTGTGCAGATTCGCCGTGGGCGGGACCACGTGGTTCTCCATGGCCAGGGCGGACGCGGCGATCTCGATGGAGCCGATCGCGCCCAGCGAGTGACCGACCATCGACTTGATGGAGCTCACCGGGGTGCGGTAGGCGTGGTCGCCGAGGACGTTCTTGAACGCGGCGGTCTCGTGGCGGTCGTTCTGCTTGGTGCCCGAGCCGTGCGCGTTGATGTAGTCGATGTCGTCCGGGTTGAGCCGTGCCTCGTCGAGCGCGACACGTATCGCCTCGGCCATTTCCAGGCCGTCGGGCCGCAGACCCGTCATGTGGTACGCGTTGCTGCGGGTGGCGTAGCCGGCTATCTCCGCGTAGATGTGGGCGCCGCGCTGCCGCGCGCGCTCCAGCTCCTCCAGAACGAATACGGCCGACCCCTCGCCCAGCACGAAGCCGTTGCGGGTGCCGTCGAAGGGACGTGACGCGTGCGCCGGGTCGTCGTGCCGGTTGGTGGTGGCCTTGATCGCGTCGAAGCACGCCATGGTGATCGGCGAGATCGGGGCGTCCGAGGAGCCGGCGATCATCACGTCGGCGGTGCCCTCGCGGATCAGCTCGACGGCGTGGCCGACCGAGTCGATGCCGGAGGTGCAGCCGGTGGAGACCACGGTGGCGGGCCCCTCGGCACCGACCGCCCAGGCGACCTCTGCCGCGAACGAGCTGGGCACCAGGTGGTTGTACAGGTGCGGTACGGCGTACTGGTGGTCGACGAGGTCGAGCCGCCCGCCGTCGCTGACGATGCGGTACTCCTCGTCGAGGCCCATCGTCGCGCCGACGGCGCTGCCGATGGTGACACCGGTGCGGTGCGGGTCGAGCTCACCGAAGCCGAATCCGCTGTCCGCGAGCGCCTCGCGGGTCGCGACGACGGCGAGCTGCGCGGCCCGGTCCATGCGCCGGATCTCCTGCGGGCCGAGCCCGTGGGCCTCCGGGTCGAAGTCGATCTCGGCGGCGACCCGGGAGCGGAACGAGGAGGGATCGAAGAAGGTGATCCCCCTGGTCGCGGTGCGGCCGTCGCTGAGCAGGCTCCAGAAGTTCTTGACGCCGGTGCCTCCGGGCGCCATGACCCCGATGCCGGTGATGGCTACTCTGCGGCCGCTCACGCCGACGCCTCCCAGTTGTAGAAGCGGGTGGCCATGGCATCGGCGGGCGAGCGCCAGGTGGCGGGGTCGTACGCCTCGATGAACGGCTTCAGGTCCTCGCTGATGCCCATGAAGCGGGGGTCGGCCTTGGCGGCCTCGATCAGCTCGCCGCCGTTGTCGGCGTCGAAGTCCTGCAGATGGAAGTACAGGCCACGGTACGAGAACAGTTGGCGGCGCCGGGTGCCCATGCGGTGCGGCATCTCGGTGCCGTCGAAGTCCTTGAACAGGCGGGCGACATCGGGGCTGGATCCCGGCTCCATGCGGGCCACGATCAAAGTACTGTGCATGCGTCTTCTCTCCTCAACGACCGGATCGCTCCGGGCATAGGACGTGTGTGTTCCGGCTCGATCCGCGCTAGCGGGAGGGGCCGAACCAGCGCTCCAGGGACATGGGCAGGTCGCGGTGACTGCCGGGGGCCGTCCAGGCGATGTGGCCGTCGGGGCGCAGCAGCACGGCGGCGGTGCCGCTGAGCGGTCCGTCGGCCGCGAGACCGTGCGGCGCGGCCGTCACGATGTCCACCCGGTCCGTCCAGCCGGCCGCCCTGCGGCGCAGTACGGCGTTGTCCTCCAGGTCGATGAGGACGCCACGCCCGGAGTGCAGCAGCCGACTGGTATTGGTCTTGAAGTCGTCGCCCACCAGCTCCAGTTCGGGCATCCGGTGGCCGAGCAGCGGGTGGCTGCCGCCGCCCATGGGGTAGTGGATCTCCAGGCCGCTGACCATGGCCGCGAGATGGCGGCTCACGGGCTCGTACTGGATCAGCTCACGCAGGACGTCGCGCAGTGGCTGCACCTCCGAGCCGCTGAGGAACAGCAGGCCCTGGGCCTGGGTGTTCATCAACAGACGCTTGCCGACCGGGTGACGCTCCTCGTGGTACGTGTCGAGGAGCGCCTCGGGGGCCTTGCCCCGCACCACGGCGGCGAGCTTCCAGCCGAGGTTGACCGCGTCCTGGATGCTGGTGTTCATGCCCTGGCCGCCTGCGGGCAGATGGATGTGCGCCGAGTCGCCTGCCAGGATGACGCGGCCGCGACGGTATTCGGTGACGAGGCGGGTGGCGTTCCCGAAGGCGCTGACCCACACCGCCTCACCGTGCGAGATGTCCTCGCCGGTGACGCGCTTCCAGCCGTCGGCGACCTCGCTGTAGGCCGGCGGCGCGGTGCGCCGCTGGGGCGGGGTGCCGCGCTCACAGAGGATCAGGCGGGTGATGCCGCCCGGCAGCGGGCCGACCATGACCATGCCGTCGGCGAAGGTCTCACCGATCATGCGGGGCGAGAGGTCGAGTCCCTTGACGTCGGCCAGGAACATCTCCATGGTCGCCGTGGTGCCGGGGAAGTCGAAGCCTGCGGCCTTACGGACCATGCTCCGGCCGCCGTCACAGCCGACCAGGTAGTCGGCGCGCAGCGTGTGAACGCCCTGAGGGCCTCGGACTTCGACCTCGACGGCGTCGCCCTCGTCCTTGAAGGAGATCACCTCGTGGCCGCGCCGCAGGTCCGCGCCGAGTTCGGTGACCCAGGCTTCGAGCGCCGCCTCGGTCTGGGACTGCGGCACGGTCTTGGCCGCCTGGTGGGCGCCTTCGAGGACGCCGAAGTCGACCGGCAGGCCACCGAAGTGGCCGACGTTGCTCGTCTCGATGTCCCCGAAGCGGGGCAGCAGACCGCGCTGCTCGAATATCTCCATGGTGCGGGCGGTGAAACCGAGTCCGCGGGATTCCCCGGTTCGCTCCGCCAACCGCTCCAGGACAATGACGTCGACCCCCACGAGTCGCAATTCACCGGCAAGCATCAATCCCGCCGGGCCTGCGCCCACGACTATGACTGCAGCGTCCATGTACCTCTCCTTGACCATCTGCGTTGCGAGACAATGCGGCGGAAGCTATGAACAAGGTTCTTCGCTCCAAAGAAATACTTCAAGGGAAACAAAGTCAGGCCTTGGTGAAGTTGCGTCAGCCTTCTGCCACGCGAATTCCCCGGTACGCGAAGGAGGCCGGCCGGAGCGGTTTTCCCGCTCCGACCGGCCTCCTCGGGACAATGCACCGGAAACTAAGAACTAGCTTCTTCGGTCCTGGGGCGCCTTACAAGGCATTTCACTACAGGATTGGGTGAGGTTTTACAGACGTCGGGTAAGTATCGATCCTGCGCACTGCCGACCGGTCACACGGAAAGCCGCGCGGCCCGTCGACTGAAACAGTCGTGGACATCCGATTCGGAGTAATAGGTGCGGCCCGCCCGGGTGCGCCGACGCCACTGCTGCTCGCTGGCGAGGCGGTAGACCGTACCGATCGGGGTGCTCCACAGGCGCGAGACGTCGGCGGCGGTGAGCCACCGCTCGGTGGCCGCGTCCCCCGCCTCGGTGGCGTCCGCGGCGTCGTCGGACACCGTGCCGGGGCCGGCCTGCCGGAGTGAGCGACTCAACCGCGTCCACAGGTGCCCCGGCCAGGTGTGGCGCGGATCCACGCCACACCGGATCTCGCCGGCCGCGGCCACTCCCTCGGCCCCTACGTACGCGGCGAGTTGACCGTGGCAGCCGGATTCCACGCAGGGTCCGACGGGCACCCGCCGCCGCGGATCGCGGCGAACCGCCCGCCGCGACTTGCGCACCAGCCGGGCGACTTCCTCGGTGATCTCGACTGCCGCCGGATGCGCCGCCAGCCAGTCGGCGTGCCGGGCGAGGAAAGCGGCCATCGGGACGACCGAGCGCCGGGGCGCGTACAGTCCGCGCTCCTCCGCGACCAGACCGCTCCACGACCCGAGTACGGAGACGATCGCCGTACGGGCCTCTGCCGCGTCCGTGTTGAACGGCATCCCCGGCAGGGGTCCGCCCGTGGTCTTCTCCCGCAGGCCTCCCGGGGAGCTGCCGCCGAGCGCGATTCCGCACTCCTCGAACAGGGCGGGCAGCTCCCGCAGCCGGACCGAGAGCCGCTCGCGGCAGACGCGGCACAGCCGGAGGCCGGCCACCGCCCGGTTGCGCAGGGCAGCGCTGTCGGTGCCGCTCAGGCAGTCGACGCCCTTGCAGAGCGCGTCCATCACGGTGGTGAAGCTCCGCGGCCGGTATCCCGTCTCACGCATGGCCGAACCGGAATCCGACACCGCGGACCGTGATGATCCACTCGCTGGCACCGAGCTTGCCGCGCAGGCTGCTGACATGGGTGTCGATGGTCCTGCGGGACCAGGTGTCGCCCCAGACGCGCTGCATGACCTGCTTTCGCGGGATGACGGTCTCGGGATGCGAGGCGAGCAGGTACAGCAGGTCGAACTCCTTGCGCGTCATACCGACGAGCCGGCCGTCGAGGCTGACCTCGCGCAGTCCCGCGTCGATGTGCAACGGGCCGTGCGTGACCGTCCGGTCCACGGCGGGCTGCGGCCGGGACCTGCGCATCACGGCGTCCATACGGGCCATCAACTCCCGGAAGCCGTACGGCTTGACCAGGCAGTCGTCGGCGCCGGCCTGAAGGCCGAGCACACGGTCGAGCTCGGTCGGCCTGGATGTGACGGCGATGACGGGTATACCGCTCGACGACCGGATTGCCCGGCAGACCTCAAGGCCGTCCACATCGGGCAGATCGAGATCGAGGAGGACCAGGTCCGCCTCCGCGTGGACCCGCAGGGCCTCGCTCCCCGTCGCGACGTGATCGACGGTGTGACCGTGACGCCTGAGCCCCCGGCTCAGGGATTCCGCGTCACGGGTATTGCTTTCGACCACGAGCACGCGCCAGGTGCCGGACGAGCCGCGCGGACCCGGCGCCACGGCGTCGGCGTACGCGCCGGACGGCATGGGCCCGGCAGCGGGGCGCGGGTGGGTGGTGCGAGGCTCCAGAAGGTCTGTTGTGCGCTGACTCATCGTCTCCCCCTCGGTGGATACAGCTCACAGGTGCTGTGGGCGCAACACCTGGCAGCAGATTACAAACCGCGCTGTCGGTTTGTCAAAGACTCGACGATCCGATCTGGCCGTTTGGGCGAGAAAATTTGGCGACCACAGTACGACATACAGATCGATATCGGATGATCCTCGCCCAGTCACCGCAAGACACGCGTGCGTTGGACTGGTAAACAAACCAGAGCGTTGGTTTTATAGCGCTCCACGAGACCCCCGCTACGCCCTCCGCACACCGTCGCCACCCCGGCACGACTTCGCGCCTCACGAGCGCGCCGGGTTGCCAGCCACCACACCCACGAGGGGTGCCCATGACCAAACAAGAGCGCGCCGTCCGCACCCGCAAGCTGCTGATCGCATCCGCAGCCCGCGCCTTCTACGAGCAGGGCTACCCCCGGACGAGCCTGACCACGGTCAGCTCCCGGGTCGGCGTCAGTTCGGGCGCGCTGTACTTCCATTTCGAGAACAAGGCCGCGCTGGCCTCCGCAGTGGAGACGGAGGCCTCGCGCGCCATGCGCGCGGTCACCCGGCGGGCGTGTCGCAGCTGCGACTCCTCGCTGCAAGCACTGATCGACACCACACACGGCCTCGCCGAACTGCTGCGGACCAGCATCGTCGCCAAGGCCGGCTTCCAGCTCAACTGCGACGACTTCGAGGGCACCCGGCTCGACCTCCGCCAGGAGTGGCGCCAGTGCGTGCGGCGGCTGCTGGCCGAGGCCGCACATGAACGCACACTCGACCCGGAACTGCCCCAGCAGGCCGTCACCGACACCGTCGTCGCGGCCACCGTGGGATTCGAGATCCTCAGCCGGGGCGACCGGGAATGGTTGTCCCGGGACTCGATCACCGCGTTCTGGGAGCTGCAGTTGCCGCGCCTGACCGCACCGGCCAGCACCCGTCGGCTGGATCCGGCCGGCACGGGCCCGGTCGGCACGGATCCGGTGTCGGTGCCGGGCCAGGCCGCCCCACGGTCCGGTCCGGCGCAGCTCCCCACACCGTAAGAAACAGCTGTGCCGGTTTTCCGGCGCGCAAGCTGAGCCCGCCCCGTAGCGGCCGCCCAGGATTTGGTCCGGCTGCTGCGGCGCGGGGTTCAGCCCGAGAACTCGGGCGCGATCTGCGGCTCCGCGCCCGTCAACTGCGCCTGCTCGGCCTCGGCCAGCGCCCGCTCCCCGCGGCCGGGCGCCATGTCCAGCATGGCCAGTACCCCCGGCACCGCCACGCTGGGCATGATGTGCCGGTAGAGCGCGGACGCCTGCCGGTCCAGGTCCGACGAGGCCCCCCGGGCCCGCAGCATCATATTGATGCCGGCATAGGCGCCCACGATGAGCGAGGCCGTCTCCGCGGGGACGACATGCGCCAGGACCTCGCCCCTGTCCTTCGCCTCGGTGAGCACCCGGGTGTGCAGTTCGGTCCAATTGGCGTAGGCGCCACCACGGTTGAGCTGCGCGCCGGCCTGATCGAGCGTGAGGCGCACGCTGCCGCGAACCAGCGGGTCGTGCATGAGGCGGTGCGCGAAGACCATGCCGATGTCGACACCCTCCTGCAGCTTGGCCGCCTGGGGCAGTCGCAGCGGGGCCTCCACCACCTGCGCATCGATCACCGCGAGCGCCAGATCCTCCTTCGATTCGAAGTGGAAGTACAGCGCCCCCTTGGTCACCTCGGCCCGAGCCAGAATGTCGGTGATCTTGGCTGCCTCATACCCGTGCTCCTCGAAGACGGCCGCCGCCGCCTCCAGGATGACCCGTCGCGTACGGATCGCTCGATCTTGCTTCGCCACTGGGCGTCCCATCTCTCAGTGCCCATCGTGTGCGGGCTGACATACAGGTGCGATTGTGCACGTGTATGCAGTCAGTTTAAACCGCCAAGTATGTATGGAATCAAGATGGGCTCTACAGCTACGTATGGCTACCCATAGCTCGTCACACCATGGTGAACCCTCCGTCGACCGGCATCGTGGCCCCGGTGACGAACGAGGCGCGGTCGCTGCAGAGCCAGGCGGCGGCCTCGGCTATCTCCACGGGCTCCGCGGTCCGCGGCTGCGGGGTCGCCTGGTGCAGCGCTTCCTCGATCCCCGGGTTCTGCGCGAACCACGCCCCCACCACCTCCGTGCGGGTGGTGCCGGGCGCCACCGCGTTGACCCGGATGCCCTGCGCCGCGTACTCGGCGGCAGCCGCCTTGGTCAGGCCGATCACGGCGTGCTTGGAAGCGACATAGGGGGCGGCGACCGGGGTCGCGAGGAGCCCGCCGACGCTGCTGGTGTTGACGATCGCCCCGCCGCCCGAGGCCAGCATGGCGCCGATCTCGTCGCGCAGGCAGTTCCAGACGCCGCGCACGTTGACGTCCATGATCTGGTCGTACAGGTCGTCGCCCATCAGATGCAGGGGCGTGCGGCCCACTCCGTAGCCGGCGTTGTTGAAGGCGACGTCCAGCCGGCCGTAACGCCGCACCGTGTGCGCGACGGCCCGCGCGGTGTCCTCGGCCCTGACCACGTCGGCCACCACGTAGTCGGCCTCGGCCCCCGTCGCGCGTATCTCCTCCACCAGGGACTTGAGCCGGTCCTCCCGGCGCGCGACCAGGACCACGGTGGCGCCCTCCCTGGCGAACACCCGGGCCGATGCCTCACCGATGCCGCTGCTCGCGCCGGTGATCAGGGCGACCTTGCCGGGAAGCAGGCTGCTGTTGTCCTTGTTCATGCGACATTCCCCTTTGTCTCTGCGAGCGAGTTGGTTCCGGTCTCCCACACACGGCCGGTGGCCGCTTCGGCGTCCACGGTGCGCAGCAGTTCCTCGTTGATGTCCGCCAGGGAGTCCACGAGGTGCCGCACCCCCGCCTTGCGCATCAGCTCGCCCTGGTGGCCGTGCTCGAATCCGCTGGGGTGGCCGATGAAGGGGACGCCGAGCTCCTTGGCGGCCTCCGCGACCCTGGCGACATCGTCGATGAACACGATCTCGTCGAACCCGAGCCCGAAGACCTCCGTGGTGATCTCACGGACCCCCGGCCGGTAGTCGTTGGTGCAGACGTACCCGGGCCCGTCGAAGAGATCGGCGTGGTCCCCCAGGTAGCGGTCGAAGTGGCTCTTGTCGAGGCCCCCATAACACACCGTCCGCAGGCCCGTCCCGCGCAGGCGGCCCAGCAGGTCGACGGCTCCGTCCAGGATCCGGATCGGATCGTGTGCGAGGTACTGCTCGCGCTCCGCGAAGTAGGCTGCGAGGATCTCCTCCGGCGGCGAGGTGAGACCGGCGGCGACGCCCAGGGCCCTGGCCGCGGTCAGCTGGGTCTGGGAGAAGATCTCGCGCTCCACGGCGGCGTCGTAGTGCCCGCCGCGGCTGGTGATGAAGCGGTGGATGACGGGGCTGAACGTGTCGTTCAGCAGGACACCGTCGATGTTCACGGCTGCGAGCCGTATCTGCTGGAGCTGCTGCACGAGGTCTCCACAGTCGTCTGGACGGCCGGTCGGTGAGCCACCACGACGCTGTGCGCACACTCCGGCCGCCAGGGCGGGCACAAAGAAAACCGGGCCGCCCGGATGTTATGGCTTCAGAAACATACCTGAACCGGCCTGGATGTGCACCCACCCTGCCCCGCGGGGCAGCCTTAACTTCCGGCCTGAGCTGTGCAGTTAGTGGTCAACCCACACGCTGCCGCGCCCTACGGAATGAAAGCTTCCGGGCTGAAAACCGCCACCCCGCACACACTCTGAACAACTTCAGTCTCAGAAAGTGTTGTGAACCAAACCGAGAAGTACGTATCTTTCTTCCGGGCAGGACGCTTCGCTTCACGAGCTCAACCCGTCGAGTCTTCCAGGGGGAAGAAGCCATGACACAGACGCTCGCTCCGACTCTCGCCACGAACGAAACCACCCTCGCGACCAGAGCCCCATCGGGTGTCTCAACGCCCCTTCTCACCACGACAGTTCCCCGCCAGTTCGTGCACCGCGCAGCCGTGGCAGAGGTCTTCCTCACCGGCTGGGCGCCCGTGGACGACAAGAGCTTCTCCGTGACCGCCCAATGGCCGCGGGCACACAGCTTCTTCACCCCGATCAGCGGCCACTACGACCCGTTGCTGGCCGCGGAGACGATCCGGCAGGTCGGCGCACTTCTGGCCCACACGGCCTTCGAGGTACCGCTCGACCACAAGTTCCTGCTGTGGGACCTCAATTACACCGTGGCCCCCGAGCACATCGCCCTCGGCAGCACCCCCGCCGACCTGGAACTCGACGTCGTCTGCACCGAGATACGGCTGCGCGGGCGCAAGCTCTCCCGCCTGCGCTACGAGGCCGCGATCCGCCACGACGGCCGGGTCATCGCCACCGGTGGCGCCAGCTACACCTGTACGTCGAACGAGGCGTACCGGCGGCTGCGCGCCGCCCACCTGGACGCCGTACCGGGCCCGGTGGACCTCGGGGCCCCGGTTCCGCCCCGGACCGTCGGCCGCGCCCTCGGCTCGGACGTCGTCCTCAGCCCCGGTGACCGGCCGGACCACTGGCAGCTGCGGGTCGACATCGACCACCCGATCCTCTTCGACCACCACAACGACCATGTCCCCGGCATGGTCCTGCTGGAGGCCGCGCGACAGGCCGCACAGGCCATGGAACCGGCCGGCAGCACGGCCCTGCCCGCGTCGATGAACAGCACGTTCCACCAGTACGCCGAGTTCGGCACCCCGTGCGTGATCCGGGCCGAGTCGCTGGCGGACTCGACGGACCCGGCGGACCCGGACGCCGGAGTACGGGTCACCGCCCACCAGGCGGGCGAGTTGGTGTTCTCCTCGGTCGTGGTCAACGCCCCGCTGCCCGCCTGAGGCGGACCCGCGACGACGAGAGAGTGCGCGGGGCCCCCGGTTCGCATGAACCGGGGGCCCCGCGCGCTCTCCTGGTGCTCCCGGTGTCAGCCGCCCAACTCCTGGTGGCGGGCCGCCAGACGGGCCGCACCCTGCTCG
This sequence comes from Streptomyces sp. A5-4, assembly GCF_051131715.1. Taxonomy (NCBI): domain Bacteria; kingdom Bacillati; phylum Actinomycetota; class Actinomycetes; order Kitasatosporales; family Streptomycetaceae; genus Streptomyces; species Streptomyces sp. A5-4. The sequence goes on along the minus strand of NZ_CP178591.1, from coordinate 7,656,013 downwards.
GTCAGCGAACCGAAGAGCCGCAGCCGGGAGATGCCGCCGTCCGGGAAGATGTCGATGCGGACCTCGCTCGCTGCCGCTGCCGAGTCCAGGACGAAGCGGTGGTTCGTGTCGGGCTGCAGACGGGTGCGCGGCAGGATCTCGGTCCAGCCCTCGGCCCCGGCAGAGCCCGAGCCGGCTCCGCCGTCGCGGACCGAAATGGCCGCCCAGCCCGCCGAGTTGCCCTTGAGGTACGCCGTGTCGATCTCGATCGCGCGGATCTCCGACTGCTCCACAAGCCGGTAGCGGATCCAGTCGTTGCCCTTGTCGCGGCGACGGCGCGTCTCCCAGCCGTCGTCCATCTTGTGCGAGCGGCCCGGCGAGATGGTGTTGGTCGGCGAGGAGTAGAAGCGGTCCGACGCGTCCTCGACCTGGCCACCGTTCTCCAGGGCGGCGAGATCGAACGTACCCAGGACAGCCAGCCACGCCGGGTCCGGCACGACCTCGCCGTACACCCGCAGGCGCGCGATGCCGCCGTCCGGGTGCTGGTTGACGCGCACGTGGGTGAAGCGCTGCTCCACGTCGACGACGAAGCCGTTGGCCGCGTGACCGCCAAGAGCCGTACGGGGAACGAGCGTTGTCCACTTCACGTCGGAGCCGGCGAGCTGCTCGGGCGACGGGGAGCCGGCGAGCGAGGTCCCCTCGACCGAGACGGCCTGCGGGTAGTTGCCGCGGAAGTGGGCCGTGTCGACGACGATGCCGCGGATCACGCCGGGCGCGCCGAGGCGTACGAGCGCCCAGTCGTGGTCCTCGTCCGTGGGGTGCGGCTGCACGGCCGAGACCCCGCGGCGGCGGCGGGTCTCCCAGCCGTCCATGATCTTGCCCTTGTGTCCGAAGTGCTCAGGGTCGAAGTGGGCGGGGGCGGAGCGCAGCATGTTCTCGCGCTCGGCGAAGAACTCGTCGTTGGCGGCGATCACACCCGCGCCGAGCCGCCGGTCGGCGAGGTCGGTGAGGTGGGTGAAGGGCAGGTCGGCGGTGCGGTAGTCGGCGTACGGGTCGCCGCCCCCGTAGGGGCTCGCGTCGCCGGTGAACAGGGCTGTCGCCACGGTCAGTTGTTCCTTTCGAGCAGAAGGCCGGTGGGCTCGGCGAGGATGCCGTGGTCCGCGATGCGAACGCCGCGCAGCCAGGTCGACTTCACGACGCCGTGCAGCGTCTTGCCGGCGTACGCCGTGACCTGGTTGCGGTGGAACAGCTCGGCGGGGTCCACCGTGAAGGTCTCTTCGGGCGCGAGCACCGCGAAGTCGGCGTCGCGGCCGGCCTCGATGGCGCCCTTCTGCGCCAGGCCCGCGAGGGCGGCCGGCGCGGTCGACATCCAGCGGACGACGTCCTCGACCGTGCGTCCCCGCTTGCGGGCCTCCGTCCAGATGGCGGGCAGGCCCAGCTGCAGCGAGGAGATGCCGCCCCAGGCGGTGGCGAAGTCGGGGGTCTTGAGGTCGGTGGTGCACGGCGAGTGGTCGGAGACGACGCAGTCGATCGTCCCGTCGATGAGGCCGTCCCACAGCGCGTCCTGGTTGGCGGCCTCACGGATCGGCGGGCAGCACTTGAACTCCGTTGCCCCGTCCGGGACTTCCTCGGCCGTGAGGGTGAGGAAGTGCGGACAGGACTCGACCGTGACACGGACGCCCTCGCGCTTGGCGGCGGCGATCAGCGGCAGCGCGTCCGAGGACGACAGGTGCAGGACGTGCACGCGGGCGCCGAGGCGCTTGGCGTGCGCGATCAGGCCCTCGATCGCGGTGTTCTCGGCGTCCCGGGGCCGGGACGCCAGAAAGTCGGCGTAGGCGGGGCCGGTCTTCTGCGGTGCGCTCTCCAGGTGGTGCGGGTCCTCGGCGTGCACGATCAGCAGGCCGCCGAAGCCGGAGATCTCGGCCATCGCGGTGGCCAGTTGCTCCTGGTCGAGCTCGGGGAACTCCTCGACGCCCGAGGGCGACAGGAAGCACTTGAAGCCGAAGACCCCGGCGTCGTGCAGCGGTCGCAGGTCCGACACGTTGGACGGGATGGCGCCGCCCCAGAAGCCGACGTCGATGTGCGCCTTGCTGCGGGCCACGTCCTGCTTGGTGGCGAGGTGGTCGGGCGTCGTGGTCGGCGGCAGGGAATTGAGCGGCATGTCGAGGAGGGTGGTGATGCCACCGGCCGCGGCGGCGCGCGTCGCGGTCCAGAAGCCCTCCCACGCCGTGCGTCCGGGGTCGTTCACATGGACGTGGGTGTCGACCAGGCCGGGGAGCAGCGCGTCGTCCCCGAAGTCCTCCAGCCGGGCCCCGGCCGGCACCTCGGCGTCGTACGGCAGCACACCGACGATCTTCCCGGCGGCCACGGCGACGGATGCGGCGCGTGATCCCTCCGGGGTGATGACGCGCGTCGAGCGCAGTACCAGTTCCACGGCGTCGGACACCCATTACCTCACTTCAGCGAAATTCAACGAACTGTTGAAGAAGTCTTCACTCCGGACCTTGGTCCGTCAAGACCCGGCCCTGGTGACGAGATCGCTTGGTCGATTCCACAAAGTGGAAGTAGAATTTCGCTTTGCAGAAGGTAGCTACCCACAAGGCGCGCTCTCCAGGATGACGGGAAGTGACGGCCGACACACGGACAAACACCCTCTGACCGGCAAGGACCTATTGACGCCGTCCGTGTCCCCCGCGCGGCCCGACCGATAGGCTGCCACCTTGCCCGCCCGCCTCGAAAGGACCGTTGACGTGCTGTCGTCCAACGCCACCACCGACGCTTCCAAGCCTGCCGCGCCCAGCGGTGGTGTTCAGTCCCTGGAGCGCGCCTTCGACCTGCTGGAGCGGATGGCAGACGCCGGCGGTGAGGTCGGACTGAGCGAGCTCTCCGCCAGCAGCGGTCTGCCGCTGCCCACGATCCACCGCCTGATGCGGACACTGGTCGCCTGCGGTTACGTACGCCAGCAGTCGAACCGCCGCTACTCGCTGGGCCCGCGCCTGATCCGGCTCGGGGAGAGCGCGTCCCGGCTGCTCGGCACCTGGGCCCGCCCCTTCCTGGCCCGCCTGGTCGAGGCGACCGGCGAGACCGCGAACATGGCGCTGCTCGACGGCGACGAGATCGTGTACGTCGCCCAGGTGCCCTCCAAGCACTCGATGCGGATGTTCACCGAGGTCGGGCGCCGGGTCCTGCCGCACTCCACGGGAGTCGGCAAGGCGCTGCTCGCCCACACCCCGGCCGACGAGGTGCGGGCGCTGCTCGGGCGTACCGGGATGCCGGCCGCGACCGAGAAGACGATCACTACGCCCGAGGGCTTCCTGGAAGCGCTGGAGCACGTTCGCCGGGTCGGTTACGCGGTGGACGACAACGAGCAGGAGATCGGGGTCCGGTGCCTGGCGGTTTCGGTGCCCAACTCCCCCACCGCTGCGGCGATTTCCATCTCCGGGCCGGCCGGGCGAGTGACGGAGTCCGCGACGGACAAGATCGTGCCGATCCTCCAGGAGGTCGCCCAGGAGCTCTCGGTGGTCCTGACGAACGCGGGCCACAACTAGCCTCCGCAGCGCGGGGCTTGTTCCCCACCCCCGCCACTTCCCCGCTGTGACCCTTCACGGCCGCCGCCGCGCAGGAGCCCCGCCCCGGACGGGCTGAAAGGAATCTTTCAGCCCGTCCGGCGTTCGTGGGCTTCGGGAAGGGGCGGCCGAGGGAAAGCGCCGTAGCCACCTCCACCGCACCGGCCGCTACCCCAGCCCCCCGTCCGCCATCGCCACCACCGCGTCCATCCTCGCCAGATGCGCCCGATCGTGCGTGACCAGGACTGTCGCCGTCCCCCGCTCCCGCGTCAGCGCGACCAACAGGTCAAGCACCGCCGCCCCCCGCTCGTGGTCCAGCGCACTGGTCGGCTCGTCGACCAGCAGCACCGCCGGGTCGTTCATCAGCGCCCGCGCGATGTTCACCCGCTGCCGCTGACCGCCGGACAGCTGGTGCGGGCGGCGGTCCGCCTTGTCGGCCAGACCCACCGCGTCCAGCAGCTCCAGCGCACGCTCGCGGGCCCGGCGCGGCGGCCGGCCGGACAGGTGCGCCATCACCTGGAGTTGTTCCGCCGAGCTGAGGGACGCCGGCAGGTTGGGCTGCTGGAAGACGATGCCGATGCGCTCGCGCCGCAGCCGGGCCTTCTCCGCGCGGCTCAGCGCCCCCGTGTCCGTACCGTCGACGACGATCCGGCCGCGGTCCGCGGTGACCAGCGTGGCGGCGACCGCCAGCAAACTGGACTTGCCGGATCCCGAGGGGCCGACCACCGCCGTCAGCGAACCGGCGGGCACATCGAGGGTGACGTCGTCGAGGGCGGTCAGACGGGCGTCGCCGTCGGGGTAGGTGAGGGTCACATCGGTCAGGGTCAGGGTCAGGGTCATCGGGCGCTCCCGAGTGCGGTGAGGGGGTCGACGGCGGTGATGCGCCGCACGGACAGGGCCGCGCCGCCCGTGCCCAGCACGGCCATGACGGCGGCCGGGACCAGCAGCGTCGCCGGTTCGAGGACGAACGGAACGGCGCCGGCGGCCGACGCCCCGACCCCGGCGGCCAGCGCGGTGCCCAGGGCCGTACCGGCGCACAGCATCAGCACCGCCTGTCCCAGCGCGTCGCGCAGGAGGTAGCCGGTGGAGGCTCCGAGCGCCTTGAGGACCGCGATGTCACCACTGCGCTGAATCGTCCAGACCGTGAAGAACGCGCCGACGACCAGCGCCGAGATGGCGAAGAGGAAGCCGCGCATCAGCTGGAGCGAGCCGTTCTCGGCCTGGTAGGAGGCGAGCGCGCCCAGCGAACCCTCCAGCGTGCGGCTCTCGGTCCCGGCCGCCTCGTCGCCCGCCGCGAGATCCGCGCCGCCCCCGGTCGTCAGCGCGACGACCGTGGCCTGCTCCTCCGTGCTCGTCCCGCTGTGCCCGAGCCGCTGCCAGTCGTCGAGCGTGGTCCACACCACGGGTGTGTGGCTGTACGAGTCCTCCCCCGCCACGGCTGCGACCTCCGCCTCGACGTCCCCGATCCGGATCCTGTCGCCGGACCCGATGCCCAGGTCCTCGGCCGCCCGCTCGGAGAGCACGACCCGCCCGGAGCCGAAGTCCCGGCTCGGCGCGAGCCCCGAGTCCGGCTCGACGCCGAACGCGGTGACCGCGGCCGTACGGTCGCCCGCCCCGGCATTGGCGGTACGGATACCGATCGGCTCGGCGGCGGTGACACCGGGCCGGCGCGCCCACTTCTCCCAGGTGCTCTCCGGCACCGAGGAGTTGGTGAAGGACACCTCCTGGCCGTCGGGCGGCGCGGCGAAGGCCAGGCGGTCGGCGGGCAGCGAGGTGATGGCCGAGGTGTTGTCCCTGGCCAGCCCCGCAGTGAGGCCGGACAGCAGACCGACGAGCAGCGTGATCAGCACCACGACCGTGCCCATGAGCGCGAACCGGCCCTTGGCGAACCGGAGATCTCTCCATGCGACAAACATGGTCCCCAGCCTCTTCGCGCCCGCCCGCCAAAACATCGCGCCGGGGACCGCTCCCACCTCAACCTTTTGATTGACGGAGCGGGCGCACCGGCCGTCTACGCTGGAAAACCATGGATTCCCGCCCCCCGGCCCCCGTCCTGCGCCTGTGTCTGCACGCGCTGCTCATCGGGCTGCTCGCACTGGCCGCCGTCAAGGCCGTGGCGAGCGGCGCACCGCACGTGTACGCCGTGGTCGCGGCGGCGGCCCTGGTGGCCGTCGTGTACGCGGCGGGGGCCCTGAGCCCCGCCCCGCGCCGCCGCTCACCACGTGCCGCCGCGCTGTGGCTCGGGGCGCTGGGCGCCGCCTGGCTGGCCCTGCTGGCGCTCTCCCCCGACGGGCTGTGGACGGCCTTCCCCCTGTACTTCCTCCAGCTGTATCTGCTGCCGATGCGCTGGGCCCTGCCCGCCGTCGCCGCGACGGCAGCCGCGGCCATCACCAGCTTCGTCCTGCACGGGCAGCAGATCTCCGCGGGCACCTTCATCGGGCCGGTGCTGGGCGCCGGGGTGGCCGTCGCGACCGTCCTGGGGCATCAGGCGCTGTACCGGGAGAGCGAGCGGCGCCGCGAGCTCATCGAGGAGCTGATCGCGACCCGCGCGGAGCTGGCCGCCGCCGAGCGGGCCGCCGGCACCCTGGCCGAACGCGAGCGCCTCGCCCGGGAGATCCACGACACGCTCGCCCAGGGCCTGTCCAGCATCCAGCTCCTGCTGCGGGCGGCCGAGCGGACGCTGCCGGACGGCGACCCGGCCGTGGTCCATGTCCGGCAGGCCCGGGAGGCCGCGCAGGACAACCTCGCCGAGGCGCGGCGCTTCGTACGGGCGCTGAGCCCGCCCGATCTGGAGCACGGCTCGCTGGCCGCCGCCCTGGAACGGCTGTGCGCGGCGGCGCCGGCCCTGCCGTGCGATTCGGGGTGAGCGGTACGCCGGTCGCGCTGCCCACCCCGTACGAGGTGGCGCTCCTGCGCATCGCCCAGTCCGCGCTGGCCAACACGGTGCTCCACGCCGACGCGGGCCGGGCCGGGATCACCCTCAGCTTCATGGACACCTCGGTCGCCCTCGATGTGGTCGACGACGGCTCGGGGTTCGATCCGGGGACGCCCGGGGCCAAGGGCGGAGGGGGCTTCGGGCTGCCCGCGATGCTCTCCCGGGCGCGCTCGCTCGGCGGCACCTTGAGCGTCGAGTCGGCGCCGGGCCAGGGCACGGCCGTGGCGATCACCCTGCCGCTGCCGCAGCCCCTGCCGGCCGGAACGCCCACGGGAGACCCGGCATGAACGGTCCGATCCGGCTGCTGCTCGCCGACGACCATCCGGTGGTACGGGCGGGCCTGCGCGCGGTGCTCGACACCGAGCGGGACTTCCTGGTGGTCGCGGAGGCACCCACCGCCGAGCGGGCCGTGCTGCTGGCGGGATCGGAGGCGTTCGACGTGGTGCTGATGGACCTCCAGTTCGGTCAGGGCATGATGCACGGCTCGGAGGCCACCGCGGCGATCACCGCCAGGCCGGGGGCGCCCCGGGTGCTCGTGCTGACGACGTACGACACGGACGCCGACATCCTGGCGGCGGTGGAGGCGGGCGCGAGCGGCTATCTGCTCAAGGACGCCCCGCCGGAGGAACTGGCGGCGGCGGTCCGCACGGCGGCGGCCGGGCAGTCGGCGCTCGCACCGGCCGTCGCGCACCGGCTGATGGACCGGATGCGGACGCCCGCGCAGGCCCTCACCCGGCGGGAGCTGGAGGTGCTTCAGCTGGTCGGGGACGGTCTGTCGAACCAGCAGATCAGCAAGGAGCTGTTCCTCAGCCAGGCGACGGTGAAGTCCCATCTGGTGCACATCTACGCGAAGTTGGGCGTGGACTCGCGCACCTCGGCAGTGGCCGCCGCGACCGCGCGCAGGCTCATTCGACGCTAGCGCGGTAGAATGGAGGCCGCTCTTCGGTCGACGGACCGGCGGCTTCGGCTTATGGGCGGCGACATCCTGCCGCCCTTCCCGACCCGGGTGCGCGCCTTCACGGCGCCCCGGGTCATCGGCCTGTACCCCTTGCCGGACACCTCACCAAACGCCCCGGCCGACTCACGTCCGGCTAGCGCGGCGACGGCTCGCCGAAGATCTCGACGGCCCTGCGCACCTGTGTCATCGCCACGCCGAGCGCGCTGACCGAGCCGACCGATCCGGCGATCACCAGCAACGAACGCCGCAGCCGCCTGACCTCGGGCACTCCGCTGAGCGCCATCGCGTCCAGTGAGGCCAGCTCGTCGTCGGCGATGGCGCGGTCGGACAACTCGGCCGGGTGCGCCGCCAGTTCACGGCGGAGCCGGGAGACGGCAGCACGCAGCTCCGTCACCCGGGGGTCCTCGCCGCTACCGGCCACAAGCCTCGGCTCCACGCTTTTCAACACAGTTCTCCCCCTCGCACACTGAGGTGCAGGTCCCGCCGGTGGTTCACCCCCTCACAACGTTGGTCAGACGTCGCGCAAGAGGGGCCGGGGTCAGTTAACGCCAATCGATGGGCTGTTCGCCACCCGGCATCGCCCCGGCCGACCGCGGGCACCACCGCCCCGGCCTCAGCTCGACGCCGACGCCGTCGCGTTGCGCCAGACCGTCAGGTCCAGCGTCATGTAGTCGCTGGGCGAGTCCTCGGGGGAGAGACCCTGGACGGTCACCAGGCCGATGTGCCCCGTGCCGGTGGTCACACAGACCTGTCGCCCCTTGGACAGCTTCGTCGTGTAGATCGAGTCGGTGAACCGGGTCTCCGCGCGGCAGGCTTCGAGGGAACCCCGCTGCCCCGGGTCGAGCAGCGCCAGGGAGCCGCCCGAGCTCTCCGAGTCGAGATATCCGCCGGTGTCGTACGAAAGTTCGTATCCGCGGTCCTCGCCCTGCTGGGGTCGTACGTCCTCGTCCGAGAACGTCAGGTGGTAGCCCGCGGTGAGGTTGATGGCCTTGAAGTCGGCGGGCTCGGGGTCCACCGCCTTCGGCTTCCCCTAGGCGCTGCCGCCCGCATCGGGAGACTTGGCCGGGTCGGCCTCGTCGCCGCCCTTCCGCTTCGGCGCCGGGTCGTCCTGCGCCTGGTTCCCCTTGTCGCCGTCCTTGAGCAGGACGTACGCCGTGCCACCGCCCGCGACGCCGAAGATCAGGGCCGCCGCGAGTGCGATGGCCACCCCCTTGCCCTTGCCCTTGCCCTTGCCCTTTGTGGGCGCCGGTGGGGCGGGCTGCGGAAGCTGGGTCGGGTACTGGTGCGGGGCCTGCTCCTGCGGGTGCTGGTACTGCTGCTGCGCGTACGGGGACTGGGGCTGCTGCCCGGGGGGCGTGGACGGCGCCCCCAGTTGCGTCGGAGCGTGATGCGGCGGCACCGGCGTCTGCTGCCCCGGCTGCTGTGTGGACGGCTGGTGCGTCGGCTGATGTGTGGGCGGCTGCGGTGTCGGCGCCGGGCCGTAGCCGTGCGGCGCGGTGGTCGGCCGGACCGGCTGCGTGGGTGAGTACGCCGGCGGGGCCGGGGCGGCGTTGCGGCCGGTGATGTCCGCGGCGACGGCGCCGGGCAGCCAGTCCTCGGGGCGCCGCAGGACTGTCTCGGCGTTCGCGCTCTGGCACAGGGCGATCACCTCGGCGACCGTAGGCCTGGCCGCGGGGTCCTTCTCGAGGCAGCGGGTGACCAGCTCCCGCAGCCGCTCCGGGACGCCGCTGATGTCGGGCTCCTCGTGCACGATCCGGTAGAGCGCCGTGCGAGGTGCCCTCGCCGAAGGCCGGGGTCCCGGTGGCCGCGTAGGTCGCGACCTGGCCGAGGGCGAAGATGTCGGTGGCCGCGGTGACCTTGCGCCCGGCGGCCTGCTCCGGCGCCATGAACGACGGCGTACCGATGGTGACGCCGCTGCCTGTGAGCGACGTGGCGTCGGCGGCGTGCGCGATGCCGAAGTCGATGACACGCGGGCCGTCGGCCGCGAGCAGCACATTGGACGGCTTGAGGTCGCGATGCACGATGCCCGCGCCATGGATGACGTGCAGCGCCTCCGCCATGCCGGTGATGAGCAGCGCGACCGCCTCCACCGGCAGCGCGCCGTGCTCGGCGACCGCGCCGGCGAGCGAGGGGCCCGGCACGTACGCGGTGGCCAGCCAGGGCTCCGAGCCCTCGGTGTCGGCGTCGATGACGGGCGCGGTGAACAGGCCCTGGACGCGCTGCGCGGACTTCACTTCCTGGGCGAAGCGGCGGCGGAACTCGGCGTCCTGGCTGAAGTCGGGACGGATCACCTTGATCGCGATGGGGCGGCCACCGGGGGTGTACGAGAGGTACACCTTGCCCATCCCGCCCGCGCCGAGTTTGGCGGCCAGCTGATACCCGGCCACGGTGCGCGGGTCGTCTCCCTCAAGCGGCTGGGAAGACCTTGTCCCGACCCGGCTGCTGACCACTCATTGCCACACGTCCCCCATGCTGAACACCGCTGTCGGACGGCACCCCATCCAAGGGCGTCCCCTGTTCGCGCGTCGCGATGGGGTAAGCAGGGCCCATGGGCCGTAACAGAAGTGAAGACGAGGCGGCCGGCGTCGCCGGACTGCTGCTCGCGGCAGGCGGCGGGCGACGGCTCGGGGGCCGGCCGAAGGCACTGCTCGAACACCGCGGCCGGCCGCTGGTGGAGCACGCCGTGCGGGTCCTGCGCGAAGGGGGCTGCGGTCCGGTGCATGTCGTCCTGGGCGCGTCCGCGCCGGTCGTACGGGACCGGGCCGACCTGGCGGGCTGCGTACTGGTCGACAACCCGCACTGGGAACAGGGCATGGGCTCATCGCTGCGGGCGGGCCTCGCGTCACTGGCCGGCACCGGGGCGCGGGCGGCGCTCGTCTCACTGGTGGACCAGCCCGGGATCGGCGCCGATGCTGTGGCGCGGGTGCTGGCGGCGTACCGCTCGCCCGGCAGCCTGGTGGCGGCGGCGTACAACGGGAAGCGCGGGCATCCGGTGCTCTTCGGCGCCGACCACTGGGAGCCGGTGGCGGTGACCGCGGAGGGCGATCGGGGGGCACGCGCCTACCTGAAGGCGCACGAGGCGGCCATCACGCTCGTCGAGTGCGGGGATGTGGCGGAGGCGTACGACATCGACACACCCGGGGACCTCGGCCGCCTGGAGTGACCGCGATGGCACTCGGAGCCACCTCGCGGCGATTTCTGTCGACCCGGAGAATCTCGATATCAACAAACCATTGAACTTCCACCATGAGAAAACTACTATCCACTGGTCAGAAGCGCCCTGAACCCCAGACGGCGCCCGCGACCGTAACTCGGAGCCACGGCACCCGGTGCCGCATCGGCGACCCGGCGGTCGCCAGGCACCGCCCGCTGAAGGAGTGACAGCTCATGTCCGCACCAGCGCCGTCCCCGCTGGCCATCGTCGATGCCGAGCCCCTGCCGCGGCAGGAAGAGGTCCTCACCGACGCGGCTCTGGCCTTCGTGGCCGAGCTGCACCGGCTGTTCACGCCCCGCCGTGACGAGCTCCTCGTCCGCCGCGGTGAGCGTCGCAGCGAGATCGCCCGCACCTCCACACTGGACTTCCTCCCGGAGACCGCACAGCTCCGCGAGGACGACTCCTGGAAGGTCGCACCGGCTCCGGCCGCGTTGAACGACCGTCGCGTGGAGATCACCGGACCGACCGACCGCAAGATGACCATCAACGCCCTGAACTCGGGCGCGAAGGTCTGGCTCGCCGACTTCGAGGACGCGTCCGCCCCCACGTGGGAGAACGTCGTCCTGGGCCAGCGCAATCTGATCGACGCCTACGCGCGCACCATCGACTTCACCGACGAGAAGTCCGGCAAGTCCTACGCCCTCAAGGCCGCCGACGAGCTGGCCACCGTGGTGATGCGCCCGCGCGGCTGGCACCTGGACGAGCGTCACCTGCAGGTCGACGGGCGCCCCGTGCCCGGCGCGCTGGTCGACTTCGGCCTGTACTTCTTCCACAACGCCAAGCGCCTCATCGAGCTCGGCAAGGGCCCGTACTTCTACCTGCCGAAGACCGAGTCGCACCTCGAAGCCCGCCTGTGGAACGAGATCTTCGTCTTCGCGCAGGACTACGTCGGCATCCCGCAGGGCACCGTCCGCGCGACCGTCCTGATCGAGACGATCACGGCGGCGTACGAGATGGAGGAGATCCTCTACGAGCTGCGCGACCACGCGGCCGGGCTGAACGCGGGCCGCTGGGACTACCTCTTCTCGATCGTGAAGAACTTCCGTGACGGCGGCGCCAAGTTCGTACTGCCGGACCGCAACGCGGTGACGATGACGGCCCCGTTCATGCGGGCGTACACCGAACTCCTGGTGCGTACGTGCCACAAGCGCGGCGCGCACGCCATCGGCGGCATGGCGGCCTTCATCCCCTCGCGCCGCGACGCCGAGGTCAACAAGGTCGCCTTCGAGAAGGTCAAGGCCGACAAGGACCGCGAGGCCGCCGACGGCTTCGACGGTTCCTGGGTCGCGCACCCGGACCTGGTGCCGATCGCGATGGCCTCCTTCGACGCGGTGCTCGGCGAGAAGCCGAACCAGAAGGAGCGGCTGCGCGAGGACGTGTCGGTCACGGCCGGCGAGCTGATCGCCATCGACTCGCTGGACGCGAGCCCGACGTACCAGGGCCTGGTCGGCGCGGTGCAGGTCGGCATCCGCTACATCGAGGCGTGGCTGCGCGGCATGGGCGCCGTCGCCATCTTCAACCTGATGGAGGACGCCGCCACCGCGGAGATCTCCCGCTCGCAGATCTGGCAGTGGATCAACGCGGGCGTCGTCTTCGAGGACGGTCAGAAGGCCACCCCGGAGCTGGCCCGCAAGGTCGCCGGTGAGGACCTGGCCGCGATCCGCAAGGAGATCGGCGAGGACGCCTTCGCAGCAGGCAAGTGGCAGCAGGCGCACGACCTGCTGCTGACGGTGTCCCTGGACGAGGACTACGCGGACTTCCTGACGCTGCCGGCGTACGAGCAGCTGCGCGGCTGATCCCGCTACGTGTCACAACGCCCCCGGTACCTACGAGGTACCGGGGGCGTTGTGCTGCACCCGGTCCTCACGGCCGACCCGAATTCAGATCGAGTTCCGCCCATACGTCATTTCCGGGAGCACCGGTTCGGGGCGCGATCCCCCAGCGGTCGGCGACCTGGGACACGAGGTACAGGCCGCGGCCAGATTCGCCGTCGAGGGGTGGTGTGTCGGGCAGCTCGAAGGTGGAGCGCCGCTCGGTGCGGGTGTCTGCGACCTCGATACGGAGGGAGGCGTCCATAGCCGTCAGGCGGACGTGGAAGTCCCGGCCGGGGACGTGGCCGTGGCGCACGGCGTTCGCGGTGAGCTCGGCGGCGATGAGCGTCAAGGTCTCGTTCACGGTCCCGTCGTACGGGTGGCCCCACTCATCGAGCCGAGAAGTTGCTTGGAGAGAGATGAACGTCGAAGCGCCCGCGCAGGCCGTACCCGAGTCGGCCTGGTTCAAGAGCAGTTACAGCACCGGCTCAGGCGGAGAGTGCATTGAGGTCGCCGCCTGCGCCGACGCCGTCCACGTGCGCGACTCCAAGGACAAGGCGGGACCGCCCCTCTCCCTGCCACCAAGCGGCTGGGCAGCCTTTGTGGAGTTCGCAGCGCAAGGCGCGGCGCCGGACCTCAGCGCACCGCGCTGACTCGTTCCGGTCCGCCCTCCAGCCTGCCGTGCCTGTACAGCTTCGCGATGTCTGCCGCCAGGCAGTCCCGGATTTCCTTGCCCATCCGACGCCAGCCGAAGAACTCGCACGCCTGCTTGATCAGCTCGTCCTCCGTCATCCCCGGGCATTCCGCCGCCAGCTCGCACAGGGCCAGGCACCGTTCCGCCGGAGCGATGTACGTGACCTTGCGTATCGTCCCCCCGCCCTCGGGGCGCCGAGCCTTCAGCTCTCTGCGCTCCGCCACGTCGAAGAAGGAGCCGTCAGCGGCAGCGAGGCGCGAGCGGACCAGGGCACGTGCCACCGCCTGGACGTTGTCCCGGATGCGGTTGCCCGCCCTGCCGACACCCCACGCCTCACGGGCCCGCAGCACCAACACATCCTCGTGGATGGGCCCTTCCGCCTCAATGAACTGCGTGAGTATCCTTCTCAGCGCGGGCCGGGCCTCCGGGGTGTGGAGTTCGTGGCGCGGGCTGACGCTGATGGAACTCGTGCGATACGGGGCGCTCCACTCGCGCTCAGACCCCGTGTCGACGGGGACACGCTCGTACTCAACCTCAACCGGTACTTGAGCAAGAATCGGCACCTGCATCTGTGTGACCGGAACAGTGAGCACCTGACCGCCGGTGTGCTCCGCCGGGCTGACCGTGGACGCCGACGCGGCGGACGGCTCGTACCCGGAATCCACCGGAGCTGACGGCGTAGGCACTCGCGCCGAGGCGGGGAGCGGGCCCCACGCGATGGCCTGTTCGACCGCTTCCCGCAGTCTCGACTCGGCCGCCGTGCGGCCCCGATACCAGTCGGTGCCCCAGATGCGGTAGAGCCGCCAGCCGAGGCCGTTCAGTACCTGTTCCCGCAGCCGGTCGCGGTCACGGGCGGTCTTGGAGGAGTGGTACATCGCACCGTCGCACTCGATGCCCAGGGCGTACGCACCCGGCAGCTCGGGGTGGCGCAGGCCCAGGTCGATGCGGAAACCGGCGACACCGACCTGCGGCTGGACTGTGTAGCCCCAGTTCTGGAGTACCGCGAGCACTGACTCTTCGAAGGGGCTGTCCGGCTCCGCGTCCGACTGGACGACGTCGCGGGCAAGGACGTTCGGACCGCTCTCCGCGTACTCCAGGTAGCGCTTCAGATGCTGAACGCTCTCGTTCGTACTGTCGGGGAGAGTGTTACCGCGGAAAGAGGCAACGACCTCCATGCGGTAGCGGGCTCGGGTGACTGCCACATTGAGACGGCGCCAACCGCCGGCCCGGTTGATAGGGCCGAAGTTGAGCCCGACCTTGCGGTGTTCGTCGGGACCGTAACCGACGGACATGATCATCACGTCACGCTCGTCGCCCTGCACCGATTCGAGGTTCTTGACGAAAAAACCGTCGAGCCGGTCCTCGGTGAAGCAGTGGTCGAGGTCGGGACGCCCGAGTCGGGCCTGCTGCACGGCCTGGTCGATGGACGAGGCCTGTGCCTGGGAGAGGGCAACCACGCCGAGGGTCCGTCCCGGGCGGGTGTCGAACGACTGCACGACCTCGCGTGTCCGGCCGAGCAGTTCCCTCACCGGCATGTGCCGGGTCTTCTTCTCGGCCTCGCGCGTGATCACCGCGCCGCCACCGCTGCCGAAGCGGCGCGGGCGGCGCTTGTTGCATGCCTCGATCACCGCGCCGCCGGCAGCGGCGACCAGGCGACGGTCGGCCTCCTGAAAGTCCGCCACGCGCGCGTCCAGGTCGTCCGAGCGAGTGTTGCGGAGACGATCGTCGGTGGCGAGGATGTCGTCGGCCCAGGATCGGAGCATGGCCTGTTCGACGACGGCCGGGAACCGCCGCGGATCGACGCCCCGCTCGGCCGCCGTCGCGACGAGACCGTCGGCGCCGTGGCGGGCGAGCGCTGCAAGACCGTTGCGGTGCGCGTGCCACTCCTCGGGCCCGTGCGGGTCTGCGAGCAGGGCGTCGATCACCTGCTGGGCCTGGTCGAAGTTGCCCAGGAGCGACGGGGACAGCTGCGCTCCCCGGGCGGCGTCAAACAGGTCGAGCAATGCCGACACGGAGTCGGACCAGCGCTCGGCGCGGCGGGCCGTGATCGCGCTCCAGTCGCCCAGCGAACGCCGCACGTTCTCGGCCAGCAGGGTCGGCAGGCGATCAATGTCCGCATCGTCGGCCAGGTGGTCGGCGAGCAGATCGCGTCGTTCGGCATCGCGGCTCAGTTCGGCGATACGGTCGGCCGTGGCTAGAGCCTGGTCGAGATCGGCGAGGGCCTGCTGCGTGCGCGGGGTACAGCTCCCCAGGAGGGCGGCGTGGCGGTCGGCCAGTCGTGCTGCTTCGACCGCCGCATCGTGCCAGGCCAGAGCCTGGTCCAGGCGGCCGGCCAGGGACTTGTCCCAGGTCCCGCTACGGGTGAGGGCGGTCACGATTGTCCGGTCGGCCTTGAACTGGGCCGAGAAGCGGGTCAGCAGCCCGCGGTGCTGATTCGCGAACCGGTCCACCAGTCCGGGCAGATCCGCCGCCTGGAGGGTCTGCTCGCCGAAGACGTCCTCGGCTGCGGTACGTGCCTGGGTCTCGGCGTGCAGAGCCTGGCGCAGCTCCTGGGCCGCCCGATGTGCTTCGCTCAGGACGCCGGTGTCGAACCAGCCCCGCTGCGGGCGGTGCGCGGCAGCCGTGAGGTCGGTGAGCTCGCACAGAGCGAACGCAGCCTCGACACGGTCAGGCTTCGGCATGCCGAACCGGTCTGCCAGATCCGCCAGTTGGTGGGACCGATCCTCGGGGAGGGGCGCGTCCGGCGAGCCGGAGCCCGGGAGGAGACCGGCCCGTACCGGACGCAGGGTCTGCTGCAGCTCCCGGACCGAGCGGGGTTCGGGGTGCGTGGCGGCGAACGGGCGGCGCCCGATCGCGGTCAGCAGGGCGTCAAGGGCGTCCGCCGCCTCGGAGACCACTTGGTGCGCCGAAGCACCGGTCAGCCCCCGCCAGGGGAAGGACTCCGCTTCGACTGCGGGACGCCACGCCCGGCTGACGGCTTTGGCGGCGGTGTCGAGATCGCTCAGCGCACCGGCGCTCAGTGTGCGGACGGTCTTGGCCCTCTGGGCGGACAGCGGCAGTAGCGGAGTGCCCGCCTGCTCCAGTTGCACCAGCCGTCCGAGAACGTCATGGAGGGGCTTCTGGAGAGGTTCGCGGCTCTGGTTCATGGCGGCGGCGTAGGCGGAGAGTTCCTCCCGCAGCCGGCGCGCGCGTTCCAGTTCGTGCTCGGCGGCTCCGGTGACACGGGCCTCGGTCGTCAGGACGCGGGCGAGCTCGGTGGCGACTGCCTTTTTGCTGGTGTCACCGCTGTGCAGCGCCATGACGAAGTCGCCGAGGCCCACACCGCGCAGCCGGTTGCGTACGACATCGAGTGCAGCGGCCTTCTCACTGACGAACAGCACACTGCGGCCCGCGTGCATGAGCGCGGCGATCATATTGGTGATGGTCTGGCTCTTGCCGGTGCCGGGCGGGCCGCTCATCACGAAAGAACGGCTGTCGAGGGCCGCGGCGATGCACTGGCGCTGCGACGCGTCGGCATCGAGTACCAACGGGTTTCGCTCCGGCAGTTGGACATCGTCGATGCGGTCCAGTTCGGCGGGCTCGAAGTCGATCAAGCCGTCGGGCAGACCTGCATCGGGGCCGAGAGCGACGGCCCGAACCAGCGGATGACCGAGGATGCGGTCTTCGTTCTGCTGGAGGTCCTGGTACATGGCTTCCCGGTGCGAAGCGAACAGGCCCAGGACCACACGCTCGTCGACGGACCAGCCGCTCTGCCCGCCCGCGACGGAGCGGGCGGCCGAGATCACTGCGGGCAGGTCGGTGCTGTCGGTGTCGGTGACACGACTCCAGTCGATTCCGAGCCGCTCCAGTTTTACCGCCAGAGCCGGGTTGTGCGCCCTGTCCTGATTTTCCGCCAGATGCAGGCGGTAACGTCTGTTGCTGTCCCTGCGCAGCTCGACCGGGACCAGAAGCAGCGGGGCGGCACTGCTCTCTTGGGCTCCTGGCTCGCGCCAATCGACCATGCCGACGCCAAGCCACAGCACCCACAGGCCGTAGTCGTTGAACATCTGGCCTGATTTCTGGCGCAGTTGGTACAGGGCATTGTCCAGTGTGGGCTGGCTGACCTTCTGGGTGACCAGCCCGGGCCGAGTCCGCCGGACGGCAACCGAACTGCTCTCCTCCCCGCCCCCTTCCGCTCCTTCTCCCGCCTCTTCCCCTTCTACGAGGAACGGCGCGAAGTCCCAGCCCCTGGCGAGTTGAGAAAGGACCGTCCCGGCCTCGGGTGAAGCGATCTCCAGCGTCGCCGTCTTCGTGTGACGGAAGTTCAGCAGCCGGTTGTGCCCACCCATGTCGAGCAGGGAATGACGCCAGCCGTCGAGGACGACCCTCAACCGGTCGAGACCGGGATCACTGGTGGCGGCGGACGCGGTCCGGGGCTGATGGGGCATACGACGAGTACCTCCTGAACAGAACGCACAGGGGTATCCGCAAGCACAGGTCCCCCCTGGAGGTATCTAGATATCAGCCCGGATCTGACGACACACCAGAAATCAACAACACGGTATGGATTTGTTGTGAAGGCCGAGCCAAAGATGACAAACCGTCGGCTACACGGGCGCGGCGAGGTCGTCCGAGGTGTGAGGGAGGCAGTGCGCGCCGACAGCCGCCCGCACCGTCGCTCAGCGGATCGGCTCTGACAGTTCCCCCCGCAACCGCTGGGCCCGCAGCACCAGTTCGAGTTGGAAGCGGCGGTCCGGGTCGTCGACCTCGTCGCCCCACAGCTCGCGGATCTGCCGCATGCGGTAGCGCACGGTCTGCGGGTGTACGCCGAGCCTGGCCGCCACCTCCGGTGCACCGCCCCGGGTCTCCAGCCAGGCGAGCAGCGTCTCCGAGAGCCGGCGGCCCTGGGTGGGGCCGCAGTCGGCGAGCGGGGCCAGGCAGCGGCGCGTCAGGTCCTCGATGAGTTCCTCGGGTGGCAGCAGGACCAGCGCCTCGGTGTGCTCGGTGCAGTCGAGGAGCTCACCGGACGGCAGCAGCTTGCGCTCCATCAGGCGCACCGTGGCGGTCGCCCAGCGCAGCGACTTCGCGGCCTCGGCCAGCGGCACCTCCGGGCCGATCGCGCCTGACCAGCCCTTCATCGCCCGGCGCAGCAGCTCGGTACGGCCGGCCGACCCCGGGTCGGGGACGACCATCAGCGGCTGTTCGCTCTCCATGTCGAGCAGCACCCCCTGCCCCACGGCCGGCGCCACGCACTCGCGGGCCGGGCGCAGGAGTACGGCGACCGCCACCCGCTCCGGCAGTGTCCAGCCGATCCGGGCGGCGTGCTCGGTGAGGGAATGGGTGGGGTCGGTGCGGTGTTCGGCGAGAAGCACCTGGGTGAACTTCCTTTGCAGGCGCAGTCGTTCACCGGCCTGGCGGGCGGCGGCCTCGGCGTAGCCGCGTACCGACTGGTCCACCAGACCGTCCAGATAGGCGAAGCCGGACTCGGCCAGTTCGTACATCGCGGGCGGCGGAATGCGGACCTGCTGGCCGATTTCGGCGAGCCTGCGCCAGGCCAGCCGGACACCGAGCCGGTAGTAGGCCTGGAGGGAGTCCAGCGACCGGCCGTGCAGCCCTTCGCCGCGGCCGAACTCCTGGAACACCTCCAGGTGGACGGGCGGCCGGGTCGCGTCCTGCACCACGAGGTGCTGCACGAAGTCTTCGAGCGCGCGGCGGATGCCGACGAGAGCCGTCAGCTCGCCGGACTCGTCGAGGATGAGTGGTACCCGCGGGTACTCGCGGCGGATGCCGTCGAGTATCTCCTGGGCGAGGGACGGGACTTCGTCCATCGCCCGGTCGGTGAACTGCCTCACCTGGAGGCGCGGCACATCCTCCCAGGCCGACCCCGTGGAGCGGGCCGGACCCCCCGATCGCGCCAATCCTGCCGATCCCGCGGGGCGTTCAGCCATGCGTCGTTCCCCGTCCACTCGTGCGCTCGGGTCACTTCATGCGCTCGGGTCACTTCCGTGGCGTCGCCGTCTGATAGCTGATCAGCGGCACATTGGGCTGGTCCGGGGTGACGTTCAGTAGGGCGACGACACCGAGGGCCGCCCCCACGGCGAGCGCGGCGGCCACCACTGCGGTCAACGCTGCGGCTAGAAATCTGGGCATGGTCGGATCAGCCTCTCTGACGCTGTGACCCCACCGGTGCCGCCGGCCCCGTCCGGCAATGGCTCAGTGTCAACAATGCATTGACAGTCCGTCAAGGGGCCGCCTACGGTTCCCGGCCCATAAGCATGTGCACGTATCCGCCGACTCGTTCCCGCCGGCCCCACTGGAGTGCCCGTATGCGTCGCACCGCTTCCCCCCTGTCGCTGATCCTGCTGGGCGCAGGCGTCTTTCTGCTGGTCCTGGCACCGCTGCTGGCCTGGTACGTCGAGCCACGCGCCAAGCGCACCCCGATCGACGTCGATGTCACCACGGTGTTCACCGGCACGGGCAGTTACTTCGACACCACGAAGATCGAAACGGTCGACGACGAGAAGCTCACCATCACCCGGCAGGTCCGGGGCGATGTGGCCGAGAGCGAGAAGAGCGGCCGGGCCGTCTGGGACGTCTCCACCTCGGTCGACACCAAGAAGTCGCTGCCCGCGGCCGACACCCACGACTCCCTGCAGTGGACGCTGGAGCGGTGGGTCACCGACCGCCGCACCAACGAGCCGGTGCACTGCTGCGACGAGAAACCCGCCTTCGACGGCGAGGCGTACCTCAAGTTCCCCTTCGACGTACAGAAACGCTCCTACCGCTGGTGGGACAACACGCTCGGCTCGACGGTCCGGCTCCGCTACGACGGTACGAAGAAGATCCAGGGCCACCTGGGCCACCGCTTCACCGGCTCCGTGAAGCCGGTGAAGACCGGCACCAGGCTGGTGCCCGGACGGCTCGTGGGGCTGCCCGAGCGCAGCCAGGTACTCGCCGAGGAGTGGTACGCCAATCACGGCATCGAGCTGGTCGTCGACCAGCGCACCGGGCGCATCGTCAACGCCGCCATCGGGCCGCGCAAGACACTGCGCGCGCCGGGCGGGAAGCGGGACGCGATGGTGCTGCTCGACAGTGAGCGGATGGAGTTCACCCCGGCCACGCAGCGCGCGCAGGTGGCGCTGGCCTCGGACGACGGCGACCGGCTGAAGCTGGTGGGCGAGACGCTGCCGATGGGCGGTGGCGTGGCGGGTCTGCTGCTGGCCGCTTCGGGTGCGGTGCTCGTCGTACGAGGCCGTCCACGTCCAACTACGCAGCAAATCATCATAATGTGAGGACTCATCAGTTCTCAGTGGGCCCGAACTTGTCATCGAGGTGAGTAGCCGCATCCGACGGTGTGGCGAAAACTGACCTCCCCACCCCAGCTCGGCCCCAACCCGGTTCGGCTCGTCCCCGGGAACAGTCCCGGAAAGCTCGGAACGGTTCCCGCTCACAGCCCCGCAGCAGTTCGGCAGTCCCGTACAGCCCCACCCGGTTCCGCACCCTGAAACGAGTTGGAGCTCGCATGCCCCAGCACGTACCCCCCACTCTGCACGACGCGAAACCCCACAGATTCCAGGACCCGCAGCAGGGCTCGGAGCCGCTGCGAGAACCACGCAGGATCGTTTTCCTCTCCCGCCGCGATCTCGGAAATCCCGCGGCCGGCGGCTCCGAGCTCCTTGTGGACCGGCTCGCCGACGGCCTCACCGCGCTCGGGCACCAGGTGACGCTGCTGTGCGGGGGCCCGGCGGCGTACCGGGGCTACCGGGTCATCTCCGCCGGTGGCGACCTCGGTCACTTCCTCAAGGCGCCCAGCACCTTCGCCCGCCGGATCGGCGACTGCGACCTGTTGGTCGAGGTCTGCAACGGGCTGCCGTACCTCACCCCGCTCTGGCACCGCGGCCCCACCCTGTGCCTGGTCAATCATGTGCACACCGAGCTGTGGGGCATGCGTTTCCCGGGCCCGGCGGCCGGTCTCGGGCGACGCCTCGAACACTGGGCGCTGTCCGGCGCGCAGCGCAACAATCTGCTGGTGGCCGTGTCCGCGTCGACGGCCGGTGCGCTCGGCGCGCTCGGCGTGGACCGCGACCGGATCCGCGTCGTGCACAACGGGGTCGAGATTCCGGCCACCCGGCTGCCCCGCTCCCGCGAGCCGCTGTTCCTGGCGATGGGGCGGCTCGTCGAGTACAAACGCATCGATCTGCTGCTGCGGCTGTGGGAACGGGTGCGGCCGGTCACCGGCGGAAAGCTGGTGATCGTCGGGGACGGGCCCGAGCGGCAGCGTCTCGAAGCGCTCGCCGGCCCCGATGTGATCTTCAAGGGGCGGGTGTCGGAGGCGGAGAAGCATCAACTGCTCTGCGCTTCTTGGCTGTTGCTCCATCCTTCCGCGGTCGAGGGCTGGGGTCTGGTCGTCACCGAGGCGGCCACCCGGTCCACGCCGGCGATCGGCTTCGACGTACCCGGCCTGCGCGACTCCATCGAGGACGGCGTGACCGGTGTGCTCGCCCGCGGTGAGAGTTCCTTCGCCGCCGCCTGGTGCACGCTCACACTCAGCGCCGAGCGGCGTGCGGCGATGGGGGCCGCCGCGGCGGTGCGGGCCGAGCGGTATCTGTGGAGCAGTACGGTGCACCAGTTCAGGGCAGTGGCGGCCGAAGCGGCGGGTGCGACCGGGCCGGCCGGTGTGACGGCGGGTGCGACCGAACCCCCGCGCGCGACGGCGGACATGACCGCGGATGTGACAGCGAACGTGACAGCGGGTGTGGCCGAAGTGGCTGCCTCGACCGTACGAGCCGCCGCACCGCGGCGGGGGTGAGCCGGTGAAGGACCCCTCCCTGCACAGGTCCGTCACCCTCTTCCGGGCCTTCATGCGCGAGCAGTCCGAGCCCGAGCTGTGCTACACGCTGCTGGCCCGTGACGCGGCGGACCAGTTGGAGCGATACACCCCTCTCGACGGCCGGGTCGTCGTCGATGTCGGCGGCGGGAACGGGCACTTCACCGAGGAGTTCCGGCGGCGCGGCGCGCAGGGGTTCCTCTTCGAGCCCGACATGAAAGAGCTGAGCGCGGGCGACCGCAAGCCGGAGGGCGCGGTCGTCGCCGACGGGTATCTGCTGCCGCTCCCCGACGGGGTCGCCGACATCAGCTTCGCCTCCAATGTGCTTGAGCACGTGGAGGATCCGCAGACCTTCCTCAGCGAGATGGCCCGGGTCACCGCCCCCGGCGGGCTGATCTACGTCTCGTTCACCAACTGGTACTCCCCCTGGGGCGGTCACGAGTGGGCGCCCTGGCACTACCTGGGCGCCGAGCGGGCCCGGCGCCGCTATCAGCGGCGCACCGGGCATCCGGCCAAGCACACTCTCGGCGAGAACCTCTTCACCATCCATATCGGCACCACCCTGCGGCAGGTACGCGCCCGCACCGACGTTCAGGTCGTGACGGCCCGTGCCCGGTACTGGCCGTGCCTGCCCGCGCTCATACCCAAGGTGCCGGTGCTGCGCGAGTTCGCCACCTGGAACCTCCTCCTCATCCTCCGGCGGTGTCCATGACCAGCACGCTGCAGGCACCCCCTCAGGCACCGGTGCCCGCTGCCCCACGCGCACCGGGTCCGTCCGAAGGCCCGCGCTCCCGGCGCTGGCTGTTCGGATTCTGGGCGGTCGTCCTGGTCGCCCTGCTGGCGGTCTCGCCCGGCCGGATGACCTTCGACACCAAGCTGGGTGTCGTCGTCGACCCGTTCAAATTCGCCTCGGACCTCGGGGAGTTGTGGCACGACAGGTCGGGCTTCGGCGGCATCTTCGACCAGTACGTCGGATACGCCTTCCCGATGCTGCCGTTCCACGCCCTGGCCGATCTGGTCCAGCTGCCGGTCTGGCTGGCGGAGCGGCTGTGGATCTCCCTCATCGTCGCCACCGCGTTCTGGGGCGCGCTGCGCCTGGCCGAGCGGCTGGACATCGGCTCCGGCCCCGCCAGGCTGCTCGGCGCGGTCGCCTACGCGCTCTGGCCGACGTACACCATCGTCATCGGATCGACGTCGGCTGCCGCGCTGCCCGGCGCGATGCTGCCGTGGGTGCTGCTGCCGCTCACCAACCCGCGCACCAGCGCCCGGATCGCCGCGCTGCGCTCCGCCCTGCTGATCCCCTTCATGGGCGGGGTGAACGCCGCGTCCACCCTCGCCGCGCTGCTGCCCGTCGGCCTGTACCTGCTCACTCGGGCCGGCACACCGCGCGGGCGGTCGCTGCTCGCGTGGTGGCTGCCGGGAGTGGTCCTGGCGACCGCCTGGTGGGTCGTGCCGCTGCTGATGCTGGGGATATTCGGCGAGAACTTCTTGCCGTACGTCGAGCAGGCCGAGACCACGACGGCCACCATGTCCGCCACCGAGCTGCTGCGCGGCGCCGGCAACTGGGTCGCGTATCTGAACTTCGGTGAGGCCTGGCTGCCCGCGGGCTGGGCGGTCGCCACCGCCGTGCTCGCGGTGCTCGGCTCGGCCTTCGCCGCCGCGCTGGGACTGGCCGGCCTGGCCCGCCGCGACCTGCCGGAGCGTCGCTGGCTGCTCCTGGTCGTACTGTCCGTCGTCCTCGTGACACTGGCCGGGTACGCCGGATCGCTGGGCGGCCCCTTCCACTCCGTCATGCAGGACTGGCTGAACGGATGGCTGGTCCCCTTCCGCAACATCTACAAGTTCCAGTCGGGCCTGGCGCTCGCCCTGGTCCTCGGCCTGATGCACATCACCGCGGTCGCCGCCGAACAACGCGGCGCGCGACCGCTGCCCGGCCGCCGCTTCCTGCCGCTCGTGGCCGCGGTCCTGGTGCTGCCCGGGCTGGCGTTCCCGTACCTCAACGGGAGCATTCTGCAGCCCGGTTCGTTCAGCAAACTGCCCGGCCACTGGGAGGCCACGGCCGACTGGCTGAAGAAGTACTCCCCCGACAGCCGGGCCCTGGTCGTGCCGGCCACCGCCCACGGCCTGTACACCTGGGGCTCCCCCATCGACCAGCCGCTCGACGTCCTCGCGGACTCGCGCTGGGCGCAGCGCGACTATGTGCCGTTCGGTACGCCGGGCAACCGGCGGGCCATGGACGCGGTCGAGCAGGCACTGGTCTCGGGCAGTGAAGTGCCGGGCCTGAGTGACTACTTGAGCCGGGCCGGGCTGTACTACGTGGTGGTACGCAACGACCTCGACCCGGACCAGATCGGGTACGTACCGCCGCAGACCGTGAAGCGCACCCTGGAGTCCTCCGGCTACCGCCGCGTCACCGGCTTCGGCCCGGTGCTCACCGGCGGGCGCATCCCCGACGACACCCCGGTACAGATCGAGGGCCTCTACCCGCGCCAGCAGGCCGTCGAGATCTACCAGCCGAACACCGCCACCGAGCGGCCGGGCCGGGCCGGGCTGCGCGAGGCCGCGGACACGGCTGTCGTCAGCGGCGGGCCCGAGGCCCTGCTGCGGCTCTCCGCGGACCCGTCGATGCGTCGG
Source organism: Streptomyces sp. A5-4 (assembly GCF_051131715.1). Classification (NCBI taxonomy): domain Bacteria; kingdom Bacillati; phylum Actinomycetota; class Actinomycetes; order Kitasatosporales; family Streptomycetaceae; genus Streptomyces; species Streptomyces sp. A5-4. The sequence goes on along the minus strand of NZ_CP178591.1, from coordinate 7,631,416 downwards.
CGGCCCGCCGTACTGACCGGGGACAGCCACCCCGGCGTCGGCGCCCCCGAGGTGCGGGCGGTCGGGGACGGGCTGCGGCGCGCCGACACCCGCTTCGGCCTGGTCAACTCCAATACGTCGTACACCTACACCGCGAAGGAACACAATCACCCGGGGGCCGTGCAGGACCCCGGCGCGCAGCCCCGGCAGATCCTGCCGACCGACGGGGTGCGGCACCAGACCACGGCGGCGCTGCGCGGCGCGGAGTCGGTGACGGCGTCGAGCAGCGGCAACTGGCTGTTCCATCTGCCGCAGTACGACCCGGTGAACGCCTTCGACGGCAACCCCGACACCGCGTGGGCCGAGGGCAGCGCCGCTTCGCCGGCCGGCGAGTGGCTGCGGGTCGACTTCCGGCAGAAGGTGTCGGTGCCCTCGTCGATCGGGCTCACGCCACTGCCCGGGGACGGGGTTCGGGCCGCGCCCACCGTCGTGAAGGTGGAGACCGACCGGGGCTCGAAGACCAGCCCGCTCCAGCCGAACGGCATGCCGCAGTCGGTCACCGCGCCGGAGGGCGAGGCGAGTTGGCTGAAGATCACCATTGTGGACGCCCAGCAGGGGCGGCCGGGACTCACCGGGGCGGGCTTCACGGCCGTGTCCGTGCCCGGGGTGCAGGTGACCCGGCTGCTCTCGCTGCCGGAGGACACGGCGGGCGAGCCGGAGGCCACCGGCTCCGAGGTGTTCTCGCTGCACCGGGGCAGCGACCCGGGCGGGCTCTCCCCCGCCTCGGCCGAGGTCGGTCTGCACCGGCAGTTCAACTCCACGGCGGGCGGCGACTACGCGCTGCGGGCGACCGCACTGCCGGTGCCCGGCGACGCGCTCGACGAGCTGCTGTACCGGATCGCGCCCGAGCAGCGGAGGCGGGTCACCGCGACCGCCGACTCGACGGCGAAGCTCGGTGCGTCACTGACGCCGCGCAACCTGGTCGACGGCGACCTGACGACGTCGTGGATCGCCGGGGACCGCGCCGTGCTGCATCTGCGCTGGCCCGGCAAGCGGCCCGTCGGCGAGATCGTCTTCGCGGCGGCGGGTGGGCTCTCCACCCGCCCCGAACAGGTGGAGATCAGCTCCCCGGACGGGGCGGCGACCGCCTCGGTCGACGAGAACGGCCTGGCCCGCTTCGAGCCGATCAACACCGACCGGCTCGACATCACCATCTCGCGGTCGGCGCCGCTGACCATCCACAACCCGGTCGCGAACGGCGAGATGCAGCTTCCGGTGGGTCTGAGCGAGGTGTACGTCCCCGCTCTTGAGGAGTTCCGCGTCCCGCAGCCCGACCCGGAGGAGAAGTTCGAACTTCCCTGCGGGCAGGGCCCGGTGCTCTCCATCGACGGCACCCTGCACGCGACGAGCGCGCAGGGGCGGCTGGCCGACCTGACGGAGCGTCGGCCGATCGAGGTCGCACTGTGCGCGGGCGAGCAGCGCAACGGGCAGGCCGAACTCTCGCCGGGCACACACCGGGTGGAGGCGGGCGACACCGGACCGCTCGCGATCACCGACATCACGCTGACCCGGGGCAGCGCGTCCGCGCCGGCCGCCGAGGCGCGTGGGCTCACCGTCACGGACGGCGCCGGTGACCGGCGCACCGTGCGGGTGGCGGCGGGCAAGTCGTCGTACCTCCAGATGTACGAGAACGAGAACTCCGGCTGGCACGCGACGCTGAACGGCAAGGAGCTGCCGTCGGTGCGGCTCGACGGCTGGCAGCAGGGTTGGCTGGTCCCCGAGGGCGAGGGCGGCACGGTCCGCCTGGAGTACGAGCCCGCGCGGTGGTACGAGGCCGGGCTGATCGGCGGCGCGATCGGCGTCGCCCTCCTGGTGGGCCTGGTGCTGTTCCGGCGCCGCACCCGGAATCCGGACCTCGCGCAGCAGGTCCCGCCGCCCGCGCCCGGCCCGGTGCTCGGCGTCGCGGCGCTCACGGTGGCGCTGGTCGTGGTGGCGGGCCCAGTGGCCCTGCTGGTCCCGGCCCTGGCCCTGGTCGCCCACTTCCGGCACACGCTGCTGCCCCCGATCGCGCTGGTCGCGATGGCGGCGGCAGGCATCGCGGCGGCGGCCGACGCGGGCGCACCGCCGTCCACGGACGCGGGTGCGTTCGGCCCGGCGGCGCAATTCCTGGCGCTGACGGCGCTGGTGGCGGCCCTGGTCACAACGCGTTCCGACAGCACGGGCCGGAGCCCGGCCACGAGCACGCCGGGCGGCGGGCCGGACCAGGGAGCCTCGGGAACGCACCCCAACCCGGCGGCGCCGGGCTCCGGGCCGTACCCGCCACCGGGCCGAGGCGGAGGCGCCGGGGCGCCGGGCGCCAACCCGCCCCCGGCGCACACGGGTTGGGGCGCCGACCTGGAGACCCCGCGCTCGGGAACCGACCCGGGAGCCCCGGGCTGGGGGCCACCGCCCCCGGCAGCTCCGGGCCGCCCCGACCCAGACCCGGACGCCTCGGTGTGGGGGCCCGCCCCCGGCGCGCCCGCCGCGGGCCCCGCCCCCGGGCCGGATCCGCGGGCGGGCGGGGGCTCGTACCCCGACTCGGGCCGCTCCCGCTCGGAGGCCCCGACCATTCCCGGCCCGCGCCAGGCCCCGGACACCGGGAGCGCGAGCCGGACCCCGGACCCGCCGGGCCCGGAAACGGCGGCCCGGCCTGGGACTTCGCCCCACGCGGGCACGGGGAGGGGCCCGGACCCCGAACCGGTCGACCAGCCGCCGCCCGGCCACCGCGCCGAGCCCGGCCCGCGCACCCGTACCGGCCCGGAGGTTCCGGGCACTCCACCGGCAGGACCGGCCCCGAAACCGGGTCCGTCGGACGCGGCGGGCCCCGCCGACAACAGCGCGGAGGAGAACGACAGGTGACCGCTTTGCAGCATCCGTACCCCGCCCGGCACGAGGGACCGGCGCCGCGGGTGCCCTTCACCGTCGTCGACGAAGTCACCCGGCACTGCCTGGAGCCGCGCGAGCCCGAGACCGTACACATCGAGGTGCACCTGCCACGGCGGCCGGACCCGGACCGACTGCGGGCCGCGTTCACCGAGGCCCTGCGGCGCCACCCGCGCATCCTGATGCGGGAGGCGCCCGGGCCCTGGTACCGGCGGCGGTACGAGTGGGAGCTCACCCGCGAGCCCGACACGGACGTCGTGACCTTCCTGGAACCGGGACCCGACGTCCTGGAGCGGGCGCGCGAGCGGGCGCTGACCGTCGCACCGCCCCTGGCGCTCTCCCCGCCGGTGCGGCTGGAGGTCATCGACCGCGTCCTACTGCTGGTCATCAACCACACCGCCCTTGACGGCCCCGCCTGTCTGCGGGTCCTGGCCACCGCCGCCGACATCTACGGAGGCCGCGACAACGCCCCCGCGACCCCGCCGGTACGCGCCGCCGCACCACAGAGCGCACCGGAGCCGCCCGGCCCGGGCGGCGGCACCGGTTTCGCCCCGGTCGCCCGGGTGGCCCACGGCGCGCCCACCGGGGGCGCGGGCAACGGGATGCTGATCGCCGAGCTGCCCGTACCGCGCAGGCCGAAGGGTGCGCCGTACACCGTCAATGACCAGCTGATGGTCGCCACCGCCCGGATGATCGCCGCTTGGAACCACGAGCGCGGCAGCCGGCCGCGCCCCATGCGTATCACCATGCCCGTCGACGACCGGACCCGCGGGCTCGACATGCCGATCGGCAACGGGACACGACTCGTCGAAGTGCCTTTCCAGGTGGCGGAGTTGGCGGGGCATCCGGACGTTTCCGAGCTGTTGCGGCGCACCGCCGAGCGCACCCTCGCCCTCAAGGCCGTCACCCGCCCCCAGCTCGGCCACGGCGCCGCCCTTCTCACCGCGCCCGTGCTGCCGGTCGGCATCCGGTCGGCGCTCACCCGCGGGCTGCGCCGGGCCGCCGCGCCCTGGACCTCCACCACACTGCTCAGCAACATCGGCCGAATCCCGTACCCGCTGGACTTCGGCGAGGACACCGGCCGCGCGACGGCCGTCTGGTTCTCGGCGCCCGCGCGGATGCCGCGCGGTCTGACCGTGACCACGGCGAGCACCGGCGGCCGGCTGCATTTGGCCCTGCGCTGGTCCGGCGCGCTCCTCGGCCCCGGCGACGGCGCCCGGCTGCGCGACCTCTTCGAGCAGTACCTCGATGCCACCTCAGAGGGAGGCGGTCCTTCATGACGAGCACCAGCACACTCTCTTCCGGCCTGCCGGGCGGGTCCCCCCGGCCCTCGGGTCTGCGCGAGTTCTATGAGGACCCCGCCGTCCCGGTCGCCTCCGGCGACGCCCGCAGCCTGCGTCAGGCGAGGATGCTCGCCGCCGCGCTCGGCCCGCCCGCTCCCCCGGCCACCGTCCTCGACATCGGCTGCGGCGACGGCACGGCGGCCGCCACCGCCGCGCCGCTCATCTCCGGCCACCGCGTCATCGGCGTCGACTGGTCACAGGACGCGCTGCGCCGCGCGTCCATCCGCATCAACCACGTCGTACGCGGCGAACTCACCGACGGGGGACTGCCGTTCGCGGACGGCTCCGCCGACGCGGTCCTCTTCAGCGAGGTCATCGAGCACCTCGTGGATCCCGACAGCGCCCTCGACGAGATCCGTCGCGTCCTGGCCCCGGGCGGCCACCTCATGCTGTCCACCCCCAACCTCGCCGCCTGGTACAACCGTCTCCTGCTGCTCGCCGGGGTCCAGCCGGTCTTCTCCGAGGTCAGCCTGCGCGCCATCCACGGCCGGCCGGGGCGTGAGGTGGTGGGCCATCTGCGCCTGTACACCGCCCGCGCCCTGCGCCAGTTCCTGACGGCGTCGGGCTTCGACGTCGTACGCATCGCCGGGGCGCCGTTCCACGGCGTACCGCGCCCCCTGCGCCCCGTCGACCGGCTCGCCTGCGCGGCACCGAGCGCGGCGTCCATCCTGCTGGTGCATGCCCGCCGTCGCGCCGGGGACTGACCCCGATGTGGTGGGGAGTGGCCTCGGCACTGCTCGCGAACGTCCTGTACAGCACCGGTTTCGTTCTCCAGAAGCGCGCGCTCGCCAAGCTTCCCGAGCTCAGTGTGCGCAGCCCCGCTCGACTGGTCCGGCTGCTGCTCGGCAAGCCGCTGTGGATCGCGGGCTCCCTCTCGCTCGGGGGCGGATTCGCCGCGCAGCTCGTCGTGTACCGGACCCTGCCGATGGCCGCCGCCCAGGCGATCTTCGTCTCGGGCCTGGTCCTGCTGCTGCTTCTGTCGTCGCTCTTCCTGGGCGAACGGACCTCGGGCCGCGAGCGGTACGCCATCGCGGCTATCCTGGCGGCCCTGCTGATGGTCGTCGCTTCCCTGCGCCAGGACGCGGACAGCGTCGGCCGCAGTTCACCCGCCCCGCTGATCCTGCTGATCAGCGGCCTCGCCCTGGCCGCGGGTTACTGGCTGTACGTCGCGACCGAGCGCCGCACGGCCCGCCGGCACCGCAACCGGCCGCCGCCCTCCGGCGTCGAGTACGGGGCGGCGGTCGGTCTCGTCTACGGAGTGAGCTCCCTGGCCATCAAGGGCGTCTCCGCCCACCTCACCGCGGACACCCTCCACGACCCGGGCGGGGCCGCACTGGACCTGCTGGCGTCCCCGTACCCGTACCTGCTGCTGGTCACCGGCGCGACCGGCCTGGTGCTGTCCCAGTCGGCGCTCCAGCGCTGCCGGGCTTCGCTGATCGTGCCGGTGTGCACGACGGTCTCCTGCCTGTTCACGGCGGTGCTCGGCACGCTCGCCTTCGGCGAGTCGCTGCCGGACGATCCGCTGCGGCTGGCCCTGCGGGTGGCGGGCGCGGCGCTCGCCGTCGCGGTCCTGCTCACCCTGACCACCCAACCCGCGCCCGAAACCAAGGAGTTGCACCGTGAACCCCGATGACCCACTGCTGAAGATCATCGCCTGCCCGCTGGACAAGGGCCCGCTCACGCTGCTCGTCCTGGAGGACGCCCTCTACAACCCGCGGCTGCACCGGCGTTACCCGATCGTCGACGGCATTCCCCAACTCCTGCCGTCCTCGGGCGAACAGGTCGCAGAGGACGAGCACCAGCGCCTGCTGGGCCTGACGGCGGGCCCCTGAGAGACGAACGGGGCGGCTCAGCCCGTCACGACGGTGCGCTGCGCCGAGAAGTCGCCCCATTTCCCGTCCGGCAGCTTGGCGCGGAGTTTGATGCTGTAGCGGGTACCGGCGGGCTCGTTCACAGTGAAGCGGTACGTCGCTTTCCCCTTCGGCGGGTCGGCGCCCCAGACGATCATCGTGACCAGTTTCCCGTTGAGGTACAGCTGGTGCTCACGTATCTCGCCCCCGGCCTCGGGCGGCGTCCACTCCAGGTCGATGCCGCGTTCGCCCTCCTCGGTGCGGGCCTTCGCACGCAGGGCGGTCGGCGCGGTGGACGGGCCGCCGTCGGGCCCCGAAGCGGTCGTCAGATCAAGGGTGTTGCTGTCCTTCGATGAGTTCTCGGCAGCGTCCCTGGCCCGCACGGTGAAGCTGTAGACGGTGCCGGGCCGCAGCCCGGTCACACGGGCCGTGGCGGCGGCGCCGGACACGCTGTGGATCCGTGAATCCTCCTGATAGATGTCGTACGACGTGACCCCGATGTCGTCCGCGGCCCGCCCCCAGGACAGACTCACCGCACTGTCCCCGTCGGCCCGCCCCCGCAACTTCACGGGCTCGGAGGGCGCCTTGCGGTCGTCCGGCGTGGGAGCCGGGGTGGTGACGGGGGCCGCCTTGCTGGGCGCGGAGAGATTCCCGGCGGCGTCGCGCGCGCGAACGGTGAAGCTGTACCCGGTCGAAGGGTCGAGCCGGTCGATGTCGATCATGCGCCGCCCGGCCGCCACAGTCTTGACCTTGGCACCCTTCTGATACACCTCGTACGCGGTGACGGCCTTGTTGTCGGTGGCCCGGTCCCACATCACATGCACGGAAGTGGCACTGCCCGCCTGGACGGTCACCTCTTCGGGGGTGGAGGGGTCGGCGGTGTCGCGGTCGGGTTCGGACGCACAGGCGGTCATCAGAAGCAGGGCGGAACAAGCCAACACGGCGCATACGGTGGGGCGTTGCACAGCCGGACCCTTCATACGAAGTTAATGGTCCAGACCTGTATGCCATGGGTGACGGCGGCGGGCAAGGGGTGGGGGGCGGTGACCTCACATTGCGTGGTGCGGTCGGACGGGCCGGCCGCTGCTGAGCGCGCTGCGGGTGACGAAGACCCGAGGGCGGTAGCCGTTGAAGCCCGGGTACCGCCACCGTGCGGACCTATGCGCGAGCAGCACGAAGAAACCCCGCCAGGAACTACCTGGCGGGGTTTCGACTTCATCGATCCACCGGGATCACTGCTCGTTCAAAGCAGCTCGCAGATACGCGATCAGATCACCCGGCGGCACCTCGACCCAGGAGGCTCCGGGCACCCCGACGCGGGCCTCATAGCTCCCCCCGTCCAGCTCGTACACCAGGACCTGACGGCTCGCTCCGTCGAACAGATCCACTCGCAAGCGGACGGCACCGTGCGAGATCGTCGGGAACATGTGCCGCAGTGTCTCGTCCGCGTGGAGGCGACGGAGAAGGTCCCATTGCCGCCGGTGGAATTCGGCCGAGAGAAGGTCGGCCCACTGCGAAGAAGTGGGCTCTCCCCTCCTGAGCGCCCTGGCGAATTCGTCGAGCTCCAGGAACGTGAACCTCGCCGCCAACTCGTCGAACGGCACACGTTCGCGCCATGCGGCGACCATCTCCACGAGCAACCCGAAATTGTCCGTCGAGCCGATCTCCCAGGAAAACCCGGGAATGTCCCCGGTGGACCCGGGAATGTGGACACGCACCCGGAACAGACGCTCCACGGTCGCAGGAACGACCGACACAAGGCCCCTCGCTGTTTCGATGGTGATGGCGTCGATGGCCGAGGGTACTGGCCAGATTTCGCCTCCGCGCAGCTTCGCGGCCTCCTTCATCGCCGACACAAGGCCGCCCGCAGCGGTCACCTCCGGGTACAGGTCTTTCCGGTCGGAGTTCATATGCGGTTCCTCAGCAGTGGCAGTAATCGATGACCGAACCCTTCACGGGGGGAAGTTTCCCCTTCAGCACCGATAGATCAGGCATAGGTGTCGGGGGATCCAGTCGCATGGCTCCACCCGGACCCGTCGGGGAGTAGAACTTGATCGAACTCCACGGACGCTGACCATTGGCGAGAGCCCTCGCGATCATGGACATCTCGTAGTCCGTGGCAGCAGCTCCGGCCTCACCGCCCTTCAGACCACGCTGGGCAGCATCCATGAAGGTTCCCCGTTCGGCCAGGCCCGACATGTTGATGTGCAGCTTCACATTCGGGTCGGCAATGGCCTTTTCCGCAATCTGGGCGAAGTCCCTCGGGGACGCCGCGGAGAAGGTGACGAACTTGTTCTCGGGCAGCGCGGCCCACTCGTCGAGCTTCCCACCCCTCTGCCACCCCAACGCCACCTTGCAGTTGTGGACAAGGACCGGAGTGGCCCCCGCCAGCACGAAGAAGGTGTGCAGGTCCGCGACCGTAAGGTCGTAGACCGTGCGCGGAGCCAGGCCCGAACCGTCGTGGAGGGCGGTCACCGCGCGGACGGAGCCGTCCGGGGTGCGCAGGCGGTCGCCGGTGTGCAGGTCGGAGACCAGCGTCCACCCCCGGTCCATCACATAGAACTTGTGGCCGGCGGTGCTAGCCAGCTTCCCACCGTCGGCAACGGTGATATCCACCAGCCGCTGGGTGTCGTGCTTGAAGGTGTCGGTAACCTGCCGGGCCCTCAACTTGCCGGAAGCCGGATCCGTGGCCATGACGAGGTCCCCCACGCCCACCTGGCTGATGGACCGGTGCGAGCCGTCCGCCATCAGCACCCGAGTGGTGCCAGGGAAGCTGTTCGTCTTGCAGGCGGTGTACAGGTCTTCGTAGGCATTGATGGTGCTGTTGAGCTTGGCGAGGGTCCCGGGGTCCAGACCGAGCGCCTCAAGGGCTTTGAACGCATCACGGACGCCGACGCCGGTCTTCATGGCGGCGTCCAGAGCCCGGAGCCCTTCGTAGACCTTGCCGAACACCTTGCCCGGGATGAAGTTGCTCAGCGCCCAAGCGCAGCCGCTGGCGCTGCCGTGCCAGCAGTCGACGAAGTCCTGGACCAGGGCGGCCTTGAGGAGCTTGTACGTGACGGTCTGCTCGATCAGCTCCCACTTCGTGAAGTACCTGGTTGCCTCCTTCTTCAAGCCCTTGAGGGGCTCGCTCTCCAGGAGCAGCGTGTCCTGAGCGGGGCAGCCGTCGGCGCTGGCCGGCACCTTGGAGTTGGTGCAGAGGAAGAAATCGACCGTCGCGTTGAACGTGACGAGGAACGTGACGGTACAGCCCTCGAAGCCGATCTCGATGACGCAGTCGTTCTGCTGCTTGGCGTCGGTGATCTCGATGCTGTCGTCGTCAACGACGTACCACGTGCCGCCGATTCCGGTACCCGCGCCGCTGTTGACCTGCTTGTTGGCCTCCTTGCGCGCCGCAGACTCGGCCGCTTCCTGGGCCTCCTTCGCGTACTTGTCCGCGTCCTTCGCGGCCTTTTCGGCTTCCGTCGCTGCGACGTCAGCGCGGTCGGCTGCCGCCCGGGCGTCCTTCGCGGCCTCTTCCGCCTCAGTTGCCGCCGCGCGGGCGGCCTCCGCGTCGAGGGCCGCGTCGTCCGCCGATTCGCGGGCGTCCTTGGCGTGGCCTTCGGCGCGTCCCGCGGCCTTGTCGGCGGCTATGGCGTCCTCAGTGGCCTGTCGGCCGTATTCGACCGCGCGAGCCAGTGACGCGGCGGCCTTGGACGCGGCCTTGGCGGCGTCGGCCGCGTAGCCGAGCGCTTCGTTCGCATAGGTACGGGCGTCCGCCGCATGCCCGGCGGCGTTGGCCGCGTGCTGGTGGGCGGCCTTCGCGTCGCCCTGCGCCGCCGCGGCGAGGGCCTTGGCGGTGGCGGCTTCTTCCTTCGCGTTCTTGGCGTGCGCGTCGGCGACGGCTTTCTGTTGCTCGGCGATCGTCTTCGACGCCTGCCCCGTCAGCACCACCAGGCTCGCGGCCGAGTCCGTGGTGATGTACGGAGAGCCGAGCTGGATCGCGTCGTTCGCCGGCTTGGCGACCTGTGCGGCGGCCTTGCCCGCGTCGACTGCGGCCTGTGCGGTGACGTAGGCAAAGCCCGCGGCCTTCGCCGATGCCACCAGGGCCTTGCCGGCCTCCTTGCTCGCCTCGTTGGCGTGGCCCTTGGCGGTCTTGGCCTGTGCGTCCGCCTCATCGGCGAGCTTGACGGCCGCCTGCGCCTCGGACGCGGCGTGCTTCGCGGCCGCGATGGCCTCCGCTGCGGAGCTGGTCGCGGTCCTCACCGCCGCATCGGCCCTCAGCTTCGCGGCCTGGGCACCATCCGCGTTGGCGCGGGCGCGTGTCGCGGCTGCCTCGGCACGGGTCGCTGCGGCATCCGCATCGGCTGCCGACTGAGTCGCTGCGTCCGCCGCGGCGCGGGACCTCCCCGCTGCTGCTTCGGCGTCGTCGGCGTGCGCGTCGGCCGCGTCGGCGGCCGCCCTGCTCTCCTTGGCGTTGGCGTCCGACTCATGGGCATACGCGAACGCTTCCTTCGCGTCCGCCTTGGCGCGTGCCGCGTCCGCCTTCTGCTCGGCGTCCCACGCGTCGTCCCGCTTGTCCTTGGCACCGTCGCGGGCCTTGACCGCGGCGTTCCTCTTCTCGACCGCAGTGCCCTCAGCGGTTTCAGCCTTGCCCTTGGCGTCCTTCGCCTTCGTCGCTTCGGCTTCCGCGGTCTTTCTGTGCTGCGCCGTCTCCGCCCGCTTGGCGGCGGCAGTCTCCTTCTCCGCCTTCGCCGTTTTCTCCTCGGCCTCCCTGGGCGAGCGGCGTGTTCTGCCAGTGCTCCCGGTTGGCCAGAGCATATAGCGCCTCCGGGCTCTGGTTGAGCCCGTCCTGCGCGGTCGTGGCCATGGTCGGACCACCGACGCGCAGGACGTCGGTCATCAGGCACTGGTCCTGCCGCAGTTGCTCGCCGGCCGTGTCCTCGAACCAGTCGTAGGAGCTGCTCGCCGGGGCCATGCGCGGGTTCGTGGCCGGCCCGGGCAGGTCGGGCCGGACTGCCAGGCCGCCGACTACGGCCAGGGCCGTGAGGGAGGTGACGGCGGGGGCGAGTATCGAGGATCGGCGTGATCCGGGTCTGAACAACCCTGGTTTGGGGCGCAAGAGAACATCCTTCATGGCGAAAGGGGCAGACGGGGGCGACGGTTCCGTTCCGACGGAAGCGGCAGGGGAAGAGGGCGGGACTGCCAGCCCGCGGCTTCGGTGCGCAGGGCGGCGCCGTCCGGTGCGACGTGCGCGGTCAGTCGGTGTCGCGGCATGGCGAAGCCCCTCCCCGTGGTGGTGGCACCGTCCCCCGGCCGCCATCTGATGCGCGCGTCCGGTTGCGGACCGGCCAAAGGCGTTCGCAGAGGCGCGCGGCGATCACCATAGATGCAGATCAAGGCCATGTGAGGAGGGGAGACCGCAGCGTTCGGAGCCGGGCGGAAAGCCACTTGCCCGGCGCGGGACGCACAAAACGCCTGCTCATACCCACGGGTAGTTGTGTGGCAACTGTAAAGAAAGGGTGCAGAATGCGATGTCTTTCCGCCAGAAAATGGCCGGAAGCTTGCAGTGGGCCGACGCGAAACGACTTACGTCAGCACCGCACCCAGCGCCACGAACCCGCAGATCAGCGCGAAGAGAATCGCCAGCAACGGCCAGACGAAGCGCAGGTACTTGTCGTAGCCGACCTTCGCCAGGGCGACGCCGCCGATGGTGACCGCGGTGGTCGGGACCCACAGGTTCATCCAGCCGCTCGCCGCCTGCCACGCCGTGACGACGACCGCGCGCGAGACACCCGCGAAGTCCGCGAGCGGTGCCAGGATCGGCATGGCGAGGGTCGCGTGGCCCGAGGTGGAGGGGATCAGGAAGGCCAGCGGGAGGTTGACCACGAAGACGATGATCGCGAAGACCGCCGACGAGGTGCCCGAGACGATGCCCTCGATGGAGTGCAGGACGGTGTCCGTCACCTTGGAGTTGTTCATGATGACCGTGACTCCGCGCGCCAGCACGATGACCAGCGCCGGCGAGATGAAGTCCGCCGCGCCCTGCACGACCGTCGCGCTCAGCTTCTGCTCGCCGAAGCGGGCCACAATGCCCACGACCACCGCCGCGACCAGGAACAGCGCCGCCAACTGCGGGAAGGACCAGCCCAGTTCGAAGCCGTACGGGGTCGCGTCGGCGTCGCCGGTGATCGCGCTCGACCAGGGCACCACCGAGAAGATCATGAAGGCGAAGGTCAGGCCGACCAGGACGAGGATCGCCTTGTGCAGGCCGGTCAGTTCGGGCGGTTCGCCCGCGTCCGCGGCGGTGTGGTCACGATCGCCCGGGAGGAAGCCCGACAGTGAGCGTCCCGGGTTCTTCTGGACGCGTCTCGCGTAGCGGATGACGTACGCGACGGTCACGCCGGTCAGGACCACCCACATCACGGCGCGCAGCACGATGCCGTCGCCCAGCGAGATGTCCGCGGCCGAAGAGGCGACGCCGGTCGCGAAGGGGTTCACCGTCGAGCAGAGCACGCCGATGCCGGCGCCCAGGATGATCGTGCCGGTGGCGACCATCCGGTCGTACCCGAGGGCGAGCATCAGCGGCACGATCAGGCCGTAGAAGCCGAGCGTCTCCTCCGCGAAACCCTCGACCGTGCCGAGGAGCGCGAAGACCAGCATCACGCCCGCGATGAGCAACGCCCCGCGGTCGCGCAGCCGGTGGGCGAGGCGGCCGATGCCACGGTCGAGGGCGCCGGTCGCGAAGACGACCGTGATGAAAGCGCCGATCGCGAGGACAAAGAGGAACACGCCCGCGCTGCCGTACAGTTCGCCCGCCATGTCGGGCCCGACCTGCCCGTTCTTCGTGTCCTGGACGCCGTACAGGCCATTGACCGGGGCGAGGAAGAGATCGTTCAGCCGGTCTACGAAGCTCTGCCCGGAGGGGACGCGGTGGTACGTGCCCTCGATCGGCGCGCCGTCCTTGTCGCGGTCGTACGCGCCGGAGGGGATCAGAAAGGCCAGGGCCCAGACCGCGAGCGTGACGACGGCCAGGACCGTCAGCGCGCTGGGGAAGGTGAACTTGCGCTTCGGCGCCGCTGGTGGTGTCGGCGTCGCATCGGTACGGGTACTCACGAGGATGCTCCCGTCCGGGTTTCGGCGCCCGCGCTCACGAAGACGCTCCCACCCGAGGGTTCGGTGGCCGCGCTCACAGGGTCGCCTCCGTCCGAGGGGCCGATGCCCGCGCTCACGACATCGCCCCCGCCCGAGGGATCGGCGCCCGCGCTCACGACGTCGCCCCCGCCCGGAACGCTTCCGCGTACTCGCGCAGGAAGGCCGCCTCCGCGACGACTGCGGACCGCAGCTCCGAGAAGAGCACCCGCTCGTTCGGGGCATGCAGGTTGCACATGCTGTCCTGGGCGCCGAAGAGCAGCACCTCGGCGTCGGGCACGGCCTTCTGTAGGCCGTTGACCAGCGGGATCGAGCCGCCGCTCGCCACCAGCTCGGGCTCGGTCCCCCAGCCCTCGCGCAGCGCCGTCCGCGCGGCCCGGTAGGCGGGGCCACCGGTGGCCGGTTCGAAACCGGGGCCCGTGTCCCCCGCGGTGACGCTCAGCGTGACACCGAACGGCCGCAGTGAACCCAGGTGGGCGATCAGGATGCCCTGCGCCTCCTTGGGGTCCTGCCGCGGGTGGAAGCGCAGGTTCAGTTTGGCCCTGGCGTACGGGACGACCGCGGACGCCGCGTGGTCGACGCTCGGTGCGTCGATGCCGACGACCGTGATCGCCGGACCGCTCCACAGTCGCTCCCCGAGGCTGCCGGAGCCGATGAGCGGGACGCCGTCCCGGACGCCGGCCAGCGAGCGGAACTCCTCCTCCGTGTACGTCGTCCCGGTCCACTCCTCGCGGCGCAGGCCCTCGACGGCGATATCGCCGTGTACGTCGTGGAGGGTGGCGAGGGCCTTGATGAGCACGAGGAGCGCGTCGGGTGCGGCGCCGCCGAACTCGCCGCTGTGCCGGGGCTCGGCCAGCGTACGAACCTCGACGACGACCTCGGAGGCCCCGCGCAGGCCGGTGGTCAGGGTGGGGCTGCCGGGGCGGATGTTGCCCATGTCGGCGATGACCATGGCATCGCAGGCGAACCGGTCCGGGTCGGTCGGCGGGTAGTCGTCGAAGGCGCTGCCGAACTCCTCCTGGCCCTCCAGCACGATCTTCAGCCCGACCGGCGGCCTGCCCTCGTACGCCCGCAGGACGCCGAGGTGGACCACGATGTTCGACTTGTCGTCCGCGACACCGCGGGCGCGCAGCCCGCCCTCGATCGGCGTGGGCTCGAAGGGCGGCGACAGCCACAGGCTCTCGTCGCCGGGCGGCTGGACGTCGTAGTGCCCGTAGAGCAGGACGGTCGGGGCGTCCGGGGTCGGCGGCGGCACCTCGGCGACGATGATCGGGGAGGTGTCCGGCAGGTCGAGCCGGTCGATGCGGGTGACTCCGGCGTCGCGGAGCAGCTCCACGAGGAGGTCGTGTGCCTGATGCACGGGCTCCGGGGGGAATCCCGGGAACGCGACGGACGGGATGGCCGTCAGCCGTTCCAGATCCGCGCGGAGTCCGTCCATCAGTGTGTCGACCCTGGATCCCAGATCCATCGCAACCCCTGCTGTTCGTCCGTACGCCCCTGGGGCGCGCCCTTGAGGATTCCTCGCTCAATGGATCACAGGGGGCGTACCGGCGCATCTTCGAACAGGGGCGGGGAGCGGCACTTCGGAGCCGCCGCGTCAGCTGCTGAGGAACTCGCTGACCTGCTGGGCGAACTCGCGGGGGTGCTTCTCGTGCACGTGGTGACCGGCGGAGATGGTGACCGAGTGGCAGTCCGGGATCAGGACGGCCATCTCTGCGACCCGGTCCGCGGACATCGAACTGTCCGGGCCGCCGGTGATGATCAGGCTCGGCGCGACGATCTCGTTGAGCCCTTCGAGCCACTGCGGGTCCGGGTCGGCGAGCTGCTTCGTGATGGCCGGCACGACGGGCCAGTCGTAGTCGATCGGCGTGTCGGGGTGCACAACCGGCGCCTGCGGGGTCTCGGCGGGGAACGGCGGCGGGGTCTCCGCCATCACGAGCCGCTCCACGCGGTCCGCGTGCTCCTGCGCGAGCAGGTAGGCGACGACGCCGCCCATGCCGTGGCCGACCACGCCGACCCGGTCCACCAGCTCCAGCTCGTCGAGGAAGCCGTACACGTCGTCGCGCATCAGCTCGACGGAGTACTCGTCCGGCCAGTCGCTCTCGCCGTGCCCGCGCAGGTCGATCGCGTAGACCCGCCATTCCTCGCCGAGCGCCTGCCCGGCCTCTTCCCAGCTCGCCGAGGAGGAGCCGAGCCCGTGCAGCAGCACGATCGGCGTTCCGAACGAATCGCCCCAGGTCCGATAGGCCAGCCGTACGTCGCCGACATCCACTACAGAGAGATCACCCATACCCATACCCCGACGCTACAGCCCTGGGCGGGGCGCCCGGACCGCGCGGGGACCGGTGCCCGTGAAAGGCTCGTCGGGTGAAGCCGACCACCCGACCGACCCCCTGCCCGGCCCCCTGCCCGACCGCGCGCCCGACCGCTCGGTCTGCTGCCCGTCCGACCACCCGGGTGACCGCCCGCCGCACCACCCGTCTGCTGCTCGCGACACTCGCGCTCACCCTGCTGGCTCTGACCGGCTGCGGCTCACCCCCGTCGGACGGATCGAATGGGTCGAACGGATCCCAGGGGTCCAAGGGGTCCAAGGGGTCCAAGGGGTCCAAGGGGTCCAAGGGGTCGTCCTCCGCCCGGCCCGGGCTCGGAGACCCCGTACTGAAGGACATCGCGCTGCAGCTCGTCTCCAGCGCCGAGAACTCCTCGCTGGACTGGAAGGCGCAGTACAAGTACATCGAGGACATCGGCGACGGTCGCGGCTACACCGGCGGGGTCATCGGTTTCTGCTCCGGCTGCGGCGACATGCTGAAGGTCGTCGAGCGCTACACGCGGGCGCGGCCCGGCAACCCGCTGGAGCCGTTCACCGGGGCGCTGCGCGCGGCCGGCGGCGGCGACTCCCACGAGGGGCTCGGCACGCCGTTCACCGAAGCGTGGGTGCGGGCCGCCGGGGACCCTGAATTCCGCGCGGCGCAGGACGCCGAGCGGGACCGCGCCTACTTCGACCCGGCACTCGCGCAGGCCGAGCGGGACGGGCTCGGCGCACTGGGCCAATTCATCTACTTCGACGCCCGCGTGATGCATGGTCAGGGCGACACGAAGGGCACGGTCGGCTTCCGCACCATGCGCGCCAGGGCCATCGCGAAGGCCGAGCCGCCGTCTCAAGGAGGCGACGAGAAGGCGTACTTGGCGGCGTTCCTCGATGTCCGGGTGGCGGCCATCGACTGGGAGCCGTCCCACTCCGACACCAGCCGCATCGAATCGGCCCAGCGGATCTTCCTCAACGAGGGGAAGTTCGGGCTGGAGAGGCCGTTGCGCTGGACGGTGTACGGCGACTCGTACCGCATCGACTGACCCGACGGCAGATCTCAGGCCGACCCACCGACTGAACCATCAGCCGACCTGGACCGACCCACCCGCCGCCCCATCCGCGATCGCTGCCGCATGCACCGGCTGACAGGTCCTCACCAACTCCGCATGTCCGCAAGGGTATACGCCGTGCCGCTCGCCTGATAGGAAAGCTTCCTAACAAACCACAGCGGCACCACATCACCCTTGGAGGCCAGGTGCACACCCCCTTCTCACGCGCCCAGCACCGTGTCACCCCCCTGCTCCCGCTCCTGCTCGGAGTGGCACTGACGGCGATACCGGCCACCGCCTTCGCCGACGCCTCCGCGGACACCACGTCCGCGTCCTCGGCGTCGGTCACGACGGCGGCCGCGGTAGGACTGGACGATCCGGCGAAGAAGGAAATCGCCATGAAGATCGTCTCCAGCGCGGAGAACTCTTCGCTGGACTGGAAGGCGCAGTACAAGTACATCGAGGACATCGATGACGGCCGCGGCTACACGGCGGGCATCATCGGCTTCTGTTCGGGCACCGGCGACATGCTCGACCTGGTCGAGGCCTACACCGCCCGCAAGCCGGGCAATGTGCTCGCCAAGTACCTGCCGGCCCTGCGCAAGGTGGACGGCACCGACTCGCACCAGGGTCTCGACCCGAACTTCCCGCGCGACTGGGCGACGGCCGCCCAGGACTCCGTCTTCAAGGAGGCGCAGAACAACGAGCGTGACCGGGTGTACTTCAACCCCGCCGTCGACCAGGGCAAGCGCGACGGCATCGGCACCCTCGGCCAGTTCGCGTACTACGACGCCATCGTGATGCACGGCAACGGCACCGACAGCACCAGCTTCAGATCCATCCGCAAGCGCGCCCTGGCCAAGGCCAAGCCGCCGGCCCAGGGTGGCAACGAGACCACCTACCTGCACGCGTTCCTCGACGCCCGCGTCTGGGCCATGAAGCAGGAGGAGGCGCACTCGGACACCAGCCGCATCGACACCGCGCAGCGCGTCTTCCTCAACAAGGGGAACCTGAACCTCAACACACCGCTCGACTGGAAGGTCTACGGCGACAGCTTCCGCATCGGCTGACGTCACCTCTCGTCACGTGACCTCTCATCACGTCACGCCGCATCATGTCGAGTCACGTCACTGGCAGTCCGGTTTCTGTACTCCTGTAATTCGCCCAACTCTCGTATGGTGCTTCGCAGTTGAACCACTGGTCACGTGAACCACTGGTCACGCGGACGAGGGCGAGGATGCATGAGAGCGGTATGGCGTCGATCGGTGACGGCTCTGGCGGCAGGACTCCTGACCGTAGGAATGGCCACGGTCGACGCCGTGGCCGCCGATCCACCGCAGCCGGCCTTCTCGGCCACCACCGGCGTCGGAGTGCACAACGCGTACGAGAAGGCGAAGTACCCGTACTTCGCCGACGCGTTGGACTCCGGCGCCGCACTGCTGGAGCTGGATGTGTGGACCAACGTATTCGGCAGCAACTGGCGTGTGTCGCACAGTAATCCGTTCGGCAACGACAACAACTGTGAGAACGCGGCGAACGCGGACCAGTTGCGTACCAAGGCCCGCAACCAGAACCTGGGCGGCTGCCTCGCGGACATCAAGGCGTGGCACGACGCCCACCCCGGCCACCGGCCCATCGTCCTGAAGCTGGAGCTCAAGGACGGCTTCCAGGGGAAGAACGGGCGTGGTGCCGCCCAACTCGACGCCCTGCTCGGCGAGAAGCTCGGCGACGCGCTGTACCGTCCTGCCGATTTGGCCGGCGGACACGGGACGCTCGACACCGCCGTACGGGCCGACGGCTGGCCCGCCCGGTCCGCGCTCGCGGGGCGGTTCGTGGTGGAGCTGATCCCCGGGACGGTCGAGGAGGGCAACCCGGCCGACACACTGTGGACCGACCGGGAGTACGCCACGCACCTGCGTGACCTCGCGGCGGCCGGCCGGCTCCGGGACGCGGCGGCGTTCCCCGCCGTGCACCGCGCCGAGGGCGGTGACCCGCGGGTGCGGTACGCGGATGCGAGCATCCGGCCCTGGTTCGTGGTCTTCGACGGCGACGCGTCCGCCTACACGGGCGGCTCCGTCGACACTGGCTGGTACGCCCGCAACCGGTACTTCCTGATCATGGCGGATGCCCACAACGTGGTCCCGGCGATCGACGGTACGAACCCGACCGAGGCGCAGGCCATCGAACGGCTCTCCCTGCTGGCGGGCAGACACGCGAGCATCATTTCGGCCGACTGGTATCCCCTGCCCCGGGTGCTGGCCGCCGTCGTACCGCGCGCTTCGGGCTGACCCGCGGCGTGAACGGCGAGGAGGGGTGGCGGTCCGTCCGGACCGCCACCCCTTCGCATCCCGCCCGGCTCAGTGCGCGGTGGCCGGGATCTGGTCGGGGATCTCGGGCTTGGTGATCTCCCCGCCCCCGTCCGCTTCCTCGGCCGAACTCTGCTGCTTGCCCCAGTGGTTGAAGGCCAGGTTGAGCGCGATGGCCACCACGCACCCGGTGCTGATGCCCGAGTCGAGCACCACCAGCAGGTCCTCGGGGAACGCGTGGTAGAAGCCCGGGGCGGCGATCGGAATGAGACCGACGCCGACCGAGGCCGCCACGATCAGCGTGTTCTCGCCCTTCTCCAGCGCGGCCGTGGCCAGCGTCTGGATGCCGCTCGCGGCGACCGTACCGAAGAGCACGATGCCGGCGCCACCCAGTACGGGCAGCGGGACCAGCGCGATGACGGAGGCGGCGACCGGGCACAGGCCCAGCAGGATCAGGATGCCGCCGCCGGTGGCGACGACGTACCGGCTGCGCACCTTCGTCATGGCGACCAGGCCGACGTTCTGGGCGAAGGCGCTGGCCATGAAGCCGTTGAAGAGGGGGCTGATGGCGCTGCCGAGGGTGTCGGCACGCAGACCGCCCTCGATGACCTTCTCGTCCGCCGGCCGGCCGACGATTTTGCCCAGCGCGAGCATGTCGGCGGTGGACTCGGTCATGCAGACCAGCATCACGATGCACATCGAGATGATCGCGGCGATCTCGAACTGCGGTGCGCCGAAGTGGAATGGCGTCGGGAAACCGACGACGTCGGCGCTCTTGATGGCATCGAAGTTGGTGATGCCCACCGGGATGGCGATGAGCGTACCCGCCACGAGCCCCAGCAGGATCGCGATCTGCTGGAGGAAGCCGCGCAACAACTTGCGCAGCGCCAGGACGATCACGAGGGTGAGCGCGGCCATCCCGATGTTCGTCATCGAACCGTAGTCGGGCGCCTTGGCGTTGCCGCCCTGCGACCAGTTGAACGCGACCGGCAGCAGTGAGACGCCGATCAGCGTGATGACGGTGCCGGTGACGACCGGCGGGAAGAAACGCACCAACTTGCAGAAGTACGGGGCGAGTACGAAGCCGATCACGCCGGCCACGATCACCGCCCCGAAGATGATCGGCAGGGCGTCGTCGCCCTGGCCCTTGCCGATGGCGATCATCGGGGTGACACCGGCGAAGGAGACGCCGTTGACGAAGGGCAGCTTGGCGCCGATCTTCCAGAAGCCGAGCGTCTGGAGAAGGGTGGCTATGCCTGCCGTGAAGAGGCTCGCCCCCATCAGGAAGGCGGTCTCCTTGGCGTCGAGGCCGACGGCAGGGCCGATGATCATGGGTGGGGCCACCACGCCGGCGTACATCGCGGCGACATGCTGGAGGCCGGTGGTGAACATCTTCAGTGGGGGCAGCGTCTCGTCGACCGGGTGCTTCTCATCGGCGGCGACTGCGTCTTTGCGAAACCTGGGCTTTACGGCCACAGCGGTTCCTCCGGTCGGTTACACGTCTGCGGGGACATGGGTGTCATGGAGGTGGTGCGGAGTGGGGCGTGGTGCAGGTGTGCAGATGCTGCGAGTCGTGCGGGCGGTTCGTCGGTGCGGGTGTTCTGGTGGTGCGGTGATCCGGACGGCCCGGGCGGTGCTGGCCTGGGCCTGTCGGTGATGCGGGTCGTGCGGGCAGGGCAACCGGACGGGGTGCTCACCGGTCCCGAGGGGCGCGCACGCTCACGTACGCGCCTCCCGGAATCGGCCACCGTGAACCCCGCTCGGGTCCACGGCCGCCGATCGGGGGCCGTCCCCCCCGATCGGCCGGTCTGGTGAAACGGCCCGACGTCGGTCAGGCCTGCGCGGCGATCCGCGCGAGCCGCTGTGCCTCGCCGCGCGCGGAGCGGGCGATGGCGTCCTCGTCCACCGTGATCAGGCGGGTGTCCTCGACCACGGGCTTGCCGTTGACGAGGGAGAGGGTGACCGGGGCGGCGGCGCCGAAGACGATGGCGGTCACGGGGTCGGCGATGGTGGAGTGGCCGATCCCGTCGATCTTCCACATCACCAGGTCGGCGAGCTTGCCGGCTTCGAGCGAGCCGATCTGGCTCGCGCGGCCGAGTACCTGGGCGCCGCCGTACGTACCGAGGCGCAGCGCCTGGCGGGCGTTGAGCGATGCCTCGCGGTGCGGGCCGAGGCGGTTGATGAGCAGGGCGTTGCGCAGTTCGGTGTGCAGTTCGCCCGACTCGTTGGAGGCGGTGCCGTCGACGCCGAGGCCGACCGGGACGCCCGCCTTCAGCATGTCCGGGACCCGGGCGATGCCCGCGGCGAGCCGGGCGTTGGAGGACGGGCAGTGGGCGACGCCGGTGCCCGTGCGGGCGAAGGCTGCGATGTCGGAGTCGTTCATGTGGACGCAGTGCGCCATCCACACGTCCTCACCGAGCCAGCCGGTCGACTCGAAGTAGTCGGTCGGGCCCATGCCGAAGAGTTCCTTGCAGAACTGCTCCTCCTCGACGGTCTCGCTGCCGTGGGTGTGCAGGCGTACGCCCTTGCGGCGGGCCAGCTCCGCGCCCTGCTTCATCAGTTCCGTGGTGACCGAAAACGGCGAGCAGGGGGCGACAGCGATCTGGGTCATCGCGTCGAAGGAGGTGTCGTGGTGCTGGTCGATGGTCGCCTCGGTGGCGGCGAGTGCGCCTTCGAGGGTCTCGACGGCGAAGTCCGGCGGCAGGCCGCCGTCCGACGTGCCGCGGTCCATGGAGCCACGGGCGAGGGTGAACCGTACGCCCGTCTCGGAAGCGGCGCGGACGATGGCGCTCGACAGGTCGCCGGAGCCCTTCGGGAAGACGTAGTGGTGGTCCATCGCGGTGGTGACACCGCCGCGGGCCATCATGGCCAGCGAGCCCTGTGCGGCGGCGTACGCCATGGGTTCGTCGATGCGCGCCCAGGTGGGGTAGAGCGCGGTCAGCCAGTTGAAGAGGTTGTGGTCGGTCGCGAGACCGCGGGTGATCCACTGGTAGAAGTGGTGGTGCGTGTTGATGAGGCCGGGCGTGACCAGGTGGCCGGTGCCGTCGATACGGCGTACGACCCCTTCCAGACCCTTGGGGGCCTGGCCCGCGCCGATCGATTCGATCCTGTTGCCGGCGACTACGACGTAACCCGACGCGTACTCGGTGTCGTTGGCGTCGACGGTCGCGATCGCGCAGTTCTCGATGACGATGCGCTCGACCGCGCTGACCGCGCTGTCATGGGCTGCCGGTGCTGCCATGGTGCTTCCTCGTTCTCTCTGTGGCGGTTCGGGCACGGCAGGGCCACGGGATTTTGAGTGCCGGAGCCCGGCGTGGCAGCTGACAGTACTGCCGCCGATGAGCTGCTCCGGGTGCCGAAATGAGGGAATCGGATTTCGGTCCGGTACGGCGCCCGCCGGTGGTGGGCCGGCGGGGCCGTACTCAGCCATGGGTCAGAGGTTGGTCATGTCGACCGGGATGCGGGGCTCGACACCGTCGCGCAGGACGGTGGCCTCGATCAGGCCGTACGGGCGGTCCGCCGCGAAGTAGACCTCGTTGTCGTTCTTGAGCCCAAAGGGCTCCAGGTCGACCAGGAAGTGATGGTTGTTCGGCAGCGAGAAGCGGATCTCGTCGATCTCGCTGCGGCTGTTGATCACCCGCGAACCCATTTGGTACAGGGTCTGCTGGAGCGACAGGGAGTACGTCTCGGCGAAGGCCTGCAGGATGTGCTTCTTGGCCTGCTCGTACGAACGCTCCCAGTTGGGCATCCGGTCCGCGTCGTCGGTCCAGTTGTAGCGCCAGGCCGCGGAGACGTCGGTGCACAGGACGCGGTCGTACGCCTCCTTGAGGGTCGTGTACTTGTCCTTGACGTAACCCCAGAACTCCGAGCTGGTGGAGTTCATGACCGTGAGGTCCTTCAGGCCGGAGATGATCTCCCACTTCTCACCGTCGAAGGTGATCTGCGTGGTGCGCAGTTCCTGGCCCTTGCGGGCGAAGGAGTGCCTGACCTCGTCCGAGCCGATGAAGCGGGAGTTGTTGTCGGCGGTGGCGATCCGCTCCCAGGTGTACTCCTGGATCCGGATGCGGGCGACCTTGATCGGCTCCTGGCTGGTCACGAAGTGGCGCGCCAGGTGGATGCCGAACTGCTCGGCCGACTCGATGCCGTGTTCCTTCGCGAAGGCGTACACCGTGTTCTTGGTGGTGTCCGTGGGCAGGACGTTCGCGTTGGAGCCCGAGTAGTGGACGTCGTCCATGTCGCCGGAGAGGGCGACGGAGACGTTCAGGTCCTTGATGTGGTGGGTGTCGCCGTCCCGCGTGATCTTGACGACGCGGTTCTCTGCCTTGCCGTACTGGTTCTGGCCAAGAATCGTGGGCATGTCTGCTAGCTCCCTCGGTATACGGAGTAGCCGAACGGGTTGAGCAGCAGCGGTACGTGATAGTGCTCGCCCGGCGCGACGGCGAACGTGATCGCCACCTCCGGGAAAAACGCACCGCTGTCCCTTACGCGGGGGGCGTCCTGCTTGGCCTCGGCTTGCTGGTCTGTGCTGCGGTCGTCAATGAAGTACGACTCGGTCTCGAAGTCGAGCCGTACGTGGGTGGTGCCTTCCGGCAGGGCCGGCAAGTCCTTGCAGCGCCCGTCCGCGTCGGTCTTCGACCCGCCGAGCGCCGTCCACCGCGCCGCACCGCCGCTGCGGGCGGTGAGGGTGATGGCGACGCCGGCTGCGGGGCGTCCGATGCTGGTGTCCAGGATGTGCGTGGACACCGACGCGGTGGTCTCGGTACTCAAGACCTTCACTCTCCTTCTTCTACGAGGCGGGTCAGCCGGATGCGGTTGATCTTGCCCAGTTCGGTGCGGACGATTTCCCGCTCCTGCTCGGGCGCGTTCCCGATCCGCTCACGCATCGCGTCGCGCATCTGCTCCCCGGTCGCACCGGAGGCGCAGATCAGAAAGACATGTCCGAACCTGTCCTGGTAGGCAAGGTTCAGTTCGAGCATTTCGGCCTTGAGTGCCTCGGAGGCACCGGCCATCCCCCGCTGCTCGCGGGAGGAGGTCGGGTCGCCGGGCTTCGGCCGGCCGATCGGCGGGTGCCCCGACATCGCTTCTGCCAGGTCCCCCGCGGTCAGTTCGGCCATGGCGGCGTCACTGGCGAGGAAAAGGGCGTCCGCGGTGGCGAAGGGGCGTCGGGCGAGCAGGTCGCTCCTCCACGCCGAACTGGCGCACACCTCGTGGAGCGCGGCTGTGGCCTCGCCGACCTGCAAGGTGTTGAACCGGGCCAGACCCGGTGTCGTACTCGAAGTCACGGGAGCCTCCGTGGCCTTGTGCTGGACGGGCTGGGCATAGCTAACGCTCTCAAGAACATCACGTCAACAGTTTGTTGAAATTCGGCGAACACAAAAACCGCCGCCCGGGCGTCCGGACGGCGGTTCCGCGAAATGATCGATCAAACCGGTGGCCGCACCGGCGGCCGGCTACTCGCTCTTGGGGGTGTTTTCCCTGTTCAGGTAGTTGTACACGGTGAAGCGGCTGACTCCCAGGGCGCCCGCCACCGTCTCCACCCCATGCCGCACGGAGAAGGCCCCGCGGCCCTCCAGGGTCCGTACGACCGACTGCTTGGCCTTGCGGTCGAGCTCGGACAGTGGCATGCCGTACCGGCGCTCCAGGGCGGCCAGGATGTGGTCGAGGGAGTCCGAGAGCTGCGGCAGCCGCACCGCGAGGACGTCCCGGCCCTCCCAGGCCAGCACCACATCGTCACCGCACGCCTGCTCCGGCCCCATGATCTCCGCGCCCATGGCGTCGGCGAGCGGCTTTATCGCCGTGAAGAGCGGGTGTTCGGTCACTGCTCGTCCTCCCCGATCACATTGACCTGCAACGAGACCCGGGTGGCACCCTCGGCCAAAGACCTGCGCAGCAGCGCGTCGACCGCGGTCAGCACCGCGTCCGCACCGCCCTCCGCGGTGTTCCCGAACGGGCCGACATCCACCGCGTCCAGTTCGGCCACCTGGATGACCTCCCGGGCGGCCAGCGCATGCGGCGGCGCATCGTCGAGGTCGAACGGCTCGGTCGTGAACTCCACTCTCAATCGCACGCGCTCAACCTACTGCGCGAGGCACGAAAACCGGGAGCCCCTCTTGACAGCCCTCCCGCATTCCGGGCAACCTTCCATCAAGCAGAAAACAACTTCCGCGATACGGAAGGAGCGTCAAAACTCTCATGGCCTCTCTTTTTTCCGAGAAGCGCGGCACCGGCCAGCGCTTCGATGTGAACCTCTCCATCCTCTTCACGGAACTCCCGCTCCTTGAGCGTCCCGCGGCCGCCGCCGCGGCGGGCTTCACGGCGGTCGAGCTGTGGTGGCCCTGGATCGAGACCCCCACCCCTGACCAGGCCGAGCTCGACGCTCTCAAGAAGGCGCTCGACGAGGCAGGCACCCAGCTGGTGGGCCTGAACTTCTACGCGGGACAGCTGCCCGGCCCCGACCGCGGCGCGGTTTCCGTGCCGGGCGAGGAGTCGGACCGCTTCCGCGCGAACATCGACGTCGCAGCGGACTTCGCCGCCTCGGTCGGCTGCAAGGCGCTCAACGCGCTCTACGGCAACCGCGCGGAGGGCGTCGACCCGGCAGTCCAGGACCAGCTGGCCCTGGAGAACCTGGTGCTCGCCGCCCGCGCCGCCGACCGCGTCGGTGCGATCCTCCTGATCGAGACCCTGAACAAGCCGGAGTCGCCGCTCTACCCCCTGGTGAGCGCGCCCGCCGGGGTGGGTGTCGTCGACAAGGTCAACGCGGCGACGGGACTGGGCAACGCCAAGTTCCTGCTCGACCTCTACCACCTGTCGATGAACGGCGAGGACCTCGTCGAGGTCATCGACAAGTACGCCGACAAGACCGGTCACGTGCAGATCGCCGACAACCCCGGCCGCGGCGCCCCCGGCACCGGCAGCCTCGACCTCGCCGACCTGCTCGACCGCCTCGGCAAGGCCGGTTACGACGGCTGGGTCGGCCTCGAGTACAAGCCCGGCGACCGGCCGAGCGCAAGCGCCTTCGAGTGGCTGCCGGCCCCGCTGCGCGCCGCCGGCGCCTGACGGCCCACCCCTGACGTACGCAAGATTTTTTCCGAAAGAGGCACCCTCATGAGCACCCTCCCCAAGATCGGCTTCATCGGCCTCGGCATCATGGGCTCCCCCATGGCCGAGAACCTGCTGAAGGCGGGTTACGACGTCACCGGCTTCACCCTTGAGCAGCCCAAGATCGACCGTCTGGTCGCGGCCGGCGGCAAGGGCGCGGGCTCGATCGCCGAGGCCGTCAAGGACGCCGACGTCGTCATCACGATGGTGCCCGCCTCCCCGCAGGTCGAGGCCATCGCGTACGGCGAGGACGGCATCCTGGAGAACGCCAGGAAGGGCGCCCTCCTGATCGACATGTCCTCGATCACCCCGCAGACCTCCGTCGACCTGGGCAAGGCGGGCGCCGAGAAGGGCCTGCGCGTCCTGGACGCCCCCGTCTCCGGTGGCGAGGCCGGCGCGATCGAGGCCGTACTGTCGATCATGGTCGGTGGCGAGAAGGCCGACTTCGACGCCGCCAGGCCGGTGCTCGACGTGCTGGGCAAGACCATCGTCCTGTGCGGCCCGCACGGCTCCGGCCAGACGGTCAAGGCCGCCAACCAGCTGATCG
The DNA here is from genome assembly GCF_051131715.1 of Streptomyces sp. A5-4. NCBI lineage: Bacteria > Bacillati > Actinomycetota > Actinomycetes > Kitasatosporales > Streptomycetaceae > Streptomyces > Streptomyces sp. A5-4. Next base: position 7,604,883 of record NZ_CP178591.1, on the reverse strand, counting down.
TCGCGGTCAACATCCAGGCGTGCGCCGAGGCCGTGGTTTTCCTGGAGAAGTCCGGCGTGGACCTCGCCGCCGCGCTCGACGTCCTCAACGGCGGCCTCGCCGGTTCCACCGTGCTGACCCGCAAGAAGGACAACTTCCTCAAGCGGGACTTCGCCCCGGGCTTCCGGATCGACCTGCACCACAAGGACATGGGCATCGTCACCGACGCCGCCCGCAATGTCGGTGCCGCCCTGCCCGTCGGCGCGGTCGTCGCCCAGCTCGTCTCCTCGCTGCGCGCCCAGGGGGACGGTGGCCTTGACCACTCCGCCCTGCTCCGTGGCGTCGAGCGCCTGTCCGGTCAGCCCGTCAAGAGCTGACCCGACCTCCTGAACTCCGGGCTGCGGCAGCGCTGACACCTGTCCTGTCGCGCCCAGGCGCTGCCGCCGCCCGGACCCAGACTCTTGTTTTCAACAAACTGTTGACGCTAAGTTCAGCCCTTGCCTACGCTCCACATGACGGAAAACGTCTTCCGTCAGCAGCTCCCGCACGGAAGGTCCCCATGTCGAAGCGTGTGCTCACGACCGAATCCGGCGCCCCGGTCGCCGACAACCAGAATTCCGCGTCCGCCGGTCTCGGTGGCCCGCTCCTCCTCCAGGACCAGCACCTCCTTGAGAAGCTCGCCCGGTTCAACCGTGAGCGCATCCCGGAGCGTGTGGTTCACGCGCGCGGCTCCGGCGCGTACGGCTACTTCGAGGTCACCGACGACGTCACCGGCTTCACCCGCGCGGACTTCCTCGGCGAGGTCGGCAAGCGGACCGAGACGTTCATTCGTTTCTCGACCGTCGCCGACAACCTCGGTGGCGCGGACGCGGTCCGCGACCCGCGCGGTTTCGCGCTGAAGTTCTACACCGAAGAGGGCAACTACGACCTCGTCGGGAACAACACCCCGGTGTTCTTCCTCAACGACCCGGTCAAGTTCCCCGACTTCATCCACTCCCAGAAGCGCGACCCCTTCACGGGCAAGCAGGAGCCGGACAACGTCTGGGACTTCTGGGCGCACTCGCCCCAGTCCACCCACCAGATCACCTGGCTGATGGGCGACCGCGGCATCCCCGCCTCGTACCGGCACATGAACGGCTTCGGCTCGCACACCTACCAGTGGACGAACGCCGAGGGCGAGGCCTTCTTCGTCAAGTACCACTTCAAGACGAACCAGGGCGTCCGCTGCCTGTCCTCCGAGCAGGCCGCCGAACTGGCCGGCTCGGACGCCAACTCGCACCAGACGGACCTGCTCCAGGCCATCGAGCGTGGGGTCAACCCGTCCTGGACGCTGCACGTCCAGGTCATGCCGGCCGCCGAGGCCGCGGACTACCGCTTCAACCCGTTCGACGTGACGAAGGTCTGGCCGCACGCGGACTACCCGCTCCAGCGGGTCGGCCGCCTGGTCCTCGACCGGAACCCGGACAACGTCTTCGCCGAGGTCGAGCAGGCCGCGTTCTCGCCGAACAACTTCGTGCCCGGCATCGGCGCGTCCCCGGACAAGATGCTCCAGGGCCGGCTCTTCGCCTACGCGGACGCCCACCGCTACCGCCTCGGTGTGAACCACACCCAGCTGCCGGTGAACGCGCCCAAGGCGACCACGGCCGACAACTACGGCCGCGACGGCGTCATGTCGACCCGCTACGGCAGGCGTCACGACAAGAACTACGAGCCCAACTCGTACGAGGGCCCGGCCCAGACGGACCAGGCGCTCTCGGCCCCCCTCGCGGTGACCGGCTGGACCGGCACCCACGAGAACGCCGTCCACGTCAAGGACGACGACTTCTTCCAGGCCGGCGAGCTCTACCGGCTCATGTCGGACGAGGAGAAGGCCCGCCTGATCGCCAACATCTCCGGCGGCCTCTCGCAGGTCACCCGCGACGACGTGATCGAGAAGAACCTCGCCCACTTCCACGCTGCCGACCAGGACTACGGCAAGCGCGTCGAGGAAGCGGTCCGCGCCCTGCGCGAGGACTAGCACGCAACGCACAGCCCACAGACCGCGCGCGGAAGCTGACGGGAGGTCATCTTCCACGCGCCGTCCGTACCGTCGACCCGAATGAGGGGTGATCGGCGATACGGACCGGACTGGGAACCGCGGCGGCGAGCGAGCCAGTGCGGTGGTCAAGGCTGCCGGTCCGCCCTGCTCGACCTGAGAACAGGGCGGACCGGCAGTTCATCGCCCACCGCCGCGGTCCCGGACCGACCCCCACCTCCCCCTGCGACCCTCGCACCGCGCGGGGTTCAGGACGCTGCGCCGGACTCCGGCCGGCCACCCACGCGGGCCGTGTCTCGGCCCGCCGCACCACCCGCGGCCTCGACCGCACCCCATAGACCCGCCCGGCGGCGCGAATGTCCTGTCGCGCCAGCCTCGTGCCGTCGGGCGGCTTCAACTTCCGTGAAAGTGCGCGGAGTACGGATGGTTCCGTACTCCGCGCACTTTCGCGTTCCGGGCGCGCACATGCTCCCGCGTGCCCGGGTCCACGCGCCCTGGTCCCGCCCCTGAGCCCCGCGCACCCCGCACAGGGCAATCGGGACACCGCACCAGGCTCGGCGTCCGGCTGCGCACGCCTCACACGTCCACCCGCCGCCGTCGACCCCGCCGCGCTCGCGCGGGTGAGCGGCGCCGGCGCGCCAAGGGCCCTCGCCCGGCAACCCGGCCCAGCACCCAGCACGAAGCGCGGCGCCCCGCAGTGGCACGCGCACGCCGAAGGGGCGGCCCGCCGTGCTGGCGGGCCGCCCCTTCAGGAGGTGCGGGTCGTGCGGGGAGCTACCGTCAGACGAGCGGACGGATCGCCGTGGGTGCGTGGCCCGGCTCCGTGGCGAGCTCCTCCCACTCCTTGACGGCGCTGATGTCGGCCGTCGGGCTCATGGAGATGTTGGTGACCCGCTCCAGGATCGCCTCGACGACGACCGGGACCCGGAATTCGGCCGCCAGTTTCTTGGCCTCCTCGAAGGCGGGCAGCAGCTGGTCGGGCTCGGTGACCCGGATCGCCTTGCAGCCGAGACCCTCGACGACCTTGACGTGGTCGACGCCGTAGACACCCAGCTCCGGGGAGTTGATGTTCTCGAACTCCAGGTTGACCTGGAAGTTGATGTCCAGGCCGGCCTGCGCCTGACGGATCAGCCCGAGGTAGGCGTTGTTCACGAGAACGTGGACGTACGGGATCTTGTGCTGCGCGCCGACCGCGAGCTCCTCGATCATGAACTGGAAGTCGTAGTCGCCCGAGAGGGCGACGACGGGCGTCTGAGGGTCGGCGGTGGCGGCACCGAGCGCGGCCGGGATCGTCCATCCGAGCGGGCCCGCCTGGCCGCAGTTGATCCAGTGCCGCGGCCGGTAGACGTGCAGCATCTGCGCGCCCGCGATCTGGGAGAGGCCGATGGTGGTGACGTAACGCGTCTCCGGGCCGAAGGCCTTGTTCATCTCCTCGTACACGCGCTGCGGCTTCAGCGGCACGTTGTCGAAGTGCGTGCGGCGCTGGAGCGTGGACTTGCGCTCCAGGTGCGAGGCGACCCACGCGGACCGGTCGGGCAGCTTGCCCGCGGCCTTGAGCTCCTTGGCGACCTCGACGAAGAGCTCGAGGGCTGCCTTGGCGTCGGACGCGATGCCGTAGTCCGGGGCGAAGATCTTGCCGATCTGGGTGGGCTCGATGTCGACATGGACGAACTTGCGGTCCTTGGTGTAGACGTCGAGCTTGTAGCCGGTGTGGCGGTTGGCCCAGCGGTTGCCGATGCCCAGGACGAAGTCCGACTCCAGGAACGTCGCGTTGCCGTAGCGGTGCGAGGTCTGCTGACCGACCATGCCCGCGTTCAGGTCGTGGTCGTCCGCAATGGTGCCCCAGCCCATCAAGGTCGGGACGACGGGCGTGTTGGTGATCTCGGCGAACTCGACCAGCAGGTCGGAGGCGTCCGCGTTGATGATGCCGCCACCGGCGACGATCAGCGGGCGCTCGGACTCCAGCAGGAAGGTGATCGCCTTCTCGATCTGGGCGCGGGTCGCGGCCGGCTTGTAGACGGCCAGCGGCTCGTACGTCTCCGGGTCGAACTCGATCTCGGTCAGCTGGACGTCGATCGGCAGGTCGATGAGGACCGGGCCCGGACGGCCCGAGCGCATCAGGTGGAACGCCTGCTGGAAGACGCCGGGCACCTGCGCGGCCTCCAGAACGGTGGTCGCCATCTTGGTGACCGGCTTGGCGATCGAGGCGATGTCGACGGCCTGGAAGTCCTCCTTGTGGAGGACCGCGACCGGAGCCTGGCCGGTGATGCACAGGATCGGAATCGAGTCGCCGATCGCGGAGTATAGCCCGGTGATCATGTCGGTGCCCGCCGGGCCCGACGTACCGATGCACACACCGATGTTGCCGGCCTTGGTGCGGGTGTACCCCTCGGCCATGTGGGACGCGCCCTCGACATGGCGGGCCAGCGTGTGGTCGATACCACCGCCCGCTTCGAGGGCCTTGTAGAAGGGATTGATCGCCGCGCCGGGCACACCGAACGCGGCCGTCACGCCTTCGAGCTTGAGGATCTCAACAGCCGCTCGGGCGGCGGTCATACGAGGCATTGGGTACTCCTGCTTCGGCCTGTCGGAACGACCCCACCGCTGTGGACCGGTGAGCGTCATTTCCATAATGCGGAAGTTTAGTTCTGCTATATGGAAGTAATCTAGAGGTGGGTCGTGCAACCGTCAAGGGCGGCCAATGGTTGAAGTCCCTCCCCAAGGCGTCGCTCTTGGTGGACGATGGGACACGTACCGCAGTCATAAGCGCCGACGGTCCGAGGGGGACGGTCATGGGAGAGAACGTGCCGGTGCGCTGCCCGGCATGCCGCCGCCATCACACGTTCACGCCGCCGGCCTTTCCCTGCGCGTGCGGCGTGCCGCTCGCGCCTCCGCTGCTCCGGGGCGCGGCGCCGGAGCGAATCACGCACCGCACCTGGACCGACGCCTGGGTCACGGTCCGCTGCGAGTCCTGCGGGCGCCAGGACCAGTGGCCGCAGCCCGAGCTGGGCTGCGCGTGCGGGGTGGTCCTGCGCATTCCGGTGCGTCCGGTGCCGCGCACCGCGGCGGCCGGATCCCCGCCCACCGCCGAATACCCGTCCCACATCCCGTTGCCGCCGACCGCGGCTCCCCCGCGCCCCACGTTCCGCCCGATGACGATCAGGACCGCGCGGGACGCGGTGACCGCGGCTGCGCTCTATCTGAAGTGGCTCGGGTTCCGGGACATCATGCAGTCGCCCGAGCGGCCGGCGTCCGGCATCGATCTGCGCGGGCCCGGCCTGGTCGCGCAGATCGACCCGACGACCCGGCCCGCCAAGCTGCGCGACGTCGAATGCCTGTGGCTCAACGGCCTCAGCTCGTCGGCGGTGAGTGTCTTCTTCTCGCTCGCCGGGTACGCCGACGACGCCAGGGCCCGAGCCGACTCGCTGGGCATCCCGCTCTTCGTCATGGACCTCACGGGGACGCCACAGCCGGTCAACGGCCCGGCGGACGAGCTCATCAGCACCGGTGCGTAGGGGTGCCCCCGGGCGATACTGCCGCCATGCGCATCCGACCCGCGATCCTCGCGGAACTCCCCCTGCTCCAGGCCGTCGAGCGTGCGGCCGGCGAGCCGTTCCGCGCTCTGGGCATGGCGGAGATCGCCGACGACGAGCCCCCGGCGCTGGACCTGCTGACCCGCTACCTGCGGGCGGGGCGCGCGTGGGTCGCGGCGGAAGCCGGGAAGCGGCCCGTCGCGTATCTGATCCACGACACCGTGGACGCGGCGGCCCACATCGAGCAGGTCTCCGTCCACCCCTCGGCCGCGGGTCGCGGCACGGGCCGCGCCCTGATCGAGCACCTCGCGGACCGCGCCGCGACCGAGGGCGTGGGCGCCCTGACCCTGACCACGTTCACCGACGTCCCGTGGAACGCCCCGTACTACGCGAGGATCGGATTTCGCACGCTCCCCGATCGCGAACTCACCCCGGGCCTGCGGAAGATCCGCGCCGAGGAGGCGGCGCTGGGCCTGGACCACTGGCCCCGGGTCTGTATGCGCCGAGAGCTCTGATCAGCTCCGACACCGCCTAGGTGTACCGTTCGCGCAGCTCCACCTTCCTGACCTTGCCGCTGACCGTCATCGGGAACGCGTCCATGACCTGCAGCCTGCGTGGCAGCTTGTAGTGCGCGAGCCGGTCGCGGCAGAACTCCGTCAGTTCCTCCAGCGTCGGCGGGTCCTGCGGGTCGCGCGGGATGACGCAGGCCAGGATCTCTTCGCCGTACCGCTCGTCGGGGGTGCCGACCACCTGGACGTCGGAGATCTTCGGATGGGCGTAGAGGAACTCCTCGATCTCCCGCGGATAGACGTTCTCACCACCTCGGATGATCATGTCCTTGATGCGGCCGACGATCTGGACGTACCCGTCCTCACGGATCACCGCCAGGTCCCCGGTGTGCATCCAGCGGCCCGCGTCGATGACGTCCGCCGTCTTCCGCGGCTCCTCCCAGTAGCCGAGCATCACGCTGTAACCGCGGGTGCACAACTCGCCCGCCGCGCCGCGCGGCAGTGTCACTCCGGTCACGGGGTCCACGACCTTGACCTCGATGTGCGGCAGCACCCGCCCGACCGTGCCCGTGCGGCGCTCCAGGTCGTCGTCGCGGCGGGTCTGGGTGGAGACCGGGGAGGTCTCCGTCATTCCGTAGCAGATGGACACCTCGGCCATGTGCATCTCGCTGCCCACCCGCTTCATCACCTCCACCGGGCACGGCGAGCCCGCCATGATGCCGGTGCGCAGCGAAGTGAGGTCGTACGTCGCGAAGTCGGGCAGGCCGAGCTCCGCGATGAACATGGTGGGTACGCCGTAGAGCGAGGTGCAGCGCTCCTGTTCAACGGCGCGCAGCGTCGCGGCCAGGTCGAAGGACGGGGCGGGGACGACCATGCACGCGCCGTGCGAGGTGGCCGCGAGGTTTCCCAGGACCATTCCGAAGCAGTGGTAGAACGGCACCGGCAGACAGATCCGGTCCTGCTCGGTGTAGCCGACCGTCTCGCCCACGAAGTAGCCGTTGTTGAGGATGTTGTGGTGCGAGAGGGTGGCGCCCTTGGGGAAGCCGGTCGTGCCCGAGGTGTACTGGATGTTGACGGCGTCGTCGCAGGACAACTCGTCCTCGCGCCGGTCGAGTTGGGCCTGAAGGTCGGGCGTTCCTGAAGCGAGGAGCGTGTCCCAGGTCGGGTCGCCGATGTACACGGTCTCGCGCAGCCCGGGGCAGTCGCTCCGCACTTCGTCGACCATGCGCCGGTAGTCGCTTCCCTTGTGCGCGAGCGAGGCGACCAGGACCGAGACACCCGACTGGTCCAGGACGTACTTCAGCTCGTGCGTCCGGTACGCGGGATTGATGTTGACCATGACCGCGCCGATCCGCGCGGTGGCGTACTGCGTCAGCACCCACTCCGGACAGTTGACCGCCCAGATCCCCACCCGGTCGCCCTTCAGCACACCCCCGGCCAGCAGAGCCCGCGCCAACCGGTCGACATCCGCGCCGAATTGAGCGTACGTCCAGCGGCGCCCCGACGATACGTCGACCAGCGCGTCGCGCTCCGGGTGCGCCGCGACCGTCCGGGCGAGGTTGCGCCCGATCGTCTCACCGAGCAGAGTCGTGGCGCTCGTGCCGTGCGTGTACGACAGTCCGGTCGTCCGCCCCGGCCCGCTCATCGCAGGTCCCCCTCGACGTACTCGGCGTCCGAGCCCTTCGCCGTGCGCTCGCGGAGCTCGATCCGGCGGATCTTGCCGGAGACCGTCTTGGGCAGCTCGGCGAACTCGATGCGGCGGATGCGCTGGTACGGCGCGAGCACCGAACGCGCGTGCGCGAACAGCAGCTTCGCCGTGTCGGGGCCCGGCTCCCACCCCTCCGCGAGTACGACGTAGGCCTTCGGCACCGCGAGGCGCAGCGGATCGGGCGCGGGCACCACCGCGGCCTCGGCCACCGCCTCGTGTTCGAGGAGCGCGCTCTCCAGCTCGAAGGGGGAGATCTTGTAGTCGGAGGCCTTGAACACGTCGTCGGAGCGCCCGATGTAGGTGATGTAGCCGTCGGCGTCGCGCGAGCCGATGTCGCCGGTGCGGTAGTAGCCGTCCGCCATCGCCTCCGCCGTACGCTCCGGGTCGCCGTGGTAGCCGGTCATCAGGCCGACCGGTCGCGCGGACAGGTCCAGGCAGATCTCGCCCTCGTCGACACCGGGTTGCCCGGTCACGGGGTCGAGCAGTTCAACGACGTAACCGGGGCTGGGCCGCCCCATGGAGCCCGCCAGCAGCCGCTGGCCCGGGGAGTTGGCGACCTGCACGGCGGTCTCGGTCTGCCCGAAGCCGTCCCTGATGGTGACGCCCCACTCCCGGCGCACGGTCTCGATGACCTCGGGGTTGAGCGGTTCACCGGCCGCCAGGACCTCGCGCGGCGGGGTGCGCAGCAGGCCGAGGTCGGACTGGATCAGCATCCGCCACACGGTGGGTGGCGCGCAGAAGCTGGTGACGCCCGCCTCGTCCATCTCGGCCATCAGCCTGGCCGGGTCGAAGCGGGTGTAGTTGTGGATGAATACGGTCGCCTCGGCGTTCCAGGGGGCGAAGAGATTGGACCAGGCGTGCTTGGCCCAGCCCGGCGACGAGATGTTCAGATGTACGTCGCCGGGCCTCAGCCCGATCCAGTACATCGTCGCCAAGTGGCCCACCGGGTAGGACACATGGGTGTGCTCGACGAGCTTGGGCCTGGCGGTGGTACCGGAGGTGAAGTAGAGCATCAGCGGGTCGCCGGCCGGCGTTTCGCCGTCCGGCTCGAAGGCCGGGGAGGCGTCGGCCGCGCCGTCGTACGACAGCCGGCCCGCGCCGTCGCCGCCGGCGCCCACGACGATCCTGGTGTAGTCCCCCGGCACCTCGTCGAACTTCGCGATGTCCGCGGCCCGCGCGATCACGTGCCGGGCCCCGCCGCGCTCGATGCGGTCCCGCAGGTCGGCGGGGCCGAGCAGCGGCGTGGCGGGGATGACGACCGCACGCAGCTTCATCGCGGCCAGCGCGGTCTCCCACAGCTCGACCTGGTTACCCAGCATGACGAGGATGCGGTCGCCCGGCCGGACGCCGCGGGCGCGCAGCCAGTTGGCGACCTGGTTCGAGCGGGTCGCGAGGCGCTCGAAGGTGTGGCGGGCCTGTGTGCCGTCCTCCTCCACGATGTGCAGGGCGGTCCTGTCGTTGCCCTCGGCGATGTGGTCGAACCAGTCGAGCGCCCAGTTGAACCGTTCGGGACGCGGCCAGACGAAGCCCTCGTAGGCTGTGGCGTAGTCCTCCCGGTGCCGGAGCAGGAAATCCCGGGCCGCCCTGAACTCCTCCGTCGCGCCGTGTGCCGTCATGCGTCCTCCTCATTGCCGGACCGCTCACTGACATCCTGTAATCAGTGACGTGGATCTCACTACCCCCGTACGGGGGTGAAGGACTGTGCTTTCCCGGGGACATCCCCGGACCGGGTGAAGGAGGAGCGCATGGCCGAACCGGTTGAGGCAGTGGAGATGCGGGCGGCGCTGCTGCGGATGCGCCGGGTCACCGGGCTGCCGATCGCCTTCGGAGGGCTGCTGGGCGACGCGCGGCAGCTGCGCATCGGGGAGCTGAGCGGCGCGGTGACACGCGCGCTGCACGGCCTGGCGATCACGGCGGGCAACGGGCTGGGTGGCAAGGCGATGGCGATGGCCCGCCCGTGCGCGGTGACGGACTACCACTCCTCGCGGCACATCAGTCACGAGTACGACCCGGCGGTGGCGGCCGAGGGCCTGCGGTCGGTGCTCGCGGTCCCCGTGGTGGTACGCCGCAAGGTGCGCGGGGTGCTGTACGCGGCGCTACGCGACGCCATGCCCCTCGGCGACCGCACCCTGGACGCGGCGGTGGCGGCGGCACGGGACGTGGAGCAGTCCCTGGTGGTACGCGACGAGGTGCGGCAACTCCTGGCGGCGGCGCGCGAACCGGCGGTGGGGCCCGCGGCGTGGGAGCTGGTCAGGGACGCGCACCGGGAGCTGCGTACGTTGGCGCCGCGTGTCGTCGACCCGGACCTGCGCGGTGAACTCGTGCTGGTGTGCGGCTGGTTGGCCGCGGCGACCGGGGCCGGCCCGGAGCGCGACCCGGACCCGCTGGTGACGCTGACGCCGCGCGAGCTGGATGTGCTGGCGTGCGTGGCGGCGGGCTCGACGAACGCGGCGGCCGGCCGTCAGCTGGGGCTCCGGCCGGAGACGGTGAAGGGGTATCTGCGTTCTGTGATGCGGAAGTTGCGGGCGCACACGCGGCTGGAGGCGGTGGTCGCGGCGCGACGGGCGGGCCTGTTGCCGTGAGGCGGCGGGGGCCGCTCTCCCCGCCCACTCCAGCCCGCCCACTCCAGCCCGTCCGGCGTTTGAGGACCGGGGCCGGGGCGAAGCCCCGGTTCGGGAGGGCGGGGAGCGGAACAGCCCCGCAGCGGACCGCCCACCCCCCGTCAGAACAGCGGCAGCTGACCCGGAAACGCCGGCACGTCGTACCCGTCCAGAGAGGCCTGCACCGCAGGATCCAGCGGCGCGTGCCGCCGCGACCCGGGGCACGACACCAAGTCGCCCACATGCCGCGTCCCGGAAGGGTCGTGGCGGGCAAATCTGCTCGCGACGACGGCGATTTCACGGCGGCACACCGGGCACGTGCGACGGGGAGAGGACATGCCCCCAGTCTGCCCTGCCCGCCGCGACGCCGTGCCCCGGGGATCCGCGCTGTCCCTCAGATGCCGAGCCCCGAGCCCTCCGCGCCGATGCCGGGGCCGTCGGAAGCGGCGGTCCTCAAGCGTCGAGTGGCGCGAACCGGATGTCGTGTCCGGCGGCCGACGCCATCGTGCCCAGCATCCGCTCCCCCTCCTCGGCGATGTCCGCACGCTGGGCGCGGGTGAACGTGCCCAGGGCCTCGATGGTCAGCGTCGCGGTGTCCTTCGTCTCGTCCATGCGCCAGATTCCGGCCGTGAACCCGTCGACGAGGAGGGAGCGGTAGTACGCGTTCGTCCGCCAGATACGCGGCCGGTACTCGGGCGGCACCACCCGGCTGCGGTCGGCGTACGAGAGCAGCAGGTTGTCGAACTCGGGGAGGAAGCGGGGCGGGGACGGGGTGTCCTGCGCCGGGCGGGGCGCGTCGGGGAGGTCGAAGAGCTCGACGCCGTTCTCGTCGCTGAAGGTCACGAGCCGCGGCCTGAGCCGCTCGAACGCCTCCCGCAGCCGGGTCAGCCCTGCCCAGGTCTGCATGTCCTTGACCGAGGCGGGCCCGAAGGCCGCCAGGTAGCGCAGCACGGTCGCGTCGGGCGTCGCGGGGGCGGGCTCGGACGGCCGGCCCAGCCAGTGCTCGGCGGTGGTGAGCGCCACCTGGCCGCTCCGGCCCCACAGACCGCGCGGGGTGACCTGCACCAGGGGCAGCTTGCAGCGGGCCGCGACGGCCAGGGCGAACGGGTCGGCGTCCGGCCATTCCTTCAGCAGCGCCTCCCGGAGTTCGGGCATCGTCCGTGGGAGCTCCTCGACGAGGTCACGGCTCAGCGCGGCCAGCCGGTCGAGGTCCACGCCCACCAGCCCCTTGCGGAACGCGTTGAGCTCGCGGTCGCGCGCCGCCTGGACGAGGGGCCGCAGGGTGAGGCAGTCGTCGGCGGTGTGCGTGTGGATGGTCGAGCGCATGGTGACGATGCGTACGACGTCGCGCGAGGCCATCAGGCCCGAGAGCTCCTCGGGATCGAAGCCTTCGAGGCGGGCGAAGAGCTGGTAGTACGGCGGCTTGGTGTTCTGCGCCTGAAGCCCGACCAGGTGCTCGACGGCATCCGCGGCGGGCATCGCGGCGCGGCTCAGCAGCAGCTGGCGCGCCAGGGTCGCGCGGTTCAGGGCACGGGTGCTGAGCACGGCCTTCGCCGGGGATGCTGTCATGCTCCGCACGCTACTCACCCTTGCGGACACTTACCGTCCGCATCCCGCAGATCCCCGCACCTCGCAGGCCATGCGCCCGACATTTGGGACGTATATCCTGCACCGTGGCCATGACACCGCAGCACCCATGGGAGGCGGGACCCGTATGAAGCACTCCTGGCGCCGTCAGCCGGCGCCCCCGCTCCCGCCTCCCACCGCCGAGCGCCCCGCTGCCCGCCCGGCCGCCGCCTCCGGCGATCCGGCGCAGCACAGCCACGCCAGCGTCGTGCATGCCGCGCTCTACCGGTACGGCCGGCGCGTGTCCACGCCGGACTCGCTCGCCGAGACGTTCCGTCAGCTGCGCGAGGATCCCGACGGGATGGCCTGGATCGGCCTGCACCGGCCGACCGAGGCCGAAATCCTCACCCTGGCCGACGAGTTCGACCTGCACCCGCTGGCCGTCGAGGACGCGATGGAGGCGCACCAGCGCCCCAAGCTGGAGCGGTACGGCGAGACGCTCTTCGTCGTCCTTCGGGCGGCCCGCTACCTGGACGCCGTCGAGGAGGTCGACTTCGGCGAGCTGCACGTCTTCGTCGGCAGGGACTTCGTCATCACCGTCAGGCACGGCGCGGCGCCCGACCTCTCCGCCGTACGCCACCGCATGGAGGAGACCCCGGAGCTGATGGCGCTGGGGCCCGAGGCGGTGCTGTACGCGATTCTCGACGCGGTCGTCGACGGATACGTGCCGGTGGTCGAGGGCGTACAGAACGACATCGACGAGATCGAGACCGAGGTCTTCCGGGGTGATCCCGAGGTCTCCCGACGCATCTATGAACTCTCGCGCGAAATGGTGGAGTTCCAGCGCGCGACCCGCCCGCTGGTCGGCATGCTGCACGGTTTGATGGCGGGTTTCGCAAAGTACCGCACCGACGAGGAACTCCAGCGCTACCTGCGTGACGTCGCCGACCACGTCACGCACACCAGCGAGCGTGTGGACGGCTTCCGCCAGGCTCTGGCCGACATCCTCACCGTCAACTCCACCCTGGTCACACAGCAACAGAACGCGGAAATGCGGGCCATCGCCGAGGCGGGCTTCGAACAGAACGAGGAGATCAAAAAGATCTCCTCGTGGGCGGCGATCCTGTTCGCACCCACACTCGTGGGAACCATCTACGGCATGAACTTCGACCACATGCCGGAGTTGCACTGGGTGCTCGGGTACCCCTTCGCGATCGCCCTGATGGCGACCGTATGCTCCGTTTTGTACGTCATCTTCAAGCGGAGGGACTGGCTCTGAGTAGTCGCCCTGGGAGGGGCTCCCGTGAGTGGGTGCGGCCCAGATCGCAGGCTCCGGCGGCGCTTTCGAGGCCGCTGGGGAGAATCTGGGGAGAATGAGCCGCGCTCCGATCTGGGCGATCTCCTGCGATCGAGTGCGTTGACCTGCGGGAGCGTTGCCGCTGAGACGCCGCCTGGGAGCGCCGAAGTAGCACGGAGAGTAGCGAGCTTCCCAGGTCGAACGCCAAAAACGGATGGGCACGGCCGATCGCTGTGCCCATCCGTTTCGTGGGTTGTAAAAAGCGGACGTCTACTGCGCCGGCGGCACCGCTGTGCCACCGTGGTGATCGACGCCGAGACCCATGAGCGGATCGATGTGCTGCCCGACCGCACGGCTGACACCCTGGAAGCCTGGCTGCGCGGGCATCCGGGCGTCGAGATCGTGTGCCGTGACGGCTCGGCGACCTACGCCGAGGCCACGGCCTGTTCCCGTAGTAGGACCGCGTACACGGTGTGATGGGGCGGGAAGCCGACGGGCAGGCTGCGCCACTCGCAGCCGTCGTCCGAGCGCGGGGGCGAGGATGTAGAGCGCCTCCAGCGCTTAGGCGGGTCCAAACGTGCGGGTCCACTGACGGATCGTCTCGTAGGTGACGACGGTGCCGCCGTTCCAGCACCCCCTCCTCGACCTCGCGGAAACTGAGCGGGAACCGGTGGTACAGCCGCACGGCGTACGCGATGGTTTCCGGGGTAGCGGTAAACCCTTGTACGAGAGGGTGCCCACGAACGACCCTTCCGACAGCGAGATCAACCCGCCGATAATGCCCCAGATGAGGATCCGGCCAAGTTGACAACGCCGCGTCGAGTCGACCGGGGACTCCACCGCCCCGTCCGCGCGCAACACCGCGCCGGACGGCTCGAACAGTTCATCGCGCCGCGCGGTCAGACAATCACAGAACGCGCCCCGGAAGCGTGACGCTTCCGCGAACGCTTCCCTCCGGACAGCATCAAGCAGCAGACTCAACCCCCACGGCCTTCGTCTTGGTCACGCGAACCTTGGTCGGAACACATGATCAGACGAAATGTGCCTCCACGTCCGGTGAATACTCAGTTCGCGGCGTCGTTCGAGGCGTCGTTCGAGGCCGGAAGATTAAGAAACAGGCTAAGAGATATACCGGCACGAGCCCTTCGGAGGGAGGGCACGTGAAAGCGATCGACGCGGGGGCCCCGATGCCCTCGGCGATCAAAACGCAAACCGAGACACCACGGAGAACTCATGCCCCACACCGGCCTTCTGGCCCGCATCGAGGCCAAGCCCGAGCACGCAGCGCAGGTCCAGGAACTCCTCGAGGGCGCGCTGGAACTCGCCCGCCAGGAAACCCAGACCGTGACGTGGTACTCCTTCAAGCTTGGCCCCACCAGCTTCGGGGTCTTCGACACCTTCGCCGACGAAGCTGGGCGCCAAGCACATCTGAACGGCAAGATCGCAGCAGCCCTCACGCAGATCGCCTCCACCATGCTCGCCGAAGCCCCCGACATCCAGGAGATCGATGTCCTGGCGGCGAAACTGCCGTAAGCCCGTCCGGGTCATCACAGCCCCCAGACGGCGAGGCGACGTTCCTCTGCCACCGGCCTACTACGGCACTGACCCGGCGTCAACAAACAACCGCTAGCGGGTTTCGTGGCCGCCGTAGCCGTGTTGGTCGACGAGGGTTCCGTCGCCGACGGTGAGGCGGGCGGTGTCGCCCTCGTCGTTCCACACCCCTGCCTTGCCGTCTTGCCGGCGGAGGAGTGGCCCCCGGTCTCGTGGTGGGTCGCGTTGGTGTAGACGCGCAGCGTGGCGCCGGGGTGCCGGTGGGGAAGGTGAAGTCCTGGCCTTCGTCACCAGCGTTCAGGGTCCAGCCGTCCCTGGGAGCGATGGCGGTGCCCCGATTGGTGAGCTCGGCGTACTCGTCGGCCTGGGTGCGCCGAGCTCACCCTTGAACTGGACGTGGGTGATGCGCACGTCGGGCGCTGCGGTGGCGATCATCCGAGCCCGGACGGTGACGGTCTTCGTGCCTGCGTCGGGGCCGGCGAACTCGGCCGTGACCGGCCCCTGGCTACCCAGACCTGAGCGGAAGCCGCGCCCGGAGCCCGCTCCCGACTTGTAGCCAGCAGCCCGACTACCGGGGAACGTTAGGGTGCCGGGAGAGGCGGGACAGCAACCGGCAGCACACAGCCTGCGGCGGCGGCCGCGGTCTTGAGGGCGTCGGCAGCCGCAGCGTTAGCCGTCTCCTGGGCCTTAAGGGCTGCCGCGGCCGTGGCCTTGGCAGCGTCCGGGTTGGCAGCAATTTCCAGGGCAGCGGCCATGCTGGCCGCCGCAGCGACATTGGCTGCCGCGAGGGCCGCGGCCTTGGTGGCTGCGTCCTTGAGCAGGCCCACGCAGGCTGCGGCATCGGGGGGTACGGGATCGGCAGCGGCCGACGGAGCGGTCAACAGCCCAGCGCTGACAACCAGGACCGAAGCGGCCAGGGACGTAGCGGCTACACGACGAAGCTTCATGGATCGAACTCCTGACATATAAGGGACGAGCCCACACAGGGCAAAACCGGAACCGGAGGCGCGACGAACGGGCCCACAGCCACGCGACAGGCGACTCGCTACCCGTCACGCGGCGAGCCATCGCGCGGCCCCCACCAGAGCCGACCACGTTCCCATCCCACCCGCATCCTCAAGCAGGCCGAACGAGCCTCGAACTCAGGAAGGGCGCTGAAGCAGGGGTGATCCGTCTCGGGATTCGTGGTGGCGGAACCGGGCGGCGATCATGCCGGGCCGGGCCCGTTCGGGGGTGCTGTCCTTTCCCCGGCGCACGATCAGCAGCTCCGTCTCGATCACGTCCACGATCGAGGCGATCATCCGGGTGTGCGCGGACTCGATGACTTTCCTGACCATGGGGCTGCCCGGGGCCCACAGGATCTGGACGCTGCCCGGTGCGCGGAAGACGAGATCGCCTCCGGACCACTTCTGGACCACGCAAGCCGAGGCGGGTTGACCAGGCACTGTCGGCTCGTATCGCCGAGATCCACGAGGAGTCCGACAGCACCTACGGTTCCATGCCGGGAAGCGTGGCGAAGCCCCCAGTGAGGCTTCCCCCTCTGTGTGGACCCGAAGCCGTGGCGCGGCCCCGTGGAGGAGGCCCCGTCCCGGCCCGAAGAAAGGCAAGGGGCCCGTCGTCGCTGCTGCGGCGTCGGACCGGGCCGCACACTGCACAGTAGGTCGCCGGGCCTCTTGGCCGCCCCGAAGCGGTGACCATGCCATGACCGTATGGACCCTCCACGGGGCACTCGTCACCGCCCGGGCCCGCCCGGCAGCGGCCACGGCGCGAGGCTGGCGACTTCGCCGCGCTGCCGCTCCTCCAGCGCCTCGACGCGCGCGCGCTGCTCCTCGGTGAGGATGTCGCACACCCAGTCCCAGTGCAGCGCCACCTGGTCCCCCGGGGTGAGCCCGCCGATCAACGACCGGCCGCCGGTCGACCAGCGCACCACCTCCTGCCTGAGCGGACCGGTCACCACTGCGTCGCCTTCCAGCCGCAGGGGGCGGGATTCCACGGTGGCCGATTCGCCGTCGACGTGAAGGACCACACCGGTGCGGATACGGCACTGGTCGAGCACGGACAAGGCGGACGGGTTGCCGCCGGCCCGTAGGAGCCGGGTCCACGGGTACACGTCGAAAACCTGGAAGCTGTGATGGGCGCGAGCGCGGCGCCCCGCCTCGCGCCAGGTGCCGCCGGTCTGGCCGCGGAAGCGTTCCAGCAGCCGGTCGAGCAGCGCCGCGGGGTCCACCTGCTCCAGCAGCTCGTTGCCGATCCAGTACGCCTCGACCACACGCACGTCGAGCGGATCCGGGAGCCCGGCCGACTCGGCCAGGAATTCGAGATAGCACCATGCCCCCTCGAACTGCCGCGCCCGCCGCTCGATGCCAGCCGCCGCCTCGGGCCTGAGCAGGGCCGACGCGTCCGGGGGACCGCAGTAGCCGAGTTCATTGGGAGGGTAGGCGTATCGCGCGAAGACCAGCGCTCCCTGTGCGCTCATTCAGCAGATCCTCGGCAGTTGCTCGCCGATCGGCAGCCCGACGACCCGGTTGCCACCCAAAGCGGTCTTCGCCACCACCATGCCCGGGTGGTCCGCGACGCACGTGCCGACCCGGCAGGCCGACCGCCCGAGGGGGTGCGCCCGCAGAGCCGCCAGCACCTCGTCCGCGGATTCGGCGGGCACGAAGGCGAGGAGCTTGCCCTCATTCGCTACCTGGAGCGGATCGAGCCCCAGCAGACTGCAGGCGTCCCGCACGGTCTGCGGGATCGGCAGCTCCCGCTCCACCAGTTCGACGCCGACCGCCGACGCACGGGCGATCTCGTTCAGCGAAGCCGATACGCCGCCGCGGGTCGGGTCGCGCAGCACGTGCAGGTCCGCGCCGGTGGCGATCATGGCGGCGACCAGACCGTGCAGGGCGGCGGTGTCGCTTTCGACCACAGTGCCGAACTCCAGCCCCTCCCGGCAGCTCATCACCGCCACACCGTGCACACCGATGTCGCCGCTGATCAGCACCGCGTCACCGGGCCGCGCCCGGCGCGGGTGGATGTCGACACCGTCGGGGATCATGCCGATGCCCGAGGTGTTGATGTAGACGCCGTCGCCGCTGGCGCTGTCGACGACCTTGGTGTCTCCGGTGACCAGCCGTACGCCGGCGGCCTGGGCCGCCGCCCCCATCGCCTCGGCGATCCGCCCGAGTTCGCTCAGCCCGGTGCCCTCCTGAAGGATGAACGCCGTGGATAGGAACAGCGGTGACGCGCCCGACATCGCGAGGTCGTTGACCGTCCCGTTTACCGCCAAGTCACCGATCGACCCACCGGGGAAGAACATCGGCTTCACCACGAACGAGTCGGTGGAGAAGGCGAGCCGACTGCCGTCGTCCATCGGCAGGACAGCCGAGTCACCGAGCTCGGCTGCTCCGGCCACGCCAAAGGCGGGCAGGAACAGGTGCTCGATCAGCTCGCCCGACATCGCCCCGCCGCCCCCGTGCCCCATCACGATGGACGGCGTGTCCCGCAGCGGTACGGGACAGACCCAGCTCTCGAAGTCGAGATCCGCTGTGTGTCGCATGGAGTCGGTCACTTCGCATCGACCAGTTCCAGTCGGCGGTACAGGTAGTAGGCGGCGCACGCTCCCTCGGACGACACCATCGTCGCGCCGAGCGGGTTGCGCGGAGTGCACTGTTTGCCGAACGCGGCGCACTCATGGGGTTTGATCAGGCCCTGCAGGACCTCCCCGGACCGGCACAGCGACGACTCGGAGGTGCGGATGTCGGCCACGTCGAACCGGCGCTCGGCGTCGAGATCTCGGTACTTGTCGGCCAGCCGCCAGCCACTGCGCGGGATCATCCCGATGCCGCGCCACGTCCGGTCGGTCACCTCGAAGACATCCCGCAGCATTTCCATGGCGGGGACGTTGCCCTCGTCGCGGACGGCACGCGGGTAGGCGTTCTGTACCTCGTGGCGGCCCTCTTCGAGCTGGATGACCGTCTGGCGGATGCCTTCGAGGATGTCCAGCGGTTCAAACCCGGTGATGACGACCGGGACCTTGTACTTCTCCGCCAGGGGCGGGTATTCCGCCGTGCCCATCACGCTGCAGACATGCCCGGCGGCGAGGAACGCCTGTACTCGGCAGGTGGAGGACTCCATGATGGTTGCCATCGCCGGCGGCACCAGGACGTGGGAGACGAGCAGCGAGAAGTTCCGAACCCCGAGGCGCTTGGCCTGGTACACGGCCATCGCGTTGGCGGGCGCTGTGGTCTCGAACCCGATCCCGAAGAACACGACCTCACGGTCCGGGTTCTCCCGGGCCAGCTTCAACGCGTCGAGCGGTGAATACACCACGCGCACATCGCCGCCGGCGCTCTTGACCGAGAACAGGTCCTGGCTGCTGCCCGGCACGCGCAGCATGTCGCCGAAGGAGCAGAAGATGACGCCGGGGCGGGCGGCGATGGCCAGTGCCCGGTCGATGATCTCCAATGGGGTCACGCATACCGGGCAGCCGGGGCCATGGATCATCTCGATTTCCGGGGGGAGCAACTGGTCGATGCCATGCCGGATGATCGAGTGCGTCTGGCCCCCGCAGACCTCCATCAGGGCCCACGGCCGCGTGGTGGCGGCGTGGATCTGGTCCAGGAGCTTCTTCGCCAGATCGGGATTGCTGAATTCGTCGAGGTACTTCACTTGTCCGCTCCTTCGGGGAACTCTTTTTGCCTGGCGGCGAGTTCGAACCCGTCGCCGAACTCCTCCGCCAGAATCCCGAGCTTCTCGAAGTTGGCCAGCGTCTCTTGCGCTGACCGTTCGTCGAGGCGCTGAATGGCGAATCCGACGTGCACGATGACGTATTCACCGATCGTCGCGTCGGGGATGTACTGGAGGCACACCTCCTTGCGTACTCCGCCGAAGTCGACCTCGGCCATCAAGGCGCCGTCGACTTCGGCGGTGCTGAGGACACGCCCCGGAACTGCCAGACACATGGTTCCTCTTCTCTGTGAATCCGTGGTGTGCACGGGATCAGCACGCGGCGGCGATCAGGAGCTGGCCGAAGGCGATCCCGCCGTCGTTGGGTGGCAGCAGCCGTGGTCGCAGGACGGTGAAACCCCGGTCGGTGAGCGTGCGCTGCGCCGCTTCGAGCAGGACGGCGTTCTGGAACACACCGCCGCCGAGCGCCACCACGTCGAGGCCGGTCTGTACGCGGCAGACCTCCGCCAGGTCGGCGACGAGCGCGGCGACGGACGCGTGGAAGCGTGCGGCGATCAGCTCCGCGGGGACCCCCGACCGCACGTCGGACACCACGGCGCGGATCACCGGCCCCGGATCGGCGATGACGGGCACTCCGGCTTCCGAGGGGCCGATGCCGAAGGCATAGCCGTTCCCCGGCTGGGTGGAGCCGGCTCCGGCTGACCGGGCCAGCCCCTCCAGTTCGATGGCCGCTTCCGCTTCGTACCTCACCTCGTGCCGCACACCGGCGAGGGAGGCGACGGCGTCGAAGAGCCGGCCCATGCTCGACGTGGGTACGCAGCCGAACCCGGTCGTGAGCTGGTGCGCCAGTACGTCCCGCTCCCCGGCCGGGCAGGCGCGCACCGCCGGAATCCCCTCGTCCCAGGCGACGGAGGCGGCGTGGAGGTGGGCGAGTGCCATCCGGTACGGCCGCAGCACACTCGCGTCGCCGCCCGCCAACGGCGCGTACCCGAGGTGTGCCGCCCGGCGGAAGGACTTGTAGCCGGCGACCAGGACCTCGCCGCCCCACACGGCTCCGTCGGTCCCGTAGCCGGTTCCGTCGAAGGCGACGCCGATCACGCTCTCCGCGGGACTCAGGCCGTGCTCTCCCATGACGGAGGCGATGTGGGCGTGGTGGTGCTGCACCGTCCGCACCGGACGGCCGTTCGCGTGCGCCCGCGCCCAGTCGGCGGACCGGTAGTCGGGATGGCGGTCGGCGACCCATTGCGCGGGCTTGACGCCGGTGAGGTGCTCAAGGTGCGCCTCGCTGCGGGTCAGGGCTCGGACGGTGGACAGGTCGTCCATGTCGCCGATGTGCTGGCTGACCCACGCGTAGCGCCCTTCAGCCAGCGCGCAGGTGTTCTTCAGATCGGCGCCGACAGCGAGCATCGGTGGTACGTCGAAGGGCAGCGCGAGTGGCAGCGGCGCGTAGCCGCGCGACCGGCGTACCGGTAGCTCCGCGCCGCCGACGAACCGGCTCACCGAGTCGTCGCAGGGCACGTGGATCACCCGGTCGTGGCGCAGCCAGGCGTCGGCGAGGGGGGACAGTTCGGCCAGCGCGCGGCGGTCGTCGGTGACGATGGGCTCGCCGGCCAGATTGGCGGAGGTCATCACCAGCACGTCGGGACCCGGGCGGTCGTCCCCGACCCCGAAGAGCAGTGCGTGCAACGGGGTGTAGGGGAGCATCAGTCCCAGGTCCGGGTTCCCCGGTGCCACCGCGTCGGCCACTGCGGCTCCCGGCTTGGCCGCCCGGCGGGGAAGGAGCACGACCGGTCGGCGAACCCCGGACAGCAGGGCTTCCTCGTCCCCGGTCATCGTCACGAGCTCCGCGGCGACCTCCAGACCGGAGACCATGGCCGCGAAGGGCTTACCTCCCCGCTGTTTGCGCCGCCGCAGCTCCACCACGGCCTTCTCATTGCGCGCGTCGCACGCGAGGTGGTAACCGCCGAGGCCCTTGACGGCTACGATCCGGCCTTCGGCGAGCAGCTCCCGCGCCCCTTGCAGCGCGTCCTCGTCCTTCTCCGGCGCACCGGACGGCCCGTCCTTGCGGATCAGTTCGAGCCGGGGCCCGCATTCGTGGCAGGCGATCGGTTGGGCGTGGAAGCGCCGGTCGGCCGGGTCGTCGTACTCCTGCCGGCAGGCCGCGCACATGCCGAACGCCGCCATGGTGGTGGCGGCCCGGTCGTACGGCGTACCGGTGATGATGGTGAAGCGGGGGCCGCAGTTGGTACACGTGATGAAGGGGTGGCGGAACCGCCGGTTCTCCGGACTGCGCATCTCGTCCAGGCAGTCCCGGCACGTAGCGATGTCGGGGGATACCAGCGTGCGGGTCCCGCCGTCGTCAGTGGAGTCCTCGATGGCGAACTCGGTTCCGCCCCGCGTCGGCTGCTCCGACGTGAGCACGGACTCCACGACCGCCAGCGGTGGCGCGTCCGCCCGGAGCCGTCGGCCGAACGCCTCCACTGCGGCGGCTTCCCCCTCGACTTCGGCGACCACGCCCGCGCTGGTGTTGGCCACCGTGCCGGAGAGCGCGAGATCAGAGGCGGTGGCATAGACGAACGGCCTGAAGCCGACGCCCTGGACGACACCGTGCACCTCGAAGCGTCGCCGGACCCGACGGGGGCGGGCCTGGCCCATCATCTCCAGGCCCGAAAGGGCCTTTTGGGCCTGGGCCTCGTCGATGACCTCCACCGCGAAGCCCATATGCAGCAGTACCCAGTCACCGTCGGCCGGCGGCGTGTCGAGCATCCCGATGTTGACGCGCCGCTGCGCCCCTTCCACGTCGACGAGCACGAGCTGGCCGGCGTATCCGTCAACGGCCTCCACGACTCGACCGGGAATGCCAAGGCACATGATCACGGGCTCCTGGGCTCTGCGGGCAGGACAAACTTTGCGCGTTCGGCCGATGCCAGGCGCCGGACCAGCGCGCGCACGGCATCCACCGCCACGGGTACGGCGGAGGAAACTGCCTCGCTGAGGCCGATTCCCTCATCGACATCGGCGGGGGTACAGCCCACGAGATGGGTGATCGGAAGACTACCGCCTATTTTGTCAAGATTTGCGAGCACCGATACCGGATTCATGCCGTGTGCGTCGAATTCTCCGGTTCCGAGATCTTCCGCGCCGATTTCGAGCAGCGTGAGCTCGCCGGGCGGGCCGCCCCCCGGGTACGCGTCCACCAGGACCAGCGCGTCGTACCCGTCGAGCAGGTCATAAGCGAGGTGCATGCCGCGGATGCCGTAGTCGGTCACCCGGACCCGTGGCGGCAGGCCACCGGGCGCGGCCAGACGCCGTACGACCTCGGGGCCGAAGCCGTCGTCGCCGAGGAAGAGATTGCCGATGCCCGCCACGAGCACGCCACCGGCCATCGGTCAGCCTCCGCCGGACTGCAGGTCGGGGGCGTCCGGGTGGGACGCCTCCTGCGGGTTGACGGACGTATCGGACTTCTCGTCGCCCTCGCCCGAGGGCCGGTCGACGGGCCCACCGGACGGTTCATCGGACCCGGTGTCGCGAGACCCCTTCGGGCCACGCTCCTCCTGCGGCTCTTCCTCGACGTCCTCGGCTGGCGTGTCGGTCATGGGGTCCACTTCCTCACTCACATCGAACGCATGCGCAGGTACCGGCGGATGTCGGGGATCGACATCACTCCGACGACCAGGGCGGCGGCCGCCGCGACCGCCGCAACACCGGTGGTGATCATGCCCAGGATCCTCATGGTCGGCTCTCCTCTCAGGGGTCCGGGGGGCCCTCAACGGGCAGCGGTTCCAGCTCGTCGGGCGCGAAGTAGAAGTAGCGGCCGTACCAGTCGTGCAGATCGGCCGCGGGGTCATCGACGAGCACCAGCGCGACATGCGTCGCCCCGTCGACGTCGGAGAGCACGGCGGTGACCCGGGCCACCTGGCCGGCGAAGAACAGGTCCTGTGCGTCGGCGCGTCTGGAGGGGTGCACGCGGACCAGGCTGCCCTTGGCGACCCGGACGCCGTCGATCACGACCGCGTCGGACGCCGGACTCACCATGGCGTCGGACGCCGGGTCCCACCAGGGTGCGCCGCCCGTGTCGAAGGGGGCCGGCTCCGCGTCACGGAGATCGGACGCCGCGGTGGCCTCGGGACCGGGCGGGGACGTCGGCGCGTGCGGATCGCGAAGCAGGCCGTGGAGCTGTTGCAGGTCCGCGGACGACATGCCCTCGCAGCGGTCGATGATCTCCCGCGCCCGGGGATCGGTGGCCCGTGCCTCGGCCTTCTCCTCCTCCGTCATCGTTATCACGCGCAGCGTCAGGATCTCGTCGATCTCGGTGGAGTCGAAGAGCGCGCCGGCGCTCTGCTCGGCCACTTCCGGGTGGTCGTACAGGATGATCGGCGCCCCGAGCAGGGTGTGGGCCGTCCCTTTCGCCCCGGCGAGCACGGGCCAGCAGCGGTGCTGCCGGCAGCGGGCGGCGGCGGGCGCGGCCTCGGTCGGTGGATCGAGCAGTGAGACGAACCGGACGCCGTGTGCCTGGAGGATCAGGTGTGAGCCGATCAGCGAGGCGCGGATCGCGGCGTCCTTGCCGACCGCTGTCCCGGCGTGTTCGTTGTCCACCGTCACGGACAGCCGGACGAAGCCGCCGTCCACCGTCGCCCGGGTTCGGATCCGGACCGTCAGGGGTTCGCGGCGCCGCACGATGCGGCCCAGCGGCGTGCCGCGGGTGTCCGACAGCGGCTCGGTGTCCTCCCCGCCGGGGATCGTGTACAGGTGGTCGGAAGGTTCGGCCAACGGCACGGTGGACAGCACGACTTCCCGCTCAACGGCCTCGTCCCAGCTCAGCACCGACACTCCGTCGACGCTCAGAGCTCCGACCGCGGTGTGGCTGCCGCCCTCGTCGCGGCGCCACACCTCGCGGACCTGCAGTTGGAGAAAGCGCAGATGGACCGTGACCGCAGCCGGCGTGTCGCCGGGGGACGTCAGCAGGCACTGCACGGCCATGCCCGGCTCCTCGCCGAAGCTCCCCGGAGACGTGGACGGCGGCCCCAGGACCCCGAACTGCCAGCGCGACTGGTTCTTGTGCGAACTCGCACGGTACGGATACAGCAGGTAGCCCTCGTAGAGCACCGCGTCGGCGACCGTACGGACGTGCTCCAGGCCCACCGGTTCAGTCGGTTCGGCCGGTTCGGTCCTGCTGGGCAGACCGCTCACGGGACCACCTCGCCGAGATCCGCCAGCAGGGTGCTCACCGTCTCGTCCCAACTGATCAGCCCTCGCCGCGCACGGAAGTCAGCGATTCGGTCGAGTACGTCCTGGTCCAGCCTGATCCAACCGGAGTTCGGGAAGTGGGACTCGATCATCTGCCGCCACACGGTTACCGGCATGAGATGGCGGGCCTCGCAGTCCCAGGGCACCTGGCGTACCCCGAAGCCCGCGCTGCCTTTGGTGAACACCGTGCCGGAGAAGAGCAGGGTGAGGGGCACCCCGCCGTCTCCGAGGGCGTGCAGGTACCGGGAGCCGATCACGTCGAAGTCGTAGGTGCAGGGCAGCGCGAGATCGACTTCCGTGGCGCCGGTGAATCCCTGCACGGTGGCGTTGCACTGCATCCACAGGAACGGTTTCAGGGTGTCGGGCCACCGGTCCCGCTCCCCGAACAGGCCGCGCAGCCCGTCCCGTTCGGTGTCGTCGTAGTGTCGGCGCTGTGGCTCGATGCGGACCTGGCAGCGCAGCACGATGGCATGGATCCTTTCGCCGGAGCCCTCTTCGATCCGCAGCCGCGCGGTCAGTTGCGGCACGACGGTGTATGGCTCGGCGAAGATGTCGAGTACGGAGAAACCGAGGCCGGTCATGATGGACCGGCCATGGCCGCGGGGCGGCTGCGCTCCCGCACCTGCGCGAAGAACGTGTCGATCGCCTGATGCGCCTCCCGGCCGCCGTCGAAGCCGCGCCACAGCGTTCGCAGCCTGCCGACGAGCTCGTAGCAGGCGTCGATGGGCACCAGGTGGCACGACCCCTCCGGCCCGTCCGTGCGTCGCACCAGCAGTGCCTCGACGTCGGGGCGCAGCACCGCCAGCTCCGGGTTGGCCTCGACGATGGTGCCCCAGGCGTCCAGTGGCAGTTCGGACTCGGTGGCGCCTGCGGGACCCGGGTAGAACGCGATGGTGCGCTCCTGCAGGGAGTTGCGGAACAGGAACGCCAGCCCGACCGGGATCTGCAGCTCGTCCCAGGTCCTTTCGTCGAGGGTGACGCCGTCGAACCGCAGGTAGCGGTCGGGAACCGCCCGGTAGTGCAGATGCGCCCGCTGGTCGCTGAACAGGAGATAGCAGGGTCGACACGCGCACATCAGGGCCCGGCTGTCCAGGTTCACCACATGGGAATGATCTGTTCCGAGCGGCTCCGCGCACATCTCGCAGCGCTCGCCCGCCGCCGGTTGCGGACGCCTGCGGGTGATCCGCAGCAGGGAGGCCGCGGGGGACGACGCGCAGCTTCGGATGATCATGTCGCCACCGGTGTGGGCACCGCGATCGAGACGCTCGTACCGTCCGCGAGCAGCGGCAGCGGGTCGAGATGCAGCCCCTCCTCTTCCAGGCAGGCGCCCGCGCGCCGCACGTCGTAGTGCGCGCGGCAGGCGGGGCAGCGCAGCACCGCGTCTCCCGATGCGCCGCCGAGCCGTCGGGCCAGCGCGGCACCCTCCAACGGCAGGTCGCACCGGGCGCACCAGTCCCTGAAGGCGAACAGGTCCGCGCCGATCCGACAGGCCAGCACCTCGACGCCGCCCGCGGTGACCCGGACGACGCCACCGGACGGCAGAGTGTTCAACTCCGGTACGGGCTGCCACGACGCGCCCGGTCGGCCGGGAGACGCAGAGGCCTCGTGGAGCCGCGAGAACAGCGCGTCGACCGGCACCACCGGACCGGAGGCGTCCGACGGCCCTTCGGCGGCGGTCTCCACCTCGATTGTGGTGATCTCCGGAGCCGCTGCCTCGACCGCGCCTTGCACGGCCAGCTTGAGCGTGACCGAGGAGGACGGGCAACCGTCGCAACTGCCCAGCAGCCGCAGCCCGACGACACCGTCATCGGTGACGCCGAGCAGCTCCACGTCTCCGCCGTGGGAGCCCAGATACGGTCGCACGCTCTCCAGTGCCTTCTCGACCCGCGTCTCCACGCTGTAGGGGTGCATTCCGTGCACCAGCAGAAGGCTGGCCACCAGGTCGTCTGCAGCGAGGGCGGCCAGGACGTCGTCGCCCAGCCGGCCGTGTTCGTACAGGACGTCGAGCAACTGCTCCAGTCCGGCACCGTAGAAATCGGTGACGAGTCGGACCAGTTCCTCGCTTCGTTCTCGCGCGACGGCGCCCCCCGACGCGCTGGCGGCGATCAGGGCGTCGATGCGGTCGCCGGTCGCGCGCCAGTCCGACGAGGCGGGCGCGGGCTCGGGAGCCGCCGGCTCGGAGTGCCCGGTCACGTCACGCACCCGCGGACTGGGTCGGCGAGTGCAGCAAGTCCAGCTTTTTGCCCTCGCCGAGATACATGTGCACTCCGCAGGGCAGACAAGGGTCGAAACTGCGTAC
The DNA here is from genome assembly GCF_051131715.1 of Streptomyces sp. A5-4. Classification (NCBI taxonomy): domain Bacteria; kingdom Bacillati; phylum Actinomycetota; class Actinomycetes; order Kitasatosporales; family Streptomycetaceae; genus Streptomyces; species Streptomyces sp. A5-4. Next base: position 7,577,885 of record NZ_CP178591.1, on the reverse strand, counting down.
GGTTCGCATGATGTCGATGCCTTTGAAGTGCTCCCGGTCGTTCTCCTCGAAGATCGGCTGCCCCTGCACCGCGTCCTCGTAGGGACCCGGCGTGCCGTAGGTGTCGCGTGGGCTCGCATTCCACGGGGTCGGCGGGTACGGGTGGTAGTTGGCGATCTTGCCGTCCCGGATCACCATGTGGTGGGACAGGACGCCGCGCACCGCCTCGGTGAAGCCACAGCCGATGCCCTCCTCAGGGACCTCGAACTTCTCCCAGGTCTTCGTCCGCCCGGCCCGGATCTCCACGAGGGCCTTCTCCGCGAAGTGCAGTGCGCAGGCGGCGGCGTACGCCTGGAAGTAGGTGCGGGCCCGGTTGCGCTCAAGAGTGTTGCTCCACTGCGGGATGCGCCATTCCAGTTCGACCGGGCCCTTGAGGGCGGTCTTGGGGAGGTTGATCTTCACGCTGTCGCCGGTGGCCTTGATGTAGCCGATGTCGACCAGGCCGGCGAGCGCGGTGACCCACAGCCGCGCCAGCGGTCCGCCTCCGGTGTCCAGTGCGAGGTAGTCCTTGCCGTCGAACCATCGCGGCGACATGACCCAGCTGTATTTGTCGTCCAGGTCCCGCTTCTGCGGCTGTGGGTTGGTGTGCTGGTTCCAGGGGTGGCGCCGGTCGACCGGATTGCCCAGCGGATCGTGGGTCACGAACATCTCCTGGTCTTCCCAGTCGCCGTAGTAGGACGAACCGAGCAGGATGCGGATGCCCAGATTGATCTTCACCAGGTCCGTGGTGACCAGTTTCCCGTCGACGACGACGCCTGGGGTCACGTACATCTTCCGACCCCAGTTGGTCATGTCCTTGTACTCGAAGTTGCAATGCTCGGGGTCCTGAAAAGAGCCCCAACACCCCAGCAGGATGCGCCGGTTGCCGACCTGCTCGTAGCCGGGGAGTGCCTCGTAGAAAAAGTCGAAGAGGTCGTCGTGCATGGGCACGACCTTCTTCATGAACTCGACGTACCGCTGAAGACGCGTGATGTAGTCCGTCATCAACTGGATGGTCGCCACGGTTCCCACGCCGCCGGGGTACAGCGTGGAGGGGTGCACGTGCCGGCCCTCCATCAGGCAGAACATCTCCCGGGTCATCCGGCTCACCTGGAGTGCCTCGCGGTAGAACTCGCCGGTGAACGGGTTCAGGGAGCGCATGATGTCGCCGATGGTCTTGTACCCGTGGGCGCCCGCGTGCGGCGAGGCGGTCCCGTTGGCCTGTTCGAGCACTCCAGGATTCGTCTCGGCGACCATCTTCTCGCAGTAGTCGACCCCCACCAGGTTCTCCTGGAAGATGTTGTGGTCGAACATGTACTCCGCTGCCTCACCGAGATTGACGATCCATTCGCCGAGATGCGGCGGCTTCACTCCGTAGGCCATGTTCTGCGCGTAACAGGAACACGTGGCGTGGTTGTCACCGCAGATGCCGCAGATCCGGCTGGTGATGAAGTGCGCGTCGCGTGGGTCCTTGCCCTTCATGAAGACCGAGTAGCCGCGGAAGATGGAGCTCGTGCTGTGGCACTCGGCGACCACCCGCTGCTTGAAGTCGATCTTCGTGTAGATGCCCAGGCTGCCGACGATCCGGGTGATGGGGTCCCACGCCATCTCCACCAATTCGTCCTGGCCCCGGCTTCCGCCGCCTCGCTTGTTGCGCGTCGCCGTCATTGCGCCGCCTCAGCTCTCTGTTTTCGCGGTGGGTTACCAGGTGCGGGTGGCACCGGTCGTGAGGGTCGTCCCCGGCTTACGCCATTTCGGCTCGCGGTCCAGGGTGTGCGAGGTGATCTGCCGCAGTCGGCGCATCGTGGATCCGTACAGTCCGACCGCGTTCGTGGAGAGCTTGCCGCCGGGGGGCTCGTCCATGAAGGGCATGAACTTGTCCGGGAAGCCGGGCATGGTGCAGCCGATGCAGATTCCCCCCACGTTGGGGCAGCCGCCGATGCCGTTCATCCAGCCGCGCTTGGGCACATTGCACTTGACGGTGGGACCCCAGCAGCCCAGTTTTACGATGCACTTGGGCGAGCCGTACTCCGTGGCGAAGTCGCCCTGCTCGTAGTAGCCGGCCCGGTCGCATCCCTCGTGCACCGTCTGGCCGAACAGCCAGGTCGGGCGGAGCGCGTCGTCGAGCGGAATCATGGGCGCCTGGTCGGTGGCCATGTAGAGCAGATAGGTGAGCGTCTCTGACAGGTTGTCCGGCTGAATGGGGCAGCCCGGCACGCACACGATGGGGATTCCGGCCTTGGACTTCCAATCCCAGCCCAGGTAGTCGGGCACTCCCATCGCACCGGTCGGGTTGCCCGCCATCGCGTGGATGCCGCCGTACGTGGCGCAGGTGCCGACCGCGACGATCGCGGTGGCCTTCGGCGCGAGCCGGTCGAGCCACTCGCTGGTGGTCATCGGCTGGCCCGTGGCGGGGTCGTTGCCGAAGCCGGACCAGTAGCCCTCGTCGTGCAACTGCTCGTTCGGGATGGACCCCTCGACGACCAGGACGAACGGTTCAAGCTCGCCCCGGTCCGCCTTGAAGAACCACTCCAGGAAGTCGTCTGCTCCGCCGTTGGGGCCGCATTCGAAATCGATTAGTGGCCAGTGCACCGCGACCTGCGGAAGGCCCGGCAATGCGCCGAGCGCGATTTCCTCGATGCTGGGCTGAGTGGCGGCGGTGAGCGCCACTGAATCCCCGTCGCAGCTGAGACCGGCATTGATCCACAGTACGTGGATCAGCGTTTCCTCTGCTTTGACCGCTGCGTCTGTCGGCATAGCGCTGCCGCCTTCCGGGGCCGACGGCCGATCTGCCGCTCCACTGAGATCAGCTGAGACCCATCGGTGTGGTGTCGCTCACATTGCTACCATCTAGACTCTTTCCGGGCGCCCTGTCAACACGAGAATTTGCAAGTCGGCCACGGTATTCCTCTTCGAGGTCGGCGGAGATCTTAGATCGGGCGTGAATCGAGCGGAATGGGAGCCGGTGAGCGGCTCGGCGGGATGAATCGCTCACGGCGGACGGTCTCGGCCGGCAAGCGAATATGCGGGCTGGATGTGGACGCGAGAATGGGGCGGCTATGCACGAATTGGCGATCGCGCAGAGCGTGGTCGACATGGTGTGCGAACGCGCTGCCGGTCGGCAGGTGTACGCGGTCCGGCTGCGGGTGGGCGTGCTTACCGCGGTGGTGGCCGACTCCATGCGATTCTCCTTCGACCTGGTCACCGAGGGCACTGCGGCCGAGGGCGCGCGGCTGGACATCGACCAGCCTCCGGGGACCCTGCACTGCCGCACCTGTGACTCCGATGTCACCTTGACTGATCTTGTCCTGCTCTGCCCTTGCGGCAGTGCCGACGTGGAGATCACATCGGGACGGGAACTTGAGATCATTTCGATGAGAGTGGGCTGACGTATGTGTGGCACCTGCGGTTGTGGTGAAGAGGGCGGCAGCGGAATCAGAATCGCCTTGCCGAAGACAGGTGACGCGACGGTGCAGGGCCACGCGCCCGGTGGTGCGGAGGTCCCTCCACGGGGCCACTCGCACGACCGTACGGGGGACCACGGGCACGTTCACCCGAATGCGGCCGGCGAGACGATCACGCTTGAGCAACGTGTGTTGGCCAAGAACGACGATCTCGCGGCCCGCAATCGCGGGTGGTTGGCCGATCGGGGGATCGTGGCGGTGAATTTGATGAGCTCTCCCGGCGCGGGCAAGACCACGCTGCTCGAACGCACCATCGCCGATCTCGCGAGTCGGCGACCAGTTGCGGTCGTCGAGGGCGATCAGGAAACGATGCTCGACGCCGACCGGATCAGGCGAACCGGATGCCCGGTGGTCCAGGTGAACACCGGGGCGGGGTGCCATCTCGACGCAGAGATGATGCACGGTGCGCTCACGGTCCTGTCGCCTGCGGCCGGCTCGCTGGTTCTGGTCGAGAACGTGGGAAACCTGGTCTGCCCGGCCCTGTTCGACCTGGGGGAGAGCAGCAAGGTCGTGATCATCTCGGTTACCGAGGGAACGGACAAGGCGCTGAAGTACCCCTACATGTTCGCCGCCGCCGACCTGGTGATCATCAACAAGATCGACTTGCTCCCCTATGTCGATTTCGACGTCGATCAGTGCGAGGCGTATGCGCGCTCGGTCAATCCGCAGGTGCGGTTGCTGGCGGTGTCCGCGACCACGGGGGAAGGGATGGGACGCTGGTACGAGTGGGTGGCGGAGCAGGAGTGAACGACCCTGGCCGCAGTGGTCCAGGCAGCTCCGGCAGCGCCGAGGGTGTCAGGCGGCGTCATCGACGCCCTCGACCGGCAGCTGACGGACGGCGATCCGCTGATCCTCACCTCGCAGTCCGCCGCGTATCACGACGTAACCGACAGTCACGGGAAGATCTCTGCGGCGGCGGCCACCGAGGCCCTGCCCGTCGAGAGTCCGGACGCGGTCGCCTACCTGCGAGGCGAGACCCTGCCCGAGCATGTGCGTCGCTGGGACCCGGTCTTCGAGGAACTCGGGGAGAGCCCGCTGGAGCCGGTGGCTCTCGCGCTGTCGAACCCGCTCATGCTGTGGCTGGCCCGCCGCGTGTACGAGCTGCCCTCCTCCACACCCGCGGCGCTCGTCGACGCGGCGAGGTTCCCGACGCGCGCGTCGATCGAGGACCACCTGCTCGACCGCATCGCGCCCGTTTCCCGTTACCCCGCTTCGGTGTTCGCACGACCGGCGGGTCTGTAACGGAACCGTTGCGCGACGCGGCGAAGGTGGCCAAGGGAAAGTCGGTACGCTCCCCCTTGACTTCGCGGCTTCGGCAGGGGCCGAACTGCCGTAAACAGGGGATGATTCATCATGAGCAGCGCACCTTCTGCCAACCTTTTCAAGCCGCTCCAGGAGGGCGACCCGGCTGTTGTGGGCGGTTATCGCCTGGCGGCCGTGCTCGGCACGGGTGGCATGGGCAAGGTGTATCTCTCCTACACGCCGGGCGGCCGGCCCATCGCGCTCAAAGTAATCCGGCCCGAGTTCAGCGAGGACCCCGAGTTCCGGCGGCGGTTCAAGCAAGAGGTCCACGCCGCGCAGCGGGTGCAGGGTCTGTACACGGCGCCGGTCATCGACTCCGACACCGACGGCGCTCAGCCCTGGCTCGCCACCGCCTACGTGCCGGGCCCCTCTCTCGCGCACGCCGTGGCCCAGCACGGTGGACTGCCGCTGCCCAGCGTGCTGTTGCTGACCGTGGGGGTCGCCGAGGCGCTCCACGTGATCCATGGCGCGGGCATCGTCCACCGTGATCTGAAACCCGCCAACGTGCTCCTGGCCTCCGACGGCCCCCGCGTGATCGACTTCGGCATCGCCCGCGCGGCCGACGCAACCGCCCTGACCGGCACCGGCGTCAGCGTGGGCACCCCGGCATTCATGGCACCCGAGCAGGCCTCGGCCGGCACGGTCACCCCCGCCACCGACATCTTCGCCCTGGGGCAGATCGCGGCCTTCGCGGCGATCGGTTCACCCGCCTACGGCGACGGATCCTCGCACGCGGTGCTCTACCGGATCGTCCACGAGGATCCCGACCTCAGCCGCCTGCCCGCGGAGCTGCTGCCGCTGGTGACCCGCTGCCTGAGCCGCGACCCGGCCGGCCGGCCGAGCCTGACCGAGATCATCGAGCTGTGCCACGAACTGTCGCCCGTCGCGCTGCGCCAGGGCGAGGACTGGCTGCCGCAGACGGTCGCCGGATCGATCACCGAGCGGCTGCGACTGCCCGAACCGGCGAAGACCCCGCCGCCGCAAGCCGCCGCCGCGCCGACGCCGACCCAGTTCTCCCCGCAGAATCCCGGGCCGGGGCAGAATCCGGCGCCGGGCGCGATGAACCCGTACGCGCCGACCGGGTTCGCCATGCCCTCCGCGCCGACACAGAGCGCGCCGGGAGTTCCGGGGCCGGTGCCACCGCCCCAGCACCCGATGCACCCCACGCAAGGCCACCACACCCCGACGCCCGGCTACCCGACGCACTCCACGCCCCCGCCGGGATATCACACGCCGCCCCCCGTCATCCACGCTCCCTACGTGCCCCCGACGCACCCGAAGCCGAAGCGGACCGGGCTGATCGTGGCCGCGTCGGTCGTGGGCGCGGTCCTCATCCTGGGAGTCATCGGCTCCCTGCTGCCCGACGGGAGCGGCAAGGACAAGGACAGCGGGGCCAACTCCCCCAGCAGTAGAAGCAGTAGCGGTTCGAGCGGTAGCGGGACCTCAGATGGGGGCCAGCCAAGGGCGGACCCGAAGCCGGTCTCGTACAAGGGCATCGCCCTGACGGAGAGCTACGAGATCATGCTCGCCGACAGCCCGCCACGCCCGGTCGAGCGCGAGGACGTGGCCTACGGCGACGGAGATCTTTACTTCAGCGTCGTACGTTTCGCGGACGAGGCAGCGATCGGCACCGCCAACGGGAAGCTCGTCGTGCTGAACAACACGCAGAAGGGCTCCCTGGAGACCTGCCGCACGGAGACGCGCTACACCGAGAAGGTCCGCCTCAACCAGCTCAGCAACGGGTCGGAGATCTGCGTGCTCAGCAACGCGGGTCATGTCGCGGTAGCCACCTACCGCGGCAAGTCGGGCGACAACGACCCCAGCTCATACGTCACCTTCGACCTGAGGATCTGGCGCAACGCCGAGGAAGCCAAGGCCAACTAGTGTCCTGCACCTGAAATCCTGGCGATATATTTCGCTAACGAGTTGAGGATTTCGTCGGCGCTTTTGGTCCATGTGAACGGTTTGCTCGGTGACCCACAGCCGGTTCGGCGCCGGCGCCGTGAAGTCGCGATTGACCAGGTCCGGGCTGGGTGCCAGATGTACGAGCACGTTGTAGATGTCGTGCAGCACGCTCGGGATGTCCACGGTCAGCCCGAGCTGCCGCCCGGCCTCCGTGGCGATCCGCACCGCCTCTTGAGCGCGGCTGCTGAGGGCGGCTGCGGGGTCGGGCCCGATTTCGGCACCGGATGCGGATGCGCGACTGGATTCGGATGCGGAGGAAACCATGCGTTCAGTCTGTACCGGTGCTCCCGCCCCTCGCCACCGTCCATCGATCAGCCGGTGACGCCGAGCCGGTCGGCGACCCAAGTGTGGAACGCCCCGATGTGGTGCTCGGCCGGGACGAGGACCCCGCCGTCGCGGTACGCCCGGGAGGCCATGGCGGGCTGGGTGCGCTCGCAGGCTTCAAAGTCCTGGGCGTTCACCCGGTGGAACAGCTCCACGGACTTGTCGAGGTCCGCGCCCGACGCCACGACCCCGGGGGCGTACAGCCAGTCGCACTCGACGATCGTGCGGTCCTCGGCCAGCGGGAACATCCGGTGGAAGATCACATGGTCCGGGACCAGGTTGACGAACACCTGCGGCTTGACGGTGATCGCGTAGTAGCGGCGGTCCTGTTCGTCCGCGATCCCGGACAGCCGCTCGAACCCGGCGCTGCCGTCGACGGTGAACCCGTGGGCGTCCGCGCTGAACTCCGCGCCGTGCCCCACGTAGTACTGCGCGGCCAGACCGTCTGCGAACTCCGGTAGTACGTCGGTGAGTTCGGGGTGGATCGTGGCGCAGTGGTAGCACTCCATGAAGTTCTCGACGATCAGCTTCCAGTTGGCCCGTACGTCGTAACGGATGCGCCTGCCGAGGGCCAGGCCCTCGGTCTCGTACGCCTCAATGGACTCGGTGTCCCCCAGCCGCTCCACGACCTCGCCGATCACTGTCTCGTCGAAGGACGGCGGCTCGTCGGCCAGGCACACCCAGGCGTAGCCCAGCCACTCCCGCACCGCCACCTTGACCAGGCCGTACTGCTCGCGGTCGACGTCCGGCATCTTCACCAGATTGGGTGCGGCGACCAACTTGCCGTCCAGGCCGTATGTCCAGGCGTGGTACGGACACTGGAGATTGCGGCGGACCTCCCCCGACTCCGCGGTGCACAGCCGGGCGCCGCGGTGGCGGCACACATTGAGGAAGGCGCACAGTTCGCCGGTGCGGGCCCGGGTGACGAGGACGTTCTCGCGGCCGACCTGCACGGTCCGGAACGCGCCGGGGCGGTCCAGGTCGGCGGAGCGTACGGCGCAGTACCAGAGGGCCTCGAAGATCCGCTCCTGTTCCTGCCGGAAGATTTCGGGGTCGGTGTAGAAGTGGCCGGGGAGCGTGGAGATCAGACTGCCGGCGGCGGGGGCGGAGTGGGCGGAGACGGGGCTCGTCGTCATGGGGGCTGCCTCTCAGGCGGACGCGGCGGCGAGCCGGCGGGGGTCGAACAGCTCGATGGGGTGCCGGGTGGCGCCGTCGACGGCCAGGTCCGCCAGGATCTCGCCGACCACCGGGACGAACTTGAAGCCGTGCCCGGAGAAGCCGCAGGCGACGGTCACGGCGTCGGGGTGCGCCGGGTGGCGGGCGATCACGAAGTGTTCGTCGGGGGTGTTGGAGTACATGCAGGTGGCGGCCTTGAGGAAGCGGCCGGCGAGAGTGGGGATGCGCGGGGCCATCTGGGCGGCCATGGCGGCGACCTCGTCGTCGTACACCGTCCGGTCGATGGTCTCCGGGGTGCAGGCGGTGCCCCTGCGGAAGAAGGCGACCTTGGCGCCCTTCTCCGGGCCGTCGATCGCGGGGAAGCCGTAGACCTGCACTCCCCCGGCGTCCTCCCAGATGTAGATCGGGTGGTGCGCGGGAAGGAAGGGCTGGGTGCCGCCGGTGGGTTCGAACCAGTACATGACCTGGCGCTCGATGGTGAAGGGCACCCCGATGTCGGTGAGCAGTTGCGGCGCCCAGGCGCCGGGGCAAATGACCAGGTGGCCTGCCGTGTAGGTGTTCTCCGCGGTGTGCACCCGCACTCCACGACCGCCTTCGAGCGCCTCCCAGCGGGTCATGGGCTCGTCGAAGTGCAGGTCGGCGCCCTGCCCGGTGGCGAGCTGGAGGTGCGCCGCGACGGTGTGCTCGGGCCTGACGAGACCGGCCCTGGCCTCGTGGAGCGCGACCTCGTCGTCGCCGGGGTTGAAGGTGGGGAAGCGGCGCCTGATCTCGGGGGCGTCGAGCATCTCGTACGGCAGGTCCCACTGCCGGGCGGAGAGCAGCGAGCCGGAGACCGTACGGGAGTCGGGGCGGCCGATCATGACGCCGCCGCACAGGGTGGCGACCTCGCGTCCGGTGTCGCGGCCGAGCCGGTCGTACAGCTCGTAACTGCGCAGCAGCAGGGGTACGTACGCCGGGTCCTCGAAGTAGGACTGCCGGGTGATGCGCGAACCTCCGTGGCTGGAGCCTTTGTTGTGGACCGGGCCGAATTTCTCCAGGCCGAGTACGCGGGCGCCGCGGGCGGCCAGGTGGTGGGCGGCGGCGCTGCCCATGCCGCCGAGGCCGACGACGATCACGTCATGGGTGGGTGGTGGCATCGGGTGCCTCGCTCACTTCAGGATGTGGGTCATCTCCGGGTCGAAGAGGGGCTCTTCGGCCACGGTGGCGGCGGTCTTCGCGCCGAAGTAGTCGATGTGCACGGGGGTGCCGGGGGCCAGTGGTGGCAGCCAGGCGTAGGCGACGCAGCGGCCGAGCGTGTAGCCGTATCCGGCGCTGGTGAGGTAACCCGCCGCGGATTCGGCGGAGTTGATGTACACGGGTTCCTTGCCGAGGACGACGGCCGCCGGGTCGTCGAGGGTGAGTGCGGTGAGCCTGCGGGTCGGCTCGCCGAGGGCCGCGAGGGCGTCGCGGCCGATGAAGTCGCCCTTGTTCATGCGGACGGCGAAGCCGAGCCCGGCCTCGTACGGGTTGTGTTCGGCGGTCATGTCGTGGCCCCAGGAGCGGTAGCCCTTCTCCAGCCGCAGGCTGTTGAAGGCGGAGCGCCCGGCGGCGATCACGCCGTGCGGGCCGCCGGCTTCCCAGAGGGTGTCCCACAGGCGCAGTCCCAGGTCGGCGGTGGTGTAGAGCTCCCAGCCGAGTTCGCCGACGTAGCTCAGCCGCATGGCGGTGACGGGGACATGGCCGATGTGGGTCCGCAGGGACTTGAAGTATCCGAGGGCCTGGTGGGAGAGGTCGTCGCGGGTGAGCGGCTGGACCAGGTCGCGGGCCAGCGGCCCCCAGACGCCGATGCAGCAGGTGCCCGCGGTGATGTCCCTGATCTGTACGTCGTCGGGCGCGTGGTCGAGGAGCCGGTCGAGGTCGGCGGGGGTGTTGGCGCCGAGCTGGAAGTGCTGTTCGGCGAGGCGGGCGACAGTGAGGTCGGACAGAACGCCGCCCATCTCGTCGAGGAGGAGCGTGTAGGTGACCGAACCGGGCTTCTTCGCCAGGTTGTTGGTGGTCATGTGCTGGAGGAAGTCGAGGGCGCCGGGTCCGGTGACCTCCAGCCGCCGCAGGGGCGTCATGTCGTACATCGCGACCCTCTCGCGGGTCGCCCTCGCCTCGGCGGCGGCGATCGGCGACCAGTGGCGGGCCGACCAGGGGTCGCGCGGGGGGAGTTGTTCGGCCGTGGCGCGTTCGGAGTTGGCCTCGTACCAGTGCGGGCGTTCCCAGCCGCCGCCCTCCAGGAAGTGCGCTCCGAGCTGGAGTTGGCGGGCGTAGAAGGGGCTGACGCGCAGCGGGCGGGGCTGCTCCATGCCTTGGAGGGGGTGGACGACGTCGTACACCTCGATGAACTGCCGGGCGGCCCGTTCCTCGACGTACGCGGGTGAGCTCTGCGCGTTCTCGAAGCGGGACACCTCGCATTCGTGCAGGTCCAGGGATGCACGGCCCTCGGTCATCCATTCCGCGACGGCCTTGGCGACGCCTGCCGAGTGGGTGACCCAGACGGCTTCGGCGAGCCAGAAGCCGCGCAGTGCGCTGCTCTCGCCGAGGAGGGGCATGCCGTCGGGGGTGAAGGAGAAGACGCCGTTGAAACCCTCGTCGACCCGGGTTCGGGCGAGGGCGGGCAGCAGGGTTTTGCACTCCTCCCAGCTGGGGGCGAAGTCCTCCTCGGTGAAGGGGTACGAGGAAGGCATGCCGGGGGTCTCCTCGTAGCGCGGCACGGTGAACGCGTCGACGGGCAGCGGGCGGTGGGCGTACGACCCGACGCCGATGCGGTCGGTGTGTTCACGGAAGTAGAGGTCGCGGTCCTGGTGGCGCAGGATCGGCCTGCTGGCCTCCGTGCGGGGGGTGTTGACGCCCGCGAGTTCGGCGAGCGGGGCGGTCCTCGCGTACTGGTGGGCGAGCGGCAGCAGCGGGATGTCGATGCCCGCCATCCGTCCGATCACCGGGCCCCAGAAGCCCGCCGCCGACACGACGAGGTCCGCCGGGAAGGACCCGCGGTCGGTGGTGACGCCGGTGACGCGGCCGCCGCGCTGTTCGATACCGGTGACGGTGGTCCGGTCGAGGAAGCGCGCGCCGCGCGCGCCCGCCCGCTCCGACTGGGCGCGGCAGGCGGGCAGCGAGCGGGCCAGGCCGTCGCCCGGGGTGTGGAATCCGCCGAGGATCCGGTCGCGGTCGAGCAGCGGCCACAGCTTGAGGCATTCGTCCGGGTCGATGATCTCGCCCTCGATGCCCCAGGATGCGGCGAGCCCGGCCTTGCGGTGCAGGTCGGCCCAGCGCTCGGGGGTGGTGGCGAGTTCCAGGCCGCCGACCGCGTTGAAGCAGGACTGCCCGTCGGCCCGCAGCGCGCTGAACTTCTCCACGGTGTACTGGGCGAAGGCCGACAGGGTCTTGGACGGGGAGGTCCGGTAGACCAGGCCGGGGGCGTGCGAGGTGGAGCCGCCGGGGGCGGGGAGCGGGCCCTGTTCGAGGACGGTGACGTCACTCCAGCCGCGGGCGGTGAGCTCGTCGGCCAGCGAGCAGCCGACGATGCCGGCGCCGATGACGATCACGCGGGGGCTGGTTGCGGGCGTGCTGGACATGCCCCTCCTAGCGGTGAAGTGGCTTGCGGGAAAACGGCGTTGGCCGGTCGGGTGCGTCCCCGGCGTCAGAGCACCACCACCGAGCGGAGCACCTCGCCGCGCAGCATCCTGGCGAAGGCCTCCTCGACGTCGTCCAGGGCGATCGTCTCGCTGACGAAGGCTCCGAGGTCGAGCTTGCGGCTGAGGTACTGGTCGATGAGGATCGGGAAGTCCCTGCTGGGCAGGCAGTCGCCGTACCAGGACGACTTGAGGGCGCCGCCGCGCGAGAACAGGTCGATCAGCGGGATGTCGAGCATCATGTCCGGCTCCGGCACGCCGACCTGGACGAGGATCCCGGCGTGATCGCGCATGTAGAAGGCCTGGCGGTACGTCTCGGGGCGGCCCACCGCGTCGATGGCCACGTCGACGCCGAACCCGCCGGTGAGTTCGCGTACGGCCTCGATCGCGTCGGTGCCTAGGGAGTTGACGGTGTGGGTGGCGCCGAAGCGGGTGGCGCCGTCGAGCTTGGCGTCGTCGATGTCGACGGCGATGACGCGGCGGGCTCCGGCCAGTGCGGCTCCGGCGATGGCGGCGTTGCCGACTCCCCCGCAGCCGATGACGGCGACGGTGTCGCCGCGGCCCACGTTGCCGGTGTTGACGGCCGCTCCGTAGCCGGCCATCACGCCGCAGCCGATGAGTCCGGCCGCCTCGGGGCGGGCCGCGGGGCTGACCTTCACCGCCTGGCCGGCGGCGACCAGCGTTTTCTCGGCGAAGGCGCCGATGCCCAGGGCGGGGCTGAGCGCGGTGCCGTCGAGCAGCGTCATCGGCTGGGCGGCGTTGCGGCTGTCGAAGCAGTACCAGGGGCGGCCCCGGCGGCAGGACCGGCAGTCGCCGCAGGGGGCGCGCCAGGCGAGGACGACGTAGTCGCCGGGGGTGAGGTCGGCGACGCCCTCCCCGACGGCCTCGACGATTCCGGCGGCCTCGTGCCCGAGCAGGAACGGGAAGTCGTCGTTGATCGCGCCGTCCCGGTAGTGCAGGTCGGTGTGGCAGACCCCGCAGGCCTGGACGGCCACCAGCACCTCTCCCGGGTCCGGGTCGGGGACGATGATCGTCTGCACCTCGACGGGTGCACCCTTCTTGGCGGCAACAACCGCACGGACCTCGTGTGGCACGACCGAGCCCCTCTCGTGTTGCGCAGTGCAAGACCCATTGCGCTATGAGAGACATCTTGAGAACGCCATCAGGGACTCGTCAAGGGGGCCGAGACATGGATTCGCAAAAGTCCGGGGGCCGCCCCGGACGGCCCGGGCACACCGGAGCGCGGGACCGTACGCCAACCGGTCCCGCGCCCAGATGGCTCTCCGTCAGGTGCGGTAGCCCATGCGGTAGGAGAGCTCGCCCGCCGCGTCGACGGCCGACTTGGCCAGCTCGCTCAGCCGCTCCTCGCCCATCCGGTACACCGGCCCGGAGATGCTGACCGCGCCGATGACCTGGCCGTCGTGCGCCCGGACCGGCGCCGCGACCGCGCTCAGCCCGACCTCCATCTCCTCGGCCACGACGGCGTAGCCCTGCGCGGCGATGTCCGCCAGCTGGGCCCGCAGCTCGGCGGCGGACGTCACGGTGCGTTCGGTGAATCTCGGCAGCCTCCTGCGGGCCAGGAAGATCTCCAGCATCGGTGTCGGCAGGCCCGCGAGCAGCACCTTCCCACTGGAGGTGGCGTGCAGCGGTGTGCGGCGGCCCAGCCAGTTCTGCGCGGTGACGGACGCCGCGCCGCGCGCCTGCATCACATTGACCGCGCCGTCGTCGTCGAGGACCGCGATGTTGACCGTCTCGCCCGCGTCGTCGGCCAACTCCCGAACGACGGGCGCGCTCTCCTGGGAGATATCCAGCCGTCCGGCCGCCGCTCCCGCCAGCCGCAGCACGCCGGCCCCCAGGTAGTACTTGCCCCGGTCCTTCGCCTGTCCGACCAGGCCACGGTTCTCCAGCACTCCGAGCAGCCGGAACGCGGTCGACTTGTGCACGTCCAGCTCGTCGGCGATCTCCGTCACCCCGGCCTCGCCGAGCCTGGCGAGGATCTCCAGCACACTCACCGCACGGTCCACCGACTGCACGGCGCTCGCGGCCCCCTTGGACCGCCTCACCTCGTCGGACCCGTCCGCACTGCTCTTGCTCGCCATGTGTCCGCTCTCACCGCCCGGCGGCCGATTCCCGGCCGACATTCAGGGGGGCCCTTGACGCAGCGGCTCCCGATCCGGATTCTGTTGCGCATCACGCGCTTCGATGCGCCATATGGAACGCCATGTTACCGAAGAGTGAAACCTGGGGGCTCTGGTGAATCCCGTCTGCCACCTCGACGATCTGCCCGAAGGCGAATCCCTGCGACTGCCCACCGAGCCGCCGATCGCCGTCTTCCACACCGAGGGCACGCTCTACGCGATCGACGACACCTGCTCCCACCAGGATGCCTCCCTCTCCGAGGGCTGGCTGGAGGGCTGCTTCGTCGAATGCCCGCTGCACGCCGCCCTGTTCGACCTGCGGACCGGACAGCCCAGCTGTCTGCCCGCACGCCGTCCGGTGCGGACCCACCGGGTGACGGTCGACGCCTCCGGCGGCGTGCATGTCCAGCTCGCCGCCGGGGAAGGGCACGCGGAAGAAGGTACCGCCGCATGAGCACCATGCCACCCGTGGACCCCATGGGCACCATCGCGGTCGTGGGCGCCTCGCTCGCCGGCCTGTACGCGGCGCGGGCCCTGCGCGACCAGGGATTCGACGGCAGGCTGGTGATCATCGGGGACGAGACCCACCGCCCGTACGACCGCCCACCGCTGTCGAAGGAGTTCCTCACCGGAACCATGCCCGAGGACCAACTGGCCCTCTGCGACGCCGAGGAGGAGACCGAACTCGGCGCCGAGTGGCTGCTCGGTGCCCGCGCCGAAGCCCTCGACACGGCCGCCCGGACCATCCGGCTGGACAACGGCCGTACGGTCCGGGCCGACGGCATCGTCATCGCCACCGGCGCGAGCCCGCGACGGCTGCCCGGCGCGGACGCGCTGCGCGGCGTACACACCCTGCGCACCCTCGACGACGCACGGGCCCTGCGCGCCGGACTGACCGGGCGGGCCGGGCACCAAGTGCGGGTCGTGGTCGTCGGCGCGGGGTTCATCGGCTCGGAAGTCGCCTCGTCCTGTGTCTCGCTGGGCCATCACGTCACGGTGGTGGAGGCCGCTCCACTGCCGCTCCTGCCCCAGCTCGGCGACGCCATGGCAGGGATCTGCGCGGCTCTGCACACCGGGAGCGGCGTCGAGCTCATCACCGGCACGGGGGTCGCGGCCCTGCGCGGCGCCGACGCGGTGAGCGGCGTGAGCCTGACCGACGGACGGCTACTGCCCGCCGACGTGGTCGTCGTGGGCATCGGCGCCACGCCCAACACCCAGTGGCTCCAGGGGACTTCGCTCGCCGCGCGCGACGGGGTGCCGTGCGACGCCGGCTGTGTCACCGCGCTGCCCCGGGTGGTCGCGGTGGGCGATGTGGCGCGGGTGGGTGGCGTCCGCGACGAGCACTGGACCAGCGCCACCCTGCAGCCCGCCGTCGCCGTGCGGAGTCTGCTCGCCGGGCACACCGTGCGCGGGGCGCGCCCGCTGCCGTACTTCTGGTCCGACCAGTACGGCGTACGCATCCAGTTCGCCGGCCGGTCGCTGCCCGGCGCCACCACCCGGCTGACCGAGGGGTCCGTGGAGGAGCGCAGCTTCCTCACCCTCTACGAACGCGACGGCGCGGTCACCGGCGTGCTGGCCGTGAACCGCCCACGCCCCTTCATGCGCGCACGCCGCGAGCTCGCCCGCGCGCAGGAGCCCGTGGCCACCGGCTGACGCGGCCACGGGCCGGCCGGGCCCCCGGGGCACCGCGCGGATCAGGGCCAGAGCAGCCCGCGGCGCCATACGTCGTTACCATTTGATACCGCAGGCGCACATGCGCGTGGTCGGGCGCCCCCTGGAAAAACTCCACTCGTCGATGTGGACGACGTACACCGCGTACGTCTCGGGCACCGCGTCCGGGTCGTCCGCCATCCGGTGCACGGCGCGCTCACGCGCCGCGTCGTAGTCCTCGCCCGGCTCCTTCGGGTGGCTCATCCGGCCGGTGAAGGCCGCGGCACGCCCCGGCTCGCCGAGCCGGCGGAAGTCGGTGCGCCGGTCATTCTCGCCGAGCAGGCCCACCGGCCCGGTCGCCCGGATCTGACGGCCGTGCCTGGGCCAGAACCAGGTGAGGCTCGCACACGGGTTGACCGCGAGGTCCCGGCCCTTGCGGCTGCCCGCGTCCGAGGAGAACACCACCCGACAGCGCTGCAGATCCACCGCGGTGATCTCGATGGCACGCGCCGAGGGACGGCCGTACGCGTCGGCCGTGCCGAGCATGTCGACATGACAGGCGGGCACACCGTCGTCGAGGGCGTACGAAAGCCAGTTGGCGAACAACGGGCCGGGCACATTCGGCGACTTGGACACGTCGGAGTCGGGAAAGGGACCGCTCAGGGGCGGCGCCGAAAGCATCCGTTCGCGCAGCCGTCGGGCCGCTTCCCGTAGCTCATGGCTCATCTGGTCGTTCCCCCCGCGAGGCCGGTCGTTCCCCGTCCATTCTGGTCAGCCCGGCCGGCATGGCACAGGCGGTTGGGGGAATCGGCCCGGACTCGCTCCGGCCGTGTGCATCCACCGACCGGCCGTCGACCGTATGACTGGGTGTGAAGGAGCTTTCCGTGAACGGTGCGAGCGGTTCGAGCGGCGCGGACGTCATCATCGTCGGCGCCGGGGCCGCCGGTCTGTCGCTCGCCCACCACCTCGCCGCGGCGGGCGGCCCGGCCGGGACCACCCCCACCATGGTCCTCGTGGAGGCCCCGGACGGGCCACTGCGGCCACCCGAACGCACCTGGTGCTTCTGGGAGGAGGGGGACGGTGCCTACGAGGAGGCCGTCGTCGCCTCCTGGAGCCGGCTGCGTGTCCGGGCCGCCGACGGGCGGACGACGGAGGGCGAGCCGGGCCCGCTGCGGTACAAGATGATCCGCTCCGGCGGGTTCGAGCAGCTGATCGGAGAGCGGCTGGCGGCCTGCCCCGGGGTACGCCGCGTCCGGGCCACCGTCGATGTGGTGCGCGATGTGGCGACCGGCGCGGAAGTGCTGTGCACCACGGCCGGCGGCAAGCGGCTCACCCTGCGCGGGCGCTGGGTCTTCGACTCGCGTCCGCTGCGCCGGCTGCCGCCCGCGCGGAGCACCCTCGTCCAGCACTTCCGGGGGTGGTTCGTCCGCACCGAGCGGCCCGAATTCACCCCGGGCATCGCCGACCTGATGGACTTTCGCACCGCGCAGCCCGATCACGGCCTGTCGTTCGGGTACGTACTGCCGCTCGGCCCGCAGGATGCGCTGGTGGAGTACACCGAGTTCTCCGCCGCCCCGCTGACCGGACCGAGGTACGAACAGGCGCTGCGGCACTACACACGCGACGTGCTGGGGCTCGGCGCACTGCGGATCGTCTCCACCGAGCAGGGGGCGATCCCGATGACCGACGCGGTCTTTCCCCGGCGCGTCGGCGCGTCGGTGTTCCGTATCGGTACGGCGGGCGGCGCCACCCGCCCGGCGACCGGCTACACCTTCGCGGCGGTGCAGCGGCAGAGCAGAGCGATCGCCGCCGCCCACCGGCGCGGCCGGGTTCCGGTGCCGCCGCCCGCGCATCCGGCCCGTGCCCGTGCGATGGACGCGGTCATGCTGCGCGCCCTGGACACCGGCCGGGTGAACGGCGCCGACTTCTTCGCCGGGCTCTTCGGCCGGACCTCGATGGAACGGATGCTGCGTTTCCTCGACGGCCGCTCCCGGGTGTGGGAGGACATCGCGATCGGGCTGCGCACCCCCGTCGGCCCCATGCTGCGCACCGTCGCCGAGCTGCCGCTGCTCCCCCGCAGGGAGCGACGCCCCTGACCCCACAGCTGTCCTGCCCCGCCCCCGCTCCCCCCTCCGGCACCACGGACCCGACACCCCGAGGAACACATTCATGACTCTCCTGCGCGACGAAGACCTCGCCACCGCCTTCGATCACGCCGCGCACACCTACGACCGGCTGGTCGCGGCGAACCCCGGCTACCACGCCCATCTGCGGCGCTCCGCCCGCCGGCTCGCCCTGCCGTTCGGGGGGGCAGGCATGCGTCTGCTGGACCTGGGCTGCGGCACGGGCGCGTCCACCAGGGCGCTGCTCAAGGCGGCGCCGTACGCGCAGATCACCGCCGTCGACGCGTCCGCGGGCATGCTGGAGCGGGCGGCGGCCAAGTCGTGGCCGGCCCAGGTGCGTTTTGTGCACGCCCCGGTGGAGGGGCTGTCCGACGTCGACGCCGGCGGCCCCTACGACGCGGCGTTCGCCGCCTATCTGTTCCGCAATGTCTCCGACCCGGACTCGGTCCTGGCCTCGGTGCGCGATCTGCTGGTGCCCGACGGCCGGCTGGCCGTGCACGAGTACACGCTGAGCAACGCGTGGGCGTCGCGGGCCCTGTGGACGGCGGTCTGCCGGGGAGTGGTGGTGCCGGCCGGCACCCTGACCGGCGACCGGGCGCTCTACCACCACCTGTGGCGCAGCGTCCTGGCCTTCGACCGGGCGCCCGCCTTCCGGCAGCGGATGGCCCGCGCCGGTTTCCGGCACGTCCGGTACGCACCGATGCCCGGCTGGCAGACCGGAATCGTGCACACCTTCGTCGGCCTCGCGGACGACACCGCCACCTCCGGCCGGGGTGGAGCATGAGCGCGGGCCGCGCCCCGGCCGGGACCGCGCGGCGGGGCCGGGACCGCCGTGCCCAGGTCCTGCTGCCCACGCCGGGCCGGGACCGGTTCACCGACCCCGGCACCGCACCGCGCGTCGCGGTCGTCGGCGGCGGCATCGCCGGGCTCGCCGCGGCCACGGGGCTCGCCGAACGCGGCGTACACATCACCCTGTACGAGAAGGAGTCCGCACTCGGCGGCCGACTGGCCGGGTGGCCCGTGGAGCTGGCCGACGGCTCGTCCGCCACCATGAGCCGCGGCTTCCACGCCTTCTTCCGCCAGTACTACAACCTGCGCGGCCTGTTGCGCAGGGCCGACGGGGGCCTGACCTCGCTCACCGGCCTGCCCGACTACCCGCTGCGGCACAGCGGCGGCCTGAGCGACAGCTTCGCCGGGGTGCCGCGCACACCGCCGTGGAGCGCGCTGGGATTCGTCGCGCTCAGCCCCACCTTCGGCTGGCGGGACCTGGCCCGGATGAGCCCCACCGCCGCGCTGCCGCTACTCGATGTGCGGGTCCCCGAGGTGTACGAACAGCTCGACTCGACCAGCGCCTGGGACTTCCTGGCCGCCATCCGTTTCCCGGCGGCGGCCCACCACTTGGCGTTCGAGGTGTTCTCCCGGAGCTTCTTCGCCGATCCCCGGGAGCTGTCGGCGGCGGAGCTGGCGCTGATGTTCCACATCTACTTCCTGGGGTCGTCGGAGGGCCTGCTCTTCGACGTTCCCAACGAGCCGTTCCCGCAGGCCCTGTGGGACCCGCTGGGGCGCTATCTGACCGGCCACGGCGCGCGGTTGCTGACCGGCACGCCCGTCGGGCGGATCGAACCGCTGCCCGGCGGGGACCTGGAGGTGACGACGGACGGGGCGCCGCCCGAGCGTTACGACGCGGTGGTCCTCGCCCTGGACACCGGCGGGCTGCGGGGCGTCGTCGGGCGCTCGCCCCGGCTGTGCGACGCGTCGTGGCGCGCCCGGATCGGGGGGCTGCGAACCGCGCCGCCCTTCCTCGTCTCCCGGCTGTGGCTGGACCGTCCCGTGCGGGCGGAGCGCGCCGGGTTCCTGGGGACCAGCGGGTACGGGCCGCTGGACAACGTCAGCGTTCTGGAGCGCTGGGAGGGCGAGGCCGCCGGGTGGGCGGCGCGCACCGGCGGCTCCGTGCTCGAACTGCACGCCTACGCCGTGGATCCGGCGGCCGACCGGGAGGCCGAACAGGACCGGCTGCTGGCCGAGTTGTACCGGGTGTACCCGGAGACGCGGGACGCGAAGATCGTGGACGCGCGCCACGAGTGGCACGCGGACTGCCCGCTGTTCCCGGTGGGCGGCTACCAGGACCGGCCCACGGTCCGCACTCCCGACCCGGCCGTGACGGTGGCCGGGGACCTGGTCAGGACCGGCCTCCCGGTGGCTCTCATGGAGCGCGCGGCGACCAGCGGTTTCCTCGCGGCCAATGCGCTGTTGGAACGCTGGGGCGTGCGCGGCCAGACGCTGTGGACCGTACCCCGCAAGGGACGCTCGGGACTGCTGCGGGCACTCGCGGGAGCGCGGGGCGGGCGGGGCTGAGGGGCGGCCGGCGCCCGGGAGGCCATCGGCCGGTGACCGCGGGCGGGGGCGCGGGCCGGCGGACGCGCGCAGGCGTCGGCGGGCGTGGGCGACCCGGCGGCAGCGGGCGGGCGCACCCGGCCCGCGACGACTGCGGGAGCGGGTCAGAGGTCTCGTGGTGGAGACGGCGTGCCGCCCCCGCCCGTACGGGTCCCCCGGGGCCCGGGGTCTTGAACTCCCGGGCCCCCCGGCCCCGCTCCTCCTTCGATTCCGCCGGGTATCAGCCGGGGAAGCGGCCTGTGCTGCGCAACTGCCAGCGGCGTTGCGCGTAGGCGAGGTCGTCGCGCCACAACCGGCCCGCGGCGAGCCGCATCAGCGGGCGCAGGGCGGGCGCCGCCGCGCGGGCGGCGGCGAACCCGGGGCGCTCCGAGACGGCGATGACGGCTTCGACCACCGCGGTGCGCGGGCGGCCCCGCGCGTCCGGGGCGAGGGGCGTGGCGTGCGTCTCGACGACGGAGGTACGGCCCTCGCCCTCGGTGATGTGCATGACGACCGTGCGCGGCTCCGGTGCGCTGAACACCGCGCGCACCGGCACGACCACCCGGCCCGCCAGCTTGAAGGAGACGTCCACCGCGAAGCCGTCGTCCTGGGCGGGGTCCCCGTCCGCGGGTGTGCTGAGCACCGTCAGATCTACGAAGGAGTACGGGTGGAACCATGAGCCGTGCCACGGGTCGAGCCGGTTCGCCACGATGTCCTCGGGCTCGCACATCCCCACCGCGGAGTACACCGCGTCCACCGCACCCGCGGCCGGCCGCTCGGGGACGATCGGGAGCCGGGTCGGTTTCTCGCCGCCGAGCGCGTCCAGCCTGACCCAGGCAAGCACCCCGTCGTCATGGGCGGGGTAGGGCTCCCAGCCGGCGAACGGCGCGCCGTTCAGGGCGAGTCCGTGCCAGTGGCAGACGACGGTGCCGCAGTGCACCCGGCTCTCCCGCAGCGGGGCGCCCAGGTGCGGGCAGATGCCGGAGCCCGCGGTGAGGCGGCCGGACGCGTCCCGCCACGCGATGACTTCGATCCCGCCGACGTTGCGGCCGAACGGCTGCCTGCCCCGGCCGACGGCGCGGCTCGCGCCGAGCACGTACCAATTGCCCGACGGTCGGGCGCAGGCCCGCTTGAGCGCGTCCGAGATCAGCGCGGGCTTCGCGTCCCGCCAGGTGGGCCACTGGCTCGCCCAGGGCACGGGCCGCCGCAACCGCAGCGGAAACCGCGCCCCGCGCCGGCCCTGTCCGGGGGCCGTGCCCGGCGTCGAACCGCGCGTCATGCCGGGTCTCCTTCGCCGAGCGGCTGCAGCGGCTGAAGCGGCTGCACCGAGGGTCCGGTGTCCGCCCGCCGCCGGGCCGCTCCGGGCCGCGCCCCGGCCGGGGCGCCGGCCGCCGGGCGGCGCGGGCGCCGTACCCGGGCGTCCCACAGCCGGGCCGCCGCGATCTGTCCGACGCCGCCGAGCGCCACCGCTGCCCGCCGCCCGCGGGGCACCACCGAGCGGCGGTGCAGCGCGGCGTAGCCGTCGTCGGCGACGGCGTCCAGGATGCCGCCGTAGAGCGTGTACGCCGTGCGGATGCAGGGCCGTACCACCGGGTCGAGCATGTCCAGGCCGGCCGCGGCCTCGCGGTACACACCCCGCGCCAGCGCCGCCGCTTCGGTCAGGGCGGCCCGGATGCGCGGGTCGGTGCGTCCCGTGTCGCGGCTCCATCGCAGCAGCGGCCGGTCGACGCCGTGCGCGGCGAGCAGGTCGGTGGGCAGGTAGATCCGGCCGCGGTCGAGATCCTCTCCCACGTCGCGCAGGAAGTTGGTGAGCTGGAAGGCGACGCCGAGCGCGGCGGCGTGCGGGGCCGCTTCCCGTGTCGGGACCACCGTGCCGAGCACGGGCAGCATCTGGAGGCCGATCACCGCGGCCGATCCGTGCATGTACCGGGCGAGGTCGTCGTACGTCGGATAGTCGGTGACGTCCAGATCGCTGCGCATCGACCCCATGAAATCGGCGAAGTGCTGTGGATCGATGCCGTACCGCGCGGCGGTGTCGGCCACCGCCACGACGACGGGCTCGCGGGTGGGCCTGCCTCGCAGCGCCGCGTCGAGCTCCTCCTGGAGCGCCCGCAGTGCGGCGTCCCGCTCCGGTCGGGCGGCGTCGGTGTCGAGGTCGTCGACGATGTCGTCGGCCCAGCGGGCGAAGCCGTACAGGGCGTGCACGGCGGGCCGCCGGTCCGCCGGCAGTAGCCGGGTGGCCAGGAAGTACGTCTTGCCGTGCCGGGCGTTGAGCTGCCGGCAGTGCGTGTACGCCGCGCGCAGCGCGGGGTCGGTGATCCGCGCCGCGTCGAGTTCACGTCGGGTCATCGCGGGGTCCCTTTCGCGGGAACGGGGCGGGACTGCGGCGCGGCGGACCGCAGCCGGGACACGGCGGAGCGGGGGCGGGTGCGGGGTCCGGTGATGCGGGCCGCCGCGAGCTTCCCGGAGATCAGGACGGTCGGCACGCCGACGCCGGGGGTGGTGCCGCAGCCGGCCAACACCACGTTGTCGACGCCCCTTACGAGGTTGCGCGGCCGGAACGGGCCGGTCTGCGCGAAGGTGTGGGCCACCGAGAACGGCGTACCCGCGGCGTGTCCTTCGGCCGTCCAGTGCACCGGGGTCACCACGTGCTCCTGCTCGATAGAGTCGCCGAACCCGTCGAGTCCGCGGCGCTCCAGCTCGGCCACCAGGCTGTCGCGGTAGCGCGGGGCGAGGTCCTGCCAGGCGCGGACGTCGGGGCCCGTGTCGGTATTGGGGCAGGGCGCGAGGACGTAGTGCAGGTGCTTGCCGTCGGGGGCCAGCGAGGCGTCGTGCGTCGTGGGCCGGGTGATGAGCAGCGAGGGGTCGCTCATCAGCCGGCCGGTGCGGGTGATCTCGTCGAAGGTCTGCTTCCAGGCACCGCCGAAGGAGATGGTGTGGTGGGCCAGGTCGTCCCAGGTGCGATCGGTTCCGGCGTGCAGGATGACGGCGGACGGCGAGTGCCGCAGGGCGATCGCGCGGCGCGGGGCGCGCCCGAGCAGCCGGTGGGCGACCGGCAGGTCGGGGGTGAGGACGACGGCGTCGCAGGGGATGCGTTCGCCGGTGGAGGTGTGTACGGCGGTGACCCTGCCCGCGGACCGTTCGAGGCGGGTGACTTCGCTGCCCCAGTGGAACTCGGCGCCCGCGTCCCGGGCGGAGTCGGCCAGCGCGCGGGGCAGGGCGTGCATGCCTCCGCGCGGGAAATAGACGCCCGCCACGGTGTCCATGTACGCGATCACCGCGTACGCGGCGAGTGCGCGGGCCGGCGGCACTCCCGCGTACAGGGCCTGGAAGGAGAAGACGCGGCGCAGTCGTTCGTCGGACAGGAAGCGGCCGATCTGGGCGTCGAGGGTACTGAATCCGCGCAGCGCCGCGAGACGGGCCAGGTCGGGGTGGAGGAGCTGGAAGGGGGAGTCGAAGTTGGTGTCGATGAAGCGGCGCATCTGGGCGGCGTACAGGTCCTGCAGCCAGCGGCGCAGCCTGCGGTAGCCCGCGGCCTCGCGCGCTCCGGCGAACCGGCGGATCTCCTCCTCCATGGCGTCGGCGCCGGTGTGCACGTCGAGGCCCGATCCGTCGGCGAACCTGGCGCGGTAGGCGGGGTGCAGCTCGATGAGTTCCAGCCGGTCGGCCAGCGAGTCGCCGACCGCCGCGAGTGCCTCGTCGACCAGGTGCGGCATGGTCAGGACGGTGGGGCCGGTGTCCGCCGTGAACCCACCGAGGTCGAGGCGGCCCGCCCGGCCGCCGGGCAGGTCCGCGCGCTCGACGACGGTCACCCGGCGCCCGGCGCCGAGCAGGTGCAGGGTGGCGGCGAGCCCGGACAGGCCCGCGCCGACGACCACGACATGGCCCGTGGGGCCGGGGACGGTCCTCATCGGCCACGCCCCGTGCTCTCGGCGCCGATGCGCCGGACGGCGGCGGGCCCGCGCGCGGGCCGCCGCTTCTCCCAGCCCGGGGATTCCGCGGTGATCGCGGAATTCGAAGTCGCTGACAGGAAAGGGGAGTTCGGGGGACTCGGGGATGCTGCGCCGGTCACGCCCGCGGCCATCGCGAGCAGTTCGGACAGCCGGCTGTGGGCACGCGGATCCATGGGGGCGCTCCTGAGGTGGCGTCGGCTGTGCAGCACCAGCCGTTCGATCTTCGACTCGACGACGGCTCGTGCTCCGGTCTCTTCCAACACCTCTCGAACGCGATCGAGTTGTACGTCGGTCAGGTCCGCAGCGCCGAGGCCGGCGGCCAGTACGCCGAGCGCCGCCGAGTCCGCCGAGGCATCGGCCCTGGACCGGGCCACCGCCACCAGATACGTCAGCTTGCCCTCGCGGATGTCGTCGCCCGCCGGCTTCCCGGTCAGCGCCGGATCACCGAACACACCCATCAGGTCGTCACGCAGCTGGAAGGCGATGCCCGCGCACCGCCCGGCGGAGCACAGGGCCGCGGTGGTCCGGTCGTCGGCGCCCGCCAGCGCCGCGCCGAGTGCCAGCGGGCGTTCCACCGTGTACAGCGCGCTCTTGAGGCAGGCGATGCGTACGGCGCGGCTCAGCGACGCCGTCCCGGTGGCCTGGGCGTGCAGATCGAGGTACTGGCCCGCCACCATCTCGGTGCGCATGGCCTGCCAGTGGTGGCGCATGCGCCTGCGGGCCTCGGTGTCCAGGTCCGACTCGGCCACCAGGTCGTCGGCCCAGGCCAGCGCGAGGTCACCGGCGAGGATCGCGGCGGAGCGGCCGAACGAGCCGCCGGAGCCGCGCATCGCGCGGCCCTCGTGCTGCCGGGCGAAGTCGACGTGCACGGAAGGGGCGCCTCGGCGCAGCGCCGAGCCGTCCATGACGTCGTCGTGGATCAGCGCGCACGTCTGGATGAGTTCGAGGGCGGCGGCCACGTTGAGGGCCGCGACGGCCTGCGGGCCGCCGTCGGCGCCGCCGCCCGCCCGCCAGCCCCACCAGACGAAGGCGGCCCGCCAGCGCTTGCCGCCGCGCAGGGCGAAGCGTTTCACCCGTTCGGCGACATCGTCCGCGAAGACGGCATCGACCGCGGTGGCCTCCGACAGCCTGGTGTCCAGGTACGCGCCGAGCACCTCCTCGACGGCTCCGGCGATGTCCGCGTCCGCGCGGGAGAGCGGCGCACCGCCCTGACGGTCCGCGTGACCGCGCCGCGCCTCGTGCCCGGACGGCTGCGCACGGCCGCCCGTGACCGGTTCGCCGTGCCCCGTGGGGTGGCCGGCGGGGAAGGTCCGCATCGCCCTGGTGGGGGGCATCGCTTGTCCTCTTCTCGCGTCTTTACGGTCGTCGGGTCACCCTTGATTCCCCCCGGAACGCGTTTACGGATGCACCAGCGTTTGCCCGATCTCGCGCGGATGTCCCAGCAGGCTCGGCCGACCGGGCGAACGCGCGGCCCGGCCCGAGCCCGCGCCGACTACTCCGGCGCGGGGGTCCGACCGGCCGAGGCCCGGAGGCCCGTCACGGCGCGCAGAGGTCGGCCACCGTGTCGATCGCCTCTTCGAGGCCGCGCGGCCGGAGCGTGCCCGGGAGGGGCGGGCCGGACCAGCCCGGTCCCGCGACGAGCACCGCGGGACGCGTGCGTGCGCCCCGTATCCCCCAGCCGATGGAGCCGATGTGCTGGGCGAGCGGGCGGCTGGCCGTCGTCCGGGACTGGCTCCACAGCACGACGGCCGCGGGTCCGGTACGACGTACCGCTTCCTCCAGCGCCTCGGCGGGTACCGCCCCGCCGAACATCCGCACCAGGACGCCCCTTTCGCCCAGACCCGCGGCGAGCGCTTCGAGCGGCAGGGTGTGCGTCTCCCCCGGTACGCAGGCCAGCAGCGCGGGGGCGACCCGGGCGGGTCGCCCGGCCGGCGCGACCGCGAGCCTGCGCAGGGCCGTCGAGATGTGCCAGGACATCAGGTGTTCGACCTCGATGTACCGCTCGCCGGAGCTCTCCCATTTACGTCCCACCGCCCGCAGCGCCGGCATGATGACGGAGTCCCAGGCGGTGACGAGGCCGTGTTCCGCGATCGCGGCGGCCAGCAGGTCGTCGATCGAGTCCGCGTCGAGCCGGACGGCCGCGCGGGCCAGCCCCCGGCACTCCTGGCGGACGTCGCCGAGAGGCAGCCCCGTGCGTGAGCCGGGTCCGCGCCGCGGCGGCCGGTCCGCGCCCGGTGGAGGATCCGGGCGTACCGGCGCGGCGCGCTCCGCGGACCGGGCGGGCTCCGCGGCGTCGGCGCCCGCGAGAGCCGCGCGGGCCGCCTCGGCGGGAGGCACCCCGGAGCTGGTGAGCCGGCACATCCGTTCCAGGACGGCGATGTCCTCGGGCGTCCAGCGCCGGTGCCTGCCGCCTTGGTGGGCGGCGGGCCCGATCCCGTAGCGCCGGTCCCAGGAGCGCAGGGTCGTGGGCGAGATGCCCAGCGCCCTGGCCACGGCCCCGGTGCTCAGCCCCGCGGCGAGGCCGACCGGCGACGATACGGCCGGGGGGACCCGGGAGTCACTCACTTCCTCACCATACGGCTCGGATCTTCGCCATACGACGCAGAACCGATGCATGTTGCCGGGCTGTGGCGGTTCGGAAACGCTGTGCCGACCGCAGCGCAGCCGGCCGCGTCCCGGCCGACGGGAGGAGCGACGCCCATGGTGCCCACCACCGCACAGAGCCCGGCCCCGTCCCGCGCCTCGGAGCGGTCGCCTGCCGATGAGGCCCCGGACGCAGAGGAGTTGGCAGCCGGCCTGGTGCGTGGGGACGAGCGCAGCTTCGCCGCCGTCTACCATCTGTGGAGCCCGCTGGTCCACACGCTGGCCCTGCGCGCGCTGCGGGACCCCCGGGAGGCCGAGGACGTGACCCAGCAGGTTTTCCTCGCCGCCTGGCGCGGACGCCTTGGCTACCGGCCGGAGCGGGGACCGCTCGTCGGCTGGCTGGTGGGCATCACCCGGCGCAAAACGGCCGACGCCCTCTCGGCCCGCACTCGGCAGGGCGACCTCACCGCCGCGGCGTCGGCCGCCTGGCACGGCGCACCGGCGGTCCGTGGTCCCGGCCCGGAGGCGGCCCTGGACCGGGTCCTGGTGACCCAGGCGATGCGGGAGCTGCCCGGCATCCAGCGCGACATGCTGTGTCTGGCCTTCTACGCCGATCTCACGCACGCGCAGATCGCCGAGCGGACCGGCGTCCCCCTGGGCACGGTCAAGAGCCATGTGAGGCGAGGCCTGCACCGGCTGCGGCGCTGCCTCGACGGGCAGGCCGACGTACAGGCATGACCTGCCCGAGCAGGCGGGGTCGGGGCAGCCACGAGTGCGACCGGGCAGTCCGGGCAGTCCGGGCAGTCCGGGCAGTCCGGGCAGTCCGGGGAGACGAACGACGCGCAATCGGCGCAAGCTGCGAAAACGGGGCAGTGGGGCGACTGTGGAGAGGGCGGTGTATCGCACACGCGCCGCCGGGGGCACCACCCAGGAGGCAGTCATGCGGCTCAAGGACGAACTGCCGGTCGATCACCGGCTGGCCATGGTCTACCGGGCGGGCGCCGCACTGTGCGGGGTCATCCTGATCGTCTTCGGAAGCCTGGGCTTCGCCGACCGGCTCGGCTTCTTCGACACCACCGGCTCCCGGGTCGCCGGCCTGTCCACCAACGGTCTGCTGAGCCTGATCTCAATCGTCGTGGGGCTCGTGCTCATCGGCGGCGCCGTCGCCGGCGGCAACACCGCGTCGAACGTGAACATGGCGGTGGGCGCGCTGTTCGTCCTGAGTGGATTCGTCCACCTCTTCATCCTCGACCGCCCCGCGAACATCCTCGACTTCAGCATGTCCAATGTCGTTTTCAGTTTCGTCATGGGCCTGCTGATCATGACGTTCGGCATGTACGGCCGGGTCACGGGCGGCCTCCCGCACGACAACCCGTACTGGCGTCTTCGCCACCCCGACCGGGCCGCGCGCGAGGATTCCGCGCGCCGCGCCGGACCTGTCGCCACCCGGGGCCCGCGCCCCGTGTCCGCCACCCCGGCCGGGGCTGCCCCGGCGCGCATCCAGCAGGGGCCCTCGGACGGTAGGGGTAGGCGCAGGACGACCTGATGGCCCGGCCGAGATCCAAGGCGGACGGTGGTGGAAGTTCACCTTGATCACACCCAATTGGCCGAGCTGGCACTGGCTCGCGAGACCCCCGAGGAGCCGTACGCCGAGACCACGCACCTGCTGAGGTGCGCGCACTGCCGAACGGAACTCGACGCGCTGCGGCGGGTCGTGGAGGCGGTGCGCGCCGCCTCCCCCGCGTTGCCGCTCGTCCCGCCTCCCGAGCACATCTGGGACGCGGTCGCCGAGGACGTGTCGCGGGAGACCTGAGGCACGAGAGGCGACGGAGTCAGGAGCGCCGTACGGGCGACCGTCGCACTGGGCCGACCGGGTCACACCCCGCGTCTCCGCGCCGCAGCGGGGTATGCGTGCTTCGACGGGGCCCGACCGAGGGGAGGCGACCATGAGTACCGAGGCCAAACTGATCCTGACGGCCGTGGCCGTAGTAGTGGTCGCGACGCTGGTGCTCACCGCGGTGCTGCTGGTCCGGCTGGTACGGGCGAAGCGGCACCTGCGGCAGGCGGGCGTGCCCGTGGGGAACAAGCTCGCCTTCTGGGGTGCGCTGCTCTACACGATCAGCCCGATCGACCTGCTACCCGACCCCATTCTCCTCGACGACATCGGCGTACTGCTCGTGGCACTGCACTCGCTGCGTGCCGCGGCCGAGGCGGCGGCGGGCCGGGGCGGTCAACCGCTCGCGGCGGGCCTGCCGCCGGTGGAGCACGCGGGGCAACGACGGTAGAGGTCGGTGACGACCGAGGTGGCCTGCTGCCCCGCACTTCGTTCCACGACGAGGTGCGGGGCAGCAGGCGACTGATCGGCCGGACACCCCCTAGATGAGCCCGAGCCGCTCCAACGGGAACGGCGGGCGGGCCAGCGGACCGACCGCGAGCCTGGTGAGCGGCAGGACGTTGTCGTCGCCCGCCGTGCGGTTGGCGTGGAGCACGCCGCAGCCGGCGCAACGGTGGACGAGTATCCATTCACCGTCACCGCGCACGGAGATGGCGAGGGGCTCCATCCGGGCACCGCAGTCGGCCGCGCGGTCGCCCGGGGTGTCGTCGAGGTGACGGCTCCACAGGCAGTTCGGGCAGTGATTGCGGTGGGTGGTGCCTGCGGCGGCCATCGATACGTCGAGACCGCAGTTGAGGCAACGGAAGGACTCGGCGCGCGCCTCGGTGCGCGCCCGTCTGGAGGTGTTGCGGGTAGTGGTGTCACGAGTGGCGTTGTCGCGTGTGCTGGTGCGACGAGTGGTGGCGTTACGGGACATCGTGAGAACGACTCCTGAAGAGATGCGTGGAGGAACGTGGCCGTAGCTGAACGCCGTCTCGCATCAAGGGAGTTGGTACCGGTACGGCGAAGCCGTCAGGGCGTCGCCTGTGCGGAGGACCTGCCTCGATCGCGAGAGCGGTTCCGCGGGGCCCGTGTCATACAGCACCACCCATCTTCTTCAGGTCGGGACGACTCAATGAAAGCGGCGCACCGGCACGGCGGCAACCGATTATTTCCACGCGGGCGAGCGCGGCAGGATCGACGGGCTCGCGAGCCGCACCAGTTCGAGAGCCTGCGAGCTGAACCAGTCGCCGGCCTTCGGGGCGGCCGTGTCCCGCTCGGGGTCCTCGGGGCCGCTCGTACCGCGTAGGCACAGGCCGTCCGACTCCCCCGGTGTCTTGATCCACAACCTGGCGTCGTGCAGCGGGTCCTTGGTCGCCGTACTGGGGCGGGCGCCGAGCCCCCGTCCCGGCGGGTTGCACCAGTCCTGCGGGTCGAGGTACTTGCCCGCCGGCGGAGTCCACGGGCCGCGCCCATTGCGACTGCTGTCGGTGATGAAGTGCTTCAGGTGGTCCGGGGTGGTGTGCGGCTGCTTGTCGAGCCAGGTCAGGGCGCGGGCGCGCGGCCATCGCTGCTCGGCGCAGGCCGTGGCATTGCCGCCCCTCCCGACATGGGCGAGGCAGGCCGAAATGAGCCTGCCGTACCAGGCGTTGGCGCTGTCGGTGCCGAAGTTGGACACGTTGACGCTGAAGCCCGCGGCCCCCTCGATGCCGCCCTTGACCAGGCGGGGCACGATGCTGCTCACCGCGTGCCAGGCCGGGTGGCCGATGTCGAGGTACACCTTGGCGTGCGCCAGGCGCCCGAGAACGGTGACGGCATGACCGAGGTCGGCGTAGCGCGCCTCGGTCCTGGCGGCGACGGCCTTCGGGCAGTCGGCGGGCAACAGGGCGAGCGCGTCGGGTTCAAGGACGACCAGCGCGGGAGCCGGGCCAATACCCCGGGCGACTGCGGCGATCCAGTCCCGGTACCGGGGGCTGTCTTGAGCGCCGCCCGCCGAGTACTGGGCGCAGTCACGGCCGGGGATGTTGTAGAGCACCAGGGCGGGCAGCGCCCGCCGTCGGACGGCGTCCTGGACGACCCGGCGCGTTTCGCGCTCGGCCGCCGCCGGATCGCCGCTCGGCAGCCAGACGGCCTGCGGAGCTTGGACCATGGCCAGGATCCCGGCGGCTTCGCGCGCCTGTCCGGCGCCGGTCAGCGCGGCAGCCTGGCGGTACGCCGCGGGGTTGGCCGCCGGGGTGTAGAGCTTGGTGGCCGCGGGGGTGGTGACCGGATCCTGGACCGCGGCGGGGGTGGTGGCCGCGGCGGGAGAGCCGAGGAGCAGCGTCGAGGTGAGGGCGAGCGGGAGACCCACCGGGAGGAGCCTGCCGAAGATCCACCCGCTGAGCCGCGAGGCGGTCGATGAGGTGGCCGGTGAGCCGATCGCCGGGTTTGTCGATGTGCTTGGCGGTGTGCTGGGCGGCGCATTCGTCGGTGTGCTGTGCACGCGGTCGCTCCGTGGTCGCGAGGGAGTGGTGGGAGCGCCCCCACGGTGTACACGTTCCCCATCAGGTCGCGTGGCGCAGGCCGCCCTGGCGAGGCACCACGGTGCGTATGAGAAGGAAGAGGCCCGCGCCGACGGCGTACCAGAACAGGTCCGGTGCGTTGAAGGTCGAGCCGAGGACCAGCCGGGCGATGACGCTGTGCTGTGACAACTCGGCCGGTACGCCGGTGAGTTGGCCCAGCTCGATCAGCCAGCTGAGGCCGAGACCGACAGCGGCGGCCACCCGGCGCGTCCCGGCCACGGGCGCGATCAGGACGACAAGCGTGCACAGGAGGACGGTGTAGAGCACGTCCCCCGCGTACTTGGCGAGGTCTCCGTCCGCGACCGCCCTGATGCCGAGCCCGGCGCAGAGCGTCACGGCGGCGGCCCCGGCCGCGGCGAGGCGGGTGCGGCGGGCCTCGATCGTCACGGTCACGGCGGTCACGGTCGCCACTTTAGGTCCTGCGCCCGTCGGACCGGCGGGCCGACGCATCGGGCCCGTCGTGTTCGGACCTGCGGGCGGCTGCCCCGGGGCCCGCCGCCTCGGCCGTCCGGCACCAGGCAGCGGCCGTCAGGCGTCCGGCACCAGGCGCCCGGTATCAGACAGCGGTCGTCAGGCGACGGACCCTATCCGCCCCGCGGGCCGCTGCGGGCCCTCGTGGTGGATGGGGGTGTGCGCGCCGGTGAGGGAGACTCCGGTGCCACCGCGCCGGGCGGCGACGATCTCCGCCGCGATGGACAGGGCCGTCTCCTCCGGCGTACGGGCGCCGAGATCGAGGCCGATCGGCGAGCGCAGGCGGGTCAGTTCGAGCTCGGTGACGCCGACCTCGCGCAGCCGCTTGTTGCGGTCCTGGTGGGTGCGGCGGGAGCCCATCGCGCCGACGTAGGCGACGGGAAGCTTGAGGGCCAGTTCCAGGAGCGGGACGTCGAACTTGACGTCGTGGGTGAGTACGCACAGCACGGTACGGCTGTCGGTGGTGGTCGACTCCAGATAGCGGTGCGGCCAGTCGACGACGATCTCGTCGGCGTTGGGGAAGCGGGCCTCGGTCGCGAAGACGGGCCGGGCGTCGCACACGGTCACGTGGTAGTTCAGGAATTTGCCGACCCGCACCAGCGCGGCGGCGAAGTCGATGGCACCGAAGACGATCATGCGGGGGGCGGGCACGCTCGACTCGACCAGCAGGGTCAGCGGCCGGCCGCACAGCCTGCCGTCGGCGCCGATCTCCAGGGTCGCGGTCCGCCCGGCGTCCAGCATCGCGCGGGCCTCGTCGGCGACGGCGCGGTCCAGCTCCGGGTGCCCGCCGAAGCTGCCCTCGTACGCCCCTTCGGCCCGTACGAGCAGGGCGCGGCCCATGAGCTCGGCCGGTCCGTCGGTGATCCGTGCGACCGCCGCCGCCTCCCCTCCGGCGGCGGCGGACAGCGCGGCCGTGAACACCTCCCTCGCGGGAGAGTCCACGCGTACCGGGGTGACGAGTATGTCGATGACTCCGCCGCAGGTCAGACCCACAGCGAAGGCATCCTCATCGCTGTAGCCGAAGCGTTCGAGCACGGTCTCGCCGTCCTGGAGCGCCTGTTGGCACAGCTCGTAGACCGCGCCTTCCACACACCCGCCGGAGACCGACCCGATCGCCGCGCCGTCGCTGTCGACGGCCAGGGCGGCGCCGGGCTGCCGGGGCGAGCTTCCGTTCGTCGCCACGACTGTGGCGACGGCGAAGTCACGTCCCTGCTCGACCCACCGGTTGAGTTCTTCGGCGATGTCCAGCATGGCTGTCTCCTTACGGGGTGAGGAAGGGAGGCGGGTCGCTACTTGACGCCCAGCCAGCCCTCGATCGGATGGAGCGCGAAGTAGGCGAGGAAGACGACGGCCAGCACCCACATCAGCCAGCCCACCTCTCGCACCTTGCCCTGTGTGACCTTGATCAGCACGTGGGCGATGACGCCGGCCGCGATGCCCGCGGTGATGGAGTACGTGAACGGCATCAGCACGGTGGTCAGGAAGACCGGGATGGAGGTCGCCACGTCGTCCCAGTCGATGTGCTTGGCGTTGGTCAGCATCATCGCGCCGATGACGACCAGCGCGGCGGCGGCGACCTGCGTCGGGATGACCTGGGCGAGCGGGGTGAAGAAGAGGCAGAGCGTGAACGCGAGGCCGGTGATCACGCTGGCGAAGCCGGTGCGCGCACCGTCGCCGACGCCCGCCGTGGACTCGACGAACACCGTCTGGCCCGAGGCTCCGGCGAGGCCGCCGATCGCGCCGCCCGCACCATCGATGGCCAGGGCCTTGTTGAGGCCCGGCATCTTGCCGTTCTTGTCGGCGAGTCCGGCCTGCTGGCCGATGCCGATGATGGTGCCCATGGCGTCGAAGAACCCTGCCAGCACCAGGGTGAAGACGATCACGCCGACGGTGATGCCGCCCACGTTGCCGATGCCGTCGAAGGAGACCTTGCCGAAGAGGCCGAAGTCGGGGCTGCTGACGATGGAGCCGGTGATCTCGGGGGCGTTCAGACCGCCCCAGGCCTTCTTGTCGAGGCCCGCGAACTGGTGGACCAGCGCCGCGAACACCGTGCCGCCGACGATCCCGATGAGGATCGCGCCGGGCACCTTGCGCACCTGGAGGAGGAAGATCAGCACGACGGTGAAGGCGAAGCACAGCACCGGCCAGCCGGTCAGCATGTCGGCGGTACCGAGCTGGATCGGCTTGGCGCCGGCGATGCCGCCGTCGCCGGGCATGGAGGTCACGAAGCCGGCCTGCACCAGACCGATGAGGCAGACGAAGAGGCCGATGCCCATGGTGATGGCGTGCTTGAGCGCCAGCGGGATGGCGTTCATGATCAGTTCACGCAGACCGGTGACGACCAGCAGGATGATCACGAGGCCGTAGATGACGCACATGGCCATCGCGTTGCCCCAGGTCATTTCCGGGGCGACCTGGAAGGCCATGACGGCCGAGACGCTCAGTCCCGCCGCGAGGGCCAGCGGCACATTGCCGATGAAGCCCATCACGAGGGTGGTCGCGGCGGCGGCGAAGACCGTCGCGGTGGTGAGCTGGTCACCGTCGAGCCTGGCGCCGGTGGCGTCGGGCACCGAGAGGATGACCGGGTTGAGCAGGATGATGTAGGCCATCGCCATGAAGGTGGTGATGCCGCCGCGCACCTCGCGGGCGACCGTGGACCCTCTGTGCGTTATGTGGAAGTACCGGTCGAGCCAGGACCGGCCGGCGGGCTGGCGCGTTCCCGCGCCGGCTTCCTCCGCCGTCGTCTTCGGCTCTGTGGACTGCTGGGTCATGATGCCTGACTCCCAAGGTTCAAAGGGGCACCCGCGTGGAGACTGGAGATACGGGATTTGGGATGCTGCCGGTGGCTGCACGACCCGGGGGACGGCCCGAGACGAACGGGATGAGCGGTTACTGAGGGTTCTGTTCTGCGGTGCTCTGTGGCGCGGTGGTGCGTGTGGTGCCTGTGGTGCGAAGAACCGCGAGCGGTGCGGTACTTGTGGCCCCGGGCGGCGCAGGCGGCGGAAGTGTGACGTTCCTGGAGGCTTGGCGCCGCCCGGGGAGCTTGGGTGGACTCAGGTGCCCGTGAGGTGCTCGGGTCGTACCGGCGTCCTGTTGAGTTCCAGACCGGTCGCGTTCCGGATCGCCGCGAGGACGGCCGGGGTGGACGAGAGGGTCGGGGCCTCGCCGATGCCGCGCAGTCCGTACGGCGCGTTCTCATCGGCCAGTTCGAGTACGTCGACGGGGATCGTCGGCGTGTCGAGGATGGTGGGGATCAGGTAGTCCGTGAAGGAGGGGTTCTTCACCTTCGCGGTCACCGGGTCAACGATGATCTCCTCCATGACCGCGACGCCCAGGCCCTGGGTGGTGCCACCCTGGATCTGGCCGACGACGGACAGCGGGTTGAGCGCCTTGCCGACGTCCTGGGCGCAGGACAGCTCGATGACCTTGACCAGGCCGAGCTCGGTGTCCACCTCGACGACCGCGCGGTGCGCGGCGAACGAGTACTGGACATGGCCGTTGCCCTGGCCCGTACGCAGGTCGAAGGCCTCGGTGGGCCGGTGGCGCCACTCCAGCTCCAGGTCGACCGACTCGCCTTCGAGGACGTCGACCAGGTCGGCGAGGACTTCGCCGCCGTCGGTGACGACCTTGCCGCCTTCGAGCAGCAGCTCGGCGGTGGCCCAGGCGGGGTGGTACGAACCGAACTTGCCGCGGCCGATCTCCAGGACCTTCTCGCGGACGTTCTCGCAGGTGTTCTTCACCGCGCCGCCCGTGACGTACGTCTGACGGGACGCCGAGGTGGAGCCCGCCGAGCCGACCCGGGTGTCGGCCGGGTGGATGGTCACCTGGGTGACGCCGAGCTCGGTGCGGGCGATCTGCGCGTGAACGGTGACGCCGCCCTGGCCGACCTCCGCCATCGCGGTGTGCACGGTCGCGACCGGCTCGCCGTTGATGACCTCCATCCGCACCCGGGCGGTGGAGTAGTCATCGAAGCCCTCGGAGAAGCCGACGTTCTTGATGCCGACCGCATAGCCGACACCCCGTACGACACCTTCGCCGTGCGTGGTGTTGGACAGTCCGCCGGGCAGGGCGCGGACGTCCGCGTCCTCGCCGGCCGCGAGCCACTGCTGCTCGGGCGGCAGCGGCCTGGCCTTGATGCGGCGCAGCAGCTCGGCCACCGGGGCCGGGGAGTCGCACGGCTGCCCGGTCGGCAGCAGCGTGCCCTGCTCCATGGCGTTGAGCTGGCGGAACTCCACCGGGTCCATGTCCAGCTTCGCCGCGAGCTTGTCCATCTGCGCCTCGTAGGCGAAGCACGCCTGGACCGCGCCGAAGCCGCGCATGGCGCCGCAGGGCGGGTTGTTGGTGTAGAGCGCGAGGGCCTCGATGTCGACGTCCTCGATGACGTACGGGCCCACCGAGAGGGACGAGGCGTTGCCGACAACGGCCGGGGAGGCCGAGGCGTAGGCGCCACCGTCCAGCACGATCCGGCACTTCATGTGCGTGATCTTGCCGTCCTTGGTGGCCCCGTGCTCGTACCAGAGCTTCGCCGGGTGGCGGTGCACATGGCCGAAGAAGGACTCGAACCGGTTGTAGACGATCTTGACCGGCTTGCCGGTGCGCAGGGCCAGCAGGCTGGCGTGGATCTGCATCGACAGGTCCTCGCGGCCGCCGAAGGCGCCGCCGACGCCCGAGAGCGTCATGCGGACCTTGTCCTCGGGCAGGCCGAGGACGGGGGCGATCTGCTTGAGGTCCGAGTGCAGCCACTGGGTGGCGACGTAGAGGTCGACGCCGCCGTCCTCGCCGGGCACGGCGAGACCGGACTCCGGGCCGAGGAACGCCTGGTCCTGCATGCCGAAGACGTAATCGCCGGAGACGATGACGTCGGCGCGCTTGGCGGCCTCGTCGGCGTCGCCGCGCACGATCGGCTGGCGGTGCACGATGTTGGGGTGCGTGACGTGACCGATGTGGTGGTCGTCGCGGCCCTCGTGGATCAGGATCGCGTCGGGGGCGGTCGCGGCTGCCTCGTTGGTGATGACCGGCAGGTCGACGTACTCGATCTGGATCTTCGCGGCGGCGCGGCGCGCGGTTTCCGGGTGGTCGGCGGCGACGATCGCCACCGGCTCCCCGTGGTGGCGGACCTTGCCGTGGGCGAGAACGGGGGTGTCCTGGATCTCCAGGCCGTAGTTCTTCACCGCGGTGGGCAGGTCGTCGTACGTCAGCACGGCGTAGACGCCGGGCAGTGCCAGCGCCTCGGCCGTGTTGATCGACTTGATCTCCGCGTGGGCGACGGTGCTGCGCAGGGTGTGACCCCAGAGCATGTCCTCGTGCCACATGTCGGAGGAGTAGGCGAACTCGCCGGTGACCTTGAGGGTGCCGTCGGGGCGCAGCGTCGACTCGCCGATGCCGCCCTTGGTCTTGGAACCCTGGGTGATGTTGGTGGGTGTACCCGTGGTGGCCATCTCGCTCAGACCGTCTCTTCCTGACGGGCGGCCGCGAGGCGGACCGCGTCGAGGATCTTCTCGTAACCCGTGCAGCGGCACAGGTTGCCGGAGAGCGCCTCGCGGATGTCCTGGTCGGACGGGGACGGGTTCTTCTCCAGCATCTCGTCCGCCATGACGAGCAGGCCCGGGGTGCAGAAACCGCACTGCACGGCGCCCGCGTCGATGAACGCCTGCTGGATCGGCGACAGCTCGCCGCCCTCACCGGCCTGGCCGTCGGAGGGCTTGGCCTGCCAGCGCTTCGCCTGGTCGACGGTGGTGCCGCAGGTGCCGGAGGCACCGGAGACGCAACCGCCGCCGGGGTGCTCCGCCGTGCGGTGCCCGGCGTAGTCCGCCAGGCCCTCGACGGTGACGACCTCGCGGCCCTCGACCTGGCCGGCCGCGACGAGACAGGAACAGACCGGTACGCCGTCGAGGCGGACCGTGCAGGAGCCGCACTCGCCCTGCTCGCAGGCGTTCTTGGAGCCGGGGAGCCCCATGCGCTCGCGCAGGACGTAGAGGAGGGACTCGCCCTCCCAGACGTCGTCGGCCTCGTGCTTACGGCCGTTGACCGTGAAATTTACTCGCATGGTTACGCAGCTCCTTCCAGCGTGCGGCCGGCGCCGCGGTACTGCTCCCAGGTCCAGCCCAGCGTGCGGCGGGCCATGATGCCGACCGCGTGCCTGCGGTACTTCGCGGTGCCGCGCACATCGTCGATCGGGTTGCAGGAACCGGAGGCCAGC
This sequence comes from Streptomyces sp. A5-4, assembly GCF_051131715.1. Taxonomy (NCBI): domain Bacteria; kingdom Bacillati; phylum Actinomycetota; class Actinomycetes; order Kitasatosporales; family Streptomycetaceae; genus Streptomyces; species Streptomyces sp. A5-4. The sequence continues at coordinate 7,540,056 of NZ_CP178591.1, read as the reverse complement.
TCCGCGAACTGCTTGGCGATGGACGGCGTGATGATCTTGCCGCTCTCCCAGAAGCCGCCCTCTTCGAGCGCGGCGTTCAGGAAGTCCTCGGCGGCGCGGGCGCGCACCGGGGTGGGGGCCGCGGAGCCGATGCCGGTCTTCACCGTGCGGGTCTCCGGGTGCAGCGCCAGGCCGAAGGCGCAGACGGCGATGACCATCGCGTTGCGCGTGCCGACCTTGGAGTACTGCTGCGGCCCGTCGGCCTTCTTGACGTGCACCCACTTGATGAGCTCGTCCGGCGCCATCGCGTTGCGCTTGACGCCGGTGTAGAAGTCGTCGATCGGGATGCGGCGGCTGCCGCGCACCGACTCGACCTCGACCTCGGCGCCCGCGGCGAGCAGCGCCGGGTGGGCGTCGCCGGCCGGGGACGCGGTGCCCAGGTTGCCGCCGACGCCGCCGCGGTTGCGGATCTGCGGCGAGGCGACGGTGTGCGAGGCCAGCGCGAGGCCGGGCAGTTCGGGCCTGAGGTGTTCCATGATCTGGGCGTACGGGACGGAGGCGCCGAGCCGGACGCTCTCCTCGCCGACCTCCCACTCCCGCAGCAGGCCGATGCGGTTCAGGTCCAGGAGGTACTCCGGCCGACGGTGGTCGAAGTTGATCTCGACCATGATGTCGGTGCCACCCGCGATCGGCGCAGCTGAGGGGTGCTCTGCCTTAGCGGCGAGCGCCTCCTCCCAGCTGGCGGGGCGAAGGAAGTCCATGAGCGGCTCTCTTCTCGGTATTCGGGTCGTTCAGTTCAAGCCAACAGGCCGATGGGCCTCTCGACGAAATGTTCATGTGCTGTTAACGCCTTGTGGCCCAAGTACACAAGCCGTGCCCCGCCTGGTGCAGTCACTGAAACCATGAAGGAGTTGGCTGGTCGACTCTCATGTCTTGTAGATTCATATGAAAGGCGGGGCTCAGTAACCTCACCGTTTTCCACCGGCAACAACGAGACAGATCGGCGGCGACACCATGCGGCTGCGCGCACTGCTGGAAACCGATGCGCTGGGCCTGCGGCTGCTGGGCGGCGAGGACGAACTCGACCGCACGGTGCGTGGGGTCATGACCACCGACCTACGGGATCCCAGCCGTTATCTCACCGGAGGCGAGCTGGTGCTCACCGGACTCGCCTGGCGGCGTGATGCCGCGGACTCCGAGCCTTTCGTACGAATCCTGGCCGGCGCGGGTGTCGCGGGGCTCGCGGCGGGCGAGGCCGAGATGGGCGCGATCCCCGCCGATCTCGTGGAGGCGTGTACGCGCCATCGTCTGCCACTTTTCGCGGTCACCGAGGCCGTTGCCTTCGCAACCATCACCGAGCATGTGGTGCGCCAGGTGTCCGGCGAGCGGGCCGGCGACCTGGCGGCGGTCGTCGACCGGCACCGCAGGCTGATGACCTCGGGACCGGCGGGCGGCGGCCCGGAGGTGGTGCTCGACCTGCTCACCTCCGACCTCGATCTGCGGGCCTGGGTGCTGTCCCCCACCGGCCGGCAGATCGCGGGCGCGGGCGCGCCGCTGCCGGCCACCGTGAGCGCGACGCTCGCGGGCGAGCACCTGGCCGCGGTCCGGACCGGCCGCCGCGGGCCGCACCGGACCACCCTCCAGGGCACGACGTACTCGCTGTTCCCGATCCGCGGGGCCGGACGCGGCGCGAGCCAGGTGGCGGCCTCCCGCGATGTGCGCGAGACGGTGCTTTCCGACTGGCTGCTGGCCGTGGAGGCGGACGCGGGCGACTGGCCCGCCGCCCGGCTCGACCTGCTCCAGGGCGTGACCCAGCTGATCGCCGTGGAACGCGACCGGCGCGACGCGGCCCGCACCGTACGGCGCAGGCTCGCCCAGGAGGTGCTTGAGCTGGTGCAGGCCGGCGCGCCCCCCGCGGAGATCGCGGCCCGGCTGCGAGTGGCGGCGCCGGTGCTGCTGCCGGGGCTCGGCTCCGCGCCGCACTGGCAGGTCGTGGTGGCGCGGGTCGACTGGAACGAGGGCGAGGAGATCCCGGCCGGTCCGGTCGCGCAGTCGCTCCTGGAGGAGATCCTGGTCGATCCGATGGTCGTCGGGTCCGACACCTCCGACCGGATCGCGGTGGCGCACGCGGGCGACGAGGCGATCGCGCTCGTACCGCTGGCGGCCGTGTCCTCGATCGGCGGCGACGGCGCCGACGCGGACAGCGAGGGTGACGGCGAGGCCCGGATGCTCGGGCTGCATGCCGATGTCCTGCTCGAAGCGGTACGTGCGCCGCTGTCGGGCGGCCTGGCCGACGACGGCCGGCTGACCCTGGGTGTCAGTGCCGCCGTGAACTCGGCGGAGGGCCTGCGCGGGGCGCTGGAGGAGGCCCGGCACGCCCGCCGGGTGGCGGCGGCGCGGCCGGGCCGGGTGTGCGCGGCCGGCCACCACGAGCTGGCGTCGCACGTCCTGCTGCTGCCGTTCGTGCCGGACGACGTACGGCGCGCCTTCACGGCGCGGCTGCTGGACCCGCTGCGCGACTACGACCGGCGCCACCGCGCGGAACTCGTGCCCACCCTGGAGGCGTTCCTCGACTGCGACGGTTCGTGGACGCGCTGCGCGGCCCGGCTGCATCTGCACGTGAACACCCTGCGGTACCGGGTGGGTCGGATCGAGCAGCTGACGGGCCGTGATCTGTCGCGTCTTGAGGACAAGCTGGACTTCTTCCTGGCACTGCGGATGAGCTAGGAGCCCCGATCGGCCGACCGGGTACCCCCAGAGGGCCCCGCCCGGCCGGTCGGCCGTCTCCCGGGGAGCGCCGCCCGGGAGGCCGGATGCCCCAAACCGGGCACTTCCGCCCACCCTTTGTGAATCCGTTCACCAGACCCCTTGGCCCGGGGTGCCAATCCGTGCTGAGATTCGCCCACTACTCACAGCTCAATGGTGTGCTCGGGGAGGGCAATGTGGCGCAGTCCGCCATGTCTGGTTCCGGAATGACCGCAGGGGACGGAAGCCCACTCCAGACCGCTGTATGGCGGTTGCGCTCACGCGGTTGCTGGACGGACGCCGCGGCGTTGCTCGAACCACATGCGGCCACGCCGGCCGCCGCACTCCAGCGGGCCGCGCTGCTCGTCGAGCGCTGTCTGTTCACCGAGCAGGGCTGGGCCGAGGCGGAGGACGCCCTGCGCACCGCGGAGGCCGTCGCGCGGGAGGACGACGAACGCGGCGCCGCGGCCTGCGAACGCGGCCACCTCGCGTACGCCTCCACCGTGCTCGGCACCCGCGACCGCGCCGACGAGGCACGCGCCGCGCTCGGCAGGGCGGCCGCGCTGCTGGCTCCCACCGCGCCGGCCAGGCCACTGCTCGACTTCCGCCGCGGCCTGATCGCCGAGCACATATCCGACTCCCCGCAGTCGGCCCGCGCCGCCTACCGCCGCGCCCACGCCGGAGCCGCCTCGCACGGCCAGACCCTGCTGCTCTCCTTCACCTGGCGCCACCTGGCCGGACTCTCCCTGCGTGACGGGGAGTTGGCGGACGCCAGGCACGGCTTCGCGGAGTCCCTGCGCATCCGGGAGGAGCTCGGATACCTGGTGGGCACGGCCCCCGCGCTCGCGGCACTCGCCGGGGCGGAGCCGGAGCCGGAGGCGACCCGGCTGCGCGCGGAGGCCGGCCGCCTGTTCCGGCTGCTGGACGGCGTCCCCACCTGGCTGGCGGCGCAGCTGACACCTCCGACGGCGGCTTAGCGGCTCGGACAGTGGTCGCGCCGTCAGCGGCCGGCGGTCACCGGTCGGCGCCCGCGAAGTGCTCCCGTACGAGTGACTGAACCACCGTCAGATCCTGGGCGACCAGCGCGTCGAGCAGCGCCAGATGCTCCGAGGCGGCCGCGACGAGGTCCGCCCGGCGGCCCAACGGGTCACCGGTGGCCAGCGGCCACTGGGAGCGGCGGTGCAGCTCGTCGGCGACCGTCACCAGCTGGCGGTTGCCGGCGAACTTGAGCATCGCCCGGTGGAAGGCCCGGTCCGACTCGGCGTACGCCGCGCGGTCCCCGGTGGCCGCCGCCGCCGTGGTGGCCTCGGCCAGCGGGCGCAGGGCACGCCAGTGGGCGGCCGGGACCGTACGGGCCAGCCTGAGCATGACGGGAACCTCGATCAGGGCCCGCACCTCCGCGAGTTCGGCCAGCTCCAGGGCGCTGCGCACGGTGACGCGGAAGCCCCGATTGGGGACGACCTCGACCGCGCCCTCCAGGGCCAGCTGCTGCATCGCCTCGCGCACGGGTGTCGCCGAGACCCCGAAGCGGGCGCCGAGTCCGGGACCCGAGTAAACCTCCCCCGGTACGAGCTCACCGCTGACCAGGGCCGCGCGCAGCGCGTCCAGGACCTGGCCGCGCACGGAGTGGCGCTGAACGGCCCGGGGGGCGACGGGCTCACTATGTGTGTGCTCGCCGCGCACCTGCTCCGGAACCCGGGTGGCGTAGCCGGGGGCGGAAACGTGCGGGGGTGCGACGCCCCACGGTCTGCCCTGCTCCATCCGGGTCCTCCTCCGGTGCCGTTGTCCCATATGCACGATAGGCGGGCGGGGACACAGTTCAAACCTCGAATTGATCGGGTAAGGTAAGGCTTACCTGCTAACGATCGCGATTCGGTGGTCCTGCATGACCGTCCACACGCTCTTCCCCGGCGTCACCGCGTCCCCTGTCACGGACTCGTACGCACGCCTCGCCGAGGTCTTCTCCGGTCTGCGGATCAGGGAGCTCGACGACGCCGAGCAGGTCCCGAGCGGCGCCGGCTGGGTGGGCGCACAGGATCTCGCGGCCGGTGGCGACGCCCTGGACGCCTTCCTCGCCTGGGACAACGCACAGGTCCTCCGGGACTACGGCCAGCAGGCCCGGCCCGATGTGATCGCCAGCTTCGGCCTCCACCGGTACGCGTGGCCCGCCTGTCTGCTGGTCACCGTGCCGTGGTTCCTGCACCGCCGGGTGCCCCGCGTCCCCGTCGAGGACGTCGCCTTCCAGCGCACGCTGGGCCGGATGACCGTACGGGTCAAGGAATTCGCCTGCCTGCCCGACGACCCCGCGGCCGACCTCCCCGGCGCCCGCGTCGTACCCGACGAGGAGGCCCTGCGCGCCGAGGTCAGGGCGTCCGTCGCCGAGCACCTCGGGCCGGTCCTCGACGGCTTCGGGCCACGGATGCGGCGCGGGAAGCGCGCCCTGTGGGGCATGGCGACGGACGAGATCGTCGAGGGGCTCTGGTACATCGCCCACCTCGTCGGCGAGGAGCGCCGCGCGATGTCGGAGCTGGAGCTGTTGCTGCCGGGTACGACCAAGCCGTACGCGGGCACCGCCGGCTTCCGTGAACTGACCGGGCCGAACGGCGAATCGCTGCCGACCCGGGACCGGGCGAGCTGCTGCCTCTTCTACACCCTGCGCCCCGAGGACACCTGTGTGACCTGTCCCCGGACGTGCGACGCGGAGCGGGTACGGAAGCTGAGCCAGGAGGCGGCGGCAACCGCCTGACGGCACGCCACCCGATCGGGTGGCGTAAATCGAACCCAACTCTCTTTTCCCGTACGCCGGTTCGACCGGATCGCACTCATTCGCATGGCCGGGGACTCCCTTGGCGTCCTCTTGCACCGAAAGCCTCTTCGCGTCACCGCGGTTTTGCCAATATGGCGCCGAAACGCCCTACCGCGATGCAAGGGACACCGCATGAGACTGACCGACATATCGCTGGACTGGCTGCTTCCGGGCGGCGTACTGCTCGTGGGGGTCCTGGCGGCGGTCGCGGTGCTCGCGCGCGGCAAGCGCGCCGGTGGCAAGGCAGCCGCGGCCGACGACTCCTGGGAACGCACCGAGGAGCGGCGCAGGCGCAAGGAAGCGGTCTACGGCACCGCCTCGTATCTCCTTCTCTTCTGCTGTGCGGCGGTCGCCGCCGCACTCTCCTTCCACGGCCTGGTCGGCTTCGGCCGGCAAAACCTCAGCCTCGCCGGCGGCTGGGAGTACCTCGTCCCGTTCGGCCTCGACGGCGCGGCCATGTTCTGCTCGGTGCTCGCCGTCCGCGAGGCCAGCCACGGCGACGCGGCCCTCGGTTCGCGCCTGCTGGTGTGGACGTTCGCGGGGGCGGCGGCCTGGTTCAACTGGGTTCACGCGCCACGGGGGTTGGACCACGCGGGCGCCCCGCAGTTCTTCGCCGGGATGTCGCTCTCGGCCGCGGTGCTTTTCGACCGCGCGCTCAAGCAGACCCGCAGGGCCGCGCTGCGTGAGCAGGGCCTGGTGCCCCGTCCGCTGCCGCAGATCCGGATCGTACGGTGGCTGAGGGCGCCCAGGGAGACCTTCGGCGCCTGGTCGCTGATGCTCCTGGAGGGTGTAAGCACCCTGGACGAGGCGGTCGAGGAGGTCCGCGAGGACCGGCGCGACAAGGAGCAGAACCGTATCCGCCGACGGGAGCACCAGAAAATGGAGCGTGCCCAGTTGAAGGCCATCAACCGACAGCACCGGGCCTGGGGCCGCGGTCGCGGCGGCGGCCGACAGGTCGAGATCACCGGCGGCAGCGCCGCCCCGAGCTCGGGCTCCGCGCCGCAGGCCGTCGCGGAGCCTGCCATAGCAGAGCCAGGACAACTGCCGCTTCGGTCAAGGCCCTCCCTTCAGGCAGCGAAGGGAACTGACATGGTGACGGTCGACCTCACTACCGAGGACGACACCCAGACCCTGCCGCGACTCGACTCCCTGGAGCAGAAGCTGAAGGATCTGGAACAGCAATTCGGCTGAGCCGAAGCTCGGCGAGCAGTCCGTGACCGCGCATCCCGCCCTGGTGGCGGACCGGCCCGTTACGCCAGTCCGCCACCTTTCATGTCGAGTCCGCCGCCACTGAGGTCCAGATCGAACCAGACGACCTTGCCCACACCCTGCGCGCGGACCCCCCAGGCGTCCGCGAGGGCCTGCACCAGCATCAGCCCCCGGCCGTGCGTACTGTCACCGTCGGCCGCCACCTGCGTGCTGGGGTGCCGGGGCACCAAGTCCCTTACCTCCACGCGCAGTTTGGAGGCGGTGAGGGTGACCGTGACCTCGGCGTCGTGTTCCGTGTGCACGAGAGCGTTGGTCACCAGCTCGGTGGTGAGCAGCTCGGCCGTCTCGGCCCGCCCCGAGTCTCCCCGGAGCCTCAGTAACTCACGTAGCGCACGCCGGACTTCGGGCACCGCCGCGAGATCCGAACGCCCGAGTCGGCGTCGTAGATGACCCAGCCCGCCGGCTGCCTTCTCCTTGGCCGCTTCCGCTGTCTCCGGTACGTCCGACGACCCGTGCTTGGCTGCCCTTCGTCCGCCCGCCTGGTGCCCTGCCATAGCCCCCACCCGCACGCTGGATCGGTCCTCTCTCTCGAACAGGTTCACGGGATGCATGCCCCGCAGGCGGGAGGGGCACGCATATGGATTTATCAACAAGTAGTCAGGCTTGGCTCGTTGTTGCCTCGCCGTGGACGCGCCGGGGCTACGGCCTCGGCACGTTGCGCAGATTGGATCGGGCCATCTGGAGCATCCGACCCACCCCGCCGTCCAGTACGACCTTGCCGGCGGACAGCGCGAACCCCGTGACCATCTCCTTGCGGATCTTGGGCGGGATGGAGAGCGCGTTCGGGTCGGTGACCACATCCACCAGGGCCGGGCCCTTGTGCTTGAAGGCGTCCTTGAGCGCGCCCGCGAGCTGCTTGGGCTTCTCGACGCGCACGCCGTAGGCACCGCAGGCTCGGGCGACCGCCGCGAAGTCCGGGTTCTTGTTGGTCGTTCCGAACGACGGCAGGCCGTCCACCATCATTTCCAGCTCGACCATGCCGAGCGAGGAGTTGTTGAAGACGATCACCTTCACCGGCAGGTCATACTGCACGAGGGTGAGGAAGTCGCCCATCAGCATGCTGAATCCGCCGTCGCCGGACATCGAGATGACCTGACGGTTGAGGTCGGTGAACTGGGCTCCGATCGCCTGCGGCATCGCGTTGGCCATCGAGCCGTGGGTGAACGAACCGATGACGTTGCGGCGCCCGTTCGGCGTGATGTAGCGGGCCGCCCATACATTGCACATCCCCGTGTCGACCGTGAACACGGCGTCGTCGTCGGCCAGTTCGTCGAGGACCGACGCGACGAACTCGGGGTGGATCGGAACCTGCTTCTCGACCTTGCGGGTGTACGCCTTCACTACGCCTTCGAGGGCGTCCGCGTGCTTCTTCAGCATCCGGTCGAGGAACTTGCGGTCGGGTTTCGCCTTCACCCGCGGTGTCAGACAGCGCAGTGTTTCCCGTACGTCGCCCCAGACCGCCAGGTCGAGCTTGGAGCGGCGGCCCAGGTGCTCGGGCCGCACATCCACCTGGACGATCTTCACGTCGTCCGGCAGGAAGTCGTAGTACGGGAAGTCGGTGCCCAGCAGGATCAGCAGATCGCACTCGTGCGTGGCCTCGTACGCGGCGCCGTAGCCGAGCAGTCCACTCATGCCGACGTCGTACGGATTGTCGTACTGGATCCACTGCTTGCCGCGCAGGGCGTGCCCGACCGGCGACTTGACCCGCTCGGCGAACTCCATCACCTCCGCGTGCGCGCCCGCCGTCCCGCTGCCGCAGAACAGCGTCACCCGCTTCGCCTCGTCGATCATCCGGGCGAACTTCTCGATCTCCGCCTCGCCGGGGCGGACCGTCGGGCGCGTGGTGACCAGTGCGTGCTCGATGGCCCGCTCGGAGACCTCGGCGGACGCGACGTCGCCGGGCAGCGCCACCACGCTGACGCCGCTGCGGCCGATCGCGTGCTGGATCGCGGTCTGCAGGACACGCGGCATCTGCTGGGTACTGGAGATCAGCTCGCTGTAGTGGCTGCACTCGCGGAAGAGCTGATCGGGGTGGGTCTCCTGGAAGAAGCCCAGGCCGATCTCACCGGACGGGATGTGCGAGGCGAGGGCGATGACCGGGGCCATCGAGCGGTGGGCGTCGTAGAGGCCGTTGATCAGGTGCAGATTGCCGGGGCCGCAGGATCCGGCGCAGGCCGCGATCTTGCCGGTGACCTGGGCCTCGGCGCCGGCGGCGAAGGCTCCGGCCTCCTCGTGCCTGACCTGGACCCAGTCGATCGCGGGCGTACGGCGGATCGCGTCGACGACCGGGTTGAGGCTGTCCCCGACCACGCCGTACAGGCGCTGCACCCCCGCGCGCACGAGGATGTCGACGAACTGCTCCGCCACCTTCTGCTTGGCCATGGAATGCGCACACCCTCTCGGAACGTCGGCTGGTTCGTCGCGGCGCTGCCGCCGAGTCCATCAACCCATGGCGGGCGCCGTTACGCCTCCCAGACCGCCACCGCGGTCCGGTCGTCCGCATACCCCTTGACCCTGAGCCGGATGTCCGCGAGATACTCCGCGAGGCCCGGCGGGTCGGCGCTCGCCCAGCGCTCGGCGAGCTCGTCGGCCAGTGCGGCCTCGCCACGCAGCGGCTCGGCGAGGCCACCGCTGCACAGCAGGAGGGTGTCACCCGGGCGGGCCACCGAGGCCCGGAAGCGGAAGGGCTCGGTGGGCGGCGGCCTGCTCTCGACGTACGGCGAGGGGCCCGTCGTGATGCCGAGGTCCATGGTCAGGCGGTCGCCCTCGGGGCTCTCGGCCGGGACCGAGCCGAAGCCGACGACGGGTTCGCCGACGGCCTCGGTCTCGGGTGCGAGGGGCTCGATGTCCTGCCAGGCGCCGTCGCGCAGCCGGAAGAGGCCACCGCCGCCGACGCCGAAGAAGACCCTGGTCCGGCACTGCGGATCGGCGGAGAGCAGCAGGCAGCGCAGGCTCGCGGTGTACTCCTCGGGCTCCAGGCCGAGGTCACCGGCCTGGGCGCGGAGCTTGCCGTAGCTACGGTCGGTGAGACGGCGCAGGCCCGACTTCAGGTCGCCCCTGCGGCCCGCCCTTATGTCGTCGGAGAGCCGGGCGTGGCTGCGGCCGACGGCCTCACCGATCGACCGGCACGCGCCGGTCGCGGCCAGGTGCGCGCTCTCCGAGGCGCGGGCCCCGCTGGCCACCGCCACCAGGACGAGGGCGCCCACCCCGCTGCCGAAGCGGGCGGTGAGCAGTGCGTCGCGCCGTGGCTCACCCCGGTAGCGGGCCGAGTCGCCGCGCACGGAGGCGCCGCGCAGGGTGTACGTGCCGTACTGCGCCCCGTCGAGCACGGTGTCCGCGACGAGGGTGTCCAGCTCGTGCGGGTCGGCGGAGGGCAGCGCGGTGGGCTCGGCGTCGTAGGTGGGCGGACCGTCCCCGACGTAGTCGCCCCGGGGCCACCGTCCAGGAGCACCGCGCGGCGCGGCGCCCGCCGGGGCCGGCGTGGGCCGGGCAACGGCGGGCGGGGCGTCAGGAGTGGCCGGTCGCGGTGGCTCCGCCGAAGGCGGCCGGGGGCCGGAGGCGGCGGGGACGGCGGGCTGCGGCGGGCGCTCCGCCGGGGCCGGGTGCCCGGCGTCGGGCCGCGAGGGCGCCTCCCGGCCGGGGGCCGGAGGCGGCGGGGACGGCGGGCTGCGGCGGGCGCTCCGCCGGGGCCGGGTGCCCGGCGTCGGGCCGCGAGGGCGCCTCGGGGGCGGCCGGTCGCCAGGAGTCCGGGAGTGTGGGGACGGGCGGCAGGTGCGGGCGCTCCGGCGGCTCGGGCTCGCGTGCCTCCGGGACCGGGGGGACGCCGGGCGGCCGGCGGGGGCCCGGGGGCGTCGGCCGCCAGTCCTCCGGGGGCGCGGTCGCGTCCCAGGCGGCGCGGCGCTCGGCCGGGTGGTGGGGCGCCGGACCGGGCACCGGGCGCCAGCCCTCCGGGGGCGCGGCTCCCGGGGGCGGGCCGGCGGAGGTGCCGGACGGCGGGGGCCGAGTGGGCGTCGCGGGCCGCGCGGGTGCGTCGATCGGGGCGGGTGGCCGCGGCGGCTCCGGCGACTCCCAGGGAGCGCGCCCGCGCGGCACGACCGGCGGCGCCGGTGGGACCTGTGGGGTCGGCGCCGGTGGCTTCAGCTCCGGTGGAGCTGGAGACCGTGGTCCCGGTGTCGTCGGGGCCACGGACGGCTTCGGTGCCGGTGAAGGCGGTGGCTCCGGTGCGGGCGGTCCCGCCTCCGGTGGTCCTACCGTGCCCACCGCCGAGTGGAATCGGTCGTCCAGAGTGTCGCCCGCCGGCGCGGGGCCCGTGTCCGGGGTGATCTCGTCGTCGTACAGCCGACTCCACCACTCGTCCTCGTGCGTGGTGCGCCTCTCCCCCTGCTGGCTCATGCCCCTATTGTCCACCGCGGAGGCCGTGCGAAAACGGGTCATCAGGAAAAAGTCGTCCGCCGGGCGACCCCACCCCCCACGGGAAGGACGCCCGGCGGACGGGTCGTGGCTAACGCACGTCGTACGCGCGCACCACGAGCTGGGTGACGGAGTTGCCCTTGGCGTCCGTCAGTTCGGTCTTCAGCGTGACCGGCTTGCCCGTCGCGCCCGCGTGGTTCACGGTCGCGGTCCAGGTGCTGGACTGCTGTGCGACCTCGGACTCGGTCCAGGTCAAGCCGTCGTCGTAGGAGTACGAGAGCTTCGCCGCCGTCAGCGCCCCCGGCGTGTAACCCCCGTGGCCGCTCACACTGAGGGCGATCTTCTGGCCGTCCTGAGCGGGGAGCGTCTTGCGGTCGTCCGCCGGGAGTTGGTAGCCCGGGAAGAGCAGCGGCACGCCTTGGGAGTAGGCGCTCTCGTCAGGCTTGGAACGGAACTTCCAGACCGTCCGCGTCTCGGTGGAGCGCTTCCAGACTGCCGTGGGCTGCCCGAACTTGGTGGTGGACAACGCCAATTCGTACTCCGCTTCCTCTGACGGTACGTCGAAGACTCCGAATGGGTAAGGAGATTCACCGATCATCTCACCGTCACGGCTCAACTGCGTCGCCGCGACGTGCGGGGTGGCCATCGACGTACCGGACATGGCCTGGTAGGCGTAGACGCCCCGGCCGCCCGCCGCCGCGGCGGATATGGCGAGGCCCTTGAGGTCGGGGTGCTCGGCGTCCGCGCCGGTGTCGAGCACGGCGACCCTGGTGCCCTTGCCGTCGTAGCCCGCGACCCAGGCGAGGTCCGCCCCGACCTGCTCGGACGGCGCGACCGCGGTGACGGCCAGGACAGCGGCGGTCGCCACCCCCACCGCCGTACGCGATATCGGGCGCATCGCTCTCCCCGTGCCATTCCGCACATAGGGAGCAAACGCCCTATGTGTAGAGGCTGTTGGTGCTGCGGTGGCGCCACATTGGCAGAGCGACGGGCGGTGCAGGGATGATGTATGCGGCGGGTTTGTGCCGTGGCCGATTTCCGCCACGACCTGCCAGATCCGCGTCCGGGGAGGGGTCCAGGAGTGCTGGGAGCCATAGGTCTCGATGAGGCACAGGAGTCGACGTACCGCGCGCTCGTCGCTGTCGGCGCCGGGGAGGTGCCCGACCTCGCCCACCGGCTGGCGCTCCCCGAGGCCGATACGGAGCGTGCGCTGCGCCGCCTGGAGAGCCATGGGCTCGCCGCCCAGTCCTCCGCCCGCACGGGACGCTGGGTGGCGGCGCCCCCGGGGGTGGCGCTCGGCGCGCTGCTCACCCAGCAGCGGCACGAGCTCGAACAGGCCGAGCTGGCGGCGGCGCTGCTCGCCGAGGAGTACCGCTCGGAGGCGGCCGAGCCGGCCGTGCACGATCTGGTCGAGGTGGTGACGGGCGCGAGCGCGGTCGCCCACCGCTTCCTGCAGCTGCGACTGGGGGCGTCGAGCGAGGTCTGCGCGCTGGTGACCGGGCGGCCGACCGTGGTGGCCGGGCGGGGCAACGAGACGGAGGAGCGGGCGTCGGCGCGCGGGGTGACGTATCGCGTGGTCATCGAGCGTGAGGTGCTGGCGCTGCCGACCGGCATCAGCGAGTTGTCCGCCGCGCTGGGCCGCGAGGAGCAGGTCCGGGTGGTGGAGAAGGTGCCGACCAAGCTGGTCGTCGCGGACCGCACGCTGGCGATGGTGCCACTGACCGGGCGCGGCGCGGAGCCGGCGGCGCTCGTCGTCCATGCCAGCGGGCTGCTGGAGTCGCTGATGGGGCTCTTCGAGGCGGTGTGGCGCGAGGCGCTGCCACTGCGGCTCGCGGCGGGCGGCGGCGTGGCGGAGGAGGCGGTCCGGGGACCCGACGCCACCGACCTCCAGGTGCTTTCGCTGCTGCTCGCCGGGATGACGGACGCGAGTGTGGCCAAGCAGCTGGACCTGGGGCTGCGGACCGTGCAGCGGCGGGTGAAGGGGCTGATGGAGCTTGCGGGCGTGACGACCCGGCTACAACTGGGCTGGCACGCGTACGAGCGGGGCTGGGTGGCCCGGGACCGGCCGGGCGGGGACGGCCGCGGCGGCGCGGGCCGGGCCGGGAGCGGCCCGCCCCGACTCCCTTGACCTGCGAGAACGCTCCGGCTCCTGCACGCTTGACAGATGGGTACGTGGCAGCTCGTCGCGGTCGGCCTGGTGATGCTCCTGGGTCTGCTCGGCGTGCTCGTCCCCGGTGTGCCGGGCCAGGCGATCGTCTGGGCGGCCGTGCTGTGGTGGTCGCTGGAAGCCCCTACGAGCCTCGCGTGGGGCATCCTGATCGGCGCGACGGCCATGCTGCTGCTCAACCAGGCACTGAAACCGCTGCTGCCGAGCCGCCGGCGCCATGAGTCGGGGGCTCCGTCGCGCACGCTGCTCGTGGGCGGTGTCGCCGGGATCGTCGGTTTCTTCCTGGTGCCGGTGCTGGGCGGCATCGCGGGGTTCGTCGGGGGGATCTACGGGATGGAGCGGACGCGGCTGGGCAGCCACCGGGGCGGTTGGGCGTCCACGCGCACGGTCATGCGCGCCGTCGGCCTTCCGGTGCTGGTGGAGCTGTTCGCGTGCCTGCTGGTGGCGGGGGCGTGGCTGGGCGCGGTGCTCTGGGGCTGAGGGGGCGAAGTGGGCGCCCCTGGCCCGATGTGGGGGCCAACGGGCGTGTGAGGGTGGCCCCATGACCGCTTTCAGCGAAACAGAACGCGCGTATCTCAAGACCCAGCGCCTGGGACGAATGGCCACGGTCGACGCCAAGGGCCAGCCGCAGGCCAACCCGGTCGGTTTCTTCCCGCAGGACGACGGCACGATCCTGGTCGGCGGCCATGCCCTGGGCACGACGAAGAAGTGGCGCAACCTTCAGGCGAATACCAAGGTGGCCCTGGTGGTCGACGACATCGTGAGCTTCCAGCCGTGGGCGGTGCGCGGGGTGGACATCCGGGGCGAGGCGGAGCTGCTGACCGGGCCGCACGAGCTGGGCCCGCACTTCAGCGACGAGATCATCCGGATCCACCCGAACAAGATCCACAGCTGGGGGCTGGACACGCCGTGACGGCGTGACCGGGTGACCGTCACGCCGTTCCCCGGCATCGGGGCGCGGGCGCGCCGGTCACCCGGGCGACGCCCTCGCGCCCCCGGCGCCCCGGCAACCGGCCGGCCGCCGCCCACCCCTACACCGCGCCTCGCATGCCCTCCGCCCACAGGTGACGCATCGCGTACGAGCGCCAGGGGCGCCAGGCCTCCGCGTCCGGCTCCCCGGCCGGTGCCACATCGGGGTCGCCGAGCGCCCGCATCCGGATCAGGCCCGCGGTCCTGGCGGTGATGCCGGGCAGCGCCAGGAGCGCCTGTTCGGCCTCCTCGCGGTCGGCGCCCGGGTCGAGGCGTACGCCGCCGTCGGCGAGCGCGGTCACGAGGACGCGCAGCGCGGGGTCGTCGGCCCCGGCGAGAGCGCCGGGCTCCGGGAAGAGGTGGCTGAGCCCGCCGCACGGCAGGTCCAGGGCCTTCCCGTATGTCTCGACCAGCCGCACGGCGCCCTCCCGGCCGACCAGGGTCCGTACCGCCAGCTCGTCCGGGTCAGCGGCGCCGGGTGAGCGCAGCCCGGGGTGGGCGGCGACGAGCGGGGCGAGGCGGGGGTCGGCGGCGAGCCGTTCGTCGACGGCGTACGGGTCGGCGTCCAGGTCGAAGAGCCTGCGCAGCCGCTGCACGGCGGTGGTGAGGTCGCGCAGGTCGGTGAGGTGGATCCGAGCCTCCAGCCAGCCGCTGTGCGCCGCTTCGTCCACGGCGGCCATCCCGGTGCCGTGCGGCAGCCGCAGGGTGCGCCGGTAGGTGCGGGCGCCGGGCGCGCCGATGACCTCCTCGACGCGGGGCAGCGCTTCGCGCGCGAGGAGGCCGAACACCTCGCCGGCCGCGTACGCCCCCCGGTACGCGAGCCGCAGCGGAATCCCGGCCGCGAGGGCGGGCGCGGCGGTGCTGTCGGCCGCCCTCGCCCCCGCGCCGCCGCCGGTTTTGGTGCCCGACTCCCCGCGCAGCTCGCTCGGGGTGCGGGCGTAGATCTGCCGGATGGTGTCGTTGAACTGCCGCACGCTCGCGAAGCCCGAGGCGAACGCGATCTCCGTGATGGGCAGCCCGGTGGTCTGGAGCAGCACACGGGCGGTGTGCGAGCGCTGCGCGCGGGCCAGCGCGACGGGCCCGGCGCCCAGCTCGCCGGTGAGCTGGCGCTGTACCTGCCGGGTGCTGTAGCCGAGCCGCCCGGCCAGGCCCGGCACACCCTCGCGGTCCACGATTCCGTCGCCGATCATCCGCATGGCGCGGCCGACGACGTCGGCGCGCGCGTTCCAGTCGGCGGAGCCGGGTACGGCGTCGGGCCGGCAGCGGCGGCAGGCCCGGAAGCCGTTGCCCTGGGCGGCGGCTGCCGTCGGATAGAAGCGGACGTTCTTGCGCTTCGGTGTGATCGCGGGGCAGCTCGGGCGGCAGTAGATGCCGGTGGTTGCGACGGCGAAGAAGAACTCGCCGTCGAAACGCGCGTCGCGGCTGCTGACCGCCTCGTACCTGGTCTCTTCGTCCATCACCCTCTCAGTGTGCGCCGGTCCCGGACTCCGGGCTCGCGGGATTCGGACACCGCGTACGGGCGTGCGCGGACACCCGGCGGGAGCCTGGCGGAACTCAGCGCCCGAGCCTCAAGGGCCGGACAGGTCCGGAACCGGGCCCGTCCGGCGCTTGAAACGGGTCAACGATGCCGGCCCCGCTTGGCCTCCAGGGCAGCCCGGCCCTGCGCGGACTTCAGCCGCCACTCACGGCCGATCTCGGCGCGCATCCTGACGTCGGTCTTGGCGGCGATGTGGCGGTTCTCCCGCAGCAGCTTGCGGTAGCTCTCCAGCCGGCGTGCCGGCAGTGAGTCGTCGGCCAGGGCGGCGAGCACCGCGCAGCCCGGCTCCGCCTCGTGGGCGCAGTCGTGGAACCTGCACGATTTGGCCAGGTCCTCGATCTCCGAGAAGACCTGCCCGACGCCCGCCTCGGCGTCCCACAGCCCGACCCCGCGCAGTCCCGGCGTGTCGATGAGTGTTCCCCCGCCGGGCAGCGCCAGCAGATTGCGGGTGGTGGTGGTGTGTCGGCCCTTGTCGTCCACGTCGCGGATGCTCTGCACCTCCATCACGTCCGCGCCGAGCAGGGCGTTGGCGAGAGTCGATTTGCCCGCGCCCGACACCCCGAGCAGCACACTCGTACCGCCGGAGAGCACGGCGGCGAGTACGTCGATGCCGTCGCCCGTCGCGGCGCTGACGGGCAGCACCTGCACGCCGGGAGCGGCGGAGGCGACGTCCTCCACGAGGTAGGAGAGCCCGGTGGCATCCGGCACCATGTCGGCCTTGGTCAGCACGACGACCGGCTGCGCCGGGCTCTCCCGTGAGGTCGTCGCACCGTGCAACAGCGCGTCGCCGCTGGAGCTGGACATCGCGAGCGCGAGGAACCGCTCGATGCGCCCGAGGTCGAGCTCGGCCGCGAGGGACACACAGATGACGATGTGGTCGATATTGGTGGCCAGCACCTGGCCTTCGGAGCGCTTGGACGAGGTGGACCGCACAAAGGCGGTACGCCGCGGCAGGACAGTCCGTACGTACTGCGGATCGCCGCCCGGGTCGACGGCGACCCAGTCGCCGGTGCACACGACCTTCATCGGGTCGCGCGGCACCACGAATTCGGTTTCGGCCCGGACGGTGCCGGCCGGGGTGACGATGTCGCACCGGCCGCGGTCGACCCGGACGACCCGGCCGGGCAACAGGCCCTGCGCGGCATGCGGGGCGAATGCGGAGGCCCAGTCCTCGTCCCAGCCGTAGGCGGCGAGGGCACGCCGGTCGTCGGACGTGCCGGATGCACCGGGCGGGTCAGAAGTACCGTACGTGGAGAGGGTGTTGGGCGATGTGTTGAACGAGCTGGACAAGGGGGGCCCTTCGGAGGGTGGCCCCGGCGGCGCGCTCGGAAAGCGGGATGGGTGTCAGCCGGAAACCACAGGGGTGGAAACGATGATGAACTCCTGAACGCGGGCAGCGCCCGCCACCTTGGTGGTCATCAATGTCCTCGCCTCCTGCTTCTTCAACGAACCGGTACACCCCGGGACGGCACACAGCGTCGCCCGGCAACACCGAGAACCTAGCCCGGCGCCGACGCCGGGTGCCAGCCATTTTCCGGTCGGCCCCCGGCCCACCGGGCCGGGTCAGCCGTCCGGGGGGAACGACTGCTCGGTCCAGATGGTCTTCCCCGACCGCGTGTACCGCGTTCCCCACCGCTGGACGAGCTGCGCGACGATGAACAGCCCCCGGCCCCCTTCGTCGTCCTCGGCGCTGTGCCGCAGGTGCGGTGAGGTGTGGCCGGTGTCCGCGACCTCGCACAGCAGGGTGCGGTCGCGGATGAGGCGCAGGTGCAACGGCCCCTCGGCGTACCTGATCGCGTTGGTGACCAGTTCACTGACGACGAGCTGCGTGGCGAACGTCAGATCCTCCAGCCCCCAGTCGCGCAACTGCCCCGTGGCCAGCTCACGGGCGTGGCTCACCGCGACCCGCTCGGCGGGCAGCTCCCAGTCCACGACCTGGCGGGCGTCGAGTTCGCGGGTACGGACGAGCAGCAGAGCCGTGTCGTCGGCTGTCGTACCGTCGGGCAGGAGCTCCGCCACCGCCCGGTCGCACAGCTCCTCCAGCGAGGCCTGACGATCACTCAACACCCGTCCCAGCGTGTCGAGTCCCACATCGATGTCACGGTCGCGCGCCTCGACCAGACCGTCGGTGAAGAGGGCCACCAGGCTACCCACCGGCAGCTCGATCTCCATGGACTCGAAGGGCAGACCACCGAGGCCCAGCGGCGGACCGGCCGGGAGATCCGGGAACGTCAGCCGGCCGTCGGGGTACACGATCGCGGGCGGCAGATGTCCGGCGCGGGCCATGACACAGTGGCGCGAGACCGGGTCGTAGACCGCGTAGAGGCAGGTCGCCCCGGTGGTCACATCCGGGTAGGAGCCGGCGTCCTCGCCGGAGGCGTCCGGCTGCTCCTCCGCCGCCTGCCCCACCAGATCGTCGAGCCGGGTCAGCAACTCGTCGGGGGACATGTCCATTTGGGCGAAGGCGCGCACAGTCGTGCGCAGTCGTCCCATGGTCGCGGCGGCCTGCAGGCCGTGGCCGACCACGTCCCCCACCACGAGGCCGACCCGCGTCCCGGACAGCGGGATCACGTCGAACCAGTCACCGCCCACCCCCGTCTGGTCGTCCGCGGGGAGATAGCGGTAGGCGAGGTCGACCGCCGACTGCCGCGGCACGTGCTGCGGCAGCAGTTGACGCTGCAGAGCGAGGGCCGCGGTGCGTTCGCGGGTGAAGCGGCGGGCGTTGTCGACGGACACGGAGGTACGGGCCACCAGCTCGTCGGCCAGGGCGACTTCGCCGCTGTCGAAGGCGGCGGCCCGAGAGCCACGGACGAAGGTGACGAGCCCCAGGGTGCCGCCTCCGCCGCGCAGGGGTACGACCAGGGTGTTCTCGTCGAGTACGAGACCTCCGGAGGCGAGGCAGCGGTCCTGGGGCGAGCCGGGCGGATAGTCCACGGGGAGCGGCTCGCGTGGCTCCGCTTCCGGGAGCCCGTCGGCATCCCGGGGGCGGCTCGGGCGTTCCCGCTCCCCGGGCGCCTCCGGGCCGGCGCCGGGCGGCGCGGCCGGTTCCGCCGCTTCCCCGGACTCCTCCGCACACTCCTCCGTGTCCGGCTTCGCGTCCCCCGACGCCCCCTCCTCGGCGTCCGGCGAACCGCCGGAGCGGCAGGCGACGCGTACGAGACCCATCTCCGCCGAGCCACCGGTGACCGGCACCTCGCCCTCAAGGACCGCCTTCCCGAGGTCGACGGTCACAGAATCGGCGAAGTCCGGGACCGCCACTGCGGCGATCTCCTCGGCGGTGACGATCGCGTCCAGCGTGGTGCCGACCCCGCGGCCCGCCTCGACGAGCAGGGCCAGCCGGTTCTGCGCCTGGTAGCGATCAGTGATGTCGAAGGCGTCCTCGCAGACCCCGAGCACGTGCCCGTCGGCGTTCTGGAGCCGGTAGTAGGAACAGGACCAGAGGTGGTCCTTTCCCGGGTCACTGGGCTGCTCGGCGCGGAAGTGCAGGTCCAGGACCGGTTCGCCGGTGTCGATCACCTGACGCATCACCGCGTCGAGGGCCTGTGGGTACCCCTGGGTCACGAAGATCCCGCAGGGGTACAGCTCATCGGCCCGCATGCCGCGGAACGCGGCGAAGGGGCGCCCGATCTCGCGTTCGTACGAAGCGTTGCACCAGGTCAGCCGCAGGTCTGTGTCGTAGATGCCCAGGCCCACGGGCGACTGGGTGGCCAGCCCGTGCAGCATGGACAGCCGGGACTCCCACAGCCGCAGGCCCTCCAGCTCAGCCGCGACGAGGATGCGCTGGGGCGCGCCGGCGGGCGTACTGGCACCCTCGGTACCCGGCAGGAGACACACCGCGGTCGCGACCAGCAGCTCATGACCGTCCTGGCGCCGCGCGACCCGGATCTCGCTGCCGCCGATCGGGGGGTCCAGGGCCGGGAGGGGCTCCTCCGGCGAAGGGAGCGCGGACAGGGGCCGTGACGGCAGGAACGTGTCGAGAGGCCGTCCAACGATCTCGCCGGGCCGGTAGCCGAGGAGCGCCTCCGCCGCTGGACTCCATCCGACGACCATGTCCTGGGCGTCGAGTACCGCCGTGGCCGCCCTGGTGACGTCGAGGGGACCACGGAAGTCGGCACTCTCTGCCGCGTCCCACGCGTTCACGGCGCCACACCAGCACGGTTCATTGCCTCCAGAATCAGCCCTCGCCGGGACCGGCACAACCGCGACGCACAAGACGGCGGGCGCGGTATTCGCCCGGGGATCGCCGCGGTCTGCGCTCAGCGCACGCCGCGCGGGCGGAACTGCACGCTGATGCGGGGCCCCACGGGTCGCGCCGTCTTGGGGATCGCGTGCTCCCAGGTGCGCTGGCAGCTGCCGCCCATGACGATGAGGTCACCGTGGCCGAGCGGCCTGTGCACCGGGGACGGGCCCGGTCTGCGTGGTCTCAGCGCCAGCTGCCTGGGCGCTCCCAGGGAGACGATCGCGACCATGGTGTCCTCCTTCCGGCCCCGGCCGATCGCGTCCCCGTGCCAGGCCACGCTGTCCTGACCGTCCCGGTAGTAGCAGAGCCCCGCCGTCGTGAACGGCTCGCCGAGTTCGGCCGCGTAGTGCGCGCCCAGCGCGGAGCGGGCCTCGACGAGCTTCGGGTGCGGCAGGGGGTCGTGTGCGCCGAAGAAGGACAGCAGCCGGGGTACCTCCACCACCCGCTCGTACATGACTCGCTGCTCGGCCCGCCATTCGACGCCGCGCGCGAGTTCCTCGAAGAGCGCGTCCGCCCCGGTGAGCCACTGGGGCAGGACGTCGATCCAGGCGCCGTGCCCCAGATCGGTGCGGCGCAGTCCTTCCAGGGGGCGCAGCCCGACCTCGTCCTCCTGGTCGAAGAGTGAGCTCTGCAGGTGTACGGCCATGAAAGAAGCGTACATCGAATCAAACACCTGTACGAATACATGGGCTCCCCGCATGACCTCCGGGGCGCGGCTCCGACGGCGAACGACCGCGCGCAGAAGGGCGGCGACCAGCTGGAGGGTCACGGCGCCATCCAGGCGGCCGTCCAGGCGGTGAGCACGAAGGCGCCCCCGTGCGGCATTGCCGGCGCGACGCGTCGTCAGCGGCGCCACGGCCGCCACCACGCCCTCGTCGGCGAGGCAGGCCAGGAACGCCGTGGCCGGACAGACCTTCGGCCTCGGGCGCGAGTCCATAGGCGGGCGCACATTCGCCTCCGCCGATGTAGGCCACGACGCCCAAAGGATCAAGGGCGAGCAGGAGAGGGCAAGGTCACAGCCTTCCCCTCTCCTGCACCTTTGCACGGTTCCCCTAACATCTGAGCATGACGGTCCTCCCCGATGACGGGTTTTCGCTGGCCGCCGAGTTCCCGGACGCGACCCATGAGCAGTGGCAGAGCCTGGTGGCCGGCGTACTGCGCAAAACGGGTAAGGATGTCCCGGACACGGCGGCCGAAAGCCTGCTGTCCACAGCTTTCGACGACGGGCTCACGGCCCGCCCCCTCTACACCGCCGCCGACGGCGCGTACGCGGACAGCTCCGGCTATCCGGGTTTCGCACCGTTCGTCCGCGGCGCCACACCGGCAGGCGGCGCGGTCGCCGGCTGGGACGTGCGCCAGCGTCACGACCGGCCCGATCCGGCGCGTACCAACGAGGCCGTACTCGCGGACCTGGAGAACGGCGTCGCCTCCGTATGGCTCAGCGTCGGCGCGGCCGGCGTGCCCGTTTCCGGCATCGCCACGGCCCTGACCGGCGTCTATCTCGACCTGGCCCCCGTCGTACTGGACGCGGGCGACGAATTCGCCGAGGCCGCCCGGGAGTTGCTGCGCCTGTACGAGGAGCGGGGCGTCGCACCCGAGGCCGCGCTCGGCAACCTCGGCGCCGACCCGCTCGGCCACGCGGCCCGCTCCGGCGACCACGCCGCGCTCGCCTCCCACACCGAAGCCGCCGCCGCCCTCGCCGCGCTCTGCCACGAGAAGTACCCGGGGCTGCGGGCGCTGACCGTGGACGCGTTGCCGTACCACGAGGCCGGCGCGTCGGCCGCCCAGGAGCTGGGCTGCTCGCTCGCCACCGGCGTGTCCCTGCTGCGCGACCTCACCGCGGCCGGGCTGTCCGTGGAAGCGGCCTGCGGCCAGCTGGAATTCCGGTACGCGGCCACCGCCGACCAGTTCCTGACGATCGCCAAGCTGCGCGCCGCCCGCCGGGTGTGGGCGCGTGTCGCCGAGGCGTGCGGAGCGAAATCCGAGGCCGGGGCGCAGCGTCAGCACGCCGTGACGTCCTCGGTGATGATGAGCCGCCGCGATCCGTGGGTGAACATGCTGCGCACCACCGTCGCCTCGCTCGCCGCGGGCGTGGGCGGCGCCGACGCCGTGACCGTGCTGCCCTTCGACCACGCGCTGGGGCTGCCGGACGCCTTCGCCCGCCGCATCGCCCGCAACACGTCGACGATCCTGGTCGAGGAGTCGCACGTCGGCCGGGTCATCGACCCGGCGGGCGGCTCCTGGTACGTCGAGCAGCTCACCGACGAGCTCGCCCAGGCCGCCTGGGCCTGGTTCCAGGAGATCGAGCGGGCCGGCGGCCAGGCGGCAGCCCTGGAATCCGGCCTGGTGTCCGAGCGGATCGGCGCCACCTGGCAGAGCCGCAAGGAGCAACTGGCGAAGCGGCGCGAGCCGATCACCGGGGTGAGCGAGTTCCCGCTGCTCGCGCAGGCTCCGGTCGAGCGCGACCCGCTGCCCGCCACGCCCGGGGGCGGCCTGCCGAAGGTGCGCCGCGACGAGGACTTCGAGGCCCTGCGGGCCCGCTCGGACGCGCACCTCGCGGCGACCGGCGCCCGGCCCCGGGTCTTCCTGGCCGCCATCGGCCCGGCCGCCGCGCACACCGCGCGCGCCTCCTTCGCCGCCAACCTCTTCCAGAGCGGCGGCATCGAACCGGTCCACGACCCGGTGTCCGTCGACGCCGCGTCGGCCGCCGCCGCGTTCGCGGCCAGCGGGGCGTCGGTGGCGTGCGTCTGCTCCAGCGACGCCCTCTACGCCGAACACGCCGCCGGGGTGGCCGAGGCACTCAAGTCGGCCGGTGCCCGGCGGGTCTACCTCGCGGGACGCCCCGGCGAGCAGCGTGAAACGTTTGAGCGGGCCGGGGTCGACGAGTTCGTCGTCGCGGGCGGCGACGTGGTCGCCGTCCTCACCTCTGCCCTCGACCGAATCGGAGTGGCGTGATGCGGATCCCGGACTTCTCACAGGTCGAGCTCGGGCAGCCGGGCGAGGCCGCGGCCACGGCCGGGGTCTCCGACGACCAGTGGCGCACGGCCGTCAAGGAGAGCACCGGCAAGGGCGACGGTGACCTGGTGTGGAACACGCCCGAGGGCATCCCCGTCAAGCCGCTGTACACCTCGCAGGACCTGACCGGGCTCGACTTCCTCGGCACGTACCCGGGCATCGCGCCGTATCTGCGCGGCCCGTATCCGACGATGTACGTCAACCAGCCGTGGACGATCCGGCAGTACGCCGGTTTCTCCACCGCCGAGGAGTCCAACGCCTTCTACCGGCGCAATCTCGCCGCCGGCCAGAAGGGTCTCTCGGTCGCCTTCGACCTGCCGACCCATCGCGGCTACGACAGTGACCACCCGAGGGTGACCGGCGACGTCGGCATGGCGGGCGTCGCCATCGACTCGATCTACGACATGCGACAGCTCTTCGACGGCATCCCGCTGGACAGGATGAGCGTGTCGATGACGATGAACGGCGCCGTGCTGCCGGTGCTCGCGCTGTACATCGTCGCGGCGGAGGAGCAGGGCGTACCGCCCGAGAAGCTGGCCGGGACCATCCAGAACGACATCCTCAAAGAGTTCATGGTCCGCAACACCTACATCTATCCGCCCACGCCCTCGATGCGGATCATCTCGGACATCTTCGCGTACACCTCGCAGAAGATGCCCCGCTACAACTCCATCTCCATCTCCGGCTATCACATCCAGGAGGCCGGAGCCACCGCCGACCTGGAGCTGGCGTACACCCTCGCCGACGGCATGGAGTATCTGCGGGCCGGCCTCGGCGCGGGACTCGACGTGGACGCGTTCGCGCCCCGGCTGTCGTTCTTCTGGGCGATCGGCATGAACTTCTACATGGAGATCGCCAAGCTCCGTGCGGCGCGCCTCCTGTGGGCCAGGATGGTCAAGACCTTCGGCCCGAAGAACCCCAAGTCCCTCTCGCTGCGCACCCATTGCCAGACCTCGGGCTGGTCGCTGACGGCGCAGGACGTCTTCAACAACGTCACCCGCACCTGTGTCGAGGCGATGGCCGCCACCCAGGGACACACCCAGTCGCTGCACACCAACGCGCTGGACGAGGCACTCGCCCTGCCCACCGACTTCTCCGCGCGCATCGCCCGCAACACCCAGCTGCTGCTCCAGCAGGAGTCGGGGACCTGCCGGGTCATCGACCCGTGGGGCGGCAGCGCGTACGTCGAGAAGCTCACCCACGACCTCGCCCGGCGCGCCTGGGAGCACATCGAGGAGGTCGAGGCGGCCGGCGGCATGGCGCAGGCCATCGACGCCGGCATCCCCAAGCTGCGCGTCGAGGAGGCGGCGGCCCGCACCCAGGCCCGCATCGACTCCGGGCGCCAGCCGGTCATCGGCGTGAACAAGTACCGGGTGGAGACCGACGAGCAGATCGACGTGCACAAGGTCGACAACTCCTCGGTGCGCACCCAGCAGGTCGAGAAGCTGCGGCGGCTGCGGGCCGAGCGCGACGAGGATGCCTGTCAGGACGCGCTGCGCGCCCTGACCGCGTCCGCGCGGGCGGGCGCCGACCAGACCAACGGCCTGGACGGCAACCTCCTGGCGCTGGCGGTCGACGCGGCGCGCGCCATGGCGACCGTCGGTGAGATCTCCGACGCGCTGGAGAAGGTGTACGGGCGCCACTCGGGCCAGATCCGTACCATCTCCGGCGTGTACCGAACCGAGGCAGGCACCTCTCCGGCGGTGGAGGCCACCCGCGTCCTGGTCGAGGAGTTCGACCGGGCGGAAGGCCGCCGTCCGCGCATCCTGGTCGCCAAGATGGGCCAGGACGGGCACGACCGCGGCCAGAAGGTGATCGCCACGGCCTTCGCCGACCTCGGCTTCGACGTGGACGTGGGCCCGCTGTTCCAGACGCCGGGCGAGGTCGCGCGCCAGGCGGTCGAGGCCGACGTGCATATCGTCGGGGTCTCCTCGCTGGCCGCCGGGCACCTCACGCTGGTGCCCGCGCTGCGGGAGGAACTGGCCGCGGAGGGACGTGAGGACATCATGATCGTCGTCGGTGGGGTGATCCCTCCACAGGACGTCGAGACCCTGCACCAGGCCGGCGCCGCCGCCGTCTTCCCGCCCGGCACCGTGATCCCGGACGCGGCGCAGGACCTGGTGAGGAAACTCGCCGCCGCACTCGGTCACGAGCTCTGAGCCGATGGCGCCGACGATCGACATCGACACCTACGTCAAGGGCGTGCGCGCCGGGTCGCGGGCGTACATCGCCCGCGCCATCACGCTCGTCGAGTCCACCCGGGCCGATCACCGGGTGCTCGCCCAGCGGCTGCTGACAGAGCTGCTGCCGTACGCCGGGTCGGCCCGCCGGATCGGCATCAGCGGGGTGCCCGGCGTCGGCAAGTCCACCTTCATCGACGCGCTCGGCACCCGGCTCACGGGCCTCGGGCACCGGGTCGCGGTGCTCGCCGTCGACCCGTCGTCCAGCCGGACGGGCGGCTCCATCCTGGGCGACAAGACCCGGATGGAGCGCCTGGCGGTGGACCCGGCGGCCTTCGTACGGCCGTCGCCCACCTCGGGCACGCTGGGCGGAGTGGCCAAGGCAACGCGCGAGACCATGATCGTGACGGAGGCCGCTGGGTACGACGTGGTGCTGGTGGAGACGGTCGGAGTCGGCCAGTCGGAGACCGCGGTGGCCAACATGGTGGACACCTTCCTGCTGCTGACTCTCGCCCGAACCGGCGACCAGCTCCAGGGCATCAAGAAGGGCGTCCTCGAACTCGCCGACGTCATCACGGTCAACAAGGCGGACGGCCCGCACGAGCGCGACGCGCGGTCCGCGGCGCGTGAACTGGCCGGTGCGCTGCGGCTGATGCACCCCGTGGACGCCGCGTGGACTCCGCCGGTGCTGTGCTGCAGCGCGCGCGAGGGCACGGGGCTCGACGCTCTCTGGGAGCGCCTCGAACAGCATCAGGCGCTGCTGGACACGACGGGCCGGCTCGCGGCGAAGCGGCGGGATCAGCAGGTCGACTGGGTATGGGCGATGGTCCGCGACGAGCTCCTGGGCCGGCTGCGGGTCCACCCGGAGGTACGGGAGGTCACCCCGGACCTGGAGCGTCAGGTCCGCGACGGCGAACTGACGGCGACGCTGGCGGCGGAACGGATCCTGGAGGCGTTTCAGCAGGGGCGGCGGCCGGAGACGGGCTAGGGGCGGGGCGCTGCGGGGCGGTTCCGGTCTTCCACCGGATTCCCTCCGACGACGCGCCTGCCCGGCGGACGGGGCGGGCCATGGCGGAACCCGCCCCGGCGACGGTCACCGCGGCCCCTTCGGCCACTTGGGCGACCATGGCATCAGATCCTTGATCGCAAGAGCCTTGATCAGACGCTGGAAGGGACCCACGAGATCATGCACGTCGACGCCGCCCACCCCCCGACCGACGACACCGTTCTGCTGGACACCCGGGGTCGCACGGGCCGCATCACCCTGAACCGCCCGCGCGCCCTCAACGCCCTCACCCACGCCATGGTCCGCCGGATCGAAGCGGCTCTCACCCGGTGGGAGCAGGACGACGACGTACGGACCGTGGTCATTTCCGGAGCCGGCGAGCGCGGGCTGTGCGCGGGCGGCGACATCCGCGCGATCTACGAGGACGCGCGCACCGGCGGCGCCGCGTCGGCGGCCTTCTGGCGCGACGAGTACCGGCTCAACGCCCGGATCGCCCGCTTCTCCAAGCCGTACGTCGCCCTCATGGACGGCATCGTCATGGGTGGCGGGGTGGGCGTATCGGCGCACGGCGACGTGCGGATCGTCACCGAACGCTCGAAGGTCGCCATGCCCGAGACCGGTATCGGCTTCGTCCCCGATGTCGGCGGTACGTATCTGTTGGGGCGGGCGCCGGGTGAGCTGGGCACCCATCTGGCCCTCACCGGGGCACCGGTGGGCGCGGCGGACGCACTGCTGTGCGGGCTCGCCGACCACTTCGTACCGGCCGGGCGGCTGGAGGAGTTCGGCGACGCGCTCGCCGGACTGGACGCCGCGGACGCGGTGGGCCGGTACGCGTCCGCCGCGCCCGAGGGGGAGCTGGCGGGGCACCGGGAGTGGATCGACGGCTGTTACGCGGCCGGATCGGTCGAGGAGATCGTCGAGCGGCTGCTCGACAGCGGCATTCGCGCCGCGAAGGAGGCCGCCGAGGTGATCCTCGCCAAGTCACCGACCGCGCTCAAGGTGACCCTCGCGGCGGTGCGCCGCACGCGGACGCTGGGCTCGCTGGAGGACGTACTGGACCAGGAGTACCGGATCTCGTACGCCGCTCTCTCCTCCCCCGACCTGGTGGAGGGCATCCGTGCGCAGGTCATCGACAAGGACCGCAGCCCGCGCTGGTCGCCCGCGGAGCTCGCGCGGGTGACGGACGCGGACGTGGCCCGGTTCTTCGAGCCGGCGGGCGACGGCGAGCTGGGGCTCGGCGCGGGAGCGGCCACTCTCCGCTGACATCGGCGGTGCGGGCAGGACGCCACCGGTGCCGGCGGTGCGGGGCCGCCCCCGTCAGGCCCGCGGCACGGGCTTGCGGGCCTCGATCAGGAAGCGGGTCGTGTGCGCCACGAAGGAGCCGTCGCGGCGGATCTGCTCGTCCAGTTGCCGCAGCCGGTCGCGGTACTGGTCGACCGTGAAGCCGGGGACCATCCAGATCACCTTGCGCAGGAAGTACACGACGGCGCCGATGTCGAAGAAGTCGGTGCGCAGGGTCTCGGGACGCAGGGTGACGACTTCGAGCCCGGCGGCCTCTGCCGCACGGCGGGCGTCGTCGGGGTGGCGGCCACGGCGGACCTCCTCGGGCTGCGGCCCCAGGAAGTACTCGACCACCTCGAAGACGCTGGCGGGGCCGACCTGCTGGGAGAAGTACGTACCGCCCGGACGCAGCACCCGCGCGATCTCGTCCCACCAGACGGTGACGGGGTGGCGGCTGGTCACCAGCTCGAAGGCGTCGGCGGCGAACGGCAGCGGCGGCTCGTCCGCGTCCGCGACGACGGCCGCGCCGAGCGGGTGCAGCAGCGCGGTGGCCTTGGCGACGTTGGGCGGCCAGGACTCGGTGGCCACCATCAGGGCGGGCAGCTCCGGCGCCCCGGCGAGGACTTCGCCGCCGCCGGTCTGGATGTCCAACGCGGCGGACACGCGGGCCAGCCGCTCGCCCATCGCGCGTTGATAGCCCCAGGAGGGGCGCTGCTCGGTGGCGCGGCCGTCGAGCCAGGAGAAGTCCCATCCGTCGACGGGGGCGGCTGCGGCCTCGGCCACCAGGTCGTCAAAGCTTCGTGACATACCTTGATCTTCGCGGCGAACGGGGCGGGGCGCGAGCGAATATCGTGCGGGCCGGCCGGGGCGGCCCTGCGGTGCTGCCCCTGCCCGCCCCTGCCCGCTGTGCCATTCCGGGGGCCGGCCCCCGGGCTCTCTGCGGGCGTGTCCGCGCGCGCCGGATGAGGGTTTCGGGAGGGGCGGGGACCGGCCCTACAGGGCCTCCGACCGGCCCGCCCGCCCGCCCGCGCTCAGTGTTCCGCCGCCGGGAGCGTCACCTCGAAACGGCAGCCCCCCACCACGTTCCGCACATCCGCGCGCCCCGCATGCGCCTCCACGATGCCCCGGACGATGGCCAGCCCCAGCCCCGCCCCCGCCGGCGGCGTCCGCGCCTCCGTCCCGCGCCAGCCCGTGTCGAAGACCCGCGGCAGGTCCTGCTCCGGGATGCCCCCGCAGCCGTCGGTGACGGAGAGTACGACGGTGTCCGTACCCGGCTCCCCCCGCCGCGCGGCGACCGCGACCGTCCCGTCGGCCGGGGTTCTGCGGATCGCGTTGACCAGCAGGTTCGCCAGGACGCGGGTCATTTCCTTGCCGTCCACCTCGACGGGCAGCGGCTCGACGCCGTCACCGACGAGGCGCACGCCGAGCTCTCGGGCCAGTGGGTCCGCGCCCGCGAGGGCGTCGCCGACCAGGTCGTACAGGGACATCCGGCTCGGGCTGAGGGCGAGCGCGCCCGCGTGGATGCGGGACAGCTCGAACAGGTCGCCGACCATGGAGTTCATGCGGTCGACCTCGGTGCGGATCTGCCGGTAGTAACGCTCGGGATCGGCGACCAGGCCGTCTTCGAGCGCCTCGGACATGGCGCGCAGGCCGGCCAGTGGCGTACGCAGATCGTGCGAGATCCACGCGACGAGCTCGCGCCGCGAAGTCTCCAACGCCCGCTCCCGCTCCCTCGATGCGCCCAGCTTCACACTGGTGGCGGCCAACTCCCTTCCCAGTGCGTCCAGTTCGGCAGTGGCCGCGCGGGCGGGCGCGGCGAAGCTGCCACCGTCGCCGAACGAACGGGCCGCCAGGGTGAGGGCGTTGCTGCGGGCCGCCACCCAGCGACCGAGGATCAGCGCGGTGGCGAGGGAGACCACCGCGGCCATCGCGATAACCGTGGTGACCACGCCGAGGTCGTGCCGGTTGAGGAACATCGCCCAGGCGACGGAGAGGGTCCCGGCGAGCATGGCGGTGACCGCGACGGCGGCGATGACGGTCAGCGAGACCACCACCGAGCGGTGCCGCAGCAGGCGCAGCGCGAGCGCCCCAAGGAGTCCGGCGGCCGCGGCGCCGAGGAAGGCGAAGGCGGCCATGATCAGCAGTGCGCGCACGGCGGTCAGCCCTCTTCCTTCCGGGGCACGTCTGCCGCCGTCCGGGGCAGACCTTCCGGAAGGCCTTCAAGGTCCGCGCACACGGCCCCCGGAAGCCCTTCAGGGTCCGCGTGTGCGGCCTCCAGTGGCCCGTCCGGGTCCGCGGGTACGTCGAACCGGTACCCCACGCCCCACACCGTCCGGATCAGCCGCGGCCTCGCCGGATCGTCCTCGATCTTGCCGCGCAGCCGCCGCACATGAACGGTGACGGTGGACAGATCGCCGAACTCCCAGCCCCACACCTCCCGCATCAGCTGCTCGCGCCCGCACACCTGGCCCGGACGCCGCAGCAGATACGCGAGCAGGTCGAACTCCCGCAGGGTCAGCGCCAGGTCATGGCCGTCCCGGGTGACGCGGCGGGCCCGGGGGTCCAGGTCGATCCCGGCGGCCCGCAGCCGCGGTCCCTCCCGGCCGTCGGCCGACCGGCCGCGGCGCAGCACGGATTCGACCCGGAGCACCAGTTCGCGCGGGCTGAAGGGCTTGGTGACGTAGTCGTCCGCCCCTATTTCCAGGCCGAGGATCCGGTCGTCCTCGTCGCCCCGCGCGGTCAGCATGATCACCGGCACGGGGCCACGGGCGCGCAGTACGCGGCACACCTCCAGGCCGTCCATGCCGGGCAGCATCAGATCAAGGACCACCAGGTCGGGCCACCGCTCGGCCGCCGCCCGCAGTGCGGCGGGCCCGTCGGCGGCCCGGACCACGGCGAAGCCGGCCCGGTCGAGATAGCGGGCGACGACCTCGGAAACCGTCGGGTCGTCGTCGACGACCAGGACATGCACATCGCTGCCGTGCCGCTGGTTCTCCATACCGCCACCGTAGGCCGCCCACCAGGGGCGACCACCTTCCTGGGGCCTTACGAATCCATGACGTCCATGACGTCCGTTTCCTTCAAGAGTCGCGCGCGCCTCCCCGCCTACGGTGAATCCATGACTCCACGACTCGATGCGATCGGCCTGATCGTCGCCGACATGGCCGCCTCTCTCGCCTTCTACCGCAAGCTCGGCCTCGATGTTCCGGCCGAGGCCGACTCCCGGCCGCACGCCGAGGCGACCCTGCCCGGCGGTATGCGTGTCCTGTGGGACACCGAGGAGTCCGTTGCCTCCTTCGACCCGGGCTGGACCCGGCCGCAGGCAGGTGAGCGGCTCGGTCTCGCGTTCCTGTGCGACAGCCCGGCCGAGGTCGACGCGACGTACAGCACCTTGATCACGGCGGGATACGAGAGCCACCTCAAACCCTGGGACGCCGTCTGGGGGCAGCGCTACGCGGTGGTGCTGGACCCCGACGGCTGCGGCGTCTCGCTGTTCGCCAACGCCACGTAGGCGCCGAGGGTCAGCCCGGCCAGGTCACGCATCTCGCGGGAGAGATGGGCCTGGTCGGCGCAGCCCGCGGCGATCGCCGCGTCGGCGTACGTCGAGCCGCCACGTACCAGCGCCAGCGCGCGCTGCAGCCGCAGGACCCGGGCCAGCGTCTTGGGCCCGTACCCGAAGGCGGCCAGCGAGCGGCGGTGCAACTGACGGGCGCCCAGGCCCACGGCGTCGGCGGTCGCGGCGACCGTACGGCCCGCGTTCAGCTGCCCGGCGACGGCGCGCAGGACGGGATCGGGCGGCCCGGTGTCCGCGGCAAGGCGCAGCACCAGGTCCTCCAGGGCGGCGGCCGGGTCCGGGGCGCCGGCGATCCGGGCGGCACGGGCACGGACCGTGGCGCCGGGCCACAGATCGGCCAGCTCCACCCGCCGGTCGCGCAACTCGTGCGCCGGTATCCCGAGGATCGCGGGCCCGGCGCCGGGTGCGAACCGTACGCCGGCGTACGCGGCGCCGGGCTTGTCGCCCCCGGGGTGGGCGTGGGTGTCGGGGCCGGCGACGAGCAGCCTGCCCTCGGACCAGAGCAGGTCCATGCATCCGTCGGGCAGCACGGGGTGTGCGACGGCGGGGGCCGGTGGCGCGGTGTGCGTCCACACGACGGCGCCGTCGAGCCTCGATGCCCACTCGGCGTACATACCGTCCAGGTTAGGCGCGCCTCCCGGGCCGGGGAAGGTCAAGATCGCTGTGGTAGCTTGCGGCTGCCAGTCGAACCCACATTTGGGTCAGGGAATCCGGTGCGAATCCGGAACTGACGCGCAGCGGTGAGGGCGACGGGCGCGGTATCGGCCACTGGACGAGCAGTCCGGGAAGGCGCCGCGTCCGGACGACCCCGAGTCCGAAGACCTGCTGGCAGCCCCGGCCGCACACCCGCTGACCGGGGTGCGACGACCGACAGGCTCCGCGACCGGGCCTCAGACGGAAATGGCTCCTGTGCTGCCTTCCCCTCCTGCCCGCCCCGCCTTTCACCGGGCCCTGGCCGCGGGTCTGCTCTCTCTTGTGCTCGGCGTGCTGACTGCCTGCGGTGCGGGTTCGACGAACACCTCGTCCGACTCGGGCAAGTCCGGCCGGGACGGTTCCGGGTATCCCAGGACCTTCAAGAACTGCGGCCGCGAGGTGACGATCGAGAGCCCGCCCGAGCACGCCGTCTCGCTCGATCAGGGGTCCACCGAGATCCTGCTGTCCCTGGGGCTCGGCGACCGGCTGGCCGGTTCGGCCACCTGGACCGACCCGGTGCTCAAGGAACTCGCGGCGGAAAACGCCAAGGTGCCGCGGCTCGCGGAGAACAGGCCCTCCTTCGAGCGGGTGCTCGCCGAGGAACCCGACTTCGTCTCCGCCTCGTTCGTCTTCACGTTCGGTGAGGGCGGTGTCGCCCCGCGCGCCGACTTCGAGAAGCTCGGTGTGCCCACATATCTCTCGCCCGCCGACTGCGAGAAGTCCAACACGGGCGACGGCGACGGTTCGCGCGGCGAGCCGCTGACGATGGAGAGCGTGTACGGCGAGATCCGCGACCTCGCCCGCGTCTTCGACGTGGAGGAGCGCGGCGAGAAGCTCATCGGTGACCTCAAGGGACGCTACGCCACGGCCGCCAAGGGCGTCGATGCCGGGGACACCACGCTGCTCTACTGGTTCGCGAACTCCGACTCCCCCTACATGGCGGGCTGTTGTGGTGCGCCCGGAGTGGTCACCGAGGCGCTCGGTGCGAAGAACGTCTTCGACGACACCCATGACGAATGGCCCCAGATCAACTGGGAGAACGTGGCCGACCGCGACCCCGACGTGCTCGTCGTCGGTGATCTGACCCGCCGGAGCGAGAGCGCGGAGACGGCCGCCGCGAAGATCAAGTTCCTGGAGACCAATCCGGTCACCCGGCACATGACCGCGGTGCGGAAGAAGCGGTACGTCCTGCTGAGCGGACAGGCCATGAACCCCTCGATCCGTACGATCGAGGGCGTCGAGAAGGTCGGCGCCGCACTGCGTACGTACGGACTCGCTGGTTGAGCGCGGTGAGCGAGGACGGCGCGCGGAGGACCCGCCCCGCCCTGCGAGTGGGCGGGGCGCTGTTCTGGGTGGGCGGACTGGCCCTGCTCCTCGCCTCCATCGCCGTCGCGATCACTTTCGGCCCCGCCGACATCGAGGTCTCCGACGTCTGGGCCGTGGTCGCCGACCGGGCGGGCTGGGGCCACTCCCGGCTTTCGCCGATCCGCGAAGGCATCGTCTGGGAGCTGCGGCTGCCGCGGACCCTGCTCGCCGCGGTGTGCGGCGCGGGCCTGGGGGTGTGCGGGGCCGTGCTGCAGTCGTTGCTGCGCAATCCGCTCGCCGACCCCTTTGTCCTCGGGGTCTCCTCCGGCGCGTCCACCGGCGCGGTCCTGGTGGTGATCCTCGGCGTCGGCGGCGGCCTGGTGTCGCTGTCGGCCGGTGCGTTCCTCGGTGCGCTGTGCGCCTTCGGGCTCGTCCTGGTGCTGGGTTACGCCTCGGGCGGGACGACGGACCGGGTGCTGCTCGCCGGGGTGGCCGCCATGCAGCTCTTCTCGGCGCTCACCTCCTTCGTCGTCATCTCGTCGGCCGACGCCGAGCAGACCCGTGGCGTGCTGTTCTGGCTGCTGGGCTCGCTCGCCAACGCCTCGTGGGCCGACGTCTGGCTGTGCGCCGCGGTGCTGGCCGTGGTGCTGGTGGTGTGCGGCGCCAAGGCGACGGCGCTCGACGCGTTCGCCTTCGGCGAGGAGGCCGCGGCGTCGCTCGGGGTCTCCGTCGGCCGGACCCGGCTGCTGCTGCTCGCCGCGACGGCGCTGCTCACGGCGACGCTGGTCAGTACGTCGGGGGCCATCGGGTTCGTCGGCCTGGTGCTGCCGCACGCGGCCCGCGCGATCGTCGGTACCGGTCACCGTCGACTGCTTCCGGCGACCGCGCTGGCCGGCGCGGTGTTCCTGGTGTGGATCGACACGGTGGCGCGCACCGTCCTGGATCCGCAGGAGCTGCCGGTGGGCGTCATGACGTCACTGATCGGCGTGCCGGCCTTTGTCGTCATCCTCTACCGGGGCCGGAGGCTGCGATGAGTCTGCGTGCTGCGAGCGTGTCGTGGCGGACCGGCGAGGCGCTGATCGTCGACGGGGTGTCCCTGGACGCCGCCCCGGGGTCGACCGTGGGACTCCTCGGGCCGAACGGTTCGGGCAAGTCGACGCTGCTGCGGCTGCTGGCCGGGGTGAGGCCCACGTCGTCGGGCGTGGTGTCGCTGGACGGCGTACCGCTCGGGGAGCTGAGCCGCAGGGACGTGGCGCGCCGGGTGGCCGTGGTGGAGCAGCACGCGGTGACCGAGGTCGACATGAGCGTGCTGGACGTCGTACGGCTGGGGCGTATCCCGCATCGCCGGGCGTGGTCCGCGCCCACGGCGGCCGACGACGCGGCGGTGCGGGACGCCCTCGCGTACACCGGGCTCCGGACCATGGCCGGACGGTCGTGGCACACACTGTCCGGGGGTGAGCGGCAGCGGGCGCAGATCGCCCGCGCGCTGGCGCAGGAGCCGCGCGAGCTGCTGCTGGACGAGCCGACGAACCATCTCGACGTGCGGCACCAGCTGGACCTTCTCGAGCTGGTCGTACGGGCCCCGGTGACCAGCGTGATCGCGCTGCACGACCTCAACCTGGCCGCGATGTTCTGTGATCGGCTGGTGGTGCTCAAGGAGGGCCGGGTGGTGGCGGCGGGCAGTCCGGAGAAGATCCTCACCGAGGAGCTCATCGCCGAGGTCTACGACGTCCGTACGGTCGTGACGGCGGACGGGCCGCAGGGGCGTCCCTCGGTGCGGTTCCTGTCGGCGGCCCGCTAGGGGCGCGGTCTCCGGTGCTTATGGGGCTCTTGGGGCTCCTTGTTCTCCCGTGCCTCGCGGGCCTCCCGTGCCTCCCGTGCCTCGCGGGCCTCCCGGGTCTCCTTGTCGCGCCCGGTGTGCAGCCGGGACTTCAGATCGTCCGGGGGCAGGAACCTCGACCAGCGCTCCGGGAACTCCGAGGGCATGTCCGGGTCGGACGCGTCGTAGTCGTCGCCCGCCGCGCGCACGGCCTCCGCGCGCGCTATCACCGCAGCCGCCTGGGCCGTGCGTACCCGGTCGTTGGCCTCGCGGGCCGCGGCGGTGGCGACGGAGGGCCAGACGCGGTCGATGGCCGCGTTGACCGCGGCGCCGACCAGGACGGCGAAGGCGGAGATGCCGATCCACAGGAGCACGGCGATGGGGGCCGCGAGGGAGCCGTAGATGGTGAAGCCCTCGACGGTCCTGGTCAGGTAGATGCGGAGCAGGAAGCTGCCGAACACCCACATGCCCAGGGCAACCAGCGCACCCGGCACATCCTCGATCCAGGGCGAACGGACGGGCACCGACACGTGGTAGAGCGTGGTGAGGAAGACGATGGACAGCAGTATCACCACGGGCCAGTACAGAACGCTGACGACTTCGGTGCCGAACGGGACGAGGTCCACCACCCGGTCGGGGCCCACGACCATCAGCGGCAGCACCACCGCGCCGATGATCAGCGCGACGATGTACAGCAGGAAGGCGAGCAGCCGGGTCTTGACGATGCCGCGGTGGCCGTCGAGTCCGTACATCACCGTGATGGTTTCGATGAAGACGTTGACGGCCCGGGAGCCGGACCACAGGGCGATCGCGAAGCCGATCGAGATGATGTCCGGGCTTGCGCCCTTGGTGACGTCCGCGAGGAGCGGCTTGGCGAAGTCGTTGACGCCGCGGTCGGACAGCACGGCCTCGGCGGCGGTCAGGATGTTCTTCTCGATGGAGGCGACCGACTCGGCGCTGGTCCACGCGTCGACATAACCGAGCAGACCGATCATGCCGAGCAGCAGGGGCGGCAGGGACAGCAGGGTGAAGAACGCGGCCTCGGCGGCGAGACCCAGGATGCGGTACTCGATGCACGAGTTGACCGTGTCCTTCAGCAGCAACCAGGCCAACTTGCGCTTGGAGACGTTGCGGTAGAGGACTCTGGCCCGGTGGAGCCGGCCCTCGGGCCGTTCGGGTGTTTCTTTTGCTGCCTGCACCTCCTTACCGTAGCGGCATGGCAGTCAGCACCCACACAGTGACCAATCAGCCTCCGCCCCTGGTGGGGTACGACGTCTTCACCGCCGACCGGACCCTGTCCGAGGCAGTGGAACGGCATACGGACCCCTCGATCCTCGACGAAGTACAGGGCGAACTGTCGGAGCTCGGCCGGAGCGCCGGATCCGTGCAGGCCCAGGAATGGGGGACGCGGGCCAATGACAATCCACCGAGCCTGCGGACGCACGACCGCTACGGGAACCGGATCGACGAGGTCGATTTCCATCCGTCCTGGCACCATCTGCTCGGGTACGCGGTGTCGGCGGGCCTGACCGACGCCTGGGGCAGGCCGGCCGGGCATGTCCGGCGCGCCGCCGGTTTCCTGGTGTGGACGCAGGCCGAGGCGGGGCACGGCTGCCCGCTGTCCATGACGCACGCGGCGGTCCCCGCGCTGCGCACGGACCCGGCGCTCGCCGCCGAGTGGGAGCCCCGGCTCACCTCTCATGTGTACGACCAGGACCTGCGGGCCGGGGCGCTCAAGGCCGGGGCGCTCTTCGGCATGGGGATGACGGAGAAACAGGGCGGCAGCGACGTCCGGGCGAACACGACGAACGCCGAGGCGCTGGCCGGTGAGGGCGAGTACCTGCTCACCGGGCACAAGTGGTTCTGCTCGGCGCCGATGTGCGACGGCTTCCTGGTGCTGGCGCAGGCGCCGGGCGGCCTGAGCTGCTTCCTGGTGCCGCGGGTACTGGCGGACGGGACGCGCAATGTGTTCCGGATCCAGCGCCTCAAGGACAAACTGGGCAATAGGTCCAACGCGTCGAGCGAGGTGGAGTTCGACGGGACCTGGGCGCGGCTGGTCGGTGAGGAGGGGCGCGGGGTGCGCACCATCATCGAGATGGTGGCGGCCACCCGGCTCGACTGTGTGATCGGCTCGGCGGCGCTGATGCGCCAGGCCGTGGCGCAGGCCACACACCACGCGGCGTACCGGAGCGCGTTCGGCGGCAAGCTGATCGACAAACCGCTGATGCGCAATGTGCTGGCCGACCTGGCGCTGGAGTCGGAGGCGGCGACGACGCTCGCGCTGCGGCTCGCCGCGGCGTACGACAGCGACACCGAGCAGGACCGGGCCCTGCTGCGGCTCGCGGTACCGGCGGCCAAGTACTGGGTGACCAAGCGGTGCACGCCGGTCACGGCCGAGGCCCTGGAGTGTCTGGGCGGCAACGGCTACGTCGAGGAGTCGGGCATGCCGCGGCTGCTGCGCGAGTCGCCGCTCAACTCCATCTGGGAGGGCTCGGGGAACGTCCAGGCCCTGGACGTCCTGCGGGCGTTGCAGCGCGAGCCACAGGCGCTCAACGCCTTCCTCACCGAGGTCGGGCAGGCACGCGGCGCCGATCACCGGCTGGACGGGGCGATCAAGGGGCTGCTGACCGAACTGGCCGACCTGGACGGCATGGAGGGCCGGGCCCGGCGGCTGGTGGAGCGGATGGCGCTGGTGCTGCAGGGCTCGCTGCTGGTGCGCTGGGCGCCGCCGGAGGTCGCGGACGCGTTCTGCGCGTCGCGGCTCGGCGGGGACTGGGGTGCGGCCTTCGGGACGCTGCCGCACACCCTCGACCTGGGGTCCGTCGTGGAGCGGGCGCGCGCGGAGGTGCCGGACATCCCGTAAACGCTGCGGCTCGGCCGGGTTGATGCCGCGCCGACGCGGCATCAACCCGGCCGAACACAAGCCAGCCTCGTACAACCGGGCCGGGGCGCGCGAGGGTTGCATAGAGTTGCATGGCGTTGCACCGGTTGTACGGAGTGCACTGCACGGGGGCCGACGGCGAGGCACGATGGCCGTGACCGTCTGACGTCGAGTGTCCGTGCCCGTCGGGGAGTATCCAGTGAAGTTCCGACCACCCGACAGCGCTCTGCCGGTTTCCCGGCATACCGCCGAGTCCGTTCGCGCGCTGCACGGCATACGGGACGCCGTGCTCTCCGGCGAACCCTCGCGCATCGCGCCGCGTCCCGTCATCGACGCCTCGTGGCAGCGGATGATGCGTATCGGGATCGATCCCGAGCGCTCCACCAGCAGCCTCCTGCTGCCGGCCGAGGAGATGGAGCGGCGTCGCAGGACCACCGCTCTCGGTGAGCTGCTGCCCTCGCTCAGCAAGGGGCTGGCCGCGATCACCGACGCGTCGCAGCAGATCATGATCGTCACGGACGCGGAGGGCCGGGTGCTGTGGCGCGACGGCAACCGCGGGGTCATGCGCCGGGCCAACGGCATCTGTCTGGAGGAGGGCGCCGCGTGGAGCGAGGACTCCACGGGCACCAACGCGATCGGTACCGCCCTGGAGTCGGGTGTGCCCGTCCAGGTGCACTCGGCCGAGCACTTCGTCCGTACGCTGCACAACTGGACGTGCGCGGCGGCGCCGGTGCACGACCCCAGGGACGGGCGGCTGCTGGGCATCATCGATGTGAGCGGGCCCGACTCCACGTTCCACCCGGCGATGCTCGCGCTGGTCGACTCGGTGGCGCGGCTGGCCGTCGGTGAACTGCGCGACCGGCATCTGATGACGGTCGAGCGGCTGCGGTCGGTGGCTGCGCCCGTCCTGTGCAGGCTGGGCGGCCGGGCGCTGGCGGTGGACTCGCACGGCTGGCTCGCCGCGGTGACCGGGATGCCGCCGGTGGACAGGCTGCCGCTGCCCAGGACGTTCCGCGCGGGCCGCAGGTGGCTGCCGTCGCTGGGGATGTGCACGGTGGAGCCGCTGCCGGGCGGCTGGCTGATCCGCGTGGACGAGTCCCCGTCGGCCCCGGACGAGGCGGCGGCGAACCGGGTCGTACTGGATCTGAGTGAGCGACGGCAGTCGACGGTGACCGTGTCCGGCGCGGCGGGGCAGTGGACCCAGGCGCTCTCCCCGCGCCATGCCGAGCTGCTGTACCTGCTGAGTGCGCACCGCAAGGGGTGCAGCGCGGCGGAGCTGGCGACCGAGCTCTTCGGGGATCCGACGCGCACGGTGACCGTGCGGGCGGAGATGTCGCGGCTGCGGAGGCACCTCGCGGAGGTCCTCGCGCACCGTCCGTACCGCTTCGTGGACGAGATGGAGGTGTCGGTCGTTCCCCCGGCGCACCCGGCGGACCTGCTGGCGCACTCCACGGCCCCGGCGGTTGTGCGTGCGCGGCTCCGGCAGCGGGATGCCGCGGCCCGGGACGCGTCCGGCGGCTGACGGCCGGGGTCCGCTTTGGCCGGAGCGGCGGGGCGTGGTTCTCTGGCTGCCATGAGCAGCAGCACGGTGACCACATGGTCCCTGGAACAGACCTCGCCCGCCGATCTGCGGCCGGCCGTGGAGCCCGCCGGAGACGTCCGGATCGTGCGGGCCGAGGTCCCCTCCCCCGAGTTCAGCCGCTTCCTCTACACCGCGGTGGGCGGTGACATCCAGTGGACCGACCGGCTCGCCCTGACCTACCCGCAGTGGCGGGAGGCCGTGGAACGGCCCGGGACCGAGACCTGGGTGGCGTACGAGAAGGGCACCCCGGCGGGCTACGTCGAGCTGGTGGCGCAGGACGAGGGAGCCGTCGAGGTCATGTACTTCGGTCTGATCCCCGCCTTCAGGGGGCGGCGGATCGGTGGGCATCTGCTGTCGTACGGCGCCGCCCGTGCCTGGGACCTCGCGGACCGGTGGCCGGGCCGGCCGGAGACGAAGCGGGTGTGGCTGCACACGTGCAGCAAGGACGGGCCGCACGCCATGGACAACTACCTGCGTCGTGGTTTCCGGCTGTTCGACACGAAGACGGCCGACGAACCCGATGTGATGGTCGCGAGCCCGTGGCCCGGGGCGCGGGCCTGACCGGCCCACCCGCCTCCCGCCTCCCACCTCCCACCTCCCACCTCCCCCCGACGCCGGGCGTCGGCCTCCGTATCGGCCCTTCAATGGGCCTTCCGTAGCCCGTTCCGCGAGTGACCGACAACACACCATCTCGCTCTTCGAGACAGAGTTGTCCACATATTGGGCAGTGGTGGACTGGCCCGAGATGCGCGTGACACGCTTCCGTCATGTCTTCAGCTGGAGTTGCCTTGGTGAGTCGGCGGCACGTCGACCTCGGCCGCATGTCCAGCGCCATCTGTCCGGCGGGCTGACAGCACCAGCACTGCCGCGTTCTCCGCCGTCGCGGACGAGCCGATTCCCCTTGTCGCACATGTGACCTCCGGCTGCCTGCCGGACCACCTCGTCATGTCGCGCCTGACCGCGTTCGCGCAGGTCGCAGAGGTACGGTCGACATCGTTCCGCACCCCTTCGAGCCGCCAGAGAAGGACGAACCACCATGGCCGCCACTCCCGAACAGCACGCCGCCCCCGCGCCCCGCCGCAAGGCCGGACGCCACCGTGGCGAAGGTCAGTGGGCCGTGGGTCACTTCACTCCGCTCAACGGCAACGAGCAGTTCAAGAAGGACGACGACGGTCTCAATGTGCGGACACGCATTGAGACGGTCTACTCGAAGCGCGGATTCGACTCGATCGACCCCAATGACCTGCGCGGACGTATGCGCTGGTGGGGCCTCTACACCCAGCGCAAGCCCGGCATCGACGGCGGCAAGACGGCGATCCTGGAGCCGGAGGAGCTGGACGACGAGTACTTCATGCTCCGGGTCCGCATCGACGGCGGCCGGCTGACCACCGAGCAGCTGCGTGTCATCGGTGAGGTCTCCCAGGAGTTCGCGCGCGGGACCGCCGACCTCACCGACCGCCAGAACGTCCAGTACCACTGGATCCGCATCGAGGACGTGCCGGAGATCTGGCGCCGCCTGGAGGGCGTGGGGCTCTCCACCACCGAAGCCTGCGGCGACACCCCCCGGGTGATCCTCGGCTCCCCGGTGGCCGGCGTCGCCGAGAACGAGATCATCGACGGCTCGCCCGCCATCGACGAGATCCAGCGCCGCTTCATCGGCAACCCCGACTTCTCCAACCTGCCGCGGAAGTTCAAGTCCGCCATCTCGGGCTCCCCGCAGCTCGACGTGGCGCACGAGATCAACGACATCGCCTTCGTCGGCGTCGAGCACCCCGAGCACGGCCCCGGCTTCGACCTGTGGGTCGGCGGCGGCCTGTCCACCAACCCCAAGCTCGGCGTCCGGCTCGGCGCCTGGGTGCCGCTCGACGAGGTACCCGACGTCTACGGCGGTGTCATCGGCATCTTCCGCGACTACGGCTACCGGCGTCTGCGCAACCGGGCCCGTCTGAAGTTCCTCGTCGCCGACTGGGGCCACGAGAAGTTCCGCCGGATCCTGGAGGACGAGTACCTCAAGTACAAGCTGGTCGACGGCCCCGCGCCCGAGCAGCCGACCGGGACCTGGCGCGACCACCTCGGAGTGCACAAGCAGAAGGACGGCCGCTTCTACGTCGGCTTCGCACCACGCGTCGGACGCGTGGACGGCACCACGCTGGCGAAGATCGCCGACCTGGCCGGAGCGCACGGCTCGGGCCGGCTGCGGACCACCGCCGAGCAGAAGATGATCGTGCTCGACGTCGAAGAGGCGCAGGTCGATTCGCTGGTCTCCGGGCTTGAGGCCCTGGACCTCCGGGTCACCCCCTCGCCCTTCAGGCGCGGCACGATGGCCTGCACCGGCATCGAATTCTGCAAGCTCGCGATCGTCGAGACCAAGGCGCGCGGCGCCTCGCTCATCGACGAACTGGAGCGTCGCATCCCGGAGTTCGACGAGCCCATCACCATCAACCTCAACGGCTGCCCGAACGCCTGCGCCCGCATCCAGGTCGCCGACATCGGCCTCAAGGGCCAGCTGATGCTGGACGCCGACGGCAACCAGGTCGAGGGGTTCCAGGTCCACCTGGGCGGCGCGCTCGGCCTCGAAGCCGGGTTCGGCCGCAAGGTCCGTGGCCTGAAGGTCACTTCGACCGAACTGCCCGACTACGTCGAGCGGGTGCTGCTGCGTTTCAAGGACCAGCGCGCGGACGACGAGCGCTTCGCGACCTGGGCGCTGCGGGCCGACGAGAAGGACCTGTCATGAGCGAG
Source organism: Streptomyces sp. A5-4 (assembly GCF_051131715.1). Lineage (NCBI taxonomy): Bacteria > Bacillati > Actinomycetota > Actinomycetes > Kitasatosporales > Streptomycetaceae > Streptomyces > Streptomyces sp. A5-4. The sequence continues at coordinate 7,497,859 of NZ_CP178591.1, read as the reverse complement.
CGAGCGGCGCCCTTCCACTGCCCGTACTGCGGCGACGAGGACCTGCGCCCCAACGAGGCGGGTCACGGCGCCTGGGAATGCGCGGCGTGCAATCGCGCCTTTCAGTTGAAGTTCCTCGGGCTGCTCAGCCGGGGAGTTCGGCGCAATGACGGTGGAGGGGACGAGATATGACGCTTGTTCAGGAAGACCGCAAATCGCAGGATGAGCTCAAGTCGCTGGCCGAACAGGCCGGGCGGGACCTCGAAGACGCCTCCGCCCTGGACATCCTCAGGTGGGCCGCCGAGACCTTCGGTGACCGCTTCTGCGTGACGTCCTCCATGGAGGACGCGGTCGTCGCGCACCTCGCCTCGCGTGCGAGGCCCGGTGTGGATGTCGTGTTCCTCGACACGGGTTACCACTTCCCGGAGACCATCGGCACACGGGACGCCGTCGAGGCCGTGATGGACGTCAATGTCATCACGCTGCTGCCGTGGCAGTCCGTCGAGGAGCAGGACGCCGAGTACGGGCCGAAGCTCCACGACCGCGACCCCGACCTGTGCTGCGCCCTGCGCAAGGTCGCACCTCTTGAGGACGGGCTGAAGGGCTACCACGCCTGGGCGACGGGCCTGCGCCGCGACGAGTCCCCGACCAGGGCGAACACCCCGGTCGTCAGCTGGGACGAGAAGCGGCAGAAGGTCAAGATCGCCCCGATCGCCCGCTGGACGCAGGACGACGTGGACGCGTACGTGACCGAACACGGCGTCCTCACCAACCCGTTACTCATGGACGGTTACGCGTCGGTGGGCTGCGCCCCCTGCACCCGCCGGGTCGAGGCGGGCGAGGACGCACGGGCCGGCCGCTGGGCCGGCAGCAACAAGACCGAATGCGGGCTGCACGGCTGATGACCAATGATCAGGAGAACCACGTGACTGGGGCCACCATCTGGCTCACGGGTCTGCCGAGCGCCGGCAAGACCACCATCGCGCACGCGCTGGCGGACCGGCTGCGCGGCGAGGGCCACCGGGTCGAGGTGCTCGACGGCGACGAGATCCGCGAGTTCCTCTCGGCGGGCCTCGGCTTCGGCCGCGAGGACCGGCACACCAACGTCCAGCGCATCGGCTTCGTCGCCGAACTGCTGGCGTCCAACGGCGTGAAGGCCCTGGTGCCTGTCATCGCGCCGTACGCCGACAGCCGCGAGGCCGTTCGTAAGCGCCACCAGGCCGAGGGCAGCGCGTACCTGGAGGTGCATGTCGCCACACCGGTGGACGTGTGCTCCGTACGCGATGTGAAGGGCCTGTACGCCAAGCAGGCGGCCGGCGAGATTTCGGGACTCACCGGGGTCGACGATCCCTACGAGGAACCCCGGTCGCCCGACCTGCGGATCGAGTCGCACCAGCAGACCGTGCAGGAGTCCGCGGACGCGCTGCACATACTGCTCACCGAAAGGGGTCTGGCATGACGACGACCGCCGGCACTGCCACCGAGGGCCTGGAAAGCCCCTACGCGCTCAGCCACCTGGACTCCCTGGAGTCCGAGGCCGTGCACATCTTCCGCGAGGTGGCGGGTGAGTTCGAGCGACCGGTGATCCTCTTTTCCGGCGGCAAGGACTCGATCGTCATGCTGCATCTGGCGCTCAAGGCGTTCGCGCCCGCGCAGGTGCCCTTCTCCCTGCTGCACGTCGACACCGGGCACAACTTCCCGGAGGTGCTGGAGTACCGCGACCGCGCGGTGGCCGAGCACGGGCTGCGGCTGCATGTCGCCTCCGTGCAGGAGTACATCGACGCCGGGAAGCTCCGCGAGCGCCCCGACGGCGTCCGCAATCCGCTCCAGACCGTGCCGCTGACCGAGAAGATCCAGGCCGAGCGGTTCGACGCGGTGTTCGGCGGCGGGCGCCGCGACGAGGAGAAGGCGCGCGCCAAGGAGCGGGTGTTCTCGCTGCGCGACGAGTTCTCCGCGTGGGACCCGCGCCGGCAGCGCCCCGAGCTGTGGCAGCTCTACAACGGCCGCCACGCGCCCGGCGAGCATGTGCGGGTCTTCCCGCTCTCCAACTGGACCGAGCTGGACGTGTGGCAGTACATCGCCCGCGAGAAGATCGAACTGCCGGGCATCTACTACGCCCACGAGCGCGAGGTCTTCCAGCGTTCCGGCATGTGGCTGACGGCGGGCGAGTGGGGCGGCCCCAAGGAGCACGAGCAGGTGGAGACGCGCCTGATCCGCTACCGCACCGTCGGCGACATGTCCTGCACCGGCGCCGTCGACTCCGACGCCACCACGCTCGAAGCCGTGATCACCGAGATCGCCGCCTCCCGGCTCACCGAGCGGGGTGCGACCCGTGCCGACGACAAGATGTCCGAGGCCGCGATGGAAGACCGCAAGCGCGAGGGGTACTTCTAAATGACCACCATCAACGAGCAGTTGAGCACCACCACCCTGCTGCGCTTCGCCACCGCCGGCTCCGTCGACGACGGCAAGTCCACCCTGGTGGGCAGGCTGTTGCACGACTCGAAGTCGATCCTCACCGACCAGCTGGAGGCCGTCGAGGCGGCGTCCCTCAAGCGGGGTCAGGAGGCGCCCGACCTGGCGCTGCTCACCGACGGGCTGCGCGCCGAGCGTGAGCAGGGCATCACCATCGATGTCGCCTACCGCTACTTCGCGACGACCCGCAGGCGTTTCATCCTGGCCGACACCCCCGGGCATGTGCAGTACACCCGCAACATGGTCACCGGCGCCTCCACCGCCGAGCTGGCCGTCGTCCTGGTCGACGCCCGCAACGGTGTGGTCGAGCAGACCCGGCGCCACGCGGCGGTCGCGGCGCTGCTGCGCGTCCCGCACGTCGTGCTCGCCGTCAACAAGATGGACCTCGTCGAGTACGCCGAGCCCGTATTCGCCGCCATCGCCGAGGAGTTCACGGCGTACGCCGCCTCCCTCGGCGTCCCCGAGATCACCGCCATCCCGATCTCGGCGCTGGTCGGCGACAACGTGGTGGAGCCCTCCGCGCACATGGACTGGTACGGCGGCCCCACCGTCCTGGAGCACCTGGAGTCGGTGCCGGTCAGCCACGACCTGGCCGACTGCCCCGGCCGCTTCCCGGTGCAGTACGTCATCCGCCCGCAGACCGCCGAACTGCCGGACTACCGCGGTTACGCGGGCCAGATCGCCTCCGGCGCACTGCGCGTCGGCGAGGCCGTGACCGTGCTGCCCTCCGGCCGTACGAGCACGGTCACCGGGATCGATGTGCTCGGCGACCCGACGGACATCGCCTGGGCGCCGCAGTCGGTGACGGTCACCCTCGCCGACGACCTGGACATCTCGCGCGGCGACATGATCGCGCCGAGCGCGGCGGCTCCGCGCACCACCCAGGACGTCGAGGCGACGGTCTGCCATGTGGCCGACCAGCCTCTGGTGGTGGGCCAGCGGGTGCTGCTGAAGCACACCACACGCACGGTCAAGGCGATCGTCAAGGACATCCCGTCCCGGCTCACGCTGGACGACCTGTCCCAGCACCCGGACCCCGGGCAGCTGGTCGCCAACGACATCGGCCGGGTGCTGGTCCGCACCGCCGAGCCGCTGGCGCTCGACGCGTACGCCGACTCACGGCGCACCGGTTCCTTCCTGCTGATCGACCCGGCCGACGGTACAACGCTGGCGGCCGGCATGGCGGGCGACTCGTTCGCCGCCCCCGACGCTGTGGCCGAGATCGACGACGACGGCTGGGACTTCTGATGAGCATCGACATCTACGCGACGTTCGCCAGAGAAGGCGGTCGCATCGGCAGCGGCACGCTCGGCGCGGGCACGGGCGGGGTCGCGCGATGTGCGCGATGACGTACGCGCACCGCATGCGCGCCCGCACCCCCCACAAGCCGTACAGACGAAGACCTGCCGACTTCCCGGTCGCGTCACACGTGACGTAGCACCGGGCCAACGAGAGGAACACCTCCCGTGCGTGCCAACCGACCCTCCCTGCGCCGCAGTATCGCTGCCGCCGCCGCTCTTCCGCTGCTGATCGGCGTGCTCGGCGCGTGCGGTTACGGCTCCGAGGCCGAGAAGGACAGGACGGCGCCGGTCGCCAAGGGCGAGAAGGTCGGCGGTGTGGACGAGGTGCGGATCGGCTACTTCGCCAACGTCACCCACGCCACCGCCCTGGTGGGCCTCCAAGAGGGCCTGATCCAGAAAGAGCTCGGCGGCACGAAGGTCAAGCCGCAGGTCTTCAACGCGGGTCCCTCGGAGATCGAGGCCATGAACGCGGGCGCCATCGACATCGGCTGGATCGGCCCCTCCCCCTCGATCAACGGCTACACCAAGTCGAAGGGCGAGAACCTGCGGATCATCTCGGGTTCGGCCTCCGGCGGTGTCTCGCTCGTCGTCAACCCGAAGAAGATCAAGTCCCTGGGCGAACTCAAGGGCAAGCGCATCGCCACCCCGCAGCTCGGCAACACCCAGGACGTGGCCCTGCTCAACTACCTGTCGACCAAGGGCCTGAAGGTCGACGCGGACACCGGCAAGGGCGACGTCACGGTACTGCGCCAGGAGAACAAGGTCATCCCGGCGTCCTTCCAGTCCGGTGCGCTGGACGGCGCGTGGGTCCCGGAGCCGACGGCGTCCAAGCTCGTCGCGGACGGCGGCAAGGTGCTCCTCGACGAGAAGAAGCTGTGGAGGGACGACAAGTTCGTCATTACGAACGTGATCGTCTCGCAGAAGTTCCTCAAGGAGCACCCCGACGTCGTCGAGGCCTTCCTGCGCGGCTCGGTGAAGACCAACGACTGGATCAAGGCCAACCCGGACAAGGCCAAGGCCTCGGTCAACGCGAAGCTCAAGGCCGACTCCGGCAAGGAACTGCCTGCGAAGGTCCTCGACCCCGCATTCGACAACGTCGACATCCTCAATGACCCGCTCGCTTCGACGCTGCGGGACGAGGCCGATCACGCGGTGAAGGCCGGTCTCCTCAAGGGCCCGCTGCTGGACGGCATTTACGACCTGACGCTGCTCAACAAGGTCCTCAAGGCCGAGAAGCAGCCCGCCGTCGAAGACGCCGGGCTCGGCGCCAAGTAAGCAATCCGTCGTATCCGGCAACGCCCTCAGGAGGTGACGCTCATGGCCACCACACTCGTCAAGCAGGCCACCGCGCCCGTAGACACGCTGTCGTACGCGGCCAGGATCGACCAGGTGTCGAAGTCGTTCGGCCGGCCCGGCGCGCAGCAGCTGGTGCTCGACGACATCAGCATCGATGTCGCGCCCGGTGAGTTCGTGACCCTCCTGGGGGCTTCCGGTTGCGGGAAGTCCACCCTCCTCAACCTGGTTGCCGGGCTGGACAAGCCTTCGTCGGGCGCGATCGACGTGCCCGGCGGGCGCCCCGCCCTGATGTTCCAGGAGCACGCGCTCTTCCCGTGGCTGACAGCGGGCAAGAACGTCGAACTGGCCCTCAAGATGCGGGGCATGGCCAAGGCGGAGCGGGCGCCGGAGGCGGAGCGGCTGCTCCGGCTGGTGCGGCTCACCGGCGCGTACGGCAAGCGGGTGCACGAGCTGTCCGGCGGCATGCGCCAGCGTGTCGCGCTGGCCCGCGCACTCGCCCAGGACAGCCAACTGCTCCTGATGGACGAGCCGTTCGCCGCGCTCGACGCCATCACCCGCGATGTGCTCCACGAGGAGCTCACTCGCATCTGGTCGGAGACCAACGTCTCTGTCCTCTTCGTCACCCACAACGTCCGCGAGGCCGTCCGCCTCGCCGAGCGCGTGGTGCTGCTGTCGTCCCGGCCGGGACGCATCGCGCGCGAATGGCGGGTCGACATCCCGCAGCCGCGCCGGATCGAGGACTCCGCGGTCGCCGACCTGTCCGTCGAGATCACCGAACAACTGCGGGGGGAGATCCGCCGACATGGCCAGCACTGACACAAGCTCCAAGAGCGACCTCGCCGGCCTGGAGGCCGGCCTGGACGCCTTGGAGACCCACACCAGCGAGCGGGTGGGCCTGGGCAGGATTCTGCTCTCCAAGGTGGTGCCGCCGTTTGTCGCCGTCGCCCTGGTGCTCACCTTCTGGCAGGTCGCCGCGGTCTCCGACCTCAAGCCCGACTACGTCCTGCCGGGGCCGCTCGACGTATGGAACTCGATCGAGCAGATGTGGCTCGATGGGACCCTGCTCGGCTACATCTGGACGAGCATCTCGCGCGGCGCCCTCGGCTTCGCCGTCTCGGTCGCCATCGGCACGCCGCTCGGTCTGCTCGTCGCGCGGGTCAAGGTCGTCCGGGCGGCGATCGGGCCGATCCTGTCGGGCCTCCAGTCGCTGCCCTCGGTGGCCTGGGTGCCTGCCGCGATCATCTGGTTCGGGCTGACCGACGCGACGATCTACGCCGTGGTGCTGCTGGGCGCCGTGCCCTCCATCGCCAACGGTCTGGTGGCCGGCGTCGACCAGATCCCGCCGCTGTACCTGCGGGCCGGACGCACCATCGGCGCGACCGGCGTCAACGGCATCCGCCATGTGCTGCTGCCCGCCGCGCTGCCCGGCTACTTGGCGGGCCTCAAGCAGGGCTGGGCGTTCTCCTGGCGCTCGCTCATGGCCGCCGAGCTCATCGCCAACTCTCCCGACCTGGGCACCGGTCTGGGCCAGCTGATGGAGAACTTCCGTACCTACAGCGACATGTCGGGGGTGCTGGCCACGATCATCCTGATCCTGATCGTCGGTATCGGCATCGACCTGCTGCTCTTCTCCCCCTTGGAGCGCCGCGTGCTGCGCAGCCGCGGTCTCCTGGTCAGGAGCTGATCCACCATGCACGGCCAGGTCCTTCTCCTCGTCGCCCACGGCAGCCGCGACCCGCGGCACGCGGCCACCGTGCACGCGCTCAGCGAGCGTGTGCGGTGGCTGCGGCCGGGCCTGCGGGTGGAGACCGCCTTCCTGGACTTCAACGCTCCCGCCGTCCCGCGGGTCCTGGAGCGGCTGGCGGCGCAGGGCGTGCGGGACGTGGTCGCCGTACCCCTTCTGCTGACCCGTGCCTTCCACGCCAAGTCCGACATCCCCGCCGTGCTGCGCGAGGCGTCGGCGCGCCTCCCCCAGCTGCGCGTCCACCAGGCCGAGGTCCTCGGCCCGTCGCCACTGCTGCTCAGCGCCCTGGAGCGGCGGCTGTACGAGGCCGGGCTCACCCCCGGGGACAAGCGCTCGACCGGTCTTGTCCTGGCCTCGGCGGGCTCCACAGACCCGGAGGCGATCGCAGTGATCGCTGAAATCGCGCGGGAGCTGCGGCACACCGGTTGGTGCGCCGTGCGGCCTGCTTTCGCCTCCGCATCCCTCCCCCGAACCGAGGACGCGGTACGGGAACTCCGGGCGGCCGGGGTGCGCCGGGTGGCGGTCGCCCCGTACGTCATCGCGCCGGGCCGGTTGCCCGACCGCATCGCGAACGGCGCGGAGGACGCCGACGTGTGCGCCGACGTGCTCGGTGACGCACCCGAGCTGGCGCGGCTGATCCTCACGCGCTTCCACGCCCACCAGGAGCAGCTCGCGCCCTCCATGTCGGCCTGACGGTGCCGTTTCGCCCGCCCGACCGCGCCGGGCCGACCGGATTTTGACGCGCCGTCAATTACGTTACGGCTGCGCGAGGGAGACCCGGCGGGGCCCGTCCCGCCTCAGTCGAAGCGCGGGCTGCCGGTGCGGGTGCGCTTGAGCTCGAAGAAGTCCGTGTGGTTGGCCAGGACCCGGAAGCTGTCGAAGAGGCGCGCCGCCTCCTCCCCGCGCGGGATCGCGTTCAGGACCGGACCGGACCGGACCGAACCAGACCGTGCCGTCGACGTGGATCGTCGGCGTACCCACATAGGAGCCCGCCTCCGGGTCCTTGCCCGCGTCGTGGCTGCGGCCCAATTCCTCGTCGTACACCGTGGAGTGCGCGGCTTCGGCGAGGTCGGCCGGCAGGCCGAGCTCGGCCAGGGCCTGCGCCGTCACCTCGTCGAAGTCCTCGTTCTTCTGCTGGTGGATGCGGGTGCCGAGCGCCGTGTAGAGGTCGCGCAGCACGCCGTCGCCCCGCTGCCCGGCCGCGGCGACCGCGACCCGGACCGGGCCGATCGATCTATCCACCAAGTCGCGGTACCAATCCGGGAGTTCATTGCCCTTGTTGTGCAGGTACAGGCTCATGACGTGGAAGCGCAGATCGATGTCGCGGTGCTGCTCCACCTCCAGCATCCAGCGTGACGCGATCCAGGCGAAGGGGCAGGCCGGGTCGAAGTAGAAGTCGACGGTCGTGGTCCGTGGGGCTGAAGCCTGTGCGGCTGCGGTCTGGGCGGCGGTGGTCATACGACGAGGTTAGCCAGGAGGTGTCCTGGACTCCCGGGCCATTCAGGTGTTGCCTCAGTGGGCCACTTCGGTCGTTTCCGCCGCCGCGTCGAGCACCTGCACCAATTCGCCGACGGTCATGGAGCCGGCCGCCCGGCGCTCGCGGGCGAAGGTGTTGGCGAGACGCTGCAGGGTGTCGTTGACCGGCGTGGGGACGCCGTGGAGCCGGCCGAGCAGGGCGATCTCACCGTTGAGGTAGTCCGCCTCGATCGTGCCCGTGCCGCGGTCGAGGCTCTGCCAGGAAGAGCCGCCGACGCGCTCCGAGCCGTCGAAGGGATCGAACTTGATCCGGCCGTCACGCGCCTCGGACTGCTCCTCCTTGCCCGCGGCCCCGATGCCCGCGGCGGCGAGCACGGCCTGCCCCTCGGCGAGCGCGCGTGCGAACAGGGACCGCCCCTCGTCACTGGTGAGCAGGCCGGAGACGGCCTCGATCGCGTTGGCCAGATTGCTCAGCAGCTTGGCGTACTTCCAGCGCATCACGTCCGGCACGACCGGGGCGAGGAAGCGGGACTTCTCCAAGTCGGCGGCGATGTGCCGGGTGGTCTCGTCGGTGCCCGTGGGATACCTGCCGAGGTGCAGCATGCCGGACAGCGGGGTCCCCGCGGCGGAGACCGCACCCGGCTCGATATGCATGGCGGGCAGCCAGACGCACATGGCGTGGACGCGGCGGAAGCGGCGCAGTGCGAGGCGTTCGCTCTCGACGCCGTTCTGCGCGCAGACCAGGGGCAGCAGTTCGCCCGCGGTACCACCGCCGGTGACGGGGCAGGCGCTCCAGGCATCGAGCGCGGCCGTGCTGTCCTGGGTCTTCACGGCCAGGACGAGTACGTCGTCGCGCCGCAGCGGCGTGAGCTCGTCCGGGCCCTGAACGACGGGCAGTTGATGGACCTGGGTGCCTTCGGGGGTGGTCAGCCGCAGACCTGCGGCGCGCAGGGCCTCGTAGTGAGCCCCGCGTGCGACGAGCACCACGTCGTGGCCGCTCTCGGCCAGCCGTCCGCCGATGGTGCCGCCGACCGCTCCTGCTCCAATGATGATGTAGCGCATGTGTGCGAGCCTGCCATACGGACGCGCTCTAGGAGGCGGCACTGAACGGAGTGCCCTGGTGGAAGTAGAGGAGCCAGCCGCTGTCCGTGAGACGCCACAAGGAGCTGCGGTGCGAGCGGCGTTCGCCCGACTGCGTGTCGAACGTGAGGTGCACCAGGTCGGGGGCGAGTTGCACGCCTCGCATCCCTGAGGTGGTGACCGGCCTGGGCGCCGAGGCTCCCTCGGCGGTGAGCGCGGCGAGGATCGACTCCCGGTCCCAGTGGCGGCCCGAGGTGCCGAACTCACTGAATTCCGGGTGGAGGAGTTCCGCGAGGAGCTCCGCGGAGGCGCGGACGGCCGGGTCGAGGAGGCGCAGTTCGGCCTCGATGGCCGCCTCGACGGCGGGGGACGGCTCAGTCACGGGTCATCTCCACCAGCTTGACGACGGTGTTCCAGTTGCGGCTGGTGGCGACGACGCCCTTGAAGAGGGCGGGTCTGGCCAGTGCCTCGCCGAGCTTCGAGCGGCCGAGGCCGTTCGGGGCGTACAGATACAGGGCGCGGTCGCCGAGCCTGAACTCCTCGGGCAGATACGCCGCAGGGTCGATCCGCGCGAAGCGCTCGGCGGTGAGCGGCTCGGAGCAGTAGGTGACGTGCAGTTGCTTGCCCTCCAGCTCCGCGGCCGGGAAGGGGCAGGCGTCGGCGACGGCGCTCAGATAGGCCGCGCTGCGGACCAGGACGTCGACGGCGAACCCGAAGCGTGTCTCGATGGCCTGCCCCAGGCTCGCGGCGAGCGCGTCATCGGCCGCGTCGGCGTCGCTGGTGAAGACCGCGTTGCCGCTCTGCAGGTAGGTGGCGACGTTCTCGTGGCCCAGTTCGGTCATCAGGACCCGTAGTTCCGCCATCGGGACCGTCCGGTGCCCGCTCACATTGATGCCGCGCAGCAGCGCCGCGTAGGTGGTGGTCATGAACAGAAAGATAGGCGCACGCACAGCGAAGAGAGGCGGTCGCCGCACCCCGTGGGGGAGGGCACGGCGACCGCCCGTTCAGTGCTGCGAGGCAATCCCTACTCGACGACCTTCAACAGCTTGTTCGGGGTGCCGGCGCTCGGGTTGTTGATCTTATCCGGGGTCGCGCCCCCGGTCAGCGCCGTGGCGACCTGCTCCGGGGTGGCGTCCTGGTGGCCCGCCAGGTAGACCGCGGCGGCGCCCACGACGTGAGGGGTCGCCATGGACGTACCGGAGATGGTCTTCGTGCCCTCGTCGCTGTCGTTCCACGAGGAGGTGATGTCCGAGCCCGGCGCGTAGATGTCCACGATCGAGCCGAAGTTGGAGAAGTCGGACTGCGCGTCGCCCTTGGTGCTCGATGCGACGGTGATGGCCTCCTTCACCCGGGCCGGGGAGCTCTGGCTCGCGTCGCCGGAGTCGTTGCCCGCGGCGACGCCGTAGGTGACGCCGGAGGCGATGGACTTGCGTACGGCCTCGTCCAGGGCCTCGTCGGCGCCGCCGCCGAGGCTCATGTTGGCGACGGACGCGCCCTTGTGGTTCGTGGTGACCCAGTCGATGCCGGCGACGACCCCTTCGGTCGTGCCGGAGCCGTTGTCGTCGAGGACTCTGACGGCCACGATCTTGGCCTTCTTGGCCACGCCGTGGGCGGTGCCGCCGATGGTTCCGGCGACGTGCGTGCCGTGGCCGTTGCCGTCGTCCGCGGAGTCGTCGTTGTCCACGGCGTCGAAGCCGTGGGTGGCGCGGCCCGCGAGGTCCTTGTGCGTGATGCGGACACCGGTGTCGATGACGTACGCCGTGACACCCTCACCCGCGCTGTCCGGGTAGGTGTACTTGCTGTCGCCGGCCGTGTCGGCCTGGTCGATACGGTCGATGCCCCAGGACGGCGGGTTGTCCTGGGTGGCGTCGATGCTGAACTTCTTGTTCTGCACGACCTTGCTGACGGCCGGGTCGGCGGCCAGGCGCTTGGCCTCGGTCTCCGAAAGTCCGTCGGCCGAGAAGCCGTTGACAGCGGACTTGTAGTTGCGCTTCAGCTTGCCGCCGTACTCCTTGGCCAGGTCCTGCTTGTCGGCCTTCTGGTCCAGCATCACGATGTAGCTGCCGGCCACGGCGCCCTCAGCGCCCACCCCGTAGACGGTCCCCTGCGCGGGGGCCGCTCCGGCGAAGGGGGAGTTGAGCAGGGTGACACCGGCCGCGGCCGCGACCGCGGTTATCGCCGCGGTGAGCCTGATCCGACTGGTGCGCTTGTGAATTGCCATGAAGAGGGGTCTCCTCGTTCAGATTTGTGGGGGGATCAGCCACCGGCCAGGAAGATCTCCGGTGACTGGGTCGAAACACTTACTGATTGACGCGCTCAGATCAAGGCCTACATACGCCTGTTACTTACTAAACAACCTTTCGTAATAAAAAATGGGGTGGGCCTCCCCAAGTCGGACACACCCCTCGCAACTCCTTTACGTGTAAGGGGCGTTCTTCCATCTCTTCCACCTCGGCGAGGAGCCCGTCGGCGCACAGGGAGGAGACGCGCGATCTACGCCCCCCCCTGCACGCAGGACGAGACCGGCCTTCCGCCGCCATAGCTTCGAAGCAGGTCGCGGCGCGGTGCCGCCACCACTGATGAGGGGGCGACGGGGCATGGGCGACACGGAGGACACGACGGGGTGGGCGGGCCGGCCACCGGGCGGCGCACCACGGGGCATCGCCGCCGGTGAAGGCCAAGAGCCCCGAGTACCGCCGGCCCGCGCCCTCGGTGGAGTTGGAGAAGGTCAGGGTCTGACAGTCACCCTACGGCGCGTATACGCGTCATCCGGCGGGCAGTTCGGCCTCGATGAGGTCGGCTGCCCGCTTCGTGCCGCCCTCTGACTCCATGCCGAGGCGGATTTCCTCGGCCCTGCGGGTCACCTCGGGGTCGGCCAGCAGGCCGAGGACCGCCGTCCGGAGCGCCTCCGCGGTGGCCTCCTCGGTGTCGATACGGCGGGCGACACCCAGCGACACAAGCATGTCGGCGTTGCCGAACTGGTCGACGGCCTGCGGTACCGCGACCATCGGGGTGCCGGTGGCGAGTCCTTCGCGGCTGCCGCCGGCGCCCGCGTGGGTGATGAAGGCGTCGGCCTGCTCCAGGATGTTCAACTGGGGTACCCAGCTGTGGACTTCGATGTTCCCGGGGATGTCGCCGAGGTCGGCGGCGTCGACGTGCTTGCCGATCTGGAGGACGACGTGCCAGCCGGGCAGGGAGCCGAAGGCCTCGATGCAGGCACGGTAGAAGGCGGGCTGCTTGGTGAACGTGGAGCCGAGCGAGACCAGCAGTACCTTTTCGGCCCCGTCCGGGCGCCGCCACTCCCCCTGCCCCGCGCGCCTGCCCTGGCAGGCGCCGACGAAGGTGTAGACGGACCTGTCGACCCGGTCGGCGTTGGGCTGGAGCACCTCGGGGATCAGCACGACGCTGCGGCGGGGCCGGCCCGCGAACCGGTCGGGGTCCGTGTCGGGCAGGCCGCCCGCTTCGAGCCAGCTCCGGAAGCGGGCGAAGTACGCCTTGCCGCGCTCGCTCTGCCTGAGCTCGCGGAACAACGGTTCGGCGACCTCTTCCTCGTACCCCTGCCAGGCCACCAGGTTCGGGGAGAGCGAGACGGCGGGCACGCCCCAGCGGTGGGCGAGGAGCTGCGCCGGATAGGAAGTGATGTCGTGGATGACGAGGTCGGGCTCGTCACCCCGGTACGCCTCGATCAGCTGCGGCAGCGTCTGGACGGCGTCGGCCAGGAACGGCTCGATGTTGTCGATCAGTTCGGTGCCCCACGCCTCGGGGTCGTCGTCGGTGGGCAGTACCGAGGTGTAGACGACGGCCTCGGCGCCGGCTTCGGCGACCTTGTCGGCGAAGGACGCGGGGATCGCGTAGGTGACGCGGTGACCACGGGCGACGAGCTCGCGGATCACTTCGATGCTCGGGTTGACGTGCCCGGCGGCGGCGATCGAGAACATGGCGATATGGCTGCGCGCACGCTTCGGTGAAGTCATGCCCGTACCATAACGAGACGAGACGTCTCGTGCAACACGTTTGAACACCGCCGATCAGCGCTGATAGCGGGCCAGCACCAGATTCCCGTCCTTTACCAGGCGTTTCTCCAACTCGTCACGGTCGATCGCACCGCTGTAATACTCCTGATAGGCGGGGGTGGCGACCTTGTCCTTCCACTCCGGATATCCACGCACCGACTGGGCGGGCGCCGAACGCAGATGCTCGGCGAGGGCGGTGCCGGTGGCCCAGTCGTCCTTCTCGGTACGCAGCGACGGGTCCTTCAGCGCCCGGCCACCGGTCGGCAGCATCCAGTCGCCCTTGGCCAGCCGCACCATGTTCGCCGGCTGGAGCAGGAAGTCGATGAACTCCACCGCCTCCTTCTTGTACGGGCTGTCCTCGGCCACCGAGAGGGTCTGCGGGCTCACGCCCTGGGCCAGGCCATCGCTGCCCGCCGGGGCGGGCAGTACCTTCCAGTCGAAGCCCTCGGGGGCCTGCTGGACGATCTGCTGGCGGAACGAGAAGCCGAGCGGCACCATCGCGTACTTGCCGCCGAAGAAACCGGGCAGCGTGTCGGAGCCACCCATACCCAGTGTCGAACTGGACGCGCTGCCATCGGTGTTGACCTGGTCGTGGACGGTCCGGGGCACCACCGCGTCGCCGTCGGTGAAGCGCACCTTCGCCTTTCCGTCCTCGCCGCGGTGGAAGAGCTCGCCGCCCGCCGAGAGCCCGAGGTTGAGGGTGGCGGAGACCGGCTCCTTCAGCGGCCAGGCCACGCCGAACCTGCCCTTTGCGGTCAGCTTCTTGGCGACCTGCCGGAACTCCTGCCAGCTCCATGGCTTCTCTGCGGTGGGGATACGGACCCCGGAGGCCTTGAGGAGCTTCTCGTTGGCGATCAGGACACGCGGCTCCTGGAGGAACGGAACGCCGTAGATCCCCTTGTCGAACGTCGTCGTCCGCCAACTGCGCTGCGGGATGTCGTCCTTGAGGCGGGCGGGCAGCAGCTTCCGCAGATCGGCGAGATAGCCGCCGTACGCGAAGTCGGCGAGGTCGTCGGACGCGTCGTGGATGATGTCGGGGGCCTCACCGCCCTCGAACGACGTCAGCAGCTGGTCGTGGACGCTGTCCCAGCTGCCCTGGACGTACTCGACCCGGACCTCGGGATGTGCGGCGTTCCACTCGTCGACGAGCTCCCTGTTGGCGTCGACGGACTCCTTCTGCCAGGCCAGGGACTGGAAGCGCAGGGTGATCCGCCCGTCGGCCTCCTTGTCGCCGTCCGAGCAGCCGGTGAGGAGCAGCGCGCAGACGGCGGCCGCGGCGGCGAATCGGGTGGGGATCGCGGTGCGCATCAGGCCTTCACCGCCCCGGCCATCATGCCGCCCGTGATCCGCTTCTGAATGATCGCGAAGACGACCAGGGAGGGAAGGGTGGCGAGGAACGTGGCGGCGGCGAGCGGGCCGAGGTCGGCCACGCCCTCCGCCCCGAGGAAGTGGGTGAGCACGACGGGCAACGTCTGCTTCTCCGGAGTCTTGAGCAGGACGAGCGCGAAGAAGAACTCGTTCCATGCGGTGATGAACGCGAACAGCGCGGTGGCGACGATGCCGGGGGCCAGCAGCGGCGCGGTGACCGACACGAGCGTACGCAGCCGGCCCGCGCCGTCGACGGATGCGGCCTCCTCCAGCTCGCGCGGCACGGCCCGGACGTACCCGACCAGCATCCAGAGCGCGAAGGGCAGGGACCAGACGACGTACACCATCACCAACCCCACCAGAGAGTTGATCAGGTGGAGGTTCTTGAGGATCAGGAAAAGCGGAATGATCACCAGGACGAACGGGAACGCCTGGCTGATCACGACCCAGCCGGTGGCGGCGGCCGACAGCCTATTGCGATGACGGGCCATCACATAGGCCATCGGGGTCGCGATGACGACGGCGATCAGAGCGGCGCAGAGCGCGGCGATCAGGCTGTTGGCGGCGGCCTGGAGCAGCGGCTGTTCCTCGAAGGCCTGCCGGAAATTGTCGAGGGTCGGACTCTTCGGGATCCAGGTGGGGTGCAGGGAGCCGAGCTCCCGGGGCGGCTTGAAGGCCGTCGAGATGAGCCAGAGGAAGGGGAAGGCGAGGAAGACGAGGTATCCGAGGAGCGCGAAGTACTGGCCGGCGCGCGCGGGCCTGCTGGTGCGGAGCGTCACTGGTCTTCGTCCCCCTTCAGGCGGCCGACGAGGTAGAGGGCGAGCAGCACCGAGATCACGGCCACCATGACGCAGCCCATGGCGGCGGCATACCCGAACTGGCCGTAGCGAAAGGCCTCTTCGTAGGCGAAGAGCATCGGGAGCCGGGTGCGGCCCCCGGGGCCTCCGTTGGTCAGGACGTAGACCAGGGCGAAGGAATTGAAGTTCCAGATGAAGTTGAGCGCGGTGATGGCCAGGGCCACGGGCTTGATGGCCGGCCAGGTGACGGTGCGAAAGCGCCGCCAGGCGCCCGCGCCGTCGAGGGCGGCGGCCTCGTGCAGCTCGTGCGGGGTGTTCTGGAGGCCGGCGAGCAGGGCCACCGTGGTCTGCGGCATGCCGGCCCAGATGCCGACGATGATCACGGCGGGCAGCGCGGTGGCCAGGCCCGTGAGCCAGTCACGTCCGTCACCGAGGCCCAGGTCACGGATGGTCTCGTTGAGGATTCCGGCATCCGGGTTGTAGACGAGACGCCACATGATGCCGACGACCACCTCGGGCATCGCCCAGGGGATGATCGCCAGCGATCTGGCCAGCCAGCGGAAGCGCAGATTCTGGCTGAGCAGCAGGGCGAGGCCGAGCGCCAGCAGGAACTGCGGGACGCTCACCCCGACGGCCCACAGCAGGCCGATGCGGAAGGAGTCCCAGAAGAGCGTGTCGTGCAGCAGGTCCTGGAAGTTCAGCGCGCCGACCCACTGGGTGGGTGCGCTGCGGCCCGACTGGGAGTCGGTGAAGGCGAGGGCGATGCCGTAGAGCAGCGGGCCGACGCTGAGGATCAGGATCGGGATCAGCGCGGGCAGTACCAGGAACCAGGCCCCATGATCCGCCGTGCTGCCCGGCCGCTTCCTGGACCGTGCCTTTGCGGTCTCCCATGTCACTGATTCGACTCCTTCGGGCGGCTCATCCTGGTCTGGCCGCCCCGGCGGCCTCCGTCATCGTGCTGACGGGCCGTTGGTTCGTCAAGCCAACCTGCGAGGATGCGAGACTTCGGTCACGGGATCCTGGATCACCGGGAGATATCGCGAGGAGATGTTGATGGACGAGGCACGGGCGCGTGAGGTGCTGGCCGCGGTGCGGCCCGGGTCCCGTGCGGAACTGCTGGCCCTGGGCGAGAACGCGGTGTTCGCCGTGGGCGGCCTGGTCGTCAAGGTCGGCCGCCGGGACATCGAGCTGCTGGCGCGGGCCGAGCGCGAACTGGCCGTGGCGCACTGGCTCGCCGCCTCGGGCGTCCCTGCGGTGCGGGCCGCCGAGCCCGAGCCGCGCTGGGTGGACGGCCATCCGGTGACCTTCTGGCACCGGCTGCCCGAGCCCGTACGCCCGGCCGAGCCGCGTGACGTGGCCGAGCTACTGCGCCAGGTCCACGCCCTGCCCCCGCCCCCCTTCGCGCTCCCCCCGCGCGAGCTGCTCGGCGGGGTCGAGCGGTGGCTGCGACTCGCGGGCGACGCGATCGACCCGGCGGACGCGGCGTATCTGCGTGAGCGGCGCGACGGCTTCGCCACCGCCGCCGCCGCGCTCACCCCGCGGCTGCCGCCGGGCCCCATCCACGGCGACGCGCTCCCCCGCAATGTCCACGTCGGCCCCGAAGGCCCTGTGCTGGTGGACCTGGAGACCTTCTCCGCCGATTTCCGCGAGCACGACCTGGTGGTCATGGCCCTGTCGCGGGACCGCTACGGTCTGGCGCCCGAGGCGTACGACGCGTTCACTTCGACGTACGGCTGGGACGTGCGCGAGTGGTCCGGCTGTACGGTGCTGCGCGGCGCCCGTGAAACGGCCAGCTGTGCCTGGGTGGCCCAGCACGCCCCGTCCAACGCGGCTGCGCTGACGGAATTCCGGCGGCGCGTCTCCTCACTGCGTGACGAGGACCCCGAGGTGCGCTGGTACCCGTTCTGAACGGGCGCGGAGTGTGCGGCCGTGGGGACCGAGCGGCCCGCCGGGCCGCTCAGCCCGCCGCCGGGGCCAGCTCACGCAACGGCCAGGTCGCTTCGACGACCGCGTCCGGGGTGCCCTTCTTGCGGAGGAACTCCTGGAAGCTCGCCGCCCATTGGGCGTACCACTCGATCTGGCGCCGGTGCAGCTCCGGCGGGGCGAGTGCGGCCACCTCGGCATGGCGCTCGGCTATCGCGCAGGCGACGCGGACCGCCGCGAGGGCGTCGGCGGCAGCCTCGTGCGCGCCGTCGAGCACCACGCCGTACTCGACGCAGACCGCTTCCAGCGTCCGCTTGCCCTTGCGGTAGCGGTCCACGGCGCGGTCGATCGTGTACGGGTCGACGACCGGGCCCGCCTCCGCGCCGCCGAGGCGCTCGGCAAGCGGCGGCAGACCGTGCCTGCGCAGCTCCGCGGCGAGCATCGTCAGGTCGAACGCCGCGTTGTACGCGACGACCGGCACGCCGCGCGCCCAGTACTCCGTGAGGGCCTGGGCGATCTCGTCGACCACCTCACGCGCGGACCGGCCGTCCGCGACCGCCCGTTCACTGCTTATGCCGTGGATGGCCGACGCCTGCGCCGGGATGCGGATGCCCGGGTCGGCCAGCCAGCCCCGGCGGCGGACCGACTCGCCGTCCTTCACTTCGACGACCGCGGCCGTCACGATCCGCGCCTCGCGCGGATCGGTGCCCGTCGTCTCCAGGTCGAAGCCGACCAGCGTCTCCCGGTGCCAGCCCATGGCGACTCTCCTTCATGATGCGTGTGCTTCCCCCGTGGTTTTCCCCGGCTGGAAATAACCCTCGCACGCACCACTGACAGTCAGGAGACAGGCCGCGAGTCCGCCCACACGGATTCGAATTCCTCCCGATACGTCTCGAAAAGTCCGTGCTCGGTGTCCTGACCGTGCCGGACCACTCCACGCCCGCCGCCCCGCAGGACCAGCACCGGCGCCTCCATGCCGCGCGCCCTGCGCAGATACGACTGGACGACGGCGAGACCGTCCGAGCCGTCCCCGTCCACCAGGTACGCGGTGAAACGCGGCGTCTCGTCGAACACCTGGATCTCGAACGCCCCCGGGTCGCGCAGCTTGGAGCGCACCCGGCGCATGTGCATGATGTTCATCTCCACCGAACGGCTCATCTCGCCCTTCTTCAGACCCAGTTCGCGCTCGCGCCGCTTGACCGCGCTGCTCGCCGGATTGAGGAAGAGCAGCCGGACCCGGCAGCCCGACTCGGCGAGCCGCACCAGGCGACGGCCCGAGAAGTTCTGCACGAGGAGGTTCAGGCCTATCCCGATCGCGTCGAGCCGCCGGGCCCCGCCGAAGAGATCCTCGGCCGGCAGCTGGCGCTGCAGACGGACCCGGTCCGGGTGGACGCTGACCACGTCCGCGTACCGGTCCCCCACCAGCTCCTCGACCGCGTCGACGCGCAGCCGGTCGGACGACGGCACACCGGCCCCGCTGCCCAGGATTTCGAGCAGCCTGGCCGACGCCCGCTCCGCCTGGGCGAGCACCGCCTCGGACAGGGCCCGGTTGCGGGAGACGACGTTGCGCGTGACCTCCAGCTCGTCCAGGGCCAGCTCGACATCGCGCCGGTCGTCGAAGTACGGCTCGAAGCAGGGCCAGTGCTGGACCATGAGCTCCCGCAGCTGCGGGAGCGTGAGGAAGCTCAGGACGTTGTCGTCGGCCGGGTCGAGCAAATAGCCCTTGCGTCGGCTGACCTCCCGTACGGCCACCGCGCGCTGCACCCACTCCTGGCCCGCCGGCCCGGCGGCCGCGACGACCCAGTCCTCCTCGCCGTGCACCGGCTCGTAGATGGGGCGAAGCACGGCGGCCACGACGGCGCGCAGCCGCTGCTCCACCAGGTTCAGCCAGATGTAGGCCCGCCCCGCCCGCTGGGCGCGCGTACGCACCTCGCTCCACGCGTCCGCGCCCCAGTCCAGCTCCGCCCCGATCTCCACCGGCCGCGCGAGCGAGACCGCTCCGGGTGGGACGTCTGTGGAACCCCCCTCGTGACTCGCGTCACCGGGGGGCAGTTCCAGCCCTCCCGAGCTCACCCACGCACCGCCTTCAGCTCCTAAAAGCCCCCGTCTTCAACGATCAAGGAAGGGTACTCCGGGAGCGGGAGGCGGTGCAGCAGGATCCACAGGGTCTTTTCTCAACTCCCCTGGTCGTGCTGTCCGTTCTGTCCGGCGAGATCGGCCGGAGTGAGCGGATTCATAGCGGTTACGTCCCTGGGTGCGAGGTGGAACCCCTGCCAGTGGACGGGCATGGGCTGCTGGTCCTCGTCCCGGGCGATGTGATGGAACCCGATGTTGACCCACGCGATCGGGGTCTTGAGCGTCTCCCCGTTCACCCATTTGTCGACGCTCTTGGGCGCGTTGGCGCCCCCGCAGTCACGGATGTTGTTGCTGGCGAACTGCTCGCACGCGCGGTGCTGGGTGAAGTACACGTCATGCTGGGTGAAGCCGCGGCCCGGGTACTTGCTGGAGGAGCCGGGGACGATCTCGTAACTGCGCGCGTGTCCGTCCTTGTTCTTGCCGGTGGCGCTGACCATCCGCCACCACCGCATGTTCTTGGCGTCGCCGGCGAGTTCCTTGGTCACCGGGGTGCGGGTGGTCGCGGTCTTGGGCGTGCCGTTGCCCTGCGGCACGGTGACCTTCGAGTCGTACTGCTCGACGCGGTTCTGGGAGTTGCCGTCGAGGCCGAAGTTCAGCCGCCAGAAGACGTTGTGGCTGTGGCTGGTCGCGTAGTCGCGCGCGCCCTTGCCGATCGGCCAGCCGCGGCCGTCGGCGGCGTCGTAGTCACCGGGCGAAAGGCTGCCGGTGGCACCGACGTTGGCCGAGATCGTGCCGTCGGAGGAGAAGCGCCACTCGGTGATGTACTCGTACCAGGACACCTTGTTGACGGTGTAGACGAGCAGGTCCTTGCCCTGCGCCTGCCAGACCTTCGTGCCCATGTCGTTGGCGAGCCGGTACGCGTGCCCGCGCGCACGCGTGGTGGTGCACAGCCCCTTGACGTTGCCCACGTCGCGGACCTTGACGGTCTTGATGGTGCCGCCGGGGCACTCGGCCGGCTTCAGGTTCTGAAGGCCGTAGCCGAAGCCGAAGCCGGTGAGGTCGTCGTACTCCGCCCTGCCGTTGTCGTACGGCACGTGGACCTGTGCGAGCTTGCCGGTCGTCAGGACCCGGATCGGCTTGGGCTCGCCCTTGGGCTGGTACGAGACCCGTTCGAGGACGAGGCCCGCGTCGCTGTCGTAGCTCCAGCACATGCGCCAGGTGGTGCCGCCGTCGAGCTTCTGTTCGATGCGGTACGCGGCGCTGCAGTCGGCCGACGGGGCCGGGGCCCTGGGTGCGGTCCGGGCTATCTCCTTGGGAGCCGCCGCCGTGGCGGTGCTCCCCGTGGCGGCTGCCAGGCTGCCGAGCAGGGCGGCCACGGCGAGGGTCGCCGCGGCGCGTCCGCGGACGCGCGAAGCTCTGTCGAAGTGCATGAAAGGGAACTCCCTCGTACGGAAGTGCGAGATGTGGGATGTGGAATGCGGGGCGACGGGCGGGCGGGTCAGTCCGTGCGGCCGACGGCCCTCGCGCTCAGGTCGACGACGAGGTGCTGGGTGTCGATCCACGGCCCGTTCTTCACCTTGGACGTGATGCGGACGCACCGGTGTTCACCGCAGGCGGCGAGCACCGCGGGCACGCGCGCCTCGCGCTCCTGCCGGTAGACCCCACCGTTCACCTGGAGCTGGTCCACGGAGGTGAGGGCCTTGCCGGTGGCGTCCCGGTAGTCCTTCTTCAGGCCCTCGCCCAGCGGGCTCCCGAGGATCAGCTCGGCCGCCTCGCGGACCTCCCGCGGGTTGGGTGAGGGCTGGACTCCCTGGACGCTGGAGGAACGCTCGACCTTGCCGGTGGCGAGGTTGACGGTCCTCGTGACCAGTTCGTCGGTCTTGTAGTCGTAGTACGAGACGTCCGCGCGGCGCGGCGGCGCGGCGGCGTCGGCCTCCGACGGCTCGGGTTCCCGCAGATTCGTGGCGAGATGCTGGGGACCGCGGTCCCCCTCGACGTCCTGCCCGCTCGCGAACCGCGCGGGCGTCATCGCGAGCTTCTCCACCCGCTCCAGCTCGTCGTCGGTGAGGGGGTCCCGGCCGATCCCCTGCTCCCCGTCCGCCGCGGCGCCCTCGACGATGCCGGGCTCGGGCGCTCCGGCCGCGCCCCCCTGCCCGTTCTGCCTGCTCTGTCCTGTCTGTCCGTTCCGGTCGCCCTGATCCCCCTGGGCGGAGCCGGCGGCTGCCGCTCGTCCGGTGCCACGCCCGTTCGCCGCGTCGTCGGCTCCGGCCGAATCCGGCAGCGTAATCCCGATCATCACTGCCGTGCCGGTGACCGCTATAGCGGCTCCTGCCAGCACTTTCCCCAGATGACGGCGCACTGTCTGGTGCACATTGCCCCCCTACTGATCCCCCCGGCGCCCTGCCGCCACGCTGGTCGCGCCGGCCACTTCCGGCGACAACTGGCATACCGGGTATGCGTGGTCACCCGGTAGGACGGGTCGAAGTCCTAGGAGGTTGCCCTACTTTCCGGGAAGATCTGAGCCAAGTGCCCCGCATCAGCCGGATCAGAAGTGGAAGAGTCTTGTCTATGCAGGTCTGGCCGGGAGAGGCATACCCACTCGGCGCCACGTACGACGGCGCCGGCACAAATTTCGCGGTCTACTCAGAGGCCGCAGAGCGAATCGAGTTGTGCCTGCTGCACGACGACGGTTCGGAAACGGCGGTGGAACTGCGCGAGGCCGACGCCTTCGTGCGCCATGCTTTCCTGCCCGGCATCATGCCGGGTCAGCGTTACGGGTACCGGATCCACGGCCCGTACGACCCGCAGTACGGCCAGCGGTGCAACTCGGCCAAGCTGCTGCTCGACCCCTACGCGCGCGCCATCAGCGGAAAGATCGACTGGGGCGAGGCGGTGTACGGCTACCACTTCGGGAAGCCGGACTCGCGCAACGACCTGGACTCGGCGCCGCACACGATGACTTCCGTCGTGGTCAATCCGTACTTCGACTGGGGCGACGACCGCCCGCCGCGGACCGACTACCACCGCACGATCCTCTACGAGGCCCATGTGAAGGGCCTCACGATGCTGCACCCCGATCTCCCGGACGAGCTGCGCGGCACGTACGCCGCGCTGGCGCATCCGGCGGTCATCGGGCATCTGACGGAACTGGGGGTCACCGCGCTGGAGTTGATGCCGGTGCATCAGTTCGTCAACGACCACAGGCTCGCCGACGCCAACCTGAGCAACTACTGGGGCTACAACACCATCGGCTTCTTCGCGCCGCACAACGCCTACGCGTCGTGGGGCGACCGGGGGCAGCAGGTGCTGGAGTTCAAGTCCGCGGTGCGGGCGCTGCACCAGGCCGGCATCGAGGTCATCCTCGATGTCGTCTACAACCACACCGCGGAGGGCAACCATCTGGGGCCCACGCTGTCCTTCCGCGGCCTCGACAACGCCTCGTACTACCGGCTCGCCGACGATCCCCGCTACTACATGGACACCACAGGGACCGGAAACTCCCTGCTGATGCGCTCCCCGCACGTGCTCCAGCTGATCATGGACTCACTGCGGTACTGGGTCACCGAGATGCACGTGGACGGCTTCCGCTTCGACCTCGCGGCGACGCTGGCGCGCCAGTTCCACGAGGTGGACCGGCTGTCGTCCTTCTTCGACCTGGTCCAGCAGGATCCGGTGGTCAGCCAGGTCAAGCTGATCGCCGAGCCCTGGGACGTGGGCGAGGGCGGCTATCAGGTCGGCAACTTCCCGCCGCTGTGGACCGAGTGGAACGGCAAGTACCGCGACACCGTGCGGGACATGTGGCGGGGTGAGCCGCGGACGATCGCCGAGTTCGCGGGGCGGTTGACGGGGTCGTCGGACCTGTACCAGGACGACGGGCGACGGCCGCTGGCCTCCATCAACTTCACCACCTGCCACGACGGATTCACGCTGCACGACCTGGTCTCGTACAACGAGAAGCACAACCACGAGAACGGCGAGGACAACCAGGACGGCGAGAGTCACAACCGGTCGTGGAACAGCGGGGCCGAGGGCGATACGGACGACCCGGCCGTCCTTGAGCTGCGCGCCCGTCAGATGCGGAACTTCATCGCCACGCTGATGCTGTCGCAGGGCGTTCCGATGCTCTCGCACGGCGACGAGTTCGCCCGGACCCAGCGCGGCAACAACAACGCGTACTGCCAGGACAACGAGATCTCGTGGGTCCAGTGGCCGAAACCGGCCACGGCCGACGGGGAGGAGGACGAGCAGGACAACACGCTGCTCGCCTTCACCCGCGCCATGGTGTGGCTGCGGAGGGACCACCCGGTCTTCCGGCGCAGGCGGTTCTTCCACGGCCGCCCGGTGGAGGGCACGCACGACGACCTGTCGGACATCGCGTGGTTCACCCCGGAGGGCGAGGAGATGGCCCAGCCGGACTGGCAGGCGGCCCACGCCAAGGCGCTGACCGTCTTCCTCAACGGCCATGCGATCTCGGAGCCGGGGCCGCGGGGCGAGCGGATCTCGGACGACTCCTTCCTGCTGATGTTCAACGCGAGCGCCAAGACGCTGGAGTTCACGGTGCCGGTGAATCACGGCAAGCAATGGCTGGTCGTGGTGGACACGGCGCGGCCGGACGGGGTGGCGCCGGGCACCGGGCCGAAGGTGGCCGGGGGCGAGCAGGTCACGATGATCGGACGCAGCCTGGTGGTGTTGCAGCGGCCGGCCTAGGCGGACCGGCCCTCGATCGCCGGACGGGCTCACACGGTGTGAGCCCGTCCGGCGCTTTCCGACCCGCTCGGCGCCCGCGTCCCGCCCGTCGGCCGGCCCGACATCCCGGTCCAGCCTTTCGACCCGCTCGGCGCCCGCGCCCCCGGGTCCGGGCGGGAGCCCCATGCCAACACCCCGCACAGGGCCGCGGCCCCCACCGCCACCGCGAACGCCGCGGGCGGCCCCTGTGTCTCGGCCAGCCGACCGGACACCGCGAGGGCCAGCGCCTGGCCGCCGACGATTCCGCTCGTCAGGAAGGCCATGGACTCCGCCAGCCTGCGCTCGGGGACGATCCGTTCGGTCAGGCCGAAGATCGTGATCAGGTGCGGTGCGTAGGCGACGCCGAGCACGACGACGACGGCGTACAGCGCCCACAGCGTGGTGACGAACAGGAGCGGTACGGAGAGCACGATCAGCGCCGCCGTCGCGGCCCGCCAGCGGGTGGTCAGCGGGATCCGGGCCGGGACGGCCGCCATCGCCAGGCCGGCCACCGCGCTCATGACGCCCATCGCCGCGTAGACGAGCCCGGCCTGTCCCGGCTGCCCGAGCCGCTCCGTGAGTGCGGTGATGCCCGCCTGCGAGGCGCCGAACATCGCGCCCTGCAGGACCATCGCGGCGCGCAGCGCGTACACCTGCCCGGGTAGTCCGGTACGGACGGACGACGCCGTCCGGGACGCGGGGCGTACCCGCGTCGCCGTCGGATGCAGGGCGAACCAGGTGCCGCAGACGGCCAGCAGGCCCGCCGCCACGAACAGGGCGGCGGCCGGGTGGGCGAAGGCCACGGCGAGGCCGACGAAGGCCGGACCGAGGACGAACGACACCTCGTCGAGGGTGCCTTCGAAGGACAGCACGGCGGCGACCACCCGCTCGTCCGCGCCGGACTGCCGGGCGAGAGCGACCGAGCGGGTCCGGGCCATCGGCCCGACCTGCGGCACGCTCGCCCCGGCGAGCGCGCCGACGAGGGCGAGCGGGAGGGTGGCCGTCCGGTCGAGGGCGGCGAGCACCAGCGCCGTCACGGCGACCGCGTTCACGAGGGCGGCGGCCAGGACGACGGTCCGCTGCCCGTGCCGGTCCGCCATTCGGCCCAGGACGGGGCCGCCCAGTGTCTGGCCGGCCGCGAGCGCACCGCCGACGAGTCCCGCCGTGGCGAGGCTGCCGCTGGTCTCGGCGACCAGCAGGAGACTCCCGAGCTGGCACATCGCGGTCGGGAGCCTGCCGAGGAAGGAGACGACGGGCAAGACCGGCCCGGTCAGGGCGACAACCTCGCGGTAGGTGCGAAAAGTTCCGGACATCGGTCGACCGTAGGTCTCCTTCCGGAGACGGACGCATGGGTCGATGACACAGAAGCCTCGAATGCGGGTACGTACGTTCGCATGACGCCGACCGCCACCTATCGCCTCCAGCTCCATTCCGGTTTCCCCTTCTCGGCCGCCGAGGACGCGGTGCCACAGCTGGCCGCCCTCGGGGTCTCCCATCTGCATCTGTCGCCGGTCCTGGAGGCCGTACCCGGTTCGCAGCACGGGTACGACGTCGTGGACCACGCGCGCGTGCGGGCCGAACTGGGCGGTGAGGAGGGGTTGCGCGCGCTGTCCCGCACCGCGCGGGAGCACGGGCTCGGCCTGGTCCTCGACATCGTGCCGAACCACATGGCCCTGCCGACTCCCGAGAGCCTCAACCGCCCGCTCTGGGACGTGCTCAAGGAAGGACCCGCTTCCGCTTGTGCCCGCTGGTTCGACATCGACTGGGAGGCGGGCGGCGGCAAGGTGCTGCTGCCCGTGCTGGGGCACCCGATCGGTGACGAGCTGGACGCACTGCGGGTCGACGGTGAGGTCCTGCGCTACTACGACCACGAGTTCCCGCTGCGCGAGGGCACGGCGGGGCTGCCGCTCACCGAGCTGCTGGATGCCCAGTGGTACCGGCTCACCTGGTGGCGGCTGGCCCGGACGGAGCTCAACTACCGGCGTTTCTTCACCATTTCGGAACTGATCGGGGTCCGGGTGGAGGACCCGGAGGTGTTCGCCGCCTCCCATACGAAGATCATCAAGCTGGTGCGGGACGGGGTGGTGGAGGGGCTGCGCATCGACCACCCGGACGGTCTCGCCGACCCCGAGGCCTATCTGACCCGGCTGGCGGAGGCGACCGGCGGTGGCCTGTGGACCGTCGTGGAGAAGATCCTCACCGGGCAGGAGCGGCTGCCGGCGGAGTGGCCGGTCGCCGGGACGACGGGATACGACGCGCTGTACCGGATCGGCGGCCTGTTCACCGATCCGGTGGGCGTCGGCCAACTCATCGACCACTACCGGGATTTCGCGGGCCCGGCCGGCGACCGGGGCGGCTACTGGGAAGCGACGGTGCGCCGGTCCGCGTACCGGGTCGTCACCCATGAGCTGGCCGCCGAGACCCGCTTCCTGGTCCGCACGGCCGAGCGCATCTGCGCGGCGGACCCCGCCCTGCGCGACCACGCGCCCTGGGCGCTGCGGACCGCGGTGCGGGAGCTGCTGGTCCGGGTCCCCGTCTACCGGCCGTACGTGACGGCGGGCGGCCCCTGCCCCGAGAGCGCGGAGGCCGCCGTTCCGATGGCGGCGGTGCGGCAGGTGAAGGCCGCGTTCTCGGTGGCCGAGGAGGCGGCGGTCGTCGATGTGGTGCGCGACCTCGCGCTGGGCAGGCTGGGATCGGGCCCCGACCACGCGGCGTTCTGCGCGCGCTTCGCCCAGACCTCGTCGGCGCTGCGCGCCAAGTCCGTCGAGGACACGGCCTTCTACCGGTACGTGCCGCTGCTCTCGGCGACAGAGGTGGGCGGCGATCCCGGATTCCCCGCGGTGGCCCCGGCGGACTTCCACGACTTCTGCACCCGCCTGGCGCGCGACTGGCCGGCCACCG
Organism: Streptomyces sp. A5-4; assembly: GCF_051131715.1. Lineage (NCBI taxonomy): Bacteria > Bacillati > Actinomycetota > Actinomycetes > Kitasatosporales > Streptomycetaceae > Streptomyces > Streptomyces sp. A5-4. The sequence continues at coordinate 7,470,705 of NZ_CP178591.1, read as the reverse complement.
GCACGGTGCTGTCCACCCACGACACGAAGCGCAGCGCCGACGTACGGGCCCGCATCGCGGTGCTGTCCGAGTGCCCGCAGCGGTGGGCCGGGCTGCTGACCGAGCTTGCGGGCGTGCCCGCGCCCGACCCGCATCTGGCCTGGACGGCCTGGCAGACCGCGCTCGGTTTCGGCGCCCCCGACGCGCAGCGGCTGACGCCCGCGCTGCTGAAGGCAGTCCGGGAGGCGGGGCTGCACACCAGCTGGACCGAGCAGGACCCGGCGTACGAGCAGGCGGTGGCCGACTTCGTGGCGGCGGGGCCGGCGGGACCGCCGTTCGAGGCGGTGGCGGCATTCTCGCGGGAGCTCGACCCGTACGTACGGGCCAATGTGCTCGGGGCCGCGCTGGTGCACCTGACGATGCCGGGGGTGCCTGATGTCTACCAGGGCACGGAGCACGAGTCCCTCGCCCTGGTGGACCCGGACAACCGGCGGCCCGTCCGGTTCGACGGCGACAGCGGCGGGGACAAGGCCGATGGCCTGTCCGCCGAGAAGTACGCCCTCACGAAGGCGGCCCTGGGACTGCGGCGCCGGCGCCCGGAGGTCTTCGGCGAATCGGGGACGTACCAGCCGCTGACCGTCACGGGCCCGGCGGCCAGGCACTGCGTGGCGTTCTGCCGGACCGGCCGCGCGGTCACGGCCGTCACCCGGCTGTCGCTGCGGCTCGCGGAGGCGGGCGGCTGGCGGGACACGGAGCTGGAGCTTCCGGAGGGGGGATGGGCCGATCTGCTGGCGCCGGGACGGGAGTTCACGGGGTCGGTGCGGCTGGCCGGCCTGTTGGCGGAGGGGCCGGTGGCGCTGCTGGTGCCCGTGGGTGATGAGGTCGAGTGAGGCGGGCAGGGACTCGGGCCGGCGCCGCCGGATCTGACCCGCGGTCGTCGCCGGCGCCCTCGCCGGGACCTGCCTGAACAGCTCCGTAAGGCCATGCGTCGCGCAACAGCTCAGCGAAGGCGGCTGCCGCCCCGGTGAGTTCGACGCGTGAGAAGACGGCGAGGGTGCGTCGCCAGGGCGGGTCGACGGCGAGCACCACGCAGTCCTCACCGACGGCTCCGCGGACGATGTGCGCGGGAGCGGTGGCGACGCCGACGCCCGCAGCGGCCATCCGGACCGCCGTCGACGTGTGTTCGGTACGGACCACCGTGCGCGGCGCGAAACCGGCCTGCGCGCAGGCCCAGTCCAAGAACCGCAGCCCGTCGATCACCGGTTCCATCGCGCAGCGGATCCAGCGATGCCCGGCCAACTCCACCAGGCGCACCGACGTACGCCCCGCGAGGTGGTCGTCGAAGGGGACAACCAGCACGATCTCCTCCTCACCGACCGCCAGCGCGGGCCCCTGCCAGTGGCTGGGCACCGGGCCCACCGCGAGATCGGCGACGCCTCGTTCGACCTGCTCCTCCAAGGCCTCGGTGGTGGCGTATTCGTGCAGGTGGATCGTGACGCCGGGGTGCTCGCGCCGCCAGCGGGCGAACACGTCGGGGAGGATGCCGACAGCCACCGCATGCACCGTCGCGATGTGCAGTTCGCCGCCCTCGGCCCCGGCTGCGGCACGGGCGGCGCGCTGAGCCCGGGCGGCGCTGCGTACGGCGAGTTCGGCGTGCGGCAGGAAGGCGCGACCCATCACGGTGAGGCGCACGCCGCGCGTCATGCGGCAGGGCTGAGCACCGACGAGCGGGGGTTCGTCGCGCCCGCAGACTGGTCCCGTCTGGAGACCGCCGTGCCCGGCATCCATGTGGTCGGCGATCTGCTGCCGCCGCCCTCGCTGGGCCTGGCTCACGCGTCGTTCGCCGAGGGCCTGTTGGTGGCCGAGACTCTGGCCGGGGTGACCTCGCCGCCCGTCGACTACGCGGCGGTCCCCCGGGTCACGTACTCCTCGCCGCAGACCGCCTCGGTCGGCCTGAGTGAGGCGGAGGCAAGGGCGCTGGACCACGATGTCGTCGTCAACACCATCCCCCTGACGGCAGTCGCCAAGGGCATGGTGCATGGACAGGGCGGCGTGGTGAAGGTGGTCGCCGAGCGCGGGGGGAGGGTACTGGGCGTCCACATGGTGGGTCCGCATGTCTCCGAGATGATCGCCGAAAGCCAGCTGATCGTCGGGTGGGACGCGGAACCGGGCGATGTGGCCCGGCACATCCACGCGCATCCGACGCTCTCCGAGGCGGTCGGCGAATCGTTCCTCACGTTGGCCGGGCGGGGCCTGCATCAGCGGTGAGGGGCGGGGACGCCACCCCCTTGCGCATGGTCACCGGGCGCCGGGCGAGCCCGGATCGGGCCGCGTGCCGATGACGACCGTGGCCTCCAGCTCCTCACAGCCGACCACCCGTGGGATCAGCCCGTTGCGGATGAACGTCTCCATCGTCCGCGTCGCCTGCCGCTCGCTCGTCTCGATCAGCAGGTGACCGCCGGGCGCCAGCCACCGCCGTGCTTCGGCGGTGACCCGCCGCTGGACGTCGAGCCCGTCCGCGCCGCCGTCGAGCGCGACCCGCGGCTCGTGTATGCGGGCCTCCGGGGGCAGCAGCCCGATGGCCTCGGTGGGGACATACGGCGCGTTGGCGACCAGGACGTCGACGCGGCCCCGCAGCTCCGCGGGCAGCGGCTCGTAGAGGTCGCCCTGGTAGACCCGGCCGCCCGCCGCGGCGACATTGCGCCGGGCGCACCGCACCGCGGCGGGCTCGACGTCGGCGGCGTGCAGCTCGATCCCGTCCAGGACCAAGGCCAGCGCCGCGCCCACCGCGCCCGATCCGCAGCACAGGTCGACGACGACGGGCCGGGGCCTGGCGAAGGCCACGGCGACCGGGCCGGTGCCCGGCCGGGCGGGGGTGGCGGCGCAGGCCGCCCGGCGGACGAGCGCGGCGGCCTCGCCGACGAGGAACTCGGTACGGCGGCGCGGCACGAAGACCCCGGGGTCCACCGCCACTCTCAGTCCGCAGAACTCCGCCCAGCCAAGGACGTGTTCGAGGGGGAGGCCGTCGGCGCGCCGGTCCACCATGGCGGCGAGATCAGCGGGTGTACGGGCCGTGGAGAGGATCAGCTCCGCCTCGTCCTCGGCGAATACACAGCCGGCGGCACGGAGCCTGACGATGACGGAAGCAGTGAGAGGTGAGGGGAAAACCGGCATGGGAGCCTTTCGGGATGCCTCTGGGCACTCCCGCGGTCACCGGTGTCAGCGTTGGACCGCACGGTCGTGAAGGGGGAGCACCCGACCTGATACAGCGGTAATGGGTCCCACCTCCTTGATCGTTTGTGTCCGAGATGCCGACATTACCCGAGCCGGGGGCCGGGCGCTACAGGACTTTCGCACCCCTGTCCCGCCCGGCCCCCGGCATCACACCCATCCCTGTCACTCCCGCATCAGGCACCCCGGAGACCTCCCGGGACCGCGGTGCCCGTCGGCAGGAACCGGTCCTCGTCGGGCGCCGCGCCCCGGCCCTCGCCCGCGCCGGGCAGCCCGCCGGTGCCGCCCGTCCGCAGCGGCCACCAGCAGCGCTCGCCGAGCAGCGCCATCGCCGAGGGCAGGATCAGGGCCCGCAGCACGACCGCGTCGAAGAGCACCGCCACTGTGAGCCCCACGGCGAGCTGCTTCATCTCGATCCGGTCGATGAACAGGAAGCTGACGAAGACCGAGACCATGATGACCGCGGCACTGGTGACGACGCTCGCGGAGCCCGCGACCCCGTCCACCACGGCCTCTCGCGTGGGAACGCCCCGCCGCACCGCCTCCTTGATCCGGCTGACCACGAAGATCTGGTAGTCGGTGGAGAGCCCCACCAGGATGGCGAAGACCATCAGTGGCATCCGCGATCCGACGAAGCCGGTGGAGTCGAAGCCGAGCAGCCCCTGGGCCCAAGTCCCTTGGAAAACAAGGGTCAGTACGCCCCAGGAGACCAGTACGGTCGTCAGGTTGAGCAGCACGCCGAGCGCCGCCATGACGACGGAGCGGAAGGCCGCGTACATGACGGCCAGGGTCGCCAGCGACACGAAGAGAATCACCCAGGGCAGCCGCTCGGCCTGGTGCGCCGCGTAGTCCGCGCCGTACGCGATCTCGCCGCTGACGGTGGTCTCCGTGCCGGCCACCGCACCGACGGTCGCGGGGATCAGCTCGTCCCGCAGCCGCTCCAGGGACCGCTCACCCTCGGCGGAGTTCTCGGCGTACGGAACGGGCAGTCTCAGCAGGGCCGTGCGGCCGTCCTGGGACATTCGGACACCCGGTTCGCTGTCCTGGGCGAAGAGTTGGTCGCCCCTGGTCCGGTCGGCGAGCCGGCGCAGCGCGGACTCGGCCTGCCCTGCGTGGGCCGCGTCGGACCGTACGAGGACGAGGTGCGCGGTCCCCTGCGAGGGATAGGCGGCAGTCATCCGGTCGTACGTGGCGACAGCGGGCACGCTGTCCGGGAACGTCTCCTTGCCCTCCGTACCCAGCTTCATGTTCAGGGCGGGCAGGGCGAGGGCCGCCGTGGCGGCGACACCGATGAGCAGCGTGGCCAACGGGCGGCGCATCACCGGCCGCAGCAGTGTCGTCCATACCCGACTCTGCCCGGTGCCGCCCCGCCGTACCTTGCGGCGGCCGTCCGTACGGTTGGCCAGTTTGGCGAGCAGCGCGGGGAGCACGGTCAGTGAGCCGGCCACCGCGACGAGGGTGACCAGGATGGCCCCCGAGGCGATCGACGAGAAGATCACGTCGTCCATCAGGTACAGGCCGCCGAGCGCGAGGGCGACCGCCAGGCCCGAGTCGACGACGGCGCGCCCCGAGGTGGCCGCGGCCAGTTCGACGGCGGTGGCGTGGCTGATGGTGCCGCCCGTGCGCTCGCGCTCCTCGCGGGCCCGCTTGAGGTAGAACAGCGAGTAGTCGACGCCGACCGCCATGCCCAGCATGAAGATGACGCTCAGCGCCGCGCCGCCCGCGTCGGGGGTGATCCAGGACGCGAGACCGTAGAGGCCGACCGCGCCGGTGAAGGCGAAGAGCGCGAGCAGCAGCGGGATTCCGGCGGCGAGCACCGACCCGAAGACGACGAACAGGATGATGAAAGTGACCGGCAGGCTGATCGCCTCGGTCCGCTGGAGGTCCTGCCCCTGCTTGTCGTTGACGCCGTTGGAGATGGACGCGTTGCCGGTCTGCTCGATCCGCAGCTCACCGTGGTCGCGCCGGACGGCCTCCGTCTGCTTCAGCAGCGCGTCGACGTCCTCCTTGGCGGTCTCCTTGTTTCCGCGCAGGGTGACGGCCACCATCAGCGCGGATTTGTCGCGCGCGGCGGCCGGCTTCGCGACCGAGACGACGGCGGGCAGGTCCACCATTCGGCGCGAGACGTCGCGCGCCGCGTCCTGCGCGGCGGCCGTGTCGAGCTTCCCGCGGCCCGCGGTGATCAGGATCTGCTCGACGGGCGGCGGCGTGAGCTTCCCGGCCGCGGCGATGGACTCGGCCCGCCCCGCCTCCCCGATCCAGAAGTCGGAGAATTCCCCCTTGTTGGTCCCGGTGGCGGCGCCCGCGCCGACACACACCACGACGAACAGCAGCCATCCCACGATGGCGCGCCATGGATGCGCGGCGCACCATCGTGCGGTTCTGACGGTTACCGGATCTCTGCTGCCCGACATGCGGGTTCCTCCCCCTGGAAACGGTCACTGTGTGCGTGATCAGCGTCCAGGTTCGGGTCACCCCTGGTCACTGGTACCAGCGGCCGTAACGCACTGGGGTTACCCCCACCTCGCGGATCGGGTGCGGCCAGGGTCCGGGAGAGCGGGCTCAGCCCGAGGAGAGCCGGAAGCTCATCCGGCCGAAGCTCACCTGGTCCCCGTCGTGCACCAGGACGGCCCCGGTGACCCGGCGCCCGTTGACCGAAGTGCCGTTGGTCGAGCCGAGATCGCGCAGGATCCAGCTGCCGCCCCGCAGGGACAGTTCGGCGTGCACGCGCGAAACCGTGTCGTGGCTGAGTCGCAGTCCGTTCGCCGGGTCGCGGCCGATCCGCAGCGGGTACGGGCCGGGTTGGGGGAACAGCAGCTTCGGCAGCCGCTCCGACTGCCAGGCCCTGCGCAGCCGCACCGTGAACGCCGACGCCCGGCCCACCGCCGCGAACAGCCCGCGCGCCCAGCGGCCTTCGGTCTCCAGGTCGGCGGTGAGCACGGCCAGTTGCTCGGACCTGCGGGCGACCAGGGCGAGTTCCATCCGGCGCATGAAGGTGTCGTGCGACAGCTTGCCTTCGGCCGCGCCCTCTCTGAGTATCCCAAGGGCACGGTCCCGCTCGGCGTCGGACAGCCGCGCGGGATAAGTGGGGAACTCGAAGGAGGACGTCACAGAGCTGATTGTCGGGCCGACCTGCCCGAGGTGTCCAGAAGAGCATGACATCTCGTACGACCTGCCCTGCCCGGATCAAACCCATTCGAGATCCCGGGGATCGTTGCTAGTGTCTGCCGCCCCGCACACCACAAGGAGACGGCTTGGCCGCCACACCGCAGGACTTGGGCCCGGAACCGCAGTCTGTCCCGGACCCCGCACTGACTTTCCGGCCGCTCACCGAGAGCGACGCGCACCTCTTCGGCTCCCTGCCCGACGCCGGCCTCGTGGGGCGCGCGATCACCGGCCTCCGGTACGCCACCGTCGGGGCGGGCGGCGAGTACCGGCCCGAGTGGACCTGGGTGGCGCTGCGCGACGGCGTCGTCGTCGCGCGGGCCGCCTGGTGGGGCGGGCCCGACGACACCGAGCCGGTGCTGCTCAACTGGTTCGACTTCGCCGACGGCGAGGACGCGGCAGGCTCCGAACTGCTGCGCCGCGCGCCGCTGTCCGTCGAGTACGAGCTGATCCTCCCGGCCGGCTGGCGCGAGGAAGCGGCCGTACGGGCCGCCGCCGAGGCCCGGATCGCCGCCGTGGAAGCCGCCGGGATGAAGCTCCTGGTCGAGCGTTTCCGCTACGCGTGGACACCGGAGTGCGGACTGCCGGAACGGCCGGGCCGGCTGGAGTTCCGGCCGGAGCCCGACGACGAAGTGATCCTCGATGTGCTGCGCCGGGTCCAGGCGGGCACGCTGGACGCCCACGCGCTGCACGCCATCGCGCAGGCCGACAGCACGGCGAGCGGCCTGGAGGCCGCCGCGCGGGAGGAGCTGGACTTCTTCCGCTGGTGCCCGTCGCCGCGCGAGTGGTGGCAGCTCGCATACACCCGGGACGGCGACCTGGCCGGGCTCCACATCCCGGCGCGCAACACGCAGGGGCCGTGCATCGGCTTCATCGGGGTCGTACCGGAGCAGCGCGGCCACGGCCACGCGTACGACCTGCTCGTCGAGTGCACGCGTTTCCTGGCCGCGGAGGGTGCGCAGGTCATCGCCGGAGCGACCGATCAGACCAATACGCCGATGGCCGCCGCGTTCGCCAAGGCCGGACATCCGGTGATTCAGGAGCGGATCCACTTCGTCTGAAGCACGATGGTGTCGGCATCGACGACGAGAGGGGCCGCCAGTGCTTTTCGAGGTGTGGGCACCGCATGCGGACCGGGTGACGCTCCAGTTGGCGGGCAGCGCCGTGGCGATGCGGCGCGATCCGGGGCGGGACGGCTGGTGGGCCGTCGAGGCGGACGCCGACGAAGGCGCCCGCTACGGCTTCACACTGGACGAGGGCCCGGTCCTGCCCGACCCGCGCTCGCGCCGCCAGCCGGACGGGCCCGACGGACTCAGCGCCGTCGTGGACCACGGTTCCGCCGGCCCGCCGGGCGCCTGGGCGGGGCGCCCGCTCCCCGGGGCGGTCCTGTACGAGCTGCACGTCGGTACGTACACCCCGGAGGGCACCTTCGACGCCGCCGCCGAGCGGCTCGGGCATCTGGTGGAACTGGGCATCACCCATGTCGAGCTGATGCCCGTCTGCCCGTTCCCCGGCGTCCACGGATGGGGGTACGAGGGGGTGTCGCTGTGGGCCGTGCACGAGCCCTACGGCGGACCCGAGGGACTGAAGCGCTTTGTCGACACGGCGCACGGGCTGGGCCTCGGCGTCGTACTCGACGTGGTCCACAACCACCTCGGCCCCGCCGGCAACTACCTGCCGCTCTTCGGGCCGTACTTCACCGACACCCACCACACGCCCTGGGGCTCGGCCGTCAACCTCGACGCCCCGGGCTCCGACGAGGTCCGCGCGTTCCTGCTCGGCAGCGCGCTGTCCTGGCTGCGCGACTACCGCGTCGACGGGCTGCGGCTCGACGCGGTGCACGCCCTCGCCGACACCCGCGCGCTGACCTTCCTCGAAGAGCTGTCCACGGCCGTCGACGCGCTCTCCGCCGAGACGGACAGGCCGCTCTTCCTGATCGCCGAGTCCGACCTGGGCGACCCGCGAACGACGACACCGCGCGAGTCGGGCGGGCTCGGGCTGCACGCCCAATGGAACGACGACTTCCACCACGCGCTGCACACCGCACTCACCGGCGAATCCCAGGGCTACTACGCCGACTTCGCCCGCGCCCCGCTCGGAGCGCTCGCCAAGACGCTGGGGCACGCCTTCTTCCACGACGGTACGTACTCGACCTTCCGGGGCCGCGCGCACGGCCGTCCGGTGGACCGGGTGAGGACCGCTTCGCACCGCTTCCTCGGCTACGCCCAGACCCACGACCAGATCGGCAACCGGGCACTCGGCGACCGGCTCTCCGCCTCCCTGTCCCCCGGCCTGCTGGCCTGCGCCGCCGCGCTCGTGCTCACCGGGCCCTTCACCCCGATGCTGTTCATGGGCGAGGAATGGGCGGCGCGTACGCCGTGGCAGTTCTTCACGGACCACACCGACCCGGAACTCGCCGAGGCCGTACGCCAGGGCAGGCGGCGGGAGTTCGCCGCGCACGGGTGGGCGGCGGAGGACATCCCCGACCCGCAGGACCCGCGGACCAGGGAGCGTTCCTGCCTCGACTGGTCGGAGCCCGCGAGTGAGCCGCACGCGCGCGTGCTGGCCTGGTACCGCGAGTTGATCGCTCTGCGCCACGCGCGGCCCGACCTGGCCGACCCGGATCTGGCGGCGGTGAAGGTCGCGTACGACGAGAGCGCGCGCTGGCTCGCGTACCGCCGCGGTGACATCCGCGTCGCGGTGAACCTCTCGAAGGAACAGGCCACGATCGGCCTGGGCCGCAATGGGCGCAGCCGCGTACTGGCGGCGTGGGAGCCGGTGGCGGCGCCGGCCGCCGACGGGCTGCTCGTGCTGCCGGCCGAGTCGTGTGTGGTGCTCGGGCCCGACGTGGCGTGAGGGCCAGGGCGGGGTGGGGGTAAGAGCCCCACCCCGGGCGTCTCAGCCGACGATCGCCATGTCCCGTGCCGTCGTGTTGAGGCGGCGGCCTCCCGTCTCCGTGACCGTGACGATGTCCTCGATCCGCACGCCGAAGCGGCCCGGCAGGTAGATGCCGGGCTCGATCGAGAAGCACATGCCGGGCACCAACGCCCGCACCTCCCCCTCGATCATGTACGGCGGCTCATGCGTGGTCACGCCGATCCCGTGCCCGGTGCGGTGGATGAACCGCTCCCCGTACCCCGCCTCGGTGATGACCGCGCGCGCCACCCGGTCCACGTCCTGGCAGGCGATGCCCGGACGTACCGCGTCGAAGGCGGCCTGCTGGGCCTCCCGTACGACGTCATGGACGCGCTGCTCCTCGGCGCTGGGGGCGCCGACGTGGACCGTGCGGGAGGTGTCGGAGCCGTAACCGTCCTTGAGGCCGCCGAAGTCGAGGACGACCATGTCGCCCTCCTTGATGAGGCGCGGGCCTGCCTCGTGGTGCGGGCTGGCGCCGTTCGGGCCGCTGCCGACGACCGTGAAGTCCACCTGCTCGTGTCCGAACCGCGTCAGGAGGTGGGCGAGTTCGGCGGCCACCTCGCTCTCGCGACGGCCGGAGAAGCGGACCTTGACGATCTCCTCGTACGTGGCGTCCGCAGCCGCGCCCGCCGCTTCGAGGCGCGCCAGCTCGGACGCGTCCTTGACCGCCCGCAGCAAGGGCAGGGCGGTGGTCAGTGACTCGTACGAGGTGTCGGGCAGTTCCCGCTGGAGGCCCAGGAGGTGCATCGCCCAGGCGTTGTCGCTGATACCGAAGCGCCCCCGCGCGTCGAGGAGCGGCGCGGTGACGTCGTACGGGTCCTTGCCGTCGGTCCAGTCGCGCAGGGTGAACGCGGCGGCTCCGGCGGCCCGTTGGGCGTCCGACGCCTCCAGCGTGGGGACCACCAGGACGGGGTCCTGTCCCACGGCCAGGACCAGGAGCGTCAGCCGCTCGGTGATCGCGGTCGGCCGGTAGCCGGTGAGGTGGACCAGGTCGGGGCCGGGGGCGACGAGCAGTCCCGCCAGCCCGGCGTCGGCGGCGGACCGCACGGCGCGGGCCATGCGGACCCGGTAGTCGTCGGCGGTGAAAGGGGCGGGCGTATCTGACATGGCCTCATCCTGCCCGGCGCGGTGGGTCCCCACCAGCCGTCGGCAGGACGGTGCCCGGCGCGAAGGACACGACGAGGTCGGCGCGGTCGCGGCCCTGCCGCACCAGGCGGGCGTTGGCCTCGTCCGAGGTGCGCGCGAAGTGTTCGGCGCGCTGCCGGGGCTTGCCGAAACGTTCATGCCGGTCGATGAGCCTACGCATTCGCTCGTCCTGGTCGAGCTCCAGGAACCAGACCTCGTCGAGCAGGTCCCGCACGCCCGCCCAGGGGCCTTCGTCGAGCAGCAGATAGTTGCCCTCGGTGATGACCAGCGGGACGTCCAGGGGCGCGGGGACCGCGATGCTGCCCGCCACCGGCTCCTCCAGGGACCGGTCGAAGGCGGGCGCGTAGACGACGGTGCCCGGTGGCTGGGGACTGCGCAGCCGCGCGAGGAGTGCGGTGTATCCGGCGGCGTCGAAGGTGTCGGGGGCACCCTTGCGGTCGGTGCGTCCCAGCCGCTCCAGCTCCGCACCCGCCAGATGGAAGCCGTCCATCGGGACGAGTACGGCGGCCCGGCCGAGGCGGTCGGCGAGGTGCGCGGCGAGGGTGGACTTCCCCGCGCCCGGGGCGCCCGCGATGCCGAGGACGCGGCGACGGCCGGGGGCGATGAGGCGGTGGGCGCGGTCGACCAGGTGCTGCGGTTCCATGAGGGCATTGTGGTCGCGGCGGGCCGAGGTGGTACGTATGACTTCCGCCCTCCGACCGGAAGAGGCACCGCCCATGTCGCACATCGCTCTGACCGCCCTCGTCGTCCGTGACTACGACGAGGCCATCGCCTTCTACACCGACGCCCTCGGATTCGAGCTGGTCGAGGACACCGGCCGGGGTGACGGCTCCCGGTGGGTCGTCGTCCGGCCGCGCGGCGCGGGCGCCGGTACGGGACTGCTGCTCGCTCGGGCGAAGGGGGACACGCAGCACGCGCGCGTGGGCGATCAGACGGGTGGCCGGGTCGGATTCTTCCTGTACACCGAGGACTTCGCGGGCGACCACGCGCGGATGGTGGCGGCGGGGGTCCGGTTCGTGGAGGAGCCGCGGCATGAGGTGTACGGGTCGGTGGCGGTATTCGAGGACCTGTACGGGAACCGGTGGGATCTGCTGGAGCCGGCGGTGTGAGAAGCGTGCGGGGGGACGGGGGGCGGCTCGGGTGCGGGGTGCGGGGTGCGGGTGCGGGGTGCGGGTCGGCCGGGCGCGGGGGTGCGGGTGCGGGTGCGGGCGCGGGTGCGGGCGCGGGTCGGCCGGGCGCGGGTGCGGGTCGGCCGGGCGCGGGTGTGAGCGGCGAAGCGCTGCCATATGCAAGCTTGGTGGCGACCTCACCCCGGCAACTTGCATGCGACACGGGGGTGAGAGCGCCGTATGGGCGGGGTCTGCCGGGCATGGGGCCACCCGATGTTCCGCAGGAGTGCTGAACTTGAGGGGACCCCGAGGAGCAACTCCCGAGGGTCCAGGTGCCAAGGTTCCGTTTCTCGCGCCTACCCGCCCGATAAACAGCGACGGTTGTACATGTGATACCCCTCCGGATAGCCCATGTTCACCGAAGTTGGGTCGCGCATCGAAAACGCACTCGCCCCTCCGTCTGCCGCACCCCACCCCCCGCCCGCTACTGCCAACGCGGCGCGCGCGTGCTCTCCCGCTGTTCTGGTTCCCGGACTCCTTCCCCGAGGGCCGTGAGCCCGATCCGGGCGCCGTCTGGCGCAGCCTCAAGGCCTGGCGGGCCGAGGACGACGTCGACCTGCCGTACAACACCTCGACCGTGCCGCTCGCCGAGCGCTTCACCCCTCCCCCGGCCAACCCCACGGCCCGCACCGACCAGGCGCGCGTCTCGGCGCTCGTCTCGTTCGGCCCCACCGCCGGTAATCCCTCGCAGGGTTCGGCGAAGGCGGACTACTAGGCACTCACCCACTGGGCGTATCTGGAGGAGCTGGTCTTCTGGGGCGGCTCGTCGGGCGAGGGCATCATCCTCGCGCCGAACGCCCCAGTCGTGGACGCCGCGCACCGGGCCGGTGTACGGATCCTCGGCAATGTCTTCCTGCCACCCGCCGCGTACGGGGGCAAACCTGCGGTGGACCCGTGAGCTGGTGGGGCGCGACGCGTTCGGTCGCTTTCCGCTCGCCGACAAGCTGATCGAGGTGGCGCGGGCGTACGGCTTCGACGGCTGGTTCCTCAACGGCCAGACGGGCGGCGGAGACCGGCAACTGGCAGCCGATTTCGAGGAGTTCGTGCCGGCGCTGCGTGCGGGGGCGCCCGAACTGAGGATCACCTGGTACGACGACTTCAACTCCCGGGCGGCGTACGGCGGCTGGCCGGCGCGACCGTGCGCACCGGCGACGGCTGGACCACGTCCTCGCTCACGTTGCCGCGCGGCGCCGTGCACGCGCTGGGTGTACGGCTGACCGGCACCGGGACAGGCACCGGCGGGGCCTGGCGGCTTGGCGCACTGTCCGTGCGCGGTGGGCCCGCGACCGCTCCCGGCGCGCCCACCGGGGTACGGGTCGAGGCCGCGCGCGTCCTCGCGCCCGGCGCGGCGGAACTGCGACTGCACTGGCGGGCGACCGCGGGCGCGCGCCACTACGAGGTGCACCAGGTCCTCACCGGCGGTGGGCGGCGTTTCCTCGGCGGCACGGCGGGCATCGCGTACTACGTGCCTCGCTGCGCCGTACTGCGAGCGAGGCGGTCACCTCGCTCGAAGTGCGCGCCGTCGGCCAGTTGCTGAACCCGTCACGTCCCGCCCCGGTCACCCACACCTGGTAGTCACTCCCCACCTTCTCGTCCCAGAACATCGGAGCCACCCTCATGCACGACGACCGAGGCATCGTTGAACACCGCCTGCGCCGAGTGCTCAAGGACCGCATCCTGCCGGCCGTCCACTCCATGCCCGTCCCGCTGGCCATCGAGCGGTGGGAGGCGCCGGGCGAGCCAGTCCCGGTCGCGGAGGGCCTGGCCGCCACGTACGGTCCGGCCGCCGCGGGCGACCTGTGGGGCCCGGCCTGGGGCACCACCTGGTTCAAGGTCACCGGGCGGGTCCCGGCCGAGTGGCGCGGGCGCACCGTCGAGGCCGTCATCGACCTCGGCTTCGACCGGCAGATGCCCGGCTTCCAGTGCGAGGGCCTGATCTACCGGCAGGACGGGGAGGCGGTGAAGGCCCTCAACCCGCGCAACGACTGGGTGCGGATCGGCGAACCGGCCGAGGGCGGCGAGGAGGTCCTGCTGTACGTCGAGGCGTCCTCCAACCCCGTCCTGGTCGACCACACGCCGACGTACGAGGGCGACAGGCTCACCTCGGGTGACGAGCCGCTCTATCGCGTCGAGCGGATGGACCTCACGGTCTTCGAGACCGAGGTGTGGGAGCTGGTCCAGGACCTGGAGGTGCTCGGCTCCCTGATGACGGAGCTGTCGCAGGGCGACGCCCGGCGCTGGGAGATCCTGCGGGCGATCGAGCGGTGTCTGGACGCCGTCGACCTGACGGACGTGCCGGGCACCGCGTCGGCGGCCCGCGCGGAGCTGGCCGGGGTGCTGGCCTCCCCCGCGAACGCGTCGGCGCACCGCATCAGCGCGATCGGGCACGCGCACATCGACTCGGCGTGGCTGTGGCCGCTGCGCGAGACGGTGCGCAAGGTGGCGCGTACGTCGTCCAACATGGTCAACCTCATGGACGACCACCCGGAGTTCGTCTTCGCGATGTCGCAGGCGCAGCAGCTCGCCTGGATCAAGGAGCACCGGCCGGAGGTCTTCGCCAAGGTCAAGAAGAAGATCGCGGACGGGCAGTTCGTACCGGTCGGCGGCATGTGGGTGGAGTCCGACACGAACATGGTCGGCGGCGAGGCGATGGCCCGTCAGTTCCTGTACGGCAAGAGGTTCTTCATGGACGAGTTCGGCATCGAGACCAACGAGGTCTGGCTGCCGGACTCCTTCGGCTACACGGCGGCGATGCCGCAGCTGGTGAAGCTGTCCGGGTCGAAGTGGTTCCTGACGCAGAAGATCTCCTGGAGCCAGGTCAACAAGTTCCCGCACCACACCTTCCGGTGGGAGGGCATCGACGGCACCCGCGTCTTCACGCACTTCCCGCCCGTCGACACCTACAACTCCGACCTCGGCGGCGAGCAGATGGCGCACGCGGCACGCAACTACCGGGAGAAGGGGCGGGGTTCACGCTCCATGGCGCCCTTCGGCTGGGGCGACGGCGGTGGGGGTCCCACCCGCGAGATGCTGGCGCGCGCGGAGCGCCTGCGGGATCTGGAGGGCTCGCCGAAGGTCACGGTCGAGAAGCCGTCTGCGTTCTTCTCGAAGGCCGAGGCGGAGTACCCGGACGCGCCGGTGTGGGCGGGCGAGCTGTATCTGGAGCTGCACCGCGGTACGTACACCTCACAGGCGAAGACCAAGCAGGGCAACCGGCACAGCGAGTCGCTGCTGCGCGAGGCGGAGCTGTGGTCGGCGACGGCCGCGGTGCGTGTCGCGGGCTTCGGCTATCCGTACGAGGACCTGGAACGGATCTGGAAGACGGTGCTGCTGCACCAGTTCCACGACATCCTGCCCGGCTCCTCGATCGCCTGGGTGCACCGGGAGGCGCGGGAGACGTACGCGCGGGTGCGCGCGGAGCTGGAGGCGATCACGGCCGCCGCGCAGACGGCGCTGGCGGGCGAGGGGTCCGACACCCTGACCTTCAACGCGGCGCCGCACGAGCGGAGTTCGGTGCCGGCCGGCGGCGCGTCGGTCGCCGACCCGTCCCCGACGGCCGACACGGTCACGGCCTCGTCCCGCCCGGACGGCGGCTTCGACCTCGACAACGGGCTGCTGCGCGTCACGGTCGACGCACGGGGTCTGGTGGTCTCGGCGTACGACGTGGCGGCGCGGCGGGAGGCGGTGGCGCCCGGTCTGGCGGCCAACCTGCTCCAGATCCACCCCGACTTCCCGAACATGTGGGACGCCTGGGACATCGATGAGTTCTACCGGCACAAGGTCACCGACCTGGTGGACGTCGACACGCTCGCCCTCACCGAGTCGACCGGGGACCGCGCGGTGCTCACCGTCGCCAGGTCCTTCGGCGAGTCGACGGTCGTGCAGCGGCTGACGCTGCGCTCGGGGGCGAAGGTCCTCGACATCGAGACGGACGTGGACTGGCACGAGACGGAGAAGTTCCTGAAGGCGGCCTTCCCGCTCGATGTGAAGGCCGACCGGTCGGCCGCCGAGACCCAGTTCGGTCATGTCTTCCGCGCCACCCACACCAACACGTCCTGGGAGGCTGCCAAGTTCGAGATCTGCGCGCACCGCTGGATCCAGGTCGAGGAGCCCGGCTGGGGCGCGGCGGTCGTCAACGACTCGACGTACGGCCATGACGTCACCCGGGACGTGCGGGTGGACGGCGGGCAGACCACGACGGTCCGGCTCTCCCTGCTGCGCGCCCCGCGCTACCCGGACCCGGAGACCGACCAGGGCAGCCACCGCCTGCGCTTCGCGCTCGCACCGGGCGCCACGGTCACCGACGCGGTCCGGGAGAGCCATTGGATCAATCTCCCGGAGCGCACCCGCACGGGCGACACCAGCAGCCCGGTCGCGCCGCTGGTGTCCCTCGACAACGACCGGATCGTGGTGGAGGCGGTGAAGCTGGCCGAGGACCGCGGCGGCGATGTGGTCGTCCGTATCTACGAGTCGGGCGGCGGTCGCGGCACGGCGACGCTCGCCGCGGGCTTCCCGGTCACGTCGGTGGTGGAGACGGACCTGCTGGAGCGCCCGTTGGCGGACGGGTCCGGGTACGCGCTGACGGGCGACGGGACGGTGGAGCTGTCCCTGCGGCCGTTCCAGATCCTCACGCTGCGGCTGGGGGCGGGCGCGTAGCGGACGACGGTACGGGCGGCCCCCCGGTGGGGCCGCCCGGTGCGGGCGGGGCCGTGCGGGCGGCGGCGTAATGCGATGTACCGGCACGTTCGCTGCCCGTAGCATCCGCCCACGTGTCCTTCGAACTTCACGACCGCGCCGTCGTAGCCGATACCCACAACGACCTGCTGATGGCGGTCACCGACATCCTGCATATCACCGGGGTCGTCGGCGTCGAACACGTGGGCCTGGGACCGGACTTCATCGAGGAGGTCATCGGCGACGTCACCCCGCCGTGCTGCGAGAAGGACTACGGATTCCCCTGGGCGCTGCCCGGCATCGAGGGCCCCCGCGGGCTGCCGCTGGTCACCGAGGCACTGATTCGGCGGGGCCTGCCCGAGGACGATGTACGCAGGATCATCGGCGGCAATGTGCTCGACCTGTTCCGCAAGGAACTGGGGCGGCCCGCCTAGAGGTTGTCGTGCGGGTGGGGCGCTCCCCACGGAGCGCCCCACCCGTACGGACGGGTTCGGTGCGCGTTCAGTACCGCGTGGAGACGGTCGCCCCTTCGAATCCCTGGGCGGCGTGCAGGCTGATGTAGTGCGCCCCGGCCCTGGGGTTGTCGACGGTCAGGGTGTGGTCGTTCCCGACGCCGGTGGATCTGCTGGTGTGGCTGGTGGTGGTCGCCCATCCGGTGGCGCTGTAATAGAGGTCGGCGTTGCCCGTACCACCGGTCGTGGTGATCTTCAGCTGGGTCGTGCCGACCGGTATGTAGAGGTACAGGTAGGCGTAGTTGCCCGTGCTGGCCCGCAGTGCGCTGCGTGCGCAGTCCTCACCGAGCAGCCGGGCGTCGCCGCCGGTGCACTCGGGCAGGGCGGGCGGTGTGGTGGTGGAGCCGCAGTCGCCCGCCGCGCACGCCGTCAGCCAGGCGTTGAACCCGGCGTCGTAGCGGGTTCCGATGGTGGACGTCAGGTGGGTGCGGGCCGCGCCCCAGTTGCCGGTGCGGTAGTGGCCGAGCACCGTGTCGATGTCCGCGCGGTGCGACTGGAGCAGGTAACGGACCGCGAGATAGCCCCAGTTGTAGACCCTGGTCTGGTCGGCGTTTTCGTAGGTGGTGTCGAACAGGGTCCGCAGGGTGTGGGTGTGCGCCCCGGCCTGGGCGATGGCGTCCTCGTAGACGACTTTCCGGTACGAGTAGGAGATGTACTCCGCGAAGCCCTCGATCCACCAGATGGTCGGGGTGCTGACTCCGGCGCCGAAGTCGCCGGACATGTTGAACCGGCCGTCGAGGTAGTGCGTGTACTCGTGGTTGAGGTTCCAGATCTGGAACGCGGGCCTGAGCCACTCGGCCTCGTAGGCGATGAACCGCGGCTGGTTGCCCACGGCGGCGGGGTCGCCCTCCAGGTACATGCCACCGTTGTTGGTGTCGATGCCGTAGATCGCCCCGGCGTAGGTCTGGTAGTCGGTGCTGGAGTCGAACGCGATCACTTCGATGGTGGTGTTGTTGTCCCCGGCCACCGGGCCGTTGTCCCGTGCGACGTCGTGGAAGTAGGCGTCCTGCTCGCGCAGGCTGGTGCAGCTGGTGGCGAGTTCGGCGGTGGACATCTGCTGGGCGAGGATGCGGATGCTGGGGCTGCAGGTGTGGCTGACCGGCAGCACGGCGCGCCTCAGCCGGTTGGCCAGGTCGCAGATGTCGTAGTAGGCGCAGTTGGTCCGGTCGAAGTAGTCGGCCATCTCCGCGACGCCGACCCAGAGCGGGGCGGTGCGTCCGGTCATGGAGCTCTGCTTGAGCAGCGCTGCCGCCAATGGCCTGACCTTGGCGCGCAGCGACGCCTCTTGGAGGAAACGGCCCAGCTCGCGGCCCGCGTTGGAGGCCAGGTACGACTGGGCCGTGCCCAGCAGGTCCAGGTGGCCGGAGGCGAAGGCGTGCAGCGCGTCGATCAGGCTCGGGTCGGCCTCGACGGCCCTGACAAACTCGGGCAGTTGATGCCCGCGGAAGGTCACGGTGTACACGTTGTTGACGGCGTTGAGCATGTACCAGGAGCTGTTGTACGAGGAGTTGTACCCGGCGAGCAGCCGCTTGACCACGTGCAGGTATCGGGCGTTCTGCTCCGCGCTGTCGATCAGCGTGACGGCCTCGGCCAGGGTCTCGCCGTTCGCGTCGGTGACGTCGGAGGAGCGCGGGGCGGCGAAGAAGGTGTCGAGTCCGCCCTGGATGGCGGTGCGCAGAGTGGGGCCGTAACCGCCCACGACGTCGGGGTTGTAGTACTGGACGTAGTAACCGGCCCGCAGGAACAGGACCAGTTGCGGCATGCCCGTGCTGCTGTCCCCGGGGTAGGCAGCCGAGCCGTCGCGCAGGGCGTTGGCGATGCTGACCATCTGGGCTTCGCGGAAGGCGAGATACGCGTTGTTGCCCTTGATGCCGAACAGGGTGTTGACACAGTCGATGGTAGTCGACTTGACGTGCTGGACCAGCGCGCCGCCGGTACGTCCGGTGAAGTCCTCGACCCGGCACTCGGCCGCGGCGCCCGGGGCCTTCATCGACGGTGCGGGGTGGCTCGGCCGGGCGGCGCCCGGGTCGTCGTAGTCCCTCTTGAGGGCGTCCTTGGAAGCGCTCAGCGGCGGGCGGTCCGCCGGCTTCAGGGGCTCGCGGTCCGCGTGGCCGGCGTCCTCGGCGGACGCGGTGGGCGACTGCGCGGCGGGGCCGCCCGGCTTTTCGGCGTCGAGGGCCCTGGACGCGGGCGCCGTTACGGGCGCACCGGGGCGCGGCTCGGCGGCGCGGCTCGGCGCGGCGAGCATGCCGATGCCCAGGCAGGCCGCCAGAACGAGCGTGGCCAAGCCGGTGAGTCTCTGTCGTACGGTTCGGTTCTTCACGTGCCGCCTCCCAGCGGGGTGAAGGCCGCGCGGCGCGCGGCCGTGGGGGTCTCCGGGAGTGAGGCGGGGCGGGGATCCGTCCGCACCGGGGAGAGTCACGGAGCGGATCCGGCCGGCCTCTGGTGCGGCCGTCGACGCCCACGTTGTGACATGGGCACGACCGCCTCTCGCGGCAGTACAATGGCACATGTCACATGGCCTTGGAAGACGCTGCGCGCACATTCGTCGGACGGCGGGTGACGGAGCAACTCCCGTACCTGGTCAGGGGATCGCGGCAGCACTTCGGGACGCTGCGCGCACGACGAAGCGCGCGCACGACAAAGGGATTTCGTACCGCGGGCCCGGGGATTCGGGTGTGCGTCAGCTGCCGCCGGGGCGCTGCTGACCGTCGGCCCACAGCGAGCGGACATGTGACATATGGGCGAGCATGCACGCCTCGGCGCCCTCGGCGTCCCCGGCGACCAGCAGGTCGAGCAGCTCGATGTGCTCCTCGGCCGAGGCCGTCAACTGGCCCGTTTCGGCGAGCCGGTTCAGGCCGAAGAGCCGGGAGCGCTTGCGCAGGTTCCCCACCTCTTCGACCAGTCGGCGGTTACCGGCCAGCGCGAGCAGGCCGAGGTGGAACCGGCGGTCGGCCTCCAGATAGCCCAGGATGTCGTGATTGCGCGCGGCTTCGACGATCTCCAGGGCGATCGGGCGCAGCACTTCCAGCTGCTCGGGACGGGCCAGCCGCGCGATCCGGCCGACAGTGGGGACTTCGATCATGGCGCGGAGTTCGGTGAAGTCGTCGAGGTCCTGCTCAGTCAGCTCGGTGATCCGGAAGCCTTTGTTCCGGACCGCCTCGACGAGCCCCTCCCGGGCCAGGTCGAGCATGGCCTCGCGGACGGGTGTCGCCGAGACGCCGAACTCCGCGGCGAGCGCGGGAGCGGAGTAGATCATGCCCGGCCGGAGCTCCCCGGCGATCAACGCGGCCCGCAACGCGTGCGCCACCTGATCACGGAGGTGCTCCTGCGCCGAGATCACGTTGAGCGAGGTCAGGCGGGCCATGTCTGTTCCTCCAGCGACGGGCGGGGCCCCAACAGTACAATGTGACGTTTTGATTTCGGCCTCCCCGTGCGACCCCTTACTGAGCCGTACAGGGGCGCGCCGGGTCGTACGGACGAGGGGCGGGACGGCGGATGAGAACAGGGGGGCATGAGGGGTGGATCAGGGCCGGTACCGGTGCCGGCCGGCGCCCGCCCCGACTAGGGTGTCCGGAGGGCCCACCCCTTCATCACCCGAGGCCGGGGGTTTGGACCAGTACCCGGTCACCCGTACGATCGCCGCGTTCGGTGTTCTGCCGAGAGCGCCCACCCGGGCCCTGGAGAGCGGGACTTGTACGTGAGGGCTACTCACTGGTTGGGCGCGATACGCACGGTCCACGACCGTCGCCGGGAAGTGCGCCCCTGGCTGCGCGGGGAGTTCCTCCCCTGGCTGAGCACCGGCCTGGTGGCCGCCAGACGCGGCCTGGCCCTCTCGATAACCTCGCAGCTGGGCTGCTATCCGCTCGTCATCCTGTCGGTCGTGTCCCTGCCGCTGCTCCCGCTGGGGGTCGGCATCTTCACGCTCCCGATCATCTCCGTCGCCGTCCGGAACCTGGCCGATCTGCACCGGCGCTTCGCCGGCGAATGGTGCTCGATCTCCATCGCGACGCCCTACCGCCCGCACAAGGACGAGAACTTCGAGCCGCTCGACCTGCCCAGCAGCCTGCGGCGTTCGAGATCGCTGCTCGCCGACCCCGCGACCTGGCGCGATCTGCTGTGGATGACGATCAACATACCCTTCGGCCTGGTGGCCGGCCTGCTGCCGGGATGGATGATCATCTACGGCATTCACGGGGTGGTGGCGACTCCCCTGTTCTGGCCCTGGATGGACGACACCTACGGGTACGCGCTGACCTGGCCGGTCCGCAGCCCGTACACCGCGGTCCTCGCCTTCTTCCAGGGCCTGGTGTTCCTGTTCTTCGGCTTCTGGTCGGGGACGCGGCTGCTGCGGCTGCACTCCCGGTTCACGTACAAACTGCTGGCGCCGACCGAGAAGACCCGCCTGTCCCTCCGCATAGCGCAGCTGACCGAGACCCGCTCGGAGGCCGTGGACGCGCAGGCCGCCGAGCTGCGCCGGATCGAGCGGGATCTGCATGACGGCGCCCAGGCCAGGCTGGTGGCCGTCGGTCTGAAGCTCGGCCTGGCCGACCAGGTGTTCAAGAAGGACCCCGACACCGCCTACCGGCTGCTGACGGACGCGCGGAAGGCCAGCGGCCAGGCCCTGGTCGAGCTGCGGGACCTGGTGCGCGGCATCCATCCGCCGGTGCTCGCGGAGCGTGGCCTCGACGGCGCCATCCGGGCGCTGGCCCTGGACCTCCCGATGCCGGTGGAGGTCGACATCGTCCTGCCGGGCCGGCCGCAGGCGCCGGTGGAGTCCGCGGGGTACTTCGCCGTCGCCGAGGCGCTCACCAACGCGGTGAAGCACAGCGGCGCCACCGCGGCGTGGGTACGGCTGCGGCACGCCAACGGAAAGCTGAGCATGACGGTCGGCGACAACGGGAAGGGCGGCGCGGTGTTCCAGGACGCCGGTGGACTCCACGGACTGCAGCGCCGGCTCGCGACCTTCGACGGAACGCTCGAACTCAACAGCCCGGTGGGCGGACCCACCACCGTGACCATGGAGTTGCCATGCGTGTTGTGATTGCCGAAGATCTGGCTCTCCTCCGGGAGGGCATCACCCAGCTGCTGACGGTCAACGACTTCGAGGTCGTGGAGGCCGTGGACAACGGCCCCGACCTGCTGCGGGCGCTGCTCCACCACCGGCCCGACGTCGCGGTGGTCGACGTACGGCTCCCGCCGACCTTCACCGACGAGGGGCTCCAGGCGGTCACGAAGGCCCGTCTGGAGGTCCCCGGGCTGCCGGTCCTGGTGCTGTCCCAGCACGTGGAGCACCTGTACGCACGGGAGTTGCTCTCGGACCACCGCGGGGGCATCGGCTATCTGCTCAAGGACCGTGTCTTCGAGGTCAGCGAATTCGTCGACTCGGTACGACGGGTGGCGGCCGGCGGTACGGCGATGGACACCTCGGTCGTCTCCCAGCTGCTGGCCAAGAGTTCGGCGCAGGAGCCGATGCAGTCGCTGACGGCACGGGAGCGCGAGGTGCTCGGGCTGATGGCGGAGGGGCGGACCAACGCGGCGATCGCCAGGCAGCTCTACATCTCGGAGAAGTCGGTCGGCAAGCACACCAACAGCATCTTCGCGAAGCTCGGTCTCACGCCCTCGTGCGACGACAACCGGCGGGTGCTGGCGGTGCTCGCCTCGCTCAACCTCTGAGGTTCGGGCCCGGGGACGTACTCCGGACCTCGGGACATCTCAGGATTTTGCGGTTCCGGGGTACTGGCTTCGCTGTTCCCGGGTCCCGGCCTCCGGGCCTCGCCCCAGGATCTCCGAGGTTCGGTCCGGGTCTCGCCCCAGGGCCTCCGAGGCTCCGCGTCTCCGGCGATCCGGAGAGGATGGCGCCGAGGCGCGGCGGGTCAGGCCTCCTCGACCAGCCCTGCGATCTGGAGCTCTTCCACCCAGCGGCCGAGGGCGACCCGCACCCGCAGCGAGTCCATCATCCAGGCCCTGCTCAGCTCCGTCGCCGTGGCGTCCAGCCGCCACTCGTGCTGCTGGAGAGCGACCCACATCGCCGCCCCCTGGGGCCCGCAGGTGAACCGCTCGCCGGTCGCCCTGTGCAGCAACTCCAGCTCGCCGTCGGCCGCGACGGCGGAGATCACGTCGGACACGGGCCGGGCACGGTCATCCCCCAATAGCCTGCATCAGGAAGGCATCAAGCATAAGTACATTACTGAACTTTAATTCGTCACAGGGCAGCCAGGGAGAGGACAGCTAAGAATCATGGGAGAAGCCACCGGAGTCACCAGTCCATGGATTCGGCAGTTTCATCCGGCTCCGGATGCGCCGGTCCGGCTGATCTGCTTCCCGCACGCGGGCGGTTCGGCTTCGTTCTATTTCCCGGTGTCCCGCGCGCTCGCGCCGACGGTCGACGTCGTCACGATCCAGTATCCGGGCCGGCAGGACCGCCGGCACGAGGAAGGCATCGGCGACCTGCACGACCTGGCCGAGGCGCTCGTCGCGGAGCTGCGGCCCCGGACGGACAAGCCGTTGGTGCTGTTCGGACACAGCATGGGCGCCACGCTGGCCTTCGAGGTGGGTCGCCGGCTGGAGCGGGAAGGGATTGTTCCGCTGGCCCTGTTCGCCTCGGGGCGTCGTGCGCCTGGGCGGGCCCGGGACGAGACCGTGCATCTGCGTGACGACGAAGGGCTCGTGGACGAGCTCAAGGAGTTGAGCGGTACGGAGCCGGGTGTGCTCGGGGACGAGGAGCTCCTCCGGATGATCCTGCCCGCCATCCGCAGCGACTACCGGGCGGCCGAGACGTACCGCTACCGGCCGGGACCCGATCTGAGCTGCCCCGTCCACGCGTTGGTGGGCGACAACGACCCGAAGGTGACCGTGGACGAGGCCCGTTCCTGGTCGGATCACACGAGTGGGCCATTCGAGCTGAAGGTGTTCAATGGTGGGCACTTCTACCTCGCCCCGCACGCGGCCACGGTCAATCGCCTCCTCGCCGACTGCGCCGCGGCGCACCCGGCCGGCGCCGCCTAGCGGGTGCGCGGGGATCACTCTGCGAATGATCCCCGCGACACGCCGACTCCCTTGTGCCTCAGGCGGGTTGGGCCGGTCAGCAGCCCTGCGCGTGTGCGCGGGAGGCTTCGCCCTGCCCTGCGGAGCCGATCGCCGGGATGCCGAGGTCGTCCTCCTACTCAACGGGCGCCCTGCCCGGTTCGCGCCGCAGGGACAGCCCTTCCAGCAGCTCGTCACGGCTGCTGACCTGGAGCTTGCGGTAGATCCGGGTGAGGTGCTGCTCGACCGTGCTCACCGTGATGTACAGCTTGCGGGCGATCTCCCGGTTGGTGTGGCCCACGGCGGCCAGGGTGGCGACGCGACGCTCTGCGTCACTGAGCGCCGTGGAGGCGTCGTCCCTCTTGACCTCCGACTCCTCCTTCGCGGACACGAAGGCGTCCCCGGACAGGCCCCGCAGCAGCTGCGTCGACACGGCGTCCGTGTGACACAGCTTCGCCTCCTGCACGGCGCGGCGGCCGGCGGTGCGGGCCTGACCGAAGTCCCCGAGCGTGTGGTGGGCCCGACTGAGATCGGCCAGGGCCCGTACGAGTTCGAGACGGTTGCCGGAACCCTGGAGCAGGTCCACGGCCTTCTTCAGCAGCTTCGGACGCTGGCTGATCTCGCTGGCCCCCTCCTGCACCCGGATGGAGATGCCTCGGATGAACGCGCCCTGCGCACCGGGGCGTTCCATCTGGCGCGCCACCAGTTCCCGGGCCACTTCGGGCCGGGCGAGGCGCAGATATGCCTCGGCGAGGTCGCTGCGCCACGGCATCAGTGTCGGTACGTCGGCCTCCCACGCCCGGACCTTCTGCCCGCAGGCCTGGAAGTCGCTGAGGGCCGCCAGCGCACGGTCGACGGCGAGATGGTGATGCCCTCTGGCCCGCAGATAGAGCGTGCCGAACGCCGTGTCGAACATGGCCTCGGGGACCAGGTGGTTGAGCAGTTCCGCCGCGCGCTCATGTCTGCTCAGTGCCGTGTTGACCATCACCAGGGTGGCGATCGGCAGGCCGATCAGCACCCCCAGCTCTTGGCCTGAAGCCGTCCGAACGCCGCCTCGGCCTGCGCCTCGGCGATGGCCAAGTCCCCCTGACGCAGGGCGATTTCCGCCCGTACGCTCCCGAGCACCGCCTGCCAGGTATTGGCCCGGCGCCGCACGGCCTCCTCGATCAGCCCGTCGCACCACATCGCGGCGAGGTCGGGGCGGCCGGAGAACTGCAGGGCGAGCAGCGCGAACGCGATGATCTCCAGCGTGGTGTCGCTGAGCCGGCAGCCCTGGAGGATGCATTCCGCGCTGATTACGGCGGCGTCATCGGTGTCGCTCTCCAGGACGTTGGTGAGCGTCGCGGTGGCGCGCGCCCAGGGGTTGCCGACGGAGCCGCCCAGCTCGGGGTGGCCCAGGACCATGCGGCCGCCCTCCTGCGGCGGGATCCGGTGGGCCGGGCCGCACATCGACTGGAAGATGAGGCTCAGCTCCGCGGTGAGCTGCGCGTCGTCCAGGTCGCCCGCCTTGTGCAGGATCTTGCGGGCCTCCGTCGCCCCTTCGAGGTCGCCCTGCCAGAGCAGATAGCGGATGACGTTGACCGCGTCGCGGCCCATGAGGTCGCCGCTGCGCACGGCGGCCTGCAGGGTGTCCATGTGCGGCAGGATCGTGGCCGGGTTGATCCGCCAGGCCGCGCGGGCCAGCATCGCCGTGATGGCGACCCGCTCGGCGTCGGTCGTGCAGGCCTCCAGGGCCAGTTCGAGGCACTTGAGCGCGTGTTCGGCGTCATTGCCGGCGAGCGCCTGGGCCGCGGCGTCCCGCAGGACCTCCATGGCCCAGCGGCCGACGGCGCTGTCCGCCGCGATCAGGTGCTTGGCGATCTCCGCGGTGCTGGAGCCGAGCTTGTGCAGCAGTTCGGCGCAGTGCCTGTGCAGCTGCGAGCGGCTCTCCGCCTCCAGGCTGTCGAGGACGGCGGCGGCGACGGGGCCGGGGAATCCGGACGCGCCGCGCAGCCCGGACGTACCGAGGATGTCGAGCATCTCACCGGCCCGCTCCGGCATCATCCCGAGGAGCCTGCCGATCAGCGCCGGGGAGGCGTACTCCCCCAACACCGCCTGCCCCTGGGCGACTTCGAGGAGCGCCGGTTCCCAGCGGTGCAGGCAGCCACGGACGGCCTGGCCGAACGCGACGCCGGGCAGCACCTCGGTGAAACCACGCACCACGGGCTCGTCGAAATGCCCTGGATGTCCTCGATGAGCGCACGGACGAGCATGGGATTGCCACCGGTCAACTCGAAGCAGGAGTTGACGAAGGTGTCCGGTATCTCGGGCCCGAGCGAATGCACGAGCAGCTCTTTGACCCCGATGCGCGACAGGGCGTCCAGCCTGATGCGGTGGTGCGGCTGCCGGGTGGTCTCGGCATGGAAGAAGGGTCTGGCCAGTCGGGGCCGGGACCATTCGTTGAGCACCATGAGGACCCGCGCGGAGCGGATCCGTCGCTGGAGGGTCGAACGGCAAGCGCTCGGGGAAGCTCCTCGCCGTCAGCGACCTCCATGCCGGAATATCCGACAACCAGGACATCGTAGCGGGCATACATCCACAATCCGACGACGACTGGCTGCTTGTCGCAGGTGACGTCGGTGAGATCAGCACGGATATCGAGCGAACGCTCAGGCTCCTCGCCGGGCGTTTCGCCAAGGTGATCTGGGCGCCCGGAAATCACGAATTGTGGACGGTCCCGCAGGACCCTGTCCAGCTCCGTGGCGAGCAGCGGTACCGCTATCTCGTGGAGCTACTGCGGACCCTGGACGTGGTGACTCCGGAGGATCCGTATCCCGTCTGGGAAGGCCCGGACGGGCCCTTGACCATTGCGCCGCTCTTTGTGCACTACGATTACAGTTTCCGCACGGATCCGACGCTGACCAAAGAGGAATCCCTGGCCCGCGCAAGTGACGCCGGAATTGTCTGCACGGATGAATACATGCTGCATCCGGCGCCTTATTCCAGCATGGACGAATGGTGCCGGGCCCGAGTCGCGTACAGCGAAAAGCGTCTGGCCGAAGTTGATCCCGGGGCGCCCCTCGTCCTGGTGAATCACTATCCTCTGGTGCCCGACCCCACTCATGTACTGCATTACCCGGAGTTCGCCCAGTGGTGCGGCACGGAGCTGACCGGCGACTGGCACCGCAGATATTCCACGGCGGCGGTTGTCTACGGCCATCTGCATATCCCGCGTACCACCTGGTACGACGGCGTCAGATTCGAAGAAGTCTCCATCGGATATCCTCGCGAGTGGCGCGCCCGAGGTCTGGTCCGCGGCACTCTGCGTGAAATCTTTCCGGACTGGGAGCAACGGTGATCGAGGAGATCGTGCCCGCGGCGGTCGCCTGCGCCGACCGTTTCGACGACGCGGACCCCGTCTCGCCGTTCCCGCAGGAGGAGGCGGTGGTCGCCCGCTCCGTGGACGAGCGCCGGCGTTCGTTCCACACCGCGCGGCACTGCGCCAGGATCGCCATGGCCCAACTGGGCGTGCCGGCCGCGCCGGTGCTGCCCGGCGAGCGGGGCGAACCACTGTGGCCCACCGGCACGGTCGGCAGCATGACCCACTGCGCCGGTTACCGCGCGGCGGTGCTCGCCACCGCCGGTGACGTGCTCGGGATCGGCATCGACGCCGAACCGCACCAGCCGCTGCCTGACGGCGTACTGGACACGGTGTCCCTGCCCCAGGAGCGCGGGATGCTGGCCGAGCGAGCGGCGCAGCGGCCCGAAATCCACTGGGACCGGCTGCTGTTCAGCGCCAAGGAGTCCGTGTACAAGGTGTGGTTCCCGCTGAACCGCAGCTGGCTCGACTTCGAGCAGGCGGACATCGTCCTGGACCTCGACGGAACGTTCACGGCCCGCCTCCTGGTACCCGAGGGGCTACGGGTGAACGGCGACCGCGTCGGTGTGCTCTCCGGACGCTGGCTGGTCAGGGCCGGTCTGGGGCTCACCGCCATCGCGCTGGAGGCGCCGGGGGCCCGGCCCACCCGTGCGCGATGACCGAGGCGGTCCCGGCACCCCCTAGTGCCGGGACCGGGGCGCGGAGCGTCCGGGGCGGGGTCGACCCTCCCCCGGAATAAGGGCCATAACGGGATTCCGGCGCCCTGACCAGGACCGCAGACTTGAGGCCATGACGCTCGAAGCTGCGATCACGCCAGATGTCCGGCCGGTCCCGCAGGCGACCGGCAGCGATTTCGCCCAGTTGTCCCGCAGGATCGTCCAGGCCGGTCTCCTCGACCGGCGCCCGCTCTACTACACCGTCAGATTCACCCTCGTCGGCCTCGTCTACCTGGGTGGCTGCGCGGCGTTCGTCGTGCTGGGGGACTCCTGGTCGCAGCTGCTCGTCGCGTTCGTGATGTCCCTGGCCCTGCTCACCAGCGAGCTGGAGCAGTGGTGCGGCGCCCCGCTGAGCAGGGACATCCTGTTCAGCCACCCCACCGTCGCCGAGATGGCCGCGGAGGTCGTCCGGGCCGTGGAACAGACAGGGCGCCAGGCCGCGGCCTGACGGCCGTCCGTGGGCGATGCGGGGCCGCCGGGCCGCGCATAGGGGATCGCCACCCGCACATTAGGGGTGAGGAGTCGTAGTGGCACGGTCTCCCCGCCGCCTTCAATGGTCACCACTCGGGTGGCCCGCACAGCGTTGAGGAGCGGTGATGGAATTCCCTGTCATACCGATCGGAGCAAGTGCCTGGGACGCCATGATCGGCTCCGGCTTCGCCCAGGCGCTGCAGGAAGGTCTCTCCCGCGCGACCCTGACGGCGTCCGCGGCCCCGGCCGCCATGCCCGCCGTCGCCCCGGCCGCCGCGCGCCCGGCGGGGCCGCCACCGGAGTTCTTCGACGCGGTGCTGCGCCGCTTCGAGGCGGCCCTGCCGGACACGGTCGGCCAGGTGCTGCGCTGGGAGAGCGCGGTGCGCCAGAGCGTCCTGCGCCAGGCCCGCGCCCTCCTCACGACGGCGCTCGGCGTCCCCGCCGACCTCCCGCGCCCCGAGCCGGCCGGGGACCCGCTGCCGCAGTACAGCACGGCGGCCTCGGTGCTGCTCCTGGAGTGCGTCGTACTGGAAATGATGGAGAGCGGTCACTCGGACCCCGACGCGGTACGGGCTCTGAGTGCGGCGATCCGCGCGAACGAGGCGGCCGACGCCGCGGCCTTGGCCGCCCCCACCCGCGCCGAACGGCTCAGGGCCCCCAGCCCGCTGCGCAAGCCCGCCGCGGCGTGATGCGGCCGGCCCGGTCTCAGGCCTCGTCGGGCGTCAGCCGCAGCGAGATCGAGTTGATGCAGTACCGCTGGTCGGTCGGCGTCGCGTAGCCCTCGCCCTCGAAGACGTGGCCCAGGTGCGAGCCGCACTTCGCGCAGCGGACCTCGACGCGGGCCATGCCCAGGGTGCGGTCCTCGATCAGTTCGACCGCGTCCGTGTCCCTCGGGTCGTAGAAGCTCGGCCAGCCGCAGTGCGACTCGAATTTCGTGTCGGAGCGGAACAGCTCGGCGCCGCACGCCCGGCAGTCGTAGGCACCAGTGGTCTTGGTGTCCGTGTACTCACCGACGAAGGCGGGCTCGGTGCCGGCCTTGCGCAGCACGGCGTACTCGGCGGGGGTCAGTTCCGCGCGCCACTGCTCGTCGGGCTTCTCTACGTCGTACGACATGTGATGCGTCCCTTTCAGTTCGACGGGCCGGCCGACAGGCGGGACAGGATGGCCGGACCGAGGTCCGTGACGTCGCCCGCTCCCATCGTGAGAACGAGATCGCCCGGCTTGGCCATTCCCGCGATCACGTCCGGGACGGTTTCCTTGTCGGAGACCGCGGTCACATCGGCGCCCGCCGTGCGCGCCGCGTCGATGATCAGGGCGCTGGTGACGCCCGGGATCGGGTCCTCGCGGGCCGGGTAGATATCGAGGATCACCGAGGCGTCCGCGAGCGTCAGGGCCTGGCCCATCTCGGTGGCCAGTTCCTGGGTGCGGGAGAAGAGGTGGGGCTGGAAGACGACCAGGATGCGGCCGGAGGGCGAGTCGCCCGCGCCCGCCGCGCCGCGCATGGCTTCCAGGTCGGCGGTCATCTCGGTCGGGTGGTGCGCGTACGAGTCGATGACCTGTACGCCGCTCTCCTCGCCCTTGAGCTGGAGGCGGCGCTTGACGCCCGTGTACTTGCCGAGGGCCGACGCCAGGTTGTGGGCCGGAATGCCCAGGGCCACGCCGGCGGCGAGGGCGGCGACCGCGTTGTGGGCGTAGTGGCTGCCAGGCACCGACACCGTGAAGGTGAGGAACTTGCCGCCGAGGACGACGGTGACCTCGCTCGTCAGGCCGCGCGGGCTGACCTTGTGGACCCGGACGTCGGCCCCGGCGGACGCGCCGTAGGTGACGACCTTCAGGGTGGACAGGTCACGCAGCCGCGACGTCAGTTCGACGGCGCCGGCCTGGTCCGCGGAGATGACGAGCGTGCCGCCGGGGACGACCTTGCCGACGAAGGTCTCGAAGGAGTCGTAGATCTCGTCCATCGACGCGTAGTTGGCGTGGTGGTCGAGCTCGGCGTTGAGGATGATCGCGACCTCGGGGGCGTACTTGTGGAAGCTGCGGTCGCTCTCGTCCGCCTCAGCGACGAAAATCTCGCCGCCGCCGTGCCGCGCGTTGGTGCCGGGCCCGGCGAGGTCGCCGCCGATGGCGTACGACGGGTCGCTGCCCAGCTCGGTCAGGGCGACCGCGAGCATCGAGGTCGTGGTGGTCTTGCCGTGCGTGCCCGCGACGGCGATCGCCCGCAGACCCTCCATCAGCGAGGCCAGCGCATCCGCGCGGTGCACCACGGGGACGCCCAGCTCGGCGGCGCGGACCAGCTCCGGATTGTCCGCGCGGATCGCGCTGGAGACGACTACGCAGGTCGCGTCGGAGGCCAGGTGCGCGGCGGCGTGCCCGATGTGGACCGTGACGCCGAGGTCGCGCAGGGCAGCGACGGCGGCGGATTCCCGCGCGTCGCTGCCCGCGACCTGAGCGCCGCGCCGGGCCAGGATCTTCGCGATGCCCGACATTCCGGCGCCGCCGATGCCGATGAAGTGCGGTCGGTCCATCGAAGTGGGCAGGCCGGGTGCCATACGTGTGTCTCCCAAGGTGCGGCGTGTGAGCGGTGCCCCAGCCTATTCGTTGTGGGAGAAGAGCTTGAGCACCGGTACGCCGACCTTATGGCGCGCGCGGGACGCCCAGTCGCGGTGGAAGAACTCCTCGACGTAATGGGGTGCTGTCAGCACGAGCACCTCGTCGGCGCCGGTCTCCGTCACCACGGACTTGAGCAGGTCCAGCGGGTGGTCCTCCACGACCTGGCCCACCGCCTGGCTGCCCGACGCCCGCAAGGACGCCAGGGACTCCGCCAGGGCGCGTTCCGCGGGCACCCGCGCCTCCTTGCCCTCCGGCTCGTCGCCCTCCCGGACCGCGTCGTCGAGCTCACCCAGCGCGACGTCGTCGATGCTGCGCAGCAACCGGTCCGCCTGGTCGCCGCGGGGCTGCATCAGCACGACGAAGGAGACGGTCTCGTCCCCGTGCAGGGTGGTGACGAATTCCACGTCGACGGGAGTCAGAGGCTTCTCGATCATCAATACGCTCGTGAACACGACGGGCGCCCTTCTCTTCTTCGAGGGCCGGTGCACTTGGGTAGCGCGGCCGGTCCTGCGGAAACCATCCTTCCCCGTGTCCGCACGGGGTCTGCGAGAGTAAGTGTGCCCAACGGGAGCAAACCGGAACGGTAAATTCCGCTGCCAGTTGTCAAATCCGACGGTACTGGGTGTAAAGGAACCCGGCCTCCTCCAGTACCGACGCCAGCGCGAACCGCTCCGGCACCGCCACCTGCGGCCCGTCCGCGATCCGCTGCGCGCGGCCCGCGGTCAGCGTGGGCGAGACGGTCAGGCACAGCTCGTCGAGTACGCCGCCGGTGATGAACTGGGCGAGCAGCCGCGGACCGCCCTCGGTCAGCAACCGGGTGAGCCCGCGCTCCGCCAGCGCCGCCACCGCCTGCGACGGTACGACCGCCGCCCCGTCCCCGGCGATCAGCACCTCGACCCCGGCCGCGCGGGCCGCGCGGATCCTGTCCGAGGGGGCGGTGGCGCCGGTGAGCAGCAGGGTCGGGACGAGCGGGGACGTGAACAGCGGCAGGGAGAAGTCCAGGTCGAGGCTCGCGCTGACCACGGCGACGGCGGGCGCGGGGCCCTGTCCGGCCGCCGCCCTGCGGGCCGCGAAGGCCTCACGCGCGCGCGCCGGGCGGTAGCCCTCCAGCCGTACCGTTTCCGCACCGACGATCACCACATCGGCGAGGCCCCGCAGGGTGCCGAAGATCCGCATGTCGGTGCTGGAGGAGATCGGCTGCGAACGGCCGTCGTGCTGGGCCGCGCCGTCGAGCGAGGAGACCATGTTGGCCCGCAGCCAGGTCCCCGCTCCTTCGGTCGCCTTCGGATACGCGTAGGCGTCGGCCAGCTCGTCGAGGCTCCACTCGCGGTCGGCGGCGGAGACCCTGGCAGGGGCCGTGGCGGAGACTGTCTCGTCGGTCACAGGGAACAGGCGTCGCATGCCGTGCAGTCTGGCACGGCCCTAGAGTGGAGTGTTGTGTCGTCCTCCATCGCCGCTCAGGGGCAGAGCCCCCTGGCCGAAGCGGCCCCGTTGTCCCTGTGCGCACGCGCGCCGCACGTCCGTGCCGACCGGATGGTCGCCGAGATGGTGCCGCCGCCGCGCTTCGACTCGGTGCGCTTCTCGTCGTACGTGCCCGACCCGAATCAGCCCAGCCAGACCGAGGCCGTCCAAGTGCTCGGCGCCTTCGCGGCGGGCCTCGGCGGGGCGTCCGCGATCGGTGGGGGCAAGCGGCGCTGGTTCGCGAAGAAGCCCGCGGCGCCCACCGGCCCGCGCGGCGTCTACCTGGACGGCGGCTACGGCGTCGGCAAGACGCACCTCCTGGCCTCCCTGTGGCACGCCACGCCCGCGGACCGCGAGCAGAAGGCCTTCGGCACCTTCGTCGAGCTGACGAACCTGGTCGGTGCGCTGGGCTTCCAGCAGACCGTGCAGACCCTCAGCGGTCACCGTCTGCTGTGCATCGACGAGTTCGAGCTCGACGACCCGGGCGACACCGTCCTGGTGTCCTCGCTGCTGCGCAGGCTGGTCGAGGCGGGCGTCGCCCTCGCCGCCACCTCCAACACGCTGCCGGGCAAGCTCGGCGAGGGCCGGTTCGCCTCCGTCGACTTCCTGCGGGAGATCCAGGGCCTGTCGGCCCACTTCCGCCCGCTGCGGATCGACGGCGAGGACTACCGCCACCGGGGGCTGCCCGAGGCCCCCGCGCCGTACTCCGAGGAGCAGGTCACCAAGGCGGCGTACGCCACCGAGGGAGCCAGCCTCGACGACTTCCCGCATCTGCTCGACCATCTCGCCAAGGTCCATCCGAGCCGGTACGGGGCTCTCACGGACGGGGTGCGGGCCGTCTGCCTCACCGATGTGCGGCCGGTGGCCGACCAGTCGACGGCGCTGCGCCTGGTCGTGCTCGCCGACCGGCTGTACGACCGGGAGGTCCCTGTCCTGGCGTCCGGGCTGCCCTTCGACCGGCTGTTCAGTGACGAGATGCTGAACGGCGGGTACCGGAAGAAGTACTTCCGGGCGATCTCCCGGCTGACCGCTCTGGCGCGCGACGCGAAGGAGCTGATCACCCAGTAGGTTTGGGGCAGTTCCGCTCCAGATCCGCGAGAAGGGTTCCACATGGCCACCACGCGTCAGGCACACACCGTCTGGGAGGGCGACCTGCTGAAGGGCACGGGCACCGTGACCTTCGATTCGTCCGGCATCGGCGACTACCCGGTCTCCTGGCCGTCGCGCGCCGAGAAGGCGAACGGCAAGACCAGCCCCGAGGAGCTGATCGCAGCCGCCCACTCCAGCTGCTTCTCCATGGCGCTGTCCAACGGGCTCGCCAAGGCCGGCTCCCCGGCGACCAGGCTCAACACGCAGGCCGATGTGACTTTCCAGCCCGGCGAGGGCATCACCGGCATCCACATCACCGTGCAGGGCGAGATCCCCGGCATGGACGAGGCGGACTTCGTGAAGGCCGCCGAGGACGCCAAGGCGAACTGCCCGGTGAGCCAGGCGCTCACGGGTACGACGATCACGCTGACCGCGTCGCTCGCCTGACCCACGCTCCAGCCGGCACTCACCGGCACCCGGCGTCACCTGACACCCTGCAGCGGCCGGGGCGGGGAAACGCCCGGGGCGGCGCGCCACTCACCGCGGCGCGCCGGAGCAGGCATTGTGGCCCGCATGGTTCACGTACCACTCATTGCGTGGTACACACGTGCGGGTCACATTCCTGTCCGCCAACAGGGAGTTGCCCATGTCCGCACCGTCCGCATCCGCAGCATCTTCCACACCGGCCGGAGCATCCGGACCGCCCACCTCATCTGCCCCACCGGCCCCGTCGGCCTCACGGCGACAGGTCCTGGCCCGCACCGGCGCCCTGGGCGTCGGTATCGCGTTCGCCGGGTCCGTATCGGAGATCTTCGCGGGCACCGCGGCAGCGCAGGGCCTCGGCCGCAGTGGCTACGGACCGCTCGTGCCCGACCCCGCCGGACTGCTCGATCTGCCCAAGGGCTTCCGCTACAAGGTCCTCTCCCGGGAGGGCGACCCGCTCCGCTCGGGCGAGGGCAGAGTGCCCGGCAACCACGACGGCATGGCCGCGTTCAGGGGCCATCGGGGCCGCGTCGATCTCGTCCGCAACCACGAGAACCGGCACACCGCCGCGATCGGTGTCCCGACGGTCGAGGGTCTGACGTACGACCCCGGCGCCAAGGGCGGCTGTACGGCCATCGCCCTGGACGGCCGCAACAACGTCCTCGGTGAACGCGTCGCCATCGCCGGCACCGCGGTCAACTGCGCGGGCGGGCCGACCCCTTGGGGCACCTGGCTCACCTGTGAGGAGAACGAGGAGAAGGCCGGCACCAACGGCTACACCAAGGACCACGGATTCATCTTCGAGGTCGACCCGGTGGACCCGCGCCGCAGCGGCGCCGTCCCGCTCACCGCGATGGGCCGCTTCCAGCACGAGGCCATCGCGGTCGACCCCACGAGCGGGGTGGTCTACGAGACCGAGGACGCGTTCCAGAAGCCCTTCGGGCTCTTCTACCGCTTCCTTCCGGAGAAGCCGCAGGGCGGCAGGGGCTCCCTGCGCGCCGGCGGCGAGCTGCAGGCGATGCGCGTTCCCGGTGTACCCGACCTGTCCGCGATCCAGGAGACCGGCGCGACGTTCACCGGGGTCGAGTGGGTGGACGTACCCGACCCGCTGGCGAAGGAGACGCCGGTCCGGCTGCAGGACTTCGGCAGGAAGGGCGTCACGCACGCCCAGAAGCTGGAGGGCTGCTACTGGGGTGAGCAGGCGGTCTACTTCGTCTCCAGCTTCGCGAAGAGCGCCGAGGGCTCGGCGGCCGACCACTTCGGGCAGGTGTGGAAGTACGAGCCGCACAGGCGGCGCCTGACACTGGTCGTGGTCTTCGGTCCGAGCACGGACATCCAGCTGCCCGGCGAGTCCCCCGACAACATCTGCCTGGCGCCCCGCGGCGGCCTGATGGTGTGCGAGGACGGCAGTGGCACGCAGCACGTGTACGGGCTGACCAAGCGGGGCGAGGTGTACGCGATGGCGCGCGGCCGGCAGAACATCGGTACGCCGGAGGCTCCGGAATGGGGCGAGTTCGCCGGGGTCACCTTCTCGCCGGACTGCGAGACGATGTACATGAACTGCTACACGCCGGGGACCACGTTCGCCGTGACGGGCCACTGGAACCACTGAGCCAAGCCGTACCACCGCCCGCCCGCGGTCGCGGTCTGTGCGGTCCCGTCGCAGGATCGGGGGGACCGCACACGGCCGGCAGAGGACCGCAGAGGGGCGCGCAGTGGCCAAGAAGAAGCCCAAGCAGCAGCGGCCGGAGAAGTCGCCGCAGGGAACACGGCAGAGCCCGCGGCAGCCCCCGCTCACGGACCTCCTGCGCGTCCCCGGCGGCGAACGCGTCGATCTCTCCGCGTACGACGCGAAGGCCACCCCCGGTGGGCCGCCCGACAAGGCCGCCGGCCTGGTAGCGACCACCCTGATGGGCGAACGCCTCGCGGATCTCCAGGAGCGCCTGTACGCGGCGAGCACCGCGGGCGACCGGCGGCGCGTGCTGCTCGTGCTCCAGGGCATGGACACCAGCGGCAAGGGCGGCACGGTCAAGCACGTCATCGGCCTCTTCAACCCGTCCGGCTGCCGGATCAGGTCCTTCAAGACGCCGACGGCGGAGGAGCGCAAGCACCCCTTCCTGTGGCGGATCATGCGAGGTCTGCCGGAGCCGGGCGAGATCGGCATCTTCGACCGCTCGCACTACGAGGACGTCCTGATCGCCCGGGTGCGCAGGCTGGCGCCACACGGCCAACTCAGCCGCCGCTACAGCCAGATCAACCGTTTCGAGAAGACCCTCGCCGACGACGGCGTGACCGTGGTGAAGGTCTTCCTGCACATCAGTTACGAACAGCAGCGCAGGCGGCTGCTCGAACGCCTCGACAACCCGGAGAAGCACTGGAAGTTCAACCCGGGCGACATCGAGGAGCGCGCCCTGTGGCCCGCCTACCAGGAGGCCTACGAACTGGCTCTGCGGCGCTGCTCGACCGGGTCGGCGCCCTGGTTCCTGGTCCCGGCCGACCGCAAATGGTACCGCGACTGGGCCATCAGCAAGCTGCTGCTGGAACATCTGGAGGGGCTGGACCCGCAGTACCCGAAGGCGGACTTCGACGTGCCGGAGTGCCGGGCACGGCTGCTGGACATGGCCTGACCGTGAGCGCGGGCCGGACCGCGCCGGAGCGCCGCAGACGGATATTGTCTGATTGATCGGTTAGTTTCCGTCAGTGATCAATTTTGCGCAGAGACTGGTGACCGCGGCTGCCCTGGGCGCACTGCTCACGGGCTGCGGCAGCAGCGCGGACACCGCCCGCTCCAAGGCCGCGCCGCCGCCGCCCGCCGCCCCTTCCTTCCCCCGTGAGGCCCGTCCCGGGCTGCCCGCGCCGCCGACCCTCGCGCCGGGCCCCGGCGGGCTCACCCCCGTCTTCAAGCACGGCCGCGCCACCGGGGCGCAGCCGGCGAAGACCGTGGCGCTCACCTTCGACGCCGACATGACC
Source organism: Streptomyces sp. A5-4 (assembly GCF_051131715.1). Taxonomy (NCBI): domain Bacteria; kingdom Bacillati; phylum Actinomycetota; class Actinomycetes; order Kitasatosporales; family Streptomycetaceae; genus Streptomyces; species Streptomyces sp. A5-4. The sequence continues at coordinate 7,433,729 of NZ_CP178591.1, read as the reverse complement.
GCAGGTCAGGGGCCGCGCGCGGCGGGCGGTGAGCGGTTCGACAATCCCGCTCTGATCTCCTCGCTGCGCAGGCTCAAGGTTCCGTCGACCGTCTTCATGACGGGCCGGTGGGCCGAGGAGTATCCGCGGCAGGCCCGCTCCATCGGCCGGGACCCGCTCTTCGAGATCGCCAACCACTCGTACAGCCACTACGCCTTCGCGAACCCTTGCTACGGGCTCCCGACGGTGTCCGGGCCACGGATGCGCGCCGACGTGGAGCGCGCCTTCGCCGCCTTCCGCAAGGCAGGCGCGCGGCACATCGTGCCGTACTTCCGCTTCCCCGGCGGCTGCTACGACGACCGCGCGCTGCGCGCGCTGGGCCCGGCGAAGGTGACGGCGGTGCAGTGGGACGTCGTCAGCGGCGACGCCTTCGCACGGGACGCGGACGCCGTCGCCGAGCAGGTGCTGGCCGGTGTACGGCCAGGATCGCTCGTGGTCATGCACTGCACCCGCAGCGCCGCGCCGGTCACGGACGCGGCCGTCCGGCGCATCGTGCCGGAACTGCGCGAGCGCGGTTATCGTTTCGTCAAGGTCTCCGAGCTCATGGAGCAGTCCTCGCAGCGGCAGGGCCGGCAGGAGCGGTAGGGCGGGCGGGGCGCTCGTAGAGCGTCTCCATGCCGTCCTCCTCGTCCCACAGCTCTCCGACCTCCGCGAAGCCGAAGCCGGCGATCGTGGCCTCCGAGGCCACGTTCCCGGGGCTGATCGAGGCCCGCACGGTGATGGCACGCGGATCGGCTGCGGCCCTGCGCAGCAGCTCCACGAGCATGGCGCGGGCGTGCCCCCGGCGGCGGAACTCCGGCAGCACGCCGTAGCCGACCTCGACCATGCCCACTTCGTCGGGCGGACCGTGGAACCCGGCGTGCCCGACGACGCCGCCGTCCGCCCCGCAGGCGAGAGTGCGCAGAATCCAGGGTGCGCCGCCGGGGTCGTCGGCCAGCTGGCCGAGCCGGTAGCGCCACAGCCACATCAGGCCGTCGGCCAGGAAGTAGTCGGTCAGCTCGACCCCGGTCAGAACACCGGCTTTCGCCAGGTCCTTGTCCAGCAGAGCGGTCATGGCCGCGGCGGGCAGCTCGACGAAGCGCAAGGGCGGTGCGAGGGGATTTGTCATCGTGCGGATCATCGTCGGGCGCCGGGAACGGTGTCCACCGGGTTTTATCCGGAGCAGGCGGTGCGCTGCGCCTCCTGCCACTCGCAGACGGGGCAGTACACAACACCCTTGACCGACTCGGAGTACTCGGTCGGCTCGCGGCACAGCACACACGCGGCAAAGGGCGGACCGCCCGCGACGGGTGTCTCGTGCGCCGGGCTTTCGCAGTACGGGCCGCTGTCTTCCATGTCCACGAGCCTACTCAGCGCGTACGGTCCCGCTCAGCCGCGTCGCGAACTGAGCGCACCGGCCACCGCAGCCGCCCCGCCCGCGATCACCGCGGCGGCGACGAGCGGCAGCACGGGCGTGTGCACGACACCCGTGTGCGAGCCGGTGACCAGGCCGGACACCGCCGCGTGCGCGGGTGAGCCGGTCACCACCAGGGTCAGCAGCGCCCCGAGTGCGGTGGCCGCCAGCGACCATCCGGTGCCGCGCAGCAGCGGCCAGGTGCACAGCGCGCCGACAGCGGTGCCGATCAGGGCGCAGGTCAGCGCCGCGAGCAACCCCGCCCCCGCGGCCGGGAGCAGCGGGATCAGCACCTTGTTGTCGCTGCTGACCGCCCTGCTGATCGCGGTCACCAGCACGGTGCCCAGGACACCGAGCGCCGCGGTGCACAGCAGCGCGGCGAGCAGGGACGAAAGGTGCACCCGGGCCGGACTGGTCGCGGCGGCCGCGCAGTGCCGGGCCGCGTCCGGCTCGTTGGTGACACAGACCCGGGCGAGCCAGGCCCCCGCGGGCAGCAGGACGGCGGCGGCGTACCCGAGCGAGTCCAGGACGGGCTGCCCGGACTGCACTCCGACGGCGAGGAAGGCCGCGTACAGCAGAACGGGCGCCAGCCAGCGCTGCGAGCGCATCAGCAGCGCGGTCTGGTACCGCAACAGCGCGCCGCTCATGCCCGCTCCCCGTCGGCCCCGGCGACGGCCCTTCCCGGGGCCCGGTCCGCGGCGGGAGGGCCCTGGTCCGCGGCGAGAACGGCCCGCACATGCCACGGCGGTCGAGCCGTCAGCAGTGCGCGCAGCACCCCGTCGGAGTACGCGGCCGACACCGTCAGCCGCACGGCCCCCTCCGGGCCCGGCTCCGGAACCGGCGCCCCGGGCAGGCCGGGCGGCAGCGCGGCGCCACCCGGGGCCACCGCGTCGATCCGTACCGGCGGCCCCGTCGCGACGGCCTCCGCCGACGCGGTGATCGGCATCAACGCACCGCCCTCGACCCGGTGCACCTGGTCCACGGCGCCGACGAGCCGCCGCAGGTCGTGGTCGACGAAGACCACCGTCGCACCGCCCGCGACACGCTCGGCCACCGCCCGGTCGAACGCGTCGCGGGCCAGCACGTCGAGGCCGGTCCACGCCTCGTCCAGGACCAGCAACTCCGGCTCCCCGAGGAGCGCCTGGGCCACCGCCACCTTCTGGCTGGTGCCCTTGGACAGCTCGGCGAGCGGCGTGCGCGCATGCCCGGCCGCGCCGAACCGCTCCAGCCACTCCCCCGCCCGCTCCCGCGCCGCGTTCCGGCCGAGGCCGTGGATGCGCCCGAGGTGAGTGAGGTAGCCCGCGGCGGTGAACGGCAGCGCCGCGGGGAAGCGCTCGGGCACGTACGCCGTGCGCGGTCTTTCCAGGACCCGTCCGGCCATCGGCGCGTCGATCCCGGCCAGCAGCCGCAGCAGCGTCGACTTGCCGCTGCCGTTGGCGCCCTCGATGCGGACCAGGCCGCGTGCGGGCAGGTCGAGGTCGACCCCGCGCAGTACCCAGGGACCGCCGAGGCCGTACCGGCGGCCCACCCCTACGAGTTTCAGGCGGCCGGCTTCGCGGTGAGCTCGCTGGGCCGCACGATCACGAAACCGTCGCCCTGGAGCATCAGCTGGACCGCCTCGCCGGAACCGCCGCGCACCATCGATCCGACGGACTGCGAGCGGTGCAGGCTGGTGTTGAGCTGCGCGCTCCAGCCGACCACCGCGTCGGTGTCGACGTACACGGGCTGCTGCTGAGTCACCGGGATCACGATGGGGTTGCCCTCGCAGATCACGGCGAGCTTGCCGTATCCGGTGAAGAGGCTGTTGAAGAGCCCGCCGCCGGTCATGCCGGCGCCCTTCACGGTCTTGATCTCGTACGAGAGGGTCGCGTCGAAGCACAGCACATTGCGGCCGTTGACGGTGAGCGCGTCGCCCTGGTCGATGTCGACGATGAAGCAGTTCTGCGCCTCGTGCGCGAACCACGCCTCGCCCTGGCCGGTGACCGCCATGAGGGCCAGGCCCTCACCGGTGACGGCGCGCTTGAGCATGCCGCCGATGCCCTGGCCCTTGCGCTCGAACTGGAGATTGCCGCGGAAGGCGATCATCGAGCCCTGTCGCGCGTGTATCTCGCCGTTGACGGCGTACTTGACCGACTTGGCGTTCTGGAGGGTCATCCCGGGGACTGTGGCCTGCTGCGCCATGTTCTCTGAGGCAAAAAGATCGCTCTTCATGAGGAGCATCCTCACCCGGAGGGCCTGCCTCCGCCAAGGTGCCAGGGCAATCCGGCTGTGAGCTGTGCGAGACCCGGCTGGCAGACTGGGCGAGTGAGCACCGACGACACCCCCGACAGTCCCTTCCGGCACGAGCAGACGGCACGCGACGAGGCGCCGCAGTACGTGCTGCCGCTGGTCGTCCACATCGAGAAGACCGAGCCCCCTGCCCGTACGGACGCGCTGGAGACCGCGGCCCGTGCGGTGCTGGTGATGCTCTCGGACGAGCGCTCGCTGGGTGAGGGCGAGTGGGCCGAGGCCGTACGGGACTGGCAGGACGCGCGGATCCGCAAGGTGGTGCGGCGGGCCCGCGGGGCGGAGTGGCGCAAGGCGTCGGCGCTGCCCGGCATCACGGTCACCGGAGGTGGAGTCGAAACGGTGGACGCGGCCGAGGTGGCGACGGACACGGCCGGGGGTGCGACGGGCCCGGCGAGCGCCGCCGAGGTGCGGGTCTTTCCGCCCGTGCCACTGGACGGCTGGCCCAAGGAGCTGGCGAAGCTCCAGGTGTCGGGGACGGACCTGGACGACCCGGAGCCGCCGCCCGCCCCCGACCCGGCCGCCCCCGTGCTCTGGCTGAGCCCAGAGCTGGGCATGTCGGCGGGCAAGGCGATGGCGCAGGCCGGGCACGGGGCGCAACTGGCCTGGTGGGAGCTGTCGGAGGTGGAGCGCGATGCCTGGCGGGACGCCGGATTCCCGTTGTCCGTACGAACGGCGTCGGCCGCCAGGTGGCGGGAGCTCACCACGAGCGGGCTGCCGGTCGTCCGGGACGCGGGGTTCACGGAGATCGCGCCGGGCTCCTGCACGGTGGTCGCCGACCACCCCGCGCTCCGCCTCTCGCGACACGTCTGAAACAGCTTCCTCCTGAGTCACGTTGAACACGTCGACTCCGTCACACGTACCTACGAATACCTGTGATTGGGTTGTCCGGCCGTTCAGTAGGCGGTTGGTTCGACGGTGGTAACGCATCGGCTCGGGAGACACATTTTGTTGCGACGTATCAACGGCACAGCGCTCATCATCGCGGCACTTGTCGCCACCCTCGGCGCGCTCGCCTTCCCCGTGTGGTCCTACGCGGACCGCTCGGGAACGGGCGAGGCGAATCTCAACGCCTCGTCCGTCGGGACCCAGTGGGGCCCGCTCTCCGCCGCCGACCGCGATCTGCTGGTGAAGGTGCGGCTGGCGGGCCTGTGGGAACTGCCCGCGGGCCAGCAGGCCATCGAGCGGGCGCCCAGTCAGGCCATCAAGGAGGCGGGCGACCACCTGATCGTCGGCCACTCGGACCTCGACAAGCGGGCCCGTCTGGTGGCCGCGCAGCTCAACGTGCCGCTGCCGAACCAGCCCACGGAGCAGCAGCAGGGCTGGCTCAGGGAGCTGTCGGCGGCCAGCGGCCAGGAGTACGAGCGCAAGTTCGCCAACCTCCTGCGCAACGCGCACGGCAAGGTCTTCTCGGCGATCGCCCAGGTCCGGCACACCACCCGCAACTCCCTGATCCGGCAGCTGGCGACCGACTCCAACCAGACCGTCCTGGACCACATCACCATGCTGGAGGCCACCGGCCTCGTCGACTTCGACGCCATGGCCAACGAGGCGGCGGGTGGCGCCACCGCGAGTCCCAGCGGGCCGCCGCCCCCCAATGGCTCGGTCACCGTGCCCTCGGCGCCGGCCGTGCAGCCGACCGGGGGGCAGAGCGCCACATCGGAGCCCTCCGCGCAACCGACCGGGGAAATCGGCAAGCCCGCGGTCAATACGAACCGCCCCGAGCCCTCGCCGTAGCAGGAACCGCGCCGCGGCAGGAACCTCAAATCAACCTCTGAACGTCCCCTCCTGCGGGTTCGATGCCGTGCGCCGGGGCCATTACCCCTGCACGAAGCGCAGGAGGGGGACACGCACATGGAGCGTCTGGGAATAGGAATCGGCTGGCGTCCCGAGATCGCGGACACGGTGGAGCGGCTGCCCGGCATCGACTGGGTCGAGGCGGTCGCGGAGAACATCTGCCCCGGCCACATCCCCGAATCCCTGCTGCGCCTGCGCGCCCGCGGCACGAAGGTGATCCCGCACGGGGTCTCGCTTGGCCTGGGCGGCGCGGACCGCCCCGACGCCGGCCGCCTGGCCGACCTGGCGGCCCGCGTGGAGGCCCTGGGCTCCCCCTTGGTCACCGAGCACATCGCGTTCGTACGGGCGGGCGGCCCGCTCACCGCCTCGCCGCGGCTGGAGGCGGGGCATCTGCTGCCGGTCCCCCGCACCTGGGAGTCCCTGCACGTGCTGTGCGAGAACGTCCGGGTCGCGCAGGACTCACTGCCGGTGCCGCTCGCCCTGGAGAACATCGCCGCACTGATCAACTGGCCCGGCGAGGAGATGACAGAGGGCCAGTTCCTGGCCGAGCTGGTGGAGCGCACCGGCGTACGGCTGCTGATCGACGTGGCCAACCTCCACACGAACCGGGTGAACCGCGGGGAGGACCCGGCCGCGGCGTTGGACGAACTCCCGGTGGAAGCGATCGCGTACGTCCATGTCGCGGGCGGCGTGGAGAAGGACGGTGTCTGGCACGACACCCACGGGCATCCGGTGACGCGCCCGATCCTGGACATCCTCGCCGAGCTGCGCTCCCGCACGGATCCTCCGGGGGTGCTCCTGGAGCGGGACGAGAACTTCCCGTCGCCGGCGGAACTGGCGGCGGAACTGGCGGAGATCCGTACGACACTGACCGCCCGGCGAGCACGGCCGACGACCGACGGGACCCCACGGCCCGGCGAAGGGCACGTCGAAGGGACGAACCCGCTTGCCGCGCCCGCGCCGCGCGGCGAAGCACGCGCCGCCGGAGGGCCGGGGGCGGGCGCCCGGCTCCGGGAACGGAACGCGGAAAGGGCGGACCCGCCCCCCGCGACCCCGGCCGCACCACGCGCCACCGCGAGCGCCGCCCGGGGTCCGGGGTCCGGCGCCCGGCTCGGGGAAGGGGCGGGCCGGGGGGAAAGCGCCGCCGGTCCCCGCGCGCACGTCGCGCTCGCCCAGACCGCCCTCCTCTCCGCCCTCGTCGCCGGCACCCCCGCCCCCGAGGGCTTCGACTCCACACGCCTGCGCGTCCAGAGCCGCGCGCTCGTCGGCAAGCGGGCCGACGTCGTCGCCAAGGTCGCTCCCGAGCTCGCGAAAATCCTGGGCGACGGCTACCGGGCCGCCTTCTACGCCTATGCCAAGTCCCTCCCGATGTCGGACGGTTACCGCCGCGACGCACTGGACTTCGCCGAGCGGCTGCTGGTCACCGACCCGCCGGCGGACGCCTCCGTGCGCCGCCGGCTGTCCCACTGGTGGCAGGACCACTCCGGCCCGCGCCCGACCGGGCGGGCGACCCGCATCGTCCGGGCTGCGCGTGCCGCGATCACCCGGGAGGCGAAGTGACAGGCCTCCGAGCCCACCGGGGGCAGTCCACATGCTGAACAGCCCATGGCGCCCCGCCGGGCCCTTCGCGTAGACATCCGCCATGTTCTGGGTGCTCTTCCTCGTCGTGGCCTGCGTGGCAGCGGTGACCGCCTGCGCCAGGCTCTGCCTCGCCGCGAGCGCGACCGCCGCGGCCGACTTCGAGGCGGCCTCGGAGGCCGGCGCCACGCGGCGCGGACTGAGCCTGCCCGAGGCCGCGTTCCTCACCGGCGGCCCGGCCAGGGTCGCGGATCTGACCCTGCTCTCGATGCACCGCCGCCGCGGGCTGCTGCTCGCGCACACCGGTTGGGCGACCGTCGTGGACCCGGCGGGCCGCGACGACCTGGAGCGCTCCGTCATCCGCGCGATCGGCTCCGGCGGGCAGGCCAGGACGGCGGCCGTACGGACCGCCACGGCGGCCGCGAGCGCCGTGCAGGGCGTGGCCGACCGGCTGGTCGCCGCGGGCCTCGCCGTCCCCGACGCGACCAGGGCGTCCCTCGACACCGCGGTGCGCGCGGTGCGGGGCGCGACGCTGCTCGTGTCGGCGCTGGGCGCCGTGCCCCTGCTGATGCCCGATCAGGAGCAGTCCGTCCGGCTGCACATCGTGGCATGGTTCGCGCTGCCGCTCGTCCTCAGCCTGGGCTGTCTCCTCGCGGCCCGGATCGAGGTCGGCTCGTACACCCGCCGGGCCTCCCCCGCCGGTCTGCGCATGCTCGGAGCGCTCGCGCTCGCGCCCCGGCCGCCCGGCGACCATGACGACGCCGATGCCGCGTTCCTCACCGGCGTCGCGCTGCACGGCGCCCACGCCGTCGCGGACCCCGATTTGCGAGCGGCTCTGGCCGACACCGAAACCGGGCACGAGACATCGGCATGACGCATCGGGGTCATTGATCCCGACACCGCACCCAGGTGCTTTACATCGCCACGCGTCCCATCAGGATCCCTTTTGTCAGGTAATCGCATGAAGGGACGACAGCGGTGAGAGCAGTTGTGATGTACGGGACCGTGGCATCCCTCGGTTCCCTGGCAGTGACGGCCCTCGTCGCCGTCCCCGCGGGCGGCGCCGAACCGCGCGCCGCCCAGCCCCGCGCCGCCGACACCCGCACCGCCGAGACCCTCGGTACCGCGGAGGCCGCCCGGCGCGCGGCCGCCGCCGGTATCGCCTTCGGTGCCTGCCCCAAGGCCGAGGACCTGCCGGCCCCGGCGCGGTGCGGCACGGTCAAGGTCCCGCTCGACTACGCCAAGCCCTCGGGCCGTCTGATCACCCTGACCGTCAGCCGCGTCAAGGCGGCCGGGAAACCTGCGAAGCGCCTGGGCGCGCTCGTCTACAACCCCGGCGGCCCCGGCGCCTCCAGCATGTACTTCCCGATGGCCGCCGAGCTGCCCGAGTGGAAGCGCATCGGCGCGGCGTACGACTTCGTCGGCTACGCGCCGCGCGGCGTCGGCCGCTCCGCCACGCTCTCCTGCCAGAGCCCCAAGGACTTCACGAAGGCACCGACGCAGGACCCGGCCGAGCCCTCGGCGGCGTACCGGCAGCAGCGGATCGACGGTGCCAAGGCGTACGCCGACGGGTGCGCCCGCAACGCCGGCGACGCACTGCGCCACTACACGTCCCTGAACAACGCCCGCGACCTGGACGTCCTGCGGGCGGCCCTCGGCGAGCGCAGGCTCACCTTCATGGGGGCCTCGTACGGCACCTACTTCGGCGCCCTGTACGCGACGCTCTTCCCCACCCATGTGCGCGGCATGGTCTTCGACTCGGCGGTCAACCCGGCCCCGGGACAGATCTGGTATCGCAACAACCTCGACCAGTCACTGGCCTTCGAGGGCCGCTGGGCGGACTTCCGCACCTGGGTCGCCAAGCACCACAGGACCTACCGGCTCGGCGATACGCCGCAGAAAGTACTGGCCGCCTACGAGAAGGTGCGCGCCGCGGTCGCCAAGAAGCCGGCGGGCGGCACCGTGGGCGCCGGTGAGCTCCAGTCGGCGTTCCTCAGGGCGGGTTACTACGACGACTACTGGGCGATGCGGGCCACCGCGCTCAGCGAGTACCTCAAGGGCAACCCGCGGCCACTGATCGACCAGGCCGCGCCCAAGCCCGAGGCCGCGTGGGACGACGAGAACGGCAACGCCGTGTACACCGCCGTCGAGTGCAACGACGCGCCCTGGCCGACCGACTGGCAGGTGTGGAACCGCGACAACACCAAGCTGGCGGCGCGCGCGCCCTTCGAGACCTGGGCCAACGCCTGGATGAATCTGCCCTGCGCCTTCTGGAGCGCGCCGCGCCAGGAACCGCTGGAGGTGCGGGTGAAGCCGGGCGCGCTGCCCCCGACGCTGATCCTGGCCGCCGAGCGGGACGCGGCGACGCCGTACCCGGGCGCTCTGGAGCTGCAGAGGCGACTGCCCGGGGCCGCGCTGGTCACGGAGCGGGGCGCCGGTACGCACGGCATCGGCGGTGGCGACAACGCGTGTGTCAACGGCCATCTGGAGAGGTATCTGCTGACCGGCCGGACGCCGGTGCGGCGCGCACAATGCGCGCCGCACCGGGAGCCGAACCCGGTGTCGCTGGACGAGCGGGCAGTGGCCCGAAGGCCTGCGCCCGCCGTCTGATCTTCCGGGCCAGGATGACGGAACCGCCGTCAGGCGAGCCCCGCCACCAAGTCCGCGACGTCCTTGCGACGTCCGGTGTAGAAGGGCACCTCTTCGCGTACGTACATCCGGGTCTCGGACGCGCGGAGGTGCCGCATGAGGTCGACGATGCGGTAGAGCTCGTCGGCCTCGAAGGCCAGCAGCCACTCATAGTCGCCCAGCGAGAACGAAGCGACGGTGTTGGCGCGCACATCGGGGTAGCCGCGGGCCATCTTGCCGTGCTCGGCGAGCATGCGGCGGCGGTCCTCGTCGGGCAGCAGGTACCAGTCGTAGCTGCGTACGAAGGGGTAGACGCTGATGTAGTCGCGCGGTGTCTCGTCGGCCAGGAACGCCGGGATGTGCGACTTGTTGAACTCGGCGGGCCGGTGCAGCGCCATGTTCGACCAGACCGGCTCCAGCGCGCGGCCCAGCTTGGTGCGGCGGAAGAGGTTGTACGCGTCCTGGAGCTCGTCCGAGGTCTCCGCGTGCCACCAGATCATGACGTCGGCGTCGGCGCGCAGGCCGGACACGTCGTACGTGCCACGCACGGTGATGTCCTTCGCCGCGAGCTTGTCGAACAGCTCCTGCACCTCGTCCGCGTAACCGGCGCGGTTCTCGGGCAGCACGTCGCGCAGCTTGAAGACGGACCACAGCGTGTAACGGATGACGTCGTTGAGGTCCTTGGCCTTCTTGCCAGCGTTCGGACCTCGGGGGGATGTCGCAGTCTCCGGGGCATCAGTCATAGGGCTATTCTCCCGCGCCGTGATCCGTGCCCCGCGCCGGGGCCAGGGTGACCATGATCTCGTCGGCGGCACGCGCGGCGCTCGCGACACAGGCGGGGATGCCGACTCCGTCGTACGCCGCCCCGCAGACCCGCAGACCGGGGAGCTTCGCCACCTCTTCGCGGACGCGCGCGGTGCGGGCGGTGTGCCCGACGGGGTACTGCGGGAGGCCTCCGATCCAGCGGGTGACCTCGGTGGCCACCGGCCGGGCCGCGAGCCCGGTCGCGGCGCCGAGATCGCGCAGTGACACACCGACGAGCTCGGCGTCCTCGCGGTGCAGGTGTTCCTCCTCGCCGTACCGGCCGATGGAGGTCCGCAGCAGGAAGAGGTCGGGGGCGCCCGCGTCCACCCAGCCCCACTTGCGGGTGGAGAAGGTGGCGGCCTTGATCGTGTGCCCGTCGACGGGCGGCACCAGGAAGCCGGACCCCTGCGGCATCCCGGCCATGTCCTCCCGCCGGAACGCCATGGTCACCAGGGCCATTGAGGCGTACTCGACGGTCGACAGCTCGGTGGCCGCGGCCGGTGACTCGGCCCCGAGGAGCGCGGAGGCCGCCCAGGCGGGCGACGCGAGAACAACGGCGTCCGCCTCGATCAGCAGCGCGTCGGTGCGCACGAGCCAGCCGGTGGCGCCGCGGGTCAGCCCGATGACCGGGGCGTCCAGCAGGATCTCGCCGCCCCGGGCGCGCACGGAGTCGGCGACGGCGTGCGGCAGCGTGCCCACGCCCCCTTCGATGCCCATGAACACGGGACCCGTCTGCTGCTTCTCGTCGGCTCGTCGCTGGATGTCGCGTACGCCGTCGAGGAGTGAGTCGTGCGTCCTGGCCGCCTCGAAGAGTGCCGGTACGGCGGCCCGCATCGAGGTCCGGTACACATCTCCCGCGTACACCCCGCCGAGCAGCGGCTCCACGAGCCGGTCGACGACCTCGCGGCCGAGGCGGGCCGCGACGTACTCGCCGATCGCGATGTCCTCGCCGACCTCGGTACGGGCGAGTTCGTGGTCCTGTCCCATGCGGGCGAGGCCGTTCTCGGAGATGACTCCGCCGAGCACCGCGGGGTCGCCGGGCACCCCCATGACGTGTCCCTTGGGCATCGGCTGGAGGGTGCCCCGGTTCCACAGGGACGCGGTGGCGGTGGCGGGCGGTTGAAGCCGGTCGCCGAGCCCCACCTCGCGCGCGAGATCAACCGCTTCGGGCCGTCGCGCGAGCATCGACTCGGCGCCCAGGTCGACGGCCGCGCCCGCGATCTCACCCGCCAGCAGCTTGCCGCCGAGCCCATGGGTGGCTTCGAGCAGAGTCACGCGCACGCCGGCGCCGGTGAGCCGGTGCGCGGCGGCGAGACCGGAGATCCCGCCGCCGATGACGACGACATGGCGCGCGCGGGGGTCCACGTGGTGCGAAGAACGCTGCATGGGTCCACTCTCTCAAACCCTGAACGAGTCCCGAACGTGACCGCTTCGGGACCCGCATTGGGCAACCCGTTCTGATGCCTCCCACGTCGAACCGGCAACATTCATCACCAACATTCGGGGGAGCCGACATGCGTGCAGTACGTACGCCCGGGCATCGTTCTCTCAAGGTCCTCGCGGCCGCCCTGCTCACCGCCTCGCTGGCACTCGGGGGGTGCGCGGGCGGGGACGGCGAGGGCGCGACATCGAACGACAAGGCCGCGGCGCCCGAGGAGCGGGGCTACGGCGGCGTCGCCGACGGCCCTGACGAGGACGCCGGGGCCAAGGGCCCGGACAACGGGAACGCGTCGGGGGCCGGCAAGCCCGCCGATCGCGCGGGGCAGCAGAAACTCCCGCGCGCCGCGAGCCACGTCGTCCGCACCGCGTCCCTCGACATTCAGGTCGACAGCGCGCCCAAGGCGCTCGCCAGGGCCCGTTCGGCGGCCGAGAGGGCGGGCGGCATCGTCGGAAACGAGAGCACCGAGCGGACCGAGGACGATCATGTCTTCTCGCGGGTGGTCCTGCGGGTCCCGCAGGACGCGTACGACGCCGTGCTCAAGGAACTGGCGGGCACCGGAAAGCTGCTGAGCCGCAAGGCCGAGGCCAAGGACGTCACCGGTGAGGTGGTGGACGTCGAGAGCCGCATCACGTCGCAGCGGACCAGCATCGCGCGCATCCGCGTGATGATGGACAAGGCGACGAAGATCAGCGATCTGGTCATGACCGAGAGCGAGTTGACCACCCGTCAGACGAATCTGGAGGCGCTGCTCGCGCAGCAGGAGTCGCTGAAGGACCGCACGACCATGGCGACGATCACCCTCGAACTCTCCGAGACCGAGCCGAAGAAGGACCCCAAGGACGACGACCCCGGTTTCCTGGACGCGCTCGGGGGCGGCTGGGACGCGTTCGTCACGACCCTGAAGTGGGTCGCCATGGCGCTCGGCGCGGTCGCTCCGTTCGCCGCCGCGCTCGCCGTGCTGTATCTCCTGTGGCGTCTGCTGCGCGACCGGCTGCCGCTGCGGCGGACACCGGCCCCGGCTGCCGCCGCGGCCACTCCGGTCGGGCCGCCCGCCGGGGAGAAGCCGCAGGAGTGAGACTGTTCTCAGGGTTCACACACTGAGGAGGACACGCGATGGCGGCGGAGCGACTGGTGGTCATCGGGGGCGATGCGGCGGGCATGTCCGCCGCATCGCAGGCCCGCCGGCTCAGGGGCAGGAAAGAGCTGGAGATCGTCGCCTTCGAGCGCGGCGACTTCACCTCGTACTCGGCGTGCGGCATCCCGTACTGGGTCGGCGGCGAAGTGGCGGGCCCCGACGCCCTGATCGCCCGTACGCCCGAGGAGCACCGCGAGCGCGACATCGATCTGCGGGTCAGGACCGAGGTCACCGGGATCGATGTCGCCGGGCAGCGGGTCCGCTCCCGCGACGCCGCATCGGGTGCGGAGTCCTGGACCGGCTTCGACAAGCTGATCGTCGCGACGGGCGCCCGTCCGGTGCGGCCTTCGCTGCCGGGCATCGACGCGCCCGGGGTGCACGGCGTACAGACCCTCGGCGACGGCCAGGCCCTCATCGACACCCTGGAGAAGACGAAGGGCCGGCGGGCGGTGGTCGTCGGCGCCGGTTACATCGGGGTCGAGATGGCCGAGGCGCTGGTCCGGCGGGGCTACGAGGTGACGGTGCTCAACCGCGGCGAGCAGCCGATGGCGACCCTCGACCCGGACATGGGCCGTCTGGTGCGCGACGCGATGAACGGCATGGGCATCACCACCGTCTCGGGGGCCGAGGTCACCGAGGTCCTCACCGGCGACGACGGCCGGGTCACCGCGGTCGCGACGAAGGACGCGCGGTATCCGGCTGATGTCGTGGTCCTGGGCATCGGTGTCGAGCCGGAGACCGCCCTGGCCCGCGCGGCGGGGCTGCCGCTCGGCGGGTCCGGGGGGCTGGTCACCGATCTGTCGATGCGGGTGCGGGGGCACGACAACATCTGGGCGGGCGGCGACTGTGTGGAGGTACTCGACCTGGTGTCGGGTCGGCTGCGCCACATCGCGCTCGGCACCCACGCGAACAAGCACGGCCAGATCATCGGGTCGAACGTGGGCGGCGGTTACGCCACGTTCCCGGGGGTCGTGGGCACGGCGGTCAGCAAGGTCTGCGACCTGGAGATCGCCCGCACGGGGCTGCGCGAGAGGGACGCGCGGGCGGAGGGCCTGCAGTTCGTGACCGTGACCATCGAGTCGACGAGCCGCGCCGGTTACTACCCGGACGCGTCGATGATGACGGTGAAGATGACGGCGGAGAAGCGCACGGGGCGGCTGCTCGGCGTGCAGATCGTCGGCCGGGAGGGTGCGGCGAAGCGGGTGGACGTGGCGGCGGTCGCACTCACCGCGCGGATGACGGTGGACGAGATGACGGCCCTGGACCTGGGGTACGCGCCGCCGTTCTCCCCCGTCTGGGACCCGGTCCTGGTGGCGGCGCGCAAGGCGGTGGCCGCGGTGCGGAAGGCGGGGGCGTAGGGGCTGGGGGCGCCTGCGGCGGGCTTGTCCCCTTACCCGCCCCTTCCCGGCACCGGGGCAGGCCCCGGACGCCCCAGGCCCCGGACGCCCCAGGCCCCGGTCCTCAATCGCCGGACGGGCTGAAAGATTTCTTTCAGCCCGTCCGGCGCGCAGGCGCCCGCTCCTACCGTGCCGTCTGCTCGTGGACGTCCTCGACCAGGCGGGTCAGCGCGTCCGGGTTCGTCGTCGGCAGCACCCCGTGGCCGAGGTTGAAGATGTGCCCGTCGAGGCCCGCCGCCGCGTCCAGCACCTCGCGGGTCTTGGTCCTGACCGCCTCGGTGGTGGAGAAGAGGACCGCCGGGTCGAGGTTGCCCTGCAGCGCCTTGCCGGGTCCGACCCGCCGCACCGCCTCGTCCATCGGGACGCGCCAGTCGACGCCCATGACGTCCGCGCCGGCCTCGCCCATCAGACCGAGCAGCTCGCCCGTACCGACACCGAAGTGGATGCGCGGGACGCCGTACCCGGCGACCGCTTCGAAGACCTTGACCGAGGCGGGCATCACCGAGCGCCGGTAGTCGGCGGGCGAGAGCGCGCCGACCCAGGAGTCGAAGAGCTGCACGGCGGACGCGCCGGCCTCGATCTGCACCTTCAGGAACGCCGAGGTGATCTCCGCGAGCCGGTCGAGCAGATCGGCCCACAGCTGCGGGTCGCCGTACATCAGGGCCTTGGTGTGCTCGTGGTTGCGCGAGGGACCGCCCTCCACGAGGTAACTCGCGAGAGTGAATGGCGCACCCGCGAATCCGATGAGCGGAGTGGACCCGAGCTCGCCCGTGAGGATGCCGATCGCCTCGGTCACGTACGCGACGTCGTCCGGCGTGAGGTCGCGCAGCTGTGCGAGATCGGCGCGGCTGCGGATCGGCTGGGCGACGACCGGGCCGACGCCCGGCTTGATGTCCAGGTCGATCCCGATGGCCTTGAGCGGCACCACGATGTCGCTGAAGTAGATCGCCGCGTCGACCTTGTGACGTCGTACGGGCTGCATGGTGATCTCGGCGACCAGGTCGGGCCGCATGCACGAGTCGAGCATCGCGATTCCCTCGCGCACCTTCAGGTATTCCGGCAGCGAGCGCCCCGCCTGCCGCATGAACCACACCGGCGTGTGCGGCACGGGTTCGCGCCTGCATGCCTTGAGGAAGGTGGAGTCGTACGTCTGGCTCTGCGGTCGGCCCGAGGGGCGGTGGTTGGCACTCACGCCCAGAATCTTCGCACGCGCGCCGAAGCCGTCGTCCCGGGCAGGGTGTCTGTCCCTGCGCGAAGCCCTCGTTCCGCCTACTCTTCCCCGCATGGCTCCGGCTCAGGGACGACTTTCGGATGATGCTGACGACATGGGTGGCACGGAGGACAACTCCGCCCCGCCCGCGTTCCGTCAGGCGGTCGACGCCCTGCGTACGGCGAGGCTGCGTCCAGGGATCGAGGTCGATCCGACCCGACCGCCCAAACGACTCGCGGCGTACGCCTACGCCCTGGAGGCGGCGGTCGTCGACGGCGAGGACGATCTGGCGGACGGCCGACTGGTGCTCCTGCACGACCCCGCGGGGCACGACGCCTGGCAGGGGACGTTCCGGCTGGTGACGCTCGTACGGGCGGAACTGGAGCCGGAGATGGCGGCCGACCCGCTGCTGCCCGAGGTGTGCTGGTCCTGGCTGACCGGCGCACTGGAGTCGCGCGGCCTGTCGTACGGGGAGGCGAGCGGCACCGTCACCCGGGCCGGCTCGCACTACTTCGGTGGGCTGGCGGACCGGCGTCCCGCGACCCAGATCGAGATCCGTGCGTCGTGGACCCCCCGCGAGGGCCGAGGCGGCGTACCGGACACCGCCGCGCACCTGGCGGCCTGGTGCGATCTGCTGTGCCAGCTCGCGGGGCTGCCGCCGGCGCCCGTCGGCGGGCCGGGTTCCGGCTCGGTGGACGCGGGTGCGGGCGTGGTGTCGCTGCCGCAGCGGCGCGGGCCCCAGACCTCGTAGGAGAACGTGCCGGGGCGCGCCTTCGGGCGCGCCTTTCGCGCGCCCGGGGCGCTCGGGGCGCGTTCCCCTCGCGTTCCCATTTCTTCACATGATCGATCGTTTGTCTGAATTGCCCGAATTGTTACTCACTAAATCGTGATCTTTCCCTAAAGGAGAGCGGCACTGCTGCCGAAGAGGTCATTGACCCTTCCAGCACGGTTCGCCCCGGCTTCATCCCCGAGCCGGTCCGTCCGCCACTCCCCCCAGGAGGCCTGGTGTCCGTTCTCCTCGAGCAGCCCGCAAGCCTGGTCGCCTACCGCCCGAACAAGCCGACGGCCATGGTCGTCGTAGCCGACCCGCGCGTCCGCTCCACCGTCACCCGCCACCTGTGGGCCCTTGGAGTGCGCGACGTCATCGAGGCTTCGTCCATCGCGGAGGCACGCCCTCGCATCGGCAACCCGCGCGACATCTGTGTCGCCGATGTCCACCTGCCCGACGGTTCCGGGCTGACCCTGCTGTCCGAGACCCGTGCCGCGGGCTGGCCCAACGGCCTCGCCCTCTCCGCCGCCGACGACATCGGCGCCGTACGCAACGCCCTCGCGGGCGGCGTGAAGGGCTATGTCGTCACCGGCACCCGCACGAACATCGGGCATCCCAACCGCCCCGGCGCCGCCCCCATCGGCGCCGCGGCAGCACGAATGCACCGCCGCCCCCCGGGGTCCCCGAGCCACCCGGGCGGCTACCGCGAGCTCTCCGGCCGTGAGGTCGAGGTGCTGCGGCTGGTCGCGGAAGGCCAGTCCAACAAGGCCATCGGCGTCTCGATGGGACTGTCCGCCCTGACCGTCAAGAGCCACCTCGCACGCATCGCGCGCAAGCTCGGCACGGGTGACCGCGCCGGCATGGTCGCGGTGGCTCTGCGCACCGGAATCATCCACTGACCGGTTCGCAACCCTCCAGCGTCCGCCGACGGAACGTTCCGTCGGCGGGCGCTGTCCATACACAGATACCCTTTGCACGTGACCGACGCCCAAGAGACGACCGCAGCAGAGCCAGACCTGCGAATCCCCGGGGACGAGCGACGGCTGCCGCCGCCGTCGCAGGCCCCGGCCGACGTCGAACCGGCGCCGATTCCCTTGCTGGAGCCCCGCGAGGGCATCCCCCCCGTGGTTACCACCGCCGAAGCACTGGCCGAGGTGGTCGCGGCGTTCGCCGCGGGCACCGGACCTGTCGCCGTCGACGCCGAGCGCGCGTCCGGCTACCGCTACGGCCAGCGGGCCTATCTCGTACAGCTGCGCCGTGCGGGCGCGGGCAGCGCGCTCATCGATCCGGTCGGCTGCCCCGACCTCTCCACCCTCGGCGACGCCCTCGCCGACACCGAGTGGATCCTCCACGCGGCCACCCAGGACCTCCCGTGCCTGCGTGAAATAGGCATGGCCCCCTCCCGGCTGTTCGACACCGAGCTCGCCGGCCGGCTCGCGGGCTTCCCGCGCGTGGGGCTGGGCGCGATGGTCGAGTCCGTCCTCGGATACGCCCTGGAGAAGGGCCACTCCGCGGTCGACTGGTCCACCCGCCCGCTGCCCGAGCCCTGGCTGCGCTACGCGGCGCTCGATGTCGAGCTCCTTGTCGACCTCCGGGACGCGCTGGAGAAGGAGCTCGACCGGCAGGGCAAGCTGGACTGGGCCCACCAGGAGTTCGACGCGATCGCGTCGGCTCCGCCCGCGCCGCCGCGCAAGGACCCCTGGCGGCGCACCTCGGGCATGCACAAGGTGCGGCGGCGTCGGCAGATGGCGATCGTGCGCGAGCTGTGGAACGCCCGGGACAAGATCGCCCAGCGCCGCGACGTGTCGCCCGGCAAGGTCCTGAGCGACACCGCGATCATCGAGGCCGCCCTCGCCGTGCCGCTGGACACCCAGACGCTGACCGCGCTGCCCGGCTTCGGCCACCGCATGGGCCGTCGCCAGCTCGACCAGTGGCAGGCCGTGGTCGACCGCGCCAGGGCGCTGCCCGACCTGGAGCTCCCGCAGCCAGGCCAGGCCATGACGGGCCCGCCCCCGCCGCGTTCCTGGGCGGACAAGGACCCGGTCGCCGCGGCCCGTCTGTCGGCGGCGCGGGCGGCGGTCACGGCTCTCGCCGAGGAGCTGAACATGCCGCAGGAGAATCTGATCACCCCGGACACGGTGCGCCGGGTGTGCTGGGAGCCGCCGGCGGACCCGTCACCGGAGGCGGTGGCGGCCTCGCTGGCGACGTACGGCGCACGGCAGTGGCAGATCGACCTGGTCACGCCGTTGCTGACGATGGCGCTCGGCGCCGCCGCCTGACCGCGCCCGCCGCGGCAAGGCCACACCGAGCCCCACGGGCCGCCTCCTTCGAGGCGGCCCGTGGGGTTTTCCGACTGTGACGTTCGACGCTCCCGCCGTGGGGGGTGGGCAGCTTGGTTACCCGCAAGTAGCATGGCGGTACGCAGCACGCCTTCGCGGCGTGCGTGCGTGCTGCAGTGCCACCCCGTTCCCTGGAGGAGAGCCATCGTGCCTCGTACCGTCAGGGACGTCGTCTTCGTCGACGGCGTCCGCACCCCGTTCGGCAAGGCGGGCCCGAAGGGCATCTACCACGAGACCCGCGCGGACGACCTCGTCGTCAAGTGCATCCGGGAGCTGCTGCGCCGCAACCCGGATCTCGACCCCGCCCTCATCGACGAGGTCGCCCTCGCGGCGACCACGCAGATCGGCGACCAGGGCCTGACGCTGGGCCGCACCGCCGGCATTCTCGCGGGTCTGCCCACCACCGTCCCCGGCTACTCCATCGACCGCATGTGTGCGGGCGCGATGACCGCCGTGACCGCCATCGCGGGCGGCGTGGCCTTCGGTGCCTACGACATCGCCGTCGCCGGCGGTGTCGAGCACATGGGCCGTCACCCCATGGGCGAGGGTGTCGACCCGAACCCGCGGTTCGTGTCGGAGAAGCTCGTCGACGAGTCCGCCCTCTTCATGGGCATGACCGCCGAGAACCTGCACGACCGGTTCCCGGCCATCACCAAGCAGCGCTCGGACGAGTACGCGGTCCGCTCCCAGGAGAAGGCCGCCAAGGCGTACGCCGACGGCAAGATCCAGGCCGACCTGGTGCCCGTCTCCGTGCGCCGCACCAACTCGGACGCCGGCGAGACCGGCTGGGGTCTGGCGGTGTCCGACGAGCCGATGCGCCCCGGCACCACGCTGGAGAACCTGGCCGGCCTCAAGACTCCGTTCCGCCCGCACGGCCGGGTCACCCCGGGCAACGCCGCGGGTCTGAACGACGGTGCGACCGCCTCCCTGATCGCCGCCGAGGACGTGGCGCGCGAGCTGGGTCTGCCGGTCAAGATGCGCCTGGCCTCCTACGCCTTCGCGGGCGTCGAGCCCGAGGTCATGGGCATCGGCCCGGTCCCGTCGACGGAGAAGGCGCTGGCCAAGGCCGGTCTGTCCATCTCCGACATCGGACTGTTCGAGGTCAACGAGGCCTTCGCCGTGCAGGTGCTGGCGTTCCTCGACCACTACGGCATCGCGGACGACGACCCGCGCGTCAACCAGTACGGCGGCGCGATCGCGTTCGGCCACCCGCTGGCCTCGTCGGGCGTACGCCTGATGACGCAGCTGGCGCGGCAGTTCGAGGAGCAGCCGCACGTCCGGTACGGCCTCACCACCATGTGCGTCGGCTTCGGCATGGGCGGATCGGTCATCTGGGAGAACCCGCATTTTGACGGAGGCAACAAGTGAGCACCACTACCGCTGAGCTTCTGAAGGGCGCGGCCGAGCTGTTCCCCGGCGAGGTCGTCACGCAGGCGCACGTACGCCACATCGACCTGCCCTCCCACGCGGGGCGCTTCGCGCTCATCACGCTGGACAACGGCCTGGACCACACCAAGCCGACCACCTTCGGGCCGCAGTCGCTGGGCAACCTCGACCGCGCCATCGACCAGGTCGAGAAGGAGGCGTCCGAGGGCACGATCGTCGGCGTCGGCATCACCGGCAAGCCGTTCATCTTCGCGGTCGGCGCCGACCTCAAGGGCGTGGAGCTGCTGAAGCGCCACGAGGACGCGCTGGCCATCGGCAAGGGCGGCCACGACGTCTTCCGCCGCCTCTCCGGCCTCGCCGTCCCCACCTTCACGTACTACAACGGTGCGGCGATGGGCGGCGGCGTCGAAGTCGGCCTGCACTGCTCGTACCGTACGGTCACCGCCGCGCTCCCCGCCTTCTCCCTCCCCGAGGTCTTCCTCGGGCTGGTTCCGGGCTGGGGCGGCTGCGCGCTGCTGCCGAACCTGATCGGTGCGGACCGAGCGGTTTCGGTCATTATCGAGAACTCGCTCAACCAGAACAGGCAGCTCAAGGGCAAGCAGGTCTTCGAGCTCGGGATCGCGGACGCGATCTTCGAGGGCGCGGACTTCCTGGAGCAGTCGCTGATCTGGACGTCCGCGGTGCTGCGCGGCGAGCTTCAGGTCGCACGGCCGGAAATCGACCGCGGCGCGGCCTGGGACCAGGCCGTGGAGCGCGGCAGGGCGATCGCGGACTCCAAGGTGCACGGCGCGGCCCCGGCGGCGTACCGCGCACTGGAGATCATCGCGGCGGCGAAGGACGGCGACCTGGGCGCCGGCTTCGACGCCGAGGACGTCGCTCTCGCCGACCTGATCATGGGCGGCGAGCTGCGCAGCGGCATCTACGCCTTCAACCTGGTCCAGAAGCGCGCCAAGCGCCCGGCCGGTGCGCCGGACAAGTCGCTGGCCCGCCCGGTCACCAAGGTCGGCGTCGTCGGCGCGGGCCTGATGGCCTCGCAGCTGGCGCTGCTCTTCCTGCGCCGCCTCGAGGTCCCCGTCGTCCTGACGGACATCGACCAGGAGCGCGTCGACAAGGGTGTGGGCTACGTCCACGCCGAGATCGACAAGCTGCTCGGCAAGCGCCGCATCAACCAGGACAAGGCCAACCGCTACAAGGCCCTGGTCACCGGTGTGCTGGACAAGGCCGACGGCTTCGCCGACGCGGACTTCATCATCGAGGCGGTCTTCGAGGAGATCGGCGTCAAGCAGCAGGTGTTCGCCGAGGTCGAGGCGGTCGCCCCGGCGCACGCGATCTTCGCCACCAACACCTCCTCGCTCTCGGTCTCCGAGATGGCGTCGAAGCTCAAGCACCCCGAGCGGGTCGTGGGCTTCCACTTCTTCAACCCCGTCGCGATCCTGCCGCTCCTGGAGATCGTCCGCGGCGAGCAGACGGACGACGCCGCACTGGCCACGGCCTTCGGTGTGGCCCGCAAGCTGAAGAAGACCGCGGTCCTGGTGAAGGACGCCCCGGCGTTCGTCGTCAACCGCATCCTCACCCGCTTCATGGGCGAGATCCAGAACATCATCGACGAGGGCACCCCCGTCGCGGTCGCCGAGAAGGGCATCGAGCCCCTCGGTCTGCCGATGTCCCCGCTGGTCCTGCTGGAGCTGGTCGGCCCGGCCATCGGTCTGCATGTCTCCGAGACCCTGAACCGTGCCTTCCCGGAGCGCTTCACCGTCTCGGAGAACCTGGCCGCGGTGGTCAAGGCCGGCAAGCGCGGCTTCTACGTCTACGACACGGGTGCGCCCGTGCTGGACCCGGAGGTCGAGGCGCTCCTCAAGCAGGGCGACCAGGTCCTGACCGCGGACCAGGTCCGCACCCGTGTCCTGGACGCGGTGGCGCAGGAGATCGGCCTGATGCTCGACGAGGGTGTCGTGGCCGAGGCCCAGGACATCGACCTGTGCCTGATCACCGGCGCCGGCTGGCCCTTCCACCTGGGCGGCATCACGCCGTACCTGGACCGTGAGGGCTACTCGGAGCGCGTGTACGGCAAGAAGTTCCTGGCGCAGGGCGTGGCGAGCGTCCCCGCGTAACACCTGACGGACATGACGGAACGGGCCGTACGGAGAGAATCCGTACGGCCCGTTCCGTATGTCCCGCCGGGCGGCGCCGCGCGCTCCCGGGCCGGCCGTGACGCGCGGCGGTGCGTGCTCTCAGGCGCGGGCCCAGGCCGCCAGGGCCAGGCCCTCCTCCGGCTTCTGACGGGCCACGTGGAGCCCGCCGTCCGCGCCGATGACCGCCATGACCACGCGGCCCTTCGCGTCCACCGCGAGCGCCGGTGCGCCCAGGGTCTCGTCGCCCGTTTCCGTCCACCACACGCCGTCCGCCTCCGCCTGCGTGACGCAGGCCGCCAGGACGGGGTGGCCGTCGCCGCCGCGGTGGGCCAGGACCGTGCAGTCGTGGCCGTCGATCGCGGTGCGCAGGACCGCGAGGGGGCCGTCCGACGGCGTGCCGCCCAGGGGGACGCTGTCCGCCCCGGGACGGTGTGCGGTGATGCCCTTGGAGGCCGCGTCGTTCCAGTAGTAGGTGACCGCGCCCTCGGCGGTCTCCAGCCCCGTGACGGTGCCCGCCACCGGGCTGAGCACGATGTCCTCGGCCTGCTTCAGCTCACCGCCCGGCTTCTCCTGCGTCCAGCGCAGCGCCCTGCCGTCCGCCGCGGCCAGCACCTCCACCGTGCCGGCGGCCGTGGCCACCGCCGCCGGGTGGTCCTGGGTCCTGCTGCCGCGCAGGTCCTTCCAGTTCTCCCACTTGCCGTTCGCGGCCTGCCTGCGCATCTGCACGCCGCCGCCCGCGTTGCGTACGAAGACATGGACCGAGCCCGCCGCGTTGACCGTGACGGCCGGGGCGCCGATCCGCGCGATGCGGTCCGCGTCCGCGTACGGGTTGCCCAGCGAGTGCCAGGCGGTCAGCGGACGGCCCGTCTGGTACTGGATCGCGTGCACGATGTCGACGGCCGGCCCCTTCTGGACGGCCTGCCCCTTCCGGCGGCGGCCGATGAGGTGCACATAGCCGTCCGGCCCCTGGGCCAGGACCAGATCGTCGATGTCGGGGGCCGGGAAAAGCTCGGGGCCCGACCAGTCGGGGCCGCCGGGAACCGTCTCCGTCCAGCGCAGCACCCCGCCGGGGGTGGGCGCGTACGCCGTGAGCCTGTTGTCCTTGCCGCGCAGCAGCCAGCGCGCGGACCGGGGGGCGGTGGCCGCCGGGGTGCCGGACTGCGGCGGCGGAAGCTTTCGCTCGGACTTGCCTGCGGCCCGCGGCCTCATTGGCGTCACGCCAGCCTTCCGTGCATCGGTGCTTCCTGCTTTCGAACAAGCATAGCGTTTTGGCTGGTGGCGACCGCTGCGCATGCCACGCTGATGGTATGAGAACTCTGGTGATCGTGGATGCGGCGAATGTCGTCGGGTCCGTCCCGGACGGCTGGTGGCGCGACCGGCGCGGGGCGGCCGAGCGACTGCGGGACCACCTCGGGACGTACGCCGAGCAGGGCATCCCCGGCCACCGAGGCCCCCTCGACATCGTCCTCGTCGTGGAGGGCGCGGCCCGCGGCGTCCAGTCCGTGCCCGGGGTGCGGGTCGAGTCGGCGCCCGGCAGCGGGGACGACCGGATCGTGGAGCTCGTGGTGGAGACGGGGGCGAGACCCGTGCTGGTCGTGACCGCCGACCGGGAACTCGGGCGAAGGGTCGAGGCGTACGGCGCCCGGTGCGCCGGTCCGCGCACGGTGCGGCCCGCGCCTGGCGACGCGGGCGCGGAGCGTGCGTAGGCCCGTCCCGGCGCTCGGCCCCGCAGTCCACATCCGAAGCGGGACGTACGGGGCCGGGCGCGCGGTGGGCAACTGGGCTTCTGTCAGCGGGACTTGCGGCTCATCCGGCTGTGGCTGCGCCCGTACGCGAAATAGATGACGAAGCCGAGCAGCATCCAGATGCCGAACCGCAGCCAGGTCTCGGCCGGGAGGTTGAGCATCAGCCAGAACGAGGCGGCCACCGAGAGGATCGGGACCAGCGGCACCCACGGGGTGCGGAAGGACCGGTGCAGCTCGGGCCGGGTGCGGCGCAGCACGATCACGCCGAGGGCGACCACGACGAACGCGAAGAGCGTGCCGATGTTCACCAGCGTCGCGAGTTCGTTGATGCTGGTGAAGCCCGCGACGATCGCGATGATCACGCCGAGCAGGATGGTCGGGCGGTAGGGCGTGCCGAACCTGGGGTGCGTGACGGAGAAGAACCGCGGCAGCAGCCCGTCGCGGCTCATCGCGAAGAACACCCGGGTCTGCCCGAGCAGCAGGATCAGACACACCGTGGTGAGACCGACCGCGGCGCCGAAGCTGATGACACCGGCGTAGAAGGGGTGCCCGGTCGCCTTGAAGGCATCGGCCAGCGGGGCGCTCACCGAGAGCTCGCTGTAGTGCTGCATGCCGGTGACCACGATGGACACGGCGACGTAGAGCACGGTGCAGATCACCAGCGAGCCGAGGATGCCGCGCGGCATGTCCCGCTGCGGCAGTTTCGTCTCCTCCGCGGCGGTGGCCACGACGTCGAAGCCGATGAAGGCGAAGAAGACGACGGATGCGGCGGTGAAGATGCCCATGACGCCGAAGTTGGTGGGCTCGTAACCGAACAGCAGCTGGACCAGGGGCGCGTCCAAGCCCGCGCCGGCGGGCTGCTTCACGGAGTCGGGGATGAAGGGCGTGTAGTTCTTCGTGTCGATGAAGAAGGAGCCCGCGATGATGACGATCAGCACCACGGTCACCTTGATGGCGACGACGATCGCGGTGATCCGGGCGGACAGCTTCATGCCGATGACCAGGACGACCGTGAGCAGCAGCACCAGCACGAAGGCCAGGATGTCGAAGCCGAAGCCGTCCGCCACGTCGGGCCCGGAGAGCGCTTCGGGCATCTGCCAGCCGATGTTGTCCATCAGCGAACGGACGTAGCCCGACCAGCCGACCGCCACCACCGCCGTGCCCAGCGCGAATTCGAGGACCAGGTCCCATCCGATGGTCCAGGCGACGAGTTCGCCGAGGGAGGCGTACGAGAAGGTGTAGGCGGAGCCGGCCACCGGGACCGTGGAGGCGAACTCGGCGTAGCACAGGGCCGCGAGGGCGCAGACGATGCCCGCCGCGACGAAGGCCAGGGCCGTCGCGGGGCCCGCGGTCTCCTTGGCCACTTTGCCCGTGAGGACGAAGATGCCGGTGCCGATGATGACCCCGACGCCGAAGACCGTCAGGTCGAGGGCGGAGAGGGATTTCTTGAGCGCGTGCTCCGGTTCCTCCGTGTCGAGGATCGACTGTTCGACCGTCTTGGTCCGGAACACACCGTCTCCGGCTGGGCCCGGGTCCTGCTGCGTACTCACGGCGTACCTCCGCGTGTCGACCCCCGCCCAACCTGAAATGAGCGAGTTGCACCCATGATCGGAGCGAATCGGGGGGCACACGCGTGCCGCCGCCCGGTATCACTCCACAGTTGACCCTTTCGGGGTACCCAGAACGGCACACCCGGCACAGGAAAGGCGAAAAAAAGGCCGGGCCCGGAGCGTGCTGCTCCGGGCCCGGCCTCTTCGTACGATCAGCCGTCAGGCGTGTCAGTCGCGCGCGACCTCGGCCGTCGCGTCCGTCAACCGGCCGTCCAGCTTGGCCACCAGGCCCGTCACCTGACGGGCGATGTCGGGCGCGGTGAGCCCGATCTCGGCCATGACCTCCTTGCGGGAGGCGTGGTCGAGGAAGCGCGACGGGATGCCGAAATCGCGCAGCGGTACGTCGACGCCCGCGTCGCGCAGCGCCTGGGCGACGGCGGAGCCGACACCGCCGGCCCTGCTGTTGTCCTCGACGGTGACGACGACGCGGTGCTGCTCGGCGAGCGGCGCGAGCGCCTCGTCGACCGGCTTGACCCAGCGCGGGTCGACGACGGTCGTCGTGATGCCCTGGGCGTCGAGCAGGGCCGCGATCTCCAGGCACATGGGCGCGAGCGCGCCGATGGAGACCAGCAGGACGTCGGGGCGATCGGCTCCGGCGTCCGCGTCGCGCAGCACGTCCATGCCGCCGACTCGGCCCACGGCCTGCACCGCGGGGCCGACCGCGCCCTTGGAAAAGCGCACCACGGTCGGGGCGTCGTCGACGGCGACGGCCTCGCGCAGCTGGGCGCGGAGCTGGTCGGCGTCGCGCGGGGCCGCGATCCGCAGGGTCGGGACGCACTGCAGAATCGACATGTCCCACATGCCGTTGTGCGAGGCGCCGTCGGTGCCCGTGACCCCGGCCCGGTCGAGCACGAAGGTGACACCGCACTTGTGCAGGGCCACATCCATCAGGACCTGATCGAAGGCGCGGTTGAGGAAGGTGGCGTACACCGCGAAGACCGGGTGCAGGCCGCCGGTGGCCAGACCGGCGGCGGAGACCGCCGCGTGCTGCTCTGCGATCCCGACGTCGTAGATGCGCTCGGGGAAGGCCTTCTGGAACTTGTGCAGGCCGACGGGCTGGAGCATCGCCGCGGTGATCGCCACGATGTCCTCGCGCTCCCGGCCGAGCTTGACCATCTCCTCGCCGAAGACCGAGGTCCAGTCCATGCCGGAGGCGGCGATGGGCAGACCCGTGTCGGGGTGGATGACACCGACGGCGTGGAACCGGTCGGCGTCGTCCTCCAGGGCGGGCTTATAGCCGCGGCCCTTCTCGGTGATGCAGTGCACGATGACCGGGCCGCCGAAGCGCTTGGCGCGCAGCAGCGCCGACTCCAGGGCCTCCAGGTCGTGGCCGTCGATCGGGCCGACGTACTTCAGACCGAGGTCCTCGAACATGCCCTGCGGGGCGATGAAGTCCTTGAGGCCCTTCTTCGCGCCGTGCAGGGTCTCGTAGAGCGGGCGGCCGACGACCGGGGTGCGCTCCAGGAAGTCCTTGCCGCGGGCCAGGAAGCGCTCGTAGCCGTCGGTGGTGCGCAGGGTGGCCAGGTGGTTGGCGAGGCCGCCGATGGTCGGGGCGTACGAGCGTTCGTTGTCGTTGACCACGATGACCAGCGGGCGGTCCTTGGCGGCGGCGATGTTGTTCAGCGCCTCCCAGGCCATGCCGCCGGTGAGCGCGCCGTCGCCGATGACCGCGACGACGTGGTCATCCTTCGCCAGCACCTCATTGGCCTTGGCGAGGCCGTCCGCCCAGCCCAGCACCGTGGAGGCGTGCGAGTTCTCGATGACGTCGTGCTCGGACTCGGCGCGCGAGGGGTAGCCGGACAGGCCGCCCTTGGTGCGCAGGCCGACGAAGTCCTGGCGGCCGGTGAGCAGCTTGTGCACGTACGACTGGTGCCCGGTGTCGAAGAGGACCTTGTCCTTCGGGGAGTCGAAGACCCGGTGCAGCGCGATCGTCAGCTCGACGACGCCGAGGTTGGGGCCCAGGTGTCCGCCGGTCTTGGCGACCGCGTCGACAAGAAAGGAACGGATCTCTGCGGCCAGCTGTTCCAACTGCTCAGGGCCGAGCCTGTCCAGATCGCGCGGTCCCGTGATGCGGGTCAGCAGAGCCACCCGTGCCTCCTTGCAGTTGAACTGTCTGGCTTGCCGGTCTACCGAGTCTAATGTTCCGCTCGCGACTGTGGACGGCGGGCGGTGCGTTCTGTGTCACTCGGGCGGCCTACAAGGGGCCGTACACGCAGGCGTGCCCGGCATCAGTGTTCGATGCCGGGCACGCCTGCGGTTCCGCGGTCAGGCGCGGCCCGCGGTCTTCTGGGTCTTGCGCGTGATGGAGTCGATCACGACGGTGGCCAGCAGTACGCCACCAGTGATCATGTACTGGACGGGGGTGGCGATGCCTTCGAGCGCCAGCCCGTACTGGATGGACGTGATCACCATGACGCCGAGGAGCGCGTTCCAGGTGCGACCGCGGCCACCGAAGAGGCTGGTGCCACCGATGACGGCCGCGGCGATGACGTTCATCAGCAGGTCACCGGCGCCGGCGCCCTGGTTGGCCGCGGCGATCTTGGAGGCCCAGAACAGGCCGCCGATGGCCGCGAACATGCCGGCGATGGCGAAGACCGAGATCCGGACCATCTCGACGTTGATACCGGCACGGCGGGACGCCTCGACGCTGCCGCCGAGTGCGAACACCTTGCGGCCGTACGTGGTGCGGCGGAGCACGAAGTCCGTCAGCACCAGCACGACCAGGAAGAGCACGACGGCAAGCGGCGTGCCCTTGTACTGGTTGAACATGATCGCGGCGGCGAAGGCCACGATCCCGAGCAGGACCGTGCGCAGCACGATCTCGCTGAGCGGCCTGGACGGGATACCGGCCGCGTTGCGACGGCGGCTGTCGGTGTAGGACGAGAAGAAGAACGCCGCCACCGCGAGGAGCGCCAGGCCGTAGCCGGCCGCCACATCGGTGAAGTAGTACGTGGTCAGCTGGCCGATCAGGCCGTCGCCGTCCAGGTTGATCGTGCCGTTCTCACCCAGGATCTGGAGCATGAAGCCCTGCCAGAACAGCAGGCCTGCCAGGGTGACGGCGAACGCCGGGGCGCCGATCTTGGCGAAGAAGAAGCCGTGGATGGCGCCGATGAGCGCGCCTCCGGCGATGGCGGCGAGCAGCGCGAGCCACTCGTTGACGCCGTTGGTGACGCTGAGCACGGCGACGATCGCGCCGGACACACCGCTGACCGCGCCGACCGAGAGGTCGATCTCGCCGAGCAGCAGCACGAAGATGACGCCGACGGCCATCATGCCGGTGGCGACCATGGTCACCGAGATGTTGTTGATGTTCTGCGCGGTCAGGAAGTTGGAGTTCAGTCCCTGGAAGATCGCGCAGATGATGATCAGGCCGACGACCACGGGGATCGAGCCGAGGTCACCCGCGCGCATCTTGCGCTTGAACTCCGACAGATAGCCGCCGAAGCCCTGCTCGCGTACGAGCAGTCGCGGGTCGATGGCGGTAACCGCGTCGGCCGCGGGGGCCGGTGCGTCCACGGCGCCCGGTGCGTCCTCGGGGCCCGAGGTCTTCTTGATGTTCACTTCTGGGCCTCCCCATTGCGCGCCGCACGACGGGTCACGGCGTTCTCCGTGGCACCTGTGATGGCGGAGATGATCTCTTCCTGCGAGGTGGTCTTCACATCGAAGACACCGTTGTTCCGGCCCAGCCGGAGCACGGCCACCTTGTCCGCGACGGCCTTCACATCGGCCATGTTGTGGCTGATGAGGATGACCGCGTGGTTGCGCTCGCGCAGCCGCTCGACCAGGTCGAGGACCTGGGCGGTCTGCTCGACGCCGAGGGCGGCGGTGGGCTCGTCGAGGATGACGAGCTTGGGCTCACCGAGCATCGAGCGCGCGATGGCCACCGTCTGGCGCTGGCCACCGGAGAGCGAGGCGATCGGGATGCGCACGCTGGGGATACGGATCGAGAGCGTGGTCAGCAGCTCACGGGCGCGGCGCTCCATCTCGACCTCGTTGAGGACGCCGCGCTTGCGCAGTTCCCGGCCGAGGTAGAGGTTGCCGACGACGTCGAGGTTGTCGCAGAGCGAGAGGTCCTGGTAGACGGTCGCGATGCCGAGCCCCTGGGCGTCGTGCGGCTTGTTGATCGCCACGGGCCTGCCCTCCCACTCGATGACTCCGTCATCGATGGGGTGCACACCGGCAATGGTCTTGACCAGTGTGGATTTTCCGGCGCCGTTGTCGCCGACGAGGGCGACCACTTCGCCGGCGTGGACCTCAAGCTCTACGTCGGTGAGCGCCTGGACGGCACCGAACCGCTTGGAGACCCCTCGCAACGCCATTACGGGCGTAGCGGACACTTGAACCATCTCCTTCGCCGCCTGACCGGCGGGGATGCCGCGCCGGGGTGGGGCGCGGAGGCTGAGCAGAAATGAACGGAAAGGACGAGGTGTTCTGTCCGGCACCCCGCCAGTGCGGCGGGGCAGTTGAAGGCGGGGCACCGGACAGACTTCAACGGTGGGCAAATCCCTTGCGGGGCAGGGGACTTGCCCACCGGTCGGGCTACTTCAGGCCGAGCTTGTCGCACGCCGCCTTGTACTTCGGCGTGCAGATCTCGCTGACCGTGTAGATGCCGTCCTTGAGGACGGTGTCCTTGATGTTGTCCTTGGTGAGCGAGACAACCGGGATGATCTTGCTCGGGACACCCTTGGCGGACGCGCTGTCCGTCTTGTCCGCGGCGAAGGAGTCGAGCTTCTCGCCCTTGGCCAGCTTGACCGCCATCTCGGCGGCCGCGGAGGCCTCCACGGGGTACGGCTTGTAGACGCTCATGAACTGCTCACCGGCGACGATGCGCTGCACGGCGGCCAGCTCGGCGTCCTGACCGGTGACCGGCGGGAGCTTGGTGATGCCGGCGGCCTTGAGGGCGGTGATGATGCCGCCCGCCATGCCGTCGTTCGCGGAGTAGACGCCGTCGATCTTGTCCTTGCCCAGGGCGGAGATCGCACCGTCCATGTTGGCGTTGGCGTTGACCGGCTTCCACTCCTTGGTGTCGTAGCTCTTGCCGATCTTGACCTTGCCCTTGAGCTCCGACAGCGCGCCCTTCTTGTAGAAGGCGGCGTTCGGGTCGGTGATGGCGCCGTTCATCATGACGATCTGGGCGTCCTTCTTACCGCCCAGCGCCTCTACCAGCGCCTTGCCCTGCACGCGGCCGACCTCTTCGTTGTCGAAGGAGGTGTACGCGTCGATCGGGCCCTCGGCGAGGCGGTCGAAGGCGACGATCGGGATGCCCTCGTCCTTGGCCTTCTGCACCGAGTTCTGAATGGCCTTGGCGTCCACCGCGTCCACGATGAGCGCGTCGACCCCGTTGGTGATCATGGTGTCGACCTGCTGGTTCTGGGTCGACGCGTCCTGCTTGGCGTTGGCGTAGACGACCTCGCCCTTGCCGTCGGTCAGTTCCTTGACCTTCTTCTCGATCTGCGGCTTGTCGAACTTCTCGTACCGCGCCGTCTCGTTCTCCGGCAGGAGCAGGCCGATCTTGAGATCGTCGCCCTTCTTGGCGCCGGACTCCTTGGCCTTGTCGCCGGACTCCTTGGCGCTGCCGCAAGCGGCGAGGGAAACGGCCATAGCGGTGGCGGCCACGGCCACGGCGGCACGACGCATCTGCGTGTTCACTTGAGAAACCTCCCTGACGAGGCCGCGACGTTGCGGCCGAGGTGGCTGGAAGTCAACTCGGCCCCGCTGCCAGCGTCAAGGAGTAAATCCTTAACGAGATGACAACGGTGCCATTCGTTATCTAAGTGAAGGCAGGTGTACCAGCGGGCAGCGCACTGTCCAGAAGGGTCGAATCGCCCATTTCATTGAGTACCAGAGCCAGCGCGCCGAGCACTTCCGCCCGGCCGCCGAGCGCCCCGGGCAGTACGGAAAGTTGCCGCGCCGCACTCGGAATGGCGTAACGGGAGACCGAATCGCGGATCGGCCCCAGGACCAGCTCCCCCGCCTCGGCGAGGTCGCCGCCGAGGACGACCCTGCTGGGGTTCAGCAGATTGCACAGGGTCGCGACCCCGCTGCCGATGTGACGACCCACGTCCGCGATGACGCGGCGGCAGCCGGGATCGCCCTCGCGGGCCAGCTGCACCACCTTCTCCATGGTCAGACCGGGCTCGTGGCTGGACTGGAGCAGGGGCAGGACGTACCGGGCGGCCGTGAAGGTCTCCAGGCAGCCGCGGTTGCCGCAGCGGCACACAGGGCCCGATTCGTCGAGCGTGATGTGCCCGATCTCGCCGGCCGTTCCGCCGGGGCCGCGGTAGATCTGGCCGCTTATGACCAGACCGGCGCCGACGCCGCTGGCGACCTTGATGTACGCCAGGTCCTTGACCCCGCGCCCGCTCCCCCAGACCAGCTCGCCCAGCGCGCCGAGGTTGGCGTCGTTGTCGACGTACACCGGCACGCCCAGGCGCCCGGCGAGCTCCTCGCTGGGGTTGATGCCCTTCCAGCCCGGCAGGATTGAGGTCGAGCCGAGCGTGCCCGATTCGACGTCGATGGGCCCCGGCACGCCGAGCCCGACGCCGATGACCTTGTCCTGGCTGATGCCACTGGCCGCGATCAGCCGCTTGACCAGGTGTTCCGCCCGGTCGAAGCCCTCGGCGGAGGAGGCGTCGACGTCCAGCGGCTCGGCCTCTTCGGCGAGCACCTGATGGGCCAGGTTGCCGACGGCGACGCGCAGGTGCGTATGACCGAAATCGACGCCGATGACGATGCCCGCGTCACCGCTCAGCGAGACGCTGCGGGCCCGGCGTCCGCCCGCAGAGGTCGAGATGACCTCGACGGTCCCACCGTCCTTCAACTCGCGAACGATATTGGAGACCGTGGCTGCGGAGAGCCCTGTGGTCCTGGCGATCTCTGCCTGGGTGAGGGAACCCGCCATGCGAACGGCGCGTACGACCCGTTCGAGGTTGGCCCGGTGCAAAGACGTCTGCGACCCCGGAGTCTCCATTGACTCATCCACTCCTGCCCTAGGCGGACGGCCCGAGGGCCGTCCCGGGCGGGGCCGCATCGATGAGGACCCCACCCTTCCTCCAACATATGAACTCTAAGCTGAGCCTTTCGGGTTGTCCCCCGTCAAGACCTTGAGCATTGCAAGACAGCCGCAGGACACACCGAACCGCCCGCCGGCGTGCTGCCGGCGGGCGGTTCGGACGAGGCGGACGTGCTCCCCGACGGGCGCGCTACTTGATGGCTCCCGCGGTCAGGCCCGCGACGACCTGGCGCTGGAAGATGATGTACGCCGCCAGGACCGGCAGCATCGCCATCACCAGGCCCGCGAAGAGGCCCGACCAGTCGCCCTTGTAGCCCTGGCTGGTCGCGAGCTCGACCAGCCCCTGGGAGAGCACCCGGTTCTCCGGGTCGTTGTTGAGCACCGTCGGCAGCATGTACTGGTTCCACTGCCCCAGGAAGTTGAAGATGCCGACGCTGATCAGGCCGGGCTTGGCCATCGGGATCATCACCTGGAAGAACGTCCGGGTGTGCGACGCCCCGTCGATCATCGCCGCTTCCGCCACCGAGCTGGGCAGCGTACGGAAGAACGAGGTGAGGAAGAAGACGGTGAAGGGCAGCGAGTACGCGATGTAGACCATGATCAGGCCGGGGAGCGTCTCAAGGAGCCCCATGTTCTTCAGTACGTAGAACAGCGGGACCAGCGCCAGCATGATCGGGAAGCTCATTCCTCCGACGAAGAGGAAGTAGATGAATCGGTTCCCGGGGAAGTCGAAGCGCGAGAGGACGTACGCCGCCATGGAGCCCAGCAGCAGCGTGCCGACGAGAGAGAAGGCCACCACGATGATCGTGTTGAGGAAGTACTCGCTCATGTGCGCCTCGGACCAGGCCCGCGACCAGTTCTCGAAGTGCAGCCGGTCCGGCAGCGACCAGGGCGATTCGAAGATCGAGGCGTCGTCCTTGAAGGACGTCATGACCGCCCACAGGAGTGGCATGACGACCATGAAGGCCCACAGGATCAGGATGCCGTGCGAGAAGACGTTGAGCGTTCCGCCGCTCACGTCCCTCTTGGGCTTGGCGGGCCCCTGTCCGACGGTCTTCGACACGGGCGGGGCGTCTTCGGTCGCGCCGGCGGGCGGGGTGTCAGTGGTCTTCATCAGAACTCCAGCCGCTCACGCCGGCCCACCCGCATCACCAGGGCCGCGAGGGCCAGAGTGATGACGAGCAGCGCCACACCGATCGTTGTCGCATAACCTGCCTGGCCGTCCCTGAACGCCGTTTGGTAGACGTACAGCACCAGAACGGTCGTCGAGTAGTCGGGGCCGCCGGGGCCCACGGTCATGATCTGGACGACCGCGAAGGACTCCGCGCCCAGCGCGAGGATTCCCATGTAGACCCAGCCCGACTGCACGGTGTCCCAGAGCAGCGGGATGGTGATCCTGAAGAACGTGGTGAACCGGCTCGCGCCGTCGAGCAGCGCCGCCTCGTAGAAGTCCTTGGGAATGGACGCCATTCCGGCGGAGAAGAGCACCACGAAGAAGCCCACCGTGCTCCAGACGAGCACCGCCATGACCGACCAGAGGGCGATGTCGGGGTCACCGAGCCACGAGGGCTGAATGCTGTCGAGGCCGATGGCCCGCAGCGCCCCGTTGATCGCGCCCTCGTTCGGGTTGTACGCGAAGGCGAACAGCACCGCGACGATCGCGATCGAGAGCACCTGCGGGAAGAAGTACGCGATCTTGTAGAAGGACGAGCCGCGGACTCCCCCGATGGCGGCGCCCTTACGGCGCCGCCCGCCCACGTTGAGCATGAAGGCGAAGAAGAGTGCGAGGCCGAGCGTCACCAGCGGCAGCAACAGCGCGAACAGCAGGCTGTTCCACAGCGAATCCCAGAAGATGTCGTCCTTCAACATCTTGCTGTAATTGTCGAAGCCGACCATCTTGAAGTCCGGGCTCAGGCCGGTCCAGTCCGTGAACGAGTAGTAGATGGACTGGATGAACGGCCAAATGACGAAGATTGCGTACAACGCCAGTGGGGCCGCCAAGAACCCCACAATGAACCGGTACTTGCCGTGTTGCATGGTTACCGACCCCGATCTTCCGGCGTGTGCCGCCGCTGGTGACGCTTACTCACTGGTGCTTGTAGTGCTTGATCGACTGATCCTTGGCCGTCGCGTCGGCGAAGGCCTGGATCTTCTTGATGGTCTCGGCCGGGGTCGCTCGGCCGGCCATCATCTCGCCGAGACCGGCGACACCGATCTGCTCCTTCTGGAGCTTCACGTACCAGTCCTGCATACGGGGGTTCACGACGTTCTCTCCGGCCTTCTCCAGCGCCGCGGTGGCGGACGTGAGGCCCGGGGTCAGCTCGATGCCTTCCGTGCCGCCGTTGAGGGCGGTCAGGGACTTCACGCTGGTGGTGAAGTTCTTCGACGACGCCTCGCTGAGCATGATGCGCAGCTGCTCCATGCCGCCGTCGGGGTTCTTCGCCGACTTCGGAACGATGAACGGCTCACCGCCGGACGCCCAGATGGTGCCGAAGGGCAGCTTGTCCGAGCTGTCGAGGCCGGTCGGCGCGCCCACGGACAGCTTGAAGTCCGCCGGCATCGTCTTGGCGGCCTCGTTCTCCACCCAGGAACCGTTCGGGATGAAGAGCGCCTGGCCCTTGGTCCAGGCGGTCTGCGACTGGATGTGGTCGATGCCCGGGGTGCCCTTGAGGATGTAGCCCTTCTTGAAGAGCTCGTAGTACGCCTCGAACGCGGCCTTGACGGCCGGGTCGCCCCAGGCGTTCGGCTCCAGGTTGTCGATCTTGTCGAGGACCTCGCGGCCACCGATCTTCGCGATCATCGGGTAGAGCGAGAACGGCAGGTAGTACGGGTACTTGCCCGCGTACGTCCAGCCGGCGATGCCCTTCTTCTTCGCCTTCGCGCAGACCGCGAGCATGTCGTCCCAGTTCTCCGGGTACGTCACGTCCAGCTTCTCCAGCGCGGTCTGCGAGTACCAGACGCCGTAGACCGTGTACGCGTAGTACATGATCCAGACCGGGTCGCCGTCGAACTGGCCCATCTCGACGATGCCCGGCCGCAGCGTGTCGCGGACCTTCTTGCTCGGGTCGTCGACGGACGGCGAGTCGAGCAGCGGGGTCAGGTCGGTCAGCTGCTTCTTGCCGACCAGTACACCCATGTCCATCTGCTCGGCGCCCGAGTTGTCGATCAGGTCGGGCGGCGTGCCACCGTTGAAGCGCGGCTGCAGCTGGGAGCGGATCTTCTGCGTCGAAGTGAACTTGACCTTCGCCTTGGGGAAGTTCTTCTCGTAGATTCCCTTGGCGTCCTCGGCGTACTTCGTGCCGAACCCACCATCGAAGATCACGATCTCGAGAGCCGCGCTCTCATTGACGCCAAGGGGGTTCTTGGCGGTCTTCTTGCCCTTGTCGACCTTGTCGCCGTCGCCGCTGTCGCCGCTCGCGCAGGCGGACAGGAAGCTCATCGTCGGAACAGCGATCAGGCCGAGAGCGGCCGAACGCTTGATCAGGTCGCGACGGCCAAGGCCCTCATTGTTCTGGGCGGAGGTGGATCCCATGCTCAAGTCCTCGCCTTCTACAGGACTCAGGCGGTGTACCGGTCGCCCGTCCATATTCGCCTCAGGCGAAGGGGCCCCGCCACCGCGGTCAAATGACGCTGGGTCGTGCTCGGTTACAGAAGATACGGGCACGGCGTGCGCAGCCGACAACAAGGCTTCCCCCCACCGTTCCCCGTCCCCCCGGTCCGCGTCCAAAAAATGTGGTGCAGACGCCGACAGGTATAGTCCACTTCCCGCCAACTGAGCAAGATCGAAAGCAAGTTTGGGCAGCAGTCTTTCCCGAGTTGAGACCTCGCGGATATCTGGGGAACGCGCACGTAGCCGTCAGGATCGCCGCGCGCAACCCGGCGCGCCCTCTTTGTCTCACCCGGCACTTACAACACCCTTGACACTGTCGACCACTTGGCTCCCTACTAGGTGCTGCGCACCACTTATGACAACGTTGTCCAAGGGGAGGAACAGCCCGGGATGCCACGCAGACCTCGCTCCAGACAAGGCCACACGGCAGCCGCCCTCGTTACGGCCGCCTCGCTGCTCGCCGTGACGGCGCCCTCCGTGGCCGTCGCCCAGCCCGCACAACCCGCGCCCGCTCCGCGTTCGTTCAGCTCCTCCTTCGAGGAGGACGAGCCGCAGCCGGACTGGCGCAATACCGTCGAAGTCGGACCTGACGGGAAGAAGCGCACATCCGGGGTCGACGGCGGCTTCGGCGCCGGAATCCCGGGCAATGCGACCGACCGGGTCGTCGAGGTCCGGGCCAGCAGCGAGAACGCGGGCGGCGGCGAGACCAAGGAGAACCTCGTCGACGTCCAGCCCTCGACCAAGTGGCTCGCCTTCCAGTCCACCGCCTGGATCGAGTTCGACCTGGACGAACCGGCGAAGCTGGTGACATACGCCCTCACTTCGGCCAATGACCATGCCGAGCGCGACCCCAGGGACTGGGTTCTCAAGGGGTCAGCCGACGGCAAGGAGTGGACGTCCCTGGACTCCCGCGAGGGGCAGGCCTTCGAGAAACGCCTGCAGACGAAGACCTACGACTTCGAGAACACCCAGGCGTACGCGCACTACCGTCTTGAGATCAGCCGGAACAACGGCGCCTCGGACGCCACTCAGCTCGCGGACGTTCAATTCTCGAACGGTGACACCAGCGCCCCCGTCCCCGAGGACATGCGCAGCCAGGTAGACCGCGGCCCCTCGGGCTCGCCCACGGCCAAGGCCGGCGCGGGCTTCACGGGCAAGCGGGCCCTGCGCTATGCCGGTACGCACAAGCCGGACGGCCGCGCGTACTCGTACAACAAGGTCTTCGATGTCGACACGCGCGTCACCAAGGACACCGAGCTGTCCTACCGGGTCTTCCCCTCCCTCCCGGAGACCGACCTCAATTACCCGGCCACGAACGTGTCGGTGGACCTGGCCTTCACCGACGGCACCTATCTGAGCGACCTGCGCGCCCTCGACCGGCACGGCGCCGTGCTCTCCCCGCAGGGCCAGGGCGCCTCCAAGACCCTGTACGTCAATCAGTGGAACCACAAGGAGTCGCGGATCGGCGCGGTCGCGGCGGGCCGGACCGTCGACCGGGTGCTGGTGGCGTACGACTCCCCCAAGGGCCCCGCGAAGTTCAGCGGCTGGATCGACGACGTCACCATCGCCCCCAAGGCGCCCGAGATGCGCCTGGCGCATCTCTCGGACTACGCGTCGACCACTCGCGGCACCAATTCGAGCGGCTCCTTCTCGCGCGGCAACAACATCCCGGCCACCGCGGTCCCCCACGGCTTCAACTTCTGGACGCCGGTGACCAACGCCGGATCCACCAGCTGGCTCTACGACTACGCGCGCGGCAACAACGCGGACAACCTGCCGACGATGCAGGCGTTCAGCGCGAGCCACGAGCCGAGCCCGTGGATGGGCGACCGGCAGACCTTCCAGCTGATGCCGTCGGCCGTGGCGGGCACCCCGGACGCGGCCCGCACCAAGCGCGCGCTGCCCTTCCGGCACGAGAAGGAGAGCGCGAAGCCGCACCACTACGGCGTCACCTTCGAGAACGGCCTCAAGGCCGAGATGACCCCGACGGACCACGCGGCGATGATGCGGTTCACCTACCCGGGTGACGACGCCAGCATGATCTTCGACAATGTGTCGAACGCCGGCGGTCTGACCCTCGACCCGGAGACCCGCTCCTTCACCGGCTTCTCCGACGTCAAGAGCGGCCTGTCCACCGGCGCCACCCGGCTCTTCGTGTACGGCGTCTTCGACGCGCCGGTCACCCAGGGCGGCAAGCTCAGCGGTGGCGGCGGCAGCGACGTGACCGGCTACCTGCGCTTCGACGCGGGCGCCGACCGCACCGTGAACCTGCGTCTGGCCACCTCGCTCATCAGCCTGGACCAGGCGAAGAAGAACCTCGCCGACGAGATCCCGGCCGGCTCCCGCTTCGAGCGGATACAGAACCGGGCGCAGGACGCCTGGGACGGCGTTCTGGGCCGGGTCGAGGTCGAGGGCGCGAGCCGCGACCAGCTGACGACCCTCTACTCCAGCCTCTACCGCCTGTACCTGTATCCGAACTCCGGCTTCGAGAACACCGGCACCAAGTCGCGTCCGAAGCAGCAGTACGCGAGTCCGTTCTCCAAGCAGACCGGCCCCGACACCCCCACCCACACCGGCGCGAAGATCGTCAACGGTGAGGTGTACGTCAACAACGGCTTCTGGGACACCTACCGGACGACCTGGCCCGCGTACTCCTTCTTCACCCCGAAGAAGGCCGGCAAGCTGGTCGACGGCTTCGTCCAGCAGTACAAGGACGGCGGCTGGATCTCCCGCTGGTCCTCGCCCGGCTACGCGGACCTGATGACCGGCACCAGCTCGGACGTCGCCTTCGCCGACGCCTACGTCAAGGGCGTGAAATTCGACGCCGAGGCGGCGTACGAGGCGGCGCTGAAGAACGCCACCGTGGTGCCGCCCGCCTCGGGTGTCGGCCGCAAGGGCATGGAGACCTCGCCCTTCATCGGGTACGCCTCCACCGAGACGCACGAGGGTCTCTCCTGGTCGCTGGAGGGCTACAACAACGACTTCGGCATCTCCAAGATGGCGGAGGCGCTGTACAAGAAGACCAAGAAGCAGCGCTACAAGGCGGAGGCGGACTACTTCCGCGACCGCGCCCAGGAGTACGTGAAGCTCTTCGACGACAAGGCCGGCTTCTTCCAGGGCCGCGACCTCAAGGGCGACTGGCGCGTCCCGTCGGCCACGTTCGACCCCCGCATATGGGGCTACGACTACACCGAGACCAACGGCTGGGGCTACGCCTTCACCGCGCCCCAGGACTCCCGCGGTCTGGCCAACCTCTACGGCGGCCGTTCGGGCCTCGGCGACAAGCTCGACAGCTACTTCACCACCCCCGAGACGGCGAGCCCCGAGTTCGCCGGTTCGTACGGCGGCGTCATCCATGAGATGACGGAGGCGCGTGACGTACGGATGGGCATGTACGGGCACAGCAACCAGGTCGCCCACCACGCCACGTACATGTACAACGCGGCCTCCCAGCCGTGGAAGACGCAGGAGAAGGTCCGTGAGGTCCTCTCGCGTCTCTACACCGGCAGTGAGATCGGCCAGGGCTACCACGGCGACGAGGACAACGGCGAGCAGTCGGCCTGGTACCTGTTCTCCGCCATGGGCTTCTACCCACTGGTCATGGGCGGCGGCGAATACGCCGTCGGCTCCCCCCTGTTCACCAAGACGACCGTGCGCATGGACAACGGCCGCAAGCTGGTCGTCAAGGCTCCGAAGAACAGCGCGAAGAACATCTACGTCCAGGGGCTGAAGGTCAACGGCAAGCCCTGGAAGTCCACGGCGCTGCCGCACGACCTGCTGGCGCGCGGTGGCACGCTGGACTTCGACATGGGCTCCAAGCCGTCCGCCTGGGGCGCCGGCAAGGACGCCGCGCCGGTCTCCATCACCAAGGACGACAAGGTGCCGGCGCCGCAGTCGGACGCGATCAGCGCGAGTGGTCCGCTCTTCGACAACACCTCGGCCACCAAGGCGGAGTTCGAGTCGGTGGAGCTGCCCGTCGGGTCCGCGACCCGCGCGGTCCAGTACACCCTCACCTCTTCGGAGCACGCCAAGGCCCCGACGGGCTGGGAGCTGCAGGGCTCCGACGACGGTGCGAAGTGGACCGGGATCGACAAGCGGTCGGGTGAGGTCTTCGGCTGGGACCAGCAGACTCGGGTGTTCACGGTGGACGACCCGGGCACATACCGGCACTACCGGCTGGTGAGCACCGGGCCCGCGACGCTCGCGGAGGTGGAACTGCTCGCCAAGTAGGCGCACTTCGGGCCGGCGCTGCTGCCGGCGCACGCGAGAAGGGCCGCATCCCCGGTGACGGGGATGCGGCCCTTCAGCGTGTCGCGGGTGCCGATCAGCTACGGATCAGGCTGCGCAGCACGTACTGCGACGTGCTTCACGAACTACTAGTATTAGTCACATGATTTACAAGACCAGAGATCCCCGTGCCTTTCGGGTGCCCCGGCGATGACGTCGACCACTGCGAAGAGGCCCCTTCGTGTCGGGATCTATTGCCGCATCTCTCTGGACAAGAGAGGCGATGAGCTCGGCGTCCAGCGGCAGCTCGACGAGGCGCGGAGCATCGCGCGTTCGCGAGGGTGGACGGTCGTCGCCGAGTACATCGACAACTCGAAGAGTGCGTTCGCGAAGAACGTCAGACGGCCGAAGTACGAGGAGATGGTCGCGGCCGCCAAGAGCGGCCAGATCGACGGGGTCATCGTGTGGGATCTCGACCGCCTCACCCGTCAGCCTCGTCAGCTTGAGGACTGGTGCGACATGGGCGAGGCCCGTGGGTTCATCCTCGTGACGGTCGACGGCTCGCACGACCTGTCCACGGAGAACGGCAGGATGTTCGCCAGGATCAAGGCCTCGGTAGCGCGCCAGGAGTCCGAGCATAAGGCGAAGCGCCAGAAGTTCTCCAACGAACAGCGGGCCAAGATGGGACGTCCGCCGCACACCGGCCGGGCCTTCGGGTACAACATCGACGGCACCATCCGAGAGGACGAGGCCGAGCTCGTCCGCGAGATGTTCTCGCGGTTCGCTGCAGGGTCCGGTCTTCACACGATTGCGCGATGGCTCGGCGAGCAGAGTGTTCTCAACACCCGCGGTAAGCCGTGGGGCCGGGTCGGGGTGCGGGACCTCCTGCTGAACCCTAGGTACATCGCCCAGAGATGGGTTCTGCGCACTCAGCAGGATGGCACGCGCCGTCGCGAGTACGTCGGCCCAGGCGACTGGACGCCTCTGGTGTCCGAGGACCTCTTCCGGGTGGTCGGTGACGTGCTGTCGGACCCTGCGCGACGGGACAAGTACGCGCGGAAGGGCAATGCACGGCTTTACATTGGGGCCGGCACCTTTTTGTGCGGCGAGTGCGAAGAGCCGATGCACACCGGCTACAGCGGGGTGAAGAACGGCGGGACGCCGTACCGGACGTACAGGTGCCCGAAGTGGCATGTCGTGCGGAAGGCGGAGTACGTCGAGGCCGTCGTAGAAGGAGCGATGTGCCGGCGCTTGCGCGATCCGAAAGTCGTTGCTGCGATGGCCTCGGAGAACAACCCCGCGGGGGAAGTTCGACGCCTGCGTGACGAGGCGAACGGACTGCGAGCCCGGCTCGACCAGATCACGATGGACTACGCGGCGGGAGAGCTGAGTGCGCGGCAGCTGAAGGTGGCGACGGAGGTCACCGAGAGCAAGCTCGTGGATGTGGAGTCCCGTCTGGCTCGCATCGGGGCGTCCAACGCCCTCATGGGGCTGATGAGCGCACCCGATCCTGCCGCCGCATGGATGGCGCTCGACGACGTGAACGCGCAGGCCACGGTCGTGAAGGCTCTGGGTGAAGTCCTCGTGCGCAGACAGCCTCGCGGTCGCCGCCCCTCCGAGGCGAACCGGGAGAAGTACGTAGAATGGCTGGAAGGCCTCGCCTCTTCGATCGATATTCGTTGGCATGAGGAGCCGCAGTTCTCGGTCGTTTGAGGTTCCTGCGCTGGGATGCGTCAGGGGAGCGCCTGGCTCGCGATCCTGGAGCCCTGAACCATGAGTCCCTCGACACGCTGCCTCAACGGGCTGCCGGCCATCAGGGCGAAGTAGCCCTGGAGTTCAATCCCCATGGCCGCGTACGGGTGGTCACGGCCGTGCTGGGCGACGAGGTGCTGGGTGGCCCGGTGGGTAGCCTGCTGCGCGGCTGCCCACTGTCCGGCTCGGTCGGCTGCTCGCGCGGTTTCCAGGAGGCGGGTGTCCTGTGGGATGCCCTGGTACCAGACCGGATCGGGGGTGGTGTTGATGGCGGCCGGCTCTGGGCGGGGGTGGATGGTGCCGTCGGCGGCGAGCTGATGGTGTTCAACGTGTCCGTCGGCGTGGCCGATGCTGAGCCGGATCGGCCTGGCCTGCCGCCCGGCCGCGGTGCACAGTGGGCCGCACACGCCCTCGATGAGGACCTCACGCGGTTCGGGGCCCGTACGCAGGAGTCCCTGGGCATGAATGCCGCCGCTCGGGAGGATGAGGATCGTTTCGTGGATGTCGACGGTGGGTGACGATTCCAGGGGCACCGCGGTCTCCCTTGAAGTGGGGTGGGTGGGCGGCGGGTCAGCGGGAGTCGACCATGGCGTGAGCGGGGCGTTTTGTTGTAGACCGACTCGGTCTTGCCGGGGGTGATCTGAAGGCTCGAGTGTTTGACGAGGCTCTCTTGCTTGTGGGCGAGCGGTGCGATCACCAGTACGCCGGAGTCGGCGCGCAGCGCGTAGACCTTCTGGTGGAGCGCGGTCGCGGGGAAGAAGTTCACCGTGGCCCGCGGTCCGAGGTTGTCTCCGCGGTCCTTGTAGGTCTTGAGGATGCTTTTCGCGCTGTCGTTGGGAGGGACAGTTTGCCGCCGTCCTTCGCGCCTCCCGTGGTGAAGAGGTCTTCGACAGCGTTGGTCACGTTGAGGGGGGTCAGCTGGCCGACCGTGGTCTTGGTGTCGGCGGTCGTGGCCAGGCCGTCCTTGACCTCGGGGGCAGGAAGAGTGCGCTCGGGGAAGAGAGAGACGACCTTCTTCCAGGTGTTGGCGGTGTCGGGGGACTTCTCGAAGATCATGACCGTGTGGTTCTTGCCGGTCGTGGTTGCCTCGGCTGCGAACCAGTTGCCCCTGTCGGGGATGTAGAAGGTGCGGTGGGTGAAGAAGAACGGTTTGCCGGCCAGCTTTTTGTCCTTCGCGCTGAGGGTGTGGAACTGCTCGTACTCGGCCTTGCTGCGGGCGTAGAGCTGCCCGGCCTCTACGGTTGCCAGGGCGGCAGCGTCGCGGGCTTTGTTGGCCTTGTTGTTGATCTCCTGATAATGATCAAGTTTACCGATCACGGTTCGAGCCTCCGGGTCGTTCGTTTGAGTGATCAAAACCCACGTCTCGTGTCCCTTTACCGATCCGCCTTGTTGCCTTCGTGACGTAGCGCCAACGAGCGAGGAGAACGGGTGCGGAGCTCGGTGGTCCTGGGGAATCTGCGGGTACAGAAGATGGCTCGAGCCGGGGGCGGTTGGTCGTACACGATCGTGTGGCCCGATGTCACGGTGGACGAGGAGGCGGACAGCTACCTGCGTACGCACGAGGGCAGCGGGTCCCAGAAGACGTATGCCTACTTCTTGGTTGATCACCTGCGCTGGCGTATCCGTGAGCGTCTGACGACGGAGAAGATCACGATCCTCGACATCTTCCGGTACCAGGGGGCGGTCGGCGCCAAGGTGGACATGCCGTACGGGCAGCCGTGGCGAGTGCCGCCGAAACGCCCGTACGGGACGCCAGCCCTGCAGGTCCTGGCGGCCTGCCTGAAGGGCTTCTACCTCCACCAGTGCGCCGTGCGGGGCGTGA
This sequence comes from Streptomyces sp. A5-4, assembly GCF_051131715.1. Lineage (NCBI taxonomy): Bacteria > Bacillati > Actinomycetota > Actinomycetes > Kitasatosporales > Streptomycetaceae > Streptomyces > Streptomyces sp. A5-4. The sequence goes on along the minus strand of NZ_CP178591.1, from coordinate 7,389,617 downwards.
ACAGCGAACTGCGGGACGCTCTGGACGTCCACCGGCTGCCCACGCAGGCCGACCGCAACCGGGCCTTGCTGGGGCACGTGAAGACCTCAATGCCGACCAACCCGCTCGCACCGAAGGGTGGGACCCGGCGCCGCCACCCCAAGATGCTGCCGAACGGCACCCGGCCTGAGCTGATGGACGTGGTGAACACCGCCCGGGACAGGATGGTGGTGACCTGGCTGTCCGACACGAGCTTGCGCATCGGCGGCCTGGCCGGGCTGCACCTGGTTGACCTGCACCTGCGCGACAACGCTCCGTGCGGCGACTGCGTGAGCCCGCACATCCACGTCTGCCACCGGTGGGGCAACCCGAACGGGGCGGCAGCGAAGATCAAGCCGGACTGGGCGATGGTCGACGGGGTGGTCACCAAGGGGGAGATCTACCGGGTCAGCCCGGCCATGGTCAGCCGCTACTACGAGTACATGACGACGGAGTACGCCCAGTACGCCGCAGGCCACGGCATGCTCCTGATCCAGTTGTCCGGTCCGCGCCGCGGCGAGCCGTGGTCGGCGGACGCGGCCCGCGGGATGCTGCGGCGAGCCGGCCGCCGGGCGGATCTGCCGGGCCGGATCAAGCCCCAGGCATTCCGGCACCAGTTCACGAACAACGTCATGGACGTCACGGACAACGATCCGCACGTAGCCAAAGCCGTCGGAAACTGGGCCTCGGCACAGATGGTCGATGAGGTTTACGGGCATCCTGACCTGCACTCTCCGCAGTTCATTACCGCACTCAACAAGGTGTGGGGTGAGGAGGAGTGACTTCGACGGCGAGACTGCTGCCGCTGGTCGTTCCGGAACCTCGGACGCCGAGCGGGCCGAGCCGCACGATGCGCGACCGGCTGGAAGTGCTGACCGCGCTGATCGCGGCACCGAGCTTCGACCCGGTCTTCCGGCCCGACGTGATGCACATCCCGCGCGACCACCCGGTCTATGGCTGGGGCTGCGGCATCACCGACTGCGAACGCACCCGCGACGCGCACTACGACTACTGCAAGGAGCACAGCGACGACTGGAGGGCCGTCCGGGAGGCCGGCGGGAACATCACGGACTTCCTGGTCACCGCCCAGCCCAAGAAGCTCCGGGCCTGGCTGATCCCTCCGCCCTGCCTCATCTGCCCCGACGTTCCGCCCCGCAGCCAGAATCAGCTCTGCTACTTCCACGCTCAGCAGTGGAATTCCCACCGCCGCCACCTGCGCAAGAAGCATCAGCAGGAGGCCGTCTTCGAGGACTGGCTGGGCAAGGCCCGGCCGTTCGTGGGGTTCGGCCCTGCCAGGTGAGGTCCTGCCCCTACGGCGCTGACCACCCCCTGCAGCTGTGTCACCGCCACCGCACCAGCTACATCCGGCACAAGCATCCCGGCGGGGCCCGGCTGCCGAGGTATTGGAGCCGTGAGCTGGCGAAGACCGGCAAGCCGGTCCAGGTCAGCTACGACGACAAGTCCGCGTTCCGCAGGTGGTGCGACGAGCAGGACCCTCCGCACCGCGTCAACGGCAACCTGACGCTGCTGGGCCTGCGCCCGCTGATCAAGGCCGAGATCAAGTGGTGCATCTTCCACCACACCGTGGGTGAGGAAGGCAGCATCTGGCCCATCTCCTGGATCCAGCGGCTCATCGACGAGTGCCGCCGCCAGGACGTGAACTCGATGGCCGACCTCGACCTGGACGCCTGCAAGCTCCACGTGCGTCAGCTCGCCAAGGTCACACACCACTACCTGCGGCTGATCTACTTCACCCGCGAGGACACCAAGGACGCCGGATTCATCGAGACCGAGCACTTCGGCATCCGCTTCCCCAAAGCCCGCAGCCACATCGATCTCACCCGCATCACCCAGCGCTGGCTGCGGGACATGTGCTGGGACCTGATGGCCGCCCGTCTCCTCGTCGGCCACAATCGCTCCCGGGCTGCCTTCGATTTCGACCGCCGGGGCTGCAACGAGCTCAGCGCCTACCTGGAGATCGAGACCCCGGCCGGCGGCCACGACCCGACCCTGCTCACTGAAGCCCACATGATCGACTTCGTGGCCGACCAGCGGCAGCGCGTCCGGAACAAGCTGCCCTCGCTCGGCCAGCGCGCCAAGGGCAAGGCCCTGGAGAACGGGATCGCCACCCCTGGCACGATGGCCACGATCTTTGACGGCGCCCGTCGGGTCCTGCGATCCGGCCTGGAAACCGGCGAGATCGAACGCCTCGGTCTGGACCGCCGCTTCGTCCTCGCTCTGCCTTTCGGACCGAAGACCAAGGGACGGCGCAGGCCCTTCTCTGGCGAGGTCGCCCGCGCACTCGCCATCGAGAAGAACCTCGAGGCGCTGGACGCGATGGACGTCGAGGACCGCGGGCTGCGGGACGCCTGGGAGGGCCTGGTCGTCACCGGACGCCGGTGCACCGAGGTCCTCGATGTCCGCCTGGAATGCATCAGCCGCGTCGGCAAAGTCCCGATGTTCTGGCACGACCAGACCAAGGTCGGGAACATCGATGAGGGCATCCGCATCCCCGAACGCTTTTACCAGCGGATCGAGGCACGGCAGGTCAAGACCATCGCGCGTTTCGTCCAGCGCAAGGGCCGCCCGCCGACGCCCGAGGAACGACTCGAACTCGCCCTGTTCCCCAGGAAGCACACCAACCGCGAGCTCCTCAAGGGCTGCGGCTACGGCTGGTTCCACACGCTGTTCAAGAGCTGGGTCCTCACCCTCGACATCGGCAAGGCCGTCCCCCATCAGGCCCGCCACACGCTGGCCACCAACCTCTTGAAGGCCGGCGCCAACCTCTCGCAGGTCAAGCGCTACCTCGGTCAGGTCTCCGAGGCGATGGCCGAGCACTACACCCACATCGCCAACACCGACCCCAAGCTCAACGACGCCCTCTATGCGGTCTGGACTAGCGGCCCGGGATCGCTCGAGCCCGGCATCGTGCTCTCCGGCCGCGAGCCGATGACCAGGGGAGAAGCCGAGGCGATGCTCATCGACCTCACCCGCAAGTCCACGCCGGCCGAGGGCGGCTTCTGCACCTACCAACCGGTCGTCGACGGTGACGCCTGCCCCTGGAAGCTCAACTGCCACTCCTGCACCGAGTTCGTCATGTACGGCGCCGACCTCGTCTACTGGCACCGCAAGCGCGAACACTGGCGGATGCTCGCCGAAGGGGCCTCGGACGACGCCACCCGCGACTACATGCACAAGCTCTTCGAGCCCACGGGCCGCGCGATCGACGGCCTGGAACGGGCCCTCGAAGCAGTCGGCCTGCTCGAGGAAGCCCTTCAACTCGACCTGCGCAGGCCCCAGGACTACTTCGGCCGGGTCTGGTCCTCCGCCTTCCGCGCCGAGGAACTCGTCCGCCAGGCCGAGGTCGACGATCTCGATATCGAGCTCGATGACGAGTACGCCATCGAAGTCACCGAGTGAGGCGACGCCATGACCACTCTCGGTGGCTGCCTTGGCCACGTGCAGGGCAGCCGGGTAATCGCCGCTGTCGAATACGGTCCTCGCCATTCGGGTCGCGGCGTCGACCACCTCAGCGGCGGTGTCAGCACCTTGGACTCGCCGCAGAAGGTGCGTCGCATGGCGTGCGAGATGCCCTTCAGTGCGCGTGGCGGGTGCTCGGTGTGCCTGCGCGACAACCTCGGCGTCGAGGAGACGGGCGGCCGAAGCGACAAGGAGCGCGCTCTGGTTGTTCGGCACGGCCGCCGCCACGCTGTCCAGCAGTGCACCGTGTGCCGTGATGCAGCCCGCCGCATCGCCGCGCGCCGCGAGATCCACGAGTGAGACCAACGAGTAGCGCAGCAGGCCCTGCAGCGCGGTTTCGACCCTTACTCCGAGCAGTGGCGGATGGGCTGTGTTCAGGTGTGTTGCGTCAATGGCCTCGGGGCGTAGCGCTGAGAGTGGTATCGGGTCCGAACTCCAGCAGGACAACAGGCGCAGGAGTGTGAGGCACTCGGGATTCCCTTCTTGCGCCAGGGCAGATAGCGAGATCTCCCACGTGCGGCTCACGAGCTGTGGCGCGGTCTTCGCGGGGTCGCCTGGAACTGCGGTCGGGTCGATCTGCTCGGTGGGTGTGTCGTCCTGATGCTGGCGATGGTCACTCATGGGTCGGCTCTCCAGAGGTCGACGGGACAGGGATGGTCCGGGCACTTCGCGAAGGGGAGGCCGTCGGGCCTGTGTCGGCGTCTCGGGGGTACAGGGACGCGCTCGCGCGTATGGGGCGGGAAGGAACCGACGCGGGCGCGGGCGCTGCGGAGCGCTGGTCCGGCCCGCGTCGGTCTGTGAGAAGTGAGGGTTACGGGATGGGCGGGGTCGGCGCCGGATTTGTGCCGTAAGCGTTGGCACAGCCATAGGGCACGTAGCCCCGAATCCTGGCGCGGTCGCTCTTGCGCGTGACCGTTCCGCGCGTATACCAGGCCTTTTCTGACTTTTTGTATGCGAATTGGTCATAAACAATTTTGTCGCCGCGATAGGCGATGCCTCGCGCGGTGGAGTTCTTCGCCGGGCTCTTGCGGACTTTCGCTGCGCTGCAGCTGATCTTCCCGGTGCCGGAGCCCGCGGCCTGGGCGGCAGGTGCGACGGCCAGGCTGGTGCCAACCAGGGCGGCGCTGACGGCGACGGCCGCCGCGAGACGTCCGATGTGCTTCAGGGGGGTCATGTCGACCTTTCTGGTTTGGAGTTCGGGTGGGGGCGAGGGCGTGTGGGACCGGCGGGCCGCGTGACTTCGGTGGTCCGCTCAGGGGTTCCGCGGGCCGAGGTGAAGCCATCCTGGTGAGGAACCGGAGGGGGCGGTGAACAGCCGGCCGCCCAGCGGGAGGCGGGACGCGGCCGGCCCCGTAACGGCGCCGAGTGTCGGCAGCGGTAGTGGTGGTGGCCCCCCTCGGGGCGCTGGCCTGTAGTGCGCGGAACAACGGGTTCTCCTGGGTCGGTGGGGCGATGGCAAGTGGGAGGAGACGGTGGAGCTACCGCCGGATGGTCAGTTGACCGGGGCGGTCTGTTTCCGGTCGGCGCTCGGGCCGGAAGGAGCGTTCGTATGCCTGGAGGTGCTGCGGTTCGCTGGCGAAGAGGTGGTCGTGGCGGGCCATACGGCGGATGACGAGGAGCGGCACAGGGGCGCGGTTGACCGCGAAGCGCGGGTTGTGCACGGCCGGGGCCGGGCAGTGCGGGTGGAACTGGCCCGCCATCAGGCCGCGTCGCATCACGGCCGTCTTACTGTCTGCGTGGACCCGGTCGAGTTCGCCCCAGTACTCCGGAAGGAGGTCCTCGAGCAGAACGATCAGGGAGTGCAGATGTTGGGCACAGGGAGGCCACGGATGGTGGTCGAACTCGTCGAGCGCGGCGGCGAGTACGGACTGGAGCCAGGCGCTGGCCGTGGCGGGGCTGGTCAGTAGGAGGTCTCGGGGCTGCGGGGCGCCGACCGGGCGCACGGCGGCGGCCCGGATATGGACGACGCCTTGGTGGCGGGCTGCGTTGGCGTACGGGCAGACGGCGCCCGCGCGGCCCAGGGACGGGTGCGCGACCGTGATGTAGGTGTCGAACCAGGTGCTGATCACGGCGCGCTGGGCGGTTGTCGGTGGCGTCAGGTGCACAGGCGGGCTTCCGTTCCGGTTGCTTCGCGGGCTGGTCAGGGCTGGCGCAGGTCGCGGCAGAGTTCGTCGAGAGCGGACCGCGTGACGTGGCCGACGGTGATCAGGTGGGCGGTGGGGCCCTCGCAGGCGAGGTGCCATTTGCGGACGATCCAGTCGGCTGGGCGCTCGAAGCAGACCGTGAGGGAGTCGGTGGTGCGCGTGGGGTGTGCGCCAGCGCGGGTGAGTTGGTCGACGGCGTACTGCGCGGTTTCTAGGCAACGCAGGATGTGGGCGCGCAGGCCGGTGTGGCCCTGGCGTCGCAGCGCGGACCAGAGCAGCAGGACGGCCAGTCCGCTCCGCGAGCAGCCCAGGGTCCGCGCGGAGGCCTTGGTGTATTCGCTGGCGATGACCGGGGCGTCCACCAGGTCCTTGCGGGCGAGGACGACGCCGCAGGGCACGGGGGCGCCGATGATTTTGTGGCCGCTGATAGAGATCGAATCTGTGCCGTGCGCGAAGTTCCAGCGCGGGGCAGAAGGGGCGTGGGCCGCGATCAGCCCGCCGGAGGCGGCGTCGGCGTGGACGTAGACGTCTCCCGCTGCCGCGGCTTGTTTGCGGAGTTCGGTGACGTCGTCGTAGGCGCCGCGCATCGTGGTGCCGATGGTGGCCACGACGATGGCGCCCGGGCCTCGACCACCGTGCGGGCGTACGCGGCGGTGGACGAAGGAGGCGACTTTCAACGCCTCGGGGTCGAGTGCGCCTTCATCGTTGCTGGGCACGGTCACCAGCGGCAGGCCAAGGAGGCCGGCGGCCCTGGCGACGCTGTAGTGCGCCTGGTCGGAGGCGTAGACCTTGGCGTGCGGCAGGTGTCGGCGTGCGGTGGCCAACCCGAAGAGGATGCCCTCGCTACCGCCGGAGGTGACGTAGCCGTAGATGTCGTCCGGCCGGGCGTCGGCGGTCTGCGCGAGGAAGCGGACTACGGCTTGTTCGTAGGCCTTGGTGTGGACGCCGCTTGCGTCGCCGCTGGTGGGGTCACCGACGTTGTTGGTCAGGACGGCCAGGGCGGGGCTGAGGTCGCTGAAGTCGAAGTCGAGGTTGCCGGGGAAGCCGAGGACGCGCGGAGCTTCGCTGCGCAGCGCGCTGGTGAGGTTCAGCAGCCGGGTGGTGTCAGCAGCCGGGTCGGCAGGTGCGTCGGCGATGTGCAGTTCGGGCACCTGTGGCACGGTGCCCGGGGCTGGACTGGTCGTCACTGTGTCGGTCACGGGCGGCCTTCCAGGGGTGGCTGGAGCTCGGGCGCGATGGATTGGAGTGCGGCAAACAAGCGGTCTCTCCTGGGCGGGAGGTAGTGGTGCGGTCGAGGGTGACGCTGGCGCGGTCAGCCGATCTCGCAGATCGGATCGAGCACGGCTTTGCCGCGGTAGGGCGCTACGGCCCGGGACCTGCTCTCCGGGCGTGGTGGTGCCGGAAGCCGGAGCGTGGCGAGGGCGCTGCGGAGGAGTTCGAACTCGTCGGCGGTGGTCGGCGCCATCACGCGGATGCCGCCAATGCGGCCACGGACCGTCCCGTCAAAGGCCCGGACGGCGATCCCGTACTCCTCGAGGTGCGCGGCCGTAGCATCGGGATCCTTGAGGTGCACGAAGCGGTAGTGGATGGCCGAGCGAATGACGGCGGTGCCGAACCGCTCGGTCAGGAGCTGTTCAAGGGCCTGGGCATCGCGGCGAATGCGCGGCAGGGCGTGCTGTGCCCAGGCTCTGTCGGTGAGCGCGGCGGTGGCGACAGCGATGTCGAGCAGCGACAGGGGCCAGGTCGGCAGCTGGAGCTGCACGGCGCGATGCAGCACGGGGTTGCGGGTCCACAGGATGCCCGCCCTCGTCGCCGTGATGCCGAACGACTTGCCCGTGGATTGCAGTACGACGAGGTTGACCGCGTCCGCCCCGGCGAGGCTCGCGCCGGGCCCTTGGAACTCGATGTATTCCTCGTCGACCACCAGCGTGCAGTGCGGGTACTCGCGGCATGCTTCGAGCAGGTCGGCCGAATCGACGTACAGACCAAGAGGGTTGTTCGGATTGCTGAGGATGACGTAGCGATGCTTGGCCATGGCCTGGCAGACCCGTTCGAGACGGTGCGATGCGCTATCCGGCTGCCCGGCCGGCGGGTAGAAGGTCGCGTAGCCGAACCGCCGCATCGTCTCGGTGTACTCGGGGGTGACGAGGGCTACGTCTTCGTCCTGGAGATATCGGGCGAGAATCATGAGGAACTCGGTGACACCGCGCCCGCAGAGCAGAGCGTCCTCGTCGACGCCAAGGTGCTCGGCGTACGCAGACGTATAGGTCTTCTCGGCCCCGTACGGCGGCGGCCCCAGATCGCTGCGGCGCTCGGCGGCGAACGCGGCCAGGGCGCGCACCGCGCTGTCGGGTGGGCCCAGGCGGTTGGAGCAGACGCTCAGATCGAGGCTGATCGGGCGGCCGGTGTGGGAGGTTAGGTCTCCGCCTTGGCGGGCGTCCCGGAATGTGTCTTGCTGCTGGTAGGTCATTGATGTCTCCATGTCTGGTTCCGGAAGGCGGCGGACGAGGTCGGGGCTGGTGGGGGCGGGTGCGCTGCCGGGAGGTGCATCACGGGCGTCGAGGTCGTGTGGGCTGTCCGTACAAGCCGAGGTGTTCGGCGGATCGGATCACCCGATGGTTCTGGTCGATGGCCCGGTGCTCGTCCGCGATGAGCAGGAGTTGCCCGGCGATCTGATCGGCTCGCACTGGTGTGTCGGCGAGCAGGGCCGTGCCGGCGGCCCACTCGCGGCTTTGGAAGGGGGTGGCGGCACGGTGCTCGGCGGGAAGTGTGGCTACCGAGGAGTGCCAGGAACTGCACAGCGGCGGGTTCTCCGGTTCGGCGATCAGTAGGCGGCGGTCGCCGGTGCGGTGGGCGCGGCAGTGGCCGGGCGGCGGTGGGCGATCCCAGCGAGCGGCAGGCACAGGGCGGCTCCCAGAAGGCCGGCGGCGAGCGTGGTCAGCAGCAACGCCCAGACGGCGGGCGGCCAGCGTCTTGGTATGGGTGGTTGGGGAGCCTTGATCGTGGTGTCGGGCGCGGTGGTGGCTGACACAGACGCTCCAGGGATGGCGGTTGGGGGACGTTCCTGGCAGGCGGCCGGCATCAGCGGTTCGTTGCGCCAGATGGATGGGTGGGGGCGCCGCCGTGGGCGGGCGGCGCCCCCACGGGCAGCCAGCGCCCGGGCCGCGCAGGGGGGCTGGCGGCGGGGTGACCGTTCCGGGGGTGTGAACGGTGGGGGCTGGCTGGCTGGGGCCTGGCCGACGGGAGCGGAGGTCCGTCAGTCGGCCAGGGGCTGTGAGGTCTAGAGGTCCGGGGGCCAGTGGGCGCTCAAGGTCGTCGCCTCAGGTGGGACGGCGATGGCCGACGATGCGGCCAGGCGTGCGGTACGCCAGGAGCACGCCCGGTGGGGAGAGGAAGAGGTAGACACAGCAGCCTTCGGGGTTGGGGGTGGAGTGGGCCAATGCCGTGGTCGGCTGGGGAGAGGCGTGCACCGGTCCGGGCAGGCCGCTCCGGTGCCTGGCCGCGCTACCCGCCCAGCTGGTACAGGCCGTCGCTGCGGACCCACCCGCGGGTTCCCTTGACCAGCCCGCTCTTGGACCTGGCGGAGAGCTGGGTGTAGTACCAATTGCCGCGGCTGCACAGGAGCTTGAGGCGGTCGCCGTTGTAGAGGGAGCCGCGACTGGTGTAGCCGGTGCCGGGTCCGCCCCTCATGTTCCACCCGTTCTTCTTCACCTTGCCGGTCTCGCCGTGAGTCCAGTTCACGGTGCAGTTGGAGTGCTCACCGACGGCATGGGCGGCCGGGGCGGTGGCCACCGCCAGGCCGGCCGTCACCGACAGGGCGAGGGCGAAGGAGGCGGCCAGACGTGCGGGTGCGCGGAGCTGCATGAGTGTCCTTGGGGTCGAGAAGGAAACGGAGGGAGCGTGCGTGGAAGCGTGCAAATGCGGAGCGCACTGTCTCGGCGACGAACTGGATTGCACCTGTTCGCTCTTCTGCGGGCGGCGGCTTCGGGAACCGGCGAACGTGAGGGGAGCGGGAGGTAGGAGCGCGCTGCGGCGGAGTGAGGGGACCTCGTGCCAGCACCGGCGGAAGAGCGCCGGGCGACGGGATCAGGTGCAACGCGGCAGGAGCAGCTACTGGGAGTCGGCCCGCTCCTGCCGCGCGCCGCTCGCTCCCGGATCGGATCTTCCCCGAGCGTGCCGGTCGCGGATCTGGTAAATCCGCGCCTGGCTATGAAGGCGCCGCCGGGCAGAGCAGGTGCTAGCCGCTGAGCCCTATGGCGCCGAGGTTCTGAGGATGGCCCGGCTCCGCCGAGGAGTGTGGGTGGCCGCCGTACGTCACCACGTCAGTGAGCGGTGTCGGCTGGATCGTCGCGTGCCTGTTGTTCATTCGGTTCGCCCCGGCGAGTCGGGGGGTCTTGGGTTCAGGAGAAGGCCGGCGCCCTGCTGTTGCGGGAGACGCTGGTCTATCCTGAGTTCCGCTGACGTGGTCCAACACGCCGGTGGAAGACCCCGGTGGGTTCCTTGGATCTGCTGGTGGTGACTCTGCTGAGAGTCGTTTTGCTCAGACCCCTGCAAGGGCCTGGTTGTGCACTGGTGAGAGCGGGTGTCCTGACGGGTGGTTCCAGCCACCTGGGATGCCCGCTCTCCTGGTGTTCAGTGGCTTGTCGCTGCTCACCTGATCGGCTCCCCCGCTGGCGAGTTCGGCATTCGCCCCACTCGCCCCACGACCGGTCGGGCTTGCAACGGCAACGCTAGGCATATGCGCATTGAGATGCCATTACACCTCTGCACAAACTGACGGGCAATACCTGTCGACTGTGCACCAGCGGGCCTCATCGCAGCGCGGAGGTGCACCATTCACCTCAGAGCGCTACCGGGAATGCACACCGAAGAGTTCCTCGGATTACTCACCCAGTCACTCGGCGAACCACCTGACCTACCGTCAACACCGTTTGAGCCAAGCGTCAGTGGTCAAACCATACCCGCCTACTCGAATGTTTCCCGACTGACAACAGGGAAGTGAATCCACGCCCTGACCGGCCACTACCCGCCTCGTTTCCCATGGCCAGGGCGGTCTCTGTGGTATTCATGCAGTGTGATCGACATTCCCGCCGAGCCGATGCTGGCGGCTTCTGTCGAGACGTTTACACTGCCGCCGAGGTGGTTTGCCGCACCAAAGTTTGATGGATTTCGGGCCATCGCCGCGCGCCGCGTTGACGGCCCGCCCATTCTGCGTTCACGCAGCGGCAGTGATCTATCAGCTGCATTCCCGGAGATCTCCGACGCGATCCGGCAACTGCCCTACTCCGTCGTGCACGACGGAGAGCTGATCATCTGGGACGAGAACAGGCTCGCCTTCGAATGGCTCACGCAAAGATTGCACCGCCGGGGCGCCGCCGCACGGCAGGCCGGGATCCGTGCACCGGCTCACTACGTGACATTCGATCTTCTGCACGTCGACGGAAGCAGCCTTCTCGCACGTCCCTACACCGAGAGGCGCCTTGCCCTGGAGACGCTCCTTCGCCGGGAGGATCTCGTCGCCCCCTGGACGCTGTGTCCGTCAACCGACGACATCGAGGTAGCCCGCAGCTGGCTGACCTGGTCGGTAGTGGGGGTGGAAGGTTATGTCTTCAAGGACGGCGGCCAGAACTACCGGCCGGGAGCGCGCTCCTGGCGAAAATACCGCGTACGGGATACCCAGGAATTTGTCGCGGGCGCAGTCACCGGGCCCCCAGCCGCCCACGGACTCTACTGCTCGGCCGGCACGACTCCCAGGACCGCCTGCAATACGCGGGGCGCACGACACCCCTGTCCCCCGCGAAGGCCCGGCACGCCGGGGCCGTCCTGCGTCCGGCGGAGGACGAGCACCCCTGGACCGGGCACACGTTCTCCGCCGGCTGGGGGACGCGGGACAAGCGGCACGTAGAACTGGTCACTCCGACGGCCGTCGTCGAGATCAGCGCCGACATCTCCCGCGATACGCACGGCCGTCTGCGCCACCCCGCACGATTCGTGCGCGTGCGGGCGGACATGGCCGTCGCAGACGTGCCCTCGTTCGTCACCATGCGACCGGCCAGCTGAGGGAGCAGGCCGAATCAGTCCGGGTGGCTGTCTCAGGCCACGACGCACAGATCCTGGCCACTGGGATGGGGGCGGAGGTCGAACTCACCGGTAACTACGTGCAGGGCGAAATAGAGGTCGCGAATGCCGTTGAGGCCCGCCAGATCCCGCTGCATATGGGTCTCCACGGCCCGCAGGTGGGAGCGGACGGTCACTTCGGAAAGGCCGAGGGCACGCGCCGCCGGCTCGACGCGCGTGTCGAAAGCCAGCCACGTTCGCGCGGTGGATACCAGGTCACGTCGGTCTTCTTGAACCGGCCGCACCAGCGTCTGCGCCCAAGCCTGCACCTGGGGAGCGGCCAGCAGCCCTTTCAAGGAGGGCAGCGGCTGCGCTCGCGCCGATTGGCTCGGCACGCAGTCTCGTTGCGTGACCAGTTCCAGGGCCAGGGCCACCCCAATGCGATCGCCGACGCGGCCGAAGTCGACCCGGAGAACCTTAGCCGCCCGCGCTGTGCGGCGCATGACGGTGTTGCGGTGCAGGTGCAGTCGGCGGGCCGCGACTGTGTAGGGGTAGGCGAGGGCAGTGGGCAGGGTCTCACGCATGGACTCCCACTGCGACGCGTCGCCCATCAGCGGCTGGAGCAGGCGGCAGGCCCAGCGCTGCGCGTCAGTCTGAGGCAGGAGGCTGACGAGGTCGGCCCCGTGTACCGACAGGGCCACGCAGTCCGGCTGGAGGACAGCGATCCGCTGGGCGGTGAGCGCCTCTTGCAGAGCATCGGCGAGCAAGGTCATCGAATAGATTCCGCTGCCTCCCAGGCACGAGTCGGCACCCAGCGTGCCCACCAGGCGAGTGAGCTCGGCGGAGACTTCTGCGCTAGTGTCCTCATCGCCGATCGGATGCACGACCAGGATCCGCCGCTCGTCCCGCGGGTCTGGCACCACAAGGGACTGGCGGCCGATAGCGGTGGTACAGCGGCGCGTGGCGTTGTCCCGTCGCGCCTGGGTGGTTTCCACCACGAAGACTCGGGCAGTTTGAGCATCCAGAAGCCCGGGCGCCAGTTTGGCCATGACCCGCCGGGCCTTGTCGACCTCACCGTCCAACAGGAGCTCCAGTGCTGCGCTGCGCGCCGAGTGACAGGCGCCGGAGGCTGCGCGGTACTCGCGGTTCGCCTGATCCACGAGGCCCAGCAGTTTTGCCGCATGGCGCAGCAATCGCAGGTCCGCCTCGTCAAAGGGGGTCCGGCGGGCCACCGCGAGGACGGTGTCGGCCGCCGGGGCCAAGGAGATGAGCTGTGTGTGCGGCCTGTAGAGCGCCTCGGGCAGGTTGCCGTCGATGGACTGGCGGATGATGGCCTGCGCGAGCTGCTCGGCGGCCGTGGCCGGCGACGCCGCGAGCACCCGTTCCGGTGCGCTGACCAATACCTGCACGTCGAGTGCCCTAGTGCTGCTCCGCGCAAGTTCGTGGAGGGGTGTTGATCAGGAGGTCTTGAGCGGGGTGCCGTCGTAGGTCCAGCGGTAGGGCTTGGCCTTCTCGTTGTGCGCGATGACGTAGTGGTCCATCTTGTCGATCAGGTCGTCGCGGCTGGAGAAGTCGCCGTGCCGCAGGACCCGGCGGGTCAGGGCGGAGAAGAACAGTTCCACCTGGTTGAGCCAGGATGCGTGCGGCGGGGTGAAGTGCACGCGCCAGCGCGGATGAGCTTGGAACCACTTCCGGGTGTGTTTGGCGGTGTGGGAGGAGCCGTTGTCCAGCACCACGTGGATCTCCTTTCCGGGCTCGATGACCGCATCGAGCCGGGCAAGGAAGGCGGTGAAGGTGACCGCGTTGTTCCGGACGATCGGCTCGCTCAGCACCTCGCCGGTGCGTATGTCCATGGCCGCCACTATGGAGGCGGTGCCGTGCCGGCGGTATTCGAACTCCTCGCGGACATCCCGGCCCGGTGCGGCCGGGACGCCGGGGTGCCTGCGGGAGCGGGCGGCGATCGCGGTCTTCTCGTCGATGGACAGAACCACCGCTCCCTCGGGCGGATTGCGGTAGAGGCTGCACACATCGGCGACCCGCTCCCAGAAGTCGGGGCTGTCACGGCGGGTGAGCCAGCCACGCACCCGGTGCGGCTTGAGGTCCAGGTCAGCCAGAATCCGGCCGGTTTGAGAGGCGGATATCTTCGCGAACACGGTGCCCGCCACCTGGGCGGCGATCGTGCGGTGTGACCAGGTCGACTCCGGATGAGGCGGGGCACTGGTGGCCGCTGCCACGATCGCGACCCGCACCTCGCTCCCGTAGGTACGAGGGCGCCCCGAACGTTGCGCGTCCAGCAGGCCCTGAAGTCCGCCCGCCGCGAACCGGCCCCGCCATTTACGGACCGTGTTCACCGAAATCCCCAGCTCACGGGCGATGCTCCCGTTGGTCAGCCCGTCCGCCGCGGCGAGCACGATCCGCGCCCGCAGGGCCTGACGCACCTGTGCTGTCACCGACGACGCCGCCCGCACCAGCCGATCCCGTACCCCTTCGTCGTCGTCCAGCACGATTGCGACTGCCTCCGCTACCAGCACCGATCCCCTCGCCTCCCCTGCGATCTGCCGGTGATCATGGCGCATCGCGGGGAAGGGCGTGCAGGATGGGTCCCGTGCCGAAGAACCCGCCGGAATCGATGCAGCACTCCCTGCGTCAGCGCCTGAACGACCACGCCCGCAACCGCTGGCCCCAGCTCGCCGGAGTGAAGGTCCGTTACCGGGCCGGATTCGCCTACGTGGAGGGTGAGTTGACGGACGGCGAGTGCCTGCCACTGTGCCGCCTGCGCTTCACCGGCGTCCTGCACACGTGGGGCTTCGCCCTCTACCTCGCCAGCCGAGACGGCTACGAAGACAACATCCTGCCCAGCGGCCTCCCCGCAGGCTCACCCGAAGAAGCCCTCGACTGCGCCTGCCACCTCTACCTCGACACCTGAACACCCCTCCACGAACTTGCGCGGAGCAGCACTAGCCAGCCAGTCGGCGATGCGCTGCATGGCCCGAGGGTCAGCCAGCTGCGCGGGCAACTCCTGCACCAGGGAGCCGAGTTGGGCAGCACGCCGCTCGGCGAACATGAGCCGGTGCTGCTGAATCGCGTCGTGCACGCCTTCCCAGCGCTCAGGCGGTGCGGTCGTCACCAGGAGGGCAATGTCCAGGTGACGAGCGGCTTCCAGCGTGGCCTGGGGAAAAGGCTGACGTGCACCGGGAGCGGCACTGGCGATCAGCCCCGCGCTGCCGTCGCGGCTCATGCGCTGGAGCAGCGAATCGAGCACGGTCGCGATACGGCCGCGGAGGCGGAAGGGCACAATGTCGGTGATCAGAACCGCAGCACCGTCCGGCAGTTGAGCGGGGGCCCCGTGCTCGAGCAGCTGCTCCGGCGTTACGGTGACCACACCGGTGAGCTCCATCGCCTGGGTGAGCGCGGGACGATGCGCAACGAATGCCAGTTCGAGTTCAGGTTTACGGGTGGGCAGCGTGGCCAGCGTTGGCATCGAGCCTTCCTCAAAGCAATCCGGATGAAGCCGTTAACATGCCGTGCGTCGCGCGGCGAGTCTGCACAGCGCGGCCGCCATGTCTTCCGATCGAGGGGACGCCGAGGTTCATGCAACATCTCCGTGAGTGATGACCCGCAGGGGCGCGAAAGGGCGTGGGGCAGCCGAATTGGCATCTCCCGTTTGAGACTGGGTAGTTGGACGACCACACGCAGCGATCATGCTGCACTCGCTCGCCGCTGTCAACTTTTGTAGCCCTCATCGCTCACCGCGCGGCCAGTTAGGCTACAAATTTGGTACATGATGTTGTGTGGACCCCCGGCGGAAGCGGTAGCGTGATGCCCGGAGAAACATTGAGTCGAGTGTGAAAAGAGCAGGAGACCGCCCTTCTATGGACACGCCCGATACGCCCGGAGGGCGAGATGTTGCGGCGGTTGTGGCTGCGCTTTCGAAGCAGATCGAGGCCCTGGGCAGCACCCCCGAGGGTCTGATTGATTTCGCGCACATCGAGGCGACGACGGCCATCCCTGCCGGTGTCGCGCAGCGCCTGTTTTCCGGCGCGACAGTCCCGCCGGAGGAACTCAACCTGTCCTTCCCCGAGCGCCTGAAGTTCCTGCGCCGTACCCGCCCGCGCGCCGACGGCAAGCAGTACTCCGCAGAACAGCTCGCGCACCATCTGGGCATCTCCAAGCCCACGATGACGGCGGTGCTGCGCGGTGACCGCAATCCCAACTTGGAAGTGAACACCGGCCTCGAGCGCTTCTTCGACGTTCCCCCGGGCTTCTTCACAATGAGTGGTGACGAAGCTCTGATCAAGGCGCTGGAACGGGTGAGTGACCAGGTCCTGTTCCTCTGTCGTTTCAAAGGCGTCGAGATCGAGCACATGGCGCTACGCGGAAGCATCGCGGCCGGTGATGACGAACTGTCCCAGCAACTGCGGCAGGCCCTCCTCAGCGGGTTCACCGCCCCCGCACCGGCGACGGCGCAGCAGCCCGAAGAGCGAGAACTGAGGGAGTTCACGGACACAATGCGCGCGATGCCGGCCGGGCGCCGGCGCAGCGTCATGCGCGTGGTGCGCGGCGTCCTCGGGCTGGCCCATTCCGACGGCTCCGACGGCTCCGACGGGTCGGCCCCGGCCGCCCAGTAACTTTTTTCACCGCGGCGGTAGACGCCTGTTGTCTACCGAGCCTGCCGTGAGGCCCGGTACTGACGTGCCAGGACCCCCAGAAGTGAGGGCACGGAGGGCCGCGCACCTCCGTCAGTCAGGCGGCCCCCCTTCTTGCTCACCGCACTCAGCCGGAGCTCCTGCACCCGCAGCAGGGCCGTGATGAACGGACGGTTCTGCTGCGCCACCAGGGGCACCAGCCGCGTACTCGCGGACAACCGCGGACGTGCCAGTTCCACCTGTTCCTGAATCAGTTGCTCCAGCTCCGACCGGACAGTGTCCGTGGGCGCAAGGAGGTCCGCGAGAGACAGGCCGTGGCGCCCCAGTTCCGCATCGGGGATGCCGACTTGCCCTTGCGCCGCGTCCTCGGCGAGGTCCTCCAGGAAGTCCACGCGCTGCATCGCCTCGATGAGGTCACGGCAGCCGTCCTCGAACGCGTCATGCTCCGCCGCGGGGGCCAGGTCCAGCAGACTGGCTACGAGCATGAAGGCGGGCAGCGAGTATCCGTCGACATAGCCCTGCAGTTCGTCCTCGGTGGCGAAGCCGGCGTAGTCCACCTCGTGACGCGCACCGTGCAGGAAGTCCTCGACTCTCCGTTTCAGTTGGGGATGACGGACGGCGGCGTCCGTGAGAGCGCGGAGGGTCGCGTCGCTGGCGGGTGCTCCCTCAAGTGCCTTGCGGGTGACGGCCGCCCACTCCCCCAGGGCCGTTCTGCGGGCCTCGGTCCTGCCGGTGTCGATACGAGTGTCGGTCTCGTGCATGAAGGCCGCCGCAGCGATCACGGGCGGGTGCAGGGGCGTCGGCAGGAGCAGCCGGACGGTCAGATACTCCTCGGTCTTGAAGCGCCGGACGAGACTGCGCTGCTGGCCGTACGCAGTGTGCAGGTCCGGCGCGGTGATTCCGGACTGGCGCAGCGTGCGGGTCCACGTGATCATCTCTGATTCCTTGCCAGGCGGGTGGCTACTTGAACAGGAGTGTGCGCGCGGTGTGCAGCATGACGCGCGGGCTCATGAGGGCCCTGGGGTGGCGACGCATGTGGACAACGTCCATGTACGGACCGTTGACGCGGGGGTCGACGATGGAGGCACGGGTGACTTGATCACCTGCCCAGCGCAGGACCGGGTAGCCGAAAGGGTAGGGCCCGTTGACGTGAGGCTGCGCGAGGTCGGCCGTGGTGGTCACTTTCCAGGCCGCGTCGATGACGGCCGCTGTGCTGCGGAAGTAGTGGCGGGCCGGCCGGTTTGCGGGTGTACCGGAGGTGAGGTGCCGGGCGAGTGCGGCTGCCTGGAGCGTGGCCAGCGTCATTCCCTGGCCGTAGATGGGGTTGACGGAAGCGAGAGCGTCCCCAAGCGCCACGAGGCCTGCGGGGAACCGTGGAAGGTTCGCGTAGTGACGGCGCTGGCTCTCGCGGAAGTGGTAGGCCGTGGGTTCGCCGTCCATCTCACAGGACCGGGCGACCTGCTGGAGCGGCTCGACGCTGCGGAGCATCCGCTTTCGGAACGCATCCGCGTCGCGGCCAGGCCGGTAGTCGTCGTATCCGGCTATGACGACGTTCCATCGCTGGTGCTCCACTGCGACCAGGGCGCCGGGCTCGCACAGCGCGGGCAAATAGTTGTTGGCCGGTCCGGGGGTGGCATGTGCGATGACCGTGGTGGGCAGTTCCTCGCCGCGGTGGAAGCGGGCCGTGGCGTACCCGAGCGAGATTCGCATCCGTTCGGTGCCCGGTGCCGGCCACCCTGCCTTCTCCAACCACTGTCCCAGGCGGCTGGAGCGTCCCATGGCGTCGACGACGAAGTCAGCGGCCAGCTCGGTCACGCGGCCACTGTCGATGTCCCGGCAGGGGACGGCGTATACACAGCCGGAGCGGATACGCACGGCCAGGGCCTTGGCCTTGAGGAGCTGCACGTTGTCCAGTGCGAAGACCCGGCGGCGCACGTGTTGTTCGATGAATGCCCGGGTCGCTCCGATCATGCGTGCGTTCGCTGTGGCGACTTTGAGTCGGCCGTCGACGAAGAACTGCACCTGATCGCCAGTGCCCAAGTGGGCTCCCGCCGACACCATCTCCTTCGTGATGCCTGGGAAGAAGTGCTCCAGCTGATCGTGGCCCATGGACAGCAGGGCATGAAGCTGGGACCGCTGCGGCGCCCCCGGGCTTTCGGACGTGCAGGTTCCGTCCGGCTCCAGGACGACGATCTCGTCCGCGTGGCCGTGCAAGGCCCGAGCGGCGAGTAGGCCCGCGAATGATCCCCCGAGTACGACTGCCCGCACCTGAACCCCCTTCGAGCCAATCGGCTCTCATAGTGCACGTCAATGTCTCCGTTTCCGGCAGCAGGCCGTGCCAGTCCTACCGGTCTTTGCCGGCTGGCTCGTCGCGCAAGGAGCTGTGCGCAGCGGTGCTTCGCCTGGCTGCCGTGAGCTCGAGCGCAGGCGCGACGAGCGGGTGGGTGAGGGCACGGGCAACGCGCACCAGGCGGGCCCGCTCGTCCTGCGCCGCGGTGTTCGCTCCGGGCAGTGCGCCCGCCGTCTGGTCGGCCCCGGACGGCGGGCGTACTCGCCGCTCCCCTGCGGCTCGGGCAGCCTCAGCGGAGGCATGATACCGAGCGGCGGCATCGCGCAGCACAGCTGCGGTGACGACTGCCTCTAGCTCGTCCGCGGGAAGCGGGCGGCCTTTGATGTCGCGGACAGCCTGTGCTGCCTCAGCGCTGGCCCACGGCTGCACGGCCCGGATGCCGTCGAGGATCTCGATGATCCGTCGCGTCATCACGATGCGGAGGATTCCCCAGACATGGGGCTTGGCGCTGGTCGGGCTGTACATGAGTCCTTGATCGATGTCGCCCACGACGAGCTTCCACAGGGGCTGGAGCGCGACCGTGTCGCGGCGGTCACGCAGCCAGGCCGTGACGGCGGTGCCGCTCACGCCGTAGCAGGTGCCCACGCAGCCGAGGATGCCGAAGTAGGAACCGAGCATTCCAAGGGTCTGTAGCTCTTGGTGCCCGAGGGCCGCGAAGACAACCGCTGGTGCCGAGCACAGGACGTAGCCGAAGGTCACGAGCATGCTGCCGCCGAACCAGCGCAGGGCGTGGCGGATCCGGGGGTCCGTGCCTGAGGTCCGTCGGGTGCGTTGCCAGGTGTTGAGTGTTCCGCAAGACAGTACGACGAGCAGAATCCCCAGAAAGACCTGTACGTACGGGTCGTCGGCCTGCTGGGTGTTGAACAGGAGGGGGTCGGCTGGACCATCGAGATCGGCGTGCAGGAACGCGACGACCATCGCTAGGATCGCCAGCCCGTAGCCGGCCGACCAGAGCGCGACGGTCCTGCGCACGGTCGAGCGAGGTGCGTCGTCGGGCGGCGTCCACAGCAGCGTGAGGATGTGGGTGTTGGCGTAGGCGAGCAGGATTCCGGCGTAGATGGGCAGTGTGGCGATTCTCGGTTCGCCGAACTGTGCGCCCAGGATCCGGTACCCGGCGGGCGAGGCCATGGCGTACACGACGCCTCCGTCGAAGAACCCGGCTGCGATGAGTGCGAGAGGGAGCGAGGGCTCACGCAGGAAGGCAAGAGCCTTTAGTCCGGCAATGATCAGGAAAATGACCGCCATCGCCAGGTAGACGGCGGTATTCACGTCAAACACCGGCGCTCCTGTGGGTGAAGATGGAGGTGACGGAGTTGGCGCTCCCGCGTAGGAGCAGGTGGCGTTCGAGCATCACGGTGGCGAAGATTTCGACGCGGCGTTCCTGTGTGGTGTCGTAGTGCGAGCGCTTGAAGAAGGCGCTCACCTCGTCGGCCTTCAAACCCGGGAACAGCTGCTTGGCCAGGTCTGGGTCCAACGGCTTGTGCGCCTCCGCGGAGCCGACGATCCCGCGGCTGGGCGCGTCGTAGAGGAGGTGCCCCAGCTCGTGTAGTTTCGCGTGGAGTTGGGAGAGTTCGCTGGCTCCGGAGTCGACGACGATCGAGTCGAAGTGGCGGCTGGAGCCGCAGCCCGCGCTCACCGGCAGAGGCTCGGCGCGTACGGTGATCGGCCGTCCGCGCCGGGCCGAGACGAGTTCGATCAGGTCGTCGATGTCGCATACGCCTGCCAGGCCCACGTCCTTGCGGATGGCCCGGGCTGTGCGGCGGGTGTCACGGTAAATGGCGAAGCCGTCGAGCAGGTCTCGCCACCGGCGAGTGGTCCGGCGGGAGAGGGCCGCTGCGCGGCGAGGCCGCGCCGTGTCGGCACCCTCGTTCGTCCCGGTGCCGGCTCCCTCCGCTCCCCGGCAGTTACATCCCGCCTGCGCGAAGGTCAGAGGGGCAAGAGCGAACGCGTGGTTCCAGTTGTGCATTTCGACGGCCAGGAGGTGACGGGGGCCGGGGTGCGGCTGTGCGCTGCTGACGCACTCGTGCGGTTTCGGGGGCGGGGTGGGGCTAGTCAGACCTCGTTCAGTGGGGCTGCCCAGACCCTTGGCGTTCGCTTCGGTGACGCCGTCCCCGTTCTGGGCTGGCCGTCGTGGATCACTCCTGGTCATGCGCGCTCCCCGCCCTGATCCCCGTTAAGGTCCACCACACCTGGCTCGCTCCACTGGTCCAGTGCGGCACGCGCGTACCGGCGGAGCACCCTGCGGTGGTGAGCTCGCTTGATCGCGCTGCATTCACCACCTGTAACTGCAAGGTCACTACAGCAGGTTGGACATACTCAACGGGTTGCGAACACAGATTGCAAGGTACAAACTGTGCACTGCCTGCAAGTTGCGGAAAGTGTCGAAAGGAGAGCGTGTGGCCCGCGAGAGGTCTGGTAGGACCGTCGCGCACCGCGTTCTCGCCACCCGGCTGAAAACCCTCCGTGAAGCCGCGGGCATATCCCGAGGGCAGGCCGCCACGGCGCTCGGAGCCCATGCGGCAACCGTCCGCCGCATCGAACTGGCCGAGACCTCCCTTGACGAGGGTCAGGTCCACACGCTCCTGACGGCATACGGAGCGTGCTCTTCGGAGATCGGGGAGTTCCTCGGGCAGCTCGCGACTGCGAACCTCCCCGGGTGGTGGCATCAGTGGCGGTCTGTCATGGACCCGTGGAAGCTGGACCTGATGAGCGTGGAGTCGGCCGCCCACATCATTCGTGTGTGGGAGCCCGTGCTCATTCCCGCGCTGCTGCGCACTCCGGCCTACGCTCGCGCCGTCGACGACGTCCGCAGACCGGACCTGTCGGCCGCGGACAAGGACCAGCGGGCTGAACTGCTGTCCGCACGCCAGGAGCGGCTACGTGAACAGAACACGCGCATCTGGGCACTCATGTCAGCCACAGCGCTCCGCACAACTGTGGGTGGCGAGGGCGTGATGGCAGAGCAGCGGCAGGCCTTGCGGGACGCAGTTGAGCGCCCTGATGTGACCTTGCAGATTCACCCGCAGGAGGGGCCCATGCATGTCATGACCGGCATGCCGACGGTGACCCTGTACCGGGTCGACGTACCCGAGATCCCCGACCATGTGGTCCGTGAAGGAGGGCTTCCGGGAACCGCCGACGTTTCCGACGCACTCGGTGTGGTGACGGCGTATCACGTACTGCTGGACCACGCCTGTGTTGTCGCTCCTCATCCTGACAAGTCGAAGGAAGCACTGGTATGACCGAACCGACTCCTGTGTCCCCCCAGATCGACACTTCCGTCGCGCACAGCGCGCGCGTCTGGAACTACTGGCTGGGCGGCAAGGACCACCATCCCGCTGATCAGGAGGCAGGCGACGCCTACAGCAGCAAGTACCCCAATATCGTTCCATTCGCCGGAGAATCACGGGACTTCCTGCGGCGCACCACCAACTTCCTCGCCAAGGACGCCGGCATTCGGCAGTTCATCGACCTGGGCGCCGGGCTCCCCACATACAACAACACCCACGCAGTCGCACAACGGATAGCGCCCGACTCCCGCGTGGTCTACGTCGATCACGATCCCATCGTGCTGCTGCACGTGCACGCACTACTCACCAGCACCGATGAGGGCGACACCGCCTACGTGCAGACGGATATGCGTGACACCGACGCCATCCTGGAGGGCGCGGCCAAGACGCTGGACATGACCCAGCCGATTGCTCTGGTCATCAACGACGTGCTGGGTCACATCGTGGAATGGGACGAAGCTCGCGGCCTGGTGCGCAGGTTGGTTAGCCATCTCCCCTCGGGAAGCTACCTGTCCCTGAGCCACTCCACCGCCGCGGACGAGGAGCACCAGGCGGTGCAGGATGAATACAATGCCTCCGGAGCGATTCCCTACATGTTCCGCGAGCCGTCGGTCGCCATCGAGCTCTTCGAAGGCACGGAGCTCGTCGAGCCCGGCTTTACGAGCTGGCCTCGCTGGCGCCCGGACGCGAACACCGGGCGCCTGACCGACCGCGCGGGTTGGGGCGGGGTAGCGCGGATCACATGACCATGAGCAGTTTGGGGCCCGCAGCTGCCTCCCCTGAGGAGGCGACGCGGTACCAGGTGGTGCGACGGCTCACCCGTGCAGCAGCCCACTCCGACGCTCAGCTGATCGCTGAAGCGGCAGCCTTGGCCGACGGCTGGGCTGTTCTCGTCGACCACCTGGGGCGCCTCATCTGCGGGGCACCCGCCACAGCCGGACCCGAGGGGGTGCGTGCCGCCGCGCACCCCCAGGTCCACCCGCATCTGACTGTCCGCAAGATGACCGGTGCCGTCCTGGTCATAGGCCCAGGTTCGGCAACGTCCTCGTCACGCACCGATCTGATCGCGCGAACCACCGTCGATTTGTTCAGGATGCGCGCCCGCATTCGCCGGGAGGAAGAGACACACCACGCCGAGCTGCGACTGCATACCGCAGTTCTGCATCTGCTGCTCAAATGCCAGCCCGACCTGGCCATCGACGTGCTGGGTGGGCCCGTCGTCACGCACGCGACGGTGTTCCGTCTCGCCGGGCAGTCGGTGCAGGCAGCGCAGCAGGCGCTGTTGCGAGCCACCCAGCCCAGCGTGTCCCTCAGTAACACCCGCATGCTGGTGTGTGTGAAGGGACAGGAACTGGTGGTCGTCGCCCTACACGGTACCGGTGATGACCGCCGCCGTGCACTCCCCCTCGTCAGGCGCATCGCCGACCAGCACCAGTTGGCGGCCGGTATGTCGGGCCCCGTGCCGCTCGATATGGTTGCCACCGCATGGGCCGAGGCCGGAAGGGCACGGCACAGTTCAGCGGATGGCTGCCTGACCTCCGCCACCGGCATGGGCGCACACGGGCTCCTCCGCGTCGTGCCCGAACATCGCCTCGCCGCCTGGTCCGCAGCAATTCTGCACCCCCTGGACCGCGAGCAGCACCGGACTCTCGAGGCGTCCCTGCGCTCGGGATCCACGCGGGCCACAGCCGCGGTGCTGAACGTGTCTGAAGGAACCGTCCGCACACGACTTCGCGGAATCAGCACGCTACTCGGCACCGAACTGGACCACCCCACCGTGCAGGCGCAACTGCTGCTGGCCGTGCGTACACCGGCCGCGCCGGTTCAGTCTGCCTCCTCTGCGCGCCTCCTCCCCGATCCACCGCTGCCCACCGACCTGCTCAACTCCGACCAAGCCCACCGCTGGGCTTCGGCACGTCTCAGCCCCCTGGATATGCCACAACGCATCGCCCTTCGCTGCTGGCTCCAGCATCGAGGCCGTACCGCTCCTGCCGCTGCTGAGCTGAATCTGAGTCGGAGCACGCTCACCGACTGGCTGGCAAAGTGCGGCAAGGTTCTTTACCTAGACCTGTCATCCGCGACAGTGAGAGCGGAACTCCATCTGGCCGTCGAGACGGTCGCGACACTTGCTGACACATCAGCCCGGCTGCCGCGACGCGGAGGCAGAACGTATCGAGGACAACGGACATAGAAGGAGCGATCAGAAGCCCCGGCCAGCGGAAGAGCCGAACGCCGTCAGATGGTCCTGGGGCCGCGACGTCGCGATGTCCGTAGACCGTTCGTTGCCGGGATACGCCCCCGGACAGCCAACCGAGGTGGCCGCGGCTCCGGCGTTTGCCTTGTACGGCCCTTCCGCCCGCCCGGGCGGCGTTCCCGGCGGGGTTCGCACGGTTGGTGGCCCGCGCGCGTGGCCGGGAGCGGCTGCGGCTGATGTTCGCGGAGCACCTGGGGCTGACGCCGTGGCTGGAAGGCTGTACGCAGGGCCGGGAGGTCCTGGCGGCCATGGAGTTGGAGTACAGCATGGAGGCGCCGGACGACGAGGTCGCCCATGAGGCGGTCCGTGCTGTCAACCCGCGGCAGGCCGCTTTCCGTCGCCGATGGGCGAACGAGCGGCGCCGTGTCTACGACGGGCTGCAGACGTACCTGGCCTCACCTGCTCATCTCGCGGCCAGCGACCAGGCGCACGCCGCGATGATGGACGCCTTCCGCCGGCAGCACGACGCGTAGCTCGGTGAGAAGTCCGACGGCACCGGCCGGTAGAGATGACTACTCACGGGCCCCGGGGACGCGGGGCCCGTGAGATAGGGGTCGGCCGGGCCAGGGGAGCGAAGCCTGGGCCCGGACTTACCCTTTCGGCGAGCAGCCCGCCACGACGGTCACTTCCCGGCCACGTCCACAAGGCCTTCGGAGCGTCCGCCAGGGCCAAGAAGCAAGCAACACGATTCCGCTTCGTCAACGTGTCCTCGAAAAGGCGCGCCCGGCCGTCACTGCTTCGCGCACTGCACGGTGCAGGAGGCCTCCCTGTTACTGGGCGGTGCCGCGAGACGGGCCTGGCAGCGCTGATGAAGACCCTCGCTTCAGTGCGTCCGCACTGTGGAAGCACAGCCTCCAAAACGACGCTCACAAAATGTTCCAGCGGAGTTGCGCAGCCTCGTCGCGCAGTCCTGCAACTCGGCGCTCGACTTCTGCCAGGCTTGGTGGGGCATGCATTGCCTTTCTGGCATTCGTCGTGATCATACGAAGTTCACGCAGGTCGCGGAGCGTCGCGTAGCCGGGCCACCGCGTTACGTCGTAGCCGTAAGAATCGGCGAACTCCTGGTAGTGGGGCTGGCCATAGCCGAATCGGCGACAGTGGACCTCGACGGTGACCAGGTCCCATTCGGGCTGCCCCAGGGCAACTGTGTCCCAATCGCAGAGCACTGCGTCCCCCTTGTCGTCGTGTAGGGCATTGCGGTGCTGGGGATCTCCTTGGAGGACACCTTCAGGCAGAAGGAACTCGACTTGTCCCAGTTCGGCTTCTAGGCGGTCCACTCGGTCGGTGAGGTAGCGAAGTGTTCGCCTGGAGAGGGAGGTGGTGGCCGCGATCGAGAAGCGGATCGCTCGGACGTTGTCATGGCGCGGCAGACTCAAGGCCGGAACAGGCAACGTGTGTAGGGCATAGAGCGGTTTGGCGAGTTGCGCTGCAGCGACAGGGTGATCTGGCTGCGGGAGATACGCCCAGAAGGTCACGGGGTGTCCGTCAATGACGACAGGCTGGATCGCATCGCAATAGAGGGGAACGGTGGGGAAGCCATGATCGATTAGGAACCGGACAAACCGCACCGTGCGCTCGACGTCGGCCGAGCGTGACCCACGACGAGCGATCTTCACTACGACGGGAGCGTGGGCCAGCAAAATGACGGCGTTGGTGTGACCGCGGAGCAAGCGCGCGCCGGAGCTATCGAGTCCCGCGACCGCACACGCGCGGTCCAGAACGTGATGCATGTCTGCCTCTTCGAATCCGCCATTGATCGGCGCCAGTGCTGTCATGGGCTCAAGGCTCGCTGACCGGTTGCCGACCTGTCACCTCTGGCCTGGGGGCAACGCCAGGATCTCGTCCAGGTCTCGCGCCGCTCGACTGCTTCTTACCGCAGGGGGGAGCACCCCGATGACCTGGCGAGCACGCTCTTCGAGAATGGGTGTGCGCTGCGCCGGAAGGACGCCCAAGTAGGTCGCCCCGGCGAGCTGGCAAGCCGGGTCTTCGAATTTAGTGGGGGTGCGACGGTGACGACCTGACGGTTGGTCACCGTCCGTGATGGGCCTGCAGTGCGGGTGCCCCGGACGCGAGAAGCCCGCAGGTCTTCGTGATCATGGTTGTTCTCTACGCAACCGATCATGAAAACCCACGGACTTGAGCACTCACGATACCGAGATCAACAGGGACGCGACACGACTGCTGAGGCTGGAGGGGGTGAGTGTGACCAAGGTCAAGGACGACGGAGCGGGTGGATCGACGGTGTACGTCGTGACGAGCGAGGACTCCGCGAGGGCTTGCCCCTCGTGCGGGGTTTTCGCCACGCGGTTGAAGGACTACCGCACCACCGCCCCGAGACATCTGTCCTGCGGCGGGCGCCCGGTGAGTATCCGCTGGCGCAAGGCGCGCTGGCACTGCACCGAAGTAGCCTGCGCGCGCGGCTCGTTCACCGAGGCGATACCCCAGGTGCCCGCCCGGATGCGTACCACTGCCGCACTGCGCGAAGCGGCTGGTGCCGCAGTGGTCGACGGCGGCCGCACCGTGGTACAGGCCGGCCGGGATCTGGGCCTGTCCTGGCCGATCGTCCAGCACTGCTTCGAGCACTACGCCGCGGAGGTTCTGCCCGAGGACCCGCCGGTGACCGAGGCGATCGGGATCGACGAGACCCGGCGGGGCAAGCCGGTGTGGAAGCAGGACCCGGACACCGAGAAGTGGGAGCTGGTGGCGGACGCCTGGCACATCGGGTTCGTCGACGCCATCGGCGGACGCGGGCTGTTCGGGCAGGTCGAGGGCCGCAACGCGGCCTCGGTCGCCGACTGGCTGAGCGCCCAGCCCACCGCCTGGCGCGAGCGGATCTGCTACGTCGCCATCGATCTTTGCTCCACCTTCCGCGCCGCGATCCACCGCGCACTGCCCCACGCGAGGGTGGTCGTCGACTGCTTCCACATCGTGCAACTCGCCCAGCGCCACCTCGCCGACCTGCGCCGACGCCTCACCTGGAAACAGCACGGCCGCCGGGCCCGCAAGGGCGACAGCATCTACACCGTCCGCAAACTCCTGCGCCGCAACAACGAAGACCTCACAGACAAACAACGCGACCTCCTCAAGGCCGAGTTGGAGTCCATGGGCACCTACGGGAAGCAGATCTACGCGGCCTGGCAGGGAAAGGAACTCCTGCGCGACCTCCTGGGCCTGGCCGTCACGCGCCGGCACGTCACCCCCGACCCCTCCGCGATCTCCACCGCACGCCACCGCTTCTTCGCCCACGTCGCCGACCACGCTCACCTGCCCGAACTCGTCACCCTCGCCGAAACCGTCGAGCAGTGGTGGGACGGCATCGAGACCTACCTGACCACCGGCATCACCAACGCCGCCTCCGAAGGCAACAACCGCCTCATCAAGCTCGAAGCACGTAACGCCTTCGGCTTCCGCAACCGAGCGAACCAACGCCTGCGCTCACGCTGTGCAACCACGCGCCGCAGCCGACGGGAAGCACACCCCCACTAAATTCGAAGACCCGGCAAGCCTCGGTCGGACTGCGGTCCTGCGCCAGACAGATCGCTGCCTCGAGGTGGAGCAGCGCTGGATCGATTCCCGTGCGCGCGGGGTACATCTGCAAGGCTTCGGCTTGTACTTCGCGGGCTTTGCTTGTGTGCGCCATCGCCGTGTAGGCACCGCTCAGGTAGAGGAGGAGGCGCCTGGGTGGGAAAGCGAAGGCATCGTTGTCAGCCCCGGGCTCGCACCGATCGAACACGCTGCGGGCGTACCGGATTGCTGCTTCAGCCGCCTCTTTGTCTCCCCGCTGAGCCAAGGCCCGGGCTTCTGCGGCTGCGGCGAAAGCTCCGGTTGCGATAGGCCTTGCGCGAGAGATCAGGCGGGCCTCCCGGGCGAGGGATATCGCACCTTCCAGGGGACCGTAGTAGTAAGGCAGCATCGCAGCCTGCGCTCTCACTCGCGCCCGCAACTCGACGTTGCCACTGTCGTCAGCCGCGGTGCGCGCAGTATCGTACCAGGCCCGGGACCGAGGAAGGCTTCCCAGCTTCATGAGGGCGTCAGCGACGAGCGTGGCGAGCAGCGCCGTCATTTGCGAGAGCCGTATCTGCACTGATGCGGGCTGGCGGTCGATGGCGAGGTCCTTGACCTCGTCCACGTGGTCGAGAAGTACCTGGAGCATCGGTGCGGGTGGGGTGTAGACGTACTGCTGCCGGACCCATAAGAGACGTTCGTCAAGCAGATCTAGCTGTGTGGTGTTCACGCTCGAAGTTGCAAGGGTGCGGTCCACTGAGCGGCGTGCTGCGTCGACACGATCCGCAAACGGGTCCAGGTGCCGGGCGGGCTGAACTTCAGCCGACAGATGGTGGGATGGTGCCACCAGTATTTGGCTCGGTAGTCGTACGTCGTAGCGCGGGCCCAGGCCCAGGCCAACTGGGTCGGTCTCATAGAGCCTGCACAGGATCTCCACCGCAGCCCGGCGAGGCTCATGACGGCCATTCTCCCAAAGCCCCAGCTGGACGTTGTCCGCGCGCGGAGGGTCTGCGCCCGTCTCCTGTGCGAGCTGTCGGAAGTAATCGGCAGCTGCTCGCTGGGTCCATCCCCGTGCAAGGCGCTGCGCACGCAGCCTGGTGACGGAGCAGCACTCATGAATCAACAGGGCAATTTGATCAACTGTTCGAGTCTTGCTCGCAGGTACTTCCCGGATGCGTTTCGCGCAGGTGGGTCCGTGCGGTGTTGAGCGGTGCTCCATGTGCCTGTCTCCCCTCGCTCTGCATGAGTGAGCCTAGTGAGCGTTCGCCAACTGTGCGTCAAAAATTTGTGACTTGTTCAAAGTCGGCCGCCCAGTTTGTGGACTCGGCTGGCCCGAGTACCAGATTTGTGATTTATGCCAGTTGCCTGCGGGGGAGCCCCCCGGCGAACCTTGCGACTCGCGGATACAGGAATGGAAAGAAGCATGGTCACCGCAGCCCCGTCCGGATCGCACGCTGATGTTCGCTACACCTGGGGGAATCAGTGATCGTCGCGCTAGCAGGACTCCCATCGCCGGCAAGGACCTACCTGGCTCAAGAGCTCGCCGCGCGACTGGCTGGCGTTCTTCTGGACAAAGGACTTCTGCGCGAGCACCTCTTCCCGCCAACCCACATCACCGCTTCTCCGGAGCAAAGCGAATATCTCTTCGAGGTCATGCTCAAGGCGGCTGTCTGGCATCTGAACCACTGTCCCGAGCGCGTCGTACTCCTCGACGGTCGTACCTTCACCCGCGGCAGCGATTTGCGCGCCCTGCAACATTTTTCAACCGGAATAGCCCAGCCGCTGCGGGTCATCGAGTATGTGGCCTCCGGGCCCTCCAGCGCCGACCAGCAAGGACAAGCAGCCGCTTCCGTCAGCGCCAGCGTGCCCGAGGGGCAGTCGGCAGTCGGCAGTCAGTCCAGTCCCCAAGCTCCATCTCAGCACGACGTTGTCCCAGCCCCGCTGTCTGACGCTCGCACTCAGGTTCCTCTCGAAAAGGGAGCCGACGTCGCGGATATGAAGGGCCACACCGGGCTATCCAACTGTGCGGCAGCTCGTTCCGTAGGGCTATCAGGTCCGTCGGGATAACAAGGGAGCTCCGAACACGGCTCCCCCGTGATGAGGCAAACAAGTCCTCCAACTCCCGCCGCGTGCAGCCAAAACGACGGCCCTGCGCATCCCGCTCGGGCTGGGCTGTAGCCGGCAACGGCCCCCACGGGACCTGAAGAAGGAGTCCAAGTGCACCACTTGACGCGGGAGCAGCCGGACGCACGGCCGTGCGCCGCTGTCATGCACGACGGCGCAGGCCGAGGAGCGTGTGCAGTGGCGGATCCCCCCTTCAACATCCATATTCCCGAGAAAGTAGTTGCGTTGGCATCGCCCCGTCGCTTCCAGGCGGCGGCTGCATTTCCGGCCGCGCGGGCGGTGATCCCACAGGTACGCCGTGGGCTGCTCACTCTGCTGCGGCAATCCGGCCTGGCCGAGGTTGCAGACCTAGCCGTTCAGGCTGCGCATGAGGTCGTCGCCAATGCTGTGACACACGGATGTCACGGGTTCGCCCCGGACACCGAGGTCACCATGACGGTCACCTGCGACGGCCAGCGGCTTCGGCTGGAGGTCTGGGACCCGTCGACCACCAAGCCGCGCGTGCGACCAGCGACGCACGACGAGGTAGGCGGCCGCGGCATGCTCCTCGTCGCCGCCTTCGCGGACCGTTGGGGCGTCCAATCACCCGAAGAAGGCGGAAAGATCGTCTGGTTGGAACTGCGCGTCCCGGCCAGTCCGGAGGCGCAGTGAGCCTCACTACTTTAAGCCGGGCGGCCTCACGAAAGCACGTGGCCCGAACGACGGCCGGTGCCCGCTCTGTAGTCGCCGCGACCAGGGAAAACATCGCCCCGCTTCTGGACGAGGACACCCCTTTCCCCGAAAGCGATCAGAACGTCCACGACCTCGCGCTCAGGCTGCGGGGGCATGTGATGCAGCTCGGCCCGGCTGCTGGCGACGTCGATCAGAGGGCGGCCATCTTCCGTGAACATCTGCCGCCGACTGCGACCACTCGCACCGTCGGCCTTCAGGCCTGTCGCTCCCGCGATTCGTGGCACTGACCGCTCGCGAATCACTTCCGTACCCCTGTTCCCCGCCTTGCGTCGCAAGGCTCTGGGAACGCCCGCACCTACTGAGACGGATATTCCATGGCTGGGCGTATCGAGGACTACGCACTCATCGGAGACATGCAGACGGCCGCCCTGATTTGCCGGGACGGCGGCATCGACTGGCTGTGCTTGCCGCGCTTCGACTCTCCTTCTGTCTTCACCCGCCTCCTGGGGACCGAGGAACACGGCTGCTGGCAGATCGGCCCCGCCCGTCCCGACGGGGCTCAGGCCCCGGATGCGGATCGGCGCGGCTACCGGGGGGACTCGCTCATCCTCGAGTCCGAGTGGGACACCCCGACCGGCACCATTCGTGTCATCGACTTCATGCCTCCTCGTGACGGCGACAGCCCGCAGCTCATCCGAATCGTCGAAGGGGTCAGCGGCACGGTTGAGGTCGAATCCGCATGGCGGCCACGTTTCGGGTACGGAAAACACCGGCCCTGGATCTACGAACATCAGGGCCGCACCGTCGCGATAGACGGGCCGGACGCGCTTTGGCTGGACGCCTCTGTGGACACTGTCCAGAAGGAAGACGCCCTGGTCAGCCGGTTCACCGTCGCCGCCGGCGATGCGGTGACGTTTGCCCTTAGCTGGCACTTCTCCCACCACCACACGACACCAGAAGTCCCGGACACCTGGGCTGCGTTAGGGGCCACCGAGGAATTCTGGCGCCAATGGGTGGCGCGGTGCACCTACGAGGGCCCGTACCGGGGTGCGGTCGTCCGCTCCTTGATCACGCTGAAGGCCATGACGTACGCGCCGACCGGCGCGATCGTCGCCGCGGTGACCACCTCTCTCCCCGAGACGATCGGCGGCATGCGCAACTGGGACTACCGCTACACCTGGCTCCGCGACGCCTCGATCACCCTGTCCGCCCTGCTGCGCACCGGCTACCGCCAGGAGGCCGAGGCGTGGCGGCATTGGCTCCGGCGGGCCGTGGCCGGCAACCCTGACAACCCCCAGATCATGTATTCGATCCTTGGCGAGCGGAATCTGCCCGAGCGGGAGTTGCCCTGGCTGCCCGGGTTCGAGGGCTCCAGACCGGTGCGAGTGGGTAACGACGCCGCCGACCAGCTTCAGCTCGATGTCCCCGGCGAGGTCATCGACACGCTGTATCTGGCCCATGTGCATGGCATCGCCCGGTGCGAGCGCACCGCAACCCTGCACCTCGGGCTCGTCGACTACCTCAAGCGGCGCTGGCAGGAACCGGACGACGGCATCTGGGAAGTGCGCGGCGGACGACGCCATTTCGTGCACTCCAAGGTCATGGCGTGGGTTGCAGTCGACCGCACGGTTCGCCTCGTGGAGGCTGGCGTCCTCGACGCCGACCTGGCCGAGCTGGCCGAGCTCCGCGACGCCATCCACGCCGAGGTGTGCAAGAAGGGCTACGACCCCGAGCGGAACACGTTCACCCAGTCCTACGGATCCACTGAACTGGACGCGGCTCTGCTGCTGCTTCCGCGCACCGGGTTCCTCCCGCCGGATGACCCGCGGGTCATCGGCACGATCGTCGCGGTGCGCCGCGAGCTCGCGACGGACGACGGCCTGGTCCACCGCTACCCGACCGACGGCGACCACGTGGGCGTCGACGGCCTTGCCGGTGACGAGGGGAGCTTCCTGCTCTGCTCTTACTGGATGGTCGACGCCCTCGCGCTCACCGGCCAACTGGAGGAGGCCCGGGACCTGTTCGAGCGGCTGCTCGCGCTGCGCAATGACGTCGGCCTGCTCGCCGAGGAATACGACGTGGCCTCCGGCCGGCAGCTGGGGAATGTCCCGCAGGCGTTCTCGATGATCGGCCTGATCGAGAGCGCCGTCCTGATGAGCGAGCTGGAGCGGGCGGCTGTGTCGGTGATCGCCGCATGAACACGGTGCCCACGATCCCGGGCCTCTTCCCTGACACGATCACCGCCGGTGCCCCGGTCACTGTCGAGATCGGCCGTCGCTGTGACACCGCGGCCATGCCCGAGCTAGCAACCCGCCGGATCCTCCCCCCCGCTGGGTCACATCAACCCGCACCCGGTGGGGGCCGCGATGGCCCGCGGGAACGAGTGGGTGCTGATCCTGCCGCCCCACTCCGGCCGCGGTATGTGCTGGCCCTGCCCGGTCGACCACCGTTACAGCGGAGTTCTGGCCGTGCCCCCGCTGAGCTTCGGCCCGGCCGAGGGTCTCCACCGGGCCCGGCGCGGCAACAGCGAGGGCCGTGTCTACTCCGCGCCGCTGCCCCGGGTCAGTGGGGAGGTGCCGAGCGCATGAGCACCCGTACGGAGTCCGCCCTCAAGGCTCCCAAGCCCCGGCTCCTCCTGCCGGAACACGCCTACGACTACGAGTACTGGGCTCGGCGTCTGGTCCACCTCGAGCTGTTACGTGACGCGGTTGCATTGGCGCTCTTCCGGGCCCCGCTGCTTGCCGTGCCGACGGGAGCCACTCGCCGAGGCGGCCAGCTGCACATGGGCGAAGGCTCCTTTGCCCACCAGGCCGTTTTGGCGCTGGAAGGGCTGCCGGGGTTCGCGCAGCTGTCTCACAGCGGCCCGATCGTCGAATGGGGCGACAAACCGCCAGCGCTCTGCCGGCCGAAGGAACGCCTCCAGTTCTATGGCCTGCGCGTTCTGGCCGAGGAACTCGCTGACCACGCGTGGCCACCTGCCGACAGGGGGCACGGCACGGAGACGGGACGCTGGCCTCCCGCATCCGAGCAACCACCCGGCCGAAACTCGCATCCTCGCGAGACCGGTTCGACCGTCGCAGCGCTGGCCCTTCCCTAGGCCGCCCGCGACGCCACGTCCCGTTCTGGTGCCGTGCCGGCCACCCCCGCTACGGCGCGGCACCAGAACGGCTCCCACGAAGACCCGACGGAACACCACCGTCTTGACCGGAGAGCTGATGAGTTCCCTACTGAGCACTCGCCACGCCTGGCGACTGCACCTCAGCGAGACCCCGCTGCCCGCCATGCTGCCGCGTGAGACCGATGTTGTCCGCGTCAGCATGGGGCTCGGCATGGCCGCGCTCGACGTGATGATCGATTCCGGGAATCGGGTCGGCCCGCTGCTGTGCTGCATCACCCACCGACGGCTGCTCGTGCCGGTCGAGGTCGGTACCGCCGATCTGTGGATGGCCGCGCACTCGGTCTGCGACACGGGGCCGTCTCTGCAGTGCTCGAGGCAGGGTGCCCAGTCGGTTTGCCACCACCGCTTCTGGGTCGCCCCGCCCGAATCGCTGGCATACCCGACGACCGACCGGCGGACTCTGCACGACAGCCTCAGCCTGGTGCGCGCCCAGATGCGCAACGTCGACCGGTACCCGATGGGACTTCGCGTACGGGAGATGTGCCATGTCTGATCACGTAGCCCAGGTTTCGGTTCGATCCAGCCGACGCCGACGCGCGCACGCAGGCGACAGCGTGGACCTTCCGCCCGCCTTCACCGCCAGCGCTCTCACGGGAGCGGCTGTGGCCGGTGGCTGGCTGCTCGACGACTTCGACGTGTTGCCCGCCCCAGTCTCCATGGCTATAGCTGTCGCCGGGGCCGCCTGCGTTCTGTGGTGGACGGGAGCGCGTGCACTGTCCGCTCGCCGGAGCCTGACGCGGGGAGATGAAGTCCGCGGGGAGCGTGATGACGCCCTGCGGACTCTGGAAGCAGTCATTGCTGCCATTGAAGAAGGCCGGCAGAGCGTACGTTGGGCGGCCGAGCAGGCTGAACAGGGCGTCGCGCACACCAACTTTGCACCCGCCACCGCCCCGTCCCGCACCGGGGACGTCCGCGTTGACGCGGTTGCCCTCCTGAAGCAGGCCTTCGAGGAGTCGTGGCGGACGGTGATGGCGGCCGCGTCCCGCCAGCACCAGAAGCTCAACGCCCAGGCCGAACTCGCCGAGATCTTCAAATCGATCTCTCCTCGTCTGCAGAGCCTGGTCAACCGCAGCATCACCGTGATCTCCGAGGTCGAGCGGAACATTGAAGACCCGGAACTGATGGCCGAGCTCTTCCGCGTGGATCACCTGCTCACCCAGATTCGACGCGCGGTCGAAAGCCTCGCGGTCCTAGGCGGCAACACTCCTTCGCGTGACAGCGCGCCCGTCATGCTGGCCACGGCAATCCGGCGCGCCGTCGCGGAAATTCCCGAGTACCAGCGCGTGCGCGTGGCGCCGTCCCAACACACAGCCGCCGCGCTGCCGGGTTACGTCAGTCCGAACGTGGTGCACCTGCTCGCCGCTCTGATGGAAAACGCCACCGCCTTCTCCAGCGACAGAGTGGAGGTCTTCACCCATCAGGCCGGCGGTGGGATAGCAATCGAACTACTCGACCGCGGTGCCGGCATGTCGCAGCGGAAGCGGGAAGCTCTCAACCGTCTGCTGGCCGCCCCCGAGACGGAAGATCCCCGTGCCCGCCTCCGTGAGGGCAGGATCGGGCTCCTGGTCGCCGCCCTCCTCGCGAAGCGCCACAAGATCACCATCCAGCTGGCGCCCAACATCGTCGGCGGGACCCAGGCCGTCGTGCTCCTCCCGCCGGATCTGCTTGTCTCCCCCGACATGCAGAACCTGAACAACAGGCCCCCCGCCCATGACTCGCGTCTCTCCATGCCGTCCGGCCCCGCACGGCGGGCACCCGCGGTACCGCGCCCGGACGAGACGGCCGAACTGCCTCGGCGCATCCCACCTGCCCTGCCGGGCGAAGCGTCCCCTTCGGCGTTGCCCGCTCAGAACCAAGGCCGACCGCCCCTGCCGCGTCGCGGCGAGGCCGGGACGCGGGTCCCGCTTCCCGCCCAGCAGGCACCGGCAGGAAACGCAACCGGCGGCCTGATGGCGAGCTTCCTGTCCCGCAGGCCGTCCACGGACACCCCCGCCCCCCATCCGCCCGAGTCCTGAGACACCCCTTGTCCCCTCGCCCCTCCCACCCCCGACCAGGAGACATCCATGCACACCGACGGCAACCCCACCACGGGCACCTCCGCGCGCGA
Organism: Streptomyces sp. A5-4; assembly: GCF_051131715.1. Lineage (NCBI taxonomy): Bacteria > Bacillati > Actinomycetota > Actinomycetes > Kitasatosporales > Streptomycetaceae > Streptomyces > Streptomyces sp. A5-4. Next base: position 7,353,793 of record NZ_CP178591.1, on the reverse strand, counting down.
GCACCTCAGTGGACTGCTTGAGGGGCTTCTCAAAAGGGCGCCTGGGGCCACCCGTGCCCTCCTCAGCTCCGGTGACGGGCTGAAGCTGGCCTTCACCGAGCAGTCGCCCGACGACGCCGACAGCCTGGCGGCCGTCATCTCCGGGCTGTACTCGCTCGGGCGGCAGCAGTTCAAGAACACCGCGGGCGGGATCCGCCAGGTGGTCGTCGAGCATGACGGCGGCCGGCTCTTCGTGATGAGTGCGGGCGCGGAGTTCACGGACGACAGGGCGGTGAACACCGTCCTGGCCGTCGTGGCCGCTCCCGGCGCGGACGCGGGTCAGGTCGGCTACGAGATGGAGACCTTCATCAGGGGTCTTGACGAGCATTTGGTCGTGCAGGCCCGGCCCAACTCCTTCAGCGGGTCGGGGATGTGACGTGGCGCCCGGCGGCTGGAACGACAGCTCCTTGGAGGATGTCCGCCCCTACACGATCACTGGAGGCCGAACCCACTCCAACCACCTGCTGCACCTCACCACTTGCCTCATCACCCGCCCGGCCGCCCCTAGGGCGGCCCTCCTCCCGAGTCCCGAGTGCGAGGCGCTGCTGCTGCACTGCAGCGGCGTCCCCCGCCCCGTTGCCGAGCTCGCCGCCCGGCTGGGCCAGCCCGTGCAGGTGGTGAAGGTGCTGATCGGAGACCTTCTCGACTGCGATGCGCTGGCTCTGGCCAATCCCTACGGAGCCACGCCTGATGACGACGTACAGCTACTGGAGGCATTGATTCATGGCCTACGCAGTCGGCTCTGAGCCTGGGAGCGCGGCGGCTCCCCTGGCGGAGCTGAAGATCGTGGTGGCCGGCGGCTTCGGCGTCGGCAAGACCACGATGGTCGCCACGCTCAGCGAGATAGCACCGTTGACGACCGAGGAGGTCCTCACCGACGCCGGCCGTGGCATCGACGACCTCACCGGAGTGGCGAACAAGACCACCACCACCGTGGCCATGGACTTCGGCCGGATCACGTTCGCCGACCCGCCACACCCCATGATCCTTTTCCTGTTCGGCACACCGGGGCAGGAGCGCTTCTGGTTCGCCTGGTCGGACCTCTCGTACGGAGCGGTCGGAGCGGTCGTCCTTGCCGATACCCGGCGCCTGGGCGATTCCTTCGCCGCGGTCAGTTACTTCGAGCAGTTGCAGACGCCCTTCGTCGTCGCCATCAACGAGTTCGACGGCGCCTACCGCTACACACCCGACGAGGTACGTCAGGCCCTTGAGCTTGACCCCGGGGTACCCGTTCTCACCTGCGATGTCCGAGAGCGCGCATCCGCCACGACCGTCCTGATCCGACTCGTCGAACACAGTCTTCGGCGCCGCCCTCACCTCACCTCCGGAGCTCTCGTATGACCTTCTCCGCTGATGTCCCACACCTCGATGCCCCCCAGACCGAACGGGACGCACTCCTGCGAGCCCTCGGCCTGTCCGGCCCCGAACCGGAGCTCGACGCGTTCGCCACGCAACTGGCCCAAGAGGCCGACGCCCCCTACGCGATGGTCAACATCTTCGGAGCCGAGCAGCAGTTCTTCGGGCTGCACACCCCCGGCGAGGAGAGCGAACTGCCGACCGTCGGCCGCAGCATGCCCCTCGATCACGGCTTCTGCCCCGAGGTCGTCGACCGCAAAATGGCTCTGGTCTTGCCCGACGTGTTCGCCTCCCCGCGGTTCGCGGGCAACACCGTCGTCGACCTCATCGGGATCCGCACCTACGCCGGGGCTCCCCTTCTCCACGGCGACACAGTGCTGGGCACCGTGTGCTTCGTGGGCCCGGTGCAACGGGATCTGAGCACCGGCCGGAGCTCCCTGGCACTCATCAAGCAGCGACGCGACGACGTCATGAACTTCCTCTACCGGCGCGCAGGCATCCAGCCGTAACCCGTCTTCGCACGCCGTACGCCACGAGCCAACAGGGAGGGGAGCCCACACCATGTCCGACGTCTATCTCGAAGAACGCCACCACCAACTCCGGTTTGAGGTCCGTGCCTTCGCGGAGTCCAAGGTCGCGCCGCGCGTGGCGGACATGGAGCGCACCGGAGGGATCGAAATCGAGCTCGCGTCGGACATCGCCCGCCAGGGATGGATCGGCGTCACCGTCGACAAGGCCTACGGCGGCATGGGGGCCGGCCATCTCGCCAAGACCATCATCATCGAGGAGCTGTCCCGGGTCAGCGGCGCGATGGGCGCCATGGTTCAGGCCTCCCAGCTCGGCGTCGCGAAGATCATCCATTTCGGCAGCGAGCAGCAGAAACGTACGTGGCTGCCCTCGATCGCCGACGGCTCGTGCCTGCCCACCATCGCCGTCACCGAGCCCGACGCCGGCAGCCACGTGCTGGGCATGCAGATGACCGCCCGGCGCAAGGGACGCCACTACGTCCTCAACGGCCGCAAGATCTACATCGGCAACTCGCACATCGGACACCTCCACGGGGTCGTCGCCCGCACCGGCGAGGGCTCCGCGGGCCTGACCGCTTTCCTCGTCGAAGCGGACCGGCCCGGCCTGACCCTGCCCCCGCCGGGCCGGACCCTCGGGCTCCACGGGTTCAGCTTCGGCGAGCTGCACTTCCACGACTGCCGAATCCCGGTCGGCAACCGCCTCGGCCGGGAGGGAGAGGGCCTGGACGTCGCCTACTCCTCCAGCGTCCTGTACGGGCGCCCCAATCTCACCGCCGTCGCCCTGGGCATCCACCAGGCGATCCTGGAACAGAGCTCCTCCTTCGCCAGCGAGCGCGTCCGCTACGGCAACGCGCTGCACCAGCTGCCCAACATCAAGCTCAAGATCGGGCAGATCCAGTCGCGCGTCATGACCGCCCGACTCGCTGCCTACCACGCCGCCCACCTCCTGGACACCGGCGCGAGCTGCGACCCCGACCTGATGAACGCGAAGCTGATCAACGTCGAGCTGGCCCTGGACTCCGCCCGGGCCGCGATGGAAGTCCACGCTGCGGCCGGGCTGATGGACGACGTCCCCATAGGCCGCTACCTGCGCGACGCACACCACATATTCGCCCCCGCCGGCACCTCGGACATCCAGCTGCTGCGCCTCGCCGAGGTCGCGCTCGGCCAGAGCAAGGGCCAGTGGTCGCATCGGTTGTCCGCCGTGCTCGCACCAGAGCAGGCCCGCTCGGCTCTTACCTGATTCCGGCGAGTCCGGCTCCAGCACCCTCGCGGTGATCGATACAGCAAGTACGCGGCCACATGGCCCGTTTTCGCCTGACTCCGGACCGGAGGACCACCATGCCCACTGCCCCCACCAGCTCCCTCGACCTGTTCGACGACCGGGTCCTCACCGACCCCTACCCGGCCTACGAGGCGCTGCGCGCCATGGCGCCCGCCGTCTACCTCCAGCTCCACGGCGTACTGGCGATACCTCGCTACGAGGACGTCCGGCGCATCCAGCAGGACTCCGACGGATTCAGCTCCCAGGACGGCGTCGCCCTGACCGCGCTGGCCAACGAGCAGATCCTGTCCGGCACGGTCCTTGCCTCCGACGGCGACACCCACAACCGGCTGCGCCGGGTCCTCTCCCGCCAGCTCGGCCCCCGCGCCATATTTCGGACGCGTCGGGACATCGTGGCGCGCGCCGACGCCTTGGTCCTCCAGCACACCCAGCACGGCACCTTCGACGCGGCCGCCCTGGTGGGCCAGTACGTGGCCGACAACGTCATGAGAGTCATGGGCCTGCCTGAGGAGACCCGCAACCGTCTGCTGACCGGCGCCCCAGCGACCTTCGACGTGTTCAGCCCCAAGAACGACCGCTACGACAAGGCGCTCCCGATAGCCGGGGCCATGACCGAGTTCCTGCGCGCGCACGTCACGCGGGACAGCGTCACCCCGGGCTCGTGGATGAACACCATCTTCAACGCCGTCGATGCCGGGAAGATCGACGAAGCCGACGCCGTCCCCCTCGCTTCGGCCTACACCGCCGCCAGCATGGACACCACCATTCTGGGCCTGACCGGCGCGATCGAGCAGCTTGCCCGGCACCCCCGCCAGTGGACTGCCCTGCGCGCCGACCCCAACCTGTCGGAAGCCGCCTTCCACGAGGCGCTGAGACTCGAGACGCCCATACAGGGGTTCGGGCGCCTGGCCAGCCGGCCCGTCGACGTGGGAGGGATCCACATCGACGCCGGCGAGCAGGTGTGGCTGCTCTACGGGTCGGCCGGCCGCGACGAGCGACGGTGGGGCGCGGACGCCGACACCTTCAACATCCGGCGCGCCCAGGTCGATCAGCACCTCGCCTTCGGGGGCGGGCGCCACCACTGTGCCTGGATCCCGCTGGCCGTACTGCAGGCCCGCGCACTGCTGCGTTCCCTGGCCGCCCACTGCACCCACATCACCCCGGCCGGCAACCCCGAGCCGGTGCTGAACAATCTCCTGCGCGGCTACTCCTGCGTGCCGGTCACCGTCGAGGAAGCCCCGCACTCCACGCACGCCCAGACCCCGGGCGCGACGGCGGGGAGGGCGAGTTGACCACCTGTCCGGCCGACGCGTTACGGCCCGAGACGGAGCGCGCCGCTCTGTTCGTGCGCCATAGCGGATGCGCCTTGTCCGTGGGCCCCGGTTTCGAAGTCGCCGTCGTGCCCGTGCCCCTGGCCCAGGAGGCCGTCGGCCGTCGGCCCAAGAGCACGGTTGGCGCCGTGGCCGCGGCGGAAGGCGGGTGGGCCTTCTTCGTGGGCCTGGCGGCGGTAGCGGCTGCTGAGCGGTCCCGCTGGCTGAGCGCGCTGCGCGTGAGCATCCTGCGGTCGCTCACCGCAGGGCATCACCGACCGGCCCAAGGTCGCGCTGTACATCCTGGTCAGGGACGCCAACAGTGCCGCCGGTCGACGCGCATGGGCGCTCGCGCACGCCCGCCGAGCGGGCTTCGAGGTCACCGCGACCTTCATCGACGACGCCTGGCAGAGCGATCCGGAGGCCCGTTTCGCCTTGGCCCGTGCCTACGCGGCCCTGCGCCACGGCGAGATACACGGCCTTGTCGCCGCCTCGCGGGTCGACAACTCCTCCTGCGACGCCACGTACGAGCAGGAGCTCCGCCGACTTCGGGCGGTTGGCGGCTTCCTCCACCTGGCCCTCGACGCAACCCGACTTTGACCAGGAGAGATCGTGCCGCGGCAAGTCCTCCAGCGGCGCGCAACGACTCGGTCGACTCGAAGGTTCGCCCCCAGCCCACAACGCGCTGACCGAGGCTCACCGTCGGTCTTCGCTGGTCCAACAACGTTCCGGAGTACATCTCATGCCTTCCATCGACGACCCCGCAGGCGAGCGTCCACCAGCCATCGAGAGAAACATGGCAACCCCAGAGGTGATCGCGGCCCTGCGTGAGTCACTCCGCGACATGATCGCCGAGGAGCGCCAACAGGTCTCGGGAGCACCGCACACGCTTGCCATCACACGAGGCCGGAACAGTGTCGTGCTCAAAGAGATCGTTGAAGCCCACGGGTGGCCCACCGGCACGCTGGTCGGCGACCGGGCGGCGTTGAACGCTCTGATGATTCTGCTCCACTGCTTGGACCTGCCCTTCCTCCACGCCTGCTGCATTCGCATTGTCTCCGCTGTAGCCGCAGGTGACTGTGATCCGATCCACGGCGCCTACATCGAGGACCACTGCGCAGTTCAGGAGGGGCGGCCTCAGCGCTGGGGCACAAAGATCGACCCGGCCACCCTCCTCCCTTACTTGCTGGAGGATCCCGAGCCTGTCGTCGACCAGCGCAGAGCCGGCATTGGACTGCCCACGGTCAAACAGGAACGGACCCAACACCAAGCAGCCCGCGGACTCCGCGCTTGCCTGCCCTGACACTCGACCCGCTCACGGATGGCTGTCGGTTGCCGTGCAGTTCCCCTTCTCTGACTCCCGGAGCTCCCTCTGTGACCACAGCATCCGAGACCCACAGTCCGTCCGGACGACCCGGCGGCAGGCCCAAGGGTGAGTCCCTCGCCTTCCTGCTGGCAGGCGAAGGCATCGGCTATGCGGGATCTTCCGTCCACAATATTGCCCTTCCAACCCTCGCGGTCCTCTACCTCGGCGCCACACCCGGTCAGGTCGCTCTCCTCGCCTTCGTCACGACAGTTCCGGCGCTGCTGGTCTCCCTACCCGCCGGGGTGCTGCTCGACCGATACCCCCTACGAGCCGTCCTTGTCACCACCGACCTCGCGGCGGCGACCGTGGCCGCCGCGATTCCGGCCGCGGCCCTCCTCGGCGTGCTGACCATGCCGCTGCTCTACTCCATCGCCCTGGCGCTGGGATCCCTGTCGGTACTGCACACGGCTGCGTCGATGGCCGCCGTTCCTCTCCTGGCGGCCCCCGGACAGCTCCACCGAGCCAATGCCCGCTTCGCCGCCGTCATCACTACCGCTGGCGTTACCGGGAGCGCCCTGGGCACTGTCCTCGTCTCAGTGGCCGGTCCCGCCCGCGCGCTGATCGCCGACGTCGTGTCCTTCGTCGTCTCAGCATGCTGCGCGGTCCGCTTACGGGCCCTGCCCGTGCCCGGCCGGGCACGGGTGGCCCGGCGGCCGATGCTCGAAGAGATCCGCGAGGGCCTCCGCTACTCCGCCAGCGACCGTGTGCTGCGACCCCTGTTCCTAACCCTGACAGCTACCGGCATTGGCAGCGGACTGACTACCACCCTGCTGTCCTACCACCTGCTGACCACCGTGCGGGTGGGCACGACCGGACTCGGCCTGATCATTGCCGCGAGCAGTCTCGGCGGCCTCACCGGCGCCCTCATCGCACCCCGCCTCGTCCAGCGCTACGGCTCCGGCACCGTCCTTGCCGTGGGGTTCATCGTCCACGCCCTGATGCAGGTCCCGCCGCTCGTCGCCACACCGGGCCCGGCCTGGCTCCCGGCTCTCACCCTTGCTGGGTATGGCCACTACGCCGCAGCCACGTGCGTGGGCACCACTCAGCGCACCGTGCAGCAGTGGAACAGCCCGCCACGTCTGCGGGCACGCGTCCAGCAGACCGCGCTGTGGCTGATCAACGGCGGCCGCCCCCTCGCGGCCCTCGCGGCCGGAGCTCTCGCCGCGCTCACCAGCGTCCGCGCCGTCATGCTCACCGGCATCCTCGTCCTGCTCCTGTCCGCAGCCACGCTGTGGCGCTCTCCCGTCCGCTCCCTGATGGCCAAGGACGGAGGGACCGTCCGATGAATCTGACCGACGACGCGAACCGGGAGGCCCAGTGCTGTGAAGCGGGGGCTGGGTCGGGCCGCCGCCGATGTCCGGTGCTGCTGGCGGTCACCGACGTCAAACCGGAGGAAGGTGCCGTGCCGGTTGCGGGCGGCTCAGAGTGCGGCCGGTGCGTCGAGCAGGGTGCGCTGCCACTGGGCCGGATCCATCTCAGCGGCGGCGTCCGCCAGGCTGCGGGCGGAACCGGTCTTCAGAGCGGCCCTGCACCTTTCGATCTTGCCGTCGGTGCGATAGCCGATGATCCGGTACTCCAGAGCCCGGTAGAGGCAGTCCAACTTGTCGGCGTCGCGGGCACACCTGGCTTCGGGAGTCTCACCGGCTTCGAACTCCTCGACGGCCAGCGCCACGGCGCTCCCGACGGCCGGGTGCGTGCCGGCCACCTGGTCGGCGGTCACCTTGCGCGGGTCGGCGGTCGTGACATAGCGGCGGGTGACCGGCGTCTGGTCGCCGATACGGGTCTCATGGAGGTCGTGGAGCGCGCACAGCAGGGCGGTGCGGGCGGGATCGGCGCCCTCCATCGCGGCCAGTGCGACGCCGATGACGGTGGTGCGGTGGCTGTGCTCGGCGACGGTCTCGGTGGCAGAGATGGGAACGCCGTCGTAGGGCCAGCCGGTGCGCGTCTGGTTCCGCAGGGCGCCGGCTTCGAAGAGAAGGGCGGCTGTGGCGGCGGTCTCGGCGTCTGTGGGCGTGTGTTCGGGCACGTGGTGTCTCCTGGCGGTGCGTCAATTCGTCTGCTGGAGACGGTAGTGGACCGATTCGAGGTCGCGCCGCGATACCGGGGAGGGGAAGGCGGCGTCGAGGAGTTCGGCCGTCCGCTCGCGCAGGTGCCGGGCGGCGGCAGGGTCGGCCAGCGGCAGCCAGGGATGAAGGCTGAGCAGGGTGTGGAGGGAGTGCACGTACAGGTCGAGGGTGCCTGGCGCGTCGTGGAGCGAGCCGACCAGCTGCTGGAACAGGTGCAAGGCATTCCACGCGGCCGGGTCCGGCCGGTGGAGGAACCCGTCGTCCGGTTGGGTGGGCGGCATGGATCCGAGCCAGTAGCCCCAGTACGCGAGGTTGGCGAGCTCGCTGTGCTGATCCCTGGCCAAGGCCTCGACGAAGTCGCGCAAGGGCGCGGGGTCGCCCTGGCGGGCGGCGACCGTCGCGGCGGTGCGGGCCTCGATCCACCGCGGTGTGTAGTCGCGCAGGGCCAGGGCAGGGCGCATGGTGCGCAGCGCCTGCTCGGCCCAGTCCTCGGCGTCGGGGGCCGGGTCGTAGGACGCGAGGTAGAGGCTCTGGCGGCGCAGGAGCAGGCCGCGCTCCCCTGCCCGGTCGGCGCTCTCCGCGGTCCGGCGCAGGTGGGTGAAGAAGTCTGCCCGGTCGGCGGACCCGAGCTGGGGTCCGGCCGGGGCGGGGCCGCGGCGCGACCGGGCGGCGCGTGCCCGCAGGGCTGGCGGGGTGATGCCGCGTACCGCCCAGGCGACCAGGTGCGCGGTTTCTCGGGACTGCACCCAGCCCGCCAGGGGGTGGTCGGCGGGGTTGCCCAGCGGACGCAGAACGGCGGTGAGGATTCGTTCGGCGTCCATCGCGGCGTCCAGCCATCCGAGGAGGACTCCGTCGGCGCCCAGGAGCGCCATGGTGCGGCGCAGTTGCAGCAGGTCCATCGTGCGGACGTTGCCGAGCGGCCGGCGCCCGCTCTCCCAGCCCTGGAGGGTGCCGAGGTCGATGCCCAGGTGCTCGGCCAGGCCGGTCTGCGGAAGGGGGATGCTCTCGCGCAGCATCCGAAGGACGAACCCCGAGATCACACCGATCTCCGCCCGGCTTCGGCTCCCGGTCCCCATGGCGGTTCCCTCCGGTCGCCCCCGGCCGGACCCTGCGTCCGCCGGCGCGGGCAAACCCGTACCGGGAGTGAGTCTTCATCACCACGCCGTTTTCCTAGGCTAGTTCGGCGGGCCGGACCGCAGTTGCGGTTCGGGACTTCGACTGGGGGTTCGGCGCTCTGCCGACCCCGCTCTACGTCCGGCCGTCCGGGCGTCGTTGTCCGCCCCCGTGTTCCTGCTTCCGGTCCGTCGTGCTCGTTCGGGTACCGACCGAACCGGTCGAATGTTCGAGAGGAGATCCGACATGCAGTCTTCGTTGGTTCGGGCGTGCTCCGCGCAGCCCGCGTCCGCCGGGTTCAGCAGTCCGGCCTGGCTGGTGACTCCCGGCATCACGCCCGCGCGGTTCGACACGGCAATAGGCTCCGGCGCCCAGATCGTGCTGCTCGGTCTTGAGGACTCGGTGCCGGCCGAGGCCAAGGCCGATGCCCGGGCAGCCGTGCTCGCGTTCGCCGGTGCGCGGACGCAGGCTGCCGGGGGGCCGCTGCTGGGCGTGCGGATCAACTCGGTGGACGGTGCCGAGGGCCTGCGGGACGTCGCCGCGATGGCCGAGGGAAGTCTGTGGCCGGACCTCGTCGTGGTGCCCAAGGCCGAGTCGGGTTGCGTCATCGAGGCCGTGGTGCGGGCCGTGCGCAAGGCGCACGCGGCGACTCAGGTCTGGGCGCTGATCGAGTCCCCGCAGGGGATCGTCGGCCTGCCCGGCATCGTGCGCACCCCGGGTCTGGCGGGGGTGCTGTTCGGCGCCGCCGACTACGCGGCGGCGTCTGGGTGCCGGATCACGTCCCGGGCGATGTGGTACCCGCGCTCGCAGCTCGTCACCGCGGCAGCCGCCGCCGGGATCCCGGCCGTGGACTCCCCGTACTTCTCCCTCGATGACCAGGACGGGCTGCGCCGGGAAGCGCTGGAGGCGGTCGAGCTGGGCTTCGCGGGCAAGGTGGCTGTCCACCCGAACCAACTTCTCGTCATTGCACAGGCGTTCGCTCCGAGTCCGCGCGAGCTGGAGAGCGCTCGCGCGGTGCTTGCCGCAGCCGCCGGGGCTGGCGGCGGCGTCACCAGGGCGGGCGGCGCGATGGTGGGGCCGCCCCTCGTCGAGGCCGCCCTCGCCGTCGTCCGCCGGGCCGGCCACAGCCCTGCCCTCACCACTGCCCCCGCTCCGAAAGCGAGTCGATGATGGAGAACAAGCAGCCCCCGTACGTCCCGGCCGGATTCCGCCCGGTGGAGGACGGCCGGATCCGGGAGGTCGTCGGCCTGGGTCTGACCGACCTCGCCCCCGGCCTGGTCATCGAGCACCGGCCGGCGCGGACGGTGACCGAGGCCGAACACGTGCAGGTCCTCGCGCTGATGGGCAACGAGGCGCCCATCCACTCCGACACCGAATACTGCCGCCGCACCGGGCAGCCGCAGGTACTGGTGTGCGGAATGCTCACCCTCAACGTCGTGCTCGGCATGACGGTCCGTTCCACCAGCGGTATGACCACCGGCAATCTCGCCCTGGACGAGGTCTGCTGGATGGTGCCCGTCCACGTCGGCGACACCCTGTCCGCGCGCAGCACCGTCCTGTCCGCCCGCCGCTCGGGCAGCCGCCCCGACCAAGGCATCGTCACTTGCCGGGTGGAGGGGTTCAACCAGCGTGGCGACCTGGCCGTCACCGGCACCCGCACCTTCTTCGTCCCCGTCGACCCGGACGTCGTCCGCGACGTCACCGGCTACTAAGGGAGCCGGACCGTGGACGTTCAGTTCGTTGAGGCCGACGACGGCCGGTGGGAGGAGTACGGCGCTCTCGCCCGTCGTGCCTACGGGCAGCCGGTGCCCGACATCACACGCTTGGGCCCGCACGCGGACCGCCGGGTGGCGGTGCGCGGCGGCCGGGTCGTCGCCGGGGGCATGGGCCTGCTGGTGCCGCAGTGGTTCGGCGGCAGGCCGGTGCCCGCCGCGAGCATGGGCTGCGGTTGCGTCGCCCCGGAGGAGCGCGGCGGCCGCCTCGCGGCCCGCCTCGTTCAGGAGCGGGTGCGTGTGTTGCAGGAGAAGGGTGCGGTCCTCGCCACGCTGTGGACGGCCTCCAACGGCTATGTGCGGCGGCTGGGCTGGGAGGCACCGGCGCAGGTGTTCTCCTGGACGGTGCCGACCGCCGCCCTCCAGCAGGCCGCCGCAGACACGATGAAGATCACCCACGGCGACACCGCGCAGTTGGGCCAAGTACGCGACCGGTTGGCCGGGCGGTGGAACGGACCGTGGCAGCGCCCCGCCTGGTGGGGCTCCTGGCAGCAGGAGGCGCACCCGGACCTGGCGACCTACGCGTTCGCCGAACACGGGCGGGAGCCGAGTGGCGTCCTGAGTGTGGCGACGGAGCGCACCCCGGGTGGCCGGCAGTTGGTCGTCCACGATTTCTGGGCGGCCGACGGGCCGGCCGCCGACGCGATGCTCGCCTTCCTCGGCCGGCACCACGGCCGCGTCCCCACCGTGATGTTCGAGCGCACCGGCCTGCCGCCCGGCTCGCTGCTGCACCAGCGCCTGTCGAGCGTCGGCACGGCGACAGCGAGATCCTGGCATCCGTGGATGCTGCGGGTTCTCGACCCAGCCCGCGCCGTCGAGCTGCGCGGCTGGCCCGGGCACCTGGACGACGAACTCGTGCTCGACCTCGCCGACCCGGACGGCGCCGGCTTCAGCCGGCACACCCTGAGCATCGGTGCAGGCCGCGCCCGCCTCACCCCCGGCGGCGTACGCGGCCGCAGCGCCGACGTCACGTTGACCGGGGGGCAGTTCGCGCTCTGGTACGCCGGCGGCTACCGCAGCCCGGCCGCCGCCGCGCTGGCGGGCCTGCACGGGGAGAGCTCCGTCCTCGCCCGCCTGCTGGCCGCCACCGCCGACCGGGAGCCCTGGCTGGCCGACTACTTCTGACTCCCGACGGCGCGCACCCCGCTCACCGTCCGACCGTTGAACCGGCAGCACCAGCGAGGAGACGACCAGTTGAACCGCGGTCCGCCCCGCGCAACCGCGCGCACGGCTCCACCGAATCCGCCCGCTCCCACGCCCGTTCGGAGACCTACCGTCATGACGACCGCCAAGCCCTTCCCGCCCGAGCTGCGCGACTGGGTCGCCCTCCACCTGCCCGGCCTGGACGCGAACGAGGACCGTTCCTGGCCGCGCAGCACCTCCCTCGTATGGCGCGTGAGCGCAGGGGACCGGGACGCCTACGCGAAGATCAGCCCCAGCGCCCTCGAATTCGAGCGCGAAGTCGCCGGATACGCCTTCGCCGCGGCGCACCTGGGCGAGAGTGAAGCGCCGCGGCTGCTGGCCTGCAACCCGGACCTGCGAGCGATCCTCAGCTCGCCGCTGCCCGGCCGCGTCGTGCGGGACCTGCCCCTGGAGACCAGCACCGAGCTGCACCTGTACGAGGTGGCCGGGCGGCTGCTGCGCCGCTGGCACGACGCATCCGCGCCCGGCACGGACGCGGACCGCGCCGCGGTGCGCTCCGACATGGAGGACAAGGCCCGCGAGGCCGCCGACTGCCTGGAGGACGTCGCGTCGCACCTGGCCGCCGACCGGCTCGCCCTGGTCGAGGCGGCCTCGAAAGAGCTCGCCGGCCTCGCCGAGGGTCTGCCGCTGGTCTACCGGCACGGCGACTACGAGACCCGGAACTGGCTGTACGACGAGGACAGAGGCCGCCACGGCCTTATCGACTTCGCGACCGCCGCGCACGGCGTCGCCGCATCCGAGTTCGTGTGGCTGTTCGGCGCCATCTGGTCAGTCCGCCCGGAGCTGCGCGAAGCGTACTTCACGGGCTACGGCCGGCCGCTGACCGCCGAGGAGAACCGGCTGCTGCAGCTGCTGACCGTCCGCCTCGGCGTGTCCTACCTGCGCAACGGCCTGGCCAAGGACCGCGACGAGCTCGTGGCACGCGGCCACCTCGTCCTCGACCGGATGGCCGCCCACCGGCCGTAGTCCGAACCGCACGCGGACCCGGGGCGGACCCGGGGCCGCGCTCTCCTCGCCCTCTTCCCGCAGAGACCCGGATCAGGAGCTGCCCGATGCCCCTCGCCCCCGACCTGCCCCTCGTCATTGCGTCCAGCGTGTGGGGCGGCGTCCCGCAGCCACTGCGCGCCGCCGCGCCCGCCGACGCGGCCGGCACCTTCGTCACCGCCCTCACCCGGCGCCGCGCCGAGCAGGCCGCCACCTGCCCGCCCGAGCGCCGCACCGAGCGGGAAGGGCAGCTGCGCTCCGCCATGACCTGGCACCGCTTCCACACCCGCGCCCGCACCTGATCCGCCCCGGCCCCCGCCCCCTGACCGGCCGCCCGCTTGGGCCGGTCCCGCCCCGCATGCCGCCGAACGGGAGTCCCATGTCCGACACCGCCCCCTCCACCCGCGCCGCGCCCGCCGACCCGGCGAGCGTGCAGGTGCCGATCGCCGAGGTCACGGACCTGATGGCCCGCACCTGCACGGCCGCGGGCGTCCCCGACGGCGCGGGCCGCCGGGTGGCCGACCACTTCCTGACCGGCGAACTGCGCGGCAAGCCCTCCCACGGGCTGGCGAAGTTCGCCTTCGAGTCCCGCCTCTTCCCCGAGCGGCAGGCCCCGCCCGAGATCGTCCGTAAACGCGGCGCGTTCGCCGTCGTCGACGCCCACCGTGAGATCGGACCGCTCAGCGCCCACTTCGCGACCGCCGCGGCCATCGAGCGGGCGCGTCGTCTCGGCGTCGGCCTGGTCGGGGTCATCAACACCCAGCGCTACGGCGTCCTGTCCACATTCACCGAGGCCATCGCCGCACACGGCCTGATCGGCATCGCCGCCAACACCTCCCGGCCCGAAGCCGTCCCGGCCGGCGGCGCCACTCCCGTCCTCGGCGTCAATCCCCTCTCCTTCGCGCTGCCCACCCTCGGCGAACCCGTGAGCGCGGACATGGGCACCACCCTCGCGCCGATGGGCGTGCTCTGGGAGCACCGCCGCTCGGGCCGGCCCCTGCCCGAGCAGTGCTTCGTCGACGCCGACGGCCGCACCACCCGCGACCCCCACGCCGCCTCCTCCGCGATCGTCTTCGGCGACCACCGCGGCTTCGCGCTGTCCCTGCTCCTGCAGACCCTGACCGGCTCCCTGTTCGGCTTCCCCATGGGCCGCGACGTCGACTCCACCTGGAGCACCGGCTACGCCTTCATCGCCCTCGACCCCACCTTCGCCGCCCCCGACGCAAACGCGGCCGCCGCGAACACCCGCCTCGCAGACCAGCTGCGCACCGCCGCGGCGGCCGACGGCACCTGGCGCATGCCCGGCGATAGGGGCCGCGCCCGCGAGGCAGCCGCCCGCAGAACCGGGACCATCCCCGTCCCTGTCCCGCTCCTCGCCCGTCTGTCGGCCCGGGCCGCCGGCGACTTCACCTCCGACTGATCACCAGGAGAGCTCCCGTGACCCCCTTGCAGTTCCACTGGTTCCTGCCGACCGGCAGCGACGGCCGCACCCTGACCACCGGGATGCGCGGCACCCACGGACCCGGCCATGACACCACCGCGACTGGCGGCCCCGGAGCCGACCGGCACCGCGCCCCCGACCTGCGCTACCTCACCCAGATCGCGCAGGCTGCCGAACACATGGGCTTCGACGCGATCCTCACCCCCGCCGGCACGTTCAACGAGGACCCGTGGATCACCTGCGCCGTCCTCGCCCAGGCCACCGAGCGCCTGAAATTCCTGGTCGCGCAGCGTCCCGACTCCATATCCCCCACGCTCGCCGCGCAGATGGCCGCGACGTTCCAGCAGCAGACCCGGGGCCGGCTGCTGCTGAACGTCGTCACCGGCGGCGACCGGGCCGAGCAGGCCCGCTTCGGCGACCACCTCGACAAGGCCGCCCGCTACGCGCGCACCGACGAGTGGCTGACCATCCTGCGCGGCGCCTGGGCACCCGAGCCGTTCGACTACCAGGGCGCGCACTACGACGTACAAGGCGCGGCCGTCTTCTCACCCCCTGAGAGCGGACAGCGCAAGATCCTTGTAGGCGGACATTTTGGATCCCGCTTGGCGGACAGCTGATCTCCCTGTCGGTACGGCCGTTCGTGTGTTTTCGAACCCAGGTACCGAACTGGTGATCCCTCCGGGGGTTTGCTCGCTGGTGTGAGGACAACGAGCTGGACCGCGCCGGAGGGACCGTGAAGAAGTCTTGCAGGGAGATCATGGAAATCTACGAGGCCCTGGACGCCACCGGGTGTGCGCATTCGGCTGCCCAACTGGCCGGGGTCGACCCGAAGACCGTCCGCAGGTACGCACGGATGAGGGACACCGGTCAGCCATCTGACGCACCGGTGATGCGGCCGAAGCTGATCGACCCGTTCCTTCCCAAGATCGAGGAATGGGTGGAACGTTCGCAAGGCAAGGCCCGCGCGGACAAGCTCCACGAGCGCCTGGTGCTGCTGGGGTTCACCGGCGATGAACGCACCACGCGCCGGGCGGTGGCGGTCGCCAAGGGCCGCTGGGACGCAGGGCACCGCAGAACGTATCGCCCATGGATCACCGAGCCGGGGCTGTGGGTCCAATTCGACTGGGGATGGGGCCCGAAAGTCCCTGGTCCCGGCGGCGGTGCGCCCCGCGTGACACTGCTGTTCTGCGCATGGCTGGCCTGGTCCAGGTTCCGGGTGGTGATCCCGGTCTGGGACCGGACCCTGCCCACGCTGATCTCCTGCGTCGACTCGATGCTGCGGGCGATCGGCGGAGTGCCGACCTATGCGCTGACCGACAACGAGAAGACGGTGACCATCGACAGGGTCGCCGGTGTCGCGGTCCGCCACCCCCAAATCGTGGCCGCGGGACGGCACTACGGCCTTCAAGTACATACGTGTGTGCCGTTCGACCCCGAATCGAAGGGCGGCAGCGAGGCCACGGTCCGCGTCGCGAAGGCCGACCTGGTGCCCACCGACGCCAACCTGCGGCCCGCCTACGACTCGTTCGCCGAACTGCGCGGGGCCTGCGCGATCTTCTGCCAACAGGTCAACAACCGGGTCCACCGTGAGACCGGCCGGGCCCCTTCCACCATGCTCGACATCGAGCGCACCCGCCTGCACGCGCTGCCCGCCGGCCCGCACACCCTCGCACTGGGCGAGTCGAGGCAGGTGCTGCGGGACCAGACGGTGCGCTTCGGGTCGGTGCGCTACTCGACCCCGCCCGGACTGGTCGGCCAGGAAGCGTGGGTGCGCGTCGACGGCGACGAGCTCGTCGTGGTCTGCGACCTGTCCCAGCTCGCCCACCGCCCCGAGTGGATGCAGGGCCCGGCCGGCCTGGCCGAGGTCGCCCGGCACCAGATCGCCCTGCCCGGGCGTCCGGTCATCGACACCGCCCACTACCCCGACCACCCCCAGGAGATGGACGGGTCCCCGCGCCCGCCCAAGGTCAAGCCCGGCAACGACGCCGAGGAAGCCTTCCTGGCACTGGGCCCCGGGGCGAAGTCCTGGCTGATCGAGGCCGCCGCGGCCGGAACCACCCGGATCCGGGTCAAGATGGCGGGCGCCGTCGAGCTCGCCGCCCTGGTCGGCACCGCCGAAGTCGACCTCTCACTCGGACTGGCGGCCATCAACCGGCGCTTCGCCGAGGGCGACCTGATGTCCATCGTCCAGCACCGCAAAGAGGCCGCCCGCCCCGCCGACCTGGTCGTCGCCGACGAGGCACACTCCGCGCAGCCCGGCACCGGCGCCTGGTCCGACTTCGGCCGCCCCGCCACCTGATCCCCCGTTCCCGGGCCGCGAAGCGGCCCGGGAACGGACAGTCCCGAACCATCCAGCAAGGAAAGGCAGTTGCCCATGGCCACCACAGCCGTCATCGATCCGCCCGAGCTGATCCCCGCCCCGTCCCCGGTCCCGCCCGCGCCTCTCGCGCCGCCGATCCCGGCCGAGCTGGACGCGGTGCTGCGAAGGATGCGGTTCCCCTACCTCCGCGCGGCGGCCCCCGACGTACTGGCCACCGCCCGGGCCCAACGCTGGGACCCCGCCGAGGTCGTGCGGATCCTGCTGGAGGCCGAGGCCCACGGCCGCAACGAGGCCACCCGCCGCAACCACCACCGCCAGGCCGGCCTGCCCTCCGGCAAGACCTTCGAGTCCTGGAAGGAAGCCGACTCCTCGATCCCGCTGCCCACCCAGCACGCACTGATGACCCTGGAATGGATCGGCCGCGCGGAGAATTTGGCTGTCACCGGGCCGTCGGGGACGGGCAAGAGCCACCTGGCGGAGGCCCTGGCCCACAAGGCCATCGACGCCGGGATGCAGGTCGCCTGGTTCACCCTGGAATCGCTGACCACCCACCTGGGGCGGGCCACCGTCGACAACACCGTCACCAAGGCCATCGCGAAGATCACCCGGTGCGATTTGATCGTCGTCGACGACATCGGCATGCTCCCGTCCGGACAGGCCGCCGCCGAAGCGTTTTACCGTGTCATCGACGCCGCATACGAGCGCCGCTCGGTGATCGTGACCTCGAACCTGCACCCCTCGGGATTCGATTCGATCATGCCCAAAACCCTGGCGACCGCGGCCGTCGACCGGCTCCTGCACCACGCCCACATCATCCTCACCGAGGGCTCCTCGCTTCGGCTCACCCAAGCCACCACAGGCCAGGGTGTCACCCCGTTGGCCTGAGCCCGACCGAGGGACAAATAGTCATACCGGACAGGGAGATCAGCTGTCCGCACACGAGGACCTGAACTGTCCGCTCACCCGGATGTCCCACTGTCCGTGGACACCCCCCGACCCTCTGCCCGGCGTGTACTTCGGCGGCTCCTCCACCGAAGCCGCCCCGGTCGCCGCCCGGCATGCGGACGTCTACCTCACCTGGGGTGAGCCGCCTGCCGACGTCGCCGCCAAGCTGGAGCGTATCCGCGCCCTGGCCACCGACGCCGGGCGCAGCGCCCCAGGGTTCGGGATCCGGTTCCACGTCGTCGCCCGCGACACGAGCCAGCAGGCCTGGGCTGCCGCCGAGCGCCTGCTGACCGGGATCGCCCCGGCGCACGTCGCCCGGGTGCAGGCCACCCTGGCCGGCAGCCAGTCCACCGGGCAGGCCCGCCAGAGCGGCCTGAACGCCGCCTACCGCGACAGCGGCCACACGTCCGATCTGGAGGTGTGGCCGAACGTGTGGGCGGGGGTGGGGCTGCTGCGCGGCGGCGCGGGCACCGCGCTCGTCGGCTCGCACCGCGAGGTCGCCGACCGGATCAAGGAGTACGCGGCGCTCGGCATCGAGGAATTCATCCTGTCCGGGTTCCCCCACCTGGAAGAGGCCTACGAGGTCGGCGAAGGCGTGCTGCCGCTGCTCGGCGCCGGCGCCGGCCGTGTGGCGGTGGGCCGGTGAGCGCCGCGGTGAACGTGCTGGTCGTCGGTGTCGGCCCGCACGCCCTCCTCAACCACCTGCCCGCGCTGGCCGCCGCGCAGGACACGGGCCTGGCCGGGACCCTCACGGGCGTCGACCTGCTCCACGCTGCCCCTGCGGTCGAATACGGCACGCCCGGCCGGCCGCGGCGGATGCCCGTCGTCACCGTCGAGCCGTTCCCCGCCTCCCGGCGTGCCCTACCCGGCGGGGTGCGCCGGGTGCTGGACGGGGTGGTGGAGCGGGAGCGGATCGGCGCGGTCGTCGTGGCGACCGAGCCGTCCGTGCACCTGCCTTATGCGCTGTGGGCGATGGAGCGGGACTTGCCGGTGCTGCTGGACAAGCCGCTGACCGTTCACCCGGGCGCGTCCACCGACCCGGCAGCCGCGATGGCGATCGCCGACGACTTCGACACCCTGCTGGCCGCCTACCGGGCGGCGTGCCGGCGCGATCCGCGGATGGTGGTCAGCGTGCTGAGTCAGCGCCGCTGGCACCCCGCGTTCCGCCGGGTGCGGGAGCTGATCGGTGAGGTCGCCGAGGCCACGAACTGCCCGGTCACCTCCGTCCAGTCCAGCCACGGCGACGGCCAGTGGCGGCTGCCGGACGAACTCGTCGAGCTCGGCTACCACGGCTTCGATCGCGGCTACGGCAAGGCCGCCCACTCCGGCTACCACCACTTCGACACCGTCCCGTGGTGGCTCGCCGGCGGCGAGCGCCCGGGCAAGGAGATCGACGAGATCGAGGTACACGCCGCGTGCACCAGGCCTGCCGACTTCCTCGCCCAGCTCACCGTCGCCGACCACGAACGGCTGCTGCCCGGCTTCGCCGACCGCAACCCGTACACCGGGGAGGACCTGGACCGGCTCACCGCCGGCTTCGGCGAGGTCGACGTGTTCCTCAACGTCGCCTACCGCAGCCGCGGACGGGTGATGGCGCTCGGCAGTCACAGCCTCGCCCACACCACGTTCTCCCAGCGCGGTAGCCTCCACCCGGTGCCCGGTGGCCTGTACAAAGGCAACGGCCGGATCGGGCAGGAGACCCACATCGTCCAGCAGGGGCCCTTCCAGGCCCTGCACCTGCACGTCCTGCAGACCCTCCACGGCGACCAGGACGGGACCGACCGGCTGGCGGCGGGCGGCGCCGACCACATCGAGCTCCACGTCTTGCGCAACGACCAACTGCGCCCCGACTGGCAGCGGCATCGCAGACTCGGCTTCACCGACCTCGCCCAGGGCAGCGGCGAGGGTGCGGTGCTGCCGACCCAGCGCTCGGCCCGCACCTGCGCCGTCACCGAATTCCTCTCCTACCTCGCCGGCCGCACTCCCCGCGCTCTGCTGGCCTCGGACCTGGCCGACCACCGGCGGCCAGCCCGTCTGATGGCCGCCGCCTACCTGTCGATGGGCCGACGCTGGGCCGACGGCGGGCGGCCCGCCGCCCCCGTCGTCCTCGACTTCCGCCCCACAGCCCCGGCCGAGCGCGCCGGACGGCTTGTCGCCGCCCTGGGAGCAGCACGATGACCGCACCCCTCGCCGCCGACCGCACCGCGCCCGGCCTGGCCGCGGTCCTCGGCCCGCACCTGCACCGAGTCCTTGCCGCGTGCCACCCCCACACCGGACGTCTCACCCGCGTTCAGGCGTGCACCGACGGCAACGTCAGCCACGTCTTCCGCGTCCACGGCGAGGCGGGCAACGTCATCGTCAAGGTCCGCGGCCGCCGTTTCGCCCACATCGCGCACATCGCCACCGACCCGGCGCTGATCGCCCTCGAGCACCGCGCCCTGACACTCCACCACGGCCTGCTGCCCGATCTGTTCCCCAACGCTCTGGCGTTCCTGCCCGAAGCGCACGCCATGGTGATGACCGATGTCTTCCCCGACGGCCGCACCTGGCGCGAGCACCTCGACCAGCGCGACGCCACGGGTGAGGAGTGCACGCGCCTGGGTACCGCCCTGGGCCGCATCCACCGCGCTACCGCAGCTCTGCCGCCGCTGCGTGACGGCGACGGCGACGACATCTTCCGCGCCGAGCACGCCTACGGCTACTGCCTGCGCGCCTGCGGCCACCGCGCCCTCGACCAGGCGTGCCGCCGCCTGGAGGCCCTGCCCGGCCGGCAGCTGATCCTCGGCGACCCCTGCCCGAAGAACCTCAGCCTCGCCGCCGGACACACCGCGTTCGTCGACCTGGACAATGTGCACCACGGTGCGCCGCTGTTCGACACCGGCTACCTCCTCGCCCATCTGGTCCTGCACCACGCGGCCCGGCCCGCACGCCTGCGCCCGCTCGCCGCCGCGTTCCTCGACGCCTACGCCTCCACCCTTCCCGGCCCGGTGTGGCCCTGGCGCGGCGACGCGCTCCTCGCGACGGTGGCCGCCGGGGTGCTGCTGTACCGGCTGGAGGCGCGTACCGTCCCCTACCCGCCGACCGCCCCACCCGCCAGCGCCGAGCGGCTGCGGCGCACCCTGCGCGGCCTGCTGGATGCCGGGCCGTTCACCGTTCCCGGCCTGCTGGACGCAGCCTCCGGGCCGGTGACGGCGTGAACCTCCCCCCCGCCCCGAACGGTGACCATCCGGACCTCCTGGTCCCGCTTGCCGAACTGAGAGCCCGCGGCATCCATATCGACGACGTCCAGTCGCTGGCCTACGACCAGAGCCCGTTCGCCCGCCCCACCCCGGCCTGGACCCGCCGCCCCGCACCGGGCGTGGTCCTCACCGCCCGCCCGGTCGGCCTCGGCGAAGACTGCTTCACCAACGTCTACACCCTCACCGTCGACCTCGACCGAGCCCGGTGCCGGCCCGTCTCCTCCCCGGCCGGCTTTCACCTGCGCCATCTCGTCACCGGGCCCGCCGTCGCCGCGGTCTCCGGCGCCTTCGCCTACATCTCCGACGACCCCAACTACCAGCCCGCCGAGCCCTGCCTCGACCTCGCGGTCCGCGACCACCACGCCGCCAGCCTGCCCACCGTCACCAAGCCTGCCCTCCTCATCCACCGTGGCCGCCCGGTCGTGCGTACCCTGACCGCCACCGGCACCCTCACCGTCGCCGGCCACCCGCACACCTGGACCGGATCCAAGGAAACCCCGCCGCACCCGGCCCCGCCCGGCCACCTCGCCGTGTTCGGCGCGGCCAACTGCCGCATCCGCTACCACGACGACCCCCGCACCGGGTTCCGCCGCGACGTCGACGCAGCCGCCAACACCACGCCCCGCAACGCGGATGTCCTCGACTGCACCGTCACCTCCACCCCCACCGGCCCGCGGATCACCGCCCTGTACCCCGGCGGCGGCGCCGACCTGTTCGCCGGCGCCTACGTCCTGCGCAGCCACCCGCCCTGGCCCGCCCACCTCGCCCCGGGCACGCCCGTCCACGTCATGGCCCTCGACACCCTGGACACCGCCGACGTCGACAGCGCCCTGTCCCTCGGGCCCTCCGCCGCCAACGCCGCCGCCGGACTCACCGCCGCCTGGGACCAGAGCCTCGGGACGAGTCCCTTCCGCCCCGACGCCCGCTACGCCCGCACCCTGCTCGCCCTCGACGGCCGGCACCTGACCCTGACCGTCCTGGACGGCGCTCCCCTCGCCCCCGCCTTCCGGGGCGTCACCGTCCAGGAGGTTGCCGAGCTGTGCGAGCGCGCCGACCACGACCCGGCGGCGGTATTCCACCTCGACGGCGGCCAGACCTCCAAGATCGCCTACCGGAGCAGCCGCGGACCGGCTGACGCCGTCGGCAGCCTCCATTACCTGCGCTGGCCCCGCCACCAACACGAGTCCTTCCGCTGGCAAGGGCTCGACGGCCGCCGTCTGCACAGCGCTCTGCAGATCACCGCCACGGAGGAGCCGAGTTGACCGCCGCCCGGTCCGTCCTTGTCGTCGTCGCTCACCCCGACGACGCTGAGCTCGCCATGGGCATGCGCCTCCGCGACCACGTCCTCGCCGGCGACCGCGTCCGGGTCCACTGCCTGAGCGCCGGGCGAACCGGGAGGGACGACGGTGCTGCGCGCCGCGACGAGTGCCTGGCCGCCGCGAAGATCCTCTGCATCGGCGGCTACACCTTCTCCCAGATCCCCGACACCCGCTTCACCGACCACCGCGGGGCCATCAACGCCACCCTGTTCGACGCCTTCGCCGCCGAGCGCCCCGACGTCGTCTACACCCACTACCCCGACGACCAGCACCTCGACCACGCCGTCACCGGCGAGGAGGCCACCACCGTCGCGATACGCGAAGCCGCCGACCTGATCCACTTCCGCTCCCCCTACAGCCGGAACTTCGAGCCGAACCTCTACTTCGTCGGCACCCCCGATCTCCTGGCCGCCAAGCAGGCCGCCCTGGCCTGCTTCGCCTCCCAGCAGCAGCTCGACATGGCGGTCTTCGGCGGCCTGACCGCGCTGGCCTACCGGCAGCACGTGCACCACCGTGTCGTCGAACGCTTCCCCGACGGCGCCCACGGCGCCGAGATGTTCCGCACCGCCCGCCAGATCATCCACGCCACCCGCCCCGGATCCCTCTGCGGGCAAGGCCCGAACCGACCGTGAAGCCATCGTGAAGGGAAGAACCTCATGACTGCCATGCTTGAATCCTCAGCGGCGAAAGCACCGAGCACACCCACGTTCCTCGAACTGGAAATCACCCGGCGCTGCCAGCTGACCTGCGGGTCACACTGCTACGCCGAGGCCGGCCCCACCCAGGGGCACGGCACCTTGACCGCCGCTGAGTGGCGCCGCATCATCAGCGAGGCCGCCACCCTCGGCACGGAGCGGATCCAGCTGATCGGCGGTGAGCCCACGCTGCACCCCGCCTTCGCCGAGCTCGTCGACCACGCCCTCTCGGAAAGGCTCAAGGTCCTCGTCTACTCGAACCTTTACCGCGTCCGCGCCGAGCACTGGGCGCTCTTCGCGCGGCCCGGCGTCAGCCTCGCCACCTCCTACTACGCTGATACCGACGACGGCCACGACCAGGTCACCGGACGCAAGGGCTCCCACGCCGCCACCCTCGGGAACATCATTGAGGCACACCGCCGCGGTATCCACGTCCGCGTCGGGATCGTCGACGTCCTGGAAGGACAGCGCGTCGCCGAGGCGCGCGCGCAACTCCAGAAGCTCGGAATCACGGACATCCACACCGACCGTGTCCGTGCCGTCGGCAACGCCTCCAAGGGCACAGTCATACCGTCCACCTCCGCACTGTGCGGCCGATGCGCCAACGGCATGGCCGCGATCCTGTCCGACGGGACCGTCACCCCGTGCGTCCTGGGCCGATTCCTGCCCGGCGGCAGTGTGCGGGCCAATACGCTGCGAGACGTGTTCGCCTCCCAGTCCTGGCGCCAGGTTGCCGCGAGCATCCCTGCCAGTCGCCACGACCCGTGCGGCCCCGACTGCGGCCCCAACGACGACTCGTGCAAAGGCGGCGGCACCTGCGACCCCTCCTCCGGCATCACCCCGACCACCGCGCGCTGAACAGGGAGAACCTCGATGGACTGGGAATCAGCGGCACGACAGCTCGCAGCCAGCACCGCCATCCGGCCGGAGTCCCGCTGGTACGAACCCCTGGCCACCACGCCGCGTCACCCATTCGTTCCCCACTGGTGGACTAGGGAGAGTGGAAGCGACGGCCGGCCCGTATGGTCCCTACGCGACGGTGCCGCTGACCCTGAGCAGTGGTTGCGGGAGGCCTACAGCGACAGCACGCTCGTTACCCGCGTGGGCCGCCATCACGCCGACCATGCAGGCCCGGGCCAGGCCCTCGTCCGCCGAGCCGACCAGTACCCCACTTCCTCCTCCACGCTGCCCTCGCTGGTCCTGCTGATGTACCGGTCCGCGTGCATCGCCGACGCCTCCCGCGTGCTGGTGACCACCGGAAGCGGCTACGGCACCGCTCTGGCCTGCGCCCGGCTCGGCGCCGACCACATCACCAGCGTGGACATCGACCCCTACCTGGTCTCGGCGGCACGACAGCGGCTCGCCGACACCGGCCACCACCCTCGACTGGAGGTCTGCGATCTGACGAAGACCCTTCCCGACGGCAGCTACGACCGGATCGTCTCCACCGTGTCGATGCCCACCGTGCCCGTCTCGTGGCTGGAGGCACTCGCCCCTGGCGGACGGCTGGTGACCACCCTCGCCCGGACCGGGTTGATCATTGTCGCAGACAAGACCGGCGACGGCGGGGCGACCGGATACGTCGCGCCGGAGCCGGCCGGCTTCATGAGTACGCGGCACGGCGAGGACTACGACGACATCCTCACGGACGACGCGCCACTGTGGCAGACCGCCCAGCACGCCGACGGCGAGACCGTCAGCACCAGCCGCTACCCGTTGATGTACGTGCCGGACACGTGGGACGTGCGCTCCACCCTCGAAGTCCTCGTACCCGGCATCGGCCACCGCCAGCACACTGCGGACGACGGCACCCGCACCGTGTACATGCTGCACGAAGACGGCTCGTGGGCCCGTGCCACAGCGGCGCAGCGCCGGGACTCCCCGACCGTGCACCAGGGCGGGCCGAGGCGGCTGTGGGACGGGCTTGATCGCATCCGCACGTGGCTCGTCGTGGACGGTGACCTCCCCATCCGGGGCGCCGCGGTGACCATCACCCCCGAAGGGGCCGCCACCCTCTCGCGAAGGGGCTGGTCGGCCGCCATCTCCTGAGCAGCGCCCGGGTCGCAGTCGTGCCGGACACGGTGGTGACCCTGGTAGGACCGACAGGGACCTGCCCCTCCTTCGCGAAGGGATCACATGCTTAGGCGATGGCGATCGAGCTGGGCGGCGGCTCCCGCCGGTTGGCGAGCACGCGGGTGGCCGCGGCGAGCGAGGAGGAGGGCGTCGCGGGTCTGGGGTTCGTCGCCGCGCGGCGTACGCCGGGCCAGAGAGTCCGCGACCGCGAAGGTAGCCGCGGCTGGCACCCGTCGGTAGCGGGCAACAGCGAGTACACCGGCCGCCTCCAGATCGGCGACGACGACTCCCTCAGCCGCGTACTGCTGTACTTCGGTGGCGCTTTCCCGGTACAGCGCATCGGTGGTCCACACGCACCCTTGGCGGACCGCGATGCCGGGTGTGGCGGCCTCGTCCCGCAGGTGTGCGGTCAGCTTGTCGAACACAGCCCGCAGCTTCGGCTCACTGTTGGGCAGCGGCTTGTCGAAGACCTTCTTCCCGGCCGGGGTGAGCCCGTGCCCGTGGTGGGCTGACTTGCCGACGTCCAGGCCGAGGAACACGCCCACGTCTTGGATCCGGCAGGTCTGCATAACGTGGATGCGCAAGCACGACACCCGAGCCGAGGCCGGCACCGTTAACGTCCCTGGGAAGGCGCGATGTTCGAGCCCGCGAACTGTCCGGCATTGCGCCGGACCGGACGGTGGCCGGACCTCTGATCAGCGTCGGCCTGATCGGCCAGGGAGGACTGGTAGAGCAGGACGACGCCGGCGGTGTGGCTGAGGTCAGCGTCATGGTGGCGGGTGCGGATGTAGGCGGCGTGTTCGGCGGGTCGGTGAGTGCGGGGAGCAGGTACTTGTCGGCGGGCAGAGGGACGCCGGTGACCGGGTGCGTCACGGGGCGGCGGTCCGCTGCTCGATCGCGGCCCCTTCTCCCGGGCGGAACAACGAGCCAACGACGTCCACGATGTGCTGAGAACAGAACGTCAAAGATGTCTTGAGCCCTCACACATCAGCGTGGCAGGCGTCAGTGGTTGCGGCCGGTCTCGGCGTCGAGTGGGGCGACGTACAGCGGGCCGCCTTGTCCTCCCGGGCGGTGGATCACGCCGTCTCGGATCAGGTGGTCGACGACCTGCTTGTGCGTCCTCTTGTCGCACCGGTAGGTCGCGGTGAAGGCCGTGCGCGGGGGGAGCTGATCGCCCGGATTCAGGCGGCCCAACTCGATATGCAGCATCACATCAGCGAGCACGTCATCGGCGCTTCGGAGACTTGCGCGGTGAATGTGTCCGTTCCGAAGCCGTAGCACTTCCTCGGGACGGTAGCGGGAGAGCTCCTCTGGGGAGAGGCCGAAGCGTGCGCCGACGTCCGCTCGATGCTCCGGATCGAGGACGGCCATGGTCTCCTGCACGATGGCGGCGGTGATGTCCGCGCGCGCTTCCTGGTAGGCCCGTGACAGCGCTGCCAACCGGTCCACCTCTTTGCGGGTGTACCGCTTCGACTCGTTGGTCATGAACGGTCCGTGTCTCTCGGGTCAGACACCCCATGTCGTTTGGTGTCAAGCGGCATGGGGGTGGGCGTGGTGGGACCAGGCGGTTGCTTCGTCGTAGTGGGTGCGGGTTTTGAGGCAGCCGTGGAGGATGCCGACGAGGCGGTTGCCGACCTGGCGGAGGGCGGGGTTGTAGCCGACTTCGCGGGCGCGTTGCTTGTCGTAGTACTTGCGGACTCCGGGTGAGGCACGCAGGGCGGAGAACGCCTGGGTCTGGAGGGCGTCGGCGAGGCGGTTGTTGCGGACGTAGCGGGCCTGGACGTGGTGGCTTTTGCCGGAGGCCCGGGTGATCGGGCTGGTGCCGGCGTAGTTCTTGCGGGCTTTCGCGCTGTCGTAGCGGGTGGGGTCGTCTCCGAACTCGGCGAGCACCCGGGCGCCGGTGATCTCTGCGATGCCGGGCATCGAGAGGTAGATCTCAGCGTCCGGGTGCGCCAGAAAATGCGCCTTCACCTGCGCTTCCATCGCGGCGATCTGCTCGTTCAGCGCGATCAGCAGCCGTGCGTGGGCCTCGGTGGTGGCCGCGTAGGCGGCGGTGACCGGCTCGGGCAGGCCGAGCTGCGGTTCACGCAGAGCGGTGCGGATGCCGGCCGCCTTCGCGTCGCGGTTGTGCCGGCGGTGGCGGGCCAGAACGGCGGCGATCTGGGTACGGGTCAGTTTCGCCGCCACTGCCGGAGTGGGCGCCTTGATCAACAGTTCCAGCGCGTCAGTGCTGGTCAGCGTCAGATCCGCGTAGGCGTTCAGGGCGGCGGGGAAGTACTCACGCAGCGCGGTGCGCAACCTGTGGAAGGTGCGGGTGCGTTCCCAGATCAGGGTCTGGTGGGCGCGGGCGACGACCTTGACGGCCTGGGCCGCCTCGCTGTCCCCGGCCACCGGCCGCAGCTGGGCCCGGTCGATGCGGACCATATCGGCCAGCGCATGGGCGTCGCCCTTGTCGCTCTTGGCCCCGGAGGAGGCGTACCGCTCCTTGAAACGGACGACCTGGCGCGGGTTGATCGCATAGACCTGGTAGCCGGAGGCGATCAGGGCCTGCACCCACGAACCGCGGTCGGTTTCGATCCCGATCACCACCTCTTCCGGTTCCAGATCCTGGCCGCCGTGGCGGGCGATGAGTTCGTGCAGTCTGGCGATGCCGGCCACCCCCTCGGGCAGGTTCGCGGCGGCCAGCCTTCGGCCGGTCTCGTCCTGAAGTTCGACATCGTGGTGATCCTCGGCCCAGTCGTCACCGATCAGCAGCAACAGACCCTCCCCAGTCACGTACTTGACAAGACGGTGCAGCCTGCGGAAGGCACGGCGCGCGGCCTAATGGATCTAGTGCTCACGCCCTGACGGGCGGGCACGCCACCCCATCAGCGGTCTGGCCTCCCGGCCGACCATCAGGGGCACGGTCTGACCCCAGAGCTCGAACGGCTCCGGCGGCGATAGTGCTCACCTGCTGGCGGCTACGGAACCGAGCATTCCCCGGTTCCGTAGCTCCCATTAGGCGGCGGGCAGACGGGCTCACCCAGTATCCCGCTTTCGGAGTAGGCATCGGTTCACGAGAGTGGCCCCGCCACGAGGGGCGCGGCCAGGGGCTCGGGAGGCGTCTCCCAGTGTGGCAGGCGACAACGCTCAGGCGGCGGCCCACGACTGCGGGGCCGGGAGCGGAGCTTGACTAGTGAAGAGGCAGTATTCCAACCCTTCGCTATTGCTCTCAGTTAACCCGGTGCCGCGGCTGGGTCAGTTAGAGCAAGGCCCGCCGAGGGCGCCGACGCTAGCCATTCGGCTCGTCGCGTGCTTCGCCGCCGAGTCGCTGCCGCTCCGACGGAAGCGCATCCTGAGAACAGCTCTGAGAAGGGATGGCGTCATGGGAACCTGCGGCTTTCTCGCGATGCAAATCGATCTGTTCATGCTTAAAGCCCGAGTCTTCCCCGAATGGGAGCGCTTGGATGCGCGTACCAAGGCAAACGCGAGCTGTCTCAACGGTCGGCTCCTGGTCCACTACCTCGTGCCTGGGACCCTGCATGACTTCCGCGAGGGTTTCGCTGGAGGAGACGGCGGGCTCTGGGCGACGCCTACCCCCTACAGTTCAGGTGACGCTGCGTGCTACCTACGGCTCCCGTGCCCGCAAGTAGCACGCACCCATGCCGTCCTGATCGACCCTACGCAAGTGCCAGAACTGAGAGGGCCGAGACGTGTGCAGCGAGGTGACGGGCTTGAATTCCTGTTGCCGCTGGGTGTGCCGGCTGACGCCATCCTCGACCAGACAGAGATGGAAGTCCGATGACCGGCCACCTGTTGCGCAAAGCTCTGGAGCACGGCATGAAGAACGTCCAAACCGCTACTTACGACTGAATGTATGACGGCGTCGCACGGCACGGCGCCATGGAATGGACGCTAAAATCTGATTTCGATGCCGCCGGACTCATTCGCATCGTCTCGGCGTTCGAAATCCCGCCGCCCGGGGATGACGGTCCTGCGCTGTTCGAGCTGCGAGGCTACGCCTGCGATAGAGAAGACCGCTGTTCAGAGGACGTCGCCTTCACAGGCAGCACGCCGGAGCCAGACATGCTCGACAAACTCGTAGATCAGCATTTCGCAGCCGTCGAGGCGCTGAACGCGGACGACCTTCGCCCCTTGCGGGCGCGGTAGTCGCCTTCGTAAAGCTGGCGTCGACGACCAGATCCGTTTGACTGGGGAAGAGGCTCGTCGTGGGGCTCGCCGTCGCGGCAGTGCCAGCCGGGGCCGGCGGAGTGTGTGGGGTGGGGGTGGTGGCCATCGTGTCCTCGGGCTCACCGATCCTACGAATGACCGACGCAGGCCCGCGCGAAAACGGTAGGACAACCTCAGGGCGTTGGCGTCCTCGCGTTCGTTCGACGGCGAGGCGTCGCAGCAGTTTCTTCTTGGACGCAGGAAGGTAAACCAGCAGCGGGCGTCCGTCGGCGGCCCGGACTGACTTCTTCCACTCGTCGCGGTCGGAACGACGCTGCCGTCCACATCGACCGCACGGCGCGCAGCGAATCAGACTCGGTGCGAAAATCGCAGCATCAACACTGCAACCTGTTATAATAGCAGGATGATTGAGTAGTCTGGGGATCAAGGCAGCACTCCGATGGTGCTGCCTATCCAGGCAAATGCCAGACCGACGCAAGGATCGCGGGACGAGGGACGGACTCGATCGGAGCTCGCCGCGCAGGGCGCGGACGCACGAGACATCTCAGCGATGAACGAGAGGGTCGCCGATACCGGCTCATCGACTCTGTAGATCCGGAAGCGGCTTCAGCGCAGACCGCCTGTGTCGTCGTGCTCTTCGCCGACTGGGAGTGGCCGACGGTTGTCCCCCGGATCCTCGCCGTAGATGACCGCGGAGACCGCGCTGTCGTAGGCATCGTTGAGGCCGTTGCCGCTTGTGCCGAGCATGTTCTCCCAGTCGATTCCCATGCCTACGAGCCTAGCCGTACTGCTCGAGGATCTCGGCGGTGCGGAGATTGAGCTCGTCGGCCCGGGTGAAGATCGCGGCTTCCGGTTCAGGGGTGATGCGCCCCTGAGTCCGCTGGGCCTTCCGGGTTCCGGTGAGGTCAGGCGCAGGTGCCAACCCTCCGCGCCTCAGGCGAGGGTGGGCATGTAGGTCTCGGGCGAGTCCCGCCATGGGGAGCTGCGGGTCGGCCTGGGCGGCGGCGAAGGCCCGGCAGGACGGCCAGTCGAGCTCGCCCCCGTCGTACGGCTCCGCGTGGGCGTCCTCGAGCAGGCGGTCGTCGCGCTCGCGCCTGGCGATGGAGAACCACGACGGGGCTGGCGTCCGGTTCCCCAGTCCACCCACCGGCCCGGTAGGTCGAGGTTGCTCTTCGGGGAGCCGGTCGCCTCGATGTACCCGCCGGTGAACACCACCTCCGCCACCCGCTCGCCGCCGCTCACGCGGATCTTGGCGACCCCGGTCATGTTGGGGCGGTCGTGATCGGCAGCGGGACGGCGACCTGTCCGACGCCGGGCCCGCGGCAGCAAGTTCGGCCAGAACCGACCGGTGGCGGAAGCCCGAGACGGGGAACGTCTACGACCGGGAGTTCAACCAGGCCGCCCGCAACAGCGTCATGCGCCTGGGTCTGCGACCTCTCCGGCTGGCTTGGGGCGGGCATCACGCATCCGGGCGTCGAGAGCGGCCTGGGTCTCAGGGTCGAGCTCGTAGTCGCCGGCGGTTTCAGGGTTGACGTCCCGCGCGTGAGAGCGGAAGGCATCTCGCTCGGCGGTGAGCTGCTGAATGGTCTGGGTGATCCGGTGGATCTTCTGGCGCAGCCTCTCCCACTCCTGCTCGGCGAGGGCGAGTTCGGCGAGCTGGTTCTGGATCTCGGCTTCGTTCTCGCGGGCGTAGTTGTCGCTCACCAGTGTGATCAGAGGGACCCCTAGAGCCTCGGCAGCAGTGACCGCCTCGTCAAGCCTGACCGCGCGGGTCTGCTGCTCGATGCGCGTGATGGCGGTGGAGTCAACGTTCGTGCCGAGCAGTGCGGCCATACGGCGCGCCAGTTCCGCCTGACTGATGCCGAGGCGTTCGCGTTCTTGACGAAGTCGGCGGGCAAAAAGGTCACCGGGCAGTGGGTTCATGACGGTTTGGCACTTCCTGGTCAGATCGCGATCGACGGAGGTATCTGAGGGTGGCCTGCCTCGAAATCGAGCAGGCCAGCGTCGCAGCAGTGCTGGAGCAGCACATTACACATCCCACCCTGCGGATTCCACAGGCGTCCGCCACAGCCCCGCAGCCGCGCGTCGCGATGCCGATTCGCCTCGTTTTCGAGTCTCTTTCGGCTCTTCACAGATAGCCCCTTCCGTGATTTCTACGATCCCTCATTCGAGTGGGGTAGATTGACCATTACAGATATGCACGAATACGAGTCGACAGGGTAGTCGGCGGCATGACACCGATCACTGAACCATCTGTCAGCGCCCGTCCCTCTGGGCGATCTGTGCTTGTGGCCTTGCGACTCGCTGTCATGCCGCCGAATGATTCGAAAGGTGAGAGGAAAGAACCATGACGAAGATCTACGAGGCAGCCGTCCTCACACAGGCCTCCCTGCCGGGCGCAGCCTGGGACCTGACCAGCTTCCTGCAGAACGCCAAGTCCCAGATCCAGCTCTGGGGCGGTCTTCTGCTCATGCTGCTCGGCGCTGTCGGCCTGGTCTGGGGCGGCGTACTCCTGATCAAGAAGCTGATGGCCAACCCGCAGTCCGCGGGCAACCAGCAGGGCTGGGCCACGATCGCGCTCCTCATTCTCGTCGGCGGAGCCCTGGGCACTGGCGGGTGGTCGCTGATCTCGACGATCGGCTCCGGCGGCCAGCAGACCATCACGGACCTCGGCGGCGGCACGGTGATCGCCCAGACCGCCGATCAGGTCAACGGGCTCCTGAGCGGCCCTTTCAAGTAAGTGGCCGTCACAGACCGTGCACACGACCGGGAAGAGAGACGTCGAGCGAACCGGGCCGGTTGAGGTGCAAGGCCTCCTCCGGACCGGTTCGCCATATCAGGGCCACAACACAGCGCAGGCACGAAAGAGAGCAGGGCATGGGGATCAAGGACAAGGCGCTGGCCTTCAGCAGAAAGTTCAGGCTCGATTCGCACCACGCGATCGAGCGCTTTGGGGTGTTCTTCGGCATCTTCGCGGTCACGGGCGCGATCGTGATCAGCACATCGGGGGTCTCGGCGTACCAGGCGGGGCATGACTCGCTGTCACAGACGGCGCTGTACACCAGCGACTTCAAGACGTCGAAGACGAATCTCGACGGCACCGTCGACGGGGTCTACATCAACAAGAGCGGCAACAAGGCGCTCGTGATGATGCACTTCGGCCCGACCGCTCAGATCTCGTACAACGCCACGGACTACAAGGCGTTCCTGCTCGGGTCGGACACCTCGCTGAACAGCGAGCCGGTCAGCACCAGCGGGATCATGGGCTCCTTCTACGCCTTCGGTTCGACCGGCTACGTCGGGGTCCTCCTGAACGCCGACCGGGCCTTCGACCGCCAAGTGTTGAACCTGACGGTCCGCGCGAACGCCGAACTCACCACTCCCGGAGCGAAGCAGACGCAGAGCAGCGGCAAGCTGGCCGGCGACGAGACCTTCTCCAAGTACGACCAGTGGCGGGTCTTCTTCAACCCCGGCGCGTCCGGGGTCCAAAAGATCGCGGCGCTCGATGCTCTGGCCTTCGATCCAGCGCAGGCCTATTACGAGGTCGCGCTCAAGGAGAAGGAGACCGAGGCCAGGGATGCCCTGGACCAGAAGCTCGTCGAGATGCGCACGAATCTGACGCAGATTCAGTCGTATACGTCCGACCTGCAGACGACGAAGATCGACGGTCTGTTCCTGCGTCCGCCGACCGTCCCGGTCTCGATCGCCACCGACAGGATCACGGGTGTCTCCGCAGCCGAGGCCAAGGGCGGCGTCTCGACGCTGGCGCTGCAGACCAAGCACGTCGTCCCGGGCGGCTTCGACCTCAACTGGCGTGCAGACAACGTCTACGACGGCTACCTCGACGCCCTGGTGCCGGCCGGACAGAGCTACGCCCAGTTCTTCACCAAGAAGCGTGACGGGGGCTCGGATCCGACGAGCCAGCAGATCTCGGACATGCAGTGGACTCTCTCGGACGGCACCAGCCTCACCAGGGATTACCAGTCGTCTGACGTGACGATGCGCCCGCTCATGAACGTCATGAACAACCTTTCACAGGCCTATCAGAACTACTCCAGGAACAAGTCTCTGTACGAGTCGGACCTCTCGCTCGACCTGCTCCGACTGGACGTGAGCCTGCGGGACGTGCAGTCCAATAGCACCATTCGCGACGACAAGGGCTTCCTCACCACGCTCCATTGAGTGCGGTGAGGAAGTGACGCATCCCGTTACCTGGCATTGAGCCGGAAAGGAAAACGACATGGCCACCGACAAGCCGAATTGGAGTCCCAAGAAGGGGACAACGAAGGACCAGCCGAGCACGTCGGTGAGTCAGGGGATACCCCGGGAGGGGCGCGGGACCAAGAGCCTCGGCACTGAGGAGGGCACCGAGAAGCCTCCCGAGGGCAAGGCCAGCGTGCCCAAGCAGTTCCCGGGGCCGGGTTCTTCTGGCGCAGCGAACACTGCGCCGAAGATGCCGGACGCGGCGAACATCGCAGAGACCGCAGGCAAGGCGGCTGGTGCCGCGAGTGCTGGGTCGAAGATCAAGCAGGGCATGAACGGCGTCGCCGGAAGCATGGCCGGAGTCGCGGCCCAGAAGGCGATCGAAGGAGACGGCAGCAGCGCGACCCGGCGTCACGCCGGGCGTTACGCGGGAGCTGCCGTCTCTGGTGCTGTGGCCGGCGCACAGGCTGGCGGGCTTCCGGGAGCTGCCGTTGGCGCAGCGAAGAACATCGGCGTCGAGGGGGCCCAGGACGCGGTCAAGGGCGTATCCAAGGTCACCGGCGGCGGCCCGGACGCCAAGCCGGCCGACCAGCGCGAGCTGGGTGTCGGCGGCACGGGCTACGAGCGCGGTGCGTCGAAGGGCGACGAGGGCCTGGGCTCGAAGGCGGCTAAGGGCGTCGGCGGTGGCGCGGCCGCTGCTCCGCCGGCCATGGGTGTGGTTATGGCCATGGCTTTCCTGAACTGGCTCAAGTCTATGTTCTTCGGCGCCATGGCGATGGCCGTCAACGCCGGGAAGCTGCTGTGGACGATCATCGTCAACATCGCTAAGGCGGTTGGTCATGCGATCGCTGCGCCGTTCATGGCGATCGGCAGCTTCATAGCCAACATGGGCGGCGCGGTCCTGGGCGTCACTGTCACGGCGACGATGGCCCCTGTAGCGGCAGCGATGTCGGGCGCCGTCGCGATGACCACCACCGCGGCCCTGCTGGGAACGGTCTTCACTGGCGTCCTCAACTCGACGGCGCTGACCGAAGGCAGCATCAACGCGAACGGGACGGCGTGCGTCGTCAACGCGGGTAGCGTCGGCAACGGTTCCGGGGCCACCGTCCCGGCGGACATGGAGAAGAACGCCAAGGAGATCTACTCGGTACTCAGCAGCTGGGGGATGCCGAAGGAGAACATCGCGGGCATCCTCGGCAACTGGTCACAGGAGTCCGGGATCGACCCGACGAGCGTGCAGAACTTCCCGACAGGGACGTATGCCGTGACCGCCGTGAAGGCCAGCGCCGCACAGAACACGGACAACGGCATCGGTCTCGGGCAGTGGACGTTCGGCCGCAACGCGTTGCTGCGCCAGTACGCGAAGAGCAAGGGCGTCGACTGGTTCACGATCAAAGCCCAGTTGGCTTTCATGGTCGATGGTGACAACGCGGGCGATGTCACGGTCTTCAAGGACATGCTCAAGAAGTCGCAGGGCTCGCCGCGTGCTGCGGCGCTGCACTTCCACGAGAACTGGGAGCGCTCGGCTGACGGCGCGGCCGGGCTCACCGCACGAGGCGACAAGGCCGAGATGTGGTTCGGCAAGATGAGCGGCTGGTCGGTCGACAGCTCGAACGTGGGCGGCGTTGAGAACATCGTCGGCGGGATCATCGAGAACATCGTGAACGGGATAAACACGATCCTGGGAAACTGCACCTCCAAGGGCGGCAGTTCCGTCTCGCTGAAGGACGGCGGGATGACACAGGAGGAGACCCAGGCCTTCGTTGACCTCTTCAACAAGAAGGGCGGGAAGTTCCTGGATGACCGGTACGGTCCGGACGGCGGCCCGGGTTCCTGCAACGGCAACCACGCGATGAACTGCGTGTCGTTCTCGACCTACTTCGTGAACAAGTACACGACGTTCCAGACCTACCCAGCCGGTGACGGCAAGGAGACGGCGTACACGATTGCGAGGGAGACCGGCAAGCAGATGTCCTCGACCCCGACGGCGTACTCGGTGGGCTCCGGCCCGAGCTCCGCCCCCGCCGGCCACACTCTCGTGGTGCTCGGCGTCCAGGGCGACAAGGTCATCCTCGGCGAGGCCGGCTACTGCGCTTTCATGGGTCGGGTTCGCGTCGACAGTGCGGCGCGGATGGCGGCCGAGGGCTGGAAGTTCGTGGACTTGTCGGATGCGATGCTCCCCTCCGACAAGATCAAGACGGTCTGATGCGCTGCATCTGACCTGGGAGTGAGAAGCCGGTGCCGGGTGACCTGGGCACCGGCTTCTCCATGTCCGGTCGGGGGCCTGCACGCCGTCTTCGCTTTTCGGCACTCTTATTGAATGGATTCGCACTCGGCCACGAATGTTTTTCTGTATAGACTTTAGTCGTTTATGAGAGCAGCGTGGAGTGAGGAGTGTATTCGGTGACGACAGTCCATGACGAGTCCGAGAGCACGGGCCCCGAGCAGGAGAGCGGGTCGATGCCCGAGGAGAAGCCCGCGGCACCGAAGACGCACAAGAAGGTCACCGGAGCTGAGCTCGAAGAGCGCTTCGCGGGCTGGACGATGCGCCAACGCGAACGGATCCAGGCACGCAGCCCGGAGGACAACGCGCGTCTGATCCGACGCAGCGTGACCGCATTGATGGGGACCGGGATCCTCACCCTGGTCGTCGCCACGGGCGTGGTCGGCGAGAGCTTCAAGGCGAGCACGGCGGACAACGAGGCCCAGATCATCCAGCTTAAGGGGCATCTGGATGATGCCCAGTCCACTCCCGCGAAGGCGGACGCCGGCGCGCGGCTGTCCAAGCTCACCGAGGCGGCAGCCGCCGACGCGAAGAAGGTCGCGTCCGGGGAGCAGACCTTCGCCACGTTGTACCACCAGGCCAGCGTCCAGCCCAGCCCGAACAACGGGGCTCCGAACCAGGCCACGCTGGAGATCATCAAGCACCGGCGGGACATGGCCCCGCTGTTCAGCAAGGGCTCCTTCGTGGTCAGTGACAAGGAGGCGTACAGCACCTCGTCGCTGACGCCGTTCGATGCGACCACCGAGATCGATCCGCGCCACGCCTGGTACATCCGCTACGACGGCCAGAACGCAGCTGCCCCGAGCACGTACGCATGGAAGGTCGAGACGGTGATGCCCGATCTGAGCGCGAAGGACGGCTCGGGCGCGACAAACCAGGCAAAGGTCGTCTGGCTGTGTCGGGACACGAAGAGCGGCGAGGTGCTCGCCTGGGCGAGCGCGCGCTACGTACGCAACGGGACGACGGGGGACTTCGACCACTTGGCGCTCGTGGTGACCGCCACTGGGGCTCAGTACGAGAACCACGCGATCAAGATGCCGGCCGGGTCCGGAGTCCCTGAACTCAGCGACACGGGCACACGGAAGAAGGACGGGAAGCGATGACGGAGCAGACGGCAGCACCCACGCGGCGGGGATCCTTCCGGCGTAACCTCTCGGTCCTGGTGACGGCAGCGGTCCTCGCGGTCGTCGCGACGGTTGCCAGTGTGACCTGGAGCAGCCAGCACGCGGCCCTGGCTGAGCAGGAAGCCCAGATCAACGACGTCGAGGGACAGCTGGCAGGCATCCAGAAGAAGAACGCCGAGCAGGTGAACGCGGACGTTATGGCGGTCCTGGGTGTCAGCCAGAACCGGCTGAGCACCGACGGTGAGCGCATCACGTCGCTGCTCTCGATGGCCTTCACATGGGACTCGGGACAGGGTTACGAAGCGGCGCGCGCGAGCCTGAAGAGCCGGTTCGGTCTCACCGAGAACGAGACGTTCCTGAAGTCGTTCATGCCTCCGTCGAGGTTCAACGAGGACTCCCAAGGGCGGCGTTACTACTACATCGACACGGTCGGCCTGAACTCGGCCCTCGGTACGGATCCGGACGTCGAGGTCGTCGACGTCAAGGCGGGCGTCTACACCTACGCCGTCCTGGCCGACGTCGAGGTCACCTCCGACGCGGCGTCCCAGAACAAGGCGAGCAAAGCCAGTGTCACGGCGCACCGGCGCGCGCTGCTCTTCCTCACGGTCGACGCCCAGGGCAAGGTCTCGAATCTCTCCGGCACCCCAGCGAGTGGTGAGACTCGCTATTCCAAATGACACAGACTCCCTTTCGACTCGCCTTGTTGATAGAGTTGTCCTGATATTTGAGTGGGACGGCGAGTTGGGGACTAATGGCATCGAAACAGACCGGTGCGTCGGGTGGGGGTGCGGTGCGCAGGACGCGCTTCGTCGCGACGTCCGTGTCCTCACAGGAGGGTGCGGACGCTCCTGAGCAGACGGAGCCCGCGGGCGGCCTGCGCAAGCGCACCCTCGTGGCCGGCGTGAGCATGGGTGTGGGCGCACTGCTGTGCTTCGTACTCTCCGCGGGGTTCTCCGGCGGTCAGGGCGCGGTGAGCGTTACAGCTGCGCCGGAGATCTCCTCTCTCCAGGAGCAGATCAGGATCACCGAGGCGAAGACGGCGGCGCTGCCGAAGGTCGACGACGCCGAGCGTGGTCTGACCGCGGCCCTGACTGCGGCTGGTCAGGTCGCGAAGCTGCAGAACGACTACCGCTACCTGACCCCCAGCGTTGCGGCAGATGGCGGCTCGCTCGACACGGCGATGTCTCAGTCGACGCTGCGCAACCTCATCCCCTACTTCGCCCCCTCGGTGCACCAGGCGGACCTGGGGCCGTGGTACCTGCTCGCCAGCGACAAGGACGGGGCAGCTGGCGTTGGGATCCCGATGAGCTTCAACTCCGGCTTTGAGTGGATCACCCAGGTGCCCTACCTGGTCAACAACGACAGCACCATCACGGTGACCTGGCTGGCGATGGAGACCAGGACAGGTGCGGGCGAGAAACCGGCGGTGCTGGCCTGGGCCCGCGCCGATTACGGCCTGGTCCACAAGGCGTTCGTGAACATCCAGACCGGCACGACGGCCACGGGCGAGGCCCTGAAGCAGGAGGTGAAGGCACCGTGAACGAGGAGATCAAGGACAAGCTGCGCCAGCACGCCGGGAAGATCCTGCTCGGCGGCACCGGGGCGCTACTCGCGCTCTCGGTGCTCACGCTCGGCTCCAGCCTGCTCAGCGACGGCCCGGCCGCGACGGACACAAAGGCTGATGCACTGGACCAGAAGCTCGAAGGCAACCTCGGCGACGCCCAGACCAAGCTGGCGACGCAACACGCGGCGCTGCTGGCCCAGCTGCCGGGCATGGACATCGAGCGGGTGAACCGTGACAGGGCGACGGGCCGGTCCCTTCTGCTCAGTCTCACCGACAGCTCGGCGTCAACCCGGGCCGTCAAGGAGCAGCAGGTGCTGCTCGACGCGCGCTACGGCTTCCTCGACCACGAGTCCCGGGCACTCACCGAGTTCGTGCCGGAGTGGATGACGGCGACCGGAGCCACAAAGGGCGCTGGGCCGACGTACACGCTTGCTGATCTGGACATTGATGTGAGTCAGGTGCAGGGCCTGAACTACTCCTACACGGGGATGGCCCGGCTCGATCCGGTCCGCGTTGGACCGGATCAGAACAGCACTGCCAAGAGCGAGTTCACGGTCTTCACCTACTCCACCTCTCAGGACGGCACGGTGACCTCGCTGGACGCCTATCGGGCCTCCAACAAGACCCGCGACGCCCTCGCTGCCGCCAGCGAGGAACAGCCCTCCCCCAAGCCGACCGGGTGAGCGGAGCGCCCACCCCTTCAGCACGCACCCCAGAAGACCCCGACGAGACGTAAGGACACGAACATGTCGACCCAGACCCTGGAGAAGACCGAGACGACCGCCCCGACGAGCACAGCCGCGACGGCGAAGAAGACCACGGCGAAGCCCGTGAAGGAGCAGAAGGACTCGAAGCTGCGCACCGGATGGCGGCGTCTGGCCCCGAAGAAGGAGGCCGGCAGGTTCTCCGTCGTGGTGTGGGCGGGGTTCTTCCGGGCCATCGTCCTTCTCGCCGACTACCTGCTGGCGTTCATCACGGCCATGGTCATCATCCCGCTGCTGGGCGCATGGCTGCACCAGCAGTCGGGCGCATCCCGGGGTGCGCTCAGTGTGGACGGAACCATCGCCATGTGGCTGATGCCGCTCCTCTTCCTGGTCGCACTGCTGGCCGCGGGCGAGATCGTCGTGATGCGCGGCATGTGGCGCTGGGCAACGCGGATGATCGCGAAGATCCGGGACGCCCGGGGCGAGGCCATCGGGGCCGACGTCACACCGAAGTCCACGACGAGGACCACCAACCAGAGCAAGACCAACCGCAAGAGGAGCAAGTGATGCGCACCGCAGGACTGACGATGAACGACGTATGGGCTCACCGTGTCCTGCGTGAACGGGGAGTGGAGACGTACCGGCTGGAGGGGGTGACCGCCGAGCTCGGCGTCATGGTCGAATCGCTCGACCTCAAGCACCGGGGCAAGGAGGAGAACTACCGCCCGTATCTGCACATGACGGGCGAGCTCCGCTCGGTCACCCCGGCCAAGGCACTGCCGTTCGGCATCTCCCAGGTGACCTACTCCCCCGGCCACGGCGAGAAGGTCGATGCTTTCTACGAGTTCGATGACCAGCAGCTGGTCGTGCTCGCCAGCAAGGGCTACTTCACGAGCGGCTTCGCAGTGCCCGAGCAGGTCACTGGGATCGAGTGGGAGATGCCGGCCACGGCGGACATGCTCGTGCTCGCTCCCTCGGGAGCACAGACCGAAGACACGCCCGTCGTCTTCACCCAGATCCACGGCATCGGGGGCTTGGAGATCGATCTCGAGTCCAGCGGCTACGACCTCGCCGGTTACTTCGCCGACCACTCCAAGGACGGCGTCCCGCGGACTGAGACTGTGGTCGATGCACGCGGGCTGAAGGCGCGCTCGGACGCGATCAACTCCCTGTTCACCGAGGACGAGCTGGGCCTGGACACCGAGGCCAAGCAGATCGTCGGAGCGCCCGTGCCCGAGGCAGCGCCGGTTGTCGACGGCATGAGCGCTCGCCTGCAGCAGGTCGAGGCGGAGATCGCCGCCGAACGGGAGCAGTACCAGACCGAGCGTGCGAGCACTGAGGGCACCACAGAGAACCTCTACCGGGAGCGCGTGGCTGCACCGCTACACAGGGCCGGAGAGCAGAAGGTGCCGTTCGCTCCCCCGGTCCCGGCCCGTGAGGCGCAGCGCGACCTGAACCTGGATCTCGACCTGAAGCTGGAGGAGCAGGAGCAGGAGCAGGAGACCCCTCGACGTGAGGTCAAGCCCGTCCCGAGCCTGGACCAGCGCAAGCGTCAGGTGGCCCAGCGTGCGGCCGATCTGGACTCCGGCGAGGACTTCGAGCAGGGCTTGGGTTCCTGAGGATAGATCAGGCATCACGAGCGCGGCCCCGGTTGCTGGCGGACAGCAGCCGGGGCCGTAGTGCATCGGTACCGAAACAGGAAGGAGAGCGACGATGGGCCTGAAGCAGGACATCGTGATCGTCAATGAGTTCAGCGTGCCGCTGCCCGGCGGCAAGGGATCGCGCGGCGCGACACCGGGCGACTACATCACCCGGTACATGGCCCGCGAGCAGGCGACGGAGTCACTGGCTCCGATCCAGCGCCTGCGCACTGACGATTTCATCCTGCGCTACATGGCACGGGAGTCCGCCGTCGAGCGCGTCGGTATCTCGCGGGGCGCCGCGAAGCATGAGATGCGCCAGGCCCAGGGCAAAGGCGGCGTGGCTTTCGGCTACGGCTCGGTCTCGCTCTCCGACGAGCAGCTCAAGGCGGCCAGCAAGGACATCCAGCACTACTTCGACGCCGGGCACACCGTATTGAAGACCGTGCTGTCCTTCGACGAGGAGTACCTGCGGAAGCACAAGATCGTCGACGAGGACTTCCACTGCGAAGCCCGCGGTGACTACCGCGGCCACATCGATCAGATGAAGCTGCGCATGGCGATCATGCACGGCCTGGAGCGGATGAGCTCGGGCACCAGCGGCTTCGACGACCTGCGCTACGTCGGGGTCATCCAGGTCGACACCGAGCACGTGCACTGCCACCTGGCCATGGTCGACGGCGGCCGGGGCCAGGTCACGACGAACGGCACACAGCGCGGCAAGCTGCTGGACCGGCACAAGTCCCGGCTTCGCCGCGGCGTCGATGCCTGGCTCGGCGAGAAGCAGGCAGTGGCTCACCTCTCCAACGCCGTCGGCTACGAGCGGCGCAACGTCACCACCTTCATCAAGCGGTGGGCGCACGAGCGAATCCGCGCCGAGTCCCTGCCGCAGTTCCTGCTCGCCTGCCTGCCTGCGGACCGAACGCTGTGGCGCGCCGGCTCGAACGACGCTCGCATGCGCAAGGCGAACCAGCTGGTGACCGAGCTCGTGAAGGAGCAGCTCGAACGTGCCGGATCCCCGATGCCGGAGGCCCTGGAGCGAATCGTGGACTACGCCAACGAGCGCCGCGCGAAGGAGTCCCTGAGCACGGAGGAATGGCAGAAGCTGGTCGCGCAGGGACGCGTACAGATCATGGAGCGCGCCGTCAACGGCGTCTACCAGATTCTTCGGGCGATGCCGGAGTCGGAGCTGCGGGTGCGCACGCCGATGCTCGAAGTCATGGGGATGGACTATCAACAGATGGCGGCGCTGGCCGCGGATCGGCAGGGGAACGACGAGAACGCGGAAGCTGATCTGCTCTCCTTCGGCTTCCGGCTGCGCAGCTACGCCTCACGTCTGCAGCACCACCGGGAGAAGGTCGGGGTCTACCGCGACCTCGCGCACCAGTGGGAACAGGCCGATAAGGCCGGCGTGGCCGCTGAGGACTCGCGCCCGCTCTACGACTTCTACCGCTTCGAACATGGCTACCACCGGCGGTTGGTGAGCAAGTACAGGCGCTTCCTGCCCTTCCTCGGGGACGCCGGCCGGTGGTACGAGCAGCAGCAGGAGGTGGCGGCCTACGGCCAGCGGCTGCTTTCGCTCATGGCGCTGCGCGCGGATGCCTCCCTGCAGCGGATGAAGGACCCCGAGGAAGCCGAGAACCTGGGCCGGACAATTTACGATCAGCCCGGCGGCAGGCTCCTGACCGAGGGCAAGCGCGGCCGGGCGGTGCTGGACGCGCGCATCCGGACGATGAAGCAGTCCTATGACCAGAAGCTGGACGGCTTGCGGGCCGACCTCGCTTCCTCCGGCCTGGTGCTGAGCGTGGGGTCGAGTGCCGAGGATCCGGCGAGTACGGAGACCGACGCGGTCAACACGGACTTTGAGATTGTTGCCGGTGCCGCGTATGACTTCGACGAGGTCAAGGCCCTGGACCTGCACCACCTGGGCTACGACTTCGTCACCGACGTCGAGATCGGGCCGCACGCACGCCAGAACTTCGTCGAGACGACCAGGGATCGCCGGCGGCTGCTGCTGGCGGCGATGGACTACCTGGACCAGTCCGGCCAGGCCGAGGCAATTCCCGATCTGCCGGTGGACGATGTCGCGGCGATGACACGGGTCTCCCGGGAGCTGACGCCTCAGCAGACGGACGAGGGATCTGGCTCGCTCGTGTTGCGTTCCCGGATAGCGGAGCTGCGCGGCGAGCGCGAGCGGGCCGAGCGGATGCGGCGGTCCAAGGCTTCGTCGCTGGACGCCGGCCTCGTCGTGCGGGTCCAGGCCCAGGTCGATCAGGCTGTGACCACAGCGGATGCCGGGATGGCATTCGACTCGCATCCGACTTCTATCTCGACCGACTTGGAACGTGACCAGAAAGACTACTTGAAAGTCTTGCCGTATGCTCTATGGCAGTAATAGCGTGAAGGGCGTTCGGCGGGGACCCGACTCCTTGTCCGGCGATGTGACTGATCGCGGGCCGCCTTGTCAGGTGGCAGTCGAAACAAACGGAAGGAAGAGATAGTGGCACTTCTCAAGGGCAAGGGCGCGATGACCGGAATCAACCTCATCGCGAAGGTCTACAAGAACGGTGTCACCAAGGACGGCAAGTCCCAGTACGCCGACGTCCAGCTCGACGCTCGAGATCCGCGCGGTCCGGAACAGACGAACCTGCATCTGAAGTCCGATCGGGTTCAGGGTGAGGACGACAAGGTCCGCTACAACAACGGCGCTCCGTACTCCACCGGTCAGATGGAGGAGATCGTCAAGGTCGCGGGTCCGAACACCGAGCCGATCCTGAACAAGGACGGCAACGAGGTCGGCACCATCTACGGCTTCAAGGGCAACGTGATGCCCGCGACGCGCGGCACTGGCCTGGTGGTCAACACCAAGTCCGTCGAGGCCTCCGAGTTCAAGGTCGACGACAAGACGCTGGACAACCAGTTCGCGTCCATGCGCGCCGCCCGCGAGGCAAGGACGGCGGCCAAGGAGTCGCAGGTTCAGGCCCCGGCTCCCGAGGCCAAGCAGCAGGCAGCCGAGGTCGAGGTCGATGAGCCGGCGGTCGGCTGAGACTGAGGTTGAGTCAAGCCTTATTCGAAAGGCTCCTGGATGTCACTTGGCGAACTCGCGGTCGTCGCAAGCGGAATGCTCGCTGTCGCGGGTGCCTCGACATACTCGCGGCGCCGCTCTCGTCAGGGCGATCAGCCGGCTTCGCACGGGCCCATGCTTGGTGCCTTCCCGGTCGCCGGCTATCCGGATCCGCGTAGCGGTGTTGAGACATTCGCGGCCTTCACGCAAGCGGTGCCACGATGCTGGCGGGCGATCAGATCAGCTGCCATCCATCACGCCTGCCGGGAGCCTCGCGCACACCGGAGCGGACGGGAACACGACGCTGGCCCTCACCGGGGCCGGCACCTACGGCTGGATCCGCCAGGACATGATCAAGTTCCCCTCGCCGACTGACTCCGGCTCCTGTACGGCCGCTGCCATCCCGAAGCGGCGGCCTGGGCAGACCCCCTCCCCACACTCGGAATAG
Source organism: Streptomyces sp. A5-4 (assembly GCF_051131715.1). NCBI lineage: Bacteria > Bacillati > Actinomycetota > Actinomycetes > Kitasatosporales > Streptomycetaceae > Streptomyces > Streptomyces sp. A5-4. The sequence continues at coordinate 7,309,539 of NZ_CP178591.1, read as the reverse complement.
CTACGCAGCTCCAGGCGCGTGCCGGCAGCCGCGGCCGTCCCGGCTTTCGCGCTGCCTGCGCCAGCGAGCGTGCGGTCAGTCCTCTTCTTGGAGTACGTGTTGTCAACTACTCGTGCGTTCACCCCAGTCCCGTCGATTCCTGCTGCACTGCCACCCAGTCCTGACCGCGAGCGGCTGTCCGTCGTCTGGGTGCTGGTGGTGGGCGCCACCCTGATCCGCGCTGCGGGATTCAGCTTTCCGTTCCTCTCCTACCGTCTCGCTGAGCTGCACTTCTCCGCCCAAGGGGTCAGCGTCGTGCTCGCCTTGTTCGGTGTCGGCTGGCTCGCTGGTCAGATCCTCCTGGGCCGGGCAGCTGACGCTCTGGGGCGTCGTTCCACGCTGGTCGGTGCGATGGTTCTGGCTGCCCTTGCGCTGCCCGTCCTGGCCGAAGCCGCGACCCCGGTCACTGTTGCGGCGGCGGCCGTCGTCGCTGGTCTCGTGTATGACGCGCCGCGTCCGGTCATCTCCGCAGTGGTCGCGGACTACGTCCCGGACGACGTCACCCGAACACGCATCGCGGGGTGGCGACATTTCGGGATCAACGTCGGTGCCGCGATCACCGGCGGTGCCGGCGGTCTCCTGGTGGACATCACCGGCCTGTCGGCCTTGTTCTGGATCAACGCGGGCGCCTGCGCCCTTTTCGCCCTGGGCGCGCTGCGCTACCTGCCCGCAGACCAACCGAAACCCACGGCTCCGACGGACACCGGCAACCTCCGCACCGCGCTGCGCGACCTGCGGCTGTGGATGCTGTGGTGCGCCAGCTTCACCGCTCTGATTCCAGTGGCAGGGCTTTTCAGCATTCTCCCGCTGCTGATGACCGACGCCGAACTGCCCGCGTCCGCCTACGGCTGGACGCAGGTCGCCAGTGCCTGCGCGGTACTCGTGCCGTCCGTACCGCTCAACGCCTGGCTGGCACGCCGGGCCGCCCGAGGCGCCTCGCTGGTGCCGCTACTCGCGGTCAGCGCGCTGATCCTGGGCCTCGGCCTCGGCTCAGCTGGCTTCGCCACTACCACCCTGGGGTACGTGTTGGCGGCCTGCGTCGGCATACCCGGCGAGATCATCCTCTTCGTCACCGCAACCATGATCTTGGACCGGCTCGCCCCCGCGCACGCACGAGGTCTGTACGCAGGAATCTGGGGAGCCACCCTGGCGGCCGCTGTCATCTGCGCGCCCCTCATCGCGGGCTGGTCCCTCACCCACGGCGGTCCGCACCTCGTCGCCGCGATGACAGCGCTCTGCGGCCTTCTCGGCGCTGCCCTGTGCGTGCCGCTCGCAGCCCTGATGCGCCACGAGCCGAGCCTACCCACCGCCCCCGCCTGACCTTCCTCCAAGGCCACCTCATCCGCACCCCAGCCCCTCACTGCCCATCCCATCCGACACCCCCTCACCCCCTGGAGATGTCATGTCCTCACGTTCGTTCCTCCTCCTGATCGGAGCCGGCGGGGACGGCGGCGCCCCCTACCGCGAATTCGTCCTGTCCCGCATCGCCTCCGCGGGACACCCCATCGTGCTCGTGGACACCGCTGCGCCCGCATGGACGATCCCCTACCTGGCGCCCGACCACCCCCACGTCTGCGCAGACCTGAGCGATCCCGCCGCCGTGGCCGCCGCGGTCAAAGCCTTCGCCGCGGACCACAACATCGGCGGCGTCATGGCCTACATGGAGCACCACGTGGTGACCGCGCCCGAGATCGCCCAGATGCTGGGCCTGCCTTCGAGCTCTGCGGAGGCGATGGCTGCTGCCCGGGACAAGGCCACCACGCGTCGGCTGCTCGACCAGCACAAGGTCCCCTCCGCCCGAGCCATGGAAGCGCCCACCCTGGAAGCGGCTCTCACTCACGCCGACACGATCGGATATCCGGTGATGGTCAAGCCCCGGTCACAGGCCGGCAGCGCCGGCGTTGTCCGTGCGGACAACCGCGGCCAGATCCATGAGGCGTACAAGCGGGCCAGCAGCGAGACGGTGGCCGGTCTCGAGCAGTACGGCCCCGCCGGTGTGCTCGTCGAGGAGTACCTCGATGGAGCGGAGATCAGCGTGGAAACCGCCGTGCTCGGCGCGGGACAGTCCCGCATTTTGGCCGTCACCCGGAAGCTGCCCGCACCGCCTGGAACGACGCAGGAGTTCGGGCACGTGATCGACGCCGCCGACCCCCTGCTGCACGATGCCGACCTCGCACATGTCATCTCCGCAGCCGTCGACGCCCTCGGCCTCACCCTCGGAGTCCTGTGCATCGAGGTGATGCTCACCGCGACTGGCCCGCGCATCGTTGAGATCAACGGCCGGCTGGGCGGCGATCTCCTGCCCCTCCTGGCCCAGCACGCTCTCGGAATAGACCTGGCTCAGATCGCCGCCGCCCTCGCCACCGGCACCATTCCGGCGCTGGAACCCACGACCCACGCGGCCGCGGCCATCCGCTTCGCCTATCCCTTCGAATCCGGCGTACTGGAGCGCCTGGCGTTACACCCCGCCGTCGGCCGAATACGCGAACTGGAGCGGGCCGTTCTCAGCCAGCGACCCGGGGCCTTCGTGTCCGCTCCGCCGCACTCCACGCTCGATGACCGACTCGCCTACTGGGTGGTCACCGGCCCGAACACAGCCGACTGCCACACCTCCCTGGACCAGGTCGCCCAGCTCATCGACGTCGCCATCACCGCTCCCGCCGCGATGACCCACTGCGTCCGCTAACTGCCCGGGCAGCTCGCGCCGTCGAACCGGCAGTCGTACTCATCATCTCCACCTCACCTGCTGGCTCTTCCTGGCAGTTCATTAGGCAAGTCACTTGTCGGAATCAAGACTGTCGGATTGCACACAGACCGGCGCCAGCGTTGGTGCAGCCGCCAACCGAGCCCACGCGAAGCTGCTCACCATCACGATACGGACGTCGGCTATTCTGCGATGCGCTTCGGGCATCCGAAGCGGAGGTACGGAGCCACTACGCAAGCGCTGCACCCGTTACTGCGGTCGTGCTGTGCGTAGCACAAGCTGTCCTCTGCAGGCGCATCAGATACACGGCGGCCGTAGGCTGCCATACGAATGGGGTGGGGATTGTCCAGTCATCGGCTGTCTAAAAAGGGCCGCTACATAGCCTGGGCGACGACGGGTGTCGTCGTCGCTGCGGGTGCCGGAATCGCAGCACAGACGTCCATGGCGGCCACCGTATGGCCTGCGCAAAAGACCTACACCGGTCGAGCGTTCGATACGTGCACTGCGCCCTCTCTCGCAGCGATGAAAGCGTGGAACACCAAGTTCTACGGCGCCGCCGCTGTCTACATCGGCGGCAAGAACCGTGGCTGTGCCCAGCCCAACCTGACCAAGTCCTGGGTGAAGTCGGTCAACGCCACCGGCTGGAAGCTCATCCCGCTCTACGTCGGCGCGCAGCCGCCCTGCCAGAAGAGCGCGAACCCGGAGAGGCTCACGTCATCTACGGCCGCCTCCCTCGGCGCGAGTAACGCCAAGGACGCGGTGGCCAAGGCGTCAGCGCTCGGGATGAAAGCCGGGAGCCCGATCTACCTGAACATGGAGTCGTACGACATCACCGACAAGGCGTGCAACGACGCCACCCTCACCTACGTGCGCTCCTTCACCAAAACGCTGCGGAACGCAACCTACCGTGGCGGCCTCTACGGCTTCAGCAGCTCCAGTGCCAAGGCCATCGCCACCGCCACGAACAAGACGGACCTGCCAGGCAACCTTTGGTACGCGCTGTGGGACAAAAAGAACACGACCACCACCGACTGGCCGTGGAACCCCGCTCAGTACACCAACCACAGCCGCGGCCACCAGTACATGGTCAACAGCAGAGAAACGCGGGGCGGTTACACCATCACAGTCGACCGCAACGCCTGGGACGCCCCTGTCGCCATCATCGGCTGAGAAGCTCTAACCAAGCGAGACCCCGGCTGGTTGGGGGAGGCCAGCCGGGGCAGCTCAGGGGCGCACGGGGTACCCGAAGGGTGAGGTTACTGCGTCACCGTTGGTGTGCGCCGGTTCCTCTCGGCCCGTACTTCCATCAGGGACACCGCGATCGCAGCCAGGAGCAGGGGGAAGGCGACAGCGTTCGCGACCTGGGGGACGTCAGCGGCTCGCAGCAGGCTGGCTGCGATGGACAGCACAAGAAGGCTGAGGGGGAGGAACCTGCGCCACGCGGGCAGGCCGCGCATTCTGGCGACGCGCGCCGAGTACCACAGGGTGAAGCCGAGTATGGAGATGCCGATGATGGCGATGACGAACAGCATGAGTGTCTCCCGTGCGGGGGTGGGCAGGCTTTCACCAGTTGTTGAAGGCTGTAAACGGATGTGGCGCTCCGCAGACGGATCCGCGGAGCGCCACATTACTCAGGTTCGGTCAGTGTCCGGGTCAGCCTCTGGTGTAGACGATGCGGTAGTAGGAGACGTAGGTCCGTGATGTTCGGGCCCAGCTCCAGCCGCCGGTGCGGGTCCACTTGTAGCCCGACCATGCGACGCGGTACGTGGTGCGGTCGCGGTAGGAGTACTGGTAGCGGGTCTCGAAGGACGCGAGGATCTTCTGCCGGCCCCAGCCGTACCAGGCCACCACCTTGCACTTGAAGACGTACTGCTTGCGGTACTTGTACTGGCGCTTCCAGGAGCTGATGGGCAGCGGGCCCCAGTCACCGCTGACGACGTCCCAGAACCAGTGGTAGTTGTAGCTCTGCCAGCTGCCATAGCTCCAGCCGGTGGTGCGCAGGACGGTCGTATAGCTGCGGCCGGTCCAGGCGTGCTTGGGGACTCGGCAGGTCGCGCAGCCGGTCACGTCCTCGTTGTTGATCGGGTCGGCGCAGGCGTAGTCGTAGGCGTTGCAGCTGCCGCCGGGGACGGGGTCTGCCGACAGGAAGCGCCCCAGGGTGGGGCTGTAGAGGCGCACGCCCATGAGGGTGAGATCCGTGAGGGTCTCGCCGGAGCGGTGCTGTCCGCCGTGCCAGCCATAGCGGGTGGCGGCCTGGTCCGCGGTGCGGTTGCCGTACTCGTCGGTGTTGAGGACCGTGGCGGCCTGTCCGGCGGTGGTGGGCAGCTGGATCGCCACGTCACCGTGCAGGTTGACCAGTTGCAGGACGGTTCCGCCGGTTTTGGCGGTAGTCGCGGCGAGCTGGCCGTCGAAGCCGTTGACGCTGCGGGTCAGGGCGCCGGTGGTGGTGTCTTCGACGATCCAGCGCGGGGTGTCGGCGTCGGAGCTGTAGTGGTTGAGTTTTGACTGGGTCTTGGTCCAGGTGCCCGAGGCGTTGGTCTCGACCGTCCAGGCGCGGGAGCGCAGCTGGGAGTCGAGGGTCCAGATCTGGCGCTGGTTTCCGGTGGCCTGCTGGCGGACCAGGTCGTTGGTGTAGTACGCCAACGTGGTGCCGGGGGCTGCGGTGGTGCGGCCGAAGGCATCGTAGGAGTAACCGGCGTCGACCAGGCGGTCGGCGCTGTCGTAGGTGTGACTGGTGGTCGTCGCACCTGCGGTGGTGCACTCCAGTCCGGGGGCCGCAGCCGCGGTGGCCAGGGTCTTGCGGTTGGAGTTCTTGTCGAAGGTGTAGCTGCGGGTTACGCAGGTGCCGTCGACGGCGTCGTCCGCTGCCCGGGCGAGTCGGCCGGCCTTGTCGTAGGTGTAGGTCTCTCCGGCGGTCTGGCCGGCGGAGCCGGTGTAGGAGGAACGCTGCCCGTGAACGGTGGGCACGATGGTTTCGGAGAAGAGGACTTCCCCGTCGCTGTCGCGGCTGTAGCTCCGGTCGGTGGGCATGCCTGCCGGGTTGGTGCTCTGGCGCATGGTGAAGCCGCCGGGCAGTTTCCGGGTCAGGACCTGGCCATCGGCGTCGTAGGTGACGGTGAACTTACCCGCTACCGAGTCGGTGATGGAGGTGGGAAGTCCCCGGGGGTCGGTCGTGGTGTCGTAGCCGTAGGCGGTGCTGGAGGGGATGTTGTCGCTCACCAGGAGCGGCTGCCCTTCGGCGTCGTACTGGCTGGTGGTCACGCCACCGTCGGCGTCGGTGTAGGAGATCAGCCGTCCGAGCTGGTCGTAGTCCTTCTTGACCGTTCCACCGTCGGCGGATGTGATCGTGGCGACCTTGCCACTGTCGGGGTCGTACGTCGTGGTCACGGCCGGGACGGCAGTGCCGGTCCCTCCGCTGATGGTGACCTTCGATGCGCGGCCGGCGGCGTCGTAGATGGTGGTCGTGACGCGGGTGCTGCCGTTGGCGGTTTCGGTCAGTTTGGCGGTCTCGCCCCACCGGTCGTACTCGGCGGTCGTGGTCACCAGCTCGGAGGGGTTGGATCCGCCGCCGGTGACCGTAGCGGCCGGGCGGGTCCGGCATTCCTCGTCGGCCCATTCGGGCGTTCCGCCGCAGACGCCTGTGCCGTCACCGGTGTAGTAGTCGGTGATCTGGGTGCCGGCGTCGGTTCCGCTGGAAGCGGGCAGGCTGCGGCTGATCAGGCGCCCGGAGCTGTCGTAGGTGGCCTTCTCGGTGATGGCCAGACCGCTCGGGTCCTGGATGGTGCTGGTGAGCTGGCCCTTGACCCAGTCGTAGACCGTCTGGGTGACCCGCGCGTCGGCCGTGAGGGCCGGCCAGTTGCGCAGTTGTGCGCTCACTGTGCTCTTGGTGACCTTGTCGGAGACGGAGGCCGTGCCATCGGTGGGGCGCCCGTTGTCGTATTCGCTGACTGTGCGGTGCCGGGCTATGGCTTGCTCGCCCGAGGCAGCCACCGTGGTGGTGCCCTCCTTCAGGTCCGCTTCCAGCACGACTCGGTGCAGCGGGCCGAGCGTTTCGATCTCACGAGAGCCGTCGGCGTTGTAGATACCGCGGTTGGAGAGCAGCTCCGCTCGCTCTGCCGTCGGCAGAGCAGTAATACCGAGGTCCGCGAGCTGTGCCTTGGCGGGGTCGGTGCCCCCGAGCGCCAGGGCGCGGTTGGCAGCCGACAGCTCCCTGACCGCGTTGCCGAACTGGTCGTACTCGGTGGTGGTGATGTTCTTGCCGGCGTCAGCGGTGTTGACCTCTCGGCCGGAGCCGTCGAGGTAATGCACCATGGCTCGCCGGTAGTCGCCTGCCGTCAGGGCTTGGCCGTCATTCGAGGAGGGCACCGCGTCGGTGGGGAAGACGGCGGTGGCGTCGGTGGGGGCCTCAAGCTGTCCCCACGCCTTGACGTCACTGGCGCTCAACAGGTGAGGCGCCTTTGTCCCGGTCATCGGAACGCCGTAGACGATGGACGTCTGGGCGGTATTGCCGTCGGCTTCTCCGGCGGATCCGGCCTTGAGGGTCGGCCGGGTGACCTTGAGCAGCATCCCCTCACCGGAGAGCGGGTCGCTGCCCACCTTTCCGTAGGTGAAGCTCCACGGCAGCTGCGCGGGAGGCTTCATCTGGGTGACGCGCCCAGCACTGTCGTAGGTGTAGGACATCTTCAGCGCGGGGCTGATCCTGGGGTCCCAGGTCTCGCGCAGACGCCCGGCGTCGTCGTAGGTGTACGACGCCACAGCGGTCGTGGTGGATGCCGAGGCGCCGGGGGACGTCGCCCACACGCGGATCTCGGAGACCTGGCCCTTGAAGTCGCCCAGGGACGAGCCGGTCGCGGTGGTGGAGGCGGCGTACACGAACTCCAGGACCCGGCAGCCACGGGTCGACGGGGTGGCCTCACAGGTGCCGAGCGTCACCGCGCTGGTGGCCGCGATGACCCGCTTGGGCCGGGCCAGGACCTTGCCGTCAACGGTGACGGCTTCAGAGACGACCTCGGTGGTGGAGTTGGCCTGTCCGTCGATCAGCGAGCGGGAAACGGGCCATGCGGTACTGGAGCCCGCCACGGGGCTGAACGTGGTGACGCTTCCGTCGGTGTTCGACAGGGTGAAGTCACCGGATGTGAAAGCGCCCTTGAGGGTCAGTTCCTCGCTGCCGGGCTCGGGGATCCAGCCGGTCTTGGCTGCATTGGCGGTGAATGAGAACGTCTCCCCGTCCGACGTGACGACGTCCAGGGAGGTTGCCGAGGTCTTGCGCAGCTCGGAGTAGTCAGACTGGACCGCCTGGGCGACCGTACCCGCCACCCACTCCTTGCCGAAGATCGGCGCCTGGCTGTCCTGCTTGGCGCCGGCGTTCGGCGAGCGGGAAGAGACACTGCGGGTGACGGTCATGTCCAGCACTGACACATCCGTGCCCGACAGGGTGAAGTCACCGGTGAGAAGGTTGAGCGAGCCGGGGCCGGCCTCGGCTGCCGCGGCGCCATCAGCGTTGCGGTCGACCACGACCGCCAGCGGCTGAGTCTCGCCGCTGGCACTGACCGGGCCAGTGAAGTCGGCCTTGATCTGAACCGAACCGTCCGGGTCGACTGTGTCAGTGGCGTTCCACACCAGGGCGGCATTCTTGCCGTTCGTCAGCGGCACCGGCCACGTGGTCAGCGGCGTGCCCCCAGCCGTGACGTGACCGGCGGGGATCGGCGTCCACGCATCGGCCTCCGAGCGCCGCCAGGAGAAGGATACCTTGTCGTACTTGCCGGCTTCGGCCTCTGCGACCAGCGGGACGCGGCGTGCGGTGCGCTCGCCGTCGGCCGGCTGAATGAATCCGCCCGGTCCGGCGTGGAAGGTGTACTCAACCGGTTCCGACTTGTTGTCCGCCTTGTCCACGGACCGCACCTGAAGAGTGTGGGTGCCGTTCTTGGGCGGGGTGACGGAAATGGTCTTGTCCGCGCTCGCGCCGCTGGTGGCCACCTTGGACCAGGTCACTCCGTCCAGGGACCACTCGACCCAGTTGTGGTCGGCCGCAGGCGGGGCGACGGTGAAGCTACCGGCCTGCCCGGCCCCCTTGACCCACTTGCCCAACGGGTAGTCCGTCGAGGTGATCTTCGTCGGGGCCGAGGGAGAGCTAGTGTCGACGGTGAACGTCCTCCACGCCGACCAGCCCACATTGTAATGGCTGCCGTCATATGGCGAGGTGCGGAACTTGTAGGTCTTGCCGTTGCTCAGTACGCCGGAGGGCACGGTCACCGAGGCGACCTGCCCGGACGGGACGAACGGCGAGACGATGACGTCGCCGACTTGGGTGTTGGTGGCGTTGTCGAAGATCTGGAAGGTGCCGTTGACCTTGTCACCGTTGGCGTCGACGAACGTGTCGCGCAGCGTGGGCGTGACGGTGTTGACGGTGTAGGCGCCGGAGTAGGAGAAGTACGGGGGACCTGCTTCCTGCTTGGTGCCGGTGCGCGGCCGGTAGTTGTAGGTGACGACCAGCTTGGGCGGGTTGGCGGCGGCGTTGGCCGAGTTGACCCGCTTCCACTGCGCCAGCACATTCTCGTCGGTTGCCCGCAGTCCCATGTGGCCGCGGGTGGCCTTGGCCGACGCCCAGTCCTGTACAAGCGTCGTGACGTTGGCGTTGATCCACCCGTCGGACTGGGTGGTGCACGAGGTGTTGCCGCGTGTTTCGGTGGAGGTGGCCTTCTTGGCCGTCATGGTGGGGCGGTTCGTCCACCGGCTGGACGTCGAGGCAGCACCGGAGGACCACACCTCCCACGGGTATGCCTTGCAGTCCACGTCGTTGCCCGAGTGGAAGTTCCACAGGGACAGCTTCGCGTCGGATACGAGCGCATCCTGGATCGGCGTGGTGTTCCAGGAAATGAAGGACTGTGCGGTGCGGGGGGTGCCGTCGGCGTTCTTCGTTCCCGGGTTGCCCAGGTCGAGCTCGACGTCGTTCGACCAGTCGACGGTCTCGCCCTGTTGGACATAGGTGTCGAAGACGCTGGAGAGAGAGGAGGTGGAGGGGTCCACCGTCACCGGGTACTTCGTGGCCGGGTCGGCGAGGAACTCCGCATCTGGGGTGATCACCAGGTCGACGCTGGAGCCCCTGGCCACCACCTTCATGGCGACCGGCACTCGGCGGGTGTGCTCACCGGAGCGCTCGTCGACGGTGGCGTCCCACATCACCGGCGCAGGCATTAGCGCCTGCTTCTTGTTCCTCTTGTCCGTGAACAGAACGCTGCCGTCGGCCTGCTGCTTGGCTTTCAGACCCTTGGACTTCAGAGGCAGTGTGTACGCGTAGCCGTCGGTAGCAGGCTTCTGCTTGATCTCGACGAACTGCTCGAATCCGGTACGGGTGGCCTCGACCACCACGTCCGCGCCAGGCACGGCGTTGACGTACTCAGCCCGTGTGCCGTCCAGCTTCGGTGCGGGCAGCCCGCCCTTCCACTGCAGCGTGATCTGCTGCTCGCCCTCACCGAGCGTCACCAGGTCCGTCGCCTTGGACGCCTGCGCCGCCTTGAGTGACTTAGCGGGAGTGCCGGTCTTGCCCGCGAGCTTCAGTCCGCGAGGGTGGGCCGTAGGCTCGACCGAGCCGTCAGAGCCCTGAACGAGTTCGAGATCAACATCCCGCCACCCGCCAGTGGTTTCGTCTTCGAACCGGACCGGGCCGGCGGCGAGCTCAGTGGTAAGCGAACCGTCCTTGTTGGCCCAGGTCGTGGACGTCTCGGTCCGCTCTGAGAGGGCCTCCACACGCTTACCGGACAGCCGCGCGGTAACCCGCGCAGATGGGATATCCGCTGCTTGCGTGGCCGTCGGCTTCTTCGGCGCCGAAGGCGCCCTGGACGCCGCGGCGTCCGCAGGACTCGCACCGTCGATGAGCGTGACCGACAGGGCCAGCGTGAGTGTGCCCGCTATGAATCGCAGGCTCCAACTTGACCATGGCGTACCGCGCCCTGATCGCGCGGGTATATGAACCGTCATCATCCCTCGGTCTCTTGCTGTGTGCATTTCACTTATGTGATGCATACGTGAAGGTACCGACAAGGAAAAGACAGGGAAGTGTGACAAGAGGGTTCAAGATCGACAGCGCGACGGAGGGCCACCATGTGAAATACGCCACTACCTCGCCCCCAACATACTCGCATACCCAGGTTCTGGTGAGTGACACCTCAATTTGCTCCTGATGTACGGATGTTGGCAGCTGGCGGTGTACCTTCTGGCGAGCCTGTACGTGCGGAGAAGCCGGCGTAGGTCCTGCTGACAGGGCGAGGGAGCGAGGGGTGGGGCTGCGTGAAGCGGCATCGGATATGGGGCACGGCCGCGGCCGTGGTAACCGGGTTGACCGGAGTGCTGATCTTTCAGGGAGCGACCGGCGGCGTGGACGGGCCTACCGGCACAGACGCAAAGCCGGAGCCGGTCAAAGCCAAGGCGTACTCCCAACAGTTGCTGACCAGTCAGGACGGGAGCGCCGCGTCACTGGGCCGTCACGACGCGAAGCCGTTCAGCATGCTGGGCATGACATGGACGGACCCGGGCGCGCGCATCACGGGCAAAGTCGAGGTCCGTACCCGCGACATGAAGACCGGGCAGTGGTCACAGTGGCTTCGGCTGGACGGTGACAGCGGGCAGGGGGAGAACGGCGCGGCCCGGGGTGGCACCGAGCCGGCGTGGGTCGGCCTCTCCAATGCAGTCGAGGCCCGGGTGAACTCAGGTGGACAGACGGCAGCCGGACTGCCCGCCGGATTGCGCCTGGACATGGTCGATCCCGGCCCCGGCGGTGCGAGCGGCATGAAGCCCGCTGCGTTCGCCGTCGAGGAGACCGGCGAGCCGACACCCTCTCCGTCGGACTCCGCTGAGCCGGGACAGGACGCCACGGTGGAGCCGGAGACGTCCTCCAGCCAGGAGCCGCCCATACAGCCGCCAGTCAGCGAGCCGTCGGCCGAACCCACCACGCCACCCACTGAGCCGACCGCCTCCCCCTCCCCGTCCCTGACAGAAAGCCCGAGCCCAACTGCAAGCGCCCCGGCGACTCCGTCGCCCACCACTCCAAGCCCTCCCATCACGTCCCGCGCCGACTGGGGGGCGGATGAGTCGATCAGCCCGGAAGCGCCGGGCTATCTGCCAGAAGGCAAGATCAAAGCGGTAGTGGTGCACCACACCGCCGAGTCCAACACCTACACCTGCGATCAGGCACCGGCGGTGGTCCGCGGCATCTACGCCTACCACGTCAAGCAACTGGGCTGGAAAGACGTCGGCTACAACTTCCTCGTCGACAAGTGCGGCACCATCTACGAAGGCCGCAAGGGTGGCGTAGACAAGCCGGTCCAGGGCGCCCACGCCTACGGCTTCAACGCCGAAACCACGGGCATCTCCGTCCTCGGTACCTACACCGACGCCGCCCCCTCCCAGGCTGCGATGACCTCTGTCGCGCGGATCGCCGCATGGAAACTCGGCCAGTACGGCGTGAACCCCGCCGGCACCACCACACTGACCGCCGGAGATGCGGGCACCAACTACTTCCGCAAGAGCTGGGCCAAAGGCGCTCAGCTGTCTTTCCCCGTCATCCACGGCCACCGCGACGGGTACAACACCCAGTGCCCGGGCAACGCGTTCTACAGCCAGCTGGCCACCATCCGCACCTGGGCATCGGGCCCCGTCTCAGGGCTCGCGGTCAAGTCCGTCACCGGCGCCGGCCTGTACGGGACGAAGTACTACACCAAGGCCGACATCACCGTGAATTGGTCGGCCACCACACCGAATGCGCTGATCAAGCAGAACGAACTGCTCATCGACGGCAAGCCCGTCGCCACTGCCGCGGGCACGGCCACCTCGGCAAAAGCGAAACTCGCCATCGGCAGCCACACTGTGGCCGTCCGCGCCACTCACATATCCGGGAAGACATCGACCAGCTCAGCCGCGACCGTGATCGCAGAGACGACCACTCCCTCCTTCACCACCAAGCCCGCCCTGGCCCTGCGCACCGGCACAGTGAACACCACAGCAGTGCCCCTGACACTGAGCTGGAAAGCAGCCGACAGTGCCGCGCTCAAGGAAGTCCGCCTGACCGCACCGGTAGCCAAGACCTACGGACCGGCCACGGCCAGTGCCTCGCACACCGCCCCATCCGGCACAGCCAGGGCCTGGAATATGACGGCCTACGACTACGCGGGCAACACCGCCTCGGCCTCGGTCACCGCCACACCGGTAATCCTCCAGGAGACCGCAGCCATCAAGTCCGGCACCTGGACGACGAAGTCGTCCTCCAGCTACCTGGGCGGCAAGTCGTACTCCAGCTACCTGGGCGGCAAGTCGTACTCCAGCTCATCCAAGAACGCCTCACTGACATGGACGTTCACCGGCCGCTCAGCGGCATGGGTCGTCTCCCGCGCTTCCACCTCCGGCCAGGCGTACATCTACGTCGACAGCACCAAAGTCGCCACCATCGACCTCAAATCCTCCACCACCAAATACCGTGAAGCCCTCTGGGCCAAGACCTGGAGCAGCAGTACCAAGCACACCGTCAAGATCGTCGTCGTCGGCACGACCGGTCGTCCGGCCATCACCACCGACGGGCTCGTCTACATCAAGTAGACATAAGCTGGGCCGGGCGCCTCGTGCAGCGCCCGGCCGTCAGCTCCATCACGAAGCGGACGACAGAGGTCGGGTCTCCGGCGCTGGGTACGGCGAGGCCGGGAACGAGCTCGACCGGCTGCTGAAGGCACCGGCCAAGGACCAGAGAGGCTGAAGATTCGCCCACGGGGACACCCCTGGCGGCGGCTTCACCAGGATGCTCGCTCTGCGCGCCGCGCATCGTCCACAGGTCGACCCGACGAGCCGTGCACCCCTGGATGCGGAGCAGTTGTGACGGCTGCCGCACTCTTCCCGTGCGGCAGGCCGGTCCGTCGAACACTTCGCAGGCGTCATCCATGACGTCATCGCCTGGAAGCTGACGCTGCAGGATCCGTCATCGACGTGGTGTTGATCGTCGCGGAGCCGGAAGGCGAGTGACGTTTCCTTCATGTCCGAGGCCGTCCTGAGCCTGGTGGAGCTCCAGATCAAGCTCGGCAATGATCCGCCGGAGCGCGGCGCTGGTTTTCTGCTCGTGGGCCAGTGCCTTGGTGGCGTCGGCCAGCCGACCCTTCAGCTGGGCGTTCTGCTCTGCGAGTTCTTGCATCGCGGCGGGAGTGCAGTGTTGCGCCTTCACCCGCGCCTGGAACTCCTCGACGAGGTCCTTGTGGTCGCCGTAGGCGACATCGCGCCGGAGACCGGACTCGCGCAGCAACTCGGAGGCAGTGAGATTCCCGGAGGCGGAGCGCAGGGGCGTGCCGGCCAGGAGGCGATCAGCAGCGGCTCTGAGCGCGGTGCGTTCGGCTTCCAGGTCCCGGGGACGACGGCTCATGCGGTATCCTCCTCGGCGCCAGGGACGCCCTGTACGTGGTGGCGGTCGATGATCCTCGACAGCTGGGTGGCCTGCGCCGCCGCGCGGTCGCGCCGCGGTTTGGGGGTCAGTGGATCAGTCGCGTCGGCCCGATGCCGCTCGCGGCGGAGCTGCACGTCTTCGATGTCGCGGTCGGTGTAGGCGAGGTTGGTGCACGAGGATCGGCACTCCGACTCGTCCGGTGTGTCATCGTCCGGCAGTCCGAGTGCGAGTTTGGCCTTGCGGCAGGCGGCCGTGGCCGCGCGCCATACGCAGGTCATGCCCTGTCCGTGATAGATCGCGGGATCCGCCTGCTCGAGAAGGCGTTCCGCGCTGCCGGCGCTCGTCACCACTCGGCCCCCGAACGACGCGGTGCGCTCCACGCGGGCCCGGTATTCGTCGGCAGAGGGGCCGCTGACGTGTTCACCGGCTGCGAGGTGCTGGCTGTCCTGTTCGACCTGGTCGATAATGAACTCGAGTTTCTCCACGGCGACGTCGTGCAGCCAGGAGGGATCGGCGTACCCGGCATAGCTCATGGTTACTTTTGTATTGATATGGCCGTATTGGAGTGCGGCTGCGATCAGTCCTCGCGGCTTGCGGACGATGAAGCGGGCGAGTGTGCGACGGTAGCGGGCGGCGTTGATGCGGCCAGCGGGATCGGCAGGGATGGTGGCGTCGCTATCCGCCCTGCGGTAGGTGGAGTTGATCCAGGAGATCAGATCCTGGATGTCGTCGTTCATGGCGCGGCCTCTGCGGGCGTTGACCGTGGCGGGACGTTGGTCGTGGGCGTGAATCAGGCTCGAAGGAAAGAGCATCGGCAGATCATGTAGTTCTTCCAGGAGGCCGATGGCGGCGTGCACCACGTCCACGACGACCCACGGGCGCAGGGGCTCGGAAGCGTCTGGCTGGTCGGGGACACGGTCGAAGCCCTTACCGCGGAAGCCGTGGACCAGGAGCTCACCTGTCTCTTCGTCCGTATCGCGGCATCCCCGGCGGAGATTGAGGACCTCACCCGGGCGCATGCCGGAGAGGTAGCAGACCGCCGTGAACAGTGCGGCAGACAACAGCCTTACCAGGGTCGGGAGTTCTGCGACAGTGATAGGGCGCTCGGCCCAGGGGCGGCCATGGGCGCGACCGGCGATGCGGCCGATGCCGGTAAAGGGCTCGGTCGGCAGATCACTGTCGGCAAGGAGGCCCAGCATGGGCGCGGTCATCGCTTGGCGAAGTCCCTTCGGGATGCCTATGAGTCGTTTGATGTGCCCGTGATTGGCGCCTCCGCCTGCTTCGTGGCCCGGCAGGGCGATGTCCTGTTGACGGCAGTACGAGAGGTATGTGCGAAGCCGTTCCTCCCGTGTGCCGGAGTACCGGGCCTGCGAGTGGTGGTTCCCGGCCTCCAGTTGCTGGTACTCGTGCCAGGCGTCCCGAATGTCAGGTCCGATGTCCTCGATCATCACCAGGACCCAGCCCAAGAGGGCCTCCATGGTCCAGTCGGCAATGCGGGGTACCTCGTTCTCCCTCCCCGTCCCTGCCGGTGCCCCGACGACCTCCTTGGCGGTCTGGCCGGGCCAGGGGAAGTCGCAGTCGAGGCGGCACTGGGTGGGCATGTGCTCGCTGAAGAGCCAAAGCAGGCGCAGCGCGCTGATCAGGTCGGATTTTCGGCGACCGGTGCGGTTGAGGCTCAGCACGTAGGTCCGGAAAGTCTCGAGATCGGCGTCGCGTACCTCGGAGAAGTCGTGGATCCCCTGTTCGTCCAGCCAGAGCGCCAGGACCCGCATGTCGATGATCCAGTAGGGGAGGCTGCCGATGCTGGCCTGCTCGGCGGGGCGTTGCCGCCCGCCCGGCTCTACTGGAACGGGGTGGTCAAGGGCTGCCAGGAAGAACGTGCGGAAATGCTGGCGCAGTGTGGCGGGAAAGCTGGGCCAGGAGATGGCCGAGATCTGCACGTGCGCGTCGCGGTGGGCCGGCTGGACATGCCATATCTCGTCTCCGAATCGCGACATGCGCGAGGCCGGAGTGCCGATCCGAACAGGCCGTCCTCGGAGGATGAGGACGTCGTCGGCAGGCCAGTGCACCTGGCCCGGAAGACTGCTGTTTCCCGACGCGGGGGTGGTCGAGGAGGTCGAGGGGGTGGTCATCGGAGATCCAGCCTTCCGCTCAGCAGGTCGTCGACCAGTTCGCTTTGCCCGTCGCTCAGCTTGACGCGGGCCTGCTCTCGTTCGGCAGGGGTGTAGTGACGAAGGATGTCCTCGAGCCGGTCGTTGGCCGCTTGGTATTTCGCGCGCCAGGTCCGGGGCTCGGAGTTGGGGCGGGTGGCGAGAAGTCGGTCGCGGACAACGATCTGAACGGGCAACTGGTGTGGGAGAGCACGAGCGTTCTCGCACCCAAGGCACACGAAGAACGAGGCCGTGCACGGTGTCCCCGGCGGCGTGTCGGGCCCGGACAAGTGATCGACACATCCGGTCAGCACCGTGTCCTGCTCCCCCGCCAACAGCCCCTTCAGGACTTCCGGGTCAAGCCCGGTCTCAGCCGCTGCCGCTTCCGGGTCCTGTGCCGCGCGCTCGACGAAGTCCGGTGTGAACACCGGGACTTCCATTGCCGTGCGTGCTTTCGCGACCTGTTCACGCAGTACCTTGCCGACTACGGTGCGGCTTTGTTCCTGCACGGTGGGGCTGCGTTTGAGGTAGTGGTCCCGCAACGTTTCGCGGCTGTGGGCGACCGGGCGACGCTTCAGTTCCAGCGAACTCTGGCGGATCCGCCTCACCTGTACGGCGGGCGGCCCTCCGGCAACCGCTTTGCGCATAGAGGGGAATCCCCGCGTCTGGCTCCAGTGCTTCACGTGCACCTGGGTGTTCCACATGTCCCTGCCGACGGCGGAGCGCCGCTTGGGGCTATAGCTGATGAACGCGCAGCTCTCCCCGCTCAGGCGGCGTGCGGTCTCGGTCAGTTCCAGCAGCAGCTGGTACATCCTCAGCGGCGAGTGGAAGAGACGGGGCTCGGTGTCCTCGGATTCGGAAAGCTCGCGAAGGGAGGCGGGGAGGTCCTCGAGTGCGGCGACCATGTGCTCGCGGTCGGGGCCGCGGCGTGGTTTGCTCTCCTCGATCAAGGCCACCGCCTGCGTCGTCACGCCGCCATCGGGCCGGGTGTGCGGAGCCGGCCACGTCTTGACGGTGCCGAAGTTCTCTGCGGTCAGCGCGCTCAGCATCAGCGCGAAGGCCGTCGACTCGTCGCGGGTGAGGCTCAGCATGCTGGTGATGGCCATGGCGCCGCCGAGCCGGGCCACCTCGTCCCGCAGGGCACCGGATTCGTTCCGGGGCAGATCCCCCGTTGTGGCGAACTCCTCCAGCATTCTTCTTCCCAGGGCTTCTTCCCTGCTGCCCGGTATGAGTTCACTGTCCCGGAAGCGGGCCAGCAGGCGCACTCCCGCACGGATGCGGTCCCGGCTGATACGGACATCGCGGCGCAGCGCGGTCATGATCTGCTGCCACTCGTGGTCGCTGTACGCCATGACCTGTTCCGCTGTCGTGGCGGCGGGAAGCCGTGTGCGCAGGAGATCGCGGAGGGCTGCTTCCGTCAGGTCTTCGCGCTTGCGCATGAGGCGCCGCAGAGATTGCAGGTGCAGCCGTAGGCTCGTCGGATGGTCCTCGTACCGGTCCCGGAATATCTGGAAGTGCTCGGGTGCCAGTTCGCCCGGCGTCGCCGGCACACGGCCGGCCTCGGAAAGCACCACCGTGAAGCGGTGGAGTATCCAGTGGTATCTCTTCGCCGTGGCCAGGCGCTTGCTGCCGCCGCGCGCACCGCACCGGGCCGCCAGCAACACGGCCATCCACTGCTGCATCGCAAGCGGTGCCGGGAAGGAAGAGAAGTCGAGGAGGTGGCTCTTCCCGCTCTGTTCCTCGTAGAAGACCACCGTCGTCTGATCCCCATCGGCAGGCAGCCGCTCGGGAGGCTGCCAGTCCGGGGGTGGCTGGGCTGCTCGTCGGCCGCCTCGCCGGCGCCCGCTCACAGGGCGCCTCCTGGACCGGTTGCCGCGGCAACGGGCATATTAGTGGAGCCGCCGTGCCGGGCGAAGATGCGGACCAGGGAGTCGACACCGGCCTGTTCGTCGTCATCGAGCAGCGACATCAAGTAGGACAACTGCAGCCCCGTGAAGGGCTCCAGGTAGTGCTCCCGGGTGGTGTCCGGGTGTTTATGGCCGAGCAAGATCGCCAGCTGTAGCCAAATATCTCCCAGTTGATCTCGGAAGTCTTCGATCTCCTCCGCGGTGAACCCCTCCAGCCGCCGCTCTTCCAGCAGGGACAGGATCGAGAACCATTTCAGGGCGAAAGAGTGCCTTGTGCCCGCAGAAGCCGTGTGCGGATCACTCCGTGTTGGTATGGAGCTGGCGAGTCTCGGAGCCGGCGTTCGCTGCACTGACGATGAGCCGTGTTGCATTGCGGGCGTTCTCAAGTGACGGAGCCCACACTTGCGGGTGCCCTGAGGTCAGCCGCGAGGCAGTTCGGGTCGGCTCAGTGATCATGCGCTCTTCCCGCTGTCAGCAGCCCCTGACGAAGAGCTTGGCTCTGGTCTGTGGCCATGTGGTGTGCACGTAGTAGTCCTCGGCTGCGCGCCAACGTTTGATCCACTCCTCGGGATTTTCGCCCCGCGCTCGCACGCGCTGCAGGCAGACGTCTCGCGGGGTGTCGACGTAGGCGGTGAAGTGGTAGTAGCGGGCCAGCTCCGGGCGGGTGGAGTAGACCCCTTCGATGATCACCACGGTTCCAGAGGCGATCTCGCGCCAGGCTCCGAGTTGTCCGGTGGTCCAGTCATAGATCTGGTAGCGCGCGGCCTGGCCGTCCCGCAGCGGGATCAGGACCTGGTCCCGGAGGCGTTCCCAGTCGAAG
The DNA here is from genome assembly GCF_051131715.1 of Streptomyces sp. A5-4. NCBI lineage: Bacteria > Bacillati > Actinomycetota > Actinomycetes > Kitasatosporales > Streptomycetaceae > Streptomyces > Streptomyces sp. A5-4. The sequence goes on along the minus strand of NZ_CP178591.1, from coordinate 7,290,503 downwards.
TAGCGGTGGTAGCCCTGTTCCGCGTCGAGTTGCTCTCGCTCGCGGTCGGGCATGGGACGGTAGAAGTCGTCGACGTGGACGATGACGGCGCCGTCGAGGTGTATGGCCACTGCTGCAGCCAATGTCGTCTTGCCTGATCCTCCGGTGCCGTCGATGGCGACGATCCTGGTGGCGGCCTCCTGGGTCCGGGCCAGGTTCAGGAGGCCGTCGGCAACGTCCTTCGCTTGCTCAACTACGTCCACGAGTTGCTGATGCGCCGACAGCTCGGTGGTCCGCGCGGCGCTCGACAGCACAATCCCCTTCGCTTCCCCGAGGTCCCCAGGGCTGGCTCCCAGCAGTTCCCGGGTGACGACGATCGAGTCAAGGACCCCGGCTCCGAGGTCCCGCAGCCGGCGCTGGACGTGCTCCATGCCCTCGTCTTGGTCCAGCAACAGCTCGCACTGCTCGACCAGGTGGGCAAGTCGCGCGGCATGCTCTGGTGAGAGGCCCCGGATGTTTTCGAACATGGGAGCTCCTCGTGGTCGGCGTGCAGGGCGGGGACAAACTACTTTCTGCGCACCCCAGGAGGCCACTTGTTTCCTGGCCGCCTGAGGTGGGCCGGTTGCGGGCCGTGAGTCAGCTGCACGATCCGATCGAGGTGCTGCGGGCGGTGGGGAGCCGGGTCACGCGGTTGGCCCCTGCAGCGGTCGCTCGCAGGTGGACGATCTCTTCGTGCTGGGCGGCGAGCCGGGCGAGGGCCTGGTGGCGGAAGTCAGTGAGCTCGTCGATGGTGCCTGCGGAGCGGGCCAGTCGTTCCTTCAACGCGATGACCTCGGCTTTCAGGCGTGCGATCTGGGCTTCTCGTGGGTCGGTGACCTCTCCGGCTTGTTGCAGGGCTTGGAGGCGGCGTTCGAACTCTCCTCGCAGGTGGGAGTAGGGGCGGGGGCCGTAGAACGCGGTGCGGTCGATATCCGCTTCTCGGGCGAGGGTCTTGATGTCGCATTTTCCGCCGGGCGGGATCTCACCGCGTAGGAGCCGGTCCATGGCAGCTCGGATGCGGTTTTCGTTCTCGGTGCGCTGGGCGGCGGAGATTCTCAAGAGGACTCCTCGTTCCTGGTGTCGCTGGCGGCGTCGATCTCGGCGACGACCCGCAGGGCTCGATCGAGGTCGTCCTGGAGCCGGGTGCGTTCGGTCTTGCGGGTGGTGCCGAGCTGGCCGATGAAGACCTTTGTTCTGTCGGCGTGCTCGGCCCAGACGGGCCGGTGCCCGGGGTGGTGGGTGGCCTGCGGGCACCGAGCGGAGTCGCACATCCCGATCATCGGACGGTCCGCGGCAGGGGTGCCGGCGAGTTTGAGGCAGAGTGCCCGCGAGGGGTCGGTGAACCAGCAGTAGTTCGCCGGTCCGAGGTGCAGGACCTTGGCGCGTTTGGTCAGGAGGTTCAGAACGTCGCGGTCGTTGCGCTGGGTTTTCGGGGCAGCCGCCGAGGCCGCAACGAGCTGGGCGTCGATGCTGGCGAAGAACTCGGTGAGGCTGCGGGCGCCGGGACCGGCGGGCAGGATGCCCTCCTGGTAGTTTCGGAACTCCTCCAGCACCAGCTGGAGATTGCGCTCGCTCTCGTGCTTGTTGACCTCGACCAACAGCTCGGCCTGGGCCCCTCCGGGGCGGGCAGCATAGCCTTCCGTCGTGGCCACCGCGATATGTTTCATGTGGATCTTGGTGGCCAGGACACCGCCGGGCCGGTAGGCCATTTCCAGGGACAAAGACCGCCGCAGCATCCGCAGATTGACGGGCCCCTCGGGGATCGGCAACAGGCCAAGTCGCAGGCCAGCCTCGGAGTTGGCCCAGTTCTTGAACCATTTGGAGCGGACGTCGAACGAGAACCTGCCGATCAGCAGGGTTCCCTCGTCCGGGGCGTCGTGCAGTTGCTCGAGGAGCTCGATCGCGTGATAGACCGGCTCGATGACGACCCACTCGTCATCGGTGCCGCCCAGCGGCTGCCCTTTGACGATCTTGCTTGCGATCCGGTAGCGGGTCAGGCCCGGGACGGCCTCGCCGGGCGGTCGTCGGCAGCCGATGCGCAATTCCATCAGCTCACTCGCGCGCATGCCTGAGATGGCGGCAACAGTGATGATCGCGGCGGTTCGGACGATGCCGACCAGGGCGACGGCCTGGGCCCGGGACATCGGCAGGGTCCAGGGCGGTGATGAGGTCCCGTCGGCCCCGGGGACCAGGTCGGCATCGCGGCCGAACGGTCTCTCGACGCCGACCTGCGCGAGGGTGTCTTCCAGGATCGGCCGCATGGTGGGCAGCCATGGTTGGCAGAACTGGCTCAACCCGGCCCGGCGGGCAAGGGTGCCCATGGCCACCGGGAGGAGTGGATCGCCCGCGGTCCAGCCCTGGGCGAGCCGTTTCGAGACGTAGTGGTCGTCCAGCATCGGCAGGGCTGTGCACGTTCGTATGTACTCGTCGAGGGTTTCGCTGAGCTCCCGGACCGGGACGCGGTTCTTGGGGCCGATGCGCCGGAGTCCTTGGGCTTGCCGTGCCGAGTGGAGGTCGGATTCGCGGATCTTGTGCGCCAGGTCGACGGCGTGCGGGCACAGTGTGGACATCAGGTAGAGGGCGGCCGCGAGCATCGGCTGCATGATCTCGTCCGCGACCGGGCGGGTCTTGTTCTCGGTCCGGCCGCTGGGCATCTCCGCGATAGCGGAGGCGGTGGCACCGCCCCAGGGCCGCAGTTCGGCGGACACGCGGTCGGCGGTGAACAGATCGCGGTAGTTCACCAGGTCGACGACGACCTGGGCGGCCGATCGTCTGGTCGCGTGGCTGTTCTCGCCGATCACAGCTCCGTCCTCGTCGAGCACGTAACGGCGGTGAGCCAGGTATGCCTCGCAGTCCCGGGTGGTGATCTGCAGCAGACTTCTGGTCGCCCGGCTGCTGAGCCAGCCGAAGAAGCGGACAAGTTCGTCGAGGCGACCTCGGCAACTGGTGACGTGGAGCGGGTTGCGGAAGGCGCGGGGCAACGGAGCGACCGCGCGGTGGCGTGGTGCGAGCATCGCCAGGACCAGTTCCTTGGCCACCAGTCGCCAACGCGTGTTCGCGATCGGGGTGAAGTCGAAGCGCCTCAGCGAGGGGCTCAGTTGCGTCGGAAGGCCGATGACGTCGGCGAAGCCCCAGACATCGTCCTCGAACGCGGGGCGAGCGGCGTTGTCCGGCAGAGCCAGCCCGGCTTCGTCACAGATATCGGCGCCGGCAAAGACGGCAGAGCGTCCGTCGAAGGTGGGAGCGGGAGCGGTGCTCATGCGGTCATCTCCTCGGGTCGCAGGGGAACTTCGTCGTCCCGGTCGACGACGTGGGCGGCGGCCGAGGTGACCACGACCGGATCGAAGCGGTCCAGGACCTGCTGGATGCGGGCCGCGTAGGGGCCGAAGACCGCCATGAAGTGGGCGGCGGGCATCTGCTGCCACTGCCGGGAGAAGAACGCCTTCAGCCGCAGCAGGCTGACCGCGTGCCGCGGTGCGAACACCGCCAAGGGACACAACAGGCAGACCCAGGGGCGGGCCGGACAGGGCTTGCCCTTCGGGCCGTGCAGTCCGGACAGCTGATCGCCGCATGCAGCAGTGAACACATCCCGCTGCCCGCCGACCAGCTCGGCGATCACCTCGTCGTCCAGCTCAAGGTCCGCGACCAGTTGCGGGTAGCCCTCCGCGAGAGCGGCGGCCTCTTCTTCGGTGATCACCGTCGGCGGATGAGACCTGCGGAGCAGGTCATGCTGGGCGTCTTCGATCACTGCCTCGACCGCGCGGTGCTGGGCTGGTGTCGTGGCCGTCAGATAGTGGTCGCCCTCGACGGCCGGGGTGTGGTTCGGGTCGATGGTTGCCCGGCCGCTGCCGGTCCACGCGCTCTTGTCCCGCATCGCCTCGTGCGTGGTGCGGATCCGCGAACGGTGGATCTTCATGGGCTGCCCGTCGTCCCCGACCACCTGGTGCCGCTGGATCCACCGCTGGATGGCGACGCGGTCGAACTGCCTCACCCGGCGGTCACCGCCGGCCCGGCTCAGGCCCAACCACAGTTTGCGGCCCTCGTCCGGCGGAACGAAGCTCCGCAGCAGCGTGGAGTGGGCCAGCCACTGCTCCAGCAGGCGCACGGCCCCGCGCGGCAGATTCAGGCTCTCGGCCGCGGTGCGGCCCTTGACGTAGGAGAGCAGGATCGTTGAGTCCCCGGCCCAGTCGACGTCCGTCGTGACCAGGTCCTCGATGCCGTCCGGCACAATGCCGGAGTAGATGCTGAACAGCAGTCGGTAGGCGATGAGGACGTTCAGGTGCGGGAACAAGGCTTGCGTCGCGTCATGGAAACCGCCGCGGCGGTGAACCAGGGCGGCCGAGATGCCGACGTTGCGGCCGAACTCGGAGATGCTCACCGGCCCGACGGTCGCCAGCAGCCAGCGAAGATTCTGGGGAGTCCATCCGCCCTCAACGGGATGCTGTGCGTGAACGACGACGGTCAGGGCCTGCCGGTGAGCCGCGTACGACTCCTCGACAAGCCGTCGGCAGAGGTCGCCCAGTCGCTGCCATTCGGTCTCCGAGTAGGGAGGCAGAGCGTGGTGGTTCGGCTGGACGTTGAAGTTCCGTCCGGCCGCGAGCTCCAGCACGCCGTCCGCCAGCAAGCCGCCGACCTGGCCGAATGCCTCCACCATCGCGCGGGTGCACGCCTCCCGACCGCCCGAGCACCCCATCAAGTACTCGGCCAGCCTGCCCCGCTTGAGCCGGTCGAGGCCGCCGATGAAGCCCTGCGCAGCCAGGGCCCGCACCATGCCCCGAATCGCCTGGACGTAATGGTTGACCGTGCCAGCGGAATCCGCGGTGCCGTGCGGGTGGATCAGATCCACCAGGCCGATGGCCAACTGCCGGGCCAGCAACGGGTTCGGTAGACCCTCCAACGAGAATTCCGCGCGACTGCCGTCGCTGAACACGCAGGTGATTCCCAGGGGTTGGTCGATCAGCATGGTCGGCATCAGACAGTCCCGTCCTCGAGGTCATCGGTGAACTCGGCGGCGACTTCCCGTTCGGCGGCCGCGTTGTCGGTTAGCCCGGCCGCAGCGCCGGCCCCCACGTAGGCATCCCGGAAAATGCGTGTAGTGTCCAGGCGCCGGAGGTACTTTTCCGTGGTCAGGACGGTGGTATGACCTAGCAGATCGCGGAGCACCAGCAGCGGGTCGGCCTTGCTGAGGTAGAAGACCAGGGCGGCGTCGGCATCGGTGTCCCGTACGAGTTTCGCGGCCTGCCGGTAATGCCCGGTGACCAGGTATTCCAAGGTCCTCATGGAGAAGGTATGGCGACATCGGTGGGGCCAGACGTGCGGGAACCGCGGCTCGAAGCGGGCCCGGATCCGGTCCGATGTGCGCTCGAAGACCGTGGCCCAGGCCGTGAACGGGCCACCGCCGTTCTTCACCGCCAGCAGGCACGAACCGCCCTCCGGGGCGACCAGACGACGACGCTCGGCCGGCGTCAGTGACTCCCAGGGGCGGCGGACCCCGTTGATCAGCCCTCCCCGGGCATCCGGATCGGTCACCATCAGCGGTTCGCCCCAACGCCGCGGCGGCCGCCAGGAGGAGCCGCCCGCCGTGGCGGCCCGGTCCAGCTCGAGGTAGTCGTGCAGCCCGGCCAGAGCCTCGTAAGAAGTCCACGTGGTGCGGAACTTCTTGCCCTTGGCGATCCCGGCCGGCACCGGGAACGGGATGGGGACCGCGGTCAGCTCCGGCGGCAGGGCGGGGATCTCCCAGGGCAGCAGGTAGGTGAACTCCTGCAGCCGCATTCCGGTGGCCAGCGCATGGTCCCCGACCGCCGCGTTGCGGATCAGCTCACGGCCGTGGAAACCGGTGTCCTGCGAGCCGTCCGGGGCCAGCCCCCGCAGCCCCTTGCGGAACAGCTCGGTGAAGTCCGGCTCCAGGTACTTGATCGTCACGTGCGGCTTCGGAGTGCGGCGGACCGCCAGGTTCACCTTCACCTCCCGGCCGGTCCCGGCGAACAGCGCCCGCGCGGCGCGGTAGGTGAACGGCTCGGCCGTCGCGTACTCCTCGTGCATCGCCCACCGGTAGAACAGCGACAGGATGCTCATGTGCTGGCCCCACGTCGTCGCCGCGAACCGGGCCTTCAACGGGCCCGCGGCCCGGTGCTCGGCGTACCGGCTCAACGCGGCCTTCAGTCGCACCCGCGAGTCGAACAGGTCCACCCCGTGCTCGGCCAGGAACTCCATCCACTCCTTGACCACCCGCGCGTAGTTCTCCCACGAGCTCGGCGCGGGCGCCCCGCTGGCCGGGAGCTCCCGCAGCCACCGGTTCACCACCGCTGTCGGGCGCGGTGCGGCCGGGCCGTCCTCGAAGCGCAGGTCGTCGTCAATGAGCACGGGCATCCCCTCGGGGATCAACGGCCGATGCTCGATATCCCAGGACTGCCAGCCCCGGGACGAGAAGAAGTTCAGGATCATGAGCGCTGACAGTAGAAACACCACACGGCTGAGCGCAATGCCCAAACACCCTGGTCAACAGCTCAGCTGGAGTCAATCGCTACACGGAAACTAAGCAGAGACAAAGTGCCGGCACATATGGGCCGTTGCCCACAGCGGGCATTCGCCACGGATCCGCTCGCGCTCCTCCTCGGACAGGCGCCCATCCGGATCGGCTCTGCGCACATACGCTGCCGCGACACGCTTGTTCGCATCGTCGAAGGTGTCCTCCCAGCTGTGGACCTTCTTCGGCAGCCCGCTCACCGACAGCCACAGGCAGAGCGGCTCCAGCCCACCGGGGGTCCGGCGGAAGAGCATGCGGCGCTCGTCCGGCGACAGCACGTCCAAGGCCAGCGTTGCCGGCCCGCTGCTGCCCTCGACGTAGAGCTCACCGGACCGGGGGTTGTGGCCGGTGACAATCCGCACACCGCGCAGCCGGTCGTACCGGCCCCGCCTCTGTGCGCGGCCGATCGCCTCCGTCCGGGAGCCCTCCAAGGGATCCGCGTAGCCTTCCACCGACTGCAGTACGCGTCGCGGGATCCAGTACTTCCGGCCCTCTTCACCGCCCTTGATGCACTTCGCCGCCAGCCACGCCTCCCCCATCCGCTCTGCGCCTGAAGCGGGGAGTTCAACGTCAAGGACGCTGGCCCACTCCCGAACCCGCAGACCCGTGCCGTACAGACCATCGACGAAGGCGCAGTCCCGGTCCTCGTTGACCCCCTTCCATCCGTCCCGACGCAGACCATCGAAGTCGAATCCGCGCAGACCGATGTTCCGCCACTGCTCCAGCGCAGCCCTCAGCAACCACTTCACCTGACGGCGCCTTGAGCCCGCCGGCCGCAGCGGATCCCGCCGCTGTTGCGTGTAACCCGGTCCGGGTCTCCAGCTGGCTTCGTCCGCGTCGTCCGCGTCGTCCGCCTGGACGGTAGGCACCGGGTTGAACACTCCGTAACGTGAACTCGCCCAGGTGTAGAAAGAGTTCAAGGCGGCGCGATCCGTATCGAACGAAGTCGGCCGGATTCGTTCATCATTGCGCAGGTCCGTGATGCGCCAGTCCTTGAACGCTTCGACATCGCGTACGCTCGCGCAGTCCCACGAACTGCCGATGGCATCCAAGAAGTCCAGCCACACGATCAGCGCGTACGCATACCGACGCCAGGTGCTTGCTTCGTGTCCCGCCATACGTCCCGTGCGGAAGAACAGGTTGATGCGAGGGTCCGGCCGACCTGACGGAGAGATGATCACAGGGGTTCCGTGGCGTGCACCGTTGCGGGCCGCTCTGGCGAGCAGATCACCGAACCTCAGAATATCGGGATCATCGGTGGGTGGGGGCGGGATGGTGAAGTCATAGAAATCCACATTCCAGTGCTCGAGTACGTTCATGAGTCCCTCCTGAGACGCCCTGAACCGACAACTCAGAGGAGCCTAGAGAATGCCCGGCCACTGCGCACCCGACGCGGGCGGCCGGGCCGGGGCCCGCCGCCCCGCGTGCCCGCCCCGCGGCATCGCGAGCCCGACCACCCGGCGAAAGACACCTCGTCATGACGGCACTGACTCCCGCCGCCACCGGGCTGACCGCGTTGCTCGCCCGCCGGACGTAACGATGCGGCTGACCTGACCGACCTGCGGAGACGACTCCAGACGCATGGCGGGCCGCGTCACAGCTTTCCGTCGGCGCCAGCATCAGGCGAGCCGGGAGCGCGGTTCAACCCGGTGGTGCGTGAGCGCCAGCCACAAACTCGGCAGCCGGCGGCTCCCGCCCCCGGGGTGATCACCTCTGCGGACGCGCCGAAGGCTTCACCCACGCGGACCTAGTCGGACGCATGGTCGCGTTGGTGGGTAAGGCCGGCGCGGAGGGGAGCAATAAGGCCCCCGCCAGCGAGTGCTTCAACTACCAGTTCGAGGAGCCCCAGCCGCCGGAGGGCAACGAGCCCGAGTACGGCGGGCGAGCGACCGGCGACCAGAGCGCGGAACGAAAGGCCCCGGAGCCCACTCAGCAACCTTTCATCTTTCCCATTCAATACCCTATCAAATGCTAATCATGATAGGATTTCGACTAATTTTACAGTTGAATCTTCAGTCCAGTCGAGAGGTCTTGCGCGGTATGTTTCAAGAGGTACGGCTCAACGAGCGCTACCGGCTCTTGTCCAAGCTCTCCGAGCCACTGAAGAAGGCCGAGCGCGACATCGTCGGCCGCGAGCACGAGACGACACAGCTGCTGGCCTCGATGAGCCGTCCTGAGCTGTGCAACGCGCTCCTGCTGGCCGAAGCTGGCACGGGCAAGACGGCCCTGGTCCAGGCCACGATGCTGGTGGACAAGGACCGTCTCTACCTCGAAGTGGATCCGGCGCGCATGATCTCCGAGGCGGGCACCGCCGAGAACATGGCCGCGATACTCAAGGCCTTCTTCGACGAGGCCGAGGACTTCATCAAGGACGAGAAGCACGAACTGATTCTCTTCATCGACGAGTTCCACCAGATCATTCAGCTCTCCGACGCCGCCGTCGAGGCGATCAAGCCGGTCCTCGCCGCCTCGGGAACCCGCGGCATCAGGGTCATCGCGGCGACGACCTACGAGGAGTTCCACAAGCACATCTCGCCGAACCAGCCGCTCGTCGAGCGCCTGCAGCGCATCAACCTCAACCCGCCGGACCAGGCGACGACCATCAAGATCCTGCAGGGCATGGCCGAACGGTACGGGGTGGCTGACGAGTTCTACGACGACCACATCTTCCGGCAGATCTACGAGTACACCCAGCGCTACATGCCGGCCAGCGCCCAGCCGCGCAAGTCAATTCTCGTGCTCGACTCCATGGTCGGCTGGACTCGCCTGACGCACCGGCCGATGGACCGGGACCTGCTCTCGGACGTGCTCATGGAGTCCCTGAACGTCAACGTGGCCTTCAAGGTCGACGGCGCGAAGATCAAGAAGCAGCTGGACGAGAAGGTGTTTAGCCAGGACTGGGCAACCGGTGCGGTGGCACGTCGTCTGCAGCTGTCGGTGGCGGACCTCAACGACAAGGGAAAGCCAATGGCGAGCCTGCTGTTCACGGGCTCCACTGGTGTCGGCAAGACCGAACTCACCAAGCAGCTGGCGAAGCTGCTGTTCGGCGACGACCAGCGGCACCTGATCCGGTTCGACATGACGGAGTACGCCGAGGACTCGTCGTTCGCGGCCTTCCGCTCCGAGCTCACTAAGCGCGTGTGGGACCTCTCCCACGCGGTGCTGCTCTTCGACGAGGTCGAGAAGGCCTCGGCGATGGTCACGCGCGTGCTACTGCAGGTGCTCGACGACGGCCGGCTCAACGACGACAACAACCGCGAGGTGAGCTTCCTCAACACGTACATCGTCCTGACGACGAACGCCGGCTCGGAGATCTACAAGAGCATCTCGCAGTACGCCGCCGACGATACAGGCTCGGGCAAGCAGCTGATGGAGTACGAGAAGCTCATCCGCCGCTCAATCTCCTCGACGACGGGCGACAACCGGTTCCCGCCCGAGCTGCTGGGCCGTATCGACGCGATCGTGCCTTTCCAGCCGCTGTCGCTGCCGACGCAGCAGAAGATCGTGCGGAAGGAGCTGCGCCAGATGGTGCAGGAGGTGTTCGTCAAGCACAACGTGCGGGTCGACGTCGATTCGAGGGTCCTGCAGTACCTCATCGAGGACAAGGGCGACACCGACTCTGATGCTGGTGGCGCACGTGCGGCCGTGGCGAAGCTGACCGACGAGGTCACCACCGCGGTGGCGACCTTCCTCAACGAGCACCCCTCGGAGCGACGGATTCGCATCGACGTCATCGGCGACCTGGTCAGCGACGACAAGAACCTGCTGAGTTCCGATGCCTACGTCGAGGTCAGTGCGGTGCGATGAGTCGGTCAACGACGGCGGGAACCAGTTGACTCGCGAGTCGATAGTCCTTTCATTCCCTATAGTTGCCTACTTTAATAAGAGGACGATAGGATACTCATAAACCAGACGAACTGTGTTCTTTTAGCGAAGGGATCGGCATCAATGGGCATTCTGGGAACGGCAGCGGCCCGCCAGAAGAAGGAACGGAAGAAGAAGCCCGACGAGCTTCTGGCCTCCGTGGTGAGAGAGACGGCGATCTCGGCTGCGGTCGAGCTGCTGCGGTCGAACACTCCGTTCGTCTTTCCCAGCGGTACGGCCTGGGTGATGCTCGCGCTTGCAGCCGACGAGATCGGCGGCTTGAGCAAGCGGCACGGCCGGGACGAGGCGAAGGGCTCGATCATCGAGCTCATCAGCTCCGACCAGATCCGCACGGTGGCCACGGCGGAGATGATCGAAGAGGAGGTCTTCGGCATCATCCCCACCGACGAGACTCTCGCGCGCATGGAGGAGTACTCGCTGCTCACCAGTGCCACTTACGCCTGGGCCGTCGTGTGGCAGAAGCCCAGCGGCGATCTGCTCGTCGATCTGGTGAACGATGCGACCTTCGTGCAGGCGCGCTCTGTCGCCGCAGGCAGCACGAGTCTCGAAGAGGCCCTGGGTGAGAAGGCGTGGGCGGAGCACAGCGGCCCGGTTGCCGAGGCTGGGGCCACTGGCACTGTCCCCGCGGTCCTCGGGGAGGACGAGGGGGATGTGATCTTCGACGAGATCCCCGGTGACGAGGGGGCTGACGGGGGCCCGGACGACGAGCCGATCTTCAGCGACGTCGTCGACGATGAGGGGGTGGACACACCCATGTTCGACCAGGACGACGCGGGCACCGCTTCGGTCGAGTCGGGGCCGGACTACGACGGCGACGAGGTGGCCGGCTACGAGGGTTTCGACGAGACCGACGCCGGCTACGGCATCGAGAGTGAGTACCAGGAGGCGGGCGACACTGTGCTGCTGGCCGATCAGGCCCAGGCGCGCGACGTCATCGCCCGCCGGTTCCTCTCCGAGGAGCTGGACCTGGATGTCCGGCTCAATGAGTTCAACGCCACCTTCGCCATCGGCGCACCGGTCGTGCAGATCGCTGTGCCCGAGGGCGCGACGGAGTGGCTCGGGGACCAGGTCGCCCAGCTCAACCGGCAGTCCAACGCAGACTTGATGCAGCTCCGTTCCGCGCACGAGGATGAGCTGCGTGCGCTCTACGTCAACCTCATGTCGGCGCACACCGAGCAGGTCATCCGGGATGTGGCCACCGACCGCGAGGGCTCCCGGTACAAGCTGCTGAAGGATGCCGCCGAGGCCGAGCACCAGCAGCGGCAGACGGAGAAGGACGAGAAGATCCGATCCCGCCGGGCGGAGATCGCCAAGGACTACGAGTCGCAGGCCTCCAAGGTGGCCCAGCAGGCGGCCCTCTCGGCGGAACTGCAGTACAAGGAGCGCAACCGCTCGAAGATGGAGCGCGAGCAGATCGACTCCGTCGCCGAGATCGAGCGGGACATCGAGGACACCCACGCGCACAACCAGCAGGAGATCCTGCGGGTCCGGCGTTCGGACGCGACGCTGAAGATGCAGACCGGGCAGACGCGGATCTTCGAGGTGCTGGCCGAGCGGCAGTCGGAGTACCTGGCGGCCGAGGAAAAGCGCCTGAACCAGTGGAAGTCCGAGATCCAGCGAATCGTCGACGACAACCGCAAGGCCGACATCGCTCAGTCCGAGACGCTGGCCGAGCACTTGCGGACCACGGACGAGATCGGCGCCCTACGCCGGGAGCAGCAGGGCCTCCTGGAGTCGGTGCGCACTGAGCACGCCGACCGGATCCGCCGGATGGAGGACGAGCTCGAACGCAACCGCAAAGACGCCATCACGCAGATGACGGCTCGGGACGCCGAGTGGCAGCACAACCTCGATCTGGAGAAGGAGAAGACCAGCTCTCAGGTGGCGCGGGCCACCGACCTGCTCCAGCAGCTGTCGACGGTCGAGGGTTCAGTGGCCAAGCGGTACAAGGCGCGCCTGACGGAGATGCAGGCCGACAAGGAGTCCTACGCCAACGAGCTGGCGCGGGCCTCCGAGATGCAGAGCCGCTCGAACAAGATCCTCGTCGTCATGATCGTCACGCTCTCGCTCCTGATGGGCGTGGCCGGCTTCATCGTCGGGGTGGTCTTGACCCGTTGAGCGATCGGTCATGACCGACGGGGCGATCTGACGGCGCATGGGGCGCGCGTTCCCCATGCGCCGTCGTCGTCTGCGCAGACAGGCGCGCAGGACAGCAGGACAGCAGGACAGCAGAACGAGCGAGGCTCGAGAGTAAGGGATCCCGATGGCCACGAACAGGCGGAAGGCGGCACGGCCGGAGGCGAGCAGCTGGGACAAGATCTCAGCGCGGACGCCCGGCGAGACGCTGACGAACCGAGACGTCTACGACAACCAGCAGCTGGACCGCAGCAAGTTTCTGACCCTGAGGTCGACCAGACCGGGCATCGTCGTCGCGGTGATTACCGGCGTGCTGGTGACGATCGTCGTCTGGGTCTTCTACTCGCTCATCGCCACGGCGGTGCTCTCGGTGGGCGCGTCCGTGGGTTCGGGCGTGCCCAGCAGCAGCACCGGCATGCCGAGCGCGTACTACGTCCAGGACACCACGACGGGTGCGGGCGGCTCGGTCGTGAAGTGTTACCGGCCCCTGGCCAAGGACGGCAACCCGGAGCCGAAGGCGAAGTGTTACCCCAGCGCTGAGGCTGTTCCGGTCCCCAGCTGGTACACCGCGGCGAAGGATGGCAAGCCCAGCGCCGAGAGGCCGGCTGAGCCCAAGAAGAGCGCGACGACGGTCGGCGAGCAGCTGGCCGACGTCTCGGGGTTCAAGCTCTTCATCACGCTCGGCTCGGGTCTGATGGTCGCCCTCGTCATCGGCACGTGGTTCTCGCGGAAGGTCGCCGCGGCGAACCTGATGAACACCACGAGCGATATCAACCAGTACCAGAACGACCAGCACATCGCCCTGCCGGAAGAGATCCAGCAGAACTACGACTGGTTCCCCGACGCCGGTGCTCACTCGAGCGTGCAGGTCAGCTCGATGCTCAGCCACATGATGCTCAGGAAGAAGGGCCTGGGCACCGTCAAGGTCGCCCAGCGCGCCAAGAAGGACGTCATCGATGAGGAGGGGAACCTCGTCTACTACGCCGGCGAGGTCATGGACGACGACGAGGGCAATCCGCTGATGCAGACCCTGCCGATCATCGACGAAGACTTCGGCGACGAGCTGTTCGAGGCATCAGGGCTCCCCAAGGACAAGGGGCTGCGCCAGAAGTACGACACCACGCTGATCCCGTACAACCCTGACGACAAGAACCCGGACAAGCTTGGCTTCGGGTCGGGCAAGTACAAGACCGTCGCTGACCTGATCAAAGAAGACTGGACGTTCCCGGCGTACGAGGTCCAGCGTCCGGCCGGGGCGTACGTGGTCGATACGGCGCCGGTGAACACCATGGTGCTGGCCATCACCCGGGCCGGCAAGGGCCAGACCTACATCGAGCCGGTCATCGACATGTGGTCGCGGGAGAAGAAGCCTTCGAACATGGTCATCAACGACCCCAAGGGCGAGTTGCTGGTGAAGAACTACGTGGCCCTGGTCACGCGCGGGTTCGAGCCGGTGCAGTTCAACCTGATCAACTCCATGAAGACCGACATCTACAACCCCCTGGGGCTGGCGGCCGACGCGGCGCGTGAGGGCAACTTCACCAAGTGTGCACTGTACGTGGAGAACATCGCCGGGATCTTCTTTCCGCTCGACGGCGGCGAGGACCCGGTCTGGCCCAATGCCGCCAACAACGCCTTCAAGCGCGCGGCCTACGGACTCATCGACTTCTACCTGGAGGAGGAGCGGGAGCTGCGCAGCGCCGCAGCCGTGCTGAATATGGACCCGGCGCTGCTGGAGCAGAAGCTCGATGACCTCTGGGGCAAGGTCACGCTCTACAACTGCTACCAGCTCTTCGTGCAGATGAGCTCGAAGAAGATCAAGAACCCTGAGGCCGAGCTGGAGAAGCGGGTCAAGGCCGGCGAGTTCGAGAACAACGAGGACGCCCTGGCCGAAGATCAGGAGAAGGCGGCGGCCCAGGCCTTCATGTGGGAGGGCAAGGCTGATCAGGACATGCTCAGCCTGTACTTCAACGCGAGCGAGGAGCTGCCCCGCAACAACATGCGCACGTTGGTGGGCAACGCCCACAATGCGCTGCGCTCGATGGCCGGGGCGGAGAAGATGCTGGCCTCGGTATACGGCATCGCGATCACCGCCATGTCGTTCTTCACCGACCCCACGATCTCAACGCTGACCTCGGGCAAGCCCTCGCAGAACACCGACCTGGCCGGCCTGAGCTTCCCGCGCCGCCTCGGCGTGCGCTTCGCGCCGAACTACGTCAAGCGCGACCACCTCGTCGGTCAGCAGGCCGTGTGGTCGGCCTACACAGACCCGATGTTCACCGAGAACCTGGGCGAGGACTTTGAGCACGAGGAGATCGTCGGCCGCGAGGGCTGGGCCCGGTACAACTTCAAAGGCAAGTTCCCTGGCGACGAGGCCTGGCTCAAGCTAGAGCTGGTCAACCCGCAGACGAAGATGCTGGTGCGGACCTTCTACTTCAGCTTCACGAAAAACTACCGGCTCTCGCTCAACGGCCGGCACTACGTGGTCGAGCCGGTGACGGGCAAGAAGATCGTGAAGAACGGCGTCATGCGTGAGCTGAAGCCGGTGCGTGAGGGCGGCACTCGGGACGGGAAGATCCTGTCCTTCCAGCCCAGGGAAACGCTCTACCCGGACACGCGACTCGACTTCTCCGGCGGCGGCAACCCGGAGAAGGTCTCGTATCAGGCACGGGCGATTACACAGACGCTGTCGCGCTACTCGGAGTCCCCGAAGGCTCTGTTCCTGGTGACTCCGCCCCACCTGATGAAGTACGCGAAGCTAATCCTGATCTTGGTCAAGCAGCTGTTTGACGTGAGCGCCGACCAGGCGTACATGACGAAGTCGAACCAGAAGCCGCTCTACCGCACGCGGTACATGCTCGACGAGCTCGGCAACCTGCAGTCAGAGGGCAAGGGCATCGACGGTTTCGAGACGATGCTCTCCATCGGCCTGGGGCAGGAGCAGCAGTTCACGCTCATCCTGCAGACACTGCAGCAGCTGCGCGACGTGTACGGCGAGAGCGTCGACAAGATCGTGCAGGGCAACACCTCGAACATCGTCTTCTTGAAGTCCACGGACGATTCGATGATCGAGACGCTGGAGAAGATGAGCGGCAAGACACACCGGTCGTACCGGGACAGCAAGCAGATCAGCCAGGATCTCGACAAGGTCATCGGCGGAAAGACCGAGGGCCGGGTCTCCTACACGATGAATACCAAGGAGGAGCCGCTGATCAGCTACAACGACATGGCATTCCTCGCGCCGCGCAACTCGATCGTCTTCCGGGCCGGCGATGCGCCGATCTGGAACCGCAACCAGACGATCCTGCCGATGTCGTTCCGGCTACTGGGGAACACGATCAAGCACCCGGGGCACACGTACTCGCTGCAGACGATCCCGACGCTGTCCAGTGCCATGGACTTCGACGTGCGTATGAACCAGCCGGACTTCGTGAAGATGCTGGAGAAGCGCATGCGGCAGGCGGTCAAGGCCGCGGACGCAAAGGCGCAGTACAAGGAGATCTACGGCTACCAGGAGGTCGACATCGAGCGCCTGGACCCGGATGTCTACGCCGACGAGGTCATGGAGGTCATCACCACGATGACCACGGTCGACGAGGGCCAGGACCCCAATGCCCCGGTGGTCGTCGACCCCGACGAGTACGAGGGGATGAGCATGTTCGACGAGGCCCAGTTCATCGAGAACGTCGAGGTCGGGGTTGCAGCCGCCGAGAGTCAGGCAGTCAGCGTCGAGCGGCAGCGTCTGCTCTACGCCGAGGGGACGATCAGCAAGGAGATGCTGGTCAATCCCGACGGCTCGGCGAAGGTCAAGAGCCTGGACATCGAGATCGGTGAGGCCTACAAGTCGGCGCAGACTGAGTTGGAACAGGACCGCGAGCACTTCTCGGTCGGCGGCGACGGCGAGCTGCGCAGCGCCGATGGGTCTCAGACCTACATCAGCCAGATCCGCTCGGACTCGTACGCCAATGCGGCCCGCCGGATCAACGGCCACGTGAAGGACGAGGACTCGCGGGTGTTCGCCGAGGAGGACGTCACCGAGGAGGACCTGAAGTCGCTGGTGACGGTGAAGGTCCACTCGGCCTTCTACCAGTACCTGGCCTCGCTGCCGAGCTGGGAGGTGCTGGCCGACGGCCGGTTCGACCGGGCCATGGGCATCGAGATGAACTCGAAGTAGCCGGCGGCCACTTGGGGGCCAGGCAAGGATCACGACCAGTGCCGAGGCCGTCTCTCGACTAAGAGAGACCGCCTCGGCACTGGTCTTTCCGAATGGCCTCTCGCTTCCTTTAGATAGGCGGAGTATGCTCTATAGATACTTATGTAACTCCGAGCATTTATAGGAGGTCGATTAGCTATGAAGAAGGCATACGGGCTGCGCAGGTACTTCTACGAGTACGTCTACTACAAGGCAGTCGAGCAGGCCCGGGAGCAGACCGGACAGGTCATTCCGATCTCCCAGGCCAAGGCGATCCGTGCCCGGGCCGACGAGATCCTCGGCCAGCGGGGCACCGCACTGGCCGACCCGCGGCTGGGCGTCACAGACTGCCTCACCACCGTCGATCAGGCATTCGGTGAGCGGGTGTCCGACTACGAGCTGCAGTTCGTTGACCATTCTCCGCAGAACGAGCGCTACCAGCAGTCGCAGCGGGAGTTCACCCGCGCCACCGGCGTCGGTGACCAGGTCGACCCGAAGTCGGCCCGGCTGCCGATCAGCCCCTACGACCCCGACTGGTCCGAACGCGCGACTGTGAAGCGCGCCGGGACTGCGCTGGTGTACCTGCCGGACGACACGATCGGACGCGTGGCCGGTGGCGAGGTGGAGACCCTGGCCGACCCGCGGCGCGGAGACATGGTGCTCTGGCGCATCGACGACGACGGCAAGCCGTTCGAGGCAGGCCGTGCGATGACGAACGACGACGCCGCTGGACTCACCGCGCTGATGGACAAGATGAGCCAGCAGGAATACGACCAGGTGCGCGAGTGGGTCATCGACGGCGGCCGGGACCGGCAGACGAACCGCGTTGACCGCAACCGCTTCATGTCCCAGCGCGCCGTGGCGCGCTCGGCAGCACTGCTCGAAGAGCTGAAGGCTCAGGGCGTGTCCTACGAGGTGATGCGCGACCGCGAGCCAGGCCAGATCAAGGCGAAGATCGCCGGGACCGGCATGGAGATCCGTCTCACCGACACGCGTCAGGAGGAGTACGCCGGAGCCCGGATCTACGACAACGGCACCGTGCTGCGCTACTCGACGAACTACCGGGTCCCCGGCGGCATGGCGGTCCATTCCCCCTCGCCGGCGGAAGCTGTCCAGCTGCTGCGCTTCGCCCAGGGCCATCGCGTCGAGCGCACGGATCTGCCGGGGCACCCCGCCGGCGAGACCGGCACGACGCACCAGGAGCGCGGCCGTGGCCGCACGGTGGTGCATGTGCCCGACAGCTACCATGTCGACCGCGAGTCGATGTTCGTGGTCGGCGACTACGTGGCACCCGGTGAGTCCGGCCCCCGGCCCGGCTCGAAGGTGATGCTGCGCCGGGACGCGAAGAACCGCTCGCTGCCGGCCTTCTTCATCGACGCCGAGCCAGCCGAGGCCTATGCGAAGGTCGCCGTCGAGAGTGCTCGGGAGAACCTACAGGCAGCCCTTGGCGTCGAGGATCTCATTGCTCGCGCCGAGGCCGAGCTGGAGCGAACCGGCGGACAGCTGGATGCGATCGAGCCGCCGGAGTACTCGGCTGACTCTGAGGTCGCTGCGATCCAGCGCTCGTACTGGGACGTGCTCACCGGCGCGCACAGCGATCTGCTGCGCCCGGGTGCGACCGAAGAGATGTACCAGGAACGGCTGGAGGAGATCGGCGAGCTGCGGGCCGAGGAGGTGCCCGAGATGGGCAACCTCGTCTACGGCGGCACTGCCGTCGAGAAGGTCCGACAGCACGCTGAGGACGTCCCCTTCGAACTCATCGGGACCTGGGAGGCGGAGCCCCACAACGTCGACGGCGAGTGGATCGATCAGCGCTTCAACCCGGACCGGGTGGCGCGGTACATGACCAGCCCCACAGGGCAGTGGTCGAATCTCGACAACCTCGCCTCGGCGCTTCGTCGTTGCGGGATCTCCCCCGACGAGATGATGGGCTCGAGCTTCCAGACGACCCGGTTCAAGGACCGGCTCGTCCGCTTCAACGCCGAGCGCTCCGTGCCAATCGCCGATCACGAATCTGCGTTCATGCGGCGCATCGGGGTCACCGTGCGTGAGAGCATCGAGCGCAACGCGGCGACGGTCTCCGAGATCCTGATCGACGAGCAGGGCGTCATCCGCTGGGGCGGCGAGAAGCTGCGCCGTGACGGCAAGGGGACCCCGATCTCGGGTGAGATCGGCCAGATCTTCGATGTCGGGGAGTACGGCGAGATCACCACCGCCTTCGCCAGCGGGGAGAACGCCCTGGTCGTGCCGGGCTACGAGGCCACGATCACAGCCCAGACTCCGGGCGAGGCTCCGACCTCGGTCGAGGAACGCACCCGCCTGCGCGGCTACGAGCAGCTCATGCACGAGCGCATCCAGTACCAGATCGCCGGCGACCTCATCGCCGGGCGCAGCGAGACCGGCGAGCCCTCCTCGCTTAACGCGGTCTACTCGCAGCTGTACGGCACAAAGCACCCGATCGACTTCATCGAGCGCGCCACCACGTACCAGCTCGAAGAGTCCACCGGCGAGATCAAGAAGCACCTGGAGGAGTGGACGGCCGCGATCCTGCAGACCGAGGCGCGCCGTGTGCGCTACTCCAACGAGATCAAGGCAGGCTCGACGATCTACGCCGAATACCGGGCCCAGCGCGACCGAACTGACCCGGCTGACGACAACCGCTTCGACGCCTGGCGGCTCACCGGCGGGCGGAACATGACGGTGCTCACCGGCAAGGACCGGAACAACGTCGCCGCGCCCAGCGGCTACTTCGACCCGGTGATGACCGGAGGCGCGACCAACCAGGGCATCGTGCGGTACCTGACGACTCAGGCCCAGGCCGGTGCCGACGGCCGGATCGTGCCGGGCGACGAGAGCGTGGCCGGACAGCGTGCGCCGCTCATGGCTCTCCCCGAGCTCGAGACGCTGCGGTACGACCCGTTCGACCGCCAGCAGATGACGGCCTCGACGATCATGCAGTCTTCTGAGGTCACCGCGCCGGCGAAGACGGCGCTGATGACCTTCGGCGGCTGGACAGCTGACGACCCGATCGTGGTGTCGAAGGAGTTCGCCGAGCGCCACCGCATCCGCGGGGCCGGCGGCCAGGAGCGAGATCTCGTCGTCGGCGACAAGATCTCGGATCTGCACGGCAACAAGGGCGTGATCTCGCTGATCGTCGACCGGGACATGCCACGGCAGGACGCGCAGGAGCAGGATGTCGTCGAAGAGGTCAACTGGTTCCGGGCCAACCCGGGCCTAGACGTGGTGATGAGCCCGTTCAGCCTGATCTCCCGGCGCAACGCGGGCTCGGCGCGCGAGCTGATGAGCGGGAATGTCTCCGACCTGCGCTCCCCCAACGGAGAACTGCGGCCGAGCGCCCTGGGCGAGATGCGCTTCGTGGTCACCCATATGGCCGTCGACGAGAAGACGAAGATCTACGACGACAAACAGGTGCGTGCTGGCAAGGGCCGTAAGGCCTCCTCGCAGCTGGCCTGGGCGCTGCAGTCTCAGGACTGCCCGTCGATCATGCGCGAGTTCTACGGCCACAACAGCGGGGCCGAATCGAACCTGCGCGAGTACCTGCTGGTGACCGGCATGGACGTGGAGGCTGACGGCACACTGCGGGTGGTCGGCCAGGCCGAGGGCGTCGACGAGCGCCCCGAGCGCCGGTTCATCCCAATGCCCGAGCTGCTGCGCACTCAGCCGCGCAAGGAGGGCCAGCTCCCGGGACTCAACACCACGGCGATGCGCAAATCCTTCGGCGATCTCATCGGCAACCGCGGTGGCGACATGGAGATCCCGTTCCCGCTCACGTATCCGACCGGTGAGCAGACCGAGACGATGAGCGCGAGCTCGTGGAGACTGCCGGTGATGTCCTCGCATCTGCGCAGTGGCCAGGAGTTCGAGGACGGGGCCTCCGTCACGCACGACTACACCCGCAGCTACCAGGACGTCTTCGTCGATGCCTGCCGCTACCGCTACATGACCGAGCAGCTGGACAGCCAGGGTCTGCCCGCGGAGAAGCGCGCCGAGGTGCGCCGCGGCATGAGCGAGTCGGTCTCGCGCGCTCAGCGCGCCTTCGAGGCGATCACGACCGACGTGCAGAACCGGGTGCTGACAGGCAAGAACAACATCTTCAAGACCGGGCTGATGGCCTCGCGGCTCACCGACTCAGCGACGATGGTGTGGGCCTCAGACCCACGGCTGGACGTCGACCAGGTTGCGCTCAGCTCGGTCAAGGCCGAGCAGCTGGGGCTGGCCGAGGGCGACCACGCGCTGGTGTGGCGTGACCCGGTGCTCCGTGACGCCGGCGTGCGCTACATGCGGGTCGCGATCGACGACCGGCTCACCGGTGCCGCGATCAACCCGGTGATGGACGCCTGCTTCGACGGCGACTTCGACGGCGACGCCGTCGCCGTGGTGAAGCTGCACAGCGGGGCCGCCAAAGCTGAGGCCCTGGCGAAGCTCTCGGTGCCAGCCAACCTGTTGGACACCGGAGTGGTCAAGGGCGATGGTTCACACCCGCTGGCCATGCAGGTGTCGCTGGACACCCAGGTCGCGCTCTTCAAGGATGCCGGACTGGCTGAGGAGTTGGAGAGTTCGCGGAGCGAGGCGAACCGGCTCCGGCTGCAGGCGCTCACGGGCGCAGAGTCGCCGGAGGACATCAAGCTCAACCAGCAGGTCGTGACGGAGGAGCTGAGCGGGCTGTACCGCCAGGCGCAGCGTGGCGAGTTCGGTGCGGCACTGACGTTCTCGGATCGCGAGGCGCACCTGCAGAGCGTGCGCAAGGTCTGTGTCAAGACCGGCGCCAAGGGGAGCGAGAAGAAGCTCACCGACTACACCCGCAACCTGGGCGATGCGCAGGGCACGCCCGGCATCACGCAGGCCGACCAGGAAGCCTCAATGTTCGCCACGGCGATCAAGGCCCACGGCACCGGCCTGGGCGGCTCGTTCAGCCAGCGCGCCGTGCGCGCGCTGCGCGGCGAGGACCTCAAGGCCGTCCTTGAGGTCACCTACCCGGTGACCCAGTCGATCCTGCAGGCCAAGCACGACGCCGCCGAAGCCCGGCACAAGTACGCGATGCTCCAGGGCCCCGGCCGCGATCTCTGGAGGGGCCGCAGCATCGAGCACGTCGGCCCGGGCCAGTGGCGCACGGCATTCCTCGACGGTGAGCCCGTCCAGGCTACGGCCGAGGAGTGGGAGAAGCAGTTCATTGAGTTCTACAAGTCCAAGGAGGGCTTCGGAGTCACGGTCAACCCGGACTATGTGGCCCGCGTGGCAAGTGCGCTGGAGGACCCGAAGACCGGGCTCATCCGCAACTTGGAAGAAGATGCGTCGCTGCGGGGCACCGTGATGGACCGGATGGCCTATGGCGGCGCGTTCGCCGATCTGGTCGAGGCGGCGAAGAACCGCGAGAGCGTCTACGACGGCGAGAAGAACGAGCAGTTCGCGTCCTCGGGGACTCGGAAGGCTCGGGCGGAGATGTCCCGGCAGCTCGATCAGCTGGGCTCCGCCGAGACGCACAGCCTGGACAACGCCGTGATCGCTGTCGATGACTCGGTTGTCAAGCGCGACGTGATCTCTCAGGACGCGGGGGCCTCCCGCACCCGCGGCTCGCATCGCCGCTCTGCGCATGCCGTGCGCGTGGGCGCGCCGCGTCCGGTTTACACGCCGAGCATCGAGATCGATCAGCCGCAGGGCAACGACGACGAGTACGGGATGGGGAATTGAGGTGGTACAGCACAAGGAACTCGGAACGGGACCCGCGGACCGTCGGCGCGCGTCCAAGGCGCTTCCGGTTGACGACGATCGGCATCAGGCCGATGAGCCTGGAGGCAACGCGTATTCCTACGGGGACTCGCGCTCGGACGAGCCGATCGACGCCGAGGTGATCGACGAGCCGGGACCGGAGGACGCAGACGGTGCGCGCGCCTGGCGTGAGCGGCTCCGGGACCGTGCCCGCGGGTTCTTCGGTGAGAAGACCGGGGAGCGGATGGCCGCCCGTGAGCGCGTGCACCGGATCGACGTCGACCGGGCCGAGGACGAGCGCGAGGGCCTGGATCAGCGCGAGCAGCTGCTCAAGCTCCGGGCTGAGACACGGCTGGCCGGTGAGAAGTACATGACCTCGCTACGGGACTCGAAGCTGCTGGTGCCCGGCTTCAACGACGATGAGCGGATGCAGGATCTCGGCGTCATGCACCACGTCTACATGCAGATGATGATGCAGTCGTGTCTCAAGCCGCTCTCGCGCGGAGTGAGCGCCAACTCGATCATCCAGGCGGTCGGCATGGTGATGACGATGCGGATGCTCGCCCCGGACTTCAAGAAGGAGATGGACAGCCACCTCCAGCCCCTCAAGGACAAGATCCAGAAACGCATCGACACCAGGACCCGCGGCATGGTCGCCTCTGCCGAGAGCGGCATCGCGCACCGGCAGAGGATCTTCAAGGACGTGCCGAGCGACGCCCGGCGCGAGCGCCTCATCGGCAGCACGGATCCGCGTGACCACCTGACGAAGAAGTGGCTCAAGCGCTTCGACGCCATGCAGCGCCGTGAGCGCGGCCACCGGGAGATGTTCACTCCAGACTCGGCAGCCATGACCGAGGTCGCACTCATGGAGAACGCCTTCTGGAAGATGCGTGAGCCGGGCGCGGACGCTGGCCTGATCCGCGATAGCTACCAGGCGATGCGCAAGCGGCTGCACGAGCAGATGAGGGAAGACGGCCTGGAGCGCCAGGAGGTCGTCCAGCGCGCGCGAATGATCATCGGCGAGCGGATGGAGTACGAACCCGAGCTGCGCACGATGTTCAACGGCGTGGCCCACGGCCGGATCGTCAAGGCCCCTGCGCACGAGGAGCGGATCGCGAGCTCGAACTGGGTCCGCACGGTTTGGAGCGGGGAGTTCGACGACCAGCTGGGCCAACGTCTGCCCGAGGAAGGGATGTTCACGCTGCGCCGGCCCATGGACGCGGACGCCCACCAGATCCAGCTCGCCGAGACGATGAAGACCTCGCTGCTCAACGCGCTGGGCCGCGGCGACCAAGAAGGCTACGGGGGCAACATGCTCGGCTACCTGGTCAGCTTCGCGGCGCAGAAGCAGGGTCTGGACACCAGCGGGCTGCCCGACATGCTCCAGCACCGCCTGGACCAGTCCGAGGTGATGATCGCGAGCATGGATATCGACGGCCTGCCGCCCGAGGAGCAGCAGCGGGTCTACTCCAACGCTTACGTCGACGCGATGGAGGCAGTGAACGAGAAGTACCCGGACCTTGAGGCTGAGCTGAAGCGGAGCCTCGGAGAGAACTGGCAGCAGACGCTGCAGACGGCGGTCGACGACCCGGGCGCCTTCTTCGAGGAGCAGCGGCGCAAGCCGCGGTCGCGCCCTACGGGCCCGTCGGCCGAGCAGGAGGCCGGCCCACAGAACGACGGCCCGAACGCTGAGACCGATTCCGAGGACTACCAGCCCGCCTGAGGGCGATCCGAGAACACGAACAAGGAGCAGGAGGACGGGTCATGAGCCAGGAACAAAATGAGGGACAGCAGGTCAGGTTCGGATCGCGTTTCGCGCAGATGTTCGGCTACGTCACGCCGGAGGATCGGAGCCGATGGGAGCAACAGCGGGCGCAGAACAAGTCCAAAGTCAACGCGATCAAGCAGGGCGCGAAGTCGTCGCTGGGTTCGATGATGGAGTTCGGAGAGCGCAACATCGGTGCGAAGCTCGATGCGGCCCACCGCGTGGCGGCGCAGCAGCGGTTCGAGGAGTCCCACGACAAGGTCGTGAACCAGCGCCGCGATCCGGACACGCGGAACATCATCGAGTCGGTCGACTACGAGCCCAAGGACGACCGGGAGGAGATCGAGCCAGATCTGGAGCTCTAGTCAAATGAGTCGCGACAGACGTAGCGAGTGCACTCGATAAGCCCGGCTCTCCTTCTCGACTCATGACTATCCTCAGTAGACTGGTTTCTTAGCGAAGCGGCCGCATGAACGACGATAAGACAGGGTGCAGGCATGGAGACGACGGCGAATCCGCGTGTCAGTAAGCGCGAGTTCATCTCGCGGGTCGCGACTCGCAGCGAGTTGCCGATCCGGGTGGTGAACAAGGTGTACGAGTCGTTGCTTGGTGAACTCACGGGGGCGGTCAGCTGCGGAGAGACGGTCGTGCTTACGAGCTTCGGCCGCTTCTACCGACAGGACCATAAGGGTCACAAGGTGCGCTTCGGCAAGAGCAACGTCGACGACTACGTGGTTCTGAAGTTCTCCGCCTCGAGCAGCTTCAACCGCCGGCTGGGGGGCAATGAGGACGACATCTCGCCGGAGACCTACGGGACGATCGAGGATGCCGACGAATTCGAGAACGTCACTGAGGACCGTGAGCTACGGGCCGCATCGTAGACAACGACGAGCCAGCAGAAAAGAGAACCCCCGCGATACCTGTGCATCACGGGGGTTCTCTTTATGGCGGGACGAGCCCAGTTGCGAGGCTCAGCCGTCGGCGATGGCGAAGATCAGCACGAGCACGACGACCGGGACGATGAGCACGCCGGCCCCTGCGAGGAGGTGCTCCCACGCCAGCGGCGAGTTGATCCATCCCATGAAGTTGTTCCACAGGCCGGCGACGGTGCTCGCGATCGAGGCGAAGAAGCCGGTGACCCATCCGACGATGACCGCCAGACTGACGCTGCCGATCAGACCGAGGGCGACGATGGCACGAGCGCTCTTGAATTTGGTCCTGAACATGACGCTCCGCACTACTTCCGGTCCTCGAAGAGCAGGTAGTACAGCCCGATGTGCGGGATGACGAGGGCCGCCAGCGCGATCCAGGCTCGCCCCGGGTCCTCAACCACCCAGCCGATGAAGTCCTTGACGGGTCCGACGTAGGCCAGTAGGGGGGCGAGCACCTCAGGCGGAAGATGATGTGGAAGATGCCGTAGGCCATGCCGAGGGCAACTGCCAGTCCGATGCCGCGCCGTACGAAGAGGGCGGAACGAGGACCGATCCGTCGGCGGCGTCCCATGCCTGCGCTGGACTGGCGTTCGATGTCAGGAGCAATCGCCAGAGCCGCTGGCTCGTAGTCGCACATCGTCACCACCTCACCCCTATCGAATCGCCATTGACTCCATTAGCTGAGAGGCCCTCAACAAGGAACAGAGTAGCGGATTGCGGGTCATTCGAACTGGAGGCCGGGCTCGTTCATGGATAGCGTGTCGAAGCTGCCGATCGAGCGCCGTCGGGGTCGCGAGGGACTCGCAATCGGCTCGCGCTGCGCAGCCAGCTCGGCGAGAGAGAATCCCACAGGGCGCCCCAGACGCTGGCCGGCCATGTAGTAGGCCTGCCCGTTCGCGCGTTCACCCAGGGCGATGATCTCGCGGGCGACGGGCTCACCCGGGCGCTGCGGCGCGCGCTCCCGCCAGACGATCCGGTGCGAGGGCTTCGCATTCGGATCTGCGCCGACGTACGTGGTCTCGCAATCAGAGAGGTCAGGATAACTGGGCATGTACTCCAGCGGGTGCGCGCTCGGCGCGCCCTGCTTGATCCGGCCCAGCTGGTTGAGAGCCACGCGCAGGAGCCGGTCCTCCGGCCCATGAGGGTGCATCACCGCGGCGTCGTGGAGCGCCTGGAGGTCCTGCTTCAGACCGGTCGTCGGCAGGAGGCGGATGGAAGGCTGATGCTCACTCATCACGCTTCTCCTGCTGGGCAGCACGATGCTCATCCGCCCACTGCTGACCGAGCGGGCCGAGGCTCTCAGCGAGTTCTTCGACGGTCACCCCCGCCTCGCCGGAGGCGTCGGACTCCTGGATGCGGCGGGAGAGCTCGGCCTGGAAAGCAGCCTCAGCGTGGACGTGGGCCGTGTGGTCGTACTTCATGAGGCGCACGAACGCGGCGAAGGGGATGATCGCGGCCTCGGGCTTGTTGCCGTCTCCGAAGATCAGCGGCGTGATCTCGCCGCGGCGATAGAGGTTCAGCATCGTGGCGAGGTTCTCGCGCCCGAGCTGGTCGACCGGGACGACATTGACGGAGAACCTCGGGAGTTCGGCGTCGGGAGTGCCGTTGTCGTGAGCGTTGCTGTTGTGAGTCATAGCTTCAGTCTAATCAGTCGGGAATAGATTGCGGTCGACTCGCATGCGACGGTTCTCATCGAGTCGATAAGGGCATCAAATGGTGGATCACTCCGTCTCGTAGAGGCGGGACGGGGCAAGAGAAAGAGGAGACCGTGCTCCAGCCCCGCACCGTGCGGGGCTGGAGCACGGGCGCTGATGGATGGACGGTCGCGACTTCAGAAGTTCCCCTCGTCGACCTGCAGGCAGACGATGCCGAGCGAGCGCCACAGGGCTACCACTCGGTCACGGTCGTCCAGGGCCAGGAGGACGTCGTAGGCGTCACGAATGTGGGCGTTGAACAGCTCGTGCTTGACGGCGTGGTCGGGGCGTATATCCCCCTGGCCGCGCATCAGCAGCAGAGCATCGTCAGCCCACTCCCCCAGGTGCTGGCCCAGCCAGCCCCGGGTCGCAGCGCGGACGCTGTACCCCCGGTCGTCACGCTCGGGCCGGCCAGAGCAGAAGATGATCTGGTGGCCAGCGTCGCGCAGCGCGTTCACCGTATCGATGATCGGCGGGTTGGGCAGATCCCAGACCACCAGGCGGTAGTCGTGATGGCCCCGCAACAGCGTGCCATCGGACAGCACATGCTTGGCGACCGTCCCGTCGATGTCGACGATGACGGCTCGGGGCCGGCGCGGCGTCCCGATAGCCGTGAGTGCGGTCATGACTGGTGTGTCCCTCCTTGTCGAGGCTTGTGCTTCAGTCGCCCTGCGGCGGAGAGCCAGGGAACTTGCGCACGAGGGAGACAAGAAGTGGCGCGAGGGTGTTGAACGGGCCCGCTGCATGCTGCGTTCCGTGCGGGGAGGCGAGGCGGACAGGGATCTCCGGCAGGGTCCCGGACTCGCCGCACTCGAGGCATGCCCAGGTCCAGCCGACGACGGGAGCATGGACGAGATTGCCGTCCTGGACGACCCAGTCGTAGCGGGCGGCCAGGCCGTGCTCGTCGTCGGCGACGAAGTCGGCGTCGAACAGCTCAGCGGGCACGGCGAGTTCAGGCATCGGTGGGCTCCTCTCGGCTGGCAGCTGGCCCCGGCAGCGCCGGGACATCGAATGACGAGGCTTCGATGGATGATCCGGCACCGGTCAGGCGGACCACCTCCAGGACGTGAGCCTCGATGTCGGCGCGGGCCTGGGCGACCACCTGCTCGCCGGCCTCCACCAGCGAGTCGACGGCGAACTGGGCGTTGCTGCCCACACCGGCGACGGCGTTCTCCAGTGCGCTGAGTGCTTCCTTGGTGGCCCTCACGCCCTTCTTCTCGTGGATCGCCTCGTGCAGTGCCGCCGTGGCGGCCTTGACACGGGCGTACATCCGGTCGGTGACCTCGCGGACCTCCCGCAGGCTTTCGGCGGTGCGGGGCTGATGAGGGATCTCGGGCACGAAGGGGTCGTGCTCGGTACGCCGGATGGTCACCGGCACGCCGCTGCCGAGACCCATGGAGGACACGAGCGAGCCCCACTGCGCGAGGCTCATCTCTATCTCCACGAGCTCTAGGCCTGGATGGACCCAGTCGTGGTTGAGGTCGCGTTTGCGCGTGGCCTGGTGGACGGAGAGCGAGATGGTCTCGTTGTGGAGCAGGTCGGACTGGAACAGCGAACGACCTGAGCCACTTCTTCGCGTCACCACCGCGACGCCGAAGGCGGGGTGGATCTCACCGCCGTGCTCCGCGTCGATCGCTGGGACCTGGGTTGGACGGCGGCTCATGCTGGCACAGCCTCAGGGGTCTCAGCCTGCTGGGCCTGGTACTCGTGGTAGAGCCGTACGGCCAGGTCGATGCAGTAGCAGGTGCAGAAGCCACCCATGCCAGCGTCCCAGAACGACCAATCGGGCAGCGGCTGCAGGGGGCTGTGCGGTCGTGCGGACTCGGTGGCGATCCGCTCGGTCATGCTCGCTCCTCGGTGGCGTATTCGATGACGATGGCGGTGTCGCGGACGTGGAAGCGGAGAGCCTCTCCGGGGATCGGCTCTGTGCTGGCGAGCTCGTGCGTCTCCCGGTAGGCGTTGGCAGCCACGGCCCACGCTTTGCTGATCTCCTCCGCTGCGGCGCCCAAAGGCTCGGGGGCGGGGATGATCCAGCGGTGCACACTGTGGGTGACAGTCTCGAACGTGAAGTCAGCCACGAGCCACCGCCACCTTGGACGGGGCTTCCACGATCACGTCAATGTGGGTGAGGTGGATGCCGCCCGTGCAGCCCTCGACGGACACCACAGGGTCGCCGTAGCCGAGCGACCAGGCCGGAGTACGCGTGACGGTCGTCAGGGCGCGGCACAGGTTCGCGTCGGCCTCTCCCACGAAACGACCGTCCGCCTGCCGCTTCCGGACCGCGACAGCCAGCGGGTCCTCCGGGCGGACACCGGAGTACGCGACCACCGGCGTACTAATCGGGTACAGGGCGTTCCACTGCTCGTCGTTCACCGGCTTCCCTCCTCGTTGTCGGCTGGCGGCCGGTGCGGGATGTCGATCCCTTCGCCCAGGGCAGGCTCGTTGTAGGAGGTGAGAACTGCTTGCCACTTCCGCCGGAAGCGGGCGGCCTGGACGAGCGACCACGCCGTGGTCACGATCTGCGCGCACACCAAACCCGTCATCGGCGACGGTGTCTCGCCCGCGGCCACGAGCCAGATGCCGGTCACGACCAGGGCTCCAGCCACGCCGCTCAGGAAGGCTTGGGCGAGCAGCCGGAGGAGCGGGAAGCACGTCACGACGCCACCTCTCCAGCTACCGAGACATCGAGCTGGCCGATCGAGAGGTGGGGGGCCCAGTCGTCCTCGCCGTACGCGCACGGCTCCCAGGTGTCCTTGAAGAACCGCCAGCCGAGCGCGATCCGCTTGCCGTCCTCGGGGTGGGTAGTGATGCTGTCGCAGCGGAACCTCCAGCTCGCTTGCGGGAACTCGGTGTTGACGTAGGTGTGGCCGGGCTGGAAGAAGACCGGCTCCGCGGCCCGGGCGGCGTCGTACTGGGCGACTGCCCACACGGCGGCGTGGCACTGGTACAGGAAGTGGTAACCCAGCTTGTGAATGTTCCACTCGGCGAAGTCGTCGAAGACGAAGCCCGCGGTCTGCCGAACCCGGACGTAGTGATCGTCGCCCTTGCCCTTGTGGGTGAGGAGGTTCCAGCAGGCAGCCGAGCTGTACGAGTCATGGTCCGCACCCTTGCCGCAGGAGCACTCGGACCGGTACTGCATGCCGAGTTGGAACTCGCTGACGAGGCGGAGGGCGTTCTGCTCGTCGTCCATCCAGTGGCTGTCGAGGATTTCCTCCCGAACTGCGGTCTCCAGGCCGGCGGGTGCCCGGCCGTCCTGGACCGCTTCGGCAACCAGGTCGCGAATCTTGTGATCCAGGCGCGTCCGGTCGTACTCCTCGACGGTCTGGCGGCCGTTGACGAGCTTGCTCGCCCATGAGTTCGGGTTCGGCCGACTGCCGCGGATCCAGTTGAGCATGTCCTCGGTGTCCAGGCCGAACCTCTCGAAGTGGTAGCTGCCGTGGGATCCGGTGACGAGGAGGTTGTACGGCCAGGTGACGAGGCTGATCCGGGACATGCCAGAGAGGCCGGTGAATTCGAGGTGGCGGAAGACGCCGTCCTCGCGGTGCACGGTCAGCTTGTGGGTGCTCGCGTCGTTGGCGAAGTGCGCGGCGGCGCGAGCTTCGTCGGTGCCGGGTATTGGGGCGGTCTCTCGGGGAGTCTTCCGGAGTTCCTCTGGTTGCCCCAGGAGCGCTGCGCCTTCTTCGGCAGTGAGGGCAATGGTCGAGGTGACCTCGTGGTGGTTTTCCGGCGACCCGCCCGACAGTCGCTGGGGGGCGATTGAGGTCCCAGGTGCTTCGGGGTGCTGTGTGGAGCTCTGTGGCCCGTGCGCGGCGGTTGTCATAGGGTGCTGCTCCTGAGTGAGGGTTCAGTCGGTGAGGTTGCTGACTGGTTCGTCAGTAGGGGCTTCAAGTCCGGGAGGTCTGGGTTTCGGTGGCGTCGCGTTGCCGGTCGGCCGCGAAGCGGTCGTGGGACTCGCGGAGGAGTTCGATGAGCCGGAGGGTGCCGGCGAACGCGTCGGGCTCGGGGGTGAGGTCATCGAGGAGGTCGGCGACCTCGCATTCGTCGATCTCGATGTGGATGCGGCGTTCGCCGTGGCGGTGGTTGGTGTAGATCCGGTCCATGACAAGTCCCTATGCGCCGTCGGTGTCGGTGGGGGGCTGGGCGGTTGGGGCGCTCGGTGGGGTAGGGGTCTCGTCACCCTTGACCGTGTCGCAGAGGGTGCAGTCACTTCGTGCGAACGGGCACCGCAGAGCTTCTTCCTGGCCCCAGCAGAAGTTCTCGAACTCCGGGGTGCCGGTGAGCGTGATCGCCTCGAGGGGGTACGAGCCGTCCCGGCGCCGGACGTAGATGGTGACGCTGCGAACCGAGCCGCCGGCGGGCCTGGGCGGTCTCGCGTCCGGACTCTTCGAGGTGGCGCCCGAGCAGGTCGACCAGGGGCTTCAGGTCGCGTCGGTCGAGGTCAGTCCTCGTTCTCCTCTTCGTCCACCTCGTCGGTCCCTTCGTCGACGTACATGGCCAGGAAGGGGTCGTCGAGCGGATCGACGGCATGCTCCTCGGCAAACTCGTCCTGGTACTTGCGGGGATCGCCGCCCCCGGGGTGGTTGCGTACCTTGCCAATGACGTCGGCGATCCAATCGAGGGCGTTCGCGCCGGACCAGTCCGGCGAGGTGCCAAGGCCGAGCGCGATCGCGTCGACTGCGTCGGTGTCGGTGAGGGGTGTGTGTTCCCCGCTGCCGTTCGCGCGGGAGAGCGGCAGCTCGCAGTCCGGGATGAAGCCCATGGCCACCAGCACGCTCTCGGGCAACTTGTAAGCGTTCCAGATCGCGCTGGTCGCATCCGTGCGGCTGTCGCCGTTGGCGAGTCCGCCTGAGAGGTAGATCCTGTAGTCGGCGACGGTGAGGAAGACCGTCCCTCGGGAGTCGAGTGCCTTTTCGAGGTTGTCGATGATGGCGAGACCGGCGCGCCGGGCGTACTCGATGAGTACTGCACCGTCCTCGCCGACGAGGTCGAACTCGCCATAGAGGCCCGTCAGCAGCTGCTCCAGCTCTATCGGGGGGTCGTCGAAGTTGAAGAGTGACAGATCCTCGATCTGCTCAAGCAACTGGCGGCCGCGGTCGAAGTCCGGTGGCTCGGCACGTTCGGCCGGGAAGGCGATGGTGGCGATGAGCATGCTTGTGCCCAAGACGATCTGCTCCTTCAGTGAAGTTGGTTCAGCAGGTCGGGTGTGTCGGGGTGGTCAGTACCTCTTGCGCCGGCGTGCGAGACGCCAGCGGTAGAGGGGGCTCGGCACGTAGTTGGACTTCCGCTGGTTGTGCCGGCGGCAGAGCAGCTGGCCGTTCCACAGTTCAGTCGGCCCGCCACAGCTCCAGGGGAGTATGTGATCGGCCTCGGTCCCCTCTGCCGGGCACCGGAACCAGAGGGGCGGCGTGTGCTCGCACCGGCTGTTGGCCTGGCGAATGAGCTGCTGCTTCTGGGACCAGCTGAAAAGTCTGGCGGGGTCCCGCCAGCGCCGCTTACGGCCAACGCCGATGGCGAGGCACAGGATGCCGAGCGCAGCGACGGCCAGGCAGGCGAGCATCACAGTCGGATCTGGCTGCATGGCGCTCAGTGCAGCTCGTTGCCGAAGGGGGTCAGCTCACGCCTGATCGCCCAGAACGGGCCCTCGGAGTCGAAGACCGTAACGAGACGGGCCTTGCCGAGACAAAGGTTGGCCCTTCGGGGCTCACGATGCTCTGGGCCGGGGTCGGGCTCGGAGACGATGCGGTACTTGGGCATGGTCGAAGGCTGCTTTCTCTACAAGAACGCGTGAGCCGGACAGCGAACGCCGAGGAGACCGGAGTGGCTCCTCGGCGGTTCGGATGGGGGCGTCCTCAGAAGTCGATGGAGTACTTCGGGGGACGGCGCAGGGTCACCGCGGCGGCACGCAGGTCCTTCTCGTCGTCGGGCGACCTGTCGTCCTCGTCACGGAGGTCGGTGAGCGTGAAGGCACCATCCGGGAGCAGGTAGCCGTCCTCGGACGGGACGGCGTCGCGCATGCGGAACTGCAGCCCGGTACCGGTGTCCCAGTCGTTGATGGTCTGCAGGCTGTCGCTGTTGAACAGATCGACACGACCGTCGAAGACGTCGGTGTCGCCGTTCTTCCAGGTGATGTGTGCCTCGATCCGCGAGCTGGCATGTTCGCTGCGCTTGATGTTCAGGTCACCGATCACTTCAGCGAACGACTCGCCCAGGCGCAGCTCGAAGGCGATCGCCCGTAGATGGTCGAAGTTGATGTCGTACTTCCGCGAGAAGTCGACGATCTCGGCCACCTGCTTCTCGGCCACTCCGGGCACCTGGTCGCGCAGGTAGGTGGCGACCGTGTCGGGGTCGGGGTAGGCGAAGCGCATGTGGTAGTGGAAGCGGCCGGGGCGGTTGCGCATGTAGTCGTTGACACGGTGCAGCTCGTTGACCGACAGGACGTAGAGGCGCTTCGTCGTGCTCAGCCCGTCGAACAGGCTCAGGAACTGGTTCTGCGACTCGTCGTCCTCGTTGGAGAAGATCTTTTCGAACTCGTCGAAGACGACGACAACTTCGCCCAGCTCGTCGAGGAAGGCGGCCAGCCCCGGCGTGTCGTGCTGCACGAGCACGGTGGGCAGGTGGTGCTCCTCGCGCATACGCTCGGCAAGCAGGCGGAGCATGAGGCTCTTACCCATGCCCTTGTCGCCGGAGAGGATGACGCCGAGCGAGCGGTCCATGGCGGAGTAGCCGGTGACGAGCCGCTGTACACGGGAGGCGTGGCTGCCGTAGACGGTCTCTTCGGCGGATGCCAGCGGCTCCGTCTGGCGCAGGCTGTAGCCGGCCATCTGGGAGAAGGAGATCGTGAAGGTGGCCACGGGCAGATCGGCGAAGGTCTGCACGGAGTCCCCGTAGAGGCGGAACTCCCCGCCGGAGGCGACGATCGTGGATGCGGGCATGGAGATTTCTTGCTTTCGCACGGGTATGTGGGTGGTGGCGGCGCAGCGGCACTCAGCTGATCGGAAGCACGCTGCTGTCCGGGCGGTAGACGCCCTCGTCCTCGTTGAGCACGGACTTGGTGAGGGTGACGGTGGCCGGCATCAGGAGTGTTGCGACAAGCGCGGCCAGGCGCTGCTCGTCGGCGAGCACGATCTTGGGGATGTGGCCAGGCGAGGTGAAGAAGTGCTCGGCGCGCTCGATGAGGCTGGCTGTACGGGCCATGCGGTCGGGGAAGTGCTCGGCGACCGTCTGGCCGGGTCCGTACTCGGTGATGACCGAGTAGAGCGCCTTGGGGGCCGCGCTTTTCTTCGCGGTGGCGCTCACATAGAGCTGGATGCCCCACTCGCGGCAGAGCTTGGCGAGGGCGTTGACGACCTCGTCCGGGGTGGCGCAGAGCTCCTGGAGGTTGCTCTGCCGCTGTGCGATGTAGGCGTTGTGGAGATCGCGGATCCGGGCGGCCCTGGTGGCCGTGATGGTGTCGGCCAGGACATCGGAGTCCGTGAGGATGCCGACGCACATGCGCAGCCGCTGCTCGGGCGACTCGTAGTGGTCGTGGAACACGATCCGGTCTTGGTGGCAGATGATCAGGTCGTAGGTGGCCAGCGGGCCGGGGGCGAGCTCGTCGGAGTCGCCCTGTGTGCCAAGCACGGTCATGGCGTGCTCCTTCGGGCTGCGTCATTCAGGAGTGTGAAGTGTGGAAGACCGCAGAAGCGGGTGTTCTCGACGAGCGAGACACCCGCCCCTGCAGCATGGGGTGGCGGCGGTTGGTCAGACGGCCGCGGTGACCGCGGAGCGGTCGTCGGCGCTGCCGGGAGCAGCGCTGTCGTTGTCGTCCAGGAGATCCGGATCGATGCCGAGGGCGCGAGCGGCGTTCCTCTTGTCGCGCTCGGTCAGAGCCGTCACGATCTGCTCGTAACTGCTCTGGATCGGAGGGTTCTTCACGGTGCCGTAGCCGAGTACGTACTGGCTCTTCATGGCACGGGTGAAGGCGACGTAGAACATCCGCTTGGTGCCTTGGGTCATCTTCGTGTCCTCCCTGTAGAGGACGACAGCGTTGTCGAATTCGAGACCCTTGGCGCCGTGGATCGTCGAAACGACCAGGTCGGCCTTGGACTCGAGGTTCTTCCGCTTGCGCTCCCGGTTCTTCTGCTTGTTGATGTTCAGCTTCTGCTGGTTCCGCTGAATCTCGAAGGAGAGCAGGTTGTCGCGCAGCCGATCGAAGAACGCCTTGTGCGTGAGCGTGCCCTGGTGGCAGAGCGTGACCCAGCCGTTGATGGTCGCGCTGTTCTCGATCCACCACTCGGAGATCGTGCGCAGGATCGCCTTCTCAACGTTGGCGTTGGCAGCGTTCTTCGTCAGCTTGTCCATGTTGTCCTTGATCCCCTGGGAGACCACGAACGCGGCGTTGGTCGGCGGTGCCTGCAGGACGTCGTTCCAGAAGAACTTGATGTACTTCGAGAAGATGTCCGTGGCGTAGACGCGATCGCTGACCAGAGAGGCGACGTGGCGGTCCGGGTAGCGCTTTTCGAGCACATCCTGGATCAAGGACACTTCGCGGCGCGAGTAGGCCAGGAAGGCCACCTGCTCGCCCCGGTCCAGACACTTGTCCACGTAGTCGGGGATGACCGTGTTGCGCACGATCGCCTGCAAGTCCTGGGGTGACGAACCCAGTGAGTCTGGCCACCTCTCGGTACTCCAGGGTGACCTTCTCCTGGAACGAGTCCGCCGTAGGCATTGCGAGTGAGTTCGCCTGCAGCTGGATGTTGGCGAACTGGTTGGTCTCCAGCCCGCCGAGCACGACGTTCGCGAAGTCCAGGATCTCCTGGTTGCTCCGGTAGTTCGTCATGAGCTTGAAGGTCGCGAAGACCCCCGAGCCCTCCAGCGTGTTGAGCGCGCGCGGGTTCGCTGAGCGGAACTCGTACAGCGTCTGCGAGGCGTCGCCGACGATGAACAGGGACTGAGCGTGCTTGGTGATGTACTTCAGCACGTAGATGAACTCGAACACGCTGTTGTCCTGGACCTCGTCGATGATGAGGTACTTCGACTGCACGTGGGCCGGCTCGGCCATGTCGTCGATCTTCTGGTAGCAGATGATGATCTGCAGCTCCAGCGACGTCTGCTCGATGCGGTCGAGCAGGGAGATCACCTCGTCGAAGTGGCTCTCGATGAAGGCGTTCAGGGCCGTGAAGGCACCGGTCCTGTTCTGGTCGACCTCCAGCAGGCGGTGGCGGAACGTCGCCGCGAACTGACTGTTCGGGTAGAAGATGTCGATCGAGTTGATGATGGTGTCGATGGCCGAGACCTTGTGCCGCGGGTG
Source organism: Streptomyces sp. A5-4 (assembly GCF_051131715.1). NCBI lineage: Bacteria > Bacillati > Actinomycetota > Actinomycetes > Kitasatosporales > Streptomycetaceae > Streptomyces > Streptomyces sp. A5-4. Next base: position 7,254,339 of record NZ_CP178591.1, on the reverse strand, counting down.
GTTCATCGAGTAGATGTCGATGATCATCTTGGCGATCGTCATCGAGCCGACGTCCGGGTTCTTCTCCGTGATGTTGTCGGCCGCGGCGTTGGTGAACGACAGCACCGTGATGTCCGAGGCGGGGACCCCACAGGCTTCGAGGTACTTGATGCGCTCGAGGATCACGGTCGACTTGCCGGTTCCGGCTCCGGCCTGGGTCATCACCAGCGGCTCGTGCGTGGTGAGCGCGTCGAGCTGCTGCTTGGACAGGTGGGCTGGCAGTGCCGGAGGCGTGGCCGGCTGCGCGGGTACGACCAGCTGAGCCTTCATCTGCTCCAGGTGGTCGAGCGTGCGGTTCATCAGGAGGCTGAGGTTCTGCTTCGACAGCTTCGTGGCGATCCGGTCGGAGAAGGTCGCATCGATCTGCTTGTGGATCTGGCGGTATGCCTCCAGCGGGACGTTGTAGTTCTCCAGGTAGCGCAGCTGGACGGCGAGCATGTTCAGCTGCTGCTCCGTCGGGCCCGCGGGCATGTCCTGGATGTAGCGGCAGACCTCGTCGGCGATCGTCTCGGAGTCCCAGATCTGGGCCAGACGCGTGATGCGCTCGTAGATCGAGTACTGGCGCATCCACTCGTCGAACTCATCGTCGAGGTTGGAGGCAGTCAGGCCGGCGGATGTGAGCACGTCCTGGACGTAGTCGCGAGCGTTCTCCAGCGGGCTGGTGTCCCACTGCAGGAAGACGGCGGCGTCGCGGTTGCCGTAGCCGACCGAGCGCGAGACTGCGGTCGCGCGCTCGGGCTCGGGGAGCCCCTTCTTGAAGAAGTACAGCTCCACCCGGTACTGGATGACGAGGTCGCGCGCGGACTTGCCGCCGGACTTGTCCTGGTAGAACACGAGCGCCTGCGGCGTCATGTCGAAGGCGACGTCCCACTCGTCGAATCGGCTGGACGAGGTGTCGACAGCAAAGCGGTCGTCGACGTGCGGGCTCGGCAGGGTGAAGGACCCGCCGGCGTTCAGAGCACGGCGCGTGATCGGTGCGAGCGGGATCGATGTCGTGGTGATGTCGTGCTGCGTCGAACTCTGCTTGACCTCGATATCGGTGGCCATGGCGTAGGCGGTGTTGGTAGCAGTATTGATCGGCAGCAGGGACTCGTTGAGCAGGCCGATCTTCTTGCCGTTGCCGGTGAGCTTCGAGGAGAAGAACTTCGGGTCGACGGCCTTCTGAGCAACGGCATTGGCCGAGAGGTCGAGGTCATCAAGCAGAACAGGCATGCCATTGCCTTTCTTCGGTGAATCGAGAGGCGGATTGGGAGGAGCATGAATCACTTCGCGCGGCAATTCCGACAAGATGTGCATAGTCAGTCGAATGCTCGAAGGCGAGCGAAAAGCGCAGCGACAAGGCTGGATCATGGGCGCAGGTACGAACACGGGCGGGGCTCTCGTCAGCTGACGAGCCCCGCCCGTGTTCCTCTCAACCCACCCGTCAGGGGCCGTTAGGCCCCTGAATCCGGGGTATGTGGCGAAGCCACGCCCCGGACACCGCGCGCTACCCAGGCGCGCGGTCGTTCATCAGCGGCAGCTCATCTCACTTCGAGGTCGAGTCCGAGCGCCAGTCGGGACCATCGACGGCAGCATCGTCGGCATCGAGATCCCAGGGCCAGGCCGTGACCAGGGATCCTGTGGGATCGATCTCGATCAGGCCAAGCATGAGGCCCAGTTCGCGGAGTTCATCGGTGCTCCGGACATGGGTGGCGAGGATCGCTCGGGCTGCGGCGGAGAGCTCCATGGCTCGCTTTCGATGCTCTTGGCGCAGAGGTTCAGGGAGCATGGTGGACATGACTGTCCCCCTTTCTGAGCAATGAGGGCGTGAGGATGAGGTACGCCGAGCGTTCCTGTTCCGGATGTTCCGGAACAGGAACGCTCGGTTCGATGCGGACGGCTGCTCAGTCGTCCGACGGGGATGCCGAGGATGTGCCGCCGGTCTGGGCAGCGAGCAGGCAGTCCTCGATCCAGGTGCGAACAGCCTTGCGCGCCGGCCGCGCACCCTGGGAGTCCACATAGGTGGTCTCTTCGATGGCGCGCAGCTCGTCGTCGGGCATCGATACGGGAAGCGCCTGGGCCAGCCGCGGCTTGGCCTCGACGATCCGCTCACGCTGCCGCTCGTAGTCGGCGGCCATGATCTGCCGGTAGGTCTGCCGGTCGATAGGGTTGAACCCCACGACCAGTGAGAACCGGCCCAGCAGCTCGGCGTCGAAGAACTGCTCCAGCGCCTTGTTGAGGCTCTGGTTCGAGATGGTCTTCGGGTTGTTGCCGAAGCCGATCATCTTGCCGTCGAGCGAATCACGGGCGGCGTTGGTCGTGCAGATGACCAGGGCCTTGGAGAAGTCCAGCATCTTGCCATGGGCGTTGCGGATGTAGCCTTCGTCGAACGCCGAGAGGAACAGGCGCTGCACAGCCTTGTCGGCCTTCTCGAACTCGTCGAGCAGGATGACCCGGTGGGGGTTGGACTCCAGCGTGTCGAACGGGAGCTCCTGGTTGGAGTCCGATCCGACATAACCGGGAGGTGCGCCGATGATCTTCGACGTCGACCACTCGCTGTGGAATTCGGTCATGTTGAGGATAATCGGCTCGGAGCCGGTCGTCTCCTCAGCGATGATCTTGACCGCCTCGGTCTTACCCACACCCGAGGCCCCGGCAAACAGCCACGTCGTGGGCGTCTTCGTCGGGAACAGGTTGAGCTCTTCGCGGGCCAGACGGTCCGTGAGCTTGGCGAGCACGTCGTCCTGGCCCTGCAGGCGGCCGGTGAGCGTGGCGCTCAGCGCGGCGACGTCGGGGTCCTTGCGCTGGGCGTTTCCGGTCATCAGGCGCTTGGCCACATCGAGCACACGAGTGTTCGTCAGCGGTACCTGCGGGATGGACCGCAAGGTCTGCGCGAGTGCCGTGTCGCCGGCGACCTCGGCTTGAACGATGAGCTTCTTCTGCTCCAGGACCCGATCGGCCATTGCCCGGTCGAGCAGCGTGATGGCGTGGTCCGGCCGGTGCTGGCCAGCCCGGGAGTTCGCTTCGGCGATCTGCACCACCGAGGCCAGGACGTCGTCGGTGACCCCGATCTGGTAACGGTAGTGCGCCACCAGGCCGGGACGGACCGCAGTCATCACGGTCAGTGTCTGCTCCACACTCAGCTCGTCGACGATGAGTCGGGTGAAGCGACGGGCGAAGGCCGGGTCCTCGTCGAAGGCCCGAGACTCGGTGCTGGTGGTCGCACCGATGACGGAAATGTCGCCGCGGGCCAGGGCCGGCTTGAGGATCTGCGAGATCTTGCGGCCGACGGCGTCGCCACGGCTGCCGGACCCTCCGGTGATCTGGTGGATCTCGTCCATGAACAGGATGGCCTTGTTCTTGGGGTCCGAGGCGAACTCGACGATCGCCTTGACCTTCTCCTCCAGCGAGCCAACGATGCCGGTCCCGGCGATGATGTTGGTGATGGGCAGCTCGTAGATCGTGTAGTCCTTGAGCTGGTCGGGAATGAGGGCGTCGCCGAGCGCGATGCGCCGTGCGATGTCCTCGACGATCTTCGTCTTGCCGACGCCGGCGGAACCGACCAGCAGAGCGCTGGGCTTGGTCTTGCTGATGATGACCGAGAGGACCTGCCCGATGAGCGTGTCACGGAACATGGTCGGATCGGCGTTCTTGAACTTCTCGTTGTAGTCGACGAGGAGCTCCTTGACGTCATCGGCGCTGCCACCGCTGGACGGCAGTCCCACGGACGGGAACTGCGGAGGGAAGCTGCCGCCACCGCCGTTGCTCTTGTCGTCGTCGGAGCCGCCGGGTGTGAAGTTGCTGAGACCCACCGGGTCCTCCTTCGGTGCGGGTCGCTCGGCGTGGTGGCGCGCTGGGCGGATGCGCCACGGTGTCCCGAGCAGGGATATGGATGAGTGAGAGGGAAAATTAGGGGTCGTCAAAAGCGGCACTGCTCTTGGCGGTTTTCGAGGAGCGCGGCGGCAACCTCTTCGAAAGCGGCGACCGCCTTGCGAAGATCAGCGACGATCTCCGCGGCGATCTCGGCCGGGTTTCCGTTTTCTTCCGCGTCCCGGGCGGGGATGTCGCGCGCAGGCCAGACCGTGGGCCGTGCGTCGGCCGGACGGGTGGCAGGAATAGTGACGAGGACGGTGTCGACGATCGTCCCGGACTGGGCGAACGCCCGGGCCGGAAGTGCTTCGCCGAGACCACCGCGCTGTTCCACGAGCTTTCGGAAGGCTGTGGTGCTGCCGGTCTGTTCAGTGACGGTCCACGACATGACCGACACCAGCAGCCCATTCGGTTTCAGGAACCGTAGGGCGTGGGTGACGTGGGCCATGTCGGTGCCACGGGTGAACGGTGGGTTCATCAGCACCCGGTCGAAGCGGGGTTCGGCAGGGATGGTGACGAAGTCAGCGAACTGCACCCGGCGCGCCACATGCGTATCGGACAGGACGGTGGCGTATCCGGGGTCCCGTTCGATGCAGTTCACGATCGCACCGCGGGCTGCTGCGGCTGTGGCTATGGCTATGGCACCGGAGCTGGCAGACGGTTCCAACACGGTCATGCCGGGCTCAAGGGCGGCCAGAGCGATGAGCTGGTCGACAACGGGTTCGGGTGTGGGGAAGTACTGAGCAAGGGTGCGCTTCTCCCCCAGGGGCACGACCTCACCGTTGGCAAGCACTGGGGCGAGCACCTCGGCGGCGTGGACGGGAAAGAGGTGCGCACCCTCGGTCTTCGTCCATCGACCGCCGACCGCTTCGAGGACCTCGTTGACGCGCTGGTACAGGGCGGGAGTCAAGCGGGGGCCGACGGGCATCAGGCGATGGCCATCAGTCTTGGTACGGCCTGACAGGGCTGCGAGCACATCCGTGGGGATTCGCATCGGAGGTTCCTTCAGTGCAGGATGCTCGGCGTGATAGATGAGAGAGAAGGTCAGGGTCACCAAGAGCGGTGCCGGCCAGGGAAGTTGGTCGCACGGCACGCTCTTGGCGGCTCTTGGAGGGCGCAGGGTCAGACGACCATGCCGAGGAGCCTCTGCCGGATGCTCGGGTCGATGTGCTTCATCGAGTCGGCGTAGCGTGTGGCCAGGTCCACCATGAACGACCAGTCCATGGCGGAGCACGGCGCGTAGTACAGGTTCTTCGGGTGGTCCTGACGCGTGGACGGCGGCAGCCACTCGAAGTCGGTGACCATGAGCGAGAGCCTGCGCTGGCGCACCCGGCTGGCGTTGATGTACTGCCAGATCTGGGTGTACTCGGTTCCGCCCGACACCTTCGGGATCCTGCGGAACTCCTTCCAGATCTGAGCCGTCGACTTGTTCTCCGTGCGCAGCATCACCTCTTGGGACAGGAAGTGGCTGAACGAGTTGAAGTACAGGTTGATGTTGAGCTTCTTGGCGATCCGGATGAGCATCATGACCGCCTCCTGGTAGTTCTCCTCGGAGATCGAACCGGAGGTGTCGATGTAGATGTGCAGGTCGGGCATGTACTGCACCGAGGTGATCCGGCCGGGCTTGTTGAAGTCGTCCGGGTTCCGGCGGTTGGCCTTGAGGAAGGTCGCCTTCGTCGTGCGGAAGATGTTCTGCGACTTGTTGACCTTGCCCATCCGGCGCAGCACGCGGGTGATGTCCTTGAACAGGTCGAGCTTGCTCGGCGGCTGCTTGCGGAACGCCACCTGGGCGCTACGGCTGCCAGGCTGGCCCGGTGGCTGCGTGGCTCCCAGAGCGGCGGCCCGGGCGGCGGCCCGTGGCAGCGACGTGAGCTTGGACAGCGACGTGTTCGAGACGACCTTCACCGGTGAAGCCAGCGACTGTTTGATGAGGTTCCACTCCCCCGTGATCTTCGCCGCGGTGGCCCGGGCGTGGGCCTCGACGTTGACCAGGACGAGGGAGCGCGGGCAGAACAGCTCCCCGACGGTGAACGGCAGGACGCCGGTGTCCAGGGCGGTGTTCTGCTGGCTGGCCTGGGCCCGCTGCTGCTCGACGTAGTTCATGAGCATGTGCACGAGCACGCGAGCAAAGGAGTGCTCGTCGTTGGCGTCAGAGTCGTCCTTGCGCACCAGCAGCGAATCGGTGAGCCCCTTCAGGGACAGGGCCGTGAAGTCGTTGAGCAGCTTGGTGGTGGCCGGCGGTAGCGCGTTGGCCATCGTCTGCGTCTGCTGGGACAGCCAGATCTTGAAGGCGTCGAAGGCCGCGGAGGACTGGAACCAGAATCCGAGGGTGTCGGGGTGGAAGGTGTAGGCGACCGAGGCGAAGAAGGCGCTCGCCTCGCCGGTCCCCGCCAGCAGAGCCTTCGCGGCCGGGAGGACATCAGCCTGCGCGGTGTAGAGCACCCGCGGGGAGGGCGCGGGCATCTTGTGCTGCTGCCCGGCCTGGACGGCGAAGAGCTCGGCGACTGGCAGCGGTGTGCCCTGGTCGAAGTTGATCAGGGTCTGCCCGAGCAGCTCCTTGACCGTCTGCTCGCTGGCCACGTTCAGCGTGTCGCCGAGGCAGCTCAGGACCAGATCCGGGATGTCCCCCGTCAGATCAGCGCCCTGGGCGTCGGTGATGCTCGCCGAGGCGTTGGGGTTCAACGGCTCCAGCAGCGGGTCGATGAGGGTCTGCTGGATCGCCGGCGTCGGGTCGTAATCACCGGTGCACGAGATGGTGTGCAGTGCGTCGAGTACGGCCGGCTTCTGGTTCGTGACGGTGATCGTCATGGGTCGTGGTCTCCTTCTGAGGACAAGGCAGCGGCAGAGCGCCGTCGGTGGTGGGGAGCTGCAGCAAGGACGGCAGCCCGCAGCAGTCCCCACCACCGGTGAGCGAGCAATCAGAGGAAGGCCGAGAGGACCGGCTTGGCCTGGTTGACGATCGGAGCGTCGATCTCCATGAAGGCCTCCAGGTTCTGGCGGTCGATCTGCTGGCTGGTCACCATCTCGATGAGCGTGCGGGTGTGCTCCGGCTCGATTTGGGTGATGGCCTGGGCCAGCTGCTCGATGAGGCGCGCGTTGTCCTTGCTCTCCTTGAGCGCGTACAGCAGCGATCCGGACTTCTCGTTGTCGGTCAGCGTCGCGACGAGCGCTGCCATGTCGGTCATGTTCGGTGCGGCCTTCAGGCTCTGGTAGCAGTTCGGCTTCGGGACGTTCACCCGGTTCTGCTGCACGCCGCCGGCGTTGTTCGCCAGGTCCTGGGCGATGGTGGCCACGAGCTGTGTGGTGAACATGGTGTCTCCGACGTAGGCCTCGATGGCCTCGTTCAGCAGCGAGGTCTCGCGGTCGCCGATCTGGATCGGGGTGGCCAGGTACTGCGCCAGCTGCTGCGGGTCGGCCACGTTGAGCCACTTCGACAGGTTGTCGATGGTGCGAGGCGTGGTGAGCTGGTTCATCTCCTCGCCGCCGTCGAACAGCTCGGCCATTGTGACGTTGCCGTTGTTGTCCTCGTCCTGACCGTCGGCGACGATGGCCTCGGGCGTCGACTTCTGGAAGATGAGCCCGGGGTACTGCGTGAGCACCGTCTTCACCCAGGGGTTTATGTTGTCGCCGAGGACGGACATGAGGGTTGCGGCGTCGGGCTCGACGTGGAAGATCGCGAAGCGGGACAGGCTTGCCTCGTCGAGCGAGGTGACGTTGCCCCGGTCGTTGCCCGCCACGACGATGCGGACGTTCTTGGGCAGCTCGACGTACCCCATGCGGCGCAGCGTGACCAGGGTCAGCGCGCCGGAGGTGACGTCGGAGGTGGTGCGGTTGATCTCGTCGAGGAAGAGGATCGGCCACTCGCGCGGGTTCTTCTCGGCGTAGTCGATGCACTCCTGGATCACCTGGTGCGGGTAGAAGACCTGCTTGTAGCTCTGCGTGCCGTCGTCCTTGGTGTACGACACCAGGCGTGCGCCGGTGAGGTCGGCCTTGTCGGCAAGCTGGTTGCACGGCAGCGTGAAGGCCTGCGTGCCCATGGAGTAGGCCAGGTCCTCGACGAAGCTGGACTTGCCGATGCCGGGTTCGCCCATGAGAGCGGGCGTCGCGCCGACCTCGAGGGACTGCTTGATGAGGGTAATTAGGGTGTCGTTGAACTTCATGTCGATGTCTTTTCTGCGCGTGGGCGAGGAAGAGAGAGAAAGAGAAGAGACGTCGGAGGACGGCACCGCTGCTCTCGGCGTCGCCGAGGCTGCATAGGCCGTGAACGGTCCTGTGGCGCGGGCCGCGCCGTCGGAGCCTGGCGGAGACCTGCACTCCCCCCATTGGTGGCGATGGAGCCCCGCTGCACATCGCCACCCGATCGCGCTCCGCGCGATCCAGCCTGTCCCCCACCTGTGCTCGGCCTCTCCGGCAGCATTCGTCACCCACCCCACCCGCTGCCGGAGGCAGCAGATGAACCAGGAGCAGAAGCAGGCACAGGCACAGAGCGTCAGTTGGTCGACGAGGAATGGGCCTCGCGGTCGGCCACGAGCGCAGCCGCCCGGTCGAGGAGGAAGGGCCGGCCGTTGCGCCGCTCGCTGTGCTTGGGGCGTGCAGGAATGACGTCGAGCGCCACCTTGTAGAGCAACCACGCGGTGTCGCCCGTCGAGTACTCGACGCCGAGGGCGCTGTAGGCACGCAGTTGCGTCCGCATCCAGCCGTAGAGCGAGGCGAGAACCGAGAACTCCCAGCGGGACATGTCGTGGTTGAAGTCTCCGGGATCCCGGAGCTGGTGGTGTGCACTGGCCAGGGTCTGCTCGACGATGGCCTGCGAGTACGGGATTTCGGGCATGTCCTCGGCGGTGTCGACAGCTGATGCAGAAGCACCGGAGCTGTCGCTGGCCCTCACGGCTAGCTGCGCGTAGAGGTCCTCAATGGAGGCGAAGGCCGGCGCGGTAGTTGCTGCGTCGACGTGGACGACGATGCGACCGGGTACCGACTGGCGGGTGAAAGTCGCCCAGTGGTCCAGGAGCAGCTCGTACCAGCCGTGTTCCTCACGCAGGACACGCTTGCCGGCGGCTACGGGTAAGTCGTGGAAGTTCTTCGGCAGCGGCATGACGAGATGGAAGCCCCGGCCGGACATCGACAGCTCCGAGTAGAGGATGCCCGGCAGCCGCAGCAGGTCTGTGGCCACACCTGGCGGGCAGTCTGCCTCGATGTCGAGGACGAGTAGCCCGTCTGTCTGGGCTTGGAGGTAGAAGGCGGTGTTCGCGGCGTTCGGTATCGCCGCGGTGAGTTCGTCGAGGGTGAGCAGGCAGGTCTCGTCCAGAGCAAAGGCTCCGCGTAGTGGGCCGGCGTGCTTGCAGCTGGACGTGCAGCCGTCGAGCAGGTGGCGTACATCGATCGGGACCTTGCGCTTCTGCGGCTTGGTGGGATCGTCGGAGGTCTCTTCCCCGATCTGTCCGGAGATGGTCCACCGACAGGCACTGGCTAGAGTGCGGATCGCGGGGTTGCCGTAGAAATGCGGGAACCAGGCATGAGGATCGGCTGGAGTCATCGTGGCGCGCGCACTTTCGATCGGAGGGGTCAGGAGGGGGAGAGAAAGACAGGGCCCCCGCACTGCACGGATGCGAGTACGGGGGCCTTATCGACGGTCAGCGTGGATCAGCCCTGGTAGGTGATCCCCACCTCCTGGGCCGGGCCGGAGCCATTCCGAGGGCCGGTGGCCACGGGCGAGCCCACGGCCGAACCGGCGTCCTTGAGGGAGGCGTTCTCGACCTCAAGACGCGCGAGCTTCTGCTCCAGGGTCTCCTTCTGGTCAGGAGCCGGAGCGGCGACAGGCGCGGGAGCAACAGCGACGTTCGCCGGGGCGGTCTGAACCGCAGCCTGCGCGGCCACGGCCACGGGTGCGGACACAGGCTGCGGGGCCGGGAAGGACAGGCCCTCCTCGACCTCGGTCGCCACCGGGACGGCGGCGGCAGGGGCAGCACCGGCAGGAGTGGCCTGAACGGGGCGCGGCGTGCCGTTGAGCACGATGCCACGCGCAGCCAGCTCAGCCTGGTCGACGCCGCCGGTATTGTAGTAGCGCGGCGCCTCGTGAACGATCACCTGTTCGAGGGCCAAGCCGCGGTTGTTGAAGTTCTTCGGCTTGTAGGTGCGCAGCACGAGCGTGACGTCGAGGCCCTGCGCAAGCTCGTGGCCGGACTCGTCCTGATCGTAGGTGCCGTCGCCCTTCAGAGAAGGGATCACGATGACCGGCAGGGTGCTGCCCTTGGAGTCGATGGAGTAGTTGGGTCCGGCTTCGGGCCGCTTCGGGGAGTCGTAGCGGCGCTCGGAGACGAACTGCTCCTCAAGGGTGGGGTTGTTCGGATCGGCGAACTGGACCTCGGCGTGAATGATCGTCGCGGTGGTGTGCGGCTTACCGATGGGGTTCATGCCGTTCTTCGTCTTGCGCTGGTCGCTGGTGACGAGCTCCGCGCCTTCGATGAGGCGGGCGAGTACGGCGAAGCCGAGCTTCCCGCGGATGAAGACGTTCTTGCCCTCGGCGATCTGGCTGGCGGAGATGGAGTAGCTGGTCATGATGCTGCGGTTCCTTCGCTCGGTCTGGCGGTCGGCGGTTCAGGGGCCCATTGGAGCCCTATCAGACAGGCTTCGGACTGCCATACAGGCCCTTATTCTATCAACTTCGATTCATCTACGAGTAGAATGTTGATGTCGGTCACGAATGGTTTGTGCGCGTTATTCGGAGAGGAGTTGGGGCAGGGATGACCGCTACGGTTCAGAGGCCAGTGGGGACGGCGCTGAAGCCGTCGGGCAGATGAGAGCACCTGCCGGGAGTCACGTGGGCCCGATGGGCTTCGGCAACTAACCCGTCAGCGTCATGGTGGGCGGAGCGGCACTCTTCGCCGGGTGGGGCCTGACGCAGCTCGTGACGTCCGACGGCGGCCTCATCCAGGCGCTGCAGGGCAATCGCGCCCCGGTCGAAGCACCGGGGAGTCCCGGCGAGAGGACCGCCGGAGGTGGCAGCGCCCAGCAGCCGAGCGAGGGCGGCGCGGGAAAGCAGGACAAGAGCGGGGCGAGTCAGGATCCGGCGCCCGGTCGCGGCGACGAGGACAAGCACAACGGATCGGGTGCACCGACCGAGGCGAAGCCCGCGCCGAAGGCGATGCCGTACACCATCAAGTCAGGCGATACGCTCATCGCGATCTCGGGGACGACGGGGGTGCCGATCGGCATTCTGGTCGAGACGAACAGAACCCAGAACCCGGATCTCATCTGTGCGAGGGCTTTGCTGCTCATCCCGCCGGTGACGACCCGGCAGGACGGTACTGCCGTGTACCGAGCCTGATTCGATGCCCTGACTGCCTCGTGGCGATCAGAGCATCGTCGTCTTCTCAGGTGGAGGATTCTGCTTCCCGGCGAGCCTGCAGATCCATCAGTCGTGATGCGCGCTGGTGCCGTGCCCGGGGAGAACTACATAGCCGTACCCAGTGCAGCCGCTAGACCTCGTCGTTCACGGACCGGATGCCACCAGAGCGCAGTCCTACGGGTATTCGAGCTTGTACTCGCCGAGCAGCTTGACCGCTAGGTCGTCCATGCTCAGCGGTTTGCTCATGGATTCCGCTCATGGGAGTCGACGGTGTCGAAGACGAACCGCGTGACCCCGTAGGGCTCCCCGCGAGGCGTCACCCGGGGCCGGCGTAAGCCGGTCCACGGCCTGCCTGCACTCGGCCAGGCCTGTGTTCGACACCCGGATCAGCTGCGCTGATCCCCTCCCCTATTGCGAAAATGCGGCACTGTAACAACGTCAGAGATCAGGCGACCCCACCGGCCAGGCTGTCGATGGGATCGCCTGAGGGACAAGTTCGTGGTCTTTCACGCCGCATCAGTGTCATCGGACTCACCCCTGCCAAAAAGGAATCCGCGGACCTCGCCGTTCTTCATCATGTCCTGCAGATGCGCCAGAAACACCACGCGCTGCGTAGCCCGGCGATCGGCTAAGGGCTCGTACTCGCGCAGTACCTCCAGGTTGACGACCCAGCCGTTCTCGCGAGAGATGGCCTGGTAAAGGTGAGAGTCCGGCACGACGTCCATGCCGGTGAAGGCGTGATCGAACTCGGGCGTGATGTCGAGGTGTTGATTCGGCTCGTCGATGTAGAGCGTGTCGACGCCGACCTGCTGGCCGGCCTTGTCGAATGCCACGAGGAACAGACGGTCTGCCCTGGTGGTGTTGTCGACGTGGACCGCTGCAACATTCGCGTCATCGATGAAGCCCGTCTGCCTGAACCGCTCGGACACGCGAGCACGAGCCTCATGGCACCACATGATGCGCCGGGCTTCGTTGAAGCCTTTGAACTCGTCAGAGTTGGACGCTTCTGAGTGGGGGTGGATCATCGGCGTGCTCCTTCATATGCGAGATTCGGGAGGTTTGCGGTGCCAGAGGGCGTAATGGCTAGGACACACGCCTCGAAGCAGCGAGCCTCTCCCGTCCTTCATTGCGGCGCGGCAGGACCTCTCAACGGAGGATCACTTGCACAAGCAACGCTACGCATATGCAACAGGTGGCGCCATTACACCTCTGCACAGACCGACCGGTTGGATGTTTCGGCTCTGCACCTAACAGTCACCAAGCAGCCATCTGGGAGTGCAGGTGTGCACCTTCTGCGAGATGTTCACCTCGGGGGTGCACACCACTGACGCCGGCGCCCCAGGGCAGCCAATCAATTGACCACCAAAGCCTGCACCAGTGTCGACACCGCACGCTCAAGACCTTGCCCCACAGTCAGGCTCTTCCGACCGAGAAGGCCAAGTCCATCTCCACCAGCTCCGACTCACCGCACAAGCAGAATGATGTGCGAGCTTCGACATTGAGGGGATCCCACCCACCTCAGACACCCGTGACCCCGCATGCGGCTCACGCATAGGGGGTCACGATTCACTTTAGCGAACGAAGGAGCCAGCTGACTGGACTCTCGGCCTGGCTCAGGCCACAACTCGCAAACCGTCATCGGGGCGATCCGTGAGAGGGCCTTGACCCAAGGCCCCTAGCCGACTGGCCGTACCACGGAGATTCCCCTCACGACCGTCCGGCCAGCGTGCAGCGGCACCGTCCGCCGCCTCTCTGGTCAACCCGTGGACCAGCCCGGCAGAGCCTCCAAACGGCGGCGGCGGTCCTCGGGCTGCTTCTCCTCCCGGATCAGCTTCTTCTGCTGAAGCATCCACCGGTAGATGCCAATGCCGTTGATCGACTGATCAAAGGGCACCTTGATATCGTCGTGCTCGGCCGCCCAGGCCGCGAGAACGTCAAAACTTGCTTCCCACTGAGCGGCGATGCCGTCCCAGACCCGCTCAGGACGTTCCTCCAGGGTCTCTGCCTGCGCGGGGGGTAAAGTGCCCTTGCGGTAATCAGCGCGCTTCCTGGTGACGGTGTGCCCGAGAGCGAAGACGATGCCGTCCTTCTCCACCTTGTACGCCTGCGGAACCCGGGCGTGCTCGTGCTCGGCGGCTATCCAGCGGAAACTGCTTGCCGACTACGAGGTTGCCATCGGTCGAGCAGCCGGAGTCCGGCCAAACTCGGCCGGAGGTTCTGGTGAAGATCACGAGGTCGTCGTCCCGGATGGCTGCGACGGCCTGCTGCATGTGGCGGGGCCGCTCGCCGAACAGCACGATGTCTGGGCGGGTGCGCGTGATGCCGTCAGGAGCGACTGGAGGCGCAGTGCCGGTTGACACATCGCCGGGCACGTAGTTGGACAACGGGCTGTTCTTCCTCAGCCGGCGGGCCTTGAGGATCGTGCCGTGAGCTTCGAGGACCCGGGTGGATCCTGCACGCTGGTGTAGGCCTGCCGCGAATTCCGAAGCGCCGCGATACTCGAACCGGCATGACCAAAGGGGTCACGAGATGAGACTATGCAGCGAAATCTGAGTTCTGGAAGAACAAGCCGTCAGCGTTCCCAGGGGTGGGCCGGTGGGTGAAGGGGCCGCACGTTCCTGGGTGTCCGGCGCCGGGCTTGCAGTTGAACAGGATCGGGCGGCTACGGCTCTTGCGGCAGACACGGGGGCTCATGGCGTGCGCCTACGGCAGTACGGCGCGAAGCCCGTTGGTGAGCAGGGCCACGGCCGCAGACAACTCGCGGGGCGTGGTCAGCGCGCCCAGCTGGGCGGCCGCAGCCGAACTGCTCTGCCCAGCAGCGGCATTGAGTGCCGCCTGAACGGCATGGCGGACGGTTTCCGTAACACGCATCTGGACTTCGGTGTCCTCCAAGTCGGCAGCTGTGACCTGCCCGCGCCCCATGAGACGGTTGGTCCTGGAGGCGACATCAAGCGTGGTGAGCGCGTCGTCGTCCGCTGCGGGGGCGAGAGCGGAGAGGTTCGCGCCGCCGAAGGCAGTACGGAAGCGTGACGGGCAGTGGGTGTGAAGGTTCATGGCGAGCTCGGCGGCGAGGCCGCGGACGGCTACCAGACCGTAGGTGTTGGCCAGTTGCGTCATGAGCCCGAGCGCTGCGTGAAGATCCCCCTGTCTGAGGGCTATCAGGTAGGCGTCAGTGACGGTGCGTATGAATTTCTCGGGAATCGCTGTGCTGGACACGGTGTTTTCCCCGTTCGGGTGTTCGGGTGGTTGCGCGCCGGCGAACTCGCGGGTGATGGGGTTGTCCCAGTCGTGATCGGTCATGAGAGCGCTGCTCCTTGGGCTTGTTGGGTACGGCAGCTGACTGTGGCCAGCAACGAAACTGCCGGTGGAGCTGGGCTGGTCGCTCCAGCACGGCCCAACCGGCAGGCGGGTGTTTCCACTGGCTCCCGAGCCGGCTGTGCCGGCCCAACGCTTGCGCTTCAGAGCGCATCGTCGAACCACCCATCGTGGTCACTGAGGTCGATCACCACTGATTGGCCCGTCGCACTGTCGGTGGCACTGACGACGCAGGTATCCCCGTCAGTGGCACCGTCGCGGTCGAACTGGTCCGCCCAGACCTGGCGAAAGGCCCCGAGAGCTGTGCTCCCTTCAGCGTCGATCTCCCAACTCACCAGCGGAAATCAGACCGCCGCGAGGAGCTTCAGAGGATCCGCCATAGGCTTGCATCGCAGGACCGAGTCAGTGCAGAACTCGCTGACGTGGACACGAACGTGGTGCCCCAGAAACGAGCAGCCGGGATCTTCGTCAAAGCGTAAGAGCCGTCTCTTTCGGGGTCGTGGAACGGGCGGCAGAGCCGACCCTGCGTCGTTCAGGCGTCGAGTAGCACGCAGACGGGGCACTCGGGTGCCCCGGGCGACGCGTTGCGCTGCACGGTGTAGCCGCACAGGCAACCGTGGGACGTGCCGTCGCTCACGTGCATGTAGGCGTCTTCCCGCCCTCGGGTCTGGTTGCGGGCATCGGTGATCTCACCGGGCTCGACGAAGCTGACACTGGTGACGCCAGTCGGGGCGAGGTTCCCAGTGATGGCCTTCTTGAGGGCCACCACATTCGGATCGTCGTCATCGACGTCCAGACCGGTGAACGTGAAGTTCTGGTCTGCTGGGTTCGACTTGGGGCTCTTGCCGGGCCTGCCGGCGGTGAAGTCCTGCATTGTGTGCTGCCACTCCTCTGTCGTGTTCTGGCACGTCCAGCGCTTCGTAGTACTCATAGCGGGCGCAGGAATACGAAAGCCCTAGAGGGATCCCATCCTCCCCAGGGCTTCTCATCGCCTCACGCCGTCGTCCGAGACCCATCAGCGGAAGAAGCAGTCGTGCCGTTCGTCGTTGCACTCGTGCGACGGGCGCTGGCCGTGCGGGCGCTGCCGGAATGGAACGTTAGGCAATCGAGCCTCCCCGATGTCCACTGGTGGCCGATGCGTGGCCCGACCGGTGCACTGACGGGTCTCATAAGTGTCTTGCTCGGTGCGTCGGCGATCAGCGACACCCTCGCGTGCGGCCGATTGCACCAGAACGTCTCGTATGGGGCATCACCGGGACTCGGAGAGACCCCTGACGTGACGTCGACGTACAACCAGGGAACGGGACGGGTACGCGAACACCGGCCCGTTCCGGCATCGCCCCCACCCCCGGGTCGGCTACGCCGACCCAGACTCCTGCGGCCAGCGCCCGTGGGGCGCGAAGCCGAGGGGGCACTCCGTCAGCCATCGGAACGTGACGTGAGGCGTTCCTCCCACGGGACGAGCGTGCGGCCTCGATGGCGAGCACCATGCGGCCGATCGCCGATCTGCTCGACCTGGGCAAGGCCGACGCCCCGCCGAGTGACGGGACGGCTCCTCACACTGTGAGGAGCCTCGGGGCCAGGGCCTCTTGGTGTGGGTGGTCTCTCTCAGGCGATGCGCTGACAGATCGTGCTCCCAGAGAGGGGTTCAGCTTTCAGACCCGCTTGGAGGCCCAGAGGTCGTTGAGGTCCTCGCGGATCTCTGCCTCCAGGGCCGCGAGAAGCGCCTGCTCGGCGTTGAAGTCCCCGGAGACGGCCTCAATGAGGTCGTCCTGGACCTGCTGCTTGCCAGCGAGCACCGAGGGGATTCGCTCATCCTGCGTGCCCTTGGCGATGAGCCGGTGGACGGTCACCGGCTTCGTCTGGCCCGTGCGGAAAAGCCGGCCGTTGGTCTGCAGGTAGTGCTCGAGCGAGAACGGCAGTGTGTACCAGATCAGCGTCGAGCCGCCGTGCTGCAGGTTCAGGCCGTGCCCGGCAGCGGCAGGGTGTAGCAGCATCACCGGGATCTGCTTGGCGTTCCACCGGCGGACCATGTGGCGCGAACTGTCGAAGGCCTGCGCGTCGATGCCGGCCCTCCGGAGCCGCATGAGTAGCTGCTCCTTGTCGGACTTGAAGTGGTAGGCGATGAGCACGGGGTCGCCGCCGTTGTTCCGCACCAGGTACTCGGTCATCTCGATCTTCTTGTCGTGGATGACTTCGTACCGCCCCTTCGTGGTCGGGTCGTCAGGATCCGCGCTGTAGAGCGTGCCCGAGGCGAACTGCATCAGCTTGCTCGTCAGCACCGCCTGGTTCGCGGCAACGATCGATTCGACGCTCTGCGTCAGCTTCCCGTCGTCGTCGGTGAAGGTCTGCACGATGTCCAGCACCAGGTCGCGCTTGAAGTCCTTGTAGGCCTGGAGCAGGTCCGGCGGAAGCGTGACGTTGACGTCCTGGATGCTGAGCGCCGGGAGCTGCAGGCTCGTGTTCCGCGCGCTCATCACCAGATGCGAGATGGCCTGATGGATCTCAGCCTCGGCGTTCGGCGTGGGGATCCACTTCGCCGGCGTCGTGGTGCCGGGCACCATCTTCGGCGTGAACCAGCGGTTGCGGTACGCGGTGATGTTCTCTCCCAGCGCCCTGCCTTGGTCGAGCAGGTAGACCTGGCTCCATAGGTCATGTAGCGAGTTGTGCGTCACCACGAAGTCCTTGGTGAGGAACAACCCCACTTCTGCGGCGACCGTGATGCACTGTGCTGGGGCAGTGCCGACGGGCTCGATGCTGCGGATTGCCCTCTCGCGGACACGCCAGCGCTTCTCCCAGCTGCTCGCCTTCCTCGTCAGCCGAAATGGGTTCACCGGCAGACCGAAGGAGAGGACATAGTGGCGGCGCATCATGGAGAATTGGCCGGACGGCATCTTCTGAGGGCCTTCGCGCTGTTCGAAACGCTGAGTGACATAGCCACCCAGGGACCAGATGAGGTGCTTCACGCCCGCAGCCAGCTGTGGCGACGAGGTGCTGAACTGCGAAGTCGATCCACGGCCGGTTTTGCTGGAACCATCGGTGTCACACAGTCCTCGCAAAAGTTCGAGCCGAACGCTCTCGTCGTTCCACATGTAGGACTCGGGGATGAATTTCTCCCAGCTTCGCCGGCCATACAACCCGAGTTCCTTGAGTGCCTTCTTCACAGGGTTGGGGGCTTGTCCCCTGCGGGGCCCGGGCATGCTGCCCCCGTGCTTCCCGGTCGTGATGTAGTAGGCGTGAGCCTTCGAGTCCTTACGAGGGGTTTTGCGAGAAAGTCGCATCCCTGAGGGAAGTGCATCCTCGACGTACTGCCTGATCTCGTCGTCCATGGTGGTGAAGGACGGACAGTGGCTGATGTTGCCATCACCAAGAAGCACGCCGAGAAGGTAGGGGTCCAAGGG
Organism: Streptomyces sp. A5-4; assembly: GCF_051131715.1. Classification (NCBI taxonomy): domain Bacteria; kingdom Bacillati; phylum Actinomycetota; class Actinomycetes; order Kitasatosporales; family Streptomycetaceae; genus Streptomyces; species Streptomyces sp. A5-4. Next base: position 7,236,387 of record NZ_CP178591.1, on the reverse strand, counting down.
GACGTTCTGCGAAGGCATTCGGACCGAAGAGACCGTCGGGATGGTCCATCGCGGAGCTCCGTTCTTGTCCATGAGCCCGATCTCAAGATCGGTCGCACGGCTGCGGCTGCGCGCCTTCGTGAGCTCACCGGTGGGGATGACTAGCGGGTCAAGCTCCTTTCCTCGGCGACTGCGGCTGTTGACAGCCCAGAGGTGGTCCTCGGTGCAGTCGACGAAGGTGCCATCGCTGAAGGTGATACGGAAGATGGGCTTGTCCCCCTGGGGCCATACCCCGACGACTTCGGTTGGCTGACCATCAGCGCCGACAACAAATTCGCCGATCTGCACCTCGCCCATGGGCTTCCAACCGGTGGGCGTGAGGATCGGGCTGTCGAGTGTCAGCGCGTTCGGAGCCGGCGTTCCAGTCAGCTCGATGAGCCGGTTCATGGCCGGCCGCACCGTCGCCAGAGCCTGGAAGCGTTGCGAGTCGCGCGCCTTGAAGCCCTGGGACTCGTCGATGATGACCGTCTGGAAAGGCCAGATGATGGTGTTCTGGCCGTTGATGTTCTGGATCGGCAACTGGTCGACCAGACCGAAGCGGCACTGAGCGCAGCCTGCGCCGGAACAGGTTCGGCAGTCATAGGCTTCCCACGTCACCAGGGCTGACTTGAGCAACTCCTGGATCCACGCGCGCACCGCGGTCTTGGCGGGGGGCCGGCCGCTGGCTCTGGCGACCGTCACAGAACGGTACGTGTCGATCAACTCCTCCCGACCCGATGGCCCCTGGGCCTGGAGCAGGCCCAGGATTGCCCTCACCTCCGGCGAGGCGGTAGGAGGAGGCACTGCGCCCGGCACCGGCGTGAGCAGTTTCGTCTCCTGGGGCGACTGGGTGAGCAGTTCCTGGTTGACGAAGTACATCGTCGGAGGATCGGTGGCGACCTCCTGGAAGCGCTGGAGGCGCTTGGCTTTGGGAAGCTTCCTGTCGTTCTCGTCGACGATGAGCGACTTCGTTCGGATGGGGAAGCCCCACTTCTCGATCTCGTCGATCCAGGTGGAGCGTGCTATTGCCACGGGGGCAATGACCAGGATGTGGCCCAGCGGGCGGACGGTCTGCAGGACTGCGAGGGTTGTGAGGCATTTGCCGGCCCCGATGTCGAGCCAGGCGCCAGCGAAGGGGTGGTCGACGAGGAAGTCGTGAAGTAGCTGCTGATGCGGCATCAGCGAGATCGGGGCCGGAGAAGTAGCCGTGGTCATGGTGCTGGTCTCTATTCTGTTCGGGCGAACGGCCCTTGATGGGCTCGTCAACCGGCTGGGCGCGGTCATCGGCGCGCAGCTGGCGGCTGCCGCAGGCGGTACGGGCGATGCCGGCGTCGTCGACCGCGACGCGGTGGACGACTCGGCCGCCACCGGACGATGGCGCGGGTCCTGAGCTGGATGCATTCGGGCACGTGGGTTTCCCCAGGGCGGGCCGGGATCATCCGGCGGCAGGGGCGGGGCGGTTGGCGAGGGCATCGAGGACGTGGGCTTGCCAGAGGGTGGTGCCGTGCCCCCGGAACCGGGTTCTCCCGGCGTCCCAGCCGCACGTGCAGCGCAGGAGCGCGCGATCGTCGTCGTAATGCCACGACGGGCAGTGAGGGGCCTTGCCGTTCCACAGGACGGCGGCGTGGTCCGGGCAGCCATAGCCGACGGCCGAGGACCGGAACCAGCCCGTCTCAACCTCGGCGATGTTGAGCTGTCGGTGGCATCCCGGAATTACGCACAGACGCACGAGCGTGCCCTCCTGCTCCCATCGATGAAGAGCGTTCACGGCGGCGTCTGCGTGGGCCAGCCACTGGGACCGGGAGTGCTCCCATTCGGTGCCGGTGTGGCGGAAGGCCAGCGATCCGGCTTTCTTGGCCATGGCATCGGCGAGGTGCTGGCGCAGCCGGTCGGCAGGCTGCGGGGCGGTTTCAGGCTGGGTCATCGCTGGGCTCCTCGGGTGCGGCAGGGACGACGGGCTGCTCGTCGCCCCCGGGGGTGAAATCGGCGGCGGTGTACGGGGGGAGGCATCGACGGACCCTGACGCCTACGGTGGTCTCGATCCCGTCGTCCGTGCCGCTCGATCAGGTCGAATCAGGTGTCGTGACAGTCGCCGGGCCGCTGCTCTTCCCACTCCAGGCGGACGGCGTCTTTGTCGGACCAGGAGGCCACCCAGGCGGTGGTTGCGCCCTTCGCGGCGGTTTCGCTGTTGGTGCAGCCGATGAGGTAGTCGGACACGTTGCCCGGCTCGTACACGGCCTCCCAGTCGGGGATGGCTGCGGCGCGCGCGGTGTCAGCCCTGGTGCTCTGCGTTGATCGGAGGGGTCTTGAGGAGGTGCGCGATGAACGCGTCGACACTCGGCTTGTCGTCGACGACGTGGACCTCGGCCCCGTGCCGGCGCAACTTGGCGTGCGTGCGCTGTTGTAGCTTCCGCAGCTGACCGCCGGGGCGTTTGACCTCGACGAACATGGTGCCGCGGGGGGCGACGACGATCCGGTCGGGCACTCCCGCGCGGGCCGGCGAGACGAACTTCAGACACAGGAAGCCGTGTGCCCGGCATTGGGCAAGGAGGTAGCCCTCGATGTCCCGCTCGCGCGGGGACGTCATCGGCTCTCACTCTTCTCGTCCGAAGAGGCGGTCGGTGCACCGTACTTCAGCTCACCGGGCTCGACGAGCCGGAGGCCCGTGGAGTGTCTGTACATTCGGGAGACGCTGAGGGTGGAGTGTTTCGTGCCGTAGTGATCCCGGACTTGGGCCTCCCCGTCCGCAACGGACTCGATGACGACGCGGCGGTTGTCCTGCCGGGTGTCGAGGTTCTCCCAGATCTGGCCCGGGCGGACCAGGATGCCCTCGCGGGTAGTGTTCTTCTCCTGTTGGGCCTCGGCGCCGTCGCCCTGGGCGGAAGTGTCGGTCGGCACAGCGTCGTCACTCAGGCGCCGCCGGCGCCCACCGGGCTGGACTGGTTCAGTTGCGGCACTCACAACTCGTCGCCCCCCCCTGACGGTGTGGACGGGAGTGTGGTCTGGAACATGACGTCTCTCGATTCTCTTGCCATGGCGAGCCAGACTCGCCTTCATCTCAAATTCGACTCGGGCGCCGAGCAGCGTCGTGTCGGCGCGACCCGGCGCCCTGCGGTCCGATGGTGGTGCGGGGAGCTGATCAGGCGGCGTTCTTCCAGTTCTTTCTGAACGTCTCGTCGAGCATCTGGGTATAGATGTCGAGGTCGATGGCCCCGATGAGCTGCTCGACCCGGGAGGCCGGCAGCGTACGAAGGTCGTCGTTGATGACGACCACCGACCAGCACGGGTCGATGCCGTTGATCCGGCGGATCACGACGTCCTGGTCATCGGGCAGCAGCTTGAGGCCGTCGGAGGTGCTGGCCTCGCTGCGGTTCTTCGCCCACCCGTGGTGGCGCAGGATCTCCAGCGCGACGGGATCACGCCGTACCCCGGCGCTGCCGGACTCGCGACGCTTGCTCTGGCTGGCCGGGTTCACCTTCCACGCCCCGGCGTTGTGCAGGCTCACGGCACCCTCGGTGCCGTCGTGGACGATGAAGACCCGGTTGGCCATCTGCAGGGCCCGCGGGTTCACCAGCTGCGCATCGGCATCCTCGTTGTCGTCATGGTTGGGCCCGCCGCCGACCGGGTCGGCGGCGAACGGGTAGGTGATTGATCCACGCGACGCGGCGAGGACGTTCTGGAACAGCAGCAGCGTCCGCACGGGATCGGCTGGGTCGATTGCCTCCTCGATCATCTTCCGGCCCAGCACGGGATCGAACGGCTCGGCGAGAGCCTCCTCTCCCCTGTTGGCGACGGTCTGCAGGTATCGAGCCAGGGCGAAGTCGATCACGGCCGGGTGAGCCAGCGACTTCGTCGGGGTAGGACCTGCGTGGCAGGCCAACGTCCCACCCGAGGCGGTGATGATCGGGCTGTCGGCGACGCTCCGGTCCTCTCCGGGCGACTCCAGCTCGAGCCGGTTGTTCGAGTCCTTGCTGATGAGGAACATCAGCTCCGGTTCGATGTCGATGCCGATGGCGGCCTGCTGCTCGGCGAGCACCCGGTTGTTAGTGGCCTCATCGAAACCGTTCTCGCCGCCGACGACGGAGTAGAGACCGTCGGTGTTCGTCGAGATGATCCGCGCGCCGGCCAGCGTCTGGGCCTGCCCGATCCGCCAGCTGAACAGCTGGCCGATGATCCGCATCGAGATGGTGCGGTTGTTCATCCTGATCGGGGTCCGGTGCGCGGCGTCAGCAGCCCCAGAGGCCGAGTTGAGGATCAGCTTCGTGCCGTTGCGCAAGGTCGTGAGCCGGACCTTCTCCTCGGCGGAGATCCCCGGCTTCTTCATCTCGAAGCCCAGGCGCTCCTTCTCGAAGAAGATCGTCGTGTAGCGGTCCTCGCCCAGCTCGGGATTGTAGAACGCCCTCATGTTGCGCAGCAGGCTCGGGTAGTAGCTCGTGAAGTCCTCGTGGATGACCAGGCCTGCCGAGGTACGTGCGTACTTCGGGTGCAGCTTGGTGGACCTGTCGGACTTCGCGGTGAACAGCTCGGGCGCCTTCCTCGCCGGCTCATCGCGGTAGACGGCCTTGACCGCCGAGGCGACGGCCAGGACGACCCTGCCGTCGAGTACGGTCCCGTCGGCCAGGCGCACGTGCATCGCCTCGGTGCCCGGGCGCTGAGTGTCCAGCAGCTGTGCCGGATCACGCACTTGGTCCTGCGCGCACGCGAGCTGCTCAGCCTGGTCCGGGTCACCCTTCTTCGGCTTGCGGTACTTCACCTTCCTCGGGTCCGAGCCCAGCAGCACGAGCCGCTTGTCGACGGCCGTGCCGTCGGGCAGCGCGAGCAGGTTGTGCTGGCGCTTGGCCTCGGCGACGAAATCCTTCGCGTCCGGGTAGAGGAGCTTGGCGAGGCCGATCATGGCTGCCTGTTCTCGGTGCTCGAAGGAGTCGGCGTCGAAGACGGTCATGTCCGCTTCCGCGCCGTGTATGCCGCCTGTGCTGAACGTCGCGAAGCACGACGTCGGGGAGGCGTCACGGTGGAAGTAGGGCACGTTGTTCGGTGTCTTCGGCAGCTCGCGCAAGGACTTGGCCGGGAGGTCGAACAGGTCGCGGTACCCCTCGGAGTCGTTGAAGTTCTGTCCCTCGATCGAGCGGTAGTAGTTGACGACCTGCATGAACTGGCGGTGCGCCTGCGCCTGCGCTGGCGTCGCGGCCGGGTCCCTGGCAGGGTCGGGCGCCACGTGCTCCTCGAAGAAGCGCACGCACTCTTCGAGCACGTTGACCTGTGAGATGCCTCGCTCGTCGGCAATTTCCCTGGCCGGGTAGAGGAACGACACGGCCTCGATGTCGTTCAGCGAGGTGTACGGCGCGAGGATGCGGCCGACGAACTTCGCGGAGGACGAGTCGATGGTCAGGCGGTCCCGGCGCACCGAGCCGTTCTTGGCGTAGACGGTCTCGGAGTACTGCGCCAGCAGGCCGGCCTTGAGGTCGAAGTTGCTGGCGTAGGCCGGGTGCTGGAAGAGCTGTGCCAGTCCCAGGCAGTCGGAGACGTTGTAGGCCAGCAGCTCGTAGAGATCCTCGATCGCGGCGATCGAGGTGTCGTGGCTCAGCTTTTCGGACTCCTTGATCTGGCGGCCGAGCATCCCGAGCAGGCGCTTGAGGCTCACCTTGGTCTGCAGCTCGTTGAGACGGGCGACGTCCAGGTGCCGGCCTGAGTGCATCATGGCGCGGCGGATCTTGGCGGCCGGGCCGTCCCAGCCGAGGTAGCCGGGCATGTACTCGATGTGCTCGTTGAACAGCCTGTCGTTGTGCTCGCGCATCTCGCGCGCGGTGGTCGGCTGGACAAGGCGACCGGAGTGCGGAGCCGGGAAGGTCTCCATCAGGTAGAGCGCGAGCATGGTCATGTCGTAATTCAGCGAGTTGAACCCGGCCAGAAACGGGTGCTTCAGCGGGTCGTACTCACGATCCGTGTCGCAGACCGGGCGCAAGGTCGCCGGATAGGACGAGACCTCGCTTCGGTCGTTGACCTGGTCGGCGTTCGAGAGGCCCATCAGCTCGGCAAGACGGAGGTTGCCCCGCTCGCCGCGCAGGTTCCACAGCTGGACGCTCACCGCGGGCAGGCCCGGGTTGGAGCGCACCACGGCTTCATAGAGCGCCTGCGGGTCCACGGCGTCCGAGAGCGGCTGGACATCGGAGAGGAAAAAAATCTCCAGGTCGTCGACGGCTCTGTCGGGGTGCGGAGTATAGGCACACAGAGTGAAGGCGTCCGACAACGACTCAATGTCGTAAAAGGTGAAGCGCGCCTTCGAGGCCGTGATGGGTGTGCGCTGCGTGGTCATGGTGGGAATCTCCTTTCGTCGGTCCGACCATCAGGGCCGGTGTCTGGGGAGGAAGCACGCGCGGCCATAGATGGAGTTGTAAGAAGAGCGTCAGCGCGGGACGTCCATGAGCCAGGACGCCTCACCCATGAGCCGGGCCCTGTCCACGGGGTCTGCCGTGATCTGCGAGCGGACGATGAGGTGGTGATCCGCTGCTCGCGTGCGCCGGTCGGACATCGCCGTGATCAGGCGGCCCTGGCCGCAGGCGATGTCCGACTACGCCTGGGTGGCTTCGCCGAGTACGCCAGCAGTTTTAGTCATGGGTGCATCAGCCGTGTTCGTCAGCGGTGTCGTCGGTCGGCCCGGATGCACCCGCCTGCCGGAGCAGTCCGCGGTAGTTGGCCTGCAGCGTCGGCTGCGACTTCTTCTTCGGGTCGCTGCCGGTGTAGTTCGGGTGCATCCACTTCTTCAACTCGTACTCGGCGATGAGTACCTCGGGGGTGTGCATCATCTGGCCGGGCCGAATCTTTCGGTTCTTGTCCGGGCAGTGCCACAGGGCGTCCGGCCGGACGATCGCCACGAGGTCGGTGATGAACTGCTTGTTGCTCACCGGCGAGCCCGACGGCGAGACGTCGGCGAACCATGCCTTGTACAGGTCATAGAGGAACGTGAACGGTGCCAGGTCCCAGACCAGTCGCTCGCGGACCTCCTCCCAGAAGGCGCGCACGGGGTCGTTTGCCTCCTTGTATTCGGCCAGGACTGCCTTGGTCGCCACCGGCTCGGAGAGCTGGTAGTAGTCACCCGGAGCTGACGCGCCTGCGCGGTTGACCGCGTACCAGAAGACGTACTCCAGAACCTCACGGCGCTGGAGGTAGTCGTCCTTGATGTACTTCTTCTCGGCCCCCGTGAAGCTTTTGGTGAAGGGTACGAAGAGCTGCCGGCGGTAGAACGACTCGGACTTGTCCTTCACGCGCGGGAACTCGTTCAGGCACTGGACCATGAAGCCGAAGAACTGGTAGGCGATCGGCATCCGGTACTTGCGGTTGATCTGGATGACGTCGTTGGTCACGATCGCCTTCAGGTTGGCCGCCTTGTCGATGAAGGTGCCGACGTCGTTTTCGTCGACGATGATCGCGTTGGCGCGCACCAGCGGTTCCAGCGCGAAGTCCTTGCCGAAGTCCGAGAGCGCGATCGAGGTATGCGCGCCGCTACCGACGAGGTTGCGCATGAGCGCGCAGAGCGTGCCCTTACCGTTGTTGCCCTGCTCCGAGTAGAACCAGGCGGTCTTGCCCCAGCGCACATGCGGCCGGATGATCGCGCCGATGATCTCCCAGATCAGGTCGGCGAGGCCCTCGTCACCGGGCTGGTCGAAGAGTTCTTCGATCCAGGCGACAACTTCCCAATCTCCGTCCCCAGGATGTGTGATGACCTGCTGCGGGGCGTCGTCCACGTAGTCGACGTCGTTCTTTGTCAGCAGCACGATGCCGGGGTCGAAGGGGTGGACCTGCTTGGGCTCGAAGTGGAAGTCCTTGCCGAAGATCGTGACGTCCAGCGGCTCGGTGCCGTAGAAGACGATGCCGTTGCGCGCGGCGATGAAGTCGCGGTTCGTGCTCTGGTGCCGGCGCGGGCTGTCTTCGCGCAGGACGGCCAGGACCTCGGCGAACTCCTTGAGGGTCAGCTGGGTGTTGTACATGCGCGCCGTGGTGCGGATGTCGTCCTCGCTGGTGGTGTACGTCCCACGCGCGCGACCTGCGGCCTGGTACATCGCCAGCAGGTCGTACTCGCGGTCGGTGTCCTTGGCGTTGGGCGCGATGCGGATGACATGGTGCAGACGCAGGAGGATCTGCGCGACCTGCCAGTACGTCAGATATCTCGGCAGGGGGTATTTCAAGGCGGCCATGGCCGCCTTGAAGTTCTCGGCCTTGATGACGCTGCCCACGATCGCCAGCAGTTCCTTCTCCAGCACGCGAGGCGTCGGAGGATCGGTCGGGGCGATCTGGTCGAGGTAGGCGGCGGTGACATAGGTGACGATCTCGTTCGGCGGAGCCATGTCGTCGCGGTTCGAGAAGTACCCCATGACGCTGGCCAGGACGTCGGCGACGGGGTTGGTGCGCGGTCCGGCGTTGGAACCGGCGGCAGGTACGGATGTGGGGGCATCAGGAGGCGTCATGCTGCTGCTTTCTCGATCGTGATCGAGTTCCTGTCGGCGATGAGTGGGAAGCCGATTGAACTCGTAATCGAATGGAACGCGATCTTGACACTATGCCATCCGAGCGCCCTTTCGCAACGATTGAGCCACCCATCAACAAGAGGGTCGACTGATGTACTGGATAGTGATCAATGGGTGATCGAAAGGTCCACCGCCAGCGACTCCGTCGGGCGCATGCCGCACGGAGTCGCTGGCTTCTCGTGCTCGACCACGCACCCGCGGGCGGCGTGAGACGCCCGGCCTGCGGTCGAGGTTCGGAGGAGTTCTTCTGACCGGCCGAGTCGGCTGTCACCAAAGCATCGACTGGGCGCTCTCCAGGAGATCCCGAGAGTCACATACCCACTACGGGTATCCGAGCTGTGTACCACTTGACGTGGTACACCTGTTTTCCCAGGTCAGAGCAGTAACTTCGAGAGTTCAAGAGCAGGGTGTACCACATGGCATTTTCAACGTGGTACAGGCGTTTGCCCAGGTCAGGCAGTGTTTATATACCCCCCGTACCACTTGTACCAGGAAATGGAGACTAGATACACGCGCAGGGGGACAAGAGGGCAGACTGGCGAGCTGGGGCTGGAGCCGCCTGGATCACTCCCGACCGTGTCCCCTATGTAAACGGCAAAAAGAACGCGGTACTCGTGGTACGCGGGCGGGAAACGTCGGCTGACCTGGCAAAACGTCGTACCACGTCGACGCCCCCACGTGGTACACCCGATGCGGAAATGAGCCTCGCGGTACAGGTGTTTACCCAGGTCAGACGCTGTTTTCAGGTGCGTACCACGTCTCGTGGTACAGCCGGCAGCTCGATGCGCCCCCTGACGACCAAGTCGAGGCGGACCACCGCGCCGAGTCGCCGTGCGGCTCCCAGGTAGCGTGGCCGAGCCTCAGCGGGACTGGAAGCCGCACGGAACATCCTCGGCGTCCCGAGGCTCACAGAAGGCTCCTGACGCGTCCTTCGAGCGCGAGTCAGAACCCTGTCCGAGCCGTTCGCCCATGAGGCTCCCACTGGAAGCGAGAGGGCATTGGACCGATATTCGATGCTCATTGCGAGTAATCCGCGACAGCTGCTATCGTTGACGCCAGGTGATCGATGTTGCACTGGAACGTGAAAACAGAGAGGCCGGAGAGCATCCCCGTGGGAAGGGAGCTCTCCGGCCTCTTTGCATGTGCTGATGAGTGTGAGGCGTGGATGGCGCGAATCACCCAGGGGTGACTGTGCTCCCGCCTCGCTGGTATCCCGCATTGGGGGACTCGGGACTGCGGCTACGGGATCGCTCGTCCGCTTCGACGACGTAGAGGATCTCGTAGGAAATCGTGGTGTTGAGGTTGGGCCGGTTCTTGCTCTGGCTCTTCTTCATCGTGATCTTGCGGAAGCCGCGAACGGCCTCAGCGCGATCGAAGAACCGGCGCAGCCTCGCGTTCACGCGCTCACGGGCCTGTTCGGCCGTGATGCCCATGTCGGAGACGACGAAGACGTGCGTGTGACCGCGATCGAAGGTGGGCTTCTCACCAGTGTCGAGGTCCAGACGGATCTTCGCACGGCTGATGTCGAGCGTGTCGGGACGGACGAGCTGTCCTCGTGAGTCGTACGCGCAGGTGCTGACGATAGCCATGGTGAGATCCTCTCCTCTCCCGATGAGTACGACTGAATTGTTACTTTCAGTCACCCCCCCCCGGTGACCGGATCACCCCGGTCACCACGAGCACGCCCTCCGCACGAGGGACCCGGCGGCTGAAAGGCCGCCAGGTCCCGCACGGAGGGCGCCATCGTTATTCAGAAGAGGCTGAGTACCTCGCTCACTGCATCGCGCACTCGCCTCCCGCGCCCTGGACTGCGCCTGGCTCAGTCCCGCCGGCGACCCGCCGGTAGAGCCCCAAGGCACAACCAGCGAAGGCCAGGCACAGGAGCACCGCGGAGGCGGGGTTCGCCAGAGCGCCGAGCGCCTGTGCTGGGACAAGGGCGGCAGCGAGGTTGAAGCCCAGGTGCAGGAGCACGCAGGGCCACAGCGCGCGCGTGCGTTCGTAGACCAGGGCCAGGAGCACCGCCAGCGGCAGGGTCGAGGCGAACTGCACGGCGTTGCCGTGCAGCAGGCCGAACACCACGGCGGTGACCAGCGTGGAGGCGAGGATGTTCACCCGCTTGCGCAGCAACGAGTAGATCAGCCCTCGGAACAGGGCCTCCTCCCCCGCAGGAGCCGCGACCAGGGTGAGCAGCAGGGTCGCCAGGGTTCCAGCCGCGTGCCTGGTCTGGTTCGAGGCGTCGAAGCCGGCAGACCCGACTGTGACGTGGATCCACAAGGCCAGCGACTGACCGGCGAGGAAGGCCAGGGCCGCGCAGCCGAGGACGGTCCATCCGAAGCGTGGGATCTCCGACCTCGGCCGCGGGGCCGGCGCATACGCGAGCCACCGTGGCCGCTGGATCCTCACCGAGCCGACCAGGACGACGACGAGCATGCCCAGGACGGAGGTCGCGACGATCGGCTCTCCGATGAGGAGGACTGCGAAGGTGCCGAGGCCGAGGTAGACCGCGACGACGGCGAACGGCACGAGGGCGCACCACCCGATGCCGAGCAGACGCGAAGTGATCGGTGGCGTCGTCATGGTCTCCTCCTCTACGGGGTTCAAGCAGCCGTGGTGATCTGCTCGTTGATGACGGCCTGGACGCGGGTGTCGCCTCGGAAGGTATTCAGCTGCAGCGTCGCCGTGAAGCGCAGCGTGCCGAGTTCGGTGCGGCTGGCGCGCTGCACGAAGCTCTGGATCACGTCGAACTTCTCCTCGGCGACGTTCCACCACAGGCAGGACAGGCCGGACCGGGTGACCAGGCGCAGGTGCTGCGATTCGGATCCGATCCGGTTCACGCGTAGGCCCAGGGGCTCGATCGCGATCTCGACGACCGGCGCGGTGAAGCCGTGCCCGAAGGGCTTGAGCACGTCGGTCCGGCGCACCAGCTCGAACAACGGCTGCAGGTCCTCGAGGCCGGCGTCGCAGTCGGCATCCGGGCCGAGCACGAGATCACCGTTCGGACCATCGGTACTGACGGCGAGCCGGGCGACCTGAGTGGCCTCCTGCAGCACGGCGACAAGATCGCCCACCTTCTCGGCCTTCGCGACGCGGACGCCGCATGCCTGCTGGTGTCCGATGGCGCTGAGTCCGTCGTGCGGCTCCAGGCTGGTGATGATGTCGAACCACCCCGGCGCGCGACCGGAGCCGCTGACGAAATCGTCGGGACTGGTGGGGCGGTTGAGAACGACGACCGGGTAACCGTGTAGCTCCATCATCCGGTTGGCCAGAAGCCCGTACATGCCCGGGTGGGCGTCCGAGAAGTACACCCACGGGGCCAAGGGCTGGTCGCTGGTGGCGAGTTCTTCCATGTGTTTGATGACCAGCTGCTTGCGCAGCTCGTTGCTCTCGATCACCTGGCGGGCGGCCTTGAGCTTCTCGTCAGCACCGGCGGCCGTGAACACCGCGAAGCACGGCTCAAGCGAGGCCCCCGTGCGCCGGGGGCTGTTCATCGCCGGGGCGAGGTAGAAGCCGAAGAAGCCCTCGTCGAGGTCGTCGATGTCTCGGATCTTGCCGACCTGCGCGAAGGCCTTGAGCACGATCGCGAAGCCCTCGAAGGCCCGGAGGAAGACTGGGTGGTGCGGCTCGGTGCGCAGCAACTGCATCAGGATCGACTGTTCGACGTCGATGGCATCGGGGTCAGCGTCGAACCCACCCCAGGGATTGGGGATCGTCTTCGGCGCGGCGACGCGCAGCAGCCGGGCGATCGAGATCGCGTCGCGCACCAGCTGGCGGTTCTCGTACAGCACAGGCATGACGTCGGAGACGGTGCCCAGGCCGGCGAACAGACGCAGCAGGTGGATCTCCCAGAGCTTCTCGGGCCGGTGCACGCGGGTGTATGCCTCGATCACCTGGTAGAGCACGTGGGCGCCGCAGATCCCGGTGTGGGCGTAGGTCTCCTGGATCCGGCACGGGTCGACGGTGATGTCCGCAGTCGAGCCCGGCGCGAGCTCCTCGTGATGATCGGTCACCAGCGTCGTCCAGCCCAGGGCACGCGCGGCGGCGACGCCGCGGTGGGAGTTCACTCCCCCGTCGCAGGTGAGCAGGACCCGGGTGCCGGGCCACTTCGCCTGGATCTCGGCGATGTCCTCGGGCGCGAGCTCGTGGCCGCGGCGGTAGTCGGGCAGGTGCAGCTCGACGTCGAAGCCGAGCTCGGACAGGCCCGCGTAGCCGAGAACGCCGGAAGAGATGCCGTCCATGTCGAAGTCGGGGGCGATGGTGATCTTCTTGCCCGTAGTCCGGGCGTCATGAAGGGCCTCGACCATCTCGGCCAGGTCCAGGAGCTCATCGTGCTCGGTGGACTCGATCTCCTTCAGGTACTGATCCGACCAACCCCGGCGCTGGCACAGCAGCTCGAAGAGATCGGTGTCCTCGTCGGTGAGCGAATGGTCGTCGACGGTATAGAGCGTGGGCATGGCGGGGACCTCTCGATCCGGGTTGTTGGCCGGTGGAGCACGGGGTAGGCGCCACCCCTTACATTGCTGTGATTTTAGCAGTCTCATTCGAGACCACTGCCCATATAGCAGCGCTTGGGAGTTTCATTCGGGTTCTAAATGACACGCTTATCTCGAATAGCTGAGACAGACTTTCCAAGGCCCTTGCGAATCGGCTATTCTCGCCGGTATGGCCATTCGAAGCATTATCGAGTCAGATCTCAGCGGGAAGCCGGATGCAACTACAGCTACGTTCGGCTTGGGTGACACCTGGTACGAGGTCGACCTCACACCTGAGGAGCAGAAGAAGCTTGAGGAGGCGCTGAAGCCGTACCTGAAGGCCAGCCGGAAAGCCGGACAGTCGGCACCCAAGAAGCGAGTCGTCCCCGAGACGACTCCCGAGGAGCGCGACAAGATCCGCGAGTGGGCCAAGAAGGAGGGCTACGACTTCGCAGAGCGCGGGCGTATCCCCAAGACGGTCATGAAGGCCTATGACGAGGCGCACGACATCGATCGGAGCAAGTAGCGCTGAGCCTGGTGTTCGCCTCCCGGCCGCCCCCCATCCGTCCTTGAAGGGCCCTGCAGCACACTGCAGGGCCCTTCGTGCGTCTCAGAACGGCGGCAGCGACGGATGGATCACGTTGGTCGTCTTGATCCCCGCGGCTCGCGCGCGAGACCTGCAGTGGATGGTGCCGTGCGAGAAGTGCCCCGGCGTATGCGGCATGAGCTGCTCCTGGCCTCGCCGCGGACATCCGGGCTTCCGGTAGAGACCGAGGAAGGCCGTGCACAGTACCTGAGCCCCGGCCTCGCAGAATACCTGGGCGGCATCGACCATCTCCTGGTTGCGTTGGAAGCCGGCCACTCTTCCAGTGGGTCGACCAGTCGGCGGGGAAGGTGATGATCTCGAAGCCTGCGTCCCGCCACAGCAGCTCGGCTATGGCGTCGGCACCCTTAGGGCAGTGCCCCGAGAGGAGCACCGGCCGGGTGACGTTCTTGGGGCCCCAGTCGCGCCAGGCGTCATTGAACGTCTCACGCATGCTCCTCTCGTCGTTCCATCTGCGGGAACCGGTGACGAGGACGACGTGCGAGAACGATTCTGGAATCATTTCAGCAATCAATCGACTCTCCTCTCCCCGTGACTCGGCGGTCTCCACAGCTGGAGTCGAGAGCTGCGGCCATGCTGTCCGGGCAGGCGTGGCGGCCTGCCTGTCGCTGGCTCATACCGGCCGACTGGTACTGGACTCGATGATGGCCAGGTCCTTCTCCAGGTGGAGCTCGACGCGGATCCGATCGTCGCTACACATCGGCATGAGGTGGACGGTGTACCTCCCGTCATCGCTGCGGGAGACGTGCACGGTGACGACCGTGCTGTCCTCGTCGTCGGTGAAGTCGACGTTGCCGATGTCGTCGGCTTGGCCGGAGCGCATCACCTCGACGACAGCTTTGCTGTCGGGCTGCCACAACTTCGGTTCGCAGCGGGCCCCGGTGTCGTAGGGCGAGAGTTCGGGCTGGGATTGCGTCATGGCGATGCCTCTTCGTGGTCTCGGGTACCGGTGGCGAGCATCGGGCGCGGACCCCGGCGGAGGGTGATATCGATGTTCGACGGAGCGCCCGTGCCAGCTCCGCTGGCTTGACGACCCGGCAGATTTCGCAGGCGTGATCTGCTCCCGGATGGGTCGCGCAGCGACCCGTCGGCCGGGGTGTCACTTCCCGCCTGAGCCAGGCGCACAGCGCCAGGCGATCCACCACTGCTGCACCCTTTGCTGCTGTCCACATCTGTGGACAACTGGAGTGGGGCAGTGGTGGGGCTTCCTCTCTCAAGCGCAGCGCTGGGCATAGCCGGAGGGAGCGTCTGTCGGCGGCGGCTGAATCCTGGTTCTGGATCACTTTCAGTGCCAGGGCCACGGAGGGTCACCGAAACCGCAATCATGAACGGCCTCGCGCGTTGAGGAGGACTCGTTTGCGGAGGAGGTCGAAGTTGGCGCGGCCGAACATCTGCCTCTTCAGCATTTTGATCTTGTTGTTGTGGCCTTCGACGGCGCCGGAGCTGTAGCAGAGGCTGAGGCCGGCGACGACAGCATCGAGGTCTTGACCGAGGCCGGTGACGAAGGTGTGCAGGGCGGGCAGGTTGTCGGCCGTCACGCTCTCAATCCACTGATCCAGGTGCTTGCCCTGACGGTTGTTCATGAGTTCGGCGAACGCGCGGACGTGGTGGGCGGTCTGGTCGAGTGCTGGGCAGCGCGCCAGGATCGCTTTGAGCTGCTGGGCTTGGTCGTCGGTGAGGCGGTCGGGGTGGCGGGTGAGCCAGCTGGTCACGTTCCGCACTGATGGCGCTTTGCGGGGAGGGTCGTGCGGGAAGTTCTCGCGGAGTTTGGCCACGTACTTCTTCACGACGTTCACGCCGCCGGGGTAGCCGCGCTCGCGTACTTCCTCGAAAAGGCGGCGGCCAACGGTGCAGCCCTCGGCCCACCGCTGGTGGAGATAGGGCTTATATGGGTCGAGGATGCTGGTGCGGCCGGTCCACCGGCCGACCAAGAGCTCGTCCGTGCCCGCCGCATTTGCATAGCGGCGAACGGTGTTGCGGGCGAGCCCGAGCTGGCGAGCGATCGCGCGCAGGCCGACGCCTTGGCTGAGCAGAGCGTGGACTGCCGCGTGCTGTTCCCGGACGCGGTCGGAGAGCCTGCCAGTTGTCCGGAGCCCGGCAGGAGAGGGTGGGTCGAGGTCCACCGCGTTCTTCATGGCCGCGCTGACCTGGGACGTGGTGGAGTCGTGCGGCTCACGCAGCAGAGCGCGGTGCTGGACGACGGTCTTCTCAACGGCCTCGGCGAGGTTGGACCAGATGTGCCACCGGTCCGCGACGTGGACGGCGTCCGGGGCACCGAGTCGTCCGGCCTCGGCATAGGCGGTGGCGCGGTCTCTGCAGATCACCTCGATGCCGGGATGGTCGGCGAGCCATCGGGCGACCGTCGACGTCTTCCGGTCTGGCAGTAGGTCGATGGGCTGGCTGGTTTCGATGTCGATCAGGATCGTGCCGTAGTTGTGGCCTTTACGGAGCGCGAAATCATCCACCCCGAGCACCCGCGGTGTCGAGGCCGTGGGCTCAGCCAGGCGACGGATCAATCGCAGCAGCGTCGACCTGCTCACCCTGGCCGCCAGGGCATGGGACAGACGAGCGCCGGCCCGGCCAGCCAGCATCACCGCCACGCGCTCCAGCACCATCTGCAGTCCTGCGCTTCGCCTGCCGTGCCGGACGGTCAGCCCGTCGACCTGTTCGGCGAACGTCGACTGCCTGCAGGAACGTTGACCACAGCGGAACCGCCGTACCTGTAACTCGATCAGTACCGGGCGCCCGCCGACCGCGCTGTCGGCAAGCCGCCGTACATACCTGCTGTGCACCCGAGACGACCGTGCTCCGCACGCTGGACAGGCCACTGGCCCCGCAGCCGTCCGGGCCCGTACAACCACCAACTCGCCATCGGACACGACATTTTCGATCACGACACCTTCAACCTGGTGGAACCACAGGTCCTGGAGGACGACATCAGCCACAGCCGTTCATGATTGCGGTTTCGGTGACCCTCCGTGGCCCTGGCACTGAAAGTGATCCAGAACCACGATTCACCCGTCGCCGACAGCGTCAGCGACCGACGGACCTGTGAGCGAAGCGAACGGTGGAACCCGTCGGCTATGCCGACTAACACGTCCTCGGAGCGCAGCGGAGAGGCCGAGCGAAGCGAGGGTCCGCAGGACACGTGTTATCAGGTTCCCTTATGCCCTTTTTGCTTTCTTGCCGTCGTCATCGCTGTTCCACGGCTGGAGCGTTAGCAGAAGCCTGGAACATCAGGGGAAACGGTCCGTACCCTCTTGCCCCGTACCCCTCCCCCTTTTCCGCGCAGCGGGGGTACGGGTCTGGCTGTTTCGCCTGGTCATTGCACCTTCTGGCTGTACTGCTGTTTTGCCGTCCGTGATACGGCCGTGCCCCCGCGCTGATCCACCCTCGCGAGGTACGAGCGAGGTGTGGGTACGGGTCTGCTCCTGACGGGGCGCAGCCCCGGTTCATCGCCTTGCTGCCGCAGGCGGCACAGCCCTCGCCGCGCAGCGGATCCTTCCTCTCGCGACACCGTCGCTCCGGCTGTGGACGACGCTCTGCTCCATCGCTCGCTGCGGACGGTGCAGCCGGCCTCGCCCCATCGCGTTGTGCTGGCTGCACCGACGTGGACTCCACCTCGCTCCGGTCGTTGCTCCGGTGCTGCCGCGGCAGCGTGCCAGCACTTTATGCACCGCGTCCGAGGCGGGCGTTCCGCACTGTGCCGACGACGCACGTTCCGGCCCCGGGCTGTGCTCCGTCTCGCGCTTGCGCGGCGAGCCCGGGGTGGTTCTTCGTGGACGCATCAGAAGAAGAGAGGCCCGGCTGTTGCGACCCATCTGCCCATCGAGCACAGCGAACAGCTCCAGCGTCATCGTGCCGTTGTCGACTTCCTCCAGGGGCTGCTTCCGCAGCAATGGCCTCTGCTCTTCTGCTCCCACGGGCCCTTACTGCGGAAGCAAGTCGTTCCCCGCAGGCTCACTGCGTGCGGGGACCTACTCCCCCTTCGCTCCTTCTCCCTTTCGCTCCTTCTCCCTCTGCTTTCCTCTGCGCGACCATGACGGCCCGATGCTGCCCCTGTACCGACCGACCGTCGCACCAGCGCTGTGCCAGCACCGTGCCGGCGGCTCGTCGGCGGCTGTCTTGATCTCGCTCCGCCGGCGTTCCGTGGCTGCGCTGCCGAAGTCCGCCGAAGGGCTTCGGCAAGGGGCACAGACAGGCTCTTCGGCCCTATGAAACGGTGCCTCCCGCGCGTCTCCGAGGTGACTCATCGGGACACACAGGGGACGCGACTGGAACAAGCATAAGACTCCGACTGTCGCTGTTGGGTCTCTCAGAGTCCCGTACGCGTCCTCATGGTGTCTCGCGCGCGCCCCGACAGCGCCGCACTGGCGTCGCACGCAGACCCTTCGGAGGACTCACCTGTGCAGGGATTCCGGGTGGCGTCTCTCAGGAGACACGACCGGGACGCCAATGGGGCCTCATCCGTACTCCAATGCGGCTCCTCGGGATCAGTGCTGTGACCGCAGGTGTCTCGCAGGCGTCCCGCATGCGCACTTGCCGCGTCGCAGGTAGGGCGCAAAGGCGCACGGCGGCGGCGGCCTGCGTGCGGTCGCCCCAGGTGGAGGTACGGGAGTGCCTCACAAGCGCCCCCGCCGGTACTCGATAGGGACTCGAACAGCGTCTCCCTTGCGTATCGAATGGGACTTGCATAGGACGCGACAGGGGCACTAGAGTGAACTCGCATCGATTCGCATGCGAGGTGAAGCGCGAAAGGCGGTGAGTCCATATGGCAGGGCGAGAGACATCCGGCGAACGACCGGATGGAGTGCAGGATCGAGTGGCGGGGCGAGGTGAGTGCGATGGCGAATCAGTCGGGTGAACCTCGCAAGGTCCGCTGGACCGTGCCCGCTGCCGATAGCTCGGTGATCGAGTGGCTCAATGAGCAGACGGACATCTCGCAGTCGATTCGACTGCTCATTCGGGAGTCCATTCAGCGCGACGGATACGTCGACGTCTACTACAAGCCTGTCGAGCAGCTGCCGCGTCGCGGCCGGCCGCCGCTGGAGAGCACCGAGCAGCGCGAGGACGATGAGGCGGTCACCGAGCGCCGTCCGGCCGCTAGGCCGGTTCAGCTGCAGCCGCAGCCCGTGGTCACCGACCAGGCCGACGCCGTCGTCGAGAAGACAGCACCAGCGCCGGTAGCCCAGCCCGAGGCGGTTCCCGCACCGGTTGAGACGGCCGAGGAGCCCGTGGCAAGCGCCCCCAGCGCACCGCCGGAGCCGCCGAAGCAGGCATCCATCGACGAAATCATGGCGAGTACTCGGCGCTGAGTGACGCGGTGAATTTCATTTTCCAGGCAGACAACACAGACACCGAAGGACCGAATTCATGAGCGCCAACAGCAACGACACCCTCACTCTTACCGGCGGCATCGACGTCGGCAACGGCTACGTCAAGGGCGTCATCCAGAACACGAAGCAGGGGACTTTCGACGAGATCGATCTGCCCAGCGCGGTCGTCTCGACTTCCCGCACCTCGCCGAAGGTGCCGCTCCCCGACGCGGATGCGGCCTCCGTGCTGGCCGGCGACTTCTACAACCAGATCGACTGCTCGCTCACCACTCCCCTGGTGGCGGCGTCGGACCGCCGGATCTTCGGCCGGGCGGCGCTGAGCGTGCGCGGCTCGAAGTTCACCGAGTTCGAGGTGCTGGGCAAGCACTCCAAGGCCGATCAGGAGCTGAGCAAGGTCCTGGTCCTGGGTGTCTTCGCCGCGAAGGCCCTGCGCGACTACGTCCGCGAGAACGGCGCGCTGCCCGATCACGAGCTGCGCGTGCAGGTGCGCGCCGGCCTGGCGCTGCCAATCTCCGAGTTCGTCGCGCGCCGCCACGCCTACGCCGCCGAGTTCATCGGCCTGCTGGGTAGCTCCGACCCCGCGGTGCACCTGGTGACGATCAAGAACTTCAGCACCCCGGTCTCGGTGCGCCTGCAGTTCGTCGACGTCCAGGTGATGGCCGAGGGTGCCTCCGCGCAGTTCGCCATCACCGACAAGGGCGAGCCGCTGGCCCAGGCTCTTCTCGATGATCTGCGCACTCGCGACGCCTCCCTCGTGGAGGGCGTCTCGGCCTCCGATCTGGTGGCGGTGCAGCACACCATCGGCGTCGACGTCGGCGAAGGCACCGTGAACTTCCCGGTCTTCACCGACGGCCGGTTCAACCCTGAGGCGGCGGCCACGCTCGACGAGGGCTACGGCACCGCCCTGATGAACGCCATGGAGCGCATGAGCGAGTCGGACGCCACGCTGCAGTTCTCCTCGCGCAAGCAGCTGGCGGACTTCCTCCACGCGGAGCCGTCGGTGCTGGTGAAGAACCGTCACCAGCGTTCCGCCGGCTTCGTCGAGGACGAGGCCGGCTACCTGGTCGACGAGATCGTCTCTTCCTTCGGCGACGTCCTCTCCCAGGCCGGCGCGACGACCGAGGTCGTCTACGTCTACGGCGGCGGCTCGGGCCCGATCAAGCACCTGCTGCACCCGGTGCTGCTGAAGGCCGCCGGCGACGTGCCCGTGCTCTACCTCGACTCAAGCTACTCGCGGCACCTGAACCGCGAGGGCCTGTACATCGCGGCACGCCACGTCGAGCAGCAGGCCCTCGCTGCGAAGCCCACGGGCAAGCGCAGTAAGGAGGTGGCCTGATGTGTGAGGCACTGGATGCGCTTCCGGGCTCCGCCGCGGTCCTCACGCCCGGCTCGAAGAGCGCCATCGAGCCGAGCGTATGAGCGGCTACCGCGAGATCGTGAAGCTGCTGGCGGCGAACACCGGCGCGAAGCGGATGAGCGAAGTCTTCGACAACTTCGTCGAGATGGCGGCGCTGGCTCTGCGCAACGCCGTGGACGTCCGCGGGAGCGAGGCCTGGGAAGCGCGCGAAGCGCAGTACCTCCAGATCGCCGACCGCTACAGCAGAACAGAGCTGGACCGCTTCGCGCACGCCCTGGTACTGGTGACCACGGAGATGGAGCGCGAGCCCTGCGACGTACTCGGCCGCCTCTACATGGAGTTGGAGCTCGGCAACGAACGGCTCGGCCAGTTCTACACGCCCTACGACATCGCCCGGCTGATGGCCGAGATGCAGATCGGCTCGGTGGTCGAGCAGGTGCACAGGGACGGCTTCGCCAATTTGTATGAACCCAGCTGCGGCGCGGGCGCGTTCATGATCGCCCTGTCGGAGGCCATGCTCGAGCACGGTCTGAATCCGCAGACGCAGCTGCACGTGACGGCGGAGGACATAGCGCCGCAGGCCGTGCACATGATCTACGTCCATCTGACGCTGCTGCACATCCCCGCGGTGGTGCGCCGTCGCGACGTCCTCACGCTGGAGACCTTCGACGCGTGGCCCACTCCCGCTCATGTCCTGGGTGGTTGGAGCCGGAAGCTCAGGCTGACCCGGGCGGTCAATGGATCACGGCGGCTGACCATCGTGTCACCTCAGGAGACCACCGAAAAACCCGCTGCTGCTCTGGAGGTGCAGCGATGACGAACCCGCAAGAACGAACCGATCTCTCTGACGTCGAGAGCGACGACGCCCCGGCCGTGCAGCCGCCCGCCGGTCCTCCTCCACGAAGGCCGCCCATGAGCACCGACGCACGCACCGACGTCGCCCGCCAGCACGCCACCCCGGCCACCGGCCCCGACTCCACGAGCGTCGGCGAGCAGACGGCCGATCCCTACGTCCGGCACGAAGCCGCCGACCCCGGACACAGCGAGGCTCTCGCCCCTGCGGATCAGGAGACGGCAGCCGAGTCGTGCCCGGCGTGCCAGCGCAACGAAGTACGCGCAGGACGCTGCGGCGGATGCGACGCCGCCGTCGGTGCCGAAGCAGCGGAGGCCGCGCTGGCGGGCATGCCCCGGAACGCAGGCGTTCTGGTGCGCGAGGCAGCGGAGCTGGGCTGGGACGTGCGCGCGGAGCGACGCTGGACCGGCCGCCTGTGGGTGCGCGCCGCAGTGATCTCCGGGCTTGTGCTGGTGCGCGCCGGGGTGGAGGAGACAGAGCACGTGTGCGCGTGGAACGAGGCGACGGGCAAGCTCGTGACTTCCGCCTCGACCGGCGGGTTCAAGGCGGTACGTGAGGCCATCAAGGCCGTGCGCGTCGTCTCGCGTGAGCAGGAAGCCACGGGCCGGACGGTGTGGGGTCGGGACGCTGCGGAATGGGTCCGGCAGATGGACGGCGCCGTGGTCAAGGTCAGTGCCGCCCTGTGCGATGCGCGGGACATGTTCAACGCCCTCGACGGCTCCACGCCGACGGGCGCGCGGGCGGTGGAGCTGGCCTCCGTCGCCTACGCGGAAGCCAAGACGGCGGAGCGGTCAGCCACCGACGCCGTCAAGACGGCGCGGGCGTGGCTGGCCGAGACCAACGGCGACGACGCGCGAGGGTGTGCGTCGTGGCGGCGCGCGGTCGTGCTGGCCGGGCAGCACGTCAAGGAAGCCGGGGAGACGATCGCGGACGCCGTGGCGCGCGCGGCGCGGGAAGCGCTCGCCGCTGTGATCGTCGAGGAGGCGCAGGAGGGTCTGAACGCCCAGGAGGCCGGGTGGCGTGAGCGGCTGGCTGCGTCGGGCCGTGAGCCGTCGGCGCGCGGGTACGCCGGGCTGATCACGATGTTTGAGGACTCCTCGCGCGCCTGGTGTGCATGGTTCGACGGCTACACCGACTACGACGGCGTGCAGCATTCAGGGCAAGGTGACCCGTCGCGGTCGTTCGTGGAGCAGTACGACGCCTGGGGAAAGTCGAAGCACTCGGACCGGTCGGTTCACGTCCCGTCGCGGTACACCTCCGCCTCCCTGATCGCCGGTGACCGTGTCGCCGCCGCCGCCGTGGCGTTCACGCTGGCCGTGGTCGACCGGATTGAGGGGCGCGGCGCTGAGACCCTGCGGAAGGCGGAGGCCGCCGTCCGCAAGAACCCGCAGGGGTTCGGCACCGGAAACGACCGCAAGCACCTGGCCGACTGGTCCAAGTACCCGCACAACAGTTACGGGGAGCCGGCCCGGCTTGCCGAGCACGCCCGCGCCGAGTGGGCGGCGCTCGAGACCGCTCAGGCTGCGTACAACGGCGTTGAGGACTTCCACAACGCCCTGTACTGGGATGCGTACTACGCGGGCGAGCGGGCGAACGCGCAAGCGGCGGCCGACCGTTCCGGGCTGGCCGGGCGTGATGACGCCCGCGCGGAGCGCGCGGAGTCCGGTCGTTCGGCGGCCCAGTGGGCGGCAGCTGTGGAGCGGCTGACGGCGGCCCGTGTTCGTGTGCGGGAGGCGGTGGTGCTCGCCGCCGGTGACGTGGAGCGGGCGCAGGCGTGCGGGGAACGCGTCCGGGAGGGTGACGCGCTCGCTGATGACGTGTGGTCGGCCGTCCGCTTCTGTGAAGAGGCGTACGACGACGTGAACCGTGCGAAGCGGGACGCCGCCCGCTATGCGGAGTCGGCACAGACCTACCGCGAGGCGGGCGCCCTGTCGGACTACGTGGCTGAGTGCGCGCGCATGGAGGATGCCGCCGCCCGTGCCGAAGCCGGACGTGAAGAGACGCTGAACCTGTACGGGTGCGCGTTCGATGATGCCGCGAAGGCGGAGGAGACTCGGCACGCCGCGTGTGCCGCACTGCCCGAAGGGGAGCGTCCGGCGGCCGTTGTCGCTGAGGTGACGGACTTCAAGCCGTGGGGCGCCGGGCTGCGCCTGGTGTGCGCGTGCGGCGCGGTCCACGCGCCGACCGTGCCCGTGGTCGACGGCGACGGCGCGCACGTCGGGGCCCTGGTGAACGCCACCGACTGGATGGTCAACGGCATGCTGAAGGCAGCCGGGCTGCGCGCCACGGTCGGCCGCGACCAGTGGTCGCGGGGGGTGCTGTTGGCCTCGGTCGACGGCACCGAGGCATGCCACGGCTGGCGCATTCCGGTAGAGGCAGCGCCGGTTGTCTCGCACTGCCGGGGGTGCGGGTTGAGGGTGGCGGACGGCTCACCGTGGCACGCCACGTGCACGCCAGGAGAGCCCACCCCGGTGGCCATGGGGGCTGCTGTCGGGGAGACGTCCGAGGTGGCGCTCGTCGCGGAGTGCGAGCGGATCGCTTCCCTGTCGGGGCGTGAGCTGGCCGAGGAACAGCGGGAGCGGGCGGCTGCCACGGTCGCCGAGGTCGCCGACGCTCCTGGCGCGTCCGGTGACCGGCACGGCATATGGCGGCGGCGGAGCTGACGGCGGCTGAGGCGGCCGTGTCCCGCTACACCGACCGCGGCGCCGGGCAGCCGGGGGAAGCCGACGACGACGTCGCCGCCGCCGCCCCGCTCGCGGCGGCGCTGGGCAAGGGCGAGTCGATCGCGGCCGTGTCGTTTCTGGACGGGCGGGAGCCCGCCGCCGGTTGGGTACTGACGACGGCGGCCGGGCACGCGTTCCGGATCCGGCCCGTCGCCTACAACCGCCTGGCCGAGGACCAGTGGGAGGCTGGACACGATGCTGACGGCTCGTACTGGTGGGCGGCCAACCTTGAGGACCGGCCGCTGACCAACGTGCTCGCCCGGATCCGCGAGGACTCCGCCACCCGTAGCCGGTTCGCCTCCCTGTGGGCGAAGTACGGGCAGTACACGGTGCAGGCTCCGGCGTTCGCGTGCACGCCGGACCGTGTGGAGCTTGAACCCGGCGTGCTCCTGATCCGCCGCTTCGGCGCCGTGGGCCTGGTCGCCGAGTGCCGTTGGGGATTCGAGCACCGGACCGCCGCCGATGGCCGCCAGGGCTGCACGGGTGAGGCCTGGGCCCGCAAGGGGCCCGACAACCGGCAGTACGTCGCCGAGTGGAAGGTATGGAGTTCCGCCCTGGAAAGCGTGGCGAACTCCCGCCTCCGCGTGATCTCCGTGTGCCCCGACAACGACACGGCGGCCGACGCCGACGCGTACTGTGCGATGTCCACGCCCTACGTCGGCAAGTGCAGCGCGAAGCGCTCCGGTGCCCGCTACTGGGTGTCTGTGGTCACCGATCAGGGCTGCGAACTCGGCCGGTTCGTCGCCTGCGCCCGCTGCCTTTCCGGCCGGATCCTGGACGACGCCCATGGGAGCAGCCGGTACTTCGGGCGCGAAGTGGTCGACCTCACCCGCGACTTGGCCAAGGGCGACCCCAAGACCTGCGCCTTGCACTGGCGGCAGTGGGGCGATCGCGCGGCCGCGCGTGAGCGGGGCGGCGGCAAGAAGGCGCAGGACGAGGCGGCCACCCTGGCCGCCGACCTGCGCGCCGACCGTGCCGCCCTGGTCGCCTCGGTCCGGGCGACCAGGGCGAGCCGGGCCGCGTTCTCCGACCGGCTTGATGCCGAGACCACCGTCGAAGACGCGGAGCGCTCCACCGAGGCCGGCGACCACCAGGCCGCCGAGGAGTACGTGGGGCGCGCGTCCGACCAGGCGTCGGCAGTCGTCGAAGCCGCCACCGTGCCGGACACCGCCGGGTGCAGTCCGGCCGCCGAAGCCGTCGAAGAGGCGGAGCAGGCGGATGAAGCCGCCTGCGAGGCTGTCACTCGCTCCGCCTGTTCGAGGGCGGCGGACAGTGACACAGGCCGGTGGCTCGATGAGAGCAACGCCCGAACCGAGCTGCCGCGTATGGGCTGGTGCGTAGGGCTGGCCGATGTCCTGGCAGCCGTGTACGCGGGAGACCTGCACGCGGACACGTCCGGGATCGTTCGCCGCCGTGAGGGCCAGGGCCGCCGGGTGCGGGCCGCCCTGGTCGAGCTGCTGGCGTCCGGCGGCTACATCGCGGTACCCCGCGCCGGTCGGCGCGGGCCTGTCACGGTCACCCCCGACGGCGTCACCGCGCACCGTTGGTGCGTCGCCGCGCCCGATCTGCTGCACGCGGACGAGCGGGCCGCCTACCGGGCGCGGGTGCGGCTTCACCACACCGGCCGCACCAGCAAGCAGACGGCGCGGGACCGCGCCACGCTCCTTACCCCGCTACCGCACGGGGCGGAGGAGGCACGTCGTCGCGCCGCACAGATGCGGCAGGTAGAGCAGTGGGCCAAGGAGATACAGGCCACGCGGGAGCGGCTTGCGTCGGAGCAGGCGGAGCAGGATGCGCAGGCCGAGCAGGAGCGGGCGGCCAAGTGGGAGCGGATCCGGCAGGAGTCCGCGGCACTGCAGGCGGCGGAGGACGACCGCCGCGATGACGGGCGAGTCATGTCACAGTACGGACCGGCCGAAATCGTCATGGGCACGGGCAAGCGCCGTGTAACGGTGCAGCGGATCAGCCCGAGCATCTGGAACGCGACGACGCACGGAACTGTCTACGTGGTGTCGAAGGAGGACTGCGAAGACTGGCCCTGGCTGGTCATCGCGCCGGACGACACGCGCATCGGCGTCTGTTCGGTGATCAATGACGCGCCGTACGCGGACAGTGTCCGGGACATCGTCCGCGCCCACGCCGACGCCATGGAGCGCGGCGAGACGCTTCCCGAGTGGGCGCCGCCCTGCGCCGCCGCTGAGCCCGAGGGGACCGGCCAGGGTCGGTCGGCGACCATCGGCGGCAGCTGCGGCGCAGAGCGGACCGCGAAGGAGCTGGGGCCGGAGCCGAACGGCCCCGAGGGCGTCGACCGCAGGGTGACCGCTGTTGGCCTCTCGTTGCCCGTCGGCTCGCCCGCGGTCGGAAAGGCGTACAGCAGCGTCGTTCCCGCGCGGGCGGTCGGCCTGGACCTGATCGGCTCCAGGTGGGTGGCCGAGTGCGACCGGCACGGCCCCGTTCCCATGAGGCTGAACAAGTTCGGTGACGCGGTCGCCGACGTCGCCGCTGCCTACGTCTACGACAATGAGCAGGATGCGGCTGATGCTGCCCGCGCCCACCTGGACGTGCACGCTCGGGCAGACGCCGACGTGATGACGCCGGAGGACATCGACGCCGCCCGGGCGCTGAACTTTTCCCGCGACCAGTGGTGGACATTGGGGTGGATACGTGACGGCAAGGTGCGCGAGACCCCCGAAGGGTTCAGCGCCTACGACGTCAGCCCGGACCGCGCCGACGTCTCCAAGAGGATCAGGAAGAACCTGCTTCCGCGCCTGTGGGCGGCCAGGTTCGTGCAGGTGTTCGCCGTCGCCCCCGGGGTGCGCGCGTTCGGTCTCACCGACGAGGGAGAGGGGGCGTTGCGTATGTGGTCCAACGCGATACGCATCAACGCCGTCACGGAGCCGGAGAAGGACACCCGGCACACGGCCGTGAAGGACTCCCCCTATCGGTGGCTTTCCGCCGGAGAGACCTGGCCCGGGGAGCAGAAGAAAGCGCAGGCCGTAGCGGACGCGGAGCAGGCAGCCAACGAGCAGGCCGCCGCACTGCGGGCCGCCGAGGACAAGGCGGCGGCCGCGCGGGCCGCCACCCCCACGGCTGACGAACTGACCGTGTTGGAGGCGCTGAGCGCCGAGGGCCTGGACGCGGAGGCGGCAGCCGTGCTGTCGGCCGCGTACATCGGCCATGTGGTCACCCGCCACCGTCCCGGTGCAACCTCGGTGCGCCTCGATGAGGGCCCGGGCGAGGACGAACAGCGTGTGACGCGTACCTACAACGTCAACGGTGTTGAGAAGCAGGTCACGCCGGAGACTGCCAACGCGCTGTCTGCGATCCCCGCGAACCTCACCGACGCCACGGCCGAGACGTGGCACGCGCTGTGCACGTCGGTGGACGAGCGGTACGGGGTGTACCAGCTCAACCTGGCCGCCGCCATCGAGGCAGGCGCGGCGGCGCTCGCACTGCTCGACCAGGCCGAGATGAGCACAGACCTGGAGCCGGGTGACGAGGTGGTCGTTTCCAACCGCGAGGTCGTGGGCGACGACGCTGCCGCGGCGATCGAGGGGAAGGGCGCGACGCTGCACAGCGTCCCGGAGCCGCATCAGTCGACGAGGACCTTTGGCTACGTGCGGACGGCGAACGGGTCCGCGGATTCTCAGCGTGCCGTCATCGTGAAAACGGTCGGCGCGATCCGGATCTTCTCAGATGAGGGCGTCTCAGGAACCACCGCAGGCACTGACCGCCCCGGGTTGCGCGAGCTGGTGGCGGAGCTGCAGGCAGGCGACGAAGTCGTCGTCTGGCGGTACGACAGGCTCGGACGGACCCTCGAGGCGATGCGGGCCGTCGTTGAGCTGGTCATCGCGAAGGGTGCGACGCTGCGCAGTCTTACGGAGTCCCCCGCCGAGGGGTTGTTTTCGATGAAGTTCATGATGGCTGTTGCCGAGTGCGAGCACGCCTGGAAGCTGGAGAAGTAGGAGCACCGCCGGCCGCTGGCGAGAAAAGAAGATCCCCGTGGAGACGTGCGCTCCACGGGGATCTTCGGCGTTCAGAGTGGGTGTCAGGCACACTGTTCGATGCACGTACCAGTACGGCGGCAGCGTCGCCCGTACTGGCCACGCGCGCTGCGTTGCCGGTCGGTTGCTCAACGGTGCCGCGCCACTCGTCGCCGAGCGGCAGCCACTGCTCGCTGTCGTGCTGCTCGGTGCGCCACACGGCCGAGACCAAGGGGTGTTCTTGACGATGCGGTGCACGTACGTCGAGGTGAGCAGCAGGGCGTCGGTGGTCTGTAGCGCGGGTGTACCGCTCACGTAGGCGTCGAGCACGAGCTCGTCGCGGACCTTGTCGAGGGCGACCGCCTCGTGCCGGATACGCCGGGCATCGTCGTACGTGATCGTGCCGTCGGTCCCCTTGGCCGGCACCGCGGCCTCGACTACTTGCCGCGTCCACTCGACGACCGGGGCGGGCATCGGCACGTCATCGTGGCTACGCAGCGCAGCCACATACGCCGCCGGACTCCCGGGGCCGGTCGCACTGCGTACGGTCGTGCCCTCGGCGTGCGTGGTCACGGCGCGGTGCGCCCCTTCCGACTCGCAGACGCCGCACTGCGGCCGCCGCTGGGGCGTGCGGTGAGCGTGGACATGCAGGGTTTCTCCTCGGGTTGGTTCGGGTTCCGTGGCCGTGGGCGCCCCGCCCAGATGCAGGGCGCCGCAAGGGGGTTGGGGTGTCAGGCGCTCTGGCCGGTCTGTTGAACGTCATTGAAAAGGCCGGCGAGGTTGTTCGCGCCCTTCAGTGCATGGGTCTCGGTCTCAGCGATGGCGACAGCTAGCCCGGAGTGGTGACCGATGCGCCACCGGTAGAAATCGCCGTAGTTCACGGTGTCGGGCAGCTGGTACACGTGCAGGCCCGGCACCGGAGACGTGGATGGCCCCGGGGAGGGTTCGGGTCGGGGTCAGTACGGCTGGGGAGAATCCGCAGAGTGTGGGGTCGGTGCGGTGCGGGTCAGGCTGCGGTGGTGACGTTCGTGCGGAACTGGCGGACGGTCCCCCGGTGTCCACAGCCATCTCGGCGCATGTAGCACTCGATCGGGTCTTCATCGCGGAAGCCGTCGTCGTCTGGAATGACGCGGCCAGGGAAGTGGTCGTTGTCCGGCTGGGAGACGCCCAGGAAGCTGATCCCGTCGTCGAACATGACCACATTCATCGTCATCTGCACCACGAAGGCGGTCTCGTTGGAGCACTCCGGGCACCGAATGCCCGCAAGGTTCTGGGTGTTCATGGCCACCTTCAACATTGGTCGTCGATGATGTTCTTCAGAAGCTGATCCGGATCGGCTCCGCCGATCTGCTCGCCTCTCACGAGAAAGAAGAAGCCCCGCCGCAGGGGTGGAAGCTCCACGCGACGGGGCCATGGTCACCGCTCTACGGCGGCCTTGCTGCGCGGGATGCGCCGGTGCGCCTCGCCCGACCTGCGATGTCCATGACACTGAGTGCAGGCGATGAACTCCGGACTCAGATGGGACGAGGATCGTTGCTCCTTCACTCCGAGGCCTCCCATCGCACGAGTGCAGTGATCAGTAGCAGAACCACCAGCCGCAGCCGCGCTCGTCGAGGCAGCGCACGCCGCCCCCGATGCCGTAGCACTCCGGGTTGATTTCACAGTCGGGGCAGGTCTTACCGGTGAGCTCGAAGCGGCCGCCGTCGACGACGGCGACGTCGCCCGCGAACCAGCCGGCAGTCGGCACGGACTTGCCGTAGAGCCGAGCCAGCACGGCGCAGCTCGCGCGGTGGGCCTGGTTCAGCTCAGAGTCGTAGACCTCGTCAGCGACGACCAGGTTCCTGATCCAATCGGCCAGCATCGAGATCGTGAACCCCGCGGGCAGCTCGATCCGGTGTTTCTGGAGCACACCCATAATCGCCGCCTCGGGGGTCAGATTCTCGGTCCGGCGGGAGTGCTCGATCGCCCGGGCGAGCGGGCGGCTGACGGTCGAGAGGGAGACATTGCGGTGCTCACCCTCGGGCAGCAGGGAAGCAGTGTTGGATGCAACAGCGGTCATGGTCCCGGTCCTTTCGTCGCGACCCGAGCGGGCCTGTCATCAGAGACAGAGAGCCCCCGGCGCTGCTTCGCTGCGTATGGGCACGGAAGAAGGAACCCCACTCCGGTGCATCCGCATCGGGCCGGGCTTCTACTGGCCTGGCGCTCTACCGGCGGCTGTCCCGGATCGCCATGAGCAGCTCGCCGAGCATGTTCTGCCCCGGCGTCCCGGCATGGACCGGGCAGAGGCACGAGCCCCAGAACTGGTCGTGTCAGTGGTTGGTCTCCACGAGATCGAGGTTGCCGGGGCCTCCGGCCGCACGGCGAGGTCGGGCAGCGCGAACTTCGCGACGAGCACCTGCTGCATCACGCGCACACGGCCGCCGGTGTTCCATCTGGGGCGCAGCGCCGCCTGGCGGCCGAATCGCTTGCGCTGCCCCGGCGTCGCCGCGGCGAGGATCTCCGCTCGCTCGGCGGGGTCGATCGTTTTCAGTGCGTTGAAGGTGTGCTCGCCGGAGGCGCTCGTGCCGCCGAGCAGGGGTATCTCGAAAGGAACGGTGTCGAGGTTGGAGAGGAAGTCGAGCTCGTCTCCTCGAAGTCAGGCACAGGACTGCGAAGTCGACCCGAATCCGCGGCCACGGATCCCCACCTGCACAGGAAAGATGCCTCCCCGGCGCAGCACGGGGCTGCAGCCGGGGAGGTATCGATCACGCGGCCACCACGTCCCGGACCGGCAGCGCGAGCTGTTGCAGTCCGAGCGCGTGCTCGTACACCGGGATCCCGTTGCCGGTGATGGCGTCGAGCACCAGCTGAGCAGAGCACTTCTTCAGTTCCTTGACCGCGTCGCGGTTGTTGGTACCGAGGCACTGCGTAATGCCACTCTCGTAGTTGATCTCGATGTTGAGCCGTACGCGGCCGTCCGCGTCGTCGATCACGGCGACGAAGATGTCTAGGCCCAGCATGTGCGCGTAGCCGGCGATGCAGTTGTTGAGCTGCGATCCCCATCGAGCCAGAGCGTCCGCGTCGCGTGCGACGACGAGCTGGAACCCGCCGACGCGCATGCCGTCGAGCTTCTCGGCGACGTCCGCGGCCCACGCCGCGCGCTTCTTCTCGCGGGAAAGGCGCTCCTGACGGTAGCGCTCGGCCCGCGCTTCGCGTTCGCGCTGCTCAGCGGTCATCAGCTCCCGCCGGTACTCGACCAGAAGCTCGTCGGCGGCTTGACGGAACTCCGGGTTCTTCCACAGCTCCCAGGTCGCGGTCGGCAGGCCACGGCCATCGAGCCGGGCGATCTGCTCGTTGTAGCTCTGCATCTCGCGCAGCGCGTTCACCTCGTCGATCATGGCGCTGATCGCCTGGTTCGAGCGCGCAACCGAGCGGCTTTCCACCCGGGTCTCGGGTATCGAGCGAACCAGGGTCTCCAGGTCCTGGGTGCTGCGAATGTGACGCTGCCCCCGAACCTTGATCAACTCGGGCAGGAGGTCCAGGTCGCGCATCTGCACGTAGGCATTGCCGAGGCCCCGCACGGTGTCCCCGATGATCCGGACACTCTGCGCAACGGGTTGGGCGAGGACCCGCCCCAGGATCGGCCGGGGCACGCAGCGGAACAATGTCCGGGCCCGCACGAGTTCGGCCGGCCTCAGGGAGATGTAGTGGTTGCTCTCGGTGCGGCGCATCGACTCGATGATCCAGTCGATCGGCACGAGCCCGCGGAACAGGCGGAACCAGTTCAGCACGCTCATGTCGTGGGACTGACGCGAGTCCGCCCTAGTCAGCATTCGCTCGGCCAGGCGTTGGATCTCGCGCGCCAGAGGCTTGCGGTAGCGTGTCTTGCCGAACACGTTCTCCGCGACCGTCTTGTAGTCCTCGGCGTCCAGGAAGTGCATCTGGCCCGAGTGTCCGAGTCTGCGGGGCAAGACATGTTCCAGTAGCGGGAACCGCTCGTTCACCACGGGCAAGTCGCCGATCAGGCGCAGGGCCTCGCCCTGCAGGTGCTGGAAGATCAGGTTCATCTGTGCCTGGATCTCACGCCACCCGTGGCCCTCGAAGTCGGGCCCCTCGATGACGCGGACGTCCAGGTCGATGACGTCCCATTCGTAGCGGAGCAGGGCCTGGTTGCCGAGCTCGTGCAGAAGCTCCGCGAGTTGGTACTCGCCGCCGGCGAAGAGATGCTGGGTACGGTTCCTCCGGCTGTCGTTCTCCAGCACGCGGAGCGCCACGAGCCCGACCTTGGTACGCAGCAGCGAGAAAGCCTGCACGGTCTGCCAGTAGTAGAAGACCTTGCCGGAGGCGCGCATCCGATGCACGCGACGCCACACCGAGCCCGACACGGTCACGCGGCCATCGGGTGCGGTACGCGCGACAACACGAAGGCTCGTGCCGGTGCGGACGCCCTCGACGGTCGGCTCGATCTGGTCCTTGAGGAACTTGACGTGCAGCAGCACGCGCTCGCTGTTCTCGGACATGGGTGCCTCCCGCGGAGTGTGGAACGTGGATTGCGAAGACGCTGCAGGACGCAGCACCGGCCACTCGGCAGTGCTCGTCTGAGAGGCACCCGGGATCGGCTTCGCCGATCTGCTTGCGAAAAGGAAGAACCCCGTTGCCGTAGCGCGAAGCTCAGACGACGGGGTCCTGTGAGTGGGTCGCGGTCAATGCCCAGGCGCTCTCGATGCGCGTCGCACCGGAGCCGTCATGCAGCTCGTGCACGCGAAGGCGCCCAGGATTCCAGGAACCCTGGGCGCGCGGATGAATTGGTCAGCGGTCCTTAGGCGATGCGCACAACGTGAGCGAAGGTCACGGTCTCTGCGGCATCGCAGTCGAAGCCGCGCTCCCCGGAGTGGCGGATATCCTCGACGGGATCCGCGTCCCGCGCACCACGACCAGGCGGCCAACCGCCGCTGGCGCGGCGCTCGGGGTGGCCGGCCGCCGGCCTTCGACAAGGAGATCCACCGCGACCGCAACGTGGTCGAAACGATGCTTCGCCCGCCTCAAGCAGTTCCGTGGCGTCGCGACCAGGTTCGACAAGCTCGCCGACCCCTACCGAACCGGCGTCGTCCTGGCCTCCTTGATCCTCTGGCTCCGCGAACCGGCCAGGTGATCATTTGTCAGACAGGCCCTAGCGGGGTCTACCGGGCAGCTTCGCTGCGAGTTCCGGGTGGGCCGCGTTGATGTACCGCATCGCGACTTCCTCGTAGGGGTGGTCGAGGGGCTCCGCGTGGTCGGGGCACGTCGGATCGACGTACGCCGACCCCGTGTTGTCGTATCCGGAGAGTCCGATGTCGGACGGGTAGAAGCAGAGCCCGCAATAGACGGGTTCAGGGTCATCCTCGGGGAGGCGGTGATCGGAAGCCTCGACGGTGGAGTCGTCGTTCGGATCGACAGAATGTGCCGTGCTCATGAGGCGCGCCTCACTATGGCGCTGGCCATCGTGTCGAGGAAGACCACGATGGCCCGGTCGATGTCTGGTCGGCACAACACAGGCGCGGTAGTCCTCACTACAGAGCTCAGATCCGGTCCTGGGAGCGCGCCACCATAAGCTCGAAGATATCGAGGTGCTGCTGGAAGAGCGCGGCCTTCTCAAGCTCGCCGTCGGCGGTGCGCACTGCAACGTTGGCCGCGAGG
The DNA here is from genome assembly GCF_051131715.1 of Streptomyces sp. A5-4. NCBI lineage: Bacteria > Bacillati > Actinomycetota > Actinomycetes > Kitasatosporales > Streptomycetaceae > Streptomyces > Streptomyces sp. A5-4. The sequence continues at coordinate 7,202,867 of NZ_CP178591.1, read as the reverse complement.
AACGTGCGCAGGTCAGCGATCTTTTCGGCGTTCGTCCTCTCGCCAGCGGAGACGAGTTTGAAGTTTCTCTGGGTCGTGACCATGACGGTTCCTCTCTGTGATGTGGTCTGTCAGCAGCGGCCGTCGTGCTTGGCGGTGTGTCGGCGCACAACGGCTTTGGCGTGAAGTGCCGACCGGCGTGTAGGGCCTCGGCGTGCTCGGCCTCCCGCCGGTCGGTCTGTCGAGCTGCGCGGCGGCCGGCCCCTGCTGGATGGCCACTTCGCGCAGCGCCGCGATGGTGAGCGCGATGACGCCGGCGATGGCCCGCGGATCGTCGCGCAGCTCGTAGACGATGTCGAGCATCCGCTCCCGGCCGGTGCTCCCGTGCGGTACCTGCTCGAGCACCCGCTGAACGGTCGCCCGCGCCCGGCCGGTGGCGGCAACCTGGTCCTCGACGTTGCACAGCGCGCCTCGTCGAGTCCCTTGCCGAACAGGGTCCGCTGCTCCTCGGCGGCCGTCAGGACAGTGAGGGCGGCGGCGTCCTCGGGCACCAGGCGGTCGAGGTCCGGGACGCCGGCGCGGGTTCGCAGGTGGTCCGGGCAGTCCTCGAACACGATGACGGCCAGGCAGAACGGCGATGTGGAGCGTGTGGAAGGCGGAGAAGTCCGCGGCGTGCGCCGCGAGAACGGGCAGAGTGGGCCATGGAGTATTCGGCGGCGCGCTGCTGCACGATCGGCCAGTAGGGGTTCACCGGTAGTCCCCGTCCCACGTGTCGTCGTACGGGCCCTCACCATATCCGCCGGCCTCGTTCTCCTGCGCGTCGGCCTCGGCCCAGCGTTCCTCGTCGGCCGCGTCGAGCGCGTACTCCAGGCTCCGCTCCTCGTCCGGGTCGTACGGCTCGCGAGCATCGTCGGCCATCTGCGCCCAGTACGCGGCCTCTTCCTCGGCCTCGTGCTCCGCGCGTTCCTTGAGGCTGAGGCTGGCCAGCCACGCCTCGTGCTTCTCGCGTTCGGCCGTGTCCCGGGCCTCGCAGTAGCCCTGCCAGACAGGGGCGGGGAAGTGGGGTTCGAGCGAGCACCAGCCCCAGCCGCCGTCGTACTGGCGGTGGCCGGCGGGGCGGGTGCAGCGTCCGCCGTCGAGTGGGTGCACGATGCCCGAGCAGAGGAGGACGAGGTCCTTCGACGGGGTGCGGCGGGGTGCGCCGCGCAGCTCGGCGAGGACGTCGGGGTAGCGGCGGCCGGAGCTGCGGGCGATCTGCCGGGCCTGGCGCTTGAGGTGGTCACTGCCGGTTTTGGTCACGGTTGTCTCCACAGCGGGATCCCACGCTTCCCGCCGGACGTCGCATGATGGACTGCCGGGCAGTCGCGGGTGAACTCCGGCCAGCCCCGTAACCGTCGTGGGGCGGGGCGTCTGGCAGGGCATGGGAGACATCACCACGGCGCACCTGTCCGGGCCGGGCACGGGGTTCGTTGAGATCGTCGCGTACGACGAGGCCACGGTTCGGCAGATCGCGGACCGGCTATCTGCCTCCTGGGCGTCGAGCGGTACGCCGGGGTCCGGCAGGTCGGGCGCGTACCCGGGTAGACGACGTTCACCGGCCGGGTGTACCTGGACACCACCCTCCCGGCGCCCAGGCAGCCCCGGGTACTGCCAGCGGACTGGGTGCGGTTCTTCTCACCGCCCTAGGGCGGCCGGGGCGACGGCGTGAAGCCGACATGCGTGCGCAGCCGGCGGAACGGCACGGCGTGCGAGCGGCAGGCCGCGGAGTGGCCGCGCGGGTACGGCGCAGACGATCCTGGGGCGTACTGGTCGCACCTCACCGAGGAGGAGCAGCAGGAGTGCCTGCGGGTCCGGCAGGCGTACAAGTCTGCGTTCTGGGCGCTGAAGCGCGCGCACGAGCAGGACGCCGGGCACGGCCGGAACGAGCGGTGCCAAGACTGCACGTGGCCCTTCGGGAAGATGCCGCCCGCCGCCTTATAGGCCCCCAGGCGGTCAGCTGTTTTGACGGGTGGTGATCCGGGCCGCGTCGCCAGGGGGGGATGCGTTTCGGCCGTGTCGCCGGTGTATGTGACGAACAGCCCGCGAGCGGGGCATCCTGAGCGGCATGGACTTCCAGCCGGTTGAGCGCGCCTCGGAGGCGTTCCAGCAGTCACTGACCGTGGAGGAGATCGAGAAGGTCTGCCGACGGGCCTTCGGGGGCGCCGCCACGCCGGTGTCCGCTGTCGAGCTGGGCACGGGGATGTACAACAACGTCTATCGCGTGACGGTGGCCGGACAGGAGCGGCCGGTGATCCTCCGGGTCGCCCCGGAGCCCGCCCGGCAGTTCCGGTCCGAGCGTCATCTGATGCGCAACGAGTACGCATCCGTGCCCTACCTCACGGTGATCGCGCCGCTGATGCCGCGGGTCATCGCGGCGGACTGGTCGCACGATGTGATCGGCCGGGACTGGATGGTGCAGGGTCTCCTCGACGGCGTCCCGGCTCCCGAGCGCCTCGGCGACTATCCCCGTACGGCCTGGCCGACGTTCTTCCGGCAACTGGGCGGCATCACCCGGTCCGTGCACGACGTGGGCGGACCGCACTTCGGACCCGTCGACGGCCCGGGATACGCCACCTGGAGCGAGGCGGTGATTGCGTCGCTGGAGGAGATCGCCGCCGACCTGGACGGCGTCGGCCTGGACGCTGCCGACGTGCGGAAGGTCGCCGCGGTGGCCGCGCACGACCGTGCCGTGCTCGACGAGGTCACCGAACCCAGGCTGCTGACCGGGGACCTGTGGACCGTCAACGCCCTGCTGGCCCCTGCATCCCCCGAGCCGGTGATCACCGGCGTCATGGACTTTGATCGCTGTCTATTCGGGGACCCGGCGGCTGACTGGACCATCCGCATGGCGACGGCCAAGGCGGACGAGCGGACCGCGTTCTGGGAGCCCTACGGCGCGCTGGACCGCTCGCCCGCGGCGGTGTGGCGGGCGCGGGTCTACGAGGCCCGGCACCTGGGCGCGATCCGTCTGGAGCGCCACCGGCTGGGCAAGGACTCGGTCGGTGAGAGCTACGGTGCGCTGGCCGAGGTGCTGGCCGGCCTGACCTGACCGGTGTTCTCCGGGAGCGGTTCGACGTGGAGGCGGACCCGGCGCAAGAGCGCGTCGGCCCGCTCCTCGACCTCGCCGGAGTCCGGGCCGGTGACCACGAACGACCCCAGCCGGTGCCCGTTGGCGCCCGGCTCGTGGACGGTGCCGCCGATCGCCGCCCGCCAGCGGACGAACGGTACGCCCAGCCCCGTCTTCGGGAACCCGCACACAGACGTCAGCCGTCCGGCGTGCGGGCTGGTCACGAACCGCACGGTCGCGTACCCGCGGGCGGTCGGGGCGAGCGCGGCCGGGCGGGCGAGGGCGACGTCGAGCAGCGCCGCCCAGACGTCGATGCCCAGGGCGTGCTGGATCAGGACCCCGATCTGCCCGGCGGCGAGGCGGGCGCCGATCTCGATGACCGCGCACCGCCCGTCCCCGCCGACGATGACCTCGGTGTGCGAAGCGCCGTTGCGGATGCCGGCCGCGTCGATGGCCGCCTCTACTTCCCGGTACACGGCCGCCTCGATGGCCGGGGGCAGGCGGATGGGGAGGCTGTGCCCCGTCTCGACTCGCTTCGGACCGCCGGTCACCTGCTTGCGGGTCACGGCGAGGTGCGTCGTGGTGCCGTCCTGCGTGAGGGACTCGATGCTGTACTCCGTCCCTGCGGCGTACGCCTGGACCAGGACGCGCGGGTCGCCGCCGCTTGCGTACATGCCGATCACCTCACGGGCGGCGTCGGCGGCCGCGGCCGCACCGGCCGGGCCGGTCACCACCGTGACCCCGGCGGAGCCCGCCGCGGACAGCGGCTTGACGACGCACGGGAAGCCGACCCGCGGGTCCGCCAGTGCGGCCCGCAGCCCGGCCTCGTCCCCGGCGAGGACCGAGTGCGGGGCGCGCACCCCGGCCGCCGCGAACGCCTCGGCCATGGCGGCCTTGTCCCGGGCCGCCCGCGCCCGGCCCGGATCGTTGCCCGGCAACCCCAGCTCGGCGCAGAGGCGCGCGGCGAGCTCGGTCAGGTACTCGTTGACGGTCAGCACCGCGCCGACACCGCAGCGGCGGGCATACGAGGCGATCTCGTCGAGAGCCCTGTCGGGCCGGGTGAAATCGGTGACGGCCCGCCCGGCCAGCAATCCCTTCAGCTCCGGTCCGTAGCCCGCGTACGCCGCAGCGGTGGTCGCGGCGTGGACCTGGTGCCCCCGGGCGGCGGCCGCCCCGGCGAGGGCGCCCGCCTCGGGGCCGGCCGCGTCCAGCAGCAGCACGCCCGGCAAGGTCACGACAGGTAGTCCTCGAAGCCGCCGGTGCGGTGCGTGTCCAGGGTGAAGCAGTGGAACCCGCCCCCGAACAGGCGCCGGTGCCGGTGCCGTACGGGCACCACGTCGAAGCCCTCGGCCTCCAGCAGCTTGGCCAGGCCGGTGCACTCCCCGTTGACCAGTACCGTGCGCTCGTCGACCGACAGCACGTTGAGGTCGATGTAGGGGCTGGTGAGGACCAGGTCCTCGTAGTCGTCATACACGGGGAACGCTCCCGAGTCCGGCTCCGGCGGCACGATGTAGCGCCACGAGCGCAGCGGTTCGGGCATCAGGTCCCGGATGCCGTCGTGCCGGGCCAGGAACACGCCCGGCTTCAGGGCGAGGACCATGCTGTCGATGTGGTTGTCCGCCATCCGCCACACCCGGTGGACGCGGTACTCGTGGCCGAGGTGCCTCTCCAGCCACTCGGCGCCCCGGGTGTGGTTCTCCTGCGCGACGTTGACGACCAGGTCGCGGCCCAGCCGCAGCACCTGCGCGCCGTCCAGCATCATCTCCACGCCGACGTCGTACGGACTGGCCTGCGGGTCGTCAATGGCCTCCGTCGGCCCGCCCAGGGTGGTCGCGGTGTCCCGGGCGTACGACAAGTCGAAGCTGTTGTCGGTGAGGGTGGGGCGGGGCATCGTCGTCCACCGCGCGCCCTCCTCCCAGTAGGCGGTGAAGACGGGGGCCAGGAGCCGGGTCTCCAAGTAGCGGGAGCGGATCGCGGGCGGCATCTCGATGATCTCGCCCCCGAGGATCAGCGTGTTGTCGCGGACGTTCAGCGCCGGGGTCGGGGCGGCCTCCCATCCCAGACCCGCGATGGGCTTCGCGTCCGGCGGCAGGTGCAGCGGCCGGTGCACGGCGACCCCGAGCCCGGCGAGAGTGGCCGCCAGGTCCTCCACGTCCTCGTGCAGCTCCTCGGCGTACCGCGCCTTGATGGTCCAGCTCTCCCGGTGGCCGGCCGCCGCCTTCATCAGGCGCGGATAGGCCCAGTCCGACCGGAAGCCCTTCAGGTTCTCGTGGTGGAACAGCTCGAAGCTGACGTCGCGGTCGTGTCCCACGTAGTTGGCGGCGGACCCGACGATGACCTCCTTGAGCGGGGTGAAGTCGTCGTGACTGTTCACGCGCATGGGTGTTCCTCTCCGATGTGCGGGGCGGTCAGGCGGTGCGGGGCGCGGCGGTGACGTGCCGGTCGGCGAGCGCGCGCCCGCGGCGGACCCGCAGGGTCAGGCCGCCGTCGCCCTGCGGCTGAAGGGTGCGCTGCTCGCTCCAGCCGGAGAACCGGAACTCGGCGTTGTCGACCGGAACGAGCGCGAACGTGCGCCCGGCGACGATCAGGGCGAGGGTGTCGTCGGCGTCGCGGTCGATTCGGGCGGGGATGAGGGAGCCGTCCAGCGGGGCGGGTGCGTCGAAGTCCGCGAACCCGGACGGCAGCAGTGCCTCGTACGGCAGCCCGGCGGGCCAGGTGGGAGTCTTGGCCGGGTCGGTGTGGTTGAGGAGGACCTCGCCGCGGGTGAGGAGTTCCTGCCAGGAGTTCGGGAACCAGGCCGCGAGGTCGGCGGTGAGCAGGGCGTCGATCACGGCGTGGACCCGGGTCACCGTCTGGCTGGTGTTGCGGACCAGGTGCTCGCGGGAGAAGTCGCCGTACCAGCAGGTGCCCGGCTGCCAGCAGTGTTCGACGCCGTCCAGGACGAGCACTGCGCCCGGGTCGGTGACGACGGGGATGTGCAGGCGCACGATGCCTCGGTCCAGGCGGTACTTGGGGTCGCAGTGCGCCTTCGAGACGGCGCCGGGCCCCAGCGCCATCAGCCGCACCGCGTTCAGCGGGGCCGGGATCGAGCCCAGGATCTCTGCGAGGTAGGGGAGCTGGTCGAGCCAGCGTGTCGCCTTGAACGGCTCCGGGCCAGGGCCGCCCGGGTCGGTGCGCTCCGGATCGCCGCCGAGGCTCCGCAGGGGCAGGACCCTCCAGTCGATCGCGGCGGGCTGGCCGGCCTGTCCGCCGTAGGTGTGGGTGCGCTGCACGTTCCAGGTGTGGGTGGTTACGGCCGTGAGTTCGGCCGCGAGCCGGCCGGAGTCGAAGACGGGAGAGAGTTGGGCGGCCTCGGCGGCCGCGGTAAGGGAGGTGGTCATGGCTGGGACTCCCGGTCAGGAGGAGAAGGACACGGCGCCGGTGCCGATGTGCCGGCTGGCGTCGTAGGTGCCGGCGGCCACGGTCGCGAACCGCGCGTCGAGCCGATCGAACGCGGCCGTGTGGCCCTCGGCGGGGTCGTAGGCGAGGCAGAACACGAACTGCGCCGGCTCCCCGGGGGCGAGGGGGATGGCGGGCATCGACACGATCGCCCCGGTTCGTGTGGCCGGGTTGTACGCCAGGCCCAGCTCGTCGAGCGCGGCCAGGAAGGCGGCGAAGGAGGGCACCGCCCAGGTGGGCGGGACGTGGTACTCGACCACCTGCCGGGCCGGGGCGGCGGCGACGTCGACGATGCCGTGGGCGATCGACTGGTAGATGTGCAAGGACCCGGAGACCTGGGCGTTGACCTCGGTGAACACCACCCTGCCGTCGGGCAGGACCAAGGCGTCCGCGCTCAGATGCCCGCGGTAGCCGAACGCCCGGTACGCCTCGGCCAGCCGGGCGCCGCCGTCCAGCAGCGCCGCCCGTACCGGCTCGGTGACGCCGTCCAGCGGCACGACCTGGTGGCTCAGGCGCCGCCCGACGTACAGCAGGCGGCCCGTCTCGGTGGCCCGGGTGCCGTCGTCGGAGGCGTAGTGCTCGGAGTACACCGCATCCGCGCCGGGCGCGAACTCCTCGATGACGACCGGCCACCGGCCTTCCCCGCTCGCCCACGGCCACCGCTGGGCCCAGTACGCGGCGATGCCGTCCGGGCCCGGGGCCAGGTGGTGCAGGTGCCGGGCCCCGACGTGATCCACGGCCATCTCCGGCTCGCGTACGAGCAGCTGGTTGCCGACCCCGGCCCCGTTGTGGGCCTGCTTGACCACGACCGCCCCGGATACGGAGTCCTTCAGCAGTGCGCCGGTCGATTCGGTCGCTTCGGCGAGGCTGCGGCAGATCCGGCCCGGCAGGATCGGCACCCCGGCCGCCGCCGCCAGGGCCCGGAAGTTCGCCTTGTTGTTCCCGATCTCCCCGCCGCCCTGCCCGAAGAAGGCCGCGCCGGGGAAGCGGCCGGCCACGCCCAGGGCGTCGGCGAGCCGTGATACGGCGGCCGACGGCCACAGCGCGAACACCTCGCTGACCCCGCCGGCCCCGCCCTCGCCGAGCGCGGCCCGCACCTGCTCCACGAACGCGGGCTCGGTCAGGGAGGCGGGATCGAGCAGCCTCTCGCCCCACGCTCCGGGCGGGGCGACCAGCACGGTCAGCTCCTCGCGCTTCACTCCCGTGTGGGCCAGGGCGTAGTCGACGAACGCCTCATCCGGCTCGCAGCACAGGACGAGCAGGTCACCGGGGCGGGCGAACCACAGCAAGCGCTGCGTCCAGGCCCGCATGTCGTGGCGCTCACGGATGGACGGATCGATGTGGTTGCCGATGACGATGCGCACAGCGGACTCCTTCAAGACGTGAGCGGGCGAACGGCGCGCGGCGCCGGGGCGGGGAGAAGATCAGGGGAGGAGGGCGGCGGGCAGCGTGTCGAAGGCCCGCATGGTCGCCGTGCGCCGCCGTACGCCCTCGCCGACAGTGGCCAGGCGGGCGGGGTGCTCGTTCAGGGCCGCGACCAGGGCACGCAGCCCCGCCTGGGCGACGGTCGTCCCGATGCAAGCGTGCGGCCCCCACCCATAGCCGAGATGCCGCTTCGGCGTACGGTCCAGCATCAGCTCGTCGGCTTGTGTGAAAGCAGCCGGGTCGCGGTTGGCCGCCGCGAACAGCGGGACGACCTTCTGCCCGGGGGCGATATCGACGCCACCGATCCGGCACGAGCGCACCGCCGTGCGCGTGGTGCCCTGCACCGGCCCGTCGAAGCGCACCAGCTCATCCACCCCCGTGGCCAGCAGCGACCGGTCCCGCATCCGTTCCAGGGTTCCCGGGTGGGCGAGGAGGGTGTGGACTGCGTTGCCGACGGCGGCCGCCATCGTGCTGTAGCCGCCCTGGAACATCACCCTCGCCGTGTTCTTCACGTACAGCCGGGCGAGCGCGTCGGAATCGGGGGCCGCTGCCTGCCGCGCGTGGGCCAGCAGGCCGGGCCGGGCCGAGGACGCGAACCAGGAGTCGACCAGGTCGCTCAGCTGCTGGCGGGCGATCCGGCCCGGCTCCACGAGCGCCGGGTTGAGGCCGCCGTCCATGCTCCGCATGATCGCGTCCGACACCGCGGCGAACTCCCCGTACGGCGGGGGCTCGACACCCAGCAGATCGGCCACGACCGCCACGGACAGCGGCACCGCGATCTCGGCCATCACGTCGAACGGGCCCCCGCCGACCAGTTGGTCGAGCCGCTCCCGCACCACGATGCGGGCACGGTCCTCGACCGCAGTCAGGTCCTGGGCGCGCAGCGCGCTCATGAACAGGGAACGGACCCGGCTCTGCTGCGGCGGGTCGAGCGTCTGCACGCTCAAGGACGGCTCGGGCACCGTGCCCCCGGTGCGCCGCAGGTCGCGGGCGAAGCTCTCGTGGTCGCGCAGCACCCGCACGCTGTCCGCGTACCGGGTCAGCGCCCACGAGTCCATGCCCGCGTGCCAGAACACCGGCTCACGCATCCGCAGTTCGGCCAGCACCGGGTACGGGTCGCGCAGGACCTCCGTGTCCAAGGGGTCATAGCGGTCAGTCACAGACGACATCCCGGGTCCTTCCAGAGCGGGAAGGGCGGGCCCACCGCAGCGGGCCCGCCCCGGATTCCTCGGGCTCAGTGGTCGTACGACATGGCAGCCCCTCCCTATGCGTTGGCGACGGTGGGCGTGCTGTGGGTGGCGAAGGCTCCGGTCGGCCCTCGCCCGGCGGGCGGGGAGGTGCAGCCCGGCGGACGGGAAAAGGCCGTAGGGACGGTTTCGTCACCGCTTTCCGCCCAGTTACACGGGTGCCGGGCGGAACACGACGAGTACAGCGGCCGCCGGTCGCGGTGCCCAGAGGAAACGCCTATCCCCGCCCTATCCCCGGTCTTCCGGAACGGCTCTCCCAGGCACACAGGGGGTGGTGCAATAGGCGGGTGGACGACGAAATCCGCCACCCCCTCGCGCACGCCAGGAACGAGCGCGGATGGTCGCAGGAGGAACTGGCCCGCCGTATCCGGCAGGCCGCCAAGCGCCGTGGCCTGCGCTCGGGCACCAGGGGGTCAAGGGTCTCCAAGTGGGAGACCGGCCGCGCCGCCCCGGACGAAGACGAATCCCAGCCGCTGATCGCCGAAGTCTTCGGCATCGACTACGCGGCCGTCGCCCATCTCGGCTGGCCCAACTGGCTCCCGGGCCAGGACACACCGCTGCCCCTGGGCCCGCACAACGCCGTTCCCTCACTCCGAGAGGCCCTGATGACCTCCCTGGACCGCCGGTCGTTCCTCGCCTACACCAGCGGTTCGCTGGCCGTTCTCGCCCACCAGTGGGCCATTACCGAGCCCGGACGGTTCGCGCGCTTCGCCGCGCCCGGTGAAGTCGACGCCGAGATGCTTGACTGGCTGGAGGAGAGCGGGGCGGAGCTGATCCGTCTCGCCACCGAACGCAGGCGCCGCACCCGTCATCTGCTCGACGCGCACCTGAGCACCGTCACCGAGTTCATCAGCGAGTCCCGCTACACCTCAGCCGCCGGTAAGCGGCTACACACCCTGGCCGCTTCCCTCTCGCAGGCCATCGCCTGGCAGCACTTCGACGAACGGCGCCACGCCTCCGCCGGCCGCTTCTGGCACGCCGCCCTCCACAACGCTCACACCGCGCACCAGCGCGACCTCGGCGCGGGCATCCTGTCCGACCTCGCGTACCAACTGCTGTGGCTCAAGGACGCCCGCACCGCCGCCGACATCCTCGAACACGCCATCCCCCGCACCCAGCACCCCACAGCGAGGTCCCTCCTCCACCTGCGACAGGCCCGCGCCCTTGCCGTCCTCAACGAGGACGGCCGGTGCCGCCGGGCTCTCACCGCCGCGGAGAAGGCACTGGACACCGTGTCGTACGACCCCGCCCCCGCCTGGTGCTCGTGGATGTCACATGCCGACCTGGCTTCGGACGGCGGCCGTTGCCTCGCCGATCTCGGTCAGCGCCGCCAGGCTCACCGGCTCATAGACGAGGGCATTGCCCTGCTGCCCGCCACCCGCTCCAAGACCAAATCCGTGTTCCTGACCTACCAGGCCGAGACCTACCTCCGCGACGGCGAACCCGACATCGCCGCGGCGACGGCCACACGCTCCCTCGACCTGGCCGGCCGGATCGACGCCCCCCGGTGCGTGACGATGGTGCGCGACCTCGAACCGGCCTTCGCGCCGTACGCGCACACGGCAGGCGTTGACGAACTCCTCGAACGGCTCCGAGCCGTCGGCTAGGCCGATCCTCCGCACATAGCTGAATCGGATGAACTGATGAGTTGGCCGGTACTTCGATAAGTGCGGGTCGTTGTTCTGGACGTGCCGATATCTCGTTCGTGTCGTTCCCGGGTCCAGCGCCCCCGCATGTCGGTGGAGTTGGCGCCTGTGGTGGAGAGGCGTCTGGGTGCTCTGCCTGCCTCTGCCGAGTTTCTGCGCCGGCTGGACGTGGCCGGGATCATCGACGAGCTGTGTCCTGTCCGTGAGGTGGCTCATCTGACGCACGGGCAGGTCGTCGAGGCGCTGATCGCCAACCGGCTGTCCTCGCCGACCTCGATGGTGCGGGTGGAGGACTGGGCGCGGAAGTGGGCTGTCGAGGAGGTCTTCGGCATCGAGCCGGACCTGCTCAACGACGACCGTATCGCCCGCGCTCTGGACGCGATCGCCCCGCACCTGGAGGAGATCACCGGCTCGGTCGGCGCGCAGGCCATCGCGGAGTTCGGCATCGATACCGCTCAGATCCACTGGGACATGACGTCGATCTCCATGTTCGGCGCCTACCCGGACCAGGAAGAGGAGTACGCGCAAGTCAGATACGGTCACCCCAAGGACCGGCGGGTCGACCTGAAGCAGGTCCAGGCCGGGCTGGCCGTCACCCGCGACGGTGGCATCCCCGTCTTCCACCGTGCCTACGACGGCGGAGCGGGCGAGGTCGCCCAGGTCGTCGGCGCGATGAAGGCCCTGCGGAAGATCGCCGACCGCAAGGACTTCCTGCTCGTCGCGGACTCCAAACTGGTGTCCTACCCGAATGTCACCGCCCTGCTTGACGCCCGGGTCGGATTCGTCGCCCCCATACCCGCGGCCCAGGTCAAAGCCGGCTTCTACGCCACTGCCGACCTCGGGGCCGCCGAGCTGGTCGACTACGTCAACGACCGCGACCGCGAGCGGGAGACCCCCGCCGACCAGCGCGAGTCCTACCGGGTCCTGGAAGACGTCCACGCCATGGCAGGACCACGCAAGCGCGACCCGGTCCACCACCTGCGCCGGATCCTGGTCCACTCCACCGGCAACGCGGAGGGCCAGCGCAAAGCACGCGCCAAGCGTCTGGCCAGAGCCACCGAGGATCTGGAGAAACTGCAAAACTCGGCCGGCGGCCGGTACTACACCACCGCCGAGAAGGTCCAGGCCCGGATCGGGGTGATCACCAAGTCCCGCCGGGTCGCCAGCTGCCTGCGTACCACCGTCACCGCCGGCCCCGACGGGAAACCCACTCTGGCCTGGCACTTCGACGAGGACGTCCTGGCCGCCGAAGCCGCCGCCGACGGCTGGTACTCCCTGGTCACCGCTCTGACTCCGGAGCAGGCCGACACGGCCGAGGTCTTCCGGCGCTACAAAGGCCAGGGAGTGGTCGAACGCCGCTACGGCGAGTTCAAAGGCCCCCTGGCCGTCGCGCCGCTGTTCCTGGAGCACAACCGCCGCATCACGGCCTTGATCACCGTGATCTGCCTGGCCCTGCTGGTCTACTGCCTGATCGAACGCCAGGTCCGCCAGGCCCTGGGCCCCGAGCAGACCATGGCCGGCCTCTACCCCGACAACCGCAAGGTCCGACCCACCGGCCGCATGATCCTCTACCACCTCGACGGCCTCATGCTCCGCCCCGGCACCGCCACCGACCCACCCGTCATCCTCATCAGCCGAGGAGTCCAAGCACACCTACTCGAACTCCTCGGCATCGACGAAACCCGGCCCCGCTGGCTGGAGACCTAAAGCCCCATGTGCGAAGTCACCGGCTAGGCGATGTGCTGCAGCTGCGTGTCGTCGCCGTCGCTCAGCCGGAGGATCGCGACGATGCGATCGACCTGCTCCGAAGTCAGCGGAGGAGCATCCTCAGCAAGCCTCTCGCCAGCCTTCGTCAGTGAGGCGATGACATTCGACGAGACTGACGTTCCACAAGTGGAGGATTTAGTAGAAGGTGACTGAGGCTTTGTCGCCTCCCTCTCATCCATCACTGTCGTCATACCTAGAAGACTACTAGATAGAGCAATCGAAAGGCAATCAAATGCTACTCGGCTTGGAGTCGATAGGGATTCGACTGGGGGCAGTGGATGGCGCAGGCTCAGGAGCCTGCCCCGAGTGTCCAAAAGGTCGCATCGACGTCGGTCAGCAAACTGCCCCGCTGCGAGACCGCCACCCCGGACCGGCTCTGGCGGCACTTCCTCGATGCAACCGGCACCCTGCACGTCGCCGAACACGCCGTGACCTGCGCACTCAATCTCCGCACCCACCACCCGGTCCTCATCGAAGCAGGCTTCGCCGACCTGGAGACCCCCACCCCCTGGTGGAACGACCGCACCCTGCGCTTCCGCTTCCCACCACGCTGAGCGAGGCAGCCAACCTCAACCGAATCTCCGCATCGGGAATCGAGGCCCGGTCAGCGTGGATGGTATCTCTCGCGGGACCCGTCACGGGTCTATGTGACGACGGCCGAGAGTTATGTGACAACCCACCTGGGGCCGCGCCGAGCACGCCTAAGATCGATGCATGTCGTCGCCCCTTCCCACGTCCCTTGCTGTGTCCGACGCCATCACCCACTACCGCCAGCTGCGCGAGCTGACCATCGACGAGCTGGCCTACGTGCTCTTGATGCTCGATCATCCGATCTCAGCCGACGCCCTCGCGGAGATGGAGCGATGTGCTCGCCCCGTGACCGTCGACGATCTCGTCGCGATCGCCTATGTGCTCGACACGACCCCCGCGGTGCTGCTGTCGCACATCCCTATCGACATGCCGGAACCCGAGGGGCCTTTCGCCACCGGGCTCCCGAGTGACGTCGACCCAACCGAGCTCCGTGCCTGGATCGAGGGGAAGACCACGCTCGACCGCGAGTCGCGGGTGCGCTGGTGGGAAGAGCGGGCTGGCCGCCTCAGGGTCCGGTCAGCACACCACGAGGAACAGCTGCAGGGAGCGTACGCAGAGCTGCGTGAACTCGGCGACCTGGCAGTCCAAGAAGCAGGCGCCCCGCCCGTGCAGCGTCTGCAGTGGCGCATCCAGGACGGCGAACACGCGCTCAATCAGTCCGAGGTCGCGCTAGCGTTGACTGAGCATCGGCTCGACAACCTCCGAGAAGGCGCCTGACAGGCGGTCCCGGTCAGCCAAAGTCACCTATCCATAGGTTATTTTGACTGGCCTTCTATCTCAAACCGACTATCCAGAACGAACGAAGGGAGAACGCCATGAGCATCACCAGGACCGCGCGTAGGACGCGGGCCAAGATCGCCGTGTCCATCGCGGCCCTGGCCGCGGGCTCACTCATACTCACCGCCTGCAGCGGAAGCAGCGACAGCGCCAGCAAGCTCGACGGTACCTACTACGTCAAGGACATCAACGGCACGTCCGAACTCGGCCAGCTGGTCGTCAAGGGCAACACCGTCTCGCATCATGAGTACACCTGCGATGGTGTCTACGAGAAGCCGGACGTGACCAGCACCGGCGAGTTCAACAAGGATCAGTCCCAGATCATCTGGACGGTCGCCGGAGAGGACAGCCGCAACGAGCGGACCGGCAGCGAGTCCGTCTCAACCAGCGACACCTCGATCAGCATCAGCGGTAGCGCGTACGTACGTGACAACTCCGATGCCGGCAAGGCTCTGCTGGACGGCTTCAAGGCCAAGTGCGGGAAGTAACGTCGACGTCTCGCTCGGCCGGCCAAGCAACACAGAACCCCGTGGACATCGCGTCCACGGGGTTCTGTCTTTCCTCGGCTGATCAAGCCTCTGACGTCAACTCCTGAAGCTGCTGCGCCCGGTACTCCTCGACTGTCTCCGGCGGCCAGCCATACTTCGGAGCATGCTGCTCGACGAAATCGAGCTCGGCCCACGCTGCCGGCCTCCGAATCCTGGACTGGGCCACCACGACGAACACCACGGCGCTGACGCCGATGTTGGACAGACACCACCCAGTCAGCAGCACCAGCATCACAGGCAGATCATCCTCGATCGCCATGGTGCCAAAAACGCCCAAGCCTGCGCCGTTGACCAGAAGGCTCGACACGTACCCCTCGAACGTGCTGGCCAGACGCGCCAGAGTCCGCGGCTCGTCGCGATGCCGCACGGCGCGTACCATCTCGCCGACGAACACCACGGTGGTCACGGCCGCGATAGTGCTCAGTGCCAGCTCGCGGATCCCGGTGATCCACCATCGCGCCGAGCGCCACCAGCCACGCGGGAACACGCCGCGAAGCTTCGATCCGAGCCTCATGCTTCCTTCCTTCTCCTCACGCTACTCAAAGGCTGACGCACCCGGTGAGAACGATCGTCGCGATCATCCTCACCGGGTGCGTCAGCCCTCCACGCTCGCCCTCGACCGGACGATCAGTCCTCCTTGCGCCGGCCCCGGCGGAGGCCACCGGCCGGCCGCTGCTGCGGCTCCGGGGTCTCCACGCTCTGAGGGGCTGGATCGGCAACCCGGCGCGGACGAGGACGCGGACGCGGAACCGGCGCCTGCCGCGGCGAAGGATCCGGTGCAGGAGCCGGCGGCCGCGGAGCCTGCGTCCGAGCCGGGGTCCGCGCACCAGGGGCAGCCGGAGTCTGACCCGAAGCCGAAGCGGCCACGGGACGAGGATCCGACGTGCCAGCTCCCAGCGGTCTCGGAGCCGGGGTGCCCTGAGCGGAGCGCGTCGGACGCGGGCTCGGCGCGGCCGGCTGCCCGGAAGCAGGAGCCGGGGCAGGCACAGCGTCGCCGCTGAAGCGCTGCGGTGCAGCCTGATGGTTGCTGCCCTGCTGGCTCTGCGCACCCTGGGAACCCGTGCCGAACAGCGTCGGGCCCGTCTGACCGGCGACAGCCTTACGGTCTCCGCTGGTCGGAACAGAGTCGGTGCTACCCGCACCGCTTCGGCCCTGAGCGCCACCGCGAGAGCTCGACGGATCCGTGGACGAGGCCAGAACCTCGCCGGGGATGACCTTGTTACCGTCCGAGGTGTACCCGAGGTTCGACAGGCCGCCCTGGTTGCTCAGACCGTGCGCCGTCTGCTTGTCCGAGCGCGAGCTGCCCGCTCCACCACTCGTCAGCTGCAGCGGACCACCCTTGTCGTCGGGTCCGTCGCCCTGATCGGGCGCGCCCTGAGCACCGGCGGGGCCACTGCCGCCCGGCAGAGCCTTGACGTCGTCACTGCCGCCGCCGGAGCCACCACCACCAGGACCACCATCCAGCGCCGGGCTGTCCGGGCCATCCGGTCCATCCTGGCCGCCACCCCCGTGGGCCAGCTGCTGCTGACCAGCGGTCAGCGCCGTGGCGTCACCGTTCGTGCCGCCGGCGTTCGTCGACGCCGTCTTGCCCGCGGGCTTGCCCGTGCTCGGGGACGCCGGACCGCTGGTCTTGCTGTTGAACCCGTTGGCGAGCTTGTTGCCCATGGCCATACCCGCGCCAGCCCCTGCACCCGCGGCCAGAGCAGGCATCATCCCGCCCTTGTCCGGCTTCGGCGCGGTGTTCGTCTCGAGGAACTTGTCCACGAGCTTGGTGACCACCTCGTCCATCGCCTGCAGCACAGTCTTGCGCACCCGTAGCAGGGCGAAGGTGATGCCCGTGATCACCAGCGAGGAGATCAGGGTCAGGATCACCACGATGATCCCGCCGAGCGCGGCGCTGCCCCACAAGCCGCCCGGGCTCATGAAGCTCGACATGGGTCCAGCCATGATGTCCGGGACCGAGATCAGGAACTCCGAGACGAACTGGTAGATGAACAGCGTGAGGAGGACCTCCAGGATGAGCGCCATGGAGTAGACGATCACTTTGGCGATCGCCTGCATCGCACCCAGCGTCGCGAACGGCACGGCGGCCACCAATCCGAAGATCCGCTTAACCGAGCCGGCCAGCATGCCGATGGCGTACCAGAAGCCGAGCAGGACGATGGAGCCCAGGACCGTGGCCGCGTTGCTCCAGTACATGAACTTCGCCGGCCCCGTACCCACCTGGCTGACGGCCATGTGGTTCTCGCGTGTGAACCCGCTGGTGGCGTTGTTCGACGAGTACATGGTCAGCGAACTGGGGCTGAACCCGGTGTTGAGGTAGTTGTACGCCGTCAGCGGGGACAGGTTGCACGAGGAGGGCGTCTTGCCCACCGTAAAGCCACAGCCGCCCTTCGTCCCCGTCGTCGTAAAGACCGTCGAGTCCTTACCGGGACGAAAGGAGGTCAGGCCCGTGCCGTCGGTCGAAATCACCGGGTGATCGACCGGCTTCGGCCCCTTCTCCTCACCGAACTGCTCCACGTCGCCGTAGCTGCTCTTGTCGACAAACCAGCTCTTCTTGACATCCGAGCTCTCGTCCAGCTGCGTGATCGAGCTCTTGATCCCCGACTCGAAGTCGGAGGCCGCTATCTCGCCGCTGGCGATGTACTTGCCGATGATCCCGAAGGTCGAAAACACCGCCTTGAAGTCGTCCGAGGCACTGCCGCCAGTGGCGGAGACCGTGCCGTCCTTCCAGGCCGACTCGGCGTCGTTGGCCTTCGTTCCGATGCTGATGCCGTTGAACGTCGCCCCGTGGGACTGCTTGTTGATCGCCAGCGCGCTCGTGCGCACCGACATCATCGCGTCCGGGCTCGCCTGGTCGCCGTTCCAGGAAACAGTGGCCTGGTCGGGGATCCCCAGACGGTCGTTCATCATCCACGCCTCGAAGTCGACGTAGGTGCTCAGCACGACGCGCGTCGGGCCGGCGTGCTGACCAAGAACGGAATCGTCGAACTTTCCGAGCACGCTGGAGTACATCGACCCGACGAGCGGCAGGCCGACGCCGATGAAGACGACGCGCACGATGAGCTTCTTGATCGCCGAGCCCCGGTCCATCTTCTTGAACATGACCAGGCCGATGAGCAGGAAGCCGATGAAGATCGGCACGAGCGCCTGCCACGAGATATCGACGAGCAGGCCGTACCATCCGCTGATCCAGTGCTGCAGACCCGAGAGCGCGCCTCCTCCGGTATCACCTCCGGTCATACCCTCGGCAAGAGTCGGATTGACCGCCGCGACCGCGCTGTAGAACCACATGAAGGGGTTGATGAGCTTCAGGAACTGGATGATGACGTAGAACAGCGTGCCGACCGCCAGCGCCAGGGCGTAGAGGACCCAGACGATCGACCCCCCGATCACGCTCACGATCTGGCCGCCGATGCCCGAGGACATCGTGTCCAGGCCAAGGTCGTTGTTGGCCGCCCCGAAGTGCGCGTAGTCGAGCATGCCCGAGTACTTCGCGTTGCCCTTGTCATCCTTCGCGGCCAGAGTCTCGTAGGTAACGGTCTGCGAGGACCCCGACACCTCGGCGAAGAACCAGCCCACGACGTTGCCCAGGCTGAACTCCGGGTCGGAGTAGCCGAGCATGGAACCGCCCGAGGCCGGGCTGGACGTGACCGGCTTCCAGTTCTCGTGCATGCCCTTGTCGTTTTGCGGCGAGTTCTTCTCGCTGAAGTACGAGCTCGCGTTCGAGGTCAGCTGGTAGAGGCTGTAGTTGTCGCGCTCCTTCTTGTCGTCCGCGGACGCCGGCGAGGAGGTCGCCATCATGAAGACCGGCACGAGCAGCGCCGCCAGGAGCACGAGGGCGAGCCCGCGCGCGAGCCTGCCCGGGCGGGCTACACCACCGCCGTGGCCGGCCCAGGCAGGCAGCCTCGCCACCGCCGTGATCGTCCTGTTCATCGTCTCTCCTCTACTCCTCGCCCTCGTATCAGTGCTGACCCCGCTCATGTTTTGACCAGCTTCTTCGGCCTGGGCCTCTCCGCTGGTCGCCTTGCGCCGTTCTCGGGCTGCTGCAGGCTCTTGCCGTCGTTGCGCTTGCTCGCGTCGCCCTGGCCCGCGTCAGCCTCACCGTCGCCGCCCTCGCTGTGTTTCCGGATGCTGGTGAGGTTCGCGCCCGGTGCCGGCTTGTCGTGCATGATCGCGTCCATCCGCGTCGCCTCTTCGGCCCTGGCCGCCTCCAGACGGACCTGCCTGCGCTGGGCCTCGCGGTAGGGGTTGATCCCCAGTGCCAAATCCAGGTGGAAGACCACGTTGGAGACGCCCCGGCGCAAGTACGTGAGGTTCTCGCCCTTGGTCGTGATGAGCTGGGCGAGATCCGGCGGGATCCGCTGGTGTAGCTGCTTCTGGTACTCCGCCACCGTTCCGTCGCGCATCGGGCCGAAGAGCGTGTAGTCCGCAGCGTCGAACTTGTTGAAGTCGCTGTCAGCCAGCATCTTGTCGACATCGTTGTAGCTGTAGACCACTCGGCCGCCACGCTCGTGCATGTGGTCGAACTGGTCCTTGATGTACTTCTTCACCCGGTCGTCGATGTGCTCGGTGCCGTGGATGATCACCGTGTCGCCGAGCCCCAGCTTGCCGACGGCGAAGCCGACGACGTTCACCAGCTGCGCCATCGCCACGCCCTTGCCGCGGCGCATGAGCCGTGAGAAGTCATAGACCACGCGCCGGGAGTCCCGGACCCCGTCCACAGCCGAGGCCGTGTGGTTGTTGAAGAGATCGCCGTTCGTGCTCAGCATCGCGTTGGCGATGCCCCTGAGCACGTTGTACGCCCGCAGCTGATCCGCGTCGGTCTTGCTGGAGTTCAGCAGCGCCTTGTGCGCGGTCGCCAGGTAAGAGACGAACATCTGAAGACGCGGCACCTGGGTGTGCGGGATATTCACCACACGCAGGCGGCGCCGCTGCTCCTGGGCGTTGTGCCGCCACATACCCTGCTCGATGTAGAAGTCCGTGGCGGTGTCTTCGAGAGCACTGCGGATGATCGAACCGACGGCACCATCGGTGGTCTCGTAGAGCTGCTCGAACATCAGCTTGAGCTTCTCCATCTGGGCGGAGAAGACCGTCAGTTCGTCCTCCTCCTCGCCGAACATCTCGAACATGTTCACGTCGCCCTGGTTCAGGTCCACGCGCGAGGTGAGCCGTTCGAACTTCGGGCCGAGCTTGTCGAGGTTCGCTCCGTCAAGGACGAGGTGAACGACCTGGCCGTTGTTCAGCAGCGCGGCCTGCGAGATCTTCGAGCACCACATGTTGGCCACCCGCTGGCGGTCGAGGTACTCGCTGAGCGTGGCGTCGGCGACGATCACGTGATGGTCGTAGGCGTTGACGTCCATGAGCACGGCGCTGTTGTTGACGTCGCCGACCATGTAGCCGACGTACTCGCCGCCCTTGTCGTTGAGGCCGTTGGTCACCAGCGAGTACGAGCCGGCCAGCTCGGTCGAGGTGAAGTGGAAGCCCTTGCCCTTCTTCTTCTCGTTGTTCTTCCACAGGCCCGAGAGCTCCTGGCGCTGCTCGCCGGCATAGGGCGCAGCCTTCAGCGTGCCGAAGCGGTCGATGTACAGGCGCGTGACCCGGTCGATCGTGTCGTCCAGGGTCGCCAGGTCGGGGGCCTTGAGAAAGAGCCGGTTGTGCACGGAGAGGTAGCTCGCGCCGTCCTGGAGCTCTCCGATCGTGACCCCGAGGTCACCGGAGATCTTCGCGGCCTTGCGCTTGGAGGAGGTCGTGCCCGTCTCCTCCTGCTCGTTGGCATCGAGCCGTTCCAGCTTCTCCGACTGCTTCGTATACGAGTCGATCCACTTGTCGTCCATCCGCTTGACCTGCTCAAGCACGACCGCGGTGACCCGCTCGTCCAGCCCGTCCGGGATCCGATCGATGCCCCAGAAGGCGGCGAAGTTGTCGTGCGCGGCGTCGCCGTGGAAGTACGCCAGGATGCAGGCGACCGAGCCGTCGACCTCGAAGTAGTCGGAGCGGAAGAGGTACTTCTCCTTCGGCTTCAGCGCGAGCAGATGCGGATAGGCGTCGAACGTGCCCTGGAGGTGCTTCACCTCCCGGCGGCGCTGCCACCAGTTCTTCTTCGGCTCGGCGGCCTCATCGGCCACGCCGTCAGCTGCCGCAGTGTCCTGCACACCCTCAGCCTGAGCAGCGCCGTCCGCGCGCGGATCATCGACCACAAGCTCCGCGGTCTCATTCGTCTCGTCAGGCTTCTTCCCCGGGATGCCGAGCTGTGCCCGGACTTTCGTCATCAGCACCATGGTGTCCTTCGTTCGTTCCTGGTCGTGTCGGTCGGCCTGGCGCTGATCAGTTCAGCGACGCCTTGAGATTGGGCAGTTCGTCGTCGATGCCCTGGTAGAAGACCCGCAGCATCGGCTCGGCCTCCTCGCGGTCGAGCATCGCGGCTTCCCTGATCATGAGAATGGAGCCGCCGACCTCGGCCTGGAGGACCTGGTGCCCCTTGCGTAGTGCGTCGGCGTTCTTGCCCTTGAGCAGCAGGTACTGGTGGATCGAGGGGAACTTCCCGCCCACGTGCTGCGTGAGGATTTCGTACTGCTCGTTCTGCAGCTCGATCAGATCGGGGTCACGGACCTGCAGGGCCTGGTTGCGCCGCTCCAGGATCGCCACCTGGTGGTAGATCCGCTGCGGCTCCTTCGTCGTGATGAAGCTGTGCTCGCAGGTCGTCTCGACCTTGCGCCAGAAGGAGTCGACCCGGTCGAGGATCCCGACCCGGTCCTCGTCGAAGAGCAGATAGCTCGCCGAGCCGACAACCAGGTAGACCCGACCTTCGCCGCCGTCGGAGAAGTGGATCAGCCCGTCCTCGTCGATCCCGTCGACGCCGACGATCGAGTAGAAGTCCGTGGGATTCGAGCTACGACGGGTGAAGACGTGGCGGGCCTTGCGCGGCAGGTACGCCAGGAAGGCCGGCACCCGCATGATGCGCAGCTCCTTCGTCTTCATCAGCCCACCGAAGTAGGCGATCGCCGCCATTCCCCAGAGGACGAAGAACGTGATGGCGACTGGGCCCGAGCTCGCGACGAACGTCGACGTGCTGAACCACAGCAGGGCGAGAATGCCGCCGCCGAAGAAGAGCAGCTGCTTGATCGGGGAGGGCTTCGCCGCCCAACCTCCCTTGCTCAGCGTGATCTCGTGGTCGAGGAAGCTCCTGTTCAGCGAACTCGGCACCTTATAGGAAAGTTTCGCCATGAATCTCTCATCTCACCCTGCGACCACAATGGTCATCGATCGACCTATCCAAAAGCCCTCATATGCGAGGTGTGTGGATGGCATCCTATCTTAGATAGGTCATTTGAATCGAGATCAAAAGGGTCTTGAATGGCGACATGTGGCGAGTCGGACTAGCCGGTCCGAGTCGTCGAGTGTCGTCTGGGCGGCTGACAGATCAGTCGCGCCGCGGGAGCAGAGGCGCTCAGCCCATCGCTACCGCCTCGAAGCGCGGAACGTCGTCGCCCAGGTCAAGCACGGCCAGCGCATCGGCTGAGCCGTCCCGGTCGAGGATCTCCTGACGCACCGGCATCCCATCGAGCACTGCCTGCTCCGAGTGCCGAAAGTGGTAGCGTCCCGCGACGCACAGCGTCCCCTTGGCCGGATCGAGCACCGAGAGCACCCGCGCGGTGTGCACCTGCTGCACCGCGCGCTCATACGCCAGATCGTCAGGGTGTCAGCCGTGGCCGTCGCCGAGCCGCTGGATCAACCCCGGGACCGCCAGCGCCTCGTGGGCGAGCACCACATCAGGGCTTGCCCCGGCGTCCAGAAGACCCGCTGCCTGCTCGTCCGTGGCAGCTCAGCCTCCCACCATGTCAGGCCCGGCATTCGCACGCACCGGTCGATACCCGCGGCCCCTGCCAGCCAACCGACGGGGTGCTGGCCGGCACACACGAGACCGGAGCGGGGGAGGAGCGCCAGATGTGATCCCATCCGGAGGACCCCGGAGCCGTTGCGCGACAACGTGTCGATTACGTCGTAGTTCTCGTGGTCGCCTAACACGACATGCAGGCGCTCGCCCTGCTGGGAGAGCTGCTTGTTCAAAGCCTCCAGAGCCTGGATCTCGCTGCGCGTGCCGCGCCAGAGCATCCAAGTCGCCCAGCTGCACCAACGAGGTGCAGCCTCTCGACGCCAGCGTCACCATTGCGTCGCGCAAGAACCTGGCGGCGCCATGGACATCGCTGATCAGGCCACCCGATCGACCAGCTGCACGATTTCGTTCATCGTCCCCATCACATCGCCTCCTGTTGTCGCTGTCGTGAAAGGCAGCAGCGGGCCCCGAGGTCCGGGACCCGCTGCTGCTCGTCAGTGCCCGTCCGGCATCAACCGAACGACGGGACGATCTTCTTCTTGCCGCCCTCTTCCTTCCAGGAGATGCGGGCGTCGAAGGTCTTGCCCTTGGCCGAGACGAAGCCCGTGCCCTGGATGGTCTCGCCGGCCGCCAGGTCCTTGTGCTGCGCATCGGTGAAGGTCACCTGGCACCAGGACCGAGGCGGCTCGTGGGCGGGGCCGAAATCAAGGATGATCTTCTTCGCCTTCTCGTCCCAGCTGACCTTGCAACTGAAGGTCTTGCCAGTCCGCGCGCTGACGAAGTCGTCGATCTCCAGCGACTGGCCCGCCAGGAGCGCCATGACCTCCGCCGGCGTGAACGTCCGACCAGACCACTTCGTCGGCCTGTCCAGCACCTCCAGCTGGAACCCGACGAACTTGCGGCCCCTGAAGTCGCCGACGCCGAGCGCACCGGTGGCCGTGAAGGGCTTGTCCGCCTTCGACCTCGCCTCGAATGAGATCGTCTCGCCCGCGAGCAGCTTCGCCACCTCGTCATCGCTGAACTCGTGGCCCGACCAGATCTTCTTGAAGGCGACCTTCTTCGGGCCACCCGGAGCGGCCTGCCACACGCCCTCGGCGCGGGCGGCGCCGACTTGCTCCTTCAGGCCCAGCTCAGCGCGCATGGACGCGGCGTTCTTCGTCATCGTGGCGATGTCCTCGCGCACCCAGTCGGCGACGACGGCCAGGCGCTCCTCGGTGGTCGCCGTCCCGGCGGCGATGTCGCGCATGTCGGCGTAGACCTTCTCGGTGAGCCCGAGATCGCCGATGCGCGTGCCAGGCAGGAGCCTCCAACTCATCTCGCCGGCTTGCGCCAGCCTGAGCTTCCTGCCCTTCTCGGTCAGCAGCGGATACTTCGCCTTGTCGTTGGTAACCTCCGAGTACGTCGAAGTGCGGGTCGCGCCCGTGCCCACGTCACGCTTCTCCAGCTGCTTCATGAGCCACCTCATCGTCGGGTGCTCCGGACGCTTGTTCGCGCCCTCGAAGATGAACGGCTCAGCGTTCTGGCCCAGGCCCCTGCTGGACTCGTTCTCGTCGCCTTCGGCCGTGCCGTCGCCGGCGTCCGGATCGAACACGGCCCGCCAGCCGGGGCTCTTGGGCACGTTGGCGATGCCGACGAAGTCCGGGTACTTCTCCACGTGGCCCTTCTGCTGCTCGTAGAGGTAGTCCTCGGCGAGCATGGCCAGGTAGTTCTTCGCGAGCATCTCGTAGATGAGCCGCCCGGCCTTGCCGTACTTGTGATCGACCTCGTCCAGCGACGAGGGCACCTTCGGACCCGGACGGTTCGCGCCGTGAGCGCCCTGGGGCTTCACGTGCGTGGAACGAGGCTGGCGGTGCGTCAGGAGCCCAGCCTCGACGCCGACCACCGCGGCGATCTTGTCGGCCAGCGGCGCGAGGTCCTTGAACTGCTCAGGCGTGATCGTCTTGTCCTCGGTGCGCGGGTACGAGACAACCTGGTCCTCGTACATCTTCTGGTAGGTCGAGAGCGTCAGGTTCGCCTTCACACCCTTGCCAACGAGTATCGAAGACAGGGAGGCAAGGTCGAGCAGCTTCGGCGGCACGGTCTTCTTGTCCGCCTTGCTGTCCAGGACGACAGCGGAGGGGCCGTACTGCTGCGGCACCTGGCCCTTCTGGTCGAACCGCGGCTCGTCCGGGTTCGTGTACATGACGTCGCTCTCGTCGCGGAAGCGGTTCTGGAAGAACGGCTTCTTGACGTACGCGTCGTAGGCCTTCTGCTGGTCGCCGACGAGAGAGACCATCGCCGACTTCAGCCGGCCCTGGCGCAGCACGAGGTCCTGACCGGACTGGCGGCCCATCGCCGTGGCGATACGGGTGAACTGCATCGAGAGGAAGTCCCACTGCGAGCGGTACATCGCCTTGCGGTAATCGCCCTCGTCCTGCATGGACTTCACAGGCCGGCGCTGCTCGAAGGCCTTCTGGATCGATACCTTCGACTCATCGGTGAACTCCATGCGGCTGAACTTCGAGCCGTGGAAGCCGAGTTCGTCGATCGCCTCCCAGAAGAGCAGGTCGCCCTCGCCGGACGGATCCAGGTCCGTGGCGATGACGATTTCGTCGCCGCGGCCGAGCGCGCTGCGCAGCGTCTTGATGACGTCCGCGACGTTCTTCTGCGGCTCGCGCTTCCACGTCAGATCATCGGGATCCCAGGGCAGATTGCTCAGGTCCCACTTCTGATAGACGTCCGCGAGCGAGGAGTCCACCATCGCGTGCGGCTGGGCGAACTCATAGAGATGACCCCGCAGGCTCGCCACCTCATAGGCCGTGCCCTTGTAGCGGCCCTTCGCCCCGCCGAGGGCGCTGGCCATGTTCCTCGCTGCGCTCGGCTTCTCTGCGACCACGATCGCGACCATGTTGACTCCTGCTCGTCATCGACTTGGAAACGAGTTCGATTCTACTCCAAGAGGGCGGTTTAATGGGAGTTAAAGGAAGATTGAAAAGGCATTGAATGGTACGAGGGGCATGCAGAAAAGCCCGGCTCCGGCACGCTGTTAGAGCAATCACCGCTCGTCGAAAAAGGAGGAAACCCCGAAAAGTTTCTTCTCGGGGTCTTCGTCTGCCGAGCGCAACTATCGAGTCGGCATCGCCACGCCGAGCCGGACGCGGTACGCCCGCAGCACCTTGCCGAGCGTCTCGAGTCCCTCAGGGTGCTTCAGGCCTTCCTCCAGCTCCTTCAGTCGGATGGGCCGCACGCCGGCCACCTCAGTGACCTGCTTGTGCGTGGCCTGCCCCCTGAGCTTGATCAGCAGATCCGGCAGGTCTGCGGCGAGGTCTTCGAACATCCGGAACTTCTCCCGCTCGCCCATGCGCGTGTGGCCGACGTGGATCGCGCCACAGCTCTCTTCGCACCAATACCAGCTCGTCGACGCATCTTCCCGGAGCTTCGCGGGGATCTCCTGCTCGCTCCGGTAGCGGCGCTTGAAGGCCCACGTCTCTTCGCGCTGCGTCCGGCATCCGCGCGGCGCGTCCTCGGGCCGCGAGGCCGGCGCGGCCATACCCGCACACCGCGGAGTGCAGTACAGGCCGAGGTGCACCGGGTTCTGGGCGCGGAGGCCCAGACCCTTGCCGCACGTCTTGCAGCGCTGCCGGGCGGGGAAGAGCTTCTCCTTGCTCGTCGTGGTCATCGAATCGGCCGTCCTTCCCGCTCGCGTTCAAGCTTTGACTGCTTCCTGGTCGCCTCCCGGGCCTTGTCCCGGAGGTAGATCGCCTCCTTGTGCGTGATCGGCGCGTCGTGGAGGTTGTGCGAGCCCCGCAGGAAGTTCTCCGTACGGTCGGCGATGGAGTATGCCAGCGCCTGCTCGACCACCGCGCTGGTCTGGCGCACCTCGCCCAACTCGTCGCGCAGCTTGCGCAGTAACCCGTCCCGCTCGCGTTCAGCGGCCTCCATGCTCATCAGCCGTGCCACCACGCTGCCCAGCAGCGGATCGCGGGAACGGAATAGCTCGACGGCGCGCTCGGTGGCAGGATCGGCATCAAGGTGCAGGTCGAGCTGTGCCAGCAGGAACGCCGTCACCAGCGTGCCCTGGCTCAGCCGCTGGCTGAACTCCCGAGCAGCGCTGTCGCTCACGCGCAACTCACGGACTGCGGCTGCTCTCAGCTGCTCCCGCAGCGCGTTCACGATGCTCTCGGGCAGCGCCTTGATGTGCGGCTGGCTCTGCACGCCGGCGAGCCGGAAGCCCGACTGGGGGAGCGTGGCGGTCTCGGCTGTACTACCCGAGCCCCCCTTCGAGGCCGCGCTCTGCACGGCGTCCTGATGGTCGGTGAGCTGCAGTGATCCGGGCGTTACATGCTCGGATTCATCCGGTGCGGCGACGACGTG
Source organism: Streptomyces sp. A5-4 (assembly GCF_051131715.1). Taxonomy (NCBI): domain Bacteria; kingdom Bacillati; phylum Actinomycetota; class Actinomycetes; order Kitasatosporales; family Streptomycetaceae; genus Streptomyces; species Streptomyces sp. A5-4. The sequence continues at coordinate 7,176,153 of NZ_CP178591.1, read as the reverse complement.
ATGACCAGCAACTTCGGCTGTAGCGGCGTCCTCGACGTCCGGCTGTGCCCCAGGAGCCGGAGCGGCATCAGCCGCAAGGCCCGCCGGCGGGCCGCCCGGGAGCACCCCGTCAGCGGTGTTCTGTCCGCCGCCGGCACCACTGTGCCGATTAGATCCGTCGGCCCGCTCGGAGTCGCCGGCATCGGGCTCCAGGTTCGGGCGATCCGCTTCGGCTTCCACGTCGAGATCAGCCTGCGGACCTTCAACCTTGAGTTGAGAGTCGACGTCGCCGGCCTCATCGAACTGCACCTCCGGCTCGGGCGTTGCCGCCTCAGGCTCAGGCTGTGGCGCCTGGGCCTGGACACGCCTGAGCTCCTCGCTCCCGCCGCGCCTGTAGGCGTCAAGGAAGGACGTGTCCACCTCCATCACCTCGTTGGTAGGAGTGGCCGCCTCCAGCATCTCTGCGAAATCCCGGCTCATGCGAGCTCACCGTCCTCGTCGTCCAAGAGGTAGTTGTCGCCGCGGGTGAGCCCGATCAGCGAGTCGAAGCCCGTGGTGACGACGCGTTCAAGGTTCGCCGAGTTCTTCGCCAGCGCCGCGACCTGGTCGACGAGCTCGTTGAGCCGCGCGATCTCCAGGGTCGGCAGGTCATAGTCGAGGTTCTCGCGCCGGATCTTCTCGACCACCGCCTCGGCCACGTATTCGTTCACCGAGGAGAACCCGCGCTTGTCAGCCCAGTACTCCGCGCGCTGCTTGTCGTCCGAACTCAACCGGACGAACATGCCCTGGCGGCCGCTGCTGCTGTTGCTCTGCGTCGGGCCCGGGGGCTTCCTCTTTGTGCCGCGCGCAGGCTGCGTCATCTTATCCAGCTCCTGTGTGACGGCCATGCGCCGCTTCTCCTTGCCATACTAGACTGGTCCATCAAGAGGTCCTTATCAATGCTACCCGATAATCCATCTACGCTCTTTCTGTCAGGTTTTGAATGACGGTAGAGTCGCAGGCGCGCCCAGTCGTCCCCCTGGCTGCGCATCGCCGTAGCGGGTGGACCTGCTCGATTCCTTTCCCCTCGGGCGGGGACACCTGCTGCGGATCACGCCCACTTTCGCCTGTCTGATGGACTCCCGCTCAGGAGCCGGGGGTGGAAGTCGGCGTCGCGTTCGTCGTGCAGTCGACGAGCCCCTGGGTGAACCTCGGCGACTGCCAGATCGCCTTGTCCTTGTCGCTGGGTAGATGCTCGACGATCGATTTAGTGCCAAGGCGTGCGCCGCTGGCGAAGAAGTGCAGCGCCTCCTGGCTGAAGCCCGCGTCGTAGACCAGGGTCGACAGGCACTGGCCGGCCGTCGCGTAGCTCTTCTTCTGATCCTCGTCCCGGGCGTAGGAGGAGAACGTTGTCCCCGTACTGATGTGAGTGGCTCTGGCTTGATTTTTGTAGCCGGAGATCATCTCGAGGTGAGGGTCGGCTACAAAAATCAAGCCAGAGCCACGTTCACTTGTACGCCGACAAACGTCGAGACCAGGCCCTTGGTGAGCTCGAGGGACGAGTTGACCGGCTGGTCCACACGGACTGGATAGACCGGCCTCAGATCCGGCTTGCCAGCCGCAGGTTTCGCGGCAGCCTTCGGTGGCTCGTAGCTCTGGGCCTCGGTGCTGTTGTCGTTCGGGAGGAAAGCCTTGTCGGCGCACGCGTCGAAGTTCTCACGCAGCGACCGCGAGGCCAGGAGCGCAGCGTCGTCCTCGCTCACCTTGTTCAGTCCGTCGATGACTGCGCCCATGTCGTCGCCGACGATGTAGGCCTGCGCCTCCTCCGGCATTCCCGCCTTCCGCACTGCTCTGGCCAGGCAGGCCCCGCCGTCCTTTCTGGAACCCCCGGTTCCCTGAAAGGCGAGCTTTTCCAGCGCCTCGCCGAGGGCCTTGTCGGTGACCTTGGCAGTGCTCGTGGTCGGACTATGCGCAGGCGACGACTGTGCTGCCTGGGGTGTTCCGCCGTTGCCGCCGGAACACCCGGCGAGCGCAACGCCCGCGGCCGCAGCCAGCGCCGCAGCGGAGAGCCCAGCCCTCCTCGTCCTCCAGGTCTTCATCGCTTCTCGCCCCTCCTGTTGCCGACCAGTCCGATTGGATCGACTGATCTCCGAGAGCATCTTATTCGAATGCCTATTCAATGGCAGTCTGCGGCGAGTCTGAATGCCACGGGGGAGAGGGGTCAGAGGGCGCGCCGAGCGGGGCTCGGGCGCGCAAGGCGCCTGCGGGTCTGTCTGGCGCTGGGGGATCAACGGAGTTGATCCGGAGGACTCTGTGGCACGTCATGCGCGTGTCGGCTGGGGGTGGCTCCCTGTCGGGCGGCTGCTCGTGGGCTTCTCATCTCATCCCGTGAAGGACCGCTCGCCATGACTGCTCTTGCTCCTGCCCCGGCCGCCACCGACGCCGATCTGGTCGACTTCGGCGGCGAGAGCCCGGCCTGTGTCGACAAGCAGGCCTCCGCCTGGCTCAAGGAACGGCCGGACCTCGCCGTCGAGATCGACGATTCGACCTGCTGCGGCGAGTTCCCCAGGACCTTCAACGAGATGTTCGCGTCCATCGCCTGCGACCGGCAGCTCGTGCAAGTGCAGACGCTCTGACGCGCATCCAGCTTTCAGAACGAGAGATAGGACCGACCATGACTCTGTCTGCTGTGCACGTCCCTGCGCCCATGAAGTCCGGGCCGGTCGTCTACACCGACCAGCAGCTCCTGCACGTGCTCATCGACCTGGCGCAGGAAGAGGACACCCTGGGACGTCGCACCTTCGAGCAGCGCCGCAGGGGCACCGATCCATCAGCTCCGCTCTACGAGCGCCGCTTCGGCAGCTGGAACCGTGCGCTGGACCTCGCGGGTCTCGCCGTGATCGAACAGCCCCAGCAGCTCCAGACTGCGACGACGAAGTGGCCCCAGGAGCAGCTCATTGCCGCGATCAGGCAGTGCCTGCAGGAGAGGGGATCCACGACGCTAGCGGCCTACGAGGCCTGGCGCACGGATCCGGCGGACCTGAAGGGTGAGGTCCCGCCGGCCACCACCATCCGCTTCCGGATGGGCAGTTGGTCGCGGGCCACAGAGCTTGCTTGCGGCTGAAATCCATCGGCATCTGCGACACCGTTCGATCCCCGAATGGGGCGCTGAACCGCAAGGATCTGGAAAGGGGAACGGTTATGTCAACCGAAAAGCGGCCTCTCACGGGTCTCCGCGTACGAGTCCATGTGAAGGGTGAGACCGTGTATGGGCTCGCCAGGGTCCGCTACAGGGATGGTCACAAGCACGCTGGCCATTACGAGGTGGAGCGTGTCTCGGCTCCCCCGATTCTGGTTCCGTTCGGGGATGCCGAACCGGGACCGAACGCCGATCAGATTCCGCCTGGGGTGGAATTTCCGGATCGTCGTGTGGTCTATCGCCCGCTGTTTGCTGAGCCGGGAGTCAAAGAGGCATCCGCCAGGGTCTCTGGTGCAAACGTTGTCTTCCCCGGAAACATGGAAAGGCTCCGGGAGCTGATCGCGCTTGTCCAATCGGGCTGGACCGTGCACTGGACCAGTCACGAGGCCAACGAGTTCCGGGGGCAACTGAGCGTTGCCGAAGTCAATGCATCCGAAGTGAGGATGAATCCGACCAAGGGAGCGCCGGGCCGGTACACACGGCCACTGAAAGGTGACGATTTCACCATCGAGGGTACTGCCATCACCAAGTACAAGGCTGACCATGCGTACACCGGCGGTCGAGCGTCCACACTGACGCTGCGGTTCGAAGCACCGCGCTAACCAACAGTCCTGGAGAGACATCAAGGTCCCCTTGTCCGGTGCGAGTCCGGCTATGGAACTCAATCCCCCGATTTCCGGGGCGATTGGAAAGGGGAGGAACGTGCCTGAGGAAGTTCTCGAAGAGTGGGGCAGGCAGCAGCTTGGCTCTCTACATGACGAGCCTCCGTACCACGACCATCCGGATGGCGTGCCGGAGCCTGAACCGAGTACGGCTCAGGTGTGCTGGACCGAGAAGACCCCAAAGGGGAACCTTATGTCCGAACGCGACATCATCGACGTCCGCAAGCTTCCGCCCTACTACAAGGCCGACCTCAACCATCTGCTGCCGGTGGAGCAGTCGTTGCACGGTCGCCATGAACTGATCATCGGCGACATCGCCCGGTACCGCGCAGGCATTGAGTACTACGCACCGATTGCCCCCACCGAAGACGGAAGGCTCCGGGGCGGCACACTCACCCTGAGCGAGGCGCAGGCCCGCCATATCTACGCTCAGCTCGGCGAGCTGTTCAAGCGTTGGGACCTGGAGAACGAGCGTGAGGCCGAATGGTCGAGCCGCCCGCACTTCAGTGCCTGGATGACCTACGGCACCGGTCAACTCTCTCAGCCACACATGGATGTCTCGGTATGGCAGGACAAGCTGACCGGCGAGCACCCGGGGGACGAGCGGGCATGGTCGCCCGACTATGACACGCCTGCTGCGTTCAGCGAGCGCACCACGATCGCCGCCAAAGGCGGAGACCTCGAGGACGGCAGGCGCGAGGCTGAGCGGCTTCTGAGCGATGCTGGGTGGCGAGTGATCGGTGAATGGCGAGACGCCGACGACACAGCGCTGATCGTTAGCGTCGCCCGTGCAGAGGACTGAATCGCCACTTCTAGGAGCTCGCAGCCTCTCTCCTAAATTGGTCGGGCATCCGAGTCATGGCGGGGCGACCAGCCTGCTCAGTGGGGCGCATCCGCCGCGCCTCCAGCGGCTGCACTCAGGAGGCGGCGCCGCCCCAGCCGATGCCGACCAGAACGTTGTAGTCCCAGCCGGGCAGGAACATGTCCGGTCCCTTGGTGCGGACCATCACCATGATCCGCTGGTCGGCGTAGCGGGCGTCGGGACGGCCAGCGGGGTGGTGTCGATGGCGCACATCAGCGGCTCGCCCGCCCGGGCCGGGTACAGGTGCTGGACCAGGGCCTGTCACGGCCGGTCGGCCGAGCCGCCTCCGTGGTGCAGCGCGTCGTACACCGAGCTGTGCCGCCGGAGGACCTCCGGCTCCAACGACAGCTCCACCGGCGACTGCACCGGACCAGCGGTGCACAGGATCGCATCGGCGAGTTCAAGCAGCGTATTGCCCCGACGGTACAAACAGGAGCGCAACTGACCGCGAAACACGGCCAGTTCGCGAAGGCCATCGACACCGGGTGCAGGTGAAGGAAGCGCATCACGGCCTTTGCCTGATCGACTGTCAACTCGTGGCGAGAAGACACGATCATGCAAAAGCTGTCCTGCTGTCATAAGAACCGCGGAATCCGTCCCACACCCCCCGACCGGTACGCATCACCCGGAGTGACCGGGAACTCAAAATACAAGACTTCCGCAACGCCGAGAACCAACGAATACGGACACGGTGTGTCACCGCCCGCCGAGCCCGCGGACACCTCCGCACTGCTCAACTTTGAAGACCCCTCTTTTCGCGCTGTGCGCTGTCCAGCCCTGCGCAAATCCCACTACGACCGAGCCGAGGACCCTATGACCGTCATCGCCGCACCGATCGCTGACCTCCTCCTGACCGACGCCGCGTCGGCCGAGATGGCCCGTACAGTCACCGCGCCTGAACTGCTCGGCGTCGCTGCGCAGCTGCCCGAGCTGGAGTGGTGCCCCTTCTGCTCCTACGACGAGAGCAGCGAGCCGGGCCTGCCCCGCGACATCGTCAAATGCACCGTCGAACCCGCCGTGCCGCCCGAGGACTGGGACCCGGGCTGGGGCCAGGGCCCGCTGTACGAGGTCACCTACCTCTCCTGTGGCCACACCCTCGCCGAGCTCTGCGAGTCGGCGGCTCCACGCTCCACTCACCGAAAGGACTTCGCATGTGCCCCCTGACGCCATTACAGAGCCTGGCGCTCCTCTTCATCGTGCTGGCCATCGTCGCCTGCATCCTCTGGATTGCCCGTGAGATCAGCACCCAGACCCGGACGCCGGCACCGGCGGCGCAGCGCCCGGAGACCGACGGGTCCACACCCATCGTGCGCATCGCGGTCCACCGACCGGACGAGCCCTACGACCACGAGAAGCACGGTCTCTGAAGACCAGCTCTCCATTCATCTGACTGAAATCGCCGTGTACGCGCCCGTCGACAACATCGTCTTCAGCTCGGTGCTGCACGAGATCTACTCGTACGCCCCTGCTTTGCCCGCGGACAAGCGCCGGGCCTACGCCGAGGCGCTGACGCACGCCATCGGCGCTCTTGTTCCTGGCGGCCGGCTCATCATCCGCGACTTCGTTGCGCCGGCAGAGATCTCGGACGACGAGTGGAAGCATCGGCTCGACGACTGGGACCATCTGCTCGACGCTGAAGACCCTGAGACCGATGGCACCTTCGGGCACCTGCCCGGCTGCCAGCTCCCGGACAGCATCGAGGGTGCCTTCGACATGGTGCTGCTCGGATACAAGGACACCACCATCGATCTGAACGCGCACTGCACCATCGAGCACCGCATGCGCCAGGCACTCAACCGGGCGGTGACCCTCGACCTGGACCTCGATGAGGTCGACGGCATGAACAGAATGCTGACCCTCAACCGACGCATCGAGCGCGCGTTCGAGCTCGACCTGAGCACCGCCGAGGGCAGGACTATGCCTCGGCCCGTCGTCGCTGTCGGCCTTGACGATGTAGGCCAGTGCCTCCTCCGGCATTCCCCCCTTCCGCACTGCGCTGGCCAGGCAGGTCCCGCGGTCCTTGCTGGAACTCTCAGTGCCCCGGAGGGCGAGCTTGTCCAGCGCCGCGCCGAGGGCGGTGCTCACGGTCGGACTCGGCGCAGACGGTGCCCGGGTTGTGCTGTCGTCGCCACTGGAGCATCCGGCGATCAGAACGCCCGCGGCCACAGCGAGTACTGGGGCCGCGGGCGCAGCCTTCCTCGTCCTCCAGGTCTTCATCACTTCTCGCTTCGCCTCTCCTGTCGCCGTCCAGTCCGATTGGATCGACTGGCCTTTGAGGACATCTCATCTGAGTGCCTATTGAATGACAGTCCGCGATGAGTCAGAATGCCGCGAGATAGGGGGTGCCGCCGAGCGGGGCTCGGGCGCGCAGGGTGCCTGCGGGTCTATTAGGCGCTTGGGGATCAACGCAGTTGATCCGGAGGGCTCTGTGACACGTCGTGCGCGTGTCGGCTGCGGGTGGCCCTGTCGGCGGCTGTTCGTGGGCTTCTCATCCAACCCCGCGAAGGGCTGCTCACCATGACTTCTCATGCCTCGCGCCCTGCCGCTTCCGCCGAACCTGCTGTGCTCGATCTGGCTGCGTGACGGCTTGGCCGAGACCGCCACGAAGGTGCTGCCGTCCATCATCGGAAAGGAAGGAATCCGCACCGCATGACCAACTCCCGACGGAATCGGATCACCCCCCGGGCCGAGCGCCGGACGCCCGACCTGCTGGAGTGCGGTCACCCGCCCATGCCGAGCGACGGTATGGGCACCGGTTATGCCCGGGACCCGAAGACCAACGACCGGCGCTGCTGCCCGTGCGCGGACGCCTGGCAGCGGAAGCAGATGCAGTCGGCCGACGGGTGGAGCGGCTACATCGGTTACGTCGGCGACGACCGGAAGCGGTTCGCCACCTGGACCGGCGGAGTGCTGGGCGAGGTCACCCGCTACGAGACCGAGGAGCGGGACCGCTACACGCCCAGCGGCGGCCGGTACCGGAATGCGGCACGTGACGGTCCGCACCCCCGTCGGCTTGACATGGCGTGGGCGCGGCAGCACCGCGATGGACGCGATCACGATCCGGCGCGTGTCACAGCCGAAGCCCGACAGCAACGGTCCGAAGGTTTTTCGCGACCTGCTCAAGATCTGAAGGGGGAGCGCATGTTCACCGTCTGCATTCTGGAGCCTTGCTGCACGCTGACCGAGCCGGGTTGCGACCCTGGTCCGCGACCGGTGTGGAACCGGTCGGTGAATGGGTGGCCGCCGAGGTGCGGGCACCCGGCGCCCCGGGTGGCCACGCTCACCACGCACGAGAGGCAGGGCCTGGCCGAAGCGTGGTTCAACGGCAGGGCCCGCGGCTGGTACTCGACGGACGGGTGGTTGTTCGAGGGCGCGATGCCGACGGAGGGCCAGCGACTCCGCATCATGCCGATTCTCGGCTCCCTCACCACGCACTTCGAGCACTCGGCGCCGTTCGAGATCTCCTTCCCCACCATCGAGATGGCCCGCGAGTACGCCCAGGACTGGCACGAGTACCCGGACGGAGAACGACGCAAGGAAATCCTGTTCAACATCGTCGGGGACCAGGACACGATCGTGCGCTGGTCGTCGTACACCGTCGAGGTCGGCACTGAGCTGGAAGCCGGTGCCTACGCCTGAGCCGGTCAGCCGGCTGTGGTTCTTCATGCTCCAGCAGTACGTGCCGCCGGCCGAGGACTCGCCGGCCGCATGGGTCGACACCGCGACCCGCTACGTAGAACTCAAGCCGCGCCGTGACGGGCAGGAATCCGACCCAGTCGCGGCTTACTGCGTACGCCATATGAGAGCGCGTATGCGTAACGGCATGCCCCAATACCGCGTGAAAGTCCGTGAGTTGCGGGGGCGCACGTTCTGCCAGGCATTCGTGGTGCATATCGACGGCACCCGCACACCAATCAGTAAGGAGGGATGAAGTTGTCGGAGGCGACAACCGAGCCGGAAACCTACGTCAGGCGCTCGGCATTCAGCAGCGAGGTACGGGTGATCGGCGCGCCGATCACGCACGCCGAGGACTCAGCAGAAACGCTTGCCGAGCGCGGCGAGCTGGTCCGCGTACGACCGCACTACAAGGTGCCCGACGGCCGGTCCAGCCTCAAGACGGTGCGCTCCCCGTGGTGCTACGAGGCGACCGTCGTTCGGGTGGCCTGCGGCGACATGGTGCTCGTCAAGTACACGTGGGAAATCGAAGACTCCCCCTGGACCAGTACGGGCGCATTCAAGGTGTCGGAGCTGCACAAGGTGCACGAATGCGAGTGCCCGGGATGCTGCGGCAAGGACGGAATCCAGAAATTCGAGGGGGCGTAATTCAATGACGAAAATTACCGAGCTGGGCCTGGACGACAGCCTGCCGGGCGCGCAGTTTGCCCGTGGACTGAAGCAGCAGATGATCGTGAGCGGCACCGAGGACGGCGTCCACCAGTTCGAACGTCTGCCCTCATACGAGGGCTACGCCGGTATGTGTGCGTGTGGGTTCGAGACGCCGGAGCCCTCGTACGACTCGATGGGCCCGCTGGTCAAGGCGATCTTCGAGCACCTGGAGCGGGACGTCTTCCCGCCAGTCGACGAGGCCGCGCTGCTGAAGGAGGCCCGGTTCTTCAACGTCGGGAAGCTGATCGGTTACCACCGGCTGATCGAGACCACTGAGGAACACGGCACCCGGCACACGGGATGGCTCATCGCCGGTATCGAGGGCACCATCCGCGTCCACCCCGACGGCATGGGCCATGTCCAGGGCCGGTGGAGCGCCTTCACGACCGATCCCCAGGAGGTCTGACCCCATGCGAGCTGTGGCTGACAAGTACCAGAAGTACGACCGGAACGACTCAATGCCGATCAACCTCCCGGACACGAAACGGGTCGTCGAGTACGTCGACCAGCTCGTGGAGAAGGTCTGGACACGCGAGGAGCGGTTGGCCTTCGAAGCGGCGTACTACTACCGCGACACCAAGCAGGGGATCATCGAGTTCTGGCAGGCCCGGTGGCTGGAGTACGCCCCGGAGATCGCCCGCCAGGGCCGGTGCGTCGCGTGGAAGCACCAGCGTGACGAGTGGGCGCCCTACCGGGTCGACGGTGTCCGCCTGGAAGACGGCGAGATCAAGGCCGTGATCCTCAAGGACCGCATGGGCTCCCGCTGGCAGGCGTGGCCCACCGACCTGGACCCAGCTCCCGAGCCGCACAAGCCAATCGTTCCGGTCCGGATCACGACCGGCTACCGCACCGACCCCACCCCGGCCCGAGTCAGCGTCGAGGACGCGGTGAAGGTGCTGTGCATGGCCGAGCGCTACAGCAAGGCACCACACGACCCGCACTGGACCGTCACGCGCAAGACCTACACCCACCACGTCAAGGTCGTGATCAGGAGCAACCGCAGCTCGCTGATGGACAGCATCCGAGTCCCGCACGGGGTGGCGCTGCTGGCGGCCGACGGCCGGTTCACGATCACCCACACCTGGGATGGCCACGAGAAGCAGCGGTGGCACGCCCGGTTCTGTGACCAGTTCCTCGGCACGTACGTCACGGACGTCGAGGCCGCCGACCGGCTGCACACCTTCAACGTCAAGCGCATGGGCTGACCAACAACCGATCCCCCAGAAACAGCGAGGAGCGCACATGAAGGAATACACGTTGGACGGCGTCTGGGACGACGCCGGCGGCCTTGAAGTCACCTACGTGGGCGTAGATCTGTCCGAGGCGACGATCGAAGGCGTGGTCGCCGGTAACAGCGACGGCAACGCGTTCACGGACACGGTCGAGGCCGAGTCCGAGTCCGAGGCGTTCCGGGCCCTGGCGGAGAGTTTGGACGCCTACAGCGTCTGGGACTGCCGGGGAGCTAAGGGGCGGCGCGTGTACACGCAACCCGAGGACGACGCGTGATTCTTCTGACCGGTTACTGGGAAAAGGACGCAAATCTCATCATCGAGTCGTCCCAGGAATTTCCCGACAGCACGTCAAAGACGGCACTCGAAGCCCAGGCGCACCGGGAGCTGCCCGACGAGCACAAGCAGAACGGCTGAGCCTGCTCCTTCCTCGTGGATGACCATTCGCGGGCCGTCCAGGAGGCATACGAGACCTACGTGCGGGAGGTCGGAGACGACGGCCCGACGTTGATCGACAACGTGTGGGGCGTACTGGTCGACGACTAAAGGGGGTCTTCGAATTTAGTGGGGGTGCTGCTCCCGTCGGGCTCGCCGGGTTGTAGCGCAACGTGAGCGCAGGCGTTGGTTGGCGCGGTTGCGGAAGCCGAAGGCGTTGCGGGCTTCGAGCTTGATGAGGCGGTTGTTGCCTTCGCTGGCGGCGTTGGTGATCCCGGTCGTGATGTACGCCTCGATGCCGTCCCACCAGGTGTCGATGGTCTCGGCGAGGGTGACCAGTTCGGGGAGGTGGGCGTGGTCGGCGATGTGGGTGTTGAAGCGGTGGCGGGCGGCGGAGATCGCGGAGCGGTCAGGGTGGGTGTGGGTGTGCTTGAAGGCCAGGCGGAGCAGGTCGCGCAGAAGTTCCTTGGCCTGCCAGCCGGCGTATATCTGCCGCCCGTAGGTGCCCATCTGGTCCAACTCGGTGTTCAGAATGGTGAGTTGGTCGGGGTTGAGGTCTTCCTTGTTACGGCGCAACAGCTTGCGGACGGTGTAGATGCCATCGCCCTTGCGGGCCCGGCGGCCGTGCTGTTTCCAGGTGAGGCGACGGCGCAGGTCGGCGAGGTGGCGTTGGGCGAGCTGGACGATGTGGAAGCAGTCGACGACCACGACCGCATCGGGCAGTGCGGTGCGCACGGCGGCCCGGAAGGTCGCGCACAGGTCGATGGCGACGTACTTGACGTGCTGTTTCCAGTGTTCGGGCTGGAGGGTGAGCCAGGCGGCGACGCAGGCGGCGTTGCGTCCCTCGACCTGGCCGAACAGGCCGCGTCCGCCGATGGCGTCGACGAAGCCGATGTGCCAGGCATCCGCGAGGAGTTCCCACTTGCCGGTGTCCGGGTTCTGCTTCCAGACCGGCTTGCCGCGCCGGGTCTCATCGATCCCGACCGCCTCGGTGGCCTCGGGCTCGGCAGGCAGGGCGGTGGCGGCGAAGGAGATGAAGCAGCGGTGGACGACCGGCCAGGAGAGCCCCAGATCGCGGCCGGTCTGGACAATGGTGCGGCCGCCGTCGACCACCGCCGCCCCAGCCGCCCGGCGCAACGTGATCGTCGTCCGCATTCCGGCAGTAACCTGCGGTATCTGCTCGGTGAACGAGCCGCGCTCGCACCGGGTTTCGGCGCAGTACCAGCGGGCCTTGCGCCAGTGGACGGCCACGGGCCGGCCCCCGCAGGGCAGGTGCCTGGGCCGGGTGGTGCGGTAGTCCTTGAGCCGGGTGGCGAACACCCCGCAGCCAGGACAGGCCCGCGCGGCCGGGTCGGCGGTCACCACGTGCACCAGGCTGCCGCCCGCCCCGTCGTCCACGACGTTCACCACACTCACCCCCTCTACCCCCAGCAGGCGCGTCGCCGCCGCGTTGATCTCTGTATCGTTGATGGTCGAGCCCGCAGGTTCTTCTTGATCCGTTGTCTAGACACCAACCATGATCACGAAGCCCTGCGGGCTCTTCACATCGGGGGCGCCACACCCGACTAAACGTCACGCTGCGTAGCCATCGCGGCCGTTGGCACTCACCGCACCCCCACCAAGCTCGAAGACCCACTAAAGGTCGAGCCCGGCGACGAGTAGCGAGTGCAAGCCTCCCCCATGCGACATTCGGCGGGTTCGACTCCCGGGCCGGGCACCAAATGAATTCCAACAGCAGGGAGACCTGAAATGTTCGGCGACGACATGCCCATGCATACCCGCAACGGCGTGCGCATTGTCAGCGGAGTGCAACTGCACAACACCTACGACAACGAGCCGGTGACCGTCGCGCCGGGCCCATGCGCCCGTCACTGCACCCCGTACCGCAGACCAGACGCCGACGGCATCACGCGTCCCACACGGTCGGTACACGCCGACGGGACCGACCGCTACGTCAACGTGTGGGAGGGCTACCACCACGTGGTCGTGCGCACCGGCCCTACCGGTGTGTGCCGTTACGTGCACGCGTCGGAACTGACGACAGAGGAGTGGTCCGGGCAGTTGGCCGTAAGTAAGGAGGGAAATTCGTGAGTGGGCACGGAAGTAAGCGTGCTGTGCGTGAGCTGATCATTGAGACCCTGGAAAAGGAGGGACGCAATCCCCACGCGTACAACATCGCCGGAATCATGCGCGACGCTTTCTACGACCGGGGGCCCGGGTACGGCTACGGGGCGGAGAGCGAGGAGCATTGGCACGCGGCCGTCAAGAAGTACCGACGAGCCTTCGGTGTCGGTGACCTGGTACGCGTGGTCCTAGAAGTCGACGGGCAGACCGAGTTCCACTACGGCACGGTCGCGCAGTTCCGGAAGGCCAACGGGGGCAGCTACCGGGGCACGCCGGTCAAGCCGCACTCCGTGTATGTCGAGCTGGAGCACCACGCGAGTTACGGGCGGACGGTTCCGCTCGACGAAGTCACCCCGATCCTGGACGACTTCGAGTTCATCTGGGACGCCATCGAGGTCCACCGGGGCGCCTTCGGCCCGGCCGGAATGCTGTGGTGCATGGGCTGCCCGCGTCCTTACCCGAAGCCTGCCGACGTGAAGGTGATCCACAAGGCGACGGGCCTGAAGACGCAGTTGTGCAAGGAGCACAACAACGAGGAGCAGTGGGCCCGGCTCGGTCACAGGCCGATGTGGGACGCGCGTGGGTGCCGAGAAGAGATCCAGGCGCTGGTGCGGAACCCCGGGGAAATCACGGGGCCCGCCGACGATGCCGACGCTTGTGCGCTCCGCCAATTCGCCGACGCGTTCCCGTACCTCGTGCCGGAGAAGGCGGCCGAGTTGTACGCACAGTGGAAGGAGGCGCAAGGTGCGTCGGTCCCTGCCTGAAATCCGGGTCCGTATCCAGCACGCGGATGAGCCGGATGCCTACCCATGGTGGGAGTTCGACACCAAGGACGCAGCCGAAATCCGCGAGTGCCGAAAATTCCCCTACATCGTCGAAATCCTGGACGAGGCCGGCCGACTGCTCGGTGACATCTCGAACCTGGTCGCCGGCCCCGGCATCGAGGGCACCTACCGCTCCCCTTGGGACATCCCGGATGAGGCGGTGGCCTACTACGCCGTCGACTGCTGGACGTACGCGTGCGGCATCGAGCCGGGCACGTTGTTCCGCCTCGTCGGAGCCGTCTGCCGCGTGATCGGCGCCGAGCACATCTCCCAGGGCTACGGCGATATCGGGTACGCGACCGGCTTCCTGATCTGCCAGGACACCGGTGGGCACGCCCCGATGCGGATCAACATGCGGCACGCCACAGAGCAGGTGCTGGAGCTGACGGCGCCGAAGTGCGCCATGCCCGACTGCCACGCCTGGGCCACGCACACGTTGGAGAGCGAAAACCCCGACCCGCTCCCGTACGAGCCAGAGTGGGAGTGCGAGCACCTGTGCGGGCCGTGCGGCATGGACTACGTCCAAACCAACCGAATCAAGCACCTCAACGGCGTGCTCCTGAAGGGAATCGTATGAGAACAGAAGTCCAGGGCTGGAAGCTCGTGCAGGCCAGGCGCAGCAAGTGGCGCGGCAAGTACGACGGGGTGTTACTCGGCGAACGCGACGGTGAGTGGGTCGCGGGCCGGATGTTCACCGGCACGAGCATGCGGGACGGGTTCGGCGAGAACGGCGAGTGGTGGTACGCGACCTACTACGACCTCACCACGGAGCACGAGGCGTACCGGGCCCTGCGTGCGGTGCGTGAGTACATCCGGCTGTCGAAGGATGCCGCGGACTGCTGGGACGGCCTTTTCGACCAGCGGGCCGGTGAGGCGATCGACCGGCACTGGGCCCAGCGCGTGCCGCTGGACGAGGTGCACGACATGTCGGCGCTGTGGGTGCGCCCCGGCCTCCCAGGCGTCGGTGACATCCGGAGCGGCAGCTACATGCTGCCCGCGGTGGAGGCGAAGTACGACCTGCTCCAGCTCATGCGACGTTCGTACCGGGTGGGCGAGGCGTTCCGCGACTCGAAGCAGTGCAAGACCGGCTCGGCCCTGCACAAGGCGTACGAGGCCGCCATCAGCGCGGCTGGCCCGGTGAGGCTGACCGTGGACGGCGACCACTTCTCCCTGTCGTACGACGGCAGCTACAACGACGGCGACGAGCACTGGATTCGCACCCGCCGCAAGCCGCACCCGGACCGGAAGACGGGCATCTGATCGTGCGCTGTTCCACTGACTCCTCCTCCATCACCCCCACGGATGACCCGTGTGACGGCAACGCCACACACATGCTGGTGGGCTCGATTCGCGACGGGGAGAGCGGCACGCGAGAGCCGTTCATCGACCCCGTGTGCAAGCCCTGTGGAGAGTCCTACGTCCGGCGCCCCGCGCTCAAGGCTCGCATCGTGCCGCTGCGCATCTACACTCCGACGCCAGAGTTCAAGGACATCGCCGGAGGGCACCGGCTGGTCGACCACCCTTTCCACGAGGCGGCCTGCCACGACTGCCTTCTGCTGGGGTCGGTGGAGTACTTCCGGCAGGGGCGGGACAAAGGCCTGCACGGCTGCGCGCGCCGGCCCGAGTCCGTGAACAGCCACGTGCTGCCCAAGCCCGACAACGACCAGCCCTTCACGCTCAACGAGCTGGCCGGCCTCTGGTGGAGGTACACGACCCACGATGTCGGCATGGGCATCGAGGACTGGTGTCCGATCGCGAACCACCCCTGCCTGGCTGCCACGTTCACCTTCCGCGACCGCGAGTACGGACTGCGGCACTCCCAGGACGGCACCTACGTCTGGGCCGAAAAGCTGGAGAACCGGGGCCGCATGCGGCCGGATGAGATCAACGTCGAATATCGGGAGACCTACAAGCAGGTCGTCTTCCGCGTCCACGGCCTGGAGAACAAGTACGGGAGTCCGGACTTCATCACCTGGACCCCCGGCCGTGAGGGCGTCATGGCCTACGCCGCCGAAGGCCAGCTCAGATCGGTGCTGCGCCTGACCGGTCTGACCCGCCCCGGTGACCCGCTGGCCGAGGTCACCGACGCCGTGTGCGACACGTTCGGCGCCATCGCCCAAATCAAGTTCCAGGAGCGCATCTATGAGTAACGGAAACCTCCCGCCCCCATTCCGCAACTAGCCCGAAAACGAGGAAGAGACCCGCTTCAAGGTCTACACGGACGCACCCGGCGACGACGACGGCTTCCTGTACCAGGGCATCGTCTACGAGACGGCTGACCGCAACTGGGTCGCCGACTGGACCGGCCGCGGCATCGAGTCCATTGCCTTGCCCGGCTTCGCGACCAAGGAGTACGCGGCCTCCGCCCTGTACTAATACACGCCGCCAGCCCAGTCCTTCGGCAGTCGACCGGCCGGCAAGCTCCTGGGAGTGGCCGACGAACTCAAGATCGACAAGTCCGTGTGCGGCAGCTGCACCAAGAACGGCTGCGACTGCGAGGGCTACAACCGAGTCGCCGAGCGGTTCGGCATTACGCAGTCGTACGAGGTCCAGCCGTCGCTCATCCCTCGGCACGGCGTGCTCGTCTCCCTGATGCCGATGAAGGACAGAACACGTGGGGTTGCGGCAGCGGGATCGGCTACCTCCAGCAGCGCGACGACGGCCGCTACGACGTCCGCGTGGGCCCACAAGTCGCTTGGTACCGCGCCGAAGCCGGAGACCGGCATGTGGGCGTGCCTCCAGGCCCGACACCGGCACGAAGTTCTACGAGCGATTCGTGGAGGG
Source organism: Streptomyces sp. A5-4 (assembly GCF_051131715.1). Classification (NCBI taxonomy): domain Bacteria; kingdom Bacillati; phylum Actinomycetota; class Actinomycetes; order Kitasatosporales; family Streptomycetaceae; genus Streptomyces; species Streptomyces sp. A5-4. The sequence goes on along the minus strand of NZ_CP178591.1, from coordinate 7,159,690 downwards.
GTTCGAGCCGCACGAACACCCCATCCACACCGTCCCCGAGGACAGCTGAAATCAGAATCGGCGACTCGCCGACATCCAGTTCAGCGACCGCATCTACGAGTAGGAGCAACTGTGACTGACCCGATGTACACCGACTTCACGCTCGTGGCTGAACCGCTCCTCCGGATCGCGTACGACACGGCCGCGATGCTCGGCCCTGAGTGGCATGTCGAGGCCATCTTGAGTTCCGCGATCGTGGTGCACCGCATCGGTTTCCGTGTCTGCCTGGACGACGGCACCGATCGGGTCTTGCTGACCGCGCACATGTCGATCAGCACCGACAAGCGCAAGCCCCTGGCGGACGTGACTGCCGAGGTCGAGACCGCCGACGACCAGGCCACCGCCGTGCGCCGGGCGGTCGAGGCCATCCGCACCGAGATCCTGCCGCACTTCGGACGCGAGGACGCTGTGGCCGGCCTGTGCGTGCTGTCTCTCCCGCTGCGGGACGCTGGCATTCCCGCCATCGCTCACGGCGGCACCTACAACACGTTCATCGAATACAAGCCGGAGCTGCTCAACGTGTCGATCCGGGAGTACGAGGAAAGGGAGCGACGCCCGCTCGGGGTGAGCATCACATCCACGGGCGCCGACGACACCCGCGTGGAGATCCGTATCCCGCACCTGCCCCTCCATGAGGCCGCACGTATCACGCAAGGCGTCAGGCCGAGCATCAGCACCCTCATGCGGGGCTACAAGGAGCTGCCGGAGGAAGTTCGCGGCGAGGTCGCCGCCACGTTCCCGGGCCTCACCGCGACGCACGTCGTCAGCGACGTACCCAGGTACACCGACCTGAAGGACGAGAGCGGCGTCCTCACCATCCGCCACGCCCTGACCGTGAAGCGGGTCGATAGCCAGAACCACGGCCGAACGTGGGCGGCCGTCTGGCTGCGCGGGGCGACCGTCGCGCAGGCGTACACGGTCCTGAGTGCCTACGCCTCCTAACTCCAGCGAACGAGAGCCGAGAGGAACACAGCCATGAGCCTGGCGGCAATCAAGCGACGGATTCGCGAGGGGCAGCGGGTGACCGTGGTCAACAACATGCACCCTGTCCTGTCTGGGGAGCGCACGGTGCATGCGGTGCAAACCAAGGGGCTCAGGACGATGCCCGAGGGCGAGGGCACCCCATGGTTCGTGGCGTGGCCGCGCAAGGGGGAATGGCGGGTCGAGGGGGACACGCTGCATTTCGTCGACGTCAAGAACCCCGACAAGATTTTCGTCTCCTACACCTTCCACTTCGAGACCGAAGACCAGACGGAGAGCGACAGCGCATGCGAAGAAGAGACGTCGGTCCGTACGCGCTACCGCCTGACATGGCAACGCACGGGAACGGAGAAGTCCCACACCGAGGACTGCATCGTTGGCTCCGCGCAGATGACACGGCCGGGTGACCCCGAGCAGCTCCTTCGCACGATGCTCGCCAAACGGTGAATGCCAATCGGGCAGATGGAGCCGGAGAACATCACGCTCCAGGACGTCGTGCCGGTATGCAACTGCGAGAACTCCGAGCTGTCTTCGCTGTGCGACTTCGCCGAGGACGGCGGGTACCGCTTCCACCTGGAGACGTCCAACTCGTACGCGGGGTGCGAGATCGTCCAGGACCGGGCCAGCGGCAGGATTCTGGGCATCGTCAGCAACACCCTCAGCGTCGAGTTCCTGACGCTGGTCCGCGAGAAGTACGGCCACCAGTAGCAGCAAGGACGCAACAGAAATCCGTGCGGCTTGCCGACCGGCAGCCGCTTTTTTCATGCCTGGATATGGGGAGGCAGCGTGACGCACATCAAGTCCGGCGACGAGCTGGTACCGCGGGGAGGGGCGTTCGAGCCGGTGGCGGACTACACGTTCCTCTCGCCGTACTTTCGACGTCGAGGGTCCGAACGGAGAGACCGTTCACGTCATCACGTGCACCGGCATGAGCACCGGCAAGATCCTGCGTGTCTACTGGAAGGAAGCGGAGAAGTGAGCCTGGCTCGAACGGTTGAAGTGGTCTGGTACTACCGGGACCCGCGTGGCGGCCCGGGGCAGGACGAGACCGCGGAGCGCAAGACGGACGTGGTCCTGCTGGAGAAGTACGCCGACGAGCACAACATGTCACTGGACGTGTTCGGCGAGGTCCGTCGCTCCCTGGCCGTGAAGTACTTCGGAGAGAGCCTCAAGGGCAACAACATCTTCGCCGACAGGGTCACGAGCGTCTGCAACTGCGAGTCGACCGAGGCGTGCGAGTACGCCGAGTTCGACGGCCACCGGTTCAGCCTCAGCGACGGCTCCCGCATCGGCAGCATGACGATCCGCGAGAACGTGCCGAACCCACACGAGGGCTACCCGAACTCCAAGCTCGGAGTGGAGAACGTCAAGAAGCACTGGGCCGAGCTGACGCTGGCCGCGATCATCGAGCAGGAGGGGCACCGGTGAGCGACGTGCAGGAGCAGCAGGAGCACCTGGCGAAGATGCTGCGGATGTCGGCATCGAGAAGCTCACCGCGCAGAACATCGAGAAGGTGTGGGTCCGCATCCGGATGTGGGAGGACGCCGTACGGTGCTCCCGCTGGGACATCGAGGCCGACGAGCGGCAGTTCACAAGGCCTGAGGAAGTCCGAGAGAACGTCGGCGTGGCCGCGGCCGACGGTACGAAGAAGCTGACGGACGCCCAGTTCGACAGGCAGCTCGCCCACAACGTTCGGGTCGAGGCCCAGAAGTCGTACGCGTCCCTCACCCGCTTCAACTGAAAGGACCGCGATGAACGAGCTGTACGACGAGAAGGACCTGGCAGGACGCCTACCAGGCCGCGGAGGAGAGAGGCTTCGACGACATCGACGTCCGAGAGCAGGGCGGCGGCGAACTGGCCGCCACCGTTGCCGGGTCCTACACCCACAACAAGGTAGGCCAGGACGAAGAGGTGCTGTGGCCGCGGTGAAGGCCGCCGGCCAGCTCTGGGCCCGCTGGGACCCCGAGCAGTTCGAGAAACTGCTCGCCTCCTACGAGGACCTGGCGGAGGACAACCTGGAGAAGCTGATCGAGCAGCACCTCCAGGAGATATACGACGGCTTCCCGATCGAGCACGCGAATGACGTCGAGAAGCTCTTCAAGGAGTACGGGCCCAGGGAGGACGAGGTCTTCGGCCAGGAGAACGGGCGCGTCTTCACCTTCAAGAGGAACCCCTGACCGATGAAGATCGCCGTTGTCAGCTCGGACGCGCTGCTCACCACGGCGTGGAGCAGCCTCCACCACATACCGCTTCCCGCACCGAGCGATTTGGCAGGATCTCGTGCGGTCCCACCGCCTGCTCAAACGACTACAGCAGGCGCACCAGGAAGAAGGCAGCGCAGAAGAGTGGCAGTCCGCGATGAGGATCATCACTGGCGCAGCCGCAGCACGGGCCAGGATCAGCTCCAGCTATATCGAGAAGATCCGGGAGCTCGCTGCCGACAAGACGTACCTGATCGACAACGGGCTCTGCCACGAAGACGAGCGGTAGAACCAAGGACACCACAACGACTCGGCGGCTCACCAATTCTGGTGGGCCGCTTTTGTTATCCCTAGAAGGAGTTCCGCATGACCATTCACATCGATGAGACCGGCCAGACTGTAGAGCCGGGCCAGGAGTTCACCATCCCGAGCCTGAACTACACCCTCACCTACATTCGCACCGACGGCGACAACCTGATCTTCCGCGACAGCGCGGGCGAGTTCACGAGGCCGATCCGGCAGAAATACCTGGCGGAATACGGGCACCGCCTGTCGAACACCGGCGAGAGTGTCGGCGACAACCCGGACTTCAAGACGTTCTCGCCCAGCACGTTCACGTTCAAGTGCGCCGACTGCAAGAAGACCGCTCCGGTAGCCGCATTCCGCGAGATCAACTGCAAGCCCGACGCCACGGACCTGGCGCTGCTGATCTCCACCCAGTCCGGGGAGGCGGGGCGGCCCGGCTCGTGGGACGGCCCCGGCGTGGCGATGGAGCTGGCCGATGGTTCCTGTCGGGTCGACGGGCTCGTTGCCACACTGGCCGCATTCGGTCTCGACACCCTGCTCCAGGCCGAGGATTCCGATGCTCACCGTGCCGCCTTCCATCACGTCGAGGTAGGCGAACAGGGAAACCCCGACTACACCGACGCGATCCGCCGCCTCGGCCCGGTCGACACCGGCCAGAAGGATCTGCTGCCGAAGATCGGGACCGGGCTGCCGCGGACCGACGTCATCACGTACCTCGACTCCGACGGCAACCCCGACACGGAGCTGTTCATCGACGGCGTCAAGATCGCATACCCGCTGCTGCACAACATTCACAAGCACACCATCGACGGCGGCCGGTCCGGTGAGGACCACGCCTGGGCGTGCTCTATGTGGCAGCAGGCGGACGACCCCAGCCTTCCCGCCGCGGTCCGCGCCGAGTTCGCCTCCACGCTCGCGCACACGCGCCACGACTGCACGAGCGAGTGGGAGAAGTGCGAGTCCTGCGAGAACTGCGGCGACGAACCGTGCCCCGTGATCACCGCCGCCAACAACACCGAGGAGACCTCCAAGTGAACGACACCCTGATCCCCATCGCCGAGATCCGTGCCGCGCAGAACAAGCGCCTGGAACTGCTCGGTCTCAACCCGGTGTCCGAGACCGAGTACGAGAACATGCACCACCACTCCGGCGACGACTTCATGACCGAGTACCGCTACAACCGCCGGGGCACTGCCGACAGGGTCGTGGGCACCGTCACCGAGTGGGTCCGCGTCGGCAAGTCCGTGGAAGCGACGAAGCACGAGGTCCGCATCGGCGGCGCGAACCCGGGCACCTACACCGTCATAGAGATGCCCCAGGACACCTACGCGGACTGCCGGATCATGCTGGACGGCAAGCACATCGGCCACGCCGCGACGCTTCTGCGGGCGCACTACCTGGTCGAGCGGCACTTCGTCTACGGCACTGTCGAGCACCACGAGATCATGGACCGGCCGATGTTCATGGAGCACATGGGCGACGGCCTCGACATCCTGGTGACCGAGGGGCCCTGACTTCGACGTCGACCAGTACCCCGACGACGGCTCGTTCATGTTCACGTACGTCAACGACTACGACCCGTGCCGCGGTGAGTACTCCTACCTCGTCAACGACAACGAGGCCATGGCCACCGCGAACTGGGCCTTCATCGACGACAACGAGGAAGATCCGGCCGAGTGGCGGATCAAGTCCATCGACTGCCACTCCGGCGAGCCGGCCGTCGCCTACTGCTTCAACGACGCGCGGGTGCCAGTCGACAAGGACGCTACCTGAACAGCCGGACCGCTTCTGTCCGCCCCCTCGGGGGCGCGGCGGTGGCCGCCCGACCAGCACGTAGCGACGAGAGGACATCCGTGACCAGCAAGACCCAGGCACCCGCGCTCGACGGCGTGAACTGGCGCAAGTGCGCCTCCGAGCTGCCCGGCCGCTACAAGTACAACGTCGGGATGCTCAAGCCCGAGGAGACCACCAGCGGGCTCGGCTACATGGTCGACTGCAACCAGAGCGAGACGAAGTGGGCCGCGTACCGCTACACCGCCGACAACTCCCAGTGGTGGGCCGCGCACGGCGACGGCAACCCGCGGGACCTCGTCGCCCGCCTGGAAGTCGCCGACGGCAAAGACTATGCCGCCGTACAGCAGATCGACGACCGCACCGCCGCCTTCGAGCAGCTCGCCGCGATCGACTGGAACAACGTTCCCGTCGCGGCCGGCGACCACCACGTCTCATGCCTGCTCGCTGGCAAGGTCCGCGACTTCAAGGACTACTACCAGCCCGAGCACACGCACCTGCGCTCGACTGTCGAGGGCTGGCTCACCCGCTACTCCGCCGCCCACGCCTACCGACCGGAGAACTGACCATGGCCCGACAGCTCTGGACCACCGCCCATCTCCGCGCCGGCGACCTCGCCGAGAACGACGTGATCTCCACACCGGACGGGTGGAGGCTCGTCACCGAGGTCTGGCTGGAGGAACACGAGTTCGAGTTCTACGAGAACTACCCCGACGCCAAGGAGGAGTACGGCAAGTACTTCCACGGGTCCGAGCTTCACGCCCTGCTGACCCTCCTGCGCACCGACGAGACCGGACAGATGGGGGAGTACTTCTACCCGCTCGGCTTCCTGGACCTGGTCCCCATCCAGATCCCGGCCGACACCACCAAGGAGTGATCATGACCCGCTACACCCTCGTCGAGCACGAGATGCTCCCGAACTTCGTCGTCGCCGCCCGTGTCACCCCGAAGCTGGAGGCCAAGGCCGAGCAGCACATGGGTGTGATCTTCGACGACTACGCGAAGGCCGACACCGCCGCGGACGAGATCAACGACTGGGCCTGCGTTCAGGCAAACGGCGCCGAGCCGATCTACCCCAACCGCACCGCACACCTGACCGGATTCTCCTCCAAGTGCTCGATCGACGGCTGCCGCCTCTACATCCCGCTCGCCACCCCCGACACCGCCACCGAGGAGAGCTGAACATGAATATCCCCGTTTTCCGCAGCCGCTACGGCGGCTCGATCCAGTGGCGCGGCGGCAAGCAGCACCTCGCGGACCCGGCCGTCAACCACGGCTACCACCACATCGTCGCCTGGCACATCCTGCTGGGCTCGCACGCCTACTACATCATCGACCGCTGCGCCGAGGCGAAGACCGCCGGTGCTCCGAAGGAAGTCTTCTCCTTCGACACCATCGACCGCTTCCAGCCGACCGAGCGCAAGAGCTGGAAGCACTGGGGCACATTCGGCGGCACCGACCAGGTCTGCGAAATCGTCGAGAACATCGTCGCCGAGCTGAACCGCCACACCAAGGCCCTCTCCACGCACCGCGCCGCCATGAAGGGAGCCGGCCGATGAGCCCGATCGAGCTGCGCACACTGATCCATACCGCGTTGAACAAGAAGGCCGGCACACAGTACGGCGATATCCTCACCGTCGAACAGATCCCGCCTGTGCCCGGCGAGCCGGTGCGCCTGCGGGTGCAGGCGCCGGACCCGATGGGCACGATCCGCACCCACCTGATCGAGATCAGCGAGGAGAGCTGACGCCGCCTGCTTCCGTCGCCCCTGGCCCGGTGTGGTCGGGGGACTCCGGCGCCTACGGTGCCGAGCTCGCCCGGGTGCTGGCTGCCGCCGGTGTCACCGTCGTGGACGTGACCGTCTGGACCGCAAGACGCGGCGGTTGAAGGGCAAGCCGACCCGATCGACGCCTACGCCGCCGCGGCGGCCGTGCTGTCCGGCCGGGCCACCGGCACACCGAAGAGCCGGGACGGCGTGGTCGAGGCGGTGTGGGTGCTACGGACAGCCCGCCGCCACCAGGCCCTGGACGCCCAGATCGGCCCGCCGGTCAAGCAGGCGGCCCCCACGCTGCTGGAGCTGTTCGGCGTCGGCCCCGAGACAGCCGGCCAGCTGCTGGCCTCGGCCGGGGACGACCCCGAACACATGTGGTCTGAGGGGGTGTTCGCGCACCACGCCGGTGTCGCTCCGATCTCGGCCTCGTCCGGCCGCACCCACCGTCAGCGCCTCAACCGCGACGGTGACCGGGCCGCGAACAACGCGCTGCACACCATCGTGCTGGTCCGGATGCGCTTCGATGAACGCACCCGTGCCTACGTCGAACGCCGCACCAAGGGTGGGCTGTCCAAGAAGGACATCATGCGCTGCCTCAAGCGATTCGTCGCCCGCGAGATCTACCGCGCCCTGACCAGCACACCGGCCACGCAAATCACTCAAAACGACCTCGCTCCAGCTACTTGACAGCTATAGGAGCATCCCGAGAACGGAAAATCCGATGAGCGCCAGGCTGTACGACGGGCTGCGACTGACCGCGCACGCGCCCGACCTCTTCGAACTCACCCGCGTGATCTCCAAGCACATGCGCGAGGTCTTCCGCGAGCTGGCTGTACCCATCATCGCCAGGAACGTCGCCCGCGTCGTCGACGACGCCGAGGTACGCGAACGCGACATGGGCGGCCCCCTGCACAACTACCTCGTCTACCGGGCCCGGAAGCTCTGGCTCGACGAGCAGGCCGGGCTCGATGACCGCATCACGTTCCACGACCCGCTGCGCTTCAGCATCGTCTTCGGCCAGGTCGACGACGACTACGGCACGCGCCGGCTGGCGTACCCCTTCGCCGGGAACCGCGCGTACACCGACGAGCTCATGGCTCTCGAAGCCAACGGCCGGCCCTTCTTCGTCGACTACCACTACCAGAACCAGGCTGACCGACCGAAGGAGATCCGGAAGGACGAGTGGAAGCGCCGGCGTGACGACTGGAACCATCTGCTCGACGCCGACGACCGCGAGACCGACGGCACCTTCGGACATCTCCCCGGCTGGCAGCTCCCGGACAGCATTGAGGGCGTCTTCGACGCCGTGCTGCTCGGATACGACGGCACCGACGTCGATCTGGACGTGCACTGCGCCGTCGAAGACCGCATGCGCCGGGCACTCAACCGGGCGGTAGTCCTCGACCTGGATCTCGACGAGGTCAACGGCATCAGCAGAGTTCTGACCCGCAACAGGCGTATCGAGCGCGCGATCGAGCTCTACCTGAGCACCGCCGGCGGAGCAGCGATACCGCGGCCCGCGCTGTTGCCGGATGCCCGACACCTCGACATCACAGTCAGCGAGCTGCCGCCGGTCTATGAGCCTCCAGCTGAAGCCGTTGCCCGGATCAGCGAGCTGTATCGCGAACAGGCGCTGGCTGGTGACTGATCTGGATCGACGCAGTCGATCCGGAAGTAGATCTGCAGGGGGCATCGGCATCCCCCTCGCCCACGGGCGCGATCGCTTCGTGGGCCCTGCGGCAGGTCAAGGTCAAGACCGAGCGCCTCGCCGACGACTTCGCGGCCAACGCCGGAACGCACGGCGCGAACTCCCCCGACCTTGGCGCCGCCTGGGGCATGACCCGCCAGGACGCACGCAAGCGCTGGCCCCACCCGGTCAGCACCGAGGCTGTGAGCCCATCCTGGTGGTGAATCGCCACCGCCGCGAACCGCAAGGTCCAGGAGGCAGCCGAGGACCTCACATACGACACGAGCGAAGAGGCCGCTGCCGCCGCCGGCGCCTGACGGCCGAGCAGCGCATCGAGCGGGCCCTGGCGCTGCTGGAGGGTCAGGACACCGACCTGGCCGCCCGGCTGCGCGCCGTACTCCAGGGGGACCAGCCGTGACCGCGAACCGCCACCAGCCTGCCGCCCATGCCTTATCGCTTGTGCTTCAGGCCCGCGGAGCATGTGAAAGCGGAGGCATCAGCTGATCGCGCCCGTCGGCGTCCACAACCCACATCACGAGAAAAGCGAGACCACCATGGCTGAGTCCACGACCACCGTGAAGCACGACGTCACCGTCGCCTTCGGCTGCATCGAGCTGACTGGAGCGCTCGTGCACGACAACGAGAACCGTGTGCTGGAACTCGAAAACGCCGAGGGCCCCGAGCCCATCTCGATCAGCCTGCAGGGCTACGGTCTCACGCCCGAGCCCGGGAACGTCTTCATCAAGGACTGGTCCGAGCACTCTGGCCTGACGGCTCGCCTGGCGCAGGCAGGTCTGGTGACGCCCGTGCACGCACTCACCGTTGGGCCTTACCGCTCGACGGCCTACGAAGTGCAGGTGACGCTGTGAGGACTCCCGCCCCTGAGTTCCTCGTAGGCGCTCTCATCATCCTCGCAATGGTCCTGGTGTTCTGGCTCACCACCGCAACACTCCACCGGGCCAAGATCGCGGATCTCGAACACTCGTACCGGCTTGCTTGCGAGACCGGCGACACCTCTAGAGCAGGCCAGGTAGAAACCGAGCTGCGGGACATCCGAACATCACGTGGGGGTCTGGTCGGGGAAGTGGCCGGTAAATCAACGAAGAACGCGAGTCTGATCGGCGAAGCCGATTCGGGACCCGGAATGACGAAGCATTCGATCAGCGCAGCTGATTCGGATGAAGCATTGAAAGAGAACATCATCTGATCGGCGAAGCCGATCCGGATGGTGGCATGACAGACAAGTGAATATCTCAGCCCAACCCACCCAACTGCGCGCGGACGACGACATCGATCCGGGCGCTGTGCTGTATTCGAGGAGAAGAACTCATGTCGAACCCCCGCAACAACGGACAGCTCATCGGCCGCCTCGCGAACGACCCCAAGGTCTTCGAGAACAAGGACGGTTCCAAGAAGGTCCTCTTCACGGTCTTCACCGACCGCGCCTACACCAACGCGCAGAACCAGCGCGACTCGGACGCCGTACCCGTCGAGGCCTTCGTCCGCGCACAGACCCAGGGCTTGGGCCCCTACGCCAACATCCACAAGGGCGACCTCGTCGCCGTCGGCTACACGCTCCGCATGGACCGGTACTCCAAGGGTGGCGAGCAGGTCTTCGACCTGAAGGTGATCTCCGAGGACATCACCTTCCTGGAGCCGCGCTCCGTGACCCAGGCCCGCCTGAACGAGCGCGTGCAGAACGCCGAGGCCCAGAACCAGGCCCTGCAGGCCCAGACTCCCACCCCGGTCGCGGCTGCCGCTCCGGCCGTCGCGCACGCCAGCGCCGTGGACGAGCAGCTGCCGTTCGGCTGAGCCAAGCCACCACAAGCCACAACTGAATACCGAGAACCGAATACAGCGATCCCCGGTGATGGAGTCTGCCCCGTTCCGTCATAGGGGATCTCCGTTTTCGCTGAATCTCATGTCGCCACGAAGGGGATCAGCGCAGCTGATCCGGATCTGGCAATGAATAACATCCTTGTCACGTCTGGAGGTCACTCATGAGCGCCGTCGCCATCTTGCAGGAGACCCTACCGTTCGACTTCGCGGAACACTCCGCTCGACAGCGAAGAAGACCGCCTGGCCGACCAGGAGCTGTGCAAGGGCTACCTGTGCCGCCGGGCCGGCGCATTCGGCTCTGGCCGCCAGGCGGTGCAGCCCGTCACTTTCGAGGAATTCCGGTCAGCCGCACGGCGGTTGGCCCAGCAGACTGCCAACGGCCTCGTAGTGCGGAGACCGCCGTCAGCAGACCCGCCACAGACTTCTGCACGGAGCGGTTCGAATCCGCAGTGCGCCGACTGATCCCGGCGTGCGCCAGTGGGCACACCGTGCAGACCGACCGCGGAACAGGTTCGATTCCTGAGCGCTGCAGCTGATCCCTGCCGCGCGTCCCTGGAGATCTCCGCGGCTCCGGCTTCCCCAGCACCCCGGTGCGCGCTCCGCCTTCGGGCAGTAGCTGCGCCGGGGTGCTGTGTTTTTTCTTCTTCGTGGCTCGCCCTGCTCGTCCCGTGAAGGCAGTGAGCACAAAGGATCAGCGGAGCTGATCCGGATCTGGCGTTGAAGAACATCCTCGTCACGTCAGGAGCCGAGCCATGAACTGCCCGAACTGCACCATCGACATGGAGTCGAACGCCCACGGCGTCCGCGCCAGCAAGAAGGCCAAGAAGGCCACGCACACGTGCTCCGAGTGCGGCTACAGCGAGACACGCTGAGCGGCTCCTCCTTCCATCCGACTGCGATCTCGAAAGAGACCGCGCTCTGCGCCGAGTTGGCCAAGGACGCATCCCCCGGAAACTCCCCATGTCCTCTACCGCTCCACCGGACGCCACCTGCTGTTCGGCAGCAAGGGCGTGCGCCTGCTGCTCGCCGGCGACCGGGTCGCCGTGCGCGACCCGCATCCCGATCGCGCCGAGCAGATCGCACCTTTCGTGGCTGGCGTCGTCGTCGGCTCACCCGTCGTCCGGTGCTTGCTGCGGCACCCGACAAGACCGGTGTTGTGACAGCCGCCGACACCGCCGCCTTGGTCGCGAACTCCATCCGCCTTCCGGGGACCTGATCTCAGCCCTGGCACGACCACACCGCCAGAGGGAACCTGACCACAGATGGAGCACCAGTGCCTTCTACCGTTGCTACGCCGCAGACCGCCCCCGACCCCGATGCCAAGGCCCGCCGCTGGCCGCCCATCATCTGGGCGGCATTCATCGGAACCTTCACCATCCGCGCCTTCGGCTTCGCCTACCCTTTCCTCCCCTACCACGCCAACAACCTGGGCTTCTCCGCCCATATGACCGGCTGGATCGTGGCCAGCTTCGGCGCCGGCTGGCTCGTAGGACAGGTCGGGTGCGGATGGCTGTCCGACCGATTCGGCCCACGCGCGACGCTCGGCTACGCCATGGGAGCAGCTACCGTGACACTGCCGGTGCTTGCTGAAGTGCAGTCTCCAGTGGCACTCCTCGTATCGTCATTCCTCACCGGAGTGGTATATGACGCAGCACGGCCGGTGATCACGGCACTCATCGACGACACCTTTCCCACCAAGGCTCAGCAGGTACTCGTGAGCGGGTGGCGTCACTTCTGCGTCAACATCGGAGCCGCGCTCACTGGATCACTGGGTGGGTACCTCGCTGCCACAGCAGGACTACCGACGCTGTTCTGGATCAACGCCTGTGCCTGCGCATTGTTCGGGATTGCCGCGGTGCTTCTGCTCCCGCCCCGAAGGCCCGGCCCGGGCCTGGACTGCAGCCGTCCGAGCTACTCCCACCCCCTGCGTGACAGCCGCTTGTGGTTGCTCTCCCTGGCCAGCCTCTGTGCTCTCACCTGTGCCGGCAGTGTCTTCACGGCAATGCCGATGCTTATGAGCTCGGACGGCCTCGACGTGACCGCGTACGGGTGGACGCAGGTAGCAAACGCAGCCGCCGTACTCCTTGTCTCCCCCTTCTTGACCCCTTGGCTCAGCAGACGCGCTGCGCAAGGCGAACCCATGACAGGCCTGCTCGCCGCCAGCTCCATCCTCCTGGGCATCGGCATGGGCCTAGCTGGCCTGGCCGACTCCACGATCGGCTACTGCCTTGCCGCCGCCGCTGCTGTACCCGGCGAGATCATCCTCTTCATCGCGGCAGGAGATCTTGTCAGCCATCTTGCCCCGCCTGGAGCACACGGACGGTACGCCGGCCTGTGGGGCAGCAACCTCGCGCTGGCCGTCGTCACCGCGCCTCTCCTCGCCGCGTGGTCGCTCAGCCACGGCGGGGGTGTCACCGCGACTTGGGTTATCTGCGGTACCGGAGCGCTCGGGGCTGTCTTGTGCTGGCCCTTGCACTCCAGCATCCGTAGCCCAGGGGCATCCTCTCTGCGGTCACCGAGTAGGGCTGACAGCACAGCCAAGTAAGGAAGAGGCCTTGGCCGCCAAGTCAAAGCAGTTCGGCGAGGCAACCCTTTTCCGCCGGCTCCCCGATGACCAGCACCTCGCCCTCCTCCGGCAGCGTCGGCATCATCGTCCGCCCTCCCCGGAACGGCACTGACGACGCCGGGGTGTTCGTCCACTGGCTGACGAAGCCGGACGACCTCGTTCATCAGGACCTCGCCGCCCTGGAGGCCGCACGCATCTACGGCGTGCGCCGCGAACTCGGCGAACTCGCCTACTTCCAATCCGCGTCGGCTGTCCCGACCAAGCACTGACCAAGGAGCACTGACCATCATGAGTTTCCTCAGCCGCATCGGCTTCATCGAGACCGAGGAGCAGGAGCGGACCCGGCTGGCCCAGGCCCCCGAAGGCTCGCTGAACCACTACCTGTCAGCTCTGCCCGTGACCATCGCCGAGTGGCCCAAGGACCTGCTCGTCGAACTGCCCTGGCAGCAGCCGCGCACTGACCAGGCCTACCGCGTCGTCGTGGTGCCGATCGAGTTCCGGAAGGACGCTTTGCCTGAGGGTGTCGAGGAGGAGCCGCTGCCGCGCAAGCGCCACTCCGGCTCCTGGATGTGTGCCGTGGTGTTCTCCGACCACCCGGGCTACCCGGTCGGCGGTTTCCGCATCGACGTCCCGGCCGCCGAGATTGCCCGAGGCCGGAAGGTCGACCTCGCCACCGCCCTGGCCCCGTTGTCATGCGTGTCCGGCGAGACTCTGCACGCCCCGGAACCGCTGTGCGGCTCGTGCGAAGACTACGGCCTGATCACCCACTATGACCGGTCCACGGACGGGATCACCGGTCACAGCCGGTGCGACAACGCGCCGTGTGTGGCGCGAGCCGAGAAGCGCGCGGCCGAGTACGAGCGCAAGCGCGCCGCCGAAGAGGCCGAGGCCGCCGCGCACGTGTGCGCCGATCACCTCTGCTGCCCTCCGTTCTAACGCCACGGCGCCCCCGGATCCGGGGCCTTTGGCCGGCCCCTCCTCGTTCGAGGCGGGGTGGGGGCACTGACCGCACGCCGGTCGGCGTGCGGAGACCACGGCAGCACTCGGGAAGGAACCCCAAACCATGACCACCACCACGGCCCGCAGCATCGTTCGGGAGATCGTCGCCCGCTCCTATCGCCGGTACACCCCGACCAACGGCCGTGCGCCGGAGGGCACCGAATACGGCGTAGACGGCTGGCTGTTCGACCTTCCCGGCGAGACGCTCAACGGCCGCCGGTTTCCGCAGTGCGCCTATGCGGCGTACCAGGTGACCAGGAACGCGGAGTTGGTTTGGATGGTGCGCGAAGTCGGCGGCGAGCGGCGGCAGGTCGGCAGCCACAGCACCACCCGTAAGGGCGCGCTCGCGCTGGCGGTCGGCGCGGTTGCCCACGAGCGGGAGAAGGCCGCTGCCGCGCCCGAGACGGCCGCGCCGGCAACTTGCGACCAGGGCACCCGTGCGCGCGGCGCCGCGTGGCGCATGGCCGCCGAGGGCGGCGAGCGTACCCAGGTGTCGGCCACCATGGACGAGCGGCTAGCGCGCATGCGCGCAAGCCAGCTCTCCGCGCTGCCGACCGTCGCGGAAATCCGGATGGCGTACCCGCTCGCCGGTGGGGGCGCCACGCTGCGGCTGATGACCGCCGAGGGCAGCACGGCGGAACGCCACATGATCCCGCTCACGGAGCGCGGCCCAGCCGGTCGGGAGAACGACCCGGCCGGGATCTACCTGGACGCCATCACCGACGGCGCGAACACGGAAGGACTGAAGATCGCCGCAGGGTGGCACCTGATGCGGCTTGGCTTCAACTACGCGCGCGGCGCGGCCTGGGCGCCGTACACCGGCAGCGCGACGAGCGAGGCCCACTGGAAGGAGTGGGCGCCGATGCTGCCCGACGGGCACCGGTGGCCGCACACGGTGCGCGTCGCCATCGTGCCGACCGCCGAACACCTCGCCTACATACACCGTGCGTTCGGTCCCGCGCCGGAACTGCCGGACCTTCCGGCCGGTGTGAGCGCGCACCCGTCCGGCCCGCGTTCCTGGCAGATCAGCTACGCCAACCGCCGGTTCTGGCAGCTCTCCTACTGGCCCCGTATGGGCGGCGACGTGTGGACCCTGTATGCCGACCCGGCCCGTACCAAGTCCCTCGCCAGGGCCGACAACCCTGGCGAACTCCTCGCCACCATCCCCGTCCGTGACGCCGAAGCACAGTCCCGCGCGGCGGCCCGCAAGGGCTACTGAGTGGCGGCACCATGACTGCCACGATCACCGCGGCGCGCGGCCTGCGAGCACGCCACGGGCCGACCCGAGGACCTGGTGGCCGGCCGCCCCGGCTCCACCGAGTCCACCATCGTGCTCGGGATGACCCTGGACGTCGGCCCCGAGGTGCCCTCCGGGTCTGTGGACCCCGCCGCGCTCGAGGCGATGGCCGGGATCCTGCCCCGCTGGGTGACCGGCGAGACTGTGGTGGAAGTCGCCGAGACGCTCGGCTGGCGGCTGGGCCCGCTCGTCGATGAGCGCGGTTGGATGGGTATCACCGACCCGTGGGCCCGTCGGCACCTGGCGCCGTACGCGAGCTGGGTCACCGGGCACAGCGACAACCCGGTGGGCGCCCTGCGCGCCCGCGCCACCGGCGACCTGCGCGACGAAGACGAGGAAGCCGTCGAAGGGGTGCGGTACGAGCGGCATTACTCCCAGCAGGCGTAAGCCCTCGGTACCATCCGCCACGTCCTCGCCGGGGAGGAACGGCAGGGCGGCGATGCGTGGTGGGCCGTAAGCCGGGTGGAGGAGCCTAGCCGGTGACTTCGCACATGGGGCTTTAGGTCTCCAGCCAGCGGGGCCGGGTTTCGTCGATGCCGAGGAGTTCGAGTAGGTGTGCTTGGACTCCTCGGCTGATGAGGATGACGGGTGGGTCGGTGGCGGTGCCGGGGCGGAGCATGAGGCCGTCGAGGTGGTAGAGGATCATGCGGCCGGTGGGTCGGACCTTGCGGTTGTCGGGGTAGAGGCCGGCCATGGTCTGCTCGGGGCCCAGGGCCTGGCGGACCTGGCGTTCGATCAGGCAGTAGACCAGCAGGGCCAGGCAGATCACGGTGATCAAGGCCGTGATGCGGCGGTTGTGCTCCAGGAACAGCGGCGCGACGGCCAGGGGGCCTTTGAACTCGCCGTAGCGGCGTTCGACCACTCCCTGGCCTTTGTAGCGCCGGAAGACCTCGGCCGTGTCGGCCTGCTCCGGAGTCAGAGCGGTGACCAGGGAGTACCAGCCGTCGGCGGCGGCTTCGGCGGCCAGGACGTCCTCGTCGAAGTGCCAGGCCAGAGTGGGTTTCCCGTCGGGGCCGGCGGTGACGGTGGTACGCAGGCAGCTGGCGACCCGGCGGGACTTGGTGATCACCCCGATCCGGGCCTGGACCTTCTCGGCGGTGGTGTAGTACCGGCCGCCGGCCGAGTTTTGCAGTTTCTCCAGATCCTCGGTGGCTCTGGCCAGACGCTTGGCGCGTGCTTTGCGCTGGCCCTCCGCGTTGCCGGTGGAGTGGACCAGGATCCGGCGCAGGTGGTGGACCGGGTCGCGCTTGCGTGGTCCTGCCATGGCGTGGACGTCTTCCAGGACCCGGTAGGACTCGCGCTGGTCGGCGGGGGTCTCCCGCTCGCGGTCGCGGTCGTTGACGTAGTCGACCAGCTCGGCGGCCCCGAGGTCGGCAGTGGCGTAGAAGCCGGCTTTGACCTGGGCCGCGGGTATGGGGGCGACGAATCCGACCCGGGCGTCAAGCAGGGCGGTGACATTCGGGTAGGACACCAGTTTGGAGTCCGCGACGAGCAGGAAGTCCTTGCGGTCGGCGATCTTCCGCAGGGCCTTCATCGCGCCGACGACCTGGGCGACCTCGCCCGCTCCGCCGTCGTAGGCACGGTGGAAGACGGGGATGCCACCGTCGCGGGTGACGGCCAGCCCGGCCTGGACCTGCTTCAGGTCGACCCGCCGGTCCTTGGGGTGACCGTATCTGACTTGCGCGTACTCCTCTTCCTGGTCCGGGTAGGCGCCGAACATGGAGATCGACGTCATGTCCCAGTGGATCTGAGCGGTATCGATGCCGAACTCCGCGATGGCCTGCGCGCCGACCGAGCCGGTGATCTCCTCCAGGTGCGGGGCGATCGCGTCCAGAGCGCGGGCGATACGGTCGTCGTTGAGCAGGTCCGGCTCGATGCCGAAGACCTCCTCGACAGCCCACTTCCGCGCCCAGTCCTCCACCCGCACCATCGAGGTCGGCGAGGACAGCCGGTTGGCGATCAGCGCCTCGACGACCTGCCCGTGCGTCAGATGAGCCACCTCACGGACAGGACACAGCTCGTCGATGATCCCGGCCACGTCCAGCCGGCGCAGAAACTCGGCAGAGGCAGGCAGAGCACCCAGACGCCTCTCCACCACAGGCGCCAACTCCACCGACATGCGGGGGCGCTGGACCCGGGAACGACACGAACGAGATATCGGCACGTCCAGAACAACGACCCGCACTTATCGAAGTACCGGCCAACTCATCAGTTCATCCGATTCAGCTATGTGCGGAGGATCGGCCTAGCCGGGCCGGGCCGGGTCGCGGCGAGCCGCTACTGGCCGCAGCCGGCGCCCGCCTGGGCAAATCTGTCGGCTTCTCCGCCGGCGACTGCTCACTTGCTCCGGACGGCGAGGGACCTGCGCCGTCCGCATGGTGTCGCATGATGGCCTCACTCCCACACAGGGCTGCCCGGCTGTTGCCCGATACGGCGAGAGCGGCGCGCGCCGACGGAAGGCCGGAAGCCCAGTGCACGCGGTTGTCCGCTTCAGCGTGCCTCCGCCCGGCCCCGGGGCGCCACGGCAAGCAATGCGGATACACCCGGCCGGTGAACAGCGGCTCGGCCCGCCTTCGTGAGGCAAACCTCACGTCCCGGGGAAACGTCGGTGCTCCGGGCATGCGGAAGCCCTGCCTGCCAGTCGTACGGCCGGCAGGGCGAAGCACAAGTGGTTCAGGCGCGGCGTTGGGCCCACGCAGCCGTGGTGGGCTCAGAGGTGTTCGCTGCCGTAGTACCGGCCGATCTGCTCGCGGTAGGTGTTGTCGCCGCGGTGCCGGTCCTTGTCGTACTCGGGTGCGTCCTTGATCTGGTCCTTGGTGCGGCTGACGTGGATCTTCTCTTCTTCCATGTCGACGCGCAGGATGGTTCCTGCGGGGAGCAGGACGTGCTTGCCGAAGATCCACGGGCCGGTGTCGACGACAATGTGGGAGGAGCCGACTTCTTCGGTGGCCTCGTCGACTTTGCCGATGTGCCCGTCGGTGGCTTCGACTTTGAAGCCGGTCAGGGTGCTGCCGGGCGTGTACTGGGACGCGGGCGGGTAACTCCACATGTCAGTCATCGAGGTTGTCTCCTTCTGATTCTGGGCGGCCATCGCGGCCGTCGCTCCGCCTTCATCGAGCCAGTGGCCGCCAGACGCGAGATGACGAAAGCCGTGACGGCCGTTCGTCGGCGAGGTGACCGTGCGCAGGGGGCGCTCCGGCCAAGGTTCGTCAGCTCCTCGCATCCAGGGCAAATGGCTTCGCCATTCCTGCCCACTGCGGTGGGACCGGCAGCGCCGGCCTACGCCATACGCCACAACTGCCACCCGGACGGCTCTGTGCCCGGACCCGGCCATGCGCGGTCGACGTCATACGCGGGCCGGGCCACAGCCGCGCACAGAGCGCTCCGAGTCGGCGCCACGTTCGCGTATGCCGAGAATGCCGAAGTGTCGGGCCGTGAGCCGGGCACGCCTCTCAGTCAGCTGGAAGAGCGGGCCGTTGTGTTCACCGGCGTGCGTGGCGGCGGTGTGTGGGCGAGCGGCGGTGCTGCGCGGCGGGCCGTGGGGTGAAGAGGCGTTCTTCGTAACGGCCCAGGGCGAGGATGAGGCCGAGGAAGACAGCAGGAAGCAGGACTGCGAGCGCGGCCACGGCGGGGCCTCCCCAGATGGACGTCAGGACGGCGCGCCGGCAGCAGTACCGGCGGCGTCGAGGACATCGGGCAGAGGCAGTGCCAGGGCCACGGCGAGTTCGGCCAGCTCTGCTTCCGTGGGGTGGACGGGGCCGTGTGCCCCGTCCTGGGCGAACACGATGCGTGGAGTACGGATACCAGTGCGCTCGGCAAGTGCCTGAGCGGTCAGATGACGGCGGCGCATGGTCTGCTGCAGCAACTGCGAAAGGTCAGCCATCTCATTCTCCTGCCCGGCCCACGCACACTCAGACATTCTCGAACAGCTCCGTCCGCTCCGGCGCACTGAAACTGCCGGAACAGCGGTGGGTGACCGTTCAAGATGCGCGAGCCCCCTGGCACTGATTCGCTGGCCGGGTCCTCTCCCCCAGTTTCAGGAGTGATCATGAGTGTTGCAGGCGAATCCGGCGGGCGCGCCCAGCAGATGCGTGCCAAGGCGCAGGAACTGACGGACGCCGCGGAGCGTGCCACCGACCCGCAGGAGCGCAAGCGGCTGACGGACAAGGCCCGCCGCCTGCAGGAGGAAAGCAAGCAGCAGGAGGACGGCATGGGCGGCCAGGGCATCGACCCCATGTATTAACCGCGGCGCGTAAGCAAGCTGGTGGCCTCCCGCACCTCGACAGGGCCCAGGAAGCCACCAGCCACGCGCAGGGACCCGCCGCAGCCGAACCCCTTCGTCGCCATTGCGCACACCGCGCCTCCGATCACGCGGACTTGCTGTGCCCCTCAGAAGGGCGGCGGGCCGCTGCCCAGCACTCCCACTGACGTCTGGCTGTCGCCGGTTCCTGAAGACTGAGGAGATGTTGACACCCCGCTGTGCGGGAGGTGCTGATCAGCGGGGGAACCTCAACCTGCAAGGCGTCCGGTTAGGATGCTGGGTAGGGTGGAGGGGATCGCAATGCCGCAGAACGCGGCCCAGGTGACCGTCACGATGCCTGACGGGCAGAAATTGCTGGCCCGCCTGTATGAGCGGCGGCGCGCAGCGGTCGGATGGCAGTACCGGGTGGGCATCACCTTCTGGGCAGTTGGCAGCAGCGGCCGTACGGAGCCCGCGGAACAGAGTGTCTGGCTCGACGCCCGTCATGTCCGCCCTCTCGAAGGCAGCGACTACAGCCGCATCCCCACCCTCGCTGCTCCCACCGCCGACGGGCGGCAGGCCTGGACGGTACAAGACCTCCCTCACCGCCCCGGCCACCCCGGAGCACGCCTGATCCACGTCATTGGCTGCCAGCCTCACGCCACACTCATCACCCTCGACCAGGCCCTCGACATCCTCCGCCAACCCCGCACCGTCCCCTGCCGCGAATGCAACGCAGCCACCTCACTCCCCACCGCGACCGACCCGCTGCTGCCGCAACAAGACCGCGCTCCGCTCAGATAAAGGGAGCGCCGTCCGGACCGGCAGTGGTACGGGTGACCAGAGAGCTGGCTGGCAGGATGGGCGTATGAGCGAGGACGCGTTGGAAGCAGCCCGGGGGGAATACCAGTCGGTACAGGAGGCGCTGCACGCTGCCCGCCGAAAGCTGGCCGCCGCCGTCCTGGATGCCTACGCGAACGGCGAGCCCGTCGGCCGGATTGCCGAACGCACCGGCCAGAGCACCACCAGCATTCTGGAACACCCTCGCCGTCCACGGCATCACACCCCGCAGCCGCATCAACGGCTCCACCTGACAGACGCTCCTTTCGATCTCGGAGCACAGGTCGCCGGACGCGGTCCGGCGACCTGTGGAGCCGCTTTGCTGGTGTTCGGTCAGAAGAGCGCCAGGCCTTCGCCGCTGGTGTCGGCGATGACAGGCCGAGGTGCGGCAGGGAGGCCGTCCAGGCGGTCGGGACCGGCTGCGGCCGCCACAGCAGGGGCAGTTTCGGCCAGCCAGGTACCGAACCGCTCGACGGCCTCCCGGTAGGGCACCCGTGCCAGGACGCGGTGCTGACCGGAGGGGCAGAAGTCGACGGAGACGGTGAGCAGGCAGGAGCGGGGTGTGTTCTGGTTGCCCGTCCACGAGACGCGCAGCACTCCGCAGGGCTTCCGCCCGCGGGACCCAGAGTGGGTGGGGCGCAGGGTGCGGGTGGCTGTGCAGGCGGTCCATGCGGCGAGGTGAGGCAGAGGCAGGGTGGTGCGGGTGCGGCAGCCCGGACAGCGGTGCCAGTGGCGCAGCCAGCCGACCGCGTCGGTGTCGAAGAGGCGCCGGTAGCGGCTGGCGACGCGGATGTCGTTGTCGTACAGGTGGTCGGGGCGCTCCAGCGTGTTGCAGGACGGGCAGACCGGGGCGCGGACGTAGCCGTGTTCATGGCAGTGATCCAGCACAGCAGCCGGCGCGGTACTGCAGATGACACACACCCACCCGGCCACCTGGCGGGACATACCCGGCTTGCGGCTCAGCACCGAGTACAACTGACCTCGCAGCTCCCCCGTATACAGGCGCTGCGGGATGGCTGGACCGTTCACGCCCGTCGTGGACTGGCTGTCGGTGGCTCGGGCATCCCGGCGGTGCTGTTCGGTGACAGCTGTGTCCACCTTGCAGGCCCGCGTGGTGTGCAGCCACTCGGTTTCGGTGTGCTCGGCAGCGTCCAGCAGCCTGACCACGGCACGCGGAAGCCACCACGACCGCTCGACCCTGCCACGGGACCGCTGCACCAGCAACCGCCGCCAGTCGATCCCTGCCAGATGAGACCACTGTCCGGGCTCACGGCCCGCCTGCCGTCCGGGGTGATCTGCCTCTTGCAGTTCCCAGCTGATGCGCCGGCGCCAACCATGCAGCGTTCCACCCGTGCACTCCTGCTCCGGCACACCACGGAACGGACCGATACGGACCAGGTCCAGGGCGTCCATCTCCACCGCGGTCCATGCCGCCGCCGCCCGGCGCACCTCAGCCTCCGGAACACTCCACCGGCCGTCGCCCGTCATCACCAGCTCCACCACACAGGCACCGAGCATGACGTACCGCCCCTGCCGGACATCAGAAGGAAAGCAGGTGAATACCGCGGAAGTTGTCGGTACCGCGCTACCGGCCGTCAGGCTTGCCCACGCACTGTCCGCGGCGGCCAGAGTGACCAGACTATCTGCCCGGCCCGGGACAACACGCTCAAACATACCGAAAGACTAACGACCGGCACCAGCGGACCGACAGCCGGTGCCTGGTTCTGGTGCCGAGAGGGCCGCCTGGCCAGCGGCGGGCGCCCAGGAAACGCAGAACGAAGGAATCCGTCCCGGGGCCGGGCAAGCCACCGCAGGCATAGGGCCCCGCGCCCGGCCCCTGCACGTCCCACCCTGCCAGCCCGGCCGCCATTCGTTGAGCCCCTCCCCCACCTCGCGGGAGAGCTTTGGGGCTGAGGCGGTCTCGGTGCACCAGATCCGGGGCTGACCCGCTAGCGGTCGGTGTAGTGGCCGTAGACGCGGGCGATCTCCAGTACGTCACCGCTCACCCGGTACACGAGGCGGTGTTCCTCGGTGATGCGCCGCGAGCACCAGCCCTTGAGTGCGCCTTTCAGCATCTCGGGCTTTCCGATGCCGTTGCCGTCATCGGGGTTGCGCTGGATGTCCGCGATCAGGACGTTGATGCGTTTGAGGGTGCGCCGGTCGGTCACGGCCCACTGCGCGTACTGCTCCCATGCGCGGGTGGAGAACATGACCTTCACTCCGCCGCCTCCGGGCCGATCAGGTCGCGCACGGTGCCGCGTCCGGCGTCCAGCTCGGCAACGGACTCCATCAGCTCAGCGGCGGTGCGCGCGTTGCCGAGCAGGTACATGGTCTCCGTCCACGCTTCGTAGTCGGACTCCGCCATGAGGACGGCGTTTCCCTGCTTGGAGGCGATCCGCACCGGCGCGTGATCGTCGTTGACCTTCTTCAGCAGGGGGAAGAAGTCCCTCCGCGCCTCGGTTCCGGTGATCGTCATTGCTGTTGTCCCTTTCGTTCCAGCCACTCTCGAATGGTACTGAAAAACGTACATCATCGGTACGAATTTCGGTACCAGGGAGCTTGGTGGCTGCCCACCCCCGCCAAGATCACGTAACCGGGCCCCCGGTTCGATCAGATGTCTCGTTGAGGCGCGGTGGGAGGCGACGCTGGACGCCGAGGTCGACATCGTCGTGTTTCAGGGCCACCCCTGGGTGGTTGTCAAGGGGTGCGGCCGGGCCCGGTAGGCTTGCCTGTCGGGGATGGCGGGGTGGATCCGGGTGGGACACCGCCTGTCGGCAGGCGAAGGGATCGGCGCATGGCCACCGTTTTTCGGGTGGTGACCGTGGATGACGAGGACGGCCGTGAGGTTCGGACGCAGTACTACGACGAGGCGGGGGGCGAGATCCCTGCCCCTCGGCTGTCTGTCGGGCGCGGGTCGGCCCGTGGCCCCGTATCCCGTGCTGATGTACCCCCTGCTGCTGTAGCTCATGCGGCTGTTGAGCCCGCGGGGGGTCGGGAAAGGGTTACCTCCCCGGAGTTCGCCGGGGAGCAGTGGGTGGTGTTGTCCGAGCGTGTGGCGGTCTTTCTGCCGGCGGATCCGCCGCGCAGGGGGCGCGTAGCGTTTCACGCGGCGGGTAGTGGCAGGCTTCCCGCGGGTGTGCCGGTCGAGGACGTGGAGATCGTTTCCGCGCATGGGCGTGGGGCGCGTCGGCGTACGGTGTCGGCGGTGGTGCGGCCGTTGGCCGAGGTGCTGCCCTGGCTCTTGGGCGTGGAGGCGGATGCGCCGTGTGGGGAGTCGGTGGCGGTCTGGCGGCATGCCGCTCTGTACGCCCTGCACTTGGCGGGGCGCGGGCTGCTGTTGCCAGGGCTCAGCGCCGGTGACCATGATGCCTGGCGGCTTGGCCCTTATGCGGAGGCGGACGCGACCTGGGTGCGGGCGCTGGCCGAGGTCATGCCGCCCGCCGCGTACGCCGTACCGCTGGAGTCCGCGGAGGAGGGGAGTGCGCGTACGTCGCTACAACTCCTCGATCCTTACGCCCGGTTGAGGGAGTTCATGGACGCGGTGGCGGATCTGCTGCCGCGTACCCCTGCCGCATCGGCGGCCGCGGGGATGCGGCCGTTCGCCTCGCATGATGCGCAGCACCTGCCGGGGCTGCGGGCGTGGGCCGCGCGGGTGGCCGACGGTCGGGATGCCGGTGTGCGCGTCTCGCTGCGGCTCGAACTGCCGGGCAGCGCGATGCGTGAATACGCGGACGACGAGGGCGACGCGTACGGCGAGGACGCGTACGACGCCGCCCCGGAGGCGGCCGGTGCGTCAGTGCGGGCCGTCGTGCAGGTGCACTCGCTGGCCGATCCGCTGCTCCTCGCGGACGCGGCCGGCGCCTTCAGTGGCGAGAGCGGAGGTTTCGGTCCGCGTACCCGCGTCCAGGTGGAGGACGTTCTGCGCCGGGCCGCCGCTGCGTGGCCGCCGCTGCACCGAATCCTCTCGCTGCCGGTTCCAGATGAACTCGCCCTGGACGACCATGAGTTCATCGGCCTCCTTGAAGGCGGGGCGGCTGCGCTTTCGGCCGCCGGGGTGGCCGTCCACCTCCCCAAGGAGCTGGCGCGGGAGATGACGGCCCGTGCGGTGATCGAGCCCGATGGGCCGGCCGAACGCGATCAAGATGCCGAGGCCCCCGCGTTCTTCTCGCCCGAGCAACTCCTCTCCTTCCGCTGGGAGTTCGCGGTCGGCGACCGTACGCTGACGCAAGGCGATCTTGACCGGCTCGCGCAGGCCCGACGCCCCCTGGTGCGGCTGCGTGATCAGTGGGTCGTGGTGGATGCGGATCTGCTGCGCAAGGCGCGCAGGGCCCGCAGGGAACTGGGCGCCCTCGATGCGCTGGCCGCCGCGCTCACCGGCAGTGTGGAGGACCCCGACGGTGTTCTCGTTCCCGTACGGGCAGGAGGGTGGCTGGCCGCCCTGCGCGACCGGCTCGCCGCTCCCGAGCAGGCCGGTGCGGCCGAGTTGGCCGCGCCCGCCGCTCTGGACGCCACTCTGCGCGGCTATCAGCTGCGCGGACTTGCCTGGCTGGACCGGATGACCCGGCTGGGCCTCGGCGCCTGCCTCGCCGACGACATGGGCCTGGGGAAGACGATCACCACGATCGCCCTGCATCTGCGCCGCCAGGAGGATCCGGCGACCGCGGGCAGGCCGGCTCTGGTGGTCTGCCCGGCATCCCTGCTCAGCAACTGGGGCCGGGAGATCGACAGGTTCGCGCCCGGCACCCCCTGGCGCCGCCACCATGGACCGGGGCGCGATCTGGGCGGCCTCAGGCCGGGCGAGATCGTTCTCACCACATACGGAACCATGCGCCGCGACGCCCAGGCGCTCGCCGAAGCCGGGCCGTGGGGGCTCCTCGTCGCGGACGAGGCGCAGCACGTGAAGAACCCGGCAGGGGCCACCGCGAAAGCGCTGCGCACCCTGCCGAGCTCGGCGCGCGTGGCCCTGTCGGGCACCCCGGTGGAGAACAACCTCAGTGAACTGTGGGCGCTCCTGGACTGGGGGACCCCCGGGCTCCTGGGCTCCCTGAAGGCTTTCCGGGACCGTTATGGGCGGGCCGCCGAGCGGGCCGCGCGCGGTGGTGCGACCGGCGAAGCGGACACTGCGGCGGCCGAGCGGCTCGGCCGGCTCATTCGCCCCTTCGTGCTGCGCCGGCGCAAAGCCGACCCGGGCATCGCGCCCGAGCTGCCGCCGAAGACCGAGACCGATGAGCGGGTGCTGCTGAGCAGGGAGCAGACCGTGCTGTACGAGGCGCAGGTACGTGAGTCGCTTGCCGCGATCAAGGAGGCGAAGGGCATTGCCCGGCATGGTCTCGTACTCAAACTCCTCACCGCGCTCAAGCAGATCTGCAACCACCCCGCCCAGTATCTGAAGGAGCCCGACGCGACTCGGTTGACCGGCCGCAGCGGGAAACTGGAGCTCCTCGACGAGCTCCTCGATGTGATCGTCGCCGAGGACGCGTCCGTGCTGCTGTTCACCCAGTACACGCAGATGGCCCGCCTCCTCGAGCACCATCTGACCGCACGCGGCATCAACTCCCTCTATTTGCACGGCAATACGCCGGTGAAGCGGCGCGAGGAGATGGTCGACGCCTTCCAGGGCGGCGAGGCCCCTGTCTTCCTGCTGTCCCTGAAGGCCGCGGGCACCGGCCTCAACCTCACCCGCGCCGGGCACGTGATTCACTACGACCGGTGGTGGAACCCGGCAGTGGAGGATCAGGCCACCGACCGTGCGTATCGCATCGGCCAGACCCAGCCCGTCCAGGTCCACCGTCTGATCACCGAGGGAACGGTGGAGGACCGTATCGCCCACCTCCTTAGCATTAAGCGTGACTTGGCGGACTCCGTGCTCGGCGGGCAGGGCGGGGCCGCCCTCACCGACCTGAGTGACGATGAACTCGCCGACCTGGTCTCCCTGCACTCCGCCCACGGCGACAGGAGCCGCCGATGAGACGCCGCACCGGTATCCTCGCCTTCCCGGCGCCGCAAATGGCGCCGCGGGAGATGGCGAGCGGTTGGTGGGGCAAGGAGTGGATCGCCTCCCTTCAGGCGCCTTCCTCGTCATTCGGGTACGGAATCTCCGCGGGTCACGACAGCCGCCTGGCCCGCGCCCGCACCTACGCCCGCAAGGGGGCGGTCGGCGAGATCACGGTGCGCCCGGGGTCGGTGGCCTCCCGCGTCAAGGGCAGCCGCCGTACCCGCTACCGCTGCGAGATCTACGTACCCGAACTGTCCGAGGCGCAGTGGGACAAGCTCTTCGAGGAGTGGACCGCCGCCGGGCGGGAGCTGTTGCTCGAATTCGCCCAGGGGCGGCTCGGCGTACACGCGGTCCATGCTGCGGTGCGGGCGGAGACGGACCTGGTCCCGCCGTCGGACGCGTTCGTCTATCACTGCTCCTGTCCCGACTGGGGCGACCCGTGCAAGCACGCCGCCGCGCTGTCGTACGCGTTCGCGCGGGCCCTGGACACCCGCGCCGAGGCGCTGCTCGTACTGCGCGGACGCGACCTTGTCGAGGCAGCCACCGAGATCTCGGTACGCCATGGCGAGCGGGAGCAGTCCGCGGCCGACGAGGCGCGGAAGGAGGCCGTACGGGCGGCGCGGCCCACCGGGGTCCCGGCAGGCGTGGCGTTCGCGCGGGCCCGGGCCCGCGCGGCGGACGGCCCTGCCGTACTGCCGGTACTGCCCGCGCCCGTCCCTGCCCCCGCTCCGGCTCCTGTTGTGGGCCAGGAGCGGGCTGAGGCGATGACGGCGGTGCCGCTCGTGGGAGAGTCCGTCGCCCCGGAAGCGCTGCACCTGCTGGCTGTCGATGCCGCCCGGCGCGCGGCGGCCGTCTACGCGTGGGCGGTAGACCGGCGGGATGCCACCAGCCCAGAGGAGGCTGCCGGGGCTGCGCACGCGCAGGCGGTCGGCCTTCTGCTGCTGGACGGCGACCCCTGGCACGACACGGTGCGCCGGGCCGCTGCCGTCGACGGCGACCTGCTGGCGACCTCCCGCCTCCTGAACAGCTCGGACCGGGCCCGCGCCCAGCTCGCCCGGGCACGTGTCGCCTGGCGCTACGGCGGCCCGGCGGCGCTGACCGCCTTGGAAGGGGCACTCGTACCGCCGCCCGAGAGTGAGGCCGCGGCGCGCGAGCGGCTGCTG
The DNA here is from genome assembly GCF_051131715.1 of Streptomyces sp. A5-4. NCBI lineage: Bacteria > Bacillati > Actinomycetota > Actinomycetes > Kitasatosporales > Streptomycetaceae > Streptomyces > Streptomyces sp. A5-4. The sequence continues at coordinate 7,131,975 of NZ_CP178591.1, read as the reverse complement.
CAGGTACGGATTCCGGGTCGGTCAGGACCGCCCAGGCCGCGCCGGACCCGTGGCCGCCTGCAGCTGGTCGGCGAGGACGTCGAGCTGCGCTGGGGCTCGGACGGACGCTGGTACCCATACCGGAAGGAGCGCGGCCACTGGTGGGCGGCGGGCCCGCCCGCCACCGACGCCGACGAGGCGCTGGGCGGAGCCCTCGGCGCAGAGTGACCTTGGGGTGAATGGGCGCGTGCGGCGAATGGAAAACCTTCCACCGGCACGACCTGGCAGCTCTCCATCAGCACCGGGCCGCCCCCATCGGCGAATTTGTCCCAGTCGTGGCGGGTGGGCGTTGGGGATGGATTGTTCCGGACGGTTTGTGGGAGATCGCGGAACGGGTCCGAGACCGGGGCTTCGCCCCAAGGCCGGGTAGTTAACGTTTTCGCAGGTCACGCAGGCTCGTTGAAGGATTTCCGACACAAGAGCAACGGAGCTCGTTGGTACAGGCAGTCGACCAAGACAGCTTGTCCCGCAAGGAGCTCCGTTGCCTGTTCATTGTGTCCCGTCGCCTTCGCTGACGGCCATCACCCGTACGGTCACCGTGGCCGCGGGCCGGTTCGCGCCCGACCATCTTGGGGAGCTGACGGCGATCGTGCCGTTCGAACTCGTCGATGCGGTCGTGGCGGAGACGAAGACCGTGCAGCAGCGGCTGCGTGATCTGCCCTCGAGGGTCGGGGTCTACTTCCTCCTCGCGATGTGCCTGTTCCCCGAGGTCGGCTACCGGCTGGTCTGGAACAAGCTGACTGCCGGCCTGTCCGGGATCCCGGTAGCCTTCCCGACCGCGAAGGCATTGCGTGACCTGCGCCGGAGACTCGGGGTTGCGGCGTTGCGGGCATTGTTCGATGTGCTGGCCGGGCCGCTGGCCCAACTTGGGACGCCAGGGGTGCGGTTCGGCCCGTATCGGACGGTGTCGTTCGACGGCTGCAGTTCGATCAGGGTCCCCGACTCCGAGCGGAACCGCTCCTGGCTGGGGAGGACGGCGCATCACGGCTATCCGACGGTGGAGTTGATGACGCTGGTCGAGACCGGCACCCGGGCTCTGATCGGTGCGGTGTTCGGCCCGACCGCTGAGGGGGAGACTAGTTATGCTGGCCGGCTGCTGCATCTGCTGGGACCGGACATGCTGGTGCTGTGGGACAAGGGGTTCGACGGGAACGACTTCCTCGCCGCGGTGACCGCCACCCGCGCCCAGGTCCTGGGCAGGCTCCGCAACAACCGGCGCACCCCGGTCCTGGCCCGCCTGGCCGACGGTTCGTACCTGTCGGTACTCGGCACCGTGAAAGTGCGGGTCATCGACGCGCAGATCACGGTGACCTGCGCGGACAGCACCGTCTTCACCAGCTCCTACCGGCTGGTCACCACCTTGACCGATGCCCGACGCTACCCGGCCACCGCGCTGACGGGGCTCTACCACCAGCGCTGGGAACACGAATCGGCGTATTACGCGCTCCGCCACACGATCACGGGCGGGCGCCTGCTGCGCTCGGGCGACCCGGTCGGCATCGAGCAGGAGATGTGGTCCCTGCTGACGCTCTACCAAGTACTCCGGACGGTCATGGTCGATGCCGCCGAGTCCGTCTCGGGCACCGACCGGACCGCTGCGGGTTCACCATCGCCCTCCAGACCGCCCGTGACCAAGTCGTCCAGGCCGCCGACGTCGTCACCACGGCCGCCGAGCCGGTCGGTCTCATCGGACGCCGGGTACTGGCAGCCCTGCTTCCGCCGAGGCGACAGCGGGTGAGCACCCGGAAGGTGAAATCGCCGACCTGCCGCTACGGCGTTCGCCTTGACGACGGCAGACCCGACAGCAGCCGCACCATCACTGACCTCGACATCACCGTCCTCGCGCCCACAGCCGAAGAGCGCCTCCTGTCCGACGTCTCACGAGACGACAGGCACGCCCACCGCTCCCCGCACAGCCGCCGGGAACGGGTCCTGCACCTCCTCCAGAGCCACCCCCAGCGCCGCTGGAGCACCCACGAACTCGCACAGCACCTCGGCGACATCACCCTCGGCACCATGTACAGACAACTCTCCCGCTGGAGCAAAGACGGCCACATCACAAAGACCGGGCTCGGCATCTACACAGCCGCTACACCAACGCCCATCAACTCCCTTGCGTGACCTGCGAAAACGTTAAATACCCGGCCTTGGGGTCAGGGCCCCCCTGCCCGTGCACCGAAATCCTCAACACCCGGACCAGACCGCCCGGTTGGCTCGAAGAATCGCCATCCCGCAACCCATCACGACGTGGGCAAAACGACCAGACGCCCCGAGAGCATCGCTGAACGTAATCACCTCAAAACTCTCAAAGGTTAAATCTTAAGCTAAGGCCGAAACTCATTCGGTCTGCTTGAGCGTGCGGAAGGGGTGGGAGCGTGGTCGGCTCTGGTGGGGGCCGCCCGTGGCCTGCCGTATGACAAGTAGCCATCGCTTGCCGCGTGGTGGTGGGCCCGCCCAACGAGGCTCCGATCCGGCTCTGGTTCTGCCCGGTGTGGGTACGTCCCCTTATGTGTGAGGAGTTCATCGCATGAAGCTTCGTCGTTCAGTCGCTACGTCTCTGGCCGCTTCGGTCCTGGTGGTCAGCGGCGGGTTGTTGACCGCGCCGCCGGCCGCCGCCGACCCTGTTCCCCCCAGCGCCGCAGCCTGCGTGGGTCTGCTCAAGGACGCGGCCACCGCGGCCGCGGCCCTCGCGGCCGCCAACGTCACTGCGGCGGCCAGCATGGCCGCCGCCCTGGTCATCGCCGCCAACCCGGCCGCAGCCCAAGCCACGGCAGCGGAAGCCCTCAAGGCCCAGAAGACGGCCAACGACGCGGCCGCCGCCGCCCTCAAAACCGCAGCCGCCGCAGCCGGCTGCGTAGTGCCCGCTCCTGTCCCGCCGCTCCCCACACCCTGACGCTCCCCCAGGAGCCACCCCGCAGCGCATCACGCGACGCTCCGTATGAGAATTGGCCCCGCCGCGTGCGCTCGGATGCGCTGCGGGGCGGCTCCCCACACTCATCCGTTCCCGCAGCCGGCAACGGATTGCTTTGCCGCGGAAACCAGCCCGGGTACAACCCCGCCATGAGAGCCGGTGAGCCGACTCTCATGGCGGGAAGCAGGGTGCGGTCGTCACGCCCCTGGGTGTGAGTGGACCAGGTGTCCTTGCGGCGCGATGTCGTGGGGCACCCGGGTATGGCAGGTCACGGTGTTCCGTTCGCCCCGTTCGCGCAGGGGCTGCCCCCACCGAAGGTCCCGCCGATGCCGCCGGTCCCGCCTTGGAAGAGCAGGCCCCCGGTGGCGTTGCCGCCGGCGCCGCCGATACCGCAGGCGCCATCGGCACTGGCGCCTGACTTGGCACCGCCGTTGCCACCGTTGCCACCGTTGCCACCGGAGTTGAGGATGCCTCCGGAGCTCAGGCCCCCGGCCCCGCCGATGCCCGCGGCGCCGCCCGGGAAGGCACCGCCGGTGCTGCCGTTGCCGCCGTTTCCGGCCTTTCCGCCCTTGCCGCCGTTGCCAGAGCTGTTGATGCCGCCGGCGCCGCCGTTACCACCCGCGCCGCCACCGTGGCCGATGCCGCCGTTACCGGCGTTACCGCCCGCACCGCCGGTGGATCCCCCGGCGCCACCGAGGCCGCCCGCGCCGCCCGCTCCGGCGTTGGCGCCGGAGTTACCACCGGAACCACCGGTGCCCCCCGCACCGCCCTTGGTGCCCGCGCCGCCCGCTCCGCCCGCGCCGCCCGCCCCGTCGAGGCCGCCGGTGGCACCGGTCCCACCATGGCCACCCGCCGCACCGTTGGGGCCGGCCTTGCCGCCGATGGCACCCGCCCCACCGGAGCCGCCGCCGAGGCCGGCCCCACCGTTGCCGCCCGCACCACCGGCCCCGCCCAGCACACCATTACCGCCGGGACCGCCCGCACCGCCGGCGCAGTCCCCAGTCCCGGTCGCGGGGCCGCCCGCGGTCCCGGGAAACCCGGCAGGGTGGGCAGTAGTGCCGTTGGCACCCGCGACGCCCGCGGTGCCAGCGGTGCAGGCCAGGGCCGAGGCACCGGCAGGAGCACCGAGGAAAAACGCAGCCCCGGCGAAGAGGGTCGGGAGGGCGAGGAGAGCGGTGGTCTGTTTCCTGTTCACAGGGTTCCTCTGGCTCAGGTGAAGCGAGGGTCGATCCGAAGCGCGAAACCAGGTTGACACGGCACCTAGAAGGAATAATTTCCCTCGAACACTTTTTCGTGCCGCATGCACGGCAGTCCGCCAAGGAAGTCCGTGAAATTCCGCGCAGTTACATGGGACACGCATGTCCCGATATTTGTAATGGTAGGACGAGTGCGATCTTCATCAATATTTTCCCGAGGGGGCAGTACATTATCCGTGGTAGGCAAACTCCCCTGAATTGAGTGTTTGGCCGGGATCCGCCGGTTTGGCAGCCAAGCACCGATGAGAAGTCGCCATTTCTCAAATTTCTGGATCCATAGGCGATGAGCTCCGGGTTCTGCCAGGTCGCGGAGGCCGGAAGGCACTTCTGACCACCCGGCGTCCGGGGCCCGTTGGGCGCGCCGGCGCAGCGCCGGGGCAGGTAGGGCTGGGTGGCGGCGGCACATTGCGTCGACTGTGTGTCTTTCCTTGTTTGAACCGAGGTGGCCGAATCCAAGGATTTTCGACATTTGTGGCCATCCGTGATCGACGGGAAGTTGCAGATCTCATGTTTCTCGTACGCAATCCCGCCGAAAAAATACCGACGGCGAGGGCCGTTGCCGGGCGACCCGCTGAAATTGCGATCGGAGACCTTGCTGGTGTCATGGGCGGTGCTCCGATCGTTGTGCACCGGCCGTCTGCGTGGGGCGGCCGGCGAGTGAGTATGCGCTGCAACGGCGGCGACAAGGTCCTGGGTCTGGCCCATTCCGATCATGACCTGGTGGTGTTCCTCGAAACTGCCGGTGTGTCTGATGGACGCGGTGATGGATGATCCCCGGCGGGTGGAGTGGCGCGGCGGCTGTCCGCATGAGTAGGACGCGGCGTAGCGCACCGTAGCGGCCTGGGTGTGCGGGCCCTGGTGTTGCGGGGCCCGCACGCTGGGCAAGGACGGTGCTTGTGGTGCTGCGTCGCTCTTACGGTGGAATCCGGTCGGCTTTCGGCCTGAGCCCGCCCCGCCCGGCGCACGTTGTTATAAGAGGACGTTCGCTCCCGATTTGTTCCGTCCAATTTCGGCCGTATTTTTACGATTTTCCGTGGTCTGCGCGGGTGAAATATGGGGCTGCTGACCTGTCGCCGAGCGACTGTATCGGACGAATCGGCGCATCTTCGAACGGGACGAGAGCTTCCCAGCCATAGCTGGGCATACTGACCGGTGAACAGGTCGCCACCACCAGCCCATAGTTGGTCTAACTTGCGCAATAGGGATAGTCCAGGCGGTGCGCATATCGGATTTTTTGCTACAGAACGGGAGCGAACGTCCTCTCAGAGGACGTTCGCATCATCTATGTGTTGTTTTGAGTAGTTCTGAACCTAGACTGAAATCAGCTTGAATAGAGCTTTTGAGGAGAATGTGGCAACTGTTCGAGCATGCTCGGCCGGATGATTCGATCGCTTTTAGCCTAATAGCTCCTATCCGGTTCGAAGATGCCGTGAAGGCGACTTTCGTCTCACTCGAATGAGTGATATCCCCGCCAAGCGCACTGTGGGTCAGTGGACTTATGACCAGTCAGCCGCAGCGCAACGCCTACCTCAGCGACCTTACCGATGCCCGCTGGGCCCTGGTGGAGCCGACGGTGACGGCATGGAGAGCCGAGCGGCAGAAGACCTCGCTCGGACTGGGCGGTCCGGTCACTGACCTGCGTGAAGTCATGAACGCGATCCTCTACGTGAACCACACGGGCATCCCCTGGCGCTACCTGCCGCACGACTTCCCGCCGCCCAGCACCGTCTTCTCCTACTTCAGCGATTGGACTGCCGACGGCACGATCGAGCACCTCGGTGTCGGGCTGCGCCGGGTGGTCCGCGAGCAGGTGGGACGCACGGCCGAGCCGACCGCCTGCGTCATCGACGCACAGAGCGTCAAGACCGCCCACACCGTGCCCAACAAAACGCAGGGCATCGATGCCGGGAAGAAGATCGTGGGCCGCAAGCGGAGCATCGTTGTCGACACGATCGGCCTGTTGCTGCTGGTCACGGTGACCGCGGCCAGCGTTTCGGACAACGACGCCGGCAAGCAGTTGCTCACCCGAATCGCCCTCGACCAGCCCGCGATCACCAAGGCCTGGGTCGACACCGGCTACAAGACCCAGGCCATCGAACACGGAGCCGCCCTCGGCATCGATGTCGACGTCGTGCCGCGGAACACCCAGGTCAAGGGCTTCTCCGTGGTCCCGAGACGCTGGGTGGTAGAGCGAACTTTCGGTTGGATCATGATGCACCGCCGGCTGGCACGGGACTACGAGACCAAACCCGCACACTCCGAGAGCATGATCCGCCTCGCAATGATCTCCAACCTCCTGAAGCGGGCAACCGGCGAAAGCGCCATAACCTGGCAAAATCCATGAAATATCGCTCAAGTAACCAGAACGTCCTCTTAGAGGACGTTCGCATCATCTATGTGTTGTTTTGAGTAGTTCTGAACCTAGACTGAAATCAGCTTGAATAGAGCTTTTGAGGAGAATGTGGCAACTGTTCGAGCATGCTCGGCCGGATGATTCGATCGCTTTTAGCCTAATAGCTCCTATCCGGTTCGAAGATGCCGTGAAGGCGACTTTCGTCTCACTCGAATGAGTGATATCCCCGCCAAGCGCACTGTGGGTCAGTGGACTTATGACCAGTCAGCCGCAGCGCAACGCCTACCTCAGCGACCTTACCGATGCCCGCTGGGCCCTGGTGGAGCCGACGGTGACGGCATGGAGAGCCGAGCGGCAGAAGACCTCGCTCGGACTGGGCGGTCCGGTCACTGACCTGCGTGAAGTCATGAACGCGATCCTCTACGTGAACCACACGGGCATCCCCTGGCGCTACCTGCCGCACGACTTCCCGCCGCCCAGCACCGTCTTCTCCTACTTCAGCGATTGGACTGCCGACGGCACGATCGAGCACCTCGGTGTCGGGCTGCGCCGGGTGGTCCGCGAGCAGGTGGGACGCACGGCCGAGCCGACCGCCTGCGTCATCGACGCACAGAGCGTCAAGACCGCCCACACCGTGCCCAACAAAACGCAGGGCATCGATGCCGGGAAGAAGATCGTGGGCCGCAAGCGGAGCATCGTTGTCGACACGATCGGCCTGTTGCTGCTGGTCACGGTGACCGCGGCCAGCGTTTCGGACAACGACGCCGGCAAGCAGTTGCTCACCCGAATCGCCCTCGACCAGCCCGCGATCACCAAGGCCTGGGTCGACACCGGCTACAAGACCCAGGCCATCGAACACGGAGCCGCCCTCGGCATCGATGTCGACGTCGTGCCGCGGAACACCCAGGTCAAGGGCTTCTCCGTGGTCCCGAGACGCTGGGTGGTAGAGCGAACTTTCGGTTGGATCATGATGCACCGCCGGCTGGCACGGGACTACGAGACCAAACCCGCACACTCCGAGAGCATGATCCGCCTCGCAATGATCTCCAACCTCCTGAAGCGGGCAACCGGCGAAAGCGCCATAACCTGGCAAAATCCATGAAATATCGCTCAAGTAACCAGAACGTCCTCTAAGAGAAGCAACGGGCGATTGAAGGGAGTTCATCGTGTCGGAGGAAGCCTTACCACCAAGTTGTGCGACCTGGGCGGCGAAAGATGCGGTCGACGCCCGGACGCGGACCCTGTGGGCCAAGGGAAACGACTCAACCCGTTAGGCGCGGTGCGGTGACACCTGGGACGTCATGGTCATCGCACCGATCGGCCTGGGCCTGGACGCCCTGGACAAGATGGGCGCCGACGTACACCTGGGGTACCCGGTCCTGGCCGACCACATCAGCGACCGGCTCTACGTCATGGTGCCCGCCGGCACAGGCCACACCGCCCAGGGACGGGGTATGCGGGTGCTCTCCCGAAACCAGCAACTGCTCCTGCCCTGCAGCCCGCACGGCACCGCCGCCGCGCACTGGATCAGCGCCCCACGCGACAACACCCCACCCCTGCTCCTGGCAGACAAAATCGCCCTCGCGCTGCGCCAGCTCTGCCAACGGCAGGTGGCTGAACCGTTCCGGGTTTGAACGAGGCTCGATCCTTTGGAAGGATCGAGTCCGTTGGCGAAGCAATACCCGAGGGAGCTCAAGGAGCGGGCCGTGCGTCTGGTCCTGGAGACTCGTGATCAGTACAAGACCGAGTCCGCGGCGATCCGCTTGATCGGCGCGAAGCTCGATGTCGGACCGGAGTCCCTGCGGAACTGGGTGCGTCAGGCCGAGGTCGACGCCGGCGCCCGGAGCGGTACCACGACGGAGGAATCCGCCCAGCTCAAGGCCCTCAAGAAGGAGGTCGCCGAGCTGAAGCGGGCGAACGACATCCTGAAGGCCGCGGCCTTAGATTCAACCGGGCAAGCTCGACCGGCCACACACGCTCGGAGCGTTCATCGACGAGCACCGGGCCCGCTTCGGCGGTGTCGAGCCGATCTGCGGGACGCTCACCGAGCACGACTGCGAGATCGCCCCCTCCAGGTATTACCCGGCGAAGAAGCGCGCGGCCACCCCCTCGGCCCGCCAGGTGCGCGGTGCCGTCCTCATGAACACCCCGCTATCTGCGGGTTTCTGCAGTGCGGGGGCATGGTGTTGGTGGGGCTACTGCTGCGGACGAGTCCGGGTGGGCGAACGGCGTCGTGGTGTCCTACGAGACGGTCCACCAGTGGACACGCAGGTTCGGCCCGGGCTACCCGGCGAAGCCCAGCGCCGTCCCGGCGATCAAGCCGCCCAAGGCCCTGCTATTCCCGCGTTCCTTCGCGTCACAGTTCGCAGGCGCACCGCTACGCAACCCGCCGCTCTGGTTCTTCGTCTTCCTCCTCAGGCAGCTTCACATCACCGACCGCGATGTTGACTCCGATGACCTCCAGGCCGGTCATCCGCTCGATGGCAGTGATCACGTTCTCGCGTACGTCGCCCGCCACCTCGATGATGGAGACGCCGTACTCGACGACGATCTCCAGATCGACCACCGTCTGGACCTCACCGACCTCGACCTTCACCCCGCTGGTAACGGACTTGCCGCCCACGCCGGGAACACGCTCGCGCATGGCCCCCATGCCGCGGGCGAACCCGCCGCCCATCGCACAGACCCCGAGCGCATCCCGGGCCGCCATCCCGGCGATCTTCGCCACCACACCATCGGCGATCGTCGTACGGCCACGCGAACCCGGATCGCTTCCGTGTCCCGCGCCGAGGGATTTCGCGCCGCGCCCGCCCACGGACAGGGTGGTCTCGGTCTGACTGGTCTGTCCGGTATCGGTCATCGCCGGTCATCCCTTCCGAGGAGACAGCAGGGAGCGTGCCGCGCCCTGTCTCCACACTAAACGCGGCGGCCTGATACCGCTGCGGGGAAGCAGCACGCGAGCGATCCGGCCCTGCGAGTCAGTGGCGCTGGCGGCGATGCGAGGAGCGGCGGGGCAGGCTGGACCTGGTCTCGGCCGTCGACGGCGATTGGCGCACTGAAGCTGCCGGAATAGCGGTGGGTGAGCGTTCAAGATGCGCGAGCACCCTGGCACTGATTCGCTGGCCGGGTCCTCTCCCCCACACTTCCAGGAGTGATCATGAGTGTTGCAGGCGAATCCGGCGGGCGTGCCCAGCAGATGCGTGCCAAGGCGCAGGAACTGACGGACGCGGCGGAGCGTGCCACCGACCCGCAGGAGCGCAAGCGACTGACGGACAAGGCCCGCCATCTCCAGGAGGAGAGCAAGCAGCAGGACAGCGGCATGGGCAGCCAGGGCATCGACCCCATGTAGCAAACCCGTGTGTGCACCGGCTGGTGGCCTCCGCACCTCGACAGGGCCCAGGAGGCCACCAGCCACACGCAGGGACCCGCCGCAGCCGAGCACCCCCTTCGTCGCCATTGCGCACACCGCGCCTCCGATTACACGGGGGCTTGCCGTGTTTCTCAGAAAGGCGGCGGGCCGCTACCCAGCACTCCCACTGACGTCTGGCCCGGCGCCAGCCTGCCCTCCAGGACGAACCGGCCCTCCCGCCCGTCCGGCAACCGCATCACCGGCCCTCATCATGGCGTTGAGGCAGGCCGCTTACCCGGCGTTCCGGTGGAGATCCCGCACATCAGCACCACTGGCAGCCAGGGTGCCGTCCTGCTGCTCATAGTGGGACAGAGCAAGCCCCAGCCCGAAAAAGGTGGGCGCCCACTCGCCAACGAAGAGCCCCCAACGGTCCGCTCGGGCCAGGCCGGTGCCGGGTTCCATCTTGAGCGACCCGGCCCAGACAGCGACGGTGAGGCCGAGGCCGGCGGCCCCGGAACTGTCACAAAGGTCCACCATGGGCCGCCCCCATCTGGTCCGGCGCCGTCTCATTCGGCCTGGTCACGTCCCTGAACCAGCTCCAGCACCCCCAGCCGCCCGCCCCGGACGGGAGGCAGCGTCGGGTGCTCCCGGAGCTACTTACGGGGGGCGTAGTGGTGTCTGGCCCAGGCAGGAAGGGCGAGCCATACGGTGATCAGCCAGGCGGCGAGGGCGGCGGTCAGCCAGGCGGCGAGAGTGTCGGCGAGGGCCACACGCAGCAGTAGGAGCAGGGTCACAGTGGTGGTCGCCGCAAGCATGGCCAGGCCGGTCTTGGCCATGCGGGAGGCAAGGGCAACGGCCTGGGGCTTGATGCGGCGGCCCGCGACGACCCGGTGGAGGCAGACCGGGCCGATGAGGGCTCCGGTGCTGGCCGCTCCCAGCACGACGGCGGTGACATACAGGGTGCGGTCGGTGTCGCTGAGGTCGGTGAACGCCGGCTGGAACACGGCGATGAGCAGGAAACCGAAGAGGATCTGCACGCCGGTCTGGGCCACGCGCAGCTCTTGCAGGAGGTCGGCCCACATCCGGTCCGCGCGCTCCTCCGAGGTCTCCTCACGCCCGTGCCGCTGAACGGGAAGAGCTGGGGTGCTGTCTCGGTGACCCCCGGTTTGCCGGGCCATGGCCGCTCCCTCGCCGAAATTTCTCTTTTAGGACACTTTCTCACGATTGTGTGAAATGGGTTGGTCTCGCAGGGAGGGGCTCCGGCGCGGACACCACCTACGCTGGAGATACGCGCAAGGCTCGTCGGAGGTGTGCCATGGGCCGGACTCAGCGCTTCCATCTGGACGTAGCCGATCACTCCGTCACGGTGCTGACACGACACGACACACGCGAGACGGAGCTGCTCGTGGACGGCAAGGTGGTCGGATACCAGCGAGTACAGGCGAGGCGCCGCAGGCCCAGGATCATGCTCACCGGTGAGCTGCCCGGTGACCCACCCCAGCCCTTCGACATCACCCTGCACACCAGTGAGCCCCTCGGCGACGCCCCCACCTGCATACTCGAGCTCGCCGGGCGCATGCACCCCATGCCCCAGATGCCTCCGGGCCGAGTGTCACCCGTCCCACACGATCTGTCCCTCCGTCCACTGCGCCAGATCCGCAGACTCCTGCGCCGGCGCACCGGGCGCCGCTAACCGAGACAGCCGGCCAGTACGCCGTGCGGGCCACTGGTGTACATCCACGGCGTACTGGCCTTGGGCACCCTCGATGAGTTCGAACTGCGCCTGCGGATCATCGCCCAGGCCGCTGGGCTCAAGACCTACGCGGTGGCTACCGGGGGTGCATCGGAGTTCAAGTTCCCCACCCAGATCGAGGAGATCGAGTACGAGTGCGCTGACTGCTCGACCCTGCCCGGCGAGCAGGGCGTGGACCCGGCAAAGATCGAAGTGGGCGGCGACTCAGTCGGCAGGAACACGACGTGCGCGCTCGCCCTGGATCTCCGCGACGAATGCGGGCCCCGAGTGGGCTGCCGGACCGGTAAGGCACAAACATTGACCGGCAGGTCCGGCAGCCTCGGTGTGGCCGGGCAGGCGTCCGAGGCTGCCGGCCTAGGCGTGGTGCAAGGGCGAGTGGGTGCCGTCGCATCACGCCGGTCTATCGGCCCGGCCACGGGGCGGGGCCGGCCAGGTGTCCATCGGTGGCCGCGCCGGCCGGGCACCAGGCCCGGCCTCAACACTGTGCGGCCAGGGCCGTGTAGATCGGCTCGGGGTCGGGTGAGCGAACCGATTCGTCGGGGCCCCCGATGCCCGGCACGGGCCGCAGGGTCATGCCGGGCTAACGGCTCAATGCCGCTTCGGTCACCCCCGGGTGCCGCGGCGCTCGCACACGGCCGCGCGCGCCTGGGAGTCGTCGATCAGGAGCGAGAACTCCTCGAAGGCGATGCGCCGGACATCTTCCGTGGTGACGGGGCCGCCGGAAATGCTGCGAGCGTAGGCCAACTCGGCGGCGCCCAGAGCCAGCAGCCGTTCCCGGTCCGCGTCGTCGTGGCCCTCACCGGAGAGGGCAGCCAGGACTTGACGCCAGATTCCCGAACTCATCGCTTCCCCTCCCCGGGGCGAGGAAATGGACGCCTGCCAGCGGGCCTGCCCCTCCACGCCGTCATGGTCAGCAGGCCATCGGCCGGGAAGGCCGCACTGCCCAAAAAGGTGTGCCGGCCCAAGCCTGCTGGGACGTGCGGCAGCACGGGACTGGGACGGCTTTGGGGGAGGTCAGTCGCAAGAGAGCGCTTCGAGAAGGTCGCCGACCTGGGGATCGGGCAAGGCGCCGGCGACATCGGCCTGGGCGACCATGCCGATGAGGTCGTGGCCGTCGATAACCGGCAGGCGGCGCACCTGGTGCGCGGTCATGGTGCGCAGGATCTCCGTGGCGTCGTCATCGGCGCCGATCGTGACCGCCTCACCCTGCGCGAGTTCCCCTGCCGTGCAGGCGGCGGGGTCCTTACCCGAGCCGAGGACCTTCACCACGATGTCCCGGTCGGTGAGCATGCCCTTGAGCTTGCTGTCGCTGCCGCAGATCGGCAGCCCACCCACACCGAGCTCGGTCATCCTCTGCGCCGCCAGCAGCACACTCTCCTCGGCCCCGATGCACTCGGTACCAGAAGTCATAATCTCTCGCGCGGTCCTCACGTGGCTCTCTCCAGACCTCGAAGACGAAGTGACCGGCCCGGACTTCGCCGTACCAGACCGGTCCACCCGCCCTTCGTACACCCGCACAGGGAAGGAGCCGCAAAGCCACGACGCGGGCGGCGCCCGCGTCATCCGGTTGCCGTCATGTACGCCCAGCGGCAGCCCACCGACACGACGGTCGTCCGGCGCCTGGTCGACGAGATGACCGCAGCAGGCAGGCGTCTGGGGCACATCGCACTCACACTCGCCACGGCGTTCTGGTCCGAGCAGGAAGCCGCCGAGACAATCCTGGCCCGGTACGCAGACGCCATCGTCGTCAACGTGGAACCCGCGCTGGCCGTACGCCGCTACGCACTCACCGGCCACCACCCACACCCTCACCGACGCGGCCACGGTCCCGAAGCCGGCAAGGCGAGTGTGGGACACAAGAATGAGACCAGTTGTCGGAGCTCAGGGGGCCAAGTTGCGCATGGTTCTCGCTCTGACCTGGCCATAGGGGAAACCGAATGACAGCGAACGGTCACGAAGACCAAGGGGACGGCACAGACCTGGTCGCGGCGTTCGCCGCTTGGATGCGCGGCCTGCACCGAGAGGCTAAAAAACCCAGCTACACCGAGATCGTGCGCAGGAGCCGAACACGGTATCCAGGGGCGACCGTCAGACAGAGCACGATCTCAGACACCTTCAACGGCAAACGGCTCCCCCGCTGGGACACCGTCGAACCCATCGCGTGGGCGTTAGGCGGTGACCTCATGGTCGCCGAATGCCTGGAGCGCTGGAAGCGAGCCGACGCGGCCCGCTCCGCCCAGGCCACTCCCACCCCGGCTACGGAACGGAAAGACGCACAACCTGGCCCCGCGCCCGCAGCTCCGGAGCCTGGCCGGCGCAACGAAGTTGGCCCCAGCGTGCCAAGGCGTACTTCCCGGCGGTTCCTGGCGACCGCAGCGGTCGCGCTTTGCCTGCTGGGCTACGTCACCATCCTCCCCGGTTACGGACAAGCGCCCGGCCTGTGGAATCTCGGCCGGGCGCTTGTCCTGTTTGCTGTCCTGCCGCGGGGAACCGCTCACCGGAGGGGTTCAGCAGGGGAGAGTGGTCTTGCCGGCGGCGCCGGTGGCGCCGGTGGTGCCGTCCGCGGTCTTCGTGGCGGGAGTGCCGTTGCCGCCGGGCTTGCCCGGACACACCGGGCTGGCGGCGCCGCCTGCGCCGCCCGCGCCGCCCGTGCGGCCGGCCGCGAGCTTGGAGGCGCCGCCGTTACCGCCCTTACCGCCGGCGATACCGGCCCCGGCATTACCCGCACCACCCACACCGCCCTTGCCGCCGGTACCACCGAGCGCGGCGTCACCGCCCAGCCCTCCGGCCCCGCCGTTGCCCTCGGCACCGCCCGCACCGCCCGTGCCACCAGCCCCGCCGACGCTCCCGAGGCCGGTGGCGTTGCCACCAGCGCCTCCGTTGCCCCCGTTGCCGTTGGCACCCGCGGCACCACCGGTGCCGCCGAGACCGCCGAGACCACCAGAGGTCCCCACACCGTTGGCGCCGTTGGCTCCCGGAGCCCCTGCGGCGCTCAGAGCCCGGGCACCGCCCGCACCGGGCTGCGCGGAAGCGAGGAAGGGAGCGACGGTCAGGCCGGCTACGGCCACCGCGGTAATCAGGAAGGTCCGGGCCGTGGCTGTCGCGCGCACAGAGCGCATAAGACTGTCCTTCGGTTGTGCGGACGGAGAGATTCCCCACCCGGCAGCCCTCACCGTAGGGAAGCGCGACACCCTACGCACCCCAAAGAATGATCAAATGTCTTTAAATAGACTGAATCATCAAACTACGGCCTTAAATCCCCCGCTGCCCCGTCTCCGCGGTGCCGCCGCCGCTGGTCAATGGCCTATTGCGCGCCCTCCCGCCGGGCGGGAGGGAAACGTCGACAAGATGCGTGGCCGTCCCGTACAACGGGCGGCTGGCACGCGAACTTCCCACCCGGGCCCCGACCGGCAGAGCTCCGGTTCGCAGGACACCGCCCCGCGAACTGACACACGACAGGGCCACTACGAACACGTAGCAGCCCATTCCGATGTCCGAGCTTTACGGCCGTAAAGCTCGGACATTTGAGACACTCCGGCTGCGGTTCAGCCCTTGTTGCGCAGAATGCTGAGGGTCTCGGTCAGCATGTCGCCGTGCTTCGCCTCTGCAGTGCGGTCACCTACCGCTCTCATGGCCCGCAACCTGCCGTGGTCGGCGGGCAGCAAGCAGCCGGGGGTACCCACGAAGGGCGCCCCCGGCTGCTGTGTTCGCGCTACTTGCTGACGGCGAAGCGCATCAGATCGCGCTCATCGCCCTGCTTGACCTTCCCGACCTCGTTGATCACCTGGAGCTTCCATCCCGCGCCGTCCCGGATCGCCTTGGCCACGGCGCAGCCGTTGTCGTCGGTGAGCAGACTCGGCCAGATGTCGGCGACCTGCTGGGCGGTGCCGCCCGTCGCGTCGTACACCTTGAAGCTGATGTTCCGGGCGTTCTGGAAAGCGCTGCGCTTCTTGTACGCGGCGGCGACGAACACGATCGACGTGATGTTGGACGGTACGCGGGAGAACTCCACAGTCACTGTCTCGTCGTCGCCGTCGCCCTTCCCCGTCTGGTTGTCGCCGCTGTGCACCAGCGAGCCGTTGCCCAGCGGGTCCAGCGAGTCCAGTCCGGCCAGCCGCACGGGGTCGGCGCCCTGCATGGCGACGGCGATCAGGTCGAGGTCCGTGCCGACCTTCTGGCGGAGCTTGCCCAGCAGGCCGCCGCTGGCCCCGACCGTGGCGTCCCAGGACACCCCGATGGACAGATGAGTCACCCCACCCAGATCCGCCGGGCCGTCTTCCTTCTTGAGCGTGATCATGCGTGTCCTTCTGATGGTGAGACTCTGACCTCTGAAGTGTGGACGATTGGGCCGGGACTCGATGCCAAGCCCCCGAGTCCCCGCCTGCGGGGACCCCTCGTCCCCGGCCGGGCAGAACGACGACGTCGACGACGGCCAGGAGCAGGAGGTGGCCGCGCTCCGGGCCGAGCTGGAACGCGTACGTGCCCGGGGGGAGTGGATCAGCTTGACGCCCAGCCGTGCGCAGGCCCTGAGCAGGGCGGAGTCCACGAAGGCGGACCTGTTGTCGACGTAGACGCCTTCGGGGACTCCGCGCGCCGCCAGCGCCGGGCGAAGCGCCGCGGCCAGACGGACACTGTCCTCGCTCCCGCCCCAGCGGTGCCCGACCACCGCCCGGCTGTGGTCGTCCACAAAAGCGAAGAGATAGCTCTTGTGACCTGCGATTTTCGGACCGTGAAGGGCATCGCCGACCCAGAGTTCATTGGGCCGGTCGGCCTCGAACCGGCCGAACGCCGTCGGGGCCTGCCCGTCCGGGCGGGTCAGCAGTTCGAGCCGGCCCAGGTGCCGGTGGACGGTGCGGTAGGACGGGCCCCATCCCAGGTGCTGCTGCAGGATCCGGACGACCTGGGCCGTCGTGCGCAGGGGGTTCTCCCGCTTCAGGGCCGCGGCCAGGTCCAGCACCTCCTCCGGGGTGCGCGGGGGTGACCTGGCGGATCGGCGGCAGCAGCGCGTCGAAGCCCCCGCCCCGCCAGGTCCTGATCCACCGGTCCAAGGTCTGCCGGGTCACCTTGACCGGCTTCCCGAACGGGTCGGTGTGGGTGCGGGCCGCGATCTGACGCACCAGCGCCCCGCGCTGAGCACCGCTCAGGGCAGGGTCGGCCGCCTCACGGATCAACTGGTAGCGGAACAGCGCGACCTGGTGGGCCCGCTCGGCCCGCCGGCGTTCGTCCTCATCGACCAAAGGCATACCGGTGACTCCCGTCAGAAGCTGCGGACATGTCAACACGTGAGGTTGGCGTGCCCACGGCCGGCCCGACAGGTCCAACTCGTGTTGATCGACTTCACGCCCCCAGATGTGGCCAGCCCGGCGACAGCAGCCGCCCGTGACAGGCCGCCGAGGCCATCCGCCACCTCGGCCCGTTTAGGCCAGGTTCAGGCTTCCGGTGGTCAACTCCATGGCGCTCCCGGCGGGGGGCGGCGGAACAGGGGGCGCGGCGAGGCGCACCTATGCCGGGTCTGGGTCTGTGACAGTCACCTGGCGTTTGGTGAACCGGTGCCACCAGTGGCGGCGCCTGGGATGCACTGCGCGGCCCAGCCGGAGGCCGATCAGCAGGTAACCGATGAGGGCACCCGTGGTGTTGAGCAGAACATCATCGATGTCGAAGGCGCGCCCGGTAATGAGGGCGCCTTGGACGAGTTCGACGAGGATCATCACGAGAGCGGTGGCCGCCGCTACGCGGACCACTCCTCGCGTTCGGGGTACCAGTACCGGCAGCAGCACACCGAACGGTATCCCCATCACGATATTGCCGCCGAGCTGCTTGACGGTGTCAGGGGCCATGGGCTGCGCGAGATAAGCACGGATCGAGTCCCCAGGGCGCAGGTTACTGTGCGTCAACGGCACGGATGCTGCCGAGGATTGCAGAGTCAGCCGGGCCAGAACCACCGCAAAGACGACCGTCCCCGCGAAGGCCAGCATCATCGCCAGCACCCGGCCGAGCGTCGACAGGGGAGGTTTTCCGGGAACCGGCTCCCCAGGATTCTTCGCGGTCTTTTCACGCAGGACTATCCGCGCCATTACGAGCTCCCAGCCAGGGTTGGTTTGCTTGGACGTTCCGATACCCGCGTTGTGGAGCGGCGCGTTTCGCGGCGGTTCACGCAGGGGCCGTACGTGTCCGTATAGGTCGGCTCGCCCAGGATGAGGTGACCCCCGGAGTGTGGACACAGGGGTTCATGCTGCGAGTGAGAGTTTACCTGTCTTGTGGTGCTGCTGCTCGAACTCCATCGGGGAGAGGTAGGCGAGCGCGCTGTGTCGGCGTCGGGCGTTGTAGTAGGTGAGCCACTGGAAGATCTCCAGCCTCGCCTGCCGCATCGTCAAGAACAGTTTCCTGTGCATCGTCTCTCTCTTGAGTCCCTGCCAGAAACTCTCGGCCAGGGCGTTGTCGTAGCTCGAGCCGACTCTGCCCATGCTCCTGCGGATGCCGTGCCGGTCGCAGACCTGGGCGAACGCGGCCGAGGTGTACTGGGATCCGCGGTCCGCGTGGAAGATCACTCCGGTGACGTCGCCGCGGCGGGTCGCGACCGCGGCCTGGAGCGCGTCGATGACGAGCCCGGCCCGCATGTGCGGGGCCATCGAGTAGCCGAGTACCCGGCGCGACCGGATGTCGATGACGCAGGCGAGGTAGAGCCACGCGTCTTTGACCTGCACATACGTGATGTCGCCGCACCACTTCTCGTCCAGCGTGCCAGCAGTGAAGTCCCGCTGGACCAGATCTGCCACCGGCGGCGCGAGGCGGTCCGGGATCGTGGTGCGCTTCTTCTTGCGCAGGTGACGGCCGACGATGCCGTGCTTGCGCATCAGCCTGGCCACCCGCTTAGCCTTGATCCACCGATTTGGTGCCTGTGGGTAACTTTTGGGAAAACGAAGAAGTGCCTTGTGACCTGCGATGATGGGAGTTCTTGAGGCTTCCAGCACACACAATCAGCAAGGCACTTCCGAGATGCAAGTTTCCCATACCCGGGCGGCGGTCTCCGCTGCGTTCGACGACGAGAATCTGATCGCGCATGCCGGGCTGGTCCCGGTGATGCGGCTGGCCGAGCGGTGCGGGCTTTCGCGCCTGGCGGCGGAGAAGGTGAAGCTGACGGGGGCGGCGAACGGCGCGGGCGCGTCGGCCGACGCCAAGGTCACCAGCATCGTGGCCGGGATGGCCGCCGGGGCGGACAGTATCGACGACCTCCACGTCCTGCGACACGGTGCGATGCCTGTCGTCTTCGCGGGCATCCGTGCCCCGTCCACCCTGGGCAGCTTCCTGCGCGCGTTCACCCACGGTCACGCACTCCAACTCCACGCCGTGCACCGGAAATTCCTTGCGGAGCTGGCCGCGCATACCCCGCTGCTGCCCGGCGCCGACGCGATGGCGTTCATCGATGTCGACTCCACCCACAAACGCGTCTACGGCCGGACCAAGCAGGGCGCCGAGTACGGACGGTTCAAGGGCATCCGCACCCTGCACCCCCTGCTGGCCACGATCTGCACCCCCCGGTCGAGGCCGGTGATCGCCGCGGTGCGAATGCGCCGCGGCAAAGCGGCCGACTCCCGGGGCGCCCCGAAGTTCGTGGCCGAGGCCCTGGCCACCGCCCGGGAAGCCGGCTGCACCGGCACCCGCATCCTGCGCGCGGACTCGCAGTTCTACAACGCCGGTGTGATCGCCGCCTGCCGCCGGGCCGGAGCCCACTTCTCGATCACCACCGGCATGAACCCCTCCATCAAACGGGCCGTCCACGCCATCCCCGACCACGACTGGCAGCAGATCACGTACCCGACCGCGGTACCCGACCCCGACACCGGTGAGCTCATCTCGGACGCCGAGGTCGCCGAGATACCCGCATACACCGCGTTCACCGGCCGCAAGAAGAGCGAGCACGTCACCGCCCGGCTGATCGTGCGCCGGGTCCGTGACCTGGCCAAACCCGCCGTCGTGGGCGAGCAGGGCGAACTGTTCCCCCTCTGGCGCTACCACCCCTTCTTCACCGACAACCCGGCCCAGACCCTTCAGGCCGAGCGGGAACACCGCCACCACGCCGTGGTCGAGCAGGTCATCGCGGACAGCAAAGCCGGAGCTCTGGCCCACCTGCCGTCTGGACACTTCAATGCCAACGCGGCCTGGCTGACCCTGTGGGCGATGACCTACAACCTGCTGCGGGCCACCGGTGCACTGACCTCGCCCTTCCACGCCAAAGCCACCACCGCCACCCTGCGCACCCACCTCGTCCACGTCCCCGCCAGGATCGCCCGCTCCGCACGACGCCTCACCCTGCACCTGCCACGCAACTGGCCCTGGCAGCAAGCCTGGACACACCTCTTCGACACCGTCCACGACCCACCCCCGCCAGCCTGATCCCCTGACCACCCCGCCCACCAGGGCCCAACCGGAACCGAACACGTGGAAACGCTGGGCAGACCAGCGGCTACAGGCTGCCCAACCTCAACGGACATCCCGAACCCGGCTCAGAAATCAGTCAGAAGATCACTTTCAGACCACGTCGGTGGATCAAGGCTTAGTGGTTGACCGTGTGGCCGAAGCCGCGCAGTTCGGCGTGGACCCGCAGTGCGCCGTAGTTCTCGCGGTGTTCGGTGTGGATCTCGCGGATCTCGGCGACCAAGGCGTCCTCTTCGGCCTGGCGGGCGTCGCGGACCCTGGCGCCGGCGAGCCACCGGTAGTAGCCCGAGCGGGAGACCTGGAGCACTCGGCACAGCCGCTGAACGCCGAAGACGCCGGCGTGGGCGGAGATGAAGTCCCAGCGGCGGGTGCTCACTTCATCTCTTTGGCGAAATAGGCGGCTGCCCGTCGAAGGATCTCGCGCTCCAGCTGCCATTCCTTCTCGGCCTTCAGAAGCCGGGCGTTGTCCGCCCGCAGCCGGCCCAACTCCGCCTCCGCGTCTGCCGACGTCAGCCTGCCGGCGTCCGCCGGGGGCCCGTCCGCGTCACGCACCCAGACGCGCAGCGTCTCGGGATTGACGTTCAGATCGGCAGCGACATCCCGATACGTCCGCATGCCAGCCGAAGCCCGCCACAACGCGATCGCGTCGGACCGGAACTCCGGACTGTACTTCGAGGGTCTTGCCATGAGGATCTACACCTTCCTGGACCGTCAAGATCCATTGTCAGGTGTGTCCACACTCCGGGGGTCTCCTCACTGACGAAATGATCCAGGCCATGGACGCGGCCCGGCGGCAGGGACTGCAGAAGGACCTGCGCGCCCTCGCCGCCAACATCCGCGCCGACGCCCAAGACCGGTACAACAGCTCGGAGCCCGGGTGGCAGGCCGGAGTCGAGTGGACGCTGCTGTGGATCGAGAACACCGCCAGCCAGCTGACCGAGAACGGGTCGTAACACTCGAGGTGGCCGTCCACCGGCTGTGCCCCACGACCATCCAGCAGCGGCGTAGGGCACAGCGTTCCCATGGAGCCGTTCAGTACCTTACTCAGCGGAACTGCCTGCCCTGCGGCGGGGCGGCTGGTTTGCGGTGGGACCAGACCACCAGGGCCAGCAGGCCCGAGCCGACCACCAGCAGGGCCGAGCCCGCAATGGTAGAGGCAGGGTCGCCGGCGTGCTGTTCGTGGTTGCTGGCGGCCATCTCGTCATAACTGGCCGCCGCCGAGGAGCCGTCCGCGTTGATCTGACGGCCGCCGCCGACGTTGCAGTGGTCACCTGGGGACATCACCTGATCGCCGCACTTCACATCCCCCTCTCCGCTGGGCAGGCCGATGAAGAACAGGGCGAACGCGCCGAACACCATCAGGAACAGACACCCGTAGATCTTGAGCCGGTACGCCGGATCCGCTCCCTGCTGCTGAGCCATCAGACACTCTCCCCCGTTGGCCAACTACGTTGCGGGCAACCGATATCCCGCCCGAGAGTCTATCGGCAACGCGTCGACCCGCACCTGATGCGCAGCGGTTCCCGCCCAGAGGGAGGCAGGGCAGCCCCTCTCCGGGGATGCCCTGCCTGGCCTCGCCTGACTCGCATCAGAGAATCTGGGCAAAACGGGCGCTCGCGCGGTCGGGGATCGCAAACAGTTTCTCAACTTGTCGTTTATCGGCCTGGTGTCGAACGGTCTTCGAACTTGAGCCATTCTTTCGTAGTTCAGCGGACATGCGTGCGGCCTTCGCCCGATCCTGTGCTCCGACCAAGGAGCGCACGTGACCGTAACGAAGGCCGTGGAGTCGAGTCTGCTGGGCGAGGATGTCCGCCGGGAGGCGTTCGCGGAAGCGTCACGCTTCCGGTCGGAGTTCTATGCGTGCCTGACCAGACGGGGCGACGAGCTGTTCGAGCTCTGCGACGCGCTGCTGTGCTCCGACGGGCCGGTGAAGACCCTTGTCGACCTCGCGCTCGCGCCTGAACACCGCCGGGGGCACGGCGCGTTGTACGGCGGACTCAACCGCGGCCACCTCGACATCGCACGGCTTCGAAGGACGCTGACCGGGCTGCCACTGCCCCGGGCCGCGGACGGGCGCCTGGTGCTCGCGGCGGATGTCAGCCCGTGGCTGCGGCCCGACGCGAACACCTCCCCGGACCGCTCGTTCTGCCACACGTACGGGCGGGGCAAGAACGAGCACCGCATGATCCCGGGCTGGCCGTACTCGATCGTCGCGGCACTGGAGGTGGGCCGCACCTCCTGGACGGCCATGCTGGACGCAATCCGGCTGGAACCGGGTGCCGATGTTGCGGCGGTTACCGCCGTGCAGGTCCGCGAGGTCGTCGAGCGCCTGGTCGCCGCCGGTCAGTGGAAGCTCGGCGACCTGGACATCCTTCTGGTCCTTGATGCCGGTTACGACGTTCAGCGGCTGTCGTTCCTGCTGACCGATCTACCGGTCGAGTTGCTGGGTAGGCTGCGGTCGGACCGGGTGATGCGCCGGCCGACGCCGCCGAGGATCTACGACCCGAAGGGTGGGCGACCGCCCAAGCACGGCGGCGAGTTCGTCTTCGGCCAGCCGGACACCTGGGGCGAACCGGATGTCCGCACGGTCACGGAAACGGAGCGGTACGGCACTGCGGTGGCCACTGCCTTTGACCGTCTCCACCCGAGATTAACCCGCCGGGCGGCCTGGCTCACCCACTGGGACGAGCTGCCGATCATCGAGGGCACCGTGATCCGGCTCAAGGTCGACCAGCTGCCCAACGGTGCGGAGCCGAAACCGGTCTGGCTGTGGTGGTCGGGCACCGGGGCGAGCGAAACGGATGTCGACCGGCTCTGGCACGCGTTCCTGCGGAGATTCGACCTTGAGCACACCTTCAGAATGATCAAGCAGACGCTCGGCTGGACCCGCCCGAAACTCCGCGATCCCGAGGCCGCCGACCGCTGGACTTGGCTGATCATCGCCGCTCACACCCAACTCCGCCTTGTCCGTGGCCTGGTCACCGATCTCCGCCGCCCCTGGGAGCGTCCGGCTCTGCCGAACAAGCTCACCCCGGCCCGGGTGAGACGGGGGTTCCTGGAACCTCCGCATGAAGTGGCCTCTGCCAGCCCGTGCACCCAAACCCACCAAGCCCGGCCCCGGCCGCCCACCCGGCGTGAAGAACCGTCGACGGGCCGTCGTGCAGGACGTCGGACGGGTCCTCAAAACCGGCGAACCGCACTCACGCCCCAGCCATCACAAGAAGGGCACCAAACCCAGACGCGTCACGGGGTGAGCAGGCAACCTCGGTGTTCCTCGATCAGGTACGGAGCAGTGAGGCGTGGATGCGAGCGATGGCCCGCAGCACCTCGTCGCGGTTCCTGGCCTGCTGCATCCATGCGGGAAGGCGGGCCACCACGGTCATCTTCCGGCCGTGGTCGTGCCAGGGAATCCCTTCACGCAACGGCGCCTGCACGAATCGCCTGATCAGGTCCAGGTGCTCCAAGTTGTAGGCCCATACCCACCCGTGCCGGGTCTCGGTCTGCAGCCAAAGACGGACGCCGAAATACGGGTCTCTGGCCGACCCGTAGGGGTCCCGGTGCAAGGCCAAACCTCCACGGCGCGATTCCTTCGCCGTCCCGCAGTTCCGGCAGACGAGACGCCTTGGCACGAAGAGGCCCTGGTCGCGTACTCCGGCAGGGTCCGGTGCTGTCCCGATGTGCGCGACTTTGTCGCAGCCGGGACAGCGTACGAGGACAGACTCAAGGAAGTCGTACTTCGTGCTGCGCGGGTCCCGGAACCGATGGCGTGTGGAGATCGGACTCATCAGACCAGTATGCGAGCCAAGCCCCGACGGCTCCTACGGGATAAATCTCAAGCTCAAGCGTGCCCCGCCGACTCCCACAGCGGGCGGGCAAGCCCGGTCCCGTCACAGTGGAAGCACCAGGCGCCCTCGCGGATGTTGTGGGCACTGACGGTGTTGGTGGCGTCCTGGAAGAGCCGGGTGAGGCCGGTGGTGTGCGCCGCGTGGATCGGGAGTTCCTGCCGTCTGCAGAGCGTGAGTTCCAGGGCGACGCCGGGGCCGGTGAAGTGGGCGCGGGGGAGGTCACCGGTCATCGCGCGGAGCGTCTCGTTCACCTGGTGCATCGTCTCCGCGCCGGTCAGCTGCACCCGGGCCGCGAGGATGGTGTCGGCGGCCGCGGTGAAGGACAGCAGCCCGGCCGGGCGGGCGAGCGGCCCGACGCGGCCCACCGGTTCGGGGTGGGTGTGCTGGAGCTGGGCCAGGGCGTGCCACAGGTCGCCCGGCAGATCCTGGGGCGCGGTCTCTTCTCTGCTGCGTCTCATGAGACCTGTTTATGGCCTGGCACCGGCGTACAGCCGGGCTCGGGTTGTTCCCTCCCGTACGGCGGCGCCGCGACTTCCCGGGCCGTCCCGCCGGGCGGGACAGTCACGCCCGGCCCGGCAGGGGCGGCATGCCCGGATCAGGTCCGCCGGCGGAACCAGCCGCGTCCCCTGTCCGACTCAGGGTCGTCCTCCGGCTCCGGCGGCAGGGCGGCCTGGAGGCGGGCGGCTTCGGCGGCGGCTTCCTTGCGGGCGACATCGTCGGCGTGGCAGGCGCCGCACACGGACGCGTCCCCGGCCGTCCAGGCGCCGCCGCGTGCGGTGGTCTCCTCCCAGCGCTGGTCGGTGAACTTCCTTCCGCACCGCATGCACACGGGGCGCCGCTCCTCCCGCTCAGCGCCACGGCGCTGCTCCTCCGCCGCGTCGGCGCGGGCCTCCTGGTCGCGGAAGAGGACGTCGCCGTCGGGGTTGTCCAGCGCGGCCGTCAGCTTCTGCTCGCCCGTGCGTCCCAGCCGCCGCCACACCGCCGCATCCGCGCCGTGCTCCTGGAGCTGTTCCAGGGTGGTGAGGACGACGGGCACCGCCTGGCCGTAGTCCCGCGCCGTGATCCCCCGGTGGTAGGTGTCGTACCGGCGCGGCGCCCAGTAGCGGCGGCCGGCCTCCTCCAGCACGGCGACCGTGTTGGCGACCTTCGCCTCGGTGGTGTCCGCGAACACGAACGCGAGGGGCACCAGGCCCTCCCGGCCGGTCGGCGGATAGAACCGGCGCCACAGCCGCTGCTCATGGCCGACGCTCTCGATCGCGTCCGGCCGCGAGCGGACCCGGTCCACGATGCGCTTGTCGGCGTCCCGTGACAGCAGCCGGCCCCACTCCCAGTACCGGCGCAGCTTGAGCACCAGCTCGGGGAGGGCCCACGTCGAAGAGCTCCCGGACGCACAATCAAGCTGGGCATCTTTCTGAGCAACCAGAGAAACCGACGCGAGCGATTGAGTGAGCAGCAACTGGCGGCGCTCGCCGAACTCGGACTCGACTGGACCTGAGCGGTGACCGGGACAGCAGCCGGTCGTTGAACCTGGCGGCAAGTGAAGTGCACAGAAGTCCCGGACCCGGTCATGGCTCCGGGACTTTGCACTGTCGCCGCCCGGCCAGGCCGCATGACGCGAGCTGGAGTGCGTCTGTCTCAGAAGGGGGCTGGGCCGCTGCCCAGTACGCCCATCGCCGTTTGTCCGGGCGTCAGCTTGCCCTGAAGTACGAAGCGGCCTTCCTGACCGTCTGCAAAGCACATGAGAGCTGTGTCCGCGGTGAGGACCTCGAACATGTCGGCGTCCTCGTAGCCGGACAGGTGGCCGCCCCAGGACTTCGTCCGGCCCCGTTCGGTGACGGACAAGTCGGCTTGCATCGTGGCCTCGACGTCGCCGGCCACTACGGTCACGGGTCCCTGGTAGGTCGTCATGCCTCCAGTGTGGACCGTGCAACTGACAACGAAGGGCACGCACGCAAGTGTGGCGCTTCGCAGGGATGGCTTCGTACGTGAGTGTTCACCTACAAAGCCACTCGGACGCCTGCGTCCCTGGCAGGGGCAGCAGCAGAGAGTCGGTGGCGGAGCGTTCCCTGCGTCTGCCAGTTCTCCAGCGCTGCCGTCAGGCCGCGGCGCATATCCCAGTTCGCCGGCGGCGGTTCGTCTGCGGCCGGCGCGCGGCGGATGGCCTCATCAACAGTGCAAGCGACCGTGCGCGGCTCTTGATCACCGGCCGGTGAGCGTGCGGGCGGCCGGTGTTCCGGCGGGCTTCACGCCGCGGGTGGTGTGCTGGCCGGCTTGGAGCCTCGGTGGTGTTCGGCGTTGATGCGCTGGGCTTCCTCAAGCTGGTCCTCGAGGATGACGATGCGGCACGCGGCCTCGATGGGGGTGCCCTGGTCGACGAGTTCCCGGGCGCGCGCGGCGATGCGCAGCTGGTAGCGGGAGTAGCGGCGGTGGCCGCCCGGGGAGCGGAGCGGGGTGATCAGGCGGGCTTCGCCGATGGTACGGAGGAAGGCCTGGGTGGTGCCGAGCATCTCGGCGGCCCGGCCCATCGTGAAGGCGGGATAGTCGTCGTCATCGAGACGGCCGAAGGAGTCGTCTGCTGTCATCTGTACCTTCCTGTGGAACACGCGTTGGAGGGGCCCGGGTGCCAATGGCACCCGGGCCCCGAAGAAACTGCTACACCACCTGCCGGCCCTGATACTGCGCCGGCCTTCTGTTTCCGCCAACCCGACCGGAATGCTGTCGGGGGTGCGGAGATCGCGGTTGCTTGACCGGAGACCACCTCACGAACGATGTCCTGCGGTACCCGGGCCCAAAACTTTCACCCGGGCGATCCTGATGGCGCTCAATCCCTCCGTTCTTCCCTCTGGGATCAATTCACGTACAACTGCTGGTACTACGTACTGCTCCACGGCCTGCGCCAGCACCGCTCTTCGGCAGCCAGCCCCGTCGCCCGTCCTGCATCCGCTCTGGCTTCGGAACTCCACCACCGCACCGTCCTGCTGGTGGCCTGCGACAGCGCCACTCTTCGGCAGCCAGCCCCGTCGCCCGTCCTGCGTCTGCTCTGGCTTGGAACCCCACTGCCGAACTTCCCGGTACGCGCGCCGCAGCCTGACGCCATTTACCGAGGGACCACTGGTACTGCCGACTGCACCTGGGTACTGCCCTACTGCTCACGGCGGCCCCTGATCACTGCGGGCCGCCCGGTCCGGTCGTCAGTCCCGTCGCCGTCCCACAACTGCTCTGGCTTCGGAACTCCACCACCGCACCGTCCTGCGCACTGCAACTACGTGTACTGCGGTACTGCTTGCCCGGCAGTTCTCCCTGCCAGGCCCTGCGGTCTCTCTTGGCTACGGGGAAAACAATAACCACAGCAACGCGCGGATGTCTACCTCAGCCATGACAGGTTTCCTGTGAGGACTGACAGTGAACTCCTGCGGTCCGCGACGCGTGAAAACTGCAACGGCGCACCCCTCTGAGGAGGTGTGAGGGCCGTCGGACCGGGCAGGTGGGGTGTCACGGCACAAGCGGCACAACCGAACACAGGTGGGGTGTACGCGTATGAACAGCACGACGATCAGCCTTACCTCGACGCCCCCCGTACCGACCGTGGTCCGGGGCGACAGTCCGGCCGGCATCAGCCGGGCCCGCCAGGCCGCCCGCGCCTTCACCGACCGCCTCACCCCCGCGCCCGGCCCGGACATGGCGGACACTCTCGTCCTGGTCGTCTCCGAACTCGTCACCAACGCCCTGCGCCACGGCGGCGGCCACTACACCCTGAAACTCTCCGCCGACCCCGGCACAATGACCGCCGCGGTCAGCGACCCCAGCCCGGCACACCCCCGCGAGCGCACCCCCGACCTGGGCGGCGGCAGCGGCGGCTTAGGCTGGCACATGATCCGCCGCCTCACAGAGCGCCTGACCATCACCCCCGGTCCCGGCTACGGCAAAACCATCCACGCCCAACTCCCCCGCTGACAGCAACCGGACCCGCGCCGCGCAACCGCAGGCACCCCAGTCCCGGAAACCCGCGGCGCGATGACTTCGGCGTCGATCCGTTACCCCTTGCTTGTTCCCGCGTTGAAGGGACGCGCAGGCCGCACATCCTGCGACCTTTCATCTCGCAAGGAGAACTGATGTCGCGTATCGCCAAGGCAACCGCCGCCATCGCCGGCACTTTCGCCATCATGGCCGGTGGAGCCGGCATGGCTACCGCTGACGCCGGAGCGCAGGGTGTCGCCGCGCACTCTCCCGGTGTCCTTTCGGGCAACCTCGTCCAGGTGCCCATCCACATCCCCGTCAACGTCTGCGGCAACACCGTGAACGTGATCGGCCTGCTCAACCCCGCGTTCGGCAACACCTGCGTGAACAGCTCCAGCCACGAGAACCACCACGGCGGCTACGGCAGCTGATCCTCACCCCCCAACCCTGCGGCCTCCCCCACACGCCCGGGGGAGGCCGCAGCCGCGTCCACGGGCGAACGCGTCCGCGGCGACCGCCGCGCCCTGGAAGACACCCGGCTCTGACCACCGGCACCACCCACCGGGTGAATACGGCCTCGCGCGCGTGACCCGACCGGCGCCGGCTCGGTTACCCGGTGGCGTGCATGCAATCCGCCCCACGGATGCGCGCCCCGTGGGGCCCTGACCCGCCCGGCCAAGGCCCCACCCCTCCGCTACACCACGCCCAACGATTTGCCCGCCTCCTGGCGCGCGACATCCTCGCGGAGCTTGAGCACCTGGAGATCGCCGAGCAGCCACGGCCGAGCTGACCGACCACAGAAAGTGTCCCGGCCGGGACACTCGGAGCGGCGGGCAGTGCCGTCGGCGGCGGCGGGCGTGTAGTCCTACCGCAGCACCAAAGTGCTCCGCCCACTCCAGACACGGAGTGGGCGGAGCACTTTTGCGTTGCGGGATCAGATGCAGATGACGGACGACGGTCACGGTCAGGACGGGCAAGCTGACGTAGTAGCGGATGACAACCCCGGCGACCACTGCTTCGCGCCGGTCCGCATCGTCCTTGACCGGGGCCGAGCCCTGCGCATACGGATCCGCCGCCAGGCGCTGCATGCCGGTATCGAAACGAGCCCGCAGCGCCGGTTCCATGGCGCCGCGGGCTTGGTCTGCGGGGGGTGCGTATGGGATGCGGTCGCGGCTCACGCCACCTCCGGCCGGTCGCTGTCGACGGGCACGGCGCCGATGTCCTCACCGCGGGCAAGACGGTCGAAGAGGGCATCGTCTTCTTCGTCGGCGGTGGTGCCGGCCAGGGCCCAGCGCACGAGCGCGGCGGGAAGGTCCACGGCGGGCACGTGCTCAATCTCGCGGTCGAACGCCTCCGCCTGGCCGGGGGGCATGGTGGCGCGGATCGTGGCAATGGTGCCGGGCAGCTCCACCAGAGTGCCGCCGATGACCGTCTTCAGGGTGGCGTCCACGAGTGCCTCCTTAGCTCGTGTGACTACGGTACGCCGCCCACCTAAGCGGGCGGAGCGGAACGGTGTCCCTCCTGCTCGGGCCGCCCCATGACGCCCAGTCGGGCAATCCGCTGCTACGCGGGCGTCATCAGCGACTCGACTGAGGTGAAGGGGCGGCCGTTGCACGGGGTGGCCCTACTCGGGCAGGCAGTGGGTGCCCCGGGGTGGCTGGCTGGCAATCTTGCTGGTGACGGAACAGCCCGCCCCGGGGCATCGCCGTGTCTTCAGGCGTGCTCGCTGCCCGCCTCCGGGCATCGTGCTGTGCGGAACTCAGGCCGCCAGTTGATGGCCGGCCGGGTATCCGATGAAGGTGGCAGGGTCGGCGGGCGTGCCGTCGTGACACTCCAAACAGATGCCGAGCAGGGTCGACAGGCAGTGAAAAAACCTGCGGCGGCACTCGGGGCATGTCTGCCTGGCGGCCATGGCCTTGTCGAGCGCGTACTCCTTGGCGAGCGTCATCGGACGGACAGGCGGGGCTACCGGACGCAGAAGAGGGCCCGCCAAGCGGGCCCTCTTCTGTACGAGGCGGGTGGTGCAACATGCGGCTGAGACTCAGAGATCGGAGGGCAGCTTCTTCCCGGTTGCTGCGTCGTAGGCGATTCCGGTGGGGGACAGGCGGATCGTCTGGGAGGGGGCCCTGGAGCCCTCCTTCCAGCTCTTTCCGCCGATCGCTACCCGTACCGTCACGTCACGTCACGTCAGCAAGGGGATCCTTGATCGGCACTGCGATCTCTGGACCCTTGGGGTAGTAGTCATCTTCGCGAACGCTGTTGGCGCTCTCGCCGGACGCGTCGATCCGTAGATACCTGGCGTCTTCATCGAAATATGAGCTCAGTCCCAGGATTACGCGGGTCTTGTCCTTGCTCCAGCGGTGACGGCCAGCATCTTGCCGGCGGCCGAGTCGCCGCCCTCCAGGAGGGTGGTCAGTACGTTGCCCCGCTCGGAGGTGAAGCGCTTGTTGTCCCGGTAGACCTGCATCACGTCGTCGTGGCGCGAGAGCACCCAGAACCCGGGGACGGCGCGGCCGGGGACCTCATGCCAGCGCACGGGGCCCTCGGCCCTGAACCGGCGCCACATCTCGACCAGTTCGGCGCCGGGCGCCAGGAAGGTCTGCGGGTCGGTGAGGTCGGTGTCGTTGACGGTCAGGGTGGTCATGGTCAGTGCCTCGCCTTTCGCTGGGGCGTGGCGCCCAGCACCTTGAGGTCCCCGGCGAAGGGCCGGCGGCCGCGCGGGGGCGGAGTGTTGTCGCTCATCACCGGGTCACCCGCGTCGGGAGTGCCGTGCGGTCCGGATCCTGGAAGCCGTCGCCCTCGCTGTCCGCGGGCCGCTGCTGCAGGGCGCGCTCGTGCGGCGCCCTGGCCTTCGCTGCCACGGCCGTGCGCATGGCGTCGAAGACGCGGCCGCCGGGCCGGGCGGCCCGGCGGGGGAACGAGCAGCGTGGGTGCGGCGTCGAGCGGTGTGAACTCCAGGCATCGGGCGCGGTGTTCGTGATCTGCCGGCCGGCAGGGACCTTCCTTGAGCACCCGCCCAGGCCAATCGGCCCGCTCCCCGAAGAGGGCCGCGGCAGTCGCACCGGGGTTCGGCGGGACTGCCGCGGAAGGCTCATGGAGATCAGTCACGAAGGCTCCAAAGCTCATAAATCCGTGCGGGCCGCGGAGAGGCGGGGCAGGGACCGCGCGCGCGGATGGCTGGCTCACACCGGCAGGGCTGCAGGGCGTCAGGAAAACGAAACGGAATCCGGCATTCACCGGCGGCGCCGGGAGCGGGAGGGGAAGACGGACAACGGGTGTGCGCGCAGTTCCCGCTCCGCCGGCCGCTCTCCAGTCCACCCCATAGGTTTTTGGTCTTGATTGTCTGCGCGGAACCGTAACGCAAGCAGGCCGGCCCGCTGCCGGTCAAGGTTCGGCCAGGACCCCGGGGCTTCCATTCCCAGTCGCCCTTCCACCGCATCCGGCCATGGCCCCACCACCGCCCCGAAACCGAGAGATCGCACCCAGGTGGAAGTCGCGGGCGGCGGGGCACGTGCCGCTGCGCAGAGTGGGCACCCAGACGTCGCCGCCGCACGAGCCGTATTTGCAGCTAGCCTCGGGCAGGAGCCGACGAAACTTGGGGGAACTTATGGCGCGCGGACGCATCTTGAGCAGACCGGTCGTTCTGAGCGTTGCTGTGATTGTGATTGCCGTTGTCGGGGTGGGCCTGTACCTGTTCCAACCCTGGAAACTGTGGCGGGACGAGACGGTGCGCGAGGCTCTGCCCGCCGCGACAGCACCCGCGCCGGCCACGACGGCGCCACCGGGCGCGAGTTCGGGGCCATCGGCTACGCCTACGGCCCCACAGATCATCTCCACGGGCCAGCTGATCAGCCACGAGCACACCACGACGGGCTCGGCGAAGATCGTCCGTCTCGCGGACGGGTCCCGCACGCTGCGGCTGGAGAATCTCGACACCAGCAACGGGCCTGACCTGCACGTGTGGCTCACCGATGCGCCGGTGAAGGAAGGCAAGGCCGGCTGGGAGGTCTTCGACGACGGCAAGTACGTCAGCTTGGGCAAGCTCAAGGGCAACAAAGGCGACCAGAACTACCGTCTTCCCACCGGCGCCGACCTCTCGCAGTACACGAGCGTGAGCATCTGGTGCGACCGCTTCAACGTCTCCTTCGGCGCTGCGGAACTCACCAAGACCTGATCAGCAGGAACGGTCTCAGCGGCAGATAAAGCGACGCGGCCCGTCGTCTGAAACGGCGGGCCGCATCGTTCAGGCCACTCTCGAAGGGGCACGAGCTCCCGGCCCGCCACGCAACGGCGAGCAAGATTCGCCAACTGCAGAACACACCGACGACACATCCTGGAGCGAATTTTTTTGCTGCAAGACAGCGCCGACCGAGTCCGACGCGCTTGCCAGTACTGGCTTCCGTACGGGTGCGAGAGCCGGGGAAAGGCCTCTGCTCCCTTCGCACCCCAGGACGGCCGAAGGGGCAAGCAGAGGATTCGGCGCGCTCGTCTCTCCGGGGCGGGAGGCCACACGACGGCAGGCGCCGGGGGATCGCCCCATCCGTTGGCCCGCGACTACGAGACGCTTCCGGCCCGCTCCGAAGCCATGATCCACCTCGCCATGACCGCCCTGATGGCCCGCCGCCTCACCGGCGAAGCCACCATCTCCTGGCGCGACCCCGCAGACCAGGATCAAACCCTAATACCGGGATGAAACATTGGGAAAAAACGACCTCTAAAGGCCTCTAAAGGACATGCACGCGATAGTGGTTCACTCATTTTGGGCTATTTAGCACTTTTGCGTGTAATCCACATAGCCACGATCGCTAGCAAAGCAATGCACGCGATCACTAGCGCCGGCCACCAAACCGCAGGTAGGTCCATGGCATTAGGCGAAAACGCGACCAGAGCTAACGCGGAAACGACCAACAGGAGGACGGTAAGGGAGTAACCAGTTTTCTGACGCATCATGCCTTCTTCAGGATGTGGCCAGTGGGGTCACGCCGACAGCAGGCGGGACCCCACTGGCGATATTTAGTTCAGCATGCATTGTCGTCGTAGACACCGCATGCAACTGCACCGACGAAGCTCGTCTGTGCGAGCGCCAAGCTGATACCGCCAGCGACCGTCAGGGAAGCGCCGCCGGTGGGAATGGCTGTGATGAGGGCTACTCCGGTCAAGACCGTTGCCACGGTGTCCCAGCCGGTCCAGAGCCCTGTGGGGTCTGTGTTGTTGATGGGGTCGGCTGCGGCGTAGAGGTAGGGGTTGGTTTCCTGCCCGCTGGGGTCGGGCTGGGTGAAGCGGCCCAGGGACGGGTCGTAGTAGCGGGCGCCCATCTTGTACAGCCCGGTCGCATCCGCGTACGTGCCGGCGTAACGGTAAGGCTGGGCGATCTTTTCCGTGGGGGTGGTGCGTGTCTGGCCGGTGGGGCTGTAGGCGTAGGTGTGCGTGCGCTCGCCCGCTTCGTCGACCAGGCCCAGGACGCTGCCGGTCGCATCGGTGAGGTAGTAGTAGCTCTTGCCCCCGGTGCGCATGGAGTTGAGGGTGCCCGCTGGTTCGCGGATGAATCCGGTGTCGGCCCCGTTTGTCGTGGAGCCGGCCAGTCCCAGTGCGGTGTTGTGGAACCAGGTGTCGCCGAGCTTGGTGCGCTCGTCGTTGGTCGTGCCCGCGTGAACCAGGTCGCGGGCCGTGCCCCCGGTGGTGATCGAGGTGAGCTGGCTGAAGTCGCTCCAGGTCTCACCGGTGCGGGCCGTGGTGGTCGCGGCGGCTGTTTCGTTGCCCGCCTTGTCATACGACCAGCCCGTCGTGCTGCCGCCCTTCGC
Source organism: Streptomyces sp. A5-4 (assembly GCF_051131715.1). NCBI lineage: Bacteria > Bacillati > Actinomycetota > Actinomycetes > Kitasatosporales > Streptomycetaceae > Streptomyces > Streptomyces sp. A5-4. The sequence continues at coordinate 7,098,275 of NZ_CP178591.1, read as the reverse complement.
GGTCAGCTGGGAGGCGTCGTTGTACGTGTACGTCGGCGCCGCCGGGCAGGCCGTCGCCGCGGTGGTGTCCTGGTGGGTGAGGTTGCCCGCCTTGTCCAGGCAGTAGCGCCAGGACGCCTTCCGGGCACCCGCCACGTCGGCTTCCTGCGCGTATGTCAGCCGGTTCTGGGTGTCGTAGCTGTACGACGTCGTCAGCTTGGTCGCGTTGTCCGTACGCGTGCGGATCTTCGTGCCGTCGGTCTTGGCGTCCGTGCCGTAGCCGTAGGTGTACTTCAGGTCGATAAGCGTCGCCGCCCCGGAGGCTGCCTTGATAGCGGCGGGGCGGCCTGAGTTGTCCAGGGTGACACTCTGTGTGGTGCCGCCGGGGTAGGTGGTCTTGGTGCGCTTGTCGTTGTTGTTGTACTCGAAGGTGGTCTTCTTGCCCTCCGGGTCCGCGAGGTGCTCGAGGCGGCCCGCGGCGTCCCAGAGGTAGTCGGTCGTGCCGTTCGGGTCGGTGTACTGCTCGATCTCACCGCCCGGCGCGTACCCCAGCGCCGTCTGCACGCCGTTTTGCAGGGTGCGCGTGCTCTCGCGGTTGAGCTTGTCGAAGCTCCACTTGGTGATGCCCGACGCGTCGCTGCGGAAGGTGAGGTTGCCGTCGCCGTCGTAGGCGAAGGTGACCGTCCGGTTGGTGGAGGAGACTTCCTTGACCCGGTCGCGGCTGTCGTAGGTGTAGACGCTCTTGATGCCGCGCCCGTCGGTGACCGTCTCCGGCCGTCCCAGCGCGTCATACGTGTATGCCGTCTCCCCCAGTGGGGCCGGCGGCTTGACCTTCGACAGATTGCCCTTGGCGTCGTAGGTGAACGAGGTGACCTTGTCGTTGCGGTCCTTGGCCGTGCACCGCTGACCTTCGAAACCACCGCACGTGGGGGCCGCCTTGTTGTACGTGTACGACAGGGAGGTCCCCGCCCCACCACTCGCGGTTGTCGCGGTCGAGGACAGGGTGTTGCCGCTGGCGTCGTACGCGAACGTGTCCTTGCGCCCGTCCGGGGCGCTGAAGTCCTTCGGCAGGTCGGTGCCCGCGACCGTCTGATACGCCGAAACTGCCGCCGTCGCCCCGGTCGGCAACTTCGCCGAAGACGGATTGTTGCGCGCGTCCCACCCATAGGCGACGACGTTGCCGCCGGTTCCGCCCGTCCCGGTGCCCATCGCATCGACCGCCGTCTGGACCTGATGCGCCTGGTAAGAAGTGGAGCGGTTGTGGCCGAGCGGGTCGGTGACCTTGGTGATCTCACCGTCCGCGTTGTGCGTGTGAACGGTCTTGTCACCGTCGGGGTCGGTGGCCGTCGTGGTTCCCGCCGCGGACGGGGACGCCCCCGAGTAGGCGTAGGTCCACGTCGGCCCGTGGTGCCGGCGCAGGGACGTGACCCGGTTCTCCTCGTCGTAGGTGAGCTGCGTGGTAGTGCCCTCCGGCGTGGTGATCCCGGTGAGCCGGCGCGAGGAGTCGTAGTCGAAGACCGTCGTCTTACCGGCCGTGTCCGTCGAACGGGCCAGGTCACCGGCCGGATTGAGGTCGTAGACGACGCTACGGCCGGTGTGGTCCTTCGCCTGCCACTGCGAGGCATCGGTCTTCACCAGGTCGATCCACCGGCCCGAACGCGTCTCCGTCAGCTTGAAGCCGGTGTTCTCACCGCCCGCATCATGCTGGCTGATGGTGATCGTGCCGTTGTTGCGGTCAGTCACCTTCGTCAGCGTGCCGTGCTCGTTGTACGTGTCCTTCGCACCCGACTTACGGGTCGTCAGGGTGTACGTGCCGTCCGCGTTCTTCTTCAGGTCCTTCGAATAACCCGTCGGCGTGCTGTACGTACCGTCCGCGTTCTTGGCGAAACGCACCGCACCGGCGGTCGCGTCATAGATGACGACCTCGGTGCTGGTGAGATGCGCGTAGCGCTCGTATCCCTGCCACCAGCGCTGCGAGACCTTGCCATAAGGGGCGTCCAGCGAGTTGTAGGTCCGCGACAGCTGCAGGTTCTGGCCGGCCCCGGCGATGTCGAAGTCGGTGGCCGCGAGCATCAAGTTGCCGTTGGACAGATTCACCCGGGCGACCAACGAGTCGCTGAGGCGTGTGTCGGACAGCTGATGCCAGGGGACCTGCCCCTGCCCCTCGGGGACGATGGCCAGCAGTTTCACCCGCAACGGCCCTGGCCGCGGAGCCGGCTCCGCGTTCGGGCAGGTGGCGCGCCTTGTCCTGCGCGGTATGCCAGGCTGCGCGCTCCTCAGACGGTTCGGCTGCCTGCCGGGAGGCAGGGGCCTTCGTCGAGCCTGCCTTCACCGCAGGTGCCGCAACCTTGCCGGGCCGGGTCCACGCGGTCGTCGGCTCCGGCTTGACCGGATCGGGCGCCGCCGTAGCGGGCAGGGTGCCGGCCGCGAGCGCGGCCACCGCGACCGCCGCCGTCAGTACGTAATGAGTCGATCTGCGGGCACGCCAAAACGGCGTGCCAGAAGCACGTAAACGCATCAACTTCCCCCCACGGAAAGCTAAATACCAGTGACCACACCGGTCACCGGGACCTCACAAGCTGCCACAACTCCCTCACAGAACGCGGCGCTGTGCCCCCAAGCCCGGAATCCATGCCACAAGAACAAGCCCCTCCCTATCCACCCCGAAAAGCAGACCGAACACCCCAAAAACTCCACCGGACCAGGACGCCTGTTCGAGCAAGCGCTTCACATCTGGCCGGAACCCCACTCGGACTCGCTGGGCATGAACGGCGGCCGGTGACCGGGACAGCAGTCGGTCGTTGAATCTGGCGGCAAGTGAAGTGCACAGAAGTCCCGGATCCTGTCATCGCTCCGGGACTTTGTGCTGTCGTCGCTCGGCCAGGCCGCATGACACGAGCTGGAGTGCGTCTGTCTCAGAAGGGGGCCGGGCCGCTGCCCAGTACGCCCATCGCGGTTTGTCCGGGCGTCAGCTTGCCCTGAAGTACGAAGCGCCCTTCCTCTCCGTCCGGAAGGCGCATGACTGCGGTGTCCGCGGTGAGGACCTTGAACATGTCGACGTCCTCGTAGTGGGACAGGTGGCCGCCCCAGGACTTCGTCCGGCCCCGTTCGGTGATGGACAAGTCGGCTTGCATCGAGGTGTCAACGTCGCCGGCTACAACGGTCACGGGTCCCTGGTAGGTCGTCATCCCCTCAGTGTGGGCCGTGGAAATGACAATGAAGCGGTCGCACGCCGATGTGGCGCTTCGAAGCGTGCGCGACGGGCTCCGCCAGCTGCGCCGGGACCTGAACCGCGGACCGGGCGGCGGGGCCGCGCGCACGTGCGGGGTGCCCTGTCCACGACCGGCCCGGCTCCGCCGCAGTGAACGCCCCGAACCCCAGGCTTGGGGTTCCCGCCCCTTCGAGCACTGACTCGCTGATCGTTTGAGCGGTTCCAGGAGAACCTGGAGGCCGCCAAGGCGTACTACGAGCAGCACTGGACGCTGTGCGCTCCCCGGCCCGCGACGATGCTGGACCGGCCCGTGGGGCAGTGGCTGTCGAACCTGCGGCGTCCGGGTGCGCTGGACGGGCACCCGGAGTGGAAGACGGCGCTGGAGGCCGTGGATGAGCACTGGGATCCGGCGTGGCCGGCGGAGTGGCAGAGGCATTACGCCGCGCTACGGGAGCTGCTGACCGACGAAGAGGACCACTCCGACGTCCTGCCCGGGTTCACCGTCCACGGCATGGACGTCGGGAAGTGGCTGTCGAAGCAGCGTCAGCACACGGTCTGGGCAGGGCTGATGGACGGGCAGCGCGAGCTCCTGGAGGCGGTCCGCGTCGTGCCGCTGCCCCAGGAGCAGGCGGAGCCCGCCAAGAGTCCCAAGGCGGCTGGGAGCGCCTTCGAGAAGGGCGTGGCGGCCCCTGGCGCAGTACAAGGCCCGCACCGGCTCTGTGACCGTCCCCAGGGCTCATGTAGAGCGACTTGAGGACGGAAGTGAGGTGAAGCTCGGAGTGTTCCTCAGCAACAGCAAGAGCCGCCGGGCCAAGCTCACCGCCGACAAACTCACCGCGCTGGCCGACCTCGGACTGGAGTGGGCAGCATGAGCACCGAGCAGCAGCACGACGCGGACGCGTACCGCCAGGAGCTGGCCCGTATCAACTACCACCAGCACGAGGCCGACGCGGCGCGGGTCACTGTGTTCCGGGCCCTGGCCGCCCTCGGGGTCTCCCCCGGGCAGGCGGATGAGATCGTGTCGCAAGTGGAGGCTGGCGCAATCGCTGCGGCGCACACCTGGATCTCCGAGAGCAGCGCCCCGCACGGATCCGAGCCGCAGTTCGAGGACGGCTGGTTCGAAGGTGTCCGCGCGGTCTCCAGCGACCTGCTGCGCATCGCCGACACCACCGCCGCGCAGCGCGGGCGCGCCACCCCCAACACCCTGCGGCTTCCCCACCTTGAGCAACCGGATCCGCCCACCCCGAAAGAGGCCCCCGCGGGCAAGCAGGCTGCGGCGCTGGACGCGAAGGACGTTCTGGCGGCGGCGGAGCGGTTCCCGTGGGCCGTGGCCGCACCAGGCGAGCGGCACTGGCCGGACGGCAGTGACTTCCTGGACGTCGCGCTGAGCGCGGTGCGCACCGAGGAACGCGAGGGGTACATCGAGCACCTTCAGGCGTTCGTGGAACAGCACCGCCCGCGTCTGGAGGAGATGCTGCGCGGCTACGGGCCGGGCAGCAGGCCCGCCTCGCACGGCCGGTACGCGCTGATCGGACAGCCCGAGACCCTGGTCATCGTGGAGCGGATGGAAAGCGCCCCGTTCCTCCTGCGCAGCCAGTGGGCGAAGCGACGAAATGGCTCTTTCGAAGTGACGGAATGCCAAGGGAAGAGGATGGGCGGGTTGTCTGCGGTGGCGCGGGCCGCTGGTTCCCAGGTGGGAACGTGGCTTCTGTTCAAGGGCCGTGGAGTGGGCCTGGTGGGCACGGACGGGGGCCACTGCCTAGGCACGGAATCGTCCGCAGGCAGGCCGTGTCGACTGGTTGCGGAGTGGGTGGGTGGCCGGTTTCCGGGGTCGCGTTGTTGCCTGGGCAGAACTGATGATCGTGTCGAGGTGTCGTGGAGACAGGCTCCCGATAGGCTGTAAAGAACGCGTCAAGAAGCGCGGGGTGTGCCGGGAAGTCTGGTCGGCGTCCAGGGGACAGATATGTCCCGACGCCGCCACCCCGGAGATCTCCTCTGATGAGCCCCTTCCCGCGTGAGCGTTCCCCTTTCCTGGCACTGCTGCCCTGGTCCGAGCGCACGGCGGTAGCCAGGGCGCTGCGGACCGAGACGGTGGGCGGCCTGGTGCTGCTGGCCGCCGCGGTGCTGGCTCTGATCTGGGCGAACTCGCCATGGAGTCAGGCGTATGAGGCGATACGCGACTTCCACTTCGGTGTGCCCGCGCTGGGCCTGGACCTGTCGGTGGGGCACTGGACGTCCGACGGGCTGCTGACCGTGTTCTTCCTGGTGGCCGGTATCGAGCTCAAGCGTGAACTGGTAGTCGGCGAGCTGCGTACCGCGGCGGCCGCAGCCCTGCCGGTGATCGCGGCGGTGTGCGGCATGGCGGTGCCCGCCGCCCTGTACGCCATCACCGCGGGCATCGGCGGCGGCAGCCTGAGCGGGTGGGCGGTGCCGATGGCCACCGACATCGCCTTCGCCCTGGCGGTCCTGGCCGTCCTGAACACTCATCTGCCGTCATCGCTGCGGGCGTTCCTGCTCACCCTGGCGGTCGTCGACGACCTGGGCGCGATCCTGATCATCGCGGTGTTCTTCACCACCGACCTCAACCTTGTCGCGCTCGGCGGCGCCTTCGCCGGGCTGGCCGTCTTCTATTTCCTCCAGCGTCTGCGGGTACGCGGCTGGTGGTGGTACGTCCCGCTGGGCGTGATGATCTGGGCGCTGATGTTCGTGGGCGGGGTGCACGCCACCGTCGCCGGGGTCGCGATGGGACTGATTCTGCGCACCCGGCGCGACGACGGCACTCAGGGCCGGGCCAGGGAAAACGCCTCACCGGGGGAGCGGACCGAGCACCTGCTGCGGCCGCTGTCCGCCGGGATCGCAGTGCCGCTGTTCGCGCTGTTCGCCGCCGGGGTCAGCGTTTCGCTGACGGGGCTGGGCGCGGTGTTCTCCCAGAGCGAGCCGCTGGGTGTGGTGCTCGGACTCGTCGTGGGAAAAACGGTGGGGATCTTCGCCGGGACCTACCTCGCCGCGCGCTTCACCCGCGCCCGCCTCAACCCCGATCTGGCGTGGGCCGATGTGCTGGCTCTGGCCGTCTTGGCCGGTATCGGCTTCACCGTCGCCCTGCTGATCGGCGAGCTCGCCTTCCCCGACCCGGCCACGGCCGCCCCGGTCAAAACCGCCGTCCTGACCGGCTCACTGCTCGCCGCGGCCTTCGCCGCGGTGCTCCTCAGACGCCGCAACGTCCTCTACCGAAGGCTGTGCCAGGAAGAGGACCGCGATGAGGACGCCGACGGCATTCCCGACATCTACCAGCGCGCCCCCGGCACGCCCGCCAGTGGGCCGACCGCCCCTGACCGCACGGATACGTGATCACGGTGATGATCGCTGCGGCAACCCGGTGGCTCTCACCGGTTCCCGCCTCACCTGCCCACGGCGGGCCAGCCGGCGGCCTGCGCTCCGCGCGGCCACGCAGCCGTCGCTGTGGCCGGCTTCAGTACCTCGTTCCCAAGGACGGTCCCGCCATGTTCCTGATCATCAACGCCGTCCTCAGCGTGTGGGCATGGCGCTTGCGGCAGCTTCCTGGGTGGCGGCGCAGGCTTCCCGCCGCCCTCTTGGCCTGTGCGCTGGCAGCCAACGTCACCCGCGCCACCGGAATCACCGCGATCGCCGAAACGGCGGCTTTCCCCCTCCACCTGCTGGCAGCCCTCACCGCCCTGAATGCGCTGACCCGGGCCCGGCGTCTGCGCCGGTCGACAGGAAACGAGGCCGTCGCATGAACCCCTTGGGAAACTGGACTGTCCTCACCAGGGCAGCGGCCTGGCTCGTGGCTGCCGCGGCGGCCGGATGGCTCCTCACTCAGGTCGACTCCCCCTCGATGAAACTGCTGTGCCTGATCGCAAGTGCCGCGGCGCTGCGGATCGCCGCAATGAGCCTGCGCACAGCTCTGTCACCCCGCCCGACCCGCCACCACGCCGTGGTCCGGCTGCGCGGCGAAATCAGCGCCCGCAACGCCGGGAAGACCGCCCGGCGGCTGACCGCTGCACTCAACAACTCCCCTGCCACGCTGGAGATCGACCTGACCCGGGTCACCCGCATCACCAACGACGGCACCGGCGCACTCTTCCACACCGCACGGGCCGCCACTCCAGCCGGCGTGACTCTCATCATCACCGGGGCCAACGCCGACGTCCGCGCCACCCTGCACACCATCGGGTTGGACAACCTGCTGCGCTATAGCCCCGATTAGCCAGCATCCCGTTCCCGTTCTGGGAACGGCCGTTGAGCATCCGCACCGACGAAGTCGGCATACGCGAGTCCACCGGGAATCTCTACATCCCTGCGCGGCACTCCCACTCGACAGCGAGGCTGTTTCAGCAGGTCAGCGAATTTCGTCGGTTGGCCCCAGTGGGAAGGCGAGCTGGAGGACGTTCTGCTGGACGACCTCGAATTCGTCTGGGGGCGTGGAGTGCTTCCCTGATGGTCCGCCGCCACGCGACACCCTGTGCGGGACGTGTGGCCGGATGAAGTGCGCCGACTGTGCGACCTGTGGCTGTACTGACAGGATCTGACTCATCGAGCGCGAGGAGAGCCGAAGATGAACCGTCGGGACCATGCGATAGCTCGAGCTGCTGCACGATATTTTGCGCAGTGGTTGTCCGGAATTGCCGCTGTCGGTGCTTTGGCGCTTTTGGGCGCGGTCGTGGTGGTGAACGGACCAGAGACGTTCATCTTCTTCCTCAAGCGCGGCAGTCTGGCGCCGGTTGTGGCGATCTTCGCTGTAGCGACGCTGGCGTGGCTGTTGCTCCCGCTGGCGGGAGCACGCGACCGTCGACGTGAAGCAGCTTGAAGGTCGGGGTGGATGAGGCATTGGTCGGCGAGAAGCTCTCGGACCTCGCTACCGGCATGACGACGACGGTGATCGGCTGGGTCACCTGGTAAGTAGTCTTAACGAGTCGGCTGGGTGGGGCGATCCGTCGGATCGCCCCACCCAGCCGACTACACAACCCGATATGAGGCCTTCCAGTGTTCTCGTCCACCTTTTCCACCACTGACTGGTGGATAGCTGCCGTTGTATCCGGCCTTGCGTTCGGGGTGGTCATGCAGACTTGGGCCACGAAGAAACGACATAAACTCTACCTGGCAACAGCGCCAGCTCTGGGCGGCTTCGCAGCGACCTTCTTCGGCACCAAAGCACAGGGAAGCGGCGGCGAGGCCCCGCTGATGCTCTACACGATCACCATGTTGGCCCTGCTCGTCACGATGGCCATCTTCACCAGATTCATCAGGCGTCACCTGGCTCGGGTTCGCTCCGGCCAACCGGTCCAGCGCCTGGCACCCAAGCAGGTTTGGATCTTCGGGCTTACCTTCTTTGCCGTCATGCTGTCCCTGGCCGCCGTGCTGTGACCACGCAACCGCGTCGCCCCTGCACGACGGAAAGACTCTGATGGTCCTCCCCCTGTGGCTCGTCACGGCGGTGATTCCCGAGTTCATGCTCACCTGCCTGCCCGGCGACGAACACGCCCTGGCGGAACGCCAGCGGCTCCGGGAGACATCCGAACTGGTCACGCACGGAGGTGTCCAGACCGCGCTGTGGGGCGCCGACACATAAGGGACGCGGTCCGGCGCGATGCCCTGGAGCACATGAGGCCGCCCCGGCCGCGTGCCCTTGCTTCTCGTAGTAGTTGGTCACAGGCACGATCCGTCAGACCAACCCCTGACCAGCACAAACCTGGCTACCCGGACCACGCAGCGATAACAAAATCCCGCGCCGATCACTACATTCCGAGACGATCACTAAATCTGTACCTCAGAGCCTCTCCAGGTCTCCAAGCTCCCCCAGAAACCCCAGCTCAGAGCCGCGCCACACCACAGCAGTAAATCCTGAAACGATCACCAAATCCGCAGTTCAACGCATCGCTCATCTGGTGATCCCTCTCGGATTTGTCAGATGAGCACTGGGATCCGGCGTGGCCGGCGGAGTGGCAGAGGCACTACGCGGCGCTGCGGGAGTTGCTGGCCGACGAAGAGGACCACTCCGACGTTCTGCCCGGGTTCACCGTCCATGGCATGGACGTGGGTAGGTGGCTGGCGAGGCAGCGTCAGCCGGCGGTGTGGGCGGGGCTGATGGACGGGCAGCGCGAGCTCCTGGAGGCGGTCCGCGTCGTGCCGCTGCCCCAGGAGCAGGCGGAGCCCGCCAAGAGTCCCAAGGCGGCTGGGAGCGCCTTCGAGAAGGGCGTGGCGGCCCTTGGCGCAGTACCAGGCGCGTACCGGCTCTGTGACGGTTCCCAGGGGCCACGTAGAGCGGCTTGAGGATGGGAGTGAGGTGAAGCTCGGGGTATTTTTGAGTAACAGCAAGAGCCGTCGGGACAAGCTCACCGCCGACAAGCTCCAGGTGCTGGCCGCGCTCGGGTTGGAGTGGGCAGCGGGCACCGTCAGCGGGAGGGCGTCGTGAGGGGAGAGAGTGCGGGGGCAGGGCGGCTCGGACGGGTGAGCCTGGTGCTGGGCCGGGCGGAAGGCCGGGCGGCGGCATTGTGCCGGCACACCGGCCACCTCGGCGCGGTACACAGCCCGGCCACTCTGGGAGTGGTCGAGGGTGCCTTGGGGTTCGCCGAGGAACGCGACGGTGTGGACGACGTCCGCGCGTTCGAGGACCTGTGGTCGGCCGGCACCCTGTGGGGCCAACTCCCCTCACCACACGTGACACTGCCTGATCTGGGTGAAGCGAACACCGCCGTGCTGGAGCACATCCAGCACCTGCTGGAGCGACTGCCACCGGAGCAGTTGCGCGAGGTGGCCATCGGGATGTCCGTGGAGCAGCACGTGGTCGGTGTGGCGCTGGAGCTCGTGGAGGAGACGGCGGGTGGCGGCCCGGAGTTTCGGGCGGGGCCGGTGGCGGGGTTCGAGCTGGAGGTGCTGCTGAACGAGGACCGGATCGGGGATGCGGTCGATGTGCTGGTGTGGGACGCGCCGGGCCACTGGCCGTCGTTGCAGCGCGGGGCGCTGGTCCTGGCACTGGTGTGGGAGATCGCCGCCCTGGTCGGATACGCGGCGGAACTGTCCTCCGTACAGGCGCGGCCCGCTGGATTGCTGTGGCAGGCGGCCGGCACCGGACACCTGTGTGCCGGTGTGCGTGTCCCCGTACCCGGGCCGAGGGTGCTGGTGTGGGCCTCCGTCGACAAGAAGGAATTCTTGGGGCGGCCCCTGTTCTCCCAGGCCGTGCACCTCGGTGCGTGGGGATGGTCCCTCGACTGGCAGAGCACGGACGGCACCCCCGTTCTCTACAAGGGCGGCCGCGGGCCGAGCAGGACGGCCGCGCGGTGGCGGGCCGAACAGGCCGTGCAGGATCTGCTCGCCGACCCGTACCGGGCCAGGAGCCCCGTGTCCGACGACTGGCTCCTCCCACCGCCCTGAACACCCCACCCGCATGAACACCCGTGCCGGGCCATCCACACGCGGCCGACCGGCAGGACACGGACAAGGGAGTACAGCATGAGCACCGAACAGCATGATGCGGACGCGTACGGCCGGGAGCTGGCCCGTATCAGCCGGCACCAGAGCGAGGCCACGGCGGCCCGGTTCACGGTGTTCCAGGCCCTGGCCGCCGTCGGAATCGCGGACGAGCAGGCGAACGAGCTCGTGTCGCGGCTGGAGGCCGGGGCGGTGGCCGGGGCCCACACCTGGATCTCGGAGAGCAGCGCCCCGCACGGGTCCGAGGAGCGCTTCGAGGACGGCTGGTTCGCCGGTGTCCGCGATGTCGCCACCTACCTGCTGCGCATCGCCGACACCACCGCCACCGCCCAGCGAGGGCGCGCCACCCCCAACACTCTGCTGGTTCCCCACCTTGAGCAACCGGCGCCCCCGGCCCCGAAGGAGACCTCCGAGGAGAGGCCGGCCGCGGTGCTGGACGCGAAGGACGTCCTGACGGCGGCGCAGCGGTGCACGTGGGCCTTGACCGACCCGGGCAACTTCCTCATCCCCGCGGCGTCGGAGGAGATCCTGGCCGTGGCCCTGAGCGCGGTACGCAGGAACGAGCGGGACGGCTACGCGCAGCGGTTGGAGGCGTTCGCCGAGCAGCATCGCGAGCACCTGGCGGAGTTGCTGCGCGCGTACGGGCCGGGCAGTAGGCCCGCCTCGCGCGGCCGGTACGCGCTGATCGGACAGCCCGAAACCCTGATCATCTGTGAGCGGATGGAGGCCGCCCCGTTCCTCCTGCGCAGCCGATGGGAGAAGGAGCTAGAGGACGTCCTGCTGGACGACCTCGAGTTCGTATGGGGGCCGCGCATCCGCCTCAGCCGCTGAACCTCCGGGAACGTACGGCGGGGCCGGGCAGGGTGCTCCTGCCCGGCCCCGCTGCTGTGTGGTCAGCCGAAGTCGAGCGTGTCCGGGGGCGGCGTCGACGGGCGCGGCGTGGGGGGCTCGTTGCCCTGCTGGGCGGCCTCCCAGCGTGCGATCAGCGCTTCCTTCCAGCCTGGCACCAGAGGCCAGGAGACGCCCCATTCAGCAAGCTGGGCACGCCTCCAGCCTCCCTTCTCTGTGCGGGCGGCGTTGATCTCTTCAGGTGATGGCAGTACAGGCATGTGAGATCAACGAACGGCAGGGCGTAGGTGTCACCCGCCAGCGTCGGTTTCGTCGCCCGGGCCAGCGGCATCGCACCCCAGGGCCTACACGCACTCCAGTTTGATGCCGTGGGCCCGGACACCGTGGCATCGCACTGGAGTGCGTGTAGACCCCGGGGGCCTTGGGCCGCGCCCCCCTGCGGGCGTGAGGCGGACTAGGTGTACTGACCCGTGAGGTTGGGGACGCGGCCGGCCGGTGGTTGGCCCTTGAGTGCGGTGTGTCCGATGGGTCACGGAACCCTGCGCCTTGAGCCTCTCGACCCGCTGAACCGCGGGCCGAGAGAGCAGCGCCGGGCTTACGACCTCGGGGGCGATGGCGCGGGGGCTCCCGGCGTCATGCGACTCCGCCTCCGGCGTTGTCGTCGGTCGACGACGCTCCGCGTCGCCTCCCTCCTCCGCCTTGGACGCGAAGCCGCATGACGCCGCTCGCTGATCCACGCTCCATTGCCCCCGAGGTCGTTACGGGGTGGCGCCGAGGTGATCCCAGTTGGTCCAGTTCCCGTTCCGGTCGTGGCCGCGGTACCAGCGCGCTCCGTCGTTGCCTACGACGTGGATGATGAAGTCGTAGGCGGGCAGGTCGTATTGGATAAAGACTTTGCTTTGCGCCAGTCCGCCCATGGATATCCATGGGCCCCAACTCCCGGACGAGTTGGGCCAGCGCGTCCACACCGCCCGGTCCAGACCGATGATGAATTCCTGCCGCCTGCCATCGCTCAGCTTCGCGGTGGTGACCCCGTACTCGCAAATGTAGATGCCACCGCCGCGCTTGCACTCACTCGCATGGGCCGGTGCGGCCATGACGCCCACACTGGCAAGGACTGCGACCGCGACCAACGCGGATTTGATCTTGTTCATGGGCACGATTGTGCGGCACTTCGCTCACGCGGCACTGACGTTTGGCTGACGTCCCAGAACAAGGGCTTCCCGCTGAGCGAGCCAACCCTCCAGCGAGGGAACGACATGACCCATCAGGTACGCCCTAGGCGGTGGCGGGTCGTCAGCGCGGGTTCAGGGCGCGCCGGGCCGCGTTGATGGCGTTGTGGGCGTCGGCCCCGTACACGGCCGATTCCCTCAGTGTTTTCCAGGTCCGCAGGTAGAGGGCGAGGGTGTCGGCGTCGTCGAGCCACAGTTCGGCGTGCCAGGTCTCGGTGACGACCTGGCGGTCGTCGTAGATCCAGAAGCCCAGGCCAGGCGGGACCTTGCGGGACGCGGTGAGGGCACGATGCCGAGTTCGACGCGATGTGCGAGTCGAAGATCGAGAAGTCTTCGTCCGGGAGGTTGACCCGCGCGGCGTCCGCGCGCCACAGATTGCGGACGTCCTCGCCCAGGGCGGCGTTCTTCTCGCCGTGCGCGAGCAGGTACCGCTGTCCCTCGGTGGCTGTTTTCGAAGGTCGGGTGCAAGGGCCGTTAGCGTCGGGTGACTGTCGTCTGTGTATTGGGGCAGGCTGGGGGCATGAAGAGCGATCGGATGCCGAAGCCAGACGAGCGGTTGCGCATGTCCAGCGTCTGGGCAGGCGGCCGAGTGGTGGTGCCGGTGGTGGGCGAGGTAGATCATCTGACCTCAGCTCGACTCGGGTCTGAGTTGGATACCGCTGTCACGAGCGGAGCTCAATGTATTGAGGTCGATTTTCGCCGGGTCAAATTCTGTGACTGCTCAGGCGTGAACGCCTTGCTCGGGGCTCGCCGGACCGCGCTGGAGGCAGGTGCCTGCTTGCACTTGAGCGGCCCGCTCGAACCGGTGGTCGCGCGATTGCTGCAGGTGATGGAGGCAGAATCGTCACTGCTGACGGCCGCCTGAGCGGATCAGACGGCTTGCGTGAGCGATGCCTTGTTCGTCCAGCTCCTCTTGTGCCCGTTGCGAGTGATGCGCCGGGTCATCAGCGTGATCGCCGCCCAAGTGATCAAAGTTTCGGAGTGCTGGATGAGCCGCGTAATCGCGGGCATGGCGGCGGGCGCTACTCGGTCAGCGGGTCGTCCACGACGCGGACCCCGGCCCACCCAGGCGCCGCCCGTGGTCTTCTCGCGGATGCCCCTGCTCCAGGGAGTCTCCAGGTCCCAGAACGGCTTCTCGCCCCGGGCGAACTGGGCGTAGGTGTCGGCCTGTTCGTCAACCGCGTAGCGCCGGCGCGTCTCCAGGTGCCAGGCGCTGTGCTGGAAATTCTCGAAGAGCTGGGCGAACTGCTCGGGGGTGAAGAGGCGCGGTGCGCTGTCGTGTTCCCTGGGGCCGAAGTCGATCAGCGTAGCCGTGGTCCAGGAGCTGGGCGGCCAGGGTGCGCAGGATCGTCGTGGTGCTAACCGCCGGTGCCGGAGCAGACCACCACGCCGTACTCGGTCTGTCTGGCCGTTGCCGCAGAGCGCTTCGGGTTGGCGCCACTCGCGTATTTCGAGACCGCCGAAGTGTGGGGCCCGTGAGCCGGGCACGGGTCTCAGGGCAGCTGGAAGGACCATTGCGGGCCGCTGTGTTCACCGGCGGGCGTGGCGGCGGTGTATGGGCGAGCGGCGGTGCTGCGCGGCGGGCCGTGGAGTGAAGAGGCGTTCTTCGTAACGGCCCAGGGCGAGAATGAGGCCGAGGAAAACAGCAGGAAGCAGGACGGCGAGCGCGGCCACGGCGGGGCCTCCCCAGATGGACGTCAGGACAGCGCGCCGGCAGCAGTACCGGCGGCCTCGAGGACATCGGGCAGGGGCAGTGCCAGGGCCACGGCGAGTTCGGCCAGCTCTGCTTCCGTGGGGTGGACGGGGCCGTTCGCCCCGTCCTGGGCGAAAACCCGGATGCGTGGAGTACGGATACCAGTGCGCTCGGCAAGTGCCTGAGCCGTCAGACGACGGCGGCGCATGGTCCGCTGGAGCAACTGCGAAAGGTCAGCCATCCCATGCTCCTGCCCGGCCCACGCACACTCAGACATTCTCAAACAGCTCCGTCCGCTCCGGCACACTGAAGCTGCCGGAAATAGGGGTGGGTGAGCGTTCAAGATGCGCGAGCCCCCTGGCGCTGATTCGCTGGCCGGGTCCTCTCCCCACACTTCCAGGAGTGATCATGAGTGTTGCAGGCGAATCCGGCGAGCGTGCCCAGCAGATGCGTGCCAAAGCACAGGAACTGACGGACGCGGCCGAGCGTGCCACCGACCCCGAGGAGCGCAAGCGGCTGACGGACAAGGCCCGCCGGCTGCAGGAGGAGAGCAAGCAGCAGGAGGGCGGCATGGGCGGCCAGGGCATGGACCCCATGTATTAACCGCGGCGCGTAAGCAAGCTGGTGGCCTCCCGCACCCCGACAGGACCCAGGAAGCCACCAGCCACGCGCAGGGACCTCGAAACCCATCCTCACCAGGCCACTCATCCGTTATAGGAGTAATCGCCGTTTGATCCATTTGGGTAGAATGCGCCATAAATTGCACTGTTCGGCAGCCGCACCCGCGTTGTCACTGTCGTGGAACCACGTGAATTCTGGGATCGAAACACTGTTCTGGCGGAAGCCTTCTGTACCAGCGACGAGCGGCTGCACCAGGCCCAGTCGGTACTGGACGAGGCGCAGGCCGAACGCAGCAGGACACTGGCCGCGTTCGCCATCACCGTCGGCAACGACGGGACTGTCGCCGACCTGATGGGCCTCAACGAGCGGGAGGTGCGCCTGGCCCGCCGCACCGTGGGTAGGGGGGACGCGCGGACCGTCGCCGAAGAGCTTCTGGAGCGCCATACACAGATGCACACCCAGCCCGTCCCCCAGGCCGCCGCACAGTCTGCACCACCACCGCCACCGGCGGCGGTCAGTCACCAGCAGGGCGCACCTTCCTACTCGGCGGCCCCACCCGGGACCAGGCAGCAAATGGACGAACCCGCCGCCGGCCACACCCCGCCGATGGAGATCCGCCTGCCACACCCGCGCGAGGAAACGGTTCCCCACCTGCCGCACAGACCCCTGGACCCGGCGCCCTCGATGCTCCAGCCGCCCGAAGCGGACAACAACACCGTCCTCTGGTCGCCCAGCATGGACTCGGTCCTGCTCTGGAGCTGGCAGTCCGGCCTCGACCTCCAGACAGTGGCCGCCGAACTGGGCCTGGACACCCGCACGTTGCTACTGCGCGTACAGGCGCTCGCCGACAACAACATGCTGACACCCAGCAACCCGAACTCCGAAACCAACCAGGAAGGACGACACCGCCGCCACCGCCGCCACCACGAGGAGACCTACACCCCGCACCTCAGCCCGACCACAACAACCTTCCCCACCCACGTCCACTGAGCCCAAAGCCCACAGACAGGCCGACTAAGCCCGACAGCCCGCTGACATCACGGTGGTACGGCGCCTGGTCGAGGAGATGGCCGCGGCCGGCGGCCGGCTGGGACAGATCGCTCTCGAACTCGCCCCGGCGTATCTGTCCGAACAGGAAGCCGTCGACACAGTCCTCGCCCGGTACGCGGACGACATCGGCTGCGACGTCGAAACCATCCTCGCCGTACGCCGCTACGCGCTCACCGGCGACCGCCGCGCCCTGGAAGGCACCTGGCTCTGACCACCGGCACCGCCCACCGGGTGAATGCGGCGTCGCGTGCGTGACCCGACCGGCGCCAGCTCGGTTACCCCGTGGGGTCCTGACCCGCCCGGCCAGGACCCCACCCCTCCGGGTACACCACGCCCACCGGGTGGCGTGTGCACGACCGGCAGAGCTCCGGTGTGTCAGCGGCGGAGGAAGCCGAAGATGCCGTTCTCCTTGCGCCACGCCTCCGCTTCCGCCTTCGCCTGCGCCTCCTCAGCCGCCCGTTCCTCAGTCTCCCGGCGCTCGCGCTCCTTGGCGTGGGTGCACACGGTGCAGTCGCTGCCCGGCGGTACGGATTGCCAGCCGTCGCTCGGGTAGACGTCACGGCCGCAGGTCCCACACGCCCACGCGGCGGCCTTCCGTCGCCGCGTGGTCTCTTCCCGCTCGCGCTCCTCGCGCTGTTCCTGGGCGCGGCGTTCGGCGCGGCGTTCCTCTTCCCGGGTGTGGAAGGCGCGGTGGTCGTCTGGGTTGTCCAGGGCCGCTTCGAGGGTTTCCCACGAGGAATGCCCGTAGCGCCACCAGATGGGTCCGTGCGGGCCGTGCGCACTCAGGCGGGCGAGGGTGGTGACGATGACGGGGACGGTGCCGTCGTAGTCGCGGTAGCCGTCCTTCACCTCGGACCCGTAGGTGCTCCCGCCCTGCCAGTGGCCCTTCCAGCACTCCGGGGCCAGGTCGCGGACGGCCTTCATGCGGTTCATCATCGCCTCGGGGCCGACCTGCTTGGTGAACACGATCGCCAGCGGCGGGTAGCCGACGCGGTCGTGGTCGCTGTAGAGAGTGCGCCACATCGGGATGTCCCGCTGGTTGGTGTCCTTGACCGTACGGCGGAAGAACCTGCGGTACTTGCCGATCTTGCCTGCCACGATCTGCGGGACTTCGGTGCCGTTGTCGACTTCCACGAACAGCACCGGCAGCCCCGCGTCCGGAGCGGCCAGGACAGCGTCCGCGCGGGGGCTGCCCTTGACCGGTGTCGTGAACGTTCCGCTCACCGGCAGCACAACCTCGGTCTCCCAGCCGGCCAGCGTGCCCAGCCCCGCAGGCCGGGCCGGCTCCACAGCGGTCGTCTGTGCCGGGACAGGCCGGGGCGGGTGGCTCTTGCGGACGACCGGGCGGGTCGGCTCCCAGACCGGCTGGAGGAACGCGGTGACCGTGTCGGTGACCTTCCGCGCATGCGGAGCACCCGAAGGCGATCGAACGAGGATTCCCGGCTGGGTGGTCTTCCGGCGTTCCGGGGCGTTAAGGCAGGGGCCTCCGCCCAGCTCCGCCGTCAGTTTTCGCTGAAGGTCCGTCGGTAGGCTCCAGGTGTGGTGCCGAGATGCGCCCGGAAACGGCGGCGCAGGTTGACCGCCGAGGCGAGTCCGGCTCGGGTGGCGATGGTTTCGACCGGCAGGTCGGTCTGCTCAAGGAGTACCCGTGCCGCGTCGAGCCGCTGGCCGAGCAGCCACTGTCCCGGGCTGGTGCCGAGCTGCTCGGTGAACCGCCGGGCGAGGGTTCGGCTCGACAGTCCTGCACGTTCGGCGAGGCGGTCGAGGGTCAATCGGGTATCGAGCCGGGAGTTGGCCCACTCCAGTAGGGGCGCCAGTGACACGTCCGCCCTGGCTGGTGCGGGTCGTGCGGCGTACTGGCGTTGGCTGCCCTCCCGGTGTGGCGGCAGGACCATGCTCCGGGCTATCTGAGCTGCGTATGCCGCGCCGTGGTCGGAACGCACCAGGTGCAGACACAGGTCGATGCCCGCGCCGGTTCCGGCGCTGGTCGCCACGTCGCCGTGGTCCACGAAGAGCACGTCCTGGTCTACCTGCACCTTGGGGAAGTTGGCGGTGAGTTGGGCGGTGTTGCGCCAGTGGGTGGTGGCGCGGCGGTCGTCGAGCAGTCCGGCCTGGGCGAGGACGAACGCGCCCGTGCAGATGGCGACGATCCTCGCCCCTCGCTGGTGGGCAGCCCGCAGCGCGTCGGTGACGGTCGGCGGCACCGGTATGCCAGATGGCTCCCAGCCGGGGACGACCACGGTGTCCGCCTCCTGCAAGGCTGTAAGGCCAGCGTCGATGAGCATCGCGAAGCCGGCGGTGGTCTGTAGGGGGCCGGGGTGTTCGGCGCAGGTCCGAAAGCTGTAGCGGGCGGGCATGTCCTGCGGGACAGTACCGAACACCTCGGCGGCGCACGCGAGTTCGAAGGGCGACTGGGGTTGGTTGAGGAGGGCCACCACTCGATGGAGGTTCATGGCGGGAATGTACCTGTGGGTGTCTTTCTGGACTCTCGTCCGGGAGGCCGGCCCCGGTCACAGTGGTCCCATGAGTGACACCACAAAATCCAGAGTGTTGAGGACCGCAGTCCAGGTCGACGGCGAAACGGCCAGCTACCTGACCGTGGAACAGGACGGTCCGGCCGTGTTGCTGCTGCACGGAACGTACTGGAGCCGGGTCTGGCTCCCGGTCTTGGGCCGCCTCGCTGAAGCGGGGCTGCGGCCCATTGCGGTCGATCTCCCCGGTCTGGGGCGCTCGGGAGGCGAGCTCACCCCGGACACGGCCACGGTCCCGGCCCTTGCGGACTGGGTGGCGCGATTCACGTCCGCGCTGAAGCTGTCCGAGCCGACCGCCGTGGCGGGCCATGACATCGGCGGCGCCGTCGCCCAGCATCTCCTCACCCACGGCCGGTTGGAGGTGTCCCGGCTTGCCTTGGTCAACTCAGTCCTCTACGACTCGTGGCCGGCGCCCCACGTGGCCCGCTTCCGTGGCCCGGCATCCACCGCCGAAGACGTGCTCGCCGCCCGCCGGAAGGCGGTGACGGCGTCGCTGGCGGGCGCCGCCACCGAGCAGCGGATCGCGGACTACGTGGATCCGTGGACCGATGCGCGGGTCCGCCGCTCCTGGATGGCGCTGGCGGGCGCGGCCGACAGCCGCTACACCCTTGAGCTCGTTCCCGCGCTGCAGCGGTCCATGACGCCCAAGCTGCTGATCTGGGGCGAGGACGACGCACACGAGAAAGTGGAGTACGCCGAGCGATTCGCCGCGGAGATCCCGCACACCACGCTCATACGTATCCCGGACGCGGACCACATCCCCACGGAGAACGCACCCGGCCGGATTGCCAGCGCGCTCATCGACTTCCTCACGGCATAGAGGTCTTACCTGCTGTCGTTCCGTTGCTGGGGGGGGCGTCGAACGGCAGCCTCGATCGGATGATCGCGGCTGGCTGCGAGCAGTTCACCCGGGCCGATGAAGGTGCACTTCGCGGGTCCTTCGGCTGGGTTGGTGTGGGCGGTAGAGGGCTTGCTGGATCCGTCGATGGTCACCTGCGCCCGGCTCGGGCGGTGCCGGTCCTCAGCGATGATCTCCTCGTACCGGCGCTGGGACACACTCCCGATCTTCTCCACTGCGGGCATATCGCCCACCCCCAAAACGCCAGAGCGTGGCAACGAACGTCACCGACGACAAACCCCGGCCTCCCTCACCCGCAGCGTCAACCCGCCCCCAAATCCATAGCAACCAATGGCCACGACTCCCCACCACTGGAGATGCAACCCGTCTCACGGGCCACACAGGCAGGGTTCACGAACGGGTTCTCACGCTGCGGAAGCAGGCGCAGTGTGTGACGGGTGGCCTGGGCCCAGCGGCGGAAGTTGCCGTGGCACACGCGCCCATCCAGCATCTGAACGGCCTGTATGTCGCTGGTATGCCACAGCTGGTGGAAACGCAGGATCGCCCAACGCACCTCGTCCGGGGTGAGCGCGGGGGCCTTCAGCCACACCGCGGTGCGGGAGGCCAGCATCTTCCGGCGTCGCGATCCCGGTGTGCGCGCTCGCCGCCTACCAGCTCGAGCACTGGACCCGCTGACCCCCGCGCCCTCCCAGACGGTCCGGGGCGGCCGCCGGCGAACGCCCGGCCGCCGGCGCCCCCATCCTCCGCATCGGCCGCTTCGCTCACGACCCACCGAGCACCCGTGCCCCCATGACCGCCCGCACCGCATGGGCAGCCTCACCACCTCACCGGAACGATCTCCTCCGACAAAAGGCACACATACTCACCCGAATCGAGACACAGCGACCGTAAACGCCAGGCTCAGAGGATGGTCTGATCGCCGCCGGACGTCTCCAGGCGGGCGATGGCGGTACGGACCGCCGCGATGAAGCCGGTGTAGACGGGGGTGGTGCTGGTCGCGCGGCCCGCGATGGTGTTCACGGTGAACATGGACTTGCGCAGCTCGGTCGTGAGCTCCAGCTGGGCGCCCCTGGAGAGCAGGGTCCTGTTGCAGATGTTGGACGGGTCGATGCCCGCCAGGTCCGGCTCGGTCGAGCCGTCGATGGTCTGGAATCCGGTGGCACGCAGCGCCTGGTGCAGGTAGGTCTTGAGGGTGCCGTTGAGGCCGCCGACCACGACGGCCTCGGGGCGGGTGCTGGGCGCCCCGGCCTGGGCGGCGGTGCAGCCGTGCAGGCTGACCACGTTGAGGTTCGCGGCGGCGACGGACAGGGCCACCTTGTCGTCGCAGTTCTTCGAGGTGACGTGCAGCTCGCCGTTGTTGGTGCTGCGGATCCCCTCGAACATCCAGTAGTCGTACGCAGGGCCGCCCTTGGCCGCGAGCGTGGCCGGGTCGTATCCGGCGACGCCCAGGCAGAGCTCGGAGGTGCCGCCTTCGATACCGCCGCCGTGCAGCGCGAGCACCGCGGTACGGCCGTACGCGACAGCCGCCTTCTGGTCGCTGTCGACCTGCTCGTGCCGCTTGTAACGTCTGGAGAAGTCGGTACCCTCCTTCCCGGCGAGCTTGGCGTAGAGGTCGGTGTTGGAGTCGTAGAGGTCATTGGCGCCCGTGGCGTGTGCGGCGGTCGCGCCAAGCACGCTCAGCGGACCGGCGACCGTGGCGGTGGCCAGAGCGGTGAGAACCGTACGACGGCTGGTAGTAGTCATGAACCTAATGATCCGGATGCCACAACGGGTGCACCGCGCCGGGGTAGGTCACTGGCCGGACCCGCGCGGCTCGGCCGGCCCGCCGGGCCGACGTCCTCTTCGCCATGCTCCGCGACGGAACCTTCTACGAACCCCAACCCGCCCGATCAGCTTGACCAAACCCATAGGGGCACCACCCGGAGAAGTGACGCAAGGACGAA
Organism: Streptomyces sp. A5-4; assembly: GCF_051131715.1. NCBI lineage: Bacteria > Bacillati > Actinomycetota > Actinomycetes > Kitasatosporales > Streptomycetaceae > Streptomyces > Streptomyces sp. A5-4. The sequence continues at coordinate 7,076,861 of NZ_CP178591.1, read as the reverse complement.
ATCGTCTCCGCTGTCGTGGACATCGAGTTCTTGGGCGGCCGACCGGCCCGCCCCGGCCCAACCCACCGCCGTCAGCGCACTGCGGACTCATTCGCAGGTGACTGAGGGGGTTGATGGTCGCGTACGCCGGGCTCGCGGTAATCCCTTCGCATGGAGTTTCCCCAGCCGATTACGGTCTGCGTATGACGAGGACAACGCCGACTAGACCGGTGTCCCATCCCATTACCGCCGTGGTCCACCCTGCCGGTCGCCCATCGGACACCTCCATGATCGAGGTGTTACGACGACCACTTGAATCCGCCCGCTCCCTGGAGTCGGCCAAGCGGAGCCCTGCGGTGGCGGCCTCGATCTGCTGTTCCTGATCGTCTGCCGCGTGCCAGCTGGCCCGCGGCAGACGATCAGGAACGCGTCCGGTCTCAGGCGTTCATGACCGCCCGGAGCCGCTTGACTCCGGCCTTCACGATCTCCACGCGGCCGACCCGCAAGACGAGGTTGCTGTGTTTGGTCGCTGCGGCGTACCAGGGCATGCCTCGGCGGTACCAGCGTGTCTTCTTGAGGGCCGGTTGGAAAGGTACGGGCGTTGACCAGCCCTGGTCCTGCTGCGACGGGATCCACAACGACGCGGCCCAGGTGCCTGGGGCGAGCTCGTCCACCGACAGGTTCACTGTGAAACCGTGTTCACCCCGCGGAGTGACGGGAAACGTGACGGTCGTGCCGTCTTGGCTCTGCAGCCGCACGCCGAGTGCGGAGGCGGGTACCCCGGCCAGCTTGCAGCTGCCGGAGACTTCGAGCTGAGCAGGCGTCGACGACGACCAGCGCGCCCCGTCGACGTGCAGTTTGTCAGCGATCTTGTGCCGGTTCTCGCCGATGTCGAGGGTCAGATTGCTATACGGGTGCGTGTAGTAGAGGGCCGCGGCAAACTTCTCCTCGCCGTCAGCAAGGACGTAGGTCTGCGGTGCGGCATGCACTGCGGGCAGCCGCTGGTGGCCGAAACGAATCTCCTTGACCACGTCCTGGACCCGCACGGCGATCAGGACGTCCCACAGGCCCTTGGGGAAACGGCTGCCGTTGGCGGCGTTCGCCAGGTCGATCTCGGCCGAGAAACCGGCTGTGGCGTAGCGGTACTCTCCGCCGTCCTCCTCGCCCGCACCGAGATCGGGTGTGGCCAGGGCCGTGGTCAAAAAGCGGTACTCCGTCTTGCTGCCGCGCTCTCGCAGCACCAGCTCGGCGGCGGTTGCGTCCTGCGGCACCCGCCGCAGATAGGCGTGCCCAGTCATCTTCAGCACGCTGCCGTCGACGGTGACGGAATCCAATCGGTGCCGGTCCTGGAGGGCCGTCGTGACGTCGTAGATGTCGTCAAGGATGCCGCGCCCGGCGTCCCGGAAGAACGGCAGCAGGGTGTAGGCACGGTCGCCCTCCACGAGGACGCCGGGCTGGATGCTGGTCGACTGGTACTCGCCGTCGATCCTCTCCAGCTCGATCGTTTCCTGCAGCATCCCGCGCCGGATGAGCTCGCATCGCAGCCGCGTGATCGCGTTGACCTTGGCCTTCAGCGAGTCGGGGTAGGAGCGCTCCAATAGGGCGGCGAGCTGCTCGTAGTTCTTCTTCTGCAGCTCCGGGTCGGACTCCCGGGCCAGGTGGATCAGAGCGTGGAACATGTCGATCGACAGGTGGCGGTTCATCAGCCCGTCGCGGTCGGGGCCGGCCGGCACGTGCTTCTCGATGAGGTCGACCATCAGCTCCAGCACATGGATCCGGCTTTCGGCGCCCCGTGTGGTGGTGGTGATGTTGCCGCCGTCGTCGCGCTTGACGATGTACAGGCAGTCATAGTCGGCGACCACCGATATGCCGTCCGCCTTCAGATAGAGCATGCCGGTGAAGAGCTGGTCCTCACAGGTCTTGTAGCCGAGCGGGAAGCGCAGCGCGTGTCTCTCGATCAGCTCTCGCCTGATCAGCTTCAAGGGGTTGAGCGCCCAGTAGACCCGGGAGCTGAAGACGTCGGTGCGCGGCTGGTTGCGCAGGAACATCGAGGCGGGTGCGCCTCGACCGTTGACGCCGACCATCTTGCCGAGCACCACGTCGGTGTTGTTCTTCTCCGCCATGGCGAGCATGCGCTCGAGGGCTTCCTCACCGAGGTAGTCATCGGCGTCGAGGAAGAAGACGAACCGGCCGCGCGCGTGGTCCAGCCCTTTGTTGCGGGGGGCCGAGGGGCCGCCGGAGTTCTCCTGGTGGAACACCTGGAACAGACCGGGGTATTCGGCGGCGAAGCGTTCCAGCTCCTTGCCGGTACCGTCGGTGGAGCCGTCATTGACGGTGATGATCTCCAGGCGATCACGTCCGATGGACTGCCCGGCGGCGGCGGCGAACGCGCGTGGTGCAGCCCGGACCGCGAACTACTCGATGCGCCAGGCGTCGGCGTCCGCGCGCCAGGCCGTGTCGTTCGCGGTGAGCGCGCAAACCTCCGCCTCCCAGGCGCAGGCCTCGGCCATCGCCGCCGGCAAGGACGCGCATGCAGCCGCTGCGGCCGCAAGCGAGGCCCGCTCGATCGCTGTCGCCAAGCGCAGGGCGGAGATCGAAGCGCTGGCCAAGCAGGCGGCCGCAGCGGCCAAGCAGTTCGAAAAGGACGGGGTGAACCCGACCGACAAGCCCGAGAACGACGATGACACGACCGGCGATACCCAATGGGCCGGCATGTTGCCCCAGGACATTTCCGATGCCAAAGACTGGGCATCCGCCGTCGGGCACTGGAGCACGTTGGCTGGAGGAATCTCGGTCGTCGCCGCCCTCGTAGCGCTCATCCCGTGGGCCGCCCCAGTCGCTGCCCCGGTCGCCCTTTGGGTGGGAGTCGGCTCTTGGGCACTGCAAGGAGCGAGCGCCGCCCTGAGCGGGTTCGGATACGGCTGGGACAGTAAAGAATTCCATACAGGGCTTGGTCTGTTCGCGCTCGGCGGAGCCTTTATCGGCAAGTCGGGCATGACTCGGAGCATGCTCAGGAAGGTCGGTGTGGATGAGGCGATGGTCGGCGAGAAGGTCTCGGACCTCGCTACCGGCCTGACTACGACGGTGATCGGCTGGGTCACCTGGTAAGTAGTCTTGACGAGTCGGCTGGGTGGGGGGCGAGCCGTAGGCTCGCCCCCCACCCAGCCGACTACGCAACCGGACATGAGAGATTTATATGTTTTCGTCTACCTTTTCCACTACTGACTGGTGGATAGCTGCGATTGTGTCCGGCCTTGTGTTCGGCGCGGTCATGCAATCCTGGGCCACAAAAAGAAGAGAGAGAATCTACCTTGCGACAGCGCCAGCCCTGGGGGGCGCTATCGCAATCTTCTTGGGGGCGAAGGCACAGGGGAGCAGTGGGCGGTGTGCATCGTGAAGTCGCAGGTCACGGGTCTGGTGTGAATGGCGAGTTGGGTACTCGTGCCGGTCGGCGGCCGATGACCATGGCGTAGATCATCGGGCAGGTCGGGCTCCGGCGGGATGCCGGGTTCGGCTGCGCCCACGACCGGCCCCCGCCTACGATCCGTCAGCAGGTCGGCACACCGTGAGAACGCGGGAGGGCGCGGGGATGCAGGAGCGGCAGTGGATCACCACCCGCCGGAGCGAACTGGACGCCCTCGCCGAGGAGTTGGCCAAGCAACTCCAGGAGGTCCAGGCCGAGCGGGATGAACTGGCGATCGCGGAGCGGGTGCTGAACCGCCTGGCCGAGCAGGCCCGGGCCGACGCCGGGGCTGTCGCTCCGGTATCGGCGAAGGTGGCCGGGCGGGCAGTCCTGCTCATCCCGCACCGCAGCGACGCGGCCGACGCGGGCGCGCTGCCCGGCGACTACCGCAAGATCCTGGCCATCGTGCGGGAGGCCGACGGCCCGGTGCAGGTCAGGGCGGTCGGCGAGCGGCTGGGTCTGGACGCCTCGGTGCGCGGCAAGCTGGAACCTCTGCGAGCGAAGATGACCAAGCTCGCCGACCGCGGCTGGCTGCACAAGCGGGGCGACGGTCGGTTCACGGCACGTCCGTAGTCGCACGGGGCGTGCCCGTAACTGACGGGCCCCCGACGGCAGTTGAGTTTGTGTGACGAAAAACAACAGTCCCGTCGAGGGCCCTGACGGCCTTGTCTACACCGCCCGCCTGCCGCTGTCGAGCGCCACCCTGAACTGGCTCGCCGACTTGATACGCGGCCACCTCAAGAAGATCGGCTCTAGGTGGCGCGCCCTGCCTCCGGGGAAGATCGCCACCATCGTGCTGGCAGTGCTGCGCTGTGACCAGCGGCCCGGCGACCTGGCCGGCGGCAACGGAGTACACCGCACCACCGTGACCCGATGGGTGAGGGAGGTCGTCGGCCTGCTCGCAGCCCGCGCCCCACGCCTGGACCGGGCCCTGAAGAAGATCACCCGAATGGGCGGCGGCATCGTACTGCTGGACGGATCGGTGATCCGTACCCGGCGCAGAACCGGGAAGGAAAACCGGAAGAACTACTCCGGCAAGAACAAATGCCACGGCCTGCTCGTGATCGCCCTCACCGACGACCGGGGCCGACTGCTGTGGATCTCGGCGGCCCGCCCTGGGCGCACCTCGGAGATCACCGCCTGCCGGCACGACAAGCTCACCGGGAAACTGCGGGAAGCCGGGCTCGGAGCCATCGCCGACCTGGGTTTCGTCGGCCTCGACGACGGCGGCCCCGACGCCGGCCCAGCGGTGATCACCGGCTACAAGGCCGCCCGGAACCGGCCCCTGACGCGAGGCCAGAAGCTGTCCAACACGGCACTGGCGGCCGTCCGGGCACCCGTCGAGCACGGCTTCGCCCACCTCAAGAACTGGCGCGTCCTGAGCAAGGTACGCACCGACCCCGCCTGGGCGACCGCCCTGGTCCGGGCCTTGCTGGTCCTCACGAACCGCGAAGTCGCCCGATGACCGACGATCTTCACCAAAGTCACCTGCCACCGACCAGCACGAGCATCCCGATGCCCACGCACACCAGCCCCATGACCAGCAACTTCAGCTTGCACACCTCTCAGTGGGGAGACACCGCTGATGCTCTTCACGATGGCCATGCTGGGGCTGACCGTCACGATGGCCATCTTCACCAGATACATCAGACGCCAATTGGCCCTGGTCCGGTCCGGTAGGACGATGGAGCCGGCGACACCTGGGCAGGTTGGGATTTTCATGGCCGTCTTCTTTGTCGTCGCACTGTCCCTCGCCGCCGTGCTGTGAAGACGCAGCCGTGTCGTCTCCGCACGACGGAAGGGCCCTGATGGTCCTCCCCCTGTGGCTCGTCGCGGCGGTGATTCCCGAGTTCGTGCTCACCTGCCTGCTGGTGCGATGGCTTCCGGACAAGTGCGAACGGTGGATCCCCGTGATCCCACTCCCGGCGGTCATCGTCCTCGCACTTGTCATGCACTACGGCGCGCAGGTGCCCTGGCCCGGCACGCTCGCCGCCTGCAGCGGCTTCCTGTGGGGCATCACCACAGCGCTGCTGCCCTTTCGCGGATGGGTGTCGTCATGGACCCTTCCCGTACACGGTGAAGCACGCCTGCGCTGGCACCAGTGGGTGCTGGTGGTCCTGAGCGTGAGCACACCGCTGTCGACCAAACGCACGAAGGCTGCGACCGAGAAGGCATTCGCGACCCGCCAGATCGTGCTGGCGCGGGGTCCGTTCCCGCTGACGATGGGCGTGGCCCTCCTGGTGATCCCGGTAGTCTGCGCGCTGGCGGCGGGGTGGGCTGCGAACGCACTGGGACTGACGATCGTCCATCACTGACGCCTCAGGCGCAGGTGGTGCTGGTGGGTGGAGACGCCCGGCGCACCTGGTGATGGTGGGCGCTGTGGAGCACTGGCCGCGGAGTGCGGTGCGCGCCTACAGGGATTCGGACCCCGCTGTCACCGCGGCGGGGGTCATCGACGCGCCGGGCGTGGCCATGTCCACGGCATTCAACGGGCTGCAACTGGTACGCGGCCGACGCATCGCCGACCGGCTCGAAGCCTCTCCCTGCCTGGAACCACAACAGGCAGCCGAACAACTGGGATACCCAGCCATTGCCCGGCGCCGCGCGCTGGCAGCCGCCGAGAGCGAACAGTGCAGGCGGCAAGTGCGGCCCTACCTGCAGGGCTCAAACCGCTGACGACCCCGGCGACCTGAGGGCGCATGACCGCGACGGCCGCCGCAGTCTCAGCCGGTTCTGCGCCGGCAGTTGGCAGTCCGGGGGCGGGCGGACCGGCCGGGCGATGGACCCTGGCGCCCTACCCGAAGCAGGCCTCTCCCCGCAGACGCCACCGCTCCGGGTGACCGACTGACAGTAATAGGTCGCGGGCGGGACCGAAAACCCGGACCTGTGAGGGTCCGATGGGCGGGGACTGGCCTGTCAGGCGTCAGCCCGGGACCGTGACGTGGAGGGCGAGCCGCAGAGTTCTCCGTTGATACGCATGGCTTCACCGAGCTGGTCCTCGAGAATGACGATGCGGCAGGCCGCCTCCACCGTGGCCCCCCGGTCGACGAGCTCACGGACACGACCCGCGATCTTCAGCTGATAGCGGGAGTAGCGGCGGTGGCCGCCCGGGGAGCGGAGCGGGGTGATCAGGCGGGCTTCGCCGATGGTACGGAGGAAGGCCTGGGTGGTGCCGAGCATCTCGGCGGCCCGGCCCATCGTGTAGGCGGGATAGTCGTCGTCATCGAGACGGCCGAAGGAGTCGTCTGCTGTCATCTGTACCTTCCTGTGGAACACGCGTTGGAGGGGCCCGGGTGCCAAGGGCACCCGGGCCCCGAAGGAACTGCTACACCATCAGCCGGCCTTCACTGACTACGCCGGCCCTGTGTTTCCGCATACCTACCAGGAAGAGGTCCGGTGGTTGCGGGGATCGCGGTTGCTTGACCGGAGACCACCTCACGAACGATGTCCTGCGGTACCCGGGCCCAAAACTTTCACCCGGGCGATCACGATGGCGCTCAATCCCTCCGTTCTTCCCTCAGGGATCAACTCACGTACAACTGCTGGTACTACGATCCTGCGTACTGCTCCGCGGCCTGTGACAGCACCGCTCTTCGGCAGCCAGCCCCGTCGCCCGTCCTGCGTCTGCTCTGGCTTGGAACCCCACTGCCAAACTTCCCGGTACGCGCGCCGCAGCCTGACGCCATTTACCGAGGGACCACTGGTACTGCCGACTGCACCTGGGTACTGCCCTACTGCTCACGGCGGCCCCTGATCACTGCGGGCCGCCCGGTCCGGTCGTCAGTCCCGTCGCCGTCCTGCAACCGCTCTGGCTCCGAAACTCCACCACCGCACCGTCCTGCGCACTGCAACTACGTGTACCGCGGTACTGCTTGCCCGGCAGTTCTCCCTGCCAGGCCCTGCGGTCTCTCTGGGCTACGGGGAAAACAATAACCACAGCAACGCGCGGATGTCTACTTCCGCCGTGACAGGTTTCCTGTGCGGACTGACAGTGAAGTCCTGCGGTCCGCGTCGCGTGAAAACTGCAACGGCGCACCCCCCCCCATCCGGAGGTGTGAGGGCCGTCAGACCGGGCAGGTGGGGTGTCACGGCACAAGCGGCACAACCGATCACAGGTGGGGTGTACGCGTATGAACAGCACGACGATCAGCCTTACCTCGGCGCCCCCCGTACCGACCGTGGTCCGGGGCGACAGTCCGGCCGGCATCAGCCGGGCCCGCCAGGCCGCCCGCGCCTTCACCGACCACCTCACCCCGGCGCCTGACCCGGATATGGCGGACACGCTCGTCCTGGTCGTCTCCGAGCTCGTCACCAACGCACTGCGCCACGGCGGCGGCTACTACACCCTAAAACTGTCCGCCGGACCCGACACGGTCAGCGCCGCGGTCAGCGACCCGAACCCGTCGCACCCGCGCGAGCGCGCCCCCGACCTCAACGGCGGCAGCGGCGGCTTCGGCTGGCACATGATCCGCCGCCTCACCGACCACCTGACCATCACCCCTAGCCCCGGCGGCGGCAAAACTATCCACGCCCACCTCCCGCGCTAACAGCAACCGGGCAACTGCGGCATGACGGCCTGGGCCATGGCTGTGCAGCGTGGGTCCTTCGCATAGGAGGCCTCGGGCGGTTGTTTTACGCCTGGCCTGCGAGGCTCGGTAGCGCCAACTTGAGGTCCCGGGCGATCCGCTCGACCAGCGCAGCCCTGGTCGCGGGCGGTCCGCTGATGGGGTGCCCCGAACGCGGCAGTGCCCTTGGCCTCGCGACGTGCTCGGTGATGTGGTCGGGGTCGGGGAGCTACGCCCCGGTGTCCTGCTCGACAGGGCAACCACGCGATGAGCTGGTCGAGATGGCGCCGCCGGCGCCAGGCCCCCGCAACGCGTTGCGAGTGGGGCCGCGGATGAGCTTCGAACTGTTGGCGATGCCAGGGCGCTCGCGCCGACGAGACCCTGCCTTACAAGGAAAGCGCAGGTCAAGGTCGGGCACGCTGCCGTTCGAACCGTCCCGCGGTGGCCGCTGGAAGAAGAGGCGCTGTGACCTGGCTGACCGATGTTCCGGGGGTGAGGCCGGTGTTTTCCGGGGAAGAAGCGGCGGCAGACGATGGGAGGTTGCCATGGATGTCAGAGATCTGGAACTGGGCGAGCTTCTGGCCGCTGCGGAGTCCGCGCCGCCCGGCGAGTCCGTCGACGTCATCGCGCACGACCTGCGCAAGCACTTCGGGGCGGAGAGTGTGTCGTTCCTGTTCGTCGACCTCCTGGGGGAGCGGTTGCTGCGCCTTAGCGCGCCCGCCGAGGGAGAGAGGGCGGACACTGCGGAGCCGATCAACTTGCAAGGCAGCGTCTACGACAAAGTTCTGCGCAGCCAGCGCCAGCATGTGGAAACGGACGGTCAGGGCGGACAGCGTGTGATCTCGCCTGTGACCAATCGTGGTGACTGCATCGGTGTGCTGGAAGTGACGTTGCAATACGCCGACGACACTGTGCTTGGCCGACGCACCACCCGCACCAGCCTGGCCGCCGAGATCCAGCACCAGCTGCTCCCTTCGGCCTCCTGCTGCGAGGCCCCCCAGTTCACTCTCGCCGCCGGGCTGGTCCCGGCCGACGACATCGGTGGCGACACCTACGACTACACGCTCGACCGGGACACGCTGCATCTGTCAATTACCGATGCCATGGGGCACGACACCGGATCCGCCCTGCTGGCCACATTGGTCACCGCTGCGTTGCGTGGCGCCCGCCGCACTGGTTGCGATGCCCTTCATCAGGCCCATCGCGTCCACGAGACCCTGCTCGCTCACAGCCGTGGGCTGGCCACCGGACAACTGTTCTGCGCCGGACAAGTCGATCAGCCAGGACCCGGGCACCGTCTTGTCGAACACGGGGCCCGTGACGTGGACCGGCTCACTGAGACCGACGACCAGCCTGTTCGCGGCGGCGAGGAAGGCGGTGTTCACGTCGATGCCCACCGCGTACTTCTTCGCGCATTCGCCGTCGGTGAGCAGCTGTGGATCGCGGATCCACTCGAAGGCTTCCTCATCGAGGACGTCGGCCGGGGTGCGCTCATGATGGCGGGGAAACAGGGAGGCGACGATCGGGTGCTCGGCCGGGGCCTCCGGCGGCGCTGGGTCGACTGCTTCGGTGAGCGAGCCGGGGACCGGTCCGGATACCCAGGCGCCGGTGGCTTCGTCCTTCACGGCCCGGGTCGGCGGGCGCAGCGCGGTCATCAGCTCCAGGCCCGAGACGGCCGTCGATCCGCGCGGGGTGATGACCCGCTGGGCGTACGTGCCGAGTACCGCGGCGAGTTCCGCCGGCGGCAGTTGGTCGGCGCTTCCCCAGGAGCGGGTGTCGAGTGCGCCCCACGGCAGGATCGCGAACTGTACGCACTGGCGCTGCCCGCCGGTCGCGGGGCGGTAGATGCGGGCCCAGGGGCCGAAGCCGCGCCGGGTGAGCTGCCACTTGGCCTTGGTGATCTGTTTGAGGACCTTGTGGTCCTCGGGAAGGCGCAGGCCCTTGCGGTCTTCGAGTGTGGCGGGCAGTGAGAGGCGTTCGGCGGCGGCTGCGGTGATGACGATGAGCGGGTCGCTGTCCTTGCCGTTGCGGTTCAGCCGGGGCGTGCCCAGCTTCGCCTCGGCCAGGGTCCATTCGACGAGCGCGGCAACGTTCTTGGCCGGGCAGTCGAGCACCAGGCCGCGGGATGCCAGAACAGGCCGCGGTTCCAGGCCGCCGGTCTGCACCGCCAAGTACGTGTGGTCCACTCGGGCCCGAAACCGGCCTCAGCGGGGGCTCTGGCCGCATCCAGCATGTACCGCAGGAACCGGACCTGCGTCAGCAGAGCAATGGCGTCTGTCAGCTCCGCTCGGTGGTGAGTGTGGTGTCTTTCTGGTCTGCCGGATTGGCTCGGTGCTTGGAGCTGGGCGCGCCGGGCCTGCCCTGTGAAGGGACGGATCCGGCTCCTGCCGCCGGCCCGGGTGTCGGCCTCCGCATGCCGGTCCGCTGTGCGGCGCGTCGGCGCAGGCGGGGCAGGAAGGCGTAGAAGCGGTCGGGAAGGAACACGGCGTCCGCAATGATCATCGCGCCGGAGAAGAGGGGCAGCCCAAGGAGTACCGCGATACCGATGTGCATACCCAGCAACAGAGCGAGGACGGGGTACTTGAGCCTGCCGAAGAGCACGAAGGGAAAGGCGACCTGAAGGAGCACCGTCATGTAGCCGGCGATCGCGATCGGGAGCGGGAATTCGTCCACGAGGTGCGAGAGCGCGGGCCAGGGCTGGAAGAGTTCGAGGTTCAGAACGTAGTGGAGAGCGGTGCCGCTGCCCCAGGAAGCGCCCTGGACCTTGTACAGGCCGGTTGATCCGTAGAGGAAACAGACCTGTGCCGCGATGACGAAGATGCCGCAGTTGTGCACCACGGTGGTCAGGGTGCTGCGGGCGTCGCGGAGTTCCTGTGAGGTGAAGCTCCTCACCGGTTCCGGCGTGTCGCCCGCGCGAGCTGCTTTGAGCCGGTTTCTGCGTGCGTCCAGGGACCAGCGCCGACCGCACGCGGTGAGGACGAGGTAGACAGCCATCAGCAGGACCAGGTTGTCGCCCCCGTCCGTCATGAGAATCGAGCGGGCATGGAACGAGATCACCACGACGGCGAAGAGGACGGACATGGCTCGGGTTCGCCAGCCCAGCATGAACAGGGCGGACGTGAGGAGGGCCACGGCGTAGCAGAGTTCGAAGTAGGCCCGGCTGTCGGACAGGGTCAGGATGCTGTTCCACCCCGTCTGTTCGAAGAGCTGGTGCGCCAACGCGGGTGTCCACGGGGAGCCGGGGCCCCAGATCTCGTCGCGGTGCGGGAACTCGCGCAGCAGAAAGACCAGGTAGAGCAGTCCGTAGCCGATACGCAGCACCGACGCGGCGTACAGGGACACCGGCCGGTCGGTCACAAGGTCCCACAGAGCGCGGAGACGGTCGACGGTCCGCTGCGCGGCGCCGGCGAACACAGTCTCCTGCCCCGTTGGCCGTTGGGGCGTTGGTGTCGTGGGGGCGATCTGCGGGGTTTGCTCATTTCCCATGGGCGGTCACCTTCCACCAGGGCAGAAGTCGGTTCTCGGTGGGCTTCGGCGGGTGGCTGCCGGGTGCGGGGATGGGCTGTGTGACGACGCGAAGCTGAATGAAGTCGAATGTGCCGCCATTGTGGGCGGCAACGCGGTCCGCGGCGATGTTGCTCACATACTTCTGGATCATCACGGCGCGTTCCGTGCGTGCCTTGTCGTCTCCTCCGTGTGTTTCGGTGTAGGAGGTCCAGGCGCGGCGCAGAAGATTCTGCGCCGTGTGGCTCGGGAACACATTGTGCTCGACTGCGGAATTATCCACGGCAGTCAGGTCGAACCAGGTGCTCACCTTGACCGATCCGTCGGAGCGCGTGTGTGCGGTTCTCACCAGAATTTGCCGGTTCACGGAGTCGGGGTCCGGGGCGAAAAGGCGCCAATTCTGTTCGAAGTAGGGGTACACCCATGCGTTGATCGCCGGGCTGTATCGCTTGGAGACGGTGTTGGCGGGCGCCACATGAAGGAACACCAGAACAACATGGATGAGAGTCGCGGCCAGACACAGGACCACGGCGGTGCGCAGCCCTGCTTTCAGGACATGGGCACCCGCCTGACGCCTGCCGGGGGTGTTCGCTTCGTCATGACATTCCTGCGAGGCTGGACCGGAATCGGACTGGTGGAGTTCCTTCACCTCCGCTGAATTGGTTCCGCTCGACACCCGCTCACCCTGTCTTTCTCTTTTCAGCTACGCGCACCTGGCGTTTTCTTCTGCCTGTCGCCGATGGCGCACGGCGGATTCGATGAGGATTCCGCCGTGCGCCGTCACGCGATGAGCAGGCTTACCGCGGTGTGCTGCCTAGCCCTCGTGGCTCACGGGCTTGTCGCCGTAGCCGTAGCCGTCGTGCTCGTCGCCATGGCCGGGCTTGTCGGGCGCTCCGTCATGTCCATGGCCCGGCTTGTCGTCGTGGCCCGGGTCGCCAGGCTTGTCATGGTGGTCCGGCTTGCCAGGCTTACCAGGCTTGTCGCCGTGCCCGCCGGTGGTGTTTCCGGCGGTGTTGCCCGCAGTGTTCCCGGAGGTGTTGCCCTGCGTGTTCCCGGCGGTGTTGCCCTGCGTGTTCCCGGCGGTGTTGCCGGAGATGCTCCCCGAGGTGCTTCCGCCCACGATGCTGACAATGGGTCCGCCGAGGATGGGTCCGCCCAGGAGGCCGCCACTGATCAGACCCCTGGTGGTTCCACCGTTGGTCGTGCCAGGCGCGTTTCCACCGGTGGTCGTGCCAGATGTGTTTCCGGTAGTGGTGCCGGACGTCGTTCCACCGGTGCCGGTCGCGCACCCGCCGAGGAAGATCCTGTTGTCGTCGAGTGTCACCGCGGCGTTACGGGCCAGTGCACGGCCCTCAATGTTCGTTCCCGTGGTCACGCTGATTGAGGTCAGAGCCATGATCGTGCCCACGAAGGTGGAGTTGGTGCCGAGCGTGGCCGAACTTCCGATCTGCCAGTACACGTTGCACGGCGAAGCGCCGTTGGTGAGGAGTACCCGGCTGGAGGATGCTGTCGTCAGGGCTTCAGGGATTTGGAACACCCAGACGGCGTTGGGGTTTCCCTCGGCGTTCAGGATCAGGTCGCCGTTGAGTCCGACACCGGATGCAGCAGTGTGGACGCCTGGCAGCAGCGTGTTGCCATTGCCGATTCCCGCCGGAAGCGCGAAGTCCGTGGCCTGGCCGGCCGCATTGTTGTACGCCTGGACCAGGTCGGACTTGGCCTGTTGTGCGACAGCGTCCGCAGAATGTACGGCGCCGCGCACCTCGCCGGGCGGGAACCCGCTGATGGCTGTCCCCGGGTGCACCCCAAGGTCGTGGTCGATCACGGAGGGTCCGGTGTTGGTGACCTCCGAACCTGCCAGAACGGAGAAACTGGCGGCTGTGCCCAGAGGTACGGGTGTCGCGATGGCCAGCGCCTGTGTCGGCGTCACGGCGACCATTACGGCGGCAACCGTTGCGGCGAGAGCCGAGGCCAGCCAGCCGGACAAGGCGCGGCGCTGAGCCGCTTGAGGAATCTTCCGCTTCATCGAAAAGCCATTTCCTGTGGGGGGCCGTGGCGCACCGGGCCCTACCGATCACCCGGGAAGCCTTGTTCATGTCGCTGCCATATTAAGCCAGGAAATCTTCCGCGTGCCACCAACAAGCAAGCGTAGCCGCAATTCAACGGCGAAAAGCGCGATGAAAATATGTGAATTCACATTGCCGATCATCCGACATTCCCCCCTAATGATCAGCGCTCGATTAACTGTGACTGCTCAGGTCGTTGATTACGCGTGAGCGGGTGGCAGCCAGACGTTTCCGGTGAAGAGATCGCGGAGCACGGTCAGGGGATTGAGGTCGTGCTTCTGAACTTGATTGGGTGATGTCGGGGCCATTCGCCTGACAGCGACCCGGCGGCTTCGGTAGTCCTGGGTTGTGAGGTACGCGCAGGGCGGCGGGTTGACCGACGCTGAGAGGGCCGTGCGGGAGCGGATCCGGCTGTTGGCCGTGGAACGCTTCGAGGGCGGGGAGAAGAACCGGGAGATCGCGGGCGCGCTACGGGTGTCCGAGCGGTCGGTGGAACGCTGGCGCCGGCTGTGGCGTGAGGGCGGTGGGTCCGGGGTCCTGTCGAAGGGCTCGCCGGGACGGCCGAGGCTGAGTGACAGGCAAATCGCCAGGCTGGAGGGCGAGTTGGAGCGCGGGCCGCTGGCGCATGGCTGGGATGACCAGCGATGGACACTGGCTCGGGTGAAAACGCTGATCGGCCGCCTGTTCCACGTCACCTACACCGTGGAGGGGACATGGCGGCTGCTCAAACGCCACGGCTGGTCCTGGCAGCAGCCGGCCCGCCGGGCGATCGAGCGTGACGACGCGGCCGTCGAGTTGTGGAAGAAGGAGGTCTGGCCGCGGGTAAAAGCGCCGCGGCGGCTCGCGGGGCCTGGATCGTCTTCGAGGACGAGGCCGGGCAATCGATGAGACCGCCGCGCGCCAGGACATGGGGCCGGGTGGGCCAGACCCCCGAGGTCCGCGTCCGTGGCCGGGGCTCCGGCCGAGTCTCCATGGCCGGTATGACCTGCTACAGGCAGGGCAAGCGGTCCCGGATGTTCTACAGCTTCCACGTCTACCGCGGCCGCAAGAACGAGAAGAAGGGCTTCGCCTGGGAGGACTTCCGCGACCTGATAGTCCGGGCACACATCCAGCTCGGCGGGCCGATCGTCCTGGTCTGGGACAACCTGCGCGCTCACCTCATGCCGCAGATGAGGGCGTTCATCGAAGCGAACGAGGACTGGCTGACCGTCTTCCAGCTCCCCTCATACGCTCCCGACCTCAACCCTCAGGAGGGCGTCTGGTCGCTGGTCAAACGGACCATCGGCAACCTCGCCGCCGCGAACCTCGACCAACTGGCCCGAGCCGTGAAGCGAAGCCTCAAGCAGATCCAGTACCGACCGCACCTGGTCGACGGATGCCTCGCCGGCACCGGCCTGATCATGGAAAACTGATGCCGATCAGGCCGACATCACGAGTTCAAGTTCAGTTGCGGGCGGTGGAGAGGTAGGAGCGCACGAGGAGCCAGTGTTCAGCGCCGGTCAGGGTGCGCCAGCCGCCGGAGATCTTCGCCTGGATCTTGGTCATGCGGATGTCCTGCTCGGCCTGGTTGTTGGTGAAGGGCACCGTCAGGTCGTGCAGGAAGCGCAGGAAGTCGTCGCGTCGGCGGGCCATGCGGTCGGCGAGCTGGCGGGCGAGGGGCTTCTTCCCGCCTGGTGGCGGGTCGGGGTTGGCGGACCGGCCAACCTTCACGGCCTGGTCGAAGCGGGCTTCGAAGGTCGTGATCTCCTCATTGGCCAGGGCGGGTTGACCGTTCTCGCGGGCCCGGTGGCAGGCGGCGAGGGCGTCGGTGAGCGCGTCGGCGGCGGCCTTCGCCCAGACCTGGCCTGCCGGGTCGGCGGTGTGGACGCCGCCGAGGTCGCGCAGCACATGCGCGTTGCACAACGCCGGGGTCAGCGCGGGGTAAGTCTCCAGGCGTCGGTGACGGTGGTGCCGGTGAAGTGCGGCAGCACTCCGGCCGCGTCCATCGCGGTCTTCCCGCGCTTGGGATGGGCGGTGTACCAGGTCAGAGCCCTGGAACGGCCGGACACGCTGGGCCTACGCCATCGACGCCCTGATCGCCGCAACGGTGGCCGGCCGGACCCGGCTCGGGCGCCCGACCGCCGACCTGTGGTCCCGGATCACCGTCCTGACACGCGGCCAGCTCCTGGCGCCCGCCCCGACCGGCTGACGCCCACACGCCGACTGCGGCCCCGCCTTGCCCATTGACGGCTGCCGCCCCGCTTGACGGCTTCCGGGTCGCCCGGCCGACCGCACGCCTGCCCATTGGCGCGTCACCTCGCCGATGCGCGCGACACCTTGCCGCGTACTGCGAGCACACCGGCATGGACCCCCACACGCTGCAGAGCTACCTCCAGGTCGGGCAGCAGGAGATCCGTGCTCACGGCACGCAGGAGGAGGACCGCGCGCACGTGGCGGGTCTGATGGGCGAGGCGCTCGCGTACGAGGCGATGCGGCGTCGACGAACCGGATGCGGCACCACCGGGGCCAGAGCCAGGCGGAGCAGGCGCAACTGCCCGAGGACGACCCGCAGAAGCTGTTCACCGAGGCGTGCCTGCACGGGCTGAAGGCGAAGCTGTGCGACGACGTCGACGCGCTGGACAGCTACCTGCCGCCGCAGGTGGCCGCGATGGCCCGCAAGGTGGCCGAAGCCCTCGAAGTGCCGGAGATGGCCGCGACGTAACACCGGGGCGGTGCCGTCGTTGGACAGCGCGACTCCATAAATCCGGGCCCCGGGGATGTCATGGCTGATCCCCCGGGGCCCGTGGTGTGTCCAGCTCGGGGTCAGTTCTCTCCGGCCGCCGTGAGGGCGAGCCAGTCGGCGGCTTCGGCATCGGTCATGAGCAGGGCCTGCGTCGGGTGGGCGGCGCCGTCCTTCACGACGTGAGCGCGGCCCGGGAGCGGGCTGCTCTTCGGGGCGGGGCCGGCGATCGGGGCGAGCCGCTGCCAGGTGCCCTCACCGACCCGGGCGAGGATGACGGTGGCGAACTGTTCGCGGGCGGCGGGGGCGAGCACGCTGCCGTTGATGTGGCCGTTGTAGAGGACGTGGATGCGGGCCTCGCGTCCCGCGTACAGGACGTCCTCGAGCGCGGTGATGGCCGGGGACTTCTTCGGGTCGTCCTTCTGCCGGAAGGTCTCCCAGTAGCTGGTGAGGTGGCGCAGGGTGGTGTCGGCGCGGTCCAGGACGACCATCAGGCGCGGTGCGTCGTTAAGGGCGCCGTTGAGGTCGGTGCGGCGCTTGAGTTCGGTGGCGAGGCCGACCAGGGCGTCGTGGATGCCAGCGACGTTTCTGCTGCATGGCCTTGAGGTCGCCCAGGCTCAGCTCGTTCGTGCCGCGGTCGGCCGCGCTGCTCTGCGTCCAGTTGAGGATCGCGGGATGGACATCCTCGCGCGAGTACGAAGTGCCGACGGCCGTGTTCTGGCCGTCGGTCTCGGCGAGCTGGGTGAGGTAGGCGGCCAGGGCGTGCGGTCCTCCACCGCCGTAGCCGACGCCGTACCCGTGGCCCTCACGCTGCGGAAGGATCGACAAGTCCCCCTTCTCCGTCCGCGCCCAGAACAGGCTGCGCCCGGTGTGGAAGCGGCTGAAGGTGTCGCCAGGGCGCAGGGCGAGCGGAGCGAACGTCTTGTAGCTCCACTGGTCCGTGCCGCCCTCGCCCCGGTGCTTGAAGTGCTTACCGACGACGGGCAGCCCGAACTCGGGGTCGTAGAAGGTCCGGCGGCACACGCAGCCCGAGCCGGAGACCGCCGACGGGCTGTCGGTGTCCTCCGTGACGCACGGGTGGAACAAGCCCGGGATCTCCGTGGACTCCACGAGCGTGCAGTGCAACGCGTTCGGCTCGCATCGCACCAGCCTGCCCAGCCACTCCTGGAAGTGCGGTGTCACGGTCTGCTGCGCCTCGATGTCCAGCTCGGCGTTCAGCGACGACGAAACACGGCGAGGTGCCCTCGGGTGACGAGTAATCCGGGCGGGCGGCCAACCGGGGGGCCTTGCGCGCGCCCCGCCACTTCCCAAATTCGAACACACGTACCATTGCGAGCGTGACGACGTACGAGTTCCCCCGAGATCTACACGCAGCCCAGATGCGCCTGCACCAGGCCCGAGCCGCCCAGGAAGCCCTGGGCAAAACGCTGCCCTGGTCCGTCGAGCCGGCCGAAGGCTGGAGCGCCCCCGTCACCCAGCAGGGCGGTGAACCGCGCAGCCTGCCGCCCAGCCCCGGCTACACCGAAGCAGAGAAGACCGAGATCGCCCGGCTGCGTGCCGAGGTCCTCGCGCTGAGCATCACGGTCAGCACGCACCCGTACTGGGGCACTTGCACCAATGGTCTGGTCGGACTACGGATGGCACTCAAGCACTTCCACGGACCGGCCGGCGCGTACGACGAAGCAGCCTGAGGCTCGATGTGGAGGAGCGGCGGCCGTCCTGGGACGGAGAGATACCCGACGCAGTGGCGGAGACCGGGCCGCCGGTGACGGTCCTGTTGCCCGACGGACAGGAAGTGCGCGCCCTGCTGCTGGCCAAGGTCCAGAGCGGTGACGGGTCCTGGTGGTACGAGGTCACCCTGCCGCTGTGGAGCCAGCTCATCGACCGCGAGGACCGCATCACCCACACCCCGGCCGACACACTCTTCCTCGCCCCGGCCAAAGTCGTCACCCCCGTCGACGGCCAGGACTACCGCGGCACCCCCATGCGCCGCGATCCTGCCGCTGTGCGCCAGGCGGCCCGCCAACGGCATACCGGCAGACACTGAAACGGACCGCCGGCTCTCTGCGAAGAGCTGGCTGCCCCCGCAGACGGAGCGGAGTTCAAGAAGGGCCAAGCGTGCGCAGCCCCTCGCGCGCTTCGTCGATCTGCCGCTGAGCCAGCTGGAGCTGAGAGTGGGCATGCTCCAGCGCCGCCCGAGCGGCCCGGAGTTCGGCTCTGGGGTCCGCATCCGGGTCCGAGCTGCGGGAGGTCATCAGCGCTTGGGCCGCGTCCAGCAAATGATTCACCGCAGGGGTCTCCGAGGCTGCGGCGGGCCGGTCGTCGGAAAAGTCAGGGATCCGGGTCTCGGCAACGTCGGTCAGGACTCGGTTGACGCGGGCCTGGAGCAGCCGCGCCCACTGCGCCCCGGCGGCCGGCCCTGCAGGTATGCCAAGGACGTAGCCCTCGCGCAGGGCTTCCAGATCCAGGCGATCCGTCGCCAGGGCCTCCGACTCCACAAGGAACAGGAGAATCCCCAGAGCAGCCACGCGCGGCACCCCTTCCGCCTCGGTCCCCCGCACACCCAGGACGCTCAGGCAGTCATGAATCCGAGCCGCACTCAACGGCGGACGGTCGGCCACCGGCACTCCTTCCCTCGTTTGCCGCGCATTGTCCCGCGACCCCCGTGCCACGTCGATCCCTCGCCCGGGTGACGTGACACTTCAAAAACCAGAAGGATCCAGAAGGATAGGGACGGACCACGCCGCTTGAATCTGGAGACCACGGACACTGCACCCCTCGCTGAGCCCCTCAGGGAAGAGAGCGGATACCCCAGCCGCCCGGTACCGGCGCAGGTACCAACGCCGGTACCTGCGCAGGCACTTAGTGGTCCAGTTTTGAAGTCCTTCGGGGGTTGACGCTGAAGAAGCTCCCGTGCCATGCGGTGATGTGGAACGCGGCTGCGTAGCCGAGGGCTCCAGGGGGCGGCCCGACGCGCTGGTGTGCGCTGGTTTCCCCGGGCTCGTCGATTACGGCCTGGCGAGCGGAGCCGGTGGCTTGTACTCGGTGCCGCAGTCCGGTGGCTCTCTTCGCGGGTGCGAGTTGACCTTCAAGTTGGATGAAGGTCAACAATCGGGTCCATGGACGGCACCACGGAACTACTGAGCATCAGTGCCTTCTCGCGGCGAGTGGGTCTCGCTCCGAGCGCGCTGCGTTTCTACGACGACTGCCGTGTTCTGCGGCCGGCGTGGGTTGACGGCGCGACTGGATACCGCTTCTACAGCCCTGCGCAGGAGGCCCGTGCCGCTCTCTTGCGCGGTCTGCGAGATGCGGGACTGCCGCTGGCCGAGGTGGCCGTGGTGCTCGACGGGCCCGAGCGCGAGGGCCGAGAGGTGCTGGAGCGGCACTTGGAGAGGATGCGGAACCAGGCTCAGACCGCCAAGGCCGCCATCGCGGTGGCTCTGCGTTCCCTCTCGACTGCTGACAGCATGACGGAAGCGCGAATCGGCGGCGTGGAGTTGGCCAGTGCTGTCCGCCAGGTGGTGCCGGCCGCAGCTTCCGACGTGGAGCACTCTGCGCTTGGTTGCGTCCTCATCGAGATCGATGACGGCGAGGTCCGTCTGGTGGCTACCGATCGCTATCGCCTATCGATGCGCGTCCTCAGGCCGGCGGCGCTCGACGCAGGGCCCTGCCGTCTGCTGGTGCACGCGGGCGACCTGATCGAGTTCGGGCAATGGGCGGCGCGATTCCACCAGGTCACCCTCCAGGTCGGACCGGACGCGGCCCGAGCACACAGCACGTCAGAGTCCCGCGTCCTGGCGACCGTCGATGACGAGTTCCCTGACTACCGCGAGATGCTCTCGGCTCTGGCCCCGTCCCAATACCGCGTGATCGTGGATCGCCTGGCCCTGCGCGACGCGGTCAACAGCCACGGCGACACTCCCCGTATCGCTCTGAGCTTCGCCGGCGACGAGATGACCATCTCGCTTCCCGATCACTCCAACGCCGCCACCCTGCCAGCGGTCTGCCATGAAGACCTGCCCCAGCGGATCGGCTTCGACCCTGTCGTCCTGGTTCCCGCTCTGGAGGCCAGCGTCGGCCCCGACGTCCTGCTGGAGATCTCCGCCGTAGACCGACCTGTCCTGGTGCGTTCCGCAGACCAGGGCAGCTTCACCACTCTGGTCATGCCGGTCGCCCTCAACACCTCCAGCTGATCCTTCCTCAACACCGCACCCTCACTCAGGAGAGCCATGACCGACCCCGAGAACATCGTCGTGCAGCTATGCGTGCAGGGAATGCAGGCCGAGACCGAAGGACGAGATACCCGAGCACGGGACCTGTTCCGCCAGGCATGGGAAGCGGCCGAGGGCGACTACGACGCCTGCATCGCCGCGCACTACCTCGCCCGGCACCAGCCCACGCCACAGGAGACACTGCACTGGAACCAGGAGTGCCTGAACCGAGCCGACAGGGTCGGCGACGACCGTGTCCGCGGCTTCTACGCCTCACTTCACGGCAACATGGCCCGAGCCCACCGCGACCTGGGCCAGATCGACCGGGCCCGCGAACACTTCGAGTCCGCCGCCCAGCACATCGACGACGTCCCAGCCGGCCCACACCAGCAATGGCTCCGCTACCGCATCGCCGCAGGACTGCGTGCCACCGCCCCGGCCGCACCACAGCAGTACGAAGACCCGGTCGGCGAACTCCTCACCAAGCTCTGCGCACGCACGGACCTCGAAGCCCTGAGCCTGCTGCTGCCCTCGTACATGGGCAGCCTCGGCACACCCGAGGACGAGGAACGCATCACCACCACCCTGCGCATGCTCCACGCCGAGCGTCGCCTTCCCGACGACGAGCAGACCGCCCTCAGCCACGCGATCAAGGTCCGGTCCGCCGTGTGAGCGCCCCCGATCCTCGGTGACAGAGCAGGGGACAGTCGAAATCGCTCAGCCTCATCACCGCCGGAGCTGCCGGTGCCCGCGCCGTTGTTGCGGCGCCGTCGCCGGGGTCGTTCAGGTCGACGGGCCTTCTCCTCACCGAGTCGGCGCGTCGCATCCCACGGCCTACACGCACTCCATGGCGTGCGCTCAAGAATCGATGACACGGTGACAGTTGCAGGAACCCCCGGGGGCGGCTGGGCGCGCTCCGGACTTCGCTAGGACGTGTTTGAGATGTGGTCATAGCGACTGTCGTATCAAGGCGAGTTGGACGGTGGCTTCGTAGCGGACGGCGAGTTTGTCGTATCTCGTGGCGACGCCACGGGCTTGCTTCAGCAGGGCGAATCGGCACTCGACTTTGTGCCTGCGTTTGTATATCTCGCGGTCGAAGGCAGGTGGGCGTCTGCCTGCCGAACCTCGTCGGAGGCGGTGTCCTGCCTGGTCACGCTTCTCCGGGATGGTGTGCGGGATCTGTCGTCCACGCGGGTAGGAGCGGATGGCGCGGGAGGAGTAGGCCCGGTCGGCAAGCACGTGGACGGGCCGGGTCCGTGGGCGCCCACCACCGGTCCGGGGGACACGGATCCGGGCCATCAGCTGCTCGAAGGCCGGTGCGTCACCCTTCTGTCCGGCGGTGATGACAGCGGCCAGGACGTGGAAGGAAGCGTCGACGGCGAGGTGAATCTTGGTGGTCAACCCGCCGCGCGAACGTCCGAGACCGTGGTCGTCCGGCTCGGCCGCCAGGCCGTCCTCGCGCGGCCGGCCCGGATCGTCAGCCCCTTTTTGCGGGCCCCGGCGGCATGCTGATGTGCGCGGCACACGGTGGAGTCGACCGAGACCTCCCACTCGATGGTCCCGTCGGCATCCGCTTTGACCTGCAACTTCGTCAGGATCCGGGTCCAGGTCGCGTCGACCTGCCAGCGCCGGAACACCGCATATGCCGTCTCCCAGGGCCCGTACCGCTCGGGCAGATCCCGCCAGGGCGAGCCGGTCCGGGCCCGCCACCAGATCCCGTCGAACACCTGCCGCCGATCCCTCGGAGGCCGGCCCATCTTCGGTATCGGAGGCAACAGCGGCTCCAGCCGATCCCACTGCGCGTCCGTCAGGTCACCACGAGACATCCCAAGATCATTTCATAACCTTGATCAACATCTCAAACACGTCCTAGTTCACTGGTCCTGTTCCGGGGTGCCCGCTGACTCGGTCTCCTCGGCTTCGTCGTGCAGCTGTGTCAGGGCATCAGGGATGAAGTGCGAGTAGCTTTCACGTAGGTGCTGGGTGACGCGGTCATCGGTCGCCTCATAGTTCAGCTGCTCCTGGAAGAACCGCAGCTTATTCTCCGCGGCGTCGAGGATTTCGCCCCAGCTCTTGACCCAGACCTCGTAGTTGTCCTGTACGTCGGCGAGGCCGGCAGGGCGGTCCTTCTGCCGGATATCGTGACGGATCTTGTCCGAGTATTCATAGGTGACGAGGTAGAAGCGCCATTTGGATCCCACCCCGCTGTACTGGGGGTCGTCGATGATGGCGTGGGCGTAGCCCTTGATCTGGGCAAGTTCTTTCGGGCCGACCTTAACGGTGGGTCGTTTGAGCTCGATGACGAGGCGCTCGGTGCTGTTGTCGTCCTTGCGGCTGCGGAACAGCAGGATGTCGACGCGGCCGCTGCGCCCGTCCGGCTGGGTGACGGCTTCAAGCTCGTGCTCAAGGACCACGTCTTCACCAAGGTGGTCGTCCAGGTGGGCTTGGAGGACGTTGGTGAGTCCCAGCTCGCTCCTGGTCATGTGCCAGTCTTCGCCGAACAGCCACAGGTTCTTGGCGATCATGGGGTGGAGCTGGTCGACCTCGCGCAGGTTCTTGCGGAGGTGTTCGTCGGCGAGGATCTTGCGCAGGGCCTGGATAAAGTTCAGGCGGTTGGTGACGGTGGTGGCCGCGCCGATGACGTGCGTCAGGTCGGTGCTGTCCAGCAGGTTCTTCAGGTGCCGGCGGTCGTCGTCGCTGAGCGCCAGGACCTTTTCAAGGATGGTGTGGAGGTCGCCGGGGTTGCTCTCCAGGGCGGTACGGATGAGGTTGACGGAAAGGCTGCGAGCGGCCCTTTTGTTGGGAAGCGCGTGGCGGGCGGCAGTGACGACGACGTCGAAGGTCTGACGCTCTATGGCGAGCGCGCCGGTCGCCGGCTGGTCGTCGTAGGGGTAGATCCCTTCGGTTTTCAGCTGTCGCACGACTTCTGCCGAGATCTGGGCCCCGCGAACGGCCAGGTGCTTCTGGACGGCTCTGACGGCCGCGTCCAGGAGTCCGGAGTGGGACATCGTCAGGCCGTGCAGGTCGTCGACGGACAGGCCGTTGAACAGGTTGGCGCGCAGGTATGGGGTGAAGCTGATGATGCCGTCGGACCAGTCGCTGCCGTGCTCGCCGAGGGCGATGCCCTCGGCGTTGCAGATGAGCATCCGGCGGTCGCTCATCCGCTTGTTCCACTCGACAAAGGTCACGACCGCGGGCGGGTCCTCGCCGGCGTACTCCTGTGGCAGGTCCAGCTCCAGGTCGATGGGTTCGCCCACGATGATGTCGCTGGGGTCGAGCCGTTTGCCGTCGAACGTGACACACACGTGGGGGTAGGCCCGGAGGTAAAACGCCAGCTTCGCGGTGAGGTTCGCGGCGGCGTCGTCGCGCTCCAGGCTGCTCAGGGGCTTGCCCTGGGGAACAGAGATACGGACCGTCGTGCCGGGCTTTCCCCTGGTCGGCTCTGTTTCCTCAACCTGCCAGATGGTGGCGTGGTCGGCGTTGCCGCGGATGCGGACCCCGACCAAGGCGTCGCCAAAATCCCTGGACTCCCAGGTAGCGGACTCCCAGGTGAGCTGGTCGCCCAGGGCGAAGGCGAAGAGGCGGCCTTCGCCGTTGCGGCCGTGCAGGATGCGTTCCCCGCCTTGGGTGTGCGTCCTGCTGGTCTTCCAGGTGGTACCGAAGGCCTGGAAGGCGGTGCGTGCCCGCTCGGGTGTCATGCCATGGCCGTTGTCGGTCACGACGACGTCGGTGATCGCCGTCATGCTGGAGCGGCGCAGTTCGACGTGGACCTCGGTGGCGTTGGCGTCCAGGGCGTTCCATACCAGTTCGGCAACGGCCGTGATCTGGGGCTTCTTCTTGAACTGGAGGATCTTGCGCTCGCCGACCGAGAGCTCGAACTCCGTCAGCGGCGGCCCGCTCTGCGCCGGCAGTTCGGCGCTGACCACGCCCACGCCAACTCCGGTATGTGCAGCGCCTTGTGTGTTGTGCTCCCCAGACATGCGGTGACCGTACCGGTTGCTCACAGTTCGGTACACATCGCCTTGCGTAAGGGATCCTGTGCGCGTCGGTCTACCACTCGCCATGGTGAGGCAACCGGGGTCCCTGACTGTGGGACAACAGCCGCTGAACTCGCCTCCTTCAGAGACGTTGTCACTGGTCGTCAGCGCATCTCTGTGATCGGGATTTGCGGCGATCTTCCTGCCGTCGCGGCTGGCCACCGGGCCGGGACGCTGAGCGATGATGACCGGCATGGATGAACAGTGGGCCGCAGTGGTGGGAGTAGCGACGGGCGGGGTACTGGCCGGTGTGCCAGCACTGATTACCGCCTGGTGGAGCCGCCAGAGCCAGCGGGAGCAAACTCAGTCCCAACAGGTCCTTCTGGCGGGTCAGCTGCAGTCAGCGCACCTGTTGCAGGTCATGGAACCGAGGCGGCAGGTATACGGCGACTTCATCGCTTTCGTGCGCCGGTTGCGCACCAAGCTGTACGAAGCCGTGGATGGGCCCGGAGACGGCTACGGGCGGCTGCTCCATGTACTGGACGACGAGGAGCTGAGCGAGCGGTTGGAGCAGGCACACGCCCAGGTGGCGCTGGAAGGCCCGGAGACGGTTGTCGCGGCGGCCGAAAGCATTATGGAACTGCTGGGCGCCCTGTACTCGCGTGTCTTTTCCATCGAGGAGAGCGGCATCCTGGGCGAGGCCGCCGCCGCGGGGGAAGATGGGGCGCCCCTTCCCTGGGAGTTGGCTGAGCTGAAGCAGCTACTGGACCACATGACCGCAACGGCCCGGGAAGCTCTGGCCCAGCACGGCGCCGTCGCTCTGCTGCCGCCCGCCAGCAACTAACCTGCCCGGCCGGTGACTGTGGCGCGGCCTGAACCACTGGCGCCAGCACGGCCCCGCCCGGTGCTGCCGCGGCCAGGCGCAGTTCGGGACCCGGATTGCGGAGCGGGCCGCGGGTGCCGAGCGGGTCGTACCTCTGGAGACGCAACGCACGACTACCGAGGCCCGGCGCCCTCTTGGGAACGAATCCGTGGACAGCGGAACCTAAGCTCCTGAGAGATCTCGCCTACGCCCGGTGGGCCCGCCCCGCCCCTGGGGCATGTTCCTCTGCCGCTCCACGTCCACCAGCCTGGACGGCTCCGAACCGCTCCCGTACGCCGCCCGCAATCCTGGCTGCGGCCACCGGTACATGCGGATCGTGACCAACGCGTCCCCGAGCAGGGCCACAGCGGCGGTGCGCACCATCGGCGCCGCGCGAGTCCCGCACGTCGCAAACTGGCGGGTCAGGCGCTGCTCACCGAGACGGCCGCACGGAATTCCTGCGTCATCAAGGCGACCGAGCCGCGCTGTACGGGCGCCGGACCCGGTTCGCCCCACACCTTGTGCAGCGCGGCGCGCATCCGGTCGTTCATCGCGTCGTTGATCACGGTGCTGTGTTCCTCGGGCACCTCACGGGTGTCCGAGACGACGACCATGGTCCCGTGCCGGGTGCCGATCATCCCGATCGTGGTGACCTTCCAGCCCAGCTGCCGGGCCGCTTTACGCATCGCGGCACGGATCAGCTCCACCCCACCCAGCCCGACAGCCTCCTCGTCATCCAGATTCACCTGGTACGAGCCGCCGTAGCCGCCTCCGTTCTCCGGGCAGCTGCGGCGCAGCAGTGGCATCACGGCCTGGGCCATGGCCGTGCAGCGCGGGTCCTTCGCATATGAGGCCATCGTCAGCTCCTTTCCTGCCTGTTGAGGTGCGGCCACAGCAGCTTGAGGTCGCGGGCGACCCGCTCGGCCAGGACGTCGGGGTCGTTGGCGGTCCACTGGTGGGCTGTCCCGATGGCGTCGGCGGCCTTCGTCCTGGAGGTGCTCTTGCCTGGGAAGGAGCCGGACTCCGCGCGGGCGGTGAAGGTCGCCGGGCCCGGCGGGCGGGACCAGAAGAGCAGCGGGTGGCGCGAGGGGGGAATCGAAGTGGCCGAGGCCGGCTGCGGGGTCTTCGTCGAAGAGCTGTGGTTCGGTCCACAGTCCGACGGTGACGACGATCCAGGTGTGCGACCGGTCCGGGTCGCTGCACAGCCACAGGTCGAACGTGCCGACCAGGAGGTCCTCCTCCCACTTCCAGACCTTCGCCCGCGGATCAAGTGCATCGGCCCCGTCGCGGCGCAGCGGCATCAGGGCGCGCTCGAACGGGGCGATCAGATCGTCGTAGGCGGTCCGTATGGCCACGCTGCCGGCGTGGCCATACGTCAGCTCGCGGTCCGGCGTGATCTCCCACTTCAACCCGTCGGGAAGCTGGGTGATCAGGTACTGGCGCAGCGGACCAATGACCAGCGGGAGGCCGTCCTTGCCGGGTCGGGCGTGCTCGGCTGCGGGCATGCGGACCCACCAGGCGTAGTACGGCGTCTCGTCTTCGTAGGAGTCGTAGTCGACGCAGGAGTCGTACACGCAGCCCAGTGACGCGGCCAGCTCCGTCATCGTCTCCCGGGTGCGCTCGTCCAGGTCCGGATCCTCGCCCGCGAGCTGCGACGGGTCTTGGACCTCCAGGCGCCACACCACCCACTCGAAGTCCTTGAAGTCCCTCACGCGCACGCACCCCTCGGCTCAAGGGTGCAACTCCTGCTGTAACCGGCCAACGTCCCGCTCCCCTGCTTCGCCCTGTCTGCTCCGACAGTCCAGTACATCAAGACCCATAGGGTGGGCGAGAACGTTCACAGACACCCGGCCCGGACGAGCGACGCACAGGGTCGGCCGCACCCGGGTTCAGCCGGTGTCAGGGTCGTATCCGAGGCTCTCCGCCGGGCCGACTCCCGTGCTCACGTACGTACGTAGCCATGGAGATAGGCGTCCGGTTCAAGTCGGAAGGGGTGCCCTACCGGTAGGGACTCCAGCGGCCGAAGCGGGCCATCAGCTTCCGTGCCGCGTCCTCGTTCAGTCCGAGAGCTGTAGCGGCCTGTCCGGGAGTCGCATCCTGCCGGGCGTCGTGGGCCGGCCAGTACGCGACCTCCACGGCCGTCACCTCCAGGCGGCGGGCCGCCCGCAAGGCCGCCAGCGGCGAGGTCTTCGCCAACTTCTCAATCTCTTCCTGGAGCTGCGTCAGCAGAGAGGTGACCGTCTCCGGCAGAGGGATGGCCAACCGCCCCACCTCGACGGTGTGCGCGTCCCAGTCCAGCGTGCACGTGCTCGCCGCACCTCCGCCCGCGTCGGCCAGGTCCCGGTCACCGATCGCCTCCCAGTCCAGCGTCCGCTCGGGGCCGGTCCAGCCACAGGAACACACAGCGCGCAGAGCGGCAGCCCGCGGCCCGTGAAAGTCACGGCCGTCATAGACGCTCCACTCCGACACCGACTGCCCGCCCCCACCGGAACTCATCGCGAAGAACACCGGAGACGGGACAGCGCCATCGCTCAGGAGCACGCCGACCGCTCCCTCGTGAGAAGCACCGAACTCCTCCGAAGTCCACGTCTCCCGCTCACCCGTACCCATGGCCACCCCTACCTTCGCCCGCTCCCCAGCACCCCGGAACAGGGGCGCGCTGCACTGGGACCGACCATGCCGCAGCCAGGGCGAGCCGCACCACCGGAATCACCAAAGAGCGGAGTATGGAACAAGCCTCCAAGGGTTTGTCGACCCAGGAGGCTTCGCCGTCCCTGCTTCAGCCTTGTCCGCGCGGTACGAGGCTGAGGGGCGCCGGTGGGCTGGGCGACCTCGACGGCCGGGTGTGCCTTTCGTGTGTCCCTTTCTGGATCCTGTTCCGCCAATGGCCTTGTTCTGTCGCATACTTGCCCCCACTCATCAACAGTGAGGGGGCACATGATGGGATTCCCGAATGCGGTGGGAGCGACCGATTTCCTCCGGGCTTTCCGCTCCGCGGTCTTTCCGAGCAATTGGAGACTGCTGAACAGTCAGACGGTTCCGCCGGTCCTGCTGCGGACCGGGGGCGAGGGCGAGCGGGCCGGACAGCGGTCGAAGCGCGTGCTGGACGCCCTTGAGGAGTCCCTGAAGACACCGGACGGCCGCGCCGTCGCCTTCGCCAGGCCGCAGCGCCATCGTTCCGCCGATCCCGGACAGGATCTGCTCACCCTGCACGTCGGGCGAGAGCTGCCGCGGGATCCGTCCAAGCGGACCGGCCGGCTGAAGCTCCGCGATTTCGATCTGGTGGACAGACTGGTCGAGGAGGCGCGAGGGCTGGCCGCGCAGAGCCCGGACGAACTCAGCGACCGGCAACTGCAAGATCTGCTCGGCGGCGCGACGCTCCGAAACCAGCTGTACGAGCGCAGGGTCGCGGAGCCCGACGGACTCCCGCACGCCCTGGCACAGTTGGCGCCGCCGGTGGACGGCTCGGGTGTGGTGATGACCTATGTGACCCGGGTGGTGGCGAGGCCGCTGTTCTACCGGCTGCCCCGGCGGCTGTGGTCCTGGCGCTGGAAGCGGCGCCTGCTGACGTCGCGGCGGTACGGCTGGTACAGGCAGTGGCTGAACCTGGCCCGGACGCACGGCACGTTCTTCGACCGGATCTCGGAGGTGCTCGGCGGTCAGGCGATCGCCCTGCGGGGCAACGCGCAGGACCAGCAGAATGCCCTGCTGGAGCTGGAGAAACTGCTGCTGCGCGCGATGCTGGCCGATCTGCACCGGGCGCATTCGGGCCGGGTGGGCCCCTGGAAGCGGCGCCGCAGGACCCGGCGCGTGGTCCTGCTGGACCTGCCCGCCGCCGCCGAGGACGGTGGAAAGGACGCCAACCGGTTCCTTCAGGCGTACCGGAGCGTCTACCGCGTGGACGGATCCGCCTCGCTGCTGGTGGTCGGCGCCGGTCAGCCGGACGACTACGTCGAGGTCAGCGGGCAGCGGTGGCATCAGGAGCGGGCCGAGGGACTGGCCGCAGAGGCACAGTATCTGCTGACGCCGCCCGACGGGCACGCCGGGGACAACGATCCCTGGCTGCTGCTTCCTTCGCTGGCCGACAGCGACTTCGACGGCGTCGGACTCGCCGTCGCCCGCGTGCAGCCGCCCACCCCGGTGCTGGGGCCGAGGGCGGAGAGCAGCGTGCAGGTGGCGGTGGTCAGCACCGCCGTGGTCGCGCTCGTTTTAGGGGCGACGCCGATCTGGCGCGGTGGGTCCGGCGAGGACACCCGCTGTCTGGACGGCAGCAAGGTGAGCGACACGGTCGTACCCGAGGCGCTGCGGAACGTGGACGCCACGCAGAACGTGCTGCGCGGCACCGCGGGCAAATCGCCGTACCGGACTGTCGTCGAGCAGATCGAGGAGGTCAACAACAAGGCGGCGCTGGCGGCCGAGCGGCGCGGGGCCACCGTTCGTACGGTGGTCTACCTGGGCTCCTCGGTGAGCGCCGACAAGAGCAAGGGGGAGTACAACGGGGCCGTGGCCGAGCTGCGCGGCGTCTGGCTGGCGCAGATCCGGCTGAACTCCGAAGCGGCGAAGGACCCGCAGAACGAGAAGGTGCAGCTGATCGTCGGCGTCCGCGACAGCGGCAAGGACTTCGTCAACGCGCCGGCGATGGCCGACGACATCGTCGAGGAGACTCGGGCCAATGACCAGTATCAGGACCACCGGACGATCGTCGGTGTGGTGGGGTTCGCCGAGAGCCGGTATAAGACGCTGCAGGCGGCCAGGAAACTCAGCGCCGGACGGGTGCCGTTGATCAGTACGACGGCCACGGCCGACGAGATGCAGACCGCCGGGCAGTATTACCGGCCCATGGCGCCCGGCAACAGCCGGGAGAGCCAGATCGCGGCCGACTTCGCTCTCAGTGGCAGTGTCATCGAGGAGAAGGACGACCCCGAGGAGAACTCCGGATACTGCGAGTCGGCGGTCCAGGCGGTGGTGGTGAGCGACCCCAGCGATCTCTACAGCAAGGAGATAGGGGGCCAGTTCGCCGGGCGGTTCGGCGATGAGGCGAAACGCATCGGCTACCCCGACAGAGACACGGACGGCAGCGATGTGGCGAGGCGGGTGTGCGCGTATAAGAAGCAGGAGCGCCGCACCGTCCTGTACTGGGCGTCGCGGGTGGAGAGCTTCAACACCTTCCTGGACAACTACAACAACACCGGCTGCGCGTACCAGAATCTGACCGTCATCGCGGGCAACGAGCTCACCAATGCGGCGCTGGCCGGGGAGTACACCCCGGCGCTGAACTGGCTGCGGCTCTACCACACGGCACATGTGCTGCCGGTGGGTCACCCCCAGGCCAATGGCGAGGCGAAGCGGTTCGCGCGGCACTACGCCTATTACGCGGGCGAGGACGACCCGTGGCGCAGCGACGGTCACGGGCCGCTGGGCTATGACGCCTACCGGGTGCTGAGCTGGGCGATCGACGGCGCGAACGCGAGCAACAGGGGCGAGGTGAACGCCGCAGGCGTGAAGTCCAAGCTGGACAGTGACATCGAGCTGGAAGGTGTCAGTGGCGCGATCATGTACCCGGAAGGGAACGCCGGGTCCAAGCCGCCGGTGGACAAGGGGTTCGTCATCGTGGGATACACGAAGGCGGGACCTCAACTAGTGCTGCACTGCGGCAAATTCAGCGTGCACAAGCCGAGCGTGGACAAGTGGGGGCCAAACGGCCTGGACTGCCCGAAGGACGAGTAGCGACACGAGGGCGTTGTCAACTCGCAGGAGCCCGCGTTGGTATGGTCGGGGTCGCGATGTGTCTGTCTCGGTTCGTGGCCTGGTTCAGGTGGTCGCTGGCAGGCGGCGCTGGTGGTGATGATGTGTTTGCAGGTGGTGCAGCGGTCGGTCATCTCGGCTCGGTGGCCGGGTGCGGTGAGGAGATGCCGGCGGGGTCGGAAGCGGGGTGAGATCCGGCTGAAGGCGGCCAGGAAGCGCGATGGTTGAGCCTTGCCCGCGCCCCGAAGTGAGCTGGCGTTAGCCGTGCACGGGGCTGACGCTGAGCAGCATTTGCGGTTGCTGTATGACTGGGCGACTACGCGAACGCGCTGCGCCGCCGGCGCCCGCGGCCCGGGGACAAGTGGCTCTACCTTTCTTGATGGGTTGGTCCTCCCATTCGTAGGGTGGGGACACCCAGGGGTGCTGGGTGTGGCTGACAAGTGGCTGCCGTTCATGGCTTCAGATGCTTCGCCGCCTGGCGCCCCACGACGACTCGGCCGCCGATTGGGAAGTGCGAGACAGGTCGCTGTGTAGGGCAATGCCGGCGAGGTCGTCCGTGGTACGTCCTGCAAGTACGACGTTCGGGAGCGATATGAGCCGGATCTGGGCCGGGATCGACAGCGGTAAGGCTCATCGTCACAGTGTTGCCCTGGAAGGCCAGGGCAGGAAGCTGTTGTCGCGGCGGGTGGCCAACGACGAGCCGGATCTGCTCCAGTTAATAGGCGACGTCCTCGCGCTGGCCGACGGCGACGAGGTGACCTGGGCAATCGACATGACCGGCGGTGAACCCGCCCTCCTGCTCACTCTGCTGATCGCCCACGGGCAGGAGGTCCTCTACATCCCCGGGCGCACGGTAAACCGGGCATCCGACGGTTACCGGGGCGAGGGCAAGACCGACGCCCGGGACGCCAACGTGATCGCCGACCAGGCACGCATCCGCCGCGACCTGCGGCCCATCCGCGCCGGCGACGAGGCGGCTGTCGAACTGAAGCTGCTGACCGGCCGCCGGTCCGACCTGGTCGAGGACCGCACCCGCACCGTCAACCGGCTGCGCGGCACACTGCTGGGCATGTTCCCCGCCCTGGAACGGGCCCTGGACCTGGCCAACACCGGACCGCTGGTCCTGCTGACGGGGCACCAGAGCCCGGCGGCGATCCGCCGCGCGGGCGTCACGCGCCTGACGAAGTGGCTGACGAACCGCAGGGTTCGCAACGCCAAGGCCCTGGCCGCCACGGCAATTGAGGCCGCCGACCGCCAGCACACCTCCGTCACCGGGGAGACGACCATCGCCAGGCTGGTCCACACCTTGGCGGGGGAAGTGATCGCCCTCAACGAGCGCATCGCCGAAATCGACAAGCTCATCGAGTGCCGGTTTCGCGAGCACGAACTCGCCGAGATCATCCAAAGCGTCCCCGGCATCGGTGCCGTGCTCGGCGCGGAGTTCCTCGCCGCGGTCGGCGGCAGCCTGGACGAGTTCGCCTCCCCGGACGCCCTCGCGGCCTTCGCGGGCGTCGCCCCGGCCCCCAGGGACTCGGGCAAGGTCAGCGGAAACCACCACCGGCCGCAGGCCTACCACCGCCGCCTGCAACGGGTCTTCTACACCTCCGCCATGGTCAGCATCCGCTGCGACCCCAACTCGCGGAAGTTCTACGACCGCAAGCGCGTCGAGGGCAAACGCCACGTCCAGGCCGTACTCGCCCTCGCGCGCCGCCGCGTCAACGTCATCTGGGCCCTGATCCGTGACCGACGGTGCTACCGCGTCATACCCCCAGTCACTACTACCGCTTGACAACTTCATTGGGAAGCACCTGGACGAGGACTTCATCAAGGTCAACGGTGAGCAGAAGTACCTGTGGCGGGCGTGGACGCCGGCGGCGCAGCGCGTTCGCGTAGTCCTGCCCGAACTTCAGAGTCCACCGGCGGATGGTCTCGTAGGAGACGATGACGCCGCGCTCGAGCATCAGCTCCTCGACCTCGCGGAACGACAGCGGGAAGCGGAAGTACAGCCACACGCAGTGCGAGATCACCTCCGCCGGGTACCGGTGGTTGCTGTACGACGGCGACGCGGACGACACGAAACGCCCCCTCCCACAACGAGCAATCACAAGATCATCCCACGGAACTCCAACAACGTGACAACGCCCTCGGCAACGTTCGCCGCCTGCCTGCCGCCCGTGGTGGGACGGCGCCGTACGGGTCGTGCAGCTGAGCACAGTCGCAAACAAGAGCGGCCGCCCAGATGAAGAATGCCGGGCGGCTACCCCGGGCCTTGCCCAGGCCAAGGCCCCAGGACCCGTTCCAGCGAGGGGTGGATCTGGGTGAGCCGGCCGCGGAGCGGGTTACTGATGCGCGTTGCTTCCCCGGCCAAGTCGTCGTCGAAGCCGACGATCATCTCCAGTTCGGCGATGGTCTCGTCTTCGAGGTCGACCTGGCGGAGGGTGTGAGGTATGACGCGGGCTGCATCCGCAATGGCGAACGCGTCGCGCGGGTCGGTCGTGTCCTCATCCAGAGACCGGCGATCGCCGCATCGTCCGCCCGGTCATGACCCATGGCGGCTGGATCCAGCGGGCAGAGTTGGAGAGGTTTGCTAACTCAAGTTATTAATGGGTTAATGCCACGAGGGCCGTGGCCGCGGAGCAGGAAGCACTCGTCAACCTTCGACTTCCTGGCTCAGTCGCCCTACATGCGCCTTACCGTTAGTAATCGTAAATAAATCGGGGGCTGGCATGTCGAGCATTTCGTCCGGGGCCGCGCCGCGAGGCGGGCGAACGCGCCCTACCGCCAATGACGTGGCCAAGGCTGCGGGTGTCTCGCGGTCGGCGGTGTCCTTCGCATTCAACAGTCCCGAGAAGCTCTCGACAAGCACTCGTGATCGCATCCTCGCCGCGGCGCAGGAGCTCAGTTATGCGCCCAACACCCTGGCGCGGATGCTGAAGGCGGGCCAAACGCAGTCGCTCGGTGTGCTCCTGCCGCAGAACCTGGCGAAAGTCATGGAGAACCCCTACTACGCCCGGTTCCTGACCGGGGTGGGCCAGGTGTGCGACGAGCAGGGGTACACACTGCTGCTGACCCCACCACTGCGGGACTCGATGCTGAAGGCCATCCCGTACGCGGCGGTCGACGGGTTCATCGTGTGCGGACTGGAGCACGACCGCGGTGAAGTGGCAGAGCTGCGTCGGCGGGGCATCCCGTTCGTCCTGGTGGACAGCAGCCCTCACGAGGACGTGTCCAGCGTGGATGTGGACGACGAGGGCGGGGCGTACGAGGTGATGCGTCACGTGCTGGATCTGGGGCACCGGCGGATCGCGCTCCTTTCCATCGATCCCGGACCGGAGCACGCGGAACGCGGCTACAGGGGTCCGCTGGCCCGCCGTATCGCGGGGATCACCCGGGCTTTGGAGGAGTCAGGCATGAGCCTGGATGACCTCGAGCTGGCGGAGGTGCCCGCGACGAGGATGGACGGATTCCGTGCCGCGAAGGCGCTGATGGCGTCGGCGCCGCCCACTGCTGTCGTGGCGATGTCGGACATCCTCGCGTTCGGTGCCATGGACGCCATGCACGACCGCGGGCTGAACGTGCCCGGCGACGTGACGGTGACCGGGTACGACGATCTGCCGGAGTCATCGTGGACGCGCCCGCGATTGACGACCATCCGCCAGGCCATCACCACCAAAGGCCGCACAGCCGCCGACCTGTTGTTCTCCGCGATCCGCAACGAGGACCAGCATCCGCACCAGCTCCTCGGCACGCATCTGGTCGTCCGCGACTCCAGTGGTCGCCCCGGTGGCCGGCCGAAGACCTCCGACTGACGGACTGAGCTCGCCCGACGACCCGCCCACGCCGCTCCTTCGTCCCGGATTCCGGGGCGTCGGGCGGCGTTCCCCGTAGCTGCACCACGGGTGGACCCGGATGGCGAACGCGTTACAAAACCGTTAACTAACTCCTGTTAATAACCTGCTAGCGTCTGCGGAACGAGAGCCCGCGAGGTTCTCGCCCCACCGGAATACGAGGCCCATCCAGCCCCTCCCCTGGTGAGGAAGCATGTCTGCGGCCCGGCCTCCAGCGCACGGACGTGCTGGAGGTGCATCCGCCTACCGCTGCCGGCTTCTTCCCCGCCACCGGCCGCAGTACCGGGTCCGCCGTTGTCGGATCAGCCTTTCCACCGAGGAGTCCTCATGCGCCGTGGCATCGCCGCAGCCGCCCTGATATCGGCCATCACCATCTGTGTAAGCGCCTGCTCCGGCGGCGAATCCGAGACCGGGGACGCCTCCGGCCCGGTGACCATCACGTGGTGGGACACCTCGGACGCCACCAACGAGGGTCCCACCTACAAGGCCCTGGTCAAGGAGTTCGAGAAGGCGAACCCAGGCATCAAGGTCACCTATGTCAGCGTGCCCTTCGGTGACGCGCAGACGAAGTTCCAGACGGCCGCGGGCAGCAAGGGCGCCCCCGAGGTGCTGCGCGCCGACGTCGGCTGGACCCCGGGCTTCGCGAAGTCCGGCTACCTCGCCCCGCTCGACGACACCGCGGCGGGCAAGGACGTCGCCGCCTTCGAGCCCGGCCTGATCGAGCAGGGAAAGTACGAGGGCAAGCTCTACGGCATCCCGCAGGTCACCGACACCCTGGCGATGATGTACAACAAGGACCTGTTCACCGAGGCCGGTATCACGAAGGCGCCGGCCACCTGGGCTCAGTGGAAGAGCGACATCGCCAAGGTCAAGGACAAGACCGGCGTCGACGGTTTCGCCTTCAACCCCCAGGGCTACTACGCCATGCCGTTCCTCTACGGCGAGGGCATCGACATGGTGGACCCCGGAGCGAAGAAGATCACCCTGAACTCTCCGGCCTCGGTCAAGGGCATCGACACCCTCAAGGACCTGGTAACGGCGAAGGGCTCGCGAAAGCTGGACACCACCAGCAACGCCTACCCCAACATCATGGACGCCTTCAGCAGCGGCAAGGTCGCCTCCATCATCCAGGGCCCGTGGGAGAACGCCAACGTCTTCAAGGGCTCGGCGTTCGCCGACAAGAACAATCTCGGCATCGCTCCCGTCCCGGCCGGCAGCACCGGTGAAGCGGGCGCGCCGCTGGGCGGCCACAACCTCGTCGCCTACGCGGGCTCGGACGCCGCGCACCAGGAGGCGTCGAGCAAGTTCATCGCCTTCATGACCTCCGCGAAGTCGCAGAGCCAGGTCGCGGTGAAGAACGGCACCCTGCCCACCCGCGGCGACGCCTACACCGCCGAAGTCACGGCCAACCCGGGCATCGCCGGCTACCAGAAGGTCCTCTCCAGCGGTCAGCCGCGCCTGGCCCTGCCGGAGTACAGCTCGCTGTACACCCCGCTGGAAACCCAGCTGATCAAGATCCTCTCCGGTCAGGAGAGCACCGGAGGCGGCCTGGACAAGGCCGCCGCAGAGGCGAAGAAGCTCCTGTCTGACTACAGCGTCAGCTAGGCCGATCCTCCGCACATAGCTGAATCGGATGAACTGATGAGTTGGCCGGTACTTCGATAAGTGCGGGTCGTTGTTCTGGACGTGCCGATATCTCGTTCGTGTCGTTCCCGGGTCCAGCGCCCCCGCATGTCGGTGGAGTTGGCGCCTGTGGTGGAGAGGCGTCTGGGTGCTCTGCCTGCCTCTGCCGAGTTTCTGCGCCGGCTGGACGTGGCCGGGATCATCGACGAGCTGTGTCCTGTCCGTGAGGTGGCTCATCTGACGCACGGGCAGGTCGTCGAGGCGCTGATCGCCAACCGGCTGTCCTCGCCGACCTCGATGGTGCGGGTGGAGGACTGGGCGCGGAAGTGGGCTGTCGAGGAGGTCTTCGGCATCGAGCCGGACCTGCTCAACGACGACCGTATCGCCCGCGCTCTGGACGCGATCGCCCCGCACCTGGAGGAGATCACCGGCTCGGTCGGCGCGCAGGCCATCGCGGAGTTCGGCATCGATACCGCTCAGATCCACTGGGACATGACGTCGATCTCCATGTTCGGCGCCTACCCGGACCAGGAAGAGGAGTACGCGCAAGTCAGATACGGTCACCCCAAGGACCGGCGGGTCGACCTGAAGCAGGTCCAGGCCGGGCTGGCCGTCACCCGCGACGGTGGCATCCCCGTCTTCCACCGTGCCTACGACGGCGGAGCGGGCGAGGTCGCCCAGGTCGTCGGCGCGATGAAGGCCCTGCGGAAGATCGCCGACCGCAAGGACTTCCTGCTCGTCGCGGACTCCAAACTGGTGTCCTACCCGAATGTCACCGCCCTGCTTGACGCCCGGGTCGGATTCGTCGCCCCCATACCCGCGGCCCAGGTCAAAGCCGGCTTCTACGCCACTGCCGACCTCGGGGCCGCCGAGCTGGTCGACTACGTCAACGACCGCGACCGCGAGCGGGAGACCCC
This sequence comes from Streptomyces sp. A5-4, assembly GCF_051131715.1. NCBI lineage: Bacteria > Bacillati > Actinomycetota > Actinomycetes > Kitasatosporales > Streptomycetaceae > Streptomyces > Streptomyces sp. A5-4. The sequence goes on along the minus strand of NZ_CP178591.1, from coordinate 7,039,385 downwards.
CGCCGACCAGCGCGAGTCCTACCGGGTCCTGGAAGACGTCCACGCCATGGCAGGACCACGCAAGCGCGACCCGGTCCACCACCTGCGCCGGATCCTGGTCCACTCCACCGGCAACGCGGAGGGCCAGCGCAAAGCACGCGCCAAGCGTCTGGCCAGAGCCACCGAGGATCTGGAGAAACTGCAAAACTCGGCCGGCGGCCGGTACTACACCACCGCCGAGAAGGTCCAGGCCCGGATCGGGGTGATCACCAAGTCCCGCCGGGTCGCCAGCTGCCTGCGTACCACCGTCACCGCCGGCCCCGACGGGAAACCCACTCTGGCCTGGCACTTCGACGAGGACGTCCTGGCCGCCGAAGCCGCCGCCGACGGCTGGTACTCCCTGGTCACCGCTCTGACTCCGGAGCAGGCCGACACGGCCGAGGTCTTCCGGCGCTACAAAGGCCAGGGAGTGGTCGAACGCCGCTACGGCGAGTTCAAAGGCCCCCTGGCCGTCGCGCCGCTGTTCCTGGAGCACAACCGCCGCATCACGGCCTTGATCACCGTGATCTGCCTGGCCCTGCTGGTCTACTGCCTGATCGAACGCCAGGTCCGCCAGGCCCTGGGCCCCGAGCAGACCATGGCCGGCCTCTACCCCGACAACCGCAAGGTCCGACCCACCGGCCGCATGATCCTCTACCACCTCGACGGCCTCATGCTCCGCCCCGGCACCGCCACCGACCCACCCGTCATCCTCATCAGCCGAGGAGTCCAAGCACACCTACTCGAACTCCTCGGCATCGACGAAACCCGGCCCCGCTGGCTGGAGACCTAAAGCCCCATGTGCGAAGTCACCGGCTAGGGCTTGAGGTCCGCCCCGCCGGGTGCGGGGCGGACCGCCCGACGTCTCTCTTCCTCTCCCTGTTCCCGAGGTGTCAGATGACCGCCGTCGTCGAGGGCAAGCCTGCCCGCCCAGACCGCCGCCACCGCGCTACCGGACCCGGTTCCGGCCCGCTCGGCCGCGTCAAGAACTCCTACGACCAGCGTTGGTACGCCTGGGCCATGTGCGTACCCGTGGTCCTCGTCCTGAGTGCTGTCGTCGCCTACCCGCTGGTGCAGGGGATCTACCTCACCTTCACCGACGCCACGAGCCAGAACGTCGGCCGCACCATCGGCGTCAACCACATCCCCGACACCTTCTCCTGGGTCGGTCTGAAGAACTACGCCGAGGTTCTCACCGGAGCCAACAACCAGTTCTGGCCGCACCTGGTGTGGACGATCGTCTGGACCGTGGCCTGCGTCGCCCTGACCTACGCCATCGGCCTGGCCCTCGCCATCACGCTCAACCGCGACCTGCGGGCGCGCAGCCTCTACCGGCTGCTCCTCATCCTGCCGTGGGCCGTGCCCACGTTCGTGACCATCTTCGGCTGGCGTCTGATACTGGCCGACGACGGCGTCGTCAACCAGCTCCTGGGCCTGGTCGGCCTGCCCGGGCCGTCCTGGCTGAGCGATCCACTGGCGCAAAAGTTCGCCGCGATCGGCGTGAACATCTGGTGCGGGGTGCCGTTCATGATGATCTCCATGCTCGGCGGGCTGCAGGCCATCCCCCGCGAACTGCACGAGGCAGCGGAGATGGACGGCGCCACCCCCTGGCAGCGCTTCGTCCACGTCATCCTGCCCGGGCTCCGGCCCGTCAGCAGCACGGTGATCCTGCTCGGTGTCATCTGGACGTTCAACCAGTTCAACGTGATCTTCCTGCTGTTCGGCGGGAACAGCGACAGCGTCCAAATCCTCGTCACCTACGCCTACCGGCTCTTCTTCGGCCAGCAGCCCCAGGACTACGCCGGCTCGGCGACCGTCGGCATCCTGTGCCTGTCCATCCTCGTCGTCTTCACGAGCGTCTACCGACGCTGGCTCAAGCGCAACGACCAAGGGGTCCTGGCATGACCACCACCGCGACCACCCCTCCGGCCGCCCACCTGCCCGAGACGGACCGTGCGCCCGCCGCGAGCCGCCCGCGCAGTCACCGCCGCCGCTCCGTCTCCGCCTCGCTCCACGCCTTCCTGACTGTCGCCGCGTTCATCGCCGTCTTCCCGGTCCTGTGGATCTTCTACATCTCGCTCGGCCCGGACAAGAACGACTACCAGCACCCCGGCCGCATCCTGGACAACCTGACCCTGTCCAACTACGAACACGTGCTCCAGGACACCGGGTTCAGCACCTGGATGCTCAACTCACTGGTCGTCGCCTTCGGGACCATGCTCATCGGCGTGCTGATCGCCGCCAGCGCCGGCTATGCCGTCTCCCGGATGAAGTTCCTGGGCCGGGGGTCGCTGATGTACACCTTCCTGCTCACCCAGATGTTCCCGGTCGCCGTCCTGATGGTGCCGCTCTACAAGATCATGGGCAGCATCGGCCTGCTCGACACCTACGGCGGCCTGGTCCTGATCTACTGCTCCACCGCTGTTCCGTACTGCGCCTGGCTGCTCAAGGGCTATTTCGACACCATTCCCGTCGAGATTGACGAAGCAGGACGCATCGACGGCCTGACCCCCTTCGGGACGTTCTGGCGCCTCATCCTGCCGCTGGCCCGGCCCGGCCTCGCGGTCGCCGCGTTCTACACCTTCATCACCGCCTGGGGCGAAGTCGCCTTCGCCTCCAAGTTCATGCTTTCGGAAGGCAACTACACCCTCGCGGTGGGGCTCCAGTCCTACATCAGCCAGTTCAACTCCCAGTGGAACTACATGGCCGCGACCTCCGTGCTCATCGCCATCCCCGCCGGCCTGGTCTTCTACGTCGCCCAGAAACACCTCGTCACCGGCCTCACCGCCGGCGGCACCAAAGGCTGACCCACCGCCGTCCCCAGCCCGCGCCCCGCGCACCCCGTGGCCCTGCTCCGCAGCGAAGCCCTGCCTGCCGTCGGCGCGCCGCGCGCCACCGTCGTGAGGACCCCGCTCCATGCCCCAGAACCTGCTCGCCCACCACCTCGTCCCGGCCGCACCGCCCGCTCCCAGCGCCGACTGGTGGCGCGAGGCAGTGATCTACCAGGTCTACCCGCGCAGCTTCGCCGACGCCGACGGCGACGGCATGGGCGACCTCCCCGGCGTCCGCAGCCGGCTGCCCTACCTCCGCTCGCTCGGCGTGGACGCGGTATGGCTCTCCCCCTTCTACGCCTCCCCCCAGGCCGACGCCGGATACGACGTCGCCGACTACCGGGTCGTCGACCCGGCCTTCGGCACCCTGAAAGACGCCGCCGCCCTGATCGAGGAGGGTCTATCAGGATTCAGGTGTGGTTCGTCTGTTTGGCCTACAGGTTTTTCGGTGGGCTGTTCGGTCTACACCCGTCCGGCGGTGAGGCGGCCGTCGAAGAGGACGTCGAACTCGTTCAACGCCGACTTCCAGCGGTTGTTCCAGCGCTGGCGGCCGCGGCCGGTGGGGTCCAGGGCGAGGGTGGCGAGGTAGAGGCGCTTGAGGGCGGCGGTCTCGTTGGGGAAGTGTCCGCAGGCCTGGGCCGCGCGCCGGTAGCGGGCGTTGAGGGACTCGATCGCGTTGGTGGTGTAGACGACCTGCCGGATGGCGTCGGGAAGGCCGAGGAAGGGCACGAACTCGCTCCAGGCCCGCTCCCAGGTCCCGGCGATCGAGGGGTAGCGCTTGCCCCACTTGTCGTCGAAGTCCGTCAGCCGTGTCCGGGCCTCGTCCTCGTTGACGGCGGTGTAGACGGGCTTGAGGTCGCGGGCGACTTCGGCCCAGTCGCGGCGCGAGGCATAACGCAGGCTGGCACGCAGGAGGTGCACCACGCAGGTCTGGACCACGGTCTGGGGCCAGACTGCGTTCACTGCGTCAGGCAGGGCGCTGAGCCCGTCGCAGACCAGCATCAGCACGTCACGGACGCCTCTGTTCTTGATCTCGGTCAGCACCGTCTGCCAGTATTTGGCGCCCTCGCCGCCGTCCCCGGCCCACAGCCCGAGGATCTCGCGATAGCCGTCGGCGGTGACCGCGACGGCCACGTAGATGGGCCGGTTGGCGACAGAGCCGTCCCGGATCTTCACGTGCACGGCGTCGATGAAGATGACCGGGTAGACCGAGTCCAGCGGCCTCGTGCGCCACTCTGCCATCGATTCCAGGGCCTTGTCGGTGATCGTGGAGATGGTCTCCTTTGTCGTCGTCATCCCGTACGTCTGGGCGAGATGGGAGACGATTTCACCGGAGGTCAGTCCCTTCGCGGTCAGCGAGAGCACCAGGTCGTCCAACGCGCCGGTGCGGCGGGCGTACTTGGGCAGCATCCGGGGCTGGAAGGTACCCAGCCGGTCTCTGGGGACCTGCACCGTGACAGCACCGACCTCCGTCATCACCTTCTTGGCCCGGTACCCGTTACGGGTGTTGCCACCCGAGCGCGACCCGCGTCCACCGACCCGGCCGGCCTCCACGGCCAGATGCTCGTCCATCTCGGCTTCCAGAGCGGACTGCATCAGGTGCTGGGCCAGCTCCGGCAACAGGCCGCCCTCGCCCATCAGCCGCAGTCCCCCGCCGCGGACCTTCTCGGCCGCGAGCGCGGCCAGCTCCTCCAGCAGCTCGCTGGACAGACCGTTGTGCGATACCGGCATCGACTTCACGTCGGCACCCTGAGCGCCATCGCCGACCTCGGCAAGTGACACGCCGTCGACGCCCTCGATCAGGTGATCAGTCGTCGTACTCATCAGGCTCACTCCTTCGGGGAGACCCACACCTGATTCATGACACTCCCATCGAGGACGCCCACGAGCTGGGCCTGCGCATCATCGTCGACCTGGTCCCCAATCACTGCTCGGACGAACATGCCTGGTTCCAGCAAGCCCTGCGGGAAGGTCCGGGATCCCGCCTGCGCGAACGCTTCCACTTCCGTGACGGTCTGGGGTCAGACACCCCATGTCGTTTGGTGTCAAGCGGCATGGGGGTGGGCGTGGTGGGACCAGGCGGTTGCTTCGTCGTAGTGGGTGCGGGTTTTGAGGCAGCCGTGGAGGATGCCGACGAGGCGGTTGCCGACCTGGCGGAGGGCGGGGTTGTAGCCGACTTCGCGGGCGCGTTGCTTGTCGTAGTACTTGCGGACTCCGGGTGAGGCACGCAGGGCGGAGAACGCCTGGGTCTGGAGGGCGTCGGCGAGGCGGTTGTTGCGGACGTAGCGGGCCTGGACGTGGTGGCTTTTGCCGGAGGCCCGGGTGATCGGGCTGGTGCCGGCGTAGTTCTTGCGGGCTTTCGCGCTGTCGTAGCGGGTGGGGTCGTCTCCGAACTCGGCGAGCACCCGGGCGCCGGTGATCTCTGCGATGCCGGGCATCGAGAGGTAGATCTCAGCGTCCGGGTGCGCCAGAAAATGCGCCTTCACCTGCGCTTCCATCGCGGCGATCTGCTCGTTCAGCGCGATCAGCAGCCGTGCGTGGGCCTCGGTGGTGGCCGCGTAGGCGGCGGTGACCGGCTCGGGCAGGCCGAGCTGCGGTTCACGCAGAGCGGTGCGGATGCCGGCCGCCTTCGCGTCGCGGTTGTGCCGGCGGTGGCGGGCCAGAACGGCGGCGATCTGGGTACGGGTCAGTTTCGCCGCCACTGCCGGAGTGGGCGCCTTGATCAACAGTTCCAGCGCGTCAGTGCTGGTCAGCGTCAGATCCGCGTAGGCGTTCAGGGCGGCGGGGAAGTACTCACGCAGCGCGGTGCGCAACCTGTGGAAGGTGCGGGTGCGTTCCCAGATCAGGGTCTGGTGGGCGCGGGCGACGACCTTGACGGCCTGGGCCGCCTCGCTGTCCCCGGCCACCGGCCGCAGCTGGGCCCGGTCGATGCGGACCATATCGGCCAGCGCATGGGCGTCGCCCTTGTCGCTCTTGGCCCCGGAGGAGGCGTACCGCTCCTTGAAACGGACGACCTGGCGCGGGTTGATCGCATAGACCTGGTAGCCGGAGGCGATCAGGGCCTGCACCCACGAACCGCGGTCGGTTTCGATCCCGATCACCACCTCTTCCGGTTCCAGATCCTGGCCGCCGTGGCGGGCGATGAGTTCGTGCAGTCTGGCGATGCCGGCCACCCCCTCGGGCAGGTTCGCGGCGGCCAGCCTTCGGCCGGTCTCGTCCTGAAGTTCGACATCGTGGTGATCCTCGGCCCAGTCGTCACCGATCAGCAGCAACAGACCCTCCCCAGTCACGTACTTGACAAGACGGTGCAGCCTGCGGAAGGCACGGCGCGCGGCCTAATGGATCTAGTGCTCACGCCCTGACGGGCGGGCACGCCACCCCATCAGCGGTCTGGCCTCCCGGCCGACCATCAGGGGCACGGTCTGACCCCAGAGCTCGAACGGCTCCGGCGGCGATAGTGCTCACCTGCTGGCGGCTACGGAACCGAGCATTCCCCGGTTCCGTAGCTCCCATTAGGCGGCGAACAGCCGCCCAACGACTGGGAGTCGGTCTTCGGTGGGTCGGCCTGGACTCGCACCAAGAACCCCGACGGGACCCCGGGGCAGTGGTTCCTCCACCTCTTTGCCCCTCAGCAGCCGGACTTCAACTGGGACCATCGGGCCGTCCATGACGAGTTCGCCTCGATCCTGCGGTTCTGGCTCGACCTGGGTGTCGACGGCTTCCGCATCGACGTCGCCCACGGCCTGGTCAAAGCCCCTGGCCTGCCCGACCTCGGCGTCCATGACCGGCTGCACCTGTTGGACAGCGGCGCCGGGCCGTGCTTCGACCAGGACGGCGTGCACGAGATCTACCGCCACTGGCGCGCCATCCTCGAGGAGTACGACGGGGACCGCATCGGCGTCGCGGAGGCGTGGGCCCCCACCCTTGAGCGCACCGCGAACTACGTGCGCTCCGACGAACTGCACCAGGCGTTCAACTTCCAGTACCTGGCCACCTCCTGGGAAGCAGGTCCCCTGCGGCAGGTCATCGACGAGACTCTCACCACCGTGCGCCATGTCGGCGCCCCGCCCACCTGGGTCCTGTCCAACCACGACGTCACCCGGCACGTCACCCGCTTCGCCAACCCGCCCGGCCTAGGCACCCAGCTCCGCGAAGCCGGCGACCGCGTACTGGGACTGCGGCGTGCCCGCGCCGCCACTCTCCTCATGCTCGCCCTGCCCGGCTCCGCCTATATCTACCAGGGGGAGGAGCTCGGCCTGCCCGACGTCACCGACCTGCCCGACGAGGCCCGGCAGGACCCCTCCTACTTCCGGGCCGAGGGCCAGGACGGCTTCCGCGACGGCTGCCGTGTCCCCATCCCGTGGTCCGGCACCCAGGCTCCCTACGGCTTCGGCGCGGTGACCGGCGGGCCGAGCTGGCTGCCCCAGCCCGCCGAGTGGGCAGGGCTCAGCATCGAGGCGCAGACCGGCGACCCCACCTCCACACTGGAGTTCTACCGTGCAGCCCTGGCTGTACGGCGCACCCACCCCGCCCTTGGCGGAGCCGACAACCTGCGCTGGCTGGACAGCTCCGAGGGAGCGCTCGTCTTCGAGCGCCGCACCCCCGACGGATCGGTCTTCACCTGCACCGCCAACACCACCGGTGGACCGATTCGTCTCACCGTCCCGGGGGAGCTGCTGCTCTCCAGCTCCCCGCTCGCCGTGAGGGACACCGAGACGATCCTGCCGGCTGACACCACCGCCTGGTGGACGTCCCGCTGAACCGGCCGGACGGCCCACCCGCGCCTTCGCCATTCTCCGCCGCACCCTACGAGTTTTCCCGGGACGGCTCCCGTCCCGCCGACGAGACATCGAGGTCTCCATGCTTCGTAGACCCCTCCGCGCGCCCAGTTCCGGCCGACGGCTGATACCCCAGCTCACCGTCACCGCACTCGTCCTCACCTGCACCGCCGGCCTCCCCCCGGCATTCGCCGCGGAAGCACCGCCCGCCGCCGTCGCCATCGCCTCCGACTTCGACACCCAGCTCGGCTGCGCCGGCGACTGGGCACCGGACTGCGACCAGGCCCAGATGGTGCGCCGCGCCGACGGGGCGTGGTCCCTCACCACCCGCGTCAAAGCGGGCTCGTACTCCTACAAGGCCGCGCTCGACAGGAGCTGGGCCGTCAACTACGGGCTCAACGCGGTCCAGGGCGGTGCGAACGTCCCGCTGACCATTGCGGCCGGCGGCGCGGACGTGACCTTCGTCTACGACCCGGTCACCCACTGGGTCACCGATTCGGTCAGCAGCATCCTGGTCACCGCTGTCGGCGACTTCCAGAGCGAACTGGGCTGCACGACGGACGGGGACACCGACTGCCTGGCCTCCTGGCTCACCGACCCCGACGGCGACGGCACGAGTACGTTCACCACCGCCGCCCTGCCCGCCGGGACCTACAAGGCCCGTGCCGCCCTGGGTCTGCCCGGCGCACCCACCGGCACGGAGACCTCGTTCACCGTGGTCGCCGACGGTGCGAAGACGACGTTCAGCCACACCGCCTCCTCGCCGGTCCTCAACGTCTACGCGGGCGACCCCAAGCCCAGCCTCGCCCCCCGGGCCGCACACTGGCTCACCGACGACCTGATCGCCTGGGACCTCGGCGACGATCCAGCCGCCGGGACCTACCAACTCGCCGCCGCCCCCGATGGTGGCCTCGCGGCGGGCGGCACCGGCATCACCGGCGGAACCGTCATCCCGCTGACCCGCGACCCGGCAGGACTGCCCACCGCACTGAAAAAGAAGTACCCCCACCTGGCGAAGCTCGGAGCGTTGCGGCTGCCGCACTCCTGGGCCGCCCAGGCGCCCGGTCTCCTCAAGGGCCAGGTTGCCGTCGCCGCCCTCGACCCTGATGGCACTCTGCGCACCGCGACGGGCCTCCAGACTCCCGGCGTGCTCGACGACCTCTACGCCGCCGCGGCGAAGAAGGCCGGCCTCGGGCCCGTATTCCAGGGCGACAAGCCGACACTGTCGGTATGGGCGCCCACCGCGAAGAGCGTCAGCGCCGAGCTGTACGACACGGCAACGTCCACCGAGCCGCGTCTCGTGGGGATGAAGCTCGACCCCCGAACCGGCGTCTGGTCGGTCCGCGGAGAGAAGAACTGGAAGAACACGTATTACCGGTTCGCCGTGAAGGTCTGGGCGCCCGCCGTCCTGAAGACGGTCACCAACCGCGTCACCGATCCGTACTCGCTCTCCCTGTCCGCCGACTCCCGGCTCAGCGAGATCATCGACCTCGACGACCCCGCGACCGCGCCGCGCGGATGGGAGAACAACCGCTCGCCCAAGGCGATCGCCCCTGGTCAGCAGCAGATCCAGGAGATCCACCTTCGCGACTTCTCAGCCGCCGACGAGCAGGTTCCTGCCGCCGAGCGCGGCACCTACAGTGCCCTCACCCACCCGAAGTCGGCCGGGTTCAAGCACCTGAAGGAACTGGCGGGCTCCGGCGTCACCTCCGTACAACTCCTGCCTGCCTTCGACTTCGCTGGGACCGCCGAAAGGCGCGCCGACCACGCCACCCCCGCGTGTGACCTGTCCTCGATGGCTCCGGACTCCGAGGCGCAGCAGGCGTGCGTGGCCGGTACCCAGGCCACCGACGCCTACAACTGGGGCTACAACCCGTTCCACTTCACCGTGCCCGAGGGTTCTTACGCCACCGACCCGAACGGTGCCTCGCGCACCGTGGAGTTCCGGCGGATGGTCCAGCGGCTCCACGACGCCGGTCTGCGGGTCGTCATGGACGTCGTCTACAACCACACTGCCGCCGCCGGACAGGACCCCGCCTCAGTTCTGGACCGGATCGTCCCCGGCTACTACCATCGCCTGGACGCCGCCGGCACCGTCACCCGCGACAGCTGCTGCGCCGACACTGCCCCCGAGCACGCGATGATGAACAAGCTCGTCGTCGACTCGGTCACCACCTGGGCGAAGCAGTACCGCATCGACGGCTTCCGCTTCGACCTGATGGGCCTCGACCCGAAGCAGACCATGCTCGACGTCGACGACGCCCTGGCCGACCTCACCTCCCGCCGCGACGGCATCGACGGCAAGAACATCGCCCTGTACGGGGAGGGATGGAACTACGGGGTGGTCGCCGACGACGCCCGCTTCGTCCAGGCCACCCAGGAGAACATGGCCGGCACCGGCATCGGCACCTTCAACGACCGGCTGCGCGACGGTGTCCGCGGCGGCGGAATCTCGGATGCCGACCCCCGCCGCCAGGGCTTCGCCAGCGGCCTGTTCACCGACCCCAACGGCGCCGACGTCAACGGCACCCCTGCCCAGCAGAAGGCACGGCTGCTGAAGGACATGGACCTGGTGAAGATCGGGCTGACCGGCAACCTCGCCGCCTACTCCTTCACCACCAACGACGGCACCCGGCGCACAGGAGCCGAGCTCGACTACCACGGCCACCCGGCCGGATACACAACGTCCCCCGGTGAGGCCGTCAACTACGTCGAGGCCCACGACAACCTGGCCCTGTACGACGCGCTGGCCTACAAGCTCCCGACCGGCACCACACCGGAGGCCCGCGCCCGTGCCCAGACCCTGGCCCTGGCGATGAGCACCCTCTCGCAGAGCCCGAGCATGGCCCAGGGCGGCACCGACCTGCTGCGCTCCAAGTCGCTGGACGGCAACTCCTACGACAGCGGCGACTGGTTCAACGCCATCCAGTGGGACTGCCGCGCCGGCAACGGCTTCGGCCACGGCCTGCCGCTCGCCGAGTCCAACCGCGCCCAGTGGGACTACGCCAAGCCCTTGCTGGCCGCGGCGTCCCTGATCCCGGGGTGCGGCGAGATCGGTGACACCGCTGTTCAGTTCCAGCAACTCCTGAAGATCAAGAAGTCCACGCCGCTGTTCGCGCTCGGCACCGCAGCCTCCGTGCAGAAGCGCCTGAGCTTCCCGCTCTCCGGCACGCCGGACGAAACCCCCGGAGTCATCACCCAGCACCTGAACGGCCGCGGGCTCGACACCTACAGGTCCGTCACGGTCGTCTACAACGCCACTCCGCAAGCACAGAAGCAGACCCTGAAGGACCTGACGGGCAGCCGACAGGTGCTGCACCCGGTCCTGGCGCAGGGCAGCGACGCAGTCGTCAAGCAGTCCACGTTCCGCACCGGCAGCGGCACGTTCACCGTCCCCGCGCACACGGTCGCCGTGTTCGTCGAGCGGTAACCAAGCGCCCGGCACAGACCACCCAGCCCGGCAGGACAGCGACCCACCGCTGCCCTGCCGGGCCGCACGTGCATGCCCAACCACCCTGTGCACGCGGCCTACTTCCGTCACGGGAATCTCCTGTGCGAAGTCTTGACGCCCTCCGCCACACATATTATTAAATTGAGTTAGCAAACAGGTTAAGAGCGGTGTCCCCGACTCCCCCGAAGGACACGCGCACCGAAGCCGGCAGCCAACTGCCTTGCCGCACGGCCGCGCCGCCGACGATCAACCGGCGCCGCCCCACCCGCTCACGGCCCTCGAAGACGGCGGTCGGAGCGGCCCCCTTCGAGGAGGCACCTCCATGCACGGCACCTCGCACCCACCCCGGCACCGCAGAGCCCGCACCGTGTCCGCGGTCCTCACCACCGGAGCCATCAGCCTCGCTCTCGTCCCCGCCCTCAGCGCTCCGGCTCAGGCCGCGGCCCCGACCGCGGTCTCCGTCCCCGGCACGTTCAACAGCGAGATCGGCTGCCCGGGAGACTGGTCCCCCGACTGCTCCCAAGCTCAGCTCACCGCCCGCACCGACGGATCAGGCGCCTGGTCCAAGTCCTACACCCTCCCGGCGGGCACCTACGCCTACAAGGCGGCGATCAACAAGAGCTGGACGGAGAACTACGGAGCCAAGGCCCAGTCCTACGGCGCCGACATCCCCCTGACCGTCCCCGCCGGCGGGAAGAAGGTCACCTTCGTCTACGACCCCGTCACCCACTGGATCACCGACGACATCACCAGCAAGATCGTCACCGTCGGGGGCACCTTCCAGTCGGAGATCGGCTGCGCCGCCGACTGGGCTTCGGACTGCCTCAAGTCCTGGCTCCAGGACATCGACGCCGACGGCACCTACACCTGGACGACCACCGCCATACCGGCGGGCACCCATCAGGTGAAGACAGCCATCGGCCAGTCCTGGGACGAGAGCTACGGGCAGGGCGGCAGCCCCACCGGCGGCAACATCAGCTTCACCGTGCCGCGCACCGGAGCCACCACGAAATTCAGCTACAACAGCACCTCACACCTCCTGAGCGTCGAGACCGAACCCGGCGGCAACGAACCCGCGCCCGCCGACGGCACCCTCGGCGCCCTCTACACCCCGGCCAGGACGACCTTCCGCATCTGGTCCCCCGACAGCTCCCAGGCCACCGTCACCGTCGACGGCACGAGCCACACCCTCACCCCCGTGACCCTGTCCGGCTACACCGGCGTCTACCAGGCCCTCGTCTCCGGGGACCTGAAGAACAAGGCGTACCAGTTCCGCGTCGGCAACAACACCGTCCGCGACCCCTACGCCGCAATGGCCAAGCCCGGCACCACCGAAGGCATCGTCCTCGACGCGGGCGCCGTCAAACCCACCGGCGGCTCCTGGGCACCCACCCCGGCGCTGACCAAACGCGAAGACGCGGTCGTCTACGAGATGAGCGTGCGCAACTTCACCATCGACGCCAGCTCCGGCGTGGACAGCACCAAACGCGGCAAGTTCCTCGGCCTCGTCCAGGGCGGCACCACCCATAACGGGGCCAGGACCGGCATCGACCACCTCAAGGAACTCGGCGTCACCCACGTCCAGCTCCTGCCGTCCTTCGACTTCAACAGCACCGTGCCGAACTGGGGCTACGACCCCCTCAACTTCAACGTCCCCGAAGAGCAGTTCTCCCAGTTCAGCGCACCCGAAGACCGCATCCGCGAGTTCAAGGACATGGTCAACGAGTACCACAAGAACGGCATACGCGTCCTCATGGACGTCGTCTACAACCACACCGCCAACAAAGACGTCTTCCAGAACATCAGCGGCAAGTACTACCACCAGACCGACCTCTCCGGAACCGGCAACTCAATCGACGACGGCAACCCGATGGTCAGCCGCATGATCCGCGACAGCCTCGAACACTGGGTGAAGAACTACAACATCGACGGCTTCCGCTTCGACCTCCTCGGCGTCCACCAGTACAAGAACGTCGACAACTGGGCCAAGCACCTCCAGTCCACCTTCCCCGACCGCATGCTGCAGATCCACGGCGAACCCTGGAGCGGCGGCGTCAGTGACCCTCTCGAATCCCAGAAGGTCCGCTACGGCACTGTCCCCGCCCTCGCCGGCGGGCATGTCGGAGTCTTCAACGGCGCCTACCGCGACACCATCAAGGGCGGCACCCGCGACCAGAACCTCGGCTACATGGGCGGCTCCGCCTCCAACGCAGCCGCCGTCGCCACCGGCATGCGAGGCTCACCCCTCGCGGTGAAGAGCACCAGCCCGCTCGCCGACCCCTGGAGCCCGGCCTTCGCCTACGACCCCGAACAGAGCATCAACTACGTCTCCGCCCACGACGACCTCAACCTCTGGGACAAGATCACCTACTCCGGCGTCACCGGAGGCGCCACCGGACGCGCCGGCCAGATGGACCGCTTCGGCACCGGCATGATCCTCACCTCCCAGGGCATCCCCTTCATCCACGAAGGCGACGAGTTCCTCCACTCCAAGGTCGTCAACGGCGACTACGAAACGGCCAAGAACTCCTACGAGGCCGGAGACAGCGTCAACGCCATCCAATGGGGCGAGAAGACCGTCAACGCCGCGATCTTCACCTACTACAAGGACGCCATCGCCCTGCGGAAGTCCACCCCCGCCCTGCGCCTGCCCTCCTGGGATGCGATCAGCGACCAGGTCAGCACCACCGTCAACGGTCAGGTGGTCACCTCCGCGATCAGCTCGAACGCCGCCGCCCCCACCAGCTACGACACCGTCGTGGTGTACAACCCCACCAACAGTGCGTACAGCGTGAATCTGCCCGTCGGCAGCTGGACGAAGGTTCTCGACACCAACGGTGCGGTCACCGCCACTGGCAACACCGCTGGCACCCTGGCCGTCAGCGTCTTTAAGAAGAACTGAACTGTGGACCTGCCCCCGCCTCTGCATGTGCCCCGAGCAGAGGCAGGGGTCGACCGGCGGCCGGCCGCTTTCGAAGCCGACTCCGGTCCTCTCCGGCTTTCCCGGGAGCACCGCCTACCTGCGGACGCTCTCTCACGTCCGGCCGGGTCTGTACGGTGACCGGTGTAACTCCCGAGCTGGAAGCGACAGTTGATGACTGACGTGACAAGTGAGATCAAGGCCGGGGAGGCCGCCGTGGATGCTGTTGATGACGGTCTGGTTGCTGAGTTGGTGGCCCGGGCCGAGGCCGGCGGAGTGAAGCTGACCGGTGAGGGCGGTCTGCTGGCGGAGCTGACACGCAAGGTGCTGGAATCGGCGCTGGAGGGCGAGCTGACCGACCATCTCGGACACGAGCCTGGCGAACGGGCCGCGGGCGGGCGGGAGAATTACCGCAACGGGCACCGGAGCAAGACGGTGTCCACCGAGGTCGGCCCGGTGGAGATCACGGTGCCGCGGGACCGGGCGGGTACGTTCGAGCCTCAGTTGGTGAGGAAGCGGCAACGGCGCCTGGGCGGGGTCGACGAAATGATCCTGTCGCTGTCCGCGAAGGGCTGGGCCTCACCCACGGCGAGATCTCCGCCCACCTGGCCGAGGTCTACGGCACGGAGGTGTCCAAAAGCACCATCTCCACGATCACCGACAGTGTGATGGCCGGCATGGCCGAATGGCAGAGCCGTCCCCTGGACAGCGTGTATCCGGTCGTCTTCATCGACTGCGTGAACGTGAAGATCAGGGACGGCCAGGTCGCCAACCGGCCCGTATACATGGCCTTGGCGGTGACGGCGGACGGACACCGGGACATCCTGGGCCTGTGGGTCGGCGACGGCGGCGAGGGGGCGAAGTACTGGCTGCAGGTCCTCACCGAGATCAAGAACCGCGGAGTGCGTGATGTGCTGATGCTGGTCTGCGACGGACTGACTGGCCTTCCCGATGCCGTCAACACGGTCTGGCCTGCGACGATCGTGCAAACGTGCGTGGTTCACCTTCTGCGGAACAGCTTCCGCTACGCGGCCAGGCAGGACTGGGAGAAGATCGCGAAGGCGCTCAAGCCCGTCTACACCGCACCGACCGAGGACGCCGCGATGGAACGCTTCCTGGAGTTCGGCGAAGCCTGGGGAAGGAAGTACCCGGCGATCGTGCGGCTCTGGGAAGTCGGCTTCATACTGCCTGCCCTGTCTCGTAGTTGGGGTTTGTGCGCGTGAGGTGCGAAGAGGTCTGGACGCGGGTGCGCCAGTACGCCTCGGTCTCGTCGTTCCACGGGATGCACCAGCGGCGGTGACGTCCCTGGCGGGCGGTCATCTCGCCGCTGCGGAGCCAGGGATAGATCGCGGACTCGTGGATGTGCAGGATGCGGGCGACCTGCGGCACCGTGATCTCTCCAGGTTCGGTGGGGTCGTTGCGTTTGGAGCCGATCGCGTGCTGCTGGCGGATGTGCCGGATCGAGGCGACGGTGAAGGGACGGGACTTGCCGGTGGTGAAGCCGAGTGTGTTGAGGTGTTCGGCGATGGCAGCGTCGCTGCAGGTGTCCAGCAGTTCGCGGACGATCAGCACGGCGGCCGTCGGGTTGCGGTTGGTGCGCCGGTCACAGGCGATCTCGTCGGTCGCGCCGGTGTGCCAGCGGACGCCGATGTGTGCGCGAGCGTCGTCGACATGTCGCACGGTGACATCCGCGATCAGGGTCCTCAGCAGGCGCTTTCGGTCTCTGGCCGTGGTGGTCGGCGCGTCCCACAAGGCCGGTAGGTCGTGGGCGAGTTGTTGCAGGCTGCCAGGTTCGGGCACGGCCGGCTCGGCTGCGATCAGGTCCGCCAGTGCGGTCTCGGCCTGGGCGAGGACGGTGAGTTTCGCCTCCCATCGGGTTTCCAGTGACCGGGCGACCATCCGGTTCTCCGGCTCGACCTGAGCGAAGGAGCGCTCGGCACGGTCGGCTTCGTAACGGGCGCGTTCGACAGCGAGTTCGGCGGCCCGGTGGGAGCGCTGGTGACGGTGGTGGACCTGGTCGGCGGCGGCCAGGGCGAGCTGGACGTGCTCGGGGGTCAGCGCGTCCAGCAGCAGCCCTGCGACCTGCGGGTCGACGGCCGCGGCGGCGATGGTGTGACAGCCGGGGGCGAGGACTGCGTCGCTGCGGGCCCGGGTGCACACGTAGTCCGCGGTGTTGTCCGCGCGCCGGTAACTGGTGTTCATCGGGAAGCCGCACGAGCCGCAGAAGATGATGCCCTGGCACAGCGGCGGGCCCTCGCGCGGCGGCCGGGCTCCGGTGTTGGTGCAGTTCGCGGCCAGCTTCGCCTCGATCTGCAGATAGCGCGGCCAGGAGATATACCCCTCGTGATGCTCGGTGATCAGGACTGGCCACTGGTCACGGGGGCGGCCGGTGACCGACGTGGTCACCGTGCCGTCGGGCCGGACGCGACGCACGCTCCTGTCACGACCATAGGCGTAGGCACCGGCATAAGCGGGGTTCTTCAGTACGGCGACGGCCCGGCCATGGGTGAGCCGTCCCCAGCCCAGGCGCCCCTCCCAGACACCGGTATCCCGGCGCGGGAAGCGCCGCCCGGCAAACGCCCGCACCACACCGAGAGCGGAACCATGCTGGTCGAAGAGGGAGAACACGTCGGCGACCGCTGTTCGTACTTCCTCGTCCGGGTCGATGACGATGTGTCCGTCACTGTCGTGGAGCAGGCCGACGGGCAGCGGCAGACGCAGGTCACCGCGCTCGGCGGCGGCCTTGCGGGCTCCCTGCAAGCGTCCCGCCAGGATGTGCAGTTCGGCCTCGCTCATCGTGGACTTCAGGCCGAGCACCAGACGATCGTTGAAATCTCCCAGGTCATAGACACCATCGCTGTCGATCAGGAGGGTGTCGGTGAGCCGGGCGAACTCCAGGAGCCGGCCGAACTCGGCCGAGGACCGGGCCAGCCGGGACACCTCCAGGCCAAGCACAGCCCCGACCTCGCCGAGGCAGACCCGGGCCACCAGCTGCTGGAAGCCGACCCGGGTGCCGGAAAACCGGCCCGAGGTCCCCAAGTCCGCATCCACGACGGTGATATCGCAGGCGGCCCATCCCAGCTCCCGAGCCCGGTCGGCCAGCGCGTACTGACGGGCCGTCGACTCGGTGTTCTCCCTGACCTGCAGCAGCGTCGACTGCCGCACATAGATCAACGCCAGCCTCGACCGGTGCGAGGCAGTGATCTTCTGACTCCCGCTCATCCCTGCTCGCCTCCCCGCGCAGAGCAGACTCGATCATGTTCGCGACCAGCAGCGCAGCAACCCGGTTCCAGTCCTCGGCATGCGTCACCGCCCGTCACCTCCACTCGGGCGACTGCAAGCGGGCCGCCCCTCATGACGTTCCTCCGCCGCTCGGCTCGCCGCAACGGCTCATCAGGGCATTCACCAGGGCAG
Organism: Streptomyces sp. A5-4; assembly: GCF_051131715.1. NCBI lineage: Bacteria > Bacillati > Actinomycetota > Actinomycetes > Kitasatosporales > Streptomycetaceae > Streptomyces > Streptomyces sp. A5-4. The sequence continues at coordinate 7,021,973 of NZ_CP178591.1, read as the reverse complement.
ACAGCGCGCAGAGCCCCTCGATCGCGAGCCGGTTCTCACTCGCGACTGGAGCGCGATCCGTCCACGCCTGCGGCAACGTCACCGTCATGCCGTCACCGGCCGTGCAGATGAAGACCAGCTGCCCCGAACGGCGCACCGTCCGGCACACGCGCACCCGGCGCCCCGACCACGGATGGAACGGGTGAGTGACGGTCAACGAATCCACAGAATCAACACGATCAGGGGCACTATGCGCTGCCCTCTGGGAGAACGCCTGGGCGGAGTTCGTCCCCTTCCTCCAGTTCGATGTGGAGATCCGGAAAATCGTGTGCACCACCAACGCGATCGAGAGCGTCAACGCCCGCATCCGCAAGGCGGTAAGAGCTCGCGGCCATTTCCCCAACGATCAAGCCGCCCTGAAATGCGTGTACTTGGCGGTGATGAGCCTGGACCCCACCGGCCAGGGTCATTGCGTGAAGGCGGTCGGTCCGGTTCGCCGGTCTCGTGCGTGACGTGACGTCATGTCCCAGCTTGGGGCGAGAAGAGCCCAGAACGCGGAGCAGGCACGGCGCTGGTGATCATGTGGTTGTCGAGACCCATGAGAACCGAGCGAGACCGTGCCTGCCCGAACATCATCGCCCATGCCCGCAGGGCTGGAACAACTGGCCCTTGCGAATGCCCGGACCACCGAGGGGGACGCTGCTGACCTGCGTCGCTTCCTGGATCTGGTGCCCGATCCTCGCGGACGGAAGGGGCGACGGTATCCAGCGCACGCGCTGCTCTGTGCGGCCGCGGCGGCGGTCCTGACCGGTGCCCGCTCGCTCATCGCGATCAGTGAATGGATCACAGATGCGCCGCAGCACGTCCTGGGGCTCCTCGGCTTTCCGGCCGACCCTCTCACCGGCCTCCGGACGGTGCCGCACGCCGCCACCGTCCGCCGCCTGCTCCAGCACGTCGACGGCGACGCGCTGGACACGGCCATCGGCGCATACCTGCGGGCCAGAACCCCGCCACCGGCGCCACCCGAACCACCACCGAAACGGCCGGCCCTGCGGGCCATCGCCGTCGACGGCAAGACCGTGCGAGGCTCGCGCACCCAGACCACGACCGCGATCCAGCTGCTGGCCGCGATGGACCACCACGGCGTAGTCCTGGCCCAGCGGCAGATCGCCTCCAAGAGCAACGAAATACCCGCCTTCCAGCCTCTGTTGGACACGATTGATTTGGAGAGCACCGTGCTGACCGGTGACGCCCTGCACACCCAGCACGGCCACGGCGCCTACCTCATCGAGCGCGGAGCCCACTACCTGGCCATCGTCAAGAAGAACCACCCCGGCCTGTATGCGCAGGTCAGGAAGCTGCCCTGGGCCGAGGTCCCGCTGGACCACCACACCCGCGAGCGGGCTCACCACCGCGATGAGATCCGCCGACTCAAGGTCGCCGCGTTCCGCCACATCGACTACCCCGGCGCCCGCCAGGCGATCCAAGTCGTGCGATGGCGCCGCGACCTCGCCACCGGGAAGCTGACGATCGAGCGCGTCTACCTGATCACCAGCCTGGATGTCTTCGACGCCACCCCGGCCGAGCTCGCCGCCTGGATCAGGGGCCACTGGGGCATCGAGAATCTCCTGCACCACGTACGTGACCGGACCTTCCGCGAGGACGACTCCAAGGTCCGCACCGGGACCCTGCCCCGCACCATGGCCAGCCTGCGCAACCTCGCCATCAGCCTCTTCCGCCAGAACGGCGAGACCAACATCGCCGCCGCCCTCCGACGCACCAGCCGCGACTACCACCGACCGCTGTCGGCCCTCGGCCTCAGTGATCAACCCGGACAGATCCCGATCATGCAATGACCCTGCCCCACCGGCGCAGGACGCAAGCGGTGGACCATGCGGTGGAAGGCCGCACTCCAGGCCTTCGACATCGCCTTCGACGGCCGGCTCACCGCCGGACGCCGCTAAAGAAATCCGAACGAGTTCCACCGTTCGCTACACAGACCCCAACCTGCCCCTGCACGACACCGCGCAGAACCAGATCTGGCTGGAGATCGTCCAGCTCGCCCTCGACCTGCTGGCCTGGATGCCCATGCTCGCTCTGACCGGCAAAACCCGCAGGTGGGAACCCCGCCGTCTCCGGCTCCGTCTGTTCTCCGCCGCCGCCCAGATCATCACGACCTCCCGCCGCCGGCACTTGAGATTCGCACGCCACTGGCCCTGGACCGACGTGATCACCGATGCCCTGGTACGACTCGAAGCCCTCCCGAACCCCGGCTGACCAGCACGTTCCCATCCCTGCGAGCAGCACCACCCCGACCGGAACCGTGGAACCCGGCGCCCACCCGACGCGACAGCCGGGCCATCAGCCTGGCCACCACCAGCCCGAACAACCGAAACGGCCCGCCGAAGAAACCGACGGGCCGTCACGAAAGATCGAGGCTAGCGGATTTGTCACAGCGCTTTGCGAGTTGCGACAGCTGTTCCATGTGTTCTGCGCGGCGAGCTTTGACATAGGCGATCTGCCGCCGCGGAGTACAACCACGAGAGAGTTTCACCCGGTCCGACCCGGTGGAATAGTGAATCTGTGAAAGGCCCTCGGCGAGCGCTGTCCGGAGCAACTCGTAGTAGACCAGGCCGAAGTAGATCGGCAGCTTGCCTTGCGCCTCGTAGTCGAATCCGGCCTGGCGGGCGTACATCTCGCCCTGGTGAGTGAACGTGAGAACGAAGCCTGTCAGGTGTCCGTCGAGGTATGCGGTAGTGACGCGCGCCGCAGCGCCCGCGTGGTCGGCGATGCTGTGCAGGACCGCTCTGAAAGCATCCGCATTGGCAGGGGTGCTGTGCTTGGCGTACAGAGCCAGCTCCAGCGGAGCCAGCTGCTCAATGATGTCCGCGCTGAGCGGCTGCGTGAGATAGGTGACCCCCGCCTCGTCCAGGGCACGCAGTTCCCGCTTGATCTTCACTCGACGTCGCTGCTCGAATCCCGCCAGGTAGGTGTCGAAGGAGCCGTCGTCCGGGACTAGCATGGAGTACGCGGTCTGGCCGGGCAGCGCGAGGTACTGGTGGTCCGTGAGGACCCCGCGCAGCAGATCGTCGTCCTCGTCGACGTACAGAAATGACACGGCCTGCAAGTCAGCCGCCCACGCCTCTCGTTCGGCGGCCCTCACGAGGGCCGAGAGCGTCTCGCGCTGCCGGCCCCGATCCAAGCCGCCGTGCATTCCTGCCTTGGTATGTGAGGGATTGCGGCCCCCACAGGCCAGAGCGGGCAGTAGCTCGGCCGTCCAGGGGGCGTCTTCCCCCGTCGCGCTCCGGTGGATGGTGTCAATGACCCGGTCTGGACTACAGAAGACGTACGGCGTGCCGTGCTCCAGCGGGTAGCCGGGCAGGACACCAACCGGCTCGTGGTCATCGAATGCGGTGAAGTAGTACGGCGGCGTGGCGGCAGTGCCCTCGGCGTGCCGCAGCCAGGGGGTTGCGGCGTAAAAGCCGCGGGGTCCGAGCAGTGCGTCCCACCGCCCCGCGTCGACCTCCTTCAGGCTTCGGTGGACGACCACATCCACCGTTTCGGGGTGGTCCGTCCCGGGCGCGGCGCTCATCGCTCGCCCCCGGTCACAGGGGCAATCACCGGGGTGAGCTGGCCCAGAGCCGCCTCCGCCCTGCGCACCGCGTCGCCGGTGGTGTCGCCGACCGCAACGACGTAGCCCAGCAGATCGAGATTACTCTCGGCCGGGCGGACCCGGTCCCCCGGCTCGACTTCCAGGTCCACATCCACCACGCCGGGGACGCGCCGCGCCAGTTCCGCGCCGCCGATCCCGGTCAGGGTGCCGGATGCGCCGGCGGCCAGGTAGCGGGAGGCAGCGGCCTGATCGCGGGTTGCCGTGAGATCGGCGGACTGCCCCGTGTGGAGCCTGACCACCTCACGCTGAAGGTAAATGCCTGTCGCCTCGCGGATGAGCTGAGTGATCTCCGCGCCGGGCATACGGCCGTTGACCTCAACGATGTAGGGGCCCTTGGCGGTCACCTTCACCTCGACGTGCGCGGCGCCGAAGTCGTGTCCGACCGCTTCCAGCGCCCGGCAGGCCAGGTTGGTGCACTGCTCGCGCACCGGTGCCGACAGCATCGACGGAAAGGTATCGCCCATTTCCACGAAGTACGGGTGGGCACCGAGCGCCTTGTCGGTCACGCCCAGGACTCGCCGTTCGCCGTTCACCAGAACGGATTCGACACTCACTTCAAAGCCCAGGAGGTATTCCTCCACGAGCGCGCCGGGACGCCGGGGCTGGCCGCGAAAGTCGGTTAGCGCCGAGCTGATGTCGCGGTAGGCCGCGAGGACCTCGTCCTGCGTACGGCACAGGGTGACGCCGATGCTGGCCGACTCGGTCATCGGCTTCACCACGCACGGGTAACCGAACCGGTCCGCGGCGTCGAGGGCTTCCTGCTCGCTCGTGGCCTGGTGGAAGCCCGGTGCCGCGACACCGGCCGCCTCGCAGGCGTGCCGCATCAGCAGCTTGTCCCGGCATGCGCGGGCGGCCTGCGGGGACAGGCCCGGCAAGCCGAAGCGGGCCGCCACCTCGGCCACGATGGGGATGTTGTAGTCGGTGACCGTCATCACGCCCCGCAGGCGGCCCTCGGCATGGAACGGCTGCAAGGCCTCGACGACCGTCTCCACGGAGTTGGTGTCTGCCTGGATGATCTGGTCGATGTGCTTGGCGAATACCTCCTCGGCGATACCAACCACGCGGTAGCGGTCCGGGTCGTTGCTCACCAGCAATGTGTGAAAGCCGAGTTCGTGAGCCGCGCGCAACGGAGTCAGCCCGAAGTTCGACAACTGGCTTTCAACGACGGCGAGTACGCCGGGTTCGGTGCTCATGCGTGTGGTTCTCCATTGTTCGGGGCCAGCAGTTCGGTGCGCTCCACCTCGGGGGTGGCAACAGCTCGGATGATTGATTTTCGGCCTGCCAGGCTCACTAGGAGGGCGGCGAGCGTGAAGACGGCCGGTAGGCAAAGAGCCGCAGCCGAACCCAAGTGGTCGGCGACCAGGCCCGTGACGGCCGAGCCCGCCGCTCCGCCGATCGCGATGACGCTGCCGACGCCCGCGAAAGCCTGGGTCGCTTTGTCCTGGGCAGCCATTTCTCCGATGAGCTGGAACTCCTCCGCCCCGGCCGGGGCGATCGGCAGGCCGCTGAGCACCAGCAGGGCGCCCAGGAGCACGAGTGCCCAGGAGGCCGACAACCCGGCGTCGTGCGCCAATCGCGTCGTCGGCAGGATGGCCAGCGCGAGGGTCAGCACGACCAGCAGCCTCACGTACCGGTGGTACGTCGTGCCCCCGAAAGTACGGGCACCGTAAAGCAGCCCGCCGACCACGCTTCCGGCGGACTGGAGGGCGACCAGGGTTCCGGCGAGTTCCGGTGCCGACCCCTGGTCCTGCAACGACGCGGTGACCGCCACCACGAGTCCGCTGGACAGCGCCGCCGTCAGAGCGGTGGCCGCCAGCACGGCCGAGGCCGCGGTCCGCCGGGAACCGGACCCGTCCCGGGTCTTCTCCGTCCGGGCGGCGCCGGGCCGAGGCCGGGGGCGGTGCTTCCGTACGGCCGTCGCCCGTCCGTATCCCAGGCCTCCGGCTCCCAGGAGTATCGCCGTGGCCAGCAGCGCACCGCGGGACCCCAGCAGAGTGCCGAGCACCGTGACGGCGGACGGCCCGAGGATGAACAGCAGCTCGCTGAGCGTCGCCTCGAAGGAGTAGGCCCTCTGCCGCAGCCCGGCGTCTTCCGTGAGGCCGCCCCACAGCGCCCGCATCGACGCGCCGACCGGTGCGGTGCTCAGCCCCGCCGCACACGCGGCGGCAAGCACCGCACCCGTTGACGCCGCCTTGGCCCAGAGCGCGATCGCGACCAGGACGAGACCCGCGGCCGGCCCGGTGAGGAGAAGCACCCGGCTGGGGCCGATGCGGTCTATCAGCCGTCCGATGACGGGCCCTCCCACGGCACTGCCCACGGCGTACGCCGCACCCGCGCTGCCGCCGACCGCGAGGGAGCGGCCCGACTGGACGAGTGTCAGCAGCAACGCCAGCGGAACCATGGTTCCGGCCAGGCGCGCGAGCGCGGCGGGTACTGCCGCCGCGCTCGCGCCCGGGAGTCTCAGGAGCTCCAGGTAGCCCTTGACCATTACAGTGTTCCAGGGGTCGCACCCGGCGGAACGGGGTCTGCCAGGCTGAACACGTCCGCGCCGGTCTCGGCCCGCCAGACCAACTCCTCCTGATCGCCGTCGACAGCGACGACCCCGGCCCTGGTCCGGATGAAGTTGTTGCTGCGTCCGAGGGAGTAGGCCCCTGTGTCGTGGAGGCACAGCAGGTCGCCGGGCCGGAGGTCGTCCGGCAGTTCCATAGCCGCGGCATGGACGTCGTTCTCGTAGCACAGCGGGCCGGCCACGGACCAGGTGCTACGCCGGGCCGAGAAGTCTCGGCCGACGGGTGTCAGGCGGTGGATCTCGCCGCTGCCGACCCACGGGGCGACGTTGTTGCCGCCGTCCAGGATCAGCCAGCGGGCTTCCGGCAGTTCCTTGCGCGACATCACCTGCGTCACCATGGCCATGGCGTCCGACACCAGCCAGCGGCCCGGCTCGCAGGCGAGGGCCACGCCTTCCAGGCCGATGCGTTGCATTCGCTTGTCCAGCTCCGGCAGCAGCCGTGCGACCTCCAGGACCGGTTCGTCGTCCTGGGCGGGGGCGGTACCCCCTTGCGCAGTCCACAGTGCGGTCAGCGGGCCGGTACGGGGTCGTCGGATCCCCGGTACGCCGAAGCCGCCACCGATGTTGACCTCGCGCAGCCCGAACCGACGGTGCAGGACCGCGGCTTCGTCCAGCACACGATCCAACGCCTGGAGCATCAGGTCCTGGTGAACGATCTGGCTGCTCAGATGGGCGTGGACGGCGGTGAGCGACAGGTGGCGGGACTCGGCGATCTGCTCGACGAGACGAGCGAGCTGCGGTGACCCCGCGGGCCAGCCGAAGCGGTTGTGGGCCGCCGCCCGCTCGGCCTGGGTCCGGTACGAGGGGTCGGAGGAGGTCGACACCGGCACACCGGGAGAGATCCGGATGCCCACCTCGATGGTCTGCCCCGCTCGGGCGGCGATGCTCCCCAGTGCCGCTATTTCCTGCTCGCCGTCGATGTTGACCCGCACACCGTGCCGCACCGCGGTGGCCAGCTCGGCGTCGGTCTTCACCGGGCCGTTGAACACCGTGGCCGCCGGGTCGAACCCGGCGGCCAGCGCGGCCTCCAGCTCGTATCCCGAGACGACGTCCGCGCCCATGCCGTGACCGGCCAGGCGCCGGAGCAGATACGGCAGGTAGTTGGTCTTCACCGAGTAGTACGCATGGGCCGGCCGGCCCAACCCGCCGAGCACGTCGAGCAGATGTTCCGTCGCCCGGTCCAGCCGAGCGGAGTCCAGTACGTGCACGGGCGTGCCGCGCCGCTGCGCGATGCCGACCAGTCGCTCATAGTCCCAGCCCGGTTCCGACCGGCTGTCCGGCTGGTCCTGGCTCATCGGCGTATCCCCTTCTCGTGCGAATCTCGCGCCGGTGCGGCGTACCGCGAGACACCTGTGAGCAGACGGAAGCCCGCATCGATGTGCTGGCGTGTGAGCAGGTCGGCGTAACGGCGATGCCAGTCACCGGAAGCGAGATCCTCGCTCAGCCGCGCGACGCCGCGGGCGACAGCGTGCTCGTCCGTCAGCGCGAAGGCCGAGCACGCTTGACGCGTCGCAGGATCGAGATATGCCTCCGGTCGCTGCCAGAACGCGGTCATGAACCCGTCCGTGAAGTCGTGCCACACGGACAACTCCGTGACCTCGCACGGCCCGAGAAGTGTGGTGAGGCGGTCTAGGGACGGCACGCGGGAACATTCGGCTGCGGCGATCTGCGGGACGTAATCGCGGGTGAACCAGAAGTCGGCCTGTACGTCCATGTCGTAGGTGACGATGGCGAATCGGGAGGCGACCCGGAGGAGTTCGGAGATCCCGGCCTCCAGGTCCGACCAGTGATGAACAGTCAGCACCGCCATGACCGCGTCGAAGCTCTGGTCGTCGAAGGGCAGGCTCTCCGCGCCGCCGACGACGCAGGGAGCGGCGTCCGGGGGGCGCTGCGCCCGCATCTCCCATGACGGTTCGACCGCGACGACCGGCACGCCGGTCGGCTCGTACGCGCCGGTTCCCGCCCCTACGTTGAGGACCGTGCGGGGGTTTCCCAACGACTCCTGGATCTGATGCGCCCACCGTGGGTCGGGGCGGCGTACGGAGGAGTAGCCGACGCCGATGCGATCGTAGACGGGCGCGATGTCACCGGCTGTCGCATCGGCCGGGAGGACGTGCACTGGATTCAGCATGTCGATCACGCCTCGTTGCTCGCGCGGACTTCGGCTTCGTACTCCTCGCCGTAGCGCCGGTTGTCCCAGGAGTTGACCGCCACCAGCCACACGTCCCGGTGGCCCCCCTCTTCAGTGAGGTGCTCGATGTCGGTGACGTTGTGGAACATCAGGCGGTCGTCGAAGGCGATCGCCTGGCCGTCCTCCAAGGTGGTCCGGAAGAACGGTTCCCCCCCGCCGAGCGGCATGAGCTCGGTCTCGCCGCCGGATATGTTCTGGCGGCGGGTGACGGCGACGATGCCGTACTCGTGGCCGTCCCGGTGCGGCCCCTCGGGGGCGGCGACACCCTCTACATCGAGGGTGGACACGACCCGGCACTGATGGATGTTGAGCTGCCAGTCGGTGTCCTTGTCGAGGCCCAGGGCTTCCGCGCCAGCCGCGATGAGCGGCGTGGGGTCCCCCGTCAAAGGTTCCAGGGTGCGCATCTGGCCACCGACGAGGTCGTTAAACTGGCGCGGTTGGGCAAAGTGGCGGTGCGGCAGCAGTTCCAGCTTCCACCCGCCGTCGTGGACAAGTCGGAACTGGGAGAAGCGGCGGTACCTCTGGGTGGAACCGGTGTAGGGGTCGAGCGGCAGTTTCTCGAACTCGGCCAGTGTGCGGTCGTCCAGCGGAGGCGTATCGATGATGGCAAAGCCCTGCGCGTTAAGGCCCATCCGAACTCCCAATGTCAAGTGCCCCGATGCCCGAGAGGGAGCGGGGCCATGAATGGATCTTGGAGAGGTTATGCAGGTGAACCATGCGCTAACAAGATCTTGGTTACTTCATGAACTTGGGTGGCGTTCGACACAGTGTCGTATGGACATCACACGTGATCGCGTGTATGCGCCGACGGCCGGGCGCGCCAGGCCAAGCGGCACTACCTTGCGCAAGTTGCGGCAGCGGATATTGGCCCGACCGGTACCACCGTGCCCGAAGGCATCCTGGCCCGCCGCTGATGAACGCTCATCCTTCAACGAGATCCCCGACGCACGCGACGAGGCCGGCCTCCTGGAGCGGCTCGCTGGAGGGCCGTACGCTCCACTATGTGCGCTCCGGGCGGCGCTCCCGCAGTGGCCGGTAGCCGGCCGGGTTGAGCTTGGCGAGTTCGGTGTCGACCTCGACGTTGATCGTGCCGTGGTTTTGAGTTCTCGCTGTGCGCCGGGGAGATGTGTGCGAGCAGTTCGTCGTCGACCGCCCGGCCCTCGGCGCGCATCTGGGCGATGGCCAAGCCGTAATACTCTGTCGTCCAGGCCACCACGGAGTTGGTCAGCACGGTCAGGCACCACGCCTGCTCGGTCTGCCGGGCCAGGCAGCGTTCGCTGATCTTGCCCTGATGTGCGTAGTGCAGGTCCCGGCGCAGTTCCCGAAGCTACGGCGAAGACAAGTAGCTCAGCGGGTCCGCGGCAAGGAGGGCATCCTGCTCAGGTTGGCGGAGGCGGTGGTGGCCGATTCGGGCCAACCTCGCCCAGAAGCTTCTGGCTCTGCTCATCATTCAGGTCGTTCAGCGGCGGCTCATCAGCACTCTCAGCATGGCCGCGACGCTACCGGCCCACCCCGGAAGCCGCGATTCTCGGTGTAGTCGGCCAGGATGGGCCCCAGATCCAGCACGTCATCTACCAGGTCCGCGACGAACCGGGCCAGGTGCCCCTCAGGCAGCCAGTCGTCCAGCGACGACGGCGGCAGCAGGACCTGGTGCGGGTCGAACGCCCTAAACCGCTTGTCCATCGTCGCCGGACGGCCCTGCGGCCACTTCTTCTCGACCGGCTCGACCGCGAACACCCCATCCCCACCATGCATACCGCCATCATTCCGCACAAATGATCACGAACAAGCGGCGGGTGTTCGCAGAGCTTTTTGCGGGTGGCGGCCGTCAGCCTTCTTGGCGGAAGTCCAGCATGTAGAACACCTTGTCGTAGCGACGTTGCCCGACGGCGACGAAGTCGCGGAGACGGCCGTACTCGGCAAAGCCCAGCGAGCGGTAGAGCCGCAGGGCATTGGCATTGTCACCACGGGCGTCCAAGGTGAGAACTTCGACGCCGACTGCCTGGGCATCCCCGATCAAGGCGGCAGTCAGCGCCCGGCCGACGCCACGACCGTGGACGGCACGGTCTACCGCGATCTTCTCCAGATCGGCGTGCGGCTTATGGGTCGGCCGGGCGTACCGCAACCAGTACCCCAGCCCTACAAGGCGGCGGTCCAGGTAAGCGACACGCAAGGCCGCATCCCCCGCCCGCACCGCGCAGACAACGTGATCAAGAAGTCCCGCGACCTCCTCCAACGAGGGCGGTTCGGCCCATCCCAACGCGGCGCCCCGACCGACCAGGTCCGCCAGAATCCGGTGCGCCGACTCCGCAAACCCGGCTTCCAACTCCGGATCGCGAGCCAGCTCCGAAGCGTCAAGGATGGCGAGCTCGGCGGCGGTCACACCATTGATCGATTCCGAATTCATGAATGGCAGCCTAGCCAGGCCGAGCCCCCCGGCTCTGGAGCCGACGTCGCCCCAGGCGACGTTGTTACTGACCCACGCCCCTGAGTGGGCGTTCTGCGAGTGTCAGCGGTTCTCGTAGCTGTTGAGGGCGGGTTGTCCGATTCTGGGGCTTCACGGACGTCCGGGGATGCGGTGCGCTGGTGGGTATGGGTGAGCGGGAGCCGTACCTGAGTGATCTGTCGGATGAGGCCTGGGAGTTGATCCGGCCGGTGATCGCTGCCTGGAAGGGGCAGCACCAGTCGGTCAGCGGCCACCAGGGCGGCTACGACCTGCGGGAGATCGTGAACGCGCTGCTGTACCAGGCCCGGACCGGCTGCCAGTGGCGCTATCTGCCCCATGACCTGCCGCCGAAGAGCGCGGTGTACTACTACTTCGGTCTGTGGCGCGACGACGGACCGCCGAGACCGTCCACGACCTGCTGCGCTGGCAGGCCCGGGAGATACGCAAGCGCGCGAGGACCCCACCGCGATCGTGATGGACTCGCAGACCGTGCGGGTCTCCACGAACGCGCCGAAGGAGACGACCGGGCTGGATCCGGGCAAGAGGAGCCCGGGGCGGAAAAGATGCATCGCCACCGACGTGATGGGCCTGGTCACCGCCGTGCTCGTGGTGGCGGCGAGCGTGCACGACAACGCCATCGGGACCGCCCTGCTGGACAAAGTCGCAGCCAGCGCGCCGACGGTGACCAAGGCGTGGGACGCCGGGTTCAAGGAGGCGGTCGTGGAGCACCGCGCCCGCCTCGGCATCGACGGGGAGATCGTCCAGCGCGAGCCGGGGGCGAAGGGGGTCACTCCGCAGCCGAAGCGGTGGGTGGTCGAGCAGACGCTCGGCACCCTCATGCTGCACAGACGCCTCGTGCGTGACTACGAGACCAGGCCGGCCAGTTCGGTGGCGTGGATCCACTGGTCGATGAGTGACGTCATGCTCCGCCGCCTCACCCGCACCACCACCGTGACCTGGCGCGACCCGCCCGCCCTGCACCGAGAACCCCCACCCGGCAGGAGCACCGGTGAACCATCTCCTGGACAAGATCGAGGCCCGGCAGCAGCTGGTACGCGAGACGACCGGACAACTGCGTGAGCAGATCGCGCTCCTCACCGAGCAGCTCGCCGCCGCCGAACGCACCCTGGAACGCCTGAACATCACCCGCGAGACGATGCTGGAACTAGCCTCAGCTGGGAGCGCGGGGTCAGCCGGGAGCGCACGGTCTCGATGTTGTCGCGGGTGAGGCGGTGCCAGCGGGAGGCGTTCGCGGCGTAGGTCTCCTCCAGGAACGTGGCGAGGCGGCCGCTGATCGTCCAGTGCAGGCGGTCCAAGAAGTCGGCGTCGGCCGGGCGCTGTACGTGCTGTGGGTCATCGGGGGCGAAGTCGTACGGCGATGCGTGCACGCGTTCCGGGAAGAGTCCGAGCGAGCGGGTGCGGGCCAGCGCCGCTTCGCAAGGGCAGCTGCTGCCGATGTAGAGGTACTGGTCCCAGCCGACGTGCACGGCGAATGCTCCCTCCGCCTCCAGACGGCACCAGGCGCCGTTGTCGCGGAGCATGGCCCGGACGAGTTCCAGGCCGGCGGCCATCGATACCAGGGCACCGTCGTGGAACCCGGTGAGGCCGGCTGCAAAGAGGTCGGCCAGGCCGTAGCCGTCGACCGGTGGCTCCGCGCCGAAGTCGGCGAAGCCGCCGATCTGCGGCTCGCGAATAGCCAACTGGTCGACATCGGCTTCTTCGGCGAAGGCGGCGATGGCCTGCAAGTATGCGGTTTCGACCGCTCCGTGGTCACTGGTCGCAGGCTCGACGCCGGCGTAGTGGCCGTGCTGATCGCGGTCGGCAGGGTCGTACTTGGTGACCTGGTAGACGTATGGCAGCACGTCACTGCCCGCCGGAGGTTGAAGGCGCTGCTGCTGGGGGCCTAGTGGCTTTCAAGGACGCGGTACACCGTGGCGCGGCTGACGGAGAAGAGCTCGGCGAGGTCGGCGATGGTGTGCTCGTCGGGCTGATGCTGCTGGACCGGGTGACGGCGAGGTCGCCACCGGGCAACGAGATGAAACTCCATCCTCGTGGTTCTGTGACCTGCCAGGCTTCGAACGATGCGTCGGCCGAACACGTCAGATGCGTGCCACTGTCGAACACCATCCGCAGGACGCCGGACTTGAACGCAACCGCGGACAGAACCTTCGCCCCGAATAGTGGAAGAGCCGCAGCCACGTCCTGGGACTCCGGTGTCAGCGGCAGACCAGGACTGGTGTGGAGTGACCCAGTCGAGAGCCGAGCTGGTGTTTCCAGCACGACTTCCCAACCTGCATCCAGGACGAGGGGCAGCCGAAAGTCGATGCTGATCCTGACGACACTCAGGCCTCGGAGGTTCAGGACCCACCGGTCCTCGTGCTCGACCGGCTCCACTTCAGTACTCATCACGACACCATGGTCCACTTCGTCGCAGGCACCAAGAGATTTCGCTCCTCCTCGGCATCACCCTCTGAGGTGTCGATGCTCACTGCCGCTGGACGTTCCGCAGAAGCCAGCTTCGCTGAGAACGCGAGGAGAGGCGTTCGCAGCCATCCTGGCAAACCGGCAGCTCAGGGCAAGACCAACGGACAACTGCAGTGCGACGGGACACGAGAGGCCGCCCCATCAGCGAGAAACGATCTTCGGCTGACTGGGAAGCGATCTTCAACCGTTTCTGTCCCGCCTGGTCAGAGACACTTGTGAACATCCCACAGAAGAACCCCGCACCTGGTACCAGGTGCGGGGTTCTTCGTCGTCGTAGGATGCGCAGCTCCGCTCCGGGAACAGATCGCGTGCGATCATGGTCCCAGGCGGCGTCTTCCGCCCCGTCGAGCGCGAGTGCCCCGCTCCCCGCGAGATGCAGGGGCAGGGCGCTCGTTCACGTCAGGTCAAGAACCGGCAAGTTGGCGCAGCACGTAGTGCAGGATGCCGCCGTTGCGGTAGTAGTCCGCCTCGCCGGGGGTGTCGATGCGCAGCTTCGCGTCGAACTCGACGTCGCCCGCCACCACATGGAGCGTGTCCGGGATGCCACCGTCGTTGAGGCCGGTGACGCCGGTGATCGAGAAGGTCTCCTCGCCGGTCAGGCCCAGGGAGGCCGCCGAGGCGCCTTCCGGGTACTGGAGCGGCAGGACGCCCATGCCGATCAGGTTCGAGCGGTGGATGCGCTCGTAGGACTCGGCGACGACGGCCTTGACGCCGAGCAGCGCGGTGCCCTTGGCCGCCCAGTCACGGGACGAGCCCGAGCCGTACTCCTTGCCCGCCAGGATGACCAGCGGGGTGCCGGCGGCCTGGTAGTTCTGCGAGGCGTCATAGATGAACGACACGGGGCCGCCATCGACGGTGAAGTCGCGGGTGAAGCCGCCCTCGGTGCCCGGCGCGATCTGGTTGCGCAGGCGGATGTTGGCGAAGGTGCCGCGGATCATGACCTCGTGGTTGCCGCGGCGCGAGCCGTAGCTGTTGAACTCGCGGCGCTCGACGCCGTGCTCCGTGAGGTACTTGCCGGCCGGGGTGTCGGCCTTGATCGCACCGGCCGGGGAGATGTGGTCGGTGGTGACCGAGTCGCCCAGCTTGGCGAGGACCCGCGCACCGGCGATGTCCTCGACCGGGGTCGTCTCCATCGTCATGCCGTCGAAGTACGGGGGCTTGCGGACGTACGTCGACTCGGCGTCCCACTCGAAGGTGTTGCCCGTCGGGATGGACAGCGCCTGCCACTGGGCGTCGCCCGCGAAGACGTCCTTGTAGGAGTCGTTGAACATCTCCTGGCCGATGGAGGCGGCGACGACCTCGTTGACCTCGGCCTCGGAGGGCCAGATGTCCTTGAGGTAGACCGGCTTGCCCTCGGTGTCGATGCCCAGCGCCTCGGTGGTGATGTCCACCTTCATGGAGCCGGCGATGGCGTACGCGACGACCAGCGGCGGGGAGGCCAGGTAGTTCATCTTGACGTCGGGGTTGATCCGGCCCTCGAAGTTGCGGTTGCCGGAGAGCACCGAGGTGACGGCCAGGTCGTTGTCGTTGACGGCCTTGGAGACCTCGTCGGGCAGCGGGCCCGAGTTGCCGATGCAGGTGGTGCAGCCGTAGCCGACGAGGTTGAAGCCCACCTTGTCGAGGTACGGGGTGAGCCCGGCCTTGTCGAAGTAGTCCGTGACGACCTTGGAGCCGGGGGCGAGCGTGGTCTTGACCCACGGCTTGCGGGTCAGGCCCTTCTCGACCGCCTTCTTGGCCACCAGTGCGGCGGCGACCATGACGTACGGGTTCGAGGTGTTGGTGCAGGAGGTGATCGCGGCGACGGTGACGGCGCCGTGGTCGATCTCGTACGTCGAACCGTCGGGGGCCGTGACCAGGGTCGGCTTCGTGGGGACGCCGTTGGTCGTCGCGGGCGAGTCGGAGGCCGGGAAGGACTCCTTGCCCGCCTCCTCGTCGTCGTTGACGTAGTTGCGTACGTCGCGGGCGAACTGCTCCTTGGCGTTGGCCAGGACGATGCGGTCCTGCGGACGCTTCGGGCCCGCGATGGACGGGACGACCGTGGAGAGGTCGAGCTCCAGCTTCTCGGAGAAGTCGGGCTCGGCGGCCGGGTCCAGCCAGAGGCCCTGCTCCTTGGCGTACGCCTCGACGAGCGCGACCTGCTGGGCGTCGCGGCCGGTCAGGCGCAGGTAGTTCAGCGTCTCGTCGTCGATCGGGAAGATCGCGGCGGTGGAGCCGAACTCCGGCGACATGTTGCCGATGGTGGCGCGGTTCGCGAGGGAGGTCGCGCCGACGCCCTCTCCGTAGAACTCGACGAACTTGCCGACGACGCCGTGCTTGCGCAGCATCTCGGTGATCGTGAGGACGAGGTCGGTGGCGGTGGTGCCGGCGGGCAGCTCACCGGTCAGCTTGAAGCCGACGACGCGCGGGATGAGCATGGAGACGGGCTGGCCGAGCATCGCGGCCTCGGCCTCGATGCCGCCGACGCCCCAGCCCAGCACGCCCAGGCCGTTGACCATGGTGGTGTGCGAGTCGGTGCCGACGAGGGTGTCGGGGTACGCCTGGCCATTGCGGACCATGACCGTACGGGCCAGGTGCTCGATGTTGACCTGGTGGACGATGCCGGTGCCCGGGGGGACGACCTTGAACTCGTCGAAGGCGGTCTGGCCCCAGCGCAGGAACTGGTAGCGCTCCTTGTTGCGGCCGTACTCCAGCTCGACGTTCTGCTGGAAGGCGTCGGCCGTGCCGAACTTGTCGGCGATGACGGAGTGATCGATGACCAGCTCGGCCGGGGCCAGCGGGTTGATCTTCGCCGGGTCGCCGCCGAGCTCCTTCACGGCCTCACGCATGGTCGCGAGGTCCACCACGCAGGGGACGCCCGTGAAGTCCTGCATGATCACGCGGGCCGGCGTGAACTGGATCTCCTCGCTGGGCTGAGCCTGCGAGTCCCAGTTCCCGATCGCCCGGATGTGGTCGGCGGTGATGTTCGCGCCGTCCTCGGTACGGAGCAGGTTCTCCAGCAGAACCTTCAGGCTGTAAGGGAGGCGCGCGGAGCCCTCGACCTTGTCCAGCTTGAAGATCTCGTACGACTCGTCGCCCACGCGCAGCGTGCTGCGGGCGTCGAAGCTGTTCGCCGACACGACAGTCTCCTTCTTCAATGTGCGCCTTCTACGCGCCTTCTACCGCATCCTGCCGCCGTGACCCCTGGCCCATCCGCTAAGGTAAGACTTACTAAGGTCACCCTTACCGACCGGCGGCTGCGGTACGCCTTCGGCAGATATCTCGATGTCGAGATAACTCTAGTACATGACCGCGACTCGGTCATGCTCGGACCCCGATGACCGCTGCCATCCTTTCGAGGCGTTTGACAGCGAACCCAGTCGTTCTCGCTTCTTTGCCAGTGAACCTAGCCGTGTGAGGTAAACACGCTGGGGGTGCTGGGTGGCCGTACCGGTCGGGGTGGATCTTGCCGGGACGTACGTCGAGCCGTCGTACGTGGACGCTGTACGCATGCGGCGACGGCGTCCGCTGCTGGACTGTGTCACGGCCCGCCTTGAGGACACACCGCCCGTGCGCCCGTTTCGGTGGTCGCGTGGTGAGCGTCACTTCGCCGGCTGGTACTGGGCGGCCACGACTGGGCAGCACGTCGGCTTCGAGTCCTGGCTGGAGCGGGACCGGCTCGTGCTCATGGACTGGGACCCCGAGGTGGTGGGGATCGCCTCGCAGCCGTTCTGGCTGCACTGGCACGACGGCAAGCGGGAGCGTCGGCACGCCCCGGACTACTTCGTACGCCGCGCGGACGGCTCGGCGGTGGTTATCGACGTCGGAGCGGATGAGCGCATCGAGCCGAAGGACGCGGAGACGTTCGAGGTGACGCGGATCGGCTGTGCTCAGGCGGGGTGGGGATTCGCGCGGGTCGGGACACCGGGGGCGGTGCTAGTTGGGAATGTTCGGTGGCTGTCGCGCTACAGACACCCGCGTTGCCTGCACGGCACGGCCGCGAACCGACTCCTGGAGGTCTTCGCGACGCCGGGCCCGCTGCTGGCCAAAGCTGATGCGGTCGGGGACCGGCTTGCGACGTTGCCCGCGCTCTTCCATCTGCTCTGGTCCCAGGAACTGGCTGCTGAAGATCTGTCGGTTGAGTTGCTGGGACCGCACACGGTCGTTCGCCTGGCTGATGGAGGCACTCAGTGACCAGGAGGCGATGGTTCCGCCGACGGCGCGGATCGGGGAGTTCCCTGAGCCGGCCGCTGAACAGGCTCGTTGATGGGAAGGGCACATCCTGGAGGTCCTGCAGGGTCTGCCGCCGGATGCCCCGGGTGGGGCCGTCCCCCGTCCGGAGTTCGACCCGAGGCAGACCTCGCTGGCTCAACGCGAGCTGGCCAAGGCGGCGGAGCTGACCGCGGCCGGGCACCCGGTGACGGCCAGCGGCATCAAGCAGCGGCGGCAGCGTTACCAGCGCGAAGGGCTGACCGGGCTGGCGGACGGCCGGACTGCCAAGCAGATGTCGGCCTTCGGTACGGTTGACCCCGCGGTGGTGGAGGCGATGCGGCAAGCGATCGCCGAGGCCGCCGACGCGTCGTCGAGGACCATCGGATTCATCGTTTGGCGGACGAAGCAGATCCTGGCTGACCGCGAGGGTTCCGTCGCTGTTGAGATGCCCTCGCGGGCCACGCTCTACCGGCTGTTCGACAAGCTGGCCATCGGCACCCACGCGACCGGGCCGGCCCGCACCCGACGCTCGATCGCCTTGCGGCCCCGGGCCCATTCGGGGAAGTGCCGGCCAGTGCGCCGGGCGAGCTCATGCAGATCGACTCCACCCCGTTGGATGTGCTGGTCCGGCTGGATGACGGGATCGCCGAGAAGGCCGAGCTGACCGCGATGGTCGACATCGCGACCAGGTCGATCACCGCGGCAGTGCTGCGGCCGACCACCAAGGCCGCCGACGCCTCCGCACTGCTGGCCCGCAGCGTCACCCCGGAGACGATGCGTCCGGGCTGGCCGGAGGCCCTACGGATGTCTCGCTCGGTGCTGCCGGACCGGCGACTCCTGCCTCTGGACGAGCGCCTGGAGCACGCGGCCGCACGGCCGGTGATCGTGCCAGAGACGATCGTCTGCGACCACGGCAAGGTCTTCATCTCCAACAACTTCCGCGCCTCCTGCCGCTAACTGGGCATCAACCTGCAACCTGCCCACAAGGCAACGCCTACAGACAAACCGGGTGGAGGCAACTACCACTGTTCGACCAGGTTCCGCGTGACTACGGCCGACTCGACATGGCCGCCGCTGCCCTGGCCAGCCCCTGGCTGGCCTGGGCGAAGCACCTCGCCCACCAACTCGCCGAAGCCCGGAGCTGGGGACGCGGCATCCGCTTCGCTGTCAACCGCGGCCCGGCCATCGTGCTCACTGGATACACCGAGGGCGACGCCATCCGCCACAGCGAGATATTCACCCCGCTCCGTGCCCTCGACCTGCGGGTTGGCCACGTCGTCACGGTCCTTGAGGAGATGGGGATCTTCCTGGACGACGAGGAACCTTTCTTCGAGCGATGGCTCGCCGAGCGTCTGGAAGGCATTGCCCCCGGCATCGCTGCGGAAGCCGAGCGCTGGACCCGGGTTCTGCGCGACGGCGGCCCTCGAAGTCTGCCCCGGCAGCAAGCCACGGTCCGGCTCTATCTCAACCGGGCCCGCCCAGCACTGCTGAAGTGGTCGAACCACTACGACCACCTGCGGGAGGTGACCCGCGAAGACGTCCTGGCCCGTGCCAAGACGCTGCACGGCCACCACCGCATGGACGAGCTGGTCGCCCTGCGCTCACTGTTCGCCTGGGCCAAGCGGTCCGGCCTGGTCTTCCTCAACCCGGCCAGCCGTATCAAGGTCGGCCAGATCCAGTACAGCGTGCTCCAACCACTCGCACCCGCCCAGATCGACAGCTCCGTCGCCGCGGCCACCACGCCGACCGCCCGGCTTGTCCTCGCTCTCGCAGCGGTGCTCGCAGCCCGGGTCGCCCAGATCGCCACCGTCATCCTCGACGATGTCGACATCGGGAACCGCCGCCTGACCATCGCCGGGCGAGTCCGGCCGCTCGACGATCTCACCCTGAAACTACTGCTGGACTGGCTGGAATACCGGCGCAAGCGCTGGCCGAACACGGCCAACCTCCACCTGCTGATCAACAACCAGGCCGCCACGGGCACCGGTCGCGCCAGTAACCGCTGGATCCGCGGTGCGCGGCCAGGAGGCGACCTTGGAAAGGCTCCGCGTCGACCGACAACTCGAAGAGGCCATGGTCCAGGGCCCTGACCCCCTCCACCTTGCTGAGGTGTTCGGGCTTCACGAGAAGACCGCCATGCGCTACGCGGACCCCGTGCGGGCCCTGCTGGAGCAGACTGCCGAGACCGACCCCGCGAGTTGACCCCGAACCCACGGGTCCATCCCCCAGGATCAGGGCACCGCACCCTCGGATTCGCGCTGAAGAACCTTCAGTTTCCGCGAACTCGCGGGGGTCCTCGGCCTCGGGGACCAACGGAACAGCCGTTGGCCGTTCTCAGAACCCTCACAGATGGTCCGTTTGTGAGAACCGAGTGCGGCAGTCCGGGGCATCGGATGGAGAGTCAGGAGATCAGGAGGCGGACTTGTTCGTGGGAGCAGTTCAGGGCGCCTGCGATGCGGCGCAGTGGCCAGCCTTCTTGGCGGGCGGCGGTGATGGCTTCGCGCTGGGCGCAGTCGTACAAGCCGCCGAATGCCTGGTTGAGGATGGCCAAGGCGTGCAGCCGGTCGGTGACCGGGGCCCGCTTGAGCTGCTCGCACAGGTCGGTGAGTTGCTGAGCGCTGTGGTGGACGGCTGTGGTCCATTCGCTGGCGTCGGACACGGGGAGCTTCCCTTCGGCGGCAAGGGCTACCTGTCCGGCCCCCTGCACTGCGTCTTTACCGGACGGTCAGGTCGGCGGTGGGCGGGACGCGCAGGGCGAGCAGGGCGGCGTCGTCGCTGGCCCAGCCGCGGCTGTGGGCGTCCAGGAGTTCACCGAGGCGGGCGACGGTCTGGGCGGCGGTCAGGTTGTGGCAGTCGGCGAACGCCCGGGCGAGGGCCTGCTCACCGAACTGGGGGCTCGCCGCCGCCTCGGTTCGGCGGGCGCGGGCTTCGATGGCGCCGTCGGTGTAGAGCAGCAGCGTGTCGCCGGGGGCGAGACGGAAGCGGACATCGCTCAGGCGGACCTGGGTCAGGACGCCGAGGAGGGAGCCGAGGCGGCCGACTTGCTGGACGCGTCCGTCGGCGCGGCGGATGAGGGCCGGGGGGTGGCCGGCGGTGCACAGACGGCCGGCGATGCCGCCGGGGGTGGTACGGAAGGTGGCGTGGACGGCCGTCAGGAACCGTTCGGGGCCGCGCTGGTCGAGCAGGGCGGCGTTCAGGTGCTCGAAGACGGCGGCAGGAGACAGGTGCTGGGTGGCCAGGGCGCGCAGGGTGTAGCGGGCCAGGGCGGTGACCTTGGCCGCTTCCACGCCCTTGCCGCACACATCACCCATCACGGCGCACCACCACGGCCCCTTGACCTGGAAGAGATCGTAAAAGTCGCCGACCACGGTGTTGTCGGCGGCGGGCAGGTAGGAGGCGGCTGCCTCCAGACCGGGCACCTCGGTCAGGGCGGGCGGCAGGAGGCTGTCCTGGAGGTTGCGGGCGAGTTCGGTGGAGGTTGCCAGCGCCTGGCGGGTCGCGGCCAGGGACTGGCGCAGGTGCAGTTCGTTGCCCACCGCGCGGGCGATCGTCGCCAGCGTGGTCAGTTCGCCCGGCTGCCAGTCGTGGGAGATGTCGTCGATCACGCACATGCTGCCCAGCACTTCCCCGCCGGGGCTCAGTACCGGGTAGCCGGCCCAGGCGCCGATCTTCATCGGCGCTACCGAGGGGTGGTCCCTGGTCCGCGGGTCGGCCGCGGCGTCGGCGACGACGAAGGGCTCGCCCTCCAGGCCGACCAGGAAGTAGCAGAAGCTCTCGCGTACCGGGTTCTGCCGGCCCTCCACGTTCTCCAGGTCCACTCCGACGCACGACTTCCAGAACGAGCGGTGCTCGTCGACCAGCGTGACGAAGGCCCGCGCGCAGCCGGTGGCGGTGGCGGCGATCTGGGCCAGGTCGTCGAACACCGCCTCGGGGCCGGTGTCCATCAGCCCGGTCGCAGCCACCGCCGCCAGGCGCCGCGGGTCGTTAAGGGCGGCCGGCAGACCGTCCGCGCGCAGCCCTGCGGGAAAAGCGATGCCGTGGGCCACTGTCACTCGCCGATCCTCAAGCGTTGCCGTCCGCCCCGCCCGGACAGGCGGTGCCGTGCGTCAAAAGAATTGACGCACGGCGACAGTACCCCGGCCCCGGGGCTGCCGTCACGGCCCCGCCGTGCCCCTTCTCATCACCTGGAGACGGCTCAAACGCGCCGCCCTTCCCCAGATGGGGTGGGACCGGAATATGAGCGAAACGTGCCACGCGCCAGCGGCCAGGTTGGTCACAGGCGCGAATCGGTCGCCACCGGCGTCCTCGCCCCAGCCGCGAAGGACCAGGTCGACCTGGTCGACCTGGTCGGCCGGATCGGAAGAGCTGTCCTGGCCGGTCTCCTCCCGGCGCGGCGGGCACGCTTCAGCGCCCGGGCCGTCAAGGCGGGCACCTCCCGCTACCACGCATGGAACCGCCGCCCGGACGACACCAGGCCACTGACCAGTACCAACATCATCACCGTCGAGGTGACCGTCCACGAGCCGCAGCCCAGACCGGAGAGGAAACCGCAGGCCCTCGCACCCGGTCGGCGACCTGCCGTACCGAGATCCCCAGATCAGGCCGGACACACAGCACCCACGGGCACTCGCTGGCAGACCGTGCAGGCCATCCTGCAGCAGGCCCCGGAACACGCACGACGCGCCGAGGACCTCGCAGCCGCGCTCGGCATCACCGGCAAGAAGAAGCCGCACAGCTTCTACGTCCAGATGTCCGCCTGGGCCAGCCGGGGCCGACACGTCAAAGCCGTCCCCGGCACCTACCGGATCCCACTCCAGCCAGCGCTGGACACGGCCCCGTGATCCTTAACTTCGCGGCATTGAGCGACCACCTATGAAACACCGGTGTCCGGCCCGTCGGCGGAACCGAGGATGCCTTCCGTCGTTGAACTGATCATGGCGGCGACTCATCTGCGGGCTTGCGACGTTCCCGAGCTCCGCCAAGTGGGTCGGCACCCCCTCGTCACTCCCGAAGGTTGCGTGGAGGCTCCGATCTGGGCAGAGAGCGCGTCGTCGGCGTCCTGAGGCGTTGAAAGAAGGGACGGGACCGGAACACGCCAGAAATGCGCCGTAGTGACCGGTAAGCGCTGGTCAGCGGGTGGCCGAGCTTGGACTGACCAGATCCTCCGTCTCGGGCAGGCACTCGGAGAGCAGGTCGACGACGTCGCGCCAGGCTCGCTGCGCGTGCCGTGGGTGGTAGCCGACGCCGGGGACCACGGGGTGGTCGACCGGCGGGTGGTGGAAGGCGTGCAAGGCGCCGCCGTAGACCACGAGGCGCCAGTCGACGCCCGCGGCCTGCATCTCGGCGGTGAACGCGCCCCGTTGCGCGGGCGGCATGATCGGGTCTTCCGACCCGACCCCGGCCCACACCGGGCAGCGAATGCGCGCCGCCTCGCCCGGTCGGCCCGTGGTCAGCGCGTTGACTGTCCCGATCGCGCGCAGGTTGACGCCGTCGCGCCCGAGTTCCAGCCCGACGGCGCCCCCGGTGCCGTAGCCGACGGCGGCGATCCGGTCGGGGTCGGTCCGCGGTTCGGCGCGCAACACGTCGAGCGCGGCATGACCGATGCCCCGCATCCGGTCGGGGTTGGCGAGCAGCGGCATGCAACGGGCCAGCATCTCCTCGGGGTCACCCAAATAGCGCCCGCCGTGAAGGTCGAAGGCCAGCGCTACGTATCCCAGCTCGGCGAGAGCATCGGCCCGGCGGCGCTCGACGTCGCTGAGCCCCATGCCCTCTGGCCCGAGCAGCACCGCGGGCCGGCGGTCGACACCGGCCGGGAGTGCGAGGTGCCCGATCATCGTCAGACCGTCGGCCGGGTACTCGACCGCGCGCGTTGTAATCGTCGTCATGAGACTGGACTTTAGTGATCGTCGAGCCCGGTGGGGCCGGGGTTCACCGCTGGCAGACAGCGCGGATGTCCCTCTGAAATGCGGCGATGGCTCACAAGAACCGTCAAAAACCCTGTTCCCACGGCAGCGCTATCGGATCACCCGCCCAGGCCACGGTGTTGGAGGCTGACCCTAGCGGCAGGATTCTGGCGTATACCGGCCCGGCCCCCCTGAAGGGGCGTCACCAGCTAGGCACCTCACGGTTCAGGCGGCCTGGTCGAGGCCGGCGGCGGTCAGGTCCTGCTCGCGAAGCGGGGTGAAGTCGACGTCGAGCTTCGGGTCGTACGCCTCGGGCTGGATGCCGAGCTCGTGAGTGCTGTACTCGCCGAGCCGGTTGGTGTGCTCGGTCAGGTACGGCGAGATGTGCGCCAGGTCCTCCGGGTCGATTTCCCAGCCCTCCTCCAGCAGCTGACGGATGATCTCCGCGATGTCCAGGGCATTGTGGAAGATCACCGCGTTCGTGAGCAGCGCCGACCGCACCGTCACAGCCGCAGAGGACCGGACGTGACTGTCAAGCACGGGTCGGCCGCCGATTCCGGAAGTTCAGAGAATACGTGAACACCCTGATGCTCCAGGACATCCCGGACGAGCCGGATTGGGCAGACCTGCTCACCCCCGCCGACCGGCGCGGCCTGACCCGCTCTTCTGGTCCCATGTGCGCCCGTACGGCGAGGTCAACCTGGACATGGCCGCCCGCCTCAACCTCGCAGCAGCCACGGCGGCCCGCCCCCGCACTCCGGCGGACACCGCCGACCGATCGACCACGGAGACGCGATGACCGAGACGCACGACTTCCAGGACCTCACCGATCCCCGGATGAACGAGCCATCCTTGCGGGCTCACGATCTGCTTCGGGCCTATACCGCACGGGTGCGAAGCTGCCTCTCGGCCCCGGTCTCCCATCTCTGGCCCACGGTCGCAAAGTAACCGCTGCGTGGCCTACCTGATCGCGGTCGCCTGGGACCACACCGCTTGCCACTGGCCGTCGGTGTTCTCGTAGGTGTCGGTGTGCCAGTAGCTCGCGCGGGGTACCCGGTGGTGCCCGAAGATCACCTCAAGCGTGGCCTGGTAGCGGATGACGGCGGCGTTCCCATGGACGCGGACGTCGATGGGGCCGGGCTCCCATTCCACGTAGTTAATGTCTCCGCTGGTGATCGCTTGAAGGTATGCGTCTTTGGATAGCGCATGGCCGACGGGGGTGACGAGCTGGAATTCCGGTGCGTGCAGCTCGGAAGCAGAGCCGACGTCACCCGCGACGAGCGCGCGGAGCCGCGCCCGCTCGATCTCGCGGATCTGCTCGGCGATCGCACCGCCGGCCGGGACGGCTGCTGTCTGTGCCATGGGGTTTTCACTCCTGTGGGTCATAAATGTGGGCGCAGGGCGCGGGACACCTCGGGTGGCCGGGGACCGGTTCTTGGAGCACCCTCTGTGCCTTGTTGGACGGCGTGGAAGCTTCCAGCGTTTTGGACTTGTTGACGCTGAGAGTACATTGCGTCAGAGTGGTCGGCATGGCGGACGACCGAACGGAACACATCCTTAATGCCGCACTGACCGCTTTCTGTCAGTACGGCTACGGCAAGACCACCATGCAGGACGTCGCCCGAGCAGCCGGGATGTCCCGGGCCGCTCTGTACCTGCATTTCCCCAGCAAGGAAGAGCTCTTCCGGGCAGGGTCCCGCCGGGCGCACTCCCGCGCGCTCGGCGAAGTGGACACGGCTCTCGCCGAGCGGGGCGACGTGTTGTCGCGAGTCGATGCCGCGATGACCGCCTACTTCGGAGGACTCCTGGCGCAGATCTCGTCGAGCGTGCACGGCGGGGAAGTCCTCGACGCGAGTCTCGACGTCGCCGGGGACATCGTCAGCGAGGCCCATGCCGCTCTGGTCACCCGGCTCGCCTCCGCGCTGCATGCCGCCGAGGCATCGGGAGAAGTGCAGTTCTCGACCTCCGACGCGAACGCCGAGGACATCGCGCTTCTTCTCCTCGCGGTCGCGGACGGGCTGAAGAAGACGAGCACGGCCCTGCGGCCGCGGCAGGAGCGGAAGGCATTGTTCCTCCGCTTGGTGCACGCGGGAATCGCACCCCTGCGCCACCCGTCCTCAGAAGGCAACGCCCCGCGCTGACGTCCCC
The DNA here is from genome assembly GCF_051131715.1 of Streptomyces sp. A5-4. Classification (NCBI taxonomy): domain Bacteria; kingdom Bacillati; phylum Actinomycetota; class Actinomycetes; order Kitasatosporales; family Streptomycetaceae; genus Streptomyces; species Streptomyces sp. A5-4. The sequence goes on along the minus strand of NZ_CP178591.1, from coordinate 6,996,392 downwards.
GCACTGCCCGCGCCCGTACCCGACGCCCCAGGAGCCCGGCCGCCCGGTTCCTCGGGACCCCGCCGCCCGCCGACTTCGCCGGCCTGTCGGAGCACATCCGCACGGCCTGGACGTCCGGCGGGCTCCCCGTGCCGGACCACCGCGGGCAAGGCCGCGCTCAAATAGACACCGCGCCCTTCCAGCTCGTCCCCGCCCTGCGCTCCGAACTGCACGTTGCCACCCCCGCCGTACGGCACCCCCGTTCGGTCTGGACGGCCCTGCCGGTGCAGAAGTTGGCGGCGCCGGCCGTGCCGATGGAGGTCCGGCTCGCGTACGCCCGTGTCTCCAGCCGCACCCAGGAGATCCAGTCCCAGATCGACGCCCTCGAAGCCTCCGGCGTGCACCGGCTGTTCCAGGAGCGGATCAGCACCCGGGTCCGGGAACGCCCCGAGATGAAAGCCGCCCTGGCGGCGGACCGAGAGTACCGCTCGCTTGGCGCGAAGGTCACCCTCGTGGTGCACGAGATGAAGCGCCTGGGACGCGGCGCCCTGGAGTTGCTGAAGGTCGCCGAGGAACTGCGGGACGTGGAGATCGAGCTGGAGTTCCTCACGGGCCCACTGGCCGGGAAGCACGATCCGGCCGGGCACGGGGCTGCCCTGTTCGCCTTCTTCGCCGCCATGGCGGAGTCCGAGCGCGACTACCTCCGCGACAAGACCCTCGAAGGTCAGGAGACCACCCGCAAGAACGGCAAGGCGATCGGCGGCGTCAAGGTCTCCGACGAGGACATGCTCGCCACCGCCCTGCGCCTGCGTGACCAGGAGCATCTGTCACTGCGCGAGTTCGCCACCCAGCTGGTGATCCGCAACGGAAAGAAGCGCGGCCAGCACCCCGCCCCGGCGACCGTCATGCGAATGCTGCGCGAGCACGACGAGCAGACGGCCGCGGCCGCCCTGGAGCCCGTCCGGTGACCGCCCACCGTGTCACCCTCCAGTCAAGGCCGACGGGTCACGCCTCGGCGGAAGTGGCGGCGATTGCCGTCGTTTGCGGCTGGTGACACGGTTCTTACCGGCACCCCAACACATGGTCGGGTCCCAGTTCGCCGTGCACGACCCCGTACGCGCGCGGCTGCACCACCGCCGCCAGGCCGAGCAGCCGTTCCTCCAGCCGGTCGCGGGCGCCTGCGATCCGCGAATCGCGCGAGGCCGCCTCGGCAAGGTCCCGCAGCCCACAGTCGAGAACCAACCCCTCGCACGACGTACCGCGCGACGTTCCTCCTGCGTCGACCACGGCCACCTTGCCGTACCCCGGTGCCCGGTGGCCCCGCATCGCCTCCAGCGACTCCGCGAGCCGAGCCATGACCGGAGCAGCGGCGCGCCGGTCGCGCGCGAGCAACTCCTCCAGGCTCTCCCCTTGAAGGTCCTCGACGAACGCAAGGTCGGCCGGGCAGTGGGCGCCGTCGCGGTCGACGAGACGGATCGCCGGGACCCGGACGCCAAGCGTGTCCAGCCGCGCGTGCGAGGCCTGGAACAGATCGAGCCCGAGGCCGGGCGAGAAAGGGTCGGTGAGGTCGTCGTCGCCCTCGGCCGCCGGCCAGTAATTCTCGGCGTCATCCCATAGGTAGGCGATCGCCGTCGAGGCATCGTCCATCACCAGGCGGTACACGCCCTTCTTACTGCCGCCCGCGACCCGTTCGGCTGCCTCCAATCGTCGCCCGCCGCCCAGCGCGGCCTGCGCCGCACCCGCCAACTGCTCCCGCGTCACTGCCCCTCGGTGCCACGTTCCGAACCGCCTCTCTGCCACGACAACCCGCGCCCCCTACGGGAGCATCGACGTGGGGGCGATTGGTTTGTTCCGGATCCGAGCACGCGCTAGCTCTGGTGCCCTGGGTGACAGTTGAATACCAGAGCAGTACCGAGGACCGAGAGCGCCTGACCCCGCCCGTCTGCTGTCTCACCCAATCCAGTCGACGCAGGTCAGCGAGATCCCGCCGACCAACTTCGCTGAGACAGGACACCCGGTTGTCCTTCGACAGTGCACCCGCTCGCTCCGTCATCCAGCCCGGGCGACGCCGACAGCGCCGCCGATGTCGCCCCGGCACACCGACTTGAGCGGGTTGTCGATGCCGCTTCTCGGCATTCGCCGGGCCGATGCGGACTTCCACGGCGGCAGGCAGCGCCAACCGCCCCAGTTCCCGCCAGGACCTGTGCGAGAGGCCACTTGGACCGGGAAATCGCAACTTCGACATGGCTCACAGAGGCAGTTACCTTCAGCTGGCCTTCGGTGGTCGGCCACGGTCGCACAAGGGTTCCTACAGGTTGGGCCACCCGCGACGGGACGAGGACGAGTCGGTCACGCCCCACGAACCCTCGCCCCCATGCGTAAGCCACCGAACCGGGTCCACGCCAGGCAGCACCAACCAGGGAGAGACGCATGCCCCATCTTGCTCTGTACACATTCGGCGTCCTGAAGTCACCTCTCGCCGATCCCGCACCTCTCATGCGCGAGTTCAACGACAGCGGTGAGGCCGTCTACCGGAAGATCAGCCGGCATCCCGGATACCTCGCTCGTGCTGAAGCGGCAGGCGGCGTCCGGGGCACACTCTTCAGCTCGGACTGGGGTGCGTGGGGAGAGTTCGCCGTACCGACCTGGTACGGCAAGGGCCGTACGGTGGAAACCACGGCCCTGGCCGCGACCCTCTCGCTCTGGACCGACCCGCGCCCCGCCTTCGACGCCATCTACACCGGTCTGCACCGTGCGGCACTGAACAGGCGTTACGACTGGTTCGAGAGGACAGGACACCCGGCTTACGTGACCTGGTGGGTCTCCGACGGCGTGACACCCACCTGGCAGGACGGGGTTGCCAGGCTGGAGCACCTCCACGACCACGGCTCCGCGCCGCACGCCTTCACCTTCCACCACTCGTTCGCCCCGGACGGAACTCCGACCAGGGTCACAGGCGTCGGGCCGGAGAGCGACCAGGATCACTGACAGGGAAGCCTGAACGACTGGTCGCTGTCGACGACGAACCCGGGAGTACGGCCGCGACGAGCACACCCGTACTCCCGGGGAAAACTTGACGGCAGGTGTCAGGTTTCCGCGGCACGATCCCCGTCATGACGAACCACTTCACGACCACCCAGGTCAAGACCCTGAGCGACCGCGTGCGGGGACCCGTCCTGCTGCCGGGCGACGAGGGATTCGACGAGGAACCGGCCGGGTTCCAGACGGCGTACCAGCACCGGCCTGCCGTGACCGTCGGGGCGAAGGCCACCGAGGACGTGCGCGAGGCCGTGCGGTTCGCGGCGGCGCACGGGCTGCCGGTCGCCGTGCAGGCCACCGGGCACGGGCTCTCAGTGGCGACGGACGGCGGAATGCTGATCACCACCCACCGGATGGACACCGTCCGGATCGACGCCGGGGCGCGGACCGCGTGGATCGAAGCGGGGGCGCGCTGGGAGCAGGTGGTCGAGGCGGCGGCGCCGTACGGGCTGGCGCCGTTGAGCGGATCGGCGCCGGGGGTGGGCGCCGTCTCGTACACCCTGGGCGGCGGGATCGGGCTGCTGGCCCGGCAGTTCGGGTACGCCGCCGATCAACTGCGCAGCGCCGCGATCGTCACCGCGGACGGGCGGCTGAGGCAGGTCGACGCGTCGAGCGACCCCGAGCTGCTGTGGGCACTGCGCGGGGCGGGGCACAACTTCGGGGTGGTGACCGGCATCACCGTGGGCCTGGTGCCGGTCGGCCCGGTCTACGGCGGCGGGATGTACTTCGACGGCGGCCGGGCCGAGGACGTGCTGCGCGCCTATGCCGACTGGGCCGGCACCGCACCCGACGAGGTCACGTCCTCGGTCGGCCTGATCCCCTACCCGGACCTGCCGCAGCTGCCCGAGCCGCTTCGCGGCCGGTACGTCGCACATGTGCGGATCGCGTTCAACGGAACACCGGAGGAGGGCGAGCGGCTGGTGGCGCCGGTGCGGGCGGTCGGGCCCCGGCTGATCGACGACCTGCGGGAACTCCCCTACAGCGAAGGCGCATCCATCTATCAGGACCCGCCCTTCCCGCACGCGTACAGCGGGACCAACGCCATGGTGCGCGAGCTCGATCCGGCCGCACTGCGCGCCGTGCTCGAACTGACCGGCCCCGGCGCGCCGTTGATGCACGTGGTGGACCTGCGGCAACTGGGCGGCGCGCTGTCGCGCGAGCCGGCCGGGGCGAGCGCGGTCGGCAACCGCGCGGCGCGGTACATCCTGCGGGTCGTCTCGATGCTGGCGGGCCCGGACGCGGTCGCACAGGCCAGGGAGGTGCACGACCGGGTGGCGGCGGCGCTCGCGCCCACGGCCACCGGCAGCTCGCTGCCCTTCCTCTACGGCGACGGGGAGCGGGCGACCGAGGCGCAGACCCGCACCGGCTACAGCGAGGAGACCTACCGGCGGCTGACCGCGCTCAAGACAGCCCTCGATCCCGGCAACCTGTTCCGGTACAACCGGAACATTCTCCCCGTCACTCTGGTGGCGCATCCCAACGAGGCTTCATCTCATATCTGAGATAACCTGCCGCTATGGCAGACGACTACCTCGTACGCATCGGCAAGCTCATCCGTGACGCCCGTCAGCACCGGGGCTGGACACAGACTCAGCTTGCCGATGCGCTCGGCACCAGCCAGAGTGCCGTGAACCGCATCGAACGCGGAAACCAGAACATCAGCCTTGAGATGATCGCGCGTATCGGCGAGGCGCTCGACAGTGAAATCGTCTCACTCGGGTACTCAGGTCCCATGCATCTGCGTGTAGTGGGCGGTCGACGCCTCTCGGGCTCCATCGACGTCAAGACGAGCAAGAACGCCTGCGTGGCGCTGCTCTGCGCCTCGTTGCTCAACAAGGGGCGCACGGTCCTGCGCCGGGTGGCGCACATCGAGGAGGTCTACCGCCTCCTTGAGGTGCTGAGCTCCATTGGCGTCCGGGCGCGCTGGATCAACGACGGCAAGGACCTGGAGATCATCCCGCCGGCCCATCTCGACATGGCGGCCATCGACGAGGAGGCGGCGCGCAGGACCCGGAGCATCATCATGTTCCTCGGTCCGCTGCTGCATCGGACGGACCGGTTCACGCTCCCGTACGCGGGCGGCTGCGACCTCGGCACCCGGACCATCGAGCCGCACATGATCGCGCTGCGCCGCTTCGGCCTGGAGATCACCGCGACCGAGGGCATCTACCACGCCGTGGTGGAGCGTTCGACGGGGCCGGACCGGCCGATCGTGCTGACCGAGCGCGGCGACACGGTGACCGAGAACGCGCTGCTCGCGGCCTCCCGTTACAACGGCACGACCGTGATCCGCAACGCCTCGTCGAACTACATGGTCCAGGACCTCTGCTTCTTCCTGGAGGCGCTGGGTGTGCGGGTCGACGGGGTCGGGACGACCACGCTGACCGTGCACGGCGTGCCGAACATCGACGTGGACGTGGACTACTCGCCCTCCGAGGACCCGGTCGAGGCGATGAGCCTGCTCGCGGCGGCCGTGGTGACGGAGTCCGAGCTGACCATCCGTCGGGTGCCGATCGAGTTCATGGAGATCGAGCTCGCGGTGCTGGAGGAGATGGGTCTCGACCACGACCGCTCCACCGAGTACACCGCCGACAACGGCCGTACGCGCCTGGTGGACCTCACCGTCCGGCCCTCCAAGCTGGAGGCGCCGATCGACAAGATCCACCCGATGCCGTTCCCCGGCCTCAACATCGACAATGTGCCGTTCTTCGCGGCCATCGCGGCCGTCGCCCAGGGCAAGACCCTCATTCACGACTGGGTCTACGACAACCGCGCGATCTATCTGACGGACCTCAACCGCCTCGGCGCGCGCCTCCAGCTGCTCGACCCGCACCGCGTCCTGGTCGAGGGCCCGACGCGCTGGCGCGCCGCCGAGATGATGTGCCCGCCCGCGCTGCGGCCGGCCGTGGTCGTGCTGCTGGCGATGATGGCGGCGGACGGCACGTCCGTACTGCGCAACGTGTATGTCATCAACCGCGGTTACGAGGACCTGGCCGAGCGCCTCAACTCGATCGGTGCGCAGATCGAGATCTTCCGGGACATCTAGCGGCGGCTCGCGCACCCCTCCACGGGTAGGCGAGTCACCCCGGAATGCCCCGGTACGTATGCCAGAGTCGGCCGGATGAACACGCGCTCCGCACCAGCCGTGGCCGGGGTCAGTGCCCCCGGCGCCGCTGCGTACCGCAATATCGTCATGGCCACCATCGGCTTCACGCTGACCTTCTGGGCGTGGGACCTGATCGCTCCGCTGGGCACGGCCTACAAGGACCGGCTGGGACTGTCCTCCTTCGAACAGTCGCTGCTGGTGGCCGTTCCGGTGCTGGTGGGCTCGCTCGGCCGGATCCCGGTGGGCGCGCTCACCGACCGGTACGGCGCGCGGCTGATGTTCCCGCTGGTCTCGGCGCTGACCATCGTGCCGGTGCTGTTGCTGATCCCGGCGAAGCACTCGTTCGCCGCGATGCTCGCGGTCGGCTTTCTGCTCGGGCTCGGCGGTACGACGTTCGCGATCGGCATCCCGTTGGTCAACTCGTGGTTCCCGCCCGCCAAGCGGGGCCTCGCGCTCGGGATCTTCGGCATGGGCATGGGCGGGGTGGCACTGTCCGGGTACTTCACCCCGCGCATGGCCAAGCACAGCGAGAACCTGCCCTTCCTCGTCGTCGCCCTCGCGCTGGCCGTCTTCGCGGTGCTCGCCGTGCTGCTGATCACCGACCGCCCCGACCGGCCCGTGCCGACGACCTCGCTGGGCAACCGGCTGGGGCAGGCCGGGCGGTTGCGGGTGACGTGGGAGCTTTCGGCGCTGTACGCGATCGGGTTCGGCGGCATCGTCGCCTTCGGGGTGTATCTGCCGACGTACCTGAAGACCTGGTACGAGATGTCACCCACCGAGGCCGGCACCAAGGCCGCGGGCTTCGCGCTGGTCACCGTGGTGTTCCGGCCGATCGGCGGCTGGCTCTCGGACCGCGTCCACCCCGCCCTCGTCACGGCCACCGCGCTGGGCTTCCTCGCGCTGATGGCCATCGTCCAGGCCTTCGACCCCACGCTGGACCCGGTCGGCACGATCGCGCTGCTGTGCATGGCCGCGGGGCTCGGCACCGCGAGCGGCAGCGTCTTCGCGCTCGTCTCCCAGGTCACTCCACAGCCGCAGGTGGGCAGCGTGACCGGGATCGTCGGAGCCGTGGGCGGGCTCGGCGGGTTCGTGCCTCCGCTGGTGATGGGCGCGATCTACAGCACGAAGGACTCGTACTCGATCGGCTTCATGCTGCTGTCCGACCTGGCGCTCGCCGGGTGCGTGTACGCGTACGGGCGGATGCGCACGATCACGCCGACGCGGGCCTGACGACCCGACGAGCCGACGGGTTGACGGCCTGACGCGTGGGGCCCGATGGCCTGTCGCGTGGGGCCCGATGGCCTGTCGGGTGGGGCCCGGTGGCCTGTCGGGTGGGGGCGGGGGCCGCGGACCCCGCCCGTCGTCCGCCCGACCGGATTCCCGACCGGATTCGCAGTCGGATTCGCAGTCGGATTCGCGGTCAGCGCTCGGCGTCCTCGGGCCAGACGCGCAGATAGTGCGCGCGGTTCTCTTCCGCGGACAGCAGGGGCCACAGGGCGACCTTCCGGCCGAGATGCGCCGACAGTACGTCGTGGACCGCCGGGTCCTCGGAGCCGATCGGCGCCGACTCCCCGCCCGGCAGGCCCAGTTCGACGCGGTCGGAGGGGCCGGAGCGCGGCGGCTGCGGGTAGCGGACGTGGATGTCGAGCATCTCCGGGAGCTTGCGGGCGTCCGCGACGCAGGCGCGCTCCTGGTCGCGCAGCGCCCAGCGCCGGTGCCCAGCAGCCCCTGCGTGGCCCGGTCCGGCATCGCCGAGGCCGATTCACGCCGTTGACCACCGTGTCCGACGCGGCCGCGATGAGGCCAACTGCACACAGCAGGTCAGCGTCGGTATGGATGGTGGATGCGCTGGCCGAGTCCTTCCGGCTCCGCCGCAACGGCGCGGTCGGATCCGTCTCGACCTGGAGCCACCTTCTCCACCGGGAGCAGCATCCCGGCGGCTTGATCAATTGGTCGGGCGAGCCGGGTGACGGGAAGGTGAACGAGCCGAATCCTGGCCATAAAACTGACCAAAACCGGAGGTAACAGCAATCGAGTTTGCGTTCGAGGGAGGCTCGCATGGTGGGATGAGCCGATGCGACCCCCCACACGCATAGCCGGACACCTGCCCAATCCCTACGACGAGCTCGCTCAGCTGGCCCCACCGGAGCCTGACCCCACCGACGACCACCAGGAGCACGGCGGCGAACACCGCAGGAAGCAGAGCGGGAGCGCCGGCAGCGACAGCTACGACGACCCGCTCGGTCTGGGGCTCGCACCGGACGACGAGGACGACGACTGGGCCCCGCCCAACCATCGCGGCAAGAGCCGACTCGCGGCCGTCCCCGTCACGCTCAAGCTGGTCCTCACCAGCCTGCTCGTGGTCTCTTTCCTGCTGCTCTCCGACCGTTTCGCCGTGCTGTACGCGCAGAGCAAGGCCGAGGACAAGCTCCAGGAGTCGCTCGGGCTCGCGACCGCGCCCGAGGTCAACATCCACGGCTTCCCCTTCCTCACACAGGTCCTGGACAAGCGGCTCGACAAGGTCGACGTCGCGGTCCCCGACGTGGCCGCCGACCGGGTCTCGCTCGCCGAAGTCCGGGCCACCGCGAAGGACATCAGCATCGTCGGCAGCCTCCCGTCCTCGATCGAGGGCGCGGTCATCGGCAGCGTGCACGGCGACGTACTGCTGTCCTTCGACGACCTGAACCGTGAACTGGGCTCGTCACAGGCCAAGTTCACCAAGGACGGCACCAACCGGGTCCGGGTGGACGGCTCACTGCCCGTCGCGGGGCACGAGGTGCGCATCGAGGCCGAGGCCCATGTGCGGCGCGAGGGCGACCAGGCGGTCTCCACCACGGTCGACCACATGCAGCTCGACATCCCCGGGCTGGTCATCTACCGGCCGGGCAAGGACCCCAAGTCCTCGGGCCTGCGCCTGCATCCCGAGGCCGCCGAGGCGATCAGCCGCGAGGGCGCGCGCATCAAGGCGATGCTGGCAGTGCCCGCGGTCGTGGACCGGCTCGGCGTGCCCAAGGCGCGGGTCGATCAGGCGTTGCGCAGCGAGAAGGAGCTGAGCAGGCTCACCGGCTCACCGCGCTTCGTCGAGCAGCTGATGAAGGTCAACCTCGTCGATGTGGTCATCGACAACCCCTGGCTGCTGAAGAAGGTCGGCATCGACCCCAAGCTGGTCGCGGCGCTGCTGAGCCTGCGACCGCCGGAGCTCTCCGAGCAGCTCTCGCTGTCCTTCCGGCTGCCCAGGACGCCCGGCGATCTCCGGCTGCGGGACATCACGGTGGAGAGCGAGGGCATCAGGGCGGACCTGGCAGGCACGGGTCTGACCTTCGGCAAGGTGGCGGCGGGCCAGAAGTAGCGGACAGGGGGTGGGGCGGGAGCCGCCCCTGTCCCCACCCCTGTCGCGGGAGTGGACCAGGACGCGGCCGGCGGAGGCCCCCGGTCAGCCCCGCTCGGCGATGAACTCCCGCAGAGCCGTGGACAGTAGCTCCGGCTGGTCCTCCGCGATCAGCGTGCAACTGTCCTCGACCTCGATCAGTCTCCCCTGCGGCAGTACGTCCGCCAGCCGCCGTCCGTGCGCCCGCGGCATCATCCGGTCCTCCGTCGCCCACACCACCAGCGCCGGCTTGTCGAACTTCCTCATCCCGTCCACCGCTTCGAGCAACTCCGTTTTGCGCACCGCCCTGTTGTAGCGACGGAAGTCGTTTCGGATCGCCTTGTCGGTGAGGAGCGGCTTCAGCCAGCCGTCGATGATCTCGTCCGGCACCGGCCGCTTGACGAGGGCGCCCAGGCCCACGGGCAGGCGGCGCAGCGGGCGCAGGGCGAGCGTACGGATGAGGAGGGCGACACCGCCCGGCAGCCTGCACGCCAGCCCAATGAGCTTGCCGGGTACGCCGGGAGGGTAGTTGTCGAACGCCTCGCAGGACGTGAGCACGAGCCGGGCCAGCCGCTCGGGATGCTTGGCGGCGACGGTCTGGGCGCGCCCGCAGTCGTTCTCGACGAGCGTGACGTCGGTGAGGCCGAGCCGCTCCATGAACTCGACGATCAGCTCCACCACGGAGTCGGGGCCGAGCGGTACGTCGAGGCGCATCGGCGTTCGGTGCGATCCGTATGGGAGGGTCGGGGCGACGCAGCGGTGGTCGGCGCGCAGGTCCGCGACGACTTTGCGCCACACCGTCCGGTCGTGCACCAGGCCGTGCAGCAGAACGACGACGGGGCCCTCGCCTCCGGTGTCCTCGTACTCGACGGTCCCCGCGGTGAGTTCGATCTCGGGCACGGATGCTCCTGTCCAGGTCCGGTACGTCGGTTGCGCACACCCTGCCACGGGAGATCGCGGGGACGGGCCCGGTCCGGACAATCGGCCCCGGCGCCGGGCGCCCAGGGCTCCGGGTGCTCGCGGCCGGTCGCGGGGGCGCGGCGCTCAGGGCAGTACGGCCACTCCGTCCAGCTCCACCAGGGCCTGCTCGTCCCACAGCCTGGCCGCCCCGATCACGGCCATCGCCGGATAGTCGCGGCCCGCCAACCGCAGCCAGATCCGGCCCAGTTCGGCGGCGTGGGTCCGGTAGTCGGCGACATCGGTGGCGTACACGGTGACCCTGGCCAGGTCGGCGGGCGCGCCGCCGGCCGCGTGCAGGGCCGTCAGGAGATTGGCGAGGGCCGTCTCGAACTGGTCGGGGAGGTCGGCGCCGACCACCTTGCCGTCCTGGTCGAGCGCGGTCTGCCCGGCCAGGAAGACCAGCCGGGAGCCGGTGGCGGTGACCGCGTGGGAGAAGCCGCTCGGCGGGGAGAGTTCGGCCGGGTTGATGCGGTGCAGGGTCATCGGTAAAGCTCCTTCGCGATGATCGTGCGCTGGACCTCGGTGGCGCCTTCGTAGATGCGGGGGGCGCGGACCTCACGGTAGAGGTGTTCGAGAAGGTGGCCGCGCTCCAGCGCGCGGGCGCCGTGCAGTTGGACCGCGGCGTCGACGACGTACTGGGCGGTCTCGGTGGCGTACAGCTTGGCCATCGCGGCCCGCCGGGGGACGCCGGGTGCGCCCGCGTCGTAGGCAGCGGCGGCGGCGTACACCAGGAGCCGCGCGGCCTCGGTGCGGGTGGCCATCTCGGCGACCTGATGGGAGACGGACTGGAGGTCCTTCAGGGGGCCGCCGAACGCGGTACGCCGGGCCGTGTGCGCGACGGTCGCGTCGAGGGCGGCCTGCGCCATGCCGACGGCGAAGGCACCGACGCTGGGGCGGAACAGGTTGAGCGTGTCCATGGCGACGCGGAAGCCCCGGTCCACCTCGCCGATCACATCGGCGGGAGTCACCGGGACGGCGTCGAAGGCGAGGGCGCCGATGGGGTGCGGCGAGAGCATGTCGAGCGGGGTCCCGGTCAGCCCCGGCCGGTCGGCGGGGACGAGGAACGCGGTCACTCCGCGGGCCCCGGCCCCCTCGGTCGTACGCGCGAACACGGTGTAGAAATCGGCGTACGGCGCGTTGGAGATCCAGCACTTCTCACCGGACAGGCGCCACCCGTCGCCCTCCGGTACGGTCATGAGCGAGAGCGCTGCGGCGTCCGAGCCCGCGCCCGGCTCGCTCAGCGCGAAGGCGGCGACCGCCCGGCCCGCGGTCACTTCGGGCAGCCAGCGCGCACGCTGCTCCGCCGTGCCGAACCGTGCCACGGGCGAGGCCCCGAGCCCTTGCAGGGCAAGGGCTGTCTCGGCCTCCGTGCAGGAGCGGGCCAGCGACTCACGCATCAGGCAGAGGTCGAGGGCGCCGGAGGTGAACAGTCGCTCCAGCAGACCCGACGCGCCCAGCGCCTCGACCAGAGGGCGGTTGATCCGGCCCGGTTCTCCCTTCTCCGCGAGGGGGCGCAGCCGGTCGGCGGCGAGCGCGCGCAGCTCTTCGCACCACCCCTGCTGTTCCGGTTCGAGCGCGAATCCCGGCATAGAGCGGCACCCCACTTGTATCGCGGACCGTTGACTGTCGTCACCCAAACGATACGCTCCAGAGGCGACAAGGGGGCGATCCCGTCATGGAGCTGAATACCTCAGCGCACGTCGATACCTTTCCGCGCGACCAACTACCACCCACCGACCAGTGGCCGGCACTCGTCTTCGACTCACCGGACTCACCCGGCCCGCGCTACCCGGACCGGCTCAACTGCGGGGCCGAGCTGCTCGACCGCACCGTGGAGCGCTTCGGCGCCGAGCGGCCCGTCTTCCGGACGGCCGACGGTGAGGTGTGGACGTACGGCGAGCTCCACGACCGGGTCGACCGGATCGCCCACGTCCTGACCGCCAATCTCGGCGTCGTACCCGGCAACCGCGTCCTGCTGCGCGGCCCCACCACGCCCTGGCTGGCCGCCTGCTGGCTGGCGGTGATGAAGGCCGGGGGCGTCGCGGTGACGGTGCTCGCGCAGCAGCGGTCGGCCGAGCTGGCGACGATCTGCGAGATCGCCCGGGTCGGCCATGCCCTGTGCGACGTGCGCTCCGTGGACGATCTGGTGAAGGCGGAGGTCCCCGGGCTGCGCATCACGACGTACGGCGGTGACGCGCCCGACGACCTGGTACGGCTGGCAGCCGTCAAACCCGCGCGGTACACCGCCGTCGAGACGTCCGCCGACGATGTCGCGCTGATCGCCTTCACCTCGGGGACGACCGGGCGGCCCAAGGGATGCATGCACTTCCACCGGGACGTGCTGGCCATCGCCGACACCTTCTCGCGCCATGTGCTCAAGCCGGAGCCGGACGACATCTTCACGGGCAGCCCGCCGCTCGGCTTCACCTTCGGCCTCGGCGGGCTGGTGATCTTCCCGATGCGGGCGGGCGCCTCCGCACTGCTGCTCGAACAGGCGGGCCCCAAGCAACTGCTGCCCGCGCTCGACCGGCACCGGGTCTCGGTGCTGTTCACCGCGCCCACCGCGTACCGGGCGATGCTCGACGACCTGGGCTCCCACGATCTGGGCGCGCTGCGCCGCTGCGTCTCGGCCGGGGAGAACCTGCCCGCCTCGACCTGGCAGGCCTGGTACGAGCGCACCGGGGTGCGCATCATCAACGGCATCGGTGCGACCGAGCTGCTGCACATCTTCATCTCCGCGGCGGACGAGGCGATCAGGCCCGGCACGACCGGGCTCCCCGTACCGGGGTGGCACGCGCGCGTGGTGGACGCCGCCGGCCGGCCGGTGGCCGACGGCGAGCCGGGGCTGCTGGCGGTGCGCGGGCCCGTGGGCTGCCGCTATCTCGCGGACGAGCGGCAGCGCGACTATGTGAAGGACGGCTGGAATCTCACCGGCGACACCTACGTGCGCGACCCCGACGGCTACTTCCGTTACGTCGCCCGCGCGGACGACATGATCATTTCCGCCGGGTACAACATCGCGGGACCGGAGGTCGAGGACGCGCTGCTGCGCCACCCCGACGTGGTGGAGGCCGCGGTCGTCGCACGGGCCGACGAACGGCGCGGCCAGATCGTCGTCGCGTACGCCGTACTGCGCGAAGGCGCCCCGCGCGACGAGGACACGGTGGCGCTGCTGCGCGACTTCGTCAAGGCCGAGCTCGCGCCGTACAAATGCCCACGCGAGATCGTGTTCCTGGACGCCCTCCCGCGCACCCCGACCGGCAAGCTCCAGCGCTTCCGCCTCCGGGCCGTAGAGTGATCGCGTGGCCGACCAGCACACTCCCCGCTCCCTGATCGTCACCCTCTACGGTGCGTACGGCCGATCCCCGGGCGGGGGCGGCGAGCCGATGCCGGTGGCCTCGCTCATCCGGCTGCTGGCCGCGGCCGGCGTCGACGCGCCGTCCGTGCGCTCCTCGGTCTCCCGCCTCAAGCGCCGCGGTCTGCTCGTCGCCGCGCGGACGACCCGCGGGGCGGCCGGCTACGCCCTGTCCGAGGACGCCCGCCAGCTGCTGGACGACGGGGACCGCCGCATCTACGAACACCCGACGCCACGGCTGTCCGACGGCTGGGCGCTCGCCGTCTTCTCGGTCCCCGAGGCCGAGCGCAGCAAGCGCCACCTGCTGCGCTCCCGGCTGGCCCGCCTCGGTTTCGGCACGGCCGCGCCGGGCGTGTGGATCGCCCCCGCGCGGCTGTACGAGGAGACCCGCCACACCCTGGAGCGTCTGCGACTCGCGCCCTACGTCGACCTGTTCCGCGGGGAGCACCTCGGTTTCGCCGCCACGGCCGGGGCGGTGGCACGCTGGTGGGACCTGGCGGCCGTCGCGAAGCAGCACGAGGAGTTCCTGGAGCGGCACGAGCCGGTACTGCGGGCCTGGACCGCGCGTGGCGCGTCCGCGACACCGCCCGCTTCGCCGGAGGACGCGTACCGGGACTATCTGCCGGCCCTGGACTCCTGGCGGCGCCTGACGTACGCGGACCCGGGCCTGCCCACGGAACTCCTGCCCGAGGACTGGCCGGGCACCCGGTCGGCGGAGGTCTTCGGCACGCTGCACGCGCAACTGTGGGAAGCGGGCGCGCGGTTCGTACGGGACGAGGGCTGAACCGGCTCCCGGCCCCCGCCCTGCCCGCACCTGGGCGGCCGGGGCACGGAGGTCACGACAGGCTGAGCCGCGGCTTCGGCCCGTCCGTGCGGCCGGTCGGGGGCTTGCGGCTGCCTGCCCGGTACGGGAGGGGCCATGGTGCGCCGGGGCCGGTGTAGTCCTGCTCGGCCGCCGCGTGCAGAGTCCAGTGCGGGTCGTACAGGTGCGGGCGGGCCAGCGCGCACAGGTCGGCGCGACCGGCGAGCAGCAGGGAGTTGACGTCGTCCCACGAGGAGATCGCGCCGACCGTGAGGACGGGTGCGCCCGACTCGTTGCGTATCCGGTCCGCGTACGGGCTCTGGTACGAGCGACCGTACTCGGGCGCCTCGTCGGAGACGACCTGCCCGGTCGAGACGTCGATGGCGTCGGCCCCGTGCGCGCTGAAGGCGCGCGCGATCTGCACCGCGTCCTCGGCCGTCGTGCCGCCGTCCGCCCAGTCCGTGGCAGAGATCCGGACCGTCATCGGCCGGTCCTCGGGCCAGATGTCGCGCACCGCGTCGAAGACTTCGAGAGGAAAGCGCAGCCGTCGGTCGAGCGAACCGCCGTAGGCGTCGGTCCGTTGATTGGTGAGAGGGGAGAGGAAGCCGGAGAGCAGATAGCCGTGCGCGCAGTGGAGTTCGAGGAGATCGAAGTCGCAGTGCGCGGCGCGCCGGGCCGCCGAGGCGAACTGCTCGCGGATTTCCAGGAGTCCGGCCCGGTCGAGCTCGTGCGGGACCTGGTTGACACCCGTGCGGTACGGGAGCGGGGAGGCGGCTGACAGGGGCCAGTTGCCTTCGGGCAGGGGCTGGTCGATGCCGTCCCACATCAGCCGTGTCGAGCCCTTGCGGCCCGAGTGGCCGAGCTGGAGACCGATCGCGGTGCCGGGCGACTGCTCGTGCACGAAGTCGGTGATCCGGCGCCAGGATGCGGCCTGTTCGGGGGTGTAGAGGCCGGTGCAGCCTGGGGTGATGCGGCCCTCGGGGCTCACGCACACCATCTCGGTCATGACCAGGCCCGCTCCCCCGAGGGCGCGCGAGCCGAGGTGGACGAGGTGGAAGTCGCCGGGGACGCCGTCCACCGCCTTGTACATGTCCATCGGCGAGACCACGACGCGGTTGCGCAGGGTCAGGCCGCGCAGCGTGAAGGGGGTGAACATCGGCGGTGTGCCCGGCGGGCAGCCGAAACCGGCCTCCACGTCCCGGGTGAAACCGGCGTCGCGCAGCCGCAGATTGTCATGGGTGACGCGGCGGCTTCGGGTGAGCAGGTTGAAGGCGAACTGCCGCGGGGGCTGGTCGAGATACGTGCCCACCTCCTCGAACCAGCGCAGGCTGGCGGCTGCCGCGCGCTGCGTCGACTCGACGACGGGGCGCCGCTCGGTCTCGTACGCGGCGAGGGCCGACGCCCGGTCGGGCTGCTCCTCGATGCAGGCGGCCAGGGCGAGGGCGTCCTCGACGGCGAGCTTGGTGCCGGATCCGATGGAGAAGTGCGCGGTGTGTGCGGCGTCGCCGATGAGCACCGTATTGCCGTGCGACCAACGGTCGTTGACGACTGTGCGGAAGGGGATCCACGAGGACTTGTTGCCGCGCAGCGGCCGACCGCCGAGCGCGTCGGCGAAGATCTTGGCGCACCGCTCGGTGGATTCGGCCTCGTCGCAGCGGTCGAGCCCGGCCGCCCGCCAGACCTCCTCGCGCATCTCGACGATGACGGTGGAGGCGTCCTGGGCGTAAGGGTAGCCGTGCAGTTGCATCACGCCGTGCTCGGTCTCGGCGATCTCGAAGCGGAAGGCGTCGAAGGCGAAGTCGGCGGCGAGCCAGATGTAGCGGCAGCGGTGGGTGGTGATGCGGGGCGCGAAGACATCGGCGTGCGCCGCCCGGGTGAGGCTGTGCACGCCGTCCGCGGCGATGACCAGGTCGTACGCCGTGGAGAGTTCGGCGGCGGGCGGCGCCTCCTCGCGGAAGCGCAGGACGACGCCCAGCGAGCGGCAGCGCTCGTGCAGGATCTCCAGGAGCCTGCGGCGCCCGAGCGCGGCGAAGCCGTGGCCGCCCGAGGTCAGCCGGTGACCGCGGTGGACGACGTCGATGTTGTCCCATCGTACGAACTCGGCCTGCAGCTCACGGTAGACGACCGGGTCGGCGTGCTGGATGCCACCGAGGGTCTCGTCGGACAGGACGACGCCGAAGCCGAAGGTGTCGTCGGGGCCGCCCCGCTCCCAGACCGTGACGGAGCGGGTGGGGTCGAGCCGCTTGAGGAGGGCCGCCGCGTACAGCCCGCCGGGCCCGCCACCGACCACGGCGACGCGCATGACGCGACCGTCGGTGACCGGGGAGGCGGCGCCGGGTGCGGGACCGGGCCCGGATGCGGTGCCGCGCGCGGGCCCGGCGGTGGCCACAGGTGCCGGTCCGCCCGCGGGCCCGGGAGCGGGGACTTCCCGCGCGGCGCCGGTCGCAGGCCTCGCGCCGGGCGCAGCCGCTTCGCCGCTCACTGCCGTGCGCCCGACCGCGCCACCGGGGCCGGCCTCTTCCCCGGGCGCAGCCGTGGGCCCCGGCATGGCTAGCGCCCCCGCCACTTCGGCGGTCGCTTCTCGGTGAACGCCGCGTGGAATTCGGCGTAGTCGTCGCCGTTCATCAGCAGCGCCTGCGTCGCGGCGTCCAGCTCGACCGCTGCGGCGAGCGGCATGTCGAGCTCCGCGGTGAGCAGCGCCTTGGTCTGGGCGTACGCCAGGGCGGGGCCGTCCGCGAGGCGCCGTGCCAGCTCGGCCGCGCGGATGTCCGCCTGCCCCTCGTCCGTCATCTCGCTGATCAGGCCGATCCGCTCCGCCTCGGGCGCGCGCACCGCGTCGCCGAGCATCAGCAGCCGGGTCGCGTGCCCGAGCCCGACGACGCGGGGCAGCAGGTACGCCGCTCCCATGTCGCCGCCCGACAGGCCGACCTTGGTGAAGAGGAAGGCGAAGCGGGCCGACGGGTCGGCGATCCGGAAATCGGCGGCGAGGGCGAGCACGGCGCCCGCGCCCGCGGCCACGCCGTGCAGGGCGGCGATGACGGGGAAGGGGCACTCGCGCAGGGCCCGTACGACCTGCCCGGTCATCCGGTTGAAATCGAGGAGCTGAGCGGTGTCCATGGCGAGCGTGGCGCCGATGATCTCGTCGACGTCGCCGCCGGAGCAGAAGCCTCGGCCTTCTCCACCCAGTACCAGTGCGCGTACCGTGCGCTCACGGGCCAGCTCGGCCAGGAGGTCGCGCAGATCGGCGTACGCACCGAAGGTCAGCGCGTTGAGTTTCTCGGGCCGGGCAAGAGTGACAGTGGCGACCCCGTCATCGACGGTCAGCCGCAGATGGTGCCACTGCTGCGTACCGGACGCTGAGCTGGGAAAGGGGCTCATGGGCTGCGGCCTCCTCACAACTGGGGCTGATGCCTGCCCTGCGAAGTTATCACCTGTCCGTGACTGCCGTCACGAGTGCGCGATATCCGATTGCGCGCGACGCGGCGAAGGTCCCGTTCCGGTGTGTCGGAGGTCCCACCCCCTGCGGCCCAGCGGCTCTACGCGTATCGCATGACACTTTCGTATCGTTGAAAGCACGACCTCTTACTCCCCGAAAGGGGCGTCCCACCTTGCTCGAACCCGCCGGGCCCGCCTGTTGGCGTATCGCGCTGCCGCACACGACGGCCGCTGTGCCGATAGCCCGCGCCCTGATACGCACCGCCCTCGCGGACATCGAGGCGCCCGCGGACAGTGATACGGCGGAGCTGTTGACGGCCGAGCTGGTCGCGAACGCCGTGGAGCACACGAGCCCGGACGAGCCGATCGAGCTGGTGGTGGAGCTGCTGGCCGCCGGCTGTCAGGTCGAGGTGCACGACGGCGACCCGTCCCCGCCCGGCAATCTGGACCGGACGGTGGCCGACCGGTCCCCCGACCCCTGGCAGGAGCACGGGCGCGGGCTGCTGCTCATCCGCACGCTCAGCTCCGCCTGCGGGCACCGCCCCACCGCACACGGCAAGGCGGTCTGGTTCACGCTTCCTGCCGCTCCGGGCCCGCCCGGCTGACCAGCCGCGAGAGGCGGCGGCCGTCGAGCGCGTACACGATCGCTCCGGCCGCTAGGAAGACGCCGAACCGCACCCAGGTCGCCCAGCCCGTCCCGTAGATCAGATACAGACAGAAGGCCACCCCCAGGACGGGGCTGACCGGGAAGAACGGCACCCAGTAGGAGCTGCCGGAGATGGGGATCGCACCGCCCAGCTCCGCGAAGGAGAACGCGGTGAAGACGCAGGTGATCGCGGCGAGGATGAAGGAGATCACGACGGCGGGGCGGCCTCGGCGACGCTGTCGGAGAGCCCGACGAAAATGCCGGTGCCGACGATGGCGCCGACACCGAAGCACACGAGCTGGTAGAGCCCCATGGTGCGCTTGAGGCCGTGCCCCTCAAGGTCGGCGCCGGATTCGGCGACGAGCTGGTCCGGGGACTTGATGCCCTGCATGGGGTGGTTCTCTTCTCAGGTGCTCAAGGTGTTCAAAGGTGCTCGACGTGCTCAATGTGCCGACGGACTGACGTGCCGACGGACTCAAAGCAAATGGGGTTCGAGCGTGTGAGCTCAAACCCCATTAAACGGCGACATACTAGCCACCGTCCCGCTTGTTCCCCCGATCCGGCGCACAGCGCTCGCGCACCGCGCTCCGGCTGCTACTCCGCCCCCGCCATCGTGGCGACCAGCACGGCCTTGATGGTGTGCATCCGGTTCTCGGCCTCGTCGAAGACGACGGAGTGCGCGGACTCGAAGACCTCGTCGGTGACTTCCAGCTCGGTCAGGCCGTACTTCTCGTGGATTTCACGCCCGACCTTGGTCCCCAGGTCGTGGAAGGCGGGCAGGCAGTGCATGAACTTCACGTCCGCGTTGCCGGTGGCGCGGAGCACGTCCATGGTCACGGCGTACGGCGAGAGTGCCTTGATGCGCTCGGCCCAGACCTCCTTGGGCTCCCCCATCGACACCCACACGTCGGTGGTGACGAAGTCCGCGCCGAGCACCCCTTCGGCGAGGTCCTCGGTGAGGGTGATCCGGGCGCCGCTCAGCTCGGCGGCCTTCCGGGCCCGCACGACGACCTCCTCGGCCGGCCAGTAGGCCCTGGGAGCGACGATCCGTACATCCATTCCGAGCAGCGCGCCGGTGACCAGGTAGGAGTTGCCCATGTTGAGGCGGGCGTCACCCAGGTAGGCGAAGGCGATGCGCTCCAGCGGCTTGTCGGTGTGCTCGGTCATGGTGAGCATGTCGGCGAGCATCTGGGTGGGGTGCCAGTTGTTGGTGAGTCCGTTGAAGACGGGGACCCCGGCGTACGCCCCCAGCTCCTCGACGACGTCCTGGCTGTCCCCGCGGTACTCGATGCCGTCGAACATTCGGCCCAGCACCCGCGCCGTGTCCTTCGCCGACTCCTTGTGCCCGATCTGGGAGCCGGAGGGGTCGAGATACGTCGTCGACGCCCCCTGATCCGCGGCGGCGACCTCGAAGGAGCAGCGGGTGCGGGTGGACGTCTTCTCGAAGATCAGCGCGATGTTCCTGCCGCGCAGCCGCTGCACCTCCGCGCCGGCCTTCTTCGCCGCCTTGAGCCCGGCTGCGAGATCGATCAGGCCACGGAACTCCTCGGCGGTGAAGTCCAGCTCCTTGAGGAAGTGACGGCCTGCGAGGTCTATCGCCATGGTGGCTGCTCCTGGGGCGCGAGAGGTCGCGGATCGGGTAAGTCTGGAAGTCTATACGATAGACCGCATCACTATACAGAATCGCGTTCGACGGGGCAGCTCATGCAGCGGGGGCCGCCCCTGCCACGGCCCAGCTCGCTGCCGCGGATCTCGATGACCTCGATGCCCTCCTTGCGCAGATGGGTGTTGGTGGTGACGTTGCGCTCGTAGGCGACGACCACGCCCGGCTCGACCGCCAGCACATTGCAGCCGTCGTCCCACTGCTCGCGCTGCGCCGCGTGCACGTCCTGGGTGGCGGTCAGCACCCGGATCTCGTTCAGACCCAGGGCGGCGGCGATGGCGCGGTGCATGTGCTCGGGCGGATGGTCGGTGACCTTCAGATCGCGGTCGCCCGCGCCCGGTTCGATGGTGTATGAACGGAGCATGCCGAGCCCGGCGTACTGGGTGAACGTGTCGCCGTCGACCATCGTCATCACGGTGTCCAGATGCATGAACGCACGGCGCTTGGGCATGTCGAGCGCCACGATCGTGGTGGCGGATCCGGCCGCGAAGAGACCGCGGGCCAGCATCTCCACGGCCTGCGGGGTGGTGCGCTCGCTCATCCCGATCAGTACCGCGCCGTTGCCGATGACCAGGACGTCGCCGCCCTCGATGGTGGATGGGTAGTCGACCTGCCCCTCCGACCAGGTGTGGAAGGAGCCCGCCTCGGGGCTCTTGAAAAGCGGATGGTGCTTGTAGATCGCCTCGAAGTGGACGGTCTCGCGCTGCCTGGCCGGCCAGCGCATCGCGTTGATGGACACCCCGTCGTAGATCCAGGCCGAGGTGTCCCGGGTGAAGAGGTGGTTCGGGAGGGGGCCGAGAAGGAAATCGTCCAGGTCCATGACGTGGAAGCGGACGGACGTCGGCTCGGGGTGACGTGCGAGGAACTCCCGCTTGGTCATGCCGCCGACCAGCGCCTCGACCAGATCGGTCACGGGCAGGTCGTCGAACGCCTCCCGCAGGTGGTCGGTGGCGAGCGGTCCGTACTCCTTCTCGTCGAAGACCCGGTCCAGCACCAGATTCCTGGCGGCCGGGATCCCGAGCGCTTCGCTGAGCAGATCACCAAAGAGATGCACCTCCACCCCTCGGTCGCGCAGCACATCGGCGAAGCCGTCGTGCTCCTGTCTCGCCCGGCGTACCCACAGCACGTCGTCGAAGAGCAGAGCGTCCTTATTGGTGGGCGTGAGGCGTTTCAGCTCCAGATCGGGCCGGTGGAGAATGACACGGCGCAGCCGTCCGGTCTCGGAATCGACATGGAATCCCATGCCCCCATCCTCACCGCACAGGACGCCGTTCACTCAGCGAATGCCCACTCGTCCCCGGGGCCGTGGGCGGCAGCCGGACCGGCCGCCACCCACAGTCGGGCCCCCGAGGGTCTCCCCCGGGCGTCACAGCCGGGGGTCGACCGGCTCCGACTCCAGCGCGAGGACGGCGAAGACGGCCTCGTGGACGCGCCACAGCGGCTCGCCGTCCGCCAGCCGGTCCAGGGCCTCCAGGCCGAGCGCGTACTCGCGCAGCGCGAGCGAGCGCTTGTGGCCGAGGGTCCGGCCGCGCAGCCGCTGCAGATGCTCCGGACGGGCGTACTCGGGACCGTAGATGATCCGCAGGTACTCCCGGCCGCGCACCTTGATACCGGGCTGCACCAGCCTGTTCTTCGCGTCGCGCACGAGCGCCTGGAGCGGCTTGACCACCATGCCCTCGCCACCGCGGCTGGTCATCTCCAGCCACCAGTCGATGCCCGCCTGTACGTCGGACTCGTCGCCGGTGTCGACGATCAGGCGGCGGGTGGTCTGAAGCAGGCCCGACTGGTCGTGCTCGATCAGCCGGTCGATCAGCGCGAGCTGCTCGTCGTGCGGCAGCCCGGCGAGGCTGCGGCCCTGGGCGGCCAGGATCTGGAAGGGCGCGAGGCGCACGCCTTCCAGCCCTTCGGTCGGCCAGCAGTAGCGCCGGTACGCCCGGGTGAACGCGGCCGCGTCGATGGCCCTCTCGCGCTGCTTGACCAGCAGGCCGTCCACCTCGATGCCACGGGCCCGAGCGGTTTCGAGTGCGTCGATCGCGCCGGGGAAGACCGCGCGCGCCGCGGCGCCCACCGCCGCGTACTGCGAGCGCAGCAGACCGGTGGCCTTCAGCGACCACGGCATCAGCTCGGCGTCGAGCAGCAGCCAGTCCGTCTCCAGCTCCGCCCAGAGCCCCGCGGCCGTGGCCGCCTCGCGCAGCCGCCCCAGGATCTCCTCGGTGACCTGGGGGTCGGCGAAGAAGGGGCGGCCGGTACGGGTGCACAGCGAGCCGGTCGGGCCGTCGACCCCGAAGCGCTCGCGCGCCGCGTCCGCGTCGCGGCAGACCAGGGCCACCGCGCGCGAACCCATGTGCTTCTCCTCGCACACCACCCTGGCGACACCGTCCGACCTGTACTGGGCGAAGGCCTCGGCCGGGTGCTCCAGATACCCCTCGCGCTCCGAGGTCCCGGTCGGCGACATGGTCGGGGGGAGGTACGGCACGAGACGCGGGTCGACCGCGAAGCGGCTCATGACTTCGAGCGCCGCCGCCGCGTTCTCCTCGCGCACGGCGACCCGTCCCATCTGCCGGGTCTCCACGATGCGCCTGCCGTGCACGTCGGCGAGGTCCAGCGGGCGGCCGTCGTGACCGCCGGGTGCCTCGGTGCTGAGCGGCTTGACCGGCTCGTACCAGACCTGCTCGGCCGGTACGTCGACGAGCTCGCGCTCCGGCCAGCGCAGCGCGGTCATCTTCCCGCCGAAGACCGCACCGGTGTCCAGGCAGATGGTGTTGTTGATCCACGAGGTGTTGGGCACGGGCGTGTGGCCGTAGACGACGGCCGCGCGGCCCCGGTAGTCCTCGGCCCACGGGTAGCGCACGGGCAGGCCGAACTCGTCGGTCTCGCCGGTCGTGTCGCCGTACAGCGCGTGCGAGCGGACCCGGCCCGAGGTGCGGCCGTGGTACTTCTCGGGCAGACCCGCGTGACAGACGACCAGCTCACCGCCGTCGAGGACGTAGTGGCTGACGAGCCCGTCGATGAACTCCCGCACCTTCTCCTTGAAGGTGTCGTCCTCCTTCTCCAACTGCTCGATGGTCTCGGCGAGTCCGTGGGTGTGCTGGACGTTGCGCCCCTTGAGATAACGGCCGAGCTTGTTCTCGTGGTTCCCGGGTACGCACAGCGCGTCGCCGGAGGCGACCATGCCCATCACCAGGCGCAGCACGCCAGGGCTGTCCGGTCCGCGGTCGACGAGGTCGCCGACGAAGACCGCCGTGCGGCCGCCGGGGTGGGTCCCCCCGACGTAACCGAGCTTGCCCAGCAGGGTCTCCAGCTCGGATCGGCAGCCGTGGATGTCGCCGATGATGTCGAAGGGGCCGGTGAGGTGCCGCAGGTCGTTGAAGCGCTTCTCCAGCGAGACCTCGATGTTCCCGATCTCCTCGACACCGCGCAGGATGTGCACCTTGCGGAAGCCCTCGCGCTCCAGGCCCCGCAGGGAGCGCCGCAGTTCGCGCTGGTGGCGCTGGATCACATGGCGGGGCATACCGGCCCGGTCGGGGCGGGTGGCGTTGCGCTCGACGCAAACGGATTCCGGCACATCGAGGACGATCGCGATGGGCAGTACGTCGTACTCGCGAGCCAGCTTGACCAGCTCCTTGCGGCTCTCGGACTGCACGCTGGTCGCGTCGACGACGGTCAGCCGTCCGGCCGCCAGCCGCTTGCCCGCGATGTAGTGCAGTACGTCGAAGGCGTCA
This sequence comes from Streptomyces sp. A5-4, assembly GCF_051131715.1. Taxonomy (NCBI): domain Bacteria; kingdom Bacillati; phylum Actinomycetota; class Actinomycetes; order Kitasatosporales; family Streptomycetaceae; genus Streptomyces; species Streptomyces sp. A5-4. The sequence continues at coordinate 6,972,318 of NZ_CP178591.1, read as the reverse complement.
CCGCTCGCGCTCTGGTCGTTCTCGTCATCGGCGACGAGGCCGCGGCAGAAGTCGGAGGAGAGGACTTCGGTGGGCCTGAAGTGGGCCTTGGCGAAAGTGGACTTGCCGGACCCGGTGGCGCCGATCAGCACCACGAGAGAGAGGTCGGGCACGGCGAGAGTGCGCTTGTTTCCGGTCATGCTGCCTTCTCCTCCTTCGAGTCGCTGGTGCGGGCCCTGCTCGAGCGCTCCGGCTCGGCGGTCCTGCTGAACACGGCCATCTGCGTGGGCGGCCCCACCTCGGGGTCATCGGGTCCGACCGAAACGAACTCCACGGTGTAGCCGTGCCGTTCGGCCACCGCCGCGGCCCAGGTACGGAACTCCTCACGGGTCCATTCGAAGCGGTGGTCGCCGTGCCGCACGTGCCCGGCGGGCAGGGACTCCCACCGCACGTTGTACTCGACGTTCGGCGTCGTCACGAGGACGGTCCGTGGCCGCGCCGAGCCGAACACCGCGTACTCCAGGGCGGGCAGCCTGGGCAGGTCGATGTGCTCGATCACCTCGCTGAGCACCGCCGCGTCGTACCCCTTGAGCCGCTTGTCGGTGTACGCGAGGGAGCCCTGCATCAGCTTCACGCGTGCGGCCTGCCGCTCGCCGAGCTTGTCCAGGTGGAGCCGGCGGGAGGCGATGGTCAGGGCGCGCATCGACACATCGACACCGACGATCTCGGTGAACCTCACGTCCTTCAGCAGCGCCTGTACCAACTGGCCCTGCCCACAGCCGAGGTCGAGGACCCGGCCGGCCCCGGACCCGCCCAGCGCCGCCAGGATCGCGTCGCGGCGCTGCACGGCGAGCGGCACGGGCTTGTCCTCGGTGTCCGCCGACTCGTCCACGGCGTTGTCGACGTCCTCGACCACGAGGTCGTCGGCCTCGGCCAGTCGCACCAGCTCAAGGCGCTCCATCGCCTGCCGGGTCAGGCCCCAGCGGCGGGACAGATAGCGGCTGGTGATCAGCTTCTGCTCCGGGTGCTCGGCCAGCCAGCCCTCGCCGGCCCGCAACAGTTTGTCGACCTCGTCGGGCGCGACCCAGTAGTGCTTGGCGTCGTCCAGGACGGGCAGCAGGACGTACAGCTGACGCAGCGCCTCGGCGAGCCGCAGCTCCCCTTCCAGCACGAGCTGTACGTACCGCGAGTCGCCCCACTGCGGGAACTCCTCGTCCAGCAGCACGGGCTCGGCCTCCACCGACGTCCACCCCAGCGGCGCGAACAGCTTCGTCACCAGCTCCGCGCCGCCCCGGGCGGGCAGCGCGGGCAGCTCGATGCGCAGCGGCAGCGGCGACTCGGCGCGCTCGGGAAGCGCCTTGCACAGGCCCTGCAGGGCGGTCCTGAAGACGGTGCTCAGCGCGACGGCGAGCAGCGACGACGCGGCGTACGGCCGGTCGTTGACGTACTGCGCGAGCGCGGAGTCGGGCGAGCTGCCGCGGTCCTTGCCCTTGCTGCGCCGCACCAGCGCCACCGGATCGACCTCCAGCAGCAGCGCGGCCGTGCACCGCTCGGCGGTCGCCTCGGGGTAGAAGACATGCGCCGTGCCGTGCGAGGTCTTGTACGCCTGCGCCTTCTCGGGATGCTTGTGCAGCAGGAATCCGAGGTCGGTGGCGGGGCGCAGGTCCGTTCCTGTGGTGCTGATCGTCATGAACACATGTCTGAGTATCGCCGGATCAATACTTTCCGGCCAGGGAGTTTGACCGGCGGAGTCCGGTCGGTCCGGCGCCGGCCGGGCCCGGTCGGTCCGGATGCAGCTGGTCGCTCCCGGGTGGCGGCAGCGGCTCAGGGGGCTTCGCGCAGGAGGTGCGGCGCGTGTTCCCGGACGGCCTGTCGCAGCTGCCGCATCGACGGGTTCACCATCGGCCGCCCGGCCACGGTCACCGTCGGCACCGTCTCGTTCCCGTCGGCGACCGAGCGGACGTACGCCGCGGCCTCGGGGTGCTTCCAGATGTTCACCTCGGTGCGCCGCAGCCGCGCGAGGCGCAGCCGCAGCCGCAGCTTCATGCAGTACGGGCAGCCGGGCCGCCAGTAGACGACCACTCCGTCATCACCGACCCCACCGACACCGTCACGATCCCCGGCCATGCGTCCTCCCTGCTCCCGTGCGCGTGGAGCCGAGCGTAGTGGTGGAGCAAAGCGGCGGGTGCGCCGGAGTCACCCCGCTTCCGGCCGCAGCAGCCCGGCCAGCTCGGCGATCCGATCCGGCCCGATCCGGCAACAGCCACCGACCAGCCGCGCCCCGTCCGCCCGCCACTCCCGCACCCGGGCCGGATCGTAGGTACGCCGGCCCCGCCATCTCCGGCCCTGCGCGTCCCACTGCTCCCCGCTGTTCGGGTAGACGACGACCGGCTTGCCGGTCACCGAGGCGGCGCACTCCACGGCCCGGTCCGCGTCGTGCGGTTCGCAGCAGTTGACCCCCACGGCGATCACCTGCTCGTTCCCCGCGGCGAGCTCGAAGGCCGCGTCCAGCCGCCGGCCGGCCCGGGTATGGTCCCCCTCGATGGTGTACGAGAGCCAGACGGGCACCCCGCACCCGGCCACCGCCCGCAGCAGCGCCTCCGCCTCGTCGGTGTCCGGCACCGTCTCCAGCGCGAGCACGTCGGGCTCCGCCGCGACAAGGGCCTCGATCCGGGGCCGATGGAAGCGCTCCAGCTCCCGCACCGACAGTCCGTACCGCCCGCGGTACTCACTGCCGTCGGCGAGCATCGCCCCGTACGGCCCGACCGAGGCCGCCACCCAGACCTCCCGCTCGGTGAACTCCCCCGCTGCTCGCGCCAGTTCGACGCTACGCGCCATCAACCCGGCCGCTTCGCGCGGCGCGGCACCCCGCCGCGCGAAGCCCTCGAAGGTCGCCTGGTAGCTGGCGGTGATCAGCACCTGCGCCCCTGCCCGCACATACGCCGAGTGCGCCGCCGCGATCTGCTGCGGGGCATCGGCGAGGAGCCGCGCCGACCAGAGCGCGTCGGACAGATCGCAGCCCTGCGCCTCCAGTTGGTTCGACAGACCGCCGTCGAGGACGACCGGCCCCTCGGCGAGGGCGGCAGCCATGGGACGCACCGGCTTCACAGTGACTCCTTCGCTCTTTATAGCTCTTCCTGCGCCGCTGCCCCGCGAACGCCTCCGCCTGCCTCAGCTCAGCTGGGACTGACCCTGCGAGGAGACCAGCTCAAGGTGATCGAGGTCGTCCAGATCCAGCATCTGGAGGTAGATCCGGGAGGCACCGATCGCGCCGTACCGGCCGATCTTGTCCACCACCTCCGCCGGGGAGCCCGCCAGCCCGTTCGCCTTCAGCTCCTCCACCTCCCTTCCGATGACCGCCGCCCGGCGCGCCACCTCCGTGTCGTCCTTGCCCACGCACGCCACCAGCGCGTTGGAGTACACCAGCTCGCCCGCCCGCCGCCCGGCCTTCTCGGCGGCGGCCCGCACCCGGCCGAACTGCTTCTCGCTGTCCTCCAGGGAGGCGAACGGGATGTTGAACTCGTCGGCGTACTGCGCGGCCAGTCGCGGCGTACGGCTCGCGCCGTGTCCGCCGATCAGGACCGGCACCTTGGCCTGGGCGGGCTTGGGCAGGGCCGGGGAGTCGGTCAGCTGGTAGTACGTCCCGTCATAGCTGAACTTCTCGCCGGTCTTCGTCGCCCACAAGCCGGTGACGATCGCCAGTTGCTCCTCGAGCCGGCCGAACTTCTCCTTGGGGAACGGAATCCCGTACGCCCGGTGCTCGTCCTCGAACCACCCCGCCCCCAGCCCGAGCTCGACCCGCCCGCCCGACATCTGGTCGACCTGAGCCACCTGGATGGCCAGCACGCCCGGCAGCCGGAAGGTGCCCGCCGTCATCAGGGTGCCCAGCCGGATCCTCTTGGTCTCGCGGGCGAGACCGGCCAGGGTGATCCAGGCATCGGTCGGTCCCGGTAGACCGTCGCCCGACCCCATCCGCAGGTAGTGGTCGGAGCGGTAGAAGGCGTCAAAGCCGAGGTCCTCGGTGGCCTTGGCCACGGTCAGCAGAGTGTCGTAGCTCGCCCCTTGCTGGGGCTCGGTGAAGATTCGAAGATCCATGCCTCCATCCTGCACCGTCGAACTGCCGCCTGCCCCACCTCCCTCACCAGGTCCCCACCTGCTCGGTCGGGTGAAATCTCGTCGCCCTCACCCCCCGCACGCCCCCTCACCGTCCGCATTCCCCCTCACGGTCCGCGTTCCGCCTACCCCTCCATACGCCCTGCCCGGCGCCACCGCCCGAGGTGACCGGCCGCCCGGACGGAGCCGCCGGGTCCGTCTGACGGGCGGTCCGGGGGCAGCCGGATCATGACGGCTCCGCCGCCGGGTCCCGATCGCCGCTCCGTGTCCTGCCCTGCTCCCGCACGGTGAGCCGACGCAGCATCCCGCGCACCCGGTCGCTCGACTCGTCGGCGGCGTCGATCCCCTCGATGCACTGCCAGTAGAGCGCCTCCTCGTCGGTGGCACACGCGACCCCGACGAGCGCTGTCCCCACCTCCCCGAGCAGCCCGCCCAGTCCCGTCAACGTCCCATGCGCGTCCGCCACTTCGGACAGCTGCGCTGCGCGCGGGCGGGAATCGGGAGGGATCCCGCCCGGTAAGCACAGCTCGCCCGCGCGCAGCACCGCACTGTCCAGCACCCCGGAGCCCCGCCCGCCCACCTCACTCAGCCCCCGGGCCTCGCCTCTCAGCTCCGGCGGCCCGGTCAGCGCGAGTCGGCCGCCGATCGCCTGGGCCAATGTCTGCGCCTGCCACGCCTCCACCAGGATGTCCAGCGCCGCCCGGCTCTCCGCCAGTGCATGCCGACTGACTCCGATCAGCCGCATCGCGTCCATACACCGCCCCCGTCCCTACGATGGCCCGCTGCTTCTTCTTACGTTCTCCTGTTCACTACCCAGAGTGAGGTTCCTGAGCCCGGAAAGCCAGGGCTATGGCGAAATCTGTGCACTAATCGACGGTTGTGGATATGTCACTCACTCCGAAGAGTGACGATTCTTGGTTTTCGGCACCGGGAAACGATGTTCGTTCCGGTCGATCTTGGCTGCCAGCGCCGCCAGCACATCGACCCCCAACACCTCACAGAACTGCAGGAGATACGCCAGAACGTCGGCGACCTCGTCCGCCACCCGGTGCGCTGAGCGCGGATCCTCCATCACCCGCGCCGACTCCTCGGGCGTCAACCACTGGAAGATCTCGACCAGTTCGGACGCCTCCACGCTCAGCGCCACCGCGAGGTTCTTCGGCGTGTGGTACGGCTCCCACCCCCGCGCCGTCGCGAACTCGGCCAGCCTGCGCTGCAGTCCCTGCACATCCTGTTCCGTCACACCCTCAGGTCTACCACCGTCACCCCGTCCACTCCGCGCGCGTACGGCGCATCCGTGACCGCCCCCACCAGCCGCATGTGCCTCTCCCCGCAGATGTCCGCGGCGAGGGCCAGCAGCTCCCGCGTCTGCGTGGCATCCAGGCATTGGTCGAAGCCGTCCGCCAGAACGGTGAGCGCCTGCATCGCCGGAGGCACCTCGGCGACGGCGTCCATGGCCAGCACCCCCGGCCCGGTCAGCAGCACCAGGGCGAGGGCCAGGTAGCGCAACTCCCCGTCTCCCAGCTGCTCGACGGGTGTGGACCACCGGTCACCGCGGGCCAGCACCGCCCGTACCGTGCCGTCGATGAGCTCCTCGACGGTCAGCTCGGTCACCGGTCCCGCGCATCCGGCGCGCACCATGGCGGTCAGTCGCGCATGGCGCCTCGCGCACTGGCTGCGGGTGCGCCACAGCACCTCCGCGAGGTTGTCGCAGCCCGTTCGCAGCCGTCCCTCTCCCGTCGGCACCGGCTTTCGCATCCGCGGCGGCCTCGGGTCGCAGGCGAACACCGAGCGCAACGCGAGAATCACCTGCTCGGCAGCGGCCAGTACCTGCAGTTGACCCGGCGTCCGGCCCGCGACGCGCAGTGGCAGCAGCGCGGTGCCCAGCCGGTCGTCGGGCAGCGGCGCACGCGTCATCGGCGCGGCTCCCGCCGTGTGCCAGCCCGCCTGCACGGCGCGCCGCGCCGGATCGCGCAGCGCGGTGGTCAACAGCGTCCGCCCGTCGCACGTCAACCGCTCACCGGCGATCCGCAGCTCCGGCTCGACCTGCACGGCGAGATCGAGCCGTACGGGTCCTACGGGCCCGTCCACGGTGCAGCCGATCCGGAAGCCGCGCCGCCCCTGGGCGTCGGGCGCCGCCCGTTCGGGCACGCACTCGGTCGGCCGGGGGAAGGCCTCGGCCAGTTCGGCGCCGCCGCCCAGCCGGGCCAGGGCCTCGTACACCTGGAGGACACTCGACTTGCCGCTGCCACTGGCCCCGGCGAGGAGGGTCACCGGGCCGAGCGGGACCACTGTCCCGCGGTGCGCCTTGAAGGCGGACAGCCTGAGTTCGACGACGGTGGGCGGCCGGTGGGGGCCGGCCGCGGGGGTGGGGGCGGTCGCCCGGGGAAGCACAGTCATGGCCGGACGGTAGCCAGGGCCGGCGGTGGCGAACCGTTACGCCCGACGAACCTTCCTACGATCGGGGGACGGCGGCGGCCTCGGCCCCGTCGACCTCCATGCCCTCCGGAGCCAACAGGAAGACATTGCGGTCGACCCGGTGCATCCCGCTGCCGAGGCCGAAGACGACACCGCTGCTGAAGTCCAGGATCCGCTTCGCCACGTCGCTGTCGGCCGCGGTCAGGTCGAGCAGCACCGGAATCTGCGCGACGAGGTACTCCGCTACCTCACGTGCGTCGGCGAAGACCTGCACGCGCAGCACGATCATGCGCCGTTGCTCGGCGCCGTACTCCTGGGGCATCGTGCGGTGATCGACCTGCGACGGCCACTGGTCCCGGCCGCGCAACGGCACGACCTGGGCGAGCCCGGCCCACTGCTCGTCGGTGGCGTCGTACCTGCTCACCGGACCACCTCGCCCGCGCACTGTGTCTGCATTGAGCCATTCTCACCCGTCTCACCCGTTCGGCCCAACACCGACACGGCCCAGTCCGGGCTCGTCGACAAAAGGGGCGGCGCGCGGGCCGGGCGTTCAGTGGCGGAGCAGCCAGGCCGTCCGGTCGAGGGAAGCGGCGTGGTAAGCCACGAGTATCCCGGCGAGGACCAGAGCCGGGAGTTCGGCGCCGGCCGCGTGGAGCGCCGCAACGCCGCCGAAGAACACCGCCAGTTCGAGCAACAGCCGCACGGGTCCCGCGGTCGCGACCACGGTGTTCCCGGACCGCGACTTGTCGCCGGGGGTGGCGAACACCCCCCAGACGACGGCGACCAGCAGGGGGGCCGCGACCACCGCGACGTACCGCAGCGGCCCTTCGCTCACCTGCCAGGCCCAGTATCCGAAGCAGACCAGCGCCGTCAGCTCCATCAGCAGCCGCAGGCCGAGCATGGCCGGGTGATAGGCGATTCCGAGCCGTGCGGTCATCCGTGCCCTGCTTTCCCCCGGCTGGCGTCGATGCCTGGCTCCCGGCCGCCAATCCTGCCTCAGGGGTGGGCCGTTCATCCTCCGGCTACCGGGATCAGCCTCCGATCGCGGTTTTCAGCGCCGTGAGGCCGTCACGGTAGATGCCGTGGAACAGTGCGACGGCCTCGCTGTCGGTGACGCCGACGGGCGTGAAAGAGCCGGACCATTCGACGACCGGCTCGAAAACCTCGGGCGCGGGCTCGGGCGCGGGGAGGAGGGCGGCCTGTGCATCGGTTACGTGGGCCACGCGACGCACGGCGAGGTGCTGCCGGGCGCCCTGCGCACCCTCTACGACGGGAAGCCGGACGTCCACGTCGCTCGCTACAACCTCCAGCCGGCCGCGCAGCTCGAAGGACTCAGGGGAGCGGAGCCTCGACATCGCCTTCGTGTGCGACCCCCGGAGCACGACGACCCGGACCTGGGCGCCGCCCTGCTCCTGGAGGACCCCTTGCTGATCGCGCTGCCCGCACGGCACCCGCTGGCGCAGCGCGAGCAGCTCACCCCCGAGGACCTGGACGGGCAGCCTTGGATCATGGTGGAGAACACTCAGGACCCGGGGTGGCGCGATGCGTTCCTCGCCTCGTGCGTCGCGGCCGGCTTCACTCCCGAGGCCCGCTGGGAGGCGGCCGAACCGCTGGCCGCGCTGGGCCTGGTGGCCTCGGGGCTCGGCGCGGGGATGATTCAGAAGAGCATGCCGCGCGGCGCGACGGAGGGCGTGGTGGTGCGCGAACTGCCCTGGTACACGCCGTCGACACGGCTGTGGGCCGCGTGGCACCGGGTCGACCTCAGGCCGCTGGTCGCCGAGTTCCGCCGGACACTGCTGGCCGACACCCCTTGAGCGGAGCGCGAGTTCGACGGCGGATCAGCGCGACGCGTACGGCAGCAGGGCCATCTCCCGGGCGTTCTTGATCGCGCGGGCCAACAGCCGTTGCTGCTGGGCGCCGACCCGGGTCACTCTGCGGCTGCGGATCTTCCCCCGGTCCGAGATGAACTTCCGCAGCAGGTCGGTGTCCTTGTAGTCGATGTACGTGATGCGCGCCTGATCCAGCGGATTGGGGCGGGACTTGGCGGGCATTCGGGCGTCGCTGCGACGAGCCACGGTTCCTCCTGGGCGGGGTGATACGTGCGGTCATGGAGTGGGGGCGTCCGGTCAGCCTCGGGTCGAGTCGCGGTGCGTCTGCCCGGGTACGCCAGGCCGGATGTCAGCTCTCCGGGCCCAACAGCCCACGCCGGTAAGCCTTCGCCAGGCGCTGCGGCACCAGGAAGGCGGAGTCGTCGACCGTGATCGGCACCAGCTGCGGTGTGGTCGCCTTCCACTGCGCGCGACGGTGCCGGGTGTTGCTGCGGGACATCTTCCGCTTGGGTACGGCCATGCCGGTCCTCCTGGTTGCGCACTGGCTGCGTGAACGACAGCGACGCTACATGAACATGGATCCCATTATCAATACGAGCCCCACCCCGCTCCGTCGTCGCATGCTCCGACCCGCTTCCCGGCACACCTCCTGTCACAACTCTTGTGCGAGACACGACAAGGGCAGTCAAATATAAGGAAAGGTTCCTAACAGTCGAGCTTCTGCTCCACCCCTCCCCCAGGGCACAGCTGTGCCCTGTCCGTACCTGTCCCCCACGGCCGCGGAGCCCCTATGTATCTCGCCTCAAGCAGATCCACGGACGTGCCCGACAGCCTGGCGGGCGGCCGGCCACCCGGGTCGGGCCCCGCCCGCAAAGGCGTGGCGGGGACGGTCGTCGCGTTGGGTGCGGTCAGCCTCGTCAGTGACATCTCCTCCGAGATGATCACCGCGGTGATGCCTCTCTACTTCGTCCTCGGCCTGGGGCTCAGCCCCCTTCAGTTCGGGTTCCTCGATGGCGTCTACAACGGGATCAGCGCGTTCGTACGACTCGCCGGCGGGCACATCGCCGACCGCCGGCAGCGGCACAAGGCCGTCGCCGGCGCGGGTTACGCCCTCTCCGCGCTCTGCAAGCTCGGCCTGCTCTTCGCCGGCACCTCGGCTCCCGCCCTCTCCACCGCCCTGGCCGCCGACCGGGTGGGCAAGGGTATTCGCACCGGTCCCAGGGACGCGCTCATCACGCTCAGCTGCGACCCGCACGACCTCGGCCGGGCCTTCGGCGTGCACCGCGCGATGGACACAACCGGCGCCCTGCTGGGGCCCCTTGCCGCGTTCGCCCTGCTGTGGGCGACCATGGACGGGTACGAGAGCGTCTTCGTCGTCAGCTTCTGCTTCGGCGTCCTGGGCGTGCTCATCCTGCTCGCCTTCGTCCCCGGGCACCGCGACACCTCGGACCGCAAGGCCGCCGCGCCCAGGTTGCGGGACACCGTGGGTCTGGTGCGCGAGCCGGGCTTCCGCCGGATGCTGATCACCGCTTCGGCGCTCGGCCTGGTCACCGTCGGGGACGGCTTCATCTTCCTGCTCCTGCAGAGCCGCCTCGACTTCACCGCCGGGTACCTTCCCCTGCTGCCGCTCGGGACGGCCCTGGTGTACCTGACGCTCGCCGTACCGTTCGGCAGGATCGCGGACCGCCGTGGCCGCCGTGGGCTCTATCTCCTGGGCCACACAGCCCTGTTGGCCGTGTACGCGGTGTTGCTCACCCCACTCGGCGGCCCTGCGCTCCTGATCGCCGCCCTCGTACTGCACGGCACGTTCTACGCGGCAACCGACGGCGTGCTCATGGCCCTGGCGGGGCCCTCGCTGCCGGGCACCCAACGGGCGGGCGGACTCGCGATCTTGCAGACCGGCCAAGCCGTGGGCCGTCTTCTCGCCTCCGTGCTCTTCGGCGCGGCCTGGACGACCTGGGGCACACAGCCGGCCCTCGCCCTCGCTGCCGCCGGTCTCGCCCTCACCCTGCCGATCAGCCTTTTCCTCCTTCCCACACAGCAGGAGCCGACGCCGTGAACTCCCCCGATGAGCCCACCCCCACCAAGAGCCCCTTCGCCGCCATGAGCCTGCGGTCCAGATTCGTCGCCGTGGGCGCCGCCACCGTGCTGCTCACGACGCTGGGCGTCGTGCACGCCGTGAACAGCGCGCATCGCACCGAGCCCGCCGGCGGCGCACAGAGCGTCCTGTCCCTGGGAGACGGCCCCGCGCTGTTCTTCCGGACCGACAAGGGCAGGCTCGCTTCGGTCTCCCGGCCGGCCGACGGCAAGGGCGGGAGCCGGGGGAAGGTGAGGGAGTCCGCCATGCCCTGTCACCGGTTCTACACGGGAGGCGCCACGGCGGTCTGTCTGGCGTCCAGGCCCGGTATCCCGCCCAGGACAAAGGCAGTGATCCTCGACCGGGACCTCAAGGAGAAGCGCAGCGTGCTGCTTCCCGGCGTGCCCAACAGGGCCAGGGTCTCCGCCTCCGGGCGGATGGTCGCCTGGACCGTCTTCGTGACCGGGGACTCATACTCCTCGTCGTCCTTCTCGACCCGCAGCGGCATTCTCGACACCCGCACCGGCTACCTGATCAAGAACATGGAGACCATCCAGGTCTACCGGGACGGCAAGCGGTACCACTCCTCGGACGTGAACTTCTGGGGCGTCACCTTCGCGCGCGACGACAACCGCTTCTTCGCGACGATGGCCAGCCGGGGAAAGACCTACCTGGTCGAGGGCGACATGAAGAAGTGGAGCGCGCACACCGTCCGGGAGAACGTCGAATGTCCCTCGCTCTCCCCCGACAACACCCGCGTCGCCTTCAAGAAGCGGGTGTCCGGCGGCGGCGCGGCACCCTGGCGTCTGCATGTGCTCGATCTCGGAACGATGCGCGAGACGCCGCTGGCAGAGACCCGGTCCGTGGACGACCAGGTGGCGTGGCTGGACGACCGGACCCTCGCCTATGCCGTTCCCGGCCGCACCGCACGGTCCTCGGCCGTCTGGACGGTGCCCGCCGACGGCTCGGGCCGGGCCCGACTGGCAGTGCCCGGCGCCTCGTCACCGTCCGCGGTGTCCGGAGGGTGACGAGGGCGCCGGGACCGACCGTGCGCCTCGGGGTCAGTGGCAGGTGTACGTGGGGCCGGTGTCCTTCACCTGGCCCGCGGTGTCGACGTACTGCCAGCCGAAGGTGGTGTCGGTGAAGTTCAGCTTGAGCACACCGTAAGGGCCGCTGACGCGCTTCTCACTGTTGGGCTGTACCTCCTCGATCGGGTAGGGCTCGGCGCCGCCCATGCCACCGATGATCTCCACGATCCCGTCGGCCTTGGCCTGCCCGTCGGCGTTCTGCGGGGCGAAGCGCTCGTAGTGGTGGTCGTGGCCGTTCAGGACGAGGTCGGCCTTGGCGCCGTACAGAATCTTCCAGACCGGCTTGCCGACCGGGTCGTTGCCGTGTCCGCCGGAGCTGTAGAGCGGGTGGTGGAAGTACGCGGCGATGCAGCCCTTCTTGTTGCGTGCCAGATCGTCCTTCAGCCACTGGATCTGCGCGGCCTGGTCGAAGGCGTTGGAGTCGAGGGCCACGAAGTGCCAATTGCCCTCGTCGTAGCTGTAGTAGGACTTGCCCTGCGGGTAGGCGATCGCGCCGAAGTAGCTCTTGTAACCGGAGAGCGACCCGGCCGGGTCGTAGGTCTCGTGGTTGCCGGGGACCGGGCGGGTCTTGGCCTTGAACTTCCCCCACGTCGTGTCGTAGTACGAGCGGAAGTCGGAGATAATGGCGTCGTCGTACTGGTTGTCGCCCATGGTCAGATAGAACTTCGGGTCGATCCGCTGCGCCTGCACGGCGGTCTTCGGATGCGCGCAGGAGCTGGAGGACGCGGTGCACCGCGCCGCGATGTCCCCGGCGGCCACGACCGTGAAGGCCCCGGTCGGCGGGGGGCCGTCGGCCAGGCTGCCGTAGACCTCGACCTCGTGGAGCGAGTAGCCGTACGCGGTGCCGCGAGCGGTTCCGTACACCCGCAGATAGCGGCCCTTGCCGGACAGGCCCGCCCATTCGTCCGAACTTCCGTTGCCGGCGGTCTCGTTGGCGAGCCGGGTCCAGGTGGTGGCGTCGTCGGAGACCTCGATGCGATAGGCCTTCGCGTACGCCGCCTCCCAGGCCAGCGTGACCCGCGAGATGGCGGCGGCGGCGCCGAGGTCGACCTGGAGCCACTGCGGGTCCTTGCCCTCGACGCTGGCCCAGCGGGTGGCCGGGTCGCCGTCGAAGGCCTGGGCGGCGCCGAGTGCGGATTCCTCCATGGAGGACGCGGTGGCGGGCTTACCGCCGGAGATCAGTGGATCGGCCGCGGCGTCGGCCCGGTCCGGATTCATCAGCAGCAGGCCGACGATGAGGAGCAGAACGGCGGCGAACGCGGTCGCCAGAACGGTGGTTCTGGTGCGGAGTGGGGGTGGGGCGGTGGTCAGGCGCATGCCTGGACTCCCTGGCTGAGACAGCGAGAGCTGGACAGCTTGCTTGCCGCCACGCCCCTTGTTCAGGGTGGGCGTGACGTGCGGCGGCCGGGTCAGAGCTCTCGCTGAGCGCGTCACGCCCACGAGAAGTCGGGCGCCGCGCCAAGCCGCTGCGGGGCAGCCTGGCAACGCGTCGTGTCCCTGTCAATGGATAACAGGAACCTTTCCTAACTATCGCTGTCCGGTAGGCCACCCGGTGGTCAGGACGTACTGCCGGGGCGACAACGGGGTACCGGGACCAGGTACCCGCAAGCACGGCAGCGCGAGCACAGCAGAGGAGCCGCAGGCATGACCGACAAGCAGAGCGCCACGCAGGACGTCGTAGAGCTGATCCTGGAGGACCACCGAACGATGGAGGACCTCTTCCGCGAGATGCGCAGCGTCGAAGGGGACCGGGGAGGCGCCCTGCGGTCGTTCGCGGAGCTTCTCATCGCCCACGGCGAGGCGGAGGAGGTCAAGGTCTACCCCGCCCTCAAACGCTACAAGCACATCGACAACGAGGAGGTCGAGCACGGCGAAGAGGAGCACGCCGAGGGGAACGAGGCGCTGCTCGCCCTGCTCGAAGTCTCCACGATCGGCTCCGACGAGTGGGACAAGAAGCTGGAGAAGCTGGTCGAGGCGGTCACGCACCACACCGACGAGGAGGAACGCACCATCCTCAACAGCGCCCGCGAGAACGTCACCGACGACCGCAGGGCGGAGTTGGCGGCGGCATTCACCGAGGAGCGGGCACGGCTTCTCGGCGCCGGATGCGGCGACATCGAGACCGTGCGCAAGGTGGTGAAGAGCGGGGCGGAGCCGTACCGGATTCCGTAGCCAGGACCGGACCGGCACCCGGGGCAGCGGCGAGTGGGTCCCATGCTCCGGGAGCGCACCGGCCGGCGGCCGAACGAGGCGGTCCGTTCACCCGGACCGCCGGACCGGCCGCGTTCAGGGGTACGTCGGCCAGTCCTCGGCGGCCACGCAGTCCGGGTCGGCACCGGCCGCCTCCGGCGGGTCGACCGGGGCCGCCATGCCGGCGCCCGCCAGGTAGTCCATGACCGCCGCCGTCACCTCGGGCGGCAGCGGCAGCGCCGCCGAAGCCGCGTCCGCGGTGACCGGCCACGCGAGCAGCCCCACCACCCAGACGGCCTCCGGGCGGTGCAGCACCACCCTGTGCGGCGAGCCGGAGGACTCCAGGGCGAAGCCGGCGCTCTCCAGCGTGAGCGAGACGTCCTTCGGCAACCGGACCGGCCGCCGCGCGGGCAGCCGCACCGGGGTGAACGCGGCATGCCGCGAAGCCGCGGAGACCGAGAGCAGCGGCCCCTTCAGGTCATCGAGTCCCAACGTCCGCACCAGATGAGGGGCAAGTCGGCTCAGCGTCGGCAGCATGACCAGGTGGGTCGCGTCTCCGGAGTCTGAACCGTCCTCCCCCGCCACGATGTTGGCCAGCAGGACCGGGCCCAGCTCCATGCGCCTCAGCGCCTCGCGGAGGAGTGGATCGGGTTGCTCGATCCGCTCCGTGCCCCAGTGGCCCGTGAGGACCAGTTCGTCGTCGCTCTCACCCGGCTCGACGATGACGTCCTCGCACAGGGACCAGAGATGAAATGTGGTGCTAGCAGCCGCAATTGACATGGCACTCCTCCTCCCCCCGTGCCGTGAATTGGCACGAGTATGCGACGGCGTCCGGGATACCGAAAGGCGCGAGATCACATGTGCGGGATGAAGATTTCATGCCCGCCCCCACGTGCGCTTTGGCGGGTCACAAGAACGTCTCCCTAGGGTGCGACGGCAGAGCGTCACGCCACGTCGACGGAAGGGGGCGGCCGGTGGCCGTTCATACAGCTCAGCGCCCGGGAGAGTCCCCTCTCCAGCCAGTCAAGGAGGTGCGTCGTCTGGATCGGGTGATCATTCGGTTCGCCGGTGACTCGGGTGACGGGATGCAGCTGACGGGGGACCGGTTCACGTCGGAGACGGCGACTTTCGGGAACGATCTGTCGACGCTGCCGAACTTTCCCGCCGAGATCCGCGCACCGGCCGGGACCCTGCCCGGCGTCTCCAGCTTCCAGCTGCACTTCGCCGACCACGACATCCTCACCCCCGGCGACGCGCCGAACGTGCTGGTCGCGATGAACCCCGCCGCACTGAAGGCCAACATCGGTGACGTACCACGCGGCGCGGAGATCATCGTGAACACCGACGAGTTCACCAAACGCCCGATGGCCAAGGTCGGCTACGACACCTCACCCCTGGAAGACGGCTCACTGGACGCCTACCAGGTCCACCCGGTGCCACTGACGACACTGACCCTCGAAGCGCTCAAAGACTTCGGACTCCCCCGCAAGGAAGCCGAGCGGTCGAAGAACATGTTCGCCCTGGGCCTCCTGTCGTGGATGTACCACCGGCCGACCGAAGGCACCGAAAAGTTCCTGCGGACGAAGTTCGCGAAGAAGCCGCAGATCGCCGAGGCGAACGTGGCCGCGTTCCGGGCCGGCTGGAACTTCGGCGAGACCACCGAGGACTTCGCCGTCTCCTACGAAGTCGCCCCCGCCACCCAAGCGTTCGCCGCCGGCACCTACCGCAACATCTCCGGCAACCTCGCCCTGTCCTACGGCCTGATCGCCGCCGGACAACAAGCCGACCTGCCCCTGTACCTGGGCTCCTATCCGATCACCCCGGCCTCCGACATCCTGCACGAGCTGTCGAAGCACAAAAATTTCGGCGTCCGCACCTTCCAGGCCGAAGACGAAATCGCCGCCATCGGAGCGGCACTCGGCGCCGCCTTCGGCGGACAGCTGGCCGTCACCACCACCTCCGGCCCCGGCGTAGCACTGAAGTCGGAAACCATCGGACTGGCCGTCTCACTGGAACTCCCCCTGCTCGTCGTGGCCATCCAGCGCGGCGGCCCCTCCACCGGACTGCCGACCAAAACCGAACAGGCCGACCTCCTCCAAGCCATGTACGGCCGCAACGGCGAAGCACCCGTACCCATCGTGGCCCCCCGCACCCCCGGCGACTGCTTCGACACCGCCATGGACGCCGCCCGTATCGCGCTGACATACCGCACCCCGGTGTTCCTGCTCTCCGACGGCTACCTCGCCAACGGCTCCGAGCCCTGGCGCATCCCGGAAGTAGACGAACTCCCCGACCTGCGCGTGCAGTTCGCGACCGGGCCCAACCATGAGCTGGCCGACGGCACCGAAGTGTTCTGGCCCTACAAACGAGACCCGCACACCCTGGCCCGCCCCTGGGCGGTACCCGGCACCCCCGGCCTCGAACACCGCATCGGCGGGATCGAGAAGCAGGACGGCACCGGCAACATCTCCTACGACCCCGCCAACCACGACTTCATGGTCCGCACCCGCCAGGCCAAAATCGACGGCATCAAAGTCCCCGACCTCGAAGTCGACGACCCCGCACAAGCCACCACCCTCGTCCTCGGCTGGGGCTCCACCTACGGACCCATCACCGCCGCCGTCCGCCGCCTGCGCACCACCAACACCCCCATCGCACAAGCCCACCTGCGCCACCTCAACCCCTTCCCCCGAAACCTCGGCGAGGTGCTGGCACGCTACGAGAAAGTCGTGATCCCCGAGATGAACCTCGGGCAGCTCGCCACCCTCGTACGAGCCAAATACCTGGTCAACGCGCACTCGTACAACCAGGTCAACGGAATGCCGTTCAAGGCCGAGCAACTCGCACAGGCCCTCAAGGAGGCCATCAATGACTGAGGCGCTCTCGCTGGTACCCAAGGCCGAAGCCAAGCAATCCATGAAGGACTTCAAGTCCGATCAGGAAGTGCGCTGGTGCCCCGGCTGCGGTGACTACGCGGTCCTCGCCGCCGTACAGGGCTTCATGCCCGAACTCGGCCTGGCGAAAGAGAACATCGTCTTCGTCTCCGGGATC
Organism: Streptomyces sp. A5-4; assembly: GCF_051131715.1. Classification (NCBI taxonomy): domain Bacteria; kingdom Bacillati; phylum Actinomycetota; class Actinomycetes; order Kitasatosporales; family Streptomycetaceae; genus Streptomyces; species Streptomyces sp. A5-4. The sequence goes on along the minus strand of NZ_CP178591.1, from coordinate 6,955,573 downwards.
GGCTGCTCCTCCCGCTTCCCCTACTACATGAACACCTACGGGATGCACTCCATCCACGGCCGCGCCCCCGCCATCGCCACCGGACTCGCCTCCTCCCGCCGCGACTTGAGCGTCTGGGTCGTCACCGGCGACGGCGACGCCCTGTCCATCGGCGGCAACCACCTCATCCACGCCCTGCGCCGCAACGTGAACCTCAAGATCCTGCTCTTCAACAACCGGATCTACGGGCTCACCAAAGGCCAGTACTCCCCCACCTCCGAAGTCGGCAAAATCACCAAGTCCACCCCCATGGGCTCCCTCGACGCACCCTTCAACCCCGTCTCACTCGCCATCGGAGCCGAAGCCAGCTTCGTCGCCCGCACCGTCGACTCCGACCGCAAACACCTCACCAGCGTCCTGCGCCAAGCCGCCGACCACCCCGGCACCGCCCTCGTCGAGATCTACCAGAACTGCAACATCTTCAACGACGGCGCCTTCGAAGCCCTCAAAGACAAACAACAAGCCGAAGAAGCCGTCATCCGCCTCGAACACGGCGAACAGATCCGCTTCGGCGCCGACCGCGCCAAGGGTGTCACCCGCGACCCCACCACCGGCGACCTCAAAGCCATCACCGTCACCCCCGACAACGAGTCCCAGATCCTGGTCCACGACGCACACGCGACAAGCCCCACCACAGCCTTCGCACTCTCACGCCTCGCCGACCCCGACACCCTGCACCACACCCCCATCGGAGTACTCCGCAGCATCCACCGACCCGTCTACGACACCCTCATGGCCGACCAGCTCGACACCGCCATCGAGAGAGACGGCAAAGGCGACCTCGCCGCACTACTCGCCGGCAACGACACCTGGACCGTTGGGACTTCTTCATGACGTACGTGATCGCCCAGCCCTGTGTGGACCTCAAGGACAAGGCCTGCATCGACGAATGCCCGGTCGACTGCATCTACGAGGGCCCGCGCAAGATGTACATCAACCCAGACGAATGCGTCGACTGCGGTGCCTGCGAGCCCGTCTGCCCGGTCGAGGCGATCTTCTACGAGGACGCCGTACCCACCGAGTGGTCCGGCTTCACCACCGCGGACGTGGAGATATTCGCCGACCTGGGCTCGCCGGCCGGTGCGAGCGCCGTCGGCGTCATGCCCCGGGACCACCCGGTCGTGGAGGCCGAGCCGGTGCGCGAAACGAGCTGAGGCCGGACCGGCGGGCCGTCGCCGGGCGGGCTCCAGTGCTTCTTCCCTGGTTCTTCAGCGGCCTGGGCCACTGTGGTCGACACCACACACCGCCTGCCACTGAGGATGTCCATGGACATGATGCCCACACCCTCCGTCGGTCCGCGGTCCGCCGCGTTGCGGCAGACCCGTGCCCACCGGGACAGGCCGGTGCTGTCCGCCCCCTCCGTCCTGGCGGCGCACCACTTGGTGCACTGCCCGGACACTCCCGAGGCGTTTCTGCTGGACTCGGCCGCACCGGTTCGGCAGAGCTTCGCCTTCTCCGCCGAACTCCCCGTCGACCACCCGCTGTTCTCCGACACCGTGGGTGCGTACCACGACCTGCTCTTCCCCGTGGAGTCGCTGCGCGAAGCCGCCCTCTTCGCCGCCCAGCGGTACTTCCGGGTCTCCCCGAAGCGACACGTCGTGTTCGTCTCGGGGGCCGCGCGCATCACCGCCATCGCCCCCTGGCGGATCACCACCGGCCGTTCCCAGGTCGGGCTCGGTCTCGACCTGACGCCCACCGACATCATCAACGGGGTTCCCCGCGGGCTGGATTGCCGGGCCACGGTGAGCATCGACGGGCAGCAGTGCGGCACCGCGGAGGCCCGGCTCGCGTTCCTGATGCCCGGTGCCTACCGGAACCATCGCACGATCGGACGGCTGGAGAGCGAGCGCACCGCCGCGCCCTCCCCCGACGCCTACGGCATTCCCGGGGCTCCGGTGCCCGAGCGGATCGGCCGGCGTTCGGCGCGCAATGTCCTGGTCGGACTGCCCGCCGACACCGACACCGACGTCGACACCGGCTTCGACGCGGACATCGGCCTCGGCGTGGACCCGGGCTCGCACTCCGCCGGGCCTGGTCTGACCTTTCCCGTCGACATCCTGGCGGCCCAGGACGTCCTGCCCGGTGAGACCGGCGAGGTACCCGCCGCCCTCATCCTGGAGGCGTCCCGGCAGGCCGCGCTCCTCGCCGCCGCCGAGTTGTACGGGTTCCGGCCCGGTCTCGCCCTGCTCACCCGGTGGAAAGCCGCGTTCTGCGGCTTCGCCGAGCCGGGGATCGCCATGCAGTGCACGGTCACCCCCGCGGCTGCCGAACCCGGCTGCGACCGGGCGGGCCGGGCCGTCGCCGAGCTCCAACTCTCGTTCACCCAGGGCAGCCGCGTCGTAGCGAACGCGTCCGCCTCCGTTCTCCAGGACTGCTAGACCACCACTCTCCGGGACAGCTGGACCACGGCGTCGTCGTGGCATCGCCCAGGAGGGCGCCACTCGAAGGGAATACGACATGCGCTTCCGCATTCTCGGACCAGTCCGCATGCTCCCCCGTACGCCGTCGGCCGCCAAGCCGCGCGCGGTGCTGGCCACACTCCTGGTGCAGTACAACCACGTCGTGTCGACGCACACTCTCATCGACGAGCTCTGGAGCGGCGGGCCGCCCCGCACCGCCGCGACGACGCTCCAGGTGTACGTGTCCCAGCTGCGCAAGGCGCTCCTGGAGGAGGCCGACCCCGGCGCGGAGCAGCCCCTGATCACCCGCCCGCCCGGCTACCTCATCCAGCTGGCGCCCCACGACCTCGACCTGGCGTCCTTCGAGCAGCTGCGCGCGGAGGGCCGGACGGCGTACGAGAACGGCGCGTACGACGAGGCGTCCGTGCTGCTGGGGCGCGGGCTCGACCTCTGGACCGGGTCCGCCCTGTCGGGCATCCCGCAGGGGCCATCGCTGGAGACCAACGCGATACGACTCAACGAGCTCCGCATCGAGGTCCTTGAGCAGCGGATCAGCGCCGACCTGAAGCTCGGCAGGCACCACAAGCTGACCGGTGAACTGATGGCGCTGGCGCACGAGTACCCCATGCGTGAGGCGCTGCACTGCCGGCTGATGGTGGCGCTGTACAGGTCGGGGCGACAGTCGGACGCGTTGCAGGCCTACCATCGGGCCCGGCACGCGCTGATCGAGGAGCTGGGTGTCGAGCCGGGCCCCGCGCTGAGCCGTCTGCTGGAGCGGGTCCTGGCCTCGGACCCGTCGCTCGCCTGGCACAAGGAGCCGGCCGCGGGCGGCGGCCCGCGGCCCCCCGCCGACCATGCCCCCGCGAACGGTCCGGGCCCCGGAGGCGACCTCCCCGTCGTGTCTTCGGGCCCGGCCCTGTGGCTGCCGCCCGCGGTGGCCGACTTCGCCGGGCGGGAGGACGAACTCGCCCTGGGCATGGGGCTCCTGGCGGCCGAATCCCCGGCGCCCGGCAAGATCCTGGCCCTGTCGGGCCGGACCGGCGCCGGGAAGACCGCCCTCGCCGTGCAGCTCGCGCACAGCGCCGCCGCGCACTTCCCCGACGGCCGGATCCTGCTGCCGCTCAGGGACGCCACAGGGCGCCCCGTCGAGCCGGGGGCCGCCCTGGCGACCCTGCTGCGCAGGCTCAGGCCCGGCGTTGATTCCGGGACGCCGACGGACGCCGGGGAACTGTCCGATCTGCTGCACGATGCCACGCGGGGACGCAAGCTGCTGCTCATCATGGACGGGGTGACGACCGAGGCTCAGGTGCGTCCGCTGCTGTCCGCCGTACCGGACAGCACCGTGATCCTCACCAGTACGCGGACGCTGGCCGCGCTGGAGGGGGCGCACCATCTGGTGCTGGGTGTACTGAGCCCGCAGGACGCCGAGTTGATGCTGCTCACGTCCGGCGGTCCCCGGATGGGCGAGGATCTCGGAGCGGTGGCGGAGATCGCCCGGCTGTGCGGGCATCTGCCGCTGGCGCTGCGGGTGGCCGCGGCCGGGCTGGCCGCCCGGCCGCACTGGACGGCCGCGGGTCTTGCCAAGCGGCTGCTCGACGAGCGGACCAGGCTCTCCGCCCTGACGCTCGGCGACCTGGATGTGCGGGCCGGCCTGCTGGCGTCGTACCGGGACCTGGACACCGAACTACGGCGCGCTTTCCGCCTGTTGGCGCTGGCGCCGGTGCCGGACTTCGCCCTGTGGAGCATTGCCGCGCTACTGGCCACGGACCTGCCGATGGCGGAGCGCTACGCGGACGAGCTGGTGCGCAGCCATCTGCTGGAGGTCAGCAGACAGCCCCCGGCGGCCTCCCCCGGGCGCTACGCCCTCCATTCGCTGTTGCGGGCCCTGGTGGTGGAGGTACTGGCGGAGGACGACCCCCGCGCGGTGGGCGCCGCGGCGCAGCGGCTCGGCCGGGCCTTCCTGGACCGGGCGCGGCACGCGGACGCGGTCCTCGCCCCGGGGCGCGACCGGCTCACGGCCCACCCGAAGCCGGTCGCGGGCGCACCGCCGGACCTGTCGGTGGGAGAGACCCCGCTGCAGTGGTTCAGGGAAGAGACCAGTGGTCTGCTGGAGGCCGTGCGGCAGACCCACGCGGCGCAAAACTGGCAGCTCTGCCACGCCCTCGCGTCGGCCTCCGCCGGCTATTTCGAGGCGTGCGCCCGGTGGGACGACTGGCAGTCGAGCCACGACCTCGCGCTGGACGCGGCCCTGCGGGCCCAGGACGTCCACGCCGAGGCCGTCGTACTGCGCTCGCTGGGCGACCTGGCGTGGCAACGCCGGGACACCGTGCGGGCCACGGACCGGTACCGCCGCGCACGGCAGCTCTTCACCCGCTGCGGGGACCGGGCCGGAGCGGCGCGGTGCCTGACGGGCGAGGCCGATGTCCTGCTGGGCCAGGACCTGTTGGCGCGGGCCTGGCAGGGGTACGACTTGGCGCTCACGGTCGCCCGTACGGAAGATGACGCCCGTGGCCGCACGGAGGCGCTGCGCGGACTGGCCCTCGTCGCCCTGCGCAGGGGGCAGCGGGATACGGCGCTGGAGTGGTTGGCCGAGAGCGCGGCCGAGGCCGAGCGGCTCGGTGACCGGCGCCTCAAGGAGCACGCGAACCGCACGGCGGACGCGATCCGCGCCGCGGAGGCGCCGGCCGGGCGGGATCCGGTGGAGGTACGCCCCGGCGTGTGGCTGATCGCGGAGCCGATCCTGTCGGGGGTCGGTGCGGGCTGACGGCTGTGGGGGCCGGCGGCCGGACCGGTTCGGACTGGACCGGTGGTCGGACAGGCGGGCAGGCGGTCGGACCGGTTCAGTGGGGACCGGCGGGTCGATGGCCTGATCGCCGTTGGGCACGGTGGCCGAACCAGCGGGTACCGAGCCCCGGTTGGGCCCACCCTCTACGGAAGCCGCCGAACGCGCGGCGATGCGTACCGGAAGGTGTACCGCGATAGTTAACCGGTGCACAGCCCGCTCGGGCCGACGCCCCGGGCCGGAGGGCCACCCCGTGACGCGGTGCGCGATGTCCGCCACTCACGTCCGCCGACCGCTGCCCGGCCTCACGCGCCGCGGGCCCTGCGCGCCGCGGACCCGCACGTCACGGGTTCCACGCGGCACGGCACCTGCCCCCGGCACGGCCGCTACGCGGGCCGGAGCCTGGCGATGTCCACGGGGACGGCGACCTCGTCGGAGCCCGGACGGCGGGTGCGCAGCATGCGGCGCCACTGTTCGGCGCTGTAGTGGGCGGGCTCCGTCGTGGCGATGAAGTCGCGCAGCACCGAGAGGAACCGGCGCGGGTCGGAGCGGAACGGGAAGTGCCCCGCGTCCTCGAACAGCTCAAGGCGGCTGCCCGGCATCGAGACGTGCCCCAGGCCGCCGTGGATCGGCGGCACCACCTGATCGCGACCGCCCCACACCAGCATGGTGGGCATGCCCTGGGCGAGGTAGCAGCGGTCGAGCATGGTGCCGACCTGACCCCGCCAGTCCACCACCGCGCGCAGGGTACGGATGAAGGCGCTGCGGGAGGTCGCGTCGGGCAGTGCCTCCAGGACCCTGAGCAGGTCGGTGGCGTCCACGCCGAGTCCGGTGTCCAGCTTCTTCAGAATGTGCACGGCCGCGCTGAACTGCCATTTGACGGGCGGCAGTCGGAGGGCCTGGATGAGCAGCGAGGCGCCGGGCAGCGAGGCCGCGCGGAGCATCGGGGTGACCTGGCGGCCGATGCCGCCGGTGCCGACCAGGACGAGCCGTTCGCAGCGCTCGGGGAACTGGTAGGCGAACTGCATCGCCACCGCCCCGCCGAGCGAATGCCCGACGAGCGTGGCCCGTTCGACGCCCAGGACGCTGAGCAGGTCGCGCATGCCGTTCGCGTACGCGGGCAGCGAGTAGTCGGCACGCGGCTTGTCGGATCCGCCGTGGCCGAGCAGGTCGGGGGCGATCACCCGGTAGTTCCTCGCCAGGTCCGGCATGACGTCGCGCCAGGTCTCCGAGGAGTCCCCGATGCCGTGGATCAGCAGGACGGTGTCGCCCTTGCCCGCCATCCGGAAGGCGCGGCGGTAGCCGTGCACGGTGCGGTGCCTGAGCCGGATTCCGGCGGGCTGCTCGGGCTTTCCCTGGTGCGCCGGCACGGTACTCACGCCTCCCTGGGGGCGGTGCGGGACCGGTCGGCGGACGTGCTGTGCCGGTCCGCCGACGGCCGGACCCCGTGACGGGTCGGCGTGAGGTCGCTCTCCAGCAATCCGAGCGAGGCGAGGCTGTGCCAGGGCCGCACGGTGGCCAGCGCGGCACGGGAACGTTGGTTGGGCATATCAGTCATGACTGCCTCTCGCGTGGACGGGATCTCTCGCGTGGAAGGGAGTGGGGAAGGGAGATACGGGGTGCTCAGCGCGGGCCGGTGAAGCGCAGCCGCAGCAGCGAGGAGAACAACCAGCGCCGCATGGCCCCCAGATGGGCGGGCGAGCCGTGCACATCGTCGAAGGTCTTGAAGCGGACGTCGCCTGCCGAGCGGCGCAACAGCGCCTGCTCGCCCGGCGGGATGATCTCGTCGCGGCTGCTGGCGACGTACCGGACCGGGATCCGCAGGGCCCCGAGCTGTTCGGCCGTGAGCGCGAAGTCGGGTAGCAGGGCCCGCAGTTCGGTGCGGTCGGCCGCGCCGCTGAGGCGGCACAAGGTGTCCGCGGTGATGCCCGGCACCCGGGGCCACCACTGCTCGTCGGTGAAGAACTCCCCGACGGGCGCGCCCACGGTGAGGACCCGTCGGATGCGCGGGTCCTCCACGGCGGCGCGCAGGGCGAGGTGGCCGCTGAAACTGAGCGCCAGCATGGAGGTGTTGGTGACCCGGGCACGGTCCGCGACCTGGTCCAGGAGGAAGGGCAACAGACGCCAGGAGTCGGGCCGGTAGCGGAAGGTGTTCTCGCCGACGCCGGGCAGTTCGGCGACGATGGTCGCGAAGCCCAGCTTGCGCAGTTTCGGCAGCAGCGGCGCCCACTGTTCCTTGACGCTGACGATGCCGCCCATGACGACGAGCAACGGCAGGGGCTTTCGGGCGTCGAGCCCCGAGGTCCAGCAGGCGACGCTGCCGTCGGGGTGCTTCAGTTCGAGGCGTTCGATGCCGCCCTGGCGCAGGCGCCAGGTGTCGAAGGTCTCGACGCAGAGGCGCTGTGCGCGCTGCCGGTCCTCGTCACCGTGGTACGGGAAGCGGGCGAGCGCGTAGTGGCTGCAGGCCTCCAGGAGCTTGCCCCTGGAGGCGGCGGCCTTCCCTTCGGTGGTCCACACGGCGGCCCAGGAACTCGGGTCGCCGGGTGTGTCGTTGGTGATCCGGCGCAGCACCTGATCGGCCTGGTCGGCCGGCATGCCCTGACCTCGGGCGTGCAGTCGGGCGAATTCCTTGAGCTCGTCCAGATGGTCCATGCGTGCCATGTCTCACCGTCCCGGTCCGTGTGGCTCCCAGTGTCCCGGGAGCCCCTTTAGGGCCGGTTGCACGTCCGTCACCACCATTCGTCGTCGTCCGCCGGCCCTGCCTCCTCGTCGCCGAGCGCCTCGGTGAGCGCGTCGACGATGCCGGCGTCGAGCATGGTGTTCGCCCGGGTGTCGTCGGTGACGCCGAAACCGGCGTCACCGACGGCGACGCTGACGGTGAACGGGCCCTCCAGGTAGTAGGTCCTGAAGCTCCACTCACTGCCGGTGCCGGGGGTGCCGTCGGGGTGGCGTACGCCGGTGAGTGTGTCGTCCGTGTCGAAGCCGAAGCCCGTGAAGCGGAACTGCATGCCGAGGCCGATCGCCTTGCTGTACGCCTCCTTCAGCGTCCACAGCCGCACCAGCGCGGGGTCCCGTTCGGCGACCGGCAGGGCCTCCAGGAGTTCGACCTCGCGCGGGGTGCACAGGTACCGGCCGAGTCCGGGCCCGTAGAGGGCGCGGTCGCTGCGTTCGGCGTCCACTCCGATGGTGGCGCCGGTGGCGAGGCCGACCAGCAGCAGGTCCTCGGTGTGGCTGAGGCTGATCTGGACTCCGTCGTAGCCGAGGAGATAGGGGCGTCCCGTCGGTGTGTAGCCGAGCTCGACGACCTGTGGCCGCACCCGCAGGGCGGCGGCGGCGGCGAATTTGAGCAGCACGCGGGACGCCGCGAACCTGGCCCGCACCTCGTGGTGGGTCAGGTCCAGGAAACGGTTCCAGTCCCGGCCCAGCAGGGCGCGCAGCCGTGGGCCGCCCACCGCTTCCGGGAGCCAGTCGTCGAGCCGGGCGTAGATCAGGGCGGTGGCGTGCTGCGCCAGATCAGCTCTGACTCTGTTCCAGTCCCCTTTGGGGCCGGACATCACGATCGGCTCCCCGAAGGTCCGGCTCGGGGACAGGTTCCCTGGAGCCGTCATCAAAGTCCTCCATGCTGTATCGGAGATCGCTGAGGACGTCGGCCGCAACCGCGCCGTCGATCACCCGGTGGTCGAAAGTGAGCCCGAGCCGCATCATGGGCGCCGGTACGACGCGGCCGTCGCGGACCACGGCCCGGTCGGTGACACGGCCGGCGCACAGGGTCACGGCGGTGCCGCCCGAGGAGTGGAATCCGTCCACCGAACGGTGGCCGAGCGAGCTGACCGACACGGTCCCGAAGATGCCGGGGCGTTTGCGCGGATCGCGCAGGGCGGCGGCGAAGGCGGCGCGGCCGAGGAGGACGGGGAGCTTCCCCAGCATCCTTACGCCCTTGAACTCCGGCAGCTCCGCCGCCTGTTCGCCGCGGTAGCGGTCGATGTGCTGCTGGATCTCGCGCAGGCTCGCGGTCTGCACCTCCGGCACGAGGGCGGAGAGCACGGTGCGCTCGCCCTCGACCGGCCGGTCGAGGGCGAGCTTGGCGGTGACGCCGTCGAACCGCACCGTGCGCGGGGGGCGCAGCAGTCCGGGCCAGCCGGGGGCCATGACGGCGTTGGCCTCCGGGTACCGGGCCAGGGTGCGTCCCGCGCTGTGCAGCAGATAGCCGACCACCGAGTAGTGGACGCCTTGTGCGCGGGCCGCGGCCCGGTGCGCCTGGATACGGGTCATGTCGATGTCCGTGTCCAGGTGCACCGGGCGCTGGTTGGCCGACCACTCCAGGAAGTAGAGGGTGTGCCGGCGACGGCGTTCCGTGCGGGTCGTCGCCGCCGGCGGGCCCGGGGCCGGACTCATGCGGCGACCGCCAGGTCGTAGATCTCCTTGAGGCTTCGTGTCTCGAAGACCTTGCCGACCGGGACGGGGCTGCCGATGGCCCGCTCCAGGGCGGTGACCAGTTTGAGGAGGTGCAGGGAGTCCCAGTCGGGGAGCTCGTCGAAGTCGGCGGTGACCTGTCCGGGAGCGAGCTCCAGGTCCAGGTCGTCGGCGAGGAGACGGGTGAAGTCGTCGAGGGTGAAGGTGTTCAGGCCGCTGATGCTCATATCTTCTCCAGGGCGAAACCGGCTTTGATCCATTTGCTGGACTCGATGGCGACGGCCAGTGCCTTCTCCCCGCCGGACATCTGGCCCAGCAGCTTCTCGATCTGCAGGAAGGGCAGGGCGTTTCCGTTGTTCCCGGTGTCCGCGACGCAGGAGACCTCCTGGGCCGTCGGTACGTCGAGCTGTTCGGTGATGCGCCTGGTCATGCGGCCGGAGAGCTGGGGCGGCAGCAGGTAGTCCAGGTCCTCGGGGGTCCAGTCGAGTTCGCCGAGGAGCTCCCAGAGGATCTCCACCGCCATCACCGGCACGGACTCCTCGATGGCCTTGTAGTCCTCGGTGAGCGCCTGCCGGTCGTCGTAGCGGTCCGCGAGCCCGAACCACTCGATGACCTGGCCGGGGTCCCGGCCCAGGCCGGTGAAGCGGTTGAGGACGGTACGTATCGCGACGCGTTGGCCGACCGGCTCGTCGGTGATGACCGCCGCGCCCGCGCCGTCCCCGAAGAGCACGAAGTTGACCAGGTCGCCGGGGGCGGCGCCGGACAGGTCGCGCTGGAGGTCCAGGTGCTTGGTGCAGACGTCACCGCCGATGACCAGGCCGGTGCGGTACTGATCGGAGGCGATCATGGTGCGGGCCAGGCTCAGCGCCTGGACCGCGCCCGCGCAGCCGGACTGCAGCTGGAACGTGGGGACCTGGTCCAGTCCCAGCTGGTCGGCCACATGGTTGACGGTGGCGGGCATCAGGGTGTCGGGGGTGGCGGTGCCGAGGATGATGAAGTCGATGGCGGACGGGTCGACGCCGGGGGCGGCGAGCGCCCGCTCGGCCGCCTGTGCGCAGAGGTCCGCCAGCGACCAGCGGACCGTGCCGGTGCCCAGGTCGCGGGCGAAGTGCCGGGTCTTGGTCCCGATGAACACCTCGACCCACTCCTCGTTGATGCCCAGCACCTTCGCCAGGGTGGCGTTGTCGACGGGTTCGCCGGGCAGGGCGGTGCCGACGGAGGCGAGGTAGGCCTGCCGGTCCTCGGGATCCTTGGTGTGCTGGGTCATGCGGTCCTCTCCTCACTGCTGAGACTGCTGACGGCGGTGCTGCTGCTGACGCGTTCGCCGAGGAAGGTGGCGAGATCGCCGATCGAGGAGAGCCGGGGCAGCAGTTCCTGCACGGTGAGCGCCCCGACCTCGGGCAGCCGGTCCTCGATGCGGTTCTTCAACTCCATGATCATTACGGAGTCGAAGCCGAGGTCCTCGTAGAGCCGCAGGTGCGGGAAGATCTCGTCGGGTGCGTAGCCGCCGACCTGGCCCACGGCTTCGAACAGGATCTGCGACACCGGGTCGGGCGCGCCGGTCCTGCGCAGCGCCAACACCCCGGTGGGCGAAGGTGTTTCGGCGGGCCGGGACGCCGTCCCGGTCACCACGGGCAGCGGCCTTGGCGCGGCCGGCCCCGCGGCGGCCGTGACGGGTGTCCGTGTCCAGTAGCGGTGCTCGGAGGAGAAGACGTACGGGGCCAGTCGCAGCACCGTACGGTCCTCGGGTGCGTAGAGCGCGTCCCAGTCCGGGTTGAGCCCGCCGCGATACAGACCGGCGAGCGCGTCGGCGAGATCCCGGCCGCCCGAATCGGGGCCGCGGACCGGCAGGACGAAGGCGGGCCTGGTGCCGCCGGACGGGGGGCCCAGCTTGCGGCTCATCGCGGAGAGCACCGGCTGCGGGCCGACCTCCACCACCTGGGTGGGGCCGTCATCGAGCAGTCGGCTCGCGGCGTCGCCGAAGAGCACCGGGTTCCTGACGTGCGCCACCCAGTAGTCCGCGTCCATCGGCTCGTCGTTCTCCAGCAGCCGGCCACGCACCGTGGAGTACAGGGGCAGCCGCGGTACGCCGCCGCCCACCTCCCGCGCCACCTCGGCGAATTGCTCCAGCATCGGTTCCATGAGCGGCGAGTGGAAGGCGTGCGAGACCGTCAGCCATTTGGTGCGCAGCCGGTCGCCGCCCAGTTCCTTCTCGATGCGGGTGAGCGCGTCGATGTCGCCGGAGAGGACCGAGGCTCGTGGGCCGTTGGCCACGGCGATGCTCACGAGGGGCTCGTCGGCCACGTAGGAGGCGAGCTGCTCGTGCCCGGCCAGCACGGCCAGCATGCCGCCTCCGGACGGGAGTTGCTGCATCAGCGCGCCGCGCGCCGTGATGAGCCGGGCCGCGGCCTCCAGGGGGAGGACGTCGGCGAGGCAGGCGGCGGCGTACTCGCCGAGGCTGTGTCCGAGCACCGCGTCGGGGCGGACGCCGAGCTCGCCGAGGGTCCGGCCGAGTGCGTAGCCGACGGCGAAGAGCGCGGGCTGCGTCCAGGCCGTACGGTGCACGGCCTCGTCCGCGGTGAGGATCAGGTCGCGTACGGACTCCCCGGTGTGCGGGAGCAGCGCGCCGTCGGCCTCGTCGAGGAAATGGCGGTAGAGCGGGGAGTCGCGGTAGAGGCCGGCGGTCATGCCGGCGTACTGCGAGCCCTGCCCGGTGAAGAGGAACGCGGTGCGGGGCCGGCCGGCGGGGGCGCCGGTGAGTCCGGCGAGCTGGTCCTCGTCCGTGGCGGCGCCGCGGAGGCGGCCGACGAGCTCCGCGGTGTCGGACGCGGTGACCGCGAAGCGGTACCGGTGCCCGGACTTGACCCGGCTGCCGCTCCAGCTCAGGGCGGCGAGCGGCACCCGGCGCGCCGCCACCGCGTCGGCCTGGGCCAGCAGGTTGCGGCGCAGGGCGTCCGGGCTGGGTGCGGTGAGGGTGAAGACGGCGGCGCCGATGCCGGTGGTGGGGCGCGGGGACGTTCCGGCGTCGGCCGATGTGCCGGTGCCGGTCGACGGGGCCGCGCCCGGGGTGTCCGCGCGGCGGGCGGCGTGCGGCGGCGCGGACTCCAGCACGGCGTGCGCGTTCGTGCCGCCCATGCCGAAACTGCTCAGCCCGGCGACCGTGGTGCCGCCGGGGAGCCGGAGCGGGGCCTTGAGGAGGCGCAGCCCGTGCTTCTTCAGCTTGAGCTGCTGGTTCTCCTTGGCCGCGAACCGGCTGGCGGGGACGGTCCTGTGGTGCAGGGAGAGCGCCACCTTGATGAGTCCCGCGATGCCGGCGGCGCCCTCGGTGTGGCCGAGGTTTCCCTTGACCGAACCGAGCGCCATGGGGGTGGCGCGGCCGTTGTGGTGGTGGCCCAGGGCCTTGACCTCCATCATGTCGCCGAGTTGGGTGCCCGTGCCGTGCCCCTCGGTGAAGGTGACGTCGGCGGGGTCCACCCCGGCCCTGCGGTAGGCGGCGGCCAGTACGTCCTGCTGGGACCAGCGGTTGGGCGCGGTGATGCCGTTGCTGCGGCCGTCCTGGTTGACGGCGGTGCCGCGGATGACGGCGTACACCTGCTGGCCGTCGGCGACGGCGTCCTCCAGCCTGCGGAGCACCACTGTGCCGACGCCCTCGCCGCGTCCGATGCCGTTGGCCTCGGAGCTGAACGGCTTGCACCGGCCGTCGGGCGCCGACAGGCCCGCCTGGGTGTAGAAGATCGCCAGGGCGGGCGTGAGGGCGATGTTCACACCGCCCGCGATCGCGTAGTCGCACTCCCCCGCGAGCAGGGCGTTGGCCGCCAGGTGGACGGCGACCAGTGAGGAGGAGCAGGCGGTGTCGACCGCGAGGCTGGGGCCCTTGAGGTCGAGGTGGTACGAGATCCGGTTGGCGGCCATGCAGTAGCCGTTGCCGGATCCCGTCTGGGCGGTGACCCGCGCGTAGTCGGTGAGGTGCAGCTGGGCCCACTCGTTGCCCATGATGCCGACGAACACGCCGGTGCTGGAGCCGGCCAGTTCACGCGGCGCCAGGCCGGCGTCCTCCACGGCGCGCCAGGCGCACTGCAGGAGGATCCGTTGCTGCGGGTCCATGGCCGCGGCCTCCCGGGGGGAGACCGTGAAGAATTCGTTGTCGAAGGCGTCCGGGTCGGTGATGAAGCCGCCCTCGGTCGTGTTGGAGTGTCCCTCGGAGCCGTCGGGCGAGTGGAACTCGGCCGCGTCCCAGCGCTGTTCGGGGACCTGCCCGACTCCGTCCTTGGAGCGCATCAGCAGATCCCAGTAGGCGCCCGTGTCGGGCGCCCCCGGGAAGCGGCAGTCGATGCCGACAATGGCTATCTGTCCCATGTCAGACGGCTCCGCTCTCCGCGGAGAACTCTTCCATCAGGTGCTGCGCGAGCGCCTGGACGGTGGGGTAGTCCCAGGCGACCGTCGGTTCCAGCACGAGGTCGAAGTCCTCCTCGATGTCACCGCAGAGGCTGAGCGCCGCCACGGAGTCCAGGCCGTACTCGGCCAGCGGCACCGAGGGGTCGATCTCCGACGGCCGGCGCTTGAGGTAGAGGGCGATGCGCTCGGCAAGCCACGTGGTCAGCGACTCGGAGGTATGGACGGTGGTCGGTGCGGACATGGTGCACTCCTCGGCGGGGTCGGCGGTGCTTGCGTGGGCCGTAATCGGCGGTCAGCCGGCCAGTGGCGTGTTGTACAGGTCGTAGCTGCGGTGGTCGTGGAAGCGGCGCAGTACCTCCTCGTGCACCCGGGCCTCGCAGGTGTCCGGCAGGGCGGGAGTCTGGTGTCCGAGCCGGCGCTCAAGGCGGTGCAGGGCGGCGGCGAGCCAGGACGGGTCGGCGAGGAACGCGTCGTCGCCGCTCAGCGCGGCCTGTCGCCAGACGCCGATGACCGAGGCCGCGGCCAGCAGTACCGAGTAGCGGTCGGCGAGCGCGAAGCTGGTGGGGCTGGCGAGCGCGGTGCGGTCCAGCGGCAGCAGCGCCAGGCTCTCCTCCTGGATCTGCCGGAGCTCGTCCATCATGCGCATCGCCGACCGGTGGACCGCGCACGCCTCCGCGGTGTCGGTGGGCAGTTCGTCCACGGCCGCGACCAGGGAGGCGCTCAGTCCGTCCCGGCCGCTGGCCAGGGCGAGCCGGTCGAAGGGGATCTCCGGGAGGTCGTCGCGGAGCCGGAAGAGCGCGTCGGGCGCGGGCGCGCCGCTGAACCAGGCGCGCCTGGCCAGCCGGGAAAGCTGCGGAATGATCGTGGCCTGGCAGGCCGCGGAGCCCGCGTGGCCGAGGCTGAGCACCGGAAGGTCACGTACGTGCTTCTGGAAGATCCCGAACTCGCCCTCCCTGGTGTAGGACCGGGCCCCGAGGATGATGGAGAGGCTGTGCATCGCCTCGTTGAGGACCTTGGGGACCAGGTACTTGGTCGCGGCCGCGTACACACTGGTCTCGTCGGGCAGCAGGTGCACGGCCCTGGTGGCGGTGAGCGAGAGGCTGTCGCAGATCAGCAGGTCGAGGAAGGCGTCGGACAGGGTGCCCTGGGCGTGCGGGATCTCCATCACCGTGCGGCGGTAAAGATTGCGGCCCAGGGCGAAGCGCACGACGGTGCGCAGGCAGGTGTCGGTCGCGCCGAGCGCCATGCCGGGTACGGCGCTGCGGGTGATCTGGAAGGCGCGCAGGGCCAGTTCGACGCCCTTGCCCTCCTCGCCGACGAGCGCGGTCGCGGGCACCGGGCTGTGGTCGAAGTCGAGCCCGGACAGGTGGCAGCCGCGGACGCCGACGGCGGCGTAGCGCGGCAGCACCCGGTAGGTGTCCGGGTCGAGTTCGGCCTGTTCGGCGTAGAGCACGGAGTGGCTGCGGCTGCCGGGGGCCGGGTCGGTGCGGCTGAACAGGACCCAGGCGGCGGCGCGGTCGGCATTGTTGATGACCTGCTTGGCGCCGTTGAGCAGATAGCCGCCGCCGTCCCGGGGAAGGGCCTCGAACTCGTTGCGCACGAAGTCGTTGCCGTGTGCCAGCTCGTGGTAGGCGACGGACACCTTGCCGTTGTCGAGGAGCAGCCCGGCAAGGCGCTTGCGCTGTTCGTCGGTACCGGTGGTCCAGATGTTGACGCTCGCCATGAAGGTCGTGACGCCGTAGCCGAGGCCCAGCGAGATGTCCCGGCGGAAAACCTGGCGCATCACCCTGACCAGGGTGTCGATGCGCTCCAGCCGGCCGCCGAGTGCGCGGGGCACGAAGTCGGCGTTGAGTACGAGACCGTCGAGCAGCCGCTCGCCGGTCTCGGACAGCTCGCCCGCCTCGTCCGCCTCGAGCAGCCGGGTGTAGGACAGCGCGTTGCGCTCGTCCGTGGGGTCGCCGAGCCGCTCCTCCAGCTCCGCGACCCTGGCCGCGACACGGGCCTCCTGGCCGGTGTGCTCGTACTCCGCATGGCTTGCGGCGGACGCTCCGTGCGCCGCCTGGGCCGCTGTACCGATCCGCATGGCGTCCTCTCAGCTCTTTCCGGTCGTGCCGGTCGTTCCGGTCCAATGACCCGGCTGCCGCTGCGGCAGCAGCGAGAAGACCTCGCCCCGGGTACGGGTGGCCCGCAGGTGGTCCAGCAGGTCCTCGTACGCCCGGGGGTCGTCGGTGCCCGGTTCGCCGAGGCGGACCAGGATCCGGTCGAGGGCCGTCCGCAGCCACAGCGCGTCCTGCCACAGCGCGCCCGCGGACCCGGTGCCCGCCGCGTCCGCGCTGTGCGTCCACAGGCCGAGGCAGACCGCGCCCGCGTAGCACAGGGCGTAGCGGCGGGCGGTATCGAAGACCTCCGGCGGTACGTCGCCCACGACGCCCTGTTGCGTCTCCATCTCGGTGTGCAGCCGGTCGGTGATGTCCATCAGGCGCCGGGCCGCGGCTGCGGCGCCGGCCAGTGCGGGGCTCTTCGCGGCGCGGCGGGACAGTGCGTCGACCGAGTCCTTGAGCCCGGCCTGTACGCCGCTGCCCCGGCGGGCCACCAGCGACAGCTTCGCCGGTTCCAGTGGGGGCAGTGGGGTGGTCAGGTCGTATGCGGCTGCCGCGCCGGCGGCGTCGCCGGTGCCTCGTCGGTGGCCGCGTACGAGTGAACGGAACTGGTTGATCAGGGAGTTCAGGTTGACCAGGGTGTTGCCGTCGAAGAGGCCGACGATGCGGTGGTCGCGCTCGACCTTCTGGAAGCGGCCGTCCGCGTGCACGTCCTTGAGGAAGGCGCGGGCCCCGAGCACCCGGGTCAGGTCGCCGAGCACCTGCTCGGTGCCGCTGGGCAGCAGGTACTTCGTGACGGCCGCGGTGACACTCATCTCCGCGGTCTGGGTGTGCACGGCGCGGGAGGCGACGACGGCCACCGCCTCGTGCAGCAGGACGTCGGCGGCGGCGGTGGCCAGGACGTGGCGGGCCTGCGGGAGCTCGACGAGCCGCCTGCCGTAGAGCTCGCGCTGTTCGGCGAAGTCGACGGTGAGTCCCAGACCGTGGTCCGCGGCGCCCAGCGAGAGCGAGGCGCACATCGTGCGGGTCAGCTGGAGCGCCTTGAGCACGGTCTCGACGCCGCCACCCTCCCTGCCCACGAGCGCGTCCCTGCCCACCGGTGCGGCGTCGAAGGTGATCCCGGAGATGTCGGCGCCCCGGATGCCGTGGGTGCGCACCTTCGGCAGGTGGCGGTAACTCCCCTCGGGCAGGGTGCGCTTGTCGACCAGGAGCACGCTGAAGCCGCGCGGTCCGCCCTCGGGGTCCGTGCGGGTCAGGAGGGAGAGGAGGGTGCCGCGCGTGGCGTTGTTGATCAGCCACTTCTCTCCGCCGACCAGCCAGTCGCCCGCGCCGTCGGCGCACGTCACGCCGACCTGCCCCGCCAACAGGTCACTCCCGTGGGCCCGTTCGGTCAGCGCGAGGGAGACCGCGTGGCCGCCCCGGATGTCCTTGCCGAGCCGCTCGGCCTGCTCCGCCGAACCGTCGACCCACACGCACACACCGCCGAGATAGGTCTTGCCGTGCCCGATGGCGACGGTGAGATCGCGGCGGGCGACGGTACGGCTGAGCTGGAGCAGCTGCTCGTAGTCGTGCAGCCGCCCGCCGTGCTGCTCGGGGACGTAGTAGCCGGCGAGGCCCCACTCCTCCAGGCGGCGGCAGATGTCGGCGGGGAACTCCTCCTTCTCGTCGAGTTCGGCGCAGCGCGCGTACGAGAACGTCTCGGTGGGGTCCCGCGGGTCGCCGAGGAAGCGGTCGAGCTCCTCGGCGAGCCGGTACGGCGGATGCTCCATGTCAGACCACCGGCTCCAGGGTCTGACCGGTGGCGTCGGCGACGATCTCGCGGACCGCGGGCTCCAGCACCTCGTACAGCGGGGTGAGGGCGCCCTCCAGGAAGAGCTTGCGCATCAGGGTGCGCTGGATCTTGCCACTGGTGGTCTTGCGGATGGTGCCGGGGCGGACCAGCATCACGTTCCCGGCGGGGACGTTGAAGTCCTTGCCGATGAGCTGCTGGGCGGCGGTGGCGACGGCACGCAGGTCCGTGCTGACGGCGCTGACCCGTATCTCCTGGAGAATGATCAGGTGTTCGCGGTCCGTGTCGACGGCGAACACGGCGCCGGAGCCGACCGCCAGGGCCTTGTCGCTGGACTGCACGGCGCGTTCGACGTCCTGCGGGTACAGATTGCGCCCGGCGAAGATCACCAGCTCCTTGAGCCGCCCGGTGACATAGAGCTGGCCCTCCTCCAGGACACCGAGGTCGCCGGTGCGCAGCCAGCCGCCGGAATCCTGGCCGCCCCGGCCGTCGGCGATGGCGGCGTCGAAGATCTCCTTGTTGGTCTGCGGGCGCTTCCAGTAGCCCTGCGCGACGCTGTCGCCCTTGGCCCAGATCTCGCCCACGCTGCCGTCGGGCTGCTCCTGGAGGGTCTTCGGGTCGACGATGCGTACGTCGAAGTCCTGGATGACGCCGCTGCTGACGAGGGTGCGGGAAGAGGCGTCCTGCTGCGGGTCGACCAGTTCGCCGCGCTCCAGACCCGCCGCGTCGACGCTGCGGACGACCGGACGGGTGTCCGTCGGTGTACCGGAGACCAGCAGCGTGGTCTCCGCCATTCCGTAGCAGGGGAAGAAGGCCTCGGGGCGGAAGCCGGCCGGTGCGAAGCGCTCGGTGAAGGCCCGGATGGTCTCGACCCGGATGGGCTCGGCGCCGTTGCAGGCCGCCTCCCAGGTGGACAGGTCGAGGGTGGCGAGCTGCTCGTCGGTGACCCGGCGCAGGCACAGTTCGTAGGCGAAGTTGGGGCCGCCGCCGATGGTCACCCCGTAGTCGCCGATCATCTGCAGCCAGCGGTGCGGGCGCTTCAGGAACGAGACGGGCGACATGAGCGCCGCGGTACCGCCCAGGTAGAGGGGCTGGAGGATGTGCCCGATGAGGCCCATGTCGTGGTAGAAGGGCAGCCAGCCGCCGTAGCGGGACCCCGCGTGCGAGGACACGGACCGCTGGATCGCGGCCTCGTTGGCGAGCAGATTGCTGTGCGAGACCATGACGCCCTTGGGGTCGCTGGTCGAGCCCGAGGTGTACTGGAGGAACGCCAGGCTCTCCGGGGTGACCGTGGGCACGGCGTACGCGCTCGCGTCGCCGAACCCGTCGGAGTCGGTCGCCAGGCAGAGCACGTCGTTCATGCCTTCGGCGGCCAACCAGGCGGAGATCTCCGGGGCGTTGGCCGAGTCCGTGAGCACCGCGCAGGCCTGCGCGTCGCGCAGGATCCCGGAGACCCGGGAGAAGTGCTTGCCCTGCTCGCTGGGGAGCGGGGCGGGCACGGCGACGGCCCCGGCGTAGAGGCAGGCCGTGAAGGCCTTGATGAAGCCGGTGCCCGACGGGTAGAGCAGCAGCACCTGCCGGCCGGTCGCGCCGTGCTCCTGGAGCCAGGAGGCGATACGGCGGGCCTCCAGGTCGAGTGCGCCGTACGAAAGATGTTCCGGAGCCGAGCCTTTGGCATCGTCCGGCAGAAAGATGAAGGCATCCTCGGAGCCGAGCTCTTCGGTGCGCGCCAGCACCAGTTCCGTGAATGTGCGGAAGCTTGTCAACGTCTTTCCCTGACCTCTCCGAGATCCGCTGGCATGGCGCCGGCGAGGGTTGTTCGGACGATTCCGATCGTGCTCGGAGCTGCTAAGGGCTCACTTGCGCGGTGCGTTCCGCCCTGTCGGCGGCAGCTTCCGGGCGCTGAATTGTCGGTAACGTTGCGCCAACCACGGCCAGGCAAAGGGGTATTGGGTCATGCGCAGAATTTCTTCCACGATCGAGATATCGGCCGACCCCGAACGGGTGTGGTCGGTACTGTCCGATTTCGGTTCCTTCCATGAATGGAACCCCTTTCTCGTGAGCGCCGCGGGCCGGGCCGAAGCGGGTGCCGGGTTGGTGCTGCGCTTCAGGCTGGCGTCCGGCCGTGAGATGACCTTCAGGCCCACGGTGCTGGTGAGTGAGCCGGGCCGGTTGCTGCGCTGGCGTGGCCGGTTCGGGGTGCCGGGGATCTTCGACGGGGTGCACAGCTTCGAGCTGGCGGCGGTGCCCGGCGGCACCCGGGTGGTGCAGAGCGAGCGGTTCAGCGGCGTGCTGGTCCCGTTCACCGGCCCGGTCATCACGCAGTCCCAGGAGGGCTTCGCCGAGCTGAACGCGGCGCTGAAGGCACGCGTCGAGGCGGGGTAGGGCGGGCGTGGGACCGGTACGCACATGGGCCTGCCGTCCGCCCCGGGGGATTGGGCGGACGGCAGGAGTCGGTGGGTGGTGGGTGGTGGGACGGGCCCGTGGCGTGGGATGCGGGGGTCTCGGCTCTCGGCGTGTGACTCCCGGCGCGCGCCTCTCGGTGCGCCGTGCGCTCGGTGCGCCGTGTTCAGCCGCGCCCGCGCCCGAAGGACGCTTCGAGGGTCACGTGGGCGGGCACCTCGGGGAGTTCCGTGAGCGGGTGGTGGAAGGACGCGGCTCCGTCGGGGTCCTCCGCTGTGGTCCCGAAGCCGACCGAGGGGTAGAAGTCGCGTACCCGGTGGTTCTTCGCCGTGCGCGCGTAGCGGGCGTGGACCGCCGCCGCTCCGGTGTCCGCGGCGTGCCGCAGCAGCGCGGCCATGGCGGCCTGCTCGATGCCGCGGGCGAAGACCCGGCAGCTCAGCAGCACATTGTCGATGTGCAGGCCGGCTTCGTCGAAGTGGGCGAAGAGCGCGCCCACCACCCCGTTGTCCCCGAACCGGTCGCCGGACCGGACGGCGAGCACCAGCTGGTCGGGCGAGTCGAGCAGCCGGCGCACGTCGGACTGCTGCAACCGTTGCGTGGTCAGGTTGAACTGATTGGTGCGCAGGGTGAGTTGGGAGACGCGGGCGAGCTCGTGTTCGTCCACGGGCGAGACGCTGACCCGTACGTCCAGGTCGCGGAGGTACTCCTCCATCGACCCCGCGTTGTCGAGCAGGCCCTGCCGCTCGCCCTCGGTGCGGTACTGCACCGCACGTCCGCGGTCCTCCGCGGTCAGTTCGCGTACGTCGAACCAGCCGTCGGCGAGCAGTCGGTCGATGTGCAGGGCCGGCTCCTCGTCGAGCCGTACCAGGGCAACTTCTGGCAGGCCGGCGGCGACCAGACCGCACTCGAAGGGCGAGTCGTCGGCGAAGACGAAGCTGTCGATCCCCAGATTGATCCGGGACGCGATGTCGCGCAGATTGCCGTCCTTGGGCTGCCAGTTGGCGTTGATCCGGACGAAGTCGCTCTCCCGCAGCACCATGTCGGGGTGGTCGCGCAGCACGCCGAGCACCGGCTCCTGGTCGTTCTTGCTGCAGACGGCGAGCAGGACGCCCTGGGCGCCGATCTGCTTGACGGTGCGCTGGAACATGCCGAAGGCCTGGCCCCGGTAGGTCGTGGCGGCCGCGATGCCGGCCGGGCCGTCGTCGCCGAGGATGCCGTCCCACAGGGTGTTGTCGAGGTCGACGACCAGGACCTTCTTGGCCCGGCCGCGCAGGGCGCGTGCCAGGTGGCCGGCCTCGCGGGCGTAGTGGGCGAGGAGCTCCTCGCCGAGCTGGACCTTCGCGTAGGCGGCGAGCCGGCTGTCGCGCACCGGGCCGCACTCGGCGATCAGCGGGTCGAGGTCGACGACGTGCAGCCGGGGGTGCCGCGATGCGAGCCGCAGCAGACCGGCATTGAACTCCCGCCACAGGGCGGACAGTTCGGTGCGCGACCGGTGGTCGACCAGCTGGTGGGTGTGGGCGCGCAGCAGCGGCAGGGTATTGAGGACGAGCGTGCCCGGCCCGAACTCGCCGTAGCGGGCGACGAGCCGGTCGAGCAGTGCGAGCTTGGACGCGACGGCCTCCGCCACGTCCTCCACCCGCCACGGGTTCGGCAGTTCGTCGAAGACGATCTGGGCGTCGAGCAGGCAGAGCGCGAGGTCGGTGCCCGGGGCGTACAGCGGGCTGCCGGTGTCCTGCAGGTCACGGAGCCACGCGTCGTAGTCGCCGGCGAGGGGCCGCAGCGGTATGCCGTGCCGGGCGAGTTGGGCGGTGAGCGGGGCGATCAGCGCGTCCAGCGTGCCGTGGCCGGTGATCGCGGCGGTGAGCGGCGCCGCGCCGGGGTGCAGCGCGGCGATCTCCTCGGGCGCCACCTTGGCCAGCAGGCGGCCGGCCCGGGACAGCTCGGCCCAGGGGTCGGCGCCCTGGTCGAGCTCGGCGAGGAGCCCCTGCACCGCCGGGTACTCGGCGGCGATCCTGCCCTGCGTGTGCAGCGCGCGCAGTTGGTCCAGCGCTCCGGTCCGCCCGGTCTCCGGGGGGCGCACTGATACGGGTGCGGTCACGACTTCTGCCTCATTTCTCGGTTCGCCTGTGCCGGCTTCGCCGGTGGCGCCGGCTCACCTCTGCCGACTCTTCGCCGGGGCGCCGGAGCCCCCGGCCGCACTCGGGTCACCGGCGCGAACCGGTCGTGGCCGGCGGTGGTCCGTGGAGTTTCAGCAGGGCGCCGCGCCGCAGCCTCTTCCCCGCCAGCCGCCACAACAGCCGGACCGGGGCGGGCAGTCGGCCCAGGAAGGCCGCCCGCTGGTCGTCGCCCGCGGCGGCTGAAAGCGCCCCGAGCATGTACAGCCGGTGGGACCCGGGGACCGCGGCCCGGCCGCGCTCGCTCAGCCGCGCCCATTCGGCTCCGGTGAAGCGTTCGGGGACGAGCGGAAGGACGTACAACTCCTCGTCCGCCAGGTGCTCTTCGAGGGCGGGGACGAGGGCTTCGCAGGCCCCGGCCACAGCCTCGCGCAGCTCCGGGTCGCCGGTGTCGCGCCAGTCGGGCAGTGCTGCGGACAACCGGCCGAGAGCCCGGGCGATCCGCTCGTGCTGCTCCTCCATCCGCTCCACCAGACCCTGTTCGACCGCCGGGTCGTTCATGAGCCGGGGCCAGACCAGTTCGTCCTCGGCGAGGTGGTGTTCCTCCAGCATCACGGCGAGGGCGGCGAGGTACGCGGCGACGGTACGGCTGCGCCCGGTGTTGTGCGCGCCGACGCCGCGCACAAGGGGGGCGGCCGACCCGTACTCCCGCAGGAAGAGGCGGTGCACGAGCACCATCTCGTCGGTGTCCGGGGTGTCCGCACTGTTGCGCGTGTCCACAGCTGCCATGCCGTCCTCCTCCGTGTCTTCGCCCTCGGCCCACGATGCCCTCGACGGTGCGGGTCCCGAGCCTTTCCGAGTGTTCTTAAGGGCTGCTTGCGCGGTGTTGCCCGGCGGGTACGGGCGGTGGCTGCGGGCCCGGATGCAAGCCGTGCTTTAGCCGGCCCTCGGATGCTCGGCGCGACCATCACTCCCGTGGAGAGGCAGAGCGATGACAGCAGCCGTGGAAGCACAGGTCTGCGTGGTGGGGGGCGGCCCCGCAGGTCTGGCCCTTGCGCTGGAACTGGCCCGCAGGTCGGTCTCGGTCGTCGTCGTGGAGCAGAGCAGCCGCTTCGACCGGTCGTTCCGGGGTGAGTCCATCTCCCCCGACTCGGTCTGGCTGCTCCAGCGGATGGGGATCCTCGACAAGGTCCGCGACCAGACGCTGGAGACCCGGCGGATGGAGATCGTGGACCGGGGACGCACCGTCCTGAGCGCCAATTTCTCCGACTACGACCAGCCGTGCCCCTACCCCATGGAGCTGCCCCAGCCGCCCCTGCTGACCGCCCTCGCGGACGCCGGCAGTGAGCTGCCCGGCTTCCGCCTGATGCGCAAAACCGTAGCGACGGCGCTGCTGCGGGAGGCGGGCGGCCCGGTGACCGGGGTGCGCTGCAAGGGGCCCGACGGGGAGTTCGAGGTGCGCGCGACCCTGACCGTGGGCGCCGACGGGCGGTTCAGCAAGACCCGGGAGATGTCGGGTCTGCCGTACGAGAAGGTGCCGCTGGAGCGGGACTTCGTCTGGTTCAAGGTGCCGCGGCCGGCCGTCTGGGACGGGCACACCTACCGGATCAGGATCATCGACAACCGGCACGGGCTCTTCATCCCGACCGTCCCCGATCTGGTCCGGGTCGGGTTCAACATTCCCAAGGGCGGCCTGCGCGATATGCGCCAGCAGGGCATCTCCGCGCTGCACGCCCGGATGGACGAGCTCGCCCCCGAGATCTCCCAAGGCGTCCGGGAGTCCGTCACCCAGTGGTCCGACACCTCGATGCTGGATATCTTCACCACCGTCGTCCCCCGCTGGTCGCGACCGGGTCTGGTCCTCATCGGCGACGCCGCGCACACCCTGACGCCCGTGCTGGGCCAGGGCGTCAACCATGCGATCACGGACGCGGCGGTACTGGCCAGGCTGGTCGCCGACGCGTTCGGCGAGGGTGACGAACCGGCCGCGCTCGGCCGGGCGACGCAGCGGTTCCAGCAGGAACGTGAGGGCGCGGTGACCCGGGCCCGGGGGCTGCAGCTGCGGCAGGAGAAGGCGTTCGCGCTGTCCGGGCGCATCCCCGGCCTGCTCAGGAGCACGGCGTACCGCCTGGCCAATTCCAGCAGTCGCATCAAGCGCAAGGTCTTCGCCAATCTCTACTACCCGCTCCAGGAGGCCGCGGCGAGCGACCCCCTGCTGATCGCCCCGGTCCCGGTCCCGGGCCCGTCGACCACCGTGCACTCCCCCACCTGACACGCATCAGATCGTCACAGCCGTAGAAGCACCTGACCGCCGCAGCTGAAGCAGAAGAAGAGGACGTGCGATGACCGCCAACCCCGAAGCGCCCGAGACTGCCGAGCCGGTTCTCTCCTACCCCTTCGAGCGAGCCGCCGGGCTGCAGCAGTGCCCGATGTACGGCAAGCTCCGCGAGGAGAGCCCGGTGGCGGACGTCCAAATGCCCAGCGGCGATCATGCCTTCCTGCTCACCAAGTACGACGACGTCCGCACCGCGCTGTCGGATCCGCGGTTCAGCCGCGCCGCCACCCTGGAGCCGGGCGCGCCGCGCCTCGCCGCCGCGCCGCAGAACTTCAAGAGCCTGCTCAACATGGACCCGCCCGAGCACACCCGCGTCCGTAAGCTCGTCTCCCGAGAATTCACCGTCCGCCGAGTGGCCGCCCTGCGCCCCCGCATCCAGGAGCACACGGACGCCCTGCTGGACGCGATGGAGGCACAGACCGGGCCGGTCGACCTGGTGCCCGCGCTGGCCTTCCCGCTGCCGGTCACGGTGATCTGCGAGCTGCTGGGCGTGCCGTTCGAGGACCGGGAGAAGTTCGCGGCCTGGTCGAGCGTCTTCCTGGCCACCACCTCCCGTACGAAGGAGGAGATGCTGGGCGCCCAGCTCGGACTGCGCACCTACCTCGGGGAACTGGTCGCGGCCAAGCGGGAGCAGCCCGGCGAGGACCTGCTCTCGGCGCTCGTCTCCATCCACGACGAGGACGACGACCGGCTCAGCGAGGAGGAGCTGATCTTCCTCGGGATCAGCCTGCTGGTCGCGGGGCACGAGACCACCGTGAACCAGATAGCCAACAGCGTGGTGTCGCTGCTTGAGCACCCCGAGCAGCTGGAGCGCCTGCGCAAGGAGCCGGAGCTGATCGGCACCGCGGTCGAGGAGCTGCTGCGGATGCATCCGCCCGGCGACGAGGCGCTGCTGCGCATCACCCTGGAGGACGTCGAGTTGAGCGGGGTGACGATCCCGGCGGGCAGCGCGGTCCTGGCCGGCCTCAGCTCCGCCAACCGGGACGGCGCCCAGTTCGAACGCCCCGACGAGCTGGACTTCGACCGTCCGGCCAACCCGCACTTCGCGTTCAGCCACGGCCCCCACTACTGCATCGGCTCGGGCCTGGCCCGGCTGGAACTGCAGATCGCCATCGGCTCGTTGATCCAGCGCTTCCCGACCCTGCGCCTCGCGGTGCCCGCCAGTGAGCTCAGCCGCCCGGAGGGAATGCTGGTGCACGGCATCAGTTCCCTCCCGGTCACCTGGTAACGGAGCCCCCGGACCGCCCCCCACCCCCACAACCCGGCCACCCCCCGAGCCCCAGCCCCCCGCACACAGCCCGGACAGGGGGTGCCACCCGACACCCGCACCAGGGGCCCCGGCATTCGCCGGGGCCTCCACTGGTGGCAGAGGCAGGAGAAACGTGGATAAAGAACTGAGCACCCAGGTCTGTGTGGTCGGCGGCGGCCCGGCCGGTCTCACACTCGCGGTGGAACTGGCCAAGCGCGCGGTGCCCGTCGTGGTGCTGGAGCAGAGCGCGCACTTCAACCGGTCGTTCCGCGGCGAGTCCGTCTCACCCGACTCGGTCTGGCTGCTGGAGCGGCTGGGGCTGCTGGAGCGCCTGGAGGGCGAGTACGAGCAGATGCGGCACATGGAGATCATGGACGCCGGCCGTACCGTGCTGCGGACCGACTTCGCCGATTTCCCCTACCCGCAGCCCTTCCCGATCGAGCTCCCGCAGTCGACGCTGCTCTCGGCACTGGCCGAAGCCGGCTCCGCGTACCCGGACTTCACCCTGCTGCGCCAGGCCACGGCCGCGGGGCTGATACGGGAGCCGGGCGGTCCGGTCACCGGGGTCAGGGCGCGCACCCCCGACGGCGATGTGACCGTACGGGCGACGCTGACCGTCGCCGCGGACGGGCGGTTCAGCAAGACCCGTTCGCTGTCCGGCCTGCCCTTCGAGAAGCTGCCACTGGACCGGGACGTCGTCTGGCTCAAGCTGCCGATGCCGCCCGAGTGGGACTCCGCCACGTACCGCATCCGCATCGACGGCGATCAGCACGGGCTGTTCATCCCGACCAGGCCGGACAGTGTCCGGGTGGGCTTCAACATCCCCAAGGGCGGCTTCAAGCAGCTGCGCGCGCAGGGGCTGCCGGCGCTGCACGCGCGGATCGCCCGACTGGCACCCGAGCTCGCCGGCACGGTGCGCAGAGAGATTCTGGCCTGGTCGGACACCTCCGCGCTGGACATCTTCACCACCGTCGCCCCGCGCTGGTCGATGCCGGGTCTGACCCTGATCGGCGACGCCGCGCACACCCTCACACCGGTCCTGGGACAGGGTGTCAACCACGCCATCATCGACGCCGTCACACTGGCCCCGCTGATCGAAGGTGCGCTGGCGGACGGCGGTGGTGTGGTCGAACTGCTGCGCGCGAGCGAGGAGTTCCAGCTGGCCAGGCAGGATTCGGTCAGCCGCTCCCGGAGCCTTCAGCTGCGCCAGGAGCGGCTCTTCGCACTGCACGGGCGGCTGGGCGGCGGCTACCGCCGACTGCTGTACCGGACAGTCGACGGCAGTCGGGCGCTGAAGCGGCGGGCGTTGGCCGGTGCGTATTTCCAGCTTCAGCCGCGGCTCAGCCCGCGGAGCGCACCCGCTCCTTCAGCGCCTCGTTCATCGCGCGGAACTGAGGCAGTGTCTCGCCCTCCAGCTGACCCTTCAGGAAGGGAGTGAGGGCGCCGCTGAAGCGCTCGCTCTGCGTGAACCGCACCTGACCGGAGCCGAGGCTCTCGATGGTGAAGCGGTGCTCGCCGTCCGCGAGCCAGCCCGGGCCGAGCCTGCCGATCCAGCGCAGCTCCCGGCCCGGGTCGACGGCCAGTACCTCGGGCGTGAAGGTGGTCTCGCCGCTCGGGTGGCTCATCTGGTTGCGCAGCCGCGCGCCCACCTCCAGGCGGCCCCCGTCGGAGGTCACCTCGGCCTGCTTCATGAAGGGGTTCCACTCGGCGTAGGCGTCGAAGTCCGCGAGGACCTGCCAGACCTCGTCGGGGGTCGCCCGGAGCTCGATGGACGCCGTCAGCCGGACCGGGCGGACGTTGGTCCACACTGTGTAGCCGGTGAGGGCCACCAGGAGCCCCAGTGCGGAGAACACCGGCCACCTCCTGCGCCGCCGCGGGCTACGGGCACCGGCCTCGGGCCGGCCGGGTTCCGGCAAGGGCTCGGCGTTGTCGGTGCTCTCCTGGGGGGTGGTCTTCATCATCGGGTCCCTTCCTGCTGGGGTGGGGGGTGACCTCGCGTGGGCCGTGGCCGGCCCACTGGTGACGAGTCGCTCTGCGCGGGTACGGGTGCGGGGACCGGCCCACTCGGGTGCACGGGTTACCTGGACGAGTCCTCACCGCACGACGGGATTCCGCGCGCCGGGATTCCCGCGCGCCGGGATTCCCGGGTCCGGCCATGGCGGGGCCCGGGGCCCCTTACCGCTCCGGGCCCCGGGTCGTCGTACCGGCTGCTGTCCCAGCACGATTCCTGCCGTACCGGCAGCTACCAGGTCACCGGCAGCCGGTTGAGGGCGTGGACCATCATCCCGGTCGTCATCTCCAGCTTCGCCACGTCCTCGGCGAGCGCCAGCTTCGGGAACCTGCGCAGCAACGAGCCGATGACGATCTGGAGTTCGGCCCGTGCCAGCGCGGCGCCCAGGCAGAAGTGCGGGCCGTGCCCGAAGGCGAGTTGCGCCGTCGCCGACGGTCTGGCCGGGTCGAAGTCGTCCGCCGAGCCCGGCTCCTGGAAGCGCCGCTCGTCGCGGTTGGCCGAGCAGATCGCGGCGAGCACCGCGCTGCCCTTCGGGATGGTGGTGCCCGCGATCTCCACGTCCTCCAGGGTGACGCGCAGCGGGCCGCCGTCGCCGATGGGGTTGATCCGCAGCAGCTCCTCCACCGCGTGTTCCACCATCTCCGGCCGTTCGCGCAGGGCCTTCAGGTGCTCCGGATGGCGCAGCAGCGTCAGGACGGAGGTGCCGATCATGCTGACGGTGGTCTCGTGTCCGGCGACGAGCAGGGTGATGCCCATCGTGATCAGTTCCATCTCGCTGAGGCTGCCCTCCTCGTCCCGGGCGGCGACGAGCGCGCTCATCAGGTCGTCGGCCGGCTCGTCGCGCTTGCGCTGGGCGAGCGCGCCCAGGTACTGGACCATGGACGTCCGCTGCGCGACGACCTCTTCGGGCGAGTGCGAGGTGAGCGACACGAAAGCGTCGGACCAGCCGCGGAAGCGGTCCCGGTCCTCGTAGGGCACGCCGAGGAGTTCGCAGATGACCATCACGGGCAGCGGGAACGCCAGCGCGGTGTTGAGGTCCACCGGCGTGGGGAGCTGCTCCATCGCGTCCAGCAGGCCGTCGGTCATCTCCTGGATGCGCGGGCGCAGATTCTGCACCCGGCGCGCGGTGAACTCGCGTGAGACGAGCTTGCGCAGCCGGGTGTGCTCGGGTGGGTCCATGGTGAAAAGGCCGCCGGCCATGGGCGGGTTCTTCGACAGCTGCGGCGCTCCGGGCGCCACGGTGGCCGCCCGGCTGAAGCGCGGGTCGGCGAGGACGGTACGGACGTCCTCGTACCGGCTGACCACGTATCCCTCGTCACCGCTGGGCAGCCCGACGTGGGCGACCGGGCAGGTGGCCCGCAGTTCCTCGTAGACGGGCGGCACTTCGACGGCCGACGGACGGTGGAAGGGGTACTGGTGGGGCGGGGCGGTTCTGGTCTCGGTGTCCATCAAGTCCTCCTGCGGCAACGGGGAAGCGGGCGTCGGCCGGAACGCGTCACGGTCGGGACGCCCCTGCCCGGACGGTCGGCTGCTGGTCGTGGTCCGGCGGCCGGGGGATGTCCACCGGCTTCGGGGCCGCCCCGGTCGACGGGGGTTCCATCCGGTCGAGGCGCAGCGCGCTGTGCAGCTTGCGCAGCGGGGCCGGCGCCCACCAGTTGGTGCTGCCGAGGAGCGCCATCAGCGACGGCACGAGGAGGGCCCGTACGAGCGTCGCGTCGAGCAGCACGGCGAAGGCCGTACCGAGGCCCAGCTCCTTGATGAAGACCAGCCGGGACAGCGCGAGCGCTCCCACGGCGACGCAGAAGAGCACCGCCGCCGAGGTGACGATGGGGCCCGTCCTGGCGAGCCCTTCGGCGACGGCCTCACGGTCGTCGAGACCGGCCGCCTTCGCCTCCTTGATCCGGCCGAGCAGGAAGACGTTGTAGTCGGTGGAGAGCCCGAAGGCGAGCGCGAAGACCAGGACGGGCGTGGTGACCTCGATGCCGCTCTGGGCCTCGAAGCCGAGGTTGCCGTCCTGGAAGATCCAGACGAGGAAGCCGAGCGCAGCGCCGGTGGAGAGCATGTTCATCAGCAGCGCCTTGAACGGCAGGAGCACCGACCCGGAGAAGGCGAAGAGCAGCAGAAGCGTGACCACAGTCAACACCCCTATGGCCAGCGGCAGATGGTTGCCGATGGACTGCTGCTGGGCGAGGGTGTCGGCGGTCAGGCCGGTGAAGCGGGCGGGGTGCGGGGCGGTCAGGTCCTGCACGTCGGACGCCGCGTCCTGGGCCGTGGTGCCCAGCGGGGTCCCATCGAGGATCGCGTCCACCTCCCAGTGCTTCGCGTCCAGCCGGAACGGCTCGCCCACCGATGCGACGCCGGGTACGTCCGCGACCTCGCGGGCGTACGCGTCCACTTCGGCGCCGCCCTGCGGGGTGTCCAGGACGATCTGCAGCGGCGACGCGGGGGGCATCTCGAAGTCGCGCTCCAGGGAGTCGGCGACCTGGCCCGCGCTGGTCTCGGGGGGCAGGGTGGCGGCGTCGGCGCCGCTGAAGCGGATGCCGAGCACCGGTGAGGCGATCAGCAGCAGTACGGCCGTGGCGACGACGGCGATGAGGCCGGGGCGACGCATCACGGCCGAGGCAAGACGGTGCCAGCGGTTGCCGGCGGCCTCGTCCGTCGACTCGCGGCGCTGCCAGCGGCGCGGGGCGAGGGAGTTGACGCGGGTGCCGAGTGCGGCGAGCAGCGCGGGCAGCCCGAGCAGCGCGAACAGGGCAGCGGCGATCACGGTGATGACCCCCGCGAGGCCCATCGACCGCAGGTAGGGGTGCGGGAAGGCGATGAGCGCCGCCAGCGCGGCGGCGACCGTCAGCGCGCTGAACAGGACGGTGCGTCCGGCGGTCGCGACCGTGCGGCGCAGCGCCTCGGCGCTCGCGCCGTGCACGGCGATCTCCTCGCGGTAGCGGGAGACGATCAGCAGTCCGAAGTCGACCGAGAGACCGAGCCCCAGGGCGAAGGCGAGGTTGAGGGCGCCGGTGGAGACGTCCATGAACTCGGTCGCCAGCCGCAGCCCGGCCAGGGTGAGCAGCAGGGACACGAAGGCGCCGATGAGCGGCACGAAGGCGGCGACGACGCCGCGGAACACCAGGAAGAGCAGAATCAGGATGAAGGGCAGCGCGTAGCCCTCGGCCTTGGCGAGGTCCGTGTTGGACACCTCGGCGACCTGTACGTGGCCGGGGGTGGGACCGCCGAGGAAGACCTTCCCGCGCAGCGCCGGGTTGTCCTCGATGGCTTTCTGCAGGGCGCCCTCGGCGTCGACGGTCGCCGACTCCTTCATCTCGCCGACCATGCCCAGGACGACAGTGCTGCGGGAGTCCTTGGAGATCAGCGCGGGGTTGCCGGCGGACGCGTAGTCGACGACCTTCTCGACCTCGGGCCGGGCGCGCAGCAGCGCCGCCGCGGCCTTGACGGTCTCCGGGAGCGCGGCTTCGGGGGCGATCGGTGCGTCGGTGCGGACGAGGAGGGCGTAACCCTCCTGCGCGTCGATGCCGCTGGCCCGCTCGATGATCTCGCGGGCGGCGACGTTGGAGCCGCCCGGATCGTCGTAGTCGGAGAGCCCATTGGTCAGCTTGCTGTCCACGGTCCCGCCGAAGAAGCCGGCCAGGACGGCGGCGAGGACGGCCAGCAGCAGGCCGACGCGCCGCCGGGCGTGCAGTGCGGAGCCCAGAGCAGAGAACATGGATCGTCACCTTCCGTTGGTGCGAGCAGTGTTCTCCCGGTCCCTTTAGTCCCGCTGAAGACCGAGGTCCGACACTCGGCGCCAGGCTGCGTTCCCGACGTACGCGCCCCGGCAACCGCTGCGACAGGAGACCCAGTTGATCGACAACATGTTCGTCATCGATGCCACGGTCCACCCGTACAACCTGGCCGACAGCAATCTGAAGCAGGACCCGGCCGGCAACCCTGACCTGCACGCCTATGTGCTCCGGGAGATGCTCTGGGGCATGCACGAGCGGTTCTCCACCGAGGGCTCGGGCATTCCCCGCGAAGCCTTCTGCACCGACTGGCCGGTGGAGCTGCTGGCCCGGACGATGTTCACCGAGTCCGATGTCGATTTGGCCGTGAATCATCGCCTGCGCATCGACAGCGTCTTCGAGGACGGCCTGTGCAACGGCGAGAAGAACCGGGAACTGGCCCTGAAGTGGCCGCAGCGCGTCATACCGTACGCGGGGCTCAACCCGATCCTGGGGATCGACCGCTGCCTGCGTGATCTGCGCGAGCAGGTGGCGCAGGTGCCGGGCACCATCGGCATCAAGATCTATCCCAACGCCGGTTCACCGGACCACAGTTGGCGTCTTGACGATCCGTCGTTCGAGCCGCTGTACGACGTCGCCAAAGAGCTCGGCATCAAGATCATCGCGGTACACAAGATCGTGCCCAACGGCCTGGTGCCGCTCTCCCCGTTCGGCATCGACGACCTCGAAAGGGTCGCCATCCGCCATATCGACCTCTCCTTCGAGATCGTGCACGCGGGCCTCCCGCCGTTCGTCGAGGAGGTCGCGATGGCGCTGATGCGACTGCCGAACGTCTACGCCAACCTGGAGATCACCTCCGCGATCCTCACCCATGGCATGGGGTACGTCGAGGAGGCCCTGGCGCAGCTCATCTCCCTCGGCGGCGCCGAGAAGATCATCTACGCCTCGGGCGCCCTGCACTTCCACCCGCAGCCGGTGCTGGAGAAGGTGGCCCGCCTCACCTTCTCGGACCGCGTTCTGGAGAAGTACGGCCTGGAGCAGATCACCCGGGAGCAGCGGGAGGGCTTCCTGGCCGGCAACTACGCGCGCATCGCGGGAATCGACCTCGCCGCGGCGGCCGAGGCCGTACGCGACGACGAGTTCGGGCAGCAGCGCGCCGAGCACGGCCTGCGCCCGATGTGGTCCAACTGGCGTGAGATGCAACCCGAGTTGTGGGCGCCCGCACAGGCCGGGGCCGGCGCGTGAGCGGCGTCGGGGAGAGCGCGGCGGAGCGGGTGCACGACGCGCTCGGCGAGGTCTACGACCCGTGCAGCCAGTCCTGGCAGCGCCCGATGAGCCTGGTCGACCTCGGCCTGGTCCGCGGCGTCGAGGTCGACGACAACGGGCGGGCCCAGGTCACCATCAGCCTGACGGCCCCGTTCTGCATGGCGGTGCCGACCATCCTGCAGTCGATCGAGCAGAAGGTCGGCAATGTCGCGGGGATCACCCGGGTGGCCGTGGCCATCGACGGGGGCACGATATGGAACCCGGATCTCATGACCGACAAGGGCCGCGGCCAGCTGGCCGACGCCCGCGCGGCCGACCGGCGCACGCAGCTGCCACTGATCGTCTGACCGGATGTGACAGGCGGAGGGCCGGACCCGTATCGGACGCTGTTGGTGAATTCCGGCTCCCGCGTGACGTTGGCTCCCCAGACCTGGTTGTGGTCTTGGGAGCCGACGTTGTCGTATGGGGTGGGTGTCGATGTCGATGCGGCCGCAGGGGCCGCAGGGGGATCCCGGTGGAGACGGTGCGGGTGGCGCGGGCGGCCTTCCCGAAAGGGAGCCTGGCGATCCGGGTCCGCGATGAGCTGGGTGTTCTGTTCACCGATGAGCAGTTCGGGAGTCTGTTCCCGGTGCGGGGGAAGACTGCTTGGTCACGGGGGCGTCTCGCGATGGTGCTGGTGTCGCAGTTCGTGGAGGGGCTGACCGACCGGCAGGCCGCTGAGGCAGTGCGGGCCCGGATCGACTGGAAGTTCACGCTAGGACAGGAGCTGACCGATCCCGGCTTCGACTTCCCGGTGCTCTCGGAGTTCAGGGACCGTCTGGTCGGCGGGGACGCCGGGCGGGCGGTGCCGGACGCGATCCTGGTCGCGGCCCAGGAACGGGGACTGCTGACAGGTGGCGGGAACGCGCGGACCGACTCCACCCCGCCACGAATACGAAGCCCTCCATCAGGCCCGGCACCTACAGGCGACCGACGCGTGGAAGGACCGCTACAAGATCCGTGCCGGGGTCGAAGGAACCATCTCCCAAGGAGTGCAAGGCTGCGGCCTGCGCAGATCCCACTACTGGGGCCTCGGCAAGACCAGCCTCCAGCACCAGCTCACCGGCGCCGCGATCAACCTCATCCGCATCAACGCCTGGCTCACCGACCAACCCCACGCCCGCACCCGGACCAGCCCCCTGACAGCGCTCCGCCCCGCCGCATAACGACGGGTCGAAGCATCAGAGCCCAGGATTGACCAACAGCGTCCGTCACTCGGGTCCGGCCCTCCGCCTGTCACACGTTCGCCGCGCCGCCTAGCCGACAGCCGAGGCGCCGACCGCGGGCCGGTCCGCGGGCACGGCAGGGCGGGCGGCCCGCATCCGTGCGAAGTCCAGGACCTGGTCGGTGAGGATGTCGAGTCTGCGGGCCGTACGGAGATCCGCGCAGGTGTCGTCGGCGGCGAAGTCCGTGCCGGCCGGCACGACCACTCCCATCGGCACCGTCCAGCCGCGCAACGCCTGGGCGGAGGAGCGCAGTCCGGCGAGCGCTGAGGCCCCCGCCACGTCGTTCCACGCCACGGTCAGGCAGCCGATCGCCCGCCCGTCCAGATAGCAGGGCGTCTCCTGGGCCAGCTCCTCGGTGTGGTCCAGCGCGTTCTTCAGCAGCCCCGACATGCCACCGTGGTACGTCGGGCTGGCCAGCAACACACCGTCGGCGGCGCGCAGCGCCGCGAGCATCCGCCGGGTCTGCGGGGTTCGGCCGGCGGTCTGCGGGTCGTACAGCGGCAGGGCCAGGTCGGGGCCGTTCAGCAGGGTGACCTGGGCCCCCGCCCTGCGGGCCCGCATGGCGCAGGCGCGCAGGGCCGCCGCGGACACCGACGCTGAACGCAGTGAGCCGCCGAGGGCGGCGATACGGATCGGGCGCATGGCGACTCCGTGAGGGTCTTGGTTCCGGTGCGGTGCTCGGTCGAGGTGGGCCGGGAGGGCCCGCATGGTCGGAGACGGGGCGCGGGAGCCGCCCGTGGTCAGAAGCGGACGGCTGCCTCCTCGGCGGCTCGGACGGCGCTGAGCACGACGGCGTCCGCGAGCAGCCCGTGGGGCCCCACCCAGTCACCGGCGAGGAACACCCCGGGGTGGCCGGGCGCGCGCGGTCCCGGCCGGCCCGTGAGCCCGCCGAGGCGGGCCTCGGGCAACGCGCTCATGGTGGTGATGCGGGGCAGGAAGCGCTCATGGACGAGGACTTCGCGCCAGCCGGGCTGGCAGGTGTCGAGCATGGCGTGCAGCCGCGCCCGCACCTGTTCGGCGCCGAGGCCGGTCCCGTCGTCGTAGCGGGCCAGGTGCAGCACCGCGCCGCCGGGCGGCGCGAGGCGGGCCGTCGTGGAGAAGGCGGAGAGGTAGAGCGGTTCGTCGACGCCGAAGACCAGTGCGCGCCGGGGGTCGGGCAGTCGGCTGAGGGCCACGTCCAGGCAGGCGGTGTGCAGCGGGTGGCCCGCGGAGCCGGCCAGGCCGGGCCGCTCCAGGAGCGCTCCGGCCGCGCGGGGCGACAGCCCGGCGACGACCACGGCCCTGGCGCGTATACCCCGGCCGTCCGCCAGTCGTACGTACGGGGTGGACCCGCCCTCGACGGACGCGGCCCTGGCTCCGGTGCGCACGACTACGCCGAGCGCGGCGGCGCGGCCGAGCAGCGCGTCGACCACGCTGCGCCAGCCGCCGTCCACGTACCGGACGCCTTTGCGCACCTCGGCGAAGTGCCCGGCGAGCGCGTCGGCGCCGATCATGTCGGAGCGCCCCACGTAGGCGCTCATCCGCAGCACCGCGAAGGCCGCCTGCCGGGCCCGTTCGGTGGGCAGCCGGTCGCCGAGCCACTGGGCCGCGTCGGTCCCGGCCATCCTGGCGCGGGGCCGGGAGAGGGCCAACAGTCGGCCGACGGAGACGCGTTCGCGTGCGGACAGCAGCCCGGTCCGCAGCAGCGGCAGGGCGGCGGCGTAGCCGGGGTGGAGCGCGCCGTCGCGCAGGGCCAGTGCCCCGGCGACGTCCGGCTCGTGGCCGGGGACGCGCACGCCCAGGGCGCGCAGCTGCCGTTCGGTGGTCCGGTACAGGGCGCGGGGGCCAAGCCCGAGGAGGTAGCCGCCGTGGTCGGTGGTGCGGGCCCGGCCGCCCGCCTCCGAGCCCGCTTCGAGCAGCAGCACCTTGCGGCCGGGCCCGACGGCCCCGGCCAGCCGGACGGCGGCGGTGAGCCCGGCGAGTCCCGCGCCGACGACGACCGCGTCCGCCCGCTCGTCGCTCCGCGGGCCCGACGAACCGCGCCTGGGGGTGGCGAGTGGCGAGCCCGCGCGCACGGGGCCGGCGCTCACTGCGCGGCTGCCCCGGGCAGGATGAACGGGAAGTCGTGGCGCTGGAGTTCGAGGGCCGATTCGGTGACGGCCGTGTACAGCGCGTCCAGGTCCTCGGTGCTGTGGGCGCCGCCGGTGAACAGCATGGGCAGGCTGAGGGTGTAGAAGCCGCGCTTGCGCAGCATGAGGGTCAGCAGGAAGAAGGCGATCGGGTTCACCGATCCCGCGAACTCCCGGTAGTCGCCGTAGCTCTCCTTCTCCAGGAAGCCGAACGACCCGATGAAGTCGCCGAAGCCGACGAGCCGCAGCGGGATGCCGGTGCTGTCGCGGAATCCGGCCAGGCGCCGCTGGATCGTGGCGACCTTGGCGCGGGTCTCGGTGTAGTACGTGTCCCGCTGCTCGTGCAGCAGCGACAGGCTCGCGTACGAGGCGCTGAGCGCCAGGTGGTTGCCCGCGTGGGTGGTCTGGACGCAGGTCTTGCGGCCGATGTCGGTCAGCGGCAGCCCTGAGGTCTGTGCGTGGTCGAGCAGGGCCGCCCGGCCGCCCACGGCGGAGAGCGGGAGGCCGAGGCCGCTGATGACCTTGCCGAAGCAGTACAGGTCGGCGTGGATGCCGAAGTGTTCGGCCGCGCCGCCTGGTCCGTAGCGGAAGCCGGTGAGGACCTCGTCCAGGATGAAGGGGATCCGCAGCCGCTTGCAGCTCTCGGACGCGGCCCGGATGAGCGGCACGGTGTGTTCGACGTACGGGAAGGAGGAGGAGACGGCCTCGCCCAGGACGCAGGCCAGTTCGTCCTTGTGCCGCTCGATCAACTCCAGCGCTCGGGCCGGGTCGTTGGGCAGGACGAGCAGATCGCGCGGGTCGGCGACCGGAACGCCGGTCAGCGCGGGCGTGCGCTCGACGCCTCCGTCGGCGGCGCTGCTGGGGAAGGGGGTGGCGGGGTGGCCGTGGTACCAGAAGGCGGTGTTGTGCATGCCCAGGTCGTGCACCCCGTGCAGCGACCCCTCGAACTTGGCGACCATCCGGCGCCCGGTGTGCGCGCGGGCCAGCCTGATCGCCGCCGCGGTGGCGTCCGTACCGGAGTTGAGGAACGCGAACTTCTCGCAGTGCGGCACGAACTGCTTGAGCAGGTCGACGAGTTGCGCCTCGATGGGATGGCAGTAGCCGTTGCCCGAGGTGCTGCCCAGCTGGTCGCGTACGAACGCGACGACCTTCTCCGGGCTGTGCCCGTGCAGCGCCTGCGCCCCGAAACCGAGGTGGCAGTCGACGTAGGTGTTGCCGTCCACATCGGTGATGCGGCTGCCGTGCGCCTCGGTCACCACCATCGGGAACTGCGGTGCGTGGAAGGGCCAAAAGACGTGGTTGGACGCGTCGACCTCGCGCAGCCTGGAGGTGGCGGCCGTCGAGCCGGCCTGACGCTCGGACAGTTCGGTGAACAGATCGATCAGCCACGGCTGCGTGAGCAGGTCCGCGACCAGGGACTCGATCGAGGCGGTCGGCGCGGCCGTTGTGGTCATCGCGTTCTCCAGGTCTGGGTGCGGATCGGGGCGGCGGGAGGTGTCAGAGCGGGCGGGTGGCGCGCAGGACTCCGTAGCGCATCACGTCGCGCTCGTACGCCTGCTTCATCAGCGGCACGGAGTTGAGGAAGCGGAAGATGTCCATCCCCTTGGCCCGGATCATTTTCCAGATCATGGAGGGGTCACGGACGACGGGCTTGACGATGTCGGTGGAGAGCTTCCAGGTGTCCGACACCCGCTCCGACCAGTCGACGGTACGGATCTCCGCGAAGCCCAGCTCTTCGGCGATCGCCTGGTAGTGGTCCAGCGGCAGCACGTGGGAGACGACGAAGTCGCGGTAGATACGGTCGAGGAGCCGTGCCTCGTCGGGCGCCAGCCGGTCGTCGCGGGCGCACCAGGTGGCGACGAGCAGGGTGCCGCCCGGCTTGAGCACCCGGTGGCACTCGGCCAGGAACGCCTTCTTGTCCGGCATGAGTTCGCAGCTCTCCAGCGCCCACACCACGTCGAAGGTGGCGTCCGGGTAGTCCGTGTGCATCGCGTCGAGGAGCCGGAAGCCGGTGCGGTCGCTCACGCCCGCCTCGGAGGCCTTGGTCTCCGCGCGGCCGACCTGTTCGGCGCTGAGAGTGATGCCGTCGACCCGGCAGCCGAGACGCTCGGCGAGATAGACGGCGGAGGCGCCGATCCCGCAGCCGGCGTCGAGCACCCGCGTCCCCTCGGGCACCGGGCCGAAGGCGATGAGCTCGTCGACGAGCCGCACCTGGGCGGCGTGGCGTCCCGGGTCGGGCTCGCCCTCGGCCCAGTAGCCGTGGTGGATGTGCTCGCCCCACAGGTCCTCGTACAGCTCGATCAGGCCGTCGTAGTGGTCCTTGATCGCGTGGTGCAGGTCGGGGGTGGTCCATCGGGGCGTCAGCGCGCTGGTCATGGCATGCAGTCCCATCGGGGTCAAAGGCGGGCCGGGAGCGGCCGGTCAGAAGCGGACGAGCGCGGATTCCATGGTCAGGCCGGGGCCGAAGGCCATGATCACGGCGTGCTCGCCCGGCTGCGGGCGGCTGTCGCGCAGGATCCGTTCGAGGATGAGCAGGATGGTGCTGGACGAGCAGTTGCCGTATTCGGCGAGGATCGCGCGGGACGGCGCCAGCTGCTCGGGCGAGAGCGACAGCTTCTCCCCCACGAAGTCGATGATCTTCGGGCCGCCGGGGTGGATCCCCCAGTGCTCGATGTCGCCCGCCTCCATGCCGTAGGACGACAGCAGCTCCTTGACGAACGGCCCGATGGCCTCGGCCAGGTAGAAGGGCACATACGGCGAGAGGGCCATCCGGAACGCGGTGTCCTCGATGTGCCAGCTCATGGCGTGCGAGGTGTCGGGGTGCGTCTCGGTGTGGGTGCCGAGGATCACCGGGCCGGGGCCGCCGTCGTCGGCGCCGAGCAGCAGCATCGCCCCGGCGTCGCCGAACAGGGCGTTCACCACGGCCTGTTCCTTGGTGTACTCGGGTCGCAGATGGACGGAGCACACCTCGGCGGACCCGGCCAGGACCAGCTCGTGGGGGCGGGCCGCGACCGCGTCGATGCCGGTCTTGAGCACGTTGAACGCGGCGTTGCAGCCCATGTGCCCGATGAAGGTCCGCCGCAGGTCCTTGCGCAGCCCGAACTCCTCGGCCAGCAGGATGTCGGGGGTGGGGCCCGAGTATCCGGTGCAGCTGGCCAGGACGAAGGACCCGATCCGGTCGCTGTCCTCGCGGGTGCCGGTGGCGTCGAGCACATCGGCGACGTTGCGCCGGCTCATGGCGAGGAAGTGCTCCTGCCAGGCCTGCATGCGCGGCTTGATGAGCGGAAATCCGTCGGCGTACGCGGTGCGCGGGTCCCACGCCATGTGGCGGGTGCTCACACCTGAGCCCTGGAAGATCTCGGCGGCCTGCGGGACGTCCCGGAACATCTCCCGGTAGTACTCGTCGAAGGCGCTCTGCTGGGGAACGATGTTGTCCGGCGCCGTGGTGCGCAGTGCCAGCACCCGGGCGGCCCCGCGCTCCGGGGCCGTTCCGCCGCTCATGCCGGTACTCCCCCGGCCGTGACCAGGGCCTCGGCGCGCTCCTTGATGGCCTGTACGAAGCCCTCGGTGACCTGGTCGCTCTGCTGCCGGGCGAAGGGCTCGACGAGCGGTACGACCACCGGCGCGATGTTCACATCGGCCTCCGAGCGGGTGTCGATCTCCACGTAGGTGGTGCCCGGTGTGCTGCCCTCCGTGGTGCGGAACTCGCCCCAGGAGCGGAAGTTGTGGCTGCCCACGGGCTCCCAGCCGATCCGCGCGGGGTCACTCGTGTCGAACCGGGAGCGGTGGTCGGGGGTGTGGCTCACGGCGCCGTTGGAGATGGTGGCGAGCACATAGTGGTAGACGTCGTCGCCCTCGGCGGTGAGGGTCTCGACGCCGGGCATCAGCAGCCCGGTACCGACGATGTCGAGCAACAGGCCGCGTACGGCGTCCGGTTCGGCCCGGACCTCTAGACCGCTGGTGCTGGCGGAGCGTATGGCAACCATGGCGTCCTTCACGGTGGGTGAGTGTGGCGCCGCCGCGTTCAGCGGGCGGCCGGGCCGGGCTTGATGGCGTGGCCGATGTAGCTGGCCGAGGTGTCGTCGCTGAGGGCGAACGCACCGAGCGAGCGCCGCCGCAGCAGACCGGGCAGCACTTTCGGGAGGGAGCGGGCGGGCCCCAGACCGTGGATCCCGGCGGGCCGCAGCCCGTGGCGCGGGAGCAGCCGGGCGAGCTCGGCCGGGCGGATGAACATCCGCCAGTCGTGGGTGCCCGGCTGGATGACTCCCAGCAGCTTCTCGGCCACCAGGATCAGCAGCAGGTAGCTGCGCACCGTCCGGTTGACCGTGTCGAAGAGCAGGACGCCGCCGGGCCGGAGCAGCCGGCCGATCTCGGCGAGCGCGGCGGGCAGGTCGTGGAAGTGCTCCA
Organism: Streptomyces sp. A5-4; assembly: GCF_051131715.1. NCBI lineage: Bacteria > Bacillati > Actinomycetota > Actinomycetes > Kitasatosporales > Streptomycetaceae > Streptomyces > Streptomyces sp. A5-4. The sequence continues at coordinate 6,914,765 of NZ_CP178591.1, read as the reverse complement.
GCACGTCGGAGGCGACGACGGCGTCGGCGCAGCCGTCCGGCAGCCCGGTCCCGTACGCGGAACCGACCCGGTACTCCACCTGGACTCCGGTGGCGGCGGCATGGCGCCTGGCGGCTTCGACGGTGCCGGGCGACAGGTCGATGCCGGTCACCGCGTAGCCGCGGGAGGCGAGCTCCTCGGCGACCAGGCCGCCGCCGCAGCCGAGGTCGATGATCCGGATGTCCTGGGGGCGCTGCCCCGGGAGGCGGCGGCGCAGGACCCGGTCGAAGTAGCCGGTGCGGGCCGGGTTCATCTCGTGCAGGGCGCGAAGCGGGCCCTCGGGGTCCCACCAGCCGTCCCCGACCTCTTCGTAGTACTCGTTGTCGATCCGCACCCGCCCGGGGTCGACCGCTCCGGTGCCCGACCGGCTCACCTCGGTGGCCATCAGACCCACCTGGGGGTCTCGACCGGGCTGATGCCGAGCGCGGCCTTGCCGATGAACTCGCGGGCCATGTCGTTGGTGAAGGGCAGCAGCGGGCCCGCCTTGATGTCCCGCCAGATCTGACCGATGCGCGATCCCTCGCGGATGCCGGAGCCGCCGATGACCTCGAACGCGGTCGCCACGACCTGCTCGGCCTCGTTGGTGATGTAGTACTTCGGTATGCAGGTGTCGGCGACAAAGGCCGGCAGGTCGTCGCCCGGGTCCAGATGGCGGGTCGCGTACTCGGTGAGCAGCGCGTCCATCGTGGCCAGCGAGGAGCGCATCCTGGCCACCGCGAACTGGATGCCGGGCAGCCGGGCGAGGTCGGCGACCGCGGTCGTGGACCGGCCCCGGGTGCGTGCCACGGCGAGCTCGTAGGCGGACTCGGCGAGGCCGAGGAAGACGGCCGCGAAGCAGTAGTGGCCCCACTGCTGACGGGCCATCACGAACAGCGGGGTGAGCCCGTCGGGGAAGACCGAGTCGTCGGCGTCGACCCGCAGGGAGTTCAGCGCAAGCGAGTGCGAGCCGGTCATCGGCAGGGCGAACCCGCTCCACCGTGAGGTGATTTCGATGCCGTGCTCGGGCTTCTCGACGAAGAAGGCCGCGAGATTGAACGGCGGCTCCAGGTGGTCGTCGTCGAGCCCCGCGGTGATCACCAGATGGGTGGCCGCGTCGAAGCCGGTGGCGAAGTGCTTGAGCCCGTCCAGGACGAAGCCGTCGGGTGTGCGCCGGGCGACGGTCGACGGCATGACCCAGTTGCCGCCGGACCCCTCGTCGGTGAACGGGCCGACGATGAAGGCGCCGTCGCGTACCGCGGTGAACATCCGCTCGCGGACGGCCGCGCTCAGGTCGCTGCGCATCGATCCGGTGAGCACCGCGTGGATCGCCAGGGTGAAGGCCGTGGAACCACAGCCCTTGGCGATGATCCGCAGCAGCCTGGTGTTCTCCTCCAGCGTCGCCTCGAACCCGCCGAGGTCGCGCGGGACGTTCACCGCGGTGATGCCCGCGTCGATCAGGTCCTGGATGTTGTCGCCGACGAAGCCGCCGCTGTCGTAGCGCTTCTGGGCCCGCTCGGCGAACCGCCCGGCGAGTTCCTCCGCGGTGCTGCGGAGCCTGGACCACTCCTCGGCCCGGGTCGGGGCTGCGGCGGGTGTGACGGTGGCTGTGTCCGGTGTGACTGCGGCGACGTCCGGTGTGACTGCTGTGGCCATGGTGTTCAGCCCTCCCATCGAGGCTCGGCGAAGACCGGGACGCCGAGCGCGTGCTTGCCCGACCATTCGGCGGTGACATCGGAGTTGGGCGGTACGAGCAGCCCCGCCACGACATCGCGGTACGCGCGCTGGAGCGGGTGGTCGGACAGCAGCCCGGAGCCGCCCTGGACCTGCATCGCGAGGGTGACCACCTCGTGGGCCAGCCGGCACACGCTGTTCTTCATCACGCTCATGTCGATGTAGTGGCCGAGCGGGTCGCTGCCGGACGCCGCCGCGTGGTCGGACCGTACGGCCGCGTACAGATGCGCGTCGGCCGCGGCCAGCCGGGTCGCCATCTCCGCGACCCGGAACTGCACACCGGGCAGATGGGCGACCGTGCGGTCCAGTACGTGCAGGGTGCGCTCGCGCTGGATCCGTACGACCAGATCGAGTGCGCCCCTGGCGATGCCGAGGAAGACGGAGGCGAAGCTGCACCACGCCCAGTGGACGCCCTGCATGAACATCAGCGGGAGCGCGCCCGGTTCACCCACCATGCGGTCGGCGTCGACGCGGAGGTTGTCGATGAGCAGCGAGTGGCTGCCCGTGGCGCGCAGGCCGGCCGCGTCCCACTCGGAGGTGACGGTGACGCCGTGGTCGGGCTTGGGCACGAGGAAGCCGACCGGCTGCGGCAGACCGCGGTCGTCGGTGAGGGCCGCCGACAGGAAGAGGAGGGTCGCCGCGGGGAAGCCGGTGAAGAAGCCCTTGCGGCCGTTGAGTACGTAACCGCCTTCCACCGGGTCGGCGGTGGTCGTCGGGTGCCACCAGTTGCCGCCCACGCCGGGCTCGCTGAAGCCGCCCGCGATCACGGCGCCGTCGTCGACGATGGCCCGGTAGCCCAGCTCCGCCGCCGCCCCGCCGATGCCCGCGATCATCGCGATCCCGTGCACATGCATATTGACGGCGAAGGCGGTGTTGGCACAGCCCGCGGCCAGCGTCTCCTGGGACCGGCACAGCTCTTCGAGGCTCGCTCCCCCGCCGCCGTACTCGGCGGGGACGGTCATAGCCATGTACCCGGAGTCGACCAGGTCCGCGATGTTGCGGTGCGGGAAGGTCCCGTCCTTGTCGTGCGCGGCGGCGCGCTCGGCGAAGGTCTTCGCCAGCTCGGCCGCCAGTGCCACATAGTCGGTGCGCGCCGCCTGCACGGGCGGCTGGGCGAGCGTGGTCATCGCATGCTCCCGGAGACCGCGACGGCGGGGAGGGGCACGTCCGGCGCTTCGGGGATCACCGTCAGCAGGTGCTGGACCAGACCGCCCACGGTGTCGCCCCGGGGCCGGATCGCGCCGGCCATCCAGATGCCGACGTCGAACTCGCCGATGGATTCCCTGACGCGCTCGAAGAATTCGGCGAGCTGCAGGGAGTCCATCGCCAGGTCGACGGTCAGTGACGACTGATCGGTGACCTGCAGCATTGCGGTCTCCGGCCGCACGACGACGATGATTTCGGTGAGCATGGTCCTGAAGGCTTGCGCCCGGTCGTCCTGCACATCCACTCCCGGAGGCCGAAAAAGTGACGGAAGTACTGTCTCGATCCCGATGCTGGTGCAGTGCGCTGAAGCCCGGGTTGCGCGCTGCTTGCGGCGACGGGCGGGGGTGGGTACGGCGCGAACCGACCCGGCGGTACGGGACGGCGGACGGGACGGCGGACGGGACCGGGGCCGTGAACGCGTCATCGCGTTCACGGCCCCGGTCCCGTCGGTTCCCGCGTGTCCTGTCGACCCCGCCGCGTGCCTACCGGCCGGCGGCGTGCTGTACCCCGCGCAGGCGGGCCACCACACCCCACAGCGCGGCCGGTGTGTCGAAGACGCCCGGCACGAGCTCGTCGTCGGGAATGCTGATCCCGTACTCGCCCTCGACCCTGATCAGCACCTCGACCATGGTCAGCGAGTCGAGACCGGCCGCCTTGAGGCTGGTGTCGGGGGGCAGTTCGCCCTGTTGGGCCAGGCGCGGCAGGGTGTCGCGCAGCAGCGCCGCGTACGACTCGTCCCACTGGTCGCTCATGTCAGCTCCTTGACAGCGGTGTGTTGGGTGGCCCGCGGGCCCGGCCCGGTGACCTGGTGGCGTTGCAGGGCGAGCCGGGTGACGGAGACGACCTCGCCGCCGTCCACCACGACCTCGGCCGGAGCCGGGTGGCCGAGGAAGCCGAGCAGGCTCGCCGTCAGTCCGTACGCCCCCACATTGGGGAAGGCCAGTACGGTCCCCGGGCTCAGCCCCGGCAGCGGCACCGCCCGGCCGAGCACATCGGCGGGGGTGCACAACGGGCCGGCCAGGGTGACGCGTTCGGCGCCCTCCGGACCCGGGGCACCGGTGGCCACAACCCCGTCGAGCGGCTGCTCCCTGAGGGGCTTGGCGCTCATCGGCAGCAGCCTGCCGAGGCCGGCGAGCCCGCCGAGGTGGTTGATGCCGGAGTCGAGGACCGCGTAGGAGGTACCCCGGCTCTCCTTGATGTCGGTGACCGTGCACAGCAGCCTGCCACTGTCGCCGACCAGATAGCGGCCCGACTCGAACGCGACGACGGGTGCGCCGTCGCGCCAGCCGGGCAGCGACTCGTCCAGCGCCTTTGACACCGAGGCGCGCAGCCCCGGATAGCGCGGCCGGTCGCCGGGTACGGCGTAGGGCGCGGCGAAGCCGCCGCCGAGGTCGACCAGGCGCAGCTCGATGCCCAGGGTCTCGCGCAGTTCCGCCGCGGTACGGATGCTCTGGACGAGCTCGGCGCACAGCCCTTCCTCGTCCGTGGCGTTGGTCAGCGGGAAGAAGTGCAGGCCCACGATCCGGGTGCCCGCCACCAGCAACTGCTCGGGCGCGTCCAGCAGGACGTCCAGATCGAAGCCGAACTGCGAGGCGCTGCCGGTCATGCGCAGCCCGGCGCTGCCCGGCGCCCCCGCCGCGTTGATCCGCAGCGCGCAGTCGGCGACAGCGCCGCGGGCGTTCGCGGCGGCCCCGATGCGCTCCAGGTCGCCGAACGACTCCACGGAGAACGACCGGACCCCGGCGAGTACGGCCTCGTCGAGCTCGCCCGGGGTCTTGCCGGGGCCCGAGTAGAGCAGTTCCCCGGCCGGGCAGCCCGCTTCCAGGGCCGACGCCAGCTCGCCGCGGGAGGTGATCTCGGCGCGGGCGCCGGCCTCCCGGAGCGCGCCGACGAGCCCGGGGTGCGGATTGGCCTTGAGCGAGTAGTAGATCCGGGACGGCTCGGGCAGTGCCTCCCGCAGGTCCCGGTGCGCGGCGCGCAGCCGGTCGAGGTCGTAGACGTACAGCGGACTGCCGTACCGGGTGACCAGGTCGGCCTCGAATTCCTCACCGACCGTCGAGCTTGTCACTGTCGACCTCCTTCAGGATCGCCTTGAGGCGCTTGCGGTCGGTCTTGCCGTTGGGGGTCAGTGGCAGGGCGGGCAGCACATGGCAGGTGTCCGGCAGCTTCGCCGGTTCCAGCCGCTGGGCCAGCCGGTCGAGGGCCTGCCCGGCCGACAGGTCGCCGACCACGAAGAGGACCATGTCCCGGCCGTCCTCGGGGACCAGCAGGGAGGCCTCGCGCACCCCGTCGACATCGAGGGTCGCGGCCTCGATCTCGATGGCGCTCATCCGCAGCCCGCGTCGCTTGAAGAGATCGTCGCGGCGCCCCTGGAAGTAGAGGTGGCCGTCCTGGTCGAGCCGGCCGTAGTCGCCGGTGTGCAGGGTGACCGTGCCGTCGGCGCCGGTGCGAAAGCGCAGCGCCGTGGGCTCCGGGGCCCGCCAGTAGCCGGCCATGATGTGCGGCCCGCGGACCGCGATCTCGCCCGTTTCCCCGGTCGGCACGGGCCGCCCTTCGTCGTCCAGGACGAGCACTTCGGTCCCGGGCAGCGCGGGGCCGCACGAGCCGGGCTTGGCGAGGTCGCCGTCGGCTTCGAGGATGGTCATGCGCTTGCACTCGGTGGTGCCGAACATCGGGACCACCTGGGCCCCGGGGAACCGCTCCCGCAGGGAGGCGATGAGCGGGGCGTTGAGCGCGGCCCCGGTGTTGGTGAACAGCCGCACGGAGGTCGGCCGGCTGTCGCGGGCGGTCAGCCGGACCAGGAGTTCTCCGAGTGACGGGACGAGCGGCACCACCGTGGCGCCGTTGTCGCGGGCGTAGCCGAGCAGCCTGGCGTGGCTGTCCCCGCCTTCGGAGAGCAGCAGTTCCGCTCCGGCGAGCGCGCAGAGAAGTGCCTGGTAGAGCCCGTAGTCGAAGGACAGCGGCACGGCGGTGAGGACGACGTCGTCCTGCCGGTACGCCAGCCGGGCGGCGATCGCGCGGGCGGCGAAGGCGACGGGTGCGTGCGGGCAGGCCACGGCCTTGGGCGCCGCGGTACTGCCCGAGGTGTAGATCAGCAGGGCGAGCCGGTCGGCGGGCACCGGTCTGGCCGGGCGCCGGGCCAGGTCCGCCGGGGTGAAGTCGATCTCGTCGACAACCACGACCCGGGTGTCGGCGGGCCAGGCCAGCCCGTCCGCGCCGGTGCGCTCGTCCGCCGACGCCACGATGAGGGCGGGCGCGGAGTCGGCGAGCACCGGACGCAGGTGGAAGGTCCGCATGGCCGGGCTGATCGGTACGAAGACGGCTCCGTGCCGCCAGCTGCCGTAGAGCATGGCGGTGAACTCGCGGATGCTGCCGACGCGGGCGAGCACCCGGTCACCCGGGAGCACCCCGAACTCGTCGAGGCGCTCCGCGAACCCCCTTGCCGCGGCGTCCAGTTCGGCGTAGCTCCAGACACCGCCGCGGTCGCGCACCGCGGGCGCTCCGGGGGTCGCGGCGACCGCCCGGCCGAGGAAGACCTCGGCGGCGTTCTCGACGTCGCTCGACACGAAGGTCGAAGCGGGTGCGGGCGCGGGCGCCGGTGTCACGGACGCCCGCCGCCCCGCGGCCGGTGCGGGCGCGGCGGCCGGAGTGACGGTCGGTACGTAGGTCGTCACGATGCCTCCGGGCGTTCGGTGCCATCCTCCGAGGGCCAGTGCGGCTCCCCGGTCATCTCCAGGACCGCACAGGTGCAGCTGAATCCGGAACCGCCGCCGACCAGCAACACCTTGTCGCCGACGCGCAGTTCGCCGCTCTCCACCAGGTGGTTGAGCCCGGCGAACTGGTCGCCGGCGCCCAGGTGTCCGACCCGGCGTGCGAACTCCCAGCCGGACTTCGCGAGGGGCACCCCGAGCAGGGCCTCCACCTGCCAGTCCATCCGGCTGCGCCCGCTGGAGGGCACCACGACCCGAGCGATGCCCTCCAGGTCGGTACCGGCGTCGGCGAGGGCGGTGGCGACCACCTGGCGCACAATGCGGGTCACCCGTTCGGTGGCCGTCCGGAAGCTTCCGGTGGTCCTGATGTAGTGCTCGACGCGACCGGACAGATCCAGCGGCGCGTTGGTCGGTACGGGGATGAATCCGGCTCCCCTGACCACGGCCTCCAGCGAGTTGTCCGCGCCGCTGGCCGTGGACAGCAGCCGGGCGAAGCCGGGGCGCCGCGACAGCATCAGCGCGGTCGCGCCGTCGCCGTACACGAAGCCGGGTTCGCTGCTCCACCGTTGGATGAGGGGCTCGCCGAAGCGGTCCGCGGTGGTGACCATCGCGGCGGCCGTGGGCGGCCCCGACTGTATTTTGCCCGCGGCCAGTTCGAGTGCGGAGAGGCCCGCGTTGCACTCCTGGCGGAGCCCGATCGCGGGGACGTGCCTGCCCAGGGCGTGCCCGGCCACGTACGACGCGGCAGGCCACATCTCGACGCCCTGGAACCAGATGCTGGTGTGCACCAGCAGCTCCACGTCCTCGGCGTCGAGGCCGGACCTCTTGAGTGCGGTGGTGGCAGCCTGTACGGCCATGTCCGGCGGTGCCATGTCCTCGTCCGCCACCCGGACCGAGATCAGGTCGTCCGCGGCGGACTGCTCCGGGTCGTACCGGCCCGATTCCACGGCGGACCGGGCGGTGACCGCTCCGGGCAACCAGACTCCCGTGCCCGCTATATGAACGCCTTCCCAGCGCATGTTCCTCCCATCGTCGGTGACACCATCCGCCGGTACGAGCAGCTGACCGCACCCGGGATGCGCCTGCCGGAATGCTCCGGGTGGCGGCTTTGGCCCGGCTAAAGACCCCGGCCGGGCGCCTTCGCGGCGCCCTGCACAAGCGGCGCTTCAGCGCCCCGCGCGAGGATCCCGGGAAGAGACACGCACGTACGCGTGCCCGCCGGCTGTCGCGATCGCCGGACCGAAGGAGCGACGGAAGGACCTCGATGCAGCCGGCACAGGCACCGAAGGCCTCCGGAGTCGCGGATCCGCGACGCTGGTGGGTGCTGGGGATCCTGTCCCTCGCGCTCTTCGTGATCATCCTCAACAACGGACTGCTCAATGTCGCGCTGCCCGGGATGATGCGGGACCTCGACACCGGGATCGCCCTGACGCAGTGGATCGTCGACGGCTACGCACTGGTCTTCGCCGCCTGTCTGCTCACCGCGGGCACCCTCTCCGACCGGTACGGGCGCAAGCGGGCCACGCTGCTCGGCACGGCCCTGTTCGGGGTCGGCTCCCTGGTCGCGCTGTCCGCCGACGGCGCGGGCCAACTCATCGCGGCCCGGGGCGTCATGGGCGTCGCCGCGGCGTTCGTCATGCCGGGCACGCTGTCGATCCTGGTCGAGGTCTTCCCCCCGGAGGAACGGCAGCGGGCCATCGCCGTCTGGGGCAGCGCCTCCGCCCTCGGGGTGGCCGCGGGTCCGATCGTCGGCGGGGCGCTGGTCAGCAACTTCTGGTGGGGCTCGGTGTTCCTGGTGAACCTGCTGCCCGTACTGCTGGTGCTGGTCGCCGGCGCCCTGCTGCTGCCGGAGTCCGCCGCCCAGGTGCCGCGCCCGGCCGACCCGGTCGGTGCGGTGCTGGGATCCTCGGCGATGGTCGCCCTGGTGTACGGCGCGATCCACGCCGCCGACGAGGGGTGGGCCTCGGCGCCGGTCCTGGGAGCCTTCTCGGCGTCCGCCGCCGCGGGGTGCGCGTTCGCCGTCTGGGAGCAGCGGCACCCGAGCCCGATGGTCGACTTCGTGCTGCTGCGCAAGCCCGCGTTCCTCGGGGCGAGCGCGGGGAACATGCTGCTCTTCCTCGGGCTGGCCGGCACCCTGTTCGTGCTGACCCAGCAGCTCCAGTTCGCCTTCGGCTACAGCGCGCTGCGCGCCGGACTGGCCGTGGCGCCGCTGGCGTTGGCGGTAGGGATCGGCTCGGCGCTCGCGCCGGGTCTCGCCCGGCGGACCGGTGCGCGGGGCGGGGTGACGAGCGGGCTGGCCTGCGCCGCCGTCGGCATCCTCGCGCTCGGCCGGCTGCCCGGCGGCTACCCCGCGGTGCTGACCGGGCTGGTCCTGATCGGCATCGGTGTCGGGCTGGCCCTCACACCGGCGACGGACACCGTGATGGGGCTGGTGCCGCCGGAGCGCTCGGGCAACGCCGCCGCGCTCAACGACACGATGCAGGAGCTGGGCAACGCGCTGGGGGTGGCCGTGGTCGGCACGGTTGTGGCCCGGGGTTACACGGCCGGCGCCGACGCCCGGCCGGGGCCGCCCGCGACGGATGCCGCCCGCGCCGCGTTCGACGCAGCGGCCGGGTCCGGGCTCACCGTCGCGGCCTCGATCGTCGCGGCGGGCGCCGTACTGACCGCGCTGCTGCTGCCGGGCGCACGGCCAAAACCGGCGGGGCCTGCGGGACTGGCCGGGGACGTCCCTGGGCAGAGTGTGCGGGATCGCACTGCGCACACCGCCGCCGACACCACGTACGAGCGGGCCCAGTGATGTCCTGAAGAACGGCGCCCGCCCGCCTTCCCCTCCCCTTGCCCTCATCCCTTTGTCCACAGTTACCGAGGTGCGCACATGGCAGGAACAGCAGGCTCGTTACTGGGCCGGGCGTTGTACACCGGCCCGTCCCTGGCCACTCTTCAGGAGCGGTACGCGAAGGGCGGCATCATCGACGACCGGGCGCCGGTCCTCGCGTCCTGCCAGGTCCACGTCTCGGCCCCGCCGGCCAGGGTGTGGCAATTGCTCAGCGGGCTGGCCGACTGGCCCGCGTGGGTGCCCGGAGTGACGTCCGTACGCCTCGGCCCCGGCGGCTGTGTGCCCGACGAGCCCTTCCGCTGGAAGCTCAACGGCATGTCCATCAGATCGACGCTGGCGGTGGTGGCACCGGAACGCGAGCTGTGCTGGACCGGTCTGCTGGCCGGCACGAGGGCGGTCCACCGCTTCCGTCTCGCCCCTACGGCCGACGGTGGGACCGAGGTGCACAGCGAGGAGTCCATCGGCGGCCCGCTGATCTCGCTCTACTTCGGCAGCGACAAACTCGAAAAGGTGCTCCACGACTGGCTGGTGGCGCTCAAGACCACGTCCGAGGAGCAGAGTTGAATCCCACAGAGCTGAACACCATCGCCCTTGCCTACAACCCGGCCATGCTCATTCTGCGTTTCCTGTTCGAGCTGGCCGCCCTGGGCTGCTTCGGGCTCTGGGCCTGGCGCAGGACACCGAACCCCTGGCGCTGGATCACGGTGGTGGCGCTGCCGGTCGCGATCGGCTGGGCCTGGGGCACTTTCGCGGTGTCCGGTGACGAGTCGCGCTCCGGTGAGACCGATGTCGAGACCCCGGGGCCGCTGCGGCTCCTGCTGGAACTGGCCGTGTTCTTCGGGGCTGTCTGGGCGCTGTACGACCTGGGGATCCGCAAGACCGCGAAATGGGCACTGATCGTGCTGGTGGTCTTCCACATCCTCTCGTACGACCGCGTCTGGTGGCTGCTGACCAAATAGCCCCACCGCCCGATCGACGCAAAGGCGGTGGCGCTCCGGAGCTTCCGGGGCGCCACCGCCTTTTCACTGGCGCCGCGTTCAGGAAACGGGCTGCAGTTCGGCCTCGCGCCCGGTCAGCGCGGCGACGGATGGCTCCACCACCGAGCGCACCGGGTCGAGGGACCCGGCCAGGAACAGCTTGCGCATCAGCATCCGCTGGATCTTCCCGCTCGTCGTGCGCCGTACGGTCCCGGGGCTCACCAGCAGCACATTGCCCGCCGGAACCTCGAACTCGTCGCGGATCGCGGCCTGAACCCGCTCCACCAGACCCTGGTGGTCGAGGTCCTCGGTCCGGCCCCTGAGCTCCAGCACGACGACCAGCCGGTCACGGCCGTCACCGGGCGGCGCGACCGCGAAGGCGGCCCCGGTGCCCAGCGCCGGATCGATCTTGCGGACCGCCGCCTCCACATCGTGCGGATAGATGTTGCGGCCGTTGACCAGCACCATCTCCTTGAGCCTGCCCGTCACATAGAGCTGCCCGTCGCCGAGCGCGCCCAGGTCACCGGTCCGCAGCCAATGGCCCTCTCCGCCTTCCCCTGCGGCCTCCTCCTCGGCCGTCCGCGCCTGGAAGGTCTCCTCGGTCTCCACCGGCCGCTCCCAGTACCCGCGGGACACGCTGGGCCCGCGCACCCAGATCTCGCCGACCCGGTGCTCGCCCATGACGCGCCGGCTCAGCGGATGGACGATGCGTACGTCGAAGTCCTCGGCCCGCACCACCCCGCTGCTCACCAGCGTCCGGCCGGTCCGCTCGTCGGCCGGTTCCGTCAGCCGGCCGTCCTCCAGCGCCGCCGTGTCGACCGTGCACCGCACGGGTTCGCGGCCGAGCGGGGTGCCCGACACCAGCAGGGTCGTCTCCGCCATCCCGTAGCAGGGGAAGAAGGTCTCCGGCCGGAATCCGACCGGCGCGAAGCGTTCGGTGAACGCGGCGACCGTCTCGGCCCGGATCGGCTCCGCGCCGTTGCACGCCTGCTGCCAGCCGGAGAGGTCGAGCCCGGCCAGCTCCGCGTCGCGGACCCGTCGGACACACATGTCGTACGCGAAGTTGGGCCCGCCACCGTGGGTGACCCCGTGGTCGCCGATCATCCGCAGCCACTGGACCGGGCGCCGCAGGAACGACTCGGGGGCCATCAGCGCGGCCCGCCCGCCCAGCCACAGCGGGTGCAGCACATGGCCGATGAGGCCCATGTCGTGGTACATCGGCAGCCAGCTGCCGAGGCAGGAGTCCTGGGTGGAGCCCAACGCCCGTTGGATGGCAGCCTCGTTGGCCATCAGGTTCCCGTGGGACACCATCACCCCCTTGGGTTCGCTGGTCGACCCGGAGGTGTACTGCAGGAACGCCAGGTCGTCGACGTCGGTGCCGGGATCGCGCCAGCTCGACGCGTCCCCCACCGGCCCGCTGTCGGTGGCCAGGCACACCACGTCGGACAGTCCGGCGGCGGTCAACCAGGCCTGGACGGCGGGGGCGTGCTCGGCGGTGGTGAGGACGGCGCCCACCCGGGCGTCGCCCACGATCCGCGACAGCCGGGCGAAATGCCGGTCACGGTCGGAGGGCAGCGGGCCGGGCACGGCGACCGCGCCCGCGTACAGGCAGCCGACGAAGGCCGAGACGAAGGACAGCCCCGAGGGGTAGAGCAGCAACACCTGACGCCCCCTCAGCCCGCGGTCCTGGAGCCAGGAAGCGAGGTCCTTGGCGTGGGCGTCGAGGCCGGTGTAGGACAGCCGCTCGGGGGTGAGCGCGGCGCCGTCGTCCTGCAGGAAGACGAACGCCTCCGCGTCGCCCTTCTTCTCCGCACTGTCCAGCACCCGCCGGGTGAATGACTCGGTTGTTGTCATCGGTTCTCCTTCAGGCGGACGTTCTTCAGGCGGACATGGCGCCCGCGAGTGCGGGCATCGGGGTGTACCGGCGCAGCAGGGAGGCGAGTTCAGACAGGAAGGCCTCTTCGTGCGCACGGATGAAGAAGTGCCCGCCGGGCATGGTCCGCACCTCACAGCCACGCCCCGCGTGCCGCCGCCAGGCGACCACCTCGGGCACCGTGACGAGCCGGTCGCGGCGCCCCGCGAACAGATGCAGCGGTACGCGTACGGGCTCACCGCCGGCGTTCGTTTCGTCGGCGGCGCACATCAGCAGGTCGTCCCGCGCGACGGGCAGCAACGCGGAGAGGAATTCGGGGTGCTTGAGCAGGACACGCGGTATCCCGCCGAGGGACGCCAGGCTCTCCAGCAACTCCTCGTCGCTCGCGTCCGGGTCGGCGATGTTCGGGGCGGGCAGGTGCGGCGCGCGATAGGCACTGAGCACCAGCGCCTTGGGCAGCGGGGCGCCGCGCGCCTGCCGCCGCAGCACCAGGCTGTACGCGATGAGGGCCCCCATGCTGTGTCCGTACAGGACGTGCGGCCGATCGAGCTCCTGGTCGAGCTGCGCGTCCAGGTCGTCCACCAGCGAGCCGAGATCCGTGAACCGCGGTTCGCCCATCCGGCCCTCTCGGCCCGGCAGTTGAACGGGCAACACCTCGGCCCGCGCCCCGTGCAGATCGAGTCCGCGCTGCCAACGCCCGTACGCGGAGGCGCCGCCGCCCGCGTAGGGGAAGCAGAACATCCGCAGCCGGGACCCTGCCGTGTCGTCCGTGCTCTTCGGGGACAGGTAACGCGTCATAGTGCTCCGCCTCGGGCTCGTCCGGATCCGGTTGTGCCGGCCGGGCTCCGCCGCGGCGCGCGGTCCTCGGTACCGACCGGGCGGACGGCACACGGCCCGGACCGGAACGCGGGCGGCTCGGGGGAAGCCGCCCGCGTTCCGGTGGGAGCCCGCGTCCCGCGGTTTTTGGGGCAGGGCCCGGCCGACACGGAGTCAGAGTGCGGTGGGCCGCTAAAAGGCGGCCAAACTGGGCACCGGCGAGTCCAGTACCGGGTCGCACGCGAGGACGGACCGGTGCAGCTCCTGCAACCGTCGCGAGGGCTCTATGCCGAGTTCCTGCACGCAGGACCCACGCAGTCGGCGGAAGACTTCGAGCGCGTGCGAGGACCGTCCGCAGCGGTGCAGGGCCAGCATCAGTTGTGCGTGCAGGTTCTCCTGCAACGGCAAGAGGCTGGCCAGCGCGGTGAGTTCGCTGACGAGGGCAGCGTGCCGGCCCAGGTTGAGGTCGGCCGTGATCCGGGCTTCGAGGACCGCGAGCCGCACCTCCTCCAGCCGCAGCGCCTCGGCCCGCAGCGCGGGCCCGGTGTGCACATCGTCGAACGCGGGCCCGCGCCACCCCGACAGCGCCGCCGACAGCAGCCGGGACGCCTCGACGGAGTCCCCCGTCGCGAGGGCCTGCCTCCCCTGCCGGGAGACCGCCTCGAATTCGTGGGCGTCCACCCCGGCCACGGGCATGTTCAGCCGGTAACCGGTGTACCCCCGGCTCAGGATCTCCTTCGCGTCACTGCCCTCGGCAGGGTCCAGCGCGGCGGCGATATTGCGACGCAGTTGCTTGACGTACGTCTGGACGACCGCGGTGGGACCACCGGGCGGGCAGTCCTCCCACAGCTCGTCCGAGATCGCCACCATCCCCAGTTCACGCCCCGGGTTGGTGGCCAGCAGGGCGAGCAACTGCCTCGGCTTGGAAGCGCTGGGTACCACGGACGTGCCCCGGACCGTGACCACAAGTGGCCCCAGCAACCCGATCTCCATAAACCCCATTTCGGTCCCTCCCCGTCGTTACCGTGACGGTGCCACGGAGAGGGGGCACGCCAACAGGGATCCGGGCACGACCTGGACATGAACGACAGAGCCCCGCGGCATGAGATTTTCATGCCCGTGGCCGGATTTGGCCGCGCTTTAGAGGGGCCCGGCACTCTGGTGCACGTACCGGCCGGGCCCGTCCCACACTGGCAACCGGTGTCCTCCCGTGCGGATGGTCGCACCGCCCACGCAGCACCATCCGGGCGCGGGCCGAGCACCGCCCGCTCGGTCGGCCACGGGGCCACCGCGCGACGGACCCGGCCGGGTACCCCCGCGCCTCAGAGCGCCGGACGCAGGTCGCACTCCGCCCAGACGGTCTTCCCGGGCGCATCGCCCCGAGGATGCCAGCCCCAGCGGGCAGCGAGATGCGCGACCAGCAGCAGCCCCCGACCCGACTCGCCGTCCCCGCCGGGCGGCGCGAGAACCGGGACGCGTTCGGCGCGGCTGTCGGTGAGTTCGACGCACAGGACCGACTCCCGCGCCGACCCCTCCGCCGACTCTCCCGCCCCTGCCGTGGCCACGAGGGTGAGCGCGAGACGGAAGTCGCGTCCGGGCACCCGGCCGTGCTGAACCGCGTTGGCGGCGAGCTCGGCGACGATCAGCGTGAGCACGTCGTGCGGTTCGCTGTCGTACGGAATCCCCCACGTGTCGAACCGCTGCCCGGCAAGCCGCCGAGCAAGCCGCGCGCCGCGCGGAGTCGAGCTGAACCGCATGGCGAAGTGGCGCCCGGGGCCGGTGTTTTGGCTGATACGGGCGGGTGGAACGGTCTCACTGTTCATGCCCCCCACACTTCCGCCCGGTGGCGTAGCGTGACCAGTGGTGACGCGCTGCGGTGTACGAGCTGTACGCACCGGCGCGCGCTGTGTACGAGGCATGAAGCGGGACCAGGGAGACGGGTGGGGTCGATGGAGACTTCGGAACCGATGCGGCCGACGGAGCCGGTTGCCGTACGGGACGACGCCGGACCGGCACCGGAGGACGAGCCGGGCTCGGGCGTGATGGCCGCGTTCGGGAGGCAGCTGAAGCTGCTCAGGATCAGGGCGGGCCTGGAACGACCGGAGTTCGGGAAGCGCACCGGGTACGCGGGCCAGTCGATCGCGTCGTTCGAGCAGGGCCGCCGCATCCCGCCACCGCGTTTCATCGACCGGGCCGACGAGGTGCTGAACGCCGGGGGCCTGCTGAAGGCGCTGAAGGAGGAGGTCGGGCGGGCGCGATACCCGGCGTTCTTCCGGGACATGGCACGGCTGGAGGCGGAGGCGGTTGAGCTGCATGCGTACGACACGCATCTGATCAATGGTCTTTGGCAGACAGAGGACTACGCACGGGCGGTGTTCTCGATGCGGCGCCCTCTCCTGGACGAGGACACCATCGCTCAACGAGTTGCGGCACGCCTGGCACGCCAGGACATCTTCTCCCGCAAGCCCCTGTCGACGATCAGCTCGGTGATCGAAGAGGCCATTCTGCGGCGGCCCATCGGCGGGGCGACGGTGATGCAGGGCCAGCTGGAGCAGCTACTGCTGCACGGGCATCGGCGCAATGTCGAAATCCAGGTCATGCCCACGCAGCGCGATGAACACGGCGGACTGGCCGGACCGTTCACCTTGATCGAGACGCGCGATGCGCGCAGGATTGCCTACGTCGAGGTGCAGCGGAACAGCCGCCTGTACACGGAACGGGCAACGGTCCGCGAGATGGAGGAGCAGTACGGCATCCTCCGAGCCCAGGCTCTCACTCCACGGGAATCATTGGCCTTCGTCGAGAAACTGCTGGGAGAGAAATGAACGTCGCACTCACCGAGCCGACCGTTCCGGCTTGGTTCAAAAGCAGCTACAGCAGCGGGGAAGGCGGCCAATGTGTTGAGATCGCCGCCTCTACCGACGCCGTGCACATCCGGGACTCGAAGACCCATGCCGGCCCGGTCCTGACCGTAACTCCCGCCGCATGGGCGGGGTTCGTGGAGTTGGCCGCGAGGCACACGGTCTGACGTGCTCGTCCGGGACCCAACTACTCTGCCGACGCGGGGGAAACCTTGTCGAGGTGCGCGTAGGCGACGGCGTTCGCGGAGTAGCCGTTCTTCTCCGAATAGCTGCCGCTGCACGTGATGAGCCGAAGCTCCGGGCGCGTGGCGTGACCGTAGACCTTATCGCTGGGGAAGTCGTCCTTCTCGTACTCCTCGACCGCGTCGACGACGAAGGTGGCGATGTAGCCGTCGGCGCGGGTGATCTTGACGGTGTTGTCCTTGTGCAGCGAGCCGAGGTTGTAGAAAATGGCCGGCCCTTCGCGAGTGTCGACGTGCCCGGCGATGACGGCGGTGCCGGTACTGCCGGGCGGGATGCCGTTGCGGAACCATCCGGCCAGGTTCTTCTTGTCCCCCGGCGGTGGCTCCAGCGTGCCGTCCTTGTCCGCGTTGAGCCCGATCAGGGGTGCGTCCACGCCGATCGAGGGAATCTGGATCCGCTTCGGCGGCGAGAGTGGCAGCGCCCGCAGCGATGAGGCCGTACCGGCGGTGTCGGCGGGACCGTTGAAGGCGTCGGCGGCGGCCGGCCTCGGGGGGTCCTTCGCGTCCTCGTCGCTGCTGGAAATCATGAACCCGCCCAGGGTCAGCGCGGCGGCCATCAGCGCGAGTCCCGCGCGACGCCAGCGATAGACGGCCGAGGTTGGCCTCACAGGGGACACGGGCCTTTCCGGGAGAAGATCCGGGTACGAACGCTCCCCGCCACCGGCCCGCAAGGAGGGGCCGGGCGACAGGGAGCGCACGCGTGATGTCGGCTGTCAGCGCTGCCCGGCGGCGTCACGCCGACGCAGCATCACCGCGCCACCGGCGACACCGACGACGAGCACAGCGACACCTCCGGCCAGCGTGGCGCTGTCGCTGTCCGACCCGCCGCCGAGGCCGGTGTGAACCGGTCCGGTGACCTTGTCGGCGACGCTGTCACCGCAGACCCGCTGGGCCTCGGAGGCCGTCAGATTGACCTCGTTCTCGGCGTCGTCCAGCTTCTCCTTCGACACCCCGGTCATCATCTTGAGGTTGTCGTACTCCTTCTGCGCCTCATCGGCAGCCACCTGAGCCTGCTCACAGATCTCCGAATCGGGGTCCGGAGCGGCCTGCGCGGCAGGCACGGACAGGGTCAGGGCAGCACCGGCGAAGGCGAGGCCCGTGAGGACACGTATAGAGCGCATGAAGCTTCTCCACGCGAACACGGCCGCAGCGCCTGGGTGGGCTGCGTGGGGTGATGGACGAACCGCGCTCGTTCAATGCACATAGGTATGACAATCGGTCTATTGCGACACGCATTACCCGGAAAGTGCACTCAACTGGGCTATGACCCCGACCGCCGAACGCGATCCTCGTTCAGGTGGCTCGCTTTTGCGCCCCATGGGCGTCGGCAGATCCACCAGGGTTCAGCCCGCTTTCGCCAGGCTCTTGTACGAGAAGGTGCACCGGATCTTCCCTGACTCCGTCGGCCAGGGCTTGTGTGCGGGCCCGCATTCCGCGCGTGCTGTCCCTTCAGCATGAATTGCCTCTTACCGGATCTGCGACGTGACTGACGAGGGCGCCCGCTACAGACCGGGAAGTGACGGGAGGGATGGGCCGGTCAAGAGGTGCAGCCGTAGGGCAAGTTGGATCTCCAGGGCTCGGGCGGGGGTGTTCCAGTCCTCGCCGAGGAGTTGTCTGATGCGATCCAGGCGTTGCACGACGGTGTTGACGTGGACGTGCAGGGCGTTCTTGGCCTTGGAGAGGCTGGCTCCCTGGGCGTAGTAGGCATCCAGGGTGCGGACGAGTTCCGTGCCGCGATGTGTGTCGTAGTCGATGACGGGGCCCAGGATGCTGTGGACGTACCCGGCCACGTCGGTCCGGTCCCCCAGGAGCACACCGAGGAACCCCAGGTCGGGGAGGCCGGCGCCGTGACCGGTGTGGCCGAGCGCGTGCAGGGCTTCGAGACAGCGAAGCGCCTCGGCGTACACGGCCGGGAGCCGGCCCGGATGTGTGGCCGGGCCGGCGGCTCCCGCGGTGACCGGGCTGCCCAGGGCCTGGCCCAGCTCCGATGCCAGGGACCGGGCGAGGGCACCGGGCTGATCGGTCGGTACCAGGAGCACGACATCCCCTTGATGCAGGCTCGCCAAGCCGTCCAAGGCCCGCGCCTGGCGGGCTGTTTCCGCTGTCAGCCGGGGCCGGAGCGCGTCGTCGCAGTGCAGGACGACGATGGTGTGTGGGCGGGCGAGGTTGACGCCGAGTTTGCGGGCCCGGATCGTCTAACTGCCCATGTCGCGGGTGTGACCGGTGGGTTCGGCGGTCAGCAGGTCACTGAGCAGTTCGCCGCGGACCTGTTCCTCGGCGTGTGCGATGGTCCGGCGCAGCAGCAGCAGGAGTGCGGTGACGAGGCCGGCTCGTTCGAAGAGCCGCCGGTCGGTGTCCGTCAGGTCGGCTCGTCCGGTGAGGGAGATGCTGCCGAGGAGTTCGGGTCCCGCAAGGACCGCACAGACCCAGACGCCGTCCACGGGGACGGCTCGGCCGCCGGAGCGGGAAGCGGCGACACCTTGGATCGGCGGGCCGATCGGGTCGGTGGCGACCCGGGCGAGCTCGGTGCCCTCGGCGTCATGGACCACGAGGCCCCCGTGCAACAGGGCGGCGACCTCCCGAGCGACGTCTCCGACGTCGCCCCCGCGCAGGACCAGGTCGGTGAGGCGGTCGTGGGTTTCGGCGCCGAGACGCATGGCCTCGCCGTGGGCTCGGGCGGTCTCGTTTGCCGCGTTGAGGTCGACGAGCGCGGCGCGCGTCTCCTCCAGCAGCCGAGCGCTGTCGATGGCGACGGCGGCGTGATCGGCCATGGAGGACAGCAGCGCGACCGCGTCCGGTGCGAAATCGCGGGTGGAGCGGTCGGCGGCGTAGAGGACACCGATCACGCGGGTCCCCACCCGCAAGGGCACGCCCAGGATGCCGCGCAGCCCTTCCTCATATACGCCGTGGTCGATGGTCCTCGTGTGCTTGAAGCGGTCGTCCGTGCGGTAGTCGGAGCTGGCGTAAGGGCGGGCCGTCTGGGCGACCAAGCCGCCCAGCCCCTCACCCATGCCCAGGCGCAGCTGCTGGAATGCGGCTGAGACGGAGCCGTCCGTGACCCGCATGAAGGTGTCCCCCGCCCCGGGATCGTTCAGCGTGAGGTAGGCGACGTCCGTGCCCAGGAGCATTCTGGCGCGACGCACGATGGCCCGCAGGACCGCGTCGAGGTCGCGCAGGGCGGCGAGGTCACCGGCCGTGTCGAAGAGGGCGGTGAGTTCCGCTTCGCGCCGCCGGTGCTGGGCAAGAGTGCGGCGGATCTCCAGAGCCACCCGGGTGGCGTCGTCCACCAGGGCCTGATCGGCCTCGGAAGCCCCTGTGCGCCGCGCGTCGGCGGCGGGCTGAGCGAAGCGTTCGGCGGGCGCGCCCCGAGCCAGCAGGTCCAGCAGCTCCCGCATCGCGACGGCTGCCTGGTTGTCCGCCGCAGTGCGGCTGGGATCGTTCACGGGGGCCATGGTGGCAGCCCTTCGGTACAGAGTCGGTGTGCCGGCAGCGAAACGGTATGCCCGCCGCGCCGGACGACCGGAACGGCGGGCATGCCTGTGGCGCTCGGACAGTTCAGGCCGGGCCCGCGGTGGTCGCGGTGGCGGGGGCCGGCTGGTCCTGTGCTGTGGGGACGCGCGTCGAGCTCGCCAGGTCGCGGCCACGGGTCTCCTTGGCGATGGCCACGGTGACGGTGGTGACGATCGCGGCGAAGCAGAGGTACAGAGACACCGGGACGGACGAGTCGTAGTCCTTGAGGAGTTCGATGGCGATGATCGGGGCCAGCGCGCCGGCGACGATCGCGGCGAGCTGGGAGCCCATGGAGGCTCCGGAGTAGCGGACCTTGGTGTCGAACATCTCGGAGATGAAAGCGGCCTGCGGGCCGTACATCGCGCCGTGCAGCAACAGGCCGACGGTGACGGCAAGCGTGATCACGGCGAAGGACTTGGTGTCCAGCAAGGCGAAGAAGGCGAAGGCCCAGACAGCCATGCCGACGGAGCCGATCAGAGTGACCGGGCGCCGCCCGATCCGGTCCGACAGGGCGCCCCACGCGGGAATCGTGCAGAAGTGGATCGCCGAACCGATGAGGACCGCGTTCAGCGCGGTGCTCTTCGGCAGGCCGAGGTGGACGGTGACGTACACCAGCAGGAAGGCGGTGATGATGTAGTACGAGATGTTCTCACCGAAGCGCGTGCCGATGGCGGTGAGCACCTCGCGCCAGCTCTTGCGGAACACCTGCACGACCGGGGCCTGCTCCTTGATCCCCCGTGCAGCCTCGGCCTCCGCCTTGGCCTGTGCCTCCAGGAAGACAGGCGATTCCGAGACGGACAGCCGGATCCACAGACCGACCATCACCAGGAGACCGGAGAGCAGGAACGGGATACGCCAGCCCCAGGCGAGGAACGCCGCGTCGGACTGCACGGCCGCGAGGAGCGCCAGCACGCCCGTGGCCAGGAGATTGCCGCCGGGGGCGCCGGCCTGCGGCCAGGACGCCCAGAAGCCGCGCCGTTCGGCGCCGCCGTGCTCGGCCACGAGGAGCACGGCACCGCCCCACTCGCCGCCCAGGGCGAAGCCCTGCACGAGGCGCAGCACCGTCAGCAGGATCGGAGCTCCGACGCCGATCGACGCGTGGGTGGGAAGCAGGCCCATCGCGAAGGTCGAGCCGCCCATCAGCAGCAGGCTGATCACCAGCAGCTTCTTGCGACCCAGCTTGTCGCCGAAGTGGCCGAAGACGACACCGCCGAGCGGGCGGGCGAGGAAGCCGATCGCGTACGTGATGAACGCGATCAGGGTGCCGACCAGGGGGTCGGCGGTGGGGAAGAACAGGGTGTTGAACACCAGCGCGGCGGCGGAGCCGTACAGGAAGAAGTCGTACCACTCGATCGTCGTACCGATCAGGCTGGCACCGACGATCTTGCCGATGCCGCCGGAGCGGCCCTGTCTGGCCGGCTCTGTGACCTTGGCGTCGGTCATGGGAAGTCACCGATTTCACTAGCAGGTATGGGGACGGGGTGCGGGGAGGGGGCGCCGGGGGTTAGTTCGCGCCCCAGCCTCCGTCGAGGGGGATGGAGGCTCCGGTGATGTAGCCGGTATGGGGGCCGCACAGCCACACGGCAGCCGCGGCGACCTCCTCCGGCTCGATCAGCCGCTTGAGCGGCGACCGGGTCAGCAGCACGTCGGAGAGGACGTCACCTGCGCTGATGCCGTGGGCGGCGGCCTGGTCCTGGATCTGTCCCTCGACCAGCGGAGTGCGGACGTATCCGGGGTTGATGCAGTTGCTGGTCACGCCGTACGGGGCACCTTCGATGGCCGCGACCTTGCTCAGCCCTTCCAGGCCGTGCTTGGCGGCGACGTAGGCGGATTTGAAGGCGCTCGCGCGCAGACCGTGAACGCTGGAGATGTTGATCACTCGGCCCCATTCGCGGTCGTACATGTGCGGCAGTACATGACGCAGCAGCAGGAACGGCGCGGTGACCATCACCTGCTGGATGAGGGTGAAGCGCTCGGGCGGGAAGTCGGTGATGGCGGCGACATGCTGCAGTCCGGCACTGTTGACCAGTACGTCGATCCCGGCAGGCAGTGCCGTGATCGCAGTGGGATCGGCCAGGTCGGCGACGTGTGCCTGACCGCCGATGGTGTCAGCGACCGCCTTGGCCGCCTCCGCGTCGCGGTCCACCACGTGCACGGTGGCACCGAGGGCGGCCAGGGCCACGGCACAGGCCCGGCCGATGCCGCTGCCGCCCCCTGTCACCAGGGCGACGCGCTCCCGCAGATCCACACTCGCTGTCCCGGCGGGCGGCGTGGGATACGGCGGAGGAAATTTGCTCGTCATGGCTGGAAACAGTAGGGACGGCTGACGGTGGAGCCCATGGTGCCGAGCGCCACACTCGCAGGCGTGGATGTGGCGAAGACATCCATATTTCCGCGGGCATACGACGGGAGCTCTCCGAAGAACAGTGCTCCTGTGGCAGGCGTGCCGCGCGCCTTGCGTCGTCGGCGCACGTGGGATCGCTTCCTGTATCTACGCACGGGCGCGCCGAGTCGGATCTCGCACCTGAGGCTGCTTCGGCAAGCTCTCCCGGGCGATCAGGCCGTCATTCGGCCAACGGACACCCGCTATCGCTGCCTGCAACGTCGCGGGTACGAATTCCTCGGTGACCGCGGCAACGCGCACCAATGGACGGGGAGGCCGAAACAATCAGTGACTCCTTGTCCTGAACGGCTGTGACAGGAACCGCGAGACCCTGTCGACCGCGTTCTTCACCGCGCCCGGGACCGAGGCGTCGCACTCGGGAGACGAGATGAGCATGGCCTGGGCCGCCTCGATGCGGTCGCGAAGCGAAACCGCTCCCCGGGGCGACCCATGTTCTGCCCTCCTGGGTGTCTTCGGGAATCGGTGCCGGCCACGCCCTCTCCGTGAGCGCGTGCGGCGGGGCCCCTGCGGGCCGACCGTGCCACGCCGCCGACTCACCGGGCCGTGAGCAAGGCGCCTCATTCAGGCGCCGCTGCGCTTGCCTGAGTTCGGCGTCGACGAGGCCGGGGCCGTCAGCTGTCGAGCGGGCAGCTGGTCAGCAGAGCCATTCGGTCGGCTGAGGACTGCTTGTGGACGGTCTGGCTGCGCGGTGGCTGCTGGCCCCGGTCGAGCCACATCTCCAGCGCGGTGAAGGCGGAGCGGTGGCATGGGGTGAGCGGGCGCAGCCGGTCGGGGAAGGTGTCGACGAGTGAGTCGACGTGTGTGCCGTCCTCGATCCGGTAGTAGCGGAACAGGCTGCCGCGTCCGGAGTCGCGCACCATCGCCGCGTAGACATCGGAGTCCTGGCCGATGGGCAGCAGGACGTCGAGCGTGCCGTGCAGGGTGATCAGCGGTTTGCCGATCCGGCCGGTCAGCGCGATCTTCGAGACGGCCTGGCGGACCTCTTCCGGCCGGGCGGTGTAGTCGTAGTCGGCGTCGCAGACCGGGGCTCCGGTGGTGCAGAAGGGGGTGCCGGCTTCGGTTGCCCCGTCGAAGTCCGGATCCAGTTCCTCGCGGTAGATCCGCTGGGTGAGATCCCAGTAGTAGCGGTGGTGGAAGGGCCACAGGAACTCCGACCCGGCCGGGAATCCAGCGGCGACGATCGCCGCGTGGGCCTTTTCCGCATCAGGCCCGCCCGCCGCGTAGGCGGGGTAGTGACGCAGGGCTGGAGGCAGGAAGGCCAGGAGGTTCGGGCCGTCGGCCCGCCACAGGGTGCCCTCCCAGTCCACTCCGGCGTCGTACAGCTCCGGGTGGTTCTCCAGCTGCCAGCGCACCAGGTAGCCGCCGTTGGACATGCCGGTGGCCAGGGTGCGGCCGGGTGGCCGGTGGTATCGCTGTGTGACGACCGTGCGCGCGGCCCGGGTGAGCTGGGTGACCCGGGTGTTCCACTCGGCGATGGCGTCCCCGGGGGACCGGCCGTCGCGGTAGAAGGACGCACCCGTGTTGCCCTTGTCGGTGGCGGCGAACGCGTAACCGCGGGAGAGCACCCAGTCACCGATGGCCCGGTCGTTGGCGTACTGCTCACGCACGCCCGGAGACCCCGCGATGACCAGGCCGCCGTTCCAGTTGTCGGGCAGCCGGATGACGAACTGCGCGTCGTGGTTCCAGCCGTGGTTGGTGTTGCCGGTGGACGTGTCGGGGAAGTAGCCATCGATCTGGATGCCCGCCACCCCGCTGGGTACGGCCAGGTCCTTGGGCGTGAGGCCCACCCAGTCGGCCGGGTCGGTGTGCCCGGAGGCCACCGTCCCAGCCGTGGTCAACTCCTCCAGGCAGTCCGCCTGTTGCGTCTCGGCGCCTGGCACGCGCAGGAGGGCCTGGCCGGCACAGTGAGCGCCGGTCGCGTTCGAGGTCGCGGTACGGGCCCCAGCCGGGGGCACGGTGACCGCTATCAAGGCTGAGGCCACGACGGCGATACCGGCGAGCCGGGCCGGGGGTGAGATGGATCGGATGGCCAAGGGCATGGAGGAGCCTCCAGGAACGGGTCTCATGACTGGCCGGAGGCTATGGGGCGGGCACCCCGGTCTGGCACGGTTGTGTCCACCATGTTCATGGCCGTCTCGGTGGGGGCATCCGCCATGCCGGACCGTACGCGAGGGCGGGTCGCGGCCGGTCCCGCCCAGCGCGGCCTGGGGCAGCGGTCGTCGATAACGGGCTGCCGGAATCACGATGGCGAGCAGCCGGACGGGGCACCGGGCCGGCTCCGGCAGACGCCGTTCCGCAGCACCGGGCAGCAGGCAGCGCGTGCGTGATCTCCTGCGCGATGACGTGCCGGATCCCTGCACGTAGGGGAGACATACCCCGGGCCGCTTGCTCGGCGTGGATGAGAGAAAACGGCCCGGGGCGGCAGTCACCCTGGAAGCGCCCCGCCCTGGCTGCGGCGAAATGGCGGCGAGCGCCATGATTCAGCCGCGCCTGGCGGGCGTGCCAAGGGATGTGCGGAAGAGCCGCCGACCGCTAACCGGCGACCGTCGCGTCGAACTGCGCGGACAGCGTCAATTCGGCGGCCGTCGCGGCACGGACGTCGTCCACCGTCACTCCCGGGGCCAGCTCGCTCAGGCGGAAGCCCGCGGCGGTGATGTCGATGACCGCCAGATCGGTGATCACTCGCTGTACGACGGCCCGGCCGGTCAGTGGCAGGGTGCATTCCGACACGAGCTTCGGCGTTCCGTCCCTCGCGGTGTGCTCCATGAGGACGATCACCTTGCGGGCGCCATGAACCAGGTCCATGGCGCCGCCCATGCCCTTGACCATCTTGCCCGGGATCATCCAGTTGGCCAGATCGCCCGCGGAGGAGACCTGCATCGCGCCCAGTACGGCAGCGTCGATGTGACCGCCGCGGATCATGCCGAAGGACATCGCGGAGTCGAAGAACGACGCCCCGGGGAAAGTGGTGACCGTCTCCTTGCCCGCGTTGATCAGGTCTGCGTCCACCTCTTCGGAGACCGGGTACGGCCCCACGCCCAGGATGCCGTTCTCCGACTGCAGTACCACCTCGATATCCGGTGGCAGGTGGTTGGGGATGAGGGTCGGGAGTCCGATACCGAGGTTCACGTAGGTGCCGTCGGTCAGTTCCCGGGCTGCACGGGCCGCCATCTGTTCACGCGTCAGTGCCATGTCACAGGCCGCCTTCCTGCTCGGTGCGTTCGGTACGTATCGTCCGGCGCTCGATACGCCGCTCGGCCGCGGGGTCGTCGGGGACGACCCGGACCACCCGCTGGACGAACACGCCCGGCAGGTGAACCTCGTCCGGATCCAGTTCGCCCGGCTCGACCAGGTGCTCCACCTCGGCGATGGTGATACGCCCCGCCATCGCGGCCAGGGGATTGAAATTGCGCGCCGAGGAGCGGAAGACCAGGTTCCCGTGGCGGTCGCCGATCGTCGCCCGCACCAGTGCGAAATCGGTGGTGATGCCCTCTTCAAGGAGATGTTCCCGGCCGTTGAAGACCCTGGTCTCCTTGGGCGGCGAGGCCACGGCGACGCCTCCGTCACTGTCGTACCGCCAGGGCAGCCCGCCCTCCGCGATCTGAGTACCGGCTCCGGCCGGCGTGTAAAAGGCGGGGATACCCGCGCCTCCGGCCCGCAGCCGCTCCGCGAGAGTGCCCTGCGGAACCAGCTCGACCTCCAACTCGCCACTCAGGTACTGGCGGGCGAATTCCTTGTTCTCACCCACGTAGGAGCTGGTCATCCGGGAGATCCTGCCCTCCCGCAGCAGCAGTCCCAGCCCCCAGTCGTCCACACCGCAGTTGTTGGAGACCACTTCGAAACCGGCCGTGTCCCGCTGCAGCAGCGCATTGATCAGTGTGCCGGGAATCCCGCACAGTCCGAAGCCGCCTACAGCCAGTGACGCCCCGGCGGGAATATCCGCCACGGCCTCGGCCGCACCCGCGACCTCCTTGTCCAGACCCATTCGCTGCTCCTCTGTCCCGGTCTCAAGACGTTGATCCGCAGCCGGTCCGGTGCGTCCGGCCGACAGCCACGACCCTAGAAACCGGGGGCGCGTCAGAGCCATGGCGGGCAGCGACACAGTTGACGTGCTCGACATGTGGATGGGTACTGTCCAGGTGACCGACTCCCCTGGGACCGGACCTGTCCCGCCGTGCGGGGTGTCATGGCCCGGGGAGCCATGCCTCACCTCATGGACCGAGTGAACTGCCCCACAGGAACACTCTGCCGCCAGATACCCCCGGTCGCGTAGGCGCACCGCGAGCAGACCGCGAGAGTAGGGGTGCTGACCGGGTCGGGCTCCAGGTGGTGTCGACGAGGGTGCGGCGCGCGATGGCGGTGTTCCTCCGTCAGCGGCGCGACATGGCTCTCGTGGTTCAGTTCATGGGGCTCCTCAGTCGGCGGCGCTGCTCGGGGCCACGGGCATCGGGGCGCCGGCGCACAGCGGCACGGTCTGGCCGACCACCGCTCTGCCAGGCGCAGTTCATCGTCCATGGAGAGGAGGCGAAACTGTCGCGGTCTTGGCCCGGTTGCCCGGGACCACCGAGTGCGGCGGCTCTCTCCTACTTGTACTCGACGGTCAGGGTCGCCTGGGTGTCCTTGTTGAGGAACACATAGGCAGTCGACGTCGGGTTCCCCTCGAAGCGCAGCTTGACCTGAGTGGTTCCCGACCTGTTGATCGCGGACAGTCCGCTCGACGAAAGATTGGTGGAGGACTTGCTGCCCGAGGTGAACTTCGCGATCTCCGCCGCGCCGGGAGCAGTCGTGGAAGCGACCCAGTCGGAGGTCTCGACCGCGCAGCCGCCGAGGCAGCCTTGGTGGACGTCGACCAGCAGGCGGTTGCCGGCCGGGCTGGCCCAGGGGTCGCCCGATCCGCTGTTGCGGGTGACGGTCACATAGGCCCGGCTGATGGTCTTGCCGACCGGAATCTGAGAGGTGTCGAAGGACAGGAGCATCCGGTTGAACTTGGCGTCGCTGCCCCGGCCGACGGCCAGGCCGGAGGAACTCTCCAGCGTGCCCACCTCCGCTCCCGATCCGTCGGCGGCGGCCTTGACGTAACCGTCCTCGGCATCGTTGCTCGGCAGCGTGACCGACTGGCCGGCGGGCGGCGCGACTCCGCCTCGGAGAGCCTTCACCATTGCCATGATCGTCTCGATCTGCTTGCCACCATGCCTGGCGTAATCGGGGTCACCGAGATAACCCCACCAGTTCCAGCAACCGTTCGGGTTGTCCAGCGTCGCAGTCGCGATGGCCTGCGGGTACAGGACGATCAGGTTGTTGGTGTCGGCGTACTCGTTGAGATATGCCTTGTCCATGAACTTGTTGCCGAACCCCTGGTAGGAGTAGCCCTGCTTGCAGCCGTGGAGGGCTACGACCAGCTTGCACGCGGCACCGTCGGCACAGGATTTCGGTACGTAGACGAAGCCCTTCTCGTCCATGGAGATTGGCTTGGCCGTACCGCCAGAGGCGTACTTGTTCTGGTCGAACTCGATCAGGGTGCCATTGAGGGAGGAGCTGGGGGCCGCGACGGAACCGAGCAGGTGGTTCAGCATTTCGCGTTCCGCGTCGACGCCACAGTTGTTGATCCAGGGATTCTGAGTGACGGTGCAGGAGTTCGGCCCGATCGGGCTGATCCACGCATGCCCGGCGGACGTGCTCTTGTTGTAGAGCACAGATGCTCCGAACCGTCCGTAGAAGTCGGCCAGCGCGTCGACCACCGGCCGCTTGACCGTGGAGTCACCGGACCCGCTGAACGCGTAGACAGGGTCCCCGGAGAGATTGGCCACCGGATCAATGAGGCCCTGCGCCGACCAGTCCCTGGTGGTCTGCTCCAGCTGGGAGAGCTGGAGGCTTTGCGTGGTGTTCATGCAGGCGTTCAGGGCCTTGTTGAGATCGTTCTGCGCGCAGTAGTTCGGCCCTGATGCGAACACTCCCGATCCGCTGAACGTCCCGGAGTACGCTACGTGCAGCTGGGTGGCCATGTAGCCACCTGAGGAGACTCCGGCGCTGTATACGGCACCGATGTCGTAGGGCTTCAACTCCCCGGCCATCGGGGCGGGCACCGCCGCGACGGCGGGTATGGCTGTGGTCGCGGGGAGCACCTGAGCGGCGCCGAGAAGCAGCAAGGCCGCCAGTCGGTGGAACCAGGAAACGGGTGACGATCGCAAGGGATCCTCCACGGATGGCTGAGACACGATGCTCTGGATGTCCGGGAGATTAGATCCGCGTTACACAGGTGCCAATGGAGTCGACACCCACATGGGGCGGGGATTGCTATGGCGATCGCGGCCCTTGGCACACCGCAGCGAAGTGGTGCGTCAATGATCCCGTTTCAGTCAGGCGTTGCAGGTGAAGTGAGGGGCACAACCGTGCCGCGGCATCCGCCGACCTGGACCAGCGGTCGGTGAAGGCTGCCCCCGTTATCTTTTTCGCGGTCCTGCAAGAACTGGCCGAGCACTACATGCGCCACTTCGTCGCCCAGGCACGCCGGGAGACCGGCCTCGACATCGAGGAAACGATGTCGTCCTCCCCGCCGGACGTCCTGGAACCGACCGGTCTGACCCAGGTCGGCAACATCAGTATCCAGGGCATCCACCGGGCGGACATCGAGCGCGACACCGCCGAAGCAGTGCAGGACTACGTGATGGCGCGCTACTGGACAGTCTGGCCGGAATGCCCCACGCATCATCTCGGCTACCACCCGGCACTGACGGACGGCACCCCGCAGTGGGAGTGCTCGTCCGGGGGCCACCGCAGGTCGATGCTGGAGGACTGACGCCTGTCGGCGGCTCTCAGCCGAAGGCAGGGACACCGCGGACCGACACCCCGGAACGCCAGTCCTGCCCGTGAGCCACAGAACTCTCCTCACTCCCCGCCGGGGCGGCAGTTCGGACCGGAAGTGGTCCCCGCACATGCGGGGGTGGCCCCTCCTGTCTCTCCCCTCGTAGCGTGAAGACTGTGACTGCTGGGGAAGTTGGGTCATGGCAGAGCAGCGTCGGAAGTTTGAGCCGGAGTTCCGTGAGGGTGCGGTTCGGATCGTGATGGAGACGGGGAAGCCGGTCGCGCGGGTCGCACGGGATCTGGGCGTCGGCGAGGGGACTTTGGGGACGTGGGTGGCAGAGCCAGGAAGGCGTCCGAGAGCGCGAAGTCGGGTGGGCTGAGCAAGTCCGAGCGTGAGGAACTGCAGCGTTTGCGCGGGCAGGACGCCGAGAAGCTGAAGCGGATCAAGGAGCTTGAGATGGAGCGCGATGACCTCAAGCGATGCATGGTCCTCTGGGTGAAGTAGCCGGGAGGACGCCGGCCGAGCTGGCCGCGTTCATCGGTGACCAGAGGACCGAGTACGACATCCCACACCGGACGGCCTGCCGGGTACCGCGGGTGAGCGAGTCGTGGTTCTACAAGTGGCGGGACAAGCCGCACACCGGCCGTGAGCTGCGCAGACAGCACCTCGAAGCGGAGGTCGAGGAGATCTTCAAGGAGTCAGGTGGTACTTACGGATCGCCGAAGATCTTCATCCTGCTGGTTCGGAAGGGCTGGCGGATCTCGGTGAACACCGTTGCGAAGCTCATGGCTGAACTCGGCCTCGTCGCCCGTGTGGTGAAGCACCGCAGGGGTCTGACCAGGCAGGGAAAGCGGTCGGCCGCACCGGACTTCATGAACCGCGACTTCACCGCCGAACAGCCGGATCTCGTCCGGGCGGGCGACATGACCGAGATCGTGACTGGCGAGGGCAAGCTCTCCCTCGCCACCGTCATCGACCGACCTGTTCTCACGCCGCCTGCTCGGCTACGCGATGGCCGCCCATCACGACGCCGGCATGCTCGTCGCCGCGCTGAACATGGCCGCGGCCACCTGCGGCGGGGACGTCCGCGGCGTCATTTTCCACACGGACCGCGGGTCGGAATCTCCGTCTCGGAACTTCGGCCGGGCCTGCCGCAAGCTGGGCGTATTCCAGTCCATGGGCAGAGTCGGATCTTGTTTCGACAACGCCGTGAGCGAGGCATTCAACAGCGTCCTCAAGGTCGAGTACGTCCACCGGCACACCTTCCCCACCGGCGCCGAAGCTCGCATCAACATCGCCACCTGGATCACCGACTTCTACAACACCCGTCGGCTCCACAGCATTTGCAGCTTCAAGAGCCCGATCGACTACGAACACGAGTACCACGCCGGCCTCACCGTGGGGCTGGCCGCATAAGAGAAGTCTCCACGTTCCCAGGGGATTGACAATCCCTACGTGACGCGGGGATCGCCGCGCGGACCAACCCCCACTGATCAGCTGCGGCCCTGAACGACGGTGCGTTATGCCCTGGCGTACGGGCTGATCTGCTGCTTGCCGACCGGACGGGTATCCAGCGCCATGCGCAGGCGCTCCGCGATGCCCTGGTAATGCTGAACGAAGTTGAGGTCCCGGAGCTGGGCAGGCTCGGGCAGCTGCCAATACGGGGCAGGCCAGCGCTCGCAGGTTGTCCAGCCAAGGTCAGCCGAACGTGCTCGGGGTAGCCCGGTCCGCCGGGCGCCAGGAACCGCACGCCGACGTTGTCCATCGGGTTGAGGTAGACCAGAGCGGTGAACCACGGTGCGGCCTTGCGCGGGTGCTTGATCCGCAGCACCGTGAATCTTGTCACCCACCCCCTGACTCCCGCCCGAGCCAAGACCTCTTGACATCAACCAGCCACCCCACCGAGGCGCGAGCAGTATAAGTCCCTTATGCCGATTTGATCTTCATTCCACTCAGCCCCCGAAAGCCCTCGGCCCCAGAACGAGACCGCAGGTCGGCCCCCACGCTCAGCCTTCCGAGGCCCTCGAGCGCCCCCTCCACCTAATGGACAGATTTCCTCCACTTATCCTCACATTCCTTTTACATCTGTGCCTGCCCTGTTCACAGCGGCAGGCACACCTTCGTGGGGAGCACGTTGGTGACACCGATACCGATACCGCGTCGCGGCCACACGCCGCCCGGCCAAAGAAGCACTCTGCGCCGGCATAGACGCATCGCCCTCTGGCTGGCCGCAGCACTCGCCGCCGAGTCGGCGCTCGTCTCCCTCAACTCCGGTGCGGCACTGACCGTCACCGCGATAGCGCAGAAGACCCCCACAGCAGCCTCCTCCGAGGCCCCCACCCCAGCCTCCTCCGCGAACTCAACAGCCGAAGCACTCCTCATGGCCCGGCTGCAGAACCGCAAGATCGAGGTGTCCTCGGAGCGTTCGGCGACCACCACGACGTACGCGCTGCCCAGCGGCGAGCTACAAACGTCCGCCTACGCCGAGCCCGTCCGCACCAAGGCCGACGGCAAGTGGCGCGATATCGACACCTCGCTGTCTGACAACGGCGCCTCCCTGGAGCCGAAGACCACAGCCGCGGAGATCGCGCTGTCGAACGGCGGGGACAAGGCGCTCGCCTTGGTCACCCGCGACGGCACCTCCTTCGGGATCGGCTGGCAGGAGACCCTGCCCAAGCCTGAGATCAAGGATGACACCGCCGTCTACGGTCTCGGCGACGGCCAGAAGCTGACGGTCACCGCGCTGTCCCAGGGCTTCAGCCAGAATGTGCTGCTAAACAAGGCTCCGGACGCCCCGCTGGCGTACCGCATCCCCGTCAAGCTGGACGGGCTGAAGCTGTCGGAGGGAGACGGCGGACACCTGCTGCTCAAGGACGGCAAGGGCAACCTGGTGGCCGAGGCCCCGGCGCCGGCGATGTGGGACTCCTCCAAGGACCCGCGCTCGGGCGAGCCGAAGCACCAGGCCCGGATCCCCGCGGCGGTCGAGACCGCGGCCGACGGTTCGCAGACCCTCGTCCTGACCCCCGCAGCCTCCTTCTTCGACCAGGACCCGACCTACCCGGTCACCGTCGACCCGACCACGACGCTGGCGGTGACCACGGACACCTGGGTCGCCACCAACTACACCGACTCGCAGGTCTCGTCGGACGAGCTGAAGACGGGGACATACGACGCGGGCGCCACGAAGGCGCGTTCGTACCTGAAGTTCGACGTGGCCGCGTTCAAGGGAAAGCGGATCACAGACACGAACCTGGGGCTGTACTCGTACTACTCCTCAACCTGCCAGACCACCGGGTCGGGCACGCAGGTGCGGCGCATCACCGGTAGCTGGGACTCATCCACGATCACCTGGGGTGCGCAGCCCGCGACCACCGACGCGGGCGCGGTGACCAGCACCGCCGCCAGGGGCTACAACTCCAGCTGCCCAGCGGGCACCGTCGACTTCGACACCGACGCGATCGTGCAGGCCTGGGCGGACGGGCAGCCCAACCACGGCCTGCAGGTCCGGGGCGTCAGCGAGACGGACTCGCTGACCTGGCGCCGGTTCCGCTCGGCCAACTACGTCAGCGGCGACCACGCGCAGGAGCCGCACTTGTCGGTGACGTACACCTCCTATCCGGGCACGCCGACCGCGCCAACGATCTCGCCGTCCGCCGTAAACGCGTACAACGGCACCCGGTACGTCACCTCGCTGACGCCGACGCTGTCCGCGAAGGTCACCGACCCCGACGGCGGCACCGTCCACGCCCAGTTCGAGATCAGCCCGGACCCGGCGTACAACGACACGACCTACACGTACACCGGCACCAGCGCCGCGGTGGCGTCCGGGGCGAACGCGCCCCTGACGCTCCCCACCGCCAACAAGCTGCCGTCGGGGCCGAAGCTCCGCTACCGCGTGCGCGGGTACGACGGCACCGTCTACGGGCCGTGGAGCGCGTACCAGTCGTTCGGCGTGAACACCGCTCTGCCTGCCGCGCCCTCGATCAGCTGCGCGTCGTACGAGAAGGACACCTGGATCGCCCGCGCGAGCGAGCCGGTGACCTGCACCCTCGACACCACCGCCACCGACGGCCAGGGCTACCTGTGGGGCCTGAACGACACGAGCCTGCCGCACCGAGTGGACGACAAGGCCAACGGCACCGGCGGTGACGCACTCACCATCTCGATCAACCCGGCCGACGGCTGGCACACCCTGCACGCCAGGACGGTCGACGCCGGCGGCAACGTGTCCACCGACAGCACCGCGTACGCGTTCGGCGTGGGTGCCGACGGCGCCGCTGTTCTCTCTCCGCAGGACGGCGACACCACGGCACGGCGCCTGACGCTCGCCGCCCGCGGCAAGCCCACGTACACCGGGGTAACCTGGCAGTACCGGCGCGGCGAAACCGACACCTGGCGCACCGTCCCCATCGGTGACGTCACTGCCGCGGGCAGCACCGTCGCCGCCTGGCCGGTGAAGGTGACCGCAGGCACGGCCACGCCGCTGGTGTGGAACGCCGTGGGCACGCTCGCCGAGGACGGACTGATCGAGCTCCGCTCCGTGTTCACCGACGGCACCACCAGCGGCAACTCGCAGACCACCCAGGTCACCCTGGACCGCGACGCCGGCACCGCACCGCAGGCCCAGGTCGGCCCCGGCGAAGTGAACCAGCTCACCGGTGACTACACGGTGACGGTCACGGACGCGTCCGCCTTCGACGCGAACGTGACGCGCACCTACTCGTCGCGGGCCAACGACACGGACACCGAGGGCCAGGCGCAGATCTTCGGCGCCCAGTGGTCCGCCTCCGTCCGCGCGGACGGCTCAGACAACGGCTACACGCAGATCCGCAAGACCTCCGACGTGTCCGTCGAACTGCTCAGCTCGGACGGCGGCTCCGTCGCCTTCACCGCCACCGCCGCCGCCACCGGTGGCTGGCAGCCCGAGCCCGGCTCCGAGTCGCTCACCCTTACGGGCAAGCTCTCGGGGGCGACGTTCACGCTGAAGGACAGCGACGCGAACGTCACCGTGTTCGCCAAGGCGGACGACAGCGCGACCACCTGGAGTCTGGCGTCCACCGCCACGGCAGTCGACGACTCGACGGTCACGGTCGCTTCCGAGACGGTCACGGAGGGCGGCAAGAAGCTCACCCGGCCCAAGTACGTCGTCTCGCCCACCGGCGCGGTCACTGCGGCCGTCTGCCTAGCCACACCGTCAGCCAAGGGCTGCCGCGTCACGGAATTCGTGTACGCGGCCTCCTCCACGGCCACGACGACCTCGCTCGGTGACTACGCGAACCAGGTCAAGGCCATCCGGCAGTGGGCCACCAACCCCGGGGCCGACGCGGCCACGGCCGAGACCCTCACCTCGTACACGTACGACAGCTCCGGCCGACTGCGCCAGGTCTGGGACCCGCGCGCCTCTCCCGCGCTGAAGATCGCCTACACGTACGACGCCGACGGGCGCATGGCCACCGTCACCGAGCCGGGCGAACAGCCTTGGACCTTCACCTACGGCAAAGCCGGCTCGGCGCTCACCGCCGGTGCCGGGATGCTGATGAAGGTCTCGCGTCCCACGCTGGCCGAGGGCTCCGCGCAGCAGACGTCCGGCACCGCCGTGACCACGGTGGTGTACGACGTGCCGCTGACTGGTGCCAAGGCCCCGCGTCCGATGGGCGCCGCGACCGTGGCCTCCTGGGCGCAGGAGGACGCGCCCACCGACGCCACCGCGGTGTTCCCCGCCGACGCGGAGCCGGCGTCCAGCACCGGCGGCGACCTGGCGGCCGACGCGTACGCGCGTGCGACCGTCAGCTACATCAACGCCAACGGCGAGGAGGTCAACACCGCGACCCCGGGCGGCGGCCTGAGCGTCGCCGAGTACGACGCGCACGGCAACATCGTTACCGAACTGTCCGCAGTGGACCGCGCACTCGCCCTGGACCAGGGCGAGAACGCCGCCGAGCGGCTGGTCCTGCTCGGCCTGACCGACCTGACCACGGCTGCGCGCGCCGAGCTGCTGTCGTCCAAATCCGTGTACGCCGCCGACGGCTGGCGCCTCCTCGACGAGTACGGCTCGCTCCACCCGATCACCCTCACGCAGGCCATGAACGGCGGTATAGGCGCGGCCACACTCCCGGCGGGGACGGTCGTCAACGCCCGTACCCACGTGGCCTACACCTACGACGAGAACCGCCCGTCCGACGCGGTGGTCGCAGACCTGGTCACCACCACCGCCACCGGTGCCTCGGTCGCGGGCTACCCCGCCGACGGAGACGTCCGGCGGACGTCCACCACCTACGACTGGGCGACGGGCCAGGAAGCGGACCAGATCCAGGACCCGGGCGGCAAGACGATCACCACGCGCACCACGTACGACGCGGCGCACCGCACGGCCACCACCCGGCGCCCCGCCTCCGACGGCGCCGACGCAGGCACCCTGGTCCACGCGTACTACACCGCGGACGGCACCGGCACCTGCGGGAACCGACCCGAATGGGCGGGCCTGCTCTGCCGCACGACGCCCGCGGCGAACGTCACCGGCGGCGGGAGCAACCCGGCGGTGCTGATCAACACCATCTACACGTACGACCGCTGGGGCCGCGTAGCGGCCAAGGCGGAAACCGCAGGCGTGGCCACTCGCACAACCACGAACACCCTGGACACGGCGGGCCGCACCACGAAGGCCGAGGTCACCGGCGGCATCGGAACGGCGACGCCCGCGACGACCTACACCTACGACCAGAACACCGGCCGGACGCTGACGCAGTCGTCCGGCGGAAAGACCGTCACCAACAGGTACGACACCCTAGGCCGGCTCTACTCGTACGATGACGGGGCCGGCAACGTCACGACCACTGTCTTCGACGCCCTGGACCGGCCGGTGAAGATCACCGACTCGGCGCCGTCGACGGTGACGTACACCTATGACACCGCGGGCAACCGGAAGACGCTCACGGACTCGGCCGCCGGAACTTTCGAGGGAACCTACGACGTCGACGGCAACCTCACCCGGCAGACGCTGCCCGGCGGCAACACCCTGACGCTGACCACCGACTCAGAAGGACACCGCACCGGCAAGACCTACACCGCGCCCGACGGCACCCCGGTGCTCTCGGACACCGCCGCCTACACGGCCCACGGTCGGCAGACGGGCCACACGCAGAGCGACGGCGTCTCGATCGAGACGGACTACGCCTACGACGGTGCCGGGCGCCTCACGCAGGCGTCGGACACCACCGTGACCGGATGCGTCACGCGTGCCTACGCGTTCGACGCGAACAGCAACCGCACGTCCCTGACGACCCGTTCGGACGACTGCGACAGCGCCACGGACGACACCGTCGAGGACACCGTCCGCTACGCCCACGACAGCGCCGACCGGCTCACCACCCATACCTACGACGACTTCGGCCGCACCACGGCCAAGGACGGCACGGACCTGGCGTTCTACACCAACGACCTCGCCACCACGCAGACCCGCGGCTCCAGCCGGAGCACCTGGCAGCTCGACGCGGCGGGCCGGCTCGCCGTCCAGGCCACCGAGTCGAAGAACGGGACGGCCTGGCAGCGCGACACCACGGTGACCAACCACTACGGCTGCGCCTGCGACAGCCCGACCTGGACCACCGACGGCACCACCGTCACCCGGTACGTGTCCGACCTCGACGGAGACATGACGGCTCGCACCCCGTCCGGGGGCGCGACCGTTCTCCAACTCTCCAACCTCCAGGGCGACATCGCCGTCCAGCTGCCGCTGGACCAAAGCGGCGCCGTCACCGTCCAGCACTTCGACGAGTACGGCCGCGGGGCGACGGGACCCGCGTACGGATGGCTGGGCAGCCAGCAGCGGGCGACGGCGGCGGTCACCGGCGACGTCGTCATGGGCGTTCGCCTCTACGACCGGTCACTGGGCCGCTTCCTGTCGGCCGACCCCGTGTACGGGGGCAGCTGCAACGCGTACGAGTACGTGTGCGGCGACCCGGTAAGCGGTGTCGACCTCGGCGGCACCAGCCTCAAGTACCGTGACCAGCACGCGTGCACCAAGTACACATGCATCGGCATACGCCGCTCCTGCGACAGCAAGAACCGCTGCGCGCTGTCCCACTACCTGACCTTCCGCAAGCATTGGCGCAACGCCTACATCCACCGCGGAGCGGTGTGGACCATCAGCGTCGACGGCTTCTACGTCAAGAAGGAGACGTACAGCCACGGCGAGAACGGCAAGTACAAGTTCCACGGATACTGGTACAGCAACAACAAGGACAAGGGGCGCGGCTGGTTCAAGTGCAGCTTCTGGACCTGCCGCCTGGACCCGGGTGACAAGGTGATCGTCACCTGGGCGGGGACCGCGACCCTGGGCGGCCGTAGTTACGGCTGGAGCGCCGGCCAGACCTTCTCCGGCGGTGGCCGTTACCACCGCTAGCACCATCTCGCTCCACCCCGGGGGCCGGCCGTCCGCACGTCGACGGCCGGCCCCCGGGCTCGTAGGCCCCCCCGGACTTGTACGCACCCCACCGAGGAGCTCGCCCCATGCCCGACACGCCCGGCGACGGCCCCGACGCCCTGACCCCCGCTTTTCTCGCCTGGGCCCGCAGCCTGTGCGAGGACCTGTGGCTCGGGCTCGGCGAGATCGACGCGTCCAACGACTTCCTGGCCTTCCTGTGGCGGACCTTCTCCGACAACGGCGAAGCCCCATCGGACCGCATCGCGCCCCTGGTACAGCAGCGAAGGATCGAACTGGCCGAGCACTACATGCGCCACTTCGTCGCCCAGGCACGCCGGGAGACCGGCCTCGACATCGAGGAGACGATGTCGTCCTCCCCGCCGGACGCCCTGGAACCGACCGGTCTGACCCAGGTCGGCAACATCAGTATCCAGGGCATCCACCGGGCGGACATCGAGCGCGACACCGCCGAAGCAGTGCAGGACTACGTGATGGCGCGCTACTGGACAGTCTGGCCGGAATGCCCCACGCATCATCTCGGCTACCACCCGGCACTGACGGACGGCACCCCGCAGTGGGAGTGCTCGTCCGGGGGCCACCGCAGGTCGATGCTGGAGGACTGACGCCTGTCGGCGGCTCTCAGCCGAAGGCAGGGACACCGCGGACCGACACCCCGGAACGCCAGTCCTGCCCGTGAGCCACAGAGCTCTCCTCACTCCCCGCCGGGGCGGCAGTTCGGACCGGAAGCGGTCCCCGCACATGCGGGGGTGGCCCCTCCCCCTCTCGCACCAACATCTCGCGGCCCTCGTGATCCCCGCGCATGCGCGGGGGCGGCCCCATGCAGGCTGCGCCGATCTGGGCCATGTCGTTACCGAAAGCAGGAGTTCACTGCCTCCCGCACCCGTACTCCTGCCAGCGTCAGCGAAATCGCAAAGCGGGGAGGGCCCACGCACGCTCGCGCAGGCGCCGGAGAGACCGCTCGCGGTAGAAGGCACCACAACTCGTCGTCAGCGGACCAAGATCCGGGCCATTCCAGGACCATCGCCACTCACCACAGCCCAGAAATCGCTGTTTTGACTGGTCAGCAAGGCAATGGTCCTGGTACCACCAGCAGACGAAGAACCTACTGGGTACTACGCACACGTGGCCGAGCAAAACCGCTTGAGCACCACGAAATTCCCGGCAACCTGCCACACACGCGCAGCCAGCAGACCGCCTGACCAGCGACGCGAAATACCTGACGACCCATCAGAGTGAGCGTCACGAGCGTCATTTCAGCGTCAAGATATCGCCCGTAACACCCACACCGCACACCACCCCAAACGGCAGGTCAGGCATCCTTCTTGATCGGCTCAAGAATCACAACGCACTCCACGTGGTGCGTCATCGGGAACAGGTCGAACGCCCGCATCGTGCGCGGCTTGTAGCCGCCCTCGCGGAAGTACGCCAGGTCGCGCGCCAGCGCCGCCGGGTCGCAGGCGACGTAGGCGATGCGGCGGGCGCTCAGGGCCGACAGGAGCTTGACCGTCTGCTTGCCCGCTCCCGCGCGCGGCGGGTCCAGGACGATCAGGTCGGTCTTGGCGATGCCCGTGCGGGGCAGGACCTGCTCGACCTTGCCCTGCTCGATGCGGACGTAGTCCATGTCCTGGAGGTTGTGCCTGGCGTCCTCGACGGCGCGCTTGCTGGTCTCGATGCCGAGCACCGCGCCCTTGTCGCCGATGCGCTCCGCGATGCCGCCCGCGAACAGGCCGACGCCGCAGTACAGGTCGAGGGCGGACTCGCCCTTGCGCGGCATCAGGCCCTGCATGACGGCCTTGAGCAGGATGTCCGGCGCCTGCGGGTGGGTCTGCCAGAAGCCGCCCATGCCGACGCGGTAGGTGCGGTCGTCGGCCCGCTCGCGGACGAAGGCGCGGCCGTGCACCCGGTGCACTCCCCCGTCGTGCTCCTCCACGCGCAGGACCGAGACGGGCTTGTCGAGCTCGACCAGCGGCAGCCGGCCGCCCTTCTCGGGGGTGAGGATGACCTGGCGGTCGTTGGAGCCGGTGGCGGAGATGGCTTCCACCGAGGCCAGCTGCGGCCACTTGTGCTTCTCGATGCCCAGCTCGCTGACGCCCGGGGCGGCGATCAGGCAGCGGTCGATGGGCTGGACCTCGTGCGAGCGGTGCTTGCGCAGTCCCGCGTGGCCTTCGGGGTCGATGGTGTACTGCACCCGGGTGCGCCACGCGGGCACCTCGCCCTGGGGCAGCTTGTCGCCGGGGGCGGGCATGACCGTTCCGTCCCAGCCCGCCTCCTCCGGCGTGAGGCCCGCGAGCCGCTGGAGCTGCTCGGTGATGACCTCGCCCTTGAGCCGCCGCTGGGCGCCCGGCTTCGCGTGCTGCCAGTCGCAGCCGCCGCACATGCCGGGGCCCGAGTAGGGGCAGGGCGCTTCGATGCGGTCCTTGGAGGCCTCGATGACCTCGACCGCGTCGGCGCGCAGGTAGCGGGAGGTCTCGTCGCCGTCCGTCACACGGGCGATGACCTTCTCACCGGGCAGCGCGTGCCGTACGAACAGCACCCGGCCCGCGGCCGTGCGGGCGATGCAGTGGCCGCCGTGGGCGACGGGGCCGACCTCGACCTCGTACTCCGTGCCGATCAGCGAGTCCGGCACGAACGGCGCTTTGGCCTCCGCCGGGGCCGAAGCGTCCGGCGCTTCCGTCGCGTCGGTGGTGTGTACGTCCGGGGCCCCCGCCACGTCCCGCGTTTCCTTGGTTTCCTTGGATTCTGACTGCATGACGGGGTGACTCCAGAGGATCAAGGGGGAACGGCCGGACTACAGCCCACCAGTCTACGTGGGTGTGGTCCGGCCGTTCACCACGGCGAAGCGGCGCCGGTGAGGCGCGCGCCGGTCAGCTCTTGCCCGAGGGCTCCTTGGGCCGGCGGTCCACCGGTCCACGGCGCACCGCGCCCGGCGCGCTCCAGTTCTGCTGCCGCTTCGCCCGCTTCTTCGCGGCCTCGGACGACACCAGCTGGTACGGGACCGAGGTGACCATCACACCCGGGGTGAAGAGCAGCCGCCCCTTGAGCCGCAGGGCGCTCTGGTTGTGCAGCAGGTGCTCGTACCAATGCCCCACCACGTACTCGGGGATGTACACGCTGACGGCGTCACGCGGGCTCTGGCGGCGCAGGCCCTTCACGTACTCGATGATCGGCCGGGTGATCTCGCGGTACGGCGAGTCGAGGATCTTCAGCGGCACATTGATGCCGCGCCGCTCCCACTCGTCCTTGAGCGCCTTCGTCTCGACCGGGTCGACGCTGATGGAGAGCGCCTCCAGGGTGTCGGAGCGCGTCAGCTTGGCGAACGCGAGGGCCCGCAGCGTCGGCTTGTGCACCTTGGAGACCAGGACGATGGAGTGGACCCGCGACGGACGGACGCTGTCGTCGGACGGGCCCTCGTCGGCGGCGATCTCCTCGGCGACCCGGTCGTAGTGCTTACGGATCGCGCTCATCGTCCCGTAGAAGATCACCATGCCGAGCAGCGCGACCCACGCGCCGTGGGTGAACTTGGTGGCCAGGACGACGACGAGCACCATGCCCGTGAAGAAGGCACCGAAGGTGTTGATCGCGCGCGAGCGCATCATGCGGCGACGCTCGGCCTGCTTCTTCTCGGTCCGCAGGTGTCGGTTCCAGTGCCGCACCATGCCGATCTGGCTGAGCGTGAAGGACACGAAGACACCGACGATGTAGAGCTGGATCAGCTTGGTCGAGTCGGCGCCGTACACCCACACCAACAGGATGGCCGCGCCCGCCAGCAGCACGATGCCGTTGGAGAAGGCGAGGCGGTCGCCGCGGGTGTGCAGCTGGCGCGGCAGGTAGCGGTCCTGCGCGAGGATCGAGCCGAGCAGCGGGAAGCCGTTGTACGCCGTGTTGGCGGCCAGGAAAAGGACGAGCGCGGTGGCGGCGGCGAGCACGATGAACAGGAACGTGCCGTCGCCGAAGACCGCGGCGGCGACCTGAGAGATCACCGGGTCCTGGATGTAGTCCGCGCCCACCGCGACGCCGTTGTGGATCAGGTCCTTCGCCGGGAACTCGGCCATCTTCACGTCGGTGGCCATAGCGAGACCGATGATGCCGCAGAACATCGTGACGGCCAGGCCGCCCATCAGGGCGAGCGTGGTGGCGGCGTTCTTGCTCTTGGGCTTGCGGAACGCGGGCACGCCGTTGCTGATCGCCTCGACGCCGGTGAGCGCGGCGCAGCCGGAGGAGAAGGCGCGCAGCAGCAGGAAGACGAGCGCGAAGCCGGCGATGCCCTGGTGCTCGGGCTTGATCTCGTAGTCGGAGGTCGGCGCGTGCATGGTGTCGCCCAGCGCGAAGCCGCGGAAGGCACCCCAGACGATCATGGTGAAGACGCCCGCGACGAAGACGTACGTCGGGATCGCGAAGAGCTTGCCCGACTCCCGTACGCCGCGCAGGTTCATGACCGTCAGCAGCACGATGACACCGATGGCGCACAGCACCTTGTGCTCGATGACGAAGGGGACCGCGGAGCCGAGGTTCTCGATGCCCGAGGAGATCGACACGGCGACGGTGAGGACGTAGTCGACGAGCAGGGCGCTGGCGACGGTCAGACCGGCCCGGGGGCCGAGGTTGGTGTTGGCGACCTCGTAGTCGCCGCCCCCGCTCGGGTACGCGCGCACGTTCTG
The DNA here is from genome assembly GCF_051131715.1 of Streptomyces sp. A5-4. Taxonomy (NCBI): domain Bacteria; kingdom Bacillati; phylum Actinomycetota; class Actinomycetes; order Kitasatosporales; family Streptomycetaceae; genus Streptomyces; species Streptomyces sp. A5-4. The sequence goes on along the minus strand of NZ_CP178591.1, from coordinate 6,872,678 downwards.
GCGGTACGAGGCGACCACGGTGAACATCAGCACCACGACAGCGACCGCGATCCACGGGCTGAATTGGTAGGCCGACACGCCCGCGATGGACAGCACCAGGAGCACTTCCCCGGGTGCGTATGCGACGGAGGAGAGCGGGTCGGAGGCGAAGACGGGAAGTGCGATGCGCTTGGGAAGAAGGGTCTCTCCCAGCTTGTCGCTGCGCAGCGCCCGGCCGATCAGGATCCGTTTGGGCACGTCGGTCAGTTTGGACACGGAGAGGATCGTAAGCGTTCGATATGGGCACCGCTCATCCACCACCCCCCACGGGCACGGAATCTCCTGCCACTGTCCTCCTCCCGCAGCCCGTCGCGCCCGAATGGCACCGGGATGGACGGCGTGGTCGGTGGCGTGTTCGGAGTTGCCGCTACGGTGGACCGAGACAGGGGCGGGGCACTGTTGGGCACTTCTGCCCCGCGCCACCCCGGTGAGCCGAGAAGGAAGATGTGAACAGGGTGTTTCTGCAGGTCAGCCGGGCGACCAGGAGTGCGGGGTAACGGGACGATGCACGTCGTCATCATGGGTTGCGGACGAGTGGGAGCCGCACTCGCGCAGACTTTGGAGCAACGGGGGCACACGGTCGCCGTGATCGACCAGGACCCCACGGCCTTCCGCCGTCTGGGCTCCGGGTTCGGTGGCCGCCGGGTCAACGGGGTCGGCTTCGACCAGGACACCCTCCGCGAGGCGGGCATCGAGGAAGCCGGTGCGTTCGCCGCGGTGAGCAGCGGTGACAATTCCAACATCATCGCCGCCCGGGTGGCCCGCGAGATGTTCGCCATCGAGAACGTCGCGGCCCGTATCTACGACCCGCGTCGCGCCGAGGTCTACCAGCGCCTGGGCATCCCCACCGTCGCCACGGTCCGCTGGACGGCCGACCAGATGCTGCGGCGGCTGCTGCCGTCCGGGGCCGAGCCGCTGTGGCGCGACCCGAGTGGCGGGGTGCAGCTCGCCGAGGTGCACACCTCGCCCGCCTGGATCGGCCACAAGATCAGCAAGCTGCAGGAGGAGACCGGCGTACGTGTCGCGTTCCTCACCCGGCTGGGCGAGGCGATTCTGCCGACGTCTCAGACCGTGCTGCAGGAGGGCGATCTGGTGCACGTCATGATGCACACCGAGGACATCGCGAAGGTCGAGGGCGCCTGCGCGCAGGGTCCCGAAGAAGGCGGTCAGTGATGCGGGTCGCTATTGCCGGGGCCGGCGCGGTGGGACGTTCCATCGCGGCCGAGCTGTTGGAGAACGGGCACGAGGTGCTCCTGATCGACAAGGCGCCGACCGCCATCTCGGTGGAGCGGGTGCCGCTCGCCGAGTGGCTGCTGGCCGACGCCTGCGAGATCACCTCGCTGGACGAGGCCGCGCTCCAGCGCTGCAACGTGGTGATCGCGGCGACGGGTGACGACAAGGTCAACCTGGTCGTCTCGCTGCTCGCCAAGACCGAGTACGGGGTGCCGCGGGTCGTCGCCCGCGTCAACAACCCCAAGAACGAGTGGCTGTTCAACGAGTCCTGGGGTGTCGATGTCGCGGTCTCCACTCCGCGCCTGATGTCGGCACTGGTCGAGGAGGCGGTGAGCGTCGGTGATCTCGTACGGCTGCTGCGCTTCAGCCACGGCGATGCCAACCTCGTCGAGCTGACCCTGCCGCCCGAGTCGGCGCTGGCGGGCACGCAGGTCAGCGATGTGGCGTGGCCCGAGGACACCTCGCTGGTCACCATCATCCGCGGTACGCGTGTGCTCACGCCGACCCCGGAGGAGACCCTGGAGCCGGGCGACGAGCTGCTGTTCGTGGCGGCGCAGGCGCGCGAGGAGCAGCTGGAGGACCTGTTGTCGGTCCGCAAGCAGGACACGTCGGGCTGACAGCTCCGTACACACGCGGGTGGGGCCCGGAACCGACCAGGTTCCGGGCCCCACCTCTTTCGCGTACGGGCGGTCAGGCCTCGCTGCTCCGCGTCTGGGCCGCCTTGCGCTCGTTCTCGGCCTGCTCCTTCGCCTCCATCTCGGCGAACACGTCGATCGGCGCCGGCGCCTTCGCCAGGAAGACCCAGGTCAGATAGACCGCGAGGAGGAACGGCGGGATCTTCAGCGAGACGAGCACCCAGCCGAGCTGCGCGGTGTCGGCCCACCAGTAGAGCGGGAAGAGGATCGCGCACTTGGCCAGCAGGATCAGGCCCCAGGCGTAGCTCGCCTTGGCGTACGCCTTCTTGCGGCCCGGGTTCCTGGTGCGCCAGGAGAGGTTCTCCTTGAAGACCGGGCCGAGGATCAGGCCGATCAGCGGGACTCCGGCGAGTGTGGTGCCGATGTACGCGACGGCCAGGCCCAGCGTGTAGATCATGCCGGGCAGGTAGAAGTCCTTGGCGTTGCCGGTCATCATCGCGAAGACGACACCGAAGGCGACGCCGAAGACCCCGCTGAAGGCGTGCTTCACGGTGTCCCGGCGGATCAGCCGTACGGCGACGAGCAGCAGGGACACCCCGAGGGCGGCGATGGCCGAGACGTGCAGGTCTTTGTTGATCGTGAAGATCGTCACGAACAACAGGCCGGGAAGCACGGTTTCCACCATGCCCCTGACCCCGCCGAAGGCCTCGAACAGTGCGGCTTCCGTGACGGCTTTCGCGTCGTCGGCCTCGCTGCTGCCTTGATCCGTGGTGGTCGGCTTGTCGAGAGACGTCACCGGCTACTCCTGTCCGAGCGGTCGGAGTTCATATTTGGGGTTGAACAGCACACGGCGTCCGTGACTCATGGATATCCGGCCCGAGGCTATGAGCCTGCGTCCCGGTTCTATGCCCACGATGGACCGCCGGCCCAGCCACACCACGTCCAGGGGCGCGGTGCCGTCGAACAGCTCCGCCTCCAGGGCGGGCACGCCGGCGCGTGGACGCAGGGTGACCGTGCGCAACGTACCAGTCACTTTGACGATCTGGCGGTCGTCGCAGTCGCAGATGCGTGAGCACCCCGCGGCCTGGGCGTCCTCCTGCAGCTCCGCGGAGTGCAGATCGTCCTGCGAGGTGGACAGCCGGTCGAGCATGCGGCGGAACCGGCCGGCAGGCTTCTCCGAACGAGGTACGGCACTCATACCAGAAGCGTACCGGGGAGTGGGCCGCACGGATCACCGCTCGAAGCGGTATCCCATTCCGGGCTCGGTGACGAAGTGCCTGGGGTGCGAGGGGTCCGCTTCCAGCTTGCGGCGCAGCTGGGCCATGTAGACCCGCAGATAGTTGGTCTCCGTGCCGTAGGAGGGGCCCCAGACCTCCTGGAGGAGCTGTTTCTGGCTGACCAGGCGGCCGGTATTGCGTACGAGCACTTCGAGCAGGTGCCACTCGGTGGGCGTCAGCCGCACGTCGCGGCCTTCGCGGTGCACCTTCTTCGCGGCCAGGTCGACGGTGAAGTCGTCCATCTCGATGATCACGTCGCCCTCGGCGGAGCCGACCGGCTCGGCCCTGCGGACCGAGGCGCGCAGCCGGGCCAGCAGCTCGTCCATGCCGAAGGGCTTGGTGACGTAGTCGTCGGCGCCGGCGTCCAGCGCCTCGACCTTCTCGTCCGAGGTGTGGCGGGCGGACAGCACGAGGATCGGCACCCGGGTCCAGCCGCGCAGCCCCTTGATCACGTCGACGCCGTCCATGTCGGGCAGCCCGAGGTCCAGGACGATCACGTCGGGGTGGCGGGCGGCGGCGAGCTGGAGCGCGGTGGCTCCGTCGTGGGCCGCGTCCACCTCGTACTTGCGCGCCTTGAGATTGATCACGAGGGCGCGAACGATCTGCGGCTCGTCGTCGACCACCAGCACCCGGGTCATCGGGGGCCTGCCTTTCTGCGGGGCGTACGGGCTGTCGGGGATCCGCACGGCGTACGGGAAACGCTCACGAGGTCACCTGTGCGGGGAGGTCGGGGCGCGCCGGGGTGTGTCCGGCGACCGCCTTGAGGGTGAGAACCATGGTCATGCCGCCGCCGGGGGTGTCCTCGGCGGTGAGGGTGCCGCCCATGGACTCGACGAAGCCGCGGGCGACGGCGAGGCCGAGGCCGACTCCAGAGCCGCGCGGGGCGTCGCCGTAGCGCTGGAAGGGCTCGAATATCCGCTCCTTGCCGTCGTCGGGGACGCCGGGGCCGCGGTCGGCCACCCGCAGCTCGACCCGTGCGCCCAAGGCGCTCGCGGCGACGCTCACGGGGGCGGCGTCCGGGCTGTACTTGACGGCGTTCTCGACGATGTTGGCGACGGCGCGCTCAAGCAGCCCCCGGTCGACGGCCACCATCGGCAGCGACTCGGGGATGTCCAGGAGGACGCTGTCGGCGGGTACGCCGACGAGCGCCATCGGGACCACCTCGTCGAGGTCGGTCTCGCGGATCAGCGGGGTGACGGTGCCGGTCTGGAGGCGGGACATGTCGAGCAGGTTACCGACGAGCGCGTCGAGCCGGTCGGCGCCCTCCTCGATGCCCGCGAGCAGCTCGGCCTCGTCGTCGTCGGACCAGGCGACGTCGTCGGAGCGCAGCGAAGTCACCGCGGCCTTGATGGAGGCGAGCGGGGTGCGCAGGTCGTGGCTGACCGCGGCGAGCAGGGCGGTGCGGATGCGGTTGCCCTCGGCGGATCTGCGGGCCTCCTCCGCCTGGCCGACCAGCCGCTGGCGGTCGAGTACGACAGCGGCCTGGGCGGCGAACGCGGCGAGCACCCGGCGGTCCTCGGCGGGCAGGACACGACCGGAGAGGGCCAGCGCCAGGTTGTCGCCGACGGGCATGTCCACGTCCGCGTCCTCGGGGCGGCCCAGCGGCCTGGGCCCGACGCTGCCCGCGCAGGTCCAGGGGTCGATGTCGCTGGCGCGCTCAAGGAGCGCCACGGAGTCCATGGCGAACGTCTCGCGCACCCGCTCCAGGAGCGCGTCCAGGGTCGTCTCGCCGCGCAGCACGCTCCCGGCGAGGAACGAGAGGATCTCAGACTCGGCGCGCAACCTGGCGGCCTGGTGGGTGCGCCGGGCCGCGAGGTCCACCACGGAGGCGACCGCGACGGCCACCGCGAAGAAGACCACGATGGCGACGATGTTCTTCGGGTCGCTGACCGTCAGATTGTGGACGGGCGGGGTGAAGTAGTAGTTGAGCAGCAGGGAGCCGACGGCGGCGGACGCCAGCGCGGGCTGCAGGCCGCCGAGCAGCGCCGAGAAAACCGTCAGGAAGAGGAAGAGCAGTACGTCGTTGGCGAGTCCGGGACCGTTCTCCATACCGGTGAGCAGCAGCGAGAGCAGAACGGGGGCGGCCACGCCGACCAGCCAGCCCCAGATGATCCGCCCGCGCCCCAGGCGTGCGCCGCGGGCGACGGGCAGACCGCGGCCCTTGGCCACCTCGTCGTGGGTGACGATGTGCACGTCCAGGTCGGGCCCGGAGTCGCGGGCGACGGTGACGCCGACGCCGGGCCCGAACACGTACTGCCAGGTCTTGCGGCGGCTGGAGCCCAGCACGATCTGCGTCGCGTTGACGCCGCGTGCGAACTCGAGGAGCGCGTTCGGTACGTCGTCGCCTATGACGTGGTGAAAGGTGCCGCCCAGGTCCTCGACGAGGGTCCGTTGTACGGCCAGTTCCTTGGGCGAGGCCGAGGTGAGGCCGTCGCTGCGGGCGATGTAGACGGCGAGGATCTCGCTGCCCGAGCCCTTGGCTGCCATCCGTGAGGCGCGGCGGATGAGGGTACGGCCCTCGGGTCCGCCGGTGAGGCCCACGACGATGCGCTCGCGGGCCTGCCAGGTGGAGCGGATGTTGTGCTCGCCGCGGTACTGCTGGAGGTATTCGTCGACCCGGTCGGCGACCCACAGGAGGGCGAGTTCGCGCAGCGCGGTGAGATTGCCGGGGCGGAAGTAGTTGGACAGGGCGGCGTCGAGCTTGTCGGGCTTGTAGATGTTGCCGTGGGCCATGCGGCGGCGCAGGGCCTGGGGCGACATGTCGACCAGTTCGATCTGGTCGGCGCGCCGGACGACCTCGTCAGGGACGGTTTCCCGCTGCCGTACGCCGGTTATCGACTCGACGACGTCGCCGAGGGACTCCAGGTGCTGGATGTTGACCGTGGAGATGACGTCGATGCCGGCCTGCAGGAGCTCTTCGATGTCCTGCCAGCGCTTGGCGTTGCGTGATCCGGGGACGTTGGTGTGGGCCAGTTCGTCGACGAGGGCGACTGCCGGGCGGCGTTCCAGGACGGCGTCGACGTCCATTTCGGTGAAGGCGGCGCCCCTGTGGTCGATCGTGCGGCGCCGCACCTCCTCCAGGCCGTGCAGCATGACCTCGGTGCGCGGGCGGCCGTGGTGTTCGACGAAGGCGACGGCGCAGTCGGTGCCCCGCTCGACCCGTCGGTGGGCCTCGGAGAGCATGGCGTACGTCTTGCCGACGCCGGGGGCCGCACCGAGGTAGATCCGAAGCTTGCCGCGTCCCATGGCCTCATTGTCTTTCAGAAATCCGCTGCGGCCCGATGGGGCAGCTGCTTCGAAGCTACAGCCCCGGAATCCGGCAAAACGGGCGGGGGGTGGTCTCTGAGCAGCACCTTGACGCGATTCTGATGGGCGCCGCCACCACTGGGCGCGTAGCAGGGCAAACGGCCCGCAGTGCGTCCGTACGGGACGGATCACTGCGGGCCGTTCACTGCGGGCCGCGAGAAGGCGGATCCCTGGACGTCAGCCCTCGGCGACGAGCTCCTTGAGCGCGATGTTGAGCTTCAGGACGTTCACCCGGGGCTCCCCGACGAAGCCGAGGGTGCGGCCTTCGGTGACCTCCTCGACCAGCCGGTCGACCTGCCGGAAGCCGAGGCCGTTCCGCTCGGCCACCCGGTGCGCCTGGAGCTGCGCGTACGCGGGCGGGATGTGCGGGTCGAGGCCGGAGCCCGACGAGGTGACGGCCTCGGCGGGCACGTCGGAGGGCTTGACCCGGTAGTCACCCACCGAGTTGTCCTTGACGACGGCGGCCCGGGCGTCCTTGACCCACTGGATCAGCTCTTCGTTGTCTCCGGAGCGGTTGGTCGCGCCGGAGAGGATGAGCTTGTACTGCGTATTGACGCTGTTGGCGCCGAGGCCGTTGGACGGGCGCGGCTGGAACCACTTGAGGTCGGGGTCCGGCGTCTCCTGCCCCTTCTTCGGCGGCAGGTCGTAGCGCTGCCCGATCAGCTCGGAGCCGACGACCTTGCCCTCGCTCCGGATCTCGGACCCGTTCGCCCTGGCGGGGAAGAGGGCCTGCGCGACGCCGGTGACAGCGAGCGGGTAGACGACTCCGCAGACGACGGTCAGGACGAGGAGGGCACGCAGCGCCGCTCCGAGCAGCCGTGCGGTGTTGCCCAGTTGGTTGTTCATGACGTCACCCGATGCCAGGAATGAGGGAGATGAGCAGGTCGATGATCTTGATGCCGAGGAACGGGGCGATCAGCCCGCCAAGCCCGTACACCGCGAGGTTGCGGCGCAGCATGCGGTCCGCGCTCATCGGGCGGTAGCGCACGCCCTTCAGGGCCAGCGGCACCAGCGCGACGATGATCAGCGCGTTGAAGACGACGGCGGACAGGATCGCGGACCTGGGCGAGGACAGGTCCATGATGTTGAGCTTGTCCAGGCCCGGGTGGACCACCGCGAACATCGCCGGAATGATCGCGAAGTACTTCGCGACGTCGTTGGCGATCGAGAACGTCGTCAACGCCCCCCGGGTGATCAGGAGTTGCTTGCCGATCTCGACGATCTCGATGAGCTTGGTCGGGTTGGAGTCCAGGTCCACCATGTTCCCGGCCTCCTTCGCGGCCGAGGTTCCGGTGTTCATGGCCACGCCGACGTCCGCCTGCGCCAGCGCGGGGGCGTCGTTCGTACCGTCGCCCGTCATGGCCACCAGCTTGCCGCCGGCCTGCTCGCGCTTGATGAGCGCCATCTTGTCCTCGGGGGTCGCCTCCGCGAGGAAGTCGTCGACGCCCGCCTCGTCCGCGATCGCCTTGGCGGTGAGCGGGTTGTCGCCGGTGATCATGACGGTCCTGATGCCCATCCGGCGCAGCTCGTCGAACCGCTCCCGCATGCCCTCCTTGACGACGTCCTTGAGGTGGACGACGCCCAGGACGCGCGCGCCGTGCTCGTCCTCCAGCGCCACCAGCAGCGGGGTGCCGCCGGCCTGCGAGATCCGGTCGGTGAGCGCCTGCGCGTCGCCGGAGACGCTGCCGCCGCGCGCCTTGACCCAGGCCACGACCGACCCGGTGGCGCCCTTGCGGACCTTGCGCCCGGCCACGTCCACCCCCGACATCCGCGTCTGCGCGGTGAAGGCCACCCACTCGGCGTCGGCCAGTTCACCCTGAAGGCGCTCACACCTGGCGTACTTCTCCTCGGCCAGTACGACGATCGAGCGCCCCTCGGGCGTCTCGTCGGCCAACGAGGACAGCTGGGCGGCGTCCGCCAACTCGGTGTCCGCGACGCCCGCGACCGGGAGGAACTCGGCGGCCTGCCGGTTGCCGAGGGTGATGGTGCCGGTCTTGTCGAGCAGCAGCGTGGAGACATCCCCGGCGGCCTCGACGGCGCGGCCGGACATCGCCAGCACGTTGCGCTGCACCAGCCGGTCCATGCCGGCGATGCCGATCGCGGAGAGCAGAGCGCCGATGGTCGTCGGGATCAGGCAGACGAGCAGCGCGACCAGCACGATCATCGGCTGCTCGGCGTCCGCGTAGATCGCGAACGGCTGGAGCGTGACCACGGCGAGCAGGAAGATGATCGTCAGCGAGGCGAGCAGGATGTTCAGCGCGATCTCGTTGGGCGTCTTCTGCCGGGCCGCGCCCTCGACCAGGTTGATCATCCGGTCGATGAAGGTCTCCCCCGGCTTCGTCGTGATCTTGATGACGATGCGGTCGGAGAGCACCTTCGTACCGCCGGTGACCGCCGAGCGGTCGCCGCCGGACTCACGGATGACGGGAGCCGATTCGCCGGTGATGGCCGACTCGTCGACCGAGGCGACGCCCTCGACGACGTCACCGTCGCCGGGAATGATGTCGCCGGCCTCGCAGACCACCAGATCGCCGATGCGCAGCTCGGCGCCGGGCACCCGCTCCTCGTTCGCACCGGCCACGCGTCGCGCGATCGTGTCGGTCTTGGCCTTGCGCAGCGTCTCGGCCTGCGCCTTGCCGCGGCCCTCGGCGACGGCCTCCGCGAGGTTGGCGAAGATCGTGGTCAGCCACAGCCAGGCGGTGATCGCCCAGCCGAACCAGTCGGTGGGGTCCCCGACCGCGTAGCCGGTGGTCAGCACGGAGCCGATCAGCACCACGAACATCACCGGCGACTTGATCATCACCCGTGGATCGAGCTTGCGTATCGCGTCCGGGAATGACTTGACCAGCTGCTTGGGGTCGAAGAGACCCGCGCCGACGCGGCCGTCGGCCTCGGGCTCGTGGCCAGTGGGCAGGTCCGGGTGCGGTGCCCGGGTCACAGTGTGGGTGCTCATGACGCGAGCCCTTCGGCGAGCGGACCCAGCGCGAGCGCCGGGAAGTAGGTCAGACCGGCGATGATCATGATCGTGCCGGCCAGCAGCCCGGTGAAGAGCGGCTTCTCGGTGCGCAGGGTGCCCGCGGTCGCGGGCACCGGCGTCTGCTCGGCGAGCGATCCGGCGAGCGCCAGGACGAAAACCATCGGGAGGAAGCGGCCGAGCAGCATCACCAGGCCGATGGTGCTGTTGAACCACTGCGTGTCCGCGTTCAGGCCCGCGAAGGCCGAGCCGTTGTTGTTGGCCCCCGAGGTGTACGCGTAGAGGATCTCGGAGAAGCCGTGCGCGCCCGAGTTCGTCATCGAGTTGCCCGGGGTGTCCAGGGCCATCGCCGCGGCGGTGAAGCAGAGCACCAGCGCCGGGGTGATCAGGATGTAGCACGCGGCGAACTTGATCTGCCGGGTGCCGATCTTCTTGCCGAGGTACTCGGGCGTACGGCCCACCATGAGTCCCGCGATGAACACCGCGACGATCGCCATGATCAGCATGCCGTAGAGGCCGGAGCCCACCCCGCCCGGCGCGATCTCGCCGAGCTGCATGCCGAGCATGGTGATGCCGCCCCCGAAGCCGGTGTACGAGGAGTGGAAGGAGTTGACCGCGCCGGTCGAGGTGAGCGTGGTGGCCACCGCGAAGATCGACGAGCCGCCGATGCCGAAGCGGGTCTCCTTGCCCTCCATCGCGCCGCCCGCGAGGTCGAAGGCCGGGCCGCCGTGGTGGAACTCGGTCCACATCATCAGGGCGGTGAAGCCGAGCCAGATCGTCACCATCGTGCCGAGGATCGCGTAGCCCTGCCGGATGCTGCCGACCATCACGCCGAAGGTGCGGGTCAGCGCGAACGGGATGAGGAGGATCAGGAAGATCTCAAGGAGGTTCGACAGCGGGTTGGGGTTCTCGAAAGGGTGGGCCGAGTTGGCGTTGAAGTAGCCGCCGCCGTTGGTGCCCAGCTCCTTGATGGCTTCCTGGGAGGCGACGGCGCCGCCGTTCCACTGCTGCGTACCGCCCCCGAACTGCCCGACCTCGTGGATGCCGGCGAAGTTCTGGATGGCGCCGCAGGCGACCAGCAGGATCGCGCCGATCACCGCGACGGGGATCAGGACGCGGACCGTGCCGCGCACCAGGTCGGACCAGAAGTTGCCGAGCTCACCGGTGCGGGAGCGGGCGAAGCCGCGTACCAGCGCGACGGCGACGGCGATGCCGACGGCCGCCGAGACGAAGTTCTGCACGGCCAGGCCACCGGTCTGTACGACGTGGCCCATGGCCTGCTCGCCGTAGTACGACTGCCAGTTGGTGTTCGCGACGAACGACGCGGCGGTGTTGAACGCCTGGTCCGGGTCGATGGACGCGAAGCCGAGCGAGCCGGGCAGGCCGCCCTGGACGCGCTGCAGCAGGTAGAGGAAGAGGACGCTCACCGCGGAGAAGGCGAGGACACCGCGCAGATACGCGGTCCAGCGCATTTCCGCGTGCGGATTCGCGCCGATGGCGCGGTAGATCCATTTCTCGACGCGCAGATGCTTCGTCGAGTTGTAGACGCCGGCCATGTGATCGCCGAGCGGACGGTATGCCAGGCCCAGCGCGACGATCAGCGCGAGCAGCTGGAGCACACCGGCGAGGACGGGGCTCATATCGGGCTCAGAACCTCTCCGGGTACACAAGGGCGAGGATCAGATATCCCACGAGGGCGGCGGCCACGATCAGGCCGACGATGTTCTCGGCGGTCACAGCTTTGCCACCCCCTTGGCGACGAGAGCCACCAGCGCGAAGACCGCGATCGTGGTGACGACGAAGGCCAGGTCGGCCACCGTGTGCTCCTAGTTGAGGTCTGGATGTGCGGACCTCTTGAGGAAACCTCGCCGCGGGACCGATCCCGCTTTCGTTGACACCTCCCATACGGGCATCGGCCCGCCCTTGACACATCTCATACGAAAACCCGCCCGAAACCCGCTCCGACCTGCGCCGATCCATGGAAAAAGCCGGTGGGCCGCACCCCCGGCAACGGAGTACGGCCCACCGGCCACGGCATTTTCGAGTCGGCGCCTCAGCGCACCTCGGTGATCTCGGGACCGCGCTGCAGCTGTCCCATGCCACCGGAGAAGCGGGACCCCTCCTGCTCCTCCTGCTGTACGCCCTCGGGCACCATCTGGGCGTCCTCGGGCAGCTTGAGGACGATCGGGTCGCGCGGCGCCATCGGGCCCTCGCCCCGTACCACCACGGTGTCCCGGAAGATCTGCTCCAGCACACCCGCGGCCTGGGGCTGCACGGCACCCTGCCCGGAGATCACTCCGCGCAGGAACCAGCGCGGCCCGTCCACACCGATGAACCGCACCAGCTGCACGCCGCCGGTGCCGTCCGGAAGCTGCACGGGCACCTGGGCCCGCAGCTCCCAGCCCAGCGGGCCCTCGACCTCGTCGATGACACCGCCCTGCTGGGTGATGCCCGAGGCGATCTCCTCGCGGACCTCACCCCAGATGCCTTCCTTCTTGGGTGCGGCGAAGGCCTGCAGCTGCACGGCGCTGTCGCTCAGCACGACCGTCGCCGCGACGATCGCGTCACCCGCGACCTCGACCCGCAGCTCCATGCCCTCCACTCCGGGCACGAAGATGCCGCCCAGGTCCACCCGGCCATCGCCGGGCTCGTGGACCTCCGACACGTCCCAGGGACCGTCGGGGCGGGGCTTCGGCGGCAGGTTCACCCTGCGCGTCCCGCCTTCGCCGTCCGCGACCTCACGGGTCTCGGCGCCGTCGACGACCTGCTCGGCCTCGCCCGCCGTGCCATCGGCGGCTTCGCTCTTCTTGCGACGTCCGAACACGTCACTGTCCTTCCCGGTCGGATACGACCGATGCGTATCGATTCCCACCCGTTGAGCCGTCCACCGCGGCATGGCCACCGGTGGACCCGAAGCCCCCCTCGGCCCGCGCCGAGCCGGGAAGCTCCGCGACCTCATGGAAGCGCACCTTCTCGACCTGCTGGACGACCAGTTGGGCAATCCGGTCGAAGCGCTCGAACCGCACGCTTTCGCGCGGGTCGAGATTCACCACGATCACCTTGATTTCCCCACGGTACCCGGCATCCACCGTCCCCGGGGCATTCACGAGGGCGACTCCACAGCGGGCGGCAAGACCGGATCGCGGGTGCACGAAGGCCGCGTACCCGTCCGGGAGCGCGACAGACACCCCGGTGGGCAGTACCGCTCTTTCCCCCGGAGCCAGTTCGACCGCCTCGGTGGTGACCAGATCGGCGCCGGCGTCGCCCGGATGTCCGTACGAAGGGATCGGCACCTCGGGATCGACGAGACGGATCAGTACGTCGACAGGGTTACGGGTCATGGGTTCACCTCGAAGGCGCGAGCGCGCCTGACCTGGTCGGGGTCGGCCATCGCCGCCCGGATCTCCTCCGGGCGTCCGTTGTCGATGAAATGGTCGACCTTGACTTCGATGAAGAGGGCGTCGGCGCGGACCGCGACGGGCCCGTCGGGGCCGCCGATCCGGCCGGTCGCCGTGGAGTAGATCTTGCGGCCGTGCACCGCGGTCACCTCGGCGTCGAAATGCAGCAGGGTGTCCACCGGCACCGGACGGACGAAGTCGGTCTCCAGCCTGCCGGTCACCGCGATCACCCGCAGCAGCCAGTTCAGCGAGCCGAGCGTCTCGTCGAGTGCGGTGGCCAGCACCCCGCCGTGCGCCAGGCCCGGCGCGCCCTGGTGGGCGGCCTTGACCATGAACTCGGCCGTGACGCTTACGCCCTGCGCCGCCCGCGCCTGGAGGTGCAGCCCGTGCGGTTGACCGTCACCGCAGCCGAAACAGTGCTCGTAGTGCGCGCCGAGCAGCTCTCCGGGCGGTGGGGCGTCAGGATGCCTGACCGGGGCTATGGCGTCGGCCGGCGGCTTGAGCGCCGCAGATCCGGCCCGGGATCCGGGGGTCTTCCCCCGGGAGTTCTCAGTACTCACAGGCGCTGACCTTACCCGCGCGGCTACCGGCAGGTCGCGCCGTGCCAAGCTTGGATTCATGCAGCCTTCCGCCCCGCAGTACACAGAACGCCTGACCGCGCCCCGTTCCTGGTGGGGCATCGCCGCACTGGTCGGGGTGGCGTTCGCACTGATGCTGCTGCCGCTCGGCCCGCTGCCCCTGCTCGCCGGTCTGATCGGTGGCAGCGCACTGGCCGCCGTCGCGGTGAGCTCGTACGGCTCGCCGCGCATCCGGGTGGTCGGGGACGCGCTGATCGCCGGCGACGCCCGCATCCCGCTCTCCGCGCTGGGCGAGGCTCAGGTGCTCGACCCCGAAGAGGCCCGCGCCTGGCGGTCGCACAAGGCCGATACGCGCGCCCACATGCTGCTGCGCAGCTACATCCCGACGGCGCTGCGCATCGAGGTCACCGACCCGCAGGACCCGACGCCGTATCTGTACCTCTCGACGCGCGACCCCGAGGCCCTGGCAGCGGCGCTCACGGCCTAGCCCTCCAGCTCCTTGCGGCCGGGCTGCGGCTCGATGACGGGCTGCTCCATCGGGGGCAGCTCGCGCAGGGCGTCCCAGGGGATCTGGGTTCTGCGCAGGTCCTCGCGGATCCGGTCGGCGAGCCTTCTGGTGTCGCGCCGGTTCATCACGGCGCCGACGGCCGCACCCACCATGAAAGGCATCAGGTTCGGCAGGTTGCGGACCATGCGCTTCATGATCTGCTGGCGCAGCTGGCGCTTCATCTGGCCGCCCATGGCCGCGTTGAACGTGGCCGGCTTGGTCACGTCGATACCCCGCTCCTGGGACCAGGAGTTCAGATACGCGGTGCTGCGGTCCATGAGACCGCCCTGCGGGCGTATCCCGTAGACCTCGTGCAGCTCCGCGATGAGCTTCAGCTCGATCGCGGCGACGCCGGTGATCTCGGCGGCCAGCTCGGCCGGCATCGCGGGCGGCACGGGCAGCATCGCGGCCACTCCGACACCCGCGCCCACCGTGGAGGTGCCGTTGGCCGCACCGGCCACCAGCTTGTCGGCGAGCTGCTCCGGACCGAGGCCCGGAAAGTGCTTCCGCAGCGTCGCCAGGTCGCGTACGGGAACACGCGGCGCCAGCTCGATGAGCCGGTCGGCGAGATGGCCGATCCCGGCCTTCGCGCTCTCGCCACCCTTCCGTACGCCCTGCCTGACCGCCGCCAGGCGCCGGGCCCGCGCTGAGGGCCCTTCCGCTTCTTCGAGCGAGGCCGGCAGGCCCCGCTCGTCGTCACGTGCGCCGACGGCCGCGCTCACGCCGTTCGGCGCCTCCGGTGAATCCTTCCGCCGGAAGCGCTTCTTCCAGGACGGTGTCGCGCCTGCCACGGCCGACCCGACCTAGTCGCAGTCGCGGCAGATCGGCTGGCCGTTCTTCTCCCTGGCCAGCTGGCTGCGGTGGTGCACGAGGAAACAGCTCATGCAGGTGAACTCGTCGGCCTGCTTGGGCAGGACCCGTACGGCGAGCTCTTCGTTGGAGAGGTCGGCGCCGGGCAGTTCAAGCCCTTCCGCCGCCTCGAATTCATCCACGTCAACGGCCGATGCGGTCTTGTCGCTCCGACGAGCCTTGAGCTCTTCAAGGCTGTCCTGGTCGACGTCGTCATCGGTCTTGCGTGGGGTGTCGTAATCCGTTGCCATGTCAGCTCTCCCCCTCTGGGTGGTTGCGGTGTCTCAGCGCCGTAACGCGTGAGAGGCCGGACTTGTGCCCGACCTGAGGCGGAGATTTTGCCTCACATCAAGGTCTGTTACTCAATCGACACCCAACCGAGCTCGTGCCGAGTGATCGGTTTGGATGGCGATCGGGACCGTACACGGTCCGAATGTCGCACTTCACGGGCGCCACCCCGTGTACTTCCCGTGATCTCACCCCTAGGAAACCCGGACTTTTCCGGGTTTTCCCAGGATTTCGTGATCACGGAGAGTGGATGGCCTGAAATTTGCCCCTGTGATCGATCACACACGAATCGTCCGGGATCGAGTCCCGGAAATTCCGCGCAAAGCGAACAGGAAACAGCCTCGCGAACGTCTCAGACCGGAAGGGTGACACGCATGACGAGGCCGCCGCCCTCGCGAGGCTCCGCGATGATACGGCCTCCGTGGGCCCTCGCGACGCTGCGCGCGATGGACAGGCCGAGGCCCACGCCCTTGTCGCTGCCGGTCCGCTCCGTACGCAGGCGTGTGAATGGCTCGAAGAGGTTGTCGATCTCGTACGCGGGAACCACTGGACCCGTGTTCGATACGACCAGGAGTGCCTGGCCGTGCTCGATCTCGGTGGTCACCTCGACCCAGCCCTCCCCGGGGACGTTGTAGCGCACGGCGTTCTGTACGAGGTTCAGGGCGATCCGCTCCAGCAGGACGCCGTTGCCCTGGACGACTGCGGGCGCACGCTCCCCACGGAGCTCCACGCCCTTGGTCTCCGCCTCGCCGCGTGCCTGGTCGATGGCGCGCGAAGCGACCTCGGCGAGATCCACGGGCTTGCGCTCGACGATCTGGTTCTCGCTGCGGGCGAGCAGCAGCAGGCCCTCCACGAGCTGCTCACTGCGCTCGTTGGTGGCCAGGAGCGTCTTGCCGAGCTGCTTGAGCTCCGCGGGCGCCCCCGGGTCGGAGAGGTGGACCTCCAGCAGGGTCCGGTTGATGGCGAGCGGCGTACGCAGTTCGTGCGAGGCGTTCCCGACGAACCGCTGCTGGGCGGTGAACGCCCGCTCCAGGCGGTCGAGCATCTCGTCGAAGGTGTCGGAGAGCTCCTTGAGCTCGTCGTCGGGGCCGTCGAGCTCGATGCGGCGGGACAGGTCGGTACCCGCGACCCTGCGGGCGGTACGGGTGATCCTGCCCAGCGGCGACAGGACGCGGCCCGCCATCGCGTACCCGAAGGCGAAAGCGATGATGCTGAGCCCCAGGAGGGCCAGCAGCGAGCGCGTGAGCAACTGGTCGAGCGCGTGCTGGCGCTGGTCGTTGACGCAGGCGTTCATGGCGGCGTTGAACTGGTCGGGCGTCGCGCTGTCGGGCAGGGCGCACACCGTGCTCTTGACCTGACCGCTCACGATCTTGAAGGGCAGGTCGCTGCCCACCGCGAGGGCCTGGGCGGCCAGCAGATAGATGATCGAGAGGAGCAGGATGCCGGCGATCAGGAACATGCCGCCGTAAAGCAGCGTGAGCCGTATCCGGATGGTCGGGCGCACCCAGGGGAAGGCGGGGTTCTGCCCCCTGGGGTCCCAGGTCGGTTTCGGCGGCGCTGCCGGAGGCGCCGGGCTCGCGGCCATCGGGCGTCAGATCCGGTAGCCGGAGCCGGGCACGGTGACGATGACGGGCGGCTCACCGAGCTTGCGTCGCAGCGTCATCACCGTGACGCGCACGACGTTGGTGAACGGGTCGGTGTTCTCGTCCCAGGCCTTCTCGAGCAGCTGCTCGGCGGAGACGACGGCGCCCTCGCTGCGCATCAGCACTTCGAGGACCGCGAATTCCTTCGGCGCCAGCTGGATCTCATGGCCGTCGCGGTGGATCTCGCGGCGGTTGGGGTCGAGCTTGATGCCGGAGCGCTCCAGGACGGGCGGCAGCGCGACGGTCGTGCGACGCCCCAGGGCCCGTACCCGCGCGGTCAGCTCGCTGAAGGCGAAGGGCTTGGGCAGGTAGTCGTCCGCGCCGATCTCCAGACCCTCCACGCGGTCGCTGACGTCACCGGAGGCGGTGAGCATCAGGACGCGGGTGGGCATGCCCAGCTCGACGATCTTCCGGCAGACGTCGTCGCCGTGCACGAGCGGGAGGTCCCGGTCGAGTACGACGACGTCGTAGTCGTTGACCCCGATACGTTCCAGGGCGGCCGCCCCGTCGTACACGACGTCGACGGCCATAGCCTCCCGGCGAAGTCCGGTGGCCACCGCATCGGCGAGCAGTTGCTCGTCCTCGACGACGAGTACGCGCACGTCGCTGTCCTTCCTCTGAGCCCCTTGCGGGGCAGGTCTGTGCCATTGGCTGTGCGCTGCCATCCTGCCCCTTTCGGTCATAAACCGGCGGTAAGGCAGGAGGCCGGGACGGAGTGCGCCCGGCCCCGGTGGACCCGGGCGGGTCCGCGCACGATTCCCGGCCGCTTGAGGTTTTCCTGAGCCCACCCGTGGGGAGGACGACTGCACACCCCGCGATCACGCCCTGTGCGTGGCACGCCACAACCCGCTCTGTCCCCCAGAGGGAGTGGCGGAGGGCGCATGTGATCCATCACCCTCGGCACACCCCCGTGCCACCGACCCATGACGAGGGGGCGCACCCATGGACGCTTTCACCGCAGGCCTTCTGCAGCGCATAGAGGCCACGGAATCGGACCTCACGCTGGCTCGCGAGGCCGGCGACGACTTCCTGGCGGAGGTCGAGCAGGCTGAGCTGGACGATCTGCACCGCCTCGCGGCGGAGCACGGCGTGCACGTCGGCGCCGCGACAGCCTGACGCGACGAAGGACCCCGCACCGGTGTGAAGGTGCGGGGTCCTTTCGCGCTTCCGGCCCGTCCGGCGTGTGCGGACCCGGGGGCGGAGCCCCGCTTGCGGGGAGGGGCGGGCAGGGCACAGCCCGCCGCAGGCGCCCCGCCCTAGTCGTGCCAGGCCCCGAAGTCCTCAAGCAGCGCCTGGAGCGGCTCGAAGACCCCGGGCGAGGCCGCGATCGTCAGTTCACCCGAAGGGGCCTGTCCCGGCCGGCCTCCGGTCGACGCCCCCGCCTCCCGGGCGATCAGATCCCCCGCAGCGAAGTCCCACGGGCTGAGCCCCCGCTCGTAGTAGCCGTCCAGCCGCCCCGCCGCGACGTCGCTCAGGTCGATCGCCGCGGACCCGCCGCGCCGGATGTCCCGCAGCCGGGGAATCAGCCGCCGGGCGACATCGGCCTGGTGCGTGCGGACCGTGGCGACGTAGTTGAAGCCCGTCGAGACCAGCGCCTCGTCGAGCGGCGGCGCGGGCCGGCACCGCAGGGGGACGTCGTTGGCGAACGCACCGCCGCCGAGCACCGCCCGGTACGTCTCGCGACGCATCGGCGCCTCGACGACCCCCACCACCGTCTCGCCGTCCCGCTCGGCCGCGATGGACACGGCCCAGGTCGGCAGCCCGTACAGGTAGTTGACCGTGCCGTCGAGCGGGTCGATGACCCAGCGGATCCCGCTGCTGCCCTCGGTGGCCGAGCCCTCCTCCCCCAGGACCCCGTCGTCGGGCCGGTGTTCGGCGAGGAAGCCGGTGATCAGCTTCTCGGCGGCGATGTCCATCTCGGTGACGACGTCGATGGGGCTCGACTTGGTCGCGGCCACGCCCAGATCGGCGGGGCGGCCGTCACGCAGCAGCGCCCCGGCCCGGCGTGCGGCCTCCAGGGCGAGTGCGAGCAGCTCGGGCAGGAGGGGGTCGGTCACGGCTCTCCTCGGAGTGCGGACAGGCGCCTGCGGGGTCTGCTTGCGCCTACGGGCTGCGGCCCGCGGGTACGGGCGGTCAGTCCTACACGTACGGGCTGTCGACGCCCGCGGCGGCGGGTCTGGGGGCCCTGGCCGGGCAGCAGCCGACGGGACAGACGTCGTGGCTCGCGCCGAGCGTCCCCAGCACGCAGCGCTCCACCGCGCGCCCCCGCTCGGCCGCCGCGCGCTCCAGCAGCAGATCGCGGACGGCCGCCGCGAAGCGCGGGTCGGAGCCGACGGTCGCTGATCTGGCGACGGGCAGGCCCAGTTCGGCCGCCTTCGCGGTGGCCTCGGTGTCCAGGTCGTACAGGACCTCCATGTGGTCCGAGACGAAGCCGATGGGCACCATGACGACGGCGGGCGCGCCCGCGGCGTGCAGATCCTCGATGTGGTCGCAGATGTCGGGCTCCAGCCACGGGATGTGCGGGGCGCCGCTGCGCGACTGGTAGACGAGCTGCCAGGGGTGCTCGGTGCCCGTCTGCTCGCGGACCGTGTCGGCGATGAGCCGGGCGATGTCCAGGTGCTGCGCGACGTAGGCGCCACCGTCGCCGTGCCCCTCCGCCGGGCCCGAGGTGTCGGCGGCCGCGACCGGGATGGAGTGCGTCGTGAAAGCGAGGTGCGCCCCCGCCCGTACCCCCTCGTCCAGCTCGGCCAGGGACTTCAGGACCCCGTCGACCATCGGCCGTACGAATCCCGGGTGGTTGAAGTAGTGCCGCAACTTGTCGACGCGCGGCAGCTCCAGACCCTCCCCGGCCAGCGTCGCGAGGGCGTCTGCGAGGTTCTCCCGGTACTGACGGCAGCCGGAGTACGAGGCGTACGCGCTCGTGGCGAGAACGGCGATGCGGCGGTGGCCGTCGGCGGCCATCTCGCGCAGGGTGTCGGTCAGGTAGGGCGCCCAGTTGCGGTTGCCCCAGTAGATCGGCACCCCGTCCGGGCCGTCCATACCGTGCTCGGCGAAGTCCTTGCGGAGGGTGTCGAGCAGGGCGCGGTTCTGCTCGTTGATCGGGCTGACCCCGCCGAAAAGGAAGTAGTGCTGCCCCACCTCCTTGAGCCTCTCCTTGGGGATGCCCCGGCCGCGGGTGACGTTCTCCAGGAACGGGACCACGTCGTCCGGGCCTTCGGGGCCGCCGAAGGAGAGCAGCAACAGGGCGTCGTAAGGGGCTGCGTCAGGCTGATCGGGCATGTGACCGATCCTGCCACCCGCGTCTGACGGACCCGAACCCGACACCGGTCACGGCGCGGCGCACCGGTTCGCGGTCGTAGGCTGTGACACCGATCTCCATGCCTTGCCGGAGCGCCTCTTGCCCAGTCCCTACCGCGCGATTTTCGCCGCCCCCGGCGCCCTCGGTTTCTCCGTGGCCGGACTCTTCGGCCGGATGCCGATATCCATGATGAGCATCGGCGTCGTGACCATGATCTCGCAGCTCACCGGCAGGTACGGGCTGGCGGGCGCACTGGCGGCCACCCTCGCGATGTCGGTGGCCGTGGTCGGACCGCGGATCTCCCGGTACGTCGACAGGTACGGGCAAAGGCGGGTGCTGCGCCCGGTCACCCTGGTCGCGGTCGCGGCGGTCGGGGGCCTGCTGATCTGCGCCCAGCAGGGGCTGCCCGACTGGACCCTGTTCGTCTTCGCGGCGGGCGCCGGCTGTGTACCGAGCGTGGGCTCGATGGTCAGGGCCCGCTGGGCCGAGATCTACCGCGGGTCGCCGCGCCGGCTGCACACGGCGTACTCGTGGGAGTCGATCGTCGACGAACTCTGCTTCATCGTCGGCCCGATCATCTCCATCGGTCTCTCGACGGCCTGGTTCCCCGAGGCGGGCCCGCTGATCGCCGCCCTGTTCCTGGTGACCGGCGTGTTCTGGCTGACCTCGCAGCGCGCGACCGAGCCCGTCCCGCACCCGCGTGAGCAGCACACGAGCGGCTCGGCGCTGCGCTCCCCCGGGCTCCAGGTACTGGTGGCCACCTTCCTGGCGACCGGCGCGATCTTCGGGGCGGTCGACGTCGTCACGGTGGCCTTCGCCGAGGAAGAGGGCCACAAGGCGGCGGCCAGTCTCGTCCTCGCGGTCTACGCGCTCGGCTCGTGTCTCGCCGGAGCCCTTTTCGGTCTGCTGCACCTCAAGGGCGCGGCCTCCACGAGGTGGCTGGTGGGTGTCTGCGCGATGGCCGTGAGTATGATCCCCCTCCAACTGGCCGGGAACCTTCCCTTTCTGGCCGTGGCGCTCTTTGTCGCGGGCCTTTCCGTCGCACCGACGATGGTGACCACCATGGCCCTAGTCGAGCAGCACGTACCGCGCTCCAAGCTGACCGAGGGCATGACCTGGACCAGTACCGGGCTCGCCGTCGGAATCGCTCTCGGTTCCTCGGCCGCCGGCTGGGTGGTCGACGCGGCAGGGGCGGAAGCGGGGTACGCGGTGCCCGCCGTGGCGGGAGCTCTCGCGGCCGTGGTGGCGGTGCTCGGTTACCGCCGGCTCCACAGGCCGGTACCGACTCGGGGAGGGCATGGGGCAGATGGCCACCACATCCAGGACAGCGAGCACGTGGCGTAACTGGGCGGGGAATGTCACCTCCCGCCCAGTACGGGAAGTGACCCCGGCTTCGGTCGACGAGCTCGCCGAGGTGGTCCGCAGAGCCGCCGAGGACGGGCTGAAGGTCAAGGCAGTCGGCACCGGCCACTCCTTCACCGCGGTCGCCGCGACCGACGGTGTACTCATACGCCCCGACCTGCTGACCGGCATTCGCGACATCGACCGCGCGGGCGGAACCGTGACGGTGGAGGCGGGCACCCCGCTCAAGCGCCTGAACGTGGCCCTGGCCCGGGAGGGCATGTCGCTCACGAACATGGGCGACATCATGGAGCAGACGGTCGCCGGCGCGACCAGCACCGGCACGCACGGCACCGGCCGCGACTCGGCGTCGACCGCCGCGCAGATCCGCGCCCTGGAGCTGGTCACCGCGGACGGCTCGCTGCTGGTCTGCTCGGAGAAGGAGAACCCGGAGGTCTTCGCGGCAGCCAGGCTCGGGCTCGGCGCGCTGGGCGTGGTCACGGCGATCACCTTCGCGGTGGAGCCGGTGTTCCTGCTGACCGCCCGCGAGGAGCCGATGGCCTTCGACCGGGTCACCGCCGAGTTCGACGAGCACGTCGCCGAGAACGAGCACTTCGAGTTCTACTGGTTCCCGCACACCGGGAACTGCAACACCAAGCGCAACAACCGCAGCGCGGGCCCGGCGGCCCCGCCCGGCAGGGTCAGCGGCTGGGTCGAGGACGAGCTGCTCTCCAACGGCCTCTTCCAGGTGGCCTGTTCGCTCGGCCGGGCCGTGCCGCCCGTGGTGCCCGCGGTGGCCCGGCTCTCCAGCCGGGCCCTGTCCGCCCGCACGTACACGGACATCCCGTACAAGGTGTTCACCAGCCCGCGCCGCGTGCGCTTCATGGAGATGGAGTACGCGCTCCCCCGGGAGGCCGCGGTCACGGCGCTGCGCGAGGTCAAGGCGATGATCGAGCGCTCGCCGCTGCGCGTCGGTTTCCCGGTGGAGGTACGGACCGCCCCGGCGGACGACGTGACGCTCTCCACGGCGGTCGGCCGGGAGACGGCGTACATCGCGGTGCATCTGTACAAGGGCACCCCGCACCGGGTGTACTTCACCGCGGTGGAGCGGATCATGATCGCGCACGGCGGCCGGCCGCACTGGGGCAAGGTGCACACCCGCGACGCCGAGTACCTGGCCGGGGTCTACCCGCGCTTCGGCGAGTTCACGGCCCTGCGCGACCGGCTGGACCCGCAGCGGCTCTTCGCCAACGACTATCTGCGGCGGGTGCTTGGCGACTGACCCGCGCGGACCGCTCGTGGGGCGAGCGGTCCGCACCACGGGTCCTCACGGGGTGGGCGTGGCGCCGTTCGGCGCGTCCTGCTCGCTGCCGTTGCCGGCTCCGCCTTCGCTGCCGCTGCCCGCGGTGCTGCCGGTGCCCTTGTCCGAGTCGTCCGTGTCCTCGCCGGTGGAGCCGGACGGTGTCGGGGTGGGGGTGGGTGTCGGTGTGACGGGCTTCGACGGATCGCCGCCGGTGTCCGGCGAGGACGTGGACGGGTCGGGCGGGGAGCCGGTGTCGCCGGTTGCGGTGCCCGGGTCCTTCTCCGGCGCCGGTTCGTCGTCCGAGCCGCTGCCGGGACTGGGCGAACCCGTGCCGGGGGTGTCCGACGGCGCCTCGGACGGCGGGTCCTTCTTCTGCTCCCCGCCCTGCACGACGTTCGAGAACGTCGTGCCCCTGCCGCCGCTCAGATCGCCGCCCGAGACCAGTTCGTACGCCGTGATCCCACCCATGGCCACCACGAAGACGACGACCGCCGCGATCACGGAGCGCTTCCAGCCCCGGACGCGCGTGCCGTGCGTGGTCCCGTCGGTGAACTCCTCCGCGGTCTCGTCCGGCAGGTCCGCCTTCCACAGCAGCTGCGTACGGTCCGGCGCGCCCGCGATGTCGCTGGGCACGCCCACGGTGCGCATCACCCGTGTCGCGTCGTCGCACGCCTGTGGATCATGCGGATCGCGCGGATCACGGACCGGGACCTGACGGCCCTTCGGCTTCACCTGGACCGTGACCTCGCGGATCTGCTCGCCGGTACGCCGGAACAGGTGCTGGAAGATCGTGCCGCCACAGGTCGCCACGACGCTCACCACCCCGGCGCCGATCATCGTCCCGTACACCCCGAGGGTCGACGCCAGCACCGCCGCCGCGACCGCCGCCAGGGCGCTTCCCGCCACCTGCGGCACGCTCAGGTCGAGCCGCGTCTTTTTCTGCTCGTCTATGTCGGTTTCCGGCTTACCGCCCATGCCCAGCCTCTGCTTGCCCATCTGTTGCACCTTGCATCAGACAAGGACATTTGGGCGAAGCGAATAGTTCCGTTTCCGGTGATTCTGTGAAGCAAGACACCCATAGGTCGCAGGACGGTCCCACCAAAAGATGAATCGATTCGTTCAACTCCCGCACCCCGGAAGAACTTCGGTGGCGCGCCGGTCCACCCCGGTGGCCCGAATGGAGTACTGTGGCGAGCCCTGGGGCCGGTCTCCCGCTTGGGCGTCCGGGACCTACGGTAGGGGGCCGAAAAGCGGCACTCGATCCGGCGGCGCCACGGTTCCGCACGGGCGCCTGCTGCACAGAGTGACGAGTCGGTCACTTTGCGTCGCAATAGGTAACCGTGCCATAACGGCGGTCCAGGGCTGATGCCCGACACGCCGGGCAACTCGGCAAGGTTGTGGCAGGCTGCACCCGGGCAGGCCACACTCGACTAGCGGAAGCAGCGACGCACGTGACGTCGGCAGGCACCACCCGGGAGGTCCCCATGCCCGAACTGCGTGTCGTGGCCGTCTCCAATGACGGCACACGACTGGTGCTGAAGGCTGCTGACAGCACGGAGTACACACTTCCGATCGATGAGCGGCTGCGTGCCGCGGTACGCAACGACCGCGCCCGGCTCGGCCAGATCGAGATCGAGGTCGAGAGCCACCTTCGCCCTCGCGACATCCAGGCACGGATACGTGCGGGCGCCTCCGCCGAGGAAGTCGCCCAGCAGGCCGGCATCCCCGTCGACCGGGTCCGCCGCTTCGAGGGCCCCGTGCTCGCCGAGCGCGCGTTCATGGCCGAGCGCGCCAGGAAGACCCCCGTCCGCCGCCCCGGCGAGAACACCGGACCCCAGCTCGGCGAGGCGGTGCAGGAGCGACTGCTGCTGCGCGGCGCCGACAAGGAGACCGTCCTGTGGGACTCCTGGCGGCGCGACGACGGCACATGGGAAGTCCTCCTCGTCTACCGCGTCGCGGGCGAGCCCCACTCCGCGAGCTGGACGTACGACCCGCCGCGACGCCTCGTCCAGGCCGTGGACGGCGAGGCGCGCGCGCTGATCGGCGAGGCCGACGACTCGGCGATGGCTGCCTCGCCGGAGCCAAGCTTCCCGTTCGTCCCGCGGATAGCCAGGCTGCCGCGCGACCGGCCATTGGACCGCACGCTCGACCGGCCGCTCGACCGCGCCCTCGACCGCCAGCTGGAGCGCCAGTTGGAGCGGCCGTCCGCTCCTGCGGCGCCCTCGGCCGCCGAGCCCGAGGAGATCACCGCCGGCGACCGCGACTCGCTGACCAGCCTGCTGGAGGCCGTGCCGAGCTTCCGCGGCGACATGGTGGTGCCGGAGCGGCCCGCGCCGCCGCCGGAGCCGCCGAGGGACGAGCCGTCGTCCGCGCAGGAGTCCGAGGAGGAGCCCGCCGCCCCGGCGGCCTCCGCCGGGGCCGGTTCGGCGTACGCCGATGTGCTCATGCCGCGAGCCGTGGCTGGGCACCGCGACCGTCTCACCGGTACGACGGACCGTCAGGCGGAGGCGGACGGGGTCCGTCCCGGCCGGCGGGCGGCCGTACCGAGCTGGGACGAGATCGTCTTCGGTACACGCCGTAAGAAGCAGGACTAGGCACCCCGCATGAGGAGGTCCCCGTACGCGATGCGTACGGGGACCTCCTCATGCGGGGTGCTGGTTCTCCGCGCCTGCCGCTACTGCGGGCCGGGGCCGGTGGCCACCGGGCGCGAGCCGTCGGCCGACCACTGCGACCAGGACCCCGCGTACAGCGCCGCCGGGATGCCCGCGACCGCCAGGGCCAGCACCTCGTGGGCTCCCGAGACGCCCGAGCCGCAGTACACACCGACCGCCGCGGCCTTGCCCGCGCCCAGCGCCTCGAAGCGGTCCGCCAGCGCCGCGGCGGGCAGGAGACGTCCGTCCGGGGCCACGTTCTCGGAGGTCGGGGCCGACACCGCGCCCGGGATGTGTCCGCCGACCCGGTCGATCGGTTCCACGTCGCCCCGGTACCGCTCGGCGGCCCTGGCGTCGAGCAGCAGGCCACTTCGAGCCAATCCGGCGGCGCCGTCCGCGTCCAGCAGCGGCAGGGAGCCGGGCACCGGGACGAAGTCGCCCGCCACGGGAACCGGGACCTCGGAGTCGACCGGGCCCGTCCAGGTAGCGAGACCGCCGTCCAGGACCCGGACGTTCTGGTGGCCCGTCCAGCGCAACAGCCACCACGCGCGCGCGGCGGCCCAGCCCTGGCCGCCGTCGTATACGACCACGGGGGTGTCCGCGCGGACACCGGCCCGGCGCATCGCGGCGCCGAACGCCTCGACATCGGGCAGCGGATGGCGCCCACCTGCTCCGGGCGGCCCGGCGAGCTCCTTGTCCAGGTCCACGAAGGCGGCACCGGGGATGTGCCCGGCCTCGTACGCGGGGAGACCGTGCTCCCCGCCCAGCTGCCAGCGGACGTCCAGGAGGACCGGCGGCCGGGGCCCCGCCAAGTCGCTCGTGAGTTCGGATGCGGTAATGATGGCATTCATGGGTGCCATCCTCGCGCAGCGCCCATGGAGTCCGACACCGCGCGGCATTGGCGCCGCAATGGACGCGAAATGGCAAATCGGCCATTCTCCTGCGGGAAGCCGCGGAAAACGGCGCGGCCGTGGCGCGTCGCGCGACAGGTGATGCAAGCATCTGCACGGGTGAGTGCCCACAACGGCGCGCCCGTGTCCCCGCACGACCACTCCAATGGTCCGAGGAGAATGACGATGACCGAGGCAGCGACCCGGTGGCGCACGCCCGGAGCGCCCTGCTGGGTGAGCCTGATGGTGCACGGCCTGGCGACGACCCAGGACTTCTACGGAACGCTGTTCGGCTGGGAGTTCCGGCCGGGACCGCAGCAGCTCGGCCCGTATGCCCGCGCACTGCTCGACGGCAAGGAGATCGCCGGCATCGGGCAGCTGCCGCGCGACCGGCACCTGCCCATAGCGTGGACGCCCTATCTCGCCACCCAGGACGTCGACGCCACCGCCGAGGCGATCAGGAGTTACGGCGGCACGGTCGCGGTGGGCCCGCTCGACGCGGGCGAGGCGGGCCGGCTCGTTCTCGCCTCGGACCCCGCGGGCGCGGTCTTCGGGGTCTGGCAGGCCGCCGCGCACCTGGGCACGGCGCTCGCCGGAACGCACGGCACGCCGGCCTGGAACGAGCTGGTGACCCGCGAGACCGCCACGGTCGGCAAGTTCTACCAGGCGATCTTCGGCTATGAGGTGGAGGCGGTCGTCTCGGCCGACTTCGACTATCTGACCCTGCACGCGGACGGCCGCCCGGTGGCCTCCGTGCACGGTGTGGGCAATGCCCTGCCGCGGGACAGGGGCGCGCACTGGATGACGTACTTCGAGGTCGAGGACACCGATGCGTCGGCCCACGTGGTGGCGGAGCTCGGCGGGCACGTACTGAAGCCGCCCAGGGAGGGCTCCAGCGGCCGGGTGGCGACCGTGGCGGACCCGGAGGGCGCGGTCTTCACGATCGTACGCTCGCCCCGTTGACCGCGGTGTGCCCGTTGGCCCCGGTGACGGGGTCGACGGGCAGCACATCGGGTGACAGGGCCCCGGCCCGCGCGACCGCGGCCGTCATCCGGCGCCGGTGGTGGCGTCGGCAGAGCACCTCGTAGCCGATTTCGTCCGGCAGGTGGTCCACGTCGCCGACGACGACCTGGGCGCCCTCGACGACCATCTCGCCGCCGGTCGTCCGCGCGTTGTGCGTGGCCCGCGCGCCGCACCAGCACAGCGCCTCGACCTGCAGCACCTCCACCCGGTCGGCCAGTTCGACCAGGCGTTGGGAGCCCGGGAAGAGCTTGGAGCGGAAGTCGGTGGTGATGCCGAAGGCGAAGACGTCGATGTCCAGGTCGTCCACGGTGCGGGCGAGCTGGTCGATCTGGTCGGGGTCGAGGAACTGCGCCTCGTCCACGATCAGGTAGTCGGCGCGACCGCCCTGGGACAGGTGGGCGACGAGGTATGCGTAGAAGTCGAAGCCGTCCTCCGCCTCGACGGCGTCGGTGACCAGGCCCAGACGTGAGGAGAGCTTGCCCGCGCCCGCGCGGTCGTCCCGCGTGAAGATCATGCCTGCCAGGCCGCGCGCGGAGCGGTTGTGCTCGATCTGAAGAGCGAGGGTGCTCTTTCCGCAGTCCATCGTTCCGGAGAAGAACACCAGCTCGGGCATGAGGAGTTGAGGGCCTTTCAGATCTGTGCGGGTCGGTCTCTATCGGCGGGGGCCGGTCACGAACGTACTTCGAGGAGCGGGACGAGCTGCTCGGCGGGGGTCATGGAGCCGTGCATGCCCACCATCACGGACTCGCGCGGCTCCTTGCGCGACGCGGTGATCACCACGTCGGTATGGGCCGCCGCGACGACGTCACCGATCCGGCCGTACACCCGCTCGTCGATCCGCGGCCCGAACCAGCCCGCCGCGATCGCCTCGTCCTTGCTCGCCACCCAGAACTGCTCGCCGAGTACCTCGCGCCAGACGGCGAGCACGTCCGCCTCGGCGCCCTGGACGGCGTACACATGCCGGGCCCTGCCCTCGCCGCCGAGCAGCGCGACACCGGCGCTGAGCTCCCAGTCCTCGTCGAAGTCGATGCGCGACTCCTCGTCGAAGGCGATGTCGATCATGCCGTGGTCGGAGGTGACATAGAGGGCGGCGCGGGGCGGCAGCTGCTCGGCGAGGCGCCGGACGAGCCCGTCGACGTACATCAGCTGACCGCGCCAGGCGTCCGAGTCGATGCCGAAGCGGTGGCCCTTGCCGTCGACCTCGCTGTAGTACGTGTAGACCAACGAGCGGTCGCCCGCGGCCAGTTGGGCGGCGGCGAGGTCCATCCGGTCCTCGCCGCTGAGCTTGCCGCGGAAGGTGCCGCCGCTCAGTGCGACCTTGGTCAGCGGGGTGTGCTGGAAGTCCGGGGAGGACACCTGGGCGGTGTGCACGCCCGCTGCGTCGGCGAGCTGGAAGACCGTGGGGTACGGCTGCCAGACGTGCGGGTCGGCCCACGGCTTCCAGCGGAGCTGGTTCATCAGCGTGCCCGTGTCCGGATTGCGGACGGTGTAGCCCGTCAGGCCGTGCGCGCCGGGCGGCAGGCCGGTGCCGACCGAGGCGAGCGAGGTCGCGGTGGTGGCGGGGAAGCCCGCGGTGATCGGGCGGCCGGTGCCGCCGCGGGAGGTGGCGAGGAGCGAGGTCAGGTACGGCGCCTCGTCCGGGTGGGCCTTGATCTGCTCCCAGCCGAGCCCGTCGATCAGGAAGACGCAGTTGCGGTCGGCGGGCGTCAGCTCCGCGATCGCGGCGCTCGTCCCGGGTACGTCCATGCCGGCCGCGAGGGTCGGCAGCAGGTCGGCGAGCGAACCGCTGCCGTACGCGGGGACGGGGGCGGAGCCGAGATCGAGCGGAACCGGTTCCGGCCAGGCGGGCAGCGCCATCAGCGGTCGGCCGCCGCGGTCGCCTCGGAGAGCGCCTGGGCGAACGTGAGCGTCTGACGGACGGTGTCCGGGCCGTCGCCGGCCTCGCTGACCCGCAGGCTCAGGTCGTCGGCGGTGGAGCTGCCGGTGTAGCCGTGGTCCGCCTCGCAGTTGGGGTCGCCACAGGCGGCGGGCTCCAGGTCGATGCGGGAGACGGCGCCCCAGCCGATGGTCAGGACGACCTCACGGGGCAGGGTGCCGGGGGTGTACGACTCCGGGTTGGCGACGACCCGGCTGACCACGACCGAGGAGATCCGGTCGAGCTTGACCGACTCGGTGGAGGTGGTGGCGTACGGCGTCGGGGAGGTCGTGTCGGCGGCCTGCTCGTCGGTGTGGCTGACGACGAAGCGCTTGCCGGTCAGGACCAGGACCGTGCAATGGCGGCGCACCTCGTTGGAGTCGAAGGTCGTCTCCTGGTGCACGAGGTACGACGAGACCGGCTCACCGCCGACAGCGGCCTCCACCGCTTCGGCCACAAGAGCCGGGTAGTAGCCGCTGCGCTCGATCGCCGTGCGCAGCCCCTGAGTCGTCGTACCGGTCTTAGCCATACCCTCCATCCTACGGGGCGCCGGGGGTCCACTGGCTCGTCAGTAACTGGGGAGACGGCGGGGCCCCAGGTCGTCACGGGCGGGCGGGGGCGCGAGCCGGACGCTCGCGCCGAGGACGGACAGACCGTGCGGGGCGACGACCACGGGCTCCAGTGCGATGCCGATCACTTCGGGGTGATCGTCGACCAGCAGCGAGACCCGCAGCAGCAGCTCTTCGAGAGCGGCCGTATCGACGGGGGCGGAGCCGCGCCAGCCGAAGAGCAGTGGGGCGGTGCGGATCGACCTGATCAGTTCGGCGGCGTCCCGGTCGGTGGCCGGGACGAGCCGGTGCGCGGTGTCGCCGAGCAGCTCGGACGCGGCTCCGGCGAGACCGAAGGAGAGGACCGCGCCGGCGGCCGGGTCGATGGCGGCCCGTACGACGGTGTCGACACCGCGCGGGGCCATGGCCTGGACGACCGGCTGGAGCTCGCCCGGCTTGCCGAGGGCGTCCGTCAACTCGTCGTAGGCGCGGCGCAGTTCCTGCTCGGTGGCGAGATCGAGGCGTACGCCGCCGAGGTCGGGGCGGTGGCGCAGGTGCGGGGCCGTGGTCTTGAGCGCGACGGGGTAGCCGAGCCGCCCGGCGGCGGCGACCGCCGCGTCGGGGGTCGGGGCGGGCAGGGTCGGCCGTACGTGGATTCCGTACCGTTCGAGCAGGACGCGGGCGTCGTCGCCCGTCAGGGGCAGCCCCCTGGGGTCGCCGTCCTCGCCCAGCATCGCGGTGATCTGCGCGGCGGCGCCGGTCTCGTCGATGTCGTCGTACTGGGGCACCCGCCCCGGATCGGCGGCCTGCCGCCGCCACTGCGCGTACTTGACGGCCTCGGCGAGCGCCCGGACGGCCCGCTCGGCGGCGGGGTAGGCGGGGATGCGCCGGGTCCGGCCCGGGTCCTGGCCGGCGACCGCCCCTCCCCCCGGCCCGTCGGAGGGCGGGGCGCCCGGCGGCGGTGTCGGGTGGCTGCCCGGTGGGGCCGCGGCGGGCGGGGCAGCCGATGCGGCTGTCGGCGCCGGGCCCGTGGGCTGCCCCGCCGGCGCCGGGGGGACCGGTGCGCCGCCCGAGGGGGGCTGCGGGTCCGCCCCCGGGCGGCTGCCCGGCCCGGCCGCGCGTCCCGGGCCCGTCTGGCGGGCCGTGCTCGTCGCCGCCGACAGGGCCTCGGCCAGGCCGCCGATCTCCACGTGGACCACCGCCACGGGCTTCGCCGGGGCCGTCGCGGCGGCCTCGCGCAGGACGCCGGCCAGGACCTCGCCGTCGCCCGATTCCGTCGTGCCGTTGTCGCCCACCCACGGGATCGCCGTCACGACGACCGCGTCGCACGCCGGGTCGGCGAGAGCCTGGGCGAGCGCCGCGCGGAAGTCGGCCGGTGTCGCGCCCGTCGTCAGGTCCAGCGGCGGCAGCGGGCGCAGCCCCTCGGTCAGGCAGGCGTCGTAGGTGAGGAGCCCCAGGGACTCGGAGTTCCCGAGGATCGCGATTCGCGGGCCCGCCGGGAGGGGCTGCCCGGCCAGCAGCAGCCCCGCGTCGACGAGTTCGGTGACGGTGTCGACCCGGATGACCCCGGCCTGGCGCAGCAGGGCGGAAACCGTGGCATCCGGAATGCGGGTGACGGGCACCGCGTGGCCCGGCGGGACGCTGCCGCTGTGCCGGGCGCCCTTGACGACGACGACCGGCTTCACGGCCGCGGTGCGCCGGGCGAGGCGGGTGAATTTACGCGGGTTGCCGATGGACTCCAGGTAGAGGAGGACGACATCGGTGTCGGGGTCCTCGTACCAGTACTGGAGGAAGTCGTTGCCGGAGACGTCCGCACGGTTGCCCGACGAGATGAACGAGGACAGGCCCGCGCCGCGCCGGTAGAGCCCGGCGAGCAGCGCGATGCCGATCGCGCCCGACTGGGTGAACAGGCCGATGCGGCCCGCCGCGGGCGGCTCGGGCGCCAGCGAGGCGTT
Organism: Streptomyces sp. A5-4; assembly: GCF_051131715.1. NCBI lineage: Bacteria > Bacillati > Actinomycetota > Actinomycetes > Kitasatosporales > Streptomycetaceae > Streptomyces > Streptomyces sp. A5-4. Next base: position 6,840,987 of record NZ_CP178591.1, on the reverse strand, counting down.
GAGCCGGACGGCGGCCGAGGTGTTGATGATGCCGAACGCGTTGGGGCCGATGATGCGCATGCCGTAGGAACGGGCCTGGCGCACCAGTTCCCTCTGCCGTTCGCGCCCCGCCGCACCACTCTCGGCGTAACCGGCGGAAAGAACGACCAGACCCTGGACCCCGTGCTCCCCGCAGTCGGCGACGACCTCGGGGACCCGCTCGGCCGGCACGGCGACGACGGCGAGGTCGACGGTCTCTCCGATGTCGCCGACGGAGCGGTGGGCGGGCACGCCGTCCACCTCGGTGAGGCCGTCGGGGAAGGCGTTGTTCACGGCGTACGTCCGACCGGTGAACCCGGCGGCGAGGAGGTTGCGCAGGACCGCGCGGCCCACGCCGCCCGGTGCGCGCCCGGTGCCGATGACGGCGACCGAGCCGGGGGCGAGGAGGCGCTGCACGGAGCGGGACTCGGCGCGGTGCTCGCGGGCGCGCTGCACGGCCAGCGAGCGGTCGGTCGGCTCCAGGTCGAATTCGAGGCGTACGACGCCGTCCTCGAAGCTGCGCTTCTGGGTGTAACCCGCGTCCGTGAAGACCTTGATCATCTTGGAGTTGGCGGGCAGCACCTCGGCGGCGAACTGCCGGATCCCGCGTTCACGGGCGACCGCCCCGATGTGTTCGAGGAGGGCGGAGGCGACGCCGCGACCCTGGTGGGCGTCTTGGACGAGGAAGGCCACCTCGGCCTGGTCCGCGTCGGGGCCCGAGGCGGGGCGGCCCTGCTCGTTGATGCGGTCGAACCGCACGGTGGCGATGAACTCGCCGCCCACCGTCGCCGCGAGACCCACCCGGTCGACGTAGTCGTGGTGGGTGAAGCGGTGGACGTCCTTGTCGGACAGCCGGGGGTAGGGCGCGAAGAACCGGTAGTACTTCGACTCGTCCGAGACCTGCTCGTAGAAGCTGACCAGGCGCTGTGCGTCGTCGGCGGTGATGGGCCGGATCCTCGCCGTACCTCCGTCGCGCAGCACGACGTCGGCTTCCCAGTGAGCCGGGTACGCGTGGTGCCCGTTCTGATCCAGCACGGCCTGCTCCAGCGGGGGCTGCATGAGGGCAGCCTACGGGTCGCGGGCGTGCAGGGGGCGGGGAAGGCTGAGGAAGGCCGAACGGCGCCCGCACAGGGGCCGGAGGTAGGGTCACCGCAGTCCGCACGCCGTGAGACACTGGTCTAGACAACCGTTAGAACATGAAGGGCTACACCATGGTTGAGCGCCGCGTCACCGTCGGCTGGACCGAGGGCCTGCACGCCCGGCCCGCCTCCATCTTCGTCCGTGCCACGACCGCCTCGGGTGTTCCCGTGACGATCGCCAAGGCCGACGGCAAGCCGGTCAACGCCGCTTCCATGCTCGCGGTGCTCGGCCTGGGCGCGCAGGGCGGCGAAGAGGTCGTGCTGGCCTCCGAGGCCGACGGCTCCGAGGCTGCCCTCGACCGTCTCGCGAAGCTGGTCACCGAGGGGCTCGACGAGCTGCCCGAGACCGTCTGACCCGGACAGTCCGACAGGCCGGTCCGACCTGTACGCAAAAGCCGCGGCGCCCCGAATTCGGGACGCCGCGGCTTTTGCGTTTCGCGCGGAGCGCGCACACGACGACACACGAGTCGATACGGGAACCGGCCCGCAAGTCGTCCCGCAAGTCTATGCGGCGCTCAATTCGGCGGGCTGAATTCAGGCAGCGCGAAAAGGCCGCGCCCATTCTCCTTCTTTGTATACGGCGCGCGTGTTAATTACGGCCGCCCACGGTGTTTACGGCATGTTGCGAAGTCCTCACCCGTTCCGGTGCGGGGTGCCGCAGCCGGTGCGCCGGGATCGCGCGTTCGGCGTGCAGCGCCGTCAGCGCCCTGGCCCGCTCCGCGTCGCCGCGCGCCACCGCGTCCACGATCGCGCCGTGCTCCGCCCAGGACTCGACAGGACGGGCGTGCTGCTCGACGGCGTACATCCAGGCGACCTTGTGCCTGAGCTGGGTGAGCAGGGCCGTCAGGCCGGGGCTGCCGGAGGCCTGGGCGAGGGTCTCGTGGAACCACCCGCCGAGTGAGCGCAGATCCTCGCCCTGCCCCCGGCGGGCCCGCTCCTGACCGAGTCTGACCAGGCCACGCAGCACCTTGAGGTGCGCGTCGGTGCGCCGCCTGGCGGCCCGTGCGGCGCCCAGCGGCTCCAGCAGCGTCCGGACCTCCAGGAGGTCGGCGGCCTCCTGCTCGGTGGGCTCCGCGACGCAGGCGCCCGCATGCCGGCGCGTGGTGACGAACCCTTCGGACTCCAGGGTGCGCAGGGCCTCGCGCACCGGGACGCGCGAGACGCCGTAACGGCGCGCCAGCAGCTCCTCGGTGAGCCGGGCGCCCCGCTCGAAGACACCGGACACGATGTCGTCACGAATTGCCGTGCATACCGAATGCGCAGGAATGCGCATGACCGAACCTCCGCCTCAATCCCCGCGAAACGCGGTCGATCCGCTGCTGTTCTGCGACCCTATTGCAGCAACCGGGAAATTCCGATGGGCGGCCGGAATTCATGGATACCTTTTGGCCATCGCCGCGGGCGGACGGGCGGAGTCGGCCGCACACGCACCGGGGTACGCCGAAGGCCCCGGCGGGAAGCCGGGGCCTTCGGGAATGCCAGGGGCTGCGGCGGGCCAACAGGGCCCGCGCCGTTCCGGACGCGTCAGGCGTTGACGCCGTGTCCGCGCAGGTACGCGACGGGGTCCATGTCCGAGCCGTACTCGGCGCTCGTACGGGCCTCGAAGTGCAGGTGCGGGCCGGTCGAGTTGCCGGTCGAGCCCGAGATACCTATCTGCTGGCCGGGCGTGACGGCCTGGCCGACGGAGGCGGTGATGGACGAGAGGTGGCCGTACTGCGTGAACGTGCCGTCGTTCATCCTGATGACGATGTTGTTGCCGTACGCGCCGCCCCAGCCGGCCTCGACGACGGTGCCCGCGCCGACGGCCACGACGGAAGTGCCGGACGCGGCACGGAAGTCGACGCCGGAGTGGCTGCCGGAGGACCAGAGCGAGCCGCCGGACTTGTAGCCGGTGGTCACGGCGGAGCCGGCGACCGGGAGCGTGTACGAGGTGAGGCGCTTGCGCTCGGCCGCACGCGCGGCGCGCTCCTTGGCCTCGCGCTCGGCGCGCTCCTTCTTGGCCTTCGCCTCGGCCTTGCGCTCGGCTTCGGCCTTGCGCTCGGCCGCTGCCCTGCGCTCGGCTTCGGCCTTGCGCTCCGCCTTCTCGGCGGCCTCGCGCTGGGCCTGGGCCTGGGCGCCTATCTGGTCGGCCAGGGAGTCGTTGATGACGATGGCCTGGGTGAGGCCGGTGTCCTCGACGGAGTGGGCCGGACCTGCGCCCCTGTCCTCGGCGGCGAGCGCCGGGGAGGCCAGCGTTCCGATGACGCCGGTCGTCGCGAGGGCGGCGACGCCTGCGATGTTCGCGCTTCTGCGCGTCATGCGGCTGGGACGCCGGTGCTTCCCGGTGGTGCGGCTGAACGCCATGGAGGGGCTGGTCCTTTCCTTCCTTCTCGCCTACCGGGTTAGCTGACGGGTTCGGAGCAGGAAGGTCTCCTACGGACCCCTCCGGCATACGGAGGCGTCCGATTCACCCCAGGGACTGAATGGGTCCCCGGCTCCCCAGGCTCGCGCCTGACGGGGACTCGGCGATGACTGTCCGGTGCCGCGGCTGCGGCTCATGCTGACGAACAGCCGGACCGACGCTAAGCGGCACATCTTTCAATCACCAAACAGACACAGCGTTTTGTAACGCACCCCACACACCAGACAGGCAACCACCGCAACAAAACGGACATACAGGAAGGACCCCGGCGGCTTGTCGGCCACCGAGGTCCTCCTACATCCCGCTATGCACCCCTATGCGAGTGCGGTCGTACCGGCTCAGCCCGTGACCACGGTCACGTCGCCGATGCCGAGGGCCCTGACGGGCTCCTCGATCTGCGAGGCGTCCCCCACGAGCACCGTGACCAGCCGGTCGCCGGGGAAGGCGCTGACGACGGCCGCGGTCGCCTCCACCGTGCCCGTCTCGGCGAGTCGCGCGTACAGCTGGGCCTGGAAGTCGTCGGGCAGCTGCTGCTCGACCTGGTCGGCCAGCGTGCCGGCGACCGCGGCGGCCGTCTCGTACTTGAGCGGCGCGACACCCACCAGGTTCTGTACGGCGACATCGCGCTCGGCGTCCGTGAGGCCGTCGGCGGCGAGGGTGCGCAGCACCTTCCAGAGGTCGTCGAGCGCGGGTCCGGTGGACTCGGTGTCCACCGAGCCGCTGATGGCGAGCATCGCCGCACCGGTGGCCCCGCCCTCCGAGGACGGAGCGGCGGAGCGCAGCACCTGGCCGAAGGCGCGCACCCCGTAGGTGTAGCCCTTCTCCTCGCGCAGGACCCGGTCGAGACGCGAGGTGAGGGTGCCGCCCAGGCAGTACGTACCGAGCACCTGGGCCGACCAGACACGGTCGTGCCGGTCGGCGCCGATCCGGCCGATGAGCAGCTGCGTCTGTACGGCGCCGGGCCGGTCCACGATGACGACGCGACCCGTGTCGTCGGCGGTGATCGGCGGCACCGGGCGGGCCGGTGCGGTGTTGCCCGTCCAGACCCCGAGGGTCTCGGCCAGCACGGCGTCCAGGTCGACGCCTTCGAGGTCGCCGACGACCACGGCGGTGGCCGTGGCCGGGCGCACGTGCGCGTCGTAGAAGCCCTTGACGCCGGCAGCGTCGATGCGCTTGACCGTCTCCTCGGTGCCCTGGCGGGGGCGCGACATGCGCGAAGTGGCCGGGAAGAGCTCCTTGGAGAGCTGCTTGGCCGCGCGCCGCGAGGGGTTGGCCGCCTCGTGCGGGATCTCGTCGAGCCTGTTGGCCACGAGGCGCTCGATCTCGGTGTCCGCGAAGGCCGGTGCGCGCAGCGCGTCGGCGAGCAGGCCCAGCGCCTTGGGCAGCCGGGAGACCGGGACCTCCAGGGAGACCCGGAGGCCGGGGTGGTCCGCGTACGCGTCGAGTGTGGCGCCGCAGCGCTCCAGCTCGGCGGCGAACTCCTCCGCGGAGTGCTTGTCGGTGCCCTCGGAGAAGGCCCTCGCCATGATCGTGGCGATGCCGTCGAGGCCCTCGGGCTCGGCCTCCAGCGGAGCGGCGAGGAAGATCTCGACGGCCATGACCTGCTGGCCGGGGCGGTGGCAGCGCAGCACGGTCAGGCCGTTGGGCAGGGCGCCGCGCTCGGGGGCGGGGAAGGCCCACGGGGTGGCGGTGCCCGCGCCGGGCTGCGGGTGGAACGTCATGCTGACGGCAGCGGTGTCGGTCACAGGTCCGCCCCTTCCTGCTCTTCGGTCTCGTCGGCGGCGTCCGCGTCGGCCTGGGTCGGTTCGTACACCAGGACCGCCCTGTTGTCCGGGCGGAGCCTGGCCCTGGCGGCTGCCTGGACCTCCTGCGCGGTGACGTCCAGAACGCGCTGGACCGCGGTCAGCGCGAGCTGCGGGTCACCGAACAGGACGGCGTAGCGGCAGAGTTCGTCGGCGCGGCCGGCGACCGTGCCGAGCCGGTCGAGCCACTCGCGCTCCAGCTGGGCCTGCGCGCGCTCCATCTCCTCGGGCGTGGGGCCCTCGGCGGCGAACTTCGCCAGCTCCTCGTCGACGGCGCGCTCGATGTCGGGAATCTCCACGCCGGCCGACGTCTTGACGTCGAGCCAGCCGAGCGAGGGCGCGCCCGACAAACGCAGCAGGCCGAAGCCGGCCGCGACGGCCGTACGGTCGCGGCGGACCAGCCGGTTGTGCAGTCGGGAGGACTCGCCGCCGCCGAGGACGGTGAGGGCCAGATCGGCCGCGTCCGCCTCGCGGGTGCCGTCCTGCGGCAGCCGGTAGGCGGCCATCAGCGCACGCGCCGGGACGTCCTCCTCGACGACCTCGCGCAGCTCCGAGCCGATGGTGTCGGGGAGGGAGCCGTCACGCGGGGGCTGCTTGCCGTCGTGGGACGGGATGGAGCCGAAGTACTTCTCGATCCAGGCGAGCGTCTGCTCGGGGTCGATGTCGCCGACGACCGAGATCACCGCGTTGTTGGGCGCGTAGTACGTACGGAAGAAGGCCCGTGCGTCTTCGAGCGTCGCGGCGTCCAGGTCGGTCATCGAACCGATCGGCGTGTGGTGGTACGGATGTCCCTCCGGGTACGAGAGGGCGGTCAGCTTCTCGAACGCCGTGCCGTAGGGCACATTGTCGTACCGCTGGCGGCGCTCATTCTTGACGACGTCGCGCTGGTTCTCCATGGACTCTTCGTCGAGCGCGGCGAGCAGTGAGCCCATCCGGTCGGCTTCCAGCCACAGGGCCAGCTCCACCTGGTGGGTGGGCATCGTCTCGAAGTAGTTGGTGCGCTCGAAGCTGGTCGTGCCGTTGAGCGAACCGCCCGCGCCCTGCACCAGCTCGAAGTGGCCGTTGCCCTTCACCTGCGCCGAACCCTGGAACATCAGGTGCTCGAAGAGGTGAGCAAGGCCCGTACGGCCCTTGACCTCGTGCCGCGAACCGACGTCGTACCAGAGGCAGACCGCGGCGACCGGCGTCAGATGGTCCTCGGAAAGCACCACACGAAGGCCATTGGCCAGCCGGTGCTCAGTCGCTGTCAGGCCGCCGGAGCCGGCCTGCGCTGTGGCCGTGTGACCCATGGGCATGTACGTCCCTTCGATCGCGATAAGGAGAAGTCCTGCCACTGTATGCAAGCGTGCTGACACCTGGCGAAGTTCCCGTTCCGGATACGCCCTCAGGGAACGCCCTGGAGGGCGCTTCGGACGGGTCGAGGTCGGGGATGTCAGTGCGCCGGTCCACAATGGTCGGCGTCAGACCCAGAACTTGTCCTACAGAACCGCGAAGGAGCCGCAGCCGCGATGGCCCGCCGCAGCACGAAGACCCCGCCGCCGGACGATGCGTTCGAGGAGAAGATCCTCGATGTCGACGTCGTCGACGAAATGCAGGGCTCCTTCCTCGAGTACGCGTACTCGGTGATCTACTCGCGAGCGCTGCCCGACGCCCGCGACGGTATGAAGCCGGTGCACCGCCGCATCGTCTACCAGATGAACGAGATGGGGCTGCGGACCGACCGCGGCTATGTGAAATGCGCCCGCGTCGTCGGCGAGGTGATGGGTAAGCTCCACCCGCACGGCGACGCGTCGATCTACGACGCGCTCGTCCGGATGGCGCAGCCGTTCTCGATGCGGCTGCCGTTGGTCGACGGACACGGGAACTTCGGCTCTCTCGGCAACGACGACCCGCCGGCCGCCATGCGGTACACCGAGTGCCGGATGGCCGACGCCACGTCGCTGATGACCGAGTCGATCGACGAGGACACCGCCGACTTCACGGCGAACTACGACGGGCAGGAGCGGGAGCCGGTCGTGCTCCCCGCGGCCTACCCGAACCTGTTGGTCAACGGCGCCTCCGGGATCGCCGTGGGCATGGCGACGAACATGCCCCCGCACAACCTGGGCGAGGTGATCGCCGCCGCCCGGCACCTGATCAAGCACCCCGGCGCCGACCTTGAGACGCTGATGCGTTTCGTGCCCGGTCCCGACCTGCCGACCGGTGGCCGGATCGTGGGCCTGGGCGGCATCAAGGACGCGTACGAGAACGGCCGCGGCACCTTCAAGATCCGTTCGACGGCGACCATCGAGGACGTGACGCCACGCCGCAAGGGCCTGGTCATCACCGAACTGCCGTTCACCGTCGGCCCCGAGAAGGTGATCGCCAAGATCAAGGACCTCGTCTCCGCGAAGAAGCTCCAGGGCATCGCGGACGTCAAGGACCTCACCGACCGGATGCACGGACTGCGACTGGTCATCGAGATCAAGAACGGCTTCGTCCCCGAGGCCGTCCTTGAGCAGCTCTACAAGCTGACGCCGATGGAGGAATCCTTCGGCATCAACAATGTGGCGCTGGTGGACGGTCAGCCGTTGACACTGGGGCTCAAGGAGCTCCTTGAGGTCTATCTCGACCACCGCTTCGAGGTCGTGCGCCGCCGCAGCGAGTTCCGCCGCACCAAGCGTCGCGACCGGCTGCACCTGGTCGAAGGCCTGCTCGTCGCGCTGCTCGACATCGACGAGGTCATCCGCCTCATCCGCTCCAGTGACAACTCGGCGCAGGCCAAGCAGCGGCTCATCGAGCAGTTCTCGCTGAGCGAAATCCAGACGATGTACATCCTGGACACGCCGCTGCGCCGCCTCACCAGGTTCGACAAGATCGAGCTGGAGAGCGAGCGCGACCGGCTGAACGGCGAGATCGACGAGCTGACCGGGATCCTGGAGTCGGACGTCGAGCTGCGCAAGATGGTCTCGACCGAGCTGGCCGCTGTGGCGAAGAAGTTCGGCACCGACCGGCGCACGGTGCTGCTGGAGTCGGGCAGTTCACCGATCGCCGCGGTGCCGCTGGAGGTCGCGGACGATCCCTGCCGCGTCCTCCTGTCGTCGACCGGGCTGCTCGCCCGTACGGCCAATGGCGAGCCCCTGGTCATGGACGACGCCCGGCGCGCCAAGCACGATGTGATCATTTCGGCGGTGCCCGCCACGGCGCGGGGCGACGTGGGGGCGGTGACGTCGGACGGCCGGCTCCTGCGGCTGGCCGTGATCGACCTGCCGCAGTTGCCCGGCACGGCGTCCGCGCCCAACCTCTCGGGCGGGGCGCCGGTTTCGGAGTTCCTGCCCCTGGAGGCGGACGAGACGCTGATCTGTCTCACCACTCTCGACGAGTCCTCACCGGGGCTGGCGCTCGGCACCGAGCAGGGCGTGGTGAAGCGGGTCGTCCCGGACTATCCGGCCAACAAGGAGGAGCTGGAGGTCATCTCCCTGCGGGACGGTGACCGGGTGGTCGGCGCGGCCGAACTGCGCACGGGTGAGGAGGACCTGGTCTTCATCACCGACGACGCCCAGCTGCTGCGCTTCCAGGCCGGTCAGGTCAGGCCGCAGGGCCGTGCCGCGGGCGGCATGGCGGGCGTCAAGCTCGCCGACGGCGCCAAGGTGATCTCCTTCAGCGCGGTGGACCCGGCGGTCGACGCCGTGGTGTTCACCGTCGCCGGGGCGCGCGGCACGCTGCTCGGCGACACCGAGACATCGGCCAAGCTCACCCCGTTCGACCAGTATCCGCGCAAGGGCCGGGCCACCGGCGGTGTCCGCTGCCAGCGGTTCCTCAGGGGTGAGGACACCTTGATCCTGGCCTGGGCGGGGACGGCGCCACCTCGCGCGGCCCAGCAGAACGGCACACCGGTGGAGCTGCCGGCCCAGGACCCGCGCCGGGACGGCTCGGGCACCCCGCTGCCGGCGGAGATCGCGGCGCTGGCGGGGCCCGTGTAGCCGGGAGGACCATCGGGCCGGGTCAGTCCTCGGCCTGTACGTACCGCAGGACGCCCCACATGCTGCGCTCATCGGCAGCCTGTGAGGCATCCTGCGGTACAGCCTCCCGGCAGTCCGCGAGCTCCTTGGCCAGCGCATCGGCATCGATCCCGGAGCCGATGAGCACGAGCTGGGTGAGGCGCGGCGCGTCCCGGCCCCAGGGCGCCGGGTAGAAGCGCAGGAACCGGCCGACGGCGTGCACCGCGTACTGGTTGCGGACGTCCGCCGAACCGAAGTCGACGTACCCCTTGATCCGGTAGAGACCCGCGGGCCTGGAGTCGAGGAACTCCATCAGGCGGCGCGGGTTCATCGGCTCGTGCGAGGTGAAGGAGACGCTCTCGTACGCCGCGTGCAGATGACCGGCGTGATCACCGTGCTCCTCGTCCGCCTCGGCGCGCAGGTCCTCGAAGGACAACTGGCGCGCCCGCTCCTCGCCGTCCGGCCGTACGGCGGGATCGAAGAGCAGCTCCGGATCGATCCGCCCGTACTCCGCACGGACCACGGCCGCGCCCTCGGTGAGCTCGCCGATGGTGGCGAGGATGCGGTCGAGCTGCTGCTGCTCCACCCGGTCCGCCTTGTTCAGAACGACGAGATCGGCGATGGCGAGGTGCCGGTCGATCTCGGGGTGCCGCTCGCGGGTCGCGTCGAACTCGGCGGCGTCCACGACCTCGGCAAGCCCGCCGTAGACCACCCGGTCGTTCTCACCGGCCAGGATCATCCGGACCAGTTCCTGCGGCTCGGCGAGACCGCTCGCCTCGATGACGATCACATCGAGACCGACCGCGGGCCGGGCCAGTTTCTCCAGGTACACGTCGAGTTCGCTCGCGTCGACGGCGCAGCACAGGCAGCCGTTGCCGAGCGAGACCGTGGAGTCCCCGAGTTGCCCGGCCACCGCCATGGCGTCGATCTCGATGGCCCCGAAGTCGTTGACGATCGCGCCGATCCTGGTGCCCCTGCTCCGGGCCAGCAGATGGTTGAGCAGGGTGGTCTTGCCCGATCCCAGAAAGCCCGCGAGGACGATGACCGGGATCTGCTTCTTGCTCACCGGGGGGCCTTTCTCAGAGCGCGGGTACGGGCTGCGGCGGAGGCGGGCCGATGTACCGGGCCGCCGGACGGATGATCTTGGAGTCCGCCGCCTGCTCCAGGATATTGGCGCTCCAGCCGACCACCCGCGCCGCACAGAACGTCGGCGTGAACATCTCACGCGGCAGCCCGCAGAGCTCCATGACGACTCCGGCGTAGAACTCCACATTGGTGTGCAGCTCACGCCCCGGCTTGAGCTCGGCGAGGATCTTCTCCACCCGCGCCTCGACCTGGACCGCGAGCTCCACCAGTGGGCCGCCGAACCGTTCGGCGATGCCGCGCAGCATCCGCGACCTCGGGTCCTCGGTGCGGTAGACGGGGTGCCCAAAGCCCATGATCCGGTCCCCCGCGAGGACTCGTTCGCGGATCCAGCCGTCGATGCGGTCCGGTGTCCCGATCGCGTCGAGGGTGTCCAGGGCGCGGCTGGGGGCCCCGCCGTGCAGCGGGCCGGAGAGGGCGCCGACCGCGGCGACCAGGCAGGCGGCGATGTCCGCGCCGGTGGACGCGACGACCCTTGCGGTGAATGTCGAGGCGTTGAAACCGTGGTCGACGGTGGAGATCAGATACGGCTCGACGGCCTCCACCTGGGCGGCGTCCGGCTCCGAACCGGTCAGCATATAGAGGTAGTTGGCGGCATACGGCAGGTCGTCGCGCGGCTCCACGGGGTCGAGTCCGCGGCCGAGCCGGTGCAGTGCGGTGAGCAGGGTGGGTACGGCGGCGCAGGCGGCCAGCGCGTCGTCCCGGCGCCGGTCGGCGTCGAGGTCGTACACAGGCTGGTACGCGGAGGCCGCGCCCAGCAGCGAGAGGGCGGTGCGCAGCCCGGCGAGCGGACCCGACCCGGCGCCGGCCCGGGCGAGGGCGGGCAGTGCGTCGCGTACGTCGGCGGGGAGCCGGCGCAGGGCCGCCGTCCTGGCCGTGAAGGCGGCGCGCTCACGGGCGTCGGGCAACTCCCCGTGGAACATCAGGTGCCAGACGTCCTCGAACGTGCGGGTCTGTGCGAGCTCCACGGCTGAGTACTGGCGGTAGTGGTAGAAGCCCTCGCGTCCCCGAACGTCCCCGAGCGCGGTGTCGGTGACGACGACGCCCGCGAGGCCGCGCGGCACATCGAGCGGGGCACGGCTGGTGGTGGTGCTGGTGGGCATGTGGTCCTCCCGGTGCGGCTGAGAAAGCTCGGAGCCTTCCGCTCCGTACATTGATTTGACTGTCTATCCTTGACTCAACCTCTGTCAATATTGATTGAATCAACATGGATACGGTGGATCACATGACGGATCAGGGCGCGGACGGGGAGCGGCTCACCACCCGGGAAGCGGCGCAGCGGCTCGGCGTGAAGCCGGAGACCGTGTACGCCTATGTGAGCCGCGGCCGACTGAGCAGCCGTCCCGCGCCAGGTGGGCGTGGCAGCACCCTCGACGCCGCGGAGGTCGACGCCCTGGCGCGGCGCACCGGCCGACGCGAGCCCTCGGCCGCCGCCGATCCGACGTTCCGCACCCGCATCACGCTCATCGAGGAGAACCGCTGCTACTTCCGCGGTGTCGACGCGGTCGAACTCGCCGGCCGCTACGGCTTCGAGGAGGTCGCGGAGTGGCTGTGGACCGGGGCGCTGCGGCCGGGGATCCGGTTCACCGCGTCCCGGGAGACCCTGGAGGCCGCGCGCAGGACGGTCGCCGCGCTGCCCGCGCACAGCGGGCCGATGGACCGGCTCCGCGTCGCGGCCGTCGCGGCGGCGGCCGCCGACCCGCTGCGCTTCGACCTCTCCCCCGAGGCCGTGATCGGCAGCGCCCGCAGCCTGATCCCCACCCTGGTCGGCGCGCTGCCCGCGGCCGGGCAGCCCGAGCGCGCCGACGACCGGCTGGCCGGGCAGCTGTGGCCGCGGCTCACCGCGCTGCCCGCCGACGACGCGTCACTCACCGTACTGGACACGGCACTTGCCCTCCTGGTCGACCACGACCTGGCGGCGTCCACCCTGGCGGCCCGGGTCGCGGCCTCCGCCAGGGCCCATCCGTACGCGGTGGTCTCCGCGGGCCTGGGCGTGCTGGAGGGCCCTCTGCACGGCGCCGCGAGCGGTCTCGCCCACCGGATGCTCGCCGAGGTCGTCGAGCGGGGCGGCGCGGCCCCCGTGGTCGCGGACCACCTGCGCAACGGGCAGCGCATCCCGGGGCTCGGGCATCGCATCTACACCGCCGAAGACCCGCGCGCCCAGGCGCTGTTCGCGCTTCTGGAGGAGATCCCGCGGGCGGCCCCGGCCCTGGAAGCCGCCCATGACGTCGCCACCACGGCGGCGCGCCACACCCCGCTGCACGCCAATGTCGATCTCGCGCTGGCCGTGCTGTCGGTCTCGGCCCTGATGCCCGCCGAGGCCGGCGAGACGGTGTTCGCGGTGGCCCGGACGGCGGGCTGGATCGCGCACGCGCTGGAGGAGTACGAGGAACGGCCGCTGCGCATGCGCCCCCGCGGCCAGTACGTGGGGCCGCGCCCCCCACAGCCGTTGCCGTAGCGGCCCGTTCAGGACACCGGGGCCAGAAGCGACCCGAAGTGAACGATTGTTAGCGGCGCGCACCGGGCACACATTCGACACGGCGTGCGGCACAAAGCTGAATCGTTCCTCCTGTGCGCCGTCCTTCCGCCTCCCGCCGGCCAGAGCCGCCCGGCATCCTGGGAGGTGGCGCATGCGCAGTCAACGACCGCTCACCCGGCCCGTCCGACTTGCTCCACCTGCTCGGTGGCCGGTGACGGCTGCCTGTATTCCGGGGGTTGGGTATGGATGTACGGGGATGTGGACAACCGCGGGGGGCCGCGGCGGGCCTGGCGTTCGGTGCGGCCGTCGCCGCCCTGATGCTCCAGCAGCGCCATCTGCACCGGCGCGCGGACCTGGCCGACAAGCACCGGCTCCAGTTCGACCTGCTCTGCAAAGCCATGGACGACCCGGAACTGGCCGCCGTACTGGACACGTACGAGGACGAGGTGCGGCCGGAGAGGCAGCGGCAGTTCCTGCTGGCCAACGCTCTCTACCAGAACCTGCTGCATGCCTACCGGCTGCGCACCACGGACCGGGCGGAGACTCTCGGCCATCTGCGGGGCATCTGCCAGAGCCGCATCTTTCGGGCCTACTGGGACGCCACGCGCCATCACCGCCAGAGCCTGCCGGTCGGCTCCCAGGAGAGGCGGCTGGCCGAACTGGTGGACGAGATCGTGGCCAGGGCGAGCGAGGAGCGCGACGAGTGGTGGGTAGCCTGAAGTACGCGCCCTTGAAATACACGCCCTGTTCTCGCTCCGAGCGCCCACCGTATGGCTGAAAAGCGCCGCCAATGACGGCCGCAGACGATACCTTGAGCCCCTTCTTCGTCGTTGATCAGCGGCCAAGATGTGACGTCTGTGAGAAATGGGACCCCGTTGAAGATCGTGCGCAGGGTCGGCGTACCCCCTCGTGCCCGCGGCAGCATGTCCGGTCAGACATGTCCGGACATTTTTGAACTGAATGATGGAAACTTTGCGATCATCGGCACGGATGCCACAGACGCGCTTGACGGGTCCCTGCCCGCGGACGCGGGTCGCGCCGACTACGAGCGGATCGTGGTCATCACTCGCGAAACGCTGATCCGGGCAAAGGCCGACATTCCAGATATGTAGCTTCCCGTGCGGAAGGGCCCGGCGCTCCTATGTGCCGGGCCCTTCCGCACGGCAGGTGTCAGTGGTAAGTGTCACGCCGGTTCAAAATGACGCCCCGGGCGCTCTACCGTGCGTACCTATGAGTGCCGCACCGACCACCTCCGGCAGGCGACTGCGTCTGGGCTGGCCCCAGCGGGTCTTCTCGCAGGTCCTGCTGATGCAGCTGGCCATCGCCACCGGTGTGACCGTGCTGGCCACCGGTCTTTTTCTCGCCCCGCTCAGCACCCAGCTCGACGACGAGGCGATGCGGCGCGCCCTCGCCATCGCGCAGACCACCGCGGCCCGTCCCCGGCTCGCCGAGGCACTGGCCGCCTCGCGCCCCCGCGTCGACGGGCCCGTGCAGACCGAGGCGGACGGCATCAGGCGCGCCACCGGCGCCGAGTACGTCGTGATCATGGACAGGCGTGGGGTCCGCTGGTCCCACACCGACCGGGACCAGATCGGCCGCGTGGTGTCCACCGACCCCAGCGACGCGCTCGCCGGCCGGGAGGTCATGGAGATCGACGACGGCACTCTCGGCCGCTCCGCCCGCGGCAAGGTGCCGTTGCGCGACGCGGGCGGCGGGATCGTCGGGGCGGTCTCGGTCGGTATCGAGTACGACAGCGTGCGGGCCAGGCTGCTGGCGGCGATCCCGGGGCTGCTGGCGTACGCGGGCGGCGCGCTGGCCGTCGGTGCGCTCGCGGCGTATCTGATCTCCCGAAGGATCCAGCGGCAGACCCACGACCTGGCCTTCTCCGATATCTCCGCGCTGCTGACCGAGCGGGAGGCGATGCTGCACGGCATCCGTGAGGGCGTCGTGGCGATCGATACCGCGGGCCGGATCCGGCTGATGAACGACGAGGCGCAGCGGTTGCTCGGCCTCGGCGCCGAGGCCACCGGACTTCCCCTGGACGAGGCGCTGGGCGAGGGCCGTACCGCCGACGTACTCGCAGGCCGGGTCACCGGCGACGACCTGCTGACCGTGCGTGGTCAGCGGGTGCTGGTCACCAACCGGATGCCGACCGACGACGGCGGCGCCGTCGCGACCCTGCGCGACCGCACCGAGCTGGAGCAGCTGGGCCGCGAGCTGGACTCGACCCGCGGTCTGATCGACGCCCTGCGCGCGCAGGACCACGAGCACGCCAACCGGATGCACACACTGCTCGGGCTACTGGAACTGGGGATGCACGAGGAGGCGGTGGAGTTCGTCACCGAGGTCGCCGGTGTGCACCGCGCCACCGCCGAGCAGATCACCGAGAAGATCCACGATCCGCTGCTGGCCGCGCTGCTGGTCGGCAAGGCCACGGTCGCCGCGGAGCGCGGTGTCTCGCTGCGGCTCTCGGGCGCGACGCTGCTGCCCGACCGCCTGGTGGACCCGCGCGGCCTGGTCACCGTCGTCGGCAATCTCGTCGACAACGCGCTGGACGCGTCGGCGGGCTCCCCGGACGCGCGGATCGAGGTCGAGCTGCGCGCGGCGGGGCGCACGGCCGTACTGCGGGTGACCGACAGCGGGCCCGGAGTCCCCGCCGAGCAACGTGAGTTGATCTTCACCGAGGGCTGGTCGACGAAGGAATTGCCCGCCCACGGAAAACGCGGCCTCGGCCTGGCGCTGGTCCGCAGGCTCGCGGAGCGGCAGGGCGGCAGCGCCCGGGTCGGGTCGGGCGCGGACGGCGGGGCCGAGTTCACCGTCGTACTGCCGGAGGAACTGACCGACGCGGAGCTCGACACAGCGGGGCCGGACACGGCGGACCACAACACGGCGGGAGAAGCGCGATGATCGACGTACTCGTGGTCGACGACGATGTCCGGGTCGCGGAGATCAATGCCGCCTATGTGACCAAGGTGGCGGGCTTCCGCGTCGCGGCACGGGCTCATTCCGCCGCCGAGGCGCTGGAGGAGATCCGGACGCGCTCCGTCGATCTGGTCCTCCTCGACCACTACCTGCCGGACGGGAATGGGCTCGCGCTCGTACGGGAGCTTCGTGGACTCGGATTCCAGACCGACGTGATCATGGTGACGGCGGCGCGCGATGTCGCGACGGTCCAGGCGGCGATGCGCCAGGGGGCACTCCAGTACCTGGTGAAACCGTTCAACTTCGCCGGACTGCGCACCAAGCTGGAGGCGTACGCCGCACTGCGCCGCACTCTGGACGGCGGCGGTGAGGCGGAGCAGGCCGAGGTGGACCGCATTTTCGGCGCGCTGTCGGTGTCCGGCTCCCCCGACCTGCCCAAGGGGCACTCGCCGACGACGGCGGAGGTCGTCAGGCAGGTGCTGATGACCGCGGACGGGCCGCAGTCCGCGCACGAGATCGCGGAGCGCGGCGGCATGAGCCGACAGACCGCGCAGCGCTATCTCAAGCTGCTGGAGCGGACGGGACGGGTGCGGCTGAGCCTGAAGTACGGCGAAACAGGGCGCCCCGAACACCGCTACACGTGGGCGGCCAGCCGCTAGCGGTTGCGGCGCCGGGGCGGGGTGGAACCGCTAGCGCTCCGGGGGCGCGCGGCTCAGCCCTTACGCCCCGGGCACACGCCACCACGCTGGGGCGCAAGGGCGCGTGCCCTGGGCGCTGGGAGCACCGGGGGCGCGCGCCCCCGGGGGTCGAGAACGCGGGCGCGCGCCGAGCGCTCGGGTCAGCGGCGCGCACGGACACCCGCGGACCGGAGCCGGCCCCGCCGGCAGGTGAGGACGGCCGCAGGGCCCGGGGCGCCATCACCCCGTCGTGCCGAGCGCTCGGGGCCGATCGGCCGGAGTCCGGACCCGCCGCGGGGCGCCATCGCCCCGGCGGCCGGGGCGATGGCGCCCGGCGGTCCGGCTCCGTCAGACGACACCCGTCACGGTCACCGAGACCACGGCGGGCCGCCCCGTCGCCGCCCGGGTGGTCGCGGCTTCCACCGCCGCGCGGACCGCCCGGGTGACGTCCAGGGCGCGGTGCCCGCGTACGACCGCGAGATGCACCTCGATGCGCCAGGCCGGGGGATCGTCGGTGGCCCTGGCCCGTACGCCGCCCGAGCCTCCCTGCCGCTGCGCCGGGGAGCCGCGCAGGAGGTCCGCGAGGCCGGGGCGCAGGTACGCGACACCGGGGACGCCGAGGGCCGCGGCTGCGGCGAGGCGTTCGAGATAGGTCCGAGTGGGATGCGCTGTTGTCATCGCTCGCTTCCGTCCTGCTCGTTCGCTTCGCCCCGGCCGCTCCGCTCGTACCCGCCGGCCCGCTCCGGCTCCTCGTCGAGGATGTCGGTCACGAGTACGTCGACGGATCGCAGCGGCATGCCGAGCACGTCACTCGCCGCGGCGAAGATCCGGCCGCGTACCGCGTCCGACGCGTCCTGCAGATTCCAGGTCAGGGCGACCGCGACCGCCACCTCCACGCGGGCCGCCGCGCCGACCGGGGCGACGCGGCAGCTGCCGGCCCGTACACCCGGCAGCGAGTCCGCGGCGGCGCGGAAGGCCTTGGCCGCGGCGGATTCGAAGACCCAGCTGTCCTCGTCGGGCTCCCCCAGGGGAAGCGTGCGACCGGGCCTCAGTTCCAGGCGGACGATGTCCATCACACGCGCGGTGACCACCTCCGCGTCGGGCAGATCCGCGTCCGTCGAACGGGCCCGGCCGACGAAGTCGTCCAGCACGCGCAGCTCGGCCAGCGCGGCGGCGCAGTGCGGGCAGTGGGCCGGGTGGCCGTCGGCCGGGTCGTCGGACAGCCGGTCGTCCCAGACATCGGCCAGGGAACGGCCGCACGGCAGCACCTCGTCGTCCGCCGAATCGACGGACGGGCCCTGTTCCGGGTCGTGCGGCATGCCGTCGGGCGGCACGGGGGTCGCGTTCATCGCCATGCGCCCATCGCCTCCATCAGATAGCGCCGTGCGCGGAAAATCCGGCCGCGAACAGCCTGATGGCTGATCCCGACCGCCTCCGCGATGTCGTCGTAGGGCAGGCCGTGCAACTCGCGCAGCACCCAGCACGCCCGCTGCTCCGGCGACAGCCGCGCCAGCGCGACCGACAGTTCCTCCAGGGCCGCGCCCGCCTCGGCCGCACGCGCGGGTGAGCCGGTGTGCTCCGGAGTGGCCTGCTCCGCGACGGCGTCGAGGTCCGCCACCGGCCGCCGCGTGCGCAGCAGGTTCAGACAGCGGTTGGTGACGATGCGGTACATCCAGGTACGGAAGGCCGCTTCGCCCCGGTACTCGGGCAGCCGGCGCCAGGCACTGACGAAGGCGTCCTGCACGGCGTCCTCCGCCTCCGCCCGGTCACCGAGCATACGGACGCCGAGTTGCAGCAGCACCGGCCCGTGCCGTCGTACGAGCACTTCGAATGCCTCTTCGTCGCCCTCTCGGGCGCGCACGGCCAGCAGGGCGTCCTCGTCGTCCGCCCCGGACCGGTCGTGCGTGCGCTGTGGCGGTTCAACCCCGTCCCCGGGCACTCGGCGGCTCCTCTCGATTCCTGCGTTGCTGCGTTCCCGCACTACGACGCTCCCGCGTTTCCGGGTGCGCGCCCACCATGGCGCGTTCCGGTGTCTTCCGCTGCTTGGACACGGCGGCGGCGGTTGTGTCACGCACCCGGTATGACGAACCTGCCCGGCAGGAAGTCGGCGGATCCGCGTGACACTTCGCCGCCCGCCGTGTCCAACGAAGTGACAGGGCAGACATGCCGGGAACTCCGAGAGGGAAACCGATGACAACGAACACAGCCTCCGTCGGCTCGGTCAGCGCCTCCACTCCGCGCAAGGGCACGGACGCCGGGCACACCACCACCGTCGGGACCGGCGCGACCGGCGCGGCCGAGCCCGCGGGGACGCGCGGCAAGACCTCGATCGCCGATGTCGTCGTGGTGAAGATCGCGGGCATGGCGGCGCGTGAGGTACCGGGCGTGCACGACATGGGCGGCGGCCTGTCGCGCACCTTCGGCGCGGTGCGCGACCGCGTGCCGGGCGGGCGCCCCAACGTGGGCCGCGGGGTCAAGGTGGAGGTCGGCGAGCGCCAGACCGCCATCGACATCGACCTGGTCGTCGAGTACGGCGTACCGATCATGGATGTCGCGCGTGACGTACGGGAGAACGTGATCTCCGCCGTGGAGCGGACCACGGGGCTCGAGGTCGTCGAGGTGAACATCTCCGTCGACGACGTGCACCTGCCCGAGGAGTCCGACGACAGCAGCACAGGCGCCGAAGCCCGCGTGGAGTGAAGGACCGCACGCGGATGGGTGGAGGGCAGCTGGGGCTGCTCGTCGGCATGGCGCTGGCCTTCGCCGCCTGGTTCGGCGGCTTCGGGGCGTTCTTGCTGGTCGCGGCGCTCGGCGGGATCGGATTCGCGATCGGCCGGGCGCTGGACCAGGGCATGGACGGGCCCGAGCTGCGGCGGATTCTGGATGGCATCGCGGACCGGAGGCGCTGATGGAACAGGCGGAGCACGACGAGGCGGGTGCGTCGGCCGGTCGGGCCGCCGACCGTGGCGCGACCGTGATCGCGGACCGGGCGGTACGGCGTGTCGTCGCGCGCGCCGCCGAGGAGAGCCTCGGGCGGGGCGGCACGACAGAGCGCGCCGCGGTGGTCCGCCGCGGCGCCTCCGCCCGCGTCTCGCTGGACATCGCAATGAGCTATCCGGTGGACGCCACGGAGCTCGGGTCCCGGGTGCGGGACCATGTGGCAGCCCGGACGGCCGAGTTGACCGGCCTGACGGTGTCCACGACGGCGGTCGGGATCACCCGGCTGCGTCCCGGGGCGGACATCCCCCGGCAGGGTGCCGCCCCGGCGCCGGACGGACCGACCGAACAACCGGCCGCGCCCCGCGCCCGGCGGCGGGCATGGTCGGCCCGGCGGCTTCCGGCCGCGCTCCTGGCGCTGGCGGGGGCCGCTCTGTGCGGCGCTCTCCTGTTCGACGCCCTGACGTCCGGCGGCGATACGGCCGTAAGGCTGCAGGAAGGGGTCCTGGACCGCCTCGCGGACACCGGTTACACCGGAGCCCGGGTGACGGCCGCGGGGGCCTGTGTCGCGCTGCTGGGCGTGTGGCTGATCGTGGTCGCCGTGGCACCGGGTGCCCGGCGTCGGCTGCCGATGGCCACGGGGTCGCCGGACGTACGGGCCGACCTCGACCGCGGCGGTGCGCAGCGCCTCCTGCGGGACGCCGCGCTCGACGTGCCCGGGGTCACCGCGGCGCGGGTCCGGGTACGTCGCGGGATGCGGGTCGGCGCGCGCGTCACGGTGGCGTTCGGCGATCCGGCCGACGTACGCACAGCGGCGACCGCACGGCTGGACGCGGCGCTGCTCGGGCTGGGCAGCACCCGGCCGGGGCGGTTGCGGGTCCGGGTCGTCCGGGACCGGAACTGGCGCGCACCCGACGCCACCGGCGCCGGTCAGGAAGCGAAGGAGACGGGACCGCACGATGAAGCCCAGGAACTTCAGGAAGCCACCGAAAGCCATGAGCCGAACGGGGCGCACCAAGCCCCTGCGTGACAGCGCCAACCGGGTACTGGCGGCGCTCCTCGGCATCGCCGTGCTGGGCGGCGGTCTCTGGCTGTCCGTCACCGGCCTGACCGGGGGACCGGGTTCTCCCGACCCCTGGGCCACCGATGCCTCCTGGTGGCCCAGGCCCGGCGAGGGGCTGCGGCCCGGCGCACCCGACTGGGACGCGCCGGTCACCCTGGCCGTGCTGAGCGGGGTCATGGTGGGACTGCTCTGCTGGCTGGTGGCACAGGCCCCTGCCCCCAGCCCCCGCCGACTGGCGCTGCCCCGGCCCGCCCTTCACCTGAGCACGCGGGCGCTGACCCGGGCCGTGCGCGCCGACGCCGAGGCGGTCGCGGGGGTGGCGCGGGCGCACGTACGCCTGTCGGGGAACACCCGTCGCGGGCGCTCCCGGCTGGCCCTGGCCGTACTCCTGGAGCCGGGGGCCGATCCGGCCACGGTGCTGGCCGGGCTCACCGGCGAGCCGCTGCGCGCCGCGCGCACGGCCGCCGGGACCGAGCAGTTGGCGTTCAGCGTCCGATTCCGGGTACGCGGCCATCGCACCAGGCGCACCCGGTGATGCGGCCCAGGTCCGGCCCTGCGACGGGTGTGGCTGCCGCCCACACGCGCGGGACCGGCCCAAGCCCGCAGGAGGTCCGGGCCGATCAGGTGTACCTGTGTGCGGCGATACGGGCGGGGGCTCGTACGAAGAGAAGGAGAGTCCCTTGCACCCCGGCATGACCCACCAAATCCCGGCCCGTCTCTGCGCCGAACGCCTCGCCGTCCGGCGCGACGTGTCCGTCTCGCTGACGTACGACTGCGACGATCCGCTTGCCGTCCACCTGTCGTTCCCCGCTGTCGTGTCCTGCGACGGCACTCCGGTGAACTGGGCTTTCGCCCGAAGCCTGTTGGCGACGGGGCTGCACGTGCCCGCCGGGGCCGGCGACGTGCAGGTGTGGCCGCACGACGATCGGTGGGTGGCGGTGAAGCTGTTCGCGCCGCAGGGCTACGCGCTGGTGGAGCTTGACCGGCGCGGCCTGCGGCACTTCCTCGCCCACTCCTTCACGGCCGTACCGCCCAAGCGGGAGGCCGGGCGGCTCGACGTCGACGCGCTGATCGAGGCCCTGCTCGCCACCGGCTCGTCCGACGACCCCGGCGGGCGCCAGCCCTGAGGGTTGTCCGGCCCCGACCCGCCGGACAAGCCCTAAGTGGCCCGGCCGGTCCCCCCACGCGTCACATACACCCCCTCACACCGCCCCCGCGCCCGTCAGCGAACGGACCTCCGTCTCCGCGTGCTTGGCCCGGTCCGGCGATTCCGACGACAGGACCGTGCCGAGCCAGCCCGCGAGGAAGCCCAGCGGGATGGAGACGATCCCCGGGTTCTCCAGCGGGAACACCTGGAAGTCGACTCCCGGGAAGAGCGCTCCGGGTGCGCCGGAAACGACCGGCGAGACCAGCACGAGCAGCACCGCCGGGATCAGGCCGCCGTACACCGACCAGACCGCGCCGCGGGTGGTGAAGTCGCGCCAGAACAGCGAGTAGAGCAGCACCGGCAGATTGGCCGATGCCGCCACCGCGAAGGCGAGGCCGACCAGGAAGGCGACGTTGAGGTCGCGGGCGAGCAGGCCAAGCCCGATGGCCACGGCTCCGATCCCGGCAGCGGCGGTACGGGCCACCGCGACCTCGCTGCGCTGCTTGGCGTGTTTGCGTCTGAGCGAGGCGTACAGGTCGTGCGCCACGGACGCGGAGGAGGCGAGCGTGATGCCCGCCACGACCGCGAGGATCGTCGCGAAGGCGATGGCGGCGACCACGGCGAAGAGAACCGTTCCGCCGGTGGAGCCCGCGCCGCCGCCCAGGTCGAGGGCGAGCAGCGGAACCGCCGTGTTCCCCGCGGCGTTCGACGTGCGTACGGCGTCGGAGCCGACGATCGCCGCCGCGCCGAACCCGAGCACGATCGTCATCAGGTAGAAGCTGCCGATGAGGCCGATGGACCAGACGACCGAACGGCGGGCGGCGCGCGCCGTCGGCACGGTGTAGAACCGGGTCAGGATGTGCGGCAGGCCCGCCGTGCCGAGGACGAGCGCGAGTCCGAGGCTGATGAAGTCGAAGCGGGCGATCCAGCCCCCGCCGTACTTGAGGCCGGGCGCGAGGAAGTCCTTGCCGTGGCCGCTGCGATCGGCGGCGGAGACGAGCAGCTGGTTGAAGTCACCGTGGAAGCGCACCATGACGAGCACGGTGAGCGTGACGGCACCCGCCATCAGGAGCACGGCCTTGACGATCTGGATCCAGGTGGTGGCCCGCATCCCTCCCAGCGACACGTAGATCACCATCAGCGCGCCCACGCCGATGACCGTCCAGGTGCGCGCCGCAGCACTGCTGCCGCCGAGCAGCAGCGCGACCAGGCTGCCGGCGCCGACCATCTGCGCCACCAGATAGAGAACGGACACGGTGACGGAGGCGGTTCCCGAAGCGATCCGCACCGGCCGCTCGCTCATGCGCGAGGCGACGACGTCGGCGAGGGTGAACCGGCCGCAGTTGCGGACGAGTTCGGCGACGAGCAGCAGGACGACCAGCCAGGCGACGAGGAAGCCGACGGAGTAGAGCATGCCGTCGTAACCGAACAGGGCGATCAGTCCGGAGATGCCGAGGAAGGAGGCGGCGGACATGTAGTCGCCGGCGATGGCGAAACCGTTCTCCATGGGAGAGAAGAGCCGGCCGCCCGCGTAGAACTCCTCCGCCGAGCCGTGCCGGTTGCGGCTCGCCCAGGTCGTGATCGCCAGGGTCGCCGCGATGAACGCGCTGAACAGCAGCAGCGCCAGGGTCTGGTGATCGCCGGTCACCGCTGGGCCCCCCGCGTCATCTCCTGGGTGTTCCAGCGCAGATCGAGCGCGGCCCGGTCCCTGCGCAGCCGTGCATGGCGTACGTACGCCCAGGTCAGCAGGAAGGTGGTGAGGAACTGGCCGAGTCCGGCGAGCATCGCGACGTTCACCGCGCCGAAGACCGGGCGGGCCATCAGGCCGTGGGCGGTGGTCGCCACGACGACGTAGGCGAGGTACCAGGTGAAGAAGGCGAGAGTGGCCGGGACGACGAACCGCCGGTAGCGGCTGCGTACTTCCTGGAAGGCGGCGCTGGCCTGCACCTCCAGATAGATCTCGGCCGCGCTGTGACCGTGCGCGCTGCCCGTGACGTCGGCGGCGGGCGGCGAGACCTGGGCCGGAGCACCCGTACCGTCCAGTTCGCCCCACCCCGAGGCGAGCGCGTCGTACCAGGGGTCATCGAACCGCACCGCCGCGGCATCGCGCCCTACGTGCTTCTCCACCGAGACAACTCTCCTTGTCCGCGGCCGGATTGGCCGCGCGCCCAAGGATGGACAGAGTGGGAAGATCCCGGACTCTTCAATCCGATGTCTTCACTCCATTAGGTGACGGGGCAGGCATCGGGTCCCGGCGGGTCGAGCGCCGGGACCCGATGGGCTCAGGCGTCGATGCGCGAGCGGTCGAGCGTCGCCGCCGAGCTGGTGATGAACTCCTTGCGGGGCGCGACCTCGTTGCCCATCAGCAGATCGAAGACCTGCTCGGAGGAGTCGAGGTCCCCGATGTTGATCCGGCGCAGGGTGCGGTGGCGCGGGTCCATGGTGGTCTCGGCGAGCTGGTCGGCGTCCATCTCACCGAGTCCCTTGTAGCGCTGGATGGAGTCCTTGTAGCGCACGCCCTTGCGTGTGTACTCCAGGAGTGTCTGGCGCAGCTCGCTGTCCGAGTACGTGTAGACGTACTTGTCCTGGCCCTTCTTGGGCTGGACCAGCTCGATCCGGTGCAGCGGCGGTACGGCGGCGAAGACCCGGCCCGCCTGCACCATCGGCCGCATGTAGCGCTGGAAGAGCGTGAGCAGCAGGCAGCGGATGTGCGCGCCGTCCACATCGGCGTCCACGAGCAGGACGATCTTGCCGTACCGGGCGGCGTCGAGGTCGAAGGTCCGCCCTGACCCGGCTCCTATGACCTGGATGATCGCACCGCACTCGGCGTTCTTGAGCATGTCCGAGACCGAGGACTTCTGGACGTTGAGGATCTTGCCGCGGATCGGCAGCAGGGCCTGGAACTCGGAGTTCCTGGCGAGCTTGGCGGTACCGAGCGCGGAGTCGCCCTCAACGATGAAGAGCTCGCTGCGCTCCACGTCGTCGCTGCGGCAGTCGGCCAGCTTCGCGGGCAGCGACGAGGTCTCCAGCGCGGTCTTACGGCGCTGCGCGTCCTTGTGCTGGCGGGCCGCGATGCGGGTCCGCGCCGCGGCGACGACCTTCTCCATGACCGACCGTGACTGCTGCTTGTCGTCGCGCTTGGTCGAGGTCAGGAAGGTCTTGAGCTCCTTGGCGACGACAGCCGCGACGATCCGGGTGGCCGCCGACGTGCCGAGGACCTCCTTGGTCTGACCCTCGAACTGCGGCTCGGCGAGGCGGACCGTGACGACCGCGGTGAGGCCCTCCATGGCGTCGTCCTTGACGACGTCGTCCTCGGCGACGCGCAGCAGCTTGGCGGAGCGCAGCGTCTCGTTGACGGTCTTGGTCAGGGACCGCTCGAAGCCGGAGATGTGGGTGCCGCCCTTAGGGGTGGCGATGATGTTGACGAAGGACCTGACGGTGGTGTCGTAGCCCGTGCCCCAGCGCAGCGCGATGTCCACGCCCAGCTCGCGGGTGACCTCGGTGGCGGTCATGTGGCCGCGGTCGTCGAGGACCGGCACGGTCTCCTTGAAGATGCCCGTCCCGGTCAGCCGCTGCACGTCGCAGACGGCCTTGTCCTGCGCGAGGTACTCGCAGAACTCGCTGATGCCGCCGTCGAAGCGGAAGGTCTCCTCGCTCTTGCCCTCGCCGTCCAGGGCGCGCTCGTCGCGTACGACGAGGGTCAGGCCGGGCACCAGGAAGGCCGTCTGGCGGGCCCGCTGGTGGAGCGTTTCCAGGTTGAGCTTGGCGTCCTTGAGGAAGATCTGCCGGTCGGCCCAGTAGCGCACCCGGGTGCCGGTGCGGTTCTTGGGAATCTTCTTGCCCCTGAGGGGCCCGTTGGCCGGGTCGAAGGGGGCGCCTGGACCGGACTCGGTGAAGATGCCCGGGACACCGCGCCGGAAGCTGATGGTGTGCGTCGCGCTGCTGCGGTCGACCTCGACGTCGAGACGGGCGGAGAGGGCGTTGACGACGGAGGCGCCCACGCCGTGCAGGCCGCCGGAGGCCGCGTACGAGCCGCCGCCGAATTTGCCGCCGGCGTGCAGCTTGGTCATGACGACCTCGACCCCGGCCAGGCCCGTCTTGGGCTCGATGTCGACCGGAATGCCGCGGCCGTTGTCCCTGACCTCCACGGAGTCGTCGTCGTGGAGGATGACCTCGATGTGGTCGCAGTAGCCGCCCAGGGCCTCGTCGACGGAGTTGTCGATGATCTCCCAGAGGCAGTGCAGCAGGCCGCGGCTGTCGGTGGACCCGATGTACATGCCGGGGCGCTTACGGACCGCCTCTAGCCCCTCGAGTACGAGAAGGTGCCGCGCGGTGTAGTTGGAGCCGTCTCGGTCTGCACCGGTCAGTAGCGCAGTGGACGGCACGGACGTATCGGCGGTCACGCGGTTCGCTCCTCGCTGAATTTGAAATGGGCCCCGATGGGGTACGGGTCCGGCGTCGGTCACCGGTCAGAGGGTACCGAGGCCTGGTAGAGCCGGTGCAACGCCACCCTCAGGAAAAACTCATGCTAGTCCAGAGTCGTATGCATGTTCGATCCCTCAAAGGGGTGACGCACACATCACGTTCCCATCTACGCATGAACCATTTAGGCTCCGGGCACGTCCTCATCAACAACCGGCAAGCCAGCCGGGAGGTCAAACCCCAACAATCGACGCGAAACCGTAAAGCGACGCAATACGGCTCCTTCGCCGCTGACCGGCAACTGACAGCCACCTCGGAAGAACTTTCAAGGAAAAGCCACGAGCGGGAACGTTTTCGGCCTGGTTGGATGTTGACCCTGGTACGACAGCTCGTCGAGCTAGAGAAGAGGCG
Organism: Streptomyces sp. A5-4; assembly: GCF_051131715.1. Classification (NCBI taxonomy): domain Bacteria; kingdom Bacillati; phylum Actinomycetota; class Actinomycetes; order Kitasatosporales; family Streptomycetaceae; genus Streptomyces; species Streptomyces sp. A5-4. The sequence goes on along the minus strand of NZ_CP178591.1, from coordinate 6,814,446 downwards.
ACGTGACTACTGTTCTGACCCCCGCGAGCCCCCTGACGGCCGCTGACCGATGCGACCGCTGCGGCGCCCAGGCCTACCTGCGCGTTGTCCTGGCCAGCGGCGGCGAACTGCTCTTCTGCGCCCACCACGGTCGCAAGTTCGAGCCGGAACTCAAGAAGATCGCCGCTGAAATACAGGACGAATCGGACCGGCTGACCGCCGCGCCCGCGTCCACAGAAGACGAGGAACACTGACGCCTCGCCACCACGACGAGCAACGGACCGGTCACTGAGCGTTCAAAGGACGGCCCCCTGAGTGTGCAGGGAAGGCCGTCCTTTGTCGTACGCTGCAAGCGTAATCAGCCCGTGGTGCCCCAGAGCTGGGGGCTCACGGCCGACATCCGTGTGTACACCCCGGGGTTCCGGGCCTGGCCACAGCCGCTCCCCCAGGACACCAGCCCGATCAGCCGTCCGCCGACGACCAGCGGTCCCCCGCTGTCCCCCTGGCACGCGTCGTGGCCCCCGGCCGGGTCCCCGGCGCACAGCATGGTGGCCGCCGTGTACCTGCCGTTCGTAAACCCCGGATAGGCCCGCTCGCAGGCCGCGTCCGGCAGCACGCCCACCGGCGCCGCCCGCAGCGCGTACGGATACGCGCCGCCCCCAGTCGTATCGCCCCAGCCGTAGACCGCGGCGAGCGTGCCGGACTCGTACGCCGTGTCCGTCTTCCCCGCGATCGCGATGGCGTCGTCCGCGGGCCGGGCACTGGACAGCGTCAGCACCGCGACGTCGCCCGAGTTCGTCGAGGCGTTGTACTCCGGATTGACCCGTACGGCGCTCACCGGGATCTCCTTGCCATCGGCCTCCCGCAGGTCGCTGCGCCCGGCGATCACCTTCAGGTCCGACATCCGGCCCAGAGGTACGCCGAGCACGTCCTGGCTCACGCAGTGCGCCGCCGTCACCACCTTGTCCGGCGCCACCAGCACTCCACCGCAGAACTGGCCCGCCCGGGTACCCCCGAACCGGTCACGGCTGGCCACCGCCACCACCCACGGGGTCTTCGAGATCTCTACCGGCTGACCGCCGATCACCACGCTGTCGGCAGCGGCGGGAGCGACCGAGACCTGCGGTGCCACGGTGGCCGCGGCCGTCAGCGCCACCACCCCCACCAGCGATCGGGCATAAGAGCGACACATACCGCCTCCTGACTCTCTGCTGTACCTGGCACACCCAGAGTCATCCGAACAGGGCCGGGCCGCACCCGCGCACACAAGAACCGGGGGCCCGGAGTCCCTCGTACGGGTCTCCGGGCCCCCGGCCCGAGGCGGTCGCGCGCTCTTCTAGTCGAGGTAGTCGCGCAGGACCTGCGAGCGCGACGGGTGGCGGAGCTTGGACATGGTCTTGGACTCGATCTGGCGGATGCGCTCGCGCGTCACCCCGTAGACCTTGCCGATCTCGTCCAGCGTCTTGGGCTGCCCGTCGGTAAGGCCGAATCGCATCGACACGACACCTGCCTCGCGCTCGGAGAGGGTGTCGAGGACCGAGTGCAGCTGCTCCTGCAGGAGCGTGAAGCTGACCGCGTCGGCCGGCACGACGGCTTCGGAGTCCTCGATGAGGTCACCGAACTCGCTGTCGCCGTCCTCGCCCAGGGGGGTGTGCAGGGAGATGGGCTCGCGGCCGTACTTCTGGACCTCGATGACCTTCTCGGGGGTCATGTCGAGCTCCTTGGCGAGCTCCTCCGGGGTGGGCTCGCGGCCCAGGTCCTGGAGCATCTGGCGCTGCACGCGCGCCAGCTTGTTGATGACCTCGACCATGTGCACCGGGATACGGATGGTGCGGGCCTGGTCGGCCATCGCGCGAGTGATCGCCTGCCGGATCCACCAGGTCGCGTACGTGGAAAACTTGTAGCCCTTGGTGTAGTCGAACTTCTCCACCGCGCGGATCAGACCGAGGTTGCCCTCCTGGATGAGGTCCAGGAAGAGCATGCCGCGGCCGGTGTAGCGCTTGGCCAGCGAGACCACCAGACGGAGGTTGGCCTCCAGGAGGTGGTTCTTCGCGCGGCCACCGTCCAGGGCGATGATCTCCAGCTCGCGCTTGAGCTTGGGCGCCAGCTTGTCGCTGTTGGCCAGCTTGTCCTCGGCGAACAGGCCCGCCTCGATGCGCTTGGCGAGCTCCACCTCCTGCTCGGCGTTGAGGAGGGGGACCTTGCCGATCTGCTTGAGGTAGTCCTTGACGGGGTCGGCGGTGGCGCCCGCGACGGCGACCTGCTGCGCGGGTGCGTCGTCCTCGTCCTCGTCGGACAGGACGAAGCCCTTGGCCTCTCCGCCCTCTTCCTCCTCCTCGGCACCTGCCTTGGCGGGGGTGGTCTCCTCTGCGCCGTCGTCGCCGTCCGCGTCGTCGTCGCCCTTGCCCGCCGTCTTCTTCGCCGCCGTCTTCCTGACCGCGGTCTTCTTCGCGGCGGTCTTCTTCGACACCATCTTCTTTGCGGCCGCCTTCTTCGCCGGTGCGGGCGCCACGGCCTCGCCGGCCCCGACCTCGCCCGTCTCGTCGGCCACCGCGTCCACCATCTCCGCGGCCGGAAGCGCCGCGGCCGATACCGTCTTCGCGGAGGGCGCCTTGGCCGCGACGGACTGGGTCGCGGTGCGCTTGACCGGGCTCTTCGCCGCCACGCTCTTACGAGGGGGCTTCGGCGGCTCCGCGGCGGTGACCATCAGCGTCACACCCTCTTCCTCGAGGATCTGGTTGAGGCTGCGCAAAACGTTCTTCCACTGGACCGGCGGGATCCGGTCGGCCAAGAAGGCCTGACGCACGTCGTCGCCGGCGATCTGCCCATCAGCCTTTCCCCGCTCGATGAGCGCCATCACAGATTCGGACCCGGCGATCTCCGACGGGAGGGTACGGGATGTGCTGGCCGACACGAACAACCTCTCGGAACGATGGAAACGGCTTCCGGCTTCGCCCCGGGTACGGGCCACCGCCGACGACCGTCGGCTGCGGATGTACCGACGGCGCGGGTTGAACCTCGGACTTTTCACAGCGCCGGGAACGACGGCTGTATTCCTCCTCGGCTGCCACCTCTTAGGTCATCGCACAGTTCCGGGGAGTGTTACGCCCAATCTTCGTGGCCCGAGTCACACCCCTTGCGCCGCAAGGCGGAACCGTGGGGATTTCACTCCGCGCCACCCCCACAGTCGTGTCGCCGGACCCGACGGGATCCGGCGACACGGGGTTGATCGGCGCGGCAGGGCCGCAAGGCAGCCACCCTGGCTGCGGGCCGTTGTCAGTGCTCGCGCGGCGCGGGGACCACGCGGTCCACCTCCGGGTGAACGGTGAGCAGTTGACGCATCGCGGTCTCGGCGGCCACGGCGTCGCCCGCCGCGATGGCGTCGATGATGCGGGAGTGGTGCACGAGCGCGCCCTCGGTGGGACGGTCACACCCGGTCACGGGGCCGCCGGACACCTGAAGGGCGGCGGAGACAATGCCGGAGAGGTGCTCCAGCATCCGGTTGCCCGCGAGCTGGATGAGTAGGGAGTGGAATTCGGCGTCCGCCCGCGAGAACGTGAGGGTGTCACCCTGAGCGAGGGCATGGCCCATGATCTCCACCATGTCACGGAGACGCTGCTGGACGTCCTCGCGGCCGTGACCGGCGGCGAGACGCGCGGCGAGCGGCTCGATCGTCCAGCGGAGCTCGCTCAGTTCGCGACGCTGGTCGTCGCGCTGCGGACCGAAGGCCCGCCATTCGATGATGTCGGGGTCGAGCAGGTTCCAGTCGCAGACCGGGCGGACCCGGGTGCCGACGTTGGGGCGGGCGCTGACCAGGCCCTTGGCCTCAAGGACGCGCAGGGACTCGCGTACGACGGTACGGGAGACCTCGAAGCGCTGGCCGATCTCCTCGGGCACGAGGGGGCGGTCGGCGCCGAGGTCGCCGGATACGATCATCTGTCCGAGCTGCTGGACGAGTTGGCCGTGGAGTCCACGGCCGCGGCTGCCCGCGGAACGGCGGCCGGCCCGGCCCAGGTCCGAGTCGCCGCCCCAGGAGGGCAGGCCCACGCGGTCGGCGCCGGGCGCCTGCGGGTAGGAATATCGGTCGAGTTCACCCGGGGCCGCGAGGCCGGACTCGGCGGTGCGGGCGGCGGTCATCATGGTGTGCGCAAGGGTACTCACGGAACCTTTGTCGGCGTGACTCCCGCGACCCTTGAGGTCTTTGGTGAAAAGCACACGAAAGGGTGATCGCCGCACCCCTCACAATTGACGCCTTATCGGAAAGAAATGGGTGTTCTCCAGGGAGTTACGGGCGATGCGGCACCCATCGATTGGCAGCCGGTCACCAACGAACTCTGCGACGGAGGCCCGTGAACAGATATGCGCAGAGCAGGGCACAGAGTGACAACGCCAACGCCGCACCGACCGGTTGAGCCATGAGTCGCATGGTCGCCACCAGCCATCGGTCGAGTTCGTACGGCCATTCCAGCCACACCAGTTCGCGCAGCCTGCCCGGCAGCCCGGCGACCGAACGCGCGGACGGGCCCACGACCAGCTTCTGCACGGCGGGAGCGACGACGACCGGGACTGCGAGCACCGCGGCCACTCCCGCGGCCGTGGCGCGGAAGACCCCGGCGCCCAGCAAACCGGCCCAGGCGCAGCCCACCGCGAGACCGCCCCAACTGGCCACCAGCGAGGGCCACTTTTCCGGGACCCGCAGCAAGTCGCTCCCGTACAGGAGATGGAGGGCCTCGGCGTCGGCCACCGCGACCAGGAGCGCCAGGAGCAGCGCGGTGGCGGCGGAGACGGCCAGTTTGGCCAGGAGCAGGCCGAGGCGACGAGGAACCGTGCCACGGGCCGACGCGAGGGCCGGGTAGCGGAACTCGTCGCCGAAGGCGAGGGCGCCGAGCAGGCCGGCGCCGAACGCGGCGGGCGGCAGCGGCAGGATGTCCGGCCAGGCGGCGAGCATGCTCGGCAGCGGGGTGCCCACTGTGCGTGCGAGCAGCACGGAGAGGGTGGCCGAGACAGCGAGCACGGCCGCCACGATCAGGAAGGTCGTCCTGGTGCCCAGGAGGCGACGCAGTTCGTAGCGCACGGGGCGTAGGGGGCTGCGGGCCGGGTGGAGGCGCGACAGGGGCGGCCCGGGAGCTGTGGCGGGCATCCGCGCGCCGGCGGGGGCGCGGGGCGGTTTCACGTCGGGGGGCCGGCCGGTGTCGCCGATCTCGTCGGCGAGCTGATGGACCAGGATGCCGTGCCGGAAGGCGGTCTCGCCGATCCGCGCGCAGTCGCTGCCGTAGACGGAGAGGTGGTTGCCGTCCTCGGCGACCACCTCGACGGAGCGCTGGGCGGCGCGGGCCTCCTTGCTGACGAGGGCGCCTAGGCGGGCCGCGTGCGGTGTTCGCACGGCGACCCGGGGGCGCAGGCGGGTGCGGGCGAACTCGGCCGCCTCCTGGTCCGCCACGAGCCGGCCGCCCTCGATGGTGACCACCCGGTCGGCGGTACGGGCGGCCTCCTTGGCATCGCTCGTGGTGTAGAGCACGGTGCCGCCTTGGGCCGCGTGGCCGCGCAGCAGGCCGTGCAGCCAACTGTTCTCGCGCGGGGACAGACCTTCGGCGGGCTCGTCGAGCAGCAGCGTGTGGGGGTCTCCCAGCAGGGCCGAGGCGAGGCCGAGCCGGCGGTCCATGCCGAGCGAGAACATGCCGAGGCGCTGGTCACCGAGACCGGCCAGGCCGACCAGTTCGAGCATGTCGTCGGCGCGGGCGGCGGGCACTCCGGCTGCGGCGCAGAGCATCCGGAGTTGGCCGCGTGCGGTGCGCGCCGGGTGGCCCGGGACATCCCCGAGCAGCACCCCGACCTCGCGGGCGGGGTGGGCGACCTGGTGCAGGGGCCGGCCGCGCAGATAGGTGACGCCACGGCCGGGTTCGAGTTCGAGCATCAGCCGCAGCGCCGTGGTCTTGCCGGAGCCAGCGGCTCCGAGGAGGGCCGTGACCTGGCCCGATCCGGCCTCGAAGGTCAGATCGTCCACGGCCGGGGGGGCTTGTCGGCGGGGGAAACTGGTGAGTCCGATGGCCTGGAGCATCGCTTCTCCCGCGGTAGGTGAGACCGCTCGGCGGCAGGGCACGTACCGCAGCAAGATAACGCGATATATCCGACTTGTGGTGGATCATAGAAACCACGGGTGTCAGACGTCGCCCACACCGGTGGCCGCATCATCGTCATCGCCGTCACCACCGTCATCGCCAATGGCCATGTCCGGGATCGCGGGTCCGATCAAACCTCGGGGCGCAGCATCGGCGGATTGAGCAGTGGCGCGCCACCGGCTCTGAACAACTGCGCGGGCCGCCCGCCCTGCCGGGTCGTGGTCCCGCCCGACGGGACGAGGAATCCGGGGGTGCCGGTGACCTTGCGGTGGAAGTTCCGGGGGTCGAGGACGACGCCCCACACGGCCTCGTACACCCGGCGCAGCTCGCCGACGGTGAACTCCGGCGGGCAGAACGCGGTGGCGAGCGAGGAGTACTCGATCTTGGACCTGGCGCGTTCCACACCGTCCGCGAGGATCTGCGCGTGGTCGAAGGCGAGAGGGGCGGGCTGTTCGTCCTCGCGGTCGAATCCGCCGTCCTTGCTGAGCAGGGCGTCGACCGGGGCCCAGCGGGCGCTGTTCGCGTCGCCGCCCGCCCGGGGCGCGGGGAGGTCGGGGGCGAGTGCCAGATGAGCCACGCTGACCACCCGCATGCGGGGGTCGCGCCCGGGGTCTCCGTACGTGCCGAGCTGTTCGAGGTGCGCCCCGTTCCCGATGGAGGGCGTCCCCGGCTCATGCGCGCACAGCCCGGTCTCCTCGACGAGCTCGCGGGCCGCCGCCACCCCGAGCCCCTCGTCCACCCGGACGAATCCACCGGGCAGCGCCCACCGGCCCTGGTACGGCTGCTCGCCGCGGCGTACGACCAGTGCGCAGAGCGCGTGCCGGCGGACGGTGAGCACGACCAGGTCCACTGTGACGGCGAAGGGAGGAAAGGCCGACGGGTCGTAGGGCGACATGCCGCGATCATAGTCGTCTGCCTGACGATAAACAGTCCCTCTGCCAGGTGCGCGGCCGACGGTGGCCCTGCCCTCCGGATGTGCGTCGGACTGCCTGGCGGAAAGCCTGCCGGAGTGGCTGTCGGAGTGGCTGTCGGGCCTCATCTTCAGACTCCCAGTTGAAGGTTGGCGGCGGCTTCCTCGACCATGCCGAGACCCAGCCTGCTGATCCGTACGGCGAAGGGCTCCCCGGCGACGCGCAGCCCGGCGAGCCGGACGGCGCCGAGCGGGGCACAGCGCATCGGGGACAGCGCGACGGTGCCCGCGGGGGCGTCGGGGCGGATGCCTGCGAGCGTGGTGATCAGATGGATCCCGGCGGCGGCAGCCACCGCCGCCGGCCGGCAGGCGGCGGGGTGCGGCACCGGCGCGCTGCCCCCGGTGCGCTGCTCACCCCCGTACATCTCGGGCAGCCGGTGGCCAAAGGATTCCGCGGCGTCCAGGACGCCCCGCAGCAACGAGGTCGCCTCCTTCTCGTATCCGGCCGCGGCCAGCCCCGCCACGGCGACGGCCGTCTCGTGGACGCGAACCGATCCGCCTCGGTGACCGAACGGATTGTGCCCGGGCTCCTTGACTCCGAGGCTGCGCAGCCCCCACCCCGAGTCCAGCGCGGGGCTGCCCAGCAGCCTCGCCAGCTGCTCGGTCCGCACCCTGTCCAGCAGCCCGGGTGCGAGCTGCCCGGCGCCCAGCAGGCCGGTGTCCAGGAGATGCGCGGCCCCGGCCCCGAGGTGCGGCACGAACCGGCCGTCGGCGGTGCGGGCGGCTGCCGGACGGCCGCCCGCGCGATCGTCGAGCCAGAAGTCCCGCCGGAAGCTGCGGCGCAGCGCACCGGCCCACTCGCGCCACCCTTCGGCCCCCTCCCGGCCGCACCCCGCCAGCAGGTCGGCGCCGAGAAGCGCGGCGCGGTGGGCGTGCGCCTGTGTCTCACCGCGCCGCAGCCCCGCGGAGCCCCGGTCCCGCAGAATCCCGTCGTCCCCGGCGGCGCCGCGCAGCCAGTGCAGACAACGCTCGGCCACCGGCAGCAGCTCCACCAGGTCCTGCTCGGCCATCCCCCAGCGCCGCGCCTCCGCGAGCACCACGGGAAAGGCGAGGGTCGCCTCGACGCCGGTGCAGCTCGGCGGGAGATGGCGGCCCGCGTCCCTGAAGGGGCCCGGGATGCGCCCGCGGTCGGGCCCCGCTCCCATGAGCTGGGTACGGGCGAGGGTCCGCAGCGTGGTCACGGCGAGCCGGGTGCCGAGCGGCAGCGTCATCCGCGCCGCCCACAGCGCCTCGGCGGGCGCGAGCCCACAGCGCCAGGGCACCCCTGCCGCCGGATACACGTCGGCGGGGTGGTCCGGGTCGCGCACCAGCAGTGCCCGCAGATCGTCGAGGCCGGTGCGCAGCAGCTCGCGCACCCGGGGGTCGTCCCCTTCCGCCGTCGCCGCGGAGAGCGGCCCCGCCCCGGCCTTCGACGGCGGCCGTACGACGCGGTCGGTCCGGACGAGGAGCTCGATGGTGCGCGAGGCCCCCGGCAGCAGCTCCAGCTCCCAGCGCAGCAGCCCGGCGGAGGCCAGGGCATCCTCGGGCGGCGGGTCGGCGACGACCTGGCAATGGGCTCCGGGCACCGACCAGCGCAGCCCCGAGCCATGGACGCCGGCGGGCAGTTCGGGCCCGGCGCGGCCCGCCGCGACGGCGCCCAGGTCGGCGAGGTCCGTACCGAGGGCGATCTCCACACGCAACCGCAGGGGGCGCCCCGCCGAGCTGCGCAGGGTGATCCGCTCGGTGCCGTCGGCGTGCCGGAGGCGCTCCACCCCGATGTCGGGGTCCGGCCCCACACAGGCAGGCGTACGCACCACGGCCAGGAACCGGGCTCGGTCGGACGAGAGCAACCTGCCCTGCAGGGCGACCGGATCGCGGCCGGCCACCCGCAGCTCGCACCGGGAGAGGAGCCTGCGGCCCGATTGGTAAAAGCCTTCGAGTCCCCGGCCCGTGAGCTGTCCGTGCTCCGCCGAGATGGCAAGTCCCGGCAGGTCGGCGCAGATCAGCAGGGCATGGACAGAGGGCAGCTCGCCGGGCGGCAGCGCTGCTGGGTCTCTGCCTGGAAGGGGCCTTCGGCCGCCGGCAGGGGGCGGGACCAGGACGGCCATACGGTGCCTCCTCTGTGCTCGGGACGGCCGCGCCGGCCAGGGCGGCGCGGGGTGGTGGCACGACCACACCGGTGAACGTCCGCACGGGCGACCGGGTCACGGCTGTCATCGACCGCTCCTGCTCCCCCGCCGCCCGTCGCGTCGGCGCACCCGGCCACGCGCGCCGACCGCACCGGGGCGTGCCTTCAGGACGTTCACCCCGGCCCGGTCTCCCCTGGAGCGCCGCGCGGCGGCCCGGCCACCCCCCGGTGACACGGGGTGGCGTTGCCCCGGCCGCTCGCGCGGCGCCCGGGGCCCGGTCGTCCCGTGAGCCGCCTGCTCCTGGCGCAGGCAGCGGCGCAGCGCCTCCGGGTCGATGCCCTCGTTGCAGGCCTGGTGCAGGAGTTGAGCGAAGTGGTAGTCGGGGTCGGCCTGCAGGGCCAGCCCGAGCGCGACCCTCGCGCCGGGCTCGTCGCCGGTCGACCAGGCGACCCAGCCGGCGAGGGTGAGCGGTGCGGCGGCATGGGTCTCGTACGGGCCGACGCAGCGGCGGGCGAGCGCCCGCCAGAGCCGCAGCGCCGGCTGCGCGTACGGGCCCTCCATCCATTGGGCCGCCAGGTCCCTGGTCTCCCGGTCCTGGAGCCCCACGATGAGCGCGGCAGCCTCGTCCGGGGCGATGAGGGCGTCGTCCCCGGCGTCCGTGCCGGGCCGCTCCTCCGGCGGCGGCCCGCTCTCCCTCAGCCGCTCCATGAGCATCCGGGCCAGGTCCAGGGTCTCGGCCGCGACCTGCTCGCGCTCGTCCCCGTTCAGAATCCGGGGCACCAGGGTGAGCCCGGCCACGTCCAGGGCCCGCACCTGCTCCCCGTCCTCAGGGCCCGGCCGGGCCATCAGCCGCGTCTCCATCTCCCGCAGTGATCCGCGCACTTGGATGCCTGCGTAGGCGGCGGCCGCCGCCATGACCGAGGTGCCGGGCAGGGCCAGCACGCTGCCCCCGGGCGGGCAGCACCGGGCGTCGGGGCAGCAGTAGGACCAGTACCTGCCGTCGGAGATGCACAGCGCTTCGAGCACGGGGACGTCGAGCGCGCCGCAGGCGGTGCGCAGCCGCTGTGCGAAGGGGCGCAGCAGCTCCATGGTCTGCTGTCCCGACTTCCCCGCCGCCGGGTCCTGGCAGAGGAAGATGACGATGCCGTCGGGCCGGGCGCCACGCCGCTCGCTCCCGGTCACCAGGCAGTCGGCGAGCTGGTCCGCGACGGGCTGCCATTCCTTCGGCGAGCGCGGGATTCCGAGCCTCAGCCGCCCACCGAACCGGCCGCGGCGGCCGTGCAGCGCGACCATCACCACGCTGTCGGTCGGGTGGAAGCCCATCAGGTACGGCAGGGCGTCGGCGAGCTCCGCGGGGCCTCGGAGGGTGATCTGGTCGCCGATGGAAGAGTTCGCGGAAGGGCCGGTGGATTCCTGGTGCTTGTTCATGGCAAGACGTTCTCGCGGACAGCACTTGCTCCGCCAACCCTGTGGACAACTTTATCCACAGGCCGGTGGGGCTTATCGCACAATCCCCATCCGATCGGGGAGCCACAGCCACGGCAGGGCGAATTGGCCTGCCCGCGCACTATCCGTACGGAGAACCGATCAGGCCCGGCACCGCCCTCCGGATCTTTCCCGCGCGGGATGGTCACGCGCGGGAACGGGTGGCGGTGCCGGGCCTGTTGGAACCCCCGGATTCAGGGGTTCAGGCGCTCTGTGCTCAGTGCTTCTCGCGGATGGGCTCGCCCACCCGCCGCAGGTGCCCGAGCGCCTCGGCCTGGGAGGCGATCCAGCCGGTCTGGTGATAGGGCACGCCGATCTCCGCGCAGTAGGCCTCGGTGATGACCTGGGCGTGCTTGAGGGCCGGAGTCGGCATGTTGGGGAAGAGGTGGTGCTCGATCTGGTAGTTGAGGCCGCCCATGGCGATGTCCATGAAGGGGCTGCCCTTCACATTTCGCGAGGTGAGTACCTGGCGGCGCAGGAAGTCGAGCTGGTCCTCATCGGTAATCATCGCCATTCCCTTGTGGTTGGGAGCGAAGATGCATCCGAGGTAAATACCGAACAGCCCCTGGTGGACCGCGATGAAGGCAATTGCCTTGCCCGGGGAAAGAACGGTGAACAGTGCGCCGAAGTAAATGACGAAGTGTGCGACAAGCAGGGCGCCTTCGAGCCACGGGCGCTTCATCGTCGGGCTGCTCAGCGACTTGAAGCTGTTGAAGCTGAGGTTGAGACCCTCCAGCGTCAGCAGCGGGATGAAGAGATGGGCCTGGTGGCGCCCGATGAACCTGGGCAGCCCCTTCGCCGCTCGCGCCTGCCGCTTCGACCACACCAGGATGTCCGGGGCGACGTCCGGGTCCTTCTCCTCGTGGTTGGGGTTCACGTGGTGGCGGGTGTGCTTGTTCATCCACCACCCGTAGCTCATCCCCACGAAGACATTGGACGTGATCAGTCCGCCGATCTCGCTGGGACGACGCCGCGAAAACACCTGACGGTGCGCCAGATCATGGAAAACCAGGGCGAGCTGACCGAAAAGGACGGCCATCGCGGCCGCGAGGATCAGTTGGAGCCAGCTGTCCCCCAGGGCGAAGAACGCCACCCCGCCGGCCAGGCACGAGAGACCCACGATGCCGAACCGAACGCTGTAGTAGAGGGGGCGCCGGTCCAGGAGACCGTCCTGGGCAATCCTTCGGGACAGTTGAGCGAAATCGCTCCCTGTCGCCTTGGTGGCCGGCCCAACGGATGGCGTGATCGCCGCTTCGATCGTCATGACTCAAGTCTCGGTTTCGGACCGGGTCGCCAGAACCCCCTTACCCCCCCAATCCCCGGGGGGGCTAGCCCCCCCCCTCTGCGGCTCCCCCGCGCCACGGGATGTCGTGTATCTCCCGGTTGATCACCGGTCGTCGGTCGCGGGCACGCCCGGTGCACTCGGTCGAGCCACACCGAATGTCCCAGGAGCCCATGTGAAATCTTCACCCTCCGGTGGTGACACCGGCACTGTCTGTGTTCCGTCCCGCTTCGCAGAATCATCCCCGTAAGCAGAACTCGACAGGCAGACACAGAACGGGGATTGATCTTCATGAACAACGTCATCTCGTCCAGCAGCATGTGGCCCACCGAGTCGGCAGCCCCTGCCCACCCCGCGCTCACCCTGGTGATCGAGGACCTCGACGCGCTCAGCGAGCACGCCACCGCGCTCTTCACCGTCTGCACCCTCGGCACCCCGACCGCAGGGCTTCTCTCAGCATGACCGCCGCCGGGGGGCACGGGCACAACACGCTGGTGGGATTCAAGAGTCATCTGCGACCGACGGTCGTACCTGGTGAGGCGGCCTATCTGGTCTCGCCACGCGGCGTCACCGCACTGCACGGAGCGCACGCCGAGGTGCTGGTGCCGCTGCTCGACGGCAGCCGCAGTCCGGACGCGGTGATACGGGACGCCGCTTGGGCGCTCAGCGCCGACGAGACCCGCAGCGCGCTCACCGCGCTCGACCTCGCGGGGCTGCTGCGTCTGCGGCCCCCACTCCCCACCAGCCTGCCCCCCAGCAGGAACGATACGGCCGGCGAGGCGTACTGGGACCTCGCCGGCCTGGACGGCGGGCAGGCCGCCGCCGACCTCAGTGACGCGAGAGTACGAATCGTCGCCCTGACCGACATCGACCCGGAACGGCTGCGCACCGCCTGCCACGACTCGGGCATCACCGTCGCCGGGCCCGACGACAGCGCGGACTTCGCGCTCGTCCTGTGCGACGACTACCTGTCGCCACGGCTGCGGGAGATCGACAGACTCCACCGGGCCTCGCGCACACCCTGGCTGCTCGCCAGACTCGGCGGCGCCGATCCCTGGGTCGGCCCGGTGTTCCGCCCCGACGACGGACCGTGCTGGTCGTGCCTGGCCGTCCGGCTGCGCGGCCACCGAAGATCCGAATGGCCGATCCAGCGCCATCTGGGCCTGGACGGACCGCCGGAGCGACCGCACGCCGCACTGGCCGCCTGCGAGAACATCGCACTGCAACTGGCTGTACTGGAGAGCGCCAAGTGGCTCGCCGGGATGCGCCGACCCTCGCAGAGCGCGGTGCACACCCTGGACACGCTCCAACTGCGGGGCACCGCGCACCCGGTGAGCCGCCTGCCGCAGTGCACCTCGTGCGGCGACCCCGGTCTGGTGGCGCGCCGCGTGGCGGCGCCCTTCACCCCGAGGTCACAGCCGAAGGCCGCCGGTGACCGGGGCGGTCACCGTGCCCTCACCCCCGAGCAGATGCTCGACCGCTTCGGCCATCTCGTGGACCCGGTCACCGGGATCATCAAGGAGATACGCCGGGCGCCGCGCAGCCCGGCATTCGTCAACTCCTTCCTCTCCGGCCACAATCTCGCGATGGGGCCGCAGTCGCTGGCCGGACTGCGCGCCGGACTGCGCGCGCTCAGCGGCGGCAAGGGCCTCACCGAGACCGAGGCCCGCACCAGTGCGCTGTGCGAGGCGGTGGAGCGCTACAGCGGAACCCGCCACGGCGACGAGCCCGCCGTTCTCGACACCTTCCGCGCGCTGGGACCCGCGGCCGTCCATCCCAACGCCTGCCAGCTCTACGACGAGAGACAGCTGCGGGACCGCGACCGCTGGAACGCCCGCGGATCCAGGCTCCAGTACGTGCCGGAGCCCTTCGACGAGACCCGTCCGACGGAGTGGACGCCCGTGTGGTCACTCACCGCGGGGACCCAGCGGCTGCTGCCCACGTCGATGCTGTACTTCAACGAGGCCTGCTCGCCGGACGGCCTGTGGGCCGACTCCAACGGCAACGCGGCGGGGAGCAGCCCCGAGGACGCGGTGGTGCAGGGCTTCCTCGAAGTGGTCGAGCGGGACGCGGTCGCGCTGTGGTGGTACAACCGCACCCGGCAGCCCGCCGTAGATCTGGACGCGGCCGACGAGCCGTACATCGAGCTGCTGCGCGACGGCTACCGGAAGGTGGGGCGCGAGGTGTGGGTGCTCGACCTCACCTCGGACTTCGGGATTCCGGTGATGGCCGCGCTGTCGCGGCGCACCGACAAGCCGGCCGAGGACGTGATCTTCGGCTTCGGCGCCCACTTCGACCCGCGGCTCGCGCTGCGCAGGGCGCTGACCGAGATGGGGCAGTTGCTTCCGGCGGTGTGCGACGCGGCGCCGGACGGCACCGGATACCGCATCGAGGACCCTGACCCACTGAACTGGTGGCAGCGGGCGACCCTCTCCAACCAGCCCTGGCTGACCCCCGATCCGGCGGTCCGGCCGCGCACCGCCGCGGACTGGGCGTACGTTCCGCGCGGTGACCTGCTCGACGACGTCACGGCCATCACCGGTCTGGTGCGGGACCGCGGGATGGACCTGCTGGTGCTGGACCAGAGCAGACCGGATCTGGGACTGCCGGTGGTGAAGGTGATCGTGCCGGGGATGCGCCACTTCTGGTCGCGCTTCGCTCCTGGCAGGCTCTTCGATGTGCCGGTCGCGCTCGGCCGGTGCGCCGGGCCGACGGACTATGAACTACTGAATGCCGTACCCATGTTCGTATAATCAGCCATTCTCTGCACACCTTTCTCGTCCATCGCTTATGATCCGCGAAGGCGCGCAAACGGTGCGACAGAAGAGGCCGCGAAGACGATGCCACCCCACGAGCGAACCCAACAATTTCCTCTGTCGACCCCGAAGTTGCAGGACATCGACAAGGAAGAGGAACAGCGAATTCCGCCATCCGTGGCCGGGCGTGACATCCCGGCCCCCCGGTTGGCTCGTGTGATCCTTACCGCCGCACTACTGAGCTATCTGGCCATCACGACTCTCAACATCCTTGCGGCGAAGCTCGATCCGACCACACTCACGGCGGGCCTGCTGTGCCTGGCAGCCATCTTCACCATCCAGCTGCGGCATTCGCAGCCGGGCGCGAACAGGGCGCCGCTGTGGCAGCGATTGACCACCCTGGGCACCCAGGCGCTTCTCACGTATTTGCCCATCGTCGTGTTCCACGCGGAATGGGGCGCGATGGCAGGATTCCTCGCCGGATCACTGCTGTTGCTCCTGCCGTCCAAGGTGGCCTGGGTGGCGTACGGGGCGGTGGGGCTCTCCATGCTCGTGCCCCCCGCGCTCGACGGCCGCCCGGCGCTCGACAGCGTCTATCTGTGCCAGTCGACGCTGCTCACCGGCCTGGTCGTGTACGGACTGTCCAGGCTGGCCGACCTGGTGCGCATCCTGCACGAGACCCGTGATCAGCTCACCCGCATGGCCGTCACCAAGGAACGGCTGCGCTTCGCGAGGGACTTGCACGACCTGCTCGGTTACAGTCTGTCGGCGATCACGCTCAAGAGTGAGCTGATCCACCGGCTCGTCCCCACCCATCCGCAGCGCGCCATGGAAGAGGTCCACGACGTACTCGCCATATCTCGACAGTCGCTCGCCGATGTCCGGATGGTGGCCAGTGGTCTGCTCGACATGTCTCTGGAGGAGGAACTGACCTCGGCCCTTTCGCTACTGGGCACCGCCGGACTCGAAGTGCACGCCGACATACGGCTGGGGACGATGAACCAGCAGGTCGACACGGTGCTCGCGGCCGTTCTGCGCGAGGCGATCACCAATCTCCTGCGCCATTCCAAGGCCAGCCGCTGCGAGATCACGGCGGTCCGCGAAGACGGCCGGATCAGGCTTTCCGTGGCGAACGACGGAGTCGATCCCACTTATCGCGACCCGTCGCCGCACAGCGGCAGCGGCCTGGGGAACCTGTCGATGCGGCTGAACGCCGTTTCCGGTGAACTGACCACGACACGCGGACCCGACGGAACATTCCTGCTGCTGGCCAACGCGCCGGTGGCCCCGTCGAGACATCCGCCCGACACGGAGGACGATGTGCTGTCCTCACAGGAACCGGCTGCCTGAGCCGGGAAGGGGGGCTCGGTCAGTGGCGATTCGCCTACTGCTCGCCGAGGACATGAACATGGTGCGGGGTGCACTGGTGGCGCTGCTGAACTTGGAGGACGACCTCGAGATTGTCAGTGAGCTGGCACGCGGCGACGAGATCCTGAACGCCGCTCTGGAACACCGTCCCGACGTCGCGATCATCGACATCGACCTGCCGGGCCTCGACGGCCTGAGCGCCGCCGGCCAGTTGCGCGAGAGGCTGCCGCAGTGCCGGACGTTGATACTCACCAGCCTGGGCCGCCCCGGCACCCTGCGCCGGGCGTTGAGCGCGCAGGTGAACGGGTACCTGCTCAAGGACGCCCCGCCCAAGGAACTCGCCAACGCGGTGCGCCGGGTGGCCGCGGGGCAGCGGGTGATCGACCCGCAGCTGGCCCTCGCCGCCTGGGGCGGCACCGAGACGCCGCTCACCGAGCGGGAGACCGAGGTGCTGCGGCTGGCCGCGGAGGGCTCGGAGGCCGGTGAGATCGCCAGGCTGCTGCATTTGTCGCCCGGCACCGTACGAAACTACCTGACGACGATCGTGGCCAAGCTCAACGCCCGCAACCGGGTCGACGCGGTCCGGATCGCCCGGGACTCCGGCTGGCTGCTCTGAGCCTGCCGCGGGACGCCGGGGCCGCCTGGTCGACTCAGGGAACCCCGGCGTCCGCCGGGGCCGCCATGCCCGCCGCCGCCAGATAGTCGAGGACGTTCCTCGTCACGGCGTCCGGCAGCGGCAGCGCCGCCGACGCGTCGGCGGGGGTGATCGGCCAGGCCAGCATCGCGACCACCCAGACCGCCTCCGGCCGGTGCAGCACCACGCGGTAGGGCGAGTCCGAGGACTCCAGCGCGACCCCCTTCGCTCCCAGGGAGAACGACACCCCGGCGGGCAGCCGCACCCGGCGCCCGGCCGGCAGCCGCACCAGGGCGAAGGGCGCGGTCGGGGAGACCGGTGACACCGAGAGCAGCGGACCCCCGAGGTCGTCGAGGCCCAGCGTGCGTACGAGCAGATGGGACAGCCGGGTCAGCAGGGGCAGCAGGACAAGACAGGCTGCGGCCCGCCCCTGCGGCTCTCCCGGCGGCACTTCGATGTTGGCCGGCAGGACCGGGCCCAGCTGCATCCGGCGCAGCGCCTCGTGCACGACCGGGTTCGCGCTGTCGATCCGTTCGGTGCCCCAAGGGCCGGTCAGCAGCAGTTCGCCCTCGTGCTCGCCGGGTTCGAGTACGACGTCTTCGCACAGCGCCCAGAGGTGGACAGTGCGATTCCCGGCCGTGATCGGCACGGCGAGCCCCCCTTCGTCGGGGATGGATCTGTTGAGTATGTGACCGACCGCCGGGGCACGGACAGCCAGGCCATCACGACCCGGACATGAAGTTTTCATGTCCGGGTGCGCGAGTGACCTGGTGTCAGGCCGCGGCCGAGCCGTCCACCACGGCGGAGAAGCCGAGCTTGTCGACGGCCTGGTAGTAGGTCCAGGCCGTCGCGTCGCACGAGACGCGCTTGGCGCCCGAGTAGGCGGCGCACACCCGCTTCAGGTCGGCGTAGAAGGCGCTGTCGACGCGGGCCTTGTTGGCGCTGAAGGAGCCGGCCTGCTTGTAGTTGCGGTAGCCGAAGTCGTGGCGGGCGCACGAGGTCTGGAAGGGGAACCCGAAGGGGTTGTCGGGCGACGAGGAGCAGTAGTCGGTGGACCAGTCGAACCCGTAGGCGCTCCAGGAACCCTGGCTGGCGCGGGCCGAGGTCCAGGAGTTGTAGCTGGCGGCGCTGGTCTGGGTCCAGCCGCTGAGGACCTGGGGCTTGTCGGCCGGGGCCGCGCTCGCGGTGGCGGCGGGCAGGATCGCGGCGGGCAGGGCGAGAGCGAGGGCTGCCAGTGAGAGGGCTGAGAGTCTGCGCATGACGAAACCTCCGGGACGGGAGCGTGCGGTGCGCTCAGACTCCCGTCGCGAGGTCTGCCCGGACAGCCACTGGATCATGATCCTGTCGTGAACATTTCATACGAACGAGCGGCCCCGGCCGTAACCGCTCGTTCCCCGGTTGTCCGACCCGTCCTGTTGTATGGGGTACATGCAGCAGACGAACAACCCCGATCTCCGCGCGGCGGCCGACAAGGTACTCGCCCGGCTCGTCGGCGACCCCACCGGCGCAACCAGGCTTCGCGAGGACCAGTGGCGTGCCATCGAGGCACTCGTGGCCGACAAGCGCCGGGCCCTGGTCGTGCAGCGCACCGGTTGGGGCAAGTCCGCGGTGTACTTTGTCGCCACGTCCCTGCTGCGTGAGCGCGGCAGCGGCCCCACCGTGATCGTCTCGCCGCTCCTGGCGCTCATGCGCAACCAGGTCGAGGCCGCGGCGCGGGCCGGCATCCGCGCCCGGTCCATCAACTCCTCCAACACCGAGGAGTGGGACACCGTCCAGGCCGAGGTCGCCGCGGGCGAGGTGGACGTCCTGCTGGTCAGCCCCGAGCGGCTCAACAATCCCGACTTCCGGGACAATGTGCTGCCCAAGCTGTCCGCGGCCACCGGTCTGCTGGTGGTCGACGAGGCACACTGCATCTCCGACTGGGGCCACGATTTCCGCCCCGACTACCGCCGGCTGCGCACCATGCTGGCCGAGCTCCCGCCCGGCGTTCCGGTCCTGGCCACCACGGCCACCGCGAACTCCCGCGTGACGGCCGACGTCGCCGAGCAGCTCGGCACCGGCGTGGACACCGACGCCCTGGTGCTGCGCGGCCCGCTGGACCGGGAGAGCCTGAGCCTGGGCGTGCTGCAGCTGCCGGACGCCGCGCACCGGCTCGCCTGGCTGGCCGACCACCTCGACGAGCTGCCGGGGTCCGGGATCATCTACACCCTCACGGTCGCCGCCGCCGAGGAGGTCACGGCGTATCTGCGCCAGTGCGGCCACCCCGTCGCCTCCTACACCGGCCGGACCGAGAACGCGGAGCGGATGCAGGCCGAGGAGGATCTGCTCGCCAACCGGGTCAAGGCGCTGGTCGCCACCTCGGCGCTGGGCATGGGCTTCGACAAGCCGGACCTCGGCTTCGTGGTGCACCTGGGCTCGCCCTCGTCCCCGATCGCCTACTACCAGCAGGTGGGCCGCGCGGGCCGTGGAGTGGAGCACGCCGAGGTGCTGCTGCTGCCGGGCCGCGAGGACGAGGCGATCTGGAAGTACTTCGCCTCGGTCGCCTTCCCGCCCGAGGAGCAGGTGCGGCGCACGCTCGACACGCTGGCCCAGGCGGGCCGCCCGCTGTCACTGCCCGCGCTGGAGCCGCTCGTCGACCTGAGGCGTACACGCCTGGAGGCGATGCTCAAGGTCCTGGACGTGGACGGCGCGGTGCGCCGGGTGAAGGGCGGCTGGACCACCACCGGGCAGCCCTGGGTGTACGAGGCGGAGCGCTACGCGTGGGTGGCGCGCCAGCGGGCCACCGAGCAGCAGGCCATGCGGGACTACGCGACGACGAAGAACTGCCGGATGGAGTTCCTGCGGCTCCAGTTGGACGACGAGGAGGCGGCCCCCTGCGGTCGCTGCGACAACTGCGCGGGAGGCAGGTTCGCCGACGGGGTGTCCACCGGCGCCCTCGATGCGGCCCGTGGCGAGCTGGGCAGGCCGGGCGCGGAGGTGGAGCCCCGGAAGATGTGGCCGACGGGGCTCGCCGCGGTCGGGGTGAACCTCAAAGGCCGTATCGCCCAGGGGGATCTGGTCTCCTCGGGCCGCGCGCTGGGACGACTGTCGGACATCGGCTGGGGGAACCGGCTGCGCCCGATGCTGGGCGACCGGACGTCGCCCGACGGGCCGGTGCCCGACGATGTGGCGGACGCCGTGGTGAGTGTCCTGGCGGACTGGGCGAAGGGGCCGGGCGGATGGGCGTCCGGCGGGGCGGACGCCTCGGCGCGGCCGGTCGCCGTGGTCACGGTCGCCTCGCACACCAGGCCGGTGCTCATCGAGTCGCTGGGCCGCCGGATCGCCGAGGTCGGCCGGATGCCGCTGCTCGGTTCCGTCACCTACACGCAGGAGGCGGCCGGCGAGCGGATGTCGCAGACCAACAGCGCGCAGCGCGTACGGGCCCTCCACCAGGCGCTGACCGTGCCGCCCGACCTGGCCGCAGCCCTGACGGAGGCGGGTGGCCCGGTGCTGCTCGTCGACGACCTCTCGGACACCGGCTGGACCCTCGCGGTGGCGGGCAGGCTGCTGCGCCGGGCCGGAGCGCAGGGGGTGTATCCCTTGGTGCTCGCCATCCAGGCGTGACGTCAGGCGTTCCCGGGGGCCGGGCTGGGCAGGGATATCCACGTCATACCCATAGATTCCAGCCGACGGCGCCAATTGCTCGTTGCCGCATGCCCCATGGGGCAGCGAGAATTGGAAGCGCTCCCCGCACGCCCCTCCTGTGGACCGGAAGGGCCGTGCCGCGGCGCGCCCCAGCCGACCTTGCCCGCATTGTGGGCGCGTACGCGAAGGGAGGACCGTGGCCTTCGGATTCGCTCCGTCCGCTGCCTCGTTGAACCCCACGCCCGCCGACAGCGTCAATCGACTCGGCCGGACGCTCGAACCGGCCGAGTGGGGGGCTGCGGGAATCCCCCTGCTGCGCAATCCGCGTGAAGTCGTCAGCGGACTGCACGCCAGGCACCTGCCCGCGCCGGACACGGCCGTGGTGGCCGTCCTGGATTCCGAGGAGCGGCTCACGGCCAGCGCCTCGTTCGTCCGGCGCTCGGCCCCGGCCGACGGCTGGGAGTTCCGCAACGCCCTGCTTTCGCACCTGCGCAGGGTCGTGCCGCACGATTTGCGTCGCCGTACGCCGGTGCGGACAGCGGTGCTGCTCTACTGCCGCGAGGGCGACGAGCGCTGGACCCAGGAGGACGGCGCCTGGATGTGGGGCCTGCGCGACGCCTGCACGTTGCACGGACTGCGCTGCGGCGCCTACATCACGCTGACGGACGGCGGCTGGCAGGTGCTGGGCGAGGGCCGCGGGGGCCGCCGCCCGAGCACCGGATCACGCCCCGGCGGTCTGGCGGACGCCTCTTCCGAGGCCGACCTCTCCCCGTTGAGCACGGGTGGAGGAGCCGCGGACGCGTTGCGGCGGGCGGCCGCCCGCTGAGGAGTCGGCGTCCGCGCGTCGGCTCCGGGGCGGTCCGCCCGCCGGCACGTGTCGGCCGTACGGCGGCGCCGTACGGCTCGGACGCCCGCGCCGGTCAGACGCCCGCGCCGAGTACGGCGTCGACCTTCTCCTGCTCGCCGCACACGATCAGCAGCGCGCCGGCGCGATCCCTGGCCACGGGCAGCGCGCGGGTCACCGCGTCACCGGCCTCGCCGTTGACCGCGACGATCACCACGGGGCGGGTGGCTGCCCGCTCCGCGGCGGACGCGTCCGCGTAGAAGACGTCGTCACGGGCGTCGTGCTGGGCCCAGTAGGACGCTTCGCCGAAGGACAGCTCATGCGCGGCCCACGGGTGCCGCTCACCGGTGGTGAGCACCAGGATGTCGCCGGGCGCACGACCGGAGTCGAGCAGCTGGTCGACCGCCTCGTCGGCGGCGTCGAGCGCACCGGACGCGAGGACCGGGACGATCCGGGTCTCGGGCACGACCGCGGCCGCCGGCTGCGCCGGAGGGACAGGGGCGGGGACCGGAGGAGGTGCGGGGGCCGGAGCCGGTACGGGCCTCGGCTTGGGCGGACCGGGCACGGGACGCCCGGGACGCGGTGTGGCCGCGGTACGCGGACCAGGTACGGGACTGGGGGTCGACGCGGGGCCGCCTGCGGCCGGAGTGGCGCGGGGACCCTGGGCACTCTCGTGAATCTGAGACTCCTCGGGGATGACGTGCAAGACGTGGATGTCTATCAAATGCCGCCGCGGCACACGGCGGCGGGTGGGTACTTGGGTGCGTTCGGGATCAGAAGGCGAAGCCGAGTTGGCCCCCGCTTTCCAGCGCGGCGGCCTCCGCCGAGATCCGGATCTTCTTCAGGTGCCGCCACTGGGGCAGCGCGTCGAGGTACGACCAGGACAGCCGGTGGTGCGGGGTGGGGCCCCGCTCCGCCAGCGCCGCCTTGTGCACGGGCGAGGGATATCCCGCGTTCGCCGCGAAGGCGAAGTCGGTGAAATCCTGCGACTGCGCGCCCAGTTCGGCCATCATCGCGTCCCGCCGCACCTTGGCGATCACCGAGGCGGCTGCGACGGCGATGCAGGACTGGTCGCCCTTGATCACCGTACGGACCTTCCAGGGCAGCCCGAGGTAGTCGTGCTTCCCGTCGAGGATCACCGCGTCCGGACGCACCGGCAGCGCCTCAAGGGCGCGTACGGCGGCGAGCCGAAGAGCGGCGGTCATCCCGAGTTCGTCGATCTCCTCGGGCGAGGAGTGCCCGAGGGCATGACAGGTGACCCAGTCCTCCAGCAGTCCGGCCAGCGCCGTGCGGCGCTTGGGGCTGATCAGTTTGGAGTCGGTGAGACCGTCGGGCGGGCGGCGCAGACCGGTGACAGCCGCGCACACGGTGACGGGTCCGGCCCATGCTCCGCGCCCGACTTCGTCGACACCAGCGATGATCTTGGCACCGGTGGTGGCACGCATGGAGCGCTCGACGGCGTGAGTGGGAGGTTCGTACGGCATGACGCCAATCAGGTTACGCCGCCGGGGCCCCCTGCGACACCCCGGGCATCAACCGTTCCCCGGACGGGGCCGCGGCGCCATGATCATGCGACCGATTCCGACACCCCTTCGGTCCGCCCGCACACTGCCGCACACGGCCGAACGGCACACCGCCCGCCTCAAAAACCAGGCCGTTCCGGGGCGGCACAGGTCCGGGGAACCTAGACCTCCGCACTGACGCATGCGTGCGCCAACGCCTCAGTACTCGTCGGAGATCCCGCGCCCCCCGTCGTACACACCCAATTTCAGACACTCCGTCATATCAATGTCCAGCGGGCGCTCGTCGAGAATCTCCCGCGCCCTGGCCTCGCCGAGGCTCGTCGCGTACCAGGACCCGAGCTTGTCGTCGAGGCGCCTTTCGATGCCCATGAGTGAGCAGGAGCGCAGCGGTTCGGTCAGCGTGTCCAGCGCCGGCACCGCGTCGGCCGACAGGTCCTGGAAGTAGTGCACGTCGATCTTGTCGCTGCTCCGGTACCGCTCCACGTTCCGCTCGGCGACCAGCCCGTCGGGCGAGACGAGGCCGAAGACCAGCACGGCAGCCGCGGCGCTCACCGCCACCGCGCGCGGCAGCCAGCGGGAGCCGAACATCCCGGCCGTCATGATCAGTACGATCACCAGGCCGAGCCACAGCTCGGCGGCCGTCACCGACACCCGCAGCCGCGTCAGCCCGTACTCGTCCATGTACAGATCCATCCGGCGCAGCGCGGAGGCGACGACGACCAGCGTCAGCACGCACAACGTGCCGAGCACCGAGCGGACCAGGGTGCGGTCGCGTGCGCCGCCACGCGGGGCCCAGCGCAGCGCCAGGCCGATGACGCCCAGAGTCAGCACGGTGGCCCAGAGCAACTGCCAGAAGCCCTGGCGCGCGTACTCCGAGTACGTCAGCCCGGTGCTCAGCACCTTCTCGTAGCCGCCGAAGAGGACCGCGAGTTGGACGGCGATGAAGGCGGCGAAGAGCAGGTTGAGCACGATGAGCGGAAGTGCCCATTCCGTGCGGCCACGCGCGCGGGCGGGTCGTACCTCGATACGGTCCCAGCGCATCGGCGCGGCGGCCGTGCGAGCGGCGGCGAGCGCGCCGACGAGACCGAGCGCGAACAGGAAGACCCGCCAGGGGCCGTCCGCCACGGAGACGTCGGGTATGAGGCCGCCGAGCAGGTTGGCGAAGGCGGCGTCGGCGCCCGCGAAGAGCGCGCCGAAGACGACCAGGAGCACGACCGCCACCAGGGTCGTACGCACCACGGGCGCCCAACGCCCGCGCGAGACCTCCGCGCGCTCGCGCACTCCGCGCCAGGCCCAGGCGGTGCCGGAGCCGACCGACCCGAAGATGCCCAGGCAGCCGATGAGGACGCCGGGCCAGGTCCGGTTGCCGTGCAGGGCGAGTGAGCCGAGCGCGAGCGCGGACATGACGGCGAGGAGGGTCGGCCAGCCCGCGTCCCGCAGCGCGGGGACCGCCAGCAGGGCCAGGCCGCCGACGGCCCAGACGAGCGTCCAGGGGCGCACCCTGCGGCCTGCGGCCCGCGCGGCGAAGTACGCGGCGAGGGCGGCCGGGACCGCCACCAGCATCAGGTTCGGGCCCAGCCCGTCGCCCAGCAGTAGTCCGCTCAGCAGCGCGGTGGCCAGGGCGGCCCAGAGGGTGGCGGGGCGGACCCCGGCGGGCGCTCCGGGGCGCACCGCGGTCACCCACTTGGGCGGCTCGGCCTTGGGCGGCGGCCACTGCTGCGGGCGCTGGGTCGCGGCGCGGTGCTGCTGCATGTACGTAGGCATGACGGGCGCCTGCGGAACGGCATCGCTCGGCCCCGTACCGGCGCGCGACCGGTGACCTTGCTCCGGACCGGGCTCGGCGGGCGGCGAACTGGATGGCGTAGTGGCTGGCGTGTCGGACACGGGACCCCCTCCCGACCGGGCACGGCACGCGGCGGCGGCGGCCACGCGGACGTCCCGGTGTCTCGTCGGCGCACGCCCGTCATGATCATCGGGCGGCGTGGCGTCAGACTAACGCCGCCCGAGGCCGCCAGGGCCGCCGGGCCCGTGATGTGGCAGGACCGTGACAGTCCGTGGGCCAGGGGGCATGCGGGTGCGACACGGCAGAACGGCCGGCCACCACAGCCCCGCCAGGCACGGCGCGAACCGTCGCGCCTCCCACCCCGTCAGGCATGCGCGAGCCCCCGCGCCACCACCGGCGCAGCCGCCGACTGGCAGGGCCGAGCCTGCACTCAACCCGTCCGGGCCCCCTCCGGCCCGTCCGGCATCCGAGGACCGGGCCCGGCGGCGGTGCCCCGGTTTCGGCAAGGGGCGGGCAGGCGACAGCGCCGCAGGCACCCACCCACCCGCACCCCGTCGGCCCGCACAGCGCACCGGCTCGCCCCAGGCCACCCGCACCCCGTCGGCCCGCACAGCGCACCGGCTCGCCCCAGGCCACCCGCACCACGTCGACGCCGACTCCAGGCCCCGCCCGCGCATCCGTCCCGCAGGGCCCGTCCGCCTCAGCCGACCCGCGGAGGCACCCAGCCCGGCACCGCTTCGGTCTGCTCCAGCCACTCGACCGGCGGCGCACCCGCCGCCCCCGCGGCCACCACGCCGCCCACGATCGCGCAGGTCGTGTCGACGTCGCCGCCCACCTGCGCGGTGACCCAGAACGCCCGCTCGAAGTCACCCAGCGACCGCGCCGCGGACCACAGCGCGAACGGCACCGTGTCGTGCGCACTCGTCCGCCGGCCGCAGCCCAGTACCGCGGCCACGGTCCCCGCGTCGTCGTAGTCCAGCATGTCCTTGGCCCGTCGGAGGCCCGCGCCCACCGCGCTGCGCGGCACGAGCGCGATGACCCCGTTGAGCAGTTCGGCCGGCTTCGGCGGCCCGGCCGGATTCGCCGCGAACGCGGCGGCGGCGGCCACCGCCATGGCGCCGACCACCGCCTCACGGTGCTGGTGCGTGGTGTAGGCCGAGACCTCGGCCTGATGGGTGGCCTGCTCGGGATCGTCCGCGTACCAGGCCCCGAGCGGGGCGATGCGCATCGCGGCGCCATTGCCCCAGGAGCCCTGCCCCTGGAAGAGCCCGGCGGCGAGCTCGCGCCAGTCGCCGCCCTCTCTGATCAGCCGCAGCATCCGGTTGACGGCAGGGCCGTATCCCCGGTCGAAGTCGTGGTGCTCGGCGAAGGAACGGGCCAGCGCGTCCTGGTCGACCCGGCGGTGCGCGGCGAGCACGGCCAGTACCGAGCAGGCCATCTCGGTGTCGTCGGTCCATTGCCAGGGCCCCGGAGGCAGCTCGCGCCTCTTGAGCAGCGGGTAGTTGGCGGGGACGAAGAACTGGGAGCCCAGGGCATCACCGAGCGACAGCCCGTGCAGGCTGGCCAGTGCGCGTTCGAAGCGCCGGTCGGCGGAGAAGTCAGCGGTCATCGCCCACCCACTCTATCCGGTGATGCCGTATGGCTCGGGCACCCGCCAGCGTTCGAACTGCCGGTCAAGGCTGTAGCGGCCGTCCTCGCCGAGCTGCAGGATCCGCACCTCCGCGTTGCGCGGGTTGGACAGCGACTCGAATTCGGCCACCGACCAGTGGAACCAGCGCATGCAGAACAGCCGCATGGTCAGACCATGGGTGACGAGCAGGACGTTCGGCGGGTGGTCGGGCGCCTCGAAGCTGCGGTAGAGGCTCTCCAGGAACGCCCCGACCCTGTCGTACACATCGGCCCCGGACTCCCCCTGCGCGAACCGGTAGAAGAAGTGCCCGTAGGCGTCCCGGTAGGCCTTCTGCAGCCTTACGTCGTCCCTGTCCTGCCAGTTTCCCCAGTCCTGCTCGCGCAGCCTGGGCTCCTCCCTGGCCCGCGCCCGTTCCTGGTCGAGCTCAAACGCGGCGAAGGTCTCATGGGTCCGGCGGTACGGGGAGACGTACGCGCTGACCTGCTCGTCGCCGAACAGCTCGCGCAGCCGGACACCGGCCTCCCGGGCCTGCCGCAGCCCGGTCCCGGTCAGCCTCAACGCATGGTCGGGCTCGCGTTCGTACACCGTGTCATCGGCGTTGCCCTCGGATTCTCCGTGCCGGACGAGGACGATGCGCTGCGGTCTTGCCATGCCGAAACCCTAGAACGGGATATCCGCGGCGGCTCGACCGGGCCGCCGCCCGGCCTCCATACGGCCGATGGCGATCACACCGTCCAGGACGGTTCCAGCTGGACGACGTCGCCCGCCACATCGGCCACATCGGCCTCGGTCTGGGCCCGCAGCGACAGACGCTCCACCCGCTCGGCGCGGTACTTGCCGTGCTCGGCGGTGGACTGCCACATGGAAAGCACCAGGAATTCGTTGCCCGGCGCCTCGCCGAACATTCCGCGCAGCATCCCCGGCGATCCGGCCATCGCCGGATTCCAGATCTTCGCCTGCATCAGTGAGAAGTGCTCGACCCGGCCCTCGCGCACCTTGCAGTGCGCGACCCTCACCACATCGGCGTCCGCGAACCGCGGCTCGAAGCCCGTCTTGACGTCGAACCGGTGGTCGAAAAGGGCGACTTGGGGATGCTTGAACGTGCCGGACTGGGCCGATGCGAGGCGATGGTGCGCGCTCGCCATGAAGGAGTCGTAGAACGCGCGACTCTCCCAGAAGGTGAAGACATGCGCCACCCCCGGCCGTCCCCGGCTCCAACCACCGCCCTGTCCACGAAAACCCGGTTCCCCCAGCAGCCCCGCCCACTTCCGCTGCCCCTGCTCAAAACCTCGACGGTCGATCACGGTGCAGCGAATCCACTTGACCAGCACCGGGCCATCGTACGACCAGCGACGTGTCGCCCGTCTCGCTCCGGAGGTCACCGGAGCCCGGTTGACGGCCGCACCGCTGCCGCGCCCGCCCCGCACCACGTCCGGCCGTGATCGTTCGCCGCCCGCACGGCAGCGGTGCGTGACAGCATGGCCAATCATGCTGATTCTCCTGACAGTTGTGGGAAGGAACGACCGGTGAGCAGTCTCAACAAGGGCATCGGGAAGGTCGAAGTGACGCTCAAGTGGGACCCCAGTCCCCTTGGTGCCCCTGCCAACGACCTCGACATCATCGCCGCGACGTACTCCGTGGAGGATCCGCACGGCGGTCCGGTGTACGTCGTGCACTTCGGCAGCCGGTCGCCCGACGGCACGATCACACTCAACCGGGACAGCAGGACCGGTCAGGGGTTCGGCTACGACGAGGTCATGACCCTGGAGTTCGACCGGCTGTCCACCACGTACGCCCGGGTCATGGTGGGCGTGGCGATCCAACAGGGCGGCGGGCACAAGGCGTTCGGCGACATTGTGAATGCGAGCGTCCGCATCAGTGAGGACCACACCGTTCTGACGGAAGAGGACTTCACCGCCGTCGCCTCGTCCACGGCGGCCACCATCGCCGAGTTCACCCGGGACGAGGCCGGCGGCTGGGGCATGGTCGAGATCGTGCGCGGGTTCGACACCGACCCGAATTCCTTCGCCCAGCAGATGGGGCATGCGCCTGCCTGAAGTGAGAGGGGGTGCCGGCCCATGGCCGGCACCCCCTCTCACCTCGCGTCTACCGCTGTCGGCTAGCTGCAGCCACTGGTCGAGCCACAGCCCTCACAGATGTAGCAGCTGCCCGCACGCTGCATCTTCGTCCCGCAGGAGAAGCACAGCGGTGCGTCCGCGCTGATGCCCAGCTGCATCTCGATGAGCTCCGCGGAGCTGTGCGCCTGCTTCGGCGCCGGAATGCTCTCCCCCTTGGGCTTGGGGGCAGCGACCGCCTTCAGCGGCTCCACCGGGCGCGGGACGGGCTGGAGCGGAGCGGACTGGGCCAGGCTCTCCACGTCCATGTTGTCGTCGTCGTCCATGGAGGGCTCGTACGAACCGGTCTCCAGGTGACGCTGACGCTCGTCGGCCGAGTGGATGCCGAGCGCCGACCGCGTCTCGAAGGGCAGGAAGTCCAGCGCCAGGCGGCGGAAGATGTAGTCGACGATCGACTGCGCGAGACGCACGTCCGGGTCGTCCGTCATACCGGCCGGCTCGAAGCGCATGTTGGTGAACTTCGAGACGTACGTTTCCAGCGGAACGCCGTACTGCAGACCGACCGACACGGCGATCGAGAAGGCGTCCATCATGCCCGCGAGGGTGGAACCCTGCTTGGACATCTTCAGGAAGACCTCGCCGAGACCGTCGTCCGGGTAGGAGTTGGCGGTCATGTAACCCTCGGCGCCACCCACCGTGAACGAGGTGGTGATGCCGGGACGGCCCTTCGGGAGGCGCTTGCGCACCGGGCGGTACTCGACGACCTTCTCGACGGCGGTACGGATCGTCGCCTCGGTGTTCGCCGTGACCTCTTCCTTGACCTTGTCCTTGGTCTTGGCGGAGAGAGGCTGGCCGACCTTGCAGTTGTCGCGGTAGACCGCGAGCGCCTTGACGCCCATCTTCCACGCCTCGAAGTAGACCTCTTCGACGTCCTCGACCGTGGCCGTCTCCGGCAGGTTCACCGTCTTGGAGAGCGCGCCGGAGATCCACGGCTGGATGGCCGCCATCATCCGGACGTGGCCCATCGCGGAGATGGAACGCTCGCCCATCGCGCAGTCGAAGACCTCGTAGTGCTCGGGCTTGAGGCCGGGGGCGTCGATCACATTGCCGTTCTCGGCGATGTGGGCGACGACCGCCTCGATCTGCTCCTCCTGGTAGCCCAGGCGACGCAGTGCCTGCGGCACCGTGCCGTTGACGATCTGCATCGAGCCGCCGCCGACCAGCTTCTTGAACTTGACCAGCGCGAGGTCGGGCTCCAGGCCGGTGGTGTCGCAGGACATCGCGAGACCGATGGTGCCGGTGGGCGCGATGACCGAGGCCTGCGCGTTGCGGAAGCCGTGCTTCTCACCGAGGCGGAGCACGTCCTGCCAGGACTCCGTGGCCGCGGCCCAGATCGGCGAGTCCAGCTCGTCCACCCGGGGAGCCGTGGTGTTGGCGTCGGAGTGCTGCTTCATGACGTGCTGGTGCGGCTCGGCGTTGCGGGCGTAGCCGTCGTACGGGCCGACGACCGCGGCCAGCTCCGCCGAGCGGCGGTAGGACGTGCTCGTCATCAGCGAGGTGATGGCGCCGGCGAGCGAACGGCCGCCGTCGCTGTCGTACGCGTGACCGGTCGCCATCAGGAGGGCGCCGAGGTTGGCGTATCCGATGCCCAGCTGGCGGAAGGCGCGGGTGTTCACACCGATCTTCTCGGTGGGGAAGTCCGCGAAGCAGATGGAGATGTCCATCGCGGTGATGACCAGCTCGACGACCTTGGAGAAACGCTCCACCTCGAAGGACTGGTTGCCCAGGCCGTCGTCCCTGAGGAACTTCATGAGGTTCAGCGAGGCGAGGTTGCACGAGGTGTTGTCCAGGTGCATGTACTCACTGCACGGGTTCGAGCCGTTGATCCGGCCGGACTCGGGACAGGTGTGCCACTTGTTGATCGTGTCGTCGTACTGAATGCCGGGGTCGGCGCAGGCCCAGGCGGCTTCGGCCATCTTGCGGAAGAGGGACTTGGCCTCGACCTCCTCGATGACGTCACCGGTCATCCGGGCGCGCAGGCCGAACTTGCCGCCCGCCTCGACCGCGTTCATGAACTCGTCGTTCACGCGGACCGAGTTGTTGGCGTTCTGGTACTGGACGGACGTGATGTCGTCGCCGCCCAGGTCCATGTCGAAGCCCGCGTCGCGCAGGGCGCGGATCTTCTCCTCTTCCTTCACCTTGGTCTCGATGAAGTTCTCGATGTCGGGGTGGTCGACGTCGAGGATGACCATCTTGGCCGCACGGCGGGTGGCGCCACCCGACTTGATCGTTCCGGCGGACGCGTCGGCGCCGCGCATGAACGAGACCGGCCCCGAGGCGTTGCCGCCGGAGGACAGCAGCTCCTTGGAGGAGCGGATGCGGGAGAGGTTCAGGCCGGCGCCGGAGCCGCCCTTGAAGATCATCCCCTCTTCCTTGTACCAGTCGAGGATCGACTCCATGGAGTCGTCGACGGCCAGGATGAAGCAGGCGGAGACCTGCTGCGGCTGGGGGGTGCCGACGTTGAACCACACCGGCGAGTTGAAGCTGAAGACCTGGTGCAGGAGGGCGTACGCCAGCTCGTGCTCGAAGATCTCGGCGTCCGCGGGAGAGGAGAAGTAGTTGTAGTCCTCACCGGCCTTGCGGTACGTCTTCACGATCCGGTCGATCAGCTGCCTGAGACGGGTCTCGCGCTGCGGCGTACCGACAGCACCGCGGAAGTACTTGCTGGTGACGATGTTGACCGCGTTCACCGACCAGAAGTCGGGGAACTCGACGCCGCGCTGGTCGAAGTTGACCGAGCCGTCGCGCCAGTTGGTCAGGACGACGTCACGGCGCTCCCAGGCCACCTCGTCGTACGGATGCACGCCGGGGGTGGTGTGAATGCGCTCGATGCGCAGTCCCTGCCGATTGGCGGTCGAACCCTTGGAACCCTTGGTACGGGCCCCTCGTGCCGAACCGCTCGCCGTCTCTGTCATGCCGCCTCCCATATACGGACGAAAACGCCCTGAAGTGCCCGGTTCTTCCCAGGTCACATGTGTTTTTGATGTCCTTGACGTCACACACGGCGCCAGGACAGGTCTGTGTTGTGCCGCCGACCCGGTCAGTCGGTGGCAGCGGCGGGCACGGGGACCTCCGGGGTCACGCCGGCACCACAGCCGCAGTCGCTTGCGGGAGGCTGCTCCTCGCGGAGCTCCGCGATGGCGGCCTCGAAGTCTTCGAGCGAACCGAACGCCCGGTAGACGGACGCGAAGCGCAGGTACGCGACGAGGTCGAGCTCCTGCAGGGGCCCGAGTATGGCCAGGCCCACGTCATGAGTGGTCAGCTCGGCGCTGCCGGTGGCGCGCACCGCTTCCTCGACCCGCTGGCCGAGCTGGGCGAGGGCGTCCTCGGTGACCGGCCGACCCTGGCACGCCTTGCGCACTCCGGAGATGACCTTGGTGCGGCTGAAGGGCTCGGTGACTCCGCTGCGCTTGACCACCATCAACGATGCGGTCTCCACCGTCGTGAAACGTCGGGTGCAGTCGGGGCACTGCCGGCGCCGGCGGATCGAGGTGCCGTCATCCGTGGTCCGACTATCGACGACGCGACTGTCGGGGTGCCTGCAGAAGGGGCAGTGCATGGGTCCCAAGCCTCCTTCACAGCACGACTGAATAGCCTCACCGGCCCCGTGTGGGGCCTCCTGAAGCAGCTCCCAGCATAGGCGATCGCGGGGCCCTTGAGAGACCCGGGACCACAACTTGTGGGCGGCTGAGGCAATCCAACCACTAGATCTGGGGTTCGGCCGCACTTGACGCGTCCGCGCGTGTCGCGCGCGTCGTGTCACCCGGGGGCCGTGCGGGCCGCCACGAGAGTACGGGACACGCCCCGGGCTCCTGAGGCCGGTGCCACGCAATGGCACACTGGGGGGCGACCCCGGCCGCCTGTCGGCCCGGCGCGGAGGTTACCGTAAATGCCCGAATTGCCTTTCACCCAAAAGGCCCCTCGCATACACCCGAACGCATAATCGCGTAAGGCATTCTGCGGTTTTTCACTCGAACGTGTGTTTGGCGCAACCTTTCGAAAGCTACTACCGTTGTGCCAGCCAGGGAGAGAACATCTCGAAGAGGGGCCGACGTGACCACCACCGCTGACAGCGCAACCATCACTGCCCAGGACCGCTCCCAGAGCCGACTCGAGCCGGTGCATGCAATGAATGAAGCAGCCACAAATCCGGAGGGCACCAAGCCCTCGCGTTCGCTGCCTGGCCGACCTCCGGGAATCCGGGCGGACAGCTCCGGTCTCACCGATCGGCAACGACGCGTCATCGAGGTCATCAGGGATTCGGTGCAGCGGCGGGGATATCCGCCGTCCATGCGCGAGATCGGTCAGGCGGTGGGCCTTTCCAGTACCTCTTCCGTGGCCCATCAGCTGATGGCTCTCGAACGTAAGGGCTTTCTGCGCCGGGACCCGCACCGCCCTCGTGCGTACGAGGTGCGCGGCTCCGACCAGCCGAGCAACCAGCCGACCGACACGGCCGGCAAGCCTGCCGCGTCGTATGTGCCGCTGATCGGCCGGATCGCGGCCGGTGGCCCGATCCTGGCCGAGGAGTCCGTGGAGGACGTCTTCCCGCTCCCCCGTCAACTGGTGGGAGACGGCGAGCTGTTCGTCCTCAAGGTCGTCGGAGACTCGATGATCGAGGCCGCCATCTGTGACGGCGACTGGGTGACGGTACGCCGCCAGCCAGTCGCGGAGAACGGCGACATCGTGGCCGCGATGCTGGACGGCGAAGCGACCGTGAAGCGGTTCAAGCGCGAGGACGGCCATGTCTGGCTGCTCCCGCACAACGCCTCGTACGAGCCGATCCCAGGCGACGAGGCCACCATCCTCGGCAAGGTGGTGGCGGTATTGCGGCGGCTCTGACCCCGCGCCGGCCAAGACCGGGCCCCGGAACCCACGGCGCCGGTTCCGGGGCCCTGCTTTGTGCCTCACGGCGCGTCGCTCCGCCCTACAGGCCCTCCGCCTTGGCCTTGGCGTCGATCGCGGCGAGCGACCGGCGGACCAGATTACGGTCCGTGGTGTACCAGAAATCAGGCAGTGAGGCCCGGAGGTAGCTGCCGTAGCGGGCATTGGCCAGCCGTGGATCGAGCACCGCGACGACACCGCGGTCGCCCGTGGCCCGCACGAGCCGCCCGGATCCCTGGGCCATCAGCAGCGCCGCATGAGTCGCCGCGACGGCCATGAAGCCATTGCCCCCGCCCTCCTCGACCGCCTTCTGGCGGGCGCTCATCAGCGGGTCGTCAGGGCGCGGGAACGGGATCCGGTCCATGATCACGAGCTGGCAGCTCGGGCCGGGGACATCGACGCCCTGCCACAGGGAGAGCGTGCCGAACAGACAGGTCTCCGGATCCGCGGCGAAGTTCTTGATCAGCTCGCCCAGCGTCTCCTCGCCCTGGAGCAGGATCGGCCGGTCGAGCTTGCCGCGGAGCTCCTCGGCCGCCGCCTGGGCCGCGCGCATCGAGGAGAAGAGCCCCAGCGTGCGACCGCCCGCGGCCTCGACCAGCTCGGCGAGCTCCTCCATCATGTCGCCGCGCGAACCCTCGCGACCCGGCGTGGCCAGGTGCCGGGCGACATACAGGATTCCCTGCTTCGGATAGTCGAACGGCGAGCCGACGTCGAGCCCCTTCCAGACCGGGACGTCCTCCCCCTCGGTACCTTCCGGTGCCAGGCCGAGCGAGGCGCCCACCCCGTTGAAGTCCCCGCCGAGCTTGAGCGTGGCCGAGGTGAGGACGACGGAGCGCTCGGTGAAGAGCTTCTCGCGCAGCAGCCCCGACACGGAGAGCGGCGCGACCCGCAGCGAGGCGCCGAAGCGGTCGTGCCGCTCGTACCAGACGACGTCCCACTCCGAGCCGTTGCAGATGCGCTCGGCGACGCCGTGGATCGTCTCGACCGCGGCGCGGGCCTGCTTGCGTACGGCGTCCTCGTCCTGGACGGACTTGTCCCGGGTGTTACCGAGGGCCGAGATGACGTTACGGGCGGTGTCGCGCAGCGCCATCAACGCGTACCCGAGGTCTTCGGGGACCTCCTCCAGGCGGCCCGGGAGCGCCAGCTCCATCAGCCGCTCGAAGGACTCCGCGGCGGTCTGCAGGGAGTCGGCGACCTTCTCGTCGACCAGCTTGGCCGCCCTTCGCACCGCGCGGTTGACCTGCCCCGGGGTGAGCTCACCGGTGGCCACACCGGTGACCCGCGAGACCAGCTCGTGCGCCTCGTCGACGATCAGCACCTCGTGCTGCGGCAGCACCGGGGCGCCCTCGATGGCGTCGATGGCGAGGAGGGCGTGGTTGGTGACGACGACATCGGCGAGCTTGGCGCGCTCTCGGGCGGCCTCGGCGAAGCACTCTGCTCCGTAGGCGCACTTCGTCGCGCCAAGGCACTCCCGCGACGAGACCGAGATCTGCCCCCAGGCGCGGTCCGAGACACCCGGCGTCAGGTCGTCGCGGTCTCCCGTCTCGGTCTCGTCCGCCCAGTCGCGCATGCGCAGCAGGTCCTGGCCCAGCTTGCTGGTGGGCGCGGCGGCCTCGAACTGGTCGAAGAGGCCGTCCTCCTCCTCCTGCGGGACGCCTTCCCGGAGCCGGTGCAGACACAGGTAGTTCGAGCGGCCCTTGAGCATGGCGAACTCGGGACGGCGGCGCAGCAGCGGATGCAGCGCGTCGACCGTCCGCGGAAGATCGCGCTCCACGAGCTGGCGCTGGAGGGCCAGCGTCGCCGTGGCCACCACGACGCGCTCGCCGTGCGCCAGGGCCGGGACCAGGTAGCCGAGGGACTTGCCGGTGCCGGTGCCGGCCTGGACCAGCAGATGGGAGTGGTCGTCGATGGCTCCGGCAACGGCCTCGGACATGGTGACCTGGCCGGGCCGCTCCGTGCCGCCGACAGCGGTCACGGCGGCATGGAGGAGCTCGGGGAGTGAGGGCTTCGTCATAGCTCGACCACCCTACGGGGCACCACTGACAGCGCGGATCACCCCGGCCCGGCGCATCAGGAGAGGTGGAGGGGGTTGGGAACGGTGCCGTGCACGGCCGCGTGCGGGCGCTCGGGGCGGTCTCGGTAGCCGTCGAGGTGCAGACGGTTGCGGTTGAGGCAGAGGCGCTCGATCCGCGGAGTGAGCAGGTCGAACAGCTCGTAGCGCTCCTTCAGCTCCGGGAAACGGGCCTGGTACCGCAAGATTTCGGCCCGTACGAGTGACCAGAACTCGTCCTCGGGCAGTCCGAGCTGCTCCTCGTAGAGGGGTGCGAGATAGCGGAAGACGCCCACGAAGAGACCCGAGTGGATGAACTGGGTGAGGAAGCCGGGAGGCTCGGTGAGGAGCACCTCGCGTACGTCGTCCGGCATGGAGCCGTGCTCGGGCAGCGGCTGTCCGCTGACGTTCACGTCGTCCACGAAGTCCTTGATCGCGAGTCGGACGGGGACGTCGTGCTCGTCGAAGACGACGATGGCGTTCTCGCCGTGCGGGGAGAAGACGGTGCCGTAACGGTAGAGGAAGTGCAGCAGCGCCGGCAGCAGTGCCGAGAGGAGTCGCTTCAGCCAGGCCTCGGGGGTGAGGCCGGAGCGTGCGACGAGCTCCGCGGTGAAGGCGCGCCCCTGCGGGTCCGTGAGCAGCAGGGAGGCCAGCGTCCGGGCGCGCTCACCGGGCGCCAGCCGCCCAGTGAGCGGCTCGCGCCAGATCGCGCCGAGCAATTCCTTGTACTGGTACGGGACTTCGGGGAGGCCGTCGTACAGCGGGTGCTCGACGGCGACCGAGGCGACCTCGCCGAGGAGGATCACCCGGCATTCCTCGCGCAGGTAGGCGTCGCTGTCGCGCAGCGAGTGGACCCAGGCGGTGACGGCGGGCGCGGCCAGGGTCCGCTCGGTGGGCAGGCCGCGCCAGACCAGGGTGTTGAGGATGGCGAGGGGCAGCTTGACCGTATGCCGGTCGGGTCGGCTCGTGTTGAGGAACGTGCGGATGGACTGCTGCGGCAGCCGTACGTCGCCGTCGGTGGGCAGCGGCACGATGTCCCCCTGCGCGACAGCGGGGGCGAAGAGTGACAGGACCACTTCGTCCCACTGCCAGGGGTGTACGGGGAGATAGAGGTAACGCTGCGGGTCCAGTCCGCGCGCCATGAGGGTGGCGGCGAACAACTCCCGCGTGGAAGCGTCCAGTTCGCCGACGTAGAGCTGCTCGGGGGTGGCGAGTGAGGACACTCCGCGATAGGCGGCCAGATCGGTACTCACCGCGATCCAGGGGAGCTTGGCCGGCCTGCGCGCCTCGGGCGACCAGTGGGCGGTGTCGGTGGCGGAGAAGCCGATGCGGCCCTTGTTGAGGACGAGCCACGGGTGGCCGGTCTGGTGGCCCTCCAGCTCCGCGTATCCGAGGTCGGCGAGCCGGGCCGCGGGGAGCGCGGTGTGGTCGAGGCGGGTGTCGGCGGCGAGGGTGGCGCTCACCTCTCCGACGAGGTGGCCGAGGGTGGCCCCGTCGAGGCCCAGGAGGCGGCGGGCGAGGACGAGGAAGCGCAGGGGGTCGCCGAACGGTCGAGCCGCGAGGTCGTCGGCGCACTCGCGCAGTTCGATCGTGTCCGGTTCCACGGTCCAGCTGCCGTAGGAGCCGCGCCGGGCCCGGAAGGAAAGGGTTCCGCCGTCGTCGAGCGGGAGGGTGTGACTCGGGACTATCCGGCCGTGGTCACCGGATCCGTCCACGGCGAGGTCGGGCCCGGTGTGCGGGACGGGCTCGATGATCTCCTCGTACGCGAACTCAGCGAGCATCTTGGCCAGCAGGCGGCGGGCGGCCATGTCCCAGGTTTCCGGGTTCAGTTCAGGCGGGGCCAGCAGCGGGGGCGGCTCCTCGACGTCATGGGCGGCGGCGGGGTTCGGCACGGGAACTCCTCTGGATGGAACCCTTTTGGGGCGCGGTGCATGAGAGGTGATCAGTCGTTTCGCAGGCGATTCGATCACAACTGCTGCCGCAGGGCACGATCGCGAACCATCAGGCCGGCCCGTTTGTCGGGAAGGTCGACTTCCGCCGCGAAGCGGAACCCTGCCCCGAGGAAGGCGGCGACGGACGGGGTGTTGCGCAGGGCCGGCTCGGCGACGACGCGGGCGCATGAGGGACGTCGATCGAGAACGAGGTCGGCGACGGCTCTCAGGAGGGCGGTGCCGATGCCCCGCCCGCGGTCGGCGACGCTGCCGACGAGGAGTTGGATCCCGGTGTCGTGGGGACGGGCCGGGTAGTGCCGGGCCAGCGGATCGAGGTCGGCGCGGTAGATCTCCCAGTAGCTCATGGGCACGCCGTCCAGTACGCCGAGGCAGGCGGCGCTGCGCCCGTCCCCGTCGATCCGGCCGCGCAGATGGGCCGCGGTGACGTCGTCCGTGCCCGCCAGGTCCCAGAACGCCGCGACAGCGGGGTCGTTCATCCACCGGGCGATGATCGGCAGATCCCGCTCCACGCGAACGGGGACGAGCCGGAACACGCCGACGGGGGTGGCGACCGGGCCCCAGTCGGCCGGGGTGTCGAGGAGGTCGTTGCCGGCCTGCTGGGGCCCCGTGCCCGCGAGGAACCCGGGTGCGAGGCCGCCGCCGGGACCGGCGTCCTGGCCCGGACGGGCGCGGGACCCCGGGTCGTCCTCCCCGAACAGCGCGACGAGCTCGTCCGGCAGCCTCAGGTCGAGGGTGTCCTCGGTGCTGGATCCGGCGCGGGGAGCGGAGTTGGATCCGGCGTCGGTGTCGGTGGGAGGCACGGCGACGCTCCTCTCAGCAGTTCGGGTGGGTCAAGTCCTTCATTTTCGAAGGGGGTTGGCGACGGTGACGTAGACCGACTGAGTGTCGACCGGGCCGACCAGCTCGTCGAGACCATGCAGTCGGGTCAGCAGGTTCGCCTTGCAGCGCAGGCCGGGGGCCTCCAGGAGGTGCGCGGGCAGTGCGGAGCCGAGGGCCGTGTTCTTCCCGAGGAACTGGCGGAGGGCGGCGATGAGCACGCGCTCGTCGGCCAGGCGCTGGGCGCCGAACGCGCCGATCAGGCCGAGGATGTTGTTGATGCCCAGGTAGTAGGCGAAGCGTTCGTCTGCGACGGCGTCGGTCACGAAGGTGTCGCTGGCCGCGTTGATGCCGGGCAGCCGTTGTTCGAGGGCGGCCCGGTGGGACTCGCGGAAGTAGTAGCCCTGATTGTCGCGGTAACGACCGCCGATGGGCCAGCCGTCCGTGTCCAGGAGCACCAGGGTGTTCTGCTGGTGGGCCTCCAGGGCGATGCCCCCGACGCCGTCCAGCCAGAGAATCGGGCGTACGACGTGGTCGAGGTAGCGCAGGAACCACTCGGCGGCGACGGCTCCGGTGGTCCGGCCGGTGCGGACGGCGAGCCCGGCGACGGCGTCGGCGAGGCGGGAGCGCATGCCGGTCCGGCCCGGCCAGGGGCGCGGCGCGGTGAGTGCCGCGACGCAGACGGCGTCGTCGCCGGGCCCGAACGGGTTGTGGCGCAGCAGGACGTCGAGTCCGGGGACCGGTACGCCGTCCGTCGCGTCGACGGCGAGCCAGGCCGGGTCGCGGACGATGTCGAAGGTGGGGTGGACGGCCCGCCACTGTGCGGAGAGCCCGCCGCGCAGCAGCCGCTGCACCTCGACGCCGCGGTGCAGCTCCTTGCGGAGGTTCTCCCGGCGGGAGTTGGTGATGCGCACGCCGAGCGAGAGCTTGAGCATGGCGGCGGCGCCGGGGCGGTGCACGGTGCGGATCGAGGAGGTGGGGTGCCAGTGCTCGCCGTGCGGTCCGAGATCGTGCAGAAGGCCCGCGTCCAGGAGGCGGGTGACGGCGGGGCGGTGCGACAGCTCCCGGGCCTGCCACGGATGGAGCGGCAACAGCACTGTGTTGTGGGGCAGTTGGAGCCCGTCGGCGAGGCGGGCGGTGAGCTGCCCGGCCGTGACGGTGCGGCCTCGCTCGGTCCAGGCGGAGTCCTCGGCCAGCACGGAGCGGTCGACCGCCATCCAGTGCAGCGGGAAGGAGCCGCGCAACTCGGGCGAGTAGAGCCGCGATTCCGACTCCGAGAGTCCTTCGCGGCTCTTGGGCGTGGGGTGCAGCGGGTGCCCGAGGAGAAGGGACTGCTCTGCGGTGAGGAAGAGGTCCGCGTGGCCGGCGGGCTGCGGCCGGTCGCGCCGGTCGGTGATGAAGTCGGCGGTGTGCCGCACCGAGTCGGCGACCCGGCCGACGAGTTCGGCCCCGCCGCACGCCCCGCCTCCACCAGACCCGTCCTTCCCCCCGGCCGCCTCGCGGCCGAGGAGTGCGGCGACCGTGACGGCGTCGACGGGCGGTGCGCCCTGTGGTGCGCCTTCGAGGTCCGGCAGGCCGAAGCGGTGCCATCCGGTGGCCGACCAGTAGCGGACGGGGACGAGCAGTGCGGCGGCGCTGGCGTCGAGGGGGATGCGCAGGGTCGGGCCCGCCGGTCCGGCGAGATCGTTCTCCCGGACCCAGCACCGCAGCAGGTTCTCGACGGCCGCCGCCTCCGCCGCGGTGTGCGGGTCCGGATGGTCGAGGAGGTCGGGAACGTCCGGCAATCGCGGGGCGGCGGCGGCCGGGCGGGCGTCGGGCGACGGACGTCGGCCTCCCCCGCCCTGCCGCGGGACCGTGGCCTGCTCGACGGCGAGGTCGCTGTGCGTACCCGGTGCGCGGTGCCCGCGGTCGTGGGCGGTGGGACGGCCGTCGGCCGTGGACGCGTCGGATGCAGAGGTGGGATTCAAGGGTCTTCCTTGTGGGCTCGTCCGGTTCAGTGCGACTGCCCGGCCCGCTGCCGGCGCTGCGGGGAGCGCTCGGCGGCCGACAGGGCATCGGCCAGGCGGTCGAGAACCGCGGCGGCCTGGTCGTCGGTGAGGGTCAGCGGGGGAAGCAGGCGTACGACGCCGGAGTGCCGTCCGCCGAGTTCCACGATGAGGCCGCGGGCCAGGCACTCCTGCTGGACGGCGGCGGCCAGCGCGGGGGCGGCCGGCGGCGCCCCCGTCACGGTGCGCTCCGCCGCGTCCGGGTCGACGAGTTCGATGCCGATCATCAGCCCCCGGCCTCGTACGTCCCCGATACAGGGGTGGTCGGCTGCCAGCGCCCGCAACTGGCCGAGCATGCGGGCGCCGAGGACGCCGGCGCGCTCGGCGAGCCGGTTCTCGCGCACGTGGGCCAGAGTGGCCGCGCCCGCGGCCATGGCCAGCTGATTGCCACGGAACGTCCCGGCGTGGGCGCCGGGCTGCCAGACGTCGAGGTCCGCCCGGTAGACCAGGACGGCCAGCGGAAGGCTGCCGCCGATCGCCTTGGACATCACCATCACGTCGGGTACCACCCCGCTGTGCTCGACGCCCCAGAACGTGCCGGTCCTGCCGACCCCGGTCTGCACCTCGTCGGCGATCAGCGGGATGGAGCGGGCCGCCGTGATCTCGCGCATCCTGCGCAGCCAGGCGTCGGGGGCGGGGATCACGCCGCCCTCCCCCTGGACCGGTTCGAGGATCATTCCGGCCGGTGAAGTCACCCCGCTCTTCGGGTCGTCCAGGAGGCTCTCGGTCCAGCGGGCCGAGAGCTCGGCGCCGCGCTCACCGCCCACGCCGTAGGGGCACCGGTAGTCGTACGGATAGGGCAGCCGGGTCACGCGCACGTCCTGCGCGCCGCCCGAGGCGTCGAGCGCCCCGGCCGTCATGCCGTGGTAGGCGCCGGTGAAGGCCAGCAGTCCGCTGCGCCCGGTCGCGGTGCGGACCAACTTGAGCGCCGCCTCGACCGCGTCGGTGCCTGCCGGGCCGCAGAACTGCACGCGCGCGTTGTCGGCCAGCTCGCGCGGCAGCGTCGCGAACAGTTCGGTGATGAAGGCGTCCTTCACGGGCGTGGCGAGGTCCAGTACGTGCAAGGGGGCCCCGGAGTCGATGACCTTCTTGATCGCTTCCAGGACCACCGGGTGGTTGTGCCCCAGCGCGAGGGTCCCGGCCCCCGAGAGGCAGTCCAGATAGCGCCGCCCGTCGGCCCCCTCGATCGTCAGCCCTCGCGCGCGTACGGGAACGATGGGCAGCGAGCGAGCGTAGGTGCGCGCTGCCGATTCGCGCACCGACTGACGTCTGAGAATGCCCTCCTGCGCGGCGGGCAGCACTGCGGAAGCAGGTTCGGTCACGGCCACGTCTGTTGATCCTCCCGCGGTGACGACTCCATCGCGGGGTGTCGCGGATCCGTCTCCCCCGCAGGGCTGAACAATGACCCGGCATCCCCCGTACGTACCAACGACGACGGCGGCGTGGGATCACGGGCAAGCAGAAGATCCTTACGCCGGCGGAACCGAAGCCCTGCCGAACGCCGTCCCCATCGGCACCGGCATAGTGGGGTCCGCACTCGGGGCCCGGAGCTCCACCGCCGGGGTGAGCGACGAGCGCGCGGTGTTCACAGCAGACGAATTCGAAGTCCCAGGGGGATCACGACATGCGACCCATACGCCCGACCTTCACAGCACGTCGTGGGAGGAGCGCACGTCGCGGGTCCTCCCCCGTACTGGCCGCCGTCGGCCTCGCCGCCGCTCTGGCGCTGACCGCCACCGCCTGCGGGCCGAGCGAGGACAACGCGGGTGGTGAGCCTTCCGCCAGCGCCACATTGGGCGGCGACGACAAGATCGTGATTCCGGACGATCTGAAGGAGCGGCTCAAGGAGCAGGGCTTCGACATGGACAAGTGGAAGGGCGGGGCCTGGAAGGACTGGAGCAAGGACGACTGGCTCCGCGAGGCCGAGGACTACATCAACCCGGTCATCGAGGGCCTGTGGGACCCGGACCGCATGCGGGACGCGGAGCAGCCCGACAAGCAGCCGGTGGACAACGACATTTCGGGTGACGCGGGTGTTACCGATCCGACGCCCGCCCCGGTCGAGGCGCAGCCGGTGGCGTCCCCGTACAGCAAGAGCGCTCCCGCGTCGGGCAAGGTCTTCTTCGACGGCCCCGAGGGCTCGATGGTCTGCTCGGCCACGGTCGTCCAGGACCCGGCGCACCCCGGCAAGTCCAACATGGTGTGGACCGCCGGCCACTGTGTGCACGCCGGTAAGAAGGGCGGCTGGTACCGCAACATCGCCTTCGTCCCGTCGTACAACGACGCCGGCAAGTCGGCCGCGCAGCTCCAGGGTGTACCCAAGAGCGAGGTCGCTCCGCTCGGTGTGTGGTGGAGCGACTGGGCACAGTCCTCCGAGCAGTGGATCGCCCAGGGCGGTCCGACCGGTGGCGCCGGCGCCCCGTACGACTTCGCCGTGCTGCATGTGACTCCGGAGAACGGCGGTGGCGGCAAGTCCCTGGAGGAGACGGTCGGTTCCGCGCTCCCCGTCGACTTCAACGCCCCGGCCGTGCCGGAGATCGCGAACATGACGGCGACGGGCTATCCCGCCGCTCCGCCCTACGACGGCCAGAAGATGCTCCAGTGCGCCGACAAGCCGGGCCGGCTGTCGGTCGCGGCGGGCGCCCCGACGATGTACCGCATCGGCTGCACCATGACCGGCGGCTCGTCCGGCGGCGGCTGGGTGGCGCAGGGCCAGGACGGTAAGCCGGCACTGGTGTCCAACACCTCGATCGGCCCCGTGACGGCCGGCTGGCTCGCCGGACCGCGCCTCGGCGACGAGGCCAAGGGGATCTACGACGCGGTCAGCAAGAAATACGCGGGCCAGTAGGACCCGTACGGGCCCGCCGTACGGCGGGTGACAGCACGCCAGGGGCCTTCGGAGCACACAGCCGAAGGCCCCTCGCCCGGCCGGGGAAGCCCCACTCATATCTCCTCGGAGGCAACCGGCATAGTGGGGGCCTGCGTTGGGGCGGTCGCCGCAGAGCATCCCCATACACTTCGTCAACCCGGTCATCAAGGGCCTCTGGAAGCCCGAGCGGCAGCACGAGGCGAAGGACCCGGCCAAGACGATGGCCGCCGGTGACACCTCCGGCGGCCAGGGCGTCTCCGACCCGGAGCCGCGGCCGGTCAGGGCCGAGCAGGAGAAGACCCCGTACCACGAGCACGCCGCCCCGGTCGGCAAGGTCTTCTTCGACTCCCCCAAGGGCTCCATGGTCTGCTCCGCGACCGTCGTCAAGGACCCGAAGAACCCGGGCAGGTCCAACCTGGTGTGGACCGCCGGGCACTGCGTGCACGGGGGTCAGGAGGGCGGCTGGTACCGCAACATCGCCTTCGTCCCGTCCTACAACGACCTGGGCAGGTCGGCGGCGGCGGTGCCGAACGCCCCGGCGCACGAGGTCAACCCGTACGGCGTCTACTGGGCGGACTGGGTCTCGACCTCCGGTGAGTGGATCAACGACGGCGGTCCGACCGGTGGCGCCGGCGCCCCGTACGACTTCGCCGTGATGCATGTGAAGCCGGAGAACGGCGGCAAGTCCCTGGAGGAGACCGTCGGCAACGCCCTGCCGGTCGCGTTCGATGTCCCCGACACCCAGCAGGTCGGTTCGATGGGCGCCTGGGGATACCCGGCCGCGCCCCCGTACGACGGTGCGCTCATGCACAAGTGCGAGGACCGGCCGACCCGGCTGTCGATCAGCCCCGGTACGCCCACCATGCACCGCATCGGCTGCAGCATGACCGGCGGCTCCTCCGGCGGCGGCTGGTTCGCCGCGCAGCCGGACGGCAAGACGGCGCTGGTGTCCAACACCTCGATCGGCCCGGTCACCTCCGGCTGGCTCGCGGGCCCGCGCCTGGGCAAGGGCGCCGAGCAGGTCTTCACGACGATGAGCGAGAAGTACGGCGACAAGTAGCCGCGACGACGAAGGTCCGCCCCCTCACCGATGGAGGGGGCGGACCTTCGTGCTTGCCTGCCGGGTCGTGCGGTGGTGCGCCTGACGCGTCAGGCGGTCGCCGCCGGCACGTACGGAGCCAGGTCCGCGGCCAACTGCTCGTGCACCCGCGCCTTGAGCAGCGTGCCCTCCGCGAGATGCTCCTCGGAGACCACCTCGCCCTCGGCATGCGCACGCGAGATGAGCCCGCCCTGCGTGTACGGCACGAGCGCCTCGATCTCGACCTTGGGACGCGGCAGTTCGGAGTCGATGAGTGCCAGCAACTCCTCCATGCCCGCGCCCGTACGGGCCGACACCGCGATCGCGTGCCGCTCGACGCGCAGCAGCCGCTGCAGCACGAGCGGATCGGCCGCGTCCGCCTTATTGATCACCACGATCTCGGGCACGTCCAGCGCACCGACGTCGCGGATCACTTCACGCACGGCGGCCAGCTGCTCCTCCGGCGCCGGGTGCGAACCGTCCACCACGTGCAGGATCAGGTCGGAGTCGCCGACCTCCTCCATCGTGGAACGGAACGCCTCGACGAGGTGGTGCGGCAAGTGCCGTACGAACCCGACGGTGTCCGCGAGCGTGTAGATGCGCCCGCTCGGCGTCTCGGCCC
The DNA here is from genome assembly GCF_051131715.1 of Streptomyces sp. A5-4. Lineage (NCBI taxonomy): Bacteria > Bacillati > Actinomycetota > Actinomycetes > Kitasatosporales > Streptomycetaceae > Streptomyces > Streptomyces sp. A5-4. The sequence continues at coordinate 6,769,893 of NZ_CP178591.1, read as the reverse complement.
GGCGCACGGTCGGGTCGAGGGTGGCGAACAGTGAGTTCTCCACCAGCACGCCCGCGCCGGTGAGCCGGTTGAGCAGTGAGGACTTGCCCGCGTTGGTGTATCCGGCGATCGCGACCGAGGGCACCTTGTTGCGCTTGCGCTCCTGGCGCTTGATGTCGCGGCCGGTCTTCATCTCCGCGATCTCCCGGCGCATCTTCGCCATCTTCTCGCGAATCCGACGCCGGTCGGTCTCGATCTTGGTCTCACCGGGACCGCGGGTGGCCATACCGCCACCGCCGCCGGCACCGGCGCCGCCCATCTGCCGGGACAGCGACTGACCCCAGCCGCGCAGCCGCGGCATCATGTACTGCATCTGTGCCAGCGCGACCTGCGCCTTGCCCTCTCGGGACTTGGCGTGCTGGGCGAAGATGTCGAGGATCAGCGCGGTGCGGTCCACCACCTTGACCTTGACGACGTCTTCCAGGTGGATCAGCTGGCCGGGGCTGAGCTCACCGTCACAGACGACGGTGTCGGCCCCCGTTTCGAGCACGATGTCGCGCAGTTCCTGAGCCTTGCCCGAGCCGATGTACGTGGCCGGGTCGGGCTTGTCGCGGCGCTGCACCAGGCCGTCCAGGACCAGCGCGCCCGCCGTCTCGGCGAGTGCGGCCAGCTCCGCCATGGAGTTGTCCGCGTCGGTCACGGTCCCCGAGGTCCAGACACCGACCAGCACCACGCGCTCCAGGCGCAGCTGGCGGTACTCGACCTCGGTGACGTCCTGGAGCTCGGTCGAGAGACCGGCCACGCGGCGAAGCGCGGCACGCTCGGAGCGGTCCAGCTGATCGCCGTCGCGCTCTCCGTCGATTTCGTGGCTCCAGGCGACGTCCTCTTCCATCAGGGCGTCGGCCCGGGGGCTCTCAGCACCGCCGAAGGGGGCGGAGTCTGCCTGTGTGTCCTTGGAAGGGGAGGAAGAGGAGGTCATTGGATCCTTACGTCGATAGGGAAGTCGTTACAGCAGTCACAACGCGTGACGCTCCTGGAAGATTCCCGAAGAATCCCCCAGGTATGCCGTCCGGGCCGGGCCGCTGCCCACAGATAGTGGCACGGCCCGGCCGGGCCCGTCACTCGGGTTTCGGCCCGCCCAGGTTCGGCCTCGGCCCGCCCTCAGCGCTGCTTCGGCCCCGTCGCCGCGGCCCTCGCCGGCGCGGGTGAGACCTTCGGACCGCTCCGCCACTGCGGGTGACCGGGCATCGGCGGTGTCTTCTGCCCGTACAGCCACTCCTGGAAGAACCCGGACAGGTCCCGGTCCGCGAGCTCCGAAGCGAGGGCGGTGAAGTCGGCCGTCGTCGCGGTGGAGTCGCGGTGGGTCCGCACCCAGCGCCGCTCCAGCTCCTCGAAGGTCTCGTTCCCGATCTCCTCGCGCAGCGCGTAGAGCACCAGCGCGCTGCCGTCGTACACGACGGGCCGGAAGAGGCTGATCTTCCGGCCCGGCGCGGGGGGCCTGGGCGCCGCGGGCGGGCCGCCCGCGGCGCGCCACTCGTCGGAGCGCGCGTAGGCCTGGCGCATCCTCGTCTCCAGCGGCTTCTTGGCATGCTCCTCCGCGTACCGCGCCTCGTACCAGGTGGCGTGTCCTTCGTTGAGCCACAGGTCGGACCAGGTACGCGGCGAGACGCTGTTGCCGAACCACTGGTGTGCCAGCTCGTGCACCATGACCGAGTCGACGTACCAGGCGGGGTACTCGGGCCGGGTGAACAGCGCCCGCTCGAAGAGCGACAGCGTCTGGGTCTCCAACTCGAAGCCGGTGGCCACGTCGGCGACGAGGATTCCGTACGTCTCGAAGGGGTAGCGGCCGATCTGCCGCTCCATCCACTCCAGCTGCCCCGGCGTCTTCTTGAGCCACGGTTCGAGCCGCGTGCGGTCGGCGGTCGGCACGACGTCGCGTACGGGCAGCCCGTGCGGCCCCTGCCGGTGCACCACGGTCGAGCGACCGATCGAGACCTGGGCGAGCTCGGTGGCCATGGGGTGCTCGGTCCGGTACGCCCAGGTGGTGCCGTTGGCGCCCGGCCGGGTCCTGGCCGCCGGCAGACCGTTGGCCACCGCCGTCAGCCCCTTGGGCGCGGTGACGCGGAAGGTGAAGTACGCCTTGTCCGCGGGGTGGTCGTTGCAGGGGAAGACCCGGTGGGCGGCGTCGGCCTGGTTGGCCATCGCCAGGCCGTCGGCCGTGCGCACCCAGCCGCCGTCGCCCTCGTCCTTGGGGGCCGGGTCGCTGGTGTGCCGGACGGTGATCCGCAGCGATTGTCCCTCGTCCACCGACTCGGCGGGTGTGATGACGAGGTCCTCGCCGGTCGAGAAGAAGGTGGCGCTCTCCCCGTTCACCTCCACGGACTCGACCTTGCCGCGCGCGAAGTCGAGGTTGACCCGGTCGAGACGCTCCAGGGCCCGCGCCTCGATCTTCGTCACGGCGTCCAGCGGCTTGCTGTTGCTGCCGCCGTAGGTGAAGGCGATGTCGTACGAGAGGACGTCGTAGCCGGGGTTGCCCAGGTGCGGGAAGAGCGGATCGCCGATGCCGAGCGGTACGGGTGCGGGCGGTACGGGTGCGGGGAGCGTCGCCGCGACAAGGGTGACCGAGGCGGCGGCCAGCAGGGCGCCGCGCAGGCGCCGGGAGGTGAGCAGCATGGCCTATCGCTATCAGCGCGCACCGCCCGGAGGGGGACGGCGCGCGTCGGTCCCACTCGAAAGAGCGCCAATCCCGGGTCAGGCGGTCGCCGGGTGCTGGGCACGGCTCACGTCGTACACGCCCGGCACCTCGCGCATCACCCGCATCAGCCCGGGGAGCTCGGCCGCATCCGGCAGTTGCAGGGTGTACGTGTGCCTGACGCGCTGCTCGGTCGGCGGCTCGACCGTGGCCGAGACGACGGCCACGCCGGCGGTGGCGATGGCCTCGGTGAGATCGGCGAGCAGCCCCGGGCGCCCGAAGGACTCGGCCACCAGGGTCACCCGGCAGTCCCCGGTGGTCAGCCAGCGCACCGGGACGGGATCACGGCCGCGCACCCGCATCCGGCCGACCGCGGGACACGCTTCGCGGTGCACGGTGACGAAGCCGCCGCGCACCGCGAAGCCGGTCACGGCGTCCGGCGGCACCGGCGTGCAGCAGCCCGCGAGCCGCACGGTCGTGTCCGGCAGGTCCACCACCGCGTTCTCCGCGCCGCGGCGCGCCGGGCCGGGGAGTGCGGAAGCGGTGGGTCCCGGGCCGGTCGTGGCGGCGTCCTGCGGTGCGGTGCGGGGATCGGCGGGATGCCCCCCGGCGGTCTGCGGCTCGTCGTCCGGGTGCGCGGCGTGCCACCCGGTGATGGCGATGCGTGCGGCGGGCGTACGGGCGTGGTCGAGCCAGTCGGACGAGGGTCCCGAGCCGCTGTCGTGGGCGAGCAGCAGTTGCACGGTGTCGCCGTCGCTGAGGACCGTGCTGAGTGTCGCCAGGCGGCCGTTGACCCGCGCCCCGATGCACGCGTGGGCCACCTCGCCGTACTGCGCGTATCCCGCGTCGACGCAGCTCGCGCCGGCCGGCAGCCCCAGAGTGCCGCCGTCCGAGCGGAAGACGGTGATCTCCCGGTCCTCCGCCAGGTCCGCCCTCAGCGACGTCCAGAAGGTGTCGGGGTCGGGCGTGGACTCCTGCCACTCCAGGAGCCGGGAGAGCCAGCCGGGCCGGGTGGGGTCGGCGCGCTCGCCCTCGACGGCGGGCTCGGCGCTCTCGGTCGGTGAGTACGGATTGCCCAGGGCGACGACGCCCGCCTCGGCGACCTTGTGCATCTGGTGCGTACGGATGAGGACTTCGGCGACCTCGCCCTCCGGGCCGACGACCGCCGTGTGCAGCGACTGGTAGAGGTTGAACTTGGGTGAGGCGATGAAGTCCTTGAACTCGGAGATCACCGGGGTGAAGCAGGTGTGCAGCTCGCCGAGCACCCCGTAGCAGTCGGCGTCCTCTCCGACGAGGACGAGGAGCCGTCCGAAGTCCGTGCCGCGCAGCTCACCGCGTTTGAGTCCGGCGCGGTGGACGGAGACGAAGTGCCGTGGCCTGATGAGGACTTCGGCGGTGATGTCCGCCTCCCGCAGCACCGCCCTGACGTTCTCCGCGATGACGCCCAGCGGGTCCCCGGCGGCGGCGTCCGCGGCGATCAGGGCGCGGGTGTGCTCGTACTCCTCGGGCTGGAGGATCGCGAAGGACAGGTCCTCAAGCTCGGTCTTGAGCGCCTGCACGCCCAGCCGTTCCGCGAGGGGGATCAGGACGTCGCGGGTGACCTTCGCGATGCGTTCCTGCTTCTCGGGGCGCATCACGCCGAGGGTGCGCATGTTGTGCAGGCGGTCGGCCAGCTTGATCGACATGACCCGGACGTCGTTGCCGGTGGACACCAGCATCTTGCGGAAGGTCTCGGGCTCGGCGGCGGCGCCGTAGTCGACCTTCTCCAGCTTGGTCACACCGTCGACGAGGAAACAGACCTCCTCACCGAATCCCGTCCGCACCTGATCGAGTGTCACATCGGTGTCCTCGACGGTGTCGTGCAGGAGCGCCGCGGTCAACGTGGTCGTCTCGGCGCCGAGTTCGGCGAGGATCAGCGTCACGGCGAGCGGATGTGTGATGTACGGCTCACCGCTCTTGCGCATCTGCCCCCGGTGCGAGGACTCCGCGAGGACGTAGGCCCGGCGCAGGATGGAGAGGTCGGCATCGGGGTGGTGCGCGCGATGCGCCTCCGCGACATGGCCGATCGCGTCGGGCAGCCGGTCCCGCGAGACCGGGCCCAGCAGGGCGACACGGCCGAGCCTGCGCAGGTCGATCCTGGGACGGCCGCGCCTGCGGCTGGGAGCACCAGGGTTGGTGGCCTCTGCACTCATGGGGCACCTCCGGCAGAATCGACCGGCGGTGGACGGGTGGACCCACGTCCGGGCCGGTGCTTGATGCTACCGAGCCCACCACGCGGCGAAGACCCGCTCTCGCCCAGCGTGAAACGGACCACCCATTCGAGCGAAGCTTTATGCGACAGCCGTTTCCTTTGGGCCGGGAGCGATCCGGCCGACGGTGCCGAGGTCGAGCCAGGCGGGGTCGATGGTGCCCTCGGCGACGATCACGGCGGGGCCGGTCATCTCGACGGCTCCGTCCGGCCGCTCGGTGATCACCAGGCGCCCGCCGGGGAGGTCCACGGTGTACGTCACGGGGGTGCCCGTCACGGAAGGGTCCTGGCCGTCCCTGCGGGCCGCCGCGACGGCCACGGCGCACGCGCCCGTGCCGCAGGACCGGGTCTCGCCGGAGCCGCGCTCGTGCACCCGCATCGCGACGTGACGCGGGCCGCGGTCGACGACGAACTCGACATTGACCCCGTCCGGGTAGGCGGCGGCGGGGTCGAAGGCCGGGGCGGTGAACAGGTCTCCCGCGTGGGCGAGGTCGTCGACGAACGCGACGGCGTGCGGATTGCCCATGTTCACGTTGCGGGCGGGCCACTCGCGTCCGCCCACGGCGACGGTGACGTCGCCCTCGGGGAGGTCGGCCCGGCCCATAAAGACGGTGATGTCGCCGGGCTCGCCACTCGCGTCCCGCTTGTCGATGTGGACCTGCTTGACGCCGCCCCGGGTGGCGACCGCCAGACCGCCCTCGCCCACCAGTCCGGCGCGCTGGAGGTAGCCGGCGAAGACGCGGACGCCGTTGCCGCACATCTCGGCGATCGAGCCGTCCGCGTTGCGGTAGTCCATGAACCACTCGGCCTGCGCCGCCATGTCGCGCGCCTCGGGGTGCGCGGCGGTCCGTACGACGTGCAGCAGACCGTCGCCGCCGATGCCGGCTCTGCGGTCGCACAGCCTCGCGACGACGGAGGCGGGCAGGTCGATGGCGTTGTCCGGGTCGGGGACGATCACGAAGTCGTTCTCGGTCCCGTGGCCCTTGAGGAAGGCGATCGGCGAAGTGCTCACGCCGTCAATCGTACGGGTCGGCCACGACAGACCGGCCGGGCGGGCACCGGCGGGCCGGGTCGGGCGGACAGCCGCTAACGGAGCCGGGCCACACGCCAGACGGCGAGGGCGACAAGGCCGGCGCACAGGACCACGTAGAGCGCTACGACCCGCCAGTCCGGGCGCCTGCCCGACTCCCTGGAGGGCAGTCCGGGCCAGGTGTACCCCACGCGGCGGGCGGCCATCATGCCCCAGCCCGCGGCGCAGCCGCTGATCAGCAGGCCCAGCATCGCGACGACGGCGCCGCCGTCGCCGAACTCGAAGGCGAGGGGGAAGGCGAACATCAGCGAGCCGAGCGCGGCGAGGGCCACGATCGGTGCGAGCTGCCAGATCCGCAGACGTCGCTGCGGACGGAGCTCGACCTCGACCTCGGGCCCCACTCCCGCGGTGGAGGTGACGTCCTGCTCGTCGGGCCCGTCGGGGCTCAACCGCTCCGGTTCTTCCTGCGCTCTGTCACGAGGGCCGGCTTCCATCGCCACGCGCCCTCCCCACTTGGATTCACCGGTCGATCGAAGCTCGATGATGGCACGCGCGCGGGCGCCGGAATGACGTGCGGAGCGTCCCGATGCCATCACGTGATCAGGCTGTTATAGCCCCGATTTAGGGTTTATGCAGGTCAGATGCCTGCTGCTGGTCAGCGAGTCAGCAAAAGGTCAGCAAGAGTCCCAGGTCAGCGCCGGTTTTACCGGTCGCGACCACCCCTGAGAAGGAACCATCTCGATCATGTCGAACAAGCTTGCGCGGGGCATGGGCAGCTTCTTCAAGCCCTGCGAGTGCCGCCGGCCCTCCGGCTGCCCGCACCCCTACACCATCCGCTTCCGCAACACCCGCGGCAGGCAGTCCGAGGAGTCCGGCTTCCCCACCCAGGACGCGGCCATCGAACGCCTGACCGCGCTCTACACAGCCCGCAAAACCACGCCGAGGAGTGTCGCCGAACAGCAGGAGACGCTCGGCGAGATGACCTTCGAGGAGTACGCGAAGGCATGGTTCGCCCGCAAGCGTGGTCTCACCGGCAGCACGAAGGCCGCGACCGAGTCCCGGATGCGCACCCATGCCTATCCGGAGATCGGCTCGCGGAAGATGCACACCTTCGACAGCTTCGTGGTGGAGCGCTTCATCACCGCCATGGAACGCAGCAACGTCGGCGCCGCGACCCAGGCGCAGGTCTTCCTGCGGGTGAAGGGCATCCTCAAGGACGCGCACCGGCGCGGAATAATAGGTCTCGACCCGCTGCTCGATGTCAGCCCGCCGGAGTACCGCCCGGGCCCGACCGTGATCCCCACCAAGGAACAGGTCGGCCTGCTGCGCGCGGCCCGCGACGACGACGCCTTCCGCCTCATCGTCGACCTCATGGCCGGCATGGGCCTGCGCAACGGCGAGGCCCTCGCCGTCAACGCGAACAACATGGTCGCCAAGGACGTTTACCGGGTGCACCAGCAGGTCCACGACCGCACCGTCACCCTGGAACCCCTCAAGCACAGGAAAACCGGCGAGTTCCGCGAGGTGCCCCTGCCCGCTTTCGCCCGAGAAAGCATCGAACACTACGCCGCCACCCACGGAACCTTTCAAGGCGGCTACCTCCTCAAGACCATGCGCCCCAGCACCGGAAACGCGTTCCTCTCCCCCACCACCCTCCGAAGGTGGTGGACCAACCTCCAGCAGCAGAAGCCGGAACACATCCCCCAAGGGATGACCATGTACAGCTTCCGCCACTACTTCGCCTCCAACGCCCTCGGACAAGGCATCCCCATCACCGACGTCGCGGACTGGATGGGACACTCCGACATCAACATCACCTTCCGCACCTACCGCCACCTCCTCCCCGGATCCGTCTCCAAAGCCGCCACACTCCTCAACAACGGCCTCAACTTCAACACCCCGACCGTGGAAGGGCCCGAGGCCGCCACCGCGGCCTGACATATCGGTCGACATGGGACCGGTTCAGCCGCCCGAGGTAGTTCTTCGCACGCACGGAGCGAGGGAAGCGCAGGTTCCGTACGGGGCTTCAAGTCTCTCCATGATCGGGGCCCACCGGCCCAGGCACGCTTGCGTACACGCCAAGCGATCACATGCCCTACCTGTACGGACCCGGCCTCTACGCCAGCACTCGCGGCGCTGACGCCGCTGTCTTCCACTACGGACACGAACAGGGCTTCTCCGTCGCAGTGCACCTGGAATCAGGGGGACTGCGTGTCATCTGCCTGTCCAACAAGACTGACGTCCCGGCCGATCACATCACCGTCGCCGTACTCCAGAACCTCCGTGTCCATCCGTCACGCGACCACGGCCAGGTCCTCGCAGAGGCAGCGAAGATACGCCGGCCGACCCGCCAGGCTCCGCGCGCCCAGGGCGAGTCCGGCCCGCACACCGACATCGGCACCTTCACCTGCGACCAGGCCCCCGGCAGCCTGAGGCTCACGCGCACCACGGACGCCCTCCACCTGTGGCGTCGCGGCACCTGAGACCCACTCATCCGCTCCGGACCAGACACCTACTCCGGCAATGGGTACACGCTCACCCTGCCCGATTGCACAGGCGGGGTGAGCGGCTTCACTCTCGACCTCAAGCGGGCCCCGGGGCTCCAATACATCCGCCAATAGCCACACCTGACATAGGTCATTAGTTCGAATTCCACGGTCATTGTCAGTGCCTTCTGTCAAGGTGTGCGCAATACGAAGTGAGATGAGGGGCGACATTGGTGTTCCAGCGAGATGACTCGGGAGTATCCGAGTCATTCGATCTTGATTCGCTGACGGTGGGCGACCGCCTGCGATTGTTTAACTTCACCCAGCGTGATGACCATGTGGCGTATCTGTGGGTGCTGCGGGCGATGAACGTACTGCGGGCCGTACATCAGCTGCAGGTCCACCCCGACGATGTGGCGAGCGCGCTCAACGAGCTCGCGGCAGCCCATGACGAGGTGCCGTCTGCCGGAGACTTGCGCCTGCGGGCCATGCTCGACAACCTCTCCGCGGACAATGAGCAGGTCCTCTACCGAGTGGAGGACCCGTTGCGGTGCGGCAATTTGGCCGCATACCGAAACCGGCAGTCGGTCTACCAGTTCACGGAGATCGGTTATCGCGTCTACTGCGCCGTGGAGGAGGTCATCGGCTCCCGTGTGCAAGACGCGAACCTGTCACGGCTGGTCTTCGCCGACATCCTGGCGGACTTCAAGGCGCTGGCGGCCGCGAACCGGGAGGGCGACCGGGATGAGGTGTACCGCAAGCTCGCCCGTCTCGACAGCGTGTTGGAGGACATTACGCAGCGGGCGGCGCGTTTCTATCTGACCCTCAACGATGTGGCGCGTACGACAGATATCTCCCCAGAGACATTCCTGCGCTACAAGCACGCGTTGCTGGCGCACATGAGTGAGTTCACAGCAGAGCTGGAACGCTACGCGCCACGGCTGGCCGAGGCCGTGTACGAGGTGGAAGACAGCGGGGTGGAGACCCTGCTGGAGCGGGCCGCCGCTGTAGATGAGCGGCCCATGATGCGTCCGGCCGCGCGGCGTGAGGACTGGCGGCGGCGCTGGATGGGGCTCCGCCAGTGGTTCTTGGCCGAAGGCTCTGCCGAGACCAAGGCCGCCCAGTTGCAAGGCGCTACCCGCACCGCTATTTCCGGTGTCATCGCTCTGTTGCGTCAGGTGACGGAGTCGCGTCGAGGCGGGGTGAGCCGGACCACCCAGCTGCGCCATCTCGCAGCCTGGGCAGCGGGTGCGCCGGATGAGCAGGCGGCGAACGCCCTGGTGTCCGCCGCTTTCGACCTGCGCTCGGTGCGGCATCTGTCGGGCGCGCATGACGACGGTGACCAGATCTCGCCGCGGTCGACGTGGTGGGATGCGCCCGGGGTGGAGGTCAGCATCAGCTTGTTCAGGCATGGCAAGCGGCCGGCCCCGGGTGGCCCGCAGCCGGTCCGTGCGAGCCGTGGCGCCCATGCCCGGCTGCGTGAGCAGCAGCTGGCGGATCGGGCCGCGGACCGGGAGGCCGCCACGGATCTTCTGGACCATGGGCCCCACGATCGGGTGCTGAACGCGGCGGAGACCCGTGCTGTGCTCAAGCTGCTGACCCGTGCTCTGCAGGCGCGGACGATTGTGGCGGGCCGACTGCGTTCGGGGACCGGCAGCAGCGACGTCCTGACGCTGCGCCTGGTCCCGAGCGAGCGCGGAAGCCAGCTGCGGACCGAGACCGGCACACTGCACCTGCCCGGCTTCACTCTGGAGATCAAGCCCCATGGTGCGATGCGTCGGCGCCGAACGGAGACGTCCTGATGCCCGCCCATCGCGTAGCCGCAACTGTGGAGCCTGCGGACCTCGGCTCGTACCAGCAAGCGGCCCGGCTCATGCTGCTGCACGGCGTCGTCAACGAGACTTACCCGCGGGCCAAGGCCCTTGCGCTGGTGCTGCAGTGGGGCGACGAACTGGCCAAGGATTTCCGGGACCTGTTCGGCTACTCCTTGCAGACCAGCGCCCGTCACGCACGGCTGCTGCGCCGGCTGGATACCTTCGATGCCAGCCAGGCATTCCTCACGGTGAAGAGCAAGAAGCCGTTCGACCGACGACGGCTGGCCTACCTCTGTCTGATCCTCGCGTGCCTGCACCGGTCACGTGTGGAGATCAACCTCGCCGATCTCGTCAAACTCCTCGCGCCCTCCGCCAATACGATCGAGCACCTTGGCTTCGATGCGACCGCACCGGGTCACAAGGACGCGGTCGTTGACGTGGTGGACTGGCTGGTCGACCGCGGTGCGCTGCGGATCTCCGACGGGTCCATGGAGGACTGGGCCCGTGACCCCGACCGTGGGGACGCGCTGTTCGACATCGACCACGACACCTGCGCGGCGCTGTTCCGGCCGAACAAGCCCCTGCAGCACCTGGTCAGCGCTGCTGGCCTGCTGGACACGCCGACCATCAGCACCGGACGGGACCCCCGTCGGCGACTCGCTGCCCAGCGAGCCCGGCGGTTGCTCATCGAGTACCCGGTGGTCTACTTCGGCGACACCGACACAGAGACGGCGATAGCACTGCGCCAGCCCACCCTGGCCGAGGACATCGAACGGCTGACCGGGTTGCCGATCGAGCGCCGAGCCGAGGGGATCATGCTCGTCGACACCACTGGGCACTTCACCGACAAGCGGTTCCCCGGCCGCGGCGGAGCGGTCAACCGTACCGCCGGGCTGATGCTCGCGAAGATCGCAGACCTGCGGGAGGACCCGGACCGAGCCAGCAGTCTCCAGTATCTGCTGCCCGCCGATCCGGGAGGGGAACACGCGGATCTTTTGAGCCGTATCGATATGGCCCTACCGCAGGCCGGCACGCTCGAGGCCCTCGCTTATGACCCCCACGCGGACACCGGTCAACAGGCGGACGAGGCCGATCCGGACGCCACAGAGCACGAAGGGCAGACGGGCTTGCCTTTTGTGGAACACGGCACGCTCGAGCAGATGATCACCGAACTCTACGAAGAGTTCGGCCCCTCCTCCTTCACCAACAAATGGCAGGCCGATCCCGGCGGGCTGCTGGCAGAGGCGATCGCGCTCCTGGCAGACCTGCGCCTTGTCCATATCGTCCCCGGCGGGGTCCTGGTGCGGCCCGCGGCCGGCCGCTACCGCAACATCACCGCCGTCCTGCCACGTCCCGCGCTCGACGGCCAGTTCGCTCTCGACTTCCCCACTGAGGAAACTTCTCGATGACGCTCATCCCTCATTCCCGCACCGCTGACCAGCCGGAGGTTCGCTTCAAGCCCACGCGCGCCGGGGTGATCGGCCTCTGGGACTACACCGATGAGGAGTTCGTCTTCGCCGACGGCCGGCTGGTCCTGCGCGGGCACAACGGTTCCGGGAAGACCAAGGCACTCGAAGTACTGTTCCCCCTCGTACTGGACGGTGTCCTTGACGCGCGGCGTCTTGATCCGTTCAGCGGCGAGGAGCGGACCATGAAGTCGAACCTGCTCTACAAGGAGCAGGAGTCCGCTTACGGCTATGTATGGATGGAGTTCGCCCGCACCGGACCCGATGATGAGGTCCTTGAAGCCGTCACCGTAGGGATCGGCATGCGGGTGACGAAGCCCATGTCCACGCCGGCTCGCTTCTTCTTCGTCGCCGAGGGCAGGGTCGGCATCGACTTCGGTCTGCTGGATGCCGCCTCGCGCCCGCTGCGGGAGAACGCCCTGAAGAAGCTGCTGGGGGAAGGGACCACCTACCCCACGGCGGAGTCATACCGTGAGGCGATCGATGACCGGCTGTTCGGGCTGGGCCGCGAGCGCTACAACCAGCTGGTCAATCTTCTGCTCCAACTGCGGCGCCCTCTGCTGGCCAAGGACCTCGACCCGGTCAAGGTGTCCGACACCCTCACTGCCGGACTGCGCCCCGTCGATGAGGCCCTCGTTCTCCAGGCCGCCCGTGACTTCGAGAACCTCGCCGAGATCCAGGCGCTTCTCAACGCCCTTATGGGGGCGGATACCGCGGTCCGCAACTTCCTGCGTGAATACACCAGTTACCTGCGCGCCCATGCCCGTGACCGCGTCGACCATGTCTCCGGGCGTATCCAGGACACGGCCACCCACTGCGAGACAATCATGGAAGCGGCAGGCGACCGCCGCTCCGCCGATCAGCAGCTGACCGCGGCACAGCAGGAGCGGGATACCGGCGAACGCCGGTGCAACGAGATCGATGCCCGCCTGACCGAGTACAAGAACCACGACGCCATCAAGAAGCAGGACGGGCTCAAGGAGCTGCGCGAGCGCGTACGCACCGACCGCCTGGGTATCGCCGGCAGTGAACGCCACCTCAACCGGGCCCAGGAGAGTTTGGCCACTCTCAAGCGGGAGGCGGACCGCGCCCTCCATCGGCACGATGAACTGCGCAAGGCAGCCTCCCGGCACACCCACGGCCTCATGGACGCAGCGCGCCGTTGCGGCATCCTCCACGACGACGACACGCTGGATCTCGGTGCTGAGCTGGACACGCATATCGCGGGTCGGGTTGCCGCGCGTCGCAGCGAACTGCAGGACGTCCACGACCTGCTCGGGGCCTTCGAGAGCGCCACGAAGGACCAAGAGCGCGAGCAGGAGCACTGTGACGCGGCGAGTGGCGAGCTGACGGAGACCGAGCGGCAGTCCGCTGCGGCAGCGGAGAAGCTCACCACCGCCCGCGTCGAGACCGGGCAGGAACTGGACGACTTCATCGGCCGCTGGAGCGGCAGCGACGACACCGCGGTCCTGGTCGCCGCCGACGGTGACATGCTGCGAGCTGCCATCGGCGCCGTGGAGGAACCCGAAGCGGCCCCGCTGCCGGAGGTCTTCCATAACCTCGTCGACCGGCGCCGTACCCACGCACTTTCCCGCGTTGAGACGTTGAAGCGGCAGCACAGCGACATTGCGGACGCTCTGCGAGCCAGGCAGGCCGAGCACGACACCGTGGCAGCCGAGGGCGACGATGCACCCCCCTCCAGTGACCTGCGCCCTGCCAGCCGCGATGAGCGGCCGGGCGCCCCGCTGTGGCAGCTCGTACGGTTCGCCGATCACATCTCCGACGGCCACGCGGCTGCGGTGGAAGGCGCCCTATACGCGGCCGGCCTGCTTACCGCCTGGCTGCACCCCGACGCTGCACTGACCGACCAGGCTCTGCACGCCAAGGTCGCCGACGCCTATCTGCGCCCGCTGCCTCCCGCTCAGCGCCCCACCGGACGCACTCTGGCCGATGTCCTGCTCGTCGAAGATCAGCAGCACGTCACCTCTGCCACCGTCCAGGCTGTTCTGGCCTCCATCGCCGTCATGGACGACGCCCCGGCAGCGGACGATGCGCTCTCTGCTCCCTTGGTGACCACGGGGTCGCACTTCTGCCTCGGCGTCCAGGTCGGTGCGCATCCCAAGGCACAGCCCGAGTACATCGGGACCACCGCACGGGCCGCCCGCCGGCGCGAACGGCTGGAACGCCTCGAAGAATCCATCACCGCCCTGGAAGCTGAGCTCGCCGGCATCGAGGAACAGCAGCGGTACGCGCACGAAGCATTCGACGACTTCGACCGCGCCAGGCGCGAGCTCCCCCGTACCCAGGCGATCACCGAAGCCGTGCGTGAGGTCGCGGTGGTGGCGGAAAAGGTCGCCGGAGCCCGCCGCCGCCTCACCGAAGCACGCAAGCGACTCGACGGGGCGATCGCCCGGGCCCATGAGAAGAACCGGCAGCTTCGGCATGCCGCCACGGCCGCGCGACTGCCCACGCATCGAGAGGAACTGGACAACGTCGCCCAGGCCATCGACGATTTCGCCGACGCCGGCAAAGCGCTCTCCTCCTGCCGTGAGCAGACCGAGGCCGCCGAGCGCGACATCGCCGGCCGCAAGGAGATCATCGACGAGCAGACCGAGTCCTGTACGGAGCAGGCCGAGGCGCTGCAGGCGCGCAGGGACGAGTTCGCCGTTCAGGAGGAGCGTCTGCGGACCCAGGAGGCAACGCTCGAAGCCCCTCTGCAGGAGATTCTCCAGCAGATCGCGGACTCCGAAGAACAGCTCGCGGAGGCACAGACGACATACGGCCGTGCGAAGAAGGATGCGGAAGAGCAGCGAGACCGGCTTCTGAAGGCTGACCACGCCCTGGAGTTCGGCCGTGCAGCACTGGCCACGGCCGTGGCCGAGCAGGTGCGCACCACACTCACGCTGGAGCCGTACGCCCGGCCCGACCTTCTCGGCCTGCTCGAAGCAACCGCAGACGCCCTCTGGCTACCGCACGACATGTGGCCGAGTCCCGAGCAGGCAGTCCAAGCTCTCATGGACAGCCTCACCTCGCCCGATACCTCCCTCACGGGCACGGAGGCCGCCCGAAGCGTCGTCCCCGAATCCGTCGCCTCACTGATCACCGCGCTCGACGAGGCGACCCGTGGGCGCCCGATCACCGCGAGCCTCCTGAAGACCGTCACGACAAAGATTTCCACCGCCATCACCACGCTGGAGTCAGCCCTGCTGGAATCCGACCAGGGCTACCTCTTCGAGTGGGAGCCGTCCGGCGACATCATCCTGGCCCGGGTCACCGACAGCGAAGGACCCGCACCCGTAGCGGACTTCGGACGCCGTCTGGCCGAACAGCTCGCCGACCAGAGTGTGCTGCTGGAAGACAAGGAACGCACCGTCCTGGAGGACGGGCTCCTGACCGGACTGGCCCAGCAGATCCACGACCGCACCATCGCCGCCCGCGACCTGGTCAAAAGCATGGACGCCGATACCCGGGCCAAGCCGATGTCCTCCGGCGCGACGGTTGGCATCAACTGGGTCGTATCCGACGCCCTCACCGACTCCCAGCAGGCCGTCAACAGGCTGCTCGACAAGGACGCCTCCGGCCTTGGCCCCGCCGGGCTGGCCGAACTCCGCTCCCACCTGCGCAGCCAGATCCGCGCCAAGGCCGCTGCCGACAAGAAGCGCAGCTACCAGCAGGTGATCGCCGAAGTCCTGGACTACCGCGCCTGGCGCAGGTTCGAACTCCGCCTGTTCCGGCAGGGCATGAGCCCGGAGGAGAAGAAGAAGGGGGAGGTCCTCACCAAGGCCAAGCACAGCGTGATGTCCGGCGGTGAGAAGTCCGCCTCGATCCACCTGCCGCTCTTCGCAGCCGCCCACGCCCAGTACAGCTCCGCATACCCCACCTGCCCGCGCCTGATCGCGCTGGACGAGGCATTCGCCGGCATCGACGAGAAGTACCGCCCCGACCTTCTCGCCCTCACCGCCAAGTTCGACCTCGACCTCTTCATGACCGGCTACGACCTGTGGATCACCTACCCCGAGGTGCCGCAGATCTCGCACTACGACATGAAGCACGACGAGGCATCCCACACAGTCTCCGCCATGCTGCTCGTCTGGGACGGCGAACAGATCCTCGACGACCTCGAATACCCAGGATCCGACGACCTGGCCGCCGAACTCCTCGGCTTCACACCCCGTCGCCACGTCCCCGCGCAGACAGGACTGCTCGGTGACATCCCCGACGACGAGCCGACGAGCGACGACGCCGAGGAAGCAGAATGACCAAGGCAGCAGAGACATACGAGCGATACCGGGGCCCTGAGTTCCGCCGGCTCCTGGCCGCTGCCCGGCGCTCGCTCGAGCGCAACGGCGGTGAGATCGAGGGCTCCATCGGCCTGACCAACCCGACCACAGCCGAACGCAACGCAGTCATCGGCATCACCGGCACCTACCGCTCGCCCGACATCCGCCGCATCACCATCCCCCTCGCGGCGCTGGAGGAGAGCATCCGCAACGTCGCGGGCATGTCACTCCGCGATGTCCTGGAACGGATCGGCCCAGAGCTGCGCTTCCGCGCCGATGAACGGACCACACTCGAACAAGCCCGGCAGAGAATCCTGGCCGAGGGCGAGACCAGCCCCCTGCACACCGAGCACTCCTGGTACCAGCAATGGCTAGCCGGCCTCGCATCCGACGGCACGATCACCGGGCTGATCAACAAGAAGGACACCCACCTCCTCAGCCAGGCTGTCCGCGTCCTGGAGTTCCTCAACAGCCGACCCAGCGGATCACCCCCGGTCATGCTGCCTTCACTGGCCGACGCCACCACAGGGGACACCAAAGCTCTCAACCCCGGCCGCGGCTCTCTGCCGACCCTGGTCCTGCGAGCCCTGGCCATGGCACGCGGAATGCCACTCGAATCAGGAGCCGAGGCCCGGCGCGAGTTGTGGGACGCCTTCGACGTCATCGTCGACGACCTGGCCAGCCGCGTCCTCGTCCTCAACCTCCCCGCGACCGGACAAGGGCTGGGCCAGTGGCTCAGCGACGCCGCCCGCTACGGCACCCCTTTCCACATCACCCTTCACCAGCTCATCACCCTGCCGATCACCGTGAACCTGCCAACGGTGTACGTCTGCGAGAACCCCGCCGTACTGCGCCGCGCCGCTGGCGAACTTGGCGCGAGCAGCCCACCACTGATCTGCGCAGAAGGCCGCCCCTCAACCGCCTTCCACCGCCTTGCCCGCCTGATCGTCGACAATGGCGGCCTGCTCCGGTACCACGGCGACTTCGACTGGCCCGGCATCGCGATGACCAACGCACTGCGTACCCGCTACGGCGCCGAGCCATGGCGTATGAGCAGCGCGGACTATCTCAACGGTGTCCGTGCCGACATCGACCATGTCCCGCTCGACGGCAAGCCCCAGGACACGCTGTGGGACCCGAGACTCGCCGAGACCATGGCAAGGGAGAAGCTCGCCGTCTACGAGGAAGCCGTCGCCGACAACCTTCTGAAGGATTGGGCCCCTGCCGCCCACCGCCCTACGGAAGTATCTGGATAGCCGGGGCCTGTCCTACCACCTGCATGGCTCTAGAGCTGCAGCAGGCGGATCATGAAGCCGATCAAGCTCCTGGGCATGAGCATGTAAAACGCCGATTTCAAGCCAACGTCCAGTGCTCGGGGCCACACAGTCCGCGAGAGGCCGGATCATGGTCACCTCTCCCTTTTCTCATGGCCACTGGGATGAGTGCCCGGAGACCAGGCAAACTAGCGGCGTAAGTGACCCAAGCAGATGCTGACGTGGAAAGGCGTGGACTGAGCTCATGACCGGGAGCCCCACTCAGATTGGCCGCTATACGGTGGCTCGGGAGCTCGGCTCCGGCGGCATGGGCGAGGTATATCTCGCGTACTCCCCCGCGGGCTCTCCCGTAGCTGTGAAGGTCATTCGCACCGACAAGCTGGACCCGGTCACGCGAGCGCGCTTCGAGAAGGAAGCTCTGATCGCTCGCACAGTGATCGGCACCAACCGGGTGGCGCGGTTCCTGGATGCCGATCCGTTCGCGGATCGTCCGTGGCTGGCGATGGAGTATGTGGCTGGCCGAACCCTGATGGACTGCGTGGATAGTGACGGCGCGCTGCCGCTGCCGCTGGTGGCCAGCCTCGGAGCGCTCCTTGCCGAAGGGCTGAGTGCCGTACACGATGCGGGGCTGCTGCACCGAGACCTGAAGCCTCAGAACGTCATGCTGGGCAGCGAAGGCCCCATAATCATCGACTTCGGACTCAGTGCGTTCATGGACGCTGCCAAGGACACGCTGTCGCACAGCGGGATGATCATCGGGACCGTGCGTTGCATGCCCCCCGAGCAGGCGAGCGGGCATCCGCAGGTGACGCCGGCGGCGGATGTGTACGCGCTGGGCACGGTCCTCCTATACGCCGCGGCCCGGCACTATCCGTACGACGGACACCAGTGGGAAGCCGTCGCCATGCAGGTCTCGAACCCGGAGATCGGCCCGGACCTGAGCGGTGTGCCGGAAGGCTTCAAGGAGCTGCTCGCAGCGATGCTCGCTCACACGCCGGAAGGCCGGCCCACTCTGGCCAAGGTGGCGGATGCCTGCGCGGATCTCATGAAGGCAGCGGGCAGGACGCCAGCCGACGCGCGGCTCGCCCTCATCGACCGCACGACAGCAGCGGGCGGGAACACTCCGACGCCGGAACCGTCCTCTGCATCGATCGAGAAGCTGATCGATGAGCAGGCCGCGATCGTGGACTCGCACAACCTCGTCAGCCCGCTCGACATTCGGCCTGCGCCTGAGGAGCCGGAAGCCGACGAAGAACTGGTGCCTGAGCTGCCCACGCCACCTGTGAGGCCAAAAGCTCGCACTCCGCAGGAGCGGCGTGTGGCATCCAAGCGGGTGGCGGGCGAACTACGGGAGCAGTACGCGGTGAATTCCACCCTTTGACGGCCCGAGGCCGCTATTGCCTGGTGGGAGACTTGCTGGAACGGGTTCGAGTGGCCGGCTGATCTGCTGGCGGCAGGCCCGTTAGAAGTTGAGCGGCGTGAGTGCCGCTGGTGAAGGATCGGAGCGGACGTTGAGCGTCGAGGCGGGAGCCGCGGGCGGCCAGAGCGATGCGGTGTGGGATGCCTGGGAGCCCGACGAGCCCTCGCCCGAGCAACAGTCTCCCGCCACGTCCGGGTACGCAGCGGGAGCGCAGGTGGAGATCCGCGACGAGCTGTGGCTGGTCCGCAAGTGCCGGTCCACGGCCCGCGACGGGTGGATGGTCGAGGTCACCGGCATCTCCTCGTTCGTCCGTGGGGTCGAGGCCGTCTTCTACGACAAGCTCGATCTTGTGAGCGTGCTCGACCCCCACGAGACGCAACTGGTCGCGGACGACTCTGCCAACCATCGGAGAGCCCGCCTGTTCCTTGAGGCGATCATGCGGAAGACGTTCCTGCCCCAGACCGAGCACGGGCTGGCGCTGGCGGACAACTTCCTCATGGACCAGCAGGTCCACCAGCTGCGGCCGGCCGAGCTCGCGCTGTCGATGAAGAACCCACGACCGCGGATCCTCATCGCGGACGTGGTGGGTCTGGGCAAGACCCTGGAGATCGGGGTGCTCCTTGCCGAGCTCATCCGGCGCGGTCGCGGCGAGAAGATCTTGGTCGTGACGCCGCAGCATGTGCTGGAGCAGTTCCAGCGTGAGCTGTGGACCCGGTTCGCGATCCCGCTGGTACGGCTGGACTCGACGGGGATCCAACGGGTGCAGCAGGACATCCCCGCAGGCCGCAACCCGTTCGCGTATTTCAAGCGGGCCATCATCTCCGTGGACACGCTGAAGAGCGACGTCTACGCCCACCACCTGGAGCACACCGAGTGGGACGCCGTCGTCATCGACGAATCCCACAACCTCGTCAACCAGGGCACGAAGAACAACGCGCTCGCCAGGCTGCTAGCGAGGAAGACCGACGCGCTGGTGCTCGCCTCGGCCACGCCGCACAACGGCGATGCCTCTTCATTCGCCGAGCTGGTCAAGATGCTGGACGAGGCGGCGATCGCCAACCCGAACCGGTACGAGGTCAAGGACCTCGACCACCTCTACATCCGGCGTACGAAGACCACGGCAGAGGTACGCGAGTCCCTCAAGGGTGCCTGGGCGGACCGAGGCCCCTCCCAGCCGCTGCGAGCGCCGGCCGGTGAAAAGGAGCTCGCCGTCTTCCACGAGCTGGCCACGCGCTGGATTCCCGGTGACCCCGACCAGCCCTCGGTCAGCCGGCACCAGCTCGTGCCGTACCAGCTGCTCAAGTCTTTTCTGTCCTCGCACCGGGCCCTACGGGCGTCGATCAAGACGCGGATCGCGACGCTGGACAAGCCACCCGTCGAAAAGCCGGCCGACAAGAAGAAGCAGACCCGGCCGGTTGATCCGAAGGTCCGCGAGGCGGAGGCCAAGCGGGAGCGTGCGGCTCTGGTGGAGTTGCAGCAGCTGAACGAGCAGATCCAGGACTCCGACTCGGCGAAGCTCACCGCGCTCCTGGCGGAGCTGCGCGAGATGGGTGTCGGTCCGGGCTCGGACACCCGGGTTGTCGTGTTCTCCGAGCGCATCCCCACCCTGAGGTGGCTGGCCGAGACCGTACCGGCCGCGCTCGGCTTTCCGAGCGGGACCAGCCCGGATGAGAGCAAGCCGTGGCTGGGCTTCGGCGGTGCGGTGCAGGTCATGCACGGCGAGGCCAGCAGCGACGAAGAGCAGCGGGACATCGTGGAGAAGTTCGGGCTGCGCGACGATCCGGTGCGCATCCTGTTTACCGGCGACGTTGCCTCCGAGGGTGTCAACCTGCACCAGCAGTGCCACCTGCTCGTGCACTACGACCTGCCGTGGTCACTGATCCGTATCGAGCAGCGCAACGGCCGTATCGACCGTTACGGCCAGGCGTACCCGCCACAGTTCCGGGCACTGGTTCTGACCAGCGACATCCCGTGGCGCACGGATGAGGCCAGCGGGCAGCCGCGCACCCTCGATGACCGGCTGGTGGGCGAGAAACTCCTGGGGCGCGAGGAAGAAGCCCACAAGATTGAGGGCTCGGCCGAGGCCGTCACCGGCCTGTATCGGGCCAAGGAGGAGGAGAACCGCCTCACCCAGGACCTGATCGCCGGCCGTACCGTCGAGGAGTCGATCAAGCAGTCCCAGCAGGGAGGTGCCGCCTTCCTGGCCGGGCTGCTCGGTCAGGTCGGTGCGGTCCCCGAACACCCCGAAGTACCGCGCGCGGTGGTACCGACGCTCTTCCGCTCCACCGCCGACTATTTCGACGAGGCACTGCGGCAGGTCTGCCACCCCAACCCCGAGGACCAGCTGTCCCTGCGGCGCGACGATGACGGCACCATCGCCTTCGAGCCCCCGCGCGATCTGCTCTACCGGCTCAAGGCGCTACCCAAGTCGTACCTGGACGAGCAGCGGATCATGCCCCGTAAGACCGAACCGGGCCGGCTGCGCGTCACCTTCTCCAAGGACCTCGCTGACGCGCGTCTGAAAGCGGCCCGGGAGACCTCCAAGTCCCAGTGGCCCAACGTCTCTTACGTCACGGACGTCCACCCGGTCCTTGACTGGCTGACCGACAAGGTCCTCGTCGAGATCGGCCGCCACCAGGCCCCGGTACTCGCCGCCGCCGTTGACCGTCCCACCTTCCTGGTACAGGGCATCTACTCCAATGGTCAGGGCCGACCGACCATCGTGGAGTGGATGGCCGTCTCCGGCCTGCCCGAGGAACCGAACACAGTGGAGCTGACCGAAGAGGCCCTGGAGCGTTACGGAGTCGGCCCGAGCATGCCCGGCCGCGCCACTCCCCGGGATCTGCCTGGTCTGACCGCTCTGGTCCCCGCCGCGATCGATGAGGCCAAGAGGCACCTCGGCACGCTTGAGGAGCACTACCGCCAGCGCATCGAGAAGACCCTCGCCCCCTACCGCAAGCGCGTCACCCACTGGAAGCAGGACGCCCTCTCCGCCGGTCTGCGCCCGGACAAGCAGGGAGTCGGCCAAGCCGCGAGTGACCGGATGCGCCTGGCCAAGTCCCTGGAAACGAAGGGCGAGCCGATGCTGCGGCTCCTGGCTGTCCTGGAACCGCACACTGCTGAAGGGGGCACTGCACGATGAGCACCGACTTCGACTCCTTCGTCAATCGCGGCGAGTACCTGTCCGCGTACTACTTCGCCGAACAGCTCGGTGCCGACCTCAAAAAGGGACTGTTCGCCACCTGGACCCTACGCGAGGGCGACGAGAACGACCCGCGCAAGACCCCTCGCGAACAGGTACGCGCTCTGCGCTCCATGTACCTCGCCGAAGACGTACGCGCCTACTTCGCCGATGCGGCCGAACGCGATGCTGGTGACGATGCGCGATTCCATACGCACAACAACCCTGAGTGGGCCAAGCGGCTCACTGAGTGGCACCAGACCGTGCTGCGCGCCCTCGGATACGACGCCACCCCAGATGAACTCACCGTGCACCGCGCCGGACGCGAGCACACCCTGCCCGTCGCCTACCACGGCCACGGCATCATCGCGCTCGACTGCGGCTGGGCCGCCGACAACGACACCGCCCTGGGTGCCGACGGCTCCGGACGCCTCCTGTCGCCCCTGCGCGTCAGCGCGAGCGAGAGTTACGAGACGGGCGCGGATCTGGCCTCCTGGCTCTTCGAAAGCGAGCTGGACGAGCCCGGCGGCGCTCACCCCCGGTTCGTTCTACTGCTTATCGGCGGTGTGATCCTGCTCGCCGACCGCCAGTCCTGGCGCGAAGGCCGCTACCTCGCAGTGAACCTCGATGCCGCCCTGGAACGCAACGACCGCGCCCAACAGGGGGAACTGGCCACCATTGCAGCCCTGTTCAGTCTGGACATGCTCCGCCCCGGTGACAACGACCAGAGCCGGGCGATCGATGGCCTGCTCAAGTCGTCCAGTACCAACGCGGTCGGCGTGTCCAACGAACTGCGCTATGGCCTACAGCGCTCGGTTGAAGTCATCGCCAACGAAGTCCTCAGCCGAATGACCGAGCCGAAGAACAATGTCGCACCGGCCGACATCGAGAACCCGAAGATCCGCTTCGCCCGGGAACTCACCCGCGAATCCCTGCGCTACCTCTATCGGATCCTCTTCCTTCTGTACGCCGAGGCCCGACCCGAACTCGGCATCCTCCCCGCCGACGACGGCAGCTACGAAGCCGGCTACTCCATGGCCCGCCTGCGCGAACTCGTCGAGCGCGACGAGGAACTCGTCGATGAGGAAGCCAAGAACGGCTTCCACCTCTTCCAGTCCCTGGACGTCCTGTTCAACAAAGTCAACTTCGGCCACCGCCCGTACGGCAGCGAGCCCGACGACGACCAACCCGGGGACGACGAAGAGACTCGCGAGGCCAAGGCCGCACGCCGCAGCGAAGACCGCGGTCTTCGCTTCGAGCCCCTGCGAAGCGAACTCTTCGAACCCACCGCCATCCGCCTCATCGGCACCCGCATCCTGGACCCGACCAGCGACGAGGACAACGACCCGCACTGGCTCGACCTGCGCCTGCGCAACTCCGCCCTCCACGAAGTGCTGCGCCTGCTCACCATGAAGAAGGGCAAGCGCGGGGAACGTGGCGGATTCATTTCCTACCGCAACCTGGGCATCAATCAACTCGGCGCCGTATACGAGGGTCTGATGTCGTACACCGGCATCATCGCCGAGGAAGAGCTGTGCGAGGTCGCCAAGGGCGGCGACCCGGAGAAGGGATCCTGGCTCATCCCCTCGCACAAGCAAGACCAGTACCCCGACACGACCCTCATCCACTACAGCGAGGACGACGCCCGCAAGGGGCTACGCGGCGTCAAGAAGTACGACAAGGGCTCCTTTGTCTACCGGCTCGCTGGCCGCGACCGCGAGACCTCCGCCTCGTACTACACCCCCGAGTCGCTCACCCAGGTCACTGTCGAGCTCACTCTGAAAAACCGGCTCGACCAGGAACGTGACGCCGACGGCAACATCATCAAGACCCGCGCGTCCGAGCTCCTCAAGTACAAGATCTGCGAGCCGGCACTCGGCTCCGGGTCCTTCCTCAACGAGGCCATCAACCAAGTCGCCGACGAATACCTACGCCGCCGCCAGGACGAACTCGGCATTCCCATCCCCACCGCCGACGCGCTCACCGAGAAGCAGAAGGCCAGGGCCTACATCGCCCTACACAACGCCTACGGCGTCGACCTCAATGCCACCGGCGTCGAACTCGCGGAGGTGTCCCTGTGGTTGAACACCATGCACCCCGGCATGCGAGCCCCCTGGTTCGGGCTCCACCTGCGCCGCGGCAACTCCCTCATCGGCGCACGTCGAGCCGTCTATACGGGTGAGGAGGTCGCTTCACCAGCTAAAGCATGGCTGAAGAACAAGGGCGCTCTGGCACCGACTCCGCTGGCATTCCTTAAGGACGGCCAACCCCAACCACTGCCCCATGACGCGGTACACCAGTTCTTGCTTCCCAGTCCAGGATGGGCTGCGGTCGCGGGCTCGAAAGAGGCCAAGCAGCTGGCCGAGGAACACGTCAAGCATCTGGCCGAGTGGAAGAAGGGCCTTCTCCAACGCCCCAAGCGCAGCACCGCCCACCTCAACAAGGACGGCAGCCCAAAACTTCACCCCACGACCAAGCTACCGAAGGCGGAAGCGCCGTCACAGTTCACACGGTTGCGGGACGCCGCCCGCCGAGCCGAGTTCCTGTGGTCGCTCGTCGTCAAGCGCATGGAACTCTCCGAACAAGAGATCGCGCGCAGGATCGATGTCTGGCAGGCCGACCCGACGGATCCCGAGTACGCCTTCCTCCACCACCCTGATCAGGCAGTCCCCAAGGAGAAGGTTCTGGAGGACCTCTTCAACTCTGCCGACACCCCTTATTGGCGGTTGAAGAAGGTCATGGACGCCTGGTGCGCCCTGTGGTTTTGGCCCGTCGGTAAAGCCGGCCTACTGGATGGCACGGATGGCGACTACGCGGTCCGCACCGTGGTGAGCAGCGACAGCCTGAGCGAGCTACTGGGTGAAGTGCCTCTTACCGGCGAAGAGCTCAAGGAACAGGTGGCTCCCGAACCGTTGGCTGCCCCGACACCGAAGGCCGAGCCACGCTTCGTCGAAGCGACGGCACTTTTCGCGCTTGGCGCTGAGCAGACCTCCTTCGAAGATCTCGTACTGACCGCCGACGACGAAGCGATCATCGAGACCAAAGAGATCGGACCGAAGGCAGCAAAGCAGGTCGGCGCAAAGCCAAAGGGACCGATGCGCCGCCCGGTCATCCCGCTCAAGGAGCTGGACGACTGGCTGGACTTCTTGGAATCCATGCTTGGAAGAGCCGACGTACCTGACGGAACTTTCCTCGACAACTTCAAAACCCTGGCAGATCTCAAAACGTACGAAGAGACGCTCCCCGGCTTCATGGGAATGGACACCGGAAACCCGGAGGACGTCTTTCCATGGCTGCGCATTACTCGGGACATTGCCGAGGAGCAGGGATTTCTTCACTGGGAGTTGGAGTTCGCTCTCGTATTCGCTCGCAGCGGCGGCTTCGATCTCCAGGTGGGCAATCCCCCCTGGGTGCGTCCTGACTGGGATGAGGCAAGCGTCCTCGCCGAGCACGAACCTTGGTTTGAGTTGGCGGACAGGCCGTCAGCAACCGAGCAGAGCAAGCGGCGATCCATTGCACTGAATCAGCGAAGGACGTTCGATTATTACATTCATGAGCGCGAGAAAGTAAGCGGCTGCTCCTCGTTTTACGGGCATGAGACCACCTATCCCTTGCTCGTAGGAACTCGCCCAGATCTTTATCGGGCATTCATGCTTCAGGTATGGTCTCATCAGTCTCCGTCAGGTATGGCTGGGCTCGTGCATCCCGATACCCACTTCACCGGCGACAAGGAAGGGGCACTTCGCGAGGCCGCATACCATCGTTTGTGCGTCCACGGAGACTTCGTGAATGCCGGACAGCGTTTCTTCCCTCCGCCCGTCGGGCATGCAGCACACTTTGGCGTGCATATTTACGGCAGCCCTTCGGAAATCAATTTTGACCACATGTCATGGTTGGTGTCAGCGGACGCTCTCCGCGATTCAGCCGCGCATGATGGCTCCGGGGAAGTTCCGGGCGTGAGATGGCAAAATGGCGAATTCGATGAACGCCCTCACCGGTCACGCGTCATTCACGTGAACCGAGATCTTCTCGCCGAATGGCAGCGCCTACTGGATGAATCACACCTTCCAGTTGAACAATCCCGCCTTCTATTCCCTGTCAGCACAGCCGAGGCGTCTGCTATCACAGCTCTTTCTGAATACCCATTGCGGCTTGGTAGGTTCAACCCGCCGATCACGCGCGGGCTAATGGAAAGTGACGCAAAGGCTGCTGGGTTGATCGAATACAACCGTCCGAGCAGCCCCACCGGTCATCCATACCAGCCCGACAGGTGGCGTAATGTCATCTTGAAGGGAACTCAACTGGGTATCGCCACGCCAGTATTCAAGTGCCATGACGCTAATAGTAACGACCCTTACGGTCGGGATTTGACCACCCTTGCGTCAGACTTCGTCCCGGACACTGCCTATGTGCGTGCCCCCGGGATGGCGCAGTCGTATCTCGCCAAGCAAGATCGTTGGGTAGACGGCCGAGCCCTGGAGCGACTACGTTCTGACGGTAGGGCGGTATCCAAGGCGCGTTCGCAAATTGCATTGACCGACAACGTTCCAGAAAGCGATGTCGATCCTGCCAAGATTGATGCCCTACTCGAAGAACGAGCGCG
This sequence comes from Streptomyces sp. A5-4, assembly GCF_051131715.1. Classification (NCBI taxonomy): domain Bacteria; kingdom Bacillati; phylum Actinomycetota; class Actinomycetes; order Kitasatosporales; family Streptomycetaceae; genus Streptomyces; species Streptomyces sp. A5-4. The sequence continues at coordinate 6,743,420 of NZ_CP178591.1, read as the reverse complement.
TCGCCGATACGTGGTCTTTCCTCGGCTTGCCTGGCGTCGCCAGATCGCCCCGGACACTGAGCGTGCACTCTATGCCGCATTGGTGCCGCCAGGTGTAGCGCACGTTCACTTGGTACACAGCCTGGCCATGCCGAATCTTCGGCTAACCGCATTGGTAGCCGGTTTCTGGGCCTCGCTCCCGCTCGACTACTTCCTCCGCGCTACTGGTCGTGGCGACTTGCAAGTGAAGGGTGCTAAAGCGATGCCCTCACCCGCTGGCGATCACCCCCTCGCTTCCTCGCTACTCCTGCGAACATTGCGGTTGAATTTCCTTACCAGTGCTTACTCGGGGCTGTGGTCAGAACTGTACGACCCAACTTGGACCACACATGAGTCATGGGCGTGCGACTGGACTGGCCTACCGGCGCTGCACGAGGTGTCGCCAGTCTGGCGTCCGGAAACACCACTACGCACCGAGCGGGCACGACGTTCCGCTCTGGTGGAAATTGATGCTCTAGTCGCAGTGTGGCTCGGAATGGAAGCCGACGCTCTTGTCGCGGCATACAAGGGCCGCTTCCCTGTACTGCAGAAGTACGAGGCAGTGACTTGGTTTGATGCCGAGGGATCGAAGATCGCAGGCAACGCACGCACCTTCGGTCAGCGCCAGACCAAGGAAAGCTGGGGCCAATTTGAGGCGTATCAAGCCGACCCGAACAACTTGCCCGTGCCTGAGGGCTATGTCGCTCCCTTCTCCAAGGCGGATCGCGAAACGGAGATGCGAGAGGCGCACGCCGTCTTTCAGAAACGACTAGATGCCGCAGTCGCTCGCGGCGAGTGGGACCTGGAGAAGCAGGAGGTGCCGAAGCCGTGAGGCCGACGCTGGAGGCACGGGGGCTCAAGGAGAGCCTGTTGCAGTATCTGTCGACGACGTACGCGTTGACGGATGAGGGTGCGCGTGAGGCGCTGCACCGGTTCCTGGGTGATGAGACGTCGGGGATGTTCCGGGGCCCGTATCTGCGGATCCGGACGCCGTTCACGGTGGCCGGCGAGGAGTGGCGGCAGCATCTGGAGTGGCAGCGTGAGGGGTTCACCCCGTACGCCCACCAGGCTGTTGCCTTCGGGCGGCTGACGTCGGCGAACGGGCATGTGCCGCAGCCGACGCTGGTGACGACGGGGACGGGCTCGGGTAAGACGGAGGCGTTCCTGTATCCGGTGCTGGATCACTGTCTTCGCGAGCGGGAGGCGGGGAAGGCCGGCATCAAGGCGGTGTTCCTGTACCCGATGAATGCCCTCGCGACCGATCAGGCGCAGCGCATCAACGAGCTGATCACGGAGAACGATGCGCTGAAGAAGTTGTCGGCCGGGCTGTACATCGGTGACAAGGCGGCCATTAAGTACGACAACGTTCGTACGCGCCGCTCGGACATGCAGCTCTCGCCGCCGGATATCTTGATCACCAACTACAAGATGATGGATCTGCTGCTGCAGCGTGCGGATGACGCACCGCTGTGGCGCGGGTCGGACATCCGGTATGTGGTGGTGGATGAGTTCCACACCTATGACGGTGCGCAGGGCACGGACGTGGCGATGCTGCTGCGACGGCTCGCGGCCGCGGTGGGGGCGTCCGAGGAGGGGCGTCCGCTGGGTTCGATCTGTCCGGTGGCGACGTCGGCGACGCTCGCGTCTGGGACGGATGCCGACGGAGTGGCCCAGCTGCTCGAGGTAGCAACGCAGGTCTTCGGTACGGAGTTCACGGCGGAGTCCATCGTCGGGGAGAACCGGCTGTCTGTGGAGGAGTTCATCCCGCTGGCGGACGTGCGGATGCAGGGGCTGCCGACGCCGGACGAGCTGCTGGCACTGCCCGATCCCGCGACGAGCGATGAGGCGATGCTGGACCTCATCGAGTCGGTTACTGGGGTCCGCGACGACGACCCCCTTGTATTGGGCGAGAATCTGAAGCGGCACCTGTTTACCCGGGCGGTGATGCAGGCGCTGGACGGTGAGGTGAAGGCCGGCGCCGAGGTGCTGGACGTCATGTGGCGTGCAGGTGCGGCTGGTTGGGCGGAGGCGGTGGCCCGGCAGCCGGAGAAGGCCGCTGAGGCGCTCGCCCGGTTCGTGGCGCTGTTGTCGTACGCGCGTGACCCGAAGTCGCCGGTGGGCGAGCCGCCGCGGCCGTTCGTGCATGTCGAGGTGCATCAGTGGGCCCGGTCGGTCTCGCGGCTGCTGCGCGGCGTGCTGCCGTGGCCCAAGGCGGAGTTCCGCTGGGATGTGGCCGGTGCGGCCGATGCTAGTGCGGGAAGCGGGAACCGTTCGGCGCCGGTGACGACAGCCACGTCGGGGCAGAGCGCGAACCTGTTTCTGCCGGCTGTCTACTGCCGGGACTGTGGGCGGTCGGGCTGGGCGGTGTTCTCGCCGGAGAGCGATGACCACGAGGTCCAGTTCGACACGTACAAGATCCGTCGTGCCTCGTTGGGTCAGGACAAGGCTCGGGTGCGGAACTTGGTCTCGGCGACCGAGCGCGAGGCGCGCGAGGGTTCTGGGGCTGCGGTGCTGCCGGCAAGTGGTCGGGGTGGCAAGGGGACCACAGCTTTGCAGAGTGCGGGTGGGCTGCTGATGGTCCTGGACGGTGCCCGCAAGCGGCTGCGGTTGCCTGATCCGCTCAACGATTACGACAAGGAGTCGAAGGAGCCGCGGCTGACGGCCCGCGATTCGGCGTTCGTCCTGGTCAACTTCGGTGATACGGCGAATACCGCGGCCAAGGAGGACTGGTGCCCGGCGTGCGGTGAGCGCAACGCGATCCGCTATCTGGGTACTGGAGCGGCTGCGATGACGGCGGCGTCGATCACCCAGTTGTTCACGGGCGGGGAGCTCGACAAAGAGCGGCATGAAGACAAGACGCTGATGTTCAACGATTCGGTGCAGGATGCCGCGCACCGGGCCGGGTTCGTCGCGAATCGTTCGTACACCTTCTCGTTGCGCGCCCTGTTGGCGAAGCATCTGCGCAGCGACGTGCCCACCGCGCTGAACGATCTGATCGCCGACGTGGTCGAGGCCACGACTGACAAGGAAACCCTGGCTGCGGTGGTGCCGCCGGATCTGCATGGTTTCAAGGGCGTGGACCGGCTGCTGTCCGGGAAGGGGCGCGGCGGGGATCTGCCGACCTGGCGGCTGATCGGTCAGCGCCTGGCGTTCGAAGCGCTGATGGAGTTCGGGTTCCGTTCCCGCAACGGGCGCACCCTGGAGCTGACCCGGACCGCCGCCGCGCAGGTGCGCATCGCGGACCCTGCGGCCGTGGTGGCCCTGGTCAAGGGGATTCACGAGGAGTTCGAGCGCGCCGGTCTGCCCCTTCAGCCGCAGGATGACGCACGCTATCTGGCGTTCGTGCGGGTGTTCTTGGAGCGCCTGCGTACGCGGGGCGCGATCGCGCACCAGTGGTTGGACAAGTACGTCGATGAGGCGGGCACCAGCCGCTACTTCATCTGGGGCAAGCGTGCACCCGGCATGCGCACGTTCCCCAAGCGGGTCGCGGCGCCCGTGTTCCTGCTCGGCTCGCCGAAGAACGGCAGCGAGTTCGACTTCGCGACGGGCCGGCTGTCCTGGTACGAGCGGTGGGCCGGCCGCTGCCTGGGGCTGTCGCGTGAGGCGGCACCGGAGTTCTGGAGCCGCCTCCTGCCGGAACTGGCCGCGATCGGGCTGCTGTCGTGTCGTACGCCGAACGACACGTCGGTGCGGGTCTACGGGCTCAAGCCGGGCAACGTAGAAGCGCTGCTCCTGGACGACGAGCAGGTCCGGCACGCGTATGTGCGCTGCCCGGTGTGCTTCTGGGAACAGACGGTCCACCCCTCCCTTCTCGATCAGTGGCGCGACCAGCCCTGCCCCTCCTACCGCTGCCGCAGCGGCCGTCTGGTGGCCGGAGACCGGCCCGAGCGGCTGGGAGTGCACCACCGCGACCGTGACTACACCCTGGACTACTACCGGCATCTGTACCGGAAGGCCGGTACCTACCAGGTGGTCACCGCCGAGCACACCGGCATGCTCACGCGCCCGCAGCGCGAGAAGGTGGAGGAGGCGTTCAAGCGGCGTACGGGCTTCAAGGACCCCAATGTGCTCTCCTGCACGCCGACGCTGGAGATGGGCATCGACATCGGTGACCTGTCCGCGGTAGTGCTGGCAGCGCTGCCGCGCCGGCCGGCCAGTTACGCCCAGCAGGTCGGGCGGGCCGGACGCCGGACCGGCAATGCGTTCTTGCTGACGATTCCCGATCGTCGACGGCGTGACCTGTATTTCCTGGAGCGCCCCAAGGACCTGATCGCCGGCACGATCGTGCCCCCGGGCTGTCATCTCTCGGCGGTGGAGATCCTGCGCCGCCAGTACCTGGCGCACCTGCTGGACCTCGCGGCGGCCGGCCGCCTCGTCCGCGGTGACGGCATCGTGCTGCGCGCCCTGCCGACCAAGGCACCCGCCCTGTTCGGTCCGTCCGGCTACCTGATCGACCTGGTGGAAGTGGCCATCGCCCAGGGGGAAGAGCTCGCCAAGGGCTTCCTGGAGATGTTCCCCACCGGCGTCAACGACCGGGCCAAGGACGACCTGCGCGAGTACGCGACGCACGAGCTGCGCGGCGCGGTGGAAGAGGCCGAGCGGGAGTGGCGCCGCCGAGACCAGGCGCTGCGCGCCCGGCTGGCCCAGATCGACGAGGCCCACGACGAGCTCCACGACTCCGACCCGGATCAGGCGCGGCAGAAAGCCGAACTGGACGCAGAGCGGCGCGGAGTGGGCAGGCGCCTGCTCAACCTGGGCGATACCGCCGCCCAGAGCGCACTGTGCGACCTGGGGCTGCTGCCGAACTACGCGCTGATCGACTCGGTCACCACGCTGTCCGCGACGCTGTACGGCGAGGACGGGATCGACCCGAAGACGGGGAAGGCGAAGTTCACCTCCACCACCGACTCCTACGACCGACCGCGCCGCTACGCGCTCTCGGAGCTGGCCCCGGGCAACTCCTTCTACGTCAACGGCTACCGGCACGAGATCACCGGACTGGAGATCGCCACCGGCGGCCGGCAGGAATGGCGCACCTGGCGGGTGTGTCCAGGCTGCGGATTTGTGCGCACCGAGGACGCTGCCGAGGACCGCTCACCGTGCCCGCGCTGCAAGAGTGCCCATATCGCCGACGACGGTTCCTGCCTGTTCCAGATCGTGGAGCCGTCGACGGTGACCTCGCGTGACAAGCGCGAGGACGCCCGGATCCGCGACGACAAGGACGACCGCGACCGACGCAACTACTCCGTCGTGGACGCGGTGGACATCCCGGTGGGCGACATCGAGCCCGGCTCGTGGCGTCACACGAAGCAGACGTTCGGCGTCGACTATTGCCGCAGTGCCATGATCCGCCGGATCAACGTGGGGCCGGTCCGTTACGACGCCCCGGCCCGCGACGACTTCGCCGGGCATCTGGTGCGCCTCAACCCGTTCCATGTGTGCACCGCCTGCGGGGCGGCCAGCGCGGACGGCAAGCCGGTCTTCGACCACGACACCGACGCTCTCGACTCCGCAGCGGCCCGTAGCCCGCAGCTCAAGCACCACCGCCCTTGGTGTCCGCTGCGCCGCGGCAAGCGAGACGGGGCCACCCAGGAGCCGGTGCTGCTGGCCCATACGTTGAAGACCGAGGCCCTGCGGGTGTTGATCCCGGCCGCCACGGCGGACGTGGACGCCAAGGTGCACTCCTTCCGTGCCGCGCTGCGGCTCGGTGTGGACCTGCACTTCGGCGGCGACCCGCAGCACCTGGACACCACCGTGGCTTCCATGCCGGATGCCGAGAGCGGAGAGCTCCGTTGGTTCCTGGTGCTCTTCGATGCCCTGCCCGGCGGCACCGGCTATCTGGACCGGCTCACCGATCGCGTCGCCTTCCGCGAAACCCTCGCGGCAGCGTACGAGATGTTGAAGGAATGTCCGTGCGCCGAGGAACAGCGCCGGGCCTGCCACCGGTGTCTGCACCGCTATACGCCCGAGCGTTTCCAGGACATCGTCTCGCGTCAGTCAGCGCTGAACATGCTGGAGTCGCTGCTGTTCACGGCAGAGGGTGCGGACGGCTGGGATATCGCTGACGTTGATCACACCGGGCTGGTCGGTCTGGATGCCCAGGTCGAATCCGACTTGGAGGCGCGCTTCCTGGCCGCCCTGCGCGACTGGGTAAAGGTTACCGATGACGCAGCCCTGGATGAGGACGGCCACGCCAGCGGGCATCTGCGTTTCACCGCTGGTGCCGAGGTCACCCATTGGCGACTGACTGCCCAGCAGCAACTTCAGGGCAGCCGGACTGATTTCACCTTCACCCGGGTCGACGGTCCGGCCCAGAGCGTCAAGGTCTATCTCGAAGGATTCCGTTTCCACGCCAGCCGTGAACACAACCGCATCGCCCATGACGCGGCTCAGCGCACGAAGCTGCGTGCCGAGGGAGAGATCGTCTTCCAGGTGACCTGGGCGGACATCGACCTGTTCGAGAAGCGCCCCACGCGGACCAAACCCGTCTGGCCGCCCTATCGAGGCACGGCCCAGGAACAGGCCAAGGCCGCCTACGAGCAGTACGGCGGACAGCGCGCCCACTTCGCGAACGCCGTCTTCGCCAACCCGATCGACACGTTGATCGCCTACCTGCGCGATCCTGAGGCCGACCGCTGGGCCCGCCGCTCCCGCGCGCTGGTCACCGGCCTGTTGAGCACTGCGGGAACCACTCCCGTCGCCGCGGCCGGGCGCCGCAGCGAGCTGGTGGCGGCGCTGCGCAGTGAGCTGGCCACTTTCAGCAGTAGTGCGCGCCACGACAAGCCGGTTGTACCGGATGCCGCCGGGATCGGGCCCGTGCACGTGTTCCGGACCCAGGACGAGAACGGGCTGCCGATCCTCGTCACCCTGGATGCTGCCGACCCCGAAGCCCCGCGGTGGAGCGCACTCACCGTCCTCGACGACACCGATTCCGTCCTGGAGAGCGACGAGCACAAGCTGCGCTGGCGGTCGTGGCTGTACTGGAGCAACCTCACCCAGTTCCTGTCCCTGGCCGGAGGCGACGGCGTCCAGCTCGCCGCCAGCCGCGCCGCCGCTTTTGAAGTCGAAGTGCTCGCCGTCTGCGGAGGGCTCGGCGAACTCGATTCTCTCGTTGGCGCCCCTGTACCGACGCGCGCCAAACCCGAGGCACCCGCGTCGGCAGAAAGCACCAAACCGGTCGATCCGAACCCGGACCATGACTCGGCCGCCGAGGCCACCCTCGTCCAGATGCTTCGGGACGCCGTCTGGGACGAGGACATCCTGGAGATACTGCGCGAGGAACCCATCGAGGCCCCTGACCTCCTGCGCCTTGCCGAAACCCTCGCCGACCGAGGCAAGCAGGCTCCCGTCTTCGGCTTCGAACTCGGCGCAAGCCGCTGGCAAGCCGAATTCGCCTGGCAGTCCCCCGGACTCAAGATCGCCGTCATGACCGCTCACCAGGGCGAGGACGACCCCGAGGCCCAGCGGCGCGACGCCGCTTACACCGACGACGGCTGGCAGGTCCGCACCGCCGGCGAATGGCTGGCCCAGCTGGACGAGTTGCTCGACCAGCTCCCCGACACGGAAGGCACCACCCGATGACCGCCCGGCTCAGCCTGTACCGCAAGGCCGAACAGGAGCTGTACAAGCTCGACCGCTCGGTCAAGGCCCAGTTCTACGACTTCTGCCACATCTTTAGGACCAACCCCGACCAGCCGGGGCTGAAGAAGCAGAAGCTCAAGGGCGACTCCCGTATCTGGTCCGCCCGGGTCAACCAGTCCTACCGCGCTCTGCTCACGCCCACCGGGGTCGACGCGGACGGTACGGAAAACTGGCTGGTCATCGCCGTACGCCACCGCAGATACGTCTACGAAGAACTCCAAGTCGCCGTCAACCGGGTCACCGGCGAGATCGAGTTCGTCGACCTCGCCGTCGTCGGCGACAGTGCGCTGCGCCGCGCAGGCATTACCCTCACTCCCTCGGAGCCCGAATCTCCGGCCCAGGCACCCGAGCCCGCCCCGGAACCGGTTCAGCACGTCGCCGAACCCGAGGCCGCACCTGCCCTGCTCGCCGCCTACGACGCCGGACAGCTGCGCGACCTCGGTGTCGCCGACCAGCTCATCGAGCTCGCCCTCGCTGTCACCGAGAGCACCGAGCTTGACCAACTCCTCCAGGGCGCCCCGCTGCTGTCCAAGGACGTCCTGTACGGCCTTGCGGCGGGCATGGACATCGACGAGGTCCGCAAGGAGATCACCAAGCCGGTCGAACTCGGCCAGCGGCCCGACCTCGACGACTTCGCCGCCGCCGCGACCCGTACCAAGGTCACCGCTGTCGACGACGACGTCCAGGCCGCCATCGACGAAGGCGACTTCCGCGCCTGGAAGGTCTTCCTGCACCCCACCCAGGAACGCATCGTCCACCGCCACTACAACGGCCCCGCCCGCGTATCCGGCGGTCCCGGCACCGGCAAGACCATCGTCGCGCTCCACCGGGTCAGGCACCTCGCCGAGCAGCTGCCCCCGGGCCACAACAAACCGATCCTGCTGACCACCTTCACCAAGAACCTCACCACCGACCTCCGCCTGCGACTGGCCTCCCTCGTCGAACCCGAACTCCTCGCCCGCGTCGAGATCGCCCACATCGACCAGCTCGCCGCCCGCGTCCTGGGCGAGAACACCGCCCCCGGCCGCGGCAAGCAGCGCGTCTACGACCACGTGGCGCTGAACGAGATGCGACAGCTCCTGGCTGAACTCGACGACCGCCGCTGGGAGCCGGAGTTCCTGCTGGAGGAGTGGGAACAGGTCATCCTCGGCCAGTCCGTCCCCACCCGCTCCGCCTATTTCCAAGCCCGTCGCGCCGGCCGGGGGCGGGCACTGACCCGCCCCGAGCGCAACCACATCTGGAAGCTCATCGAGCAGTTCACCGCCCGCCTGGACAAGCTCGGCGTGGAAACCTGGGGTCAAGCCTCCGAGCGGGCAGCCCGCTTCGAGATCGAACGCGCCGCGAAGATCAAGTCCCGTCGTGCGTACAAGGAAGAGATCGGCGGCAAGGATCTTATCCATCGCGACAACAGCTCCGGCATGCGCTACCTGGGCCACCGCTTCCAACACATCGTGGTCGACGAGGCCCAGGACCTTCGCCCCGCGCACTGGAAGATGCTGCGCGCCATGGCCGACCCCGATCTCGCCAACGACCTGTTCATCGCCGGCGACACCCACCAGCGCATCTACGACCACCAGGTCACCCTCGGCGCGCTCGGCATCAACATCCGCGGTCGCTCCTCCCGCCTGACCCTGAGCTATCGCACCACCAAGGAAATCCTCGTCCAGGCCATGCGCGTCGTCGACGACAAGAAAGCCACGTACGACGACCTCGACGACGGCACCGACAACCTCGCCGGCTACCGCTCCGTCCTCCACGGCCCCGCCCCCACGTTCGTCCCGTATGGCACCTGGGACGACGAACTCGCCGGCCTCGCCACCACCCTGACCACCTGGCGCGACGAACTGTCCACCAACGAGAACGGTGCCCCCAGCGACCCCAGTGGCCGCATCGCCGTCTGCGTCGCCGACCGCGACATGGTCAGCCAGGCCATGTACTACCTGGTCACCAAGGCCGGCATCACCTGCGCCGAGCTCACCAAGGACGGCCCCAAGGGCGACGGAGAAGTACACGTCGGCACCATGCACCGCTTCAAGGGACTCGAGTACCAGCGCCTCGCCATCGTCGGTGCCAGTGACGGCATCATTCCCCAGACCAGCCGAATCGAGCGCTACCGCACCGAAGACCCGCCGCGCTACGAGCGCGAGCAGCGCAAGGCCCGCTCGCTGCTCTTCGTCGCCACCACCCGCGCCCGTGACGCCCTAAGCATCAGCTGGCACGGCAAGCCCAGCCCATACCTGCCGGTCTAGCGTTGCCTCCGGGCCCCGGCCAACGCGCCACCGCCAGGGCCCGGAACTTCACACCGGAGTCAGAAGCGGGACAAGGAGCTCGCCTCGTAGCGCAGTTGGTAGGTACGCAGGCCCTCGCCGTTCATCCGGTAGATGGTGATCGCGGACAAGAACTGCTCCTTGATCTCCATGGTGCGACGGCGCTCCTTCCCGTCGATGTCGCTGATCCACTGCTCGATGTGCTTCGGGAGCTTGAACGCCAACTCGTAGGCGCCGGGCTCCTCTACCGGAGCCAGCGTCCACTCCGCTACCGTCCCGCTGCCGCGCCTCTTGATGCGCACCGCATGATCCGGTCTGGCCTCCGCATACCGAAGGAACCGACGGTGATCATCCGCAGCCAGCGGAAGGATGAACGGCGCGGAGGGGAAGCCGAGCAATAGCTCCGTCTCACTGCGCTGGCGAAGAGCAGCGACCAGTTGCTCGAGCGCGGCACGGGCGGCATTCTTGAACTTCCCCTCAGCAATGTCAGCCGAGGACAAGAAGTGCACCGGGGACGTCTCCAGGGCTTCCCTCAGCTGTCGCCGCATCCAGGTGACCGGGAACCCGGGGGGCTTGGGCAGGTACTTCTCCTGCGCCTGGAACAGGCTCCAGGCGGTGCTGCCGATGGCGCCGAGCAGCCAGGTGAATGAGGCTCCGGAGAGGTCCACCAACGAGATCTGGTGGGCCAAGGCGTATCTCTGCGCGTCCGCCGTGAAGCCACCCGCCGAGAACAACGCGTACGAGTACTGGTAGCGCTGCCGGGGGCGTGTGCCCGCATGCGTCATGAAGTTCTCGTTGACGTCGTGGACCACACCATGGGCGTTGCGGACAATCTCCAACCCACAGGGCTTCTGGTAGAACTTGGCCTCCAGAAACATCCGCACCGGCATGGAGAACGCGGGTGTGAAGGCGAACTCGCCGAGCACGTCTACCTGGTGCAGGGCACCACGGCCGCGTACACGAAGCGCCCCCTCTTGATCAACCAGTTCCTCGGGGTCCTGGTCCTCGTGAACCAACAGTCGATACCCACTGAACCGCAGCAGCCAAGCTAGCGATTCCTCCAGCAAGTACCCCCGCAAGACGGCGTCCGTGGCCACCGCTCCCCCTCCCACCGATGCGACACCATGACCCTGCCTGTGATCATCTCATCCGGAGACCGAAGCGGGCAGGGAAGCAGCCCTCCACACCCTGTGGGCAGTTCTGGCGGCGACCCGTGCGCACATCGGGCATGGCGCACACCGCTCACCCGAGCGATTGAACAAACCACATGCGTGACGCGCCCTGGATACCGATAGTGGCTGCATGGATCCGGTTGTCGTCGCCCGCGCCGTTGTAGAGAAACGTTATCCTGTCGCTCGCGCGGCTTTTCTGGGGGGCAGCGTGCTGACGGAGCGCCGCACGGCCTTGTCCGACTTGGACATCGTGGTGCTGTTGCATGGTCCGCCGGCTCCGTACAGAGAGAGCCTTCAGTACGGCGACTGGCCCGTGGAGCTCTTCGTGCACACCGAAGAATCCTGGCACGCATTCGTGGACCGGGAAATTCGCAAGCGCCGGTCCCCGCTCCTGTGGATGTGTGCGGATGGCGAACTGCTCTTCGACGTGGATGGGCTCGGCGTGAGTCTGGCTGCCGAAGCCAGGAAGCTGGCCCTCGCGGGTCCGCCAGCGGCAACAGTGGAGGAGATCGAGGACTTCCGATATTCGATCACGGATCTCCTGGACGATCTTGCTGGGTGCACCGATGAAGGTGAGCGGCTGTTCATCGCCTCAGAGCTGGCGAGACGGGCAGGCGAACTGGCGCTGGCGCTCGGTGGGGCGTGGGGTGGCGGCGGGAAGTGGCTGGCACGTCGCCTAGCCGACGCAGCGCCCGGCCTCAATGTGCGCCTGCACCATGCTGTTCGTGGGGCGTTGAACGGGCAGACCGAAGCCCTTGTTGGCGTCGTTGACGACGTCCTGGCGCGGGCTGGCGGGCGACTGTGGGTCGGGTATCGGCGCAGTGGGACACCGTGACCGATGGGACGGGCTGCGATGACGCCGATCGACACCGTTGGCGGCTCATCGGCTCTACCGTGGAGCGATGGCTGAAGGTCTGGAGGGTCGTGCTCCGTTCCAGGTGTTGGTGCTGCCGTACCGGCGGACTGAGGGAGGACTGTTCCACGCCGTGGTCCGTCGCTTGGACTGCGCCTACTGGCTGGTGGTGGTGAGGCGGGAGAAGCGCCGCCCCAGGCCGCCAGGCGACAGGCAACCGAAGAGGCTGGCCTGGCTGGCGACTTCGAGTTGCTCGAACTGGATGCTCAGTCGGCGATTCCGCTGGTGAGTGTCACTGGCGAGTTCACGTGGGGCCGGAGGTCTTGGTGATTCCTGAGCATGCATTCGGTGTCCGAGCCGACGCATCGGCGTTGGTGCTGTCCAGCGAGCACACCGAGTACAGCTAGTTCAATCTCAACTAGGCAATTTCAGCCGCGCCTTGGGATTCCAACCGCACAGCGTAGTGGGAACTTGACCACCGTCTCCACCACAGCTCGGTGCCCGGAAAAGTCTTGATGGCCATGGGGACGGCGGAGCGGTTCCGCCGTCCCCATGGCCCTGGCGGATGTGGTTCCACCACCCCGACGGCCGATGCCGTGATCTTCAGGTGTGCCCGCTATTTATGGCCTGCAGATTCACTCTGGGCCGGGGCGGTCTTGGTCAGCGTGTCCAGCCGCGTCGGTCGGCGAGCCAGCGCAGCGTGACTTCTCCGCACCAAGTCTGGTGCTGGCGGATGTACGGGGACCAGTCTGCTGGGGGCTGGGCTCCGGAAACGAGAAAGAACCCGGCGAGGGCAGCCAGGGCCGCGTCGAGCTGTTCTCCGTCGACTTCACGGCCGGTGGGGTGGTCCTCGAAGAGGGTGGTGGCGTCGTGTCCGTCGGCGTGTGCTGTGGCCAAGAGCAGCACAAGATCGAACCAGCTCGCAGCGAGACAAGGCCAGCTCCAGTCGCAGATCCAGGCAGCGCCTCCCGTGTCGATCAGGACGTTGTCCTGACGTAGGTCATGGTGGAGGACCGCATCGCCCGCTACGGCTTGTCGCCAGTGGGATTCCAGTTCGGCCAGGGCGCCGAGCCTGTCGGTGGGTACCCATTCCGGCAGGATGCTCGGGCTGGTGGCACCGCCGGTGAGGTCACGCCAGTCCGCAAAGTCGCTGCCGTCACCGATCGGCTTGAGCCCGACCTTCTGAAGTGCCGCCGAGGGCGTGGAGAGCGCCTCGGCCTTGACTGTGCAGGCGTCGAGGGTCGAGGCAAGCTCGTCAGGCTTCCAGGGCGCGGCAGGCATGCGTCCTCCCTCGACCGCATCGAAGCTAAGGACGATCCATCCGTCTTCCGTCTCCTCGGTCCACCGCAAGCGGGGCGCCGGAACCTCGATCGGCAGGGCTTGGTTAATCAATGCCTCGCGCTGGTAGCAGTCGGCGATCACCGCGTTCTCGTTGGCGTTGACTGCTTTGACGAACTCGGGCCCGCCAGCTCCACGGAGCACGGCGGCGAAGCCGCTAGTGAACCCGCTTCCGGCGCTCGGCCCTGCATCCACTACGCCACCCACGCGCAGGGAGATGAGTCGATGAATGCCCTGGGGGAGGTCGTCCCAGCGTGGGCGTACGGCCGTGGAGCTGTACTGGAGGCGCGGAGTGCTGATGTTCGGCATCCCATCACAGTGGAGGAAGGCATTGCCCCTGCGCGACGGATTTCTCGTACGGGACTGGGCTGATCCATCCGGTGATGGCCACTACCTGGCGCGCGATGAGGCCAACCGCTTTAGACGACGGCACACACTCGTACGCATGTCCGAATCTCGCTCTACTGTCATGTCGGAGACGCGGATTTAATCAGACCTTTCGCCCGGAGCTGGCCGGGGGAAACCGAGAGGAGAGCACAGATGGCAGACAGGACATCCTCGCCAGCGGGGACCAGCCCCGCGCTTCTGATCGCCGTGGAGGAGCTGGCAACTGCTCACGACCGCAGCGAGTCCGAGCGGTCCGACGTCACCAGCTCGCAGAACAGTGCGGGCGATGACGGCGACAACCGTGACCTGAACCTCCCGAAGGAGTAGGGGGATCCCATGGAGCACCGGCTCGTCACCCACATCGAGAAGGCTCTCGGCTGGGACGGGCCGGGTTCCGTGGGGACCGCGTTCGCACGCGGCCGTCTCACGGACCCGGAGCTACCCGCACGGCTGTTGACCCCGCACAAGCTGCTGGACCTGATCAAGCGCCGCCACTTGGGTAATCCGCAGCTGCGCTGCTACGCCCAGGGCGACGAAATGCACCCGTCCACATTCCTGTCCACCAATGTCAACCGGCGCAGGCAAGCCGTGAGTCAGGCCGACATGGCGGCGCTCGGACGGATCCTCAGCGAAGGGGGCACCGTCGTCCTGGACCATGTGGACTTCTTCGACCCGACACTGGAGGTCGCCTGCCGAGCCCTGGGCTGGTGGTCGGGCGAACTGACCTCCGCGAACGCATACCTCGCGGTCGGCGAAGCCGACGGATTCCATCTCCACTGGGATGATCACGAGGTCATCGCTGTACAGATTTCGGGCGAGAAGTCATGGGAGGTACGCGGCCCATCTCGGGCGGCACCGATGTACCGCGACGCGGAACGCAATCGCACCCCCTCCGAGGAAGTGCTGTGGAAGGGCACCATGCAGGCCGGGGACGTCATGCACATCCCCCGCGGCTTCTGGCACACCGCCTCCCGCCTCGGTTCCGGAAGCAGTGGCCACTCACTGCATGTGACGTTCGGGTTCACCAGACGAACCGGCGTCACGTGGGCCAACTTCCTCTCTGACGCAGCCCGCGCGGATCAGATATTCCGCCAAAATCTGGAGAGTGTGGAAGGAGTCGCGCACAAAGTGCTGGCGGACAAGCTCAGCGCCTTGGCCGCCGACTACAGTCCCGAGCGGTACCTGGCCGAACTGAGGTCCAGTACCCCGCCCGCACGCCACATGCCGCACGTAGCCGCCTTCGGCCGGCCGGAGGGAGTTGTGGCCGTCACTGAGTTCGCGCCATCCATCGTCCGCTCCGGGGAAACGGTACAAGTCTCCGGCGGTAGCAAGCGGCTGACCCTCCACGCGCGCGCAGAACCCGGCCTCCGGACGCTCCTGTCAGGCCATCCGGTCTACCTCGACGGCGCATCCGAGGACATCATCACTCTGGCCGACCTGCTGATCACGGAGGGGCTATGCGAACCGCTGACCGAGATATCGTCCTCGGGCTACACCGGTCTGGTCACTCCCGTGACCTACTCGAAGCAGCCGCCGACCTCGGCGTGAAACACCTCGACACCGCGTCTAACTACCTTCGTCATCGCTCCCACGAGGTCCTGAAGGCAACGGCCGGCGACCTGCTGCCGAAGTTCTCGGTCTCCACCAAGATCGGATTTTTCCCCGAGGGGCACAGCCTCGATCCCACCCGGCTACGCAGCGCCGTCGAGCAGGCAATCAAGGGTCTCGGGCGGGAGCCGGACGTGGTGTTCCTCCACAACCCGGAGCACTCGGTGCCGGACGCCGAGACGCTGGCGCAGGCATGCTCGGCCCTGGCCGACACCGTGCGAGCAGGGCTCTGCCGTTCCTGGGGCATCTCAACCTGGGACCCGCGCCCGCTCGTGGACCTCGATGTGCCGTGCCCTGATGTCCTCATGGTCCGGGCAGGGCTACTGGTTGGGATCGACATCCTCGAAGCGGCCGAATCTCTGGTGACGAGGTGGCGTCCGTCGCAGGTATGGGGCATGAGCCCCTTCAGCGGAAATGCGACCCAGGAGGTGTGGGAGCGCTTCGATCCGGGCGTCTTCCTGCGGGATTCCGCCTCGGTCACGAAAGTCCAGGCCGCGTTCCGCTCTGCCTACAACCTGCCCCGGGTCGACGCGGTCGCCGTCGGCACGGACAACGTCGATCATCTGCGGGAGCTGACCGAAGCTCTGACGTTCGAGGTGGATGACCAGATCGTCCAGGAGTACCGGCAGCTCCTCAAGGACCGTCAGGCGACCTGAAGTTCCTGCAGCAGTTGCTCTGCCATCTTCCGCGCGGGGACCAGGCGAGGGTCCTCGGGATCTGCGTACGGGCCGAGGATCTTCGCGGCGACGAAGAGCATCATCAGCTTGCCGTCCCGGCTCGCCAGATCGTGGCGCCGCTCCCTGCGGACACGATCGGCCAGAGCCGAGACGGCGAGGGAGGCTCCCCACAGATGTGCCGCGTCCAGGCCGCGCGGAGCCATGCCCCAGTCCTCCCAGTCAAACAAGCACAACACCGGGGCCGTCATATTTGCCCAGTTGAGATCCCCGTGAGCCGGCCGCCAATCGGCCACTGCCGTATCGACGTCGGCGAAGACGTTGCGGATCGTACCCGTGACCAGTTCCTGCGTAACGGTCTCGGTATCCGGTGTCGCGATCCGATTCGTGTGCTGCGCAGCGAGGGCATCCAACGAAACATTCAGCGAAGCCCACCACTCTACGGACAGTTGAGGGCCCTTCGCGACGACGGCGCTACCCACCGGTGCATCCGGCAGGAGCCCGGTCTCATCCGCCCGCCACACCACCGGATCCACCTCGTCCCGCCACGCGACACCGGCGAACCATGCTGGCTTGGCGATCCCGCGCAGGCCGTCCGCGGACGCGGTGCCATCCCCGCCCTGAACCCTGATCCGGTCGAGCCCACGCCGCTCGATGCGCACCCACGTACCACGGTCCGTACGAGCCCCCACAGACCGCCGCTTACGCACCATAGTCTCGCCATCGAGTCGCACCCCCAGCATTCGCTCGGCGCGATCCAGTACGACCTCTACAGGCTCCTTGCGCAAATCCACTGAACGCAGCGTCATACGCCAGAACGTACCAAGCCCCAGCTGCAGCAGTGCGCTCTTCGGATGCCGTAGGACCGCGTCAACAAGGTATGCGTTGGCCGCCTCGGCCCTGCCGGTGGATTATCGCAGTCGCACCGCGCGGGCTGCGTTCGGGCGATGTCCACTAAGTACTCAACTGGCTAGAGGTGTCCCCCTATCCGAGCAGGGTCACGACCCTAGCGGTTACGCGCTCTGGTGCATTGTCCGTGGCCGTTCTTACCCTTATGAGTTATGGCGAACGGCGTGTGGCACACCGGCTATCACCTCAAGATCGAGTTAACGCATGCGGACCTCGGCCACCCAGACCGTCCCGGTCTGTTCGACGAGATCACTCTGCCGATCGAACAGCGCGACCGTGAGCTGCTGCAGTGTTTGCAGCATCACGGCACCGGCATCTGCCAGGCCGAAGAAGAAGATCGGTCCCCCTGGATGACGATCCGTCGGCGTATAGTCGACGGGGTCACAACCCTGGTGGCCGCGCATTTGCCGGTACGCAACAAACCGACAGCCGATGAGAGCGACAAGCACAAGGCTCTCAAGGAGCGGATCGCGCGAGCCGCGCACCGCCACGGCCTCTCGGCACAGATTGAGGCCCGCAGCACAGACGGCAAGGTACGCAACGATGTCCTGGTGTCGGGTAGTGCAGGGCGCGTCGGGTGGGAGGCGCAGTACTCGCCGATCACGGCATCGACAGTTCGACGGCGTTCAACTGCCGCCGCGGACCGCGAGATCATGCCCCTGTGGGTAACCAACGACGACCGGGCAGCGCTGATCGACCGGGCACCCTGGGTGCGGGTCGATGACTGGCCCTGGCGCGACATCGCTTCCGCACGCACGATGCTCGTGCGCGGCGGAATACGGCATCTACAGGACTGGGCCTGCACGCCAGCCGCCCAGAGGCCCTGCCCCCTCAACGGCAGTTCGTGCGGGGGCCTGCACGTTGCCTGGACCCTGCCGGCGCTATGCCTGCCGCCCAAGCCACACACCCAAGTCGACGCCCTGGTCGCGGCCAGCGCCGAGGGCGACTACGTGCCCATGAAGATCCCTGCCAGCACAACCCCCGGGCCTCGACACGGCTATGGGCACCGACAGCCGACCGGGACCGCTGGCGCACCATCATCGGCGAGGACGAACCACTGCCCGACGCCGAACCCCCGGCGGAAGCAGGTCTGACGTTCACTGAACAGGAGCTCGACTCCACCTGCCGCTACGGCGAGGACACCCGCGTCTTCGACGATCGACGACCGCGCCGTGATCACGCTGAGGCATCCGGCCTGCACACCTTCCCCGACGTGCCCCAGCGGATCTTCCGCATCCCCCGACAACCTCAGCGCCTCCATGTCAGCCCCGAGCAGCGCGCCGAGGCGGCACGGTGCTACGGGTGTCCCATCTGGCATGTCGGCCCATGCGCCGGTTGCGGCGCACCCATTTATCGCTATGGCCCGGGCTCCGCACACGCCTGCACCACCTGTCGAAAGCGCGTGCGCTAGGCGGTGGTGTCTCATCAGAGTGTGGTCACCTCGAACCGGGTGTAGCTCTCGCCGAGGGGAAGGTCGTCGATCAGGTTATGAGGCCGTGGAGCAGTCTCAGCACCAGACGGATCGGTGTTCAAAGGCGGGCGGGTCAAGCCAGGGCGTGATCAAGTTCCCGGGATGGTTGCGTTGTTGGTGATGCCCAGGAGCGGGAGGGCTCGTTCGGGGTTGTCGCGGATGGCTCGCGTTGTTTTGGCCAGGTTGGATGCTTTCGCTGCTTTAAGGGTGCCGATCGCGAGGTTCCGGAAGACGGCCATCGCCCGGGGCGCGGTGCCGGCGTGAACCGTGGAGGCGTCCTCCCTGAAGGTGACGTCCCTGATGTGGTGGCTGGAGTTCTCGACGGCCCAGTGTCCGCGCAGGTAGGTGGCCAGTTCGGCCGGGGTGGCCTGGTGGGTGTCGAGGCTGGTGACCGCGTAGACGGTCTCCCGGGTCTCCCTCTCTCCACTCTCCCTGCGGCGGCGGTGGACGCGCAGGGCGAGTTTCGCGTGGGGGAAAGCGATGCCGCCGAGGTTCTCGTTGATTCCGACGGTCTTGACCGAGCGGGACTCGCGGCGGCCGTGTCCGGTGTTGGACGCGGTGTGCTGGATGGGGACGGCCGTCCATCGAAGTCCGTCCAACTGGGCCCAGACGGTGGGCTGGTTGGTCTTGATGACGGCGATGTAGTGCGCTTGCTTGGTCTCGACGAGCCAGGTGACGTTGGCTTTCACCGAGTGCAGCGCGTCGAAGGTGATCACGTTGCCTTGCAGGTCGAGGGGTGCCAGGAGGGGCTTGAAGTGCGTGGTCTCGTTAGTCTTGCGTCCGATCTCGGCCTGGGCGAGCGTGAGGGGCCGCTCGTGAGTGACGGCGGACAGCAGATGTCGATGGGGCTGTTCGAGCCGGGCCGATCCGCGCAGGGCCTTGCCGTCGACCGCGATCGCGCGCCGCTTCGTGCGGCCTGGTTCCTTCCCGTTCACCGGGTCCGTCTCACGGTGCCGCTGAGCCAGCCAGGCGCCGACGGACGCGTCCAGCGCGTCGCCGTCGAGACGTTCCAGAGCCCTGCCGATCGCCGAGCGGGAGGGGGCGTGTCGCCACCGCATCAGGTGACGTCGTACGCCCAGCTGTTGCAACACTCCGATGTCCGCTCGCGCTCCCCACTCGGCGAGTTCGTCGATGCTTCTGGCCCCCGACACCGCCGCGGCCGCACAGATCAGCAGGATCGATGCCAGTGAGTACCAGCGGCCCCGCCGCGAGCGCGGATCGGGTACCGCCTCCAGGAACGGGCGCAGATCGGTGACGTCATCGGGCCCGAGCGGACCCAGCTTCGTCAGCACGGCAGGGATCAGGGAAGATGGCACAGCGGACACGGGAACCCTCATGATTATTTGGCTTCGACACCACAATGATCACGAACCCCGTGTCCGCACTGCTACCCACCCCAACCCGGCCACTCACGCGTCTCCGGAACTTGCGCAAGCCCTGGGGTCAAGCCGACAGGCCATCTCTTATGAGCCCACGTACAGTTGATCGGCCATGCCAGACCGCAAGCGGCTCACAACCGTGCCATATCGGCAGACGAGACGATGGGAGAGTGACCGTATGGGCGGGTCCCCGACAAAGGCGTGGCTGCAGTTCAGGACCCGAGTGGAAGAACTGGGCGGCGAAGTGCTGGAGGCGCAGTGGCTCGGTAGCCCGGCCAAGCACCGGATTCGCTGCCCCAAGGGACACGAGACGACAGCGATTCCAAACGCAGTGCAACGGGGCCAGGGTATGTGCCGGCCTTGTTCCGGCAGCGATCCGGCCACAGCTTGGGCAGCGTTCAAGGCGCGGGTGCAAGAGCTCGGGGGCACTGTCGTCGAGCCGAAATGGCTAGGGAAGGACAAGCGCCACCGGGTGACCTGCGGGAACGGACACCCGTGCGCACCCCGGCCCGGCTACGTGCGAGCCGGCGGGGGTATCTGTTCAGTGTGCTCCGGCAATGATCCGACAACGGCGTGGGCGGCGTTCAAGGCCCGGGTGCAAGAACTCGGCGGGACCGTCGTAGAGCCGACATGGCTTGGGAAAGCAACACCGCACCGCGTCATCTGCGCGCAGGAGCATCCGTTCACACCCACGCCAAACAATATGCGCAGTGGCACTGGCCGATGCCTCAAGTGCGTCGGCCTTGATCCCGACGCATGTTGGGAGTGGTTTAGGAGCCGGGTGCAAGAACTCGGTGGAACCGTCGACGAACCGCAATGGCTCGGCGATGGAGCGCCGCACCGGCTGTCCTGCCGAGAGGGCCACCAGTGCAAGACCATCCCGAGTGGCGTCAAGCAGGGGCAGGGCATCTGCCGACGATGCACCGGCAAGGTATGGGACGTGTTCTACGTCGTGCAGGACCTGGGCACGGGATGTGTGAAGTTCGGCATTACCTCTGGTGACCCGCGCCCCCGGCTGCGGAATCACTCCGCAGCCGGATTCCGGACACAAGTGCGTGTTGTTCCCGACCTTCCCGGTGACTTCGCACCGAATCTGGAGAACTTCATCCGCCTCACTCTCGCTGACGAGTGTGTGAAGCCGGTGCGAGGACGGGAGTACTTCCCAATTTCTGCCACCCCTTTGATCCTCTCCATCGCTGAGCAGCAGCTCGGCGAGATCGGCCGCTGAGCAAAGCGATGTTCAGGGCTCGGTCTCCGCGCCTCAGCCAGGACGTGGGCGTCCGGACGGCCCGCGAGGACTCGTTCGACCAGGATCCTTCTGCCGTGAACGGTCAGCCGGGCATTACGGTGAGACACGAAGACCTCCAGTGCGGTGCAGTCCTAGACAGCTCCACCACAATGGAGGTCTTCGCCTTTGATCAAGACTCCCATGTCAACAACGTTCGTAATCAATACACCTAGCGGCCAGGGCGGTATAAAGGGGCCTGGTTAAGTGCGTGTTCTAACGTTACGAGGGGCCTCCACGCCGACCCTCCCTCTATTCGACACGCTGCGACTTCACCCAACGGTCAACCTCGCTGCGCCGATAACGCACCTTGGCGGTACGACCACGACCGAATTTGTACCGGGGGAGACCGAGCTGCGTCCCGTATTGGTAGAGCCAGGAAGTCGACACATCCAGATAGACCGCCAGCTCCTTCACTCCCATGAACTGCGAAGCCGCCGACTCATCCGAACGACTTACTACCTGCGTCACGGCTCCTCCAAAACCACCTCGCCCGTCAAGGGGCGAAAAACGAACCACCGAGGTCTGACATCCGCGCGATCCCCTGGTTCCTGAGATCAAGGATCGACGGCCACACTCATCCGCAGGACTCCACCAGCGGAGCCGTCCGCGAACTCCTCAATGGTCGCGACGATCGCCGGTTTGGCTAACCGGCGATCGTCGTCTATGTTGCGCGCCGCATCACGTACCCGACGTCTGCTCGGTCTCTCCATCGGTGAGGGAAAGTAGGTACGAGCGCAAGGCTCTGGGGGTGCTGTCCGACACCACCGCTAGCAGACCGTCGCTCGTAAGCCGGTCGAGATTCACCGTGGCGCAGCGCTCGGGAATCCCGAGGGCCTGCGCCACGTGTCGGGATGTGGTGCCGGGATGCCGTGCAACGTACGCAAGGACGACACGATCACCGCGGTACCCTCGTTGCAAGAGGTCTTCACCGAAAAGGCCGGCCGCACAGACACAGACGCAGAGCCCGGTGGACACCGCAAGGTAGTCGCCCGCCGTTTGGCCAACCCAAGCGTTCAGTCCGCCGAGGGCAAAAAGCGCCGGTGAAGTGAAGCGGGCAGATCGTATTGCGGATTCAGACAGACGGGCCTCCCAAGTAGGGGCCACGCCAGCCGGGCAACCCGCGCGACGCTTCGTTCCGATCGGTATCGGAAACCTGATCGCAGCCGAGCAGTAGCACCGTCTGACCTGGTGTTTGCGGGACGTTGTACGTTGACATAGCCCTGGCACAGCTATCCAGTCTTTCGGCGCTATTTCCTGTCTGCCGTGGCGAATCCGTCCCCGGGGGCCTGCTGAGGTAAGGCTCCCGCATGCGCCGCTGCGAGACGGGCGCGGCGCTTCAGCGCCCCATGGGCCAGATCCAGACCGGCGGCGAAGGCACCGTCATATCTCCGCGAACCCGTCCGACACGAGACGGCGTTGTCCATCGCCGTCCCGGTGTCGGACGCCGGCGCTCCCAGCAGATACCGCGACCCGGCCGCCCAGGTGTACAGCCTGGCTGCGCCGACCCAGTCTCGGGCGCGAAGAGCGAAGTGGCCCTGCGTTCGACGGCCAGGACGGTGTGCGGATGCCGCTCTCCGAGATCGTTGCGGACCTGAGCAGCCAACCGCTCCGCGGCCCCCCGGCGCCCCGCCACTGGGCCGCCCGGTCAGCGGCACGCACCAGCACCGGCAGCTCGTGACGATCAGGCATCCCGTCCATCCACCGCGGATCGACCGGGTCGGTCGGCCGCCTCAGCGGGTGGCGGTCGACGATCACCGCAGTGCCATCCGGGGCAACCGCACGGGCCTCCACCAGCCCATCGGGCCACGCCATAAGTCCAGCTCGGGCTCCCGGATCCTGCGGCGATGTATGGGGACTGACCACCCCCCATAGCCCAGCCGAGCTGGACGTGTGCCGAGATCGTTAGCAGGGGAAGAAAGAGCACGGGAGCTGGCCCCAGTTGCCATGGGGCCAGCTCCCGTCTGGTTCAAGGTCAGGCGAGCAGGTAGTCGAGCTCGCCGGCGCGTGCACCGTCAATAAGGGCCGCGACCTCGGCCTTGGTGTACACCAAGGGCTCCTGCGTCGGCCGCTTGGAGTCGCGCCAGACGATGAACTCGCCTGCCCGGCCGAACTCAGCGCAGTTGTTGTTCCCGCCGGTGAAGGACGTACGCCTCCATTCGACGGAGGAGAGGTCAAGCTCGGCCGCGATCGGCTTCTCGGAGTGCGCGGACTCGGCCGGGGTGGTGCTGCTCACTGATGTAGCTCCTTGATCACTTTCTCGACTCGGTCGAGAGCGGTTGCCAGCGGAATGGCCCGCTGCCAGAGGCTGTTGAATGCCTCGCAATAGGTTTCCACATGCTCTCGTTTCGAGAAGTACGAAGACTCTGCCAGCCCCTCCACCCAGACCACGCTCGGGTTGGGCACGGGAAAGTCCATGATCATGAACGGGCCGTACAGACCTGCGTGACACCCGGTCTCCAGCGGTAGAAGCCTCAGCGATACGGTGCTGAATTCGGCTACTTCCAGCAGCCGCTCCAGTTGCCGCTTCATCAGAGCGGGAGGCCCAACCGGGCGCCTCAGGGCCGCCTCGTCGACGACGGCCTGAAAGACTTTGCCGGCACCGAGCAGCCGCGCCTGGCGCTCCATTCGGATGGTCACCAGTGTCTTGACCTCACGCGCCGTGAGATCAGGTCGCATGGCCCGGATGACCGCCTCGGCGTACTCCTCGGTCTGCACCAAGCCGGGAAGGAGGGCGAGTTCGTAGGCCCGAAGGCCCGTGGCTCCGGCCTCGAACTTGAGATAGCCACCGTACTGCGTGGGGTTGAGTAGGCCGCTATGCCTTCTGTACGGGTCCTCTTCGGCGGAGTCCGCGCGCAGAAGATCGAACATCTTCTCGCGTTCGGAACCCGACACGAGAGTCGCGTAGCAGTCATCGAGAAGCCTGGTGAGCACTTCCTCGGAGACACCGCGGGTAGCCCGCTCGACACGGCTGAGGTGGCCACGGTCCACGCCAGCGACCGAGGCGACCTCGACCAGAGTGCGGCCCGATGCGGCTCGCAACTCCTTCAGAAGTTGCGCAAGTTCTCGGCGTGCCACGGATGCGGGCACTGTGCTCTTCGACTGCGCCATGGCCGCCAGTGTGGCGGCTGTCGGCGCGCTGAACAAGCTTTGTTCAGTCAATTTGACCAGTCACATTGCCACCGACCTCGCAGAGCGGCATGCTTAGCGAGCGTCACAATGCGTGGTACCCCCGTGGCGCCGCGTGGCATATGCGCATGCCCGAGCACTGCGGGAGAGGGGTCCTGGAAGGGTTCCCGTCGTGGAATCAGCTCACAGTACCCGTTGCAGTAAACCCAGTTGACCCTCACGGACAGGGACGGAGGCCATCATGACCTCACGCACGGCCGCCCCGACCTTGTTTCGCGTTCTGGCCCAGCAGCGACGGTGGACCACGTGGGAGATCTTCGCGATCCACTTCGACAAGGCTGCAGCTGCCGTCGTCAGGGCCCAGCCGTCAAGGAAGCCCAAACCGGTCACTGTTGCACGGCGTACGTTCGACCGCTGGTTCACCGGAACATGGCGCGGGCTCCCCCGCGCCGACACGTGCTACGTGCTCGAGCATCTCTTCGGCTTTCCGGCAGAGGACCTCTTCCGGCCCGCCCCAGTCGTTCTGCGCCCTGCGGCAACGCCAGCAGGCCCGGAACAAATCAGGGCGGCCCAGAGCATCGAGACCCGGTGGGCCACGTCCCGTCTGTCGCTCACCACGGCCGGCGGCAGTGGCTGGGACACTTGGGAGCTCGACGGGCGACGCGTGTTCGACGGGACCTCGCTGGCAGTCCACCTCCAGGCCGCGAACTCCCTCGACAACGGGGGCCGG
Source organism: Streptomyces sp. A5-4 (assembly GCF_051131715.1). NCBI lineage: Bacteria > Bacillati > Actinomycetota > Actinomycetes > Kitasatosporales > Streptomycetaceae > Streptomyces > Streptomyces sp. A5-4. Next base: position 6,718,559 of record NZ_CP178591.1, on the reverse strand, counting down.
CTGCCAGTCACGGAGCCCGACCAGCTCAAGGAGTTCCTCCGCCCTGTGCGGCGCGGACTCGTCTTAGGCACCCGGACCGCCGACGCAGGACACCAGGTGTTCGTGCTCGACGCTCTAACTGCCCGAAACCAGATCCGAGTCGGTCTCGGGGCCGAGTTCACTTTAGTCATCCCCGACGCTCATCAGCTCGACGACCTGACCTACGGGATCATCTGGGCCATCGCGAACATCGACGACGCCCTCCTGGCCGACGACCAGCTGCTCCACGCCGAGCACGGCGCCCTCAACGCCTACCTCGAACTGCCGCGGACAGCACCAAGCCGCTCTTCGATCCCGGGTCTGACCTCGGTCGGCGCTGCCTGGATCGGCTCCTACTTCTGCTACCGGCACATCACCCGCCACCTTGCCGATGCCTCGGACCTCCCCGTCTTCTGGACACGCGAGCAGTACGGCGAGTCCTCCGTGGGGTGGCTTCTCTGGGCCCACAAGCAGCGGTACCTGCGTGAGATCGAAGACCGCTTCGCAACCCGGCCGGGCCGGGAGGTCACCCGTGCGTTCTGCCTGCCTGAAGCGGCGGTCAAGGACAGCGAGCCGTACGAACTCATTCTCCTGTTCCTGTCCATCGCTCTGATGGAGATGCATCGCGTCAACGTCCACGTCAGCGACGAGCCAGAAATGACGGCCGTCGACGGGTTCGTGCTCGTTCCCGGCCAGCGCGCCGTCATCGCCAACTGGGTTCGCGCAGAGGGGATCTGGCAGGCCACCACAACCAATGGCCATGCCGCGATGCGCGACTACGCCGACGCTGCAGGACACGCAGCACACCACAGCGTGGCGCCCGGGACGACCTCCCCCGAGCGTCTTCAGGCCCTGGCTTCGTACCTCGGGCTCGACTGGGTCTGGACGACGCGCCGCTGCCGCGAGCTGGGCGAGCGGGGCATTGCCGGGATGATCCGCCCCCGGAGCCGGCTGATCGCACTCGACGAACTCGAATCGACGCTTCGCTTCGTCGGAGACCTGGCGACCTAGATCCCCCCTCCCCTCTCGAAAGGCCCCGCCTCGTGTCGCACCGTCCGGAAGTCCACCTCTTCGCCCTCGGTGGCACCATCGCCATGGCTCCCACCGACGGCGAGACGCAGGGCGTGAAGCCCCAGCTCGGCGCGGCGGACCTCCTGGCCGGGGTTCCAGGGCTTTCCGACCTGGATGTGACCCTCCGCTTCACCGACGTCTCGAAGAAGCCGGGGGCGTCGCTGTCAGTGGACGACATCGCGGCACTCGCCCAGATGATCGCCCAGCGCGAGCAAAATGGCGCATCGGGATTCGTCGTGACGCAGGGCACCGACACCATCGAGGAGACGGCGTACCTCCTCGACCTCCTCCATGCAGGCCAGGCGCCCGTGATCGTCACCGGAGCGATGCGACACCCCTCCATCCCCGGCGCGGACGGTCCGGCGAATCTGCTGGCCGCCGTCCAGACAGCGGCCAGCCGGGCCAGCCGGGGAATGGGGTGCCTCGTCGTGTTCTCGGACCAGATCCACGCGGCCAGGTTCGTACGCAAGGAGCACACAACCGCCCCGGGAGCATTCGCGTCACCCCATGCCGGGCCTATCGGGTTCATCGCCGAAGGCGCCCCTCGCCTCCTTCTAACGCCTTCCCCCCAGCAGCACGTGCCGCTGCCCCTTCTCGGGCCCGCGCGCGTCGTCCTAATCACTGCGGCCCTCGGGGACGACGGCGAACTGCTCCAAGGTCTCGGCGACCGTTTCGACGGCGTGGTCATCGCTGCGTTCGGCGCAGGACACGTTCCGGAGACCTGGGTCGAACCGTTGGAGAAGATCGCCGAGCAAATACCCGTCGTCTTCGTGTCGCGTACCGGCGCAGGGAGCACCGCCCGCAACACCTACGGGTTCGCCGGCTCGGAACGCGATCTGCTGCGCCGCGGGCTGATCGCCGCCGGTGACCTCGACCCTTACAAGGCACGGCTCCTCCTGCTCGCCCACCTTCGCGCCGGCACCGACCGCAACGGAATCACCGCCGCCTTCGCCTGATACCGGCTTCCGGGAGAAAACGACCTCATGCGTGCCACCCCATTGACCATCGGCCGGACCTTCGGCGTCGCGTTCGACGACGGGGACGACTTCATTCCGCAGCTCGGCGCGTTCTGTGCCGAGTACGGGATCCGCTCCGCCTACATCCCCATGTTCCTCGGCGGCTTCTACGCCGTGCAGCTCGTCGGCACCTGCGATCCGATCGACGACCCCAGCGCGCCTGTCTGGGCTGCCACGGAGTACACGACGCTGGAGGCGCTCGGCAGCGGAACGATCGCCTGGGACGAAGAGGGTGACGCCCTGGCCCCTCATATCCACGTCGCGGTCGGGCTCAAGGGCCAGGCTGCGGAGGGGAGGACGAGCCATCTCCTCGGAGGTCGTGTGCAGTTCATCTCGGAACTGTTCGTTGTCGAAGTCGCCGACCCACTCATGACCAGGCCCAAGCTCGGACACCACGAGGTGCCCACCTTGCAGTTCAGCCAGCCCACCGGGCCAGCCGCGAACCAGTAACGAAGGGCCTGCGATGCCGGCGCGCACCACCACCTTCCGCACCACCGTGCAAGAGCGACGCTGGACGTACGAGGCGTTCTGCATCCAGTGGAAGCGTGCCTGCCAGGAGCTGGCAGAACGAGACAGAGATCCCCGGCTCGCCACCATCCCGATGTCGCGCCGAACCTTCGACCGGTGGATGAAGGGCGACCTCAGCGAGCGGGGCCCGCGCCCGGACACCGCGCGAGTCCTTGAATACCTCTTCGGCATGGCCGTGTGGCAGGTCTTCGCCGAGTCCGATGAGGGTCTCGACGAGTTTCCGGCCGGCCAACTCTCCGGCCAGGAGCCGGACCAGGCCGAGGCAATCCGCCGAAGGCTCGAAGGAGTCCTTACCAGCGGCCATATAAGCGAAGCCGGGCTCGCTTCATGGGAAGAGACCCTGGCGTGGCACGGCCGGGCCACCCGGTTTCGTCCCGAGGGCGACCTCCTGCGGGACTTACGCCGCGATGCCGACGCGCTCAGCAGGGCGCTCGACCAACGGCAGTCGCTCGGCGCCATGCGCCGCTTGACGAGGTTCTCCGCCCAGATGGCCGGCCTGATGAGCCTGGTACTGGTCCGCCAGGGTGATGATCACAACGCGAACTCCTGGCTGCGCGTCGCCAGGATCGCGGCGGAGGAAGCCGACGACAGCGACGTCCGGGCCTGGATCCTCGCTGAAGACGCGTACGCCCTGTTCTACTGCGGCGATCTCACCGGAGCGGCCCGCGCCGCGCGCCGCGCTGAAGTCTCCAGTGGCCAGCCCACCGTCGGCGCCGCCCTGGCCGCTCCGCTAGAAGCTCGGGCCCACGCCGTCATGGGCGACCGCAGGGAAGCCGAGGCCGCCCTCGACCGGGCGGAGGACACACTGGCGCAGCTGCACGGAGACGACACTGCGGAGTCGGCATTCGGCTACAACGAGGCCCAGCTGCGATTTCACCAAGGCAACGCACTCACCCACCTCGGCCAGACAGACCGTGCCCGGGAAGCACAGCAGCGGGCTCTCCAGCTCTATCCGGCGGATGAGCATCTCGACCGGTCCCTGATCGAGCTGGACGCCGCCATGTGTCTACTCCTGGACGGCGAACCGGCCGCGGCGGCTATGAGTACGGCGGAGATCCTCCGAAACCTCCCGGAGCAGCACCGTTCCGGGATTATCTTGACCAGGGCCTGCCAACTGGAGGGGCTCCTCCCCACCGTCCGCAGCGGCCCCCCCGCCCGTCCGGGAACTCCGCGATGTGCTCGCCCCCCCTCCAGCGGGGCACAGCCTCCGAACACGAAGGAAAGGCGTCATGAGCGAACTCACTGTGACACGAGCCGAATCAGCCGACGTGCCGTGCATCGCGGAACTCGTAACGGCCATCGAGCAGTACTACGGCGGCGCAGTGGAAGGCGATCTGCCTGACCGCGTCGGGCAGCTGCGGGACATGCTCTTCGGAGATCACCCGGCCGCCTCCATCCTTCTGGCACGGATCGGCGACGACGTGGTCGGGATGGCCTCCTTCTCGCTGCTCTGGCCAGCCGCCGGTGACAGCCACTCGCTGTACCTCAAGGAACTGTTCGTACGGGAGGCCAACCGTCGCGACGGGGTGGCGAGAGCCCTGATGGCACAGCTTCACGAAGTCGCCGCCCAGCTCGGATGCAGCCGGATCGAGTGGACCACCGACCGCGACAATCCCGATGCCCAGAAGTTCTACGAGGCACTCGGCGCGACCCCGCAGGACACCAAGATCTTCTATCGCCAGGCCGTCACCCCCAATGCCGCATAGGCGGTCCCGCCGGGCGCCGCCTGTGACGTGGCTGTCGACCACGCCGTGAGGCCGGACAAGAGGTAGAGCACCGGCTGCGCTCCGCTCCACCGACCAGGACCAGGAGGGAATCGACAGGTGACCGTACGCAACAACTACTTCCGTGTGCTCGTCCAGGAGCGGCGCTGGACCTACGAAGCCCTGTGTATCCAGTGGAAGAGGGCGCGCGAGGAGCTGGCGGAGAAAGACGGTGACCCTCGCCTGGCCAGCGTCGACCTTCCCCGCCGAACCTTCGACCGGTGGATGAAAGGCGAGCTCAGCGAGCGGGGCCCCCGCCCCGACTCCGCCCGCGTCTTGGAACATCTCTTCGGCATGACCACCGCGGCCCTCTTCGGCCCGCCACCGGACCGCACCACCGCCCAACAGCCGACTGCGGTCTCCGCGCCCGTTCCTACCAAGGGCGGTTGGGGAAGCCCCGGCGAAATCATTCTCCAAGCGCAGGAGCTGACCACCAGCAACACCGATCCCGCCCTGCTCACTCTGGCGTCGGAGTCGATCGAGAGCATCGTCCAGCGGTACGAGGACCAAGGACCCCAGCAGCTCGCGGGCGAAGCCCGGCTGCTCCGGAATCTGGTGCGCACCCTCCTACTGGGACGGCAGACCTCTATGCAGCGACAGCAGCTCTTCGGCCTGGCTGCCCGGTCGACCGGCCTGCTGGCTTACATGGCGGTCAACGCCGGCCACGCCGACGTGGCCGAGGCGTACTGCGTAGAAGCCGAGGCGTTCGCCGACCAAGTCGGCGACGTGGGAGCAAAGATGTGGATTTTGGGCACCCGGGCCCTGAACCTCTATTACGTCGGTGACTACGCCGCCTCCGACGCTGCGGCTGCCCAAGGGATCGCGCTTTCACCGCAGAGTCCCCAGGCGATCAGACTCTGGGTGAACGGCCGCGCCCGTGCCCTGGCCCGGCAAGGTGACCCCCGCGGAACTGTGCGAGCAATCGGGCGAGCACTTGACCTGAGCGACCAGCAGCAGCTCCCCGGCGGTGTCACCTCCTGCATCTCCTTCGAGGCGTACAGCCCCGCACGGACGCTCGCCAACGCCGTCACGGCCCATCTGTCGACCGGCGACGTCGCTAAGGTCCTTGAGTGCGCCGGTCAAATCGAAGAGCTGGTTGAGCAGTCACCCTCGCAGTGGACCCGGACGCTGGTGTCCCTGGACGTCGCTACCGCGTTGCTGCGGCAGGGTCGGCCCGATCTGGAGCAGGCGTTGTCTCTGGGCACCCAGGCCCTGCACACCAGCGGCAGCGCTCCCATCCATTCGGTGTGGCAGCGCGCTACCGAACTCCTCCAACACACTGGCAAGTGGCAGGCCGAGCCCATCGTGCGCGACTATGCCAGTGAACTGGCTGCCCTGAAATACCAGCCAGCCGTCCAGGCGGAACCCGACGCCGTCCAGGCGGAACCCGACGCGCGGCCGTGACGAACGGCCCGAGCCTCCAAGGAGATCTCTGGTGATGACCCCGCTGATCGACGACAGCAGGGCCTTCCCCGCAGCGCCGCCTCCTGATCTGGACGATCCCCAGAAGATCACTTCGAACGACTGGGATGCCTTCCGGACCGTGGAGAGGATGACCGATCACTGGGACCGGCCCGGATGGGCCCCGGGACACCGGGCCTACTACTGGATGCTGGCCTTCCCCGAGGAGCCGGAGCTGATCGCCCAGGCACTCTCGTGCCAGCAGGCCCTGAAGGGCCTGGACATGGACGAGGTGCCCTCCGATGGACTGCACATCACTCTGAACAAGATCGGTAGTTGCGCGGACATCGGACCTGGCGCGGTAGACGCCCTCGCCCAACTGGCAGACGGCACGCTCGGCGGCGGCTTCGAGATCCGCGCCGAGCCTATGGCCGGGTCCACGGGAGCCATCCGGTTCAGCATCACGCCGTGGACACCATTGGTGGAGTTGCACGCTGCCCTGCACCGCGCGGGACAGCGCGCCGACGTACCAGGCGGAAAGCCGAGCAGCCTCTTCCGCCCCCACCTCGGAATTCTCTACAACAACCGGGCCCGGCATGCCGCACCCGTGATCGACGCCGTGGCCCTTCTGAGGAACCGCCCCTCCGTTGCGCTCCCGGTTGAGCGGGTCGACCTGGTCGAACTGCGCCGGGAGGGACGTACGTACCGATGGCGCGTCCTGCACAGCCTGGCCCTGCCGGGCCGGCCGCCCACCCGCTGACTTCCGTGGCGCAGCTCGTACGGGAATTGGGGACGCCGGCGGGTGCCGGCGCCCCCAATTCCATACTCAGCTGCACCTTGCCACGCGAACACTCCGGGCCTTGAGCGCGATCTCGGCCGCTTCCACGTCCGGGCTGGACCTGGCCGTGACCGCCGCCCCGACCGGCAGCCAGGCCCGGCCGTCCCGCTGGAAGACGGTGCGCAGGAGCTGCGACCACTGGAGTCTGCCTCCGGGTGCCGCACACCCGACCAGGCCGTAGTACGGACCGCGCGGGAACTCCTCCAGCCGCGCGATCTCGGACAGCCCTTCGGTGGGCGAGGCCCCGGTGGGCAACACGCCCAGCAGAACGCTGGCCGGATCGCTTCCGGGCTTGGGCTCCACCTCCAGCCGGGTCATCCCGTGGACCAGTTCTTCGAGTCTCAGGAACTCCGGCGGCCCCGCGCTGACGGCGGCGAACTGGCTGTACGCACTCATCAGCGAGTCGATGGACGACCGGTGCTCTTCGACCAGGCGAAGATCCCAGTCCGGCGGTCGTCGACTGGCAGGACTGTGTCCGGACGTCCCGGACAACTTGTGGCAGGTGAAGTGTTCCAGCGAGCCGTCGACGAGGAGTTCCGGACTGCTTCCCGCGAACTCCAGCCCGCCGTGGTGGCAGTAGAACGAGCGGGACACCCCATGAGCGTCGGCCTGTCCGGCAGCCATGGTGGAGATCAGGTCCACCGGTCCACTCCAGCCGTGCCGCGTCGCGACCGTCAGCCGACGGCCCGGCACCTGCCCCACCCAGCCCAGGGCGTCGGCGACCATGTCGCGGAAGCGATTAACGGTGTCGTCGGCGAGCGCGGGCGGCGAGCCTGAACTGGTGGCTCGCTGCCCTCCCCTCGGCAGGTGCAGCGAACCGGACGCGGACGTGGCGCTGCCGTCGTCCCTGATCATCAGGACGGACTCCGGGGTGAACAGCATCACCTCCGGATCGGAGCCGACGGCCAGCGTGCTGCAACGGCTGTGGTGCGCTCCGAACCCGATGTACCCCATGACCCACCTGCCGTCAGCGGCCTCGAAGAAGGACCGGAGTCCGGCGAGCAGAGACTCCGGCGTTGTCGCTTCCTGGCCGGGAAGCGACAACGAGCACACTCCGCGGGTGACCTCCAACTGCCCCGAGCTGCCCACGCCGACGACGACGCGCCGGCGCGAGCCGTAGCTGAAGACCGTGTTCGACGGGTCCTCGATGCGATGCCCGGCGAGCACTGGCCGGGCGTGCCTGCGGGCATCAGAGATCAACTGGGCTCATTCCCAGGTAGTCCAGGAGGAAGCTGAGGTGGCCCGTGAGGAAGGCAGCCGTCCGGGGACGGTTCTCGCTCGCGCAGACGGCCGCCACCTCCCCGGCCGTCAGCATGCCGCCGAACTGCTCGTCGCGCTCCAGGAGCTTCTGGCGCGAGATCTCTTCCAGGATCTCGGAGACGCGGCCCCACTGCTCCTCGTCCAGTCCCGCGTCGCGGGCGGCCTGGAAGCGGCCGAGCAGGTGCCGGGTCTCGTCCTCGATCGTTCGATCAGCGACGGCAAGCACCTCGCGGTCCACCTCACTGGTGAGGTCCAGCAGGTCCTTCGCGGAGCGGATTCCGAAGTAGAGCCCCAGGCCGCCGCCCTCGGACAGGTCGACCGCGATGGCGCCGAGCTTGTCGTCTCGGTAGCCCAGCCGCAGCTCGGTGAGCGCGCCTCCCTCCCGCAGGTTCCCGAGTTCGGCGATCGCCGGCGGGGGCGTGGCGGACTCGATGAGCAGGAACAGGTCGTGCAGCTGGGCGTAGTGCCGCAGCTCGTCGGAGGCGAAGCTCAACTTGGTGTAGGTGCTCTTCAGCGGGGACGGCGCGACCGCCCCTTGGCCCAGCGGCGCGACCTCTTTGGCCACTTCGGCGATCATGCTTGCCACGGTCGTGTGCCGGGGGCCATAGACCCCACTCCCGGTCCACTCCTTGAACATCTGGTGCCCGATCCAGACCTTATCGGAGACGGTGCTCCTGGCGCTCGAACCGAAGTAACGCAGGGCGATCTCGTGTTCCGCAGCCCAGTACGGGGCGCTCATACGCAGCGCCTGCTGGATCGTTCCCATGGGACCTCCTTGGTTGTGTGCGAGGGAAGGCGCTGCCCAGCTAGGAGGCGGCGCCGTCGGGGATGCGCTCGTGCAGAAGGCCGAAGGCGTTGTCGGCGGCATCGAGCAGCTCCGCGAGAGGCAGGTGCGACTCGGCGACGTGCCGGGACACGCCGTGGCGCTCCAGGACGAAGCGCAGCATTGGGGCCCGCTGGCGGTAGCGGGCGGGCAGACCGGGGGCGGGTCCGGCAGGGTTCCGCCAGTCGGGCGTGAGGTGCCCGGGTGTCGGCGCAAGCAGTGCGCGGCGCAAGGCGCCCTTGTCCGGGACGAGTTCGAGTACGGCGAGGGTGTGACCGGGCAGACCCCGAAGCACGTTCAGCAGATGTTCGGCCTGCACCGCGGTGGCCGGGTAGCCGTCCAGGACGAGGGTGTCGGCCGACCGGCTCAGGACGGCCGAACGCATCAGCCGGCACGCCAGCGGGCCGGGGATATGCCCGAGCGGGTCGCTGGTGTCACGCACAGCCGCAGCTATCGCCGGGCTCGCGGACGCTCGCCGCTCCGTGATGTCCGCAAGTGCGAGGACTTCTCCCTCATGGCGGCGGGCGAGGGCCCCGGCGACGCTGCCGAGCCCTGCTCCAGGCGGACCGATGACCGACAGGACTGTGACCGGCGGGCTGTCCGCAGGCTGCGCGGTCACACCGTCACCTCCATCCGGCGGTAGGCATCACCGGTGGCGTGGAGTTCGTTGCGTATCCGGCCGTAAGTGTCATCGACGAACGCGAGCTCCTCATGCGTCAGCGGCTCTCCGAGGCAGGAGTAGTTCTCACGGACCTGCTCGGGCGTGGTGAAGCCGACGATCACCGCCGTGTGGTCGGCCTGCTGGAGGCTGTAGCGCAGGGCGACGCGGACCAGAGCCTGCGGATGGCGGCCGAAGCGCTGGCGCAGCGTCTCCAGGCCGCGGTCGATGATTTCGAGACCGGGATTGGAGAACCACCGCTTGTGCCGTCGATGGTCGCCGGGACCGAAGACGGCGGGGGTGCCCGAGTGGTACTTGCCGGTCAGCAGCCCCTGTGCGAGGGGCTCAGTGAGCATCAGCGAGACCCCGTGGCGGGCGGTGAAGCTGAAGAGGTCCTCGCCGTCGACCAGGGTCGGCGGGCTCAGCGGGTTGCACCGAGTCCAGAGCACATCGGGGCGCAGCAGACGGAAGATTTTGGCGAACCGAGCGCTGCGCACGTCCGCCGCATCCTTGCGGTCCGAGGCGAGAGGGTGGGGTCCACGCATGCCGATGGCCTTGATGTAGTCGGCATCCCGCAGAGCGTGCATCTGGTTGATGGCGACATGCAGGTAGTAGTCGTCGTCCCCGAAGTCGAGGGTGTGGAGGAAGTAGGCGTCCAGATACTCGACGCCCAGGTTCTCCATGCTCTGCTCGAACTGATGGCGCAGCTTGGGGCCTGCGTAGGGGTGAGGCGCCGTGCCCCGCACCCATCCGACCTTGCTGGCGATGTGCACGGATTCCCGGTCGACTTCCTTGAGGAGCTGTCCCAGCAGCCTCTCGGAGTGGCCGTGTCCGAACACGTCTGCCGTATCAAAGAAGTTGGCGCCGTGCTCCAACGCGGTCCGCAGACCGTCGAGCGACTGCGTGTCCTCGACGGAGCCCCAGCCGACCGCATGGCCCGCGTTGACCGTCGGGCCTCCGATCGCCCAGCAGCCCACTCCGAGCGGATTGGCGGTCAGCCCGGGCGCGATGTGTCGTCGCTTGAGATCGAAGGCGGTCATCGTGAGCTGTTCTCCTGGAGCGCAATGGCGAACACCGCGACCACCGCCTTGCCGCCGGCCGTGGTCGGTTCGGCGAACCACTCCTCGGCCAGTCGCGCAACGATGCCGAGCCCGCGGCCGTTCTCGTCAGACTTCTTCGCAGACTTGACGGCCACCGCAGCGCAGTTCGCACCGGCGTCGAACACCCGCACCGTGGCCCGGTCCTGGTCCACCTCCAGCAGGAGGACCCCGATGCCCGGGGTGTGCCGGAGGGCGTTGGCGACCAGCTCGTCCACGACCAAGACCATGTCGTCGACCGTGGCCGCATCGGCCCTTCCTCGCAGCACCGTGCGGATGTGGGAGCGCGCGGCCTTGGTGGGCCACTCGCTGGCGCTGAGGTCGAGTCGATGCTGTTCGGGTGTGTGGTCGACACGACCAGACGGTTTCAGTGCAGCCGGCAGGGGTGGCACCATCGTCTCCCTCGTGCACGTGCGGTGACCGTCGATGGGCCGAGCCCGTCAGCGGAGGGCCCGGTGAAGGCCCGCTTCCACGGTGAGGGAATCCCGATGGCGTCGGTACGCCATTGGGTTGCCACTCCACTGCCATTTCGTTCTGTGACAAGAGCAGTGGATGCGGCTCATTTGAGATGAGTTATGCGCTTTGCCGGGATGGATGGGAGCGGTGTGCTCGCCGCCAAGTGGCAGAGAAGTGGCAGACGAATGGCGTACCGACGCCATACAGATCCGGCGAATGTAGACGCCAGCGGCCCTCGGCGAGCTGACGTACGGGCAGTTCGCCGAGGGCGGCATTCAGCGCGGCGCCCGGAGTGGCGCACCGCGCACCGATCCCGTTCCTCAGCCGGAGGCTGCCGTGCCCTTACCTTCCACGCCCGAGTCCGGGAACCGCCTCGCCCAGTGCGACACCATCGTCATCGGCGCCGGCCCGGCGGGCCTGCTCGCCGCGATGCGCGCGAGAACCGCGACCGGCCACGTCGTCGTCCTCGATCAGGGCGACGACATCGACGGGCGTATCCGGGCCCGCGAGCTGGGCTTGGACGAAAAGCGCACCATCACATCCGGGTTCGGCGGTGCCGGAATGTTCAGCGACGGCAAACTGTGCCTGTCGCACCGCATCGGTTCGACCGTCTCCCACCGCTTCCCCCCGCATGAGGTCGAGGCACGGCAGTCCGCCATCGACGAACTCTTGCGCGCCGGCGAGGATGCCCCCCTGCATGGCGCCGACAACGCCAAGGCCGCCGAGCTGGCCGAACTGGCCGGAGCCGAAGACCTCGAGTACTTGCATTACCCCGTCCGCCATGTCGGCAGCGACCAGCTCATGCGCATGACCTCCGCCCTGCGCCAGCAGGTCGAAGCCGTCGCTCCCGTGCTCTGCGGCATCCGCTGCACCGAGGTGCGGCCATCGCTCGCCGCTGGCCACCGCTGGGAGGTCCTGATCACCAAGGACGGCTGGCCGGAGCCGGAGGCACTACGCGCGAACAACGTCGTGCTCGCACCGGGAAAAATCGGCGCGGCCTGGCTGCGCGCCCTCGGTGACACCCTGGGGCTGCCCCGCAAGAGCGCGCAGCCCAAGCTCGGCTTCCGCCTGGAAGGGCCGCGAGAATTCCTGGACCTGCTGCTGAAGGTCGCCACCGACCCCAAGGTCATCTGGAAGCCCGGCGCGGGGGCCGAGGTCCGCACGCACTGCGTCTGCTTCGGCGGCGACGTCGTCCCGGCGCAGTACCAGGACCTCACCCTGGTCGGCGGACACTCCACCAGCGACCACGGGCACGACCGCAGCAACACCGCGGTGCTGGCCACCGCCGGAGACGCGTTCCCCCTGAGCACGGAGTACGTGCGCGACCTCGTCACCCGGATGAACCACGCCACCGGAGGCCGGGTCATGGCCCAGACGCTCGGCGACTTCCTGGCCGGCGTCCCCAGCACCGGCACCGTCCCCGACGCTGCGCACGGGTTCGCCCCCAGCATCCCCGACGCCGTCACCGGGAACCTCGCCGCGCTCTTCCCCCAGCCGATCGTCGTCCTGCTGCGCGACTACCTTCAGCGCCTCGCCCGGCTGTGCCCGCAGGTCCTGAATCCCGGCAACATGCTGTACGGGCCAGCCGTCGAGCGCTGGGCCGACCGCTTCGAAGTCGGCGACGACATGCAGGCCCCCGGCCACCCCGGTCTCTACCTGGCCGGCGACGGCCCCGGACTCACCGGCGGGATCATCGGCGCCGCCGACTCCGGCTGGCTCGCCGGTGACGCGATCGCCGCCCGCCACAGCGTCAACGCCTGACTCCCCCGGCCCCGCCTCCCAAGGACTCCCGCATGCTGACCTCCGCCCGCACACCCCGCCCCAAGTGGCTGACCTCCGACGAGGCCCCGCTGTGGGACCGAAGCACCTTCTCGCCCGAAGCCTGGACGTACACGCTCGCCCGCGAGGAGACCATCGAGATCATCGACGCGCTCACCATCGCGCAGAACCGGCTCACCGGCCAGGACATGTTCACCGGCCGCTACATCAACCGCGGGGACTTCCCCCTGGGCCACGTCGGCTCGATCCTGGAAGCGATCTCCAGCGAGGTCTCCGACGGCCGCGGCTTCGCAGTGCTGCGCGGACTGCCCGTCGACCGGCTCGACGAGCGCCAGAACGCGCTGCTCCTACGCGGCCTGACCACCTACCTGGGCCCCATCGCCACCCAGAGCCGGGACGGACAGCTCATCCGGCACGTCCGCGCGACCGGCCGCGCACTGGGCGACGCCACCGTGCGCGGCCACCAGACCGCCGACCGCCTGTGGTTCCACACCGACGGCGCCGACGCCGCCGCCCTGCTGTGCCTGACCGCGTCCGAGACCGGAGGGCTCTCCCGTCTCGCCTCGGCCGCCACCGTCCACAACCAGATGTTGAACGCCTCCCCGACGTGGACCGCCGAGCTGTACCAGCCGTTCCACTTCCACATGGCCGGCGGCAACGTACCCGGCCTGCCCCCCACCTTCATCTCGCCGGTCTTCTCCCTCCACCGAGGCCGCTTCTCCACCCGCTACGTCCGGCACACACTGCTGGAGACCCCCAACGTCACGGAAGTCCCGCTCCACCGGGATGCGATGGCCGCCTTCGATCTGCTGGAAGAGCTCGCCGACGAGAACAGCATCGACATGGAACTGCGCGCGGGCGACCTCCAGTTGGTCAACAACCACACGGTGCTCCACTCCCGCACCGCCTACCGCGACCCGCAGCCCCCCGCCGAGCCCCGCCACCTGCTCCGGTCATGGGTCACCTTCCCCCACTACCACGGCCGCCGGGCCGCAGAGGCCGACGAGTACCTCCGCTTCGGATGGCTCACCGACGACCAGCAACAGCAGCTCGCCACCTCCTGGAAGCCGCCGACCGCTCCCGATCCGGCCCCCACCGCATGAGCGTGCACCCGCCTGGGACGGCGTGGCACGCGGACGTCGTCGGCAAACTCCACCGCACCGCCCGCCAGCGGCCCGACCACCCCGCCGTCATCGACCGCCACGGCACAACGAGCTTCCGCTCCCTCTACCTGGCCGCCGCCCGCCAGGCCCAGGACCTGGAGTCCCGTCCCGATCACGGCGCGGGCGTCGCGGTACTGCGCGCCGCACCCAGCGCCGCGTTCTTCATCCAGGTGTGCGCCGCTCTCATGGTGGGCCGCACGCCCCTAGTCCTGCCCGCCCGCGCGCCCGAAACGGAGGCGCTGCGCGCCGTGCAGACGGCAAGGAGTGCCGGCTGCCGCCCGTGGAAGGCGGTCCTGGCCGTATCGGGCCACCAGCAGGTTCCGGTCGTGACGCACGGCGAATCACCCGCCGCCCCGCGCAAGGCCCGCGCTCTGGGCATGCTGCCCGGCGGCCGTGCCCTCTTCGCAGCCCCCATGCACCTGAACGGGCCGTTCGAGTTCGCGCTACGCCAGCTCCTCCTCGGCGGCTGCATCATCCTCGCTCCCCGCTTCGAGGCCGAGCAGTGGCTGGAGAGCGTCCGCGGCCATAAGCCGGACTGGGCGTTCTTGGTTCCGACGCAGATCCAACAGGTCTGGGACGCACGTCCGCCCCGCGAACTCCGCGGCGACTGTTCCTCGCTGCGTCTGCTCCTGCAATCCTCGGCCCCGTGCCCGCCCCCGCTGCGCCAGCGCCTGACCGACGTCCTGGGGCCCGAGCGTGTCGCGGAGTACTACGGGACCACCCTGTACGACGGGACCGTCAGCCCCTACACCTCTCGCGGCCCCGGCGGATCTCCGCTGCCCGAGACCGAGCTGCGGATCGTCGACCCCAACCGCTGGCCCGTAGCGGCCGGCACCCCGGGAACCATCGAGGGCCGCAGCCGGACCGGCCTCATCTCCCACCGCGCCGACCAGCCGTGCGCCAGCCGGCCGCAATGGCAGAGCGTCGGCGACCGGGGCAGGCGCATCAAGGACACCGACCGCATCGAGGTCACCGACGTGGCCGTCCCCGGCCGCGCCATCGTGGCGGGCGTCAAGATCGCTGTGGCCGAGACCCACGACACCCTGTCCGCCCACCCCGCCGTACGGGACTGCGAAATCCGTGTCAGCCCCCACGACCGGTTCGGATCCGTTCTGTCCGCCGTCGTGCACACCGAGGACCCGGCGCTCACCCCCTCGATCCTGCGTACCTGGTGCGCTCAGCGGCTGACACCACCTCAGCGTCCCCACGCCATCGAGCTGCGCCGGACCGCAGCTCTCGATCACGCGACCCTGTGAGAGGGACATGCTCGACTGTGACCTGTGCCAGGCCATCAACCCGGACATCGGCAACTGCACTCTGCAACGTCATCTCCATGCCGGTCAGCAACGCATCGTCGCCACGTCCGAGTACGCAGCGGCGGTTCCGACCATCGGCGCCTTCGTCCCCGGCTACCTGCTCGTGGTGCCCACCACCCACGTGCTCTCGCTCGGACAGCTGAACGACGACGAGCTGGCGGGGGTGGAGGACCTGGCCCACGACCTCGCCGACCAGCTGCACCAGGTCTACCGGCGCCCGATCCTCACCTTCGAGTACGGCCTCAACCTCCCCTCCGGGCGGCGCATCTGCCATGGCCATCTGCACATGCTGCCCAGCACCGCCGACCTCGGCGAATGGCTCACCGCACGGGCCCCGGGATACGAGATCGCGAACTACGCCCAGGTGCCCCGCAGCCCGGACACCTCCTACATCACCGTGCGGGACCAGACCGGCACCCTCACCTGCCACCCCGTCCCCAACGACGCCTTTCCCCGGATACGGCTGCGGGAGGTCGTGGCCCGGCTCGATCCGCAGATCGAGGACGCGGCATGGGACTGGCAGGCCCATCCGTTCCCCGAACTGATGCGCGCCACCGTCGACGACCTCACCGCCGTCACGCCGACGGCACGCAGGGCACCAGCGTCCAGGGCCGGAGCACCCAGGTGAGCGGTGAGCTCGACTTCGCGAGCCTGTGGCGGCGTATCGCCGCCGACCATCCGGGGCGCCCTGCTCTCATCCACGGCAGCAGCACGGTGACCTGGCGACAGTTCGACAACCAGGCCGCGACGTTGGCCGCGCATCTGCGCAGCCGCGGCCTCGGCCGCGGGGACGTCGCCGCACTCGCTCTGCCCAACCGGCCGGAGCATCTGGTTTGCCTCGCCGCGTGCCTGCGCATAGGGGTCGTGCCCGCCAACATCAACTACCGTTACCGGGCCCGCGAACTGGGTGGCATGCTCACCCTGCTCACGCCGAGCGCCGTCTTTCTGGCACCTGAACAGCTCACGGAGATGTCTGCGGCCCACACCGCACTGCCCGGCTGCCGGACGTGGATCGCTACCGGCCCGCAGGACCTGCCCGCCTGGACGCAATCGCTGGAACGGATCCTGAGCGCCCAGGGGTCGGCCGACCTGGACGATCCCTGGGTGTCCTCCCCGGACGACACCTTCATCAAGTGCACCGGCGGCACCACCGGGGAGCCCGCCGCGATCCGCTGGCGGGTGGGTGACCTTGCCCGCAATCTCAACGCCCACAATCCGTGGCTGCGCCGCAGCAGCATGGAGGCCGCGGGCCTGATCTCCGTCGCGGATGCCCGACTGGTCGTCGCGAGCCCGCTCATGCACGGCTCCGGGCAGACTCGCGCCCTGGGTGCCCTGTGCGCCGGCGGCACGGTGATCACCGTCCCCGAGCCTGGCCCCTCCGCCATCTGGGACACCGTCGCCCAGCACCGCGCCGACACCCTCGCCATCGTGGGCGACCCCCTCGCCCGCCCCCTCGCCACCGCCCTGCACCGCCGGCCCGACCGCTGGGACCTCTCCCGCCTGGCCACCATCACCTCATCCGGTGCCGCGTGGAGCCAGCAGGCCAAGCGCAGTCTCCTCAACGCCCTGCCCCACACACGGCTCATCGAGACGCTCGGCGCCACCGAAGCCACCGGCATCGGCTCCTCCACCGCCACAGCCGACTTCGTGCCGGCCACCGGGACCTTCGATCTCGGCGCCCACGCCGTCGTACTACGGCCCGACGGGACTCCCGCTTCCGTCGGACAAGACGGCCTCCTGGCCGTCGCCCAGCCCCACCCCCTCGGTCTCCACCCCACCGGCGGGCTTCCGGCCGAACGCTTCCGCATCAGCGACGGCACCACGTACCTGCTCTCCGGAGACCACGCCCGCCTGGCCGCGGGACGGCGCATCCTCCTGCTCGGCAGGGACAGCGAGTGCGTCGCCCTCGGCGGGGAGAAGGTCTACCTCCCCGAAATCACCCGCGTGCTGCTGGACCACCCCGACGTCCAGGACGCTGCCGTCATACCCCTGGCTCACCCCGTACGCGGACACACCCTGGGCGCTCTCCTGCACCTGGCGGTCGGTGGCGAGGTGGAGGACGTACGCCGCCACGCCTGCGACCAGCTCGCGGACTTCAAGGTTCCACGCACGATCGTGCGGGTCGCCGCCATCCAGCGCACCGAGGCGGGCAAGCTGGACACCACCGCCGCCCGTACCCAACTTGAGCAGGCACGACGCGCTGCCGCTCCCGTCAGCGAGGAACTCGTCATCGCCCCCCGAGCCCCTGCCACCAGTCCCGGCATCTGGCAGCACCTCACCCAGGTCGCCGAGCGCGAGCAACTCCTCCTGGAGAGTGCTCTGGCCTCCTTGTTCGTCGACCCGACCCTGGACGACAAGATCGGCAAAGCCCTCGGCTACCCCGACTGGCCCCAGCCGCTCACCCTCCTGCCGGTCCTGGCCCCCGAGCTGGCCAGCGCCACCGAGGACCTCGCGTTCTACCTTCAGGCGTCCGCCGACGCCACCGCGGAAGTGATCGACGCGGTCGCCCGGCATCACTGGCCGCGGCTCGACCGGCACGATCCCGCCGCCGTAGACGCAGTCTGGCTGCTGATGCAGCACGCTGATCTAGCGGGCGAGCGCAGAGACGAACTCCTCTTCGAAGCAACCCGCAACGTCACCACGCAGCTCATCGACGGCCGGCACCTGGCGCTGCTGGACGACCGTGTCCAGTCCCTGCACGGACAACCCCAGCGCTACGGCACCTTCGTACTCGTCCGCGACGAGGAACCCCGCTTTCTCTACCCGCTCGACGGCGCCTACGGGAAGGTCGACGAACGGCGCAGGCTCATCGGAATGCCCCTGCTGCACGAGGACCTCAGCCACGCCTACAGTCCGATCACGCCCTACGGCGCCGGACGGACAACCGCAGGCAACCGCTTCTCGCCCCGGCCGGGACCAGCCCGCTTGCACACGGCGGACCCGAACCGGACCCTGCCCAGCGAGAGCGTCCCTCCGGACGCCGTCCCGGTGTACCTCGCGGCCACGCTCCGCCACCGCAACGAAATCCGCCGGCTCCGCGACAGCCTGCCCGCTCCGCTGCACTCCACCTCGCGGTGGCTCGACCTGGACCCGCTCACCCGGCCCAGCTGCCAGTTCGACGCGGGGATAGCGCTCAACCGGCTCGCCGCACGGCTGTGTCTGGACGACGTCCGCCGCTCCAAGGTGCTGATCGCCATGGGGTGCAGCAGGCGCAGCGCGGGGCTGAGCGTGGAGATCGGATGCGCACTGGCCGCCGGCATCCCGGTCATCTACGTGGGCGAGCCGAGCTGTTCCTTCGACATGCTCCCCGAGGTCACCCTCGTGCCCGACGTGGACGCCGCGATCGAGACCGCCCTCACCTGGGCGGGCGACTGAACCGGCATACACGACTTGGCACCGGCGAAGGGGCCGACCCGTGAAACGCATCGCGGGTCGGCCCCTCCTTGTCGCGTCCTCAGCCTCGGC
The DNA here is from genome assembly GCF_051131715.1 of Streptomyces sp. A5-4. NCBI lineage: Bacteria > Bacillati > Actinomycetota > Actinomycetes > Kitasatosporales > Streptomycetaceae > Streptomyces > Streptomyces sp. A5-4. The sequence continues at coordinate 6,699,907 of NZ_CP178591.1, read as the reverse complement.
GGGGACTCGTGACGGTCGGCGCGGACATCGCCAGGCCAATCATGTCGGTCCACGCCGCGTCGCCCACGCTGTCCTGGAGCTCCTTGGCCGCGCGTTCATCGGCCGTCAGCACGCCGAACTCCACCCGCGTCTCATAGGGCAGGTAGTCGAGCGCCAGGCGCCGGCCGACGTAGTCCAGGACGGACGTGGCCTGCTTGATCTCGGGGTCGTTGGTCATGCCCGCGGGCTCGAATCGCATGCTGACGTACTCGCGGACGAACACCTCCAGCGGGACCTGGTGCCGCAGGCCCTGGGTGATGGTCGTGCTGAAGCCGTCCATCAGACCCGCCATGGTCGAGCCTTGCTTAGCCATGAAGATCGTGACCGCAGCAGGACGGCCCTCCTCGGTGCAGGCGACCGTGAGGTAGCCCTTCCCCTCACCGACGTTGAACGACCGCGTCGTCGACTTCAGACGCCTCGGGGCCCGCGGGGGCACCTGTCCAAGGGAGTGCTCCCCGCTCCTCTGCGTACGTGCCATGCCGTCAACGGTTCGGTCCGCCATCGAATGTGTCCTCTAAGTGGTCGAGAAGGGCATAACAGGGCTGACGCCCACAACCTATGGGCATCCAGCGTTCGATGACCACAAGATGTGGGATTCCCACCGTAGAGGTGAGGAGCGGTCGGCACCAATCGCGGCACGCCGAACGCGCGCCCCCAGCACGGTTGTTCCGCCGCCCGGGCCGCTCAGACCTCCATGAGGCGGGGCAGCGACCGGACGAGGACGCCGGGGTGTTGTTCGCGGAGCTCCAGGAGCCGCCCCAACACCCGGCGGCGGAAGTCGGGCCGGCCCGACCAGATCGCGCTCCCGGAGTAGGTGTCGCTGCGCGCCCAGTCACGCTGACTCCGCCCGTCGTCCTCGCTGGCCCCGAAGAGCGCCTCGTACATGTCGGTGGCCGGGAACGGCGTGAAGAAGTGATGCTTCTGCTCGTTGTACGGGAGCTGGGCAAGGTCCCGGACGAGACCGAACGTGAGGTCGCTGTCCTCGTCCGTCTCCTGCGGAAGGTCGTGGATCCAGCTGGTGAGCTGGACGATGCGGGCCGCCGACAGCATCCGGCAGCCGTCGATCGTGTGCTGGACCGTCGCGTTCTTCGTCATCAGCTTCAGCATCCGGTCGGACCCCGATTCGCAGCCGACGAAGATCGCGCTGAAGCCGACCTTCCGGAGCCGTTCGAGGTCGATGTGCCCGGCGAGGTTCACGATGTCCTTGGCCCGCATGTTGGCCCGCAGCTGGATGCACAGGCCGCGGCGCTCCATCTCCTCGACGATGCCGATCACCCGCTGGGTGTTCGTGGAGAAGTTCGGGTCCATCAGGCTGATCTGGTCCGGCGCGTAGGTCTTCCACAGCGCCTCGACCTCGTCGACGACCCGCTTCGGAGGCAGCCCCTTCCAGCGGCGCAGGCTGGTCTTGGGCTCGCTGCAGAACCCGCAGGGATGCGGGCAGCCCCAGGAGGTGAGGTAGCTCAGATCCCGGACCCTGTCGGTGTAGTACGCGGTGACCGGAATCAGGGTGTAGTCCAGGGGCGGAACGGTGCTCATGTCCGCCAGTGCGCCGTACGGGGTCTCCAGAATCCGGTCCGCCACCGCGCCGCGCAGCGAGATCTCGCGCCTCCCGTCCCGGTAGGCCAGATTCGGGATGGCCGCGAGGGAAGCGGGGTCGGTCAGGCCGCCTTCGCGCTCGGCCAGCTCGGCCAGTGCCACGGCTGCGGCTTCGCCCGGTCCCAGAACGACCACGTCCACCCACCGTTCCCGCAGGATCCCCCGGTAGGCGAGCGAGGCGTGGTAGCCGCCCCACACCACAGGTACGCCCGGCGCGTGCTCGCGTACCGTGCCGATCGCGTCCAGCACGTTGCCGATGCTCGGGCCCGTCATGCACGAAACCCCGACGTACAGGGCGTCCTTGGCCTCCTCCGCCAGCTTCGTGCGCCAGTCCGGCTCGATCTGGCAGTCGATGATCACCGGCATGTGCCCGGCGGCCCGCAAGGCGGTGCCGACCGTCAGCACGGACAGCGGATGCCAGGGGTAGTCGGACTCGCCGGTGGCAAGCGGGTCCACGCCGGCGAACAAGACGATCTTCCCCACTGAAGGTCACACTCCCAAGCCGTAGAGGTCAGTCGCCGCTCGACAGCGGCCACGGCCCAGCCTCGCGTCGCCACGATGGCGTCGGTACGCCACGGGCCTGCCACTCCACTGCCACTTCCCCGCCGGACCGGAATGGCGAGCCCGGGGGCGGGCTCTCGGGCACCAGCACCTTCCGGCTGCGCAATCCATTCGAGATCACCCCAAAGCGACCACGGCCCGTCGCAAGTGGCAGTGAAGTGGCAGACGAATGGCGTACCGACGCCACGCGCCAGGCGAAACGCTGATGACGGCGGCAACGCGTACGCCGCTGCCGCACCACTACACCGCCCCGACCAATGAGAGATCCGGACCTGTTGGCCATGACGACACAGACGCTCCCGCGCATCACCGGCACCGTCGCTGAGCAGGGCCGACTCCCCGTGCTTCATGGCCCCGACGCGCTCTGGCTGCTTCTGCCCACCCTGCACCCGAACGCTCCGGTGAAAGGGCTGGGCGGCCACCACGGCTGGAACACGGTTACCTTGAACCAGGGCCTGGGCATGTCGGTCCTGCATTCGCTCAGGGGGGCTGGGGTCCCCGTCGGACCCGTCCTGCACTGCGGTGTTCACCGAGCGGTGAACATGCTGGTCTCGACCTGGCCCGAAGGGCTGCCCACGCACGGGGTCCTGACTGTCCGTCGGGCCACCACGCGATGCCCCGACACCTCACACGAGTGCCCCGGTCAGTTGTGGCTGCTGCCCCCGGACGGGCAAGGCTTCTACCTGACCGAAGCCCGGCACCTCTTCCACGCTGTTCACAGCCTGCGATCCGCGCACCGCCGGGCCCATGCGACCTGCTGACCGCGCCCATCGGCCCCCGGCCCCACGGCCAACAGCGTGCTCGCCCCGCGCCGAGCTGCCGCCGGCCCCCCGTTCGCATGCGTCCGTTCCCTACCTGCCCGCGAGGAATCGATGATCAACGACATAGCGGATGCGGCTCCATGGGGCCTGGATGCGGCCCTCGCGGTCGCGGCCGCACTGATCGGACGCCGCTTGGCCAGGACCAAGCGACAGTTGCGCGAGCAGAGCGCAACTGCCACTTCGCAGATCCAGTCGCGCGACGCGGCCTTGGCCGAGCTGAACGACACGCGACTGCCGGCGATCGTCCACGCCATCTCCCAGGGCGAGCCCCTTCCCCCCGGGCGGCCTCCGCTCGACGACTTCACCAAGCACCTGCGCACGGCGGAGGAGCAGGTGGTGCGCGCCCTGGCGGAGGCGAGGGATCGCGCCGGCCAGGTGAGTCAGGGAACGCTGCTCGCGGTCACCCGCACCCTCCAGAGCCTGGTGAACGGCCAACAGGTGGCGGTCACGGACATGATCAACCGGCATGATTCCCCGGAGGTCGTCGCCGACTTGATGGTGTTCGACCACACCACGGGGCAGGTCCTGCGGCGCACCCAGTCGCTCGCCGTGGCCTGTGGCGCCTGGCCGGGAAAGCAGCACGACCCCACGCCGGCCTTTGACGTGGTCCGCGGGGCGCTCGGGCGCATCCTCGACTACCGCCGCGTTCAGATCACCCAGCCGGAGAGCAACCGGGCGGTGATCGGCCGCTCGGTCGAAGGTCTCGTGATCGCCCTCGCCGAACTCCTGGAGAACGCCACCCGCTACTCCCACCCCGACACCGTGGTGCAGGTGCAGTTCCAGCAGGCCCACAACGGCCTGTCGATCGTCATCGACGACGCCGGTGTCAGCCTGCCGCCCGGCGCGCGGGAGCGGGCCCGCCACTTCTTGTCCGGCGAGCACCCCATCGACGTCACCCGTCTCGGCGACCCGCCGAAGATCGGGTTCCCCGTCATCGGGGCCCTGGCCAGACGCTACGGCTTCACCGCGTCGGTCGACACCCCGTCCCCGTACGGAGGGGTGCGCGCCGTGGTCTACCTGCCCAGCGCCACGCTCACCGACGCGGTGCCTCAACCACCCCGCACCGCAGCAGCAGCCCCGCCGGCCCCGCCCAACGACCAGGTGGCAGCCGCCCCAGTGGGATCCACGGCTCACGGCCTGCCCAAGCGACGACGTCACGCGCCGACCGAAGCCCCTGCAGCAGCCGAGCCCTCGGCCAGGATCCGAACCCCCGAGCAGGCCGCCGCACCCTTCGACGCCTTCCTGCGCGGCACGCAGGCCGGCCGCGGGCAAAGCCATTCGACCGATGAAGGGAACACCCTCGCATGACCGACGCCGTGAAGAACGAGAGCAGGCGGCTGGCCTGGATGCTCAACCAGATCCTGGACCAGCCGGAGGTCTACGACGCGATGCTGGTGAGCGAGGACGGCCTGCTCCGAGCCTGTTCGGAGGGGATGAACGAGGCCGCGGCCGACCGGGTGGCCGCAGCCCTTTCCGGGGTCAGGTCCACGAGCGGCGCAACGGCGGAATTCTGCAGGTCGCGCCCCAACTCCTGGCAGCAGAGCCTCATGGAGTTCGGCGACGGCTACGTCATCATGATCAGCGCGGCCGACGGCACCTACCTGGCGGTGGCAACCTCCCGCAACGCGGACATCGCAGTGGTGGCCACCACGATGTACACCGTCGTCGGCCAGCTCGGCCAGGAGATGGTGAGCGCGCCGCGCCAGGAAGACGGCAGCTCGGCATGACGCCCAGGCGCACGCGCACCGACATGGTGCGGCAGTACGTCATCACGGGAGGCCGCTCCGCGCCGTCCCGAAACGCGCCGGCCCTGGACGTGGTCACCCTCGTGGTCTCCACCGGCGACCGCCCGCTGAACAGCCTCGGGCCGGAGCTGGCGGGCATCGTCGAGCTGTGCCTGGGAGGCCACCTCTCCATCGCCGAGGTGGCCTCCCGAACCCGGCTCCCGATGACGGTCACCAAGGTGCTCGTCGGCGATCTGATCGACTCCGGCCACGTGATCGCGCGGCGCCCGCCGCCCAAAGCAGCCCTGCCCGACCACGACCTCATGAAGAAGGTGCTGCGTGGCCTCGAGCGTCTATGACGGCATCTACGTTCGGGAATCCGTCGAGAACACCGCGAAGATCCTGGTGGTAGGGCCCTTCGGGGTCGGCAAGACCACTCTCATCGGCGCCGTCAGCGAGATCACGCCGCTGCGGACCGAAGAGGTCATGACGCAGGCAGGCGCAGCGGTGGACAGCCTGGCCGGGATCCACGGCAAGACGACGACCACGGTGGCCCTGGACTTCGGACGGCTCACGCTCGGCGACGACGTGGCCCTGTACCTGTTCGGCACGCCGGGCCAGGCACGGTTCACGCACATCTGGAACGAGCTCGCCAAGGGCGCCTACGGGGTCCTGATCCTGGCCGATTGCCGACGACTCGACGCCTCCTTCGAGGCGATGAGCCTGGTCGAGCAGCGCGGACTTCCGTACGTCGTGGTCCTCAACGTCTTCTCCGACTCGCCCGAGATTCCCGAGGAAGAACTGCGCGAGGCCCTCGATCTGGAACCCGAGACGCCGCTGGTTATGTGCGACGCCCGTAACCGGGCTTCCGTCGTCAGCGCACTCATCACCCTCGTCAAGCACTTGAGTACCCGCCTCCAGGAGTCCGTGTGACCTCGCACCCGCCCGCCCACGCCGCCGTGCCGCCGCCCGGCTGCCCGGCTCACCAGCCCACTGCGCCCACCGGACTGCCAGCCCTGTACGGGCCGTACTTCGCGGCCGAACCCGAGGCCACCTACCAGTTCCTCAACCAGCAGGGGCCCGCCTCCTGGGTCGAGCTCGCTCCCGGCGTCCAGAGCGTCGTGGTCACGGACTACGGTTGCGCGCTCGATGTTCTGCGCAGCCCCTACTTCAGCAAGGACGCCCGCCGTTGGGAGGCGCTTCGCCAGGGGCTGGTTCCCTCGGACAACGAGGTGCTCCCGATGATGGCGTGGCGCCCGTCCCTGCTCTTCGCCGACGCCGACCGGCACCTGCGGCTGCGCCAGGCCGTCGACGACAGCTTGGCCCGGGTCGACGCACACCAGCTGCGCGGCTTCGTCCAGCGCAGCGCGATCGGCCTGATCCGGCAGGTCTCGGCGGCCGGCAGAGCCGACCTGGTCGCTGAGTACGCCGACCGTCTGCCGGTGCTGGTGTTCACCCAGCTCTTCGGCTGCCCCGATGCGTGGGTGCAGGACATGGCCGCGGCCTGCGCCCAGATGATTGATGCCGAGCCCGCGGCGGCGCAGGCCGGCGGAGCACGCCTGGCCGGTCTCCTGGGCCAGCTGATCTCCGCCAAGCGCGAGCGCCCGGGCGCGGACCTTACATCCTGGATGCTGGAGCACCCGGTCGGACTCAGCGACGAGGAGATGGTCCACCAGCTCGTCGTCCTCATCGGAGCCGGAACGGTCCCAATGACCGCTTGGATCTCCAGCACCCTCATGGTGATGCTCACCGACGACCGATTCGCCGGCGACCTGTCCGGCGGAAGCCTGACCATCGGGGACGCACTCAACGACGTGCTCTGGTCCAAGTCCCCCATGTCGAACTTCTGCTTCCACTACGCGACTTCCTCGTACCGCCTCCGCGACAGCTACGGACGGGAGTTCGACATACCCCCGGGCGTCCCGGTCCTCATCAGCCTCGCCGCGGCCAACGCCCAACTCGGCGCCGGCGGATCAGGAACAACAGGTCGGCGCGCCGCCAACCACGCCCACTTGGCGTTCAGCGCGGGCCCGCACGTCTGCCCGGCACAGGACCTCTCCGGCGTCATTGCCGACGTAGCCGTCGAGACGCTGCTCGACCAGCTGCCCGACGTGCAGCTGGACGCCACGGCACTGTCCTGGCGCCCCGGCCCGTTCCACCGAACCCTCACCGCCCTGCCCGTGCGCTTCCCGGCCGTGCCCGTACCCACACCTACACCCCTTGGAGCCCCGATATGGAACCCGCAGCCCTCCGGCAGTGCCCCGTCCTGGACCCCACCGGCAGCTCCCTCCACGCCGAGGCCGCCAGCCTCCGCGCACAGGGCCCGGCGACCCAGGTGGCGCTCCCTGGTGGCGTCGTTGCGTGGTCGGTGACCCGCTTCGCCCAGATCAAGGCCCTCACGAGCGACCGCCGAGTGTCCCGTGACCCCCGCCGGCACTGGCCCGCGCTCGCCGAGATATCCGACGACTGGCCGCTGAGCGCCCTGGTTCTGCCGGAGAGCGCCTTCAACTCCTACGGTCCCGAGCACCGGCGCCTTCGCGGCCTCATCTCCACGGCCTTCACCCCGCGGCGGACCGAGGCCCTGCGCCCGCAGGTCCAGCGGATCGTCGACCGGCTGATCACCGACCTCATCGCTGTCGAGCCGGGACATCCCGTCGACCTCCGTGCCACCTTCGCGTACAAGGTGCCCACCGAGGTGATCTGCGATCTGTTCGGCGTTCCGTCCGAGCTACGGCCGTGGATGCGGCGTGTCATCGACGCCGCACTGCACACCGCGGCCAGCCCTGAGCAGGCCCAGGCCGACTTCCTCGACCTCCGATCCTGCATGGCCGCCCTCATCGCCGACAAGCGCGCTCACCTGGACCAGGACATGACCAGCGACCTGATCACCGCCCGAGACGCCGAAGGGCAACTCGACGAGGAACAGCTGATCGGCACCTGCATCCTCATGGTCGGCGCGGGGTCGGAAACGGCTGTCAACCTGATCCTCAAAGCCGTCCACGCTCTCCTCTCCCATCCCGACCAACTCGCTCTGCTCCGCATCGGGACGGTGACCTGGGGCCACGTGATCGAGGAGACTCTGCGCACCGAGGGGCCGATCGAGCACATGCCCCTGCGCTACGCGGTCGAGGACATTGACCTGGGCGAAGGCGTCCTCATCAAGGCGGGGGACGCCATCATCCTCGGCTTCGGTGCTGCCGGCCGGGACCCAGCCGTCCACGGCCCGGACGCCGACACCTTCGACGCCACCCGGGGCAACAAGGAGCACGTGGCCTTCGGCCACGGACCGCACTTCTGCCTCGGTGCCCCGCTAGCGCGTATGGAGGCCGACATCGCGCTGCGGGCCCTGTTCGAGACATTCCCCAACCTGACGCTCAGCGACCCCGGACAGGTCCCGCCCCACCAGGAGTCCTTCGTTGCCAACGGGTTCCGGGAGTTGTCCGTCCGCCTCTCGCCGGGACCGGCCGCCGTCTGACTCGGGGTCACCGGGCACGGCCCGCGTCCCGCCCGGGATCCCGCCACACCTCCATCCCTACCGAAGGGTGAATGACCATGGACGATCGCGTCTCGACGGCAGCATCCTCGCGGCTGGTCGACACAGTCCGTCTCGCCTGCCCCGAACTCCCGCCTCTGAGCGACGAAGACGCGAGCGACTACGACCTTCTCCTTCTCAACCCTGGACGACTGCGGTCCCGCCTGGAGCGGCAGCTCCACGACCACGCCGGCAGCATTCGCGTGACGGGTACGCTCGACCGGCGGCTGGTCCTCATCGAGCGGTCCGACGGGCAATGGGTCGCCTCTGATCTTTCCGGCAGTCCCCACGGCACTCGGCGATGGCCGGACTGGACGCACAACCGCCTGGAAGTCGAGGACCCTGACTCCTGGCTCTCGCTCGCACGCCTCGACGTCACCGCAGTGGAGAGGCTGTCGCGGCCAGACGTCCTTCTCGCCGCGTTGTACCACCCCGAGAACTTCCCCCTGCCGCGATTCCCCCTGGGCATCAGCGACGTGGCCCGCGCCGCCAGGGCAACACTGCTGGGCACCGTGTCCTTGACCGACATGCAGTTAGGCACCGAGCTGGAAAACCTGGTCAAACGGGTCACTACCGAGACCCCCGACATCCTCGGCGTCACCCGGCGCCACACCGCCAAGCCGGTCGCCCGCCTCACCACCGAGGACATCTTCCCGGAACTCGATCTGCTGCCGGCCACCTTCGAGCGCCACGGCGTCGCCCAGGTCGAGACCAGCCGGGGATGCACCAACACCTGTTCCTTCTGCCCGCGCGGCCACAAGGGCAAATGGGCGGGTGCCGGAGCTGCGGAACTGCCGTGGCTGCTCGCCGAGATGCGCCAGATCTTCGACCGCTACCCGGAGGTCTCGCGGACCCTCTACCTCGTCGACGAGGAGTTCATCGGCCGCGGCGGCGACGCAGTCGCCCGCGCGCTGAAAGTGGCCAACGTCCTGCACGCACAGGGCTTCAAATGGGAGTCGAGCTGCCGCATCGACCAGGTCGTAAGGGCCGACCCGGACGCGGCCTGGCACGTCGAGCGCGCCCAGATGTGGCGAGACCTGGTCAATCGGGGACCGCGGCGCATGCTGTTCGGCGTCGAGTCCGGGGTGGACTCGATCCTTGCCCGGTTCAACAAGGAGACGACCGGAGACCAGAACGCTCTCGCCATCCGTACGCTCTCCGCGCTCGGCGTGCCCACGAGGTACACCTACATCACCTTCGACCAGCTCATGACACTGGAGGAGCTGAATGCCACCTACGCCTTTCAGGGGCATCCGCCTCCTTACCCGGGTCTTGTCTGGTGCCCAGGTAAGAGCAAAACCTCACAGTCGTCGCCCGGGGGTGCAAAGGGGAGCCGCTGACCGCCGGTCATCCTCGGCGCAACAGAACTGAGGCGACTGCCGCGGGCCGACAAAGCGGTACCAGGCAATCCCCCGGAAGGGTTACCGCAACCCACATGAGTGATCGAACACAGCATCACAGCCCCCCTTGCCCGACCCCACAAGGAGGCGGCCCGGTATTCGAAATCAGGTTCTAGATTTCGCCCTCCTCCACCCGTTACGGCGACAGCAGAACCGCCGTTACCCGATCACCTGTCCGCATCTCGCCCCGAGGAGCCCCCATGCATCCCGCACACCGCCCTGCGCTCGTTCATCCTGCGTTCGAAAACACCGCTCCCTCCTCGGGTGCCCGCCTTCACCTCGCCTCCGACCGCACCGTCCTGCTGGCCGACGGATCACGACCGGATACGAGCTACCTGGCATGACGGCCTCCACTCGCCTTCCCTCCCCCTTCCACGCCTGGGTGGAGAGCGTGCTGGGCCCCCAGGACGCTGTGCGGGACTCCTCGCACGCTCGCGACAACTCCCACGTGTGGAGGGTGACCGGACCCGCCGGCGACCACTACGTGAAGGTGGCGCCCAAGCCGATCCTGTACACGCGGGAGACCCGTGCCTACCGGGTAGCCGTCCCTCACCTCGGTCACGGCAACGCCCCGGTGCTGCATGACAGTTCTGGGGAGCTGCTCGCCCTGATCCTGACCGCCGTGGACGGCGAGCCGTTGAAGGAAGAGGAGTCACCCGCGCGCCGCCGCACGGCCCACCGGCAAGCCGGCCAGCTCCTGCGCCGCTTCCACGACGCGATGACCGGCACCCTGCTCCAGCCGGAAGCCAGCGCAGTCGTCGAGAGCACGGTGGCCGGCCTGGACAAGCACCTCGCCGAGGCCGGCGACCACCTGTCCGCCACGGAAGCCGACCTGCTGCGGCACCTGGTGAGCGCGCTGCCCGGCTGCGGGCCGTTACCGGCCGGGTGGCGGCACGGGGACTTCTGGGAGCGCAATCTGCTCTGGAACGGCCAGCGCTGCGCATTGATCGACTTCGAGCGCAGCGAACCGGGCCCCTGTGTCGCCGACTTCGTCAAACTCGCCACCTCGCTGTGGCCTGATCGTCCCGAGCTGCGGACCGCCCTGTTCGAGGGGTACGGCCGACCTCTGTCCGAGGCAGAGGAATTCGCGCTAGCAGGGTTCGCAGCAGCTGACGCCGCCAGCGCTCTCGCCTACGGTCCCCGGCACGGCGACCCGCTCGTGACTGCGCGCGGCCGGCGAACCGTCGAGCGCCTGATGCAGGAGGGCCGTCTGTGAGCAACGGGCCTCACCTGCTGATCGCCGACGTGGCACAGGTCCTGCTCCGTGCAAACGGCGCCGCCCTGTGCGTACGTCGCAGACCGGACGCGGCCCTCGCACCAGGGCAACTCACCGTCGTGGGTGGCCATCTGGAGGCCGGCGAACCGCTCGACCACGCCGCGCGGCGCGAGGCGGAGGAAGAAACGGGGGTCCGCATCAGCGCCGAGCAGCAGGAGTTCTGCGGCCTCGTTCACCACCACGTACCCGGCGACGGCCCAGACCGGATCACCGCCGTCTTCGTCGCCCAGTCGTGGGCGGGCGAGCCGCACAACGCCGAGCCGCACAAGCACGAGGGGTTGTTCTGGGTGTCGATGGAGAAGCCCCCGCCGGGCTGCCATCCGTACACCACCGCCATCTTCCACATGCTCACCCACGGCCCGTCCTACCGGGCTCTGAACTGGCCGACGCAGGGAGGTACCGAGTGAAGCGATTCTTCGGCAAGGTCCGCATGGCGGAGCCCCAGGTCTCCGAGGCAGAACGCGAGCTCTTCGGCGGGCCGTTGCGCTACGACATGGGCTGGTCCCAACACGAGCATGCGGGCCTGGACTTGACCATGCGCTCCGCGTTGCGCCAGATGCCCAGACTCGTCGGCGCTGCCCTGCGGATGGCCTGGAGCGCGGATCGCCGTGCGCTCGTGGCGGTGGCGATCAGCGAACTCGGTCAGGGCATTGCCGCCGCGGTCGGTCTGCTTGCCATCAACGCGGTCATGCACGCGCTGTTAGGGGGCGGAGACGCTGTCGAGCGGCTGCACGCCCTGTTGCCGGGCCTACTCGCCGCCGCAGGCGTCGCCGTCGTGAACTCCGCTCTGGCCGGGTGGTCGACCTCTCGGGCCGGCCGCCTGGAGCCGAAGGTCGAGCGGATCGCCACCACGCAGTACCTGGCCGCGGCCACCGCCGTCGAACTCGAAGCCATCGACGACCCGGACTTCCGGCGTCTGATCGACATCGCCCAGTACGGGCCCGCCTCCGCGCGCCGCATGATCGGCGCCTGTGTCTCCGCGATGAACAGCAGCATCTCGCTGATCGCCACGGCCGGTGTGCTCACCGTTCTGCATCCGGCGCTGCTGCCCATGCTCCTGGTCATCGCCGCGCCCCGCGGGTGGGGCGCCATGCGGGTGGCACAGGAGCGCTACGTATCAATGATGAGCTGGATCGAGCACGTGCGGGCCAGCCGCCTTATCGGCAACCTCCTCACCGAACGCACCGCCTCACAAGAAGTACGCATCCACGCCGTCGGTCCCTTCCTCCTCGACCGGTACCGGCGCATGGCCGCCAGCGCAGAGTCGGAGCAGGAGCGTCTGGCCTCCAGTAAGGCCGTCACCGAATGGGTCGCCTCCGCGCTGTCCGGGCTGGCGATGGCCGCCACCTACGGAACGATGATCTGGCTGGTCATGGCCGGTCACATGAGCCTCGCCGTCGCCGGCACCGCCGTGATCGCGGTACGGACCGGGTCGGCGAGCCTGGGCGCACTGGTGATGAACATCAACCAGCTGCACGAGGAGTCCCTCTACGTGCGGGACCACGGTCAGTTCCTGGCCGAAGCTGCCCAACGCGCTATCCCCGAGACCGGCAGTCCCGTCCCTGACCAGGTCAAGCAGGTCTCCCTGGAACACGTCACCTACCGGTATCCCGACCGCGACGCACCGGCTTTGGACGACGTCACGCTCACCTTCCCCATGGGTTCGGTCACCGCCGTCGTGGGCGAGAACGGCTCCGGCAAAAGCACCTTGATGAAGATCCTTTCCGGTCTGCTGCTGCCTCACGACGGCACGGTGAAGTGGGGCGAGGCCGACATCTCGGGGCTGGAACGGGCTCAGGTCTTCCACCGCGTCTCCCTGCTCACCCAGGACTTCCAGCGCTGGCCCGTCACGGCCGCGATGAACATCCGCATCGGTCGCCCTGACCACGACGCCTCGGCGCACGACCTGCAGCAGTCCGTCGACTACGCCGGAGCCGGGCCCGTCACCGCCAAACTCCCCAATGGGCTGGACAGCATGCTCGGCCGCATGTTCCGCGGAGCCATCGAACTCTCGGGCGGGGAGTGGCAGAAAGTGGGTCTGGCCCGCACCCACTGGCGTAGCTCAACATCGCAATCGGACAGCGTCCTGATTGTCGACGAGCCGACTTCCGCCCTCGACCCCGAAGCCGAGATCGCTGCCTTCGACCGCATCCGGCGCCTCGCCGCCCCGCACAGGGCCGTCGTCCTGGTCACCCACCGCATGTCCGGCGTCCGCCACGCCGACCGCATCTACGTCCTCAACCAAGGCCGCCTCGTCGAGCACGGCACCCACGACGACCTCATGGCCGCAGGCGGGCGGTACGCCGCCATGTTCGACACGCAGGCCGCCCAGTATGCCCCGACCCCGAATGTCCCGAAGCCTGCTTCGCCCAGCGTCCTGGACAAGGCATGACCCGCTCGACCGAAAGGCAGAGCATGTCCTCCTCCCTCCCTCCGTCAGCACGAGTGGCCTCGCAGTCCGTTCTGTCAGCAGCGCAGTACGCCGCATCCCGGCACGCGGTGTGGCTCGGCGCCGCCGCGATCATCACCGACGAGATCGGCCGCGTCCTACTGGTCCACCCGACCTACCGCGACCACGGCCGGTGGCTGCTGCCCGGCGGAGTCGTCGAATCCGGCGAACACCCGCACGTCGCCTGCCGGCGCGAGATCACCGAGGAACTGGGCCTGGCGGACCTGGCCCTGTCGGGCGTCCTCGCCATGCACTCCCTCTCGCCGCGCCACCCAGACATCAGGCCCGGCACGCCCTTCCCAGGAGAGATCCGATACGTCTTCGACGGCGGAACGCTCACCCCCGACCAGGCGAATGCGATTCGCCTGCCTCGCGAGGAGCTGTCCGAGTACGCCTTCCTCGAAACCCGGGACGCGGTGCAGCGGCTGCGCCCCGTGGACGGGCAGATCATGCTCGCCGCCTACCGGGCTCGGCTCGGGAACACCGCCACCGCCCACCTCGCCGACGGCCGGCACATCCTCGACGTCCCCGCGCTGGACCGTCATGACGTCCACGTCCGCTATCGACCCATGTGGGACAGCCCCCTCAACCCTGGCCCCGTGCCCGAGCGGCTACCCGTGCAGCAAGCCTGGGCCTGGTGCTTCGTTCCCGACGGCAGAGTCGTCCTCGTTGCCGACCCCAGCCCCCGGGGCGCCCTGCCCATGCTGCCCGGCGGCACCGTGGAGCAGACCGACACGACGCCCGAGGACACCCTTCACCGGGAAGCCGACGAGGAGGCCCAGCTCACTCTGACCGACCCGGTGCGTCTGGGCTGGGTGCTCGATGAGACGGGCGAGGTGTACGGCGGGGTGGGGCCCAATGCCAGGGTTCGCCTAGCCGCCCGTGTCACCGACATCGGACCGGCAGCTGTCGACCCCGCCACCGGCCGCCCCTTCGCACGCCTGCTCGCCACCCCCGCCCAGGCAGCCGCCCTGCTCGGGTGGGGCCCCCCAGGAGCTCGGCAAGCCCAACTCGCCATTGAAACGGCCAGGGAGCGGTGGGGCCTGCCCACCGCTGGCCCCACCGCCATCGAGGAAGTCCCGGTCGAGGGGATGCAGCTGGGCTGAAGCGAACGCCCCCGCCTTGACTCGTTCCGCATCGCGCCCCTCTGAGGTACACCCATGCCGCTGTCGCACCACCACATCCGCACCACCGTCGAGACCTATCTCGCTCGTCACCCTCACGAGCGACCGCAGCTCGGCGGCCTCCTGGAAGCTCTCGACCGGCCCGCCGATGTCGCCAGCCGCTCCACCTTCTCCGGACACGTCACCTGCGGCGCCATCGTCGTCGACCCCCTCGGCCGCGTCCTGCACGTGCTGCACCTGGCGAGCGGGAAGGTACTCGCTCCAGGCGGACACGCCGAACCCGTCGATGAGTCCCTCGCAGAGGCGGCCCTGCGGGAGTTGCACGAGGAGACCGGGATCCCACCCCAAGCGGTGGCGCCGTGGCCCGGCTACGAGGACGTGCCGTTCGACGTCGACATCCACGATGTCGACGCCCGCCCGGGCAAAAGCGAGCCAGGACACCAGCATTTCGACGTCCGCTTCCTTTTCCGCCTGCGCTCAGCCGACCAGGTGTCGGTCGTCCTGCAGGAAGAAGAAGTCGGCGGCATCGAGTGGCGGTCCCTGGACAAGGTGGCCTCCCCCTCCCTGCGCGAAAAGCTGCTCAAGCTCACGCCCGCCGTCGAACCGGGGACCGCCAACGCCTCCGCCCTGATCTACAACGACCGCGGTGAGTACCTGCTCCACCTGCGCGACTACTTCCCCGGCCAGATCTGGGAGCCAGGCATGTGGTCGCTCCTCGGCGGCGGCCGAGAACCCCAGGACACCACCCTGGAACACACCGTGCGACGCGAACTCGACGAAGAAGCCGGACTACACATCCCCGACCTGACCCCGTTCGGCACCGAGGAAGCGGTCGACGACACCGGCGCGACCCTGCCCATCGCCATCTACGCCGGCAACTGGAACGGCGACGCTCGCGAACTCCGCCTAACGGAAGGGGTAATGCTCGCCTGGTTCGCTCCCGATGACCTCCACCGTCTGCGCATCACACCCTCCACCAGCGACCTCGTACGACGCCACGCCGCCACCTTCCCAGCCATCGTGTCCACTCTCACCTCACACGTCGCCCGCGCTTCGGAAGCCGAACGTCGACCGGCCTCTCCCCGCGGCACCGTCCCCAACGTGATCGGCGTCCACCTCTATCTGGAGCGCGCCGACGGAACCGTGCTGCTCGGGCTTCGCCACCCCGATTCCGCGTTCGCACCCTCCACCTGGCACACCCTGGCAGGCCACTGTGAGCAGGAGAGCGCTATCACGTGCCTGGTCAGGGAGGCCCGCGAAGAGGCCGGCCTACTGATCGAGCCGCAGGACGTCGAACTCGTCCACGTCGTCCACCTCGTCGACAGGGTCGGGGACCAGCCCCGCCTGGGATTCTTCTTCCGCGCGCGGACCTGGAGGGGCGAGCCGCAACTATGCGAGCCGGATAAGTGCACTGAGTGGAAATTCTGGGACCCGACCGCACTCCCGGAAGCACTCGTCCCCTACACCCGGGGCGTCATCGAAGCCATCCGCGCCGGTCACCTCTACTCGGAGACGGGATGGGCATGAGCCACCGCCGCAAGCTCGTCGAGGCTCTCCGTCGCCGCATCCTCGCCCTGCGCCCGTGGGAACTGGCCGCCCGTCCCGAGAACCTCGCCTGATCTCTATCCGTGTTTTCCACCCTGCCCTCGCCGTAAGGATGCGCCGTTGTTCACCACACAAGATGAATGGAATCGCGGCTACGCCGAAGGGCGCCGGTACCGGCCCCTCGACGACGACGAACGATCATTGCTCGCCCAGCACGTGCCCGTGCCCGACGGCGGCCAAGCACTCGACGTGGGATGCGGGGTGCGACACGAGGTCGCACGTGTTGAGTGGATTCGATTATGGAGGTCGGCCTATGCCGGAATCGTGATCCCGGGTTAGTGCTCAAACAACCCGTCCCCTCCTCGGCGTGCGTCGCGAGTAATTGCGGGGTGCGAAGCCCGGGGTAGAAGCCCAAGGGTGGCTGTCTCATCCAGCCGCTACAGGCAAGGGGAAGACCGGACGGGCGAACGCCAGTGAACCCTAACGATGCCTCGTTACGACTCGAAGGTCCGTAGATGAGTTCTCCAAGGGCCTTTAGGGCTAGCCGTTGGGAAACGGCAGGTGCCAGCCGACGATCCGCAGTCGGCTGGGAAGAGCACCACCGCCTCGGGGTAGTAAGGGCGCCCAACCCGGTCGTATCTCACACGTGTGGAACGTGGAAACCCCGATGGAGTCCCGCCACGGCGGGTAAGCCAACCGCAAGGGAGGCCCAATTCTCCAGCGGGAACAGGAAGGCCCGAGAAGCGAATGCCAGCACTCGAAAGGGAACGGGAAATCAGAAGAGGCATGCGGCACCTCCGCCGCACTCCTGAATAACCGGCTGGATACAGGTATTTACCTGACCCGAAAGGGAGCCCACGCGGGCCTGGTGAGTCTGTGGAGCGACGATGACGAAAACGCTGGAACCAAAGGACAAGTTGGACGACGTTCCCAAGGGGGCGCCGAACGGACCGGAGGACGACCCGGTTGACTGGCATGCCATTGACTGGCCTGCCGCCGAGCGGGAAGTAAAGCGCCTACGTCAGCGGATCTTCACGGCTTCGCGGAAAGGGGACCTCAAACAGGTCCGCAACTTGCAGAAGCTGATGCTCCGTTCACGATCCAACGCGCGCATTGCGGTTCGGAGAGTGGCGGAGAACAACGCAGGACGCACGACCGCGGGGATCGACGGGAAGACCGCGCTCCTGGCACCTACGAAGGCCGCCCTGGTCAAGTGGGTGCAAGAGAACGTGAACTCCTGGACGCCTATGCCGGTCAAGCGTGTGTACATTCCGAAGGCGAACGGGCGGCAACGTCCATTGGGGATTCCGACGGTGACTTCATACTGCGCCTCCTGCTGTGACTTCTTGGGTTTGGGGTGTGAATTTCTGTCCGTGGGCGGCTCGTTGGAGGCAGGCGGCCTTGACGCTGTTACTCCAGGGGATGCTGAGACGCCCGTCCTTGGTTTTGTGGGCGGCGAGTTCGCCGCGGCGGATCCAGTAGTAGAGGGCACCGGGCCGGATGCCGAGTTGCTTGGCCGCGTTCTGGACGCTGAGTTCGCCGCGGGCAGTGGTGCCGGTGGGCAGCAGACGGCTGCCGATGCCCGTAGGGCCGGGCGGATCGGCGGCGAGCTGGGCGCGGATCCGGGTGTGGATCTCGTCGTTCCAGAGGATGGCGATCCGGCCGGTGGCGGTGCGGCGGGCTTGCAGGTGACCGGCCCTGACCTGGTAGTAGACGACGGCGGCCAGCACTTTGAGCCTGGTGGCGGCCTGCTGGACGGAGATTTCGTCCCGCGCCCGGGCGGCCTCGGGCAGGGGTCGGCTGCCTTCGCCGGTGACGGCCGGCTGACCGCTGTGGGCGAGGCGGTCACGGAGGTGGGCGTGGAGGGTGTCGGTGAGCGGGATGCTGAGGCGGCCCTGCTCGGTGCGGTGGGCGGGCAGGTCACCGATGCGGATCCGGTAGTAGATGACGTGCTCGCCGACACCGAGCAGGTCGGCGGCCTGGGCGACGGTGACCTCGCCGTCCAGCGCGGTGCCCCGCGCCGGCCTCGGGTGCGGAGGGGTGAGGTGTCCCGAGGCGGCGATCTGGCGGCGGCAGTTGGTCTCGATGGCCTCGCTCCAGGGAATGCACCAGCGGCCGTGGTCGTCCTTGCGGGCGGACAGCAGGCCCTGGTTGACCCAGTAGTAGACGACGCCCGCGGTCACCTCCAGGATCGAGGCGGTCCGCTGGATGGAGATCTCTCCCTCGCGGAACGGGTCGGGGACCGGGATCTGGTAGGCGTGCCGGGTCCAGCGCACCGCTTTGACGTCGAAGGGACGCCGCTTGCCGGTCTGCAGGCGGGCCGCGGCGAGTTCGGCGACGAGTTCCTCGTCGGTCATGATGGCGCCGAGCCGGGTGATCAGTTCGATCGCGGCCGGCGGGGTGCGGGGCGCCCCACTGCGCGCGGTGGTGATCAGGTCGGTGGCTCCGGTGTGCCAGCGCACTCCGATCCGGACCTCGCCCTGATCGCTGTCGGGCAGCACCGTGACGTCGCTGATCAGGGTCCGCAGCAGGCGCTTGCGATCCTTGGCGGTGGTGGCCGGATCGTCCCAAAGCCGGGGCAGATCGGCAGCGAGGCTCTCCAGTGCGGCACGGCCGGGCAGCGGCGGACGGGCCTCGCGGGTAGCGACCAGGTTGGCCTCGGCCTCGTTGAGTGCGCCCAGTTTCGCCTCCCAGCGGACCTCCAGCGTCCGTGCGACCAGGCGGTTTTCCGGTTCGACCTGGCCGAAGGCCCGCTCGGCGCGGTTCGCTTCGTAACGGGCCCGCTCGACGGCGAGTTCAGCAGCGTGATGCGCGCGGGTGTGGCGCTGAGTGACCTGCTCGGCGGCATCCAGGGCGAGACTGACCAGCGCGGGCGTCAAAGTGGCCAGCAGCAGGCCGACGACCGCCCCGTCGACGGTGGCGGCGGTGACCGAGCGGCAGGACGTGGTGCGGGCGGCGTCCCGATGTCCCATGCAGTCGTACTGGGCCAAGCGGTTCTTGCCCTGGTAGCGGGTGCCGATGCGACAGCCGCAGCCCCCGCAGCTGATGATGCCCTGACACAGCGGCTCGCCCTCGCGGGGCGGCCGGGCACCCTGATGCGTGCAGTTGGCGGTGAGTTTCGCCTCGATGTCCAAGAACTGCTGCCAGGTGATGTACCCGTCGTGGTGATCGTTGATGACGATGCGCCAATCCGCGCGCGGGAGACGGGGGTTGGTCGTGAGCACGCTGCCGTCCGGGCGGACGGTGCGCTGGGTGCGGTGCCGGCCGTAGACGTAGGCGCCGGCATAGGCCGGGTTGGCCAGCACACCCAGGACCCGGCCGTGGGTGAGCTTGCCCCACCGCAACTTCCCGTCCCACACACCTCCGTAGGCACGCAGCGGGAACAGCCTGCCGGCCAGGGCGGCCACCACCCCGTAGGCGGAACCAGTGCGGGCGAACTCCGAAAACACATCGGCAACCGCGGTGCGGACCTCCTCATCCGCATCCAGGACGACGTTCCCGTCCTCGTCATAGTCCAGGCCGACCGGCAGCGGAACCCGCAGGTCGCCACGGGCGGCGGCACTCTGCTTGGCACCCTGGAGGCGGCCGTTGAGCAGGTGGAGCTCGGCTTCGGACATGCTCCCTTTGAGTCCGAGCAGCAGCCGGTCGTTGAAATCCGCAAGATCGTAGACGGCGTCGCTGTCGACGACCAGGGTGTCGGTCAGCCGGGCCAGTTCCAGCAATCGGGCGATGTCCGCGTTGGAGCGGGCCAGGCGCGAGACCTCCAGGCCGAACACGGCCCCGGCCTCGGCCAGACACACCTTCGCCACCACGTCGTGGAAGCCCCCGCGTTCGACCCCGAAGCGGCCCGAGACGCCCAGATCCTTGTCGATGACCAGGATGTTCTCCGCCGTCCAGCCCAGCGCGACCGCCAGATCCACGAGCGCATACTGCCGGGTAGTCGACTCCGAGTGGTCGCGGACCTGCAGCATCGTCGACTGCCGCAGGTAGATGATCGCCAGACGGGAGCGGTGCGACGTGGTGATCTTCTCCTCGCCGTTCACGACCGCCACCTCCCGCCCGCAGCGACGTCTCGATCATGTTCGCCACCGCAGTCACGGCGTCCGCTCGCAGCCAGCCCTCGATGCTCATCCGGCCTCGCTCCCGGCCGCCGACCACCGCTCATGTCTCGTCGGGGCCTGATCACGAGTCTCTGCCTTGCCGATGGTCAGCACAACGTATGGCCAACGCATCCAGCAGCGCGCGCAGTTCGACCAGCGACTCCTGCGAGATCCGTACCTCCTCGGCGGCCGGCCCGCGGTCGGTCCACGCCACCGGCAGCGTCATCCTCGCCCCGGTCCCGGTATCGACCACGAACATCCGCCCGCCGCCCCGCTTCATCGAGTACAGGACCTCGACCCGGTGCCCGGCCAGCGGATGAAACGGGTGTGTCACGACCAACCAACCCGAATACTGCTTGGACGATGCGGCCGTATGCCGCCTCCGTCCCAGTTATCCGAGACCGCGCCCTCCAGGCGATGGTTCTCAACGCGCTGGAACCCGAGTGGGAGGCGCGCTTCGAACCGAGATCCTATGGATTTCGGCCGGGGCGCGGCTGCCATGATGCGATCGAGGCAATCTACCAAGTAGCGAAGGGCCGAAGGGCCCATCGTCGCTGGGTGCTCGATGCGGATCTGGCAGCGGCGTTCGACCGCATCAACCATGAACGCCTACTCGAAGCCCTGGGAACCTTCCCGGCTCGGAGCATGATCAGTGCTTGGCTGAAGGCCGGCGTGATGGAGAAGGGTCGATTCGCGCCCACTGCGGAGGGAACTCCACAGGGCGGCGTGGTCAGCCCATTGCTGCTCAATATCGCTCTCCATGGAATAGAAGAGGCCGCTGGTGTCAGATACCGCGATCACGGCGTGGACGCCGGGAAGACGGTTCGCTCTGATCCGGTGCTGATCAGGTATGCCGACGACTTCGTCGCGCTCTGCCACTCGGTGGAACAGGCACAAGAGGTCAAGGGCAGGCTTGCTACCTGGCTGATGCCGAGAGGGCTCGCCTTCAACGAGGACAAGACGAAAATCGTCTGCCTCGAAGAGGGATTTGACTTTCTCGGGTTCAACATCCGCCGCTACAAAGGGGGCAAGCTACTGACCAGACCGAGCCAGGCGGCAGTGAAGAGGTTCCGGGATCGGCTGCGGACCGAGGTCCGTACGCTGCGCGGCACGGACGCATACACGGTGGTGCAGACTCTCAATCCAATCCTCCGTGGCTGGGCCGCGTATTACCGGACCGGGGTGTCGAAGCAGATCTTCAACGATGTTGACGACCACCTTTGGTGGCTTCTCTATCGCTGGGCGCTGCGCTCGCACCCGAAGAAGTCAAAGAAGTGGGTCATGAAGCGCTACTTCGGCGCGTTCCACCCCACCAGACGGGCCCGATGGCTATTCGGCGACCGATACACAGGCCGCTACGTAGTCAAGACTGTCTGGACTCCGATCGTCCGGCACACTCTGGTACAACGGGACGCCTCCCCGGACGACCCGAGACTTGCCGATTATTGGGCACAGCGGCGGCGCAAGTACCGGCCTCCGCTCAGCGATGGATTCTCCATCCAGGTGAAACTCCAGCGCGGATGTTGCCCCTTCTGCGGCGAACTGCTCCTGTACGCCGACACACAACCACAGCATCCCGATCACTGGGAAACATGGTTCACCGCAATCCGTAGAGCGGTTGTCCGCAAGGTCATCGTCATCCACAAGGAAAGCGGCAGAGGAAACGATCGCGTCTTCCGACCTCAACTCTTCCATGCACATTGCGCGAAACGATGGGAGCAATCGAATGCAGCGCAGCCTGCGGTTTCGCCTACCGCAAGCCTTTAGGACTTGCTTGAGCCGTGTGCCGCGACGAGTGGCACGCACGGTTCTGAGGGGGGCCTCGGCCGGTAACGGCCGGGGCCTACCCGACACCGGCGAACTCGCCCTGCACCTGGCCTCCATGGGCTACGCCGTCGATGCCGTGGACTGGGCCAACTGTGCCTTCCCCAGTACCGACGCGCACCTCGACGATCCCGCCCACAGATCCGTCCGCTGGCAGCACCTGGACATCGAGCGTGCCAACCTCTCGAAATTGCAGGCGGACGGCTATGACCTGATCGTCCTGCGGATGGTGTTCGCGTTCCTGCGCGACCGCACGCGCCTGACCCGTACTCTGGGCCGCCGACTGCGCACGAACGGTGCCCTCGTCGTCATCACACCGCTCGCCGCGACCACCCCCGCCGAGCGACGAGGCATCGCCCTCGACGAGGACGAGGTCGCCCATCTGGTGAGCATGTGGGGCCAGGCACAACGCTTCGACGCGAACGGCATGGCCGTCCTGGTCCTGCGCGGGCTGAAGAAGCCCGCCGCACAGATCACGAACACACCCTCCCCGCCGCTGAGTTCGGTGACCGAAGTGCACGCCGTAGCCACCGACGCCCAGGGCCGCGTCCTTCTGGACCGCTCGCAACAGGGGTGGGAGCTGCCCGGCGCGTCGGCCGAGCCAGGAGAAGGATTCGAGCACACGGCCGTGCGCGCCCTGGCCGAGCAGACCGGCGTGACGGCCGTGCCGACCGACGCGCACGTCCTCGGACTGCACCTTGATGCCCCGGACGGCTTCCCGCGGACGAGCGTCGTGGTCCGCATCTCGGCTCACACCGGGCAGGTCCAGCCGCTGAAGCCGGACGAGGTCGAGCACGTGGACTGGCACCCGCTGCATGCCCTGCACCGTCTGGACCGACTATCCGCAACTTCCGCTCGGGCTCTGGACCTCGTCTGGCCGGGGGTCCTTCCGTACGTGCCCTCCGCGCACATGTATCCAGTCGACAGCACCTACCCGCCGGTGCCCGGGGAGCTGCCAGAGGCGGTCGAGCGGCGCGAGGCCATGGCTGACCGAGTCATTGCCGGCGGCTGGGCCCCCTCCCTGCCGGTACAGCAGGCACTGCGCGCGGTGCCGCGCCACCGCTACACCCCCGAGAGCCCTCTGCGGACGGCGTACCACAGCGACCTGGCCGTGGTCACCGAGCGCAACGACTTTGCGCTGGCGACCAGTTCCGTGTCTGCGGCCTGGCTCCAGGCCGACATGACCGAGCACCTGCGCCTGACCGCGGGGATGACGGTTTTTGAGGGCGGATCGGGCGGCTACAACGCCGAACTGATCGCACACGTCGTCGGCCCGGCCGGTCGCGTGATCACTGTCGACCTTGCCCCGTATGTCGTGCGCCGCACGCGACGGCTGACCGCCGAGGCCGGCAGCGGTCGCGTCACCGCAGTGCTCGGCTCTGCCAGCGACGGGGCCGCCGAGCACATGCCCCGCGGCGGGTTCGACGCCTCAGTGATCACTTACAACTGCTGGGACATCGCTCCCGCTTGGCGCGAACAGCTCGCCGACGGCCGCTATCTCGTGCTCCCGTTGGAAGTCCACGGCTACACCCGAGCCATCGCCTTCCACAAGCACGGCCTGGTGCTGCGTGCCACGGACTTCCAATTCTGCGGCTTCGTCCGCGACCGCGGGCCCGCTGCCTGCACCGTCCCCACCATCGACCTCGCCGACGGCGAACTGCAATTGCGGTTCCCGGACGGCGCCCCCGCCCAGACCGCCGATCTAGACAATGCCCTCGCGGGTCCGCGTCACGAGGTGGCCACGGGCGTGAGCGTGGCCAGCAACGAGTCGTTCGAGACTCTGCAGCTCTTCCTCGCCACCACGCTGCCCGGCTTCTGCCGCCTCGCCCGCAACCGTGAAAGGGACAGCGGCATCACCGCACTGCCCAAGGGCTCAGACGCCGCCGCGATCACAGCCGACGGCTCCCTCGCCTACCTGACCCACATCCTCGTCCAGGACGGCCCCACACCCGAGCAGCGCCGCTCGGAGTTCATGGCCCACGGCTTCGGACCATCCGGGCCCGCTCTTGCCGAACAGCTCGCCGCCGCCGTACGCCGCTGGGACGCCCATGAACGAGCTCACGGGTACCCGGAGTTGCAAGTGCATCCCGCCGGAACCCCGGACGCAGAGCTGCCCACAGGTCACGTGCTGGACAAGACCCACAGCCGGCTCGTGTGGACGTGGCGCTCCGACGCCCCCGACACCCCGGCCCTACAACCGGAAAAGGTGAGCGCCCATGAGTGATCCAGTATCCGGCCCGGTCGAGCCGCAGCACCGGATGGGCCTGTACGAGCGTTACTACGCCCAGGTGGAATCGGGCCGCAAGACCATCGAAGTCCGGGTGCGCACGCCCCGGATGACAGGCGTCGCGGTCGGCGACGTGCTCGTGTTCCACGGCGAAGAGTCGGGGCGCGAACTCGACGTGAGGGCCTCCCGGATCACGCCGTACGCCTCGTTCGCCGAGCTGCTCTCCGCCGAGGACGTCACCCGCATCGACCCTGATGCCGCGCGCGCGGAGCAGCTCGTCAACCTGCGCCGCATCTACCCGCCGGAGAGGGAGTCGCTGGGACCGCTCGCGATCGAGTTCGACCATCGGCCGGCACTCGCAGGGCAACCCATGCCCATGTCCGCCGAGGCGTACGTCCGAACCGTTCCGCACCACACGGTGTACGGCTGCTTCTACGTACGCGACGACCAGGATCGGCCCGTCCAGCTGCGTTCGGTATACGGCGGTCGATCCTGGCAGTTCCCCGGGGGGAACACGGACGCCGGCGAGGATCCTCTGGAGACCGCGCGCCGCGAGACGGCCGAGGAAATCGGGCTCTACCTCGGCCAGGACCCGCCGCGCCTGCTGCTGACGCACTACCTCCACCCCGGGCCTCGCTGGCCGATGGGCAAGATCGGCTTTGTCTTCGACGGCGGCTCGCTCACCGCTGAACAGCTGCGGCAGATTCGCCTCGACCCGGCGGAGCACGACCTGTGGGCGATCCACCGCCTCGACGAGTGGCGACGGCTGATGGGTAAGGAGGCGTTCGCCCGCCTGGAGGCCGTCGAACGGGCCCGCGCCGGTAGCGGCCCGCAGTACCTCGTCACCGGTTCCGCCTGACCCCGCCCTTCCCCCTTGGAGTTCTGATGTCCGTCGAGGTGTCCCCCAACCCCGAGACCTGGGCTGCCTACGGGCAGTTTCAGCTCGACCGGTCCTACATGCCGCCCCTGCCTGAACAGTTGCGCTGGGGCTTCTGGGACGGTGTCGGCCCCGGCGACGACGTGCTCGGCCCACTGGCCGGAAAGCGAGTCCTGGATATCGGATCCGGAGCTGGCCACTACGCCGTCCACCTCGCTCAGACCCACGGCGCACTCGTCGATGCGGTCGAACTCTCACCGACCCAACATCAACGCGCCACCGATCACTTCGGCGACGTACCCGGCGTCCGGTTCCTGCACGCGGACGTGGTCGAGCACCTTCAGCAGGCTCAACCGTACGAAGCGGCGTACGGCATCTGCACGCTCGCCGGAATCGACCCGCACATCGCGCTGCCCGCGCTGCGCGACGGACTACTCCCCAGCGCCCCCCTCGTCTTCTCCGCGCTGCACACCAACTGGCACGGCCACGGTCCCTCCGCCGCCGTTGCCCCGCGTGAGGAGACGGTCGGTCTCAAGGGAATGGAGCCGCTACCGCTGCAGACCTGGGTGCTGACCGCGCAGGTATGGGAGGACCTCCTGACGGACTACGGATTCACGGTGGAGGCCATCAGCCAGCTCCGTGCGCCCGAGCCGGACAACCCCGTGATCTGCCAGCTCATCCAGGCCCGGCGCAGAGCCGTCCTCCCGACGCAGATCACCAGCCGCCCCCGCTCTCAGCGCCCGCCTGTCCCGCACGCGGCGATCGGCGTGGGCGCCATCGTCCTCAGCGACCGTGGTCTGCTCCTGGGCCTCCACCAACGCGGCACTCTTGAGCTGCCGGGCGGATCCGTTGAGGTCGGCGAACCCCTGGAGCAGACAGTCGTGCGCGAGCTGGCCGAAGAGACCGGCATCTCCGCGCGTCCCGAGGACGTCACCCTCCTGGGCACCATCGTCGATCACGTCGGCGACGTCGTGCGCGTCACCGTGGGCGCCCTCGTCACCGCCTGGCAGGGCGAACCCGCCACCCAGCCGAGCGAGAGCATCGGCGACTGGGCCTGGTGGCCGCTCGACGAGCTGCCCGACGGACTGTTCGAGTGCAGCGCCCAGATCCTCGCCGCCTGGCGCCCCGACCTGCCCATCGACAATCCCCCGGCGCACTTCACCCCCTACGCCCGCCGCACGACACCGTCGTCCGACTCGGGAAGCGCAGGTGCATGAAACCATCCCCGCGTACGAGCCTGTGGCGGCACCGCGACTTCCGCCTCTACTGGACGGGCCAAGCCAGCGATGTGCTCGGCTCCTCGCTCAGCTCGGTGGCCATCCCGCTGGTTGCGGTCATCACGCTCCACGCCACGACCTGGCAAGCCGCCATCCTCGCCGCCGTACAGAAGACGCCGTCCCTGCTGTTTTCCCTGCCAGCCGGAGCCTGGTGCGACCGCCTCCGCAAGCGCCCCCTGATGGTCGCCACCAGCCTGGTCTGCGCAGTGGTGATGGGATCCATCCCCCTGGCAGCCGCCTGCGACAGGCTAACCCTCGCCCAGCTGTGCGTGGCGGCCTTCGTGGTCGGCTCCTGCCATGTGGTTGGCATGTCGGCGAGCCTGTCCTACATCCCCCAGCTTCTGCCGGCGGACCGGCTCCTAGAAGCCCACGCCAAACTGGCCGGCGCCAACACGCTGGCCGACATCGGAGGCCCGGCCCTCGCCGGAGCACTGATCGGCGTGATCGGCGCCGCCCGCGCGGTCGCCGCGGACTCCGTCTCCTACCTCGTCACCGCCTGGTGCACCCTGCGCATCCGCACCCCCGAGGCCGCCCCGCCCCCACCCGCAGAAACACCGTCACTGCGGCGGGAGATCCGGGCCGGTCTCGCCTACACCTGGCGCCACCCCATCATCGGGCCACTCGTGACCACCAACGCGATTACCTCCACCGTCCTGGCCGGCACCAGCGCAATCTGGATTGTGTTCCTGATCCGCGAACTCCACTGGTCACCCCAGGTGTTCGCCCTCGTCATGAGCATCGGGGCGAGCGGCGGGTTCCTCGCCTCGCTCACCACACCCCGCCTCACCGCTCGCTACGGAGCGGGCCCCGTCATGATCAGCGCACTGACCCTGGCACCGGCCAGCCAACTGCCGCTCCTGCTGGCCCACCCGGGCTCCGCCGGACAACTCGCCATCGGCTGCGGTCTCTTCGCTCAGCTCTTCGGCGCGGTCACCCACGGCCTGACCCAGCGCACCGTGCGCCAACGCGCCTGCGCGCCCGACATGCAAGGCCGCATGCAAGCAACCGGTCAATGGACCGCGTTCGGGCTCCGCCCCTTCGCAGCCCTCCTCGCGGGCTACGCCGGCACCACCCTGGGCCTGCGCACCACCCTGGCCATCGGCGCGTGCCTACTCCTCCTGCCGCCGCTACGCCTCGCCCTCACGCCGATTCGCGCCCTGCGCCTCGCCCCTACTCCCTGACCAAGACCGCCCCGACACGGTCCGCACACCACGCCAAAAATCAACCGAGAACTACAGGGGAGATCATGAAGGACCTGCACCAGCAAGCCGCCCGCTGGGACCAGTGGGCGCCGCACTACGACGAGGAGACCCGCAACCAGGACCCGAGTGCCGCCGCCGCCGTTCTCTCCGACCTCGCCGGAGACGGCGCGGCCCTGGAGCTGGGCGTCGGGGCCGGCCGCGTCGCTTTCCCGCTTGCCGAATGGGGGACGCCCGTCTTCGGCCTTGACGCCTCCCAGAAGATGATCAGCCGTCTCGAAGAGCACCAAAAGCAGACGCCCGAGGGGCGCTCGCCTGTCCAGGCGCGGGTCGGCGACATGGCGCGGTTCGACCTCGGCACGCACTACCCACTCGTCTACGTCATAGCGAGCACGTTCTTCCTGCTGACCAAACAAGAGGACCAGGTCAGCTGCTTCCGCAGCGCGGCCAGGCACCTCTCCCCCCAGGGCCGATTCGTCGTCGAAGCAGCAGTCCCGCACACCTCGGGCATGGCCTCCGAACGCCAGCAGATGATCGTCCGCGAAATGAGCGAGGAACACCTGAAATGGTCCGCCTACGTCCACGACCCCGTGCACCAGATCGTCCGGGCCCAGGAGGTACGCGTCGGCCCAGATGGCTGTCGCCTTCTGCCGAACGTCATGCGCTATGCCTATCCGGCCGAACTGGACCTGATGGCGCAGCTTGCTGGGCTGCGCCTGGACGGGCGGACCAGCGACTGGAAGGGCTCTCCGTTTACCGCGACCAGTACGCACCATGTGTCCGTCTATAGCCGCCAGTCAGCCGAAAACGACACCTCAACGACCATCGGGCCGTCAGCATGACCGTCCCTCGGCAGCGGCTCGCCGATGCCTTCGGTGACCGTGATGCGCAGACCTCTTGGTGGTCGACCTGCGCGGCACCGGGTTGTGGCGCGCGTCGAGGCGCACCTGCTCAGCACATGTTCGAAGAGCTGCCCCTCACCGGCGGGCTCGCCGGCAGCTAGCTCAGCACGCTGTCGAGATGGGCTTGTACCGGCTCGAAGAGGCCGTACGGAACGAGTTCCGGGATGTCGGCAAGCGCAGCCCATTTCAGCTCGGCCAGCTCGTCCTTGTCGGCCACGTAAGCGGTGCCGGAGGTGACCGCGCAGGCGGTATAGGACATGTTCCTTCCACTCTTGGGGTGAACCCGTTCGCCAAGAGCCTTGACCGCGGTCACGGCCAGGCCGACCTCTTCCTGCGTCTCGCGTACGGCCGCCTCCTCGGAAGTTTCCCCGTCTTCGATCTCGCCGGCGGGGAACTGCCAGGACAACTGGCCCTCGGAGACCCTGCGCCGCACCATCAGGACACGGTTCTCGTGGACCACGATCGCGGCAGAGATGCCCGACCGCTCCGCAGCCGTCTGCTCGGTCATATGTCTTCCTCCAGTACTTCCAGGATTGGCGGGTAAATGTTGTCGGCGGGTATGAAGCGGGTCATCGTGCTTTTGGCTACCCACGTCACGTCCACGTTCTCCACGGCATCGCTGTTCGTCGCGTCCCCAGCGAGGTATTCGCACAGGAAGTACAGGCAGTGCACGCCGGTCACCGGGTGGAGCCGCTCGCCGAGGCTCTGGCGGATGGCGCAGTGCACACCGGTCTCGTCCAGCGTCTCGCGGATGGTCGTGGTCTCAGGCCGGACGCCAGGCTTGATGACGCCCGCGGGGAACTGCCAAGAGATCCCGGACGCGTCATCGCCACGGCGGCAGACCAGCAGAACGTCGTCGCCACGGACGACGACAGCGATGGCGACGCGCAGGGCCTGGGCCTTGGGGACGGTGGCTGCGGTGTCCGCTTGGCCCATTGCCGCCGTCATCGATGCGAATCGTTTACGGACAGCGGCTGGTGCGTCCTCGTGCACGGAGTCGAGCAGTTGTTGCATCTCTGGGCGGGGGATGACGTCGGAGTCGGAGTGCCAGGTGGCGACGGTCCGTGGCGAGATACCCAAGCGGTTGGCGAAGGACTCGTTGGTCATACGGAGGGCGGATTGGAGTGTGCAGGCGAGCTGGCCGGTCCAGACGTCCACTACTTCCATCGCGGCCCTCACGTATCCGATCGGCGACGTGCATGGTCAATGCGCTACGACTGCACGGGAGTTGCACTGCCGCTTCATGGCGGCGGGAAGCGAACACCGGTTGACTCTAAGCCGTGCCGCCCCAGACAGACACCACCTTCTCGCACAGATGTACGAACGATGCGGTCATCCAAGCATGCTAGTTCAGACCCCTGGGGGTTACGCGAGTTGGAGGATCGAAGTCTCGTCCGAAAGAGGCCAAAAGTCGCCGCCCAGGTGCGGTCACGCTACGGCCACCCCAGGCGGCAGGGCGGTTCGTGCCCGCCCCACGTCGGGCACGAACCGCCCTGAGTAGCCCAAGAACGGGAGGACGTCCGATTTCACTCCGAAGACGCCCGTCCGGCGCCCGATGGGCATCACTTTTCGGCTATCGAATGTCCGTATCAGGAGGGTGAGCCAACACCGCCGTCTGTAGCCCAACTGCCGGGCTCTATGGGCTGATCCGGCGCAGGTAACCTCAGTCACTGACGTGCTGAGCGACCGTCATATCACCCGCGTGGCAGATGAAAGGGAACCATGCCCCAGGATCAGGACCAGACAGTGGAGCGCACGCTTGTGCTGCTCAAGCCCGACGCCCTCGTTCGTGGCTTCGGCGGGAAGGTCATCACCCGCTTCGAGGAAGCAGCGCTGAAGATCGTGGGGGTGAAGATGAAGCAGATGGACGCCGAGTTCACCCGGCGCCACTACTTCGACCTCGAAGAGCGCCTGGGCAAGGAGGTCTACGACTTCACCTCCGCGTTCATGCAGCAGGGGCCGGTCATCGCCCTGGTGCTCGAAGGCTTCGACGCGATCGCCACGGTGCGCAAGCTCGTCGGCAGCACCTACCCGAACGAGGCTCCGGCCGGGACGATCCGGGGCGACTTCTCGCACTACGGCAAGGCGGCCAGCGTGGCCTCCGGCAAGGCCGTGGCGAACCTCGTGCACGCCAGCGGCAACAAGGAGGAGGCCAAGCAGGAGGTGGAGCTGTGGTTCGACAAGGACGAGCTACACGACTACCGCACGCTCGCCGAGATCTTCGCTTGCTGAGGCGGACAACGTCACTACGAGGGCGCCGAAGCGTTGAGCACCACTGGGGCACACCGTTAATCGAAAGGGCACCATGACCAACCAGACACGTGTCGCGTCCGTTCAGGAACTGGAGTCGGTTTTCCAGCAGGAGCTGGCGACCGACCGATGGGCCGCGGCGGAGACGGCCTACGCGCTGGCCGTCCGACACCGCGATGCCGACGACTGGGAGAAGTCCCGCGAGTGGGTGAAGCAGACCCTCCAGCTCCTCGAAGGCTTCCCCGCCGAGACCGAGGAGCAGGTGGCCACGCAGCGCACCTCCGTCGGAGGCGTTGACCTGCCGAACTACCTGCACGAAGGCGTCGTGCGCAGCCGCTTCGGTGACCTCGGCTGACACACACGCGCCCTGATACGGCGGTGCGGCTCGCGTCCGCACGCTGACCGCACCGCCGTCGGCCACAACTGCATACAGCCCACCAACCGGACCAGCCAGGCCCCCGCCTGAGCGGGTTCGGACAGACCACCCATGCCCGAAGAAGGGACCAAGCCGTTGCCCATTGAGATCGAGATGCGTGCCCGGTACGACAAAGAGACCCACGACCGGCTCACCGCCCGCCTGGACGGCCAAGCCACTGACCTGGGCCGCGACGACAAGCACATCTACTTCTATGTCCTGCCCGACAAGCTACTCAAGGTCACGGACAACACCGCCGCCGGCACGGCCAAGATCACCCTCAAGCACAGCAAGATCGGCCAGGGCGCGGCCTTCCCGGAGACAGAGTTCCCCATCGCCCGCGAGGACGTCCCCGCGGCTGTGGCCCTCTTCAACGCCCTCGGCTTCGAGCCACACATGCACCAGGCGGACAACCAGCGGCACAACTACCGCTTCCGAGGCGTAGAGATCGCCGTGAAGTGGAGCGAGGCGTGGGGCCACCACGCCGAGTTCGAAGTGCTGCTGGACGACGACGCCAGCGACACGGCCCGCGAGGAGGCCGCAGCCCGCATCACCACCGCAGCCCAGGACCTGGGCGTGACACTGATGACCGAGCAGGAGCTGGCCGACTTCACCGCAGCATTCGAGTCTGCCGAGCAGGCCCGCAAGGATCAACTGTCGTTCGAGGAGATCGAACCGCAGACCTGATCGGTATCCGCCGTTCCGACCCACCGAGGGGGTAGGCCCGATGAGTACCACCCCGCCGGCCGACAGCTTGGTCGAGCTGGCTGCCCGCAAGCAGCTTCCGCACCACCAGTTCACCGACCACGCCACCGTGCGATGGATCGAGGCCAACCGGCCTGACTTCCCCGACACGGTGACTCCGGCGCTCCGGGCCACCTCCCAGCGGCTGGTCTACCGCTCGGCCATCCCCACCGCCTGGATGGCGAACTCCCAGCTTGCAGACTCGCTGCACGGCGTTCGCCACGCCATGCGCACCGCCACCCTGGCCGCACTTCTCGCAGACGCCGACGATCTCACCGAGCACGACACGGCGACGCTCGTGATGGCCGCAGCCGTCCACGACTGCCGCCGAGTCCACGACAAGGACGACCGCGGGCACGGGGCACGCGCCGCGATCTGGCTGACCGGCAACGCCGACATGGTCTGGGCGCACTTCCACATGGCGCCCACCCCGCAGCGCATCGTCTCGGTCGCGACGGCCGTCCGGCTGCACGACGTGCCCTACGACGTCTTCGCCCCGGACGACCTCACCGACTATGCACGAGCCCGGCACATCACCGACCTGCTCAAGGCCGCCGACGCCCTGGACCGTTACCGCCTCCCGAAACTCTCCTGGTGGCCGGATCCCTCCCGCGTACGGGCAGCCGGGTTCGCTGCCTTGCGTCCCACGGCGTTCGAACTCGTAGTGTCCTCCGAAGCCGCTCACCTCGCGGGCATCGACAGCGCGGACGCCGTACTTAAAGCTCTGGAGCAGCGGGGGTCAATCACCTGATGGACACCCACGACTCGTACCACCTGTGGGCCGATGCCCACGCCTTCTACGACACGCCGCTGTTACCCGACACCCGCGACCAGGCGGGGCCCCTCGCCGAGCAGTCTGCTCGGTGGGAGCGCCGGCTGGCTGACGAGACCCCCCACGGCGCGCTCCTGCGGACAAACGCCCTCTTCGACACCCTCAACGGGGATGGGCCGATGCACCTGCTGCACGTCACCCACGCCCTGGAAGAGATCAGCCAGAACGGCTTCCTGTACCCGTCGGGCGGGTGCCTGGTCGGGAGCATTTACTGCGCACCGCTGACTGTGCACGGCAGCGGGTTCCGGATGCACAACCTCGCCGAGTACGTCCTGAACAAGGAAGCCCCGGCGTTCGTGGCCAAGGGCGGCGAAGGCCGTACGCCGACCCCGCTGATCTTCGAGATCACCCGGCCCCGTCGTGCGTACCGCGGCCTGGCGGGCGTGGACTACTTGCGCCTGGGCGCGATCCACCTCAGCATCTACAGCGACCTCGAATATCTGCTGTCCAACGCCGAGCGGTCCGCACTGCGCGAGACGATCGTCAGCCGCATCAAGAACAGCACCGCCTTCCTCGCCCTCGCGGCAGCCATCGTCTACGAAGGCGTGGACGTCGCCGCCCCGTCCTTCCTTGAACTGCTGGACGAGACGATCCCGCGCCTGCCGATCCTCGGATACCTGTACTTCGAGGCCCTGGCCGAGTACCTGATGCTCCACTCCACCAGTGACCACACCCAGCAGCTTGCCGAGCGCGGCGAGTTCAACAATTGGCTCTACAAAGAGATGCTGTTCGCCACGTTCCCCGACATGGCAGGCAGGTTCGACCTCGCCAAGTTCCGCCCTGCCCCCGGCAAGTTCGACAAGCTCCTGGCCAGCGTCGACACCACCGTGGACCCCTTGCACGCCCGCGCCTACCTAC
Source organism: Streptomyces sp. A5-4 (assembly GCF_051131715.1). Lineage (NCBI taxonomy): Bacteria > Bacillati > Actinomycetota > Actinomycetes > Kitasatosporales > Streptomycetaceae > Streptomyces > Streptomyces sp. A5-4. The sequence goes on along the minus strand of NZ_CP178591.1, from coordinate 6,666,335 downwards.
GCGACCGGATCAGCTACCTCGTCGCCGCGCGCCTCTTCACCCCCGGCCAGATACCGGAAGCCTGGCGCCACACCCGCTGGGAGTTCGACAGCCTCGCCACCCAGATGGGACCGCTGCTCGGCCACCTCATCCACCGCGAGCTGCGGACCTTCGGCCGCTACCCCGATTTCTACTTCTACTTCGACCAGCACAAGGCGCTCCAGGCGTGGAACTACTGGAACCACATGGACATCATCGCGCCCTTCAACGGCACGATGCCCAAGGGGGAAGTCGGCATCAACCCGGCATACCCCGACCTGGAGTACAGCATCTACCGGGCCGTCCGGGACGAGGCCGGCCGAGTGCACCCCGTCGAGAAGTTGGACCTGACCATCGCGCCCCGGCTCGTGGACATCAAGTACACGCTGATGCGCAACAACAAATGGTCAGTCCCCGAACCCTCACCGAACTGATCCGGCCCCGCCAGGAGACGACATGACCGTGCACCCCGCCGCACCCTCGCTCGACCTCCTCCGCGAGCAGATCGCTGCCCTCCTGCAGGAACCTGCGACGGGCCACGGGCTCGCCCGCACCCTGCGGGCCACAGCCAAGGAGATCGAGATCAGCCGCTACCACCAGGCCAGCAGCAGGGCCTGGCCGAACGGCCGCATCGACACGACGCCAGATAAGGTGCAGATCGGCGGCGGCGCCCACCGGATCGACGGCTTCTTCAACATCGACGCCGTCCCGCCCGCCGACCTCCTGTGGGACATCCGTGAAGGCATCCCCCTGCACGATGCCAGCGTGCAGCTCATGTTCTCCGAGCACTTCCTGGAGCACATCGACTACCCCCGCTCCGTCAAGCACTACGCCTGCGAAGCGCACCGCGTGCTAGCCGACGGCGGACAGCTGGTCACGGGCGCACCCGACGCCGCGTTCCTCCTGAGGCATTACCCCGCCAACCCCGAGCTGGCCACCGAGATGGTGGAACGGTGGTACTCGAAGCGGGACTGCCTCGGCGACATCAACACCTTCCTCGATCTGATCAACTACACCTTCCGCGACCAGGACGACACCCTCAACTACACGCCTCACCTGTGGGCTTACGACGAAGAGAAGCTGATACAGCTATTCACCGAGGCCGGATTCCGGAGTGTAGAACCGTGGGACTTCGACGCCGCGATGGCTAATCCGAAGCGGCAGTGGGGCAGCGTGTACGTGGTCGCCAAGAAATAGCCCCAGCACGAGCAGCACCAGGGAGCACAACATCGTGAGCGCGCCGACCGCCGTCCTGCTCATCGGGATCACCGGCTCCGGCAAGACGAGCCTCGCCCAGGCCCTGGCCGTCCGCGGCCTGGTTCGACTCAGCGTGGACGAGGAGGTCCACCGCCTCCACGGCCGCTACGGCGTCGACTACCCCGAAAACACCTACTTCGAGCGCGAGGCCCCCGCCGTGGAAACCGTACGCACGCAGCTCGCGGAGCACCTGCGCGCCGGCCACCCCGTCGTCCTCGACCACGGCTTGTGGCTGCGTTCCGATCGTGACGAGTGGAAGAAGACGGTCCGGGCCGCCGGCGGACGTCCGCTCCTGGTCTACCTTCCTGCGTCCAAAGAGGAACTTCTGCGCCGGCTCGCCGCACGCAATGAACGCCAGGACGCCAATGCTTTGATCGTGTCGCCCCAGGCTCTCAATGACTTCTTCGCTCGGTTCGAACCGCCCGATGACGACGAAGATGCGGTGACATACAACGGTGATACAGAGATCATCCGCGCCATGGCCCGGTGACGTACACACCTGAGATCCAGGACCGCGCCCTACCCGCTGCACTCGGCTCGTTGGGTGCGCTCCCGCGCAACCTGGGGTTCAACGCTCTTGCGGACGTGCGACGTTCGGGTCCTCCGCAGCTGGCAGCCGCGCGTCCCTGGGGAGAACAACGACCTCGGCTCCGCTAAACAGTCGCCAGCTAAGAGGGGCTCCAGCGGCCTTCCGCGCGCGCCGGTACGTGAGGGCCCAGCCCATGCCCCGCTCGACCTTGCCGTCCGGTCCCATCCGGGTACGCCACCATAGCCAGCCTATCCAGGACTCCCGCTCCTTAAGGAGCGGCGCCGCGAAGGCATAGGCAGTGGTCGTCATCTGCGCCAACGCTCCAGCGAGTTGCTGCATTTCGCCCAGCGATACCAGGTCCTGCCTGATCGAGACCCGGGCCGCCCGTACGGCTCCGCGTACGACGGCCGCGATGAACATGGCGACGAAAACCCCGAGCAGGGCCCAGACCACGATCATCGTGAGGCCCCTATGGCTGCGCGGCTCGCTTCGATCGTGTCCGCCAGCGTGGTGTGGACTTGAAGCGCCGGGCGAGCGAGTGCGAGCTGCGTCACCACATTCGTGCGGCGTACATAGCCAGGATCCGTCCCGACGACGAGAGCGCCGCCCTCACCGACGAGCACCCCCAGTTCGTACAGAGCGATCGGCTGGTGGCTGGTGGGCGACTCCGGAAACCAGAACACGACAAGATGGGCTCGGCGCAAATGCCGGTACTCCCAACCGACTTGGGCCGCTTCCGCGTCCGGGTCGTGCAGCGGGAAGTTACTGCGCCGCGGGTTGAGCAGCGTGACATCGAGGTCATCGAGCGCGGCTGTCACGGTCTTCTGCCAGTCGGGGCAGTCAGAGATGCCCCCGGCGAGAAACAGGCAGGAGCCGGCACCGGTGAACTCCTCGGGGGCTTCGACGTAACGCATCAAGCCACTCCCCGCCCGGCGGTGACGTCGTAGCCGTAGAACTCCACGAGGGCGGGGTACAGCCGGCGCAGCGCTTGCTCGGCACGCTCGGTAGCGGCCTTGGCCTCTTCGGCTCGGGACCATGTCCGCATGGCCGTGCCATTGATGTAACGCATGTCGGTGTTGCGGGATAGTTCCGTGGGCACAGGAGAGTGCTTGTCGCAGTGCCGGATCCAGGCTGGGCGCATCTCCGCGAGCACCCTCACCTCTCGCGCTGCCTCTATCAGCGGGGCGACGAACGGCGCGTTCGGATCGACAAGGCCATGTCCCAGCGCATCAAGGGAGTTGATGATCGGGCCGCTGTCGACCAAGACCTCCGCGACGTGGAACAAGGAGTCCGGATCGCTCGCATCGACCTGCCGGAGGAACGGCGTGCGAGTGGCGACGTCCCACAGCGCAGACCACGCCAGCGCCCGCTCGCTGAACCGCTCCTCCTTCGTGGCCTGTCGCGCCTTCATACCGAACCAATCAGGCATGCGTCCCCCTCCTTCATCCTGCTCCGAAGAACACGGCGCCCCGAGGCGGATGTCAGGCTTACGGCAGCCGTGCCTGGCCTCGGTGGCTCCTTGCGTGTTGGCCACTTGACGGCACGCTACCCGGCTCGCGCCGCCGCTTCACCCCGACGCCGGGCCGACAGGGTTGGTACGCACGTACAGCACGGCAACAGGTCGGCCGGCCCGGGGTAGCGGTGCCGAACCAGCCGGGTTCGGCAGAACGAAGGCGCAGGCAAGACCATCTCTGGTGAAATGGGCCTGCCCCATCCTGACAACCCGGATCCGGTGGGTGCGCGACACAGTGAGCGAGGTGCGGGTTCAAGTGGTGCGACACGGACTCACCAACGAACAGGGCCTTACCGGCGCAGGTCGGGTCACTCTTGAAGTCCCAGGAGAAATCCGTGTACATGACCGGGATGTGACCGGCAGGGAGGAATTCACGACCACCCTCGCCTGTCCCGAGTGTCATGCGACCACTGGGCTGACGCTGGTCGCACGCGATGACTTGGCCTTCCTCGTCTGCCCCAACGGGCGCGCATTCCGCGCTGCGCTGCTCGACGCAGGCATGGTGCGCAAGCTCTTCCTGCTGCACCACGGCCCGAACGGCCCTCTGGATCTCGATCCCCTGGGCGTTGGACGGTTGGGCGTATTCGCCCCGCTTCCGCTCGACGAGGACCGCAGTATCGCCGAGAACTTCGAGGACACCGCCGACGAGGCCACGGAGCAGGTCGCCTGGTCGATCGGGCACACAGTGCGCGCGCTGGCGCCGTTCGATGAGGCGATGGCCTGGTCTCGCCATCTGCTGATTCGGGCGCTGATGCATGAAGGCTGGCTCTTCGAGACCGTGTTCAGTCCACGCAACGAGCCTGCCCTCGACGCCCACATGATCAGCGTGGCCCTGGGGCTGGCCTTGCACGAGATCGCCTGGCGCAACAGGGTCCAAGCCTTCGACAGGGTGTGCTTGCCGGACGTCCTGGACTTGCTCGGGCGGGGAGAGAACCCGACGCAGAGCGTCAACGAGAGGGGGCTGTTGCAGTCCCTTCGCCCGGCCGGCGCCAGAACCCGGGGCGGCCGACTGCGGCTGACCGATGTCGCACGGCTGGAGAACTGCACCGCCGAGGAGTGGAATCGCTGGTGTACCGGCGCGTTCCACGTGGTCTCCTTCCACATCCGGCAACAGCACAAATCGCTCTCGCACGACGTCTTCCAGACCCGCGGGACCCCATTTCACTTGATCGATTTCGGTCGCGATCACAAGGACTCCGGACGCCTCGATCCGTTCTGGTACGCCACGGAGAAGCCGAATCACAGCTCCTGAGCCCAGCACGGCCGCCACTTCGCCGAACCGTGCCGCGCGAGCGGCTACCGCAGCGGTGCGGAGCCAGAGAGCTCAGCGACCCAAGAGGATCTCCGCTACCGGCTCCCACGTCATCCGCCACCCGTCGAGGCCCTCGTCGAAAGTCCACGCCACGTCGAGGAGGTGTACGCGGTCGACGAGGAGCGAGGCGCGGCGTGGGACCACCTTGTTGCGCAACTCGCTGTTGAGCGGATCAGACGAGGCCGTGCCGTGTAACGGCAGCGTCAGATATTGGAACTCTCGGAATGCTTGGAGCTTTGCCATGGTTCGTCCATTCCGCTATTCGCGCTGGGTGCGGATCCTCTGAAGTGATGGTCGGGATCAAGCAGTGAGGTTGTAGTTCTGCTGGTCAGGGCTGGGGTAGAGGCGTTGATGCTCGCGGGCTGCGTGGAAGATCCAGCAAAGTGGCGTGCGCCACACGGGTGGGCGGTTCGAGGCCCGGCTCCGCTGGGCAGGGTGCAGGGGCCGCAGCCGCGTGAGGCTGGTTGCGGCCGGTGCGGCGTGGTCGCGCCGTGGCGCGGTGGCAAGGGATACGAACTGATGGCGACTGGCACTGTGAAGTGGTTCAACTCCGAGAAGGGCTTCGGCTTCATCGAGCAGGATGGTGGGGGCTCGGACGTGTTCGTCCACTACTCGGCCATCGCCGCCAGTGGCTACCGCGAGCTGGCCGAAGGTCAGAAGGTCCAATTCGAGGTCACGCAGGGCCCGAAGGGCCCGCAGGCGGAAAACGTCAGCCCCCTCTGAGCTGACGACCGGCGCGCCGGCGTAGCACCTGGCACCTGGAACACCGGCAGAGCCCGGCCGCGATGCGGCCGGGCTCTTGTCGTACGGGCGGCGGCGCCGGCCTGGAACTGGCTGGTGGCGTGGTGGACGCTGGGGAAGCGTGCCGGCAGCGTGGTTGTCCATGAGACAAGCCCCAGACTCCGCGTGCGGTCCGCGCAGGGCAACGAGAGGGGACCTCCGATGGCTGGTCGCTGTCGCGGTGGCCTCCACGGTGGCGCAACTGGTTCTCGTCGCCCGCTGGGGACTCGACGGTGCCGATGCCGTCCTCCAACTCCGCGCTGATCCCGACCATCACTTCAGAGGATCCGCACCCATTCGCGCTTGCCGAGTGCCGGCAGACCACCCGAGGCCGTTCGGACACAGCGTCCACCACGGGCCGACCATTTGGCCACCAGCAGTTGACGGGCCATCGCGCACCACTGTGCTGCCTCGTCCTGATTCCCTGCGGCCCTCTGCCGGCCGGCCGCGAGCAGAGGGCCGCGCGGGTCTTCCCCTACAGCGGGTCGGCTGTCGAGGATCCGGTTCCGCCGACCAGGACCGCACCTTCACCTCGCAAATCCAGAGCCGGATGCACATTCGCTACAGCCTGTAGCTGGCACCCTCTCATCACTTGTGGTCTTTCGAAGCGGATTCATGATTCCCCGACGCCACACACGGTGACCGGAGGATCATGTCGGGTGACCGTCCCGCTCACTGGAGGTTCTTGATGCCGATCTATCACCGTGACGTCGCGCTCGTGGGTGCCCAGGGGCACGGGAGGACGTCGCTGGCCGCGGCGATCAGCCGTGTCGTGCGCGACCGCCGCCCCGACCTCAATGCCGGCATGACGACGTTCGACCAGCTCCACGACGCGCCCACGCACGCGCCGCGGGAGCAGGGGGGCATGGGGTTCGCGATGTCCCGGCTGGACTACAGCCTGCCTATGCAGACGTACTCCCTGTTCGACTGCCCGACGTACGACGACTACCTCACAGCCCTCGACCAGGACGCCCTGCCGAGGACCTGGGCGATCCTGGTCGTCAACGGCGCCACCGGCCCGACCGATGCGACATCCGATGCGTTCCGCCTGCTGGCGAGGACGAAAACTGCGGATGGCAGCACCCCCGCCACACCCCATGTGGCCATCGCCTTCACCCACGCCGACCAGCTCGCCGACGAGGGGAAGAGGGAAACCCTCAGTAGGCAAGCCGCCGCGAGGCTCATGCAGCTCGGCGTGACGTTCAACGCCGACCGGCCCACGGCCTGGCTGTCGCCGGCCAAGGCCCTGGACGGCGACATGGAAGAGGCCGACCGGTTCCTCGGCTTCCTGAAGGCAGCCGACGAGTTCTTCCCCCGGCCCGGCCGGTAGCCGCAGGAAGGCCGGGCGAGCGGCCCCACGACGGGCCGAACGGGAGCAGCAGCCGGGTGGGCGGCCGGCCGGTTGAGGTATTCCGGCCGGCCTGCGCGTGTGCGGTGTTACGGGTGCGGCTGTTCTGTCAGATGATGGAGTACCTGGTGTAGTCCTGGCCCAGGAACAGGTAGATGTCGGTGTAGTGGTAGGGCCGCTCACTGCTGCCGTCGGGTACGGAGCAGGCCGCATGGATCCCGCCGGCGTAGTCGGAGCCGGCCAGCCCGGGCCAGCCTTCGGCGATGGGCTTGGGACCGGCGACGATCTTTTCCTGGGTGGTGTCGTAGCGGACGTACTGGTCGCCGGTGAAGAGGTACAGATGGGGAGCGCCACCCGGTACGGGGGCGGCGGCGTCGATCTTGTCGGCGAAGGCGGTGTCCGCAAGACCCGGCCAGCCCGTCGCGATGGGTTTCGGACCGACGGTGATCTTCTCTGTGGCGGTGACGTAGCGCACATATTGGTTTCCCCGGAAGAGGTACAGGTCCGGGGAGGGCTGAGGTTGCTGGACGCTGTAGCCGGGGATTTGGGTGGCGGCGTCGATGCCCTGGGCGAAGGCGGTGCCCGCAAGACCGGGCCAGCCCGTCGCGAGGGATTTCGGACCGATGACGATCTTCTCCCCGTGGGCGTCGTAGCGGAGGTACTCGGCTCCCCTGAACAGGTACACGTCGCTGGGGTGGCCGGGCTTCTTCACGGCGGCGTCGATGCCCCCGGTGAAGGAGGTGCCTACGAGTCCTGGCCAGCCCTCCTCGATCGATTTCATCACCAGGGCCGTCTCGGGCAGGTGGCAGCGGATGTAGAGGCGGTAGTGGCCGTTGCTGCCGCTGAAGTTCCAGTAGTCCCGGGCGTCCGGGCGAAGGGCGAGTTCTGTCAGGGCGGGGCGGGTGAAGGCAAGGCTGCGGTCCTGGATCAGGTCGTCGTCGTTCGTGAACAACTCCAGCAGAAGGCCCAGCAGCGCGCTGACGATCGCGACGACCGCCGCCAGGCTGGCCTCCTGGCTCTCCCCGTGTTCCTGAATGTCCGCGCACGCCTCCGCGCACGTCTCGGCCACGTCCGCCAGGCCCTCGCGCAGGTCCTTCCAGATGTCGCCGCCGTCGCGTTCCCAGCACTCGATGTCCGTGATCAGAGTCTGGTGCACCGTGCCGCTGAAGATCGTGGCGTTGGCGTCGAAGGACTTCCATGTGTTGTCTTCGAGCGACCCGAACTCGGGTGAACTGTAGGTTTTGGTGGAGTGGTCGTCGGCGCCGGAGGCGGCCACCCAGTAGATCTCGTCATCTGGGCCAAAGAAGGTGTCGCCCGTACTGCGGATGCAGTGGAAGAGGTCCAGTGCCAGATTCGCGCGAAGTGGCGCGACGTCCTTGCCCGAGGGCAGCTCCGGCCCGGTCACTACCGTCGCTCCCGACCCGTACTCGGCGAGCGCCGCCAAAAACTCCTCGGAGTCCAGGCTGCCGCCCTCGGCGGTGAGGTCCGCGACGTTCACCACGTGCACGTTCGGCTGCGCCAGGATCTCGGGCCCCGCCGCCGCCAGGTCCGCCACCAGGTCCGCCATGGCGTAGCCCGTATCGGCTGAGCGTGCGGTGAACGTGGCAGGCAGCCAGTCCACCGTGTTCTTCCCCGTCGCCTCCCGCCAGGCCCGGCCGAACGCGGCGACCTCCTCCTGGGGCACCGCGGCGCGCAGGACACCGAGCAATCGCCCTTCCAGCTCGGTCAGCTCCCGGCCCGCTTCCTGACGCTCCGCGGCCCGCAGCATCACCCCGCCCAACAGGTTCTGCGCGCGGCTCCCCTTCTGCCGGTGCGCGGCGCGGCGGGACGTCGACGTCCCCGACAGGGTCGCCCGCACCCGGGCCAGACGCTCTTCAGCCGTGGTCTCAAGCTCAGACATTCCGTACTCCTTCAGTCCACTCACACCGGCGCGCACGGCGAGTAGTCGCCCGCATTCAAAGTGTGATGTGTGGCGGCCAACGACGGCCCTCATAGGGATGGCGTGACCGAAAAGCGGACGCAATGGGCCTGAAAGGGATGCTCGGATTCGAAGTTTCAGAGTGCCAGACATTGAGACTGGCTCGCGTTTCGGTCGCACCCCGGGCAGGGGTCCGGCGAATACCTCCAGGATCAGGCCGTGGGTGGTCGGGGTGCTGCCGGTCCACTTCCATGCCGGTGCGGTGCCGCAGCACGCCCTCGATCATCGAGGCGACCTCGGAGGCCGAACAGGACCTGAGCTGGGAGTCGAGAATTCGGGCCGGTGCGGCGGGAACCCGGGGAAGCCCGCCGCACCGTTCCTCAGGCAGGGTCAGCCGGTGCAGCCGGTAACGGGCTGGGGCCCTGCGCACTGGGTGGGCGTGTTCTGCCGGATGCTGCCAGGGGCGACGGTGGCGTTCCCCATGTTGTAGATGCCGCCACCCTGGCCGTTTGCCTCCCCGGCGGGGTCCGCGCGATTGTCACTGACGGTGGCATGGCCCTGCACGGTCAGGTGTCCCTCCCGATCGTTGAAGATGCCACCTCCGAGGCCGCCTCGAACGTCGCTGTCTTTCTTGGCGCTATTGCCTGAGACGGCGGCGGATTCCTTCATGGTCATCGTGCCGCGGTTGAAGACACCGCCGCCGCCGTACGGCCCGCTCACGTTGGAGTTCCCGCTGACGCGGCTGTTGCCGGACATGGTGAACGTGCCTGTGTTGGAGACGCCTCCGTTGGGGAACCCGGTCACTCGTGACTGGTCCCGCATTTCCATCGTTCCGTCTACCGACGCGCCGGTCTGCCCGGGTCCGGACAGTACGGACGTGCCCGCGAGGATGAGCGTTCCGAACGTTCCCTGCCCGTTCTCCGTGTCGCGCATGTCCCGCACGTGGACGGACGCGTCACCATTCGACTCGACTGTGACATCGCGCAGGGTCAGCGAACCTTCCGTGACCTGGATCGTTGCACCGTACTTCGATCTGGTCCTCGGCTTGATCGTGGCCCCGTTGCCCTGCACGACGACCCCCTCCGCACGCGAGGTGAGGTTCGTACTGGCGCCCGTCGTTGCCGAGGGCAGCTCGTAGACGCAGCTCGCCTTCTTGTTCGGGTTGAGGATGATCACGGTCTTCGTGTTCCTGGCCGCCTTGGTGAAGGAAATCCGCAGCAACTTGGCTTTCCCGCACCCCACCTTGTAGGTCGCCGACCCGGGCGCCGCCGTTGCCGGCGGCACCATCACTCCCACCAGGGCCGCAAGAGCCACACCCACCAGAGCTCGTCGCACAAGCCACTCCCACTTCACTCACCGGACCGGGCAGAACAGCAGGACGATCACTGTTCTGCCCGGTACAAAGAGCACCGGGCGGCGAAGTTACGACTGGCGCACGAAGATCCGGTCGCCCGAGCAAGTCGATCGAGCCCATGCGGCACTTCAACCTGAGGCGGACCAGAGCGCGCTCGCCCGTCAACTGCTGATGGCCAAGCGGTCGGCACGTCGCCGGCGCAGCGTACGAACCGTGTCAGGTGACCTGCCTCCCGGCGCCCCAACACTCGGGATGCGTAGGAAAACTCGGTCACAGCAGTGGCCACAGCTTTCAAGGGACAAGATCGTGAGACCAATCGGCCGTGGCCCTCAAATGAGACAACCGGAAAGCCCCAGCTCGCCGCAACGGAACGGGACATTCCAATTGCGGACCTACACGCGCGCGCACGACGTGCTGAAGGACTTCCCGATCACACCGGTCGCGCTTCCCTGGCTGCACATCACCGTCGAGCAGATCACTGACCGCGTGGGAGCGGACATTTCAACGGCTGAACGCGATGCTCTGGTCGCGGAGTTGGGTAAGCAGCTCGCGGAAATCGAGCCGTTCGACATCATGATCGGATCGCTGGAGTCGTATGCGACCGGAGTGATCGCCGACGTCCACCCCGACGAGCCCCTCAACGAACTCCACACCACCGTCCGCGCCGCGATCCAGGCCGTCCGCGGGCCCAACGCGACGGACTACCCCACCAAGGTCCCGCACCTCACGCTCGGATACGCGGCCGAGGAATGCGACTCCGACCAGGTCCAGAGGAAGCTCCGCAACGGAGTACGCCCGGGACACGCCCCGATGAGGGTGGACGCCGTTCACCTCGTGGACGTCACCGCGGACGCAGGGGCCAAGACGATCACATGGGACCACGTCGCGACGATCCCGCTCGGTGCGGGCAGCTGAGGATCGCCGTTCAGTTCGCCGGGCGGGTGCGTACCGGTCGCGTGGCGACGTCGGCCGCGTACGCCGCCCAGTCCCCGCCGCTGGAGTTCTGCCACTGCACGGCTACCGAGCGGTGGATGCCCAGCATGCGCACCAGGATCGCTGCCGGGACCTGAGAGGCCAGCGTGAACAGGGCGGTGCCTCGGTCCTGGCGCGGATTGACGCCCAGCGCCCTTAGCCGGATCACGAGTTGGTCATTGCTGAGTGGCTGGCCGGGGAGCCGCCCGGGGAAGAGCCACTGCCCTGGCGCATCCACGAGTGTGTGACCGCGCCGACTAGCGATCAGTTCCTCCATTAGGGCATCGAGCGGCGCGGGCAGCACGATCGGGCGGTCCCCGAGAAGGATCTCCGGCTTGTCGCCGTCGCGCTGCACATGGTCGACGGTGAGATGGCGGATGGTGTTGACGTGCTGGGCGTAGAGCAGCAGGAGCAGGCCGGCGACCCGGTCGGCGATCGGCGCGTCGTCCTCGTGCAGGAGCCGGCGCGCAACCTCCCACCGCCGGTCCTCATCATGCGGCCCGCTCGGGCCCGCCCACCGGGTGGCGGGAGCGGTGAGGTTGTGGGCGTGGCGGTGAGCCACGGCCCAGCGCACGAAGTGCGCTGTACGCGTCGGGTAGGTGGCGCGGTGGGCCATGAAGTCGTCCACTTCGCTCTGTGTGCACGCGCCCAGCGGCATGCCGTGACCCGCCAGGTCGTCGAGGAGCTGGACGGCGGCATTGATGTGGGTGCGGACGTTCTGGTCCTGGTCGACCGTCACCTGCTGTCCGCGCACGCGCTCACGCAGTCGGCGAAGGTGGTGCCAGATCGCGTATCCGTGCAGGACCCGCCGCTCTGCGAGGTCTTTACGCCCGGCCACTTTCTGGTTGATCCAGTGCTCCAGGTTGGCGAGGCGCTGATCGCGGGCCGGGAGCGAGCCGGTGGCCATCAGGAGGCCGCGCAGGTAGTTCAGGGTCTTGCCTGCCGGCAGCTCGTCGAGCAGCGCGTGGGTCACCGGGCGTGGGTCCTTGCCCAGGGCCGTCAACAGTGCGCGGACCTTTGGCTTGGTCAGCCAGCTCATGGCGTGGTCGGGGCGCTCCACAGCCACCAGCGCGCGCCGGAACGGCTCGAGTTCCTCCGCGACACCGGTGCCATCGCCGAGCAGCTCTCCGAGCTTCAGGTCGACAAGGCACCGCTGGCAGGGCTCGGTGCCGAACTGCCATGTCGTCTCGCAGAGAGGACAGCGGTCCCAGAAGTCCGGATCCGGGTTCAGGCACTGGGCGCACAGCGGGGCAACGAGGGTTCCTCCCTTGAGCGGCGACACCGTCCCGCAGGACGTGCACCGGATGTGCCGGACTCGGCAGTTGCGGCACCACGGCTCGCCCGTCGCGCGCGATGTGGCGCACCAGGTGAGCTGCCCGCAGACACTGCAGTCCTGGTCCTTCCGCGGGCTACACCTCTCACACCACGGTCCCTCTGCCGTGCGGGCTTTGACTTTCCGCCGCCGTCGGCAGCCCGTGCACGGTTCGCGGTTGGCTGGGTCACTCCTCCAGCAATCGGTGCATATCGGGCGGCCATTGTCGTCCCGAGAGCTCACCTTGCGGCGATTGCCGCAGCCCGAGCAGTCCTCGGCACGTGCTTCTTCTTCACAGCGCCAGCAGATCCGCTGGCCGTCCTGCTTCGCGCGCAGATGTTCGGTCGCGCCGCAGCGGGCACAGCCCGGCCGCACCACCGCCGTGGCGCCGGCCTCCACCAGGGCGTTGATGAACGTAAGCACGGACGGCGTGGGCGCCGTGTGCCCGGCGCCGGTGAGCAGCCCGGGCCGGTCGAGGACAGCCCAGGCCACCCGCCAGCGAACGGCGCGTTGAAGTGAGCATCCCGCCAGGGCCTCGGCCACCGTGGCCCGGCTCAAGCCAGGATCGACGCCCACCACCAAGTCGACCAGTTCCTCTGCCGGGTCGTCGTCGACAGGACACCGCTGGCACAGAGGGCGTCCCTTCCGGTCCCGGGTTCGGACATACGCGAGCATGCCGCAGCCGACGCACTCCTCCTTCGGGCGAGTGCACCCGCTACAGCACCACAGCCCGCCCTTGCGGCTGCACAGGCTCAGGATCTCGCGGTTGCAGTCGCAGCAACGCGGCCTCGCCAGCTGCTGTGCCCCCGTCTTCGCCAGCGCAGCCAGGAGTTTTCCCACTGACCAGATCGAGGGAGAGCCACCTGTGACCAGGACCTGCGGGTTGTCCCGCAGCTCTCGGGCGACGCGGCGCCGCGTCGTGGGACCGCGGAGTACAGCTTGCGCCACTTCCTGGATCCGATCGTGGGACAGACCGCGCTCCACGCGAGCTATCTGGTGTACGACGGCGCCGAGCGGGTCGTCTTGGATCAACTGGTCAATATCTATGGTCATCATTCAATCCCGGTGATGCGGGCCCGTTTGGGCCGCAGGGTCCCGAGCCCCGGCTCCGGTGCGCTGCCACCGGCCGCGGCGGCCTTCTTCGGCCGGCTTGCCGCCCCCGCAGCGGCGATCGGCTCGATCAGGTCGTCCATCCGGCAGTCGAGGATGTCGAGCAGCGCCATGAGCACCTTCATGCTCAGCCGCTCCGGGCGATCGGTCACCAGCCGGTAGACCTGGCTGGACGAGAGTGTGATGCCGCGCTCGGCGAGCAGTGGGCTCAGGTCGCTGGTGTTGAACATGTCGCGCTCGGCCATGACTTTGCGCAGGTGCCACTGGTAGTCGAGTTTCGCTGCGGGCATCGGGATGTCCTTCCTCAGCAGCGGTCTCAGGCGAAGGCCGGGGCCAGGGCCCGCTGCAGGGCCGAGTTCATGAAGTCGTCGCTGACGTGGGTGTAGGTGGCCATCGAACTGCTATTTTCGTGGCCAACCTGCTGCTGGATGAACCCGCGGTCCACCCCGTCCTCGGTGAGATGCGTGACGTACGAGTGGCGCAGCGAGTGGGGGACCAACTCCTTGTGGAGCCCAAGCGCGTCCCGGTACGTCTCGAACCGGTCGTTGATCGAACCGGGCTGGAGCCGACCACCCCGCTCCGTGATCCACAACGCCGGCTGATCCGGGAACCCGAAGCGCGGTCGGACATTCTCGACGTAGTCCACGACCGACCCGACAGCCCAGTCCATCACAGACAGCACGTTCCTCCGGCGCGGCGGCTGCCCCTTCTTCGCCTTGCCGTAGCGGACATTGAGCGTGCCGAACCTGCCGAACTGCGGCGCCTTTGCATTGCGCCCGAAGTCCACCAGGTCCAGCCGTGAGGTCTCCGTACGCCGCAGCCCCCACCCATAGATCACCTTGAATAAGGTGGCGTCCCGGTACGCGGCCAGCGCGCCCTTGCGGCCGGTCCGGACCGCGCGCTCGACCTGCTCGTCGGCGTAGTCGAAGAAGAGCTGCAGCTCCTCACGCGTGAACGGGCGGGCCTCCGGATCGCCCTCGTAGTCCTGCAGATGCGGAAGCGTGTTCCATTCATGGCAGATCGCCACGGGGTAGGTGCCGAACGCGTCCTCGCACGCCGTCGCCCACCCGTAACGCCGATCGATGAGGAACTCGGTGAACAGCCGCAACGTGCCGTGGTAGTTGCGCACCGACGAAGGCGACAGGTGATCTTCGCTCGTGAGTTGGGCGGACCATTCATCCATGTGGGCCGGGGTCCACGCCCAGGGATAGTCGTTCACGAACTTGAGGAACCTGCGGATCAGCTTCTCGCGGTTGCTGATCGTTTTCGCCTTGAGATTGCGGGCGAGCATTTGGTTCCGCCAGCCGCGCAGCATGGCGTCGAACATCGCGTCCTCGGGACGCAGGTGAACGACCCCGGAGACCAGCTCAAGGTGAGCCGACCCCGCCAAGTCCACGGTTCGGTACACGACGAAGATCCCCTTCCCGCCTGATGGGCATATCTTGCATCAGACGGGAAGAAGCATCAAGAGTGGCAGGTCAGGCGGCTAGCGAGTACGCTCCTCGGAGTTCCAGATCGTGGCTCCCGGGCCTGGCGACCAGGGCGTTCGCGCCCATCTGATGCAACTCCCGAGGGTTGCTGTAGCCGAGTGAGATGTGCGGGCGCCCGCCGGAGTGCTGAAGCGCCTCGCCACCACGGGCATTCCGGATCGCTGACCGGATCCGCTCGATGAGGGCAACGGTGTCCGCCTCGGGCCAGACGTCCAGGACGGCCCCCGCAATATTTCCGATGGGGGGACCGACCTGCGTTGTGAACGCGGGCACGTCCGACAGCTCCGCGCGCAAGGCATCTGCGACTTCGGTCAGGGCCGCCTCGTCGTACTCGGCGGACGGCGCATCGGCGAGCATCTCGCACGTGAGGTGCAGGAGGCCGGCGTCGCTCGGGTCACTGCCGCACTGCGGGTCGATCGGGTAGCCACCCAGGATCGGCCGGCACGTCTCAGCAAGGCCGAGCAGCTCGTCATCCACTCCAGGCCGAGGCAGCACGTATACGTGGAGGGCTCGCGACCCGCTCTCCCACGGGCGTCCCTGAAACTTCGGCACGAACGGTTCCACGCGTTCCTCCCCGCTGCAACGGACGCCGCTTCAACGCCCCTGGACCATGGTGACCGTCTGCACTGGGCCGGGGTGCCGCTTTCCAGATCTTCCTCAACTTCCCATGGGAGACAGGCCACTGCAGCCGGGAGGATGTGCCAGCCGGCCGCCTGTGCCGCTGCCGGTCAGAAGCGGATGCGCTCGCGGTAGAACGGAGCCAGGACGTGGCGCAGACCATTCTCTCCCGCGTGACCGGCACGCAGCGAGCTGTCGTCAAGGTCCCCGTATGCAGGCTCCTCATGTACGTAGTCCAGCGCGCGCCAGCGCACCGTGACCGGATCATCGGCATCGTCCAACGCATGTCCCAGCGCCACGAGCCGAGTTCGGATCCGCTCGTACGTGCGGAGCCTCCCGGCGCCGGGTGCCGAGTCAGCCAGCTCGTCCAGATCCTGCTCGCTGATGTCGGCCGGGGCGACGGAGCGTTCACGAGCAAGCAGGTAGAGGCTGACTGCCAAAGCCCCCGCAGCCTCGACGTAGTCGGAGCCGACGTCCATGGTGGACCAGGGCGGAGTGAACTTCTCGTCCCCGAACACGGGGGCCAGGACGGTGCGGGTCTGCCGCCACGCTGCGGCCCACAGGGGGTTGCCCTCCCGCTCCGCTTGCGTGACCAGCTCATCCAGGCGGGCGCGGACTGTCAGGACTGAGGAGCTGCCCAAGGGGAGTACCGCAAGGTGGTCCCACCTGTAGTACCCGAGGTCGAGGTCTTGGTGCATGTAGACGGCGTGCACGCTGCTGACGTTGATGTCCGCACGGTCCGGCCGAATCGAGCGAAGGCGGCGGTTGAAGTCGGCGTCATGGACGTCACCGGTGCGAAAGTACGAGAGCGTGGAGTGCGGCCACGGACGATCCATAGCCGGCCGCAAGGTAATGCCGTCCACACTGCAGACCGCCTCGCGGACTTGGTTGCTCACGCGGGCGAGCGCCGTCTCCGGGTACATGGCGACAGTCACGGCACTGGGGCCGGGCCAAACCGGGCCCATCTGGACGTCCGCACGTGTGCTGTCCATGGCCAGCTTGTAGCGGACCCGCTCAACCGCACGCTCCACCTGGTCCCGAGTCAGGCTGTGATGGATACCCAGTACCGTCCAGTGCAGCCACTCGGCCGGCACAGTCCCTACCTGGTGTCCGTACTCGGCCAGCAGTCCATGGTGCGCCCGTGTGTACTCCACGTACGCCGGGTCATCCAGCTTGGCCACGAAGTGCAGATACGGGCCCTGCGCCCATGTCCTCTTCGGAGAGAAGAAGCTCTCCACGCCCCCCACCCTTCCCTTGTCGGGATACGCATTGCGACACTGGCACGCTACCCAACGGTGCGGTACGCCGCCCGAGATGCTTGAGACACGGCCAAGTTGAGTCCCAGCACCCGATCGCCGTGGCGCAGCCGCCGGGAGACCTCTGCGCCCCTCTTACTGCCACCTCTCATTTGCTGATCGGTGTGCCGCTGGCTGACGGCGTCAAAGACTGATTCCCATGGCCATCCCTCCGAGAAGCGACGCCAGATATTCGGCCAGGGCGAGCAAGGTCAGGTCCGAGTAGTTCGGCCCCACGAGCTGTACGCCGATCGGGAGGCCGTCCGCGCTTCGCGCAACAGGTACGACGAGGCTGGGCAGACCGATGTGGCTGGTGAGGTTGGCCCAGCCGGTCTGGTCGAAGAAGCTCCGCTCGACGCCGTCAACCTTGAGAGCGCGGGTGCCGGCCGGGATGGCTGCGGTGGGAGCAGCGGGTGTGATGAGGACGTCGTGTTGGGCGTCAGCGAAGTACCGGTGCCACGTCTCCCGAAGCTGCATGCGTTCCTCGTTGGCGCGGAGCCAGGCACGGTGTGTCTGCGTTCGGTGACGAAGGAAGGCGGCCCGCGGGCTCGCGTCATCTGTGTGCAGGTCACGGGCTGCCGCGAGTTCGGCCGCGCCGGCATCGTCGTCGGTTGCGGCTGTCGCGGTGGCGTGGAGGAGCTGCTCGAAGAGGCGGAGGGAATCAGCGAAGCCGACCGGTCCCGAGGTGCGGCAGACGTTCGTGCCCGCAGAGGCCAGTGCCTGCTCGACGGCGGCGAGGGCGCCTGCGGTTTCACGGTCGACGGGGCAGCTCGTGTCCTCGGCCCACACCGCCACGCGAAGCTGGTCAGCTTCGCGGCGGGGGTTGTGCAGCTTCGCGAGCCAGGGGCTGTTCTCGGCGGGTGACGGCGTCGTCAGCGCGTCGAGGAGCAGGCCGAGGTCACGAGGGTGGCGGGCCAGAGGGCCGGGGGTGACCATGTCGCTGCTGGTGATCCATCCCGGCGGGCGGGGGATGTGGCCGCGAGCCGGGACGAGTCCGTGCGTGGGGCGCAGGCCGTAGACGCCGCAGTAGTGAGCGGGGAGTCGGAGGGAGCCGGCGAGGTCGCTGCCGAGGTCGGCGGGGGTCAGGTGGGCGGCGACCGCGGCGGCTGGGCCCCCGGAGGAGCCGCCGACGGTGCGCTCAGGATCGTGAGGGTTGAGCGTGCGGCCGAACAGGCTGTTGTCGGTGTGCAGGTCCTGGCAGTACGCCGGCGTATTCGTCTTACCCATGATCACGGCCCCTTGGTGGCGGAGCCGGGCGACCGCGTCGGCGTCGCGTACGGGTACGTGATCCGCGAGGGCTTCGGCACCGCTGGTGGTGCGCAGGCCAGCCGTCTCGAAGCTGTCCTTGATCGTGAGGGGAAGGCCGTCGAGGGTGCCGCTGCTCTCGTTGCGGGCGCGGCGTTCGTCTGCTGCTCCCGCGGCGGTCCGGGCTGCGTCGTCGTCGCGGGTGACGACGGCGTTCACGTGGCTCGCGTCGATCCGATCGAGATGGAGGTCAAGTAGCTCGCGGCTCGAGATCTCGCCGCGGTCCAGGGCCTGGAGCTGAACGTGAGCGGGCTGGTGGGTGAGGTCGTTGGTCATGCGGAGACTCGCTCAAGGTGGGGGGCTCGTGCGGGCTGGCGTGGCAGGTGGCGAGCGACATCGAGGAGAGCATTGATGTCGTCCATGGGCCGACTCGTCTGGCGTTCGGAGTCAGCGAACTCCGTGAGCTGGTCGGGCTCCGGGCGGGTGCCTTCGGCCCGGGCAGCGATTCCGGCGAGGATCTGGTCCGCCGTGACGGCGGCCGAAAGATCTTGACCGTGAAGCCCTCGGGCCCGGTGATGGGCTTCGCTGGCCTCGCGGACCGCAGCATCGAGATACCGACGGATCACGAACCGGCCGTCCCGGATCTCGACTGCTCGGCGGTAGAGCCGGATCGAGATGCGGCGAAAGCGACGCCGCTGGGCCCGGTCGACTCGGTCAATCGGCAGCTCGATCTCGGGCGCTTCGCTGTAGAACGCCAGCCAGAGAGGACGCAGGCCGTAGTAGCAGCGGTACTGCTTGATCCGGTACTGGACGCTCTGGGCCTGGTCGCTGATGGTGGGCACGAGCCAGCCGATGAGCGTGAGCATGGCGCCGACATCGCCGCAGGCCCAGGCGAAGCCTTCCCAGTCGGCGAGGGAGGTGTCGAGGGCGCCGGCGATCACGTTGCCGATGCGGACTGCGCTGTATCCGAGGGTGACGGTGGCGCCGAGGGCGACGATGCGCAGGCCGACGCGGACGGACCCGCGGGTGCTGCGGCGGGCCAGGCGCCAGCAGGCGCGGGCGAGGAACAGTTCTCCGATGGTGTAGGCCGTGATGTACAGGGTGAGGTACGCGGCGTACCAGCCGTCGTGCGCGTAGTACAGCGTGAAGTCGATCGGACGCGGCGCGCTGGGCGTCAGCAGAGCGAACAGCACCAGCAGCCCGGTGATCACAGCGAAGCCGGCCCTGAGCCACCGGCGACTGAATCGGCGGGCGACTTCGGGCGGAGACCCCCAGTAGGTGAGAACCACCTGCTGACAGGCGAGGAGCGCGACGACGCACCCCTGCGCGAGGGGTACGGAAAGATTGACGGTGCCGAGCACACGGTCGAGGTAGTTCCACATCGGGGTGATGGAGAACAGGAACGACAGCCCTGACAGCAGGAAGACGGCGGCCAGCGCGGTGGAGGCGGGATCACGGCGGCGGGTCGGCACGTCCCGCAGGAGGCAGAGGAAGCCGAGCGTGGCGACAACGAGGCTGATCGGATGGAGCAAGTCCTTCACGGCCGGGCCTCCCGTCGGCGCAGGAGCGTGTGCGTAACCCGGTCCTGGACTTCGTCCCCGGAGGACTCGTCGCTGCGCAGCCACCGGTCGATGATCCGGCGCTGGAGCAGCGAGGCGAGAAGCTCGGTGTCCCGCTCCTCGTCCTCGTCGTACTTCGTGCGCCCCAACATCATCTCCACGGTGGCCGAACCGACGCTGGTGAAGATCGTCGAGGAGAGCGCGGACGCCGGGCGGTTTTTGTGATGGCCGAGCAGCAGGTGGCTGAACTCGTGGGCGATGATGTGGTCCTGGTGCAGACAGCTGGTCCGCGGGTCGTAGTACACGTAGAAGGCACTCTCCGTGACGGCGCATGCTCCGCACACGGAGGGTGCCTGCTCACGGGGCTCTAGGACCACATTCCGTCCCGTGCGGCGTGAGACCTCGTCGCTGAGATCGCGGATATTGGTGACGTGCGGGAGCCGCAGCTCGGCCAAGAGGTCAGGCCGGCGCAGCCTGCGTACAGACCACATTGATTTTCCTTGATCACTTACTGAACTAAGGCCGATTCACGCGCCACTTGAGGGTGGCAACCCCTCGGATTTTCGTACGCTCTCGACGATCCCCAGGACGGCGTCCTTTCCGTCCGCGGAGACGTCGGATAGGCGAAGAAGAACGTTCTTGATCTTCGCGTCACGAAGCAGTGCGAGCAACTCCAGCTCCTGCACTGTCTTTTCGGCGACGGCATCATCGAACCAATAAGCGGGATCCACCCCGAAAAACCCTGCGAGCGCTTCGAGATGACGCTTCGTCGGGTTATCGCGCTGCCCGGTCCGCAGGAGCCACAGGTACTGCGCGGACAGCTTGCCCAGCCCTCGCTTTTCCATCAGCTCGGCCACTTCGGCGTTGCTGAAGGGGCCGCGATCGGGCGGGTGCACCGTATCGAACAGGCGGTTTAGGCGGTCCATGAGCCCCTGGGGGGGCACCTGGTCTTCGGTCGACTCTTCCATGATCCTTTTCTGGGTGGACTTCGTCGTCACTTCAACCACCACACTACCTCGCCATAAACACCAGTTGACGGCGCGATCCCGCGTATGGAAAGTTCTTCCTCACCAGCACGTTTCCGCGTGGCACGCACCGCCCATTTCGGGTCGGCCTGTCCGTTTCTACCGGCAGGAATGCTCCGGGCGACGTGGCGCGAGCCACATTTCCCTAGCGACATACGTCACGTCTGGCGCACGGGGCTTTTGATCTTCGAACGGAAAGCGTGGAGGCGGCAGTGGAAACACCTCATCCACATCGCATTTCCGCCGTGGGGAATACCAGGCACCCACTCAAATCCGGACACAATGATGCCATATCGGCATTCGGGGCAACCGCGGCAACGGTACCCCTCAACACTGGAAGACGGACCGCACCGAGCCCGAAGACGGCTCCAGCAGCAGATCGCGCGGTGACTCTCTGCAATCAGTACAGAGTTTAAGAACCAAGTCTGGATCTTGACACGGGTCCGTGCGTATGTTCGTCGTCCCCGGGCAGCCCGCCCGCGACGACGCATGTAAGGAGCCGGTGAGCACAGACCGGACCGAGTAGGTCCCGAAAACAGCGACGACGCCCGAGAGCGGTAACTCCCGGACGCCGAACGCTAAGTGGCACAACCGCCCCGGCAAGGGCGGAGATAGCCCACCATCACCACGCTGAGTCCTTCCAGGGGCGCACCAGCGTGGCAACACTGCAAAGGGGATTCTCGCATGCCTCCTGCCCTGCGCAAAAGGCCCATCCACACGGCCTGCGCGGCAGCCACCTCCGTCGCACCGAGCCGTCGGCCCCGCCTCGTGAGCGGGAGCGGCCGATGAGCGTCGAAACCCGCGAGTGGGTATGGAAGTACAGCTCCAGCCGGGGCACCGCGCGACTGGTCCTGCTGTCGATCGCCGACCGGGTGCCCGACAAGCAATGCGTCGCCTGGGCCTCAATGACGAGCCTGGTCGAGCGAACGAACGCATCGCTGACCGCCGTACGCGCGGCTCTCCGGGCGCTCGCCGAGGGCGACGAGCTGGAGCTGCTCGACGTCTACCAGGGCCCCCTTCGTACGACGGTCTACCGTCTGCCCCGCGCCGCTGCCTACCAGGCGAAGGTCGACGCGGCCAGGGAGGAAGACCCGAACGCGGAGGTCGAGCCGTCCGACGCGGATCCGGTGCCCGAGCTGCAGCCGGAGAGGCTCCAGCGGCACGGGATCTGGCCCACGAAGAGGACTGATTCCGCACCCTCACGACGGAATCCGACCGGTGCGAATTCCGCACCCTCGCGACGGAATCAGCACCCTCGACGGTCAGGAATCCGCACCCTCGACGGTACGGATTCCACACCCCAGAACCGTAGTGAACCGAAGGTGAACCGTAGGTACAGCAGTGGTGGCACCTCGCTCACCTCGGCAGCCGAGTGGCAGGTCGACCCAGACACCCACACTTGGACCCGCCAGCAAGGGCACCTCGACCGACTCGGCGAGGAGGGCCTGCAGGCAGCCGACGCGAAGTGGCGCGCCCACCGCGCCGACTTCAAGCCGCGAGGCGCGGGGGCCTGGGCTGCCGACTGGCGCTCCTGGATCGCCCGAGAGCACGCTCCGGGCCGCCCGAATCTCTACGCCCTGCCCGGCAAGGGTCCCGCTCAGCCGGGCGGCATGACTCGGGCAGAGGCCCACACCGCAGCCCTCCTCGCCGCTCTCGACGAGCCGACCGGAACGGAGGGCTGACCGTGGACCGCCGCGAAATCGCCGCCCTTCTGGCCTACATCGGCCGACTCGACCCCCGCACTATCCGCACCGACCGCGAGGCTGGTGACCAGCTCAACCAGTGGCACGAGCTGCTCGGAGATGTGCCGACGGCCACCCCGCACGGCTGGGACGCCAGCGTCGCCGCCCGCAAGCACATCAGCCTCTCGCCGTACCCGATCCTGCCCGCGGACATCGCTCGCCCGTGGGAGAGCTACCGCCGCGACCGCCTGGGCCGGCACACCGACCCCACGCCGTCCGTCGACCCGGACGACCAGGCCGCCTGGACCGCCGAGCTGGTCGGCGCCCGCCGAGCGGTAGCCACCGGCACCGCCCAGCCCGCACAGGCCCGGGCGATCACCATGGGCCAGCTCGATCCGGACCTGCAGGCGAGGCTGCGAGAGATCGGCTCCTGCATACCGCCCGCAGCCCGAGCAGCGCTCGCGCCCTACCGGCCCGCCCGCGCGGCCCGGGAGGCAGCCATCGCACAGGGCCAGCCCGACGCCCTCGGAGTGCGCTGCGACTGGTGCCAGACCCAGGTCGGCGAACCGTGCCGCCGCCGAAGGATCGGCCCCGACGGCGGAGCACGCGGAACCGCCCCGCGTGCCACCCCGCACCCTGGCCGCCTCGACCTCGCCGCCGCCCGGCAGGCCCAGGAGTCCACACCGGGCCGGCAGCCCGCGATGGCCTGACCGGCCTCTCCGCCGGTGCATCCCGCCCGGTGCCCCGCCGCAACACCACCGTCCCGTACCGGCTGCGGCACCGCCCTGCGCCGCAGCCGGCACCCGACGCCGCGTCCGTCCGCCACCGGCCCCCGACCGGCGACGCGGCAGCACATCGGAGACCACCTTGCGCCACATCACCACCCACGACGCCCCGGCCACCGGCCTGCGCGGCATCGGCGACACCAGCTGGCACAGCCGCGGTACGTGCCACGGCATGGACCCCGAGGACGCCGACGCCGTGTTCTTCCCGCTGCCCCGGGATCACGAAGACATCGCCGAGGCGAAGGAGCTGTGCGGCTGGTGCCCGGTCCGCCGCGACTGCCTCAACTACGCCCTGGAGAACGTCCTCAAGGAAGGCATCTGGGGCGGGCTCACCGAAGCCGAGCGGCGCCCCTGGCACGACGGCCTGCCCCAACGCCTCGACTACAGCCGCGTGAGCGCGTTCTTCACCGGACGCGACGTGCACCTGACCGAGGCCGAGCGCCAGATCGTCATCGACCACGCCTACGTCCGGGGCTGGCGCACCGACCGGCTCGCCGGCGCCCTGCAGATCAGCCACAAGCACGCCCGTGACCTGCTGCGACAGGCCGCCCTCAAGGTCTTCGACCGGGACCGCACCTACGGCGTGCCCAGGCCCAAGAAAAAGCGCGCAAAGGGCGCCCCGGCCAAGGGCACCCCCACCCCCAACAAGCCCGGTACGAGCCAGCCGGTGTCCCGTCCGGCGACGTCGGTCTCGGCGCACGCCCCTCTCGGAAAGGCCGCATGACCCACCTCGCCCTGCCCCTCGGCGCCGCACCGAACCTGCCTCTCCTCCTTGCGATCGGCGGGTCCGTCGCCGCCCTCGCCCTGGTGCTGACCGGCTGGGCGGCCCGGCGCCGGGGCGCGCGTTCGCAGAAACGTCTCGGCAGCCCGGCGGTCAAGGTCGCCGCGCTCGCCGCCCTGGGCTGCACCGCCTACAGCGCCGACACGTCGTGGCGCTTCGCCACCGACTACCTCGACATGGCCGGCACCGCAGAACGCGCCGGCATGTTCGCCGCAGCCGAGCTCGCACTCTTCGCGACCGCCCTGATGGCCCGGCAGAACCTGGCCACCCAGGGAGCACCCGGCCTGCCAGGCACTCTGGTCTGGGTCATCACCGGCGTACAGGTGATCCCCGCCTTCGCCGAGAGCGGCCCCGTCGGCGGCACGGTCCGCGCCTTCGTCGGCCCAATCATGGCGGCGATGCTGTGGCACCTCGCCATGGGCATCGAGCTCCGCCTCCACACCCCGGGTGCCGCGTCCCACGGATTGCTCGCCACCCTGGGGCGGGAGGCACGCGAGCGGCTGCTGTCCCGCCTCGGCATCGCCGCCCGAGACCGCGACGCCGCGCAGATCACCCGTGACCGGGCCACCGCCCGCGCGGTCGCCCTGGCCGCCCGACTCGCGGAGCGCACGCCTGAGCAACGGCAGAGCTGGCGCGGCCGACGGCTCACCCGGCGGCTGTCGAAAGCAGTCGGCCGGGCCTCGGTCGGCACCGACCCGCTCCAGCGCGTGCAGCTGCTCGACCAGCTGGCCGCCCGGCGGCACGCACTCGCGCTCGCCACGGTCTCGCTGCCCTCCCCCTGGTCCCCGCACGACGGCAGCATGACGACCTTCTCGGTCCCCTCGCCGAAGGCCCAGAGCGGGCCGGTCCCCAAGGACGGTCCCCACCGTGCCGTCGACATGACCGGGGACTGGGGACCGTGCAAGGAGAGGGGACCGGTCCCCGGAATCGGGGACCACGACGCGGGGACCGAGGACCGTGTCCCGGGGACCGAGCCCGTCAATCCGGAGCCCAACCAGGGTCCCAACGGTAGCGCGGGGACCGGCCGCCTTGCGGTCGAAGTGCCTGCTCAGGCCCAGGGTCCGCGCCGGGGACCGACGGACGCCGGATCGGGGACCGAGCCCACCGGGGACCGGGGACCGACCGACTCCGAAACGGGGACCGAGCCCACCGGGGACCGGGGACCGACCGACTCCGAAACGGGGACCGAGCCCACCGGGGACCGGGGACCGACCGACTCCGAAACGGGGACCGAGCCCACCGGGGACCGGGGACACAAGGTCCCCCTCCGGCGGAAGCCGACCACGAAGGCCAAGGGGAAGGGCAAGCGCAACGGCCGGTCCCGCAGCCCGCAGCCACAACGCCCGCCGCGCGAGTCGGAGCAGTCCGTGGACCAGCTCACCCAGCAGGTCCGCCCGCACGTCCCGGCTCTGCTCGCACGCGACGGCAACGAAGCGATCACCCGGGTCCAGCTGCGGGAGATCCTCCGGCGCGAGGGCCTCAAGGGCGGTCGGAACGACCGATTGAGCCTCGTCCTCCAGCAACTGCGAGACGGCGGCGACACAACGACAAGGAGCACCACCCGATGAAGACATGCCACCAGTTCAAGACCGTCCGTGCCGAGTACGAGCGGGAGATCGGCTTCATGACCGCCCACTCCGAACGGCACGCGGGCAGGCCGGCGGCGAAGTCCAGCGCGAAGCAGGCCGCATCGACGAAGGCACGGATGGCCAGGGCTCTCAGCAGCCACGTCGGGCGCTGCCCCGAGTGCGGCTGACCGGCAAAGCAGCAGCTCAATGCCCCTATCCGCCTCAGGTGGCCCCGCTCCGTGCCGGGCCACCGCCCCGTTCCAGGAGGTCCCCGTGATTCCGCGCCCCGCTCGCTCATCCGAGCCCACGTCCGCCGAGGCGGGTGCCTGGGCGGACGTTCTGGTTCGGTGCAGGCTCCTGCACTCCGCCGTCCTCACCCCAACCGGCCAATGGCTCGTCCAGGACCAGCCCGATGGACCCGTCCAAGTCCTCACCGGACCGGCAGACGTCGTCGAACTGGCCGCCACCATCCAGCACCGCTTCCGCTCCACGAGGACCGACTCCCGATGACGAACCCGCCCCAGAACGGCACCACCCCCGAGCCGTCCCGCGACATCAACTCGACCTCAGGGGGAGCAAGTTGGTGCAAGAGCATTGCTCCCGTTGGGAGCAATGCTCTTGCGTCTCCCGCCCCGGGGGTGGCGGGAGCGGATCGGCACCGGGGGGCGCCGACCGTTCAGGATGCGACCGAGGGCGGCTCGCATCCTGAAGAGGGGGGAAACCATTCCTGCCACAGCACCGACTGCACCCACGCCACGCCGCCGAAGCCCCACGTTCAGCAGCGTGAGCGCCTGCGCCACGAGAAGAAGCGCATGCACCAGCCGAGCTGCCGCATGAACGACGACGAGTACCAGCTCCTCGCCCGCGCCGCTGCCGCATGCAACATGAGCATCGCCAACTACCTTGCCCGCGCAGCCCTCAAAGCTGCCCGCAACCTCGACCTCACCGCCGCAGAAATCGCCGGCGAACGCGAGATGCTGAAGGAACTGTTCGACCTGCGCACCGCATTGAACCGGATCGGCAACAACCTCAACCAGGTTGCGGCAGCGCTGAACTCGGACGAGCCGGCACCGCAGACCAGAGCAGTCCTCGCAGGCGTCGACCGAGTCTCCCTGCGTGTGGACGCCTTGGTCCAGCGCTACCTGGACGGCGAGCGATCGGCAGCATGATCCCCTCAGTCCACGACATGGGCAATGACACCTACGGCCTGCTGCACTACCTGTACGGGCCTGGCAAGGCCGAGGAGCACATCGACCCCCACCTCGTCGCGGCATGGGACCGCTTGGCCCCCGACCCCGGCCGCGACGCCAAGGCGACAGAACGCGACCTGCAGCGGCTACTCGACCAGCCCGTCATGGCCCTGCCCGAAAGCGCCAGGCCCACCGAGCACGTATGGCACCTGTCCGTACGCGCCGCACCCGAAGACCCGATCCTCACCGACGAACAGTGGGCCGACGTCGCCCGCCGCATGGTCGCCGCCACCGGCATCGCCCCCGAAGGCGACGACGGCGCCTGCCGCTGGGCGGCCGTCCGCCACGCCGACGACCACATCCACATCATCGCCACCGTCGTCCGCCACGACGGCCGCCAAGCCCGCATCCGCCAGGACGGCGCCCGCTCCCAGGCGGAAGCCCGGAAAATCGAAGTCGACTACGGACTTCGCCGGTTGAACACCGGCGACGGAACCGCCGCGAAGCGTCCCACCAGCGACGAACGTCACAAGGCCCGACGCCAGGGCCGAGAGCGCACCGCACGTGAGGAGTTGCGCGAGACCGTACGCCGCGCGGTGGCCGGCGTGACGAGCGAGGAGGAGTTCTTCGACCGGCTGGCCGACGCCGGCCTTCTGATCCGCAAGCGCGTCGCTCCTTCCGGTGACCTGCTCGGCTACAAGGTGGCCCTGCCCGACGACCGCAACAAGGACGGCGAGCCCGTGTTCTACCCCGGCGCGCGCCTCGCTCCGGACTTGTCCCTGCCCCGGATACGGGAGCGCTGGTCCGCCGATGGCCCCGTCCAAGCTCCGTCGGCAGATGGTCTCGACCACGCGGCACCGGGCAGTCCGTCTGCCGCACGCCGGCGGACCGCTTCGGCCGCCTGGGCCGCGGTGCTGATCGTCGAGCACGGCGAGGACGCGGTCACCGCCGCGTACATCGCGGCGACCGGGGAGGTCCTGGACGCGCTCGCGAAAACCTCCGCCGCCCACACCCGCCAGGAACTGCGTGCCGCTGCCTCCGCGTTCGAACGCGCTTCCCGCTCCCACGTCCGGGCCGAACGCGGGACCGATCGAGCCCTGCGGCAGGTTGCCCGCGACCTCGTGAACGGCGGGCCCGCCCTTGGCCGGGGCGAGGACGGCGCGACCACCGCCATGGCTATCGACATGCTGTTCTTCCTCATCACCGCCACCATGCTCTGGCACGCGAAGAAGGGACACGCACAGCAGGCCGATGCCGCCTGCCAGGCTGCCGATCACCTGCGCTCCGCCTACCAGGCCGCCTCTGCCCAGCCCATCGGAGCCCTCAACCGGCGCGGCAAGAACCTGAACCGGCCGCTGCTCCAGCGGCAGACAGTGCTGCTGCGCGAGGCGCTTCCGGAGCTGGCTGAGCAGATCCTCGCCGAGCCCGGCTGGCACGCACTCGCCGCCACCCTCGCCGACGTCAAGGCGGCCGGGCACGATCCGGCCGCCCTGCTCACCGATGCAGCGGAGCGACGAGAGCTCGGCACGGCAGAGTCCGTCAGCGACGTCCTGGTGTGGCGACTTCGCCGAACCGCGGGCCTGCCCGCTGACTCCGGTGACAAGGTCAACCGTCGTCCGGGCACAGCCCAATCGATGCGGCCTGCAGGGCAGCGGACACCGGGGCGGCCCGGGTCTCAGCGCACCGGCCCGTGACTGTGGACTTTGTGAATTGAAGTGGTCGGGGAGTTAGGGCACGATCATGATGCGTGCAGGACGAGGAGAGAGGACGCCGGAGTGTTTCACCGAATGCGACGACGGGCCGCGGAGCCCAGCGAGGCGCAGCGCCGGTTCTTCGAGCTGTCGGCGCGGCTGGAGGGCCAGGTGCCGCCGGAGATCGAACGAGCATTGACTGCGGCGGAGCCGGCAGAGTCGGCCCCCGTGGTGGACGACTTCCTTCCGTCGGAGCTGCGCGTGCCGAGCCATGACCAGCTCGACGGCCGGATGACGTCCTGGAAGCAGCCGCTCGTCCTTGACGGCGAGATGGTCGCCTGTGCCGAGTGCGGCGCGTACCGAGACTGGCTCATCCTCTCCACCCAAGACCGGATCTGGCTGCGCTGCCGGGCGGGCCACCAGCAGCAAGAGACGCGCCTCGACACCGCCTGGTACAACCGGCACACCGGCCCCGCGGACGCGACGCACGCCACGTTCGAGGACGGCCTGCGCCACCTCGGCCACTGACCACCACCCCTGCGACCCTCCGGGCCCACGCGCCCGCACTGACCACCCGTCACCTAGCACCAAGGGGTCAGTCCACCATGCGCGTTCGCGTCGCCACCGCCCTCTCCCTCACCGCCATCACCGTCCTCGCCCTCCCGGCCTGCTCCGCCGAAACCACCAAGGCCGAGCCCAGCACCGCCTCCTCCGCTCGTACCGGGAAGCCGGCCGACACCGGCCAGAGCACCGCTCCGCTGGCGTCGGCCGCGCTGGAGAAGCGGCTGCTGGACGAGAGCGACCTCGGCTCCGGCTACCTGCGCAAGCCGGAGCGTCCCTCCCAGCACGACGACGTCACCGTCGTCGGGTGCCCCGCCCTCAACGAGCTGGGCGGCGACGCAGCGACCGGCGGCTCGCTCGACTTTCCCCGCCAGGCGAAGGCCACCTTCACCTACACCGGCGGCAGCAACTCGGAGATCTCCGAGGAGCTCTACAGCAACACCGCCGACAAGCTGTCCGACGGCATCGCCCAGATTTTCGACGCCATGACCGGGTGCCCCACCTACCAGGTCATCTCGGGCAGCACCACGATCGACATGGCCTCGCAGAAGATGACAGCACCCCAGTTCGGCGACGAGCAGTGGAGCCAGCTCCTGACCTTCTCCGCCGGTGGGCAGGACACCGTGGTGAAGCAAACCGCGATCCGTGACGGCAGCGTGCTGCTTGTCGTCTCCGGCCCCCCGGCCCTCGTCGACCGCCACCTCGCCAAGGCCCTCACCAAGGCGGCAGCAACCAGCTGACCCACATCTCCGACATGCTGCTGCCCCCGACCACCGGTCGGGGGCAGCAGTCGTGTGCGACGTGCGCCGCTGACCCATCCGGGCAGCGCCTAGACCTCGCGGCCGGGCTGGTGGAGTTCCATCGGCCCGTCCATTGAGGCGCCCTCGCCCTTGGCGAGAGCCCAGTAGCGGTCCCGAACGAGTAGTGCCACCATTCGAATCCGTAGTCGGGCCCCGTTGGATCCCAGCTCATCGGGACCGCCAAGACAGCTTCCACCAGCCTCTGCGAGACGGAACGTCCGAAGGCTGCGATTCCACCTGCTCGGGTTGCGGAGGTGGGGCGATTCTGTCCGGGCCCAGGCCGATCTTGTCCGGGTGTACGCACGCTGGCACCGCTACGTCGTCGCGGGTGTAGCGGCGCCCGTCCACCGGGTTGACTGGGCACTCCCAGGAGGGCCTGCTGTAGATCACGAACTGCTCTCGCGGGTACACCGTGGACGGGCAGAACCCGCAGACCGGCCTCGTCACGTCGTTGTGGTCCGGGTTGATGTACGGCAGCCCGGTGGGCTCCGGGATTTCCATGCAGCCAGAGGTTAGCGAGCTTCTCGCTCTGCGCCGGATTCTGCACCCCGGGCTCGGGCACCGGCTCCGAATCTCACGGCCCGCACGTGCTCTGGAGGGAAAAGCCAGAAGCCCGGCCTCCCCCTTCGGGAAGACCGGGTTTCGTACGTCGGATGAGAGGGAGCGCGGACCGCTAGCTCGCGGGTGCCCGCAGGAGTCGTTCCCTGGTGCTCTCGGGAAGCATTCGGCGCAGGACCGGTGCGGTCGAGCTGAGGGAGGTGGCGAACGCCGCGACGAGGTCGTGGGGCACGCTGGCGCCGAAGGACACCGCCCACAGGCAGGGCGTGCCGAGCACGGGCTCGGCCCATGCCTGCCATCCGGCCAGGGCCGCCTCGTCCACCTGGCTGGTCAGGGCATGCGGGTTGGCGTCCTGGATGAGGGGCGGTACCTCGCCAAGGCTGAGGTACGAGCTGAACGTGGGGTCCGTCGCTCCGCCGGTGGGCTGGTCGATGTCCCGGAGCCAGCCGTGCGCGGTGACGGCGTCGAGGACCAGCTCGGGGCCGGCGAGCGAGACGGCGGGCTGGTCGCGGGCGTCGAGCGCGACGAGGAAGTCGGCCAGAACTTCCCCGGGGACGTCGGAGGTGAAGTACGCCGACCACGCGGCGAGCGGGCTGCTCGTGTCCGCGCGAGCGGAGACCTGCCAGGCGATCGGCAGTTCCCCCAAGTGGAACGGCTCGTCCGCCAGGACCCACTGGGCCCAGCTCAGGGTGTCGGGGCTGATGTGCAGGACGGTGCTGCGCAGGACCTGCCGGGCCTCCGGGGCCTCGTCCGGCTCGTGTCGCCCGCGGACGATCGTCAGGCTCGTCCAGCCGAGGCCAGCAAGCGTGTCGGCGACGGCGTCGTAGAGGCGTCCGTCGTCACCGGCCAGGTGCCGGGGGCCTACCCAGTACGCGGACTGGGCGCTGGTCGGGGTGGACGGGTCGAGGGGGAAGTCGGGGTACAGGGGCGCCTCCAAAGGCTAGGTATGGGTCTACTTGCCGCCGGCGGTACGGCGGGCGCGGCGCGGGGGTGCCTGGACTGGGCCGTGCCAGGTCAGGGCGACGGCGACCTCGGGCGGCAGATGACCGAGCTGCGCGTCCGTCTCCCGCCCTTCGGCGAGGTAGACGACGGGCTGACCGGTCTCGTCCACGGACTGCACGACCCGCTCCACCTGGTGGGCCATCGGAAAGAACGGGTTCATCGCAAGGCGCACCGGCAGATCACGGTCGCAGGCGGTCAATAGGTCGATGAGATCGCCGACGGTCATTTCCGTGTGCGGCATGGACAGCCTCCTTGTGTGGGGGAAAGCGGTGAGCGGTGGAACTGTCATTCCCACGGCATTCCTGAGCACCGCCGAGACTTCCAACTCGAGTCTCTGACGTCAGACACGCCGGGAGGTTTCCAGCACGCGCGCCACTGCGGCGGCGACGACTTCGGCCGGCGTTTCGGTGTCGAAGGACAGGTGGTAGCCGCGTACCTTGGCCGTGCCGGTGACGGCGACTTTCCATCCCTCGCCGTTGGTGCCGGGGCGGCCGATCGGAAACCAGCCGAGATAGAAACGGCCATCACGGCTACTAACGTGCACGTCCGCACGGTCGTCCACGATCAGGTGGAAATCCTCGGCGGAGAACTGGTCCAGGACGAGCGTGGGCTGCCCCGGACCAAGTCGCCAATCACGCAGACGCAGGGCTTTGGTGGTGGTGGAAAATCCCGGGCTGACAGGCACTACGGTCACGAGCAATCACCTCTCTGACCTGGTGTTTCTTGCAAGGTCGTCTACGTTGACATGCCCCTGCCCGCGTTGGCCAGTCTTTCCGCGATTTTTCCTGTCTGCCCCCGGCGAACTGCTATTCCAAGTCACTTCGCGTCGAACTCACGAAGTCACCCCACGGGAAACGGGTGGCCGACCGGGGGCCTATGGGTGCATGCTGGCCCGTTTCCCATCGTGAGGAGAAGCAGATGGACATCCGGCCCCTTGAAGATTTGCGCGCCGCGGACGATCTGTCGCTGGCGTTCAACCCCTATGGGCTCGGCGGCCGTATGAAGCCCGAGGACGCTGCGGAGTTCCAGCAGCGTCAGATCGCCGACTGCGACCTGGCGGCGGGTGTCGCGGCTGGAACACGCGACTCCTTCGAGCGGCTGCGCACCGTCTTCGCATATGGCGTGCTGTGCTACGACGTGTACACCATGGTCGGCGACCAGGCGCTCCTCATCTACGAGCAGGCGTTGCGCGACCGCTTCATGGAGTGGTGCGCCGGCACTATCACCTTCCGCCTCACCCAGGGCCCGGACGTCTCCTACACCGTCACGTCGTACGACGACGTCAAGAAGCACGCGGGCAAAATGATGCGAGAACGGGCGAAGCTGGTCGTAGCCACCCACGCCATCGACTTCAACGGAATGCTGCACGGGCTCCGTCTGTGGGCGCGTGCGGCGGGTCTGCTCCGCGGGCGGCGCAGCCGCGGGGTCGAGGACGCGCTCGCCAAGCTGCGTAACTACGTTGCCCATCCCTCCGGCCACCATGTCGACACCCCCGTCGAGGCGGCCCGGACCGTGCGGGATCTGGCGGAGCTGATCAACCAGCTGTGGGGGCAGGCCACTCCCAATGGGCGCCTGTACCCGGCCCCTCTGCGTCGGGAGATCGTCGTGCTGAGCTGGAACGGTTCCGGGCGGGCGCGGATGGAGCCCGCCAGCTCTCTCACCGCCCCCGACCTCATGGAAGATCAGGAGGCCGATGCGTACCAGCACGTCGTGGTGCGGGCCATCCCCTTCGTATCGGGCAGTCGCTGGGATGACGCTCACTGGGCGGAGTTCGACACTCGCTACGAGACCACACGGTTCCCGACGGATTACCTGTGGGGGCCGGGCACCCGAGAGGAGGCCCGGGTGTGGCTGGAGCAGGAGCGCCCCGAGGGGGACAGCGTCGACTTCACCGACCGGGTGTTCCTCGTCCAGGACCACGAACGCCTGATGCCGCCGATGCGGCCGGCGGTAGCGGCTGGGCTGCCCGACGACAAACGCGTCGGGGTCTGGCATGCCGTTCGGGCCGACTTTCCCGACGACGCCTTCGCGCACGTCCGAGGCTCCGGGGACCGCAGCGCCGGCCATGCCCGCCGCCCCGGTGATTGTTCTGCCTGTTCTGCTGAGGTCCTTGGACTCGGCTCCTACGACGAAGCCCTCCACGCTGCAGCAGCCGCTCTCGGACCGATCCAGGCGGTACGGCTGCCCTCCGTCCGGCTGCCTCCGTCGATTTTCTGGCCCGACCGACCCTGAGCGGCGCAACGCGGCGAGGCGGACGGCAGGCCGACAACATCCATCGCCATCGGACATGGCCGCGACTGCGCCATGGCGACGGGAGTCAGCAGATCGGCGGCCCGTTGCACGGCGCCCGGAAGGGTCCAGACCCGTGCCAGAGTGATCCTCATGATCCCTGCACACATCGTCGACGAGCCGCCGCTCACCTACGCCGACAGCTTCGACGTACCGGTCCTGTTCCGTAACGGACCCGCGAACAAGCCCAAGAGGCAGTGGCGCACGGCGAAGCATGAGGCGTGGAGCGCGTCGGACGGGTTCCCGGCAACTGACGGCTGGTACGCCCCGACCACCACGTGGCGGGAAATCATCAAGGCCGCCACCGAGGTCGGCCGCGACGTCACCCCGCACCTGCAGAACCAGCCCCGGTACGCGCATGGGGAACTCGTCGCCCGGGTCTCCCCGCTGTACGCCTACCTTGGCGCGCACCCCGTCACACCCCGGCACCCCATACCGGGCGCAAAGGGCCAGCGCCTGACCCTGAACCCGGTGTACGAGCACGGCACCGAACGCACTGCGAAGAACGCCGCCGCCTACCGGCTGGGCATGACGATGACCGAGTGGGCGTGCCGCTCCCTGCTGGGACTCGGACAGACCCACCACCTCGAACTCGGCGGCCCCATCCCCGCCCTGAGCGGCACGTTCAAGGACCCGAAGAGGACGCTGCCCGACCTGTGGGGACGGCACGAGGCGGAAGAGATGTACTGGCTGATCGAGGCCAAGGGCGGCAGCGTCGGCGTCGGCGAGCTCCGCAAGGGGTGGGCACAACTGGAGGCCGGCAGCAAGATTCTCGGCTCCTACAAGCACCGCATCGTCCTGGTCGGGGCGTCCGTTCGGCCCGGAGACGACCTCTTCCTCACGATCGACCATGACCTGTACTCCGGCGAGCCGCCCCTCCCCCCGGCCGGATCCGGCGCTGACGACGCAGCGGTCGGCCCCGGCAACCTCGAAGACCACCTCGGGGACAGCGACGATGCGCTCATCGGTGCGGCCCGTGCCCAGATGCTCGCTTACCTGGCGCTGCGCTCCGCTCCCTCCTCTCAGTTGCGCACGGTACCGGTACCGGCCGACCGCGCTTCCCGCCACCGGCGTTCCGGGCTGACCACCCCCTTGGAAAACGACGACCTCACCCTTTCCATGCGTGCGGACGCCCGCGGAGCGGCGCTCCATATCGAGTCGCACACCCTGCGCGCCCAGATCCGCTCCTGGGGGCTCGACGACTTCCTCACCTGCCGCATCCCTGGAACCGAGGTCCACCTCGGCATGTCCAGAAAGCTGTTCGCCGCCTGCGCACGCCTCCACGAAGAAGATCTGGCCATCTCCCAGCGCACCCCGGGACTGCGCGCCGAGGATCAGCTGGCCCTCGACCAGGGGCTCAGCGACGAAGACCAGGAAGTACAACGACTCACCCAGCGAAGGATCTTCCGCGAGCAGCAGGAGGAAGCCCGCCCACGGCTGCGCCCCCTACTCCGCGACGCCTACGAGCGGGGAACGACGAGCGACTGGAGCGACCTGCTGCGCCGTCCCCAGGAGCCGAAGCTCGACCTGGAAGGCGACGAGGGTCTCCTCGAAGCAGCCACGCCGGAAACGTACCTGGCCGTCAGCCGCTACGACCTGCCTCCCGCACGCACCTAGTCCGGCCCGGGCGGCGTCCGGGGTGCCGCGTCTGTGGGTGGTCTGCCGTGTGGACGGGCACCGGCCGTGGCGCATCAGCGTGGACGTGCTCCCCGACCAGGATGTCCTCGCCGGCATCGGGTAGGCGGGGCCGGCTCGGACGATGGCGACTGCTTGGCAGCGCAGCATTACCCGGCCGGCCCATGGTCTAGCAGGCTTCGGCAGTTCCGCCCTCGGGCCTGAAGAAGGCAACGACGGCCCTGCGCAGCTGCGTAGCCAACTTGCGGGCGTCGCGTAGGTGGCTGCGTGCTGCTTCGGCTTCCTTGTACGTCTTGGTCACCCCGCGCAGCGTTCTCGTCACCTTCTCGCTGAACTGGGCGAGACGCTCGAGAAGCTCGATGCATGAGGACACGATGGAGGGGCGGGGTTCTGTAGCCATGCGATCAGTCTTATCGCCTGTTGGGCGTCTTGTCCGGGACTTGCGTAATGAGACGCCCTCAGCCCGAACGGGGTGGGAGCATCGCCCTGAATAGGCGTTAGGACGGCAGCAGGTAGCGTCGGAAACGGTTCGTCCGAACCGTTTCCGGGATTTCCGGTCGAGCCGCGGTAAGGCGTTCAGGAACTGGTTCGGTCGAAGTGTCAGAGCTCCCAGTCCGCCGAGGCAAAAGGTGGCCTCGCTGATCGCAGATGAGGGCTGCAATGCCCGCGGGGACGCGCCGATCTCGTACCGGGGCTCAGCGCAAACCGTCATGTCCGGCGCTGCGGGTCGGGCGCGAGCGTGATAGCCATCCAAGGCGCCGCCTCCTCGCGGTAGCTGTATCCGACCGGGGCCAGTTCAGCGCTGCGGGAAAGACTGAAGATCGCAACCATGATCATGTCCGAGCCGTCCGCGACGGAGGTGAGCTGGGTGCGGCAGCGCTGGCAGGACCCTCGATGAAGCGTCGGGCCTGTTAACCGAACTAACTCAGCTGTCTTCGCAGGTCAGAACAGGTATCTGCTAGCTTCCCGATGTGCTTGATGAGCAGCGGTCCGGAAGGGACCTGAAGAACTTTGTCCTGCCAGAGTTAGGCCAGTTGCTGAAGACGGGAGATCCCTGGGAGCCGTACAGGGTGCTGGATGGACGCGGGAGGCCGGTCGAGCCCGCTGCGCTCTACCTCAAGGAGCTGATGGCGAGGGACAGCTCGCCGTTGACGCCACGTTCGTACGGCATGGATCTGCTGCGCTGGTTCCGGTTCTTATGGGCGCTCGGGATCGAGTGGGACCGTGCGACCCGGGAAGACGCCCGGGACTTCATGTTGTGGATGAAGGTGGCGGACAAGCCAAAGCGTGTCCATTGGCGCCATCGCGGCAAGGCTCTCTCCAAGGTCCCGCCGCCTCGCATTGACAGGCCGACACCGGGGACGCCGAATCCGGTGACTGGTAA
This sequence comes from Streptomyces sp. A5-4, assembly GCF_051131715.1. Classification (NCBI taxonomy): domain Bacteria; kingdom Bacillati; phylum Actinomycetota; class Actinomycetes; order Kitasatosporales; family Streptomycetaceae; genus Streptomyces; species Streptomyces sp. A5-4. The sequence goes on along the minus strand of NZ_CP178591.1, from coordinate 6,629,754 downwards.
ACCCACGGTCGGGACCAAGTACTCGCCGGCAACCCGTGCTCATTGCGAGACGGTGCTGCGGGAGTTCTACAACTTCCATCTGGATGGAAACACCGGTTCGTTGCTGGTGAACCCCTTCCCGTTGGCCCGTGGGCGCCGCTCGTCCCAGCTCGGGACACAGCGTGATGGTGGGCAGAAGCACCGGAACCGACGCACGGGCCTCTACCGGCCGACCGTTCCGCAGCGGGTCCCGCGGCGGATTCCTGACGAGATGTTCACCAAGGTCTTTGCCGGGCTCCGCTCTCATCGTGACCGCGCCTTGCTGGCCTTCTGGGTCGCTACTGGCGCCCGCGCCGAGGAGCTGCTCACGGTCAAGCAGGGCGGCGCGGTTGTCGGCGAGCAGACCGTCAGTGTGATCCGCAAGGGCACCCGCGACTACCAGGACCTGGCCACCACCCCGGACGCGTTCGTCTGGCTGCGGCTCTACCAAGAGTCCGCCTGGAAGAAGGGCGTCCCTCGAGGCCGTCACCATCCGCTGTGGTGGACGCTGCGGCGCCCATGGCGGCCGCTGGAGTACGACGCGGCACGCATGATGTTCAACCGCGCCAACGATCTCCTGGGCGCCAACTGGACCCTTCACGATCTGCGGCACACGGCGACGTTCCTCATGCTCGATGACCCGAACATGCCGCCGGTCTACGTGCAAAAGATCCTCGGCCACAAGTACCTGTCGACCCTGGACATCTACAACCGTCCGACCAGGGACGACGTCATCAGAGCCGGCCTTGCCCACCACGCCCGTCAGGAGAAGCGACGCGAGGAGACTCCTGTGCCTGTTGACGAGCCGTCCTACAACCCCGATTCCTTGTCCATCCTCTTCGGCCGGGACGCGTCATGACGAGCACTGCGACCCACGTCGGCTCGAGCTTCGTTCCGCGGGTCACAAGCATGGTGGGCGCCGAAGCGCTCACGCTGATGAACCGATTCCCGTATCGGGAACGACCAAGCACGTGGGAAGCGACCTCGGTCACGCGTGAAGAGGTCCTTAAGCGGCTGATTCGCCCACCGCTACGAGCTGTGGAACCCAGCGCCCAGGCGAATCGGATGTTCGGGGCCCGTCTCCTCCTCGACTGGCTAATGACTTTTCCGGGAGAAACCTGGCAACAGCGCTGGCAGAAGAGCCCTGCCCACGGCCAGCACATTGCGTCGCAGGGGTGGCGGGATGCCTTCGCAGCCTGGGCCCGCCCGGAAGGGCGAGTATCTCGCCGTGAAACGCTCCTCGTCGGGCTGCTGGCGCTGCTCTGCGCGGATGCCGTCAGACCCGACCCGGAATTCCTCATCGGGTCAAGATCGCGGCATCTTCGGCCGGCTCTGGAGACCACACGCGACCCCGAGGGGTTCGCCCGCTTGAGGGCTTCACTGCCGACGAACATCTCGGCTGCGAATATCTCGTCCGGACTGAAGACCATCGCGGAGATCTTGGCCTGCCGAGGCGGTGCCATCGAGGACATCGTCGTCGGCGATCTGCTGCTCTGGCAGAGCAAGAATCCGAGCAACAGCAATGGACGAATCCAGCTCGCCTACACCTGGCTACGCGACTTGGGTCTCTTTCCAGCAGACGCACCGCACACACTGTTCCGGATCTCGAACCGCACCGGGCAACTCACCCCAGCGGACCTTGTCGACCGCTACGAACTGCAGTGCCGTCCGATCCGCGACCTCTTGGTCGCCTACCTCTCCCATCGGTCCGTAGGGCTCGACTTCACGACACTGCAGGCGCTCACGATCTCGCTGGCGCTTCGGTTCTGGGGCGACCTGGAGCGGCATCATCCGGGCATCGACTCTCTTCGGCTTCCTGCCGAGGTGATCACTGCCTGGAAGGTCCGCCTCGCCACGAAGACCGTCCGCAAGCGTCTGCCCGACGGATCATTTCGTGAGTTCACAGAGCCACGCCGAGGTGCAATCGGGATCAAAACCCAGGTCAGAGCCTTCTACCTGGACCTGGCGGAGTGGGCAGTGGAAGACCCCGGCCAGTGGGCTGCCTGGGTGGCGCCCTGCCCGATCAGCGAAGCCGAGTGCTCGGGAAGAAAGGCTGAGAAGCAGCTCAAGGCCCGCATGGACCAACGTACTCGCGAGCGCCTGCCGGCGCTGCCCACGCTGGTGAAGACGGCTCACCGCCTGCTGAAAGAGGCCACGATGCGTCTCGATGCACTCAACGCTGCCCCGCTCGGTTCGGATTTCAGCGTGCTTGGTGAGACGTTCAGGGTTCCGCGCTTCAGTAAATGCGCTGACGGGCGTCCGATCCATGCCTGGGATGCGAAGGGCACCCGGCGCTCGTTCGCGGGTGAGGAGCGCAGCGCATTCTGGGGGTGGGCTGCCATCGAGATCTTGCGGCAGACCGGCATCCGCATCGAGGAACTCCTCGAGCTGGGGCATCACAGCATCGTCACCTACAAGCTCCCTACCACCGGACAGACCGTTCCACTCTTGCAGATCGCCCCGTCGAAGACGGATCAAGAGCGACTTGTCTTGGTCACGCCGGAGCTGGCGGACGTGTTAAGCACGGTCGTCTCTCGAGTCCGAGGCTCGGACGGAAGAGTCCCTGTTCTTCGTAGCTATGACCACTATGAACGGGTCTGGAACCCGCCGATGCCTCTCCTGTTCCAGGATCGCTCTGGTGGCTACCTGCGTCCGCTGTCACGAGCGACGATCCGTCGGGGACTCGACGTCACCTTGTTGGCCTCAGGTCTGACGGACAGCGCGGGTGACCCCCTCATCTTCCAGCCCCACGACTTCCGCCGGATCTTCATCACGGACTCCATCCTCAACGGCCTGCCACCTCACATCGCCCAGGTCATCGCTGGTCACGACCACATCGGAACGACGATGGGATACGCCGCGATCTACCCCACTGATGCCATCGAGGCACATCGAGCGTTCATCGCCCGGCGCCGGGCTCTGCGGCCTGCCGATGAATACCGCACCGTCACACCTGAGGAATGGGGAGAGTTTCTCGGACACTTTGAGCGCCGCAAGCTCGCCCTGGGCGACTGCGGCCGTGCATACGGAACTGACTGTGCTCACGAACACGCTTGTGTCCGATGCCCCGTCCTGATCGTCCACGCGACAGAGCGTCCCCGGCTTGTCGAAATCCGCGACAACCTCCTCGCGCGCATCTTGGAAGCCGAAAGGGAAGGCTGGTTCGGCGAGATCGAGGGGCTGCAGAGCAGCCTGACCCACGCCGAGGAGAAGCTTGCCCAACTCGACGCCCAGATCTCCCAGAAGCAGGAGTCTGTCGACCTGGGGATTCCTACCTTCCGGGAGATCGCTGCTCGTACCAGTGGGGTGGCAACCCCGCCGGGGCCTGCGTGACTGAATGGCATTACTCCGGCGTGCTCAGCGGACACCGCCGCAGAGCGCGGCGCTTGGACGGCTTCAGCCACGGATAATCTACGCCTCCTCGGCCCCACCACGGGCCAGTTCTACGGGCTGCGGGCCAGTAGGTGGGTGTCGAGGAAGCCCCGCTCTGACGCCGGGTCGTGGAGCAACCGAGCCACCATGACGAGTCCGGCCCCGGTCAGCAACTCGGCAAACTGGTCCGCCGGCCAGCTATAGGCAGGCGCCACCTTGTGGTCGAAGCGGACAGGCTCCGGCCCCTCGGTTCCGAAGAAGGACGCCAGGAGCAGGCCCCCTGGTGCCAGGACACGCACCAGCTCATCGAGTAGCGCGGGCAATTCTTCAGGCGGGGTATGGATCATCGCGTAGTGGGCCAACACTCCACCAAGCGCGCCGTCCTCGACCGGCAGGGCCTCCATTCGTGCTTCGTCGAACCGCAGCCCCGGATGGGCCCGCCGGGCGTGGGCGACCATAGCCGGGGAGAGGTCAAGCCCGAAGGAGTCCAACCCCAAGTCGTGCAGCATGGCCGTCAAGTGGCCGGGTCCGCACCCGACGTCGGCTGCCCGTAGGTTCCCCGTGCCACGCACGAGCTCGGCGAAGGTGCCGATCATGTTCCGCGCGAACGGCTGCGTCTCCAACCGATTAGCGAACAGCGATGCATACAGTTCGACGACCCCGTCGTAGGCCGTCCTGGTCTCGTCCTGGTATTTCCACACGGGGAGGAAGCTAACACCCGCGCCGTTCACAGCAGTTCTCCGGCCCCATACCGGCCCCCTTCCCCGCAGGACTGATCGTCCTGTCACTGACCACGGGACGCCTCGGTAGTTCGGAGAAGCCAAGTGGAGAAGTACGTCGGCGCACCTACCGGGCCCGTCCACTTCAGAGCGTCCCTGTGGAATCCGACCCACGCCATCGCCGGCGCTCCGGACAGGCGCGTGCAGTGCTCGCAGGAGCAGAGGTGGGGGTCGTTCGGAATACCGGTCGCCTGGTACGCGTGGTCGCCACACTGACAGTGCCCGGTCCATAGGTCGGGGACGACGATCGACTCGGCCATGGGTGGCTCCTCTGGTGCGAGAACTCTGATTTCCTGCGGCAGCTTGCCGCACCTCTGCACGCTCGCGCTGGCGTTCGGTATTGCCCGACACCAAAGAGGCGGCAAGTCCACCCCTGACGGTGAACGCGCGTACGAGTCTTCACGGTTCGGCGATACCCAAGGGCCATGCATGGGCGGGCGGGTGAATCGGCCGCATTGCACACCGCCTCCGCTCGCATCGGATACGCATCCACGACAGAACCCCCGGGATCGAATGATTCCGGGGGCTCTGCGTCATACCGTGAGTAAGGTCAGCTCTCGCTAGGTCCGTCGTCGGTGGAACTGTCCGTGCGTCGGCGGCGAGCCGCGATGAGGGCGGCGCTGCCCGCGACGACGAAGAGTCCGCCACTGCCGAGGATCCACGGGGTCGCGTCGGCTCCGGTATGGGCGAGGGAGCCGGTCGGGGTCTTCGGCGTCGTTTCCTCGGTCGCGGTTGCCTCCGGGAGAAGTGAGGATTCGGCGTCCGGTGTGGCGGAGTCGGCGGGGGTGGGCTGCGCCCCGTCTGAGGGGATGTCGGTCGTCTTGTCCGTCGGCTTCTCGGAGGGGTCGTCGGGCTTCGGCGTGGGCTTGTCCGTCGGCTTCTCGGACGGGTCGGGCTTCGGTGTGGTTGAGGTCTTGGCGTTGGTGACGGTCACGGTGACCGGGGCACCGGGGCCTGCGGCGAAGGTCTTCGCGGGCTTGTAGAGGTCGTAGCCCTGGGGAGCCTTGACCTGCTTGACCCAGAACTCAGTCTTTCGGCTGGTCATGGGCAGCTCACCCGTGGCCGTCCCCTGCGACCCGGTAGTGAGGGTGAGCAGCGTGTCGCTGCCCGTTCCGATGTTCACGGTGGAGCCGGGCAAGAGCTTTCCCGTCTTGTCGTCCTTGGCCTGGAGGAGGACCTTGGCGGCTTTGAACGGGTCGGTGATCGTCAGCCGCGCGGTCGCGCCTGGGGTGACGATGACGTCTTGGTCGGCAACGACCTCGTGGAGCGGGCTTCCGGAAAACGTTTCCTTCAGCCGATAGATGCCGGGAGGGAGGTCGGGGAAGGTCAGCTTCCCCTGTGCGTCGGTCTTCCCGCGCCCGGTCTCTTGACCGGTGGCATCGAGGAGGAGGAACGCCGCGCCCGACAGAACGTCCCCGGCGGTGTCCTTCTTGGTGATCGCGATGCTGCCTGCGTCCGGAGCGGGGGTCTCGATGGGAGAGGTGGAGGCGGAGGGTGTCGGCTCGGACGGCTGGGCGGATGCGGTTGGCGCCCAGGTGAGGGTGCCGGTCACCGCGGCGGCGAGGGCAGCCGATCGGACGGCGCCGCGGACGATACGAGCATGCACAGGGAAGGGGCTCCTTGATCAGGTGGGGTGGAGAAGTCATCGAGGACGGCCGGCAGCCGAGGCTGCTGGCGGCGGGGCGACGGGTGAGTAGCTGGGCGGTTGCTTGGTTGTCGGGTTGGCGACGCGGAGGTGCTGGCGTGTGGGGAAGGCGATGTCCTGGACGGTGCGCTGCAACGGTTCGGTGGAGATCAGCGAGGCGGTGAAGGCCGCGACGAGTGTCGGGGGCGTGCTGAACGAGAAGCGCGCTTGCCAGTGCGGTCTTGGCTTGGGTCCGCTCCAGGCCAGCCATTGAGGTCCGGCGGAGCCGAGGATTCCGTCGGCCGCATACCAGTGCCGCACGGTGCCGTGCCCATCCGGGGAGCGGAAGGTCTGGGTGCCGTCGGTCTTGATGTCGTGGCTCCAGCCGCGGGCGAGCAACGGTGTGTACGCCTCATGCGGTGCCGTTGTGTCCGCGAACAGCCGGTCGTGGTCGCTGTCGCGGTCTTCCAGGTAGAGGTCGAGAAGGCGGGCGTGGAGGTCGTGCAGCAGCTCGATGGGGGTGGTGGCGTCGAGCGAGATCCGCCAGACCGCCGATTCGAATGGGCGATGGTTTGCAGCGATGGTCCACGTCCCCTTGTCCAGACTTGTGGGGTGCGCGGCGAAGCGGGTCCACAGGCGCAGACACGGGCTGTGGGTATAGGCCGTGTCCTCATCGAGCTGGTGCAGTGCCCAGTTCTCGTCGAAGGGGAAGGGCCAGGCCGTCTTGAGGTCCATAGGACCGGGGCCGGCGAGATGGCGCGGGAGGATCTTCACGGCCTCGGCTGAGTCGAGGCCGCCGAGGGGATCGGGAGACATGCAGGGGCTCCTGCCGGGAAGCCTGCGCGGAACGCTGGGCGGTGGGTTCGGGCTGAGGATCAGCGCGCGCGGCCACCACTGAGAGTGGCGGGCGGGGAGGGAACCGTACGGGCTGCGCGGCCCGCAGATCGGCCCGACGCTGACGCGGGCCAGGCACCGGGGAACCAGACTGCGCTGTACTGCTCGATGGCGTCGCGCAGCCCGGTGGTGACGGCGCCCTCCCACGGTGGCTGGCCGGGGCGGTGGTACGTGTCGAACGTGCCGTACTGCTTGGTGCGCACCATGGTGCGCTGGGCTTCGTCTCGGCGGTGGAAGGTTCCGTGGTCCACGAAGCTGAGGGCCACGGCGTCGATCTCTCCGCGGTCCGCGTGGATGATCGCCAGGCGCAGGCCGCCGTAGGTGTCCGCGTGGATCGTTCCGGTAAAGCCGATCCGCAGACGCAGGGGTGCGCCCGGGGCTGGGGTGGCGTAGTAGGTGTTGCCCACGACGGCGTGGTCGGTGAAGGGGAGGCACAGTTCGGCGAAGAACTCGGGGGCCTGCAGGGACAAGAGGTCTCTCCGGTCGGGGTCGTGCTGGGGTTATCGGCGCGGGCCGGGCAGGGCCGGGCGGCTGGTGGTGCTCCAGCGCGGGACGCTGGGAGGCGGGAGGGCGGCCGGACGGCGTGATGAGGCGGCCCGTTGGAGGTCGAGTGGGGTGGGGGCCGACGGCTCTGAAGGCAGGATGGGAGTGAGGTGGGCCATGCCCTTGATGTAGCTGTAGGTGTCCTGTCGCCACCGGGGAAACGGTGCCGGGTCGGATACGCACTGGGTGACGGCGGCCAGCAGGGCGACTGGGGTATCGGTACTGGCGGTGGCGTACCAGGCGGGCCGGTCGATGGACTTGCCGACCCACAGGTGCCAGCGGGCGTCGCGTGTGGTCAGCTCGGCTTCTGGATCGAGGTCGCCGGTGGTGACCTCCATTCCGGCCAACCGGTCCGGCGACTGAACCGCGAAGATGCCCTGACGGCGACGCTCTATCTCCCAGCCCTGCTGGAAGAGTGGGCCCACGGCTCGGGCGGGGTCGTGCTCGTCGGTCCGGGCGTCCGGCCGGGCGAGGTAGGCGTCCGGCCCCTGTTCATAGGCTCCCGCGAGTGCGGTGGTGAAGGCTTGCACGAATTCGGTGGGGGTTCGGTCGTTGAAGCAGACGCCCCAGGCCGGCGGGCCGAACGCGTCCTTGTAGGCGTTGATGCGCCATAGCCCGTCGTCCTCACCTTCGGGGAGGTAACCCAGGCGCACGCGCCGGTCGGGGGCGGTCACGTAGGCGTTGCCGAGGTCGTCGTGCTGGAGGTCCCAGCCGAGGCCCAGGAGCGGAGCGAGGGCGGGGTCGCCAATCCCGGTCGTAGAGGCGAGATAGCGCGGGGAGACGAAGACATCCCCGTCGATGGCGAAGCGCGGATCGCTCTCCGGGGTCATCGGTCGACCTGCGTGGTGACGGTGATCTCGTCGGCGGCCGTGTCGAGCCGGTCGTTGACCTCGGTAGTGTCGCGGCCGGTGACGATGTAGAACCCGGCCCTGGCAGTGAACAGGTCGCCCTCGGGCGGCAGTAGGAGCGGGTCGCCGACCTTGCGGATCCACTGGACCTGCCGCAGCCAAGGGGTGTGGGCGGCGAACGGCTGGTTGATCTGCCGTTCCGTGAGGGTGCCGGAGGCCGCCGGGTAGAGCATGCGGATTCCCGCAGCCTGCTGACGGCTGGGGGTGATGTCCGGGTTGTGCCCGCAGGCGAGGGCGGCGGCGGCCCGGGGAAGGTCGATGCCGGTGGCAAGGCGGACGAGGTGGCCGATCATGTCGCCGCCCAGACGTGCGTTCACCTCGATCAGCCGGGGCTGGCCGTCGACCATGCGCACCTCGACGTGCTGCACGCCGTCGGTGATTCCCAGGGCCTTGACCGCGGCAGCGGCGACCGGAGCGACCTGGGCGAGGAGCGGATCGCGAGCATCGACGGTGTGCCCGGTCTCGTCGAAGTACGGTGCGGGCCCGAGACTTTTACGGGTCACCGCGACGGCAGTGGTTACGCCACGGTGGGTAACGCATTCGACGGAGACCTCCGGCCCGTCGAGGTACTCCTCGACCAGGACGGCGGTGTCCTCGCGGCTCTGGCTCGCCCCTGAGGCGAACGCGAAGGCGGCGGGCAGTTCCTCAGGCTGGTCGATGCGGATCACGCCGATGCTTCCAGCGAACGCGGTGGGCTTGATGACGGCCGGATAGCCGATGGTCATCGTCGCCAGTCCGGCCTCCAACAGCGTCTGGGCCTTCATTGACGCGGCCGACGGCACCCCGTGGCGGGCGAACAGGCTGCGGGCGGTGGCCTTGTTGCGGCAGGCCCGCATCACCTCCACAGGGTTCGCCGGCAGGCCGAGTCCGCGGGCAAGGCGGGCGGCGGGGACGAGGTGCCACTCGTCCCAAGTGACGGCACCGGCGAGTTCGTGACGTGCCGCCAAGGCCCGGCCGGCCGCCAGCAGGGCGGTGTCGTCATAGAGATCGACGACGGCATGGTCGACGATGTACGGCCTTTCCCACGAGGGCTCGGTGCCGGTGAGCAGGACGACGTCGTAGGCGGCGGCGACCTGCTCAAGACAGTACGAGCGATACGTCTCATCGCCAGGAGAAACGACGAGGACGAGGGGGCGTGCGGACAAGAAGAGGTTCTCCGAATCGGTGGACAGCAGGACGGGGGGAAGAGCTGTCAGTCGGCGCGGCGGCGCCGTAGCTCGAACGCGCTGGCCCACTTGGGGTGTGCGGCGACCAGCTGCCGGGCGTAGAGGGCGGTGAAGTTGTTGTTCAGCCCGGCCACGCCGTACGGGAGCTCTCGGCGCAGGTCCTCGAAGAGGTTCTTGAGGCCGACGCGGGTGGCGCCGGTGGCGAGCTGGCGGGCGGTCATACGCTCCAGCGCGCGGTATACGTGCGGGTGTTGGGCGTGGAAGGCGTGGAACTGATCGGTGATGGTGCGGCTGCGCGCACGGGTCGCTCCGGAACAGGCAAAGGACATGGGGAAGTTCTCCACAAGCTGGGGAAGAGCAGCGGGTCAGGAGCGCAGGGCGGGATCGGTGCGCAGGCGGGCGAAGGCGAGGAACAGGCCGAGGGCCTGCAGGGCGGCGCAAGCGGTGATGACGTGGCCCAGCGCGTCGGGCGGGGTGAGCGCTGTGAGTACGCCGGCGACGGGGAAGGGCAGCAGGAGGATGAGGATGGTGGCGGAGAGGGTGCTACCGAACCGGTCCGGGGGAATCAGGCGGGAGCGCAGCGTGCGCAGGACCACTGTCATGCCGCCCTCTGCGGCCATCAGGATCGCGACCAGGATCAGGTAGGAGAGGTAGTCGGGCGCCTGGGCTGCGGCGAGGCAGGCGAGTGAGGCGACGGCGGCGCAGGTGGCGCCGACCGGCCACAGGCCCAGGCGGTCGATCGCGAACCGGCAGATGGTGACGCTCAGGAGCGTGGCTGCTGCGGCGGCGGACCAGATGAGGCCGACGGCGGTGGTGGACTGCCCGTAGTGGTTGACGACGATCACGGGGCCGGCGGCCTGGAGGAAGCCGGTGGCCAAGTTGGAGAGAGTCAGGCCGGTTACCAGCCAGCCGAGGGCCGGCAGGGAGCGGATGGTGCGCCAACCGGTAAGCAGCCCCGCGCTCGTGTGATCCTTCGGGGCGCGGGCCGGGGCGACCGGTGAGGGTGGTGTGCGCAGCGCGAGCAGCGCGGCGAGCAGGGAGAACACGGTGATCACGGCGAGCATCTGGGGAGGCCCGGCGAGCAGCAGGAAGCCCGCTACCGCCGGGCCCGTCAGGGTGGCGGTCTGATCGATGCCGAGCAGGACGGCCTGGACACGGTGGGCTCGCCCCCCGGCTCGGCGGCCGGCGGCGGCGCCTGCCGTCTCGGCCGCGATGTACGAGAACTCGGTGAGAACGCCGGTGCTGGCGGCGAGCACCATCACCGTCGCACTGGCCACCGTGCCGGACGGGTGGAGATAGAGGGTGACCGCACCGGCGGCGAGGACCACTGCGCGGCCGAGGGACGCGAGGAAGAAGACGACCGACGCGCCTCGCCGGTCAACGATGGCTCCGGCCCAGCCGAAAGCGGCCAGTCTGGGTATCCACTCCAGGGCGAACGCCAGGCCCGTCAGCGCGGCGGAGCCCGTCGTGGCCAGGACCAGGAGCGGGATGCCGTAGGTGGACATGGCGAACGCGAGGGCATCGACCGTGCGGGGCAGATAGATCCCGCGCAGCAGTCCTGCGGTGTGAAGGGCGTGCCGGGGGGTGGTGCCACCGCTCACGCGACGTGCTCGGGCTCAGGGAGCAGGGGGACCTGCGGGTTGGCGTTCAGCCACTGGGCGAGCAGAGCGCGCGCGAGGCCAAGGTCCGCGTCGGGCTCGGGCGGGCTCTCGCCCGCCCGGCGCTGGGAGCCTTCGGCCGGGTCGGCCCCGAGCATGGGCGCCAGGAGAGCGAGGGTGTGCTGGAGGCGGGTGGTGAAGTCGCAGATAGGGGTCGGGTAGGCGTGGCGCCGTGCCCACCGGGCCATGGCGTCGTAGATGTCGGCCAGTTCCGCGCCGGACGTGGTGAGTTCCAGGCCGACCCCGGGTCCGACCCGGACGAGAGCGTGGGCGCGGGCCGCGTCGGTGGCCCGGCGGAGGCGGTGCGCGGAGAGGTCATGGAGTGTGCCGGCCAGCCTGCGCGGCGGTATCGGCCCGTTGTCGTCGATTTCGCTGATCAGACGGATCAGGGCCGTCGAGGACAACAGCGTGAAGGCGTTGCGGAGTTCGGCGGGGGTGAAGGAGGCGTTCATCGGCGCGGGCCTCCCGCCGGGAGTGCTGCCTTCGGGCGGGCCGCCGCGGTGTGCGAGAACAGATCCGGGTTCTGCCATGTCAGGCGGGGGTTCTGCCCAGTCCGGACAGGCGGCGGCGACGGGGCGGGAGCCGGGAGCCTCGATTGGTTGCTGACCCACGTCCGCGGACCGGCCGTTGCCTTCGGGCTTCCCCAGACGGGGTGTTGGGCGGCCCCTGCCAGGGGTCGCCCGGCCGACCACGCGGACAGAGCCCCGAAGAGGGGACCCAGACCGTGGCCTGCGACCGACAGGCGGTAGGGCTGCCCCATGCCGTCGGTGTCGACCAGGCCGTCAGCGACGAGCTGGCGCAGCGGCGGGTACACGTTGGTCCAGTCGCTGCTGGGCATGACGATGTTGGCCAGTGCCCGGCCGCTGACCTGCTCGCGGGATTTCAGCACCCACAGGAGGGCGGCGGCGTGCCGCCGGGTGAGCAGGGTGAGGCTGTCCTCGATCTGCTCGATCGCGGGCAGCGGGTGATCCGCCTTCTCCAGGTGCGCCTCGGCCCAGGTGACGATCATCGGCAGTACCGGCAGGAGGGCTGCGCCGCGCTCTGTGTGGCCGTAGGTGACGTGCCGAGAGCTGTGTTCGGTGCGCTGCACGAGGCCGGCGTCGCAGAGCGACTTGATCTTGGGGTGGAGCTGGCCGCTCTGCAGCCAGGAGACTTTGACCGCGATCTCGCTGTAGCGCTGTGGGGGGCCGGAGAGGGCCAGCAGGATCCGCACGTTCCAGCGCGGGGTGATCATGGCGAGTGCCTCGGTGACCCGGGCGATGTCAGCGTCGGTGTCGGGGGGCAGACCGGTGATGGCCAAGGGAGGAACTCCTGGATGCGTGTAAGGGGGTTACCCGCGGGGCTCAGCGGCTCCGTGCAGTGCTCACGGCCGGAGCGGGTGGGGCGGGAACGGCTGGCGCGGGTACCGGGGGCGGAGCTGGCGCGGTGACGCGGGCCAGGCTCTGGAGAACGGCGGAGGCCGATTGGGCCTGGATGTCCCGGACAGCGACGGCTTCGGCGATCCGGCGGGTGCCGTCGAGAAGGTGGGAGACCTCGTGGCGTCCGATCTGCCGCTCGGGGTGGACGAGTTGGGCGAGGCGGTCGCGGTGGAAGTCGATGCTGCGCTCGGCGAGGGCGAGGCCGTCGTGCATGCCGAGCAGGGCGGAGAGCATGCCGGGCGGCTGGTCCTGGGCGTGGGCTGCGAGGTCGTCGAGCGGTGAGCCGTACAGGTCCGCGATCCGTCCGGCTATCTCTGTGGACGTGAGGTGGGGCAAGCGGGGGCTTTCACGGTCGGCGGGACCGGGCCGCCCCGGCACGCTGCGGTGCCGGGGCGGCGACGGACGGCGGCGGGGTGGTGGCGACCGTCGCCTGCGTCAGGCGGACGGGCCGGGGCTGCTGGTCGGGCGGTGGCATCGTCCGCAACAGCTCGCCGAGCGCGGCGCGGTAGCCGTCGCGGGCATCGAGCGAAGCCTCCAGCCACTGCGAGTCCATCCGCAGGTCGTCCGCTGACAGCTCGTTCATGTCGCGCCCTGGCGCCATGGCTTCGTGCACGCGGTCACGGACACGGGCGACCTGTTCCTCGGCCAGGACGAGGAACGACCGCAGCTCCAGCACACGGGTCAGCGCGGGCGTCGCACTGGGGCCGACCGCCGTCGCGTACAGCTCGGCGACCGGGGCTGCGAAGGACCCTTCGATCTGGTCGTCAAGGGTGCTGGATTTGAAGCGGACGCTCACAGCGCGCCCCTCCCCGCCCGCAGGACGGGCGCGGGTGCAGGTGCGACCGCCGGACGCTGCGGAGGGCTGGTCTGCACCGCCGGGCCCTTGCGAGTCCCGCGGCTGAGACGGGCGAGGCGTTCAGCGGCGAGGCCCTGCTTCCCCGGAGCGGCCGGGTCGAGAAGCCACCGCACGACCATGGCCCGGCCGTCGCGCGCGGTGACGGCTGCGTTGACGCGGTGGGCGAGGCCCATCGTGGGGTCGTCGACCTCGCTGGGCTGCGACTGCAGCGCCCCGAGCAGGTCGTTCTCCGCGCGGTCGAGAGCGGTCTGCGAACCGACGAGAAGCCCGTGCCATTTGACGACATCGGTGGCGTCGGGATGAGCGGTCGGCGCGACGGCGACGGCGGCCTTCAGCTGATCCATGCCCATCTCGAAGTGCGCTTCGATCTGCTCGGTGAGCACGCCCACGACATCCTCAAAGCCGTCGTATATGTCATCGGGCAAGGGGGAACTCCTTTCCGGGTGGCGCAGACACCTGAGAGTTCAGGGGAATCGCCGGGCGATCAGTCAACTCAGCTGGGCAATCAGCGGGTTGCGTTGCTCCAGCTGTCAGTCGAGGCACATTCGGACGTCGCGGAAGACGTAAGTGCCGGAGACCCAGCCCTTTACGCCGGTGGTCTTGTCCGTGATGTAGAGCCAGTTCCCGCTCTTCTTGGCGACGCTGAAACGGTGGCTCTTGTAGAGCACCCCGACCGCCGTGGACTTCGTGGTGGCCTTGGACCGGATGGTCACGGCCTTGGCGTGGACCTCGTACGGGAGCGGCGGGAGGGACGAACAGCTGCTCGCACGGACGGCGGAGGCGACGGGGGCCGCGCTGGCGGTGGTGGCGGAGAGCATCGGCAGAGCGAGTGCTCCGAGTATCGCGGCGGATATGGCAATTCGGGTTGAGCGCATGCGGAAGGAACCTCCGTGCAGGCATAGGGATGGTGTGGAAAGGCGCCGCGTGTTGTTCCGGCGGCTGGATTAAGAGTCCGGAGATTCGCCGGTTTGGCTAACCGGCGATCGTCGGCTATGTTGCGGCGCGCCTGTCGGCTTTGCGGCTCAGTGCGAGCGGCCGGGAGGGCGCGGAGCGGGAGACTTCGGCAGGGCAGCGGGACGGGTGGATGACACTCCTGGGCGGACCGGTGGCAGGGGCCCGGCCGTGCCGCTGATCCGCTCCTGACACCACTGGACGGCCTCTTCGGCGGAGGCGAAGCCGCCCTCGCGCAGGGTGTGCGTCCACGCCTCGGAGTCGACTTCTTCGATCACGACGCGGAACGGGGAAGAAGCCCGCCCATCCAGGGCGCGCAGGGCCGCGACGGTGACCATGTCGTCCGGGCTGTCGTTGGTGTAGGAGTACCCGCACGCGAAGTGGTCTCCGTCCCCCATGAGCCGGCGCTCCAGGGCCCGTGTGGCCTCGTCGGCTGGCGGGGGGCCCAGGTCGGGGTTGAGGTCGATGGCGTCGGGCGGGCAGCCGCGGTTGATGAGCAGGGACTGCGCCATCGACGGCAGGGGCAGCGGAACGTATTCGAAGTGGAAAGTCCGGGCAACCAAGTCTCGTTGGAGGTGGAGAGCGGCGATCTGTGGCTCTCCGGGAATCCCCCAGGTGACCGAGCTGTCGTGCAGGACGTAGAAGCTGTTCCCCCCGGAAGGACTGTGGTGCTCAGCCAGCGGGAGGAGCATGTCCTGGTTGAGGGAGACCGCGTACAGGAATGCTTCCTCCACCTGGGGGTCTGCGGGCTCGAAGTCATCGAGTCGGAGGTCGAGTTCGGGTAGGGGCATAGATCTCCTCGTGGTCACCCGGAGTCAGCGGCGGGGTCGAGTGGGGGCCGCGGGCCAGGTGCCGGGCCTTGGCGGTGCCGGTGCCGCGAAGGGCTGGCGCCTGCGGCTGCCGGCCAGGGCGGTGCGGCCCGCGTCGGTCAAAGCGACGGGCTGCCCGGCCGTCACGGAGTGGTCGGGATCCCGGGAGACCAGGCCGGCGGCTTCGAGCCGCTCCAGGTGGGCGTACGCGACCCTGGTGCCGGAGGCTGTGGGTACGGACATGCGCCCAGTGATCAGGTGCGTGTGCACCTTGGCGCCGCCCGCGATCGACAGCAGCGCCGCCTGGTCGGCGGCCGACAGCCGCTCCGGGACCTCCGGCTGCGATTGCTGGGCCGTGACCTGGATCGGCTCCAACGCGGCCAGCACCTGCCGTGCGGCCAAGTCGCGCACGTCGGCAGCCTCCTCCAGCTGGTCCACGGTGCGGTCGATGCGCTCGAACAGTGCGCCGTCGACGGGAAAGTCGCCGCTGGCCAGGCGGTGAAGGAGGGTGCGGTGGAAGGTCACCCCGGTCTCGGCCCTGGCCAGCTCCCGGTGCCGGTCGACCAGGTCGGTATGCGGTTCGTCGAGGATGCCGCGGTCGCGGTAGGCCCAGAGGGTGTCGACGTCCTGGCCGGTGACGACTTCGATGCGGTGGTCGAGTTGCGTTACGGAGCGCCGGGCTGCTGCCGGCAGGGGGTCTGGGGGCATAGGCGGGGGCTCCGTACGATCAGCGGGTGTGACCGGGCGAGGGGTGGTGCGCGGGGTGGGGAAGGCCCGGCATCGCGGAGGGCGGCGGGCTGGGCCTCGGCGCGGCGCTGCGGGGGGTGAGCTGCGGGGGGCGGGAGCGTGCCGCGTGGGTGCGGGCGCTCAGCGGCCGGCGGGCCATGCCCAGGCGGCGGCCGACCTCGTCGTAGATGTCGTTGCCGGCACGGGGCCGGACCGCGACGACGTGGATCTCTCGCCGTTGCGGGGAGCCCTCGGAGGCCGAGCGGAGTCCGTAGACAACGCGCCAGTCCTTCCGGGAGTCCACGACGATCTTGCGGTAGCCCTCCAGGTCGCCCGTGAGCCGAGGCCCGAAGCGCTCCGCGTTCACGACTTCCTGCAGGTAGGAGAGTGTGAGATCGCGGATGTCGCCGGGTGCCTGGAGGAGGTCGGTCAGGGCTCGGGGGTCGAAGCTCAGGCCGAAGGCCGGCTGCTGATGCCCGCCGGTCATGACGTCGGCTCGTCCGGCTCCGCGGGCTCGGCAGGCGCCGACGCGTCGGCTGTCGCCTTCTCGGTGCGCGCCGACGGCGGCGGGCCGGGAAGGAGCCGGTGGGCGGCACGGTCCGGGGAGGTCATGCAGGCCGACAGCGGCCCGCCCGGTGAACGGATCGCGGCGACGGCGTGGGTGAGGAAGTCGCGGTGCCACACGAACAGCCCTGACAGGCCGGCCTCCGGGTCTTTGTGCTGCTGGTAGGCCAGCCACAGGGCATGCAGCCAGGCCACGACGTCGTCGTGCTCCTGCCACTGCAGGCACCAGGGTGCCGCGGTGGTGACCTCCGCCCCGTAGACCGGCAGGAGGAAGTCGTCGACCCAGTCGGACAAAGCGTCAAGCTCGTCCTCGCGTTCCTCGCCGTCCAGCTCCATGATCGGGCGGGGCTCCGGTGGCGCGGCCGAGGGCGGTCCGCCGAAGCCCGGCATCCCGAACGCCGCGAACGGCGACGGGCTGCCGGGGTCCGGCGCCGACGCCAGACGGTCGAGCTGCTGCTCGTGCTGGGCCTGCCGGTCCATCAGCCGCCGGACCGTGGCCTCTACCCCCTCCGAGTCGGGATCCAGAACTCGGACTGGCTCCAGCTCCCCCTCGGACGAGGGCTCTACGGGTTCAGGCATGAGGAGAATGGCCTCCTAGAAGGCATGGAAATGGGGATGCAGAAGTCACGACGAGTGGATCGCTCGTCGAGCCGCAATAAATGAGTGGCGGGCCGTCGCTCTGAGCCAGAGAGCGATGACCAAATCCGCAGTCGAGAGGTGCGGTTGTAGCGTCAGGTGGTGAGCACCATGGCGTCCCGGGTGAGGGTTTCGCGGATCGTCTCGGTGAGCCGGTCGGCCGCGATCGACGCGTAGTGCTCGGTCTTCTCCACCCCGATGAAGTCGCGGCCTTCCAGCAGGGCGGCGACGCCTGTGGATCCGGAGCCGGCGCAGAAGTCCAGCACCGTGCCGCCCGGCGGGGCGATCTGCACCAGCTGCTGCATCACGGAGACGGGCTTCTGGGTGATGTGCTGGCGCTTGGACCCCGACGGCTGCGAGGCGCTGTAGAGACCGGGCAGATAGACCGGATTCTTAGCGGCGTCGATCTTGCCCTTGGCACCCCAGACGATGTACTCGCAGTCCTGGCGGAACTTGCCCTTCTGCGGCCTGGCCTGCGGCTTGTGCCAGGTCAGGACGCCCAGCCACAGCCACCCGGCAGCCTGGAAGGCATCTGTCGTAGCGGGGAGTTGGCGCCAGTCGGTGAACAGCAGCGCTGTGCCGCCGGTCTTCGTCATGCGGTGCGCTTCGGTCATGATCTGGGTCAGCCAGAGCGTGTACGAGCGCTGGTCCATGTTCTCGCCGGTGAAGTCGGGCAGGGAGTGCTGTGCATCGGCGGAGGTGTACTTCTGCTTCGCGGAGCGGCTCGTGCGCTCCTTCGCAGTCCGACCGCCGGAGTTGTACGGCGGGTCGGTGATGACGGAGTCGACGCAGTTGTCCGGCAGGCCGGCAAGGACGCTGAGAGCGTCGCCCTGGTGCAGGGAAAAAGGCAAAGAGGAACCCCAGTTCAGGCGTGGAAACACGGAAGGGAAAGCCCGTCTCGCAGGCGAGTCCCCGCAGGCCGGAATGGGGCATAGAGATGCCCGGGCCACAGATCGGGGAGAGCGAGGGGGAGTCCAAAAACTGTAGAGGTGAAATCGCCGACGACCAAGAAGTGTGGGCGGAGGGTGCGGTTTCCGATCCCTCGCGCCTACTTTTTGGTCAACCGCCAATTCGGGCCTACTGTTTTTGAACCGCCCGGCGCACACCGCCGCTGGCTACTTCCCACCATGCCTCTCGGAGGTTTCCCCTGCCCCGGCACACCTAGCTCTCGGCCCGGCCATGCGCGGCGAGCGGCAACTCGCCCGCACTGGCCTCCTCGATCGCCCACCACCGGCTGCCGCGCCCTTCCACCACGCCCTGCGTACGCGGCACGCCGGACACCGCACCCCGAAGGACACGTCCATGACGTCTCTCTACCCACCCATGCCCGTAATCGCTGACACGCGAGCGGTCCGCGCCGGTTGAAGGCGCTCGCCGCCGGCATCGGCGTCGTCTTCCTCTCCCCACTCCTGCTCGCCGGAACGGCCATGATGGTGGCCTCCTCCGCCGATGCCGTCCAGACCGCAGCGTTCTCCAGCGGCTGCCTGACCGACATCGATTCCGGCGAGGTCGCCAAGCAGGTTTCCAAGATCCTCGACGGGGCGTCCGGCAAGGACGTCAAGATCAAGGGCCTGGACCTGCCGGCCGAGCAAGTCCCCAACGCGCAGACGATCGTGGCCAGCGGCATCAGCCTTGACGTGCCCAAGAAGGGCCAGATCATCGCGCTCGCCACCGCGATGCAGGAATCGCGCCTGCGCAACCTCAACTACGGAGACCGGGACTCGCTGGGCCTGTTCCAGCAGCGCCCCTCCCAGGGCTGGGGCACGGCCCAGCAGATCCGCGACCCGGTCCACGCCTCCGAGCAGTTCTACAAGCACCTGCTCAAGGTGAGCGGCTGGCAGCAGATGACCGTCACCCAGGCGGCACAGGCCGTCCAGAAATCTGCCCTCCCCGACGCGTACGCGCAGTGGGAGGGCCTGTCGACCGCGCTGCAGAAGGCCATCGCCGCCACCTTCCCAGGCGCCGGCAAGGACAAGGTCGACAAGGCGCCGGACAAGGTCAAGGAGCCGACGGCCGACACCACCGGCTGCGCTCCGTCCAAGGACGGCTCCGGCTTCGGCCGCATACCCGAGGGGAGCGTCCCGAAGGGATACAAGATCCCCAAGGACGCCGACCCGAAGGCCCGCAAGGCGCTGGACTGGGCGATGCACCAGCTCGGAACCCAGTACCAGTGGGGCGGCAACTGCACCGACTCGCACGGCCCCGACCCGATGGGCCGCTGCGACTGCAGCTCGCTGATGCAGCAGGCATACGCCCACACCGGCGTCACCCTCACCCGTACTACGTACACGCAGGTCAACGAGGGCAAGCCGGTCTCACCGAGCAAGCTCCAGCCCGGTGACCTGATCTTCAGCCGCGGCACCGCGAGCCGTCCCGAACATGTCGGCATGTACATGGGCGAGGGCCTCGTCATCGAGGCGCCGCGCACATCGAAGCCGGTCCGGATCACCCCGATCAAGGACTGGGACATTTTGGCCGCCCGCCGCGTCCTCTGACGCCGCCTCTCCCGGACACCGCCCCGCCCGGACAGCACCTCCGGGCGGGCCTGTGCCGCGGCCGTCTCCCGCACCCCGAGCGCTACCTCCCCCCTTCCCCGCCGGCCCCTCGCCTGGCCCGCGTACGCAAGGAGCCCCACCACGCCCATGCCCTTTCCCCTCGCAGACCGCGTCATCCAGCTCGCCTACGACCCAGGCATCAAGCCCCAGGGCGGCGGCCTGCCCGGCCTCGCCGTCCTGAAGAACGTCGTCAACAGCATCAACATGTTCGGAATCATCGCCGTTGTCGGTGCCCTCGCCGTCTCCCTCGGCGTGTGGGCCTGGGGCCACCACACCGGCGGCCACCAGGCCGAAGCCAACGGCAAGAAGGGCGCCGTCGTCGCCGCCGGCGCCGCCCTCGGCCTGGGCGCCGCGAACGGCATCGTCGCGTTCTTCTCGGCCCTCGGCTCGCAGGTCCAGTAATGCAGAAACGATTCCCCTCCGTCTCCTTGTCCTCCTACCGCATCGGCTGGTCGGCCAACAAGCGCATCGCCATCGTCGCGATCGTGGTCACCGCCCTGCTCGCCATCGCCGCTACCGTCGCCTGGCTGAGCGGGAGCAACGAGCAGGGCCAGGAACACGCTTCCCCGTCCCCGGCGAGCAGCCCTTCCTCCTCCGAGGCCGCCCCGAAGCCCGCCGCCGGATCGGGGTCAGTGCTCAAGCCTCCGCAGATCGCCGAGCCCGTCGAGTACGCCAAGGCCGCGGCCCAAATGCTGTGGTCCTACGACAGCCGCAACACCAGTCGTGACCAGCAACTCGCCGGTATGCGCGCGTGGATGACCGAGGAGACCACTTACGCCGACTGGGCGTCGGTCTCCGGCCAGGTCCCCGACCCGGTCCTCTGGTCGCGCATGGCCGACCAGGACCAGCACGCCAGCGCGTCCGTCACCGAGGGCCACTTCCCCTCCGCGTTCAAGGCGGCCCTGGCCGACGACCCGTCCGCGATCACGCAGGCGTACATCTACGTCGTCACCGTCAACGGCAAGCAGCAGATCGCCTGGAAGAAGGGCGGCGGCGGAGCCGAAGAGCGCGCCGTGACCCTCGCCGTGCAGTGCCGCCCCGACCACGACTGTTCCCTGGCCGCCATCGCTCCGAACGTCACCCAGTGACCCGCGCCTGACACAAGAAAGGAGGAACGACTCCCCGTGGGTTTCTGTGACTTCCCCCTGGCAGACAAGCTGTGCTCCGTCGGTGACGCCGTCGACTTCGCCTCCGACCCCGGCAAGGCCATCGGCGACTGGCTCGCGAAGTCAGCCGGCGAACTTGCCGCCGCGGCTGCCGACTTGGCAGCCAAAGCGGTCAACACCACGACCAACGTCGACTTGAACGCCGACTGGTTCCGCGACAACTACGAGATGCTGCTGCCGCTGGGCCTGGTCCTTCTCGTCGCGACATTCTGCGCGCAGCTCGTCAGAGCCGCCATCAAACGCGACGGGCAGGCCCTCACCCAAGCACTGACCGGCACCATATCGGGCGTGATGTTCGCCTTCTGCGCCATCGCCCTGACCACCGTCGCCATCGAGGTGGTCGACGCCATCTCCAACGGGCTGTTCAAAACCGCGCACCTGAACATCGAGACGGCCGTGCGCCGCATCGTGAAGGTCAACCAGATCGCCGGCCTGTCCGGGCTGGGCTGGCTCCTCCCGGTGGTCACCGGGCTCGGCGCCGCCGCCGGAGCCATCCTCTACTGGTGCGTGATGATGGTCCGCAAGGTCGGCATCCTCGTCATGGTCACCCTGGCGATCTTCGCCGCAGCAGGCGGCGGCTGGGAGGTCGCACGCCGCTGGCGCAAGGGCTGGATCGAAGCCACCGCTACCCTCGTGGTCTCCAAGCTCCTGATGACCGTGATCTTCGTTCTCGGCATCGCCGCCATGGGCAAGACCGAGGCCAAGGACGGCGTCGGCGCACTCGCCGACGTCATGGCCGGCATCGTGATCATGGTCTTGGTGTTGCTCTGCCCCTACGCCGTCTTCAAATTCGTGCACTGGGCTGCCGACGGCACCGACGGAGAGTCCATCCACCGCGCCGGTGGTGCCGGAGCCCAGGTCGCCAAGCAGCACGCCGAGAAGGCCGCCCGCAAGGCAGCCTCCGCAGCCGCCACCGCCGGAACCGGCGGCGCGGCGGCCGGAGCGGGAGCAGGCGCAGCCCCGCAGGGCCCCGACGGCGGAGGCGGCTTCCCCGGCGACATCGCCTCCAACCCCACGGAGGGAGGCGGCGGCAAGGAAGGTTCACTCGGCGGCACGGGCGTCTCGCCCGGCGCAGACGCCATCGAGTCCGGTGTAGAGAAGGCAGTCCAGCCCCCGCCGACGAGCGCCTCCGACGACACCAGCGGCCAGGTGGGCGGCAGCTCCGGACCCGGCGGCTCCGGAGCGAGCACCGCCTCCGGTCAGGAGGGCGGATGGCAGTCTGCCCCGCCGACCACGACCCCGCCACCACAGGGCGCACCGCCGTCCTCCGGCTCACAGAACGCCACCACCGGAGGAGCGGCTCCACCGCCGCCGCCGAGCGGCCTCTGATCCTCTGTCCGCTTACCGGGGGCGGGACGCACTCCACGCCTCCCGCCCCCGGGCCCCACCAGAGCTCCCAGGACCTGCCACTTGACTGACCTCTCCGCCGCCCCGGTCACGGTGAAATTCCCGCACCGGTCCCGCCGCGGCATCCTCCTCGGCCTCTCCTTTCCCCAACTCATACTCGTTTCAGGTGCGTTGGCACTGCTGTTGGTGACGGTGGTCTCCACCGGCCTGATCGGCGCCGTCGCCCTGACCCCGCTGTGGGCTGCAACCGGTGCGCTCGTCACGATCCGCCGGCACGGCCGCTCACTGATCGACTGGGCGCCGATCGTCGCCCGCTACGCCCAGCGCCGGCGCGCCGGCCAGACACTCTGGCTCGCCCGGCCCGTCACCCGGCCCCGTCAAGACGGTGTCCTCCATCTGCCCGGCACCGCGGCCTCCCTCAAGGTCGTCACGCCCGGCGACTCAGCCAACGGGGCCGCAGCCGTGCACGACCCGCACCGCCAGACCCTGACCGCCATCGCCCGCGTCACCAGCCGCGCCTTCGTCCTGCTCGACCCCGCCACTCAGAACCACAACGTCAACAGCTGGGGACGCGCACTGGCAGGCATCGCCCGCACCGGGCACATCGCCACCGTCCAGGTACTGGAGCGCACCGTCCCCGACAGCGGAGACACCCTCACTCGCCACTGGGCCCAGAGCGGTCAGCCCCAGGCCCCGGTCGCCGGACAGATCTACTCCGAGCTGGTCGCCTCGGCCGGCCCCGCCGCCGCGCCGCACGAGACCTACCTCGCCATCTCCCTCGACCTGAAGGCCGCCAGGCGCCTGATCTCGCAGGCAGGCGGCGGGTTGCCTGGCGCGTTCACCGTCATGGAGCAGACCACCGCGTCCATCGCCCAGGCCGCCCGGAACTCCGGACTGATGGTGGCGGGGTGGCTGAGCTCGCGGGAGATCGCCGCCGTCGTGCGCACCGCCTACGACCCCAAGGCCCTCGCCGCACTCCAGCAGTGGTCGGAGACCGGCCGCGCCGAGGCGGACCCCGCAGCCGCCGGCCCCGTCGTCCAGTTCGAGGAGTACGACCGCCTCGCCACCGACTCCGCCCGCCACGCCACGTACTGGGTGGAGAACTGGCCGAGGACCGAGATGGGAGCGGGCTTCCTCCACGGGATCATGTTCACGGCCGGAGTACGGCGCAGCCTGTCCCTTATATACGCGCCCCAGGGGCTCGAGTCCGCACTGCGGGACGTCCAGCGGAAGAAGGCTGCGATCATCGCCGACGCGAACGAGCGCGCCCGCAAGGGACAGGTCGACAGCGAAGAGGACTCCGTCGAGTACGCCGACGTCAAGACACGAGAGCGTCAGCTCATCGCAGGACACGCCGACGTCGCCCTGACCGGCCTGGTCACCGTCACCGCCGAGACCGATGCCCTCCTCGACGCCGCCTGCGCACAGATCGAGACCCACGCCGTCACCTCGGGAGTCGACCTGCGACGGCTCAACTACCAGCAGCCCGACGCCTTCGCGCTCACCGCACTGCCCCTCGCCCGGACCGCGCTGTGACCGGGGCACAGCTCACCACCGGTGCCGCTCCGCACCTGGTGGATGAGGTCTTGGCCAAGCCCGCCGCCAGTCGATCGCACTGCGGCGACCGCCACAGCCCCTGTCTCCCGGCAGGAAGGACCGCCACCTTTGACCTCTCCCACGCGTCCGAACGACGCGCATCCCTATCTCCGGGCAGCGAGCGCCGGAGTCCGCCACCACACCCGCGCCCTGGTGCAACCGGGCGTCGCCCCGGCCAAGCCAGTCGACCGTGTGCACCTCGACGTACTCCACGCTCACCTCACCGCCCTGCACCAGCTCCTCGACCGGCTCGCCGAGACCGCCCGGCCGCCGCACCCCGCCGCAGGCCGGCACCTCACCACCGCGCACACGCGCCTCTGGCAGGCCACCACCGAGATCCACTCCGCCTTCCACCTACTGCCCAGCCACACGGCGCCAGAGAGTACCCAGACGAACGAATGCCATCCGGAACGGCTCCCCGACGGACCACCCGTGCTGACTATCTGCCAGCGCCACCTCACTGCCGGACACGTCATCCGGCGCAAGACCACTCCCACCGATCTCCGCTCGCACACCACGGCCTGCGTGCGATGAGCACCACCCGCAGAATCGAGGGCCCCTGATGAACCACCGGCCCGCCCGTCGAGCCCGCCGCGCCAGCGCCAGCCCCCTGTTCACCCCCCACGGAACGGACCGGGCCAGCCGCAAAGAGGCCCGCCGCCAACTCTCCGAAGCCACCGCCAAGGCCCGTGCCGAAGCAAGCACTCATCCGGCAAGCGGCACTCCCGCCGAGAACGAGACTCCCGCCGCGCTCTACCCCCCGAGCGGACGCCCAGGACCCGCCTCGGCCCGCAAGAACCGGCTGAAGCTGCCCGCCCACCGCATGACGACCGCCGTGGCCGCCGGCGCCTACCCCTTCCTCGCCGAAGGGGGCCTCGGCGCCGAAGGCATCTACATCGGCCGAGACGTCCACGCCGAGGCATCGTTCGTCTTCGACCCGTTCGCCCTGTACGGCAAAATCGAAGGTTTCACCAACCCCAACATTTTGCTGGCCGGCGTGATCGGCCAGGGCAAGAGCGCCCTGGCAAAGAGCTTCGCATTGCGTTCGGTCGCCTTCGGCTACCGCGTCTACGTGCCGTGCGACCCCAAGGGCGAGTGGACGCCCGTGGCCAACGCGTTGGGGGGCACGTCCGTTGCCCTCGGCCCCGGGCTCCCCGGCAGGCTCAACCCCCTGGACGCGGCCCCACGCCCGGAGAGCATCGCCGAGGCCGACTGGGTCGGTGAGATTCGCAAGCGGCGCCTCCTCCTCCTCGGCTCCCTCGCCCGGACCGTCCTCGGCCGGGACCTGCTGCCCATGGAACACACCGCCCTGGACATCGCCCTCGACACCGTCGTCACCCATGCCACCGACACCGGCCGCACCCCGCTCCTCGGGGACGTCGCCGCCACCCTCAACAACCCCGTCGCGCTCGACGAGGCCGCCGGGATGATGTCAGGACGACTCGGTGACGCAGCCCGAGACCTGGCCCACGCCATGCGGCGGCTGATTCACGGTGACTTGGCCGGCATGTTCGACGCCCCCTCCACCGTGGCCTTCGATCCCAACGCGCCGATGCTCACCATCGACCTGTCCCGACTCGGCGGCTCCGGCGACGACACCGCGCTCGTCCTGGCGATGACCTGCGCCTCCGCCTGGATGGAATCCGCCCTCACCGACCCCAACGGCGGGCGGCGCTGGATCGTGTACGACGAGGCATGGCGCCTGATGCGCCACGCCGGCCTCCTGCAACGCATGCAGGCCCAGTGGAAGCTGAGCCGCGGCCTCGGCATCGCCAACCTCATGGTCATCCACCGGCTGTCCGACCTGCTCACCGCAGGCGACGCCGGTTCGCAAGGCCGCGCGCTCGCCGAGGGCCTCCTCGCCGACTGCAGCACCCGCATCATCTACCGCCAGGAAACCGACCAACTTCACGCTGCGGCCTCGCTGCTCGGCCTGACGTCCGTGGAGATGGACGCCATCGCGCACCTCAACCGGGGCCGCGGGCTCTGGAAAGTCGCCGGACGATCTTTCATCGTGCAGCACCTCCTGCACAGCCACGAGCTGGCGCTCTTCGACACCGACGCCCGCATGCATTGAAAAGCAAAGGGGCTCATGAATCCCGATATCCAACGCGAACTGATACCCCGCGACGACACCCTCCAACTTATCGGAGCACTCGACGAGATGAGGGCCAAACTCGCTGGCTCCGCCGAACAGTGGCACCTGCTGGACGACACCGGTCACGTGCCCGCCTCGGCCTCATACGCCGACCTGATCCAGCACTCCGAAATCGCACAGTCCCTCGCCCACGGCGTTGTCCAAATGGTCGCCGAGTTCGCCCGGACCCCGCACAGCACGAATCGAGCCGGCAGCACCGTCCTCACCCACCTCGCGACGGCCGCCACCATGTCGAGCTACGCAGCCCCGCACTTCGCCGACACCGCAGAAGCCGCTCTGGCCCTACCCCAGTCCCGCGACAATCAGTTCCTGGAAAACCGCATGGCCGTGCACCACGCCACCGCCCGTGCCTATCTGCGGCGGTCGTCGGAATCGCTCCGTGACGCGGTCAAGGAACTCCACGCCCACCTCGACCTCCACCGCTTCTTCCCGACGTACACCCTCCAGGAAGCAGTAACGCCTCCGCCGCCAAGGCCGAGCACGCGCCACCGATAGCCCGCGCTAGTGCCGATGCCGGCGCCATACAGCCAAGGAGCACCCTGAACCGCCCCGCCCATTACAGCGACGCAGACTGGGCCGAGTACCAGCAGTGCCAAGCCGAACACGATGACCTGATGGATCAGGTCGCCGACCGCGAAGCGCAGATGGAACACGGCCTGATCGACACGTACGACGAGTACGAATTCGACTTCTCCCCGCTACCACCGCCGCAGCAACCGCCGCAGCCCGCACGCCGGATGCCGTCCCTGCGCCGTACGCGTGCCCCGCACGGGAGCAACCGTGCCCGCTGACGGCAAGGGCACCCCGTACGCCGTCCGCGCTGGTACGCGCGACATGCCGGGTGATGCTTCTCCGCTCGCTCCGCTCCCCGACCACCGCGATGTGCACACCTCTCGGTGGGAGGTGCTGTGGCAGCGCCACGCACACCTCACTACACCCCTGCGGCAGCGCGGGCTGGAGTGCGACATCGAGTTCGGCCTCAGTGCCTACATCGTCCGCGTGTCGCTCCCCGACGACAGCTACCTGATCATCAGCCCGCCGCAGGAGCCTCCTCCGGACCGTCTGCCGGGGGACCCGGAGGGGTGGATCGTGACCCGCCAGCACACCGAGCGCCATGAGCTGTTCGAGTTGATCTACGACTCGGCTCCCTCCACCGATCCCAGCGCCCCGGAGCGGCCCGAAGCACGCCACGGTGGCAGTGCCTCACACCTGATCGAGGCCGTCGACCAGCGGCTCATCCAGCTCGGGCTGCTCGCCGTTCCTCCCTCGTCGGCCGGAGACCCGCTCGTGTCGGCAGTCAAACAGCGCGGCGCTCACCAAGCCCAGCACGGTGCGGCCGGGAAGGAGCAACACGGCGCCTACCTCTACGGCGACGCTCTCCTCGCTCTCACCGACCGGCTCAACGGAACCGACTCGCATGTGGAGGCCGCCGAGCTGCTGCACCAGATCCTGGACCCGACGGACGGCCTGCTGGAGCGGCTCGGCGAATTCTTCGAAGCAGCCGGGGAGAAGGCAAAGGAAGCTGAGGAGGACGACGGCTTCGATCTGTCATACGACTTCGCGGACGCCGCTGCCGAGATCAGGAACCTCGGGGAGGTGCTGCACGTGGCCGAGGAACGGATGCGCTCCCTTACCGCACCCCCGCAGCCCCACCGGCCAGCAGCACTCTCGACCCACGCGCCAGCCCTGCCGCCTACCGCCCTTCCTCCCGCCCGTCCACGGCACACACGCTGATGCCGCAACCCATCCGCGTCGCACCCAGGAGCCCATGCCCACGCAACGCACCGACCTCTCCGCCTTCGCCGCCGGCCTCGCCGAGCGCCTGCCCGGCGCCTGGACCAGCACGTACCAGCGCCACGCGGAGTACAAGGACCAGTTCCCCACCACCAACCAGCTCTGGGATTCCGGCCACGTCGGCTACATCGTCAGCACGTACGTTCTCGCTCACGACGCCGTCCTGCATGGCCCCGAGAACCAGCGGCTCTACGTCAGCGACAGGCCCCGGAATCCGCGCCAGTTCGTCGTCGCCCCGCTCGAACCCGACGACGATGACCTCAAGCCCCATCACTTCGACGAGGTCGAGGAACCCCACGGCATCGCCGTCGCCAACGACCCCGCGCGTGCCGCCGCCGACGTCACCCGCCGGGTACTGCCCCGATACGAGCAGGCTCTGCACGAGCTGTTCCGCTACGCGGTGGACCAACCCGAACCCCCGCACCGCCCCGCCCCACCACAGGTCTCCCAGGTCCTCACCCTGACGATGTACGACGACGGAGCCCTGGGCGCTCCGTACAAAAGCGTGCCACCTGATGCCCGTACGACGCTGTACGACGCCGGCTTCAATTACCACCCGCACCAGGCAGCCTTCCTCCTGTCCGCCGAACTCGGCGAGAGCGTGCACGCACTCCGCGTCCAGGCCGTGGCCCAACAGCTCACCGCCAAGGGCATCGGCGTGAACCTCCGCCACTGCGCACCCCGCACCAGCCCCGGGCTTCCGCCTGCGCCACCGCAGACCGCCCGCGCGCACCACCGTTGATCCAGACCGCACGTGCCCCACGGAGTTCCCCTGCTTTCCGAATACGACGCCATGAGCCAACTGCGCGCAGTGGCCGAGCGCATCTACCGGGCGGCCGACGAGATGCCGCTCACCGGCATATCGCAGTTCCCCCGCGACAGCCTCGACGAACTGGACGAAAGCGCCCGCGAGATCGCCGGACTGTTCATCCACATCGCGACCGCCGCCGCGTACGCCGACCGTGAGACGACCGGCCGTCCAGGTCAGACGGACGAGGCAACTCAGCGCCGCGTCACCGCACTGACGCGCGTCGCGGGCACTGTGGGACGCGCCCTCGCCGACCTCGGTGAAGCCGTCGCCCACGCCGGCGGCCTGCACCAGGTTGCCCGCCTACCCCGCTCTTCGGAACGCGCCAAAACCGAGCGTTCCCTGCGCACCGCACTCGACGACCGGCTCGACAGCGCCCGCCGCCACCTCCACGAGGCGGGCCGCCAGCTCTACGCCGACACCGAACGGCTCACCCCGCCGCGCACCCCCCGCAGCGCCCAAGCTCCGTCCCCGGTACCCGTCGCCCCACGACCCGCCACGCCGACCGCCACCCCCCGCACTCACTGATCACCGACCTGAAGAACTCTGGAGCCCCCATCCGTATTGCCCGTCGCACCCTGCCGCTGCTCGGCTCCGCCGTCGCTCTCGCCCTGGCTCTGACCAGCTGCGCCAACGACAGCAACAGCCACGGCAACGAGAAGGGCCCCAGCGCCCGCACCACGCCGAAGCCGACGCCCGCCCTCAGTACCACCCAGGCCCGGGACGTCATCACCCACTACGCAAAGATCAACAACGAGGCCAACGCCACACGCGACCGCGCCCTGCTCGACACTGCCGAGGACGGCCCGCTGTACGCGATGTCCGTCTCGGACTACACCGAGACCGAGGGCCTGCCCAAGGCTGACCGCAAGCCGTACAAGCCGTGGTCCTACGACACCGCGAGCGCCAAGCTGTACATCCCGCGGCTGACCCCGGGACAGGACCGCTGGTTCGCTGCCGCACTCTCGGACCAGAAGGGCAAGGCACCCTCGCGCCTGGCCGTGTTCGCCGAACGACCCCAGAACAAGCGCTGGGAGCTGGTCTCCGTCGTCGACCCTGAAGGCAAGAAGCTGCCCGACGTCGCCCTCGACCAGGACGGCTACGCAACGGCCGTCGCCGCCAACGGCAACAAGCAACTGGCAGCCGGCGCTGACCTTCTGCGGTCCGCGGTCCTCGACAACTTCGCCACCGGCGGCATGAATACCGGCACGAAGGTCTTCGAGCCGACCGTGGCGAGCAAGCAGCAGATCGAGGTCCACGACAAGACCGGCACCCGGTACGGAGACCAGGGCACCACCGTCTTCGCCGGTGCCGCCAACCGCTACAAGGACGCCTACGCGCTCAAAACGAGCGACGGCGGCGCCCTGATCCTCTTCTCCCACACGCACACCCAGACCGACGCCGTCGCGCACTCCGGCCTCCAGATCAACCCCGGCAAGGACGACCGGGCCTGGCTCCACGGCGTGCCGCGCAGCTCCATCCAGTACACGTTCGTGTGCAACGACGCCGCCACCGTCCCCGCGAAGGCCGCCCCGTCCCGGCTCATCGGCTACACCTGCGCGCGCACCGACGCCTCCGGCCCGCCAGTCGCTTCCGGATGGTCGGACCGCGCGTAGGCCATCCCCTCACCCCAGGGCCGAATCGGGCCCGGCTTCCCCCAACCCTCCGGGGCCCCGCCCGCTGGTCCGGGCCCCGGACAGCAGCCCACGGAGATGCCCTTGCCCCACCACAACCTCACCGCATTCGTCCACGCCGTCGGCACCCGACTGCCCGGCCGCTGGCAGGCCGAAGCCCACCCCACGTCACTGGCAGAAGACCCGGCCAGCGACCGCATCTGGAACTCCGGCCCCCTCGCCTACACCGCGCACCGCAGCTCCCCGACCCACCGGTCGGTCCTCACCTCGGCCAGCGGAATCCAGCTGTACGTCACCGAACACCCCTCCCGAAAAAGCCAGTTCGTCGTGGCGCCGATGCTCCCCGCAGGGACCAAGCACGACCACACTGCCGGGGTCGCCGCCCCTAAGGCCGTCACGGTTCCCGCCGATCCGGTGCGCGCCGCCGCTCTGGTCCGCCGCCGTCAGCTGTTCGACTACCGCGTCGCATCGATGATGGCGCAGAGCAGAGCTGGCGCCGGACCACACCTGCCCGTCGACATCACCCTCGGCACCGACGGCAGGCCCCGCGTGACCACGGTCTACGCGCGCGCCCTGTACGAACTCCTGGGAAGAGAAGGCTTCCTCCTCGACCCCGCGTCCGGCAAGTGCTACCTGCCCGAGACCGTCGAGGACCCCATTCCCCGCACCCGCCAGGCCGCGCAGCGGCTGGCCGACATCGGTTTCAGTCCCACGTTTCCGGAAGGCGACAACAACGCTGCCTCCGCCAGCGGAACGCAGGGCTTCTCTCCGTCCGCTCCGGCCGGCCCGCCTCCGCTCACTCCGGCCCGCACGCACCGTGCACCGCGCTGACCGACTCCGAACGCCAACATCCCGACTGTGGAGACCTCTCTGTCCACTCGATCCTTCATCGCCCGCCCCACCGACCCCCTGCACTACAGCGGTATCCAAGTCCGCCTCGACGGAGTACCCAGCCACCACCTCCCCCTGCTCCTGACCGCCTACCACCACAAGTTCGGGCGCGACCTAGTACTGCAACCGCATGTGGCGTGACAGGGCGCCGTCTTGGTCGTTGGACTGACTGTGTGATGAATCGCTGACGGTCGCGCAGATCGAGAACTGGTCCGAGGGGATAGCCGATCTTCATGCTCGCTTTGCGGGCCGTTTCGGCAGGTCGGAGCCGCGTGAGCGGGCGCTGGACTACCTGAGTACGTTGCTCGCACCGCTGGAGAAGAAAAACGGGTGGACGCTGGCCGAGCAGGCTGGCCAGCGTCGCCCCGACGGTTTCCAGCGGCTGCTGAACTTCGCCGACTGGGACGAGAATGCCGTCCGTGACGACGTGCGTGACTTCGTCGTCGAGACGATCGGCGCCAAGGACGCGGTGCTGATCGGGGACGACACCGGCTTCCTGAAGAAGGGCGTCAAGTCGGCCGGTGTCCAGCGGCAGTACTCCGGAACGGCCGGCCGCACGGAAAATTGTCAGATCGGCACGTTCCTGGCCTACGCCTCCGTGAAAGGCCGGGCGCTGATCGACCGGGAACTGTATGTCCCCGCCTCCTGGACCGATGACCGCGAGCGGTGCAGGCAGGCCGGGATCGGTGACGAGGTGCCCTTCGCCACGAAGATCGAGCATTTCAAGTGGATGCTGCAACGCGTGATCGACGCCCGTGTCCCCTTCGCCTGGGTCACTGCGGATGAGGCATACGGCCAGGTCAAACACATGCGGGCCTGGCTGGAGGAACGGCACGTCGCCTATGTACTGGCCACCAAGGTCAACGACATCGTGACCACCACCGATGGTGCGGTCGCCGAGGTGCGCGACCTGATCACCGCAGTGCCCCGGCAGAGATGGAAGCGGATCTCCGCCGGAGCGGGCGCGCACGGTCAGCGGTTCTACGACTGGGCCCGGATCGCTGTCCGCCCGCAGTGGCAGGACGGCTTCGGGCACTGGGTCCTGGCCCGCCGCAGCATCAGCGACCCCGCCGAGATCGCCTACTACGTCTGCTACGGCCCCGCCACCTCCCGGCTGAAAGACCTGGTCAGAACCGCTGGCGCACGGTGGCAGGTGGAGGAATGCTTCCAGATCGCCAAGGGCGAATGCGGCCTGGACCACTACCAAGTTCGTCTCTACCGGGCCTGGTACCGGCACATCACCCTCGCGATGGCCGCCCTCGCCTACCTGACCGCCACCCGTGCCGCAGAAGCCACAAAAGGGGCAGCCGAGACGACGAGCAAGACCTCATACCCCTCAGCGTCCCGGAGATCCGCCGGATGATCGGGCACGTCGTCATCACGCCCCGCTGCCACGACAACGAGCACCGTCTCCGCTGGTCACACTTCCGACGCCGCAGCCAGGCCCGAGCCCGCCGCTGTCACTACCAACGCCGAGGCCAAAACCCACACATGCGGTTGCAGTACTAGAGGCCATGTCCTGCCACCTTGTCGACAATGTCGCCATCGGCTGGGACCAGCTGGGAACCGATCTCCTCGACGACGCCCCGCCCGCGCTCATAGCCGCGCTGACCGGCGGTGAGCAGTGGCCCAGCCGCCCGCTGAACCTGATCACCCCGAACGGGGCCCCACCGGTGCGCATGACGGTCACCGACTACACCGCTGACGCCCAGGACATGCAGTGGGGCTACATCCTGCACAGGGAAGGCATCGAAGTGGTCAGCCTGCTCCACGAAGACCTCGGCCCGCTCGTGGACTGGTCCACCGACCCTCGCACCGTCTTCAGCGACGACCCGGAGCACTGGTCCTCCCTCGATCCCGCACCGGTCATCCAGGCCGTCCGCAACACGGCGCCCCAGAACGCACCTGTCGCAGTCCCCGCGACGGCCAGCCCTCAGCGCACCGTCGCGCACCGCTAGTCGCCCCTTCGTCTCCGGAGACTCCTCTGCCCCCGCACGCCACGCCCCTGATCACCGTCATCATCGCCAGCCGCCTGCGGGAGGACCGGCTCGGCTACCTGAGCGCCATGCACGCCAGCCTCACCCGGCAGTCCGTTCCCTGGGAGGCGATCATCTCGCTCGACGGGGTCTCTCCCGACCGCCTGCCCGCCCCGCTCGCACAGGACTCTCGCGTCCGCACCCTTGCCCTGCCTCGCCCGGTCGGCGCCGCATGCGCCCGAAACCTCGCCCTCCCGCTGGTCCGCACCCCGTACTGCAACTGGGCTGACGACGACGATGAGTTCACCGACGACGCCATGTCCGTGCGGCTGAACACTCTGGAATCGGCCGGGGTTGGCTGGTGTGCCGGATGGAGTGAGGACCGATACCTGGACGGGACCACTCGACTGTGGCGGTGCCCCGCCCCGCCCGGCAGGCACGAGGCCGGCGATGTGTGGACGTACTGGAAGTCCCCGGCAGACACCATTCCGATCGGGCCGACGACGATCCTCGCTCGCACCGAACTCGTACGCGCCGCCCCGATGGGTGGCCTCGTCCAGGGCGAGGACTACTGCACGGCCGTCGGCATATCGAATCTCGCCCCCGGGATTCTGCTGCCCACCCCCGTGTACAGATACCGAAAGCACGCAGGCCAGCTCACGGCCCAGCCCGGATACGACCTGCTGGAGACGGCGGCCCGCGAACACGCCTGGCAGTACGGCCGCAGCCTGCGCTCCCTCCTCCGCGACCACCAGCCGACGCCCGCGCTCAGTGTCCGGCCGCCGGAACTTGCCGCAGGGCCGCCCGCTCGCGCGCGCCTCTGACCTCGGGACTACCCACATGACCAACCCGCCCACCGCGGAAATCATCCTCTCGACCAGCCACACCCACGGCCTCGTCGCCATCGCTGCCGGCGAGGAGTTCCTCCAGGCCCGTGACGCCCTGCAGGAAGCCGGGTTCAGCCGCCTGCCCGGCGGCGCCTTCGCCGCCCCGCTGAGCGAGGCACAGGAAGCCCGCGACACCGCCAGCGCCCTGGTGCACCGCGCGCACGAACACGGCGCGAGCATCACCACCAGCAGCCGCCCCTACCTCGGCGACACCGGCCAGGAGATCGCCGCCCGACTGCCCGGCACCTGGAGCGCAAAGGTGGAGATCTATCCCCGCAAGCACTGGCAGGAGGACATCGTCGGCTCGCTGTGGGACAGCGGAGACCTCCTGAAGGCCATGCTCGACGTCCATATCCCGTGTGCGGTGGTGCTGAACAACCATGCCGGCACCGAGCTGATGCTGATCGAACGTCCCGGGCACGCCAGCGGCTACCTGGTGGGCGCCTTCGCCACCGAGGAGTACGACGACAACTGGGACGAGCCGAACGCGCCGCGCAGCATCCCGCTGCCCGCTGCGACGGACCTCGCCGCACGCGCTGTCGCCCACACCTTCCTGCCCGCCTACCGCAGGGCCCTGCACCACCGGCGGCTCGACACCGTCATGACCGCACTGGACCGGATCCGTCCGGAGCACGAGACGCTGCAGGCGGTCAAGGAGTCCGGCCGGTTCAGCGAAGGCGTGCCGCTCGCCAACTCGCGCCTGCTGCCGGAGATGGAGCGTGCATTCGCCGACCACGCCTGGCTCTCCTTCCGTGACGTCCTGCAGCACGCCCCGCTCCTGCTCAGCCGGTGCCGGCCCACCGCGAGCCCTTGGCCCCAGGACGCTGCCGCGATGGCCCGGCTGCGCGACGCACTCGCCGGCAGCCAGGACGCGTGGGCGGATTTCAATGACCTGCGCACGGAGCTGTACTCCATCCCCGCGGTCCTGCCGGCCCACGAGTGGAGCCAGGTGCGCAGCACGCTCGGCACCGCCGTCCTACCCGCGATCGAGACCTGGCTCGCGGACAGCGAGGCGTTCGAGCGCCAGGCCCGCGCCGCCGTCCCCGGCGGGCAGGTGGCCCTGTCCGCGCCCAGCCCCCGTCTGCTCACCACCCGCCCGGCCCAGCCCCCTGCGTCCCGGCCAGCGGCGAACGCACACCTGTAAATGCCGTAGAGAAGAGGACTTCCCCTGTCTGACCAATTCCGCTTCGGTACCCACCCCGACCTGGGCTTCGTCGCCGCCGCCTCCCCAGAGTTGCCCCAGCACCTGGCCGAATGGTTCCTGACCCGCGAGCAGTTCGAGCCCGTCCCCACCACACCCGGGCTGTACCGGCTCAGTGAACCCGAGCGCGATGGCCACCGTCGAACACGCCAGGCCGTAACTGACCTTCGTCGTCAAGGATATGCAGTGCACGCCGACATCGTCCTTGATCCCGCAGCCTCGCCCGGCCCGCCGCGTCCGGCTCTGCCGAATGGGCTTCTGGAGCGCCGCAGCCGCCTCGCCCAAGCTGCTGCCGGCCGGACGACGCAGCGCGGTACGCCGCCCACCACCTCGCCGCCTTCGGCCCGTCCGATCCCGCCGAAGCCCTCCTACGCGCCGACCGTCCACCTGACGGCCTCGGGTGCCGGGCGGTCCCGGTGAAGCCCGGCAGCGAGCCGGCCCCCGCAAGCCCCGTCCCGTCGGCATCCAGCCTTGCTGGCCGAGCTCGTGACTTCCGACTGCGGATGGCCGTCATCGACCTCAAGGCCGAGACCGCGCTCGACACGACACGGGACCGCTACGGGCGCACCGTTCACCCGGGCGCCGCGGCAACCACCCGCGCCCAGCGCTACCAGGCAGCCGTCGAGGCATACACCACACATCTCGCCCCGTACGCCGACGCACTGCTGGATGCCGCCCACCGTGCTCTCGACGAGCTGCCGCCTGCCCGCCACACCACCGGGTGGCGCACCGTACTCGACGGCCTCGCCGCCTCCACCGCCGAGATCCGCCACGCCCTGGATCGGCCCGCCGCCCCCGGCTCGGCAGCCGAACATGCGCAGCACACGGCCCTGTGGCCTCACCTCACCGCCTGGGCGGACCACAGCGCCATCGCCGCCAACCTCGCCGACCAGCACCAGCAGCCCCAGACCCCGCTGACCGGCGACGAACAGCAGATGTGGACCGAGAGGGCCCGGGTCGCGCAGAGGCGAGGGGAACTGGATCTGATCGAGTCGTGGTTCGCGGCTGACGGCCAGCCGATCACCCTCGCCTACCTGGTCGAAGACGACGACTCGACGGTGATCGCTCTGCGAGGCGACCCGGACGCACCGGGCTGTCAGGTGATCGGGCACTACACCCACGAATACGAGGCCGGGCAGGCGCTGCCCGCCGCTGTCCCGCCCGGCGTACTGCGGGCGGACGTCTCGCGGTTCAACCGCCCGGAGCCCGTCCCTGAGATATCCCTGCAGGAACTCATCCGGGACGTCACCGAAGCACAGGCCGCCGGTGACGCATCCAACGCGCTACTCACCGCCACCCAGCACGGATACGACGCGGGCCCGATGGTCCGCCTCAAGGAACTCTTGGAAACCGCAGGCCAGTTCAGCTCCGCACTGGAGACCGTGCAAGGCCGGCAGATCGCCGCCCGCCTTGCCGCACTCGGCCGGCAGATCGACTTCCTCACCACCGAAGTGCACGAGGCCGCAGAGGACCTCGGCGCGACCGTCGCCGTCCTGCCGCCGCACCGCGTCCCTGTGCCACGGGCCCGCCCGCGTCCCGCCGTGGACACCACACCGCCCGTGCCACCGCCCCGAGCCGCCGCGACCGTCCGCCACCGCTAGGCGCCATTCCCCGAGAGAAAGCCCCCGTTGTCCCTGACCGCACCACCGGCCCCCACGCCGCGCATCACCTATGGCGCGGTGCTGGGCAGCCCGTACGTCGCCCGCCTGCTCGGCGGCACCTCACCGGCCGCCTCCCCAACGGAATGGCCCCCGTAGCCATCGTTTTGTGGGTCACCGCGACCGGGGGCAGCATCGCCTTCGGCGGACTGCTCAGTGCCCTGTACGGGCTGGCCTCCTCGGTGGCACAGCCGGTCAAGGGACGCCTGATGGACCGCCATGGCCAAAGCGCCGTGCACCTCCCCGCCGCCCTGCTCAACTCCGCACTTTTGGCAGCCCTGCCCCTGGCCGGCCCGCACGGTGGGCCGGCCCTCGCCACGGCGATCGTCGTCGCCGCCGGTCTGACCACGCCACCGTTGGAGGCCGGTCTCCGGGCCCTGTGGCCGAGCGTGCTGCCCAACCCCCGGCTGCGGCACGCCGCGCTCGCCCTCGACACCGGCACGCAGGGCGTGCTGTACATCGTCGGCCCGCTGCTCGTCGCCGCGCTCGCCTCCGCGTACGGGCCGTCCCTCGCGCTGGATGTCACCGCTGTCCTCGGCCTGGTGGGCACTGCCGTTGTCGCCTTCGCGCCGCCTTCCCGGCGTTGGTGCCCCGCACGGCCCGCGAGCGAGGACGCCGGCCGGGTACGCAGGCTGACCAGTCCCGGCCTGGTGTTGCTGTTCATCTCCCTCACCGGGGTCGGGTTCGCCATCGGAGGCATGAACGTGTGGGCCATCGCCATGGCCGAGCAGCACGGGCAGGACATGCTGTCCGGCATCATCCCCGCCGCGTTCTCGACCGGCAGCCTCCTGGGCGGTCTCGTCTACGGCCACCGATCCTGGGCCAGCTCCACCACCGGCCGTCTGGTCACCGCAGGAGCCGTGTTCCTGGCCGGGTGGCTCCCGCTCCTCGCGCTGCTGGGCCCGTCCGCGGCCACCCTCGCGGTCGCCGTCCCCGGCGCGTTGCTCACCGTGTTGGTGGCCTGCGCCTACCAGTCCACCGACGCGCTCGCTCCTGCGGGCCGCACCAGCGAGGCGTACGCGTGGCTGATCCTTTCGATCGGTGTCGGGCAGTCCACGGGCACCGCCCTCGCCGGACGCCTCGCCGACCACGCCCTCGCCGGCGCCGCACTCCCCGCCGCCGGCGCGGCCTTCGCACTCATCGTCCTGCTCGCGGCACGCCCGCACCTCGCCCCCGCCGGGCACATCGCCCGGCGCGGCCGACACCGGCGCCCGCTCTCAGGCCGACACAAAGCCCCCTGAGCAGCAGGCCAACACCCTTCTAATGCAACCTACTTGAGGAGAATCCTTTATGGCTGTCCGTACGCAGTGGACTGTCGAGCACTCGTGCTCCCACCAGGTCGTCCATGATCTTTCGAAGCGTCCCGCCGACAAGCGGGCCGGTTTCGCCCGCTGGCTCGCGGCCAAGGACTGCAGCGAATGCTGGAAGGCGGCTCGCGACGCCGACACCGAGTCCAAGGAAGAGTGGCTCGCCGCGAAGCGGGCCGAGGAGCAGCAGGCTGCCGTCGAGTGGGCGACGAAGTTCGACATGCCGCAGCTGGAGGGCCCGGAGCGGGCCTTGGACTGGGGTCAGCGGTCCCGTCACCAGCTGATGGTCTCCGCGCACGCCTCGCTGGTCGTCGAGGGGTCCTGGGACGAGGCGGACTGGGCGGAGCTGGAGGAGAAGGCCCGCTCGATCACCCGTGCTGGGTGGTGGATTGACCAGCGGGATGCGGAGGGCGCTGACCTGCTCGAACTCCTCGACGCAGCGGGCGAAGAAGACCGTGGGACGGAGAACCCGTTCCGGTGATGGAGGCGCAACATAGCCGGGAAACGCCGGTTAGCCAAACCGGCGATCTTCCGGACCATTGTTCCTCCCACCGCCACCCGCCTCGCGTGGAAGGAACCGTATGTCCCTGACCCCACCCACTCCGGTGTTCGCTCCGACACCGGACCCGCTCACCCCTGACCGGGACATCACCCACGCCCACTTCCGGGCCGGCGACACGGTCGTCGTCCTGAAGGGGGTCGCCGGGGGAGAACTGTGGGGAGACGCGATGCGCGTCATCACCCCGTCCTGGCACACCCCGACCGACGAGAACGGCTGGCGGCTGCGCGACGCGACCGGCGGCGCCCAGTCGTACATCACCGCCCACCCCCGTTACCTCGTCCACCTCTCCCGTCGCTGCCCGGACTGCCTGATCCACCTGCGCGCCATGGAGGACCGCCTCCTGCCGAAGCACACCGGGGACAACACGCTGATCGACTGCGGCTGGTACACCACCACCGCCCTCAACCAGCTGGTACACATCGCCGACGTTCGGGGCGGCCGGTGATTCCCCGTCTCCACGAGCGGGCCCACTCACCGCACGAGCCGCTCGCCGAGGCGCTGGGGCGCCCGGTGTCGCCGGACGAGGGACTCACCGAGCACACTGTCGTCGCCCACTGGCCGGGGCTCGACTACTACACCCTGGACGACGAGCAGAAGATCTGGACGTCCGTCGAGTGGACCGAACACCTCGAAGACCCCTATCTGGAATACCCGTTCGCGGCCAGCCCGCAGGATGACCGGCACGCCGTCTTCCACCTCAGTGTCCGGCTCCATCCCGACGACCGTGTGCTGGCCGGCCCCGAGTGGGCCGAGATCGCCCACCGGCTCGCCCGCGCCGCCGGCATCGAGGTCCCCGGTGACGAGAAGGGCTGCCGGTGGATCGCCCTCCAGGCCCAGCCCGGCCGCCTCGATCTGCTCGCCAACCTAATCCGCCTGGATGGCGCGTGGGCCCCCCAGCGTGGCGATGCCCTGCGGCGCCTCTCGGAGGAATCCCGCCGCATCGAGCAGGACCTGCGTCTTATCCCCGCACCAACTTCTCGGCCACAGAACGCCGACCGGCTCGTCCCCGTGGCGTCCACCCAGCTCGCGACCATCCTGTCGCAGCTCGCCGACGAGCAGTCCGGGCCGCTGGCCACGGTGCGCGGACTCGTCGAGCACACCGCTCACCGGATCGCACGACAGCCCGGCGCGGCCGGTGCCGCCACAGCGCATCGCCTGGAGCTCATCGCCCACCGGCTGCACTCCGTCCAGCAAGACCTGGACACCGCGGCAGCGCACCTGAGTGCCGCGGCCCGTCCCCGTGTAGCTGCCGCACCGCCTGCCGCAGCCCGGCACCCAGCACATCGATCGCCGTAGGAGAAACGTCTCTTTGCCCCTTGCCGACCGCTTCCTGGACATCCGCCGAGATCCGCACTCCGACGAGGTCCTCGCCCGCGGTGGAGACCCCGAGGCGCACAGCATCCTGCAGCGCACCGGTTTCGTCTCCGTCGTCCGCGTCCACGAGACCTACCACCGCGCCCCCACCGGTCTCGCCGAGGACGAGGAGTCCCGCCTCGCTACCGGCGCCGTCGCACGGCTTCGATCCGCCGGGTACCACGTCGACTGCGACACCGCCTTCGACACCCAAGCCCGCCCGCCCAGTTACCTGCCACTGGGCGCCACTGTCTCCCACCTCGCCGAGCGCATCCGCGCAGCCACCACGACCGAGGAGGTGGCCGACGCTCTCACCGAGCTGACCGCCGCCCACAACGGCATCCTCGCCGCCCTGGGCGAAGTCCTAGCTGCAACCGCCGAGTTCCATGACGAACTCGGCGAAGCAGCCGACCCGCATATCGCCAGGCGGCTGCGCTACCTCGCCGACGAGCGCCTGCGCTCCATCCGCACCGATCTCTGCGACACACGCAACGCGCTGGCCGACCGGCACGCCCCGCATCCCGGCCGCAGCACCTGCACCGAAGAGGTCTCCGCTGCCGAACGCGAGCGCTCCGCCGTGTGCGCCTGCCCGCCTCCGCCGCGCACGGTTCCCGCCCCGCCACCGCCGGTGGCCGCCGGACTGCGCCGCTGACCCCCACCTCGCCCAAGGACACCATGCACGATTACGAAGATTCCGAGCGCCTCGCCTCGTACGCCGACGTCCTCGCCGGTGAACTCCCCGGCGCCTGGACCAGCTCTTACCACTCGCCCCAGGACAAGGACGACCTCGTCGAACTGACCGAACGGGTCTGGGACCTGGACCTCGTCGCCGAGTCGCTCGCCGAATTCCCGCTCCAGCAGGCAGCCCTCCTGAGCCGCCCGGACGGAGCCCAGCTCGCCGTCCTCGACAGGCACGACGAAGGCGACGGCTTCCTCATCGCCGCCGTCGCCCCCCGCGCTCTCCCCGACGAGGCATACCGCGGAGTGCGCGAGCCCAATGGCATCGCGCTGACGGACGACCCGTTCCTGAGCGCCGAGACCGTAGCGGGCGACCTCCTCGCCCGCTACGACACGGCGCTCGCCCAGGTCCGCCACAACACCATCGGAGGCACCCAGCCGTCCCAGCCGGAAAGGGTCGTACTGACCTGGCAGCAGGACGGCAGCGTCGCCGCCGCGCCCGTCGGAGAAACAGCCGCCGCCGTCCTGGTGGCCAACGGCTTCGTCCAGGACACGCAGACCGGAATCCACCGCCTGAGCGGTGACGACACCACAGCGCAGGCTCGCGCTCTGCGCCAGATCGGCCCGCAGCTCGAAGCTCACGGTATCGGCACCGGCCTCCAGCACCTCTCCGGTCGGACCGCACCCGCCGCCACTCCGGCCGCCGTACCGCCGGCACCGGCTGCCACGCGTGTCCCGGCCCACAGGGCTCGCTGAAGCCGAGGAAGCAGCAGCTGCCCCCGCCCCCCGCCGAGGCTGAACTGGAGAACCTTCCATGGCCAATCTGGCCGACGAGTACGGCACCGACGTCGAGATCTACGTCAAGGCCCTGACCACGACCATCCACGCCGACACTCCCACCGGCGCCCCGGCCAAGCTCCACGACCTGCTCGAACAACTCGGCCTCGAACGCCAAGAGGTCCGTACCGCCGGGCCCGTCTACATCTGGCACGTTGCGCCCGAGCACCTCGGCGTCAACGAGCAGAGACGCCTTGCTACTCGCGCGATCCCCGCCCTCCTCCTGGCTGGCTACGAGGTCAGCTGCGCCGGCGAAGTCTTCGACGAGCCCGCCTACCAGCAGGCCGTGCGCGAGATCCGCACCGGGAAACCCAATCCTGCGGCGCAGCGCCCGGCACCGGCCGCATCTCCCTCGCACCCCGCACCGTCCCGCCGCACCCCGTGAAGCTGGCCGGGTGGTACCGGCTCCCCGCCGGTGTCACCCGGCCAGCACCGCCCGACCCATCGGAGAAACCTGTAGCACCCCCGCCCATCACGCCCCGCCTCAAGCCCCGCCTCGTGACCGCCCTGTTCCGCCGCTACCTGCGCGC
This sequence comes from Streptomyces sp. A5-4, assembly GCF_051131715.1. NCBI lineage: Bacteria > Bacillati > Actinomycetota > Actinomycetes > Kitasatosporales > Streptomycetaceae > Streptomyces > Streptomyces sp. A5-4. The sequence goes on along the minus strand of NZ_CP178591.1, from coordinate 6,587,894 downwards.
CGTCACCGTCAGCAGCCACGACCGGACCAACCCACTGGCCGGCGGTCGCCCTGAGGCCGCGCTCGACGAAGCCCGGCGCCGCGACCTGTTCCTTCTCGTCGAAAGCCAGCGCATCCGCCACCACGACTAGCAGCCCGCCCGAGCCCATCCACCCAGGAGGCACATGACCGACCTGTCGTCCTACCCCGTACGCCTCGCCGAGGACATCACCGGCCTGCTCAGGACGCTGGATGACCACCTCGCCCAAGCCTCGCCCCAGATAGCCGCACAGATCCTCGGCAAGATCCTCGACCCCGACAACGGCGTCCTCACCGGGGTGACGGAGCTGATGGAAACCGGGTCGCGGTTCGCCCGGGACAACGTCCACCGCGGCGCTCTCCCGCCCGAGGTGTGGCTGGCCATGGGCCGCGCCGCCAACGAGTTGCACGACGTCGGCACAGACCTCAGCGATCACACCGACGCGCTGCGGCAGTTCGCGAAACCCCCGGCACCGGCCAGCACCGCGCCGCCGAAACCGGTGGCATCCGCCATGGTTGTGCGGCGGAGCCGGTGAAGAACAAGCAGTGGCAGGGCTGGGGAGCAGGCGAACAGGCCCAGCAGCACTACCTCATCGAGCCCCGCTCCCTCGCGGGCGGCGGCGATGTGCGCCACGTCTCCGAATTCCTGCGCGCCTCCGGCTGGCGGGACAAGTCGAAAACGGGCGGCCCCCTGGCCATGGAAAGCCCGGACCGCACCGTCCGCATCGCCTACGACCCCTACGTCCTGCCCGGCGGGTGGTCGATCCACGGCGCCGCGAGCGGCCACCAGGACGAGTGGTGGGCCGTCCTCGGCCGGCAGACGCCGGTGGAGATCGTCGCCGGTCTCACCGACGCCCTCACCCAGCCCCGCTCCGCGCACGCCCCCAACGTCTGGGCGCCGCTACAGGACCAGAACTGGAGCGACCAGCCCCACCCCGACCATGTAACCGCGACCAGTCCCGACGGCAACGCCTGGGTGCAGTACCACCAGAGCCCCGGCAGCGAGTCGATGTGGTGGGCCGGGGCGAAGGACGGCCAAGGCAACGGCTGGACCGCCCAGTTCGCACCCAGTACGCCGATGCACCTCGTGCAAGCCTTCTCGACCGCGCTCGCCAGCCCCGAGCCCGTGATGCGCCCGCTCGGCCGCGTCCCGCACAGCACACAGATCCGCACCACATCCGTCTCTGTGCTGCCCTCCCAGCTCAGCGCCTGGCAGCAGGCCCGGATCACCGCCGCCCGTGCCGCCACCTGGGCACGCAACACCACCCGAGGCAGCCGGCCCCGCACCACGGCCCGCCCCCACGCCAATGCCGGTGGCACCCGAACCCGCCGCTGACCTTTCGCCCCGCACCATCGAGGAGACCCATGCCCGCACTCACCCCGGACACCATCCGCACCGCGACCGAGACCCTCTCCCGCCTCACCGACTACCTGCTCGGCAATCCCCACCCCGAAGAGGCACTCGCCCTGGCCGAGCCCCTGCTGGATGAGCACACGGGCATACCCATGCAGCTCGCCGACATCCTGCGTGCCCTCGCCCGCACCGTGCAGGAGCACCCCGACACCCCCCGTAACCTGGAAGCCGACTTCCTGGTAGCGGAGTTGCGCGACGCGGCGTGGGAGCAGTCCGACCAGCACACCCTGCACTACGCCCTGGACGACCTGCGCGCCCTGGTCGAGAAGGCTCCCGCGAGCGAGCCGGAGTGCTGCTGGTGCCGGTGAGTGAACGGCAGCTCGCCGCCTTCGCCGCCAAGCACGCCGGGCAGATCCCGTTCGACACCAGCCCGCGCCACCTCGCCGGAGGAGGGGACGCGCGCCACGTCACCCACGGCCTGGCCGCCGCCGGATGGAAAGCCGTCTCCGACCCGCTGAGTGCCGAGATCGTCCTGCGCAGTCCTGACCTCCGCCACCACCTCAAGTTCGACCCGCAGTCCACCACCTCCGCATGGTGGTGGCTGCAGGCCGAGCACACCGACACCGAGCGAGGCTGGCACGCCGAGTTCGGCGAACTCCTCCCCGCCGAATTCCTCGCCGGCCTTACCGACGCGCTCATCTCCCCGGCACCCGCCTCGCATCCGGAACCCCTCACGGTGCTCAGGGCTGCGGGCTGGCAGGTCGGGCCGGACGACGCGGCGGTATCGCCGGACGGCATGTGCCACGCAGAGCAGCTTTCCCACCGGGACGCCCCGGCGTACTGGCGCGTTGAGACGTGCGAGCCGGGATACGGAACCCCCATGGGCCCGCGGATCTGGCACGCGTATTTCGACGCCAACACGCCCGAACACCTCGTGACCGCGTTCGTCACCGCACTCGCCGACCCCGCACCGCTCCAGCGCGCCATGTACGACCGCACCGCTCACTACAGCGCCGTGCAAGTGCCCAGCCCACTCACTCCGCAGCAGACGGTCGACGCGCACACCACCCGCATCGATTCGCTCCGCTCACACGCACGCGCAGCCCGCCGGCAGGCAACGAAACCCGCGACGACCCCGGCGACGACCAGTGCCGCCCGTCCGACCGTCCGCCGCTGAACCGACAGGACCCTGACCATCTCCGCCGATCACACCGCCCACCGCGAGTACCTCCGCCACCTCGACAGCTACCTGAGCGACAGCAAGCAGACCCTGGACGCCTGGGACGTCTACTCCGACGAACACACCGACCTCGACGGCTGGCCGCACGACGACCACGCCTACGGGCTGCGCGCCAGCCAGCGCGACGCCGACACCCACACGGCGTTCGAGCCACTGCGCACCAACGCCCGCCTCCTGCTGGGCACCGCAGAAACGCAGCTCGCCCACCTGCCCGCGAACACCGTACAGAGCCGCTGGGTCTACCAGTTGGGCGTCCTGCACGCCGCGCTCGAACGGCTCGAAGGGCTGCAGGAACAGTGGACGACGACCCTCGACACGCTCCCCGCCAACGCCCGGCCCGGGAGCCCGGTCTTCGACAACGCCCTCGCCGAGCACCACGCCGAATCATGGAGCTACCTCGACGACTGGGCCACCCACGGCCAGGCATTGCGGGAGATCAACTCCGCAGCCCTGAAAGCCCCCTCGCGTCTGGCGCCGCCACCGACCACGGCCCCCGTAACCGGCCGGGCCGCCCCGGTGAGGAAGTGAGTGTGCCCCCGCCCACCGAGAGTGTCGAGGTCGAGTTCATCACCCCGCGTCACCTGGCCGGGGGCGGAGACCCCGCCTGGGTCACCGTCCCGCTCCACCGCGCCTGCGGCTGGAGCTACGGCCATGACCCCCTGATGCCGCGCGTGCTGCTTTCCAGCCCCGACCAGAAGGCGCTCCTGCGCCTGGAGCCCGACCCCGACGGCCAGTGGTGGACCCTCCAACACGCCCCGGAGCCGGACCGGTCCGCCTGGTACGCGAGCTTCGGCGCCCGCACTCCCGTCGAGATCATTGCCGCGTTCACCGACGCCCTCACCGACCCGGCTCCGGCGGCGGCTGCCGACCCGTACAAGACGCTCCAGCAGGTCGGCTGGTCGCCTTACGGAGAGTGCGGCCTCGTGTCGCCCGACAACAAGGCGTACGTCGAGAGCCTGGGCACGCCGAAGGCTCCAGGGGCGTGGTTCGTCACCGTCACGCTCGGGCTGCAGAAGCAGGTGTGGCAGGCCCGATTCGGCGAGCACACGCCTGCGCACCTCGTCGCCGCGTTCACCGCTGCGCTCGCCGACCCGAGCCCCGTGCCGCGCACCGACAGCCTGCACGGCCTGGTGGCCCACGACCCCAACCTCATCGCCCGCACCCGCCGCGAGGTGCCCGCCGTGCAGGTCGCCACGGCTCTGGAAGAGCGTGTCCGCTCCCTGGCCGGCCGCCGCGCCGGACCTCCGGCGTGTCCTAGCCCGCTGCGACCGCCGCCTGCCACGAACGGCCGCAGCCGCTGACCCCTCCGTCCCCACCCCGGAAGCGCGTAGCCCTTTGCCCCCCTCCTCCAACAGCTCCACCGACGGGTACGACCTCGTCCTGCGCCTCCTGGTCGGAGTGCTCGCCGTCGTCGTTCCCCTGTCCCACCTCGCCTGGCTGTCCGGCAACATTGCCGCCTACCTGACCGGCATCACCTGGGCGCCGTACCAGCCGACCAACGCCCTGCTCCATCCCGAACGCCTATGGCCCCAGGCAGGGGAAACGTCCCTGCTCATCAGCACCCGTATCGTCCCCGTGCTCCTCCTCCTGGCCCTCGGTGCAGCGGCCGGCATCCTGTGGTCCCGGCACAAGAACCGCAGCGGCGGCCGGAAGAAGATCACCGACATGGCCAAGGCCCGGGACATCCAGCCGCTGATGGCCAAGGCGATCACCAACAAGGCCCGTTCGCTGCGCCCGAGCCTGAAGGACGCCAAGCACATCGACGCGAAGGACACCGGCATCCTGCTCGGCAACCTCCAAGGCAGCCGCCACGAGGTACGGATGGGCTTCGAGGACGTCGCCGTCGCGATCATGGCCCCCCGGTCCGGCAAGACCACGTCGCTCGCCATCCCCTCCATGCTCGCCGCCCCCGGCCCGGTCCTTCTGACGTCGAACAAGGCCGCCGGGGATGCCTTCACCACCGCTTACGACGCCCGCACTCAGGTGGGACGGGTTTGGACCATGGACCCGCAGCAGATCGCCCACGCAGCCCGCGAAATGTGGTGGAACCCCCTCGCCAGCGCGAAAACCCTCGACGGCGCAGGCCGGTTGGCCGGTCACTTCCTCGCCGCGAGTGTGGATGCGAGCGCGCAGGGCGACTTCTGGTCCAAGGCCGGCAGCAACATCCTGTCCCAGCTGCTCCTCGCGGCGGCCCTCGACGAGCGGCCGATCACCGACATCATGCAGTGGCTCGCCTTCCCCGCCGACCGCACCCCGCTCGACATCCTCCGCGACCATGATTTCGCCGCCGTCGCAGCCCAGCTCAAGGGAACCGTCGAAGGACCGCCGGAGACACGGGACGGCATCTACGAGACCGCCCGCCAGTACGCCGCCGCCCTGCTCAACACCGAGATCGCGGCATGGGTGACGCCGCAGAAGGACGTCCCCGAGTTCCGGCCCGCGCAGTTCGTCACCTCCACCGACACGCTGTTCCTGCTGAGCAAGGACGGCGGTGGCGGAGCCTCGGCATTGATCGCCGCCTGCGCGGACTCGGTCATGCGCGCGGCGACCGCCCAGGCCGAGCGCGCCGGCGGACGTCTCGACCCGCCGATGCTGGCGATCCTCGACGAGGCCGCCAACGTCTGCAAGATCAGCGACTTGCCGGACCTGTACTCCCACCTCGGCAGCCGCGGGATCATCCCGATCACCATCCTCCAGAGCTACCGCCAGGGCCAGAAAGTCTGGGGTGACGCGGGCATGGACGCCATGTGGTCCGCCTCGACCGTGAAGGTCATCGGGGCCGGCATCGACGACCCCGACTTCGCCGACAAGCTCTCCCGGCTCATCGGCGACCACGACGTGGAAACCACCTCCACCTCCCACTCCGACTCCGGCAAGTCGACCTCGGTGAGCATGCGACAGGAGCGGATCCTGCCCGCCGACGCGATCCGCGCCCTTCCCAAGGGCACCGCCCTGTGCTTCGCCACCGGCATGCGGGCCGCGATGCTCGACCTCCGTCCGTGGTACCAGGAGCCCGGCGCCGACGAGCTGTCCGCCGCCTCGGCCCACGCGTCCAAGGGCATCACCGCCCGCGCCATCGCCAAGCACGCTCTCCAGCAGGACGACTACGGCAGCGCCGCGTAGCTGTACCCAGCAACTGGAAGTCCTGTCCACCAGCCAGTACGCGGCCATGAAGGACGGGCACTGGAACCTCGCCAAACTCGCTGAAGCCTCCGCCCAGGTGTCGCACGCCGGAGCCCTGTGCGCCCGCGCCATCCACGCACGCACCGAGACGCTGCTCTACGAGGACGCCGACGAGACACCCGAAGCAAGCCGCACTGTCCTGGCCGAGGCCGCCGCGAAGATGGGCTTCGCGTCCCAGGTGTACGTCGGGCTGGCACAACAGCTCTCCCGGCGAACGCTCTCCGCCGCCGCCCAGCAAGAGGACCAGCGGCTCATCAAGCGCGCCCTCGCGGAGCTCGGAAGTCCCGGCCCCCCGTCTGCGGGGGCGCCCGCGGCAGAGAACAGTCTGCCCCCGCTCCCAGCGATACGCGGGGCCGCGCGGAGGAAACGGTGACCGCTGGACCAGGACGGCCTGCTCGGTGCGGTCACGTATGTGGGCACACACGCCTACACGCATGGCCTCGGCGTACGAATCGGCCTCAGCATCCCTACGCCGGGGGACATCCCGCCCGCGCCCCGCCGGATTGCAACTCCCGTTCCGAGCGGACCGCCCGGAACCGCAGCACCTCGTCGCATCCGCTGATCCCCGCATGTGCACCCGCCACTCAGGTCGCACGGGCGGCTGTCGCCCGCCTCTGATCTCTTTTCCTGCCGCCTCCTCCAGCCCCGACCGTTAGGGAGAACTGCCCGGCCCCATGACGACACCAGGCTCTGACCAGCAACTCTTTGAAGTGCCGACACCACCCACGCCACCCGAGCAGCTCCTGCTTCTCGCGGCGGCCTTCACCCGGCACAACGACGCCCTCGTGGCTCTCAATCTCGATGTCCCGCTCCCGGGAACAGCCATCGGCGGGCACCACGTCAGCTCCGCGCAGCGGCTGGCCCGTGGCACTCTCGCCGCGATCAATGCAGTCAAGAACCAGCCGCTCTACCACCACGTTGATACTGGCGACACCCTCGTGCGGCTCAACCAACTGGCATACCTGGCAACCGAGTCCGCCGACCATCTCATCGACGCCTCGGACATCCTCAGCACTGCGGCCAGGAAGGCAGCCGGCGTGGGTGACGAGCACGCCCATCCATCCGTCATCTCGGCGGCGAGCCGTCGCGTCAGGCTTGCCGGCGAGTTGACCGCGCTCGCCCCGAGGCATCGGTCGAGGCCGCCGCCCACGTCGCCACAGAGATGCGCCGCCGCAGCCGCCCTCTTCCAACAGCTAGTGAGGACGTCGCTCTGTCGGCGGCCCAGTACACCGCGCTGCAGGCCGCCGCCCGCGGGCACGTCCGCGTGACGGAGATGCTCGGGAAGCAGTACGTCCACAACCGCGACGGCGGAATGACGATCAGCACCATCCGCTCCCTCGAGGCCAAGGGCCTGCTGCAGCGCGAACCCCTGCCGGCCTCCTTCGCAGGGTCCGATCACCGGGCACGCCTCCACCTCACCTCCCATGGCGTCACGGCACTCGCACGCGCCTACGGCCGCCCCCATCCCGCCGCCCCAGACACCCGCGTCGCCCCGAAGCCCGCACTCGGCTCGACGGCGGTACGTACCCGCTGACCAGCACGGCCCGGGGCCTTGACGCCCGCCACCCACGAAAGCCCTCATGCCCGACGCATCCCAGTTCCTTGCCACCGTTCTCGCCCAGCACCATCCCGCCCTCGGCGTCTTCATTCCGGCAGGGCTGCATCCACCCGCTGCCGAGCGTCGGCACATCGACGCGCTCACCCGCGCAGGCAGCGGCCTGATTGAGATCGGACTGCCTTCACATTCCGCGCCCCTCGATGGGCCAGTCATACGGGCCGCCTACCACCAGGCCCTGCGGCAAGGAACCGATCTGGCCCGCACGTTGCGTGCAGTCGAGCACGCGGCGGGCCGGGCCCCGACGGTGGTGATGGCCTACTGGGAGCCCGTCCAGCACGAGGGTCCGGAGCGGCTGGCCCGCGCCTGTGCGGCAGCCGGCGCTGCCGGTGTGATGGTCGTCGATCTTCCCGCGTACATGGCCGGACGCTGGCGCGACGCCACGCAGGACGCGGGCCTGTGCGCCCCACGCCTCGTTCCGCGCCACACCTCCCGCCCCGGCCTCCCGAGCGCTACCGCCGGAGCGTCGGGATGGCTCTACGCGCCCGCCAGCACGGCCACCACCGGCTACCAGGGCGCCCTGGACATTCCAGCCCTCGGCGCCTTCATCCAGCGCCTTCGCGCATCGAGCCCGCTGCCCGTGGTCTCGGGGGTGGGAATCTCCACCCCGGGCCTCGCAGCACGTGTCGCCCCGCTGGTGGACGCGGTCGTCATCGGCACCCCCATCGTCCGCGCCCTGGCCACCGACCCCGCCCAAGCCCCCTCGCTGATCGCATCGTTCGCCCGGGCCCTTCACCCGACCAGCACCACGGAGACCCGTGCCTGACTACCTCGCCCCGACCGAGGCCCTTTCCAACCTGACCACCGAAGCGCTCGACCTGCACCGAGCCCTGCGCGGCAGCGGCAGTGTCCACGTGCGCACCTTGGCCGCTCGGATCACCGAAGCCCAGACCCTTTCCGGCAACGCCCTGCGACTGCTCCTCACCCTCGCCCAGGACCAGCCGCGCAGCCGGGTCAAAGACCTGCTCCTCCTGGAACGGGTCGCGCAGATCGCCAAGGCTGGCCAGGACGCGGGCGCCGAACTGGCCGCGGCCCTCGCCCGCACCGTGGAGAACCAACGCCGTTGTGCCGGCGCAGCGTCGGGGCCAGTGGTTCTGATCGGCCCCTCACCGCAGCAGTTCATCGAGTCGGCTGCCGACCTCCTCGACTGCATTCCCGCCCATTACCACGCGATATACCGCGACGGCCTGCTGCCGCCCAATCTCCCCACGCACCAGCCCTCTTGAGGGCACCCCGTTTCCCTCACCCCAGGACAGGCCATTTCAGATCAGCCTCAATTCCGCGCCCTCTCGCTGGGTGCGGGAGTTCAATCCAGCACCCTCCTCGCCCTCTCAGCGGAAGGAATTCTTCCCAAGGTCGATTACGCCATCTTCGCCGACACAGGTTGGGAGCCCGAAGCCGTTTACTCTCACTTGGACCGTCTGGAACATGAGATAGCAAGACCTGCTGGCATACACGTTTTTCGCGTCTCGTCCGGCAACATTCGCAGTGACGCCTTGAATCCCGATCGTCGATTCGCCTCCATGCCTCTCCACGTCCTCAATAAGGACGGCCGACCTGGGATGACTCGGCGGCAATGCACAGGCGAATATAAAATAAAGCCCATCAAGCAGAAGGTTCGCGAACTACTCGGACACCCCTATCCTGCACGGATCCCCAAGGGGGTTTTCGTCGAGCAGTGGGTCGGCATCTCCACCGATGAATTCCATCGGGCCAAGGATGCCGACGTCAAATACATGCACAATCGACACCCCCTGCTGGACCTAGGCTGGAGCCGAGCGGACTGCATCCGTTACCTGACCTCGCTCGGGCTGGCAGAAACACCAAAATCAAGTTGCCTTGGGTGCCCTTTCCACGGCAACGCCCAGTGGAGACACATCAGGGATACGTCTCCTTCTGAATGGGCGGACGTGGTCGCATTCGACGCCGCCATTCGTCAGGGAAATGCGCGCGCCAACGCAACGGGTAACAGGCTACTCGGCGAGGCATTTCTGCACCGCTCCCGCGTCCCCCTGAGCCAGGCGCCGATCGACCATGTCACCGCTGCGGAGCGGGCCGCCCTCCAGGACGAGGCGGACAAGCTGGAGAACGGTGTCGTGGACGGCTGCTCGCCCTGGGCGTGCCGCGGGGATACGGACGCGCCGGCGCAGGACGACTTCGGGCTGGCCACTTGATAGTTGATCTCTTCGCGGGTCCGGGTGGCTGGAGCAGAGCACTGGGAGTGCTCGGTGTTCGGGACGTCGGCCTGGAGTGGGACGAGTGGGCCTGCAAGACCCGGGTGGCCGCAAGCCAGTTGACGGTGCGGACCGACGTGGCGATGTATCCGACGTGGCCCTTCATCGGCCGTACCCGCGGGCTGATCGCGTCCCCTCCGTGCCAGGCATGGAGCATGGCCGGCAAGCGACTCGGCCTGGTGGACCAGCCGCTCGTACACGAGGCCGTCGAGAACCTCGCCGCCGGCCGCGACATTCGCGAACGCCTCCTCGCCGCCTGCCGCGACGAGCGCTCCCTGCTCGCGGCGGAACCGATGCGCTACCTCCACGCCCTGAACGCCGTCGGCGAACCCGAGTGGGTCGCCATGGAGGAGGTCCCGGACGTCCTGCCCTTGTGGAAGCAGTACGCCGCCGTCCTGAGGTCCTGGGGCTTCTCGACCTGGTGCGGCATCCTGAACGCGGCCGACTACGGCGTACCGCAGACCCGCAGGCGGGCGATCCTGCTCGCTTCCCGGGTGCGCACTGCCCAGCCCCCCACTCCGACACACGCCCAAGTCGGCGAGCCTGACTCGCTGTTCGGGCCGGGCCGCACGCGCTGGGTCAGCATGGCCGAGGCTCTGGGATGGGGCGCCACCGACCGGCCCGTTCCCACCGTCTGCGCCGGCGGCGGACCCGGCGGCGGCCCCGAACCCTTCCCCTCCGGGTCCCGCAAGACCCTGTCCGACGCCCGGGAGCGGGGTACCTGGACACCGCGGCCGGACGGGATCGTCCTGCAGTCCCGCCGCGAAGGCGCCGGGTGGGCGGCCCGGCACGGGGCCCGCGAGAACCGGGCCGCGAGCGCTCCGGCGCCGACGTTCACCGCTGAGGCGCACCGCTGGTCCTGGTCCCTGCGGAGCAACAACCAGGCCAACGCCACCATCCGCTCCATCGAGGAGCCGGCGGGGACGCTGTTCTTCGGGCACCGCGCTAATGAATGCACCTGGATCGCCGAACCACCCGCCGCTCAGCAGGAAGACGCGGCGTCGGCGCCCGTCCCGGAGCCGATTCGTATCACCGCCCGCGAGGCCGGCACCCTGCAGACCTTCCCGGCGAACTACCCCTGGGCGGGCAACAAGGGCCAGCAGTTCTCGCAGATCGGCAACGCCGTGCCCCCGTTGCTCGCGGCCCACCTGCTCGCCCCGCACTTGAACATTGCCCTCAACCCCGACGACTTCACCCTGGCCGCCTGATGCCCCGCACTCCCGCACCCGACGAGGACGACCTCGACTCCATCCCGCCGCCGCACCCGGTCTTCTACGTCGAGCAGGCCCTCCTCGGTGCTCTCCTGCTCGACCCGCAGCACCTTCGCGACGTGACCGGGATCGGACCCGACGCGTTCTCCACCGCGGCCCATGCAGCCCTGTTCACCGCGATCCGCTCCCTGCCGGCCCCCGACCCGGCCGAACACGCCAAGAACACGAAGTGGCTCGCCGCCGTGCTCACTGCCGCCCGCGAGCAGGCGCGCGGGCTGTCCGCCCCGTACCTGCACCATCTGATCCAGGTCTGCCCCTGGCCCCGGCACGCACCCGCGTATGCGCGGATGGTCGAGGCCGAGCACTCCCGGCGCCGTCTGGCGGGGGCCGCTCAGCGCCTCATGCACACCGCAGAGGACACCACGCTCCCGCAGCGCGTGGCCATGACGCTCGCCGAGGCCGATGCCCTCGCCACCGTGGTGGATGAGATCGCGGCGCGGTTCCCTCCACACGCCGGTTCCCTGCCCCGCACTCCGACTCCTGAGCCGACCGCAGCCCACGACGAGGACGCGGTCGACGAGGAGCGGCTGCTGCTCGCGACAGCGACCGTGCACCCCAGCGACGTCGAGCAGATGCGATGGCTCGTGCCCGGCGACTTCACGCAGCCTTTGCACGCCGGGCTGTGGCAGAGCCTGATCACCCTGACCCGGCGCCATGCGCCCGTCGATCCGGTGACGGTCCTGTGGGAAGCACGGCAACGCGGTCTGCTCGGCCCCGGGGCCGAGCCGCGAGAGCTGCTGGAACTCCTTGCCGGACCGGTCGGCTCCCCGGAGCACTGGGGCGAGCGCGTCCTGCAGCGCTCACTCCTCGCGACAACTCGGCACGTCGGCCGGCGGATCGAGGCGTTCACCAACGACCCGGCCACCACTCCGTACCAACTCGTCGTCGGCAGCCGCCGCGCGCTCGCCGACCTGTCCTCCCTACGCACCCGTTGGCAGCACGCCACCTCCTCACCGACTCCGGCGCAACGGACCGGACGCCCCAAGGCCACGAAGGCCACGGCCGTGCCCCGCGCCGGCCCCCCACGGACCACAGCACCGCCCGCCGCGCGCAGTTCCCGCTGACCCCCACCCGCCGGTCGCCGAACCCCCAGTGGTCCGGCGACCGGCAGAAGAGAGCCCCCTTCGTGACGACACCCGCCCTCGACGCGCACGTCCGCCTCGACAGCCACCCCACCCACTCCAGTGCCGTGACCGCCTCCCTGACCGGCGCCCAGGCCCACATCGCCCACCTGGCGCTGGAGGCCGACGGCTGGACCCCAGTCGGCGAGAACATCCTCGTCCTGGCCCGCATCGACAGCGAGGAGCCCTACTGGGCACAGCAGGCCGCCAGCGCCCTGAACGTCGCGGGGATCACCACCGAGATCACCCCCGGGCTGCGGGAGGCGATCGACGAGGAGTGGACCTGGGCCAACTATCCGATGCCCTGGTGCACCCGCAGCGAGATCCGTGAAGTCTCAGCCGAGGCCCAGAAGATTCACGACGACACCCGCCACGGCCATCTCCTCATCCACGCCCACGCCCAGGACGGCCACACCACCGTCGCGGTCGGCACGTACCTCAGCGGCGGGAAGAGCGTCTACCTTCACGGCGAGAATCACCTGCGGCAGATCGCCGACACCTTCGACTCGCCCGCCCAAGCCCTTGTCGCCTTCGAGAAGATGCACGGTGACACCATGCGTCCCGGCCCGGCACGCATGACCGACACCGAACGCGCTGCCGCTAAAGCCCAAACCCAGCTCGGCGCACCGGCTGTCGAGCCCGAGCCGCCGAGCCCAGGACCAGAGACCGTCCCGGTGTATGCCGGCGACGTCAGCGATCACGATGCCCTTCTGGACACCTTCCTCGACGCTCACAGCGACTGGTCGAAGTGGAGGACCTGGTCCGACGAGACCACCCACGCCATCCACGAAGACCAGACCCTGCGCATCGAGCTCATCCACGAATCGCCCGCCGACGACACCGCCTGGACCGTAGCGGCCTACGAGACACCGGTCTCCGACCGCATGTGGGCCCTCACCGCCACCGGCGCCACCCCCGCCCCCGTGCTGCAGGAACTGCTGGATGACCTCGCCGACGGCGAGTGGGACACCGCCGTCGGCACGCCGGTGGACGAGAAGACCGTCACCACCGCCACGCAGCCCCTTACCGACGCCGGGTGGAACCACACCGTAGACGGGCGATGGATCCGCTGGACAACCCCCGCCGGGGACGCCGGAGTCCAGTTCGACGCCTTCGCCGCCCAACATCATCCGGAACAGGCCCTCGCCACCTGGACTGTCTGGGCCGGCCCGAACCCCGACCGCCCCACCTGGACCCTCCACGCATCTCCGCACACCCCCAGCTCACTGCTGGCCAACCTCTCCGAGAACCTCGCCCACGGAACCGGCACCCACCAGGCGCAGGCCATCGGCCACGAACGCAGAGCCAACCTCGCCGCCTCACCGCCGACAATCCCAGCACCCAAGGCCGGCCCTGCAGTCAGCCGTACACGCTGAGCGCTGGGCCGTCGAAGCGGGGCAACATAGCGCCAGATCGCCGGTTAGCCAAACCGGCGATCCCGCGCATCATTGGTAGTCCACCGCCACGATCTGCCCGTGCGTCGAAAGGCACCACCCGCACCGAGTACCAAACCGCTTTAGCCAGATGCCCGGCAACCCTTCAGGCTGCTGCGTAGCTCGCCCGGAACAGATCCTCGGCACGCTCCACGTCCCGCGGGGTGCGCAGCTGCACCTCCAGGTCGCCCGTGCCGTGGTGGCCGAGTCCCGTCACGTTCCGGGTGAACCCGGGAATGAGATCGACCGCTTTTGGGTCGGCCTTGAGGTAGACGAGGAGTTTGCTCCGCTGTGGCGGGCAGACGCAGGCGAAGTTCCGCAGACGCTGATACGCCCGGTATTGCTTGCGCTGGATGCGGTTCACGCCGTTCCCCAGGCCCAGCAGTGCCTCGTCAACCGCCCGTACCAGCTCGTCCATCGGCTCACTCCGACCACCGACGAGCGTCTGCCGTTGCGCCCGGCGGGCTGTCGGTGTCCGGACGCTGACTGACGCCACGGTCTCAAGGCCCAGCAGCTCGCTGCCGAAAAGGCGGTAGCGCACCAGGTCGATGCTGCGCCGGTGCTCACGGACCGCGTGCACGTCGTAGCGCGTGAAGTCGCCGGCGATACAGATCAACCGCGGTCCGCTCCAGAGCACCTGGGCCGCAGCCGTCACCCCGAGCCGGTCGCGGACCAGGTGCTCGAACTCGCGGCGGTGGTCCACCAGCCACGAGAGGTAGAACAAGCCCTGGTTGATGACGCCGGCATCGACGCCACGCTTGTATTCGACTTTACCGACCGCAGGAGCTCGTGAACCGGCTCTGAACTGCGACGACTCATAGACTACATGTCCGCGACGGGGAGTTGGGGCCGTTGCTGTAGCCCGCCTGGGTGGTCGCATGGGACGGCCCGTCCACCGGGACGGTGGACGGGCCGTGAAGTGGTTGGGCGGGAGGGATCAGGACTTCAGTACCGGTTCGGCGATGCGAGCTTCAAGGTCGGCGACGCGCCGGTCCTGGAAGCGTAGGTTCGAACGGGCGGCCTTGAGTCGTTCGTCGAGGGTGCGGTTGTCGGTGGTGAGCTGGCGGACGCGCTGTTTGAGGGTGGTGTTCTCGGTGGCAATCCGCTGGATGGCACCCTCGGTCCACTCAGCTTGCAAGTCGTCTATCTGGCCGAGGAGTTCGCCAATCCGGGTGCGTTGGGTGAAGATCTCGGTGTGGGCGGCCCTGAGGGCGTCCTCGGCGTTCAGGGCGCGTTCGCGCCAGGTCGCCTCGCGCTCGTCGTCCTGTCCAGCAAGCGCGCGGGATTGGTGTTCGTCGGCCTGCGTCATCGCTGCGGCGACCGCGGATCTGGCCTCGACGTTGTCGTAGAGGAAGGTGCGCGAGACGTCCGCGCGGCGGGCGAGGGCGGCGACGCTGACCTGGGCTTTCTCGCGTCGGAGCCGGGCGATGGCCTGGTGGACGCGCTGAAGGGCGGCTTCGGTCTTGCGGCGGCGGGCGGCCAGGGCCGCCGCGGTGCGGGGTTCGGGAACAGTGACGGTGTTCATGCAGCTTCCTGTTCGAGGTCGTCGCCGTCGGCTGTGCACGTATCGCTGTACTCGTCCGGCTCGCCGTTGGCCGCGTCGGCAAGGTCGGCGGCGCGAAAGGCCGTGGACCACACGCGGTGGAAGTAGTCCTGGGGTTTGCGCAGGTCCAGGGCGAGGGCGTCGTCGAGGAGTCCGAGGCCGGCCAGGGCCTTCTCCAGGCCGTCGATGGCGCGGGCGGTGGGCTCGAAGTAGCGGTGGAGGTAGTCGGCGGTGGCGTCGTCGGGGGCGCCCTCAGCCAGCAGCCGCCACTGTTCCCGTTTGCGACGCCAGTAGAGGAGGTCGGCGCCGGACAGGACGAACTTGTCGCAGTTGTGGCAGTCGAGGTTGAAGGGGCAGGCGCCGCCGTTCACGACGGGCTGGAAGGTGCAGAATCCGCCCTCGGCGGGGGTGCTGCGGCGAGAGAGGTCGATGGCCAGGGCCTGGGCCTGTTCTCGGGTGAGCGGGGTGGTGTCGCTGGTGAGGGGTTCACCGGGGTGGGCGGCGCCGGGTCCGGCGACCCACACGTGCTGGAGGACGTTGTCCAGGTCGCTGCTGGTCAGGTGGACGTAGTGCTCGGCCATGCGGTCGGAGACCTGGCCGAGGTAGCGGCGGATGTGTGTCAGGGTCGCGCCGTGCCGCAGCAGCCGTGTGGCCAGGGTGTGCCGGGCCTGGTGGGCGACGTAGTGACCGCCGAGGTCAAGCTCGGCGAGCCAGCTGCGGAAGCCGGTGTGGAACCAGGTGTAGGACAGAGCGCGGCGGCCGTCGGGATTGAGGATGTCGGTGGGGAACAGGGCCAGGTGGGCGCGTTCGGCAGCAGTGGGCGGACGACCGGCGTGCCGGTCGGCATAATGCGTCAGGGTCTTGCGGCGGCGTTCTTCGAGCCGGTCCAGGAGATGATCGGGGATGCGGACGGCCGCGTTCAGGTTGCCGACCTTGGTCTGGTCGTGCCAGAGCAGGGGCAGCCCGCCGTAGCGGCCGACGCAGTCCAGGCGGAGCTCGAGGACCTCTCTGGCGCGCCGTCCTGTAACGATGATGGTCTCCCACGCATCCCGCAGACCCCGGTCGTGCGGGTCGCAGCCGTCGGCGAGCTGCTGCAGGTTGGTCTCGTCCACAAGCGCCCGGGCGACCTCGTCGGGGAAGGGGTTGCGGCTGCGGGCCGTGCCCCGGCCTCCGACCGGCATGGCGGCTATGAAGGTGCGGTCCAGGCCGATCTGCTCGGCGCTGCCGCTGTCCAGCGCGCCGCGCAGAAGGGACCGGCCATAGTTGAACACCATCCGCCGCGAGGTCTCGGTGACTTTCGACCTTTTGCCGTCCAGGCGGGCCTGGCCGCGGAAGGTGAGGCCGAGGCGTTCGCGGTTGCGCAGGTCCGCAACGAAGCGGTGGACATGCTCGCCGCGCAGCACGGTGGGGTCGTGGCCGCCGCCGAGCGCCTCGGCCTCCAAAAACGCAGACAGTTCGGCGCCGGCGCGGCGCACGAAGTCCACCGGCTGGGCAGTGCGCGGGCAGCTGGGCGAGCGCAGCACGTCGACGATGTGGTCCCACAAGAGGTCGCGCAGCCACCGCTGGGTGACGCAGGTCAGGTCGACGTAGCTGGAGCGGTGCGGGAAGCGCACCCCGAAGTGCTCGGTCTCGATGTAGCCGGCATCCCGAGTGTCGGAGGGGGTGAAGTAGATCTTCCGCAGGGCCTGTTGCACCTCCTGGACCATGCGCTGGTGGTAGGCGCGGCGGAAGACCGAGGCATCCAGGCCGGCCAGGGACGCCACGTCGCGGCGCTGGCACTCGTCCGCGAGCGACTGCATCCACGTCAGATGCCACACAGCGACGGGCTGCATGCCGTGAACGTGCATGCCCCACTGAAGCTCGGCCCTCAGCAGGGGCCGCAGCCCGCGCAGGTTGACCGATCCGGTGCGGTGCACCGGCAGCTGCGCGCGGCACCAGGCACGGAAGGCGATATCGTCCTCGCAGGTCACCGGGACAGGGCGATCACGGCGCTCGTAGGTGGCGAAGAAGTTTTTCGGCGGCTTCGCCCCTCCCGGCCGCCCGGCCCGGTTGTAGCCGCGCTCGTGCGCGCCGCACAACCCCAGGGGCGAGGCGGCCAGTTCGTCGCACACGTCCGCACGACACTCACCGTAGCCCGGCAGCGCCGGCTGGTCGGCCAGCCACCGCTCGAACTCCGCCTCGCCCCTGCCGGGGAGCCGCTTCCGGTAGCTCAGCCACCGGTTGCGGTGCCGGAAGCACAGCACCAGCTGCAGGCTGAACGCCGGACGCTGCGGGCAGATCCGGCACATCATCGCCTCCGGCATCTCCGTGGCCGGCAGCGGCTCCGCACTCCGCAGGAACTGAGCCCGGCTCATCCCGCGCGCCTCCGCCTCCTGCCACTGCCCAGCGTGTACCGAGCACATCGCGTAGCGCCTCCAGCGGGGCCTCTCACAGTCGACGACCGTGCAGCTCCACGGATAGACCGGGTGCGTCGGCGGGATCTTCAGCACCCCGCCGCGCAGCACCGGGTCGAACTCGGGCCCGTTGACCAGCGCGGTGAGCACCTCCAGCCGGTCCCGACCCATGCGGGCATCCTGGAGCGGCAGCTGCGACAGCGCCGTCACTTCGTCTCACCCCAGACCGTGCGCAGGGCGGCATCGAAGACCGGGTCATGGACATCGACGTGGCCGTAGACCTCATCCACCATCGTGGCCGAGGCCCAACCGCCGGCGTCCCGGGCAATCAACGTGTTGCCCTCGGCGGCGTCAAGAACCGCGGACGTGAACGAGTGCCGGAAGGCATGGGGTTTCACGACCCCGAGTCCGGCTCGATTCCCGGCCCGGCCGAGCATCCGCCTGGCTCCGACCGGCGCCCACGGCTGTCCGGTATCGGCGCCGTGCAGCTGGACCAGGAGCATGCCGTGCCCGGCGCCGCGCGGGTACTCGGTGGTGACGTACTCGAAGTAGGTGTGCACCATCGCGGGGCTGACCCGTTTGATCAGCCCGCCGGTCACGGTGCCGTGCTCGACCCGCCAGGGGTGCTTGGTCTTGGCCTCAGCCCGGTTCGGATTGCCGGGCCGGTGGCAGACGTGCAGGTGAGGGGTGTGGCACTCGCCGCAAGCCGCATTTTCCCGCAAGTGCAGGTCGACCAGGTGAAGTCCGCAGAGCTCTCCGATGCGAAGCCCGCCGTCGGCGAGCCAGGTGACCACCAGCCGGTCCCGGGCGGCGTTCACCGTCTCCAGCAGCCTCTCCCGGGCGCCCTCCGGGAGCATCTTCGGATGCCGGCGGTGCGGCCCCTTCGGCGCCAGCGGGTTGGTGGGCCGCGACGACTTCACGTGCCCGAGGAACGACCGGCGCCGGTCCACCCGCGACGGCAGCCGCGACTTGTCGAGCTTCTTGCCGAGTTCGCCGTTGATCCCGAGGGAGGACTGATGCAGATAGAAGCCCTTCAGACAGGCCGCCGCGATCGACAACGCGGAGCGGCCGTAGGGGCGCTTGCCGACCCGCCACGGCTCGCCGAGCGGCATGCGGACCTCGGCACCGACCATGCCCATGTACCTTTCCACGTCGCGCAGTTGTACTGCGGCGAATGTCAGGCACTCCCGCTCCAGCCACCGCAGGTGGTCCACCAGCAGATACGCGTACGTCCTCTGCGTTCCCGAACCATCGTGCAGACGCAGGAACCGGTCCGCTTCCGTGTGCACCGTCCCCTCGGGCCACACGATCGTCCACGACCGCCGCCCGTCCTTCCGCTCGATCTGCTGGACCCGCAAGTCCCCGACCACCACGTGCCGTGCCACTCGTCCTCCGTACCGACTCCAGAACATGACAGACGTCCCGGACATGGTCGGTAAACAAGCCTGGGACGTGCTGGTCACAGTCCCAGACGGACATCACGGGCAGGACTACCTGCGGTCGGTAAACTCCACGATGACCGGTGAGCCGTTCTCGTCGAGACCGAGCGAGTCGATCCGACCGCCGTGGAATCCCCGCGAGTTCACGATTTCTGAAGGTATCGAAATCTGAACTGTAGGTGCTGCTGGGGGATTTGGAGGCTCTCTGGCCGTGGGTTCGCAGGTTACCCGGTCGTCGTTTCGGTGCCTGCCGGGCTGGCCGCACGGGTGTAGCGCAGGCTTGCCTGGGCGCTGAGGTTGAACATCGTGGAGATGCGGAGGGGATCGGGTCCGGCGGCGATCGCTTCTTCGAGGACCCGGTCCTGGCGGAGGCTGTCGACCGTGGCGGGCAGCCCCTTGAACAGGCGCTTGAGCCAGAAGTCGCTGACTGGACTCTTTTTCTTGGCTGTCTGCTGGGTGAGGAGGAGATGAGGGTTTGCCGAGTCCGGCCAGCGGGCGTCACGGTAGCGCCGGTACTTGCGGATGGCTTCGGCGGTGAAGTCGTCGAGTGGCCGGCTGACCTCGCCCCGCCGGAGGCGCCCGGTGCTCAGCTCGATGTCGGAGTCTTGGAGCATTCTGATCTCGTGCGGGAAGAGGGCGTGGATGCCGGCAAGGGCGACGACGGCCAGGAGGGCCGGGCTCTCAGCCGCGGCTCTGGCCACTTGTTTGAGTTGGTCTCCCGCGACCGGTGTGGGCGGGTTGACGAGGGTGTTGCCGGGCCTGATGCGTCGGGCTGGGTCGGCGAAGATCAGCCGCTGTGACTTGAGCGTCTTGAACATGTCCCGGAGCGCGACGATTTCGCGCTGGACGTTGTTCCGTTTGGCCAGCCAGTCAGTGATGTCCTCGGGGGTGACCTGCCTCAATGTCGAGTATCGGGGGGCACAGTACTCGGCAGTGAACGGGACGATCAGCCGCAGGTGGATGTCAACTGTGTGAGGCGACCTGGGGCGACGGCGAGGGGCTCCGTTGCGGAGGACGTCGAAGTAGGCGGTCACCTCGACGCGTATCTGCTCGGGAAGCCTTGCGAGGTGAGCTCTGACCAGTTGTTCGAGGGGGTCGGGTGCGTCGTCGAGCAGGATGTCGAGATCGTCGAGTATGTCGATGAGATGGACTGCGGGAGCATCGATGTCCCGGGAGAGTGCGTGCACCGTGGTGGCTTTGATCCTTTCGAAAGGCTGGTGCAGGGCCGAGAGGATCATTAATCCGCACTTCACGCGCTTGATGGTGCAGCGGTTCCAGCCCCGTACCACCGCGACGTCCCTGGCCCGATCGACGAGGAAGTCCGCATATCCGGGATCTGCCGGGGTGAATCCTGTCCAGGAGCGCCCCTTCGAGCCGTTCGGGTTCCGATAGCGCCGGAAGTCCCGGACCGGCTCGAAGAGCGTGAGCTGGATGCTCTCGGGCGGCTTCAGCAGCAGGGGGTGTCTGTGCGTCGTCTCGCTCGGCAAGTCAGGCACCTCCGCTGTTCTTGCGGTGAGGTGGTGGCGCCGATTCCATTTGATCAGGTCAGCGAGAAACGTCTGGTGCCCGATTGTGGCTGCGACCGTGAGGTCCAACCGGGCCCCGTGGCCGGCTGAAGGGACCTTGATACGGCCGGCGACGATTGCGGCCTGGTGACGGCAGGCCCGGCAGACTCCGTCACGCAGGGGGACGGTCGCGCCACACGTGCCGCACGAGTCGGCAGGGTACTTGTACCACCATGCCCTGCACGCATAGCAGAGGATCTTCGCGCCGCCCGGGTTAGGGTGCAGGCCCCAGGCCATGCAGACCTCGCAACTCTCAGGCGTCCCAAGCCCCTTGGCCTTCGCTTCCTTCGTCACAACGGCGGCATCAAGTTGCGGGAGGCCGGGCCGCCGCCGCTCCGACGACGGTTCTCACCAACAGCGGGACGGATGGCCGCCCTGCTCTCATCCTGCTCCGGTCGTTTCGCGCGGGCCTCCTCGGGCTCACGGACAAGCAGATCGCTGGGCTCGCATTGCAGCACCTCGCAGATCACGTCGAGATCGTCCAGGCGGATCGTCACCGGCTGGCCGGCCCACAGGTTGGACATCTTGCCAGCACTGATCACCAAGCCCGCGTCGGCCAGCATGCGCTGGAGTTCGGAGGACTTCCAGATGTCCCGCTTGGCCGCGGTCATCCGCAGGTTCCACTTCATGACGCTCCTCCGAATCGCGCCCGTCCACGCTCACCCGCACGGACCCACGCGTCCTCGACATGAGTCTGGTTGACGTGTACGTAGATCATGGTGGTGTTGATCCACTTGTGGCCAAGCAGCTCTTGGATCGCCACCACATCCATGCCCTGACGGTAGAGCTCCGAGGCAGCGAAGTGCCGAAGCGTGTGCGGCGTCAGCTTGCCTGCCTGCGAAGGAAGGTGCTGGGCGACCATCTTCTTCAGATGCAGGCGGAGCGTGTCGGTATCCACCCGCAGGCTCGAGCCGTCCGCGGCCCGCCGCTCCGAGGGGAACAACGGCGCCTCTGGCTCATCCACCCGATCGTCGTACTGCCAGCGGGGGCCGTCGACCCACCACTCCAGCAGCGAACGGCTCCCGTTGATCAGCGGGACGAGCCGTTCCTTCTTCTTGCCGCGCCTCCCCTTGCCCCGCAGAAGAATCTTTCCGAACTGGCCGAGCTCCCAGTGGATGTCGTCGACGTTCGCCAGGCACAGCTCCGAGACCCGGGGACCTATCAGACTCGCCAGCCTCATCGCGGTGTAACTCCGGACGATCGACAACGGTTTACGCGCCTGCGGCACCTCGTCACGCCAAGCCGAGAACAGATGCTCGACCTCCCCGAGCGGCGGCGGAACCCGCAACCGGGACAGGGTCGATCCACGGGGCCGGTTGATCTCATCCAACGGCGACTCGACGACATAGCCGGTTGCCCTGTGGATGGCGGGCTTGTGCCGTAGTTCAAGGAACTCGAAGTACACGCTGAGAGAGTGCGCCTTGTGGACCTTCGTGCCATGAGCCAAGCCCTGTTGATGTCGACCGAAGAACCGGTCCAGATCGCGAGGTTCCATCTCCCACAGCGGGCGCGTGAACCATGAGCGCACTTCGACGATCACGCCGACATCGCCGGCGACCGTCCCGTCACTGACACCGGCCGAAGCCCGGGCGAGCACGAACTCGGACAACAGATCCTGCTCGAAGGCCGCGACCTCCTCCGGCGTCGTCAAGCGCAGTTCCGGACGCAGATCCCGCACGATCGCCAGGGACACGAAACCTCCAGCTCGGCCATTTGACCAACTGATCGGACTGGACGATATTATCTCAAGAATTGTGAGATTCCATCGGGATGGACAACCTCTCGCGTGGGACGGATAGACCTCCAGGTCAGGCGCACGCTGCGGCGAGACCACGCTTCGGTGCGCTTGAGGAACCCTCGGGAGGAGAGTCAAACCGGCCCGGTGCTGTACTCGCTCGCCAGGAATCGGACACCCAGCAACGTCTCCATGTGCGCCTCGACGAGGCTCTGCACATCCGCCTCGACATCAGCAAGACGCGGCGTGACCGCGGTCACGCCGCTCTTTGTGTTGAACAGCTTCAGGCCCGACACCTTCCCCTCCTCGGTATGAATGCCGCAGGAGAACGCCCCCAAGGGCACAAATATTTCCGAAGGAGTCAACGGGCTGACTCGTTGCGATACCCCCGGGCATCGCAGCAGCTTGCCCGTGCGGCAGCCACAACACGCTCCGGCACCGCGACCACAGCCAAGCCATGAAACTGACTACCCGTCAGCCAAGTCAGCAATGGGTCAGCATTAATACCCGAAAAGGCTGTCCCTGAGTGTCGAAGCCTGATGAAGCCTCGCAACCCAAAAAACCCACTCTGACCTGCTGCGATCCAGCTCAGAGGGTACTCCCTGCTACGCTAGCCAACGCTGGTCACGTGATCAGGCTGTGACCGCTCGTTCGAGCAACGTCAGCGCCCGGTGCGGGAGTTCCGCGCGGTGCTCGTCGGCGCCGCTCAGCCAGTGCACCCGGGGGTCCCGGCGGAACCAGGAGTCCTGGCGGCGCGCGAAGCGTTTGGTGGCGCGCACGGTCTCGGTGCGCGCCTCTTCCTCGGTGCACTCCCCCGCCAGCACCGCGAGCACCTGCTGGTACCCGAGTGCGCGTGCCGCCGTGCGCCCCTCCCGCAGGCCGCGCGCCTCCAGCGTGCGCACCTCCTCCACGAGCCCCGCCTCCCACATGCGGTCCACTCGTGCGGCGATGCGTGCGTCGAGCTCGGGGCGGGCGACATCGACGCCGATCTGGACGGTGTCGTAGACCGACTCGTGGCCGGGGAGATTGGCCGTGTAGGGCTTCCCGGTGATTTCGATCACTTCGAGGGCGCGAACGATGCGGCGGCCGTTGCTGGGCAGGATCGCGCGCCCGGCGGCGGGGTCGGCGGCGGCGAGGCGGGCGTGCAGCGCACCCGGGCCGCGCAGCGTCACCTCTTCCTCCAGGCGGGCCCGTACGGCGGGGTCGGTGCCGGGGAAGTCCAGGGCGTCGATCGCCCCGCGTACGTACAGGCCCGAGCCGCCGACCAGGACGGGCGTGCGGCCCTCGGCGAGCAGCCGGTCGATGTGCACCCGGGCGAGCCGCTGGTACTCGGCGACACTCGCCGCCTCGGTGACGTCCCAGATGTCGAGGAGTTGGTGCGGGACTCCGGCACGCTCTTCGGGCGTCAGCTTGGCGGTGCCGATGTCCATCCCCCGATAGAGCTGCATGGAGTCCGCGTTGACGACCTCGCCGTCGAAACGCCGGGCCAGGGCGACACCCAGATCGGATTTTCCGGCCGCTGTGGGGCCGACAACGGCGATGACCCGCGGGGCAGTAGCTGCAGTACTCACTGCCCCAGTCTCGCAAACCCGTGGGCACCTCCTCGAACGAGCTACGTGACGGCGCACGGGCGGGGTCGTTGCCTGTTGCGAGGTTCCGACCGCCGGTTTACGGACCGGTGCCCCCGGGCGACGCAATGAGACGCTCCGGGCGGCGCGGAATTTCGCCCACACGAGTAACGTATGGAGTAGACATGGGCGTTTTTGCACGGTTTCGCCGCAAGTCCAAGGATGCCGCCGAAGGCGCAGCCGAGGAGGGGCAGGCCGCCACTCTGACGGCCGACCCCGCGGAGGAGACCGAAACGGAGAGCAAGGAAGTCGCGGCCGAAAAGACCGCCGAGGCTTCCGAGCCCGCCGAGCCGGCCACCGCCGCCGAGAGCGTGGAGATCCCCAAGCAGCAGTCGGTGGAGGAAGCGGCGGACAATGGGGCCGGCGAGAGCGCTCGTAAGTAGTCCCCCGAAGAGCAAAGGTGATCCATGGGCTTCCTGGATTCGTTGAAGGCCAAGCTTGCTCCTGCGAAGGACAAGGTCTCCGGCCTCGCGCAACAGCACGAGGGCAAGATCGAGCAGGGCCTGAGCAAGGCCGCCAAGGCGGTCGACAGCAAGACCAAGGGCAAGTACAGCAGCCAGATCCAGTCGGGCACGGGCAAGGCCAAGGACGCCCTGGACCGGATCGCCCACAAGGACGACGGCACCCCGCCGCCGGCCGGAGGCACGAAGCCTCCGACCTCTTCCTGACGGGCTGACAGGGCTGACGGAACGACGGTCCGGGCCGCAGACAGCGGCCCGGCGGGTCGGTTCGGCAGATCAACGGTGGACGGCCGTGGAGCGGACTCGCTCCACGGCCGTCCCCGTGTGTCCGCCCTCGCCACCCCTCGTTACGACCAGGCGGCGACGAAATACCCCACGCCGTACGGAGCCTCCTCGTACAGCAGCGTGCCGCCCAGCCCCGCTCCCTGAGCGGCGCCCGCGAGCACCTGCCAGGGCGCCCGGCCCGCCACCTTGAGTTCGTACGCCGCCTGCTCGTCCAGCGCGAGCAGAGCGGTCGTGTCGGCCGCGCCCAGCGCACGGGCCGCCGCCGCGTCGAAGTCCACGGCCCGCCCGTCCAGGTAGCCGGGGGCCTTGAGCGTCCGGCAGGCACTGCCGTCGCCCATCACCAGCAGGGCCACCCGCTCGGCCGCCTCGGCGAGCTCCCGGCCCGCCCGCGCGCACCGCTCTCCGGCCAGCCGCTCCTCGACGCCGAGCCCGCGGACCGGCGCGGCCGCCCAGTCCGTGCGGTCGAGCAGCCAGGCGGCCACCGCGAGGGACGGCGGGAGCGCGCGCTCCCGGGCGCCGTCGCCGCCCGCCGGGCCGAGCCGCACCTCCAGGTCCACGCCGAAGCCGCCGAAGCCGCCGACCGCACCCTGCGGGTGACTTCCAGCGCCGTCCTGAGCGGCGGGGCCGACCACGACGAGCAGGTCGGGGCGCGAGGCCGCCAGTACCCCCAGCGCGTCGGCACAGGCGGCCCGTGCGGCGTCGAGTTCCGGGGCGGCGCCCGCGGCGACCTCGGGCACGAGAAGCGGCGGACAGGGGCATACGGCGGCGGCGACAAGCATGTCCGGCAGCCTAATCCAGCCGGTCGAACCGGCGGCGACCACCGACTGCCGCCGCGCTGCTGTCAGACCGTGCCGGGCCCGTCGGCCGGCTCCGAGTCCCACTCCAGCTCGCACACCATGAAGCGGTACGCGAAGGACTGGCCGAGGGGCCCGTCGCAGATCAGTGCCCAGCCGTCCACCGTCCGGTAGATCCGGGTGCGCTTCGGCTTCGTCGGATCGCTCGGGCGGTACAGCCGCACCAGCTCCCGCAGCTGCGCCTCGGCGCTCTCCCGGGTGCCGTCCACGGTGGCGAGCAGTTCCATCGGTTTGTACTCGCCGTGCCACGCGGGGTTGTCCAGCAGCAGTCCCCAGCGCACCATGACACTCCCCGTGGTGTGTGCTGCTCCGTCGTGCCCCGCTCCGACCCGCAGCGGGGTCAGTTGCTGCCGCAGCCGCCCGTGACGGCCGGCAGCGGCTCGGGCGCTCCGACGGACGGCAGTCCGAGCATCACGCCGGCCGGCTTGGCGGCGCCGACCGTGTTGCGCTTCTCCCAGGCGTCGCCGGCGCGGGTGCGCCGTACGCCCTTGGTCTCGCCCTCGGCCAGCAGGTGGTGCGGCGCCGCGTAGGTGATCTCGACGGTGGCGACGTCGCCGGGGCGGACCTCGGCGTCGGGCTTGGTGAAGTGCACCAGGCGGTTGTCGGGGGCGCGGCCGGAGAGGCGGTGCGTGGCACCGTCCTTGCGGCCCTCGCCCTCGGCGACCATGACCTCCAGGGTCCGGCCGACCTGCTTCTTGTTCTCCGCCCAGGAGATCTCTTCCTGGAGGGCGACCAGCCTCATGTAGCGCTCCTGGACGACCTCCTTCGGGACCTGGCCCTCCATGGTGGCGGCCGGGGTTCCGGGGCGCTTGGAGTACTGGAAGGTGTAGGCCTGCGCGAAGCGTGCCTCGCGCGCCACGTGCATGGTCTGCTCGAAGTCCGCCTCGGTCTCGCCGGGGAAGCCCACGATGATGTCGGTGGAGATGGCGGCGTGCGGCATGGCCGCGCGCACCTTGTCGATGATCCCCAGGAAGCGGTCCTGCCGGTACGAGCGGCGCATCGCCTTGAGGACCGTGTCCGAGCCCGACTGCAACGGCATGTGCAGCTGCGGCATCACGTTCGGCGTCTCGGCCATCGCCGCGATCACGTCGTCCGTGAAGTCGCGGGGGTGCGGTGAGGTGAAGCGGACCCGCTCAAGCCCCTCGATGCGCCCACAGGCGCGCAGCAGCTTGCTGAACGCCTCGCGGTCGCCGATGTCGGAGCCGTACGCGTTCACGTTCTGTCCGAGCAGGGTGATCTCGGAGACGCCCTCGGCGACCAGTGCCTCGATCTCGGCGAGGATGTCGCCGGTCCTGCGGTCCTTCTCCTTGCCACGCAGCGCGGGGACGATGCAGAAGGTGCAGGTGTTGTTGCACCCGACGGAAATGGAGACCCAGGCGGCGTATGCGCTCTCGCGCCGCGTCGGCAGCGTGGAGGGGAACGCCTCCAGCGACTCCGCGATCTCGACCTGCGCCTCTTCCTGGATACGGGCGCGCTCCAGCAGCACCGGCAACTTGCCGATGTTGTGCGTACCGAAGACGACGTCGACCCAGGGGGCCTTCTTGACGATGGTGTCGCGGTCCTTCTGCGCCAGACAACCGCCGACGGCGATCTGCATGCCGGGCCGCTTCGTCTTCATCGGCGCGAGCCTGCCGAGGTTGCCGTACAGCTTGTTGTCGGCGTTCTCCCGGACCGCGCAGGTGTTGAAGACGACGACATCGGCGTCGAACTCCGCCGTGCCCTCGGGCGTGCGGACATAGCCCGCGCCCTCCAGCAGGCCGGAAAGCCGCTCGGAGTCGTGGACGTTCATCTGGCACCCGTAAGTGCGCACCTCATATGTCTTCTCGCTCATCTCGCTCCCCAGCGTACGGGGCCCCGTACCCCCTGGTCCTCACGGGCACTGAACTGGCAGGATCGCGCGCATGCTCCAAGCCCTCCCCCGTATCAGCCGCCGCCGCACCCTTCAGGGCTCCGCCGCCGCGCTTGTGGTGTTCGGGCTGCTGATGTGGTGGCTCCTGCCGATCGGGGAGTCCGAGCCGCGCGGGCGGATCACCTTCAGTACGGGCGTACCGACCGGGGTCTACCAGCGCTACGGCGAGCTCCTGGACACGGCCCTGGCGCACGATCTGCCGGACGTGGACATGCGGCTGCGGACCAGCGAGGGCTCACAGCAGAACCTGGCGCGGGTGGCCGGCGGTGAGGCCGACTTCACCATCGCCACCGCCGACGCCGTCGCGAAGTATCTACAGGACGGGATGCCGGGCGCGGAGCTGCTGCGCAGCTGTGCGCGGCTGTACGACGACTATGTGCAGCTCGTCGTGCCCAGGGGCTCCAAGGTGCGCACCGCCGCCGATCTGCGCGACAAGCGGGTCGGCGTCGGGCAGGACGGTTCGGGCGTGCGCCTGGTGTCGAACCAGCTGCTGACGGCCGCCGGGCTCAATCCCCACCTGGACATCACCCCGGTGTCCGCCGGCATCGACACCATGCCGGGGCTGTTGGAGGACGGTGACATCGACGCCTTCTTCTGGTCGGGCGGCCTGCCCACCAGTGCGGTCAGGGACCTGTCGAAACGGTTCGAGATCCGGCTCGTCCCGCTGGGCGAGCTGGTCGACAAGCTGCACGCGGCCGGCGGCGGCGCCCGCCACTACCGGTCGGCCGTGATGCCCGCCGACGCGTATCGCAGTGCCCAGGACGGGGAGGCCGTGCCGACCGTGGCGGTCGCCAACCTGCTGGTGACCACGGAGCTGATGGACGCGTCACTGACCGAGGGCCTGACCCGCACGGTGATAGGGAGTCGCGACCGGATCGGCAATCAGGTGCACGCGGCGCAGCTGGTGGACCTGCGTTCCGCGATCTATACGGACCCGCTGCCGCTGCATGAAGGGGCGCAGCGCTACTACCGGTCCGTCAAGCCGTAGCGACCGGTCACTGCGCGGGCCCTTCCGACGGCATGGCCGGCTTGGGGGACGTGCGCGGGACGGTGACGGTCACCCGCAGACCGTGGGGCGCGTTCTGGGCGTATGTGAGCCTGCCGCCGCAGGCCGTCAGCAGGGCCCGCGAGATGGACAGGCCAAGGCCGGAGCCCCTGACGTTCTGATGGCGGTTGCTGCGCCAGAAACGGTCTCCGATGCGGGACAGCTCGTCCTCGGTCAGGCCGGGGCCGTCGTCGGCGACGTCGACCGTGCAGTGCTCGCCGTTCGACGCGACGGTGACCTCGACCGCCTCGCCCTCGGGCGTGAACTTCAGGGCGTTGTCGAGCAGCGCGTCCAGGACGCTGGAGAGCGCGACGGAGTCGCCCCAGGCGGTGACGGCGGTGGAGCCGTGCTGGAGGAGGCGCACCCCCTTGTCGTCCGAGAGGGGCCGCCAGGCGGCGACCCGCTCGGCGGCCAGCGCGCCGAGGTCGATCAGTCGCAGGTCGGCGGAGGCGTGCTCGGCGAGCGCCAGTCCCAGCAGGTCGTCGAGCACCTGGGCGAAACGCTTGCCCTCCGTACGGACGGAGGCGATCTCCTCGTTGTCCTCGGGGAGCTCCAGGGCGAGCAGCTCGATGCGCAGGAGGAGGGCGGCCAGCGGATTGCGCAGCTGGTGGGAGGCGTCGGCCACGAAGGCGCGCTGCTGCTCCAGCACGTCCTCGACGTTGTCGGCCATCTCGTTGAACGAGCGGGCCAGCCGCCTGAGTTCCGGCGGGCCACCACCCGCCGCCACCCGGGAGTTCATCAGCCCGGTGGCGATGTCGTGGGCGGCGGCGTCCAGGACGCGTACGGGCCGGAGCACCCAGCCGGTGAGCCGCACGGCGGCGCCGAGCGCGACGAGCATCGCCGCGCACTCGCCCGCCGCGATCAGCAGCCAGCCCTGGAGGATCTGCGAACGCATCTGTCCGGTCGGCGAATCGGTGACCACCACGGCGACCACGTCACCGTCCCGCACCACCGGCGAGGCGACGACCAGCCGCCCGTTCTGCCAGGGCCAGACCTGCTGCGGATCGTGGCTGCGGCGCTTGTACAGCGCCTCTTGGAAGGCGTCGCGGCCCTCACCGGTCCTGGGGACGGCCCAGTCCGCGGGGGCGCTGGCCATGGCCTCGCCCTCCCGGTAGAAGACCCCCGCCTTGATCCCGTACACCCCGCTGTAGCTGGCGAGTTCGGTCTCCAGGGTCCTGCGCCGTTCGTCCTCGCCGCTCGTGTCGCGTTCGGTCTTCTTGCGTTCGGTGACGAACTGGGCGAGCGCCGCGAACCGCGCCGTGTCGTCGATCCGGTCGACGACCACCCGCTGCTGCTGCGCCGCGGCCACGCTCACCGCGAGCGGGAAGCCCAGCGCGAGGAGGATGCCCGCGAGGAGCACGATGAGCAGCGGGAGAAGGCGGGTACGCACGTGGGACTACGGTCCTTGCAGCGCGGGCGGCGCGACGAGCCGGTAG
Source organism: Streptomyces sp. A5-4 (assembly GCF_051131715.1). NCBI lineage: Bacteria > Bacillati > Actinomycetota > Actinomycetes > Kitasatosporales > Streptomycetaceae > Streptomyces > Streptomyces sp. A5-4. Next base: position 6,558,133 of record NZ_CP178591.1, on the reverse strand, counting down.
CCGACTCCGCGCACCGTCTCGATGAGGGTGGGCATCCGCAGCTTGGAGCGCAGCGACGCCACATGGACCTCCAGTGTGCGGCCCGTCCCCTCCCAGCTCGTACGCCACACCTCGCTGATGATCTGCTCGCGCCGGAAGACGACGCCGGGACGCTGCGCGAGGAGCGCGAGCAGGTCGAACTCCTTGCGGGTCAGCTGTACGTCCGCTCCGTCGACGGTGACCCGGCGGGTGGGCAGTTCGATCTGTACGGGGCCGAGCGCGAGGGCGCTGTCGGCGCCCACGGGGGGCGCGTCGCCGCTCGTGGTGCGCCGGCTGACGGCGTGGATACGGGCGAGCAGCTCACCGGTGTCGTACGGCTTGACGACGTAGTCGTCGGCGCCGAGGTTGAGGCCGTGGATCCGGGAGCGCACGTCGGCCCGCGCGGTCACCATGATCACGGGGGTGTCGGTGCGCTTGCGGATCTTGCCGCACACCTCGTAGCCGTCCTGGTCGGGCAGCCCGAGGTCGAGCAGGATGACCCCGAAGGGCTCCTTGTCGGCGGGCAGCAGGGCCTGGATGGCCTCCTCGCCGCTACGGGCGTGGACGACCTCGAAACCGTGGCGGGCGAGGATGGCGGCCAGGGCCGCCGCGACGTGGTTGTCGTCCTCGACGAGCAGCAGTCTCATGGCCCCCCTCCGGAGTATTGGTCGTTTTGGTCTCGCTGCATCCACGCCGATGCGTCACGGTCGAGTCAAGGCCCTTCCCGTTACGGGCATGTTCCGTTATGGACCCGGTATCCCCCGCCGTCGTCCTGTTCACGCGGAGTGTCCTGCCGAAGCCGGATCGTTATGCTCAATTTCCCCTCAGATGTAATGACGCTGATCGCAGCGGCTGACTAGGGTCCTCCCAATCGAGGAGGACGGAGCAAAAAGCCGATGAGCGGAGTTTCAGTGACCAAGGCCGGCGAGGATGCTGCAGCCGCAGCCGACGACCTGGTCGTGCTGAGCAACGTCAACAAGCACTTCGGCGCGCTGCATGTGCTCCAGGACATCGATCTGACCGTCGCCCGTGGCGAGGTCGTGGTCGTCATCGGACCCTCGGGGTCCGGCAAGTCCACGCTGTGCCGCACCGTCAACCGCCTGGAGACGATCGACTCGGGCACCATCACGATCGACGGCAAGCCCCTCGCCCAGGAGGGCAAGGAACTCGCCCGCCTGCGTGCCGATGTCGGCATGGTCTTCCAGTCGTTCAATCTCTTCGCACACAAGACGGTGCTGGAGAACGTCACGCTGGGCCAGATCAAGGTCCGCAAGATGGACAAGAAGACCGCCGAGGAGAAAGCACGCGTCCTGCTCGACAGGGTCGGCGTGGGCTCCCAGGCGGACAAGTACCCGGCGCAGCTCTCCGGGGGCCAGCAGCAACGAGTCGCGATCGCGCGGGCGTTGGCGATGGACCCCAAGGTCATGCTCTTCGACGAGCCCACTTCGGCGCTCGACCCCGAGATGATCAACGAGGTGCTGGAGGTCATGCAGCAGCTGGCGCGCGACGGGATGACGATGGTGGTCGTCACGCACGAGATGGGCTTCGCACGCTCGGCCGCCAACCGGGTCGTCTTCATGTCCGACGGAAAGATCGTCGAAGAGGCCACACCCGACCAGTTCTTCAGCAACCCGCGCAGCGACCGGGCCAAGGACTTCCTGTCGAAGATCCTTCACCACTGAAGCCCCACGACCACGACATAAGGATGTTCACGATGAAGCTCCGCAAATCGGCTGCTGTCGCCATTGCTGTGCTCGCGCTGACCGCTACCGCCTGTGGTGGCGAGTCCGGTACCGCCGGCGACAAGCCCAAGGACCCGGCCGGCGGCAAGAACGCGCCGAAGCTCCCGACGTACACCGCCGCCAAGGACGTCAAGATCGACTCCCCGGTCGTGAAGAAGGCCAAGTCGGTCGGCAAGCTCACCATCGGCGCCAAGAACGACCAGCCGTTCCTCGGCTTCGAGGACACGGACGGCAAGCGCTCCGGCTTCGACGTCGAGATCGCCAAGATGGTCGCCGCCGACCTCGGCTTCTCGCCCGACCAGATCACCTTCAAGACGGTCGACTCCGGTGTCCGTGAGACGACCATCTCCAAGGGCGACGTGGACCTCTACGTCGGTACGTACACGATCAACGACGAGCGCAAGAAGCAGGTCGGCTTCGCCGGTCCGTACTTCATGGCCGGCGCCGATCTGCTGGTCCGCAAGGACGAGACCACGATCAACAGCTCCGAGGACCTCAAGGGCAAGAAGGTCTGCTCCATCGTCGGCTCCACTCCCCTCCAGGAGATCAAGAAGCCGAAGTACGGTGCGAAGACCGTCGAGCTGTCGAAGTACTCCGAGTGCGTGCAGCAGCTCATCAACAACGAGGTCGACGCGGTCACCACGGACGACGCGATCCTCAAGGGCTACGCGGCCCAGCGCCCGACGAAGCTCAAGGTGGTCGGCAAGCCGTTCACCGAGGAGCCCTACGGCATCGGCATGAGCAAGGACGACAAGGCGCTCCGCGACGCGATCAACGACTCGCTCGAGTCGCACCTGAAGAACGGCGACTACAAGAAGGCGTACGACGCGACGCTGGGCCTGTCCGGCTCGCCGTTCTCCGAGCCGCCGGCGCTCGAGCGCTACTGATAGCGCCGCCTTCCGGAGTGACCTACCGGGCCCCGTACGCGCTTGAGGGGAGCGTACGGGGCGCGGTGTCCCCTGCCCGTTCGCTGTCGCCCACGAGGACTTCCCCGTGAATGTATTGCTCGACCACTTGCCGGAGTTCCGTGACGGCTTCATAGGCACCGTTCTGCTGACCGCCGCCAGTGCGCTGTTCGCGATGGTGCTGGGCGTTGTCATGGCCGGCTTCCGTGTCTCTCCCGTCCCGCCCCTGAGGTTCTTCGGCACCGCCTGGGTCACACTCTTCCGCAACACTCCGCTGACACTGCTGTTCCTGGTCGTCTGGTTCGTGGTGCCCCCCGTTTTCGGCACCGGCATGAATCCGTGGACCAAGGCCCTGCTGGCGCTCAGCTGCTACACCTCCGCATTCGTCTGTGAGGCCGTCAGGTCCGGTGTCAGCACCGTGTCGCTCGGCCAGGCCGAAGCGGCCAGGTCACTGGGCATGACGTTCTTCCAGACCCTGCGGATGGTCGTTCTGCCCCAGGCCACCCGCACCGTGGTCGGACCGCTGAGCAGCATCTTCATCGCGCTCACCAAGAACTCGGCGATCGCGGGCGCATTCAGCGTCACCGAGCTCTTCGGGGTGCAGAAGATGCTGAGCGACCAGGGGTTCGCCATCGCCCCGATCTTCCTCTGGGTGGCTCTCGCCTACCTGGTCATCACCTTCACCATCAGCGGTCTCTTCCGGCTGCTTGAGCGGCGCCTGGAGGTCGCACGATGAGTTCGAGCGTCCTGTACGACGCCCCGGGTCCCAAGGCCCGGGTACGTAACCGCACTTACTCCGTTCTCGGGACCCTCATGGTGCTCGGACTGATCGCCTTCGCGATCTTCCGACTCGCCGACCGGGGCTATCTCGCGCCCGAGATGTGGAACATCTTCAACAACGCAGGCGTCCGGTCGAACATCGGCGAAGGCATCCTGTCCACCCTCACGGTCTTCGTGGTGGCGGCAGTACTTTCGCTGGTGCTCGGCGCCCTGCTTGCCGTGGCGCGGCTCTCCGACCACCGGCCGGTGAGCGCGGTGGCCACCGGATTCATCGAGTTGTTCCGGGCCGTCCCGCTGCTTATCACCATCTACGCACTGTGGGTCGTCTTCCTGACCTACAAGAGCAACCTGGGTTTCATCGGCGAGAGTTCGGCCTACTGGGCCCTCGTCATCGGGCTCAGCGTCTACAACGCGTGTGTCCAGGCCGAGGTGCTCAGGGCCGGTGTCAACGCCGTGCCCAAGGGCCAGGTGGAGGCCGCGTACGCGCTCGGCCTACGCAAGTCGCAGGTCATGACGATGCTGCTGATACCGCAGGCAGTGCGCTCCATGCTGCCCACGATCATCAGCCAGCTGGTGGTGACCCTGAAGGACACCTCGCTCGGATACATCATCACGTACGACGAACTGCTGTTCGCCGCCCGCAAGATGGCCAACAACATCATCGTCAATGACGAGAACCCGTATGTTCCCGTGGTCCTCGTCGTCGGAGCCATCTACGTCGCGATGTGTCTGGCGCTTTCCTCGCTCGCCACCTGGATCGAGAAGCGCGGTCGCCGGGCCAAGACCGGCATCACGCCGGCCGCCGCGGTCGAACCGTTGGAGGCGCCGGGTGTGCTCGACGCATCCGCGGGTCCGCTCGGGCCGCACCCGAAGGACGGCGCCGCCGGCCCCGACGGGCCCGCCGACAAAAAGAACTGACGATATGTAAGGCAGCGGCCCCGCGCCGCTGCCTTACGTCACTTGACGCAAGCACTCGCAGTGGGTTGCATACGTTCTGTGATCGTGCACCGGGTTCAAACTGCCACTTCCCGCAAGTCCGTACGGACCGGAGGGGACGCGCCGTGGACCCGGTGATCGTCGTTGGTGCCGGTCCCGTCGGACTGGCACTGTCCCTGGCGCTCGCCGCCCAGGGCGTCCCCTCCGTCGTGCTCGACGAGGGCTCCGACAAAGAAGAAGTGCGTACGGCCAGTACGGCCGTACTGCGGCCGGACACCGCCGAGCTGGTGGAGCGGCTCGGCTGCGCCGCCGTCCGTGACGAAGGGGCGCACTGGACCGGATGGCGGTCCATGCGGCGCAACCAGGACATCAGGTATCTCACCCTCGGTGACGACGGCGACCTACCCGCCCCGCTGCACCTGCCGCAGCACACCCTCACCAACGGTCTGCGGGACGCCGCCGACGAGCAGGAGCTCGTACGGATCGTCACGCACAGTCGCCTCGACACCGTCGAACAGGACGCCGACGGCATCACCGCACACACCCGGGAGCCCGGCTCCACCTGGTGGCGCGGCAGTTTCCTGGTCGGCTGCGACGGTGCGCGGTCGACGGTGCGCAAGCTCCTCGACATCCGCTTCCCGGGGCGTACGGCGGTGGAGCGGCACGCCGTGGCCGCGCTGCGCACCGAGCTCCCCTGGCCCGGCGAAGCGTTACTCCACAGGCTGCCGCCGTGGCGCACGGGCGGCGAGGAAGTGACCGCCCGGCCGCTCACCGGTGACCTGTGGCGGCTGGACTGGCTACTGCCGGCGCGCGGCGAGCTGGTCACGCCCGAGGCCCTGGTGACACGCGTGCGGGACACCTTGGCCGGCTGGTGCGGCGAGACACCTCCGTACGACCTGATCGACACCGGTGTGTACACCCTCCACCACCGGCTGGCCCGCCGCTGGCGGCTGGGCAGGGCCTTCCTCGCCGGAGACGCGGCCCACCTGCTCGGAGCGCTGGGCACCCAGAGCCTCGACGAGGGCCTGCGGGACATCGACAACCTGGCCTGGAAGCTGGCGCAGGCCTGGCACCTGGGGGCGTCGGAGACGCTGCTCGACAGCTACCAGGCGGAGCGGCGCACCGCCGTCGCCGCCCGGCTGCGCGCCGCCGATCAGGCGCTGCCGATACTGCGCGGTGGCGGCGGCCTGCGCACATACCTGCCGGGCACCGCGCGCGGGCACGACCTGATGCTGACGGACGGACACCTGGGGCGTGGCGCGTTGGGGGCGCCACCCGAGTACACGCGCTCCCCCCTCGCACCCCCGCACGCCGAGGCGCAGACGCTCGTCGGTACGCCGCTGGGCGGACCGGTCGTGGATGTGCGGGCGACGGCGACGGACGGCACGACCGTGCGACTGCGGGACCGGCTGGGACGCGGGCGACTGCTGGTGATGCTGGTCGCACCGGGCACCGGTGTCTGGGACCGGCGGCACTGGATGAGCGCCGGGGTGATGCCACGGCTGGCCGCCGCGGTGGCGGCCCTGCCCGCGACGGCCGAGCTGCTGGTCGTCGAAAGCTACCCGGGGGCCTCCGCGCACACGGTGCTGCTCGTACGGCCCGACGGGCATCTGGTCACCGCGCTCACGGGGGTGCGTCCCGCCGAGCTGTACGCGGCGGCGGACGCGGCGCGCGGGGGCGCGCCGTCCACGGCGGGCGCCCCTCCGCACGCCGACAGTCCCGGCCGGACCGACCGGACCGACCGGACTGCGGACATCAATTGACCGTCACAGGCGCACATGGTGTACTCCGAAGCGTGACCGACACCAATGTGCGCCTGTGGCGGAGGGTCCATATGGACCTCGTCCGCTATGCGGGCTGCGTGTGTCGACCGTCCTGCTGATTCGCCCTCTTTCCTCGCGCCGTGCCGTGCTCCGCTCATGGCCGCGCGTCCACGCGAAATTCTCAGGACGGTTTTTGTGTCTCTCTCCGCACCTCTTTCCGCTGTGCCCGAGCGCGCCGCGGACACCCCTGCCGATCGCACCGCGGGCTCTGGCTCCGCGGGTCGCGCCCCTGCGGGCCCTTCCGCTGCGGAGCTGCTCGCATTCGTCCGTCGCACCGCTGCCGACGCCTCCCTCGTGGCCTCCCTGCCGCTCGACCCCGAGGGACGTACCTGGGTACGGCTCGACGGGCCCTACGGGAGTGAGGCATGGCTCATCGGATGGCCGCCCGGCAGCGGTACGGGCTGGCACGACCACGGCGGCTCGCACGGAGCCTTCGCCGCCGCGGGAGGCTCACTGCGCGAGGAGTCACTCGCGGCGCGCCTCCCCACCGAGGGCTGGAAGACCCTCGAACTGGCCGACGACGTCGACCGTGAGCGGCGGCTGACAACGGGCGAAGGGCGCGCCTTCGGTGCCCACCATGTCCACCAGGTACTGAACGAGTCCCCGGGCGAACACGCGATCTCGGTGCACGCCTACTACCCGCCGCTGCCGATGATGCGGCGCTACAGCCGCACCGGCGCGGTGCTGCGCCTGGAGCACGTCGAGCGTCCGGAGGAGTGGCAGTGAGCGGGAAGACGGTCGGCATCGACGAACTTCTGGAGCGCGTCCGCGAGGGGCTCGACCGCGTAGGCCCTCAGGAGGCCTTCGAGGCATCCTCGGCGGGCGCCCTGCTCGTGGACATCCGGTACGCCGAACTGCGCGAGCGGGACGGCCTCATTCCCGGGGCGCTGGTCGTCGAGCGCAACGAGCTGGAGTGGCGGCTCGACCCGCAGGGCAGCCACCGTGCCGCGGAGGCCGCCGACCACGGTCTGCGGATCGTGGTGATCTGCAACGAGGGATACGCGTCGAGCCTCGCGGCGGTCTCACTGCGACAGCTGGGGCTGCACCGGGCGACCGACCTCGACGGCGGCTTCCAGGCATGGCGGGCGGCGGGACTGCCGGTGACACCACCGGTGACGCCGTAAGGACGGTAAGGAACGCCCTCTCTGGAGGACGCCCCTTACCGAGGTGCGGAACCGTTCGGCCGCGCGCGGCCGGCTGTGTGCGGGCCGGGCGGGGCGGGACCAACGGTGCCCGGGGGCGCGCCGGGGGAAACGGCGGTCTCCGGGAACGGCTCGCCACCAGCGCTCACGGTGGGCGCTCCCCGCACGGCGGCATTGGGCTCGGCCTCCTCGGCGAATCCGTACCGCGCGAGGTGACGAAGGTGATAGGTGGAGGCGCCGGTGTTAAAGGCCGAGAGCCCGGGCAACGGTCGCCGAAGTGGCCGGCAGTGGAGGGCAGTTGCTGAAGAATCTGCTGCCGTGACGGCGCCTTGAGGGCGGCCGGCTCCGCGATCTCGGTACCGCCGGGGTGCTTTGCCACGCGTACGCGATTGCCTGTGCAGAAGTTGCTGTGCATGGGGGCCGGCCTGCACATTCACCCGGAGGTAAACCCCACCAACCGGCGCAGGCAGGCCAGTTGAGCCGACACCACAGTCCGCCGGGGCGGGCCCTCGGCCAGGTGCGAAGCCGGGCCCGCGGTCCGGGCCAGGGAGACAGTTCCGAGGCCGGGGCACCGGGGCCGGGGGCAGCTCGAATGTGGTTCAGATCCGGCTCGGCCTCAGCTCCGCTCGGAGCAGGCCGTACCAAAAGCCCCCTGCGTCGCTCAGAGAAGGCCGTGCACACCCCGGGCCGCACGGGCGTACTCCACGCCCCCCGCACCGCTCAGAGCGGGTCGTATTCCACGCCCCCCGTGTCGTCCTCGCCCTCTTCTTCCAAAGCGCGCCTGACCACCCGCAGGGCCATGCCCTCCGAGTACCCCTTGCGGGCGAGCATGCCCACGAGACGGCGCATTCGACGGTCGCGCTCCAGGCCGCGGGTGGAGCGGAGCTTGCGATCGACGAGCTCGCGGGCCCGCTCCTCCTCCTGGTCGGAGTCGAGTCGGCCCACGGCCTCGTCGATCAGGGCCGCGTCCACTCCCTTGGTCCGCAGCTCCCGCACGAGCGCCCGCCGGGCCAGGCCCCGGCTGTGGTGGCGGGACTCCACCCAGGCGTCCGCGAAGGCCGCGTCGTTGATGAGCCCGACCTCTTCGAAGCGGGACAGCACCTCGTCCGTAATCTCTTCGGGGATGTCCCGCTTCTGGAGCGCGTCCGCCAACTGCTTGCGTGTACGCGGATTCCCGGTGAGCAGGCGCAGGCAGATCGCGCGCGCCTGCTCACCCGGATCCTGAGGCGGCAGCCCCTTCCCGGCCCTCGACGGGGCGGAGCTGCCGCTGTCCTCTGCGTCCGTACTCCCCGGCCAGTCCATTCTCCGGGTCATGGCTTAGCTCTTGGCCGCCGCGGTCTTGGCCGTCTTGGCCTTGCTCGCCGGAGCCGGTACCGACTTCGCAGCGTCGGCCGTCACCGCGTCCGTGGCCACCGCCGCGCCACCGACCGCCGCGTCCACCGCGGGCTCGACAGCCGGGGTCTCCGGCTTCTTGACGCCGACGCCCAGCTTGTCCTTGATCTTCTTCTCGATCTCATCGGCGAGATCGGGGTTGTCCTTCAGGAAGTTGCGGGCGTTCTCCTTGCCCTGGCCGAGCTGGTCGCCCTCGTACGTGTACCAGGCGCCGGCCTTGCGAACGAAGCCGTTCTCCACGCCCATGTCGATCAGGCCGCCCTCGCGGCTGATGCCCTGGCCGTACAGGATGTCGAACTCGGCCTGCTTGAAGGGCGGCGCACACTTGTTCTTGACGACCTTGACGCGGGTGCGGTTGCCGACCGCGTCGGTGCCGTCCTTCAGGGTCTCGATCCGCCGGATGTCGAGTCGCACCGAGGCGTAGAACTTCAGCGCCCGGCCACCGGTCGTCGTCTCCGGGGAGCCGAACATCACACCGATCTTCTCGCGGAGCTGGTTGATGAAGATCGCGGTGGTCTGGGACTGGTGCAGCGCGCCGGTGATCTTTCGGAGTGCCTGGCTCATCAGCCTGGCCTGGAGACCGACGTGCGAGTCGCCCATCTCGCCCTCGATCTCCGCACGCGGCACCAGAGCCGCCACGGAGTCGATCACGATGAGGTCGATGGCACCGGAGCGGACCAGCATGTCCACGATCTCAAGCGCCTGCTCGCCGGTGTCCGGCTGGGAAAGGATCAGGTTGTCCGTGTCGACGCCGAGCGCCTTGGCGTATTCAGGGTCGAGCGCGTGCTCGGCGTCCACGAAGGCGACGGTGCCGCCGGCCTTCTGCGCGTTGGCCACGGCGTGCAGCGTCAGTGTCGTCTTACCGGAGGATTCCGGTCCGTACACCTCCACCACACGGCCACGCGGCAGTCCGCCGATGCCGAGTGCGACGTCCAGTGCTGTCGATCCGGTGTGGATCACTTCGATGGCTTCGTTCGGCCGGTCGCCGAGGCGCATGACTGCGCCCTTGCCGAATTGCCGTTCAATCTGGGCGAGCGCGGCGTCGAGCGCCTTCTCGCGGTCGGTGCCTGCTGCCATGGGTTCCACCCGATTTGCTTGAGTCGATCGCTTCACATCCAAGACGCTAACCCCTGCCACTGACAATGCGTCCCGACGCCGTCCTGGCCTGTGGATAACTCAAGGAGAGAAACCGGGCCAGAACCCCATGAGAAAGGATGTTCGATTTCGGTGTCAAGCGCACCACGCCCACCCCGTCCGAGTCTCAGGAGTCGTCTTCCCCGGACGGCCGCGTCCCGGGTGCCCCTGATGTTCCGGGCGGCCGGGCCGCCTGCCGCGGCTCGTGGCGCAGGGTCCGCCGCAGCCGCACCAGGCCCGAGAGACCTCGTCGCCGTGGATGCCTGCCGTGCACCCGCGGGTCGTCCGTCACGTCGTACCGCTTCACGTACGCGCCCAGGAAGGCCTGCAGTGTCGCGACCGCCGGAATCGCGATCAACGCACCGACCGCGCCCATCAGCGCCGTCCCGGCGACGACCGATCCGAAGGCCACCGCCGGGTGGATGTCCACCGTCTTCGCGGTCAGCTTCGGCTGGAGCACATAGTTCTCGAACTGCTGGTAGATCACGACGAAGATGAGCACCCACAGCGCGTACCAGGGGTTGACGGTGAAGGCGATCAGCATCGGCAGGGCGCCCGCCAGATACGTGCCGATCGTCGGGATGAACTGCGAGACCAGCCCCACCCACACGGCGAGCGCGGGCGCGTACGGCACATCCAGGATCACCAGCAGGATGTAGTGCGCGAAGCCGGAGATGAGCGCCATCAGGCCACGCGAGTAGAGATAGCCGCCCGTCTTGTCGACCGCGATCTCCCAGGCGCGCAGCACCTCGGCCTGCCGGGCCGGCGGCAGAACCGAGCACAGGGCGCGCCGCAGCCGCGGTCCGTCGGCCGCGAAGTAGAACGAGAACAGAAAGATCGTCAGCAGTCTGAACAGCCCGCCCAGGACGGTCGCCGACACGTCCAGAACGCCGGTCGCGCTGTTCTGGACGTACCTCTGCAGCCAGTCGGAGCGCAGCAGGCTGTCCTGGACCTCGACCCGCGAAAGCTCCGTGTGGAAGCTCTGGTTGATCCAGTTGATCACCGAGTCGAGGTACTTGGGGAAGTCCTCGACCATCTCGATGATCTGCCCGGCCAGCATCGAGCCGAGCAGCACGACGAAGCCGACCGCCGCGATCACGACACCCAGGAAAACCAGGAAGGTGGCGAGGCCCCGCCGCATGCCGCGCGCCGCCATGCGGCCGACCGCGGGCTCGATCGCCAGCGCCAGGAAAAAGGCGATCAGGATGTTGGTCAGCAGCCCGATGAGCTGGTGGAACGCCCAGTCGCCCAGTTGGAAGCAGGCATAGAGCGCGAGCGCGAGAACCATCGCGCGAGGCAGCCAACGGGGCATACGGGCCGAAGCTTGGGCCGCCGCGAAGGCTGTGGGCGACGACGCCGTCGGCGACTCTTCGTTCCGGGCGGAATTCTCGGCGGACTCGTCAGTGGGTGCCACCGGATCAGTCTCGCCCATGCGCGTGCGGTCCGGCCGGCCGCCCCGGCGTCAGCGTTTGTCCGCGGGAACGTCCATCGAGGAACAGACGACACGCCAGACGGCCTTCGCGTCCCACCCCGCGGCGAGTGCCTCGTGGACCGTACGGCCTCCGAGCTCGGTCATCACATGGTCCAGGGCGAAGGAGTCGGCGTACGCCTCACCGAAGTGGTCCGCCATCCGATCCCAGAAAATCGTCAACCGCATGAACCAAGTATCGCGCCCCTGAGAGTGCAGCCCTGTCCGTACACCTTGCCGTGAGCGTTCTGGGCCCTACGGTCGTTGCATGGCTGGATCCGGAGCTTCCCTTCTCTCGCGCGGCGAGCACTTCATCTGGCTGACGGCCCGGGTGCTCGAGCAGCGGCGGTTCGCCTACCACTTCCTGGGCGGCGGCAGCGATGCGGTCGAAGCGGCGCTCGCCGCGTACCAGGGTGAGGACGGCGGCTATGGACACGCGCTCGAACCCGATCTGCGGGGGCCCGTCAGCCAACCGCTGCACACCGCGCACGCGCTGTCCGTCCTCGACTCCATCGGCCGCTGCGAGGGCCTGCGGGTGGAGCGGATGTGCCGCTATCTGTCCGACATCTCGACGAAGGACGGGGCGCTGCCCGCCGTCCACCCTTCGCTACGCGGCTATCCCGCCGCGCCCTTCATCCCCATCGTCGACGACCCGCCGAGCGAATTGCTGGCGACCGGCCCCGTGGTGGGGCTGCTGCACCGAAACGAGGTGTGGCACGCGTGGCTCTTCAGGGCGACCGACTTCTGCTGGGCCGCCATCGACGCGCTGCGCGCTTCCCACCCGTACGAGATCCGGGCGGCGGTCGCCTTCCTGGACGGCGTGCCCGACCGGGCGCGGGCCGAGGCGGCGGCGGACCGGCTCGGCCGCCTGGTGCGCGAGCAGCGGCTCGTGGTGCTGAACCCGGATCGGGCCGACGAGCACCCCCTCCCGCCGGGGTACGCGCCGGGTGAACACCATTTCCCGTACGACTTCGCCGCTGTGCCCGGTTCGCTGGCCCGGGGCTGGTTCACCGACGAGGAGATGAGCCGCTCGCTCGACTTCCTCGCGGCCGAGCAGCAGGAGGACGGGGGTTGGCCGATCCGCTGGCGGCAATGGGCCCCGGGGACCGCTCTGGAGTGCCGGCCCATGCTGACGATCGACGCGCTGCTCACGCTGCGGGCCTACGGGCGGGTCATCGACGGGGACCTCACTGGCGCCGGTGGCGCACCGGCCGGGGCCTGATCCGGGCGTCGTCCCACCCGTCGCGCCCGGGGAGGGGCCGGGGCAGCGCGTGGGCGGGTGTCCTCCCGGTCATCCGCCCAGCGCGCGCACGCCCGCGGTGACGGCCACCGCCGCCCCGACCACCACGAGGAAGGGGGCGCGCAGGACCAGCGCGAGCGCCGCCGCGGCGAGCCCCGCGCCCCTGGCGTCCAGCGTCAGGTACTGGCCGGTGCTGAAGGTCTGCTGGGCGGTGAGCGCGGCCAGCAGGGCCACCGGCAGCAGGGCGGCCAAGCGCTTCACGAGGGGGCGCTCCAGTGCCCCGGCGGGCACAAGCAGCCCCAGCAGTTTCACGAGGTAGCAGCCGACGGCGGTGGCGCCGATCGCGATCCAGACACTCATCGCCCCTCCTCCTTGGCCGTGCCACGGGCTCTGCGGCCCTGGAGCATGAGAACCACCGGCGCGGCGAGCGCGGCGGCGAGCACCGGCACCCCCGCGGGCAGCACCGGCAGGAGACCCAGCGCCAGGGCGACCGCCAGAGCGGCGACGGCCCGTTCCATTCCGGTACGCAGCATGGGCGCGAGGAGAGCGAGGAAGACGGCGGGACTCGCGGCGTCGAGGCCCCACGCGTCGGTGTCCCCGATGGCCTCCGCGCCCAGCGCGCCGGCGAGGGTGGTGAGGTTCCACAGCACGTAGAGGCTCAGTCCGGTGACGGTGAACCCGAGCCGGGCGCTGCGACGCGTGGGCTGCGCGAGAGTGACTGCGGTGGTCTCGTCGATCACCCAGTGGGCGGCGAAGGGGCGCACGAACCGCGGGAGCGCCAGGAGCTGGGACAGCCGCAACCCGTAGAAGGCGTTGCGTACGCCGAGGAAGAAGGCGCCCGCCGCCGCGGTGAAGGGGTTGCCACCCGCCGCGAGCGCGCCGACGAGTGCGAACTGCGAGGCGCCGGTGAAGACCAGCAGGCTGAGAGCGCAGGTCTGCAGGAGGGTGAGGCCGGAGCCTGCCGAGGTCACGCCGAACGCGAAGCCGGAGAGGCCGACGGCGACGCCGACACCCAGCGCGTCGCGGACGACGGCGCTGTCGGGTCTGGCCTCTGGTTCGGTGCGTATCGGTTGTGCTGGGAGTGCTGTCTGTTCTGCCACGCCCCGGACGTTACGTGCGGCGGACTACGCGGTCTTGTACGTTCTTGCGCGCTCCCGCCGGTACGCGCCCGGCGGAACCCCGACGATCCGGGTGAAGTGCCTGTTCAAGTGCGGTTGGTCGGTGAAGCCGACGGCGACGGCCGCGTCGGCGGGCGCCGTCCCGGCCTCCAGGAGGCGGCGGGCGCGGCGCACGCGCGCGTTGGTGAGCCAGGTGTGCGGCGGCATCCCGTAGGCGGACTTGAAGGCGCGCAGCAGCGCGAAGGGGCCGGTGCCCAGCTCCCGCGCCAGCTGTTCCAGGGACGGCGGCTCGGCCATGCGTTCCTCCAGGAGGCTCTTGGCGAGGGCCGCGGTGTGGGCGCCGGCCGCGGCGGGCGCACGCGCGGGCAGTGCCTGGCCGTGCCGTCGCAGCAGCCGGGCCACTGCTATGCGCAGCAGGCTGTCGGCGGCGAGCGCGTTGCCCTCCTCCGCCGCCTGGTGCACCGCGTGGATGAGCCGCGCGGTGTCCGGGTCCTCGACGATGGTCTCGGCGAAAACAGCCGTCCCCCGCAGCGCGGTCGTCTCTTCGGCGATGTCGGCGACCACCCGCGCCGACGGATACAGCGTGGCGTACGACCAGCCTTCGGGCACCCCGGCGTGGGCGGAGTGCGGAACCTCCGGGTTGATCATGACGACGGTGCCGGGACGGGCCCGGATCGTGCCGTGCGGCATGACCACGTCCTCGATCCCGCGGAAGACCGCACCGAGGACGAACCCCTCATGGCTGTGGCGCGAGAAGGAATGGCGGACATAGCGGGCCCGCAGCAGGTCGAGGCCCGGCACCCCCGGGTACTGCCAGTGCCGTGCCCACTCGTCCTTCCCGTCCGCCGCCGTCGCCATGGGTCCATTCTGCGCCGTCCGCGCGTCGCTGACCTGCGCGTCCATGTGCCGGACGCCCGATGTCAGTGGTCCAGTGCAGGATGGGGCCATGGCCAGGACCGCGCTCGACGCCTTCTCCCCCGCGACCCGCGGCTGGTTCGCGGGCGCCTTCGACGCGCCCACCGCGGCGCAGGAAGGCGCCTGGCGGGCCATCTCCGAGGGGTCCGACGTGCTGGTCGTGGCCCCGACCGGCTCCGGCAAGACCCTGGCCGCCTTTCTCGCCGCCCTCGACGACCTGGCGTCCACGCCCCCGCCCGCCGACGCGAAGAAGCGCTGCCGGGTGCTGTACGTATCGCCGCTCAAGGCCCTAGCGGTCGACGTCGAACGCAATCTGCGCAGCCCGCTCACGGGGATCCGCCAGGAGTCGCTGCGCCGCGGTCTGCCGGAGCCCGAGATCCGTGTCGGCATCCGCTCCGGCGACACCCCGCCCGCCGAGCGGCGGTCGCTGGCCACCAAGCCGCCGGACATCCTCATCACCACACCCGAGTCGCTGTTCCTCATGCTCACCTCCGCCGCCCGTGACGCCCTGTCCGGCATCGAGACGGTGATCCTCGACGAGGTGCACGCCGTCGCGGGCACCAAGCGCGGCGCGCATCTCGCCGTGTCCCTGGAGCGGCTGGACGAGCTGCTGCCGAGGCCGGCCCGCAGGATCGGCCTGTCGGCGACGGTCCGGCCGGTGGACGAGGTGGCCCGCTTCCTCTCGCCGCAGCGCAAGGTGGAGATCGTCCAGCCGCCGTCGGGCAAGAGGTTCGACCTGTCGGTGGTCGTTCCCGTCGAGGACCTGGGCGAGTTGGGCGGCGCCCCGGCCAAGGAGGACGACGCGGGTGACAAGCCGTCGATCTGGCCCCATGTGGAGGAGCGCATCGCCGATCTCGTCCAGGCACACCGCTCCACGATCGTCTTCGCCAACTCGCGGCGCCTCGCGGAGCGCCTGTGCAACCGGCTCAACGAAATCGCGTACGAGCGCGCCACCGGCGAGACCATGCCCGACGCGCACTCCCCCGCCGAGATCATGGCCGAATCGGGCGCGGCCAAGGGCGCCCCGCCACTGCTCGCCCGCGCCCACCACGGCTCGGTCTCCAAGGAGCAGCGCGCTCTCGTCGAGGAGGACCTCAAAGCGGGCCGGCTGCCCGCCGTCGTCGCCACTTCCAGTCTGGAGCTGGGCATCGACATGGGCGCGGTCGATCTCGTCGTCCAGGTCGAGTCACCCCCGTCCGTCGCCTCTGGACTGCAGCGCGTCGGCCGCGCGGGCCACCAGGTCGGCGCGGTCTCCACGGGAGTCGTCTTCCCCAAGTACCGGGGCGACCTGGTGCAGTCGGCCGTCGTCACCGAGCGCATGCGCAGCGGCTCCATCGAAGCCCTGCGCGTCCCGGGCAATCCTCTGGACGTCCTCGCGCAGCAACTCGTCGCCATGGTCGCCCTCGACACCTGGCAGGCCGACGACCTGCTGGCCCTCTTCCGTCGCGCGGCTCCCTTCGCCTCGCTTCCCGATTCCGCCTTCACGGCCGTCCTGGACATGCTCGCGGGGCGCTACCCGTCAGACGCCTTCGCGGAGCTTCGCCCCCGCGTCGTGTGGGACCGCATCGCCGGTACGGTCACGGGCCGTCCCGGGGCGCAGCGCCTCGCCGTCACCTCCGGCGGCACCATCCCCGACCGCGGCCTCTTCGGTGTCTTCCTGGCCGGGGCCGACCCGAAGAAGGGGGGCGGCCGCGTCGGAGAGCTCGACGAGGAAATGGTCTACGAGTCCCGGGTGGGTGACGTCTTCACCCTGGGCACCACGTCCTGGCGCATCGAGGACATCACCCGCGACCGGGTGCTGGTCTCTCCCGCGCCCGGTGTGCCGGGCCGGCTGCCGTTCTGGAAGGGCGACCAGCTGGGCCGCCCCCTCGAACTGGGCCGCGCGCTCGGCGCGTTCCTCCGTGAGATCGGCTCGGTCACCCCGGAGGCCGCCCGGGAGCGCCTGACAGCCGCCGGGCTCGACGTCTGGGCCACCGACAACGTGCTCTCCTACCTGGACGAGCAGCGCCGCGCCGCCGGGCACGTTCCGGACGACCGCACCATCGTCGTCGAGCGGTTCCGCGACGAGCTGGGCGACTGGCGCGTCGTCATCCACTCCCCCTTCGGCGCCCAGGTGCACGCCCCCTGGGCACTGGCGCTCGGCTCCCGGCTGGCCGAGCGGTACGGCATGGACGCCCAGGTCATGCACGCCGACGACGGCATTGTGCTGCGGCTGCCCGACGCGGACCTGATGGGCTTCGACCTGCTCGACGAGGAACCGTCGCGCCAGGGCGCGGAGTTCGACAGCGAGCAGGCCCCGGTCGGCGCCTCCGACATCGCCTTCGACAAGGGCGAGGTCACCCAGATCGTCACCGACCAGGTCGGCGGCTCCGCGCTGTTCGCAGCTCGTTTCCGCGAATGCGCCGCCCGCGCGCTGCTGTTGCCCCGCCGCAGCCCCGGCAAGCGCACACCCCTGTGGCAGCAGCGCCAGCGCGCCTCCCAACTCCTGCAGGTGGCATCAGAGTTCGGGTCGTTCCCGATCGTCCTCGAAGCCGTGCGCGAATGCCTCCAGGACGTCTTCGACGTTCCCGGCCTGACCGAGCTGATGGGCGACATCGAAGCCCGGCGGGTCCGGCTCGTCGAGGTCACCACCACGGAGCCGTCCCCCTTCGCCCGCTCCCTCCTCTTCGGATACGTCGCCCAGTTCCTGTACGAGGGCGACTCGCCCCTCGCCGAGCGCCGGGCCGCCGCGCTCTCTCTCGACTCCAAGCTCCTCTCCGAGCTTCTCGGCCAGGCCGAGCTGCGGGAGCTGCTCGACGCGGAGGTCCTGACCGAGCTGGAGCAGGAGCTCCAGTGGCTCACCGAGGACCGCCGGATCAAGGACATCGAGGGCGTCGCGGATCTTCTGCGTGTCCTGGGGCCCCTGACGGACGCCGAGTTGGCCGCGCGCGGCGCCGAGCCCCAGTGGGCCGGCGAGCTGTCGTCCGCGCGCCGGTCGATCCGCGTCCGGATCGCCGGGGCGGACCACTGGGCGGCCATCGAGGACTCGGGCCGCCTGCGCGACGCGCTCGGCACCGCGCTGCCCGTCGGCGTACCGGAGGCCTTCACCGAGCCGGTCAAGGACCCACTCGGCGACATCCTGTCCCGCTACGCCCGCACCCATGGGCCCTTCACGTCCGCCGCGGCGGCGGCCAGGTTCGGCCTGGGGTCGGCCGTCACGGACGGCACCCTGCAGCGTCTCGCCGCGAACAACCGGGTCGTGCAGGGCGAGTTCCACCCCGCCGGGATCGGCCAGGAGTGGTGCGACACCACGGTGCTGCGGCGGCTGCGGCGCCGTTCCCTGGCCGCGCTGCGCCACGAGCTGGAGCCGGTCCCGCCCTCGGCGCTCGCGACATTCCTCCCGCAGTGGCAGCACCTGGGGAGCAGCAGCCTGCGGGGCATCGACGGGCTGGTGCGCGCCGTCGAGCAGCTGCAGGGCGCCCCGGTCCCCGCCTCCGCGCTCGAAAAGCTGGTCCTGCCGTCCCGCGTCTCGGGCTACGCACCCGCGATGCTCGACGAGCTGACCACCACGGGTGAGGTCCTGTGGGCCGGGTCGGGTGCGCTGTCGGGCAAGGACGGCTGGGTCTCCCTCTATCTCGCCGACGCGGCTCCGCTGCTCCTCCCCCAGCCCCACCCTCTTGAGCTGACCGCGCTGCACGAATCCGTTCTCACGACTCTCTCCGGCGGTTACGGCCTGTTCTTCCGCCAGATCGCCGACCAGGTCCGCGCCACCACCCACCCCGACTCCACCGATCCCCAACTGGCCGACGCCGTCTGGGACCTGGCCTGGTCGGGCCGTCTCACCAACGACACCCTCGCGCCGCTGCGCTCCCTCCTCGGCTCCGGCCGTACCGCGGGCTCCACGGCGCACCGGGCGAAACGCACCGTGCCCCGCGGGCGCTACGGCACGCTGACGGCCTCCGCCCGCACCGCATCCCGCACCGGCCCACCCACCGCGTCCGGCCGCTGGTCACTGCTCCCGGCCCAGGAGCCGGACCCCACCCACCGCGCGCACGCCCTGGCCCGCACCCTGTTGGACCGGCACGGCGTGGTCACGCGGGGCGCGGTCGCCGCCGAAGGGGTCGAGGGCGGCTTCTCAGCGACGTACCGCATCCTGGCCGCCTTCGAGGACAGCGGGCAGGCGCGACGCGGTTATGTCGTGGAGGGGCTGGGCGCCGCCCAGTTCGCGATGGACGGTGCGGTCGACCGCCTGCGCGCGGCGGCCACCGCCCGCGACCGCGGGGACGCGGAGCACACCAATCGCGCGGTGCTCCTCGCCGCGGCCGACCCGGCCAATGCGTACGGCGCGGCCCTGCCCTGGCCCGAGCCCCCCGCCGGGGCGGGCCACAGGCCCGGCCGCAAGGCGGGATCCCTGGTCGTCCTCGTCGACGGCGAGCTGACCCTCTACATGGAGCGGGGCGGCAAGACCCTACTGGCCTGGCCCGCCACGCCGGACGATCCCTCGGCTCCGGACCCGCGCCTCGCCGCGGCAGCGGAAGCTCTCGCGACGGCGGCCCGTGGAGGCGCCCTGGGGACCATCACGGTGGAGCGCACCAACGGCTCCCCCGCCCTGACCTCACCCCTGGGCCAAACCCTGGAAGCGGCAGGCTTCCACGCCACGCCCAGAGGCCTCCGCCTCCGCGCCTGACCACCCCCACCCGCGCCGGGACCCGGACTCCAGCACGAGCCCCCCACCGGGCTCAGCCGCGCCAGCACACCGCAACGTCACCAGCACCCTTCCCCTCCGCCCGGCCTGACCCACGCCCCCCTTGCCTCGCTTCCCCTCTCCACCCCACCAAACCCAGGCCCCACGTCCACCCCATACGCCGGCGTCTCCCCTTCCGCCCCAGCAACCCACGTCCACCCCTCGCCGCACCTCCCCCTCCGACACTCCGACCACCGCACCCCCGCCGGAGGCGCCCCGCGCCCCACCCCACGCATGATGGATCCCATGCCCGAAGGAGACTCCGTCTGGCAGGCCGCCCACCGCCTGCACTCCGCCCTCGCCGGCCACACCCTGACCCGTTCCGACCTCCGCGTCCCCAGATTCGCCACCGCCGACCTGACCGGCCGCACCGTGCTGGACGTCACCCCGCGCGGCAAGCACCTCCTCGCCCGCGTCGAGGGCGGCCTGACCCTGCACTCGCACCTCCGCATGGACGGCGCCTGGAAGGTCTACGCGCCGGGCGAGCGCTGGCGCGGCGGCCCCGCCCATCAGATCCGCGCCATCCTCGGCACCGCCGACCACACCGCCGTCGGCTATCGCCTGCCCGTCCTGGAGCTCATCCGCACCCAGGACGAGGAACAGACCGTCGGCCACCTCGGCCCCGACCTCCTGGGACCCGACTGGAACGCCGACGAGGCCCTGCGGCGTCTCCTCGCCGCCCCCTACCGCCCCCTCGGCGAGGCGCTGCTGGACCAGCGGAATCTCGCGGGCATCGGCAATGTCTACAAGTCGGAGCTCTGCTTCATCGCCCGGGTGACCCCCTGGCTGCCCATCGGGGAACTCCCCACCCCCGAGCGCCTCGTCGCCGCCGCCAAGCGCCTCCTCGAAGCGAACCGCGACCACCCGGGCCGGCGCCGCACCACTCTGCGCACCCTCACACCGCCCCTGTACGTGTACGGCCGCGAGGGCCGCCCCTGCCTTCGCTGCGGCACCTCGGTGCGCCTCGCCGAGCAGGGCGACGGCAGCCGCGCCCGCCCCACCTACTGGTGCCCCCGCTGCCAATCGGGCCAGACCCCGTAATCCCCCGCTCGATAACCACAGTTGACGACCCATCAGGTTCGGTCGTACCGTCCCGACATGCCCCTCAAGGCGTACGACCTCACCGGCCGCACCGCACTCGTCACGGGCGCCGCGAGCGGCATAGGCCGCGCCGGCGCCCTGCTGCTGGCGGAGGCCGGCGCGACCGTCCACTGCGCGGACCGCGACGAGGACGGCCTGCGCGAGACCACCGCCCTGATCGCCAAGGCGGGCGGCGCCGCACATGCCCACCCTCTCGACGTCACGGACCGCGCCCAACTGGCCGAGGCGGTCGCCCGAACCGGACGCTTGGACATCCTCGCGGCCATCGCCGGGATCATGCACAGCAGCACGGTGCTGGAGACCCTCGACGAGGACCTGGACCGGGTCCTGGCGGTCAATTTCAAGGGCGTCCTGTACGCCTGCCAGGAAGCGGCCCGCGCCATGATCGCCGCCGAGACCCCGGGCAGCATCATCACCATGGCCTCGGGCGCCGTGGACTCCGCGAGCGCCGGCCTGCTCTGCTACAGCGCGGCGAAGGCCGCCGTGATCCAGCTCACCAAGACCCTCGCCACCGAACTGGGCCCCCACGCCATCCGCGTCAACGCCGTCGCTCCGGGCTGGATCCGCACCCCCATGACGGAACGCCACGACGCGGAACTCCAGGACCGGATCGAGTCCATGATGGTCCGCGCGTCCCCGCTCGGCCGGGTGGGCGAACCCGAGGATGTCGCGCACGCGATCCTGCACCTCGCGTCCGACGCGTCAGGCTTCACGACGGGTCAGATCCTGCGCCCGAACGGCGGCGTCGTGATGCCCTGGTAGTCACCCCGGCCGAGGCCGCGGAGATCACATGCACCGGCAGCAGGCTCAGGCCCCAGCCGCCCGCCGCCACCGCACCCTCGATGACCCCCGTCAGCTCCGGCAGCAGGGCCAGCCGGAGCACGGCCCACCACCACAGCGCGCCCAGCACCAGCGCCAGGGCGAGCAACGGTCCGCGCCGAACCGCCGACCCACGCCACACAGGCCCCTCGCGCGTCTCGGATCCCTCGCGCCCCAAGAAGTCACGCCGTGTCATGGCTGCCTCCTCCGGCGGCCGACGCTAACCGGGTGCGATCACCCGGCGGGAGGGCGCACCGGAAGCATGTCCGGCGCGCGCACCCCCGCCACGCGCCCTACGCGCTCTCTGCCTGGAACATCCACGCGTGCTTCTCGAGCTCGGCGGTCAGCCCGATGAGGAGATCCTGAGTGATCGGATCCGGGTCACCGGTGGCCGTGATCCGCTCGCGCATCCGGCCGATCACCACTCCGAGCGCGTCCACCAGGATCCGTACGGCGTCGACATCCTTGATCCACCCGGCCGGCACCTCACGGATCGCGGTCGCTTCCGACACCGTCGTGGAGCGCCCGTCCGGATTGACGCCGATCGCGGAGGCTCGTTCGGCCACCGTGTCGGAGTGCTGCCGCGCCGTGACGACCACGTCGTCCAGCTGCAGATGTACGGAGCGAAAGCGCGGTCCAACCACGTTCCAGTGGACCTGCTTGGCCACCAGGGAGAGATCGACCAGGTCCACAAGCGCACCCTGAAGCGCCTCGCCGACCACCTTGAGATCAGCTTCGGGCAGGGTGCTCTTCACGACAGACATGCGCTTCCTCCTCAGGAACCGATTTTCACACTTCACACCACCATGGCACATACGCCCCAAAAGGGTCACACCGGGGTAGGCGGAAGCCGGTCCGGACCGGCTTCCGCACCAGAGCGCACACGAGTGGGGACATGAAAGAACCCCGGCCGGTCCCTCAGGACCAACCGGGGCTGCACCACGAACTCAGGCCGGACTCACATCGGAGTCAGGCGGCAACCACGTCCACCGCTTCCGCAGGTGCCTTGATCGTCACCCGCTTCGGGGGCACACCGGCCACCGAGGCCACGGAAACAGAATTGAGCATCGTACGCACCGGCACAGGCTCGCTCGCCGCTGCCGATGCCGCCAGTTCAGCGAGCGACAGTTCATCGCTCACTTCACGCATGAGCTCGGACATCCGTACATCAAGCGCGTCGCAAATCGCAGAGAGCAGCTCAGAGGAAGCCTCCTTCTGCCCCCTCTCCACCTCGGAAAGATAGCCGAGCGAGACTCGGGCGGAAGAGGAGACTTCGCGCAGAGTACGGCCCTGGCGCTGGCGCTGCCGACGCAGTACGTCACCAAGCAGGCGACGGAGCAGAATCATCGGTGGCTCCCTCCTCGGACCGCGTAGCCGCATCCTTCACGCCCCACCGTACCGCCTCGCGCTGCGGCTGTGCGGGGAGCGATGTCGTGTTCACTCAGGGCTGCAAACATCAAATCCCCCCGTTCTGTTCCGTATCCTGTGCCCGCGCGTTCTCGATCAGTTCGTCGGAGAGCAGGGTCAGCACTCTCCGTACACTCTCCATACGGATTACCGCCCGGTCCCCGTTCAACCTCAACGCGGCGACTTTCCCGGTTCCGTCAGGCCCCTCGACCGCCACGAACACCGTGCCGACCGCCTGCCCGTCCTGCGCGTCGGGCCCCGCGACACCCGTGGTCGCGATCCCCCAGTCGGCCCCGAGCACCCGCCGCACGCCTACGGCCATCTGCCGCGCGACCTCCGGATCAACGGCCCCGCGCTGCGCCAGAAGCGCTCCGTCGACCCCGAGGACGTCCCTCTTCACCTCGGTCGCGTACGCCGTCACGGACCCGCGGAACACACGCGAGGCGCCGGGCACGGCGGTCAGGTCGGCGGCCACCAGACCACCGGTCAGCGATTCGGCGACGGCGAGTGTCTCTCCCCGCCCCGCGAGCCGCTCCAGCACCTGCGCGGGCACGCCGACCACCGCTCGGCCCTTGGTCACCGGGACGGCTCCGACGATGACGAACCCGCGGACTCCACGGCGGCCCGTTCGGCCGCCCGCTCCGCCGCGAGGCCGGCCCGGCGCAGCAGCACTGCCTGCCGCACATAGTCGAGGCCGGTCACCACGGTCAGCACGACCGCCGCCGCCATCACCCAGAACCGGAGCGAGGCGAGCGGGCCGGTCAGCGCCAGCACATACATCCCAACCGCGATGCCCTGGATCAGGGTTTTCATCTTGCCGCCGCGGCTGGCCGGAATCACCGCGTGCCTGATCACCCAGAAGCGCATCAGCGTGATGCCGAGCTCCCGGAAGAGAATCACCGCGGTCACCCACCACGGCAGATCCCCGAGAACAGACAGACAGATCAGCGCCGCGCCCATGATCGCCTTGTCGGCGATCGGGTCGGCGATCTTCCCGAAGTCGGTGACGAGGTTGTACCTACGAGCCAGATGACCGTCGAAAAGATCCGTGATCATGGCAACGGCGAAGGCCGCCCACGCGAATGACCGCCAGGCCGGGTCATAGCCACCATTATGGAAAAGCAACAAGACGAACCCGGGCACAAGCAGCAGCCGCACCATGGTCAGAATGTTGGCGATGTTCCACAAGCTGGCCTGATCGACGGCCACGGCGCCCAGCTTGCCGGCGCCGGACGCGGACCTGGCGGTCCCGCCCGCCGCGGACGCCGGGACTCCGGTCATCTGCCCGCCTCCTCATGACATCCGAGCGGCTCGGCCACCAGGTCCACGCCCTCGGTGCCGATCACCTTTGCTTCGACCATACGACCGACGGTCAGCCCCTGGCCTGTCGTGAAGATCACTTGGCCGTCCGTCTCGGGCGCCTGGTGCGCCGCCCGGCCCACCGCGTCCTCGTCGTCCTCCTCGGAGCCCACGGACTCGACGAGCACCTGGAGGGTCTCCCCGAGCCTCTCCTCGGCCCGCTGCGAGGTCAGCTCCTCGGCGAGCCGCGAGATGTGCGCCAGCCGCTCCGCGATGACATCGGCGTCGAGCTTCTTGTCGTACGTGACCGCCTCGGTGCCGTCCTCGTCGGAGTATCCGAAGACGCCGATCGCGTCGAGCCGTGCGCCCGTCAGGAAGCGCTCCAGCTCCGCCAGATCAGCCTCGCTCTCGCCGGGGAAGCCGACGATGAAGTTGGAGCGCACGCCCGCCTGCGGCGCCTGGGCACGGATTGTCTCCAGCAGCTGCAGGAAGCTGTCGGTGTCACCGAAACGCCGCATCGAGCGCAGTACACCGGCCGACGAGTGCTGGAACGACAGGTCGAAGTACGGCGCGATCTTGGGCGTCGAGGTCAGGACCTCGATCAGTCCGGGCCGCATCTCGGCGGGCTGCAGGTAGCTCACCCGCACGCGCTCGATGCCGTCGACCTCCGCCAGCTCAGGCAGCAGGGTCTCCAGAAGGCGGATGTCGCCGAGGTCCTTGCCGTACGACGTGTTGTTCTCGGAGACCAGCATGACCTCCTTCACGCCCTGCTCGGCCAGCCAGCGCGTCTCCCCCAGTACGTCGGAGGGGCGCCGGGAGATGAAGGAGCCGCGGAAGGAGGGGATGGCGCAGAAGGAGCAACGGCGGTCGCAGCCGGAGGCCAGCTTCACCGAGGCGACGGGGCTCTTGCCGAGCCGGATCCGCAGCGGCGCCCGTGGCCCGGAGGCCGGCGCGACACCCTCCGGAAGGTCCTCGGGCGGCGTGTCCTGCGCGTGTCCGGGCAGTGCCACATCGGCTGCGCCCTGCCGGTCGGCCGGGCTGATGGGCAGCAGCTTGCGCCGGTCGCGCGGGGTGTGGGAGGCGTGCACGCCTCCATTGAGAATGGTCTGGAGGCGGTCGGAGATGTCGGCGTAGTCGTCGAAGCCCAGTACGGCGTCGGCCTCGGGAAGCGATTCCGCGAGCTCCTTGCCGTACCGCTCGGCCATGCAGCCGACGGCGACGACGGCCTGGGTCCTGCCATGACCCTTCAGGTCATTGGCTTCCAGCAGGGCGTCGACGGAGTCCTTCTTGGCGGCCTCGACGAATCCGCAGGTGTTGACGACGGCGACTTCCGCGTCCGAGGCGTTCTCGACAAGTTGCCAGCCGTCCGCTGCCAAGCGGCCTGCCAGCTCCTCCGAGTCCACCTCGTTACGGGCGCAGCCGAGAGTGACAAGGGCGACGGTGCGGCGTTCGGACATGGGCTCCAGCCTACTTTGTCCCGACGCGCGCCCCCGCCGCGAGGGCTGGCAGGGCCCATGACCCGGCCCACGCCCGGCTCCGCGCCCGGTGCGGTACCGGGCACAGGCCCTGTCCGGCGGGGTCAGCCGACCTCCGGGTCGCCCTTCGTGTAGGTCAGCCGCTCGACCTGTCCGGGCTGGAATTCGTCCTTGACGTCCTTGCCGTTCACGAAGAGGTCCATCGCTCCGGCGTCACCCAGTACGAGGTCGATCTTTTCCTTGTCCGTGAAGGTCTTGGACTGGCCCTGGAGCAGCAGCCCGTCGAAGAGCAGCCGTCCGTTGTGGTCCTTCGCGGAGATCCAGCTCTTGCCGTCCTTCGCGGTCAGCCTGACCGTGACCTTGTCCTGCGGGGCCGCCGCGATGGCGCTGTCCGAAGGGTTGGGCTTGGGGTCGGCCGGCTTGCTGGGGCTGGGCTTGGTGGTCGGCTTGGTGCCTGACGTGGAGCCCTCGGCCACATTCGCCGAGCTGTTGCCCTCGTCCCCACCGCTGAAGAGCGTGAAGCCGACGAAGCCCACCACGGCGACGATCGCGGCGACCATGGCCGCGGTCCAGTTGGGGCGCCGCCGCTCGGGGCGGATGCGTTCGGCTTCGAAGAGCGGTGCGGCGGGCGTCGGCGTGGGGCGCCCGCCATGGGCGTCGTCGTACTGCGCGATCAGTTCTGCCGGGTCCAGGCCGACGGCCCGCGCCAGCGTGCGGATGTGTCCGCGCGCGTACACATCGCCGCCGCAGCGGCTGAAGTCGTCCTGCTCGATCGCGTGCACGATCGGAATGCGGACGCGGGTCGACGAACTGACCTCGTCAACCGTCAGACCTGCGGCGATACGAGCCTGCTGGATGGCACGACCGATCGAAGGCCGGTCGTCTTCGGGAGAGTTGCCGATAGACACGGGGGCGCCTTTCGAGCGTGAGCCACCTGCTGGATGTTCAGTCTAGGGGGGGTATGAAAGAGAGAGGCAACCGGGAGGGCGGTCTTTGTACGCCATCAGAATCGTCTGACAGCCCGATGGCTGGACCATGTGCCGCTCCCCTCCCCTCAACTTGACGTACGAACAACAGAAACGGTTGCTCGGCGATCTCTTACGGGTGAGACTCGCCCCGGATCTCGGCCAGCATGCCATCCAGTTCGTCCGGTTTCAGGTTGACATCGCGTGCCTTCGACCCCTCGCTGGGGCCGACGATGTTCCGTGACTCCATCAGATCCATGAGCCTGCCCGCCTTCGCGAAACCGACACGCAGTTTTCGCTGGAGCATCGAAGTCGAGCCGAACTGCGTGGAGACGACCAGCTCGGCCGCCTGGCACAGAAGGTCCAGGTCATCGCCGATGTCCTCGTCGATTTCCTTCTTCTTCGCGGTCCCGACCACGACGTCTTCCCGGAAGACCGGAGCCATCTGGTCCTTGCAGTGCTGGACGATCAGCGCGACCTCGTCCTCCGTCACGAACGCGCCCTGCATACGGGTCGGCTTGTTCGCACCCATCGGCAGAAACAGACCGTCACCCTTGCCGATCAGCTTCTCGGCGCCCGGCTGGTCGAGGATGACCCGGCTGTCCGCCAGCGACGAGGTCGCGAAGGCGAGCCGGGAGGGCACATTGGCCTTGATCAGGCCGGTGACGACGTCCACGGACGGCCGCTGGGTGGCGAGCACCAGATGAATGCCGGCGGCTCGGGCCAACTGGGTGATGCGGACGATGGAATCCTCGACATCGCGCGGCGCGACCATCATGAGATCCGCGAGCTCGTCGACGATCACCAGCAGATACGGATACGGCGTCAGCTCCCGCTCGCTGCCCTCGGGCGACTTGATCTTCCCGTTCCGCACGGCCTGATTGAAGTCGTCGATGTGCCGGTAGCCGTACGCCGCGAGGTCGTCGTAGCGCAGGTCCATCTCCCGCACCACCCACTGGAGCGCCTCGGCCGCGCGCTTGGGGTTGGTGATGATCGGGGTGATCAGGTGCGGGATGCCCTCATACGCGGTGAGCTCGACGCGCTTGGGGTCGACCAGCACCATCCGCACGTCCTCCGGGGTCGCCCGGACCATCACCGAGGTGATCAGGCAGTTGATGCAGGAGGACTTTCCGGAGCCGGTGGCGCCCGCGACCAGCACGTGCGGCATCTTCGCGAGGTTGGCCATCACATAGCCGCCCTCGACGTCCTTGCCGAGCGCGACCAGCATCGGATGGTCGTCCTCGGCCGCGTCCGCCAACCGCAGCACGTCGCCGAGCTTGACCATCTCGCGGTCGGTGTTGGGGATCTCGATACCGACGGCGGACTTACCGGGGATGGGGCTGATGATGCGTACGTCGGGACTGGCGACGGCGTAGGCGATGTTCTTGGCCAGCGCCGTGATGCGCTCGACCTTCACGGCCGGGCCGAGCTCCACCTCGTACCGCGTGACGGTCGGCCCCCGGGTGAAGCCGGTGACCGCCGCGTCGACCTTGAACTCTGTGAAGACGGTGGTCAGTGAGGCGACGACGATGTCGTTGGCGGCGCTGCGCGTCTTGCCGGGCCCGCCGCGCTCCAGCAGGTCGAGCGAGGGCAGGGAGTACGTGATGTCCCCGGCCAGCTGAAGCTGCTCGGCCCGGGGCGGCAGCGGCTGGGACTGGGACTCGTCGGGACGCGCTTTGGTCCGGTCCGCCACCTGCGGGCGGGCGGGCGGGCCCGCGTCGGCCGCGCGCGTGGGCGCGGGTGTCGCCTCGGGCTCTCCCCCCGATTCCCGCGCGCCGGGCACGGCTGCGGGACGCTCGGTGGACACCCCTTGCGTCAGATCCGCCACCAGCGGCGAGGGCGGCAGCCCGTTCAGCACGGCGCCGTCGAGCGCCGCGGCGGCTGCCGCCGCCACGTCGACGGCGTCCAGGGGGCGGGCGGAGTCGGACTGCACGGAGGCTCTGCGAGGCCGCCGCCGGCGGGTGAGCGCCTCATCCTCGGCCTGCTCCGCGTCGTACACCTCGGGCGCTTCACTCCGGCGCGAGGAAGGACGGCGCGCGCTCTCGGGAAGCGCCTCGCGCCACTGCTCGTCGTAGCGCTCGTCGTCCTCGGTCCCGTCCTCACCCGGCAGCGGCTCTATGATCCGCAGCTTCACGCCGAGAAGTCGCAACCGCTGCGGGATCGCGTTGACCGGCGTCGCGGTGACGACGAGCAGCCCGAAGAGGGTCAGCAGCAGAAGCAGCGGTACGGCGAGGACCTCGCCCATCGTGAAGATCAGCGGCATCGAGGCGGCCCAGCCGATCAGCCCGCCCGCGTCCTGCATCGCCTCGGTGCCGTCGGCGCGGCCCGGTGAGCCGCACGCGATGTGGACCTGGCCGAGCACGCCGACGACGAGCGCGGAGAGCCCGATCACGATCCGGCCGTTGGCCTCGGGCTTCTCGGGATAGAGGATCACCCGCACGCCGATGACGCCGAGCAGTATCGGCACCAGCAGGTCGAGTCGGCCGAAGGCGCCGGTCACCAGCATCTCGACGAGGTCGCCGACCGGGCCGCGCAGCTGGGACCAGGTGCCGGCCGCGACGATCAGCGCGAGGCCGAGCAGCAGCAGCGCCAGGCCGTCCTTGCGGTGCGCGGGGTCGAGTCCCTTCGCGCCCCGCCCTATGCCGCGGAACATCGCGCCCACGCCGTGCGCCATGCCCAGCCAGACGGCGCACACCAGTCGGTACACGCCCCCGGTGGGGGACGGTGCGGCCTTGGGCGCGGGCCTGGCCACCGCCTTCTTGACGGGGGCCTTACTCGTGGGCGCTTTTTTCGCGGGCGCGATCTTCTTGGCGGGCGCTGCCTTCTTCGCGGCGCCAGTTGTACGGCCGGCGCGCGGCTTCGCGGTGCCCGCCGTGCCCTGGGAGCCCTTGCCGGACGTACGTGAGGCCATGGGGCTAGAGGTTACCTGTGCGGACCCCGGCGGACACGTGTGCCTACTGCTTCACCCGTTCGTGTCGTGCCGCGGGAGGCCCGTGACTGACGCCCGCGCTGACGCCTGCTCAGGCGGGCGTCAGGGCGGGCACCGGGGCCGGTTGCCCGGTCCCGGGCATCGGCCCCGCGTGTCGGTCCGACCGTCAATTCCCGGTGGCGACCCCGGGCGTGGGCCTGCTTGCCGCTTCCGTGCGTCAGTTCTGCGCGGACAGCGGGGGCGGCACATTGCCGCCGGTGCCCGGTTCGAGCGCGTCGAGCGCCCGGCGCAGACCCGTCAGTTTGCGCTCCAGGTGAGCCGCGGTGGCGACGGCCGCCGCGTCGGCCGAATCGTCGTCGAGCTGCTTGGAGAGCGCCTCGGCCTGCTCCTCAACGGCCGCGAGCCGCGCCGAGAGTTCGGCGAGGAGCCCGGCAGGCTCCTTTACGTCGCCCGCACCGCCCGCCCGGCTGCTGCCTTCCAGCTGAAGGCGCAGCAGCGCGGCCTGCTCCCGCAGTTGGCAGTTCTTCATGTACAGCTCGACGAACACCGAAACCTTGGCGCGCAGCACCCACGGGTCGAAGGGCTTCGAGATGTAGTCCACCGCGCCGGCCGCATAACCCCGGAAGGTGTGGTGCGGGCCGTGGTTGATGGCGGTGAGAAAGATGATCGGGATGTCCCGGGTCCGCTCTCGCCGCTTGATGTGGGCCGCGGTCTCGAAACCGTCCATACCCGGCATCTGAACGTCCAGCAGAATGACCGCGAAGTCGTCCGTCAACAGCGCCTTGAGCGCTTCCTCCCCTGACGATGCCCGTACCAGTGTCTGATCGAGCGCAGAGAGGATGGCCTCCAGCGCCAACAGATTCTCCGGCCGGTCATCGACCAGGAGGATCTTGGCCTTCTGCACCATGGCCCGTCCTCCTCGTCCCGGCACTGCACCGGGCGCCGCCCCAGGGGACGACTCTCTTGCGTCGCCCGTCCTTGTGCCGGTCATGCTAGCCGCACCCCGCCTGTCGCCACACCCAGTCACCGCTATGTCACCGTGTACGTAGCAGAAACGCGGTGGGAGAACAGAAGGTTCCCCGAATACCGCGCCCTCACACGCCTCCGGCCACAGTCAGTCAGCAACCAGCTCACTTTCGCACAACCAACGATCACTCTCCACGCATCCACTGGTCCATCACCGACAGCAAATGATCGGGATCGACCGGCTTCGTAACGTAGTCGGAAGCACCGGCCTCAATGGCCTTCTCCCGGTCGCCCTTCATCGCCTTGGCGGTCAACGCGATGATCGGCAGGCCCGCGAACTGCGGCATCCTTCGGATCGCCGTGGTCGTCGCATAGCCGTCCATCTCCGGCATCATGATATCCATCAGCACGACCGTCACATCGTCGTGCTGTTCGAGGACTTCGATGCCCTCGCGGCCGTTCTCCGCGTACAGCACGGAGAGACCGTGCTGCTCCAGCACGCTGGTGAGCGCGAAGACATTGCGGATGTCGTCGTCGACGATCAGCACTTTCTCATGGCTGAACCGGATGCCGCGACGGGGCTCGGGCGTCGTCGACTGGCTCATCATCTCCCAGGGCTCCTGTGCGGACTGCGCCGCGGGCGCCGCGGCCGACTTGCCCGCGGACAGTGCGGGCAGATGCCCGGAGCCGCCCAGCCCCTTGCGGCGGCGCCTGAACAGCCCCGGGGAACCGGGCTGCGAGGAGCCGGATCGGGAGTCCGGGTCGACCGGCGGAAGGGCGTCCACCAGTGAACCGTCATCGTTGGCGCTCCCGCGCAGCGGTTCCAGACCGCCGGGCGACAGCTGCGGGTAGCCCTGCGGGGGCAGTTCGCTCGGGTGCAGCGGCAGATACAGCGTGAAGGTGGAGCCGCGGCCCGGCTCGCTGGAAGCGTGGATCTCGCCACCGAGCAGCCGGGCGATCTCCCGGCTGATGGACAGCCCAAGACCCGTACCGCCGTACTTCCTGCTGGTCGTCCCGTCGGCCTGCTTGAACGCCTCGAAGATCACCCGCATCTTGCTCGCCGCGATACCGATGCCGGTGTCGGTCACCGAGAAGGCGATGAGATCGGCGTCCGCGTCACGCAGCGAGCCTGCCTCAAGGAGTTGTTCACGGATCGCGTTGGGCACATCGGCGCTGGCCGGCCTGATGACCAGCTCGACGGCGCCCGTGTCGGTGAACTTCACCGCGTTGGCCAGCAGGTTGCGCAGGACCTGCAACAGCCGCTGCTCGTCGGTGTGCAGCGTCGCCGGCAGCTCCGGAGAGACCCGGACGGAGAAGTCCAGGCCCTTCTCCGCGGTGAGCGGCCGGAAGGACGCCTCCACGTAGTCGACAAGCTGGACCAGCGCGATCCGGGTCGGGCTGACGTCCATCTTGCCCGCCTCGACCTTCGACAGGTCGAGGATGTCGTTGATCAGCTGGAGCAGATCGGAACCGGCTCCGTGGATCGTTTCGGCAAACTCCACCTGCTTCGGCGAGAGATTCCCCTCGGCGTTGTCGGCGAGCAACTTGGCCAGAATGAGCAGCGAGTTGAGCGGCGTCCGCAGTTCGTGCGACATGTTCGCCAGGAACTCGGACTTGTAGCGCATCGAGACCGCGAGCTGCTCGGCACGCTCCTCAAGCACCTGCCTGGCCTCCTCGATCTCGGTGTTCTTCACCTCGATGTCGCGGTTCTGCTGCGCCAGCAGCTCGGCCTTGTCCTCCAGTTCGGCGTTGGACACCTGGAGCGCCCGCTGCCGGTTCTCCAGCTCCTCCGAGCGCTCACGCAGCTGCTCGGTCAGCTCCTGGGACTGCTCAAGCAGCACTTCGGTCTTCGAGTTGACGCTGATCGTGTTGACGCTCGTCGCGATCATCTCGGCGATCTGGTTCAGGAAGTCCTTCTGGATCTGGGTGAAGGGCTGGAAGGATGCCAGCTCGATCACGCCGAGAACCTTCCCCTCGAAGAGCACCGGCAGCACGATCACATGCGCGGGCGGGGACTCGCCAAGGCCGGAGGAGATCTTGAGATAGCCCGCCGGCACGTTGTCCACCAGGATGGTCCGCTTCTCCTCGGCGGCGGTGCCGATGAGTGTCTCGCCCGGCTTGAACGAGGTCGGCATGGAGCCCGACGAGTAGCCGTAACTGCCGCGCATGCGCAGCTCGTACGCACTGTCCGCGTCGGCGCCGACCTCGGCGGCCACCTGCCTGCTCAGCGCCAGGAAGAACGCCCCGTGCTGCGCCGAGACCACCGGGGTGAGCTCGCTCATGATCAGCGAGGCCACGTCGTCGAGGTCGCGGCGGCCCTGCATCAGGCCGGAGATCCGCGCCAGGTTGCCCTTGAGCCAGTCCTGTTCCTTGTTGGCCAGGGTGGTGTCGCGCAGGTTGGCGATCATCGTGTTGATGTTGTCCTGCAGGACCTGGATCTCGCCCGCCGCGTCGACGTCGATCTTCAGATTGAGATCACCGCGGGTCACCGCGGTGGCCACGGCGGCGATCGCGCGCACCTGACGGGTCAGGTTGCCCGCCATCTCGTTCACCGACTCGGTCAGGTCGCGCCAGGTGCCGTCCACGTCACGCACCCGCGCCTGCCCGCCCAACTGGCCGTCCGTACCCACCTCACGGGCTACTCGCGTCACCTGCTCGGCGAACGACGACAGCTGGTCGACCATCGTGTTGATGGTGGTCTTCAGCTCCAGGATCTCGCCGCGAGCGTCAATGTCGATCTTCTTGGTCAGGTCGCCCTTGGCGATGGCGGTGGTGACCATGGCGATCTGGCGCACCTGGCCGGTGAGGTTGGACGCCATCGAGTTCACCGACTCGGTGAGGTCCTTCCACGTACCGGACACTCCAGGAACGCGTGCCTGGCCGCCGAGTTCGCCCTCGGTGCCCACCTCGCGGGCCACCCGGGTGACCTCGTCGGCGAACGAGGACAGCGTCGTCACCATGGTGTTGACCGTATCGGCGAGCTGCGCGACCTCGCCGCGCGCCTCGACCGTCACCTTCTTGGTCAGGTCTCCGTTGGCGACCGCCGCCGAGACCTGCGAGATGTTGCGCACCTGCGACGTCAGGTTGTTCGCCATCAGGTTGACGTTGTCGCTGAGGTCCTTCCAGATGCCGGTGACTCCACGCACCCGGGCCTGGCCGCCGAGGATGCCCTCGGTACCCACCTCACGCGCGACCCTCGTCACCTCGTCGGCGAACGAGGACAGCTGGTCGACCATCGTGTTGACGGTCGTCACCAGTTCCAGGATCTCACCCTTGGCATCAACGGTGATCTTCTTCGACAGATCGCCCTTGGCGACCGCCGTAGTCACTTCGGCGATGTTGCGCACCTGCGAAGTCAGGTTGTTCGCCATGAAGTTGACGGACTGGGTGAGGTCCTTCCAGGTGCCGCTGACGCCCTGGACCTCCGCCTGGCCGCCGAGCATGCCCTCGGTGCCCACCTCGCGGGCCACCCGGGTCACCTGCTCCGCGAAGTTCGACAGCTGGTCGACCATCGTATTGAGGGTGTTCTTCAGCTCCAGGATCTCGCCACGCGCATCCACGTCGATCTTCTGCGACAGGTCACCACGAGCGACCGCCGTCGCGACCTGCGCGATGTTACGGACCTGAGCGGTCAGATTCCCCGCCATGCCGTTCACCGAATCGGTCAGATCGCGCCACACACCGGCGACGCCGGGCACCTGTGCCTGACCGCCGAGGCGGCCGTCCGTCCCCACACCCCGGGCCACCCGGGTCACCTGGTCGGCGAACGAGGACAGCTGGTCGACCATCGTGTTGATGGTGTTCTTCAGCTCCAGGATCTCGCCGCGCGCATCCACGTCGATCTTCTGCGACAGGTCACCACGAGCGACCGCCGTCGTCACCTGGGCGATCTGACGCACCTGCGAAGTCAGGTTCCCCGCCATGAAGTTGACGGAGTCGGTCAGTTCCTTCCAGGTACCGCTGACGCCGTCCACCCGGGCCTGGCCGCCGAGGCGGCCCTCCGTACCCACGTCACGCGCCATGCGCGTCACCTGGTCGGCGAACGAGGACAGCTGGTCCACCATCGTGTTGACCGTGTTCTTCAACTCCAGCATCTCGCCGGAGACGTCCACGGTGACCTTCTGCGACAGATCGCCGTTGGCGACCGCCGTCGTCACCTGCGCGATATTGCGCACCTGACCGGTGAGGTTGCGGAAGGCCGTGTTCACCGAGTCGGTGAGGTCCTTCCACGTCCCCGCCGCGCCCGGCACCTGCGCCTGACCGCCGAGCAGGCCCTCGACGCCGACCTCGCGCGCCACCCTGGTGACCTCGGAGCCGAAGGACTGGAGCTGGTCCACCATCGTGTTGACGGTGTTCTTCAACTCCAGCATCTCGCCCGCGACATCGACGGTGACCTTCTGCGACATGTCACCGTTGGCGACCGCCGTCGTCACCTGCGCGATGTCCCGCACCTGCGTGGTGAGGTTGCGGAAGACGGTGTTCACCGAGTCGGTGAGGTCCTTCCACGTCCCCGCCGCGCCCGGCACCTGCGCCTGACCGCCGAGCAGACCCTCGCCGCCGACCTCGCTCGCGACCCGAGTGACCTCGTCCGCGAACGTACGCAGCGTCTCGGTCATCTGATTCATGGTCTCGGCCAGCTGGGCGACCTCGCCCCGGGCGCTCACCGTGACCTTCCGGGACAGGTCGCCGTTGGCGACCGCGGTGGTCACCTCGGCGATCCCGCGCACCTGCGCCGTCAGGTTCCCGGCCATGAGGTTGACGGAATCGGTGAGGTCCTTCCACACGCCCGCCACACCGGGCACCTGGGCCTGACCGCCCAGTTCGCCTTCGGTACCGACCTCGCGTGCGACGCGGGTGACCTCGGACGAGAAGGAGGAGAGCTGGTCGACCATCGTGTTGACGGTGTTCTTGAGCTGCAGCATCTCGCCGGCCACATGCACGGTGACCTTGCGTGACAGATCGCCCTTGGCGACCGCTGTCGTGACGAGAGCAATGTCACGTACCTGAGCGGTGAGCCGGTAGGCCATGGTGTTGACCGAATCCGTGAGATCTTTCCACGAACCGGACATTCCGCGAACCTGGGCCTGACCGCCCAGCTTGCCCTCGGTACCCACTTCCAGGGCAACCCGGGTGACCTCGTCGGTGAACGCGGAGAGCTGGTCGACGAGGTTGTTGACCGTGCGTCCGACCTTCAGGAACTCCCCGCGCAGCGGGTGTCCCGACCCCTCGGGGACCTGCGAGCGCAGTTCCATCCGCTGGTCCAGATCGCCGTCGGCGACCGCCGAAAGCACCCGTCCGACCTCGGAGACCGGTCGTACGAGGTCGTCGACCAACTCGTTCGAGGCATCGATCGCGGTGGCCCAAGAGCCTTCACAGGCGCCCGTTTCCAGCCGTTCGGCCAGTTTTCCCTCACGCCCGACCATGCGACGCACCCGGGCGATCTCACCGGTCAGATGCAGATTCCGGTCGGCGACCTCGTTGAAAACAGCCGCAATTTCGGACATCACCCCGTCGCCCGACACCGTCAGGCGCTTACGGAAGTTGCCGTCTCTCATCGTTACCAGTGCCGCCAGCAGCCTATTCAGGGCCGCTGTGTCCACTTCGGTTGTCCCATTGCTCCGGGACCGTCCGCCTTTTGCGCGCGTAGTCGTGCTCCGCGCGGCTGCGCCAGACTCCACCGTGTCCCTCCCGCAGGGGTCGACCGTACTCACCGGCTTACACACCGGTGCTTCTCCCGAAGCTTTCCCAGTGTTTCACCCTGGCCGAACCCGGCCATAACAGTTCGGCAGCTTCGCACACCCTCCCCGCACCTTGAGGGCGGAAACACTGGTGACCGGCATCCGCACGGACTGCGAAGGTAAGTAACCTGGCATCCGGCTGTCCAGCCGCCCCGGTCCGCCCGGCGGGGGCGGTGACGTGAGATCCACCACCGGGCACCGGAGGGGCGGGCCGACCATGGCAGAACCGGGCGTCGAGACACGAACGAGGAGCGTTGTGATCACCGCGCGGGCCGCTGCCAGCTTCGACCCCGTCGGGCGGTCGGTCGCGACCGCCCGTGCCTTTGTGCGGGACACCCTTCAGGGGTGGGGCTATTCCGACATCGTGGACGACGCGGTCGTGCTGACCAGCGAACTGGTCACCAACGCGGTGGTGCACGCGGGCACCACCGCCGACGTGCTCTGTCTGCGCACGGAAGAGGGCGTACGCGTCGAGGTGGCCGACCGCTACCCCGAGCGCGAGGTGCCCCTCCAGGGGACCTCCCAGCACTTTGGCAGC
This sequence comes from Streptomyces sp. A5-4, assembly GCF_051131715.1. Classification (NCBI taxonomy): domain Bacteria; kingdom Bacillati; phylum Actinomycetota; class Actinomycetes; order Kitasatosporales; family Streptomycetaceae; genus Streptomyces; species Streptomyces sp. A5-4. The sequence continues at coordinate 6,521,560 of NZ_CP178591.1, read as the reverse complement.
CCCGACCGCGAAGGCGGCCGCGGCCTCCTGCTCTGCGCGGCCCTCGCCTCCCGGTGGGGCGTCGAATACGCGCCCAGCACGAAGCAGGTCTGGTTCCAACTCGACCTCCCCGACCGCCCCGTCGGCATACGCTCCGCCGGTCCCGTGCTCCCCGTCGAGCTGCTCCCGGTCGCCGACGGCCGGGTCCGCGTCGCCGTCGTCCAGATCGACCGCACCGGGGCCATCCGCGCCTGGAACGAGGACGCGGCCGAGCTCTTCGGTTACGACGCCGAGCAGGTCACCGGCAAGCAGCTCACCGACTTCGCCGCCTGGCCGCACACCCCCGGCATCGCCACAGGCATCGCCGACGCCCTCCAGTTGTCCCGCTGGGAGGGCAGTTACGGCATCCGCAGCTCCGACGGCCGCGTCATCGCCGTCTACGCGTCCCATCTGCGGGTCCGGGACGTGAACGGCGAGCCGTCCACGGTCTGTCTGCTGGTGCGCGACGCGGAGCGCGCGGTCATCCAGTCCCCCCAGCGCACCCCCACGGACACCCCCGGTGGCGGGCTCACCGACAGCCGCGCCGCGGACCCCTTCGAGGTCTTCATCGGCTCCCCCGCCCCTGACGACCTCGACGGTCTTCTCCAACGCACCGTGGAGCGCGCCCGCGACATGCTTGACGCCGACTCGGCGTTCCTGCTGCTCGCGACCGACGACGAGACGGAGCTGGAGGTGCGGGCCACCACGGGCCTGCCCTCCGCCCGCCAGCGCTTCGCCCGCGTCCCCGTGGAGGCCGGCACCGGCCGCTACGGCTCCGCCAGGATGCCCGCCGTCCACGAGGACCTCACGGCCGTCCCCGGCGCCGTACCGCTCCTCAGCGGCACCGGCATGCGCTCCGTCGTCACCGTCCCGCTGAAGGTCGAGGGCCGCCTCACCGGGTCCCTCGGCGTCGCCGCCGAGGCGGCGGGCCGCTACTCCAACGAAGAGGCCCTGCGCCTGCAGTTCGCGGCCGACCGCATCGCGCTGGCCGTCGAGTCCGCGCGGCTGGGCGAGCTGGAGCGACTGCGCCGCGGTTCGCTCTCGTTCCTCGTCGAGGCCTCCGATCTCCTCGCCGGCACCCTCGACCGCGACCAGACCCTCGCGCTGATGGCCCAGATGACCGTGCCCACGCTCGCCACCTGGTGCGCCGTCTACACCATCGCCGACCAGTCCTCCGAGCCGTACCTCTCCTACGTGCTCCACGAGGACGAGGAGCGCATCGACGGGCTCAAGGCCCTGCTGTCCAAGATCGCCCCGCCGGACCCGGTGCCGACGCCGGGCGCCCGCATCTGGACCGCCCCGAGCGAGGCGGCCCACCAGTCCGCACTCCGCACGTCCATGCGCAGCCTCGGCCTGGGCTCCACCCCGCAGCTCGGCTCGGGCATCGGCACCACGCTCGCCACCGCCGCGGCGGTCGGCGGCGAGACCGTCGTCCTGCCGCTGGTCGCCCGCAATCGTGTCATCGGCATGCTCACCCTCGGCAAGCCCACCGACGACCACTTCCGCCAGGAGATCCTGGAGCTCGCCGAGGACCTCTCCCGCCGTGCCGCACTCGCCCTCGACAACGCGCGCCTGTACTCCGAGCGCATGGCCATCAGCCAGTCCCTCCAGCGCAGCCTGCTGCCGCCCGAGTTGCCGCACGTCCCGAACGTCGAGGTCGAGGTCATCTACCGCGCCGCGGGCGAGGGCAACGAGGTCGGCGGCGACTTCTACGACCTCTTCCCGATCCGCGACGGGGCGTACGGCTTCGCCATCGGCGACGTCTGCGGTACGGGGCCGGAGGCGGCCGCCGTCACCGGCCTCGCGCGCCACGCCCTGCGGCTGCTCGCCCGCGAGGGCTTCTCCGGCCCGGCCGTCCTGGAGCGCCTCAACGCGGCGATCCTCGACGAGGGAGCCCGCAGCCGCTTCCTGACGCTCCTGTACGGGGAGTTGTGGCCCCAGGAGGACGGCAGCTCCATCCTCAAGATCGTCTGCGCGGGCCATCCGCTGCCACTGCGTCTGCGCCAGGACGGCTCGGTCGAGGCCGCCGCCGAACCGCAGCCGCTGCTGGGCGTCATGGAGGACCTGGAGCTGTACGAGCAGACCGTCACCCTGGACCCCGGCGACGTGCTCCTGTGCGTCACGGACGGCGTCACCGAGCGCCGTGAGGGCACCCGCATGCTCGGCGACGACGGCCTGGCCGAAGTCCTCGCGACCTGCACGGGCCTGACGGCCGGCGCGGTGGCCGCCCGCATCCTGCGCGCGGTCGAGCGCTTCGCGGCGGAACCGGCCTCCGACGACATGGCCATCCTCGCCATGCGCGTCCCCGAACTGCACGCGCAGTAGGCCCTCCAGAGGCTCAGTGGGTACGCGAAAGGCCCCCGCCAACAGGCGGGGGCCTTTCGTACTGAGCCCCAATACGGAATCGAACCGTAGACCTTCTCCTTACCATGGAGACGCTCTACCGACTGAGCTATTGGGGCCTGTTGCTCTGTGGCAACGGGATAGATCATACCCGAGTCTGCGCGTGTTTCGAAACCGCCCGTTCCTCAGAAGGCAGGCTGAAGAAGTCCCCCGAGCGCGTTGCACGCCGACACGACGCGCTGGAGGTCCCGCCGCGACAACCCGCCGCCGACCGGCAGCGCCAGAGTCTCGTCCGCGGCGCGTTCGGTCTCGGGCAGACAGACCTCCTGCCGAAGTCCAGGCAGCCGGTGCACGGGCGTCTTCACGGGCACCTGGCAGTCCACGCCCTTGCGCCGCACAGCGCGCGCGAACGCGTCACGGTCGGGCCGCCCATTGCCGGGGACCCGCACGACGTACTGCTGATACGTGTGCCCTGCGCGAGCCACCGGAGTACGAACCCCGGTGAGTCTCTCGTCGAAGTACGCGGCCTGGGCACGCCGTTGAACCAACGCGCTCCCGTCGGCGCCGACCCCGTCGGGCTGCTCCAATACCAGGAGCCCGCGCCTGCGCCCCAGATCCTGAAGCCACCCCAGGTCGGCCGGGCAGCCGAATCGAGGTACGGCCACGACGGCCGCCGTACGCGAAGTCACAGCGGCCGCAGCCGCGCCCGCATCCAGACAGTAGCTGTCCGGGTCGATGTCCACGAACACCGGCAGCGCCCGCACCGCGACCACCGCCTCTGCCACCTCGACGTTCCCGTAAGCCGACAAGATGACCTCGTCGCCGGCACCGACACCTGCGGACTTCAGCATTCCGATCGTCCCCATACCTCGGAATCGTGGCCGCACAACGTGAACAACAAGTGACCGGGCATAAAAAAACGCTGGTCCCAGAACCGAAGTTCTGGGACCAGCGTTGAATAATTGTTCGGCGGCGTCCTACTCTCCCACAGGGTCCCCCCTGCAGTACCATCGGCGCTGAAAGGCTTAGCTTCCGGGTTCGAAATGTAACCGGGCGTTTCCCTAACGCTATGACCACCGAAACTCTATGAAGTTAACCAAACCGGTGTATGCACAGTTCGTTACTTCAGAACTAACACAGTGGACGCGAGCAACTGAGGACAAGCCCTCGGCCTATTAGTACCAGTCAGCTCCACCCGTTACCGGGCTTCCACATCTGGCCTATCAACCCAGTCGTCTACTGGGAGCCTTAACCACTCAAGGTGGTGGGAATACTCATCTCGAAGCAGGCTTCCCGCTTAGATGCTTTCAGCGGTTATCCTTTCCGAACGTAGCCAACCAGCCGTGCCCTTGGCAGGACAACTGGCACACCAGAGGTTCGTCCGTCCCGGTCCTCTCGTACTAGGGACAGCCCTTCTCAATATTCCTACGCGCGCAGAGGATAGGGACCGAACTGTCTCACGACGTTCTAAACCCAGCTCGCGTACCGCTTTAATGGGCGAACAGCCCAACCCTTGGGACCGACTCCAGCCCCAGGATGCGACGAGCCGACATCGAGGTGCCAAACCATCCCGTCGATATGGACTCTTGGGGAAGATCAGCCTGTTATCCCCGGGGTACCTTTTATCCGTTGAGCGACAGCGCTTCCACAAGCCACTGCCGGATCACTAGTCCCGACTTTCGTCCCTGCTCGACCCGTCGGTCTCACAGTCAAGCTCCCTTGTGCACTTACACTCAACACCTGATTGCCAACCAGGCTGAGGGAACCTTTGGGCGCCTCCGTTACTCTTTAGGAGGCAACCGCCCCAGTTAAACTACCCATCAGACACTGTCCCTGATCCGGATCACGGACCGAGGTTAGACATCCAGCACGACCAGAGTGGTATTTCAAGATTGACTCCACACACACTGGCGTGCATGCTTCAACGTCTCCCACCTATCCTACACAAGCCGAACCGAACACCAATATCAAACTATAGTAAAGGTCCCGGGGTCTTTCCGTCCTTCTGCGCGAAACGAGCATCTTTACTCGTAGTGCAATTTCACCGGGCCTATGGTTGAGACAGTCGAGAAGTCGTTACGCCATTCGTGCAGGTCGGAACTTACCCGACAAGGAATTTCGCTACCTTAGGATGGTTATAGTTACCACCGCCGTTTACTGGCGCTTAAGTTCTCAGCCTCGCACACCCGAAGGTGCACTAACCGGTCCCCTTAACGTTCCAGCACCGGGCAGGCGTCAGTCCGTATACATCGCCTTACGGCTTCGCACGGACCTGTGTTTTTAGTAAACAGTCGCTTCTCGCTGGTCTCTGCGGCCACCCCCAGCTCACGGAGCAAGTCCGATCACTAGTGATGGCCCCCCTTCTCCCGAAGTTACGGGGGCATTTTGCCGAGTTCCTTAACCATAGTTCACCCGAACGCCTCGGTATTCTCTACCTGACTACCTGAGTCGGTTTAGGGTACGGGCCGCCATGAAACTCGCTAGAGGCTTTTCTCGACAGCATAGGATCATCCACTTCACCACAATCGGCTCGGCATCAGGTCTCAGGCACATGTCATCCGGATTTACCTGGACAACGCCCTACACCCTTACCCCGGGACTACCACCGCCCGGGCTGGACTACCTTCCTGCGTCACCCCATCGCTTACCTACTACCACCTTGGACCGGCGGCTCCACCACTTCCCTTTGCCCGAAGGCTCCAGGACGGCTTCACGGCCTTAGCATTAATGGGTTCAGTACTGGGCGTTTCAAAGCGGGTACCGGAATATCAACCGGTTGTCCATCGACTACGCCTGTCGGCCTCGCCTTAGGTCCCGACTTACCCTGGGCAGATCAGCTTGACCCAGGAACCCTTAGTCAATCGGCGCACACGTTTCTCACGTGTGTATCGCTACTCATGCCTGCATTCTCACTCGTGAACCGTCCACCACTCGCTTACGCGGCGGCTTCACCCGGCACACGACGCTCCCCTACCCATCCGCACTCCCGTTGGGGATATGTGTACGAATGACACGACTTCGGCGGTACGCTTGAGCCCCGCTACATTGTCGGCGCGGAATCACTAGACCAGTGAGCTATTACGCACTCTTTCAAGGATGGCTGCTTCTAAGCCAACCTCCTGGTTGTCTGTGCGACTCCACATCCTTTCCCACTTAGCGTACGCTTAGGGGCCTTAGTCGATGCTCTGGGCTGTTTCCCTCTCGACCATGGAGCTTATCCCCCACAGTCTCACTGCCGTGCTCTCACTTACCGGCATTCGGAGTTTGGCTAAGGTCAGTAACCCGGTAGGGCCCATCGCCTATCCAGTGCTCTACCTCCGGCAAGAAACACACGACGCTGCACCTAAATGCATTTCGGGGAGAACCAGCTATCACGGAGTTTGATTGGCCTTTCACCCCTAACCACAGGTCATCCCCCAGGTTTTCAACCCTGGTGGGTTCGGTCCTCCACGACCTCTTACAGCCGCTTCAACCTGCCCATGGCTAGATCACTCCGCTTCGGGTCTTGAGCGCGCTACTAAACCGCCCTATTCGGACTCGCTTTCGCTACGGCTTCCCCACACGGGTTAACCTCGCAACACACCGCAAACTCGCAGGCTCATTCTTCAAAAGGCACGCAGTCACGACTGTATGTGCAAGCACATACAGCGACGCTCCCACGGCTTGTAGGCACACGGTTTCAGGTACTATTTCACTCCGCTCCCGCGGTACTTTTCACCATTCCCTCACGGTACTATCCGCTATCGGTCACCAGGGAATATTTAGGCTTAACGGGTGGTCCCGCCAGATTCACACGGGATTTCTCGGGCCCCGTGCTACTTGGGTGGTTCTCAAACGAGCCGTTGATGTTTCAGCTACGGGGGTCTTACCCTCTACGCCGGACCTTTCGCATGTCCTTCGCCTACACCAACGGTTTCTGACTCGTCTCATCGCCGGCAGACGATGAAAGAGAACTCCCACAACCCCGCACACGCAACCCCTGCCGGGTATCACACGCATACGGTTTGGCCTCATCCGGTTTCGCTCGCCACTACTCCCGGAATCACGGTTGTTTTCTCTTCCTGCGGGTACTGAGATGTTTCACTTCCCCGCGTTCCCTCCACATACCCTATGTGTTCAGGTATGGGTGACAGCCCATGACGGCTGCCGGGTTTCCCCATTCGGACACCCCCGGATCAAAGCTCGGTTGACAGCTCCCCGGGGCCTATCGTGGCCTCCCACGTCCTTCATCGGTTCCTGGTACCAAGGCATCCACCGTGTGCCCTTAAAAACTTGGCCACAGATGCTCGCGTCCACTGTGCAGTTCTCAAGCAACGACCAGTCACCCATCACCCCCGCTATACAGCGGAGTTCACTGGGGCCGGCATCGCGAAGGTTCAGGCTGCGAAGCCCGTACCCTCAGATACCCAACAGCGTGCCCGACCCGGTTCCCTCCCTCCCACTTTCCACGCCGAAGCAGTACTTGTGAGAGAACAAAAACCGTGCCGAATAGTCAACGTTCCACCCATGAGCAACCAGCACCGGACGTTCGCCGATGAACTGGCCTCTGACCAGCCGAAGCCGGTAAGAAATGCTCCTTAGAAAGGAGGTGATCCAGCCGCACCTTCCGGTACGGCTACCTTGTTACGACTTCGTCCCAATCGCCAGTCCCACCTTCGACAGCTCCCTCCCTTACGGGTTGGGCCACCGGCTTCGGGTGTTACCGACTTTCGTGACGTGACGGGCGGTGTGTACAAGGCCCGGGAACGTATTCACCGCAGCAATGCTGATCTGCGATTACTAGCAACTCCGACTTCATGGGGTCGAGTTGCAGACCCCAATCCGAACTGAGACCGGCTTTTTGAGATTCGCTCCACCTTGCGGTATCGCAGCTCATTGTACCGACCATTGTAGCACGTGTGCAGCCCAAGACATAAGGGGCATGATGACTTGACGTCGTCCCCACCTTCCTCCGAGTTGACCCCGGCGGTCTCCTGTGAGTCCCCATCACCCCGAAGGGCATGCTGGCAACACAGAACAGGGGTTGCGCTCGTTGCGGGACTTAACCCAACATCTCACGACACGAGCTGACGACAGCCATGCACCACCTGTACACCGACCACAAGGGGGGCACCATCTCTGATGCTTTCCGGTGTATGTCAAGCCTTGGTAAGGTTCTTCGCGTTGCGTCGAATTAAGCCACATGCTCCGCTGCTTGTGCGGGCCCCCGTCAATTCCTTTGAGTTTTAGCCTTGCGGCCGTACTCCCCAGGCGGGGAACTTAATGCGTTAGCTGCGGCACCGACGACGTGGAATGTCGCCAACACCTAGTTCCCAACGTTTACGGCGTGGACTACCAGGGTATCTAATCCTGTTCGCTCCCCACGCTTTCGCTCCTCAGCGTCAGTAATGGCCCAGAGATCCGCCTTCGCCACCGGTGTTCCTCCTGATATCTGCGCATTTCACCGCTACACCAGGAATTCCGATCTCCCCTACCACACTCTAGCCTGCCCGTATCGACTGCAGACCCGGGGTTAAGCCCCGGGCTTTCACAACCGACGTGACAAGCCGCCTACGAGCTCTTTACGCCCAATAATTCCGGACAACGCTCGCACCCTACGTATTACCGCGGCTGCTGGCACGTAGTTAGCCGGTGCTTCTTCTGCAGGTACCGTCACTTGCGCTTCTTCCCTGCTGAAAGAGGTTTACAACCCGAAGGCCGTCATCCCTCACGCGGCGTCGCTGCATCAGGCTTTCGCCCATTGTGCAATATTCCCCACTGCTGCCTCCCGTAGGAGTCTGGGCCGTGTCTCAGTCCCAGTGTGGCCGGTCGCCCTCTCAGGCCGGCTACCCGTCGTCGCCTTGGTAGGCCATTACCCCACCAACAAGCTGATAGGCCGCAGGCTCATCCTTCACCGCCGGAGCTTTCAACTTCCCACCATGAGGCAGAAAGTATTATCCGGTATTAGACCCCGTTTCCAGGGCTTGTCCCGAAGTGAAGGGCAGATTGCCCACGTGTTACTCACCCGTTCGCCACTAATCCACCCCGAAAGGCTTCATCGTTCGACTTGCATGTGTTAAGCACGCCGCCAGCGTTCGTCCTGAGCCAGGATCAAACTCTCCGTGAATGTTTTCCCGTAATCGGGAGACACACACGACGAGCGGGACAACACAACCGGAATAAGGCGTGTCGTCCACAGCGTCCTCGCTAGTGTTGCCTGATCGCACCCCCGCCAGAGCGGGGGCCGTCCAGGTCTTTTTCAAAGGAACCACCAACCCACCAGTAAAGATGGGCCGGGGTATCAACATTTGGCGTTGACTTTTGGCACGCTGTTGAGTTCTCAAGGAACGGACGCTTCCTTTGGTCCCTTTTCACGGGGCCCTCCGGGCGCTTCCCTTCGGTATTTCGTGTTTCCGACTCTATCAGACGCTTTCGTGTCCGATTCCCCGTCGGCGGGACGCTTTCCAGGTTCCCGCTTTCGCGTTTCCCTTTCCGGCGATTCCGACTTTATCAGAAGTTCTGAGTCGGAATTCCCGACCCGGTCGGGCTGACTCCGACACACGAATGTGCCCGGTTCCCGTTCAGGTGGAGACGTAAACGTACTGGAGCGGGGCTCCTCGATGCAAATCGGGGCCCCGCTCCAGTGTCGGCGTCAGACCTCGACGACGACGGGCAGGATCATCGGGCGCCGGCGGTAGGTGTCGGAGACCCACTTGCCCACCGAGCGGCGGATCAGCTGCTGGAGCTGGCGGGGCTCGGCGACGCCGTCGGCGGCCGACTTGGCGATGGCCTCTTCGATCCTGGGGATCACGGCGAAGAAGACCGCATCGTCGATGCCGGAGCCTCGTGCGTGGATGTCGGGGCCCTTCACGATCTTGCCCGTGGTGCTGTCGACCACGACGAAGACCGAGATGATCCCCTCGTCACCGAGGATGCGGCGGTCCTTCAGAGAGGACTCCGTGACATCGCCGACCGACAGGCCGTCGACGTACACATAGCCTGCCTGGACCTTCCCGACGATCTTCGCGCGGCCGTCGACCAGGTCGACCACCACGCCGTCCTCCGCGATGACGATGTGGTCCTTGGGGACACCCGTGAGGGCTCCCAGCTCGGCGTTGGCGCGCAGGTGGCGCCATTCGCCGTGGACCGGCATCAGGTTCTTCGGCTTGCAGATGTTGTAGAAGTACAGCAGCTCGCCGGCCGAGGCGTGGCCCGAGACGTGGACCTTGGCGTTGCCCTTGTGAACGACGTCGGCGCCCCAGCGGGTCAGACCGTTGATCACGCGGTACACCGCGTTCTCGTTGCCCGGGATCAGCGACGAGGCCAGGATGACGGTGTCGCCCTGGACGATGCGGATCTGGTGGTCCCGGTTGGCCATGCGTGAGAGCGCGGCCATCGGCTCGCCCTGCGAGCCGGTGCAGACCAGCACGACCTGGTGGGCCGGGAGGTCGTCGAGTGTCTTGACGTCGACGACGAGGCCGGCCGGGACGTTCAGGTACCCCAGGTCGCGGGCGATGCCCATGTTCCTGACCATCGAGCGGCCGACGAAGGCGACTCTGCGGCCGTTCTCGTGCGCCGCGTCGAGGACCTGCTGGATGCGGTGAATATGGCTGGCGAAGCTGGCCAGGATGATGCGCTTCTGGGCGCTCGCGAAGACCTGCCGCAGGACGTTCGCGATGTCCTTCTCGGGCGGTACGAAGCCCGGGACCTCGGCGTTCGTGGAGTCCGACAACAGGAGGTCGATGCCCTCCTCGCCGAGCCTGGCGAAGGCGCGCAGGTCGGTCAGGCGACCGTCCAGCGGAAGCTGGTCCATCTTGAAGTCGCCGGTGTGGACGACCATGCCCGCCGGGGTGCGGATGGCGACGGCCAGCGCGTCCGGAATCGAGTGGTTGACCGCGACGAACTCGCAGTCGAAGGGGCCCACGCGCTCCCGCTGTCCCTCGGTGACCTCAAGGGTGTACGGGCGGATGCGGTGTTCCTGCAGCTTCGCCTCGATCAGCGCGAGGGTCAGCTTGGAGCCGATCAGCGGGATGTCCTGCTTCAGCCTCAGCAGGAACGGGACACCACCGATGTGGTCCTCGTGGCCGTGCGTGAGCACGATGCCTTCGATGTCGTCGAGGCGGTCCTTGATGGACGTGAAGTCCGGCAGGATCAGGTCGATTCCTGGCTGCTCCTCCTCGGGGAAGAGCACGCCGCAGTCGACGATCAGCAGCCGGCCGTCGTATTCGAAGACCGTCATGTTGCGGCCGATCTCGCCGAGGCCGCCGAGCGGTGTGACGCGCAGACCGCCCTTCGCAAGCTTCGGCGGCGTACCGAGTTCAGGATGCGGATGACTCAAAAGACTCTCCTCACCACACACGCCACGTACCGCTGAGGCACGTGGCGCGTATGACATTCGTGCACTTGCTGTTGTCTGGGTGGATGTGCGTATTCAGTTGTGAAGTCTGTGATCAGAGCTGTACGCCACCGGCCGCGAGGTCCCTCTTGAGCTGCGCTTCTTCCTCCGGCGTGAGCTCGACGAGGGGCAGGCGCAGCGGGCCGGCGGGCAGACCCTGGAGGGCGAGCGCGGCCTTGGTGGTGATGACGCCCTGGGTGCGGAACATGCCGGTGTAGACCGGCAGCAGCCGCTGGTGGACCTCGGTCGCTTTCCGGACATCGCCGGAGAGGAAGGCCTCCAGCAGGGCTCGCAGCTCGGGCGTGACCACGTGGCCGACCACCGAGACGAAGCCGCAGGCGCCGACGGACAGGAGCGGGAGGTTCAGCATGTCGTCGCCGGAGTACCAGGCCAGGCCGCTCTGCGCGATGGCCCAGCTGGCGCGGCCGAGGTCGCCCTTGGCGTCCTTGTTGGCGACGATCCGCGGGTGCTCGGCCAGCCGGACGAGCGTCTCGGTGTTGATCGGGACGCCGCTGCGGCCGGGGATGTCGTAGAGCATGACCGGAAGCTCAGTGGTGTCGGCGATGGCCGTGAAGTGCCGGAGCAGCCCCTCTTGCGGGGGCTTGTTGTAGTACGGCGTCACTGCGAGGAGGCCGTGGGCGCCCATCCGCACGGCCGCGCCGGCCAGCTCGATGCTGTGGCGGGTGTCGTTGGTACCGACGCCGGCCACCACGTGGGCCCGGTCTCCGACGGCTTCGACCACAGCCCGTACCAGGTCGTTTTTCTCCGCGTCGCTGGTGGTCGGGGACTCACCAGTGGTGCCGTTGACGATCAGGCCGTCGTTGCCTGCGTCCACCAGATGGGCCGCGAGGCGCTGGGCACCGTCGAGGTCGAGTGCGCCGTCAGCCGTGAACGGCGTGATCATGGCGGTGAGGACCCGCCCGAAGGGGGTCTGCGGAGTGGAGATCGGAGCCATGGGTAACACGCTACTCGCTGCTCATCGCCTGATGTCCCCTCGGGGGACGTGAGACGTGTCTGAACAAGAACCCGGCACTGCTTGCTCGGGGGTTCAAGCAGTGCCGGGTCCCTTTGATCAGCCTAGATGAAATTCCCGAAGTGTCGCAATACGGACACTTCGGGCGGCTACCCCGCACATCTGTGCCCAGGACCTCCGTGGAGCCTGCTCAGGACTACGGCGCGACCCGCCCGTTGCCGTTGAACGCGGCGTGCGTGAGGGGCATGAGTCCGGCCCAGTGCGCCTCCATCTGCTCCCCCACCATCTCGATCTCGCGCTGCGGGAAGGACGGGACCTTCGCCAGCTCGTGCTGGGTGCGCAGGCCGAGGAAGTGCATCAGCGAGCGCGCGTTGCACGTCGCGTACATCGAGGAGTAGAGACCGACGGGGAGGACCGCGCGGGCCACCTCACGGGCGACGCCGGCGGCGAGCATCTCCTGGTAGGCGTCGTACGACTGACGGTACGAGTCCTCCATGGCGCGGCCGGTGAGCTCCTGCTGGGCCTCGGTGCCGTCGACGAACTCGTACTTGCCGGGACGGCCCTGCTGGACGAGCTTGCGGGACGCTCCGGGTACGTAGAAGACCGGGTCGAGCTCCCGGTAGCGACCGGATTCCTCGTTGTACGACCAGCCGACGCGGTGCCGCATGAACTCGCGGAAGACGAAGATCGGGGCGCTGATGAAGAAGGTCATCGAGTTGTGCTCGAAGGGGCTGCCGTGGCGGTCCCGCATCAGGTAGTTGATGAGCCCCTTGGAGCGCTCCGGGTCCTTCGACAGCTCCTCCAGGGACTGCTCGCCCGCGGTGGAGACGCGGGCGGCCCACAGCACGTCGGAGTCGCCCGCGGTGTGCTTCACCAGCTCTACGGTGACTTCGCTGCGGAACGTGGGCTTGGCGGTCTCGGCGGGGGTGCCGTCAGGGGTCACAGTCACCTGCGGGGGTCCTTCCATTTGCGTCGCTCGGGCGACGCACACTCTACGGCGCGGCGCCGGTCCCGACGGCCCGTCCGATCCCGTTGGGCCACTCGGACATTCTTCTGCCAATTCCGGGAAATCGGGCACCAAGCAGCCGTTTTATACGTCTGTACCTGTAGACACCCCCCGTGAAAGATTTAAGGAGCCGCCCCATGCTGCGCCGGCGAGAGTCCGTCCCCTTCGCATTCGTTGCCGAGGCCGACCGATTCCGCAGTAATGTCACCCCACCTCCTCGCGAACGTGCCAGCGCCTCGCAGCGCTTCGGCAGTGTGCTGATCGGCATGACCGTCGTCGCCGGACTGGTCGGATCGTTGCTTTTCGGGCTTCCCGCCCTCGATCCCGCACAGTCTCCCGCCGCGACGCAGAAGTCCGAAGCCGCCGAAGGGCGGTGAATCGTGGTCGGTGACTCTTCCGGCCCCCCTGAGGTGGCCCGGCGAAGACCGCCTCGGTAGCCTCACCGGGCACAGCCGAATCGAGCGTGCTGGTGAGTGAGGATCAGTCGTGCCCCTGCCCTTCCTGACGGCCGACCGTGTTTTTGAAGCGCCCGGTGAGACGGCCGGAGATGTTGCGCTGCCTTTCGACGACCATGACCAATGGCGACGGCCCTACCGTCCCGGGCCGTGGCGCGTGGGAGCGGCGGCCCTTCTGTTGTTGCTGGCGTCGTTCGTTCTGCTGGCCGCGATGACCATTGCCTTTACCGGCGCCCTGCCGGGCGCCGGGATCTGTATGGGCATCGCCGTCGTGGTGATTGCCTGCGCCCTGCGGCTGCTGCGCGTCGGTGCCTGGGTCAGTCGGCACGGGCTGCGTCGCGTGAGCTTCTTCGTAACGACCACCGTGGCGTGGGACCGGGCGTCGACCGTGCGTACGGTCCAGCAGCCGGTCCGCTGGCTCGGGCTGCCGCGCGCCGTGCAGGGCCAGGCGCTGGTCCTCGTACGACCCGGTGGTGAACCGCTGCAGCTGCTCACCGATCACAACGCGGACTTCCTGTCGCGGGTCGAGGCCTTCGACCGGGCGGCCGACACGGTTGAGGCCTGGAGCGACGAGTACCGGCCCGTCTGAGCCGCGCAGAGCAGGCGAATGGGGGGCGTCCGACCGGGCGCCCCCCATTCGCGTGTATGCCAGGTCCGCGCGTGCTCCTACGCGCGTACCGCCCTGCTGTCGTGCAGGGCGATCGCGTGCTGCATCGCCTTGCGCGCCCGCGGGGTGTCCCGTGCGTCGTGGTACGCGACCGCGAGTCGGAACCAGGAGCGCCAGTCGTCCGGCGTGTCCTCGGTCTCCGCGCGGCGCCGGGCGAACACCTCGTCGGCGGAGTCACGGTCGATGCGCCCGCCCAGCGTACGTACCAACTCGTCCACCGGCAGACCGCCTTCGGCTTCCAGCTCGACGGCCAGCAGGTTCGCCTTGCGGGCGAACTGCGTGGTGTGCCACAGGAACCAGAGGCCGATGGCGGGCAGGATCAGCACCGCCACCCCGAAGGTGACGGTCAGCAGGGTGCCTTCCCGAATGAGCAGGTAACCGCGGGTGCCGACCAGGACGAAGTAGACGATCAGGACGGCGGCGAGGGTGAAGTACGTGATCTTTGCGCGCATGGCTGTTCGTGCCGTCAGTTCAGGTCGAGGAAGTTTTCCAGGCCGAAGGTGAGGCCGGGAGTGGTCACCACGCGGCGCACGCCGAGCAGGATGCCCGGCATGAAGCTGCTGTGGTGCAGGGAGTCGTGCCGGATGGTGAGGGTCTCGCCCTCACCGCCGAGGAGGACCTCCTGGTGGGCCAGGAGGCCGCGCAGGCGCACCGAGTGCACGGGGACACCGTCCACGTCCGCGCCACGGGCGCCGTCCAGCGCCGTGGTGGTGGCGTCGGGCTGAGGGGCGCTGCCGGCCTGCGCGCGCGCCGCCGCGATGAGCTGCGCGGTACGGGTCGCGGTGCCGGACGGGGCGTCGGCCTTGTTCGGGTGGTGCAGTTCGATGACCTCGACGGACTCGAAGTACGGCGCGGCCTGCTGCGCGAACTTCATGGTGAGGACCGCGCCGATGGAGAAGTTGGGCGCGATGAGCACACCGGTCCGCGGGTTGGCGTCGAGCCACGAGCCGAGCTGCGCGAGGCGTGTGTCGGTCCATCCGGTGGTGCCGACGACGGCGTGGATGCCGTGGCGCACACAGAAGTCGAGGTTGCCCATCACCGAGGTGGGGGTGGTCAGCTCGACGGCGACCTGGGCGCCGGCCTCAGCGAGGGCTTCCAGCTTGTCGCCCCGGCCGAGGGCCGCCACCAGCTCCATGTCGTCCGCGGCCTCGACGGCCCGTACCGCTTCGGAGCCGATACGGCCCTGCGCACCGAGAACGGCCACACGCAGCTTGCTCATTGCTTGCCTCTTTCCAGACGTCTTTCCGAACGACCCGGGCGACTTTCCGATCGACCCGAACGATCAGGCCGGCCCGAACGGTCGCTCGGACCGGCCGGACCGGCCCGACCTGCCTACGTGACTGATTCGTGCAGGCGGTCGGCCTGCTTGTCCTTCAGTGGACCGATGACCGACAGCGACGGCCTCTGTCCCAGCACCTCGGCGGCCACTTCCCGCACTTCGTCGGGGGTGACTGCCGCGATGCGGGCGAGCATGTCGTCGACGGACATCTGCTCGCCCCAGGCCAGCTCGCTCTTGCCAATGCGGTTCATCAGCGCACCGGTGTCCTCGAGACCGAGGACCGTCGAGCCGGCGAGCTGCCCGACGGCGCGGGCGATCTCCTCGTCCGGCAGTCCGTCGGATGCGACCTTGTCGAGCTCGTCGCGGCAGATCTTCAGTACGTCGTGGACCTGGCTGGGCCGGCAGCCCGCGTAGACGCCGAAGAGACCGCAGTCGGCGAAGCCCGAGGTGTACGAGTACACGCTGTAGGCCAGGCCGCGCTTCTCGCGTACCTCCTGGAAGAGACGCGAGCTCATGCCGCCGCCGAGGGCGGTGTTGAGCACGCCGAGTGCCCAGCGCCGGTCGTCGGTGCGGGCCAGACCCGGCATGCCGAGGACGACATGGGCCTGCTCGGTCTTGCGGTTCAGCAGTTCGACACGGCCCGCGGTGCGGATCGTGCGCGAGCCGTCGCGCGGGGCGAGCGGCACCGCGTCCGTACGGCCCAGTGCGCCGGCCTTCTCGAAGGCCTTGCGGACCTGGCGTACGACCGTGGCGTGATCCACGTTGCCCGCGGCCGCGACGACGAGGTGCGTCGGGTCGTAGTGCTTCTTGTAGAAGCGGCGGATCCGATCGGCCGTCAGCGCGTTGACGGTGTCGACGGTGCCCAGGACCGGGCGGCCGAGGGGCGTGTCGCCGAGCATGGTGTGCGCGAACAGGTCGTGCACGCAGTCGCCCGGGTCGTCCTCGGTCATCGCGATCTCTTCGAGGATGACACCGCGCTCGGCGTCGACGTCCGCTGGCTCGATGAGGGACCCCGTCAGCATGTCGCAGACGATGTCGATGGCGAGCGGGAGATCGGTGTCGAGCACCCGTGCGTAGTAGCAGGTGTACTCCTTCGCCGTGAAGGCGTTCATCTCCCCGCCGACCGCGTCGATGGCGGAGGAGATGTCGAGAGCACTGCGCTTCTTGGTGCCCTTGAAGAGGAGGTGCTCCAGGTAGTGCGTGGCGCCGTTCAGTGAGGGGGTCTCGTCGCGGGACCCCACATTCGCCCAGATACCGAAGGTCGCCGAGCGGACGGAGGGCAGGGTCTCGGTGACGATGCGCAGGCCCCCGGGGAGGGTGGTTCTGCGGACCGTGCCGATGCCGTCCTTGCCCTTGAGCAGTGTTTGGGTACGGGCGACGGCCCGCGCCTCCGAGGAGGCGCGGGCCGTCGTCACAGAACTACGGGACGTCACTTGTCGGTGTCGTCCTTCTCATCGGCGTCGGAAGCCTCTTCGCCCTCGATCACGGGGATCAGGGAGAGCTTGCCGCGGGAGTCGATCTCGGCGATCTCGACCTGGACCTTCTGGCCCACACCGAGGATGTCCTCGACGTTCTCCACGCGCTTGCCGCCGGCGAGCTTACGGATCTGCGAGATGTGCAGCAGACCGTCCTTGCCCGGCATGAGCGAGACGAACGCACCGAAGGTGGTGGTCTTGACGACCGTACCCAGGTAACGCTCGCCGACCTCCGGCATGGTCGGGTTGGCGATCTGGTTGATCGTCGCACGGGCGGCCTCGGCGGCCGGACCGTCGGAAGCACCGATGTAGATGGTGCCGTCATCCTCGACCGAGATGTCGGCGCCGGTGTCTTCCTGGATCTGGTTGATCATCTTGCCCTTGGGGCCGATGATCTCGCCGATCTTGTCCACGGGGATCTTGACGCTGATGACCCGGGGGGCGTTCGGGGACATCTCGTCCGGGACGTCGATGGCCTCGTTCATCACATCGAGGATGTGGAGGCGTGCGTCGCGGGCCTGCTTCAGCGCGGCGGCCAGGACCGAGGCGGGGATGCCGTCGAGCTTGGTGTCGAGCTGGAGCGCGGTGACGAAGGTCTTCGTACCGGCGACCTTGAAGTCCATGTCACCGAACGCGTCCTCCGCACCGAGGATGTCGGTGAGGGCGACGTAGTGCGTCTTGCCGTCGATCTCCTCCGAGATCAGACCCATGGCGATACCGGCGACGGCGGCCTTCAGCGGCACACCGGCGTTCAGCAGCGACATGGTGGAGGCGCAGACCGAGCCCATGGACGTCGAGCCGTTGGAGCCCAGCGCCTCGGAGACCTGGCGGATCGCGTACGGGAAGTCCTCGCGCGACGGCAGCACCGGCACGATGGCGCGCTCGGCGAGCGCTCCGTGGCCGATCTCGCGGCGCTTGGGCGAACCGACGCGACCCGTCTCACCGACGGAGTACGGCGGGAAGTTGTAGTTGTGCATGTAGCGCTTGCGGGTCACCGGGGAAAGAGTGTCCAGCTGCTGCTCCATACGGAGCATGTTCAGGGTGGTGACGCCCAGGATCTGGGTCTCGCCACGCTCGAACAGCGCCGAGCCGTGCACGCGCGGGATGGCCTCGACCTCGGCGGCGAGCGTACGGATGTCCGTGACGCCACGGCCGTCGATGCGGACCTTGTCCTTGATGACGCGCTCTCGGACGAGGGACTTCGTCAGCGCGCGGTACGCACCGGAAATCTCCTTCTCGCGGCCCTCGAACTGCGGGAGCAGCTTTCCGGCGGCGATCTCCTTGATGCGGTCCAGCTCGGCGTCACGGTCCTGCTTGCCGGCGATGGTGAGCGCCTGCGAAAGCTCGGACTTGACGGCGGCGGTCAGCGCCTCCAGGACGTCGTCCTGGTAGTCGAGGAAGACCGGGAAGTCACCGGTCGGCTTCGCGGCCTTGGCGGCGAGGTCCGACTGTGCCTTGCAGAGCGCCTTGATGAAGGGCTTCGCGGCTTCCAGACCGGCGGCGACGATCTCCTCGGTCGGGGCCTCGGCACCGTCCGCGACGAGCTGGATGGTCTTCTCGGTGGCCTCCGCCTCGACCATCATGATCGCGACGTCGCCGTCGTCCAGGACGCGGCCCGCGACCACCATGTCGAAGACTGCGTCCTCGAGCTCGGTGTGCGTCGGGAAGGCGACCCACTGGCCCTTGATCAGGGCGACGCGGGTGGCGCCGATCGGGCCGGAGAAGGGCAGGCCCGCCAGGATCGTGGAGCAGGAGGCGGCGTTGATCGCGACCACGTCGTACAGGTGGTCGGGGTTGAGCGCCATGATCGTCTCGACGATCTGGATCTCGTTGCGCAGGCCCTTCTTGAAGGAGGGGCGCAGCGGCCGGTCGATCAGGCGGCAGGTGAGGATCGCGTCCTCGGAGGGCCGGCCCTCACGGCGGAAGAAGGAGCCGGGGATCTTGCCGGCCGAGTACATCCGCTCCTCGACGTCCACCGTGAGGGGGAAGAAGTCGAGATTTTCCTTGGGCTTCTTGGAAGCGGTGGTGGCCGACATCACCATGGTGTCGTCGTCCAGGTACGCCACGGCGGAACCGGCGGCCTGCTTGGCCAGCCGGCCCGTCTCGAAGCGGATGGTGCGGGTGCCGAAAGTACCGTTGTCAATAACGGCCTCGGCGTAGTGGGTCTCGTTCTCCACTAGCGTTATCTCCTCGTCTTCGTCCCCTGGCCCGTGTGGCGGAGGGACGGTGGCGGAGAAGCGCTTCCAACTGCGGGCCGGTCTTCGATCGAAGCTCCCGGGGTGTGTGATCCGGGGGCCACTACCGAGGACCGGCGGCTGGGAAGCCGCTTCTCGCTCGTACTGTGTTTCGTTGTACGAACCAGACTACTGAGCGTCCGGTACGTCTCGCACGTACAGCAAAGGGAGCGGTCCCCCAGAATTGGGAACCGCTCCCTTCACGACGTCCGTCTTACTTGGCGCCGCCGGCCGCACCGCGGCGGATGCCGAGGCGCTCGACCAGGGCACGGAAGCGCTGGATGTCCTTCTTGGCCAGGTACTGAAGGAGGCGGCGACGCTGGCCGACCAGGATCAGCAGACCACGACGCGAGTGGTGGTCGTGCTTGTGGACCTTCAGGTGCTCGGTCAGGTCCGAGATACGGCGCGAAAGCATGGCGACCTGGACCTCGGGGGAGCCGGTGTCGCCTTCCTTCTGGGCGAACTCGGTCATGATCTGGTTCTTCGTTACGGCGTCGAGCGGCACGCGTACTCCTCTTGGTCTTCGTGGCTTCCGAGTGCCCCAGGTCTAGTTCTCTGGGGAGCTTCCATCTACTCGGGAGCGGGGGTCCGTCGAGCGCAGTCCGCACAGTCCTTGTCGGGACTGCGGCGGACGCGTACACAGACGGCCACTACGCAGAGTACCAGCCAGTCAGGAGGTCATCGCACGGATGGAGTGGTAGACGTCGAAGACCGCCAGGCACAAGGGTACGAGTGACAGCAGCACGCACGCTTCCGCGATCTCCAGGGAGCGGCCCCAGAAGGGGGTGACGCCCTTGCGCGGCACGATCAGCCCGATGGCGGTGATCAGTGCGGCGACGGCGGCGACCGTGGCGGCGAGCCAGACCGTACGGACGTCGAGCCCCGCGCCCTCACCCTTCAGGGCCTCCCGGACGAGACCTTCGGGCGGGTTCAGCGCCAGGCCGAGCCCGAGCAGCACCAGGGCGCCGAGGCCCGCGGCCAGGGCGCAGCCGACCTGCGCGGTGTATCGGAAGAGGTGGGCGCGCGTCAGCATGGCCAGGCCCGTGGTGAGGGCGAGCAGCTGCCCCCACAGGCTGTCGGAGAATCCGAGCACCGCGGCGGCGCCCACGGCCACCAGGGCGCAGCCGCCGACCAGGCCGACCAGCAGCTCGTGGCCGCGCCTGGCCTGGGCGGCGATGCGCTCGCCGTCGACCGGGCCGGGCGGCTCGGGGTCGCCCCCGTAGCCGCCGGCGCTCGTGCGGGGCGGCTCGAAGCCGATGGGGAGGCGGGCGAAGCGGGTGGAGAGGCCGGGCAGGAAGGCGAGGGCTCCGACGGCGAGCGGGGAGCACACAGCCGCGGTCTCGACGGGCTTCATGCCGGTCGCGATGGCGGCGAAGGTGACCAGCAGGCCGACGGCCGCGGCGAAGACGAAGGCGACGAAGGGCCCGTCCCCGGCGGGGGCGACGATCATCAGGATCACCGCGGCGACCAGCACGGCGGTGCAGGCCAGCAGGAACTGCAGCCTGCCGATGCCCTGGCCGGCCGCGAGCGGGAGCAGCCCGGCGCCGGCGACCGCGGCGTTCGCCAGCGACCCGATGCCCAGCGCGACGGCGGAGCCCCGGTCGTCGTAGACCCGTGCGCGTACGCCGGCGAGGGCGAGCAGCAGTACCGCGGTGACGGCGGCGAGGACGCCCGGGAGGCCGTGCATGTCGTGCCGGGGGTCGGCGGTCCACAGCACGAAGGCGAGCAGGACGAGCAGGACGGATCCGCCGAGGAGACCGGCGGCGCGCATCAGGCGGTCGTTCCACAGGGTGCGGTCGCGGGCCACGGCGGAGGCGACGGCGTCGGAGACGTCGTCGAAGACCGCCGGGGGCAGCGACTCGGCGAAGGGGCGCAGCGAGAGGAGCTCGCCGTCGAGGATGCGCTGGGCGAGCAGGGAGCGCGTGCTGTCCAGCACGGTGCCGTCGCGGCGCACCAGGTGGTAGCCGACGGGGGCGCCCGGCGCGGGGCCCTGACCGGAAAGCCGGAGGATCTCCGGGTGGAGGTCGGCGACGGGGACGTCGTCGGGCAGGGCCACGTCGACGCGTCCGTCGGGCGCTACGACGGTGACGCGGCAGAACCCCGTTCCGCTGCTGGACGGTGTCGCGGGAGCCGGGTGACCGGCTCCGGTGGCTGCCGCTCGGGCCGTCATGCTCACCTGCTGCTCCCCCTGTGCTGTTCACGTGTGGTGATCCGTGCTGTTCAAGTGTGTTGATTGCGTGTGGCGTTCCGGGTGATCGCCTCTGGTCATGGATCGTGAGCTTCGCGCCCCGTCCCTAATGACCGTTATTTTGCAGTAGTTCGCGGTTGCGCACACGCGTCGCGTCACCTTATCGCCAACCGGTCAACGGTCGCGCCAGTAAGATCCATCCGCGGACAGGACCCGTCGCCACGGGGCGCCGAAAGGAACTTTTCTGTCCGGCAAGGGAATTGGTGAGCTGTGAGCCAGATCGTCGTCAAGCGCCCTCCGCGGGCTCTGCCCACCGAAGTACCTGATGATCAGGTGCAGTTGCAACCACCGCCCGAACTGCCCAGAGGGCAGCAGGAGGGCGCCTTGATGCAGTTGTTGCCGATGCTCGGCATGGGCGGAAGCGTCGTCTTCTTCTTCATGACGCCGAACCCGATCATGCGGATCATGGGCATGATCATGATCGCTTCGACGGTCGCCATGGCCATCGCGATGCTGGTGCGCCACCGGCGCGGCACCCAGGGCCAACTCGCCGACATGCGGCGCGACTACCTGAAGTACCTGACGCAGACCAGACGTACGGTACTGAGGACCGCTCACCTCCAGCGTGACGCGCAGTTCTATCTGCACCCCTCCCCCGAGCAGCTGTGGGCGCTGGTCGCCGAGGGCAGCCGGGTGTGGGAACGCCGGATCGGCGACGCCGATTTCGGGCAGGTGCGTATCGGACTCGGCAGCCAGCAGCTCGCCACCCCGCTCGTCGCCCCCGAAACCGCGCCGGTGGACGATCTGGAGCCGCTGACCGCGGGGGCCATGCAGCAGTTCCTGTCGGCGCACGGCACGCTGGACGGCCTGCCCATGGCCGTCTCGCTCCGCGCCTTCTACCACTTGACGATAAGCGGCGACGTGCAGTCCGTACGTTCCACGGCACGCGCCATGATCGGCTCCCTCACCTCCCTGCACTCCCCAGAGGACCTGGTCGTCGCCATCGCCACGGGGCCCGACGCGGCCCCTCACTGGGAGTGGGCGAAGTGGCTCCCCCACGTACAGGCCCCGGGCGAAGGTGACGGTGCGGGCAGCCGACGCCTGATCACCACCGACGCGCAGGACCTGGACGGAATGCTGGCCGCGCGTTTGGACGGCCGGCCGCGCTTCCAGTCGGGCGGACATCCGCTGCTGGAGCAGCCGCACATCGTCGTCGTACTCGACGGCCGGTCAGTGCCGGGCCTGTCCGCGCTGGCGGCGGCCGAAGGGCTGCAGGGCGTAACGGTCATTGAGGTGGTTCCCGGCGAAGTTGACGGGGCGCGCGGCGGGCTGTCCGTGGTGGTGCACCCGGACTCGCTGCAACTGGAGTCGGGGCACGGCCACGTCTACGACGGGGTGCCGGACCGACTGAGCGGCGAGGCCGCTGAGGCACTGGCACGTCAACTCGCGCCGCTACAGATGGCGAGCGGTGGAGACGACGACGAACCACTGCTCGCCAACCTGGAGTTCACCGACCTGCTGAACCTGGGCGACGCGGCGTCCGTCGACGTGAGCCGCACCTGGCGCCCCCGCTCCCAGGCGGAGCGGCTTCGCGTGCCGATCGGCGTCGGCGAGGACGGCGCTCCGGTGATGCTGGACCTCAAGGAGGCCGCGCAGGAGGGCATGGGGCCGCACGGCTTGTGTGTGGGCGCCACCGGCTCGGGCAAGTCCGAACTGCTGCGTACGCTCGTACTCGGCCTTGCCGTCACCCACTCCTCGGAGACCCTCAACTTCGTCCTCGCGGACTTCAAGGGCGGCGCGACCTTCGCCGGCATGTCGCAGATGCCGCACGTCGCCGCGGTACTCACCAACCTCGCGGACGATCTGACCCTCGTTGACCGCATGGGTGACTCCATCCGCGGCGAGCTCAACCGCCGGCAAGAGATGCTGCGCGACGCGGGCAACTACGCGAACATCCACGACTACGAGAAGGCACGGGCCGCGGGCGCCCCCCTGCAGCCCATTCCCTCCCTTGTCCTGGTGATCGACGAGTTCAGTGAACTCCTCACCGCCATGCCGGACTTCATCGAGATGTTCGTACAGATCGGCCGGATCGGGCGCTCCCTGGGTGTGCATCTGCTGCTCGCGTCGCAGCGCCTGGAGGAGGGCCGGCTGCGCGGTCTGGAGACGTATCTGTCGTACCGGATCGGGCTGCGGACCTTCTCCGCGGCCGAGTCGCGCGCGGCGCTGGGCGTCCCCGACGCGTACACGCTGCCCAACGTCCCCGGCTCCGGCTTCCTGAAGTTCGGCACGGACGAGATGGTGCGGTTCAAGGCGGCGTACGTCTCCGGGGTGTACCGCGCGAACCTCGATCAGCGCGCGGCGCTCGGCGGGCCGCTTCCGGTGGACCGCAGGCCCATGCCGTTCACGGCTGCGCCGGTGCCGGTCCGTTACGTCGCTCCGGACATCCGGAGTCTCGTACCGGACGCGCGCACCACGGAGGACGACGCGCTGGCCGACACCGTGCTCGATGTGATCGTGCGGCGGCTGGAGGGGCGGGGCGCGGAGGCGCACCAGGTGTGGTTGCCCCCGCTCGACAGCCCGCCGCCGCTGGACGAGCTGCTGCCCGGGCTCGCGGGTGTGCAGAGGCGCGGGCTGACGCAGCCCGGGTTCGAGGGGGCGGGCAGGCTCGTCGTACCGCTGGGTGTGGTCGACAAGCCGTTCGAGCAGCGCCGCGACACGCTGTACCGGGACTTCTCCGGGGCAGCCGGCCATATGCAGATCGTCGGTGGCCCGCAGTCCGGCAAGTCGACGCTGCTGCGGACGCTCATCTCGTCCTTCGCGCTGACGCACACGCCGCAGGAAGTGCAGTTCTACGCACTGGACTTCGGCGGCGGCGGCATGATGTCGATCGCCGGTCTGCCGCATGTCGGCGGAGTCGCGTCACGGCTCGACCCCGAGCGGGTACGACGTACGGTCTCCGAGGTCTACGGCATCCTGGCGCGGCGCGAGGAGTACTTCCGCAGTGCGGGCATCGACTCCATCGCCACTTTCCGCAGGCTGCGGGCGCGCGGCGACATCTCGGTCACCGAGCAGCCGTGGGGCGACGTGTTCCTGGTCATCGACGGCTGGGGCAACTTCCGCACGGACTACGAGGGCCTGGAGCAGCTGGTCCTGGACATCGCGGCGCGCGGACTCGGGTACGGCATCCATGTGGTTCTCACCGCGTCACGCTCGATGGAGGTGCGCGCGAACCTCAAGGACCACCTGATGAACCGCCTCGAACTGCGGCTCGGCGACACCATGGACTCCGAGCTCGACCGCAAGTTCGCGGTCAATGTGCCGGCGGGTGTGCCGGGGCGCGGCCTGACGCCGGAGAAGCTGCACTTCATGGCGGCGGTGCCACGGATCGACGGCATCAACTCCGACAGCGACCTGTCTGAGGCCACGGCCGCCATGACACAGGAGGCCGCGCGGCACTGGACGGGGCCGGGGGCGCCCGCGGTGCGCCTGCTGCCGCGCGAGCTGCCGGTGTCGGAACTGCCCGCGGGCCACGCCGTCCCGGAGCGCGGAATCGCCTTCGGTATCGACGAGAACAATCTGGAGCCGGTCTTCGTCGACTTCGAGCACGACCCCTTCTTCCTGGTGTTCGGCGAGAGCGAGTCGGGCAAGTCGAATCTGCTGCGGCTGCTCATCAAGCAGCTGAGCGAGCGGTACGACGGCAACGCCTGCAAGCTCTTCGTGATCGACAACCGGCGCGCGCTGCTCGACGTGACCCCGCCGACGCACCTGGCGGAGTACGTGCCCATGTCCAACAACATGGAGCACCACGTGGACGCCCTCCTGGACCTGATGCAGCGCCGCACCCCGTCGGCCGACGTCACGGCGCAGCAACTGCGGGAGCGCAGCTGGTGGCAGGGGCCGACGGTGTACGTGGTTGTCGACGACTATGACCTGGTGTCCACGTCGAGTGGAAACCCGCTGGCCAGGCTCACGGAACTGCTGCCGTTCGCGCGGGACGTGGGCGTGCGGTTCATCATCGCCCGCAGCTCGGCGGGGGCCAGTAGGTCGGCGTACGAGCCCTTCATGCAACGGATGATGGAGCTGGGCGCGCAGGGTGTGATGCTCTCCGGCGACCCGAACGAGGGTGACATCTTCGGCAACGTACGCCCGCGTCCGATGCCTGCGGGGCGGGGCGTCTTCGTGTCGCGGCGGCGGGGGAAGCCGCTGGTGCAGACGGGGTTCATGGGGGGTGGGGAGGGGTGATCGGGCTCGGTGTTTTCACTGCCCTGCTGGCCCTCACACTTCTGCTGATGGGCCTGTCCGACCAGCGGAGGATGTGGTGGAGGTTCCAGGCCCGACGGTTTCGGAACCCCAATGCGAACGAACCGTCGGACTCGGCGTTCAGGGTGCAGCGGATCCTGCTGCTCGGCGTCGCGGTCGGCGTGGCCGCCGTGTGCATCCAGGTCTTCGCCTCGACTGTGGAGTCCCGCCCCGGACGGGGACGAGGTACGGGGCTGGGTGGAGTCGGCTGCGGACGGGCTTGAGAGCGACAGTCCCAAACACAGGTTTCCCGACAACCCGGACCGGACCCGGACGAGCGCGGGGGCTCGTGGGGCGAGTACATCAATGCGGACCTGCGCGAGTCCGGCCTGGACGCCCCGACGGCGAACCTGGCGTCCGAGTCCGGTTCCTGGAGCGGCAAGTCAGGAAGCGCCGAGCGCTATCAAGTGGGCAGCACGGACGGCGAGATGTGCCTGACGGTCACCGCGCGACCGCTGGCCGGGCAACCGGAGCCCGACAGTGGCTTTTTGGACTCGCGGCTGTACACGCTCAAGACGCGGGTCGCAGGCGGCGTCTGCGAGTAACCGCAGGCCGTTCCCGGTGCGCCTTGCCGGGACGGTCCGGAATATGACCATCGACAGCACACACGGGGGAAGGAACCCACGGATGGCTTGGGACGAGTGGGAGCAGCTGAAGGCCGACGCGGCCGAGAGGCAGTCGTCGGGAATGCAGCTGAATCAACTCCCGGCCGATGGTGGCGGAGGCAGCACGGGAGGCCAGGGAGATCTGGTCGTTCATGATGACGAATTGGGCAAGTTGGGAAATATGGCCTACAGCCTTCGTGAAGGGCTGCGCGTGGATGCAGATCACGCGCGCCAGAACACCTTCAATGCCTCGATATCGCTCTTCAATGATGGACTCGACATGGGCTCGGCCCTCACCCAGCTGCACGATGCTTGGAACAGCCAGCTGGGAACACTCAAAGGGGCCTGCGCACACATCCCCAACCATCTCGACTTCACCCGTGCTCAGCACGCGAAGGACGAGGTCAAGGTGCAGACCGAAATGCACAATGCGGCTGGTGACCTCATGAGCGTCTCGCGCATTCAGGACTACATAAAGTAACGGGTGATACGCATGCTGAACGTTCCACAACTGACCAACTTGCGGTTGGGGAGCCTGAAGTCCGCAGTCACTGACTGGGAACAGATGACCGTCAAACTTCGAAGGCTCGCCACCGGCAGCGGCGGGGAGACCAGCGCTGCAGACCTCAAAGCCAAGGCCGAGGCTGCGGACTGGCGCGGTGCCAACGCCACAGTGACGAAGGTTTTTGGTGACTCAGACCGCTGGCGAATTCAGCGATGTGGTCACTGAAGCCGACAGCATCCACAAGGTCCTGCGAGACTCTCACACTGCCTTCAAAAAGCACCAGGAAGACCTACGGGCAGCCGTCGACAAATGGACGAAGAAGAACGTCTATATCAGCGACAACGGTGGCGCCTCCTCCGCTGCTCCTCCCGGTGCGGTGGCCGGCAAGGCCAAGATTGACGCGCCGACCCAGGAGGACTGTGACCACGCTGTCGCGGAGATTGGCAAGGAACACGGCATGTCCCGCGAAGATGTGCGGAATCTGTCAAGTGATTCGGAGCATGCGTACAACGATGGGGCAGATCTTTCCGATACCGATAACACCAAGGGGTGAAGCGGATGAGGAAATCTGCCGCAACCGCAACGTTCTTGACCATCCTGCTCACGGTCAGTGCATGCAGTTCAGGAGAAGCAAAGTCCGATCCGGAATCCGTCACCGCTGAGAGCCGTACCTGCGAAGAGGTATTGGGTGATGCAGGTGTCGACTGGCTCAAGGACAAGGCCGGGTCCGATCGACTTCTCATGAGAGAGACGAACGACCAGCAGCAGGCACGAGCATTGATCTACAAGCAGATGCGCAGCTGGGAGCCGAAGGACAGCGCCGATACGTATGACCCCTACTCTTTCACTGATGCCCACGTGTGCGGGGCCGGCAAGAAGGACGACGAGTCCGGCGCGAAGTTCAACCTTCGCTACGATGCTTCGCAATACCCGTTCTCCGAGATTCCTGGCGACGAAGGTAAAGCCCCCGCACCCGGCAACGCCGACGTCAAATTCGCCGTCCGGCAAGATCGCGGCAGTTCAACTGCCTACACGGTCTACTTCAAGTGCGCCATTCCCGGCGCCCGTCCGGAGCAAGAAGAGCAGCTCCCGATCGCGGCAATCATGACGGACACGTTGACCGGCGATCGGGATTCCGGGGTACATTTCCGCCACCTTTTGCACTCCGTCCAGGTGATGGCCCGCACGCTCGACTGCCAGAACAAGCCCGACATACCGACAGAGCCCCCCTCTTCCGTCAAGTAACGCGATCGGCCTGACTAACACTGACCTCGGGTACGAGCACATCAGCGGATTCGGGCCCCTCTGGCAGCACCCGCCGGAGGGGCCATCACCGGGGCGAGCGCCGGCTTCGACAGCGCCTCAGCCAGCGATGCCCAAATGTTCGGGCCAACACCTCAGCGATCGCTACCACCCGCATCTCCTCTACACCGGATTGAGGCCCCATTGAAATGCAAAGAGAAGACAAGAAGACACACTGTCAGACTATTTGTTTCAGTTTCTGGAATATTGGCCTTCAGCCTGTGCTCCTCTTCATGCTCAGCACCGGAACGAGAATACGAAACACCTAGTTCACTTTGCGGCACGCCGGTACCGTCCACCCTTCTCGAATCACTGCTGCCTCCCGGGAAAGAAATTTCGCTAAGGCCTGGCATCAAGATGGATGGAATCGAGCGTTGCCGTATCTACATAGACGACAAGGAAGCCCTCTCCGCCAGCATCGAGTGGACGAAAAGGGGTACTTCACTGCTGGAAGTGGCCGCACAGCCACACGGCGTCGAACCTGGTGACCAACTGTCAAAAGACGGGCGCTACATATACTCAAAGACTGGTGCTGCAGGAAAAGTAACCTGCTCAAATCCGATCAAGGAAGACAGCACACTATTCACGGCGATAAGGATCTCCGGAGCCAGCACACCTGATGAATCAGCCATGCTGGAGCTCATCAGGGGATACTCCGAAGGAGTGGCGGCCTCCACCAAGTGCTGAGGAGGAATTGGTAATTCTTCTGACGGGAGCATGCCTTCGACTGCGAAGCATCTCTCTGGTAATCCGAAGAGGAAGAATGGGCATGGCCGCCAGAGGTAAAAAATACACAATCCCTCTTGTATTGCTAGGCGTTACAGTCTGCTCGGGGGGAGCCGCCGCGTACCTGCTGAAGATCCCGCCTTTCAAGCAGCCGGGTGAATTTCGGGAGAGTGCCATTTGCCAATCGCTCGGCAGATCCACAAGGCTAATTCCTGCATTGAGTCAGACGCTACCCGCCGAATCCACATACAAATTTGACGATGCCTTGTTGGAACCACGGGTCGGAGGCAATGGCAGGTATTCAACCTCCTGCTTCGTCAGAGGGCAGGAAGACCTTCTCCTCAGCGCGCGGACCGAGATGATGCGTGAAGAGTCATCGGAGAGTTGGACACGCAGCAAGGTATTCAACAACCAGAAAGACAAGGGGGGAAGTCTTGAGGCCTTCGGAATGGACGTCAAAGGCCTCGCTTCGGCGAGCAAAGCGGCAATCCTTGTTCCCTGTGAACCAGCCGGCCAGATCCCCGGGGGGCCGTACAGCCTCGGCATCATTGTCGACTTGAAGAAGCCAGGAACATCAAATGATAAAGAAATCCGTCAGAGCTTGATAACTCTGACCCTCAGCGCGGCACAATACGCTCACAAGAATGCCGAGTGCGACCTCCCACCAACCTTCGCAACGGCACCTGAGCGAGAGCCGGGCCAGGCCGGGCCGGGGTGATGTATGCCCCGAGCGGAAGCGGGTCGTGACGTAGGCGTTCCATGCACGAACTTGCCGGACGTATCTGGACGAGACGAGCGGCATGTAGGGGCTAGCGACGCAGGCAATCGTCAGTGAGGTGCAAGAACAGGGTGGGCAACTCCCGCGCATGCCCACCCTGTTACTTCGCGACGCTACCGCTCAGTGGAAGGCCTGCGCGCCCTTGATGTCTCCGGCCTTGTAGTCGGGGGCCGCCCTCTGGACCGCCTGCGAGATCTGGATGAGGGAGGTGTGGATCGCCTTGGCTTCCCTGTCCCAATCGCGCTGGGCGGTGTTGTACGCCTCCCGGGCCTCGCCTTCCCAGAGGTCGGAAAGCGTGGCGATCTTCGCCTGGATGGCATCGAGGCTTTGGTCGAGCCTGTCTGCCTGGGCCTTGATGTCCCTGGCCGCGTCGTCGAGCCGTGCGTACGTGACAACCGTGGTGCCGTCGTCATGCGCCATGAGGTCCTCCTGGACTTGTTTCCGCTTGTGGTGTGGCGGCCGAGCGCGAGCTCTTGCCGCCGCTGAACATCAGTACT
Organism: Streptomyces sp. A5-4; assembly: GCF_051131715.1. Taxonomy (NCBI): domain Bacteria; kingdom Bacillati; phylum Actinomycetota; class Actinomycetes; order Kitasatosporales; family Streptomycetaceae; genus Streptomyces; species Streptomyces sp. A5-4. Next base: position 6,491,833 of record NZ_CP178591.1, on the reverse strand, counting down.
TGTTGAGGTTGGAAGTTGCCCTCTCCGCCCCCGCGTCACCCGAGTAGCCTTCGGCCACATCAATGCCCTTCAGGGCTGCCTCGACCTCGTCCTCGGTGTTGCCGGAAATGGTGCGAGCGGCCTGAATCGCTTCCTGGAACTTGAGCAGTAGTTTGCCGATCTTCACCATGTTGTTGTTGATCTGCGTCTGCTTCGCGTTGAACGCGCCGGCGCCGATCCCCTTCCAAGCACCTTCCAGGCTGTCAATCGTTGCCTGCAGGTTGTGCAGTTGCCTCTTGACGCTGTCGTAGTTGGTGGTGAGTTCGACTTGCAGCTGCCCGAGGGCTTGGCCGTTTACCTTCTGGACCGACATACGACGGTATTCCTCTCTACAGGGCCTCGTTGGGCCGTCATTTCACCAAGCGGTGGGTGGGCCAACGCGGCTGGTGAATGCTTAAGGGTGAGCGCCTGCGCTCAGATGCTGCGGCGTCTGCGGACCAGCACGAAAGCCCCTGCACCAAGGGCCAGTACGGCTGCGACGGCAGCTGCACCAAGGATCAGGCCACTCTGGCTGTCGTCGCCGGCCGTCCTGCTGGAGCCTGCCACGACGGTGTCGCTGCCCGGCTCGCCCTTCGAGTCTTGCGACGCGGAGGGTGCGGGCGAACCTGAGGGGCTGGACGCCTTCTCGTCGGTAAGAGGGTCGATGTCCGGCGCGCCGGGGTTGCCCTTGCCGTCAAGGATCACCTGGCCGGGACGGATAAGACCATGCCCCAGGTAATTACTGAGGGTGCCCGTCTTCCAGCCCCGGCCAGCCGTTTCGAAGAGAACGCGAAGTACCTGGTTCGCGGTCCAGTCCGGGTGCGCGGACCAGACCAGGGCCGCGGAGGCGGAGGCGATCGCGGTGGCTGCGCTGGTTCCGCCGTCACCGTCGCAGTAGCTTTGGAGTTCCTTGTCGCACCAGCGCGGAATGTTGTTTCCGGGGGAAGCGATATGGACGTTTCCACCATGCTGGGAATACTTCGCCACTGTGCCCTTTTCGTCGGCCGAGGCTACGCCGACGACTTCCGGATAGGCGGCTGGGTACTGCGCCTTGTTGCCTTCCTTGGCGTTATTTCCAGCAGCGGCGAAGAAGAGCTTGCCCTTGCTCTGGGCATACTTCACTGCCTCCTTACCTTTAGCGGTCATGTACTCGCCACTCCACGACATACTGATGATGCGGGCATCACTGTCCGCCGCAGCCCGGATGGCGTCTTCCTCATCCCAGGCATTCACCTTGCGCTTGCCGGAAAACGCTCCGTTGGCCACCCGCACAGGGATGATCTTGGCGCCTGGCGCAAGTCCCTGCAGACCGGCCCCCTTGCCAGTTCCCGCAATCAGCTCAGCCATGGTCGTCCCATGACCGCTGTAGTCATCCGTCGTCCCATCGGTTTCCGTAGCGTCAACGCCCTTCAGGACCTGTCCCCTGAGCGAAGGTGTTGACGGACTTACGCCCGAGTCGATGACGGCGACCTTGATGCCTTCGCCAGTGGTGGTCTTCCACATCTCCTTGGCCTGCATGGCGTCCAAGTACCACTGCTTCGACTGCACATCCGCCGCAGCTGCGACTGGGGCCGTACCGGCGACGGCGATGCTCCATGCACCAGCCAGAGCCAGCGTGCAGATCAGACTCCGCAGCCGAGCACGCGGCGCGGAGCGCCTCCGCTGTTGGCTCATTCCAGCTGTCACCTGAATTCCGAACCTTCCCTGTGCTTAGTCGATCACCGGCGGTACAGAGCCGCGTCGCCGCGCCGCCCATGTCTCTTCGTCTTCCGTCAAGTAGTCCGGACGCACCGATCCGGTGCATTCCTGCTCCTCGTCCCTGGGGCGCTGTTGCCCTGGGCGGCCACCGGCCAAGCCGGTACCCCCTGCGGTGAAGCCTCCTCCGCCGGACCGAGAGCCTGGGACGCCGCCACGGGGAGTACCGACGACTCCGTTCGAGCTGGGAGTACCCCGCCCTGTGGGTACGCCGTTCGCGGGGTTCGCCCCGATGACGCCGGACCGGCGGGGCTGCGCAGCTCCGCTCCGCCCCGGTGTCTTTGCCTCGGCACCGATGACGGTTCCACGTGGGATGCGTGATCCGGCCGTGCCCTGAGCGGCACGCTGCTGTGTGCCGCCTGCGATGCCGTCGCCGCGACCGGCGCGAGGGCCCGAGGCGCCGCCTGCGCCTGCACGTCCTGCCGTCGGCTGCCCTGCCGTGCCGGGCCGTCCGGCCATTGGGCTCTGGCCTCCGGCAACACCACCTGCGCGTCCAAACGCTGCGGCCCCGCTGCCCATGGCCCCGGGTCGACCGGATCCTGGAGTCTGGCCTGCCGCCCCGGGTCCGCCTGAACGTCCAGGCGTCGCGGTGCCACCGCCTGTGGTCCCCGGCCGCCCGCTGACTCCAGTTGCACCAGAGCGTCCCCCTGTCGAGGAGCCGGTTCCGGTAGCGCCGGACCGCCCCGGTGTCCCGATTCCCTGGCTGCCTGCTCGGCCCGACGCAGCCAAAGGTCGCTGCGCCCTGCCTTGGGTCGGTTTCACGAAGCTGCTCGCCACCTGCGGAAGCGGACCGCCTGGGGAGCCTACTGCTGTCGTGGTGGGCGAGGTCGGCGTAGCGACCGGCGATGAAGTGGGAGCCGGCGGCGCCGCAACGCTGTCGATCTCCATCGATGTGTTTCGCTCCGGAAGCGGCGTGACTGCGCCGGGAGCTTCTGCTCCAGAAACGCCGCCTGCGCCCCTCAAGGCGGGCTGATCCGGGCCCGAGTGATGTGTGGTGGCACCCGACGTCTGCTGTCCGTTGACACCCGATGTGTCAGCGCCCAGCGGGGCTTCCCCCTGGGCAGACTCCCTTTGTCTCCCGTCTTGCGACGGTCGTGGCACATCCGCCTTAAGCATCCCCGGAAACTTCGGCGGCTCCTGCCCCGCCAGCGTCTCTTCCGACACCGCGTAGAACGACGCCAGGCGGTTCATCTGGTTGATGGCCTCCTGGCGGTCCTTCTCCACCTTTACGGCCTTCTGGTAGTCCGGGTTGTCCTCGGTGCGCTCCGGAAGTTTGAAGTCGTCGGGGCGCTTCTGGACGAAGCGGCCGTCCCGGTCCGGCTTGGAGCTGCGTACCGAGGCCAGGCCCGTGCCCGCGACCGTGATCTGCGTGCCGGCAGCGTCCGCGAAGTCGCCCAGGAGGCCGGCGTGGGTGGCGAGGGAGAGGCCGAATCGGCGGAACTCTGTAGCGGCCTCGCCCTTCCACTCGACACTCGTGACGTAGTCCTTGAGCTCCCGTCCAGCATCCTTGAGCCCGTCCCTGGCCTTCCATAGGGCGGTGCCCGCGCTTTCCAGGTCTTCCGGGTTGGCGCTCTCGATGAGGTCGAGCATCTCGTTGAGTCGGCGGGATTCGAAGTTGGTGCGGCCTGTACGCGACCCGCCGCTGCACGAGCCCGTATCCGTCACGTCGAGTTGGGCATCGACTCTTGCCCGGTCCTGCTTGCCCGGAGTCTCGTCACTCATCGGTACCCCCCGGACGTGGACTTCTCATCGTTGGCCTTCGGCGTCTCGGACTTCGCGTCCTGCTGCTGCTCGCGCTGCTCTCGGCGTTCGTGCTGCTTCTCTTGCTCTCGGTCCAGACGACCCTGAATCGTGTGGAACCTGCGCCGCAGGTCCTCCTCAAGGTTATCGAAGCCGACCTCCGCACCGTGCACGGCGATGCTCAGCAGCTCTATCTGGTCCCCGAGCGACTTGGAGAGCGTGACGAGTTCCTCATGGACACGGTTGTACTGGCCGAAGAGCCCGTCCGCCTCGGTGAAAGGTGCGTTGCCACCGCTCAGGGACGCCCTGGAGATTCGCTGCGCGGCCACTTTGGTGCTGCCGCCCGCGCCGCCCTCGAAGTCCTTCAACAGCCCGTTCACACGCGTCTGGAACCGCTTCAGCGCGCCTACCCCCCGCTCAAGGTCGCTCCCCCCGCCCCTGCCCCCGCTTACATCGAGCATTGCGCTCGTGCCTCCCCGTTCCCCGTTTGCTCAATCTGCTGCACGTTGCGATCGCAGTGCCGCGAACGTCATTGATCACATGAGTGTCACTGTAGCCACTGACTGTGACAGTCCCAACTGGCATAACGCCCAGTCGCCTTCTCCCGTGAGTGACTTCAGGCACTACGCCCCGGACGCGCTCCGCGCCGCGCGTCGTCGCGCGTCGCGAAGAGCCACCGCGCCGCCCGTGATCGCGGCCACCAGGACGCCGCCGCCCACCACGACGTACGTGGCGAGGCGTTCCGTGCGCTCCTCCGGGGTTTCCCCCAGGTGGAGTTCGGCCGGTGTCGGCGCCTTCGCCCGGGTTACACCTTCATGAGCGACCGGGCGATCGATGGGTTTGTCGTCCTCCGTCAGAGCGCGTACCGGGTCGACCACGCCCCAGCCCACCAGACGGTCGTGGCCGGCCACCGATCGTTCCGCCGTCTGCTGGATCTGGGCGGTGACCTGCTGGTACGACCAGTTCTGGTGCTTGCTCCTGATGAGTGCCGCGATGCCCGCGATGTACGGCGCGGAGAAGCTCGTACCGTTGTCGGCGCAGTGGCCGCCGCCCGGGACGGTGGAGATCATATCGACGCCGGGGGCCGCGACGCCGACGAATTTGCCGGACTGCGAGAACGGCGCGCGCTCGTTGTTACGGTCCGAGGAGGCCACGGCCAGGACGCCCTTGTACGACGCCGGATAGGTCTCCTTGACGTTGCCACCCAGGCCGTCGTTGCCCGCCGATGCGACGACCACGATGTTCTGGGCCAGCGCCGCGTCCACCGCCTGTTCGAGGATGGGCGTGGGCTTCACCGCGTTGGCGGTGTCCTGCGAGATGTTGATGACATCGGCACGCGCCTGGATCGCGTAATTGATCGCAGCAGCAAGTGTTTTGGCCGTGCCGTTCCCCTCGGCGTCGTTCTGCTGGATGGGGATGATCGTCGCGTCGGGGGCCAGGCCGACGAATCCGGTGCCCTTCGCCGGGCGTGCGGCGATGATGCCCGCGATCTTGGTGCCGTGGCCCACCCTGTCCGTGGTGCCGTTCTCCTTGCCGCGTTCGAGCTTCTCGCCCTTCGTGTCCTTCGTGGGCAGCAGATTGCGGCCACTGCCGGTATCCACCGCGCGCTTGAGCTGGGGGTGCTTGATGTCAACGCCGGTGTCGATGACCGCGACCCGTACCCCCTTGCCGGTGGACTGCGTCCACAGCTCGTCGAGCAGTACGCGCTGAAGCGACCAGGGTCGGCCCTCGTACTTCTTTCCCGGGAAAGTGCACTGGGTACTCGAATCCGCCCCCGCGACGGGCATGGGCAGGACAAGGAAAGTCATCGCGGTGGCTGCCACGGTGGCGAACAGGCGGCGGGGTGCGAGTGGGGACGTACGCCTCATGTTCGGCCCGCCCCTCAGCCTCGTGTCCGGCCTGCTCTCCAGTCCCGTGTCCCGCCCGCTCCTCATGAGCCCTGCGGCTGGCGGGCCGCGCCGGTCGACAAGCGCGGGCCCGTCGGCAGGAGTTGGGACCAGGTGGCGGGAATCGGCGCCGGATTCACGTCCTTGTAGCCGAGTCTGCTCTGCGCCTCCTGCGACTCCTGCTGCCGCGCCAGCTTCTCCTTCTTCGAGCCGGAGGAACCGATGCCGGAGTCGTCCGTCGCACTGTCTCCGTTGGACTGCATGGCATAGCGCAGCCCCGTGTCAGTGACGAGGAAGAGGAAACCCGAGTCCGTCCTGGAACCCTGGAACTGGCGGAACAGCTGGCCCGATCCGGGAGTTACGTAGGCGCTGCTCGACCCGGTCGGCAGTGTCTGCGGGAAGTCCGTGCCCGCCCAGGTGCTCAGGTTGGTCGCGCCGCTGTCCTCGTCGACCCCGCGCAGAACGTTGCACACGGTGTTACGGCTGCCCTCGCCCGGGGGCGCCGAGTTGACCGCCACCGGGGCGTACCGCGGCCAGTCGTTGCTCTCCCCGAACGGCCGGCCCGGTCGGAAGAGAGCGGGGTTCACGGACTTCGCCCTGCCGTCCTTCGCCATGTCCGCCAGGGGCCGACTGCTGAGCAGGAGCTTCGCGGTGAAATCCGAGATCGGGGCGACCCTGCCCGCGAGGACCACGTACTGCTGACTCCCGGTCCCGTCGACCGCCTTGAGGACCGTGCCGACCCTGTTCAGGTCGGGCCCCAGATCGCCGGGGGCACCCGCGGCGACGCCGGGGGTGCCGGGGATCGTGGGGAACGTGATGGGGTCGCCCTTGTGGAGAGTGGCCAGCCAGGCCGCGGACACGCGTTGCGGGGTGCGGCGGTCGCCCACCACCTGACGCAGCAGCAGCTCGTCCTGCTCCACGGCGTATGCCTTGCCTGCGGCATCCACGATGTACCGGGTCCGGTCGGGGCCAGGTCCTTCGACGTACAACAGCTCACCGCCACCGAGCCGTTCGGAGCCCTCGGTCTTCTTCCGCTCGCGCTCGGCGAGGACGAACGCCGCCTTCTGGATGGCCCTGCCGCCCGCGCCCGGCCGCTCGCAGACCATCCAGCGTTTGACGGCGGCGGCCTCCTTGCTGTCCGGCAGCCGGTCGGGCCCGTAGGGGATGCCGAGGGTGGCGCCGTGCGGGATCTTTCCGCTGTCGAGCACCGACTCGTCGACGTTGGTGACCTTGCCCTTGTCCAGGTCGAGGAGCAGCTTCGCGGAGGACATGTTCAGGACCGGGTGGAGTTGCTTCTTGCCGTCGGTTTCCAACACCACGTACCGGGTGGTCGATTTGCTGGCGATAATGACGTTCTCGCCCGGCGTGTCCCACTGCTTGGGCGCGACCGGCTTGAACATCCCCCAGGCGCCGAAGCCCGCGAGGATCACCACGCCGACGATCGCTCCGGGCACCACCGCGCGCAGCGGGCGCGGCGCGCCCTCCTCCGAGCCGGTCGAGTTGGGCTGCACGAACTGCGCAATCAACCTCCGCTTCGCGAAGGTATAGGCGTTAAGTTCGTCCCGTCGTGATGCCATCTGTCCGCTTTCCCTATCCCCCACTGGACAACCGGGCCCCCTCGGCTCACTGAAGGGCCTGGCCTCGTACCGGTCCCCTACTATGCACGCCGCGTGTTCGGCATGATCGCTCAGGTAGTGTGACCGCCCGTCAACGCCCAAGCAGAAACAGCGGTTACGCACACGAGGGGGCAACGCAGCGATGAGTACGGCGACGCGTCGACGCACCGGCCGGACTACCGCGCGAGAGCCCGGGGCTTCCCAACGGCAACGCAGCAACGGGCAACCGTCACCAGCTCCGGCAGGAGCCCCGGGAGCCCCGGGGAACGGGCCGTCGACGGCGACTCCGCGCCCCCTGTCGCGCACCAGCCGTGTCGGCCCTTTCCAGCTGCGGCAGTTGGTCCTCGTCGAGGTGGCCCTCGCGACGGCCGCGGTCGGGGTCGCGCTCGGAGGCCTCTGGTTGGTGCCCACCCTTGCCGTCGCCTGCGCGCTCGTACTGCTCGCCGTGATCCGGCGCCGTGGGCACGCCGTACAGGACTGGATATCGACCGCACTCGCCCTGCGCGCCCGCAACCGCGCTTCCGGGCGGTTCGCGCGGGGTGAGCAGGACGTGGACCCGTCGCTGGCTCCGGTCGCCGAGAGTGTGCCGGGATTCGGCCCCTTCACCTACATCGACCGGGACCGGCGCACCGTCGGGATGGTCGGCGACGGCACCTTCCTGACCGCAGTGGTACGGGTCGAGGCGAGCGGTGACGCGCTGCGTCCCGCATTCGGAGCGCGGGCGCTGTCGCTGTCCCTGCTGGGCGGCGCCCTCGAAGTGGACGACATCGTGGTGGAGTCGGTGCAGCTGGTGCAACAGGTACGTTCGGCTCCCGCGCCGCACCTGCCGCAGCAATCGGTCGCCCGGCTCTCGTACGCCCCCCTGCAGGAGCGGACCGGGGCGCCCGCGCTGCGCATGACGTGGGTGGCGGTGAAGCTGGACCCGGAGCTGTGCCGGGAGGCCGTCGAGGCGCGTGGGGGCGGCATCGAAGGGGCACAGCGCTGCCTTGTGCGAGTCGCGGACCATGTGGCGAGCCGTATCACCGGGGCAGGGTTCCGGACCGTGGTACTGGATCAGGAGGAGCTGAACTCCACGGTGGCGACCTCCGCCTGCGCCAATCCGACCCAGTCGGCCCGCGCGGGCCGGCCGGACACCGCGCCGCATCGGCGTACCGCGGAGACCGCGCGGGTATGGCGGTGCGACGACCGACGGCACACCACGTACGCGGTCGCCCGCTGGCCCGAGTTGGGGCCCGGCGAAACTCCGCTGCCCCAACTGGTGTCCCTCCTCACCGCTGTTCCCGCGTACGCCACGACATTCAGCATCACTCTGCGCCAGGGCGCACGTCGAGGAGCGACAACCATGCACGGCCATGTACGCATCACCGGTGGGAGCGACAGCGAACTGATCGGCGTACGAGCCGCGTTGGAACAGGCCGCGCGGTCGGCGAAGGTCGGCCTGGTCCGGCTGGACCGCGAACAGCTGCCCGGCGCGCTGGCCACGCTGCCCCTGGGGGGTGCGCGATGACGGCCCGGACGGCCGCCGGTCGCCTGCGGGGCCTGCTCGGACCGCGTCACGCGGGGCACAGCATCGAAACGGATCGTCTGGGTGCGCTCTCGCTGCCCGTCGGGGACGACGGTGTGGTGATCGGCGACGATGGCGAGGGCCGACCGCAGCTGGTGGGATTCCACCGTTCCACCCCTTACGACGTTCTGCTCATCGGCGGCCTGTGGACGGCGCAGGTGCTGGCGCTGAGGGCGGCGGGCACCGGCGCGCGGGTGGCGGTGGAGACGGGGCGCGCGCCCGGGTGGACGCGCCTGGCGCAGGCTGCGGGCGCGGGGCTGGAGTGCATCACGCTCCACGACGTGGGCCGGGTCCCGCCGATGGGTGCGACCGTGGGCAGTCCGGTGCTTGTGGTGCGCGACTGTGGGATGCGGCCGCCTCGGGGGCGCGTGGTCTCCGCGCCGTGGCAGTCGGTGCTGACGTTGCTTCCGTATGTCAGCCCGGTTGCGCCCCGGTTGATGCGGGACTCCACCCTGGTGGGCGTCCAGCGCGTCTCGCCGGAGGAGGCGGAGCAGATCGGCCGGATCCTGGGGCTTTCGCGGACCGAGTGCGAGGCTCTGCCGACGCTGGCGGACGGTGTCACGCTGTGGTGCGCCGGACGTGAGCGGCACTGGGTGATGACGAGCGCCACGGACGCCGAGTCGGGCCTGCTGGGTGTCGCGCGGCGGATGGACTGAGTACGTGACTCTCCCCCGCGGGGTGGGGACGCTGGCTAGGATGCCCGAAGTGGTGTGAGTCGTACGGGACCTGTCGTACGCGGTTACCGGAAGGAAGCTTGACTCATGGGGAGCGCGCAGGAGAAGGAAGAGCTGTACGCCCTCGATATCTCTGGCATCGAGTGGCACAGCGCGCCCGGTACGAGCGAGAGCGAGGAGCGGGTCGAGATCGCCTATCTGCCCGGCGGAGCGGTGGCCATGAGGTCGTCCGTGGACCCGGAGACCGTGCTGCGGTACACCGAGGCCGAGTGGCGCGCGTTTGTACTCGGGGCACGTGATGGGGAGTTCGACCTCCACTGACTCCACATCCACATCCACCTCCACGGACACTGACTCCGCTCACTCCGACTCCGAGGAGTGGAGCATGCTGAGGTGTACGGGCCGCAGCGGTCGACGGTGACGCTGCGGTCTCGGTGTGCCGCCGCGTGCGGGAGAAGTCGGGATGTGGGTTGTGCTCGCCGATGCCCTCCCGGGCGGTTCGCCATGACACAGGCCACAGCTGCCGATACCGGATTGATGAGCAGCGCTCTCGGGACGACCTGAAGTGCTCGTAATTCGTGTGCATATGTACGGAACCGATCACTTCGACCCTCACACTCTGCTGCCCTGAGGTCACTTGAGGGCACTCTCGGGCACAGAGTGATGCACGGGACAGTTGTCGGGAGGCGGACGGGCCTGCTGGACTGACACTGCTGACGCTTAGGCTGGGACCGTGCGCGGACCGTGCGTAGCAGGGGGAACCTGCGGGCAGGTGGTCCACGGCACACACACGGGGAGAGCCTGGCGGACAGGGTGACCGGAAGTGGTCGCCCCCACTCACCACGGCACGAGGGTGTTCGACCACATCAGGAGGCAAAGTGAACGGCGAGCGGAACGAGAATCGCGGGGGCTGGACCACGCCCGCCGACGATCAGTCCGACGCGGAGCCCGAGATGACGGGTGAGTTCACCATCGACTACACCCCTCCTGCTTGGTATACGCAGAATGCGGCCGGGAGTGCGGGGAGTGCGGCAAGCACACCGAGCGCACCTGCGCCCCAGAGCGCCACGCCGCCTCCCCCGCCGCCGGCCGGGAGTCCCATCGCGGTGCCGGGCCTGCCTGTGGGCAGTGGCTTCGAGCCCAATTGGGCTCCGCCGTCCCAGGCGTCACAGGCACCCGCAGCTGCCCCCGCGCCCTCCCCCACTTCCGTGCCTGCTCCTTTCACCCCTCCGGTCGCCCCTCCGGCCGCAGCGCCGGATCCCTTCGGCGGCGGTGACCTGGAGAGCGGCGCCACCATGCGCTTCAACCCTGCCGCGCTGAAGCGCGAGATTCATGAGCGTGCCGCCGCTGAAGCTGCGGGGGCCGGGAGCGCCGAGTCGAGTCGGGACGACGTGGTCACGCCTGCGCCCGCACCTGCCAACGGGGTCGACATTACGGACAGTTCGTCGACGCCGGAGGGCCCGGACGGTGAGGCCGGGCAGGTCGACGTGGAGGGTTCGGACGCCGGCCCCTCCGTGGAGCCGTTGGCCGACGCCGAGGTTCGGAGCGACAACTCCTCCGCTGACACAATGGGGGACGACGACGAGGCCGACGCGGACATCGAGGTCGCGACCGAGGACGAGGCCGAGCCCGACGTCTCGGCTGAGGCCGCGGAACCGGATGATGCCGGGACACCCGACTCCGTGCCTACGACGGTGGCCACGGATGGGGACGCCGAAGGCGTCGGAGGCTCCGAGGACTCCGATGTCGGCCTCACGAACGTGGGCGTGGACGACGTCGTACGTGCCGAGGAGCCGGCCGACTTCGTGCCCGTCGGCGAGGTCGAAGACGCCGCTCCTCAGGACGCCCCGCCCGTCGACGCGCCCCGGGACACCCCGCCCGCCGGGGCGCAGCCCTGGTCGCCTCCGCCCGCACCGCAGAACGGTCTGCCGCCACTGCCCCCCGCGTTCCAGGCTGCGGCGCCGGCTTCGGCCCCGCAGTGGCCGGTCACGCCGCCGGCGGCCGAGCCTTCCGCTCCGCAGCCCCTGAGCGGTCCGGCTGCCTGGACCACTCCGGCGCCGGCGCCTGCTCCGGCGCCGCCGAGCGAGGCGTCGAGCTCCCCGCAGTCGGGCGCCCCGCAGGGTGGGTATGCCTACCCGCAGCCCGGTGCACCAGCTCCGGCAGCCCCCCTGCCGCCGCAGACACCGGCACAGCTTTCTCCGCAGGACGGCTACGGCTTCCCGCACCCCGGTGCGCCCGTAGCTGCCGCGCGGCCCCCGGCACCGCAGCCCCCGCAGGCCGGGTACGGATTCCCTCAGCCCGGCGCACCGACGCCTTCCGCTCCGGCTCCCGCTCCGCAGGGTGGCCACGGGTTCCCGCAGCAGCCGCAGCCCGGCGCCCCGAATGCACCGCAGTCGCAGGCCCAGCAGACCTCGCAGCCGCAGGCTCCGCAGGACGGCTACGGCTTCCCCCAGCCCGGCACTGCGACGCCCCCGGCTCCGGCCCCGGCTCCGCAGGACGGCTACGGCTTCCCCCAGCAGGCGCAGCCCGGCGCACCGGCGTCCAACCTGCCCGCACCCGTCGCGCCGCACCAGCCACACCTGCCCGCACAGCAGCAGCCTCCGCACCAGCCGCGGGCCCAGGCACAGGCCCACCCGCAGGCACAGGCCCAGCCACAGCAGCAGATGCCGCAGCAGGAGGGCCCCGTCGACCCGCGCGCCGGTGCCGCCTGGCCCACGCCCGTCGCGCACGACCAGCGGCAGCGCTCCGTGCCCGGCGCCCCGCTCGGCTACACGGCCGCCGTCGAGTTGTCCTCCGACCGCCTGCTGCGCAACAACAAGCCGAAGCCCAAGAGCAGCCGCAACTCCGCGGGCGGCGGCCGCTTCAAGATCGGCGGCAAGAAGGAGGAGGCCGAGCGCCAGCGCAAGCTGGAGCTGATCCGTACGCCCGTCCTGTCCTGCTACCGGATCGCGGTCATCAGCCTCAAGGGCGGTGTCGGCAAGACCACGACGACCACCGCGCTGGGCGCGACCCTGGCCACCGAGCGGCAGGACAAGATCCTGGCGATCGACGCCAACCCGGACGCCGGCACGCTCGGCCGCCGCGTGCGGCGCGAGACCGGGGCCACCATCCGTGACCTGGTCCAGGCGATCCCGTACCTCAACAGCTACATGGACATCCGCCGCTTCACCTCGCAGGCGCCCTCCGGTCTGGAGATCATCGCCAACGACGTCGACCCGGCGGTCTCCACGGCGTTCAACGACGAGGACTACCGGCGCGCGATCGGCGTGCTCGGCAAGCAGTACCCGATCATCCTGACCGACTCCGGCACCGGCCTGCTCTACAGCGCGATGCGCGGCGTGCTCGACCTCGCCGACCAGCTGATCATTGTCTCCACGCCGTCGGTGGACGGCGCGAGCAGCGCGAGCACCACGCTCGACTGGCTCTCCGCGCACGGTTACGCCGACCTGGTCGCGCGTTCCCTCACCGTCATCTCCGGGGTCCGCGAGACCGGAAAGATGATCAAGGTCGACGACATCGTGCAGCACTTCGAGACGCGCTGCCGCGGCGTGGTCGTGGTGCCGTTCGACGAGCATCTGGCGGCGGGCGCCGAGGTCGATCTCGACATGATGCGGCCGAAGACGCGCGAGTCGTACTTCCACCTCTCCGCACTGATCGCCGAGGACTTCGTACGGGCTCAGCAGCAGCAGGGGCTGTGGACCGGCGACGGCAGCAACCCGCCACCGCACCAGGCGCCCCCGCTGCCAGGCCAGCAAGTCCCGGCCCAGCAGGCACCGGGACAGCAGGCACCGGGCCAGCCCATGCCGGGTCACCATGCACCCGGTCAGCCCATGCCCGGCCAGCAGCAGCCGTACGCACCACAGCAGCCCCACCCGCAGCAGCAGTACCAGCAGCCGCAGCCGCCGTACGGTGTCCAGCAGCCCCACCCCCAGCAGCAGCAACAGCCGCAGGGACCGCACGCGCAGCAGCCACCGCAGGGCTGGCAGCAGCAGCCCTCCCCCGGTCAGCCGGCCGCGCACCTCGCCGGCCCGCCGCAGATTCAGCCCGGCCAGCCGTATCAGCCGGGCCAACCGATGGGCCTGCCGCCTCATTCGGCCCAGAATCAGCAGCCGGGTCAGCCGGGTCAGCCCGAATTCCAGGGGCCCGTCCCGCCCGACGGCCGGCCCCAGCCGCAGACCCGGCAACCGTCCCACCAGCAGCCGCCACAGGCTCCGCCAGCCCCTCAGCAGTAGGCTTGCGAGGGTATAGACCAATGAGGGCCCACACCGTCTCCGCGGTGTGGGCCCTTCGTCATTCCTGTCACTACTCGCACGGCATTCCCGCAGTACACACCGGGTTTTGAGCATCGTTGACGCAACCGGACCGACGCTGATAAACCTTCGCATCACCAGCTGGCGCACCGAGATCAACCCGCCCTCCCCGTGCGAGTGATGACGCGAGGTCACCGTCCCATGGTCAAAAAGATTGCGCGCAGTACCCGGCAACGCCCCCGAATCCGAACCCTTCTGGCCGTGGGCGCCACCGCCCTCGCCCTGGCCGCATCGGCCGCGACACCGCTCAACCCCGCTCCGCGCCAGGCCGCCGCGGCCGGGGACGACGGCAAGCAGACCCTGACCGTCGCGGTCGCGCAGAGCGTCGACTCACTCAGCCCGTTCCTGGCCCAGAGACTGGTCTCCACCAGCGTCCACCGGCTCGTGTACGAGTACCTGACGAACTACGACGCCAAGGACAACCACGCGATTCCCGGCCTGGCTACCGCCTGGAAGCCGTCACCGGACAAGCTGACGTGGACGTACACGATCCGCGAGAACTCCAAGTGGTCCGACGGCGAGCAGGCCACCGCCGAGGACGCCGCCTGGACGTTCAACAAGATGATGACCGACGAAGGAGCCGCCACCGCGAACGGCAGCTTCGTCGCGAACTTCAAGAAGGTCACCGCCCCCAGCCCCACCGAGCTGGTCATCGAGCTGAAGAAGCCGCAGGCCACCATGGCCGCGCTCGATGTGCCGATCGTGCCCCGGCACGTGTGGGAGAAGGTCGGGGACTTCTCGAAGTTCAACAACGACAAGAAGTTCCCGATCGTCGGCAACGGGCCGTTCATCCTCACCGACTACAAGGTCGACCAGTACGTCAAGCTCAAGCCGAACAAGCAGTTCTGGCGCGGGGCGCCCAAGTTCGACGAGCTCGTACTGAAGTACTACAAGGACGGTGACGCCGCGGTCGCCGCACTCCAGAAGGGCGAGGTGTCCTTCGCTTCCAACCTCACCCCGGCCCAGGCAGCCGCCCTCGGCAAGGCCAAGAACATCAAGGTCAACGACGCGCCGGGCCGCCGCTTCTACGCGCTCGCCACCAACCCGGGCGCCCGGTCCAAGGACGGCAAGAAGTTCGGCAACGGCAATCCGGCCCTGCTCGACCCCAAGGTCCGCGAGGCCCTCTTCGCGGCCACCGACCGCAAGACCATCATCGACAAGGTCTTCCAGGGGCACGCCGTCGAGGGCGAAGGGTACATTCCGCCGCGCTTCTCGACGTACTACTGGCAACCGGCCGGAGACCAGAAGATCGACTACGACCCGGCGAGGGCGGCTCAGCTCCTCGACGAGGCGGGCTACCGGAAGAACGGCGCCGGGAAGCGCGTCGGGAGGAACGGCAAGGCCCTCGACTTCCGCATCCTGTGCCACGCCACGGACCCGAACGACAAGGCCATCGGCAAGTACATGCAGGAGTGGTGGGGCGAGCTGGGCATCGGCCTCAAGGTCGACTGCCTCGACAATGTCAGCGACCCGTGGCTGGCCGGCGAGTACGACCTGGCCTTCGACGGCTGGTCCGTCAACCCCGATCCCGACTTCGTCCTCTCCATCCACACGTGCGGCGCGCTGCCCGCCACGCCCAAGGACACCGGCTCCACGGACAACTTCATCTGCGACAAGAAGCTCGACGAGCTCTACGCGAAGCAGACGGCCGAGTACGACGAGACGAAGCGCGCCGATCTGGTCAAGCAGCTCCAGTCGCGGCTGTACGACACCAAATACATGAATGTCATGGCATATCCGAACGCCGTCGAGGCGTACCGTACCGACCAGATCAAGTCGATCACCACAATGCCCTCGGCCGCGGGCAATCTCTGGGGTCAGGACGGGTATTGGAGCTGGTGGTCGGCCGTACCGGCGGACAGCGCGGGCTCCGACGAGGACAGCGGGTCCTCCGCGGGTCTCTTCTTCGGTATCGGCGCGGCCGTCGTCCTCGCCGCCGGACTCGGGATCTTCTTCGCCCTGCGCCGCCGTTCCACCGCGGAAGACCGTGAGTAGTCCATGAGCACTGCGAGTACCACCCCCCTCGTGGAGGGGACGGCCGAGGGTCCGGTCCAGGTGCGGACCGGCCCCTCGGGCCCCCGCGCCCGCAACGCGGGTGCCTACCTGGTGTACGTCGCCGGGAAGCTGGGCGGCGCGGCCGTCTCGCTCTTCGCCGTCCTGGTCACCAGCTTCTTCCTGTTCCGGATCCTGCCGGGCGACCCGGTGCGCACCATGACCCAGGGCCGTCAGGTGTCCGCAGAGCAACTCGCCTCGCTGCGCGCCCAGTTCGGTCTCGATCTGCCGGTGTGGCAGCAGTTCACCGACTACTGCGGCAAAGCGCTCACCGGCGACCTCGGCACTTCGTACCAGTTCCACGCGCCCGTCAGCGATCTGATCATCGAGAAGCTGCCCGCGACGCTGCTGCTGACCGGGGTCGCCGTCGTCATCTACTCGATGCTCGGCCTGTGGCTCGGCACGCGCTCGGCGTGGCGGCACGGCGGGCTCGGCGACAAGATCAGCACGGGGGTCGCACTGACCCTGTGGTCCGTGCCGTCCTTCTGGCTCGGCCTGCTGCTGATCATCACGTTCTCGGTGGGCATCGGGCCGATCCCCGGGATGTTCCCGACCGGTGGCATGGAGTCGGGCGACGAGACCGGAATCGCGTACGTCGTCGATGTCGCGCACCACCTGGTGCTCCCGGTGCTCACTTTGGTCGCCGTCGGGTACGCGCAGACCCTGCTGGTCATGCGGTCTTCGCTGCTCGACGAAATGGGCAGCGACTACCTCACGACGGCGCGCGCCAAGGGGCTGCGCGACGACGCGGTGCGGCGCCGGCACGCCGTACCCAATGCCCTGCTGCCCACCGTCACCATGGTCTTCATCAACCTGGGTCACGTGGCGGCCGGTTCGATCCTCGTCGAGACCGTCTTCTCCTGGCCGGGGCTCGGCGGGCTCTTCTACCAGGCGCTGAGCGTGCCCGATCTGCCGTTGGTGCAGGGGCTCTTCGTGGTGTTCGCCGGAGCGATGATCGTCATGAATCTCCTCGCCGACCTGCTCTATCCGCTGCTCGATCCCCGGGTGGGCCGATGACGACCGCGAAGAAACCTGCCGAAGACACTACGGAGAAGGCACCCGCCACGGCCCGCTCCCTGGCCTGGGTACGGCGCCGGCACTCCGTGGCCCGGTTCTGGCGCTCGTACCGCAAGCAGCGGGCCGGACTTCTGGGGCTCTGCGCCCTGGTGGTGATCGCCCTCATCGCACTCGCGGCGCCGCTGCTTGTCGGCGGGGACGTGCAGAGTGTGACGAACGCGCCCGGCACCGCACTGGAGTCACCGAGCGGTGAATTCCCGCTCGGAACCGACCAGTTCGGGCGTTCCCTGCTCGGGCTGCTGATCTGGGGCGCGCGGATCTCGCTCACTGTGGGCCTGCTGGCCGCCGCACTGTCGGTGGCCATCGGTACGCTTGTCGGCATCATCTCCGGGCACTTCGGGGGCTGGTTCTCGACCGTGCTCATGCGGATCACCGACTGGTTCCTCGTGATGCCGACCCTGGTGCTCGCGATCGTGCTGGCCACCGTGATGTCACGCAGTGTGTGGACGGTGATCCTGGCGATCGGCGTCACCAGCTGGCCGACGACGGCCCGTCTGGTGCGGGCGCAGACCCTCGCCGTCGAGTCGCGTCCCTACATCGAGCGGGCGACGGCGCTCGGCGGCGGCCACAGCCACATCATGAGCCGCCATGTGCTGCCCAATGTCATGCCGCTGGTCCTCGCGCAGACCACGCTCGGCATCTCCAACGCCATTCTCACCGAGGCGACACTGGCCTTCCTCGGCCTCGGCGACCCGAACGTCGTCTCGTGGGGCGGCATGCTCCAGGACGCGCGGGAGGCGGGTGCGGTCAGCTCGGGCCACTGGTGGTACCTGGCGCCGCCCGGCATCGCCATCGCGGTCGTCGCGCTCGCCTTCACGCTCTGCGGGCGCGCCGTCGAGTCCGTACTCAATCCGAAGCTGGGGGCCACCCGTTGAGCGCGCCGATCACCCGGAGTCCGCTGCTCGAAGTGAAGGACCTGCACGTCACATACGGCGCGGGGACCCGGGCCGTACGCGGTGTGGACCTGAGCGTCGACGCCGGGCAGAAGCTGGGCATCGCGGGCGAGTCCGGCTGCGGAAAGTCGACGCTGGCGCTCGCGCTGCTGCGGCTGCTGCCCGCCTCCGCCCGGGTCAGTGGCGAGATCCTGCTCGACGGTGAGGACGTCCTCACCATGAAGTGGGGCAGGCTGCGGGCCGTGCGGTGGGCGGGGGCCTCGATCATCTTCCAGGGCGCGATGCACTCGCTCAACGCGGTGCACCGGGTCGGGGACCAGATCGCGGAGCCGATCGTGCTGCACCAGAAGTCCACCCCGGGCGCCGCGCGCAAGCGGGTCGCCGGGCTGCTGGAGCAGGTGGGGCTGCCGGGCTCGCGCGCCGAGGCCTACCCGCACGAGCTGTCCGGCGGGCAGCGGCAGCGGGTGATGATCGCGATGGCGCTGGCCTGTGCTCCCCGGCTGATCATCGCCGACGAACCGACCACCGCGCTCGATGTGATGATCCAGGCTCAGATCCTGCGGCTGATCGAGCAGTTGGTGGCCGACCAGGACATCAGCCTGCTGATGATCAGCCACGATCTGTCGGTGCTGGCCGACACGTGCGACCGGCTCGCCGTCATGTACGCGGGGCGGATCGTCGAGGAGGGCCCGGCTCAGCAGGTGTTCGCCGAGGCGCGGCACCCCTACGGTGTGGCCCTGTCCGCGGCGTTCCCCCGGATCGGCGACCCGGCCTCGCGGCGGGCGCCGCGGGGGCTGCCGGGTGATCCGCCGGATCCGTCCGACCTGCCGGGCGGCTGTACGTTCCATCCGCGGTGCCCGGTCGCGCTGGAGGTGTGCACGACGGAGGACCAGGTGTTGCGGGTGGCGGGGGCGGGGCGGCGGGCGGCCTGCGTACATGTGGACGCGGCGGCGGCGCGGTCGTCGTGACGGGGGCTTTCCCCTGCCCGCCCCTTCCCGCGACCGGAGCTCCTCGCCGGGCCCAGGCCCGCGAGCGCCGGACGGGCTGAGAACGCCGGGCCACTTCAGCCCGTCCGGCGCTTGAGACCACGCCCCGGCGCGTCCCGGGAGTCCGGGGCCAGGGGCCGGGCGGGGGAACGGCCCGCCGCAGTCGCACCCGCACTCCCCCACCCGTCCGCACCCACCCCACCCCGGAGTCGCCAGACATGAGCGCCACGCCTCTCCTCTCCGCCGCCGGCCTGCACGTCACCTTTCCCGGTCGCCGCGGCGCCCCCGCCGCCCGCGCCGTAGACGGCGTCGACCTCGACATCCGTCCCGGTGAAATCGTCGCGCTGGTCGGCGAGTCCGGGTGCGGCAAGACCACCCTTGCCCGGAGCCTGCTCGGCCTGGTGCCGCCCACCTCGGGCGCCATCACCTTCGGCGGCCGGCCACTGGACTACCGCTCACGGGCCCTGAAGGCGTACCGCAAGCGCGTACAGCTCGTCCTCCAGGACCCGAGCGGGTCACTCAACCCCCGCCACACCGTGTACGACGCGGTGTCCGAGGGGCTGCGCATCCACGGGTGCCCGGGTGACGAGCGGGAGGCCGTCGCCGGGGCGTTGTCCCGCGCCGGGCTGCGACCGCCCGAGCGTTTCTTCCTGCGGTACCCGCACGAGCTCTCCGGCGGCCAGCGCCAGCGCGTCGTCATCGCGGGTGCGCTCGTCCTCGATCCCGAACTCATCGTCGCCGACGAGCCGGTGGCCTCGCTGGACGCGTCCGTGCGAGGTGAGATCCTGGCGCTCCTGCTGTCGTTGCGCGACGAACTGGGCCTGTCCGCACTGGTGGTCACCCACGATCTCGGTCTGGCCTGGAACATCGCCGACCGCGTGGCGGTGATGTATCTGGGCCGGATCGTGGAGACCGGCCCCGCGGAGCGAGTACTGACGGTCCCTCAGCACCCGTACACCCAGGCACTGTTGTCGGTACTGCCGGAATCCGGTGAGCAGCCGGTCATCCTCACCGGCGAACCGCCGGACCCGTCCCGCATCCCGGGCGGCTGCCGCTTCCACGCCCGGTGCCAGATCCTCGCGTCCGGCGAGGCCGCGCGGGCCGGCGTCGACTCCGCGTGCCGTACGAAGCCGCTGCCCGTGCTGACCGGCGGCGACGAGACGCAGGTCGCCTGCCACTGGGCGGCGGCGGACGCACCGACACCGGCCGTCTAGCCCGGCGCTGCGGCTCGGCCCGCCCCGACAGCCGCACCCGCAGCGCCTCAAGCATCTGCGGGGTGATCGTCCCGCCGCGCAGCGAGGACTTCGGTCGGCGGCACTTCCTCGTGGCCGATCCGAACGGAGTGCCGATCAGCCCGCGTACGCCCCGATGAGCTCGGTCGCACGCTTCACATCGGCGCCAATGGCCACCAGGAGCGCGTCGATCGACTCGAACTTCTCCATGCCGCGTACGTACGCGAGGAAGTCGACGGCGACATGCAGCCCGTACAGGTCGAGGCCCACCCGGTCGATGGCGTACGCCTCGACCGTCCGCTCCGTGCCGTCGAACTGCGGGTTCGTGCCGACCGAGATCGCGGCGGGCATCGTCTCGCCGTCCGCGGTCAGCCAGCCCGCGTACACCCCGTCGGCGGGGATCGCGGTGTGCGGCAGCGTCTCGACGTTCGCGGTCGGGTAACCGAGCTCGCGCCCGCGCTGCGCACCGCGCACCACGATGCCCTCGACGCGGTGCGGACGGCCCAGGATCTCCATGGCGCCCTCCACATCGCCCTCGGCGACGAGCCGCCGGGTCAGCGTGGAGGAGAACGGCTCGCCGCCGCCCGCCTCGCCGCGCACATACAGGTCGACGACCTCGACCTCGTAGTCGTAGGTCGGCCCGAGCTCGGACAGCAACGCCACATTGCCCGCCGCCCGGTGCCCGAAGCGGAAGTTGGGACCCTCTATGACGGCGCGCGCGTGCAACTTGTCGACCAGCACCTTCGCGATGAACTCGGCCGGTGACAGCGTCGAGAACTCGGTCGTGAAGGGAAGGATCAGCAGCGCGTCCACGCCCAGGTCGGCCATCAGTTCGGCGCGGCGGTGGTGCGGAGCCAGCAGCGGCGGGTGGCTGCCGGGGCGTACCACCTCGCTGGGGTGCGGGTCGAAGGTGACGACGACCGACGGGAGGCCCAGCTCGCGGGCGCGGTCCACCGCCCGGCCGATGATCAACTGGTGTCCACGGTGCACACCGTCGTAGGAGCCGATGGTGACGACGCTGCGTCCCCAGTCCTGGGGGATGTCCTCCAAGCCACGCCAGCGCTGCACTGTGACCGCTCCTCGCCCGAAACTGTGTACGTGGGATTGACTCTTACGCAGGCCTAAGACTGCCATGCCCGACGCCTGCGGCTCGCATCGGCATGGGGTCGCTGAGGGTCTCGACCGTCCGGCGGGCGCTCGGTCCGATCACCACCGCCCATTCCTGCGGCGCCTCGGCCAGCCAGCCGGCGACCAGCGCGGCGAAGCCGGGCACCTCGCGGGCCAGCTCGACCAGCCGCCGGTCGAAGCAGGTCGCGCCCTCGGGGGTACGGACGAGGAGCAGCCCGGTGCGATGCACCAGGTCCCGGGTCCGGGCCTCGGCCCTGCTCCCGGCGCCGAGCGCGGCGGCACACAGCAGCGCGTCGAGCACGGCCAGGTCCCTGGCCTCGTACTGCTCGTACTCCATCAGTACGTCGAGCAGCTCGGCCCGCAGCGGACGCGAGGCCCGGCTGCCGGGCGCGGCGAGCACCGGGGCCAGGGCGCGCCGCACCTGGACGGGGCGGCCTCGCAGCAGGCTGGTGACCAGGGGAAAGAGCACGGCCCTGCAGGCGGGGCCGTGCTCCATGCGTCGGTCCACGTACGCCGCGGCGTGGGCGGCGCCCTCGGGGCTGCGGTCGACGTACTCCCGGACGAGCGCGGCGGCGCGGCGGGCCAGCGCGGGCGTGTTGACGTCGGCGAGGGCGCGCAGCACCTCCCCGGCGGGCTCGCCCCCTCGCGCGAGGCGCGCCTGGAAGGCGGCGAGCACGGGCTCGGGGTGGGTGAGGAGCGCCGTGGTGAGGGCACTCGCGGGCAGCTGCGGTTCGTCGGCGGCGAACGCCGCGAGCGCTTCGGGCAGGTACTGGGACCTGGTGTGCGGATCGCGTACGAGCAGGGCGAGCGCCCGCCCGTGCAGGGTGGCGTCGGCCGGCCGGGCCAGCAGCGAGAGCGCGGCGTACCGCAGCAGCTCGAAGTCGGCTTCGGACGTCACGTGCGGGGCGGTGGCCGGCCCGTAGGCCGCCGCCGCGACCCGCCTGTCCGGCCGTTCGGCGTCGTGGGCCCAGCGGTCGACGGCCCGGCAGAGCGCGGAGGGCTCGTCCTCGGCGAGGGCGGCGAGGAGCTCGTCGGCGCGGGGGTGCGCGCAGTCGACGAGGGTCTCGGTCAGATCGTCGATGGCCAGCTCGCGGCGCGCGTACAGCAGCGCCTGGGCGGCCCCGGCGACGGTGGGCCGTACGGCGGCGCCGTCCGCCGCGGGCAGCGGGCGCTCGTCGTCGAACCAGCGGCACAGCAGCGGTTGTACGTTCCCGGGCCCGTCGGCGAGCAGCCGCGCGACGGCGTCCAGATACCGCTCCTGCGGGGCGGAGCCGCCCGGTGCCCCGTCCGCGGGCACCAGCCGGCGCAGCAGATCGACGCGCTCCGCCTCTTCCACCCGCAGCGCCTCCCAGAACCAGGGCCCGAACTCGGCGAATCCGCCGAGGTGTTCGGGCCCGCCCTCACGGAGGGAGCGGCCGGTGACACGGTCGGCGAGGTGGCGCAGGACGGGCAGGTGCGACTCGGTGTCGACCACGCGCAGCAGGGCCTCCCCGAGCAGATGGGCGGCCCACCAGCAGGCGTCGCCCGTGCGCGTGGCGACCGGCCCCCCAGCCACTGGATCGCGGGTGCCGGCAGATCCGACAGGTGTGGGGGCGCCGGTCTCCGCCGGTCCCCCAGCCGCTGGTTCACGGGCCTTTGCCGGGGCCGGAGCCGCTGGGACGACGGCCTCCGTCGCCGGGTTCGGCCGGGACTTCAGACTGTCGAGCGCGTCGATCAGGCCCTCCAGCCTGCGGGTCAGCGCGGCCGGGCCGTGGTCGCGGCCCAGCAGCAACAGCGCCTGGACGACCGGGCCGATGCGGTGCCGCGGCACCGGCAGGGAACGCGGGCCGTCGGCCTCTCCCGCGATGCCCGTGTCGGCGTGCGAGCCCGGCGGCGGCGGCACGTGCGGCGGGCCCGGCCGCGGGCTCGCGGCCGGGCGTGACGGGAGGCGGACCGGGGCCCGCGCGGTGCCCGGTGCGGAGCCCACGCCCGGATCCGAGTCGTCGCGGGCGCCGGGCAGGTCATCGCGCTCGCGGTGGACCAGGGCGTGCAGCGCGACGTCGACGTCGAGATGCGCGCCCTGCAACCAGTCCGCGAACTCCTCATGGGCGAACCGGTATCCACCGCCCGCGGGCACCAGCAGCCCCTCCGTCAGCACCGCGGACGCCCACCCCGTACGCCACGGGAAGATCTCCTCGAAGGATTCGCGGTCCAACTCGCCCTGCCCCGGCCCCAGGCAGCGCCGCGCCGCCTCGTGCACCTGTCCCGAGACCCGCGCCGCCAGCCGCCTGACCGCCGTGCCCCGCGGCGAGGGCCGGGCCGCCGCCGCCAGCCGCACCGCGACCCGCAGGCACATCAGGTCCAGGTGCGCGGCGAACACCTCGTCGCGGCCCGGCCGTCCCCCGACGTCCTCGGGCAGCGCGTCCCGCACCTCCGCCAGCAGCCGCAGTGTCAGCGGATGCCGGGCGTCGCGCTGCGCGAGCGCCGTGTCCCCGATGCCGTACCGCTTGCGGGCCCGCTGCGCCTGGCGCGCCGACAGGTCACCGACGCGGACGGCCGCGGGCAGCCGGCGCGCCGGGCGTCCGGGCCGGTGCAGCGCCCCGCGCGGGAACAGCTCGCCGGCCTGCTCCCAGTGCTCGGGGCGACAGGCGACGACCAGCCGCACCCCGGCGGTCCGCAGCCAACTCGCCGTCCCCGCAGCCCATTCGGGCAGCCGGTGCGCGAGCGCGGGCGGCATCTCCTCGGGGCCGTCGAGGAGCACAAGCAGCGGCCGGCCGGCGTCGCAGGCCAGCCGTGCGACGCGCTCGGGGGTGGCCGGCGCCGGGTCGTCCCGCTCCCCCGAGGCGGCGACGATCCGCCCGGCCTGCCGCAGGGCGCGCGCCATCGCGTCCGCGACCGACCGGTCGCCGGCCCGCAGATCGGCGCCGCGCAGCCACAGCGTCGGGGCCGGTTCGGCGCCTTGGGCCCGCCGGGCGGCCAGCGCGGCCAGCTCCGTCGTGCGTCCGCTCCCCGGATCACCGACCAGACCGAGCACCAGGGAGTCGTCGGACGCCTCGAAGGACACGAACTCCCGGGTGACGTCGGGTCGTTCGACCGGATCCCGCCGGTTGCTCGGCCCGCCGACGGATCCGACGCAGGTCGCGGTGAGCTGGAGCGCGCCCGCGAGGTTGAGGTCGCGCCCGTAGCCGGGGACGGTCGCCGCGTTGCGTCGCAGCAGCTCCGCCAGCGGCCCGTGCGGGTCGGTGGCGGCGGCTTCCCGCAGGGGCACGGCGAAGCCCGCTCCCCGGCGCCCGGACTGCAGCGCGGTGCCGAGTACGGCGAGCACCGCACCGGTCCCGGCGTCGACCACGGGACCGCCGGTGGCCTCTCCGCCGAGCCGCAGCGCGTCGCTGCCTGCCGTCCCGATCGCCAACTCCACGGCGCAGTCCACCAGATGGAAGCGGTCGGTGGCCGTGTAGGTGACCGAGGCCGGGCCGAGGACGCGTGCGTCGCGCCAGCCGTCCGCCACCAGTCGTACGTACGTCCCCGTCTCGACGCCGTCCCGGGCGGTGACCGGTACCGGCCGCACGCCGAGCCCCTCGGTGCGCACCAGCGCGAGATCCATCTCGGGAAGCGGCGTGATCTCGTCGGCCTCGGCGAGGCAGGTCCGCTCGCCCGGCGCGTGCAGCACGACGCGGGTCAGGCCGTCGACGGCCTCGTGGCTGGTGATGACGGTGCCCCGGTCGTCCGCGACGAATCCGGTCCCGCGCGGGCGTCCCGCCAGGTCGCAGATCCGCACCAGTGTGACCGGCGACACCGGCACATCCCGTACCGCCATCGCCGACCTCCCGCCGCCCCGTACTTCCCGACGGTAGGTCGCCAGTGATCAGCAGGAGAAGGACGCACAGCGAAAGCGCCCCCCAGTGCACCCTCCATTCACTCCGAGCGCCTGCCCATTGGGGTGAATCCGCGGGGCCGGGTGGACAGACCCCTTCCGAGGGGGATCGTGGAGCGGGCGGCCGGGGGGGCTGTCCGCTCCACGACGGGGCCCGCCGCGTGGGCCGCGTCGTAGGCGGGTCAGCCGAAGACCGCGAGGCTCTTCGCCTTGCCGCGGCTCTCCTCGACCAGGGCGAGGAAGCGCCCCTCGGGGTCGAAGACGGCGACCGGGCTGGTCTCGTACGACGGCATGTCGAGCCGAACGCCGTTCGTCAGCAGGCCCGCCCGCTTCTCGTCCACGTCCCAGCGCGGGAAGGCCGCCGCGGCGGCGTCCGCGATCGGCATGACCGCGAAGTCCGCCTGGAGCTGGTCCAGTGTCTTCGCCGCGTCGAGCCCGTACGGGCCGACCCTGGTGCGCCGCAGCGCGGCCAGGTGTCCGCCGACGCCGAGCCCGGCGCCGAGGTCACGGGCGAGGGCGCGGATGTACGTACCGGAGGAGCAGACCACCGAGACGATCAGGTCGACGACGGGCGTCCCGTCCTCGGCCACCGCCTCGCGCACGTCGTGCACTTGGAAGGACGAGACCGTGACCGGCCTGGCCGGGATCTCGAACTCCTCGCCCTCGCGCACCCGCGAGTACGACCGCTTGCCGTCGATCTTGATGGCGCTGACCTTGGACGGCACCTGCATGATCGCGCCGCTCAGCGCGGCGACACCCGCGTCGATGCCTTCCCGGCGCACCCCGGAGGCGTCGACGGAGGCGATTATCCCGCCCTCCGCGTCGTCCGTGATGGTGGACTGGCCGAGCCGGATCGTACCGAGGTACTCCTTCTCGGTCAGTGCGAGGTGGCCGAGCAGCTTGGTGGCCTTCTCGATGCCGAGGACGAGCACCCCCGTGGCCATCGGGTCGAGGGTGCCCGCATGGCCGACGCGCCGGGTCTTGGCGATCCCGCGCATCTTGGCGACTACGTCGTGCGAAGTGAAGCCGGACGGCTTGTCGACAATGACAAGGCCGTCCGGCGTCGTGGTGGAACGCTTCATTCCGCGGTTTCGTCCTCGGTCTCGTCGTCCTCTTCGTCCTTGCGGTACGGGTCGGCGTCCCCGGCGTACGTCTTGCCGGTCGACACCTCGCGCACCTCGGCGTCCTTGGCACGCGCCTTGTCGAGGAGGTCCTCCATGGTGCGCGCGTTGTCCGGCAGGGCGTCCAGGACGAAGGCAAGGGACGGCGTGTGCCGCACCCCGGTCTGCCGGCCGACCTCGGAGCGCAGCACGCCCTTGGCACTCTCCAGCGCCTCCGCCGAGGCTGTGCGCTCCTCTTCGTCGCCGTAGACCGTGTAGAAGACCGTGGCCTCCCGCAGGTCACCGGTGACCCGGGCGTCCGTGATGGTCACGAAGCCCAGCCGCGGATCCTTGATACGCCGGTCCAGGGTCTCCGCGACCACGACCTGGATGCGGTCGGCCAGCTTGCGGGCCCGCGCTTTGTCGGTCACCGGTCCGTCTCCTCTTTCGCTTTCATTTCAGTCTTCGTCGCCGTGCAGCCGCCGTCGAACCGACAGCAGCTCCACCTCGGGCCGGGCGGCGATCATTCGCTCGCACCGGTCCAGTACGTCTGTGAGATGCCCCGTCTCCCCGGACACCACCGCCAGGCCGATCTCGGCCCTGCGGTGAAGGTCCTGGTCCCCGACTTCCGCCGCGCTCACTGCGAATTTGCGCTGCAGCTCGGCGACGATCGGGCGGACGATGGAGCGCTTCTCCTTCAACGACCGTACGTCGCCGAGGAGCAGATCGAAGGACAGTGTCCCCACATACATGTGTGTCCGGATGTCCCGCCGGTGCGGGTTCGTGTCCCCGCCAGGGCTTGGCAGGGACACAAGAACCGTACACGCAACGGCCGGGGCCGATCGACGGAAATAACGCTCCGGCGACCGGCCCCGACCGACGCTGTACGGATCAGCTGTGCGGATCAGCCGCGCGGCTTCTCCCGCATCTCATACGTCGCGATGACGTCGTCGATCTTGATGTCGTTGAAGTTGCCGAGGTTGATACCACCCTCGAACCCTTCGCGGATCTCGGTGACGTCGTCCTTGAAGCGGCGCAGACCCTGGATGTTGAGGTCCTCGGCCACGACCTTGCCGTCGCGGACGAGTCGCGCCTTCGTGTTGCGCTTGACCTCGCCCGAGCGGATGAGAACACCGGCGATGTTGCCCAGCTTGGACGAGCGGAAGACCTCTCGGATCTCCGCCGTACCGAGCTCGACCTCTTCGTACTCCGGCTTGAGCATCCCCTTGAGGGCTGCCTCGATCTCCTCGATGGCCTGGTAGATCACCGAGTAGTAGCGAACGTCGACGCCCTCGCGCTCCGCCATCTGCGCGGCGCGACCGGCCGCACGGACGTTGAAGCCGATGACGATGGCGTCGGAGCCCATCGCCAGGTCGATGTCGGACTCGGTGACCGCACCCACACCGCGGTGCAGAACCCGGATCTCGACCTCTTCGCCGACGTCGAGCTGGAGCAGCGAGGCCTCGAGAGCCTCCACCGAACCGGACGCGTCGCCCTTGATGATGATGTTGAGGTCCTGAATGAGACCGGCCTTGAGCACCGAGTCGAGGTCCTCGAGGGACACCCGGCGGGTGCGCTTGGCGAAGGCCGCGTTGCGCTCACGCGCCGCACGCTTCTCGGCGATCTGACGCGCCGTACGGTCCTCTTCGACGACGAGGAAGTTGTCGCCCGCGCCCGGGACGTTGGTGAGACCCAGGACCAGGACGGGGGTCGACGGACCCGCTTCCTCGACGTTGTTGCCGTTGTCGTCGAGCATCGCCCTGACGCGGCCGTACGCGTCACCGGCGACCATCGTGTCACCGACGCGGAGCGTTCCGCGCTGGACGAGGACGGTGGCGACTGCGCCGCGGCCCTTGTCGAGGTGAGCCTCGATGGCAATACCCTGCGCGTCCATCTCCGCGTTCGCACGGAGGTCGAGCGAGGCGTCCGCGGTGAGGACCACGGCCTCCAGCAGGCTCTCGATGTTGAGGCCCTGCCGTGCGGAGATGTCGACGAACATCGTGTCGCCGCCGTACTCCTCCGCCACCAGACCGAACTCGGTGAGCTGACCGCGCACCTTGACCGGGTCGGCACCCTCGACGTCGATCTTGTTGACCGCGACCACGATCGGCACGTTGGCCGCCTTGGCGTGGTTCAGCGCCTCGATCGTCTGCGGCATCACACCGTCGTTCGCCGCGACCACCAGGATCGCGATGTCGGTGGACTTCGCACCACGGGCACGCATGGCGGTGAACGCCTCGTGACCGGGGGTGTCGATGAAGGTGATGGCGCGCTCTTCACCGTTGACCTCGGTGGCGACCTGGTACGCACCGATGTGCTGCGTAATGCCACCGGCCTCGCCCGCGACGACGTTCGTCTTGCGGATGGCGTCGAGGAGGCGGGTCTTACCGTGGTCGACGTGACCCATGACGGTCACGACCGGCGGACGGGAGACGAGCATCTCCTCGCCGCCCTCGTTCTCACCGAACTCGATGGAGAAGGACTCGAGAAGCTCGCGGTCCTCTTCCTCCGGGCTGACGATCTCGAGAACGTAGTTCATCTCGTTCGCGAGGAGCTGCAGGGTGTCGTCGGAGACGGACTGGGTGGCCGTCACCATCTCGCCGACGTTCATCATCACGGCGACGAGCGACGCCGGGTTGGCGTTGATCTTCTCCGCGAAGTCGGTGAGGGAGGCACCACGCGACAGCCGGACCGTCTGGCCCTGGCCACGCGGCAGCATCACGCCGCCCACGGACGGGGCCTGCATGGCCTCGTACTCCTGGCGCCTCTGACGCTTCGACTTGCGGCCACGACGCGCGGGACCACCGGGACGGCCGAAGGCGCCCTGCGTTCCACCACGTGCGTTGGGACCACCGGGACGACCGCCACCGGGGCGACCGGCGAAACCGCCGCCACCACCGGGGCCACCGCCACCGGGACGGCCGGCGAAACCGCCGCCACCACCGGGACGACCGCCACCGGGACCTGCCGGACGACCGGCGAAGCCGCCGCCTGCGGGGCGACCCGCACCAGCGCCGCCACCGGGACGACCCGCGCCACCGGTACCGGGACCACGGCCACCGCCGGGGCCGCCACCGGGACGCGGCGTACCGGCCGCGGGACGCGTCGGCATCATGCCCGGGTTCGGACGGTTGCCCGCGGGGGCACCACCCGGACGCGGGGCGCCGCCCTGCGGACGGGGCATGCCACCGGGGGACGGACGAGCGCCGCCCTGGCCCTGCGGGCGCGGAGCGCCGCCGGGACCACTCTGCGGACGCGGAGCGCCACCGGGAGCCGCCGGAGCACCGGGGCGCGGGGCGCCGCCGGGACGGGGAGCGCCGGGACGCGCCATGCCGGTGGAGCCACCGGACGTGAACGGGTTGTTTCCGGGACGGGGACCCGCGGGGCGTGCACCGCCGGGCCGTCCGGGCTGCGACTGCTGGCCCGCGGGACGGGCCGGACGCTCGCCACCGCGGCGGTCGTCACGCGGGGCGCCGCCGTCACGGCCACCGTCACGCTGACCGGCGGCCGGAGCCGGACGGGCAGGGGACGCGGCGGGACGCGGACCGGGCGTGGCACCGGCGGGACGCGGGGCCTGCTGCGCGGGCGCAGCGGGCTGGGCCGGCTCCGGAGCCGAGAACTCGGCTACGGGCACCGGGGCCGGGGTGGGCTTGACCGGCGCGGGCTTGGGACCCGGACGCGGGCCTGCGGCCGGCGCGGACGTCTCGGGGGCGTTGCCCTGCGGGGCCTCGGCGGCGGCCGGCTTGGGGGCCGGCATGCCGGGCTTGGGACCCGCGGGACGTGCTGCCGCCTGGGCCGGGGCCTCGGCGGAGGGGGCCGTCGGGGACGGCTTGGCGGGCGCTGCCTTGCGGGGCGCGCCAGGCTTCGCGGCGGGCTTGGCGGCGTTGCCGCCGGGGCCCTGCAAAGCGTCAGTCAACTTACGTACTACCGGCGCCTCGATGGTCGAGGAAGCCGAACGGACGAATTCACCAAGTTCTTGGAGCTTGGCCATGACGACCTTGCTCTCAACACCGAACTCCTTGGCGAGTTCGTATACCCGGACCTTAGCCACTTCGCTCCTTTTAGGTCCGGGTTACCGCCGGACCGTCGCTACTTCATGGGCGTACTCATCGCGTACTCATCGAGTGCTCATCGCAATCTCGACCTACTTCCAACTCGCGAGGTACCTGACCGCACGGAGACCCGTGCCGTTCATTTCTTACGGTTCTTGCTGTGTCGCCTGCTCGACGAAACGGCTCAGCGCCGAGGTGTCGAGCGGTGCCCGGCCCCGAAAGGCCCGGACGAACGCCCGGCGGCGGACCGCCAGGGCGATGCAGACAGAGGCGGGGTGAACGTACGCACCCCGGCCGGGCAGCGTACCGCGTTGATCAGGGACACATTCGCCCTCGATCACCACGATGCGCAGCAGATCGCTCTTGGCCGCTCGCTCCCGGCACCCCACACAGGTTCGCTCAGGGCATGCGCGGGTATGCGTCCGGCCAGACACTATGAAGTCTACCTCCCCGTAGCGGCCTCACCCCAATGGGGCAAAAATCGAACGGTTGTTGTCGTGAACTTTGCCTCAGTCCTGGTCCGCTTGGTCCGAGGGCTGCTCGGTGTCGGAACGGATGTCGATCCGCCAGCCGGTCAGCCGGGCGGCCAGACGGGCGTTCTGCCCCTCCTTGCCGATCGCCAGTGACAGCTGGTAGTCGGGCACGATGACGCGGGCGGAACGGGCCGACATGTCCACGACCTCGACCTTGCTGACCCGGGCGGGCGACAGGGCGTTGGCGACCATCTCGGCCGGGTCGTCCGACCAGTCCACGATGTCGATCTTCTCGCCGAGCAGCTCGGCCATGACGTTGCGCACACGAGCGCCCATCGGGCCGATGCAGGCGCCCTTGGCGTTCAGGCCCGACCGCGTCGACCGTACGGCGATCTTGCTGCGGTGGCCGGCCTCGCGGGCGATCGCCTCGATGACGACCGAGCCGTCCGCGATTTCCGGGACCTCCAGCGCGAAGAGCTGACGCACCAGGTTGGGGTGGGTGCGCGACAGCGTCACGGAGGGGCCACGCACTCCCTTGGCCACCCGTACGACGTACGTACGCAGCCGCAGGCCGTGCTTGTAGTCCTCGCCCGGGACCTGCTCCTGGATCGGCAGGATGGCTTCCAGCTTGCCGATGTCGACCAGGACGTTCTTGGGGTCCCTGCCCTGCTGCACCACACCGGCGACAACGTCGCCCTCGCGGCCCGCGTACTCGCCGAAGGTGAGGTCGTCCGCCGCGTCACGCAGACGCTGGAGGATGACCTGCTTGGCGGTGCTCGCGGCGATCCGGCCGAAGTCGGACGGGGTGTCGTCGAAGTCCTTGGGCTCCTGGCCCTCTTCGAGGTCGGCCGGGTCCTCCTTCGCCCAGACCGTCACATGACCGTTCTCCCGGTCGAGCCGCACGCGCGCGTGGCGGCGGCTTCCGTCGGTGCGGTGGTAGGCGATGAGGAGGGCCGACTCGATCGCCTCGACCAGCAGGTCGAAGGAGATCTCCTTTTCTTTCGCCAAGCCCATCAGGAGCTTTACGTCGATATCCATGGCTACGCCTCCTCTTCCTTCTTGTCCTTGCGGTTGAACTCGATCTCGACGCGGGCCTTGGCGATCTCAGCGAAGGCGACCCGACGGGCCTTGGGCTTGCGCCCCTTGACGCCCGGCACTTCGAGGTCGAGTCCCTCGTCGTCCACAGTCAGAACGCGCGCGATCAGCTCTTCGGCCGGGTCGGCCGCAGCGGCCGCATCGGCCTCGGGGGGCCCGTTGAGCTGGAGCTTCACCAGGCGACCGGTGGCGCGTACGTAATGGCGGTGCTCCGTCAGCGGGCGGTCCGCACCCGGCGAGCCGACTTCGAGGACGTACTCGTCCTCACCCATCGCGTCCGTCTCGTCGAGCTTCTCGGAGATGGCGCGGCTCAGCTCGGCACAGGTGTCCAGCTCCACGCCGTCGTCGGAGTCCACAGTGATGCGCAGCATGCGGCGCTTGCCCGCCCGGGACACCTCGATGTCTTCCAGATCGAGGCCCTCTGCGCTGACCAGTGGTTCCAGGAGTCCGCGCAGCCTGTCGCTCTGGGTGGTGCTCATCCGGGTGACTCCTCGGCCGCGTGTGCTGTTGTGTGGATCGTCGCGTGTCAGATCAAAGGGTATCCGGTCCCGGGGGGTGTTGCCGTCCGCCTCCTGCGGACCCGCAGGTACGCTCGCCTGCGGTGATCACCGCAGAGCCCAGAGG
This sequence comes from Streptomyces sp. A5-4, assembly GCF_051131715.1. Lineage (NCBI taxonomy): Bacteria > Bacillati > Actinomycetota > Actinomycetes > Kitasatosporales > Streptomycetaceae > Streptomyces > Streptomyces sp. A5-4. The sequence goes on along the minus strand of NZ_CP178591.1, from coordinate 6,459,705 downwards.
GAGACACACGTGCGGCGCACGGGAACGACACGCAGGCGTGCGCTCGGCGTGACCGGGGCCGCGGCGGCCGGACTGCTGACCTCCGCTTGCGCGGAGGACTCCGGTCCGCGCGGCAGGGAGGGCTCGGCCCCGGGCGCCCGCAGCGCCGCGGAATCGGCGGCGGCGGAGAAGGTGCTGCGCCGGAACGCCGCACGGACCCGCCGCGAGCTGCTGGCGCACTACGACGCCGTCATCGCCGCGCATCCCGCCGCGTCGGACCGGCTGAAGCCGCTGCGCGGGGCGGTGGCCGAACAGGCGGACGCGCTGCGGGGCCCGGCAGCCCCCGCGCCCTCATCCCCGTCCCCGTCTCGGTCGAAGGCGACCCCCGCGCCGGCTCCGGCCGTCGCCCCCGAGCGCAGGACGGCGCTCAAGGAGCTGGCCGCGGCGGAGCGCCGCTGCGCCGACACGCACGGTGCGGCGCTCGTGGGCGCCCCGCCCGAGCTGGCCCGGCTGCTGGCCTCCGTCGCGGCGGCCGGCGCCGCCCACGCGTATCTGCTGACCGAGGGGGACCCCAAGTGAGCAGCGGCGCCGCCCCGGACCCGACGCAGGCCGTGCAGGCCGCGCTCGCCGCCGAGCACGCCGCCGTGTACGGGTACGGGGTCGTCGGCGGCCGGGTCGGCGACGACCGTGGGAGCGAGGCCCGGGAGGCGTACGACGCCCACCGCGCCCGGCGTGACGCGCTGGAGCGGACCGTGCGGGACCTGGGCGCGACGCCGGTGGCCGCGGCGGCGGCGTACGCGCTGCCGTTTCCGGTGCCGGACGCGGCGGCGGCGGTACGGCTCGCGGCGGAGCTGGAGGACCGGGTGGCCGGCGTCTACTCCGATCTCGTGCGGGCCGCCGGGGGCGCGCTGCGACGCGAGGCGGCGGGGGCCCTGCGGGAGGCGGCAGTGCGCGCCGTGCGCTGGCGGGGACGCAGCGTAGCCTTTCCTGGGCTCGCCGAGCTGACCACCTCGGCCGTGAGCCGCACGCAGTGAGGCCGGGCCCCGCTTCGGACCGGCTGCGCTGATCGGCTCATGAATCGCCTTCTGAAGGGGACACCACACGTATGGCTTTCGAACCGCCGCAGCGGCTTGTACGGGCGCTCGGCGAGGCGCACGGGGACAGTGCCGCCGCAGACTGGCTCGGGCGGCTGCCCGGGATCGCCGAGGAGGCACTGTCGCGGCGGAAGCTGGACGTCGAGCGGGTGCAGGCACCGGGCGGCCGGAGCAGCCTGGTCATTCTCGTGCGGCAGCAGGACGGCAGCCCCGCGGCGCTGAAGATCGCCCCCGAGCGGACCGGGGCCGACCTGGAGCGGGCCGCCCTGGCGCACTGGAACGGCTGGGGCGTGGTCAAGCTCCTCGACGACGAGGCGGACGACTGCTCGCTGCTCCTGGAGCGGCTGCACCCGGAGGTCTCGCTGCGGTCGTTGCCGGAGGCCAAGGCTTTGCTGGAGGCGGCCGGCACGGTGCGGCGGCTGTGGATCGAGCCGCCCCCGAATCACTCCTTCGAGACCGTCGCCGAGCGCACCGCACGCCAGGCCGAGCCGATGCGTGGCGCCGACCCGGCGTTCGCTCCGCTGGTGGACGCGGCGCTCGCGGCGCGCGACGAGCTGACCGCGTCCGCCGCCGAGTTGCTCCTGCTGCACGGCAACTTCCGGCAGGGCAAAGTGCTCGGCGGCGACCGGGCGCCATGGCTGGCGGTCGGGCCCGAGCCGCTGGTCGGCGAGCGGGCGTACGATCTGGCCCGCCTCGTCCGCGACCGGGTCGAGGACCTGGTCGCCGCGTCCGGCGGCCCCTCGGCCACCCGCCGACGGGTGAACAAGCTCGCCGACTCGCTGGAGGTCGACCGGGCCCGGCTGCACGGCTGGACACTGTTTCGCGCGGTGGAGTCGGGCGTACGGGCGATGGCGGCGGGCCGCGACCAGGACGGCGAGCTCCTGCTGGAGTTCGCGGGCTGGCTGTAGGTGGCGGGCTGCGGGTGGGTGGGCCGACAACCTTGGTCCACCTCAACCCGAAGGGCGTCCCGGGGCTCGCCCCCGGTTTCAGGAAGGGGCGGGTAGGGGACTCGCGCCGCAGGCAACCCGCACCGCACCCCTGCTCGGCCCCCACAGCCCACCACAGACCGCGCGAGGGCCCCACGCAGTCGCGCGGGGCCCTCGCCGTTACCTGTGGACGCGTCAGGCGGTCAGCCGGGCAATCGCCTCGTCCACCGTCAGCTCCTCGCGCTCGCCCGTCCGGCGGTCTTTGAGCTCCACGACGCCCTCGGCGCTCCGGCGGCCCGCCACCAGGATCTTCGGTACGCCGATGAGCTCCGCGTCGGTGAACTTCACACCCGGCGAGACACCCGCCCGCTCGTCGACCAGCACCCGCAGGCCGGCCGCGGCCAGCTTGTCCGCGACCTCGACGGCCAGCTCGGTCTGGAGCGCCTTGCCCGCCGCCACGACGTGCACGTCGGCCGGGGCGATCTCGGCGGGCCAGCACAGGCCCTGCCCGTCGGCGGTCTGCTCGGCGAGCGCCGCGACCGCGCGGGAGACGCCGATGCCGTACGAGCCCATGGTGACGCGGACCGGCTTGCCCTGCTGGCCGAGCACGTCGAGCTGGAAGGTGTCGGCATACTTGCGGCCGAGCTGGAAGATGTGACCGATCTCGATCGCGCGGTCCAGCTTGAGGCCGGTGCCGCAGGAAGGGCAGGGGTCGCCCTCTTCGACGACCACGACGTCGAGGTAGTCGTCGACCTCGAAGTCCCGGCCCGCGACGACGTTCTTCGCGTGCTTGCCGTCCTTGTTCGCGCCGGTGATCCAGGCGGTGCCGGGGGCGACCCGCGGGTCGGCGATGTAGCGGATCTTGCCGAGACCCTGCGGGCCGACGTAACCCCGTACGAGATCGTCGCGGCCCTCGAAGTCCTCGGCCGTCACCAGCTCGACGACGGCGGGCGTCAGGTGCTCGCCCAGCTTGCCCAGGTCGACCTCCCGGTCACCGGGGACGCCGACGGCGACGATCTCGCCGTCGACCTTGACCAGCAGGTTCTTGAGGGTCGCCGACGCCGGTACGCCCAGGTACGCGGCGAGGGTCTCGATCGTCGGGGTGTCCGGGGTGTCCAGCTCCTCGACGGGTGCGTGCGCGGAGCCGTCGACCGCCGGGGTGCTGAAGGTGACGGCCTCGGTGTTGGCCGCGTAGTCGCAGGCCGGGCAGTCCACGAAGGTGTCCTCGCCGGCCGCGGCCGGGGCGAGGAACTCCTCGGACGCCGAGCCGCCCATCGCGCCGGAGACCGCGGACACGATGCGGTAGTCGAGGCCGAGGCGCGCGAAGATCTTCTGGTACGCGGCGCGGTGCAGGGCGTACGACTCGGCGAGACCCTCGTCCGTGGTGTCGAAGGAGTACGAGTCCTTCATCTGGAACTCACGGCCACGCAGCACGCCGGAGCGCGGACGCGCCTCGTCGCGGTACTTCGTCTGGATCTGGTAGAGCATCACCGGCAGGTCCTTGTAGGACGTGCACTGGTCCTTGACGATCTGGGTGAAGATCTCCTCGTGCGTCGGTCCGAGGAGGTAGTCGCCGCCCTTGCGGTCCTTGAGGCGGAACAGCAGGTCGCCGTACTCCTGCCAACGACCGCTCGCCTCGTATGGCTCCTTGGGCAGCAGCGCCGGCAGCAGGACCTCCTGCGCGCCGATGTCGTCCATCTCCTCGCGCACGACGCGCGAGATGTTGTCGAGGACCCGCTTGCCCAGCGGCAGCCAGGACCAGATCCCCGCCGCGTTCCGGCGGACGTACCCGGCGCGCACCAGCAGCTTGTGGCTGAGCGTCTCTGCGTCGGCCGGGTCGTCGCGCAGTGTTTTGACCATGAGACGGGACATGCGCTGGACCTGGGTCATGGTGAACTCCTGCGAAGAAAGTGTGATGGGCAGGAGGTTAGCCGTGCGGCGGGGGCGCCGGGAAATCGGTTATGCGCGGCGGGGCAGTGGGAGAGGCGCTCCCATGACGGCGTACGGCTTGGGCGCGCTGGGAAATAGGACCTGCCGAGCGAGGTCCGCGTACCCCAGCGTCCGGTACAGCCCGCGGGCCGGGCTCTCGGTGTCGATGGCCGAGAGGATGGAGCGCGGCTGGTCGGCGGCGTCCGTGAGCATGGTGATCAGCTGCCGGCCGACGCCCCGCGCCTGGAAGCCGGGATGCACGTGCAGCTCGGTGATGACGAAGGAGTCGTCCAGCCAGCTGTCGCGGCCGGTGTCGCGCAGATAGGGCTGAACGACCGTCGACCACCAGTGCGTACGGTCGTTGGGCATCCCGTACACGAATCCGACGAGCCGCCCGTCGGGCGTCGTCGCGCCGAGGGCGAGCGCACCGGGGTTGAGGAGATGCCGCAGGACGAGGTGACGGCGTACGCCGATCTCGTCCTCGCTGAGCCCGAAGGCGACGGCCTGCACGGCGAGTGCCTCGTCCACACGCACGGCGAGATCGACGGGTCCGACCACGATGTCGGGGGTCCGGGGATCGCCGCCGGGGAGAGGTGCCATGCAGCGCACCCTACTGGGCCGCCGGGTCAGAACAACACGCTCATGAACGCGCCCACCTCGCGGAAGCCGACCCTCCGGTACGACGCGCGGGCCGCGGTGTTGAAGTCGTTGACGTAGAGGCTGACGACGGGCGCGACATCGGCCAGTGCGTGGCGCAGCACCGCGGCCATGCCGGTCTCCGAGAGGCCACGGCCGCGGTATTCGGGGGCCACCCAGACGCCCTGGATCTGGCAGGCCTGGGGGGTCGCGGCGCCGATCTCGGCCTTGAAGACGACCTTGCCGTCGTCGATACGGGCGAAGGACCGCCCGGCGGCGACCAGTTCGGCCACCCTGGCCTGGTAGAGCAGCCCGCCGTCGCCGGCCAGCGGCGAGACGCCGACCTCCTCGGTGAACATCGCCACGCACGCGGGCATGATCACGTCCAGCTGGTCCTTGTGGATGCGCTGGACGCCGGGGTCGGGCTCGACGCCGGGCGGCAGCTGCTCAGTGACCATGAGCGGCTGGTTCGCGCGTACGTCGCGGGCGGGGCCCCAGTTCGGTTCGAGCAGCCGCCACAGCTCGGCGGTCGGCTCGGTGGGGCCGACGATGGACGAGCAGCGGCGGCCGGCCCTGCGGGCTCGCTCGGCGAAGGCGCGTACCGCTTCGGGGGTGGCGCAGATCGGGACGAGGTTGGCGCCGGAGTAGCACAGCGAGCGCAGCCGGCCGTCGGCGTACCAACCCCACATCTCACCGCCGAGCCGCCACGGGTCGAGGCCGGCGACCTGGACGCGGGAGGTCACGAAGGCATTGACGACGGGCTCGCTCTCAAGGATGGCAAGCGCTGCGCCGAGTTCGCCGGGGTCGAGGACCCGGGTTGCGGTCTGAGTCAACACGTGAGGGGCCTCACCGTACGGTCTGCTGATCTCCGCACTGTACCTGGCGCTTCCGCGGAGTGCCTCAAACGGCCCGGAGCCGCGCCATCGGCGGGGCTCCGGGGGTGGTCGATGCGGTGGGGCGGGGTCAGCCGCTGACGGAGACCGCGGGCTCGCCCGACGCGATGCCGTCCTTCTCCATCTGTTCGGCGATCTTCATGGCTTCCTCGATGAGGGTCTCCACGATCTTCGACTCCGGGACCGTCTTGATGATCTCGCCCTTGACGAAGATCTGCCCCTTGCCATTGCCCGAAGCCACCCCCAGATCAGCCTCACGCGCCTCACCCGGACCGTTCACCACACAGCCCATCACCGCGACACGCAGCGGAACCTCCAAACCATCCAGACCCGCCGCAACCTGATCCGCCAGCTTGTACACATCCACCTGCGCCCGCCCACACGACGGACACGACACAATCTCCAGCCGCCGCTGCTTCAGATTCAACGACTCCAGAATCTGCAGCCCGACCTTGACCTCCTCCACCGGAGGCGCCGACAACGACACCCGGATCGTGTCCCCGATGCCCTCGCTCAGCAACGCACCGAAAGCCACCGCCGACTTGATCGTCCCCTGGAACGCGGGACCCGCCTCCGTCACACCCAAATGCAACGGATAATCCGACCTCGCCGCCAGCAACCGGTACGCATTGACCATCACCACCGGATCGTTGTGCTTCACCGAGATCTTGATGTCACCGAACCCGTGCTCCTCGAACAGCGACGCCTCCCACAACGCCGACTCCACCAGAGCCTCCGGCGTCGCCTTCCCGTACTTCGCCATCAACCGCGCGTCCAACGACCCCGCATTGACCCCGATACGGATCGGCGTCCCCGTCGCCGAAGCCGCCTTCGCGATCTCCTTGACCTTGTCGTCGAACTGCTTGATATTGCCCGGATTCACCCGCACCGCCGCACACCCGGCATCAATCGCCGCGAACACATACTTCGGCTGGAAATGAATGTCCGCGATCACCGGAATCTGCGACTTCCCCGCGATCGTCGCCAACGCATCCGCATCATCCTGCGTCGGACACGCCACCCGCACGATCTGACAACCCGAAGCCGTCAACTCGGCGATCTGCTGCAGTGTCGCCCCAATGTCCGACGTCCGCGTCGTCGTCATCGACTGCACCGAAACAGGCGCATCCCCGCCAACGGCGACGGTGCCAACCTGGATCTTGCGGCTGACCCTCCGGTCGGCGAGCTTCGTCGGAACGTCAGGCATTCCGAGAGAAATTGCAGTCATCTGCTGTGCAACCCCAAGGTGTGGATCAAGGTCCCGAGATCGGCGGGCTCCAGTCTTCGAGGTTACGTCACCTCGAATGGCCGGAGCGCACCACGTCGACATATCCACTCGATGGTGGCCCCCGGTTGTCAGGAGATACGTACGGGATTCACCACGTCGGCCACCAGGACGAGCGCGGTGAAGCAGATGAAGATCCCGGCGACGACATAGGCGAGCGGCATCAGCTTGGCGACGTCGAAGGGGCCCGGGTCGGGGCGCCGGAAGACCTTCGCCAGGTTGCGTCGCAGGGACTCCCACAGGGCTCCCGCGATGTGTCCGCCGTCGAGTGGCAGCAGCGGCAGCATGTTGAAGAGGAACAGCGAGAGGTTGAAACCGGCGATGAGGAACAGCATCATCCCCACCATGCTCTCCACGGGCAGGCCGAGCCCGAAGATCTCGCCGCCGACGCGGGCCGCGCCGACCACGCCCATCGGGGAGTCCGCCTTGCGCTCCTCGCCGTTGAACGCCGCGTTCCACAGATCCGGGACCTTGGACGGCAGAGCGATGAGTGAGTCCACTCCGGACTCGATGAAGACGCCCATCCGGTCCACCGACTCGACGAAGGTCAGCGGCACCACGGCCGTGCCGGGGCCGAAGCCGAGATAGCCGGCGTTGACGTACTGGTCGGCGATCGGCTGCCCCTGGTCGTCCTTCTTGGCGACCTTGTTGGCGATCAGCGTCGCCTGCAGCACCTGCTGCGCACCGGCGCGCTCGACCGTGATCGTGGCGGGACCGACGGTGTCGCGGATACGGTCCGACAGCGTGGCCCAGTCGTCGACGGCCCTGCCGTTGAAGGCGACGATCCTGTCGCCCTTCTGCAGGCCGGCCGCCTTGGCGGGCGACGCGGGGTCGCTCTTGCGGCAGCTGCGGTTCTCGCTCTGCGCGACGACGCAGGGCACGACCTCGTTGACCGTGGTCGTCTGCTGGTTGAGGCCGATCGTCATCATCACGCCGCCGAAGATCGCCACGGCGAGGATGAGGTTCATGAAGGGACCGGCGAACATCACGATCACGCGCTTCCACGGCTTGCGCGTGTAGAAGAGCCGGGTCTCGTCACCGGGCTGCAGTTCCTCGTACGCCGCCGAACGGGCGTCCTCGATCATGCCGCGCCAGGGTGACGTCGACCTTGCCTCGATGCGGCCGTCCGCACCGGGCGGGAACATCCCGATCATGCGGATGTAGCCACCGAGCGGGATCGCCTTGATGCCGTACTCCGTGTCGCCCTTTTTCCGCGACCAGACGGTCGGGCCGAAGCCGACCATGTACTGCGGGACCCGGACGCCGAAGAGCTTGGCGGTCGAGAGGTGCCCCAGCTCGTGCCAGCCGATGGAGAAGAGCAGCCCTGCAAAGAAGATGACTATCCCGAGGACCGTCAACAGGATCGTCGTCATGCGCGAGCCTCCGCTGTTGCCTGTACCGCAAGTTCACGTGCCCGGGCTCGTGCCCAGGTCTCCGCTTCCAGGACGTCCGCGACGGTGAGCGAGGTTCCCGTTTCGGGGGTGCCATGCTCTGCCACGACTTCGGCGACCGTATCCACGATTCCGTTGAACGGCAGCCTGCCGGCGAGAAACGCGTCGACGCACTCCTCGTTCGCGGCATTGAACACCGCGGGGGCCGTACCTCCGAGCGTACCGACATGACGGGCGAGTCCCACGGCCGGGAACGCGTCCTGGTCCAGCGGGTAGAACTCCCAGGTCGACGCCTTCGACCAGTCGAAGGCCGGGGCCGCGCCCGGGACCCGCTCGGGCCAGCCGATGCCGATCGCGATCGGACCGCGCATGTCGGGCGGGGTGGCCTGGGCGAGCGTGGACCCGTCGGTGAACTCGACCATGGAGTGCACATAGGACTGCGGGTGGACGACGACCTCGATGCGCTCGAAGGGGATGTCGTACAGAAGGTGGGCCTCGATGACCTCAAGCCCCTTGTTGACCAGCGTGGCCGAGTTGATGGTGATGACCGGGCCCATGGCCCAGGTGGGGTGCGCGAGGGCCGCCTCGGGGGTGACCTCGGCCAGCTCGGCCTTCGTACGGCCGCGGAAGGGCCCGCCGGACGCCGTGACGACGAGCTTGCGCACATCGGCGCGGGTGCCGCCCGCCAGCGCCTGGAAGAGCGCCGCGTGCTCGGAGTCGACCGGGATGATCTGGCCGGGCTTGGCCAGCGCCTTCACCAGGGGGCCGCCGACGATCAGCGACTCCTTGTTCGCGAGGGCCAGGGTGCGGCCCGCTTCGAGGGCGGCGAGGGTCGGCGCGAGGCCGATGGAGCCGGTGATGCCGTTGAGAACGGTGTGGCAGTCGGACGCGGCGAGCCCGCTCGCAGCGTCGGGCCCCGCGAGGATCTCGGGTACCCGCTCCCCCGCGCCGTACTGCGCGCTCAGCGCCTCGCGCAGCGCGGGCACCGCGTCCTCTCGGGCGACCGCCACGGTACGTACCCGCAGCTGCCGCGCCTGTTCGGCGAGCAGCCCGACCCGGCCGCCCGCCGCGGAGAGCGCGGTGACGCGGAAGCGATCGGGGTTGCGCAGGACCAGGTCGATGGCCTGGGTGCCGATGGACCCGGTGGAGCCGAGGACGACGAGGTCCCGGCGGCCTTCGGACGCGTCGAAGGCGATGTGCGGATCGGCGAGGGGGGCTGGGCTGTCGCTCATGCCCCCCATTGTTGCCGCAATGTCTCACCGGGTGGACATCGCGTCCCTGTGGGTTGTCCGGATCATCGGGGACGGGCCGCCGTCTCGAACTTTTCCCACTGGGCGTCCAGGATTTCCCGCGGCACTCCCCCGATGTCCTTGGTCGCGGTGATCTCGCCGCGGAAGGAGAGGGTGGCCGAGCCGGAGCGTACGACCGTCAGGTACTCGTGAAGCTTGAGCTTGCCCTTCACGTCGAGGATCGTGAAGTGGTACGCCCTGGCCTCGTCCCCGAAGGCGGGCGGCTGCACGGGCTCGACCTTGAGGTACTTGCCCTCGGCGACGGCCCGCTCCTCGGTGAACCCGTCGGCGCACTCCTTGCCCGCCCTGCGGACGTCCTCCATGACGCGCGCCGCGTCGCCACCCACGTACGACCGGAGCTGGACGGCGAAGGTGGGGCCGAGCATCTCGCCGGGGAGCTCGACCTCGCGGCCGACCTCTGCCTTCGGCCGGTACGCGGTGACGTCCGCGGCGAGACTGACCAGTGGCTGGCAGACGGCGGGAGCAGCGGTGTAGGTGTCGCTGTGCGGGGCGCCGAGGGTGTACTCGGACGCGGTGTACGTGCCGACGCTCTCGCCGTCGGTGAAGGCCGCGGCCTTGAGCTGCGCCCCGGTGAGCGCGGCGGGCGTGGCCGAGCGGCCGGCTGCCTCAGCGGATCGGACGGCTTCGGCGGAGGCCTTGCCGTCCTGCTCACCGGAGCCTGCGCATGCGACGCCGCCCACACACACGAGCCCGGCCACCACGACGCCCACGGCCTGCCGCCTTGCCTCCCGGAACATCTGTGACCCCTGGTTCTGTCGCCGCGTACGTGAGGCTCGATTGTGCTGCACGGGCGTGTCCGGCGTCACTGGTCACACTCGCACATACGTCGCCCGAGGCCGCTCCACGGCCCCGCGGCCGAGGACGCGCAGGGGGTGTCCGGGCCACGGCTGTGCGGCCGTGGCCCGGCGGGGTGTCAGCGGATCGGACGGTGGACGTTCTCGTGCTGGGACGGGCCCGGGGCGGCTTCGGCGATCCAGGGGCCCTCGCCGCTCGGGTCGACGATGCCCTGCTCCAGCCAGGTGTACGTACCGGACAGGACGCCCTCGACGACCTTGCCGTCCAGGTCGTCGGTGTTGGACCACAGCCGGGTGAAGAGTTCTTCCACCCGGATGCGGGACTGCCGGCAGAAGACGTCCGCCAGCTGATAGGCCTCGCGCCCGTAGTCCTCCGTGGTCCGCAGCAGCTCGGCGCGTACACACGCCGCGCTCATCGCGAACAGCTCCGCGCCGATGTCGACGATCCGGCCGAGGAAGCCCTGCTTGGTCTCCATCCGGCCCTGCCAGCGCGACATCGCGTAGAAGGTCGAACGGGCCAGCTTGCGGGCGGTGCGTTCCGCGTACCGCAGGTGCACCGAGAGATCCGGGTGACCGGCCGGACGGAATTCGGCGTACGAGCGCGGCAGTTGGCCGGGGCCGGTGACCAGCTTCGGGAGCCACTTGGCGTAGAAACCGGCCGCGTTCGCGCCCGCCTTCGCCTTCGCCGAGAACGGCTTGTCGGGGTCGATGATGTCGCCCGCCACCTTCAGGTGGGCGTCGACCGCCTCACGGGCGATCAGCAGGTGCATGATCTCCGTCGAGCCCTCGAAGATCCGGTTGATGCGCAGATCGCGCAGGATCTGCTCGGCGGGGACCGCCCGCTCGCCGCGCGCCGCCAGGGAGTCGGCCGTCTCGAACCCCCGCCCGCCACGGATCTGGACAAGCTCGTCGGCCATCAGCCAGGCCATTTCGCTGCCGTACAGCTTGGCCAGGGCCGCCTCGATGCGGATGTCATTGCGGTCCTCGTCGGCCATCTGCGACGACAGATCGAGGACGGCTTCGAGCGCGAACGTCGTAGCCGCGATGAACGAGATCTTCGAGCCCACCGCCTCGTGCATCGCCACGGGCTTGCCCCACTGCTCGCGCACGGAGGACCATTCGCGGGCGATCTTCAGGCACCACTTTCCCGCGCCCACGCACATCGCGGGCAGCGAGAGGCGGCCCGTGTTGAGCGTGGTGAGGGCGATCTTGAGCCCCGCGCCCTCCGCGCCGATGCGGTTCTCGGCCGGGACCCGGACCTGGTGGAAGCGGGTGACGCCGTTCTCCAGACCGCGCAGGCCCATGAAGGCGTTGCGCTTCTCGACGGTCACACCGGGGGCGTCCGCCTCCACCACGAAGGCGGTGATGCCGCCCTTGTGACCCTCGGACTTCGGCACGCGCGCCATGACGACCAGCAGATCGGCGACGACGCCGTTGGTGGTCCACAGCTTCACGCCGTCCATCACATACGTGTCGCCGTCCGGCACGGCCGTGGTCGCCAGGCGGGCCGGGTCCGAGCCCACGTCGGGCTCGGTGAGCAGGAACGCGGAAATGTCCGTACGGGCCAGCCGCGGCAGGAACGCGGCCTTCTGCTCCGGGGTGCCGAAGATTTTGAGGGGCTGCGGTACGCCGATCGACTGATGGGCGGAGAGCAGCGCGCCCAGGGCTGGGCTGGCCGAGCCGACGAGGGCCAGCGCCTTGTTGTAGTACACCTGGGTGAGGCCCAGGCCGCCGTACTCGGTGTCGATCTTCATGCCGAGAGCGCCGAGTTCCTTGAGGCCGTTGATGACCTCGTCGGGGATCTTCGCCTCGCGCTCGATCTGCGCGCTGTCGATCTTCGTTTCGCAGAAGTCGCGCAGGGTGGCGAGGAATTCCTCGCCGCGCCGGGCGTCTTCGGGGGGCGGCATCGGGTGGGGGTGGATGAGGTCGAGGCGTAGGCGGCCGAGGAAGAGTTCCTTGGCGAAACTCGGCTTTCGCCAGTCCTGTTCGCGTGCGGCCTCGGCCACCCGGCGCGCTTCGCGCTCGGAGACCTTGGGCTGCTGGGACTTGTCGAGTGGTGCGGACATGAGGAGCTCACCTCGCCGCGGAGTCGGGGAAAGGACCCGGCCGACTGCGTACTACCGGCCGGTTCTACTCGTCCGTACTACCCGATGTCCGACGTTCCCACCAGACCTACGACGGCCGGAGCCCCCGCACAGAGGGCTCCGACCGCCGGTTCAGGGGGGTTACTCAGAGGTCGAGGCCGGTGAAGACCATGACCCGCTCGTACGTGTAGTCGTCCATGGCGTAACGCACGCCCTCACGGCCGACGCCGGACTGCTTGACGCCGCCGTACGGCATCTGGTCCGCGCGGTACGAGGGGACGTCGCCGATGATCACGCCGCCGACCTCCAGAGCGCGGTGGGCGCGGAAGGCGGTCCGCAGGTCGTGCGTGAAGACGCCGGCCTGGAGGCCGTACTTGGAGTCGTTGACCGCGGCGAACGCCTCGGCCTCACCGTCGACCTCGCGCACGGTCAGCACCGGGCCGAAGACCTCTTCCTCGGCGAGCGTCACACCGCCCGGCACATCGGCGAGCACGGTGGGCGCGTACGACGCACCCTCGCGCTTACCGCCCGCGAGCAGCCGCGCACCCGCGCCAACGGCCTCGTCGACCCAGCTCTCGACGCGCTTGGCGGCGTCCTCGCTGACCAGCGGACCGACATCGGTGGCGGCGTCGGACGGGTCACCGGCGACCTGCTTGCCCACGGCCGCGACGATCTTCGGCAGAAGCCGCTCGTACACGGACGAGTCGGCAATAACGCGCTGCACCGAGATGCAGGACTGACCGCCCTGGTAGTTGGAGAAGGTGGCGATACGGGTCGCCGCCCAGTCCAGGTCCTTCTCGGAGGCCCAGTCACCCAGCACGACGGCCGCGCCGTTGCCGCCGAGCTCCAGGGTGCAGTGCTTGCGCGGCACCGAATCCATGATCGCGTAACCGACCTTGTCGGACCCGGTAAAGGAAATAACCGGCAGCCGCTCGTCCTGCACCAGGGCAGGCATCCGCTCGTTCGCCACCGGGAGCACGGACCACGATCCGACCGGCAGATCGGTCTCGGCCAGCAGCTCACCGAGGATCAGCCCGGACAGCGGCGTCGCGGGAGCCGGCTTCAGAATGATGGGAGCGCCGACGGCGATCGCCGGGGCGATCTTGTGGGCGCACAGGTTCAGCGGGAAGTTGAACGGCGCGATGCCCAGGACGGTGCCGCGGGGGAAGCGGCGCGTCAGGGCGAGCCGGCCGACGCCGCCCGCGTCGGTGTCGAGGCGCTGGGCCTCGCCGCCGTTGAAGCGGCGGGCCTCCTCGGCGGCGAACCGGAACACGGAGACGGCGCGGCCGACCTCACCGCGGGCCCACTTGATGGGCTTGCCGTTCTCGGCGGAGATCAGCTGGGCGATCTCCTCGGTGCGCTCGACGAGACGCCGGCTGACGTGATCGAGGGCGGCGGCGCGGACGTGCGCCGGGGTCGCCGCGAACTCGCTCTCGACGGCGTACGCAGCGGCGACCGCCTCTTCGACCTGGGCGTCGGTGGGAACGCTCACGGTACCGACGACGCGGCCGTCCCAGGGGGACGTCACCTCGAAGGTGTCCTCGCCGGTGGCCTGGCGGCCGGCGAGCCAGAAGGCGTGGGTGGAAGTCATGGTGGTTCCGGCCCTTCGGTGGGGTGGGTGCTGCGTCCCACCGTAGGGGCGCGGACCCGCCGGGTCGTTTGTCCGACGTGGAGTACGACACCCACGAGAGACGCCGCTTTGTCGGATGCGGGGGCGCGGGCGGGTGCGGCGTGGGGGCGCGGTGTGCGGGGCGCGGGTCGCCGGATGTGCGGGCGGGTGCGGCGTGGGGGCGGGGGTGCGGGTCGCCGGATGTGCGGGTCCGGGGCGCCGGGCGCGGGGACGAGGCCTGGGGGCTCCGGATGTGCGGACGGGTGCGGGGGCGCCGGGGGGTACGAGGTCCGGGGTGCGGGTCCGGGGCGCCGGGGGCGCCGGGGGCGGGGCAGCGTACCCAGGGCGCGGGTCGCCGGATGTGCGGGCGGGTACGAGGACCGGGGCGCCGGGGGCGGGTACGAACCCTGGGGGGCGCCGGGAGCGGCGGGCGACTGGGTCGGGGTCGGGTGGTGCGCGCTCCGTAGGCGCAGGCGCGCGCTTTCCCCTACCCGCCCCTTCCCGAAACTGAGGGGCGTCCCACAGACCCCCGGGCCGGCACCCGGCACCCGGCAGCAGCTGTCGGCCAGGCCCTGAGCGGTCGTACGGACTACCCGCCGGTCGCGGGGTCGCACCCATCGACGGCGAGGGGCATCGGGACACGCATCGACGGCCGGAGCGGATCGCCGCACGAATCGACGGCGCGAGGAGATCGCCCACCCATTCGACGGCGCGAGGGAATCGGGACACCCATCGTCGGCGGGAAGGAGCCGGGACTCGACGGCGGGAGGGGGTCGGGGTCGTAGGGAGTGGTGTTCGGGACGTAAAGCGTGATTTGTGGGCCTCTTCCCCGGCCCACGACCCAATGCCCCGCAGTGCGCCTAAATCATGCAGTCCCGGACGCCGCTCCCGGAGGCCCCGGCCCCCGGCCCCCGGCCCCAGACGCACCCCCGCACCGCCCCCACTCACACCCCCGCAGAAGTCGCCTTCAGCGCCAGCCAAAGCTCCATCCGCACATCCGCATCGTCCAACGAGCGCCCCAGGATCTCCTCCACCCGCCGCATCCGGTAACGCAACGTGTGCCGGTGCACCCCCAGGTCCGCCGCGGCCGCGTCCCACTGCCCGTGCCGCGACAGCCACGCCCGCAGCGAGGCCACCAGATCGCCGCGCCCCGTCGCGTCGTGCTCGTGAAGCGCCCGCAGCATGCTGTCCGCGAAGGACCGCACCGCATCGTCCGCGAGCAGCTGCATGACGGACCCCGCCGCCAGCTCCTCGTGCTCCACCAGCGAACGCCCCCGCCGCTTCGCGACCGACAGCGCCTGCTCCGCCTGCTTGTAAGCGGACACCGCCGCGATCGGCCCGGCGGGCGCCGAAAGGCCGACGACCAGCTCGTCGCCGTCGGCCGGTTCGAGCGGCCGGGCCGACGTACCGCGCCGCACCTCCGTGTGGGCCGTGCACGCAGCCACCGCCTCACCGCCGTCCGCCGCGAGGACAACGAGCCGCTCCCCGTCCGGCACCACGAGCACCGCCTCCCCCGCCCGGGACGCCGCGGACTCCATCGCGTCGGCGAGGCCCTGCAAGGGGTCGGCCCCCGAGGGCTCGCTCTCCGTCTCCGAGACCGCCGGCTCGGCGATCAGCAGGCGAAACGGCGCGTCGAGCAGCCCGCTGTAGAGGTCCCCCGCCACCGCCCGCGCGTGATCGGGCTCGCCCGCGAGCAGCATCCGCAGCACCGCCGCGCCGAGCCGCTGCTCCGCCGCCTGCAGGGACCGCGACCGCTCCGTGGTCAGTGTCAGCAGGGCGATCGCCGAGTGGACGGCGTACCGCTCCGCGATGCCCAGCGGAGCCCCCGTGCCGACCGCCAGAACGCCCCGCACCCGCCGCCCCGCGCCCAACGACTGGAGCTCGACCCGGTCGTCCGCCTCGGGGTCCGAGTCCGCCCCGCCGCCGCCCACCACGGAGCTCGCGGGCGCGGGACGCTCCTGGAGGCGTTCGATGTCGGCGGTGAGCCGGGCGGCGCGGCGCGCGGCCCACTCGGGCGCCGCGACAACCACCGCGCCGGAGACGTCGTACAGCGCGGCCCATCCCTTGACGTGCGCGGCGAGCCTGGCCAGCAGTTCCGCGGGCCCGTCCCCGGCGAGGGCCGCCTTCGTCAGGTCGCGCTGCGCCTCGTACCCGGCGGTCACGGCCCGGTACTGGTCGGCGGCGATGGCCGCGGAGACGGCCTTGCTGATGGCGATGAAGGGGGTGCGTCGCGGCACGGCGAGCAGCGGCAGGTTCCCGTCCTTCGCCGCCTGTACGAGTGCGTCCGGAATGTCCTCGTAGTTGACGCCGATGGCGAAGCCGAGCCCGACGACGCCGGCGCCGGTCAGCCGCTGTACGTACCGGCGCATCGCTTCCGGGTCCTCGGCGTCGAGCTTCATGGCGGTGACGAGAAGGAGCTCGCCGCCCTCCATGTAGGGAACGGGGTCGGCGAGCTCACTCGCGTGGGCCCAGCGCACGGGAGTCTCCAGCAGATCCTCCCCGGCGCGCACGGTGAGCTTGAGCGCCGGGTGGTGAACGAGCGAGGCGAGCGTGGGCGGCATGGACCGGAGAACTTTCGGCAGAGGGGGGAGCGTCTTCGCCGCCCCGTATGAACGGCTACTGCCAATTCTGCCAGGGCGTACGGGTGGGCCGCGCCGGGTCGAGGCCGATCCGGGGCCGTCGTCAGCTCCGCAGGTCCACGAGCAGCGGCGGAGCGTGCTCGCCGCGCACCGTGGTGAGGGAGAGGACGGCGTGCCCGGCGGGCACGGAGTGGGCGAGGTCGGACGCGGACCAACGTTCGCGCTCCACCTTGCGCACGGTCACCGCGTCCGTGGTCACGGCCTTGCCGGTGACGATCCGCCGGAAGACGTGGAAGGCGCGGGTGAGCGGCTGGTCGGCGAAGACCGTGCGGCTGGTGACGTCGCGCGTCTCGACCCACTCGGTGCCCCACGACTCGGCGAAGCGTTTGCCGTCCCAGGTGGTCACCCCGGAGAAGGCCATCCGGCAGCCGACGGCGCCGAGCAGAGCGGAGTGCAGTTTCTCCGGTACGTCGTCGAGGGTGCGCAGGGTGAGCACCGCACCGGCGTTCACGGACCGCAGCCGCTGGATGCCGCGCACCGTTTCGGTGGTGATGGTCCGGGTGGCGTCGTCGAGGACGAGGCAGGCGAAGAGGGACCGGTCGGCGCGGTGTGCGGCGCTCGCCGTGAACTGGGTGAGGACGATGCGGGCGAGCATCCGGGAGGCCTCGGCGTGGCCGCGCTCCGGCAGGTCGATGCGGACGCGCAGCGGGTGTTCCAGGGAGCGCAGCGAGAAGGGGCGGGCCCTGTCGCCGGTGTCGAAGAAGGACGCGAAGGCGGGCCGGTCGAGGAGAGCGACGCGGTCGGCGAGGGCGAGGCCGGGGTCACCGGGGGCGCCCGACTGCCGGGCACGGGCGTCGAGTTCACGCTGGAGGGCGTAGTGCGCGCCGCCGTCGAGCGCCTCGCGCAGGGCGGCGAGCGCGGTCGGGACGCCGTCGAGGAGTTCCCGCAGTTCGGGTACGGAGGGAAAGCGCCCGTGTGCCGCGCGGTACGGGCCGAGGAGCTGGGCCAGGGCGGTGGCGGCGCGGCGGCTGTCGACGTCGGGCAGGTCGCCGACGAAGCCTTCGGCGAGTACGGCGGCGGCCTCGTCGGGGTCGGTGGTCCCGCCGTACAGGTCGAGGTCGTAGGCGGACGTGGTGTCGCCGAGCTTGACGACGACGTCGTACGCCTCGTCGGGGCCGAGCTGCGCGCCGACCGCCCCGACGGCGATGACGGCGGCCTGTCCCGCGAGTGCCTGGAGGGCCAGTGACTCGGCGACGGGCCGCACGAGGTGGCTGGTCTTGCCGGAGCCCGGCGGGCCGACGGCGACCAGCGAGGTGCCGAGCAGGGTCGGGTCGAGGGCGAGGCCGGTGCCGCGCCGGGAGTACGGGTTGCGTTCGCCGGGGTGGACGGTGCCGAGCCTGACCTGACGGGCGCGCAGGTCGTGCGCGGCGGCGCGTACGGGCAGGTCGCGCGCCCCCGAGGGGTGGACGCAGGCGGCGGCGCCGTTGCGCAGGACGGTTTCGGTGAAGGACGTCAGCCGGGACGGGTCGGCCTGGACGGACTGCCAGGCGCGGCGGATGCGGGTGTAGTCGACGTCGTTCATCCGCCCGGAGCGGATCTCCCCCGCGAGCAGCCCGGCGGCCTCGGTCTGTCCAGCGCCGGTCAGCTCGGGCCACTCGGCGGGGTCGGCGGCCGATCCGGCGTCGACGCGGGGGTCGGGGGCCGGTCCGGTGGCGGGCGCCTTGGGCAGCAGATAGCGGCGGACGACCTCGGCCCAGCGGCCGAGCCGCCCGAAGGCGACGGCGAGGAGGAGGGCGAACAGCCCGTAGTAGAGGTACGACACCCAGACGTAGGCCATGTTGCCGCCGTCCTCGCGCCAGGATCCGGGCGTGAACCAGAAGAGCGGCCACAGCCAGAAGGAGATGTAACCGTTCCAGCAGAGCGACCAGATCAGCAGGGCGGTGAGGAGGGAGATCAGCGCGCCGCTGACGAGCTGACGCCCGGGGACGACCTCGGGCTCCTCGGCGGGCCGTGGCACGTGCCCGTAGGCCCAGACCCCCGGCTCGCCGGTGGGCCGCGGGGTGCGCAGCCACTCGCCGAGTGAGGGCCCGCTGTCCGGGGCGTGGGCGGGGGTGGGCGGGACGGGCGGCGTCGAGGGCGGTGGGCCGGCCGGGCGCGGCACGGGGGCGGCTGCCCGGGTGGCGCGTGCGTCGTGTGTGCCCTCGGTGTCCATGTGCTGCCCCTCGTCCCCTGACCAGCTCACTACGTGGCTGCCCGTGTCGCCGCGCGCAGAGCCTCAATCTAGGCGATGTGCGGCCGGTCTCCGTGGCGTCCGGCGGTCCGGCACGCACATCCGCCGCACCGGATGTCGACACGGCGGTCGCTATGTCCGTCGCGGACAACGACGCGCTTCCACTTCTCCCGAACGGAACATGCCCCGGCCGCTCCGCCGCCCCTAGCCTGCAAAAGTAAGGAAGCGTCCGGAATACCCCCAGGAGCCCCGCATGAGCGCAATCCCGCAGGAGCGCCGCATCGTCACCGCCATCCCCGGCCCCAAGTCCCAGGAGCTGCAGGCCCGCCGTCTCGGCGCGGTCGCCGGCGGCGTGGGCTCCGTACTTCCCGTGTTCGCCGCGCGCGCGAACGGCGGGATCATCGAGGACGTCGACGGCAACCGCCTGATCGACTTCGGTTCCGGCATCGCAGTGACGTCGGTCGGCTCGTCCGCCGAGGCCGTCGTGCGCCGCGCGTCCGCGCAGCTCGCCGACTTCACCCACACCTGTTTCATGGTGACGCCGTACGAGGGCTATGTGGAGGTCTGTGAGCAGCTCGCCGAGCTGACCCCGGGCGACCACGCGAAGAAGTCGGCGCTGTTCAACTCCGGCGCCGAGGCCGTCGAGAACGCCGTCAAGATCGCCCGTGCGTACACCAAGCGCCAGGCCGTCGTCGTCTTCGACCACGGCTACCACGGCCGTACGAACCTCACCATGGGCATGACGGCGAAGAACATGCCGTACAAGAACGGCTTCGGCCCGTTCGCCCCGGAGATCTACCGCGTCCCGGTCGCCTACGGCTACCGCTGGCCGACCGGCGAGGAGAACGCCGGCGCCGAGGCGTCCGCCCAGGCCATCGACATGATCGTCAAGCAGATCGGCGCGGAGAACGTCGCCGCGATCATCATCGAGCCGGTGCTCGGCGAGGGCGGCTTCATCGAGCCCGCCAAGGGCTTCCTGCCCGCGATCTCGAAGTTCGCCACGGACAACGGGATCGTGTTCGTCGCGGACGAGATCCAGTCCGGCTTCTGCCGCACCGGCCAGTGGTTCGCGTGCGAGGACGAGAACGTCGTCCCCGACCTGATCACCACCGCCAAGGGCATCGCGGGCGGTCTGCCGCTCGCCGCCGTCACCGGCCGCGCCGAGATGATGGACGCGCCGCACAGCGGTGGCCTGGGTGGCACGTACGGCGGAAACCCGGTGGCCTGTGCCGCCGCGCTGGGCGCCATCGAGACGATGAAGGAGCTCGACCTCAACGCGAGGGCCAAGCGCATCGAGGAGGTCATGAAGGCCCGTCTCGCGGCGATCCAGGAGAAGTACGACATCGTCGGCGACATCCGTGGCCGCGGCGCCATGATCGCGATCGAGCTGGTGAAGTCCGGCACGAAGGACTCCAACCCGGAGGCCACCGGCGCCCTTGCCAAGGCGTGCCACGCGGAGGGCCTGCTGGTCCTCACCTGCGGCACCTACGGCAATGTGCTGCGCTTCCTGCCGCCGCTGGTGATCGGCGAGGACCTGCTGAACGAGGGCATGGACATCATCGAGGCGGCTTTCGCCCGGGTGTGAGCTGTGAAGAAGCTGTGGGGGGCCAATGGCGGGATGGAGTTGCGCCTGTCGGTCCCCCATTCGCTGCCGTACGGTTTCTACAGATGAGAGAAACACCCCGCTCGCAGGGGACTGCGGGTGGATCCAGGTCGGAGCGTCCCCAGCCCCGCCCTGGTCGTGCCTTCGCGCACGCCACTGGAGCCTCTGGCTCCGGAACTCCTCACCGATCGGACGGTCGTCCGCCCCACACCCCCCGGGGTGCACGGCAATCCGGTCCTGGCGGCTGCCTCGGAACTACCCCCCCTGTTCCGGGGCAGCCGGCTTTCCTCTTCCCGGCGCCTGGCGCCTTCCTCACCCTCTTCGGGCTCTTCGGCCTGCTCTTCGCGCTGATCACCTGGCAGGTAGTGGCCGAGGGCCCCTTGCTGCGCGCGGACGAGCGGCTCAGCCGGGCCGTCGAGGGCCGCGGCCCCAACGCCCTCACCGAATTCCTCGCCGATCTCGGCAACATGTCCGTCGCGCTGCCCGCCCTGGCCGCGGCGGTCGGGTACGCCCTGTGGCGCGGCAGCCGCGCCCGCGCGCTCGGCGTCGTCCTCGCCATGGCGGCCGTGCCGGCCCTGGTGGTCCCGCTCAAGTCCTGGATCGCCCGCCCCGGCCCGCTCACCGCGGAGACCGGCTACTACCCGTCGGGGCACGCCGCCGCGTCGATGATGGCCTACTGCGGCGCGGCCGTGCTGCTCTGTGCGTACGTACGGGCGCGCCTGGTACTGCCGGCCGCCCTCGTCCTCACGGCGGCGACCGGCGCCGGCCTGGTGCTGCGCGGCTACCACTGGCCGCTCGACGTACTGGGCAGCTGGTGCCTGTGCGCCCTCCTGCTCCTGCTCCTCAGCCATCGCCCTGCCGGGCGAGACTCGCCGCCGCCTCGTGCATCGCGAGTTCGAGCAGCGCCGGATCGGTGAGGGTGCCCGAGCCGTCCGGCAGGACCAGCCAGCGGACGCCGCCGCCGGACGCCCGGCCCGGGTGGGGCACGACGATCCAGGTGCCGTGTCCCGCGCCCCGTACGCCGGTGCCGACCCAGCGCGCGGCCGTGCCCGGCGGCACGAAGAAGCCCATGCGGGAGTCGCCGAAATCGGCGAGGACGGGGCCCGGCCGGTCGACGAGACGCGCGAGGATGTCGAGCGTGGGACAGCCGAGCTCCCCCGGCAGGATCAGGACGTCCCAGCGCCTGCCGGCGGGAAGGAGAGCGACCCCCAGGGGGTTGCGCTCCCATTCCCACCGGCAGGCGTCGGGATCCCGTGCCACCGATGCGAGCCACTCCACCGCGGTCTTAGCCCCCGAGCCAGTCATCGCTCGGCCTCCATTCCTGCCTGTGCACGGGTAACGCGTTCACAGGAGAGAGGGGGGCCGGACTGGATCATTACGCGGGTTCTGGCACCTCGTGGTGGTGAACCGTGTCACACGGGAACCGTTGGCGGTGCGCCCCCGGCGTACCCGGCGCGCGGGCGGGCACCGCGGCGCTCAGCTGTCGAAGCCGAGGCCGAACCGGTCCATCGTCTTCAGCCACAGGTTGCGGTGCCCGCCGTTGTCGTCGGAGCGGGCCAGCGACCACTTGGTGAGGCCGATCCCCGCCCAGGCCAGCGGCTCGGGCGGAAAAGGCATCGGCTTGCTGCGCACCATCTCCAGCTCGGTGCGCTCGGTGCGCTCCCCCGCCAGCAGGTCGAGCATCACGTCCGCGCCGAAGCGGGTCGCCCCCACCCCGAGTCCGGTGTAGCCGGCGGCGTACGCGACCTTGCCCGCGTGGGCCGTGCCGAAGAAGGCCGAGAAGCGCGAGCAAGTGTCGATCGCGCCGCCCCAGGCGTGGCTGAAGCGCACGCCCTCCAACTGCGGGAAGCAGCGGAAGAAGTGGCCCGCGAGCTTGAGGTACGTCTCCGGACGGTGGTCCATTTCGGCGCTGAGTCTGCCGCCGAAGGGATAGATGGCGTCGTAACCGCCCCACAGGATGCGGTTGTCGGCGCTCAGCCGGAAGTAGTGGAACTGGTTGGCGCTGTCGCCGAGCCCCTGCCTGCCCTGCCAGCCGATCGAGGCGAGCTGCTCGTCGGTGAGCGGTTCGGTCATCAGCGCGTAGTCGTAGACGGGGACGGTGTACGGGCGCACGCGCTTGACCAGCGACGGGAAGATGTTGGTGCCGAGTGCGACGCGGTGGGCGAAGACCCGGCCGTACGGGGTGCGCACGGCCGTGCCCGCGCCCGCGGAGGACAGCTCCAGGCCGCGGGTGTGCTCGTAGATCCGCACGCCGAGCCCGAGGCAGGCCTGCTTGAGGCCCCAGGCGAGAGCGGCCGGGTTGAGCATCGCGACACCGCGCCGGTCCCACAGCCCGCCGAGGAAGGTCGGCGAGTCGACCTGGGCGCGCACGGCGTCGCGGTCGAGGAGTTCGAGCCCTTCGATGCCCAGGCGCCGGGCCTCCTCGTACGCCTCGTGCAGCTCTTCGACCTGGTGCGGTTCGGTCGCGACGTCGATCTCGCCGGTGCGCTCGAAGTCGCAGTCGATGCCGTACGCCTTGACCGCCGCCTCGATGGCGTCGAGGTTGCGCCCGCCGAGCTCCTCCAGCTTCGCCAGCTCCCGCGGCCAGCGGGCGAGCCCGTTGCCGAGGCCGTGGGTGAGGGAGGCGGCGCAGAAGCCGCCGTTGCGGCCGGAGGCGGCCCAGCCCACCTCGTTGCCCTCGATGAGCACGACGTCCCGGGACGGGTCGCGCTCCTTGGCGATGAGCGCGGTCCACAGCCCGCTGTAGCCGCCGCCGATGACGAGGAGGTCGCAGCGCTCGTCACCGGTGAGAGCCGGTTGCGGCGCGGGCTTCCTCGGATCGTCCAGCCAGAAAGAGACCGGCTGTACATCGGCGAGGGACTGTGCGTCGGAAAGGGATTGTTCGGCAGTACGCATGGCAACGGGAGCCATGGTTTCCAACTCCTTCAGGGACTTACCGGGGTGATGCGCTTTTCTTTCGCCGGCCGGCCACGATCTGGCCGCCGAGAACCATCAGTACCGCAATGACGAACATAGCCGTACCAATGACATTGATTTGTACGGGCGTGCCGCGCTGGGCGGATCCCCAGACGAACATGGGGAACGTCACGGTCGAGCCCGCATTGAAATTGGTGATGATGAAATCGTCGAAGGACAGCGCGAAGGCGAGCAGCGCTCCGGCGGCGATTCCGGGTGCGGCGATCGGCAGGGTGACCCGCAGGAAGGTCTGCACCGGACCGGCGTAGAGATCACGCGCGGCCTCTTCGAGGCGGGGGTCCATGGACATCACGCGTGCCTTGACCGCCGTTACGACGAAGCTCAGGCAGAACATGATGTGCGCGATGAGGACGGTCCAGAAGCCCAGCTGGGCGCCCATGTTGAGGAAGAGCGTCAGCAGCGAGGCGGCCATCACGACCTCGGGCATGGCCATCGGCAGGAAGATCAACGAGTTGATCGCGCCGCGCGCCCGGAAGCGGTAGCGGACCAGCGCGAAGGCGATCATCGAGCCGAGGACGGTCGCGCCGACCGTCGCCCAGACCGCGATCTGGAGTGAGAGGGAGAGGGAGCCGCACAGGTCGGCGACGCCGCACGGGTCCTCCCAGGCGTCCAGGGAGAATTTCTGCCACGCGTAATTGAAGCGCCCGTTCGGCTTGTTGAACGAGAACACCATCACGACGACGTTGGGCAGCAGCATGTAGGCGAGCGTCAGCAGGCCCGCGATGACAATGAGGTTGCGTCGGATCCACTTCACTAGACCAGATCCTCCGTACCGGATTTACGGATGTACACGGTGACCATGACCAGCACGATCGCCATGAGAATGAAGGACAGCGCGGCTGCCGTCGGATAGTCGAGGACGCGCAGGAATTGCGACTGGATGACGCTGCCGACCATTTTCGTATCGGTCGAACCGAGCAGTTCCGCGTTGACGTA
Organism: Streptomyces sp. A5-4; assembly: GCF_051131715.1. Classification (NCBI taxonomy): domain Bacteria; kingdom Bacillati; phylum Actinomycetota; class Actinomycetes; order Kitasatosporales; family Streptomycetaceae; genus Streptomyces; species Streptomyces sp. A5-4. Next base: position 6,435,451 of record NZ_CP178591.1, on the reverse strand, counting down.
GTCGCCGCTCGCCGGAATGAAGGTCAGGAGCGTGCCCGAGACGACTCCGGGCATCGACAGCGGGAAGGTCACCTTACGAAACGTGGTGGCCGGGGTGGCGTACAGGTCGCCCGCGGCCTCGTGGAGCCTGCCGTCGATGCGCTCCAGCGAGGTGTAGAGCGGCAGGATCATGAAGGGCAGGAAGTTGTACGTCAGACCGCAGACCACCGCCATCGGCGTGGCCAGCACCCGGCTGCCCTCGGTCCAGCCCAGCCAGCTCGTGACGTCGAGGACGTGCAGGGTGTTCAGCAGGTCCACCACCGGGCCGCCGTCCGCGAGGATCGTCTTCCAGGCGAGCGTGCGGATGAGGAAGCTGGTGAAGAACGGCGCGATGACCAGGACCAGAACCAGATTGCGCCAGCGGCCCGCCTTGAAGGCGATCATGTACGCGAGCGGGTAGCCGAGAAGCAGGCACAGCAGGGTGGCGGTGCCTGCGTACAGCAGCGACCGTACGAACTGCGGGTAGTAGTCCGTCAGCGCGTCCCAGTACGTCTGGAAGTGCCAGGTGACCTCGAAGCCCTTCTCCAGGGACCCGGTCTGCACGGACGTCGAGGCCTGGTAGACCATCGGCAGCGCGAAGAAGACCAGCAGCCACAGGATGCCGGGCAGCAGCAGCCAGTACGGGACGAGCCGCTTGCGGGCGGGGATCTTCCGCAGCGGGAGGTCCTGCGGCGCGAGCGCCTCGGGGGGCGCGTCGGTGAGGGTCACGCGCCCTCCTCCGCCGTCTCCACGCCCGCGTCGCTCACTGTCCCGGCAAGCAGGGACTGGCCCGCGTCGAGCCCGAAAGTGTGCGCCGGGTTCCAGTGCATGACCACCTCGGCGCCGGGGGCGAGGCGGGCGTCGCGCTCTATGTTCTGCGCGTACACCTCGAACTCGGCGCAGGCCGGGCTGTCGACGACGTACTGGGTGGAGACGCCGATGAAGCTGGAGGCGACGATCCGGCCGGTGATCCGGTTGCGCCCGTCGGGGACGGCGCCCGCGTCGTCGGCGTGCGCGAGGGACACCTTCTCCGGGCGTACGCCGACGAGCAGCTTTCCACCGCTGCGGGTCCCCGCCGAACATCGCTCGTCGGGCAGCCGCAGCTTGGAGCCGCCACAGCTGACCACCACGGTGTCGCCCGCGGTCTCGACGACCTCGGCCTCGATGAGGTTGGACGTGCCGAGGAAGTTGGCGACGAACGTCGTCCTCGGGTTCTCGTAGAGGTCGGCGGGTGTGCCGAGCTGCTCGACACGGCCGCCGTTCATCACCGCGACCTGGTCGGCCATGGTCATGGCCTCCTCCTGGTCGTGGGTGACATGGACGAAGGTGATGCCGACCTCGGTCTGGATGCGCTTGAGCTCCAGCTGCATCTGGCGGCGCAGCTTCAGGTCGAGGGCGCCGAGCGGCTCGTCGAGGAGCAGCACCTGCGGGTGGTTGATGAGCGCGCGGGCGACGGCGACGCGCTGCTGCTGGCCGCCGGAGAGCTGATGCGGCTTGCGCTTCGCGAACGGGCCGAGCTCGACGAGGCCGAGCATGTCGTCGACCTGCTTCTTCACCGACTTGATGCCGCGCCGGCGCAGCCCGAAGGCGATGTTCTCGGTGACGTCGAGGTGCGGGAAGAGCGCGTAGCTCTGAAAGACGGTGTTGACCGGGCGCTTGTACGGCTGGAGGTCGGTGACGTCCTTGTCGCCGAGGAAGACGGTGCCGGTCGTCGGTTCCTCAAGCCCCGCGATCATCCGCAGGGTGGTCGTCTTGCCGCAGCCCGAAGCGCCGAGCAGGGCGAAGAAGGAGCCCTGCGGGACGGTCAGGTCGAGGGGGTGCACGGCCGTGAACGAGCCGTAGGTCTTGCTGATCCCGGAGAGGCGGACGTCGCCGCCTTCTGTCTTCTGCGTCATGGGGTGTGGTCCCAGGGTCGTGAGAGGGGGCGGGCTACGGGCTCAGGCGCCGATGAGCTTGGCGAACTTCTCTTCGTACGCCGTCTCTTCCTCGCTGCTGAGCGAGCGGAAGGCGTGGGACTTCGCGGCCATCGCCTTGTCGGGGAGGATCAGCGTGTTGGAGGCCATCGACTTGTCGATCTTTGCCAGTTCCTCGCGCACGCCGTCGACCGGGCACACGTAGTTGATGTACGCGGCGAGTTGGGCGGCGACGGGCGGCTCGTAGTAGTAGTCGATGAGCTTCTCGGCGTTGGCCTTGTGCCGCGCCTTGGCCGGGACCAGCAGGTTGTCGCTGGAGGTGATGTATCCGGCCTCGGGGATCACGTACTTGATGTCCGGGTTGCCGGCCTGCAGCTGGATGATGTCGCCGGCCCAGGCGAGGCAGGCCGCGAGGTCGCCCTTGTCGAGGTCCGAGGTGTAGTCGTTGCCCGTGAAGCGGCGGATCTGCTTCTTGTCGACGGCCTTCTGCAGGCGGGCGATCGCCGCGTCGTAGTCGTCGTCGGTGAATTTCCCCGGATCCTTGCCCAGGTCGAGGAGGGTCATCCCGAGGGAGTCGCGCATCTCGGAGAGGAAACCGACCCGGCCCTTGAGCGCCGGATCGTCGAGCAGCTGCCCGACGGATTCGATCTTGCGCCCGTTCGTCGCCTTGGAGTTGTAGGCGATGACCGTCGAGATGCCGGTCCAGGGGTACGAGTACGAGCGGCCCGGGTCCCAGTCCGGCGAGCGGAACTGGGCGGAGAGGTTGGCGTAGGCGTGCGGCAGGTGCGCCGGGTCGAGCTTCTGCGCCCAGCCGAGCCGGATGAAGCGGGCGGCCAGCCAGTCGGTGACGCAGATGAGGTCGCGCCCGGTGTCCTGACCGGCCGCGAGCTGCGGTTTGATCTTGCCGAAGAACTCGACGTTGTCGTTGATGTCCTCGGTGTACTTGACCTTGATGCCGGTGCGCTTGGTGAAGGCGTCCAGCGTGGGACGGCTCTTGCTGTCCTCGCTGACGTCCATGTACTCGGTCCAGTTGGAGAAGGTGATCCGCTTCTCCTTGGCCGAGTCGTCGTCGGAGGCCGCGGCTTCGCCCTCCCGCTTGGCGGGCGGGATGCCACAGGCGCTCAGCACGCCGAGGCCGCCGACCGCGAGTGCGCCGGCGCTGGAGGCGCGCAGCAGGGACCGGCGGGTGAGGGCTCCTCGGCCGCTGGCCATGCTGCGTCGCACGGCGGCCACTTGGGCCGGGGAAAGGAGGTCGGACTCGTACTGCTCCATGCGCGAATGCCCTTTCGGGTTGTTCGGCCGCTGGTCAGGCGCCGCACGGCGGTAGCCGCACATCAGTGTTTATCGGTCCCCGAAGACGGTGCGGTGCCAGTCCTTCTCGGCCACCGCGGTGTTGTCGAACATCACGTGCTTGACCTGCGTGTACTCCTCGAAGGAGTACGCCGACATGTCCTTGCCGAAGCCGCTGGCCTTGTAGCCGCCGTGCGGCATCTCGCTGAGGATCGGGATGTGGTCGTTGACCCATACGCAGCCCGCCTTGATCTCGCGGGTGGCACGGTTCGCGCGGAACAGGTCGTGTGTCCAGGCGGAGGCCGCGAGGCCGTACGGGGTGTCGTTGGCCAGCGCGATGCCCTCGTCATCGGTGTCGAAGGGCAGCACGACCAGGACCGGGCCGAAGATCTCCTCCTGGACGATCTCGCTGTCCTGGGCGGCGTCGGCGATCAGGGTCGGCCGGTAGTAGGCGCCCTTGGCCAGGTCACCGCCGGGCGCTTCGCCACCGGTGACCACGCGCGCGTAGGCGCGTGCCCGCTCGACCATGCCGGCGACCCGGTCGCGCTGGGTGTGGCTGATCAGCGGGCCGAGGTCGGTCGACGGGTCGAAGGGGTCGCCGAGCCTGACGGTCTCCATCAGCTCGGCGACGCCGCTGACGAAGGCGTCGTAGAGCGGACGCTGGACGTACGCGCGAGTGGCGGCCGTGCAGTCCTGACCGGTGTTGATGAGCGAGCCGGCGACCGCGCCGTGGACCGCCGCCCGCAGGTCGGCGTCGTCGAAGACCACGAAGGGGGCCTTGCCGCCGAGTTCGAGGTGGAGGCGCTTGACCGTGGAGGTGGCGATCTCCGCGACGCGCTTGCCGACCGGGGTGGAACCGGTGAAGGACGTCATCACCACGTCGGGGTGGCCGACGAGGTGCTCGCCCGCGTCCTTGCCCGCGCCGGAGACGATGTTGATGACGCCGTCCGGGATGCCCGCCTCCTTCGCGGCCTGCGCGAACATCAGCGAGGTGAGCGGGGTGATCTCCGCGGGCTTGAGGACGATCGTGTTGCCCGCGGCGATGGCGGGCAGGACCTTCCAGGCGGCCATCTGGAGCGGATAGTTCCAGGGTGCGATGGAGCCGACGACACCGATCGGCTCCCGGCGTACGTACGAGGTGTGGTCCCCGGAGTACTCGCCGGCCGACTTGCCCTCCAGGTGACGGGCGGCGCCCGCGAAGAAGGCCGTGTTGTCGACGCTGCCCGGCACGTCGAACTCGGCGGACAGCTTGATCGGCTTGCCGCACTGGAGTGACTCGACGTACGCGAAGTCCTCCGCCTGCTCGGCGAGCACAAGCGCGAACCGGTGCATCGCCTCGGACCGGCCGGCCGGGGTGGCCGCCGCCCAGCCGGGGTACGCGGCGAGCGCGGCGGCCACCGCGTCGTCGACGTCGGCTGTCCCCGCCAGCTCGTACTGATAGATCTCTTCGCCGGTCGCGGGGTTCACGACAGCGTGTGTACGGCCCGAGGTGCCTGCCCGCAGCTGCCCGCCGATGTACTGCGCGCCGGCCGCGAAACGGTCCTGCACCTGGAAGCGGTTGCCCATGACGCTCTCCTCCGCCGCCCTCCCCGCTCAGCGGGTGTCGGCGTAGCTCCAGCTCGATTTGAGTGCCGATCCTGACAGAGCAGTCCACCTTCAACAAGGGATTCCGTTGTTGCCTTTTGGTTACGCGACGGATTCGGTCGACCATGTGTCGTGTCGCCAGGCAAATACCGTACGGAGTGTCCGTGGCGGATGGGAGGCCCGCGTGTCGTGGGCGGGGCGCGCGAACGACGCCGGCCCGCCACCGGGAGGGAAACACCGGGTGACGGGCTGGATCAGGAACAGAAGGACCGCGCGGCGGCGAAACGGACTAGCGCCTCGCGTCGACGACCGCTGAGGGGGCGTAGGGGGCGGAGGAGGAGTAGCCGCCGTTGTTGTTGTCGTTGTTGCTTTCCTCGACCGCCATGGTGATGCCCCAGACGATGAAGGCGACCACGACCGCGCCGATGGCGATTCCGATGCCTCCCAGGATGATCCCGGCGAGCGCCATGCCGCTGTTGGTCGCCTCGCCGCGCTCGACCCGCTTGCGGCCGAGGATGCCGAAGATCAGGGCGAGGACGCCGAGGATGATGCTCAGCACGCCGTACACGCAGAACAGGCACACGGCGAGGATACCGAGCACCATCGCGGTGGTGCCCATACCGTTCTGCGGCTGTGCCTGCATGCCGGTCCAGCCGCTCTGCGGCGCCGACGGGTAGCCGGGGTAGCCGTAGGACGGCGCGGCCGGCTGGCCGTAGGGCGGCGGCGTGCCCGGTCCGGCCGCCGGGTACGACGGGTAGCCGTACTGGGCGTTCGGGGCGGCGGGCGGCGGGGGCACGGCCCCCGTGTCGTACGGGCCGCCGGGCGCCGCGGTCGAGCCGGTGTCACCGCCCGATATCGGCATCGACGTGACCGTCTGCTGGTCGTGGACCGGCGGCGGACCGTACGTCGGAGGCGCCGCGGGCTGCGGCTTGTCCAGCGGCACCTTGTGCTCCGGCGGCGCCCACGGGTCCCTCGGCTGCTCGGGCGGCGGGCCCGAGGGCTGTTGTGCGTTGTCTGACATCTGCGTCCCCCATCGTGGTCCCGTCATGCTAAGGCCTGCGTTCCTGGGCCGGACCGCCCCGCCTACGATGATCCCCGACCCCGTCCCGCCGCGCCGGGGCCCACACCAGCCGCACTCCGGAGGATCCGATGACCGACCTGCACCCCTTCATCGCGGGGCTGCCCAAGGCCGAACTGCACGTGCACCACGTCGGATCCGCGTCACCCCGCATCGTCGCCGAACTGGCCGCCCACCACCCCGACTCAAAGGTCCCCACCGACCCCGAGGCGCTCGCCGACTACTTCACCTTCACCGACTTCGCGCACTTCATCGACGTCTATCTCTCCGTCGTGGACCTCATCCGCACCCCGGAGGACGTCCGGCTGCTGACGTTCGAGATCGCCCGCGACATGGCACGGCAGAACATCCGGTACGCCGAGCTGACCCTCACGCCCTTCAGCTCGACCCGAAGGGGCATCAACGAGGTCGCCTTCATGGAGGCGATCGAGGACGCTCGCAAGGCGGCGGAGGCCGAGCTGGGAACCGTCCTTCGCTGGTGCTTCGACATCCCCGGCGAGGCCGGTCTCGAAGCGGCGGCGGAGACCGCCAGGCTGGCCGTGGACCTGCGCCCCGAGGGTCTGGTGTCGTTCGGCCTCGGCGGTCCGGAGATCGGCGTACCGCGTCCGCAGTTCAAGCCCTACTTCGACCTGGCCATCGACGCCGGTCTGCACTCCGTCCCGCACGCCGGCGAGACGACCGGGCCCGGGACGGTCTGGGACGCGCTGACCGATCTGCGCGCCGAGCGCATCGGCCACGGCACCACCTCGGTCCAGGACCCCCGCCTGCTGGCCCATCTCGCCGAGCACCGCATCGCGCTGGAGGTCTGCCCCACCTCCAACATCGCGACGCGCGCCGTCGCCACGATGGACGAGCACCCGTTGCGGCAGATGGTCGAGGCCGGCCTGCTGGTCACCATCAACAGCGACGACCCGCCGATGTTCGGCACCGATCTGAACAGCGAGTACGGGGTTGCGGCGCATCTGCTGGACCTCGACGAGCGCGGCGTCGCGGACCTCGCCAAGAACGCCGTGCGGGCCTCCTTCCTCGACGCGGCGGGCAAGGCGCGGATCGCGGACGAGATCGACACGTACACGACGGACTGGCTCGCCCGACGCGCCTGACGACGGACGGCTGACGACAATCGCCCCATGCGCACTGTCACTGCCGTAGGCCACCGCGGCGATCCCTACCGCTTCCGCGAGAACACCCTCGCCTCGCTCCGCTCGGCGGTGGAGCGGGGCGCTGACGCCGTCGAGATCGATGTCCGGCCGACTCGCGACTGCGTACCCGTCCTGCTGCACGACGACTCCCTGAAGCGGCTCTGGGGGCCCGAGCGGCGGCTCGCCGACCTCACCGCGAAGGATCTGCGTGAGCTCACCGCGGGCGGTGTCCCCACACTCAGGGAAGCCATGCAGGCCGTCGGCGACCGGCGCCTCATGATCGATCTGCCGGACGCCACCGAGGCATCGGTACGCACCGCGGTGGGCGTGGTCCGCGAATGCGGGGCGGGCGAGCGCGTGTACTACTGCGCGGGCCCCACCACCGTGCTCGCCGTACGCGCGGCCGATCCCGGCGCCGAGATCGCCATGACCTGGAAGACCTCGGCCCCGCCCCGCCGGACGCTGATCGACGCGGTGCGGCCGCGCTGGCTGAACCTTCGCTTCGGGCTGCTGACCCCCGAACTCGCGGACCGGGTCCACCGGGACGGCATGCTGGTCTCCGTGTGGACGGCCGACACCCGGCGGACCATGCGCCGCCTGATCGGCCTCGGGGCCGACTCGGTGACCACCAACCGCCTCGACGTCCTGGGCGGTCTGCTGGGAGCGCGCGCGGGACGGGGGCCTGGGCCGGGCATTCGCTGACCGCCGCTCGCCGGACCCGCCCCGTATCCGTCCGCGCGAGCAGCGGGCCCCTGGGCGGCTCCCCCGCACCGAGCCGTCGGCGGACAGGCCGTCCCGACCCGCCCACCACCCGTCAGCCGGCCCCGAACGCGCTCTCCAGCGGCGGCACGATCGCCTGCGCGTCCACGCCCGCGAACCACAGCCCGATCACGAACACCGCGGTCGTCTCCAGCTGCCCGGCCCGCGCCAGCCCTCCCCCGTCGACCGGTGTGCACCCCAGGTCCTCGACCAGTCGGCGTACGGCAGCGAGCGCGTCCTCGTCGTCCCCGCACAGCGGTACGGCGAGCGGCCGGCCGCCGAACACCGGTGAAGGCATCCGCCAGACCTCCGCGGCGCACAGGTTGAACGCCTTGACCACTCCGGCGCCCGTGCCGTGCGCGAGGTACTCGGCGGTCGACGTCCCGCCGAGGCCCGCGGGCGTCAGGGTGCCCGGCGCCAGCGGGTTGGTGCAGTCGATCAGCGGCTTTCCGCGCAACGTCCCTTCGGCCGCACCCGCCGCCGCCAGCGCGTCGGGCACACTCGCCGTCGGCAGTGCGAGCAGCACCACCTCACCGAAGTCGGCCGCATCTCGCAGGCTCCCCGACTTCGCCCCCGCGCCGATCCGCTTCGCGAGCGCTCCGGCCTTCGCGGCGTCCCGCGCGCCCACCATGACGTCGTGGCCGGCGCCGGCCCAACGGGTGCCCAGGGCATCCGCCATGCTGCCCGCTCCCAGAATTCCGATACGCATCGCCGCACTCCTCTGCTTGGGTTGGTGAGAACGACACTAGGAAGTCCGGCAGGCACCATCCGGTGCCTACCGGACGCGGTAGAAGGGGGGCCTACGTGGCCAGGGATCCAGCGGCCCGACCGGGCCCGCGTCAGATCGATTTCCTCGCGGACTGCCGAGCCAGGCTCGGCTTCGACCTGCTCGCGAACACCTGGAGTTCGGTGACCCTGTGGGCACTGCGTGACGGCCCGCTGCGCCACGGCCAGTTGAAGGAAAGCCTGGGCGGCATCCGCACCAAGGTGCTCACCGAGACGCTCCGACGGCTGGAGTTCAACGGGCTGCTGCGTCGGGAGGAGAGAGCGGGGCCGACGCGGGTCGACTACGAACTCACCGACCTGGGGCGGTCGTTGCTGGGGCCCATCGAGGCGGTCGGCGTCTGGTCGCAGCAGTACGGCGACGAGGTCCTGGCGGCGCAGGACCGTGCGGAGACCCGGGCCGCCGGCTGATGCGGATACATGAGCGCGGCGAGCGGCTGCGCGGCGCGGGCCCCCGGGTCGTGGACATCGGCATCACCGTGCTCGTCCAGGCGGCGGTGACCATGCCGTTCGTCGTACCTCGGGCCGCCGGCCTGCCCGAGGTGACCTGGGCGTCGTACGGTCTGACGACCCTGGCGGTGCTGCCGTTGATCTGGCGCCGCCGGGCGCCGGTGGCCGTTCTGCTGAGCGCCCTGACGATCTCGGCCCTGTACAAACTGACGCTCGACGGGCCGGGCCAGCCCCTCCCGTACCCCGGTCTGATCGCCGTCTATACGGTCGCGGCGCTGTCGCCGCCGCGCAAACGGGTGGCCGTGACCGTACTGACGTTCGCCACGATCGTCCCCTCGGTCACGCCATCTCGGAGACCGGCCGGGACGCGATGACGCAGCTGCGCCGGATGCTGGGTGTGCTGCGCGAGGACGACGCGCCGGGCGGCCAACCGCGCGAGCCACAGCCCGTCGCCGCCGAACTGCCGGGGCTGATAGGGCGGGTGAGGCAGAGCGGCCTGCACGTCGGTTACCGGACGTCCGGCCGGGTGCGACCGTTGCCGCTCGACACCGAGGCGACCGTCTACCGACCTGCCCCGGCCCCTCGTCCACTCGGTCAACGCGACGGACGCGAAGGCCGAGGGGATGAGCCCGGTGGCCGAACGCATCGTGCGGGCCACCTTCTTCAACCTGGGCTGACTGGTCGGCCCGTCAGCCCAGGAGAGCCGGCGCCTGGGTGCGCGGGAAGACCGGTGCGGTCAGCGCCTCAAGCAGCTTGATCCTGCGCCGCACGATCATCAGCGGAATCACCCCGAGGACCCCGAACGACATGTCGATCACGGACCACCAGAAGGGGATCCCGCGGATCGGCCCGCAGATGAGCGCCAGCGGGATGATCCCGGCGCAGGCCATCATGCCGAACTCGATGACCCAGATGTTGCGTACGGGATCGCGGTAGGGCCCGTAGAAGGCGACCGCGATGACGAGGTGCGCGAAGGCCAGCCAGTCTGTCCCGTACAGGACGAAGGGGTACTTCGCCTCGGTGACGTCCAGACCGGCTCGTACCCGCTCGACCCATTCCAGCAGCGCCGGGAAGTGCTCGGGCACCGGGGAGCCGGAGGACTCCAGCAGGCTTTCGAGCCAGTGGAGTTCGGTGACGAGCGGGAAGGCGGTCAGCCCGCTCAGCACCAGACAGACGATGAAGAAGATCAACCACACTCGAATGCGCCGCAAAAGGACGCCGGCCTCGCTCATACCCGCAGCGTACGCCCGCATTTACCTAGTCTTTACAGCGCCCCCGCAGAACCACCCCAACCCGTCTCGACCCCCTACAACCCCACGATCGAGTTCCACCGCTTCGCGAACTCCAGCCGCTCCTCGGACGTGATGTCGCGCGCGATGGCGAGCCGCTCGCGCATCGCGTCGTCGGGAAAGATCAGCGGGTCCTCGGCGAGCGCGGCGGTCTCCTCGTCCTTGGAGGAGGCGAGGATGTCGCGCGCGGCCGGCACCGGGCAGACGTAGTTGACCCAGGTCGCCAGCTCGGCGGCGACCGCCGGCTCGTAGTAGTGGTCGACGAGCTTCTCGGCGTTGCGCTTGTGGCGGGCGAGGTTGGGGATCATCAGGCTCTCGGCCCACAGCTCCGCGCCCTCGTCGGGAACCACGAACTCGATGTCGGGGTTGTCGGCCTGGAGCTGGATGACATCACCCGAATACGCCTGGCAGGCCAGCACGTCACCGCCGGCCAGGTCCTTGATGTAGTCGTTGCCCGTGAAGCGCCTGATGTGCCCCCGCCGCACCAGCTTCTCCACCTGCTCGCACATCCGGTGGAAGTCATCCGCGTCCCAGCGGGTCACATCGACGCCGTTGCCCTGCATGAGCAGCGCGAAGCTCTCGTCGAGCCCGGAGAAGAGCGTCACCTTGCCGCGCAGCTCGTCGGCCCACAGCTCGGAGGTGTGCCGGATCTCGTGGCCGAGCTTCTTGCGGTTGTACGCGATACCGGTGATCCCGGACTGCCAGGGGACGGAATGCAGCCGCCCCTCGTCGAAGGCGGGGGTGCGCAGCTGCGGATCGAGGTACTTGGCGATGTTGGGCTGCTTGGCCCGGTCCATCTCCTGCACCCACCCGAGGCGTACGAACCGGGCGGCCATCCAGTCGCTCATGACGATCAGGTCGCGGCCGGTCTCCTGGTGATTCATCAGCGCGGGGCTGATCTTCCCGAAGAACTCGTCGTTGTCGTTGATCTCCTCGGTGTACCGGACGGAGATCCCGGTGCGCTTCGCGAAGCTGTCGAGGGTGGGGCGCCGTGACGCGTTCTCGTCGTCGGTGTCGATGTAGAGCGGCCAGTTGGCGAAGTGCAGGCTCTTGTCCCGGCCCGAGATGTCACGCCCCGCCCGGTCGCCCGGTTTCACATAGGCGGCGGGCACCCCGCATCCGGCGAGCGCGCCCAGCGCCCCTGCCGTACCGAATCCGCGGAGCAGCGTACGACGCGACACATGACCAAGATCACCCATGGCTCCCACCCTGGTCCCACGGAGCGGGGGCGGGCAATAGACAGTCTGTCTATTGCCCGCCCCCGTCGAACAGCGTCCTGACCGGACGGTGTTGAGCTCGGCGCTCGACTCCCGGGCTCAGCCGTCGAGCGAGGTCATCACGTGCTTGATGCGCGTGTAGTCCTCGAAGCCGTACGCCGACAGGTCCTTGCCGTAGCCGGACTTCTTGAATCCGCCGTGCGGCATCTCCGCGACCAGCGGGATGTGGGTGTTGATCCACACGCAGCCGAAGTCGAGGTTCTTGGACATCCGCATCGCGCGGCCGTGGTCCTTGGTCCACACCGAGGAGGCGAGGGCGAACTCGACGCCGTTGGCCCACTCCAGGGCCTGCGCCTCGTCCGTGAAGGACTGGACGGTGATGACCGGACCGAAGATCTCGTTCTGGATGATCTCGTCGTCCTGCTGGAGGCCGGAGACGACGGTCGGGGCGTAGAAGTAGCCCTTTTCGCCGACCTGGTGGCCACCCGTCTCGACCTTGGCGTGGGCGGGCAGCCGCTCGATGAAGCCGCTGACCTGCTTCAGCTGGTTGGCGTTGTTGAGCGGGCCGTACAGCACGTCCTCGTCGTCCGGCTGCCCGGTCTTGGTGTCCGCCGCGGCCTTCGCCAGCGCCGTCACGAACTCGTCGTGGATCGACTCCTGTACGAGCACGCGCGTCGCGGCCGTACAGTCCTGGCCCGCGTTGAAGAAGCCCGCGACCGAGATGTCCTCGACGGCCTTGGCGATGTCGGTGTCCTCGAAGACGACGACCGGGGCCTTACCGCCCAGCTCCAGGTGAACGCGCTTGAGGTCCTTGGCCGCGGATTCGGCGACCTGCATGCCGGCCCGTACGGAACCGGTGATCGAGGCCATCGCGGGGGTCTTGTGCTCGACCATCGCGCGGCCCGTGTCACGGTCGCCGCAGACGACGTTGAAGACGCCCTTGGGGACGATCGCGCCGATGATCTCGGCCATCAGGACGGTCGACGCGGGTGTGGTGTCCGACGGCTTCAGGACGACCGTGTTGCCCGCGGCGAGGGCCGGTGCGAACTTCCACACGGCCATCATCATCGGGTAGTTCCACGGTGCGACCTGCGCGCAGACACCGACCGGCTCGCGCCGCACGATGGAGGTCAGACCCTCCATGTACTCGCCGGCCGAGCGGCCTTCGAGCAGCCGGGCCGCGCCCGCGAAGAAGCGGATCTGGTCCACCATCGGCGGGAGCTCTTCGGTGCGGGTGAGCCCGATCGGCTTGCCGCAGTTCTCCGACTCGGCCGCGATCAGGTCCTCGGCGCGCTCCTCGAAGGCGTCCGCGATCTTGAGCAGCGCCCGCTGGCGCTCGGCGGGCGTGCTGTCGCGCCAGCCAGGGAAGGCGGCCGCGGCGGCGGCCATGGCCGCGTCGACGTCGTCCGGGCCGGACAGCGGTGAGGAGGCGTACGCCTCTCCGGTAGCCGGGTTGACCACCTCGATGGTCCGCCCGTCAGCGGCGTCCCGGAACTCTCCGTCGATGTAATTGCGCAGGCGACGCAGTTCGGTGGTCACTGCCACCCCTCCCTCTCGGACGTCCAATGGATGAGACACCATCCTAGTCGCTGAGGTAACGCTTTCGACATACCCGACCGCCAAGAACTTCGGATTCCGCGAGATTCGAGCTCCCGAACAACGAATTTCATCGGTTTGGGGTTGCGGGACAGACGAGACGTCGTGCACAGTGAAGCCGTGGCCAGTCGAAGCGCAGACCCCAGGAACGGGCACGGCACCTCCCCTACGGTGGATGCCGTCTCCCTGGCGATCATCCAGCAGCTCCAGGAGGACGGACGCCGTCCGTACGCCGCGATAGGCAAGGCGGTCGGTCTCTCCGAGGCGGCCGTGCGACAGCGCGTGCAGAAGCTGCAGGACCAGGGCGTGATGCAGATCGTCGCCGTCACCGACCCACTCACCGTGGGATTCCGGCGTCAGGCGATGGTCGGCATCAATGTCGAGGGCGACCTCGACCCTGTCGCCGAGGCACTGACGGCCATGGCCGAGTGCGAGTACGTGGTGATGACCGCGGGCTCCTTCGACCTCATGGTGGAGATCGTCTGCGAGGACGACGACCACTTGCTCGAAGTGATCAACAAACGGATTCGCACGCTCCCCGGTGTGCGCTCCACCGAGAGCTTCGTCTACCTCAAGCTGAAGAAGCAGACCTATATGTGGGGAACCCGATAGTCGTGAGCCAGGACCTCTCCAAAACCGCGTACGACCACCTGTGGATGCACTTCACCCGCATGTCGGACTACGAGAACGCACCCGTGCCCACCATCGTGCGTGGTGAGGGCACCTACATCTTCGACGACCAGGGCAAGCGCTACCTCGACGGCCTCTCCGGCCTGTTCGTGGTCAACGCCGGTCACGGCCGTCACGAGCTCGCCGAGGCGGCGTACAAGCAGGCGCAGGAGCTGGCCTTCTTCCCGATCTGGTCGTACGCCCACCCGCAGGCCGTCAAGCTGGCCGAGCGACTCGCGGACTACGCGCCGGGCGACCTGAACAAGGTCTTCTTCACCACGGGTGGCGGCGAGGCCGTCGAGACCGCGTGGAAGCTGGCCAAGCAGTACTTCAAGCTCACCGGCGAGCCGACCAAGTACAAGGTCATCTCCCGCGCCGTCGCCTACCACGGCACCCCGCAGGGCGCCCTGTCGATCACCGGCCTGCCGGCCCTCAAGGCGCCGTTCGAGCCGCTGGTGCCCGGCGCCCACAAGGTGCCGAACACCAACATCTACCGCGCCTCGATCCACGGCGACGACCCGGTGGCCTTCGGCCGCTGGGCCGCCGACCAGATCGAGCAGGAGATCCTCTTCGAGGGCCCCGAGACGGTCGCGGCCGTCTTCCTGGAGCCCGTACAGAACGCGGGTGGCTGTTTCCCGCCGCCGCCCGGGTACTTCCAGCGGGTCCGCGAGATCTGCGACAAGTACAACGTGCTGCTCGTCTCGGACGAGGTCATCTGCGCCTTCGGCCGCCTCGGCACGATGTTCGCCTGCGACAAGTTCGACTACGTACCGGACATGATCACCTGTGCCAAGGGCATGACCTCGGGTTACTCCCCGATCGGCGCCTGCATAATCTCCGACAAGCTGGCCGAGCCGTTCTACCAGGGTGGCAACACCTTCCTGCACGGCTACACCTTCGGCGGCCACCCGGTCTCCTCGGCCGTCGCCAACGCGAACCTCGACATCTTCGAGCGCGAGGGCCTCAGCCAGCACGTCCTCGACAACGAGGACGCGTTCTTCACAACGCTCAAGAAGCTGCACGACCTGCCGATAGTCGGCGACGTCCGCGGCAACGGCTTCTTCTACGGCATCGAGCTCGTGAAGGACAAGGCCACCAAGGAGACCTTCACCGACGAGGAGACGGAGCGCGTGCTCTACGGCTTCCTCTCCAAGGCGCTGTACGACAACGGCCTGTACTGCCGCGCCGACGACCGCGGGGACCCGGTCGTCCAGCTCGCACCGCCGCTCATCTCCACGCAGGAGACGTTCGACGAGATCGAGGGCATTCTGCGCCAGGTG
Organism: Streptomyces sp. A5-4; assembly: GCF_051131715.1. Classification (NCBI taxonomy): domain Bacteria; kingdom Bacillati; phylum Actinomycetota; class Actinomycetes; order Kitasatosporales; family Streptomycetaceae; genus Streptomyces; species Streptomyces sp. A5-4. Next base: position 6,420,383 of record NZ_CP178591.1, on the reverse strand, counting down.
CTGACGGAGGCCTGGACCAAGCTCTGATCGTCAGGTCCGTCCCGTCGCGGCCCGGATGCGCCCGTTCGAGTGAGAACGGGGGTGTCCGGGCCGCGCGCTTGCCGCACAGCCATGGTCCGAATCCCTACCGTGCCCAGTGACCGATCGGCCCCGTCTTCGTTCCCCCGTACGGGGGACGGGATATCTGATCTGAACGAGGTGTACGCCATGGTGGCCCCGCCGGACAACGATGTGCTCTGGGCACGTTCCCTGCACTACTCCCACAGCGGCTCCCCCGCCCTCACCGGTGTCTCCCTCGGTGTGCGCGAAGGCGAGATCCTCGCCGTCACCGGCCCGCGCGGCAGCGGCAAGACCACCCTGCTGCAGTGCCTTTCCGGTCAACTCGTCCCGGACCAGGGCGAAGTGTGGTTCAACAGCACCCCCGTACACACCATGGGTCCGCTGCTGCGCGAACGGCTGCGCCGCGACCGGTTCGGCTGGATCGATCCCGAGCCGCGCCTCGTACCGGAACTGACCGCCTGGGAGAACGCGGCGCTCCCCCTTCTGCTGCACGGCACTTCGCACCGCACCGCGAAGAAGGCCGCCATGGAGTGGCTGGAGCGGCTCGACATCGGCATGATCGCCCGCAAGCGGCCGGCCGCGCTCCTGCAGTCCCAGCGCCAGCGCATCGCGATCGCCCGCGCCCTGGTCACCACCCCCTCGGTGCTCTTCGCGGACGAGCCGACGGCGCCACTGCACCGCATGGACCGCGCCCAGGTACTGCGCACGCTCACCACAGCGGCCCGCTCGCACCGGATCACCGTCCTGCTCGCCACCCACGACGCGGAGGTGGCGACCCTCGCCGACCGCACGGTGTCGCTGCTCGACGGGCGCCGCGTCAACACCGTGCCGGCGGCCGGTGTGGAAGGCCGGGCCGCGTGCTCGCTCTCCGTCTAGCCCGCGGCGCCCATCCGCTGGTCCTGCTGCGCCGGCTGCTGGTGGCGGCGGCGTCGGCGGGAGTGGGTTTCCTCCTGCTCTGCACCCTGGGCTACGCGGTGGGCCACCCCGCCCACTCCACCGGCTCCGCGCTCCGCCTGCTCTGGTGCCTGGCCCCGCTGGCCGCGACCGTGCACTTCGCGGTCGCGGTGGCCCGTACCGACCCGAGCACCAGCCCGCGCGCCGGCCTGTCCGGCGCCGGCCTCGGACCTGTCCGCCTCACGGCGCTGGCCGCCGTGTCCACGGCGGTCTCCTGCACGCTCGGCAGCGCCGTCGCGCTGCTCTTCTACCTCCACCTCCGCGGCGACCTCACCGGCCTGCCCTTCGACGGCGCCGGGGCCGAGCTCCTGGCCGCCGGGCGGCCCATGCCGGTCGCCGCCGCACTCACCCTGCTGTGCCTGGTTCCGCTGACGGCGGCCGCCGCGAGCGCCCTGGCCCTGCGACCGCGCCCCGTCAAGCCGACCGACGACACGGCCGCCGCCCCGCACCGGGCGCCCACCGGCCTCCCCTGGGGCGTCGCCCTCACGGCGGCGGGCCTCGCCGTCGAGGCCTACGCGAACCGCGGCGCGCCCGGCGCCGCCCTGCCGCTCCCCGGCCGGCTCGACGTGGTCCCGGCGGGCGTGCTGGCCGGCTGGGCCCTCACGGCGCTGGGCCTGGCGCTCGTGGGTCCGGGCCTGACGTACCTGTGCGGCTGGGTGATCCAGTCGATCCGGCCGGGCGCCATGCGCCTGCTCGCGGGCCGCGTCCTGATGGACGAGGCCCATCGCATCGGCCGCCCGCTGGGCGTGGTCTGCGCGGTGGCATCGGGCGCGATCGCGGCCTCGACGCTGTACGGCGGTGACGGCGGCGCACGCCCCTTCGGACCGCTCACGGGCCTGGGCGCGGCCCTGGTCATGAGCTGTACCGTCGCCACCCTGCTGACGGCGGCGCTGGAAGCCAAGCACGCCCGTACCAGCACGACGAAGGCGCTGCTCCGCCTGGGCGCCCCGACCCAGACGCTGCGCGGCGCCGCGACACTGCGAACCATCGCCCTGCTGACGGTCTTCGTCCCCCTGACCTGGGCCGTGGCGGGACTGGCCGCACTGCCCTTCTGACGCGCCCGCCTGTCCAGCACACGCCCGCGCGCCTCACCTCCTGGCCCCGGGCGGCCGCCGCCTCGGCCTCCGAACCGCCGGGGCGTGGGCCGGGACAGGGTCCGCACAGGGCCGGGGCACCCACCCGTTGGACCCCGTCCGGGCGCCGGCGCGCCGCGCGGCAGGTTCCCGCTTCCGCGTCCCCGCCGTACCCCATCCCGTCCGCGCCACCGGCAGGGCCTAGCATGTCCGGGTGCCTCAACACCCGGACCACGACCGCGAAATCGAGACCCTCGCCGAGTTCGACGAAGTCGTCTCGCGCACCAAGTCGCTCGACGGCTACCGCGTCCAGTCCGTGGACCTGACGCCCCGTACCCCCGCTCTGCTCTCCATCGACACCTCGGGCACCGTCTTCCTCGGCTGCCCCATGGGCACCGAGGCGACGGCCAAGGTGCGGGCGGACGGCGCGCTCGTCTTCCCACCGGTCCCCGATCTGCCCTTCAACCCGTACCGCGGACTGCTCTACACCGCGGACGCACTCTTCGAAGGCCTCGAATCCGGCTACGAGTCCACCCCCGACGCCCTGGCCTACGCCTGGTTCCAGCGCACCAAGGCCGACGGCGACATATACGCGTCGATGCTGCGCTCCATCCATGACGACGCCGTCTCGGACGCCCTCGACGAGGCGCTCGTCGGCGCCCGCGTGGTCGGTGTGATGGGCGGGCACGCCATGGCCCGCGGCACGGACGCCTACACCGGCGCCGCCCACCTGGGCCGCACCCTCACCCGCGCCGGCCTGACCGTCGCCACCGGCGGCGGCCCCGGCGCGATGGAGGCCGCCAACCTCGGCGCGTACCTCTCCGCAGCACCCGACGACGCGCTCCGCGAGGCCCTCGAACTCCTCGCCGGGACCCCGTCCTTCGTCCCGTCGATCACCGACTGGGCCAAGGCCGCCTTCGCCGTCCGCGACCGCTGGCCGTCCGGCGGCGACTCGGTCGGCATCCCCACCTGGTTCTACGGGCACGAGCCGCCGAACGCCTTCGCGGGCCACATCGCCAAGTACTTCGCCAACGCCACCCGCGAGGACGGCCTGCTCGCCCGCTGCACCGCGGGCGTCGTCTTCCTCCCGGGCGCCGCGGGCACCGTCCAGGAGATCTTCGACAACGCGACCCCGAACTACTACGAGTCGCGCGGCGAACCGACCCCCATGGTCCTGGTGAACCGCACGCACTGGACCGAACGCCTCCCCACCTGGCCGCTTCTCCAGGCCCTGGCGAAGGAGCGCCCGATGCAGGCCCGTATCGCCCTGGTCGACACTGTCGAAGAGGCCCCGGCGGCCCTCGCCCGGCTGGCCGCGGGCCGGCACGACTGACCGGCAGGTCCGATCCAGCAGCCCGACCCAGCGGTCCACAAGGTCCAGAAGCAACGTTTACGCCGCAACACACGTCTGCCATTCGGGACAGGACAGACGAACCGCGTGAACGGAGTTCTTGGTGCTCATCGGCCTACTGACCGCAATCGCGGCGTCGATCTGCTACGGCACGGGCTCCGTCCTGCAAGCCGTCGGATCCCGCAAGTCCGCCCGCCGCGAGGCAGCCGCTTCAGGGGTGACACAGCACGGCGGACCGAACCTCTCCTCCACCGCGAAGGCCGCGATGACCTGGGAGTTCATCGTCGGTACGATCCTGGACTTCATCGGATTCGGTCTCGGCGCCCTCGCCGCGCGCCTCCTCCCGCTGTTCCTCTCCCAGACGGTGATCAGCGCGAATCTGGTGATCACGGCGGTGCTGAGCGTGAAGATGCTCGGCATCAGACTGACCCGCAAGGAGTGGACGTCCATCGGCGTCGTCTGCTCGGCCCTGATCCTGCTGGCCACCGCCGCCGGTCACGAGGGCGGCGGTCACACTCCGGTCGCCACCCACTGGTGGTTGCTGGTGATCTCGATCGCGCTGATGGCGGGCGGCACGGTCGCGGTACGTCTCCTGGGCGCCCGCGCCGCGATCCTCGCCGGTCTACTGTCCGGCCTCGGCTTCGGCGCGCTGGGCGTGGGCGTCCGCGTACTGAACGGCGTGGACCCGTTCGACCTCTCCGCGCTGCTGTCCGACCCGGCCCTGTACGCGATCCTGGTCGCGGGCATCGGCGGCATGTACCTGCACACCGTCGCCCTCCAGATCGGCTCGGTCAACGGTGCGACGGCGGCCCTGGTGGTCGGCGAAACGGTACTGCCGGGCGCGATCGGCGTGCTGTGGCTGGGCGACGCGTCCCGCGAGGGCTTCGGCTGGATGGCGGTCCTGGGCTTCGTCCTGGCGGTGGCGGGCGCGGTCGCGGTGGCCTGGTTCGGAGCACCGGAGGGCGCACCGACCGATCCCGCCGAGAAACCACAGCTGAGCCCGTCCAACGCCTGAGGACCGGAAAAGCCGACGCCCCCCTCCCGGCCCGTCGGCAGGCTGAGGGCGGGGAGCCGGGGCCGCGCCCGCCCCTACCCCTCCTCCGGAAGCACCACCACATCGTCCGCCGCGAACCGAACCCCCACCGCCACGCCCTCCCCCGGCGCGTCCCGCAACGCACACTCCGCCTCCAACCGCGGCGCCCCCGCCGGCTGCAACAGCAGCGCGACATGGTTGCCACGGAAGGTGCGGGCCGTCACCGTGCACGGCAGCCCGTCCGCCACCGGCACCTGCCGGACACCCGCCGGCCGCACCAGCAGCCGGCACGCGCCCTGCGGCGAACCGGCCGGCACGGGGATCTTGCCCCACACCGTGTCGGCCGCCTCACCGGTCACCGTGGCCGGGACGACATTGTCGAAGCCCAGGAAGCGGGCGACGAATTCGGACGCGGGCCGCTGCCAGACCTCCAGCGGCGTACCGGTCTGGGCGATCCGCCCGTCCCGCATCACCACCACCCGGTCGGCCAGCGCGAACGCCTCGCCCTGATCGTGCGTGACGGCCAGCACGGTCGTACCGAGCAGCCCGAAGAGGCGGCGCAGCTCGACGACCAGGCGCTCGCGCAGCGTCCGGTCGAGCTGGCCCAGCGGCTCGTCGAGCATCAGCAGCTTCGGCTGCGGAGCCAGCGCCCGCGCGAGGGCGACCCGCTGCTGCTCACCGCCGGACAGCGTGGTGATCGCCCGGCGCTGCGCCCCCGGCAGCCCCACCAGATCCAGCAGTTCGTCGACCCGGCGCACCTGCTCGGCCCGCGCCGTCCCGCGCATCCGCAGGCCGAAGGCGACATTGCCGCCGACGTCCCGCTGCGGAAAGAGCTGGTGGTCCTGGAACATCAGGCCGACCCCACGCCGGTGCACGGGCACCCCACCCTGGTCACTCCCGTCGAGCAGCACCCTCCCGGCGTCGGCGGGCTGCAGTCCCGCGACGACCCGCAGCAGCGTGGACTTGCCACTGCCGCTCGGCCCGAGCACACAGACGATCTCTCGGTCGTCGACCTCCAGATCCACCGATTCGAGCGCCGCACGCTTCCCGAACCGCACGCTCACACCGTCCAGCCGCAACATCAGAACTCCCCCGACCGGTCGGTACGGATACGTTCGAGCACCAGCAGGGACACCGCGCACACCACCATCAGAATCGTGCTCAGGGCCATCGCCTGCCCGTAGTTGAGGTCACCGGCCCGTCCGAGGAGCCGCGCCACGGCCACCGGAAGGGTCGGGTTGTCGGGCCGCGCGATGAAAACGGTCGCCCCGAACTCGCCTAGCGACACGGCGAACGCGAACCCGGCGGCGACGAGCAGCGCCCGCCGCACCATCGGCAGGTCGACCTCCCGCCAGGCCCGCAGCGGCGAGGCCCCGAGCACCGCGGCCGCCTCGCGCAGCCGGCCGTCGACGGCCCTCAGGACGGGCAGCATCGTCCGTACGACGAAGGGCACCCCCACCAGCGCCTGGGCGAGCGGCACCAGGATCCAGGTCGTCCGCAGGTCGAGCGGCGGCTTGTTGAGCGTGATCAGGAAGCCGAAGCCGACCGTCACGGCGGAGACGCCGAGCGGCAGCATCAGCAGCGCGTCGAAGCCGCGCACGAGCCGGCCGGCCCGCCGGGTCAGCGCGGCGGCGGCGAGACCGCCGACGAGCAGCGCGATGGCCGTGGCCACCAGGGCGTACTGCAGGGAATTCCACACCGCCTCCAGCGGCGGCACCAGGAACGTCCCGTTGCTGCCCCCCGCCGACTGGAGCGCGCGGTAGTACATGAAGCCGTACCCGTCGGGTCCGTCGAAGGACCGCGCGACGAGCACCCCGATCGGCAGCAGGATCAGCGCCAGCACGGTGACCAGCACCCCGCCGAGCAGCGACCACTGCCCCGCGCCCCGCGGCCCGCGCGAGGTCTGCGCCGCGTCGACCAGCTTCAGGGCGCTCTCCCGGCGGCGTACCGTCCACGCGTGCAGGGCGAGGATCGCACCCACCGCCGCGAACTGCACCAGCGTCAGGACCGCCGCCGTAGGCAGGTCGAGCAGCTGCGCGGTCTGCCGGTAGATCTCCACCTCCAGGGTGGAGTAGGCGGGCCCGCCCAGGATCTGAACGACACCGAACGAGGTGAAGGTGAAGAGGAAGACCATCAGCGCGGCGGCGGCCACGGCGGGCACCAGCGCCGGCAGCGTCACCCGCCGCCAGGCCGCGAGGCGCCCGGCACCGAGTACCCGCGCGGCCTCTTCCTGGCGCGGGTCGAGCTGCGCCCAGAGGCCCCCCACGGTGCGTACCACCACGGCGTAGTTGAAGAAGACGTGCGCGAGGAGAATCGCCCACACCGTGGAGTCGAGCCGTACGCCCCACAGCTCGTCCAGCAGCCCGCCGCGTCCCAGCATCGCCAGGAACGCGGTCCCGACGACCACCGTCGGCAGCACGAACGGCACGGTCACCACCGCGCGCAGCACCTGCTTGCCGGGGAAGTCGAGACGGGCGAAGACGTAGGCCGCGGGAAGCGCGATCAGCAGGGTCAGCACGGTCGAGGCGATCGCCTGCCAGGTGGTGAACCACAGGACATCCAGGATGTCCGGGTCGGTCAGCACCTCACCGATCCGGCCGAACTGCCAACTGCCGTCCGCCTTGAGCCCGCGGCCGACGATCGCGACCACGGGGTACGCGAAGAAGAGCGCGAAGAACACGACAGGTCCGGCCATCAGGCCGAGCCGCACGGCGTTCCCGCGCAGCCCCGGCCCGATGCCCTTCTCGACGCCCTCGCCTGATCCGGGCGTGACGCCCTTGCCTACTTCAGGACGAGCGAGGACCACGACTTGACCCACTGCTCACGGTTGTCGGCGATCTTGTCCGGAGCCACGGTCCGCGGCTTGTCGATCACCGCGCCGAACTTCGTGAACAGCTCGGGCAGCTTCGCGTCCTTCACCACCGGGTTCACGAACATGTTCAGCGGCATGTCCTCCTGGAACTGCTTGCCGACCAGGAAGTCCAGCAGCGCCTTGCCGCCCGCCTCGTTCTTCGCGCCGCTCAGCAGGCCCGCGAACTCGGTCTGCCGGAAGCAGGTGCCGGTCGCGACGCCGGTCGGCGCCTCCTTGGGCTGCGGCTTCGCGTAGAGCACCTCGACGGGCGGGCTGGAGGCGTACGAGACGACGAGCGGCCGGTCGCCCTTGGTCTTCTTGCCGCCGGCCGAGCCGGAGAACTCCTCGTTGTACGCCTGCTCCCAGCTGTCGACGACCTTCACGCCGTTGTCCTTGAGCTGCTTCCAGTAGTCCTGCCAGCCGTCGTCGCCGTACTGCGCGGTCGTACCGAGGAGGAAGCCGAGGCCGGGCGAGGAGTTCTCGGCATTCTCGGTGACCAGCAGGTTCTTGTACGCGGGCTTCGCGAGATCGTCGAAGCTCTTCGGCGGCGCGAGCTTCTTGTCCCCGAAGTACTTCTTGTCGTAGTTGACGCAGATGTCGCCGGTGTCGATGGGCGTGACCCGGTGCTCCGCCTTGTCGAGCTGCAGGCCGTCCGGGACCCTGTCCAGCCCCTTGGCCTCGTACGACGTGAACAGATCGTTGTCCAGGGCCCGCGAGAGGAGGGTGTTGTCGACGCCGAAGAAGACGTCGCCGCGCGGGGAGCCCTTCGTCAGGATCTCCTGGTTGAGGGCCGAGCCCGCGTCACCGCTCTTGAGGACCTGGACCTTGTAGCCGGTCTCTTTGGTGAACGCCTTCAGCACCGACTCGGAGGCGTTGAACGAGTCGTGACTGACGAGCGTCACGGTCTTGGACTTCGAGCCGCCGGACGACTTCGCGGAGTCGTCGGACCCGCCGCCGCAGGCCGCCAGCGTCGAGACGCCCAGCGTTGCGGCCAGGGCGCTGAGTGCGAACTTCTTGATGGTGCTCACTGAATTCCTCCTGGATGACCAGGAAGAGACGCGGCCCTGCCCGCACAGAATGCGGGCAGGACGCTACAGCTCGAGTAGTGACCGAACTTCCTACCTGGAATGACCCGGGCAAGGTTCAGAGGGTCTGCGGCGATGCCGCACTCTCAGCGCTGTGGCGCTCCCCTGTCGGAATATGTAAATGTCCGACCCACGTTACACGGGCCTTATCGCTCCGAAGCCGCCAGCTGTCCGCACGCTCCGTCGATCTCCTGGCCACGAGTGTCCCGCACGGTCACGGGCACGCCGTGGGCCGCGATCGCCGCGACGAAGGCCTTCTCGTCCTCGGGCCTGGACGCGGTCCACTTCGACCCGGGCGTCGGGTTGAGCGGGATCAGGTTGACATGCACCGGCTTGTTCTTGAGGAGCCGACCGAGCAGGTCACCACGCCAGGCCTGGTCGTTGATGTCGCGAATCAGCGCATACTCGATGGAGATACGACGGCCGGACTTCGCCTCGTGCTCCCACGCGGCGTCCAGCACCTCGCGCACGTTCCACTTGGTGTTGACCGGTACCAGGGTGTCGCGCAGCTCGTCGTCCGGGGCGTGCAGCGACACCGCGAGGCGGCACTTGAAGCCCTCGTCGGCGAAGCGCAGCATCGCCGGCACCAGACCCACGGTGGACACGGTGATCCCGCGCTGCGAGAGGCCGAGCCCGTCGGGCTCCGGGTCGGTCAGCCGACGGATCGCGCCCACGACCCGGTTGTAGTTGGCGAGCGGCTCGCCCATGCCCATGAAGACGATGTTGGACAGCCTGGCGGGCCCACCGGGGACCTCGCCGTCGCGCAGCGCGCGCATGCCGTCCACGATCTGGTGCACGATCTCGGCGGTCGACAGGTTGCGGTCGAGACCGGCCTGACCCGTCGCACAGAACGGGCAGTTCATGCCGCACCCGGCCTGCGAGGAGATGCACATGGTCACCCGGTCCGGGTAGCGCATCAACACGGACTCGACGAGCGTGCCGTCGTGCAGCTTCCACAGCGTCTTGCGGGTGGTGTCGTCGTCGCAGCTGACGTGCCGCAACACATTCATCAGGTCGGGCAGCAGAGCCGCCTGAAGCTTCTCGCGCGACCCGGCCGGGATGTCGGTCCACTGCTCCGGGTCGTGCGCGTACCGCGCGAAGTAGTGTTGCGACAGCTGCGTGGCACGAAACGGCTTCTCACCGACCGCGGCCACGGCCTCTCGGCGCTCGGCGGGCGTGAGGTCGGCGAGATGCCGCGGGGGCTTCTTGGCTCCGCGGGGCGCGACAAAAGTAAGTTCTCCGGGTACAGGCATGGTTCATCCAGTGTCGCAGACATACGGAAAGGGGTTCGCCGCCCTGTGGACGACGAACCCCAAGTGCCAACAAGCCACTGAACGCGCAGGTCAGCCCATTCCCACGAAGAGGACGAACAGAAGCCAGACCACCGGAGCGGTCGGCAGCAGCGAGTCGAGGCGGTCCATTATGCCGCCGTGGCCGGGCAGCAGCGTGCCCATGTCCTTGATCCCGAGATCTCTCTTGATCATGGACTCGCCGAGGTCGCCCAACGTCGCGCTCACGGCGACCGCGAAGCCCAGCACCAGACCCTGCCACCACGTCCCGTCGTGGACCACGAACTGCATCAGCAGCGCGCCCGCCCCCATCGCGAAGACGACCGCGCCCAGGAGCCCTTCCCTGGTCTTGCCGGGACTGATGCGCGGCGCGAGCTTGTGCGTGCCGAAGCGCCAGCCCACGGCGTACGCACCGGTGTCACTGACCACCGTGAGGAGCAGGAAGGTGAGTACCCGCTGCGCTCCGTCGTCGGCCGTCAGCATCAGCGCGACGAAAGTGGCCAGGAACGGCACGTAGAACGCGGCGAAGACACCCGCCGTGACGTCCTTGAGGTAGCCGGCGGGCGGTTCGGTCATCCGCCAGACGAGCACCGCGAGTGCGGTGAGCGCCATGGCTACCCACGCACCCTCCGCGCCCCGCACATACCCGGCGACGACCATGGCCGCACCGCCGACCGCGAGAGGCACCAGGGGGGCCTTGATTCCCTTGCGCTCGTCGAGCCGGGAGGTCAGCTCCCACAGCCCGACGACAACGGCGACCACGATGACGCCGACAAAAGCGGCTTTCCAGATGAAGAGGGACGCGATGACCACCGCACCCAGTCCCCCACCCACGCCTATGGCGGCGCGCAGATCACGGCCCGCACGCTTCTTCTGCGCGGGCGGCGGCTGGGGGACGTGCATGGGCTCCTGCGGCTTCTCGTCGCGGAAGGGGGGACCACTCGGCGGAGCGGCCCCCCGGTCGCGGTCGTCGTCGCGACCTTCAGCGTCTCTGCCTGTCTCGGGCACGATGGGCATGGGGCGAGTCTGCTCGGCCTGATGCGCATCGTATGCGGGACCCGCCGGGACGGGTCCCTGCTCGGACGGGTCCCACGCGCCGGCGTAACCGCCTCTCGGCGGGGCCCCCCAGGAAGAGTCGTTCATCAGATTTCGAGCAGCTCGGCTTCCTTGTGCTTGAGCAGCTCGTCGACCTGTGCCGCGTACTTCGCGGTGGTGTCGTCGAGCTCCTTCTCCGCACGGCGGACCTCGTCCTCGCCGGACTCCTTGTCCTTGACGAGCTTGTCGAGGGTCTCCTTGGCCTTGCGACGGATCGCACGGATGGAGATCTTGGAGTCCTCGGCCTTGGTCTTGGCGACCTTGATGTACTCCTTGCGACGGTCCTGGGTCAACTCAGGGAACGTCACTCGGATGATGTTGCCGTCGTTGCTCGGGTTGACGCCCAGGTCGGAGTCCCGGATCGCCTGCTCGATGTTGCGCAGCGCGCTCTTGTCGAACGGGGTCACCACGGCCATCCGCGGCTCGGGCACCGAGAACGAGGCAAGCTGGTTGATCGGCGTCAGCGCACCGTAGTAGTCGGCCACGATCTTGTTGAACATCGCCGGGTGCGCACGACCGGTGCGGATCGCGGCGAAGTCCTCCTTGGCCACCACGACGGCCTTCTCCATTTTCTCCTCGGCCTCGAGGAGGGTTTCTTCGATCACCAGTTGCTCCTGCATGTCTTGAGTGGGCCCCGCACTCGGGCCCGGCGTTAACCCGCGTCTTCTCCTGCACGGTGTCCGACCGGCAGGACATTGTCCATCCCCCGGTCAGGCCCGAGTGCCTTGCGCGTTCACGAGGGTGCCGATCTTCTCGCCCCTGACGGCGCGCGCGATATTGCCTTCCGAGAGCAGCTCGAAGACAAGGATCGGAAGCGCGTTGTCACGGCACAGTGTGACGGCGGTGGCATCCGCGACCTTGAGGTCGCGAGTGATCACCTCGCTGTACTCCAGCGCGTCGAACTTCACCGCGTCGGGGTTCTTCTTGGGGTCCGAGTCGTAGACCCCGTCCACGCCGTTCTTGCCCATGAGCAGCGCCTCGGCATCGATCTCCAGGGCGCGCTGAGCGGCGGTGGTATCGGTGGAGAAGTACGGCATGCCCATACCGGCGCCGAAGATGACGACGCGGCCCTTCTCCAGGTGACGTACGGCGCGCAGCGGAATGTACGGCTCCGCGACCTGTCCCATGGTGATGGCGGTCTGGACCCGGGAGTCGATGCCTTCCTTCTCCAGGAAGTCCTGGAGGGCGAGGCAGTTCATGACCGTACCGAGCATGCCCATGTAGTCGGAGCGCGCCCGGTCCATACCGCGCTGCTGCAGCTCGGCGCCGCGGAAGAAATTGCCACCGCCGATGACGATGGCGATCTCGGCCCCGTCGCGTACGACCGCGGCGATCTCCCGCGCGATGGCGTGCACGACGTCCGGGTCGACACCGAGCCCCCCACCGCCGGCGAACGCCTCACCGGACAGCTTCAGCATGAAGCGGCCGGCCTTCTTGCCGTTCTTGTCGTCGGCCTTGCTGTCGGCAGACTGATTGGCGTCCGCGCCCTGTTTCATGGAGATCTCCTCGTGCACATACGAAGAAGGCCATTGCCGGTGGGTCCTTGCGGGTCCCTGTGCGGCAATGGCCTCCTCGTCAGATCTGCGATCGTCCGGCGCTTCGGCCGAGCGAATGCCGTCAGGCATACGCGGACGACTGCACCAAACCCTATCGGGGTCTTGGGTAGATCGCGGTACGGCTGGGGTTGTCAGCCGCCGACGCGGATGCGCGTGAAGCGCTTCAGCGTGACACCGGCCTCGTCCAGAACCTTCTGGACAGACTTCTTGTTGTCCTTGGCGAACGCCTGCTCCAGCACGACGATGTCCTTGAAGAAGCCGTTGACACGGCCTTCGACGATCTTCGGCAGGGCGGCCTCGGGCTTGCCCTCCTCGCGGGAGGTGGCCTCGGCGACGCGGCGCTCGTTCTCGACGACGTCCGCGGGGACCTCGTCGCGGTTCAGGTACTTCGGCGAGAACGCGGTGATGTGCTGAGCAACATCCTTCGCGACCTCGGGGTTTTCCTTGTCCAGCTCGACCAGGACGCCGACCTGCGGCGGAAGGTCGGGCATGGTGCGGTGCATGTACGCAGCCACGTAACCGCCGGTGAACTGCGCGAAGCGGTCCAGGACGATCTTCTCGCCGAGGGTGGCGTTGGCCTCGTCGACGTACGCCTGAACGGTCTTGCCGGACTCGATCTCCGAGGCGAGCAGCGCCTCGATGTCCGCCGGGGACGTCTTGGCGACGTGGGCGGCGAGCGTGTTGGCGACGACCTGGAACTTGTCACCCTTGGCGACGAAGTCCGTCTCGCACTTCAGCTCGAGCAGGACGCCGGAGGTCTTGTCCTCGGAGATGAGGGAGACGACGGCGCCGTTCTCGGCAGAACGGCTCTCGCGCTTGGCGACGCCCTTCTGGCCCTTGACGCGAAGGAGCTCAACGGCCTTGTCGACGTTGCCGTCGGCCTCGTCGATCGCCCTCTTGCAGTCCATCATGCCGGCGCCGGTGAGCTCGCGGAGCTTCTTGACGTCCGCGGCGGTGTAGTTCGCCATGGTTGTAAATCTCTCTCGAAGTCGAAGCGAAGATCTACGGAGTGGACAGCGGGGGCGGGCGCCAGTAGTGGCACCCTCCCCCGCCGTCATCAGCCGTAGCGGAGGTGTCAGGCCTTGTCGGCCTCGGCGGCCGGAGCGGCAGCCTCGTCCTCGGCGACCGGGGCGGCAGCCTCGGTGACAACCTCAGCGGCAGTCTCGGCGGCGGCGGGGGCCTCGTCGGCCTCCTCCGCGTCGGCGACCTTCTCGGTCTCGGCGGAGGTCTGGACGTCGCCCTCGGCGGCCGGAGCGGCGTCGTCAGCCTTCTTGTCGCCCTCGAGCAGGTCGCGCTCCCACTCCGCGAGCGGCTCGCCGGCGGCCTTCTCGCCCGGCTTCTTGTCGCCCGTGGCGGCACCGGAACGGGCGATGAGGCCCTCGGCGACGGCGTCGGCGATCACGCGGGTGAGCAGGGTGACGGAGCGGATCGCGTCGTCGTTGCCCGGGATCTTGTAGTCGACCTCGTCGGGGTCACAGTTGGTGTCGAGGATCGCGACGACCGGGATGTGGAGCTTGCGCGCCTCACCGACGGCGATGTGCTCCTTCTTGGTGTCCACGATCCAGACGGCGCTGGGCACCTTGGACATCTCGCGGATACCGCCGAGGGTCTTCTCCAGCTTGATCTTCTCGCGGGAGAGAACCAGCAGCTCCTTCTTCGTGAGGCCCGATGCGGCCACATCGGCGAAGTCGATCTGCTCAAGCTCCTTCAGACGCTGAAGGCGCTTGTAGACGGTGGAGAAGTTCGTCAGCATGCCGCCGAGCCAACGCTGGTTGACGTAGGGCATGCCCACGCGCGTCGCCTGCTCGGCGATCGCTTCCTGCGCCTGCTTCTTGGTGCCGATGAACATGATCGAGCCACCGTGCGCGACCGTCTGCTTGACGAACTCGTAGGCGCGGTCGATGTACGACAGCGACTGCAGCAGGTCGATGATGTAGATGCCGTTGCGCTCCGTGAAGATGAATCGCTTCATCTTCGGGTTCCAACGACGGGTCTGGTGACCGAAGTGGACGCCGCTTTCCAGCAGCTCCCGCATCGTGACGACGGCCATGGCCGTACTCCTTGGGTTACTCGGTTGCCGCGACCGCAGGATTGCGGCCACGCCTGACGCCCCGATGCGCCGTGCCACGAGGGACCGAGCGGCGCGGCCACCGACCGCTGAGAGGGTGGGTGGCGGGGCGTGCGAAGTCGACCCGGTGACCCGGATCGCCATCAGAAGTGTACGGGACCCTGGCGGTGCCGGGTGACGGCGTTATACACAACCGACCGGTGGTCCACAGATCCGGTTCATGATCCCCGCGGAACGGTCCGGCGCGCGACGGTTTGTGCCATGCGACGACTGACTCCGCAGGCTCTGACCCTGCTGCCGATCCTGCTGACCCTGCTGCTCTGCGGGGCTTCACGGGCCTCGACCGGGGAGGCGCCGGGCCCGTTCCCGACCCCGGGCGGGGCTTCGGCCCAGGCTCCCAGGGCCCCGGCCGGGGCCCCGCTCCTCACACGGTCCGGTGGTGCGGCGGGGGCCACGGCCCATGGCCGGTCCGCTTTCCCGGTCGGGGCCCCGGCCCCTGCCCTGTCCGGTGCACCGGCCGGGGGCGAGCCCCCTGTTCCGCCCGGTGCTCCCGGCTTCCGGGCCCCGGCTCCGTCCGGTGCCGGGGACGCTTCCTGGCCGGTGGGCGACGGGCGTCCTCAGGTCCTGCGGGGCTGGGAGCCTCCCCCGTCTCCATACGCGGCCGGCCACCGGGGCGTGGATCTGGCCGCGGCGCCGGGCGCCCCCGTGCGGGCCGCGGTCGCGGGGCGGGTGACCTTCGCGGGCGGGGTCGCCGGTCGTGGGGTGCTGTCCATCGCCCTGTCCGGCACGGGCGACCCGCCCCTGCGGACGACGTACGAGCCGGTGCGCGCGGTGGTCTCCAAGGGGAACGAGGTCCGGGCCGGCCAGTTGGTGGCGACCGTGCAGGACGGCCCTTTCCACTGCCCGGTCGGCTGTCTGCACTGGGGGCTGCTCCGGGGCATGACATACCTGGACCCGCTGACGCTGCTCCCGCCCCAGCTGCTGCGCGGCGGCCCGCCGCGCCTGCTCCCGGTCTTCGGCGTCCCGGTCCCGCTGCCCACCGCGCCCGGTGGGGCGGCTCAGCCCCCGACGCCGCGCAGGGCCATCGCGACCGCGGTCTCCGCGATCACTCCGGGCTCCTCCGCCGCACCGAGCTCAATGCGCCGCACCGCCGCGTCGACCACGCCCTGCAGCATCATCGCCGCCAGCCGGGGCTGCTCGTGGCCCAGCTCGGCGAGTGCCTCCACGATCATGGTGACCAGACCGCCGTGCGCGGCGCGGATCTTCTCGCGGGCACCGGCGTCGAGCTCACTCGCGGAGATGGCGACGACGGCGCGGTGCCGCCGGTCACCGACCAGGTCCAGTTGGGAACGCACATACGCCTCGACCCTGCCCGCCGGGGTCGAGGCGCGCGCCATCGCGTTCTCGACCTCGGCGGCCCAGACCGGGAAGTCGACGGCGCACAGCTCCTCGACGACCGCGGCGCGCGACCGGAAGTACTCGTAGACGGACGACCGCGCGAGGCCCGTGCGCTCGGCGAGGGCGGGGAAGGTCAGCGCCTCCGTACCGCCTTCGGACAGCAGGGAGCGGGCGGCGTCGAGCAGGGCGCCGCGCTGCATGGTCCGGTGCTCGGCCACAGAGGCCGCTCGAATCCTTGGCACGGTCCCACTCTACGGATGAGGCGGCGCGATGACGACGGGACCGGTGAGGCATTCCGATTCGGCGCCCGCCGCAGCGCCCGGCGCCGTTGCTCGCGGTCAGCGCCCGGCGTCGGCCAGTTTCGCCCTGAGCTGCAGCACCGACTTGGTGTGGATCTGGCTGACCCGGCTCTCCGTGACGCCCAGCACATTGCCGATTTCGGCGAGGGTGAGGCCCTCGTAGTAGTAGAGCGTGACGACGGTCTTCTCGCGGTCGGGGAGCGTGTTGATGGCGCGCGCGAGCAACCGCCGCAGCTCCCGGCCCTCGGCGACCTCGACCGGATTGTCGGCGGCGGTGTCCTCAAGGGTGTCCATGATGCTCAGCCGGTCGCCACCCTCGCCCCCGACATGCAGCAGTTCCTCCAGGGCCACCACGTTGGCCAGGGACAACTGGCTGAATACCGCGTGCAGTTCCTCCAGGGCAACGCCCATCTCCGCGGCGACTTCGCTCTCCGAGGGGGTGCGGCGAAGCTGCGCCTCCAGCGTGGTGTAGGCGCGTTCGACGGCCCTGGCCTTCTGTCGTACCGAGCGCGGGATCCAGTCCAGGGCCCGCAGTTCGTCGATCATCGCGCCCCGGATGCGCGTGATCGCGTATGTCTCGAACTTGATGGACCGCTCGATGTCGAACTTCTCAATGGCGTCGATGAGCCCGAAGACCCCTGAGGAGACGAAGTCCGCCTGCTCGACGTTGGGCGGCAGCCCCACGCTCACCCGTCCCGCGACGTACTTCACCAGCGGTGAATAGTGCAGGATCAGCTGCTCCCGCAGCCGCTCGTCGCCCGTGGTCTTGTACGACCGCCACAACTCGTCGACCGACGAGGGTGCGGGGGGGCGCACTCTGCTGCGGGCAGCGGTCGGCACTGCCGCGCGGTCAGACCCGGAGGTGTGCTGGGGCATGCGTTGCCTTGAGCCGTTCTGCTGTGATGTGTGGGGGGGGATCTTGCGTCTGGGCGGGAATCCTCGTGAGCGTAGCGTGACTGAAGTGTCGCAGTGCGCGCAGGATATGAGATTGTCCTCCTCCGGATGAGCGCCGCGGACCGCCCTCCGGCGCCGGGAACGGCACCGCGAACGGCGGCCCCGGCGGCGCCTTCGCGGCGGCCATAAGGGCCATCTTCGTCACCCTTTCACCCGAATACCGCTGGTCAAGCACCGCCTCGCCGCTCGTTCGCATGGCGTGAGACGCCGGGAACCAACTGCCAGCCGTCCCCTTGCCGTTCGACGAACCCCAACGAGTGCAGCTCGTACAGCTTGCCGAGCGCGTCGTCGGGGGTGGTCCCGGCGCCGCGGGCGACGTCGCGCGCGTCGGCGCGGCCACGGGCCGGCAAGGCGTCGAGCACCTGGGCCGCGACGGGGCCGAGCAGGTCCCTGGGAAGCACCGGCCCCCGGCGCGCCGGGGCGAGATCGCCGATGCTTCCGACCAGCTCCACCACTTCCGCGGCGTCGGTGACCAGTACGCCCTCGCCCCGCAGCAGTTCGTGCACGCCTGCCGAGAGCCCGCTGGTGGCCGGGCCGGGCACTCCCATCGTGAAGCGGCCGAGCTTGTTCGCACTGCGCGCGGTGACCAGCGAACCGCTGCGGTACTCCGCCTCGACCACGACGGTGCCCCTGGTGAGCGCGGCGATCACCCGGTTCCTGAGGATGAACCGGCTGGGCGTCGGGTGACTGCCGGGCGCCAACTCCCCGATGACCAGGCCCTGTTCGGCAATGCGACCGATCAACTCCGCGTGGCCGCGCGGGTAGGCGACGTCAACGCCACAGGCCAGTACCGCCACGGTCGCCCCGCCCGCCGCCAGCACCCCGCGGTGGGCGGCGCCGTCGACCCCGAACGCGGCTCCGGAGACCACCACCCAGCCGCGCTCCGCAAGGCCGGTGGCCAGCGACGCAGCCATGTGCGCTCCGTAGGGTGTGCAGGCCCTGGCTCCGACGACGGCGACCGAGCGCAGCGCCCATATGCGCAGCTGGGGCCGCCCCCGGACCCACAGCCCGATCGGCCTGGCGTCGCCGAGGTCGTCGAGCTGTCGGGGCCATTCGTGGTCGTCCGGGCAGACGAAACGGCCTCCGACCGCGGCCACGGCCGCCAGGTCGCGTGCGGGCTCAGCCGCAGCCGCCCGCGCCTTGAAACCGCCGAGCCGATGCTCGCTCACCCCGGTCAGCGCCGCTCCTGGTGCCGCACCGGCACCTTCGGCCCCGCGCCCCCCTTCACTCCCGGTTCCCCGCCCTGTCCCACCGACATCCCCGGCCGCCGTGTGGCCCTGCGCGCGCCCCGGAGCCCAGCCCGGCTCCGGGCCCGGCACCTCGGTCCCGTCCGAGGTGAGCCTGCGCATCAGCTCCACCGCACCCAGCTCCCGCAGCCACCGCCCGCCAACCTCGTCCCCCGGTTCGATGACCCGGGTCAACGCCGCGCGAGCCAGCCGCTCGGCCTCCCACGCCGCCCCGCTCACCGCCCGCCACCGCCCCGGCAACCGCCCGCGAGCCGGCGTCCGGTCGATCCGACGCCGTGAGCGCCTTCGACCCGGCGCCCGCCTCCGACCCGGCGCCCGGACGATCCCCCCAGGGGACCGAAGGATGCGCCTCGGCATCCGGACGATCCGCACCGCGGCCTCATGAGTCGGCTCCGATCAGCTCCGCCGCGCCACGCGCGATCCCGGTACGAAGCTCCAGCGCCAGATCGACGTGCCGCGCGTCGGGCCGATCGCAGCCGGCCAGGTCCGCGACGGTCCAGGCGACGCGCAGCACCCGGTCGAGGCCACGTGCCGTCAGCAGCCCACGCTCCAAGTCGCGTTCGGCAGCGTCGAGAGCGCCGGGGGCGACCTGCCAGCGGGTACGCAATTCGTGACCCGGCACTTCGCTGTTGGTGGTCCACGGGGTGCCGTCCAGCCGCGCCGCCGCCCGCTCCCTCGCTTCGCGCACGCGCCCCGCGACCGTCTCCGTGGAATCGCCGCGCCCGCCCTGTCCCATCAGGTCGGCGCGCCGCACCGGCTCGACGCCGACCCGCAGATCCACCCGGTCGAGGAGGGGCCCCGACAGCCGTGCCTGGTATCTGCGGATCGCCGACGGCGGGCATTCGCAGCCCGCACCGTGCAGGGTGTGCCGGCCACAGGGGCACGGATTGGCCGCCAGGATCATCAGGAACCGCGCGGGCAACCGCACCACTCCGGCGCTGCGCGCCACCACCACGTGTCCCGATTCGAGCGGCTGACGCAGCGAGTCCAGGGCCCGGCCGCTGAATTCCGGCGCCTCGCCGTCATTAGGAGGCGCGAAAGCGTCAACGTCGCCCCTGACCTGCGGCAACACGTCGCGTATGTGTCCGTGACGTTCAGCGGTGCTGTTGTTCATAGTTCAGCCCCTTCGGCCCCTGGTGCGGGGTGAGGTCGGATCAGAAGGACGCGGGTGCCAGCAGGTCGACGGTGTGCCCAAGCTCCCGGGGGTCGATGAACACCCTGGAGTCGATGTAGCGGGTGCAGGTCTCGTGCCACCTGTCGCTCTGCTGCTCGGCCCAGACCACGGGACGGCGGCAGATCACGAAGGAGTCGGCGCCGGGGTCCTGCTGGATGACGATCAGCGCGGGCTCACCGGTGGTCTTCTCGGCGTGGACATCGACGAAGGGAAGGTGCCGCATGTCGCCGTCCCAGCGGACGGCCGGTGCGGCATCGGCCAAGGCGAAAGTCGTCGCGAGGAGCCAGGCGGCCTTCTCGGGTCGAATGTCGTCGGCCAACCAGGAGGTCAGGGGCAAAACGCAGTCCTCGTCGCCAGCGGCGAGGGGGTCGAGGGGGTCGTTGAGGTGATAGACGAACACGGCAAGTCCTTCACTGCTGAGCACCGGCCGGGACGGCCTGCTGGAGTTCGAGGAGTTGGACTTCGAGGTCGGCGATGCGTTTGTCGGAGAAGCGCAGGTTGGTGCGGGCTCCTTCGAGACGCTCCTGGAGCTTTCGGTGCTCCTGCGTCACCTGCTGCAGGCGGCGCTTGAGGGTGGTGTTCTCGGTGGTCAGGTGCTGGACGGACTCGCCGGGGACCGTCTGGTCGATGTCACGGAGCTGGCCCATGAGGTCGCCAATCCGCTGCCGTTGGACCAGGACCTCGCTCTGGGTTCGGGTGAGTTCAGCCTCGGCGTTCAGGGCTCGCTCGCGCCAGGACGCCTCGATCTGCTCGTGCTTCTCGCCGGTGCGCCGGTCGTGGCGGCTCTTGCTGTCGACGACGGCCTGCTGGACGAGTGCGCGGGCGTCCGCGTTCTCGTAGAGGAAGGTGGCGGACACGTCCGCCCGGTCGGCGATCGCCCGCACTCCGAGCCGGCCGCGTTCGCGGCGGAGCTGGGCGATGGCCTTCTCGACGCGGGTGAGTTTGTCCTGGGTCTGTTGGCGTCTGGCAGCGATGGCCGCCGCGGTCTGGCCGGGTCCGGAGCTCACGGAGCCACCTCGCCCTCGTCGTCCGGCCGGGCCGCGTCGACGACCGTGATCGCGCCACTCTCGACGTACTCGAATGCCGCGGTGGTGTCCGCGTGGATGTAGTGCTCGCTCGACTCGACGGGGATGTGTCCCAGCTGCTGGCGGGCGAAGGTCTGCAGTTGGCGGTCGGTAGTGGTCATGACAGTTCCTCGTTGTCGTCGGTGGTGTACTCGTCGTCGAACTCGGTGTCGCCGTGGTCTTCGTGCTGGGCGAGTTCGTTGGCGCGGAAGGCGGTGGCCCAGACGCGGCCGAAGTAGTCCTGGGGGCGTCGCAGGTCCAGAGCGAGGGCTTCATCGAGAAGACCGACGGCGGCCAGGGCCTTCTCCAGGCCGTCGATCGCGCGGGCGGTGGGGTCGAAGAGCTGGTGGAGGTAGTCGGTGACCTCGGGGTTGCCGGCGCGTTCGGCGAGCATCCGCCAGTGCTCGCGCTTGCGATGCCAGTAGACGAGGTCGGCGCCGGACATCACGAACTTCTCGCAGTTGTGGCAGTCCAGCTTCCAGGGGCAGGCGCCGCCGTCGACCACGACCTGGAAGGTGCAGAAGCCGCCTTCGGCCGGGGTGGACTTGCGGGTGAGGTCGATCATCATCGCCTCGGCCTGCTCAGGGCTCATCGGTTCGCCGCCGGACAACACCACGCCCGGTTCGATGGCGCCGGGGCCGGTGACCCAGATCGCGTTGAGGGCGTCCTCGAGTTTCCGGTCGGTGTTGGCGAGGTGGACGTAGTGCTCGGCCATCGCCTCGGAGACCTGCCCGAGGTAGCGCTTGACGTGGGAGAGGTTCGCCCCGGCCTTCAGCAGGTTGGTGGCCAGGGAGTGCCGGGCCTGGTGGGTGACGACGTGGATGTCGGTGAGCGAGTCGATCCAGTCCCGGAACTGGCGGTTGAACCAGCCGTAGCTGATGCCCTTGATGTGGTTCCGGTTGGAGTTCCGTGCCGGGAACAGGGCGATCTTCCGTCGTTCCTCACCCGTCGGGACGCGGCCTTCGCGTTCCAGGAACCGGTCGATGGTGCGGGCCTGGCGGGCCTTGAGCCGCTCGTAGAGTCGCTCCGAGATGCGGATCGCCTCGTCGTAGTTGCCGACCTTCGTCGCGTCGTACCAAAACATCGGCAAGCCACCGAGCCGGCCGATGCACTCCAGCCGCAGATCCAGCACCTCGCAGCAGCGACGGCCGGTGATGACCAGGCCCTCCCAGATGTCCCGCAGACCCCGATCCTCGGTGTCCTGGGCATCCAGAGCCTGCAGGTTGGTCTCGTTCGCGACCGCCTGGGCAACATCGTCGGGGAACGGACGGCGTCGGCCTTTGACCCTCTTGCCCGCGGGAATGGCCAGGACGAAGGCCCGGTCCAGACCGAGGCGTTCGAGGTCCCCGTCCATCAACGCCTTGTGCAGGATGCGGCGGACGCCGTCGAAGTAGCCAGCGACCATCCCCGGGGTCACCGGGTCGTTGTCCTGGCCGCGGCGACGGCTCGCTGCCAGCGGGCGGATCCCGTGCTTGGCCCGGTGCCGCTGGTCGGCGACGAAGTCGACCATGTGACGACCCTCGAGGAGACGCGGGTCGTGACCGCCCTCTGGGCCCTGGATCTCCAGGAACGCGCTGAGCTCTGCAGCTCCGCGCCGTACCAAGTCGAAAGGCTGCGTGCTGCGGGGCGGGTCGGTCAGCAACCGGTGGGACATCTGGTCCCAGACCAGATCACGAAGCCACCGCTGCGAGATGTTCGTCAGGTCGACCTGCCCGCGGTGCCTGGCGAACTTGACGCCGAAGTGCTCGGTCTCGATGTAGCCGGCGTCCTTGGTGTCCTCGCGGGTGAAGTAGATCAGCCGCAGCATGCGGAGCATCAACTTGGCGACTAGCGCCGGGAAGTTCCTCATCTGGTTGAAGTCGAGGTCGGCCAGCGAGTTGACCTTCAAGTTGCGGCAGTCGTCGGCGACGTACTGGATCCAGGGCAGCGGCCAGTGCCCGGCCTCGACCGTCATCTGGGTGCGCTGGAACATGCACCACTGGATCTCGGCCTTCACCAGAGGACTCAGCCCGAGAAGGGACACCTTGCCGTCCATGCGGTGGCACGGGTCCGCTTCCTTGCACCAGTTCCGGAACGCGAGTTCGTCGTCGTAGAGCACCGGGATCGGCTTGTCCCGGTCGGCCAGCCACCGGCCCCACTGGTGCGGCAGCCGTGCCCTGCCCGGAGAGCTGTCCTTGCGATAGCGGCGGAGGTGACGCTGACACAGCCCCACCGGGTTCTCCGCAAGGTTCGCGCAGGCCAGCACCCGGCACTCCCCGAAGGGCACGAACGGCTGCTGCTTCGCAAGGAACGTCTCGTAGTCCGGCTCCCCGGGCAGCCCCTTCCGATGCTTCCAGACTCCCTTGGCGGCCCGCCATCGCTGGGTGTGCACGAAGCACAACGGCGAGGAGGCCCAGGCCGGGATGTCCGGGCAGATCGTGCAGTCCTCGGGCTGGTAGTGAGAGACCGGCTTCAGTGGCTCGGCGCTCCGCATGAAGTCGCCCAGCAGCACGCCGGCCTTTCGCTGGCCGCGCCACTCGATCTCGTGAACCGCGCAGAGCGACCGGCACGGCTCCTGAGCCCGCTCACACTGCGGGACCGCGCAGATCCACCCGTAAGCCTCGTGCTCCTCCGGGATACGGATTACGTCCTGGCGGAACAGCGCGGTGTCGAAGCCAGGGGCCTGCATCAGCGCCTGGAGGATCTCCAGGCGGTCGCCGGTGGTCCGGCTCGGCTGATCAGGAGTGATGACCGGCAGCAGCTTGCGGACGGACTCGCTCACGACTCCTCACCCCAGACCGCCTTCAGCGCGGAGGTGAACTCCGGGGAGTGCATGTCGGGGTGCCCGTAGACCTCGTCGACGGTCGTGACCGACGCCCAGTTGCCGGCCTCCTTGGCCACCCAGGGGTCGTTGTTCGTGACGTCGAGGATCTTGTTGGTGGTCGTGTGCCGGAACGCGTGCGGCTTGATACGACCAGGCAGATCAGCCCGGCGCCCGGCCCGCCGCAGCATCCCGCGGGCCGCGTCTGGCGTCCACGGCTCGCCGATCCTCGGCCCGGACAGCTGGATCAGGAGCATGCCGTGCCCCGTCGCGTACTTCGCGTACTCGGTCGTCATGTACTTGAAGTAGGAGCTGACCATGGCCGGGCTCACCCGGTAGATCTCACCGCCGGTGATCACGTCGTCGGCCATTTTCCAGTCCTCCTTCTTCTTCGCCTTGGCTCGGTTGGGGTTGGTCTGCCGGTGACAGACGTGGACGTGCGGGCTCTTGCACTCGCCGCAGGCCGCGTTCTCGCGCAGATGCAGGTCGACCAGGTGCAGGCCGGTCAGGCCGCCGATCCGCAGGGTCGTGTCGGACAGCCAGGTCACGACCATCTCGTCGCGGGCGGTGTTCACCGCTCCCATCAACTCCGGCCGGGCATCATCCGGCAGCATCTTCGGGTGCCGCCGGCGGGTGCCTTGCCGCGGCGCCAGCGGATTCGACGGCATCGAGGTCTTCATGTGTCCCAGGAAGGACCTGTTGCGGTCCGCCTTGGTGGGCAGACGATCGACGTCCAACGCCTCGCGCAGCTCGTCGTTGATGCCCCGCTTCACGCACTGGTGCAGGTAGAAGCCCTTCAGCACGGTCGCCGAGATCGACAGCGCCGACTTGCCGTACGGGCGCTTCTGCGGCACCCGCCACGGCATCCCGTACGGCATCGGCACCTGCGCGCCCACCGCACCCTGGTAGCGGTGGAGGTCCATGATCTTGATCGTCTCCGTGGTCAGGCCCTCGCGAATGCGCCACCGAAGGTGGTCAACGAGGTAGTAGGCGTAGGTCTCCTGGGAGCCCGAGCCCTCGTAGACGCGCAGATAGCTCTCCGACTCCTCATCGAGCGAGCAGTCGGGGCAGACGATCCCGAACGACCAGCTGCCGTCCATCCGTCTGATCTTCTGCACCCGCAGGTCTTTCAGCACCAACGTGCTTCGCACCAGGCATTCCTTCCGTTTCATCCCGTACGGGGCGAACAGAAGCAAACCGTTAGCTAAAGACCTACGTGACGCGGCCAAAAGGCCCCTGAACGAGGGACACGAACACTTCGTTAGTGGTCGCTAAAGTCCAGAAAGAGCACGCCCCGATGCGCGAGCGAAACGGCCCCCGGCCTCGGCAGCCCGTTGCCCCCGCCGACGAGCGACTGCATCGTCGCCGAATGGTGCGGGGCGCAGTAGGGCGGGGTCGTGACCAGAGGTTCGCCCGGCGGCAGGATGCCCGCCACCGAGTGCACCGCGGTCACCTCCAGCGACTCCGATCTTGTCAGTGCCGGAAGAATCGCGGGCAATCGCTCCGCCAGCATCGTCTTGCCCGCGCCCGGCGGTCCGTGCAGCAGCAGATGGTGTCGGCCCGCCGCCGCGACCGCCAGGGCCGTGCGTGCCCCGCGCTGCCCGGCGACATCCGCGAGGTCCGGTTCGTTGCCCTCGCCGTCACCGATGGCCAGCCCGGTGCCCGCCCCCGCGCCGGGCACCATGAGCCCGGACAGCATCGGGTCCGGCCGCCCCTTCTCCCGCTCCTCCTCCTCCGGCACCTCCGCGCCCGTCAGTACCGCGATGAGCTGGCGCAGGCTGCGCACGCCCAGCACCGAGATCCCCGGCACCAGCGCGGCCTCCGCCGCGGTCTGCTCCGGTACGACGACCTGGCGGTATCCGGCCTCGGCCGCGGCAAGGACCGCGGGCAGCACACCGCGCACCGGGCGGACCCGGCCGTCCAGCCCCAGCTCCCCGATCATCACCAGGTCGGCGATCTCCCTGGGATCGATGCGCTCCGCCGCCCCCAGGACGGCTACGGCGACAGCGATATCAAATCCGCTGCCGCTCTTGGGCACGGATGCCGGGCTGAGCCCCACGGTGAGCTTCTTCTGAGGCCAGTCGGCGCCCGAGTTCACCACCGCCGCCCGCACCCGGTCCCGGCTCTCGGTCAGGCTCTTGTCCGGCAGCCCCACCAGCGAGAAGGCCGCCACCCCCGGCTCCAGGTCCGCCTGGACCTCCACCACCACGCCCTCGACCCCGACGAGCGCCACCGAACACGTACGCGCGAATCCCATCAGGCCACCCCCCGCGCGTGCTCGACGACCGGTGCCCCGCGCCGCGGCAGCACCACCCCGACGAGGTCGATGCGCACCCCGCCCGGCGGCGGCCCGCCGTGCTCGTGCGTCCAGCGTTCGGCGAGATGACGCAGCCGCTGTGCCTTGACCTGTCTGACGGCTTCCATCGGGTGCTCGAACGGGCCCGCTCTGCGAGTCTTGACCTCGCAGATGACCAGCGCGTCGCCGTCCCGGGCGACGATGTCGATCTCCCCGGCACGGCAACGCCAGTTGCGCTCCAGGACGGTCATGCCGACCTCGGTCAGCCTGCGGACCGCCAACTCCTCGCCGTACCTGCCGAGTGCACCTGTCGCATTCTTCGCGTTCATTCGGTTCCACCTCCGGAACCGAATGTGCCGCGAACACCGCAAACTAGTGGATCTTGGTGGACAACCGGCCGGTTGTGGAAAACTCAGCCACCCGGACCTCAGCCACTCGGAAGCTCAAGGTCACTCTTGTTGAGCTCCTCGATATTCACGTCCTTGAACGTGAGCACGCGCACCTGCTTGACGAACCTGGCCGGCCGGTACATGTCCCAGACCCAGGCATCCGCCATGGAAACTTCGAAGAAAACCTCACCCTGCACCGAGTGCACCTGCATCTCGTAGTCATTGGTGAGGTAAAAACGCCGCTCGGTCTCGATCACGTATTTGAACAGACCGACGACATCGCGGTACTCCCGGTAGAGCTTCAGCTCCATCTCGGTCTCGTACTTCTCGAGGTCCTCGGCGCTCATGGCATGTTCCCCTTCAGCCTTGCGTCCCCTCAGCGTGCGCCAGCCCCGTGCGCCCCTATGCGACTTCCGGGGCCAAGACCATCGGCGTACTTGGAGGACCTTCGTCGAGCAGCGTACGCAGCAGCCCGGCGAGCTTGATGGGATACACCGTCTCACGCGTCGCGGACAGTTCGGCGGAGGTCCACCACCTCAACCCGGCGACGCTCCGCCGCTCCAGTCCGGTCATCCCGTCCATCACGGTCTTCGTCCGGTTTGTACGGGCCAGATAGAACCACTCGTCCTGTTCCCAGCGCCGCCCGTCGAACGGGAACGAGCAGATGCGCTGCCACAGCACGGGGCCGAGCTCGACCTCTGTGATGCCCGTCTCCTCGGCGACTTCGCGCAGAGCGGCCTGCGCCCTCGTCTCGTCGCCCTCCAGACCGCCGCCCGGGGTGAACCACCAGGTGTTCGCCGGATCGTCCGGCTCGTACCCGTGCAACAGCAGGACCCGGTCCTGCGGATCGAGCAGGATCACCCGCGCGACTCTCCGCAGGGGCGCCCCGGACACCCCGCTCGCTCCCGCTCCAGCGCTCATTCCCATATCACCGTCCACGCTCGGATCACCGCTCACCGGCAGTGGCAGCCTGCGCGGTCCTCGCCGTCTTCGCCTTCCTCCGCCGGACCCGCTGCGCGATCGGTCCGTACGCCGCTCCACCGAAGATCAGCACCATGCCCGTCACGACAGTGGCCAGCACCAGAACGATCGGCCCCGGCCGCGAGACCCCGCCCGGCAGTGCCTCGAAGCTCTGCGGGCGGTCGAGTATCCCGCCCATGGGCCAGGCAATGGCGTCCACGCGGGCGTCCACCTTGGAGACCGGCACCGTCCCCTTGGCGGCGTCCCCGATGTGCCCTCGCGAGTCCACCGACGTACGCCGCTCGTCCCCCAACAGGAAGAGGTGGCCCTCGGGCACCTCGGAGGTGAAGGGTGCGGTCGAGGCCGGTTCACCGCTCTGCAGATACGGTTCATCGAGGGGCTTGCCATTCAGCGTGAGCCGGCCGCCCTTGGCGCAGCAGGTGACCTTGTCACCGCCGACGGCGACCACACGCTTGACCATCGGCAGATTGCCCCACAGCGAGTCGGTGAAGACCACTACGTCTCCGCGCCGCACGTCGGCGCCGCCTATTCGCTGCGCCAGCACCCGGTCCCCCGCCTTGACCGACGGGGTCATCGAGTCGGTCGGCACCGTGTACGGCTTGTACTGCACGGCTCCCCAGGCGAACCCGCCGAGGAAGAGCACACAGCCGACGGCCACGGCCAGCCCCGACAGCACACTGCCGAGCCGGCCGCGGCCGTCTTCTTTACGTCCTGTTCCGCTCATCCCAGCGCTCCCCACTTCGGAGATCGGCAATCGCTGATCCGAGCGGCACCCTACCCGGCGGTACGCCCGGCGGTCAGCTTCCGCCTGCGCCAGAGCACCAGAGGCACCGCGCCCGCGAGGCCCAACGCGCTGGGCGCCGCGTTCATCGCTGCCGAGGCGGCGTTCAGCCCGGACTGGTCGAACGTGCCGGGAACGGGCAGCGTCGACCAGCGATTGACCGGCCAGGCCACCACGATGGCGCGTCCGACGACCTCGCTGACCGCGACCGTGCCACCGCCGTCGAGCTCTTGGTGGTAACGGGAATCCAGCGAGTTCTGCCGGTGGTCGCCCATCACCCAGATCCGGCCGTCGGGCACCTTGAGCGGTCCGAACGGCTCGTCGTTGCACGGGGTGTCACCGGGGAAGATGTACGACTTCTCGTCCAGCGCCTTGCCGTTGACCTGAACCGGCCCGTTCTTCTTGCACTCGACCGTGTCACCGCCGACCGCGATGACCCGCTTGATCAGGTCCTTCTCCTCCGCCGACGGCATCAGGCCGATGAAGCTGAGGAACTTCTGCACGACGTTCGGGTCGGGCGCCGTGGTGTCGTCCAGCCAGCCGCCCGGGTCGTGGAACACCACGACCTCGCCGCGCTCGGGCTCGGAGCCGAACCACGGTGTCAGTTTGTCGACCAGCACCCGGTCGCCCCGTTGCAGAGTGTCCTGCATCGAGTCCGACGGAATCGAGAACGCCTGCACCAGAAATGTCTTGATCAGCAGAGCCAGCAGGAGCGCGATACCGATCAGCAGCGGCAGCTCCTTCCAGAAGGAACGGGCCTTCTTGGGCCTCTCCCTCTCGTCGCCGTCCGCCGTGTCGTCGTCGAGCCCCGGAGCCTGGCCCGCGTACTCCGCGCTGCGCACCTCATCTGCCGCGGCCGCGGGTGACTCTGGCCGGTCCTCGGGCTCGTCGCGTCCGGATCGTGCGCCGACCGCCAAATCCCCCACATCCACTCCTCACTCCGTGCCACTGCCCACGCCATAGGAGGCGCAGACCCACCACTCCCATAACGAGCGGGAGTTCCGCAGGGGTCGGGAGCCGGATCATCACGTTCGGATCCTGGGACGCCACCCTATTCGACGGACCGAGGGCCGACGTCGCCGCGGCGCGCGCGTCAGGGACCGAGGCGTACGTCCCGGGCTCCTCCAACTGCCGCCAGTGGGAGAACGGCCAGGCGATGACGACAGCCCTTCCCACCACCTCTTCCTCCGAGACCGTGCCGGTGAACTGCTCGTCCAGGTGGAACCGGGAGTCCGCCGAGTTCGACCGGTGGTCGCCCATCACGAAGAGCCGCCCGACCGGGACCTTGACCTCGAATTTAAGGCTCGACGGACGGTCGCCCGGATTCAAATAGGGTTCCGCGAGCGGTACAGCGTTGACGGTGACCCGTCCGTCCTTGTCGCAGCACTTCACGGTGTCCCCGCCGACCGCGACGACCCGCTTGATCAGATCCTGTTCGTCCTCGGAGGGCAGCAGGCCGATGAAGGTCAGGGCCGCCTTGATCTGCTTGACGCCGACGGGGTCGTTCTTGATCTCGGTCTTCTCGTCCTTGAGCCAGCCACCGGGGTCCTTGAAGACGACCACGTCGCCGCGCTCGGGTCTCGACCCGAACCACGGCGTCAGTTTGTCGACCAGCACCCGGTCGCCGATCCGGATCGTCTGCTCCATCGAGCCGGACGGGATCACGAAGGCCTGCACCAGGAACGTCTTGAGCACGAGCGCGATCAGCAGCGCCACGGTTATCAGGATCGGTATCTCTTTGACGGCCGACCTGCGCCGCCGCCGCTTCACCTTGCGCGCGAGTTTGCGCCGGTCCGCCCGGCCAGGCAGCACGGGCCCACTCGTCGGCCGCGTCCCCGTCGGCAGCCGGGTGTCCGCCCGATGGCCGCCCGATCGGGCCCGTCCGCGGTTACCCATGGGCCCCGACCGGTCCGGGCGCCCGTACCTGCGTGAAGGCGTCCGACCGCTCCAGTGCCGACCAGCGGCCCATCGGCCAGCCGATCCAGTCGGCCCGCCCGATGACCATGTCGACGGGCACCATGCCGCCGCCGGGCTCCCCCAGGTGGTCACGGGAGTCACGGGAGTGCGACCTGTGGTCGCCCATGACCCACAGCGTGCCCTGCGGTACGACGATGTCGAACGGGACCTCTGACGGGGTGTCGCCCGGGTGCAGATACTTCTCGTCCACCGGTCGGCCGTTCACCTCGACCCTCCCCCGCTCGTCGCAGCACACGACGCGGTCACCCCCCACGCCCACCACGCGCTTGATGTAGTCGGTCTCGGCCGGCTCGGCCAGTCCCACGGCCGCGGCCACCCACCGCACCAGCCCGGTGACCGGGTTTCCGGCCGGCTCCTCCTGCGTGAAGGACCCGGTGCCGTCGAACACGATCACATCGCCGCGCCGCGGTACAGAACCGAAACGGTACGCCACCTTATTGACGAGTACCCGGTCCCCGATGTTCAACGTGGGCTCCATGGAGCCGCTCGGAATCAGGAAGGGCTGGAGCACGAAAGTGCTGAACAACAGCAGAAAGGACGCGCAGGCGAGGCCGAGCAGAGCGGGCCTGCGCCACGGGGCGTCCAGAAAACGCACAGAGCGCGACCCCTCTCCCTCCCCCGCTTCAGGGGGGGAAGAGCGGTCGCGCTCCGAGACGTGTTCTTCGGTGTCCATCGGGACCTGAGCCTATCCGGCCGGTCCCTCGGCGCCTGTGGTGCGATCAGCGGTCGCGCTTCTCCTTGATCTTCGCGGCCTTGCCGCGCAGCTCACGGAGGTAGTACAGCTTCGCGCGACGGACGGCGCCACGGCTGACGAGCTCGATCTTCTCGAAGATCGGGCTGTGCACCGGGAAGGTGCGCTCGACACCGACGGAGAAGGAGACCTTGCGGACCGTGAAGGACTCGCTGACGCCGGCACCCTGACGGCGGACGACTACGCCCTTGAACTGCTGCACACGCGAGCGGTTGCCCTCGATGACGCGAACGTGGACGTTCACGGTGTCACCGGGACGGAAGGCGGGCAGGTCGGTACGCAGCGATGCGGCGTTCACTTCGTCGAGCAGGCTTGCCATGTTGGCTGCTTTCTTCGCGCCGATGCCACAGGTCATCGAGCGGTATGTGTAGAGAAGTATTCGAGGTGCTGTCCGCGTCGGGCGGGCGTCGTTCCCCCTGTGGCAGGGGCGCACGCCGGACACACAGCAGCGGCCTATTCTTCCACGGCTTCGGGGCTGCGCCCAAATCGGCCGTCGGCCCCCGGCTGCCAGCCGAGAATGCTCAGCATCTGCCGGTCGTGCTTGTCGAAGGCGGCCGGGTCACAACGCTCGATCAGATCCGGCCTGTTGGCGGTCGTACGGCGCAGCGCCTCGTCCCGCCGCCACCGGGCGATCTTCCCGTGATGCCCGTTGAGCAGGACGTCCGGGATGTCACGGCCGCGCCACTCGGGCGGCTTGGTGTAGACGGGGCCTTCGAGGAGATTGGCCATGGCGCCGGGCGCGAAGGAGTCGTCACGGTGCGATTCGGCGTTGCCGAGGACGCCGGGCAACAGCCTGGCCACCGCCTCTGTGATCACCAGCACCGCGGCCTCGCCACCGGCCAGCACGTAGTCCCCGATGGATACCTCGTACACGGGCATCCGGGTCGCGTACTCGTCGATGACACGGCGGTCGATGCCCTCGTAGCGCGCGGGCGCGAAGACCAGCCAGGGGCGCTCGGACAGTTCGACCGCGACCTCCTGGGTGAAGGGCCGGCCGCTGGGCGTTGGCACGACGAGGACCGGGCCGTGCGCGCCGGTCTCGTAGCCGCTCGCCAGGGCCTCGTCGAGCGCGGCACCCCACGGGCCGGTCTTCATGACCATGCCGGGGCCGCCGCCGTACGGGGTGTCGTCGACCGTGTTGTGCCGGTCGTAGGTCCACTCCCGCAGATCGTGCACGTGTACGTCGAGCTGCCCACGCGCGCGTGCCTTGCCGACGAGCGAGACGTTCAGCGGCTCCAAGTACTCGGGGAAGATCGTGACGACGTCGAGCCTCATCAGCCCTTGTCCTCCGGCGCGGCCTTCTCCTCGGTCTCCGCCTCGGTCTCCGCCTCGTCGCCGGCCTCGGTGTCGGCCTCGGTGTCGGCCTGGCCGCCGTCGATCAGGCCGGGAGGCGGGGTGATGACGGCCCGCTGCTCCTCCAGATCGATCTCGCTGACGATCTCCTCGACGAAGGGGATCATGACCTCGCTGCCGTCGGGCCGTGCCACGACGAAGAGGTCCTGGGACGGGAGGTGCAGGATCTCGGTGATGCGGCCGACATCCGTGCCGTCCTGAAGGACCACGTCGAGGTCCATCAGCTGGTGGTCGTAGAACTCCTCGGGGTCCTCCGGCACCGCCTCCGGGTCCACATCCGCGATCAGGAGTGTGTTGCGCAGCGCCTCGGCACCCGTACGGTCCTTGACGCCCTCGAAGCGCAGCAGCAGCCTGCCGCTGTGCACCCGGCCGGTCTCGACCGTCAGCGGCCCGGTCGATGCGGGCTCCGTGGCGAGTACGGCGCCGGGCCCGAGCCGCAGCTCCGGCTCGTCCGTACGTACTTCAACGGTGACTTCGCCCTTGATTCCATGGGCGCGGCCGATCCGCGCGACTACCAGCTGCACTCTTGTCTCTCCTGTCGTGTGCCTGCGGCATTGCTCCGCAGACGACTACGGGCCGGGGCGGGCCGAAGCCCTCCCCGGCCCGTGCCGGTAACGCTCAATACTTCAGTGCGCCTGGTCCACGTCGACGAGGTCGACGCGGATGCCACGGCCACCGATGGCGCCCACGACGGTGCGCAGGGCGCGTGCGGTGCGGCCGTTACGGCCGATCACCTTACCGAGGTCGTCGGGGTGCACCCGAACTTCGAGCACACGCCCACGACGCAGGTCCCGCGAGGCGACCTGCACATCGCCGGGGTTGTCGACGATGCCCTTCACGAGGTGCTCGAGAGCGTCCTCGAGCATGATCAGGCCTCGGTGGGCTCAGCAGCGGCCGCCGGGGACGCAGCGTCCTCAGCAGGCTCGTCCGCCTTCTTGTCGGCCTTCTTCGCCTTGGGGGTGATGGCCTCACCCTTGGGCTCGTCCGCGGCGTCCTTGGTGAGGGCCTCGAACAGCGCGCGCTTGTCGGCCTTCGGCTCCGGCATGAGCAGCGGGGCCGGGGCGGGAAGGCCCTTGTGCGCCTGCCAGTCGCCCGTGAGCTTCAGGATGGCGAGCACCGGCTCGGTCGGCTGTGCGCCGACGGACAGCCAGTACTGCGCGCGCTCCGCGTTGACCTCGATGCGCGAGGGGTTCTGCACCGGGTGGTACAGGCCGATCTCCTCGATCGCCCGGCCATCACGGCGGGTGCGGGAGTCGGAAACGACGATGCGGTAGTGAGGCGAACGGATCTTGCCCAGACGCTTCAGCTTGATCTTGACTGCCACTGGAGTGGTCTCTCCTGGAATTGACGTGGTTGGGCACAACAAGATGCCACGTGGGGTTGCGGTACTCGGGGTGCCCGATGGACGCGTCAGCCGGAGGAGAGAGGGGTCCTGTGCGGCTGTCGAGTACAGCTAGCCATTGTGCCACACACCTGCGGCGCGGCATCACCCGACCGACATCGTCCTCCGGTACGGGGCGCGGGCGCGGCGGTGGCGAGAAAGAGGTCAGCCGGCCGCGACCACTACCTCGGGGATGCGGAACGGCTTGCCGCAGCCGCCGCAGACGATCGGGGCCTGGGCCAGGACCGACGGGACGACGCGGACATTGCGTCCACAGTCGCACACGGCCTTCACCCGCACCCCGCCGCCGGACGAACCGTGCCTGGCGGCAGGTCCGCGGAAGGTGCGCTTGGTGTCCGAGGTCGTCGCGACCGTGTGGGCCTTCAGGGCACGCTGCAACCGCTCGATGGTGGGCCGGTAGCGTCGCTTCGCCTCCGGGTTGAGCGAGACCAGTGAGAAGCCGCTGCTCGGGTGCGGCTCCTCCGGGTGGTCGAGCCCGAGCTCCTCGGCGATCGCGAGGAATCTGCGGTTGTGGTATCGGCCGGCGCGCGAGGTGTCACGGACGCCTCGTGCGGCGGCGATGCCGTGGACTGCCTCGTGCAGCAGTCGTTCGAAGGAGAGCTTCGCGCCACAGGCGGACGAAGACTCTCCGATCAGGGACTCGGGCGCGGCTAGATCCGGCAGCTCGGCGTGGTACCGCTGAATATCGGCCCATGCCTGTGCCAGCTCTGCGGCGAGAACAGGTGGTGTCGTGCTCACGTCGTGACAACGAGCCGAGGTGCCCCGGTGTTCCTATTCCGGGGCATCCCAAATAATTTGCACGTACCAGTCAGTTGCCATTGATGCATCCCGACGAGGGCGGGTGCGCTGATCTGCGGAGAACTCGCGCAGCTCACGCCAAGCCGGTACGTACCCGCGCGTACGCCCCGGCGCGTAGCCAATGCCCGCACGCCGGGACATCAGTTGGGGCGGGAGGCGCTGCTGTCGACCCATGCGTCGACCGCGACCCGACCGGCCCGGATCCGCGACAGCGAGGGTATCGGGTGGGCCGTGGCCGCCCGGTGTCGCCCCACCCCCGACGGACCGGACACCGCACGGCCACGGTCGGTCCGGACGTCGTTGCCGTGGCGGGAATCCCGAACCGGCGGCACTCTTGAACGTGAATCCGCTCCGGCGCGGGGGCGCACAACCGGGGCACACAAGCATTGCCATACAACCCCTGGACTTGGGGACGGATGCGCAGTTCCCTGGCATACGGGGGATGTACGAGCGCACGCACACGGGGGATGCCAATAAGGGCAAGACATGACCTCTCGGCGGATTGGGGCGCTTTCGATGACACCGACGCTCGTCCAGCACCACCTGAACACGGCCTCGGCACCCCCCACGGGCGCGGACGCGCGCGCCCGCGACTGGGCCGAGATCCAGGAACGGATGCTGGTGCCGCTCTATGAAGCGGTGTACGAGCGGCTCGGGGTGGGCGCCGCCACCCGGCTGCTCGCCCTTGGCTGCGGCTCGGGTCTCGCCCTGCTGATCGCGGAGTCCCGCGGCGCCTGCGTGACGGGGGTCGACGCCGACCGCGAACGGGTCGCCCTGGCCCGCGAACGCCTGTTGCCGGACGGCACGCCGACCCGCGAGCCCGAGGACGGCCCGGCCAAGCTCGCCCGGCTGTTCGACTGCGGCTCGGTGGAAGGCAGGGACCCCAGCGAGCCGGCGTACAACCTCGTCACGGCCCTCGAACCGCTCGGCTGCGCCGCCGGGGACTCGGAGGGGCTCGCGCCCGCACTCGAAGGCGCGCTGCCGCTCGCGGAGCGGGGCAGTCCGGTGGTCCTGGTGGGCTGGGGCCCGCCGGAGCGCTGCGCCACTTCGGCCGTCCTTCGGGTCGCCTCCCGGCTGACGGACACCCTGCGCAGCACTGGCGGCGTCTGGCGCCCCGCGCACCGGGACGACCTGGAGAACGTGGCCGCGCGGGCCGGGCTCAAGCCGGACGGCTCGGGCCGGGTGGCGTGCCCCTTCGGGTACGCCGACACGGAGAGCGCCGTACGCGGCCTGCTGTCGACCGGGCTCTTCGACGCGGCGATACGGGCGACCGATCCGGCGCAGGTCGAGAAGGAACTGGCAGAGGCGCTTCATCCGTACGTGCGTCGGGACCGGACGGTCTGGATGCCGAACGTGTTCCGTTACCTGATCGCACGCACACCCTGAGTCCGGGACCCGTGGGCCCGAGGCACCAACGCGCTGTGGGCGCCCACTCTTTGAAGGAGGGGCGCCCACAGCGACGTAGGAGCGCTGACGCACGTCAGGGGACGGGCGTCAGCCCATGAACTTCTTGAACTCGTCCGGCAGCGCGAAGTCCTGCGGGCTCTGCGCGGGCGGCTGACCCGCCGCGCCACCCGACTGAGCGGCCTGCTCGCGGCGCTCGGTCTCGGCCTGCTCCTCCGCCTTGCGCTTCATCGGGTTGCCGCTCTTGCGCTTGCCCTTGGCCTGCTTGACCTGCTTCTTCTGCCGGCCGGGTCCACCACCCATGCCCGGAATCCCCGGCATGCCCGGCATCCCGCCGCCCTGCGCCATCTTCGACATCATCTTGCGGGCGTCGAAGAACCGCTCCACCAGGTTCTTCACGGCGCTGACCTCGACGCCCGAGCCCTTGGCGACCCGGGCCCGGCGCGAGCCGTTGATGATCGTCGGGTCCTGGCGCTCCGCAGGCGTCATCGACTTGATGATCGCGGCGGTACGGTCCACATCGCGCTCGTCGATGTTGTTGATCTGGTCCTTGATCTGCCCCATGCCGGGCATCATGCCGAGCAGCTTGGAGATGGAGCCCATCTTGCGGACCTGCTCCATCTGGGACAGGAAGTCGTCGAGCGTGAACTCCTTGGGGCCCTTCGCCAGCTTGGCCGCCATCGCTTCGGCCTCTTGCTGGCTGAAGGTCTGCTCGGCCCGCTCGATGAGCGAGAGCATGTCGCCCATGCCGAGAATGCGGGACGCCATGCGGTCCGGGTGGAACGCGTCGAAGTCGTCCAACTTCTCGCCGTTGGAGGCGAACATGATCTGACGGCCGGTCACCTCGGCGATCGACAGCGCCGCACCACCGCGTGCGTCACCGTCGAGCTTGGACAGCACCACGCCGTCGAAGCCGACGCCGTCGCGGAAGGCCTCCGCGGTGTTGACCGCGTCCTGACCGATCATCGCGTCGACGACGAACAGGATCTCGTCGGGGCTGACGGCGTCGCGGATGTCCGCGGCCTGGCGCATCAGCTCCTGGTCGATACCGAGGCGGCCCGCGGTGTCGACGATGACGATGTCGTGCTGCTTGTTCTTGGCGTACTCGATCGAGTCCTTTGCCACCTTGACCGGGTCACCGACACCGTTGCCGGGCTCCGGCGCGTACACCGCAACGCCGGCACGTTCGGCGACGACGCTCAGCTGGTTCACGGCGTTGGGGCGCTGGAGGTCACAGGCCACCAGGATCGGGGAGTGGCCCTGACCCTTGAGCCAGAGGCCGAGCTTTCCCGCGAGGGTGGTCTTACCGGCGCCCTGGAGACCCGCGAGCATGATCACGGTGGGCGGGTTCTTGGAGAAGCGCAACCGACGGGTCTCACCGCCGAGGATGCCTACGAGCTCCTCGTTGACGATCTTGATGACCTGCTGGGCCGGGTTCAGCGACTGGGAGACCTCGGAGCCGGCGGCGCGCTCCTTGATCCTGACGATGAACGCACGCACGACCGGCAGCGCGACATCCGCTTCGAGCAGGGCGATACGGATTTCACGGGCCGTGGCGTCGATGTCCGCCTCGGAAAGGCGGCCCTTGCCCCGGAGGCTTTTGAATGTCGCTGCGAGGCGGTCGGAAAGAGTATCGAACACGGCGGTCGCGGATCCTCGGGTCGGGGGCGGGCGGACGAGTCGCACTCCAGGGTATCCGCCCTGGCAACACAAGCGGCTCCCGCCCGTCGAACGACGACGGGGCGGGAGCCCGGAACGGGGCAACGACGGGGCCGCTAGCGCAGCCTGTCCTCCATCACCCGCGCCAACTCGGCGGCCACAGCCCCCGGCAGGGGGTCCCCCTCCGGGGTCGTCACATAGAACGCGTCGACCGCGTTCGCGCCCAGTGTGGACACGTGCGCGCTGCGCACCAGCACCGAGGCGGCCTCCAGCGCGTGCCCGATGCGGTACAGCAGCCCCGGGGCGTCCTGCGCGCGCACCTCGATCACCGTCGCGAGCTGTGAGCCCGCCGACGCCAGCGTCACGCGCGGCGGCGGAGCGTGCGAACCGCGACGGCGGGGGTTCTTCTCGTACGCCTTCTCGCGCTCCGCCAGCCTCGCCGGAATGTCCAGCGAGCCGTCCAGGGCCCGTACGAGATCGGCACGCAGCCGGGTCGCCTGCGGCAACGAGCCGTACTCGGCCGCGACCCGCCAGTCGAGCAGCAGCACCGCCGAGGGGGCTTCCCCTTCGACGGCCATCGGATCGGGCAGCTCGGCGGCGCGCAGTTCTGCCGTGCGTACGGTCAGCCGGTGCATCGCGAGGACGCCGGCCACGGCCGGGAGCACCCCGGGCTGGTCGGGTACCGCGATCAGCAGCTCGACGCCGAGCGGCTCAGGTGCGTCGCCCTCCTGCGCCGCCGGCCCCTCCGTCTGGGCGTGCAGCGACAGGACCGGGCCGCCGGTACGGAAGGCCTCAACGGCGAGGCGCTCCTGCTCCGCGCTGGGGACGGTGGTCTGTTCGGGAGCGGCGGGTGCCTCGCCGGCCAGCACTGCGGCGACCCGCTTGGCCAGGTCGGTGACGAGGGAGGCACGCCAGGTGCTCCAGGCGGCGGGCCCGGTGGCCAGCGCGTCGGCCTCAGTGAGGGCGTGCAGCAGCTCCAGGGTGCCCGTCGAGCCGACGGCGTCGGCGACGGCCCGGACGGTGGACGGGTCGTCCAGGTCGCGGCGGGTGGCGGTCTCGACGAGGAGGAGGTGGTGACGTACGAGCGTGGCGATCACCTCCACGTCCTGGCTGGTGAAGCCGATCCGGGTGGCCGCGTCGCGGGCGATGATCTCGCCGGCCACCGAGTGGTCCCCCGGCCATCCCTTGCCGATGTCGTGCAGGAGGGCGGCGATCAGCAGCAGGTCGGGGCGGCCGACCCGGCGGGTCAGCGAGGAGGCCTGCACCGCGGTCTCCACCAGGTGCCGGTCGACGGTCCAGGTGTGCACGGCGTTGCGCTGCGGGCGGCAGCGCACCCGCTCCCAGTCCGGCAGCAGCCGGGTGATCAGTCCTTCCGCCTCCAGCGCCTCCCACACCCCGATGGTCGCCTGCCCGGCGCCGAGCAGCGTGATGAGTTCCTGGCGCGCCTCGGCCGGCCACGGCACGGGCAGGGGGCGTGTGGTGGCGGCCATGCGCCGTACGGCGTGCATGGACATCGGCAACTCGGACTGGGCCGCGGCGGCGGCTGCCCGCAGGGGGAGCACGGGGTCGCGTTCGGGGCGCGCGGTGCGGGCGAGCACCACCTCGCCCTCCTGCTCGACCACGCCCTCCGCGAGGGGGGTGCGGTCGTTGACCGGTCTGCTGCCGAGCATGGCGCGCAGCCGGGGGCGCACGGAGCGGGCGCGCAGCACCCGGTTCACCTCGCGCCAGGTGACGTCGCTGGCGTACGAGATGGTGCGGGCCGACTCGTACACCTCCCGCAGCAGGGTGTCGGCGTCGAGCAGGCCGAGTTCGGCGGCGACCTGGTCCTGTTCCTGGAGGGCGAGACGGTCGGTGGCGCGGCCGGTGGTCAAGTGCAGTGCGTCGCGTACGTCGAGGAGTTTGCGCCGCGCCCCGTCGAGGCCTTCGCGCGGGGCGTCGGCGAGCCAGGAGGCCGCGACGGCGCGCAGCACGGTGGCGTCCCGCAGTCCGCCCCGCGCCTCCTTGAGGTCGGGCTCCAGGAGGTATTGGAGTTCCCCCTGGCGCACGGCGCGCTCCTGGCACAGTTCGTGGAGTTCGGGCAGGCGTTTGGGTGCCAGGTTTCGCCAGTCGGCGAGTACCGCGGTGCGCATCCCGGCGGTGAGGCCCAGGTCGCCCGCCACATGACGGGCGTCGAGCAGTCCGAGCTGCGCCTTGAGGTCCTCACCCGCCGTCTTGCGGGCCTCGGCGGGCGTCCGTACGGAATGGTCGAGGTCCAGGCCCAGGTCCCACACGGGGTACCAGACGCGGTCCGCGAGTGCGGCGATGGCGCCCTTCTCCGCGTTGCCGTCGTGCAGGAGCAGCAGGTCGAGGTCGCTGCGCGGCGAGAGCTCGCCGCGGCCGTAGCCGCCGACGGCGACCAAGGCCGCGCCGCGTACGCCCGCCGACCGTGCGGCCGTGCTGAACAGCGCTTCCAGCCACTCGTCGGTCAGCCGGGCGAGCCCGGCACGGCGCGGCGGCCCGGACTGCGACTTCTCCTGGAGAAGTCGCAGCCGGGCCGCCGCGTAGCCGCTGGGTCCCGAGTCCTCTGTTCCGGTGCTCACATCAACGCTCGTCACCCAGCAGCTCCCGTTCACGCTTTCGTTCCACGAGGTCCTCCGCAGGCCCAACGAGTGAAGGCCCGAGGAGATCCTCCGGGGGTCCTAGAGGGCGTCCGGGCCGCGTTCGCCGGTCCGTACCCGGACCGCCGTCTCGACGGGGACGCTCCACACCTTGCCGTCGCCGATCTTGCCCGTACGGGCGGCTTTCACCACCACGTCGATGAGCTGTTCGGCGTCACTGTCCTCGACCAGCACCTCGATGCGGATCTTCGGTA
Organism: Streptomyces sp. A5-4; assembly: GCF_051131715.1. Taxonomy (NCBI): domain Bacteria; kingdom Bacillati; phylum Actinomycetota; class Actinomycetes; order Kitasatosporales; family Streptomycetaceae; genus Streptomyces; species Streptomyces sp. A5-4. The sequence continues at coordinate 6,380,390 of NZ_CP178591.1, read as the reverse complement.
CGAGGTCGACGGTGTACTCGGCGCCGCGGTAGACCTCCGTGTGACCGCGCTGGCGTCCGTACCCGCTGGCCTCGGTGACCGTCAGCCCCTGGACGCCGAAGGCCTGGAGCGCCTCCTTGATCTCGTCGAGCCGGTGCGGCTTGACGACTGCGGTGATGAGTTTCATGCATCCACCTTCTTGGTCTTCGGCCCGGCTCCGGCCGTGCCGCTCTGGCCCGGGGCGTGGACGGCCGTTCGGGAGGCCGAGCCGCCGCCGGCTCCGCTGAAGTCGTAGCCCGTCTCGGCATGTTCGACCTGGTCGATGCCGGCGACCTCGACGTCCTCGTCGACCCGCATGCCCATCGTCTTGTCGATGGCGAACGCCAGGACCGCGGAGACGATCAGAGAGTAGGCCAGGACCGCGAAGACTCCGACGGCCTGCTTGCCGAGCTGGTCGAGCCCGCCGCCGTAGAAGAGGCCCTTGGCGTCGGACTGCACACCGCCGGTGGCGAAGAAGCCGACGAGGAGCGAGCCCACGACACCGCCGACGAGGTGGACGCCGACGACGTCCAGGGAGTCGTCGTATCCGAGCTTGTACTTCAGGCCGACGGCCATGGCGCACAGCACACCGGCGATGGCGCCGACCGCGATGGCACCGAGCGGGCTGACGGCGCCGCCGGACGGAGTGATGGCGACGAGGCCCGCGACCGCGCCGGAGGCGGCGCCGAGGGTGGTGAAGGAGCCGTGGCGGAGCTTCTCGTACGCGAGCCAGGCGAGCATCGCCGCCGCCGTGGCGACCTGCGTGTTGATGAACATCACGGCGCCGACGCCGTCGTCGTTGCCCAGCCAGGAGCCGGCGTTGAAGCCGAACCAGCCGAACCACAGCAGACCGGCGCCGAGCATTACCAGCGGGAGGCTGTGCGGGCGCATCGGGTCCTTCTTGAACCCGACGCGCTTGCCGATGACGAGGATCACGCCGAGGGCGGCCGCGCCCGCGTTGATGTGGACGGCGGTGCCGCCCGCGAAGTCGATGACGCCCAGGTCGAAGAGCCAGCCGCCCTCGGCCCACACCCAGTGCGCGACCGGGAAGTAGACGACGGTGACCCACAGCGTGATGAACAGCGTCCAGGCGGTGAACTTCACCCGGTCGGCCAGCGCACCGCTGATGAGAGCGGGGGTGAGCACCGCGAACATCAGCTGGAACACGGCGAAGCCATAGACCGGGATGGTGTAGCCGCCCCAGAGTTCGGTGACTCCGATGCCGCTCAGGCCGACGTAGTCGGAGGACCAGCCGATGACGGATCCGATATCGGTGCCGAAGGCGAGGCTGAACCCGTAGAGCACCCACAGGATCGTGACGATCCCGAGGCTGATGAAGCTCATCATCAGCATGTTCAGCGTCGACTTGACGCGGACCATGCCTCCGTAGAAGAAGGCCAGGCCAGGCGTCATGAGCATCACCATGGCGGAACAGATGAGCATGAAGCCGGTATTGGCGGCAGACAGCTCTGGGGCGTCTGCGGCAAGCGTCGTGATGCCTGGAGGCATCGGCGTCTCCTCGTCGTCGGTGCGGCCCGTGCGGGGGCGGAGCCTGTTGGCCTGTACGGCAAGAAATGGGGTGAGCCGGTTATGCGCCCTGAGGTTGGCCCAGCGCCGTTTCGGTCAGTGCCGCACGATGTTTCGCCACAGTGACGAAGAGGTCCCACGTGTTACGTACGAATGAACTCCCGGATCGCATTCGGGTGACGCGGATACCCTCTGCCCCCATCGGAGCGCCCTCGCCCGCGCACAGCGGGAACCGGCCGCGACCTTCACCCGCTGACCTGGCGCGGGGGAGCCGAGTCGGGCTGTACGGGGTGACTGTCGCGGCCGGCGTCGGTGGGCCGCCCGCTCAGACCGCTTCGGCGGCTTCGGGCAGCTGGGCGGCGAGCCGGTCGGTCAGGTCGACGACTTCGGCGACGTCGCCGAAGTCCCTGGCGGCCGTGTCGACCGTCTTGCGGAGCCGGTTGTTGACACGCTCCGAGCGCACGCTCTTGGCGACGCGCAGCGCCAGCCCCGACAGCACCACGGACTGCTCGGGCTCCTTCTTGAGCAGATGCACGGTGGCCATGCCGATGAGGTTGAGTGCGTACGACCGCTGATGCTCGGGGTCCTTGCCGAAGAGGTCCACGGCGCGCTGCATCACCGGCTCGGACAGTGAGGCGTAGGTGGGGCTGCGGCCGGCCACATAGGCCAGGTCGCGGTAGGAGTGCGCGTTCTCCCCGTTGAGCTCGGCCTCGGAGAAGAAGCGGATCCAGTCGGGCTCGGGCTCGCCGTCCAGGCCGGAGTCCTCGAAGGTGTTCTCCGCCATCCGGACGGCCCGCTTGCACTTGCTGGGCTGGCCCATGTTGGCGTACGCGCGGGCCTCCATCGCATACAGCATGGCCTGGGTCCTGGGGGTGGCGCAGTCCCTGCTGCCGTACTGGGCGAGGTGGACCAGTTCCAGGGCGTCGTCGGGGCGGCCGAGGTGGATCATCTGGCGGCTCATGCTGGACAGGACGTACGAGCCGAGCGGCTTGTCGCCCGCCTCCTTGGCGGCGTGCAGGGCGAGGACGAAGTACTTCTGCGCGGTGGGTTGGAGACCCACGTCGTAGCTCATCCAGCCGGCCAGCTCGGCCAGCTCGGCCGCGCACCTGAAGAGCCGCTTGGAGGTGGCGGCGGGCTGCGACTCCTGGAGCAGGTCGGTCACTTCGTGGAGCTGTCCGACGACGGCCTTGCGCCGCAGGCCGCCACCGCACTGGGCGTCCCACTGGCGGAACATCATGGTCGTGGACTCCAGCAGGTCCAGCTCGGGATCCGAGAGCCGTGAGGGCCGCCGGGACGCGGCAGCCGGCTCCGGGTGGCTGGGCCCGCCGGGCGGAGAGGGCACCAGCCAGCGCTGCATGGGCTCGATGAGCGCGGGGCCCGCGGCCAGCGCCAGCGAGGTCCCGAGGAAGCCGCGCCGCGCGAGCATCAGGTCGCTGCGGGAGAATTCGCTGAGCAGCGCGACCGTCTGCGGACCGGCCCAGGGCAGGTCGACCCCGGACACCGAGGGCGACTGGTGGGCGGAGCGCAGCCCGAGGTCCTCCACGGCGACGACGCTGCCGAAGCGCTCAGAGAAGAGCTCGGAGAGGATGCGCGGAATCGGCTCGCGAGGCTGCTCGCCGTCCAGCCAGCGGCGGACCCGCGAGGTGTCCGTGCTGATGTGGTGGGCACCCATCTGCCGCGCTCTGCGGTTGACTTGGCGTGCGAGCTCTCCCTTGGACCAGCCGCTGCGCGCGAACCACGAGCCCAGCTGCTCGTTCGGGCGCTTTTCAGCGTTCGTACCGCCTGCGCCACTGCCGCCCACTGGAAGCCCCCATCCCGCTGAATCCTCTTTTGCACGAACCCCTAACAGAATGCCGTGAGTTGCGGCCCGCTGTCCGGAGGATGCGCCCCCTCGAACAGGCAAACGGATTGCCTCCGGCATACCCAAATGCGCGCCCGTTCCGAGGTTCGTGTACTGAAAGTAATCCTACGATCACCCCTCCGGCGAGGGCGATCCCTGAAACGCCACCATTCGCCACCCCTTCGAATGAACTCCCCCGCCGCTGGGCGCGATTCACTTGACAGACGACGATCAGGAGTCGGTGGAGCGAAGTGCGCCGGGGCGCGCGGGCCGGTCCGCACCACCCCCGTGGACACAGTGCGCCGCCGGATCCATCCGGGCGAGACGCACTGTCACCGGGCCGCTCCGGATCGTAACCACCGGCGCTTTTCACCCGTTGGAGGGGGCATGGGCTTCACGATCGGTGGCATCCGCGAGATCAGGTCCGGCTCACGGCGTCGCAGCCGCGCATCAGAGTGCACAACGGTGGCCGAGTACACCGGCCTGTGGGGCTGGGCCGTACGGCCGGGCGCCAGGGCCGGGAACCCGGCCGGCGCCGGCGGGGCCCGGGAGTGCTCGTGCGGGGACGCCGGGTGCGGGTCGCCGGGCGCCCACCCTCTGGAGTTCGCGCCCGAAGTGCCCGCGGGCGCCACCCTCGACGAGGTCACCACGACCTGGTCGCAGTTCCCCGGCGCGGCGGTACTGCTGCCGGTGGGCCACTCCTTCGACGTCATCGACGTGGCCGAGGCCGCGGGGCGCCGGGCACTCGTACGGCTGGAGCGGATGGGGCTGCCCCTCGGTCCGGTGGCCGCCACCCCGGACGGCCGGGCGCACTTTTTCGTCGCCCCCGGGGCGACCGCCGAGCTTCCGCAGCTGCTCTACCGGATGGGCTGGGACGACGCGGATCTCGACCTGCGCGGCCTGGGCGCCGGAGACCACATCACGGCGCCGCCCTCCGACCTCGGCGGCCTGGGGCCGGTCCGCTGGCTGCGCCCGCCGGCCCTGGACACGGCGGCGCCCCCGCAGGCCCGGCTGCTGCTCGGCACCCTCGCGTACATCTGCCACCGCCTGCTGCCCTGAGGGGCCATGAAACCGAAGTGCCCCACCGCATCCGCACCATGCGGTGGGGCACTTCTTCGCTACGTACGCACGCGCTCGTGCGCGATCGCTCGCGCGGGTCAGTCGCCGATCAGCGCGTCGACGAACGCCTCGGGTTCGAACGGCGCGAGATCGTCCGCGCCCTCGCCCAGGCCGACCAACTTCACCGGCACGCCCAGCTCGCGCTGGACCGCGATCACGATGCCGCCCTTGGCCGTGCCGTCCAGCTTGGTGAGCACGATGCCGGTGATCTCCACGACCTCGGCGAACACCCGCGCCTGGACCAGACCGTTCTGCCCGGTCGTCGCGTCGAGCACGAGCAGCACCTCGTCCAGCGGGCCGTGCTTCTCCACGACTCGCTTGACCTTGCCGAGCTCGTCCATGAGCCCGGTCTTGGTGTGCAGGCGCCCGGCGGTGTCGATGAGTACGACGTCCGCGCCCTCGGCGATACCTTCCTTCACCGCGTCGAAGGCGATCGACGCGGGGTCGCCGCCCTCGGGGCCGCGTACCGTGCGCGCGCCGACCCGCTCGCCCCAGGTCTGGAGCTGATCGGCGGCAGCGGCGCGGAAAGTGTCCGCCGCGCCCAGCACCACGCTGCGGCCGTCGGCCACCAGGACGCGGGCGAGCTTGCCGGTCGTGGTGGTCTTGCCGGTGCCGTTGACGCCGACGACCATGACGACGCCGGGGGTCTCCTCGCCGCCCTCGGTCCTGACCGTGCGGTCCATCTCGGTGTCCAGGAGGCGGAGCAGCTCCTCGCGCAGGAGCGTGCGCAGCTCCTCGGGCGAGCGGGTACCGAGCACCCGGACGCGCTCGCGCAGCCGCTCGACCAGCTCCTGAGTGGGAGCGACGCCGACGTCCGCCGTGATCAGCGTGTCCTCGATCTCCTCCCAGGTGTCCTCGTCGAGGTGCTCACGGGAGAGCAGGGTCAACAGACCCTTGCCGAGCGAGTTCTGCGAGCGGGCGAGCCGGGCACGCAGCCGCACCAGGCGGCCCGCGGTGGGCTCGGGGATCTCGATCTCGGGCGCGACGGGCGGTGCGACGACCGGGTCCTCGACGGCGACGGGCTCCGCCAGGGCCGTCTCGGCGTCGGGGAGGTCCACCTCCTCGATGGTCCGGCGCGCCTCGTCGCGCGGTGGTGCCGCGTCCTCACCGACCTGCGGTTCGACGGGCGGAGCTGTGACGGTCGGGGCGCTCGGCGGCGATGCGGGCGGCAGCTGCTTCTTCCGGCGGCTGCCGACCACGAGCCCGCTGATAGCGCCGACCGCGACCAGGGCGATGAGAACAACAAGAATGACGATTTCCATAACCCTCCCAGTATCAGTCACTCCGCATCCGGCGACCTCTTTGGAGGATCGCACCAGAAGCCCAGGGGCAAATTAGACCTTTTGATATGACCTTAGGTTGGTGTGCCCGTAGGATGCTGTTGGTTCCCCCACCTCTGCACGGAGTTCCCCCATGCCTGAAGCGACCGCCCCCGAGTCCGGGAGCGCGATAGAGACCCGCGGTCTCGAACCCGTTCCCGACGCCGAACGCTCGGGCCGTGTCCGTGAACTCTTTCCCACCTGGGTCGCCGCCAATATCAGCGTGCTGCTGCTCACCATGGGCGCGGGCCTGGTCGTTTTCAACGGCCTGAACATCTGGCAGGTGCTGGCCGTCGCCTTCGCGGCGCCCGTCCTGTCGTACGGCCTGGTCGGCCTGATCTCCATCGCGGGCAAGCGCGGCGGCTCCCCCGGCATGGCTCTCTCACGCGCCGTCTTCGGCCAGCGCGGCAATCTCTTCCCCGGCTCGCTCATCTGGGTCGCCCGCTGGGGCTGGGAGACGATCAACGCGGTGACCGGCGCATACGCCGTGCTGACCGTGCTCGACCTGCTCTTCGGCATCAAGAGCAACACCGTGCTGATCGTCGTGACACTGCTGCTCTTCGTCGGCTGCACGTTCGTCGTCTCGGGCCTCGGCATCAACGCCCTGCGCCGGTGCAGCACCTGGTCGACGTACCTCTTCGGCGCCTTCAGCGTCCTCGTGCTCGCCTATCTGATCGCCGACACCGACTGGTCCGCCGTCTTCGCCAAGCCGGCCGGATCCACCGCCATGATGATCGCGGGCATCGGAACCATCGCGGCCGGCGGCATCAGCTGGGTCCCCTCGGGTCCCGACTTCACCCGCTACCTGCCCCGCAAGGCCTCCGGCAGGGCGCTGGTCGGCACCACGATCGGTGGTGCGGGCGTCGTTGTCCTGCCGATGGTGCTGATGGGCTCGGTGATGGCCGTCAGCACGCCCGACCTGGCGTCGGCCTCCGACCCGGTCTCCTTCATCGGCGAGCTGCTGCCGACCTGGATCGCCGTTCCGTATCTGCTGATCGCCCTGATCGGCATGCTGCTGATCAACTCGATGTCGATGTACTCGGCCGGCTTCACCGCGCAGACGCTGGGCATCAAGGTGCCGCGCGCCTGGGCCGTGAGCGTGAACGCGATCATCAGCCTGATCTTCGGTTTCCTGCTGATGGTGGTGTCGACCAGCTTCTTCGGTTCCTTCATCTCCTTCCTGACACTGCTCGCGGTGGCGTTCTCGGCCTGGATCGGCGTCTTCGGCGTGGACATGCTGCGCCGCCGCACCTACGACGGCGACGCCCTGATGGACACCACGCGCACCAGCGCCTACTGGTATCGCGGCGGCTTCGCCTGGTCGGCCATGGCCTCGTGGGGCGCCGCACTGCTGGTGGGCCTGCTGTTCACCAAGGTCGACTGGTTCACCGGCCCGCTGGCCGGCTCCTGGATCGGGCGCAACGGCCTGGGCTGGGCGGCGACGATCGTCGTGGCGGCGCTGCTGTACGCGCTCCTGCCGAGGCCGAAGGACACAAGCGTGAAGAGCGGCCCCGCGGCTCGGACCGAGCCGGAGCCCGCCGCGACCCTGTCTATCTGACGCATCGTCAACTAACGTCCCCCTTCGCCACCCACCACCCGGCGAAGGGGGACGTTAGTCATGACCGTCACAGTGGTCAGGTTCAATCTCGTCGACCCCCGCGCGACGCCCGAGACTCTCTCCGCCCGATACCGCGCCGCGCTGGAGATGGCCGCGTACGCCGACGACCGCGGCATCGCGACGGTCCAGACCGAGGAGCACCACGGCGCGGCCAACGGCTGGCTCCCCTCCCCTTTCGTCTTCGCGGGCGCGGTCTTCGGCGCCACCCGCCGCATCGCGGTCACCGTCTCCGCGGTCATCGGCCCGCTGCATGACCCCTTGCGGCTGGCCGAGGACATCGCCGTACTCGACCTGCTCAGCGGCGGCAGGCTGGTCACGGTCGCGGGGATCGGCTACCGGCCCGAGGAGTACGAGGCCCACGGCGTCCCGTGGAACCGGCGCGGCAGGCTCCAGGACGAGCTTCTGGAGACGCTGCTGAAGGCGTGGACCGGCGAGCCCTTCACGTACCGCGACCGCACGGTCCGTGTCACCCCGCGTCCGTACACCCAGCCGCATCCGATGCTGCTGGTCGGCGGCAGCTCCGAGGCCGCGGCCCGGCGGGCCGCCCGGCTGGGGCTGCCGCTCTTCCCGAGCGCTCATCTGCCGGAGCTTGAGGCGTACTACCAGGCACGGCGGGTGGAGTACGGGACCGAGGGCTTCTGCATGATGCCCGCGGCCGAGACCGCGCTGCTGCACATCGCGCGGGACCCGGACCGCACCTGGGCCCAGTACGGCGAGCACTTCCTGCACGAGGCGAGGACGTACGCCTCGTGGCAGTCGAAGGGCATCCGTTCCGCGGTGCGGTCCACCGCCACCACCGTCGACGAGTTGCGCGACGAGGGCGTGTACCGGGTGCTCACCCCCGACGCGTGCGTGTCGCTGGCGGAGGCCGGCGGCGGCACGGCGAGCCTGGTCCTGCATCCGCTGTGCGGCGGCATGCCCGTCGACGAGGGCTGGCGCAGCCTGCATCTGCTCTGCGAAGACGTACTGCCCCGGCTCAAGAGCTGAGCCGGGGCAGTACGCGCGGAACGGGGTGCGACAGGGCGGGGCGCCGGGGCGTCAGCCCATTTCCTCCAGCGTCTTGCCCTTGGTCTCCTTCACGAATTTGAGCACGAAGGGGATCGAGAGCACCGCGAAGAACGTGTAGATGACGTACGTCCCGGAAAGGTTCCAGTCGGCCAGGCTCGGGAAGCTCGCCGTGATCGCCCAGTTGGCGATCCACTGCGCGGACGCGGCGACACCGAGCGCGGCGGCGCGCAGCCGGTTGGGGAACATCTCGCCGAGGAAGACCCAGACCACGACGCCCCACGAGAGGGCGAAGAAGAGCACGAAGGTGTGGGCCGCGATCAGCGCGACGATGCCCTGGGTGTGCGGCAGCTTGCCGTCGACCAGGTCGGCGGAGAAGGCCCAGGCCTCGAAGGCGAGGGCGATCGCCATACCGGTCGAACCGATGAGCGCGAGTGGCCTGCGGCCGATCCGGTCGACGAACAGCATCGCGATCACGGTGCCGATGATGTTGATGATCGACGTGGTGAACGAGTAGAAGAACGATTCGCTCGGGTCGATGCCCACCGACTGCCAGAGCGTGGCGGAGTAGTAGAAGGCGACGTTGATGCCGACGAGCTGCTGGAAGACCGACAGGCCGATACCCACCCAGACGATCGGCAGGAATCCGAAGCGGCTGCCGAGCAGGTCCTTGAAGGTCGACTTGTGCTCGCTGTGCATGGCGTGCTCGATCTCGGTGACGCGGGCGTCGAGGTCGACGTCCTTGCCCTCGACATCGGCCAGGATCGCCCTGGCCCGACCGGTCTTGCCCACGGAGATCAGGAAGCGCGGGGACTCGGGGATCGCGAAGGAGAGCATGCCGTAGATGATGGCCGGGACCACCATCACGCCCAGCATGACCTGCCAGGCCTCGATGCCGAGCACCTTGCCGCGCTGGTCACCGTCGGCCCAGTTGAGGATGGCCCAGTTGACGAGCTGCGAGACGGCGATGCCGAGGACGATCGCGCCCTGCTGGAAGGAGCCGAGCCGGCCGCGGTACGCCGGCGGGGCGACCTCCGCGATGTAGGCGGGTCCGATGACCGAGGCCATGCCGATGGCGATGCCGCCGAGCACCCGCCAGATGGCGAGGTCCCAGAGGGCGAACGGCAGCGCGGAGCCCACCGCGCTGATCGTGAACAGCGCGGCGGCGATCCGCATGACATAGATGCGGCCGATACGGTCGGCGATCCGGCCCGCGGTGGCCGCGCCGATGGCGCAGCCGATCAGGGCGATGGCGATGACCTGGGCGAGGGTGGCGGATCCGACGTCGTACTTGCCGCGGATGCCTTCCACCGCGCCGTTGATCACCGAGCTGTCGTAGCCGAACAGGAACCCGCCCATCGCGGCTGCCGCCGTGATGAAGATGATGTGCCCGAGGTGCTCCGGATGGGCGCCACGGGCTCCGGACGCCGGTGGTTGCGCTGTGCTGGTCACATGAACTCCTGGGGCCTGGCCGCGTTGCCTGACGTGGGGGCAAGCAGTTCAAGTGGCGCACAACATGAGGCCGCCCACCACTTGAAGGTAAAAACGACGTTGCAGAGACTATGCCTTCAAGTTTCGAACGGGAAGGGGGGTCTTTCCGAGAGTCACGCCACATCGAGCCGACTTGTGTTCAAGTTATGGAGAGTCTTAGCGGAGGCGCTGGCTGATGACCTTGGAGACGCCGTCCCCCTGCATGGAGACCCCGTACAGCGCGTCGGCCACCTCCATCGTCCGCTTCTGGTGAGTGATCACGATCAGCTGGGAACTCTCCTGAAGCTCCTCCATGATCCGGATCAGCCGCTGCAGATTGGTGTCGTCGAGCGCGGCCTCGACCTCGTCCATGACGTAGAACGGACTCGGCCTGGCCTTGAAGATCGCCACCAGCATCCCAATGGCCGTCAGGGAACGCTCCCCTCCCGAGAGCAGCGACAGGCGCTTGACCTTCTTGCCGGGCGGCCGTGCCTCGACGTCCACGCCCGTGGTGAGCATGTTGCCGGGATCCGTCAGGATCAACCGCCCCTCGCCGCCCGGGAAGAGCCGCGAGAACACCCCTTCGAACTCCCGTGCCGTGTCCCGGAACGCCTCGCTGAACACCTGCTCGACCCGCTCGTCGACCTCCTTGATCACCTGCATCAGGTCGGTCCGTGTCTTCTTCAGGTCTTCAAGCTGCTCGGAGAGGAATTTGTGCCGCTCCTCCAGCGCCGCGAACTCCTCAAGAGCCAGCGGGTTCACCTTCCCGAGCTGCTGGTACGCCCGTTCGGCCGCCCTGAGCCGATTCTCCTGCCCGGCCCGGTCGAAGGGCCTCGGCAGGTTGCGCGGGTCCTGCGGATCCTCGGGCAGCTCCTCGCCCTCGGCGGGGGGCGAAGGCGGTACGGCCTGATCGGGCCCGTACTCCGCCACCAGTCCTGCGGGCTCCACACCCAGTTCCTCCAGGGCCTTGGACTCCAGCTGCTCGATGCGCAGCCTCTTCTCCGCCCCCAGTACCTCGCCGCGGTGAACCGAATCAGTCAACTTGTCGAGCTCGCCCTTGAGGTCCCTGCCCCGGCCGCGCTCCGCCACCAGATCGCGCTCGCGCTCCGCCTTGGCGCCCTCGGCCGCGGTGCGCTCCTCGTCGGCCCGTACGAGCGACACCTCGACATGCGCGAGGAGCTGCCGGGCGCCGGCCGCGACGGCCGCCGCCACTCGCGCCTCGTGCCGCAGTCTGGCGCGCCGCTGCTCGGCACGCGCCCGCGCCTCACGCTCCGCGCGCGCCCCCCGGTCCAGCGAGTCGGCCCGTCCCGCGAGGGCCTTGACCCGCTCCTCGTGCGTACGGACCTGGAGCCTGGCCTCCATCTCGGTCTGCCGTGCGTTGGCGCCGTCGGCGGCCAGCCGGTCCCGTACGGAGGTGTCCGGCTCCTCCTCGGTCCCCTCCGCGGTCTCCTCGGCGACCGCCAGGCGCTCCGCCAGCTCCTCGGCCTCCTCAACCGCCCGCTCCAGCGCGTCCTGGGCCTTCGTGGCCGCGGCGGCCGACCGCTCCGCCTCCCCCTCGGCGCCGCGGGCCTGCCCCGCCAGACCGCCCAGCCGCTGGGCGACCGCCGATTTCTCCCGGTCGGCGGCCCTGCGCCGCTCCCCCAGCTCCTCCACGAGCGCGACGCACCCGGTACGCCCCTCCGCGGCCCGCTGCTGCGCTCCGGCCAGCTCCTCGCACCGCACCGCCAGCTCCGCCAGCTCGGCGGCGGCCTCGTCGACCGACGCCTGCACCTCGATGAGGCTGGGCGCGCCCGCCGACCCACCGTGCGCGAAGTGCGCGCCCAGGACATCACCCTCGGCGGTCACCGCGGTCAGCTCGGGGCGGGTCGCGATCAGGTCCTCGGCGTCCTCCAGCGTTCCGACGACCACCATGTCCCGCAGCAGCCGCCGTACGCCGCGCATCAGCCCCTCGGGGCCCCGCACCAGGTCGGCCGCCCTCGGCGGCCCGCTGTCGGAGGCACCCTCATGGCCACCGCCGAGGCCACCCGGGTCGTCGGACCCGGCCGGATCGGGGAAACCGCTCGGCTCTCCCCCGTACGCCCGCACCCCTCCCGGCAGCAGCGCCGCGCGTCCCGCGTCCTGCTTGCGCAGCAGGCGGATGGCTTCGGCCGCCGTCGCCGGGTCGGTCACCGCGATCGCGTCGGCCGCCGCGCCGAGCGCCGCGGCCACGGGGACCTCGAAGCCCGGGGCGACCGTGAGTAGTTCGGCGGCCGGGCCAACCACGCCCGCCAGCCGGTCGCGGGCCCCGAGCAGCGCCCCCGTGCCGTCCTTGCGGCGCAGCCCGAGGGCGAGCGCGTCGTGCCGGGCGGACGTGGCGGCCCGCTGGCGCTCGGCGGAGGTCGCGGCCTCTCTGGCCGCGGTGAGCGCGGCCTCCGCGTCAGCGAGGCCCTGCTTCGCACTGTCGTGCCGGGCCGCCAACTCGGCGTCGCCCGCGTCCAGCCCGTCAACCTCGGCCTTGAGCTGCTCGTACTCGCGCCGCGCCGCGCCCGCCCGGTCCTGGGCCGCGTCCCGCGCCGCGGCCAGCCGGTCAATCTCCGCCTGGGCCGAACCTGCCCTGCCACGGGCCGCGTTGACCTGCCCGCCCAGCCGGGCGAGCCCCTCGCGCCGGTCGGCGATGGCGCGGGCCGCGTCCTTGATCCTGCGCTCCTCGGACGCCAACTCCCGCTCCAGCTCGGCGCGGTGCTCGACAGTGTCCTCCAACGCGCGCTGCGCCGACTCCAGCGCGGCCTCCAGTTCCGCCTCCTGCTCGCGGACCCTGGCCGCCTCGCGCTCCATGTCCTCGGGGTCGCGTCCGCGCCGCTCCTCCTCGGGCGGCGCGCTCGCGCTCTTCACCCTGGCGTCGGCGAGCGAGATCGTGCCGCGTACCCGCTCGGCCAGCTGCGACAGCTCGTACCAGGTCTGCTGCGCACGCTGCAGCCGCGGCGCGAGACGGCGTACCTCGTCCTCCAGCTCAGCCTCGCGCGCCTGCGCGGCCTTCAGCTGCGCCTCGGCCGCGTCCTTGCGTCCCTTGAGCTCGGCCTCGTCGGCGATCTCGGTGCTGAGTGCGGAACGCATCTCGACCAGATCGTCGGCGAGCAGCCGCAATCGGGAGTCGCGCAGGTCGGCCTGGATGACGGCGGCCCGTCGCGCCACCGCGGCCTGCCGGCCCAACGGCTTGAGCTGACGGCGCAGTTCGTCGGTCAGGTCCTGCACCCGGGAGAGATTGACCTGCATCGCGTCCAGCTTCCGCAGCGCCTTCTCTTTGCGCTTGCGGTGCTTGAGTACGCCCGCGGCCTCCTCGATGAAAGCCCGACGCCCCATCGGATCGGCGTGCAGTACGGAGTCGAGCTGTCCCTGACCGACGATGACATGCATCTCGCGCCCGATACCGGAGTCGGAGAGCAGCTCCTGGATATCGAGCAGCCGGCACGTATCGCCATTGATCTGATATTCGCTGCCGCCGTTGCGGAACATGATCCGCGTAATGGTGACTTCGGCGTAGTCGATGGGCAGCGCGCCGTCACTGTTGTCGATGGTGAGGGAGACCTCCGCGCGGCCGAGCGCCGGGCGCCCGGTGGTACCGGCGAAGATGACGTCCTCCATCTTGCCGCCGCGCAGTGACTTGGCCCCCTGTTCGCCCATGACCCAGGACAGCGCGTCCACCACATTGGACTTGCCGGAGCCATTGGGGCCGACGACACAGGTGATACCGGGCTCGAACCGCAGGGTTGTGGCCGATGCGAAGGATTTGAAACCGCGGAGGGTCATGGCCTTGAGATGCACGCCGCCGGACTCTACCTCTCACTGTCGGTTTCGCCCATTAAGGTGCAGGGCACATCAGACGGTAAGGGAAGGGTGTCACGGACGGGGTGAAAAGAAAGAAGGGACGCCGAAGCGTCCCTTTGTAATGCCTTGCTGATGGATCTTGAGTAGATCTCGATACGTAGATCTCAAGCGGCCGAACGAACAGCCTGACGGGCCCTTTACTGGCCTGGATCAGGTGAGCGCAGGCTCCGCCTGGGGTACGTCGATGTCGATGCCGTCGAGCATCGAATCTCCACGGTGCTGAGCGGCGGCGCTGAGCGTGTCGTTCTCGTCCTGAATCCGATTGAGCTCGGACTCAAGATCTTGAACGCGCTGCTGAAGCCGTCGCATCTCGGCGAGGAGTCGCGGGTCGGAACCGCCGACGTAACCGAGAAGCGCCTTTGCCATGATGGATGGTCCTCCACATTGAGTGACCGACCGAAGCGTTGGTGGGTCGTGAGGGAATCGCACCCGCGGTGCTTGTCATCTCTGTCGTTCTCAATGCCAAACAGCTAAGGTGCGCGGGGATTCCAGAGTCTCACCAAAAAGTTTGACGGTCAACACGATCACGCGCCGTATCCACGGGCGGCCCGGGGGCGTGCTGCCGCGCGATGCGCGGCGCCACCTCTGCTGCGGGGCCCTGGGGGCGGGTTGATCATCCGTTCTCGGGCAGCTTTCCACGACCGGGCATTATTGGCAACCACCAGGTCGTTTCTGTCTCCGGCGGCTGCCGCGGACACCCCCGGCGCGCCCTCGGGAAGGCCGCCGAGGAGGGTCGGTCAGCGGATCGCGAAGCCGGTGTATCCGCCGCGCGGTGTGCTCCAGATCTCGGTCACTCCGTCCACCCGGCCGGGAGTGTCGTCCGAGCCGAGCCACTGGAGCAGGCGGTGGCAATTGTCACGCGGGCCCTCGGCGACGACCTGCACCCGCCCGTCGTCAAGATTGAGGGCGAAGCCGGCCAGGCCGCCGATCTCCAAAGCATTTGCCCTGGTGAACCAGCGGAAACCCACTCCCTGTACACGGCCGCGTACCCAGGCGGTGAGCCGGACATCTTCGTTCATGCCTGCACGCTAACCGGCCAATAACCCACGAGGCACTTCGCCCCCACCCGTCATGGCGTACAGTCCCGATCCAATGAGCGTCATCCTTTCGGATGATTCATGTTTAAGACTTCGATCATTACGTCGAGCACGAGGAAGGCACGCCAGATGGGACGCCATCGACGCTCCGCCGCCGGCCCCGCCGAGGCGGACCACGCGGACGGCCGGACAGGCAGCCACCGGAGCGGCGCACGCCGCAAGAGGCGGGCGGCGCCCGTACGGACCGGGCTCCTCGGCGTCTCCGCGGCCGTGGCCATGGGCGCCGTCGCGGTGGCCTCCGGGCTGCTGCCCGGCGGTGACAACTTCTCCCTCGGCGGCGACAACGGCCCCGGCGAGCGGGTCCGCGCCAACGGCCCGGCCGACCTGGACGCGCAGGGCAGCAGCAGCGCGGAGCCCACCGGCCGGGCATCGGTGCCCGCCGACCGCTCCGAGCGCGCGCACGCCCCGTCGAAATCCCCGTCGCCCAAGCCCCCCAAGCCTTCCGCCACCCCTTCCGAGCGGAAGACGGTCGCGGACAGCGAGACGGAGAAGCCCGCCGAGCAGAAGGACAAGGCGGGCAAGAGCGACAAGAGCAGCGAGCCGGCCCGCAGTGCGCCCGCCCCGTCCCGCACGCCCCCGGCGACGGAGAGCGGCGACGAGGCCGGGAAGGCTGTCGGCTCCGGGGCGGCGACGACCGCGGAGGCCGCCGTGCTGACCCTGGTGAACCAGGAGCGCGCGAAGGTCGGCTGCACCCCGGTACGGCCCAACCAGCTGCTGGCCAAGTTGGCCGGGGACTTCAGCCAGGACATGGCCGCCCGCGGCTTCTTCGACCACACCGACCCGGACGGGGCGACCCCCTGGGACCGCGCCGACAAAGCGGGTATCGACGATCTGGGTGGCGAGAACATCGCCCGCGGTCAGGCCGACGCCCGGTCGGTGATGGATGCCTGGATGAAGAGCGAAGGCCACCGCGCGAACATATTGAACTGCGACTACAAGACCCTGGGCGTCGGCGTTCATATCGCCGACGGCGGCCCCTGGTGGACCCAGGACTTCGGCTTCTGATCCTCTGCCGACCGCCTTCCGATCGCCCCGCGCGTCAGCGGGAATGCCCCCGTCGACCGCGACGGGGGCATTTGCTTTTGTGTACTGGTCACTGAATGCAGGACGCACTCACCTGTCGGACGCGCTCAGATCCTGACGGCGCTCGCGCGCGGCGGACGCTGACAGCGCGGGCAGAAGTAGCTGGAGCGGTTCATCCAGGGGCGTCGGCGCATCGCCGTACCGCAGCGGCGGCAGGGCTCGTCCTCGCGCCCGTACGCGTCCAGCGACCGGTCGAAGTAGCCGGACTCGCCGTTCACATTGACGTAGAGACTGTCGAAGCTGGTGCCACCGACCGCGAGGGCCGCGTTCATCACGTCCCGCGCATGCCCGAGGAGCTCGGTCGACAGGGGGCGGGTGAGGGTCGCGGTGGGGCGCTCGTAGTGCAGCCGCGCGCGCCACAGCGCCTCGTCCGCGTAGATGTTGCCGACGCCGCTGATCAGCGACTGGTCGAGGAGGGCGCGCTTGACGGTCGTACGGCGCAGGCGCATCGCCGTATGGAACGCCGCGTCGTCGAAGGCCGGGTCCAGTGGGTCGCGTGCGATGTGCGCGATGACGTCGGGCAGGCCGTCGGGGGTGTTGTCGTGCAGCGAGAGCCCGCCGAAGGTGCGCTGGTCGACGAAGCGCAGCTCGGTGTCCAAGGCGTCGTCGAAGCGGACTCGGATCCGCAGGTGCTTCTCGTCCGTCGCGTCCCGCGGCTGCACGAGCAGCTGGCCGCTCATCCCGAGGTGGCCGAGAATCGACGAGTCGGTGTCCTCCAACGGCAGCCAGAGGTACTTGCCGCGTCGGCGCGCGGCACCGACGCGGTGCCCCTCGAGGCGGATGGCGAAGTCCTCGCCGCCCGCGAGGTGACGGCGTACGGAACGCGGGTGCAGAACCTGCACCTCGGCGACGGTCCGGCCGGTGACCCAGCGTTCCAGCCCGCGGCGTACGACTTCGACCTCGGGAAGCTCGGGCACGGGTCTCCTCCGGGAGGGCTGCCGACTGGGCTGAACGGCCTGGGGGTGAGTGCCCAGGTGCCCCCGACCGGAATTCCGGTCGGGGGCACCTGGGTCAAAGGCCTCGGAACTCAGGCAGTGGCCGGGGCCGACGGCTCTGTGTCGTCGATCGTCGTCGCCACGGGAGCGGCCTTGGCCGCCTCCGCGCGCTCGTCCGCGTCCGCGCTGATCGCGCGCCACGCGGACTCCGCCGCCTGCTGTTCCGCTTCCTTCTTGCTGCGGCCGGTGCCGGTGCCGTACGAGACACCACCGACGCGGGCAGCAGCGGTGAAGGTTTTTTCGTGGTCCGGTCCGGTCTCCGTGACCAGGTACTCGGGAACACCGAGCCCTTCGGTCGCAGTCAATTCCTGGAGACTCGTCTTCCAGTCCAGGCCGGCGCCCAGGCTCGAAGACTTCTCGATCAGTGGATCGAAGAGCCGGTGCACCAGTTCCGATGCGGTGCCCAGACCTTGATCGAGATAGACCGCGCCGATCACCGCTTCAAGGGTGTCGGCCAGGATGGATGCCTTGTCCCTGCCACCCGTGCCCTCTTCGCCCCGGCCGAGCCGGATGAAGGAGCCGAGTTCCAGGCCGCGGCCCACCTCAGCAAGCGCACGAGAATTGACCACAGCGGCCCGCAGTTTGGCCAGTTGGCCTTCCGGCAGGTCGGGATGGGTCCGGTACAGCGTGTCCGTGACCACCAGACCGAGCACGGAGTCCCCGAGGAACTCCAGTCGCTCATTGGTGGGCAGACCGCCATTCTCGTACGCGTACGAACGGTGGGTCAGCGCACGCACCAGAAGGGCGGACTCGAGCTGATAGCCGAGCCGCCCTTCCAGAAGCGTGTGGGACGAGGCTGTGTTCTCCGCCGGCTTCTTGGCGGTTTCCGCCTTGGCGTCATCCGCCGTTTTGTGGCTAGACACAGTGCCTCTCACCAGCCGCTCAGACCTCGAGGACCTGGCGCTTGTTATAAGTGCCGCAGCTCGGGCACGCAATGTGCTGGAGCTTCGGCTCCTGGCAACGCTCACACGAAACCAGGGTGGGGACCGCAGCCTTCCACTGCGACCGGCGGTGGCGCGTGTTGCTGCGCGACATCTTCCGCTTCGGAACAGCCACGGCTACTTCTCCTGCTTCTCGTCGACGCCCGACTCGGCGGCGCCGCCAGTGTTGTCCTTCTCGCCGTCCTGGATGGTCCCAGCGAGTCCTTGCAGTGCCGCCCAACGGATGTCGACGGCCTCATGGTTGTGATCGGGGTTCTCGTCCAGCCTGATTCCGCACTGGGAACACAGGCCGGCGCATTCCTCCCGGCACACCGGCTGCATCGGCAGTGCGAGCACTACCGCATCACGCAGCACGGACTCGAGGTCGAACAAGCCGTCCTCGAGGTGAAGCGTGTCCTCGTCGTCCTCGGCGTCGTCGGCCGGTTCCGCTTTTTTCGAGCGGCCACGGTCGTCGGCGTCAGGGTACGAGAACATCTCCTGGTAATCCGCTGCAACCCTGAGCTCCAGCGGCTCCAGACACCTTACGCACTCCCCCACGGCCGTTGCACGGGAGGTGCCTGTGACAAGCACCCCGTCCATGACGGATTCGAGGCGGAGCTTGAGATTGATCTGTGCGCCCTCGGGCACACCGATCACCCCTTCGATACCGAAGTCCTTGGGGGCTGCTACCGCGCGGGTCAGCCGCTGCAGCGCACCGGGACGCCGGCCCAGCTCGTGTGTGTCGAACACGAGAGGGTTGCGGTGGTCAAGGCGGGCGTTCAGAGCTGTCCTGCTTTCGGATCGCGGTGGTGGGCTGCCATGCCGCGGAACACGATTCGGGCAGCCGGGATCGCGGACGTACTCGCGACCGAACAACCAGGATACTGGACGCTTCCGCCAGGACCCAATCCGGTCCCTAACGCCCCTGCTCGTACTCGCGGAGCTGATCGAGGTTGATCATGCTCGTGTCGAACAGGCTGGTCTCGTCGAGCGCGCTCTGGGGCTGCTGAGGCTGGGGCTGCTGGTGGTCTGCGGCCTGCGGCTGCTCGTAGCCCTGCTGTCCGTACCCCTGCTGGTCGTACCCCTGGTCGTAGCCCTGCTGCTGGTACGCGTAGGGATCCTGCTGCTGGTACGCGTACGGGTCCTGCGGCTGCTGCTGGTACCCGTACGGGTCCGGCTGCTGCTGGGGCTGCGGGTACCCGTACGCGTCGTACGGCTGCTGCGCGGGGATCTGGGGCTGCTCGGGCACCGGCGCGGGAGCCTGCGCCCGCTGCGGGACCGCCTGCGCGGCCTGCGGCTCGGCGAGGTCGGCCAGGAAGTCCGAGTCGCTGCTGTGCTGCGCCCCCGCGCCGTCCTGGGCCGCCATGTGCAGACCGAGCTCGTCCGACGCCACCTGCCCGTGCAGCTTCCGCCGGCCGCGGCCGACCGCCTCGAGCGTCTTGGACAGGACGGCCTGGAAAGCGCCGATCTTGGTGTCGACGTACTCGTCCGCGCGCTGCCGCAGGGTCTCCGGATCGTGGCTGCGCTCCGGCGCCTCCTCGTCGGCGTACCCCTGCTCGTCGAGCCCGGGGCCCCGGCCGAGCAGCTTCTCCCGGCCGCGGTCGACGGAACCGAGGGTCTTGGTGAGGACGACCTCGAAGTTCGCGAGCTTGGAGTCGACGTACTCGTCGGCCTCCACACGGATCTCGTCGGCCTCGCGGCGGGCATCGGTGAGGATCCGGTCCGCCTCGTCCTGCGAGCGCCGGGCGACCTCGGTGTCGGAGATCAGGGAGCCGCGCTGGGCGTGCGCGGACTCGATGATCCGCTCGGCCTCCTCGCGGGCCTGCTCGGCGAGCTGCTCCCGGCCGCCGATCAGTTCCTGGGCCTGCGCGAGCGACCCCGGCAGGGCCTCGCGCACCTCTTCGAGCATCGAGAGCAGGTCGGCGCGGTTGACCACGCACGAGGCCGACATGGGCATGGACCGGGCGCTGCCGATCGCCTCGACAATCTCATCGAGCTTCTTCTGCACATCCACCGCGAGCTCGCCACCTGTTCTTTCGGCCGGGGGGCCGGGGGTCTTCTCGCAGCGGCGCCCAGCGCCTGCCTGGAGACGGACGGGACGACTGTACGGCCAGTCGGCTTCCGACCGACACCGGGTGACGGGCCGTCAGCCGGTCACTTCTGGCCGAGGCGTTCGGTGAGGGCCTCGTGGACCACCTCGGGAAGCAGGTGGGAGACGTCGCCGCCCCAGGCCGCGACCTCCTTGACCAGTGAGGAGGAGAGGAAGCTGTAGGTGGGGTTGGTCGGGACGAACAGCGTTTCGACGCCCGAGAGCCCGTTGTTCATCTGGGCCATCTGCAGCTCGTAGTCGAAGTCGCTGACCGCGCGCAGGCCCTTGACGATGGCCGGGATGTCGCGCTGCTTGCAGAAGTCGACGAGCAGTCCGTGGTGGGACTCCACCTCGACATTGCCGTAGTCGACGGTGACCTGCCGGATCAGATCGATCCGCTCCTCGACGGTGAACAGGCTCTTCTTGCCCTGATTGATCATCACCGCGACGTGTACGACGTCGTACAACTTGGAGGCGCGGCCAATGATGTCGAGATGTCCATTGGTGATCGGGTCGAATGACCCGGGACAGACGGCGCGGCGCATCTGTACTCCCTCGCTCTCCGGTCCGGTCATCGTGCGTCTTCGCACGCAGCGGCGGCGCGACCGTACCAAAACGTCGCCTCGCCGTAACGACGGGCCCGCAGGGCCTCAAAACCCTTGGGCCACTTGAACTCTCCGCCTCTGGTGCTGCGCTCCACGGTGACGAGGGCATCGTCGGTGAGCCACCCCTGGGTGCGGAGTGTGAGCAGGATCTCGCGAAGATCGTCGTCGGTGACGGCGAACGGCGGGTCCAGGAACACCACGTCGTACGGGATCTCGGGCGCCGCACCTGTGACGATCTGCTCCGCTTTGCCCGCCCGCACCTCGGCGCCGGGCAGGCCCAGCGCCCGGACGTTCTCCCGGACGGTCCGGACGGATGTGCTGTCCGCCTCGACCAGCAGGGCGTGCACGGCGCCTCGGGAGAGCGCCTCCAGACCGATGGCGCCCGAACCCGCGTACAGGTCGGCGATCCTGGTGCCGTCCAGTGAGCCGAGGAGCGACTCCCAGGTGGAGAACATGCCCTCGCGCGCACGGTCGGATGTGGGGCGGGTGCCGTTGCCCGGCGGAACGGCCAGGCGGCGTCCACCGGCCGTGCCGGCGATCACGCGGGTCATGAGTGTCGGGCCTCGGATCGGGTGTTGTGGGTGGAGGGGCTGACGTCCTCCCACGATATGGCGTCGATCCGGATCGGTCCCGGCCGGGACCGGTGACCCGGCCCCCTCCTCCGCCGTGCGGCGCCCACCGTCCCCCGCTCACCCCCTTGCCCGTCCCTTGCCGCCCCTCGGCTCAGCCCTTGTCGAGGTACTGCTCCCGCTCCGCGTCGAGGAGCGCGTCCAGGGCCGTGCGCAGCTCGGGGAGCCGTTCGAGGTCGGGGTCGTCGGCGACCACCAGGACGGCCTCCTCGCGGGCCGCCGCGATGACCTCCTCGTCCTCGATGACGGTGAGCATCCGCAGCGAGGACCTGACACCGGACTGGGCCTGGCCGAGCACATCGCCCTCGTGCCGCTGTTCGAGGTCGATACGGGAGAGCTCGAAGCCGTCGAGGGTGGCGGCCACGGCGGCCAGCCGGGCACGGGCCGGGCTCGCCTCGTGCATCTCGCTGACCAGCAGGCACAGCCCGGCGGCCGAGCCGCGGCCGACCCGGCCGCGCAGCTGGTGCAGCTGCGATACGCCGAACCGGTCGGCGTCCATGATCACCATGGCGGTGGCGTTGGGAACATTGACGCCGACCTCGATGACGGTGGTGGCGACCAGGACATCCACCTCGCCGGCCGAGAAGCGGCGCATCACGTCGTCCTTGTCGTCGGGCGCCATCCGCCCGTGCAGGACTTCGATGCGCAGGCCCTTGAGCGGACCGGCGGCGATCTGCTCGGCGATCTCCATGACCGCCAGCGGCGGCCGCTTCTCGGGGTCCTCGTCGGCGGACTTCTTCTTGGCGGCCCTGGGGTCGTCGTCCCCGTCGCCGATGCGGGGACAGACGACGTACGCCTGGTGGCCGTTCTCCACTTCCTCGCGCACCCGCTCCCAGGCGCGGGCGAGGAAGTGCGGCTTGTCCTTGGCCGGTACGACATGGCTGGCGATCGGCAGCCGGCCGGCCGGGAGCTGGTCGAGGACCGAGGTCTCCAGATCGCCGAAGACCGTCATCGCGACCGTGCGCGGGATGGGTGTCGCCGTCATCACCAGCAGGTGCGGCGGCTGCTTGCCCTTGGAGCGCAGGGCGTCGCGCTGCTCGACCCCGAACCGGTGCTGCTCGTCGACCACGACCAGGCCCAGGTCCTGGAACTGCACCTTGTCCTCGATCAGCGCGTGCGTGCCGATCACGATGCCCGCCTCGCCCGTGACCAGGTCGAGGAGGGCCCGGCGGCGGGCGGGCACGCCCATGGAGCCGGTGAGCAGCACCACCTTCGTGCCGAGCTCCGCGCCGCCGAGCATCCCACCCTCGGCGAGCTCGCCCATCATCTCGGTGATGGAGCGGTGGTGCTGCTGGGCGAGCACCTCGGTGGGCGCGAGCATCGCGGCCTGGCCGCCCGCGTCGACCACCGTGAGCATGGCGCGCAGAGCCACCATGGTCTTCCCGGATCCAACTTCGCCCTGGAGCAGCCGGTGCATGGGGTGCTCGGTGGCGAGGTCGTCGAAGATCTCCTTCGTGACCGTCAGCTGGCCTTCGGTGAGGGTGAAGGGCAGCTTCGCGTCGAAGGCGTCGAGGAGGCCGCCGGGGGTGGGTGTGCGGGCCACGGCGGGCAGTTGGTTCTCGGCGAGGCGGCGGCGGGCGAGGGCGACCTGGAGGACGAACGCCTCGTCCCACTTGAGGCGGCCGCGTGCCTCGTCGATGTCCGCCTTGGTGCTCGGCCGGTGGACCTTGCGGAAGGCGTCGGGCAGTCCGGTCAGTCCGCGTCCTTCGCGGAGCGCGAGCGGCAGCGGGTCGCCGACCTCCTGCCAGCCGGTGGCCTCCATCGAGTCCAGGACCAGGTCGACCGTCTTGGCGATCTTCCAGGACTCCATCTGGGCGCAGGCCGGGTAGAGCGGGATCAGCTGGTTCGCCCAGACCTCGGCGGCGTCGTCGCCGCTGTCCTTGCCGAGCATTTCGTACGCCGGGTGGGAGAGCTGGCGGATGTTGCGGAACATGCCCACCTTGCCGGAGAACATGCCGCGGCGGCCGGGCAGCAGCTCCTTCTGGTGGTGATAGATCGACTTGCCGAAGAAGACCAGCTGGAGCCGTCCGCTGCCGTCGGTGAGGGTCACCTCCAGCCGCTGGCCCTTGCCGTTGTTGAACCGCAGGACGCGGGCGTCGGCGACCTGGGCGAGCACGGTGGCGTGCTCGTCGAGCGGGAGATCGGCGAGCTGGGTCAGCTCGCCGCGCTCGGCGTACCGCCGCGGGTAGTGGTGCAGCAGGTCACCGACCGTGTGCAGGTCGAGGTGCTCGGCCATCACCTTCGCGGTGGTGCCGCCGAGCGTCTTCTTGAGTGGTTCGTCGAGCGCGGGCACGCGATCCATTGGACACCATGGCTCCGACAATGGGTGGCCGGTCGCGGGCAGGGCCTGTCCTCCGTGGGTCCGCGTCGACGGGCGGGCCGGGGCCGGCGCGGTCGCGCAGGGCCGGAGTCGCCGCCCACGTCGCGGGATGGGCAGGTGCGCCCGAAGCGCCCGGAAGCCGGATCGGCGCTACCCGGTCCTGTTCGCGGGCGCTCTCACTCGACGCCGATCAGGAGCGGCGACGAGTGCCTGCCGCCCTCGTACGTCACGGTGTCGACGGCCAGGTGGGATTCGCGTACGTGGGCTTCCAGTCGCTCGGCGAGGTCGGGCCGGGTCGCGTCGCCGAGGATCAGGGTGACCATCTCGCCGCCGGCCGCCAGCATCCGGTCCAGCACCGCGCGGGCCGTCGTGGTCAGGTCGGCGCCGATCACGACCACGTCGCCGTCGATGAGACCCAGCACGTCGCCGGCCTGGCAGATGCCCGCCATCGTCCAGGACTGCCGTTCGGCCACGGCCACTTCGCCGTAGCGGGTGGCGCCGGCCGCCGATGTCATCGCCACGACGTCCTCGTCGAAGCGGCGGTCGGGCTCGTGGACGGCGAGGGCCGCGATGCCCTGGACCGCGGCCCGGGTGGGGATGAGGGCGACCCGTACGCCTTCGGTACGGACCTGCTCGGCGGCGGCTGCCGCGGTGTGGCGCAGGTCCGCGTCGTTCGGCAGCAGGACCACCTCGCGCGC
Organism: Streptomyces sp. A5-4; assembly: GCF_051131715.1. Taxonomy (NCBI): domain Bacteria; kingdom Bacillati; phylum Actinomycetota; class Actinomycetes; order Kitasatosporales; family Streptomycetaceae; genus Streptomyces; species Streptomyces sp. A5-4. The sequence continues at coordinate 6,356,174 of NZ_CP178591.1, read as the reverse complement.
GTGGGCCCGCCGGATCGCCTCCGCCAGCTCGCCGCTCGCGGGCGGCTCCCCGGGGCGCGCGAGGACCGTGGTCGCGCCCGCCTGGGCGCACAGGTCCGCGAGCCCCTCTCCCGGGACCACCGCGACGACCGCGCGCTGGGCGCGCTCGCGGGGCGGGGCCGCCCGGTCGGCGGCGAAGTGCGTGATGCGGATGCGGTACGGGCGGCCCGCCTCGACGCCCGCCTCCACGGCGGCGCCCGCGTCGTCCACGTGCACGTGGATGTTCCACAGGCCGTCGCCGCCGACGACCACGAGGGAGTCGCCGAAGGTGTCGAGCCGGGTCCGCAGCCGGGCGACCGCCGTGTCGTCCGCCTCCAGGAGGTAGAGCACTTCGAAGGCCGGGCCGCCGTCCGCCGGGAAGTCCGAGGCGTCGGCCGGGTCCGGGTGACAGCCATCGGCCACGAGTGCGTGCGCCGGCTGCTTGCGCGCGGTGACGGCCTCGCCCGAGACCACTTCGACCAGAGCGCCGAGCAGGGTCACCAGTCCCTGGCCGCCCGCGTCCACGACGCCCGCATGGCTCAGCACGGCCAGCTGCCCGGGGGTCGCGTCCAGTGCCTGGCGGGCCCCCTCGTACGCCGCGCGCGCCACCTGGGCCGTGCCGCCCACGGCGCTCTCCCCGGCGGTGGCCGCGGCGGCGGCCACCGTCAGGACGGTGCCCTCCACGGGGTGCGCGACCGCCTGGTACGCCGCTTCGGAGGCCCTGCGCAGGGCGCGGCGGAGCACGTCGGCCCGCATGACCGGCGCCCCTTCGGCGGGGACCTCTTCGGACAGCACCTGTTCCATGCCGCGCAGCAGCTGCGCCAGGATCGTCCCCGAATTGCCCCGCGCCCCGATCAGCGCTCCGTGGGCCATCGCCCGCATCGCGTCGGCGAGGGCCGGGACCGAGGTGCCTCCGGTGACCGTCTCGTGCGCGGTGAAGACCGCTTCCACCGCCTGGGCCGCGGATTCCACGGTCAGGTAGAGATTGGTGCCGGTGTCTCCGTCGGCGACCGGATAGACATTGATCGCGTCGATCTCCTCGCGGGCCCTGCCCAGGGCTTCCAGCGCCAGTGAGCACCAGGTGCGCACCGCGACGGCGTCGAGGTTCTGCGGCACCTGGCGTCCTCCTTGAGAGCGGTTGCACCGCAGGGTAGACCCGCAACGAGCCCGGTCGGGGCCGGGGGCCGGGGCGGGGGCAGCGGCAGCCATGGTAGTTTCGTTGTACGGGAGCAGCCGATGTATGCTGCTCCGGTTGCCCGATGAGAATCGGGACTTTCCCCCGGCTACGCCACTCGAATCTTCGATCCCGGCATGCCGGGATCCACTGTAAGAGCACCTGAAGTCTTTGGAGTGACCCGTGGCTGCCAACTGCGACGTCTGCGGCAAGGGGCCGGGCTTCGGCAATAGTATTTCGCACTCGCACCGCCGTACGTCTCGTCGCTGGAATCCCAACATCCAGCGCGTGCGTGCAGTGGTCGGTCGGACGCCGAAGCGGCTCAACGTCTGCACTTCGTGCATCAAGGCCGGCAAGGTCTCGCGCTGACGTAACGCCAAGCGCGGCCACCTAGCTGGTTGCTTAAGAACCGGCCCATCCTTGTGATGGGCCGGTTCTTTTATGCCCACTCCCCTCCTGCGCCCCCGGTGAGCTGCCAGAATCGGTACGTGCGCTTCGGAATCCTGGGTCCTCTCGACATACGTTCCGACAACGCCGACAGCGAAGGCGCGGACGGCAGGGGCGGCGCGCTCGATCCGGGCGGCCCGCGCCCGCGCGCCCTCCTCGCCCTGCTGCTGCTCGACGTGGGCCGGGTGGTGGGCACCGACCGGCTGACCGACGGTCTGTACGGTGGCGAGCCGCCGGCCGGCGCCGCCAACGCGCTCCAGTCCCAGGTGTCCCGGCTGCGCAAGCGGCTCGGCGTACGCATCGAGTCGCTGCCCGCCGGTTACCGCCTGGTCGCGGACCCCGAGGACGTCGACGTCCACCGCTTCGAGCGGCTCTCCCGCGAAGGACGCCGGGCCCTGACGGCGGGCGATCACCGGCGGGCGGCCGAGCTGTTGCGGGAAGCGCTCGGGCTGTGGCGGGGGCCCGCCCTGGCGGACCTGGCCTCCGTGCCGTTCGCCGAGGCGCAGGCGGTCCGGCTCGACGAGCTGCGGCTGGCCGCGCTGCACGACCGCACGGAGGCGGATCTCGCGCTGGGCGGCGGCCCCGAGCTGGTGCCCGAGCTGCGCGAGGTCATCGCCGTACACCCGCTGCGGGAGCGGCCGTACGGGCAGCTGATGCGGGCCCTGCACGCGGCGGGACGCCCGGCCGAGGCCCTCGGTGTGTACGAGGACGCCCGCCGCACGCTCTCCGACGAGCTGGGCGCCGACCCCTCCCCCGAGCTGGCCGCGCTCCATCTGGAGCTGCTGCGCGGCCAGGCCCCGGCGCGGGCCACCGCCAGTGGCGTCCCCGCGCAGCTCACCTCCTTCGTGGGCCGGTCGCGGGAACTGGAGCGGATCGGCTCACTGCTTTCGGCCGCGCGGCTGGTGACACTGACCGGGCCCGGCGGGGCCGGCAAGACGCGGCTCGCGGTCGAGTCGGCCGGTCGCTGGGCTGGGGCGGTCTGTTATGTCGAGCTGGCGCCGATCGCCGACGCGGCGCAGCTGCCGTACGCGGTGCTGGCTGCGCTGGGGGTGCGGGAGAGCGGATTCCACGACCGGGCGGGCGATGCCACGGAACGGCTGCTGTCCGCGCTGGAAGGGCGTGAGCTGCTGCTTCTGCTCGACAACTGTGAGCATCTGGTCGAGGGCGCGGCCCGGCTCGCGGGTCTACTGCTCGGCGCCTGTCCCGGTGTGCGGGTGCTGGCGACGAGCCGTGAGGCGTTGGGCATCACCGGCGAGGCCCTGTGCCCGCTGCCCCCGCTCGCACCCGAGGGCGCCGTCGCCCTGTTCACCGACCGGGCGGCGGCGGTGCGCCCCGGCTTCGGCGGGGACGGCAGCCGCGCGGAGCACGCGCGCGTGGAGCACATCTGTGCGGCGCTGGACGGGCTGCCGCTCGCCATCGAACTGGCGGCGGCCCGGCTGCGTACCCTCACGCTCGACGAGATCGCGGCCCGGCTCGACGACCGCTTCCGGCTGCTGTCGCGCGGGGACCGCACCAAGGCGCCGCGCCACCGGACCCTGCGCGCGGTCGTGGAGTGGAGCTGGGAGCTGCTCGACGACGAGGAGCGGCTGCTGGCACCGCGGCTGACGGTGTTCCGCGGGGGCGCGACGCTGGACGCGGTCGAGCGGGTCTGCGGCGTCGCGGACGCCGAGGACGTGCTGGCCTCGCTCGTCGAGAAGTCCTTCGTGGAGGTGACGGACGGGCGCTACCGGATGCTGGACACCATCCGGGCCTTCTGCGCGGAGCGGCTGGCCGGCGAGGAGACCGCGCCGACCGCGGCGCACGCCGCGTACTTCCTGGAGCTGGCCGAGACCGCCGAGCCCTTCCTGCGCGGCGAGGCGCAACTCGCCTGGCTGGCGCGGCTCGACGCGGAGCACGCCAATCTTTTCGCGGCTCTGCGGCAGGGCGACCGGTCCACGGCGCTGCGGCTGCTGGCGCGGATGTCCTGGTACGTACGTCTGCGCGGACGGCAGGGGGAGCTGGCCCCGCTCGCCGTCGAACTGCTGGCCGCGGTGGGCCCGCAGGCGCCCGAAGGGCTCGTCGAGGAGTACGTCCTGTGCGTGATCCACACCATCACCGGGCGGGGCGATCCGGGTGAACCCGCTCTGATCAGGCGGTTGGACGCCCTCATGGCCACTCCCGGGCTGACGCTGCGGCTGCCGTTCACGCTCGTTCTGTGGTCGCTGGTGAGCGGGCCGCAGCGCGGCAACGAGGACCAGCTGCGCAGGTTTCGGCCCGATGATCCGTGGACGCTGGCGATGTACCGCATGGGTGGCGGCTTCCAGGAACTGTTCGCCGGCCGGCCGCTCGCGTCGGAGGCCGCCTTCGCCGAGGCCGTGGAGGGCTTTCGGGCGACCGGCGACCGCTGGGGCACGGCCAACTGCCTTGATCCGCTGGCGATGTTCGCGCACTGGCGGGGCGACACCGGGCGCGCGCTGGCGCTGGTCGACGAGGCGCTCGTACTCGTCCGGGAGCTGGCGGCGCCCGAGGAGACCGCCGATCTGCTGCTGCGCCGGGCGGCGATCCAGCTGCACGCCGGCCGGCCGGCCGAGGCCGTCGAGCTGTTCACCCGCTCCGCCGACCTCGCCCGGGGCGCCGGTGTCCCCGACAAGGTCGCGGGCGCGCTGCGCGGCCTTGGCGACGCGGCCCGTCTCACCGGTGACACGCCACGCGCGCGTGAGCACTACGAAGCGGCGCTCGAAGTGTGCGCGGCGACCTGGTTCAGCATCGGCGAGACCCTGCGGATCTTCATCGGGCTCGGCCGCACCGCGGCGGCGGACGGCCGCCCGGAGGAGGCCCGCGACTGGTTCGGGCAGGCCCGGGACCTCGCCGTGGAGCAGCCCGAGGACATCGCCCTCGCCGACGTGGCGGAGGCCTGGGCGGAGGTGGCCGCCCCGGAGGCCGCCGCCGAACTGCTCGGCGCCGCCGAGGCGCTGCGCGGTGCGCCGCTCGCCGGTGACCTCGATGTCGTACGGGTCGGGGAAGCGGCAAGGTCGAGGCTCTCCGCCACGGCGTACAGGGCGGCGTACGAACGGGGTCACGCCCTGCGGTCAGCGGCGGTCAGCGAACGGTAGGAGGACGGTAAGGGGGCCCCGCCAGTCTCAGGGCATGACGAAGCAGAGCGAGACCTCGCAGAGCAACACCCCGCAGGCCGACACCACACAGCGGCTCGCCCACCTCAGCGTTCTGATCTCGGGGGCCAGTGTCGCCGGTCCCGCACTCGCCCTCCAGCTCTCGAAGTACGGCGCGCACGTCACGGTCGTCGAGAAGGCGCCCGCCCTGCGCAAGGGCGGCTTCGCCGTCGACTTCCGCGGCCGGGCGCACCGCACGGCGCTCCAGCGCCTGGGCATCTGGGACGAGGTCCACGCCCGGCAGACCCACATGGGCTGCCAGACCGTCGTGGACGCCGACGGGAGCGAGCGGGTGGACCTGCCCGCCGCGTTCATGAGTGGCGACGTCGAGATCTTCCGCGGCGATCTCTCCGAGATCCTCTACGAGCGCACCAAGGACCGTGTCGCGTACGTCTTCGGTGACTCCATCGCCACCCTGACCGAGGACACCGACGGGGTCGACGTCACGTTCGAGCAGGGCGCCCCGCGCCGCTTCGACCTCGTCGTCGGAGCCGATGGTCTGCACTCCCTCACCCGTCGGCTGGCCTTCGGCGACCAGGAGCACTCCCTGCGCCATCTCGGGTACTACATCGCGGGATTCGACCTCCCCAACCACCTCGCCCTGGACCGGGCCGCCCGGCTCTACAGCGAGCCGGACAGGATGGTGTCCCTCTCCAACTACGACGGCGACCCGGAGCGGGCCGGCGCGACGCTGGTCTTCGCCTCGGAGCGGCTGGACTACGACCGGCGCGACATCGGTGCGCAGAAGAAGATCCTCGCGGAGCGGTTCGCGGACGTGGGCTGGGAGACGCCGCGGATCCTGGCGGCGCTGGAGGCGACGGACAGCCTGTACTTCGACGCGGTCGCGCAGGTCCGCGTCGAGCGGCTGTCCAAGGGCCGGGTGGTGCTCCTCGGCGACGCGGGCCACGGCGCGACGATGGGCGGCATGGGCACCGGCTCCGCCATCGTCTGCGCGTATGTCCTGGCCGGTGAACTGGCCCTCGTGCGCGGCGATCACCGGGTGGCGTTCGCCGCGTACGAGGCGGAGGTCGGTGACTACGCCAAGGGCTGCCAGAAGACGGCGGAGGGCGCGGGCCCGTTCATGGCGCCGCCCACTGAGAAGAAGCTCCGCCAGCGCGACCGCGCCTACCGGATCCTGAGCTCGCGGCTGCTCACCGGAGTCTTCAAGAAGCTCACTGAGAAGGCGGCGTCGGCCATCACGCTGAAGGACTATTCCTGAGCCGCCAGCCGTGGTCGACCGGGCCGATGCCGCCGCCGAGCGCGAAGCCGGCGGCGATCGCCTCGGTCACGTACTCCTTGGCGGCCCGCACGGCCTGCGGCACATCGAGGCCCTTGGCGAGGCCCGACGCGATGGCCGACGCGAGCGTGCACCCCGTGCCGTGCGTGTGCCGGTTGTCGTGCCGGGGCGCCCGCAGCCAGTGCTCGTCGGTGCCGTCCGTCAGCAGGTCCACCGCTTCGCCCGTCAGGTGCCCGCCCTTGATGAGCGCCCAGCGCGGGCCGTACGCGAGCAGGGCGTCGGCCGCCCGGCGCAGGTCGGTCTCCGACTCCACCCGGACGCCGGTGAGCTGGGCGACCTCGTCGAGGTTGGGCGTCGCGACGGTCGCGGTGGGCAGGAGTCGGGTCCGTACGGCGTCGAGCGCGGAGTCGGCGAGCAGCGCGTCCCCGTGCTTGGAGACGCCCACCGGGTCCACGACGACCGGGGCGTCGGTGCCGGCCAGCAGTTCCGCGACGACCTCGACGAGTGCGGCCGACGACAGCATCCCGGTCTTCACGGCCTGTACGCCGATGTCGTCGACGACGCTGCGGTACTGGGCGCGTACGGCCTCCACCGGCAGGTCCCAGACGCCCTGCACGCCCATCGAGTTCTGCGCGGTCACCGCGGTGAGCACGCTCATGCCGTGCACACCGAGGGCGAGCATCGTCTTGAGGTCGGCCTGGATGCCCGCACCGCCGCCGGAGTCGGACCCGGCGACGGTGAGCACACAAGGAAGTATTCGCATACCCGCGAATCTAGTACGCCGCGGCTCCGAGGGCGTCCGGCTACTGCCCCGTCTCGATGTCGCCGAAGTGGTCCCAGCCGCCCTTGCTCGTCCATGGCGCGCCGTCGACGGTCACCTGGGGCAGAGCCGACGGGTTGAGGACCTCGCCGATCACCTTCCAGCGGGCGGGCAGTTTCACGTCCGGCGGGAAGGTCGCCACGATCGCGTGGTCCTCGCCGCCGGTCAGCACCCACTGGAGCGGGTCGACGCCGACGGCCTGCCCGATGTCGGACATCTGCGAGGGGATGTCGATCAGCCCGGACCGCAGGTCGATCCGGACCTTGCTGGCCTCCGCGATGTGCCCGAGGTCCGCGACGAGCCCGTCACTGACGTCGGTCATGGCGGTGGCGCCGAGCCCGGCGGCGGCGGGGCCCGCGTGGTAGGGCGGTTCGGGGCGCCGGTGCGCCTCGACGAAGGCCCGCGGTGAGCGGAAGCCGCGCGAGAGGACCGCGTGCCCGGCGGCGGACCAGCCCAGCCATCCGGTGACGGCGACGATGTCGCCGGAGCGGGCGCCGGAGCGGGTGACCGGCTCGTGGTTGCGCAGATCGCCGAGTGCGGTGATCGCCACCGTGATGGTGTCGCCGCGTACGACGTCTCCGCCGACCACCGCCGCGCCCGCCACCTGGCACTCGTCCCTGATGCCGTCCATCAGCTCGGTCGGCCAGGCGACGGGGAGTTCGGCGGGGACGACGAGTCCGAGCAGCAGCGCGGTCGGGACCGCGCCCATGGCGGCGATGTCGGCGAGATTCTGGGCGGCTGCCTTGCGGCCCACGTCGTACGCGGTGGACCAGTCGCGCCGGAAGTGGCGCCCCTCCAGCAGAATGTCCGTGCTCGCCACGACCCGTCGGTCGGGAGCGGCCACGACAGCCGCGTCGTCACCGGGCCCCAGCTTTACCGCCGGGGTGGTGGTGAGCCGGGAAGTGAGCTCTCTGATGAGCCCGAACTCCCCCAACTCGCCGACAGTGCCCTTCATCGAGTCTCGCCTCTCGTATTCATCCCGGATACCCCCTTGGACCCGCTGAGCTTGCGGTCGCGAGCCATCACTGCTGTCGGTACCGTCAACACATACGTCAACTTCAGTTTCCGTGCGCCGCACGGCTTGCGTCACCGGCCGCGCAAGTCTCCCCGCTGCCCACGACGACGCGATACGGTGGCGTCCCTTCTCCCCACATGATCCTCGTGGCCGCCCTGGAGGTTCCGTGGTACAGGCGTACATCCTTATTCAGACCGAGGTCGGCAAGTCGTCGACCGTCGCCGATCTCATCGGCAAGATTCAGGGAGTGATCCAGGCCGAGGACGTGACCGGACCCTATGACGTGATCGTGCGTGCAGAGGCAGATACGGTCGACGAACTCGGCCGCCTGGTGGTGGCCAAGGTCCAGCAGGTGGACGGCATCACCCGCACCCTGACCTGCCCGGTCGTCCATCTGTAGCCCCGTCTACGCTTGGCCGGTGACTTCTTCCCGCCGGCTTCTGTGTCTGTCCGCCGCCCTGCTGCTCGCCGCCGCGGGCTGCTCCCTGACCGACGACGCCGTGGCGATCCCGGTTCCCACCCTGTCCGCGGAAGCGGCCAAGGTGTGCCGGGCGCTGCACCAGGAGCTGCCGGGGTCGGTCGACGGCCAGGACTCTCGTACCGCGGATCCCGGGTCCGACTTCACCGCTGCGTGGGGAGACCCGGCGATCGTACTGCGCTGCGGGGTCCCCCGACCGGAAAGGATGGGGGATCCGCAGGCGCAGGGAGTGGACGCCGACGGCGTCAACTGGCTGCACGAGCCGCAGGACAACGGCGGCCAGCGCTTCACCAGCACCTACCGCGAGGCCTACGTCGAGATCACTTTCCCCGCGAAGTACGCCCACGACATCACGCCGTTGGCGGCCTTCGCGGGGCCGGTGAAGAAGACCGTGCCGTCCAGCCTCTGAGGCCCGCTAGCGCAGCCCCGTCGAGCGGCGCAGCGCCGCCTGGATCAGCAGGTCGACGAGGTCGGCGTACTCGACGCCGCTCTCCTGCCACATCCGCGGGTACATCGAGATCGGGGTGAAGCCCGGCATGGTGTTGATCTCGTTGATCACGAACTCGCCGTTCTCCCGCAGGAAGAAGTCGGCGCGCACCAGGCCCTCGCAGGACACCGCTTCGAACGCGTCGACCGCGAGCCGCCGCACCTCGGCGGTCTGCTCGTCGGTGAGCGGCGCCGGCACCAGGCCGGTGGCCGAGTCGATGTACTTGGCCTCGAAGTCGTAGAAGTCGTGGGACGTGACGGGCGGGATCTCGGCGGGCACGCTCGCGCGCGGCCCGTCCTCGAACTCCAGCACACCGCACTCGATCTCACGGCCGCGCAGCAGCGACTCGATGAGGATCTTCGGGTCGTGGCGCTGCGCCTCCTCGATCGCCTCGTCGAGACCGGACAGGTCGTCGACCTTGGTGATGCCCATCGAGGAGCCGGCGCGGGCCGGCTTCACGAAGATCGGCCAGCCGTGGTCGGCGGCGAAGCCCACGATCTTCTTACGGGTGGCCGCGGGGTCCAGTTCCCACTCGCGCGGGCGGATGACCTCGTACGGGCCGACGGGCAGCCCGAAGGAGATGAACACCCGCTTCATGTACTCCTTGTCCTGGCCGACGGCCGAGGCGAGGACGCCGCAGCCGACGTACGGGACGCCGGAGAGCTCCAGCAGCCCCTGGAGGGTGCCGTCCTCGCCGTACGGGCCGTGCAGGACGGGAAAGACGACGTCGACTTCACCCAGCGCCCTGGGCACCAGGCCCGGTTCGCTGTGGACGACCTCGCGACTGCCCGGGTCGACGGAGAGGACCACGCCGCCCGTCGTCGATTCGGTGAGGTCCTCGACGCTCGGCAGGGTGCGGTCGGCGATGGCCATCCGCTCGGGATCGTCGCTGGTCAGGACCCAGCGGCCGTCCGTGGTGATCCCGATCGGCAGGACGTCGTACTTCTCGCGGTCGATGGACCGCAGTACGGCGCCGGCCGTGACGACCGAGATGGCGTGTTCGGAGCTGCGTCCGCCGAACACGACGGCTACGCGCGGCTTGCGCTGCGGCTCAGGGCTGTGGGAGGGGTTCTCGCTGCTCATATCGCACTGAGCGTACCTGTTGGTACGAGCCTCAGCGGCGCTCGGGCTTGGCGCTGCGCGCCATCAGTTCCTTGACCGCGACCAGCGGCGGCTTGCCCTCGTGGACGATGCTCACCACCGTCTCGGTGATCGGCATGTCGACGTCGTGGCGGCGCGCCAGATCCAGCACGGACTCGCAGGACTTGACGCCCTCCGCGGTCTGCTTCGTCGCCGCGATGGTCTCCTGAAGCGTCATGCCGCGCCCCAGGTTCTTGCCGAAGGTGTTGTTGCGCGAGAGCGGCGAGGAGCAGGTCGCGACGAGGTCGCCCATGCCCGCGAGTCCCGCGAAGGTGTGCGCGTCGGCGCCCAGGGCCAGGCCGAGCCGGGTGGTCTCGGCGAGCCCGCGGGTGATCAGCGAGGCCTTGGTGTTGTCGCCCAGGCCCATGCCGTCCGCGATGCCGACGGCCAGCGCGATGACGTTCTTGACGGCGCCGCCCAGCTCGCAACCGACGACGTCGGTGTTGGTGTACGGGCGGAAGTACGGGGTGTGGCAGGCGGCCTGGAAGCGGGTGGCGGCCTCCTCGTCCCGGCAGGCGACGACCGCGGCGGCGGGCTGGCGGGCGGCGATCTCCTTGGCCAGGTTGGGGCCGGTCAGGATCGCGACGCGCTCGCCGGGGACCTTGGCGACCTCCTCGATCACCTCGCTCATCCGCTTCGCGGTGCCGAGTTCGACGCCCTTCATCAGGGAGACGAGCAGGGTGTCGGCGGGCAGCAGCGGCGCCCACGCGGCGAGATTGACCCGCAGCGTCTGCGAGGGCACGGCGAGAACCGTGAAGTCGGCGCCGTCCGCGGCCTCGGCGGGGTCGGTGGTGGCCCGCAGCGACGCGGGGAGTTCGACGCCCGGCAGATAGTCCGGGTTGGTCCGGGTGGTGTTGACGGCCTCGACGAGCTCGGGGCGGCGGCCCCAGAGGGTCACCTCGCAGCCCGCGTCGGCGAGGACCATCCCGAAGGCCGTACCCCAGGAGCCCGTTCCGAATACGGCTGCCCTGACCGGGTGGCGTGTCACTTTGTGCCCTCTCCCGCGGCCTTGCGCCGCTGCTGTGCACGGACCGTGCGGTGGTCGTACGGCTCGGCGGGCACGGGCTCGCCGCGCAGGTCCGCGAGCTGCTCGGTGATGGCCGCCATGATGAGTTCGGTGGCCTCGCGCAGTACGTCGGGGGTCGGTTCCACGTCGTAGAACCGGTGGAGGTCGACCGGCGGACCCGCCTGCACCTGGAGCGTCTTGCGCGGGAAGAACTGGAATTTGTTCTCCTTCGCGTACGGCGGCATCGCCAAGTTGGCGCCCCACTGGGCCACCGGGATGACCGGGGCCTTCGTCAGGAGGGCGACGCGCGCCGCACCGGACTTGCCTGCCATCGGCCACATGTCGGGGTCGCGGGTGAGGGTGCCTTCGGGATAGAAGGCGACGCACTCACCGTGCTCGATGGCGGCGACGGCGGCCCGGAAGGCGTCCAGGGCGTTGCCGGTGTCGCGGTAGACGGGGATCTGGCCGGTGCCGCGCAGCATCATGCCGACGAAAGGCGTCCGGAAGAGACCGGCCTTGGCGAGGAGCCGGGGAACACGGCCCGTGTTGTACTGAAAGTGCCCGTAGGACAGCGGGTCCAGATACGAGTTGTGATTGACCGCGGTGATGAATCCGCCGTCGGCGGGAATGTGCTCCATTCCGTGCCAGTCCCGCTTGAACAGCACCATCAGCGGCGGTTTTGCGATGACCGCTGCCAGGCGGTACCAGAAGCCGATTCTACGGCGGGACACTCGGACACCTTCCTTTAGGACCTGGCTGCTCTTTGCACCGATACGCCTGGTCAGGCGCACAAGTGTGGCCCCAGGCCCCTTGTCTGTCGAGAACACCGTACGCCCAGGTTTTGGGGCCGGGCCTCCCCGTTGCCGTGCCCGCGACCGGGCGGGCAGGCCACAATGAGGCCGATGCGCACAGGACGGAGGGCTCGCCACTGAACACGTTCCGGACCGCTCCCTGGTCCCTGGTCGTCCCCCTGAAGCCCCTGTTGCTGGCCAAGAGCAGGCTCACGCCTTCCTCGGGCGACGCGTTGCGTCCGGGGCTCGCGCTCGCCTTCGCCCTGGACACGGTGGGGGCGGCGCTGGCCTGTCCCGTCGTGCGCGATGTGGTGGTCGTCACGGACGACGGCCCCGCCGGCACGGCGCTGGCCGCCCTGGGAGCGCGGATTACCGCGGATATTCCGGCCGCCGGGCTCAACGCGGCACTGGCGTACGGGGCGGACACGGTGCGGGCGGCGCGGCCCGACGCGGCCGTCGCCGCACTGAATGCCGATCTGCCCGCGCTGCGCCCCGCGGAATTGCGGCAAGTGCTCGAATACGCGGCCACATTTCCGCGCGCTTTTCTGGCCGACGCGGCCGGAATGGGGACGACACTGCTGTGCGCGTCCCCCGGCGTGGAATTGGCCCCGGCCTTCGGCGGCGCCTCGCGGGCCCGCCATGCCGCCTCCGGCGCCCGGGAAATCCTGCTGGCCGGCGTCGATTCCGTGCGACAGGACGTGGACACCGGGGACGATCTGCGGGCGGCGGTGGAGCTGGGGGTGGGGGTGCGCACGGCGCGGCTCAGCGGGGTCGTCGTGGGCGCACCCCCGCTCGTATAGGGCGTAACGCCCGGGCGGCCCCGTGCGTGGCGCTCCTGCGACTCCTGCGGTCGTTCGTACCGACGCCGCCGTACGGAGCGGTGCGCGGCCCCGGGCCGATACGCTGCCGCCATGCAGGCGACCGCGTTCACGTACGACTCCCAGACCCGCAGCGGCAGTGTGCTGCTCGACGACGGCACCCCGGTGGACTTCGACGCCCCGGCCTTCGACGCGGGCGGCCTGCGGCTGCTGCGGGCGGGGCAGCGGGTGCGGATCGAGGTCGACGGCGAAGGGGAGTCCCGGCGCATCACCCTGGTGACGCTCCAGACGTTCTGACCCCCCGGGCCCCGGCCCCCCGGGGCCCCGCCGGGCTCGCGCTCCCCCGGACACACCGCGGGCCGGGCTCCCCGGAGGGAGCCCGGCCCGGCGCGTGAGTGCCTCGCTGCCCCTACTTCTTCCTGGCAGTGGCCTTCTTGGCGGTGGTCTTGCGCGCCGAGCTCTTCTTGGCGGGCGCGGTCTTCTTGGCGGCGGCGGCCTTCTTGGCAGCCGGTGCCGTCTTCTTGGCGGTGGCCTTCTTGGCCGTGGTGGCGGTCTTCTTCGCCGGGGTGGCCTTCTTGGCCGTGGTGGTGGCCTTCTTGGCCGCCGGCGTCGCCTTCTTGGCCGTCACCGCGGTCTTCTTCGCCGGAGTGGCCTTCTTCGCCACAGCGGTGGTCTTCTTGGCCGTCGCCTTCTTGGCGGTGGCCTTCTTGGCCGCGGCCTTGGCGGTCGTGCGGGTGGAAGGACCGCCCGACAGGCTGCCCTTGGGCGCCTTCTTGACGGCAACGTCGTTCTTCGGGAGCTTCTTCGAGCCGCTGACCAGGTCCTTGAAGCCCTGACCGGCGCGGAAGCGCGGCACCGAGGTCTTCTTGACCCGGACCCGCTCACCCGTCTGCGGGTTACGGGCGTACCGGGCCGGACGGTCGACCTTCTCGAACGAACCGAAGCCGGTGACCGACACGCGGTCTCCGGCCACAACTGCACGGACTACCGCGTCGAGTACCGCGTCGACCGCGTCTGCGGCCTGCTGACGGCCGCCGACCTTGTCCGCAATGACTTCTACGAGCTGCGCCTTGTTCACTGTCTTCCCCTTCGGAGACATTGCCAGAACGAATGCGTTCAAGCTTTTTCGCACGTTAGGCAGATATATACCGCAAATCAAACACGAAACGGGCTAATCACCCTAGTGCCGCAACGAAGTAGACCTTCAGGAGTTCCAAAGGCCTAGTCGCCTTCAGGGAATCGGCCCTCGTCGAGGTCCTTCATCAACCTGTCCAGGCGCCTTGCCGCATCGGCGAGATCATGTTTCGCCGCGGCCGTTATGACCAGCAGCTTCCGGGACAGCGCCATGCGTACGCCCTCCGGGACTTGCAGTGTGCGCACTGTTGTGTGTGCTTCTTTCAATCGGTCCGCGACTGCCACGTAGAGCTCGAGTTGGCTGTCGCGTTCCATGCACCGATTGTGCCATCTGAGGCGAGTTGTCGCCTCCGGCGGGGGCAACTAGCGGAATCCGGGCCTCCAAAAGGGGCCTTTTCGGGGGCCCGGACAGCCGCCATCTCCCCTTCTCATCAAGGGAGTTGGGGCCGGAACACCCGAATGCCCCCAACCGTTGCGGTCAGGGGCACTTGGGTGATGCGAGGGGGTCAGACCTGCACGGTACTTGGCTTGAAAGTGGGCCTGCCGGCCTCGTATGCGGCGATGTCCGGCTCGTTCTGGAGGGTGATGCTGATGTCGTCCAGACCGTTGAGCAGTCGCCAGCGGGCATTTTCGTCGAGTTCGAAGTCGGCGGTGATGCCTTCGGCGCGTACCTGGCGGTCCCGGAGGTCCACGGTGATCTCGGCCGTGGGGTCCGCGTCGACCAGATCCCAGAGCGCGTCCACGACCTTCTGCTCCAGTACGACCGTGAGCAGGCCGTTCTTGAGCGAGTTGCCCCGGAAGATATCGGCGAACCGGGAGGAGATCACGGTCTTGAAGCCGTAATTCTGCAGGGCCCAGACGGCGTGTTCGCGCGAGGAGCCGGTACCGAAGTCGGGACCTGCCACCAGAACGGTGGCGCCCGCGCGCTCCGGGCGGTTGAAGACGAACTGCGGGTCCTTGCGCCAGGCCTCGAAGAGCCCGTCCTCGAACCCGTCGCGGGTGACCTTCTTCAGCCAGTGGGCCGGGATGATCTGGTCGGTGTCGACGTTGCTGCGGCGCAGCGGGACGGCGCGGCCGGTGTGTGCGGTGAAAGCTTCCATGGTTCTCAGACTCCGGCGGGCGTGGGGGCTTGGGACAGATCGGAGGGCGCGGCCAGATGGCCCAGCACCGCGGTGGCGGCGGCGACCTGCGGGGACACCAGGTGGGTTCGGCCGCCCTTGCCCTGCCTGCCCTCGAAGTTGCGGTTCGAAGTCGACGCGCAGCGCTCACCGGGGGCCAGCTGGTCCGGGTTCATGCCCAGACACATCGAGCAGCCCGCGTGCCGCCATTCGGCACCGGAGGCCGTGAACACCTTGTCCAGGCCCTCCTCGATGGCCTGCAGGGCGACCCGGACCGAGCCGGGGACGACCAGCATGCGTACGCCCCTCGCGACCTTGCGGCCGTCCATGATGGCGGCGGCGACGCGCAGGTCCTCGATACGGCCATTGGTGCAGGAACCTACGAAGACGGTGTCGACGGTGATGTCGCGCAGCGGCTGCCCGGCGGTCAACCCCATGTACTCCAGGGCCTTTTCGGCGGCGAAGCGCTCCGAAGCGTCCTCGTACGAAGCAGGGTCGGGGACGTTCTCCGTCAGGGGCGCGCCCTGGCCCGGGTTGGTGCCCCAGGTGACGAACGGGGCCAGTTCGGCGGCGTCGATGAAGACCTCGGCGTCGAAAACGGCGTCGTCGTCGGTGCGCAGGGTCTGCCAGTACGCGACGGCGGCGTCCCAGTCCGCGCCCTGCGGGGCGTGCACCCGGCCCTGGAGATAGTCGAACGTCGTCCGGTCCGGGGCGATCATTCCGGCCCGCGCGCCCGCTTCGATCGACATGTTGCAGATGGTCATCCGGGCTTCCATCGAGAGTTTCTCGATGGCGGGGCCGCGATATTCCAGGACGTATCCCTGGCCGCCACCGGTACCGATTTTCGCGATGATGGCGAGGATCAGGTCCTTGGCGGTCACGGCGTCGGGCAGTTCGCCCTCGACCGTGATGGCCATGGTCTTCGGCGGGGCCATCGGCAGCGTCTGGGTGGCCAGTACGTGCTCCACCTGCGAGGTGCCGATGCCGAAGGCCAGCGCGCCGAACGCGCCGTGGGTGGAGGTGTGCGAGTCGCCGCAGACCACGGTGGTGCCGGGCTGGGTCAGTCCCAGCTGCGGCCCCACCACGTGGACGACGCCCTGCTCGACGTCGCCGAGCGGGTGCAGCCGTACCCCGAAGTCCGCGCAGTTCTTGCGCAGCGTCTCCAGCTGGATCCGGGAGACCGGGTCCGCGATCGGCTTGTCGATGTCGATCGTCGGGGTGTTGTGGTCCTCGGTCGCGATGGTGAGGTCGAGCCGCCGTACCTGGCGGCCGGTCTTGCGGAGGCCGTCGAAGGCCTGCGGGCTGGTCACCTCGTGCAGCAGGTGCAGATCGATGAAGAGGAGGTCGGGCTCGCCCTCCGCGTGCCTGACGACATGGTCGTCCCAGACCTTCTCCGCGAGTGTCCTACCCATCGCTTTCCCTTCGGCCGGCACCTTCGCCGGCCCAACTAGAGATCGGTGCGTCCCCGTCCGGACCCCCGTACAGGACGGTGACGACAGGCCGTTGTGCGGCCTCCTGTACAGATTCGCAAGTTCACCGGAAAATTGAACTTGCGTTTCACAGAGTGAGACGCGAGTATCGACGCATGGACAACTCTAGCGGCGTCGGCGTTCTCGACAAGGCAGCTCTGGTACTGAGCGCCCTGGAGTCCGGTCCGGCCACCCTCGCCGGGCTGGTCGCGGCGACCGGGCTCGCACGACCCACGGCGCACCGACTGGCTGTGGCACTGGAACACCACCGACTGGTGGCGAGGGACATGCAGGGCCGTTTCATTCTCGGCCCCCGGCTGTCGGAGCTCTCGGCCGCGGCGGGCGAGGACCGTCTGCTGGCCACAGCGGGGCCGGTGCTCACGCATCTGCGCGACGTGACCGGCGAGAGCGCGCAGCTCTACCGCCGACAGGGAGACATGCGGATCTGTGTGGCGGCGGCGGAGCGGCTGTCCGGACTGCGGGACACCGTGCCGGTCGGCTCCACGCTCACCATGAAGGCCGGTTCGTCGGCCCAGATCCTGATGGCCTGGGAGGAGCCCGAGCGCCTTCACCGGGGCCTCCAGGGCGCCCGCTTCACGGCGACCGCGCTCTCGGGCGTACGCCGCCGGGGCTGGGCCCAGTCGATCGGTGAGCGCGAGCCCGGGGTGGCCTCGGTGTCGGCGCCGGTACGCGGCCCGTCCAACCGGGTCGTCGCGGCGGTCTCCGTCTCGGGACCCATCGAGCGGCTGACCCGTCACCCGGGCCGGATGCACGCCCAGGCGATCATCGATTCGGCCGCACGCCTCTCGGAGGCCCTGCGCCGCACCGGCGGCTGAGCGGACGGCTCACAGCCGCTCGGCGTCGCCCGCTCCCGCGTACCGCAGGCGCATCCGCAGCCGTCCGTCCACGCTCCGGACCTCCACCGACTCGCAGAGATTGCGGATCAGCCACAGCCCGTCGTCGGGGCCGGCCGCGGCGCCGGGCGGCGCGAACCCCGCCCAGGCGGCCGGGGCCGCGGAGCGCTCGGTGGCGAACAGGTCCCAGGTGAGGATGCCGGGCTCCTCCCAGGCGCACACCCGCGCGCCGGCCGCTTCGTCAGGGCGGGCGCCCTGCTGCCCGCACTGCAGGAGATACGTCAGCGCCTCGTTGGCGACGATCTCGGCCATCGCCAGCCGCGCGCCCGCCAGTCCCGCGCCCTGCGCCCGGTTCCGTACGAACCGACGGACGGCGGCCGGGGTGACCGGCCCCTGGAGCCGGGCCGCGCCGGCGGGCGGCTCGGGCAGCGGCGCGTCCCCCGCGACCGCGTAGGCGTCCGGGTCGACGTACGCGTCACAGGACATCACCTCGGCTCCGACCACCTGGCCGGGGTGGGTGGCGCTGGCGGCCTCCGCGACGGCTGCCGGCACCGTCCTGGTGTCGTACGGGCAGATCATCCACAGGTCGGCGTCGGCGAGCAGCACGTTCAGCCCGGACTCCATGCGCTTCCACTCCGCGACCTGGCGCGTGGACTTGCCCGCCCACAGGGGCTCGGCGATGATCCGCATCTGCCGGCCCGGCACCTTGCGGTGGTTCCAGTAGCGCAGGAAGGCCGAGACGCGCTCCACGGGCCGGCGGCCGAAGTACGCGCTCTCCGCGGTGTCCAGGGCGTGGGCGCGCGCGCCCAGGGCGTCACGGAGGAGTTCGATGTTGGCGGGCGTGGTCGCGGCCAGCACCGGCTCCCCCGCGACCAGTCCCGCTTCGACGAAGGGCAGGGCCATGGCAACGAACGCCTCGTCGCTGTCGTACAGGCAGGCGTGGTGGATGAATCCTGTGCCGCTCGCTCCGCAGTCAATGGCCATCGTTCGCTCCCAGTCGCAGGCCGGGGGTCTCGTCCCAGCCGACCAGTGAGATCACTTCCCGCAGATGCGGAGCGAGACCGGCGAGCTCCACCTGACTGCCGCCGTCACGCGACCCGGCGAATGTCACCAACAGGCGCAGTCCGCCGAGATCGAGGAACTCCAGTCGGGAGAGGTCGAGGCAGACGTCGCCGTCGATCGGCGCCAGCACCTCCAGGGCGCTGCGCAGATGCCGGTGCGTGTGGACATCCACGATGCCCTCCACCCGGAGTCCGTGCGGCTGATAGGTGCGAATGACTCGTAACTCCGCTGTACGTACGAGGGGTTCCACTTCGACGCTCCTCGGATGGGCGGTTGCGAAGGCCTTCAGTTGTGACGCCTCGAAGTGGCGGGCGTCGTACTGGCAGACGGCGAGCGTGAATCCGTGCCTGAACTCCCGGGCGAGCAGCGTCTCGTAGTGCAGCAGCCGACCGACGGCGTCCTTGCCGCGCAGAGCCACGCTCATGTCTCCGATGACGCGTAATCCACCGTAGCCGTCCGTGGCCGCCCGGTCGGCCTCTCTCCGCAATCGGCCCACCATGCGCCGGGGTTCGATGTTCCCCTCGTGGAAGCAGAACTCCTCGGCGTCCAGGATCCGGATCTGCTCGGCGGTTGCCCCCCTGCCCGCGCCGCTCGCCTTCGCGGGGATGCGGCAGCGGTCGAGGAGGTCGCAGGAGGTGCGGGGGCCCTCGCCGCCCACGAGAAGGAGCAGCCGGTGCCGGGAGGCCAGACCGGCGACGACCAACGAGCCCAGTACCGCGAGCTGTTCGGCCTCCGAGCCGTAGAAGAGGCAGGCGTGGTCCCCGGTCCGAAGATCCGCTGCGGCGACCGTGAGGTGCGTGCCTTGAAGGAGGGCCATGCGCGGATTATCCTGCCGCCGCGACGTTCGGCGATAGGGCACCGGCCGCGGCGCACACGCAAGAAGGCCCCCCGCTGGGCGGAGAGCCTTCCTCTGTACGTACCCCCGACCGGATTCGAACCGGCGCTACCGCCTTGAGAGGGCGGCGTGCTAGGCCGCTACACAACGGGGGCCTTGCAGAAACTGACCTGCGAGCTGGGCTACCAGGACTCGAACCTAGACTAAGGGAACCAGAAACCCTCGTGCTGCCAATTACACCATAGCCCATGGTGGTTCAGACCAATATGGTCTGTTGTGGTGGAACCAGTACCCCCGACCGGATTCGAACCGGCGCTACCGCCTTGAGAGGGCGGCGTGCTAGGCCGCTACACAACGGGGGCCTTGGCGATCCCTACGTCACCGCATCCAGGTGCGACCCGGAGGTGGTGGAAAGAAAGGATCTGTACCCCCGACCGGATTCGAACCGGCGCTACCGCCTTGAGAGGGCGGCGTGCTAGGCCGCTACACAACGGGGGCCTTGCAGATGAGCTCTGCGAGCTGGGCTACCAGGACTCGAACCTAGACTAAGGGAACCAGAAACCCTCGTGCTGCCAATTACACCATAGCCCACCAAAACTCAACCCCCTGATGGGGGTTTGTTTGGTGTGCGCTGCCCTCCGGGGCCTTTCGGACCTCTTGAGCGGCGCAGGAAGAACATTACCCGAAGGTGGACGGCGCTCCAAAACGTGTATTGCCGCGCAGCAGACCGGGAAGCTGGTCGAGGCCGGTGATGCGCACAAGATCGGGACGGCCGCCGCGTCCGCCGCGGTCGAGCCAGATGCCCGACAGGCCCGCCTCGTCGGCGCCGCGGGCGTCGATGTCCGGCTGGTCACCGACGTACGCGACGTCGCCCGGCGGCAGCGCCAGGGCGTCACAGGCGGCGTGGAAGGCCTCCGCCGCGGGCTTGGACACCCCGAGCTCGGCGGCGCACAGCAGCGCCTCGAAGCGGTCGCGTACGCCGAGGACGCGGAGCTTGCGGTCCTGGTTGTGGACGCTGGAATTCGACAGGACGGCATGGCGGTAGTCCGCCGCCAGCAGGTCCAGCACCGGGAGGGTGTCGGGAAACAGCTTCCAGGCGGCCTCGTAGTGGGCGACGTACCGCTTGAACCACGCGTCCGCCTCGGTGTCGGTCAGCCCTCGCCCCAGGAAGACACGGACCCGCTCGCGCCGCTGCCCGTCGAAGGTCGCCTCGCCGTCGGCGAAGCGGAGCCACTGGGCCTCGGTGATCTCGCGCCAGCGGGCCAGGGCCCGCTCGGCGGTGTCCGCGGACACCACCTCGCCGAGCAGCGCCTCGGCCCTGAGGTGGTCGCGCATACCGGCGCGGTCGGCGCTCGCGTAGTCGAAGATCGTGTCGTCGATGTCCCAGACGACGGCGCGGATCGGCATGGGTACGAACCTTCCGGTCGTGCGGCGTCCCGCCGCTGGGGGGTGTCTACCCGGCGCCCGGCCCCGGAAAGCCCCGCGGGGCCCGTCAGTCACTCGGCTGACGGGCCCCGCGGGGCTTCGTACGACTACGGGTTACGCGGCCAGCTTGGCCAGCGCCGCGTCGATCCGGACCAGCGTCTTCTCCTTGCCCAGGATCTCCAGGGACTCGAAGAGCGGCAGGCCGACCGTGCGTCCGGTGACCGCGACGCGGACCGGGGCCTGAGCCTTGCCGAGCTTGAGGCCGTGCGCCTCGCCGGCCGCCAGGACGGCCTCCTTGAGCGCCTCGGCGCTGGACCAGTCCGCCGCTTCCAGCTTGGCCCGGGCGGTGGTGAGGAGCGCTGCGGGCTCGCCCTTCATCGCCTTCGCCCAGGACGCCTCGTCGTGGACGGGCTCGTCGAGGAAGAGGAAGTCGACGTTGGCCGTGATGTCCGAGAGGACCTGCAGCCGGGTCTGGGCGTGCGGCGCGATCGCTTCCCAGGCCGCCTGGTCGAAGGCCTCGGGGGCCCAGCTCGCGAACGGGGCCCGCAGCCAGGGGGCGCACGCCTCGGCGAACGCCTTCACATCGAGCATCCGGATGTGGTCGGCGTTGATCGCCTCGGCCTTCTTCAGGTCGAAGCGGGCCGGGTTGGCGTTGACGTCCGCGATGTCGAACTTCTCGATGAGCTGGGCCACCGTGAAGACGTCCTCGTCCGCCGAGAACGACCAGCCCAGCAGGGACAGGTAGTTCAGCAGGCCCTCGGGGAGGAAACCGCGCTCCCGGTAGAGGTTCAGGGACGCCTCGGGGTCGCGCTTGGAGAGCTTCTTGTTGCCCTCGCCCATGACGTACGGCAGGTGGCCGAAGACCGGTACGTACGAGGCGAGGCCGAGCTCGATGAGGGCCTTGTAGAGCGCGACCTGGCGGGGGGTGGAGGACAGCAGGTCCTCGCCGCGCAGGACATGGGTGATCTCCATCAGGGCGTCGTCGACCGGGTTGACGAGCGTGTACAGCGGGGCGCCGTTGGCACGCACGATGCCGAAGTCCGGGACGTTCTCCGGGGTGAAGGTCAGCTCGCCGCGCACCAGGTCGGTGAAGGTGATCGGCTCGTCGGGCATCCGGAACCGGACGATCGAGGGGCGGCCCTCGGCCTTGTACGCCTCGACCTGCCCGGCGCCGAGGTCACGGCAGTGACCGTCGTAGCCGGACGGGCGGCCGGCGGCGCGGGCCGCGGCGCGGCGCTCGTCGAGCTCGGGCGCACTGCAGTAGCAGTCGTACGCGTGCCCGGCGTCCTGGAGCTTCTTCGCGACGTCCGCGTAGATGTCCATGCGCTCGGACTGGCGGTAGGGGGCGTGCGGGCCGCCGATCCCGGGGCCCTCGTCCCAGTCGAGACCGAGCCAGCGCATCGAGTCGAGCAGCTGGTCGTACGACTCCTCGGAGTCGCGCGCGGCGTCGGTGTCCTCGATGCGGAAGACCATGGTGCCGCCGGTGTGGCGGGCGAACGCCCAGTTGAACAGGGCGGTGCGGACCAGACCCACGTGCGGGTTGCCGGTCGGCGAGGGACAGAAACGGACACGGACCGAGGGGGAGGTTGCGCTAGCCACGCTTGATCACCTTATTGGTGAGAGTGCCGATGCCTTCGATGGTGACGGCGACCTCGTCGCCGACGTTCAGGGGTCCGACACCCGCGGGGGTGCCGGTGAGGATGACGTCGCCCGGGAGCAGCGTCATGGCCTCGGTGATGTGAACGATCAGGTCCTCCACTGAGCGGACCATCTCGCTGGTGCGTCCCAGCTGGCGCTGTTCGCCGTTGACCGTGCACTGGATCGTGAGGTCGCCGGGGTCGAGGTCGGTCTCCACCCAGGGGCCGAGCGGGCAGGAGCCGTCGAAGCCCTTGGCGCGGGCCCACTGCTTCTCGCGTGCCTGCACGTCGCGTGCGGTGATGTCGTTGGCGCAGGTGTAGCCGAAGATGACGTCCTTGACGCGCTCGCGCGGGACCTCGCGGCACATCCGGCCGATGACCACGGCCAGCTCGGCCTCGTGGTGCAGGTCGTTGGAGAAGGACGGGTACCCGATCTCCCCGCCGGGGCCGATCACCGAGGTGGACGGCTTGAGGAAGGTGATGGGTACGTCGGGCACCTCGTTGCCGAGTTCCGCCGCGTGCTCCGCGTAGTTGCGGCCGATGGCCACGACCTTGCTGGGGAGCACCGGCGGCAGGAGGCGGACCTTGCTCAGCGGGACCTTGACCCCGGAGAGCTCGAAGTCTCCGTACGGGACGCCCTTGATGATGTCGAGGACGAGGTCGGCCTCGGCGCCCGGGGCGCTGTCGCCCTCGACCGCGCCGAAGGCGACATTGCCGTCGATGGAGAACCTGGCGATGCGCACGGGATGGTGCCGCCCCTCACTGCTTACTGGACTGGCCGACTGGCCGGAGACTGACGCTCCAGGCTAACGCGGCCGACGGCTCCCACCTCCCGTGTCGCCGGGCGTCGCCTATGCGACGGGGACGTCCATCAGGATGGTGCGCCGGGGGTTGGCCGTCACGGCGGGGAGGTCGACGGTGTGCTCCGGCTGCTCGGCGCGCTGCAGGTCCGTGGAGTCGGCGAGGTGCATCAGCGTGGTGCGCCGGGGGTTGGCAATGTTGCGGAACATCGTCGTCGTCTTCATCTGGTGCTGTGACCCTGTCCTTACGGGCGCCGTGGCGCGTTGATTGTCGGTTTCGCCATCCCTGTAAAGGGTCAGGCTAAACATCCAATTCCCCGCCAAAGGCGGGAAGCTTCAGAGATCTACGTGTGAGTTTGCTCACGAGATGACCGGCATATCGACCATTTCGGTCAGGACGGAGCGCGGCAGGAAGCGGACATTCCCTCACTGAAGGCTTCATTCCGCTGCTGATCATCTCGACTCAGACACCCCCTCCCCCTAAGGGACTCGTACCGTTACACCCCTTTTCTCCATGAACTCCTTCTACGTCTGGTTACTCAGCACTCACACCGTGTCACCCAGGTCACAGCACGACACGCGGGCCTTGTTGGAGATCCTGCTCTGTGCTGGAATTCCACGGACCGCCGCGAGACTTCAACCGGCGCGCAGGGCGCGACGCAGCGCCGAGTGGCGGCGGGAAGAGGGGAAGCGCCGGTCACCCACGACCACCCATGGGGTTGTTCAGTACCCCACGACTCGACACCGTTCCGCCGTTCGCGCGGAGGAACGCCTGGTCCAGAGGTTGCGACGCTAGTGCAGGGACGTTTCAAGAGGGATGGCAGCGCTGCGGCGGAGCAGGAGCCGCGCGGCGGGAACGACCGCGGATCCTCACCCCAGCACGCCCAGAATCAGGGACCGACTCCGGTCGGCGACGGCGGCGCGCGCTCCGGGACTCAGGGCGGCGGTGAGCCGGCGACCGGCAAGAAGGTCAAGGACCCCACTTCCACGGGCTCACGAATAGCCCTGCGCAACTGGCGCATCAGCACCCGTCTGGTGTCCCTGCTGGCTCTGCCCGTGGTCGCGGCGACCACGCTCGGCGGGGTCCGTATCAACGAGTCCATGAACGACATGGAGCAGCTGGAGCACATGCAGCTGCTGACCGAGATGACCAAGCAGGCGACGGAGCTCGCCGCCGCGCTCCAGGAGGAGCGCGACCGGTCGGCCGGTCCGCTCTCCAACGGCACCAGCCCCGCCGACTTCAAGGTCAAGGGTCCGCGTGAGAAGACCGACCGGGCCAAGGACGCCTTCCTCGTCGGTACCCAGAACATCGACGCGGGCAACGACGAGAGCCTCCAGAGCATCCGGGGCAGCCTCCTGGAGATCGCCGGTCGGCTCAGCTCGATCCGGCAGATCCGTGAGAGCGCCTACCAGGACGACGCCACCACCTCGCAGACGGTCAACAACTACAGCCAGCTGATCAACTCGCTGCTGAGCCTCTCGCAGGACATGGCGCAGGCCACCTCCAACCCCGAGATGATCAAGCGCACGCGCGCACTGTCGGCCTTCTCCTCGGCCAAGGAGTTCGCCTCGATCCAGCGCGCGATCATCGCCGCCGCCCTGCCGCCCAACAAGAAGGACAAGGGCAACCTGGAGGAGAGCGACCGTCTCTTCGCCAAGTCGGCGATGGAGAGCGAGAACGCCGCCCGCAAGTCGTTCAACCAGGTCTACGCGGGCAACGCCGAAGAGCTCACCGCCCCGCTGGACACCGGCAACCCGGAGATCACGGCCGCCGACAAGTACGCCCAGCGCGTGCTCGCGACGCCGACCGGACTGGAGAGCCAGCCGCAGCGCCGCTCGTACATGGACTGGACCGACCAGGACTCCAACAAGATCCAGTCGATGAAGACCATCGAGGCCACGCTGCTCAACGAGATGGAGCAGAAGGCCCGCCAGCTGCGCGAGGACTCGCAGCAGGACGCGATCATCAACGGTGCGCTGATCCTGCTCGTCCTCGGCGTCTCGCTCGTCGGCGCCTTCGTCGTGGCCCGCTCCATGATCCGCTCGCTGCGCCGGCTCCAGGACACGGCCACCACCGTCGCCCAGGAACGTCTGCCCGAGCTCGTCAGGCAGCTCTCCGAGGCCGACCCGCAGGACGTCGACACGTCCGTGGAGTCCGTCGGTGTGCACTCCAGGGACGAGATCGGCCAGGTCGCCGCGGCCTTCGACGACGTGCACCGCGAAGCGGTCCGACTGGCCGCCGAGCAGGCGCTGCTGCGAGGCAACGTCAACGCGATGTTCACCAACCTCTCGCGCCGCAGCCAGGGCCTCATCCAGCGCCAGCTCTCGCTCATCTCCGAGCTGGAGGCGCGCGAGGCCGACCCGGACCAGCTGTCCTCGCTCTTCAAGCTCGACCACCTCGCGACCCGCATGCGGCGTAACGGCGAAAACCTCCTGGTCCTCGCGGGCGAGGAGCCGGGCCGCCGGTGGACCCGCCCCGTCCCGCTGGTCGACGTGCTGCGTGCCGCCGCCTCCGAGGTGGAGCAGTACGAGCGCATCGAGCTGACCGGGGTGCCGACCACCGAGGTCGCGGGCCGCGTGGTCAACGACCTCGTGCACCTGCTCGCCGAGCTCCTGGAGAACGCCACGTCGTTCTCGTCGCCGCAGACCAAGGTGAAGGTCACCGGCCACGCACTGCCCGACGGGCGGGTGCTGGTCGAGATCCACGACACCGGTATCGGCCTCTCGCCCGAGGACCTCGCGGCGATCAACGAGCGGCTCGCCTCTCCGCCCACCGTGGATGTCTCGGTGTCGCGGCGCATGGGCCTGTTCGTGGTCGGCCGCCTGTCCCTGCGACACGGCATCCGGATCCAGCTGCGCCCGTCCGACTCCGGCGGCACGACCGCGCTGGTCATGCTCCCGGTCGATGTCGCCCAGGGTGGCAAGCAGCAGGTCCCGGGCAAGCCCGGTCCGCCCGCGCAGGCCCAGATGAGTGGTCCCGGCGGTCGTCAGGCGGCGGCCCAGGCCGCGGTCGGCGGCCCGCCCAGGCCCGGTCTGGCTGGCGGCTCCGCCCCCGCGCCCCGGCTCGGCGCCGGTCCCGGTGCGGGACGCGGCCAGGTCGCGGGCTCCGGTCCGCGGGCCGCACTGCCCGGCCGCGACAGTGGTCAGGGCCCGCAGGGCGGCTCCGGCCAGCCCGGCGGCAGGCACAGCCAGGGCAGTCAGAACGGCGGCCTCGCGAGCGCCTTCGGCGGCGGCAGGCAGAGCGGCAACCGGGAGCGTCCCGAGGCACGGCAGAACGGCCTCCAGCAGGGTGGCCCGGCCGCACCCGACCAGGGCCGTCCGCAGCAGCAGTTGCCGCCCCGCAGCGGCCCGCGCGCCGAGCTTCCCGGCGGCAGCGGCGGCGGCTCGTCCGTCCCGCAGCAGCCGCGTCAGTCGCGTGCGCAGACCACCAGCTGGGGCAACGACCAGCCGCGTGGCCACGAGGAGGCGGAGAACACCGGTCAGCACACCCGCCCCGGGACGGACGGCCGGCAGGGGCCCGGCGCCACCGCCGAGTTCCAGCGTCCGGACTTCGACGGCCCGCCGCCCGGCTCCTCCTCCCCCGCCGCTTCCCCGTCGGGTGGCCTCTTCGAGCGGTCCGACGTACGCGGTCCGGTGGACCCCTCGACCACGGGTCAGTACGCCAGGCCCGAGGGCAACGGCCAGCAGGGCAACGGCGGCACCGGCCAGTTCGAGCGCCCCCAGCCCCAGCAGTACGGTCCGCAGGACGCCTCGACCACCGGTCAGTACGCCAGGCCCGAGGGCAACGGCCAGCAGGGCAACAGCGGCACCGGCCAGTTCGAGCGCCCCCAGCAGTACGGCGCCCAGGACGCGGCCTCCACCGCGCAGTTCTCCCGGCCGGACTACGACGCACCGCAGCCGGGCGACCCGGCGGGTGCGTACGGCAGGCAGGGGCAGCAGGGCCAGGACCAGGGCCAGGGCCAGGGCCGCCCCCAGGGCCTCGGCCCGGTCGCCCCGCTGCGGCCCGGTCGCGAGAACACCGATCACACGGTGCCGCGTCCGCCCGCCGCGAGCCTGCCTCCGCAGCCCGTGCAGCACGAGCTGCCGCCCGCCGCCGGTCCCGGTGACGGACGTACCCCGCTCTTCGACACCCTTGAGTCGAACTGGTTCCGGGGTCCGCAGGGCGAGCAGCAGGATGCCCCACAGGCACCCGTCGTACCGCAGCAGCCTCAGCAGCAGGCCCCGCGGCCCGCGCAGCAGGCACCCGCTCCGATCACTCCGCCGATGCCGCAGCGCGCCCAGTCGCGCGAAACGGGCGTCACGAACAGCACGACCACCGGTACCAACCACAACGCCACCAACGGTACGAACGCCACCAACGGCGCCTCCTGGCGCACCTCGCCGAACGACGAACTCGTACGGCAGGCCGAGCGGGTCAAGAAGCCCGCAGCCGGCGGTGTCACCACCTCGGGTCTGCCGCGTCGCGTACCGCGCGCCAATCTGGTGCCCGGTACCGCGCAGCAGCAGAACCACCAGACCGGTCCGCAGGTATCGCGTGCGCCCG
Organism: Streptomyces sp. A5-4; assembly: GCF_051131715.1. Taxonomy (NCBI): domain Bacteria; kingdom Bacillati; phylum Actinomycetota; class Actinomycetes; order Kitasatosporales; family Streptomycetaceae; genus Streptomyces; species Streptomyces sp. A5-4. The sequence continues at coordinate 6,328,717 of NZ_CP178591.1, read as the reverse complement.
ATGACGTACGCGGTCGGCTGACCAATCTTCGTCGGGGTATCCAGCAGGGTCGCCAGGCCGGCAACGGCAACGGCTCGTCGACTGGCAGCTTCAACATTGACCCCTCTCACCAGCAGGAGCGTTAGTTGAGTCCGATGAGCCAGGCGGCGCAAAATCTGAACTGGTTGATCACCAACTTCGTGGACAACACCCCTGGGGTGTCCCACACGGTGGTGGTCTCCGCCGATGGACTCCTTCTGGCGATGTCCGAAGGTTTTCCGCGTGACCGTGCCGACCAGCTGGCGGCCGTGGCCTCCGGCCTGACCTCGCTGACCGCGGGGGCCTCCCGGATCTTCGAGGGCGGCGCTGTGACCCAGACCGTCGTGGAGATGGAGCGCGGTTTCCTCTTCCTCATGTCCGTCTCCGACGGCTCCTCGCTGGCCGTACTCGCCCACCCGGACTGCGACATCGGTCTGGTCGGTTACGAAATGGCTCTCCTTGTCGACCGGGCCGGGAGTGTCCTCACTCCGGACCTCCGCGCCGAGCTTCAGGGCAGCCTTCTTCACTAGGCCGCGCACCTCACAGGTATTGCCCTTGCCCAGACACATCACCGTCAGGCCGCGCAGCATCCCCCCACCGGCCCCGTCAGATGGCACGAACCCCAACTTGCTGTCATGCCCGGAGGATCCATGACCCCGCCACCCGCCTCACACGATCCGTACGGCGTTCACCTCGACGCGTCGTACGGCGGTGAAGGCGACCAGCCGCTGGTACGTCCGTATGCGATGACCGGCGGCCGGACCCGGCCCCGCTACCAGCTCGCCATCGAAGCGCTGGTCAGCACTACGGCCGACCCGGCGCACCTCTCCACACTCCTGCCCGAGCACCAGCGCATCTGCCACCTGTGCCGTGAGGTCAAGTCGGTGGCGGAGGTGTCGGCACTGCTGTCGATGCCGCTCGGTGTCGCTCGAATCCTCGTCGCCGACCTGGCGGAGGCCGGCATGGTGGCCATCCACCAGCCGGGCAATGGAGAGGCCGGCGGCACGCCGGACGTGACACTGCTCGAAAGGGTGCTCAGTGGACTTCGGAAGCTCTAGCAGCGGGGAGGCCCGCTCCACCACCTCCGCGAAGATCGTGGTGGCGGGTGGCTTCGGCGTGGGCAAGACCACGTTCGTCGGGGCGGTCTCGGAGATCAACCCGCTGCGCACCGAGGCCGTCATGACGTCCGCTTCGGCGGGCATCGACGACCTCACGCACACCGGAGGCAAGACGACGACCACCGTCGCCATGGACTTCGGCCGCATCACGCTTGACCAGGACCTGATCCTCTACCTCTTCGGCACACCGGGCCAGGACCGCTTCTGGTTCATGTGGGACGACCTCGTGCGCGGCGCCATCGGCGCCGTCGTGATGGTGGACACCCGCCGCCTCGCCGACTGCTTTCCGGCCGTCGACTACTTCGAGAACAGCGGGCTGCCGTTCGTCATCGCCCTCAACGGCTTCGATGGGCACCAGCCCTACAAGCCGGACGAGGTACGCGAAGCACTACAGATCGGCCCGGACACCCCGATCGTCATCACCGACGCCCGGCACCGTGCGGACGCCAAGAGCGCGCTGATCACGCTGGTCGAGCACGCGTTGATGGCACGTCTGAAGTAGAAAGCGCCATACGGCAGTTGTCGTAGTCGAACGGGGGGGCGGGCTGTGTCCTTCGACACTCTCCGCCCCCCTGTTCATAACGTTTCGACAGAGAATTACTCCGCCACGGCCACCCTGTGCGGTCACGTGGTACCTCTAAGTTCACATCTGCCCCACTATTTGGCGGCGCTCGCTCTTTATGACCGTTTTATCTGAGGCCTACACCACTCGGAACGGCCGATTCCTGCTGTTTGGAACGCAGCGCTTCCGCGTGCTGGAATTCGTCGAACTCCCGAGTAGGTAAGCCCTGAACGATAAACGGCACAACGTTGGTGCCGACGCCGAGAGGTTGTTGGTCGAGTGAGGCGTAGCAAGCAGAGCTCCGCAGAGCAGCAGGCGCGCGGGAACTTCACCCCGCCGCAGCGCACAGCGGCGTCGCCTGCGCCCCCGTCGGCAGCCGCCGCGCCCCCGAGCAGTGGCAGCGCCAGCCGGTTCGCACCGCGCAACTGGCGCGTACCCACCAAGCTGAACGCGATCCTCCTCGTACCTGTGCTGGTCGGCCTCGTGATGGGCGGATTCCAGGTCAAGGGGTCGATCGACACCTGGGGAGAGGCCCAGGACGCCGAGAAGACCGCGCTCGTCGTGCGCGCCGCCTCCGAGTACGGCCAGGCGCTGCTCAACGAGCGTGACCGCACCGCCACCCCGCTGCTCAACGGCAAGCGCACCAGCTCCGAGGTCACCGACGCGTACAAGCTGACCGACGAGGCCGCGGAGCACTTCAAGGAAGTCACCAGGGACCTGCCCGCGAAGCAGGGCCTTGAGCGCCGCCTCAGCCTCTTCCAGAAGGAAGAGCCCAAACTTCCCGGCCTGCGCAAGGCCGCGTACAGCGAAGCCCTCGACCCGGTGAAGACCGAAGAGGGTTACGTCGCCGTCCAGCACTCCCTGATGGAGTTCGCCAACGAACTCGGCCTGGGCACCGGCAACATCACCAGCTACGGCCGTACGGTTTACGCCATCCAGCTGGCGAAGGCCGCCGAGTCGCTCCAGCGCTCCATCGGCACCCACCTCCTGGTCCGGCCGAGCGGTGACCCGGACAAGCTCGCCCAGCAGCGGATCGCGTTCAACTCGTACAACTACCTGGAGCAGATCGCCCTCGGCGAGTACCGCTCGGGTGGCACCGAGGAGGACACCGCCAAGCTGGTGCGGATCATGACGGGCAAGGCCGAGGACGGCGCGAAGAAGATCGCCGCCGCCAAGCAGCAGGCCGACCAGGCAGGCGTCCGGTTCGTACCGCCGCCGAGCAGGAACGGCTCCGTCTTCGACGGCATGGCCGAGCAGATCGGCCAGGGCCAGAGCCCCGCGACGCTGAAGACCAAGGGCGTCACGCCCGAGGCGTGGATGGCCGGGGCGACCGCCAAGTTCGACGGGTACAGCGAGGTTGAGAACGACCTGGTCACCAAGGCGGTGACCGAGGCCGCCGACATCTCGTCGGACGCCAAGACCGACGCCATCATCAACGGTCTGATCGTCGTCATCGCGCTGCTCGCCGCGTTCATCCTGGCCGGCCTCATGGCACGCCAGATGAGCCGCTCGATGCGTCAGCTGCGCACCGCCGCCTTCGGCATCGCCGAGCAGCGGCTGCCGATGCTGGTCGACCAGCTCTCGCGCACCGAGCCCGGCCGCGTCGACACCCGCGTACAGCCCATCCCGATCACGTCCCGCGACGAGATCGGGGAGGTCGCCCGTGCCTTCGACCAGGTGCACCGCGAGGCCGTCCGGCTCGCCGCCGAGCAGGCCATGCTGCGGGGCAACGTCAACGCGATCTTCACCAACCTGTCGCGGCGCAACCAGGCCCTCATCGAGGGCCAGCTCACCCTGATCACCGGCCTGGAGAACAACGAGGCCGACCCGGATCAGCTGGAGAACCTGTTCAAGCTGGACCACCTGGCGACCCGAATGCGCCGCAACGGCGAGAACCTGCTGGTCCTCGCAGGCGAGGAGCCGGGCCGCCGCTGGAACCAGCCGGTCCCCCTCGTCGACGTGCTGCGTGCGGCATCCTCCGAGGTGGAGTCGTACGAGCGCATCGAGCTGAGCGGCGTACCGGAGTCGCAGATCCACGGCCAGGCCGTGACCGACCTCGTGCACCTGCTGGCCGAGCTCCTGGAGAACGCCACCACGTTCTCGTCGCCGCAGACCAAGGTCCGCGTCACCGCGACCCGGCTGCCCGACGGCCGGGTGATGGTCGAGATCCACGACAAGGGAATCGGCCTCACCGCCGAGGACTTCGCGGACATCAACCACAAGCTGGCGAACCCGCCGACCGTGGACGCCGCCGTCTCGCAGCGCATGGGCCTGTTCGTGGTCGGCCGACTGGCCGACCGGCACGGTGTCCGGGTGCAGCTGCGCCCCTCGGGCGAGCAGGCCGGCACCACTTCGCTGGTCATGCTTCCCGACGCCATCACCCACGGTGGCGGTGGCGAGGCGCCGCAGGACGACTTCACGGTCTCCTCGATCATTCCCGAGCAGCAGCAGTTCGAGCCCGCGCCGCTGCTCACCGCGGCCGAGCTGGGCTTCGACGACTCGCGCTACGCGACGGACGCCCCGGACGACCCGCGGCAGTTGGACCCGGTGAACCGCTCGCTGATCCGCGAGGAACGGCGTGCGCAGCTTGAGGCACAGACCTCGGGCGACCGTCCGCTGTTCCGCGACGAGACCCAGCAGGGTCACGAGGGCGGGCCCGACCAGCAGTACGAGCAGCCGCAGCAGCCCGCGTACAACCAGGGCGGATTCGACGGCTACGCGCCCTACCAGGCCTATCCGGAAGCCGATTACCAGGCTCCGGAGACCCCGCAGCCGGCGTACGAGGAGTCCTACGACACCCCCTCCCACCAGGAGAACTGGCAGGATCAGGGTGCATACCGGGCGCCGTACGAATCGGGGTTCGGAGGCCAAGCGGAATCTGCTCCCAGCACTCCCGAGAACGCCCCGGAGCGCGTAGGCTTCGAGCGTCCCGGTCCCACCGCGGACGCAGGCCCCGAGCTGACGCAGGCGGGCCTCCCACGACGCGGTGGCCAGCAGCACTGGCAGCCCACGGGCCAGTCCGCCGGACAGAGCGCCGAAGAGCCCCCCGCCGCCGCACAGCCACCCCAGCAGCACCAGATCGCACCGCAGCAGCAGCCGGCGCAGCTGGACGGGGGCGCCAACGACAGCGACAACAACAACGGCAAGAGCGAGGACTGGCGGTCGTCGAACGACGAGCGCTGGCAGCGGGCGGAGAAGCTCCGTGAGCCCAAGGCGGGCGGAGTGACGACATCCGGTCTTCCCCGGCGGGTACCCAAGGCCAATCTGGTCGAGGGCACGGCGGAGCAGACGTCGCAGGGCGGCCCCCAGGTCTCCCGCGCCCCCGAGGACGTGCGCGGCAGGTTGAGCAACCTGCGGCGCGGTGTCCAGCAGGGACGCAACGCGGGTACGGACACGAACGGATCGGCCACTTACGATCAGCACGGTGGCCACGGCAATACCTACAACCAGGAGCGTTAGTGTGAGCCCGATGAGCCAGGCGGCGCAGAATCTGAACTGGTTGATCACCAACTTCGTGGACAACACCCCTGGGGTGTCCCACACGGTGGTGGTCTCCGCCGACGGCCTCCTTCTGGCGATGTCCGAGGGGTTCCCGCGCGACCGCGCCGACCAGCTGGCGGCCGTGGCCTCCGGCCTGACCTCGCTGACCGCTGGGGCCTCCAGGATCTTCGAGGGCGGCGCGGTCAACCAGACCGTCGTGGAGATGGAACGCGGTTTCCTCTTCCTGATGTCGATCTCCGACGGCTCCTCGCTGGCGGTGCTCGCACACCCCGAGGCCGACATCGGCCTGGTCGGTTACGAAATGGCTCTCCTCGTCGACCGGACGGGCAGTGTCCTCACCCCGGACCTCCGCGCCGAACTGCAAGGAACTCTTCTCAACTAGTAGACATACAGTGCGCTTTGGCATCACCGGGCTTTAGGGTTCGGGGATGCGGCGCCCCAGCAATCGGCGCCCGGCAGTCGGAGGAGGAAACGTGGCAACACCCCCGGACGGTTCTTCGGCCAACTGGCCTTATGGTCAGGGTCAGAATCAGGGTGACCCCTCGCAGAACAGGTTCAATTTCCCCTCCGCGCCCAGCCGACAGCAGCAGCCCCAGCAGTCGTACGAGCGCCCTCAGCAGCCGCAGCCCCGCATCCAGCCGGTGCAGCAGCGCCGGGCCCCGGAGCCCGCACCCCCGATGGCCAACCACAACCCGTTGGTCCGTCCGTACGCCATGACCGGCGGCCGCACCCGGCCGCGCTACCAGCTCGCCATCGAGGCACTGGTGCACACCACGGCGGAGCCCGCACGACTGCAAGGGCAGCTGCCCGAGCACCAGCGGATCTGCCACCTGTGCCGTGAGATCAAGTCGGTCGCTGAGATCTCGGCACTCCTCTCCATCCCCCTCGGCGTTGCCCGGATCCTCGTCGCCGACCTGGCGGAGGCCGGACTTGTCGCCATTCATCAGCCCGGCGGCGACGAGACCGCCGGCGGTCAGCCAGACGTGACACTGCTCGAAAGGGTGCTCAGTGGACTTCGCAAGCTCTAGCAGCGGAGCAGCCCGCTCCACTACCTCCGCGAAGATCGTGGTGGCGGGCGGCTTCGGCGTGGGTAAGACCACGTTCGTCGGAGCCGTCTCGGAGATCAATCCGCTGCGCACCGAGGCCGTCATGACGTCCGCTTCGGCGGGCATCGACGACCTCACCCACACCGGGGACAAGACCACCACCACGGTGGCGATGGACTTCGGCCGTATCACGCTCGACCAGGACCTGATCCTGTACCTCTTCGGTACGCCCGGTCAGGACCGCTTCTGGTTCATGTGGGACGACCTGGTCCGTGGCGCCATCGGCGCCGTTGTTCTGGTCGACACGAGGCGGCTCGCCGACTGCTTCCCCGCCGTCGACTACTTCGAGAACAGCGGGCTGCCGTTCGTCATCGCCCTCAACGGCTTCGACGGGCACCAGCCGTACAACCCGGACGAGGTGCGCGAAGCACTACAGATCGGCCCCGACACCCCGATCCTCACCACCGACGCCCGGCACCGCGCGGACGCCAAGAGCGCGCTCATCACGCTGGTCGAGCACGCCCTGATGGCCCGCCTGCGCTAGGGCGCGCCGGACCGTCGTACGTACGTGAAAGGCCCCCCGCACTCCGAGGAGTGCGGGGGGCCTTCGTGCTGTCCGGGTGTTCAGCCCTGCCAGCTGTGCGGCGCGCGGAAGCCGGGGGTGCGCTCCAGGCGGCGCCAGCCGGCGGTGGAGCGAGGGCCGTGGGTGGGCTCGGTCTCCGGATGGGAGGCGGCGCGCGCCAGCAGGATGGCGGTGATGGCGGCCAGCTCCTCGGGAGCGGCCTGGCCCTTCTCGACGCGCAGCAGGGAGGACTGTGCAGGAATACTCATGAGTCGGTGATCTCCGTTCGTCGCAGGATTACTGCGGGGGGTTGCCGTGCTTGCGCGACGGCAGGTCTGCGTGCTTGTTGCGGAGCATCGCGAGGGAGTCGATGAGCACCTCGCGGGTCGCCGCCGGGTCGATCACGTCGTCGACCAGGCCTCGCTCGGCGGCGTAGTACGGGTGCATCAGCTCTGCCTTGTACTCCTTGACCATCCGGGCCCGCATGGCCTCGGGGTCGTCGGCGTCGGCGATCTGCCTGCGGAAGATGACGTTGGCGGCGCCCTCGGCGCCCATCACCGCGATCTCGTTGGTGGGCCAGGCGTAGGTGAGGTCGGCGCCGATGGACTGCGAGTCCATGACGATGTAGGCGCCGCCGTACGCCTTGCGCAGGATCAGCGAGATCCGCGGCACGGTGGCGTTGCAGTACGCATAGAGCAACTTCGCGCCGTGCCGAATGATTCCGCCGTGCTCCTGGTCGACGCCGGGCAGGAAGCCGGGCACGTCCAGGAGCGTCAGGATCGGGATGTTGAACGCGTCGCACATCTGCACGAAGCGGGCGGCCTTCTCGGAGGCCTCGATGTCGAGCACACCGGCCAGGGACTGCGGCTGGTTGGCGACGATGCCGACCACCCCTCCGTCCAGGCGGGCCAGCGCGCAGATGATGTTGGTCGCCCAGCGCTCGTGGATCTCCAGGTAGTCGCCGTCGTCGACGAGCTCCTCGATCACCTTGTGCATGTCGTACGGGCGGTTGCCGTCGGCGGGCACCAGGTCGAGCAGTGCGTCGCCGCGGCGGTCGGCCGGGTCCTCGGACGGGACCGTCGGCGGGTTCTCCCGGTTGTTGGACGGGAGCATCGAGATCAGGTAGCGGACCTCGGCGAGGCAGGTCTCCTCGTCGTCGTACGCGAAGTGCGCGACGCCCGAGGTCCCGGCGTGCACGTCCGCGCCGCCGAGCCCGTTCTGGGTGATCTCCTCGCCGGTCACCGCGCGGACCACGTCCGGGCCCGTGATGAACATCTGCGAGGTCTCGCGGACCATGAAGACGAAGTCGGTGAGGGCCGGGCTGTAGGCCGCGCCGCCCGCGCACGGACCGAGCATCACGCTGATCTGCGGGATGACACCGGAGGCGCGGACGTTGCGCTGGAAGATGCCGCCGTAGCCGGCGAGCGCCGAGACGCCCTCCTGGATGCGGGCGCCCGCGCCGTCGTTCAGGGAGACCAGCGGGGCACCGGCCGAGATGGCCATGTCCATGATCTTGTGGATCTTCGTGGCGTGGGCCTCGCCCAGCGCGCCGCCGAAGATCCGGAAGTCGTGTGCGTAGGTGAAGACGGTGCGGCCCTCGACCGTGCCCCAGCCGGTGATGACACCGTCGGTGTACGGCCTCTTGGCCTCCAGGCCGAACCCGGTCGCCCGGTGCCGACGCAGCTGCTCGACCTCCTTGAACGATCCCGGGTCGAGCAGCAGCTCGATGCGCTCGCGGGCGGTCAGCTTGCCCTTGGCGTGCTGTGCCTCGGTCGCACGTTCACTGGGTCCGCGCCGGGCCTGCTCACGCAGGGCGTGCAGCTCGGCCACCCGGCCACGGGTATCTGCGGGCTCACCCGGCGTCTCGTCCAAAACGGTCATGTATTGACCCTACGAAGGAGACCAAGAAAAACGGCCCGTCGACTCTGTACAGTCTCCGGGCTGTTTTCCTGGTAGGCCTGAACAGAACCTTCTCCGCGGGCGCCCTTAGTGCCAGCTCAGACCGGTCGCCCTTTGTCGGGGTCCAACAACCACGTCAGCTCACGTCAGCTGAGAGTCACCTCACAGCGGTGGCTCGCCCCGGCCGTCCCGGGCGTCACACGGAGCCGCAGAGTGCCTCCGGTGGCGAGCACCTCTACCGATGAATCCTTGGCCACGACTCCGCGGACCGGGCGCCGCCAGGTGATCTCCAGAGGCTGCCCGATTCGGGTCGGCTCGCTGACGCACAGCGTCGCCGTCCTGCGCCCCTGGGCACGCCCCTCGCGCACGAGCACGCTCGCCGGGGCGCTCGTGGTGAGCGGCCCCACCGTACCGGCCTGCCAGAAGTTGGCCGCGGTCAGACCCTGGGAGCGGACGGCGACGGCCTGCCGGGCGGCGCTGTTGGCGAGGATCTGGAGCCAGCCGCCGTCCTGCGCGCGGGCCGCGAGGGTGCGGCGCGAGGCGCCGGGCATCAGGAGGTAGGCGTACGACGCGTCGGTGGGGTCGATGCCGTGATCGAGCCAGAGGGTCCGGTATCGGCGGGTGCGCTTCTCGGTGGTGCTGGTGGTGTTGATGTCGTTCCAGGACCCGGTGCGGTCCTCGCGCAGCGTCTTGAGGGCGGCGCCGCCGGGGAAGACCCAGCCGCCGTGACCGTCGAGGTGGGCCCAGCGGGGACGGGAGCGGTCCTCGACGGTGAAGGCGTTCGTACCGCCCTCACCGAGCATCCGGTTGTCGACGATCGTCTCGGCGGGTACGCCGTCGGTGCTGGTGATGCCGGCGCCGAGACAGACGACCGTGTCGGCGACACAGAACCACGACTTGCGCGCTTCCAGGGTGGAGCCGAGGCCCTTCAGGTGCTGGCCGACCGCGGCGAACTCACCGTCGCCCGCCCCGCCGACCCACTTCACCGCGGGCCTGGCCGCGCCCCACTCGCCGCCCGCCCGGTCGGCCAGCCGCTTGGTGGAGACGGTGGTGCCGGGCAGCCGGTAGAGGTCGACGGTGGGCCAGAACCAGTCGGTGTACTGGTCGCCGCCCCGCTGCGCGTTCCACCAGTAGAGCATTCCGGCGCCGGTGTGCCAGCCGCGCGGATTCTCGCCGTTGCCGCACTCGTAGTACGCGATCCGCTCCGAGGCCATGGAGATGTTGGCGGCCCAGCCGGGGCGGCGGTGCACGGCCCGGTCCATCGAGGCGAACAGCTTGTGGTTCACCGGCTCGGGAGCGGCCGGCTCCGGCCCGTAGGCGATGGCCCGCAGCCGCGAGAGGTCCGCGACGCCCAGCTGGCGGGCGGCCAGGATCGGGGCGGTGGTGTCCCGCTCGATCCAGCCCTTGACCATGGCGTTCCAGCGGGCCCGCTCGGTGGGCGAGGCACCGCCGGCGAGCAGCGGGACGGCCGCGATCAGGCCCTGGCCGTGGAAGTGGTCGCTGCGCATGACCTTGAGGTCGTCGCCCTCCAGGTATCCGCGGCTGATGGCCCGGCCGTTGACGCTGTCCATCATCAGACCGTTGTGGATCAGCGGCGCGTACGCGTTCTCGACGCTGTCCAGGATGATCTGCCGCTTCGGGTCGGTGACGGCCCAGGTCGAGCCCGCGAGCAGGGTGAAGAGACGGCCGAGTCCGTCGAGCATGACCTGCCCGTACGTACCGGAGTAGGCGACCCAGGTGTGCTGGACGAACGATCCGTCGGCGTACAGGCCGTCGCCCTTGGTGACGTACGGGAAGACGGGTGACAGGGCGTCGCGGGCTAGCGCGATCTTCGCCGGGTTCCTTCCGACGACCCCGCGCAGCGCGACGGAACGGCAGAGGTCCACGCGGTTGGCGCCGGTGGAGGTGCCGGTGTAGGAGCCGAGCACCGTGTCAGGGATGAAGTGGTCGACGGCGGCGCAGGCGGCGGCGCGTTGGGCCGCGGTGAGCTTGTCGTGGAGAGTGGCGACGATGTCGAGGAGGAGGCGGGGGCTGCCGATCTGCCACTCCCACCAATTGCCGTAGCGGGTCGTCGAGGGGTTGTAGACCTTCGCCGAGAGGTGGTCGAGGCCCCTGCTGATGTCGGCGAGGAGCCCCGCGTCGCCGGTCAGCCCGGTACCGGGCTGGGCGTACGCCTGGGTCATCGTCCACAGTCGGGCGTAGCTGCGGGTGATGCCGGCCGGCGGGTCGAAGGTCTGGCCCGGCCACAGCGAGGTGGCGGCCGGGACCATGGACGCGCGGAAGCCGCGGGCGAGTTCGCCGGTCTCCCTGAGGCGGCCGGCGTACGGCTCGGTGGCGGGGTCGTAGCCGACGCCGAGCGCGAGATCGACCCAGCGCAGCCGCAGCGTGTCGAACTCGTCCGCGGCAGAGAGCGCTTGTGCTCCGGCTGCCGACTGGGCGGGCCCGGCGAGCCCGAGACCCAGTCCGACTGTGGTGACCGACGTGGTGGCGAGGAAGGCACGGCGGGACCAGGCTGTGGGCAGGTGTGGCACGGGGATCCTCCCAGAGGGGATGTGGTGTAGACCTGTGCCCGCTGGTGTAGCACGGGGTTCGGCGGCTTTCAATGGGTGGGACGGAGCGGACGGTAAGCGCTTGTGGTGGTGGAGGGCGCGGTTGAGCCGCTGCGCGGGGCTGTTCCGAACCCCGAACAACCCGCCACCGCCGTCAAGTTGCGAAGGTTGAGCAACTGTGAGAGCGCTCTCAGTCACACATCTTGACGCCCGCCCCACGCGTCGCAACAGTGTTCCGCACCCCTACACGCACCCTCCCCACACCAGGAGTGCACCAGTGATATCGCGCAGACTGTTCCTGACCGGCACCGCAGCCGCAGCCACCGCACTGACCTACCCCGCCTGGGGAAGCGCTCTCAGCCCGCATGCCCAGGTCGGCCCCGCCACCTGCGAACTCGCCCTGCAGAACAAGTCGTTGCCGGGCAAGGTCAACGCGTACGTCACCGGCCATGAGCAGGGCTCCGACCGCTGGATCCTGCTCCGGGCCAACGGCACCCCCTACCGCCCGGACTCCCCGTCCGCCCCGCAGACCCCGCTGCCGGTCGACTGCGCCATCCCGCTCGGCGCCGTCGGATCCGCGCCCGTCGTACTGACCCTCCCTCAGATGTACGGCGCCCGCGTGTACTTCGTCCGCGACGACAAGCTCGACTTCTTCCTCAACCCGGGGCCCTCGCTCGTCGAGCCGGCCTTCTCCACCCCCACCGACCCCAACTACAGCCGCACCTGGTCGTTCTGCGAGTTCACCTTCAACCCGCAGCAGCTGTACGCCAACATCAGCTACGTCGACCTGGTGACCTCGCTCCCCATCGGCCTCACCCTCACCGGGGACGGCACCCACACCGTGGCGCCGATGCCGAACGGCGCCGTACAGAAGATCGCGGACGACCTGGTCGCGCAGGCGGCCAAGGACGGCCAGCCCTGGGACAAGCTGGTCACGCGCGGCAGCGACGGCGAGGTCCTGCGCGTGGTCTCCCCGCAGAACCTGATGGCCCCGTACTTCGACCGCCCCGCCCAGATGCCCTTCCGAGACGTCTTCAACAGCTACATCGACAAGACCTGGGAGAAGTACCGCACCACCGATCTGCGCATCGACCTCCAGGGCGGCCGGGGCGTCCTCACCGGGCGCGTCCAGGGCGACACCCTGACGTTCAGCGGCGGACACACCTTCTCCAAGCCCACCTCGAAGGACATCTTCACCTGCAACCACGGCCCGTTCGCGAACAACCCCGGTGACTCGGACGAGAAGAAGGGGCTGCTCGCCCGCCTGTCCTCCGGGTTCAACCGCTCCCTCATGCTCACCCACCCCGACCAGCCGAACGGCACCACCACGACCGACTACTACCGCGACCCGGTGACCAACCACTGGTCGCGGATCGTCCACGCCAACTCGCCGATCGGATACGCCTTCCCGTACGACGACGTACGTCCCGAGGGCCGGCCCGACGTGTCCGGGGCGGCCCACGACGGCAACCCGCGCCGGTTCACGGTGACGGTCGGCTCGTAACGCGACCGGCGAATGCCCGGGGTGCCGCCTGCGGGGCGCCCCGGGCATTCGTGCGTCCGCGCGTCCGGGAGTGTCATGAATCAGGTGTGGGTCTCCCCGAAGGAGTGAGCCTGATGAGTACGACGACTGATCACCTGATCGAGGGCGTCGACGGCGTGTCACTTGCCGAGGTCGGCGATGGCGCTCAGGGTGCCGACGTGAAGTCGATGCCGGTATCGCACAACGGTCTGTCCAGCGAGCTGCTGGAGGAGCTGGCCGCGCTCGCGGCCGAGAAGGTCCGCGGCGGGGGACTGCGGCTGATGGGCGAGGGCGGCCTGTTGCCGGAGCTGGCCCAGCACCTGATGCAGTCCGCTCTGGAAGCCGAGATGGACGAGCATCTGGCCGTGGAGGCCGGCCGGGTCGGTGGACGCGGGTCGCGCTCGGGTGGCAACACCCGTAACGGGTACCGGGCCAAGAAGGTGATGACGGAGGTCGGTGCTGTCACGGTGCAGGTCCCCAGAGACCGGCTGGGTACCTTCCAGCCCCGGATGCTGCCCAAGTACGCCCGCCGCACCGGCGCGTTGGACGACCTGGTGCTCTCGCTGACCGCGAAGGGACTGACCTCCGGTGAAATCGTCTCCCATCTCGCCCAGACGTACGGGATGACGACGACAAAGGAGACCATCTCCACGATCACCGACAAGGCCCTGGAATCGATGGCAGAGTGGCGCACGAGGCCGCTGGACTCGGTCTACCCGGTCATCTTCATCGACGCCGTGCACGTGAAGATCCGGGACGGCTCTGTCGCCAACCGGCCCATCTACGTGGCCGTCGCGGTCACCGCCGACGGCTATCGCGAGATCCTCGGGCTGTGGGCCGGGGACGGCGGCGAGGGCGCCAAATACTGGCAGACGGTGCTGACCGAGATCAAGAACAGAGGCGTCCGTGACGTGCTGATGCTGGTCTGCGACGGGCTCAGCGCCCTGCCTGACGCAGTGAACGCAGTCTGGCCCCAGACCGTGGTCCAGACCTGCGTGGTGCACCTCCTGCGTGCCAGCCTGCGTTATGCCTCGCGCCGCGACTGGGCCGAAGTCGCCCGCGACCTCAAGCCCGTCTACACCGCCGTCAACGAGGACGAGGCCCGGACACGGCTGACGGACTTCGACGACAAGTGGGGCAAGCGCTACCCCTCGATCGCCGGGACCTGGGAGCGGGCCTGGAGCGAGTTCGTGCCCTTCCTCGGCCTTCCCGACGCCATCCGGCAGGTCGTCTACACCACCAACGCGATCGAGTCCCTCAACGCCCGCTACCGGCGCGCGGCCCAGGCCTGCGGACACTTCCCCAACGAGACCGCCGCCCTCAAGCGCCTCTACCTCGCCACCCTCGCCCTGGACCCCACCGGCCGCGGCCGCCAGCGCTGGAACAACCGCTGGAAGTCGGCGTTGAACGAGTTCGACGTCCTCTTCGACGGCCGCCTCACCGCCGGACGGGTGTAGACCGAACAGCCCACCGAAAAACCTGTAGGCCAAACAGACGAACCACACCTGAATCCTGATAGACCCGCGCGTCCGGGTCAGCAGCCGCCGCAGTTGTAGTAGGTCACGTCCCAGTGGTTGCCCTCGTCGGCGTAGATGTTGCCGGAGCCGGACTTCCACTGCGGGGCGCCGTCACCGCGCACCCCGATGTACGCGAACGTGTTCTTGATGTAGTTGGTGACGCAGGTCGACTTGCCGAAGTCGAGCTTGTAGCCGTTCCAGTGCGAGTACGTGCCGCCCGCGTGCCCGGTCTCCGTGCCACCGGTGATGTTGAGCCCGCAGCCGGTCGCGCTCCTGAGGGTCTGCGCCCCCTTCGCGCTGTCGAGGTTGAGCTGGTCGAAGGACGTACAGGTGGAGTTGTAGCGGTCGGAACAGCCGCCGGACGACGACCAGGTGATTCCGGACGAGCTGAACATCGAAGTGGCCGTGGCATGGCTGACCTTGGTGGCGGCCTGGGCGTCGGTCGCACCACCGAAGACGCCGAAACCGGGCGCGAAGAGTACGCCGAGGACGAGCGTGATCGCACTGAGAGCGGAGCGGATTCTCACGAGGTTTTCCTCCTGCTGGTGACCGTGCTTCGAATGGGTCGGCTGTGCAGGTGGAGCAAGGAGATGGTCCCGGGTTCTACGCGCGTCCGCCAGAGGGCGTGCACGGGTTTCGTCCGCGCCTCAGCTCCGCCCCCACCCAACGCCCGCCGGACGGCGGAGCGCATGGGGGCAGTGCGGCGGGGCACTCGACATGGACCCTTCGACTTCAGGAGTTCTCATGATGATTGTCGGCATCGTCGCCGTGTGTGTGGTCCTGGCCGTACTGGCCTTCCTCGTCCCGCGCCTCTCCAAGCACCCCGAGCGCGGCACCCAGCGCACCCTGGGCGCGGGTTCGCGCGTCGGCGGCAAGGCTCCCGGCGTGCTGGGCCGGCTGTTCAGCAAGCCGTTCCGCAGCAGCTCCAAGGCTGTGGGGAAGAGCGGCTCCGCCGGTCGTCGTGGCCGCGGCCACATGCCTTTCTGACCGTCCCGTCATGCCGCCGCGCCCCTGTGCCCGGCCCGCCGTACCAGAAGCGGGCCGGGCACAGCCCTGTCCGGCCCCCTCCGGTCCACCCGCACCGCCCTGCACGGCCAGATGTTGAAAGTTGAACCAGAATGGTCTAGAGTCGGTGTCATTGAATGTTGGACTAAACCTGAGGAGGAGCCATGGCTCTGTTCAACCGCAAGAGCGACACCGCCCCCACCGCGACCGCCACCCTTCCGGTGGACCCGGCCCTGGCTGCCCTGACCGGCGACTACACCATTGACCCGGCGCACAGCAGCATCGGCTTCACGGTCCGCCACGCCATGGTCACCAATGTCCGCGGCAGCTTCGCCGACCACGAGGGCACGCTGCACCTGGACGGCTCCGACCCGGCCCGCTCCGCCGCCTCGATCGAGGTCCGGATCGCCAGCGTCGACACCGGCGTGGCCGACCGCGACGGTCACCTGCGCAGCGCCGACTTCTTCGACGCCGAGACCTTCCCGCTGATGACGTTCCGCTCCACGTCGGCCGAGCAGCTCGGCGGCGACACGTACCGGATCACCGGCGACCTGACCATCAAGGACGTCACCAAGCCCCTCGCCATCGACCTGGAGTTCAACGGCTCCGCGACCGACGTGTACGGCAACGATCGCGTCGGGTTCGAGGGCAGCGCGACCATCCTGCGCTCCGACTGGAGCCTGACCTGGAACGCGGCCCTGGAGACCGGCGGCGTGATGGTCAGCGACAAGGTCAAGCTGACCTTCGACATCTCCGCCATCAAGGCGGCCCCGCAGGCCTGATGCGGGCTGCGGCCGGGGTGAGCGAAGTGGGGCGGGCCCTGGTGGGCCCGCCCCACTTCTGTCGCATCGGGCGGGGCCGACGCGTCGGCGCCCCGACCGGGAGCAGGGCCTAGAAGCCGCCGCCCCCGCCGTCGAAGCCGCCGCCCCCGCCGAAGTCGCCTCCGCCGCCGAAGTCCCCCGGGTTGAAGTCGCTGCCGGAGAAGTCGCCGCCGTCGTAGCCGCCGGCGCCGGTGTCGGCGTAGGCCGGGGTGGAGAGCATCGAGCCGAGCATCGTGCCGACCAGCAGGCCGGGCAGTATGCCGCCGCCGTAGTAGCCGCCGGCCCACGGGCCGTACGCCGGGCCCGCCTCCCAGTACGGGCGGCGGCCGTCGGCCGTCTCGACCGTGCGGGTCATCGGATCCTGGCCATCGGCCAGCCTCGCCGCGTCCGCCGCGCAGACCGGGACCTCGCGGACAGCGCCGCCGGGCGGGGCCCAGGTGGCGTCGGCCGTGGAGGGCCCGTGGCGCGGGTCGAAGAAGCACGGTGGGCGGCGGGCCGGGATCTCGCCGCCGGTGCGGCGCGCGGCGAGGACCGCGAGCGAGTAGCGGCCGTCCTGAAGGGCTTCGGTGACTCCCCGCACGTCGTCGGGCTTCATCGCCGACGCCATGGCCGACTTGGCCTTCTCGTACGCGTCCAGCGCCTGCTCGTAGTCGCCCCGCATCGCGTCGTCCGCGCCCGGTTCGCCCGGGTGGAAGTCCAGCCGGTCGAGCGCTTCGCCGAACGCCGTGATGTCCTCGTCGACGACCACCCGCAGCTTCTCCAGGGCCACCCGCTCCTGCGCGGCCCGCTTCTGCCGATTACGCCTGACCAGGGCAAACGCGCCGGCGCCGCCCGCCGCGACGACCGCACCGAGGGTGATGAGACCGCCGACGGACGAGCCATTGGAGGCCCCGGGGTCCCAGGAAGCGGGGGCGCTGCCCCTGCTCTGCTCCAGGGCGTCGTCGACGAAGGAGTTCAGCTGGGTGGCGGCGTCCGTGGCGCCGCCCGCCGGTTTCACCGACGCGGTGAGGTTGGCGACGGCCTGCTTCGGCAGCACGCTCGGGTCCGCGCCCGCGTTGAAGCCGTCACCGAGCCGGACCGCGTACAGACCGGTGACCCCCGTCTTGGCCCGCAACGTACTCAGCAGCCCGTCGGCCGGGAAATCCGCGTTCTTCGGCAGTACGGCGACGAACACCGGCTTGCCCGCGTCCTCGATCTTCTTCGTCAGGGCCTTGGCGTCCGCGGCCGAGAGCTGCGCGGCGGCGCCGGGTGCGACATACACCGGGCCTTCGCGCAGCGCGTTGGCCGCGGTGTCCAGCGGCGTGGCCGCCTGGGCGCCCGGCGCGACGGCGAGAGTGGTGGCTGCCAGCGCGAGCAGCAGCCCGGACAGAGTGGAAAGCAGCCGGCTCCTCATGCTTCGACGCTACCCGAAAGGGTGAACAAACGGGCAGGCGTGGTCAGCGGTGGCTGAGGACGTTGACGACCTTGCCGTTCGGGTCGACGGCGAAGAAGCGGCGTACGCCCCACTCCTCGTCCTGTAACGGGTGCACGATCCGCGCGCCCGCGGCGACCATGGCCGCGTACGCCGCGTCCACGTCGTCCACCTCGATGCTCAGGTCCGCCTCGACCCGCGCGGACGGGTCGTGGGTGGCGAAGGTGAGCTGGGCGGTGGGGTTGGCGGGCGGGGCGAGCGTCATGACCCAGCCGTGGTTCATGACCTCCTCGAAGCCCAGCAGGCCGTAGAAGTCACGGCTCTCCTCCATCGCCAGGGCCGACTCGGACCGGACATCGGGCACCACTCGGCGTACGGACATCGCGTCTCCTCATCACCAACGGACGCACAGGGCGGGAGCGAGCGGGCGGCTCCTCGGGGGCCACCCGCTCCTTCCCTTGCGGAGGTCCCTATTCGGCGGGCTCGACCCCCGCCTTGAGCAGCCCGTACGTGTAAGCGTCCTCCAGCGCCTGCCAGGACGCCGCGATCACGTTCTCCGCGACACCCACCGTGGACCAGTCGCCGTCGCCGTCGCCCGTGGTGATCAGCACCCGGGTGGTGGACTCCGTACCGTGCTTGCCCTCCAGGATACGGACCTTGTAGTCGACCAGTTCCAGCTTGGCGAGCTGCGGGTAGATCCGCTCCAGGCCGACGCGCAGCGCCTTGTCGAGGGCGTTGACCGGGCCGTTGCCCTCCGCGGTCGCGACGATCCGCTCGCCCTTGGCCCACAGCTTCACCGTGGCCTCGTTCGCGTGGGTGCCGTCCGGGCGGTCCTCGGTGATCGCGCGCCAGGACTCCGTGCGGAAGTAGACCCGGGCGCGGCCTTCGACCTCCTCGCGCAGCAGGAGCTCGAAGGAGGCGTCCGCCGCTTCGTACGTGTAGCCCTTGAGCTCGCGCTCCTTGACGCGCTCGACGACGCGGCCTACCAGCTCGCGCTCGCCGTCCAGGTCGATGCCGAGCTCCTTGCCCTTGAGCTCGATGGAGGCGCGGCCCGCCATGTCGGAGACGAGCATCCGCATGGTGTTGCCGACCTGCTCGGGGGCGATGTGCTGGTAGAGGTCGGGGTCCACCTTGATCGCCGAGGCGTGCAGGCCCGCCTTGTGCGCGAAGGCGGAGACGCCGACGTACGGCTGGTGGGTGGAGGGGGTGAGGTTCACGACCTCGGCGATGGCGTGCGAGATACGGGTCATCTCGGCCAGCGCGCCCTCGGGCAGCACCTGCTTGCCGTACTTGAGCTCCAGTGCGGCGACGACCGGGAAGAGGTTGGCGTTGCCGACCCGCTCGCCGTAGCCGTTGGCCGTGCACTGGACGTGGGTGGCGCCCGCGTCGACCGCCGCGAGGGTGTTGGCGACCGCGCAGCCGGTGTCGTCCTGGGTGTGGATGCCCAGGCGGGCGCCGGTGTCGGCGAGGACGGTGGTGACGACGGCCTGGATCTGGGCGGGGAGCATGCCGCCGTTGGTGTCGCAGAGGATGACCACCTCGGCGCCGGCCCCGGCGGCCGCTCGTACGACGGACTTGGCGTACTCCGGGTTGGCGCGGTAGCCGTCGAAGAAGTGCTCGCAGTCGACGAAGACGCGGCGACCCTGGTCGCGGAGGTAGGAGACGGTGTCGCGGACCATCTCGATGTTCTCGTCGAGCGTGGTGCGCAGGGCGAGCTCGACGTGCCGGTCGTGCGACTTCGCGACCAGGGTGATCACCGGGGCGCCGGACTCCAGCAGGGCGTTGACCTGCTGGTCCTTCGAGGCCTCGGCATTCGGGCGGCGGGTGGCGCCGAAGGCCACCAGCTGCGCGTGCTTGAAGTCGATCTCCTTCTTGGCGCGGGAGAAGAACTCGGTGTCGCGCGGGTTGGCGCCGGGCCAGCCACCCTCGATGAAGCCCACGCCGAAGTCGTCCAGGTGCCGGGCAATGGTCAGCTTGTCCGCGACCGTCAGGTTGATGCCTTCGCGCTGCGCACCGTCACGCAGGGTGGTGTCGAAGACGTGAAAGCTGTCGTCGGGGCCTGAAGTGGTCATGGCTGGTTGGACTCCTGTCGGGTGAGTGGCTCCGGAAGAAATGGCTCCACTTGCCCCCATCATCCCGCGCGCCTCGTTCCGGCCGAGGTGGGGCCGGGAAACGAAAAAACCTCTCGCGGGTGCGAGAGGTCTGCGCGCGGGTCTGGGGCACGATGGCCGCTCGTACGTGGTGGTACGAGACGGTCAGTGCGGACCGGCGCGCCTGCTGCCCATAATCACGGCGAACGAGAACACGGACGAAGTGTCGCATGTCTGCCGCTCCGTGAGAGCCCCCATCTCACCATGCGGTCGGGGCCGGGCATCTCCGGTCCCGCCCGTTCGCCTCGGCGCGAGGTGCGCTCAGCGCAGGCGGCGCACGAAGACGTCGGCCTCGCCGTTGGCGTCGTCAGGTACGAGCTTCGCGTCGTCGAAGGCGTGGAAGGCGACCGTCGCCGCGTCGTCGCTGAACACGGGGTCGATGTCGCCGGGGTCGGATTGCCGGCCGCCGAGTTGAAGACGACGGTGGAGCCGTCCGCGCTGAGCCGTTATTCCACGGACGCGTGGTCGGACGGTTCGCCGTCGTGGGTGGCGTCGGCGCGCGTCTCGTCAATGCGCCCGTTTACGTACAACCCGAGCCGGGTGAGATGCGTCCGCGCCCCGGTCGGGCCCCAGCGGGTCCGGCGGGTTCAGCCGAGCGATTCGTCGAGGAACTCACCGATCTGCGTGAGGACTTGGGCGCGCTCCGAGCCGGGCAGGGCCATCGCCACATGGGTACTGAAACCGTCGAGCAGCGCGCGCAGGCGGGTCGCGAAGCGGTCCGCGTCGACCGCGCGCAGCTCGCCGCGCGACGCGCCCTCGACGAGGAGCGCCACCAGGTCGCGGTGCCAGGACAGCTCGATGTCCAGCAGGCGGGCGCGGGCGGGCTCGTCGACGGCGTGCGAACGGTTCCACAGTTCCAGCCACAGCGCCCAGTGCGGATCGCGGGGGCCCGCCGGGACGTACAGGTCGACGTACGCGTCGATGCGCTCGCGGACCGGGACCTGGCGGGCGAGGGCGGCCCTGCGGCCCATGCCGAGTTGCTCCTCGCTCCATTCGAGGGTCTGCAGGAGCAGCTCGTCCTTGCTGTGGAAGTAGTAGAGGAGGTGCCCGCTGCTCATGCCGACCTGCCGGCCGAGCCCGGCCATGGTGAGCCGCTCAAGGCCACCCTCGGCGATGTCCGCCATGGCGGCGGCGAGCACCGTCTCGCGGGGCGGCGCCGTGTTGCGGCGGCGCGGCGGCTTGGCGCCCGGGGCGCCGGTCATGACACGTTCATTTCCACCCGTCAGTTCTACCTGGCCCCTCGGTCAGCCGCGCACGGCGGGCTGCTGCTGGGTGATGCAGTGGATGCCGCCGCCGCCCGCGAAGATCGTGCGCGCGTCGACGAGGGTCACCGTGCGGTCGGGGAACAGGCCGCGGAAGATCTCGGCGGCCTCCTCGTCGCGCGGGTCGCCGAAGGCGCAGAGCACGACGCCGCCGTTGCAGAGGTAGTGGTTGATGTACGAGTAGTCGACCCAGTGGCCGCTCTCGTCGCCGTCCTCGCCGCCCTCGGTGAGGACGGTCGGGGCGGGGATCTCCACGACCTTGAGCAGGCGCCCCTTCGCATCGGTCTGGGTGCGCAGCAGGGCGACGTTCGCCTTGCACCGCTCGTGGTCGGGGTGGGCCGGGTCGGGCTGGGTGTGGGCGACGACGACGCCGGGTGCGGCGAACGCGGCGACGATGTCGACGTGCCCGAGGGTGCCGTAGCCGTGCGGCGGGTAGTCCGCGGTGAGGCCGCGCGGCAGCCAGATCGCCTTGGTCGTGCCGAGCTTGGCGTGGATCTCGGCCTCGACCTCCGCGCGGGTCATGCCGGGGTTGCGCTCCGGGCCGAGCTGGACCGTGTCGGTGAGCAGGACCGTGCCCTCGCCGTCGACGTGGACGCCGCCGCCCTCATTGACCAGCGGGGAGCTGTGGACACCGACGCCCACGAGGTCCGCGACATGGCGGGCGATCTTCGCGTCGTGCTCCCAGCTGGCCCACTCCTGTGCGCCCCAGCCGTTGAACACCCAGTCCACGGCGGCCAGTCGGCCCTCCTCGTCGGTGACGAAGGTCGGGCCGATGTCACGCATCCAGGCGTCGTCGAGCTCGCGCTCGACCAGGTCGATGTCCGGGCCGAGCAGCGCGCGGGCGCTGTCCGACTGGCCGGGCCCCACCACCATGGTGACGGGCTCGAAGTCGCGTACGGCGCGGGCCACGGCCGCCCAGGCGGCGCGCGACTCGGCGAGCTCCTCGTCGTTGGGGAAGGTCACGTTGGGGCCCGGCCAGGCCATCCAGGTGCGCTCGTGCGGGGCCCACTCGGCGGGCATGCGGAAGGTCATGGCGGGTCCTAGAGGAAGTAGAGGCGGTTGAGGGAGACGGAGTCGGCGGGCTCCGAGCGGAGCGGGTCGCCGTCGAGGGTGACCAGGCCGCTGCGGCCGTCGACCCCGACGTCTCCGATACGGGAGTTGAGGCGCAGGTCGGCGGGGCCGATGCCGCGCGTGTGGCGCACCGCGACGCGGCGGCGGCGGGTGGGCATCAGGTCGTTGCCCTGGTCGATGGCGGCCTGCGCGACGAAGGCCACCGAGATCTCGGCCGGGGTCGCGCCGTACGAGCCGAACTGCGGCCCCAGGACGAGCGGTTCGCAGGTGTCGGTCGCGGCGTTCGGGTCGCCCGTGACGCCGTACGCCGGGAAGCCCGACTTCAGGACGAGCTGCGGCTTCGCGCCGAAGAACTGGGGCTTCCACAGCACGATGTCGGCCATTTTGCCGACCTCGATCGACCCGATCTCGTGGGCCAGGCCGTGGGCGATGGCGGGGTTGATGGTCAGCTTGGCCATGTAGCGCAGCACGCGCGCGTTGTCGTCGGCCGGGCCGTCGCCGTCCATCGGGCCGAGCTCGGCCTTCATCTTCCCGGCCATCTGGAAGGTACGGCGCACGGTCTCGCCCGCGCGCCCCATGCCCTGGGCGTCGGAGGAGGTGATTCCGATGGCGCCCAGGTCGTGCAGGATGTCCTCCGCGCCCATGGTTCCGGCGCGGATGCGGTCGCGGGCCATGGCGGCGTCGCCGGGCAGGTCGGTCTTGAGCCCGTGCACGGACACGATCATCCCGTAGTGCTCGGCGACCGCGTCCCGCCCGAAGGGGAGGGTGGGGTTGGTGGACGAGCCGATGACGTTCGCGACGCCCGCCATCTTCAGGACGTTGGGCACATGGCCGCCGCCGCAGCCCTCGATGTGGAAGGCATGGATCGTACGGCCGTCGAGGACGGAGAGGGTGTCCTCGACGGACAGGCATTCGTTCAGCCCGTCGCTGTGCAGCGCGACCTGTACGTCGTGTTCCTCGGCGACACGCAGGGCGGTGTCCAGGGCGCGGGTGTGCGCGCCCATGTCCTCGTGCACCTTGAAGCCGGAGGCCCCGCCCTCGGCGAGGGCCTCGACCAGGGGCGCCGCGTCGGAGGACGAACCACGCGCCAGGAAGCCGATGTTGACCGGCCAGGCGTCGAAGGCGCCGAAGGCGTGCCGCAGCGCCCAGGGCGAGTTGACGCCGACGCCCCACACCGGGCCGAACTCCTGGCCGATGACCGTGGTGACGCCGGCCGCGAGCGAGGCCTCCATGATCCGGGGCGAGAGCAGATGGACGTGGGTGTCCACGGAGCCCGCGGTCGCGATCAGCCCCTCCCCCGACACGATCGTGGTGCCCGTGCCGACGACCACGTCCACCCCGTCGAGGGTGTCCGGGTTGCCGGCCCGCCCGATGGCGTGGATCCGGCCCTCCCTGATGCCGATTGACACCTTGCGGATGCCCTGTGCCACGTCGATGACCAGCACATTGCTGATGACGACGTCGCAGGTGTCCCGGACGGCGGCGGCCTTCAGGTGCAGGCCGTCGCGGGCGGTCTTGCCGAAGCCGGCCAGGAACTCGTCGCCGGGCTTCTGCGCGTCGGACTCGACGCGCACGGTCAGCCCGGAGTCCCCGAGCCTGACCCGGTCCCCGGCGCGGGGCCCGTGTACGGCGGCGTACTCGTGCGGATCGATGCTCATGCCTCTGCTCCCGGTTCGGATCCCAGATAACCGCAGGCCGCTGCCCTGCGCAGGGCCTCTTCCCGCGCGCCCGGCGCGTCCAGTGGCCCGTCGACCAGGCCGGCGAAACCGATCGCGATCCGGTCGCCGCCGATCGGGACCAGGCCGACCACGCGTTCGCCGCCGTTCGCGTCGAAGCGCACGGACGATCCGGCCAGGACGCACAGGCGCATGCCGTACGCCGCCGAGCGGTCGAAGTCGAGGCGCGGATTGGCCTCGAAGAAGTGGAAGTGCGAGGTCACGCTGATGGGGACGGTCGCGGTGTTGCGCACGGTCAGCCGCAGTGCGGGCGCCGGCTCGGCGTCCGCGGGGCCGGGCAGGACCGCGCCCGGGGCGTCGTCGCCGAGCAGGCCGCCGCCGATCGGGGACGCCACGACCGCGAGCCGCGAGCCGTCGTCGAAGACGGCCTCCACATGCACCTCGGTCACCACGTCGGCGACGCCGGGCAGGACGTCGTCGGGGCCGAGCACGGCCCGCGCCGCCGCGATGGCGTCCGCGAGCCGCAGCCCGTCGCGGGCGGCCTCGCACACGGTGTCGGCGATCAGCGCGGTCGCCTCCGGCACATTGAGCCGCAGGCCGCGGGCCCGGCGGGTCCGGGCCAGCTCGGCCGCGCCGAACAGCAGCAGCCGGTCGCGTTCGGTCGGGGTCAGCCGCACGCCGCCACACCTCCTGAGGGTTGGAGCACGATTAGATCGTCACTCTAACAATGAGATTCCTTCGACGGAAGCATTGACGTGCCACCTTGAGCTAAGCCACATTGAACGCCACTCAAACAGTCGTCCGGTGAAGCAGGAGCCAAGGCATGCCGATCGAGCAACGCGGAGTCGACACCGTCCCCGACGAGGAGCGCACCAGCGGCCCTCAAGATCTCATTTCGATCCTCATCGGATCGAATCTCTGCCTGGGCGTGATCATCTTCGGCTGGCTGCCGGTCTCCTTCGGGCTCGGCCTGTGGCCCGCCGTCACGTCCGTCGTCGCGGGCACGGTCGTCGGCACCCTGCTGACGGCGCCGCTCGCCCTGGTGTCGCTGCGCACCGCGACCAACCTCTCCACCTCCAGCGGCGCCCAGTTCGGCGTGCGCGGGCGGCTCGTCGGCTCGGTCGTCGGCCTGCTGCTCTCGCTGGGCTACACCGCGCTGACCCTGTGGATCGGCGGCGACGTCGTGGTCGACGTGCTGGCCCGGCTGATCGGCATGCCGGCCGGCGGCGCGAGTCACGCCCTGGTGTACGCGCTGCTCGCGGCGCTGACCGTGGTCTGCGCGATCTACGGCTACCGGCTGCTGCTGCGGCTCAGCAAAGTGCTGGCCGTCGCCATGACCGGGCTGCTGCTCCTCGGCCTCGTCGCGTACGCCGGCGACTTCACGGCCGCGCCGCCCACCGGGTCGACGTATCTGCTGGGCGGCTTCTGGCCGACCTGGCTGCTGTCGGCCGTCGCCGCCGGACTCAGCGGCCCGATCGCCTTCATCACGCTGCTCGGCGACTACACCCGCTACATCTCCCCGCGCCGCCACAGCTCCCGCGCGGTCTTCGTCGCCTCCTGTCTCGGGCTGCTCGCCGGGCTGCTGATCCCTCAGCTCTTCGGCACCTTCACCGCGCTGGCGGCGGACGCGGCGCTGGACTACGCCGGGCCGCTGGTCGCGGCGGCGCCCTCCTGGTACCTGGTGCCGCTGCTGCTCGCGGCCTCCGCCGGGTCCGTCGGCAACGCGGGCCTGATGCTCTACTCGATGGGGCTCGACCTCGACGCGATCCTGCCGCGCGCGACCCGCGCCCGCGCGACGCTGGTCGTCGCCGTGGTCGCCACCGCGTTCGTCTTCCTGGGGCACTTCGCGTGGGACGCGCAGTCCGCGATGACGTCCTTCGTCCTGCTGCTCACGGCGATCGGCACGCCCTGGGCGGTCATCACGACGATCGGCTACTTCCGCTGCGGCGGCAGGTACGACGCGGAGGCGCTCCAGGTCTACAACCGCCGTGCGAAGGGCGGCGTCTACTGGTTCCGGGCCGGGTGGAACATTCCGGCGACGGTGTCCTGGGCGCTGGGCGCGGTGGTCGGCCTCGCGGCGGTCTCGACGCCGATGTACGAGGGTCCGCTGCTCGCGCTCACGGGCGGGGTGGACTGCAGCTTTGTGCTTTCGGGGATGGTGGGCGGCGCGGTGTACGCGGTGGTGGGGCGCGGATCGGCGCCCGTGGCCGACCCGGTGCGTCCGCCGGAGCCGGCGCTACGCGAAGCGGGCTAGTCCGCCGCATGCACACCCCGCACCGCCGCCGGCCCGCATTCCCACCCCCACTACCCTGACCCGCGTGAACCCCCTCGTGCGTGACGCCGCCGCCCTGACCGACCGGATCGCTCAACTCGACGAGGACGTACGCGCCTTCGTCCCCGAGCCGGATCGCCCGGGGCGGCTGGCGGATGAAGCGCGGGGCATCGCCGACCGGTGGCCCGACGCCACGGACCGGCCCCCGCTGTACGGCGTACCCGTCGGCATCAAGGACATCGTCCGCGTCGACGGGCTGCCCACCCGGGCCGGCTCCTCGCTGCCGCCCGACGCGCTCGCGGGCCGCCAGGCCACGGTCGTGGACCGGCTGCGGCGGGCCGGCGCCCTGGTCGCGGGCAAGACGGTGACCGCCGAGTTCGCCGTCCTCGCGCCGGGCCCCACCCGCAACCCCCGCAACCCGGCCCACACCCCCGGCGGATCGAGCAGCGGCTCGGCCGCCGCCGTCGCCGCGGGCATGGTGCCGCTCGCCGTCGGCACCCAGACGGTCGGCTCGATGATCCGCCCCGCCGCCTACTGCGGGGTGACCGGCTTCAAGCCGACGTTCGGCCGCATCCCCGTGGACGGGGTCATCGCCAACGCCCCGTCCTTCGACACCCTCGGCCTGTACGCCCCCGACGTGGCCGGCCTGACCCGGGCCGCAGCGGTGGTCTGCGACGACTGGCTGTCGGCCGCATCCGGCGGCCGGTGCGCGCCGCCGGTCCTCGGCATTCCGGTCGGCCCCTATCTGGAGCGCGCCCAGGCCGAGGCCCTCGACGCCTTCGACGCGCAGGTCGAGCAAGTGCGGGCGGCCGGATACGACGTACGCCCGGTGCCGGTGATGGACGACTTCGAGCAGATCGTCGCGCAGCTGTTCGTGATGAACCGCTACGAGGTGGCCCGGACCCACGCGGAGTGGTTCGCGGCGTACGGCGAGCTCTACCGGCCCGAGACCGTCAAGGCGATCCGCGAGGGACAGGGCATTGAGGACGACGCGTACGCGCGGGCGCTGGGCGAGCGCGAGGCGTTCCGTGAGCGGATCGCCGCGGCCAAGGACGCCCATGGCATCGATCTGTGGATCACCCCGGCCGCCACCGGGCCGGCGCCCCGCGGGCTCGGCAGCACCGGCAGTTCCATCATGTGTCTGCCCTGGAGCAATGTGGGGCTGCCGTCCCTGAGTCTGCCCGCCGGGCCGGGCGCGGGGGGTCTGCCGCTCGGGTTCCAGTGCGTCGCGGCGTGGGGCGCGGACGAGCAACTGCTGTCCTGGGCCCCGGACATCGTGAGCGCGCTCGCCGGATCGGGGCCGGGGGCCGTGGGCCCGTAATCAGGCGACGTAGCCGTGCAGAAAGACGCGCACCCCGCTGGTGACCATCTCCGCCGCCTCCTCCTCGGAGATGCCCGCGTGCGCGCGGGATGGGTTCGAGACGGTCACCAGGAGGCCGAAGTGGCGGGCCGCCCGCTCGGCGTCGTCGATCCGCGACAGCCCCCGGTCCGCCAACTGCTGGAAACGGCCCGCCAGTTCCGCGCGGACCTTGAGCGGGCCCGCCTGTTGCCACGCGTCGATCGCGTCCTGCGGGATGTGCCCGGCGTCAGCGTCGATCTGCCGCACGAGGGCAATGTGGTCGGCGTAGCCGGTCATCGGCGCCTCCCAGTCGCGGCCGAACTCGATCAGATCGGCCTCCAGGTCGGTGACCTTGCGCAGATGACGGTCGATGATCGCGATCTGCGCATCGGCGACCCGGGTGGCGCTTTCCTCGATGACGGTGCGGAAGAGCTCCGCCTTGTCCTGCTGGTGGCGTGCGGGGAGGACCGTGCTCCGGACACGCGAAAGGCCGCCCCGGCAGTGCCGGGGCGGCCTTTCCTCGATGGTTTCAGCCGAGCTGGTGCATCCAGCCGTAGCTGTCGGCCGCCTTGCCCGTCTGGATGTCGAGCAGCGCCTTGCGCAGCTTGAGCGTGACCTCGCCGGGCTCCCCGTCCGCCTGGGTCCAGTTCCCGCCGAGGGACTTGACCGAGCCGACCGGGGTGATGACGGCGGCGGTGCCGCAGGCGAAGACCTCGGTCAGGGTGCCGTTCTCGGTGTCGCGCTTCCAGTCCTCGATCGAGATACGGCCCTCTTCCGAGGTGTACCCGAGGTTGGTGGCGAGCTTGAGCAGCGAGTCACGGGTGATCCCGGCCAGCAGCGAGCCGTTGAGCTCGGGGGTGACGATCCTGTCCCCGTACACGAAGTACAGGTTCATGCCGCCCATTTCCTCGACCCACTTGTGCTCCAGGGCGTCGAGCCAGACCACCTGGTCGCAGCCCTTCTCGGCCGCCTCGGCCTGGGCGAGCAGGGAGGCCGCGTAGTTGCCGCCGGTCTTGGCGAAGCCCATGCCGCCGGGGACCGCGCGAACGTAGTTCTCGGAGAGCCAGACGGAGACCGGCTTCACGCCGCCCTTGAAGTACGCACCGGCCGGCGAGGCGATGACCAGGAAGAGGTACTCGTTGGCCGGCTTCACCCCGAGGCCGACCTCGGTCGCGATCATGAACGGGCGCAGGTAGAGCGAGGATTCACCGCCGTGCTCCGGGACCCACGCCTCGTCCTGCTTGATCAGCGCGTCGCACGCCTCGATGAAGGTGTCGACGGGCAGCTCAGGCATGGCCAGGCGGCGGGCGGAGCGCTGGAAGCGCTCGGCGTTCGCGTCGGGGCGGAAGGTGGCGACCGTGCCGTCGGGCAGGCGGTAGGCCTTGAGACCCTCGAAGATCTCGATCCCGTAGTGCAGGGTCATATTGGCCGGGTCGAGCGACAGCGGCGCGTAGGGCACGAGCTGTGCGTCGTGCCAGCCGCGGCCTTCGGTCCACCTGATCGTCACCATGTGGTCGGTGAAGTGGCGGCCGAATCCGGGCTCGGCCAGGATCGCCTCGCGCTCTGCTTCGGACAGGATGCGTGAGGAGGGCTTGAGCTCGATCGTGGGCGTCGTCATGAGTGCTGTCCTTCACCGGTTGTGTGTGGTGGACCGCGCTCACGCCTCTGGCAGGACGTCCGAGCTTCCCCTCATACCGCGGCCCCACGTTCGATTATCGCGCGTGTGGGGCAGTGTACGAAACGGCGTGAAATGCGGCCCAGGATTGATGGTCGCACCCGGCCGCGACAAAGCACAGCCGCCGGGTGTCTGTGACCCGGCGGCTGTGGGAGAAGTCGTCGGGTCAGCCCGCTACTCGTACGGAGATCGCGTCGCCGATTTCGTCGGTGGTACGGGCTGCCGCACCGTCGCGCTCCGCGAGGTCGGCGGTGACCGCTTCCTCGATACGGACGGCCTGCGCCTCGAATTCGAGGTGTCGCAGGAGGAGCGCCACGGAGAGGATCGTGGCCGTCGGGTCGGCCTTGCCCTGACCCGCGATGTCGGGCGCGGAGCCGTGGACGGGCTCGAACATGGACGGGAAGGCGCCCGTCGGGTTCACGTTGCCGGAGGCGGCCAGGCCGATGCCACCGGTCACGGCGGCGGCGAGGTCGGTCAGGATGTCGCCGAAGAGGTTGTCGGTGACGATGACGTCGAAGCGCTCGGGCTGTGTGACGAAGAAGATGGTCGCGGCGTCGACATGCAGATAGTCGGTGGTGACCTGCGGGTACTCCTCGCCGACCTGGTCGAAGACGCGCTTCCACAGGTGACCGGCGTACACGAGGACGTTGTTCTTGTGGACCAGCGTCAGCTTCTTGCGGGGGCGGGCGGCTGCCCGCTCGTACGCGTCACGGACGACGCGCTCCACGCCGTACGCCGTGTTGAGGCTGACCTCGGTGGCCACCTCGGCGGGCGTACCGGTGCGCAGGGAGCCGCCGTTGCCGGTGTACGGGCCCTCGGTGCCCTCACGGACGACGACGAAGTCGATGTCGGGGCGGCCGGCCAGCGGCGTCGCGGTGTTCGGGAACAGCTTCGACGGGCGGAGATTGATGAAGTGGTCGAAGGCGAAGCGGAGCTTGAGCAGCAGTCCGCGTTCCAGGACACCGGAGGGCACGGACGGGTCGCCGATCGCGCCGAGCAGGATGGCGTCGTGCTGCTTGAGGGAATCGAGCTCCGCGTCCGGGAGGGTCTCACCGGTGCGGTGCCAGCGCTGGGCGCCGAGGTCGTATTCCTTGGTCTCCAGCTTCACATCCTGCGGCAGAACCGCATTGAGGACCTTGAGGCCCTGGGCCACTACTTCCTGGCCGATGCCGTCACCGGGGATCACTGCGAGATTGAGGCTGCGAGACATAACGGCACCCTACTCCGCGTCCCATCCCCTGACACCTGATGTCCGCGATACGGACATCCGGCCCGGGCGCTCGGCCGGATGGAGCAACGGCACAGAACCTCGACAGGTTCTGTTCACCCCGAGTACTGACCGGAGTTGGTTGTTACTGGGAAGTTCTTCTTCATGACCGACACCCCCCGCACCGGCATCCCGGACCACCTCGCGAGCCGCATGAGCATGCCGGAGCAGCACGAGTACCTGCGGGCGAAGCTCTCCCGCAGACGGGTCATCTCCTCGACCGCGGCCACCGTGGGCGGCGCCGCGCTGCTCGGCGGGGCGAGTCCGGCGTACGCGGGCTCCCCGTCACTACTGACGGACACCGTCACCGCCCGCGTGGACGGGTCGCTCGTCGCGCCCTTCGGCCGCCATCTGGCCTTCGGCGCCGATCCCAAGACGCAGATGCGTGTCTCCTGGCAGGTGCCGTTCGCGGTCCGGAAGCCGTATCTGCGCGTCGGGCTCAAGCCCTGGGAGCTGAGCCGGAAGATCGAGGCCGAGGTGCGCGCCCTGCACACACCTTCCCTGTCGCGGAAGCTGCCGGCGGTCGACCAGTACTACCTGCATGTGGGCCTGGACGCGCTGCGCCCGGGGACGACGTACTACTACGGGGTGGGGCACGACGGCTTCGACCCGGCCGAAGCCGCGCGCCTGTCGACGATCGGCTCGTTCCGTACGGCGCCCGCGCTCCCCGAGTCCTTCGTCTTCACGGCCTTCGGCGACCAGGGAGTGAGCTACGACGCCCTCGCCAACGACCAGTTGATCCTCGGCCAGAACCCGTCCTTCCATCTGCACGCGGGCGACATCTGCTACGCGGACAGCAAGGGCCAGGGCAGGGAGTCGGACGCGTACGACGCCCGCGTCTGGGACCAGTTCCTGGCGCAGACGGAGAGTGTGGCCTCACGGGTGCCGTGGATGGTGACGACCGGCAACCACGACATGGAGGCCTGGTACTCCCCCAACGGTTACGGCGGCCAGGCGGCGCGCTGGTCGCTCCCGGGCAACGGTCCGGACGCGGCGGGAGCCCCGGGCGTCTACTCCTTCACGTACGGCAATGTCGGTGTCGTCGCGCTGGACGCGAACGACGTCTCGTACGAGATCCCGGCCAACCAGGGGTACACCGATGGGGCACAGAGTGCCTGGCTCGACAAGCGGCTCGGAGAACTGCGCCGGCGGCCGGGGATCGACTTCGTCGTGGTGTTCTTCCACCACTGCGTCTATTCGACGTCCACCCACGCCTCGGACGGCGGCGTGCGCGACGCGTGGCTGGCGCTCTTCACCAAGCACCAGGTCGATCTGGTGATCAACGGGCACAACCATGTGTACGAGCGCACGGACGCGATTCTCGGTGGCGAGGTGGGCAGGCCGGTGCCGATCGGCGGGTCGACCGACCCGACGCGGGACGGCATCGTGTACGTCACCGCGGGCGGCGCGGGCAAGGACCTGTACGGCTTCGGGCCCGGGGTGCAGGACAGCTACGAGGGCAACATCCAGGCTCTGTCGCTGATCTTGTGACGGGGTGGGTCAGGGTGTGAGGAGCACCCGCTTGCGGAGGAAGTCGAGGTTGGCTCGTCCGTATCCTTGCCTTTTGAGGAATTTCACTCGTGTGACCTGGCCTTCGACCTGGCCTGAGCTCCAGGGGGTGGACAGGCCGGCGGTGACGGCGTCCTGGTCCCGGCGCAGGCCGTTGACCAGGGAGTGCAGGGCGGGCAGGTTGTCGGCGAGGACGCGTTCCATCCAGGCTGGCAGCTGGTCGCCGCGCAAGTCGCTCATCATGGCGGCGAAGTCGCGGACATGGTCGGTGACGGCGTCGAGTTCGGGGCAGTCGGCCCGGATCTCTTTGAGGTCGGCGGCGTCCACGGCTGCCAGGTTTCCGGGGGCGGTCATGATCCAGCGGACGATGCGGCGGGGCCGCGGAGCTGGACGGGGCACTGGCGGCGCGGTGGTGGAGGTCTTGAACGGGCGGAGGTAGCGGCGGACGGTCTGGATGCTTCCGGTGAACCCCCGGGCGACGATTTCCTGGTGGAGCTGGGCACTGTCGCGACAGCCCTCGTTCCATCGCTGGTGGAGGTAGGGCGTGTGCTCGTCCAGGAGGGTGGACCGGTTTGTCGCCTTGACCAGCAGTTCGTCGATGCTGGTGGCCCGGGCGAAGCGGCGCACGGTTTTGCGGCTCAGCCGCAGTGTCCGGCAGATCCCCTCCAGCGTGCTGCCGCCGTCCAGGAGTTCCCGCACTGCGGTGTAGCGTTCCCTGGTCCGGGTCACCAGACGGCGTTCGCGTCCGCAGACATCGAGCATCGCGTCAACCGGGGGCGGCGTCTGCCAGATGTCGTCGCTGGGCGGCGGCTTGGCCGGTACGGTGTTCTCGAACGCGGCCCGGGCGCAGGCGTGGTGGGCGGATACGGTCTTCTCCACCGCCTCGCCGAGGTTGTGCCACAAATGCCAGGCGTCTGCGACCTGGACCGCCTGCGGGGCGCCGCTGCGGGTGCCCTCGGCATACGCTCCGGCCCTGTCCCGGCACACGATCTCTATTTCCGGGTGGTTGCTCAGCCATGCGGCCAGTGGCTCGGCCTCACGGCCGGGCAGCACGTCGACCGGGCGCCGGGTCTCCAGGTCCACCAAGATCGTGGCGTACGTCGCACCCCTGCGGAGCGCGAAATCGTCGACACCGAGCACACGGATCTCTCCGACAGGCTCTTCCGGCACCGCACGGACCAGACGTAACAGAGTGTCCTTGGCGACGTCCAAGCCCAATACCCCGGCCAGGCGGGCCCCCGCGCGGCCGGCCAGCGCGAGAGCGATCGAGGTCAACTGGCCGCGCAGCAGCGGCGTATAGCGGGCATGCGGGCTGGTCAGCCCCGCGATCTGCTCAGCGAACGTCACCGCCCGGCACCCGGGGTTCAGGCACTTGAACCGCCGCACCAGCAACTCGATCACCACCCCGGCGCCGCTGGCCGCCGCGTCCGCGAGCCGCCGTACGTACCGTCCGTGCACCCGGCCCGACGCGCTACCGCAGTGCGGACACACCCCGCCCGACGACCGAGCACGCGCATGCATCGAGACCACACCGGACAACGACCGCTCGACCACCTCGACCACAACACCGGCCAGATGAGGGAACAACACCCCGAAACTCCGTGAAGTACACCTGGCTCATGATCACAGCCGCCACTGACACCACCCGCCCCGTCACAAGATCAGCGACAGAACCAACATCCATGACCACGAGCACATCGTGACGTTCCACTGGACGAAGCCGCGGCTGCCCGACCCGGACACGGTGGAGTGGTCCCGGGTCAGGTACACCGGCTTCTCGTTCCTCGCGGTGGAGGCCGAGGCCGGGCCCTCACCGAAGCTCAAGGTCTCCGCGCTCGCCGAATCGGGCGAGCGCATCGACCACTTCGAGATCCGGCGCGGCGGCCGTTAGGGGTATTGGGGGCCCTCAGTGGCCGGTGGAGCCGCCGTTGTCGCGGCGGTCCAGGGCGCGCTGCAGGGCGGCTGCCGCCTGCTTGCGGTCGGACTCGCTGGTACGGGCGGTGTGACGGACGCGGCGTGCGGTCTCAGCCATGATGATCGACTCCTTGAGATCAGAACGATTTCGAGGTGCCGGAAGAGGCGGGGAGTGGGCGCCGCAGGGGTTACCTGCTCGGGGGCACCGGCTCACGACCGCCGTTCGCTGATGGAGCGAGACGTTCGGCTTCTACCAAGTTAAGTGAGACCGGACTATCTGTCTCCACAATTACTCGGACTTCCTACTATCTGAGACGCGATCTTGGCCCGCCGGCCGATCCCGGTGGCCGGCGATAACACGCATCGCCATCTAGCTTGTATTCCTATCTAGGTGGCGGCGGCCAGGGCTGGGAGGTCGAACGGATCGACCGGGATGTTCGTGAGCCGCCGGGCGCCGGGGGCGGCGATGCGGTGGGAGTACCGGCGCGAGGTGGCGAACAACGCGAAGGTCCGGGGGGATGTCACGGAGCGGCTCGCTCCCGACGGCTGGGAGCCGTGCGGGCACTGGCTCTTCCTGGCGTACTTCAAGCGGCCCGCCGCCGCGAGCACCGGACCCGCCGCGGACCTGCCGGCGCCGCCCGAGGCTCCGTCCAAGCGGCTCTTCTTCAGCGGGAAGTACCGCGCGATGCCGGCCGGCCTCGGGGCGCTGGTCGCGCTGTACGCCGTGGTGGTCGCGGGGATCCTGCTGGGCACGGACAAGACGGCGGGCGAGCTGTTCAGCCCCGGATTCGTGGTGGGAGCGGTCGTGGGGGGCGTGGTCGGGGGCGGGCTCGCGGTGTGGGCGGTGCGGCGGGACGCGGCCCGGGGGACGCGGAGCGCCCAGGGGGCGCCGGCGGCGGGCTGTTCCCCGCCGAGTGGGAAGGGGCGGGCGCAAGTCAGAGCACGTCCCCGTCCCGCCAGTCGAAGACCAACGCGTCCGACACCGCCGGCAGGCCCGCCGCACCCGGCCACAGATACGTCGTCCCCTCCTCCTCCGGCAGCGCCACCACCCCGCCCGGACCCAGCGCGGCGATCGCCCCGGCCCACACCTGCCACCCCCGCGCCGCATACAGCGCCGCGCCCTCGTCCGACGCGGACAGCGCGCCAACCCGGTACGCCGAGCCGATCACGCACTCCAGCGCGTCCATCACCCGGCCGCCCAGGCCCTGCCTGCGCCGGTCGGACCGTACGGCCACCGCCTCGACGTAACCCACGCGCAGGGAGCGCCCGCGGTGCAGGACCCGGCGCTGGATGACGCTGCCGTGCGCGGCGATGCCGCGGCTGTCCCGCACCCACGCGTGGACGCCACCCAGTGCGTGGTCCCAGTCGTCGTCGCTGAAGTCGTGGTCGAAGGCCGCGTCGAGGAGGTCGCGGATCTCCTGGCGGGCGGCCGGGTCCAGCTCCGAGGTGTGGGCGGTGTGCAGCGACTCAGTCATGCACAGCACTCTCCCAGCACCCGCCCGTGACAGGTACCCGGTTGCCCACCGGGCGGCCGGTCAGTCGCGGACACGCCGCTGCCCCCGCCGGACGTCCGGCGGGGGCAGCGGCCGTGGCTCAGAACACGTTCACGCCGTACGCGGCGAGGGCCTCCTTCACCGGCTGGTGGATCGCCGAGCCGCTGGTACCCGTGCAGCCGGAGCTGCCCGAGTGGATGCCGAGGGCGACGGAGCCGGCGAAGTGGGCGCCGCCGCTGTCGCCGCCGGCCGAGCAGGCGGTGGTGCGGACCATGTTGTGGACCGGGCCGTCCCCGTAGTTGACGGTGACGTTGACCGCGCTGACCGTGCCGCTGGTGACCTTTGTCGTCGAGCCGCTCTTCTTGATGGCCTGGCCGACGACCGCGTCGGCGGCGGACGCGATGTCCTGGTAACTGCCGTTGTAGAGGTTGACGTTGCCGACCGCCGACGAGGCGGCGTTGTAGCGCACGATGCCGTAGTCGTTGGTCGGGAAGCTGCTGCCCTCACGGACTCCGATCACCGGACCGCCCGAAGTGGCCGACCAGTTGGCGGAGATGTTGGTGCAGTGCCCCGCCGTCACGAAGTACCGGGTGGCGCCCTTGGCCACGTTGAACGCCGACGAACAGCGTGAGCCGCCGCCGTAGATGGCGTCGCCCCCGGAAAACTCCCGCTTGAAGACCCCCGGCACGCGCTCGACGCGCACCGCGTCGCCGAGCTTGGCCGCCGTCTTGTTCAGCCGGGCCATGTCCGGCGCGGACACGGACCGGTCGGCCTCGACCGTGATCCGGTTGATCCTGGGGTCCAGGCCCCAGGACGTGCCGGTGATCTTCGCCTCGGACTCCAGGGTGTCCACGGCGGCGTCGAGCTGCGCGGCACTGCGCTGTACGCGCCGGGGTGTCGCACCGGCCGCGCGGACCTGCTCGGCGGCGCGGTCGCTGGTGACGGTGACGACGAGGTCGCCGGTGCGCCGGTCGAGGTAGGTGCCCGCGGTGTCGTCGCCGAGCCGCTGGGTGAGGGCGGAGTCCAGGGCGTACGGCGAGGGGGCGGCCGAGGGCTCGGCGCCCGCCGGGGCCGCGCCGACGCCCAGGGCGCCGATGACGATCAGGGCGGACAGGGCAGCGTGCGTACGAACGGTACGTCTCATGGGGGGGGGAAGCTCCTTGGTCCGTTTTCCGTGGGGGGCTCTGCGGAGAATTTGACATGCCCATTGCCATTCCACAAGACCGCCTGAGCCGCCCCGCCGACGGAGAGCCACCGCACCGGTATGGGGTTCGTTCCGCCCGCGCGGGGCACCAGGAGTTGCGACGAAGGAGGCGAGCACATGAGTAGCAGAACCATGGCAGGGCGGGGCAAACGTACCGCGAGGCAGGCGTCGGACAGTTCTGCCCTGGAGGCCGCCGCACGCTGGGGCTTCGGGGCGCGCGGGGTGCTCTACATATTGATCGGGCTACTGGCCCTGCAGATCGCCTTCGGCGAAAGCGGCGGGAAGACGGCCGACCGGGGCGGCGCGCTCGCGCAGCTCTCCGAACAGCCGCTGGGCTCCGTCATGTTGTGGGTGCTGGGCATCGGACTGGCCGGCATGGCGCTCTGGCGGCTCTCCGAGGCGATCTTCGGCTCCGCGGGCGCCGACGGTCGCAAGCCCCGCAAGCGCCTGTTCTCCCTGGCCCGTTTCGTCTTCTACGGCTTCGTGGCCTACTCGGTGCTCGCGTTCGCCTCAGGTGACAAGGGCAGTGGCAGCGGTGAGAGCGACGGCCAGTCCGAGGACGTGACGGCCAAGGTCTTCGACTTTCCCGGCGGGCGGTGGATCGTCGCCGTCGGTGGCCTGGCCATCGTGGGCGTGGGCCTGTGGATCGGCAGCCGCGCGGCCCTGCGCAAGTACCACAAGCACCTGAGGATGAGCGAGCTGACGGGCCGTACCCGCACCGCCGTCGACGTCACCGGTGTGGCCGGCGGCATCGCACGCGGCGTGGTCTTCGCCGGGGTCGGCGGCTTCGCGGTCAAGGCCGCGGTCGACTACGAACCGGACAAGGCCAAGGGCATCGACGACACCCTCCACTCCTTCACCCAGACCCCGGCGGGACCGTGGCTGCTGGCCGTGATCGCGGTGGGCCTGGTGCTGTTCGGCGTCTTCTCCTTCGCGATGGCCCGCTGGCGCAAGATCTGAGCGGAGCCAAAAGCCCCCGCCCCCGGACACACGAACCGCCCCCGTCCGGCGTGGGGCCAGGACGGGGGCGGGGGCTCGATTGGGCGGCACAACGCCCGGGGCGGTCAGCCCTGGTGCGGGTAGGTGTACTCGGTCGGGGCGACCAGGGTCTCCTTGATGGCCCGCGTCAACGTCCAGCGCTGGAGGTTCTGCGGCGCGCCGGCCTTGTCGTTGGTGCCCGACGCGCGGCCACCGCCGAAGGGCTGCTGGCCGACGACGGCGCCGGTCGACTTGTCGTTGATGTAGAAGTTGCCCGCCGCGTAGCGCAGCTTGTCCATCGTGTGCGCCGCCGCGGCGCGGTCGCCGGAGATGACGGCGCCGGTCAGGGCGTAGTCCGATGCCGACTCCATCTGCTCCAGCATGGCGTCGTACTTCTCGTCCTCGTAGACGTGGACCGCGAGGATCGGGCCGAAGTACTCGGTCGAGAAGACCTCGTTCGCCGGGTCCGTGCACGCGATGACCGTCGGGCGGACGAAGTAGCCGACCGAGTCGTCGTACGTACCGCCCGCGACGATCGTGCAGGTCGGGTCGGCGGCGGCGCGGTCGATCGCGGCCTTGTTCTTGGCGAACGAACGCTCGTCGATGACGGCGCCCATGAAGTTCTGCAGGTCGGTGACGTCACCCATGGTGATGCCGTCGACCTCGGCCGCGAACTCCTCCTTGAAGCCGGAGTTCCAGATCGAGGCCGGGACGTACGCGCGCGAGGAGGCCGAGCACTTCTGGCCCTGGAACTCGAACGAACCGCGGGTCATCGCCGTCTTGAGGACGGCGCGGTCGGCGCTCGGGTGGGCGACGACGAAGTCCTTGCCGCCCGTCTCACCGACCAGACGCGGGTACGTGCGGTACTTCTCGATGTTCTCGCCGACCGTCTTCCACAGGTGCTGGAAGGTCTTGGTCGAGCCGGTGAAGTGGATGCCGGCCAGGTCGCGGTGGGTCAGGGCGACCTCGGAGACGGCGATGCCGTCGCCGGTGACCAGGTTGATGACGCCCTTGGGCAGGCCCGCCTCTTCGAGGAGCCGCATCAGCAGCACCGCGGCGTGCGTCTGCGTCGGGGACGGCTTCCACACGACCACATTGCCCATCAGGGCCGGGGCGGTCGGCAGGTTGCCCGCGATGGCCGTGAAGTTGAAGGGCGTGATCGCGTAGACGAAGCCCTCCAGCGGACGGTGGTCCAGCCGGTTCCACACGCCCGGGGAGTTCGCCGGGGGCTGCTCGGCGAGCAGGTCGCGGGCGTACTTGACGTTGAAGCGCCAGAAGTCGATGAGCTCACAGGGCGTGTCGATCTCCGCCTGCTGGGCGGTCTTCGACTGGCCGAGCATCGTGGAGGCCGCGAGGGTCTCGCGCCAGGGGCCCGAGAGCAGCTCGGCCGCGCGCAGGATGATCGCGGCGCGGTCGTCGAAGGACATCGCGCGCCAGGCCGGAGCGGCGGCGAGCGCGGCGTCGACCGCGTCCTGCGCGTCCTGCTTCGTGGCGTTGGCGGCGGTGCCGAGGACGGCCTTGTGGTTGTGCGGCTGTACGACGTCGAATCGCTCGCCACCACCCAGTCGCTTCTCACCATTGATCGTCATGGGGAGTTCGATGGGGTTCTCGGCCAGCTCCTTGAGCTTGGCGTCGAGGCGGGCACGCTCCGGAGTACCGGGTGCGTAGGAGTGCACCGGCTCGTTGACCGGCGCGGGGACCTGGGTTACAGCATCCATGGTTGCCGAATCTCCTTGGGTAATAGAGGTGATCAGCCGCGGCTGACGAGCGAGCGGAGGAAGAAGGCGAGGTTGGCCGGTCGCTCCGCGAGGCGGCGCATGAAGTATCCGTACCAGTCCGAGCCGTACGCGACGTAGACACGCATCCGGTGCCCCTCCGCGACGAGGCGTTCCTGCTCGCCCTCGCGGATGCCGAAGAGCATCTGGAACTCGTACTCGTCGAGCTTGCGGCCCGCACGGCGGGCCAGCTCCTGCGCGATGGCGACCATGCGCGGGTCGTGCGAGCCGACCATCGGGTAGCCGTCGCCGGCCATCAGGATCTTCAAGCAGCGGACGTACGCCTTGTCGACCTCGGCCTTGTCCTGGTACGCGACGGTCGCGGGCTCCTTGTAGGCGCCCTTGACCAGACGCACCCGTGAGCCTTCCCCGGCGAGTGCCCGGCAGTCGTCCTCGGTGCGGAAGAGGTACGACTGGAGGACCGCGCCGGTCTGCGGGAAGCTTCCGCGCAGCTCGGCGAGGATCGCGAGCGTGGAGTCGACCGTGGTGTGGTCCTCCATGTCGAGGCTGACCGCGGTGCCGATCTCGGCGGCGGCCTCGACGACGGCCCGGACGTTCTTCAGCGCCAGGTCGTGACCGCCGGGCAGCGCCTGTCCGAAGGACGAGAGCTTCACCGACATCTCGGCGCGCACGCCCAGGTCGAGCGGCTTGAGCGCGTCGACCAGAGCCAGATACGCGTCACGGGCGCGCAGGGCCTCGCTCGCGTCGGTGATGTCCTCACCGAGCACGTCGAGGGTGATTTCGAGACCGCGGTCGGCCATCGCCCGGACGGCCGTCATCGACTGCTCAAGCGACTCCCCGACGATGAAGCGGTCCACCACGGGCCGGGTGACCGGCGCGGCGGAAACGATGCGGCGCATCTTGTCGCTGCGCGCGGCAGCAAGAATCACAGGAGCCAGCACGGGGCACCTCCACGGACGAGGAAGGACAAAGCCGCAGACCCTACAGGGCCCGAACGGCACGGAGAACCACCGTGAAATCTAGGGATCGCTCCGATCCTGAGCCATCGACACCTGTCACGCATCCGTGGCCCGCATCTCATACAAATGTCTGAAGGGGTGCGAGTATGGAGAAGTGAAAGACGATTACCAGGAGCTGGTCGACGAGATCTCGGCGCTGCTCGGCGCCCCCGCGACGCTGGAGGACAGGGATTTCCGGCTGATCGCGTTCGGCGCGCACGACAGCGACAGCGGCTTCGACGAAACGGCCATGGACCCGGTCCGTACGCGCTCGATCCTCACCCGGCGCTCGACCGCCGAGGTACGGGCGTGGTTCGAGAAATTCGGCATCGCGACGGCGGAGGGCCCGGTGCACATCCCCGCCGACCCCGCGGCCGGAGTACTGCGCGGTCGGCTCTGCCTTCCCGTGCGCCACCGGGGCACCGTCCATGGCTATGTGTGGCTGCTCGCCGGGGACGACGAGCCGCACGGTCCCGTGCCGGACGAGGCGATGAAGGTCTGCGCCCGGATCGGGGCGCGTCTCGCGGACGAGGCCCGCGCCCGCGCCGACCTCGGCCCGTATCTGCGCACGCTGCTCACCACGGAGTCCGCCGAGCGCCGGGCCGCGGCGCTGGCCTCGCTGGGTACGGCGCTGGGCGGCGGAGGCCCGTACGCGCTGCTGTGCGCGGCGCCCTGGACGGAACTCGCGCCGGGGGTGCGCACGGTCCCGGGCGCGGCGGCCCTGAGCGTGGTCCCGGTGCCGGGACCCGCCGGTCCGAGGCTCGCCGCGCTGATCAGGGTCCGTACCCGCACGGACCTCTCCCCCGCCCTCGCGGCGGCCAAGAATCTCCTCGCCGGCGCCGGACCCGTCGTCGGCATCGGCAACGCCGTGAGCACGCTCGACGAGCTGCCCGGCGCCTGGCGGGAGGCCTCGGCCGCGGCCCGTGCGGCGCTGGCCCGGCCGCATCTCGGACCGGTCGCCGAGTGGGCGTCGATCGGCCCGTACCGGCTGCTGGCCGCACTCCCCGACAGCGGCCCCGGCCATCCCGTCGACCCCGCGGTACGTCCCCTGCTCGACCCCGCGCACGCCGAGCTCGCCCGCACCACGGAGGCGTACCTGGACTGCGCGGGCCAGGCCGGCCGCACGGCGAGTGTCCTGAACATCCACCGCCAGACGCTCTACTACCGCCTGTCCCGGGTGGAGCAGCTCACCGGCCTCGACCTGCACGACGGCGAGGACCGACTGCTGCTGCACATGTCCCTCAAGGCGGCCCGGCTGTAGCCCCCGGCTCCGCAGCGGCGCGCCCGGTATGCAGGGTCTGCATACCGGGCGCGCCGCTCAGTGCGTTGTACAGGGCGTGCGTCAGTCGGCGAGGTTGACCGAGCGGGCCGAGGCCGCGCCGATCTCGTCGCTGATCTCCGCGAGCACGGCCGGCGGGATCGTGTCGTCGATGGTGAGGACGACCAGCGCCTCGCCGCCCACGTCCGCGCGCGAGACCTGCATGCCCGCGATGTTCAGCCCGGCCTCACCGAGGATGCGGCCGACTGTGCCGACGACACCCGGGCGGTCCTGGTAGCGCAGGACGACCATGTGGTCGGCCAGCGTCAGATCGATGTCGTGCTCACCGATCGCGACGATCTTCTGCAGGTGCTTGGGGCCGGCCAGCGTGCCGGAGACCGAGACCTCCTCGCCGCCGGACAGCGTGCCGCGCACCGTGACGACGTTGCGGTGGTCCGGGGACTCCGAGCTCGTAGTGAGGCGGACCTCGACGCCGCGCTCCTGCGCGAAGAGCGGGGCGTTGACGTAGCTCACGGTCTCGTCGACGACATCCTCGAACACGCCCTTGAGCGCGGACAGTTCGAGCACCTTGACGTCGTGCTGGGTGATCTCGCCGTACACCTCGACGTCGAGCCGGGCCGCGACCTCGCCCGCGAGCGCGGTGAAGATGCGGCCGAGCTTCTCGGCGAGCGGCAGGCCGGGGCGCACGTCCTCGGCGATGACGCCGCCCTGGACGTTGACCGCGTCCGGCACGAGCTCACCGGCGAGCGCGAGGCGCACGGACCGGGCGACGGAGACGCCCGCCTTCTCCTGGGCCTCGTCGGTGGAGGCGCCGAGGTGCGGCGTGCAGACGACCTGGTCGAACTGGAACAGCGGGGAGTCCGTGCAGGGCTCCTTCGTGTACACGTCCAGACCGGCGCCGGCGACGCGGCCCTCCTTGAGCGCGGAGGCCAGCGCCTCCTCGTCGACGATCCCGCCGCGCGCGGCGTTGACGATCCGGACCGACGGCTTGACCTTGTGGAGCGCTTCGTCGCCGATGAGGCCGAGCGTCTCGGGGGTCTTGGGGAGGTGGACCGTGATGAAGTCCGAGACCTCGAGGAGCTCGTCGAGCGAGAGGAGCTTCACGCCCATCTGCGCGGCGCGCGCGGGCTGTACGTAGGGGTCGTACGCGACGATCTTCATGCCGAAGGCCGACATGCGCTGGGCTACGAGGACACCGATCCGGCCGAGGCCGACGACACCCAGCGTCTTCTCGCTCAGCTCGACACCCGTGTACTTCGAGCGCTTCCACTCG
Source organism: Streptomyces sp. A5-4 (assembly GCF_051131715.1). Lineage (NCBI taxonomy): Bacteria > Bacillati > Actinomycetota > Actinomycetes > Kitasatosporales > Streptomycetaceae > Streptomyces > Streptomyces sp. A5-4. The sequence continues at coordinate 6,286,090 of NZ_CP178591.1, read as the reverse complement.
CCGTTCTTCAGGGCGCTGTTGGCCTGCGGAATGTTGCGCGCGGTGGCGACGAGCAGGCCGCAGGCGAGCTCGGCCGCGGTGACGATGTTCGACGTCGGAGCGTTGACGACCATGACGCCGGCCTTGGTGGCGGCGGAGACGTCGACGTTGTCCAGACCGACGCCCGCACGGGCGACGACCCGGAGCTTCTTCGCGGCCGCGATGGCCTCGGCGTCGACCTTCGTCGCGGAACGGACAAGAATCGCGTCCGCATCGGCAATGGCGGGCAGCAACTCGGCGCGGTCGGCGCCGTTGCAGTGCCGGATCTCAAAATCCGGACCCAGGGCATCGACAGTGGCCGGCGACAGCTCTTCCGCGATGAGTACGACTGGTTTCGAGCTCACGTGAGTCCTCACTGGTCCTTTGCGGACGGCCGTCCCGACGGCCGAAGGCGGTGGAGGGGCTAGCCGCGTGTGAGACGCACGACGCTGTGGGCCTTACGCGTGTATGTGTGGATGAGTGTAGTGGGACCGGAAGACGCGTCCTGTGCCTCGACGGAAGGATCACCCGTCCGTGGCTGGACGTTGTGTCCACTTGCGCTCGGGCCGGGTGTGCCCGAGGGGCCGCGGCGGCTGCCGCGGCCCCTCGGGCGGAAGGCTTACGCCTCGTCGTTGTCGACCCAGCTCATGAGCTTGCGGAGCTCCTTGCCCGTGGTCTCCAGCAGGCTCTCGCTGTCGGCCTTCTTGTACTCGTTGTACTTCTTCAGACCGCCGTGGTACTCGGCCATCCACTGCTTGGCGAAGGTGCCGTCCTGGATCTCGGTGAGGACCTTCTTCATCTCGACCTTGGTCTGGTCGGTGATGATGCGGGGGCCGGTGACGTAGTCGCCCCACTCGGCGGTCTCGGAGACCGACCAGCGCATCTTGTCGAGGCCGCCCTCGTACATCAGGTCCACGATCAGCTTGAGCTCGTGGAGGCACTCGAAGTACGCGATCTCCGGCTGGTAGCCGGCCTCGGTCAGGGTCTCAAAACCGGCCTTGACCAGGGCGGCCGTACCACCGCAGAGAACGGCCTGCTCACCGAACAGGTCGGTCTCGGTCTCCTCGGTGAAGGTCGTCTTGATGACGCCCGCACGCGTGCCGCCGATGGCCTTTGCGTAGGAGAGCGTGAGCGCGAAGGCCTTGCCGGTCGCGTCCTGCTCGACGGCCGCGATACACGGAACGCCGCGGCCCTCCTCGTACTGACGGCGGACGAGGTGGCCGGGGCCCTTGGGGGCGACCATGCAGACGTCGATGCCCTCGGGGGCCTTGATGAAGTCGAAGCGGATGTTCAGGCCGTGGCCGAAGAACAGCGCGTCGCCGGCCTTGAGGTTGTCCTTGATGGACGCCTCGTAGATCTCGGCCTGCAGCGGGTCCGGGACGAGGATCATGATGACGTCGGCCTCGGTGGCGGCCTCGGCGACGGTGACGACGCGCAGGCCCTGCTCCTCGGCCTTCGCCTTGGACTTCGAACCCTCGTGCAGACCGACTCGGACGTCGACACCCGAGTCGCGCAGCGACAGCGCGTGGGCGTGCCCCTGACTGCCGTATCCGATGACCGCTACCTTGCGGCCCTGGATGATGGACAGGTCGGCATCGTCGTCGTAGAACAGCTCGGCCACTGGGATTCTCCTTGGTGTGCACGTCTTGGAATTGACGCTGTTTGCGTCCCACCGTACGGCGGGATGGGGGCGGGGGTTCTTGGGTCTCGCCATGCGAACAACAGGACTGCCGCGAACGGCGGGGCTCAGGGGAACAGCAGGACCAGGCGCCGTGCGAGCCGCCGGACGCGGCACCGCACGGACACCGCGGTCACGCGGACCTGTCCAGCGATCGCAGGCTGCGGTCCGTGATGGACCGGGAGCCTCGCCCTATGGCGATCGTGCCGGACTGGACGAGCTCCTTGATGCCGTACTGCTCCAGCATCTTGAGCATCGCTTCGAGCTTGTCGGCGCCGCCGGTCGCCTCGATGGTGACGGCCTCCGGCGAGACGTCCACGGTCTTGGCGCGGAACAGCTGGACGATCTCGACGATCTGCGAGCGCGTCTCGCTGTCGGCCCTGACCTTCACCAGGACGAGCTCGCGCTGGACCGCGGCGCCGGACTCCAGCTCGACGATCTTCAGCACGTTGACGAGCTTGTTGAGCTGCTTGGTGACCTGCTCAAGCGGCAGCGCCTCGATCACGTTCACCACGATCGTGATGCGCGAGATGTCGGGGTGCTCGGTGGTGCCCACCGCGAGGGAGTCGATATTGAACCCGCGGCGGGAGAACAGGGCCGTGATCCGCGCGAGGACACCCGGCTTGTTCTCGACCAGGACGGAGAGTGTGTGCTTGGACATGGGCTTGAAGTCTCTCTCTCGTCTTCTCAGTCGTCTTCGTTGTCGCCGAAGTCGGGGCGGACCCCGCGGGCGGCCATGACCTCGTCGTTGGAGGTGCCCGCGGCGACCATCGGGTACACCATGGCGTCCTCGTGGACGATGAAGTCGATCACGACGGGGCGGTCGTTGATGGAGTTGGCCTCGGCGATGACCTTGTCGAGGTCGGCCGGGTCCTCACAGCGGATCGCGTAACAGCCCATGGCCTCCGACAGCTTCACGAAGTCCGGGACCCGGGTGCCCGCGCTCGGCTGCTTGCCGTCGGCGTCCGGACCGCTGTGCAGCACGGTGTTGGAGTAGCGCTGGTTGTAGAACAGGGTCTGCCACTGGCGGACCATCCCGAGGGCGCCGTTGTTGATGATGGCGACCTTGATCGGGATGTTGTTGAGCGCGCAGGTGGTCAGTTCCTGATTGGTCATCTGGAAGCAGCCGTCGCCGTCGATCGCCCAGACCGTACGGTCCGGCATGCCGGCCTTGGCGCCCATCGCGGCGGGAACCGCGTATCCCATCGTTCCGGCGCCGCCCGAGTTGAGCCAGGTAGAGGGCTGCTCGTACTGGATGAAGTGCGAGGCCCACATCTGGTGCTGGCCGACGCCCGCCGCGAAGATCGTGCCTTCCGGGGCGAGTTGGCCGACGCGCTCGATGACCTGCTGCGGTGACAGCTGGCCGTTCTCGGGCAGGTCGTAGCCGAGCGGGTAGGTGTCGCGCCAGCGGTTGAGGTCCTTCCACCAGGCGGTGTAGTCGCCGGTGTTGCCCTCGGTGTGCTCGGCCTGGACGGCCTGCACCAGGTCGGCGATGACCTCGCGGGCGTCGCCGACGATCGGGACGTCCACGGCGCGGTTCTTGCCGATCTCGGCGGGGTCGATGTCCGCGTGGATGACCTTGGCGTACGGCGCGAAGCTGTCCAGCTTGCCCGTGACCCGGTCGTCGAACCGGGTGCCGAGCGCGATGAGCAGGTCGGACTTCTGCAGTGCGGTGACGGCGGTGACCGCACCGTGCATACCGGGCATTCCCACGTGCAGGGGGTGGCTGTCGGGGAAGGATCCCAGCGCCATGAGGGTGGTGGCGACGGGTGCTCCGGTGAGCTCTGCGAGGACCTTCAGTTCGGCGGTGGCACCGGCCTTCATGACGCCGCCCCCGACGTACAGCACCGGCCGCTTGGCCTGGGTGATCAGCTTGGCGGCCTCGCGGATCTGCTTGGCGTGCGGCTTGGTCACCGGGCGGTAGCCGGGCAGGTCGTTGGTGGGCGGCCAGCTGAAGGTGGTGCGGGCCTGGAGGGCGTCCTTGGCGATGTCGACCAGAACCGGCCCGGGGCGTCCCGTCGCGGCGATGTGGAACGCCTCGGCGATGGTCCGCGGGATGTCCTCGGCCCTGGTGACCAGGAAGTTGTGCTTGGTGATCGGCATCGTGATGCCGCAGATGTCCGCCTCCTGGAAGGCGTCGGTACCGATGGCCTTGGAGGCCACCTGGCCGGTGATCGCGACCAGCGGGACGGAGTCCATGTGGGCGTCGGCGATCGGGGTGACCAGGTTGGTGGCGCCGGGTCCCGAGGTCGCCATGCACACCCCGACCTTGCCGGTCGCCTGGGCGTAGCCCGTTGCCGCGTGACCCGCGCCCTGCTCATGACGGACGAGGATGTGGCGGACCTTCGAGGAGTCCATCAGCGGGTCGTACGCGGGGAGGATCGCACCGCCGGGAATGCCGAATACCGTGTCGGCCCCGACTTCCTCGAGGGAGCGGATGAGCGACTGCGCGCCCGTCACGTGCTCGACAGTGGCGACGTGCTGTCCGCCGGTGCGGGGCCGCGGTTGCGGATGGTGGGCCCCGGTGGCCTGCTCGGTCATCGGCATTCTCTTCTCGAAGCTGAGGGTTTTACGAGGGTTTGGGAGGTGCCAGTGCAACAAAAAACCCCTCGTGCCGGGAGGCAAGCGAGGGGAGCGCGTCGGGTGGGGTCTGCAGGGCCTTGGTCATGCCCTGCTTCAGCCGACGCGCTTTCCAAGTACGAGAATTCGGGTGCGCATGGCACTGACCTTCCCTCCGGCGCCCGGCGCCTGTCAAGTAGGTGGGACGGGCGTCTCAGTATTTGAACGCATCGGAGTATGGGTGAGCGCGTCGCTTCCGGTCGCGCCCACATGCCTGACGGGAAGTGATCCGCCCACCAGCACCGGCTCCGGCGCCCCGCCGGGCACCGGGAAGTCGCCGCGCACCAGGGCGCGGCGCAGCCGGTACTCGTCGAGCGGCCCGGAGAACGCCATGCCCTGGCCATGGGTGCACCCCATGGCACGCAGCGCGATCACCTGCTCGGGCACGTCCACGCCGTCCGCCACGGACTGCATGCCGAGGTCGCCGGCGATGCGGAGCAGCCCGCTGGTGATCTTGTGCAGCCGGGCGGACTCCACGACGCCCTCGACCAGACCGCGGTCCAGTTTCAGTACGTCGATGGGGAGCCTGCGCAGTGCGTTGATGGCGGCATAGCCACTGCCGAAGCCGTCCAGCGCGATACGGACGCCGAGCCTGCGCAGCGCCACCAGGCGTCGCTCCAGCTCGTCGAAGGAGAACCGCGGGTCGCTGTCGGCCAGCTCGATCATCAGGGCCCCCGACGGCAGCCCGTGCCGAGTGAGGAGGGCCTCGATGGAGCCGAGCGGCATGGCCAGGTCCACCAGCCGGCGCGCCGAGATCCGGACCGCGACGGGCACCGGGTGGCCCGCGCGGTTGCGCTCGGCGGCCTGCTCGACGGCCTCCTCCAGGAGCCAGCGGCCCAGCTCGGCGGTGCGGTCGTTGTCGTCGGCGACCCGCAGGAACTCGGCGGGCGTGAAGAGGATGCCCTGGGTGGAGCGCCAGCGGGCCTGGGCGGCGACGGCGGCGACCCGGCCAGTGGTGAGGCTCACCACGGGCTGATGGAGCAGCGCGAACTCGCCCTCGTGCAGCGCGGTGCGCAGTCGGGCGGCCAGCTCGGTCCTGCGGACGACCTCGGCCTGCATCTGCGGCGCGTACAGCTCGACCCGGTCCTTGCCCGCAGCCTTCGCGCGGTACATGGCGAGGTCGGCGTTGCGCATCAGGTCGGTGGGGGTGACGCCGTGCTCGGCGAAAGCGACCCCGATGGACGCGGCGACCCGCACCTCGTGACCGTCGATCTTGTACGGCTGGGAGAGCATCAGCCGCAGCCGGTCGGCGATCTCGTGCACCTGGCACTCGCGGGAGGCCTGGTCGTGGGAGCCCTCGCCCATGATCAGGGCGGCGAACTCGTCACCGCCCAGCCGGGCGGCGGTGTCCCCGGACCGTACGGAGTCCTGGAGGCGGCGGGCGGCCTGGATCAGCAGCTCGTCGCCGGCCTGATGACCGATGGTGTCGTTCACCGCCTTGAAGCCGTCGAGGTCGATGTAGAGCACGGCGGTGCCCGGATCGCAGACCCGGCGCCCGCCCAGCGCCTGCCGGACGCGCGCGGTGAACAGGGCGCGGTTGGGCAGGTCGGTGAGCGGGTCGTGCTCGGCGTTGTGCTGCAACTGGGCCTGCAGGCGCACCCGTTCGGTGACGTCACGACTGTTGAAGATCAGGCCGCCCTGGTGGCGGTTGACCGTGGACTCGACATTGAGCCACTCCCCCGTACCCGATTTGAAGCGGCACTCCATCCGGGTCGTGGGCTCCTCCGAGGGTGGAGTGGCCAGAAAGCGGCGTACTTCATGGACCACCCGGCCCAGATCCTCGGGGTGGATCAGTGAGGCGAGCTCGGAGCCGATCAGCTCCTCGGCGTCCCGCCCGTAGACCCCGGAGGCGGCCGGGCTGACGTACCGCAGTATCCCGGTGGGCGCGGCGATCATGATGACGTCGCTCGATCCCTGCACCAGGGAGCGGAAGTGGTTCTCCTTCTGCGCCAGCTCCTGGGTGAGGGAGATGTTGTCGACGAGCATGATGCCCTGGCGCACGACCAGGGCGAGCACGACCGTGCATCCGGTGAAGACCACCACCCGGTCGACGCGGCGGCCCTCCGTCACGTTGTAGAGGATGCCGAGCGTGCAGACCGCGGCGGCGAGGTACGGGGTGAGGGCGGCCAGGGAGCCGCCGATGGGCCGGCTGCCCGGATCGCGGGAGCCCCGGTGGTACGGAGCGCCCTCCCCCCACTGCCCCGCGCGGCGCGCGCCCCAGGGCGCGTAGGCGAGGAGCAGCGAGCCGGCGAACCAGCCCGCGTCGAGGAGCTGGCCCGAGCGGTAGTTCTCACGCAGCAGGGGCGAGGTGAACAGCGCGTCGCACAGGACGGTCGTGGCGAGGGCTGCGATGGTGGTGTTGATCGCGGTGCGGTTGGCGTTGGACCGTCGGAAGTGCAGCGCGAGAACCATGCTGACCAGCGCGATGTCGAGCAATGGATAGGCGAGGGAGAGGGCGGCGTGGGCCACGGTCTCGCCCTGGAAGTGCGCGGTGTGCGCGAGCGCGAGGCTCCAGGACAGCGTGAGCAGCGAGCCGCCGATGAGCCAGGAGTCCAGCGCGAGGCAGACCCAGCCGGCCCGGGTGACGGGCCGCTTCGCGAGGACGAGCAGCCCGACGATGGCGGGCGGCCCGAAGCACAGGAAGAAGAAGTCGGCGAAGGAGGGCGAGGGGACCTTGCTGTCCAGCACGACCTCGTACCATCCCCAGACCGCGTTGCCGCAGGCGGCCATCGCGGAGGAGAAGGAGAACAGCAGCCAGGCCGGCCGAAAGCGGCTCTCGCGCGCGCGTGCGTAGAGGAAGCAGGACACCGCGGCGAGCAGGGCGGCGAGCGCGAGGCCGAAGTCGCCCATGAAGAGGGCGAGTTCGGGGGATCCCCAGCCGAGGGCCGCGCCGGTGGCATAACCTCCGCAGATCAGCGCCAGAAGAAGCTGGGAGTACAGCCCCGCTCCGCCGCCGGAGAACGCCCGCCGGGTGAGGAGTGCTCCCGGGGCGGTCACCGGGCCACCAGGGAGTCCGGACCCCGGGGCGCCCGGAGCCGGTGCGGGCCCGGTCTGGCCCCCGGATCGCACGAGGGTTGTCGTAGGTGGCCCCGCCGCGTCGGATCCTTCGCCCATTGGCCGTGCATCGCCCGTCGCCCCCCTCACAGTCCGTTCGCTCCCCAACGCCGTGACGGTGCGCGGCGCAGCCCCTTGGTCGGGACGATACACCAGTCTCGTTACTCAGGGACATAGGTTCTCTACTCTGCGTAACGGTCGGGGGTTTGGCTGAAACTCGGCGCTTCCGGGCGGCTTTCGGAGCGTGTCCGCGACGGCCTTCGGGGTGTCCGGGGCGCGTCGTCCTCAGCCTGTGGTGAGGGCGATGTTGTGCAGCGGTTCCCCGGCGGCGAACCGGGTGAGCTGGGCGGCCAGCAGGCGCTTGGCCCGGGGCGCGAACGCCGAGGTGCTGCCGCCGACATGGGGGCTGATGAGCAGGCCGGGGGCGTGCCAGAGCGGGTGGCCCGCGGGAAGCGGCTCGGGGTCGGTGACGTCGAGAGCGGCGCGCAGCCGGCCCGACTCCAGCTCGGCGAGGAGCGCTTGGGTGTCCACGACGGGGCCGCGCGCGACGTTCACCAGGAGCGCCCCGTCCTTCATACGGGACAGGAAGCCGGCGTCGGCCAGACCCCGGGTGTCGTCGGTGAGGGGCGTGGAAAGGATCACCACGTCGGCTGCCGGGAGCAGTTCGGGCAGCTCCGCCAGCGGATGCACGGGCCCGCGCTCGGTTGTACGGGCGGAGCGCGCGACGCGCACCACCCGCGCACACTCGAAGGGAGTGAGCCGGTCCTCGATGGCGGCTCCGATCGATCCGTAACCGACGATCAGGACGGACTTGTCGGCGAGCGCCGGGTAGAAGCCGGACCGCCATTCCTGCTTGTCCTGGCCGTGCACGAAGCCGGGGATGTCACGCAGCGAGGCGAGGATCAGGGCGAGGGTGAGCTCGGCGGTACTGGCCTCGTGCACGCCCTTCGCATTGCAGAGGCGTACGCCGGCGTGCAGGTCGCCAAGTCCCGGCTGGACATGGTCGATCCCCGCGGAGAGCGTCTGCACGGCGCGCACCTTCGTCATCGCGGCGAGGGGCCGTACCGCGATCTCGGAGCCCTTCAGATACGGGACGACGTAGAAGTCGCAGTTCGCCGGGTCGGCGGGGTAGGTCTCGTCGCCGTCCCAGAAGTGGTAGTTGAAGCCCTCGGGGAGCCCCTCGATCTCATCGGCCCGGTAGGGGAGCCATACGTCGGAAGTCATGGTCAGGAGGCTATGCGAAGAGGGCTGTGCGAAGGGCGGGGAGGTGCGGGGGTTAGCTTTGGGGAGCGGCGAGGGAGGGTACGGGCAGGTGGAGCGCAGGACAATCGGTGCGACAGCCCTCGAAGTGGGCGCGATCGGGCTCGGATGCATGCCGATGAGCTGGGCGTACACCGGCTCGCAGCAGCGCGGGGACAGGTCTTCGCGTACCGTGCACGCCGCGCTCGACCAGGGTTCGAGCCTGCTCGACACGGCCGACATGTACGGGCCCTTCACCAATGAACTGCTGGTGGGGCGGGTCCTCAAAGAGCGCCGCGCGGACGCCTTCGTGTCCACCAAGTGCGGGCTCCTCGTCGGGGACCAGCACCTCGTGGCCAACGGGCGGCCCGGGTACATACGGCGGGCCTGTGACGCCTCGCTGCGGCGGTTGCAGACCGATGTGATCGACCTCTACCAGCTGCACAGGCCCGACCCGGAGGTGCCGGTCGAGGAGACCTGGGGCGCGATGGCGGACCTGGTGCGGGCGGGGAAGGTACGGGCGCTCGGGGTGTGCGCGGTGGGCGCGCGGGCCTCTCGGCGCTCCGGCGCACCGCTGCACGACGGGACGATCCGGCAGCTGCGGCGGTTGCAACAGGTCTTTCCGGTCAGCGCGGTGGAGGCCGAGCTCTCGGTGTGGTCACCGGAGGCCCTGGCGTCGCTGCTGCCGTGGTGCGAGGCGCACGGGATCGGTTTTCTGGCCGCGATGCCGCTGGGCAACGGCTTCCTCACCGGGACGATGAAGCCGGGCCAGGGCTTCGAGCCCGACGACGTACGCGCCCGGCATCCGCGGTTCACCGCGGAGATGATGGCGGCGAACCAGCCGGTGGTGGCGGGGTTGCGGCGGATCGCGGAGCGGCACGCGGCGACTCCGGCGCAGGTCGCGCTGGCGTGGGTGCTGAGCTGCGGGCGGCAGGTGGTGCCGGTGCCGGGCGCCAAACGGGAGCAGTGGGTGACGCAGAACGCGGGGGCGGCCGGGCTGCGGCTGACGGCGGAGGACCTCGTGGAGATCGCGGCGCTGCCGGCCGCGCGCGGTTCCTGGGACTGACGCGTGGGGCCGCCGCGTGGGGCCCGGTGGCGGCGACATCGGCGGCGCCGTGGTGCGTGGGAGTGAGTAGTCGGACCGGGTGATCGGGAACCTTGGGCGCGGCAGCGGTGTATGAACAGTAGAGCTGCTGCCGTCGAAAGGATCCGTACCGTGCAACGACCCGCTGTGACAGCTGTATTGGCTGCCTTCGTCCTCCTGCTCGCGGCGGGCTGCTCGGACCCGCAGGAGGGGACGCCCGGCGGGGACAGGAGCTCGGCGTCCACTCCGACGGGCGACGGGACGGCCTCGCCGTCCTCCTCGCCGCCGAAGAGCGGCTCCCGGGCCGAACCACCGCCCGCGAAGGGCTCGGTGAAGGTGGCGGGCACGCTCACCGAGGGCCTCAAGTCGCCCTGGGGGCTGGCTGCGCTGCCGGACGGCGACCTGCTGGTCTCCTCGCGCGACGAGGGCACGATCACCCGGGTCGACGGCGAGACGGGCAAGAAGACCGGGGCCGGTTCGGTCGGCGGATCCTCACCGGCCGGTGAGGGTGGCCTGATGGGCCTGGCCGTCTCCCCCGACTTCGCCACCGACCGCATGGTCTACGCGTACTTCACCACCGCGTCCGACAACCGCATCGCCCGCATGCAGTACGACGAGAAGAAGCCGGCCGGGCAGCAGTTGGGCGCACCCGACACGATCTTCAAGGGCATCCCGAAGGGGACCATCCACAACGGTGGCCGGATCGCCTTCGGCCCGGACAGGATGCTGTACGCGGGGACGGGCGAGACGGGTGAGGACGGGCTGGCGCAGGACAAGAAGTCGCTGGCCGGGAAGATCCTGCGGATGACTCCGGACGGCGACCCGGTGCACGGCAATCCGGAGGCCGACTCGGTCGTCTACTCGTACGGGCACCGCAATGTGCAGGGACTGGCCTGGGACTCCGAGAAGCGGCTGTGGGCCGCCGAGTTCGGCCAGAACACCTGGGACGAGCTCAATCAGATCCAGCCCGGCAAGAACTACGGCTGGCCCGAGGTGGAGGGCGAGGGAAACCGGGACGGGTTCGTGGACCCGGTCGCGCGGTGGAAGACGTCCGAGGCCTCGCCGAGCGGTATCGCGTACGCCGAGGGCTCGATCTGGATGGCGGGTCTGCGGGGTGAGCGGCTGTGGCGGATTCCGCTGGCGGGCACCGAGGCGCTGGCCGACCCCGAGCCGTTCCTGACGGGCGAGCACGGGCGTCTGCGCACCGTGGTGGCGGCGGGCGGCGACAAGCTGTGGCTGGTCACGAGCGAGACGGACAGCCGGGGTACGCCGGAGCCGGGGGACGACAAGATCCTGCGGCTGGAGGTGAAGTAGGCGCGGCGCCCGCCTCGGGCCCGCTGCCCCGGCCCGTTTCCGGGACGGGTTGCCTACCCTGGAGGGAAGGGCCCGAGACAGGGGGACACCTGCTTGAGGAATTCTTCGCACCGGGGCGCAAGCACACCGACGACGAACGCGAGCGGCTCGTCCAGACCCGGGTCGACCTGGGCGACAGCGACCCGGGGCGAGGCCGGATAGACCTCACCTCCGGGAAGGTCGTCATACGGCTGCCTGATCCACCCGACCCGTCCGACGATCCTGGGCCGGCCCGTCCGTGAAGAGCCGCAGCCGGTGCGCCACGGCCGCCGCCTCACCGCGGCCCGCGACGCCCAGCTTGCCGAGGATGTTGGAGACGTGGACGCTCGCCGTCTTGGGTGAGATGTAGAGCTCCTCGGCGATCTGCCGGTTGCTGCGGCCCGCCGCGACCAGGCGCAGTACGCCCTGTTCGCGCGGGGTCAGCCCCAGCGAGCCCGCCGCACCCTCGGCGGGGACCGGGAGCACGACGGCCGGAGTCAGGGGCAGCCGGGCGCGCTGGGCCAGCAGCGCGATGCTCTCGCCCAGCGGGCGGGCACCCAGCCGCTCGGCGACGGCGCGGGCGCGGCGCAGCAGCTCCGCCGCCCGGTCGCGCGCCTCGGCGTCGGGTCCGGCCGCGCCCGCGGCCGTGAGCAGGGATTCCGCCCGGCGCAGCCGGACCCGGGCGAGGTCGTAGGGCCGGTCGAGCGGCTCGAAGTCGGTGAGGACCTCGGCCCAGTCGTCCGAGGTGTCACTGCCCTCGGCCCGGCGCAGCTCGGCCCGCACCCAGCGCGCGTACGCGCACCACAGCGGCACCGGTGTGGCGAGCCGCTGGGCTCCGGCGCGGACGATCTCCAGCGCTTCGGCCCGGCCCGCCTCCGCCGCCGGGAGCCCGCGGGCCTCCGCCTCGGCGACGGCGGCCTCCAGCAGCAGCGGCCAGGCGTAGCGGTGGGTGCCGAGCGGGAAGCCGGCCGTGGCGCTGCGCGCAAAGGCCGCCCGGACGTCCAGGACGCGGCCGTTGGCCGCCGCGAGACCCAGCTCGACCCGGCTCAGCGGGAGGGAGTGCTGGGGCATCGGGTCGTGGCTGCCGTAGTGCCCGTTGGCCATCGCCAGTTGCTGGGCCGCCTCGGCCACGTCACCGCGGGCCAGCGTCAGCTCGGCCAGCCGCCAGGCGGCGGCTCCCCGGGGCTTGTTGCTGGGGCGGGCGCGCTCGATGCGGTCCGCCTGCTCGGCGGACTCGTCCCAGCGGCCGAGCGAGAAGAGCGACTCGGCCAGGTTCCCCCGGACCCAGGCCTCGCTGTCCACCAGCCCGTACTTCCGGGTGTACGTGACGCCTGCGGTGGCCGTCTCGACGGCTTCCCCGGACCGTCCCAGGGCCTCCAGGTGGGAGGGAATGTTGACGTGGCAGCGGCTCACCAGCTTGGCCAGGCCCAGCTCGGCGGCCCGCTCGCTGACGGCGTACAGCGCGGCAAGGCCGCCCTCGATGTCGCCGGCGTCGACCGTCAGGCCGGCGAGGATGAGCCGGGCGGAGAGCTCGGTCTCCTCGACACCGACCATCCGCGCGTACTCCACGGCCTGTTCGGCGGCGGCGATGGTGTCGGGCCCCGGCTCGTGCAGCATGCCCCAGGACGCGACGTGCACCAGGACCTCCGCGTGGACGGCGGACGGCGGCAGGCCGCGTACCAGGTCCTGCGCGGTGCTGAGCTCCGCCCAGCCGTCGCCGCGCGCCAGGGTCGAGATGAGCTTCGAGCGCTGGAGCCAGAACCAGGCGGCGCGCAGCGAGTCGTCACTGCTCTCGTCGTGCAGCAGCCGGACCGCCTTCTTGGCGATCTTCAGGGCCCGCTCGCGCTCCCCGCCGAACCGGCCCGCGATCGTCGCCTCGGCCATCAGGTCGAGATAGCTCAGCGGGGTGTTCTTGGGGTCGCAGTCGCAGTCGGGGCCGCAGGCCGGGTAGACCTCGGCGTAGTCGATGGGACGCAGTACCGCGCGGACCTCGGCGGGGGCGTCGTCCCACAGCTCCATCGCCCGCTCAAGCAGCCGCAGTTGCTCCGAGTAGGCGTGGCGGCGGCGGGCCTCGACGGAGGCCCGGAGCACCGCGGGCAGCGCCTTGGCGGCGTCGTGGGCGGCGTACCAGTAGCTGGCGAGGCGGGTGGAGCGCTCGTCGGAGCGTACGAGTGCGGGGTCGGCCTCCAGGGCCTCGGCGTAGCGCCGGTTGAGGCGGGAGCGCTCACCCGGCAGCAGGTCGTCGCTGACGGCCTCGCGCACCAGCGAGTGCCGGAAGCGGTAACCGTCGCCGTCCGGGGTCGCGAGGAGCAGCTTGGCGCCGACGGCGGCCCGCAGTGCCTCGATGAGGTCGTCCTCGGCGAGGCGGGCGACGGCGAGCAGCAGCGGGTACTCGACGGTGGAGCCGCCCTCGGCGACGATCCTGGCGGCCTTCTGGGCGTCTTCGGGCAGCGCTTCGACCCGTACGAGCAGCAGGTCGCGCAGGGATTCGGTGAGTCCCGTGCGGCAGCCCTGGACGGCCGCGGTGGCCAGTTCCTCGACGAAGAACGCGTTGCCGTCGGAGCGGGCGAAGACCTCGTCGACCAGGTCGGGTGCCGGTTCGGTGGCGAGGATGCCGGTCAGCTGGCGGTGCACCTCGGCGCGGTTGAAGCGGGAGAGCTCCAGGCGGCGCACCGTGCGCAGCCGGTCCAGTTCGGCGAGGAGCGGGCGCAGCGGGTGGCGGCGGTGGATGTCGTCCGCGCGGTAGGTGCCGACCACGACGAGGCGGCCCCGGCGCAGCGTGCGGAAGATGTATTCGAGGAGGTGGCGGGTCGAGGCGTCGGCCCAGTGCAGGTCCTCAAGGATGAGGACGACGGGCCGGTCGGTGGCTATCCGCTCCAGCAGGCGGACGGTCAGCTCGAAGAGGCGCGTCATGCCGTCCTCGGTGTGCTGACCGCGCGTGGTCTCCCCCAGCTCGGGCAGCAGCCTGGCCAGCTCGCCCTCCTGGCCCGCGGCGGCGGCGGCGACTTCGTCGGGGAGGCGGCGGCGCAGGGCGCGCAGCGCGGTGGAGAACGGGGCGAACGGCAGCCCCTCCGCGCCGATTTCGACGCAGCCGCCCTCCGCGACGACCACGCCGTCGCTGCAGGCCGCCGAGAGGAACTCCTCGATGAGGCGGGTCTTGCCGACCCCCGCCTCGCCGCCCACGAGCAGGGTCTGCGGCTCGCCCGCGGTGGCGCGGGCGAGCGCGTCGGTGAGTTGGGCCAGTTCGTCGGCTCGGCCGACGAACACCGGGCTGACGGACTTGGTATCCACATCGCTGAGCATCGCACAGAGGTCCGACAGCGCGGCTGGTTCGGCGCCCGTGACCGGCACGACGGTCAGTGGTGCGGCAGTCATCGCGCGGCCGTTACGCGGCGCGGGCGAAGCGGCTGCGGAGCGAACTCACCGGCCCCTCGGGGGCGTTCTTCGCCGATCGGCGGCCGACCCGCCGAGCGGCGCGCCGGGCGTCGACGGCCTGCTGTGCGAGGCGGGCCCGGTCGGCCCGGCGGATGAGCTCGGCCTGGTTGACCTTGTGGATCTCCTGCTCGAACATCGTGTGCTCCCCGGTGAGGTTGTCGGTATCGCTCGCTGCGATGCCTCAACTCTCGTTTCCCAGGGGGGTACGGCGCATCGGGAGAGTGCCGCATGCCGACAGCACGAAGGGCCTTAGGCGGCGTACGTGGGGTGCGTACGTCGCCTAAGGCCCCGGAGCTCGCAGCCTTAGGAACCTGCTCCGGCGCCTCCGGCACCCGGGGCGGCCGGGGGCGGCGTAGGCATGGAGGCGAACAGGTCGAAGTACATGCCCAGCGACATGATGATCCCGACGACGCCGAGGGCAACGCCGGCCCAGGCGACGGAGCGGACCCAGCCGGCCTGCTTGCTGATGCCGGGGGTGCCGAAGGCGGGGCGGATCAGGACCACGATGCCGACGACGAGCGCGAGCAGCGCGAAGCCGCCGTTGACGAGGGCGGTGGTGTGCCAGGCGTTGCCGTAGACCGCGGAGATCTGGTCGGCGGGGCTGCTGGTCTGGGTGGTGGTGAGCTGACCCATGAGAGTCTCGCGCTCGGCGGCGATGCGGCTGGTCCAGGTCCCGGTGAGGGCGGAGAGGCCGAGCACGGCCGAGACCACGGCGGCGGCGCCGGCCGCGACGCCGGAGGAGACGCGCGGCGCGACCTCCTCGTCGTCGTCCGCGATGAGGTCGTCATCGTCGGAGTCCTCGGCGGTGACGGCGCTGCCGTCCTTCTCCGTGGCCCTTTCGGCCTTCGCTTCTTCCTCGGCCTCTTCGGCAGCTGCTTCGTCGGCGGCGACTGCGTCGGCCGGGTCGAGCTCGTCTGTGGGGGAGGCTGCTTCATCGGTCTTGGACTTGGCGGTGGCTGTCATACACCGCACGCTAGGCGCCGATTCTGAGAGCTGTCTTAACGCTGCCCGCGTCGCTCCTGCCGCTCCCGCCACTGTGGGGCGAGGACCGCCCAGACCTCCGTGTCGTGGCGTACGCCACGGTAGGAGTACCTCTCGCGCAGTACGGCGTCACGCGTCATCCCCAGCCGCTTCGCCACGTTGACGCTGGCGGTGTTCGCGGAGGACACCAGCCACTCGACGCGGTGCATGCCGCGCTCCTCCACCGCCCAGTCGATCAGCACCTGTGCGGCGCGCGTGACCAGGCCGCGCCCCACCGCGGAAGGCTCCAGCCAGCAGCCCGCCTCGCAGTTCCCGCCCGCCGCGTCGAAGGTCCGGAACAGGACGCCGCCGACGAGCTTGCCGTCGAGCCGGATGCCGTGGATCCGGCCGGCGTCCGCGGCCTGTTTGTCGGCGTACGACTGGAGGTAGGCGCGCGCCGATCCGAGGTCCGCCGCGGCGTCGGCCAGCCCGATGTACTGGCCGATGTACTCCCGGCCCCGGTCCATGTGGGCGAGGAACTCCTCGGCCTGCCAAGGCTCCAGGGGCCCCAGCTGGGCGCCCTCGCCCAGGGATGTCGCGAACATGTTCGTCCTCCACTGCTGAGGGCCACTGGTGACGGCCGCGGCCGATGTCTCGTGCGCCCGGTGCGTCAGCGCACGAGCTGGTCCGTGCGGTCCGGCTCACGCGCGCGGGGCGCGGGAATCGTCGCACGGCGACAGTCCGGCGGCTCAATGCTTATCCGCGGCAGGATCCGGTCGAGCCATTTGGGCAGCCACCAGTTCGCCCCGCCCAGCATGTGCATCAGGGCGGGCACCAGGAGCGTGCGCAGCACGAAGGCGTCCAGTGCGACGGCCGCCGCGAGTGCGATGCCGAACATCGCGATGACCCGGTCGCCACTCAGCACGAAGGCGAGGAAGACCGCGATCATGATGACGGCGGCGGAGTTGATCACGCGGCCGGTCTCGGCCAGCCCGACGCGCACCGACCGCCGGTTGTCGCCGGTCTCCAGCCACTCCTCGTACATCCGGCTGACCAGGAACACCTGGTAGTCCATCGAGAGGCCGAAGAGCACCGAGACCATGATCACAGGTAGGAAGGGCTCGATGGGGCCCGCGCTGCCGAGCCCCAGCAGCTCGCTCCCCCAGCCCCACTGGAAGACCGCCACGACGATCCCGAAGGAGGAGGCCACGGCGAGCACATTCATCAGGGCGGCCTTGAGCGGGATACCGATGCTGCGGAAGGCGACGAGCAGCAGGGCGCAGCCGAGCGCGATGACGACGCCGACGAAGAGCGGCAGCTTGCCGATGATGATCTCGGCGAAGTCGTCGTAGCTCGCCGTCACGCCGCCGACGTGCACCTGGAGCGAGGTGCCCTGCTCGGCCTGCGGCAGGACGTCGTCGCGAAGCCGGTCGACCAGGTCACTGGTGTGCTGGGACTGCGGCGACGAGTCCGGTACGACGGTCAGCAGGGCGGTGTCGCCGCCGCTGTTGTACGTGACCGGGCTCGCGGAGGCGACACCCTCGGTGCCGCGCAGGGTGGCCCGGAGGGCGTCCACGGCGGCCCGGTCGGCGGCGCCGTCCACCTCGGCGACGAGGGTCAGCGGGCCGTTGCCACCGGGGCCGAAGCCGTCGGCGAGCAGGTCGTAGGCGCTGCGGGTGGTCGAGGAAGCCGGGTTGTTGCCCTGGTCGGAGGTGCCGAGGTGCAGCGAGAGGGTGGGCAGCGCGAGAACCAGCATCACGACGGCGGCGACCGCGCCGAGCAGCTTGGGGTGGCGCTCGACGAAGCCGGACCAGCGGGCGGCGAACCCGGTGGGCGGTTCGGGCTGCGGGCCGTGCTCGGCGAGCTGCCCGCGTTCGCGGCGGCTGAGGGCCTTCATTCCGATCAGGGAGAGCAGGGCGGGCAGCAGGGTGACGGCCGCGGCGACGGTGAGGACCACGGTGAGCGAGGCGGCTATCGCGACGCCGTTGAGGAAGCTCAGGCGCAGGATCAGCATGCCGAGCAGGGCGATGCAGACGGTGGCGCCGGCGAAGACGACGGCGCGTCCGGTGGTCGCGACCGCGTTCGCGGCGGCCTCGGCGACGGGCAGGCCGCGGCGCAGCCCCCTGCGGTGCCTGGTGACGATGAACAGGGCGTAGTCGATGCCGACGCCGAGGCCGACCAGCATGCCGAGCATCGGCGCGAAGTCGGCGACCGTCATGACGTGTCCGAGCAGCACGATGCCCGCGTACGCCGTCCCGACGCTGACCAGGGCGGTGGCGATGGGCAGCAGGCTGGCGGCGAAGGAGCCGAAGGCTAGGAAGAGGACGACTGCCGCGACGACGATCCCGACGACCTCGCTGAGGTGCGCGCCGCCCGCCTCGGTGAGGGCGACGGCGCTGCCGCCGAGCTCGACCTGGAGCTTGTCGTCCGCCGCGTCCTTCGCGGTGTCCACGAGCGCCTGGGCCTGTGCCTTCGGGATCTCGTCGGCCTGCGCGTCGAAGGTGACGGTGGCGTAGGCGGTGTGCCCGTCGGCGCTGACTTGTCCCGCGCCCCCGGGCCCGTACGGGCCGGTGACACTCGCGATGCCGGGGAGGTCCGCGATCGTGTCGAGGGCGTCCGTCATCCGCTGCTCGACGCCTGCGGCGCGGACGGTGATGTTGCTGTCGGTGTGCCACACGACGGTGTCACTGTCGCCTCCGCTGCCGGAGAAGCCGGCGTCGAGGAGGGCGGTGGCCCGGCCCGATTCGGTGCCGGGGACGTCGTAGTCGTTGGAGTACGCGGAGCCGGCGAGGACCGCGGCCGTGGATGCTCCGCCAAGGGCGAGCAACCAGAGCAGAACTGCGACGAGACGGTGCCTGACGCACCACCGGGCGATAGCTGCCAACGGACTTGCTCCCTGGGTGGTTCGTGGATCTTTACCGGGAACGGCCCGCAAAGAACACTTGACCTACACCCCGCCACTCTGGCAGCCAAACGTGATCGCTTGTCCCTTTTGTGCGCTTACTCACAGAGGTGTGCACCCACGCCCGGGGGCGCCCGGGAGCCGGGATCACGCTTCCCGGCTCCCCGCACCCTGCCTCGCAGCGCACTTCCCGCCGCACTCCCCCAGGCTCCCCCGAGGCTGCGCCCCGGCCGCGGAACGCCGCGGCCGGGCGAGGAGCGCCGGACGGGCCGCGTCAGCCGGAGACGCTCGCGCGCCCGTTCTCGATGTGCCCCATCAGGCGCCTGCGGAAGCCGCCGTCGCCCGCGGCGGTGAGCTCCAGGTCGTACCAGCCGTGCGCGTCGTCGGCGTCGTGCACGACGGTCCGGCTGCGGCCCGGCTTCACCACGACCCGGCGCGGCCGGTCCTGGCGGCCGTCCTCGTCGTCGTACGCGAGAGTGCGCAGCTCGAAGGTGAGCGCGGTCCGGCCCCGGTTGACGAGGGTGAGGTGCAGCTCACGGTCGCGTACCCCGATGTACGAGGAGACCTCGGCGCGGCCCGCTTTCGAACCGGCGAACTCACGGCGGAAGCCGTTCGGTCCGGTGATCGTGAAGCGGTAGGCGTCCCCGGTGAGGGGCACCCGCCATTGCGCCTCGCCCCTTACATCGCGGTGCTGCGGAACGGTGTACTCCGCGGCGTACGGATAGAGCGCGAAGTGCGCGCTCGCGCGCCCCCGGTTACTGAGTGCGACCTGGAAGACGCCGTCGTGGACCCTGCCGTCCGCGTCCGGCTGGTACGGCAGCGGGCGCGCGGGCCGTGTCCCCTCCTCCTGCACGGGCATGTGCTGTTCCAGCGGCGGCGCGGGACGCCAGCGCCCGCTGAACGGCGGGATCGCGCCCGGCTGCTCCACATCGGGCAGCGAGCGTCCGCGCCTGAAGTCGAAGGCCGAGGTCAGGTCGCCGGTGACCGTGCGCCGCCAGGGCGTGATGTTGGGCTCGCGCACCCCGGTCCACTGCTCAAGGAAGCGGATCACCGAGGTGTGGTCGAAGACCTCCGAACAGACATAGCCGCCGACCGTCCACGGCGAGACGACCAGCATCGGAACCCGGATGCCGAGTCCGGTCGGCTTCCCCTGCCACCGCTCGTCGGTGTTGTCCGCGGGCGGGACGGGCGGCGGTACGTGATCGAAGAACCCGTCGTTCTCGTCGTAGTTGATGAGCACGACGGTGTGCCGCCACACATCGGGGTGCGAGCCGAGCGCGTCCAGGACCTTGTAGACCAGCGAGGCGCTGGCGATCGGCGACGAGGCGCCCGGGTGCTCCGAGTCGACCGCCGAAGGCACCAGGTAGGACACCTCGGGCAGCCGGTCCGCCGCCACGTCGGCCCGGAAGCGGTCGGCGAGACCGCCGGTCTCGACGCGCCGCAGCCCGCGCTCGAACAGGGAGCGCTCCTTCTTCGTCAGAGTGGCGACGCCCTCCTCCAGCGTCGCGAGCAGCCGTCCGCGCTCCGCGGCGTCGGCGGTCTCGCGGACCTTGGCGTAGAAGGCCTCCATGTACGTGAAGCCGCCGGTCTTCGCGAGCGCCTTGCGGGCGATGTTCTTGAAGGTCGTGAAGAACTCGATGTTGTTGTCGGTGAAGTTCTCCCACTCCGTGTACGTCTGCCAGCTGTGGCCGGCCTTCTCCAGCCGCTCCGCGTACGTCGGCCACGCGTAGCCGGGGTGGGTGCCCTCGGCGTACGCGGCGTTGGTGACGGCCCGGCTGCCGTCGGCCTCGAAGCCGGTCCAGCCGCTCCACAGGTAGTTGCGGTTCGGGCTCGTCGACGTATGGATCGAGGAGTGGTAGGCGTCGCAGATGGTGAAGGTGTCCGCGAGCTCGTAGTGCAGCGGCAGGTCCCGGCGGTCGTAGTGGGCCATGGTGGCGGCGGTCTTGGCCGACACCCAGCCGTCCATCCACCCCTCGTTCCAGGCCTTCGCGCCGCCGCCCCACGAGTGGTCCAGGTCGCCGATGTACTGGAGGTCCTTCTTCTGCGCCTCGGCCGCGTCCCGCACCGGGAAGGGCAGCACGGTACGCAGCGGCCCCGGCTGTTCGAAGACCGGCTTGCCCGAGGGCAGTTCGACGGCGTTGCGGTCGCCGAATCCGCGCACACCGCGCAGGGTCCCGAAGTAGTGGTCGAAGGACCGGTTCTCCTGCATCAGGACCACTACGTGCTTGACGGTCCGCAGCCCGCCGGACGACGGCTGCGCCGCGAGCGCGGCCTGCAGCGACGGCGGCAGCAGCGACCCCGCCGCCGCCACGCCGAGTGCGCCCCCGCCGAGCGCGAACAGTCGCCGCCGTGAAAGGTCAGTGTCCAAGTGGTCCTCCCGAGTCCGGTGTTACCGATTTCGCATTACTGCTACGGCCGGGACGGTAGTCACCTTCGGTGACGGAAGGAAGACGCGTGCACGGCGCACCGGTGAACGTCCAAGAGGTGCTGCGGAGAGTCCAGGTGCCCTGGCCGAGCACCACGCGCGCCAAGTCCCCGACCGGTACGAGACCGCGCGGCGTCGGCGAGGGCTCCACGCCCGGCCCACGCCGGAGGATGCGGCCAAGCCGTACGTACGGGCGGGCACGAAGGGCGGGTGGCGGGCGGGGAGGCCGCCCGCGCCGGGCACGGCCGGGGAAACGGGTGAGGGCGGCACCCCGGCCGCAGCCGCAGTACCGCCCTCACACGCGGGGAGCCGCGGGCTCGGCCCGCGCCACCCGGACACGCCAGGTCGTGCTCAGTCATTCCTTCGCAACAAGCCGTTCAAGGCCGCATGCGTTCATTCCCTCGCGGGGCAAGCCCCTCAAGGCAGCGTTCGATCATTCCTTCGGGGCAAGCCGCTCAAGAATCAGCTCACGCACGCGTGCCGCGTCCGCCTGGCCCCTGGTGGTCTTCATGACCGCGCCGACGAGCGCGCCCGCCGCCGCGACCTTGCCGCTGCGGATCTTGTCCGCGATTCCCGCGTTGGCCGCGATGGCCTCGTCGACGGCCGCGGTGAGCGCACCGTCGTCCGAGACGACCTTCAGGCCGCGCTTCTCGACGACCTCGTCGGGACCGCCCTCGCCCGCGAGGACACCCTCGAAGACCTGGCGGGCCAGCTTGTCGTTGAGCGAGCCCTCCTTGACCAGGGCGCCGACGCGCGCGACCTGGGCCGGTGTGACGGGCAGCGACGCGAGGTCGCGGCCCGACTCGTTGGCGTTACGGGCCAGCTCGCCCATCCACCACTTGCGGGCCGACGCGGCGTCCGCGCCCTCGGAGATCGTCGCGACGATCGGGTCGATGGCGCCGGCGTTGAGCATCGACTGCATGTCGTGCTCGGAGACGGACCACTCCTCGCGCAGCCGCTTGCGGCGCAGCCGCGGCAGCTCGGGGAGGCCCTTCCGGAGCTCCTCGACCCAGTCACGGGCCGGGGCGACGGGGACCAGGTCGGGCTCCGGGAAGTACCGGTAGTCCTCGGCGTTGTCCTTGATGCGGCCGGCCGTGGTGGAGCCGTCCTCCTCGTGGAAGTGCCGGGTCTCCTGGACGATCGTGCCGCCCCCGTTGAGCACGGCGGCGTGCCGCATGATCTCGTAACGCGCCGCCCGCTCCACGCTGCGCAGCGAGTTGACGTTCTTCGTCTCGGAGCGCGTGCCGAACAGCTCGCGGCCGTGCGGACGCAGCGACAGGTTCACGTCGCAGCGCATCTGGCCCTGCTCCATGCGGGCCTCGGAGACGTCGAGCGCCTTGATGAGCTCGCGCAGCTCGGCGACGTACGCCTTGGCGACCTCGGGAGCCCGCGCCCCCGCGCCCTCGATCGGCTTGGTGACGATCTCGATGAGCGGGATGCCGGCCCGGTTGTAGTCGAGCAGCGAGTGCGACGCGCCGTGGATTCGGCCGGTGGCGCCGCCGACGTGCAGCGACTTACCGGTGTCCTCCTCCATGTGGGCGCGCTCGATCTGCACCCGGAAGATCTCGCCGTCCTCCAACTGGACGTCCAGGTAGCCGTTGAAGGCGATCGGCTCGTCGTACTGCGAGGTCTGGAAGTTCTTCGGCATGTCCGGATAGAAGTAGTTCTTCCGGGCGAAGCGGCACCATTCGGCGATCTCGCAGTTCAGGGCGAGGCCGATCTTGATGGCCGACTCGATGCCGATCTCGTTGACGACCGGCAGCGCGCCGGGCAGACCGAGACAGGTGGGACAGGTCTGCGAGTTGGCGGGCGCGCCCAGCTCCGTGGAGCAGCCGCAGAACATCTTGGTCTTGGTGCCGAGCTCGACATGGACCTCCAGGCCCATGACGGGGTCGTAGGTCGCGAGGGCGTCCTCGTACGACACCAGTTCAGTGACGGTCACGGTGAAACTTTCCCTCTCAGCCCAGCAGAACGTCGTCGTCGCCGAGCTTCTTCAGCTCGCGATAGAGCAGAGCGAGGCCCGTGACGATGGCGGCGGCGGAGACAGCTGCGTCGACGAGACGAAGCATGTCGCTGTCCTTGCGGGCCATCCGGGCCTGCTTGACGACGCTGATCGCGCCGAAGGCGGTGGAACCGATCGACAGGTACGTACCGGCCTTGGAATTCTTGAATCCCTTGGCCTTGATGGGCATGGGGCTCACAGCGACGGTGCCTCCTCGAGCAGCGGGTGCCCCCACTTTTCCACGAAGGCCGCCTCAACGGCGGCTCCGACCTTGTAAAGCCGGTCGTCCTTCATGGCGGGGGCGATGATCTGGAGTCCGACGGGCAGGCCGTCCTCGGGCGCCAGGCCGCAGGGCAGCGACATGGCGGCGTTGCCTGCCAGGTTGGTCGGGATGGTGCACAGGTCGGCGAGGTACATCGCCATCGGGTCGTCGGCGCGCTCACCGATCGGGAAGGCGGTGGTGGGCGTGGTCGGCGAAACGATCACGTCGACCCGCTCGAAGGCCTTCTCGAAGTCCTGCGTGATGAGCGTACGGACCTTCTGGGCGCTGCCGTAGTACGCGTCGTAGTAGCCGGAGCTCAGCGCGTACGTGCCCAGGATGATCCGGCGCTTGACCTCGTCGCCGAAGCCGGCTTCGCGGGTGAGCGCGGTGACGTCCTCGGCGGACTTCGTGCCGTCGTCGCCGACCCGCAGGCCGTAGCGCATGGCGTCGAAGCGGGCCAGGTTCGAGGAGGCCTCGGACGGCGCGATCAGGTAGTACGCCGAAAGCGCCAGGTCGAAGGACGGGCAGTCCAGCTCGACGATCTCCGCGCCCAGCTTCGTCAGCAGCTCCACCGACTCGTCGAAGCGCTGCAGGACACCGGCCTGGTAGCCGTCGCCGCGGAACTGCTTGACGACGCCGACGCGCATGCCCTGCACCGACCCGTTACGGGCGGCCTCGACGACCGGCGGGACCGGGGCATCGATGGAGGTCGAGTCGAGCGGGTCGTGCCCGGCGATGACCTCGTGCAGGAGCGCGGTGTCCAGGACCGTACGGGCGCAGGGCCCGCCCTGGTCGAGGGAGGACGAGAAGGCGACCATGCCGTAGCGGGAGACGCCGCCGTAGGTGGGCTTGACGCCGACGGTGCCGGTGACGGCCGCGGGCTGGCGGATGGAGCCGCCCGTGTCCGTGCCGATGGCCAGCGGTGCCTGGTACGAGGCGAGGGCCGCGGACGAGCCGCCGCCGGAGCCACCGGGGATCCTGGTGAGGTCCCAGGGGTTGCCGGTCGGGCCGTACGCGCTGTTCTCGGTGGAGGACCCCATGGCGAACTCGTCCATGTTGGTCTTGCCGAGGATGACGACGTCGGCGGCCTTGAGGCGCTTGGTGAGCGTCGCGTCGTAGGGCGGGATCCAGCCTTCGAGGATCTTCGATCCGACCGTGGTCGGGATGCCCTCGGTGGTGAAGATGTCCTTGAGCGCGAGCGGTACGCCGGCCAGTGGGCCGAGCTTCTCGCCCCTGGCGCGCTTCTCGTCGACGGCGCGGGCCTGCGCCAGTGCGCCGTCACGGTCGACGTGCAGGAAGGCGTGCACCTTCTCGTCGACCGCGTCGATACGGGCCAGGTGGGCCTCGGTGACCTCGACTGCCGTGAGCTCGCCCGAAGCGATCTTCGCGGCGGTGTCGGCCGCGGTGAGCTTGATGATGTCCGTCATGGTGATTAGTCCTCCCCCAGGATCTGCGGCACCTTGAAACGCTGCTGCTCCTGGGCCGGGGCACCGGAGAGGGCCTGCTCCGGGGTGAGCGACGGACGGACCTCGTCCGCGCGCATGACATTCGTCAGCGGCAGCGGGTGGGAGGTCGGTGGAACGTCTTGGTCGGCGACCTCGGAGACGCGGGCGACCGCGCCGATGATGTCGTCGAGCTGACCGGCGAAGTGATCGAGCTCTTCGCCCTTCAGTTCCAGACGCGCCAGCCGGGCGAGGTGGGCGACCTCCTCGCGCGTGATGCCAGGCATGCAGCGATCCTCAGGGGTGAGTGTGTGGGTTTTCGCCCAATCCTATGGGGCGCTGTCCAATGTCCACACACGGATGAGCCGCCGCACCCCGATCACGCCCGGCTCCGGATCGAATCCGAGGCGAATCCGGCCCGGCCACGGGTCGTTTCCGGGGCGAGGAGTCCGCCGCCACCGGACCGCGGTCGCTCCCCCGGCCCCGCTCGACGCACGCCCCCCCCGGGGGCTGGCACGGGGCTACTTCACGGTCTGCCCGGACGGCGACTGGCTGTTCGCCTGCTCCAGCGCCCGCGCCGCCGCCACGCGGTCCAGGTCGTCCTGGCGGTGCCAGCCCCGGTCGCCGCGGGCGAGCAGCCAGGCCGTGGCTTCCTCGGGCGGCATCGCGGCGGCCACCAGCCAGCCCTGCACCGCGTCGCAGCCCAGGTCGCGCAGCCGCTCCCAGGTCTCGTCGTCCTCGACGCCCTCGGCGACCACGAGCAGGCCGAGGGAGTGCGCGAGGTCGACCGTGCACCGGACGATCTCGGCGTCCTCGTTGTCGATGGCCAGCCGGGCGACGAACGACCGGTCGATCTTCAGCTCGCTGACCGGCAGCCGCCGCAGGTGCACCAGTGACGAGTAGCCGGTGCCGAAGTCGTCCAGCGACATCTTCACGCCGTGCCCCGTCAGCGCGGCGAGGGTGTCCGCCGCCCGCTGCGGGTCTTCGAGGAGGACGTGCTCCGTGATCTCCAACTGGAGTGATCCGGCCGGGACTCCGTGCCGGGCGAGGCGCGCGGCGACCGATCCCGCGAAGCCGGGGGTGTGCACGTCACGGGGTGAGACGTTGACCGCCACCGGCACCATCAGCCCCTGGGCCCGCCAGCGGGCGACCTGCGCCAGGGCGGTGTCCAGGACGTACTCCGTGAGGTGCGGCATCAGGCCCGAGGACTCCGCGATGGCGATGAACTCGTCCGGGGAGACCCGCCCACGCTCCGGGTGCACCCACCGGACCAGGGCTTCGAGCCCCACGACCTGCCCGTCGAACTGGACCTTGGGCTGGTAGTGCAGCTCGACCTCGCGCGCGTCCAGCGCGCGCCGCAGGTCGCCCAACAGGCCTAGCCTGTCCGGGGTGTTGCTGTCCCGCTTGGACTCGTAGACCTCGACGCCCGTACGGTCCCGCTTGGCCTGGTACATCGCCACGTCCGCGCGCCGCAGCAGCCCCTCCGCGTCGAGCGCGTGGTCGGGGAAGACCGCGACACCCGCGCTGGCCTCCAGGACGAGGGTCAGGCCGTCGAGGTCGAGCGGGGAGGAGAACTCGGCGACCAGGTGCCGCGCTATGCGCTGGGCACTGGTCGTGGAGTCGGCCGTCGGGAGCAGCACCGCGAATTCGTCGCCGCCGAGCCGCGCGGCCTCCGCACCGCGCGGCAGGGCCAGCCGGAGCCGGTCCGCTATCTGCAACAGCAGCCGGTCGCCCGCCAGATGACCGAGCGTGTCGTTGACCGCCCTGAAGCGGTCGAGGTCGATGAGAATCAGGGCGGATCTGGCACCGATGTTCTCGGCCTCCTCCAGCGCCGGCCAGGTCCGCTCCAACAGCCACTGCCTGTTGGGCAGTCCGGTCAGCGGGTCCCGCAACTGCTCCTCCGCCCTCGCCCTGGCGATCCATAGCGTGGAGTCCAGTGCGATCAGCGGTACGGAGAAGAGCGGCAGCAGGACCGGCAGGGCCACCGCGACCACGCAGATCAGCGGGGCTATGCCGAGCAGCGCGACCGCGACGAGCACCTGGCGGACCAGGGCCGTTCGGGCGACGCTGGGCAGTCGGCCGCCGCGCGGAGCGAGGGTGTACCAGAGCAGCAGCCGGGTGGTCAGCAGGTAGGCGGTGGCGGCCAGCACGACCTCGGGGATGTCGTCGACGCCCCATTCCAGCGGGTTCCAGGGCTCCTCGACGGTCGGTACGTCGCCGAACGCGGCCAGGACGAGCGCCGCGGCGCCGATGCCCAGGACGTCCACCGCGCCATGCAGTAACCCAAGCCGCCAGCGGTTTCTGCGGGCCATTCCGACCAGCACCACGACGGTCAGGCTGACCAGGCCGGCCGGCACCCAGCCGTACAGCAGCTGGACGGCGAGCGTGAGTGCGGCGCCCGAGCCGGTGCCGCCCCACCAGCGGTCGCGGCCGAGGGCCACCAGGTGGCCGACGATGATGCCGGTGAGCAGGACGAGCGCCCAGCCGACCGCACCGTCGGGGAACACCGGGTCCCCGATCACCACGGCGCGGCAGACCCCGGTCAGCAGCAGGAGGGCGGACAGCCCGACGACGACGACGGGCAACGCCTTGGCGGCTCCCGCCCACCCGCGCAGCCGCGCAGCCGCCTCGACGCTCTCGGTCGGTTTCATTCCGTCCCTCTCACAGCTGGCGGTGCCCGTGCCACGCGATGGCCCCGTTGTCATGCCATCACGACTGGAATCCCTTCCCCGAGCTCTTCACGAGCAGGAGACGCCGCATTGCAGCCGTGCACGACAGGCGCACACCTCAACAGTAGGCCGCAGACGGCTCCGACGGGCAGCGGTCCATCGCTCTTGCCCGAATGCGACCCAGCCATCCGAATCCGTCTGCTATGCGCTGAACGGGTGGCCGGCGGCTGCGGCTCTTCCCCCCTCACCTGCCCTTTCCCCGCCCCGCACCGCCCCTACTCCTCGCTGGGCACAGCCGCTTCGCGAGCCGCCTCCGGCCCCTCCTCCAAAAGGACGGCAAAACCCTCTTCGTTCAGAACCGGGACCTTCAGCTGCATGGCCTTGTCGTATTTCGATCCGGGACTGTCACCCACCACCACAAAGGCGGTCTTCTTCGAAACAGATCCGGTCACCTTCGCGCCGAGGCTCTGCAGGGCCTCCTTGGCGCCGTCCCGTGTGTGGTGCTGGAGCGTCCCGGTCACCACGACCGTGAGGCCGTCCAGCGGACGCGGCCCCTGGCCCTCGCCGGAGCCCTCCTCCTCCATCCGCACCCCGGCCGCCCGCCACTTGCGCAGGATCTCCCGGTGCCAGTCCTCGTCGAACCACTGCTTGAGCGAGGCTGCGATGGTCGGCCCGACCCCCTCCACCGCGGCCAGCTCCTCCTCGGTCGCCTGCTCGATCCGCTCCAGCGAACGGAACTCGCGGGCCAGCGCCTCGGCCGCCACCGGTCCCACGTGCCGGATGGAGAGCCCGGTGATGATCCGGGCCAGCGGGCGCTCCTTGGCCGCCGCGATGTTCTCCAGCATCGCGAGGGCGTTCTTCTTGGCCACCCCCTCCTGGTTGGCGAAGAAGGTGACGATCTTCTCCTCGCCCGTCTTCGGGTCCCGCTTGGGCAGGCCCGAATCCTGGTCCAGCACATAGGACTTGATGGGCAGCAGCTGCTCGATGCGCAGGTCGAAGAGGTCGCCCTCGTCGCGCAGCGGCGGCTCGGAGGGCTCCAGCGGCCGGGTGAGCGCGGCTGCCGCGACATAGCCGAAGTTCTCGATGTCCAGCGACTTGCGGCCGGCCAGATAGAAGAGCCGCTCCCGCAACTGCGCCGGGCAGGAACGGGCGTTGGGGCAGCGCAGATCGATGTCGGCCTCCTTCATGGGCCGCAGCGCCGTACCGCATTCGGGGCACTCGGCCGGCATCACGAACTCCCGCTCGCTGCCGTCCCGCAGGTCCGCGACGGGCCCGAGAATCTCCGGAATGACGTCGCCCGCCTTGCGCAGCACCACCGTGTCGCCGATGAGGACGCCCTTGGCCTTCACCACGTCCTGGTTGTGCAGCGTCGCGAACTCCACCTCGGAGCCGGCCACCGTCACCGGCTCGACCTGCGCGTACGGCGTGACACGGCCGGTGCGGCCGACCCCCACCCGGATATTGACCAGCTTGGTGTTGACCTCCTCCGGCGCGTACTTCCAGGCGATCGCCCAGCGCGGCGCCCGCGAGGTCGAGCCGAGCCTGCCCTGCAGCCGGATCTCGTCGAGCTTGACGACCACACCGTCGATCTCGTGCTCGATCGAGTGCCGGTTCTCGCCGAAGTAGCCGATGAACTCCCGCACGCCGTCGAGTCCTTCGACGACCTTGTTGTGCTTGGCGGTGGGCAGGCCCCACTCGCGCAGCAGCTCGTACGCCTGCGAGAGCCGGTCGATGTCGAAGCCCTCGCGGGCGCCGATGCCGTGCACCACCATGTGCAGCGGGCGGCTCGCGGTGACCTTGGGGTCCTTCTGCCGCAGAGAGCCCGCCGCCGCGTTGCGCGGATTGGCGAAGGGCTTCTCCTCGGCCGCCACCAGCCGGGCGTTGAGCTCCTGGAACTTCTCCATCGGGAAGTAGACCTCGCCGCGGATCTCGACGAGGTCCGGGATCCGCTCGCCCTTCAGCCGCTCCGGGATGCCCGTGATCGTACGGACGTTGGGCGTGATGTCCTCACCCGTGCGGCCGTCGCCGCGGGTCGCCGCGCGGGTCAGCCGCCCCTTCTCGTACGTCAGGTTGACCGCGAGGCCGTCCACCTTGGGCTCGCACAGGAAGTGGTGCGGCACGTCGCCCAGCTCATTGGCGACGCGCTCGCCCCACGCGGCCAGCTCCTCCTCGTCGAACGCGTTGTCCAGGGAGAGCATCCGCTCGCGGTGCTGGACGGCCGTGAACTCCGTCTCGTACGCCCCGGCGACCTTCTGGGTCGGCGAGTCGGGCGTGCGCAGCTCGGCGTGCCGGTCCTCCAGGGCCTCCAGGGAGCGCAGCAGCTTGTCGAACTCCGCGTCGCTGACGACCGGCTGGTCCTTCACGTAGTACCGGAAGCGGTGCTCCTCGATCTGCTCAGCGAGCTGCGCGTGCCGCTCCCGTGCCTCTGCGGGTACCGCTGCGTGCTGTTCGCCAGCCACCGTCTGTCCTCCCGTTGTGGAAACTCAACCCGTCACTCAGGGTTGTCTGCGAGCGATCTCGCCGCCCGGACGCACTGCGCGAGCGCCGCGCGCGCGTACCCGGGAGAAGCCCCCGCGAGCCCGCACGACGGGGTGATCACCACGGACTCGGCGAGAGTCCCCGGAGTCAGCCCCAGCCTGCGCCGCAGCGTCCTGACACCCATGACGATATCTGCGGGGTCCGACAATCCGGCCGACGCGGCCTCGGTGGACGCCACGACTCCCGCGAAGAGCTGCGTGCCGCCTTCCACCGCTTCGCCGATCGTGTCCTCGTCACGCTCGGTGAGGAGCGAGAAATCGAACGAGACGCCCGCCGCCCCGGCCCGCCGCAGCAGGGCGAACGGCACGTCCGGCGCGCAGGAATGAACGATCACCGGGCCGCCCGCGTCGTGGTTGACGGCCATCACGTCCCGCAGCGTGCCCTCGACGACCTGCCGGTCCACCGAGCGGTACGTCCGGTAGCCGCTCGCGGTCCTGACCTCGCCGCGCAGTACGTACGTCAGCGAGGGCTCGTCGAGCTGGAGCACCACATCGGCGCCGGGCACCCGCCGCCTCACCTCGGCGAGGTGGGCGCGCAGGCCTTCGGCGAGCGAGCCCGCGAGGTCGCGCACCGCGCCGGGGTCCCCCAGGACGGCCTGGCCGCTCCTGAGCTCCAGCGAGGAGGCGAGCGTCCAGGGCCCGACGGCCTGCACCTTGAGGGGGCCCGTGTAGCCCTGGGTGAACTCCTCCAGCGCGTCGAGGTCCTCCCCCAGCCAGGACCTGGCCCGCCGGGTGTCGCGCCCCGGCCGGTCGCTGAGCCGCCAGCCGCTGGGCTCCACATGCCCGTACATCTCGACGAGCATGCCGATGGACCGGCCGATCATGTCCGCGCCCGGCCCGCGCGCGGGCAGCTCCGGCAGGAACGGGAAGTCCTCGAAGGACCCGACGACGCTCTTCGCACTCTCCCGCGCGTCCTCGCCCGGCATGGACCCGACGCCGGTGGCGGGGCCCCAGTTCACCTTGGCGGGCGGCCCGTCGGGCGCGTCCCTCATCGGCTCGTTCATCGGGTCGTTCATCCGCCCGTTCATCGGCCCGGCCTGACGGTCAGGTCGTTGACCTCGGCGTCACGCGGCAGGTCGAGGGCCATCAGGATGGTCGTGGCGACGGACTCCGGGTCGATCCAGCGCGACGCGTCGTACTCCTTGCCCTCCTGGTGGTGCACCTTCTCCTGCATGGCGCTCGCGGTGCGCCCCGGGTACACGGACGTGACCCGCACGCTGTTGCCGTGCTCCTCCTGGCGCAGCGAGTCGGCGAGGGCCTTCAGGCCGTGCTTGCTCGCCGCGTACGCGCCCCACTCGGGTCCGGCGCTGAGGCCGGCGCCGGAGTTCACGAAGAGCACATGCCCCTGGTCCAGGCGCAGTTGGGGCAGGAAGAGGCGGGTCAGCTCGGCGGGCGAGATCAGGTTCACATTGAGCTGGCTGTGCCAGGCCTTGGTACCGAGCTCACCGACCCGGCCGAGGTCCACGACGCCCGCGATGTGCAGCAGGGTGTCCACGCGTTCGGGCATCGGTTGGTGCGAGAAGGCCCAGGAGAGCCGGTCCGGATTGGCGAGGTCGCCGACGAGGGTGCGGGCGCCGGGCAGACCGGCGGCGAGCTGCTTGGCGCGGCCCGCGTCGCGGGCCATCAAGACGACGTCGTCGCCGCGCTCGTGCAGACGGCGGGCGACAGCGGCGCCGATGCCCGAGCCCGCCCCGGTGATCACATGTGTAGCCATACGGGCCATGCTCGCATCACAGCACGCCCGCGGACTCCTCAAGGTACGCCAGCGCCGAGACACCGTCCTCCGCGAAGAACACCAGGTCGGTGAGGGGCACCGGTAGGAAGCCCTCCGCCTCCATCCGCTGGAGCTGCTGCTTGAGGCCGTCGTAGAAGCCCGCGGCGTTGAGCAGCACCACCGGCTTGCTGTGCAGACCGTGCTTCTTGAGCTCCAGGATTTCGGTGGCCTCGTCCAGCGTGCCGGTGCCGCCGACCATGATGACGATCGCCTCGGACCGGGAGAGCAGCAGTGCTTTGCGCTCGGCGAGGTCCTTGGCGACGATCATTTCGTCGGCGTTCTTGCGGGCCTTGCCGGACAGGAAGTCCACCGATACCCCGACCAGGCGCCCGCCCGACTCCTGTACTCCGTCCGCGACGACCTTCATCAGGCCGCTCTCGGATCCGCCCCACACCAGCGTGTGGCCGCCCTTGCCGAGGAGTTCGGCGAATTCGCGGGCGGGCCGGGTGTAGCGCTCGTCGAGGTCGGCGGCGGAGAGGAAGACGCAGATGTTCATCCCCCCACGTTACGACCGAAGTTCCGGGAAAGTTTTTTGCCGGACACCGATGAGTTCCCGCGCGCCGCCCGGTCCCCATCGGTATGAGCAAAGTGATTTCGCGTGACGGCACCCCCATCGCCTTCGAGCGCAGGGGCGAAGGGGCGCCGTTGGTCCTGGTGGGCGGTACCTTCAGCACCGGTTCCTCGGAGGCACCACTGGCGGCGTTGCTCGCGCCGCGCTTCTCTGTCGTCACCTACGACCGGCGTGGCCGCGGGGCGAGTGGGGACACATGTCCCTACGCGGTCGCGCGTGAGGTGGAGGATCTCGCGGCCCTCGTCGACGAGGAGCGCGGGCCCGTTTCGGTGTACGGCATGTCGTCGGGCGCCGCGCTGGCCCTGGAGGCGGCGGCCAGCGGGGTGCCGATGGACCGACTCGCCCTGTACGAGCCGCCCTTCACGGTCGTCGACGACCAGGACCGGGCGGCCAAGGCGCGGTACTCGGCGCGGCTCGCGGCTCTGCTGTCGGCAGGGGACCACGAGGGCGCCGTCGACCTGTTCATGACGCTGGTCGGGATGCCCGCCGAGGTGCGCGCGCAGGTGCGCAAGGCACCGATGTGGCCGGAGCTGGTGGCGATGGCGCACACCCTGGCCCACGACGACGCGGTCATGGGCGACGGCACGGTCCCGGTGGAGCGTCTGGGATCCGTGCGGCCGCCGGTCCTGGTCGTCGAAGGCGGGGCGAGCCCCCAGGCGATGCGGGAGGCCGCCAGGAGGGTCGCGAAGTCGGTACGCCGCGGCCGGCACCGCACGCTCACGGGCCAGGTCCACGACGTGGCGCCGCAGGTGCTGGCGCCGGTGCTGCGGGAGTTCTTCGCGGCTTAGAAGGTGCCGGGCCGGTCTCCGTGGCGGCCCGGCCGGGCCGGGCCGCCGACGCGATCAGACGGAGGCCTTCGCCGCCCGGCTCGTCGTGGCGATCGTCGCCGAGCCGACCACACGCGTGCCGTCGTACAGCACGATCGCCTGGCCGGGCGCGACGCCGCGCACCGGCTCGTCGAAGCTGACGTGCAGCTCGCCGTCGACCAGCTCCGCGCTGACCGGGGTCTCGTCGCCGTGCGCCCGCAGCTGCGCCGTGTACCGGCCGGCGCCGGCCGGGGCCGCGGCGCACCAGCGGGGCTTGATGGCGGTCAGCGCGCCGACGTCGAGGGCCTCCACGGGGCCCACCGTCACCGTGTTGTTCACCGGGGAGATGTCCAGGACGTAGCGCGGCTTGCCGTCGGCCGCCGGGTGGCCGATGCGCAGGCCCTTGCGCTGGCCGATGGTGAAGCCGAAGGCGCCGTCGTGCGAGCCGATCGTGGTGCCCGTCTCGTCGACGATGTCGCCCTGCGCCTTGCCGCCGAGGCGGTCGGCGAGGAACCCCTGGGTGTCGCCGTCGGCGATGAAGCAGATGTCGTGGCTGTCGGGCTTCTTCGCGACCGCGAGGCCGCGGCGCTCGGCCTCCGCGCGGATCTCGCCCTTGGTGGTGAGGGTGTCGCCGAGCGGGAACATCGCGTGCGCGAGCTGCTTCTCGTCGAGGACCCCGAGCACGTAACTCTGGTCCTTGGCCATGTCGCTCGCGCGGTGCAGCTCACGGGCGCCGTCGTTGTTGAGGACGACTGTCGCGTAGTGGCCGGTGGCCACCGCGTCGAAGCCGAGCGCCAGTGCCTTGTCGAGCAGCGCGGCGAACTTGATCTTCTCGTTGCAGCGCAGGCACGGGTTCGGCGTGCGGCCCGCCTCGTACTCGGCCACGAAGTCGTCGACGACGTCCTCGCGGAAGCGCTCGGCGAGGTCCCAGACATAGAACGGGATGCCGATGACATCGGCGGCCCGGCGCGCGTCGCGCGAGTCCTCGATGGTGCAGCAGCCGCGCGCGCCGGTGCGAAACGACTGCGGATTGGCGGACAGGGCGAGATGGACGCCGGTCACGTCGTGCCCGGCCTCGGCGGCTCGGGCGGCGGCGACGGCGGAGTCGACTCCGCCGGACATGGCGGCGAGGACACGGAGGGGGCGCGGGGTCTCAGTCATAGCTCCTCAAGGGTAGACGGAACCAAGGACAGCTCCGCAGGCGTTATCCGCTCATGGAACAGATCAGCAGACGCGCCTTGCTCATCGGGGGTGGCGCGGTCGTCGTGGGTGGGACGGCCGTGGTGTTCGGGGACGAGCTGTCCCGGCTGTGGTGGAGCGCGCCCGGGGTCCACAAGCCGCGCGCGGAGGGCGCGGTCGACCACGTGGGGGCCCAGTGGGTGGCCGCGTCCTCCGGGAATCTCCGGACGGCCGACAGGCCGGACGACTTCGACATCGACCGGATCGTGATCCATACCACTGAGGGAAGTTACGCCACGGCGCTGCGGATCTTCCGCGACCCGGGGCACCAGGCCGCCGCGCACTACGTCGTGCGGGCCAAGGACGGGCACATCACGCAGATGGCCCGGGAGCTGGACGTGGCGTACCACGCGGGAAACCGGTCGTACAACGAGCGCAGTGTCGGCATCGAGCACGAGGCGTTCGTCGCGCGG
Organism: Streptomyces sp. A5-4; assembly: GCF_051131715.1. Taxonomy (NCBI): domain Bacteria; kingdom Bacillati; phylum Actinomycetota; class Actinomycetes; order Kitasatosporales; family Streptomycetaceae; genus Streptomyces; species Streptomyces sp. A5-4. The sequence continues at coordinate 6,251,629 of NZ_CP178591.1, read as the reverse complement.
CCCGAGACCCTCACGGACGTGATGTACCGGTCGTCGGCCGAGCTGGCCGCCGGGATATGCCTGCGCTACGACATACCGGTCGACCGCGAGCACATCGTCGGGCACGTCGAGGTGCCGGGCACCGACCACACCGACCCGGGGCCGCACTGGAACTGGGACCGCTACCTCAAGCTCGTACGCGGTGAACTGGCGAAGCAGGAGCGTGCCGAGGCCGGGAAGGGAAGCGGGAAGGACAGCGGGAAGGCCTGATCCTGCGCCGGGAACCCCCGGCGGTCAGACGAGCCCCGCCGTGCGGGCCCGCCGCACCGCCGGGCCGATCGCCTGCGCGACCGCGGCCACGTCCGCCTCGGTCGAGGTGTGCCCCAGCGAGAAGCGCAGGGTGCCGCGGGCCAGGTCGGGGGCGGCCCCGGTGGCGAGCAGCACATGGCTGGGCTGGGCGACCCCGGCCGTGCAGGCGGATCCCGTCGAGCACTCGATGCCCTGCGCGTCGAGCAGCAGGAGCAGCGAGTCGCCCTCGCAGCCGGGGAAGGTGAAGTGGGCGTTGGCGGGGAGCCGGCCGCCGGGGGCCGGGTCGCCGCCGAGGATCGCCTCGGGGACGGCCGCGCGCACCGCCTCGACCAGGGTGTCGCGCAGCCCGCCGATCTCGTCGGCGAAGCGCTCGCGCCGCTCGGTGGCCAGCCGGCCCGCCACCGCGAAGGAGGCGATGGCGGGGACGTCCAGGGTGCCGGAGCGTACGTGCCGCTCCTGGCCGCCGCCGTGCAGGACGGGGACGGGGGTGTACTCCCGGCCCAGGAGGAGCGCGCCGATGCCGTAAGGGCCGCCGATCTTGTGCCCGGAGACGGTCATCGCGGCCAGCCCGGAGGCGGCGAAGTCGACCGGGAGCTGACCGACGGCCTGCACCGCGTCGGCGTGCAGCGGTACGTCGAACTCGCGCGCCACATCCGCCAGTTCACGGACGGGCATGACGGTGCCGATCTCGTTGTTGGCCCACATGACGGTGGCCAGGGCGACGTCGGAGGGGTCGCGCTCGATGGCCTCGCGCAGCGCCTCGGGGTGCACCCGCCCGTAGGAGTCGACCGGCAGGTACTCGACGGTGGCGCCCTCGTGCTCACCGAGCCAGTCCACGGCGTCCAGGACGGCGTGGTGCTCGACGGGGCTGGCCAGTACCCGCACTCTGCGCGGGTCGGCGTCGCGCCGGGCCCAGTACAGGCCCTTGACGGCGAGGTTGTCGGCCTCGGTGCCGCCCGCGGTGAAGACCACCTCGCTGGGGCGCGCGCCGAGGGCCTCCGCGAGCATCTCGCGGGCCTCCTCGGCGCTGCGGCGCGCCCGGCGGCCGGCTGCGTGCAGGGACGACGCGTTGCCGGTGACGGTGAGCTGGGCAGTCAACGCCAGAGCCGCCTCAGGGAGCATCGGGGTGGTCGCGGCGTGGTCGAGGTAAGCCATGGTGGGCTCGATTCTACGAGTCCATGGCGCGGGGGTTCGCCCCGCCCGCCGCGGGAGGGACCGTTCAGCCGCCGAGGCTCCACGACACGGTGCCGTCGGCGGACATCACGGCGGCGAGCACAACCAGGTCGGCGACGCCGAGACCGAGGCCCAGCAGGGCGCGTCCGCGGCGCCCGGTGCCGCGCCACAGGGCCAGGCCGGCCAGGGCGATGGCGGCGGGGCCCAGGAAGATGTTCATCACGAGAAGTCCGACGAGGCCGAGCACGAACGAGGCGACGGCCATGCCGTCGGCGTCCCGGGTGCCGGTGAGGCGTCGGGGGGACGCGGTGAGTTCCATGGTCCGCACGGCGGTCAGCTCCTTCGGGTCGAGCGGCGCCCGTGACGCTCACGGGCGGTGAACACGAGCAGCCAGCCGCAGATGGCCGCGGCGGCGGCGAGGGTCACCGGAAGCGGAATGTGGGCCACCGGTCCCAGCACGGCCCCCAGCAGAAGCAGGGCGACCACGAGGATGATCATGGGGAGCCTCTCTCAGAGTCGGGAGTACGACTGTTAACTGACTCCTCAGTCTAGTATTCCCATAAACAGAGAACGGTTGTTTACTGAATGTCATGAGTCACATCGTCGGCGCCCGCCAGGCGCAGAAGCAGAAGACCCGCCGGTCCCTGATGGACGCGGCGCTGGTCCTGCTCGAACACCAGAGCCTCAGCAGCCTCGGTCTGCGCGAGGTGACCCGGGCCGTCGGAGTGGCCCCCACCGCGTTCTACCGGCACTTCAGAGACACCGCCGACCTCGGCGTCGCGTTGGTCGAGGAGGCTCTGGGCAGCCTGCACGGGATGATCCGCGCGGCGCTAGAAGCGACCGGTGACAGCGAGGAGCGCATCGACAGCACCGTCGGCCTCATCGCCCGCCATGTGCACGCCTACCCCGCCCATGTTCGTTTCATCGCCCGCGAGCGGCACGGCGGTGTCGAGCCGGTGCGCACGGCGATCGGCGAGCAACTGCGGCTCTTCGTCGAGGAGGTGACGGCCTCCCTGGCCGCGGCGCCCGGCTTCGCGGGCTGGAGCGAGGACGATCTGCGGATGCTGGCGCAGGTGTACGTCGACCACATGGTGATGACGGCCTCCTCGTTCCTGGAGGCGGAAGAGGGCGGCGTGCGGCAGACAGAGGCCGCCGCCTCACTGGCCCGCCGCCAGCTGCGCCTGGTCAGCCTCGGCCGCCGCCACTGGCTCGACTGACCCGCTCGAAGTCCCGGGACCGGCCCGCCTCAGCGGCCCCCGTCACCGGCCGGCCCGCCCCAGCCATGGCCACCCGCGTCCGCGGGACAGCCCCAGCGGTGACCGCCGGCCGCCGGGCCGCCCCAGCCGTCCTCGTCACCACCGGCCGGCCCAACCCAGCCGCCCCACCCGCCGCCGACCGGACCGGCCCCGGGGTCCCACCCGTCACCGGCGCCGTACGCATCGCCACCGCCGCCGCCCTCGCCGTACGCATCGCCGCCCGCACCGCCGAACTCCGGCCCCGCCCCGCCGCCGTACACACCATCGCCCTCCCCCTCGCCGCCCCCGGGGGCATACGCGTCGTCACCGGCCCCGCCCGGGCCCCCGGCACCCTCACCGCCCCCGTACAGCCTCACGACCGCCTCCGCCGCGCGCGCCAGCTCCTCCCGCAGCTTGGGCGGGGACAGCACCTCCACGTTGGCCCCGAAGCCCAGCAGCAGCGCACGCGCCTCCGGCACCGACCCGAAGGCCAGCTCGACGCCCGCCCACTCCCCCGCCCCCTCCAGCACGGGCTCCGCCACCAGGTGCGCCGCCTGGACCCGTACGAACAGCTCCAGGCGTGACAGGCGCACCCGGCCCCGCACCCGCACCCCGGCGGCGCGTTCCTCCACCCGGCGCCGCAGCGTCTCCCACACGTCGGCCAGCTCCACCCCGGCCCGCCGCTCGGCCGCCGCGTCGGTGAGCGTGGCCTCGCGCACCCGGTCGGCGCGGAAGAGCCGGGGCAGCGCCTCGTGGTCCGCGACGAGGTACCAGACGCCCGCCTTAACCACGAGCCCATACGGATCGACCGTGTACGTCCGCACCTCGTCCGCGCCGCTGTGCCGGTAGCGCAGCAGCAGCCGGCGGTCCGTGAAGACCGCCGCGTGCAACTGGGCCAGGTCGACCGCGGGCTGTGGCGCGCTCAGCCAGCGCACCGGGTCGATCAGGATGCGCCGGCTCGTCAGTTCGGCGGCGGGCCGGTGCGGTTCGGGCAGTGCGACCAGCACCTTGCGCATCGCGGAGCCGAGCGCCTCATCGAGCCCGAGTGCGGCGTGCACCCCCTGCGCGGCCAGCACGAACAGGGCCCGCGACTCGTCGCCGGTCAGCCCCGTCACATCGGTACGGAAGCCGGGCAGCAGCGCGATCCCGCCGTGCCGCCCGCGCTCCGCGTACACCGGGACGCCCGAGGCGGACAGCGACTCGACGTCGCGGTAGATGGTGCGCACGGACACTTCGAGCCGCTCGGCGAGGTCGGCGGCGGCGACCAGACCGCGGGTCTGGAGCAGCAGCAGGATCGAGAGCAGCCGGTCTGATTTCACGGCGCCATCCTCCGCGAAAATCCGGCGGCGGCGGCAAGACGCTGCCGCCGAGGCGGAATTCCGTCCTGGCGGCGGCGGGTGTGGCAGGTGAGGCCGGGGTCAGTGGCCGGGGCCGCGCTTGCCGCCGCGGCCCTCCTTGCCCGGTCGCTCGTCGGTGTCGTACTGGATCTCTTCCTTGCGGACGTCCTCGGAGACTTCCCGCTCCTCGGTGACCTTGTCGGTCTCCAGGCGCACACGCTCGACGCCGACGGTCTCCTTTCGGACGACGGGGCGCTCGGCGCTCGGCGTGCAGGAGCGGCCGTGCGCTCCGGTCCTCCCCGCGCCCACTCAGCCGCGCGGCGCCCGCGCCAACTGCCGTGACTGGGCGACGAGACGGTCCGCGCTGTCCCAGACCTCCGCGTCCTCCTCCAGGAAGCCGCCCGCGAGGTTGCGGGTGGTGATGGAGACGCGCAGCGGGCCCGGTGCCGGGCGGCAGCGGATGTGGGTGGTGAGCTCGATGGTCGGCGTCCAGCCCTTGAGGCCCAGCTCGAAGGAGGTCGGCGGCAGGGCGTCGACGGTGAGCAGCAGCGAGAGCGGGTCGGCGTCGCGGCCGTCGGCGAGGCCGAACCAGCCGCGCATCTCGCCCTTGCCCGAGGGTGCGCCGACCGCCCAGCCGATGGTGGCCGGGTCCAGCCTGATGTCGAGCCGCTCGGTGATCGCCGAGCTGCCTGGTATGACGGCGGGGCCGTCGCCGGTGCCCAGGCACTGCCCGTACGGCGGCAGGCGGGGCGGCTCGGCCGTCGTCCGTACGTCGTCGGGCAGGGCGTCCAGGTCGCCGTAGGAGGCCAGCACCCGGATCCTCTCGACCTCGGCGCCGTCGTCGCCGTACTGGAAGAGTGAGGCCTGGCCGGTGGAGAGGGTGCGTCCGGAGCGGACCACCTCGGTACGGACGACCGCCTTGCCCGGCACGGACGGCGTGAGGTAGTGCGCCGAGACCGTGAACGGGTCGGAGTGCGGCAGGGCGTCGCCGAGGGCGCGGCCGAGCAGCGCGAGGAGGTAGCCGCCGTTGACCGCGTGGATGATCGTCCAGCCCGCGGAGAGCTCCGCGTCGTAGACGCCCGGTGAGCGCGGGGAAACGGCGGTGTCGCGGTCGAACTCGCTGTCCCCGATGGATGCCTGTGCCATGGAACGCAGGCTACACCGCGCCCCTACTAAGCGGTAGCTTTTTCTTGCTCCTCGGCCTTCGCCGACGACCGGTTCCAGGCGCGCGGGGCCCGCCAGTGGTAGTGCAGCGCGAGCAGCCGCAGAGCGAAGGCGGTGATCACGGCAAGCCCGCTGGTCGCCGCGTTGAGCATGTCGAAGCGGATGCACAGCGCGGCCATCGCGGCCCCGACGATCGCCGGGACGGCGTACAGGTCGCGGTCCCAGCGCAGCAGCGAGGGCACTTCGTTGGCGAGTACGTCACGCAGTACACCACCGCCGACCGCGGTCGCCAGACCCAGCGCGGCGGACGCGGTGAGGCCGAGCCCGTAGTCGTACGCCTTGGTGGTGCCGGTGACGCAGAACAGCCCGAGCCCCGCCGCGTCGAAGGCCTGGACCGAGCCCTGGATGCGTTCCACCTCGGGATGCAGGAAGAAGACCAGGGCCGCCGCGATGAGCGGGGTGGTGAAGTACCCGAGATCGGTGAAGGCCGCCGGCGGGACGGCCCCGATGATCAGGTCGCGGAACAGCCCTCCGCCCAGCGCCGTGACCTCTGCGAGTACCGCGATGCCGAAGACGTCAAAGTTCTTGCGCACGGCGAGCAGTGCGCCGGAGATCGCGAAGACGAAGATCCCGACGATGTCGAGGGCGTGCTGGACGGAGGGCGTGAAGAATTCGTGGAACACCGGCTCAGTGTGCCGCCTCTACTCCTTGCCGATGTCCTTCGTGCTCCCGGGCGGCGTCGCGTCGCCCTCGGTGGCCGGGGTGGCAGGAGCCGCGGCCGGAGCCTCGGCGTCCCCCTCCGGGGCCTCCGCGTTCACGGTCGCCGCAGGCGTCGCGTCGACCAGCACGACCGCCTCGCGCGCGGTCTCCAGAATCGTGGACTCCGGCACCTGGTCGGGCGCGTTCTCCGGGTGGTGGCAGGCCACCTGGTGACCGGTCTTCAGCGCCACCAGCGGCGGCTCCGTGGTCTTGCACACCTCGGTCGCCTTCCAGCACCGGGTGTGGAACCGGCAGCCCGAGGGCGGCGAGATCGGCGAGGGCACGTCGCCCGTGAGCAGAATGCGCTCACGTTTGCCCTTGCTGCGCGGGTCCGGCACCGGGACGGCGGACAGCAGCGCCTTGGAGTACGGGTGCATCGGCGACTCGTACAGCGCCTTGCGGTCCGCGATCTCCACGATCTTGCCGAGATACATCACCGCGATGCGGTCCGAGACATGCCGGATGACCGACAGGTCGTGCGCGATGATCACATAGGTCAGGCCCATCTCCTGCTGGAGGTCGTCCAGCAGGTTCACGACCTGCGCCTGGATGGACACGTCGAGTGCCGAGACCGGCTCGTCCGCCACGACGAGCTTGGGCTTGAGCGCAAGCGCGCGGGCGATGCCGATGCGCTGGCGCTGGCCGCCGGAGAACTCGTGCGGATAGCGGTTGTAGTGCTCGGGGTTGAGCCCGACGCGGTCCAGGAGTGCCTGGACCTCCTTCTTCACACCGCCGGTGGGCTCGATGCCCTGGAGTCTGAACGGCGCGCTGATGATCGTGCCGACCGTGTGGCGCGGGTTCAGCGAGGAGTACGGGTCCTGGAAGATCATCTGTACGTCGCGACGCAGCGGACGCATCTTCGCGGTGCCCAGGTGGGTGATGTCCTGGCCCTCGAACTCGATCTTCCCGCTGGTCGGTTCGAGCAGCCGGGTGATCAGCCGGCCCATCGTCGACTTGCCGCAGCCCGACTCACCGACGATGCCGAGGGTCTCCCCGGGGCGTACGTCGAAGTCGAGTCCGTCGACGGCCTGGACGGCGCCGACCTGGCGCTGGAGAAGCCCCTTCTTGATGGGGAAGTGCTTCACCAGCCCGCTCACCCTGAGCAGCGGCTCAGGCGACGAGGCGGCCTTCTCCGGATTGGGCATCGCTGGATCCTTGGGGTCTTTTCCGGCCGGGGGTCCGGGGGTGGTCCCCCGGGAAGACGCAGTGCTCACAGCTTGGGCGCAATCTCTTCGGTCCAGATCCGCGTCCGGTCCTCCGCCGACATGTGGCAGGCGGAGTGGTGCCGCTTGCCCTCCTGTCCGGCCAGTACCGTGAGCTCGGGCCGCTCGGTGCGGGTGACCCCGCCCTTGGGCACGTCCGCGTAGGGGCAGCGCGGGTGGAAGGCGCAGCCGCTCGGGATGTTGATCAGACTGGGCGGCGAGCCCTTGACCGGGATGAGGCGGTCGGTCTGGTCCCGGTCGATGCGCGGCATCGAGCCGAGCAGGCCCCAGGTGTACGGGTGTTGGGGCTCGTAGAAGACCTTCTCCGCCGGGCCGCGCTCCACGCACCGGCCGCCGTACATCACCAGGATGTCGTCGGACAGCTCGGCGACGACACCCAAGTCGTGGGTGATGATGATGACCGCCGAGCCGAACTCCTTCTGCAGGTCCCGGATCAGGTCCAGGATCTGCGCCTGGACGGTGACGTCCAGGGCGGTCGTCGGCTCGTCGGCGATGAGCAGCTCGGGGTTGTTGACCAGCGCCATCGCGATCATCGCGCGCTGGCGCATGCCGCCGGAGAACTCGTGCGGATAGCCGTCGAAGCGCTTGTCGGGCTGCGGAATGCCGACCCGGTCGAGCAGTTCGATGGCGCGCCGCTTGGCGGCCTTCTTGTCGACCTTGTTGTGGATGCGGTACGCCTCCACGATCTGGTAACCGATCGTGTAGTACGGGTGCAGCGCCGACAGCGGGTCCTGGAAGATCATCGAGATTTCCCGGCCGCGCAGCTTGCGTACGTCGTCCGGGTCGGCGGTGAGCAGTTCCTTGCCGTCCAGCCAGATCTCGCCGGAGATCTGCGCCTTGCGCCGGCCGTACTGGCCGACGGTGTGCAGGCCCATGATGCCGAGCGAGGTCACCGACTTGCCGGAGCCGGACTCGCCCACGATGCCGAGGGTCTTGCCCTTCTCCAGCTGGAACGAGAGGCCGTCCACCGACTTGACGAGACCGTCGTCGGTGGGGAAGTGCACCTTCAGGTCCCGCACTTCGAGGAAGGAGGTGGGGGCGGGAGAGCCGACCGCGGCGGGCTCGCCGAGCGCGGTGCCCGTCACAGCGAGATCTGCGGGGGCGGGCTTGTTGAGATCGGTCATCCGAGCCTCACTCGCGGGTCGATGACGGCGTACAGAAGGTCCACGACGAGGCTGGCCAGGACGATGAACAGCGCGGCCACCAGCGTGACTCCGAGGATCACCGGCAGGTCCTTCTGGCTGATCGCGTCGACCGCGAGCCGCCCGAGTCCCGGCAGGTTGTACGTGGTCTCGGTGAGGATCGCGCCACCGAGCAGCGCACCCAGGTCAAGGCCCAGCAGGGTCAGGATCGGGGTCCAGGTGGAACGCATCGCGTGCCGTCTGATGACGACCGGTTCTCGTAGGCCCTTGGCGCGGGCGGTACGGATGTAGTCCTCGCCCATGATCTCCAGCATGGTGGCCCGCGTGAGGCGGGCGTACATCGCCGCGTACAGGAAGGCGAGGGTGATCCAGGGCAGGATCAGGCTCTGGAACCACTGGGCGGGATCGTCGCCCAGCGACTTGAACTCACCGCTGATCCAGTCCAGCTGGTAGCTGAAGATGGCCAGCGAGAGCAGACCGGTGAAGTAGATGGGAAGCGAGACGCCGGCCAGGGCGATGGTCATGGCCGCGCGGTCCCACAGGCTGCCCCGCTTGAGCGCGGACACCACGCCGGTGGCGACACCGCCCACCAGCCACAGGATGCACGCGCCCGCTGCGAGCGAGAGTGTGACCGGGATGGCCTCGGTGAGCTGGGGCCATACGGCCTGCTCGGTACGGAAGGAGTAGCCGAAGCACGGTGCGGGGCACTGCGTGACATCCGGGCCGTTGGCATACTCCCGCCCGGCGAACAGTCCCTGGACGAAGTGCCAGAACTGCACCATGACCGGATCGGCGAGCCCCAGCTTCTGCCGGATGCCCTCGATGGCCGCGGGGTCCGACTGCTTGCCGACGAACAGGAGCGCGGGGTCGGACCCGGCCCATTTCGGGAGTACGAAGAAGATGGCAAAGGTCGTCAGCGTGACGACCAGCAGCATCATGGCGACGGCGAACAAGCGCCGGATGACGTAAGAAAGCACTGTGCGCGGCCCGGCGACGGCCCGGAAGCCCCCGGATTACGGGGGTCCCGGACCGCCGCCCGCGGCCATCACCTGCCCTTCGGGACTGGCGGGTTGGGCGATGGTGGGGGTGACTCGTCTGTGCTGGGTGCTACTTGACGACGCCGAGCGAGGCGAAGTCGTAACGGCCGTTGTAGGCCGCGGAGGAGTAGGCGTTCGTCAGACGCGAGCTGCGCCAGGTGAAGTTCTTCTCGTAGATGAACGGCATCTGGACGGCGAGGTCCGAGGTGGCGTGGTTGATCTTCTTGTAGATCTCACCGGCGGCGCCGGGGTCGGTCTCCTTGAGAGCGTCGTCGAAGAGACCGTTGATCTTCGGGTCGTTCGTCTCGGAGACGTTGTAGTTGCCGTTCGGCTCGATGAAGCGACCATCGATCAGCGGCTGCGAGAAGCCCTGGCCGGTCGGGAAGTCGGGGCCCCAGCCGGTCATGACCAGGCCGTAGCCGCGCTTCTTCACGACGGCGGGGGAACCGGTGATGCTGGAGGACTCGGCGCCGTCGATCGGGTCGACCTCGGCCTTGATGCCGACGGCCTTCAGCGACTCCTGGAGCGCCTCGGCGACCTGGACCTCGCCCGGGTTGTTGCTACGGGCGCTGATCACGGTCGAGAAGCCGGCGGGCTTGCCGCACTTCTTGAGCGCGTCCTTGGCCTTGGCCACGTCCGGCTTGCCCTTGCGGGCGAGGATGCCGTACGGGTCGTAGTCGTCCGAGCCCTTGATGGACTTGGGCAGCATGTTGGTCGCGATCTCGCCACCGGCCTGCGGGCCGCCGCGGACGTCCTGCATCGACTTGTAGTCGGCCGCGTACAGGACCGCCTTGCGGCAGTCGACCTTGTCGAACGGCGCGACCTTGGTGGCGATGTCGACGTACCGGATGAAGCTGGTCTCGATGTTGTCGAGGTTGCCCTTGTGCTGCTTGAGCGCCTCGGTACGGCCCGACTGGGACATGCCCGTGCCGTTCATGTCGACGTCGTACTCGCCCTTGATGAGGAGCTTGTCGATCGCCTCGATGTTGGTGTTGATCGTGACCGTGATCTTGTCCGGCAGAGCGGCGCGGATCGAGTCCGAGGCCTTCGACCACTTCGGGTTGCGGACGAGGACGGCGCCCTTCTTGGGCGTGTACGACTCGAACTTGTACGGGCCCGAGGAGAACGGCTTCAGCGGGTACTTGGCGCCGGTGTCCTTCTCGCGCTTCACCGGGGAGCCGGTCGGCATCGCGAGCATCTGCTCGAAGTCACCGTTGGCCTTGGCGAGGTTGAAGATGATCGTCTTGTCGTCGGGCGTCTCGATCGCCTTCAGGCCGAGCTTGTCCGCGGACTTGTCCTTGTACGGGCCCTTGTACGTCTCCTTGGGGTCGAGCGCCTGGCGCAGGTAGCCGGGGCCGCCGGAGATGACGTCCTGGGCCCAGATGCGCTCGATGCCGTACTTGACGTCCTTGGAGGTGATCGGCGAGCCGTCCTCCCAGGTGACGCCGTCACGCAGCGTGTACTCGTAGCGCTTGCCGTCCTCGGAGATCTTGCCGTTGGCGGTCGCGAGGTCGGGGACCAGTTCGGCGCTCGCGTCGCCCGGCTTGGGCGCGTAGCTGATGAGCTGACGCGCGTAGTAGCGGGAGAAGTCCCACGCGAAGCCGTAGTACTGGCGCTGCGGGTCGGTCGAGTCGAAGTCCTGCTTACCGATGAACTTCAGCGTGCCGCCCTTCTTGGCGGACTTGGCAGCGACGCTCTTGGTTCCGGCGTTGAAGCCGGCACCCTCGCTGCTGTCGCTGTCGGACCCGCCGCCACCGCAGGCCGCGGTGGACATCAGGGCTGCAACGACAACCGCCGCGCCGGCGACACGCCTGCTCTTCGACGAACGTAGGGGTTTCATGCTTCTGCAACCTCCGGATTGGCGAGGTCCTTGGCCTGGGGCCGGGGAACCATCGGGGAGCCGCCTGACAGTTGTGACAGGGGCACGTTCAGTGGTGTACGGCCCGTCGAGCACGGCCGGACCGGCGCCGACGGACGGCGCCGCGGGCGTTCTCAGCGGGTCCCCTTGGGGTCGAGCGCATCGCGGACGCCATCGCCGAAGAGGTTGAAGGCGAGCACGGTCACGAAGATCGCGACACCGGGGATGATCATGAACATCGGATCGGTCTCGTACGTATCCACGGACTTGTCGAGCATCTGACCCCAGGACGAGGTCGGCGGCTTGACTCCGGCCCCGAGGAAGCTGAGCGCCGCCTCGGTGAGGATGTTCGTGGGGATCATCAGCGTCGTGTAGACGGTGATGGGCGCGACCAGGTTCGGGAGCAGCTCCTTGAAGAGCACGTAACGCCGTCCCGCGCCCAGGCTCCGCGCCGCCTCGATGTACTCCTTCTCGCGCAAGGACAGTGTCTGACCTCGCACGATTCGTCCCACATAGGGCCAGCCGAAGAAGCCGATCACCGAGATCAGGATGGCGATGCGCACCCCGCTGCCGGTCAGCCCGAGCAGGTCGTTCGGCAGCACCGAGACCAGCGAGATGATGAAGAGCAGCTGCGGGAAGGCCAGCAGCATGTCCATCACGCGGCTGATGACCATGTCGACCCAGCCGCCGAAGTAGCCGGCGATGATGCCGAACACGGTGCCGAGCAACACGGCCACCAGGGCCGCGAGGAACGCCACGAGCAGCGAGATCCGGGCGCCGTAGACGACCCGGCTGAAGACGTCGCGTCCGTTGCCGGGCTCGACACCCAGGAGGAACTCGGAGCTCATGCCGCCGAAGGCCGCCTTGGGGGTGCCGAACAGCGGGTCGATCTCGTCCTGGTGGAACTGCTCCGGCGGGTGCCCGAAGAGATCGACGATCAGCGGAGCGAAGATCGCGACCAGGACCAGGAAGACGACAATGACTCCGCCGGCCAGCGCGAGCTTGTCACGCTTGAGCCGGTTCCAAGCGATCTGGCGCAGTGAGCGGCCTTCGACCGATTTGGTCATGACATCAGTCGCGGCATCGACGGTAGCGACCGCATCCGTCTTCGCGGTCGTGTCGGGCAATGGTGCCGTCATCGTGTCTGGGACCCCTCTCGGCCGGCGGTGACCAGCCCTAACCGGCCGCTGTAGCGGCTTGGTTCACATCACAGGTGCAGATTGCGCAGGTGGTGCGGGTGTTTCAGGTGATCCTGTGTGGGGCACGGTGGCAATTGCACACGTATCCCGCACAGGACCGACTGCTTCTATTGCGGGGAGTCTTCAACGCCTTCGCGATCACCCGCCAGACCTGACGGACAATGGATGCGCAACCGTGATGCGGCCCGGGGCTTTCCGTTATGCGGACGCGGCGCTCGGCTGAGCGGATCAGAACCGGCCTTTACCACTAGACCGGGCATGACACCCAACAGCCGTTATGCGCGGCTTTATTGGGCTATCAGTAAGCGCGCGGTGCGGGGTAGCCGTAGCCCGACGCGGGGGCCTGCGGCGAGAGCGGGGCGTGCGCCTCACGGTCGTAGAACGGGCGGGTGTTGGCGCGCAGCCACATGGCGACCGGGTCGTGGTCGTCCGCCATCGCGACGGTGGACACGGGCAGCCCCTCCGGGACCACACCGATGGACTGCTGCATCATCGTGCGCACCGCGTCGACCGACTGCTGGCTCGTGTCGTAGAGATCGAGCCCGATGGCCAGATACGGCGCACCGAGCGCGGGCTGCACCCAGCCGCGGCGCAACGAGCGGACCGCGGGCGTACGGTGGGCGTTCTGCGTGAGCTGCGCGTAGAACTGCGGGATCTCGATGGCCGGCTCGGACAGCCGCAGCGGCCCTGCGGGCATGCGCTCAAGACCGCTCGCGATGCGCCGCAGATCGAGCCACGGGATGCCGACACCGCCGCCCGGAGCGTGCGGATTGAGCCAGATCCCCCAGCGGTCGGGGAAGAGCACGCGGGCGATGTCGCGCCCCGTGACGACGTCGTACGCCCGGCTCCAGCCGCTGGCGGCGAGCTCCTGGGCGGAGGTTACGCACGGCGCGTAGCCGAGGCCGTCGACCTCCATGTTTCCGTACTGCGCGTCGGGCGAGCCGGCCTGTCCGTGCCAGAGCAGCATCCAGACCTGACCGTCCGCGAGGGCGCGCAGCAGCGCCTCGTACGCGTCGTACCTCCCGGGCGTCACCTGGCGCAGCATGTGCTCGACCTGCCCGGCCGCCGCAGTGCCTGACGCGCTCACCCTGGGTCCCGCCCCTCTTCGATCCACCGTTCGGCCAACCGCCCCCGTGTGGCGGGGCCATCAAACCAGCTTAAACGGCCGTCCTGACACCGACTTGACGCAGGAGGCGGACGCGCGGGCAGGGCACGCCCGCAACCTCGGGGGCGCCGGAAGCCCGCGCGCCACTGCCCCCGAGGCCGTCAGTGCTCCTGCCGGTGCTCGCGCACGTAGAAGGGCCGCACCTTCTCCAGCATCCAGTCGCCGACCGGGTCCTGTGCGACGTCCAGCAGGACGAGGTTGACCGCCCAGGGCAGCTGAACCCGGCCGAGCGCCCGGCCCAGCGCGTCCATCGGGGCGTTGCGGTCGGCGCCCTCCCACGAGGAGAGCTGTACGCCGATGAAGAGCGTCGGCGAGTCGCCCTCGATGCTGGCGAGCGCGCGGCGGGCGGTGACCACCACGCCGCTCTCCTCGAACTCGCCCGCCGCGGCGGCCAGGAAGTCGACCGGCTCCTGCTGCCAGTCCGGCTCGAAGAGGCGGACCCGACCGCCGCTCGCCGGCCCGTCCAGCGGGGAGCGGCCGGCCCGGCAGAGCTCGGCGACGGCGGGCGGCGGCAGCGGCATGCCGACCGCGCCGTCCGGGTTCACCACGATGCCGAGCTGCGGCGGGAGGCCGCGGGCGAACTCGCGGGCGGGCGCGACGGTGAAGGCCATGTGGGGCCCGGCGGACTGCCTGAGCTGCTGCTCGGAGCTGAAGACGGGGACGTAGGGGGCGCCGCCGATGTCCATCGTGGGCAGGTCGAGGTCACGGCTCTGCGGGCCGCCGCCCGCCGGCAGTGGCACCCAAACCTGACTGCGGCCCAGCACTTCGACGAGCCGGGCGCCCGCCGCGGGATTGCCCATCGAGGCGGCGAGCACCTCTTCGAGTTCATTGCCGGGCCATCCGCCGCCCCCGTGCGGATGCGGATGCGCCTGCGCCGGAAATTCCATCTCCACCCCTGCCGACAGCCGTGCTCACGACGGCCGCGCTCGTTGCGGCCGTGCTCGTTTCTGCGCGAGAACCCTAGCCCGCCGGGTCGGCACGCCATCCCTCACCAACCGTCTGACACGTTTGGTAGCCATCCAGTTGCGGAGTGTGCCGGGCGCTCGGAGGGTGGCACCAACGCGTCCTCGGACGTGAACACCGCACCCCCCACAGCGAAAAGGATTTCTCGCATGGCACTCAACCGGCCTGCCACCTTCCTGATCACCTCCGCTCTCTGTGGCGCCGTCACCATAGGCTTCGCCGGTCCGTCCGCCGCGGCAGCCGTGCAGGACCGATCCGCCGAGTCCACCGTGGCGAGCAACGCCGCACCGGACCCGGCGGCGCTGCTGGCGCAGGCGGACGTACTGTCCAAGCTGGGTCTCGTGGGCCCCCTCGGCGACCTCCTCAAGGAGGCTCTCGCCGCGAAGCCCGACCCGGCCAAGGTCAAGGAGCTCGCGGAGAAGGTGACCAAAGCGATCACCGGGGCGGCGCCCGCGGCCCCGGCCGCACCCGGCGTGCCGGCCGTTCCGGGGCTGGGTGGCTCGTCGGCCGACCGCGCCGCGGCGGCCGACCCGGTCGCCGACGCGCTGAAGGCGCTCCAGGCGAAGGTGACCGAGTTGGTGGCGGCTGTCACGGCAGGCGACCCGGCCAAGATCCTGGCCGCGGTCACCGGGACGGTCACCGCGGTGATCCCGCTGATCCTGGGTCTGCTGACGAAGCTGCCCCTGCCCCTGCCGGTGCCGCTGCCGGCGGTGCCGGCGGTGCCGACGCTGCCGGCGCCGGGCGTACCGGCTCTTCCCGCGGTCTAGCGACCACGGGCGCCCGTGCGACGGCGGGACCCGGTCCGCGTGCCCGATGCGGCCCGGGTCCCGTCGCGCTGTCCGGTCGCGCCGTCCGGTCGCCGGAGTCGGGCCGCCGTTCGGAGAGGCCCGACCGCCGCTCGGACCAACTACGCGAAGTCGATGGCCGTCAGCGCGGTCGCCGCCGCCCGGTCGAGCAGTACGGCCGAGGCGCACCCGGCCGGCAGCGTGCCGCCCTCCGCGTCGCGCACCAGCCGCGCCACGGCCCGGCGGTGGCGCGCGAAGGCGTAACCCGAGACACCACGGCCACGCTCCTGCTGCCCGGCCCGCGCCACCTCGGGCGTGACGTCGAGCAGTAACAGGTGCAGCGCCGCGCCTCTGCGCCGGGCGTCGCGCGACAGCCAGCCCCGCACCCATGCGAGCGTGCCGCAGTCGTGCACGACGACGCTCTCGCCGGAGCGCAGGGCGCGCCGCAGACCGGCGTAGTGCGCGACGCGGACGAGGGGGCGGTAGAGCGCGTACGGCAGGAGGCGCGGCATCCGGCGCTCCCATCGCTCGCGCACATCCTGCGAGTCGATGCGGCGGGCAGCCGCCGCGCGCCGGATCAGGGTGCTTTTGCCGCTGCCCGGCAGTCCGGAGACGACCACCACGTCCCCCGCCGCGAAGACCAGGCTCCCTGGGCTGCGGCCGGCACGCCCGCGCAGATCACGGACGGTGAACACGGGCCGACGGGCCGTCTCCCCGGCCGGCGCGGCCTGCTGTGCGGGCACCACGTCGCGCGCGACCCCCGCGCTCGTCGCGTAATACGCACCAGGCTGCTGCACCGTCATCGCACTCCCCCATGTCGGGTCCCCCACCCTTGCCCAAGAAGTGTAAAGAAAAGGTAATGCGCCACAAGCCATTTGCGGATGCGGCCGGGTGAGGTCCGCTTCGGCCCGCCCGACCCGCTTCCCCGCGATGCGTGCAATGATGTGCC
Source organism: Streptomyces sp. A5-4 (assembly GCF_051131715.1). NCBI lineage: Bacteria > Bacillati > Actinomycetota > Actinomycetes > Kitasatosporales > Streptomycetaceae > Streptomyces > Streptomyces sp. A5-4. Next base: position 6,235,352 of record NZ_CP178591.1, on the reverse strand, counting down.
CGCCAACTCCATAACGGCCGCTTGAATCCGCGCGGGAGAGTCCGGAGCACCCAGTTCGTCTGGTGCCGCTCAGGACGCCGAAGGAGCAAGTTCCTCCCTTGAATCTCTCAGGCCCCGAACCGCGCGGGCGAGGCAGATCTGAAAAGCGAGCCGCCTTCGTGGCGGCTCCACCCAAGGTGCAAGTCATGACCACACTTACGTGCGGTCGTGGTGAACCTCTCAGGTTCCGATGACAGATGGGGAGGATGTGTCCTCGCCTGTCATGCCCTGGGAGCCCCACACATGAGCAATGTCCCCCGTCTCACCGCCCTCGACGCGCTGCATCGCTCGCTGGGCGCGACCATGACCGACTTCGCGGGCTGGGACATGCCGCTGCGGTACGGCAGTGAGCGCGACGAGCACCTCGCCGTACGCACGTACGCCGGTCTCTTCGACCTCTCCCACATGGGCGAGATCACCGTCACAGGCCCGCAGGCCGCCGCCCTGCTGAACCACGCGCTGGTCGGCAACATCGGCACGGTCGGCCTCGGCCGCGCCCGCTACACCATGATCTGCCAGGAGGACGGCGGGATCCTGGACGACCTGATCGTCTACCGGCTGGCCGACACCGAGTACATGGTCGTCGCCAACGCGGGAAACGCCCAGGTGGTGCTCGACGCCCTGACCGCCCGCGCCGCCGGCTTCGAGGCCGACGTACGTGACGACCGTGACGCGTACGCGCTGATCGCCGTTCAGGGCCCGGAGTCCCCCGGCGTCCTGAAGTCCCTGACCGACGCCGATCTGGACGGGCTGAAGTACTACGCGGGCCTGCCCGGCACCGTCGCGGGCGTCCCGGCGCTCATCGCGCGCACCGGTTACACCGGCGAGGACGGCTTCGAGCTGTTCGTCGATCCGCGGCACGCCGAGGAGCTGTGGCTGGCGCTGACCGAGGCCGGCGCCCCCGTCGGCCTCGTCCCCTGCGGCCTGTCCTGCCGCGACACGCTGCGGCTGGAAGCGGGCATGCCGCTGTACGGGCACGAGCTGACCACCGCGCTGACGCCGTTCGACGCGGGTCTGGGCCGGGTCGTGAAGTTCGAGAAGGAGGGCGACTTCGTCGGCCGCGCCGCTCTTGAGGCCGCCGCCGAGCGGGCCGAGACCGCACCGCCGCGCAAGCTCGTCGGCCTGATCGCCGAGGGCCGCCGGGTGCCGCGCGCCGGGTACCAGGTCGTCGCGGACGGCAAGGTCATCGGCGAGGTCACCTCGGGCGCCCCGTCCCCGACGCTGGGCAGGCCGATCGCCATCGCGTACGTCGATCCGGCGCACGCCGCGCCCGGCACGCCCGGGGTCGGTGTGGACATCCGCGGCGCGCACGAGCCCTACGAGGTCGTCGCGCTGCCGTTCTACAAGCGCCAGAAGTAGACCGCCGGTCCAAGACGCGCGTCTCACCCAGCAAGACCACCGTTCCTCAGCACTCCCCCGCGTACAGGAGAATTCAGGTCATGAGCAACCCCCAGCAGCTGCGGTACAGCAAGGAGCACGAGTGGCTCGCGACCGCCGAGGACGGCGTCGCGACGATCGGCATCACCGAGTTCGCGGCCAACGCGCTCGGTGACGTCGTCTATGCCCAGCTCCCCGAGGTCGGCGACGCGGTGACCGCGGGGGAGACCTGCGGTGAGCTGGAGTCGACCAAGTCGGTCAGCGACCTGTACGCGCCGGTGACCGGTGAGGTCACCGAGTTCAACCAGGATGTCGTCGACGACCCGTCGCTGGTGAACTCCGCCCCGTTCGAGGGCGGCTGGCTGTTCAAGGTGCGCGTCACGCAGGAGCCGGACGACCTGCTCACCGCCGACGAGTACACCGCCCTCTCCGGCAACTAAGACCGAAGCCCGAAGCCCCGACGACTCGAACGGGACCGTGATGACTGTTCTCGACACTCCCCTGCATGAGCTCGACCCGGACGTCGCCGCCGCCGTCGACGCCGAGCTGCTCCGCCAGCAGTCCACCCTCGAAATGATCGCCTCGGAGAACTTCGCTCCGGTGGCCGTCATGGAGGCCCAGGGCTCCGTCCTCACCAACAAGTACGCCGAGGGCTACCCCGGCCGCCGCTACTACGGCGGCTGCGAGCACGTCGATGTGATCGAGCAGATCGCGATCGACCGCGTCAAGGCGCTCTTCGGCGCCGAGCACGCGAACGTGCAGCCGCACTCGGGCGCCCAGGCCAACGCCGCCGCGATGTTCGCGCTGCTCAAGCCGGGCGACACGATCATGGGCCTGAACCTCGCCCATGGCGGGCACCTGACCCACGGCATGAAGATCAATTTCTCCGGCAAGCTCTACAACGTGGTCGCGTACCACGTCGACGACGCCACCGGCGAGGTCGACATGGACGAGGTCCAGCGCCTCGCCAAGGAGTCCCAGCCCAAGCTCATCGTGGCCGGCTGGTCGGCGTACCCGCGTCAGCTGGACTTCGCCGCCTTCCGCCGCATCGCGGACGAGGTCGGCGCGTACCTGATGGTCGACATGGCGCACTTCGCCGGGCTGGTCGCCGCAGGGCTGCACCCCAACCCGGTGCCGCACGCCCACGTCACCACCACCACCACGCACAAGACCCTCGGCGGTCCGCGCGGTGGTGTGATCCTGTCCACACAGGAGCTCGCCAAGAAGATCAACTCGGCGGTCTTCCCGGGACAGCAGGGTGGCCCCCTGGAGCACGTCATCGCGGCCAAGGCCGTCTCCTTCAAGATCGCGGCAACCGAGGACTTCAAGGAGCGCCAGCAGCGCACCCTGGACGGCGCCCGCATCCTGGCCGAGCGCCTGGTGCAGTCCGACGTCACCGAGCACGGCGTCTCCGTGCTGTCCGGTGGCACGGACGTCCACCTGGTCCTCGTCGACCTGCGCAACTCCGAGCTGAACGGCCAGGAGGCCGAGGACCGCCTCCACGAGGTCGGCATCACGGTCAACCGCAACGCCGTCCCGAACGACCCGCGGCCCCCGATGGTCACCTCGGGTCTGCGGATCGGCACCCCGGCGCTGGCCACCCGCGGCTTCACCACCGAGGACTTCACCGAGGTGGCGGACATCATCGCCGCCGCGCTGAAGCCGACCTACGACCGCGACGGGCTGGCGGCCCGGGTCACCGCGCTGGCGGACAAGCACCCGCTCTACCCTGGTCTGAAGTAGTTACGTACCGAACAGCCCAGTAGCACCACAACTGAACATCGGGGCACCGCGCACACTGGACAGTGGGAGCGGTGCCCCGTCTCGTGCCCCCCACCCGCACCACCCGGCAGACAACGGCGTCTACCAATCAGCTAGGAGTTCTCCCGTGGCCCTCTCGGTCTTCGACCTGTTCTCGATCGGCATAGGCCCGTCCAGCTCCCACACCGTGGGCCCCATGCGCGCCGCCCGGATGTTCGTGGGCCGGCTGAAGAAGGACGGCATCCTCGCCCAGACCGCGTCCGTACGGTGCGAGCTCTTCGGCTCGCTCGGCGCGACCGGCCACGGGCACGGCACGCCCAAGGCCGTGCTGCTCGGTCTTGAGGGCCACTCGCCCAAGTCCGTCGATGTGGAGGCCGCCGACGCGGATGTCGAGCGGATCAGGAAGAGCGGCCGGCTGCGGCTGCTGTTCACCGAGATCGGCACGGACCACGAGATCGACTTCAACGAGTCGACCCAGCTGATCCTGCACCGGCGGCGTTCCCTGCCCTACCACGCCAACGGCATGACCCTCTTCGCATACGACGCCGCGGGCAGCCCCCTCCTGGAGAAGACCTACTACTCGGTGGGCGGCGGCTTCGTCGTCGACGAGGACGCGGTGGGCGAGGACCGCATCATCCCTGACGACACAGTGCTCAAGTACCCCTTCCGAACGGGCGACGAGCTGCTGCGCCTCTCCCGCGAGACGGGACTCTCCATCTCCGCGCTGATGCTGGAGAACGAACTGTCCTGGCGCACCGAGACCGAGATCCGCGAGGGGCTCCTGGAGATCTGGGGCGTCATGCAGGCCTGCGTCTCACGCGGCATGTCGCGCGAGGGCATCCTCCCCGGCGGCCTCAAGGTCCGCCGCCGCGCCGCGAACTCGGCCCGCCAGCTGCGCGCCGAGGGTGACCCGCTGGCCCACGCCATGGAGTGGATCACCCTCTACGCGATGGCGGTCAACGAGGAGAACGCGGCGGGCGGCCGGGTCGTCACCGCCCCCACCAACGGCGCCGCCGGCATCATCCCCGCCGTCCTGCATTACTACATGAACTTCGTGCCCGGCGCCGACGAGGAGGGCATCGTCCGCTTCATGCTCTCCGCCGGCGCGATCGGCATGCTCTTCAAGGAGAACGCCTCCATCTCCGGCGCCGAGGTCGGCTGCCAGGGCGAGGTCGGCTCCGCCTGCTCAATGGCCGCGGGCGCCCTGGCCGAGGTGCTCGGCGGCACCCCCGAACAGGTCGAGAACGCGGCCGAGATCGGCATGGAGCACAACCTCGGCCTGACCTGCGACCCGGTCGGCGGCCTCGTGCAGATCCCGTGCATCGAACGCAACGGCATGGCCGCGGTCAAGGCCGTCACGGCGGCGAAGATGGCAATGCGCGGCGACGGCCAGCACAAGGTGTCCCTGGACAAGGTCATCAAGACCATGAAGGAGACCGGCGCCGACATGAAGGTCAAGTACAAGGAGACGGCGCGCGGCGGTCTCGCGGTCAACGTCATCGAGTGCTGAGCCGGAGCCCCGGGACCGGCCCCGGGGCCGTACGGATCCGGCGGGCCGTCGCGCGGGACGCGAAGCGGCTCACCCGGATCGTGCGGGCCTCCCGCGCCTACGAGGGCCCGTACGCCCCGATGATCGCCGGATACCGGGTGGGGCCCGACTACATCGAGGCCCATCGGGTCTTCGTGGCGGTCGCGGGCGGCTTTGCCCCGGACGCCGGTTCGCCGCCGGATTCCGGCGGGTGCGGGGCGGCCGGTGGGCCGGACGGTTCCGTCGAGCGGGTGCTCGGGTTCTACGCCCTCGTCCTCGACCCGATCGATCCGCCCGAGCTCGACCTGATGTTCGTCTCCGACGCCGCCCAGGGCCGCGGCATCGGCCGGCGGCTGGTCGCGCATCTGCGTGGCGAGGCGCGGGCCGCCGGGGTCGACGAGGTGCGTGTCGTCGCGCATCCGCCCGCCGAGGGGTTCTACCTCGGAGTGGGCGCCGAGCGGACCGGAACCGTGCTCGCACGGCCGCCCGCGGTGATGTGGGACCGGCCGGAGATGGCCCTCACCATCGCCCCGGAATGACTTCGCGGCCATTCGGAGGACTACGAGGAACTTTCGGGAACTGACCGGGCTCCGCATCCGTTGGCGGGTTGGGCAAAGAGATCGTCAAGGGGCGTGGCCCGCGCCGGATTGAGCAGGGATCTTCATGGGTGTCAGTCTCTCCAAGGGCGGCAACGTCTCGCTCTCGAAGGAGGCCCCCGGCCTGACCGCCGTCACGGTAGGCCTGGGCTGGGACGTACGCAGCACGACCGGGACCGACTTCGACCTCGATGCCAGCGCCCTGCTGGTGGACGCCAGCGGCAAGGTCGTCTCGGACCAGCACTTCGTCTTCTTCAACAACCTCAAGAGCCCCGACGGCTCCGTGGAGCACACCGGTGACAACACCACCGGTGAGGGCGAGGGCGACGACGAGCAGATCAAGGTGGGCCTCTCGACGGTTCCCGCCGAGGTCGACAAGATCGTCTTCCCCGTCTCCATCCACGAGGGTGAGAGCCGCGGTCAGAGCTTCGGCCAGGTTCGCAACGCGTTCATTCGCGTGATCAACCAGGCGGACAGCAAGGAGCTCGCCCGCTACGACCTCTCCGAGGACGCGTCGACGGAGACCGCCATGGTCTTCGGCGAGCTCTACCGCAACGGCGCGGAGTGGAAGTTCCGCGCCGTCGGCCAGGGCTACGCCTCGGGCCTGCGCGGCATCGCGACGGACTTCGGCGTCAACATCTGACCTGAATCAGCATGAGGTGGAGCCGTCAGTCGTACGGCTTCGAGTGAATGCCCGCGCCGATTTCCTCGGTGCGGGCATTCTCCGTTCCCTGGCTCTCCCCCACTCGCTCCCGCCACCGTCTTCCCGCCGCCCTCTTCCCGCCAGTCCGACCAGTCGGTACGGTCCTGGCCATCGAGTGCCGTCCGGAGGGGACCCATGACTCAGCCCGTGCCAACCGTCCATGGCCAGTGCGACGACCGCTTCGCCGGCGTGCGTGCCGCCTTCGAGGAGAACTTCCGGGAGCGCGGCGAGCTGGGCGCCGCCGTCACCGTGCTGGTCGGCGGAGAGACCGTGGTCGACCTGTGGGGCGGCTGGGCCGACGCGGCGCGCAGCCGCCCCTGGGAGCAGGACACCCTGGTGAACGTGTGGTCGACGACCAAGGGCGTCACCGCGCTGTGCGCGCATCTGCTGGCCGACCGGGGGCTGCTCGACCTGGACGCGCCGGTCGCCGCGTACTGGCCGGATTTCGCGGCGGCGGGCAAGGAGGCCGTTCTCGTACGGCAGCTGCTGTCGCACCGGGCGGGGCTGGCCGGTCTGCGGGAGCCGCACACCGTCGCCGAGCTGTACGACTGGGACCTGACCTGCGCGCGGCTGGCGGCGACCGAGCCGTGGTGGGAGCCCGGCACCCGGTCCGGGTATCACGCGCTCACCTTCGGCTTCCTGGTCGGCGAGGTGGTCCGCCGGATCACCGGGCAACTGCCCAGGGACTTCCTCCACCAGGAGATCACCGGGCCGCTCGGCATCGACTTCGCGATCGGGCTGCCCGAGAAGGAGGCCGGGCGGGCCGCCGAGCTGGTGCATGCGCGGGCCGCACGCGGCAGCGAGCAGGCCGCGGCCTTCGACCAGCTGCCCCCGGTCGCGCTCGCGGCCCTGCTCAACCCCGTCGCCGGGGCCGCCGAGGCCAATACCCCCGAGTGGCGGGCCGCACAGATCCCGGCCGCCAACGGCCACGGCACGGCCCGTGCGGTCGCCGCGCTGTACGGGATCTTCGCGCGGCAGGGCCGGGCGGGCACCCACCGGGTGCTGTCCCCGCAGGCCGCCGAGCGGGTCCGCGAGGGCCAGGGCCGCTGCCGGGACCTGGTGCTCGGCGCGGGCTTCCAGCACGACACGGAGACGGCGCTCGGCGTGTGGCTGAGCGGGACGAACGGCTCGTACGGCCCCAACCCCCGGGCCGTCGGCCACGACGGGTTCGGCGGCTCCTGCGGCCTGGCCGACCCCGAGGCGGACCTCAGCCTGGGGTACGTCATGAATCGGATGGGTCCGCACATCGCCGACGACCCGCGCAAGATGGCGCTGGTCGACGCGGTCTACTCCGCCGTGTAGCGGCGCCCAAGGGCTGTTCCGTCGTCCTTGGTGGATCGGCGTGCCGGCTCCCGACGCCCTGCGGGGTCGTTACGGCGTGAGCTCGCCGCTGAGCTTGTCGTGCATCTGCGCGCTGCGTCCGTTCAGGCCGACGATCCCGACGGTCTTCCCCCGTCGCTCGTACTTCGTCGAAATGGCGTCCAGGGCCGCCACCGAGGACGCGTCCCAGATGTGGGCCGCGGTCAGGTCGATGACGATCAGCTCCGGACTCTCCTGGTAGTCGAACTGCTCGACCAGGTCGTTGGACGAGGCGAAGAACAGCTCACCGGTGACGGTGTAGACGGTTCGGCCGCCGTCGGCGTCGGTGGCCGCGGTGACATTGACCAGGTGGGCGACGCGCCTGGCGAAGATGACCATGGCGGTGATGGAGCCGACGACGACCCCGACGGCGAGGTTGTGGGTCACCACCACGCAGGCGACGGTGACGACCATGACCGTCGTCTCCCCCACCGGCATCCGCCGCAGGGTCGCGGGCGCGATGGAGTGCCAGTCGAAGGCGGCGGCGGAGACCACGATCATCACCGCGACCAGGGCGGCCATCGGGATGTCGGAGACGACCGGGCCGAAGACTATGCACAGGACCATCAGGAAGACGCCCGCGAGAAACGTCGACAGGCGGGTGCGGGCGCCCGACGTCTTGACGTTGATCATCGTCTGGCCGATCACCGCGCAGCCGCCCATCCCGCCGAGGAAGCCCGTGACGATATTGGCGATGCCCTGGCCGATGGATTCGCGGGTCTTGCTGGAGTGGGTTTCGGTGATGTCGTCGACCAGCTTCGCCGTCAGCAGCGACTCCATCAGGCCCACCAGCGCCATCGCCAGCGCGTACGGAGCGATGATCTGCAGGGTCGCCCAGGTGAACGGCACATCGGGCAGGCCCGGGAGCGGCAGCGCCGTCGGCAGCGCCCCGCGGTCGCCCACCGTCGGTACGGCGATGCCCGCGGCCACCGTGATCACGGTGAGGATGACGATGGAGACCAGCGGCGCCGGCACCGCGCGGGTGATCCTCGGGAAGAGCACCATGAGCGCGAGACCCGACACGACAAGCGGATAGACCGGCCACGGCACGTCGGTGAGCTCGGGCACCTGCGCCATGAAGACCAGGATGGCGAGCGCGTTGACGAAGCCGACCATCACCGAGCGCGGCACGAACCGCATCAGCTTGGCGACCCCCAGCGCGCCGAGGGCGATCTGGAAGACGCCCGCGAGGATCACGCAGGCGATCAGATACCCCAGGCCGTACTCGCGGTTGAGGGGGCCGATGACCAGGGCGACGGCGCCCGTCGCGGCGGAGACCATCGCGGGCCGCCCGCCGACGAAGGCGATGGTGACGGCCATGGTGAACGAGGCGAACAGGCCGATCCTCGGATCGACACCGGCGATCACCGAGAACGCGATGGCCTCGGGGATGAGCGCGAGCGCGACGACCAGACCGGCCAGCACCTCGGTGCGGAAGACCTTGGGCGAGAGCCAGGCCGGACGAGGCAGTGCGAAGGAGGACAAGGGGAGCGACCTGTCGTGCGCGGGGGAAGCCGGTACGTACCGGCACGGGCAAAGCCTACGAGGCCGCCAGTGCGCCGATGGCCGATGTATACGGGCCGGGGGCGCCGGGGCCGGGCCTAGACCCCCAACGAGCCGGGGGCCGCCGGGGCCGGGCCTCGGGCATAGACGCGACGGCCCGGCCCTCGGACCCGGACGCGACGGGCCTGGACCCGGGCATAGACGCGACGGCCCGGCCCTCGGGCCTGGACGCGACGGCCCGGCCCTCGGGCCGGGCCCCGGGCCCGGACGCGCGGGGCGGGTGTCGCCCAACTAACACCGATCTCCTTATGCAACTTGTTGCACAAGACGCGCCGGGTGGACTACACATGGCCTCATGAGTCCGACGACTGAATACCCGAACTTGCTGAGCCCCCTCGACCTCGGCTTCACCACGCTGCCCAACCGCGTGCTGATGGGCTCGATGCACGTCGGGCTCGAAGAGGCGGAGCGCGGCTTCGAGCGGATGGCCGAGTTCTACGCGGCCCGCGCCCGCGGCGGCGTGGGCCTCATGGTCACCGGCGGCATCGCGCCCAACGACCGCGGCCGCCCCTACCCGGGCGGCGCCAAGCTGACCACCGAGGCGGAGGCGGCGCAGCACCGGCAGGTGACCGACGCCGTACACCGCGAGGGCAGCCGGATAGCGATGCAGATCCTGCACTTCGGCCGGTACGCGCACCACCCCGAACTGGTCGCCCCGAGCGCGCTCCAGGCTCCGATCAGCCCCTTCGTACCGCATGCCCTGACCGATGCCGAGATCGAGGAGACGATCGAGGACTTCGTACGGACGGCGGCGCTCGCCAAGTCGGCCGGCTACGACGGCGTCGAGATCATGGGCTCCGAGGGCTACCTGATCAACGAGTTCATCGCCGCCCACACCAACCACCGCGACGACCGGTGGGGCGGCTCGTACGAGAACCGCATCCGCTTCCCCCTCGAAATCGTTCGCCGGGTGCGCGAGCAGGTGGGCCGGGACTTCATCCTGATCTACCGACTCTCCATGCTCGACCTGGTCCCCGGCGGCTCGTCGCTGGCGGAGGTGATCACGCTCGCCCAGCAGATGGAGGCGGCCGGCGCGACCATCATCAACACGGGCATCGGCTGGCACGAGGCCCGCATCCCCACCATCGCGACCTCCGTGCCGCGCGGCGCCTACGCCTGGGTGACCAAGCGGGTGATGGGCTCGGTGGGCATTCCGCTGGTGACGACCAACCGGATCAACACCCCTGAGAAGGCTGAGCAGTTGCTCGCCGAGGGCCATGCCGATCTGGTCTCGCTCGCCCGGCCCTTCCTCGCCGACCCCGACTTCGTGGCCAAGGCGAGCGCGGGGCGCGCCGACGCCATCAACACCTGCATCGGCTGCAACCAGGCCTGCCTGGACCACACCTTCAGCGGGAAGATCACATCCTGCCTGGTCAACCCGCGCGCCTGCCACGAGACCGAGTTGGTCCTCTCCCCCACCCGCCGCGCCAAGCGCGTCGGCATCGTCGGGGCCGGGCCCGCGGGCCTCGCCTGCGCCGTCGCGGCGGCCGAGCGCGGGCACGAGGTGACGCTCTTCGACGCGGCGGACGTGATCGGCGGCCAGCTCAACGTGGCACGCAAGGTCCCCGGCAAGGAGGAGTTCAACGAGACGCTCCGCTACTTCCGCCACCAGCTCGGCGCGCACGGCGTCGAGCTGCGGCTGGGCACCCGCGCCACCGCCGAGTCGATCACCGCGGCCGGCTTCGACGAGATCGTCCTCGCCACCGGCGTCACTCCCAGGACCCCGGCCATCCCCGGTATCGACCACCCCAGCGTGGTCAGCTACCTCGACCTGCTGCGCGAGGACGCGAAGGCCGGGGAGCGCGTCGCGGTCATCGGGGCGGGCGGCATCGGCTTCGACGTCGCGGAGTTCCTCACCGACACCAGTACGGACGCCGACGCCGCCCCGAGCCTGAGCCCGGAGGAATTCTTCCGTCAGTGGGGCGTCGACACCGACTACCGCTCCCGCGGCGGCCTCCAGGCTCCCGCCCGCCCGGCGCAGACCCGCACCGTGCACCTGCTGCAGCGCAAGGCCACCAAGGTGGGTGCGGGCCTCGGCAAGACCACGGGCTGGATCCACCGCACCGAGCTCAAGCACCGCGGCGTCACGATGGTCGCGGGCGCGACGTACGACCGCATCGACGACGCCGGCCTGCATGTCACGGTCGACGGCGAGCAGCGGCTGATCCCGGTCGACACGGTCGTGCTGTGCACCGGCCAGGAGCCGCGCCGTGAGCTGTACGACGCGCTGCTGGCGGCGGGGCACCCGGTGCATCTCATCGGGGGCGCCGACGTCGCCGCCGAGCTGGACGCCAAGCGCGCCATCCGGCAGGGGACGGAACTCGCGGCCACCCTGTGACCCGTGCCCGCTCCCACACCTGCGCGTCCCCGGCCGCGCCCGGCCGTACCTAGGATGCGGGCATGTCCCTCCCGCACGCGATCCTCACGGCCCTGCTCGAGAAGCCGTCATCGGGGATCGAGCTGACCCGCAGGTTCGACAGGTCCATCGGCTATTTCTGGTCCGCGACGCATCAGCAGATCTACCGCGAGCTGGGCAAGCTGGAGCAGTCCGGCGCGATCAGGGAACTGCGCCGGCAGCAGCCGTCACAAGGCCAGAAGAAGGAGTACGAGGTCCTGCCCACCGGTCGCGCCGAACTGGCCGCCTGGGTGGGCAGGATCGAGGACCCCAAGCCCATGCGGGACGCCCTCCTGCTGCGGCTGCGCGCGGCCGGGGTGGTGGGCACGCAGGGCCTCGATGCCGAGGTGGGGCGTCATCTCACCCTGCACCGGGCGCAGTTGGCGAAGTACCGAGCGATCGAGGCACGCGACTTCGGCCCGGAGCGGGCCCGTCCTGGCGACCGCGTCCGGCATCTGGTACTGCGCGGCGGCATCGACCTGGAGCGCTTCTGGGTGGGCTGGCTCGAAGACGCCCACCGGGAGCTGCGGGCCATCGCCGAGGAAACGGGTACGGGCCCGGAACCCACCGCGAAGTGAGATCCGGGCCCGTACGCACCAGGCAGCCGGGCGCGGGTGTCAGCCCTTGTTCCTGGAGGCCCAGAACTCGTCGAAGGTGAGCTTGCCGTCGCCGTTGCTGTCATGGGCGTTGATCACGGCCTGCGCGACGGTCTCGGTGACATAGGGGTCACCGAGCTGCGCCATCACGCTCTTGTACTCCACCGCCGAGATCAGCCCGTCCCCGTTGACGTCGTACCGCGCGAACGTCTTGCGCGCCAACTCGATGTCCACCACTGGATCCGCCCCTTCACATGCCGTCATTACGTACACAGATTATCGGGCCGGGTGGGGTGGGTGGTACCGGTGCGAAGGGCGGGTGCGGGTGCGGGTGCGGGTGCGGGTGCGGGTGCGGGTGCGGGTGCAGGTCGGTCAGCCCGTCCCGCGATCGCGCCTCACCGGAAGATGCCCGTGTGCCCCAGCGAGTAGCGGCCCGGCTGCGGGTAGACCGCCAGGCCGTGCGGGCCGCCGCCGACGGGGATGCGGGCGAGCTGGCGGCCCGTCGTGGTGTCGATCGCGTACACCTCCGAGTCGTACCGCCCGGAGAGCCAGAGGACCTTGCCGTCCGCCGACACCCCGCCCATGTCGGGACTGCCCCCGTCCGGCAGATGCCACTTCTTCGTCAGCTTGTCCTTCGCGAAGTCGAAGACCGAGATGGAGCCCTCGCCACGGTTGGGGACGTACATCTCCTTCGAATCGCGGCTGATGTAGAGCCCGTGGGCGCCCTTGCCCGTGGGCATCAGTTTCGGCGTCGGGAACTTCTCGCCGTTGAGCACCCACATGCCGTGCGCCATCATGTCCGCGACATAGAAGGTCTTGCCGTCGGGCGAGATCTTGACGTCCTGCGGCATGGCCCCCTGGAAGGGCAGCTTCTGCTGGCCGATGACCTTCATCTTCTCGGTGTCGACCTTGAGGAGCTCCCCGGAGAACTCGCAGGAGACGATGAAGTACCGGCCGTCCGCGGAGAAGTCGGCGTGGTTGACGCCCGCGCAGGAGACCGGGACGGTCTTGACCCGGTTCATGGTGTGCGGGTCGCGGAAGACCAGTTCGCGGTCCATCGACGCCATGACGATCGCGTGCTTGCCGTTGGGCGTGAAGTAGAGGTTGTACGGGTCGTGCACCTCGACGGGCTTGCCCGCGACGCCGGTGGCCGGGTCGATGGGGGTGAGCGTGTGACCGCGGTTGTTGTTGACCCACAGCGTCTTGAGGTCCCAGGACGGCACGACGTGCTGCGGCTGGATGCCGACCGGGATGGTCTCGGTGACCTTGTACGTCTTGGGGTCGATCACCGACACCGTGTTGGACTTGGTGTTGGGGACGTACACCCGGGACGGGAAGCCCTTGACGACGGGGGACAGCTGGTTGGGGCGGTCCGCCGCGTACACATCCTTCGGGTCGAGCACCGGCGGCATGCCGGGCAGCCCGGCCGGGACGGCGGGCGCGGCCTTCTTCAGCTTGGCCGGCGGCGGTGCGATGCCCTTGGTGCCGAGCGCTTCGGTCGGCTTCTTCGCATCGGTGTCGGCGCAGCCCGCGAGGGCCGCGATGAGGACGCAGGCGAGCAGCGCGGGTGTGTGTCGGGTGCGGCGGGTGCGTGGGGTGATCATCTTCATCGGGTCAGCAGCTCCGTGGTGGTCACCGCGCGCAGTCCGCGGCGGTCGAGTTCGTCGAGGAGGGCGGGCAGCGCGGCGACCGTATCCGCATAGCCGAAGTGCAGGCTCACCACGGATCCGTTGCGGATCTCGCCGGCGACCTTGCGGGTGACGGCCGGGGCGCCGGGCGAGGTGAAGTCGAGGGAGTCGACGTCGTAGGACAGAACGTGCGGATATCCGGCCCGGCCCGCCAGTTTCTGGACGAGGGGGGTGGCGAACTGGGTGCGGGAGGGCCGGAACCAGGTGCCGATGGACCCGGTGAGCCGGCGCAGCCGGTCCGCGCAGCCGGTGATCTCGGCGTACGCCTCCCGCTCTCCCATGCCGGAGATGGTGAGGTGGCGTTGCGTGTGGTTGCCGAGGTCGTGGCCGCCGTCGAGGATCCGGCGGGCCAGGGCGGGGTGCTCGTCGAGCCAGCCGCCGACCGCCAGGACGGTCACCCGGGCACCGGCCCGCTCCGCCTCGGCGAGGACGGACTTCGCGATGGCGGGGTCGCCCTGGCCGTGGAAGGTGAGGGCGACCCGGGGGCGGTCGCGCGGGCCGTGGGTGATCTGGACGGGCAGGCCGGGGAAGCGGCGGGGGGCCGGGGCGGGGCGCGGGGCGGCTGGCTGTTTCGCCGGGGCGGCGGCGGGGGTGTCGGCGGACGGTGCGGGCCCGGACGCGGCGTCCTGCGTACCGCAGCCCGCGGCGAGTGTCCCGGCGAAGGCCGCCCCCAGTGCGCCCGCTCCCACACGCAGTGCGTCGCGTCGGCAGATCAATGTCACGCGCCCATTTAAAGGGTTATGGGGGGAGAAGGTAATGATTGACCAAATTCATGGGCTTCGCGGGTCGTGGACGTCAGCTCCCACCCGCCTCGCGCGATCGATGAATCAGCCCTCAAGCCCCACACTTGCACGCTCTTTAGTAGGCAAGTGGCTCAACTCACCTACGATTCACAAACGGAACATCACTCTATGCGGGCATTTGTCCGAGTAAATACTTTTGGCGCTCCGTACGCCGTCTGCCATAGTCGGAGCCACGACCCCCATTGACCCGGGCCAGGTCGTCGTAAGCGCCGTGGATCACACCCCCCAGCTCCACGGCCGCTCCACAGAAGCCCCCGAAGCGCCGCACGTCGGCCGCAGGGGGCTTCTGTGTTTCCGCGCCCGCACGCCCGGCGCCCGCCTCACCTGTCGGCGGCGCGCTCCGTGACCCGCATCTCGAACCAGGTGTTCTTGCCGCGCGGCAGCAGGTCCACACCCCACCGGTCGGACAGCTTGTCGACGAGAAACAGACCCCGCCCGCTGGTGTCGAGCTCATGCACCGGCATCAGACAGGGCAGGCCGCGCGACGGGTCGCGCACCTCGATCCTTATCCAGCCCCTGCGGCGCAGCATCCGCAATCCGAAGACGCGGGCGCCGGTATGCCGCACGGCGTTGCCGACGAGCTCCGAGACGAGCAGCACCGCGTATTCGGCGGTCTGCGGGGAGAGCGCCCACTGGCGCAGCACCACACACTGTGTCAGCCGCCGGGCCGTGGCGGCGGATTCGGGACGCGAGGGCAGCCGAACCTCGCCGTCCGTCGGATTCCCGAACAACTCCAGTGCTTTCAGACCCTGTTCATCCTCTACCGCAGGCATCCACCGCGCGGCGGTCGCGCTGCCGCGCGGCCGCGGCTGCTCCATACCCTCCAGCCCCGCCATGGCACCATCATGGCCGCACAGCGGACCTTCCGGGGCCGTTCCGGGGGATTCGACCCCCCGGAACACCCCTGTCCGGGGGTGTCGCTCGGCATATGCCATGGGCAGCACGCCCCCCTCCGCAACCCCTCTGACCTGCGATGACCTCCCGCTTATAAGTGATCACCGAGGGTTCCGTACAAGGCCGTCTTGAGGTTGCTTTAAGACCGACTTAATCCGCCCAAGAGGAGTACACCCCCCAACTGACTTCTGGTCAGAGGAACTTCGCCTTGCCCGGCCCCTCGTCGACAAAACTACGCATTCCACGCTCCCGGTCCTCGGTCGCGAACAGCCCGGCGAACCAGTTCCGTTCGATGGTGAGCCCCGTGTCCAGGTCCGTCTCCAGGCCCGCGTCGATGGACTCCTTCGCGGCGCGCAGCGCCGTCGCGGGGCCCCGTGCGAGCTTCGCGGCCCAGGCGTGCGCCTGCTCGTACACCTCGGCGGCGGGCACCACCCGGTCGACCAGACCGATCGACAGCGCCTCCTCCGCCCGCACATGGCGCCCGGTGAAGATCATGTCCTTGGCCCTGGACGGGCCGACCAGGCGCGCGAGGCGCTGGGTGCCGCCCGCGCCGGGGATCAGGCCCAGCAGGATCTCGGGCTGGCCGAGCTTGGCGTTGTCGCCGGCGATACGGAAGTCGGCGCACAGCGCCAGCTCGCAGCCGCCACCCAGCGCGTACCCGGTGACCGCGGCGACAACGGGCTTGGGGATACGGGCCACGGCGGTGAACGAGTCCTGCAGGGCCCTGGACCGTACGACCATCGCCGCGTGGTCCATCGCCTGCATCTCCTTGATGTCCGCGCCGGCCGCGAACACCTTCTCGCCGCCGTAGAGCACGACGGCCCGCACGTCGTCGCGCCGGGTCGCCTCCTCGGCAAGCTCGCGCAGCCGGTCCTGCGTGGCGACGTCCAGCGCGTTCATCGGGGGGCGGTCCAGGCGAATGGTGCCGACGCCCTCGGAGACTTCGAGATTCACAGTCATGCCAACGAGGTTAGCGCCCGTTAACGACATGGCAACGGGCCCGTCGCACCTGGTCGAGGTGCGGCGGGCCCGTCCGTACTGCGGGTACTGCTACTTCTTCCACTCCGACCAGGACAGGTTCCAGCCGTTGAGGCCGTTGTCCGGCTGGATCTGCTTGTCGTTGGAGTTCTTCACGATCACGACGTCACCGATGATCGACTCGTCGAAGAGCCAGGCGCCCGGCAGCTTCTTGTCGTAGCCGCCCCGCACGTCCTGGAGGCCGACGCAGCCGTGGCTCACGTTGGACGAGCCGAAGACTCCGGCGCCCGCCCAGTAGTTGCCGTGGATGAAGGTGCCCGAGGTGGACAGGCGCATCGCGTGCGGCACGTCCTTGATGTCGTACTCGCCGCCGAAGCCGACGGTGGCGCCGTTCATGCGCGTCACCTTGTACTTCTCGCTGATCACCATCTGGCCGTTGTACGTCGTCGTCGACGGCGCACCCGCGGTGATCGGGATGGTCTTGAGGACCTTGCCGTCACGCTTGATGGTCATCGTGCGGGCCTTGGCGTCCACCACGCTGATCTGGCTGCGGCCGACGGTGAACTTCACGGTCTTGGTCTGCTTGCCGTAGACCCCGGGCCGTCCCTCGACACCGTCGAGGCTCATCTTCAGCGTCACCTTGGTGCCCTTGGCCCAGTACTTCTCGGGGCGCAGGTCGAGGCGGTCGTTGCCGAACCAGTGGCCCTCGATCGGCACTGCGGGCTCGGACGTCACCTTGACCGCCTTGGCGACGGCCTTCGGGTCGGTGATGCCGCGGCTGAAGCGGACCGAGACGGGCATTCCGACGCCGACGGTCGAACCGTCCTCCGGCGTGAAGTACGCCACGAAGGTGTTCTTCGGGACGAGCGTGGTGAAGGAGATGTCCTTCGCCGACTCGCGACCCTCGGCGTCCTTGGCTATCGCGTGCACTTTGTACTTGGTCGCGGCGCCGAGGTGCTGCGCCGGCTCCCAGCCGGTGCCACCGCCGGTTATCCTGCCGTCGACCTCATTGCCCTTGGTGTCCTCGACCGAGACGGACGTCAGCTTGCCCTTGTCCGCACCGATCTTGAGGGCACCGCTGGTGGCGACGTCCTTCGCACCGTCCTTGGGTGCGACCGTCACCACCGCCTGGGAAGCCTTGTTGTCGGTCTTCCCCGCGCCGTCCTTGCCCTTGCTCTCGCCGTCGCCGGAGTCCGAACCCCCGCCGCACGCCGTGACCAGCAGCAGCATCGCCCCCAGCAACAGGGCGAGCAGACCCGGGCGTCCACGCCCACGTCCCCGCCGCGCCCCGGCCGATGCCCCCGATATCCGCTGCCTGTTCACTTTTCTGTTCTCCCCTCGCACGGCCTGGCCCCAGCCATGGCCCGCACCCCACGCGCTGCTCCCACGCGCCTTGGAAAAGATAAGCACACCGGGCGTGTCGGGAACTCCCCGCGCATGTCACCGTTCCGTCTCAAGTGCGCCGACGGGGCGAGGGCGAGCCATGCAGGTCAGCGGGGGTTATCCGAGGGCGGATCCGGCCTTCCACCGGTTCCACTCCATGTTCCAGCCGCCGAGGCCGTTGTCGGGAGCGACCTTCCGGTCGTGCGAGTTGATGACCTCGACGACATCCCCGACGAGCGTGCGGTCGAAGAACCAGCCGGCCGGGGTCGCCGAACTGCCGCCCTTCACATCGCGCAGCCCGACGCAGCCGTGGCTGGTGTTCGCCGACCCGAAGGTCCGCGACGCGGCCCAGTAGTTGCCGTGCAGGAAGGTCCCCGACGTGGTCAGCCGCATCGCGTGCGGGACGTCCGGGATGTCGTACTCGCCGCCGAATCCGACCGTCTGCCCGTTCATCCGCGTCACGTCGTACAGCTCGGTGACGACCATCTTCCCGTTGTACGTCTTGTTCTTCGGCTCCCCCGCGCTGACCGGCACGCTCACCGGCGCCTCCTGGCCGCGCCGCACCACCATCGTGTGTGCCTCGGCGTCCACCGTGGAGACCTGGGAGCGGCCGACGGTGAAGTCGACGGACTTCTGCTGGACGCCGTACACGCCGGGCGACGCCTGTACGTCGCGCAGTCTCATGGCGACGCTCACGCGAGTGCCCGGCTTCCAGTAGTCGCGCGGCCGGAAGTCCAGCCGCTGCTTGCCGAACCAGTGGCCGGTGACCTCCACCGGCGGCTCCGAGCTGATTTCGATGGCGCGCTCGACCGCGGCGCGATGGGTCACCTCGCGGTTGAAGTCGAAGGAGACGATCATGCCGGTGCCGACGGTGGAGCGGTTCTCCGGCTTGAAGTAGCCGATGAAGCGGTGCTCGGGAACGTACGTCGTGAACGAGGTGTGCCGGGCCGATCGGCGGCCCCGGCCGTCCAGCGCCACCGCGTCGACCGTGTACTTGGCGGCCAGCAGCAGCGGCCCGCCCACCGGCTGCCAGCTCAGGCCGTCCGGCGAGATCCGGCCCTCGACCTCCTGCGGGTCCGCGTCCTCGACCCGCAGCACCTTGACTCTCTCCAGCCGCCCGTCGGGGACCTTCACCTCGATGCGGCCGTCCGCCTTGATGTCCTTCGCCCCGTCGTCGGGGAGAATCCTGATCGCGTCCCTGGGCGAACGCGGCTTGTCGCCAAGGCCCAGGCCTCCTCCGCCGGTGCAGCCGGACAGTCCGGCGATCAATCCTGCCCCTGCCAGTACGGCGGCCAGCGCCGTCCGTGCGCGTCTCACTGCGTCTCTCACGTCCGGCCCAACGATCGCCCCCCTCCGGGGGAAACGTGAGTACGACCCCTGTTCCGGGCAGAACAGGTGCAGGGAGCCACACCAGGAAGCCGCAGCCGGGATGCCGCACGGCCTGGGAGGATCCGCCCGTCCAGCCGAGCCGCGGGAGGACTACAGGTGTCGAGCGCACCCGAGCAGCAGGCAATCGCAGTACCGGAGGCGGTGCGGGCCAGTGGGCCCGCACCGGCCGGGGTCAACGGGCACCGCCCGGCACCCGGCAGGGCGCGGCCACCCGTGTGGCCCGGTGCGCCGACTCCGCTCGGGGCGCGCTTCCGCGTCGGCCCCGACGGCGTGGCGGGCACCAACTTCGCGCTGTGGGCGGCCGGGGCGGAAGCGGTCGAGGTGTGCCTGTTCGACGAGAACGGCGCCGAGACGCGCTGCCCGCTGACCGAGCTGACGCACGAGATCTGGCATGGCTTCGTGCCGGGCGTCCGGCCGGGACAGCGCTACGGCTTCCGGGTGCACGGCCGCTGGGACCCCTGGACGGGCGCCCGCTGGAACCACGCGAAGCTGCTCCTCGACCCGTACGCGCGGGCCGTGGACGGGGACTTCGCGCTGCCCGGCGAGGTGTACGGGCATGTGCGCGACTGGCCGCAGCAGCATGTCGCCGACACGGTCCGCGACGACCGGGACTCCGCGCCGCACGTCCCCAAGGGCGTCGTCGTGCACGCGGACGCACCCGACGACGAGTGGCTGGACGACCGGCGGCCCAAGACGCCGTGGGCCGACTCGGTCATCTACGAGCTGCATGTGCGCGGCTTCACCAAGCTGCACCCGGGCATCCCGGAGCCGCTGCGCGGCACGTACGCGGGACTCGCCCACCCGGCCGCGATCGAGCATCTCGTACGTCTGGGGGTGACGGCCGTCGAGCTGCTGCCGGTGCACCAGTTCGCGCACGAGGACCATCTGCTGCGGCGCGGCCTGCGCAACTACTGGGGCTACAACTCCATCGGCTACTTCGCGCCGCACGCCGGATACGCGGCGACGGGGACGGCCGGCCAGCAGGTCGAGGAGTTCAAGGGGATGGTGCGTGCGCTGCACGCGGCCGGCATCGAGGTCATCCTCGACGTGGTCTACAACCACACGGCGGAGGCGGGCGAGCTGGGCCCGACGCTGTCGCTGCGCGGCATCGACAACCGCGGCTACTACCGCCTGCAGTCCGACGCCCGGCGGTACGCCGACTACACGGGCTGCGGCAACACCCTGCACGTGGTCCAGCCGCACGTCCTGCGGCTGATCACCGACTCGCTCAGATACTGGGTCACGGAGATGGGCGTCGACGGCTTCCGCTTCGACCTGGCGGCGGCGCTGGCCCGCTCGATGCACGACGTCGACATGCTGTCCCCGTTCCTCGCGGTCATCGCCCAGGACCCGGTGCTGCGCCGGGTGAAGCTGATCGCCGAGCCGTGGGACGTCGGCAGCGGCGGCTATCAGGTGGGCGCGTTCCCGCCGCTGTGGACGGAGTGGAACGACCAGTACCGCGACGCCGTACGGGACTTCTGGCGCGGCGCCCTGCCCGACGTACGGGACCTGGGCTACCGCCTGTCGGGCTCCAGCGACCTCTACGCGTGGGGCGGCCGGCGCCCGTACGCCTCCGTCAACTTCGTCACCGCGCACGACGGCTTCACACTGCGCGACCTGGTGTCGTACGAGCAGAAGCACAACGCGGCGAACGGGGAGGGCAACCGGGACGGCACCGGCGACAACCGGGCGTGGAACTGCGGCGCCGAGGGCGAGAGCGACGACGTACGGGTGAACGAGCTGCGCCGCCGCCAGCTGCGCAACATGCTCACCACGCTCCTGTTGTCCACGGGGGTGCCGATGCTGGTGGCGGGCGACGAGATGGGCCGCACCCAGGGCGGCAACAACAACGCGTACTGCCAGGACAACGAGACCAGCTGGATCGACTGGTCACTGCTCGAAGAGCCGGGCTGGCGCGGCCTGTTCGCGCTGACGTCCCGGCTGCTGGCCCTGCGCCACGCCCACCCGGTGCTGCGCCGCCGCGCCTTCTTCTCGGGGCGTCCGCAGGCCGCGGACGGGCTGCGGGACCTGGCCTGGTTCACGCCACGCGGCCCGGAGATGACCGAGCAGGACTGGTACGCGCCCGCCTCGACGCTGGGTCTCTTCCTGTCGGGGCGTGACATCCCGGGGCGGGACGCACGGGGGGCGCAGGTGACCGACGACAGCTTCCTGGCGATCCTGCACGCGGCGGACCGCCCGGTGAGCTTCCTGTTGCCGGGCGGCCCGTGGGCCCGGTCGTACGAGCTCGTCGTGGACACCTCGGCGGAGGTCCAGACCGAGGAGCCGGGCACGGTGTACCAGGGGGGCGGTTCGGTGACCGTGCCCGCCAGGTCGGTGCTGCTGCTGCGGGTCGCGTCGTGACGGGCGTCAGCCCAGGATTCCGCGGTCGTACGCCGCCGCCACGGCCGCCGCCCGGTCCTTGGCGTCCAGCTTGGCGTAGATGTGGGTCAGGTGGGTCTTGACGGTGGCCTCGCTGATGAACAGGGCCGCGGCGATCTCGCGGTTCGACGTGCCCTTGGCGACGAGTTCGAGCACCTCGCGCTCGCGGGCGCTCAACGGCTCGTTGCCGGGGCTGCGGCTTGGGCGTGCAGTCCGGCGTTCTCCGCCAGCGCCTGCTCAAGGCGGGCGTTGGTGCGCTCCAGCTCGACGATGGTGGCTGCGCGTCCCTCGTTCTTCTCGTCCTCCTGGGTGCCGAGGTGGGCGAAGACGAGGCAGAGCGAGGCGTTGAGGACGAACAACCCGCCGAAGGCGAGCCAGCTCATGGTCGACGGCGGCGGCAGCCCGCCGGACTGGGAGCCCGCCATGGTCACGGCGGTGGCGAGCAGCCCGGCGCGGGCCGCGCGGCGCGGCAGCAGGGCGGAGACGTCGAAGTAGCCGAGGACGGCGTAGATGGAGAAGAAGGGGTTGAGCCAGGACAGGGCGAAGCCGAGCAGGGCGCGCAGGACGTAGTACACCCGGCCGGGGACGGCCTGCTCGGGCAGGTCACGGCCCGCTCTGCCCCACCACAGCTGGAGGGCGAGCGCGGCCAGGATCAGGGCTCCGGCGGCGTACATCTCCGGGCGGGTCATGAGGAGGTCGGCCGCCCCCGCGCCGATGAGCGTCGCGAGGCCCAGCAGGCCGTAGGGTCCCCAGCGGAAGAACTGGCCCCAGCGTTCCTCGACCGTCGGCGGCGCTGTCGCCGCGGCCGTCCCGGTGCCCGTCATCGTGTCCCGCTCCCATTTCCCCGTCGCCTTCGCGGCCGTCATGGCCGCTATTCCCACTTGAACCGGCGTGCCGCGACGCCGGTCAGCAGCACGGCCCACACTGCCATCACCCCCAGGTGCGTCCAACCGGGCCAGCCGCCGGTGGCCGCCTGGTCGAGCGCCTGCGAAGCGGCGCCGAAGGGGGTGAGCTCGACGATGCGCCGGAGGGTCTCCGGCATCGCCTGGACCGGAACCCAGACGCCCGCGGTGAACATCGCCGGGAAGAAGACCACCGAGCCGATGACACTGGCGATCTTCGTGGTGCGCGAGAGCGCGCAGACCAGGGAGCCCAGCGCGAGGGCGCAGCCCGTGGTGAGCAGCAGTGCCAGGACGTAACCGGGGAACTGCTCGGGCAGCGCGACGCCGAAGCCGATGCGGCCCACGGCGATGACGAGGGCCGTGGAGGCCAGGGCGGCGGCGCCGTGCAGCGCGATCTGCGCGGCGAGCAGCGACATGGGCCTGACCGGGGTGGTCGACATGCGGCGCAGGATGCCGTGTTCGCGGTAGCCGGTGAGGACGGGCGGCATCGCCTGGATCGCGGCCATGATCGAGGCGAGGAGTACGGCGACGGGCACGTACAGGTCGATGACGCGTCGGCCGCCGAGGGCTTCGTCGGCCTCGCGGAAGGACGGGATCAGGCCGAGGATCGTCATCAGCAGGGTCGGGAAGAGCAGGATCCAGAAGAGGCTGCCCGGTTCGCGGCCGAAGAGCCTGGCCTCGGTCCTGAGCACGGCGACGGATGCGGACATGTCAGGCGCCCTGTTCTGTGAGGTTCTTGGCGGGGTCTTCGGCGAGGCTCTCCGTGAGGTCGAGGAAGGCGTCGTCGAGCGTCGCGTCGCCGACCCGCAGCTGGTTCGCGGTGATCCGGTGCCTGGCGAGCAGGGAGATCACGGCGTTGACGGTCGCGTCGGTCCCGTTGATCAGTACCCGGCCGTCCCGGTGCTCCACGGAGGCCGCTTCGGGCAGTTGGGCCAGCTCGTGCTCGTCGAGCGGGCGCGAGGGGGTGAAGGAGATGACGGTGGAGGTCGTGGAGCGCCCGATGAGGCCCGCCGGGGTGTCGAGGGCCGCCACCCGGCCCTTGTTGATCACCACGACGCGGTCGCAGAGGCGCTGCGCCTCCTCCATGAAGTGGGTGACCAGGACGACGGTCACCCCGGAGTCCCGCACGTCCTCGATGAGCTTCCAGGTGTCGCGGCGGGCACGCGGGTCCAGGCCCGTGGTGAGCTCGTCGAGTACCACGATCCTGGGGTTGCCGATGAGCGCGAGGGCGATGGAGAGCCGCTGCTTCTGGCCGCCGGAGAGCTTGCCGAAGCGGTCGGTGAGGCGGTCGGTGAGGCCCAGGCGCTCCGCCAGGACACGCCAGTCGGCGGGGGCCGGGTAGAAGGCGGCGTACAGTTCCAGCGCCTCGCGCACGGTGAGCTTGGCCTGCACCTCGCTCTCCTGGAGCTGGGCGCCGAGGATCGCGGTGACGCGGTCGTGGTCGGCGACCGGGTCGAGTCCGGCGACCCGGACCGTGCCGGAGTCGGGGACGCGCAGCCCCTCGACGCATTCGACGGTGGTGGTCTTGCCCGCGCCGTTGGGGCCGAGGATCCCGAAGATCTCCCCCTCCTCGACGGTGAAGCTCACGCCGTCCACCGCGGGCCGCCCCGCGTAAGCCTTGCGCACCGCGCTGACTTCGATGATTGCCATGGGTACGAGGATCCCGGCGGCCGGGGTTCGGAACATCGGCCATCGCGCTCGAACCGGCATCGGCCGATCGGTTGATGCCGGGGTACGACCGGGCGGGGTCCGGGTCCGTCCCGCCGAAAACCAGATGAACGATGTCAGTGGTGAACCATAGGCTCACCCCTGATGCCAGAAACAGATTCAGCACCCCCGGACCGGTCGGCCGTACGCTCGCTCCTGCGGCTGTGGCCCTACGTGCGCCCGGTGCGGGCGCGTCTCTTCGGTGCGGCATTTGTCGCTGTTGTCGCGTCCTGCCTCAGCCTGGTCTTCCCGTTCGTCCTGAAGTGGATCGTGGACGGCCCGGTCGCGGACGGCAATCCGGGCGGGGTGTGGCTGGGCGCCGTGTTCCTGCTGGTCCTCGGCGTGGTGGAGGCGGTGCTGTTCGGCATCCGGCGCTGGATGGTGGCGCGGCCATTGGCCGGCGTCGAGGCGGGCATGCGGGCCGACCTGTACCGGCATCTCCAGCGGCTGCCGATGGCCTTCCACGACCGTTGGGCGTCGGGGCAGTTGCTCTCGCGCGGCACGACTGACTTGATGATCGTGCGGATGTTCCTGGCGTTCCCGCTGACCTTCCTGCTGGTCAACGGGGTCACCATCCTGGTCGGGTTCGTCATTCTGCTGTTCCAGGAATGGTCACTCGGGCTGGTGCTGCTGGGGCCCGTGATCCCGATGGTGGTGCTGTGCTCGCTCTTCGAGTCGAAGTACTCCGGGGTGTCACGGCTCTCCCAGGACCAGGTCGGCGATCTGACGACGGTGGTCGAGGAGAGCGTCCTGGGCATTCGCATCATCAAGGGCTTCGGCCGCCACCGCAGCCAGGCCGTCGCGTTCCGTGAGCTGTCGCTGAAGCTGCGCGGCACCGAGCTGGTGAAGGCCCGGCTGCTGGCCGCCATCTGGGCGCTGATCACCATCCTGCCGGAGCTGGCCATCGGCGCGGCCCTGGTCCTCGGCACGGTCCAGGTCGCCGACGGTGTGCTGTCGGCGGGGACCCTGGTGGCGTTCCTCTCGACGGCGCTCGCGCTGCGCTGGCCGGTGGAGTCGATCGGCTTCCTGCTGGCGATCAGCCAGGACGCGGCGACCGCGACGGACCGCTACTTCGAGGTGATGGACGCGCCCGAGGAGACGGACGCGGGGACCCTGGCGGTCCCGGCGGCGAGCGCGGGCCCCGCCGGGGCCGCCGACGGGATCCGCTTCGAGGGCGTCGCGTTCCGCTATCCCGACGCGGCAGCGGACTCCCCTCCGGTACTCGCGGACATCACCCTGCACATCAGACCCGGCGAGACCATGGCGATCGTCGGAGCCACCGGCAGCGGCAAGACCACGCTCACCACGCTCGTACCGCGGCTGCACGAGGTGACCGGTGGGCGCATCACGCTCGACGGCGCCGACATCACCGCGCTGCCGCGCGAGCGGCTGCGGGAGCTGGTGTCCGTCGCCTTCGAGGAGCCGACGCTCTTCTCGGCGACGGTCGGCGAGAACGTACTGATGGGCGCGGCGGGCGCGGGTGAGGCGGAGCTGGAGCTGGCTCTGGACACCGCGCAGGCCGGGTTCGTGGGAGAGCTTCCGCACGGCGCCGGTACGCAGGTCGGCGAGCAGGGGCTGAGCCTGTCCGGCGGACAGCGGCAACGGCTGGCGCTGGCGCGGGCCGTGGTGGGCGAGCCCCGGTTCCTCGTCCTGGACGATCCGCTGTCGGCGCTCGATGTGCACACCGAGACGCTGGTGGAGGCGGCGCTGCGGCGGGTGCTGGCCAGGACCACCGCGCTCGTCGTGGCGCACCGGCCGTCCACCGTGCTGCTCGCCGACCGGGTCGCACTGCTCTCCGGGGGCCGGATCAGCGCCGTCGGCACCCACTACGAACTGCTGCGCAGCAGCGACGAGTACGCCTGGCTGATGTCGGGCGCGGGCGACGGCGAACCCGTCGGCGCCGCAGGCAAGGGGGATCACGCATGACCACCACCGTGGACGGCAGGCCCGCCCCCGAATCCGACCCGGGTACCGGCCCCGACCCCCGGCCCCGGCCGGGGACCACTCCCCCGCCGCGGACCGAGGACCTCTTCGACCGCGACGCGCTGCCCGCCGTCAAGGGGGCGACGGGCACGCTGCTGCGCTCGCTGCTGCGGGCCAGGCGGGGCGCGGTCGCCGTCGCGACGCTGCTCCTGCTCCTCCAGCAGGCCGTGGTGCAGGCCGGGCCGCTGCTGGTGGCGTACGCCATCGACCGCGGTGTGCCGGCGCTCAGGCGCGACGACTTCGGGCCGCTGATCGCCGTCGGGGCTGGCTATCTGGTGTGCGCACTGGGCGCGGGGGCGCTCCAGTACGCCTTCATCCAGGCGTCCGCCCGGGTCAACCAGGACGTGCTCCTCGATCTGCGCGGCCGGATCTTCCGCCACGCGCAGGCCCTGAGCGTCGACTTCCACGAGCGGTACACCTCGGGGCGGCTCATCTCCCGCTCCACGACCGACGTGGAGTCGCTGCGGGAACTGCTCGGCGAGGGCCTCCAGGAGCTGCTCGGGGTCATCCTGTCCGTCGTCTACATCTGCGCGCTGCTGCTCTACCTGGACATCGGGCTCGGCGGATTCGCGGTGCTCTCCTTCGTACCGCTGTATCTGCTCGTGCGGCTCTATCAGCGCCGCGCCGGACGGATCTTCAGCAGGCGGTCCACGGCGATCGCCGCCGTCATCGTGAAGTTCGCGGAGACGATCAACGGCATCCGGCCGGTGCGGGCCTTCCGCCGCGAAGCGGCCAACGACGCGGACTTCCAGCTCCTCAACCGCCGCCACGAACTGACGAACGGCGACACCCTCCTTGAGATGGCGCGCTATGTGACCGGCTCCCGGCTGGTGGCGAACACCGCGATCGCGGGACTCGTACTGTGGGGCTCCTACCGGGTCGCGGACGGCACGCTGGCGCTCGGTGTGCTGGCCGCCTCGGTGCTCTACCTGCGGCGGCTGTACGACCCGATCGACCGGCTCGGCATGTTCCTCAACTCCTACCAGTCCGCTGCCGCGTCGCTGGAGAAGATCGCGGGCCTGCTCGCGCAGACACCGACCGTGCCCGAGCCCGCACAGCCGCGCGCGCTGCCCGCGACGGCCCGCGAACACCGGGGCCGCGAGGTCGTCTTCGCCGGGGTCAACTTCGCCTACCGCACCGGCGGCGAGGTGCTGCCGCGCTTCGACCTGTCGCTGCCGGCCGGCCAGACGGTCGCCGTCGTCGGCTCGACGGGCGCGGGCAAGTCGACGCTCGCCAAGCTGCTCGCCCGCTTCTACGACCCTACCGAGGGCCAAGTCCTGCTCGACGGTGTGGACTTGCGCGACCTCGCGGTGCCCGAGCTGCGGCGCGGGGTGGTGATGGTGACGCAGGAGGCCTTCCTGTTCTCCGGCACGGTCGCGGAGAACATCGCCATCGGCCGCCCGGACGCCACCCGCGAGGACATCGAGCGGGCGGCCGAGGCCATCGGCGCCCACGAGTTCATCAGCGGCCTGCCGGAGGGGTACGACACGGACGTACGCAAGCGGGGCGGCCGGATCTCGGCCGGCCAGCGCCAACTGGTGGCCTTCGCCCGCGCGCTGCTCGCCGACCCGGCGGTACTGATCCTCGACGAGGCCACCTCGTCCCTGGACATCCCGGGCGAGCGGGCCGTCCAGCGCGCGATGCACACCGTGCTGCACGGCCGCACCGCCGTGGTGATCGCCCACCGCCTGTCGACGGTGGAGATCGCCGACCGGGTGCTCGTCATGGAGCACGGCCGCGTCGTCGAGGACGGCGCCCCGGCCGAACTCGTCGCGGGAACAGGCCGGTTCGCCGGTCTGCACCGGGCATGGCGGGAAAGCCTGGCCTGACGGCGCGGGGCCGGCCGTGCGCAGGGTGGGTGATCGCGGCCAGGTCGCCAACGGGCCCCTGCGGAGCGCTGGCTACGCTTGCGGCATGACGATGCCCAGCACCGGCCACGTGAGTGTCGACGCGATGCTCGACGACCTCAGGACGCTCGTCGAGGTCGAGTCCCCGTCGCGCGATCCCGACGCCCTGACGGCATCGGCCAAGGCTGTCGCCGCCGTCGTCGAGAGCCGCCTCGGCGGAGAGGCCGTCCTCGTGGCGAGCGCGGCGGGGCCGCACGTCCACTGGTCGGCCGGTGGCGAACCCCAGGTGCTGGTCCTCGGTCACCACGACACCGTGTTTCCGCTCGGCACCCTGGAGCGCCGCCCCTTCCTGGTCGAGGACGGCCGCGCGACCGGCCCCGGGGTCTTCGACATGCTGGGCGGTCTCGTGCAGGCCGTTCATGGTCTGGCGACGCTCGACGACCGGTCGGGCGTCGAGATCCTGGTGACCGCCGACGAAGAGGTCGGCTCCGGCTCGTCCCGCGCCCTCCTCGAAGAGCGGGCCCTTGCCTGTGGCGCCGTACTGGTCCTTGAGGGCGCCGCCGACGGAGGCGGGCTGAAGACCGGCCGCAAGGGTTGCGGCACGTTCCAGGTCTCCGTCACGGGCCGGGCGTCCCACGCGGGCCTTGAGCCCGCGGCCGGGGTCAACGCCCTGGTCGAAGCGGCACACCAGGTGCTGGACATCGCGGCGCTCGGCCGGCCCGGCATCGGCACGACGGTCACCCCGACCGTCGCGTCCGCGGGAACCCTGGACAACGTCGTGCCCGCGGAGGCGACCGTCGTCGTCGATGTCCGGGTCGAGTCGGCCGGCGAGAAGGACCGC
This sequence comes from Streptomyces sp. A5-4, assembly GCF_051131715.1. Taxonomy (NCBI): domain Bacteria; kingdom Bacillati; phylum Actinomycetota; class Actinomycetes; order Kitasatosporales; family Streptomycetaceae; genus Streptomyces; species Streptomyces sp. A5-4. The sequence continues at coordinate 6,206,641 of NZ_CP178591.1, read as the reverse complement.
GTCGAGGCCGCGTTCGCGGCGCTGGCCCCGCATCTCGACGGGGCGCGGCTCTCGGTTCAGGGAGCCGTCGGCCGCCCCCCGATGCCCGAGTCGGCGTCGGCCGAGCTCTTCGCGGTGGCCAAGCGGCTGCTTCCGGAAATCGAAGGCAGGGCGGTCGGCGGCGGAAGCGACGGCAACTTCACGGCCGCGCTGGGAGTGCCCACACTCGACGGCCTCGGAGCGGTCGGGGGCGGCGCCCACGCCGATCACGAGTACCTGCTGGTCGAGGCCATGACCGAGCGGGCGAACCTGGTCGCCGGACTGGTGAAGGCCATCCGGAAGGCCTAGGCGCACCGGGATCCGAGCACCTGGAAGGTGCCGGTGCGCCGCGATGTCCGTACGGCGCCCTACACGGCGGCCGGGGACCCGGCGGCGGCAACCGGACCGGCGTTGACGTCGGCAGTCGCGCCGGGCCTGGCTTCGGTGCCGGACAGCGGGCGCGTGGTGCCCGTGCCGCGCAGCAGGGTCAGGGCGAGGACCTCCGCGCGGGTGCTGGGCGCCCTCCGGGGGGCCGGGCTCGCACCGTACGACATGATCTACACCCACCTCGCGCTCTTCGCGTACGTCCAGGGGCTGGCCGTCGCCGTCGAGTCGGAGGACCGGCCCTGCAGGGCACCGGGATGTCCGGCGGCGAGTGGGTGGCACGGAACGAGCCACAGTTCGAAGCGATCACCGCTGCGGGTGCGTACCCCTTGCTCAACAGCATGTTCGAACAGGACGAGTTCGAGCTCAACATCGACGTCCTCTTCGAATTCGGGCTGCGCCGGACTCCGGATGACGTCGGGGCAATGATCGGCAACTCCCGGTAGATGCCGTTGAAACGTCCGGTTAACGAACGTGACCATTCGGGCAACGGACGATTTTTGGCCAACTTCTTGATGCGCTCCTGACAGGTACACGTCCCGACTGGCACTCTTCCCCCGATCCACGCATCACTCGTACCTCAGCACGTAGCTCGTACTGACGCTCTGCCTGTTCTTCCGTTCTGCTGCCTTGCCCGGTCGGCCCACCCAGTCGCCCGGTACCTTCTTCGCAGATGGAGTTCGCGTGAGACCCACGACCCCCCGCAGGCGTAACCGCGCCACTGCTACCGGCGCGCTCATCGCCGCCAGCGCCCTGCTCGCCGTAGGCGTTCAGGCCGGCGCCGCCAGTGCCAGCCCCGACACGGGGGCTGCCACCAAGGCGGCCGCACAGCCCAACCCGGGCGCTCTGCCCGCCAAGCTCTCCCCCGCGCAGCGCGCCGAGTTGATACGCGAGGCCAACGCCACCAAGGCGGCCACCGCGAAGGAACTCGGCCTCGGCGCCAAGGAGAAGCTGGCCGTACGCGATGTCGTCCAGGACCGCGACGGCACCACCCACACGCGCTACGAGCGCACCTACGACGGACTCCCGGTCCTCGGTGGCGACTTGGTCGTCGCCGAGACCAAGGCGGGGAAGACCGAGGCTGTCACCAAGGCGTCGAAGGCCGAGCTGAAGGCCGTCGACACCACCGCGGAGGTCGCCCCGGCGGCAGCCGAGAAGCAGGCGCTGAGCGCCGCCGAGGCGGAGGGCTCCACCAAGGCCGACGCCAGCCGGGCGCCCCGCAAGGTCGTCTGGATGACCGACGGCAAGCCGACGCTGGCGTACGAGACGGTCGTTGGGGGTCTCCAGCACGACGACACCCCCAACGAGCTGCACGTCGTCACCGACGCCTCCACCGGCAAGAAGCTCTTCGAGTGGCAGGCCATCGAGAACGGCACCGGCAACACCCAGTACAGCGGCCAGGTCACGGTGGGCTCCACACAGTCGGGTTCCACCTTCAACCTGACCGACGGTGGCCGCGGCAACCACAAGACGTACAACCTCAACCGCGGCACCTCGGGCACCGGCACCCTCTTCTCGGGTCCCGACGACGTCTGGGGCGACGGCACCCCGCAGAACGCCGAGACCGCGGGCGCCGACGCCGCCTACGGCGCGGGTCTCACCTGGGACTACTACAAGAACGTGCACGGCCGCACCGGCATCAAGGGCGACGGCGTCGGCGCGTACTCGCGGGTCCACTACGGCAACGCGTACGTCAACGCGTTCTGGTCGGACGCCTGCTTCTGCATGACGTACGGCGACGGCGCGAACAACGCCAAGCCGCTGACCTCGATCGACGTCGCGGCGCACGAGATGACGCACGGCGTCACCTCCAACACCGCCGGCCTCGTCTACAGCGGCGAGTCGGGCGGTCTGAACGAGGCGACCTCCGACATCTTCGCGGCGGCCGTCGAGTTCAACGCCAACAACCCCCAGGACGTCGGCGACTACTTCGTCGGCGAGAAGATCGACATCCGGGGCAACGGCACTCCGCTGCGCTACATGGACAAGCCGAGCAAGGACGGCTCGTCCAAGGACGCGTGGTACTCGGGCATCGGCGGCATCGACGTCCACTACTCATCGGGCCCGGCGAACCACTGGTTCTACCTGCTCTCCGAGGGCAGCGGCACCAAGACCATCAACGGCGTCAACTACGACTCGCCGACCTCCGACGGTCTGCCGGTGACCGGCATCGGCCGGGCGAAGGCACAGCAGATCTGGTTCAAGGCGCTCACCACCAAGTTCAACACGCGCACCGACTACGCGGGCGCCCGTACCGGCACCCTCGCGGTCGCCGGTGAGCTGTACGGCACCACCAGCGCCGAGTACAAGGCCGTCGCCGACGCGTGGGCCGGCATCAACGTCGGCAGCCGCCCCGGTGGCGACACCGGCACTTCCTTCGAGAACCTCGCGGACGTCGCCATCCCGGACAACGGCGCCGCGGTGACCTCCTCGATCACCTCCACCAAGACGGGTGCCGCTCCGGCCACCCTCAAGGTCGCCGTGGACATCGTGCACACCTGGCGCGGTGACCTGGTCGTCGACCTGCTCGCCCCGGACGGAACGTCCTACCGGCTGAAGCCGTCCTCGTCGAACGACTCGGCGGACAACGTCAAGGAGACATACACGGTCAACGCGTCCTCCGAGACCGCGAACGGCGTCTGGAAGCTCAAGGTCCAGGATGTCGCCGCGCAGGACACCGGCTACATCAACAGCTGGAAGATCACCTTCTGACGCGTCAGCAGCGTCCGAACCACTGATCCGCACAGTGCCCGGGGCCACCGGCCCCGGGCACTGCCCGTTCACAGGGCGCACGGATCAAGCCCCGGTCACCGCATCAAGACCCCCGCCGCCTCCCCGGTCGACTCCGAGGGCACCGCGACCAGGCCCAGGTCCGCATGGGTCGCCAGCAGGCGGTGCGCGGGCAGGATGCGGACCGTGTAGCCGAAGGCGCCCGTTCGGTCCAGGGCCAGCGGGCCCTCGTACACCCAGCGGCCCTCCAGGTCCGGGCCGCCCGTCGGCTTCAGCGGGAAGGTCCTGGCCTTGCCGATCGCGTCGTCCGGGTCCACCCGGCCCGCCACCGCCTGCACCTCCACGTCGTCCGGCCCCAGCGCGCCGAGCGCCACCCGTACCCGCAGGGCGAGCGTGGAGCCGAGCTCCGCGGCGCCGTTCACTGCGGTCGGCGTCAGCGCCTCCACGTGGTCGACGGCGACCCGCGGCCACGCCTCGCGCACCCGGGCCTTCCAGAGCGCCAACTCCCGTGCGGTGTCCGGGTCCAGGGACCGGTGGGCGTGGGCGGCCGGGGCGTACAGCCGCTCCACGTACTCCCGCACCATGCGTCCCGCCAGCAGCTTCGGGCCGAGCGTGACGAGCGTCTGGCGGACCATCTCGATCCAGCGGTCGGGCAGCCCGGCCGGTCCCCGGTCGTAGAAGCGCGGGGCGACGCGCTGCTCGATCAGGTCGTAGAGCGCGTTCGCCTCCAGCTCGTCACGGCGGTCGTCGTCGGTGGCCGCGCCGTCGGCGGTCGGGATGGCCCAGCCGAAGTCCGGCTCGAACCACTCGTCCCACCACCCGTCGAGCACCGACAGGTTGAGGCAGCCGTTGAGCGCCGCCTTCATCCCGCTCGTCCCGCACGCCTCCAGCGGACGCAGCGGATTGTTCAGCCACACGTCGCAGCCCGGGTAGAGCTTCTGCGCCATCCGCATGCCGTAGTCGGGCAGGAAGACGATCCGGTGGCGCACCCGCGGGTCGTCCGAGAACCGCACCAGATCCTGCACGAGCCGCTTGCCGCCGTCGTCCGCCGGATGGGCCTTGCCCGCCACCACGATCTGGATGGGATGCGTCGGGTGGAGCAGCAGCTCCATCAGGCGGTCGCGGTCGCGCAGCATCAGGGTGAGGCGCTTGTACGAGGGGACGCGCCGGGCGAATCCGATGGTCAGGACGCCCGGGTCGAGGACGTCGTCGACCCAGCCGAGCTCCGCCTCCCCGGCGCCGCGCTGGCGCCAGGACGCCCGCAGCCGCTCCCGTACCTCCTGGACCAGCTGCTCGCGCAGGGTGCGCCGCAGCTCCCAGATGTCGGTGTCCGCGATGTCGGCGACGGTGTCCCAGCGCTGCGAGTCGCCCACCGACAGGGCCTCCTCGGTGCGGTTCAGGCCGATCTGCCGTGCCCCGAGCCTGATGACCTCGGGCGCGACCCAGGTCGGCGCGTGCACCCCGTTGGTCACCGAGGCGATCGGCACCTCTTCGGGGTCGAAGCCCGGCCACAGACCGGCGAACATCGAGCGGCTGACGGAGCCGTGCAGCGTCGAGACACCGTTGGCCCGCTGCGCGAGCCGTAGGCCCATCACCGCCATGTTGAAGAGGTTCGGCTCGCCGCCCGGGTAGGTCTCCATGCCGAGCTGGAGGATCCGTCCGACGTCGAGGCCGGGCAGCTCGCCCTGGTCCCCGAAGTGGTGCGCGACGAGCTCCCGGTCGAAACGGTCGATGCCGGCCGGTACGGGGGTGTGCGTCGTGAAGACGGTCCCGGCCCGCACCGACTCCAGGGCGGCGTCGAACTCCAGCCCCTCGGCGCCGAGTTCACGGATGCGTTCCAGGCCGAGGAATCCGGCGTGCCCCTCGTTCGTATGGAAGACCTCGGGCTCGGCGTGCCCGGTGAGCCGGCAGTAGGCCCGGACCGCCCGGACCCCGCCGATGCCGAGGAGCATCTCCTGGAGCAGCCGGTGCTCGCTGCCTCCGCCGTACAGCCGGTCGGTCACCTCGCGCTCGGACGGCGCGTTCTCCTCGACGTCCGAGTCGAGCATCAGCAGCGGTACGCGCCCCACCCGGGCCTGCCAGATGTGCGCGCGCAGCGAGCGTCCGCCGGGCAGGGCGAGCACGACCTGGGTGGGGGTGCCGTCGGGCTCCCTGAGGAGTGAGACGGGCAGCTCGTTGGGGTCGAGCACCGGGTAGTGCTCCTGCTGCCAGCCGTCGCGGGTCAGGCTCTGCCTGAAGTAGCCGTGCCGGTAGAGCAGTCCGACGCCGATGAGCGGCAGCCCCAGGTCGCTGGCGGCCTTCAGGTGGTCACCGGCCAGGACACCCAGGCCGCCGGAGTACTGCGGCAGGGCGGCGGTGACTCCGAACTCGGGCGAGAAGTAGGCGACGGCGCCCGGAAGTTCGGCTCCTTCGTCGTTCTGTTTCTGGTACCACCTGCTGCCGTTCAGATAGTCGTCGAGGTCGTCGGAGACCTCAGTCAGCCTGCGCAGAAATCGCCGGTCGCCGGCCAGCTCGGCCAGCCTCCGGGACGACACGGTCCCGAGCAGCCGTACGGGATCGCCGCCCGAGGCCACCCAGCACTCGGGGTCGACGGCCTGGAACAGCTCACGGGTCTCGGTGTGCCAGGACCAGCGCAGATTGCGGGCGAGGTCGCTGAGTGGTCGCAGGGGTGCGGGGAGGACGGGGCGGACGGTGAATCGACGAATGGCCTTCACGGGTTCCACCTTCACAGGGAGGGACACATCCGAGGGGACCCACCACGCTGTGCGCCCCTCCGTCATCCCCGACGTTAGTGGCAGCGCGCCGTTCGTCACCACGGCGCACACGGGGGCGGCCTGCGGGTCTCCGCCGCCCCCGTGCGCGGTCGCGTCGGCGCACGCGGAGGTGTCCGCGCACCACCCCCACAGCCCCACCGGACCCACGGGAAACACCGGGTCGTCGGCCCTTCGGGCACGGCCGGCCCGCTTTCTGTTTTCGCCCGTCATTACGCGGCAGTAGTTAACACAGCACCGGATTGCCCACCCGTTCGGGGAGGGAAGGCTCCTCCGGTACGCACACGCAATCGAACCCTCAGCCGATCTGAGTCGGTCCACCCGAGTGAACGTGGACAGGAGCGGTCATGCCCGCAGCCCGTCAGCCCTCAACGGAGCAGCTAAATAGGACAGACCCCCAGAAGTCCCGAAAACGCGAGCCGCGGTCAGCCACGGCCGCACTGCCCCCAGGTGAGCCAATGATCGGTCGCATTCCCGTCCTGGACGTACGCCCCGCAGTCGACTGCGGGAGAAGGCCCGCCAAGGCGGTGGCAGGTGAGTCGTTCCCGGTCACCGCCACCGTTTTCCGCGAGGGCCACGACGCCGTCGCCGCGCAGGTGGTCCTGCGCGACCCGGCGGGTCACGACGGGCCGCGCATCGCGATGCGTGAGCTCGCCCCCGGCACCGACCGGTGGGGCGCCGAGGTCGCACCGGACGCCGAGGGCCACTGGACGTATACCGTCGAGGCCTGGAGCGACCCGGTGTCGACCTGGCGCCAGCACGCCCAGATCAAGATCCCGGCCGGTATCGACACCGAGCTGGTCCTCGCCGAGGGCGCCGAGCTGTACGAGCGGGCCGCCTCCGGTGTGCCCAAGGACGACGGGCGCGAGGGTGTGCTGGCCGCCGTGGACGCGCTGCGCGACACCGCGCGGTCCGCCGCCGCCCGGCTGGCCGCGGCCCTCGCCCCGGAGACCGACGCCGCGCTGAGCCGCCACCCGCTGCGTGAACTGGTGACGGCGTCGCGGCCGATGCCCCTGCTGGTCGAGCGCGAGCGGGCGCTCTTCGGCTCCTGGTACGAGTTCTTCCCGCGCTCGGAGGGGGCTCGCACCGAGGCGGACGGCACCGTGGTCGGCGGCACGTTCCGGACGGCGGCCGAACGGCTGACCGCCGTCGCCGCGATGGGCTTCGACGTGATCTATCTGCCGCCGGTCCACCCCATTGGCCGTACCTTCCGCAAGGGGCCGAACAACACCCTCTCGGCGTCCGCTTCGGACGTCGGCGTCCCTTGGGCCATCGGCTCGGCCGAGGGCGGTCACGACGCGCTCCACCCCGGCCTCGGGACCTTCGAGGACTTCGACCACTTCGTGGCGCGCGCCCGTGACCTGCGTATGGAGGTCGCGCTGGACTTCGCGCTGCAGTGCTCGCCCGACCACCCGTGGGTGAGCGAACACCCCGAGTGGTTCCACCACCGCGCGGACGGCACCATCGCCTACGCGGAGAACCCACCGAAGAAGTACCAGGACATCTACCCGATCGCTTTCGACGCGGACATGCCGGGCCTGATCAGCGAGACGACACGGCTGCTGCGCTTCTGGATGGGCCACGGCGTGCGGATCTTCCGCGTCGACAACCCGCACACCAAGCCGGTGGTCTTCTGGGAGCGGGTGATCGCGGACATCAACGGCACCGACCCGGACGTGATCTTCCTGGCCGAGGCCTTCACCCGTCCCTCGATGATGCACACCCTGGGCGCCGTCGGCTTCCAGCAGTCGTACACCTACTTCACCTGGCGCAACACCAAGGAGGAACTGACCGAGTACCTCACGGAGCTCTCCGGCGACGCGGCCTCGTACATGCGTCCGAACTTCTTCGTGAACACCCCGGACATCCTGCACGGCTACCTCCAGGACGGCGGCCGTCCGGCGTTCGAGGCGCGGGCCGTGCTGGCCGCCACACTGTCACCGGCCTGGGGCATGTACGCGGGCTTCGAGCTGTGCGAGCACACCCCTGCCCGGCCGGGCAGTGAGGAGTACCTCGACTCGGAGAAGTACCAACTCAGGCCGCGTGACTGGGAGTCGGCGGAGCGCGAGGGGCGCACCATCGCCCCGCTGATCACCACGCTGAACCGGCTGCGACGCCGCCACCCCGCCCTGCGGCAGCTGCGCTCCCTGCATTTTCACCACACGGACAACGACGCGATCATCGCGTACTCGAAGCGCTCGGGATCGAACATCGTTGTGATGGTCGTCAACCTCGACCCGCACCACACCCAGGAGGCCACGGTCTCGTTGGACATGCCGGAACTCGGCCTCGACTGGCCGGATTCCGTCCCGGTGCGCGACGAGCTCACCGGCGAGACCTATCACTGGGGCAGGGCCAACTATGTGCGCCTCGATCCGGGCCGTACGCCCGCGCACATCGTCGCCCTGCGACCGTCCCCGCCGATCGGAGGGTCACCCACATCATGATCGTCAATGAGCCCGTCCAGGACACATTCGAGGACACGCCCGCCAAGGACCGCGATCCCCAGTGGTTCAAGCGCGCCGTCTTCTACGAAGTGCTCGTACGCTCATTCCAGGACAGCAATGGAGACGGCGTAGGCGACCTCAAGGGCATTACCGCCAAACTGGACTACCTCCAGTGGCTGGGCGTCGACTGCCTATGGCTGCCGCCGTTCTTCAAGTCACCGCTGCGCGACGGTGGTTACGACGTCTCGGACTACACGTCCGTCCTCCCCGAGTTCGGCGATCTCGCCGACTTCGTGGAATTCGTCGACGCCTCGCACCATCGCGGCATGCGCGTGATCATCGACTTCGTCATGAACCATACGAGCGACCAGCATCCGTGGTTCCAGGAGTCGCGGTCCGATCCGGACGGGCCCTACGGGGACTACTACGTCTGGGCCGACGACGACAAACAGTTCCAGGACGCCCGGATCATCTTCGTCGACACGGAGACCTCCAACTGGACGTTCGACCCGGTCCGCAAGCAGTACTTCTGGCACCGGTTCTTCTCCCACCAGCCGGATCTCAACTACGAGAACCCAGCCGTCCAGGAGGAGATGATCTCGGCCCTGCGCTTCTGGCTGGATCTGGGCATCGACGGATTCCGCCTCGACGCCGTGCCCTACCTCTACCAGGAGGAAGGGACGAACTGCGAGAACCTGCCGCGCGCCCACGCCTTCCTCAAGCGGGTCCGGGCCGAGATCGACGCGTCGTACCCGGACACCGTGGTGCTCGCCGAGGCCAACCAGTGGCCGGAGGACGTCGTCGACTACTTCGGCGACTTCGAGTCCGGTGGCGACGAGTGCCACATGGCCTTCCACTTCCCCGTGATGCCGCGCATCTTCATGGCCGTGCGCCGTGAGTCCCGGTACCCGGTCTCGGAGGTCCTCGCCAAGACTCCGGCGATCCCGTCCAACTGCCAGTGGGGCATCTTCCTGCGCAACCACGACGAGCTGACGCTCGAAATGGTCACGGACGAAGAGCGCGACTACATGTACGCCGAGTACGCCAAGGACCCGAGGATGCGGGCCAACATCGGCATCCGGCGCAGGCTCGCCCCGCTGCTCGACAACGACCGCAATCAGATCGAGCTGTTCACGGCCCTTCTGCTGTCGCTGCCGGGCTCGCCGATCCTCTACTACGGCGACGAGATCGGGATGGGCGACAACATCTGGCTCGGCGACCGCGACGCCGTCCGCACCCCCATGCAGTGGACCCCGGACCGCAACGCCGGGTTCTCCTCCTGCGACCCGGCCCGGCTCTCCCTGCCGGCGATCATGGACCCGGTCTACGGCTACCAGGTCACCAATGTCGAGGCGGCCATGACCTCGCCGTCCTCGCTGCTGCACTGGACACGGCGGATGATCGAGATCCGTAAGCAGAATCCGGCCTTCGGCCTCGGTTCGTACACCGAACTGCCGTCGTCCAACCCGGCGGTGATCGCCTTCCTCCGGGAGTACAAGGACGACCTGGTGCTGTGCGTGCACAACTTCTCGCGGTTCGCGCAGCCCACCGAGCTGGACCTGCAGTCCTTCAACGGACGGCATCCGGTGGAGCTGATCGGCGGGGTGCGCTTTCCCCCCATCGGCGAGTGGCCGTATCTGCTGACCCTCGCAGGTCACGGCTTCTACTGGTTCCGGCTGCGCAAGGACACCTCGCAGCTGTTGAAGAAGAACACCTGAGGTCCCACCCGGGCCGGGCGGTTTCCACCGCCCCGCCCGGGGCACTCTCCCCGTCATCATCGGGTCCGTACGGAGCATCCTGACCCGACACTCCCCGCGCTCGCCGCGGAGAGAACCCCACGCACCGCCCGGACAGCTACGGTCGCAATCCGGGACACTCTGCGGATCCTGTGGTGTGCCCGGGGAAAGGACGCGATGCCATGTCGGAGGCTGCATCCACCCGGAGTACGGCATCAATCGGGAGTACGGAGCCGCACGCCGCTCCGGTGGCTCCCTCACCGGCCCTGCTCCCCTCCCTCGTCCCCCTGCTGAGGGGCTGGCTGCCCAGGCAACGCTGGTTCGCGGGCAAGGGCCGACCGATCACCGACATCTCGCTGGTCTCCGCCACCGAGCTGCTGCCGATGGGCTCCGCCGCGGGCCCCGGCCTGCTGCATCTCCTGGTGCGGGTCCAGCAGCCAGTGCCGTCCGCGCAGGCGCCGCCCGTCGCCGACTGCTACCAACTGCTCATCGGCGTGCGGTCCACCCTGCCGGTCCCGCTGGCCCCGGCCCTCATCGGGCACGTCCAGGACGGGCCGCTGGCCGGCCGCACCGTCTACGAGGCACTCCAGGACCCGCGCCTGGCCGAGCTGCTCCTTGAGCGGCTGCGCACCCCGGGCGCGCCCGGCACACTGCGGTTCCAGCGCGATCCCGCGGTCTCCCTCCCGGTCGGGCTCAACCCCCGCATGCTCGGCACCGAGCAGTCCAACTCCTCGCTGGTGTACGGCGATTCGTACATCCTCAAGGTGTTCCGCCGCATCCACCCGGGCGTCAACCCCGATCTGGAACTGCCGCTCGCCCTGGCCCGCAAGGGCTGCGGCCGGGTGCCGGCCCCCGTCGCCTGGTTCGAGGCCGCCAACGCCGAGGACCAGCGGGAGCCGTACACCCTGGGCGTCCTCCAGCCCTTCCTGTACGGCTCCGACGACGGCTGGCAGCGCGCGCTGCGCTCCCTGCGGGCCGGTGACGACTTCACCACCGAGGCGTGGGCCCTGGGGCGGGCCACCGCCGAGGTGCACACCGCGCTCGCCGACGCCCTGCCGACGACGACGCTGGGCAGGCAGCAGACGGAGCTGCTGGCGGGCGCGATGACCGAGCGGCTGGACGCGGCGGCGCAGGCGGCGCCCTCGCTCGTCCCGTACGTGCCCGCGCTGCGCACCGCCTTCGACGCGGTCGCCGCGCTCGGCCGGGCCGGCCGCGAGTGGTCCGCCCAGCGGGTGCACGGCGATCTGCACCTGGGGCAGACCCTGCGGGCGCCGGACGGCGAGTGGGCGGTCATCGACTTCGAGGGCGAACCGGCGCGGCCCCTCACCGAGCGGCGGCGACCGCAGCCGGTGGTCCGTGATGTCGCGGGCATGCTCAGGTCCTTCGACTACGCCGCCCGTTCCTGCGAGCCGTGGGCCCCGGGCTGGGCCGAGCGGTGCCGCGCCGCGTTCTGCGAGGGGTACGCGCACACCTCCGGCTCCGATCCGCGCGAGGAGCCGGAGCTGCTGCGGGCGTACGAGACCGACAAGGCGATCTACGAGGTGCTGTACGAGGCCCGGCACCGGCCCGACTGGCTGCCGGTACCGCTGGCGGCGGTGCACCGGCTGGCCGCCGAGGCGAAACCGGTCCCGTCCGCCGCCGCATCCTCCGCGGAGAAGCCGGACGTGCAGCCCGACGTGGCTCAGCCCCCGCCGGCGGGCCCGCAGACCGGCAGCCCGTCCGCCACCGGCACATGACTCTCCCCTGCCCGCCCACCGCACCCGACCGGACCCTCCCGAGGAGGCCGCACCAGTGACCCCCCGTCCGTCCCGCAAGCCCGGCAAGCCCACCGAATCCACGAGCCCGCCGCCCGCACCGCCCGCCTTCCTGCCCGCGCCCTCGAACGAGTTGGAGCCGCTCGGGTCCCTGGCCACGCACCCCGCGCCCGACTCCGACGTGAAGGCGGTGCAGGACAAGCCGACGGCGCCGGTGCCCGGGGGGACACCCGCGCCTCTCGACGAGCCGCCGGTGCGGCCGGGGCCGAAAGCGGCGAAGCCACCCAGGCCTCCGAAGCCGCCGAAGGCCGCCAAGCCGGAAAAGGCGGAGAAGCCGGAGAAGTCGCCCAAGCCCGCGAAGGCCGCCAGGGCGACCAAGGCGACCAGGGCATCCGGCCCGAGCCGGAGCGGCGGCCCCGGCGTACAGCCCACTGTGCCCGTCGACGACGGGGAGCGGGAGCGGCTGCTGGCCGGCTCGCACCACGATCCGCACGGTGTGCTCGGCGCCCACCCGGCGCCCGGCGGCATCGGCTTTCGGGCCCTGCGGCCGTACGCGACGGCCGTCACCGTGCTCGCCGACGGCCTGCGGGCCGAGCTGATCGACGACGGTGACGGGCTGTTCTCCGGTGTGCTGCCGCTGAGTTCCGTCCCCGAGTACACCCTGCTCGTCACGTACGCGGACAACGAGCTCGAAATGCAGGACCCGTTCCGCTTCCTGCCCTCCCTCGGCGACCTGGACCTGCACCTGGTCGGCGAGGGCCGCCACGAGGAGCTGTGGCGGGCCCTCGGTGCGATGCCGATGGTCCACCAGGAGGTGACCGGCACCCGCTTCACCGTCTGGGCGCCGAACGCGCGTGGTGTGCGCATCGCCGGTGACTTCAACTACTGGGACGGCACCGCGTATCCGATGCGCTCGCTGGGCGCCACCGGCGTCTGGGAGCTGTTCGTGCCGGGGGTCGCCGAGGGCGCGCTGTACAAGTTCGACATCGTGCGCCCCGACGGCAGCCACACCCTGCGCGCCGACCCGATGGCCCGGCGCACCGAGGTGCCGCCCGCCACCGCGTCGATCGTGACGGCCTCGCACCATGTGTGGCACGACGAGCAGTGGATGGCGACGCGCGCGCGGCGGCCGGTGCACGAGGCCCCGTTCTCCGCTTACGAGATCCATCTGGCGTCCTGGCGGCCGGGATTGACTTACCGTCAGCTCGCCACTCAGCTTCCGGCGTATGTCAAGGACCTGGGCTTCACCCATGTCGAGCTGATGCCGGTCGCGGAACACCCCTTCGGCGGCTCCTGGGGCTACCAGGTCACCGGCTTCTACGCGCCGACGTCCCGGATGGGCACCCCCGACGACTTCCGCTTTCTCGTCGACGCCCTGCACCGGGCGGGCATCGGCGTACTGGTCGACTGGGTGCCCGCGCACTTCCCGCGCGACGCCTGGGCGCTCGCCGAGTTCGACGGCCGTCCACTGTACGAGCACGAGGACCCCCAGCGCTCCGACCACCCTGACTGGGGCACCCTCGAATTCGACTACGGGCGCCCGGAGGTACGCAACTTCCTGGTCGCCAACGCGACGTACTGGTGCGAGGAGTTCCACATCGACGGGCTGCGCGTGGACGCGGTCGCCTCGATGCTCTACCTCGACTACTCGCGCGAGCACGGCGAGTGGTCGCCGAACGAACACGGTGGCCGGGAGAACCTCGACGCGGTGGCCTTCCTCCAGGAGATGAACGCCACCGTCTACCGCCGCACCCCCGGCGTCGTCACCATCGCGGAGGAGTCGACGGCCTGGGACGGCGTCACCCGGGCGACGCACCACATCGGCCCCGGCGGCTTCGGCGGGCTCGGCTTCGGCCTGAAGTGGAACATGGGCTGGATGCACGACTCGCTGGACTATGTCTCCAAGGAGCCCGTGCACCGCAGGTACCACCACCACGAGATGACCTTCTCGATGGTCTACGCGTACAGCGAGAATTACGTCCTGCCCATCTCGCACGACGAGGTGGTGCACGGCAAGCGCTCGCTGGTGAGCAAGATGCCCGGCGACTGGTGGCAGCAGCGCGCCACCCACCGCGCGTACCTCGGCTTCATGTGGGCGCACCCGGGCAAGCAACTCCTGTTCATGGGGCAGGAGTTCGCCCAGGGCGCGGAGTGGTCCGAGGCGCACGGACCCGATTGGTGGCTGCTCGACCCGTCCTACGCGGCCGAGCCCGAACACCGGGGCGTGCGGGACCTGGTCCGTGACCTCAACGCGGTGTACGTGGCCACGCCGGCCCTGTGGGAGCGCGACACCGTCCCTGACGGCTTCGCCTGGGCCGAGGGCGACGCCGCCGAGGACAATGTCTTCGCGTTCCTGCGCTTCGACGCCGCGGGGACGCCACTGCTGGCCGTCTCCAACTTCTCGCCGGTGGTCCGGCACGAGTACCGGATCGGCGTCCCCGACGACGTGCCCGCCTGGACCGAGGTGCTGAACACGGACGCGGCCAGGTACGGCGGCAGCGACGTGCACCGCACCGAGCCGCTCAAGGCCGATTCGGTCGCCGCGCACGGGCGGCCGGCGAGCGTGCGGTTGACGCTGCCGCCGCTGGCGACGGTGTGGCTCAGGCCGGCCGGCTGACCCGCGCCCCACTCACCGCGCCCACGCGTCCGGCAGAGTCCCCGTGTGGACGATGCCGAGGCGCTGGGTGGCGCGGGTGAGGGCGACGTAGAGGTCGCTGAGTCCGCGCGGTGACCCGGCGCGGACGGCCTCCGGCTCGACCACGATCACCGTGTCGAACTCCAGGCCCTTCGCCTGCCGCGGGTCGAGCAGGACGACGGGGCTGGTGAGGTCGGGTGCCTCGCCGCGGGCGGCGTCCGGGAGGGCCGCGGCGAGGGCCGGGAGCAGGGTGGCCGGGGCGATGACGGCCAGCCGCCCGCCCGCTCCGTGCTCCGCGGCGGCGGCGGCGAGTTCGCCCGCGCACTTGGCGGCGCTCTCGGCGACCGTCCGCAGCAGGGTTTCCGGTTCGGCGGCCAGCGTCCAGGGGCGCACCCCGGTGGCACGGACCGAGCTCGGCGGCTGGAAGGACGGGTCGGCGGCGCGCATCACGGCTGCCGCCGTGTCCATGATCTCGGCGGGTGTGCGGTAGTTGACGCCGAGGCGGGTGTGCTCCCAGCGGTCTTCGACGAAGGGGCCGAGGATCTCCTGCCAGGATGCGCAGCCCGCCGCGTCGCCGGTCTGGGCGGGGTCGCCGACCAGGGTCATCGAGCGGGTCGGGCTGCGGCGCATCAGCAGTCTCCAGGTCATCGCGGACAGCTCCTGCGCCTCGTCGACGATGATGTGCCCGAAGGCCCAGGTGCGGTCGGCGGCGGCGCGCTCGGCGGCGCTGCGGTAATCCTCCTCGTCGTGCCGGTCGGCGAAGCGTTCGGCGTCGATGACGTCGTGCGCGGCCAGCACCTCGGACTCCTCCCCCTCGAACTCGAAGGTGCGCGAGCCGTACGACATGTCGAGGACTCCACGGGCGTACGCGACCCGCTCCTGGTACTCCCTGGCCGCGGCGCGGCGGGCCGCGATGTCGTCGTCGCCCAGCAGCTCGGCGGCCTCGTCGAGCAGCGGCACGTCGGCGGTGGTCCACGGCGATTCGCCGGTGCGCCGGATCAACTCGGTGTCACCGTCCGGGAGATGGGTGGGCTCGGCCAGATAGTTGGTGATGAACTCCTGCGGAGTGAGATACGGCCACAGCGTGTCGATCGCGGCGTGTACCTCGGCGTCCCCGGCGATCTCCTTGCCGAGCTGTTCGATGTCGGAGGCGTCCAGGAGGTTGGGGCCGCCGTAGGGGTCGGCGCCGATCCGGTCGGTCAGCTGCGCGGTGAGGGCGTCGAGCACGAAGCGGGTGAAGTGCGGCCTGGCCAGGTTGTGCGGCAGACCGGTGGCGCGGGCGTGGGCGCGGGCGTCCTCCGCCATGGCCCGCTCCAGGGACAGCGGCAGCGTCCCGTCCTCGTACGCGATCTCCATCGCCGCCTCGGGGGCCTGCTGCCGGTCGCGCACGGCCTGGGCCAGCGCGTCCGCCATGGCGGCGCGGCCCTTGACCACGGCCGTCGCCGGGGTGTCGGAGGCGGTGGCGCGTACGCCGGGGAAGAGCTCGCCGGGGGTGGCGAGGAGCACGCCGGACTCCCCCAGCGAGGGCAGCACCTCGCCGATGTAGCCGAGGAAGGCCGGGTTGGGCCCGACGATCAGCACGGCGCGGCGGGCGAGCTGCTCGCGGTACGCGTACAGGAGGTACGCGGCGCGGTGCAGGGCGACGGCGGTCTTGCCGGTGCCGGGGCCGCCCTCGACGACGAGGACGCCCTGGTGCGGGGCGCGGATGATGCGATCCTGCTCGGCCTGGATGGTCTGCACGATGTCGGCCATGCGGCCGGTGCGGGCGGCGCCCAGTGCGGCGAGGAGCACGGCGTCGCCGGCCGGGTCCTCGTGGCCGGTGCGCGCGGTGTCGCCGAGGTCGAGGATCTCGTCGTGCAGCGCGGTGACCTCGCGGCCGCGGGTGGTGAGGTGCCGGCGGCGGCGCAGCCCCATCGGCCGGTGCCCCGTGGCGAGGTAGAAGGGGCGCGCGACGGGGGCGCGCCAGTCGATGAGGAGGGGCGCGCGGCCCGGATCGTCCTCGCGGATGCCGATGCGCCCGATGTGACGGTGGCTGCCGTCCTTGAAGTCGAGCCTGCCGAAGCACAGACCGGAGTCCACGGAATTCAACGCGGCCAGCGTGGCGCTCCGTTCAACGACGGTCACCTCACGCTCCACCCGCGCCTGCCGGCCGGTGCCGGTCTGGCCGAAGGCCCCCCGGACAGCGGTCTCGGCCTGCGCACGGAGCGCGTCGAGGCGCTCGTACAGCCGTTGAATGAATTGCTGTTCATTCTGCAATTCCTCGGTTGACAATTCAGCTCCCACCCGGTTAGACTGTGGCCACATAGCTTCTCCGTGACCTTTTGCATTCAGTTATGGAAGCGTCAAATATACGCAGAGAAATACCCCGGGTGTCAATTCGCCCGGGGTATTTCTCTGTGCGTCGGCCACTGCCGAGGGGCTTCCTTAGCCGATCGCCGCGAGCGCGACCACATCCTCCAGCTCCGCCAAGAGCTTGCGCTTGGGCCGGGCCCCGACCAGCTGCCGCACCGGCTCACCGTCCCGGAAGACCATGAGCGTCGGCATCGAGAGCACCCCGTACCGCAATGTCGTCTCGGGATTGACATCCACATCCAGCTGGACGACCTTGAGGTGGCCGGCCTGTTCACGGGCCACCGCGCTCAGCACCGGCGCGATCTGCCGGCACGGGCCGCACCAGTCCGCGGTGAACTCCACCAGTACGGGCTCGCCCCAGTTCAGTACGTCGTCCTCGAAGGTCGCGTCCGTCACCGCGTCCACACCGTTGGCATGCGCCATCGCTGAACTCCCCTGTTGTTGTCGGTTCTGTCGGTCAGTGCGTGAGTTCGCACCGGGGCTCGGGCCCGCCGGGCTCCCGCGCCCCGGCCGCCAGCTCGGCGCGGGCGAGCTGGTCGCCGACCTGCACGCGCACGGCCCGCAACTGGCCGATCAGCGTGTCCAGGTCGGTGAGCTTGCGCCGGTAGACCTCCAACGAGGCCGGGCAGGAGTCGCCCGCGGGATGCCCGGCCCGCAGGCAGTCCACGAACGGGCGGGTCTCCTCCAGCTCGAACCCGAAATCCTGCAGGGTCCGGATCTGCTGGAGGAGCCGCAGGTCGTTGTCGTCGTACGTGCGGTAGCCATTGACCGCACGCCGCGCGGGCAGCAGCCCGCGCGACTCGTAGTAACGCAGCGTCCGGGTGGTTGTCCCGGCCCGGTCCGCCAGCTCGCCGATTCGCATGCCTTGACGGTAATCCTTGACGCCGGGGTCAAGGCCAGTCGTTGAGCTCGCCGTTCATGTGCCCGACGATCTCGAAGGGTTCGTCCAGGATCAGATAGCGCAGGATGCGCAGCAGTCGGGGGTTCGGCGACAGGATCCGCACGGTGCTGCCCTGGGCCAGGGCCACGCGGCGGATCTTGAGCAGCAGCTCAAGGCCGCTGCAGTCCACAAAGGTGACATCGCACAGATCGATGACCACCAGCCCGTCGGCCGGCCGCAGAGCGTCGGCCACGGTCGGGGAGATTATGAGCGACGCATGGAGGTCCAACTCTCCGGCGAGCGCCAGCACCAAGCTGTCCCCGGCCACATCCGTACGAACAAGCTCGTGCACAACAGGCTCTGACACGACCCCTCATCCCCCAGGTTCTCCGCCACTGTGCAGGTTACGAAGCGACGCACCGGGGTCTGGGATGGTCATCACGAAGCTAGTCCCCACGCGGCCAGAAGAATCGATTGCGCACCCAAGGGCAACCCGTAAGGGTGAATGAATGTGATTGCTCTTGACTGCAATGCGTCGGGTCCGTTAATTCCGGGGTAATTCCAGTCGCCGCTCGACAATGTCATCGGCCACCTCGTGGAGCTTGCGCTGCCGGGCGCGCGCGTACACGCGCAGGGACTCAAACGCGTCGTCCGGATGTACGTCCCAGCGCGCGGCCAGCATCCCCTTGGCCTGCTCGATGCGCACCCGGCTGGTCAGTGCTGTCCGCAGGCTCTCGGCCGATTCCGTCGCGTCCCGCAGCGCCAGCGAGTGGGTCAGGACCAGCATCGTGATGTCCGCCAACTGCTGGGCCAGGCCCAGTGACGCCCGGTCCGGGAGCCGACCCTGGCCGAACACCTGCCAGACCCCCAGCACTTCCTCGCCGTGGCGCAGCGGCAGCACGGCCGTCCTGTCGATGCCGACCGCCATGGCCTGGGCGCTGAACTCCGGCCAGCGCTCCCCGCACTCCAGGAGGTCGATCGCGTACAGCGGTTTCCCGGACCGTAAGCAGTCGAAGAACGGGCTCCCCTGCCGGTCCGCGGCGACCAGGGAGAGCAGCCGGGTCTTCTCGTCCGAGGCGACGGCGGCACGAATGCCGCCACCGCCGTTCTCGACGAGTATCGTCGCGACGGACGGCACATCGAGCAGGTCGACGGATCGCTCGCAGAACCCCTGGAGAAATCCCGGGACTTCCCGCTCCGCCGTGATCATTCCGGCGAGTGCCGCGGAAGCCTCCACCCAACGATGTGCCCACTCCATGGCCGTCACCTTCGCTTGTCGTGAACGAAGCCTACCCAGCGAGAGACCCCGCAGAGGGGTCCGCCACCCTTCGTCATTCCCTGGGCATGGCTCCAACTTCCTTGAACGCAGGACTACTTCATCCGCGTCAGTAGCCGTAGACGCTCAGCTCGGTGATCGTCGCGAAGATGTGCTTCCAGACTTCCCGGGACGGGGCTTCGGCGGCGAGTGCCCGCGGATCGAGGTCCTCCATGCGGTCCTCGTACTCGAACTCCGCGCCCGTCTCCTCCTCGTACGGGTCCCAGCTCGCGCCCATGTAGCGCCGCATGTTCTCCAGGAACAGGGTGAAGGTCTCGACGTCGCGCGCGAAGTAGAAAACCGGGTCGGGCCGATCCGCCTCGGCGCCGTACGCCCCCGAGTGCCGGAGGTGAACGACCCCGGTGGCGCGGTGCACGCAGACCTCGCCGTCCTCGCCGGGCCGCAGCTCGAAGGTCCCGATCGACAGCAGCTCCGGGTCCTTCGCGAGCGGCTCGATCGTCCGGGCCGCGTTGAACACGGTGACGCCGCCCGCCCACCAGACGGGTATCCCGACCTCGGCCAGGAAGACGCGGGTCGGCCGGTGCTCCAGGGCCGCGGGCAGGTCCCGATCCGGGAAGCGCAGCACGCCGTCCGCGTCGAACGCTTCGTCCATCCGCGCGGCGGTGAGCGGCGGGTCCAGGTCGGGCGAGGGATCGAGGTCGACGCCGCCCTCCTCGGCCGACTCGTAGGACGCGCCGCCCGTCGGCCAGCCCTCCAGCGCCTCGCTGTTGATCCGCAGCACGGCGATGCCACGCGCCTCCTCGATGAGGTAGCGCCCCTCGGCGTCGAGCGGCTCCGCGTACTCCCAGGTGGGCGGCACCGACAAGGCCGGGGCGGCGGCGTCCGTGTCGAAGAGGACGGGCAGCACCGCTTCGGCGTCGCGGCCGGGGCTGTACTCCCGGATCTCGTCCTCGGGCGGCGCGGGGACCGGCTCACCGGTCCTCAGGTCGAACCACCGGTCGTCGCACCACTGCCCGTCGACCTGGATCAACGGCCGCCCCCGGTACAGCAGTTGATCGGTGCCGCAGTCACCGCTCAGGTTGGGGTGGGCCCGGTGGTGACCCACCGGACGCCACCAGGTCCACTCCGTGCTCCACGGCATGTCGGGCTCCGCGGCCATGATCCGCTCCGCGTACGCCGTGCGGTCCAGGACCGCGGCGGCGAAATGCAGCCAGGAGGCGAACTCCGCGCGCGGCACGTCCTCGGTGCCGAATATCGCCTCGGCCTGACGGAAAACGGCCCGCCCGTCCTCGGCCGGCGCCGTGGGCCGCGCGTCCGAGGACAGGCGCCCCCTGATGTCGTCCCGGTCCGCGTGCAGCAGCGCGTCGGGATCGGCCAGCAGCGCGTCCAACTCCCGCTCGTCCCCGCGGTCGTACGTGCCCCGATTGCCCTGAGTGCCCCGAGTCCCCTGTGTGCTCATGGAGATCATCCTGGCACCCGGCACTGACACCCGGGCGTGCGGGCCCGCGCCGTCGGCCGGCCGGCCCGCACGGTCGGCGAGGGGTGGCCGCGCGGCCGGCGGGAGGGGGTGGCCGTCCGGTCAGCGGGGGCCGGCCGAACCCACCGACTCCGCTTCCGGAGCGGCTTCCGCCACCTCCGCGTCGGCCGGCCCGGTGCGGCGCGGTAGCAGTACCGCGACCAGTACCGTGCCCACGCCGAGGATCGCCGCGCCGACCAGGCTGGTGTGCGCGACCGCGTCGGAGAACGCGCCGCCGACCGCGTCGGCCATCCGGTGCGCCCCCTGCGAGAGCTGTTCGGCCTGGCCCTTGAGCTGCGCCGCCTGCTCGGGCGTGCCGGCCTTCGCCGCCTGTCCCGCGAGCTGCTTGGCCTGCTCCCCGATGCCCTGCGCGACGGCGTAGCCGGCGCCGACCGAGTCCTGGGCGGTGTTCAGCGCGTCGCCGGGCAGCTTGGTGCCCGACGTGGCCTCGGCGAGGTGCGAGGAGTACGACCCGGCGAGCACCGAGCCGAGGATGGCGATGCCGAGCGAGCCGCCGAGTTCGAGGGAGGTGTCGTTGACCGCGCCGCCGACGCCCAGTTCGGATTCGGGGAAGGCGCCCATGATGGCGTCGGTGCAGGGCGACAGGGACAGCCCGATGGCGAGGCCGAGGATGACCAGGGGCGCGACGAAGTCCCCGTACGTCGAGCCCGCGTCGATCCGGGTGAGCAGGGCCAGGGCGACCGTGCCGCCGATCATGCCCGCCGTGACGGTGACCTTCATGCCGAGGCGCGGGGTGAGGAACCCGGTCAGCGCGGAGCCGACGAAGACGGCGCCGGCCAGCGGAAGCATCCGTACGCCGGTCTCGAAGGGGTTGTAGCCGAGCACGAACTGGAGGTGCTGGGTGAGGTAGTAGAAGGCGCCGAAGACGGCGAGGAAGAAGAGGGCGACGGCGAGGTTGGAGCCGGCGAAGCCGCGGTCGAGGAAGCGGCGCACGTTCAGGACGGGCCGCGGGTGGCGCAGTTCCCAGCCGACGAACAGCACCAGGCCGACGCCCGCCACCACGGCGGCGCTGATGGCCGACGTCCCCCAGCCGAAGTGCGGGCCCTGGATGATCATGTAGACGAGTGCGGCGACCCAGACGACCGACAGGAGTCCGCCGACATAGTCGATCCGGCCGTGCCGCGCGGCCTTGGACGGCGGCACCAGGAGGTACGTACCGATGATCGCGACGATCACGATCGGCACGTTGATAAGGAAGGTCGAGGCCCAGCCGTGGTCTTCGAGCAGCGCGCCCGCGACCAGCGGGCCCGCGGCGATGGCCAGTCCGGCGGTCGCCGTCCACAGCACGATCGCCTTGGCGCGTTCGGCGCGCGGGAAGGTCGCTGCGAGCAGCGAGAGGGTGGCGGGCATGATCATCGCGGCGCCGACGCCCATGACGGCGCGGGCCGCGATGACGCCGGCCGAGCTGTCCACCAGCGACCCGGCGACCGCTCCGCCGCCGAAGACGACAAGCCCGAGGACAAGCGCTCCGCGCCGGCTGTACTTGTCGCCGATCGCGCCGAGCAGCAGCATCAGCGCGGCGTACGGAACGGTGTAGCCGTCGATGACCCACTGCAGGTCGGAGCTGCTGAGCCCGAGGTCCTCGGTCATGTCGGGGGCGGCGACCGTCAGGGCCGTGTTCGCCATCACGATCATCAGCAGACTCAGGCACAGCACGAGCAGCGCCCACCAGCGCCGCCGGTACGGCTGTCGCATGTCATCCACCGGCTGGTTCGCGATCACGCGCATGGCGACCACACCTTCCTCCCACAATCTTGCACACGACTGTGCAATTACACATCAGTGTGCAATTTAGACGACTGCACGGCCATGTGCAAAATGGACCCCATGACCCCCGGTAACCGCGTACGCGCCGAGCAGGGCGAGAAGCCGCCGAGCGGCAGCAGGGCCGACGCCAACCGCCGCCGCATCCTGGACGTCGCGCTCACGGAACTGCTACGTGATCCGGACGCCTCGATGGACCAGATCGCGCGCGCCGCCGGCGTCGTACGCAGGACGGTGTACGGGCACTTCCCGAGCCGCGAGGCGCTCATCGCGGCGCTCGTGGACAACGCGGCGGCGGCCGTCGCCGACGCGCACCGGGCCGGGCGCGAGGGAGTCACCGACCCCGCGCAGGCACTGGCCCGCGCCACGTACGCGGTCTGGCAGATCGCCGACGGCTACCGCCTGCTGGTCGCCCTCGCGCAGCGGAGCGTCACGATGGCAGGCATCAAGCAACGCCTCGCACCGGTCCGCAAAGCCTGCGTCGAGCTGCTCCAACGCGGCGTGGATCAGGGCGTGTTCGACTCACCCCTCCCCCCGGCCGCGCTCGCCTACGTGCACGAGCAGACGCTCTTCGGCCTGATGGAGGCGGTCAACGAGGGGGCGCTGGACCCGGCCGACGCGGGCCGGGCGGCGGCCTCGACCGCACTGCTGTCGGCAGGCGTTCCCGCCGCGCGGGCGCGGGAGATCGTGGCCGGGATCCGGGCGGCGCCCCGCGAGTAGGACGCCGGGTGTCCGACCCCGCGATTACGGTGGGAGTGGCACCACACAGAGACACGAACCCACCACGAAGGAGTCACCCGTGGCTTTGAGCCGTGAAGAGCGTGAGCAGTTTCTGACCGAGCCCCACATCGCGGCCCTGGCCGTGGACGCGGGAGAGGACGGACGCGCTCCCCTCACCGTGCCGATCTGGTATCAGTACGCACCGGGCGGCGACATCTGGATCATGACGGGGCGCGACTCCCGCAAGGGCAGGCTGATCGCTCGGGCGGGCCGGTTCTCCCTGATGGTCGAGCGCGTCGAGCCCACCGTCCGATACGTCTCCGTCGAGGGACCCGTCACCGAGACGGTCCCCGCGACGCGCGAGAAGCTGGTGGAGATGTCCAGCCGCTATCTGGCCGCAGAGAAGGTCGACGGCTACGTCGACTTCGCGTGGAAGGAGCACGGCGATCAGGTCGTCATCCGCATGCGCCCGCAGCGCTGGGTCAGCTCGGATCTCGGCCAGGTCTGAGGGCACCCGCGCCGGGGTCCCCCGACGCGCGGATGTGCCACAACCCCCACCCAAGGGCCGTGGCACACCGCTCAGCGGCTCCGGATCAGCAGGGTCGGCCCTGCCGCGGAGGCGCCGCGTCAGGCCCGCTGCCAGAGCGCCGGGACGTTCGGCGGCTCCCAGCCGGGCTGGGCCTGGTGGCCCTGGAGGCAGCGGTAGGTGGCGCCGCCGTAGGTGACCTGGGCGCCGGCGGCGTAGACCGCACCCGCCGACCAGGTGCCGCCCGGATCGCCGGGGTCACCCGGGTCGCCGGGATCGCCGGGGTCCGCCGCGGTGGTCTTCAGGGTCAGTCCGTAGCCCTGGAGCAGGGGGTTGATCGGCTGGTAGAACGTCGTGCCGCCGCTCCGGCAGTCGCCGGACCCGCCGGAGGTCACGCCCTGGGCCTGACTTCCCGAGATGTACGAGCCGCCCGAGTCACCGGGCTCGGCGCAGACCGTGGTCCGGGTCACGCCACTGATGGTGCCCTCGGGGTAGGTGACGCTGGTGTTGTGCTGCTGGATGGTGCCGCAGTGCCAGCCGGTGGTGGAGCCGGAGCGACAGACCGAGGCGCCGACCGGGGACTGGACCGAGCCGGTGACCTGGACGTTCTGGCCACCCGAGCCCTTCACGTAGGGCGTCGACGTCCAGTTGGAGTTGGCCGCCACCCAGGCCGTGTCACGGCCCGGGAAGGTGGACGCCTGGAAGGAGCCCTGGGCAACCTGGTTGTAGCCGGTGGTCGTGGTGCCGGCCCGGCCGCAGTGTCCCGCGGTGGCAAAGCCCTGGGTGGCGCCGCGGGTGATGGCGAAGCCCACCGAGCAACGGCCGCTGCCGCCCATGTAGTAGGCGTCGCCACCGCGTATGTCGTAGAGCGGGCGCGGCTGTTCGGGCGACGAAGCCACCCGGACGAGGCCGCGGTCGGCCCCGCTCCCGGCGATCAGCGCGTCGGCCGCCGCGGGCCGCACCGCCTGTACGACCACGGAGTTGGCGCGCACATCGACGTACCAGACGGGCGCGGCGGTGGAGGAGTTGCGGGCGGCGGCGCGGTCCAGGGCCGCCTTGGCCCCTTCAAGTGCGGCGAGGGTGTGGGGCACGACCTTGGCGCGCGCCCCGGCGGCGGTGATCACGGCGGCGTCCGCGGCCCTGGTGGTGGCGACGGTGAGCGTGCCGGAGTCCGCACCGCTCACCCAGGATCCGGCGTAGGCACCGGCCAGCCGCTGACGCAGCCGGCCCGCGACGGCGCCCGCCCCGGCCTCGTTCACCAGCCGCTCGCGGGCCTCGGCCCCGGTGAGCCCGAGGTCGCGCTGCATGGCCCGGAGCACCTGCGGGGACGCGGCGGCGACCCCGAGGGTGTCCGCGGCGGACCCGGCCGTCGGTTCGGCGGCCTGCCGCGCGGCGGCGGAGCCGGGCAGCAGGGTCAGGACTACCGCGCCGACAGCGGCGATGGCGACGCACCCTGCCTTGGCGTGTCTGTGGAGCATGGGGAAGTCTCCTCGGTATCGGTGGGGGGTGTACCGGCACCGTAGGCAGCGTGAATCCCCGTACGGCAGATGTCAGTTGGCCCCCTGCCCGATGCTATGGACCCGCGCGGGCAGGGGCACGGAGGGCGCCGGCGGCCTGCTCGCGAGCCACTGGGTGTAGCTCACGCTGCGCGCGACGGCGTCGGTGTGCGCGGCGCGGGCGTGTACGACGACGGAGGTGGCGGTGGCCGCGGCCGGGCCGTCCGGGTGCCAGCCCAGCAGATGCCGCCAGAACAGCGGCATGCCGGACAGCGGTCTGGTCACCAGCCCCGGGGTGGCGGGGAACGTGGCCCGGCAGAGCCCCACGGCCCGGCCGACCTGGACCAGATGCACGCAGGAGGCGGTGTCGGTCTCGTACACACAGGACGGTGTGAATCCGGCCCGTACGCACGCGGCGGCGAAGCACTCCCCGAAGCAGCTGTCCCCCGGTACGTCGGTCCAGGCCTCCGCCGCGAGTTCGGCCAGCTCGATCTCGGTGCGCCCGGCCAGCGGGTGGTCCATCGCCAGCATGACGAAGACCGGGTCGCGCGCGACCTCGCTCCACACCAGCCGGCCCGCCTCCGGCGGCGCGTCCTCGCCGCAGGTGCCGATCAGCGCGTAGTCC
Organism: Streptomyces sp. A5-4; assembly: GCF_051131715.1. Taxonomy (NCBI): domain Bacteria; kingdom Bacillati; phylum Actinomycetota; class Actinomycetes; order Kitasatosporales; family Streptomycetaceae; genus Streptomyces; species Streptomyces sp. A5-4. The sequence continues at coordinate 6,180,990 of NZ_CP178591.1, read as the reverse complement.
AGCAGCCCGTCGGCGGCCCAGGCGGCGATCTCCCGCTCCGACCAGGCGGTACGGGTCGTCACCCGGACCCCCGGATCGGCGGCGGCGAGCCGGTCGACCAGACCGCCGAGGAGCGGGCCGTGCGTCCCGCCGAGCCGGACCCCCGGCCGGTCCACCGGGGCGTGCGCGAACCGCTCCGCCTCCGACTGGAGTTCCTGCACGGCGGGCAGCACGACACGGGCCCGGTCGAGTACGAAGTCACCGAGGGCGGTGGCCCGTACACCACTGCGGCTCCGCTCGAACAGGGCGCCGCCCAGGGCCCGTTCTATGCGCTTCAGCTGTGCGCTGACCGCGGGCTGGGCGAGTCCGAGGGCGGTGGCCGCCTTGGTGAGACTGCCCGCGTCCGCGATCGCCCGGATGATCTTCAGGTGCCTCAGCTCCAGGTCCATGAGCCGAGCTTGGCCGCCGGGCAACCAGGCGGCAATAAGGAGGTCCAGACCAAATGAACTCACGGTTGCGGCGGGCCGGGAGGCGGCGGGCAGCCGGAAGGGGCCCGGCCGTGATCGGCCGGGCCCCTTCCGTACAACGGACCCGCGAGTGGTCGGCGCGGTTACACGCCGGCCGGGGACTTCTCGCCGCTGACACCGTCACGCGGCTCGGGGACGTCCTGCTCGTCCGCCCTGTCCTGCGGCGTGGGGTTGTGGTCGTCGACCAGGGTGCGCTCGTCGAACGGGACCTTCCCGGCCAGCACCAGGGCGACCCGCTCCTTGTCGATCTCCTTCGTCCAGGTGCCGACCAGCACCGTGGCCACCGCGTTGCCCGCGAAGTTCGTCATGGCGCGGGCCTCGCTCATGAAGCGGTCGATGCCGACGATCAGGCCGACGCCGTCGACCAGGTCGGGGCGGTGCGAGCTGAGGCCGCCCGCCAGGGTGGCCAGACCCGCGCCGGTGACACCGGCGGCACCCTTGGACGCGATGACCATGAAGACGAGGAGCGAGATCTGCTCGCTGATCGCCAGCGGATTGCCCATCGCCTCGGCGATGAAGAGCGAGGCCATCGTCAGATAGATCGCCGTGCCGTCGAGGTTGAAGGAGTAGCCCGTCGGGACGGTGATGCCGACGACGGGCTTGCTGACACCCAGGTGCTCCATCTTCGCGATGAGCCGCGGCAGCGCGGACTCCGAGGAGGAGGTGGACAGGATCAGCAGGAACTCCCGGCCCAGGTACTTCAGCAGCGTGAAGATGTTGATGCCGGTGACGAGCTTGAGGATCAGGCCGAGCACCAGGAAGACGAACAGCGCACAGGTGATGTAGAAGCCGATCATGATGACCGCGAGCGACTTGAGCGCGTCCAGGCCCGTCTCGCCGACCACCGCTGCCATCGCGCCGAACGCGCCGACGGGTGCCAGCCACATGATCATCGCGAGGATGCGGAAGACCAGCCGCTGGATGTGTCCGATGCCGCGGATGATCGGCTCGCCCGTGGAGCCCATCGCCTGCAGTGCGAAGCCCACGAGCAGGGCGATCAGCAGCGTCTGGAGCACCTCGCCCTCGGTGAAGGCGGAGATCATGGTCTTCGGGATGATGCCGAGGAGGAAGTCCACGGTCGACTCGCTCGCACCCGCCGCCTGCGCCTCGCCGGCACTGCGGGCAGCGTCGGTCAGGTGCAGGCTGGAGCCGGGCTCCAGGATGTTGCCGACGACCAGGCCGATGGCGAGCGCCACGGTCGACATCACCAGGAAGTAGCCGAGTGCGAGCCCGCCCACGGCGCCGACCTTGGCGGCCTTGCGGACCGAGCCGACGCCCAGCACGATCGTGCAGAAGATGATGGGCGAGATCATCATCTTGATGAGGTTGACGAAGCCTGCACCGATCGGCTTGAGCTCGACGGCCACACCGGGGGCCGCGAAGCCGACGATGATGCCGAGGATGACCGCGCCGATGACGGCGAGATACAGGTAGTGCGTGCGGTCCCGCCTTGCGGCTGTACCTGCCACGGGGTTCTCCTAGTGTCCTGACGCGCCGGCCGCTCCGGCTGGCTCGGGCGCCGGCCCTGTGACTTGCTCGTTCCACCCACGTCCCGGTGGGTCCCGGTGACTATGCAGCACCCTGTGACCCCGGTCACCCTTACGTGCATTTCGTTCATACGATTCAGGCCAGGCAGACTGAGAGACATGCGCATCCCCCGCCCTCGCAGCCTGGCCGGCCAGCTCTTCGCGATGCAGGTCGTCCTGGTCACGGTGATCGTCGCCGGGTGTGCGGTCTTCACGTACGTCTCCGACCTCTCCCAGGCGGACGACAGCGCCCGCCGCCAGGCCACCGCCACCGCGACCGCCGTCGCGAACTCCCCGGCGGTGATCGAGGCGGCCCGCTCCGACAACCCCACACCACTCCTTCAGCCGTACGCCGACGGGCTGCGCGAGGAGACCGGGGTCGACTTCGTCGTGATCATGGATCCGAACGGCACCCGCTGGACCCACCCGGAGCCGGGCCAGATCGGCAAGACCTACCTGGGGCACACCGACCCCGCGCTGAAGGGCGAGACGTTCTCCGAGACGCACGTGGGGGTGCTGGGGCGTTCGGTGCGCGTGGTGACACCGGTGCTGGACGGCGGGCGGATCACCGGGCTCGTCAGCGCGGGCATCACCGTCGAGAAGATCAGCGCGCAGCTGCGTCGGCAGGTGATCGCGCTGCTCGGGGTCGCGTCCGGCGCGCTGGCGCTCGGCGGTCTCGGTACGTACGTCATCAATGCCCGGCTCAGGCGGCACACTCACGGCATGAACGCCGCCGAGCTGAGCCGCATGCACGACTACCACCAGGCCGCGCTGCACGCCGTGCGCGAGGGGCTGCTGATGATCGACGGACAGCGGCGGATCGCGCTGATCAACGACGGCGGGCGTGAGCTGCTCGGGCTCGGGCCGGACGCGGTCGGCCGACCGGTGGCCGAAATGGATCTGCCCGCCCCGCTCACCAGCGCGCTGCTCGACCCTGGTGCGCGCGTCGACGAGGTGCACCTGACAGCGGACCGGGTGATCGTCGTCAACAGCAGGCCGGTCTCCGGCGGCGAGCAGAGCGGCACCGTCGTCACCCTCCGCGACCACACCGAACTCCAGGCACTGTCGGGCGAGTTGGACTCCGAGCGCGGCTTCACACAGGCGCTGCGCTCGCAGGCCCACGAGGCGGCGAACCGGCTGCACACCGTGGTGTCCCTGATCGAGCTGGGCCGCGCGGACGAGGCGGTCGACTTCGCCACCTCGGAGCTGGAGCTGGCCCAGGTGCTCACCGACCAGGTCGTCGGCGCGGTCGGCGAGCCGGTGCTCGCGGCGCTGCTGCTCGGCAAGGCCGCGCAGGCGAACGAGCGCGGCCTGACGCTCGTCCTCGACGAGCACAGCCGCATCGACGACGGGCTGCTGCCACGCACGCTGCCCGCCCGCGACCTGGTGACGATCCTGGGCAACCTGATCGACAACGCGATGGACGCGGCCCAGGGCAGCGAAGGCGCGCGCGTCACCGTGACGGCCCGCACCGACGAGCCCGGCGACGAGCTGCTGCTGCGGGTCTCGGACACCGGCCCCGGGGTGGCCCCGGCCGCCGCCGACGCGGTGTTCGCCCGGGGCTGGTCGACGAAGAGCCCCGGGCGGGGGCTGGGCCTCGCCCTGGTGCGCCAGGCCGCGCACCGGGGCCGCGGCACGGTGGTGCTGGCCGAAGGCCCGCACCACGGCGCGGAGTTCACCGTACGGCTGCCGTTGCGCGCGGAGGTGACCGCATGATCCGGCCCAGGGCGGGACGCGGTCCGAGAAGCCCGCGGGGGTCCGCGTGATCCGCGTCCTGGTCGTCGAGGACGACCCCGTGGCGGCCAACGCCCACGCGCTGTACGTCGGCCGGGTCACCGGGTTCTCCGTGGCGGGCGTGGCCCACTCCCGGGCCGAGGCCGTGCGCGCACTGGACCGCACCCCCGTCGATCTGCTGCTGCTCGACCTCTACCTGCCCGACGGCCACGGCCTGGCGCTCGTGCGGTCGCTGCGCGGGGCGGGCCACACGGCGGACGTCATCGCCGTCACCTCGGCGCGCGATCTGACCGTCGTACGCGAAGGGGTCTCGCTCGGCGTCGTCCAGTACGTCCTCAAGCCGTTCACCTTCGCGACCCTGCGGGACCGGCTCACCCGCTACGCGGAGTTCCGCGCGACGGCCGGCGAGGCCAGCGGCCAGGACGAGGTGGACCGCACTCTCGCGGCCCTGCGCACCCCGCAGCCCGCGGGGCTGCCCAAGGGGCTGAGCGCCCCGACGCTGGAGGCGGTGACCCGTACCCTGCGGGCCGCCGCGGCCGACGGGGTGACCGCGGCGGCGGCCGGCACGGCGGTGGGGATCTCGCGGATCACCGCGCGCCGGTATCTGGAGCACCTGGTGACGGCGGGCCGCGCCGAGCGCACTCCGCAGTACGGGCAGATCGGCCGGCCGGAGCTGCACTACCGGTGGATCTCCTTGCGCTGAGGGCCAGTTGACAGCCGCTTGACACCAACGCGCGGCCGTGCATGGGCATTGACCCTGCTGGCCGGTGCTCGTCCTCTACATCGTGATCTCCCGGCGGCTGGGCGGCGGCTTCGCACTGGGCGGTGCGGTCAAGGGGTGAGCGGCGGTCAATGCGCGATCGACGCACGTCACGCACGGTGCGAACAGGCAGGTCCGGTGGGATGTTCCTACGAGTGGTGATGTTGGCGGAACGCACCGTAGTCAGCGCACCCCACTCCTCACTACGGTATGCCCGTGCACCCCACCCCGCCGTTCAACGCCCCCGCCGCGCGCCGCCTGCGCGAAGCCCTGGGGATGGCACCCGGTCATGTCGCGTACGGCCTGCGCGCGCAGTACGGCCTCAATGTCGGCCCCGATCTGGTGATCGCCTGGGAGCGCGGTGCACGGGCCCCCGACTCCCGCGAGATCACCGCGCTGGCCGGGGTCCTGTGGTGCTCGCCCGGCGAGCTGTTCGCCGCCCCCACCACACTGCGTGAGCACCGGACGTCGCGCGGGCTCGCGGCGCAGGATCTGGCGCGCCGGATCGGCATGGAGCCGGCCGCGTATCAGCGGATGGAGGACGAGGGGCGGTGGCGCGGCAACGAGCGGCAGTCCGCGGCGCTCGCCGAGACGCTCCAACTGGCGCCGCGCGAGTTCATGACGGTGACCGGCCGCGACGACGAGCTGGCCGAGCTGTTGCGCAGCGCGGTGATGACCCGCTGGCAGGCGTACGTACGCCCGACGACCAAGGTGCTGCCGCTGCCCCGGCAGCGGATCGAGGATGTGCTCCAGCAGCTGCACACCGACTACCAGTCCCGGATGGTGGCGACGCTGAGCTGGGGCGGCGGCGATTCGGGGGGCGGCGCGGCGGGCCGGGAGTTCCTGGACGGGATCCTCGGACACTTCTGGCAGCTGGCGCGCTGATCCGAAGCCCGTTCCGGCGGGCACACCGGGGACGGGCCGCACACGAAGCGGCCCCGGCGCCCCCGGAGGGACGACAGAGCCGGTCGGCCGTGCGGAGCAGGGGCGAAAGTCCCTCGGGGCCGGGTCAGAAGACCGACTCGGCCTCGTACATCCGGTCCTCGGGGACCCTCTTGAGCTCGGACACACCCTCCGCGAGCGGCACCATCGCGATCTCGGTGCCGCGCAGTCCGGTCATCATGCCGAATTCACCGCGATGAGCGCCCTCCACCGCGTGCCAGCCGAAGCGGGTCGCCAGCACCCGGTCGTACGCCGTCGGGGTGCCGCCGCGCTGCACGTGGCCGAGGATGACCGGGCGGGCCTCCTTGCCGAGCCGGTTCTCCAGCTCGATCGCCAGCCGGGTGCCGATGCCGGTGAAGCGCTCGTGGCCGAACTTGTCGATGAGCCCCTTCTCGTACGGCATCGAGGAGCCCTCGGCCGGGCGTGCGCCCTCCGCGATGCACACGACGGCGAACTTCTTGCCGCGCGCGAAGCGCTCCTCGACCATCTTCACCAGGTCGTCGACCTCGAAGGGCCGCTCGGGCAGGCAGATGCCGTGCGCGCCGCCCGCCATGCCCGACTCCAGCGCGATCCAGCCCGCGTGGCGGCCCATGACCTCGACGACCATGACGCGCTGATGCGATTCGGCCGTGGTCTTGAGCCGGTCTATCGCCTCGGTCGCGACGCCGACCGCGGTGTCGAACCCGAAGGTGCGGTCGGTGCCGTTGATGTCGTTGTCGATGGTCTTCGGTACGCCGACGACGGGCATCCCGGCGTCGGAGAGCATCCGCGACGCGGTCAGGGTGCCCTCGCCGCCGATCGGGATGAGCACGTCGATGCCGGACCGCGCGGCCAACTCGTGCCAGTTCTCGGCCGCTTCACGCAGCCGGTCGCGCTCCAGACGGGCCGAGCCCAGGATGGTGCCGCCGCGGGCCAGGATGCCGCTGACGGCGTTGAGGTCGAGGGGGCGGTAGTGACCGTCGAGCAGGCCCTTGAACCCGTCCTCGAAGCCGATCACTTCATCGCCGTGACCCACGGCACGGTGCACGACCGACCGGATCACTGCGTTCAGCCCCGGGCAGTCGCCGCCTGCGGTGAGAACTCCGATACGCATCGCGCTGTTTCTCCTGCTCGCTAGTGGTACATGTGAGCCAGCACCCGATTGTTCCACGGGTGACAGGGGCCCCGCTCTCCCGGCTGCTCCGCCGGGAAGGCGCTCGGACCCGGCGGACAGGCCTTTCGCCCGGCGGGCGCCCTATCCACCCACGGAGGTATTGTCAAGAGGGCGGAGCCACTCCCATGGGCGTTTTCTCCGGGTCTGCCGGGGGGCAATCACACACGACGCATCCCGCACGTCGCATGCGGCCCACATGACGCATACGGACAGCACAAGCGAGCAAGGGACGGAGAACACGCGTGACGCGCAGCGTGTACGTGACCGGCATCGACCGGGGGGACGGCCGCCAGGTCGTCGAGCTGGGAGTCATGGAACTCCTGACCCGCCAGGTGGACCGGGTGGGTGTTTTCCGGCCCCTGGTGCACGACGGCCCCGACCGCCTGTTCGACCTGCTGCGCTCCCGCTACCGGCTGTCGCAGGACCCGGCGTCCGTGTACGGCCTCGACTACCACGAGGCGTCGGCGCTCCAGGCCGAGAAGGGCACCGACGAGCTGGTGTCCCGCATCGTCGACCGCTTCCACCGCGTCGCGCGCGAGTACGAGGTCGTGCTCGTCCTCGGTACGGACTTCGCCGCCACCCAGCTCCCCGACGAACTCGCCCTGAACGCCAGGCTCGCCAATGAGTTCGGCGCCTCGGTGATCCCGGTGGTCGGTGGCCGCAAGCAGACCGCCGAGTCGGTGCGCGCCGAGACCCGCAACGCCCACCGCGCGTACGGGGTCCTGGGCTGCGACGTACTGGCCATGATCGTCAACCGCTGCGCCCCCGAGGACCGCGCGGCCATCGCCGAGCGCCTGGAGGCCCGCCTCCCGGTGCCCTGCTACGTACTGCCCGACGACCCGGCGCTCTCGGCGCCCACCGTCGCCCAGATCACCCAGGCCCTCGGCGGCACCGTGCTGCTCGGCGACGAAGCGGGTCTGGCCCGCGACGCGCTGGACTTCGTCTTCGGCGGCGCGATGCTGCCGAACTTCCTGAACGCCCTGACCCCCGGCTGCCTGGTGGTCACCCCCGGCGACCGCGCCGACCTGGTGGTGGGCTCGCTCGCCGCGCACAGCGCGGGAACCCCGCCCATCGCCGGCGTCCTGCTCACCCTGGACGAGCGGCCCGGCGACGAGGTCCTCACACTGGCCGCGCGCCTCGCGCCCGGCACCCCGGTGGTGTCGGTGGCCGGCGGCTCCTTCCCTACCGCCGGCGAGCTCTTCGCCCTGGAGGGCAAGCTGAACGCCGCCACCCCGCGCAAGGCGGAGACCGCGCTCGGCCTCTTCGAGCGGCACGTCGACACCGCGGACCTGCTGGCCCGGATGTCGGTGGCCCGCAGCGGTCGCGTCACGCCGATGATGTTCGAGCACGACCTGCTGGAGCAGGCCCGCGCCGGCCGGCGCCGCGTCGTACTCCCCGAGGGCTCCGAGGACCGGGTGCTGCGCGCCGCCGACGTCCTGCTGCGCCGCGACGTGTGCGACCTGACGCTGCTCGGCGATCCGGACGTGATCCGCAAGCGCGCCGCCGACCTGGGCATCGACCTCGCCGGGACCCAGCTCATCGACCCGCGGACCTCCGAGCTGCGCGCCGCTTTCGCCGAGACGTACGCCCAGCTGCGCTCCCACAGGGGTGTCAGCGTGGAGCTGGCCCACGACGTGGTTGCGGACGTCAACTACTTCGGCACCATGATGGTCCACGAGGGCCTGGCCGACGGCATGGTCTCGGGTTCGGTGCACTCCACCGCGGCGACCATCCGCCCGGCCTTCGAAATCATCAAGACCAAGCCGAACGCCTCGATCGTCTCCTCGGTGTTCTTCATGTGCCTCGCCGACCAGGTCCTCGTCTACGGCGACTGCGCGGTGGTCCCCGACCCGAACGCCAAGGAGCTCGCGGACATCGCGATCCAGGCGGCCGGCACCGCGGCCCAGTTCGGGGTGGACCCCCGGCTCGCGATGCTGTCGTACTCGACGGGCACCTCCGGTTCGGGCGCGGACGTCGACAAGGTCCGCGAGGCGACCGCACTCGTCCGGGAACACCGCCCCGACCTGCGGATCGAGGGCCCGATCCAGTACGACGCGGCGGTCGAGCCGTCCGTCGCCGCCACCAAGATGCCCGAGTCCGAGGTCGCGGGGCGGGCGACGGTGCTGATCTTCCCCGACCTGAACACCGGCAACAACACCTACAAGGCGGTGCAGCGCTCGGCCGGCGCGGTGGCCGTGGGTCCGGTGCTCCAGGGGTTGCGCAAGCCGGTCAACGACCTCTCGCGCGGCGCGCTGGTGCAGGACATCGTCAACACGGTCGCCATCACCGCGATCCAGGCCCAGGGCAGGAGCGAATGACCGCCGTTCCCGCCATCCCGTCCGCCGCCCCCGCGACAGAAAGCACCGCCCCCGTGACCGCTGACGCCACGCGTATCCTCGTCCTCAACTCCGGCTCCTCGTCGGTGAAGTACCAGCTGCTCGACATGCGGGACGGCTCACGGCTGGCCGCCGGTCTGGTCGAACGGATCGGTGAGGCCACCTCCCGGCTGGTGCACACGCCGCTGACCGGGCAGGACGGCGAGGGGGCGAAGCGCGAGCGCACCGGCCCCATCGCCGACCACGAGGCCGCGCTGAAGGCGGTCGCCGAGGAGCTGGCGCGGGACGGGCTCGGCCTGGACTCGCCCGAGCTGGCCGCGATCGGGCACCGGGTGGTGCACGGCGGGCTGACGTTCACCGAGCCGACCGTGATCACCGGTGAGGTGCTGGCGGAGATCGAGCGGCTCGTGCCGGTGGCGCCGCTGCACAACCCGGCGAACATCACCGGTATCCGCACGGCGCAGACCCTGCGCCCGGATCTCCCCCAGGTCGCCGTCTTCGACACCGCGTTCCACACGACGATGCCGGAGTCCGCGGCCCGCTACGCGATCGATGTCGAGACCGCCGACGCGCACCGCATCCGCCGCTACGGCTTCCACGGCACCTCGCACGCGTACGTGTCGCGCGAGACGGCGAAGCTGCTCGGCAAGGACCCCTCCGAGGTCAACGTCATCGTGCTGCACCTGGGCAACGGCGCCTCGGCCTCCGCGGTCCGCGCCGGGCGGTGCGTCGACACCTCGATGGGGCTGACGCCGTTGGAGGGGCTCGTGATGGGTACCCGCTCCGGTGACATCGACCCCGCGGTCGTCTTCCACCTGGAGCGGGTGGCCGGGATGTCGACGGACGAGATCGACGTACTGCTCAACAAGAAGAGCGGCCTGGTCGGCCTGTGCGGCGACAACGACATGCGGGAGATCCGCCGCCGCGTCGACGAGGGCGACCAGCAGGCGCTGCTGGCCTTCGAGATCTACATCCACCGGCTGAAGAAGTACATCGGCGCCTACTACGCCGTTCTGGGCCGGGTCGACGCGGTGGCCTTCACCGCGGGCGTCGGCGAGAACGCGGCGCCGGTGCGCGAGGCGGCGATCGCGGGCCTGGCGGAGCTGGGCCTGGCGGTGGACGCGGACCTCAACGCCGTACGGGCGGACGGGGCGCGGCTGATCTCGCCGGAATACACGAGGGTCGCGGTGGCGGTGGTTCCGACCGATGAAGAACTTGAGATCGCTCGTCAGACCTACGCGTTGGTCACCGACTGACCTTACTGATGATCAATTGGCCAATTGATCAGGGATTTGAAGGCCATCGCCTGAGCGGCCTCCCGCCCATTTGTACATTCCACCAGACGGAATATTCCGCAGGGAAACAAACCGATAGGATCCGCCTCATGCGCCGTTCCAAAATCGTCTGCACACTGGGCCCCGCCGTCGACTCTCACGAGCAGCTCGTGGCTCTGATCGAAGCCGGCATGAGCGTGGCCCGCTTCAACTTCAGCCATGGCACTCACGCCGAGCACCAGGGCCGTTACGACCGCGTCCGCAAGGCCGCCGAGGAGACCGGCCGGGCGGTGGGCGTACTCGCCGACCTCCAGGGACCGAAGATCCGGCTGGCCAAGTTCGCCGAGGGGCCGGTGGAGCTGGTCCGCGGGGACGAGTTCACCATCACCTCCGAGGACGTCCCGGGCGACAAGTCGATCTGCGGTACGACCTACAAGGGTCTGCCGGGCGACGTCGCCAAGGGCGACCCGATCCTGATCAACGACGGCAACGTCGAGCTCAAGGTCATCTCGGTCGAGGGTCCGCAGGTCAAGACCATCGTCATCGAGGGCGGTGTCGTCTCCGACCACAAGGGCATCAACCTGCCCGGTGCGGCGGTCAACGTCCCGGCCCTCTCCGAGAAGGACATCGACGACCTCCGCTTCGCCCTCGGGATGGGCTGCGACCTGGTCGCGCTCTCCTTCGTACGCGACGCGGACGACGTCAAGGACGTCCACAAGGTGATGGACGAGGAGGGCCGCCGGGTCCCCGTCATCGCCAAGGTGGAGAAGCCGCAGGCCGTCGAGCACATGGCCGGCATCGTGGACGCCTTCGACGGTGTCATGGTGGCCCGCGGCGACCTGGCCGTCGAGTACCCGCTCGAAAAGGTCCCGATGGTGCAGAAGCGCCTCATCGAGCTGTGCCGCCGCAACGCGAAGCCGGTGATCGTGGCGACCCAGATGATGGAGTCGATGATCACCAACTCCCGCCCCACCCGCGCCGAGGCGTCCGACGTCGCCAACGCGATCCTGGACGGCGCGGACGCGGTGATGCTCTCCGCGGAATCCTCGGTCGGCGCGTACCCGATCGAGACGGTCAAGACGATGTCGAAGATCGTCGTGGCGGCCGAGGAGGAGCTCCTCTCCAAGGGCCTCCAGCCGCTGGTCCCCGGCAAGAAGCCGCGCACCCAGGGTGGCTCGGTCGCGCGTGCGGCCTGCGAGATCGCGGACTTCCTGGACGGTAAGGCACTGGTCGCCTTCACCCAGTCCGGCGACACCGCCCGCCGCCTCTCGCGCTACCGCACCGCCCAGCCGATCCTGGCCTTCACCACGGACGAGTCGACCCGCAACCAGCTGTCGCTGAGCTGGGGCATCGAGTCCTTCGTCGTCCCGCACGTGGACAACACGGACGCGATGGTGGACCTGGTCGACGGCGAACTGCTGAAGCTCCAGCGCTACAACCAGGGCGACACGATGATCATCACCGCCGGCTCGCCCCCCGGCGTCCCCGGCACGACGAACATGGTCCGGGTGCACCACCTGGGCGGCGGAGAGCGCGGCTGACGCGCGCTCCGCAGGCACGCGGCGAGGGCGGTACCCCGGATTTCCTGTTCCGCGGTACCGCCCTCGCCGCGTTCACCGCCGGGCCGACTCCTGCTTCCCCGCCGCCTCTTCCGCTTCCTCCGGCCCCGCGGGGCTCAGGCACAGCGGCCGGCCGGTACCCGGACGACTGTGGCCCGCACCGACCAGGGGCGCTCTCTAGGGGTCGGTGCGGGCCACAGCCCTTTCTCGCGGCTCCCGGGAAGGTGCGAGGCCTCAGGCCCCGGGGCTGAGGATGTGGTTGTACAGGCCCGGAACCTTCAGCGAGCCGCCGAACTGGCCGGCCTGGGTCACCTTGACCTTGGTGAACATCGCGAAGGGGACATTGATCGGCGGCGGGGTCTCCGGGCTGAAGGTGATCGGGATGAGGCCGAAGAGGTTGCCCTTCAGCTCCTCCGTGTACATCGTCACCGTGCCGCCGCGGATGGTCGACGTCGAACCCTCACGGGACTCGACCTTGTGAGTCGTGCCGCTGGGACCGACGACCGACTGGTCCAGGTCCTTGATGTCGACCGTGTCCGCGGTGAACTTCAGGACCTTCTTGATCTTGCCGGAGTACGTCTTGACCTCGACGATGCCGTGGTAGTCGAGCCCGCCCAGCGTGAGCATGGAGCTGTTGAGCATCCAGGCCTCGTCCGGGAGGAGCGGGATGCCGGGCTCCAGCTCGGCATCGGCCAGAGCCTTCGGGTCCGGCGTCGGGCAGGGGAAGGGCTCCTTGCCGTCCGCGTCCTTCTTGGCCTCGGCGTCCCTGGCCTTCCCCGCGTCCTTGGCGGCCTGGTCGAGTTCCTCCACGTCGGCGCCGGCCAGCTCGGCCGCGTCCTCAATGGCCTTCTTCGTCCTGGCCGCAGCATCGTCGGTCTTGTCCTTGACACCGGCCTCGGCCTTGGGATCCGCCTTGGGATCGGCCTTGGGATCGGCCGCCTCGTCCTTCTTCCCCGCGTCGGACGTCGGGGCGGCCTTCGCGTCGGACCCGGCATCGTCCGTCGGGCTGGACGGAGTGTCCGTCGGGTCCTTGGGCTCCTCCTTGTCCGGGCCGTCGAAGAGATCCTTGAGCGCGTCGCCCACACCCAGCGGGTCGAGCGGGTTCTTGGTCGCGCTCGGCGACGGGGTCGCGGACGGAGTCGGCTTGGTGTCCGGCGCCTTCGTGACCGGCGGCTTCGCGGCCTGACCCGCTACCGACTCCTTGGCCGGGTCCGCCGCCTCGGAGCTGCTCGCACTCGCGTCCGGCGCCGGAGTCTCCTCCGGCGTGTCCGTACTCGCACTCGGGCTCGGGGTCGCCGTGGCGGAGGGCTCCGCCGAGGGGGACTTCGACTCGGACGCGTCGGGGTCGGGGGTGTCCGAGCGGGTTACGCAGGGGCCCGGCGCGAAGGGGTTGGTCGGCTGCTCGTCGGCCAGTGCCAGCTTGGGGGTGAGCCCCATCCCCACGAACACCGCCGTGGGCATCGCGGCCAGAGCCATCGCCTTGCCCGCGGGTATCTGCCACTTCGTCAGCAACGACTTCCGTGGGGCCGCGTGACGCGGCCCGCTTCTCGCACGGACCCCGTCGCCCACAGCCGCGGTCAGCTCTGTCTCGTCACCCCGCACTGTTCCTCCCGCCATTCGCGTCTACAGATGAGTCGGTAGCGTGTGTGTTCGGTTCACCGGCCCGCGGCTCGGGAAAAACGGCTCCGTCCGGTTCGCCGCCGAAGGTCTGCGCCGCGTCGGGTTGCTTCGGCTCGACGGATGGCGCAGCGGGTTTGCCCGGCGCCCAGGCGATGGACAGCGCTCCGCCGAGCATGGCCAGCAGGAAGCCGATGACGAAGCCACCGATATTCGCCACCGGCAGGGAGACCATCGCCAGGACGATCGAGGCAACGCCCGCGAAGACCCGGACGATCTGGTGGAACCACATCGTGAAGCCCAGCGTGACCAGGAGTACGCCGATGATCAGCGAGCCTGCGCCCGCTGTGGTCGCCATGGCCAGCGTGACGTTGCCCAGCTTGAGATTGGCGTACGGGAAGTACGCGATCGGCACGCCGCCGATCATGGTGAGTAGGCCTGCCCAGAACGGCCGCGATCCTCGCCAGGCACGGAATCGCCGCCGAAATACGCGGAGGTGGTGCTCGTTGTGCCCCGGTGACTCGGCGCTCATGGAAAACAGCTCCCTGGAACCGGCATCGCCGGGGAGATAGAAGTTGGAGACAGGGGGTCGGGCAGCGGTGAAGCTCCCCGACCCCCCTCAGCGAGTGCTTAGTAGCACTCCTTGACACCCTTGTGCAGCTTCAGGCTCAGGTTGCTGAGCTTGAAGGTTCCGGCAGTGGTGGCCCACGCCGTCTGCTCCACGCCACTCAGCGTCGCCTTCCTGGCGCGCTGGGCGAACCCGAACGGATTGACCTTCTTCTCCGTACCGGGCTGGATCTTGGTCGGGTTGTTCTTGTCACCCGCCGCGACACCGATGTCGATGTCCTCGAACAGGGCGTCAGCCTTCAGCTGGGCCACGTCGAGGTAGAGGTCGGTCGCTTCGACCGGCTTCTTGGCGTTGGTGCCGGCCCTGAGCTCAAGGCTGATGGCGCCGAAGACCGGCACGTTCGGCGTGACCACCGACTGGCACATGTTGGTGATGGTGGCCCTGCTGAAGCCCGACACGGCCACCGGGTTCAAGGTGTCCTTGCCGTTCAGGTCCTTGCCCTCGGCCATGCTGCCGTACTGAATGAAGTCGTAGCCGACGAGTTCGTCGGCGCTGACCTTGAAGCTCTGGCCGGAGACGCTGAACGAAGCCGCCAGCGCGCCCTGAGCCAGGGCGATGCCTACCGCGGCCGTAGCGGCCACGCTCGGCACCATGACTATGGCGAACCGCTTCCATCTGGTTCCACCGCGTACTTGGGAACTCATGACTTTCCTCCTTCTCGGACGTACATCTCCATTACGGGCTGGAACCCGCAGGGGGATGGGAGAAGTGCTACGTCCTCGGGAAGGAGAGCGCCCGTATCGGAGGCGCGAACAGCGCCCGAAATCACCGGCGATCACCCCCGAGCGACAACCACTGGCCACGCATTCGCGCAACCGCACTGGACAGGCCCCGCCGGGTAGCAGGGACCCCCCTGTCCACAGCCGACGCGCCACTGCCGCCGGCCCACTCGGTGGGGATCCAGGGGACCGCGGCACCGAATGGCTGTCGGGCTGGTGCGGTGTTGGACCGAGCGTGGCCGATCGTGGTGCATTACAAGCCGGTGCACAAGGGGGTTCGTTACTCGCTAGTAACGGCCCGATAACCAAGGCGCGACCGCCCGGCATCGGGCGGCCGTGGATGGTGTCGTCGAGTGACGTGAAAAAAATGGTGATTGAGGATCAGAACCGGGCAGAACGACGCTCTCGGCTTACTGCAAGTAACAGCGGCCGCGATTACCAAGTTTTGGTAAAGCGCGGCCGCTTATTGTCACTGTGTCGCTAAAACTTCAGGAGTACCCCAGGGGTACCACCCGTCAGAACAGCACCCTCGCCAGTGCCATCCGCGCCGGGGCCACCCGCGGGTCGTCCGCGCCGATGACCTCGAAGAGTTCCAGCAGCCGCACCCGCGCGGCGTTCCGGTCGTCGCCCACTGTGCGGCGCACCGTCTCGACCAGTCGCCCGAAGGCGTCTTCCACATGGCCGCCGACCAGATCGAGGTCGGCCGCGGCGATCTGCGCCGGTACGTCGGCGGGGTGGTCGGCCGCGTCCTGGCGGACCCGCTGGGGGTCGAGCCCCTGCACCCGGCCGAGCAACTCGGCCTGGGCGAGGCCCAGCTTGGCCTCGCTGTTCGCGGGATCGTCGCCCAGCACGTTCTGGTACGCCTGGACCGCGCCGCCGAAGTCGCCCGCGTCCAGCGCCCGCACAGCGGCCTCAAGGAGCGCGTCGTAAGGGCCGACCGGCTCCTCGATCTCCGCGGCCTCCTCGACCGGGGCCTCCTCGGCATCGGAGTCGACGGCGATGCCGGTCAGACCGAAGCGCTCCTCCGCGACCTGGACCAGCTGGTCCAGCGTCTCGCGGATCTGCGCTTCGGGGGCCAGACCCTGGAAGAGCGGCAGCGCCTGTCCGGCGACCACCGCGAAGACAGCCGGGATCCCCTGGATCCCGAACTGCTGCATCAGCATCTGATTGGCTTCGACATCGATCTTGGCGAGGATGAAACGGCCCTTGTACTCCAGCGTCAGACGCTCCAGCAAGGGGCTGAGCTGCTTGCACGGCTCACACCACTCGGCCCAGAAGTCGATGACGACAGGGACTTCGGAGGAGCGCTGGAGGACATCGCGCTCGAATCCGGCCTCATCGACATCGATCACCAGACTCGACGGGGCGACACCCGTGGGGCCGCCCTCCGTGGCGGCCTGGGCACGGGCCTGCTCCGCCTTCTGCCGGGCTTCGCCGGCCGCCTTCACCGCGGCGAGGTCGACGACGCCGCTCATAGACATGTTCCTAGGCTGCATGCGTACATCCTCCCCCTTTCGCGCGCGGTTCTGGAATGCTTCACGAACCGGGGCCCGCTCGCAGCCCCCCGCCGGATTGCGGGGCATACGGGCGGACGGCGGTCCGAGGCCCCGAGGAGGACCGGTGGCCGGCGCCGGATCCCCATCCGGCGCCCGTGGTCGTGTCGTAGTGGCCGCGTGGTTGTCGCTGCTTTCGCTACGGGTCGTAGCGTAACTCGAAAGGCCGTCGCGCCGCTGCCCCCTTTCGGTGATCTCCCTCACTGACAATCGCCTACCGGCCGGTATGGTCACGGGCATGTCCAGCCGGATCCACCCCACCTCCCCCTCCCGAACGGGCCGCCCACGCAGCCCTGGGGCCAATGCCGCGATCCTTGAGGCGACCAGGGCGGCACTGGTGGAGCTGGGCTGGTCCAAGCTCACGATGGGCGATGTGGCGAGCCGGGCCGGGGTCGCCAAGACGACCCTCTACCGCCGGTGGGCGCACAAGAACGAGTTGGTCGTCGATGCCGTGGCCGTCCTCTTCGACGAGCTGGAACTCCCCGACCTGGGCAGCCTGGCGGCCGACATCGAGGGCGTGGTGCTGCAGTTCGCGGCGCTCCTGGACCGGCCCGAGACCAAGACCGCGCTGATGGCGGTGGTCGCGGAGTCGACGCGCGACGAGGCGCTGCGCCGGCGCATCCGCTCGGCGATCGTCGACCGGCAGAAGCGCCTGGTGGTGCTGGGACGCGAACGCGCGCAGGCCCGCGGCGAGCTGCCGTACGAGGAGGACCCCGAGCAGGCGGCCGGCAACGCGGACCTGATCTTCGACGTGATCGCCGGAGCCGTCGTCCACCGGGCGCTGGTGAGCGCGGAACCGGTGGACGCGGCCTGGGCGCACAGCTTCACGCTGCTGCTGGTGAGCGGGCTGGGAGCCACCCCGCCGGCCGGGCGGACCTGAGGGTCCGTACGTCAGACCTGGTAACGGTCCGGCGCGAACAGCCGGAGGTTCTCCGCGACCCACTCCGAGGTGTGCTTGAGCCCGTCCTCCAGCGAGACCTCCGGCCGCCAGCCCGACCACTCCAGCGCCCGCGTGTTGTCGGAGAGCAGCCGCTCCACCTCGCTGCCGGCCGGCCGCAGCCGCGCCGGGTCGACCACCACCTCGGCGTCCCGCCCCGACGCGGCGATCAGCGCGTGGGCGAGGTCCCCGATGGCGATCTCACGACCGGTACCCAGGTTGACGGCCTCGCCGAGCGCCCGGTCGCAGCCGGCCATCGCGAGGAAGCCGCGGGCCGTGTCGGTGACGTACGTGTCTTCTCCTGGCACGGCCCGTTCGCCATCTACCTCGTCGGCATTCCCACCGCGGTCGCGATGCTCATCGCGATGCCGAACCTTCCCGCGGCGGGACGGGTCAAGGGCGGCGGGATCCTCACTCTGCTGCGGTCAACACCCCAGCTGCTGGGCCTGTACGCACTGTCGGTGGTCGCTTCGTTCCTGCTGTACGTGCTGATCGTCTTCTTGCCACAGCGGTTCGACCAGCTGGGTGTCGCCGCGCCCTTCACCATCGCGGCGATCATCGCGAGCATCTCGCTCGCCGGCAGTTTCTCCGGGTTCTTCTACGGCAAGATGCGGGCGCACCTGGGTTATCTGCCCCTCATCCGTGCGGCGCTCGTGCTCTGGGGCGTGGCTTTCCTAGTGGGCGCGCTCGCGGACCAGCCCGCGCTGCTCGCCGTCGCCGCGGTCCTGTTCGGCGCGGGCAGCGGGGTCTCGGTCCCGGCCCTCGCCATACTCACCGGAGAGACTTCACCGGCCGAGATGCGCGGACAGGCGTTGGCGTTGTCGGGCACGGCCAACTTCGGCGGCCAGTTCGCGGCGCCGCTGGTGATCGGCCCCCTGGTCGGGGCCACCTCGCTCACGGCCGGATTCCTGGCCGCTGCGGCGCTCAGCGGGCTGGTGCTGCTGGTGCTGCTCTTCGTGAAGCTCGGCCCGCCCACACCGGAACTCGAAGCCCGGGAGCAGGAACAGGAACGCGAGCGGGAGGAGCAGGAGCGCTCCCAGGGCTCGGCGACCTGAGCCCCGTAGGCCCCGAACCATCGACCTGGCAGCCGCCGCCGAGCTGGGGTTCTCCCTGAAGCGCCTGGGCCTGTACGACATGCCGCGCTTCGATCTGTTCGTGGACACCTGCCCGCCGAGCCTGCGCGTGTGGGACGCCCCCGCCGCCCAGCCGATGCGGTACGTGCCCTGCACCACGCCGAAGAAGCTCGCGCCATGGATGTACACCAAGGGCAGCCGGCCCCGGGTCATGGTGACCGCGGGCAGCCGCATCACGCCGGACTACTACTACGACGTACTGGCCGCCCTGGTGGAAAAGGTGCAGCACTTGGACGTCGAGCTGCTCGTCGGAGCCCCCGACGACATGGCCGCCAAGCTGGGGCCGCTGCCGGACAACGTCCGGGCGGGCTGGCTGCCGCTGGACGTGGTCGCCCCGACCTGCGACGTGGTGGTCAATCACGCCGGCGGAAACACCGTGCTGGGCAGCATGGCGCACGGTGTGCCGCAGGTGCTCATCCCGTACCTGCCCTACGTCGTGGACTACTCCACCCGCCTGACCGAGTACGGCGCCTCGAAGATGATCCGGCCCGGCGACGACACCGCGGAGAACATCACCGCCGCGGTGCGGGAAGTCCTGGACACCCCCTCGTACCGCGAGCAGGCCGGGAACCTGCGCGACGAGATGGCCCTGATGCCGACCCCGGCGGCGGTAGTCGCCGCGCTGGAGAAGCAGGCCGAGCAGGGCCGTGCCGAACCGGCGGCCCCCAAAAGCCGTGAGCTCGCCCCGGGGTGAGCCCGCCGCACGCGGCCCGCACGCCGAGCCGGGCCGGCCGCATTCCCCGATCCGACGCATGAAAGGCATTCCCATGAAGGCAGCAGCGATCAATTCCTTCGGCGGGCCCGAGGTAGTGGAGCTCCTCGACGTCGATACGCCGACGGCAGGCCCGGGTCAGGTCCGGGTGCGGGTCAGGGCCGCAGGCATCCAGACCGCCGACTGCTCGGTGCGCGGCGGCTGGACACCGCCCGGCCAGACCCTGGCGTTCCCGCAGAAGATCGGCAACGAGTTCGCGGGGGTCGTCGACCAGACCGGCGAGGGTGTCGAGGGGGTCGAGGTGGGCAGCGAGGTGCTGGGCTGGGCCCTGCTGTCCTGCCACGCCGAGTACCTGGTGGTGCCCACCGACCAGATCGTGACGAAGCCGGCCGGTATGCCGTGGGACGTGGCGGGAGTCTTCTCCGCCTCCGGACAGACGGCGCACACCGCCCTGGACAAGCTGAAGGTCGGCTCGGGCGACACGCTGCTGGTCCACGCCGCGGCCGGCGGGGTGGGCACCGTGGCCGTGCAGCTCGCCCTGAACTACGGCGCGACCGTCATCGGCACCGCGAGCCCGCGCAACCACGACTACCTGCGCTCGCTGGGCGCCATCCCCGTGGCCTACGGCGAAGGACTGGTCGACCGGGTACGGGAGCTGGCCCCCGAGGGGGTCACCGCGATCCTCGACGGCGCGGGCGGCGAGGCGCTGGACGCCTCGGTGGAGCTGCTGGACAACCGCGACCGGATCGGCACCCTCGTGGGCTTCGAGCGGCTCGAAGAGCTCGGGATCGTCGGGGTGTTCACCCAGCGCGCCCTGACCCGCCTCAGGGAGCTGGCCGAGCTCTACACCCAGGGCAAGCTGCACATCGAGATCGCCCGGACCTTCCCGCTGGCAGCGGCCGCCGACGCCCACCGCGAGGTCGAGACCCGGCACACCCGCGGAAAGCTCGTCATCGTCATCGACTGAGCCGCCGGCCCGAACCGCTGATGGACGGGCGCCGCGCGTCAGTCGCTGCTCGCCGCGACGGTGTGCCGCTCCCACTCCTCGGTGAGCATGGCGAGTATCGCGTCGGACTCCACGGCGCCGTGGATGGCCTCGCGCCCGTCGACCACGAACGCCGGCACGGACGTCACCTTGATCGCGGCCCCCCGGGCCTCGTCCGCGCGCACCTCGGTTGCGCATCCGTCGCCGGACAGCACCTCGGAAATCGTGGCCCGGGACAGGCCGGCGTCCACCGCGAGCGCCCGGAGCACCTCATGGTCGGCGATGTTCGACAACTCGGAGTGATAGGCGTACAGAACCCGCTCCATCAGGGCGTTCACCAGGCCGTGCCCCTCGGCCGCGTGCAGCAGTCGGTGCGCGTCGAAGGAGTTGACGGGCCGGTACTCACCCGGGCGCAGTGCGATTCCCTCCTTGTCACCGAGGTCGATGATGCTCTGGAAAATGCCGTCGAGCTCCTCCTGGGAATGCCCGTCGCGCCGCATCATCTCGTTGAGGGAATCGCCTGGGACGATGGGCTGGTTCACCCTCAGCTCGAACGACCGCCATACGGTCTCGACCTGATCCGCGTGCGGGAACCGAGCGAGAGCCGCTTCCCACCGCCGCTTTCCCAGATAGCACCACGGACACACCACATCGGACCAGATCTCCACAGTCAGCACTGGGTGACACCCTTTCCTCGCAACGGAATGACACCTTCAATTCTGCATCCTCAACTGCGCTCCAGGTCAAGGGAGTAGAGAAGATTGCCGACCACCGGCGGATAACAAGGAGCGAAAATTGAGTCCACTTAGAGCGTGACGGCCGAAACTGGTGGCGCATTCCGGACGAGAGATGAATACAGCTCCGGGCATCGGAGTGCACCGACTCGTTGGCCCACCCACCGGGATCGACCGTTCTTTAGCAAGGGAGAATTTCGTTGCGTATCCACAGCACCCTGACGCGCGCTCTGGCTGTCACCGCCCTCGCTGCCTCCAGCGCAATAGCCTTTCCGGCAAGCGCTTCAGCGGCGACGTCCACCGTGCCGTACCTGTGCCCGGTCGAATTCGGCGGCGGAAGTTACGTGCTCGAATACAGCCGTAGTTTCAACGTGACCGCCCCGGCGACCGTACGGCCGCACCAGACATTCACCGTCGCGTACGACCCGGAGCCCGTCAACCCGCGCACCGAGTTCAACACCAAGGCCTGGGACGTGAAGTTCGTCTACAACCTCCCGGCAGGGGCCAAGATTCTCGGCCACAAGCTGGTCGGCGGCTCCAACCTGGGCGACTCCAAGCAGACGGTGTCCTTCTCCCCCGGCCAGGTCACGGTCTCGGCGACCGGGCCCTTCACCGCGGGGGTGGACGCCGACGTCCCCACCCTCAAGGTGAGCCTGCGCGCCCCCGCCGCCGGCGAGCTGACCACCTCGGTGGCCGGCACCAGCGCGGCCGACCCGGGCTTCCGCTGGATGGCCGAGGACCCGACGACCCACGAGATCGGCGAGCTCCCCTGCTACCCGAACCCGGCCGCCCCTGTCGTGCTCTCGCGCACCGTCGTCTCCTGACTCGAACTCGTCGGCGGCAGCGCCGGTGGGGCTGACACCTTCGTCCCCGAAGTCGGGGCACGCCCGCGCCAAGGAGGTCGAGCACATGGCCAGGATTGCAGTGATGTCCGGGAGTCTGCGGCGTGAGTCGGTGAACTCCTCGGCAGTCCTCACAGTTCAGCGGATCATCGAACGGCGCGGCGGCCATACGACGTTCCGCGTCCCCCTGCGGGATTTCCCCCTGTTCGACGAGGACACCGAGCGGGTTGGCGGCATGAGCCGGCTGTTGTCCGCGCTAGAGCGGTTCTCCACCGCCGACGCCCTGTTCATCAGCAGCCCGTCCTACAACGGCTACCCGCCGGGCGTGCTGAAGAACGCGCTGGACTGGCTCTCGCTGGGTGGTGAGAACAGCCCGCTCGCCGGCGTCCCCGCATCGGTCGCCAGCGCGTCCCCCGGTCGGGCCGGGGGGGCGAACGTACAACCGCACCTGCGCCGGATTCTCGCCAACTGCGGCGCGCGGCCGATCGAGCACGAGGAAGTCGCGATCGGCGACGCGACCCGGCTGCGCGGCGACGACGGCCTGTTCATCGAGCCCGGCGTCGTCGGCCGCTTGGAGCGCCTGGTGGACGCGACGCTGGCCGCCGTGGCCGTGCCGGTCGGCCGGCCCCTGTAGCGGGACGACGCCCGGGAACCCGCAATGCGGGTTCCCGGGCGTCCCGTTGCACGCGTCCGCGTCAGAACCCCGGCGGCTCGGTGTACACGCCCCACTCGTCGCGCAGGATGTTGCAGATCTCGCCCAGGGTGGCCTCCGCGCGCACCGCGGTGAGCATGGGCTCGATCATGTTCGAGCCGTCGCGCGCCGAGGCCAGCATCGCGTCCAGCGACGCGCGCACCTTCGCCTCGTCACGGGCCGCCTTGCGCGCGGTCAGCGCCTGGACCTGGTCGCGCTCCACCTCGTGGCTGACCCGCATGATCTCCAGGTCGCCCGTCACCGAGCCGTGCAGGCAGTTGACGCCCACGACCCGCTTGTCGCCCTTCTCCACCGAGCGCTGGTACTGAAACGCCGACTCGGCGATCTCCCCGGTGAACCAGCCGTCCTCGATGCCACGCAGGATGCCGGAGGTGATCGGGCCGATCGGGTGCTGTCCGTCCGGGTGCGCCCGGGTGCCGCGCTCCTTGATCTGGTCGAAGATCTTCTCGGCCTCCGCCTCGATGCGGTCGGTGAGCTGCTCGACGTACCAGGAACCGCCCAGCGGGTCGGCGACGTTGGCGACGCCGGTCTCCTCCATGAGCACCTGCTGGGTGCGCAGCGCGATCTCCGCCGCCTGCTCGGAGGGGAGCGCGAGGGTCTCGTCCAGGGCGTTGGTGTGCAGCGAGTTGGTGCCGCCCAGGACCGCCGCCAGGGCCTCGACCGCCGTGCGGACCACGTTGTTGTACGGCTGCTGCGCGGTCAGCGAGACGCCGGCCGTCTGGGTGTGGAAGCGCAGCCACTGCGCCTTGTCGCTCTGGGCGCCGTACACCTCCTTCATCCAGCGGGCCCAGATCCTGCGCGCGGCGCGGAACTTGGCGATCTCCTCGAAGAAGTCGACGTGCGCGTCGAAGAAGAAGGACAGGCCGGGCGCGAAGTGGTCCACGTCCATGCCGCGGGACAGGCCGAGCTCGACGTATCCGAAACCGTCCGCGAGCGTGTACGCGAGCTCCTGCGCGGCCGTCGCGCCCGCCTCGCGGATGTGGTAGCCGGAGACCGACAGCGGCTTGTACGCGGGGATGGAACGGGCGCAGTGCTCCATCAGGTCGCCGATCAGGCGCAGGTGCGGCTCGGGGGTGAAGAGCCACTCCTTCTGCGCGATGTACTCCTTGAAGATGTCGGTCTGGAGGGTGCCGTTGAGGACGGCGGGGTCGATGCCCTGCCGCTCGGCCGCCACCAGGTACATGCAGAAGACGGGCACGGCGGGGCCGCTGATCGTCATCGACGTGGTGACGTCACCGAGCGGGATGTCCTGGAAGAGGACCTCCATGTCGGCGGCGGAGTCGATGGCGACGCCGCAGTGGCCGACCTCGCCGAGCGAGTGGGACTCGTCGGAGTCGCGGCCCATCAGGGTCGGCATGTCGAAGGCGACGGAGAGGCCGCCGCCGCCGTTGGCCAGGATGGTCTTGTACCGCTCGTTGGTCTGCTGGGCGTTGCCGAAGCCCGCGAACTGGCGGATGGTCCAGGTCCGGCCGCGGTAGCCGGTCGCGTGCAGCCCGCGGGTGAAGGGGTACTCCCCGGGCCAGCCGATCCGCTCGAAGCCCTCGTACGTATCACCGGGCCGTGGCCCGTACGCGGGGTCGACCGGGTCTCCGGAGAGCGTGCTGAAGTCCGCGTCGCGCTTGCGGGCCTTGTCGTAACGGGCCTGCCAGCGCTGGCGGCCTTCCTCGATGGCGTGAGCGTCCATGCCATCGAATTTACTAGGACGTCCTAGTAAATGTCGATGGCTGACCACCACGAGCCTCGCGCGCGGCGGTCACAAATCGAGAAAATGAGCGATTACGCCTTGGCCGGAGCCGGGCGGGCGTCCGTGACCAGCGGGCGGACCTCACGCGTGATCTTCGGCTCCACAAAGAAGGAGGCGACCGGAATACAGCCGGCGGCCAGTACCCACGCCAGCTTGCCGAGCGGCCACTTCGCCTTGGTGCCCAGATCGAAGGCGAAGACGACGTAAACGATGAACAGCACGCCGTGGACCTGCGAGATCAGCATGGTGTCGCCGGTCCCGAAGCCGTACTTCATGACGATCGCGACGGTGAACACCAGCAGCCACACGGCGGTGATGTACGCCATCACGCGGTAGCGGGTCAGCACGCTTTGTTTCATGGCATCGAGCGTAACCGGGCACAACAGGCGATCTTCGGGCGGGCTGCCGCTCCCCGCCCGCCGCTGCCGCCCCTCTACTGCTCGTCGAAGTCCTGCGCGGCCACCCGCAGCGGGCGCAGCATCGCGAAGATCTCCGCGCACTCCTCCGCGTCGTACGCCCCGAGCCCGAAGTCCATCGCCATCAGATCCCGGGTCGCCGCCTCCACGACCTCGCGCCCCTTGTCGGTGATCGAAGCGAGGGTGCCGCGCCCGTCGGCGGGGTTGGGCCGCTTGTCGACGAGACCTGACCGCACGAGGCGGTCGATGGTGTTCGTCACCGAGGTGGGGTGGACCATCAGCCGCTCGCCGATCTTCGACATGGTCAGCTCCCCCTCCTTGGAGAAGGTGAGCAGCACCAGCGCCTCGTACCGCGCGAAGGTCAGTCCGTACGGCTTGACGGCGGCATCGACCTCGGCGAGCAGGATCTGGTGCGCGCGCATGATCGAGGTGATCGCGGCCATCGAGGGCACGGGACCCCAGCGCTGCCGCCAGAGCTCGTCGGCTCGGGAGATGGGGTCGAAGGGGAGGCTGAGCGGCTTTGGCACGGCATCGACCTTACCGGTCGGTCACATGCCGGTCAGCTCTGTCTCGAACTTCGGTACGGGCGCCGGGCCGCCCCACGACGGCCGGTGTCGTACCCGCACACCGTATGACCGCTATGCGACGATTGCCCGGTCCGTTCCGCCCAGTCGAACCGTTCAAGGGGGCTGGATGTCCGGCCGCAGACCGACCCGCTCACGCTCGCTCACCGGCGCCACCCTCGGCGCCCTTCTCACACTCGCCGCGGTCGGCTGCTCGTCGGCCGACCCCGCGCCGAAGTCCGAACCCGGCAGGGGCAAGGCCGCCGTCGTCCAGGGGCCTGCCCAGACGCAGCCCCCGTCCCCCTACTGGGTCGACCCGGGCAGTGACGCGGCGCGCCAGGTCAAGGCGTGGGAGGCGGCGGGCCGTGCGGCCGACGCGAGCGCCCTCAAGCGGATCTCCGAGCGGCCCGTCGCCGACTGGCCGGCCGGTGACGACCCCGCGCCCGACATCAAGAACGCCGTGCGGGGCGCGGCGGGCGACGCCCGGACCGTCGTCCTCGTCGCGTACAACATCCCGCACCGCGACTGCGGGCAGCACTCCGCGGGCGGGGCGACGGACGCGGAGGCCTACCGGCGCTGGATCGGGACGTTCGCCGATAGCATCGGCGACGCCCCGGCCATCGTGATCCTGGAGCCGGACGCGGTGCCGCACATCGTGGACGGCTGCACTCCGGTGGAGAACCACACCGAGCGCGCCCTGCTGCTGTCCGACGCGGTCGACCGGCTGAAGAAGCAGCCCAAGACCCGGGTCTATCTGGACGCGGGCAACCCGGCCTGGATCGACGACCCGGCCAAACTGGTGGCGCCGCTGCGCAGCGCGGGGGTCGCCAGGGCCGACGGCATCTCGCTGAACGTCTCCAACTTCCAGCCGGACAACGCCGTCAAGGCGTACGGCACCCAGCTCTCGGGGCTGCTCGGCGGCACGCACTTCGTGATCGACAGCAGCCGCAACGGGAACGGGCCGCTGCCCGGCAACCGCCGCGACTCCTGGTGCAACCCCTCGGGCCGCGCCCTGGGTACGCCGCCGAGCGACCGTACGGACGCGCCGCTGCTCGACGCACACCTGTGGATCAAGCGCCCCGGCGACTCGGACGGCCCGTGCCGGGGCGGGCCGTCGGCGGGCACGTGGTGGCCGGACTACGCGCTGGGGCTGGCGCGGCGCGCGAAGGCGTAGGTGCGGATGCGGGTGCGGGTGGCCGGGGCGCCGTTCCCCTGCCCGCCCCTTACCGAGGTGCGCCGACGCCGGACGGGCTGAAAGAAGATCTTTCAGCCCGTCCGGCGTTGACGGTCAGGGGGCCTACTTCACGTGGATCCACTTCGCCTCGGACGGCGTCCCCTCCGCGTCCGTGACGAAGAGCATGTACGACCCGGGCGGCACCAGCGACTTGTCCCCCGGCACCGCGAGCGTCACCTCGCCCTTGCCCTTGGTCACATCGAGCTCGATCGAGCGCTGCTCGACGTCCGTGGTGTGGGTGACCGCACTCGGCCGCATCAGCCTGGCCCGCTCGATCCGCTCGGGATGCGCCGTCCGGTACGTCACCCGGCCCCGCGCGTCCGGCGTGCGCGGCCCGTCCTGCAGCGCCGGGCGCTGCGCCTTGTCCCTGAACAGGTACGGCGGTGTGTAGATCTCCATCCGCTGCTCGAACTTGCCGAGCTTGGTGTTGTCCCTGTCGCCGAAGAGCGAGTCGGAGCCGAAGGTGACGACCCGCCCGTCGGGCAGCAGCAGCGCCTCGGAGTGGTAGTTGCGCCCCACCGTCGGCTCGGCCGCCTCCCGGAACCCGTTCGTCCTGGGGTCGTAGAACTGCGCCCTGAGGATGTTGCTGGCGCCGCGCCCCCGGTAGTCCTCCGAGCCGCCGCTGGTGAAGACCGAATCATCCGGCATGATCACACTGTTCAAGTACCGTGTGCCTTGCGGGAGTTCGGGTCCGGTCTTGAAGGCCGGACTGTCCTCCTTGAGGTCCACGATCGCCGTGCGGCCGGTCGCCTTCTCCGACTCACCGACGCCGCCGCCCCCGAGGATCATCACCTTCTGATCCTGCGCCGGCGGCAGGACCAGCGAGGCCGAGGTCTCGGTCTGGTCCGGGTCCGTGAGCCCGCCGACCTTCTTGAAGGTGTTGGTCTTCAGGTCCCACAGACCGGGCTCGCGCCCCTTCTCGGCGGGCCCGTAACCGGCGTTCGACCCGGAGTAGAAGAGCTTGCCGCCCTTGGTGAGGAACAGCGCGGGGTAGGTGGGGAAGTACCGGAAGGGCGCCTTGGACCACTTCTTCGTCTTCGGGTCGTAGTACTCGTTGTCGCCGGTGACGATCGCGCCGACGTCGTCGAGGCCGGAGACGGCGAGCACCCTGCCGTCCGCGAGGGTGACCAGCGTCGGATACCAGCGGGCCTCCTTCATCGGGTCCACGGGTATGTACTTCTCGGCCTTGGGGTCGAATTCGTACGCCGCCTTGATCCCCTGGAAGTCCTGCTTCTCCATGGTGATCTTTTCGGCGAGACCGTACGCGTTGTCGGCGTCCTCGCCCTTCAGCCCCTCGATCTCGTACTGTGCGGCCTCCTCGGTGACCGCCTGCTTCCCGTCCTTGACCGCCTCCACGAAGACCCGTGACTCGGCCGCCGTGACGGAGGTCTTCCAGGGCAGCATGCGCCCGCTCCTGGCGTACGAGATCTTGAAGTCACGCTTGGCCTTGGGCACCGTCACGGCGAACTTCGAGACGTAGGTGACGCCGGACGGCGAGCGGAAGCGGGTGCCCTTCTTGAACGTGATGGGCTTGTCCGGGTTCTCGTTCTTGACCCGCATGCCGCCGCCGGCCCGGGTGACCGTCCCGTCGAGCACCTCGTAGCGCGCGGTGCCGCCGGCCACCAGGAGGCGCCCGTCGGGGAGTTGCGAGTGCCCGGCGCAGAAGAAGTCCTCGGGGGTCGGCACCAGCTTGAAGGAGTTGTCCTTCGGGTCCCACAGGACGGTGTCGAAGGAGCCCTCATCGAACTTACTCTCGTTGTTCCCGGAGCCCGCGATGATCAGCACCTTGCCGCTGTTGAGCAGGGCCGCGTGGATCGCGTTCGTACGGTATTCGTCCGGGATGCCCACGGTGTCCCAGGCGCCGTACTGGGCCTTGTAGCCCGGCTGGTTGATCTTGTACGCGTGGTACTTCTCCTCGGCGAAGGAGACGGCGGCCGGTGCGTTGAGTCCCGCGAGGACCACGACCGCGCCACTGCCGAGCAGTACCTTCTTGAACTTCTTCGTCGGCCGGTAGCCCATCACGTCAGTTCCCTCCTGTGGTCGTGGCGAAGGCGGGCTCCGGCTCCTCGCCCGTCGCGGCGTCGCTGCCCAGGGCCGCCGCGGCGGCCCTGGCCACCGCCTCGACCCGGCCGCGCTCCCGCCGCGTGGTCCAGGTCCACACGGCGACCGGCGACAGCGCGATGACCAGCGCCAGTACGGCCCAGGTGCGCATCGCCGCATGGGTGTGGCCGAGGTAGACGGACGCCACCAGGGAGCTGACCAGCACCGCTGCCCAGAAGAGGTGGATCCGGAAGGTCAGCAGCCGGTCGGGGCTCGCCTGTCCGCCCTTGGGCGTGACGACGAACCTGCCCCGGGTGCGCAGCACCGCCGAGCCCAGCGACTTGGCGTAGATCGGCGCGCAGAGCGCGGACATCGCCATGCCAGCGAGCCCGCCCGAGCCCTCCGGCTCGTGCGGCGAGACATTGTGCCGCCGGTTCCAGAGGTAGAGCCCGATCTGGAGGGCCGCCGCGTCGCTGTAGAGCATCAGCCACATCGCGGAGGAGACCTGGGTGCCGGACGCCCCGAACCACAGGAACAGGACACAACTCAGGATGCCGAGCAGCCAGTTGATGGCGGTCATCGGGTAGTAGACGAGCATCAGCGTGTACGTGAGCAACCGGCCGGGCGGCACCCGGAACGGCGCCTTCCAGTACTGCTTGAACAGCGTCTCGTAGGTACCGCGCGACCAGCGCAGCTGCTGGGTGAAGAAGTCCGTCCAGGAGGCCGGCCCCTCACCGACGGCGAGCACGTCCGGGGTGTAGACGGACCGCCAGAAACGGCCGGTCCTCGGGTTCTTCCGGCGATGCAGCTCGAAGCCGGTGGCCATGTCCTCGGTGATCGAGTCGTACAGGCCGCCGACCTGCTTGAGCGCGCTGATGCGTACGACGTTGTTGGTGCCGACGAACATCGGGGCGCCGTAGCGGTTGCCCGCGCGCTGGATCAGCGCGTGGAAGAGGAACTGCTGGCTCTCGGCCGCCTTGGTGACGCAGGACGTGTAGTTCCCGTACACCTGCGGTCCGACGACAAAGGCGATGTCCGGGTCGCGGAAGTAGCCGAGCATCCGCTCCAGGAAGTTCGGCAGGGGCACATGGTCGGTGTCCACCGACGCGAAGAAGTCGTAGTCGTCGCCGTGCATGGCGAGCCAGGCGTTGTAGTTGCCGTGCTTGGTCTTCGCCCGGTGCGGGCCCTTCTTGCGGTTCCACTCGGGTACACCGCTGCGGGTGAAGTGCCGTACGCCCAGTTCGGCGCAGAGCGCCCTGGCCCGCTCGTCGTCGCCCTCGTCGAGCAGCCAGATGGTCAGCGGCCCGTCGTGCCGCAGGGCGACCGCGCCTTCGAGGGTGGCCCGCACCATGCTGATCGGTTCCTTGCACGGGACGTACGTCGTGAGGAACGCGACCCGGGTTCCCTCCTCGGGCGTCACCGGTACCGGGTCCCTGGCGACCATCGTGGCGTGTGCGATCGACACCACGTTGACCAGCATGAAGAACATGATCAACCCGATGGACGCAAGCATCACGGCGTCCAGATGCACCAGCCAGCGGGCGCCGCCCTCGCGCTCGGTCCAGTGCGTGGGCCAGACCAGATAGGCCAGCAGGACCGCCGAGAGCAGGGGCGCCAGGGTCATCAGCAGCACGGCCCGTATTCGGTGCGGCTCCTGCGAGAGCAGACTCCGGTACTGCACCCGATAGGCGGCAGTACCCGGTTCCGTCAGCGGCCCGGCGAGCCGGCTGTGGGTGTCGTAGTCGTAGCCCTCCGACCGCACGGTGCCTCCAAGCTGATCGATTGAGATCGATAAGCCCAGAAAAGTGGAGATCACGCGGCGTGTCGACTTGAGTACGGCCGACTGGGCGTCCCCGTGACCGGACGTCAGCGCCCCGGAGGCTTCCTGACGGAGCGCCTGAGCCGGTGCCGCACCGCCCGCTGGGCGACGGGTCCGAGGCCCGTCGGGTAGGCAAACTCCCCGGGCGAGGTACCGGTCGACACCTGGGCGAGGACGCCCCGCCCTCTCCACGGCGCATACCTGCCGCGACAGAACCCGAGCAGCTCTTGTTGGCGCGCGATACGCGTCAGCGAGGTGGCGTCCGCAGCGCCCCTGCGAGGCCGGGGCGCACCTCTACTTTTCAGTAATACCCCTCAGGAAATACCGAAACGCCCTGCACGTCCTCTTCAAGATCGTCCGGATCAGAAACAAAGAGAGCGAACCCCAGCTCAGGGAATTCGATGCCCTCTCCGTCCTCCACTCCTTGAAGCCCTCGCTCTCTCAACCCAGCAAGCACCTCACCATAAGGACGCCCCAGAAGTGAGATCCCTTCGTATCGAACATCGGCGAGAGGGGTCAATTCGATGAACTCCAGAGCATCATTCTTGTCAAAGCTCAGCTGCAACCCCTTTTCCACATAGTGGTCCACGGGACTGGACGCCGGGGTACGCCGAAACGACGCATGCTCCCCAAGGCGCCTGCGCAACTCTTCCCTCCCTTCACCAAAACGCGCGACATCAACGCCCTGACCCGACTGAATTTCATAGGCCACTCGAATCACCATCCTTTCGGAAGAAAGTAGATCATTTCCTTTATTGCATTGTCGTACTTGTCGCCGAACTTGGAACGAATATCGGCGATGTCCATATCAATGGCGTCCCGATAACGCCCCTGATCGACCAGAGCCTTCTGTTGAGCTCTGTAATCCCTTGCCTCATGACTCCGCCCCCAGCTCGCCGTCTGATAGTGGTCCGCCTGGTCCATTTGGATAGCCGCGCCACGGTTTGTCGGCACACCATTCACCGAATTCGGCGGCATGTGATTGATTTCAGTCCCGGGTATATTGCGCTTGTAGCCCGTACTCGGGTCCTTGAGCCACTTATAGATCCCACCCCTGTACACATGCCCCGCTGGAGCGACGGCACCACCGCACGGCGCCAGCCCCAGCGGGTCGGCCCAGGCATGCGGATTGTCTACGAACGCGACGGGATTCGGCGCGGGCTCCAGGCCGAGCGGGTCAGGACTGAGGTAACGGGCAGTCTCGGGATCGTAGTGGCGGAAGTAATTGTAGTGAAGGCCAGTTTCAGGGTCATGATACTGGCCGGGGAAGCGCAGTGGTGTGTACGCACTGCTGTTGGTCGCCCAAGCGGTGGTGCCCCACAAAGTAGCGCGGGCACGCCACGCAATGCCGCCGTTCTCGTCCAGAAGTTCAGTGGGCTTGCCAATGAGGTCGGTGACGATGGCGAAGAATCGTGAATCAACCTCGTGCTGGGGTTCATCAACTGCAGATATGCGCTCGGCCTGGGCAATAGGGGCGAAACCTTGGTGATCCCAAGTCAGTGTCACAGAGTTCGGGAGCGACGTCGATGTCGTGGTCTGCTCACAAAGCGTCGTACCGTCCCAGGTGAAGACGACGCGCTCGACCACGGTTTCATCATCGGGGGCCAAGCGCAGCTTGGATGTCCGACGGCCCAGAGGGTCGTATGTATAGAGCCAGCGTGTACCGTCCGGAGTGATCACTGAGGTGAGACGGTCTTCCGCATCCCACTCGTAACGCCACGTGTCGGGTTTGCGGGAAAGCCGCGTCTTCTGGCGCAGGGTGGTACGGCCGAGCTCATCGTATTCATAGCGGACGTGCCCTGCGCTGATAATGCGCGTACCGGAGTAACTGCGCACTCCGGTGGCCTCATGGCCGGGGTGCGTGCGCGGCCAGTCCGATTCAATCTGGTTGCCGGCAGCATCATAGGCGTAAGTCTCGGTCCAGTTCGCAGCATGGACGGCGGTGACTCTGCCCGCAACATCCACATCAAAGCTGCGCTTACCGGTGAGCGCGTCATCGATTCCGGTGAGATGACCATCGCTGCGGTAGGTGTAGGCACGATGTCCGATGGTGTGCCCGTTCCGGGTCGCCACCGACTGGGTGACGAGCCGGCCGAGTTCGTCGAACGCGTGGTCCAGAGTGAGGTTGGTGCCGACTCTGCGAGTGATCTCCCGCCCCTTGATGTCACGATCAAAATCGATCGCACGGCCTGAGGCGGTGAGCCGTGCGAGGAAGCCGGACTCGTCGTAGGTCCAATTGCTTGTTGCACCGGCCGGAGTAAGGCGATTGGTGCGACGGCCTGTCTCGTCGTACACAGAGGCGAGGGTTCGCTCGTCAACGGTTTCAGCGACAAGGTTGCCGGATCGGTCTCGTTCCAGGAGGAGTGAACTCTCTGCGCTGATGGCGCGGGCAAGATTTCCGAGCACGTCATATTCGAATTCGGTGACTGCCCCGCACACATCTTTACGGACCAACTGCCCTCTGACGTCGTACTCGTAGACAATGGATTGTCCCAGAGCATTGGTACGAGCGATGAGACGGCCGGCGGCGTCGTGAGCATAGGTGATGGTTCGACCATCGAAATCAGTTTCTGAGATCAATCGACCGGCCGCATCGTAGCGGTACCCCCAAGCCAAACCAAGAGGGTTGAGTACCTCTACGAGGCGCAGCGACGTGTCATACGAGAAGTGATAGCGGGCGCCACCTGGCGCCGTACTGGTGGAGAGCAGATCGAAGTGTGTGTATTCGTAGCGTGAGACTTGCCGCAACTGATCTGTATGGCTGGTGCAATTTCCCTCACCGTCATGCGCCCAAGATTCGCTGGAACCATCAGCCAGGACACGGTGGACGAGGAGCCCTTCCACCGACCACGCAAAGCGAGTCGTAGAGTCCAACTCATCCGTGCGAGCGGTGGTGCGCCCGAATATATCGCGCTGCCAGACCGTGCTGAATCCCAAGTGATCGATGAGCTCCAGAGGCAAGCCCGCAGAGTTGCAGCGCACCACAGTGCGATGCCCCAGCGCGTCGGTGACAGTGAGTGGGACTCCCGTCCAGCTGTATGTGCTGCGGGAATTGTTTCCGGAGGGATCGGTGACAGATGTGCAGTTGCCGAAGTCGTCATACGTGTATCGCCAGCATGTACCATCCGGAAGCGCGATCATCTTCGTGAGATTGAGGGCGCCATACTCATATCGGATGATGGCACCATCGGGCCCGACCACCGCAATGGGCTGTCCCAGGCGGTTGTGGCTGATCCTCGTCATACGACCAAGCTGATCCGTGAAAGCGGTGATGTTTTGGTTGGCGTCGTACGACGTCCGCACCTCGCCACCCATCGGATCGACCTCGGCAACAATCAGACAGTGTTCGTCGACAACGAACCGAGAGGTAGCACCCTCGGCCGTAGTTGCCTCAGTGACTCTGCAGCCGGGCCACGCGGGGGCTTCCAAGTCGTAGGCGAAGGCATGAGTCAGGTGTCGAGCCTCGCCGCCCTGGCTGATGCACCGGTCCCGCTCGTCGTAGGTGTAGTTATATCGGCTGCCATTGGTGTCCTCCCAGGATGTGATCCGGAGCCGCTCGTCATAGAAAAACTGGGTAGGAATTTGCGAAGAATTGATGGTGCTGGTGAGGTTGCCACTCGTATACCCATATTTTTTGACCGTTACGTCCGGTCCGCCTTCGCCACCGTCGACGAGCTCCAGCGTGACAACACGACCGTCATCAATAGTCAACGTGATGTGGTAGCCGCCCGAGTGACGGATCGCGAGAGGAGATCCTTGGGCATCGTAATCAAATGTGAGGGTGTTCTGGTTACGGTCAGATATCCGTTCCAAGAGCGCCAACCCCAAAGAGGGGGGAGCGAAATACCGGGTCTTCGAGCTTGGTGGGGGTGCGGTGAGTGCCAACGGCCGCGATGGCTACGCAGCGTGACGTTTAGTCGGGTGTGGCGCCCCCGATGTGAAGAGCCCGCAGGGCTTCGTGATCATGGTTGGTGTCTAGACAACGGATCAAGAAGAACCTGCGGGCTCGACCATCAACGATACAGAGATCAACGCGGCGGCGACGCGCCTGCTGGGGGTAGAGGGGGTGAGTGTGGTGAACGTCGTGGACGACGGGGCGGGCGGCAGCCTGGTGCACGTGGTGACCGCCGACCCGGCCGCGCGGGCCTGTCCTGGCTGCGGGGTGTTCGCCACCCGGCTCAAGGACTACCGCACCACCCGGCCCAGGCACCTGCCCTGCGGGGGCCGGCCCGTGGCCGTCCACTGGCGCAAGGCCCGCTGGTACTGCGCCGAAACCCGGTGCGAGCGCGGCTCGTTCACCGAGCAGATACCGCAGGTTACTGCCGGAATGCGGACGACGATCACGTTGCGCCGGGCGGCTGGGGCGGCGGTGGTCGACGGCGGCCGCACCATTGTCCAGACCGGCCGCGATCTGGGGCTCTCCTGGCCGGTCGTCCACCGCTGCTTCATCTCCTTCGCCGCCACCGCCCTGCCTGCCGAGCCCGAGGCCACCGAGGCGGTCGGGATCGATGAGACCCGGCGCGGCAAGCCGGTCTGGAAGCAGAACCCGGACACCGGCAAGTGGGAACTCCTCGCGGATGCCTGGCACATCGGCTTCGTCGACGCCATCGGCGGACGCGGCCTGTTCGGCCAGGTCGAGGGACGCAACGCCGCCTGCGTCGCCGCCTGGCTCACCCTCCAGCCCGAACACTGGAAACAGCACGTCAAGTACGTCGCCATCGACCTGTGCGCGACCTTCCGGGCCGCCGTGCGCACCGCACTGCCCGATGCGGTCGTGGTCGTCGACTGCTTCCACATCGTCCAGCTCGCCCAACGCCACCTCGCCGACCTGCGCCGTCGCCTCACCTGGAAACAGCACGGCCGCCGGGCCCGCAAGGGCGATGGCATCTACACCGTCCGCAAGCTGTTGCGCCGTAACAAGGAAGACCTCAACCCCGACCAACTCACCATTCTGAACACCGAGTTGGACCAGATGGGCACCTACGGGCGGCAGATATACGCCGGCTGGCAGGCCAAGGAACTTCTGCGCGACCTGCTCCGCCTGGCCTTCAAGCACACCCACACCCACCCTGACCGCTCCGCGATCTCCGCCGCCCGCCACCGCTTCAACACCCACATCGCCGACCACGCCCACCTCCCCGAACTGGTCACCCTCGCCGAGACCATCGACACCTGGTGGGACGGCATCGAGGCGTACATCACGACCGGGATCACCAACGCCGCCAGCGAAGGCAACAACCGCCTCATCAAGCTCGAAGCCCGCAACGCCTTCGGCTTCCGCAACCGCGCCAACCAACGCCTGCGCTCACGTTGCGCTACAACCCGGCGAGCCCGACGGGAGCAGCACCCCCACTAAATTCGAAGACCCGAAATACCGGCTGTGCCCAGTGATCGGGTCGGTGATGCAATAACCTTCGTGCTCCATGCGAGCCAAGGGCCAGCACGGTCCTGACTCGGGCAATACCGGCTCGCCCACCAAGCTCGGGTGGGGATACTCAAGCAGCATGCCGTCCTCAGTAACAAATATGATTCCCTCCTCATCAATCTCCAGGCGCTGGTCGATGGTGGAGGACCAGGAGGGACCAAACCAGCGCCCTGTGCGACATCCCGAGGATCCTCTGCGGGTGAACGCGAACGGCAGGGTGCCGGGCAAAGCAATGTCAGTCATTTCCATGAACATGTGCCCGGTAGCGACATCGACCGGATCTCCGCAGCCCCTGACCTTGGTCCTGAGCCGGTTGTACGTGCCTTTCGCGCCGTCGGCGATGGACCCGCGCGCCGACTTCGCCAACCCGAGTACGGACTTGCCCATGGCCTTCATGCCGCCGCGGGCGACCGCGAGGCCGCCCTTGAGACCCTTGGCGAGCCCGCCGAGGGTGGTCAGGCCCTTCATCCCCGGGATGCAGTCCAGCGCGGCGAACGCCACATCCCACAACGACGCCTCACCCTTGGCGTATTTGTTGAGGGTGTCGGCGAGGACGATCAGGGCGGCGGCCAGGACGATCAGCGCAATGGGACCTCCGATGATCATCGCGACGATGCCCAGCACGGCGACGACGACCTTGCAGACCGCGACGATGGTGTCCCAGTTGTCGGTGACCCAGTCCCCGACCTCCTCCCACCACTTCCGGTTCTTAATACCGGCGTCCGACGCCTCGTCGAGCTTGTCCTTCGCCTCCCGCGCCGCGTCCTCACGCATCTTGCGTGCGTCGGCGGCCATCTTCTTCGCCGCGTCCAGCGCACTGTTCGCCGACGACACATCCGACTTCGCCGACCCCTGCGCGGACTTCGCCGACTGCGCGTTACGCGTCGCCGCCCGTACCTTGTCCTCATCCGGCGCCGGCGCGTCCTTCTTCTCCTTGTCCTTCTGGAAGTCGTCGGACTCCTTCGTGGC
The DNA here is from genome assembly GCF_051131715.1 of Streptomyces sp. A5-4. Classification (NCBI taxonomy): domain Bacteria; kingdom Bacillati; phylum Actinomycetota; class Actinomycetes; order Kitasatosporales; family Streptomycetaceae; genus Streptomyces; species Streptomyces sp. A5-4. The sequence continues at coordinate 6,144,418 of NZ_CP178591.1, read as the reverse complement.
CCGCCCCACCCACGAATCGGCATCCGTCACACGGGCGGTCGCCGACTTCAAATCGGCCTGCGCCTCACGCCCGTTCACCAGAGCCTTGTCCGCCAACGCCTGCGCCCGCTCCAACTTCGGCCAGAACGCCGCCAAAGCATCCCCGGCCATCCCGTAGGACTTCTCCAGCTTCCTCAGATGCTTCGGAACATCCTCAAACTCGTCCTGGAAGGCCTTGGCCGACTTCCCCGCCCACTTCAGGACGGCCTCCTCGCTGGCCATCCCCTTGACCAGCCGCAAAGCATCCGACACATCATCAGCGAAATCCTGCAACTCACGCGACAACGCCTTCACCCGCTGCGGATCACCCGGCGTCGGATCCGACTCCAGATCCAACACATGCCAATCACCCGGCCGATTCGCCGCCATCCCCACAACCCCCGTCACACCACAACCACCAGCAACCGTACGCACGAGCGAAGTTACTACGGGCATCGGAGACTGGGGTAACGGTGATCAAAGTTCGGGTGATGTGCCTTCCAGCGATCCCGGCCCTAGCTCGGAACGCACGCCCTGGGTGTGATGTCTTTTCCCGCCCCCATACCGCACTGACCTGCTGAAATGCCGCCGAAGTGAGGTTGGAACGGCACTGTTAAGGGGTGGGGAGTGCCCTCCTAACGCCCTGATCGGGGACCGGACCGTATTAGCACCTCCGGCCCTGGACGGGTTTTCGACCCGCTGAAACGACGGTTGGTCACCCCTCAACGGGCAGCCCCAAGTCATCCCTATGACCAGGGCAGTTCCCGCGCGTACGCTGGACAGTGGCTGCTACTCATCCCATGGGGGTGCTTGTGTCTGAGTCTCTACCGACCGACCTGACAACCGGCGAACGTATCCAGCTACTTCGCGAGCGTCGCGGGATGTCCCGTCCCGTCCTTGCCGGGCTCTGCGGCAGGGGCCCGGACTGGCTGAAGAACATTGAGAAGGGGAAGCGGCCACTTCGCGACCATGGGCTACTCGTCCGTCTGGCGTCCGCGCTGAAGGTCTCGGATCTGGCGGTCTTGACTGGCGGGGAATCGGCACCTGTTGACGCCGGGGCACGGCTCACGCTGCCCGCTGCGAGTGGCATCCGGGATGCCGTCCGGGGCCCTCTGTTGGCTCCGGTGCCATCGGATGGACCGTCGGGCATTGACGTACTCCGGGGCCGCCTACGGGCTGCCTGGCAGCTCTGGCATTCCTCGCGGTTCCAGCGGTCAGAAGTGGCGGCCCTGTTGCCTGACTTGATCCGGGATGCGCAAGCCATGCCACGTCAGCTTGAGGGGGTGGAAAGGCGTCGTGCGTATGCCGTGCTTGCAGACGTGTACCACCTGGCTCAGCAGACCACGGCGTACGGGGTTGAGGCTGAGCTGTATTGGATCATTGCGGACCGTGGCCGGTTGGCGGCGCAGGATGCTGACGACCCGCTGTGCCTCGCCGGAGCAGCGTGGGCGTTCGGCAATGGACTCCGAGAAACTGGCTACGCCGAGGAAGCCATCCGAGTTGTGGACGAGGCAGCCGAAGCGATCCGCCCTCAGCTCGAAGACGGGCCGGATGACCTACGGGGAATGTTCGGCGCGCTGCACCTTCATGCCGCTGTGACGTGTGCCCGCGATGGTCGCGAAGGTGACGCCTGGCGGCACTGGGATGCGGCAGACGAGGCAGCGAAGCGCTTGCCCGCTGGATACGTCCACACCTGGACTGTCTTCGGTCGTGCGAACACCGACTTTCACGGGGTCAGCGTCGGCGTGGACCTACGGACTCCGGGCCTGGCCCTGAACCGTGCCGAATCCATCGATCTGGACGCGATGCCCAGCGTTGAGCGCCGTTCACGAGTGCTGGTTGAACTGGCCCGTGCACAACGTCAGCGGAAGGACCCGGCAGGCGCGTTGCACTGGATGGGGCGGGCGTACAAGGCGTCACCGGAAACGGTCCGCTACACCCCTTCAGCACGTGGCTTGATCGCTGACTTGGCAAAAGAGACACGGGGACCGCTCAAGTCCGATGCGCTCCAACTCGCAGACGAGGTAGGGGTACTGGCCGCGTAGGGGGACAGTCTGTCCCCATTGCCAACTCGCCAGCGTCTTAGCGTCCTCCGCTACAGACTGCGAGGGGACGGCGACGATGGCGAGCGCTACCGACACTGACGCGACCAAGGATGAGTACGGGACCTTTGCCCCGGCGGGCGAGAGATGCCCCGCATGCATGAAACTGATCAAGCCTCTTGAGCCGGTACGCCGGGGTTCGCTGAAGCGGCAGTCCGGCCCGCCAGTGGTCGTGTATCGGCACGCGGCGTGCGTCCGCAAGGTGGAGCGGTGACGGCCCCAGTGCGGGTCCATAAGCGGCCCGTGGGCGACTTACCCGAGCCCGAGCTAGTCAGCCTCATGGGCGACCCGTCAGGCCCGTACGCGGCCTCTCCGGCCGGTTGGTGGTCGGAGTACGGCGGAGCACTGGACGTGGCTTCTGGCGTGGTCTACCTCCCGCCTGCGGCAACTCCCCCGCCGTGCCCGTTCCCGTGTGCGAGGTGCGGGACGGAGTGAAGCACTTACAGCGCTGGGGACTCCGCCTGTTCCTGTTCGGCGCAACGTTCGTTGCCTACGCCCTGATCGGTTACCTGATCTTCGACGCACGCCCATAGCCCCCGTCCCTCCCGTGTTCGCGGCGGCGTGATGCGGCAGGGACGGGACCACGGGTCCCCGGTTCGCACTTCCCCCGAGTGCTGGCCGTTCTATGACCTCAGAGCTGTACTCTTTCGCCCTCGATCGAGGTGAACATCGCGTCGGTGCGGTTGGGCAGGCCGGATTCGCGAACCACGCGGACGGCGTCGGCGACGTACTCCCCGACGTCCTCGCCCACGCCCAGCGGCGAGACGGAGAAGGCGACGATCATGCGGTGGTCACCGTGCCCTCCTTGCGCGCGTGCCCGGCGATGAGCGCGTCCTCGGACTCCCGCTTCAGCCTGCGGTCGGCGAAGAACCCGCCGGTGGGCAGGACCGACATCAGGAGGTAGAAGGCCGAGGTCCCCAGCGACCACTTGGCTCGCCTCCAGGAGCCCGCCCAGAAGAGGACGTACAGGACGAAGAGCAGACCGTGCACCGCGCCCATCACCGGAACCGCGTTGAACTCCGTGGTGCGCTTGAGCACCGAGCACAGGAGCAGCAGCAGGAAGGACACCGCCTCGGGGGCGGACACCAGGCGGAGGCGGCGGAGTGCGGAGGCGGTCTTGATGTCCACGGAGAGGCAACCTTCGTCGTCGCGGGAACGGTCGATCTTGTGAATGTACGCACAAGCTCGCCCCATTGTGGCAGCCCCCTTTCGCCGGATCCCCCCAGGGTCCACTCGAAGGGCGGATCGTGCCGTGGACCACTGTGCCCGGGCGCTAAGGACGGATAACGTCACCCTTGTGGCTCAGTTCCGACTGCAAGGCAGCAAGGTGCTCGCCGTCGACATGACAGGCGATGCCGTCAAGGCGAAGAACGGCTCGATGGTCGCGTACGACGGCCAGGTGGCGTTCAAAAAGATGTCCGGCGGTGGTGAGGGCATGCGGGGCATGGTCACCCGCCGGCTCACCGGCGAGCAGATGACCGTCATGGAGGCCAAGGGACACGGGACCTGTTATTTCGCCGACCGCGCCAGTGAGATCAACCTCGTGTCGCTGCGGGGCGAGAAGCTGTTCGTCGAGTCCAGCAACCTGCTCTGCACGGACGCGGGCCTGCGCACCGGCACCAGTTTCACCGGGCTGCGCGGCGGCGCGACCGGCAACGGCCTGTTCACGACGACCGTCGAGGGCACCGGCCAGGCCGCGATCATGTCGGCCGGCCCGGCGGTCGTACTGCGCGTCTCCGCCCAGTACCCGCTCCAGGTCGACCCCGGCGCGTATGTCGCGCACACCGGCAATCTCCAGCAGCACTTCCAGTCCGGGGTGAACTTCCGGACCTTCATCGGCGAGGGCTCCGGCGAGGCCTTCCAGATCCGCTTCGAGGGCGAGGGGCTCGTCTACGTGCAGCCCAGCGAGCGCAACACCATCGGGGGCGACGTCTGACATGCCGTTCCGCGAGATCAACTCCAAGGTGGTCGAGGCGCAGGTCGCGCCCGGCCAGAAAATGTTCAGCCAACGCGGCGCGATGCTCGCCTACCAGGGCGAGGTGTCCTTCACGCCCAACATCAGCGGCGGCCAGGGCGGCGTGATGTCCATGATCGGCCGCCGGGTCGCCAACGAGGCGACCCCGCTCATGACGGTCGAGGGCTCGGGCACCGTGCTGTTCGGCCACGGCGGTCATCACATCCAGGTGATCAACCTGGCGGGCGACACCCTCTATGTCGAGGCGGACCGCCTGCTGGCCTTCGACGGCGCCCTCACCCAGGGCACGATGTTCATGGGCTCGCAGGGCGGGGTCATGGGGATGGTGCGCGGCCAGGTGTCCGGCCAGGGCCTGTTCACCACGACGCTCAAGGGGCACGGCGCGGTCGCCGTGATGGCGCACGGCGGGGTGATCGAGCTGCCGATCACTCCCCAGCGCCCGGTCCACGTCGACCCGCAGGCGTACGTCGCGCACCACGGCGACGTACGCAACAAGCTCTCCACCGCACTCGGCTGGCGCGACATGGTGGGCCGCGGCTCGGGCGAGGCCTTCCAGCTGGAGCTGTCCGGCAACGGCGCGGTGTACGTACAGGCCTCGGAGGAAAAGCTGTGACCACCATGCCCGCGGGCCCTGTCGTCTTCGACCCGCAGACCCTGCCCTCCGACGACAACGTCACCCCGTACACCTTCTGCGTGGAGCTCAAGGGGAGCCAGTGGTTCCTGCAGAAGGGGAAGATGATCGCCTACTACGGGCGGATCGAGTTCAACGGCATCGGCCACGGCCGCTTCGACCGCCTGCTGCGGACCAGCTTCCACTCGCCGCTGCACGCGAGCGACTGGGTGGTGGCGGAGGGCCAGGGCAAGATGCTGCTCGCGGACCGCGCCTTCGACGTCAATTCCTTCGACCTCGACAGCGGCAACCTCACGATCCGCTCGGGCAATCTCCTGGCGTACGAGCCGACGCTCGCCCTCAAGCAGTCGATCGTGCCCGGCTTCCTCACCCTGATCGGCACCGGCAAGTTCGTGGCGGCCTCCAACGGCCCGGTCGTCTTCATGGAGCCGCCGATCCGGGTGGACCCGCAGGCCCTCGTGGGCTGGGCGGACTGTCCGTCGCCCTGCCACCACTACGACCACGGCTACATGACGGGCGTCATGGGCGGGATCCGGACACTTACCGGCCTGGGCGGTACGTCGGGCGAGGAGCACCAGTTCGAGTTCGTGGGCGCGGGAACGGTGCTGCTCCAGTCGACGGAGCTGCTCATGGCTGAGCATGCGGTCGGCGGGGTTCCGGACCAGGCGGGGGTGCCCGGAGGGCACGGCTCCGGCCAGGGGCAACCGGGCGGCTCACAGCGTCTTCCCGGTCAGCTGGGGGACCTCCAGCGTCGCTTCGGCCTGTGAGCGGTAGTCTGCAGAGTGTGACGTCGAACGTCTGCACGCCCTTTCGGGTGCCCAGTGTCACACCCTCCAGCTTAGTCCAGAATTCAACTTCTTAGGTAGAATCCATACATGGAGACCGAGACGGCCGCCCCCTGGCTGACCGATACCGAACAGTGCGCCTGGCGCACCTATCTGGATGCCAGCAGGCTGCTGGCATACCAGCTCGAGAAGGACCTGCAGCCCTACGGGCTGACCATGAACGACTACGAGATCCTGGTCAACCTCTCCGAGTCCGACGACCGACGGATGCGGATGAGCGACCTCGCCGCCGCCACCCTGCAGTCCAAGAGCCGGCTCTCGCACCAGATCACCCGCATGGAGAACGCCGGAATGGTCCGCAGGGAGAACTGCGAGTCCGACCGGCGCGGGCTGTACGCCGTGCTCACCGACCAGGGCGGCGACACCATGAAGCAGGTCGCTCCGCACCACGTGGAGTCCGTGCGCAAGCACTTCATCGGCCTCCTCCCCCCCGAGGCCCTCGCCAAGCTCAGCACCTCGCTCACCCCCGTCGTGGAGCACCTGCGCGGCAGCCGCGGCAAGCTCTAGGCCGCCGGCAGTCGCAGCGTGAAGAGAGCACCGCCGCGCTCTCCTTCACCCACCGTCAGAGTGCCGCCGTGCCTGAGCGCGACATCGCGGGCGATCGCGAGACCGAGTCCCGCGCCCCCGTCGTCACGACTGCGGGCGTCGTCGAGCCGTACGAACCGCTCGAAGACCCGCTCCCGCTCCGCCTCCGGAACCCCCGCACCGTCGTCGGCGACCATCAGCAGCACATCCCCGCGGTCGCCGTGCACCCACACCTCGACCGAACCACCGGCGTGCCGCTGCGCGTTGTCCAGGAGATTCCCGAGCACCCGCGCCAACTGCCCGCGCGAACCGGCCACTTCCAAGCCGTCGGTCACCTTCACCATCACCGGCAGCCGGTCGGAGCGCTGGGAAACCTCCTCGCGCACCAGCAGGCCCACGTCGACATGCGCCTGCCCTGGCCGCTCCCCCGCATCCAGCCGGGCGAGCAGCAGCAGATCGGCGGCCACCGCCTGGAGCCGCACGGTGTCCCTCACGGCGCCCTCCACATCCAGCAACTCCGGGTGTGCGGCGCCCACTTCCAGCTGCGTCCGCAGGGAGGCGATCGGGCTGCGCAGCTCGTGCGAGGCATCCGCGACGAACCTGCGCTGCCGCTCCACGGACACTTCGAGCGCCCCGAGGGTCTCATTGGTGGTACGGGCCAGCCGCGCCACCTCGTCGTGCGCGTCCGGCTCCGGAACCCGCCGGGACAGATCCTCCGAGGCCGTGATCGCGGCCATCTCCTTGCGGATGCCCTCCACGGGCCGCAGCGCGCGCCGGGTCACCAGCCAGGTGACACCGCCGACGACGGCCAGCATCGCGGGCAGCCCGATCAGCATGGCGTCGGTCACGGAACCCACGGCGCCCTGCTCGGCGGAGAGCGGAGCGCCCGCGTACGCCGTCACGGTCTGCCCCTGAGGCGTGGTCGCGTCGACGGCGGCGAACCGGTAGTCGGCCTGCTCCCCGTCCACCACCGCGCTCCCGCCCGACAACTTCGGCTCGTCGTCGGAGACTTCACCGCGACCGGGGTCGTCCTCACCGTCCTCGTCCGCGGCCGGCTCCGCGCCCCCGACCCGCACCTGCGCACTCCCGGCGCCTTCCACGCTCTCCAGATCCTCACTCACCGCGAGAACCCGCCCGCCCTCGCTCACGACCTGAACGACCCGGTCGTCGGGCAGATCCAGGTCCTTGAACGCCTTCCCCAGCGCCACCTGCGAGGCCACGTCCTGCGCCCCGACCTCGGCCTGGAGATCGGTCTGCTCGGTCAGATTGACCCGCAGCACCCACAGCAGGGCAAGCCCCGCGGCCACCATGGCCACCGCGACGACCAGCGTCGCCCCGATCGCCGCCCGAGCCCGTACGGACCCGAAGAGCCGCCTCATCCCGCCACCAGCCGATACCCGGCGCCGCGCACCGTCTGGATCCGCTCGGCACCGAGCTTCCGGCGCAGGGCGCTCACGTAGACCTCGATGATGTTCGGATCGCCGTCGTACGCGAAGTCCCAGACGTGCTCCAGAATCTCGGCCTTGCTCACGACCTCGCCGGCCCGCACGGCGAGCTGCTCCAGTACGGAGAACTCCTTGACGGTGAGCACGACCTCGTCCTCGCCCAGGTGCACCCGCCGGGCAGCGGTGTCCATCCGCAGATCCCCCACGCTCAGCACCGGTGAGGCGCCGCCGCCACGCCGCCGCAGCAACGCCTTGACCCGGGCCACGAGCACCACGTACGAGAACGGCTTGGTCAGGTAGTCATCGGCACCGGTGTCGAGCCCTTCCGCCTCGTCGTACTCGCCGTCCTTGGCGGTCAGCATCAGGATCGGCACGTCGTTCCCGGCGGCACGCAGGGCGCCGCAGACCCGGTACCCGTTCATGCCGGGCAGCATGATGTCGAGCAGGACCAGGTCGTACGCGCCTTCCCCGGCCCGGTGCAGCCCTTCGAGGCCGTCGTGCACCACATCAACGGCGAAGCCCTCGGCGGTGAGCCCCTTGGCCAGGGACACCGCGAGGCGCCTTTCGTCCTCCACGATCAACAAGCGCATGTGCACAGGGTCGCAAAGGGAACCTGAAGAGCCCTTCAGGCGCCTTCAGGTCCCCTTCAGCATCACTCGGGCACGTTGGACCACATCGCAACGGACAACGACTCCGGGAGGACCCCATGAAGCGCAACATCCTGATCGCCACGGTAGCCACCACCGCGCTGATCGCAGGCGGAACGGCCACCGCGTTCGCAGGAGCGGACACCACCGCCGCCACGGCCCGGACCGCCCCCGCCAAGGCAAAGGCGGAAACGACGACAACGCTCGAAAAGGCAACGACGGCAACCCTCGAAAAGACGCCGGGCACGATCACGAGCGCCGAACTCGACCGGCACAGCCATGGCGACGACGAGTCCAAGGCCGCCGCCACCACCCCGACCTGGGAGATGGACGTCTACGGCAAGGACGGCAAGTGGCACGAGGTGGACGTGAACGCGAAGACGTCCAAGGTCACCCGCACGGACACCGACGCCGATGACGACGACCTCGCCCCGAAGAGCTCGGCGATCAACGTGAACGAGGCCGCCGCGGCAGCGCTGAAGGCCCGCCCCGGCACCCTCGAGTCGATCGACCTGGACGACGACGGAAAGCTGTCCTGGGAAGCCGAGATCAAGGGCAAGGACGGCAAGTGGCACGAGCTGAACGTGGACGCGAAGACGGCCAAGGTCACCCATGACCAGCCCGACACGGACGACGACGCGGACGACGCATCCGACGACTGAGCCCCACCCGCGCGTCCCGAACACGCCCCGCCCCTAGCCGCACACCACGCGCGCCCCGAACACCACGTCAGCCACGCCCCGCCCTTAGCCACACACCACGCGCGTCCCGAACGCCATCCTGCCCCCGCCCCGCCCCTGGCCACACACACCACGCGAGGGGGCGGGACGTGGAGGGGGTGGTGTTCGGGACGTAAAGCGTGATTTGTGGGCCTCACCCCGGTCAGGGCCCCAGGCACCCCGCAGTGCGCCTAAATCATGCAGTCCCGAACGCCGCCCCCGGAACGTCACGCCCCCGCACGCACCCACCGGCACCAGCACCCCCGCGCCGCACCCACACGCACCACCGGCACCAGCACCAGCACCCACGCACCGCACCCACACGGGTCCGCACAGATCCGCACGGACCCGCACACCACCCCGCCAGCCATCACCCCTCGGTAAGCCCCGCGACCAACTCGTCCGCGGCGGCGTAAGGATCAAGCTCCCCCGCCACGATCCGCGAAGCGAGCGCCCCGAGCCGCCGATCGCCCCGCAGATCCGCGATCCGCTCGCGCAGCGCGGTGACCGCGATGTTCTCGACCTCGTAGGCGGCCCGCCGAGCCCGCCGCTCCCCCAGGACGCCCCGCTCCTCCATCCAGGCCCGGTGCTTCTCCAGCGCCTCGACGACCTCGTCGATGCCTTCGCCCCGGGCCGCCACCGTCTTCACGATCGGTGGCCGCCAGTCCCCGGGCCCCCGGGACTCCCCGAGCCCCAGCATGTGATTGAGCTCCCGGGCCGTCGCGTCCGCCCCGTCCCGGTCGGCCTTGTTGACCACGTACACATCGCCGATCTCCAGAATCCCGGCCTTCGCGGCCTGAATCCCGTCCCCCATCCCCGGCGCGAGCAGCACAACGGACGTATCGGCCTGGGAGGCGATCTCCACCTCCGACTGCCCGACCCCCACCGTCTCCACGATCACCACGTCGCACCCGGCCGCGTCGAGCACCCGAATGGCCTGGGGTGCCGCCCAGGAGAGCCCGCCCAGGTGCCCCCGGGTCGCCATCGAGCGGATATAGACACCGGGATCCGACGAGTGCTCCGACATCCGCACCCGGTCCCCGAGCAGCGCACCCCCGCTGAACGGCGAGGACGGGTCGACGGCGAGCACCCCGACCCGCTTCCCGGCCCGCCGGTACGCCGACACCAGCGCCGAAGTGGACGTCGACTTGCCGACTCCGGGCGACCCGGTGAGCCCGACGACGTACGCATGGCCGGAGAGCGGGGCCAGCGCGGCCATCACCTCACGGAGCTGCGGAGACGCCCCCTCGACCAGCGAGATCAGCCGGGCGACCGCACGCGGCCGGCCCTCTCGCGCCTGAGCCACCAGCTCGGGGACGTCCTGCATCACCACTCCGCTCTCTCAGGGCGCGCACCGCACACACGCCCGCACAACGAACCGCGACCGGCCAACGGCCGAGGGCTTACTTCCCCGAAACCCGGAGGATCAGCGCGTCGCCCTGGCCACCGCCGCCGCACAGCGCCGCTGCGCCCACGCCGCCACCGCGCCGCTTGAGCTCAAGCGCCAGATGCAGCACCACACGCGCGCCGGACATGCCGATCGGGTGGCCAAGAGCGATCGCGCCGCCGTTGACGTTCACCTTTTCCTGGGATACCCCGAGGTCCTTCATTGACTGCACGGCGACCGCCGCGAACGCCTCGTTGATCTCGATCAGATCAAGATCCTCAACGCCGAGCCCCTCCTTGCCCAGTGCGTGCGCGATCGCGTTGGAGGGCTGCGACTGGAGCGAGCTGTCCGGCCCGGCCACGTTGCCGTGGGCGCCGATCTCCGCGATCCACTCCAGCCCGAGCTCCTGGGCCTTGGCCTTGCTCATGACGACGACGGCCGCGGCGCCGTCGGAGATCTGCGAGGCGGTCCCGGCCGTGATGGTGCCGTCCTTGGCGAAGGCGGGCCGCAGCTTCCCGAGCGACTCGGCAGTCGTGTCGGGCCGGATGCCCTCGTCCTTGGAGAACAGCACGGGGTCGCCCTTGCGCTGCGGAATCTCGATCGGGGTGATCTCGGCCTCGAAGAGCCCGTTCTTCTGAGCGGCGGCGGCCCGCTGGTGCGAGAGCGCGGCGAACTCGTCCTGCGGCCCGCGGGCGATCCCGAGCCGGGTGTTGTGCTTCTCCGTGGACTCGCCCATGGCGACGCCGTCGAAGGAGTCGGTCAGGCCGTCGTAGGCCATGGAGTCGAGCATCTCGATCGCGCCGTACTTGAAGCCCTCGCGGGACTTGGGCAGCAGGTGGGGCGCGTTGGTCATGGACTCCTGGCCACCCGCGACGACCACGTCGAACTCACCGGCGCGGATCAGCTGGTCGGCCAGCGCGATCGCGTCGAGACCGGAGAGACAGACCTTGTTGACGGTCAGCGCCGGGACGTTCATGGGAATGCCGGCCTTGGCGGCGGCCTGGCGGGCGGGGATCTGCCCGGCGCCCGCGGTCAGCACCTGGCCCATGATCACGTACTGGACCTGGTCGCCGCCGATCCCGGCCCGGTCGAGCGCCGCCTTGATGGCGAACCCGCCGAGATCCGCGCCGGAGAAGGTTTTGAGGGAGCCGAGCAGGCGGCCCATGGGCGTACGGGCACCGGCAACGATGACGGAGGTGGTGCGGTTCGTTCCAGGCATGAGGCACGGCCCCTTGGATGGTGAGGAGTGAACGAGGGTTTACCTCAATGTACTGAGCGGTACGGGCCGGGTCACCGGGCAGCGAGTGTGATCGCGCGCACGTTGCGTAACCACCCTCCGAGGCGCTGCACTGGACCCATGCTGACGCGAATCGATCACATCGGGATCGCCTGTTTCGACCTCGACAAGACCGTCGAGTTCTACCGGGCCACTTATGGCTTCGAGGTGTTCCACACCGAGGTCAACGAGGAGCAGGGGGTCCGGGAGGCCATGCTCAAGATCAACGAGACCTCGGACGGCGGCGCCTCGTACCTGCAGCTCCTCGAACCCACTCGGGAGGACTCCGCGGTGGGAAAGTGGCTGGCCAAGAACGGTGAGGGCGTGCACCACATCGCCTTCGGCACCGAGGACGTCGACGGTGACGCCCAGGCGGCACGGGACAAGGGCGTGCGGGTGCTGTACGACGAGCCCCGGATCGGCTCCATGGGGTCGCGCATCACGTTCCTGCACCCCAAGGACTGCCACGGCGTACTGACCGAACTGGTCACATCTGCCCCTCCAGTCACCACGGAGCACTGACCCCGGGAATCCCAGGCCGGTAGAGTGGTCCCTTCCGGGCCGGGGCCGGGTCGGGGCCTGTGACCCATGCCTCACTGTTGATCTGACACCATTCCCCCGGGGGCCGCCCGATGTCAGGGTGGTGCTTGTTCACATGAGTTGCGACCAGGGGACGGATGGGACCGCGCAGTGCGGGGCTACGAACGCCACGAGCCTGACGACCATCTCTCGCGGTTCGAAGCCGAAATGGAACGGCTGAAGACCGATCGGGAGAAGGCCGTTCAGCACGCCGAGGACCTCGGCTACCAGGTCGAGGTGTTGCGCGCCAAGCTCCACGAGGCGCGCCGCAACCTCGCGTCCCGCCCTGCCTACGACGCGGCGGACATCGGCTACCAGGCCGAGCAACTGCTTCGTAATGCCCAGACCCAGGCCGACCAGCTGCGCACCGACGCGGAGCGCGAGTTGCGCGACGCCCGTGCGCAGACGCAGCGGATCCTGCAGGAGCACGCGGAGCACCAGGCCAGGCTCCAGGCCGAGTTGCACACCGAGGCCGTCACCCGCCGCCAGCGCCTCGACCAGGAGCTGGCGGAGCGCCGCCAGACCGTCGAGTCGCACGTCAACGAGAACGTGGCGTGGGCCGAGCAGCTGCGCGCCCGTACCGAGTCGCAGGCCCGTCGTCTCCTGGAGGAGTCGCGGGCCGAGGCCGATCAGGCGCTGGCCGCGGCCAGGGCGGAGACCGAGCGCGTCGCCGAGGAGGCCCGTCAGCGGCTCGGCTCGGAGACCGAGAATTCCCGCAGCGAGGCCGAAGCGATTCTGCTGCGCGCCCGCAAGGACGCCGAGCGACTGCTGACCGCCGCCTCCAACCAGGCGCAGGAGGCGACCTCCCACGCCGAGCAGCTGCGTACGTCCACGACCACCGAGTCCGACCAGGCACGCAGGCAGGCCGCCGAGCTGAGCCGCACCGCCGAACAGCGGATGCAGGCGGCCGAGACGGCGCTGCGCGAGGCGCGCGCCGAGGCCGAGAAGGTCGTCACCGAGGCCAGGGACTCCGCGGCCAAGCAGCTGACGACCGCCGAGTCCGTCAACGAGCAGCGCACCCGTACGGCCAAGTCCGAGATCGCCCGGCTGGTCGGCGAGGCCACCAAGGGCGCCGAGGCGCTCAAGGCGGAGGCCGAGCAGTCGCTGGCCGACTCCCGCGCGGAGGCCGAGCGGCTGCTCGCCGAGGCCGGCGACAAGGCCCGTGCGCTGGTCGCCGAGGACTCGGCGGCGCAGCTCGCCAAGGCCGCCCGTACCGCCGAAGAGGTCCTGACCAAGGCGTCCGAGGACGCCAAGGAGACCACCCGCAAGGCCTCCGAGGAGGCCGAGCGGATCCGCCGCGAGGCGGAGGCCGAGATCGACCGGCTGCGCGGCGACGCGGCCGAGCAGGCCGACCAGCTCAAGGGCGCGGCCAAGGACGACACCAAGGAGTACCGGGCCAAGACGGTCGAGCTGCAGGAGGAGGCGCGCAGGCTGCGCGGCGAGGCCGAGCAGCTGCGGGCCGAGGCGGTCGCCGAGGGCGAGCGGATCCGCGGCGAGGCCCGCCGGGAGGCCGTCCAGCAGATCGAGGAGGCGGCCAGGACCGCCGAGGAGCTGCTGACCAAGGCGAAGGCCGGCTCCGACGAGCTGCGCAGCTCCGCGTCGACCGAGAGCGAGCGGGTCCGCGGCGAGGCCATCGAGCGCGCCACCACGCTGCGCAAGCAGGCCGAGGAGACCCTGGAGCGCACCCGCGGCGAGGCGGAGCGGCTGCGCACCGAGACCGAGGAGCAGGCCGAGCTCACCACGGCCGAGGCCCAGGAGGCCGCCCGCGCCCTGCGCGAGGAGGCTGAGCGTGGCATCGAGGCCCGCCGGGCCGAGGCCGCCGACGAGCTGACCCGGCTGCACACCGAGGCCGAGCAGCGTGTCGCCTCCGCCGAGGAGGCGCTGGGTGAGGCCCGCGGCGAGGCCGAGCGGATCCGTCGCGAGGCGGAGGCGGAGATCGAGCGGCTGCGCGGCGACGCAGCCGAGCGCGTTCGTACGCTCCAGGCGCAGGCCGAGACGGAGGCCGAGCGGCTGCGTGACGAGGCCGCGGCCGATGCCGCGCAGTCCCGCGCCGAGGGCGAGGCCGTCGCCGTACGGCTGCGCAGCGAGGCGGCGAACGAGGCGGAGCGGCTCAAGACCGAGGCGCAGGAGAGCGCCAACCGGATGCGCACCGAGGCCGCGACGGCCGCGGAGCGCGTCGGGACCGAGGCCGCCGAGGAGCTGGCCGCCGCCCAGGAGGAGGCCGCGAGGCGCCGCCGGGAGGCCGAGGAGACGCTGGCCGCCGCCCGCGAGGAGGCCGAGCGCGAGCGCACGCAGGCCCGCGAGCAGAGCGAGGAGCTGCTGGCGTCCGCCCGCAAGCGGGTCGAGGAGGCGCAGACCGAGGCGCAGCGCCTGGTCCACGAGTCGGACTACCGGGCGACCGAGCTGGTCGCCGCCGCCGAGCAGACCGCGCAGCAGGTGCGGGACGCGGTGGCCGGGCTGCACGAGCAGGCCGAGCAGGAGGTCAGGGGGCTGCGGTCGGCCGCCGAGCACGCGGCGGAGCGTACGAAGACTGAGGCGCAGGAGGAGGCGGACCGGGTCCGCTCCGACGCGTACGCCGAGCGGGAGCGCGCCGCCGAGGACGCGGGCCGGGTGCGCCGACAGGCACAGGAGGAGACGGACGCCGCGAAGGCGCTCGCCGAGCGCACCGTCGGGGAGGCCATCGAGGAGTCGGAGCGGCTGCGCTCGGACTCCTCCGAGCAGGCGCAGCGGATGCGTACGGAGGCGTCGGACTCGCTGGCGTCGGCCGACCAGAACGCGGCCCGTTCGCGCGCCGAGGCCCGCGAGGACGCCAACCGCATCCGTGGCGACGCCGCCACGCAGGCCGACCGGCTGGTCGGCGAGGCGACGAACGAGGCCGAGCGCATGGCGGCCGAGGCCGTGCAGGCGCTGACGGCGGCCGGGCAGGACGCGACCCGGATCCGTTCGGAGGCCGAGCAGATCAAGGTGGACGGCGAGGCGGAGGCCGAGCGGCTGCGCGCCGAGGCGCGTGCCGAGAACGAGCGGTTGCTGGACGAGGCGCGGCAGGCCGCCGACAAGCGGCGCGGCGACGCGGCGACGCAGGCCGACCAGCTCATCTCCGAGGCGGCGGGCGAGGCCGAGCGGCTGCGCGCCGAGGCCGCCGAGACGGTGGGCTCCGCGCAGCAGGCGGCCGAGCGGATCAGGGCCGATTCGGAGCGGCTCGGGGCGGACGCCGAGGCCGCCTCCGAGCGCATGCGTGCGGAGGCGCGCACCGAGTCGGACCGGCTGCTCGACGAGGCACGCGAGGCGGCGTCCAAGCGCCGCGCGGACGCGGCCGAGCAGGCCGACCAACTGATCGCGAAGGCGCAGGAAGAGGCGCTGATCGCCGCGACCCAGGCGGAGGAGCAGGCCGACATCATGGTCGGCGCGGCCCGCACGGAGGCCGATCGGCTGGTGGCGGAGTCCACGATCGAGGGCAACTCCCGGGTGGAGAAGGCCCGTACGGACGCCGACGAGCTGCTGGTCGGTGCCCGCAGGGACGCGACCGCCATAAGGGAGCGCGCGGAGGAGCTGCGCACCCGGGTGGAGGCTGAGATCGAGGAGCTGCACGACCGGGCACGCCGGGAGACCTCCGAGCAGATGCGGACGGCCGGCGAGCGGGTCGACAAGCTGGTGAAGGCGGCGACCGAACAGCAGGCCGAGGCGCAGGAGAAGGCCAAGGAGCTGGTGGCCGATGCCAATTCCGAGGCGAGCACGGTGCGGATCTCCGCGGTGAAGAAGGCCGAGCACCTGCTGAAGGAGGCCGCGCAGAAGAAGGCCGAGCTGGTGCGGGAGGCCGAGCGGGTGCACGCGGAGGCCGAGGCCGAGGCGAAGCAGATGGTCGAGGACGGCCGGCGCGAGCTCGATGTGCTGGTACGCCGCCGCGAGGACATTCAGGCGGAAATCTCCCGTGTCCAGGACGTACTTGAGGCGTTGGAGTCATTCGAGGCCCCCACCGCGGGCGGCAAATCCGGGGCCGGCGGCGGCACCGGGGGCGTCAAGGCGGGTGCGGCGGCCGGCGGAACACGTTCGGGTGGCAAACCTTCCGAGGGCTAGCGCGCCGCGCTTCTGCCGCGCCTGACGAGGGAGTTCATCCTTCCGAGTGGCAAGCGGTCCGACAGTTAGCCACTCAAAAGGGGTGTCATTCTCCAGATCAAACGGGCATTGGCTCGATGACACGCCGCTTGGGCCCCTAGGATTCCCCCTATCACCTCACCGGTCTCATTCGACAGGAACCCCATGAGCGACACTTCCGCCTCCCCCTACGGCTTCGAGCAGGTGCGGCGTGGTTACGACCGCGGTCAGGTGGACGACCGCATTGCCAAGCTGCTCTCCGACCGTGACAGTGCTCTGGCCCGCATCACTGCTCTGGAAAAGCGCATCGAGGAGCTCCACCTCGAAACGCAGAACGCCCAGGCCCAGGTAAGCGAGGCCGAGCCTTCGTACGCCGGTCTCGGTGCGCGCGTCGAGAAGATCCTCCGCCTCGCCGAGGAGGAGGCGAAGGACCTGCGCGAGGAGGCCCGCCGCGCTGCCGAGCAGCACCGCGAGCTCGCCGAGTCCGCCGCTCAGCAGGTGCGCAACGACGCGGAATCGTTCTCCACGGAGCGCAAGGCCAAGGCCGAGGACGAGGGCGTACGGATCGTCGAGAAGGCGAAGGGCGACGCGTCGACCCTGCGCACCGAGGCGCAGAAGGACGCGCAGTCCAAGCGCGAGGAGGCGGACGCCCTCTTCGAGGAGACCCGCGCCAAGGCCGCCCAGGCCGCCGCGGACTTCGAGACCAACCTGGCCAAGCGCCGCGAGCAGTCCGAGCGCGACCTGGCTTCGCGTCAGGCCAAGGCCGAGAAGCGTCTGGCCGAGATCGAGCACCGCGCCGAGCAGCTGCGACTGGAGGCCGAGAAGCTTCGCACGGACGCGGAGCGCCGCGCCCGCCAGACGGTGGAGACCGCGCAGCGCCAGGCCGAGGACATCGTGGCCGACGCGAACGCGAAGGCCGACCGGATTCGCAGCGAGTCCGAGCGCGAGCTGGCTGCGCTCACCAACCGCCGCGACTCGATCAACGCGCAGCTGACCAACGTCCGCGAGATGCTGGCCACGCTGACCGGTGCGGCCGTCGCCGCCGCCGGTACCCCCGCCGACGACGAGCCGATCTCGCGCGGTGTCCCGGCACAGCAGTCCCGGTAGTACCCCGTCAGACACGGTGAGTGAAGTCCCCGAAGCCTTCCGCCATTCCAGTGGCGGGGGGCTTTGTGGGCCCTTAGCGTGGCCGCATGATTGAGCTGACGGGGCTGACAAAACGGTACGGCGACAAAATCGCCGTCGATCAACTTTCCTTCACCGTGCGTCCGGGCATCGTGACCGGCTTCCTGGGGCCCAACGGCGCGGGCAAGTCGACCACCATGCGGATGCTGCTCGGCCTGGACAACCCGACCGCGGGTGACGTCCGGATCGACGGCAAGCACTACGCCGACCTCAAGGATCCACTGAAGTACATCGGCGCGCTGCTCGACGCCAAGGCGATGCACGGGGGCCGCAGCGCGTACAACCACCTGCTGTGCCTGGCCCAGAGCAACGGCATCCCGAACAGCCGGGTCTCCGAGGTGCTCGACACGGTGGGCCTCACCCAGGTCGCCAAGAAGCGCGCCAAGGGCTTCTCCCTCGGCATGGGGCAGCGGCTGGGCATCGCGGGCGCCCTGCTCGGCGATCCTGAGATCCTGATGTTCGACGAGCCGGTCAACGGGCTCGACCCGGAGGGGATCCACTGGATCCGCAACCTCATGAAGTCGCTGGCCTCGCAGGGCCGCACGGTCTTCGTCTCCTCGCACCTGATGAGCGAAATGGCCCTCACCGCCGAACACTTGGTCGTCATCGGCCAGGGCAAGCTGCTCGCCGACACCTCGATGGCCGACTTCATCCGGGAGAACTCGCGCAGTTACGTACGTCTGCGCTCACCGCGGCAGGAGCAGCTGCTCGATGTCCTGCACCAGGCCGGGATCACCGCGGTCACCGCCGGCAACGGCACGCTCGAAGTGGACGGTTCGACCTCGGAGCAGCTGGGTGAGCTCGCCGCCCGGCACCAGCTCGTCCTGCACGAGCTGAGCCCCCAGCGGGCCTCCCTGGAGGAAGCCTTCATGCAACTGACCGCGGAATCGGTCGAATACCACGCGCACTCGGAGAACGGCGGACCTCCGCCGGGAACCGGCTGGGGCGCGGCCCCGCCGCAGCAGAAGGGGGCCTGACCATGGCGACCGCGCAAGTGCTCAAGTCGGAATGGACGAAGATCAAATCCGTCCAGTCCACGGTCTGGACGCTCGGCCTCTCCGCAGTGGTGACGATCGTTCTCGGCGTACTGATCAGTATTCTATCGAAGAGCGAATTCGAGAAGCTGAGCGCGGAGGACAAACTCACCTTTGATCCGACCTTCGTGAGTTTCGCCGGTACGAGTCTCGGTCAGCTCGCGATGATCGTTTTCGGTGTGCTGGTGGTGTCCAACGAATACAACACCGGAATGATCCGGATGTCCCTGGCCGCCGTTCCGCAGCGCGGCACCTTCCTCTTCAGCAAGGTCGCGGTCGCCTCGGCGCTCGCCCTGCTGGTCGGCATGGTGACGAGCTTCATCGCGTTCTTCCTCGGCCAGGCCATGCTGGGCGACCTGAAGGCAAGTATCGGCGACCCGGGCGTACTGCGCGCGGTGATCGGCGGCGGGCTCTACATGACACTGATCGCGATGTTCTCGATGGGTGTCGCGGCGATGCTGCGCGGCCCGACGCTGGCGCTCGGCATCCTGATGCCGTTCTTCTTCCTGCTCGCGCCGATCCTGGGCAACGTCTCGGCGACCAAGAAGGTCGGCCAGTACCTCCCCGACCAGGCTGGCAGCAAGATCATGCAAGTGGTGTCGCCTCTCAACGACGACGTCCCCTACGGCCCCTGGGGCGGCCTGCTGATCATGGCTCTGTGGGCAGCGGCAGCCCTGCTCGGCGGATACGTCCTGCTCAAGAAGCGCGACGCGTAGGCTCCCCGACGCCGGGGGCGGGACCGGGCTGCTGCCCGATCCTGCTCCCGGGGCCGGGCCCGTCACCCGGGTCCGGTCCGGCGCCGGGCCCCCGCGCCGGGTCGTCGCCCGGCTCGGGCAGCAGCCCGTCGAAGTCCCGCCACCCGTCCCAGGACCACACGTCCCGGTCCACGTCGGCCTCCAGCGGCACGAAGCGCCCGAGCTCGAAGCCGCACGTACTGCCCTCCCGCAACTCGAACCACCGCTCGTCGGCGACCTCCGTGCCCAGGCCCACCGTCCTGGCCGTCAGCCGCACCAGCAGCCGCACGTCCGTGGCGGCCGAGAGGTCCTTGCCCTGGATCTCGGTGAAGGGCAGCTCGGGCACCGGGGCGTCGACCGGGATCCACACGGTGAACGGCGCGCCCCGCTCCACGGCCAGCCAGGACCGCTCGTCGGCCGGCTCGCCCTTCTCGTCCAGGACCTTCAGCCACTTCTTGTAGATGACCTGGCTGTGGTCGCTGCTCGGGCCACATCAGCCCGGCCGGTTACGTCGCGGGCACCCCGTACGTCGCCAAGGGCGCCGAGGCCACGCTGGTCGTCGCGTGGCTGGACAGCTCCCAGCTCAAGGCCGTCGACGACACGGAGTTCCCCGACTACCGGCGCGCGATACTGCCCGGCGACGGGTTCCCGATGACGATGCCGTCCGGCGAGCGGCTCGGCGGCGCGTACATCTACTTCAGCGTGCACGGCGTCCTCGCCGGCCCCGACGGCGCCCCCCGCCCCGGCGGCGGCGACCAGTCCGAGCTGCTCGCCGCGCTGCTCGCCTCCTCCTCGCGGCTGCGCGACCTGCTCGGCCCGGACCCGGAGTCCTGGGTGCGGCAGGCGGGCGCGGACCGCTCGCTGCGCGAGAAGGGCACCCGGATCTTCGGCGAGGAGGGCTGGGTGCTGCCGCAGACCGACTTCCTGCCGTACGTGGACGACTCCCCCGTGCTGCGCCTGTACGACGACCTGCCCGCCCTCGGGGGTTCGCTCCCGTCCCCGGCTTAGCAGGAACCGTCAGCCGCTGGTTATCCTCCTAATCCTTACGGGGGCGCGTTCGGCCACACGGTCACAGCCCCGACACCCGAACTGTCGATGGGCTTCAGAATGATCGAGGCAATCGGCCTGACGAAGCGCTACGGCGCCAAGACGGCCGTGTACAACCTTTCCTTCCAAGTGCGGCCGGGCACGGTGACGGGGTTCCTGGGGCCCAACGGCTCCGGCAAGTCCACGACGATGCGCATGATCCTGGGGCTCGACAACCCCACCGCTGGCCATGTCACGATCGGCGGCCACCCCTTCCGTCAGCTGCCCAACGCCCCTCGTCAGGTGGGTGCCCTGCTCGATGCCAAGGCGGTGCACGGCGGGCGCAGCGCGCGCAATCACCTGCTCTCGCTGGCACAGCTGTCCGGCATCCCGGCGAGCCGGGTCGACGAGGTGCTCGGGGTCGTCGGCCTCCAGGAGGTCGCCAAGCGGCGCTCCAACGGCTTCTCGCTCGGCATGGGCCAGCGCCTGGGCATCGCCGCCGCGCTGCTCGGTGACCCGCAGGTGCTGCTCTTCGACGAGCCGATCAACGGTCTGGACCCCGAGGGCATCCTGTGGGTCCGCAACCTCATGAAGTCACTGGCCGCCGAGGGCCGTACGGTCTTCGTCTCCAGCCACCTGATGAGCGAGATGGCGGTCACCGCCGAGCACCTCATCGTCATCGGGCGCGGGCAGCTGCTCTCCGACATGAGCGTCAAGGACTTCATCTCGCACAACTCCGCGGACTTCGCCCGGGTGCGTACGCCGCAGACCGACCCGCGGCAGCGGGAGAAGCTGTCGTCGGCGCTCGCCGAGGCAGGCGGCCAGGTCGTGCCTGAGCCGGACGGGGCGCTGCGTGTCGTTGGGCTGCCGCTGCCGCGGATCAGCGACCTCGCGCACCAGGCCGGCGTACAGCTGTGGGAGCTCTCCCCGCACCAGGCCTCGCTCGAAGAGGCGTACATGCGGATGACGCAGGGCGCGGTGGACTACCGCTCGACGGCCGACCAGCTGGCCGGTTTCCAGCAGCCGCCGCTCCCCGGGCACTTCCAGCCCGAGCCGATCGCGGCGCCGCAGCAGGGCTGGTACCCCCCGCCGCCGCCCCAGGCCGGCGGCCAGCAGCCCTTCGGCGGCATCTCGGGGCCCCCGGGCACCGCCCCGGGCGCGAACCCGTACGCCACCCCCCAGGCCGCCCCGCAGGCCGCTCCTGCGGCCCCTGCCGCCCCGCCGGTGGCGCCGCCCGCTCCCCCGGCAGCGCCCGCCGCGGACCTGACCAAGAGCGACAGCCCCGAGGACGCCCGATGACGACCCCGTACCAGCAGGTCCCGCCCCAGTACCAGCAGCAGGGCGCCATGTACGTCTCGCCGATCCCGGTGCGCCGGGCGAACCTCACCGACGCGCTCGCCTCCGAGTGGACCAAGATCCGGTCCGTGCGGTCCACGATGTGGACGCTCGGGGTGATGATTCTGCTGGTGATCGGCGTCGGCCTGATCATCGCGCTGGTCCTGTCCTCGGCCACCGACTCCGGCCCGGTGAACGACCCCGCCCTCGTCCTCGGCGTCGTCGGCACGATGCTCGGCAGCATCTGCGTCATCGCGCTCGGTGTGCTGACCGTCTCCTCGGAGTACGGCACCGGCATGATACGGACCACCCTGACGGCCTGCCCCAGCCGCTCGCGGGTGCTGACCGCCAAGGCGATCGTCTTCTTCCTGCTGTCCTTCGCCATCACCACGGTGTCGACCACGGTCGTGGGCCTGTTGCAGACCGCGATCGTGAACGCCCCGAACGCCTCCGGCGAGGTCTGGCTGCGCTCCACGGTGGGCGTCGGTCTGTTCATGGCGCTGCTCGGCCTGGTGTCACTCGCGGTCGGCTCGATGCTGCGGCACTCCGCCGGCGGGATCACCGTGATGATCGGCCTGTTCCTGTTTCCGCTGGTGCTGGCGATGTTCATGTTCTCGGAATCGCTGGTCGACGTGCAGCAGGCCCTCTTCCAGTACGCGATCCCCAGCCAACTGGCCGCCCTCTACGGCGCCGAGCTCTCCGAGTCCGGCCCGGCGGGCTGGGAACCCGTGTGGATCATGCTGGGTATCGCGGTAGTGGCCCTGGGCGGCGCGTTCCTCGCCCTGGAGAAGCGGGACGTCTAGCGCGTTACCCGGAGCAGGAGCGCGGGCGTCCCCGGCCGCTCACCGCTGCTGCTTCGGGCGGAGTCCCGATGCAGGCCGGTCCGGAAGCTCGACCGACACATACGGTTCCAGCGACCGGAGGAAGTCCGCCGCGTCGAACATCGCACCGGCCGAGGCCACGCCCGCGGTCCGCGTACGACCGGTGAGGATGCGCTCCACGGCCTCGACGGCCAGGGGTGCGGTGACCGCGTAGATGTCCTGTCCGCGGGCCGTGGCGCGGCGCTCGGCGGAACCCGCGCGGACCAGGACGTCGACGACGAACGTCTGGTCCGACCGCCCCAGGGCGTCGACCGCCTCCGGCGCCGGCGTGTCCGCCCTGGCCAGGTCCCCCGCGGCCTCGACGGTCATGTGGGTGCGGACCTCGGGCACGTCCAGGTGGCTGGGGACGGTGACGACATCGGCCATGGTGAACTCGGAAATCATCGCTCGCCGGCCCAGCGGGGCGGGAAAGAGCCAGTCCCGCTCCGTCGCCTTGTCGTCGTGGTACCGCAGCGCGCCGTCCACGAACCGCACCCGACGGCCCGCGCGGCGCTCGTGCGACACCTGACCCGCCACCCGGGTGCCCGCCGTGGGACGCCAGCTGCTCAATCCGTACGCGACGTCCACCGTGTCCGCAGCCGTCCACTCGCCCATCGCCGCGGTCACCAACAGGTCACCCAGCCCGCCGTAGAAGGCCATCGCCGGCACCACGGCGGTGCCCGACTTCCGGGCTGCCTCCGCGTGGTCGGCGAACATCGCGGCGTTCGCCTCGATCTCCGCCGCGACGTCGACGTACGGGATCCCCGCCCGCAGGGCCGCCTCGACGACCGGGCCGCCCGTCACCGCGAAGGGGCCGGCGCAGTTGATGACGGCCGCCGCCCCCGCGAGGGCCCGGTCCAGCGCGCCCGCGTCGTCCACGGCGGCCGGGCGCACCACCACGTCTGCCCACTCGGCCGCCAGCGCCTCAAGCCGGGCCGCGTTCCGGCCGGAGAGGACCGGGGCGAAGCCGCGCCGCCGCAGTTCGGCGACGATGAAGCGACCGGTGTGCCCGGTCGCTCCGTAGACCACTACTGCCGCCGCTGTGTTCATGGTTCCCCGCTCTCGATGTGGTGATGGCCCCAGTCTCGGCGAGGGCGGTAGGCGACTGTGATGGTCCGGAACGACATCATGCGTACACTTTCGGACATGCCAACTGTCGCGCTACTGGCCGCCGGTGACCTCCTGCACTTCGAACTGGCGGTGGCGTACGAGATCTTCGGCAACCCCCCGCGCGAGGCCGCGGAGGACTGGTACGACGTACTGCTCTGCGGACCGGGACCGGTGCGGGTCGGCCCGTTCAAGGTCGAGCCCGACCATGGGCTGGAGCGTGCGGTCGGCGCCGACACCGTGATCGTGCCGGCCTGCGTCGACATCGACGCCCCGCCGCCGCCTGAGCTGATCGAGACCGTGCGCGCGGCCCATGAGGCGGGTGCCCGCGTCGCCTCCTTGTGCACGGGAGCGTTCGTGCTCGGCGCCGCGGGTCTGCTGGACGGCCGGCGGGCCACCACCCACTGGGCCCATGCCGCGGAGTTGAGCGCACGCCATCCCCGGGCCGTGGTTGACCCGGACGTCCTGTACACGGACAACGGCAGCGTGCTCACGGCCGCGGGCAAGGCCGCCGCCGTGGATCTCTGCCTGCACCTGATCCACCTCGATCACGGCGCCGCCGTCGCCAACTCGGTCGCCCGCCGCCTCGTCATGGCGCCGCACCGGCCCGGCGGCCAGGCCCAGTTCGTGGCCACGCCGGTACAGACCTCGGGGGACCACGCGCTCGTCCAGCTGCTCGCCTGGGTCCAGCAGCGGCTGGACCAGCCGCTGACCGTGACGGACATGGCGCGAAGGGCGAACACGAGCCCGCGCCATCTCGGCCGGCAGTTCCGGTCGGTGATCGGGCAGACGCCGATCCAGTGGCTCCTGACCCAGCGCGTGCGCCGGGCCCAGGAGCTGCTTGAGGCCACCGACGAGAGCATCGAGGCGGTCGCCCTCGCCACCGGCATGGGCACCGCCACGACGCTCCGGCGTCAGTTCAAGCGGATCGTCGGGGTCCCGCCGGACAGCTACCGGCGCTCGTTCCGCAGCGCGAGACCCGCCTGACCGGGCGGCCCGGAGCTGAGGTCCCTGTGCATCCCGTACGCCGGCACCCAGCGGGTCGACATCAGGTACGCCTAGTGCTTCGGCGCGTTGCGGGACCGCTGCACCCTGGAGGTGCGGCGGTCCTTCGCGTTCCAGCAGGCCTTGTGCCAGTGCCTGCGGTCGTCGACACCGCCGTACTCGGACCAGGCCACCAGATGCGCAACCCCAGACGGAATCTCCTGGTCGCAGCCGGGGCAGCGGTAGCGCTTGCCCGCCGCGCCGCCACCGGCGACATGACGCAGCGACCACTGCTCGCCCTGCCAGGTCTCGGTGCTCTGCAGCCCGAATCTGTCGCCCGTCGCAGCACTGTCGAACTCGGGTGGCTTCTCGTCGCCGCCTCGGGGGCGGTTGCGGCGCGGGGACACGTAGAACCTCACGGGGCCGATCGGACTGGTTCCCCCCAAGCCTAGGGCCATTCGGTGCGGGTAGGCGTACCGCACTGCGCGGGGCGGCGCCGGGCCGCCGGACTCCGCGGAGACGGCTTAGCGGAAAATCGCAACAACTTCTCTGTCGGCCGTGCCCATGGCACGTGTCAGACGTTATTGCCAGTAAGGGGGAGACCGCGCCGGCCGCAAGGAGGCAGAAGGCAATGCGCGTAGGAACGTTCGTATTGGCCGCCCAGTTTCCGGGCCAGGGCCAGGGGGAGGCACTGCATCGAGCGGTGCGGTCGGTGGAGGTCGCGGAGGAGTCCGGACTCGATTCGGTCTGGCTCGCCGAGCATCATTTCGTCCCGTACGGCGTGTGTCCTTCCGCCGTGACGCTGGCCGCGCTGCTGCTCGGCCGCACCAGCCGGATCCGCGTCGGGACGGCGGTCAGCGTCCTGCCGACGGCGCACCCCGTCACCCTCGGCGAGCAGGCGGCACTGCTGCATCTCACCTCCGGCGGGCGCTTCACGCTCGGCGTCGGGCGCGGTGGCCCCTGGGTGGACCTGGAGGTGTTCGGATCGGGTCTTTCCGCGTACGAGCACGGGTTCCCGGAGTCGCTGGACCTGCTGCTGCGATGGCTGCGCGAGGCCCGCGTCTCGGCTCAGGGGGACCGTTTCGCCTTCCGGGAGGTGGCGGTGGTGCCCAGGGCCGACGAGCTGCTGCACGAGGAGCCTTCGGGACCCGAGGTCGTCGTCGCCTGCACCTCGCCCAACAGCGTGCGGCTCGCCGCCGAGCGCGGACTGCCGATGCTGCTCGGCATGCACAGCGGCGACGAGGACAAGGCGGAGATGGTCAAGCTGTGGCGTACGCACGCACGCGCCGCGGGGCACCCGCCCGCTGCGGTGGCGCGGGCCGCCCATGTGTCGGCCGGTGTCGCCCAGATCGGGGACAGCACGGCGGAGGCGTCGGAGCAGCTGACGAAGGCGATGCCCGGCTGGCTCAAGCAGGGGCTCGACGCCCATGTGACGGTCGACGGGCGACACCGCGCCATGCGCGATCCCGTCGCCTACACGGAGATGCTGTGCGGGCTGCACCCGGTGGGCCCGCCCCGGCTGGCCGCGGACCGGCTGGCGGCCACCGCGGAGCGCACGGGCATCACGCGCTTCGCCCTGCTCGTCGAGGGCTCGGGCGATCTGGCGACGACCGAAGAGAACGTACGCAGGCTGGGGACCGAGGTCCTGCCCCTGCTGACCTGAGGCCGGGCCCGGACGGAACACTCGCGAACGACGCACACCCGGACGGCACGCCCACGGCCCGGGCGCCCGCGGAACAGGCCTGCTTGGAGGGGTACTTGAGGGAAACTGCCGCTCCGGCATCAGTTGCACCTCCCGCAATGCGGAGCGGCAGCGAAGGCTCAGCAGTCCCGCAGCAGCGGAGACTGGTTGAGCAACTGGCCCCTCATCGAGGTGAAGCGGCCGAGCCGCTCGTCCGATGAAGCATCCAGCGGGAACACCGCTACGCGGTGGCAGTTCTGGAAGGCAAGACGTACGCCGAAGTGCCGCTGCAGTGCACCGCGAATCGCGTCACTCGCGAGTGCGCGCAGCAGCTGACCACGTGCCTGCTCGTCCGGCGGGGGCGTCTGGTTGTCGGCGAACTCGCCACCGTCGACCTTCAGCTGAGCCACCAGAGAGCTGATCATCTCCCATGCGTAAGGCAGGGAAGTCCGGACGCAGTCGACGAATGCGGCTTCGTCGACCTCGCCTCGCTCGGCCTGTTCCAACAGTGCCGGTGAGACGTCCAGCGACATGGGTTCTCCTCTCGCGACTCCACCGCACGGAGCGGTGGAGTCTTACGGGCAGGGAAGGCGGTTGGCGACGCAGAGTGCACGAACGACAACCACCTGCTTCCACGGTAAGCGCGCAGTCCACGCCGCACCAGGAGATTGGGAACACAACCGGCCAATGGCGAACGTGGTCTTACAGGGCGAATCGCGTGGACGAGGCATCGTCGAGTAGCGTTGCCGACCATGCGTCTCGTCATCGCCCGCTGCTCCGTGGACTACGCGGGCCGGCTCACCGCCCATCTGCCCTCCGCTCCCCGCCTCATCCTGGTGAAGGCGGACGGCAGCGTCTCGATTCACGCGGACGACCGGGCGTACAAACCGCTCAACTGGATGTCACCGCCCTGCACACTCAAGGAGGGCACCGGGGACGACGCCGGTGTCTGGACGGTGATCAACAAAGCGGGCGAGAAATTGATCATCACCATGGAGGAGATCCTCCATGACACGTCGCACGAGCTCGGCGTGGACCCGGGGCTCATCAAGGACGGCGTGGAAGCGCACCTTCAGGAGCTGCTCGCGGACCGGATCGAGACACTGGGCGAGGGCTACTCCTTGATCCGGCGCGAATATCCCACGGCCATCGGCCCGGTGGACATCCTGTGCCGCGACGCGGACGGGGCGACCGTGGCGGTCGAGCTCAAGCGACGCGGCGACATCGACGGTGTCGAGCAGCTCACCCGCTACCTCGAACTGCTCAACCGCGACCCGCATCTGGCGCCCGTCCGGGGCGTTTTCGCGGCGCAGGAGATCAAGCCGCAGGCGCGCGTCCTGGCGACGGACCGTGGCATCGGCTGCGTGGTCCTGGACTACAACGCGATGCGAGGCATCGAGGACGACAAGCTCAGGCTCTTCTGACCCCGTTACGGGCCTCACCCCGGCCGGGCCTCGACAACGGAGCCCGACCGGCACCGCGCTGAGCCCGCGCCCTCAGCGGGTCGAACCCGGGACCCTCAGCCCGTCCGGCGCTGACGAGCCACGGTCGGGACCGGGTAACCCCGCACACCTCAGCCGTCCGGCGCGTGAGGACCGGGGTCGGGACCAGGTCACCCCACCCCTCACCCCGTCCGGCGCTCAAGGACCGGGGCCGGAACCGGGCAACCCCGCACACCCCGCCCCTCACTCCGTCCGGCGCTCAAGGACCGGGGTCCGGGGCGGAGCCCCGGTTTCGGGAAGGGGCGGGTAGGGGAACAGCGCCGCAGGCAACCCGCACCCACCCGCCGCACCCCACACCTTCCCCCGCTAAATGACGGGCGCCGTCCCGGACGCACCACTGCTACTCCTCGACGCACTCGCCGAGTCCGACGTACCCGTCTCGGCCGGCGGCGGCAGCGGAGGCGTCGTCGTCGGGGGCGGAGAGGAAGAGGACGGCGGCGGGCTCGACGGCGTCGTCGGGGGCGTGGAGGGCGAGGACGGCGGCGGGCTCGACGGCGGCCGCGTGGACCCACCCCCACCCGGCGGCTTCGTGGGCCCGGCGGAAGGCGGCTTGCCCGGCGTCGAGGGATCGGACGGACTGTCCGACGGCTTCCCGCTGGTCGACGGGTCACCGGGCACGGCGCCGCCGCCACTCTCGCCCGGCTCGGGACTGCCGGACGAACCCGGCGCCGCCGGGAAGCCCGGATCACCGGGGCGTTCGGTCGACCCCTGGGTCGGTTCGTCGGCCGGCAGGCCGTCCTGGCCGTCGCCCTCGTTGGCCGACTGCTCGGACTTGACCTTGTCCGGCGAGTCCTCGCCCCCGGACGTCGCCCCGAGCGTCACCACCGTGCCGAGCACGGCCACGAGCAGCGCGCCCGCTCCGGCGGCCACCACATTGCGCCGGGCGCCCTTGAGCACACCGCGCCGCGCACCGCCGCCCCCGGCGGGCGCCGAGTGGTTGGTGACCAGAGTGCTCTCGCCACTCGTCACCGCGGGCCGCTCGGGCCTCGTGGGCAGCAGAAGCGGCGCGACAGCGGCCGGTACCCCGCCGGGCGGCGACGCCGACTCCTCGTACCGCGCCGCGGGGACCTCTTCGCCGGGTGGCGTACGCCCGCCGGACACCAGGGCGTCGGACCGGTCGGTGACCAGGGCGCCGGACCGGTCGGTGACCAGGGCGAGCGCCCTGCGGCCCGCGACGCTCCCGCTCCTGTCGGCCAGCGCACCGCGCAGCGCGATGGAGGCCTCCAGCTCGGCGCGGGCCCGGTCGAAACTCCCGGCGCACAGCGCGAGCACACCCAACTCGTGGTGGAAGTACGCCTCTTCGGCGACCTCGCCGGCGATCCGTGCGGCCTCCTGCCCGATTCGCAGGGCCCGCTCCCACGCGCCCCAGCACAGCCCCGCGGCGAACGCGGGCGCT
Organism: Streptomyces sp. A5-4; assembly: GCF_051131715.1. Classification (NCBI taxonomy): domain Bacteria; kingdom Bacillati; phylum Actinomycetota; class Actinomycetes; order Kitasatosporales; family Streptomycetaceae; genus Streptomyces; species Streptomyces sp. A5-4. The sequence goes on along the minus strand of NZ_CP178591.1, from coordinate 6,115,333 downwards.
GCCGTACGGGCCAGCAGTACGCCGGCGCTGGCATGGCCGGACGCGGCGCCCGGCACCATCGCGGTCATCGCCGCCAGGACGGCATCGGCCTCCGTCGCCGCCCGCTCGGGCGTGACCGAGGGGTGCCCTGCCCACCAGGCGTAGTGCTGGGCCGCGGTGTGCGCCCGCTCCGCCAGATCGTCCGCGTACCCGGCGGACTCGAGCTGGAGCGCCACACCGGCCGCCAGCCGATGGCGCGCTCCGACCGGTGAGAGCAGGCCGCAGCTCAGCAGCTCGCCGAGCGCGGCATCCGCGTGGGTGTCCCCCACGAGGGCCGGCAGATGCGCCTGGTGCGGCACCTCGCCGCCGAGCGCGAGGGCGAAGCGCAGGGTGGCGCGGGCGGACTCGCTGAGCCGGGAGACGAGCAGCGGCACGGGCGCCGCGCCCTCCGCCAGCGTCGGCAGCGGCACGTCGTGGCCGTCCGGGGCGTCGAAGGGCGCGTCGACGCGCTGCTCGGCGAAGTATCCGTACTTGTCGAACGCGTTGGGGTCGGCGCGCAGCATCTCGCGCTGCACCAGCAGGGCGCCCGCCTGCACGAAGCGCAGCGGCAGCCCCTCGGACTCGAACCACAGGTCGCCCGCCCAGTTCGCCTCGTCGTCCGTGAGGGGCCGCTCCACGGCCCGCTCCAGGAGCTTCACGGTGGAGGCGCGGCCGAGGCCGGCGAGGGGAACCTCCTCGACGTGCGCGTCGGGCGAGGGCGCGGCGGTGTCCGGCGTGGTGGCGAGGAGGAAGGCGCACTCTGGTGTGGCGTCGAGGAGCTCGTCGAGGGCGGTTCCGCCGAATTCCAGGTCGTCCAGGACGACGACCGCGCCGATGTCGTGGACCAGGTCGAGCAGCTCCGCGCGGTCGGGGCGGTGCAGTGGTGCGCGGTAGACGGCGGCGAAGAGGCCGTGGAGCAGGTCACCGGGCGCACGACGGTGTCCGCTGAGGCGTACGACGCCGTCGGGGGCGAGGTCCGTGCAGTCGCCGGCGACTGCGTCGAGGAGGACCGTACGGCCGGATCCCGGGGGTCCGGTCAGCCGGACCGAACGGCCTCGCGCGAGCAGCCGTCGCAGCCGCTCACGCTCCTCCTGGCGCTCCAGGAGCGGGCGCTCGGGAACGGCGGGGCCCGCCGGTATGGGTGGCCTGGACGCGCGCAGCAGCTCGGCGCGGCCGTCCGGGCCGTGCCGGGACGGGCGCTCACCGGGAGGGCAGGTCTCTATTTCGCTGCCGTCGACCGGGTTGACGGTGAGCAGCAGGTCGCCCGAGATGAGCTGGACGGTACGGACGAGGGTGGGTGACGGCTCCCCGAAGTCCGCCGTGAGCGCGTCTCGCGGTGGTCGGCGCGCGTCGTCACCGGCACTGTTCTCGCCACGGTGATCGTTCTCGTACTCTTCCGGTCCCCGGATTATCGGGTCCATGGTCAAAGCCCCCCAGATGCGTGGCGTGCGGATGCCCCTCCCGGCCTTTCACACGCTCGCTGTCGCTTCTGGTCCGGTGCCCGCCGCATTTGGGTTCGTCATTCGGCAGGCGACCGAACCCTAGACCTTTGCTCAGTATCTATGAATGGGTGGGGGGCCACCCCGCCCTAGACGTCACAGTCTCGTGAGGATTGTGCGCGACGCGCCGTTCGCACAATTGCTCCACATCACACGCGTCACACGCGAGGCAGTGACTCCGCCACGATGCCGCCCTCGATCGCGAGGATGCGGTGCAGCCGGGTGGCGACCAGCAGGCGCTGCATCTGCGGTGGCACACCGCGCAGCACGAGCCGCCGGCCGGCCCGGCCGGCCCGCCGGTGGGCTCCCATGATGACGCCGAGACCAGTGGCGTCCCAGGAGTCCAGCTCGGTCAGGTCGAGCACCAGGTCGCCGACGCCGTCGTCGACGGCCAAATGCAGGGCCGTCCGGGCGTCCGCCGCGCTGCGAACATCGAGGCGGCCCCCGACGACCAGCTCGACATGATCGCCCCTGATATGCATATGCGCTCCCCAAGAGTGCTCGGTGCTCGTATGTACCGGCCGTAACTTCTCTACTGCTCTGCGCTTCTTGTCACTTCTGCACGACGCGACTTCATCTGCTACTTCTGACCTCACTGCAACTGACTGCCCGGAAGGCAAAGAAGTTGCCGTCTGTAAGCGAACCGATACCGAATTCACTCCTGAGGGTGATCCCTGAGGGGTGACACGGCTCAGTGCTTGTAGAACCCTTGCCCGCTCTTGCGCCCGATGTCACCCGCGTCCACCATCCGGCGCATCAGCTCCGGCGGTGCGAACTTCTCGTCCTGCGACTCCGTGTAGATGTTGCTGGTCGCGTGGAGCAGGATGTCGACGCCGGTCAGGTCGGCGGTGGCGAGCGGGCCCATGGCGTGGCCGAAGCCGAGCTTGCAGGCGATGTCGATGTCCTCGGCCGAGGCGACGCCCGACTCGTAGAGCTTGGCGGCCTCGACGACGAGCGCCGAGATCAGGCGGGTGGTGACGAAGCCGGCGACGTCGCGGTTGACGACGATGCAGGTCTTGCCGACGGACTCGGCGAACTCCCGCGTGGTGGCGAGGGTTTCGTCGCTGGTCTTGTAGCCGCGTACGAGTTCGCAGAGCTGCATCATCGGTACGGGCGAGAAGAAGTGGGCGCCGACGACCCGCTCCGGGTGCTCCGTAACGGCCGCGATCTTGGTGATCGGGATCGCGGAGGTGTTGGACGCGAGAATCGTGTCCGGGCGGACGATCTTGTCCAGCGCCCGGAAGATCTCGTGCTTGACCTCAAGCTTCTCGAAGACGGCCTCGACGACGATGTCGGCGTCGCCGACCGCGTCGAGGTCGGTGGTCGTGGTGATGCGGGCGAGCGCGGCGTCCGCGTCGGCGCCCTCCAGCTTGCCCTTGGCGACGAACTTGTCGTACGAGGCCCTGATTCCGTCCCGGCCGCGGGTCAGCGCGGCGTCGGTGACATCACGCAGCACGACGTCCCAGCCCGCCTGCGCCGAGACCTGCGCGATTCCGGACCCCATGAGTCCGGCCCCGATGACGGCGAGCTTCCTGGCCACGACGTACCCCTTGATTCCCTTGGCCCCATTGCCTGTTCAATTCAGCCTCTTCGGCGGAGGTTAGCGCTCGTGAGGGGCCGTGTGGCGGCTAAGAGATGCGCGTCACGTCTCAGATGACGGACATCACACCGGGACGCCTCATTCGGTGTTGCGTACCGCATAGTTGAGCCCCTTTTTCGCTCAGGAGTTCCCCCCTGCGGTCCCTCACGACGGGGGCCTCACAGGGCGCCCCGGTCACCTCGCGGCCCTCGGGCGCCCCCCGCGCGAAGCCGCCCGGGGCAGGTGGGCGTGACGGTCGGCACACGTGTCTTCCGCGGGGCCGGCGCGTGCCCCGCACCGCCTACGCTCGGGTGCATGGTCAATCTGACGCGCATCTACACCCGTACCGGCGACCAGGGCACCACCGCTCTCGGCGACATGAGCCGCACCGCCAAGACCGACCTGCGGATCTCGGCGTACGCCGACGCCAATGAGGCCAATGCCGTCATCGGCACGGCCGTCGCCCTGGGGCAGCTCTCCGAGGAGGTCGTGAAGGTCCTCGTCCGGGTCCAGAACGACCTCTTCGACGTGGGCGCGGACCTGTCGACGCCGGTGGTGGAGAGCCCCAAGTACCCGCCGCTGCGCGTCGAGCAGTCGTACATCGACAAGCTGGAGGCGGACTGCGACCACTTCCTGGAGGAGCTGGAGAAGCTGCGCAGCTTCATCCTGCCGGGCGGCACTCCGGGAGCCGCGCTGCTGCACCAGGCGTGCACGGTGGTGCGCCGGGCGGAGCGTTCCACCTGGGCCGCCATGGAGGTGCACGGCGAGGTGATGAACCCGCTGACCGCCACCTACCTGAACCGGCTCTCCGACCTCCTGTTCATTCTGGCCCGTGCGGCCAACAAGGAGGTCGGAGACGTGCTGTGGGTCCCGGGCGGCGAGCGCTAGGCGCGCGTGGTCAGGACTTGGTGAAGGAGCGCGGGCGCTCCGCCTCGGCGGAGCCCGTGCCCGCCGGGGCCTTCTTCGGGAAGAGCGTGTACGTCGCGGCGATGACCACGTTGATGCCCGCCAGCAGCAGCATCCTGTCCTGCCAGGTGCGCAGCGAGTCGATCGCGCCGTCGCCCCCGACGTACCAGATCGCGGCCTGGAGCAGGCCGAGCGCGATCGCCGCCGCGAGGATCCAGCGGCCCGCGGTCCGCCACTCGTTGGCGGCGCGGGCCATTCCGTACTTCGGCGGTGCGACGGGGGCCGGGCCGCCGAAGAAGCGGTGCGCGACCCGGGCGTCCGCCCACTTGATGGCGCGGTGGCCCATGGCCACCGTGAAGCCGATGTAGACGGCTGCCAGGCCGTGCATCCAGTCCGGCTCGGCGCCGTTCTTCAGGTCGATCGCCGTGACGACCAGCAGCACGACTTCGAGCAGCGGTTCCATCAGCAGCACGGCCGCTCCGGCGCGCGGCATTTTGGCCGCGTAGCGCAGGGCCAAACCTACGGCCAGCAGCACCCAGAAGCCGACCTCGCAGATGACGATCAATGTGACGATCACGGTGCTCTCCTCCCGATACACCTCAAGCCTGTCGCCCGCGTGGCCGTGCGGCGTCGTCGCCAGTGAGGAACCGTCACTGCATCCTTCGATGTACCGGCGGCTCACCCCGGACGGGGAGGACGCGGAACGGCGCACCGTGTTGGATGGTGGAGTGACCTGGTTCCCCCGCCCCCATCGCGACGACGTCCTGCTCGCGCTGCTGGGCCTGTCCGGCGGACTCCTGCTGTGGGCCCTGGGCCTGCACAGCACGGGCAACCGCCATCTGCTGCCCGCCTGGACGACCCTCGTCCCGCTCGCGGTGATGGCCGGCATGGAGCTGCTGCGCAGGTCCATGCCGCGGACGATCCTGGCCGTCGGCACGCTCGCGGTGATCGCGGACCAGTTCACGGTGGGAAACCTCGGTACGGTCATCATGTTCACCGACCTGATGTATGCCGCCGTGGTGTACGGAACCCCCGCCTCCGCCCGCCGCATCCCGGTGATCACGGGGCTGATCACCGTGGCCATGACCATCGGGGCCCTTGCCTGGCTCCGGCGGCCGGAAGCCCTGCTCATCGGCGTGGTCACCGGTCTGGTCTCGTTCGCGCCCGCCCTCACCGGCGCCGCCCTGCGCAACCATCGCGAGGCGGCGGTCGCGGCGCGGCTGCGCGCCGAGCAGACCGCGCTCCTCGCCGAGATCGACCGGACCCAGGCGATCACCGCCGAGCGGTCCCGGATGGCCCGCGAGCTGCACGACATGGTCGCCAACCACCTCTCCGCCATCGCCATCCACTCCACGGCCGCCCTGTCCATCGGCACCCCCAAGGCATCGACCGACGCGCTCGCCGTCATCCGGGAGAACAGCGTCCAGGGTCTGTCGGAGATGCGCCGCCTGATCGGCCTGCTCCGCGACAGCAGCGGCGACCAGGAGCCGACCGCCGCCCCGTCGCTGGACAGCGTCGACGTCCTGCTCGACCAGGCGCGCACGGTCGGCGCGGACAGCGGCCTCGCCTTCACCCTGGACGACACCCGCCCGCCCGGCGGCCGGCTGCCCGCCCCGGTGGAGATGGCCGCGTACCGGATCGTCCAGGAGTCGCTGACCAACGCGCTCAAGCACGCGTCACCGGGCACGGTCGCGGTGACGCTGGCCCACACCGACCGGCTGCTGTCCGTGGCGGTGACCAGCCCGTACGGAGAGCGCCCGGGGCCGCGGGCGCCCGGCTCCGGCGCGGGCCTGGTGGGTATGCAGGAGCGGGTCACCCTGCTCGACGGGGCCCTGGAGGCGGGGCCGACGAACACGGACGCCGACAGCAAGATCTGGCAGGTACGGGCGGAACTTCCCGTCGAGGACGATACGGAGCTGCACGCATGACGATCCGGGTTCTGGTCGCCGAGGACCAGTCGGCGGTACGCGCCGGGCTGGTGCTCATCCTGGGCAGCGCGCCGGACATCGAGGTCGTCGGCGAGGCCGGGGACGGCGAGGCCACGGTCCGCCTGGCGCGCGAACTGCGCCCCGACCTGGTCCTGATGGATGTCCAGATGCCCCGCCTGGACGGCGTGTCGGCCACTCGGCAGGTGGTCGCCGAGCAGCTGGCCGACGTCCTGGTGCTGACCACCTTCGATCTCGACGAGTACGTCTTCGGGGCGCTGCGCGCGGGCGCCTCCGGGTTCCTGCTGAAGAACACCGACGCGAAGGATCTGATCGAGGCGGTACGTACGGTCGCGCGCGGCGAGGGCCTGATCGCGCCCGCCGTGACCCGCCGACTGATCGCGGAATTCGCCGCGCCCTCGCCCGTACGATCGCCCAACGCGCCGAGCCCCGCGGCGCTGGACTCCCTCACTCGGCGAGAGCGCGAGGTGCTCTCCTGCCTCGGCGACGGCCTGTCGAACGCCGAGATCGCCGTGCGGCTGACCATGGCCGAGGCCACCGTGAAGACGCACGTCAGCCGCCTGCTCGGGAAGCTTGAGCTGCGCAGCAGAGTACAAGCGGCGGTACTCGCTCAGGAGTTGGGTGTGTGAACGGCCGATAAACTCAGCTGGTCCAGACCTCTTGACGATTGGTACAGACCTTCTTACGCTCACCGCACCGCAGTGGTGAGCCTGTCATGACAAAAAAGTGCTCACCGGCGGCGCAGGTCCCACCTCCGTCATTGTTGGACCTCTCTCACGGGAGCACCCTTGAGTACTGCATCCCCCCTCCAACGCATGCGTCTGAAATCAAGAGCGACAGCCGGGCTCACCGCGCTGCTCGTCCCGCTCGCCGCCATGGTCGCCCTGGCCTCCCCCGCCGAGGCCGCCGAGTCGGCGACCGCCTCGTACACGAAGGTCTCCGACTGGGGCACCGGCTTCGAGGGCAAGTGGACGGTGAAGAACACCGGCACCACCAGCATCAGCTCCTGGGCCGTCGAATGGGACTTCCCCACGGGCACGTCCGTGACGTCCGCCTGGGACGCCGATGTCACCAACGCGGGCAACCACTGGACCGCCAAGAACAAGAGCTGGGGCGGCAATCTCGCCCCCGGCGCCACCGCGACCTTCGGCTTCAACGGCAAGGGCACCGGCTCCCCCAGCGGCTGCAAGCTCAACAGCGCTTCCTGCGACGGCGGTTCGGTGCCCGGCGACACCCCGCCGACCGCACCCGGCATCCCGTCCGCGAGCACCATCACCAACACATCGGTGACGCTCGCCTGGACCGCGGCCACCGACGACAAGGGCGTCAAGAACTACGACGTCCTGCGGGACGGTGCCAAGATCGCGACGGTCACCACGCCTGCGTACACGGACAACGCGCTCTCCGCGGGCACCGACTACTCGTACACGGTCCAGGCCCGTGACACCGCCGACCAGACCGGTCCGGTCAGCGGCGCCCGCGCCGTACGGACCACCGGCGGCGGCACCGACCCGGGCCCCGGTCCGGGCAGCCAGGTCAAGCTCGGTTACTTCACCGAGTGGGGCGTCTACGACCGCAACTACCACGTGAAGAACATGGACACGTCGGGCTCCGCGGGGAAGATCACCCACATCAACTACTCGTTCGGCAACGTCGTGGGCGGCAAGTGCACGATGGGTGACGCTTTCGCTGCGACCGACAAGGCGTACACCGCCGACCAGAGCGTCGACGGCAAGGCCGACACCTGGGACCAGCCGCTGCGCGGCAACTTCAACCAGCTGCGCAAGCTCAAGGCGAAGCACCCGAACATCAAGGTGCTGTGGTCCTTCGGCGGCTGGACCTGGTCCGGCGGCTTCACCGAGGCCATGAAGAACCCGGCGGCGTTCGCCGACTCCTGCTACAAGCTGGTGGAGGACCCGCGCTGGGCCGATGTCTTCGACGGCATCGACATGGACTGGGAGTACCCCAACGCCTGCGGTCTGTCCTGTGACACCAGCGGCCCCGCCGTCTTCAAGAACATGATGCAGGCGATGCGCGGCAAGTTCGGTACCAACAACCTGGTCACCGCGGCCATCACCGCCGACGGCTCGGCCGGTGGCAAGATCGACGCCACCGACTACGCCGGTGCCGCCGCGTACTCCGACTGGTACAACGTGATGACGTACGACTTCTTCGGCGCCTGGGCCGCGAAGGGCCCGACGGCCCCGCACTCCCCGCTGACGTCGTACGCCGGCATCCCGCAGGCGGGCTTCAACTCCGCCGACGCGATCGCCAAGCTCAAGGCACAGGGCGTGCCCGCCAAGAAGCTGCTGCTCGGCATCGGCTTCTACGGACGCGGCTGGACCGGAGTGACGCAGAAGGAGCCGGGTGGCACGGCGACCGGCGCCGCGCCGGGCAAGTACGAGACGGGCATCGAGGACTACAAGCTCCTCAAGGCCAAGTGCCCCGCCAACGGCACCATCGCGGGCACCGCGTACGCGCACTGCGGCAGCGAGTGGTGGAGCTACGACACCCCGGCCACCATCGGCGCCAAGATGAGCTGGGCGAAGAACCAGGGCCTGGGAGGCGCCTTCTTCTGGGAGTTCAGCGGTGACACCAGCAACGGCGAATTGGTGACCGCGATCGACAGCGGTCTGAAGTAGTCACCACAGCGCAGTAGCCACACAGCATGAAAAAGCCGGGGAGACGAGTGACTGTCTCCCCGGTTTCGCTGTGCGTGGTGGCCGTACGGGACTACGCGACGTTGACGCGCTGGCCGGGAGGCGCGGCCTCCAGCCAGGCGAGGAAGCCGGTCAGAGCATCCTCGCTCATCGCCAGCTCAAGTCGCGTACCGCGGTGCGAACAGCCGAGGATGAAAGCGTCGGACAGCAGCGCCAGCTCCTCCTCGCCCTCCGGAGAGCGGCGCGAGAGCACCTCGATGGACGAACGCTCAAGAGCGCGGCGCGGGCGCGGAGAGTACGAGAAAACGCGGAACCAGTGGATCCGGTCGCCGCTGTAGCGAGCGACGCCGTACACCCAGCCCTTGCCCGAGAGATCGGTCTCCTCGGTGGTGTCCCAGCGCAGGCTGCAGTCGAAGGTGCCGCCCGAGCGCTGGATCAGCCGCCTGCGCAGACCGAAAACGAAGAGCCCCACCAACACCAGTGCGACGATCAGGCCGCTCACAAGCAGGGCGAGGAACATCTCCACCGACCTCCTCGCCTCATCCGGTAACAGAATCAGAACTTGGGTTACATCGCCTCAGCCGCGACCCGGTCTGGATTATCCAGTACGGGCCGCGGCTGAGGGCAAATCTCTCGGCGCGGGACTCAGTGCCCCGCCACCGCGCGCAGTCGGACATCGGCGCGCCGCTCGGCAGCGGCGTCGTCGTCCGATTGGGCACGCTCCAGCGCACGCTCGGCGCGCTGGGCATCGATCTCGTCCGCAAGCTCCGCGATCTCGGCGAGCAGCGAGAGCTTGTTGTCCGCGAACGAGATGAAACCGCCATGGACGGCGGCGACGACGGTGCCGCCCTCGCTCGTACGGATCGTCACCGGGCCCGATTCCAGCACACCGAGAAGCGGCTGGTGACCGGGCATGACGCCGATGTCGCCGGACGTGGTGCGCGCGACAACCAGGGTGGCCTCGCCGGACCAGACGTTACGGTCCGCCGCGACCAGCTCGACGTGCAGCTCAGCAGCCAAGGTGGCTCCTCGGGTCACCACCCGGCGGTTCGGCCGGGTGTTGGGTCAATTCTAGGGGGCGTGCGGAGAGGGGTGGGACGTACCCACCCCTCTCCCTTGAGTCCGGGGACTCAGGAGACGCCGAGCTCCTTGGCGTTGGCCTTGAGGTCCTCAATGCCACCACACATGAAGAACGACTGCTCCGGGAAGTGGTCGTAATCGCCGTCACAGATCGCGTTGAACGCGCCGATCGACTCGTCGAGCGGTACGTCCGAACCGTCCAGGCCGGTGAACTGCTTGGCGGCGTGGGTGTTCTGCGACAGGAAACGCTCGACGCGACGGGCGCGGTGGACAACGAGCTTGTCCTCTTCGCCCAGCTCGTCGATGCCGAGAATCGCGATGATGTCCTGGAGGTCCTTGTACTTCTGCAGGATTCCCTTGACCCGCATGGCGGTGTCGTAGTGGTCCTGCGTGATGTAGCGCGGGTCCAGGATGCGGGACGTCGAGTCCAGCGGGTCGATCGCCGGGTAGATGCCCTTCTCCGAGATCGGCCGGGAGAGCACCGTCGTCGCGTCGAGGTGCGCGAAGGTGGTCGCCGGAGCCGGGTCGGTCAGGTCGTCCGCGGGGACGTAGATCGCCTGCATCGAGGTGATCGAGTGGCCACGCGTCGAGGTGATGCGCTCCTGGAGCACACCCATCTCGTCGGCCAGGGTCGGCTGGTAACCCACTGCGGACGGCATACGGCCGAGCAGCGTGGAGACCTCGGAGCCGGCCTGGGTGAAACGGAAGATGTTGTCGATGAAGAGCAGCACGTCCTGCTTCTGCACATCGCGGAAGTACTCCGCCATGGTCAGGGCAGAGAGCGCGACCCGAAGACGGGTGCCCGGCGGCTCGTCCATCTGGCCGAAGACCAGTGCGGTCTTGTCCAGGACGCCCGACTCGGTCATCTCGTCGATGAGGTCGTTGCCCTCACGGGTGCGCTCGCCGACACCGGCGAACACGGAAACACCGTCGTGCAGCTTCGCCACACGCATGATCATTTCCTGGATGAGGACGGTCTTGCCGACGCCCGCACCACCGAACAGACCGATCTTGCCGCCCTTGACGTACGGGGTCAGCAGGTCGACACACTTCAGGCCGGTCTCGAACATCTCGGTCTTGGACTCGAGCTGGTCGAAGGCCGGGGCCTTGCGGTGGATCGGCCAGCGCTCAGTGATCTGAGCCTCGGCGTCCGGGTCGTTCAGGATCTGGCCAAGGGTGTTGAAGACCTTGCCCTTGGTGATGTCACCCACGGGAACGGTGATGCCCGCGCCCGTGTTGGTCACCGCGGCCTGGCGGACCAGACCGTCGGTGGGCTGCATCGAGATCGCACGGACCACGCCGTCACCCAGGTGCTGGGCGACTTCGAGGGTCAGCAGCTTGCGCGCGCCGTCCTCGGCAGGGTCGTCGACCTCGACGTGCAGTGCGTTGTAGATCTCGGGCATCGCGTCGACGGGGAATTCCACGTCGACGACCGGGCCGATGATCCGCGCGACGCGGCCCGTGGCCGTGGCCGTCTCAACAGTGGTCGTCATTACTTTTCACTCCCCGCGGTCGCGTCGGCCAGAGCGCTGGCGCCACCGACGATCTCGCTGATTTCCTGGGTGATTTCGGCCTGGCGGGCCGCGTTGGCCAGCCGGGAGAGGCTCTTGATGAGATCCCCGGCGTTGTCTGTCGCCGACTTCATCGCACGACGACGGGCGGCGTGCTCGGAAGCGGCTGCCTGCAGCAGTGCGTTGTAGATACGGCTCTCGACGTAGCGCGGCAGAAGAGCGTCGAGGACGTCCTCGGCCGACGGCTCGAAGTCGAACAGCGGAAGGATCTCGCCCTTCGTGCTGCTCTCCTCCGCGCCCGTGGCGGAAGCCGCTGATGTCACTGCGTCGAGCGAAAGCGGCAGCATCCGGTTGTCGATCGGGTTCTGCGTCATCATCGACACGAATTCCGTGAAGACGATGTGCAGCTCGTCGACACCACCCTCGGAGGTATCCGTCTGGATGGCCTCGATCAGCGGTGCGGCCACATTCTTGGCATCCCCGTAAGTGGGGCTGTCGGTGAAGCCGGTCCACGTTTCCGCGACCTTGCGCTCGCGGAAGCCGTAGTAGGCGACACCCTTGCGGCCGACGATGTACGAGTCGACTTCCTTGCCCTCGACACGGAGCCGCTCCCTGAGCCGCTCCGCCGCCTTGATGGCGTTGGAGGAGTAGCCGCCGGCCAGACCGCGGTCGCTCGTGATGAGCAGAACCGCGGCGCGGGTCGGCGCCTCGACCTCGGTGGTCAGGGCGTGCTTCGTGGTCGAGCCGGTCGCCACCGCGGTCACCGCGCGGTTGAGCTCGTTCGCGTACGGCATCGATGCCGTCACCTTGCGCTGCGCCTTGACGATGCGCGAGGCGGCGATCATCTCCATCGCCTTGGTGATCTTCTTGGTCGCGGTGACGGATCGGATGCGACGCTTGTAGACCCGGAGCTGCGCTCCCATGAGTCAGGTCCCTTCCGTCGTCACTTGGAGACGTTGACGGCCGGCGCGTCCTCGCCGAGGAGCTTGCCGTCCGAGGTCTCGAACTGCTGCTTGAACGCCTTGATCGCGTCGCCGATGGACTGCAGCGTGTCGTCGGACATCTTCGCGCCCTCGGCGATCGAGGTGAGGAGCTCCTTGCGCTCGCGGCGCAGGTGCTCCAGCAGCTCGGACTCGAAGCGACGGATGTCCTCGACCGGTACGTCGTCCAGCTTGCCGGTGGTGCCGGCCCAGACGGAGACGACCTGCTCCTCGACCGGGAACGGTGCGTACTGCGGCTGCTTGAGCAGCTCGACCAGGCGCTTGCCGCGCTCCAGCGAAGCCTTGGAGGCCGCGTCCAGGTCGGAACCGAAGGCGGCGAACGCCTCCAGCTCGCGGTACTGGGCGAGGTCCACACGAAGGCGACCGGAAACCTGGCGCATCGCCTTGTGCTGGGCGGAGCCACCGACACGCGAGACCGAGATACCGACGTTCAGCGCCGGGCGCTGGCCCGCGTTGAACAGGTCGGACTCCAGGAAGCACTGACCGTCGGTGATGGAGATGACGTTGGTCGGAATGAACGCCGACACGTCGTTCGCCTTGGTCTCGACGATCGGCAGACCGGTCATCGAACCGGCGCCCATCTCGTCGGAGAGCTTCGCGCAGCGCTCAAGGAGACGCGAGTGCAAGTAGAAGACGTCGCCCGGGTAGGCCTCGCGGCCCGGCGGACGGCGCAGCAGAAGCGACACGGCGCGGTAGGCGTCGGCCTGCTTCGACAGGTCGTCGAAAATGATCAGGACGTGCTTGCCTGCGTACATCCAGTGCTGGCCGATGGCCGAACCGGTGTACGGGGCGAGGTACTTGAAGCCGGCCGGGTCGGAAGCCGGGGCGGCGACGATCGTCGTGTACTCGAGCGCGCCCGCCTCCTCCAGCGCACCGCGTACGGACGCGATGGTGGAGCCCTTCTGACCGATGGCGACGTAGATGCAGCGAACCTGCTTGTTCACGTCGCCGGTGCGCCAGTTGTCGCGCTGGTTGATGATCGTGTCGATCGCCAGAGCGGTCTTGCCGGTCTGACGGTCACCGATGATCAGCTGACGCTGGCCTCGGCCGATCGGCACCATCGCGTCGACGGCCTTGTAGCCGGTCTGCATCGGCTCGTGCACCGACTTGCGGACCATGACGCCAGGCGCCTGCAGCTCGAGTGCGCGGCGGCTTTCGGTCGCGATGTCGCCGAGGCCGTCGATCGGGTTGCCGAGCGGGTCGACAACGCGGCCGAGGTAACCCTCGCCGACGCCGACGGAGAGCACCTCACCGGTGCGCTGCACCGGCTGGCCCTCCTCGATACCGCTGAACTCGCCGAGGACGACCGCACCGATCTCCCGCTCCTCAAGGTTGAGGGCGAGACCGAGGGTGCCGTCCTCGAACTTCAGCAGCTCGTTCGCCATGGCCGAGGGAAGACCCTCGATCTTGGCGATGCCGTCGCCGGCAGCGCTGACCGTGCCGACCTCCTCGCGCGAGGCCGCGTCCGGCTTGTACGACTGGACAAAGTTCTCCAGTGCGTCCCGGATCTCATCCGGCCGGATCGTGAGCTCCGCCATCTGGGTTCCCTGCTCTCCTTGTTGGGCCCGAAGGTTCTAAAGGGGTCTGGGGGCCGACCCCCAGGAATCTTCTGCAATCTCTGCACGGCCCAACCGGGCCGCTGGTACTACTACGGGTATTGCGTGCTGTTCAGTTGGTGGCTGGTCAGCCGGCCATGCGACGGGTCGCCTCTTCGAGGCGGTCCGCGATGGTGCCGTTGATGACCTCGTCGCCGACCTGTACCTGGATCCCGCCGAGGACCGTGGGGTCCACTTCGAGGTTCAGGTGCATCTGGCGGCCGTAAAGCTTCGCCAGTGCACCGCCGAGGCGCTGCTTCTGCTGGTCGGTGAGCGGTACCGCCGAGGTGACGACGGCGACCATGCGGTCCCGGCGCGCCGCGGCGAGCTTGGAGAGGGATTCGATTCCCGCTTCCAGGCTACGTCCACGCGGCTGAGCCACGAGACGGACCACAAGGCGCTCGGTGACCGGGTTGGCCTTGCCGCCGAGCAGGCTGCGCAGCAGCTCACTCTTGGCGGACACCGAAGCCGACTTGTCGGTCAGCGCGGACCGCAGGCCGGTGTTGGAAGAGACGATCCGGCCGAACCGGAACACCTCGTCCTCCACTTCGTCGAGCGCGCGGGCCTGCTGCGCCGCGGTGAGGTCGGCGGTGGCCGCCAGCTCCTCGATCGCGTCGACCAGGTCACGCGACTGCGACCAGCGGGACCGGACCATGCCGGAGACCAGGTCGGCAGTCTCGCCGCCCACCTGCCCGCTCAGCAGTCGCGCGGCAAGCTGGGCCTTGGCCTCGCCTGCCTGCGCCGGGTCGGTGAGGACCCGTCGCAGCGACACCTCGCGGTGGAGCAGCGCGGTTACGGCTGCCAGCTCGTCGGCGAGCTTCGCCGCGTCGGCCGACGTGTTGTCGGTCAGCGCGTCGAGACTCGTCCGTGCGGTCGCCAGTGCCTCGCGGCTCGCTCCGTGCATCGTCATCGGGCCGCCTCGGCCTTCTCCTCGAGCTCGCCGAGGAAACGGTCGATGGTGCGGCTCTGCCGGGCGTTGTCCTCAAGGGACTCGCCGACGAGCTTGCCGGCCAGGTCGGTGGCGAGCTTGCCCACGTCCTGACGCAGCGAGTGCGCGGCCTGCTTGCGATCGGCTTCGATCTGCGTGTGGCCGGCGGCGACGATCTCATCGCGCTGGCGCTGGCCCTCTGCGCGGAGTTCTTCCTTCAGCGCAGTGCCCTGCTCCAGTGCTTCCTGGCGCATGCGGGCGGCCTCGTGGCGGGCCTCGGCGAGCTGAGCCTTGTACTGCTCAAGCACGCTTTCGGCTTCGATCTTGGCCGCATCGGCCTTCTCGATGCCGCCCTCGATCGCCTCACGACGCTCGTCCAGAACCTTGTTGATGTTCGGGAGGAGCTTCTTCGCGAGGAATCCGAAGACGATGACGAAGGCGATCAGGCCGATGACAAGCTCGTCGAGATGCGGGAGGAGGGGGTTCTGAGGCTCCTCCGCAGCAAGCCTAAGAGCGTTCACATCAGTGCCTTCCGTGAAAGGGGTTGGGCCGTCGGTCCGGCTTACTTGTAGACGAAGCCCATGACGATGCCGATGAGGGCGAGCGCCTCACAGAAGGCGAAACCCATGATCTGGTTGGTACGGATCAGGCCGGCCGCTTCGGGCTGACGGGCGAGGGCCTGGGTGCCGTTACCGAAGATGATGCCGACGCCGACGCCGGGGCCGATCGCGGCGAGGCCGTAGCCGATTGCCGAGACGTTGCCAGAGACAGTGTCCTTGGCGGCGATGTTGACCATTTCGAGAGCAGCGGACATGCCGTTACTTCCTTCTCTTTCACGGACCGGTGGGGGTTGGCCACCGACGTCTGTTGGTTCTGATGGGCGGGGCTGGCTCAGTGACTCTTGGCGAGCGCGCCCTGGATGTAGCTGGAGGCCAGGAGCACGAAGACGTACGCCTGGACGGCCTGGATGAAGAGCTCAAAGAGGGTCATGGTGATGACCATCACGAACGAGGCGCCGGCGTAGACAAAGCCGAGCCCGTTCATCAGGTACCACGTGGCCAGCGAGAACATCACGATCAGCAGGTGCCCGGCGAACATGTTCGCGAACAGCCGGACTGCGTGGGTGAAGGGCCGGATCAGCAGGTTCGAGAAGAACTCGATCACCACGACGAGCGGCATGACCCAGCCGAGCGACTTGTCGTAGCCGGTGATGTTCTTCCAGCCGCCGACGAAGCCGTGCTTCTTGAAGGTCAGGCTGACCCACAGGACGTACACGATCAGCGCCAGGGCCGCCGGGAAGGCGATCAGCGAAGTCACCGGGAACTGGGCGAGCGGAATGATCGACCAGACGTTCAGAATCCAGACGAAGAAGAAGAGCGACACCATCAAAGGGACGTACTTCTCACCGTCCTTCTTACCGATGATCTCGTAGACGATCCCACGGCGGACGAAGTCGTAGCCGGCCTCACCGATCATCTGGATCTTGCCCGGCACCAGCTTCGGCTTGTTGAAGGCCGCCCAGAAGAATCCGACAATCACGACGGTGCCGAGGAAGGCGAGCAGCATCGGCTTCGTGAAGTCGAAACCGGCGACCGTTGCGATCGGCTCATACATGAACGTATGAAGCCCCGGAGCGGGGAACGCACAGCCGGAGAAGATATGGCAGTTCGGGTCGAAGGCGAGCATCTGTGGGTCAGCACTCACCGCGGACTCCTTCAGCGTGGCGCATAGGTACGGCAACCTCGTTGTGTCGGCGCGGCGAGGAGCCGCGGTTCGGCACTGGACTGGTGTAACGGATGTGGGGGCGGCTCTCAGACATGGAGCCTCGCGATGGAACAGGCGTCAGCTCGGATGCCCGCGCCCGCAGTGCCGCAGTTGGCACCGGACGATAGCAGGGTCTCGAACGACTACTTATCCCGGCCCTACCCTTCACGACGAGGACTCCGACTTCTCGCCCCGCGGGGCGGCGGAGGAGCCCGGTTCGACGTACAGGATCTTGGCCTTCATATAGCCGCGAGCCTGAGCCGCGATCCACACAACCGTCGTGGCGACCAGCGAAATGCCGAAGGCCTTGGGATTAAAGAAAGTGGTGTCCTGCAACGCCGCCATGAGAACGAAGATCAGCAGCAGTTGGACCGTGTAGAGCAAGAGCCCCATGGCCTGAAACAGTTGCGGATACGACTTCGCCGTTCGCTGAAGAGCGACCAGCCCGATTCCCATGAACAGGACTGCCACCAGGGTGCCGATGAACGCGCCGAGCGCTCCCTTGCCACCGGCGACCACGGCACTGATGGCTACGGCGACCGCGCCGGCGACAGTGGCGGGTACGGCGGCTTGGAGGAGAGTCCGGGCGTCGTTGGACGGCATGGCGGCAGCTCCGCTTACTCATGGGGGGCAGGTAGGTGTCGTCATGGACGAGCGTAGGCCCGGGCCGAGGTCTCACCTCTGGCCAATAGACCGTCGCACTACGGTCTTTCGGCTCTGTCTCCGGGTCTCGTGAACGGTATCACAAACTATTTGATGAGGTCTTTACCAAGAAAGTGTGCTGCCTGTCACACATGAGAGTGACCCTGCCCTTGTGTGCGGGACAAGCCGACTCTTTGTCTGGTATTGGCACTTGGTGCGGCAAATCGTCAACGTGGTGTCTTGGTTCCCGGCCGGTGAGGGAGCCGAGATCGGTGCCCGATCGCGGTCGCCCCGTTGACGCCCGCCGGCACCGGCGGCCCCTCGGCTTGCGCCTCTTCACCGGAATCCGTGAGCTCCTCGGCCTCCTGGGCGCTCTGCGGCGAGGACGCGTCGGAGGACGCCGTCGCGAGCGCCGTGCGCCGCCTCCGGTAGCGGGGCGGCAAAAACGCCTCCGCCCAGCGCGGGGCACGCGGCGTGAACCGCGGCAGGAGCAGCAGCACCAGGCCGCCCGCGCTCAGCCCGACGATGGCGAGCACGATCCACATGCTCGCCGAGTGCACCGAGTAGGCGACGGCGCCGAAGGCGATCAGGGCCGACCAGAAGTACATGATCAGCACCGCCCTGCTGTGCGAGTGGCCGATCTCCAGCAGCCGGTGATGCAGGTGCCCCCGGTCCGCGGCGAACGGCGACTGGCCCTGCCAGGTACGCCGGACGACCGCGAGGAGCAGGTCCGCGATCGGGATGGCGGTGATCGTCAGCGGCAGCAGCAGCGGGATGAAGACCGGCAGCATCGCGTGCGTGGCCTCGCGCGTACCGCCCGTGAACAGCTTGAGCGCGTCCGGGTCGACCTGGCCGGTGACCGAGATCGCACCCGCAGCCAGGACCAGGCCGATGAGCATCGACCCGGAGTCGCCCATGAAGATTCTCGCCGGATGCATGTTGTGTGGCAGGAAGCCCAGACACATGCCCATCAGGATCGCGGCGAAGAGGGTGGCCGGCGCCGCCTCCTCGATGCCGTACCCGTACCAGATCCGGTAGGCGTACATGAAGAACGCCGCGGAGGCGATGCAGACCATGCCTGCCGCCAGGCCGTCCAGGCCGTCCACGAAGTTGACCGCGTTGATGGTGATGAGCACCAGCGCGACGGTCAGCAGATTGCCCTGCCACGCGGTCACCGAGACCGGGCCGACGCCGGGGATCGGCAGCCACAGGATCGTCAGGCCCTGCGCGACCATCACACCCGCGGCGATGAACTGACCGCCCAGCTTGATCAGCGCGTCCAGCTCGAACTTGTCGTCGAGGACGCCGATGAGCCAGATCACCGCGGCGCCCGACAGCAGGGCACGCGGCTCGTTCGACAACTCGAAGACACTGTTGAGGTTCTGCAGGTGGTCGGCGACCAGCAGACCGGCGCACAGACCGCCGAACATGGCGATGCCACCGAGCCGCGGTGTCGGTTCCCGGTGTACGTCACGGGCACGGATCTCCGGCATCGCGCCGATCGCGATGGCGAACTTCCGCACCGGCCCGGTCAGCAGATAAGTCACTGCCGCCGTGACACAAAGCGTCAGCAGATATTCACGCACGGGCTGCCCCACAGATATCGCCGGCCATCTCAGCCCCACACACTAGCTTCGAGACCACATGCTCCAGGACATTCGATTACCCGCTGATGGTTGCACGACGTAGGACTATTGCGGATATGGCGGAAATCTTCCGGCCAGTTCCTGAACTTCCGCGAGCACTTCGCGCTCTTCCCGCAGCGCCTGCGAGAAGAGGACCGCGATGCGCGCCATCTCGGCCTCCCCCATTCCCTGCGTGGTGACGGCCGCCGTGCCCAGCCGAATACCGCGCTCTTCGCCGTACGGAAGGGCGCAGGTGTCGAGGACCAGTCCGGCCGCCGCGAGCCGGCCGCGGGCCGTGCGGCCCTCGATGCCCAGCGGGGTGGTGTCCGCGGTGATGAGGTGGGTGTCCGTGCCACCCGTGGTGATCACGAGGCCCTCGGCGGCCAGTGCGTCGGCGAGCACCCGTGCGTTGGCGACCACTTGATGGGCGTACGTCGTGAAGGCGGGCGCCGCGGCCTCGCCGAAGGCGACGGCCTTCGCGGCGATCGTGTGCATCTGGGCGCCACCCTGGGTGAAGGGGAAAACCGCCCGGTCGATGCGCTCGGCGAGCTCCTGGCCGCACAGGATCATGCCGCCGCGCGGGCCGCGCAGCACCTTGTGCGTGGTGGCGCACACGACGTCGGCGTACGGCACCGGGCTCGGCGCCGCGCCCCCGGCGACCAGGCCGATCGGGTGCGCCGCGTCGGCGATCAGATACGCGCCCACCTCGTCGGCGATGTCGCGGAAGCGCCGGTAGTCCGGGTGGCGGGGGTAGGCGATGGAGCCCACCACGATCGCCCTGGGGCTGTGCGCGTGCGCGAGGAGGCGTACCTGCTCGTAGTCGATCAGGCCGGATTCGGCGTCGACGCCGTATCCGATGAACTCGAACCAGCGGCCGGAGAAGTTCGCCGGGGACCCGTGCGTCAGATGCCCCCCGTACGGGAGCCCCATGGCGAGCACCGTGTCACCGGGGCGCAGCAGTGCGGCGTACGCGGCGAGGACCGCGGAGGAGCCGGAGTGCGGCTGCACATTGGCGTGCTCGGCGCCGAAGAGACCGGTGGCGCGGTCGGTGGCGAGGCGCTCGGCCACGTCGACCAGCTCGCAGCCGCCGTGGTGGCGGGCGCCGGGATAGCCCTCCGCGTACTTGTTGGCGAGAGGGGAGCCCAGGGCGGCGAGGACGGCGGGCGAGGTGAAGTTCTCCGCGGCGATCAGCTGCAGTCCGGTGGCCTCGCGGCGCAGTTCGCCGAGGATGACATCGGCGATCGCCGGGTCCTGGCGGCGCAGCGCGTCGAAGCCGGGCCCGTGGGCGGTGTGCGGCGGCTGGACGGGTGCGGTGGTGACCGGCATGTCGGGCTCCGGGCCTGGCTGAGGGGGCGCTGGGCATCGAAACAGGGCTTCGAAACCAATGTAGGCCCACAGCGCCCGCGCCGCCCGGTGCACGTGATGACTGCAGGGGGGCGGCCGGTATCAGGTGTGGGCCGGAATCCCCGTGATGGCGGTGACCACCGGGTCGAGCGCCGTGTTGATCTCGTCGCCGATGGAGCGGAAGAACGTGATGGGGGCGCCGTACGGGTCGTAGACCTCGTCGGCCTCCACGTTGGGCGCGAGCAGCCAGCCGCGCAGCGCGGCGGCGGCGCGCACCAGCGCGCGCGCACGCGCGACCACGCCGTCCTCGATCGGGTCGGGCAGCGTCGCGGGGTCTATGGCCCGTACCAGCCGGGTGAACTCCTTGAGCGTGAAGGTGCGCAGGCCCGCGGAGTGGCCCATGGAGATGACCTGGGCGCGGTGGTCTCGGGTGGCGGTGAGGACCAGGTCGGCGCGGATGACGTGCTCGTCGAGCAGCTCGCGGCCGATGAAGCCGGTCGCGTCCGCCCCGAAGTCCGCGAGGACGGCCGCCGCGTTGGCCTCCATGGGGGCGCCCTCGTGTCCCCAGGTGCCCGCGCTCTCCACCAGGAGCCCGTCGCCCAGGCGCGCGCCGAGGCGGTCGCTGAGGGCATGGCGGGTCAGCCGCTCGGTGATCGGTGAGCGGCAGACGTTGCCGGTGCTGACGTGGAGGATACGGAAGGTGTCGCTCGCGGTGCCTTCGGCTATGCCACGCCCGTCAAGGGCGGTCAATTGGCCACCTCGAGGTCGGGTACGACCTTGCGCAGCTCCTCGGCGTCGAGCGCGCCCGCCCGCAGCAGGACCGGGACCTTGCCCGAGACGTCGACGATCGACGACGGGACGATGCCGGGGGTGAGGCCGCCGTCGAGGTAGACGGAGACGGCGTCGCCGAGCATCTCCTGCGCCGCGTCGCAATCCTCGGGGACGGGGTGGCCTGTGAGGTTGGCGCTGGAGACGGCCATCGGGCCGACCTCGGTGAGCAGCTCGATGGCGACGGGGTGCAGCGGCATGCGGACGGCGACGGTGCCGCGCGTCTCGCCCAGGTCCCACTGGAGGGACGGCTGGTGGCGGGCGACCAGGGTCAGGGCGCCGGGCCAGAAGGCGTCGACGAGCTCCCAGGCCTGCTCGGAGAAGTCCGTGACGAGTCCGTGCAGGGTGTTCGGGGAGCCGATGAGGACGGGCGTGGGCATGTTCCGGCCACGGCCCTTGGCCTCCAGGAGGTCGCCGACGGCCTCGGAGCTGAAGGCGTCCGCCCCGATGCCGTAGACGGTGTCGGTCGGCAGCACGACCAGCTCGCCACGACGGACCGCCGCCGCGGCTTCGCGCAGACCGGTCTTGCGGTCGGTCGCGTCGTTGCAGTCGTATCGCCGTGCCATTTAACGGGCCTCCTCGTACGGGATCTGGTCTGGGTCGCCGGCGGTCACGGCATGGCCCTGCGGGCCGTCGCGAAGCGGGGCCGGTTGTTCAGGTCGGGGTGGTCGGCCGCGTCGGCCCAGCCCCGCTCCTCGGTGAAGATCCACGGGACCTGGCCGCCCTGGGTGTCGGCGTGCTCGATGACGACGACGCCGCCGGGCCTCAGCAGGCGGTGTGCGGTGCGCTCGATGGAGCGGATCAGGTCGAGGCCGTCCTCGCCGGAGAACAGGGCCATCTCCGGGTCGTGGTCACGGGCCTCGGGGGCGACGTACTCCCACTCGGTGAGCGGGATGTACGGCGGGTTGGAGACCACCAGGTCGACCTGGCCGTCGAGCTCGGGCAGGGCCGTCCTGGCGTCGCCCTGGTGGACGGTGACCCTGGACCCCTCGGCGTTCTTACGGGTCCACTTCAGGGCGTCGTCGGACAGCTCGACGCCGTGCACGCGCGAGCGCGGCACCTCCTGGGCCATGGCGAGCGCGATGGCGCCGGAGCCGGTGCACAGGTCGACGATCAGCGGCTCGACGACGTCCATCGCGCGGACGGCGTCTATGGCCCAGCCGACGACCGATTCGGTCTCCGGGCGGGGCACGAAGACGCCGGGGCCCACCTGGAGCTCCAGGTAGCGGAAGAAGGCGCGTCCGGTGATGTGCTGCAACGGCTCGCGGGCCTCGCGGCGCGCGACCGTCTCCCAGTAGCGGGCGTCGAAGTCGGTGTCGGGAACGTTGTGCAGCTCCCCCCGCTTGACGCCGTGCACGTACGCCGCGAGTTCCTCCGCGTCGAAGCGCGGTGAGGGCACGCCGGCGTCGGCCAGCCGCTGGGTGGCCTGGGCCACCTCGGCGAGCAGCAGATTCATCGCGGTCCTCCGGCTTGCAGGGGGTTTGACCTTGGGTCTTACTGGGCTGCCGCGAGCTTGGCGGCGGAGTCGGCGTCGACGCAGGCCTGGATCATGGCGTCCAGGTCCCCGTCGAGGACCTGGTCCAAGTTGTACGCCTTGAAGCCGACGCGGTGGTCCGAGATCCGGTTTTCCGGGAAGTTGTACGTCCGGATCTTCTCGGAGCGGTCGACCGTACGGACCTGGCTGCGACGTACGTCCGATGCTTCCTGCTCGGCGGCCTCCTGGGCGGCGGCGAGCAGCCGCGAGCGCAGGATGCGCATGGCCTGCTCCTTGTTCTGGAGCTGGCTCTTCTCGTTCTGGCAGGAGGCCACGACACCGGTCGGCAGGTGCGTGATGCGCACCGCGGAGTCGGTGGTGTTGACGGACTGGCCGCCGGGGCCCGACGAGCGGTAGACGTCGATGCGCAGGTCGTTGGCGACGATCTCGACCTCGACCTCCTCGGCCTCGGGCGTGACGAGCACACCGGCCGCCGAGGTGTGGATGCGGCCCTGCGACTCGGTGGAGGGCACGCGCTGCACGCGGTGCACACCGCCCTCGTACTTCAGTCGCGCCCAGACGCCCTGGCCGGGCTCGGTCGCGCCGTTGCCGCCCTTGGTCTTCACCGCGACCTGGACGTCCTTGTAACCGCCCAGCTCGGACTCGGTGGCGTCGATGATCTCGGTCTTCCAGCCGACGCGCTCCGCGTACCGCAGATACATGCGCAGCAGGTCGCCGGCGAACAGGGCCGACTCGTCGCCGCCCGCGCCCGCCTTGACCTCAAGGATGACGTCCTTGTCGTCGCTGAGGTCGCGCGGCACCAGGAGCAGCCGGAGCTTCTCGGTGAGCTCGACGCGCTGCTTCTCCAGTTCCTTGGCCTCGGCGGCGAAGTCGGGGTCGCTGGCCGCGAACTCGCGGGCCGTCTCGATGTCCTCGCCGGTCTGCTTCCAGGCCTGATACGTGCGGATGATCGGGGTCAGCTCGGCGTAGCGCTTGCCCAGCTTGCGCGCGTTCGCCTGGTCGGCATGGACCGAGGGATCGGCCAGCTTCTTCTCAAGATCGGCGTGCTCGCCGATCAGATCCTCGACCGCCTCGAACATCTTCGGGCTCCTGGGTTACGTGTAAACGGGAAGAGCAGCCTGTGCGTCTGGGTGCCGCGACGGATGTGTGTCACGACAAAGCGCCGGTCCTCCCCCGCCCCGTACGGAGCGGCTGAGGACCGGCGCAATGGCTCGCTACTTCGCGGCGGTTGCCTTGCCGAAGCGGGCCTCGAAGCGGGCCACGCGGCCGCCGGTGTCGAGGATCTTCTGCTTGCCCGTGTAGAACGGGTGGCACGCGGAGCAGACCTCGGCGCGGACGGTGCCGCTGGAGATCGTGCTGCGGGTGGTGAATTCCGCACCGCAGGTACAGCTGACCTGGGTCTCGACGTACTCGGGGTGGATGTCGCGCTTCAAGGTGACTCCTAGTTTCGGGAGGGCTCCGGGTCGCACGCGCGGATTGCGCGCACGTGAACCGGGACCGACGTACCAGTCTGCCAGCACTGGCCGTATCTCCCAAAACGGGAGGAGGCCCGGATGTATTCCTGATCCACCGCGGCACTCCGCGGAGCTCCGGTTACGAGCTCTCGACGACCTTGCCGGCGTCTCCCTTGTCACCCGCGGAGTCCTTGGTCGCGGAGGCGGGGATCGGCTTGTCCTGCCGCAGTGCGTCCCAGACCTGCTGGGAGTTGCGCTGGAGCGGTATGACGCGGTTGAGGTCGGCCGGGTCGTACCGAACGGGCAGGGTGACCATCTTCATGTCGCCCGCGCCGATGCCCTTGAGTCCGTTCGCGAAGGTCACCAGCTCATTGACCGAGGACAGCTCGGAGTCGGTGGTGACGGTCTTGGTGGCGGTGTTCGCGAGGTCGTAGAGCTTCTTGGGGTTACTGAAGACGCCGACGTCCTTGACCTGGTTGATCAGCGCCTTGATGAAGGCCTGCTGGAGCTGGATACGGCCCAGGTCACTGCCGTCGCCGACGCTCTTGCGGGTCCGGACGAGGCCGAGGGACTGCTCACCGCTGAGGGTGTGGGTACCAGGCTTCAGGTCCAGGTGGCTCTTGTTGTCGTTGATGGCCTGCTTGGTGGTGATCTCCACCCCGCCCAGGTCGTCGATGAGCGTCTTGAAGCCGCTGAAGTCGACCTCGATGTAGTGGTCCATGCGGATGCCGGACATCTTCTCGACGGTCTTGACCGCGCAGGCCGGGCCGCCGACCTCGTACGCCGTGTTGAACATCTGGTGCTGCCCGCCGGTGTCCTTCTGGTCGCCGTCGGAGGCGCACTCGGGGCGGCTGACCATGGTGTCGCGCGGGATCGAGACGACGCTGGCCTTCTTGTGGCCCTCGTAGACGTGGACGATCATCGCGGTGTCCGAGCGGGCGCCGCCCTCGTCCTTGCCGTACTTGGCGTTGTCGCCGGTACGGGAGTCGGAGCCGAGCACCAGGATGTCCTGCGAGCCGTTGTCGACGTTCTCCGGCCGGTCGGTGCCGAGCTGGGAGTTGATGTCGACGCTCTTCAGGTTTCCGTCGAGCTGGAAGTAGACATAGCCGAGCCCCGTGCCGCCCAGCACCACCACGGCCGCTGCGGCCCACGCGGTGATCGTGAGTGCCTTGGCGCGCTTTTCGGGTTCCCTCCGGCGCCTGCCGGTCCCCCGTATTCGCCCGCTCCTGCCCTGCTCCGTCATACGCTCCTCAGCCCCTCGTTCGGTTCCCAGTACCCCCTGCCGTGGTGATCAGGCACGGTATGTCTCCTCTTGTCAGACGGCGGATCACCGTGAAGGGTTGCACAACGCCCTGTGGCCCCTGCTGGGAGCAGGGGCCACAGGGCGTGGAAACGCCGTCCGGGCGAGAGGCCGGGCATCGGCTCTCACCTGGGTTTTCAGCCGAAGATGTTGAACTGCTGCCAGCCGGTTCCGATGGTGATCCGTGTGGCGAAGATCTCCGAGGTGGCCTTGCCGGTGCCCGGGTAGAGGTAGAGCGTGCCACCGGGCGTACGGGCCAGGAAGTCGGCCTTGCCGTCGCCGGTGATGTCTCCCGCCGCGTCGAAGGCGTTGTAGCCGCCCCACGTACGGACCAGGACGCGGCCGGAGAAGGCCGCGGTGCCCGCCTTGCCGGTGCCCTTGTAGAGATACATCTTGCCCTCGCTGCCGCGGGCGATCAGGTCGGTCTTGCCGTCGCCGGTGAAGTCGCCGTGACCGCGCAGCTGGCTGTACTGGCCCCAGCCGGTGCCGACCTTGGTGCGGGCCGCGAAGGTGCCGTTGCCCTCGCCGGGGTAGATCCACAGGGCGCCGCCGGAGTCGACGGACAGCAGGTCGGGCAGGGCGTCGCCGGTGACGTCGCCGGGGACGACGAGGTGCTTGCGGGAGCCCCAGCCGGAGGCGATCTTGGTGTTGACCCCATCGTGCGACCAGAGGACGTCACCGCCGGTGGTCCGCGCGAGCAGGTCCTGGCAGCCGTCCCGGTTCAGGTCGGTCTGCAGGATCACATTGGCGTCGCTGTAATCGCCCACGGACACCCGCCCGGCGAACGAGGTGCCGTTGGAGGCGTACTCGAACAGCTCGCCCGAGGTGCGACGGGCCAGGACGTCGGCCCGGTGGTCACCGTTGATGTTGGTGTCGTCGACCCGCGGGACGACGGCGCCGACGAAGGAGCTGACCTTCGCGTAGACGCTGTAGGCGCCCTTCTCGACACAGTCCTCGATGCCCCACGAGACGACGCCGACGATCCTGCCGCCGACGACCAGCGGGCCGCCCGAGTCGCCGTTGCAGGCCGTGACCGTACCGGCGTCCTGGCCGCTGGCCGGCGTGCCCGCGCAGACCATGTGACCCTTGACGAACTCGCCGCCCAGGCTCCAATCGGCGCAGGTGGCATCGGAGTTGACCGGGACGGTCGCTCGGCGCAGAGTCGCCGAGATGTCGTCGTTGGTCGAGCTGGTGCGGCCCCAGCCGTAGACGGTGGCGCTGGTCCCCGGCGTGTACGACGCCGTGTCGTCCGACTTCGTGACGGGGATCGGCTCGGCCTTGACCGGCTCGGGCAGGGTCAGTACCGCGATGTCGTTGTCGAGGGTGGCCGAGCTGTACGACGGGTGGTTCCACTGGCGCCAGACACCGGACATGGCGCCGCCGTGGCCCGCGGTGGTCGCCAGCTGCTCGGTGCCGGTGACGATGACGCCCTTGCTCTTCCAGTCCTTGCCCTTCACGCAGTGCGCGGCGGTCAGGATCTTCGTCGGCGCGATGACTGCGCCGCCGCAGAAGAAGGAGTTGTCGCCGTCCTCGTAGAAGAGCTGCGCCATCCACGGAGCCGAGGCGATGGGGGTCGTCGTACCGCCGATGATCTTGGGGTCGATCGTCGCGCCGGCCGAGAGCCTGGCCGGCTTGGCCGGCCGCTCGGCCGTCTTGGCGGCCGACTGCAGGCGCGCTTCCAGCTCCGCCTGCGAGGGGGCTCCGACGCGCGGCTCGAAGCCGGGGGTCGGCAGGGGCGACGCGGTGGCGCCGGCCGGGGCCATCAGCATCGCGCCCGCTATACCGGCGGCGATGAGAGCGGCGGCTGCGGGGACGGCGACGCGTATGCGCCGCCTGTGCTTCCCGCCCTGTTTGGCAGACAACACTCGGGCTCCTGTCAGAGGTCTGTGAATGCCCGGAGACAGGGAGGGGCGAACGCGTCGCGGACGACGGCCTGATGAGCCCCCCCCACCCGCGGCTGGTTGATCGTAAGACCGACTCATGGACCCCACCAGCCATTTCCGGGGGAAACGTGAACACAACTTGGCAACATCGCGTCACGGAACGCGTCAGGAACGACAAAGCCGCCCCGTCACTTCCGTGACGGGGCGGCCCAGTTGGCCCGATCGAGGCGAAATCAGTCGCTGTTGTTGCCCGAGGGAGTCGTCTTCGCGATCTGCATCAGGAACTCGGCGTTCGACTTGGTCTGCTTCATCTTGTCGAGCAGCAGCTCGATCGCCTGCTGCGAGTCGAGTGCGTGCAACACCCGGCGCAGCTTCCAGACGATGGCGAGCTCCTCCGAATTGAGCAGGATCTCTTCCTTACGGGTGCTGGACGCGTCGACGTCCACCGCCGGGAAGATGCGCTTGTCCGAGAGCTTCCGGTCGAGCCTGAGCTCCATGTTACCGGTGCCCTTGAACTCCTCGAAGATCACCTCGTCCATGCGCGAGCCGGTCTCGACGAGCGCGGTCGCCAGGATCGTCAGCGAGCCGCCGTCCTCGATGTTGCGCGCGGCACCGAAGAAGCGCTTCGGCGGGTAGAGCGCGGTGGAGTCGACACCACCGGACAGGATGCGGCCGGAGGCCGGGGCCGCCAGGTTGTACGCACGACCCAGGCGGGTGATCGAGTCCAGCAGGACGACGACGTCGTGGCCCAGCTCCACCAGCCGCTTGGCACGCTCGATGGCGAGCTCGGCGACGGTGGTGTGGTCCTCGGCGGGACGGTCGAAGGTCGAGGAGATGACCTCGCCCTTCACCGACCGCTGCATGTCGGTGACCTCTTCCGGACGCTCGTCGACGAGGACGACCATCAGGTGGCACTCGGGGCTGTTGACGGTGATCGCGTTGGCGATCGCCTGCATGATCATGGTCTTGCCGGTCTTCGGCGGGGCCACGATCAGACCGCGCTGGCCCTTGCCGATGGGCGCGACGAGGTCGATGATGCGGGTCGTCAGCACACCCGGGTCGGTCTCCAGACGGAGCCGGTCCTGCGGGTAGAGCGGCGTCAGCTTCTGGAACTCGGGACGGCCGCGGCCGGAGTCGGCAGCCATGCCGTTCGAGGAGTCCAGCCGGACCAGCGCGTTGAACTTCTCGCGGCGCTCGCCGTCCTTGGGCTGGCGGACCGCGCCGGTGACGTGGTCACCCTTGCGCAGGCCGTTCTTGCGGACCTGGGCCAGCGATACGTACACGTCGTTCGGGCCCGGCAGGTAGCCGGAGGTCCGGATGAACGCGTAGTTGTCGAGGATGTCCAGGATGCCCGCGACGGGGATCAGCACATCGTCGTCGGTGACCGGCGGCGCGTCGCTGCCGAACTCCTCGCGGCCACGACGGCCACGGCGGTCGCGGTAACGTCCGCGGCGGCCGCGACGACCGTCACCGAACTCGTCGTCGTCCTGCGGCCCGTTGTTCTGGCCGCCCTGGCCCTGGCTGCTCTGCGCGCCCTGGCCGCCCTGACCACCCTGGCCGCCCTGGCCGCCCTGGCCGCCCTGGCGCTGCTGGCGCTGGCCGCCCTGGTCGTCGCCCTTGCCACGGTCACGGCGGTCGCCGCGGTCCTGGCGGTCGCCACGGTCCTGACGGTTGCCGCGCTGGCGGTCGCCGCGCTGACCGCGCTCCTGGCGGTCACCCCGGCGGCCGTCCGCGCTTTCCTGGGCCGACGCGGAAACCGCGGTCTCGGCCTTGCCGTCCTGCTGGGCCTCGGTCTTCGCCTCGGCCTGGGGCTCGGACTTGGTCTCGGTCTTGGTGTCCGTCACAACAGTGCTCTCGGGGCTGCCCGCCTGCGCGGTGGCGCGGCGCCGACGACGCTCACCGACCGGCTGGTCGTCGTTGGCCGGCTGGCCCGGAATGTCGATCTGCTGCTGGGCGACGGCCCTTTCGGCCGCGGGCGCCGCGGCCGTGGCCTCGGCGTCATCTCCGGTGCGTGCCTTGGACGTGGCGCGGCGCTTGGGCTTGGTCTCGGCGGCGGGGCCTGCCGTGTCGGCGCCCTTCGCCGCGGACGGGCTGCCGGCCTGCGTTTCCTTGATGACCTCGATCAGCTGGCTCTTGCGCATCCGCGCAGTGCCCTTGATGCCGAGGCCGGACGCGACCTGCTGCAGCTCGGCCAGGACCATGCCGTCGAGGCCGGTGCCGGAGCGGCGGCGGCGGGCGGCACTACCAGTGGCAGCACCTGCGGCGGGCGCGGCGTTGTCGACATTCTTGTCGGCAGTCACGCCCATCAGATCGGTGGTGTCGCTCACGAAGGGTCCTTCCCTGGAGCGGGCGTCGGCCTGTCTGGCTCGGCGACCGGTTGTGCTGTCCGGCTGCGGCCTTGGAGACCGTGCCGGGGCGGTGGTCCGCCGGGAAACGGCGGAGAGGAACGTGCGTGGGGTCCGGCTCGATGTCCCCTACTGCCCCTCCTGGGATGAGCCTGGGGTGTCGCGCCAGTTCCGGAGCGTGCTCAAAACTGCTCAGGCAGGCTGCTCAGGCAGTTGGGGAGGCTCCCGGAAGGGTGGTGGTCCCGAATGGGGACGCAAAGCACCGCGCCACAAAGACGTCGGGTGCAGACTTGAGATTAACACTACCGGATCCAACAAACATTCCCCCTCTCCCTCACCGGCAATCACGCTCTTCAGCTGGTGCAGCCCGGTACGGCCCTACGTCCCGAGCGGCAGCACGACCGCACCCCTGGCGTCGAGCGTCAGCCGATTGGCCGCCCACCCCTCGCCGGCCAGCCGTGCGACCTTGTCGGCCGCACTGTCCTCGACCAGCGCGAGCACCGTGGGGCCCGCACCGGAGATGACTGCGGGGACGCCGTCCGCGCGCAGTCGGTTGACCAGAACCAGGCTCTCCGGCATCGCCGGGGCCCGGTAGTCCTGGTGGAGACGGTCCTCGGTCGCCGCGAGCAGCAGCTCGGGACGCCTGGTCAGGGCCTCTACGAGCAGGGCCGCGCGGCCCGCGTTGGCCGCCGCGTCCACATGGGGGACGGTCCGCGGCAGCAGGCCGCGCGCGGTCTCGGTCAGTACGGCCGTTCCGGGCACGAAGACCACCGGAACGACGGAATCCGCGGGATCCATCCGAATCGCGCGGGCCGCTCCCCCGTCGGTCCACGCGAGGGTGAATCCACCGAGCAGACAGGCCGCGACATTGTCGGGGTGCCCCTCGATCTCGGTTGCCAGTTCGAGCAGGGCCGCGTCGTCGAGCTTCGCGTCGCCGCCTATGGTCACCGCGCGCGCGGCGACGATGCCGGCGCAGATGGCGGCGGACGAGGAGCCGAGGCCCCGGCCGTGCGGGATGCGGTTGGCGCAGACGACTTCAAGGCCGCGCGGCTGCCCGCCGAGCAGGTCGAACGCGGTGCGCAGCGACCGTACGAGCAGATGACTCTCGTCGCGGGGCAGTGTCCGCGCGCCCTCGCCGGCGATGTCGACGTGCAGCCCGGAGTCGGCGACCCGGACGACCACGTCGTCGTACAGCCCCAGCGACAGGCCGAGGGCATCGAAGCCCGGGCCGAGATTGGCGCTGGTGGCGGGGGTGCGCACCCTTACGGCGGCGGCGCGGAACGCGGGACCGGCCATCGCTCGACGACTCTCCTTGTGGGACTGCGGTCTTTTCGAGAACTGCAAAGACGCGGGATTTTCCAGACGTACGAACACCCGAGGGCCACTACGGCGACAACATCGCGGCATATGCGGCGGGGCGGGTTCGGTACAGCCTATCGAAGGAAGGTTCCGTGACGACATAGGGCGCACAGGAGGCGCACGATGCGTGTCGCGGGCCTCCTGTGCGCTCTGTACCGTTCCATCCGGTCTGTCCACCCCTGAGGGGTCAGACCAGGCCGAGGAACTCGGCGGCGGCGACCGCGTCGACCGGGATGGTGACGGGCTGCGGGGCTCCCGCGACCGCCCAGTCCGGGTCCTTGAGGCCGTTTCCGGTGACCGTGCAGACGATTTTCTGTCCCGGGTCGACCTTGCCCTCGTCGGCGGCCTTGAGCAGACCGGCGACGCTGGCGGCCGAGGCGGGTTCCACGAAGACACCCTCGCGGGCGGCCAACAAGCGGTAGGCGGACAGGATCTGACGGTCCGTCACCTCGTCGATGAAGCCGCCCGACTCGTCGCGTGCGGCGATGGCGAAGTCCCAGGAGGCCGGGTTTCCGATGCGGATCGCGGTGGCGATGGTGGACGGGTCCTTGACCACTTCGCCGCGCACGATGGGCGCCGAGCCCGAGGCCTGGAAGCCCCACATGCGGGGGGCGTGCGTGGCGATCCTGTCGCCCGCGTACTCGCGGTAGCCCTTCCAGTACGCCGTGATGTTGCCGGCGTTGCCCACGGGCAGCACATGGATGTCCGGGGCGTCCCCGAGCGCGTCGACGATCTCGAAGGCCGCGGTCTTCTGGCCCTCGATGCGCACCGGGTTGACGGAATTGACCAGCGCCACCGGGTAGTTGTCCGAGAGGCGGCGGGCCAGCGTGAGGCAGTCGTCGAAGTTGCCGTCGACCTGGAGGATCTTGGCGCCGTGGACCAGCGCCTGCCCCATCTTGCCCAGCGCGATCTTGCCCTGCGGCACGAGGACCGCGCAGACCATGCCGGCCCGCACCGCGTACGCCGCGGCCGAAGCCGAGGTGTTGCCGGTGGAGGCGCAGATGACGGCCTGCGCGCCCTCTTCCTTGGCGCGGGTGATCGCCATGGTCATGCCGCGGTCCTTGAACGACCCGGTCGGATTCGCGCCCTCGACCTTGAGATACACCTCGCAGCCGGTGCGCTCGGAGAGGACCTGCGCCACTACGAGCGGCGTGCCACCCTCGCCGAGGGAGACCACCGGCGTCGTGTCCGTCACCGGAAGACGGTGCCTGTACTCCTCGATGATGCCGCGCCACTGGTGGGTGCCGTTGGTGGTCATCCCCTACTCCCCTTCAACACGCATGATGCTGGCGACACCGCGCACGGTGTCGAGCTTGCGCAGCGCCTCGACGACCCCGGAAAGGGCCGCGTCGGGCGCGCGGTGGGTGACGACGACGAGGGATGCCTCGCCGCCTCCGTCCTGTCGGCTCTGCTGGCGCACCGTGTCGATGGATACGCCGTGCTCGGCGAAGACCGTCGCGACCTGGGCGAGTACGCCAGGCTTGTCGGCCACGTCGAGACTGATGTGGTACCGCGTGACGACCTCGCCCATGGGGCTGACAGGCAGCTGTGTGTACGCGGATTCGCCGGGACCCGTGGTCCCGACCAGTTTATTGCGGCAGACGGCGACGAGGTCGCCGAGGACCGCGGAGGCGGTGGGCGGGCCGCCGGCGCCCGGACCGTAGAACATCAGCTGTCCGGCTGCCTCGGCCTCGATGAACACCGCGTTGTACGCCTCACGGACGGAGGCGAGCGGGTGCGTCAGCGGGATCATCGCGGGGTGCACCCGGGCCGTCACGGACTTGCCGTCGGCGGCGCGCTCGCAGATGGCGAGCAGCTTGACGGTGCAGCCCATGCGGCGGGCCGAGGCGATGTCGGAGGCGGAGACCTCGGTGAGGCCCTCGCGGTGGACGTCGCCGATGCGCACCCGGGTGTGAAAGGCGATGCCGGCCAGGATCGCGGCCTTGGCGGCGGCGTCGAAGCCCTCGACGTCGGCGGTGGGGTCGGCCTCGGCGTATCCCAGGGCGGTGGCCTCGTCGAGCGCCTCGGAATATCCGGCTCCGGAGGAGTCCATCTTGTCGAGGATGAAGTTGGTCGTGCCGTTGACGATGCCGAGCACCCGGTTGACCTTGTCGCCGGCGAGGGACTCGCGCAGCGGGCGTACGAGCGGAATGGCGCCCGCCACCGCCGCCTCGTAGTAAAGGTCCCGGCCGTGCTTCTCGGCGGCGGCGTGCAGGGCCGCGCCGTCCTCGGCGAGCAGTGCCTTGTTCGCCGAGACGACCGACGCGCCGTGCTCGAAGGCGGTGGTGATGAGGGTGCGGGCGGGCTCGATGCCGCCGATGACCTCGATGACGACGTCGATGTCACCCCGTTCGACCAAGGCTTTCGCGTCGGTGGTGACCAGCGCCGGGTCGATGCCCTCGCGGATCTTGGAGGGGCGGCGGACCGCGACCCCGGCGAGCTCTACGGGGGCCCCGATCCGGGCGGCGAGGTCCTCGGCGTGCGTCGTCATGATGCGCGCCACCTCTGAGCCGACCACGCCACAGCCCAGCAGCGCCACCTTCAGTGGACGCGTACGCATCATCCGACCTACGCCTTTCATCAAGTACAGCCATAACTCTTGAGTACGAACCAGTCTCACTCACCGGACGGGAGTTTTTGTCTCCCGTCCAGATTGCGAGACATCTATTTCATCAGCCGACATCGAGACGCAGGAGATCTTCCTCCGTCTCGCGCCGGACGATCACGCGCGCCTCGCCGTCACGGACCACGACGACGGGCGGACGGAGCGAGTGGTTGTAGTTGCTGGCCATCGAGCGGCAGTAAGCGCCGGTGGCGGGGACCGCGATCAGGTCGCCGGGCGCCAGGTCCGCGGGGAGGAAGGCGTCGCGTACGACGATGTCGCCGCTCTCGCAGTGCTTGCCGACGACGCGGGAGAGCATCGGCTCGGCGGTCGAGGTGCGCGACACGAGGGCGACGCTGTACTCGGCGTCGTACAGCGCGGTACGGATGTTGTCGGACATGCCGCCGTCGACACTGACGTAGGTGCGGAGCCCTTCCAGCGGCTTGATCGTCCCCACCTCGTAGAGCGTGAAGGCGGTCGGCCCGACGATCGCGCGGCCGGGCTCGACGGAGATGCGGGGGGTGGTGAGCCCGTGCGTCTCGCACTCGCGCGTGACGATCTCCAGGAGCGACTTGGCGATCTCGTGCGGCTCGCTGGGGTCGTCCTCCGAGGTGTACGCGATTCCGAGGCCACCACCGAGGTCGATCTCCGGCAGCTCGACGCCGTGCTCGTCACGCACCTCGGCGAGGAGCTGGACGACCCGGCGCGCGGAGACCTCGAAGCCCGCCATGTCGAAGATCTGCGAGCCGATGTGGGAGTGGATGCCGATGAGTTCGAGGCCGTCGAGCTTCAGGACCCTGCGGACCGCCTCGGCGGCCTGTCCCCCGGCGAGCGCGATCCCGAACTTCTGGTCCTCGTGGGCGGTCGCGATGAACTCGTGGGTGTGCGCCTCGACGCCGACCGTCACCCGGATCTGGACGCGCTGGCGCTTGCCGCGGCTCTGCGCGACATGCGCGACGCGGACGATCTCCTGGTAGGAGTCCAGGACGATGCGCCCCACGCCGGCGTCGACCGCCCGCTCGATCTCCTCCGTCGACTTGTTGTTGCCGTGGAAGGCGATGCGGTCGGCGGGCATGCCCGCTTCGAGAGCCGTGATCAGCTCGCCGCCGGAACACACGTCGAGGTTGAGCCCCTCCTCCTTCAGCCAGCGCACGACGGCGCGCGAGAGGAAGGCCTTCCCCGCGTAGAAGACGTCGGCGTTCGGGCCGAAGGCGTCGGACCAGGCGCGGCAGCGGGCGCGGAAGTCGGACTCGTCGAGGAAGTAGGCGGGGGTGCCGAACTCCTCGGCGAGGCGGGTCACTTCGATACCGCCGACGGCCACGACCCCGTTGTCCTGACGACGTACGGTGCGCGACCAGACCTTCTCGTCGAGGAGGTTCAGGTCGTCGGCGGGGGCGGTGTAGTGGCCCTCGGGGTAGACGTCGGCGTGACGCGGCCCGGCGGGGTGTGCGGAACGGCTCATTCTTCTGTCTCTTTCACAGATGTTCTGGTGCGCTGATGCCGAGCAGTGAGAGGCCGCCTGCGAGCACCGCACCGGTGGCTTCGGCGAGAGCCAGCCGGGAGCGGTGGGCGGCCGAGGGTTTCTCTTCGCCGACGGGCAGGACGGGGCAGGTGTCGTGGAAGCGGAAGAACCGGTCCGCGACGGTGTCGAGATGCCGGGCGAGCCGGTCGGGCTCACGGCGGCGGGCGGCGGCTTCGAGGACGGCCGGGTGGTCGGCGAGGGCGCCGAGCAGGCCGGGCGCGTCGACGGCCTCCTCGTACGCCGCACGGAAGCCGAGTCCCGCCGCGTTGCGGGTCAGCGCGCGGGTCCTGGCGTGGGCGTACCGCACCCGGAAGAGCGGATTGCTCTCGCGCTGGGCGAGCAGGTCCTCGTCGGTGGCGGCGGTGGGCAGGAGCAGGCTCCAGACGGCGGCGTCGTGTCCGAGCCGCGCGACGAGCGCGGCGGCGCCGTCCGCGGGCCCGTCCGCCGCCCCGCCGTCGTCCGTCCGCGGCACGGTCGCGCCCTGGGCCCGCAGCAGCCGGGCGACGGCGTCGGCGCGCGGCCCGGGGCCGACGCCGAGAGTCTGTCCGGCGAGCGCGGCCCCGTGCCCGTACGCGCCGCCCTGCGTGCGGATCGTGCGCACCAGCGTGTCGTACGGGTCCGGGGCCAGCGTGAAGTTCAGGAAGCCGGGCCCGGTGATCTCGACCCCGGAGATGGCGGCGTCGGCGTCGAGCATCGCGCGGAGGATCTCGGCGACCTCCCGGGCGGGCAGGCCCGCGGGCCCGGCCAGCTTGAGGGCGACGTTGGTGGCGTAGTCCCCGCGCCCACCGGGACGCGGGCGCTCGACGACGGCCCGCTCGGGCACCGGCGCGCGCAATACGTCCTCCTCCACGGCGCGGCGCACGGCGCGCACCACGGTGCGGGAGAGATCTGCGGGGGTCACGGGGCAAGCGTATGGGAGGAGGGGGGGCCTTTCGCGAACCGGTTTCGCCATCCGGTCACCGAGGGGGCGGTCGCCGATCAGCGGACCGTGCGCCCTGCCCGCCCGGCCTCGTGCCTGCCGTCGGCGGACCGCGGACCCTCCCGATGGGCCAACTGCCGTACGAGGCGGACCAGGTCGGCCGGTTCGAACGGTTTGGAGAGGAAGGCCTCCACCCCGGCGGCGAGGCCGCTCTCCACTTCGTACTGCGTACACGCACTGATGATGGCGACGGGCAGATGGCTGGTCCGCGGGTCGTCCCGGAGTCGGGCGGCCGTACGCAGACCGTCCAGGCGCGGCATCACGACATCGAGGGTGATCACATCGGGGCAGACCTGGTGGACGATGTCCAGGCATTCGGCACCATCGGCCGCGGTCACCACCTCGAAGCCCTCCAGCTCGAGATTGACCCTGATCAGCTGCCGGATGACCTTGTTGTCGTCCACAACGAGCACCCGGCCGGACGCGCCTGCCACAACTCGAGAGTAGGTCGCCGCCCGGGGCTGCGTCCGGGTTTTGCCCACTTCCACCCCGTGTGGGGGAACACATGAGGAACGAGGGACGCGGGGCGAGTCATGGGGCTCCGCGCGGGCGCGAGGGGAGGCCGACAGGGGGCTCGGCGGAGGCTCGTCGGGAGAGCGGATCAGTGCGGATCCGACGCGCGGCGAAGGTGGAAATACCTGTTCATGGACACCGGGTGGGAGCTGGTAGGGTTCTAGACGTTGCAGCGCGACACGCGACATTGCCCCCGTAGCTCAGGGGATAGAGCATCGGCCTCCGGAGCCGTGTGCGCAGGTTCGAATCCTGCCGGGGGCACCGCAGTTCAGGTGCCTAATAGGCCCTCTGATCAGGCAACTAGCCAGATCAGGGGGCCTGCAGTCGTATGCAGCCGCGTGCCAGCGAAAGCACCCGTAGGACACGCCCCGTGGGACATGCGTGGGATCGGACATTGATCCGCATATCAGACGAACCATCACACAAGAAACGCCCCGAGGCGGCTGCCTCGAGGCGTTGAATGTGACGATCATCACTCGTATTCGCGCAGTAGGTCGTCAATGCGCTGATTGGCTACAACGTGCCGCCCATGAAGGCATTTGGCATATCTCGCCAGCAGGATCTCCACGCTGTTGCCGGCGCGCTCGGCTACCTCAGTCGGGTCGAGTCCAGCGTTCAGCCACGTGGAGAGTGCGGAGTGGCGAAGATCGTAGGGCACGTCCGCCAGCGGGCTGTTGACGAGCTCGGGCGGCAGGCCCAACTCGCGAGCCTCCCCCCAAACTCGGGAATACGTGGATGATCCCACCAAACCACCACGTTCGTTGAAAAAGAGACGTCCGTCATCAGCCGTGCCGAAGGTGTCGATACTGTCTCGCCAGATAGCGACGAGCGGAGGAGGCAGCGGAGCCCGACGCACCTCAGCCGGATCACGGTTCTTCAGTCCCCGGTCGTCGTGGACCTCCCCGGTCTTGGTCCACTTCTTCCCGGCCGTCGGCCTGGTCCGGTGCAGGACCGCCTCCCCCCAGCCTTCGCTGGGCAGCGTGCAGTCCGGAAGCGCGACTCCCACCGCTTCGGCCGGACGCAGGCCGGCGTAGTACATGCCCGCGAACAGGCCGACCAAGCGCCTGCCCCTGGCGCGCGTGTATCCCCCCACGTACGAGACGGCGCCGAGCAGGTTGCCCGCCTGACGTGGGTTGGCCACAACCCGAGGGTCGACTTGCGCAATTCGGGGCGGCTTCTGCCAGGAAACCGACTTGATCGGATTCTCGGCAAACTCCCCGAGTTCGGTGGCGTAGTTCAGCGCGTTAACGAAGCCCTTTCGCTTCCTCTTGATCGTCTCCCCCGCAGCCGCCTCACCATCGAGTTTCAGCGTCAACGCATCCAGCACGCCGCGCGTGACCGCGGGCTTAGAAAGGTCGCTCAGCGGAGGTGAATTCCTGGAGATCCAGTCGAGTACGACCCGAACATCCGGAGGGACTTCACGCTCATCCGGGCCGGGCAATATGAAAGCCCAGTCCCGGAGTGCCCGCTGCATTGCAGCACCCGCTGGCCGCCCAGGCTTCTTCGGCATGAGCGCCTTGGTTATGCCAGTCAGCGCCTCATTAATCTCATCGCGATAATTTGGCGAGCAGTGGGGCCATTTCATGCGCAAGTAGTCCAGTGCGAAAGCGTACCAAGTTCGAGCTGGCGCCTTTTCCTCCATCGAAGGAGGGAATCCTGTCTCGGTGTCGAACTGCTCACCTGCCTCCTGAGCCATGAGCAGCTGCGCCCGCAGCTTGTCGGCAAGCCCCTTCGTACGACGCGATCGGGATATGGGGCGGTCGCCCACCCTCCAGCGGACCTCGTAGGCGTCTTTCCCCTGGCGCGACTTAACCCTGACGCCCCAAATAAGCACATCAGTTGTCTTCAAGCCGCATACCTCTCTCGATCGTCGAGCCATTCCACGAATGCGCTACGCCATACACGAAGTTCACCGTTAGGAAGTTTGAAGGACGTCGGGCCGGTCCCCATTTCTCGCCACCGATAGAAAGTCCTACGGGAAACACCTTTCAGTTCCGTCAGCACCTCTGGCACGGTCATCAACTCATCGTTCCGATCCCGTCCCCTCACGGTGCACCCCCACCCAGAAACGCTTGCAGAGCAGCTCTCTGCCTAAGGCCCGCTTCGACCTCTGCGAAAGAATACGACTCGGTGGTGCCCAGGTTTTGGGCAGGGGGTATCGCAAGAGGGCGCACTGGAATGAATCCTTACGAGTAGTGTTGGGCGCTCATGCCGGTCGAAGTCGGCATGGATCCACGGGGTGAGACCTACGCAGCCCTTTCGAGTGGGGAGGTCGGTTCGGGATGGGTACCAGAACACTGCGTTCCGGGCATCGGTCAGACTGTCCGCCGCGGTCCACCGCCAAGCAGCCGGTGCGAACTTCTTCAATGGTCTGGGGAATCCCCGGTTTGGCTGACCGGGGATCGTCGGCTATGTATCCGCCCCAGCCCCCAAAGGTGACCTGCGGTCCGGGTCTTACTCCCGTCCTGGAGTCAGCCTGCGAGCCGGTAGGAGCGAGGCTCGGAGGCCGGCCCCTCTTCGCACCGTTCGAGCAGCCCGTCGTCGGTCAGCCGGGAAAGGCTCCTGGCCACAACCTTCTCCGCGGCGCCCAAGGACCGGGCCGTCTGCCTCGGCGTTGCACCAGGATGCGCAGCGACATGGGCGAGCACGGCTCGGTCCCGCCTGTAGCCGTCCTGAAGGAGGTCCTCAGCAAAGAGGCCGGCCGCGCACACGCAGAGGCAGAGCGCTGTGGCGACGGCGGCGTAGTCGTGACGCTGTTGGCCGGTCACGGCGTAGGCAGCACCGAGGGCGAAGAGGAGCGGTGAAGTCAGGCGGAGCGAGCGGTGAACGGTGTTGGACAGAAGAACCTCCTGAAGTGGTGGCTGGGCAAGGGCCCGGACCTGCGAAGCGACCGATGTCCAGCGCCTGATGACGCACGCTCGGCGAAGAGGACAGCGACAGGCTGCACCCCTATCTGACCTGCTGTTTTCGGAGACGTTGTACGTTGACATGGTCTGAAGGAAGGTTCCAGTCCTTCGGGCCTCTATGTCGTCTGCCGTGGGCGAATCCCAATGCCGAGCAGCCCTCCTGCCGAGGAAGGACTGTCGGATGCTGACGGACGATGCGGGTTGGGACCGTTCGCTGGCCCGGTTGCGGGCGCTGGGGCAGCTGTCCGCCACGGCGACCACACGGGCCGCTTCGGCTCGCGAGGCGATCGTTTCCGCTGGTGCCGATCGTGAGGTGCGTGACCTGCGCTTGGCCGCGTATTCGGCACGGCAGGCCCAAAGCAAGTCATGCGACGTGGCCTACCTCAGGGCGGCCGGCCTCCTGCTCCGGCGAGCGGCCTCGGGTCGCCGCCCGCCGATGCTCCTTCCCCGTCTGCGTTCTGTGGGCGCTGCGGCGCCGCTTTGGTGGGTGAAGGCGCTCCATCGTTCCGGCTCCGTGTGGCGGAGCATCCCCCAGGCTGGGCCGGAGCGTGCCCTGGGGCTGCCGCTGGATCACCCGGCTGTCGCTGCCGTCACCACTTGGGCGAAGTTGTTGGGCAGGAGCCGCCGGGCGAAGGACGTCCGGGGCTCTTCGGCCCTATACGAGATCACCGAGTACGGTCGCGCTGCGGACGGCAGTCGAGCACCAGCTGGCCTGCGTATCCGCCCCGGCATGGAAGACGAGACCCGTCGGCTCCATTCCGACCGGCACAAAGTGTGGGAGCGGGCCCGAGCCTACGGTGACGCCGCCCAGGCCCTGCTGGCCGAATGTGCGGTGGCCAGGGCGCCATAGTCCTGGCGCTGCTGCGCAGTCCAGGCGTTCAGGACGCCGAGGGAGAAGAGGATGGGGGCAGTGAAGCGGAGGGACCACAGCAAAGCGTTGGACAGCTGGACTCCTTGTGGGAGGCCGGGCCAGAGAAGGAACGGGCTGCGCCTCGCAACCCTCGCTGACCTGGTGTTTTCTGGGGACGTTGTACGTTGACATGCCCACGGAGCAGGTTCCAGTCCTTTGCGGCATCTTCTCGTCTGCCGTGGGCGAATCCGCGCTGCTCCGCTTGAACCGCGTCCTCGACGAAGCCCCTCGCGCAGCTGCGGGCGCTCTACGACCACCCGTACTGGGCAGAGCACGTTTCGACAACCCCAGGGCGGTGCAGATCCGGCTGCCCGGATTCACCGTCGAGTCCCGCACCGAGCTCGGCGGACACGTACGCGACCTGTACGCCGCCGGATCCACCGCTGGCGACCGCATCGCTGCCGTTGCGGACGATGACTATCTCGCCGAACTCGCCAAGGTCGTAGCTGGAGGGCTAAACGCTCTGGCTCCGCAAATGTGCGAGGACGTCCGCGAGCGGGAGGTCGTACTGGTCTTTGTCCCCTTCCCAGTGCGACATCACGGCGACCGGAGCCTCGGCCATGTCCGCCGGCAGGTCGGCCGCTCGGAGGGTGTCGGCGATGTCCTGCATCTCCGGCGCCCAGCGCCAGGCCCGCGCCGCCACGCTCGGCAGATATCCCGGGTCGGAAAGGATGTTGGAGGCCATGGCCTCAGCCGCGGCGGTCAGCTCGTCGCCCACGCCATGGGCGGCGGCGAGAGCATGAGCGACGCCGGCGAGGGTGCGGGCGGCCTTCTGGTAGCTGGCGAAGGCCATCTTCAGAGCGGATGCGGAGCCGACGTGGCCGTTCGCCCGGCGCACGTGCAGCGCGGTGTCCTTGAACAGGGGCTCCACCAGGTCCATGGCCGCAGCGTCACCTGCGAGGTAGAGCCGGGCCACCCGGCGGCCGCCGGGTGGCGGGCCGAAGATCGCTCCGTCAAGGACCGTGGCCCCCGGCCTGATCTCCTCCGCGATGTGCTGCATGCGCTGGGGGTTGATCGCGTTGGCATCGACGTACACCCCGCTGAAGACACTGTCGGCCACGGCGGCCGCCACGTCCTCGGCGGCCTGCGGCGGGCAGATCGACAGGACGATCTCGCTCCGCTCCAAGGCCGCCAGCAGGCCAACGGAACGACTGAATAGCGCTGATTCGACCGCAAGTTGGAGCCCTAGACTCGTGGGCTTCCCGGCGGCCCTGCCTCACCACGGCCGGCCGTGGGGCGTACAGCTGGATCCCACACGGGCCGGGGCCCTCAGTTCAGCTCTCGTACCAAGCGGAGGTTTCGCAATGCCCGAGAAGGTCACGAAGGAAAAGGTGCTCGTCTACGTCGTACGCGACGGGCGACTGCTGGTGTTCCGCCACACCGACTACTCGTACGAGGAGGTCGGCATCCAGGTCCCGGCGGGCAGCATCCGTCCCGGCGAGACCCCGAAGGCCGCCGCTCTGCGCGAGGTCCGCGAGGAGACCGGCCTGTCGGACTTCAAGATCGTGCGCAAGCTCGGCGAGACCGAGTACGACATCAGCCCGTACCGGTTCGAGATCCAGCACCGGCACGTGTTCCACCTGGAGCTCACCGAGCCGACGCCGGAGCGGTGGATGAGCCAGGAGGACCACGACGGCGAGCAGGAGCCGACCCACTTCGAGTGCTTCTGGATGCCCCTGGAGGCCGCGCACATCCTCCAGTCCGGGCAGGGCGCCCTGCTGGGACGTCTGTCCGACTGACCACTCGTCCGTTCACGGCAAACGCAGGAGGGGCAGCCGATGAACCACCGCACAGAACAGCGCCACCCGATCGACGGGCTCTACCGGAGCCTCGACGTAGACGACACCGGCACCGCGGTGTCGGTCATCGTCAAGACGCGCGGCGAGACGCGCGACATCGACTGCCTCTACTGCTATGAGAAGCACAAGGAGGCCCCGGGTGGAGCCCGGGTCGGCGCCGGTCAGATCCGGCGCCTGGCAGAGCTCTTCAAGGGTCGGCCGCTCGCCGTCGAACTCCACGGCGGCGAGCCGCTGACCGCGGGCCGGGACCACATCGCCGAGATCCTCACCGAGCTAGCGGCTCTGCCCCAGGTCGTCCGTGTCACCGTCCAGACCAATGGGGTACTACTGGACGCGGACTGGCTCGACATGTTCGACGGCCTCTGCCCGGATCTGCAGATCGGCGTATCCCTCGACGGGGACGCCCAGGGCAACGCCTGGCGGGTCGGCTATGACGGGAAGCCCGTCTATCCGCGCGTAGCCGCAGCCCTGGACCTGCTGGCTGAACGAGGCCGCAGCGTCGGCGTGATCGCCGCCGTGACGCCTGCCGTGCTGGGCCGAGCCGAGGCGGTCCTGGACCACCTCGCCAGCTTCGGGTCCGTCAACGCGATCAGTTTCGTGCCCTGCTTCGACTCCACCATCCGCCGCTCCACGGCCCTACCGGGGCGTCGTAGGGCGGCCAGCCGCATCCTCTAACAGGCAGCGGTGACCGCCGAGGACGGACCCGCGTGGGCGATCCATCCTGATGAGTACGCGCAGTTCGTCCTCGCCGCGACCGCCCACTGGATCAGCGCCGGGTGTGAACGATCACGTAATTCGGCTCTGTCGCTGATCTTGTGACGGGGCGGGTGGTGTCAGTGGCGGCTGTGATCATGAGCCAGGTGTACTTCACGGAGTTTCGGGGTGTTGTTCCCTCATCTGGCCGGTGTTGTGGTCGAGGTGGTCGAGCGGTCGTTGTCCGGTGTGGTCTCGATGCATGCGCGTGCTCGGTCGTCGGGCGGGGTGTGTCCGCACTGCGGTAGCGCGTCGGGCCGGGTGCACGGACGGTACGTACGGCGGCTCGCGGACGCGGCGGCCAGCGGCGCCGGGGTGGTGATCGAGTTGCTGGTGCGGCGGTTCAAGTGCCTGAACCCCGGGTGCCGGGCGGTGACGTTCGCTGAGCAGATCGCGGGGCTGACCAGCCCGCATGCCCGCTATACGCCGCTGCTGCGCGGCCAGTTGACCTCGATCGCTCTCGCGCTGGCCGGCCGCGCGGGGGCCCGCCTGGCCGGGGTATTGGGCTTGGACGTCGCCAAGGACACTCTGTTACGTCTGGTCCGTGCGGTGCCGGAAGAGCCTGTCGGAGAGATCCGTGTGCTCGGTGTCGACGATTTCGCGCTCCGCAGGGGTGCGACGTACGCCACGATCTTGGTGGACCTGGAGACCCGGCGCCCGGTCGACGTGCTGCCCGGCCGTGAGGCCGAGCCACTGGCCGCATGGCTGAGCAACCACCCGGAAATAGAGATCGTGTGCCGGGACAGGGCCGGAGCGTATGCCGAGGGCACCCGCAGCGGCGCCCCGCAGGCGGTCCAGGTCGCAGACGCCTGGCATTTGTGGCACAACCTCGGCGAGGCGGTGGAGAAGACCGTATCCGCCCACCACGCCTGCGCCCGGGCCGCGTTCGAGAACACCGTACCGGCCAAGCCGCCGCCCAGCGACGACATCTGGCAGACGCCGCCCCCGGTTGACGCGATGCTCGATGTCTGCGGACGCGAACGCCGTCTGGTGACCCGGACCAGGGAACGCTACACCGCAGTGCGGGAACTCCTGGACGGCGGCAGCACGCTGGAGGGGATCTGCCGGACACTGCGGCTGAGCCGCAAAACCGTGCGCCGCTTCGCCCGGGCCACCAGCATCGACGAACTGCTGGTCAAGGCGACAAACCGGTCCACCCTCCTGGACGAGCACACGCCCTACCTCCACCAGCGATGGAACGAGGGCTGTCGCGACAGTGCCCAGCTCCACCAGGAAATCGTCGCCCGGGGGTTCACCGGAAGCATCCAGACCGTCCGCCGCTACCTCCGCCCGTTCAAGACCTCCACCACCGCGCCGCCAGTGCCCCGTCCAGCTCCGCGGCCCCGCCGCATCGTCCGCTGGATCATGACCGCCCCCGGAAACCTGGCAGCCGTGGACGCCGCCGACCTCAAAGAGATCCGGGCCGACTGCCCCGAACTCGACGCCGTCACCGACCATGTCCGCGACTTCGCCGCCATGATGAGCGACTTGCGCGGCGACCAGCTGCCAGCCTGGATGGAACGCGTCCTCGCCGACAACCTGCCCGCCCTGCACTCCCTGGTCAACGGCCTGCGCCGGGACCAGGACGCCGTCACCGCCGGCCTGTCCACCCCCTGGAGCTCAGGCCAGGTCGAAGGCCAGGTCACACGAGTGAAATTCCTCAAAAGGCAAGGATACGGACGAGCCAACCTCGACTTCCTCCG
Source organism: Streptomyces sp. A5-4 (assembly GCF_051131715.1). Taxonomy (NCBI): domain Bacteria; kingdom Bacillati; phylum Actinomycetota; class Actinomycetes; order Kitasatosporales; family Streptomycetaceae; genus Streptomyces; species Streptomyces sp. A5-4. The sequence goes on along the minus strand of NZ_CP178591.1, from coordinate 6,070,884 downwards.
CAAGCGGGTGCTCCTCACACCCTGACCACCCCGTCACAAGATCAGCGACAGAGCCGAATTACGTGACGCGGAACCCGCCCCACCTGGGGAATTTCGTGATCGCTCACACCGGGCACTTCACCCGGATCAAGCTCGAACCGGCTGTCTCCACGATCCGGCGATTACGGGGGCTGGGAACCGGCTTCTGCCACTTCTCCGATCTCAAGTGCGACCACGTCTTCACCCTGTACCCCGACGGACGCCTCGGTAGCTGCGACGAACTTCCCTGGCCCCAGGCCCGCCTGGTCCAGCTGGAGTCAGCCGCCGACCAGCACGAGGGTGATCCGCGCTCAGCAGGGCTCCCTCCTGCTGAACCAGGGCAAGGCCCTGATGAACAAGTGCACGACCTGCGACTACCGCGACTTTCTCGTCTGCCGCGAGCGGATCCGCCCCGGTCGCCTGGCGCGCGGGGCGGGGCGATGGCGCCCGGTGGCTTATACAGCTGCGAGCAGTCACCCGCCCCGTGGTCGCCCAACTGCTGGGCGCCCGAGCACGTCTCCAGGCGATTGACCGATACGGGCGTCTGCCATCGGGGAACTGTGAGATGAGCCTTGATGTAACGCGTGGCGCCGGCACTCATGCAGGTCTGACGGCCGGTCACCGTCGTGCGGTCTTCAGCACCCTCCGAAGACCGACATCTCGGATTTCATGGAACTCGCGACAGAGCCAGTATTCCAAGTCCACTGACATCGTTCAGGTCATGCACCAGCCGGAGTCGCATCCGCTGTCCTCCGCCTCCTCCGTCGCCGCATCCCTCTGAGCAGGGATTGCTTCCGCGAGTGGTCGGCCATAGCGAGTGAGGTAGACAGGGTCGCGTCCGAGGGCGGCGCGAAGCCTGTTCACCGTTTGCTCCACCTCTATTGATCTAGCAAAGAGATCGGGATCCTCGCGCCGCTGCTGGCGCCAGGCGTCGACAGTACGGAAGGGGCAGAAGAAGCACGAGCTCTTGGGCGGCACGGGGAGGCCCGCGGTTTCGATGATCCGTTCGCAGTCGTCCCTCCGCAGTCGCAGGTCGAGCAGCGGGTATTCGACCTGCTCATGCGGTTCACTGCGTCGGCGGTTTGCCCTGTGGATCTCGTCGACGGAGATGCCGATCCCGACCACAGCCGGCTCGTTCGCCGTAGCGCCGTGCTCGCGGAGCCACCGTCCGACTACTTTGATCTTGAAGTCCGCCGTACAGGACCTTCGTCCAGGCGCACCGTTCGCCATCCTGACGGGGATAGGTATCGAGCGGGTGTCCCTCCTGTTCAGTCTCTCCATGAGGGTCTCGGTTGTGCCGTCACGCCGCGTGCGACGGAGCTGGTGGAGCTCGATCCCGGCTCTCGCTGCATAGGGCGCAGCGACGTCGCGGATGTAAGCGAGGGTCGCCGGGTGCTCGCTGTCATCGCCGACGTTGGCGAACAGAAAAGTGGAGTAATCGATTCGACCCTGGGCCGCGAGGACGAGAAGCGCGGTGGACTGAACTCCGCCACCGAAGGAGATCACCTTCACGAGCGGGTCCCCCGCTCGCGTCGAGACGCCAGGAGGCCAGCGTGGGCTGGCCTAGTGAGAGTGCAGGCGTGACGCGACATGAGGGCCTCCGTGTGTGCAGTCCGATGCTGACGTGAGAGACTCTATGGATGAAGCTCGATCAGATCAACTGTTTCTCCCAACCCAGGGTGCGCCAACATGAGGCTGGGCGCGGATACCTGCCGGGCCGTGGCGCTGAGCGGTGGGTTCTACCGCGTGGGCCGGATCATCACACTGTGACCATCGGAGAGCACCTCAGTGACGAAGGCGACGGCCTCGTCGTACTCCGCACTTGTGAAGCTCTGCGCCACCGGGAGAGGCTTCTTGGCTGGCCGAGTAGCGGGTGTTGTCCTGCGCCCTCGGGTCTTTTGGGGTGCCCGGTCACCAGACCGAAGGCGTGCGAGCTCAGCAGACACGAGGGCACGACCGCGCTCGTGAGCGTCCGTCGCGATCGTGTCGAGCAACCAGAGGGGGGACCTGGAGAGAACGAGGTCGGCCGCGGCGATCTGTTTGCGGTTTCTCCAACGAGATACGGCCTGCTGGTTGGTGCCTAGAAGCTGTGCGACTTCCTTGATCCCTAGAATGACTGGGAGCACCTCGGGGCTGTCGACGCGGTACCCGTTATGGATGCTCGTTTGGTAATGCTCGAGGCGTTGCGCGGTGGCTTGCCGACCAGCGTGGCCGTCGAGCCGGAGAACGGTGCCCAGCAGCCAGTAGGGATTGCCGGAGGCGACAACGTCAGGGGTGGCCAGTGTGCCGTCGACGCGCCATTTCTGTGAGGTCTGGCGTTCGACGCCGAACAAATCGGCAATCTCAGCATGGCCCAGCAGGTACGGGATCCGCGCCGCTGCCATGTCCCAGTACCTTCCCCGCTGTACGCAACACGATGAAGCCCTAATTGCCGGTAGGGCGGAATAAAGATATCGCGCCGACCTCGCCCCTGCTGGGCCGCGGCGCCGGACGCTGTGCGATCGAGGGCGGCATGCGGAGCGCTGGACGCAGCAAGCCACCCGATAGAACGAATGTGCGACGGCAGGGCACTACCTGAGTTCTTTGCCCTGCCGGATCTCCCAGGGTCCGACCGGCACGAGGTGTACCTCGTCGAAATAGCTCAGCCAGGCGGCGATGGTCTCAACTGTCCGCTTCGACTGCTCGGCTGTGCATCCCTGTGTTGCCACTAGTTCCGCTTGCGCGTCGGCCAAGTTCATGCGGCCAGCCTGGATCAACGCCTGGAGTTCGGGCATTGTGTGCAGGCGGGCCAGGACGGCCGCCCCGAACGCCTGCTCAGTGAACCCGGGGCCGACGTCGAGGTGGGCAAGGTCGCGGAGTACGCCGGCGAGTACGTCGCCGCCGATGTGCTGATGGTGTCCGTTGTAGACGCGGTAAAGGCGTTCTGGGTTTCGGGTCTCTGGAAGCCATCGCGCGGGTTGCTCGTCCTGGCCCGGTACGACGACCCTGGGGCTGTCCTCGTCTGCCAGCATAAGGTTCGCCTGCTCGCGCATCTGCAGGGCCAGCTCGAGCGTCCCTGGTACGGCGCCGGCCTCGAGCGCGGCGAGTACCCGCTGCACCTCGGGATGAGTGGTGCCCACTTCCACCAGGAGTTCGATGTTGGCCGCGGGCACGCGGCCCGTGGCCTTGCCCGTCAGGTTGGCGGATCCTACGAGGCAGCGGTCGTCGGCTGCGAAGAGTTTCGCGTGCAGGTTGTGGCAGAGCAGGACGGAGGCTCGCCCGTCCCGCTGCGCCAGCTCGGCGATCTCAGGGTCGGAGACTCCTGCGGCTACTTCCGGGACAGACCAACGGGTTACGCAGGTGATCTGTTGGACGCTGGCCGGGATGGAGTTGAGCGCCGCTTGGAAGACCTCCTTCTTGATGAAGGGGGCGATCAGGACCGCGCGGTGCGTCGCCGTGGCGAGGAGCTCATCGATCTGACGCCAGACGTGATCAGTCGTCACTCGTCGTCCTCGTCGTCAGCGTCGCTGGCCCCGAGGAATTCACTGGCGAAGCGCCCCCAGTCCTGGCGCATCCGCTTGGCACGTTCGCGGGGCTTCTCCGGTTGTTCGTCCTCGAACCGTGCCCATGAGATGAGCAGGAGCTTGAAGGCGTTGGCCGCGGCCGTCAGTCGGCCGGCGAGCTCTTCGCGGCTGGCTCCGTCGATGTCCTGGTCGAGAACTGCGATCAAGTCGCTGTAGACCGGGTGGTCCATGTTGAGTGCAACCTGGAGCATGCCGGGGATGTACTCGACGTTGAAGAACGCGGGGGAGTCAGGGTTGCGGCTGGTCAGCAGCCGGATGTGCTTGCCCTGAGACATGGTCTCTTCGATGATGCGCTGGGCATCTGCCGGGCTGTAGCGGTGGGTCTCGACCAGGCTCTCGTACTGCAGTTGTTTGCTTTCCTCCTCGGTGGTTTCCGCAGCGAGTTGGTCGGTCAGGCTCGGCGGGGCTTCCGCACGGCGGCGCTTGACTGCTTCCTCGGCCTGCACCTCGGCCACCTCGTGTCGCTTGCGGCTCGTACCCGTTCCCTGAGTCTGGTCTGCCAGGTCAGAACGTAGTTTGCCGAGAAGCTTCTCGCGGATGTGGTAGACGATCTCGATAAGCGGCAGGCGTCGGTCGCCCTCCTCGCGGAGCGTCTCCCGGAACTCCTCATATGACAACCCTGCCGCTTCTTCACGCCAGTTGAAGTGGGCCAGCTCGGAAAAGATCGTTGCAGACTGCTTGTTGTTCGTGACGCCGAAGACCTCGTCGAGAGCAGGAGGGAAGTCGATTTCTACTCCCCACCACCGCTCTTGCGGCTCGTAGGAGTTCACCCACCCTGTGTCGAGATCGAGCTCGCGGTCCGCGCGAATCAGGGAGATTCCCAGGTTCTTGGAGGCATGCTTACCCCAAGGGGTTTCACCGGGCTTCAGGCTCGTTGGCACGTTCCTCGGCCACGGCTCCCCCGGGATATCGGTGCGTCGGGCGGCCTCAACAGCGATCGAAGAGCGGACCAGGACGGGGTATTCGTTACCGTCCGCTCCCTTGATCAGGAACCTCTCCTCGCCAATCTGGCCAGTGTTGCCGGCCCCATGGGCACGGAACATCGGCTTGGCGTCGAAGGGGACTGGAGTGGAGCTCGGCGTCATGAGGTAAAGCGGGTCGTTCGGGCGAGTGTCCCGGACACCAGGCAGCTGTGCCCAGCCGCGCACCGGTACAAGTTTAATCCGCTTTCCCTTGGTGATGAGACGCCGGTAGACCCGCCCGATCAGGTGCTCGGTGTTCGAAATGGTGGTCTCGGCACCGCGCCACTGGACGCGTTCTAGCTCAGTCCACTGCACGAGGGTGCCCGAGCTGCCGAGTCCTTCGGCAAGCGCCTGCCATTCAGTCGGCAGTGCGTCGAGCTTGGGCTCGGGCACCTCTTCGAGCCCAAGGGCGATCTCTCTGAGGTCGAGGTAAGTGTGCAGGGCGTTGTCCGGACCGTTGGTCCAGGACCAGACGTCAACGCGGTCACACTGAGAGATGCTGGAGTTAGGAAGCCCGACGCCGAAGCGCCCTATGCCCTTGCGTTCCTGTCGGGTTCCGGCTCCGAAGCGCAGCGACTGCCGAAGGGTCTCGGGATCCATACCGTCCCCGTTGTCCAGGACTGCGATCTTCTCGACTCGGTAGCGGGCCCGGTGGGTGGGGCGGTCCGTCGACTCGACAACGAAGAGTTCGACAAGGTCGGCATTAGCTTCGAGACCGTTGTCGATGAGTTCCGCGATGGCGTGTGCCGTCGACTTATAGCCGCTGTCCTGCAGGGCTTTGACCGTCAGGTCAGAGGTGACAATCGAATACTTAGACGTCATCGGGTCTTCCACACGTCCTCCCAGTTGGTGAATGCTTCCGCTACGTCTCCGAAGCCTGGGAGTTCAGGGTCGATGACGGTGACGATGTCGCAGTTGGGGGTTCCGCCGGCCTTTGGTCCGCGGATGACCCGTCCGACCATCTGGCTGTAGAGCACCAGGGACTGGGTGGGACGGGCGATGACAGCTGCGCTCGCTGCCGGGGCATCGAAGCCAGTTGTCAGAACGCCATAGTTCGAAAGGATCATGGGCCGGGTACCAGGCCCCTTAAAGCGGGCAATGGCCCGGTCTCGGTGACGTGCGGGGGACTCGGCCGTCACCTGGTCTGCGTCAAGCCCGAGCACCGAGAGGACTGCGACGAGCAGGCGGCTGTGCTCGACGGAGGCGGCAAAGAGCAGGATCCGGCGGTGGTGCTCGCTGAGATCGAGCACGGTGCGCACGACCTGCAGATTCCACTGCACGTTGTCCGCGAGCCGTGTCATCAAAGCGTCGGGGATGTCGAAGGACGCGGCGAGGGCCTGCTGGTCCCGAGAACTAAGGTGCGCGCCGGAGTCAGCGGCCACGGTGCGGAAGGCAGGGCGGGCGAGGTAGCCCTGTTCGATGAGTGCCGTAACAGGGTTGTCGTGCCCGTCGATCTCCAGCATCACTTTCTGTCGGGCGAAGAAGTCCGACAGCTTCTCGTCCTCGGCGATATCGGCCCATGTCCGGCCCGGGGTCGCGGTCAGACCCAACAGGCTCGAGTCGCTGCGTAGTGTGAGCGCATCGACAATTCTGCGATAGGTCGGAGCGATGGCCTGGTGGGCTTCGTCGAAGGTAGTGAGGGTGGCGCGTAGACCGAGGCGGTCGAGGAAGGTCGGGTCGGCGTTCGCAGCGGCGCTGGCCTTGTCCAGGCCGAGGATCACAATTCCGTCCCCTATGGCGTCGAGGTCTGTCGGCGCGTCGCCCCACATCCGCGCCACGGCCACTTCCCGATTGCCCAGCACGGTCCACGCCTGCTCGAACTCGACCGCCGCCTGTTCCAGCAGCTCCCGGCCTCTGGCCAGCCACACCACGACGGACGGCTCATGACGGCGGAGGTGGTCGCAGATGATGTTCATGGCGGTTCGGGTCTTGCCGACACCCGTAGGCAGGTGCAGCACGACCCGGCGTTCTCCGGAGTAGAGCATGCGCTGGGCGCGGCCAGCAGCGAGCCGCTGGTGAGGGAACATCCCATATTGCGGTGTGATGAAGCTGCGGGAGGTGACTGGCACCTCGGGGGCCCTATCGACGACGAGGCCGAGGAAACCGAGAAGCGCGCGACGCTGCTCGAGCGACCAGGGGAGGGCCCCGAGGAAATCGCCCGGCCTCTCAGGCCCTTCGTGGCCGAGGCGCTGGGCGAGTTCTGTGCGCTTGCCCTCCGGTATGAACTCCAGGAGCTGCGCCCGCTCCAGCGGATCACCGATAAGCCGTTCGGGAGAGACGGCCGAGGCTGCGACCTTGCGCAGCGTCTCGTCCGTGCCCTGCCCCTGGTGTAGAAGGTCCAGCAGGTCACATGCGTGCTCGCCGAGAAGGTTCCGTACGTAGGAAAGTGGTGCGCTGGTCAAGACGGCCGCGAAGGCGATGCCCGGGGATTCGGTCATGTCGTGGCCCGGCCTGTCCGCATTGCGACGGCACCGTCAAGTTCTTCGACTCCCACCCTCAGCCCCTGATCCTCTACCCGCCCGTTGGAGCCGCAGCGCGCATCCAGCTCGCACCGCACATCGTGATCAAACTCTAGCCTCGCCCGCCCTCTGCGGGGGGCGGGTCCCCCAGAATTGCGGCCTCCTCGCCTCCCGAGTCGTGAGCCGCTCGAGGCTCCCATGCCGAACTCACCCGTCACGCAGGGTGGTTCGCGCCCGCAGGGAGATCCGCTACCACATGGGAACTAGTGTTCTATTCTGCCGTAGAGGGCTTTCTGCGACTACCTCAGTTCATGCCACCGCTCCACTCGCCCCCCTGCTCCGGTTAGGATCTCCATGCACTACTGGTGAAAGATCTCGCGCCGGACGAGATCCGCCACCAGTTGATGAAGAGTGATCAAGTCGAGCGAAGCGGGGTAGAGCGTGACGTACCAGACACCTGTCTCGGATCTGGCCTACCTTGATTACAACGCGACCGCGCCGACTCGCCCCGAAGCACTCGACGCCACCCTCGCCGCGATGCGCACTGTTGGTAACGCATCCAGTACGCACCGCTCCGGGCGGGACGCCTCCGACCGGGTCGACCTGGCACGCCGTCAGATTGCCGACCTTCTGAACTGCTCCCACGGTGAGATTGTCTTCACCTCTGGAGCAACCGAAGCAAACAACCTCGCTCTTCGGGCAGCGTTCGCCGCCGGGGGCAAGGTTGTGACGAGCGTGGTCGAGCATCCGGCTGTGCTGGAGACCGCCAAGGCCCTCACAGCCGAGAGGCCCGGCTCTCTGGTACTGCTGCCCGTCGACGAGGACGGCCTGGTGAACCTGGGAGCCTTCCGAGCGGCTCTGGCGACGGACGAAGTCGCGATCGTCTCATTGATGGCCGCCAACAACGAGACCGGTGTGCTCACGGATCTCGCTCCTATCGTCGAGGCCGCCCACGAGCTGGGAGTGCTTGTCCACACGGACGCCACGCAGCTCGTCGGCCGTCTCCCGATCGATCTCGCCGAGACGGACGTAGACCTCCTCTCCCTCTCCGCGCATAAATTCGGTGGCCCGCAGGGAGTGGGGGCACTGTTCGTGCGACGCGGCATCTCGCTGCCGTACCGCCCGCTGATCTTCGGAGGCGGTCAGGAGCGGGGCTGGCGGGCCGGGACCCTGAACGTGGCGGGTATCGCAGGCGCGGGTGCAGCCGCCGAGGCAGTTCGGGGAGCTCTGACCACCGAGGCGTCACGCATCGCTCAGCTGCGTGACGCACTGGAAGGCTCGCTCGTTGAACAGGTCAACGACTGCCGGATCAATGGCGTGCTCGGTCGGCGGCTGCCGGGAGTGACCAGCATCACTTTCCACGGAGCCCCGGCAGACGCGGTGCTCGCTGCAATGCCAGACGTGGCTGCGTCAGAGGGGAGTGCTTGCTCGTCCGGCGCGCCTAGCCCTAGCCATGTACTCCTGGCGATGGGGCGCAGCCGGGAAGAGGCCGACTCGACGGTCCGTTTCTCCCTCGGGTACGCCACGACCCCTCGCGACATCGACCGGGCTGCTTCATCAGCGGTGCGAGCCGTCCGGCAAGTGCGAGCCGCTCTCACGGCTCCGCTGTAGTACGGGCCCCGGCCTGAAGACCATCCACGCATTTACGGACACGGAGAAAGCCTCGCATGTCAGACAGCCGGCTCGCGGAAGCCGCCCATTCCTCCTTCGCGCGCCACGAGACGTTTGCGCCGCGGTTCGGGTGGCTCCATAAGGCGTACATGCAGGTGAAGTATCGCCCGGATACGTTTCTCACGGACGACGCCCCGGTTCTCCTCGGCGTCGGCAAGAACATGGCCATCTCCATGCGCTACTGGTCGCGGGCCTTCAAGCTGACCCGTGAGTTCTACGGTGACGACGGCAACTCCCGAGCGATGTTCTCGTATCCCACGTGGGAGGCGCGGTGGCTGCTTGATGAGGACGGAGCGGACCCGTACCTCGAGGAGCATGGCAGTCTGTGGCTGCTGCACTGGTGGCTGCTGTGCTCGCGGCCTGGGGCCAAGAGCTGGGCGCCTTCTTGGTACGTAGCCTTCCAGCTTGCGCCATTCGCGCGCTTTACGGCTCCGGATCTCACCCAGCTGATCGTTCGCCACGTGAACATGTCCTACGCCGAAGCGCCGGCTGAGACATCCATCGCGAAGGACGTCGATTGCATCACCAAGATGTACGTCCCCGCGAAGCGCTCCAAGGGTGGCGCCCCCGGCGCATTCGAGGACCTGCTTGCCTGCCCCTTCCGTGAGCTCGGCCTGATGGAGGCTGTGGACCACCCGACCTCTGGGCGCTCCGAGTGGGAGTTCACCACCGGATCGCGTATCTCCCTCCCGGACCGAGTGGTGGCGTACGCGTGTCTGGACTATGCCGCTCGCACCACGCGCGGCGCCGGGTCGATTTCTCTCGCCCGGCTCGCCAACGAGCACGGCGCGCCCGGCCGGGCGTTCCGCGTGCGTGAGCCCGACATCGCCGCGGCCCTGGAAAGGGTCGCTGCCACCACCCAGGGATTGCAAGTAGTCGAGGCAGTCGGTCAGCGCAGCCTGGCATTCACCTCCAACCCGATCGAGCTGGCCTGGGACGTCCTGGATGCCCAGTACGACAACGTCCGCCAGCGACCGGGCTTCCCTACCCGGGATGAATGGGCGCGCGCCTACCCCAAACTCGCCGAAGCTGAGGCGCGAGAACTCAAGCTTCAGGACGCCGTTGAGCAGCAGCTCACCCTCGAGGAGACCCAGTGACCACCGAGACCCCCACGCGGCCCGTTGCTGCCCGCAAGGGCACCGGCGGCCCTCAGTTCCCTGCCGGTGTCGAGCTGCTCGGCTCCCGTATGCGCTCCACCAACGTGGAGCGCGACGTGCTGGACGAACTGCACTCCCCCTACATCGGCGCGCGGGCCGTCGACGTGTTCGACCGCGTGGCCAACGCCCTCGGTGACCTGCGCCGGCCCCGGTCATGGTCGTTCACCGGCCCTTACGGTTCCGGCAAGTCCACCCTTGCCAACCTCATCGACGCGATCCTCGGTCACGATGAAAGCCGTCGGGCCGAGGCCCACGCAGCGCTGGCACAGGTCAGCCCCGGCCTGGCTATGCGACTCGCCGCCTCCCGGGACCAACTGGCGCCGAATGGCTTCCTGGGCGCTGTCGTGATGGCCCACCGTGAACCCCTTGTCACCACGCTGTCCCGAGCCTTGCAGACAGCAGCTCGGCGCCGCTGGCCGAACAGGACGCCCAAAGCGGTCTCCGCGGCGCTGGCACAGTGCGCCGATCCTTCTACCGCCACCCGCAAGGAAGTCCTCGCCGCCGTCACCGCGCTCTGCGCACAGCAACCGTTGCTGCTGATCATCGATGAGTTCGGCAAGACGCTTGAACACCTCGCCGGGCACAGTGAGTTCAGCGCCAAGAACGACCTGTTCTTGCTGCAGGATCTCGCGGAACAGAGTGCCGGCGACCGCGGCCTGCCGCTCTTCATGATGACGTTGCAGCACCTGTCGTTCATGGACTACGTGGCTCAGTCCAGTCAGCTGCAGACCCGCGAATGGGCAAAGATTCAGGGCCGGTTCGAAGACATCACCTTCGCCCCCCACTTGGGCGACTCGGTCCAGCTGATGCGCCGCCGGCTTGACCAGTCGGCGGTGGCGGAACCCGGCCGCAAGCTGATCCAGGCCCATGCCGAGGCGTCGGAAAAGGCTTGGCGTAATCACGGCCTGAACGACGTGGTGGACCTCAAGGTGCAGGACTTCGCAGACCTGTACCCGCTGCATCCGCTAACCGCAGTCGCAGCCCCATTCCTCGCGGCGCAGATCGGTCAGCATGACCGAAGCCTGTCCGGCTTCCTCAACAACGACGAACCTCACACGGTCCGCCGCTCGCTTGCATCCTTCTCTGCTGTCAAGCCACGCCGGGCCACGACCATCCAGCTACCCCAGCTGTACGACTTCTTCCTCGACTCCGGCCGGACCTCGCTCCTCGCTTCGACCAACGCCAGCCGTTGGATCGAGATCGAATCCCGGGTCACCGAGGCCAACGGCCTGTCCACTGCTGAACAGAACCTTCTGCGCACCGTGGGCATGCTGAACCTGATCGACTCCGACGGTGCGCTGCGAGCGACCGCAGCGATGATCTACTTTGCGCTGCATGAGCCGGCCGACGCCTCCAGTCCCGAGGCTTTCGCCGCTCTGGAGCAGCAGCTCAACGGCTTGGTGGAACGCGGCCTCCTGGTGCACCGCGTCTTCAATGGCGAGTACCGGGTTTGGCGCGGAAGTAATTTCGACATCGACACACGCCTCAAGGAAGCACTCGCCCACCTCGATGAGGCAGCCGTACTCCAGCGGCTCGGTGACTACCTTCCGCTGGCTGTCGCGGCAAGTCGGCACAGCCAGGTCACCGGGATGCTCCGCGCCTTGTTCGTCCGGATCACAGGTGCACAGACGAAGTCCGTTGACGGCCCGGACGAGCTCAGCGATCAGGCCGACGGTCTGCTTGTCTTCCATCTCGGCACCATCGAGGACCGCCCGCGCGTCGCTTCCTCGCTGCCCGTCGTCCTCGGAGTGACAGAGGAGCCGGATCTGGTTCTCCGGGCCGCGTTCCACCTCGTGGCGCTGGAGGAGCTGCAGGGCGACAAGACGCTGGACCCAGTGGCTCGACGAGAGATCTCCGAACGTACATCGGCTGCCAAGCGCGAGCTGCTCGAGCTGCTCAGCGCAGCATTCTTTCCCCTCACCCAGCGGGCCACTTGGCGTCTGTGGCGTTCAGGCTTCCCCGCTGACGCCGGCGACGGAGAGGTGATCGAGAGCCGTAGCCTGAGCGGCCTCGCATCCATCGCCTGTGACCGGGTGTTCTCCGCGACCCCGCACATCCGCAACGAGATGCTCGGCCGCCACGAGCTGACCAGCCAGGGGGCCAAGTCCCGCCGGGAACTCCTGACTGCCATGTTGACGAAGTCCGGGGAACGGCACCTGGGCATCGACAAGTACCCGGCCGAGCGGGCCATGTACAGCGGCGCACTGGAATACATGGGCCTGCACCGCGAGAACAGCGCTGTCACGGACGATTCCGCGACCTCTCTGCTGCCCTACGGCTTTTCACGGCCTGGCGCCTCTCACCCCCATGTTCTGGCGGTCTGGGATGCCTTGGAGACAGCGCTCTCGGATGCCCATACGCGCACCGATCTCGACAAGATCCACCGTGTGGTCATGGTGCCCCCCTATGGCGTCAAGGCCGGCGTCGTGCCCCTCCTGGTGGTGACCGCGCTCATCCTGCGCAGTCAGGACGTCGCTCTGTTCGAAGAAGGCTCCTACCTGCCGCGCCTGACAGCCGATGTGGTGGAGCGGATGGTCAAAGCTCCAGGCCGTTTCTCTGTGAAGGCAACGCCCCTTGGAGATGGCCTGCGGCAGAGCGTCGTCAAGAAGCTTTCGCTGGCGCTCGATGTCGAGGCGCCCCGCTCACAGGCGCTGCGCAACCCGGCCATCCTCGCCGTCACGCGGGCTCTGATCGAGCGGGTCATGGTGCTGACGCCCTATGCTCGCCGCACGCAGCGGATCAGCAAGGATGCCGTCGCGGTCCGCTCAGCGCTGTTCACCGCGCAGGACCCAGACGAGCTGCTCTTCCACACCCTGCCCAAGGCCCTTGGGCTGGACCCGATCGGTCCGGACGCGCGCAAGACCACCAGCGGCAACAAGGACTACGCTGAGCGACTCGCCGCCGCGGTCGAGGAGATCTCCGGCGCCGACCTGGCCCTGCGCGCTGAGGTCGTCGAGACCATCAGCCATGAGTTTCGACTGCCTTCCTCTCTGCCAGAGCTTCGACGGGCGCTCGCTTCCCGCCTCCAGGGGTTCGCTAGCGTTTCCCTTAGCCTTGAGCTGCGTGGGTTCGTCGCCATAGCGCTTAACGAGGGCCTCCCGGATTCGGACTGGCTCGACCCGATGATCGTGCGGCTGTCGCACTCCGCCCTCGGAGACTGGACCGACAACGACGTCTCCCTTTTCGCCCGACGGGTCAAGGAGATGGCCGCCGCTCTTGACCGCGTCAGCCACCTGTACAAGAACGGCGTGCCGTCCGACCAGGCGGACGAAGAGCTCGAAGCCCGTCTGCTCACCCTGACCGACAAGGACGGCGCCGAGCAGCGCACGCTGATCTACCTTCCCGAGCAGTCCCGGAAGGAAGCGGAAAGTCTGGCTGTCAGTGTCGTGGTGCAGGCTGAGAAGATGCTTGGCCCCGACGGCGCTCGGATCCTGCTCGCCGCCCTCGCACAGCGGGTGTCCGAGCCCGTTGCCGCTACTGCACTTGAGAGGACGGAGTGACCATGACCGATGCAACCACCCCGGTGAAGAAGGTCCGGCACGTTCTAGGTCTGTCCGGCGGAAAGGATTCCTCCGCCCTCGCCATCTATATGCGCGACCGCGTGCCGGAGATGGAGTATTTCTTCTGCGACACCGGCGCCGAGCTGCCGGAGACCTACGAGTACCTCAATAAGCTCGAGGCAGCTGTCGGAAAGCCGATCACGCGGCTGAACACTGACCGCGATTTCGACCACTGGCTCGAGGTCTACCAGGGCACTCTGCCGAGCCCTCAGATGCGCTGGTGCACCAAGAACCTGAAGATCAAGCCACTTGAGGAATGGGTCGGCGACGACGAGGTCATCTCCTACGTGGCCATCCGCGCCGACGAGAACCGGCTCGGATACGTCAGCACCAAGCCCAACATCACCGCGGTCTTCCCGTTTCGCGAGGATGGCATTGACCGTGAGGGCGTCGGCCGCATCCTCGACGAGGCCGGCACCGGCCTGCCGGGCTACTACGAGTGGCGCACCCGGTCAGGGTGCTACTTCTGCTTCTTCCAGCGCAAGCACGAGTGGGTCGGGCTCAAGGACCGGCACCCCGAACTCTTCGACAAGGCCGTGGCCTACGAGGAGAAAGTCCGCCACCAGGACACCGCCATGCAGGGCCGTGACTACACCTGGTCTCAAGGGGAGTCCCTACACCAGCTGATAGAACGCCGGGAAGACATTCAGGCCAAGCACGAAGCCAACCTCGCCCGGGCCGCCAAGCGGGTCAAGCCCAACCGACCGCTGCTGGAGGTCCTCTCGGATGCGCTCGACGCTGATGACGACGAGGCCGGCTGCTCCGTCTGCCACCTCTGACTGAGCCGTTCCTCGCAAGGGGTCCGGTTGATGACGAACCGTCATCAACCGGACCCTTTTTCGTCTCATCGCACCCGTTGTCAGTGCTGCGTGTAAAGATGTGTGCACTCATCACACACCGTCACCCAGCCGGAGCGCATCAGGAATGGCGACACCAGACACCGTCGCGCGGGCGGTCATCCGTCACCGCCTGGACGCCAGCCCTGCCCTGGAGATACAGCTCGGAATCACCCCGATGCTGGATGTGCCGGCCCACCAGCTTCTACAGGACGACCTGAAGCGCCACGCCTCCCCCTGGGAGAGGCTCACCGCGGTTGAGAGCATCGCCGATTCGATACCCGACGAGCCTGGTCTCTACATGTTCGTCTGGCGTCCGGCGATCAAGCTCGCCATGGCTGACGGATCCGAGGGTGGCTTCCACCACGTCCTCTACATCGGGCACGCGGGCGGAGCCGGCCAATTGGGCAACACCCTCAGGAATAGATTCAGGGACTACAGGAAGCACTTGCGGGGCAACCCTGAGGATCTCTGGACCAGGGAGCCACCGACGACCCGAGCAGGCCGACTCACTCACTATCTGGCCCTGCACCCGCTGGAGTTCTGGTTCGCCACCGTCGATGACCGGTCGAGGATCAAAAACCTGGAAGACCGCCTGATTCACCTGTACAACCCACCAATCAACATCCAAGGCGGCCCCAGGTTGCGCGGTCGGCTCAGCAGCATCCCCAAACCGGCACTTCGCTCCTAGTTTGAACCCGTTCCCTGACATCGAGGTACCTCATGCCGTCCAAGACGTTCGTTCCCGCTTTCGAAGCCAAGGTGGGTAACTGGACTTACTACTCCTGTCTGATGAGCTACGCCCAGGTGGCCCGCGAGATTAACTTCGCGCACGAGCTCGGGGGGAACCGCGATCTTGGCACGATGATTCAGCGTGGCGTCGGCACCCGCACGGAGAAGATCACCGACTACCTGCTCACTAACGAGAACCGTTTCCTCGGAGCCATCATCATCGCGGTGTGGGGTGGAGACCCCAACTACCTGTCCGTGGAGATGGATTCCGAGAATCAGGCTGTTCTCCAGGGGCTTGATCGAAACTTCGGCGTCCTCACCTTCGACGGCACCCAGCAGTTCTTCGCCCTCGACGGGCAGCACCGACTCAAAGCCATCAAGGACGCGATCAAGCAGAATCCGGAGCTGGGGAGCGAGGACATCAACGTCATCGTCGTGCCGCACTTCGACACCCCAGACGGACGGCGACGAACCCGACGTCTCTTCACCAACATCAACCGGAACGCCAAGAGCACCAACTCCCAGGAGAACATTGCTCTTGACGAGGATGACAGCTTCGCCATCCTCACTCGTCGCCTGCTCGACGATGACCCGTTCTTGAACCGCGACAAGGTCGTCCTCGTGTTCAGCAAAGTGGGCCAGGACGGTGAACTAGTCCTGGCACAGCGGTCTATCACCGCGACGAGCCCCGCGTGGAGCACCATCGGCGTGCTGTACGACATCACTAAGGAGATCGGTTTCGACCTTCCCTGCGCTAACGAGCAGTCGACGCAACGGGTCACCGACGAGCTTCTCGACCAAAGCTTCGAGCTCCTCTCTGCCCGCGTCCTGGAGCTCCTCGATGCGTGCGGCAATCTGCGACAGCGCTACCTCGCTTCTGTGACACCCAAGGACCTCCGAGCCCCGAAGGGCCGAGACGGCGCTGGACACCCGTTCATGCGGCCCGCAATCCAGGTCCAGGTGGCTCGGGCCGTGCGACACGTCCTGGAGCAGGAAACCTTGACGTGGCCCGAGGTCATGAAGCGCCTGGCGGCACTCGACTGGAAGATGACCTCAGCACCGTTCTCCTCCATGTGGATCGAGACGCCCGAGGGCACGAAGGCGAAGGGGAAGATGGCCAGTGGTAACACCCAGCTTCTTTACGATCTTCTTCTCGTTCACCTCGCCCCGCGCTCCAAGGCTCAGATCAGCAGGGCGTTGCGCTCATACGCAGACGTGATGAAGGCCAAGTACCCGGTGCCGGCTGAGGAACTGTTCGCGCTCCTCCCGGTCGATGCTGACTGAGTGAAGCACTGCAGCACCTGATGCCGACTTCCGAGGCGGGCCTGGTGCTGCCGTCGTCCACACCGGCTGATCTCACTCTTGGTCATACCGTGTCCGTGCTTGCGTCTAACAAGACGATCACGTGTCGCGGCTTGTGTGCGTCGGGGCGCGCAGCCGACGCACAATGACGCACGCCGACAACGCAGTTGCCTACGAAGAGAGTGCGATTAGCCGGTAGATCGGGTCGGGCCGGAGCACGTCCTGGTTCGGCAACGAAGACAAGCCCCTGCACAGCTTTGCGACCTGTGCGGGGCTGGCTTTACGGCTCCACGAGATGCGGCCTTCGGTGATCTGCTCACGCCACTGGCGTGGGCTCCAGCCCTGGCCGATCCCGGCGAACGTTGTATCGCCGGACATACTTAGTCCATGGTCGGCTGCAAGCGTCACCACGCGCTCGAAGCGGTCAGATGCGCCTGCTGCGTGCTTGTGCCTCATAGATGCTGTCATCGCGGCCACATCGCTCTCAGCATTGAAGGCGGCCTCGTCCTTATTCACGGTGGTGACCAGTACACCTCCGGCCCGCAGGACGCGGGCGCCCTCGGCGAGCACCGGCGCCACATCATCGAGGAGATGGAGCAACCAGATGAGCACTACCGCGTCCACCTCGGCCGACTTGATCGGCAGGCGCGTCGCGTCACCGAGCACCACACCGTGCGGCACCCGGGGCGAGGCCAGTGCGACCATGCCTCGCGAGCGGTCCACGCCGAGGACCGTTCGACCGTGGCGACCCAGCCGCCTCGTCACGATTCCCGTACCGCACGCAACATCCACCAGGGCAGACGTTCCAACGGGCAGCAGTCGCTCAACGGCCTCAGCAGTGGCCGCCGCCCGCGCTTCGCCGCCTCGGGAGGCGTCGTAGCCCCTAGCTTCACCGTCGTAGTCGATCACGGCCACAAACTTAACGAGATGCGCGGTTCGGCTCTAGTACTCCAGCTGTAGATCGTGATGATCAGTGGGGCAAAGTGGCAGTATGACTACGTACGAGACGATGCCGTTCCACCTTGAGACCGAGCGGCTGATACTGCGGCCGTGGGCCGAGTCGGACGCCGCTGAGTTCTGCGCCCTCCTCTCCGAACGCGGCAAGGGGACTCCCACGGTTGAGAACATCCGGACGTCCATCGCGGAGTTGCTCACCGCGACGGCGACCACGGGGATCGCCCTGCTGCCCATCCAGCGCCGCGACGAAGGCGACTTCATCGGCTACTGCGGGCTGATCATCGGTCGCTCCACGCTAGAGCAGCCTGAAATCGCGTACGAGCTGTTCCAGCATGCGCATGGGCGTGGCTACGCCACCGAGGCGGCCAGCGCGGTGCTCGATGCCGCTATCGCGACCGGGCGGGAACGGCTCTGGTCGACCGTCGGCGCGTGGAACACGCCGTCGCTCCGTGTCCTTGAGAAGCTCGGGTTCGAGCGGGATCACGTTTCCACGGAAGATAACGGTGAAGTGGTTTGGCTTACACGCTCGTTGCCGTAACGCGAGAGCACGCTCCCGGAGCTTCATGCTCACGTGATCGAGTACGCTCCGGCGGAGCGCCAGGCACGCCAAGACCGGTTGGTACTCCAGGTGTAGATCGTGATCTTCATGTCTGGGCTGCGGCTTGTCGACGGTAATGGCTAGCCTGTGATCGTGCCTGATGGCGGCGTCGCCAGTCGGACCAGCCGATCCGGTGCGCGAGGTCGTGCAGTGGCCGGACGGCGATGGTGAGGAACAGGTGCTGGATCTCGTTGCAGGTTAGTGGGGCCAGGTCGTCCGGACCAGCGCGCCGTGCGTGCTCGTCTGCGCGGACGACGGCGAGGAAGGCGTGAGTGCCTGTTTCTGAACCCAGAAGCCGCAGGTCAGCCCGCCAGTGTCCGAAACGCGAAGTTCGTCGAAGCGTTCGCCGAACGGTCACCGTGACCGTTCGGCGAACGGAACTGCTGGGGCGAGTGGGACGGGCGGGGCGTTGTCCATGGAGAACAAGCCCCAGAGGGCCGGCGAGTCGGTCGGCGGACCGACCCTGCTTGATCATTCTCAAGGTGGTGGCCACCACCTCGGCCCAGAACCCACCTTGGAGTCAGGCTACCGAAGCCGCCAGCTCCGAGGTTCAGAAACAGGCACTGAGCTTGGTCTTTATCTACCAAGATCTTCCAGGCTTGCCGATGGCCTTGAGGGTCTCGGGGCGTTTGACGGTCTTGCCGACGTCGTAGCGGGGTGCCCGGTGTTTGTTCTTCGCGCCGGGTGGCCGACCGGGGCCGACGCCTCGGGGTTTGGGAACACGGGCCGGGCAGGCGAGGTGAGCGCGGATGTTCCTGAACCCCCGGCGGACCCGGGCCGGGGTGAGCCGGTCGGAGATGGCGGGTTTCTCCCAGGGCCGGCGGAGGTCCGCGGCGAGGGGGCGAGCGAGCCGGAGCTGGGTGTGAGCGACGATCAGGAGCCAGGTCCAGCGGTCAGCGGCCTCGGGAGTGCGGAGTTTCGGCGTGGTCCAGCCGAGGGTTTGTTTCGCGAAGCGGAAGGTGTGCTCCAAGTCGAAGCGGCGGAGAAACACCTGCCAGAAGCGGTCCACGTCGTCGGGGGTGGCGTCGGTCTTGGAGGACCATAACCACACCGGCGGAGCATCCCGTTCCTTCGATAGATGCTCGACCTTCAAGCGCATCAACGTTCCCTCTACCAAAGGTAGTTCGCCATCATGGTCGAGCCAGGAGGAACGGTGGGTGAGCCTGGGATGGACCCGGTCCCAGGCCTGGGTTTCGGCCTTGCCGTAGTTGGTGGTGTGCGTGACTGTGGTGATCGCGGGCTCGGGCCAGGTCTCCGGCTTGGTGAAGCGGAATTCCGGGCCGTGCTTGGGCGGCCGACCGTTGACGCCGTGCATTCTCGGTGGTTTCGGCAGGCGCATCACGCGGTCGGAGCGGACTCGGCCGACCAGCTCGACCGGCAGATCGCGCAGGGCCCAGGCCAGGCGTGTGACGTCG
The DNA here is from genome assembly GCF_051131715.1 of Streptomyces sp. A5-4. Taxonomy (NCBI): domain Bacteria; kingdom Bacillati; phylum Actinomycetota; class Actinomycetes; order Kitasatosporales; family Streptomycetaceae; genus Streptomyces; species Streptomyces sp. A5-4. The sequence continues at coordinate 6,051,654 of NZ_CP178591.1, read as the reverse complement.
TAGCCGGCATCACTCACGATCACGATGGCCGGGTCCCCGGCCCGCCACTGGCCTGCGGTGATGAGCTGCTCGACCACTCCTCGGAGCTGGGCGGCGGTGATTGCTGTCGCGTCGTCCGCTGGTCCGAGCCGGACTGCGTCCAGGATCGCGGTCCATGACGTGGCGCCCGGCTCCAGCACGGCGACGAAGGAGTAGGGCCAGCCCGGAATGAACTGCGAGGCCGTCTTCGCGCGGCCGTAGACGTGGCAGAACAGACGGTCCGCCGAGCACGGCGCGTCCGAGCGGAGCCACGGTGACACATCGACCGCTAGGACCAGGCGCCCGCCGTCGAAGCGCGGCAGCGGCAGTCCGGCCAGCGCGGCCCGCAGCCGTTCGGTGTCGATCCGGCCGTGGTTCAGGCCGCCGTACATCGCTCCGTGCCCACGACGGTGCTCGGGCAACAACGTCAAGTCCACCGGGGACTTCACCGCACCGTCCGCACACAGCACCGCGTCCACCAGCTCGAACAACGCGTCGCGCCGGGCGGTCAGACACTCGTAGAACTCACCCCGGAAGCGTGACGCTTCTGCGAACGCTTCCCTCCGGACAGCATCAGCCAGCAGACTCACCCTCACGGCCTTCGTCATGGTCACGTGCACCTTGGTCGGATCACATGATCAGACGAAGGCCGCCCCCACGTCCGGCGAATACCCAGGTGAGCGGTCCAGTTCGAGATGCCGTTCGAAGCTGGAACGGCCCGTCTCGTCCGATGTGTGGTGGACATGCCGGGCTGGCAGGTTTTCCCGAAGGGCGCTGAGACAGGTGAAGTAGGGTGCCGCCAACCAACTGGGGGCGGCATGAAGCAGCAGGCATCGACAGGTCCGCTTGCCCAGGACGGGGAAGGGCGACCGAGTCGCCTGCCGCGACGGGTGCTGTTCGTTGTGACGGTGTACCTCATCTGTTTCCTCTGGGGAACCGCCATGCACCTCGTGGATCTGGCAAGTGGTGGTCACAACAGCTATGCCTCTCCTGCACCAGCTCCCATCCGGGTCTACTTCGTCGCTCTGGTCCTGCTCGACCCTCTGGCGGCCGTTCTGCTGGCACGACTTCGGCCATTCGCCGTGATTGTGGCGTGCGCGGTCATGACCGTGGACGTGTCCGCCAACTACTACGTCAACTGGCCGCAGATCTCACAACACCCGGACTACCTGCTCCGGCCCCTCGGGTTGCTGCCGTTCACCCTGTTCGCGCTCTTCGTCGCTGGGACAGCGTCGCCCCTCTACCGGCACCTGGCCCGGATTGCCGGAGCACGGAAGCCGATAGACGACAACGCCGGTTGATGCAGTCCGTCCCATGCTCACCGCGAGCGACGACACCTAGTCTGGCAGCGAACTCCACAAGTCCCGAGAGAAGAGGCAACGACCGTTGCGACGGGGCGCGGAAGATAAAGAACAAGCTGAGCTTGAGATTTAACCCAGCGAATTCGAACACCTCTGACCGGCGGTTTCAGGCGTGATCAACGCACCCGAGACAGGTTCGAATCGGGCGAAAATGCCCGTCTGACCCGGCGGCAGGTTCTGTTCGATCGGCGAGGTTAAATCTCAAGCTCAGCTTGGTCTTTATCTACCAAGATCTTCCAGGCTTGCCGATGGCCTTGAGGGTCTCGGGGCGTTTGACGGTCTTGCCGACGTCGTAGCGGGGTGCCCGGTGTTTGTTCTTCGCGCCGGGTGGCCGACCGGGGCCGACGCCTCGGGGTTTGGGAACACGGGCCGGGCAGGCGAGGTGAGCGCGGATGTTCCTGAACCCCCGGCGGACCCGGGCCGGGGTGAGCCGGTCGGAGATGGCGGGTTTCTCCCAGGGCCGGCGGAGGTCCGCGGCGAGGGGGCGAGCGAGCCGGAGCTGGGTGTGAGCGACGATCAGGAGCCAGGTCCAGCGGTCAGCGGCCTCGGGAGTGCGGAGTTTCGGCGTGGTCCAGCCGAGGGTTTGTTTCGCGAAGCGGAAGGTGTGCTCCAAGTCGAAGCGGCGGAGAAACACCTGCCAGAAGCGGTCCACGTCGTCGGGGGTGGCGTCGGTCTTGGAGGACCATAACCACACCGGCGGAGCATCCCGTTCCTTCGATAGATGCTCGACCTTCAAGCGCATCAACGTTCCCTCTACCAAAGGTAGTTCGCCATCATGGTCGAGCCAGGAGGAACGGTGGGTGAGCCTGGGATGGACCCGGTCCCAGGCCTGGGTTTCGGCCTTGCCGTAGTTGGTGGTGTGCGTGACTGTGGTGATCGCGGGCTCGGGCCAGGTCTCCGGCTTGGTGAAGCGGAATTCCGGGCCGTGCTTGGGCGGCCGACCGTTGACGCCGTGCATTCTCGGTGGTTTCGGCAGGCGCATCACGCGGTCGGAGCGGACTCGGCCGACCAGCTCGACCGGCAGATCGCGCAGGGCCCAGGCCAGGCGTGTGACGTCGTAGCCGGCATCACTCACGATCACGATGGCCGGGTCCCCGGCCCGCCACTGGCCTGCGGTGATGAGCTGCTCGACCACTCCTCGGAGCTGGGCGGCGGTGATTGCTGTCGCGTCGTCCGCTGGTCCGAGCCGGACTGCGTCCAGGATCGCGGTCCATGACGTGGCGCCCGGCTCCAGCACGGCGACGAAGGAGTAGGGCCAGCCCGGAATGAACTGCGAGGCCGTCTTCGCGCGGCCGTAGACGTGGCAGAACAGACGGTCCGCCGAGCACGGCGCGTCCGAGCGGAGCCACGGTGACACATCGACCGCTAGGACCAGGCGCCCGCCGTCGAAGCGCGGCAGCGGCAGTCCGGCCAGCGCGGCCCGCAGCCGTTCGGTGTCGATCCGGCCGTGGTTCAGGCCGCCGTACATCGCTCCGTGCCCACGACGGTGCTCGGGCAACAACGTCAAGTCCACCGGGGACTTCACCGCACCGTCCGCACACAGCACCGCGTCCACCAGCTCGAACAACGCGTCGCGCCGGGCGGTCAGACACTCGTAGAACTCACCCCGGAAGCGTGACGCTTCTGCGAACGCTTCCCTCCGGACAGCATCAGCCAGCAGACTCACCCTCACGGCCTTCGTCATGGTCACGTGCACCTTGGTCGGATCACATGATCAGACGAAGGCCGCCCCCACGTCCGGCGAATACCCAGGTGAGCGGTCCAGTTCGAGATGCCGTTCGAAGCTGGAACGGCCCGTCTCGTCCGATGTGTGGTGGACATGCCGGGCTGGCAGGTTTTCCCGAAGGGCGCTGAGACAGGTGAAGTAGGGTGCCGCCAACCAACTGGGGGCGGCATGAAGCAGCAGGCATCGACAGGTCCGCTTGCCCAGGACGGGGAAGGGCGACCGAGTCGCCTGCCGCGACGGGTGCTGTTCGTTGTGACGGTGTACCTCATCTGTTTCCTCTGGGGAACCGCCATGCACCTCGTGGATCTGGCAAGTGGTGGTCACAACAGCTATGCCTCTCCTGCACCAGCTCCCATCCGGGTCTACTTCGTCGCTCTGGTCCTGCTCGACCCTCTGGCGGCCGTTCTGCTGGCACGACTTCGGCCATTCGCCGTGATTGTGGCGTGCGCGGTCATGACCGTGGACGTGTCCGCCAACTACTACGTCAACTGGCCGCAGATCTCACAACACCCGGACTACCTGCTCCGGCCCCTCGGGTTGCTGCCGTTCACCCTGTTCGCGCTCTTCGTCGCTGGGACAGCGTCGCCCCTCTACCGGCACCTGGCCCGGATTGCCGGAGCACGGAAGCCGATAGACGACAACGCCGGTTGATGCAGTCCGTCCCATGCTCACCGCGAGCGACGACACCTAGTCTGGCAGCGAACTCCACAAGTCCCGAGAGAAGAGGCAACGACCGTTGCGACGGGGCGCGGAAGATAAAGAACAAGCTGAGCGAGCATGGCGAGGGTGACCCAGCGGCTCCAGGACGGGTAGCGCCGGACCTGGTGTTCATCGAGTCCGGCCAGCCCCTTCCCGGTCTGGAAGGTCTCCTCCACCCGCCACCTGGATCCCGCCGTCCTGACCAGCGTGCGCAACGGAGCCGGCCCAATGGAATGGCAGCGATAGTAGGCGAGTTCGCCGGTGGTGCGGTTGCGCCGGATCAGCAGCTGACGGTGGCCCGGCGTCGGGTCGGTGAGGTCGATGACGGCCCAGTCGTAGTAGCGGTGCCCCTTCGCGCCGGGGCCGGCGGACAGCTTCTGCCAGGCCCGCTTCGGGATCTGGCCAGCCAGTACGCCGGCGCGAAACCTTCCCGCACCGGTGGCCACTTCGGCCGAGCAGGCAACTGCGAGGACATAGCCCAGGCCGCGTTCTTCCAGGGCCGCCCGCAGTTTCGGGTTGCCGCCGTAGACCTCATCGCCCGTCACCCAGTCGATATGGTGCCCGGCGTCCAGGAACCGTTCGATCATCGTGCGGGCCAGCTCCGGCTTGGTCGCGAAGACGGTGTCCTCGGCCAGCCCGGCCGCCCGACAGCGGTCCGGGTCCGAGGTCCATGAGCGTGGGACGTACAGCTCCCGGTCCACGGCCGCGTGTCCCCGTGCCCCGGCGTAGATGAGATAGACGGCGACCTGGGAGTTCTCGATCCGGCCGGCGGTTCCGGTGTACTGGCGCTGGACCCCTACGGTGCGGGTGCCCTTCTTCACGTCGCCGGTCTCGTCCACGACCAGGACCGCCTCCTCGTCGTGGAGATGCTCCACGACGTACTCGCGCACATCGTCACGCACCGCATCGGCGTCCCAGGATGCCCTGCACAGCAGATGCTGCATGCCGTGCGGGGACTTCTCCCCCGCCCACTCCGCGATCGTCCAGCAGTTCTTGCGGGGCAGGTCCGACAGCAGCCCCAGTATCAAACGCCCGGCCCGCAGCCGGGGTTCGACCCGGGCGAAGCGGCCCGCGATACGGCTCATGGTCACCTCGAACGCATCCCGCCAACGGCCTGGATCTATGCTGTGGCCTGCGGCCACCGTCTCATCGTCAGTCCACACAACACACGATGATCAACGGTGGCCGCACCCGTATCCGCACCGGCCCCGACCAGCAAGATCACGATCTACAGCTGGAGTACTAGCCGGGCGTTCGCGAAGTTCCCCATCTCGGCCTCCTTCGCCCCCACGTACCGACCTGGATACGACGGTGCCGACATGAGTGGGCCTCCCGATCTCGAAGTGTACGGCCGAGCCGAGCCGTCAAGGACGCCTTTGGCGTCGCCAAGGCGATGAGCTGTGCTCATCCTTGACTGCCCACCCCGTCCCTGAAGCTCGGCTGGCTATCGGGCTGCCGGCGAGGTGTGGCCTCTCCATGGGGACGACAGCGTCAACCCCGCCGTCCCCATGGCCCATTCCGTGACGCTGAGGGTGGGGAATAACGGCGTCGTTCACAACGGCGCCTCGTACGAACTCGCCCGTGCCATGCGGGATATCGTCCTCGGGCAGGATCCCCCGGTCCAGCTCACCGAGCGCGCCGTCACCTACCTCGCACAGCTCCGCGAAACCGCCGTCGACACCACCCACCCCGGCGGGACCGTCATCACGCGCGCCGGCGATGATGTCCGCTGGTGGACCTGGGCTGGGTTTCGCGCCAACGCCACACTGACCGCGACACTCGCCGGACTCACCGATGAAGGGCAGCGCTTCAACGAGCCGTATGTCCGCATGCGCCCCGACCTGACACCCCAGATGTGTGGGCGCCCTTCCGCCTCACCTGGCCCGCACGACCGTGGCCCAGCGCCTGACCGCCACCGATCGAGCCGCCTCCGTCCTGGGCGAACCCGTCCGCTTCTCTTCTTCTCTGGGCCACTAGACCGCGCTCGCGGCCAGCCGGGCGAGCTAGCACCGGGGAGGCCGTGGCCGAAGGAACAGTCCGAGGCCCGCAGACAGTCGTCGGCTCTCCGCCGGCTTCCGTCAGGGCTGTCGCAGCTCGCTCGGCTCGTATCGGAGTTGATAGTGTCGATGCTCCGACTCGAATCCGCGTGGGGTCGCATCTGACCGCGCCCTCTCACCTTGAGGCCGCCGGCGAGGCGGGGTTGGCCTCCGACCAACTCGGCGCCACGGACCTGTTCGAGGCGGCGGCAGAACTCCCGCAGGCCCTGGCGACAGGATGCGCGGGGGACGTCTATCTATGCCATCCGTTCCTGGTCCACGCAGCCCAGCCGCACCAGGGTCGGACACCGCGATTCATGGCGCAGCCACCGCTCTACCCGGCCGAGCCGTATCGGCTCACGCGTGAAGCCGGCGACTACTCACCGGTGGAGGTAGCAATCCGGCGTGGTCTGCAGCGGGGCGCATGACCGCCGACGAGTCAGGACAGCAGTTGCAGCGGTGGAGGAAGGGGCCCCCGTCCGGGCGGCCGACGAGATGCCGCACGATCGCTTCATGAATCGGTTGGCGGGCTCCGTCCCACCTCTGACAGGGTCAGACCCCATGGACTGCATCTTCTGCTGCCTGATCCGTGACGACTCAGCCCGGTGGGTGATCCGCGGTCCCGTGGCCACAGCATTCGCTCCGCTGAACCCCCTCGCGCCAGGGCACACCCTGGTGATTCCCACATCCCACTACGCGGACATCTTCGACACTCCGCCGGAGGTCCTGGCCCAAACCATGGGGCTGGTCCAGCGCCTTGCCGGGAAGATGCGGACCGCATTGAACGCCGGAGGCGTGAACATCCTCAGCGCCAGCGGCCCCGGCTCGGAGCAGTCAGTACCCCATTTGCACTTCCACGTGGTTCCGCGCTGGTCAGACGACAGTTTCTCCACCTGGCCGACGCAGCAGTCCCGGCACCGGATCGCCGACGACCCTGTCACACAGCTTGCCAACGCCATGACGGCCAATCACGCAACATGACCGCACCACAGAAGTTGGCTCTGTCGCTGATGTCGGGGCCACCGGGCCCTCACTCTGACGGCGCCTCGCCCCACAAATGAGTGGGTGGGACGAGGCAAAGCCCGCATACGCAGACAGCGATCTGCCTCGGTGACACGCGGCCGAGCCTGCTGTCAGGCATGGATGCGGGCGATCTGGCGGCCCACTTTGGGGTAGAGGTCGGCGTCCGCCGGCCGCGCCGGTCTCGGTCAGGACCACGGTGAGCGTCTTCTGGATAGCCGTCTCGATGAACTGCGTGGTGCGCTGCTCACCGTCGGATTCGCAACGAGGCGGCTCATGCTGTGCCGACCACGAGGATGTGCGCCGAGGCGTCGGTGAACACCCCGTGCTCGTCCGCGAGGCGGGCCGTCGCGATCGCGTCCGCGAAGAGCGCTCCCGCTGCCTCCTGGTCCGCGAAGCGGCCAGCCGCGACTACGTACGCCCACCCCGGGCCCTCGATTCCATGCACGCTCACACCGCTGAGCCCCGCCTCGCCAGCCTCCTGGGCAAGCTCGGCTGCGGTGTGGAAGTGCACCACCGTGAACCCCCTGCTGCCGTCGTAGGAGCCGGTACGGACCACCTGCGTGACCTCACCGGCCAGCAGCTCCGGGGACAGGCCCGCGCTGACGGTGTAGTCCTGCATCAAGGAGTAGCGGGAGATCCCCGCGGCTGCCACCACACCGCCCGGTGCCGCGACCCGACGAGCCTCCCGAAGCGCCGTGAGCCGGTCCGCGCGGTCCGCCAGGTGGTACAGCGGACCCAAGAGCAGGACCGCGTCGAAACTGTGGGACGGGAAGGCCAGATTGCGGGCGTCCCCGAGCTCGGCCGAACATCCCGGCGCGTGCGCGCGCGCCTGTTCCACATGCTTCGGTACAGGGTCCACGAGTATCACCTCGTAGCCGTCCTCGGTGAGCCAGCGGGCGTGCGTACCCGGGCCGCCGCCCACGTCCAGTACCCGGGCCGGCGCTGGAGGTAAGCGTCGGCGCAGCAGCTCCCGCGTCCGCTCGAACTCCAGGCGACCCGTCGCGGTGGCGTACAACCGGGACGCCTCGTCGTACTCCGTGTAGAAGTCGGTGATCCGCTCGTCGATGCTCGCCATACCTTGCGAGAGTAGGGCCCGGCCAAACGTCCTGCACCCGGATATCAGACTGCTGCGGGGCAAGAGCCGGGGCAGAGGATCCGGTGGCACCTGTACACCAGTACCCAGGACAGATCTCGGCGCCAGCGCCAATACTGGCTGTGACGTTGTTCAGCGGCTCCAGCATGCTGGCTTCGAGCGGCCCCACTTGGCGGGTCGCGCGGACGCATTGAGGGGTGGTGACGGGGCGAAGTGGCCCCGCCCTGGCTCTTGTGGTGAGACGGTTCCCGTGGTATCCGGCAGGGGTGGTGCTGTGCCAGACGCCGGGTGAAATTTGCTCGCGACTGTGTGCCGCTTCTGATGTTGTGAGCGGCACGAGGTACTCGGGCCTTGAGGGGGCAGGCTGTGACGGACGACGGATGCATCTTTTGTGCAATAGCGAGAGGTCAGGCGGACGCCAGCATCGTCCACGAAGATGAATCGGTGATCGCTTTCATGGATCTCCAGCCCGTCACCCCAGGCCACTTGCTGATCATCCCCAAGGCGCACGCTGTGGGACTGGAGGATCTCCAGGAGGACGTCGGCGTCCAGGTCTGGAAAGTGGCGCATCAGCTCGGACGTGCACTACGCCGATCAGGCTTGCCATGTGAGGGCGTCAACTTGTTCCTTGCGGACGGCGAAGCAGCCTTCCAGGAAGTTTTCCACGTTCACCTGCATGTCTTCCCCCGCTTCACAGGTGACCCATTTCGCATTGATGCTGACTGGCGCGTGCAGGAGCGAGACCAGCTTGACAAGACGGCTGCTGCCGTCCGTGGCGGCCTCGCTGCCCTCGACGCCAGGCAACGCTGACGACCATCGCTCTCCGGGCGGGACACAGTCTTCAGCCTGAGGCCAAGGAAGTTCATCGAGTGGTCCCTACACACGCCAATTCCCGGGGCCACTTCAAGACGCCTCGATGACAAAGGATCTTCACCAACCGGGGCCGTTTGGAGCCAATACGCCGGAGCCACGGAACGACGTCTCGGGCCAGCCAATATCCCGGAGCCGCGGAACATCGCTGCGCCCTATGGTGTGCAGCACCTGGCGCGTACATGCACTGGCGTGTCGTACGAGAAGGAGAGGCTTGCGTGCTGATGACCAACGAGACGCTGCACGACCGGTTTATAGAACTCGCTGAGCTTCCGGAGCGGGGCCGAGCGGTCGACTTAGGCTGTGGCGCGGGCCCGGCTTTGGCCGCCTTCGCGAGGCGTTTTCCGCAGGCGCACCTCACGGGCTTCGACCGGTCCGAGCAGGCTCTGGCCACGGCTCGCGAGCGTCTACAGAGCCACGCTGGCACAGTGAAGTTGGGCTCCGTGGATCTACGCGAGAAGCTCCCTCTCGCGGACGGCAGCGTAGACGCGGTCGTCTCATCCAACCTTCTCGAGTGCCTGCCCGACCCGGCTCAGCTCCTGAACGAGGTGTGGCGGGTGCTGCGGCCGGGTGGTCGCGCGGTGCTGTCCCATTCCGACTTCGACTCGCTCGTGATCGCCGGTGCTCCCGTCGACCTCGACCGCAAGATCGGCCACGCCTTCGCCGATGACGCGCCCTCATGGATGGATAGCTCGGATGGGAGGATCGGGCGCAAGCTGCCCGGTTTGATCCAGGCATCACCGCTTGCCCGGACCCATGTAGAGACCGTAGTGACCTCCTCAACTGAATTGTCCGGCCATGCCGCTCGCCGGGTAGGCGATATCCGTGGAGCGTTGCAGTCGACCGCCAAGCGAGGACACGGCACATTGAGTCCGGACGAGATCGACGACTGGTACACCGCGGTTCAACAGGCCGCCGCCACTGGGCGCTTCTTCTTCGCCGAAACGGCAGTGCTTGTTGCAGCTCACCGCATGTCGGGGGCGCCTGAACTTGGGCTCAGTCAAGATTTCCGTTAAGCCGATCACGCTTCAGTGCGCCGGTGACGCTCTGTCGCTGGCAGCGCGACACTCGCTGAGTGTGACGAACTGCTGAAGACGGTGCCGCACCTGAGCGAGGTGTTGCGCATCGTGACCGCAACCCGGAGGGGGCGGCTCCGGTGCTGTGTCCGGACTGCGGAGCGCCGGCGATACGGCGTCACAGCGGGTACCGGCGCCGCCTTGCGGACGGCGCCATCTGCGGCCGACGAGCAGACTGGGCTCGAGCACCGTCTGGACCGGCGGTTCCTCGACGTGCGGCTCCGCCCGCAGGGGCAGCTGTTGTTCGCCCTGCAGACCACCCTCGAGCAGGGCATGCCCGAGCGGTCCTATGCGGTGTCTGCCTGCAGCTTGCAGGTGGCCTTCCGTCTGCGGCGTGGTCCGTCACCGGCCCGTTGAGTGGGAGTAGTGACTCGAGGGGCACGCCGCCGTTCCAGGCACCGAACAGGTCACGGTTGATCGCGATAATGTCGTGCTTCGACGGGGATGTTGGCCCACTTCACCAAGTCTCGGGCTGAGGCGATGGCTTCTCCGAAGATGTCGAGTTCGACTGCTCTGGCACCTCGTTGGGCGAAGGCGATCGTCGCGCCGAGGGTGACATTGCAGGTGGTGGACCTCGCAGCGTTCCAGGTCTCCCAAGTCTTCCCATTCGACAGGAGCGAGCCAGCGGGATGGGGCGGCGGCTTCGTCGCCCAGGAGGCCGTAGTACCTGCTGGCGATGGGGCAGGTGCGCACGCGTCCCAGTCGAGCTCGTTGGTGCGCATCACGCCCCGGTGCTCGATGTCGAGTTCACCTGATGTCTCAGTCACGCAGTCATCCGATCGCCGGCCCACGACTGCGCGTATTACCTCGGTGATATAACACTTGAAATGGTGCGCTTGCGCTCAACTGTGCACCCTTACCGGCATGTTCATTGCACTACCGAAGTTGAACGTTGGATGGATTGGCGCCCTGCAGACAACACCACGGCAAGTGGGGCGTGGACATCCGTAGCAATGTGGGCCACCTCGATCGGCCTGATCGCGTCAGCACCCGTGACACTTCTGGCCGACTCTCGAGAAGGAGCACAGCGTGATCACGTTGACGCACCAGTGGCTTCCGCGCCGCATACCGGACGACATCGACGTGCGAAGAATCTACGGCTTCTGCTTTGACGCTGTTGGCCGCGTACTACTCGGAGTTGAGGGCAGCGGCGAGAGCAGCGAAGAGCACCATATGCCCGGAGGCACACCTGAACCCGAGGGGTATGACTGCCTTGCAACGCTAGTCAGCGAGTGCCGGCGCGAGTTTCGGGTCAGCATTGACAGACCCGTCTATCTGGGTTATCGGAAGGTGCGCGACGAGGCAGCGCGCTTGACGTACGCCGAGTTGTTGCTAGCTGCGCGCATCACGACCTTTCACCGCCAAGGCCCCGATTCCGGCCGCTGTCGTAGATTGCGGAGATTGCTAACTCCTCTGAACTCCGCTTCTGGCCGCCTTGGTTGGGGCTCGACGGGACTCCAGGAGATCGCTGCCGCTACGGCTGTCGCAACGAGTGTCTTCGGCCTCGACCTGACGGTTCCGCAGGGCGAGGTCTATCGGAACTGAGCCGTCCGCCCCCACAGCCGCGAAGCTGCGTCAGTCACAGTGATCCACTTCACAATCACAACGAGTGCGGGATGGACTACGGAGAGGTGCGTATGGGGAGTTCTTCTTCGCAGAGACAGCGGTAACCGTCTCTGCTCAGCGCTTATGACGCCCTCGCCGTACCCCAGGGGCATGGAGGGTGGCAGGTGCTGTTTGAGCGAACTTCACGATTGCACGGTGCTAGAGAGAACGCGCACATACACTGACTCGCGCGATCACCAACTGACCAGCGGAGGAAGCGTCTTGCGGCTGCTCTTTGGGAAGGTTCACTACTCGGACACGAGCCTCTGATGGCTGACATAGTGCCGCAGGCCGGACGACCAGGCCACGCAGCGGTCATCTGCGGCCTTGGCTACTGGTTGCCGCCGAAGGTTGTGACTAACGAAGACCTCCACGCCCGTTTGGGCACCTCGGCAGAGTGGATCTACAGCAGAACCGGGATCTCCTCTCGTCATGTGGTGCCCCCAGGCATGGCTACATCCGACCTGGCCGTGGAAGCGGGTGCCCGAGCCTTGACGTCTGCTGGCGGCGTTGAGGTTCAAGCACTGATACTGGCCACAACGACCCCTGACCGATCATGCCCAGCCACAGCTCCCGAGGTCGCATCGCGGTTGGGGATGACCGGGATCGCCGCCTTCGACGTCTCTGCAGTCTGCACTGGATTCTTATACGGGCTTGCGACAGCCGCAGGATTCATCGCCGCCGGCCTTGCTGAACGAGTCCTACTCATCGCAGCAGACACCTTTTCAACTCTCCTGGATCCCACAGATCGCACCACTGTTCCGATCTTCGGAGACGGCGCCGGCGCGCTCGTGCTGCGCCGAGGCACCGACGATGAGCCTGGAGCAATCGGGAAGATGGTGCTGGGCAGCGATGGCGAGCTCAGCGACCTGATTGCCGTCGAGGCAGCCGGATCTCAACAGCGGTCCACCGCCGTGCGGGAGGGGTACTTCCGGATGCAGGGACGTGAGGTCTTCCGTCATGCCGTGGAGCGGATGAGCATTGCGGCGACCGGCGCCGTTGAAGCCGCTGGATGGCGACTCGACGAGATCGACAGACTGGTCGCGCATCAGGCCAATGCACGGATTACTTCATTCGTCGCATCAGAGTTGGGCATCCCCCCGGACCGCCAAGTCCAGAACATCGAGCATGTGGGCAACACCGCTGCGGCATCGGTCCCCGTCTTGTTGGCCGAAGCGACGACCAGAGGCCACCTAGCCCCAGGGCACCGAGTCCTGCTCACTGCCTTTGGCGGCGGGCTGACATGGGGTGCCACCACTGTGGTGTGGCCCAAACTCGAGTGCGTCCCCCTTGGCAGCGAGTTGTAGTCGTCCCGCCCGACACTCACACATCTGTCACCGTCAGCCCCCGGGAGAAGCCCGTGTACGACACCCTCAAGAACATCTTGATTCATGATCTCCACCTCATGGAGGAGGACATACGGCCAGAGGCCAGCCGCGAGGAGGCCGGGTTGGACTCTCTCGCCATGGTTGAGTTGTCCATGATGCTCAGCAAGCGGCTCGGCATTGAGATCAGTGATGACGAGTTGCTCGACGCCGCGACGGTCGCCGACCTCGCTCACTTGATAGGCCAGCGGAGCACACGAGTCTGACCAGGAAATTCAGTTCTCCTATGGCGCCTCCTGCCCCACTCGCTCCGTGCCCTTGCCAGGGAACCGGCAGCTCCGGCCGCAATATCACTGGCGTGATGTGCCAAGCTCCTCATCTGAGCGCAGAGTTGGGCACCAGCTACGCCCGACCGGCCGAATCTGATCCATGGACTCCTCACTGAACACCCTTTATAGAAAAGCCAGTTGATCGTTGGAGGGACCATCAGTAATCTCAGCCGCATGACGCTCAAGGCTCTCACTGCCGATCAGATCGATCAGTTCAACCGTGACGGGTACTGCATCGTTCCGTCCCTTTTGAGCCCAAGCGATCTCAGCTACATCAAGGACTACTACGCGCGTGCCGCAACGGCGCAGACATCAGCGGTCCCAGGAAGCACTGCCTGGGACCAGGATGAGAACTCGGCACCAGTACTCCGTAGGGCGCCGGCCCCTTTCGATAATGACTCCGGCTTCCGAGCGATATTCAGCTCCCCTCGCGTGCTCGACCACGTGGAGGATCTGATCGGACCCAGCATCTACCTCCACTCCTCGAAGCTCATCTTCAAGCCAGCGAGAAGTGGCCGACGTAAGCCCATGCACCAGGATCTGGCGTACTGGACTGACATGTCGGCCCGACAGGTCACACTTTGGTGCGCGATAGATCCTGCGACGCCAGAGCGCGGCGGGATCGAGATCTTGCCCGGCTCGCATAGACGACTTCTCCCGCATGAAGACCTGGACGATTATCAGGTGCGAGAGGAGGAGCTGGATCTGAGTCAGGTTCGCCCGGCCATCATGCAGCCCGGTGACGCACTGTTCCTGGATGTCATGACCGTTCACGCCAGTGCACAGAATCGTTCCGACCATGACAGGCTCGCCGCCGTCGTGAATTACTACTCGCAGCCGAAGAGTGCAACACAGACATCGCGCTACGGCTCGACGCTCCCTCTTCGTGCCCCGCATCACCAACTGTCCTAGGCGGTAATGCCCTCGTGTCCAGCCACGCCAAAGAAAGCGGCCCCGTCGTTCTCGGGATTTCGTGCAGCCACGACGCTTCGGCCTGCCTGATGCGCGGCGGTGAGATTGTCGCTGCCATCCAGCTCGAACGCCTCACCCGAGTCAAACGTGACGGCCGCCCGTTCCTCAATTCGCGTGCCGCCGCAGACTATTGTCTGGATGCGGCCGGCCTGAGTCCTGATGACGTCGACTTGTTCGCGTTCAACACTCAGAACCTCGTGCCCACTCAGGTGGGATTGAATTTCCCGTTCGCCGATGAGAGTTTTGACCTTTTCGACCCCGTCGGGGAACGCTCGGTATTCGTCTCCCATCACTTGGCCCACGCATTCGCCACATTCTTCTCCAGCCCCTTCGATCACTCAGCCGTGTGGGTGGTGGATGGTTCTGGAGGGAGCGTGATCGGCGCCGATGACCTTCTCCTGCGCGGTCCGGAGTTCGCCGCGTACGTGAACAGGACTTTGCCTGTTCCGCGGCCCCCCTATCACGTCGAGTCGGCTTATGTGTTCGACCGCTCCGGCTATCGCCTGGTCGATCGCGGTGTAGCGGCGTCTTTCCATCCCATGTGCGGTTCGTCATCCCTGGGAGAGACCTACGCGTCTGTATCCCAGTACGTCTTCGGCGACTGGCAGGAGGGAGGAAAACTGATGGGCCTCGCCCCGTACGGCGAGGCTTCCAGGTTTGGAGAGAGTCTGCTCACACAAGATGAATCGGGAATATCCCGCTTTACGAGCGAATGGAAGCAGCGGCTATCGCGAGCCAACCGGCGCGGCACGCCCATGGAGTATCGAGATCTTGCCGCGAGAGTGCAGGCTGATCTGGAGGTCGCACTCGTCGAGCGTGCTTCACGAGTCCTGGCTCTGACAGGCGAGGTCGACCTTGCCTACGCCGGCGGTGTGGCGCTTAACAGCGTCGCGAACCAGCGCATCGTTCACGAGTCCGGGGTGCAACGCTTGTACACGATGCCGGCCAGCCACGATGCCGGGGTTTCCATCGGTGTCGCGGCCGCGGCTCACTATCTGCTGACTGGTGACACTAAGGGGACCTCTGTCAGCCATGACTTCCTTGGCAGGTCCTACCAGGCCGAGGAGCTCGACGCGGCTTTGAACCAGTGGAGCGGTTTCCTCCGCACTGGCGTATATGACCAGCGGCAGATCGTCGAGCGCCTTGCGCAGGGGCAGGTGATCGGCTGGTTCGAGGGTGGTTCGGAGTTTGGGCCTCGTGCGCTGGGCCACCGCTCCATCGTGGCCGCTCCCTTCGAGCGTGACATGTGGGAGCACCTCAACTGCTCCATCAAATACCGGGAGGAGTTCCGGCCCTACGCGCCAGTCGTGCCCGTCGAAGTCGCCGACAGGTTCTTCGACATGGGACCGGACAAAGCGAGCCCCTATATGCTGAGGGTTGTGCGGGTGCGTCCGGAGTGGCGTGATCGGCTGGGTGCCGTGACGCACGTCGATGGATCTGCACGCGTACAGACCGTCGACCGCATCCGTAATCCACGATGGCATGCCCTGCTCACTGCGTTCGGTGAACGCACTGGGCTACCGGTGCTGGTCAACACGAGCATGAACGTCCGCGGTGAACCTATCGCCGAGACGCCGTCGCAGGCGATCGACGTTTTGCTGTCCACTCAGATGGACGCGCTGGTGATCGAGGACCGCCTCGTAGTCCCAGTCAACCCAGATTCCGCCGGCGTTGAGGCGTCTAGGCTGATCCGCGCTCCGGGCGTGGAACTGTCGGCAACCGTGGGCAAGAACGGGCCTGAGTACCGGCTGACCAGCCAGGCCCGGAGCGGCCTGGTCAAGGAGATCCCGCTACCCGTCTTCCTGCTGCTGGCGGACGCTGACGGAGCGACCTCACTTCATGATCTGCTCAAGCTGCACTGCTCGGAGCCAGAGCAACGGGCCGCGGCCGTGCGTATCGTCCACGGCCTACTCGCGGACCGGGTGCTGCTCACCGACGAGCAGGACGGCCGCTCATGACCCGGCATGTATTGGACGTCGCCGTCCTCGGCGCCGGGATGATCGGCATCGACCTGGTTACAAGGATCAAGCAGTCCCCGTTCCTCGACTGCCGGCTGGTGGTCGGGCGCGATGATCAGGCCCGCGGCTTGCGGCTCGCAGCCAGTCTCGGCTGCCCTACCTCAGCTGACGGGATCGACGCGTTGGTCAACGCTCCCCGCCCGTTCGACATCGTCTTCGATGCGACTAATGCGATGTCGCATGCCGAGCACTGGGCCCGCCTCCAACCCCTGGGGACGATGCTTGTCGATCTCACTCCCAGCAGGGTCGGGCACATGGTCATCCCCATGGTGAACGGGACCGACGCGCTGATGCACGGCAACGTCAACCTGATCAGTTGCGGCGGCCAGGCATCCATCCCCATCCTGCATGCGCTCACCCGACGGTACTCACCGGACTACATCGAGGTGGTCACCACCGCCGCCAGCCCCAGCGTGGGCCGAGCCACCCGCCTCAACCTGGATGAGTACATCGCGACGACCCAGGACGCCATCCGTGCCCTTACCGGCGTGCGCGACGTAAAGGCGATCGTCAACCTCAGTCCGGCTCGGCCCCCGGCAACGTTCAGGGTGGCCATGTCCGTGCTGGCCCCTGGGGCTGCCATCGAGCCTGTCCGTGAGCTCGTTGCCGCCGCGGCTGACGAGGTCCGCACTTACGCTCCCGGATACAAGGTCACAGCCTGCACAGTGACCGACGGACGGGTCTTCATCGCAGTCGAAGTGACAGCTACAGGCGATCGAATACCCCGATATGCCGGGAACCTGGACATCATCAACTCAGCTGCCGTCCTGATCGCCGAACAGCGCGCCGCGAACCAGGAACTGGTGAGCGTGACAAAGGAGTTGTTGTGAGTCAGGTCACGGGCAACGTCACGATTGATCCGCAGCGGGTACTGGTCCACGATCCCACTCTGCGGGACGGCCATCACGCTGTACGCCACCAACTCGACCGTGACCAAATACACGGCTACGCCGCGGCGGCCGACGCCGCCGGCGTCCCCGTGGTCGAGGTAGGCCACGGTAACGGTCTCGGTGCGTCCTCCCTCCAGGTCGGCCGAGCCAAGCTCAGCGACGACGAGATGCTGTCGACCGCGCGGGAGGCCATGCCGAACAGCCGGATGGCGGTCTTCATGCTGCCCGGCTGGGGGACCACCGCGGACCTGCAGAAGGCCGTGGCACACGGCGCTGACGTAGTCCGCATCGCCGCCCACTGCACCGAGAGCAACCTCACGGAACGCCATCTGGGCTTTCTCCGGGAAGCAGGCGTGGAGGCACACGGCGTACTACTGATGAGTCACATGGCCAGCCCTGAGCGACTGGCCGAGGAGTGCGCTCTTCTCGTGAAATACGGCGCGCAAGCTGTGGGCATCCTCGACTCGTCCGGCCACTACCTTCCCCCCGACGTGACCCAGCGGATCACCGCTATCGCTGAGGCCGTGGACGTGCCCATGATCTTCCACGGGCACAACAATCTGGGCATGGCCATGGCCAACTCGGTGGCTGCGGTGCAGGCTGGGGCGAGGATCATCGACGGCTGCGCCCGGGGCTTCGGCGCTGGAGCCGGCAACACCCAGCTGGAAGTCCTGGTGCCCGTGCTGGAGCGGATGGGCTTTCCGACCGGCATCGACCTGTACGCGCTCCTGGACGCGGCCGACCTGGCTGAGCGAGAGCTCATGTCGGCGCCGCCGACAGTCGACTCTGTGAGCATAGTCAGCGGCCTGGCTGGGGTATTCTCGGGCTTCAAAAACCGTGTGCTTGACACCTCTGCCCGCTGGGGTGTCGATCCGCGCGATGTCTTCTTCGAGCTGGGCAGGCGGCAGGTGGTCGCCGGCCAGGAGGATCTCATCGTCGATATCGTCATGGAACTGCGGAACGACACCACGAAGCGCGAGAATGACGGGCCACCGCGGGGAACGGCCCGGAGCTGACCAGCCCGAACTTCAGGGCCCGGCCAGACCGGGAACCCCCTCCGACACCGACTATTGCCACGCTGCGAGAATCGATCACATGAACGAGTTGGCCAAGCAGAACGAAATCCGTCGTCAAGAACTGATGGCACTGCGTGATGCCGTCGTGGAACGACGACGGAAGTCGACTCCTCCAGCCGCCGGGGAGTATCCGCTGGCCAACCTCAGGGCACGTATCACTCAGGCGCTGCGCGATACGTCGGGGCTCGCCGAGATCTCCTGGGAGATCGACATCCTCGACCGTGCGCGGTTCGGCGCGGACGTGGCGTTGCGGCTGACCAGCCTGCTCAAGGACGGCGGCCCCAAGCAATACATCACCACGCATGTGCCGTGGATCATCGAGGCGCTTCGCTCTCCCGCGCTCAGCGATGTCGTGAGCGAGGTCAGCCACAAGGGTATCTACGTCAATGTCCGACTCACCGACAGCTGGTACCTGAGCGCCGTGCAGTCGGTCATCGACCTGGACAGCCGGTTCGGCCTGAACGACAGCTGGTCCGATCGCACGCAGATCGTTGACTACTCATCGCCCAACGTGGCCAAGACGCTCCACGCGGGCCACCTCCGCTCCACCATGATCGGCCACGTGCTGAGCAATCTTTACGATGCTTGCGGGGCACTGGTCTACCGGCTCAATCACATCAACGACTTCGGCGGATTCGGCTTCATGCTGGAGGGCTATCGCCGGTTCGAGTCCCTCTTCCCGGAGGGGATGCGGAACAACGACCGGCTGCTGGCGATCTACTCCATCAGGCGCACGATGGAGCGGGCCGTGGCCGCCGGGACGGATCTGGAAGGACTGCCCGAGGCAGACCGGGAGGTCATCGCCACGTACTTCCCAGGAGTCGCCGAGGCTGACGAGCTCCGGAAAACGTACGCGGGCCTCGTCGCCGCCTCCGACGCACGGTTTCACCGGCTGGAAGAGGGGGACGCAGACGAGGTCGCCCTCTGGCTGCGCATGGTGGAGTGGAGCCTGGAGGATTTTCAGTCCTTCTACTCTGCGCTGGACATCGACATCGACTTCATCATCGGCGAGAGCTTCTACCTCGACGCCGGAAACATGGTGGTCGATGAGGCTGTCCGTAGCGGTACGGCCTTCGAGCTCACCAAGGAGATGGTGAACCACCAGGTCGCCGAGCTCGACCGCGCGGTCGAAGAAGGGGAGATGACCCCCGAAGCGCAGGTCAAGGCCGCTGCTTCGCTGGAGAAGGACATCGGCGCGATCGTGGTGCAGTTGCCCGGGGGCGAGCGGCTGGTGACCCGTCGTTCCGACGGCCGCAGCATCTATGCCACCCGTGACCTTGGGGCGATCAAGCTGCGGCGTGACATCTTCGACCCGACCGACATCAACTACGTGGTGGGGCAGGAGCAGCGCGTTCACTTCTCGCGGCTGTTCCAGGCTGCCGAAGTTATCGGCCTGGCTACCCCCGACGAGCTGAAGCTCAAGCACACGTACTTCGGTTTCTACGTCGATGCCGAGACCGGCAAGAAGCTGTCCAGCCGAGACAGCGTCGCCGGCGTCAACGACCTGCTCGCCGAGTCCGTCACGTACTACCGTGCGAAGACGGCCGAGAGCGGCGGCATGACTGAAGAAGAGATGGATCAGGCTGCCCGCCAGCTCGCTGTCGGCTCAGTGGTCTTCAACGACCTCAAGAGCGACATGAAGGGCACTGTCAGCATTGCCAGGGGCGAACTGACCCCCACGATTACCGCGTTCGAGAAGTCGGGCGGACCCTACGTCGTCTATTCCGCCTGCCGGGCCAGGGCCATTCTGCGCAAGTACAACCAACCGTTGCCCGAGGCTGCCGACATCGCCTCCTTCGACGTCAGCGACCAGGAGTCCCTCCTGATCTTGAGGCTCATGGAGTTCCCTGAGAAGGTTGCCAAGGCAGCCGACGAGGGCAACTCGGCAATCCTGGTGCGGCACCTGCTCGACCTCGCCGGAATCTACAACTCCTACTACGCCAGCTCCCCTGTACTCCAGGGTGGCCAGGCGAATGAGTTCCGACTGCTTATCACCAAGTCCGTGCAGTCGGTCTTGGTCAACGGGTTGAGCCTCTGTCACGTGGAGTGCCCGCCCAAAATCTGATGAGAGGCAGGCATAGTCCATGGGAAGACTGGCTGGGAGGCGCGCCATCGTCACCGGCGGTGCCAATGGCATCGGGCGAGCGATCGCGACAGCGTTTGCTCGTGAAGGCAGCGATGTCTTCTTCACCGCGCTGAGTGATGAGAATGCGGCAGAGTCGACCCTCACCGAACTACGCGGCCATGGCGTGCGGGCGGACTACATACTGTTGGACGCCGTCGACCTTGACGGCGTCCAACAGTTGATGGACGCGGCGTCCAGGGCGCTAGGGCTTCCCGACGTCCTGGTGAACAATGCGGCCACAGCCACCCGGACCGCGTTTCTGGACCTGACACCGGACGAGTACGAGCGCGTCATGGCGGTCAATCTCCGGTTCCCGTTCTTCGCCACGCAGGCGTTCGCCGCCCAACTGCGCGCCGCTGGTGTGCCAGGCAGCGTCATCAACATCAGCTCGCTGAGCGCCAATAGCGCCGTGAGCGCCATGGCGCATTACCAGAGCAGCAAGGCCGGCCTGTCGATGTTGACCCGTGGCGCGGCCTACGAACTGGCGCCGTTGGGTATCCGTGTCAACACCATCTCCCCCGGGCTTACTGCAACCAAGGCGAACTCCAACCAGTGGCAGAACGACCCCGAGCTCTGGCAAGAGCGAGGGAAGGACATCCCGCTCGGGCGGCCGGGACGTCCTGAGGATCTGGCCGGCGCCGCAGTCTTCCTGGCGTCCGCCGAGTCAGAGTGGATGACGGGCGGCGACATCGCGGTGGATGGTGGCGAGGTAGCGCTGTGACCAACTGGGCACCGTTGATGATCGACGGCTCAGAGCTCGAGCGAGCCGATCTGCTTTCTGCGGTCATCGACGCGTTGGGCGAGGCATTCCTCGCACTGAGGGCTGGACAGGCGCAGACCGCTCCGCGGACCCTGTTGCAGAGTGGACCAGAGCCGTCGGCCCAATTGCTGGTCAGCCCTGCTACCTGGGAGCAGCGCGGGGTTGCCGGCCTGAAGATCACCACCCTCACCCCGGGGAACCCGAGCCGCGGGCTTCCCCTTATTCACGGCATCGTCGCCCTGATCGATCTGGAGACCGGCCGGGTCGTTGCTCTCCTCGATGGCGCTGCGCTAACGGCCGTCCGTACGGGAGCGGTCGCAGGTCTGGCGACCAGGCTATGTTCACCGCCTGAAGCCGGAGACCTGGCCATCATCGGCGCGGGAGTACAGGCCCGTGCCCTGCTGCGGGCGATGGCAGCGGTTCGCCCCATTCGCTCTGTCCGGCTGCACTCCCGGACCAGGGCCGGGGCTGAGATGTTCGCCGGCTGGATCCGGGAGAGGCTCGGCACGGATGTCTGCGTCGCGGTGTGCGACGACGCGCAGACAGCCGTCCGAGACGCCGAGATCATTTGCACAGCCACATCCACCGCCGGCGACATGCCCCTGGTAAAGGCTGAATGGGTAACCTCTGGCGCCCACCTCAACGTCATTGGTGGCAGCCACGAGGATGCTGTCGAGGTCGCGCCTGCGCTGCTCGTGAAGGCCTTCCTGGCTGTGGAGCAGCAGGCCGCCGCGCTGGAGGATGCCGGCGAGATCCGGTCCGCGCTCGCCGACGGCCTCATCGACAGTAGCCATCTCCACGACCTGGCCGCTCTGCTGGACGGCGAGGCCGCACCAGCCCCCGGACAAACCACTTTGTTCCGCGGAGTCGGTATGGCGATCGAGGACACGGCCGCCGCGTCTGCCCTGTACGACGCTCTACGCGCTGGTGGGTAGAGCCCGGCCCGGCCGGGTCAGCCACCCGGCCGGGCCGGGCGGGCGTCTCTGGACCACACCAGGAAAGATCTCTCGAACACGATGACGGATTCCCCGGTGGACTTCGTGCCGGTTGTTTCGACGGTGACGATCCCCTGTCCCAGACGGGACCGCGACCAGCGTTTGGAGAGGATGCGGCTTGTCGCGTACAGGGTGTCGCCGACGAACACCGGATCGGCTAGCCGTACCCGGTCCCAACCCAGATTGGCCACAGCGCGTGCTGATAGCGCCTGTACCGTCATTCCGCCGACCAAGGCCAGCGTGATTGAACTGTTGACCAGGATTCGGCCGTAATCGGTGCCCTCTGCGTAAGCCTGGTCAAAGTGAAGCGGGTGCTGGTTCATCAGCAAGAGGGTGAGCCATGTGTTGTCGGCTTCCGAGATCGTCCGGCCCGGCCAGTGCTTGATGACCATGTCGGGTTCGAAGTCCTCGTAGTCGCCACCATGCTCTTCGACGTACTCGTTCTCGCCAACGCGCCGGAGAGTCACGCGTGCTCCTCTTTCTGTTCCTGGTTCGTCTCCAGCCCTGCTGCAGGGGTGGACCCGAATCGAGCGGTCCATGCCTCGCCGCCGGCCAAGGCCGCACGGGCCTTCCGGACGAACGGGGGGCCGACCATCCGTCCATCGAGCAAGGCGATGCCGTCACCTGCCGCACACACCGCGTCCATCACTCGTCGGGCGGCCTGCAGTTCAGCCTCGTCCGGCCGGAACGCCCGGTTGATGGCGGCGAGTTCCTTGGGGTGGACGGTGCCCTTCCCGTGAAAGCCGAGGGACTGTGCGTGTTCGATCTCATCGTGCAGGACCGATGGGCTGGCCAGCTGGAAGTTCCCGGTATCGATACAGGCAATACCGTGACGGGCGCAGGCAAGCGCCATCGCCTGCCGGGCAGAGAGTAGTCCGGCTTGGTTGATCTCGATGCCGAGTGTGGCCGCCAGGTCCGCCGAGCCGAGAATCAGCCCGTCGCTCGCTGCGGCGATCCCGTCGATCGCGTCGACCGCCTCGATGGTCTCGACGGTCACGTAGATCTGCGGGTGCCAAGAGGCCGAGGCCAATGCCTCGCGCAACAGCACGGGTTCGGCCGGGAACCTGACCATGGTCATGAAGATGAACCCGGGCCTGGTCCGGCCCGCGGTGAGCATCTCGATGTCGTGCACCGCCTCGATCGATCCCAGAGGGTTGATGCGGACGGCGAGGTTTGTGGCATCTGGCGACTGGTCGAGTGCCCGCCGACAGATCTCCCGGGCGTCCTGCTTGGCCGGTCCGGGGACCGAGTCCTCCAGGTCGATCAGATGGACGTCGGCGTCGTACGACCAAGCCCCCACCACTCGGTCCAGGGAGAGAGCCGGGGTGTACAGGATGCTACGCAGAATGGCGTGTGCGATCTCGGTCATGCACCAGTCTCCGGCCGTACAGGGGTCGCCGACGGGGCCCCGACCTCTTCGAGGACAGCGCACAGCTCGCTAACCTGCCGGTCGGTGTGGCCGGCTCGCAGCATGACTCGCAGCCCCGCTGTGCCGCGGGCGACGATGGGGAAGAACACCGGCGAGACGTAGAAGCCGGCCTCGAACACCCGTCGGCCCGCCTCGATCACCTCCGAGTCGTCCATCGGCACCAACCGGATCGGGAAGGTGTTCCCGGACTGTGAGGTCGCGATACGGGAGTCGAAGAGCGCGATCCTGTCCTGCAACCGCCGCTGGAGCGTAATCAGTTCGTCGGTCCGGTGGATCTCCGCTGAGGCCAGGCCGGCACCTACCGCTGCGGTGTTCAACGGCTGCGAATAGCTGAGGGCGCCGGCGAAACGCTCGATGATGCGCAGCGTCTCCTGCGGGTGCCCGTTGAGGAGGATGGCCGCGCCGCTGGTGCCGAATGCCTTGTTCAGAGTCGTCACCGTGATCGTGCGGTCGTCCAGCGCCGGGCTGGTCGAGCGAACGTAACCGATCCCGCGCGTTCCGAACGCCGAGACGGAATGGGAGTCGTCGTAGAACACCTGAAGGCCATAGCGGTCCTGCAGGTCGGCCAGTTCCTTGACCGGGGCGTACCCGCCCAAGCTGTCACTGCCGTCACAGATGTACCAGACCCTGGCGTACTCCTTGCAGCGGTCCTCGATGAAGTCCAGATCGTGGTGCCGACAGGTGACGATCTCGGTTTCGTCGGCGCACAGGGGCTTGGCCTGAGCCATCGAGACATGGCAGTTCTTGTCGAAGATCATCAAGGGCCGGATGCCGTCGCCGACATGCCCCGAGGCGATCAGCGGGAGCAGGCCGGCGCTCGCCACGCTGGCGGAAACGGCGGAGACCGCGTCGGCGGCGAACAGTTCGCCGAGCGAGGTCTCAAGTTCCAGCAGGGCCGGTATCTGCACGCGGCTGCGCGGAATGCAGTGGTCCAGCACGCCGTAGGTGCGCAGCGCGGCGACGGCGCCCTCGATCACCTTGGGATGGGAATCGAGATCCAGGTATGAGCAGCAGCTGAAGTTGACGAACTCGTGTCCCACTCCGGTCCGCAGGATGCCGTCGTCGAGTTCAGCAACAATTCCAGCCAGGCCGTTGCGTTCCGAGATTTTCCAAAAGGAATTTCCGATGTCAACCGACTTCGCGTTGTTGCGGAATCGGTTGGTCGGCTGGGGCGTCTTCAGTCCGGTCACTTCTTGCCGCCCACAGGTGTCTGCTCGGGCTGATAGTCGTAGAAACCCTTCAGCTTGCGGAACGCGGTCTTGTAGAGCGAGTCGGCCAACATAAGAGGGCGACGGAATATCTTTGCGCTGCCCAGCCAGAAGTTTATGTTGATATTTACTCGGTCAAGTCCGTCGACTTGGTGCCACCAGCCCATGGGGAGGTACAGCATCTGGCCCGGCTCCAGGACAATGTCTCGACGCTGCGCAAGCGCG
This sequence comes from Streptomyces sp. A5-4, assembly GCF_051131715.1. Classification (NCBI taxonomy): domain Bacteria; kingdom Bacillati; phylum Actinomycetota; class Actinomycetes; order Kitasatosporales; family Streptomycetaceae; genus Streptomyces; species Streptomyces sp. A5-4. The sequence continues at coordinate 6,026,795 of NZ_CP178591.1, read as the reverse complement.
GCCGCCAGCCGGGGAAAACGTTTGACGTCGGGGTTGTCGACCCTGATGGCCTCTGAAGTGTTGGCGTAGCCGCGCAGAACCGACCGGACGTAGTAGTTTTTGAATCCCGGAGGCATCACAATGAAACGCTTGCGGCCCTCGAGTTGGAAGTTGAAGTTCTCGAACTCGTCGAAGTGGCTGCGTCCGCGAAGTCCGTCGTAATTCGCCCAGATATTGGCCGAGTTCAATGGAGCCTGATAATCGAACATCTTTCCGGTGTCGAACCCGAGTAGCTCGTTGATGACTTCCGGCTGATTCTTGATGTTCGAAACGATGCGATACCTGCCGTCCATATTCGACTTGTAGGGTTCACTTTCGAAAAAATCGCGAAGAGGGATCTTCGTGACCTCGGCGCGCGTTTCGTTCTCCTTGGTGCGATCCTTCGCGAACAGAGCCACGTTGGTGTTGCCGAGTTTCTCAATTACGGCGCTCCGGTAGAAGCCGGGCTCTGCCGGCGGGAAGACATCGACGACCGCAGGAACGTCGGCCCTGATGATGGCGTCGGGTCCCCAGGCCAGGAATTCGTCCAGGCTGAGTCGAGGGAACGGAACGCTTTCGATACCGAGGAACGCGGAAGCTGTGTCGTTCATGAGGGGATCCTCTCTGCGCTGGTGGAGGGACGGAGTGGGGCTTCAGTCTTGGAGTCCAGCCATGCCGCGTAGTCGTCATCGACGAAAGCGGCCACACGGGCGACGTCCGCCCGTTGATCGGCGTCCAGGTCGTCTGTGGACCAGGCGCGCTGGTCGGTGCAGAAATCGAAGAGATCCTCCGGGCTCACCCCGAGACCGGGCTTGGACCGGGCGGGCCTGGACATCACCTCGGCGCGGGCGAGGGCGATTTCGGCACGCCACTCCCGGCGCTCGGCGAAGCCGTCGATCCGGTGCCGGGCCCGTTGGCCGTAGTCCCGGCGCAGGTCCCGCGAGCGCACGAGCTCCAGGCAGGCATCCACGCACTGCCGCGGAGTGCTGACCAGCAAAGCACTGTCGGGCGTGAGCAGGTCACGCACCCCGCCGACCGGGAAGGCCACGCACGGCAGTCCGGCCAGCATCGCCTCCTGGAGAGCCTTCTCGCTGGTTGCGTAGGTGTACGGGTTGAGCGGGTAGCAGAAGATGTCCAGACGGTTCAGAAACGCGGCGGGGTCGGGCTGGAAGCCCAGGAAGCGCACTCGCTGGCCGAGGCCGAGCCGGTCAGCTTCCGCACGGTAGGTGTCCAGTGGACCGTCGCCAGCGAACTCGAAGTCGACCTCAGGCGCGGCTTGAATGACCCGTGCAGCGATCTCCAACATGGCGGCGTGCATCTTGATCGGCTCGACCGTACCGAGGTAGCCGATGGTGATCCTGCCGCCATGGCCCTTGCCGACGCGGGGAGTGCCGCTCAGGGGCGTGCCTGTCCCTAGACCGGCCTCGGAGAATACGCAGCGCGCGGGGGGGAGCCCGGCAAGCCGACGGTTCCTCTCAAACTGCGGGTTCGCTGCCGCACTCGGGGTGGTGACGGTGCAGCCGTCAACGCGGGAGAGCAAACTCGCGCTGGGACACATCCGGGGTGCGTCGAAATGGCCCCGGGAGTGAAGGATGATTCTGCTGGCCGACAAGTCGGTGTTCACCAGGAAGTCGTTGACGTAGGGGTTGTTCCACCATTCGACCTGCACGATGTCCGCAGCCGCCGCAGCGATGCAGGTTGCCTCTACCCCAGCGACGACCTCAACGCCTGCTCGTTCAAACGTCGCCCTGTGTTCCGGTTGAGGTGGAACCAATGAGGCCACGGCCGGAGTCACGTCGGCGGGGCCGCCGACGCACATCCGCAGCAGCCCCATGCTGGCGCCGCCGTTGGTCAGTTCCTTGATGACATGGAGCACCTTCATCTGGCTGCACCTCCGGCACGCCAGCGGTCCAGCAGAGTGGCTCGGTCGTATGGGAAGCCGCCGAACAGCTGCTCATTGATCTCCAGGGATTCCTCATCGGCGAGCAACAGGAACTGGAACAGGCGGTCGTCAAGCATCGTCTCCCATCGGTTGAGGACCTCCATGCCCTGTGCACGGCCGTCATGGTGCAGGCCGTCGAACGAGCTTCCTTGGCCGTACGCACTCACTCTGTTCAGTCCGCTATCGGAGTGCTGCAGCTCAAGGGTCTGGGAGATTCTTCGCCGCTCGGCAGCGTCGCTGAACCAGGAGTTGAAGGCGACGTACGTGTATCCAAAGGAGCTGGTCTCGAGGTAGCCAGCGTAACGTTTCCACAGGTCCAGGAGATCGCGGATGCGGTAGCGATAGGCGAAGGCGGGGTCGGACTGCGCCTGCCGGGCGATGGAGGCTGCTGTGTTGGGGAAGTCCCGGAGGACCACGACAACGTCGCAGCGGTGCGCTACATGCGCGTTGTGGTGGAGGGGGAACGTTGCCGGATCGAGATTTTCATAGCCGACTATCAGGGTGCGTTCCTGAGAGCCGATGGCCATGCGAGTGTACTTGTCACGGTCAACGGTCAGGAGATTTCCATCTGTCTCGAACAGGGAAATCTCAGCGCTGTTCAGGTAACGGACTTCTGAGTCGTCGAAGTGGCCGCGCAGCCATTCCGAGATCGCGTGGTTCGCACCGCGGCGCAAGCCGAAAATGAAGATGGCGCGGTCGAATAGAGGTTCAGGTGCAGGTTCTGAGTGGGGTTTCTGGTCAGCCGCTATGGTTGCAGCCAGCTTCCGAATGTGCTCGGCGGACAGCTGACGAGCCCTCGCATGTTCCAACGCCGTGTCTTGAAATCTTATCGCCGCTTTGAGGGGTGGCAAGTCAGTCAAAACAGTTTCGCGGTCACCAAAGCGCCGCAGTACACGTTCCAGCGCAATAGGGGAAAGGAGCAGGGTCAGTGCGTGAACGGCGCGTTCACGCTCGTCGTCCACACGATTCCGCTCAAGTTCTGCTTGCTCGAATCGCCTATTCGACTGAGTGAACATATTCTCCCCTAGCGCAAGGACTGATTTGAAGGAAATTGAGATGCCGGGACGATTCCCTGGAAGTGCGGCTTCGACTATGGAATGTGCCATTTGTAGTCAATATCGCCTCTGCGGAATCTGTCGAAGCGACTAAGGGCCTCTGAGACCTTCTCGGGTTGGTGCCGAGCCTTCCTGGCGTAGGTTGTGATCATCTGGACTTCTCGAAGGTCCCGACGGGGCCCGTCGCACTCAATCCGGTTCCGGCGCATGCTCGTTCGAACAGCTTGAGCATCTGAGACTCGGTGCAACCCCCGTGGGTCGGCGCGCCAGTGAGGCCGGAGTCGCGACCGTCGGCGTCCTCGCCAACGTGCGGTGGCTTGTCTGCATTGCGCTACACCGTCCCAGGAGTGACTGATCGGACACATGCTGGTACAGACCGTATGCATGATCCACCGCTCGTTGAACAGGGAATGCGAAAATCTGCGCGATCTTTTCCCTTGCCCCAGCCGCTCGGGCATGCGGGGTACAGGGTTGCTGGGCAACTGGCCCTGCTCCCCCTCGATTTGCTCCGTCCCCACATGGCCAGGAATGTGTGCTGCCGGAGCGCCCAGTGGGTCCGAGAGGCACACGGTGACAGCCAGAAGCCGTCAGGCATGAGGCCGCAAGATCATCCAGTGGATCTCCGGAGCCGCAGAACTCGTAGTCCAACAGCCACACCCGCGGCTGCCCAGGATTGACAAGCACGTTGGGAGGGGTAGCGTCCCCATGGCAGGGAACTCGCACCGGGTCCTGTATCGCCCTGCGAAGTGCCTGGGTGCTGGCTGGCGCATGAGAGGCGAGAGCTTTGCCCAACTCGGCTTGCAGCTCGCTGGTTTGAGGCGGCGGGTCATCAGGCCACGGGCCAGGAAGACCTACGGAGGAAACCATCACCTCCAGCATTACTTGCATCCACCTGGCATGGTTGCCGGCCGCTGGGTCGTCGAGCCTCACGCCAGGGAGCTCCCGCAAGACCAATGTCGGTGGATTGCGGCGATGCCCCAACATGTGCGGAGTATGGCCGTCCGGCACCTGCTGCAATGCGCGCAGCTCCCGCCCATACGGGCGTAGAGCGGCGTACCGCTTGACGTACCTTGCAGCCTTCGTCCCCGCGCTTCCCGCTCCTGGTACGTGCCAGAGCGAACGTCCCGACAGGTCAACATGGACGGGTATCCATCCTGCGGCACGCTCTTCCTCGCTCGAGATTTCCACCGAGCCCATGTCCACAGGAAGCTCCTCGACTACGCATTTGATGCAAGAAGGAAAATTCCACTGGTGCAATAACGGCTATCCACATGGCCGCAGAGGTTCAGCACGCTACGGCAACTTTGCCTGATCTGATGTGAGTTGGCACATCACGCCTGTGATATCACTCTGATAATTCGTCGTACCGTGAAGGCGTACGCCAGCTTGGCGAGCCGAGGTCGGCACCGGTTCCGCTGGCCGGAGTCGCATTAGCCCGTGGCTGCAAGACCAAGCCAGTGAGTTCGAGTGGGGCCTGTAGGCCATCGAGCATGCAAACGATCTTGTCGATGTTCGTGAGGCGACGCGCACCCGATTCCAGCATCGACAGGAACCCCTGGCTCAACCCGGTTAGCGTGGCTATGTCTTCTTGACGGAGGTTGCCGATCTGACGTACGAGGGTGCACAGAGTTCCGAAGTCCCGAGTCGCTAGCGCCTCCTGGACGCGCACATCCGTCCATACTTCCGGCAGCACGCGAAGTGGCACCAGGGGTGAATCTCCAGGGGTCCGAAGGCATCCACTGCACCGGGTCTCACGGTTGTAGCGGCTGAGACGACAGCCGCACCGAGAGCATCGACGGTCGCGCTCAGCGATCACACCGACCCCGGCAATACGCTCTCTCGGCACAATCGTCATCCCCTCGTCGCTGTCAACCAGGCAGGCTTGCGTTGAGCCGGCAACGCTCGCTCCCCTGGCAGCCGCGAGCTCAGGCGGGGGACGAACGCCTCCTCACGATCGACACTCTGTAGCCGGACGGTTACCTTCGAAAGGGTGGACATGGGCGGCACTCTTTGTGTCCCCCTCTGTCCTCACGGTCTGCAGGTGTGGCGCTAGGCATGCGTGCAAGACTCGCTAGGAAGGGACGTCTGACGGCTTCGTGGAGGGCACAACATGATCGACGACCGCCCCCACTGGGCGCAGCGCATGGAGTCCGAGCGCGCCGCTCGCGGCTGGAGCCCTCTCGACGCCGCCCGCGCCATGCGCGCCCATTCAAGCCACGAGCTGCCAGACGAACGGACAGTCGCTCGATCGTGGCGCCGCTGGGAGGCCGGCGCGGTCGAGCCCCGAGACCACAAAGCTCTGATCGCGGCCGTCTTCGGCACAACCACCCACGCGTTCTTTCCGGTGGACCATCGCCGGGATGGAAACACCGAGGTGCTGGACGTCTCAGGCATGGACACCGTCGAGATCGTGGCCCGATTGCGGGCGTCGGATATCGACGAAGCCACCCTGGACGCGCTCCGCATCACGGTCGACAGGCTTTGCACGGAGTACGCCTACATGCCTGGCGATCAGTTGCTAGTCGAGGGCCGGGCGTGGCTCAACCGAGTCGTCAGCATGCAGCACCAGCGACTCACGCTCGCGCAGCACCGTGACGTGCTCTTCCTCGCGGGGATGCTCACCTTGCTCGTGGGATGCGTGGAGTACGACGGTGGAGGTGTGACCCGCGGCCACGCGGAGGCCACCCGGCAAGCAGCCCTGTCGATTGGCCACGAGGTCGGACACGCTGGAATTCAGGGGTGGGCTCACGAAATGCGCGCATGGTTCGCCCTCACGAACGGAGACATGCGCGGTGTAATCGCCGCCGCCGACGCCGGTCTTGCTGCCGCACCCGGCGAATCCGTGGCTGTCCAGTTGCTGGCACAGAAGGCCAAGGCATGGGCAAGGATCGGAGATCGGCGTCAGACGGAAGTCGCACTCGATGCCGGCCGGACTCTCCTTGAGTCCATGCCTTATCCGGAGAATGTGCAGAACCACTTCGTGGTAGACCCGAACAAGTGGGACTTCTACTCCATGGACTGCTATCGCAAGGTCGGCGACAACCAGATCGCCGAGACTCTGGCCCGTGAAGTCCTACGGGCCGGGGTGGATTTTGACGGGACAGAGCGTTCCCCCATGCGCAATGCCGAGGCCCGCATCACCCTGGGAGTCGTTGCGGCGCGGGAAGGTGATCTAGGAGCTGCCCTCACGTACGGCGAACAGGCATTGCGTAGTGATCGACGGTCGCTGCCTTCGCTGAGCATGGTCGCTGGCGACCTGGCTGCTGTCCTCACCCAGCGGTACACCAGTGATCCGCAAGCGCGCGAGTTCGTTCAGTACATGCGTGCTCTGGGCTCTCGCTGACACCACTTGGCTCTGACGCCAACTCGCTTCAACTGCGCGCAGCGGTGAGGGACTTCACTTGCTCCAACACCTGGGCTGTGTCCTCAAGGCTTTCGAGTACAGCATCTGCGCCCGCTGCGGTCAGTTCGTCGACAGTGGTCTTGCCGGAGGCAACACCGATGATGAGGGCTCCGCCTTCGATGCCTGTGCGGACGTCCTCGAGGGAATCTCCGATGATCACCGTGTTGGCGCAGGTGAAGGTCGTGCCGTGCGTAGCCTGCGCGCGCTTCTGGGCGATGCCGACGAGGGCGGGACGGTGGTCATCGTCGGAGGCGAATCCACCGATCTCGGGATCGAGGTAGCGTTCGAGGCCGAAGGCCGCGAGCTTCCGGAGCGCGTTCGGCTTGAGGTTGCCGGTGACGACCGTCGGCACCCAGCCCTCGTGATCGTGTACGACCTGGAGCGCGGCCACCGCTCCAGGCATGAGGACACCTTGGTTTCGGAGGTCGTCAGTGTGAGCTGCAAGCCGCTTCGGCAGTAGCTCCACCATGCGCGGCAACAGGTCAGGCACCGCCGCCTCCGGCACGCCGTTGTCCAGGAGCAGGGACCGGATCGCGAGGGGCATGGTGACGCCGGTGCCGCGGGCCGGCAGGTGTTCGGCGGGGCGGCCGACGACTTCGGCGAAGGTCTCGCGGTAGACCTGCCGGTCGATGTCGCCGACGTACAGCAGCGTGCGGTCGATGTCCCACAGCACGAGGACCTGCTGGGCCTGGGTCACGTTCAGCTCCTTGCACCCGTCACGAGAGCGGCACGGTCGATCAGCTCCCGAGCGTACGGGCTCCGCCGGACCGGGGCGAGCTCGCCGACCATGCCGTCGATGTGCTCGTTGAGGCGGGCCGATTGGAGCTGTTCGGCAAGGTCGAGCGCCTGGTGTGCCGTGGCGCAGCCTGCTTCGAGCTCGCCCTTCCGGAGGTAGGCGGACGCCGCGCGGGTAAGAAACAGGGCGTTGGTGCGCTGGTCTGCCGGGTTGAGGGCCTTTCGCGCCTCGGTGAAGCTGACGGCGGCGTGGGGCGCATCGTCCAGGTCGAGATAGGCGCTGCCGGTCTGGCCGTGGATCTCGCCTTCGTTGATCCAGTACAGCCAGTGGGGGTCGGACTCGGAGCGCCCCTGTGCGCAGAGTTCGGCTGCCTCGCCGAGCGCGATGAGGACTGCCTGCCGTTCGCCGAGCTTGGCGTGCCCGCGTGCCTGCCGGGTCAGCAGCATCGCCTCCAGGGCGGGGGTGCCCAGGGTCCTGATCTGCTCGCGGGCGGCTCGTGCCGCGGTGACGGCGTTGCGTGGCTGTCCGGTGGAGTAGCCGTGGATGGCCAGGTAGGACAGGGCTCCGGCGCCCAGGCGGTCGTCGCCGGAGACCTTGGCCGCGCGGAGCGCGGCGAGCAGGTAGCTCTGGGCGTGGTTGTGGCGCCCGGAGTCGAAGGCGAACCAGCCGGTCTGCGTAGCGGTGTCGGCGACGATGGCGGCCAGGCGGCGGCCGATGACCTCGGTGTATGACGCCTTCTGCAGAAGGCGTTTGAGGAGTTCGAGGTGCGCGTCGCCGAGCTCGGTGAGGGTGCCGCTGCCGGCACTGGCGTCCATGATGCGCAGGCGGTCGGTGGTCGCCTGCAGGTTGTCCAATAAGTCTGAGGTGAGCTGGCTGCCGTCCGCAGCGCGTTGAAGGGGCTCTGCCTCGGCGGTTCCCCAGTAGTGGACGAAGGCGGTGAGCGCGATGCCGCTCACCGTGAGGAACTGCCGGCGGTCAATCACGTCGCCTCCAACCGCGTTGTCCAAGGCCGCCACCATACGGGCCGCGGTCCAGGGCAGGGTTGGATCGAGATCTCCGGCCGACTGGTCCGCAGGCCGCTGAAGTGCTCTGCCCGCTGACCGTGGGAGCGGGAGCTGTACGAGCTCGGCGGGTGCGCCGATGCCTGCGACAAATTCGATGATCTTGTCGATGTTGGTGAGGCGGCGGCTGCCCGACTCCAGCATGGACAAGAACGCCTGGCTCAGTCCCGTGAGCTGGGCCATGTCCTCCTGGCGCAGCGAGCCTCGCTGTCTGATCAAACGGCTGGCCTTGCCGAAGTCAAGCCCTGCAAAGGCCTGTCGGACATCGACGTCTTGCCACACCCGCTCCGGTACGGCGGGTAACGCAGGGGCGGAAGGGATGCGAGATCGCGCGCAAGCGGAGCAGAGGGCGTCCGGGTTGTACTGGCTGAGCCGGCAGCCGCAGTCGTCGCACTGTCGCAGCGCCTGCTGGGCCACCTGTACCTCCCCTAACGAAAGTGCGCCGACCGCCGGCGTAGCCCGCCGAAAACCGAGATCACCTCAGTGATATCACCGGCGGAATGTGCGCACCGGGCGTTTCCCGGTCAGCCTTGTGCCTCAATCAGCCTCTGTTCAGGGCCGATTACCACTCGCAGCACGAGCTCGTCCGGTCCTGTGTACCTCTCGCACCGGTTCGGCGGCAATGTCGTCGGGAATGGGCTTGGGCTCCGCTGCGGGGGACTTGGGCCGGGAACGAGCCGCATCACCGACGGTTCGGAAGGGGGACGCATCCATGGCGGTCAGCATCTCCGCTGTCGTGCTGCTCGCGGTCCTCGTCTTCCTCTTCGTCAAGAAGGGCGGACTGAAAGCCGGACACGCCGTCGTGTGCGTGCTCCTGGGGTTCTACCTGGCCAGCTCTTCGATGGCCCCCGCGATCGCCGAGGTCGCGACGAACGTCGCGCGCCTGATCAGTGGGATCAAGTTCTAGACCGGGCGCTGGCAGTCCTGTGGCTCTCTCCGGCCGCGCAGCGATCCTGTCCGGCACCAACGCCCCTCTCTCTGCCGAGGAAGCATTCGATGACCGAGAAAAGTATGACGCACCCTTGTGCCGCGATCGAGAGCACGAGGTTTCAGCTTTCCCGGCCCTCGACTGCGACCGGCGACCACCCCGGTCACGGGGCGCACTGATGCGCCCCGTGTACCACCCGGCCGGCACCGATGAAGCCCTCGGTATGGCCATGGTCGAGTTGCAGGCCGGCCGGTGGAGACCGGCGCGTGACTTGCTGGCGGCAACTGGTGGGCAGTGGGGGCTGCGGACGTCGCGTACGCAGGTGCTGGCGGTCACCGCTGCCCACTCCGACGTGATGGGCGTGTGGCTGGCTGAGGAGCCGCACAGTTACGACGCGCAGGTGATGCGTTGCCGAGTGTCGGTGGAGCGAGCCCTGCGCGCCCATCACCAGCAGCACGCAGGCGCTGCGGCATTGGAGGAGGCTGCACGGCATGCCTCGCTGATGATGGCGCACCGGGAGCCGCGGGATCCGGTTCCCTGGATCTGCTTGCTCGCCCTCGCACAGATCGATGGACGCCAGGTGCGGCGGGAGCACCGTGAGGTCTCGGCAGAGCCGATGCTGCCGAGCGGGCCGTGGGGGCTGCTGCACGGGATCAACCAGCGCGACCCGTACAACCGGGAGGCGTATCACCGGGTACTGCAGTTCATACTGGCCCGCCCCGTCCCACCGGCGGCCTCACTCGCCGCGGTCTTCGACTTCGGCCGATGGGTGGCCTCGTGGTCGCCGGCGGGTTCCCCGTTGCTGCTGTTGCCGCTGTATGCGCTCGTTGAGCAGTGCCGGCAGCAGTCCCTCCAGCACCGTGCCGATCCGCTGTGGCGTCGGCAGTGGGCGCAGGAGCCGACGATCGCGTACACGGTCAAGGCGTTCCACCACTGGTTCGAGCAGACGGACACCGCGCCGCGCTCGGTGACAGACCTGCACCACCTGGCGTACGCCTTGTGGGCCGGCCACCGGTTCGTGGAGGCCGCCGAGGTGTTCACAGCCGTGGGCACCTACGCCTCGCGGGAGCCGTGGGCGTCCGTCCATGAGGACCCGAACCATCCCGACGGCGGCGAGGCTCTGCTGCTGCGGGCCCGCCGGGAGTCACTGTCCTTCGCACGCACCCACGCACCTCGCGCCGGACCGGTGCGCTGACCGTCGCGCACAGCAAACACGACTTGGCATGCACCTGACTTTTCGTACTCGTTCCACCCACTCCATGGAGGATGTCCAGTGTTACGAACACGCCCGACTCGCCGCGCGGCGGGCGCCCAGGCAGATGACGCGTTCCTTCGGGAACTGGGCTACGAGCCGGTGCTGGCCCGCCGCATGGGCCCGTTCGGCAACTTCGCCATCAGCTTCTCGGTGATCTCCGTGCTGAGCGGCTGCATGACCCTGTACGGCTTCGGTCTCGCGACCGGGGGTCCCGCCGTGATGATGTGGGGCTGGATCGCCGTCGGCGCCATGGTGATGCTCGTCGGAGCCGGCCTCGCTGAGGTCACCTCCGCGTACCCCACCTCCGGCGCCCTCTACTACCAGGCCGAGCAGCTCGGCGGGCGCAAGTGGGGCTGGTACACGGGCTGGCTCAACCTGCTGGGCCTGCTCGGTGCGATCGCCGGCATCGACTACGGTGCCGCGCTCTTCACCGGCGCCTTCTTGAACCTGCAGTTCGGCTTCGTCCCCACGCCGGGCAAGATCATGGCGATCTACTTCTGCATCCTCGCGCTGCACGCCACCCTCAACCTCTTCGGTGTCCGGCTCGTGAGCATCCTGAACTCCATCAGCGTGTGGTGGCACCTGGGCGGGGTCGCCGCCATCGTCGGCGCGCTGGCGATCGTCCCGTCGCACCACCAGTCCCCGTCCTTCGTGTTCGGGGAGTTCGTCAACAACACCGGCTGGTCCAGCTCGCTGTACGTGGTGCTGATCGGGCTGCTGCTCGCGCAATACACCTTCAGCGGGTACGACGCCTCCGCCCACCTGTCGGAGGAGACCACCAACGCGCAGGTCTCCGCCTCCCGCGGGATCATGCGGGCGATCGGCTGGTCGTGGCTGGCCGGGTTCGTGCTGCTCGCCGGGCTGACCTTCGCCATCCAGGACTACGCCGCCACCCAGGCCAGCGCCACCGGGGTGCCGCCGGCACAAATCTTCCTCGACGCCCTCGGCGTCGCCGGCGCGAAGGCCCTGCTCCTGGTGGTGATCGTCGCGCAGCTGTTCTGTGGCAACGCCGAGACGGCCGCCGCCAGCCGGATGGTGTTCGCCTTCTCCCGCGATGGCGCGCTGCCCGGGTCGCGGCTGTGGCGTCACGTCGATGCCCGTACCGGCACCCCGACCCGCGCCGTGTGGCTGGCGGTCGGCGTTGCCGCGGTCCTGGCGCTGCCGTCGCTGTACAGCCCGACCGCGTACGCCGCCGTCACCGCGATCAACGTCATCGGGATCACGCCCGCGTACGCCATCCCGATCTATCTGCGGATCCGCAACCGCCACCGGTTCCAGCCCGGCCCCTGGAACCTGGGCCGGTGGGGCGTGCCCGTCGGCATAGTCGCCGTGGCCTGGGTGGTCTTTGTGACCGTGCTGTTCTGCCTCCCCCAGACCCGGCCCGACTCCGGGCTCTTCTCCGTGACGACATTCAACTACGCGCCCATCGCCCTGCTGGTCGTCCTCGCCCTGGCCACCCTGTGGTGGCGCATCGCGGGACGGGACTACAAGGTGCCGACCGCGGCAGCCGACGCCGGTTCGGGCATGGCCAGGATCCAGGAAGAGGTCATCTGATGACCGGCATCCCCACCCCGGCCAGCACGACGTCGCGCCCGAGCAGCCCGGCGCAGCCCGACACCCAGACCGCGTCCACCGGCCAGCGGCGGCCGGCCCGGGCGTTCAGCGTCGACGAGCTGCGCAAGGCCGTCGCAGCCGGTGTGATCGACACCGTTCTCCTCGCCGTGCCGGACTTGCAGGGCCGCCTCAAGGGCAAACGGTACGGGGCGCGGCACTTCCTCGACCGTGTCCTCGACGGCGGTGCCGAGATGTGCGCGTACATCCTGGCCACCGACGCCGACATGACGCCGTCCGACGGCTTCGCACTCACGTCCTGGGCGAGCGGGTATGAGGACCTGACCGTTGTGCCGGATCCCTCGACGCTGCGAATCCTGCCGTGGATGCCACGCACCGTGCTCGTCCTCGGCAACGCCGTCGACCTCGACGAGGATCCCATCGACGTCGCACCCCGGCAGATCCTGCGCCACCAGCTGACCCGCCTGGCCGCCCATGGACTGCACGCCCAGGCCGGACTGGAGACCGAGTTCGTGCTCTACCACGGCAGCCACACCCCTTCCGCCCGGGTCGGCCACGGGGGACTCGTGCCTGTTACCGCGGAGAACCTGGACTACGCCCTCGACCACACCCCGGAGGCCGACCGGTTCTTCCGGCGCCTCCAGGGCTCGCTGGCCAAGGCGGGCATGCCGGTGGAGGCGGTCAAGACGGAAGGCGCGCCGGGCCAGGTGGAGATCACCTTCCCCTACGGTCCCGCGCTGCCCGCGTGCGACAACCACCTCGTCTTCAAGCACGCTGTGCGCACCCTGGCCGGCCGCTCCAGCATGACGGCCACCTTCATGGCCTCCCCCCAGACCGGCCTGGTCAGCGGCCTGCACCTGCACATCTCCCTCACGCGCAGCGGCAACCCCATGATCGCCAATCCGGACGGACGGCTCTCGGAGATTGGCGAGCAGGCCGTCGCCGGGCTCCTGGTCACCCTGCCCGGGCTCGCACCGCTGTACGCGCCGAACACCAACTCGTACAAGCGCTACGTGCCCAGCTCGTTCGCCCCCACCCGAATGACGTGGGGCTGGGACAACCGGACGTGCGCGGTACGCATCGCCGGCCACGGAACGGGTCTGCACTTGGAGGTCCGCGTACCGGGAGCCGACGCCAACCCCTACCTCGCCCTGTCCGCAGCCATCGCGGCAATCACCCACGGCATCGAACGGCAACTCATCCCGCCGGCGCCCTGCACCGCCAACGCCTACGAGGCCGCCGACGCACCCCTGCTGCCCCTGACCCTCGGCCAGTCCCGCTCCGCCTTCCGGCACAGCCCCGTTGCCCAGGAAGCATTCGGGAAGGTGGTGGTCGATCACTACGCCCACCTCGCGCAGCTCGAACTCGACCACCACCGCGGCACGGTCACCGACGCGGAGCAGGCTCGCTGGTTCATCCGCGCCTGACCGCGCGCCACCGAGACCAGGCCCCGGCCGGGAGAGTTCCCCCCTCGGCCGGGGCCTGCCCAACCAGCATGCCGAGCCACCACCACCGCTACGGAAGGCCAGTCCCATGTCCACACGGCCCGCCACGGCCGCCTCTCATCCGACCCCCGCGCAGGTGAAGATCGCCGGAAAGCTCGCCCAGGGCATGAGCACCGCCAAGGCGGCGGCTGAACTGGGCCTGTCCGAGGGCACCATCGCGATCCAGATGTCGCACGGCAACCGGCGGGCCGGTGTACGGCACCGCCACGCCCTGCTCCACGCCTGCTACGTCACCGAACAGCTGCCCCGACCAGAACAGACGGGGCCACCGCCCGGCGGCGTTGACGACACCGAGACCAAGATCCTCTGGTCCCTCGCCCTGGACGGCACGTACGCCGAGATCGCACAGCACGTCGGCCTGTCTCACGACGCGATGAAGAAGAGGATCCGGGCGCTCCGCAGGCGTTGGGGGGCCGAGCACGACCCGCATCTGATAATGCTCGGCTGGCAGTTCGGGGTGCTTAACGCATCCAACGGAACCGGTGGGCGCCACGTCGCATGACCGGCCTCCGGCGGCGCTGTGACCGCTGGCAAGCTACACCCGCACAGCAAGACAACACTACGCACTCCCCACATCACCCAACGTGATCAACCTGGGTGGCGGCTGGCCAACCTGAAGGGCGTACCGGCATGACCGACATCCCCGCGAGGATCGAAGACCTCCGGGCACACTACAACCAGCGCCGCATGCACTCGCCGTCCAGGAGGCGGTGACCGTCATGGGGGAAATGAACTGGGAGGACGAGATGACGGCAGAGGTGCTGGCCGACCGGTACGGCATCGAGGCCGAGTCCGTCGAGCAAGTACCGATGGGCACCGACACCGTCAACTGGCGCGTGGTGACGTCCTGTGGGCAGCGGTTCTACGTCAAGGAGTACCCGGCGACGGCCGATCTGGAAGCGGTCCGTGCGGCATGGGACATGTCGGAGTTCTGCCGGGCCGCTCGGCTGCCGGTACCGCGGGTATGGCCCGACCGAGACGGCAATCTGCTCAGCATGGCCGACGGCAGCCCATGGGCCGTGGTCGAGGAGGCTCCTGGGAAGGTCGCGACCTCCGCGATGACGGTGGCACTCGCGGAGCACACCGGCATGGTCCTGGGCCGGATGCACCGGGTCCTGGCCGCCTATCCTCTCCCCCGCCGCCGCCAGCAAGTCCGATGGCGCACGGGGTCCGTCGAAGATGCCCTGTCCAAGTGCGACACGGTCCTGGACACCGCCCACCTCCAGCAGGCCGACAACCTCGACCAGCTCCGGGACCAGATCGCCCAGCGGCGCGAGGACCTGCACACCCAGGTCGGCCAGCTGAGGGCCCACCTGCCCGGGGACCTCGTCGAGCAGGCCCTGCACGCCGATTTCAGCCGCACGAACCTGCTCGTCCAAGCCGACGTCGTCACCGGCGTCATCGACTTCCGAGCCGCCAGAGCGGTACCCGCCTGGGAGCTCGGGCGGGCGGCGTGCGACCCGCGCACCCTCGCCAACTCCGACCAGTGGGCCGACTGCGTGCTGGCGATGGCAGCCGCCTACCGGTCCGAGAACCCGACAATGCCGGTTGCCGAAATTCGGCATTGCGCGCGGATCGCGCTGCTGTACATGCTATTCAGCTTCTACGGCGCCACCATCCTCGAGTACGACCTCCCGGACGAAGCCGAGGCGGACCTGCGACGGTACTGGTCGGAGCGGCAGACAAGCATCCGGCGGCTGATCGAGGGCCTGGCGGATCTCGAAGACGCACTGGCCGGACCCTCATGACCAGACGCCCGGAGGCCCTCCGATGCTGCTCACCGTCCTGATACAGAACACCTGCGAAGGCGGCCACGCCCGATGGCCTCTTCTCTCCGAACGGATCTCGGCGGCTCGGCCCGATATCGCGCTGTTGCAGGAGCTGCAGGGCTGGAGCTCCGCGGGCCACCGCCAGACCGTACGCGCCGAGCAGGACCTCGACATGGAAGCCCTGCTCGCCCCGTCCCGAAGCGGACTGGGCACCGGCGTCCTCTACCGCCGCGCGACCGTGAGCCGACGTGTCTACTGGAACACCGACTACGCGGCCGATGAAACCCACCACGGCCTCGGCACCGCCGGCTTCGACATACCCGGCCTGCCCATTCCGCTGACCGTCACCCCGGTGCACTTCATTACCAGCGCACGGGCGACGAGACGCTGCTGCGCCCCACGGGCACGGATGACCGGATCGACCAGATCTGGGTGAGCGTCCCCCTGGTCCCCGCCCTCATCTCCTACCGTCTGCTCGACGCACCGTCGGGCGCGAGTGATCACCACGGCGTGGCGATCACCCTCGACACCGACCTGATCAACACCGACCATCCCTGGACGTACCGCTGAACCCCAGCCCACCGCCCCAGAGGCAAGGAGAAACGTCTGTGCACGACTTCTGGGAGACCCACCACTGGCCGGACGGTGCGCACCGCGCCCACTGGCACCTGACCTTCGAAGGGCAGGACGACGTCCACCGCTTCGTACGCGACCACCGGCCACTGCTCGACGACTATCCGCAGCTGACGCCCGTGCCGGTCGAATGGCTGCACGCCACCCTCCAGTCCATCGGCCCCGTCACACCCGAACAGGCCCTGGCGCTCACCGACGCCGCCCATGCCGCTGTCGGCGGAATGGAAGCTTTCGATATCGAGGTCGGCCCGCCCAGACCATCCACAACGGCCTCGTCGCCTCCCTCTACCCCGAGGAAGCACTCTCCAACCTGTATGGGGCGCTGCGCGACGCCACCGAGGGCGTCCTCGGCGCCGGCGCCCTCGGATCCCGGCCGCAGCGGCCGTGGCCTCACATATCGCTCGCGTACTCGAACTGCCGTTGGCAGGACGAGGACTTCCGCAGAACCCTGGTCAAGGACGTGAGACCCAAGCGTGCCCGGATGACCGTTGCCCAGGTCTCGCTCGTCGACCAACAGCAGGAATGGCGCACCCGGTACTCCTGGACCACGATCTCCACGATCCCGCTCGCCACGGCGTCCGACCGCGGCGCCGGCGACAGCGGAGCGGGCCGGTGAAACGGTTCACTCCCAGCGCTGCCCGCCACCGGGGCCCTCAGGAGTTCTTCGCCAGACCCCCGGCGCGGCACGCTAGAAGTCGTACAGCGCGAAGTCAGCAATCGGGCGGTACCCAATCCGCTGATAGAGGCCGTTACTGGTGGGGTTGGCCAAGTCCGCAAACAGCAGGACCTCCGCCGCGCCCGCGGCTAGAGCGGCCCGACTCACCTCGACTGTCGCGGCGCCCGCGTAACCGCGGCCGCGCAGGTGGGCCGGGGTATAGACGGGGGCCACCCGGATCTGGCCCGCGACCATGGGGGTCCTGCCCGCCATGGACACGGGGGTGCCGGCCGGGGTCTCCCAGAGCGTGACGCGTCCGTGGGCGATGCGCGTGTCCGCCCACGAGCTGCTGTTGTCCACAGAAGGGGTTCCTCCGATGTCGGTGACGAACTCGCGATGCCAGAGCATGAGTTGCTCGCGGTCCTGCTCGCCCGCCACTCGCCCCCGGCCCTCAGGGAACGGCTCCGGCGGCGTGAGCGTGCCCAGGCGGTACAAGCGCTCCCGCTCGTGCAGCGTCGTTATTGCGCCCGTGTGCCGCTGCCAAGCCTCGGCGAAGGATGTGGCGGTGTCGTGATCCGCGTTGACGCCGGGGAGGCGGTGGCCGAGGTCGGCCAGGTGGGCGGCGAGGCTGTCGGCCTCTTGGGGGGTGAGGGGGGTGAGGGTCAGCCGGCGCGGCGGGGTACGGAAGAAGGTCGCACGGACCTCGCCCGCTCGCTCCAGCAGGCCGAAGATGGGGGCGTCGGTGCCGTACGCGTCCGCCCCGCGTGTACTCAGTGCCTCGGTCACCGTCAGCGGGACGGTGTGCAGGACGGGACGCGAATGCAGGAAGTCTCCGGCGCGAGCGAGAAAGTCGTCGAGATTTTCGGTGAGGTACCAGTCATCCGGATTCATGCCTCACAATCCCGCGTGCCGTCGGCATGCGCGCGAGGTTTTCCACTGAGAGGCGCGAAGACGTCCGCCGCCAAGAAGGCTCCCCCGCCGACGGCCACAGCGCCTGGGAGATCTCCTGGACACCGATCGCTGTACTCCCCCTCGGCCGCGGGAACTGAAGTCTCACCGGCAGGCAGAAGCAACCGCAGATGATGCTCACACCGCCTCTGGAAGAGACCCTTGCGCAGGCCGAACAAGCATGACACCTGGGCCAGTTCGGCGAGTCAGAACGGCTGTACGACAGCGTGGTCACCGCGCTCGCCGCAGTCGCGGACACCGATGAAGACATCTGCCGGGTGCTGCACGGGTTCGCGCTGACGCTGTACGGCCTCGAACGGTACGCCGAGGGCGAGTACCACCTGCGCAGGGCTCTGACGGGCCGGGGCAAGGCGTTCGGCTCGAGCGCGCCGGAGACCATCGACACGCTGGCGCGCCTGGCCGAGGCCATCGGCGAGCAGGGCCGCTGGATCGAGGCGGAAGCCCTGGCCCGCGAGGCATTCCGCCTCGGCCAGAGCGCGCTCGGAGTCGGCCACGACGTCACCCCCGGGGCCCTGCTGGCGAGCGCCTGGGTGACGGTGTCCTCGGGCATCCCGCACGCGGACACGGCGGCCCGTGCCGTCGTCATGGCCCTGGAGGGTTCCACCCACGCCGCCTCCGCCCGCAACCTCCTCGTCGTCGCCCTCCGCAAGAGCGGCCGGTACGAGGAGGCCGAAGACGTGGCCCGCGAGACGCTCGTCATGCGCGTGGAGCAGCTGGGCCCTGATCATCCGCACACCCTGCTCCTGCGTTCCGATCTCGCGCTCACCCTGCACGCCGCCGGCCGCACGACCGAGGCCCTGGCCTTGGCGGAGGAAGGCCTGGCTGCTGGCGAGCGAGCCCTGGGGCTGCACGCCCCCTGCACGGCGCGGCTACGCAAGGCCCACGAGACGATCGCCGCCTGAGCGTCCGCCCGCGTTCGGTCATCGTCCGGTGTCGGCCGAACTGATCGAACCCGAAGTCTGTGCGCCAGTCCAGTGGCAGACTCCCCCCATGGCCACCATCGACATAACGGGACTCGAACCTGCCGCCGTTGTTGCCGCCCTGTACAACCACGCCCGGCCAGTCGGGCTGGGCGTGGCGGCCGATGGCAGTGCTAGGCAGCTGAATGTCGACGAGGCGCGGCGGCTGCTCGATGAGGTGCCGACGATCTCTGTGCGGCAGGCGCCGCCCTCGGACGTGCCGTATGCCGACATCTTCGGCAACCTATTCATCAATTACCTTCAGGGCCGCCCTCTGTACGTCTCGATCACCGGCTCCGCACTGGACACAGGCCGCTACGACCGGGATCACGGCGACGGCGCCGGCGAGCGCATCGTGGAAGACCTGAAGCAGACCCGTGAAGCAACGACTTCGGCAGACTTGGACGCGGCTACGGGAGCAGAAGCATGAGGACCGGCACCCTGGCCTTCAGCCACCAAGTGGACGTCGCCGCTTACCATTCCCTGCCCATACTCCCCACCTGGCACCCCTGCAACAAGTATCACGGGCACGACTATCGGATCACCATGGAATTGACCGCACCGGCCGGCCTCGTCACCGCTGACGCAGCCGACCAGCTGCGAGTGGCCGCCGCCGAACTCGTCAGACCCGGTGGACCGCTTCACATGGAAGAGCTGGGGTACCTGGACGGCGGGGAGTTCGATCCTCGCGCAGACAGCCAGTGGCTCGCCGGCTGGGTGCACCGGTGGGTGGCCGCGCGCCTACCAGAAGCCCTGAGTACCTACCTGGTGATCCAAGTTCAGGCTCCCGCAGTTGACCGCATCCCCATGGTCCACCGGGGCAGCGCAATCCCGGTGGAACACAACGGGCAGCCGGTCTGAGACACCCCTGGCAAGGGCCGGGACTCGTACCGCCACCTCGCCCTGATCGCGCAGGGCTTTGCCGAGAGGCCCAATTCGGCGATGCCGCCCCGCTCGAGACCGAACAGAACTGCGAGAGGATCACACCCATGGGCACGTTCGCATCCGCCGCCCCCTACTACGCCCTATTCCGGCCCGGCTACCCGGACGCCCTCTACCAACACTTGCGAACGCAGTTCGGCCTCAATGGAAGCCAGCACATGCTCGACCTCGGATGCGGGCCGGGAACCATCGCGCTGCCCCTGGCTGCGCACGTGGCCGTCGTACACGCCGTGGACCCCGAACCGGCGATGCTCGCCGAAGGCATCCGTCTCGCCCACGAGCAGGGCGCGGCGAACATCGCCTGGCGGGCCGGGGACTCGACCATGCTGAACCGTATGGGGCTGCCGACGATCGCGCTGTGCACCATGGGCAAGGCCATCCACTGGATGGACCAGCGAAAGGTCCTCGCCGACCTCGACCACATCATCGCACCGGCAGGCGGTCTCGCGTTCGTCTCCGGGGCTGCTCTGTACGAGCGGCCGACCTGGCTCGAGGTCATCGAGCGAGTCGGTACCAACCACCTTGGCCCCGGTTACCGGCAGACCTATGGGCCTGCCACACATCCAGCAGATGCCCTCGACCAGTACTTGTCCGCCTCCACCTTCTCCAAGTTCTCCACGACGACCTTCGAGCAGCCCCTGGAATTCACGGTGGACGACCTGGTAGGCATGCAATTCTCCTTCTCCTACACCAGCCCTGCCGTCCTCGGCGCCCGGAGGGGCGCGTACGAGAAGGATTTGCGGGCGGCCCTGGCCGAGTTCGAACCGTCCGGGGTCTTCCGCGAGGTCCGGCACATCGAGTGCACCACCGCCATCCGGGCGTGACCTCCACGGCCTTGGCCGTCAGCTGATGCCCGAGGGAACCTTCTGGGTGGGTCAGGGTGGGGGTGTGGCGGGTCGGCACCGACAACCCCGGACATCCGCGGGAGCTGACCGAGGCCCTCGCGTACGAAGTCGGCGACCAGGTGGTCCGGGAATACCGCGACGTCCTGCGGACGCGTCAGGCCGCCTGAAGCTCGGCCACCAGCCGCGCGGCTTCCTTCCTCGCCGGCACCAGCAGGGGATCGTCCTCGTAGGCGTGAGGGCCGACGATCTTCGACAGGAAGAACAGCGCCATCAGCTTGCCGTCCCGGCTCTCCAGATCCGCCCGCCGCTCGCGGTGGACCCGGTCCGCGAGTTCCGGGACGGCAAGGGCGTTGCCCCACAACGTTGCTGCGTCCAGACCGCACGGGGCCATGCCCCAGTCCTCCCAGTCGATGATGGAGAACTCCGGGCCCATCACGTTCGCCCACGTCAGATCCGCGTGCGCCGCAGCCCACTGCCCGACCAGGGTGTCCTCGACCTCGGGGAAGACCTCGCCCAGCTTCGCCGTCACCAGTCCCTGCGTCATCAGCTCGGTATCCGGGGTGGCGACGCGCGGGGTGCGGTGGGCGGCGAGCGCGTCGAGGGAGGTGTTCAGCGCGGCCCACCACCTCTCGGGCAACTCAGGGTCCCTGGGGACGAGGGCACCCTTCCCGATAGGCGGGGCGCTGATCAGCTCCAGCTCATCCGCCCGCCACATCGCCGGCTCACTCTCGTCCCGCCAGGCCAGCCCCCGGTACCACTGCGGCATCACCACACCGTCAAGGACAGCGGCGGCCTCAGCCCCGTTCCACCCCTGGACGCCGATCCGCTCGAACCCCCGCCGCTCGATCCGCACCCACGTACCCCGATCGGTCCGGCCGCCCAGCGACCGGCGTTTACGGATCACCGTGGCCCGGTCCAGGCGCAGCCCCAGCCCCTGCTCCACCCGGTCCAGCACCACATCGACCGGTTCCATACGCAGATCCACTACGCGAGCCGCAGCCAGAGTCATAGAGGCGAGGGTAGCGAGCCATCCCTGTCTCAGGCAGACGATCCGGACACACCCCACCGTTCGACCCGCCAGGAGGGCGGGGCGGTATCGCTCCCCGGTTCGGGTGACGACCCGGGGTACGCAACCCGGACCGGCCAGTCGCGTTGAGCAGGCCATGAAGATCCGAAGCCTTGCCCACGGTGGCATGGCTGGAAGCCAAGCACCACCCCGACAACGCTGCTTCCGGCCGCGTCCTCGCCAAAGTGGGCTTCACCCGCATCGGCGTTGTCGACCTCCACGCTGGCGACGTGGCTGGCGGGCTGCCGCCGTCTGCACCGCCGCTATGAGCGCAAAGCCCCGCACTTCCTGGCTTTCGCCGGCATCGCCGCCGCTCTCATCTGCTACCGCCGTCTTGCCAGGTAGGCGGTTGTGAGCGATCACGAAATTCGGTTCTGTCGCTGATCTTGTGACGGGGCGGGTGGTGTCAGTGGCGGCTGTGATCATGAGCCAGGTGTACTTCACGGAGTTTCGGGGTGTTGTTCCCTCATCTGGCCGGTGTTGTGGTCGAGGTGGTCGAGCGGTCGTTGTCCGGTGTGGTCTCGATGCATGCGCGTGCTCGGTCGTCGGGCGGGGTGTGTCCGCACTGCGGTAGCGCGTCGGGCCGGGTGCACGGACGGTACGTACGGCGGCTCGCGGACGCGGCGGCCAGCGGCGCCGGGGTGGTGATCGAGTTGCTGGTGCGGCGGTTCAAGTGCCTGAACCCCGGGTGCCGGGCGGTGACGTTCGCTGAGCAGATCGCGGGGCTGACCAGCCCGCATGCCCGCTATACGCCGCTGCTGCGCGGCCAGTTGACCTCGATCGCTCTCGCGCTGGCCGGCCGCGCGGGGGCCCGCCTGGCCGGGGTATTGGGCTTGGACGTCGCCAAGGACACTCTGTTACGTCTGGTCCGTGCGGTGCCGGAAGAGCCTGTCGGAGAGATCCGTGTGCTCGGTGTCGACGATTTCGCGCTCCGCAGGGGTGCGACGTACGCCACGATCTTGGTGGACCTGGAGACCCGGCGCCCGGTCGACGTGCTGCCCGGCCGTGAGGCCGAGCCACTGGCCGCATGGCTGAGCAACCACCCGGAAATAGAGATCGTGTGCCGGGACAGGGCCGGAGCGTATGCCGAGGGCACCCGCAGCGGCGCCCCGCAGGCGGTCCAGGTCGCAGACGCCTGGCATTTGTGGCACAACCTCGGCGAGGCGGTGGAGAAGACCGTATCCGCCCACCACGCCTGCGCCCGGGCCGCGTTCGAGAACACCGTACCGGCCAAGCCGCCGCCCAGCGACGACATCTGGCAGACGCCGCCCCCGGTTGACGCGATGCTCGATGTCTGCGGACGCGAACGCCGTCTGGTGACCCGGACCAGGGAACGCTACACCGCAGTGCGGGAACTCCTGGACGGCGGCAGCACGCTGGAGGGGATCTGCCGGACACTGCGGCTGAGCCGCAAAACCGTGCGCCGCTTCGCCCGGGCCACCAGCATCGACGAACTGCTGGTCAAGGCGACAAACCGGTCCACCCTCCTGGACGAGCACACGCCCTACCTCCACCAGCGATGGAACGAGGGCTGTCGCGACAGTGCCCAGCTCCACCAGGAAATCGTCGCCCGGGGGTTCACCGGAAGCATCCAGACCGTCCGCCGCTACCTCCGCCCGTTCAAGACCTCCACCACCGCGCCGCCAGTGCCCCGTCCAGCTCCGCGGCCCCGCCGCATCGTCCGCTGGATCATGACCGCCCCCGGAAACCTGGCAGCCGTGGACGCCGCCGACCTCAAAGAGATCCGGGCCGACTGCCCCGAACTCGACGCCGTCACCGACCATGTCCGCGACTTCGCCGCCATGATGAGCGACTTGCGCGGCGACCAGCTGCCAGCCTGGATGGAACGCGTCCTCGCCGACAACCTGCCCGCCCTGCACTCCCTGGTCAACGGCCTGCGCCGGGACCAGGACGCCGTCACCGCCGGCCTGTCCACCCCCTGGAGCTCAGGCCAGGTCGAAGGCCAGGTCACACGAGTGAAATTCCTCAAAAGGCAAGGATACGGACGAGCCAACCTCGACTTCCTCCGCAAGCGGGTGCTCCTCACACCCTGACCCACCCCGTCACAAGATCAGCGACAGAGCCGAATTACGTGATCGTCCACAGCGGTATACCGGTGCTCCGATATCTCATTGCGGTGCATCGCTCCGCGAGACAATAATGGCCGCTATGGAGCGGCCGAGGCAGACCATCGAGTGCGGAGACTTCACCCTGCGGCGCTGGAGGGGACAGAGCGACTTCGATCCGGCGTTCAAGCTGATCGAGGAGTCTCTGGACCACCTGCGACCGTGGATGCCGTGGGTCGCCCGTCACAGCGAGGAGAGCACTCGCAACTTCCTCGCGATGTCCGACTCGAAGTGGGAAAGCGGTGACGCGTACAACTACGCCATCACCAGGGGCGGCACGCTGATCGGCATGTGCTCGACCTACCGCGGCGCCGAACCGCAGGGCCGGATCATGGGGTACTGGCTGCACCCCGACGCCACCGGCCAGGGCATCGCCACAAGAGCGGCGGCGGCGATGGTGACCGAGGCATTCGCCCTGCCGGACGTGGAGTACCTGGAAATCACGCACGACCTGGCCAACATCTCCAGCGGCGCCATACCGCCCCGGCTGGGCTTCACCGAAGTCCGACGTGAGCAGGTAACACCGCCCGCAGCCCCCTCAGACAGCGGGACCGACGTGGTCTGGCGGTTGAACCGCCCACAGCGTCACTGAACGGCGCTGTCCGCCCCTGAATACCTGAAACCGACCGAGCTCATCTCCAGTCGCTTCAGCACCAACGAGACGACTTCTAAGGCCGAGGGCAGCTCAGCCCCGGGAGCACCACTGGCATCGCGCCTACCGTGCACCTGACCTTTCATAACTCCCGACGGCCAGGGACAAGCGCAACGCAGCCCGGATCCGCTCGGCTGCCTGCCACCAGCCGCGGGACTCCCCCCCGATCGTCCTGCCGCGCTCCCAGTACGGGCCGTCAGCTCGAGCGTCGGGATGGCGGGTTCCAGTGTGCCGCGCATGAGTACGTCTTGCGACGCTGTCCACAACGTCGAGGGCAGCCGTTCGGACCCGGTCCCACAGCAGTCGGTCATCGGGGTGAGACGAGAGAGCGTGTCGGATCAGCAGCGCGCGCGAGGAACCCCCTTGGTCTTCAAGTTCAGGGCTGAGATCGAGCGCGTTGTACGCCGAGCGGCGCAGCGTGCCGGTTACGCCTTCTTCCTGCGGAGCGGCAAGCGGCACGAACATCGCATCGGTGAACGACAATTCCAGCCGCACGATCCGCTTGTGTAGGGCCGCCGCGATCACGAAGGACACCAGGGGTCGGTCCAGGCCGACGGACAGGGCGGTCTCCTCCTCGGAGAACTTGAAGAGTTGGCCCTGGCGGGACTGCTCTAGCGCCTCCACATGAAGGCCGATCAGCAGGTCCGCCCAGACCAGGCAGCATTCCACACGGCCTGGGGCGACGTCTCCGCCGTCGGAGACTCAGGGGGTGTCATGGGGGCAACCTCTCTCGCGTCCAGGACGTGGACAAGGCGTCGTCCACGGGCTGGTCCAGCCTATGAAGCCGCCCACGAAGGCGGAGAAGGAACAGGAAGATCCAGCGGGCGACCTGTGCGGCCGGTGCCGGTCCGCCGGCATCGGCGCCCGCCGCGTTCAGCCGCCCACCTTCGGCTCGGGGGACGCCCCGTCGTGATCAGACGCCCGGACGAAGCTGGCGATGTCCGGCAACTCTGGCTGGTATCCGTCCGAAGTGTCGACGGTCAGGGTGGGAACGTCCAAGGAGATCGGCACGAAGGATGCGAGGGAGTGCTCTCCGGCGGCGATGGCTTCGAGCAGGTCCTGGTCGCCGTGGGCGGCTCGGTGTGCGTTGTCTTTGGCGCGCTGGACGATGCGGTCGTGGGCGACGTCGGCCGCGGTGGTGCAGCGGATGACATGGAGGTGTGCGAGGCCGGTGAGCGGCTCCAGGTTCGGCCGCCAGAGCCGGTCCTGGAAGGCGGCTTCGGCGACCACCGTGACTCCGGCCTGCAGGAGCACCTTCAGCACGCCGAAGAAGGCGTCGAGGATCGGGTAGTTGAGGGGGTCGTCGCCGCCGCTCTGATAGCCCGGATGGGACATGACCATGCCCTGCTTGATCTCGTCGCGGATGATCGCGGGACATCCGAGCGCGCCGGCGAGCTCGTGCGCGAGAGTGGTCTTGCCCGTTCCGGGACCGCCGCTCACGACCACCAGGGTCGGCGTACTCATCGCGTGTTCTCACAGGTCAGCATGGAGTTCCCCTTCGTGGCGTCGTCCCATGAGGACGGGGACGGATCGGGCACGGCGTTCTTCGCGAGCCGGAGGGCGATGAATCCGGGCTCGCGGGACAGTTTGGCGTATTCGCGGGGGTGGTGTTGGGCCATTGCCGGGGTGGGTCGGTGTTCCATCAGGCGTTCGATGATGAACCCTGCCTCGGTGATCTCTCCTACCCATCGTTCCAGGGGCCGGCGCCAGTAGCGGTGCAGCATCCCGCCGGTCCAGGTCTCTTCGACATGGCGGGCGTCGAAGTAGCTGCCGCCGTCGGCGAGCCAGTCGGCAGTCGGGTGGCTGGTGGACAACACGAGGCGCCCCTCGGGACGCAGGATCCGGTGGAGCTCGCGCAGAGCGGTGACGCGGTCGCGGACATAGTGGATGACCAGGGTGGCGAGGACGAGGTCCACTGCCTCGTCGGGAATCCAGTCGAGCGGGTCGTCGAGGTCGTGCTGACGCACGTCGATGCCGGAGCCGAGACGAGTACGGGCGTGGCGGACCATGTCCGCGCTCTGGTCGAACCCGCTCACCTGGGCGCCGTGTGCGATCAGCTCGGCCAGGTAGAGGCCTGGCCCGCAGCCGGCGTCCAGGACGCGCTGGTCGCGCACGTCGCCGAGGAGGCTGAGGATGGTGGGCCGGTCGTAGTGGGCGTTGTAGGCGCTGTCGGCCGCTTCGGCGGCGAAGGTGTCCGCGAAGCCGTCGTAGGCCGCCGGGCGGTCATCCGGCCGCATGGGCCGCCTCCAGGAGCGGTCCGCCGGATGCGCCGGTGGTGTGCAGAAGGCTGTCGAGAAGCGCGGGGGCAGGCCGAGCGGCCGCTATGAAGCCGGGGTGGAGACCGCGCACCGCGTGCTCGTAGATGTGCGCCGGGATCGGTCGGCCGTGCCGGATGCGGGCGTCGAGCCGGGCGTCGAAGCGCCGGAACCAGTCCCGGTAGGTACGCACGAGCGGATCGGAGGACGGCCACGTCTCGTACAGACAGGCGCGGGCCCGGGTGAAGGGGGTGGGGCTGGCCAGGTACGCCGAGGAGACGGCGCTGGGGTGCGGAACCTGGTGGTAGACGGAGGTGATCTCGCCAAGGAAGGCGAACCGGTACCCGAGGGTGTGGCGGAGTGCCAGCCACAGGGCCCAGTCCTCGCAGTGGTTCATCTGCTCGTCGAACCGCACGGTCGTGGCCGCGAAGTTGCGGGCGACGACGGATCCGGTGTGGATGTAGTTGGCGGCCAGGAGGAACGCGTCGTCGAAGGGGTAGTCCTTGCGCGGGAGGTCGTGCGGGGTGCGGGGGACGGCCTCGATCCAGCGGGAGCTGACGAGCGCTCCGCCGTACACCACGTCGGCGTGCCCGGCCTCCAGGGCGCGGTGGGCTGTGGCCAGGTGCTCGGGGAGGTACACGTCGTCATCGTCGAGGAAGGCGACGTACTCGCCGCGGGCGGCGGCCAGAGCGGTGTTGCGGGCGTGGCTGACGCCGCGTCGCGGGTCGGTGTCGATCAGGGTGATGGGCAGATGGTTCTTCCAGCTGTCGACGACCGTTCGTACCGGTGGGCCGCCGTCGCGGACGACGATGACCTCGAAGTCGCGGAACGTCTGGCGCGCCAGGCTGCGCAGGGCCCGGTGCAGTGGCCCGGGGCGGTCGGCGGTGGGGATGATCACGCTGATCACAGGGTGCTCCGAAGGGTGAGCGGGAGATCTTTGCGCAGTTCGCACCGCACCCGGGAGCAGGCCATGTCCCGGGCCGCGCTGTCGCCGTCGCCCAGGAGCGCGGCGGTGGCGGCCGGGACGGGGGCCATGCGGTAGAACTCGGCGCGGGAGGTGCGTGCGGTGGGCGACTTCAGCGTGCTGATGCGCACGGCCCAGGTGGTGCGGCCGTCGCGGGTGATCTCGATGCCGCGCCCGCCCTGGGCGTCGCTGATCAGGATGGTGCCGCCGGGCAGTTCCTCGCAGCCGCCGGCCATCGCGCAGAACAGGCTCTGGGGCGGGTTCGCCGTGTACTGCCAGACGACCTGGTCGGTGGTCGGGTCGATCTCCAGGAGGCGGGAGCGTCCGTGGGCCTGGCCGTTGTCGAAGACGAGCACGGTGCCATCGGGTCGGGCGGAGGGCTGGTGCTGGCCGGACAGCTCACCCGGCCCCCAGAACCAGCGCACAGCGTGTGCGGTCAGGTCCAGCACCGCGATCAGGTCGAGGTTGCGCAGGGAGACCAGGACGTCGCCCTCGCCCCACAGGCCCTTCGGGTGGGCGCGGAGGATCTCGACGGTGTTGGCGTGCAGGACGTCGCAGGGCGAACCCGGCAGATCCCGCAGCAGCCGCGAGACCTTGCGTCCGCGCCGGCCGTCCAGGCGGTATGCGGCGGGGTCGGGCGGGTCGGCCTCGGCGGCGCGGCGGTCGGCTTCATTGCTGATCAGGGTGTTCAGGGCCGGGTGGGTGGTGAGGAGGGCGTAGAGCGAGTGCGTGGCGCGGATGTCGCCGTGGCTGCTGAGGATGGTGATGGTGTTGTCCAGCAGGACGCGGGGGCCGCCCGGCCCAGGGAAGGTGCGGGGTTCTTCGGTGAGGACGTAGATATCGCCGCTGGGGTGGATGTCGAGGTCGTGGTGGACGGGCAGCTCGGCCCGCCATTCGAGGCTGGAGTCCGGGCGGAGCTTGAGCAACGCATGCAGCGGCACCGTGGCGTAGAGGCTGCCGTCCGGGCCGAGTTCGACGTGGTTCCAGCCGCGCAGGTAGGTCGGCGGTTCGGTCTCCGGCGCGGGCTGGTCGATCGCGCTGGACCAGGCGTGGGTGACGTGGCCGCGGCGGTCGATCAGGCAGGCGAAGGGCTGGGGGTAGGAGGCCGACGGGGAGAGCAGGAAGTACGTGTCTGACTCCCCGATCCTGTCGACGTGGGGCGCTTGTGCCACTTACTGACTCCTTGTCCGCTTGCGGGGCGCGTGCCGGACGGCGTCGGGCACGGTGCTGCTGGTGGTGTGGGAGGCGGTGCTACTGGCCGCGGGGGTCGTTGAACTCCAGGCGGATCGCGTCCTCGAGTTGGCGGGCAACTTGGTCGGCGACCCGCTCGCCCAGGTGGGCGCTGGCCTGCTCGGCGGTGTAGACGATGCCCGTCTCGGTCGTGGCCTCCGGCGGCAGCGGGTAGACGTGGTAGCGCATCCGGCGCGGCTGGCTGGCGGCCCCGGTCTCGCCAGCGAGTTTGTCGGGCTGGACGGCGCCGGGGGCGATGTGCATGACCAGGCTGGACTCGACCATGGCCGCGTGGTGGTCGTCCCGGCGGGCGACGCCGGTCTCGGTGGCGAGGTCATCGCGGAACTGCTCGCCGACGACGTCCCACCAGGCCACGATCACGACGCGGGCGTCCGGAACACGCTCGGTGAGCATGCGGGCCGCCTCGCACAGGAAGCCGGTGTTGTCGATGGCGGAGTTGACGACGACGAATCTGCGTACGCCGTGGTCGGCGAGCGAGGTGAGGACGTCACCGACGAGGTTCATGAACGTGGTGCCGGACACGCTTATGACGCCAGGGAAGGTGCCGCCGAGGCGGTAGGGCTCGGTCGCGATCCCGTAGCCGATGGACGGGGTGATGAAGCCGCCGATGTCGTGGGCGAGACGGGCGGCGAAGTGCTCGCTGATCATCGTGTCCGAGGCGAGCGGCAGGTGCGGGCCGTGCGGCTCCACCGCGCCGATGGGCACGATGGCGTAGTCGGTGTGCGCTCGGCGCTGGAAGTCGGGCCAGGTCATGTCGCCCAGCAGCATCAAAGCCTCCGTGGGTGGTGTCGGGTGGGCGGTCACGCGTTCGTCCAGCCGAGGCTGGGCACGTCCCGGGGGCGCAGGGGCGCGGCGAGTTGCAGGTTGAGGAAGTCCTCCTTGTTGCAGCAGCCGCTTGCCGCCTCGCACGGCGCCCAGGGCTCGGGCCGCAGCGGCACTTCGAAGCCGGTGTCGAGGATGCTGCCGAGCAGGGCGCGCTCGAGGGCCGCGTAGCGCGAGCACCGGTAGACCTGGCCGTGGATGTCGATGAACAGGTAGTCGTGCCCGGCCCGGCAGGCCCGCCCCAGGGGCGCGGACAGCGCGGTCAGGGCGGCCTGGGTGAGCGCGGCGTCTCCGCCGCACTCGGTCACTGTGCTCAGCACGTCCCCGTCGCGCATGGCCGGCACCGCGCGGGCCGGGTCGCCGGTGTGGTCGAAGGACTCCGACGGGGCGGTGGGGTCGTAGCCGAGGTCGACGTTGAAGCGCAGGCCGGCCGCCGCGGCAGCAGCGCGGGCGCGCTGGATGCCGGTGGTGTCGTGGCTGTCGAACAGCAGCGCGTTGACGACGACGAAGCAGCCGTACTCCTCCTGTGCGAGCACAGCGCCCTCGATGAACTTCTCCAACGGGAGCTGGCCCTCGTGCCAGGTCAGCCACAACGACAGCTTGCCCAGGTTCGTCTGGGGCGCCATCCGTGGCAGCCGCTGCTTGAGCAGGGAGCCGTTGGACAGCAGCTCCACGTACCGCACGCCGGGCTGCTGGGTGAGCCAGCCGGCCTTCTGGAGGAAGAACGGCGAGGCAAAGGGCTCGCCCAGGCTGCCCAGGCGCACCTCGACCGGGCGGGGCGTGGAGGCGATCCAGTCCACGACGGCGGCGAAGGTGTTCCGGTCGGCGGGGTTCTTCCAGTCGTACCGGTTGCTCTTGGCCCACTCCCCGGTGGACACGCAGTACGGGCACTTCAGGTTGCACAGCCGCTGCCCGGCGACGTACCAGATCTTGAGCGGATCCTGCAGCATGATCCCTCCCTATCCGAAGGTCGCGATCGGCCTAAAGTCCCGGCCGGGGAAGTCGAGCGTCTGGTTGTGGCAGCGCCGGCACACGAAGTCCTCCGGCGCATCGGTCACGCCGAACACGCGCCGGCGCAGGCTCACCGCGGCGTCGCTGGTCATGAGCTCGTCGATGGAGCCGTCGCGGATGCTGCCGAACACCTCGCGCTGGTAGTAGTCGTTGCAGCACAGGAACAGGTCCCCGGCGACGCTGATATTGGCGTGCTGGACGGGCCAGCCGCAGCCGGTCAGCCGTCCTTCGATCCGCACGTCCTGCGCGTACGCACCGCCCACGTCGCCGGCCCGGTCGCAGGTCAGGCTGGGGAAGACTTCGACGCCCAGCGGCTGGTAGCGGCGGGTGATGCCGTTCAGGTTGCGGGCCAGGTCCTCGCCGGTGCCGTTGACGACGATCTGGACGCGCAGCTCGGCGTCGATGGCCGCCTTGAGGTTGCGCACCGTGTGCGGGTAACTGCGTGACCCGGTGAGCCGGGCGAACTCGGCCGGGTCTGTGCTGGGCATGTTGACGATCAGGTGCCGCAGGACGCCGTACCGCTGCAGCGCGGCGATCTTGTCCTGGGTCAGTGCCGAGGCGTTGCTGTAGAGGGCTAGCTGCATGTCGTGCTCGGCCAGCACCTTCACGCGATCGGTGAAGTGCCTGTCCAACGTTGGCTCGTTGAAGAACTGGAACGTGACGTAGTCGATCGTCCCGACGGCTTTCAGCTTGCCGATGATCTCCTCGAACAGGTCCATCGGCATGGTCCGGCGCGGCTTCGGATCGGTGGCCACGGGGCAGAACGGGCAGCCCCAGTTGCAGTGAGCGGTGACCTCGATCTCCCCGGACACCAGCCGGTAGGCCCGGCATAACTCCTCCGGTGCCTGCAGCCAGTCCTGCGCCACCGCCGCGGCGACCCTGCCGGCCCCGAAGTGTGCCGCGAGTTCGTCCACGGCCCGGGGCTCACCCGCGCAGGCTCGGAGCAGTTCGAGGACCTGGGTGTCGGTCTGCCAGACGATCTGCCGGTCCAGACCGACGATCCCGAACGCCGCGCCGGCCGACGGCGGCTCGCCCTGGGGGTAGGCGGGACCGAAGGTGTCAGTCAGGTAGACGACCGGCGGATCAGCGCCCGGGGTAACGCGGGTGAGGTAGGGCGAGGTCTGGAGCAGGTCCGTCGCCGAGGTGCTCGCGGAGCGGAGCATCAGGGCCTCCTTCGATCGGTGGCGCGGGATGGGCGGGCATGTTCAGGGCTCGGGTGTGGTGCCCGCCCAGGAGACAGAGGGGTCCTCCCGGGCGGGCAGGAGCTCGTGACCGCGGGGGTCAGCCGGACGCCGTCGGCCGGCCCGCCGGGCCGGGCGGTGAGCCGTGCAGCAGCGTGCCGAGCGGCACGTTGCTCGTGGGATCGGACAGCGCCCGCACCGCGGTCTCCAGCCGGGTGGGGTCCGCACCCAGGTGCGTCACAGCAGCCTGGGCGAGCGCACTCGCCAGACGGCTCTGCAGGAACGCCTCGTGGCGGTTCAGGCGACCGCGATGGCCAGGGCCTCCAGGGAGGCGATCGTCTTGCGCCGGGCGGTCTGCTTGGGCCCGCTGCCGTAGGTCATCCACACCACCAGCTCGCGGGCCCTCTCGTCGTACTCGACCCGGAAGGGCAGCTGCTGCGCGGGGGTGTCAGGCACGCTCTTCTCCTTCGCCGCAGGGCAGGCGGCAGACGATCTGCTTGCCGACCGGCGTCGTACACACCCACCAGCCGGGAGCGAGGAGGTCCACCAGGCCCAGCCCCCGCCCGTCTTCGGCATCCGCGTCGTCGAGCGCGACCAGGCGGCGACGGGGCAGCCGGTCCGGCTCGGGATCGTGCACTTTGACCGACACGCCGCTGACCCCGGCGTCCACCTCGACCACCACGGGCACGTGGGCCCCGCAGGCCCGCACCGCGTTCCCGGTCAGCTCGGACGCCACCAACTGGGCCGACTCGGCAACCTCCTCGCCTATCCCCGCCCCGACCACCGTCTTGAACACCTCCTGCCGCATCTCGAACAGATGCTCCTGACTCGCGCTCATGTACAAGGTGAACCCGGCGTCCCGGCGCACCAGGTAGAAGCCGCAGGACGCCTGCGGCGATACGGGCGGCAGGCCCGTCAGGACTTCGGCTGCGTGCAACCGAACTCCCTGAATGATCCTCGGCCGCATCTGGCGGGCCGTCTGCTGCTGGGCCATATCATGCCCCCCGGCCGGGAAGCTGGAAGAAGCCCGCCGGCGTCCGGCGCAGTGCCGTCACCTGCGGCGGGAGCGAGGGCCGGAACATGTCCAGCCCGTCCGCCGACGGCGGCTCCGTCCCGTACACGCCCGGTCTGGCGCCCGGGTCCCGCTGCGGCGGGCTCACCGGCCCGCCGACGCGGCCACCACCGGCACCACGCCCGCCACCGTGACCGTGACCATCAGCGCCTGAAACACCCACTGCCTCCACCCCCACCCCTGCCCGTCCATCCAGACGGCCGCCTTGGCCGCCCGGGCCCGTAACTTCACGCCTGCGTCTCCGGCCGGGCCAGCAGTACCAGCGCGCACCTCTCGCCCAGGTCGCGGATCTCCCGCTCGTACTCGTCGGGCTCGGCGCTGATGTCACACATCGCCCGCACGACCAGGCCTTCCGCGTATCCCCCCATCACCAAGCGGCGCGCTTCCAGGTAGCCCGGCCGCCGGCACGGGTCCAGCGGGCCCGTCGCGTCGGCGACCTCCCGCACCATCTGGTGGCCTTCCCGCTCGGCGTACCGGCGCGCGGACGCCAGCGCCACCACCGGGGACTCCCCCGGGGCGACGAGCGCGTACGCCACCAGGCGCCGTGAGACCTCCCCGAGCCGCACCCGGGCCGTCGCCTCCGCGTTGAAGTCCTCACGGAGCTCCCCGAGGACCTGCTCACGCTGCCGCACCAGGTCCTCGGCT
This sequence comes from Streptomyces sp. A5-4, assembly GCF_051131715.1. Taxonomy (NCBI): domain Bacteria; kingdom Bacillati; phylum Actinomycetota; class Actinomycetes; order Kitasatosporales; family Streptomycetaceae; genus Streptomyces; species Streptomyces sp. A5-4. Next base: position 5,993,503 of record NZ_CP178591.1, on the reverse strand, counting down.
GCCGGCTGCTCCTGGGGCCGTTCGCGCTCTGTGCGGCGCGTGGGCCGGGACCTGCTGATCGTTTCCATCGATGCCCTCTCCGTTCGGTCGGGGGCGGTGTGGGGCCGGGAGACGGCGGAGTCAAGGACTCACATCCCGGCCCCACACCCAGGGGGGCCGCCGCGGAGCAGCCGACATCTACGTTGCTCCTCATCCAAGTTGAATTTCAATCCGGATCCACGAACGATTGCGCCTTGAATGCGAAGTGGTATATGACAGACCCGAACCGCCGCCAACTCGCCGCGAACCGCGGAGTGTTCGAGGGAAACCGAGAGCGTTCACAGCGCACCCGGCGCCCCGGAGACGAACCGGCACGATGCGGCGGCGAACCGAACGGGGGGTGACCAGGTGGCAGCGAACGTTGGCAAGACGTTCCTCCGGATCGTGCTGGGACAGGAACTCACACGCCTACGGGACCAAGCCGGACTGACGCTCGCGCAGGCCGCGAAAGACGCCGGCTGCGCGACGTCGACCGTGCACAATGTCGAGAGTGGAACCAGCGGCTTCCGGCGCGTAGAGCAGCTCGCCGCGCTCCTGGGCGCCTACAAGCTGAACAAGGCGGACCAGGCAATGCTCATGGCCTGGCACCGCCAGGCCAAAGGCGATGACTGGTGGACCACCAGCGTCGCCCACCTCCCCTCCGGCATGAACCTCTACCTCGCCATGGAGTCAGGGGCGAGCGCCGCGGAGTGGTGGTGCCACGGCGTCATCAACGGCCTGTTCCAGACCCAGGAGTACGCACACGAGCTGATCCTGTCCGCGAAGGCGGCCAACGACACGACGGACGAGTTCATCGAACAAGCCGTCGACGTCCGCATCAAACGGCAGAAGCGGATCACGGAAGAAGGGATGAAGCTCACCTGCATCATGGACGAGGCCGCGCTCACCAACATGGTCGGCAGCTCCGCACTAATGCGCCGGCAACTCCAGGGCCTCATCGAGCTCACCGACCTGCCCAACGTGATCATCCTGATCATCCCGAGACGGGCCCCCACCTATCGGGCCGTCGGGGGCGACTTCGGGATCTTCAGCTTCGACCCCGCGCAGCGTCTGGAGCCCGCGGTCGCCAGCGCAACGGTCGACGGCACCACGCGGGTCTCCTCGAAGGAGCGACAGACCAAGCAGTTCAAACGGCGCTTCGAAGTCCTGACCCAGGGCGCACTGCCCCGCTACGACACAGTCAAGTTCCTCGAACAACTCTCACGAGAGGTCTGATCAACATGAGCACCACCCCCAACGACGGCTGGTTCAAGTCCTCGTACAGCGGAGACCCCAACGGCAACTGCGTGGAAGCCCACCCGCAGCCCGGCGCGGTCCACATCCGCGACTCCAAGCGCGTGGGCGAGCCCCAGCACGACGTTCTCGGCTTCTCCACGAAGGCCTGGGCGGCGTTCACCGGCACGCTCTGACCACAAGGTCCGCGGAGGGCCGTACCGGACGAGTGCAGACCGATGTTGGACAACGGAGAGGCGGACTCGATGCCCCCTCGTTCCCACCGGCCGTGCCGCCGGCCCCCGCCGCGCACACCAACAGCTGCTGGTATCTGGCCGTGCCCTCCCCGCAGGCATCGGGGAGGACACGCCAGACGACCAGCCTGCCCCACGGCACCGACATCCAGCAGTCTCGGCCCGCACCGGCGCCCCGCAGGCCCGCAGCTCGACCGCACGGGATCATCCCCCGACTGGTCCCCGCCATGCACTGCTACACACGGGCCCCGGCCTCTCCTCCACGCGCCAGGCAGCCAGAACATCCGTCTCCAGGGATGCACTTGAGGGGCGGCCAGGAATCGTGCTCCGTATCCGGTGCAATCGACCGCTCGCGGTTTCGTGGACCGCATCAGCGATAGAGCCGATTGCTCGGCCAAGTAGCCCTAGAAACTAGAAGTTCCGCAGATCACTCTCACAGTCGCACCCCACCACAGAGCCTGAAGTCCCGTCGCGCGACGGGAGAGTCCGCAAAATCCCCGCTAGGGGATGTGAGCATGTCGCCTTCACCTCAGGCGACAGTCCGGGCAACTTCACGAACGGGTTGGAATCTCCAACATACCCATGGCACGCACAGGGGTTATCTCGACCAGCACGCGCTCAGGGTCTGGGGCGGGGCGGCGACCGTACCGATCCGCATATCGGTCGACAGCGTTCGAGACTTCATCGCCCGCGGTTCGAACTTCTGCAACACCTTCGATGGTCAGCCACCTTGGGCCCGCCACCTGCGATACCGCGACTCGCGCCTCGCCCGGGAGAGCGGCAAGGATGTTGGCAATTTTCACGCTGCCTTTTCGCGTGATGACACGCGCGACGCCCGCCTCATGGTCGTAGGTCACGCCAACAGGCACCACATGCGGAGTTCCATCGGGACGCAACGTGGTCAGCGTCGCCAAGTGGTATTCGGACCAGAAGCCCACGAAGGCTTCAGTTTCGGTGATCGCGGTAGCCATGGCGCCAGGTTAATTCACTTCTTCATTTACTTGGATGCGACCTATGTCACGCAAATCAAGATCACCAAGAGATGATTCCGATATGCCCGAAACGCACCACTCCGACAACTAGCACTCAGCGCGCCTCATTTCAGATTGATAACAGATCTACCCGCGAGTACTTTCCGCGAACCTGTCAACTATGCCACCGCATAACGGCAGGTCAGATGGTATCCATGGCAATGCATGCCGCGACGGGTGTTGATCGAATAGAAGATTTCGATCTTGAATTGCTTTTCACGCCCTATTGCCGCGTCCGAGACTGGTGATCAATCCGTCCCAGGGATGACGTACGGTTCGATCAAGCAGGCGGAATCGTTGGTTCAGCAGGGCCAGCCTTCACAACCCTTCCGCCCGCTAGGCCATGCGGGGGATGCGTCCCCTGCAGAGCCCCGAGCGTTAGCCCTGCGGAGTCGCCGGGCGAAGAGCGCTCGCACGGTGCAGGGGCGCAGTTAGACCGACCGCGAACCCCGCCCGTCAAGCAATAGGAGCAAAGCCGAGCCGCATCCCCACTGTTGTGGCATCCGCCTCGGATATCGAACATACGAACGATGGCGCCAGTGTCTTCGTCGCCTCCCACGGGGCGTGGCGGAGGGACACAGGCTGACGAGGGACCTATGTGGTGGCGAACCGGGGACACGCGTCCCCACAGCAACACCGAGCGCCGGGTACGTCCCTGGCCTCTCCGCCGACCGGGAGCCTTCACCCCTGCAGGGCGGGCGGACCGAGTGGCGGACCGGCAGCTACGTAGGCGTATACGCCTGGAGCTCCAAGAGCTGGGCGTCCAGCCGCCGCTGCGCATCGACGAGCTTCGGCTCGCGTTGGCGGCCCAGCGCGGTCGGCCCATTCTGATTCGACGCGCGCCGCTACCCATGCCGGGACCGGTGGGACTCTGGCTCGACCTCCCGGACGCCGACGTCATCGTCGTCCAGGAGCGCACGACCCAGCTCCACCAGGACCACATCATCCTGCACGAGCTATGCCACCTGAAGGCCGACGGGCCGCAGGGCCACCGCTGGGAAGACCTCGCGTCGGGAGTTGGAACGGAGGGCGGGCAGCGATGCTCGTACCTCGACAAGGAGGAGTGTCAGGTGGAGAAGGCCGCCACGATCATCATGGAGTGGGCGTCCGTCCTGGAGCAGGTCGGCCCTCCGCCGGCCACCGATCCGGCCGTGCGCAGCGTGAATCTGGCCCTGGGCGACCGGCAGGGGTGGCTGTGATGACGATCCTGTTCCTCCTCATCCTGGCTGCCGCCGTAGCGTGGAAGGTCTACCAGCTCACGAAGGCGCCCAGGGACGGCGCCCTGCGCTCCGTCACCCTGTGCCTCGTGTGTGCGGCCCTGTCCTATCCGGTAGCCATGCCGGGCGGCGCCAGCGGCGTGGACACGGTTGCCGGCCACGGCGCGGCCAAGCTCATACAGAACATCCTGTTGCTCGGCACGGTGTACTTCCTGATGTGCTTCTACCTCTATTCATCTGCCGACCGGGCAACGAGTAGGCGGCGAGCACGTCGCGAGGCCATCCTCGTGCTCGGCATCGCAGCCGTTCTCGTCGTCTCGGCCACGACGGTGCCGCACGAGGTGTTCGCCGGATCCTTCTCGTCGGCGGACATGACGATCACGCAGCTCGCCGCGTTCTACGGCGTCGCCGGCCTGTATCTGACCTACACCCTGGGTGCCGCTGGCATCTGGACGGTCCGCTACGCCCGGCTTTCGCCGCGCCCGCACTCCACCGGTCTCTGGATCACGGCGGTCGGGCTGCTGGCCATGGCCGCTGCCTGTGCGGTCCGGGCAGTCTTCGTGGCCACGCGTTGGCAGGGCGGCACCGTTCCGAAGGGCCTGATGGCCTCCGTCGCGATGCTGCTGGTCCTCTCCATCCTCCTCTTCGTCGTCGGCGTCTCCTACTCCGGCGCCCGCAGCCGCCTGTCGGCTCTGCGGGTGTGGCGGCAGCACCGCCGCGGATACCGCCGCCTCGAGCCCCTCTGGGGTCTGCTGTCCGACCGGTTCCCCGAGACCGTTCTCGCTTCTCGGCCGACGGTGCTCGAAGCATGGGGTGTGCGTGGCGTGCACCGTCTCTACCACCGCCGCGTGGTCGAGTGTCGGGACGGGCTGGTCCGCATCAGCCCGCTCATGGGCGACCTGACCACGGAGGAACTGCTGTCCATGGACACGGCCATCCTGGCCAACCGACTCCGTTCAGCAGCCGCCGCAGACGTGCACGCGCCCGAGGAGGCCCAGCCGGTCATTCCCCTGGCCGTACCCAAGATCGACACCGCGGGCGCTGACGCCGCCCACCTGATTGCCCTCTCCGACGCCCTCCGCGCCGCCTGACCACCCTTCACGGAAAGAGAACCCTGATGCTGATCACAGCTGGCCGCATCCTCACCGGAGACGCCGACGTAACCGACGGCGCCGTACTCGTACGGGACGGCATCATCACGGCCGTCGGCCCGCGCGCCGACATCGAAGCCCAGGCAGGCAGCGGCGAACCCCGCCAGGACTTCCCGGACTCCACCCTGCTGCCCGGCCTGATCGACGCCCACGTCCACCTTGTCTTCGACGCTGGCGCCGACCCCGTGGCCACCATGCAGGAAGCCAGCGACGAGGACCTGCTGGAGGGGATGCGCAAGCGTGCCGACCAGCTGCTGGCCACCGGCGTCACCACCGCCCGCGACCTCGGCGACCGAGGCGGCCTCGCGCTGCGCCTCGCCCAGGAAATCGCCGCCGGCTCCGCGACGGGCCCGCGCATCATCGGAGCCGGGGCCCCCGTCACTCCGCCGGGCGGACACTGCTGGTTCCTCGGGGGCGAGGTCTCCAATGCCGACGAGGCCCGCGCCCTCGTACGCCGCAACACGGCCGACGGCGCCAAGGTCGTCAAGGTCATGGCCGGCGGCGGCGGGCTCACCAAGGGCGGAGCACCCAGCTGGAAGAGCCAGTTCGGCGCGGAGGAGCTCACCGTCGTCGTCGAGGAGGCTCACCGGGCCGGCCTGAAGGTGGCCGCGCACGCGCACGGCACCGACGCCATCACCGACGCCGTGGCCGCCGGGGTCGACACCATCGAGCACTGCACGTGGATGACCGAGGACGGCTTCGATCTCCGCGAGGACGTCCTGGCGCAGATCGTCGAGAAGGGCATCTACGTCTGCCCGGCCGTCAGCCCGCACTGGCGGATGCTCCCCCGCTTCTTCGGCGAGGAGAAGGCCGCCGCCATGTTCGCACTCGTGCAGCGGATGGCCGAGTCCGGAGCCCGCCTGATCGCCGGCACCGACGCCGGTGTCCAGCGCGCCGGGTTCGACGGGATCGTCGGCGCCCTCGGCTTCTACGAGCACCTGGGGATCTCCCGAGACCGGATCCTGGCCATGGCCACCATCGAAGCGGCATCAGCCCTCGGCGTAGGCGACCAGACCGGCCGCATCGCCCCCGGCTACAGCGCCGACCTGCTCCTGGTCGACGGCAACCCGCTCGAAGACCTGTCCGCCCTGAGCGCGGTACGCGCCGTCTTCACCAACGGCCGCCAGCACCAGGCCGCGTAGACACCGGAACGACCAAGCGGGGCTTCGCCCGGCGCCGTCAGGCGCTGGGCAGGCCCCGCTCTTCGATTTCCGCGACGATGTTGTTGATCAGGGCCATGACCTCGGTGGGCAGCCCCTCGGGTCCCATCTGCCGGCCCTTCAGTCCGCGGATCTTGCCGGCCTGCACGTTCGCGAGCAGAGTCAGCCCCTCGGCGACCTGCCTCTTGACCACGTCGCGGCTCCGGAAGAAGAGGGCGCTGACGCCCAAGGCAGCCGACAACCCCTCCAGTACCGGTGGGGACGCCTCGGTCACCTCGCCGTTCCGCAGGTCCGCGACACCGGCCGCAGAGATCACCTGGGCGCCGACGTAGGCGTTCACCGCACGGGCGATCTCCGCATCCGAGGGTGGCACGCTGTCGTCGTCCGGGTTCTCCAGGAGATACCGCATCTTGTCGGCGAGGCTCGTGGGCACCTCGGGGTGGGGCTCGGGAACCTCTACTCCGAAGGACCGTTCCTGTGCTGCCATCAGCTGCTCGACGCTCACGCCGTACGCCTTGGCCAGCGGCTCGACGTAGACGCCCGAGAGCCGCCGCTTGGCCCGCTCCGCGTTCGCCACCGGCCCGGCAGACTTGGTGCCCAGGAGCCCCGGGACCTCGTTCTGGAAGAACCCGGCATCGGCCCGTAGGTCTGCCAGAGTGGGCAAACCATCACGCGGGAACATGCCATCGAGGGGCTGCCCCAGCGCACGGGCGAGAGCGGGAAGCCGCTCCGGATCCGGGTGACTGCTGCCCTTCTCCCACGCGGTCACGCTGGTCGCGTGGACTCCCACGGCGGTAGCCACGGCCTCCTGCGTCAGCTCGGCGGAGCGACGGAGCGCGCGTACACGCTGTCCATCGAAGATACGTGCCGGCATGCCCCTCCTCCCTTCCGCCCCGTCCCAGGTTCACTGTATTCAGGAAACCTAGTTTTAGCCACTTGTGCGGTTCGCCGAACGCAGATAACTTCGACTCGACGAACGGTACCGGCCGCCGACCAGGTCGCCTAGCCCTCGTGACTGTCTTGTCACCCGAGGGATCGGCACAGGTCAGGATGCATGTCGTGACCTGTGAGGAGTTCTAGAGCGAAGTCTAGGTATTCCAGCAGGTTCTACGTATGTTCGTCGTCGCCCGCCGGTCACCAGGCCCGGCGGAGGCCTCGGAGGGGGGACTGGATGCGCAGCGGATGGACCTTACGGACTGGCTGAGCCAGGAAACAGCGACGGCGCCCGAGAGCGGGAACTCTCAGACGCCGGACGCTTCTGGCAGCACGACCGCCCACGAATGAGCGGACAGCCACCCAACATCGCCGAACCGGACCTTCTCACGGGCACACCGGTACGGCGGGTCACACCAGAGGAGAGTGTCGCATGGCGACCGCCCCGCGCAAAAGACCGGAGCATACGGCCGACCCCGCAACCCGCGATCAGGGGGGTGTCGCCTGATGGCCCGCATCCGCACGATCAAGCCCGAGATGTTCTGGTCGGAGGACCTCGCTGCGTGCGACGTCACCGCGATGGTGACCTTCCAGGGACTGCTCACGCAGGCCGATGACAGCGGACGGTTCCTCGCCCACCCCGCGATCATCGCCGGACTCGTGTGGCCGCTGCGTATCGAGCACACTCCTGCCCATGTGGCCAGGGACCTCGACCAACTGGCCGCCGTCGGCATCATCTGCCGCTACACCGGGTGCGACGACAAGGACTACTTGCACGTCGTGAAGTGGGAGAAGCACCAGAAGATCGACCGGCCCTCCGCGTCGCGCATGCCGCGGTGCCCCGTACACCAGGCTCAGCGCATGTGCAGCGAGTGCGGTAGCGCGGCCTGCCCCGCCTCCCCCGCCCCCGCCAAGGCGTCGGCGCCGACCACCGCAGCCAGGCTTGCCGGTAGCGCCTCGAAGGATTCGACGAATACTCGTCGAGTACTCGATCAGCCGGTTTCGCCCGATTCCGCGCCGGCGCCGAAGCCGGACCCCGCACCCGTCGGCTTCGGTACGGCCCCGCGATCCTCTCCGAAGGCCCTCCAGGAACCACTTTCCGACCTGCCTGGAGAAACCGCAGGTCAGAAGGCATTCGATGAGGGCTCGACACAAATGCGCGAGGGCTCGTCGTCTGGATCTAGGATCTTGGATCCTGGATCAGTACCTACGGGGCGCGAGGCGCCAGCGTCTGGCAGCGTCTCGGAGAAGGTGTCCGCCAAGGACCTGGTGGCCGAGTACGTGAAGGGCTGCAGGCAGAAGCCTCCGAGCGACACGCGTGGGCTGCTGGGCCGGAAGATCAAGATGCTCCTCGACGAGGACTTCGCGCCCAGCGACATCCGCGCCGCCATGGATCTGCTGCGGGACAAGGGCCTGCATCCGAGCGTCCTGCCCAGCCTGGTGAACCAGGTCGTCAACGCCTCACCGCAGCACGCAGGCGGTCCGCCGTCCTCCGCCTCCGGCGCGGGGCCATGGGCCAGCACTGGATCTGCCTACACGCCCTACTTCAACCCGGCGCCCGCGCCCACCACGTTCGGAGGAAGCCTGTGACCCGCGCCCGTCTCGCCGACCCGCAGCCCGCCGTCTCCGACCGCCTGCAGGCCCGCCTCGCCGCCCGCCTCGCCGCCCGCGGCATCAACCCGGCCGCCCCGGTCCTGGCGGACACTCCGGAGCCAATCCCGGCCCTGGAGGCAGCCCAGCGGCGCATCCCGTACGACTACCGGGACGCGTTCGCCGACCATCCGGCGGTCATGGCCTGGGTGCGGACCATCGCCGAGGCGGCGACCGCGCCGCACACCGATGACCACAACCCCCAATGGGGCAGCGGCGGGCGCCGGGTGATCGCCCGCGGGCCCTCGCTCCTGCTGTGGGGCAACACCGGAGCGGGCAAGACCCGCCAGGCGTACGGGGCGATCCGCTCGCTCACCGCCGCCGGGTGCGCGGTCCGCTGGCACGCCATCAAGGCCGTCGACCTCTTCGGGCAGATGCGCCAGCGCAGCGGCGTGGACGTCGAGTGGCTGCTGCGCGATATCGCCCGGGTGCCGCTGCTGCTCCTGGACGACCTCGGCGCCGGCAAGTCCAGCGAGTGGAACGAGGAGATCACCTTCCGGCTGCTGGCCTGGCGCGGTGAGCACCACCTCCCGACGCTGGTCACCACCAACCTGGCACCGGTGCGCACCGAAGGCATGGACTCGCGCCAGCCGGTGCTGCGCGACAAGGTGGGCGACCGGATCCTCTCCCGGCTGTCCGGGATGTGCACCGGGGTCGAGTTCGACGGCCCGGACCGCCGCTTCCTGCGCGACTGACCGGCCCTCCCTTCCCTCTCCCCTTCGGGGCGGCCCCGTCGCCGCTCCCCCTGCCCTGCCTCGCCGCCGGGACGCACCCACACCGCCTTACCGCCGGTGTGCCGCGCTGCCCGCCCCGCCGGCCCATGAGGCGTACCCGGAGAAACATCCCCATGCGCTACATCACCGCCAACGTCCCTCCCACCGGCCTCCACGGCGTCGCCGATATCAGCTGGCACGCCCGGGCCGCCTGCAACGGGGTCGACCCGTCCACCGCGGACGAGCTGTACTTCCACACGCCCAACGATGACTACGCCATCGCGGAGGCGAAGGAGATCTGCAGCTGGTGCCCGGTCCGCCGCGAATGCTTCAACTACGCGCTGGACAACGAGGTCAAGGAGGGCGTCTGGGGCGGCCTGACCGAGTCCGAGCGCCTGACCTGGCACGACCAGGTCGAGAACCGGCTGGACTACAGCCGGGTGAAGGCGGTGATCGAGGGCCGGGACGTCCAGCTGAGCCGACTGGAGCGCAGGACCCTCACCCGCTACGCAAGCGCCCAGGGCTGGAGCCCGACCCGCCTGGCCCACACCCTCCAAATCGGTGTCGAGTGGGCCCGTGACCTGCTCCGGGTGGAGGCCCGCGCCATCGAGAACCGCGACAACCACAACCTCGCCTCGGATCCCAATCCGGTCGAGACCGCCCGGCAGGCTGCCCTCGACGGGCAGCAGCCGCCGCTCTCCGGCCAGGCTCAGGACGGTGACGGACCCGAACGCGACCGCAGCATTCCCCGTAAGGACAGGCGAGGCAAGGTCGTGGCGCGGAAGTCGAGGCCGGTGGCTCGTCACGTGCAGACCCAGGCCCTGATCAACAATCTCCGGGAGGCGGTATGAGCACCCCGGGAACGGGCCCCAGGGCCACGGGGAGCACTGCGTCCGCCGAGCGGTTCACGCTCGCCGCCGCCGGAGCCGTCATCGCGGCGCTCACCGCCGCCGCGTTCTGGCTGTCCTACGCGCACCTGGCCGAGGTCGCCGGGCAGCACGGCCTGGCCAAGTCGCCCGCGCGGCAGTGGGCCTGGCCGGGCACCTTGGATGCCTTCATCGTCATCGGCGAACTGCTGATGCTGCGGGCGGGGCTGCGCAAGGTCACCGACTGGTGGGCTGTGGCCCTCACCGCCATCGGATCGGTCGGCTCGATTGCGCTCAACGTCGCCGGCGTCGGAGGGGCCGGCACCGACCCGGTCCCCGTGCTGGACTACGTGGTCGCCGCCGTCCCTCCCACCGCTGCCCTGTTGGCCTTCGGGGTGCTGATGCGTCAGATTCACCAGCACGTCGCCGCGCCCGCCGGCCCAGCTCCGCTCTCCACGGAAGGCGTCCCCGTGGGCGAGATGGCCGTCCGGACAACCAGTGGGGACCGGCCCTCCGCGCAGTCAGGGGACGGCAACGGGACCGTGGTCCCCGCCTGCGGGGACCACCATGCGGGAGCAGGTCCGCTCGGGGACCGGGCGAGCACGGTTCCCGAGCGGACATACGGTCCCCAACCGGTCCCCGACCCGCCGGTCCCCACCGGCACCGACATACCGACGACATCGGGGACCGTCCCCGCCCTGGGGACCGGGGACCGCCACAACGGGGACCGTCCCAACACGGTCCCCGCGCCGATTCCCGGTCCCCACACGGTCCCCAACCCGCCCGGGGACCGTCCCGAGGGGACCGACGGTCCCGAACACGGGGACCGTCCCAAGGGGACCGACGGTCCCCAGCACGGGGACCGTCCGGGGACCGCCACTCCTTCGGGGACCGGCAACGAGTCCCGCACGGTCCCCAACTCGGTCCCCCACATCAAGGCCACCAGCGGGGACCGGGCGGGGCATGCGCCCGCAATGGTGCGGAACAACGGCGTCAGCGGGGACCGTCCCCGACACGACCGCACCTCCTCGGTCCCTGGGACCGGGGACCGTCAGGGGACGGTCCCCGGGACCGAGACGGACGGTCCCCGTCCCCACCCCGCACCGGACAGGGACCAGGACAACGCCGGGGACCGTGACGGGGACCGGGGCAGCACCGACCCCGAGGACCCGCCGGCGAACCCGCGCCGGGGACCGGTCCCCAAACCGAAGCGGGGGACGGGGAACCGTATTCCGGAGCGGTCCCGCACCGGACGGGGACCGCGGCCTGGTCCCCGCTTCACCGAGGACGAGATCGTCGACCGGCTGCGTCCCCACGTGCGGAGCGCACTTGAACGGGACGGCAACGAGTCGGTCACCCGAGTGCAGCTGCGCGCGATCATGCGGGCCCAGCAGATCCCCATCCGCAACGACCGCCTCACGCCAGTCCTCGCCCGACTGCGCGATGACCACACCAAGACGAGGAGCCCCCGATGAGGACCTGCCCCCGCTTCACCCGCATCCGCGCCGACTTCGAGCGGGACATCCGCTACCTCGGCAACCACGCCACCCGCCACCCGGGCACCGCTCCGGCGAAGACCAGCGCCCGAACCGCGCTCGGCACCAAGCAGCGCATGGCCGAAGCCCTCACACGGCACTACGCGCACTGCCCCGAATGCGGATGACCCACCCGTAACGGCAGACGGATCGCCACCTGAGGCGCTCCACAGGGCGGCCCGGGCTCCTTGCCGGGCCCCCTGCCGTTCCGGGCAGCAGGCTCCCGAACGCCCCCGCCACACTCCCGACCGCACCAGCATCACGAGGACCCGGACCCGATGACGAACCCCCCGAACAGCGCAACCACCGCCCCAGATCAGCCGGACGACAACTCGGTCTGGCGGCGAGCAAGCTGGTGCAAGAGCATTGCTCCCGTTGGGAGCAATGCTCTTGCGTCTCCCGCCCCTGGGGTGGCAGGAGCGGACCAGCACCGGGGGGCGCTGGACCGTGGGGAAGCGGCCGAGGGCGGACCGCGTCCCGAGGAGGAGAATCACCACGCCTGCCACGCCCCGACGTGTGCGCACGCCGCGCCGCCGAAGCCGCACGCACAGCAGCGTGAGCGCCTGCGCGACAAGAACAAGCGCATGCGACAGCCCAGTTGCCGTATGAACGAAGACGAGTACCTACTCCTCACCCGCGCCGCCACTGTGTGCCACATGAGCGTCGCAAATTTCCTTGCCCACGCCGCACTCCGCGCCGCCCGCGACCTTGATCGCACTGCCGCCGAGGTAGCCGGTGAGCGCGAGATGCTCGCCGAGCTGTTCGCGCTGCGCCGTCACCTCGGCCAGATCGGCAACAACATCAACCAGGTGGCCAAGGCCCTCAACTCCGGTGCCGAGGTCCCCTACGTCCAGTCGGTGCTCGAAGCGGTCCAGCGCTCAGCACGCCGGATCGACTCCTTCACCCAGCGCCACCTCGACTCTGGAACCCGAGCCTGATGGTCCCCGACGTCCACGACATGGGCACGCGCACCATCGGCCTGCTCTATTACCTCTACGGCCCCGGCAGGGCTGAGGAACACATCGACCCGCACCTCGTCGCAGCCTGGGACGATCTGGCCCCCGACCCCGGCCGCGACCCCGACACCACCTACGGAGACCTGCAGCGCCTCCTTGATCAGCCAGTCGAGGCCCTACCGAAGGGCGCCCGACCCGCCAAACACGTATGGCATCTGTCCGTACGCGCCGCCCCGGAGGACCCCATCCTCAGCGACGAGCAGTGGGCAGACATCGCGCGCCGTATGGTCGCCGCCACCGGAATCGCCCCGGCCGGCGATACTGCCGGCTGCCGCTGGGCCGCCGTACGGCACGCGGACGACCACATCCACATCATCGCCACCACCGTCCGCGAGGACGGGCGCCAGGCCCGACTGCGCCAGGACGGCAAACGCGCCCAGACCGAGGCACGCCAGATCGAGATCGACTACGGCTTGCGGCGCCTGAACACCGGTGACGGCACCGCCGCCCAGCGCCCCACCAGCGCCGAACGCCACAAGGCCGAACGCCAGGGCCGCGAGCGCACCGCCCGGGAAGAACTGCGCGAGACCGTGCGCCGTGCGGTCTCCGGCACCCAGAGCGAGGGAGAGTTCTTCGACCGCCTGGCCTCCGCCGGCCTGCTCGTCCACAAGAGGGTCGCACCGTCCGGCGATCTCCTCGGGTACAAGGTCGCGCTGCCCGACGACCGCAACAAGGACGGTGAGCCGGTGTTCTACCCCGGTGCGCGGCTCGCTCCGGACCTGTCCCTGCCCCGGATCCGCGAGCGCTGGACGGCCACGGTGTCCCCCGGCCAGGACGGCGAGGGCGTCACCGCGGATGCTCCGCTGCGCTCGGTGCCCGGGCCCGCTTCCGCACGGCGGGCCGCGACGACCGCCGCGTGGCAGGCGGTGCTGGTGTTCGACGACGGCGACGACGGCGTGATCTCCGCGTCCATCGCGGCGGCCGGCGAGGTCCTCGACGCGCTCGCCAAGACCTCCGCTGCCCACACCCGCAAGCAACTCGGTGACGCGGCAGTGGCGTTCGAGCGGGCTTCCCGTTCTCACGTCCGGGCCGTCCGCGGGCACGACCGCGCCCTGCGCCAGGCCGCCCGCGACCTCGTCCACGGCGGACCGGCGCTCGGCCGCGGGGAGGACGGGGCGAGCACCGCGATGCTGATCGACATGGCGTTCTTCCTCGTCACCGCCGCGGCGGCCTGGCACGGAAAGAAGGAGCACACCCAGCAGGCCGCTGCTGCCCTCCAGGCCGCCGAACACCTGCGCGCCGCCTACCAGGCAGCAGCCGGACATCCCATGGCCGTACTGCACCAGCGGGGCCGTCTCCTGCCCCCCGCGCTGCAGCGGCGGCATGCCGCCGTCCTGCGCGAGGCGGTGCCGGAGCTCGCCGAGCAGGTGCTGGCCGAGGCCGGGTGGCCGGCGCTCGCCTCCACCCTCGCCGACGCCGAAGCGGCCGGCCACGATCCGGCCGGACTCCTCGTGCGGGCCACTGGGCGAAGGGAGTTGGACACCGCGTCCTCCGTCAGTGACGTCCTGGTGTGGCGGCTGCGCCGTCTGGCCGGGCTCCCCGCCGACGCGTCCGCGATGCCGCTCCACCACAGTTCCACCGGCCAGCCGTCGCTTTCGCACACGAACGGCCCCGCAGACACCCGCCAGGACAGTCGTAACCGGGCCCGTGGACATTGAGAGATTTTAGAGTGGAACGACGACAGGGGCATGGTGCACGATCTATGGTGCCCGGCAGGACAAGGACGAGGGGGGACCTCATGTTCGGACGCAATCGCGAACAACGAGAACGGCTCGAAGCCCAGCAGCGGTGGGAGGCGTGGAGTGCGGGGCACGTCGAGCCGGCGCTGGGACCGGCCCACCGGGAGCCGGCGGCCGTGCCAGTCGTGCCGGTCGTGCCGGTCGTGCCGGTCGTGGACGACTTCCTGCCGCCCGACCTGCGCCTGCCGACGCGCGAGGAGCTGGCCGGGATGCTGATGGCCCACGACTTTCCGCTCGTCCTCGACGGCGAGGTCCGCGCCTGCTCCGAGTGCGGCGCGTACCGGAAGTGGATCGTCGCCAGCACTCCCGACGGAGTGTGGCTGCGGTGCCCTGCCGGCCACGAGCAGGTCGAGCCCCGGCTGGACGCGGCCTGGTACAACCGCAACAGCGGGCCCATCAGCGAACAGCACGCCACGTACGAGGAATGCCTGCGCTTCCTCGGCCACTGATTCCGACCCCTGCCACCCGTAACGCCGGAGGAGAGCCCCATGGGGGTCCGGCCGTCAGACCCGTACGACGACCACACCAGGGGTTCACATGCGTATGCGCACCATCGCCACCGGCTTGACCGTTGCCGTCTCCCTCGCTATATCCGGGTGCTCCGGCAGCACCCCCGCAGGCTCCGCCTCCCCCCTCGGGAAGCCGTCGGGGCAGACCAATTCCGGTGCCTCGGCGTCCAGCGCTCCCTTGTCCTCTTCCGTGCTCGCCGGACGGCTCCTCGCCGAGGCCGATCTCGGCCAGGACTACACCCGCAAGCCCGAGAACACCGCCCGTCACGAC
This sequence comes from Streptomyces sp. A5-4, assembly GCF_051131715.1. Taxonomy (NCBI): domain Bacteria; kingdom Bacillati; phylum Actinomycetota; class Actinomycetes; order Kitasatosporales; family Streptomycetaceae; genus Streptomyces; species Streptomyces sp. A5-4. Next base: position 5,978,207 of record NZ_CP178591.1, on the reverse strand, counting down.
GACGTGACGGTAATCGGCTGCCCCGCGCTGGAACAGCTCGGCGGTGACGCCGCCACCGGCGGGAGCCTGGACTTCCCGAACAAGGCGAAGGCCACGTTCCTCTACAGCGGGAGCACCGGCTCCGAGATCTCCGAGGAGCTCTACAGCGATAACGCGCAGAAGCTGACCGACGGTACGAAGCGGATCTTCGACGCGATGACCGGCTGCCCCGTCTACCAGGTGGTAGTCGGCAGCAAGCCCATCAAGATCACCACGCAGAAACTCGCCGCCCCCGCTCTGGGCGACCAGTCCTGGAGCCAGCTCCTCACCTTCACCGCCGGTGGGCAGGACAGCATCGTCAAGCAGACCGCCATCCGCACCGGAGCCATCCTGCTGATCGTCTCCGGATCACCGGCCCTGGTCGACTCCCACGTGGAGAAGGCCCTCGCCAAGGCCCACCCCGCCAGCTGACCGCACCGCTGCCTGGCCCCGCCGCTCCTCCAGGACCGGCGGGGCCGACCTGCATGTCGTGGGCCGCCAACCCAGTCGCTCAAGAACACGGGCCCGGCCGCGCCGGTTTACAGCTGCGGCAGCGCCGCGGCGTCCCGGACAGTGATGTGGAGAGCGTGCAGCGGCTGGGTACGTGTGGGGCGGATGACCTCGAAGGTCTGCGCACCCCGGTGCAGCCGGAAGAGAAGCTGGCTGAAGTCGTACCAGCCGAGGTTGATCCACACCGTGCCAGGCAGGTCGAAGCTCTGCCCGCGCTGGAGCGGATCGCCCTGTACCCACACGGCTTCGGTGACCGCCGCCAGGTCCTCGGTGTAGCGAAGGGCGGCGCCGGCGGCGCGGCGCAGCGGGCTGTCGGCCTTCCACCGCCGGGCCAGCAGGGCGATGGCGTCGGGGCGGGTGGGCTGGGCGTCAGGCAGTTCGACCCGGTGGATGTCGATCGCTCCCGCGGTCACCATCTCCACCAACTGGGCTCGCACCGGGAGGGGGATCCAGCGGTCCAGCCCTTCGAACTGCTCGATCATCTCGTCGCGGGGAGCGCGGCCCGCATCCGGGTCGGGCTCGATGGCCGCCAGACGCGCCTGGGCGTCGGAGAGGGCATCACCGCGCTTCCACAGCAGCACCGGCTCTGCCCCCGCCGGCAGGTCGCTGTTCTGGTTGAACTGGAACTGGATTCCGCGCTTGTTGCCCTTGAGGGCCCGCTTCATCCCGGCCATGGGGTCCCGCCCGGACATCATGGCGCCGACGAGCTCTGCCGCGAACTCCCTGTCGGTGCGGTGTACCACCGCCACATCCAGGTCTCCCGGGTCGAGCGCACCCCGGGCGTATGAGCCGAAGACGTACACCTCGTCCACGAGGTCCAACGGGCGCTCGCCGGCATCGAGCCGGTCGAGCATCTCCCGGAGCAGCTCGGTGGCTCGCTCGCGTTTCATTCCGAAGCTCCCGTCCCCGTACCGGCCTCTGCTCGACTCTACGGGTACGGGAGGAACGTACGAGATCCCTCAGACGGGTGAACACCAGGGCCACAGGCCCACATCGCCCTGGCCTGCCGGACACCACGAAGGCCGTGGACAGCCAGAGCAGGGAGGGGCAGCGCACGGGGTTACGCGACAGGCCCGGTTCCCATCTCCTGGTGGAGTGGGAACCGGGCCTGACGGGCTGCCGACGCTTCCTGGAAGTTGGCCACCCCGTGCTCACGGTGGCCCAGACCTACTCGGTGGATCTCTCCAGGCCCCGCGCGGCTCGATACGCCTCGCGCTGCGGGGCGGGCAGCGCGGTCGCGCTGCCGTCGGCGAAGGGGCGCTGGATGCCCAGGAGCCGGTCGCAGTGGACTCGGGCATCGGTGACGCGGTCCTCGCCCGCAAGGTAGACGACGAGATCGACGTGGCTGTCGTACCGGCGTCGGGAGCGGGCGATGACGTGATGGGGTTCGTCGCAGCCGGAGAGCGTGTACCGGTCTCCGGGTTCCAGCAGCCACGCACGGTCCGCGAAGTCGCCATGCCCGCCCATGTCCCAGGCCCTCGCGTGGGCGCGCTGGGCGGGGAGGGTGTACATCTGGCGGAAGGTCTCCTCCTCCGCCCACAGCCGCAGGCAGGCAGGGCACTCTTGAACCCCGGGGCTGGGGACGTCGAGTCGGGCCTCGCCGCAGTACGTCTGGCCGGTGGCGCTGTTGCGGCGGTGCCCGAAGGCGAGGCTTCCGGCGCCCCGCGGAGTCCACAGCAAGCTGTCGTCGCCATGGCACGGCTCGGCCGCAGGCAGGACGAGCGCACCCGCTCGATGGCGCAACGCATCCAGGGTGCGGGTGAGGTGGGCGCAGTTGGCACAGGCGCGTTTCCCCGTGGTGCCGCGAGGGTCGAGGGTCTTGCCGCAGTAGCCGAGAAGGTGTCCGGGGATCGGACGATGGGCGGCTGCGGCTTTGCCTGCCCCTGCTGCGGACCGGGTCTCAGGGTCACCGGGGCGCGGCGGGGTCGTAAGCACCAGGAGTGCCCGCGTACAGCTCTGGCAGGTCTGGTGGGCTGTGTGGTTGCCGATCGGAGCGAGGCCGGGCGGGTGCGTGGCGCACGCCGTCAGTGGATCGGTGTTGTGGAGCATCACGCCGTAGTGGGCGACGCCGTTGGTGCGGCCAATGGAGAGGCGGATCAAGGGGTGCGACAAAAGGCCTCCTGGCGGCGAGAGGTGTGGGCATGCCGAAGGGGCGGCCACGATCCTGGAAGAGCGACGGGCCGCAGTCCGAATCGGGTGAGGCCGGCGGTTGGTCAGCCGGGGAGGCTGAAGGTAAGACGTCCTGCGGCCAGTTCCGGCAGGATCCGGCGCCGGACGGGTACCGGTGAGGCGATCGATGAGGCGAAACTCGCGACCAGGTCGTGCGGGGTGCTGGCACTGAAAGTCGCGCACCACAGGTAGGGGGCGCCGAGGACCGGCTCGGCCCAGGCCTGCCAGCCCATAAGGTCCGGGCGCGGGTCCCCGTCCTGGATGCCTGGCGGCAGCGGCCCCCGGGTGAAGCCCGCCGACAGGCCGGCATCCCAGGCGGTGGTCTCCGGTTGGTCGAAGTCGCGGGGCCAGCCCATGGCCGTCAACGCCGACATGACCACCTCGGGACCGCAGTAGTTGACTGCGGGATCAGTACGGGCCTGGACTGCGAGGAGAAAATCAGCGACGGCCTCGTACGGGGTGCCCGGGGTGAAGTACGCGTTCCACTCCGCCAGGGCGCTGTCGCGGTGGGAGCGGGCAGAGATCTGCCAGGCCACCGGGAGCTCGCCGAGCAGGAAGGCATTGTCAGTACGGATCCACTCGGCGCCGCACAGCCCGTTCGCGCTCAGGAGGAGCAGCGTGCTGCGGGCGGTCGTCCAGCTCGTCCAGCCCGCCTCGGCGAGCGTGTCGCAGATCCGGTCGGCGAGGACGCCGTCATCGCCGGCGAGGTGGCGGGGGGTGACCCAATAGAACGGGTCGGGGGTAGGGGCGGACGGGTAGCGGGAAGAGGGGGAGTTCAGGGGCGCCTCCAAGGCAGTACGGAACGAGTCACTGGTTGCCGGTGGCGCTTCGACGCCGGCGGGACGGCGCTTCGACCGACTCGTGCCACGTCAGGTCCACAGCCACGGCCTGGGGCAGAGGGCCGAGCTGCTCGCCACGTTCGGCGAGGTAGACGACGTGCCGACCGTGCATGTCCACGGTGCCGACGATGCCGCCCACCGTGTGCTCCATAGGGAAGAGCGGGTTGATGGCCAGCCGCAGTGGGGCGCCGCGGTCGAAGGCGGAGAGCCGGTCGATGATCTCGCCGACGGTGAGTTCCGGGTCCAAGGTGTTCTCCTTCATCGTCATAAGGTCTGGCGCGCGGCGCTTATGCCGCAGCAGCGTACGAGGGGTAGTTCAGGGCGAGCGTACGGGCGCGGAGGTAGCGATGACCTCGGCCACAGCTGCGGCTACGACCTGTGCGGGGGTTTCGGTATCGAAGGTGATGCGATACCCGGGGACGGTGGCCGTGCCCGTGACCGCAAGAACCCAGCCGTCGCCCTCGGTGCCGGGGCGGCCTGTGGGGAACCAGCCGAGGTAGAAGCGGCCGTCACGGGAGTTGATGTGCACATCGGCCCGGTCGTCCACGACGAGCTTGAAGTCCTCGTCGGTGAACTGGTCGATCACCATGGCCGGCTGCCCTGGGCCGAGCCTCCAGGTCCGCAGCCTCAGGGCCTCGATCGTGGTGGAGAATCCGGGGTTCGCTGTGTCTACGGTCAACGGCAGACACCTCTCTGACCTGGGGTTTCTTGGGAAGGTGTCTACGTTGACATCCGTTGCGGCGTTGCACCAGTCCTTTGGGAATCTTTCCTGTCTGCCGGAGGCGAACTGCTGTCCGTTGCCCTTGAAGGCAGTCGGCTTGTCAGCCAAGCAAGCCCGACTCCCACTCCCCAGGGCGCTCGGCCGGCTCACCGCCACGGGTGAACCCGGCCGGGGTTCCAGATCAGTCGAGGGCGCTGCCGAGCCCAGTCAGCAGAACACGCTCACACACTCCCGGTCCGTCGACCTGGTCCACGAAGTCGGCGATGAGCGCGAGTGCGCACGTCATCGCTCGCGGTTCACTTTCTGGGACCGGCCCGGCCTGGTCTCGCCAGGCAACCGGGTCACGCCCTTCGAAAACGACCATCACGACTTGGCGCACCATCGGCAGGTCGGATAGCTCCACGACCTCGGCCCACTGGACGACCTTGCCCATTAGCGTCTTGGTGAACCGCTCAGCGATCCGCTGGCCGTCGGGACGGCCAGCGCCGATCTGTACCAGCGCACCGCCGATCAGGAACACCGTCCCCCGCAGGAGCTCTCCCGTCCCGTAGATAGCCGTGGCCGCCGCAATGCGCTCGCTCAGGGCGGGCCACGCACTCTGGTTGTCTGCCGAGCGCAGGATGCTCGCCTGGTCCCACGCCGCCTGAACTGCGCCAACCTTGACCTGCGCACCGTTCATCGTCATGACTGCCGAGCGTAGCCACGCGCACCGGCCCGACGGATGACGTTCGCGAATCAGACCTGAAAGGAGGTCTCCCCACTCAAGGGGGTTTCAACACAGCTTCCAACAGCAGCCGGCTGCGTTTGGTAGCGCACGGACAACCTTCGTTGGCAAAGCGACTGCCTTCCTTGGCAGCGGACAACTGCCCGGTGGCCGCGTGTGTGGGATCTCAATGTCCCGTCTCAGCCGACCTGGGGGGTCTGTACGGTCTCCGGTGTAATTGATGATCAAGGAAGAGACATCAAGTGACTGACACCGTGACCGAGTGTGTGGCCGCCGGCGACCAGGCGGAGCCGTCGTTGGAGACCCCGACGGTCGAGCAGAAGCTCATTGACCAGCTCGTCGAGCAGGCCCGGAGCAAGGGGCTGCGGCTGACTGGCGAGGGCGGGCTGCTGCAGCAGTTGACCAAGACGGTTCTGGAGTCCGCCCTGGAGGGCGAGATCACCGACCATCTCGGCTACGACAAGCACGACCCGGCGGGCAAGGACGGTGGCAACAGCCGCAATGGCACCCGTTCCAAGACCGTGCTGACCGACATCGGCCCGGTCGAGATCGACGTTCCCCGCGACCGCGAGGGGTCCTTCGAGCCGGCCATCGTCAAGAAGCGGCAGCGCCGGCTGACCGGCGTCGACGAGATGGTGCTCTCGCTGTCCGCGAAGGGCCTCACACACGGGGAGATCTCCGCGCACCTGGCCGAGGTCTACGGCGCCAACGTGTCCAAGACGACCATCACCACGATCACCGACAAGGTGATGGACGGCATGGCGGAATGGCAGAACAGGCCGCTTGACCGCGTCTACCCCGTCGTCTTCATTGACGCTATCAACGTGAAGATTCGGGTTCTGTCGACGATCTTGTGATCCGGTGGGGCGGGGTCATCGTGCGAGCAGGACGCGTTTGCGAAGGAGATCGAGGCTGGCCCGGCCGAACATCTGGCGCTTCAGCATCTTCAGCCGGTTGATGTTGCCCTCGACGGCTCCGGAACTGTGCGGCAGGGACATTCCGTTGCGGACGGCGGCGAAGTCGCGGCGGAGGTTGCGGGCAAAGGATGCGAGCGGGGCCAAGGTGTCGTGTTCGGCTCCGGTGATCCAGTCCTCGAGGCGGTCGCCGTGGCGGCCGGTCATCATCGCGGCGAACTTCCTGACATGACCGGTGAGCCGGTCGAGTTCGGAATCACGCTCGCGCAGCCGGTGCAGCTTGTCGGCGTCCTCGTCCCGAAGGTGTTCGGGGTGAGTCATGATCCAGGAGGTGACCTCGCGGACCGACAGAGGTTTTGGACCCGGGTTGGGTGCGTGTCCCCGCTCGGTCCGGTAGCGGCGCAAGTGACGCTGGACGGCCAACTCGCCTCCGGGATAGCCGAGTTTCTGGATCTCGCGGTAGAGCTGTGCGGCGTTTCGGGCGCCTTCGTTCCAACGCCGGTGCAGGTAGCCGACGTACGGGTCGACGACGTGCGCCCGCTGCAGGCTCTTGGCGACGACATCGTCGGCGGAGCGGGCGTTGACCAGCTTGCGGACGGTGGCCTGGTGCAGTCCGAGTTTCCGGCCGATCGCCGCCTTCGACATCCCCTGCTCCCACAGTTCATGGACGGCGGCATGCTGCTCGCGCAGTCGGGTCACGATCTTCAGCTCGTTCAGTGGCTGGACCACCTCGGGCTCTGCTTCCTGGGCCTCGGATGTGTCGGCAGGCCCAGGAGGCGGTTCGGCCAGGCGGGAGCGGTGGGCGTTCACCGTCTTCTCGACGGCCTGGCCGAGGTTGGCCCACAGGTGATAGCGGTCGGCAACCTGTTCGGCCTGCGGCGCCCCGAGCCGTGCGCCCTCCGCGTAACCGCTGGAACGGTCACGGCAGATCACCTTCACCTCAGGGTGGCGGCGGAGCCAGGTAGCCAGGTCCCCGCCCTCCCGGCCGTCGTAGAGGTGAACCGGCCGGTGGGTGGCCATGTCGATCAGCACTGTGCCGTAATGGCGACCCTTGCGGAAGGCGAAGTCATCGACGCCCAGCACCTCCACCTCACCGACCTCCGGCTCGGGCAAGGCCCTGACCAGCCGCAACAGCGTGTCCTTGCCCACGGTGACGCCCACCGCGGCTGCCAGGCGTGCCCCTGCCCGGCCGGCCAGGGCCAGCCCGATCTGATTCAGCACCCCACGCAACAGCGGGGTGTAGCGGCTGTGCGGTGTGGTCAGTCCCGCGATCTGTTCGGCGAACGTCACCGCCGTGCAGACGCGGTTCTCGCAGCGGAAGCGGCGTATGGACAACTCGATCACGACACTGAGCCCGCCCACGGCGACGTCACGCAGCGTGCGTACATACCGGCCGTGCACCCGGGCCGAGCTCTGGCCGCACCGGCAGGACCCGGTCGCATCCCGCACCCGCGTCCTCAGCACTACCCTGTCCGGTCTCCGTTCGACCTCCTCGATCAGTAGCGCGGATAAGTACGGAAACAGCTCCAAGAACACATCACGTGAGCACGCGATGCATGATCGCGAACAGTCGGTGTGGTCCGCTCAACCGTCCGGATCACAAGATCGTCGACAGAACCAAGATTCGCGATGGCCAAGTAGCGAACAGGCCGATCTACGTGGCTCTGGCGGTCACTGCCGAAGGGCACCGGGACATCCTCGGGCTGTGGGCCGGCGACGGCGGCGAAGGCGCGAAACACTGGCTGCGGGTGCTGTCGGAACTGAAGAACAGAGGCGTCGAAGACGTCCTCATGCTGGTCTGCGACGGACTGAAGGGGCTGCCCAACGCGGTCGGCGAAGTCTGGCCCCGTACCGTTGTGCAAACGTGTGTGGTTCACCTCTTGCGGGCGTCGTTCAGGTACGCGGCCCGCCAGGACTGGGACAAAATCGCGAAGGCGTTGAAGCCGGTCTATACCGCGCCGAGCGAGGACGCGGCCACGACGCAGTTCCTGGAGTTCGCCGAGGTCTGGGGGAAGAAGTATCCGGCGATCGTCCGTCTCTGGGAGTCGAGTTGGGCAGAGTTCACGCCTTTCCTCCAGTTTGATGCGGAAATACGTCGCATTGTGTGCACGACCAACAGCATCGAGAGCGTCAACGCCCGCATCCGCAAGGCCGTCCGCTCCCGCGGGCACTTCCCCACGGAGCAGGCCGCCCTCAAATGCGTCTACATGGCCGTCATGAGCCTCGACCCCACCGGCGCCGGCCGCAAACGCTGGACTATGCGCTGGAAGGGTGCGATGAACGCCTTCGACATTGCCTTCGACGGCCGCCTCACTGCAGGTCAACTCTAGCCACACCAAACCCAGTTACACCTTTGACTGGACAGACCCCCCCAGGAACCCATGTTGCTCGGGTTCCTGGGGCCTGCTGGCGTTGGTATTCGGCTATAGGTGGTCCGGTCAGCTGGTGGGCTGGTCGTCCTCGGCCGTGTTGCGGCGCCGGCGTACGGCGAACAGTGCGCCGCCGCCCGCGGCGAGCAGTACTCCTGCTCCGGCCAGCAGCCATCCGGTGGCGTCCGCGCCGGTCTGGGCGAGGGAGCCCGTGGGAGCGGACGAGGATGTGCTGGAGGTGGTCTGCTCCGGGGTCGGGGCCGCGGAGCTGGTGGGCGGCTGGGAGGTGGCCGACGTGCTCGGGGTCGGCTTGCCCGACGGCGTGGACGGCGTGGTGGGGGTCGTCGGGTTCGGTGTCGGGGTGGTGGTGGGCGGCTGGGTCGGCTGTTCCTTCTTGATGTTGGTGAAAGCGGCGGTGGCCGGGGCACCGGGCTTGGCGGTGATCTTTGCCGGGGTGGAGTTCAGCTGGTAGCCGTCGGGGGCCTTGGTCTCCGTGGCGGTGTAGACGGTGCCGGCGCGGGCCGCGACGGGGAGCTTGGTGCTGGCGGTGCCGTCCTTGCCGGTGGTCAGGGTGACGGGCTTGCCGTCGCCGGCGGCGGGGGTGATGTTGATGACGGCGCCGGCGAGCGGCTTGCCGCTGGTCTTGTCGGTCTTGGTGACCGTGAGGTCGGCGGGCTTGAAGTGGTCGATGATCGTGAGCTTCGCGCTCTGGCCGGGGGTGACGATGACGTCCTGGTCCGGTGCGAGGTCGTGGATCGGGCTGCCGGTGGCGGTCTCCTTGAGCCGCCAGACGCCGGGGGTGACGCCTTCGAAGCGAAGGATGCCGTCCGCGTTGGTCTTGCCGGTCAGGGCCTTGGTTCCGTTGAGGGTGTCGAGCAGGGAGAACTCGGCGCCCGCGAGGAGGGCTCCGTCGGGGTCCTTCTTAAGGATCTCGACGGTACCGGGCTGCGGTTCAGGGGCTTCCGCCCAGGCGGCCGGGGCGCTGAGCATGATGCATGCCACGAGGGCCGCCACGGTTGCGGTGATTACGGTCGGGAAGCAGTCGGTGGCACTGGAGTGCATGGAGGGAGTGATCTCCTTGATCGTTATGGCGGTGTGCCAGGGGTGGCGTCACAGGTCGGACGTCAGCGCGAGCGGCCGGCGGTGGGGTGCGCGGAGGGCAGGGTGGGCAGACTCGGGCGGGAGTGTTCGGGCGCCTGGGCGGGAACCCAGACCTGGGTGTAGTGCGTGATGGCGTAGCGGAGACCGGTCAGGTCTGCTCCGTTCCAGGGCGGGGGCCCGTTCTCGTGCCAGTCGCGGATGCGGGCGTAGCCGTCCCATCCGGGGCCGATACCGCGTTCGGCGTCGCGCCGGGCGAAGGTCTGGTGGTCGGCGAAGGAGAGGGAAACCGTGTCCAGGACTCCGCGGTCGGGGTGGAGTACCGCCAGGCGCAGGCCGTCGTATTCCCGGTGCCGGATCGTGCTCTGGAAGTCGATTCGGATGCGCACCGGGGAGTCGGCTGCGGGGGTGCCGTAGTAGGTGTTCCCGACGACCGCGCCGATGGGGAAGGGTGGCTGGAGTTCGGCGAAGAACTCCGTTGCGTGCAGGGACAGGTTGGCTCCAGATCGTGGTCAGCGGCGAGCGGGGGCCGGGCTGGTGCTGGTGCTCCAGCGCGGCACGCTGGTCGTGGCGAGCACCGGCCGGGGTCTGGCTGCTGTGCGGCGGTGCACGTCCAGCGGAGTGGGTGCCGGCGGCGGGGGCGGGACGATCGGCGTGAGCTGGATGTGCGGGCGCAGGGAGGGGAGGATGCCGCTCTGCCAGCGAGGAACGGGTGCCGGGTCGGCTAGGGCGGTGGTAATCGCGGTGACCAGGTGGACCGGGGTGCCGGTGGAGGCGGTGGCGTACCAGCGGGGTCCCTTCGGGCCGCCCCACATGTACCAGCGAGCCTCCAGCGTGGTCAGCTCCTTGGTCTCGTCGAGCCGGCCGGTGACGTACTCCAGGCCGGCCAGGCCGTCGGCGCTCTGGAGTTCCATGACGCCCCAGCGGGGGTGCTGGAGTTCCCAGCCGCCTTTCAGGAGCAGGGCAACGGCGTCGAAGCGGTCGCGCGGCTCCTTGTCGAGGTAGGCGTCGGGGCCCTGGGTGTACGCGGCGGCGAGGGCGGTGGTGAAGGCGGTGACCAGCTCCGTGGGGGTCATGTCGTTGAAGCACACGCCCCAGGCGGGGGCGGCGAAGGCGTCACGGTAGGCCGTGATGCGCCACAGGCCGTCATCGTCGCCTTCGGGGAGGAAGCCGAGTCGGATCTTTCGGTCCGGGGAGGCGACGTACAGGTTGCCAACCTCGTCGTGGTGGCGGTCCCAGCCGAGCTCGAACAGTGGCTGGAGGGCGTCATCGGCGATCCAGGCGCTGCCGGCCAGGTATCGGGGGGTGACGTAGACGTCACCCTCGATCGGTTCAGGTGCGATGTCGGTCAAGGAGCAGTCCAGAAGGAAGGGGTGGGCGGCGGCTACGCGGTCGGCGTGACGGTCATCGTGATGTGGTCGCGGGCGGCCTGGATACGGGCTTCGGCCTGGTCAGCGTCGGGGGCTGTGACCACGAGGAGGCCGACGCGGGCGACATCGACGTCGCCCTCGGGCGGCAGCGTGACCTGCTCACCCGGGGAGAGGATCCAGCTGGCCTGCTCCAGCCAGTCGGTGGCCTCGGCGAACTCCGGGTCGATGCCTCGCTCGACGACGGTGCCGGAGACCTCGGGGTAGAGGAGGGCGACGGCCGCGGCCTGCTGTCGGGTGGGGGTGAGGTCGGGCTGGAGGCCGAGGGCGAGGTCGGCGGCGGCGCGCGGCAGGTCGATGCCGGTGGCGAGCCATACGAGGCGGCCGATCAGGTCGCCGCCGATTCGTCCGTTCACTTCGATGATCCGCGGGCCCGTGGCCGTGAGGCGCATCTCCACGTGCTGGATGCCGGTGGTCAGGCCGAGGGCGGCGACGGCGGCCTGCGCGACCGGTCCGACGCGGCGGAGCAGGGGGTCGGCGGCGTCCACGGTGTGGCCGACTTCTTCGAAGTAGGGGGCGAAGGCGAGCTGCTTACGGGTGACCGCGACCGGCGTGGTGACTCCGCGGTGGGTGACACACTCGACGGATATCTCTTCACCGTCGAGGTACTCCTCGACCAGGACGTCGGTGGACTTACCGCCCCACAGGCTCGCGCCTTCGGTCGCGAACTCGAAGCCGGCGGGCAGTTCTTCGGCGCGGTCGACGCGGATGACGCCGACGCTGCCGGCCTGACCTGCCGGTTTGACGACGACGGGGTAGCCGATGAAGACGGCGGCGAGGGCCGCCTCCAGGAGGTTTGCGGCCTTCATCGACCGGGCGGACGGGACTCGGTGGCGGTCGAAGAGTTCGCGGCTGGTGGCCTTGTCGCGGCATCCGTGGAGGATGTCCGGGCTATCGGTGGCTACCTGCAGGCGCTGGGCGAGGACCGCGGTGTTGACCAGGAGCAACTCGTTCCAGGTGAGCACGGCGGAGATGGGCTGTCGTGCGGCCAGCGCCTCCCCCGCTGCCAGCAGCGCCTCGATGTCGTACGGGTCGGCGACCTCGTGGTCGACGACGAGGGCCTTCTCCCAGGTGAGGGCGGCCGGGGTGATGACGGCGGTGTCGTAAGCGGCGGCGACGGATTCGAGGCAGTAGCCGCGGTACAGCTCATCGTTCGGCGCAACGACCAGGACAACAGGGCGGGACGTGGCAGCGTGAAGGGGCTTGGACGGAGTCAAGAGTTGGGGAGCCTTTCGAAACAGACAGGGAGCGGGGGCTAACGGGGGCGGGGGAAGTTCAGCGGCGCCGGGCGGGGCCTTCGGTGCAGGCGGGAGCGGCAATGCGGGGCGCGGGTGTCACAGCTGTGGGTGGTGGTTGCCTGCGGGACAGGGTCAGGGGGAACACCGTCTCCTTGGCAAGGAGCGACAGCGGTTCCAGCTGGTCTGCTGCCTGGCCCAGTGCGTCTTGGACTTCGAAGGGGAGCGGTCCCTCGTAGAGGGATGGGCCGGTGGTTCCCGCCCAGAGGGATACGGCGCGGAGCAGGTGCTGGATGTCGGCGACGAGGCCGTCGTCGGCCAGCAGGGTCTGGGCCAGGGCGTTGGTCTCGGCGGTGGGCAGGGTGTCGAAGCGGTCGGTGAGCAGGCGTACGAGGCTTCCCGCCGCCGCTGCTTGGTCGGCGTTGAGCGAAGAGATGGCCGAAAGGTGCGGGGGCATAGGTCTCCCAGGTCAGGTGAGCGGGGCTGGGTAGGTCAGGGCTTGTTGGGCGCGGGACTACGGCGGTTGCGCATGGCGGGTTCGTGGCGCAGACGCCAGAAGGCGGCGAGGAGGCCGACGGCCTGGAGGGCGGCGCAGCCGGTCAGGACGTGCCCGAGTGCCGCCGCGGGGGTGAGGGCGACGAGAACTCCGGCGAGCGGGAACGGCAGGAGCATGATCAGGATGGTGATGCTGAGGGTGGCGCCGAAGACCCGCTCGGGGATGAGGTGGGAGCGCAAGGTACGCAGGACAACGGTCATGCCGCCTTCGCCGGCCATCAGTACGGCGGTCAGGACGAGGAACTGGTTGTACGTGCCTGCCTGTGAGACGGCGAGGCCAGCCAGCGCGGCCAGCAGCGCGCTGGCGGTCCCGGCGGGCCACAGGCCGACGCGGTCGATGGCGTAGCGGCAGCAGGCGACCGCGACGAGGGAGGCTGCTGCGGCGGCCGACCAGATCACGCCGACGGCGGCGCTGGAGTAGCCCAGGTGCTGCACGACGATGATCGGGGCGGCGGCCTGGAGCATGCCGGTGGCGATGTTGGAGACGGTGAGTCCGGCGATCAGCCACGCGAGGGCTGGCAGCGAGGCGAGGGTCTTCCATCCGGTGCGCAGTCCGGTGAACGCGGACGCGGCGGCGGGGACGAGGCGGGTTTCTCGGTGCCAGGGGGCTAGGGCGGCGCCCAGGAGGGAAGAGGCGGCGATGGTGATCAGGGTGCCGGTGACTCCGGCCCAGTACAGGAGGAATCCGGCGGCGGCGGGGCCGGCGAGGGTGGCGGTCTGGTCGATGCCCAGGAGGGCCGACTGCACCCGGTGGGCCCGCTCCCCCGCGTCCCTGCTGGCCGCCGCCCCGGCGGTCTCGGCCGCGATGTAGGAGAACTCGGTGGCCACGCCGGTGATGGCGGCGAGCGCCATCACCGTGATCGTCGCTCCCAGACCACCGGCCTGGGTGGGCAGGATGACCGCCGCGGCCAGGACCACCAAGGCGCGCAGCACGGAGGCGATACGGAAGACCCGCTTGGTGCCGTGCCGGTCGACCATCGCTCCGGCCAGGGAGAACGCCGCGAGGCGGGGGATCCACTCCAGCGCGAACGCCAGCCCGGTGAGGGTGGCGGAACGGGTGGTGGCGAGCACGATCAGCGGGATGCCGTACGTGGTCATCGCGAACGCGCCGGCATCGGCAGTACGGGGGAGGTAGATGCGACGCAGCAGGGACAGCTGCGGGAGGAGGGCATGCCGGGGGCCGGCGATCACGAGATCGGAGGTCATCGTCGCTTTCACGCAAGAAGGCGCCCGCCGCGGCGAGCAGAACAGGAAGGGGTCAGCGGCGCGGCGTGCGCGCCTTCGGCGGGGTGTGCGCCGGGTGCGTCGGGCCGAGGGCCTTCGACGGTGTGACCGGGGGGCTCGGCTCGGCTGCGGCTTGGCGGTAGATGGCCAGGTGTGTGTCGAGCTGGCGGAGGAGGTAGCCGCGCTTGATCGTCAGGTGTTCGATGCGGGTGCCGCGGTTGCCGAGGAGGCCCTCGGTCCAGCGGTGGCCGACGGTGTCCTTGCCGGTCAGGGTCTTGGACAGTTCCTTGATGGCACGGGCCACTTCGTCGAGGAGCTGCCGCTGCACGTCATCGACGTTCAGTTCCGTGTTCATCACGGCCGCAACCGTCTCCTGCATGTGGCCGGGCGCATCCTGCATCGCCGTGAAGGCCCAGACGTTGGGATCCATGCCGACCGCGCGGGCCACCTCGCTGGTCCCCAGCGCGGTCACAGCGCCCTCGTACAGTGCGTCGCTCACGCGGCGAGCTCCACCTCGTCCTGGGAGGCTCCGGCCAGCTGGGCGGCCAGGGTCGCCCCGTGGTCGCGGACCCATGACACGAGCGCGGTCCGGAGCCCGTGAAGGGATTCGTAGTCCATCTCGGGGGCGTGCCCGCTGGAACCAGCCGGGGCCGAGCCGAGGAGGGTGAGCGTGGCCTGGACCCGCGTGACGAAGTCGCTGACGTCGCTGGGGTGATGGTGGGTTCGGGCCCAGCGGGCCGCCGTGTCGTAGACCTCGGCCAGCGCCTCTCCCGCCGGCGTGAGGACCAGGCTCGGGATTCCTCCGACGGTAGAGGCCTTCAGCAGGCCCAGCGCGCGCCCGACCGCGGAGGCCTGGCGCAGCTGCCAGCGGGAGAGGCCGGTGAGGGTCCGGCTCAGGAGGTGCCGCTGGAGAGGCCCGTTGTCGTCGATGTCGCTGACGATCCGGATGAGGCCCGGGTGGGACAGGGCGGCCGTGGCCGGTACCAGGGCGGCATCGTGCGTGTCGGCGTTCATCGGGTGCGACCTCCAGTCGCCGCCGCGCCCGCGGGGCGGATCACGGTGGTGGTGTCGGAGAAGAACGGATCACCCGGCTTCCACGTCGCACGGGTCTGGGTCGTCGGCACCGCCGGGATACGCGGCTGAGTGGTGGCCCACATGGCCGGGCGGTCCCGGAGCTGCTCGGGTTCCGGCGCCCACACCGGGTGGCTCGCAGCCTCGGTCAGGGGAGCGCCGGCGGCCCAGGCGGACAGTGCCCGGTAGACCGGAGCAAGATCCCGCCCGGCGGCCGTCAGTTCGACGCGGCTCTCACGGTCCTTGGCTACCAGGAAGTCCTCGGCCAGGCGGTTCAACGGCTCGTAGACGTTGGTCAGGTGCCGGTCGGGCATGGCGGTGGCGGCCAGGGCCTTGGCGCTGGATGTTCCGCGGATGCGCAGCGCCCACAGGATCGGGGTGGCCTGTCGCGGGGCGATCAGCGCGATGGTGTCCTCGACGTCCTGCGCGCGGGGCACCGCCTTGGGCACCTTGTGACCAGTCGCCGGATCCAGCACCGTCTCCTTCTCCAGGTGCCGGCCACCCCAGGTAGCGATCACTCCGAGGACCGGCAGCAGTTCGCGGCCTCGGACGGACAGGCCGTACAGCACGTCGTGGGACTCGAACTCGGTTCGTTCGAGGAGTCCGGAGTCGACGAGCTTGCCGAGCCTGGGGTGGAGCTGGCCGTCGGGGAGCCAGGGCAGTGCGCTCTTGATCTCCCGGTAGCGCAGCGGCTTCTCGGACATGGTCAGCAGCACCCAGATGTTCCACCGCGGGGCCAGCATCTGCAGGCTCTGGGTGACGCGGGACAGGTCGGACGATATGGATTCGGGCAGGCCGGTGGTAGCCAAAAGGGTGCTCCTGGAACGTGGTTAAAGGGGTTCAGCGGGCGCGGGAGGCCGGGACAGCGGCCGGGACCGGTGGTGTGACCGGGGCGGCCGGTGTGGTCTCCGGCGCGGGGGTGCGGTGCAGGCTCTGGAGCACAGCGGTGACGTGCTGGGCCTGGGTGTCGCGGACGGCGACGGCTTCACCGATACGGCGGGCGCAGTCGTGGATGTGCCCGGCGGTGTAGCGGCTGGTCTCACGCTCGGGTTGCGTCAGCTGCCGCAATCGCTCGAGCTGGAAGTCGAGGTCGCGTTCCGCGAACTCCACGGCGGCGTGCGCGGACAGGAGCGCGGAGAGCATGTTCGGGTGGCTGGTGGAATCGGCGTGGGCCTTGAGTTCCGCGCGCGGGCGGCCGTAGAGGGCTTCGATGTGCTCGGCGATCAACCGGGAAGTGTCGTGGGGCAATCAGTGGCCTCTCGCACCGTGGGCCGCAGGGTCCGCCGCGAGCGGCGGCACCCTGGGTGCGGCACTGGTGGTGATCTTGTGATGGTTGAACCGCACCCGGCTCTCCGGCCGTGGCGAACCCGGCGGGGGCATGCTCCGAAGGAGTTGGTCCAGGGCGGTGACGTACTGGGTGCGGGCGGACAGGGCAGCGTCCATCCATTGCGAGTCGAAGCGCAGTTCGGAGGCAGACAGCGTGCTCATGTCCGCGCCAGGGGCCGTGTATTGGTGCACGCGGTCACGGACGCGGGCGACCTGTTCCTCGGCGAGGGCCAGGAACGATCGCAGCTCCAGCGCGCGCTGCTCGGCCGGCGTGGCCGATCCGGCTGCCGCGCCGGCGTAGAGCTGGGCCAGGGGGGCACCGAAGACCTCTTCGAGGTGCGTATCCTGGCTGGGCGGCTTGGTCGAGGTGCTCATCGTATGCCTCCCCTGACCGGGACGGAGGGCAGTGTGGCCGGGCGGGCGACGGGCGTGGTCTCGATGGCGGGTCCCGTGCGGACGGTCCCGCGCCAGGGTCCCGGCGTACGTCGGCCCGGGGCGTTGTCGTCGAGGAGGTGGCGGACGACCATGGCGCGGCCGTCCCGTACGGCGACCAGCGTGTTCACGCGGTCGGCGAGGGCCATCACCGGGTCATCGAGCTCACCGACGGGCGCTTGGTGGAGGGCGAGCACGAGGTCGTCCTCGGCCCGGGACAGCAGCCCTTGGGCTTCTTCGAGGTGTCCGTACCAGCGGACCACGGTCGTCGCATCGGGATTCGCCTCAGGGGCGGTCGTTACGGCAGCGCGCAGCTGGTGGAGAGGTATCTGGAAGCGGGCTTCGATCTGCTGGGTGAAGGCGGCCAGCACGTCGTCAAGTTCTTCGGGCATGGCGAACTCCTCTCCATGAGGGCATGGGGCGACAAGGTGAAAGGTGGGAGACGGCCCGAAGTTGTGCGGTGGGCCCAGTTCCTAGGGTCCGGAGAATCCCCGGTTTGGCTGACCGGGGATGTGCTGCTATGTTCCGGCGCGCCCAGCCTCAACGCGCCCGGCCGCGGACTTGCGGCGGAGCGATCGGTGGGGCGGTGATGCTGGTGGTTCGGGTGGACGGCGCGGCCGGCGGAAGGGGGCTGGAACGGTCTTCCATCCAGCCCACGGCGGCCTCGTAGGTCTCGAAGGCACCCTCGCGCAGCGTGTGGGTGTAGGTATCGAGGTCGGCTTGCTCCAGCAGAACCCGGAACGGCTTCTCCACCCGCTCGTCCAGCGCACGCAGGAGCACGGTGGTCTCGGGCTTGGCCGAGGTGTCGTCGGTGTAGCTGTGGAGCAGGGCGAAGCGGTCACCGTCGCCCGCGAGCCGCTGCTGCAGGGCCACGGTGGTGGTGTCGGCGGGCTGGGTGCCCATGCCCGGCGGCAAGGCGATGGCCTCCGCCGGGCAGCCGCGCTTGATGAGCCAGGACTGGGCCATCGCCGGAAGAGGCAGCCTGGCGTACTCGAAGCTGTACGACTTGGCTGCGATGTCACGTTCGAGGCGTAGTGCGATGAGCTGCGGTTCCCCGGGGATTCCCCACGTGACGGCGCCGTTGTGGATCACGTAGAAGCTTCGTCGGCCGTCGGTACTGTGGTGGGAGGCAAGCGTGGTCATCGAGTCGCTCTCCGAGTCGATGTGATCCCAGAAGGCCTCCTCCACGGTGTCGTTGACAGGCTCGAAGCCGACAAGGCGGAAGTCAGGCCGGTAGTCGGTTCGCGGCATTCAACTCAATTCGTGAGGCAGGGGGATGAGGAGGCACGGCAGGTCAGCGGGACCGGGGCGAGGGCGCCGGCCAGGACCCCACCCGAGGCGCGGGCGCGGCCGTTGCCGAAGGACGGGCGGTGCCGGTGACCGTTGTCCGTCCGCTCTCGGTGAGCGAGACGGGCTGTCCGGCGTGGAGTGGGCGGGAGGTGTCGCGCACCACCAGTCCGGCCTCTTCCAGCCGTTGGAAGACCGGGTGCGCGATCCGCACTCCGGAGGCCGTCACGACGGACATGCGGCCGGTCTGCAGGTGCTGATGGAGTTTGGCTCCCTGGCTGATGGCGAGGAGCGCGGCGAACTCGTGGGCGATCAGGTCCGCACCTGCCGTCACGGAGGCTGCCGGGTGGGCGGCTTCCAGCGGCTCCAGTACGGCGACCGCCTGGTCCTGGCGGGTGTCCCGTTCCGCGGTGGCGTCCTTGAGCTGGGCGACGGTCCGGTCGATGCGCGTGAACAGATCTTGATCGAAGGGCAGTTCGCCGGAGGCCAGGCGCTGGAGTAGGACCCGGTAGAAGGTGATGCCTCGCTCGGCGTCGGACAGGGAGCGGTGGGCTTCGGCGAGACGGCTGAGTGGCTCGTCGAGCAGGCCTCGGTCGTGGTACGTCCACAGGTCGTCGATGGTGTGACCGGTGGCCGCCTCGACGCGGTGGTCAAGGCTGGTCAGGGCCTTCGCCTGCGGCGTGATGGGCGGCAGGGAGATCACCTCCTAGGAGAGGGCCGGGGAACGGTCGGGGGCGGTGCCGGACAGCGGCACGCGGACGTCGAGGTACGCGCCCTCTCGGATCTCGGTGGGGTGGCCGAGGTGTCGGACCAGGCCGAGCATCGGCAGGTTCGACACCTCGGCGTACACGGAGAGGGTGTGCGCACCTTGGGAGCGGGCATGGGCGGCGGCGTGCCGGGCGAGGGCGAGACCGATGCCTCGGCGCCGGTGGGCGTCGGCGACTTGCAGGCCGAGGTCGAAGACGCCGGGGTGTCGGCTGACGGGTCCGGCCGAGCCCAGGGCGATGACCTCGTCGGTGGCGTGCAGGGCGATCCAGCAGCTGGAGTGGTGCAGCAGTCGCTCGATGTCGCGGCGGGTGATCTGGGTTCTGCCCCAGCGGCGGTGCATGGCCTGCTCTGAGCAGCTGCGGTGGAACGTCTCGATGAGCGGCCAGTCCGCGATGGTCGCCGTCCGGATGCGGGTGGCCGTGGTGGTGTTCAGCAGCTGGTGCACACGCCCATGGCGGTGAGGAGGGCGTCGCGCTGATAGGACTTACGGCGCCGGCCGTCCGGCAGGGTGATGTCGCGGGTCCGCATGCCGTGCGGGGCCAGGAGCTCGGCGAGACGGGCCTGGGTGAGATCGCTGTAGCGGCGCTGGTTTCCGGCGATGCCCGGCAGGTGCCGAAGCGCTTCCACGAGGTCGGCGGAGGCCACTGCGTACGGGTCGCCGAGCTCGGTGAAGACGTTGAGGCAGGCTTCGAGCAGGTTGGCAGCCGGTTCCGCCGGTTCCTGGCAGCAGTTCTCGTCCTCCTCCAGGCACTGCCTGAACACGTCATCCGCGGCGGCCACCTCTGCCGCGGAGAGGCAGGGGGTGGACAGGAGTAGGGACAGCTCGTGTCCGGCGGCGAGTCGTTCGATGAGGAGGTCGGTGCACACCTCCAGCTGCTCGGCAGCTCCCGCACCGGGCTGCGGCGGGGCGGTCATTGCGGCCAGCAGGCGCTGTTCGAGGTCCTGGACCTCCGTGAATACGTTCAAGAGGTCCCGGTGGCGGGGGTTCTCCTCCCACGGCTTGCTCCCCAGGAGGGTAGTGGCGAAGTTGTCGAGGAAGTTGGGGAAGATCGTCAACGGGTGGGGCCTTTCGGGGTGAGCGGAAGAGCGGGCTGAGGAAGTCCGGGGACCGCGTAGGGCGGCGGTCCGGGCTTGGGGAGGGTGCGGGTGGTGTCGCGCTGAGGGGAGCGGCCTCGGGCGGCGTGGGTGAGGGCGTCGATGGGCCGGCGCTTGATGCCCAGGCGGGCGGCGGCAGTCCTGTACACGTCGCTCTGTTCCCGGGGCCGGACCGCGACAACGTGGATCTCGGTGCGGAACGCTGCCCCTTCGGGGGCCCGGCGCGTGGCATAGACGATGCGCCAAGCCGAGCGGGAGTCGACGTAGACCTTGCGGAGCCCGTCGAGTTCATGGGTGAGTTTCCCGCCGAACAGGTTCGCGTTGACGACATCCTGGAGTTTGGCGAGCGCGAGGTCGCGGATGCCGCTGGGCGCTTGGAGGAGGTCGGTCAGGGCGCGAGGGTCGAAGGTCAGACCGAACGCGGGTTGGTCGTTGTCGCTCACGAGGCCGCCTCGAAGGCGTGTTCCGTTTCGTCGGCCGCGGTGGTCGCCGGGCGGGTGGATCGGCCGGGGCCTCGCAGCAGGCGGTGGGCGGGGCGGTCGGGGTCGGTCTGGCAGGCCGAGAGCGGCCCGCCGGCCGCCCGGGTGGCGGCCATCGCGTGGGTGAGGAAGTCCCGGTGCCACACGAACATCCCGGACGGTCCGGCTTCGGGGTCCTTGTGCTGCTGGTAGGCCATCCATAGGGCGTGCAGCCAGGCGACGACGTCGAGGTGGTCTTGCCATTCCTCACACCACGGCGCGGATGTGGTGATCTCCGCGCCGTAGACCGGCATGAGGAAGTCCTCCACCCAGTCGGTGAGGGAGTCGAGTTCGTTCTCCCGCTCTTCGCCGTCCAGCTCGAGGATCGGCTTCGGCTCGGGTGGCAGCACGGGGGCGGGCATGCCGGGAAGGCCCGGCATCGTGAAGCCGGCGAAGGGCATCGGGATCGGGTCGGGTGCGGCGGCCAGGCTATCGAGCTGCCGGGCCTGCTCGGCCGACTGATCCAGAAGCTTGCGGACGCTGGCCTCGATGCTCTCCAGGTCGGCTTCGGGAACGCGGATCGGATCCATCTCCTGGCCCTCGGGGCCATCTATGGGTTCGAGCACGAAAGGTCTCTCCTCGCAGCCGGAGGCGGCCGTTGGAAATAAGGGATTGCAGTTCAATGATCCGCACATTCCCCGGTTTGGCTGACCGGGGATGTCGTGCTACAAAGCCCGGCGCACG
Organism: Streptomyces sp. A5-4; assembly: GCF_051131715.1. Classification (NCBI taxonomy): domain Bacteria; kingdom Bacillati; phylum Actinomycetota; class Actinomycetes; order Kitasatosporales; family Streptomycetaceae; genus Streptomyces; species Streptomyces sp. A5-4. Next base: position 5,957,223 of record NZ_CP178591.1, on the reverse strand, counting down.
GCGGGGACACGAATACGAAAGGCCGTTTCCCCTGCCCCCGCCGCATGCTGGAGGGTCAGGCGGAGAGGACGAAGTCGTCCTGGGAATAGGTCTGCTGGAGGGCTTCGGTGAGCCGGTCGGACGCGATCTCGGCGTAGTGCCTGGTCTTCTCGACGCCGATGAAGTCCCGGCCCTCCAGCAGAGCTGCGACACCGGTGGAGCCCGATCCGGCGCAGAAATCGAGGACGGTGCCGCCCGGCGGGCTGATCTTTACGAGCTCGCGCATCACCTCGACCGGCTTCTGCGTGATGTGCTGCCGCTTCTTACCGGACGGCTGCGAGCCGGAGTACAGGCCCGGGAGGTAGACCTCGTTCCGGGAGCCGTCCATGTCGCCGTTGGACCCCCAGACAATGAACTCGCAGTTCTGGGTGAACCTCCCGCGCTGTGGGCGGGCCGCAGGCTTGTGCCAGGCCAGCACCCCGCGCCACACCCAGCCGGCGGCCTGGATCGCATCCGTGGTGATGGGCAGCTGGCGCCAGTCGGTGAAAAGCAGCGCCGTGCCGCCGGGGCGGGTTGCCCGCTGGGCTTCGGTCATGATCTGCGTCAGCCAGAAGCCATAAGACCTCTGGTCCATGTTCTCGCCGGTGAAGTCCGGCAGGGCGTGGCCGGCGTCCGCGGAGGTGTACTTCTGCCGGGCCGTGCGGCCCGTGCGCTCCTTCGCCGTCCGCCCACCCGAGTTGTACGGCGGGTCGGTAATGACGGAGTCGACGCAGTTGTCCGGGAGGGTGGACAGGACGCTGAGGGCGTCGCCCTGGTGCAGGGAGAAAGGCAAAGAGGTACCCCAATATCGGTGCGGGAAAGGCGAGAGTGGGCTCCCACTCGCGACCATGACACCGCCTGCCCGGATACGGACATAGATGTGCCATAGGGCCATAAGGCGGTTGCGCGAGGGGAGTTCCAAAACTGTAGGGCACGATCCCCGGTTGACCACGGTCGCCGCCAAAACCCTTGAAATAGAGCCTTGATCATCTTTTTCTTGGTCAACCGGGGATCCGCACTTACTGTTTTGGAACTGCCCGGTGCACACAGCGCCGATGGTCGTATTCCCCCGTCATGCCCACACGGAGGCACCCCCTTGTCCCGGCACACCTGATCCGCCTGGACGTCGTCGCGAGCGGCAACTCGCAGCGACGTCCCGAGGCACAGCTCACCCATCACCCGGCCTACCGCGCCCCTTCTCACATCTCCACGGCACCGCGCGGCCGGGTCTTCACGCACGCAAAGGACACCGCTATGACATCCCTGCGCCCTCCCCTGCCTGAAACCCGGCCGCCGGCCCTGACCGGCGAGCGCGGAGGCACCCCGGATTGAAGGCCGTAGCCGCCGCTATCGGCGTCCTCTGCCTCTCCCCCCTCGTCCTCGCCACCACCGCCACCATGGCCGCAGCAGGAAGCGGCGCAGCCTCCAAAGGCGCCGCCTGCACTCCCGGCGGAAGCAGCATCGATGCTGCCGCGGTCGCCAAGCAGGTCGCGGCGATCCTCGGCGGCCAGGGCGGCGACAGCTCGGTCCGCGTCGAGGGCCTGGAACTGCCCGACGAACAGATCCCCCACGCCGAGACCATCGTCGCCACCGGCATCGCCCTGAAGGTCCCCGAGCGCGGACAGGTCGTCGCGCTCGCCACCGCCATCCAGGAATCCCGGCTCCGCAACCTCACCTACGGCGACCGGGATTCGCTGGGGCTGTTCCAGCAGCGGCCCAGCCAGGGCTGGGGCACCCCCGAGCAGATCCGCGACCCCGTCTACTCCTCCACGCGCTTCTACAAGGGACTGCTGGAGGTGAAGGGGTGGCAGCAGATGACCATCACCCAGGCCGCCCAGGCGGTGCAGCTCTCCGGTTTCCCGGAGGCGTACGCGCAGTGGGGGCCGCTGGCCCGGGCGCTGCAGCAGGCCATCGTCAAGACGCTGCCGAACGGCGGCACAGGTCAGACCGGCCAGGAGACGGGTACCACGCCGGGCGGAGCCGGCGGCTGCAAGCCGGGCGAGGACGGAGCCGGCTGGGGCTCCATCCCCGAAGGGACCGTCCCCGCCGGATACAAGATCCCCGCCGACGCCTCACCGAAGGCCCGCATCGCCATCGACTGGGCGATGCACCAGCTCGGCACCCTCTACCAGTGGGGTGGCACCTGCACCGCGCCGCGCGGCCCCGACCCCATGGGCCGCTGCGACTGCTCCAGCCTCATGCAGCAGGCCTACGCCAAGGCCGGTATCCAGCTCACCCGCACCACGTACACGCAGGTCAAGGAGGGTGACGCCGTACCGGCGAACACCCTGATCCCCGGTGACCTGCTCTTCACCCGCGGCACCGCCGCCGTCCCCGAACACGTCGGCATGTACCTCGGCGCCGGCCTGGTGATCAACGCACCGCGCACAACGAAGCCGGTGCGGATCGAGAAAGTCGGCGACTGGCAGATCCTCGCCGTCCGCCGCATCCCCACGCTCAACAGCTAGACCGCCGCCCGCCAATGCGGGCCTGCGCCGGGCCCCACTTCGCGCCCCGAGCGCCCCTCTCCCTTCCCCGCACAGCCGCAGGGCCTCTCCGGCCTGCGCCCGCAAGGAGCTTCGCCATACCCATTTCACTCGCAGACCGCGTCCTCTACCTCGCCTACGACCCCGGAATCACTCCAAAGGAGGGCGGCCTTCCCGGGCTCGACGTCCTGAAGAAGGTCGTCAGCTCGATCAACATGTTCGGCATCATCGCCGTCGTCGGCGCGCTCGCCATCTCCCTCGGTGTGTGGGCCTGGGGCCACCACAGTGGTGGCCACCAGGCCGAGGCCAACGGCAAGAAGGGCGCCGTCGTCTCGGCGGGCGCGGCCCTGGGCCTGGGCGCCGCCAATGGCATCGTCGCGTTCTTCTCGGCACTCGGGACGCAGGTCAAGTAGTGCCGAAACGTTCCCTCTCCCCCTTGCACCGGGCCACGACGCACTGGACGATCGGGCGACGGATCCTCGTCGCCGCCGTGGTCATCACCGCGCTCCTCGGGGCCGCCGGACTGACTGCCTGGTTCACCTCCCGCGGCGGCCAGACCAAGACCGGCGTATCCCCCGCAGCCCCTGGAGCGAGCTCGCCCGCCGGGACGGCCCCGAAGCCGTCCGTCGGCACCGGCTCGGTCCCGGCTCCGCCCAAAATCACCGACCCGCTCGCCTACGCCAGGGCGGCCGCGGTGCTGCTCTGGTCGTACGACACCCGCACCACCAGCCGTGACCAGCACCTCGCCGGCATGAACGCGTGGATGACCCGCGAGACGAAGTACACCGACTGGACGGCGATCTCCGGACAGATCCCGGACCCGGTGCTGTGGTCGCGGATGGCCGACAACGCCCAGTACGCCACCGCCGCCGTGGGCGAGGCCCACTTCCCCTCGGCGTTCAAGCAGGCCCTCGCCGAGAACCCCTCCGCGATCACCGAGGCGTACATCTACGCGGTCACCGTCACCGGCAAGCAGACCATCGCCTGGCAGAACGGCGGAGGCGGCGCCGAGGACCGCGCCGTCACCCTCGCCGTCCAGTGCCGCCCCAGCTCCGACTGCGCCCTGGTCTCCCTCGCCCCGAGCGTCGCCCCGTAACACGCCACTGAAGACAAGGAGGTATCCCTCCAGTGGACTTCTGTTCCATCCCCCTCGCCAGCAAACTGTGCAGCGCCGCCGACGCCATCGACTTCGTCAACGACCCGGGCAAGGCCATCACCGAGGGCATCGGCAACTGGATCGCGAAATCAGCCGGTGAGTTCGCCGCCGCATCCGCCGATCTCGCCGCCGAGGCCGTCAACGCCACCACCAAGGTCGACCTGCGGGCCGGCTGGTTCGTCGACAACTACGAGCTGCTGCTGCCGATCGGCCTGACCATCCTGGTCGCCACGTTCTGCGCCCAGCTCATCCGGGCCGCCTTCAAGCGTGACGGCCAGGCCCTGGCCCAGGCCTTCACGGGCACCGCTAGCGGCGTGATCTTCTGCTTCGTCGCCATCGCCGGCACCACCGTCGCCATCGAAGTCGTCGACGCCCTGAGTGATGGCCTGTTCGCGGCGGCGGGCACCTCGATCGAGGAGGCGGTGCGTCGCATGGTCAAGGCCAGCTCCGTCGCCTCCATGGTGCCGCTGGGGTGGATGATCCCCGGCATCGTCGGCCTTGGGGCCGGCACCGGGGCCATCCTCTACTGGTGCGTGATGATGGTCCGCAAGGTCGGCATCCTCGTCCTCGTCACCCTCGCGGTGTTCGCCGGGGCCGGCGGCGGCTGGGAGGCCGCACGGCGCTGGCGCCGGGGCTGGATCGAAGCCACCGCCACGCTCGTGGTCAGTAAGTTGCTGATGACGATCGTGTTCCTCCTGGGCATCTCCGCCCTCGGCCAGACCCAGGCCAAGGACGGACTCGGCGCCCTCGCCGACTGCCTCGCCGGAGTCGTGATCATGATGATGGTCCTGCTCTGCCCGTACGCCACGTTCAAGTTCGTCCACTGGGCGGCGGAGGGCACCGACGGCGAGTCGATCCACCGAGCCGGCGGCACCGGCGCGCAGATGGCCAAGCAGCACACCGAGCAGGCAGCCCGCAAGGCCGCCGCGATGGCCGCCACGGGCGGAGCCGGTGCAGCGGCCGGAGCCGGAGCCGGGGCATCCCCCCAGGGCCCGGCCAGTTTCCCCGGCGACATCGCCGCCAACCCCACCGGCGGCTCCGGGGGCGAGCAGAACAGCTCCCCGATGCCGTCCTCCGGCGGAGGTGCGGTCACCGACGCGCTGTCCAAGGCAGTCCAGCCTCCGCCGACCAGCGCGAGCCAGGACACCAGCGGCCACCTCGGCGGAAGCACCGGCCCCAGCTCCGGCTCCCCGTCCGAGCCCCCCGGGCCGTCCGGTTCCGGCGGCACGGGTGCCGTTCCGCGCAGCACCCAGGGCCCGCCGCAGGGCGCGCCCGCCCAGGGCCCGGCCGTCGCGAGCAGTCCCTTCGCGAGCGGACCCTCGCCCACCGGTTCCTGACCCGTCCACGCCACCCGGGCGGGACACGCCGCACCACGATGCCGTGTCCCGCCCGGGTTCCAACCCCCGTGCTCCGAAGGCGGCTTCTGCCTTGTCTGACCTTGTCCTCCCCCTCACGATCAAATTCCCCCACCGGTCGCGGCGCGGCATCCTGCTCGGCCTGTCCCTCCCGCAGCTCGTCCTCACCTCCGCGGCCCTCGCCCTTCTCCTGGCCACGGTGGTGTCCACCGGCCTGGTCGGTGCCCTCGCCCTGACCCCGCTCTGGGCCGGCGTCGGAGCCCTCGTCGTCATCCGCCACCACGGCCGTTCCCTCATCGACTGGGCGCCGATCGTCCTGCGCTACGCCCAGCGCCAGCGCACCGGGCAGACCCTGTGGCTGGCCCGCGCGGTCTCCCGGCCCCGCACCGACGGCATGCTCCACCTGCCCGGCACCGCCGCCTCGCTCCGTGTCGTCACCCCGTCCGGATCGCAGGCCGCCGCCGTCCACGACCCCCACGCCCAGACCCTGACCGCCATCGCCCGCGTCTCCAGCCGGGCCTTCGCCCTCCTCGACCCCGCCACCCAGAACTCCAACGTCACCTCGTGGGGCCGGGCACTGGCCGGCATCGCCCGATCCGGGCACATCGCCACCGTGCAGGTCCTGGAGCGCACCGTCCCCGACTCCGGCGACACCCTTACCCGCCACTGGACCACCCGCGGCCGCCCCCAGGCCCCGGTCGCCGGGCAGGTGTACTCCGAACTCGTCTCCTCCGCAGGGCCCGCCGCCGCCCCGCACGAGAGCTACCTGGCGATCTCCCTGGACATGAAGGCCGCCAAGCGGCTCATCTCCCAGGCCGGCGGCGGACTGCCCGGCGCCTTCACCGTGCTGGGTCAGACCACCGCATCCGTCGCCCAAGCCGCGCGCGGCGCCGGACTGATGGTCACCGGCTGGCTCACCGCCCGCGAGATCGCCGCGGTCGTGCGCACCGCGTACGACCCCAAGGCCCTGGCCGGCCTGCAGCAGTGGTCCGAGCACGGCAGGGCCGAGGCCGACCCGGCCGCCGCGGGTCCCGTGGTCCAGGTCGAGGAGTACGACCGGGTCATCACGGACACGGCCCGCCACGCGACGTACTGGGTGGAGAACTGGCCGCGGACCGAGACGACGTCGGGGTTCCTGCACGGGCTGATGTTCACCGCCGGAGTGCGCCGCTCCTTCTCCCTTATATACGTGCCCCAGGGGCTCGAGTCCGCGCTGCGCGACGTGCAGCGCACCAAGGCCACGATCATCGCGGACGCCGCCGAGCGCCAGCGTCGCGGACAGGTCGACTCCGAGGCCGACTCCGTCGAGTACGGCGACGTCAAGGAACGCGAACGCCAGCTCATCGCCGGGCACGCCGACGTCGCCCTCACCGGCCTGCTGACCGTCTCCGCCGAGACCGACGCCCAGCTCGACGCCGCGTGCGCGCAGATCGAGACCGCCGCCGTCAGCGCCCAGGTCGACCTCCGGCGCCTGATCTATCAGCAGCCCGAGGCCCTCACCCTCGGCGCACTCCCCCTGGCCCGCACCGCCCTGTAGCCCACCGGCACGGATCGACCCCACCCCCCGGGAGTTTCCACACTCATGCACACCCTCGACCATGGCCGTCTGGCCATCGAACTCCAGGCCCTCATTGATGAGGCCCGCACGCTCAGGGCCGAGCACCAGGCGCAGCTTGCTCCGTACCTGACCGCCGACGGTGACGTGAACGAGGACTACCTGCGCGAGTACGGCGACGCCCGCATCACCACGGCCATTGAGGCCGCCGACCGGCTCGGCACCCTCCTCAACCAGCTCGACCTGCTCACCGGCCCGCCCGCGCGCCTGCCCTTCACCGTGACCATCGCTGGCCGCGAACGGCGCGACGGCGAGCGGCCGTACAGCTTCGCCGTGTACGCAGCCGGCCTCGACGACGCTCTCCACACGCTCCCCGAGCTGCCGACCTTCCAGCGCTGGCTGCGCGACGTCGGCGGACTCGGCACCGAGCCCGACGTGATGCTGGTGCCCGAGCAGTGCCATCCCGGGCTTCGCGCACCGGGCGAGTTCATCGACCTCCGCGCCGAGCAGGCCGCCCGTACCAACACACCCTCCAGCACCGCCCCTTCCCAGCCGGCCGTCCCGGGCGCTGCCCACCGCCCCGCGCACCGCCGCCGCTGACCTACAGAAAGGCCCCGCCTCTTGGCTCCCTACCCCACCGAGGTGAGCGACGCGCACCCCTACCTGCGGGCCGCCACCGCCGGCATCCGCCACCACACCCGCCAGAGCGCAACCACCGGCGCTCCCGCCGACCGCACACACCTCGACGTCCTGCACGGCCACCTCACTGGGCTGCACCTGCTTCTGGACCGGCTCGCTGAGACCACCCGGCCGCAGCACCCGGCCGCCGGACGGCACCTCGCCTTGGCGCACCTGCGGCTTTGGCAGGCCGCGACCAACGTCCACGACGCCTTCCACACCCTGCCCGCCACACCGCGCACCGGCGCGGACCCGGTCTGCCGCCCTGACCAACTGCCCGAGGGACCGCCGGTCCTCACCATCTGCCAGCGCCAGCTCGCCTCCGGCCACGCCATCCGCCGCAAGACCACCCCCGCCGACCACGGCCCCCGCCCGGCACGCACCGCCTGAGGGCAGCCCCCGCAGAAACGATCCGCCCCCATGTCCCAGCACCGTCCCGGCCGCCGCGCCCGCCGCGCCTCCGCCAGCCCCCTGTTCACCCCCCACGGCACCGACCGCAGCACCCGCAAGGCCGCCCGCCGCCAGCTCGCCGAAGCCCAGGCCAAGGCCCGCGCCGAATCCACCTCGCCCTCCGGCGAACACGAACCGGCCGAGCAGGAGATGCCTCTCTCCCCCTACCCGGCCGCCGGGCGACCCGGCAGCGCCTCCGCCCGCGGCAACCGGCTGCGCCTGCCCGCCCACCGCATGACCACCGCCGTCGCCGCCGGCGCGTATCCGTTCCTCGCCGAAGGCGGCCTCGGAGCCGACGGCATCTACATCGGCCGCGACGTCCACGCCGAAGCCGCCTTCGTCTTCGACCCGTTCACCCTGTACGGCAAGATCGACGGGTTCACCAACCCGAATGTGTTGCTCGCCGGAGTGATCGGCCAGGGCAAGAGCGCCCTCGCGAAGTCCTTCGCCCTGCGGTCGGTGGCCTTCGGGTACCGCGTGTACGTCCCCTGCGACCCCAAGGGCGAATGGACCCCCGTCGCCCAAGCCCTCGGCGGCACCTCGATTGCACTCGGCCCCGGACTCCCTGGCCGCCTCAACCCCTTGGACGCCGCCCCCAGGCCGCCGTCCGTCGCGGAGGCGGACTGGGCCGGTGAGGTACGCAAGCGCCGCCTGCTCCTGCTCGGCTCCCTCGCCCGCACCGTCCTGGGCCGCGACCTAATGCCGATGGAGCACACCGCCCTCGACATCACCCTCAACGGCGTCGTCAAGGCAGCCGCCGCCGCAGGACGGACCCCGCTGCTCGGCGACATCGCCCACACCCTCGCCCAGCCCGCCCTCCTCGACCAGGCCGCCGGCACCGTCTCAGGCCACCTCGGAGAAGCAGCCCGCGACCTCGCCCACGCCATGCGCCGCCTCGTCCACGGCGACCTCGCCGGAATGTTCGACGCCCCCTCCACCGTCGCCTTCGACCCGGCCACCCCGATGCTGTCCATCGACCTGTCCCGCCTCGGCGGATCCGGCGACGACACCGCTCTCGTCCTCGCCATGACCTGCGCCTCGGCCTGGATGGAGTCCGCCCTCACCGACCCGCGCGGCGGCCGGCGGTGGATCGTCTACGACGAGGCATGGCGATTGATGCGCCACGGCCCCCTGCTGCAGCGCATGCAGGCCCAGTGGAAGCTCTCCCGCGGCCTCGGCATCGCCAACTTGATGGTCATCCACCGGCTCTCCGACCTGCTCACCGCGGGTGACGCCGGATCCCAGGGCCGTGCCCTGGCCGAAGGACTCCTCGCGGACTGCTCCACCCGCATCATCTACCGCCAGGAAACCGACCAGCTCCACGCGGCGGCTTCCCTGCTCGGCCTGACCTCGGTGGAGACCGAAGCGATATCCCACCTCAGCCGCGGACGCGGCCTCTGGAAGGTCGCCGGCCGGTCCTTCATCGTCCAACACCTGCTCCACCCAGCCGAACAGACCCTGTTCGATACCGATTCCCGTATGCACTGAAAAGATAGGAAACACACCATTTCTGACATCACCAGCCCTGACTACTTCCTCCAGCTCGCGAGGAGTGTGGACCGGGTCTTCGACGACGTTCCGAAGGCCGAGGAACTACGTCGAGGCGACGACGTCACCCCGGACCTCCACACCGTGGTCGGCGACATCGGCGTCATCCTGGCCGAAATCTGCGAGGAACTGACCACCAGCAGCCGCCACGAGTTCGAGAACCTCACCGGCTACAGCCACGCCGAACGCTTCGGCACCGCGGCCCTCGCTCAGTGCGCTCCCCCGCTCGGCACCGCCCTCGCCCACCTCAGCCAGGTAGTTGACCGTCTCGGCTTCCTTCACGAGAACATCCGGCACTCCTCCACCGAGCGCACGCCCCCGCCGGGGGATGTGCGGGTCGTTATCCAGGATCATCTCGACCAGGCCAGTACCGCCCTGCGCACCGCCGCCCAGCAACTGCGCGGCAAGGCAACAGAAATCACTCGCGTGTTCCCTACCCGGACAGCCGCCATGCTGGCCCGTTACGCACCTGCCGCGGTGCCCCCGGCCGTCATACCCACGCCTGGCCGGAACCGATGACCTTGCGGCAAGAGCCGGGGGCGGACGGTCCGTCGACCCGCCTCCTGGCGCCGTTGCCGGATCACCGCAACGTCCTCGACCCCAGCTGGCAGCGAGCGTGGGCCCGCTTCGCCCACGTGACCACCCCGCTACGCGAACGCGGCCTGGTCTGCGACGTCCAGTACGGGATGGACGACTGGCTCGTCTACGCCTGGCCACCCGGACACGACTCCGTCGTCCTCATCGGGGCGCAAGGCGGATGGCTGGCCACACACGAGGCTCCCGCCGAGGACCGGACCTCGATGACGGTCCTCTACGACTCCACCGATTCCGTCGGCCCCCACGATGTCGGCCCGCTGCTCTCCGCGATCGACGCCCTCCTCGCACGACTCCCCCGCATCCCGTCGACACCGGTAGCCGCCCGCGTGCACGCGGCTGGGGTCCATGCCCCTCCGCCGGCCACGCGCGGCACCCGCAGCCGCTGACCCTCACCCCCCAACCTCGTCCTTCAGGAAGGCTTCCCGTGTACCACCCCGTCAGCATCCACATAGGACTGCATGTCGCCGGGCCGATATCCCTCCCGCTTTCCGACCCGGTCCAACGGGTCTTGTGGTCAAGGGGGTTCACCTACTGCTCGCGGCTCGGCGCATACACCGCGCCGGCCTCCCTACCTGCTGAACAGCAGGAGCACCTCGTGCACCAGGCCGTGCACGCGCTGCAGCCGCTAGGCCTGCCCGTCGCCCACCTCCACCACCAGGCGCCCTCGGCATGACCCAAGAAGATTCCCTGCTTCCCTTCGAGCAGGAGACGCTGAGACGTTCCAGAGCCGTCACCGCCGGCCTGGAGCAGTTCACCGCCGAGCTGGCACCGCGCCTGGGCCTGGCGTGGAGCCACAGAGTCCTGCCGACTCCGTATCGGTGGAGCCATGCCGACGACCGGCTCTGGGAGAGGGAGGAGGGAGTGCTGTGGCGTGCACTGCGCCGGGACGGCGACCATCAGCGTGCGCGAGCCTTCCTCACCCATGCCCACGGCTTCCAGCTCTGCGTCATCCAGCGGCCGCACCAGCCGGGCGAGTTCCTGGTCGGCACGCTGCTACCGGCAGGGGTCTACGAGTACGACACGACGCCGCACCCGCAGGCCGTCTCGGTTCCGGGTGACCCTGCCCGCGCTGCCGCCGCGGTACAGCGCCGTCTCCTTCCGTACTACCGGCTGGCGTCGATGCGCATCGCGAGCGGCACCAGGTTCAAGCAGGCCCAGCAGATCACCATCGGCCGGTCTACGGACGGGCGGCCGATCGCCGACGTGCTCATGCCTCGCGCCGTGAGGGCCCTGCTCCACGAGGACGGCCGCTGGCACCTGGACCCCGGCACCGGTCTGTGCGTGACCGCCACCAACTCGCCGTTCACTCCCGAGGTCCTCGTCCAGGATGCCGCCGACCGGCTCCGCGGACTCGGCTTCGAGGTCGTCCTCAGCGACCGCCATCCGCTGGAGACGTACTTCCGCTCGCAGTACCCCACGAGCCCGGCACCGGTGACCGGCCTGCCGTCTACGCCGCCCGGCAACCCGGGCCGGGCCCGCTGACCTGGAACGGCTAGCGGCAACGAGCAACGCCGCCGACCTGCGGCACGCACCCGCACCCACCGCACTCCAAGGAGACTCCCCTGGCAACCCGCTCCTTCATCGCCCGCCCCACCGAGGCCGGAGGATACGAAGGCATCTACGTCCACTGGGACGGATTCCCCAGCAATCATCTTCCCCTTCTGCTGGCTGCCCACCAGCACAAGTTCGCCGGCGATCTCGACGCTATGAACCGGCACCTGATCGATGCCGTGCCCGTCGCCTGGTCCGGGCTGGGCACCGACCTCCTCGACGGCACTCCCGAAGCACTGGTCAACGAGCTCACCGGAGGCCAGCACTACCCGAGCAAGCAGATGGACGACCTGATCACGCCGGATGGCTCTCCCGCTTTCCGGATGTCCGTCCACGAGGGAGGTACCGGCGGCCTGGACTGGGGCTACGTACTCCACGAGCACGGCATCGAGGTAATCAGTCTTCGTGAGGAACTGCGCGGCCCCGTCGTCGGGTGGGCGACCGATCCCCGTACCCGGTTCAGCGACCATCCGGCGCTATGGCAGCCCACCGGGCCAGTCCCCGGCTGACCGCCTCAGGCTGCGCCAAAGCTGGGCACCACCGCGGTCGTTGCCTCTGCACCCGCCCCGTCCACCGCCGCACCCGCCACGCGCCGCTGATCCGCAAGGAGCCGCCCCCTGCCCGGCCAGTTCGTCGTCGGCACGCACCCGCAGTACGGGTACGTCGCCGCCGCCCAAGGAATCCCCCACCACATCAGCCAGTGGTACCTGACCCGTCTCGGCTTCCAGCCGCTGCACGGCCTGCACGGCGTGTACCTCCTGCCGGCACCCACCCACGAAGGGCCCCGGCGCACCCGCCAGGCCATCGAGAGCCTGCGCCGCAGCGGATACAAGGTCCACGCCGACTACTCCCTCGACCCCGCCAACACCGAGCCGGCGCAGACCACCCCGGTTCGGGACCCGCGCGAGTGGTACCGGACCGGAATCTCGCAGGCCGCAACCACCACCTCGCCCCAGTACGCGACCACACGGGCCTGGGGCTCCAGGCCGCCGCAGACCACGCCGGTATCTCCCGCACCGAGCGCGACCACTCACGCCAGCCGCACCCGCTGATTCGACAAGGACCCGTTCCGCCCATGACCCACACCGTCCACCACCGTCCCGGCAGCAACGAGCTGCGTCTGCGGGCCCGCCGGGAGGCCGCGGGATTCCTGCGCAGCCTCCCAGTGCCCGCAGACCCTGCCGCCGCGCTGCGCGCGTGCACGCAGGCGATGTCCCAGGCTTCGACGCCCGCCGAAGTCCACGCTTTGACCGAGCTGGCGGCCGGTGGCGAGGAAGCCGGGCTGATCGCGCTGCGGAACCTGCTGCGCGCCGCCGGCACCCGCTGCCGGGAGCAGGGCGAGCTCCAGCTCGCCACCCGCTACGAGCGCACGGGCGATCTCCTCGACATCGCCGACCGGGCGCTCTTCCAGCTCGGTGTCGACCTGCTGACCACCGCCTACGACACCGAACCGGATACCTCCGAGCCGTCTCTGATCTCCGTCGGCCACGACGAGGGAGCGTCCACCTGACGCCGTCCGAGATCACCCTGTTCACGAGCCGGCACCACGGCATCGTTGCCCTGGTCACCGGTGACACCTGGCGCTGGGCCCGGACCGCCCTTCAGCTCGCCGGATTCGAGAAGGACGATGACGGCAACTACGTCATGCCCCTGATCGACGCCGACCGTGCCCGTCGGTCCCTGGCCGCCCTCGGGGAGACCTCGCGGGCCTGCCAGAGCACGGTCACCACCACCGACCAGCGCTACATCGGCGACTTCGCGCGAGAGGTCAGCGAGCACCTGCCCGGCCAGTGGAACGTACGGGTCGAGAACTACGCACTCCCGGTGTGGCAGGGCGACCTCACCGCAGGCCTGTGGGCTACCGGCCCCATTCTCCGCCACCTCCAGCACAGCCGCGTGCCCTCTGCCGCGATCCTGCAGAGCGATGGAGGGGCCGAACTCGCCATCGTCTACAACCCCTTCAGCCGGGTGTACCACGTCGGGATGCTCGCCCCGAAGGACATGTATCTAGATGAGACGGTCACGCCGCCGCCCAGCATCAGCGTGCATCCGGCGGCCGTCCCCGCCGCCCGGAAGATCACCTCCAGCCTGCTGGCCGACTACCACCGGGTCGTATTCGAGATGCAGTTGAACCACCTGGGCGATGAGCTCGCGTGGGCGCAGGAGGAGTTCGAGCCCGGAACCGTCCAGGACCCTCCCCAGCAGGACCTGGGCAAGGCGTTCGACCGTTTCACCGCCATCGCACCGCACATCATCGCCTCCCTGCGCGCCAACGACGCCCACGCCTTCGACACGTACGAGAAGGCGTTCCTGGAACGCATGGACGCCGCGTTCGGTCTACCGGGCCCGGGCCGCGAAGACGCGGGAACCGCTGGGGAGAACCCGAGCCTCGATCTGCTGGCGCTGTGGATGGCGGAAGGCGAAGGTCTGGTCGGGCTTGCCCGGGCTGCCGCCCGCACCGGACCCGCCCAGACCGCCCTCGGGCTGGTCCGTGCCGCGGAGGCACCCCGCGCTCTCCCCTCCCCGCCCACGCAGGCCGGCACCGCCCCGAGCCGCAGATAGACCACTGGAGCCTCCATCCCCCGCCCCTCGACCCCGCCTCCTCACCAGGCGGTCAACGCTCTGACCGGCTGGGCCGTCCAGTTTTCGGTTATCCAGCTCCGCTGCGAGACAGTCCTGGATCACCTCCGTAACCGTCTCGGAGACATCACCGACGCCGCGGCCGCCCTGGCCGCCGAAGCCGAGCGCAACCGGCAGCTCGCCGAACTCTTCGTCGATCTCCGCCCCCACCTCAACACCCTGATCGTCCACGCCAGCGCCGGCGTGCAGGCCATGCCCCCAGCCCGGCACCACGCCCGCTGGCACCTGCTGATCTCCGACCTCGCCCACGCCGCAGACCAGGCCGTACGCATCCTGGACGAGCACCCCGACGGCCAGGACACCACCAGCCGCGACGCACTGCTGTGGCCCTACCTGCAGACCTGGGGCGAGCACGACATCCTTCTGCGCGACCTTGCCCTCCAGCCCGCCCATCCACCGGAGCCGAACCCCGGGTTCCGTACGGAAGAGCAGGAGGCATGGACCGCCTGGGCCCGCTCGGCCCGCAGCCGTGGCCTGCTCCAGCCCCGCGAGTCTCTCTACGACGCCACCGGCCGCCAGCTCACCCTCGTCTTCGTCCCGCACCCGGTCGACGACGAGGAGGAGATGGTTCTGATCCTCGCTGGGGACATCGATGGCCCCGAGATGCGCGTGATCGGGCGGTACGACACCGACGACGACGCGATCCGTGACCTCCCACCCGCGGTCCCGGCCGGCGTGCTCTACCCCAACGGCCCTCCACCGGACAGCGCGTCACCACCCGGGGTGCCACTGGAACAGCTGACCCGCGACGTCATCGACGCGCAGCACAGCGCCTCCGTCGCCGAGGCGATCTCCTACGTCACCGACCTGCCGCCCCACGCCCCCGCCGGACACATCGCGCAGCTCACGGCCTTCCTCGATACCTGCGCCACCTGGGCAACCGCCATGGACACCCGGGCCGGCCAGGAGATCGCCGTGCGGCTGCGGATGCTCGCCGCCCAGACCAGCCACCTGGTCCAGAACCTCGCGCAGATCGGCGAACAGCTGGAGGAAGCGGTGGCGGTCCTGCCGCCGCACCGCGCCCCCGCACCCCGCCACCTGCCCGTACCGCGCCCGCCCGCGGTGGGCACCACACCGGTCATGCCGGCCACGCCGGTCTCCGCCGCTTCCGCACCCCGCCGGTAGCGCGCCCCGCCCGGCCCCACTCCGCCTCGCCCGCTCTCTGACGGAAAGCCCTGCCCTGTTGACCCTGGCCGATCACCCGACCACGACCCCGCCACCCGCCACGTACGGCGCCGTACTGGGAGGCCGGCATGTAGTCCGTCTCCTCGGCGGCACCCTGACCGGGCGCCTGCCCAACGGCATGGTCCCCGTCTCCGTGGTCCTGTGGATCACCAGCGCGGGCGGCCCCCTGGCCTTCGCCGGTCTCCTCGCCGCGCTGTACGGGCTCGCGTCGGGGCTGTCCCAGCCGGTCAAGGGCAGGCTGATGGACCGCTACGGGCAAACACGCGTGTCGGCACCGGCGGCCCTGCTGAACTCCGGCTGCCTGCTCGCCCTGCCGGTCATCGGGGCGGGCGGGCATCCGGTGGCGGTGACGGCGGTGGTGGGGTTCGCGGGTCTGTTCACACCGCCGCTGGAGGCAGGGCTCCGCGCGCTGTGGCCGGCAGTCCTTCCTGATCTGGGCCGGAGACGAGTTGTCCAGGCCCTCGACACCGGCTCCCAGGGCCTGCTCTACATCGTGGGCCCCCTCCTCGCCTCCTGGCTCGCCACCGCGTACGGGCCCGACATCGCCTTGACCGCGACCGCCGCTCTCGGGCTCGTGGGCACGGCGGTGGTCCTGACCGCCGCCCCGTCACGGACCTGGCGTCCAGTACCCGCCAGCGGGGCGACGGGAGGCGGGCGCTTGATGAACAGCGGCTTGGTCCTGCTGTTCACCGCGTTGTCGGGGACGGGGTTCGCCCTCGGTGCGATGAACGTGTGGGCCGCGGGCATGGCCACCACGCACGGGATGGCCATGCTCTCCGGGATGCTTCCCGCCGCGTTCTCCTCCGGCAGCTTCCTCGGCGGTCTGATCTATGCCCGCAGGGCATGGCCCGGCACGACCACCAGCCAGCTCATCACGACCGCCGGCCTGTTCGTCCTCGGCTGGATACCCCTGCTGGCCCAGCCAGGGGCCCACGCCGCCATCGCCCTGACCGTGGTCCCGGGACTGTTCCTCACCCTGATCATCACCAACGGCTTCCACACCGTGGACACCCTCGCCCCCGCCTCCCGCACCACCGAGGCGTACGCCTGGCTGATCCTGTCGGTCGGCACCGGCCAGGCCGCCGGGACCGCGCTCGCCGGAGCCCTCGCCGAGCGCCCGTACGTACTCGCCGCGCTCCCCGCCGCCGGAGCCGCCACCTCGCTGGCCATCCTCGTCCTCGCCCGCCGCAAGCTCGGCCCCGGCCGTCGCCTCGGCCGCCACCGACGCTCCCGACACCACCAGCCCCATCACAGCAACTTGCCCGCATTTGAAGGAGATTCCCTTATGGCAATACGAACCGAATGGCAGATCGTCCACAGCTGTGGACACGAGGTCACGCGCGACCTGTCCGACCGTCCCGCCGACAAGCGGGCCGGCTTCGCACGCTGGCTCGGCGGCCGGGACTGTACCGACTGCTGGAAGGCCTCCCGGGACTCCGACAGCGCCGCGAAGGAAGTGTGGCTGGGTCTATCAGGATTCAGGTGTGGTTCGTCTGTTTGGCCTACAGGTTTTTCGGTGGGCTGTTCGGTCTACACCCGTCCGGCGGTGAGGCGGCCGTCGAAGAGGACGTCGAACTCGTTCAACGCCGACTTCCAGCGGTTGTTCCAGCGCTGGCGGCCGCGGCCGGTGGGGTCCAGGGCGAGGGTGGCGAGGTAGAGGCGCTTGAGGGCGGCGGTCTCGTTGGGGAAGTGTCCGCAGGCCTGGGCCGCGCGCCGGTAGCGGGCGTTGAGGGACTCGATCGCGTTGGTGGTGTAGACGACCTGCCGGATGGCGTCGGGAAGGCCGAGGAAGGGCACGAACTCGCTCCAGGCCCGCTCCCAGGTCCCGGCGATCGAGGGGTAGCGCTTGCCCCACTTGTCGTCGAAGTCCGTCAGCCGTGTCCGGGCCTCGTCCTCGTTGACGGCGGTGTAGACGGGCTTGAGGTCGCGGGCGACTTCGGCCCAGTCGCGGCGCGAGGCATAACGCAGGCTGGCACGCAGGAGGTGCACCACGCAGGTCTGGACCACGGTCTGGGGCCAGACTGCGTTCACTGCGTCAGGCAGGGCGCTGAGCCCGTCGCAGACCAGCATCAGCACGTCACGGACGCCTCTGTTCTTGATCTCGGTCAGCACCGTCTGCCAGTATTTGGCGCCCTCGCCGCCGTCCCCGGCCCACAGCCCGAGGATCTCGCGATAGCCGTCGGCGGTGACCGCGACGGCCACGTAGATGGGCCGGTTGGCGACAGAGCCGTCCCGGATCTTCACGTGCACGGCGTCGATGAAGATGACCGGGTAGACCGAGTCCAGCGGCCTCGTGCGCCACTCTGCCATCGATTCCAGGGCCTTGTCGGTGATCGTGGAGATGGTCTCCTTTGTCGTCGTCATCCCGTACGTCTGGGCGAGATGGGAGACGATTTCACCGGAGGTCAGTCCCTTCGCGGTCAGCGAGAGCACCAGGTCGTCCAACGCGCCGGTGCGGCGGGCGTACTTGGGCAGCATCCGGGGCTGGAAGGTACCCAGCCGGTCTCTGGGGACCTGCACCGTGACAGCACCGACCTCCGTCATCACCTTCTTGGCCCGGTACCCGTTACGGGTGTTGCCACCCGAGCGCGACCCGCGTCCACCGACCCGGCCGGCCTCCACGGCCAGATGCTCGTCCATCTCGGCTTCCAGAGCGGACTGCATCAGGTGCTGGGCCAGCTCCGGCAACAGGCCGCCCTCGCCCATCAGCCGCAGTCCCCCGCCGCGGACCTTCTCGGCCGCGAGCGCGGCCAGCTCCTCCAGCAGCTCGCTGGACAGACCGTTGTGCGATACCGGCATCGACTTCACGTCGGCACCCTGAGCGCCATCGCCGACCTCGGCAAGTGACACGCCGTCGACGCCCTCGATCAGGTGATCAGTCGTCGTACTCATCAGGCTCACTCCTTCGGGGAGACCCACACCTGATTCATGACACTCCCGTGTGGCTGGCGGCGAAGCGTGCCGAGGAACAGCAGGCCGCGCTGGAATGGGCGACGCAGTTCGATATGCCGCCGCTGGAGGGTCCCGAGCGGGCTCTGGCGTGGGGTGAGCGTTCCCGGTTCCAGCTGGTGACGGCCGCGTACACCGCGCTGGTCACCGAGGGCGGTACCTGGGACGAGGCGGACTGGGCCGCGCTGGAGGAGAAGATCCGCACGGTCACCCGGGCCGGGTGGTGGATCGACCAGCGCGATGCGGAGGGAACGGACCTTCCCGAGCTGCTGGACGCGGCGACGGCGGAGGACCGGGGGACGGAGAACCCGTTCCGGTAGCCGTGGGCGGACATATATAGCCGACGATCCCCGGTCAGCCAAACCGGGGATTCTCCAGACCATTGAAGTACTTCACCCGCCGCGACCTGCGGCACTCTCGTGGAAGGACTTCTGCCGTGCCCGACGCCAGCCGCGCCGCGTTCATACCCGCCGATGCGATCACCCCCGGACGGGACATCACCCACGAGCACTTCGCCCCCGGCGACCGGATCGTGGTCATCAAGGGAGTGGACGACGGCATCCTGTGGGGCGACGCCATGACGGTGGTCACCCCGTCCTGGCACACCCCGACCAACGAGGACGGGTGGCGCCTGCGCAACGCAGAAGGCGGTACCCGCAGTTTCATCACCGGACACCCCCGCTACCTCGTCCACCTCTCCCGGCACTGCCCCGACTGCCTGATCTACCAGCGGGCCCTGCAGGACTACCTCGTGCCGAAGTTCACCGACAGTGAGCCCGTCGATGTCGGCTGGTATTCGATCACCGAGCTGAACCAGCTCGTGCACGTCGCCGACGGCCGGGCTGGCAGCCGATGATCCCCGCACTGCAGGGGCTGCACATATCGTCCACCTACGCGCTCGCCGAGGCGCTGGGCCGGCCCGTCAGCGACCAGGAGGGTCTGGCCACCGACGGCACGGTCGTCGCGCACTGGTCGCTGCTCGACTACTTCACCGACGAGGACCGGATATGGAGCTCGGTGGAGTGGGCCCAGCACCTCGACGACGCCAACAGGGAGCACCCCTTCGCTGCCACATACCGAGGTGATCCCCACGTCATCCTCCATGTCAGCGTCCGTCTGCATCCCAAGGACCGGGTGCTCACCCCGGCCGAATGGTCCGAGGTCGGCCATCGGCTCGCCCGCGTCTCGGGAATCGCTCCGCCCGGTGACCCGGCGCCGTGCAGGTGGATCGCCATTCGAGACCAGTCCTACCGCCTCGACCTGGTCGCGAATCTGATCCGCGAGGACGGCGTCCGGGCGGCCGTGCTCGGGCAACTCCTCCACGTCCTGGCCGCGGAATGCCGACGCATCGAAGCCGACCTCGGTCTTCTCTCCCCGCTAGACCACCATGTCAGCCCCTTCAAAGCGGACATGCTGTCTGCGACGCGGCCCACCACCGAGACGCTCGGCTCCAGCGTCGTGGCGCATTTGTCCGACGAGGCGCACCGTCACCTTGACGCCGCGCGCCGCCTCGTGGAGAAGGCGGCCCAGCAGCTGGGCACCCCGTCCTCGAACGAGCCGGGCCTCGCCCATCAGCTGGAGTGGATCGCCCGCCGCACCCAGGGTCTCGATTCCGACCTCTCCGAGATCATCCCCGGTCGGCCCCGCACCCCTGCCACAGGCCCCGTAGTACCTCTCACCGCTGACCTCCCGGCAGACCGTTTCTCCCGGATTCGCTGACCGGCCACCCGTCTGCAGAAAGCATTCTCTTCTTGGCCCTCGCCCACCGTGTCCTGACTATCCGGCGCGATCCCCACTCCGGTGAAATCCTCGCCCATGGAGGTGACCCGGAAGCCCACAGCGTCCTGGAGCGCACCGGATTCGTCCCTGTCGTCCGCCGCCACGAGGCCTACCACCGTCTTCCTACCGGCCTCGACCAGGATGACGAGATCCGCCTGGCCACCCGCGCCGTGGCCCGCCTGCAAGCCGTCGGCTACGACCTGACCGCGGACACCGCCTTCGCCACCGAGCAACACGAACCGCACTACCTCTCCCTCGGCGCCCAGGTCGCACATCTCGCGACCCGGATCCGGGAAGCGGAGACCACCGAAGAGGTCAGCGACGCCCTGACGGAGCTGACCGCCACCCACGACGGTGTCCTCGCGGCCCTCGCCGAAGTCCTCGCCGCCACAGCCGACTTCCTGCAGGACCTCGGGCAGCCCGTCGACCCGCACACCGCCGCACGGCTGCACTACCTGGCCGACGAACGACTCAACGTCATCACCTCCGACCTGCGACAGGTCCGCAACGGGCTAGCCGACCGGCAGGCAGCACATCCCCACCGCGCGCCGTGCCCCCAGGAAGTCGCCAGCGACGAACGGGAGAAGTCGGCCTCCTGCCCCTGCCCCGCGCCTGCCCGCATCCCCACCACGCCCATCACACCGGCTGCCCTGCCACCCGCCCCGGCTGGCCGCCGCCGCTGACCCGCCCCGACACCCGCCCGAGGAACCCATGCCCGACGACCGCGACCCCGACGAACTCGGCTCCTTCGCCGCCATCCTCACCCAGAACCTGCCCGGCACCTGGACCCAGGAGCTCCGCCAGCATGCCGCCCACGACGACCGCCACGGCGTCACCGCCGACGTCTGGGACATGAACCACGTCGCCGAAGCCCTCGCCCAGCACCCGCTGAAGCACGACGTCATCCTGACCTGCGACGACGGTCGCCGCCTCTTCCTCCTCGACCATCCGCGCTACGAGGACGAGTTCCTCATAGCCGCCATGGCCCCCGTCGACACCCCCGCGGAAGCATTCCGAGGGGTGCGGGAGCCGGACGGCATCGCGATACCCGCCGACCCCGAGCAGGCCGCCGATGCCATCGTCACCAACCTCCTGCCCCGCTACGAGGCCGCTCTGGCCCAGGTCCAAAACAACGCCCTGCGCCTGAACCGTGCCTCCGCCCAGCCCGACACCCTGGTGATGAGCTGGACGGAATCCGGCGACCTCACCGCCAATACCGACCGCGCGGACGTGGCCGGCATCCTGACCGCCCACGGGTTCGTCCACGACCCCGGCCAGCAGACGTACGTCGCCTCCGGCGACGACACCACGCACCAGGCACAGTGCGTACGGGCGGCCGGCGCCGCGCTCGGCGCCCTCAACATCGGCGTGACCCTGCGCAACGCACCTCACCGGGGCACACCGGCAACGACGCCCCTGCCCGCACCGCGCCCGGCCGTGCCGAACACCGTCCGATCCCGGTGAAGGATGCGGGAGAGCCCGACTTCCTCATCCTCGACTACGTCACCATCACCCGTGACCCGCGCACCCAGCTGGTGGTGACCAGCAGCTGCACGCCGGAAGCCGCCGGCATCTTGGAGGTTGTCGGCCGCTTCCGCGAGGCCCCCGGACCGCGCGGCCCCTTCCACCGCCAGCCGCACGACCTGCCCGTCGAACAGCAGCGCCACTACGCGACCGCCGCGGCCCAGGCCCTCCTGCTCGCAGGGTTCAGCGTCTTCCTGGATCCCTCCCTGAACACGCTCGCCGCCCCCGAAGGCGACCGGGCAGCGGCCCACCGCTACCTGGACCACCTCACCGAGCGGGCCCGCGAGGCCACCGACGACAAGCAGGTCGCCGAGATCCTCGCCGAAGTAGCCGCGCCCACCGAAGGCCTGCTGTCCCACCTGGTGCAGACCCTGATCACGACCTGGGCCACCTGGAGCCAGCGCACGGACGGCACGCTGTCCAAGGAAAGCCTCTCGATGCGGCTGATGGGCACCACCAGCGGGCTCTCGCGCGGCGGCGACGAGATCCGGTACATCCGCAATCAGGCCGCCGCCGCCAAACCGGCCGCCCCGCAGCCGCCTGCACCTCCAGGCCCAGCGGCATCGCCACCCACCCGGGGACGCTGAACCCGCCGCACTCCACCTCCGAAACGGCCATGCCTCCACGACGCCACCGAAACGATCTCGCGGCCTTCGCAGAAGGCCTCGCCGCCCGCCTGCCCGATACCTGGACCAGCACCTACACCCGCCACGCCGCCTACCACGACCAAATCGCGACCACATCCAAGGTGTGGGACATCGGAGCCGTCGGCTACGCCACGTCGAACTTCGTCCTCGGCGATCAAGCCGTGCTCGTCCGCCCCGACGGAGCCCGCCTACTGGTCTTCGACCGGCCCCTGTACCGGGCCCAGTTCATGATCGGCGCGCTGGAGCCGGACGCCCATCACGACGCCTTCCACGGGGTCGCCGAGCCCTTCGGAATCGCGATCCCCTGCGACCCGGCCCGCGCCGCTTCCCAGGTCGGCCGCAGGCTGCTGCCCCGCTACGAGGATGCGCTGCGCCAGGTCCGGCACAACACCGCCCACCCCGTGCCCCGCCGGCCCGAACCTGCGCTGATCGCCGGGGCGGTGAGCATGGCCTGGCACCCGGACGGGGCCGTCGGCGCCGTCACGGGAGTACGCGAGGCAACCGCGGTCCTGTACAGCGCCGGATTCCAGTACCACCCGCACCACCGGCAGTTCCTGCTACCGGCGGCCTACGGCGACCGTGAGCAGATCGCCCGCGTCCAGACCGTCTCCCAGCAGCTGGCCCGTATCGGCGTCGGCGTCACCATGCACCCTGCCCGGCATTCACCAGCGCCCGTGCCGCTGCCCGCGCGCGCCCCGACCCCGGCCGCCGCTTCCCCTGCCCGCTGATCCACCCACCACCGCGAGGAGATCCCCGTGGGAAACCTGGCCGATGAATCCGGCACCGACGTCGAGATGTACCGCCGCGCCCGCAACCCCGACACCATCCACGTCATCAGCCGCAGCGACGCCCCCGAAGAGCTCCTGACGATCCTCGACAACGCCGGCCTGGAACGAAAGACCACCGAGACCACCGGCCCCGTCTACGTGTGGCACGAGACCCCTGAAGGTCTGAGCGAGAAGGCCCAGAAGCAGCTGGCAACCCGCGCGATGCTCCCGCTCCTCATCGCCGACTACGACGTCAACTACGACGACGGCGTGTACGACGTGACCGCGTGGGCTCAGGCGGTGGCCGAGCACCGAGCCCAGCAGGCCAAGGGCAAGATCACCCAGGCCCCGGCCGGAGCTCCACCAGGGCCGCCCAGCGCTCCCCCGCGCTCCCGCTGACCCCTCGCCGTTCCCGGCCCGTCCGGGCCGGGAACGGCTCCCTGACCAACCGGAGCACCACGATCCCGCACATTCCAACCCACCCGCCGCCGATCTCGCCCGCCCGTAGACCTCGCCTGGCCGTCTTCCTCCTGCGCCGCTACCTGCGCGCCGTGACCGCCGGATCCACCGGCCGGCACACCCCGCTCGCCCCCGGCCCCTCGGGCGTCCTGGTCACGTCCCGGTGTCAAGACGCTGGCCCCGACCACCCTGGAGGAGCATGACCGTCTACGACCCCGAAGCCCTGGCCCGTCAGATCGCGCGACAGATCGCACAGCTCAACGAGCACCTGAGCGTGGCCTCGCCCGAGGAAGCCGCCCGAATCCTGGGCCGGGTCCTCGACCCCGAAGAAGGCGTCCTCGGGTCCTTGACCACCTTGGTGGCCACCGGATCACGGTTCGCGCAGGACCGGGCGCGCGCTGGCGTTCTACCGCCTGAAGTCTGGCTCGCCCTCGGCCGCGCCGCGAACGAACTGCACGACATCGCCCTCGACCTCGACGACCACGCAGCGGACATCCACCGGCTCACCCAGCAACGCACGGCCGCCACACTCCCGCCGGCCCCGTCGGCGCTCGTCGCCAGGAGGCACCGGTGAAGAAGACCTGGACAGGCTGGGGACCGACCGCCGACCAGCCCCAGCAGCACTACCTAGTCGAGCCCCGCCACCTCGGCGGCGGAGGAGACCTCCGCTTCGTCGCCGAGTACCTGCGCGCCTCCGGCTGGAAGGACATCTCCCGCACGGGCGGCCCGATCGTCTTCGACAGCCCCGACCACACGGTACGGGTCGGCTTCGACCCGACGGCGATGCCCGGCGGCTGGACCATCTCCGGCCAGGCCGTCGGGCAGCAGCCGGCCTGGCACGCCACCTTCACCATGGCCGTGCCGATCGAGATCGTCGCCGGGTTCACCGACACCCTGACCAAACCGCGCTCCGCCCACGCCCCGAACGTGTGGGCTCCGCTGGAGGAGAACGGGTGGGAGACCGAACGCGGGCAGCATTTCACCGCCGTATCCCCGGACCGCAATGCCTGGCTGCAGTACCACCAGCAGAACGAACCCGGCCAGGCGCACTGGTGGGCCGGGGCACGCACCGAGCACGGCCGGACCTGGGACGCAGTCTTCACCCCCACGACGCCGATGCACCTCATCCAGGGGTTCTCGGCCGCGCTGTCGGACCCGACCCCGGTCATGCGCCCGCGCGGCGACGTCCCCGCCACGAAGTGGATCCGTACCACCTCGGTGTCGGTGCGCCCCTCCGAACTCGGGGGCTGGCAGCAGGCCCGGATCACCGCCGCCCGCGCCGCCACCTGGGCGCGCAACTCCTGGGCCGCCGCCCGCCCCCGCCAGCACACCCCCGCCGGTCCCTACACAGCCGCCGGCGGAAGCAAGGCCCGCCATTGAACCGCCCCGCCCACCTCACGACAACCGAGGAGCCCCATGACCGCACCCGTCACCGTCCCCACCCCGGAGCAGATCGAGCAGGCCACCGACACCCTGGCCCAGCTCGTGGACTACCTGCGGACCGAGCCGCCCACCGCCAACGTCCTGCCGCTGCTAGCACCGCTCCTCGACGAGGACGACGGCATCCCGATCCTGCTGTCCGACGCCCTGCGCGCCGCCGCCCGAGCCGTCGCCACCCACGCCGAGCCGTACAGCAGCGACGTCAACTCGGTGGTCACCACCCTGCGGGAAGCGGCCACCGAGATCATGCAGTGGCACTCCCTGCACTGGGAGGTCCGCCGCCTGGCCCGTGCCACCGCGCCGGAGGCGGCGTCCTGAGCCAGCGGCCCTTCATCTACACCCGCGCCGACGAACCGCACAACGGGATCTGGTTCGAGACCAGTCCCCGCCACCTCGCCGGCCGCGGCGACCCCCGCCACATCACCCAAGCACTGCGAGCAGCCGGCTGGTCCAACCACTCCGACCCGGACTACCCGCACGTGATCCTCTCCAGCCCCGACCAGCGCTATGCCCTGGCCCTGGAGCCGGAGAACGAGTCGTACTCCAAGTGGTGGCGGATCAGCTGCACCAGCGACGACGAGAACTGGTACGCCCAGTTCTGCGGCAACACCCCCGTCGAGATCCTCGCCGGATTCACCGACGCCCTCCTCACTCCCGTATTCGAGACTGCCCCCGACGTGTGGTCCATCCTCACCGCGGCGGGCTGGACCTACGTGCGGGACGAGCGCGGACACGAGCTTGCCGAACATCCCGACGGCATCGTGCAAGTACGCCGGTGGAACACCCCAAGCAACTGGAGCCCCGGCTGGACTGCCGCCGCGCTGCTCCCCGACGGCCTCGGCGGACAGGAATCGGTGTGGGAGGCCCACCTCGGCAACGCCCCGCATCTTGCCGCCGCGTTCGCCACCTCGCTGGTGGATCCCCGTCCCGTCGCACGGGCCGAGTTCGACGTCCCGCACAGCGGCCTCGTCACGCAGAAGCCGGGCGGCCGTCAAGCGAACGAGCTCGCGAAGGAACACGCCGCGCGCCTGGCGCGTATCCGGGCCACCGCCGCACGCCACCGGCGCACCGCCCTCACCACCCAGCCCGTCACCAGTTCGGCCCCGGCGGTGCCCGTCGCCGCCGGGCGCCGCCGGTGACTCCCGCCGGGCCCGACCAGTCCCTCAAGGAGCCGCGCTCTGTCCATCACTGACCGGCAACTTGCCGCCTTCGCCGCCGACCACGACAAGCTCGGCTCGGCAGTCAGCCCCCGCTACCTGGCCGGGCCCGGCGACCCCCGGTACATCACCCACGCCCTGCGTGCCGCCGGGTGGACGACCACGTCCGACCCGCTCCACCCCGCGATCACGATGACCAGCCCCGACCATGTCCACCACCTCGTCCTCGACCCAGCACGGCGCCACGACGATTGGAAGATCAGTACCGACTTCCTCCCCGGCTACTGGTCCGCAATGTTCAGCATCACCACCCCGGTGGAGCTCGTGGCCGGCCTGACCGACGCCCTAGTGCGGCCCGCATCGGACGAAGTAGCACCCACGGTCGTGGAGATCCTCACCGACCGCGGCTGGGCACACACCGCCGACGGCTCCGGCACCCAGACCCTGACCTCGCCGGACGGCATCGTCCAGGCAGAGCAGCGCGTCTCGCCCTTCCTCGGGGTCCGCGGATGGGAATTCGAGGCCGCGCGCCATCACGGCGAGTACGGCCCCGAGCAGCTGCTGTGGCGGGCCTACCTCGACAAGGACACCCCTGTTCACCTCCTGGCCTCCGTCGCCGACGCCGTCTCCACCGCGACACCCGTTCTGCGCAGCCGGTTCGCGATCGACGACAGCGTTCACCTCGCCCAGGGCCCGGAGTTCGCGATCGGCGCCGAGGTGCTCGGCGCACACAAGCAGCGTCTGGCCGAAGCGCGCCGCCTCCGTCCCAAGCCGCGGCTCACCACCACACCGGCTGCACCCGCTCTCCCACGTACCGCCTCGCCGGCCAGGCCCGCCCGGTAGCCGCCGGCCACGGACACCTCCACCCCGAAGGCCCCCGTGACGAATCCCGATCCCCACGCCCTGCACGAGCTCGGCCTGCGACAGCTCGCCCTCTACATCCGCGAAGCGGACCAGATCCTCGCCGCCTGGGACACCTACTCCGACGAGCACACCGGCCCCGACGGCTGGCCCCACGACGCGACAGCCTACGGATTTCGCCAGTCCCGGCGTGACGCCGACACCTGGCGGTCCTTCAACCGGATCCGCTCCAACGCCAAAGACCTCGTCGCCATAGCCGAGGCCCAGCTGCAGAAGCTGCCGGAACAGCACGTTCACCCCCGCTGGGCCTGGCAGATCTCCACCCTGTACAACGCCCTGGGCCGGCTCAGCACCCTGCAGGGCGAGTGGCTCGACCTGCGCGCCACTCTGCCGGCGTCCGCGCGGCCCGGGGTCGAGGAGTACGACGGGCCGCTCGCCGCGCGGAACGCCGAAGCGTGGCTTCACCTGGACGAATGGTCCCTCCACGGCCAGGCCGTCCTCGACATCGACACCGCCATCCGGCGCACCAAGCCCCGTCCTTCCGCCGCCGCCCACGCGGCAGTCCTCCCCGGCCCCGGCGCCACACCGGCGAAGCCCCGCCGGTGAGCGCCCTCCACCGCTGAGTCCACGACCTCTTCCCCTGGAACCGCCCTCTTGTCCAGCCCTTCCCCGAACTCCAACGACGGCTACGACATAGCCTTCAAGGCTCTCCTCGGCGCCTTCGTCATCGCCTTGCCCCTGTCCACCCTGGCCTGGCTGGGCGGCAACGCGACCGCCTGGGTCACCAGCAGCGGCCCCTGGGTCCCCTACCAGCCGGCCGAAGCCCTTCTCCACCCCGAACGCCTCTGGCCCGCGGCAGGAGGAACGTCCCTGCTGATCGGCACCCGCATCCTCCCCGCCGCGGTCCTCCTCGCCCTCACCGTCTTCGGATACCTGTGGTGGTCCCGGCGCAGGGGCACGAGCGGGAAGAGGAAGCGCGTCGCCGGGATGGCCAAGCAGCGAGATATCGAGCCGCTGCTCGCCAAGGCCATCACCGCCAAGGCCCGCTCCCTGAGGCCGAGTCTGAAGGACGCCAAGGCCATCGACGCCTCCGACACCGGCGTCCTGCTCGGCAACCTGCAGGGCAGCCGCTCCGAGGTCCGGATGGGCTTCGAGGACGTCGCGGTCGCGATCATGGCCCCCCGATCCGGCAAAACGACCTGCCTGGCCATCCCCGCGATCCTCGCCGCCCCCGGCCCCGTGCTTCTCACCTCGAACAAGGCCGCCGGCGACGCCTACACCGCGACGCTTGACGCCCGCGGAGAGGACGGCCGGACCTGGAGCATGGATCCGCAGCAGATCGCCCACGCGGCCCGCGAGATGTGGTGGAACCCGCTCGCCACCGCCAAGTCCCTCGACGGGGCCGGGCGGTTGGCCGGGCACTTCCTCGCCGCGAGCGTGGATGCCTCCCAGCAGGGCGACTTCTGGTCCAAGGCCGGATCCAACATCCTCTCGCAGTTGTTCCTGGCCGCAGCCCTGGACGAGCGTCCCATCACCGACGTCATGCAGTGGCTGGCCTTCCCCGCCGACCGCAGGCCCCTGGACATCCTCCGCGATCACGGGTTCTCGGCGGTCGCCGCCCAGCTCAAGGGAACCGTCGAGGGCCCGCCGGAGACCCGTGACGGCATCTACGAAACCGCGAGGCAGTACGCGTCGGCGCTCCTGAACAGCGAGATCGCCGCGTGGGTCACCCCGCAGAAGGGCGTCGCCGAGTTCAAGCCCGCCGACTTCGTGACCAGCAAGGACACCTTGTACCTGCTGTCGAAGGACGGAGGCGGCGGAGCCTCGGCGTTGATCGCGGCGTGCGCGGACTCCGTGATGCGGGCCGCGACCACCCAGGCCGAGCGCGCCGGCGGACGCCTGGACCCGCCCATGCTGGCGATCCTCGACGAGGCCGCCAACGTGTGCAAGATCAGCGACCTCCCCGACCTGTACTCCCACCTCGGGTCCCGCGGGATCATCCCGATCACCATCCTGCAGTCCTACCGCCAGGGCCAGAAGGTCTGGGGGGACGCCGGCATGGACGCCATGTGGTCTGCCAGCACCGTGAAGGTAATCGGCTCCGGCATCGACGACCCCGACTTCGCCGACAAGCTGTCCAGGCTGATCGGCGACCACGACGTCGAGACCAAGTCCACGTCCATCTCCGACTCCGGGAAGTCCACCAGCATCAGCATGCGGCAGGAACGGATCCTGCCCGCCGACGCGATCCGCGCCCTCCCCAAGGGAACCGCGTTGTGCTTCGCCACCGGCATGCGCGCCGCCATGCTCGACCTGCGGCCCTGGTACCTGGAGCCCGGCGCCGACACCCTGTCCTCCGCCTCCGCAGCCGCCTCAAATGGCATCACCGACCGCGCCGTCGCCAAGGCCGTCCCGAACAAGACCGACTTCGGAAAGGCGGCGTAAGCCGGCCCCGGCCTCGTTGCCGAAACCCATCGCAGTGCGCCACGCCCACCCCCCTGACCTTGCCTGGAGCTTTCGATCGAATCGAGTACCCCCACCGTCAAGGACATCACCCGAGCCCTGGCCAACTACATCGCAGCTGACGTCCCGGCCCGGGATGTGATCGTCTCCTTCCGTGTCCGCCCCCAGACCACCTCCCGCTACAAGGACCGCTCATCGGGCGGCCCGCTGCCGGCCATCGCCCGGTCGGTCCACGCCGAGCTGTACGGCTTGGCCAAGGAGCCCACCGGAGAACCGCCCACCCTCTCCGCTCTCCTCGACGCGGCCCACACGGCCAACAGCCACTGGGAGCGGTCCCACGTACTGCACGAACTGGCCGCCCAGCTCCCCCAGCTGGCCGAGATCCTCGATCTCACGGCCACCTGGGCCAGCCGGCGCCACGACGTCCCAGCCCACACCGCCCAGTGGCTCGCGGACACGGCAGCCCTCACCCACCTCTCGGCGGCAGGGCTCGAACAGATCCAGCACATCCACAACACCCCCATACCCCCGCCATCGCCCACGCCAGCAGGGCACAACCAACTACCGCCCAGCCCCCTCACCACGGCGCTCCCGTCGCGCCCCCTCCCAACCAGCACGGCTCCGGCACCCGCAACACGCTGACCCGAGCGACCACGACCTGTCGCGCGACCCCCTCGCCATCCGGCACCTCCGCCACCGGTCTCTCCCGCGAAACGCAACGCCGCCCGCCGGCCCACCGCCCAGACTGCGCCCGCCGGCCTCGCCACAGCCGAACTCGCCGCACTCCACGCAACCGCCCTCGGCCATGTCGTGGTCGCCCAGAGCGAAGCACGGGAGTACGTCCACAGCCGCAGCGGCCTCGTCCGGATCGGTACCCTGCGCTCTCTGGAGGGCAAAGGTCTCATCACACGCGAGCCTGCCTCCGCGCCGCCGGCCTTCGACGAGGGCCCGCCCCAGGACCGCATCCGCTCACCGCTGCCGGGGTGACCGCGGCCACCGGCTTCCTCGCTCTTTCCCCCGGTGCCGCAGCACCTATTGCTCCCGCCGTCCCGCACGCACCCACCGTGTCCTGGCCGGTCCGAGCCCGCTGACGAGGCCCTCTCCCACACTTCACCCGGCATCGTCCGCCGGACGCCGCGTACATGCCGACGCCGTGCCTCACTCCCCGCCTCGTGCCGTGGTCACCTCCGGTGCCCGAACCCCTCCTGGAACCCCTTCTTGGAAAGCCTCTCCTCCGAGGCGCCTCGCACGATCGAGCGCCTCCACGCCCTGTCCACCGACCTCGGCGCCTTCGGTGAACTCCTCACCGGAGCCCGCCCCGTCGCCGGATCCGGCGGCCTGCCGACGCTCGCCTCCTGGTACGCCACCGCCCAAGGCCTGTCCACCACCACCCTCGTGCTGCTCCTGCACACCGCCGAGCAGCCGTACGCGCACACCACGATGTCCGGGCACCTCACCGTGGAAGTCCTCGGTGAACTCGCCAAGACCTCCTCCGACATCACGGCCCACGTGATGGACGCGGTCGCGATGGCGGCCAAGTACCACCGCCTCGACAGCTACCCAGACTCTGCCAACGAGCCGACGTCCGCGCAGCCCGCCGTCCGCCGACTGGCCCTCGACGAAATCAAACCCGCCCGCGCCGCCTGCCACAACGCCGCCACATTCACCGAGACGGCCAGCCTGCGGCAGGCAACCCGCACCGCCGAATCCGCCCCGGTGCCCGAGCTGAACCTGGCCGAACGCCACGCCCTCCGCCTCATCGCGAACGACCCGGTCCTCCTGACAGCCGACCGGAGCACCCGCCAGATCTGGACCGGCAGCGGCGAGCGGATCTCCACCGAGACCGTGGACTCGCTGACGGACAAGCACCTGATCCGCCTGGACGCCAGCGGCAGCCCCGCCACAGGGCAACGGCTACGCGTAACGGACCAAGGACGCCGAGCCCTCGACACCCCCGGGAACCCGAGCACCCTAGCCAATCCCTCCCCAGCCGTCACGCAGCAGGCCGCTCCTGCACGGACCGCCCGCCCGCCCAAGCTGAATCCCACCCAGCACCGTGCCCTGCACCTCATCCACACGAGCACCGTCACGTACGCGCAGTGGCCCCGCAAGCGACCCACGGTGCACACCGGATCAACGGAGCGCATCAGCACCCGGACCGTGGACGCCCTGCAGGTCAGGCGCCTGATCGGGCGGGACGTCAGGACCGGCCTGCATGAGTGCCTGTTTCTGAACCCAGAAGCCGCAGGTCAGCCCGCCAGTGTCCGAAACGCGAAGTTCGTCGAAGCGTTCGCCGAACGGTCACCGTGACCGTTCGGCGAACGGAACTGCTGGGGCGAGTGGGACGGGCGGGGCGTTGTCCATGGAGAACAAGCCCCAGAGGGCCGGCGAGTCGGTCGGCGGACCGACCCTGCTTGATCATTCTCAAGGTGGTGGCCACCACCTCGGCCCAGAACCCACCTTGGAGTCAGGCTACCGAAGCCGCCAGCTCCGAGGTTCAGAAACAGGCACTGAGCTTGTTCTTTATCTTCCGCGCCCCGTCGCAACGGTCGTTGCCTCTTCTCTCGGGACTTGTGGAGTTCGCTGCCAGACTAGGTGTCGTCGCTCGCGGTGAGCATGGGACGGACTGCATCAACCGGCGTTGTCGTCTATCGGCTTCCGTGCTCCGGCAATCCGGGCCAGGTGCCGGTAGAGGGGCGACGCTGTCCCAGCGACGAAGAGCGCGAACAGGGTGAACGGCAGCAACCCGAGGGGCCGGAGCAGGTAGTCCGGGTGTTGTGAGATCTGCGGCCAGTTGACGTAGTAGTTGGCGGACACGTCCACGGTCATGACCGCGCACGCCACAATCACGGCGAATGGCCGAAGTCGTGCCAGCAGAACGGCCGCCAGAGGGTCGAGCAGGACCAGAGCGACGAAGTAGACCCGGATGGGAGCTGGTGCAGGAGAGGCATAGCTGTTGTGACCACCACTTGCCAGATCCACGAGGTGCATGGCGGTTCCCCAGAGGAAACAGATGAGGTACACCGTCACAACGAACAGCACCCGTCGCGGCAGGCGACTCGGTCGCCCTTCCCCGTCCTGGGCAAGCGGACCTGTCGATGCCTGCTGCTTCATGCCGCCCCCAGTTGGTTGGCGGCACCCTACTTCACCTGTCTCAGCGCCCTTCGGGAAAACCTGCCAGCCCGGCATGTCCACCACACATCGGACGAGACGGGCCGTTCCAGCTTCGAACGGCATCTCGAACTGGACCGCTCACCTGGGTATTCGCCGGACGTGGGGGCGGCCTTCGTCTGATCATGTGATCCGACCAAGGTGCACGTGACCATGACGAAGGCCGTGAGGGTGAGTCTGCTGGCTGATGCTGTCCGGAGGGAAGCGTTCGCAGAAGCGTCACGCTTCCGGGGTGAGTTCTACGAGTGTCTGACCGCCCGGCGCGACGCGTTGTTCGAGCTGGTGGACGCGGTGCTGTGTGCGGACGGTGCGGTGAAGTCCCCGGTGGACTTGACGTTGTTGCCCGAGCACCGTCGTGGGCACGGAGCGATGTACGGCGGCCTGAACCACGGCCGGATCGACACCGAACGGCTGCGGGCCGCGCTGGCCGGACTGCCGCTGCCGCGCTTCGACGGCGGGCGCCTGGTCCTAGCGGTCGATGTGTCACCGTGGCTCCGCTCGGACGCGCCGTGCTCGGCGGACCGTCTGTTCTGCCACGTCTACGGCCGCGCGAAGACGGCCTCGCAGTTCATTCCGGGCTGGCCCTACTCCTTCGTCGCCGTGCTGGAGCCGGGCGCCACGTCATGGACCGCGATCCTGGACGCAGTCCGGCTCGGACCAGCGGACGACGCGACAGCAATCACCGCCGCCCAGCTCCGAGGAGTGGTCGAGCAGCTCATCACCGCAGGCCAGTGGCGGGCCGGGGACCCGGCCATCGTGATCGTGAGTGATGCCGGCTACGACGTCACACGCCTGGCCTGGGCCCTGCGCGATCTGCCGGTCGAGCTGGTCGGCCGAGTCCGCTCCGACCGCGTGATGCGCCTGCCGAAACCACCGAGAATGCACGGCGTCAACGGTCGGCCGCCCAAGCACGGCCCGGAATTCCGCTTCACCAAGCCGGAGACCTGGCCCGAGCCCGCGATCACCACAGTCACGCACACCACCAACTACGGCAAGGCCGAAACCCAGGCCTGGGACCGGGTCCATCCCAGGCTCACCCACCGTTCCTCCTGGCTCGACCATGATGGCGAACTACCTTTGGTAGAGGGAACGTTGATGCGCTTGAAGGTCGAGCATCTATCGAAGGAACGGGATGCTCCGCCGGTGTGGTTATGGTCCTCCAAGACCGACGCCACCCCCGACGACGTGGACCGCTTCTGGCAGGTGTTTCTCCGCCGCTTCGACTTGGAGCACACCTTCCGCTTCGCGAAACAAACCCTCGGCTGGACCACGCCGAAACTCCGCACTCCCGAGGCCGCTGACCGCTGGACCTGGCTCCTGATCGTCGCTCACACCCAGCTCCGGCTCGCTCGCCCCCTCGCCGCGGACCTCCGCCGGCCCTGGGAGAAACCCGCCATCTCCGACCGGCTCACCCCGGCCCGGGTCCGCCGGGGGTTCAGGAACATCCGCGCTCACCTCGCCTGCCCGGCCCGTGTTCCCAAACCCCGAGGCGTCGGCCCCGGTCGGCCACCCGGCGCGAAGAACAAACACCGGGCACCCCGCTACGACGTCGGCAAGACCGTCAAACGCCCCGAGACCCTCAAGGCCATCGGCAAGCCTGGAAGATCTTGGTAGATAAAGACCAAGCTGAGCTTGAGATTTAACCTCGCCGATCGAACAGAACCTGCCGCCGGGTCAGACGGGCATTTTCGCCCGATTCGAACCTGTCTCGGGTGCGTTGATCACGCCTGAAACCGCCGGTCAGAGGTGTTCGAATTCGCTGGGTTAAATCTCAAGCTGAGGGACAGCGCCTGCTTCTCACCGCGGCCGGGCGCGAGGCTCTCCTGCGTCTCGGTCCCGCACCCGAGCCCGGAGTCCCCACGTCGCCGCGTCGCACAGGCCCCGCACTGACCCGCTGACCAGAACCGCCCTAGTGGCGGAAAGTCCCGCCTGGCGGTGCCCCTACGAAGGTC
Organism: Streptomyces sp. A5-4; assembly: GCF_051131715.1. Lineage (NCBI taxonomy): Bacteria > Bacillati > Actinomycetota > Actinomycetes > Kitasatosporales > Streptomycetaceae > Streptomyces > Streptomyces sp. A5-4. Next base: position 5,922,835 of record NZ_CP178591.1, on the reverse strand, counting down.
CCACCCGTTCATGACCGATGACGCCCTCTTCTCCCTGCCCCATCCACCCTCACCCGCCGTGCCCGGGCGTACCACCCAGACCGCACGCAGCCGTCCGGCGCCACCCGCCGCCGGCCCTCCTCCACCGTCCGCTCAGGGCGCCCGCGCACAGTCCATCCCCGACTTGCCCTCACCCGTGGTGCGTCTGCTCGCGCTCGCCGACCAGTTCACCCAGCACAACGACCAGCTCGCCCGGCTCCGGCCGGCCTACGGTGCCACTTGGGGTCACGCCTCGGCGCAGGTCCTCGTGAGCGCGTGCCTGGATGCCGTACAGGCCATCGTCGACCGGCCGATGTACGCGGGTGTGACGTTGACCGAGGCCACGGTCCGGATCAAGCAACTGGCCGTTCTCACCGGACAGGCGGTTCGGCACCTTGCCGAGGCCAAGGAACAGCTCGGCGCCCCGGCTTCGCCATCGGACCCGCCGTCCAGGGGCGGAGAAGTCGCACACCAGATACAGCTCGCACGGGAACTGACAGCTCTCGCTCCGGCCATGGCCCTGGAGTCGGCGAGCGCCGTAGCCTCCGAGATCCACCGCCGTCGGCCCGCGACGGCCACCGAGAACGATGCTCTGACCCCCGCCGAGCGGGCCGCCCTTCACGCCACCGCCCGAGGACACGTCGTGATCGGCCGGCGTGAGGGACGCGAGTACGTTCACAGCCGCGACAGCTCCGTGCACATCGACACACTGCGCGCTCTGGAACACGCCGGGCTCGTCGCGGTCGACCCCGGATCCGCGCCACCGGCCTTCGACGGAGGACCCCCGCACGACCGGGTCCGCCTCACCCTCAGCGGAGCAATGGCCGTGACGGCCTTCCTCGGACGCGGCCCCCGCACCCCACCCCTGTCGGCCCCCCGCGCTCTCGGTGCCCATACCACCGCGGCACCGGCAAGGGCCCGCTGACATCGGCCAGCGCCTCCACACCACCGCTGCCTGCCACCGCACCCTCACCGCCTCGGTTCAGTGGCATCGCCGCCGCCGTCTGCGCCGCTTCGCGGTCTCCCCCGCATCCGCTGACCCCCACTCCCCCACCCCCCTCGCGCCGTGACCGCCTTCGGCGCCCGTCCCATCCTGGACTCCCTCTCTTGGAAAACCCCCGCTACCGCATCCTTTCTTTGGGCGCCGGAGTGCAGTCGTCCTGCCTGCTCGCACTTTCCGCCGAAGGAATACTCCCGCGAATCGACTTCGCGGTCTTCGCAGACACAGGCTGGGAACCCCAGGCTGTTTATGATCACCTCGACCGACTTGAACGAGAGGTGGCCAAACCGGCCGGAATACCCATCCTTCGAGTTTCTTCAGGAAACATCAGAGATGACGCCCTGAACCCGGAACACCGATTCGCCTCCATGCCGCTTTATATTCTCAACCGAGATGGCCGCCCAGGAATGACCAGGCGCCAGTGTACAGGCGAATACAAAATTAAGCCGATTAAACGACAGGTGCGCGAACTGCTGGGATTCCCTTATCCATAGCGGGTCCCTAAGGGGCTTTACGTCGAGCAGTGGGTCGGCATATCCACGGACGAGTTCCATCGCGCCAAGGATTCCGACGTGAAGTACATGCGCAACCGTCACCCACTGATCAGCGATCTCGGCTGGTCGCGCGCCGACTGCATACGCTACCTTTCCAGCGCCGGCCTGGCGGATACACCCAAGTCGAGCTGCCTTGGGTGCCCGTTCCACGGAAATGCTCAGTGGCGAACCCTGAGGGACGCTTCCCCGACGGAATGGGATGACGTTGTCGCCTTCGACGCAGCCATCCGGAAGGGAAACGCGAGGGCCAACGCGTCGGGCAATCCGCTGCTGGGCGAGGCCTTTCTCCACCGCTCCCGCGTCCCGCTCAGTGTGGCTCCCATCGACCACGTCACCCGCTCGGAACGCGAGGCCGCCGAACTCGACGAGTTGGAAAACGGCGTGGTCAACGGGTGCTCGCCCTGGGCCTGCCGAGGCGAGGAAAGTGAGCCGGAGCAGGACGACTTCGGGCTTGCCTCGTGATGGACAGGCTCGTGGTGGACCTCTTCGCCGGTCCTGGGGGCTGGAGCCACGCCCTGCACGTCCTCGGCGGGCGCGACGTCGGTCTGGAGTGGGACGAGTGGGCCTGCAAAACCCGCGCCCGTGCGGGGCAGTTGACGATCCGCACCGATGTGGCGATGTACCCGGCGTGGCCACTGGTCGGCCGCACCCACGGGTTCATAGCGAGCCCGCCCTGCCAGGCATGGTCGATGGCGGGCAAGCGGCTCGGCCTGGTCGACCAGCCGCTCGTCCACCAGGCCGTCGCTGACCTCGCCGCAGGCCGGGACACCCGGGCGAAGCTGCTGACCGCCTGCAAGGACCCCCGGAGCCTGCTGGCCGCGGAGCCGATGCGCTACCTCCAGGCCATGCACATGGTGGGCGAGCCGGAGTGGATCGCCATGGAGGAGGTCCCGGACGTACTGCCGCTGTGGCGGCAGTACGCCGTGATCCTCCGGGGCTGGGGCTTCTCCGTCTGGACCGGGATCCTCAACGCCGCCGACTACGGCGTGCCGCAGACACGGCGGCGGGCGATCCTGCTCGCTTCCCGCACCCGCACCGCCGAGCCGCCGCCGCCGACGCACGCCCAGAGTGCCGAGCCCGAGTCGTTGTTCGGTCCGGGCCGCGAGCGGTGGGTGTCCATGGCGGAGGCCCTCGGCTGGGGCGCCACCGACCGGCCCACCCCGACCGTCTGCGCCGGTGGAGGTCCGGGCGGCGGGCCCGAACCGTTCCCCTCCGGGGCCCGCAAGACCCTCGCGGACGCCCGCGACCGTGGCACCTGGAAGCCGCCCGCACCCGGGCAGCGCGCCAGCCGCAGGACACGTCCCGGCCGCCTGCGCCCGCCGGACGCCGATGCGCCCATCTGCACCTGTGGGAAGCACCACTGGTCCTGGTCGCTGCGGAGCAGCAACCAGGCCAACGCCACCGTCCGGGGTGCGAACGAGCCCGCTGGGACGCTGTTCTTCGGACACCGCGCGAACGAATGCATGTGGGTCGCCGAACCTCACTCCCTCGAAGCCGACGAGGAGAGTCCGGCGCCGGAGTCGATCCGGATCACCGCCACCGAAGCAGGCGTCCTGCAGACCTTCCCCGCCGACTACCCCTGGGCCGGCAACAAGGGGCAGGCCTTCTCCCAGATCGGCAACGCCGTCCCGCCTCTGCTGGCGGCCCATCTGCTGGCCCCGCACCTCGGCAAGACCCTCACCCGCTCCGACTTCACCCTGGCCGCCTGATGCCCAACCCAGCCTCGAACCAAGGAGATTTGGCCCTGGACGACATACCTGCGGACCCGCCGGTCCGGTTTGCCGAGCAGGCTCTCCTCGGTGCCCTCCTCCTCGAGCCTCTCCGTATCAAGACGCTCGGCCCGCTCGGCCCCGAACACTTCAGCGTCGCGATGCACGGGGCTCTGTTCGCGGCAATGAGCGCGCTCACTCCGCCAGTCCCGGAAATCCACGCCCGGGAACCGGTTTGGATCACCGCCCTCCTCGACCGCGCCCGCCCCCACGCCCGCGGACTGACCGCTTCCTACCTCCACACCCTGACCGACGCCTGCCCCAACCCCAGTCACGCCCCCGCCTACGCACAGATGATCGTGGCCAACCGGGCCCGCCTCACCATCCGGGCCGCCGCCGAGCGCCTCGTCCAGGCGGCCACCGACCCCGTGCTGCCGGATCCCGCCGCGCACGTCCTGCGCTGTTCCGACGTGGTCGCCGCCGTCCTCGACGACCTCGCTGGGCTCTTCCCCTCGCACCCCGGCTCGCTGCCCCGCACCGTGCTGCCGCCCCCACCGACCCGGGACGCCGGAACCGGGACCGATGCCGCCGGCGAGGAGCATCTGCTGCTGTCAACGGTGGCCGCGCACCCCGCCTGCCTGCCCGAGATGAGGTGGCTGCGGCCCGAGGACTTCACCGTCCCGCTTCACGGCGTCCTGTACCGGTGCATGGCCTCCCTGGCCTACCGGGGCGATCCGATCGACGCGGTAACGGTGCTCTGGGAGGCCCAGCACCACGGCCTCCTCGCCTCCGGGACAACCGCCAGGGAGGTGCTGGATCTGCTCGCCACCCCGGCCGGATCCCCGGAGCACTGGGGCGAGCAGATCCTGCAGCGCTCCCTCCTCCACCACGCCCACACCACCGGCCTGCACATCCGCGCCTGCGCCGAGGACCCGACGAACACCCCGCACCAGCTGATCACCGGCAGCCGCCGCGCACTCGCCGACCTCGGCGCCGTCCGGGCCCGATGGCAGCACGCCACCCGCCCACCATCCGCCGTACACCCGCGCGCCAAGACCGCCCCAGCATCCCGGGCCGGGCCGCCCACCCCGCGCACCACCCCACCCGCCGTGTCTACGCGGGCCTCCCGATAGCCCCTTCCCCGCACCCCGACCGGGTCCGGCCAGCCACACGGCTGGCCGGGCCCGAGAAGCGAGCCTCATGTCTCAGACTGGTCCCGCCGACCCTCATGTCCGCTTTGCTCTTCATCCCGGCCACAGCAGCGCCGTCATCGCCACGCTCACCGACACCGGCCCAGGCCGCGACCTGTCTCACGAGTTGCTCGCCCTCCACCACTTCCGCCGGGTCGACGACCGAACAGCGGTCCTGGCACGCATCGACCACGATGAACCCCACTACGCCAACCAAGCCGCCCTGGTTCTGCGGGAGAAGGGCGCGCGGGTAGAAATCGACCCTGCCCTCCAGAGGGAGATCGACACCGAGTGGACTTACGGCGACTACCCGATGCCCTATCTGGACCGGGACGAGATCCGCGAGGTGAGCGCGGAGGCACAGCGGATCCACGACGACATCCGCTCCGGACACCTGGCCATCCATCTCCACGCGCGCCACGGACGGACGACCGTGGCCTGCGGCACCTACCGCGACGGCAGGAGCGTCCATCTCCACGGGGAGGACTACGTCCGCCAGGAGACGGAGGACTTTCCATCTGCCCCGCAGGCGATGGCCGACTTCTACCGGCAGTACGGCGACGCCGTCCGCCTGGGACCGGCCGCCCTCACCGACATCGAACAAGCCGCAGCCGACGCCATCAACACGCCTGCCCCCGCCACAGTTGCCGCACCATCGGCCCCGGCCCCACGGCATCGGTCTGCGCCACAGGAAGTACCCGTGTACGCCGCCGGCCCCGGCGACCATGAAGCCCTTCTGGACGGGTTCCTTGAATCACAGGGCGAGTGGGAGAAGGTGCGGACCTGGTCCGACGGCACCACCATCGCCAACCACGAATCGCTGGCCATGCGGGTGCAGTTCTTCCATGAGGTCTACCCCGGCGCCCCTGACGCTTGGACGATCGCTTCCTACGAATCTCCGGTCGGTGAACGTCTCTGGCACGCCACCGCAACCCGCACCACCCCGGTCGACATCGTGGGCGCCTTGCTCGACAGCCTCGCCGCCGGCAACGGCTGGGGTCCGGGACCAGCCACGGCCGTCACCGACGAGACGCTCGCCGAGGCCACCCGCCCCCTCGCCGAGACCGGCTGGCCGCTGACCGTCAACGCCCGAGTGGTGGAGTGGACCGCGCCCACCGAGGAACCCGCCGGCGTCCGCTTCGACACCTTCGCCGCCTCGCGGCCCAACTCCCCGCTCGACGCCTGGACCGTCTGGGGCGGCAACACACCCCACCAGCCGACTTGGTCCATACGGTTCTCGACGCACACACCCCCGGCCCTGCTCCAAGACATCACCTTCGAACTCGCCCACGGCTACGACCGCGGGCAGCAGCAGGCCAGCCATGCCAGTACGACGCCCCGATCACATCTACAGCCGGCCGTAGCCCCGCCAACAAGCCCACCGAGCCGACCGGCCGCCACACGCTGAACAGGTAGTTCCCGACCACCGTGCGCCCGTCACGGAACTGGCTACCTCATCGCCCGCCTACGGCGCATCGGCAGGGATAGGCCAGCCGCCGGGGCCGCGCCTCAGACGGTGTGCACCGCCTCAACGTCCGCGAGGGTCGGGTTCCGGCCATTCCATCGGGAACACCGGCATCGTGCGCCACTGCCGATAGATTTCCCGACAGGGAGTGCAGAGCACGAAGCAGTTGGAGGTCCCATGCGCCGGTTCACCCCCACGTTCCAGGGCGAGCCGTGGTCCGAGGGAATGGAAGTGCTCCACATCTACCTGCTGCCGCGGCCCGGCGTAGACGACGATCTGCTGGCCTTGGCGCACGTGTAGGCTCGCATTTCTGATGTCCCATTCTCATTGACGGTGGCCTTTTTCTGGCCCAAGGGACAAAGCAGTGAGACGAACCCGAAGGTTCCGTTCGAGCCGCGCGGCCCAAGCACGGACGGATGCGCGGGCCTATACAGGAGACGACGGAGCGGACCGGAGCGCCCCGTACGAGTGATCGTCGGTGTGTTTACGTGGAGGCGTGGGCCGTCGTCGCCAAGGATGCGCGCATGCGCCTTACCTCTTCCCTGCTGGGCCGTGCCCTCGTCCCCTTCGTGGCCTCCGTCGCACTGCTGACCACGACCGCCGCCGCTTCGTCTGCCGCGCTGGACCGGTGCGGTTCGGTCATCACCGCCCCGCTCGCACCGGCGGTTCCCGCCGACGATCCCTGCCCCAGCACCGACCCGGTCGTTTGCCGCATCCGCGTCCTGCCGATGGACGAGAAGGTGGAGGCGCAGCGGACCCGGATCCGCTACCACGGTCTCCTGGAGGACATGCACCGGACCGAGGCGAACATGCGCGAGTCGGGAGCCTCTGAGGAGGAGATCGCGAGGGAGATGGTCGACATGCGCAACCAGGCCAAGGAGATCACCCGCGCCGGCATGACCTCGGAGGAGGTCCGCATCCTGGAGGAGCGGAACATGGCCAAGTACGGCAACCCGCTTGGGCCCACCGCGGACCAGCTCTACGCCAAGTACGGCTCCTGGGAGAAGGTCACCGACGCGTCGATGCGGACCAGCTACGCCGTCGACCGCGAACTCAGCCTCGAATACCGCCCCTGCCCCGCGTGACAACCGTCCGTCCGAAGGTCACCCTCAGGTCACAGCACTAGCAGTTCTGGGTAGTGAAATTCGTTGCAGGCTCTGTGCCGGTACCCGTATCCGCCTCCGGCAGCGCCCAGCGGGCAATGTTGCCGTAGTGGTCCTCGATCAACAGCTTTCCACCCTTCACGGGCACGTTGAGGTCGGCGATGGCCTTGTACTCTTCATTGGCCTTGACCGTCGCGTAGGGGGTGAAGGCATCGGTGCAGCCGTGCCAAGGCGCATCCGTGTAGTCCCAGGCTTCGGTCATCTCCGGACCCCGCGCCCACTTGATGTGGTTGTCCCTCTGCTGACCGAGGGTCCCGCCCGTCACGGACTTCATGGTGAAGGCGACCGCCAGCGCGTACTTCCCGTTCAGGGGAAGCGTCTTGTCCTTGGCGAAGGCGTCCCGGTAGGCGATGCCAGTGAGTGTGACCTGCATGGGGCGGCCCTCATCGTCCTTGAGCGTGACGGTCTGGCCGATCAGCCGTAGCGCCGGGTCTGTGGCACCGCCCTCCCCCGGGACCTGGCTTACCGCCCCCGGTAGCCGGGAGTCGAGGTCGCCTCCGGCCTCTGCGCACCCCGCCACCGCAACGGACACCGCCAGCATCACGACCGCTGGTGCCTTTTTCATGGATGAAGCAACCCCCCTGTCCTCGTTGCCATCGAGACATCGGCCTCTGCGCGCTAGCCCTTGCTGCACGTCGCGTTCGTCTACCTCAGTCCCACAGGCATCTCGTGGCGTACGAACGCTATCGGGGAATCGATCACGGTGCGTTGAGTTGGTCGCCCTCACCAACGCCAACGAGAGGGCATCTGCTGCCTCCCGCAGATGTCAGGGCGCTGGTTGAGCCAGCGTTCAGCCCGATCCGGCCAAGTCGCCAGTCAAACGCCTGCTACGTGCATCAACTCGATAGGTTCACCAGGTCATCCACATGATCATAATTCAGGGGGAATCTTGCGTTTACGGGGAAAACTGCTCGCCGCTCTGTCAGCCGCGGTCACCCTCGTGCTGCCGATGGCTGCGGCGTCGCCCGCCGCCGCGAGTGCGCCGACGCAGAGCTGTAACGAGACCCATCAGGCCCGCATCTTCTTCTGGGCAGTGGCCTGCGTCCAAGCTGGCCAGCCGGTAATCGGCGCGTTCGGGACCTGGCGGAACGTGCCCATCACCTTCACCAGCGGAGGCAGCGCCGGGACCTCGGAGGCATCGAACTACCTGCGGATGGTCCCGAACACCGAAGGCGGCATGTTCGCCAACTCCATCGACGTCGGCCTCTACGCCGAGAAGACCGGCGCGACGACCCGCACGTACAGCCCGCGCTGGACCGAGCTGGGCAACAGCGGCGGGAAAACGAAGGCGATCACGGCCGGGGTCAACCCGACCGCCACGGACAACACGAACCACACCTATATGACGGTCCGGCAGGCCAGTGGCGCCCAGTGGGACGTGCTGTACGACTTCAACTGGGTCGGCAGTACCACGGACCAGCTCAAGGTCCCGCGGGGGAACTCCAACCGGATCGACATCGGGCTGGAGGTGAGGGGGCCGCAGTACGTCACGGTCCCGGTGATCGCGAGCAGGGTCCAGTTCATGGCGGAGAACAAGACCTGGTACCGGGCCGCCACCACGGACACCGCCTACGTCACAACTCTGGGGATCTGCGGGAAGTCGATGGGGATTCCCTCCGACCCGACGGCCGTGTACACCGCGCCGTACTGCTTCAAGGCGAAGCTGACTGACGGCACGAAGTTCACCCAGTGGAGCGCGAGCAAGCCCGGCCCTACCACCCTGGCCACGCTGCTTCCCGCACCGGTCCAGTCGGCTGGAACCTTTAACGGCGTCGACCAGGAGGCCTTGTCGCAGTGCATGGCCAACGACCCGGACTCCTGCCTGACCTCGGTCCCTGGCCTGTCCGCATGTGTACAGACGGCCAAGGTCTGCAACGCCGCCGCCCTCCAGGCCTCCCCGCAGACCGCTCCGCTCGCCGGCAGCGCCCCGGTGAGCGTTGACGACATCGGCGTCCGTGCCGCTGCGTCATTCGGGGTCGCCAAGGACAAGCTGCGTGTGACCACCGCGACCACGCTGCCCGCCCCCGCAGGCACCGCCGAGCGGGCCCTCCAGTCAGCTGACGCCGTGGTGACCGTGGAGTCCTCGGCGCCCACCCGCGGACTCGAGCAGCGCGGCCTGACCTTCAACGGATTCCGCGCTACCTACTCGGCGGCCACCGGCCAGCTCCTGGACGCCTGCTGGGGGCAGATGTGCCGCTCCTGACCACCACCCACATGTCCGCACCATCCTCAGAGCAGGAGATCGCTGTGCCCGACGCCCACCCGCCCCGGCCCAGGAGAGCCCCGCGGCGCCGGACGGCGACAGTGATCCTTTCCGCGCTGCTCGTGCTCGTCGCCGGCCTCACAACAGCGGGCCCGGCCGGCGCGGCGACACCTTCGCAGCGCGGTTCGACCGCCACGGCCGTGCTTGGCCCGGAGGAGGAGGATCTGCGTACCGAATGCGCTACCCGCCCGGAGGCGAAGACCCGCAAGGGGTGGATCAAGAACCGCTTCGAGGCATGCGTGCACCAGCCCGTCTACCTCAAGCTCATCGACGACAAGAAGCGTCTGCGAGGTGAGCTCTGGTTCGACCTGTGGATCCTCGGCTTCACCTATGACGGATCCCGGCGTGTCGACTACACGAGCAGCATCGAGAACATCAAGGCCAAGGCGGTCGCCGGCGAGAACCCGGCCACGTGGAAGATCGACCAGAACTTCAGCCACTCCATCAACGCCTCGGCCAGCGGCCCCAACCCCAAGATGACCAAGCCGGCTGTCACCAGCCGCAGCGAGACCATCGCCCAGTGGAAGGCCAAGCCCCTCTGGCAGCTCAAGTACACCTCACCCGACACCGGCAAGCTCGACGCGGCCAACACCCAGATCGTCTCCGGGATGGTCTCCCTGGAGATGCGGGTGTCGTCGCCCACCGCAGTGCCGTGGTCGGATCCCGTCATGGCCTACTCCAGCGTCCGATTCGACTACGCCGGACCTACCGCAGGCAAGTTCAAGGGCACCGTGTTCACCGAAGCCCGCGTCGAACTCGTGATGAGCCTGAAGGACCCGGCCGTCAACGAGAGCGCCCGGCACATCCTCGACGCCCAGACGCTCCCCGAACGCACCTTCCCGTCTTTCCCCGGCAAGTCCGTGCCCGGAGGCTCCACCCCGCTCCACCGCCTCATCGACAAGACCGCGCAGGACAAGAACCGCGACGCTGCGATCGCCACGTGCAAGGACGTGTGGGGTGACTACAGCGGAACGAAGCTCCAGTGCGACGAGTACCCCTTCGCCTCGACGAAGGAGGGAGCCGCGGCTCCTGGCAAGCGCTTCTCCGCCCGCCTCATCGACGGAGGCGACAACGAGACCGGCGGCCGACGCCTCAATGAGATGTACACCCTGAACCGTATCCTCAACGGAGACGCGTTCTACGTGAAAATCACGCCCTGATCACTGACGGAGCTCCCGTGCCCCTCATCGCCGAGTACAGCACCACAGCCCGCCCGGACCGCGGCATCGTGCAGGTCTACGACGCCGACGCCTACCTCGGCGACGACGAAACACTGGCACGGTCGAGGACCGAGGTGGTCGCCGGAAACGGATACCACCTCTACCTGCACAGCCTCCAAGCCGACGTCGAAGTCCAGGTCACCATCAAGATCTGGGACAGCCCTCAAAAGCCCCCGGAAGACACCGAGGGCACCGTCGCCCTCACCCTGGAATCAGAAACCGGGCAACTCGTCGTCAACCAGCTCACCTACGGGCCGGCAGGCATCATGGAACTTCCCAGGCCCGGCGTGTACGACGGGCACGCGACCTGGAGCGGACGAGCCGCCACGGCCGCCTACAGCGACACAAGCCACCGGCGCTCCGTCGAAGAGGAATGGAGCACGGAACAGCTCCGCGCCGCGTGGGAACAGTGCCCCGCAACTGAGCAGTACACCCTCGACCTCTGGTTCGTAAGGGAACCCGAAGACGAGGAATAGTCCTCGGTAACTCCTTGAAATCCTGCGACGAGCATCCCGCCGCAAGCTCCCACGAGGGGCTCACTGCCAGAGCAACCCGTCGCACCCAGACCGCAACCGGCCGTACGAAGCATCACTGCCGCTCCAGCCCCGACCCGGTGAACGCCCGGTCACACGAGCGCGCCCTTCTCGCCGGCCTCAACCCAGCGCGAAGGGCGCGTGCTTCTTCGACCAGCTTCGGTGCGGACCACGCTGTACTGCACGACCGAGGGACTGTCCGTGGCCACTGAGAAATCCAGGTACATGGCCACCAGGCGAGCCCCTTCAGATCGGGCACGGAGCGTCACTGAATCAGTCACCGGTCCCGGCCGCCGCTCAGGGGCCCTCGGACCGCACACGAGCCCCTGAGCGGCTGCCGACAGCCCTCCAGGGAGCCCGGCAGCGTCGCCCCATCACGCGAGCGGCATCGGGTAGAGGGGTCGCCACCTGGGACAACGAGCGGACCGCACGTTGTGACGTCGCTCGCCGACCGACTCGGTGGCCGGCCCCGCCCATCTGCGAGGGCACGCGCGCCCTCGCCAACACCGTGGCGCTCTCCGCCTGGCTGAGCCCGGGGAAACGACTGCACTCGGTGATGGGTTGGCCGTCCACCGGGAGCCGCCATGGCCACGGATCGAGACCCACTCGGCCACGCACCTGGACTTTCCGGTGGCCACCCACAACCCATGAAGGCTGAGCCGTAGACGGCAGGAGCAGGCCAACAGCCAACCTTAGGGAACACGTCCGGCGGGAAGCGGGTCACAGGCGAGCCTTTCGTCACCACGGGCGTGACCCGCAGTCTGCCAGCCACCCTCGAACGGGGCACCCAGATCTACGACAACCGCACGACGGAGGCCAAGGTCGGTAGCGTCCACATCCCCCGATTCCGGGACGGACCGAAGGCCCTGTCCGCAGCCGCACGAGCCAACGCCATGGCCCCACCTGATCGTAGAAACCAGTGAGGCCCCGCGTCGGGGGGGATGACGCGGGGCCTCACTCCAGACCATAACGCCCGAACCACCGCGTGAGAGGCAAACCAGCCCGCGCCACCCACCGGGCGCGGCGGAACGTACCAGCAGATCCCCGGTCAGCCAAACCGGGGATTCGCCGGATCATTGGAAATCCACCGCCACCCACGCCTGAACCATCGAGAGGCAACCACACGAACCCAGTCGACCATCCCGCACCGAAGCCTCCCGCGACCTGCGGCCCGGCTCCGGACACCGGCCCATCACGCCAGCGCGTAGCTCTGCCGGAAGTAGTCGGCGGCGCGCTCCAGGTCCCGCTCGGACTGGAGCGTCAGCTCCAGGTCGCCGGTGCCGTGGTGGCCGAGCCCCGTCACGTCCCGTGCGAAGCCGGGTACGAGGTCGACCGTCGCCGGGTCGGCCTTCAGGTAGACCAGCAGCTTGGCCTTCTTCGGCGGGACCAGGCAGGCGTAGTTCTGCATGCGCCGGTAGGCGGTGTAGGTCTGGTTCGAGACCTTGGTGAGGTCCTCGCCGAGCCCGAGCAGTGCCTCGTCGACCGCTGCGGCCAGCTCCGCCATGACCCCGGACTCCGTCGCGGTCCGCTGCGCCTTCGCCGTGCCCCGGATCCGGCTCCCAGCTTTCGGCGCCACAGCGCGGCCGGCGAAGGAGGCCACCGTCTCAAGGCCCACGTGCTCGCTGCCGAAGTACCGGTAGCGGACCAGGTCGATGGCGTGCCGGTGCTCACGCACGGCGTGGATGTCGTAGCGGGTGAAGTCGCCGGCCACGCAGATCAGCCGCGGTGCGCTCCACAGCACCTGGGACGCAGCCTGAACCCCGAGCCGGTCGCGGACCAGATGTCGGAAGGCATCCCGGTGGTCCATCAGCCAGGCCATATAGAACAGGCCCTGGTTGATCACACCCGCGTCAGTCGAACGCTTGTACTCGACGATCACGGGTGCGCCGTTTTCGTCGATGCCCAGCGAGTCGATGCGCCCGCCGTGAAATCCCCGCGAGTTCACGATTTCTGAAGGTATCGAAATCTGAACTGTAGGTGCTGTTGGGGGATTTGGAGGCTCTCTGACCGTGGGTTCGCAGGTTACCCGGTCGTCGTTTCGGTGCCTGCCGGGCTGGCCGCGCGGGTGTAGCGCAAGCTGGCCTGGGCGCTGAGGTCGAACATGGTGGAGATGCGGAGGGGATCGGGTCCGGCGGCGATCGCTTCTTCGAGGACCCGGTCCTGGCGGAGGCTGTCGACCGTGGCGGGCAGCCCCTTGAACAGGCGCTTGAGCCAGAAGTCGCTGACTGGACTCTTCCTCTTGGCTGTCTGCTGGGTGAGGAGGAGATGAGGGTTTGCCGAGTCCGGCCAGCGGGCGTCACGGTAGCGCCGGTACTTGCGGATGGCTTCGGCGGTGAAGTCGTCGAGGGGCCGGCTGACCTCGCCCCGCCGGAGGCGCCCGGTGCTCAGCTCGATGTCGGAGTCTTGGAGCATTCTGATCTCGTGCGGGAAGAGGGCGTGGATGCCGGCAAGGGCGACGACGGCCAGGAGGGCCGGGCTCTCAGCCGCGGCTCTGGCCACTTGTTTGAGTTGGTCTCCCGCGACCGGTGTGGGCGAGTTGACGAGGGTGTTGCCGGGCCTGATGCGTCGGGCTGGGTCGGCGAAGATCAGCCGCTGTGACTTGAGCGTCTTGAACATGTCCCGGAGCGCGACGATTTCGCGCTGGACGTTGTTCCGTTTGGCCAGCCAGTCAGTGATGTCCTCGGGGGTGACCTGCCTCAATGTCGAGTATCGGGGGGCACAGTACTCGGCAGTGAACGGGACGATCAGCCGCAGGTGGATGTCAACTGTGTGAGGCGACCTGGGGCGACGGCGAGGGGCTCCGTTGCGGAGGACGTCGAAGTAGGCGGTCACCTCGACGCGTATCTGCTCGGGAAGCCTTGCGAGGTGAGCTCTGACCAGTTGTTCGAGGGGGTCGGGTGCGTCGTCGAGCAGGATGTCGAGATCGTTGAGCATGTCGATGAGATGGACTGCGGGAACATCGATGTCCCGGGAGAGTGCGTGCACCGTGGTGGCTTTGATCCTTTCGAAAGGCTGGTGCAGGGCCGAGAGGATCATCAAGCCGCACTTCACGCGCTTGATGGTGCAGCGGTTCCAGCCCCGTACCACCGCGACGTCCCTGGCCCGATCGACAAGGAAGTCCGCATATCCGGGATCTGCCGGGGTGAATCCTGTCCAGGAGCGCCCCTTCGAGCCGTTCGGGTTCCGATAGCGCCGGAAGTCCCGGACCGGCTCGAAGAGCGTGAGCTGGATGCTCTCGGGCGGCTTCAGCAGCAGGGGGTGTCTGTGCGTCGTCTCGCTCGGCAACTCAGGAACCTGTGCTGTTCTTGCGGTGAGGTGGTGGCGCCGATTCCATTTGATCAGGTCAGCGAGAAACGTCTGGTGCCCGGTTTCAGCTGCGACCGTGAGGTCCAACCGGGCCCCGTGGCCGGCTGACGGGACCTTGATACGGCCGGCGACGAATGCGGCCTGGTGACGGCAGGCCCGGCAGACTCCGTCACGCAGGGGGACGGTCGCGCCACACGTGCCGCACGAGTCGGCAGGGTACTTGTACCACCATGCCCTGCACGCATAGCAGAGGATCTTCGCGCCGCCCGGGTTAGGGTGCAGGCCCCAGGCCATGCAGACCTCGCAACTCTCAGGCGTCCCAAGCCCCTTGGCCTTCGCTTCCTTCGTCACAACGGCGGCATCAAGTTGCGGGAGGCCGGGCCGCCGCCGCTCCGACGACGGTTCTCACCAACAGCGGGACGGATGGCCGCCCTGCTCTCATCCTGCTCCGGTCGTTTCGCGCGGGCCTCCTCGGGCTCACGGACAAGCAGATCGCTGGGCTCGCATTGCAGCACCTCGCAGATCACGTCGAGATCGTCCAGGCGGATCGTCACCGGCTGGCCGGCCCACAGGTTGGACATCTTGCCAGCACTGATCACCAAGCCCGCGTCGGCCAGCATGCGCTGGAGTTCGGAGGACTTCCAGATGTCCCGCTTGGCCGCGGTCATCCGCAGGTTCCACTTCATGACGCTCCTCCGAATCGCGCCCGTCCACGCTCACCCGCACGGACCCACGCGTCCTCGACATGAGTCTGGTTGACGTGTACGTAGATCATGGTGGTGTTGATCCACTTGTGGCCAAGCAGCTCTTGGATCGCCACCACATCCATGCCCTGACGGTAGAGCTCCGAGGCAGCGAAGTGCCGAAGCGTGTGCGGCGTCAGCTTGCCTGCCTGCGAAGGAAGGTGCTGGGCGACCATCTTCTTCAGATGCAGGCGGAGCGTGTCGGTATCCACCCGCAGGCTCGAGCCGTCCGCGGCCCGCCGCTCCGAGGGGAACAACGGCGCCTCTGGCTCATCCACCCGATCGTCGTACTGCCAGCGGGGGCCGTCGACCCACCACTCCAGCAGCGAACGGCTCCCGTTGATCAGCGGGACGAGCCGTTCCTTCTTCTTGCCGCGCCTCCCCTTGCCCCGCAGAAGAATCTTTCCGAACTGGCCGAGCTCCCAGTGGATGTCGTCGACGTTCGCCAGGCACAGCTCCGAGACCCGGGGACCTATCAGACTCGCCAGCCTCATCGCGGTGTAACTCCGGACGATCGACAACGGTTTACGCGCCTGCGGCACCTCGTCACGCCAAGCCGAGAACAGATGCTCGACCTCCCCGAGCGGCGGCGGAACCCGCAACCGGGACAGGGTCGATCCACGGGGCCGGTTGATCTCATCCAACGGCGACTCGACGACATAGCCGGTTGCCCTGTGGATGGCGGGCTTGTGCCGTAGTTCAAGGAACTCGAAGTACACGCTGAGAGAGTGCGCCTTGTGGACCTTCGTGCCATGAGCCAAGCCCTGTTGATGTCGACCGAAGAACCGGTCCAGATCGCGAGGTTCCATCTCCCACAGCGGGCGCGTGAACCATGAGCGCACTTCGACGATCACGCCGACATCGCCGGCGACCGTCCCGTCACTGACACCGGCCGAAGCCCGGGCGAGCACGAACTCGGACAACAGGTCCTGCTCGAAGGCCGCGAGCTCCTCCGGCGTCGTCAAGCGCAGTTCCGGACGCAGGTCTCGCACGATCGCCAGGGACACGAAACCTCCAGCTCGACCATTTGGCCAACTGATCGGACTGGACGATACTATCTCAAGAATCGTGAGATTCCATCGGGATGGACAACCTCTCGCGTGGGACGGATAGACCCCCAGGTCAGGCGCACGCTGCGGCGAGACCACGCTTCGGTGCGCTTGAGGAACCCTCGGGAGGAGAGTCAACCGGTCCGGTGCTGTACTCGCTCGCCAGGAAACGCACGCCGAGCATCGTCTGCATGTGCGCCTCGACGAGGTCCTGCACATCCGCCTCAACCTCGGCCAGACGCGGCATGACCTCGGTCACGCCGCTTTTCGTGTTGAACAGTTTCAGGCCCGACACCCCCACCTCGATCTTGCCGTGCCGGGGTGGAACGTCAGGGCCAGGCGAGATTATTTCCGGCGCTGGACCGTGGGACGCGCGGGACGGGACCATCGAAGCGAAACGGTCATTTGGCCTATTTCCTTTTCGTGGGACATGCGTGGGACCGCGCGTGTGACGCCCGGTCAGATAGGCCGCTGACCTGCGAAAACAGCTGGGACGTCGACGGCCTCCGGAGCCGGGTGCGCAGGTTCGAATCCTGCCGGGGGCACTTCGCTTCACAGCAAGTGCCAAGCACGAAGGCCCGGACTCAGTTCGCTGAGTCCGGGCCTTCGTCGTGTGTCCCGGGGTTACGCGGACGTCCGCTTCCTGGGCGCCGTCGTCTTCTTGGCCGCCGAGGACTTCTGGGTGGCCTTCTGCGTGGACCTGGTCGCCGAAGCCGTCTTCGATATTGCCTTGGACGTCGACTTGGTGGCCTTCTTCGCCGTGGTTTTCTTCGCCGTCGACGTCGACTTCTTCGCGCCGGTCTGCTTGGGCGCCGCCGCTGCGGATTTGCGGGCCTTGCGGGCCGGGAGCGAGGTGACCTCGGCGTGTTCGCCGCTCTCGGTGGCACCGCCCGCCCCGCCGCCGCGGGCTTCCTTCGCGGCCCGGACGCTGTTCTCCAGCGCGGCCATCAGGTCGATGACCTTGCCGCCGCCGCCCGCGGGCGCGGACTGGGGGGCGAGCTCCTCGCCGGAGACCTTCGAGGCGATCATGGCCTCGACCGCCTCCCGGTAATCGTCGTGCAGCGAGTCCATGTCGACCTCGCCGAGGGTGTCCATCAGGGCGTCGGCCAGGTCGAGTTCGGCCTCGCGGACGGTCACCTTCGTGTCCGGCGCCACGGAGTCGGGGGCGCGGATCTCATCGGGCCAGAGCAGGCCGTGCATGGCGATGACGTCGTCGACGACCCGCAGCATGCCGAGACGCTCACGGCCGCGCAGCGCGTATTTGGCGACGGCCACCTTCTCGCTGCGCTTGAGGGCCTCGCGCAGCAGGGTGTACGGCTTGGCGGCGGGCACGCCGTTCGCGGAGAGGTAGTAGGCCGCGTCCATCTGGAGGGGGTCGATCGAGGCCTCGGGCACGAAGGCGACGATCTCGATCGTCTTCGCGGTGGGCAGCGGGAGTGCGGCCAGGTCGGCGTCGGTGATCGGGATGATCGACCCGTCTGCGTCCTCGTACCCCTTGCCGATCTCGTGGGTCGGGATCTCCTCGCCCTCCAGCTCGCAGACCTTGCGGTAGCGGACCCGGCCGCCATCGGTGGTGTGGATCTGGCGGAAGGAGATCGAGTGGTTCTCGGTGGCGTTCACCAGTTTGATGGGGATGCTGACCAGGCCGAAGGATATGGCGCCGTTCCAGATGGATCTCACGATTCATACCCTTCGATCCGATTTCGTGGGATTCTCATCGTATGTCGCCAATCACCGAGGTGGAGGGGCGGCGCCTGGCGCTCAGCAATCTGGACAAGGTCCTGTACCCGGCCACCGGGACCACCAAGGGCGAGGTGCTGCATTACTACGCCACCACCGCGGGCGCCCTCCTGGCCCATTTGCGCAATCGGCCGCTGTCCTTCCTCCGTTATCCGGACGGGCCCGACGGGCAGCTGTTCTTCACCAAGAATCCGCCGCCGGGCACACCCTCCTGGGTGACGACGGTGGAGGTGCCGCGCTCCGACGACCGAGCGGCGCGCCAGGTGGTCGTACAGGATCTTTCGACGCTAATGTGGGCGGCCAACCTGGTGGTGGAATTTCATACCCCGCAGTGGCAGGCGGACGATCCCGGCCGCGCCGACCGGCTGGTCATCGACCTGGACCCGGGGGCTCCCGCGACCGTCGCCGAGTGCTGCGAGGTGGCGCTGTGGCTGCGTGACCGGCTCGCGGCGGACGGGCTGGGGGCGTATCCGAAGACCTCGGGGTCCAAGGGGCTGCATCTCCTGGCGCCGCTGGAGCCGACGCCTTCCGACGAGGTCACGGCGTACGCGAAGGCGCTCGCCGTCGAGGCGGAGAGCGTGCTGCCGCACCTGGTCGTGCACCGGATGACCCGGGCGCTTCGGCCCGGCAAGGTCTTTGTCGACTTCAGCCAGAACTCCGCTTCGAAGACGACCGCCGCGCCCTACACACTGAGGGCCAGGGAAGAGCCGACCGTGTCGACGCCGGTGACCTGGGAGGAGATCGAGGCCGGGAGGGCGGATCCCGGGCTGCTCGTCTTCCGCGCCGGGGACATCGGCGCGCGGCTCGGGCGGTACGGGGATCTGCTCGGCCCGCTCATCAACCGGAACCGCGCCCGGCCGCTGCCGCGGAGGTAGGCGGGTGGCGCCTCAGGCGGGGTGGCGCCTCAGGCGGGGTGGCGCTTCAGACGCGCAGCCAATTGCGGCGGTCGCGGGCCGACGCGTACAGCGCCTCGATGTCCGCGGGCTTGAGTACGCCGCCGGCGCCTGCCAGCTCCGGGACCTCGTGCTCGCGCAGAATCCGTACGTCGCGGAGCAACGGCGCGGGGTCCACCCGGCCCGCCCCGACCAGGGCCAGCACCGGCCGCACGGCCGCGGCCAGCGCGAGCGAGGCGCGCTCGGCCTCGCGGCGGGCCCAGCGCAGCTGCGGGAGGGGTTCGGCCCGGCCGACCCGGACCAGCGGGTCGGTGATCGTGACCCGCCGTCTGCCGTTTCCGGCGCTCACCGTGCGGACGTTCAGGACGCCGCCGGGGCCGATCAGCAAGTGGCTCAGGTACGCCGCGCCGGGAAGCGGAACCGAGTGCAGGACGCGCCATCCGGCGCCCTCCAGGCGGTCCAGCTCGTCGCCCATCAGCTGCTGGGCGGCGAGGGCGGCCCGGCGCGGGTCGCCCCGGAAGCGGTGCGGGGCGCCGGGGTCCGCCGCCAGCTCGGCGTGCAGGGCCTCGCCGGGGCGGTTGGGGGCCAGGTCGTCGTCCGGCGGCAGGGCCAGACCGGCCAGGTCCGCGGCGGTGGGGGCGGGGGGCGGGCCGACGGTGACGGAGCCGCTGACGAACGGGGCGAGGGCGGCCAGTACGTCGTGCTCGCCCCCGGCGGTGAGCAGGCTGACGCGGCCGGTCTCCCGGTCGTACCAGGCGACGCTTCTGCCGTCGGGCAGGTTCACATAGAGCCGCTCCTGCCCTCGGTGCCTCGCCGGTACCACCCGCAGTCCCCTCATCCCCATCACCCCACCGCCCATAGGACCAGTCCGGCATCGCGGGGGCAATATCCCGGCCGGGACCGGCGGGGAACGCGGTGACCTCGTCAGCCGTTCCTACGAGAGACTGTCGGTCCTGCGCAGGTGAGTGGCCGCGCAGACCGAGAGGGATCGTGGAGGGGACCACAGCATGATCATCTTTGGCACCAAGGGCTATCTGTATCAACTGGCGATACTCACGCTCGTGTGCGGCCAGTGCGGGAATCCGTCGGCGCACACGCTCCGCAAGCGCGTCAGCAAGTTCACGCTGTTCTTCGTCCCGGTGTTCCCCTACTCGACGAAGTACTCCACGCAGTGCACGTTCTGCGGCGCCGAGCAGCAGGTGACGAAGGAGCAGGCGGAGGAGCTGCAGATCCAGGGCGGCAGCGGCCAGGACGGCCAGGCGCAGGGCCAGGCGCAGGGATACGGGCACGGGCAGACGCACCAGCAGCCCGGGCAGAACCCTTACCAGCGCTGACCACAGCGGCGCCGGACGGACCATGGCGGCCCGCTGTTGCCCGGCGGCGCAAGGGCGGAGCAGTGACGCCGTTGCCGTGGGTGCGCCCGGCACACCCGCCTTGGGCCGGACGGCCGGGGCCGTGGCCCCCCTGTGCCCCCTCGCGCTCGTCCGGCCCCGGCTCCGCCGCCGCCGTCACCGTGCGGAGCCCTTCCCCCGCCCAGTCCCGCCAGAGTCTCCGCATGAAGAAAAGCGGCTTGTCTCCGCATAAAGTTTATGGTGCGACGAATCGCCCGGAACTCCGCCTCGTCACCCGAGGCGGGGCGGCGCAACACAGACATGGACGGCACAGCCCGGACAGAGCGGAGAGGGGAGCCTTGAGCACGCATCGCACGGGGCGTGGCGCCCTGCTGTCCCTGGCCACGGCCGCCGCGCTGCTCGCGCTGTCCTCCTGCGGCGACGCCGGTGAGCTCACCAGCGCGGGCGCCACCCCCACCGCCGTCGGCCCCACCCGCCTCTGGCCGAAGCTGCCGCCCGCCACCTCGGACCCGTACGGCCTCGACGAGGGGAACAGAGCATCCGTCCCCGAGATCGAGGTGCCGGACGGTGACGTCCACCGGGTGAAGCCGGTCGCCGTCGTCCAGGCCGAGGTCAGGGCGCATCCGGGCAAGTACAGCGGCACCGACGGGATGTATGACGAGACCGTGCGGCAGCTGGGCAGGTGCGACGAGAAGCCCACGTCGTGCCCGGTGCTCACGTCGTACTACCGCGATCTGACGGGCGAGGGCTCGGACGAGCTGATCGTCGGCATCAGGATGCCGAAGAACCAGCTGGTCGTACGCGTCTACATGGCGGAAAAGGGCAGGCTGACCCGGATCATGTCCAGCTCCGACTCGGTGATCAGTGTGGAGCTGGCCGGCCGGGACGTGCTCATCCGGGCCACCTCCGGCATCCCCGGATACGAGTACCGGACGGCCTGGTCGTGGGACGACCGGCAGCGCGCGATGTTCCCCACCCGTGACGAGTTCCTGCGCGTCGCCCAGGACAAGCACAACCGGCCCGGTGGACCGAAGACGCCGACCGGGCCGGGCGAGCCGTCCCCGGGTCCGTCATCCGCGTCCGTCCCGGAATCGTCGAAGGCCTCGCCCCCGGCGCCCTCGGCGAGCGGTTCATGACGGCGCGCAGGCTCCGGGTGCCCGCCTGGACCGCCCGGCTCACCTGGAAGGCGGCGGCCTTCATCGCGGTGATGGCCTGCGCCCTCGCGGCGCTGCTCGGCGCGCTGGTGCACGTCTCGGTGACACACCAGACGGTCGGTCAGGCCCGCGAGAAGGCACTGAACAAGCTGGAGGACGCGACGGAGGCGTACGAGGCGGGCGATCCACTGCCGCGGGGCTCCGGCACCGACTTGGCGGGACTGCCGCCCTCGCTGCGGGACCTCGCGCTGACCGGCCGGCGCGGCACGGTGGTCACCGACCACTACGGCCGGCCCACCATGTGGGCGGCGGGCCCCGCCGACGACCGGGCCATCGCGGTCACGATCGACTACAGCCAGAGCGTCAGGACCATCACGGGCCTGGACCGGGCCATCGTCGGCTCCTCCGTCCTCGCCATCGCGGTCACCCTGCTCATCGGGGTCTTCGGCGTCACCCGCATCACGCGCCGTCTGCACCAGACCGCCAGGGTGGCCCGCAGGATCAGCGCGGGCGATCTCGACGCCCGGGTCAACGACCCGCGCACAAAGGGGCCTTCACGCCCTCAGGACGAGGTGGCCACGGTCTCCGGGGCGCTGGACACCATGGCCTCCACCCTCCAGGGCAAGCTGCTGAGCGAGCAGCGCTTCACCGCCGACGTGGCGCACGAGCTGCGCACGCCACTGACCGGTCTGCACGCGGCGGCCGAGCTGCTGCCGCCGGGCCGTCCCACCCACCTCGTCCAGGACCGGGTGCGCGCGATGCGGCTGCTGACGGAGGATCTGCTGGAGATCTCCCGGCTCGACGCGGGCAGCGAGAAGATCCAGCCGGACCTGCACCAGTTGGGGCCGTTGGCGGAGCGCGTGGTGCGCATGGTGCGCGGCTCGGGGGCGGCGGAGGCGTCGGCTTCCGGCGCGGGAGAGGCGCGGCCCCCGGAGCTACGGACGGAGTTGCTGATCGTGCGGGACGCGTATGTGGAGACCGACCGGCGGCGGCTGGAGCGGGTGCTGGGCAATCTGCTCGTCAACGCCCACAAGCACGGCCGCGCGCCGGTCGTGGTGACCGTCGAAGGCCCGGTGGTGACGGTGCGGGACCATGGCGCGGGCTATCCGGAATACCTGCTGGCCCACGGGCCGCAGCGGTTCAGGACCGAGCCGCGCGCCGGGGCCAAGGGGCACGGGCTGGGGCTGACGATCGCCGTGGGGCAGGCGGGCGCGATCCACGCCCGGCTGACCTTCAGCAACGCGCCGGACGGCGGGGCCCTCGCGACGCTGACCCTGCCGGAGGCCGCAGAGCCCGACAGTCCGGGCGGTATCGACGCAGGGTGACTCATTTCTCACTTTGCGCACCATTAGTCGCGAACCTAATGTGAAGCGGGCGAGCCGAGAGCCGGTCATACGGACGGTGATTCTCCGCCCGTCCTTCGCCCCGGCGAAGGCCCCCCGCCCTCCCCAGGAGGCAGCATGCCAGTGCAGACCCGCCCGACGACGCTCCGCAGGATCGGCCTGTGCGCCGCCACCGGCGCCGTCGCCGTCCTCACCGCAGCGGGCCCCGCGCTCGCCGTCGCGGAGGACCCCGCCCGGCCGCAGACCGAGAACGCCGCGTCGCACCAGTCGTACAAGGGGCGGGTGACCGCGAAGTCCGGGCTGCTCCTGAGGGACAAGCCCACCCGCAGCAGCAGGATCATCGGCAAGAAGCCGCACGGCGCGATAGTCCACATCTTCTGCAAGACCACCGGCCAGCACGTGAACGGCAACAGCCGCTGGTACCTGCTCACCGACGGCACCTGGGCCTGGGCCTCGGCCGAGTACATCGCGAACATCGGCCCGGCCCCACGCTGGTGCTGAACAGCCCGTAGCGGGCGCGCACTTCCGCGCGCCCCCACGCCCCGAGAGGTCCGGCCCGCAGCGCGGCGGGCCTCTCGGGGCTCCGGGTCACCACTACGCGGCGCTCGGCACCGGGCGACATATACGGCCATACACCCCGGCCGCTTGCTACGTTGCCGGGCATGACCGCAACGACGGCGGATGCTCCCCCGCCCGACGTACGCCTCCCCAGGCGTCGCGGCGTCGAGCTGTCGCTCCTCGTCGCCGCCGTCCTCATCTCCGTGTACGGCTACCTCCACGTCGGCCTCGCCAAGAACAACGCGGTACCGCCCGACGCGGTCGGCTACGGCGCGGGCCTGGGCGTCCTCGCCCTCCTCGCCCATTTGGCCGTACGCTTCCGCGCCCCGTACGCGGACCCGCTGCTCCTGCCCATCGCGGTCCTCCTCAACGGCCTCGGGCTGGTGCTGATCTACCGCCTCGACCTGGAGACCCCGCAGGACAACGCCGCGCCCACCCAGCTCGTCTGGTCCACCATTGGCGTCGCGCTCTTCATCGGTGCGGTGATCGCGCTGCGCGACCACCGCATCCTCCAGCGGTACGCGTATCTGTCCGTCGCCGCGGCCCTGGTCCTGATGATCGTGCCGATCTTCTTCCCCGCCGTGAACGGCGCGAAGATCTGGATCCGGGTGGGCGGATTCTCCTTCCAGCCAGGCGAGTTCGCGAAGATCCTGCTCGCGGTCTTCTTCGCCGCCTACCTCGCCGCGAACCGCAACGCCCTCGCGTACACCGGTCGCAAGATCTGGAAGCTCCAGCTGCCCACCGGCCGTGTGCTGGGCCCGATCGTGGCGATCTGGCTGATCAGCGTCTGCGTACTCGTCCTGGAACGCGACCTCGGCACCTCGCTGCTGTTCTTCGGACTCTTCGTGATCATGCTGTACGTCGCGACCGGCCGCACCGGCTGGATCGCGGTGGGCCTGATCCTCGCGGCCGTCGGCGCCTTCGTCGTCGGCTCGCTGGAACCGCATGTCAACAGCCGCGTCGAGGACTGGCTGCATCCCTTCGCCTCCATCGACGCGGGCCAGGGCCCCGGCCAGCTCGCCCAGTCGCTCTTCGCGTTCGCCGCCGGCGGCATGCTGGGCGCCGGGCTCGGGGTCGGCCGCTCCATCCTCATCGGCTTCGCGGCCAAGTCCGACTTCATCCTGGCGACGGCGGGCGAGGAGCTGGGGCTCGTCGGGCTCACCGCGATCTTCATGCTGTACGCACTCCTGGTGGCCCGCGGCTACCGCGCGGGCCTGGCCCTGCGCGACCCCTTCGGCCGACTGCTCGCGATCGGCCTCGCCTCGATCCTGGCGCTCCAGGTGTTCGTCATCGCCGGCGGGGTGATGGGGCTGATCCCGCTCACCGGCATGGCCATGCCGTTCCTCGCGCAGGGGGGTTCGTCCGTGGTCACCAACTGGGTCATCGTGGCGCTGCTGATCCGGGTCAGCGACTCGGCCCGCAGCCCGCACCCTTCGACCGTGGAGACCGGAGTGATCGCGCCGATCGTGGAGGACGACCAGTGATCCGCTATATCCGGCGGGCGGCCGGTTTCTGTCTGGTGCTGCTCGTGGCGCTGCTGCTGAACGCCGCCCGCATCCAGGTGTTCGAGGCCGAATCGCTCGACCACAACTCGGCCAACCGCCGTCAGACCATTGCCCGTTACGAGGAGAAGCGCGGCAACATCCTGGTCGACGGCAAACCGGTCACCGGCTCCCGGGACACCGGCGAGCAGCTGCGGTTCGAGCGGACCTATCGGCACGGCCCGCTGTACGCGCCGGTCACCGGCTACGCCTCCCAGACGTACGGCACGACCTTCATCGAGAACGCCGAGGACGACATCCTCTCCGGCACCGACTCGATGCTCGCCCCGCTGCCCTTCTGGAACGAGATCACCCGCTCCCAGCAGCCCGGCGGCAACGCCGTCACCACCATCAAGGGCGCCGTCCAGCGGGCCGCGTACGAGGGGCTCGGCGGCAAGAAGGGCGCGGTCGCCGCGATCGAGCCGTCGACCGGCAAGATCCTCGGCCTGGTCAGCAGCCCCTCGTACGATCCGCAGCAGCTCGCCGGGACCGGGCCGCCGGTCACGGACGCCTGGGCGCGGCTGACCGGCGCGTCGAGTCAGCCGATGCTCAACCGGGCCATCAGGCAGACCTACCCGCCGGGCTCCACCTTCAAGATCGTGACGGCGGCGGCCGCGCTGGACTCGGGTGTCGTGAAGGATCCTGACGCCGCCACGAAGACACCCGATCCGTATGTCCTGCCCGGCACCAGCACCACGCTCCCCAACGAGGCGAGCGGCTGCGGCAACGCGTCGCTCGCCTACGCGATCCGGGTCTCCTGCAACACGGTGATGGCGAGTCTGGGGGTACGGGTGGGGCTGGCGGGGATGCTTGACACCGTGCGGAAGTTCGGCTTCAACAGCACAGGCCTCAAAATCCCCTCGGGGGTGGCCGCCAGCAACTTCGACACCCGCATGAGCGACGACCAGCTCGCACAGTCATCCATCGGCCAGTACGACACCACGGCCACTCCGCTCCAGATGGCCATGGTGGCGGCGGCGGTCGCCAACGACGGTGACCTCAACTCCCCCTACCTGGTCGACAAAACGACAACGTCGGACGGTGATGTCGTCTCGCAGCCCGGTACGGACTCCCTGCACCAGGCCATGGAGCCGGCCACCGCCATGGCGCTGCAGCGCATGATGGTCGACGTCGTGGAGAGCGGCACGGGCAGCAACGCGGCGATCCCCGGTGTCACGGTCGGCGGCAAGACCGGCACCTCGCAGCACGGCATCGACAACTCCGGTACGCCGTACGCCTGGTTCATCTCCTGGGCGCAGCAGGACGGCGACGGCCGGCCGGCGGTCGCGGTCGCGGTGGTTGTCGAGGACGCGTCGGCGGACCGCGCCGACATCAGCGGCGGCGGCAGCGCGGCGCCGATCGCGCGGGCGGTGATGGAGGCGGCGCTGAAGGACTGACCGCCTCCCGGGGCGTGATCAGCCGATCGGCTTCCGTACCTCGTCGCGCACCTTGACGGTGGTCTCTGCGACCTTGGCGAGGTCGACGGACGCGGGGTCCTGCTTGGAGACCTCGGGGGTGACCTCGGCGACGGACGCGCCCGTGTTCCCGTCGGCCCAGGCGCACATGGGGAGGGTGACGGTGACGCCGTTCTGCGTCGTGGTCAGCACCTGGCAGCTCAGGATCACGTCGGAGCCGGCCGGTGTGATCTCCTTGGCCGGTACGACCACGGTCGCGCCGTTGCCCTTCGCGGCGCCGTCCAGCATCTTGTCGCGTGCCTCGTCGGGCGCCTTGAACTGCCCGTACATGCCGGAGACGACCAGCACGCTCGGCGCGAGCGGCGAGCCGGCGCTGTACTGGGCGACCGCGGCCTTCGGGTCGCGGATGTCCGGGTCGTAGCTGCCCTCGACGACCTTCTTGCCCTCGGTCTGCGACATGTCCTGGGCGAGCTTGTACCGGCCGTCGAGCAGCGTCGCCGGCACGGTGAGCCTGTACTCGGCGGCGGGGAAGCTGCCCCCGCTGCCGCTGCCGACCAGCTTGTACACGGCGAATACAAGCCCGCCCACGACCACCACCAGCGAGAGCGCGATGATGCCGAGCACCTTGCCGGTCCGGCTCCTGCCCGGGGGCGGGCCCATCGGCGGCTGCTGCCAGGGGCCCTGGCCCGGGTAGGGCTGCCCCGGGTGTCCCGGATACGGCTGCTGCTGGGGGAACCGCTGGGGCGGGTAGGGCTGCTGCGCGTACGGGTTCGGGTTCGGCGGCTGTGAAGGTCCGTAAGGGCCGGAGGGCTGCTGAGGCGGCGGCATGGTCATGACCCGAAACTTACTTCACCTTTATGCCCCGCCCGTCACACGAGCGGCTCACGCCGCTCCAGCCACGACTCGGGCATGGCCCCGACTCCCGTACGGGCAGCGACGATCCCGCCCGTGATCGCGCAGGTGGTGTCCACGTCCCCCAGCCCCTCCGCCGTGGACCACAGCGCCGCCTCCAGGTCGTCCGGGTGCCGCGTCGCCGTCCACAGCGCGAACGGCACCGTGTCGTCGGCCCGGATGCGGCTCCCGCTGCCGAGCACCGCGGCGGCCTGCCGGGGCTCGCTGTCCAGCGGTACGGTCGCGGCGCGCAGCAGGCCGTCCCGGACCGGGCCTTCGGGGGTGCGTTCCAGCACGGCCGGCAGCGAGAGTTCGCCGCGCACCGAGAGCGCCGCGGCCACGGCGACGGCCACCGCGCCCGCGACGCCCTGCGGGTGCGCGTGGGTGACCTGGGCCGACAACGTGGCCTGCTCCACGACGCGTTCGAGGTCGGCGGCGAACCAGGCGCCCAGCGGCGCCACCCGCATCGCCGCGCCGTTGCCGAGGCTGCCCTCCCCGCCGAAGAGCCGCCGGGTGAGCTCGGGCCAGGCCGACGCGTCCGCCATCAACTGCGGCAGCAGTTCGTGCATGCCGCTGCCGTAGCCGCGGGCCTGGTCGGCCATGAAGATCATGGCGAGCGAACCAGCGAGCGGGGTCTGCCGGATCTCACCGTGTTCGTCGAGCACCCGCATGATGCCGCGCGCCATCGCGGTGTCGTCGGTCCAGGGCCAGTGCGGCTCCTCGGGGACCCGCCGCGCCAGGATCGCGTCGTACACCGTCCCACTGTCACGGAAGAGCGGGAACCAGCGCTCGCCGAAGGCGTCTCCGAGGGCGAGGCCTTCGAGGCTGCGGCGGGCGGCCCGGATGTTCGCGGTCGTCGTCATGGTGGTCATCGTGCCGCGCCGGTTTCCGCACGTACAGCGGATTGCCGCGCACCCGACGGATGCCGTCAGGGGGAGACCCGGGCCTCCTCCGCCGCGCCGTCGGCCATCGCCCGGTCGATCTCGGCGAGCCGTTCGCGCTCCTCCACCTCGAAGCGTTCCTCGTCGAGCTTCTCCGCGATCTCCTCGTCCTCCTTCATCAGCAGGTCGAGGTTGGAGTTGCCCATGTCGAAGACGCCCATGTCGAGGTACGCCTTCTGGAGCCGCTCGCCCCACAGACCGATGTCCTTGACGCACGGCACGATGCGGCTGAACAGCAGCTTGCGGAAGAGGTGCAGGAATTCGGACTGCTCGGACAGCTCCTCGGCCTCCTTCTTGGGGATGCCGAAGTTCTCCAGGACCTCGATGCCGCGCAGCCGGTCGCGCATCAGGTAGCAGCCCTCGATGACGAACTCCTCGCGCTCCTTCAGCTCGGCGTCCGACAGCTGCTTGTAGTAGTCGCGCAGCGCCATCCGCCCGAACGCGACGTGCCGGGCCTCGTCCTGCATGATGTACGCGAGGATCTGCTTGGGCAGCGGCTTGTCCGTGGTGTCGCGGATCATGCCGAAGGCGGCGAGCGCCAGCCCTTCGATGAGAACCTGCATACCGAGGTACGGCATGTCCCAGCGGGAGTCGCGCAGGGTGTCGCCGAGCAGCGACTGAAGGTTGTCGTTGATCGGGTAGAGCATCCCGACCTTCTCGTGCAGGAAGCGGCTGTAGATCTCCGCGTGCCTGGCCTCGTCCATGGTCTGGGTCGCGGAGTAGAGCTTCGCGTCGAGGTCGGGGACCGACTCCACGATCCGCGCCGCGCACACCATCGCGCCCTGCTCACCGTGCAGGAACTGGCTGAACTGCCAGGAGGCGTAGTGCCGCCGCAGGTCCCCCTTGTCACGCTCGGTCATCTTCGCCCAGTGCCGGCTGCCGTAGAGGCTGAGGGCGTCGTCGGGGGTGCCGAGCGGATCGTAGGGGTCGACCTCCAGGCTCCAGTCGATGCGGGTCGCGCCGTCCCACTGCTTGTCCTTGCCCTTCTGGTAGAGGGCGAGCAGCCGGGCGCGGCCCTCGTCGTACTCCCAGCTGAACCGGGCGGCGCCGGTGGCCGGCACCTGCCAATGCGGGTCCGACGGGGGCTTGGTGTAGAGCTCGTGCGTCGACACTGACGACTCCTTCGCCTCTTGTCCCTTTATCCCTTACCAGGATGGAATCCCTTATCAGGACGGACAGTTGGCAGACTCACACGTTGCTAGACGAGCGGTCAACAAGTCCTGCGCGAGGGATTGACGAGCTTGCTGACAAGCAGTCTCATAAGGGGGAACGCAAGTGTGACCGCCGGTAACGCCCACCCGTGAGGTGCCCAGCCATGACGACAGTGACCGATCACGACACACTCAGGGACGCACTCGGCCTCCTCAAGGACCGTGAGCAGGTCGCCGAGCGCCTGCTGGAATCGTCCGCCAAGCACTCCTTCGACCCCGACACCGAGCTCGACTGGGAAGCCCCGATCGAGGAAGGCAAATGGTTCTGGCCGCCGGAGCTCGTTTCGCTGTACGACACCCCGCTCTGGCACAAGATGTCCGAGGACCAGCGCATGGAGCTGGCCAGGCACGAGGCCGCGTCACTCGCCTCGCTCGGCATCTGGTTCGAGATCATCCTGATGCAGCTGCTGGTCAGGCACATCTACGACAAGCCCGTGACCAGCAACCACGTGCGCTACGCGCTCACCGAGATAGCGGACGAGTGCCGCCACTCGATCATGTTCGGGAAGATGATCGAGAAGGGCGGAGCGCCCAACTACCCGGTCCCCAGGCTCTATCACAACCTCGCCCGGGTCCTGAAGACCGTCTCGACGACGCCGGGCTCGTTCGCGGCGACACTGCTCGGCGAGGAGATCCTCGACTGGATGCAGCGACTGACCTTCCCGGACGAGCGCGTCCAGACGCTGGTGCGCGGCGTCACACGCATCCATGTGGTGGAGGAGGCGCGCCATGTCCGGTACGCCCGTGAGGAGTTGCGCCGCCAGATGGTGACGGCACCGCTCTGGGAGCGTGAGCTCACCCGGGTGAGCTGCGGAGAGGCGGCCCGCGTCTTCTCCACCTGCTTCGTGAACCCGAAGGTGTACGAGAACGTCGGGCTCGACCGCCGCCAGGCGATCGCCCAGGTCAGGGCGAGCGGCCACCGCGCCGAGGTCATGCAGAACGGCGCCAAGCGGCTGACCGACTTCCTCGACGACATCGGCGTGCTCCAGGGGGTCGGCCGCAAGCTGTGGAAGAGCTCGGGGCTGCTCGCCTAGCCACCCCGGCAGTTGCCCACGCACTCGCCCGTGCGACCGCCCGGGTGGCCGGCGGTGGGCGGGGATACGCTGCGGACATGACCACGGCGTCGACCCCCACCCCCGCGTACCGCAGGCTCGGCGTGGCGGAGCGCCGCTCCCAACTCCTCGTCGCCGCCCTGTCCCTGTTCGCCCACCGGGCGCCCGAAGAGGTCTCGTTGGACGAGGTGGCGGAGGCTGCCGGGGTATCGAGGCCGCTCATATACAGGTACTTCCCGGGCGGCAAGCAGCAGTTGTACGAGGCCGCGCTCGGTTCCGCCGCCGACGAGCTGAAGCTCTGCTTCGCCGAGCCGCAGACCGGCCCGCTGACCCGGCGGCTCGGCCGCGCCCTAGACCGCTATCTGACGTTCGTCGACGAACACGACACCGGCTTCAGCGCGTTGCTCCAGGGCGGCAGCGTCGCCGAGACGTCCCGCACGACCGCGACGGTCGACGGGGTGCGGCGGGCCGCGGCCGAGCAGGTCCTGACCCACCTGGGGCTCGCCGGGACGGCGGGCCCCAGGCTGCGGATGATGGTCCGCACCTGGATATCGGCCGTCGAGGCGGCCTCCCTGATCTGGCTCGACGAGGAGAAGCAGCCACCGGTCGGCGAGCTGCGCGACTGGCTGATCGACCATTTCGTCGCCCTGCTCACCGTGACGGCGGCCACCGACGAGCAGACGGCAGCGGCGACCCGGGCGGCCCTGGCCCTGGAGACCCCGGACGGCCCGGCCGGGGTGCTCGCCCGGCGGGTGCTGCCGGTCGTCGCCGAGGCCGCCCACCTGCTCTGAACGGGGAGGGCTGCGGGCTCCCGGCCCGTCGGCCTGGGAGACTGGCCGGGTGAGAAGCGAGAACACGCCCTTCGTGGGCGGCCCCCTGGACGGGCGGGTGCTGCCGGTCCTTGTGGGGCCGACCGGGCAGCCGCCGAAGTGGTACGAGGTGCCGGTGCCGGACGACGCGGGCGGGGCGCCGACCGTGTACGCCTATGTGCGGGTCCCCGCCGGGTACTCCAAGCGGCTGGGGCTCCAGCGGGGCTGGAAGTACGAGTACGCGCCGGACGGGCGTGGGCGACGTGAGCTGAAGTGGCCCTGGTCGAAGCCCGACAGCAGCACATAGGATCGGCCGCTGTGCCGGTTGTGGCCGATGTGGCCGACTGAGCGACCCCGGCACGGACCACGGGGGGTGCGCCTTGGAAGCGCTGCGTCAGGACGATCCGCGCCAAATCGGTCCGTACGCCGCATTGTTGCGCCTGCGTGAGACCGCGAGTGCCGTGCAGTACCTGGCCCACGGCCAGGACGGCTCCAGCGTCGTGGTGGCCCTCGCGCGCCCGGAGCTGGCCGGGGTGGCCGCTTTCCAGCGGCGTTTCGCCGCGGAGGCACGGACCGCGGAGCGGCTGGCCGGTGGCTGGGTACAGGCGCCGCTGGAGTGCCGCACCGACGGGCCCGAGCTGTGGACGGCGAGCGGGTACGTGCCCGCACTGACCCTGGGCGAGGCCATCACCCTCGCCGGACCGCTGCCCGAGCGGACCGTGCGCATACTGGGCGCCGCTCTCGCCGAGACCCTTTCGCGGGTGCATGCCACGGGCGCGGTACTGCACGGCCTCGCCGCCGACACCGTGCTGCTGGCCTCCGACGGGCCGCGCCTGACCGCCTTCGGGGCGCTGGGTGCGGCGGCGCAGGCCGCGGCCGGGCCCGGCGGGCAGCTGTCCGTACGGCTCGGTTACCTCACCCCGGAGCAGGTCTCCGGCCAGGAGCCCGGCCCCGCGTCCGACCTCTTCGTACTGGGGCTGCTGCTGACGTACGCGGCGACGGGCGCGACCCCGTTCTCGGCGGGCCCCGACGCGACGGCCGCCGAGCGCATCGCGCGGGCCGAGCCCGAACTCAGTGGCGTACCAGCGGAGTTGCGGGAGCTGATCGGCCGCTGCCTGGTGAAGGACCCGGCCGCCCGGCCCGCCCCGGGCTCGGTGGCGGCCGAGCTGGCCCTGGAAGGCGCGGCGGCCCTCGCACGCGACGGCTGGCTCCCCGAACCGCTGGTGACGGCACTCGCGGAGCAGGCCTCCCGGGCGTCCGCGCCGGAGACGGGACAAGCGCCCGAGGACCGGCGGCCGGTGGCCGCGGTGGCTGCTCAGCTGCCCGCCCGGATCGAGGTACCGGCCCAGGGGCACCGGCCCGCCCCGGGCCAGGTGCCCGCGCAGGTCCCGGGACGGGTTCCGGGGCAGGCGCCGGTGTCGCATCAGACGCTGTCGTTGGTACGCGCCGCCGAGGAGGCCGCGCCCGCCCCGGCGCAGCCTGCTGTGCCCGCCTACCAGCGGCCCGAGCGGCCCGTCCTGCCTCCCGCCCTTCCCCCTGCCCCGCATCCGGCACCGGCCGGACCGGGGCGATCCGGTGGCGTGGACCGCCGGTCCCTGCTCACCGGAGTCGTGGCGGGCGCCGCGGGGCTGGTCCTCGGCGGGGGCGGCGTGCTGGCCTTCGCCTCGGACGACCCCGCGCCCGCTCCCAAGCCCGCCCCGAAGCCGCCGACGCCCAGCAAGCGGCCGTTGCCCGGCCTTTATGCGGCGCCACGCTGGGCCTACCGGCATCCCGTCCAGGAGCCGCCCGGCACACCGGGCGCCGTGATCTGGCGGGACCGTGTGCTGTTCGTACCCGGTGGCAAGCAGACGGTCGGCGTGGATCTGCGCACCGGCCGGCAGTTGTGGGAACAGCCGGACGCCACCGCGATCCACCTGCCGGTGGCCGTCGACGACGAGCTGTGCCTGGTCGTGACCGGCAGCGAGTTCCTGTGGCTCTCGGCGAAGGACGGCAGGATC
Organism: Streptomyces sp. A5-4; assembly: GCF_051131715.1. Lineage (NCBI taxonomy): Bacteria > Bacillati > Actinomycetota > Actinomycetes > Kitasatosporales > Streptomycetaceae > Streptomyces > Streptomyces sp. A5-4. The sequence goes on along the minus strand of NZ_CP178591.1, from coordinate 5,889,725 downwards.
GGGCACCGGGTCCGGTACGCGGAGGCCCTGGTGAAGGGCGACCGTCTGCGGATCTCGAACGTGGCCGCCTCCGACGGGCCCGTCGTCTGGTTCACCGGGCTCACCAGGAGGACGACCGGCAAGAAGCCCCGCGAACGGGCCTATCTGTTCGCGTACGACATGGTGGCGCGCAAGGAGCTGTGGCGCGCGCCCGTACCGCACGAGCACAAGACCAACGGTCCGCGCTACGAGGTGGTCGCCGTCCGCCCCGAGGGCATCCTCGTGCGGCAGGACACCGAGTCCCTCACCCCTGGGCAGCGGAAGAAGGCCAAGAACAAGGCCGTCTTCATGCTCTTCGACCGCAAGAGCGGCAAGCGGCTGTGGAGCAGGCCCGTCGGGCCGCTCAAGCCGGACGGCATTGTCATGGGCGCCGGATCGTCGGACCTGCTGTACGCGTCCGTCGGCGACGATCTGCATGCCTACGACACCCGCACCGGGAAGCGGAAGTGGCAGCTGGGCGGTACGGCCCCGCACGCGTTCGCCAAGGGGACATTGCGGGACACCACGCTGTTCGCGGCGAACTCCTTCCACGACGTGTACGCCGTGAACGCGGCGACCGGGGCCACCCTGTGGAAGCGTTCGACCGAGGGCAGCGGGCCGCGCGAGAGGCCGCGCGTCGTGCTGTCCACGACCGGCAGCACCGCGCTCGCGGTCGAGTCCACCCAGGTCACTGCGTTCTCCGCGCAGGACGGCGGGCGGCTGTGGAAGTTCCAGGACGCGGGGGTCCGTAAGCCGGACGACGGCAGGGACAAGGTCGCGCCCGCCTACCGGGCGCTGGCCTCCGGGAACGGGCTCGCCGTGGTGTGGCGCGATCGCACGTATTACGCGCTCGAAGTCGACTGAGGCGGCCGGGGCCGCGGCGCAGCGGGGGCGACTGCATGTCCCTCGCTCCGAGCGGGGAGGCGCGCCGGAGGTGTGGCGCCTTCCCCCTCGACGGGTGACACGGTTGCCCCAACCCGCCCTCTCACCAGGTCGCCCCGCCGTGGTCGGCGCATCATCGCCGTGAGCCGGACTGTCCGGCCCGCAACCGGAGGTGATGACGTGCCAGGAAGGCTCTCCCAGTCCGTACGGACGGTGGCGCTGGCGGCGGCAACGGTGTTCGCGGTGGTACCGGTCTCGTCCGCCGCGGCCGCCGCCCCCCTGGAGCCGGTACCCGGTGTACCGGGGGATGCGGTACCCGGTGAGGACGTAGCGGGTGGGTCCAACGTGCCGGGGGTGTCCGCCGTGCCCGGCGAGTCCACGGTGCCCGGCGCGTCCGATGGGCCGGGTGTCGGTGATGAGGCCGATGCCGGCGGTGAGGCCGGCGCCCTGGACGCCTTCGGTGTACCCGCCGGTACCGATGATCCGGCCGCGTCCGGCACCGCGGGCCGGTCCGAGCCGCTCGACGGGACCAGGAGCGTCGCCGAGTTGCTGGCGGAACTCCGGCGGCTGTACCAGCAGGCCGAGGAGGCCGGCGAGACGTACAAGGCGACCGACCAGGCGGTCAAGGAGCAGCGGCGCGAGGTCAGGAAAGTCGCGTCGGGACTGTCCAAGGTGCGGTTCACCCTGGCCGGGAGCCGGGGCACGGCGGGCCGGCTGGCGCGTGAGCAGTACCAGGGGCGCACCGAACTCTCCCCCTATCTACGGCTGTTGCTGGCCAAAGACCCGCAGTACGCCCTGCACCAGGGGCATGTGCTCCAGCGGGCGGCCGACGACCGGGCCGCTACGATCTCCCGGCTGGAGAGCGGCGAGAAGCGGGCCGTCGAGCTGGCGCGGACCGAGCGCCGCGCGCTCGGCGTGCAGCAGGCGCTCGCCACGAAGCAGAAGAAGCAGCGCGACGCGGTGGGTGTGCGGCTCAAGAAGGTCGAGGCGCTGCTCGCCTCGTTGACCGAGGACCAACTCGCGGACCTGGCGCTGCTGGAGACCCGGACCACGGGCGCTGCCCAGCGCGAGCTCGTCACCTCGGGCGCGCTGGGCAGCCCGGCGGCGACGGCCAGACGCCCGTCCAAGCAGGGCGGTGAGGCGGTGGAGTACGCCGTACGGCAGCTCGGCAAGCCGTACGTGTGGGGCGCGGAGGGCCCGGCGTCCTTCGACTGCTCCGGACTCACCTCGCAGGCGTGGGCGCAGGCGGGGCGCGCCATTCCGCGAACCAGTCAGGAGCAGTGGCGGCAGCTGCCTAAGGTGTCGTTGCGGGCGCTGCGGCCGGGGGACCTGGTGATCTACTTCCCCAAGGCCACGCATGTGGCGATCTACCTCGGCAGGGGGATGGTGGTGCAGGCCCCGCGGCCGGGTACGCGCGTCAAGGTCTCGCCGATCGCGGCGAATCCGCTGCTCGGTGCGGTGCGACCGGACCCGTTGGTGAAGTCGGTCGCCGCGAGCGCCTATACGCCGCCGGCGCTGCCTCGGGGGGCCGTCGGTGGCGGCTCGGACGCGGGGTACGGGGAGGCGGGAGCGCCGGGGGCGTGATTTCCCGGTACCGGGGCTCCACCCCGGGCGCCGGGCCCCAGGCCTCGGGCCTGGGGCCTCGGGCCTCGGGCCTCGGGCCTCGGGCCTCGGGCCTCGGACGCCGGGCGGGCCGAAAAGACGCCGTGCGGGCCCAAAAATGGCTTGGGCCCGCACGGAAGCCGTCGGTCAGGAACCGGAGGCCAGGGCCTCCGTCGTCTCCCGCAGGTACGCGTTCGTCCTGTCCGGCTCGTAGAAGAAGTTCTCGAAGTCCGACGGATCGTTGAAGCCGTTCGCGAAGCGGTCGGCGACCGGCGGCAGTTGGCCCGCCGCGCCGATCAGGTTCAGCACGTGCTCCGGCGGGACGCCCAGCATCGCGTTCGTCCACTTGGTGACGTGCTGGGCCGTGTCCCAGTAGCGGTCGAACGTGGTCCGCATCCAGGCCTCGTCGAACGCGCCGTCACCGTGCGAGACGATCGAGTCGAGGTACGAAGCGGCGCACTTGGAGGCCGAGTTGGAGCCCTGCCCGGTGACCGGGTCGTTCGCGACCACCACGTCGGCGACGCCAAGCACCAGGCCGCCGCCCGGCAGCCTGCCGACGGGGTTGCGGACCGTCGGGGCGTACCGGCCGGCCAGCGTCCCGTTGGCGTCGGTCAGTTCGACCTTCGTGGCGCGCGCGTACTCCCACGGGAGGAACTGCTCCATGAGCTCCAGCGTGAGCGCCAGGTGCTCGGAGGGGCCCTTGACGCCCTTGAACGCGTCGACCGGGCCGCCGGGGACGCCCTCCCAGAAGAGAATGTCCGCCCGGCCCGCCGTGGTGAGGGTGGGCATCACGAACAGCTCACCGACCCCCGGCACCAGGTTGCACCGCACCGCGTCGAACTCCGGGTGCTCCGGGCGCGGGCCGAGTCCGTGCACGTACGCCACGGCGAGTGCGCGCTGCGGGGCGTCGTACGGGGAGCGTGCCGCGTCCCGGCCGAACATGGAGACCAGCTCGCCCTTGCCCGCCGACACCATGACCAGGTCGTACGTACGGGAGAAGAAGTCCAGGTCGGAAACGGCCGCGCCGTGGATGACGAGCTGCCCGCCGCGCTGCGCGAACGTGTCCATCCAGCCCGCCATCTTCACGCGCTGGTCCACGGACTGGGCGTAACCGTCCAGCTTGCCGACCCAGTCGACGGCCCGCGAGGAGTCCGGCGCGGCCACCGAGACACCGACGCCCTCTATCAGCGGGGCCTGCGACTCCCAGAAGTTGATCTGGAGGTCACGCTCGTGCTGGAGCGCGGTGTCGAACATGCACTGCGTCGACATGACCCGGCCGGCCCTGATCTCGTCCGCCGTGCGGTTGGACATCAGGGTGACCTCGTACCCGCGGGACTGGAGCCCGAGGGCGAGCTGAAGCCCGGACTGGCCGGCTCCGACTATGAGTATCTTCCGCATGGCGGGTTCTCCGTTACGTGTGACCTGCTGCGTGTGACATACCGCGTGTGACTTACTGCGTGTGACTTACTGCGTAAGACCGACCACGTGTGACCGACCACGTGAGCCGGTTGGTTACTCGGGGCCGGCGGCGAGCGCGTGGCCGACCAGGGCCAGCAGTGACTCGACGACGTTGATCCGGTTGCGCGCGTCCATGATCACAACCGGTATGTGCGACGGCACCGTCAGGGCCTCCCGCACATCGTCGGCCTCGTACCCCGGTGTGCCTTCGAAATGGTTCACGGCGACGATGTACGGCAGCCCGCAGCTCTCGAAGTAGTCGAGGGCCGGGAAGCAGTCCGAGAGCCGCCGTGTGTCCGCCATGACGACGGCGCCTATCGCACCCCGCACCAGGTCGTCCCACATGAACCAGAAGCGCTGCTGACCCGGCGTCCCGAAGACGTACAGCACGAGGTCGTCGGCGAGGGTGACGCGGCCGAAGTCCATCGCGACGGTGGTGGTGAGCTTGTCCGGCGTCGCGGAGAGGTCGTCGGTCTCCTCGCTGGCGGTGGTCATCACCGCCTCGGTCTCCAGCGGGGTTATCTCGGAGACGGCCTTGACGAAGGTGGTCTTGCCGACGCCGAAGCCGCCCGCGACCACGATCTTCGTGGCGATGGGGGCCCGGGTGCGGTCGGTCTGCCAGTCCCGGGCGCCGTCTTCCGCCTGGGGCGGCAGGGACTGCACCGGGACGGACGGTGTCTCGGAGACGGAGGGGACGTCAGAGACGACGGAGTCCACTCATCACCCTTTCCAGTAGCGCGCGGTCGGGCTGGCCGGTGCCGTGCCCGGTCCCGTACACACGGATCTTTCCCTGGTCGGCCAAGTCGCTGAGCAGCACACGCACCACGCCGAGCGGCATCTTCAGCAGCGCGGAGATCTCCGCGACGGTACGCATCCGACGGCACAGCTCGACGATGGCCCGCATCTCCGGCATGACGCGCTGCAGGCCGCCGCCGGTGAGCTCGCGCCGGTCCTCGGGCCCTTCGAGCGCGGCCACGAAGGTCTCGACGAGCAGGACGTGCGTGAAGCGGGTACGGCCGCCGGTGAGCGAGTACGGGCGTACGCGGGCGGGCCGGCGGCCCTCGCCCCGTACCGGGAGTTTGACGGTGTGTGACGTCGTCACAGGGCGCTCTCCATCGATTTGCGCAGCTCGCTGCGGAGTTCGGGGGTGAGGACGTGACCGGCGCGGCCGACGAAGAGTGCCATGTGGTACGCCACGACGCTCATGTCGCAGTCGGGCGTGGCATGGACGCCGAGCAGCGAGCCGTCACTGATCGACATGACGAAGACGCTGCCGTCGGCCATCGAGATCATCGTCTGCTTGACGCCACCGCCGTCCATCAGCTTCGCGGCGCCCTGGGTGAGGCTGGCGAGGCCGGAGACAATGGTGGCCAGGTCCGCGCTCGACCCCTTGGGGCCGTCCTGCCGGGCGGAGGCGGCGGCGGGACCGACGGCCCGCTCCGGGTCGGAGGACAGGAGCAGCAGCCCGTCGGAGGACACGACGGCGACCGAGAGGAGACCCGGCACCTCCTCCACGAGATTGCTCAACAGCCAGTGGAGATTACGGGCTTCGCTGCTCAGTCCGAATGTGCTCGATGCGGTCAACTACGGGCCTCCTCAACGGTGTCCCCCTCGGTCTCAGTACGGTCCCCGTTGGCTGAACTGCTGGAAATCTCTGCTTCTACGTCGCGCCGGCCCTCGTTGGCGCCCTGCTGGAAGCCGCCGAGACGCCGCCGCAGGGCGTCCGCGTCGACGCTGCCGGTGCGGGCCGCGGGCTCCGCCGGGCCGGACCCGAGCACCTTGGGCGTCCGCTTGGGAAGCCCCTTGTCGGTGACCCGTTCCCACTTCGGGGGGGCCGATGCGGCTGCGGACGAGGGTACTTCGGTCTCGGGGGCCGGGGAGTGAGGCTCGGCGGGCACGGTCTCGATCACCGTCGGGACGGCGTCCTCGGCGGCATCAGCGGCCTCGGCGGGCACCTTCGGGAGCCGCATGGTCCAGGTCGGCTCGTCGACCGGCGGTTCGTGGGCCGGCGGCTCATCGACCGGCGGCTGGTGGGCCTGCGGCTCGTCGACCGGCGGTTCGTCGACCGGCGGTTCAACGGCCTGCGGTTCATCGGCCGGGCGTCCGGCGATCAGCGCCTCTTCGGCCAACGGCGTCTCGACCGTGGGCACTTCGACGGTGGGCTCTTCGGCCGACGGCTCGTCCTGTGCGCCGTTTCCGTCGGGTACCCGCTCGTGCGTGTCGGGCCCGATGGCGTACCGGTCGAAAACAGCCGCTGCGGCACGCTCGCCCCGGGCGCGGGCATCCCGCTCCAGGACCGTGCTCCCGTGCACCGGCCGGGGGCCGGCCTCGGCCCCGGAGGGCTCCGGCACGTCCGGCGTGTCCGCCGCGTCCGGAGCCTCGCCCACCGGGGCGGATTCGGTCACGACTCCGGCGTCGGCGCCGTCCTTCGCCCCGTCCTCGGCCAGGCTCACCGCCGCCACCTCGCGGAGCGTCCGCTCCGCCGCTGCCACCAGCGGGTCCTCGCCCACGGCCTCGGGCCGCGTCCGGGTGTCCGGCGCGGAACGCCCCGGCAGCGCGTTGGAGTTCGCCTCCGCGACCGAACCCGGCAGGTTCAGCGTCGGGGCGCCCCCCGCGACCTTCGCGCTCGGCGGCGCCGCCACCGAAGGTATGGCGGGCAGCAGCGCCCCGGGCAGTACGACCACCGCGGCGACCCCGCCCTGCTTCTGCTCCCTCAGCCGTACCCGCACGCCGTGGCGCGCGGCCAGCAGCGCGGCCACGTGCAGGCCGATGCCGCCGTCGGTGCCTTCGCCCGGCTCGTGGGAGACGGGGTCGGCGAGCCGTGTGTTCAGTTCGGCGATCCGGGCCTCCGGCATGCCGATGCCCTCGTCCTGGACCGAGAGCATGACCTCGCCGTTCTCCAGCAGCCAGCCGGAGAACTGGACCTTGGAGTCCGGCGGGGAGAAGGACGTGGCGTTCTCCAGCAGCTCGGCGAGGAGGTGACTCAGGTCGTTCGCCGCGAAACCCGCGACGTGCGAGTGCGGCGGCAGGGACTGGATGTCCACCCGCTCGTACCGCTCGATCTCGCTGACCGCGGCGCGCAGTACGTCGACGAGCGGGACCGGGCCCGCATGGCCGGGCCCCTGTTCCGTACCGGCCAGAACCAGCAGATTCTCACCGTGGCGGCGCATCACGGTCGCCATGTGGTCGAGCTTGAAGAGGGTCGAGAGCCGCTCGGGGTCCTGCTCACGCTCCTCCAGGCCCTCGATGACGCCCAGTTGGCGCTCGACGACGCCCAGCGTGCGCAGCGAGAGGTTGACGAAGGTGGCGTGGACGGTGTGGCGCAGCCGCTCCAGCTGTGCGGCTGCCTCGGCCGCCTGCTTCTGGAGTGCGGTGCGGTCGGCGGCGAGGCTCTCGCGCTGGCCGATCAGGTGCGTGCGGTCGGCGGCGAGCTTCTCGGCGCGTGCGCCGGTCTCGGCCAGTCGGCCGTGCAGCGTGTTGAGGGACCGTACGACCTGGGCGAACTCGTCGTTGCGGCCGGTGAAGCGGATCGGCTCGACGGCGTCGGGGCCGTCGGCCGCCTCGGCCTCGGCGCTCGCCGGCTTGGGCTCCGCCGCCAGCCGGGCCGCGCCGAGCCGCAGTACGGCCAGCGGCTGGGTGAGCGTACGGGCGACGGCCGTGCTGACGCCCACCGCGATGATCATGAGGAGGCCGGCCAGCGCGATCCGGATCTCCAGCGCGGTGACGTCGTCGTCGCGCAGCAGTTCCAGCCGCTGGACCTGCGCCGAGCCGAGCGAGGACTCGACGCCGCGCATCAGGTCGACACGGGCCGACAGGGCGGCCTCCGCCTTGCGGCGGTCGGTGCCGAGCTCCGAGGTGGAGAGCTGGGGCTGGTCGGTGAGGCGGGCCAGGTACTGCTCGGCCGTCCTGACCTCGCTGCCGGTGACGGTGGTCTTGAGCGACTGCCGGGACTTGGCGCCCGCGGCCTGGTCGAAGTCGGCGAGGGCGGCGAGTTCACGTACCCGCGACTGCTGGGCGGCGGCGCTCAGCGCGTTGCGGGTGCGGGCGCTCTCGGAGGTCTTGCTCTCCTGTATCGGCACCAGGAGCCCGGTGATGGGGTCGACGCGGCTGCCGGTGTTCTCGCGCGGCACGGACAGTGCGGCGATCAGCAGGCCCCGGGTCGCGGCGGCCTGCTCGACGGCCTGGCCGAGCGCGGCGGGCGCGCGGGTCGCCTCGGCGGCGCGCGGCGGTGTCCGGTCGGCGAGCTCCTCGGCGAGGTCCTGGAGCTTCTGGATCGCCTCGGTGTACGTCTTGTGGGCCTCCAGCGCGGTGCCCTCACCGGTGAGGGCGTCCCTGCGGATGCCGGGGATGCGGGCGAGGTCGCGGCGCAGCGAGGCGGGGGCCGCGGCCTCTATCTCGTCCAGCTGCCGGTCGACGCGGGCGCTGCGGCTGGACGAGAGGGCCTTGGCGGTCTTGTTCGCGCCGGATTCCGCGCCCTCTGCTTCCGCGTCACCGCCGACTCTGTCCGCGTCTCCTTCTTCGCGCCCGGCCGCGATGTACGCGGTGACGTCGTCGCGCTCGTCGGAGAGGGAGTGGGCGAGGGTGACGGCCTGCCGGTTCAGCTCGCTGAGGGTGACCAGCCGCTGGGACTCCGAGAGTTCGGAGGAGGCATGGAAAATGGCGGGGGCACCGGCCGCGAGGACGGTGACGCCGACGACGGCCACGCCGGCGACAAGCCGACTGCGTACCCGTACGGTGCGTTCGGTCCGCTCGCCATTACCGCTACCGCCCCGAGGCCGCTTCTTCTGCACCGGTGCTCGCAATCTTGCTCGACTCGTCTTGCCCATGTGGCCGAGGTGACGCCTGGTCACACAAGAGAGCGCCCCCACCCAGGAACGGCTTCAGACCATTCCAGTGCTTTTGGGAGGGAGGCGTGCATCAACCACTCCGCCACCTGAACGAGTGAACATCACTCCGGAGTTGACGAACAAGTCTCGAACGGCCCCGCCCGACGGCCGCCCGGGGCGCCGGTTGGAACTTCCGCGCAGGCTTTGGCAGGATGCGCCCTCGCAGCTTCCCGGAGCCCCGCATTCCGGGTGAAACCCGCCCCCCGAGCCGTCGGCACGGGCCGACCGGGCCGCACGGGTGACGCCGGGCCCGGCCACTCGGCCACCCACCCGGCCTCCTGCAGACTGGGCCCATGCGCATCGAACTCGCCACGGCCCCCGGTGATCCCGAACGCCCCAATGAGGACTGGGTCGCTGTCGCCCTGCCCGCCGCCGGTCAGGGCGGGGCCCTCGTACTGCTGGACGGGGTGACGCCGCCGGCGGGCGACGACGGTTGCGTGCATTCGGTGCCGTGGTTCACCGCACGACTCGGTGGCGCGCTGCACGAATTGTCCACATCTCGCCGGGATTTGACCCTCCGTGAGATCCTCGCGCAGGCAATCCGGCGCACCGCCGACGCCCATCGCGACACCTGTGATCTTTCTCACCGCCGTACGCCTCAGGCAACGGTGGTCATGGCGCGCTGGGGTACGGACCAGGTCGAACATCTGGTGCTGTCCGATTCCGCGCTGCTCCTGGAGTCCCCGGACGGCTCGGTCCGCGCGGTGCTCGACGACCGGCTCGACCTGGTCCCGCGCGAAGTGCTCGCCTCGCACGCCGCGACCGACGCCCTGCGCAACATGGCGGGCGGCTTCTTCACCGCGGCGGCCGACCCGGAGGTCGCGGCGCGCGCCGTGGCGGGCGCGGCGCCGCGCGAGCAGGTGCGGGCGGTGGCGGCGCTCACCGACGGCGCGGGCCGCTGGGTCGAGACCTTCGGCGAGGGCGACTGGGCCGACTGCCTGGGCCTGCTGCGCAAGGAGGGCCCGCAGGGCCTGATCGACCGTGTACGGGCCCTGGAGGACGCGGCGGCCACGCCGGGCGTCGTACGCCCCGGGAAGAAGCACGACGACGCGGCAGTGGTCTACGTGGAGCTCTGAGGGGCCCCCGGCCCGGCGGCGGTGCGGGGCTCGCTGCTCGGCGCGGTCGGCCGAGGCCACCATCGCCCCGGCCGTCCGACGCAGCCGTGGTCACCCGGGGAGCCGGTCAGCTCTCGGCCCGGCTGTTCAACTGGTGGAGCAGCCGGGCGAGTTCGGCGACCTCCAGCCGGTCCCAGTCGGCGAGCTTGCGTACGTACCGGGCGCGGCGGGCGTCCCGCACCCGGCGGAAGCGCTCGCGCCCCCCGTCGGTCAGCGCCACGAGTGAGGCCCGCCCGTCGGCCGGGTCGGGCTCCCGGGTCACCAGACCGAGGTCCTCCATCGCGCGCAGCTGCCGGCTCATGGTCGCCTTGCCGACACCGAACCAGGCGGCCAGCTCGGTGGCCCGCTGCCGGTCAGCCTCGTCGAGGCGTACGAGCAGCCCGTAGGCGGCGGGCTCCAGCTCGGGATGGACCTCGCGGGCCATGTCGCCGGACGCGGCGCGGGCCCGGCGCAGGAACACCGCCAGCTCCCGCTCCAGGGACAGGAATTCATGGTCCACCCCAGCGCTGCCGACCTCGCCTTCCGGAGCCCGGTGGCCGCCCGCTCCCTCACTTCCGTGCACGTCAGCACTCATCGCGAGCTTTCCCCATCGTGAAGGTTCCTTCAGCGGCGGCCGTTGCCGCAGCTCGGCCAGTATTTCGCAGGAGTGGACCAGCGGCGGTACCCCGCCCCCGCACGGCCTCGGGGGCAATGGCGCGCGGGACACCGTCGAGCGCGACATGGCTGTGATCTCGGGTGAGCTGCACTGTGACGCCGTACGCGTGTCGGGCGGTGATCCCGTGCGGCCGGGTGTCGCCGCCGAGGCCGCGGCCGGTGTCGGGCTCGAGGTCTGGTTCGCGCCCTTCCCGGTGGACCTTCCGGCCGAGGAGATGCCGGCGTCGTTCTTCGCGGACTGCGCGCAGCGGGCCGAAGCGGTGCGGGTGGGTGGGGCCGAGGTCGTATTCGTCGCCGGGTGTGAGATCAGCACCTTCGAGAACGGGTTCATTCCCGGTGCGACGTACGGGGACCGGCTGGACGTCATGGCCGGCGCCGATCCGGAGTGGCGGGGGTCGCTCGGGCCCGTGCTGGAGCGGCTCAACGGGTTTCTCCGCGAGGCCGTCGGCGTCGTACGGGAACACTTCGGCGGCCGGGTCACCTACGCCGCCGGGCCCTGGGCGTTCATCGACTGGGGCCCGTTCGACCTCGTCGGCGTCGACGCGTACCGGGCCGCGTACACCGCCGAGACTTTCCAGGCCGAGATCCGCGAGCATTTCAAGCACGGCAAGCCTGTCGCCGTCACCGAGTACGGGACGTGCGCGTACCGGGGAGCTGCCGAGCCGTGGCGGCATGGCCTGGCAGGTGCCGGAAGGGGCGGTGGTGGACGAGGGTGAGCAAGTCCGTTACTTCAACGACCTCTTGGACGTCTTCGAGGAGGTGGGCGTGGACACCGCCCTCTGGTTCACCTTCGCCGGCTTCGGCAAGGCGGGCGAGCTGGACGCCTCGCCGTACGGCGTGGTGCGGATGCTCGACGCGCCCCCGGAAGAGGATCCGAACGGGGTCCGGGGAGAGACGCACTGGGAGCCCAGGGCGGCGTTCCGTGCCATGGCCGCGAGGTACGGGCAGGGCTGAGGCGGGCCGCGGAGACGGGCCCCGGACAGGCGGGTGCCGAGGTGCCCGGTCTGGACACCTCGGCAGCCGCGGGTCACGCCCTACGCCGCGACCGGGACCTTGATTTCGGTCCCCGCCGGGGCCAGCGCGATCTCCAGGACCTGGCGGACGTCCGTCACCGGGTGGACCTCCAGCTTGTCCAGGATCTCCGCCGGTACGTCGTCCAGGTCCGCCTCGTTCCGCTTGGGGATCACCACTGTCGTGATGCCCGCCCGGTGCGCGGCCAGCAGCTTCTGCTTCAGGCCGCCGATCGGCAGGACGCGGCCGGTCAGGGACACCTCGCCGGTCATCGCCACGTCCGTACGGACCGGACGCCCCGAAAGGAGCGACGCCAGGGCCGACGTCATGGTGATGCCCGCGCTCGGGCCGTCCTTGGGGATGCCGCCCGCCGGGAAGTGGATGTGCACCCCCCGGTCCTTCAAGTCCGCGACCGGCAGCTCCAGTTCCGCTCCGTGCGAGCGCAGGAAGGAGAGCGCGATCTGCGCGGACTCCTTCATCACGTCGCCCAGCTGGCCCGTCAGGGTCAGCCCCGCGGCGCCCGTCTCCTCGTCGGCGAGGGACGCCTCGACGAACAGCACGTCGCCGCCCGCACCCGTCACCGCGAGGCCGGTGGCCACGCCGGGGACCGCCGTGCGGCGCTCCGCCGGGTCCTGCGCGGACTCCGGGACGTGGTGCGGCCTGCCGATGAGCTTGCGCAAGTGCTTGTCGGCGATCGTGAACGGGAGTTCCTGCTCGCCGAGTTCGTGCTGCGCCGCGACCTTGCGCAGCAGCCGTGCCACCGAGCGCTCCAGGTTGCGTACGCCCGCCTCCCGGGTGTACTCCCCCGCCAGCTTGCGCAGCGCGGAGTCGTCGAGGGTGACCTCGCCGGGCTCCAGACCCGCGCGCTCCAGCTGGCGCGGGAGCAGGTGGTCGCGGGCGATGACGACCTTCTCGTCCTCCGTGTAGCCGTCGAGCCTGACCAGCTCCATGCGGTCGAGCAGGGCCTCCGGGATGGCTTCCAGGACGTTGGCCGTGGCGAGGAAGACGACGTCGGACAGGTCGAGTTCGACTTCGAGGTAGTGGTCGCGGAAGGTGTGGTTCTGCGCCGGGTCCAGGACTTCGAGCAGCGCCGCGGCCGGGTCGCCGCGGTAGTCGGAGCCGACCTTGTCGATCTCGTCGAGGAGGACGACCGGGTTCATCGACCCGGCCTCCTTGATGGCGCGGACGATGCGGCCCGGGAGAGCGCCGACGTACGTACGCCGGTGTCCGCGGATCTCCGCCTCGTCGCGTACGCCGCCGAGCGCGACCCGGACGAACTTGCGCCCCATCGCGTGCGCGACGGACTCACCCAGCGAGGTCTTGCCGACGCCGGGCGGGCCGACCAGGGCCAGCACCGCGCCGCCGCGACGGCCGCCGACGACACCGAGGCCGCGGTCGGCCCGGCGCTTGCGCACCGCGAGGTACTCGGTGATGCGCTCCTTCACGTCGTCCAGGCCCGCGTGCTCCGCGTCGAGGATCGCCTTGGCGCCCTGGATGTCGTACTGGTCCTCGGTGCGTTCGTTCCACGGCAGTTCGAGGATGGTGTCGAGCCAGGTGCGGATCCAGGAGCCCTCGGGCGACTGGTCCGAGGAACGCTCCAGCTTGTCGACCTCCTTGAGGGCGGCCTCACGGACACTCTCGGGGAGGTCGGCGGCCTCGACGCGTGTCCGGTAGTCGTCGGACTCGTCCGCCGTCTCCGCGGACTGGCCGTTGATCTCGCGCAGTTCCTTGCGTACGGCGTCGAGCTGGCGGCGCAGCAGGAACTCGCGCTGCTGCTTGTCCACGCCCTCCTGCACGTCCTTGGCGATGGACTCGGCGACGTCCTGCTCGGCGAGGTGCTCGCTCAGCCGCCGCACGGCGAGCTTGAGGCGGGCCACCGGGTCGGCGGTCTCCAGCAGCTCCACCTTCTGGGTGGTGGTGAGGAAGGGCGAGTAGCCGGAGTTGTCGGCGAGCGCGGAGACGCCCTCGATCTGCTGGACGCGGTCCACGACCTGCCAGGCGCCGCGCTTCTTCAGCCAGGTGGTGGCGAGCGCCTTGTACTCGGTGATCAGTTCGGTGACGGAGCCGGGCAGCGGGTCAGGGACGCTCTCCTCGACACGATTGCCCTCGACCCACAGGGCCACGCCGGGGCCGGTCGTGCCCGCGCCGACCCGGACCCGGTCGACGCCCCGGATGAGGGCGCCGGGATCGCCGTCGGAGAGCCGGCCGACCTGCTCGACGGTGCCGAGGACGCCGGTCCCCGCGTACGTACCGTCGATTCGAGGAACGAGAAGCACCTGCGGCTTGTTGCCACTGGAACGGGCGGCGGCCTGTGCGGCCTCCACCGCGGCGCGTACATCGGGATCGGACAGGTCCAGGGGCACCACCATTCCGGGCAGCACGACCTCGTCATCGAGCGGCAGCACAGGCAGGGTGAGTGGATTGGACGTCGATGCCATGATCTCCCCTAGGGCAGTGAAGTTGAGCTATGCCGACTCAATGCTGGGGAGCGACCGAATGTTCCCGAGCCTGCGTTCGCTCTGAGCGATCAGGTGGCGACGATCACGCCGGAGCCTCACCGAGCAGGGCCTGTAATGGCTAATATCCATCAGCAGCCATTACCTAGGAATCAGGAGTACGGCATGACCGGGGCCCCTTTCCGCACCACCGCCGATGCCGTCCGCGCCTGGGTCGACGGCTGGGTCCTGTCCCGGGGTGCGGCGGACCCGCTGCCCCGGCCCTGGGGCCTCACTGTCGATGTCGGCCTCCCGCACCACGCCACCCGGCACGTCATGACCGACGCCGACGAGGCGACCGTCCGCGAACTCGCCGAGGCGTACGCCGCCCCGGCCGTCTGCCTCAAGATCTTCCTGGATCCGGAGACCGTCGCGCCGTGGCTCGGCCCGGGGTGGGTCTCCGACGGTCCCGGCTGGCTGATGACGACCGCCTTGCGCCCGTCCGGCGCCGAGACCCCGGACGGCTACACGCTCAGGTCCTGGACGCGCGGCGGCGTGATCCGGGCCCTCGTCCTCGCCCCCGACGGCGGATTCGCCGCCTGCGGCCAGGTCGCCCCGACCGGCACGACGGCGGTGGTCGACCAGGTGGAGACCTCCCCGGCGCACCGCCGCAAGGGGCTGGGCGGCCTGGTGATGCGCACGCTCCAGGGCGCGGCGTACGACCGGGGCGCGCGGACCGGGTTGCTGGGCGCGACCACCGACGGGCGGGGGCTGTACGAGGCTCTGGGCTGGGAGGTCCGCGCACCGCTGGTCGGGGTGACGTACACGCCGGACGCCGCCGGGGGAACGGGCCGGGCGCGGGGCCGATGACGAGCCCCGCACCCGGGGTGCCGATTCGCCCGGCGCCAGGTGGTGGACGCGGGGCCCCGATAGCCGGAAGCTTGGCCGCACGAGGGCGGGCGCGGCGCGCGGGGCGCGTACTGACCCGATGACGCGAGGAGTTGGGGCGCGTATGCGGCGAAGCGTGTGTGGCGCGGTGGCCGGAACCATGATGATCGCCACGCTGTCACTGACGGGGTGCGGGAGCGGTGACGGCCGCGGATCTGACGCGGGTACGTCCGAGAGCGCGCCCAGCCCCTCGGTCGGCAGGAGCGGCGGCGACCAGACCGGCACCTCCGCCCCGCCGCCGACCGGTGCGCCGACGCCGTCCGCGTCCACACCCTCCGCACCCTCCACCCCCGCGCCCGCGAACGAGCGGCTCGTCACGGTCACCGTCAGCGGCGGGTTCGACGGGCGGCACCAGAGCACTCTCGTCAACGGCGACGGGTCGTACAGGATGCTGTCGCACAGGCCCGAGCGGCCCGAGCACACGGGGCGGATGAAGCCGGCCGAGCTGGCCGAGCTGCGCACGGCCCTCGCGGAGGCCGACTTCGCGAAGCTGCCCCGCCTCAACGTCGCCGATCAGCCCATCGCCGACGGGCTCACCACCGCCGTTGTGCACCGGGGCCACGAGGTGGTGACGGACGGTTCGAAGCCGGTCCCGGGGCTGGACCGGGTCATCGCCGCACTGCCGGCGATGCGCACCGGGGCCTGATCCGCCCGGCCCGACACCGGGCACGGGCCGAGGGTTTCCGGTCACCTACGGACAAAGCGCGGTGGAGGCGCTTCCGCGTCCCGATACTGGCAACCGCACGGCCCGGCGGGCGGCCCGCACGCTGCCCGGCGGGCGTCGTCCGTGGAAGGTGCCAGATGTATCTGCCGTTCTCTACGTCCGCGGCCATCTTGGGGTCCGACACCGGACTGATACGCGAGGTCGGTGAAGGCCACCTCGATTCGTTCCGCCATCTCTACCGGCGGCACTATCCGGCCGTGCGCGCCTACGCCGTCGGGTGCATGCAGACTTCCTACGACGCGTACGAACTGACCTGCCATACCTTCTCCGAGCTGCCGCAACGGGCGCTGACCGGGGAGCCCTTCGTCGAGCGCCGCTATCCCGGCTGCCTGCGGCTCCAACTCCTGGAGAGCGCCCGCATCGCCGCGGTGGCCCGGTGCGCGGACGACGACGAGCGGGCCTCGCCGCAGTTCCACCGGTGGGTGGTCCAGGGGTCCCGCTGGTCGATGGAGGAGAGCGGCCGGCCTGCCGTCGCGTGGGACGCCCTTCCCCGCGACAAGCGCTGCCTGCTGTGGCACGCCGTCGCCGAACAGGAGGAACCGGCTCTGGTGTCACAGGTGACCGGCGCCCCCGCGGGCTCGATCGAAAGGGCCAGGGAAGCGGCCCTGGGCACCCTGCGGCAGATCCGGGCGAATCTGTCCCTGGAGCGGCTGCGACGACCGGACTGCCGGGGCGCGGTGGAACAGTTGATGGCCCGCTACCCGGCAGCGCCCGCGCGGCAGGAACCGTTCGAACACGCCGGTGTGTGCACCGAGTGCGCCGAGCTGTTCAGCGATGTGATCCATCTGGAGACGCGGCTGGCGGCGCAACTGCCCCGTCCGGCACGGGCACCGAGCCGGTGCTGAGCGGGATTCCGGGTCCTGGAGCGCACTCCAAGTCAAGGCCGGGGAAAGGCCGGAGCGGGCAGGGGCAACGCCCGTACCGTCAGCCGGGGACGCGGGCCCGGCGTCGCACCAGCGGCCAGAACGCCACACCGAGCAACAGGGCCAGCGGATGGCCCCAGTTCGTCAGCGGATCCGTGAACGCCAGGAGGTCCTGGAGGAGCATCAGGCCGACGCCGGCCAGGGCGGCCCGGCGCAGCCACGGGGTCAGCAGCCCGGCCAGCGCGCCGACGCTCGCCATCAGGCCGAAGCTGATGCCGTAGTCGAGCCGGTGCAGCGAGCTGTCCGGCAGGTGCCCCGCCAGCACCGAGAGCCCGACCGGGATCTCGGTGGCGAGCGTCGCCACCACATGCCCGAGCAGGAACACCCCCGCCGTACGCAGACCGCCGACTCGGCGCTCCAGCGCGGTGAGGACGAACACGAACCCGACGGCATACGGCGACGCGAGGCCACCGGCGACCCACAGGGCGCTGGCCACCAGCACGAGCAACGGGCTCTCGGTGAGGTGCGCGACATCGGTGCTCGACCCGCGCAGCGCGTCCGAGACGGTCGCCGGGTCGGCGTACTCGGCGAACAGCGAGGTGGCGATCAGGACCAGTGCGTAGGCGAACGTGAAGGGGGTGCCGACGGGGGTGGGAAAGAGCCGCCAGGGGCGCCAGGACCGCCGGTGCCCGGTGGTGGGCACCGAGTGCGCGGCGGGCGCGGACCCGGACGTCGACGCCGCCCTGGGCGCCGTCCGCTGCCCGGGGACGCCTGCCGGCAGGACGTCGGATCGTCCGGTCCTGTTCGCGGTCGGCGCTGCGCTCTGCACTGGGTGGGGCCCCTTCCGCCGTCGCGTCTCTTCCGCGGCCCTAACGGGTCGTACGCCCTCGGGGACAATGGCGCGCGGACTCCCGACGCCCCGCGACTCCGCCTCCGGCGTTGTCGTCGGTCGACGACGCCCGCTGATCCACGCTCCATTGCTTCCGAGCCGTTACCTACGGACAACGCTCACCTTCCGCGATCAGCTCCTGCCCCGCCTATGGCGTACGTCACATGAGGCAACCTTCACACCCCGCCGTGCGTCAGCGCGCGGCCGGGGGTCCCGAGCGGCGGCCCAGCATCGGATTCAAGTCAAAGTCACGATCTTCTCCGCCGCCGTACAGGCTTGAAATCGAGCCGCGAAGAGGCCGGCCACACCCGAAAGCACCGACCCCGTCACTTCGACCGGCGCGAGGTGCCGTACGGCGAGGTCGTACCACCGGAGCCCGGGAAGCATTGCGAGATCATCGCCAACGGGTGCTTCCTGACGGGCACTTGCGACGGGCGCTCCGTGCGGCGTCCGGTCGACGCCGCACCGGACACACTCACCGCCGGCCGGCCCCGCGCCGCTCACCGGCGGGCCGGGGGCCGGGTTCTCGTTGGCGCGGGACGCCGCGGAGTCCCGGTGGGGGCGGACCGTGGCGGTCGAGCGGGAGTAGGCAGTCGTCGAGCGGGAGCGGGCAGTCGTCGACCGGCATCACACAGGGCCGCTGAGCAGGATCTCGGGGGTGGCGCTCGCCGATTCTCGATGCGACATCATTCACACCGGCTTGATGGATGTCGTACGGAAAAGCACGATTGATCCGACCGCTGCGCCCTTCGATACAAACCGCGACACATACGACCCGCTCCGACTGGGCATCGACGACGGACCGGACCGGACGGCGACCGACGAACACGGCGATCTCCGCTCACCGCTGGGACTCGCGGGACGCGTGGGGTTGTTGAGGCCGGGGAGCATCCTCGGGGTCCGGTCCGCGCACCCGCTCACCCTCTTCGAGGACACGATGCGGAATGCCGGATTCAACTTGGTTAGGGCCGAAGAGATCCCAGTTGCCCGGGGCGTGCCTGACGTGGTCCATCTTGCCATTCGCCCTGCGTAGCCGGGATGCCTTCACTGCCTCTACGCTGCAGCCCTACACACGGGATCTAGCCAGAGAACTCCCAGGGGCGGGCGATGGAGCAGACACACACCAGCCACAACGGCCTCGCGGCCACTCCCGGCGCTCAGCGCCGGGTGCTGGTCGTCGAGGACGATGCCACGATCGTCGACGCCATTGCCGCGCGGCTGCGTGCCGAGGGCTTTCAGGTCCAGACAGCCGTCGACGGCCCCGCGGCCGTGGACGCGGCCGAGGCGTGGCAACCCGATCTCATGGTTCTCGACATCATGCTGCCGGGCTTCGATGGCCTTGAGGTCTGCCGTCGCGTCCAGGCGCAGCGCCCGGTGCCGGTCCTGATGCTGACGGCCCGCGACGACGAGACCGACATGCTGGTCGGCCTCGGGGTCGGCGCGGACGACTACATGACCAAGCCGTTCTCCATGCGCGAGCTGGCGGCCCGGGTGCACGTACTGCTGCGCCGGGTGGAGCGGGCGACCCTCGCCGCCTCGACCCCGCGCAGCGGAATCCTGCGCCTCGGCGAGCTGGAGATCGACCACGCGCAGCGCAGGGTGCGGGTACGCGGCGAGGACGTGCACCTGACGCCCACCGAGTTCGACCTGCTCGTGTGCCTGGCCAACACGCCGCGGGCCGTGCTCTCGCGCGAGCAGCTGCTCGCCGAGGTGTGGGACTGGGCGGACGCGTCGGGCACCAGGACCGTCGACAGCCACATCAAGGCGCTGCGCCGGAAGATCGGCGCGGAGCGGATCCGCACGGTGCACGGCGTGGGGTACGCACTGGAGACTCCGCCCGCATGACACGGCAGGGGAACGGCCTGCGGCCCTTCTCGATCAAGACCAAGCTCGGCACGCTGGTGGTCGTCTCGGTCTTCATCACCACCGGCCTGATCCTGGTGGCGCTGCGCACCAAGACGGAGCTGCGCTTCATCACCGTCTTCTCGGTGATCGCCTCGATGCTGATCACCCAGTTCGTGGCGCACAGCCTGACGTCGCCTCTCGACGACATGACGACGGTGGCCCGGTCCATCGCGCACGGCGACTACACGCGGCGGGTGCGCGGCGCCGGGCGCCGCGACGAGCTGGGCGACCTCGCCGCCACGATCAACCGCATGGCGGACGATCTGGAGGCCGTGGACCGGCACCGCAAGGAACTCGTCGCCAATGTCTCGCACGAGCTGAGAACCCCCATCACGGGGTTGAGAGCCGTGCTGGAGAACGTCGTGGACGGGGTGTCCGCGGCGGACCCGGAGACGATGCGCACGGCGCTGAAGCAGACGGAGCGCCTCGGGCGGCTCGTGGAGACGCTGCTGGACCTGTCCCGCCTCGACAACGGCGTCGTACCGCTGAAGGCGCGGCGCTTCGAGGTCTGGCCGTACCTCTCGGGCGTGCTCAAGGAGGCGAACGTACTGGCCTCCCAGCGCGGTCTGGCGTCGGGCTCGGGCAGCCACACGCGCACCGACGTGCACCTGCACCTGGACGTCTCGCCGCCCGAGCTGACCGCGCACGCGGACGCGGAGCGGCTGCACCAGGTCGTCGCCAATCTCCTGGACAACGCGGTCAAGCACTCCCCGCCGCACGGCCGGGTCACGATCCGGGCCCGGCGCGGCGCGCAGCCGGAGAGCCTGGACCTAGAGGTGCTGGACGAGGGCCCCGGAATCCCGGAGTCCGAATGGCACCGGGTCTTCGAGCGCTTCAACCGCGGCAGCGCGCCCTCCCCGCACGGTCCGGGCAGCGACGGCGGTACGGGCCTGGGCCTCGCCATCGCCCGCTGGGCGGTGGATCTGCACGGCGGGCGCATCGGAGTGGCCGAATCCTCTCGGGGCTGCCGGATCCAGGTCACCCTTCCGGGAAGCCCGCGGCCGATCGGTTGACGTAGGGTTCGAACCGGAAGGCCACGTTCTGCGTGTCTTCCACAGGGGGGTACGGCCCAGTGGGCCGTAGCCACGGTCCGGCCTATCCGGGCCACAGCGGAACCATGCTCGTTTCCCGCCAATCCACGCGCCGAAACCAGCACTGCAATGTGACTTACGCGACGGATGCCCGCCCGGCCTGCACCTGTCGGCCGGGGAGGCGTAGCCTTTATTTCCGCTGTCCATCACCTTGCGAAGCGGAAGAGGGCGGTTCACGCCGTGTCGTCTCAGTCCCCCAGTAGCTCGAGCATCTCGACCGACCAAGACGGGCAGGGAAAGAACCCTGCCGCTGCCTTCGGTCCCAATGAGTGGCTCGTCGACGAGATCTATCAGCAGTACCTCCAGGACCCGAATTCGGTCGACCGCGCCTGGTGGGACTTCTTCGCCGACTACAAGCCAGGCTCCCCCAGCGCGGCGGAGAAGCCCGCCACCGACGGAGCCGGAGCCACCACCCCGGCCGCCGCACCGGCCCCCGCGGCTGCCGCGCCGACCGCACCTGCTGCGGCCGCACCGGCCGCTGCCGCGCCCGCCCCTGTGGCGAAGCCCGCGGCAGCAGCACCGGCACCCGCCAAGCCCGCCGCCGCTGCTCCGGCAGCCGCCAAGCCGGCCGCGACCGCTCCGGCGGCGAAAGCCCCCGCGGACAAGCCCGTCGCGGACACGGCCACCGCCGAGGCCCCCGCGGGCCCCGAGCTGGTCACGCTGCGCGGTCCCGCCGCCGCGGTCGCCAAGAACATGAACGCCTCGCTGGAGGTGCCCACGGCCACGTCCGTGCGCGCCGTCCCGGTGAAGCTGCTGTTCGACAACCGCATCGTCATCAACAACCACCTCAAGCGCGCCCGGGGCGGGAAGGTCTCCTTCACGCACCTCATCGGGTATGCGATGGTGCAGGCCATCAAGGCCATGCCGGCCATGAACCAGTCGTTCATGGAGAAGGACGGCAAGCCGACGCTGGTCAAGCCCGAGCATGTGAACCTGGGCCTCGCCATCGACCTGGTGAAGCCGAACGGCGACCGCCAGCTCGTCGTCGCGGCCATCAAGAAGGCCGAGACGCTCAGCTTCTTCGAGTTCTGGCAGGCGTACGAGGACATCGTCCGCCGCGCCCGCGCGAACAAGCTGACGATGGAGGACTTCACCGGAGTCACCGCCTCGCTGACCAACCCCGGCGGCATCGGCACCGTCCACTCCGTGCCCCGCCTGATGCCCAACCAGGGCCTCATCCTGGGCGTCGGCGCGATGGACTACCCGGCCGAGTTCCAGGGCACGTCGCAGGACACCCTGAACAAGCTGGGCATCGCCAAGGTCATGACGCTGACCTCGACGTACGACCACCGCGTCATCCAGGGAGCCGCCTCCGGCGAGTTCCTGCGGATCCTCGCCAACATGCTCCTCGGCGAGAGCGGCTTCTACGACGACGTCTTCGAGTCGCTGCGCATCCCCTACGAGCCGGTCCGCTGGCTCAAGGACATCGACGTCTCGCACGACGACGACGTCACCAAGGCCGCGCGGGTCTTCGAGCTGATCCACTCCTACCGGGTCCGCGGCCACGTCATGGCCGACACCGACCCGCTGGAGTACCGCCAGCGCAAGCACCCCGACCTCGACATCAACGTGCACGGGCTCACGCTGTGGGACCTGGAGCGCGAGTTCGCCGTCGGCGGTTTCGGCGGCAAGTCGATGATGAAGCTGCGCGACATCCTGGGCGTCCTGCGCGACTCGTACTGCCGCACCACGGGCATCGAGTTCATGCACATCCAGGACCCGAAGCAGCGCCAGTGGATCCAGGACCGCGTCGAGCGCCAGGGCACCAAGCCCGAGCGCGAGGAGCAGCTGCGCATCCTGCGCCGGCTGAACGCCGCGGAGGCGTTCGAGACCTTCCTGCAGACGAAGTACGTCGGCCAGAAGCGGTTCTCCCTGGAGGGCGGCGAGTCCGTCGTCCCGCTGCTGGACGCCGTGATCGACTCGGCCGCCGAGTCGCGTCTCGACGAGGTCGTCATCGGCATGGCCCACCGCGGCCGGCTGAACATCCTCGCCAACATCGTCGGCAAGTCGTACGCGCAGATCTTCCGGGAGTTCGAGGGCAACCTCGACCCGAAGTCGATGCACGGCTCCGGTGACGTGAAGTACCACCTGGGCGCCGAGGGCACCTTCACGGGTCTCGACGGTGAGCAGATCAAGGTCTCGCTGGTCGCCAACCCTTCGCACCTGGAGGCGGTCGACCCGGTCCTGGAGGGTGTCGCCCGCGCCAAGCAGGACGTCATCAACAAGGGCGGTACGGACTTCACGGTCCTGCCCATCGCCCTGCACGGCGACGCGGCCTTCGCGGGCCAGGGCGTCGTGGCCGAGACGCTCAACATGTCGCAGCTGCGCGGTTACCGCACCGGCGGCACGGTGCACGTCGTCATCAACAACCAGGTCGGCTTCACCGCCGCCCCGGAGGCGTCGCGCTCCTCGATGTACGCGACCGACGTGGCCCGCATGATCGAGGCGCCGATCTTCCATGTGAACGGCGACGACCCGGAGGCCGTGGTGCGCGTCGCGCGTCTGGCCTTCGAGTTCCGCCAGGTGTTCAACAAGGACGTCGTGATCGACCTCATCTGCTACCGCCGCCGCGGTCACAACGAGGGCGACAACCCGCAGTTCACCAACCCGCAGATGTACACCCTGATCGACAAGAAGCGCTCGGTGCGCAAGCTCTACACCGAGTCCCTCATCGGTCGCGGCGACATCACGCTGGAAGAGGCGGAGCAGGCGCTCCAGGACTTCCAGGGCCAGCTGGAGAAGGTCTTCGCGGAGGTCCGCGAGGCCACCTCGCAGCCCGCCGCGACGCCGATGGCGGACGCCCAGGCCGAGTTCCCGGTGCACGTCACCACCGCGATCTCGCAGGAGGTCGTCAAGCGGATCGCCGAGTCCCAGGTCAACATCCCCGACCGGGTCAAGGTGCACCCGCGCCTGATGCCGCAGATGCAGCGCCGCGCCGCCTCGGTGGAGGACGGCACGATCGACTGGGGCATGGGCGAGACCCTCGCCATCGGCTCGCTGCTGATGGAGGGTGTGCCGGTCCGCCTGTCGGGCCAGGACACCCGCCGCGGCACCTTCGGCCAGCGCCACGCGGTGCTCGTCGACCAGGAGACCGGCGAGGACTACACCCCGCTGCTCTACCTCTCGGACGAGCAGGCCCGCTACAACGTCTACGACTCGCTGCTCTCCGAGTACGCGTGCATGGGCTTCGAGTACGGCTACTCGCTCGCCCGGCCCGAGTCGCTGGTCATGTGGGAGGCCCAGTTCGGTGACTTCGTCAACGGCGCGCAGACCGTCGTCGACGAGTTCATCTCCTCGGCCGAGCAGAAGTGGGGCCAGACCTCCGGCGTCACGCTGCTCCTGCCGCACGGTCACGAGGGCCAGGGCCCGGACCACTCGTCCGCGCGCCCCGAGCGCTTCCTCCAGATGTGCGCGCAGAACAACATGACGGTCGCCATGCCGACCCTGCCGTCGAACTACTTCCACCTGCTGCGCTGGCAGGTCCACAACCCGCACCACAAGCCGCTCATCGTCTTCACCCCGAAGTCGATGCTGCGTCTGAAGGCGGCGGCGTCGAAGGCGGAAGAGTTCATCAACGGCGGGTTCCGTCCGGTGATCGGCGACGAGTCGGTCGACCCGGCCGCCGTCCGCAAGGTCGTCTTCTGCGCCGGCAAGGTCTACTACGACCTGGAGGCCGAGCGCCAGAAGCGCGGCAGCACGGACACCGCGATCATCCGGCTGGAGCGCCTGTACCCGCTGCCGGGCAAGGAGCTCCAGCAGGAGATCGCCAAGTACCCGAACGCCGAGAAGTACCTGTGGACGCAGGAGGAGCCGGCGAACCAGGGTGCGTGGCCGTTCATCGCGCTCAACCTGATCGACCACCTCGACCTGGCGGTCGGCGCGGACGTCCCGCACGGTGAGCGCCTGCGCCGCATCTCGCGCCCGCACGGCTCGTCCCCGGCGGTCGGTTCGGCGAAGCGCCACCAGGCGGAGCAGCAGCAGCTGATGAACGAGGTCTTCGAGGCCTGAGCCAGGCCCCGATCGGCTCGTACACACGCCGGAAGCCCGGCCCCGCACGTGGGGCCGGGCTTCCGGCGTTGCGGGGCCTTCGGCTCATGCGCGTCCTGCGTCAGGTCGCCGAACTCCGGCAGACGTGCCCGGCGGGTCGTACAGGACCGCGAGGTCGCGCGCCCACTCCACCTCATCGGTGCGCAACGCCCTGATGCGCGTGAGCAGTTCGGGGGCGCCGGCCACCCCGTCCAGCGCCTCGCCCACCCGGTCGTAGAACGCGCGGCAGTCCTCGTGGCGCCGGCTGCGCCGCCACGGCACCAGCGGGAACTCCGCCCGGAATACGTCGTCCAGCGCGGCGTCGGCTGTGCAGACCACCGGGACGGCGTTGAGCGGGGACGTACTCTCCGACTGCCGGAATCGCCGCCGGCCGGCGCCCTCCGGGTGCCGCAGGGGCGCCATCAGCGGGGCCGTGCGGGAGTGCCGCCCACCGGGCGGACCTGGCCTCCGGTCCGGAGTGCGGCACCTTTACGTCTCGCAGCACGACGTTGCAGCGCTCCGCCAGTGGTGACGAACCCAAGGGGGACTCGCCGCATGAACCCGACACGGATGAACTACCTCAAACCAGGCGGCTCGGGGTTGACGAAAGACATAGGGGCACCCCCTGCGCGCCGAAGTCACTCAGCACCGCGATGTCCGACGCGACGAAGTCTCCGTCGCTCTGCCTGCTCCGGATCACGCCGACGACGGCCCCCGTGCGCGAGTCGATCGACGCACGTGGCACATTCCGCACCGGCTCGCGCGGCGGGCGCAGGGTTGTGGCAATACGGTGCGGTGCGGAAAGAAACACGCCCCCCGCATAACCTGGAAGCGAACGACACCGTCCCCAGGAGAGCAGCACATGTACTTCACCGACCGCGGTATCGAGGAGCTGGCCAAGCGGCGCGGCGAGGAGGAGGTCACCTTCGAGTGGCTCACCGAGCAGCTGCGTACGTTCGTCGATCTCAACCCCGACTTCGAGGTCCCGGTCGAGCGCCTCGCGACCTGGCTGGCGCGGCTGGACGACGACGAGGACGAGGACGAGTAGGTCCGGGCCCCCGGTTACGTACGCGGCCCGCGCACCCGGTCGTAGAGCAGCCCCAGCGCTCCGTGCATCACCAGCACCGTCCCCGCGACCACCCAGCCCCCGCCGCGCCGCCGCAGGCCCCACAGGGTCAGCGGTACGCCCGCCGCCAGTTGGGCCGCACCGAGCAGACGGGCCTTCGGGCCCCGGAGCCAGGGGCCCAGCGGTCCCGCGTCGACCACGTCGAGTTCCGCGCGGACCGCGTCGCGCCAGCCCGACCACTCCACGGTCTCCGTGCCGGCCCGCACCCGGACCGCCTCGCGCAGCCGGTCGGCGGGCTCCCCGGGGGTGAGGCCGGGCGGCAGGTCCAGGCCCGAGCCGACCAGCGTCGCGAGCAGACCCAGCAGGCGGGCCCGGCCGTCGGCGTCGGGATCGGGGAGCGTGAGCGGCTCCAGCGCCTGTACGTCGAGTACGGGGTCGAGGCCGAGCCGGGCCGCGAAGGTCCGCATCGCCTCGTCCTCGCCGAGCGGGGTGCCGTCCGCGAGCCATACGTAGCCGACCGGGCGCCGGAAGCCCGACGCGAGTGTGAAGCCGGCCCGGTCGGCGTCCCACCAGAGGCCGAGGACCGGCCAGGTGACGCCGACGGCCAGCGCGGCGGCCCAGCCCGCGACGACCGCGTCGACCGGTTCGCCGCCGTCGAGCCAGGGTTTGCCCTCCGGCACCAGCACGCTCCACCGGCCGCGCTCCGCGCCCGCCGGGGCCAGCAGCAGCCGTTCGCGCAGCAGATGCGCGGCGGGGCGCACGGCGTCGGGGTCGGCCCCGCACAGCAGCAGCGCTCCCACCGTTCCGGTTCCGGGTGTCGCATTCATGCCCTCACGCTAGGGCACTTTGTCGTTCTTCGGAGGGTATGAGTGGGCTGTCCGCGCTCCGGGGGCAGCCTGCGCGGCCTTGACTTCGACAGTCCGCGATATATCGTGTCTTTCAAGAGACGCGATATGTTGCGTCGAGCCGACCGAGGAGGTCAGCACCATGACAGATCAGACACGGACGGTCGCCGAGCCTGAGAAGCTCACCTTCGACGGCCCGGTGACGGCGCTCAAGGTGCGCATCGTCAACGGCACGGTGAACGTCGTCGGGACCGACGAGGGGCCGGCCCGCCTGGAGGTCTCCGAGATCAACGGTCCGCCGCTGATCGTGACCCGGCAGGGCGGCGCCCTGACCGTCGCGTACGAAGACCTGCCCTGGCAGAACTTCCTGAAGTGGCTGGAGCACAAGAGCTGGAGCCGCAGCGCGGTCGTCTCCCTCACGGTCCCCGCCGGCGCCTCGGTCGAGGTAGGTGTGGTCGGCGCGGGCGCGGTCGTCTCCAGGATCAGCGGGCGTACGGACGTGCGCGGTGTCACCGGCGACACGACGCTGGTCGGCCTCTCCGGCGCCGTCCACGCCGACACGGTCTCGGGCAACGTGGAGACCCAGGGCGTCACCGGCGACCTCCGCTTCAAGTCGATCTCCGGCGACCTGACCGTGATCGAGGGCGCCGGAACGTCCGTACGGGCCGACTCGGTCAGCGGCGACATGGTCATCGACCTCGACCCCTCGGGCCGGCGCACCGACATCAGCCTCACCACCGTCTCCGGCGAGGTCGCCATCCGGCTGCCGCACCCGGCGGACACCCGGGTCGAGGCGAACACCGCGAGCGGCACCGTGTCCAACGCCTTCGACAACCTGCGGGTCAGCGGCCAATGGGGCACCAAGAAGATCACCGGCACCCTCGGCGAGGGCAACGGCAAGCTCAGGGCTGCGACCGTATCGGGGTCCATCGCCCTGCTGCGCCGCCCACCGGCCGAGGAAGAGCCCGCCGACGCACACGCCGGACCCAACGCCCCCGCCGACAAGAAGGTGCTCTGACATGGCTCCCGTCTTCGCCCACGGCCGTCTGCGCCTGTACCTCCTCAAGCTGCTCGACGAAGCTCCGCGCCACGGCTATGAAGTGATCCGGCTTCTTGAGGAGCGCTTCCAGGGGCTGTACGCACCGAGCGCGGGCACCGTCTATCCGCGCCTCGCCAAGCTGGAGGCCGAGGGCCTGGTCACGCACGCCACCGAGGGAGGCCGCAAGGTCTACTCGATCACCGACGCGGGCCGCGCCGAGTTGGCCGGGCGCGGTGGTGAACTGGCCGACCTGGAGCTGGAGATCCGCGATTCGGTCTCGGAACTGGCATCCGAGATCCGGGACGACGTACGCGGCGCGGCGGGCAACCTGCGCCGCGAGATGCGGGCCGCGGCGACCGAGACCCGGCAGGGCTCCACCGATCAGAAGGACGCCAGGCCCCCGACGGGCGGCTGGGAGAACGCCTTCGGCGACAAGGAGGCCTGGCAGCTGGCGAAGGAGGAGCTGCGCAAGGCCAAGCAGGAGTGGAAGGAGCAGGCCCGCCGCGCCAAGGACGAGAGCCGCCGCGCCCGCGAGGACGCGCAGCAGGCCCGCCGGCAGGCCAAGGAGGCGCAGGACAAGGCGCGCGAGCAGATGCAGCGCATCGCGCAACAGGTGCAGGACCAGGTCCAGGACCACTTCGCACGGGGTGACTGGCCCACCGGGGTACGGGAGGGACTGGCCGAGATCACCAAGGAGTTCGGCTTCTTCGGCCGCCCTCGTCCCGAGAGCGGACCCGAGGTGAAGGTGGAGCGCCCGGGCACGGCGGACGCGACGGGCGGCGCCGACCGTACGGACCTCAGGAAGGACGACGCCGTTCCCGAGCCGCCCGAGCCGGAGTGGGCGCACGAGGACGCGTCCGGCGACCCGGCCCGTGACCTGGACCGGCTGCTCGACCGCTTCCGCGACGACATCCGCGACGCGGCGCGCGACCGGGGCGTGGACGAGGACCAACTGCGCGAGACCCGCCGCCACCTCTCGACGGCGGCGGCCCACATCGGCGCGATCCTGCGGGGCCCGAAGGCCTGACGGTGAGCAAGAACTCCGGCCAGGCGCCCGGACGCGCCCAGCCGGAGCCCACACCCCGCGCACCGACCCCGACTCCACACCCCCGGAGCCCCGGAGCCCCGGAGCCCCGGGCCAACGATCCCCGCGCCGGGTGGGGCCATGGCGGGACGCTCCCCACAGAGCCCGACACCCGATGGGCCCACGGCGAGGCGCTCCCCACAGGGTCCGACGCCGGGTGGGGCCGCGGCGGGGGCCCCCAGCAGAGCCCGACACCCAACAGGGCCGCGGCGGGGCGCTCCCCGCAGGGTCCGATGCCGGGTGGGGCCGCGGCGGGGCGCTCCCCGCAGGGTGCCGAACGCAACCACCGCGACCCTCACGCAGCACTACCCGAACGTTCGACACCCGAGGAGACGCCCCGCCACGGCACCACCCCCGAAGCCCCGCCCACACCGCACCCCGGAGCCCCCGTAACCCCCGCAGCCCCCGTAACACCCCGCAGCCCCCGCGAGCCCAAGAGCCCCGCCCCGGCTCATCCCGCCTCGGCCACGCCCTCCCCGCCCGTCCCGAACAGCGCCCGCTCCGCGCTCGCGTACGTCACTCCGTACTCCGCGAGTACGTCCGCGACCACCCCCGGCTGCGCAGTCAGCGCCAGCAGCAGATGCTCGTCGCCGATGAACCGGTCGCCTCGCCCCAGCGCGACCCTGAGCGACTTCTCCAGGACGCCCTTCGCGGCCCGCTCGAACGGCCGGTGTCCCGACCACCGGCGCCTCGTCCTGCCGCCTCCCAGCAACGCGCCGGCGCCGTGCGTCTCCTCGACCCGCGCCACGATGCCCTCGACGGAGATGCCGATGCCGGCGAGCGCGTCCTCGTCGGCCCTGGACAGACCACCGCGCCGCCGGGCCGCCTGCAGCGCGCCCGCCACCGCGTCACGCCGCCCGGTGACGCCGAGCGAGGCGAAGGCGAACGACGACCGTGTGCCCTCCTGGTCGAGGAGGGCGAGCAGCAGATGCTCCCCGGTGACCCGGGCCGCGTCCATCCGCTCCGCGTGGGCGACCGCGCCCTCCACCACACCCCGGGCGCTCTTCGTGAACCGCTCGAACATCAATGCCTCCCGTGCTTCTTGTGGACGGCCTGCCTGCTGACGCCCAGCTCGGCCGCGATCTCCTGCCAGGACCAGCCCTGCACCCGGGCGCTTCTCACTTGTACGGCTTCGAGCTGCTCCAGCAGCCGCCGCAGCGCGGCGACGGCACGCAGCCCGACCCGGGGGTCGTGGTCGCCGGCCCGCTGGGCGAGATCCGTTGCTTCGGTCATGGCTGTCAATTTACGTTGACAGCACGCTGACGTCAACCCACGTTGACATCAGCGGTTCATCGAAACCCGCACCCCGACCCGCGCCCCCGGCAGGGCCCGCACCCGGACCACCGCACTCTCCCTCGCGGCCACCCTCCGCTCCGACGCCCACGCCGCGCCGTTGACCGAGATCCGCCAGCCGTGCGCGCTCGGCGGCAGGGACACCTCGGTCGTGCGCGACCCCCGGCGCCCCGCGTCGTACGCCAGGCGGTACTCCCCCGAAGCCGGGTCGTACGCGTCCACGCGCACCGCGCCCGCGACCGCGGCGGCGTACGGGGAGGCTGTCTGCTCCTTGTTCGTACGGAAGCCACCCGCGCCGTCGACCGCGCAGTAGCCGCCCCCGTAGCACCACACATAGCCCGCCCAGCCCGAGCTGTAGCGGTTCAGCGAGGCGAGCGCGTCGCGGTAGAAGCGGCCCATGGCGGGCAGGCCGTTGTTGAGCGGGCCCCACTCCCCGACCACGACCGGGACCCGGTGCTCCTTCGGATACACCGTGACGGCGGCCTCGTAGGACTCGATCCAGCCCGCCGAGGGGTCGTAGTCCGCGCCCGCCTCCATCGCGGTGTTGTAGAAGTGCGGGGCGTAGACGACCTTCGGGTCCTTGATCTTCCCGAGCCCGGCCGGCACGCCCTCACCGACGATCGGCGTCGGTTCGACGAAGACCCAGTTGTCACGGTCGACGGCGCGGACCGCGTCCGCGAGGCGGTTGTGCATCGGGGTGATCTGGTCGCGCTCGATGCGCCGGGCGGCCGTCGGCAGGTCCTCGCCCTCCCGCAGCTCGCCCATCGGCTCATTGATCAAGTCGTAGCCGAGGACGGCCGGATGGCCGGAGAAGCGGTCGGCCAGCGTCCGCCACATCTTCGCCTGGGCGCGCCGCAGGTCCTGGTCCTCGTAGAGGTGGGTGAAGGCGCGCTGCACGGCGGGCTGAAAGTACTCGGAGAACCAGTCGTCCGGGTTCGGCGTGAAGGGCAACCCGTCGGTGCGGGTGGCCCATTCGGGGATGCCGCGGTGTCCGAACGCGGGGCCGAAGACGTCCTGGTGCGCATCGAGCAGCACCTGGACGTCGTACTTCCGCGCCCAGTCCAGGATCCGCTCGATCTGGCGGAGGTAGCGCGCGTCGTAGTGTCCGCGACGCGGCTCCAGGTCGTCCCAGAAGACCAGCAGGCGGGCGAAGTTGAAGCCCTTGCCGCGCATGTCGCGGAAGTGCTTCTCGGTGATGGCCGACAGCGCCGCGTCGCCGCGGTTGGCCTTGTCCTCCACGTTCCAGCCGCGCAGGGTGAGGACGCGCCCGCGGGCGTCGGTGAGCCGCGGGATCTCCCCGCCGTCACGCCGACCGCTTTGCGCGTACGCCGCCGGACTCGGCCCTCCGGTCGCCAGCATCGCACCACAGCACACCCCGACCGCGACCGCTCGTATCCCAGGCATGCCCGGATACAACCAGCCTGACGGCACGTCAGCAACACCCCGTTATCCAACGCCCGTTATCCAACACCCCGTCATCAGGGCGCGGTCAGCACGATCTTCCCGAAGAGGTCGCCGCCCGCCAACTTCACGAAGCCCTCGCGCGCCCGGTCCAGCGGCAGCTCCTCGTCGATCACCGGGCGTACCCCGGTCGCCGCGCAGAAGGACAGCAGGTCCTCCAGCTCGTCCTTGGAGCCCATGGTCGAGCCGACGACCTTCAGCTCAAGGAAGAAGATCCGGGTCAGCTCCACGGACGCCGGGTCGGAGCCGCTCGTGGCGCCCGAAATCACCAACGTGCCACCGGGCTTGAGCGACTTCACCGAGTGCGACCAGGTGGCCGCGCCGACGGTCTCGATGACGGCGTCCACCCGGTGCGGCAGCCGCTCGCCCGGCTCGAACGCGTCGACCGCGCCCAGCTCCACGGCCCTCTTGCGCTTGGACTCGTGGCGGCTCGTCGCGTACATCCGCAGGCCGGCCGCCTTGCCGAGGACGATCGCGGCGGTCGCGACGCCACCCCCCGCCCCCTGCACGAGAACCGAATCACCGGGCCGCACACCGGCGTTGGTGAACAGCATCCGGTACGCGGTGAGCCAGGCGGTGGGCAGGCACGCGGCCTCGGCGAAGGACAGCTCGGCCGGTTTCGGCAGCACGTTCCAGATCGGGACGGTGACCTGCTCGGCGAAGGTGCCCTGGTACTTCTCGGTGAGGATGGACCGCTTCTCGCGCGGCCCGACGCCGTGCCCGCTCTCGCCGATGACGGAGTGCACGACGACCTCGTTGCCGTCGGCGTCGATCCCGGCGGCGTCGCAGCCGAGGATCATCGGCAGCGCCTCCTCGCCGAGGCCCACGCCGCGCAGCGACCACAGGTCGTGATGGTTGAGGGAGGCGGCCCTGACGGTGACGGTGGTCCAGCCGGGTCGTACCTCGGGGGCCGGGCGTTCGCCCAGCTCAAGGCCGTTCAGGGGCTGGTCGCGGTCGATGCGTGCGGCGTAGGCGGCGAACATGATCCCGAGAGTAGGGCGCGTACGGGACGCGGCGGAACCACACAGCGGTGTGACACGCGCCGCGTCCGTACTCGGGACTCGGGCGAAGAGCCCGGCGGTCAGTCCCTCCGGTACTGAGCGGCGGACCTCTTCGTCGCCGGGTCCTCGTACGAGCCGACCGTCCCCCGGTCCACGTGGAAGCTGGTCAGAGTCGAGACGGGCGAGCGCGGGTCCCTGCGGTCCTCGATGACCCGCATATGGGTGGTGAAGCGCTCCGGCGTGACCTCGTACACGTCGTAGCCGTAGCGGTTGCCCTCGAAGTACTTCAGGTGCGGGTTGGCCGCCCCCATCAGCGGCCCGTTGGTGGCGTTCCACTCCGCGGAGTACGCCCCCGAGGTGACCGAGTGCGCGGTGAACTCCGTGCCGACCACCGGCGAGGCGGTGTCGTCGAAGTCGGTCCTGATGTCGTCGACGAACGCGGAGTGCCAGTCGCCGGTGATCACCACCAGGTCCTCAAGGCCGCTCTTGTGCACGTGGTCGAGCACTTCCTTGCGCTCGGTGAGGAAGCCGTCCCACTGGTCGGTGAACATGTACCCGCCGCCGGGCCGCCCGCGCAGCTGGCTGAGCATGATCGAGTTGGCCCAGACGTGCCAGGCGTCCGGCGCCCGGTCGACGTGCCGCTTGAGCCAGGCCTTCTGTCCTGCGCCGAGGATCGTCCCGTCGGGCAGGTTCTGCGCCGAGCGGTACGAGCGCAGGTCCAGGACGCTGAGTTCGAGGAGGTCGCCCCAGCGGCGGTTGCGGTGGATCACCAGGTCGGGCAGCGAGGACTCGCCGCCGTCCCGGTGCGGCATGTGCTCGTACCAGGCCTGGTAGGCGGCGGCCCGGCGCTGCATCAGGGGCGCGCCGCCCCCGGTGCCCGAGTAGTCGTTGACGACCTCGTGGTCGTCCCAGGTCAAGAACCACGGGTGGGCCGCGTGGGCCTCGCGCAGTGAGGCGTCGCCCTTGTAGAGCGCGTGCCGGCGCCGGTAGTCGGTGAGGGTGAGGATCTCCGGGGCGTCGTGGTCGCGGACGTGGTCGCCGCCGACCGGGCCGTGCTCGTAGATGTAGTCGCCGAGGTGGACGACGAAGTCGACGTCCTCCCGGGCGATGGCGCGGTGCGCGCCGTAGAAGCCGTCGTGGAACGCCTGGCAGTTGGCGGCGGCGAACCTGACCTTGCCGATCCGCCCCGCCGGGGCCGTCCTGGTCCGCCCGACCCGGCTGGTCCTGCCCAGCGCCCGGAACGCGTAGAAGTAGTGCGTGCCCGCCCGCAGCCCGCCGACCGGCACATGGACGCTGTGCCCGAGCGTCGCGGAGGCCGGTGCCTTGCCGCGTGCCACGACCCGGCGCAGCGCCCGGTCCGTGGCGACGACCCACTCCACCTCGACGACCTCGGGCAGCGGCTGCTCGGGGGCCAGTGGTTCGGGCGCGAGTCTGGTCCACAGCACGACGCTGCTGGTCAGCGGGTCGCCGGAGGCGACTCCGAGGGTGAAGGGCGCCGGGTCGTACTGCGCGCCGAGCGCCTCGGCGGCCTCGCGTGCCTGCGCGGGCGAGAGCCCGGCGCTCAGCGGCCATACGACGTTGAGGGCGCCGACCGCGCCCGCGGCCTTGAGCAGATCTCGGCGGTTGAGATTCATGACCGGTCTCCAGCGGTGCTCAGGGTGAGGGAAATCGCGTCCGCGTAGCCGTCGTTGGAGGCGCCGCTCCCGGTCCGGGTGAAGACCAGCAGCAGCCGCGCAGCCCGGGCGCCGGGCGGCACGGCGGCCTCCCCGCCCCGTTCGACCGTGCCGGTACGTCCGCCCCGCTCGCCCGCCGTCACGGGACCGAGCACGGTCAGCGCGACCGGCGTGCCCCTGCGGTCCCGGAACTCCACGGACAGCCGTACGCCGTCCTCCTGGGCGGCGTATCCGCCGAGCCAGGCGCCGAGGGCGTATCTGACCCGGCCGGCGTCGACGGCGGCCTGTCCGGTGGGTCCCTTGTGGGGCAGCTGGACGTCCTGCATCAGCGCCGTCCGCCGGCTGGCGCCCCCGGAGAAGAACCGGCTGCCGCGCCGGGCGGGCCCGGGGTCGGACGGGGTCGGATAGCCGCCGCCGACGTCGTAGCCGACCAGCGCGGGGGCGCCCTGGGTGACCTTCCAGCCGGCGACCGACCTCACCGGCTCGGCGGTGCCGCCCGGCCCGCTCTCGGCATCTCCGTTGACGACCAGATTCACAAGCGCCTCCTGGTGGGGGAATGTTCAGCGCTGGGAATCACAACAGCCCCGTATGAACCGCCGGTACCTGTTGACCGAATTTCGTGCGGAGCGTCCAAGTGCCCCGTACGAAAGTCCAAGTCCGACGCGGCGGTGAAACGAAACGGGCCGCGTCCCGCCCCCGTGGGGGTGGGACGCGGCCCGTACGGCCGGTGGGACCGGCGTGCGACCGGCTCAGCGGCGGGCGACACCCTCGGCGCGCGCGGCGGCGGCGACCGCGGCGGTGACCGCGGGGGCGACCCGCTCGTCGAACGGCGACGGAATCACGTAGTCGGCGGCGAGCGCGTCACCGACGACATCCGCCAGCGCGTTCGCCGCGGCAATCTTCATGCCCTCGGTGATGCGGGAGGCCCGCACCTGGAGGGCGCCCGCGAAGATCCCGGGGAATGCCAGCACATTGTTGATCTGGTTCGGGTAGTCGCTGCGCCCGGTGGCGACGACCGCCGCGTAACGGTGCGCGACGTCCGGGTGGACCTCGGGGTTCGGGTTGGCCATGGCGAACACGAAGGCGCCGGGCGCCATCGAAGCCACCGCGGGCTCGGGCACCGTACCGCCGGACACACCGATGAAGACGTCGGCGCCGCCCAGCGCGGACTCCAGCGAGCCGCTCAGTCCGGCCCGGTTCGTGAGCTCGGCCAGCTCACGCTTGACGTCCGTCAGGTCCTCGCGGTCCCGGCTGACGACGCCCTTGCGGTCCGCCACGGCCACATCGCCGATACCGGCCGCCAGCAGGAACTTCGCGATGGCGATCCCGGCCGCGCCCGCACCGGAGATCACGGCGCGCAGGTCGGCGAGCGTGCGTCCGGTGAGCTTCGCGGCGTTGCGCAGCGCGGCCAGCGTCACCACGGCCGTACCGTGCTGGTCGTCGTGGAA
This sequence comes from Streptomyces sp. A5-4, assembly GCF_051131715.1. Lineage (NCBI taxonomy): Bacteria > Bacillati > Actinomycetota > Actinomycetes > Kitasatosporales > Streptomycetaceae > Streptomyces > Streptomyces sp. A5-4. Next base: position 5,854,308 of record NZ_CP178591.1, on the reverse strand, counting down.
GACCGGAATGTCCAGCTCTTCCTGGAGCCTGCGCTCGATCTCGAAGCAGCGGGGAGCCGAGATGTCCTCCAGGTTCACCCCACCGAAGGACGGGGCGAGCCGCACGACCGTCTCGACGATCTCGTCGACATTGGTGGTCGCGAGCGCGATGGGCACCGCGTCGACGCCGCCGAACTGCTTGAAGAGGATCGCCTTGCCCTCCATCACGGGGAGCGAGGCCTCGGGTCCGATGTCACCGAGTCCCAGAACCGCCGTACCGTCCGTCACGACGGCGACCACGTTGGACTTCCAGGTGTAGTCGTTCACCAGGTCGGGCTGCTCCGCGATGGCGGTGCAGACCTTGGCGACGCCCGGCGTGTAGGCGAGGGACAGGTCGTCCTTGTCACGCACCGGCACGGTCGCCTGGATGGCCATCTTGCCGCCGCGGTGCAGGGCGAAGACCGGATCGAAGGGCTCCTCGGGAGCACCCTCCGTACTGCTGTCGCTGCGAGGATTGACGATCTCCGCTGCCATGTGTTGACCCCTTAATTCTTCATCATCAGTTGAGGGTGGCCACTCCTGGTTGAGGAGGGGTGGGTGGGCACCGCGTACGTTCCCCGCGCTGGGCGGTTGGCCGCCCCGGCAGGGAGGAGGTACATACGCGCGGGCGCGCCGCACACGCGCCCTGGGCCCCGGATGAGGGGTGTAAACGTCCTTCTTACCGGACCGAAGCGACGGCGACGAGTGCATATCACCTGGGTGATACGACTCATACGCGAATGTCGGGACTCTTCCGGTACGCCCCATGTTTAGTTTCCACACAGCGAGACGCACAGGAAATTTTCCGGTCACAACACTGCAACCCCGCAGAAGGTCCGGCCTTGATGTACCGGCCCCTTGAGGTTCGGGGATCACCCGTTATCTGATTTTGACATGGCGGGCACCCTGATTGGGCCGGTCCGAATGGCAAGATGCCTGAATCACACAAGGTCGGGACACTCGAAGACGTGTACCCGCCCGTTTGGCCCTTCCCCCATCCCGCCGGAGGAACCACCATGACCGCAAGCGCCCCGTGTCGTAAGACCGCCGCGAAGTCCCGCACAGCCGCGGTCGGCGCGATCGCGGTCGCCGGCGCCCTGCTGCTCACCGCGTGCGGTGACCAGACCGAGGGCGGTAAGGACTCCGACACCGGATCCGTCAAGGGCAGCAGCGCACCGCTCTTCGACAAGCTCCCGGCGAAGTACCAGAAGTCCGGTGTCGTCAAGGTCGGCACGGACGCCGCGTACGCCCCGATGGAGTCGATGGACGGCGACAAGATCGTCGGTATCGACCCGGAGATCGGCGAGGCGATCGGCAAGCAGCTCGGTGTGAAGGTGACCTTCGAGAACGGCAAGTTCGACGGCCTGATCGGCTCGCTGTACTCCGGCCGTGTGGACCTCGCGATGTCCGGCATGACGGACACCAAGGACCGCCAGGAGGGGCTGGACGAGGGCAAGAAGAGCGGCAAGGGCGTCGACTTCGTCGACTACTTCCAGTCCGGCACCGCCATTCTGGTCAAGAAGGGCAACCCCAAGGGCATCAAGACCCTCGACGACCTGTGCGGCAAGAAGGTCGCCGTGCAGCTCGGTACGACGTACGCGGACGCGGCCAAGGCCCAGTCCACCAAGTGCGTGAAGGACAAGAAGCCGAAGATCGCGATCGAGACGCCCGACACCGACGCCGAGGCCCAGGTGCGGGTCAAGGCCGGTGGCGCCGACGCCGACCTGAACGACTTCCCGGTCGCGGCGCACGTCGCGAAGACGGCCGACAACGGCGCGTCCTTCGAGGTCGTCGGCGAGCCGGTCGACGCGGCACCGTTCGGCATCGCCGTCGACAAGGGCAACAGCGAGCTGCGCGACGCGATCAAGGAAGCCCTCGACGCGATCATCGCGGACGGCACGTACAAGAAGATCCTGGAGAAGTGGGGCGCTGCGGACAGCGCGATCGAGAAGTCCGCCATCAACGGCGGCAAGTGATCCGCGCGCGTCCCGAAGGCTCGAAGGGCATTACCCATGAGTGAAAAGTTCAAAAAGGGGCCGTCCGACACCCCACCGGGCGACTCCCCCACCCCGGCCTCCGGGCCCACCGTGACCAAGGAGCGGCCGGAGAACATCCGCGCCATTCCGGTCCGCCACTACGGCCGCTACGTCAGCGGCGCACTGGTGCTGGTCGTCCTGGTGTGGCTGGTGCTCGCCTTCGCGGGCGGCAACGTCCGCTGGGCCACCGTCGGTGACTACATCACCAACGGCAACATCATCGCGGGCATGGGCCGGACCCTGCTGATCAGCGTCCTGTCGATGCTCATCGGCCTGGTGCTCGGTGTGGTCCTCGCCGTGATGCGGATGTCCAAGAACCCGGTGACCGGTGGTGTCTCCTGGCTCTACATCTGGTTCTTCCGCGGCACCCCGGTCTATGTGCAGCTGCTGCTCTGGTACAGCCTCGCGCTGATCTTCCCGGTGTTCGAGATCCCGTTCATCTTCAAGGACGAGATGTCGGACGTCATGACGCCGTTCGTCGTGGCGCTGCTCGGCCTCGGCCTCAACGAGGGCGCCTACATGGCGGAGATCGTGCGGGCCGGCATCCAGTCGGTCGACCACGGCCAGACCGAGGCGTCGCACGCGCTGGGCATGACGCAGACGAAGACCATGCGCCGTGTGGTGCTCCCGCAGGCGATGCGGGTGATCATCCCGCCGACGGGCAACGAGTTCATCAACCTGCTCAAGACCTCGTCGCTGGTGGCCGTGGTGTCCTACCCGGACCTGCTGCGCAGCGCGCAGATCATCTCCGGCCGCAACTACGCGGTGATCGAGATGCTCTTCGTGGCGTCCTTCTGGTACCTGGCGCTGACCAGTGTCTTCAGCATCGGCCAGTTCTACCTGGAGCGCCGCTACGCCCGTGGCGCGCTGCGTGAACTGCCGCTCACTCCCTGGCAGAAGGTCAAGACGAACGTGCTGTCCCTGCGCCGTCCGGAGGTCCCGCGATGACCGCCATGGTCAAGTCCGAGGGCGTCCACAAGTCCTTCGGCCCCGTCCACGTCCTCAAGGGCATCGACCTCGAAGTCGCCCCCCGCGAGGTGTTCTGCCTGGTCGGCCCGTCCGGCTCCGGCAAGTCGACCTTCCTCAGGTGCATCAACCACCTGGAGCAGATCAACGCCGGCCGGCTGTACGTCGACGGCGACCTCGTCGGCTACCGCCAGAAGGGCGACAAGCTGTACGAGCTCAAGGACAGCGAGGTCGCACTGAAGCGCCGGGACATCGGCATGGTCTTCCAGCGCTTCAACCTGTTCCCGCACATGACGGCCACCGAGAACGTCATGGAGGCGCCGATCCAGGTCAGGGGCGAGTCGAAGGCCGTGGCCCGCGCACGCGCCGAGCGGCTGCTCGACCGGGTCGGCCTGTCCGACAAGGCCGGGAACTACCCGGCGCAGCTCTCCGGTGGTCAGCAGCAGCGCGTGGCGATCGCCCGCGCGCTGGCCATGGAGCCGAAGCTGATGCTCTTCGACGAGCCGACGTCGGCGCTCGACCCCGAGCTGGTGGGTGAGGTGCTCGACGTGATGCGCGGTCTCGCCGAGGACGGCATGACGATGATCGTCGTCACGCACGAGATGGGCTTCGCGCGCGAGGTCGGCGACGCGCTCGTCTTCATGGACGACGGCGTGGTGGTCGAGTCGGGCCACCCGCGCGATGTGCTGGGCAACCCGCAGCACGACCGTACGAAAGCGTTCCTGTCGAAGGTGCTGTAGCCGAAGCGGCGGGATGACGACGAGGGAGGCGGCACGGGCCCACTGGCCCGTGCCGCCTCCCTCGTTCGGTCTCCCCCTACTTCACTGCCAGCACGAGCGCGTCGGAGGGCGAGCCCCACACCGTCCGCGCCTCCGCGAACCCGGCCTCACGCAGAGTGCGCGCGTGCCACTCCGCGCTCGGCGTCGCGCCGTCGGCGTGCTCGCCGTAGATCTCGTAGCGCTTGGCGGTGGGCCCGGCGAGTACGGGGTCCTTCGCGGCCAGCGCCCACCAGTCGGCCCAGTCCAGCGCGCCGGCGGCCCGGCCCCGCTCCATCTGCGCGTGCCGGTGCGCGCTCTCGGCCTCGTTGATGCGCGGGGTGGCCTCGTCCTTCATGCGATCGGCGTTCATGAAGACGCCGCCGTCGCGGACGAGTCCGGCGAGCTGCCCGTACAGAGTGGTGAGCGGCTCGTTGTGCAGCCAGTGCAGAGCGGTGGCGGTGAGGACGGCGTCGTACGAGTCGTACGGCAGCGCGCTCGTCCACTGCGGGTCCTTCAGGTCGGCGGGGACGAACCGGACCCGCTCGTCCCCGGCGAAGTACCCCTCGGCGATGGCGAGCAGGGCGGGGTCGAGATCCACACCCGTACTGGTGGCTCGCGGGAACCGGGTGAGCAGCCGGTCCGTAATACTTCCCGTACCGCATGCGAGGTCCAGGACCCTCGGCTCGGGTCCGACCACGGCCTCGACCATGTCCAGCATCACCCGCAGCCGCTCCTCGCGGTCGGGCATGTACCACTCCTGCTGCCGGTCCCAGCTCTCCTGCCAGGCCCGCCAGTCGGTTCCCGCCACTGTCTCCGTCATCGGAACCCCTCCACTCCATCCGCTGCACCAACGTCCACTGCCCCGACACCCGCTACGCCAGCTCTCGCTACGTAATACCCTCGAAGCAAGACCAACTATTACCCAGACCTTAGACCGCCGCCGTAAGGACTACAAGTGGAACTGGCCTATTACTCGGACTATGCCGTGCGCCTGGTCAACACCGAGGAGCCGGCCCGCAACAAGGACTCCCTCACCACGGTGGACGCGGTCCGCGCGCTCTTCGTGGGAAACGCCCAGGCGGCCCGCCGCACCACGGACGCGGACGTCACGCGCTTCCGCTCGGTGCGGGCCCGACTGCGCGCGATCTTCGAGGCGGCGGACGGCGACGACGAGACGCTGGCCGTGGACCTGCTGAACTCGCTCCTGATGGAGTTCCCCGTCAGCCCGCAGATCTCGGGACACGACGTACGCAAGGACGACGGCCGCCCGGACTGGCACATGCACCTGGCCGACCACCCCTCGAACGCGACCGCCGGCTACGCGGCCATCGCCTCGATGGGCCTCGCCTTCCACCTCACGGAACACGGCGCGGACCGGCTGGGCCTGTGCGAGGCAGCGCCGTGCCGCAACGCCTACCTCGACACCTCGACCAACCGCTCCCGCCGCTACTGCTCGGACCGCTGCGCGACCCGGGCCAACGTCGCGGCCTACCGCGCCCGCAAGCGCCTGGAGACGGAGCGTTCGGCGAGCACCGGCCGCACGGCCGACACCAGCCAGGACAGCAGCACACCGGCGGACCGCTGACGCCCTGCCCTGATCGGCCGGTACCTCGCCCGCACCCGCCCGAGCACCAGCTCGCCGGGCACCACGCCGAACGCCCGGCTGTCCACGACTTCGGCGTCCGAATTGTCCCCAAGCACCCACCAGCCGCCGTCGCGTCGCTCGACCAGCCGCTTCACGATCATCAGATCCTGCTGCAAGGGATGGCGCAGCACTGCCACGTCACCCGGGCGGAGCCGCGCCCCGTAGTGCACCAGCAGCTGATCCCGGTGCCGCAGCGCGGGCACCATGGAAAGACCTGTCACCTCGGCGACTCCGAACAGCGCCCCCGGCTCCCGCCCTTGATCCGTCATCCGGTACCTCCCGGTCCGATCCTCCACCAGTCCCATACTCACCCTGGACTTTTGGCCTAAGCCCATGGGGGCGCCCGCCAAAACACGCCTCTCACGGAGTAATGTCCCCCATGAGAAGACGATCACGAGGAAGGAAGCTCATGCTCTCCCGACTGTTTGCCCCCAAGGTCAAGGTCAGCGCACACTGCGATCTGCCCTGCGGCGTGTACGACCCGGCCCAGGCCCGCATCGAGGCCGAGTCGGTCAAGGGCGTCCAGGACAAGATGCAGGCGAACGACGACGCACACTTCCAGGCGCGCGCGACGGTCATCAAGGAGCAGCGCGCGGAGCTCGCCAAGCACCACGTCTCGGTGCTCTGGAGCGACTACTTCAAGCCCCCGCACTTCGAGAAGTACCCCGAACTGCACCAGCTGGTCAACGACACCCTGAAGGCGCTCAGCGCGGCCAAGGGCTCGAAGGACCCGGCGACGGGCCAGAAGGCGCTGGACTACATCGCCCAGATCGACAAGATCTTCTGGGAGACCAAGAAGGCCTGACCTTCACCGGTCGCACACCGCACCACCCCGACAGCACCCGGCGTTCGCGCGAAGCCGGGTGCTGTCGGCGTTTGCGCTCGCCCCCGCGACCGGCTCACGGACCACCGCGCCGCACCGTCAGCCTTCTGTAGGGCTTCACCGAATCGGGCGAAGTCAGGGGTCTATCAGGATTCAGGTGTGGTTCGTCTGTTTGGCCTACAGGTTTTTCGGTGGGCTGTTCGGTCTACACCCGTCCGGCGGTGAGGCGGCCGTCGAAGAGGACGTCGAACTCGTTCAACGCCGACTTCCAGCGGTTGTTCCAGCGCTGGCGGCCGCGGCCGGTGGGGTCCAGGGCGAGGGTGGCGAGGTAGAGGCGCTTGAGGGCGGCGGTCTCGTTGGGGAAGTGTCCGCAGGCCTGGGCCGCGCGCCGGTAGCGGGCGTTGAGGGACTCGATCGCGTTGGTGGTGTAGACGACCTGCCGGATGGCGTCGGGAAGGCCGAGGAAGGGCACGAACTCGCTCCAGGCCCGCTCCCAGGTCCCGGCGATCGAGGGGTAGCGCTTGCCCCACTTGTCGTCGAAGTCCGTCAGCCGTGTCCGGGCCTCGTCCTCGTTGACGGCGGTGTAGACGGGCTTGAGGTCGCGGGCGACTTCGGCCCAGTCGCGGCGCGAGGCATAACGCAGGCTGGCACGCAGGAGGTGCACCACGCAGGTCTGGACCACGGTCTGGGGCCAGACTGCGTTCACTGCGTCAGGCAGGGCGCTGAGCCCGTCGCAGACCAGCATCAGCACGTCACGGACGCCTCTGTTCTTGATCTCGGTCAGCACCGTCTGCCAGTATTTGGCGCCCTCGCCGCCGTCCCCGGCCCACAGCCCGAGGATCTCGCGATAGCCGTCGGCGGTGACCGCGACGGCCACGTAGATGGGCCGGTTGGCGACAGAGCCGTCCCGGATCTTCACGTGCACGGCGTCGATGAAGATGACCGGGTAGACCGAGTCCAGCGGCCTCGTGCGCCACTCTGCCATCGATTCCAGGGCCTTGTCGGTGATCGTGGAGATGGTCTCCTTTGTCGTCGTCATCCCGTACGTCTGGGCGAGATGGGAGACGATTTCACCGGAGGTCAGTCCCTTCGCGGTCAGCGAGAGCACCAGGTCGTCCAACGCCCCGGTGCGGCGGGCGTACTTGGGCAGCATCCGGGGCTGGAAGGTACCCAGCCGGTCTCTGGGGACCTGCACCGTGACAGCACCGACCTCCGTCATCACCTTCTTGGCCCGGTACCCGTTACGGGTGTTGCCACCCGAGCGCGACCCGCGTCCACCGACCCGGCCGGCCTCCACGGCCAGATGCTCGTCCATCTCGGCTTCCAGAGCGGACTGCATCAGGTGCTGGGCCAGCTCCGGCAACAGGCCGCCCTCGCCCATCAGCCGCAGTCCCCCGCCGCGGACCTTCTCGGCCGCGAGCGCGGCCAGCTCCTCCAGCAGCTCGCTGGACAGACCGTTGTGCGATACCGGCATCGACTTCACGTCGGCACCCTGAGCGCCATCGCCGACCTCGGCAAGCGACACGCCGTCGACGCCCTCGATCAGGTGATCAGTCGTCGTACTCATCAGGCTCACTCCTTCGGGGAGACCCGCCTCCGGCATGGTCCTCGGCCTCGTGATCGGCGTCGCCGCGTTCATCGTGTCCGTCGCCGACCGTGCCATGGAGCGCAGAGGGCAGGTCACCACCCTCGCTCTGCTCGGTGCCCGCGCGAGCACCCTGCGTACCGCCCAATGCATCCAGGTTCTGTTGCCCCTGGCCGTCGGCCTTGTGGCGGCACTCGTCGCCGGGCGTCTCGCCGAGTCCAGTTACCTCATCACCGGTGGCGGCGAGATCTTCTGGGACGGGGACGGCCTCCCCCTCCTCCTCGCCTGCACCCTCGGCGTGCTGGTAACCGCAGGCGCCGCGTCCATCCCGCTGGTGCGTCGCCATGTCGACCCGGAGCTCATCAGGCGCGACTGACCGCGAAGAGATCAGCTACGCCGGTCCCCCTGCGCGTCGCGCAATTCCCGCAGGGGACGGCGGCTGCGCCTGCTCGCCTGGCACCGGCAGCGAGCAGGCGCAGCTACTTCTTCGTGCGGGCCCGAGGGGGTCGTGGCACGGGATCACTGGTCGGCGATCCGTGGGGCGTTCTGCCAGCTCTCGTCCCACGGCGGCGGGCCTGCCCCGTCGGTCCAGGCCGTGAGTGCGTCGTGGTCGAAGCAGAGGATCCCGCAGTGATCCGCGTACTCGACGGCGGGTTCCGTGAACGCACTGGTCGTCACCACGGCCGCCAAGTGCGCGTCGTGCACCGCGTAACACGTGCCGCCGAAGCGCTGCATGTCCTGCGAGCCGACCTTGTTCGTCTCGCCGTAGCACTTGCACTGGATGACAACGCGCCGACCGTCCGGGGTGGTGGCGATGACATCGGCTCCCAGGTCCCCCGCGCCCCCGACGACGTACACATCGCTGCAGCCGTCCCGTTCACAGAGCCCGGCGATCGCGTCCTCGAACGCATCGGCGCCCATGGCCGCGTACGACGCAGGGGCGTCCTCCACCGGTGCCGCGAGGTCGGCGGGCAGGGGCTCGGCCCGGGCCGGCTCCGACGGCACGCGCGCCTCGGCCCGCGCCTCGGCCCGCGCCGCCTCCGCAGCGGCGGACGCCTCCTCAGCCGCGTCGACGACGCTCTGAGCCACCTCCATCACCGCCCCGGCAGCCCCTCGGACGACCCGGCGACGCCGCCGGACCAGGAGCAGCGACGCCACGGCGGCGAAGGAGGCCACCGCGATCGCCCCCGCGCCCGGGTGCTCCGCGCCTTCGCGCACCGCCAGCTTCACCGTGAGGCCAACACCACAGACGAGGACGGCAATCAGGCCGAGTCCCACAGCGGTCTGCCGGACGCTGAAGGCGGGGCTGCGGTCACCGAGGCGTGAGCGGCGGACGGGTATCGTCATGTGCGGCAGTTCCTTCCGTGGCCCACGGCGATTCCATGATCACCTGTACGGATCACCTGCCCCCGTCCGCGCGTTTCAACAAGGCGGCGTGGAGGGCTTCTCCCGCAGGGCTTTCGTGGACAGCGAGACGAGTTCGCGGTCCATGTCCACGTCGATCACGACGACGGCGACCTCCTGTCCCTCCGCGACAACCTCGCCGGGGTGGCCGATCCGGTCCCAGGACACCTCGGGGATCCTCACCAGGCCCTCCGCGCCGCCGAGTTCCACGAACACCCCGAAGGGAGCGATGCGGGAGGCCACGCCCTTGCGGACCTGTCCCCGGCGCAAGGTCCTGAGGAAGGCCCAGCGGACGTCTGCGGGCGTCTGGTCGGTTCGCCAACGGGCGCGCAGCACACCGTCGTTGTCGGGAAGTACCGCCGTGAGCAGGGGGTGGCGGTCGTCCGCCGTGGTGGGAAGCAGCGCTGCCGCCCGGGACCGGGCGAGCTCGGCCTTCGGCTCCGCGTATCGCGTCTCGTCGGAGAGCACGCCGGTGATCCGGCCGTCCTCGTCCACCCGGACCACCTCCACCATGCCAGGCGGTCGACGCCGGTGTCCTCGGCGAAGGCCGCCACCGCGTCCACGTACGCCGCGTCGACCGGGCCGTCGTCGCCGTGCACCTCCTCGGAGCCGGCGTCGTGACCGTGCTCGTCGCGGTCGGCCGGGTCGTACTTGGTGACTCTGTACACGTACGGCAGCACGCCGTCCCCCTCGGGCTCGGAGAAGCATCCTGCCAGGCCGCGCGGCCGGCCCCGCACCGCCTGGCCCTCGGCGGCGAGCAGGAGCAGCAGACGGCCGGCGAGCTTCTGGGGGCCCTCGTAATCCGCACCCTGGCGCCCTGATGGAGAGGGCGGGGCCGGGAGGTGCGGCCCCTAACCGAGCAGGTGCCGGTAGCTCGTCGGGTGCTCCTTGAGGAATTCGGCGAATGTCTTCGCCGGGTGGCCGGTCAGGCTCGGCACGGCGTCGGAGACGGTCGCCATCTCGCCGGCCGCGATGGCTTCGTACGACGTCACCCAGCCCGCGACCTCCCAGTCCTCGGCGTCGTACCGCGTCCGCGAGGCGTACGCCTCCTCACGGGTCTCCGGTACGTACGTGATGCCGCGCCCGGTGACGCGGCTCAGCTCGGCCGTGGCTTCGGCGAGGGAGAAGGCACGGGAGCCGGTGATGTCGTACGTGACGCCGTCGTGCTCGTCGCCCTCGTCGAGCAGGACGGACGCGGCCGCGTCCGCGATGTCCTCGTGGGCCACCGCCGAGACCAGGCCGTCGCCGCCCGGACCACGGATCACACCGTCGGTGCCGGTCATGGCGGGGAGCGCGGCGAGGTAGAAGCTGTCGCGCAGGAAGGTGTGGCGCAGGCCGGTGGCACGGATGTGGTTCTCGGTGTGCCAGTGGTCGCGGCCGAAGGTGAACGTCGCGTCCGGGGCGGCGCCCAGGAACGACACGTACACGATCCGCTCGACGCCGGCGGCGACCGCCGCGTCCACGGCGGTCCTGTGCTCGCGGACCCGGTCGGCGCTCTCGTGCGCGGAGACGAGAAAGAGCGTGTGCGCGCCGTCGAGGGCGCGGCGCATGGCCGTGGCATCGCCGTAGGAGGCGGCGGGCGCCTTGACGGCGCCGGGCAGGTTCGGCAGGCGGGAGGTGTCGCGGCCGAGGAGGCGAAGGGCGCTGTACTCGGCGGTGAGGCGGTGGGAGACACGCCTGCCGATCTGGCCGGTGGCTCCGGTGACGGCGACGAGGGGGGACCGGGACGGTGGCATGGAGGTCCTTCACGGGGCGCGGGCTCGGGCGGGTCGGTACATGGCTGCTTGTTACAGGCAGCGTAAGTGGGGCGCGATGGTTCGGGCGGGAACGCCTACGGCGGGCTGTTCCCCGGACCTGCCGGTCGGCCGAATTGCAGCCCGTCCGGCTTTTGAGTACCCGCCCGAAGGCCCTCCGGGGCCAGGGGCTCGCCCTGGTCTCGGGAGGGGCGGGGAGGGGCAGCGCCGCAGGCCACCGGTGCCCGCCGACCGGGCTCAACCAGCCGTGGACAGCGACCTGTTGAGGGCACTGACCGCGGCCTGCCGTGATCACGAGCGGCTGCGCTTCGACTACCTCGACCACGCCGGTACGGCCTCCCGGCGCGTCGCGGAGCCGCACCGGGTCGTCAACTGGGGCCGGCGCTGGTACCTGGTGGCGTGGGACGTCGACCGCGAGGACTGGCGTACGTACCGGGTGGACCGGGTCGAACCGCGGTTGCCGACCGGACCGCGCTTCGTCCCGCGCGAGCTGCCAGGCGACGGCGATGTGGCCGCGTACGTCTCGCGCAGGGTCTCCGCCGCGGCGTGGCGCTTCCGCGCACGGGTCACGGTGCACGCCCCGGCGGAAGCGGTCGCCGAGCGGGTCAATCCCACGGTGGGGGTGGTGGAGGCGGTCGACGCGACGACGTGCGTGCTGGACACGGGGGCGGGCTCGGTGGAGTCGATCTGCGTCCATCTCGGCCTGCTGGGTTACGACTTCGAGGTCACCGGGCCCCCTGAGCCGCTGGCTCATCTGCGGGAACTGGCGGGGCGCTACGCGCGCTCGACACCCCGCCCGGCCCCCTGAGGGGTGACGCTCCGCTCGGCCCGTTGGGCGGAGGGGACCCATACGCCCGTCACCCGCCCCCGGTGGAGGACCGCCCGCTCACGCCACCGCGCTGCGCAGCAGCAGCGGGCTCTCGTTGCGCAGCAGCCACTGCCGGTAGCCGGGCGCCCGCATCGCCGCGTCGCGATACGCCGTCTCCAGGTCGGCGTACACCGCGTCGAAGTCGGTGAACCCGGGCCGCGCGACCAACAGCAGACGCACGCCGAGCGGGTCGCCGCGCAGTGGACGGATGGCCATGTCGTCGCGTGGTCCCGAGGTCGGCTGGCAGGGGGCAACCGCTTCGCCGATCGCGACCAGGGAGGCGGCGGTGAGGTAATCACCGTGCAGAAGCGGCGGGTTGAGCCCGGCCGCGACCAGGACGCGGCGCAGGCCGTCCCATTCCCCGTCCACCGCCGGGTCGACCATCCAGCGGTCGCCCGCCAGGTCGGACAGTTCCACCACGGACCGCGCCGCCGCCGGATGGTCCGGGGCCAAGCAGATGAACTGCGGCTCCCGGTCGACCAGTACACGCTCCACGAGCCCGGCCGGGAGGCGCAGCGGGAAGCCCTCCACCTCGTGCACGAAGGCCACGTCGAGCTGCCCGGCCGCGAGCATCCGCAGCAGCGCGTTGGCCGACACGTCGACCTGGAGCGAGGTGTCGGTGTCCGGCAGCCGGATGCGGAGCCGGCGCAGCCAGCCCCCGATGACGCGGCTGGCCGTGGCGCCGATCCGCAGCCGCGGGCCCTGCGTCGTACGGGCCACCGCTGCCCGCGTCTCGGTGACCAGCACGTTCATCCCGTCCACCAGTGGCCGCGCCCTGCTCAGCACCGCGCGCCCCAGCGGGGTCGGACGGCAGCCGGTGCGCTCGCGGGAGAACAGCTCCGCGCCCAACGCGTTCTCGATGCGGCGGAGCTGGGTGGTCAGTGAAGGCTGCGTCGTCCCGAGCATGCGGGCTGCTTTGTGCAGGCTTCCCGTGTCGGCGATGGCGCACAACGCACGAAGGTGCCGGACCTCGAGCTCCATACCCCGAGCCTACGGCGACCCCTTGAGTCACACCAGACTCCCGAAACACAGCAATTGGCGTCAATTTCAAGGACGTTGAGGTCCAGTGGGGTGAGCTCTGTTCCGCCGGTGATGCGCTCGCGCTATCACCGGTTGGCATCATCCCCAGCGGTCTCGGGGACCCCGACACTCTGTCGTACCCAACCGTTCACCTTCACCGGACGAGTAGGAAACCCCCCATGAGACACCGCAAGAGCACCCTCGGCGCAGCCCTCGGCCTCGGCCTGGCGTTCGCCTCCCTCGGCAGCGCACCGGCGATGGCGGCCCCCCAGTCCGCCGCGCCCGTGGAGACCGCCAAGGTCTCGACGTTTCTCTCCACGACGTCGTACGAGAAGTCCAAGGAGAACGCCGCCGCCAACAAGGCCTTCTTCTCGGCGGTCATGGAGTCGGTCGCCGAGAAGCGCGCCGCGAACCCCGGCGCGCAAGCCGTCACCGTCATCTACTCCGCTGCGAACGCGCCCACGTTCCGCAGCCAGATAGCCCGCTCCACCCAGATCTGGAACAGCTCCGTCGCCAACGTGAAGCTGCAGGAAGGCTCCAACCCGGACTTCACGTACCGCGAGGGCAATGACTCCCGCGGCTCCTACGCCAGCACCAACGGTCACGGCAGCGGCTACATCTTCCTGGACTACCGCCAGAACCAGCAGTACAACTCGACGCGCGTCACCGCGCACGAGACCGGTCACGTCCTGGGTCTGCCGGACCACTACTCCGGCCCGTGCAGCGAGCTGATGTCCGGCGGCGGCCCCGGCACCTCCTGCCAGAACCCGAACCCGGACTCCCGTGAGCGCGCCCGCGTCAACCAGCTGTGGCAGAACGGCCTCGCCCAGGCCTCCTGACCCGACGCGGCCCGCAGTCCCACCTCTTCCCCGGACCCCGGACGGACCGTTGCCCCGTACACGCGCTCGCGTGTACGGGGCAACGGTCTTTTGCCCGGGACTTCTCCACCGGGCCTTCTCCACCGGGCTCATCGCGGGGTCAGGACTCCGCGTGCACGACGTCTCCGTCTGTATGGGCCGCGTCGTCGGCGGACGCGGCGACGTCCACCTGGGGGAACGCACCCCGGTAGCCCGTCCCCGGCCCACTGTCCGGCCTGCGCTCGAACTCCGGGCAGCAGGAGGTCTCCTGGACGACTCCGGTGCGCCGGTCCCACAGCTCGATCAGATCGCTCTTGCCCTCAGCGGTCCGGTAGTCGTCCTTCACGCCGCGGAAACAGCCCAGAGCGCCGAACAGCCCGCCGGAAGCGGGGTTGTAGTCGGAGAAGGCACAGGAGATGCACGCCCGCAGATAGGCCCCGGCAGGGAGGCGGTACTGGATCACGTTCAGGGCCTGCTCGAAGTCCTCCTCGGCGCGCCGCGACGCGTACGCCGCACCGTCGAAGTGCAGCGTCAGACTGAGGTGTTCGCGGTCGATGCCACCGGTGGGCCGAGGAGCGCCGAGGGCCAGCAGACAGTGCAGCGTGGCGCGGTGGACCAGTCCGTCCGCGTACACCGGCATCGGTATGTCCCACTCGAAGACGCAGTCGCACAGAGCGCCGTCCGCGAGTACGAACTTGTCGTTCTCCGGGGGCAGCTCGCCCACCGGAACGAGCGCGTCGAAGACCGCGCCCTCGAAGTCGACTCCTCGGATGCGGGCGCTCAGCCGCTGCCCGTCCGTCGTAAGGGTGACGGCGTCGGAACCCTTACGGTCCCGGTACCACCCGGCCCATGCCTCTGCTGCCATGGCCGGGACTTTAGCCCGTTCAGGGGCGGGTCTCCGACTCGCCCTCCGGCTCCTCGGCCCGCCACCCGCGCCCGGGGTCGCGGCACGGACCCGGGCCGTCACGGGAACGAACGCTCCGAGGCTCCTGCGTCGCTCGACGACGGTACGGACCGGCTCTCGGCGGGCCGGGCAGACGTGCCCCACCCGGCCCCCGGCCCCACGCGCGCCACCACTTGCCCCCACCCCGACGGCGTGGGCGTACGCCGCACTTGACCGGCCCGGCGACTACGGGTTCCCGGTGCTCCTGTTGTACGACAGGACGACGGTGCCGTTGTCGAAGGTCCGCGTCGATTCGAGGGTGAACGCGTGGATCTCGAAACCGGCCGAGAACACCGGGACGCCGGACCCGGTGACGATCGGATAGATCTTGAGGACCAGGGCGTCGATCTCCGCCAGCAGCTGCCCGGCGAGATTCGCACCGCCCCCCAGGTAGATCCCGAGCCTGTCCTCCTGCTTGAGCTCACGGACCTTGGCGACGACATCGCCGGAGACGAGCTCGATGTCGGGGTCGGGCGACTTGTCGATGCTGCGGGACACGACGTACTGGCGCAGGTGCTGGTACGGGCTGGTGATCCCGAGATCGAGGGCCAGGTCGTAGGTGGCGCGCCCCTGGAGCATCGTGTCGAAGTGCCGGTTCTCCACCTCGTCGCAGCCGAGTTGGCGACGTGCGTGGGTGGGCAGGCACTCCGGGTATTCGCCGATGAGGAAGTCCCGCAGGAAGGACTCGCCCAGGGGATAGAAGTCCACGGCGCCGTCGGGCGCCGCGATGAAGCCGTCGATGGACATACCGACGTAGTACGTGAGCTTGCGCAAGCTGATCCCCCTGGGCAGACGACAGAACGGGCGGCGGCGCGGCGGACAGCCGCACTCCCACAACCACTGCGCCCATAGTGCTCCACCCGTAGTGGTTGTGCAAGGTGATTACGCCGAGGCCGACCGGGCGCCCGCTAAGCGCTGTCCGGCAATCCCTGGTGGATCAGCGCACGGCGTCGGATGCGGTGCATCGCAAGGCGGAGTGCCGTTCGCCTACTGGACGTATTCGTGCGTTCCGAGAACGCGGCGAGGTGCTGCAGTTGTCGTCGTGCGCCCGCCAGCAGACTGCGGGACAGTCCTTAGGCGCCGGGTTCCCGCCACATCGGCCACATGGGAGGCCCCTGCGGCAGATCGACGGTGCGGCCGGTGAAGGCGAAGCCGAGCCGCTCGTAGAGACCCCGGCTGCGGGCGCTGCTGGCCTCCAGATAGGCGGGCACGCCGTCGCGGTCGCAGCGGTCGAGCACCGGGGCGATCAGCGCGGTACCGAGACCCTCGCCCTGCCGCTCCGGGGAAACCGCGATGAGCAGCAGATAGGCGTGCGCCCGGTCGTGCGGATGCACCGCACCGGTCAACCGGCCGATCAGCTCGGCCCGTTCGTTGTCCGGGTCCGCGATCTCGCGCATGCGGGCCGGGGCCTCGTCCTCCCCGTCGGGGGCCCCGGCCTCGACCTGCAGCCAGAGGGCGGCTGCCGAGCCGTCCTCGGTGACGTCGACCCACCCCTCGGTCAGCGCCGCATCAAGGAAGACGCCCATGAACGGGCCGTGGACGCGCCGGCGGTGGGCGGGGTCGGGAAAGACCCAACTGCTCACCGGGTCGTTCATGAAGGCCGCGTCCAGCAGCCGTACGAGCGCCTCGCGGTCGCCCGCCCCAGCCTGTCGTATTTCCAAGCCCACGGTCCGGCCTCTCTCCAGGGATCTCAACCGACGGAGACGATCCTAGAGTTGACGCCGATCCCCCGGACAGCCCGGCCGCCAGGGCGCCCCGGCCGGCCGGGCGGTCGGCGCATCCGCATGCTCGGCACGACCGCCCGCCCGGTCATCACTACCGTCCGGGATGCCCTGCGCGGCCACTACCGTCCGATCACCGCGTCCTGCGTGTGACGAACTCCGCGAGCGCCAGCAGATCGCCCGCCGCCGCCAGATCCGGCACCGCCCGCGACAGATGGTGCACGGCCCGCGCCATCCGCTCGGCCGCCTGGCCCTGCGCCCACTCCCTGCCGCCCGCCCGCTCCACGGCGTCGGCGGCCCGCTGGACCGCCGGCCCGTCCAACGGCCCCCGGTAGAGGTCCGCCAGCTCCGCGGCGGCCGGGGTGCCCGAGGCCAGCGCCGCCACCACCGGGAGCGACTTCTTGTGGGCGACCAGGTCGGCCCCCACGGGCTTGCCCGTGTGCTCGGGGTCGCCCCAGATCCCGATGAGGTCGTCGATGAGCTGGAAGGCCAGGCCCGCCTCCCGGCCGAAGTCGTCCATGGCGGCGACCTCTTCGGCGTCCGCACCCGCGTACAGCGCACCGAGGGCGCACGCGCAGCCCAGCAGGGCTCCCGTCTTGGCCTCGGCCATCGTGAGGCACTCGTCGAGCGACACCTCCTGGGGTCCGAGCCGCTCGAAGGCGCAGTCCGCCTGCTGGCCCGCGCACAGCTCGATGATGCAGGCCGCCAGCCGCGCCGATGCCTCGGCCGACGCCGGGTGCGGGTCCTCGGCGAGCAACCGCAGCGCGAGGGCGCACATCGCGTCCCCGGCGACGATCGCGTCCGGGACACCGAAGACCGCCCAGGCCGTGGGCCTGTTCCTGCGGGTCGGGTCCTCGTCGATGACATCGTCGTGCAGCAGGGTGAAGTTGTGCGCGAGCTCCACGGCGGCAGCCGCCCGCACGGCGACGAGAGGCTCTCCGCCGAGCGCCCGGGTGGCCGCGAGGACCAGCGCGGGCCTGATCGCCTTGCCCGGCTGCCCGGCGGCCGGGCTGCCGTCGGCCTGCTCCCAGCCGAAGTGGTACATCGCGATGCGGCGTATGGACTCGGGCAGACTCTCGACCGTGCGGCGCAGTTGGGGATTGACGGTGCTGCGGGTCCGTTCGAGCAGGGCCGCCGCCTCGTGACCCTCGGGAGCCGCCGCCTGCATGCTGGTCATGGTCACTGTCACTTCACTTCCTCTGCTGCAGCGTGCGCACGGCCGAGGTCCCCTCTCTCCGCCGTGCGTAGGCCGTCCGCGAGCCCACCTCCAGGGGCCTGCGCACAGCCGCCGGTGGGGCCGGGCGAAGGCAACCCCCACCCGGCCCGCGCCGGTGTCCGCGCGCGGGGCCGAGGGCGTCGGAGCCTGCTTTCCCGGCGATGTGTGCATCGTGCCCCCGGCCCCGCGTCCCCGAACCGCCCGTACCGTCCGGACCGCCCGCGCTCTTCGAACTGCCCGGTCCGATCAGGCCTCCCGGCCCCTCCCGACCTGTCGACCCGTGTGCCGCCTACCGCCAGCGGCCGATCTCCACGTTCTCCAGCACCCCCAGCGCGTCCGGCACCAGCACGGCGGCCGAGTAGTACGCGGTGACGAGGTACGAGATGATCGCCTGCTCGTCGATGCCCATGAACCGCACGGACAGGCTCGGTTCGATCTCGTCCGGGATACCGCTCTGCTGAAGTCCCACGACCCCCTGGTCGGCCTCGCCCGTACGCATGCAGATGATCGATGTTGTCCGGTCGCTGCTGATCGGGATCTTGTTGGACGGGAAGATCGGCACCCCGCGCCAGGCCGGCACCTGGTTGCCGCCGATCTCCACCCGGTCCGGGTAAAGACCGCGCTTGCTGCACTCGCGCCCGAAGGCGGCGATCGCCCTCGGGTGGGCCAGGAAGAACTTGGAGCCGCGCCGCCTGCTCAGCAGCTCGTCCATGTCGTCGGGGCCCGGCACGCCGTCGTGCGGCTGGAGCCGCTGCTCATAGGCGCAGTTGTTCAGCAGCCCGAACTCGCGGTGGTTGATCAGCTCGTGCTCCTGGCGCTCGCGCAGCGCCTCGACCGTGAGCCGCAACTGCTGCTCGGTCTGGTTCATCGGCTGGTTGTAGAGGTCCGCGACCCGGCTGTGCACCTTCAGAACGGTCTGCGCGACGCTCAATTCGTACTCGCGTGGTGTCGCGTCGTAGTCGACATAGGTGTGCGGCACGACGGCCTCGCCGACATGGCCGGCGGACAGGTCGATCGATGCCTCGCCGTACTTGTTGGTCCGCTGGTGGGGCATCGCCGCCAGCCCCTCCAGATGTGTGCGCAGGGGCTCCGCACGCTCTGCCAGGTTGAGCACGGCGTCTCTTGTCAGTGTCAGCACCGTGCACGCGGTTGCGGCGCGGGCCGTGTAGTCCCAGGTGGCGTCCGCTTCGACCAGCGCCTGGTCCCCGAAGTGCGCCCCGTCCGCGAGGACTTCGAGTGTCGACTCGTCGCCGTAGGGTCCTGTGCCGATTTTCTCCACCCTGCCGTGGGCCAGCAGGAAGACCCGGTCCACGGAACTCCCGGAGGCGGCGAGCACCTCACCGGGCGCGAACTCCTGTTGTTCACAGCGCTGTGCCAGCTCGCGGAGCACCGCCTCGTCGTGGAGGGTTCGCAGAGTGGGCAGTTCGCCGAGCTCCGCGGGGATGACCTGCACCTGGTCACCGGTCTGTACGAACGTCACGCGTCCGTCGCCGACCGAATAGCTCAGCCTTCGGTTGACCCGGTACGTACCGCCCTGAACCTGCACCCAAGGCAGCATGCGCAGCAGCCACCGCGAGGTGATCTCCTGCATTTGGGGGGCGGACTTGGTGGTGGTGGCCAAATTCCTCGCGGCGGCCGTACCAAGACTCTGCTGCGGCGGTGCCTGCTCGTCGCGGACTTCGGAACCTGCCTCGACCGACATCTTTCTCCTTCTCGATCATGTGCTGACCTGCAGAAGGAGCCTTTCAGTACCAGCGGGATGGCGCTATTACACAAAAGAGTGTGACTAAAGCACCGGACTGCGGGGCAAGTCGAATGCCGATCCGAGCGGCGTCCGGCGAGTTGCCCGAACAGAATTGTCCGGATCGACTCGCACGGTGTCCGAAAGACTGGTCGCAGCCGCGGTGGTGGGGTAAATGCAAGCCGTATGAGCACCTGAACAGGCCTCCCCCCCCCACCCTTCGCACCCAAGGAGATGGCCATGGCCTCACCCATGTCCGCAAGCAAGTTCCTGGACATCCTGCGAGACGAGGGCGTCACCGTCGTCGAGGTCGGCAACTGGCGGACGCACAACCGCAATCACAAGGGTCCCTGGGGCCCGGTCCACGGCGTGATGATCCATCACACCGTCACGTCGGGCACCGCCAACACCGTCCGTATCGTCCGTGACGGCTACGCGGGCCTCCCCGGCCCGCTCTGCCACGGCATGATCGCCAAGAACGGCACCGTCCACCTCGTGGGCTACGGCCGCGCGAATCACGCGGGCAACGGCGATGACGACGTCCTGCGCGCCGTCATCGCCGAGAAGGCCCTGCCGCCGGACAACGAGGCCAACACCGACGGGAACCGGCACTTCTACGGTTTCGAGTGCGAGAACCTCGGCAACGGCACGGACCCCTGGCCCACGGCCCAGCTCGAAGCCATCGAGCGGGTGTCGGCCGCGATCTGCCGGCAGCACAACTGGGGAGCGCCGTCGGTCATCGGCCACCTCGAATGGCAGCCGGGCAAGGTCGACCCGCGCGGCTTCTCCATGAAGTCGATGCGCGCGCGCATCCACGACCGGCTGAAGTGACAGCCACGGCGAAGCCGGAGCGGCGGCCACCGGCGATGCCGGGCCGACGGCCCGCACGCGAACCAGAGCGGTGGCCGGGGCAACAATGGAGGCATGCCCCCGGAAACGCTCGCCCTGTCCGACCTGCGGCCCCGGCTCCCGTCGCCGTTGCAGGAGGTGCGGGACGAGCGCTTCGCCCGCCGCGGCGTACGGCTGCTACTCAAGCGCGACGACCTGATCCACCCGGCCCTCCCGGGCAACAAGTGGCGCAAACTGGCCCCGAACCTGCGCGCGGCGGCCGGGCGTACGGTGCTGACCTTCGGCGGCGCGCACTCCAACCACCTCCGGGCGACGGCCGCCGCGGGCCGACTACTGGGCTTCCCCACGATCGGCGTCGTACGCGGCGAGGAGCTGGCCACCCGGCCGCTGAACCCGTCGCTGGCCCGGTGCGCGGCGGACGGCATGCGGCTGCACTTCGTGGACCGTGGGACGTACCGCGCGAAGAGTGACGGACAGGTGCTGGACGCAATCCTGCGGGCGGTGGGGGCGGCCGGGGACCGCGACGGTGTGTACGTCGTCCCGGAGGGCGGCAGCAACGCGCTCGCCGCGCAGGGCTGCGCCGGCCTCGGGGAGGAGCTGCGCGGGGCCGCCGACGCCGTCGCGGTGGCGTGCGGGACCGGCGGGACCCTGGCGGGGCTCGCCGCCGGGCTCGGCCCCGGGCAACGGGCGATCGGCTTCCCGGTGCTCAGGGGCGGCTTCCTGGGCGACGAGATCCGCACGCTCCAGCACGCGGCGTTCGGTGCCCCCGTCGGCGACTGGAGCCTGGACGAGCGCTTCCACGGCGGCGGCTACGCCCGCACCACACCGGAACTCGACGCGTTCGCCGAGGATTTCGGGGCCAGGCACCGGCTGCCCGTCGAACGTCTCTATGTCGCCAAAATGCTTTCCGGTCTGACCACGCTCACCACCGAGGGCGCCTTCGCCCCCGGAACCACGGTGGCCGCGGTGATCACCGGACAGCCGCTCGAAGCGGATCAGGCACACGAAGCGGAGCGGTCGCACGCGCCGGTTCAGTCGGACGAACCGGATCGGCCCCACGAGCCGGCCGCCGTACCGGACCCGCCGGATCAGTCCGCGTCCGCCTCCCGGTAGGCCGTCGCCTCCTCCAGGTCCAGCCGGTGCAGCAGCGTCCGCAGCATCTCGTCGTCGATCCGCCGGCTGTCCCGCAGCTCCACGAAGACCGCACGCTCGGCCACGATCATCTCCCGGGCCAGCCTGCGGTAGGTGTCGTCCGCCGATTCGCCGGTCTCCTCGTTGACCGCGCCGAGCCGCTCCCAGACGGCGTTGCGCCGCCGTTCGAGCACCGCGCGCAGCCGGTCGGCGAGCGGCTCCGGCAGTGCGTTGCGATCGTCGGCGAGCAGGGCCGTGAGCCGCTCCTCGGCGGCCTGCGAGGCCTCGCTCTGCGCCTGCGCCTCGGCGAGCGTCTCGGCGTACACATCGCGCTTGGGGAGCTTGAGCAGCCTGATGAGCGGCGGCAGGGTGAGGCCCTGGACGACCAGAGTGGCGATCACAGTTGTAAAGGTCAGGAAGAGAACCAGGTTCCGGCCGGGGAACGGTGCGTCGTGTTCGACGGTCAGCGGGATGGAGAAGGCGATGGCCAGCGAGACGACGCCGCGCATCCCCGCCCAGCCGACGATCACCGGCGAGGTCCAGCTGACGTCGGGTTCCCGTTCGCGGACGCGTCGCGACACGCAGCGCGGCAGATACGTCGCGGGGAACACCCACACGAAGCGCGTCACGACGACCACCACGAACAGCACGGCCGCGTACCAGAGGGCCTCGCCGCCCGCGTACGGGCCGAGTCCGCGCAGCACGAACGGCAACTGGAGTCCGATCAGCGCGAACACCGTCGATTCAAGGACGAAGGAGACCATCTTCCAGACGGCGGCCTCCTGCAGCCTGGTCGCGAAGTCGACCTGCCAGGAGCGATGTCCCAGGTAGAGGGCCACGGTCACGACCGCGAGCACCCCCGACGCGTGGACGTGCTCGGCCGCCGCGTACGCCACGAACGGGATCAGCAGCGACAGCGTGTTCTGCAGCAGCGCCTCCTTGATGCGGGTGCGGAGCCAGTGCAGCGGCACCATCAGGAGCAGGCCCACGCCGACGCCGCCGATCGACGCGACGGCGAATTCCTCGATCCCGCCGAGCCAGCTGGCACCCTCCCCCACCGCGGCGGCCAGTGCCACCTTGAAGGCGGTGATCGCCGTGGCGTCGTTCACCAGGGACTCGCCCTGGAGGATCGACGTGATGCGCGGGGGCAGCCCGAGACGGCGGGCGATGGCGGTCGCGGCCACCGCGTCGGGCGGCGCGACGACCGCGCCGAGGACCAGCGCGGACGTCAGCGGGAGGCCCGGAATCACGAGGAACGCGAGGTAGCCGACGATCACGGTCGCGAACAGCACGTAGCCCACCGACAGGAGGGCCACGGGTCTGATGTTCGCCCGTAGATCCAGGTAGGAGCTGTCCAGCGCGGCCGTGTGCAGCAGGGGCGGCAGCAGCAGCGGAAGCACGATCGCCGGATCCAGCGTGTAGTCCGCCACCCCCGGGATGTAGGCGGCGCCGAGCCCCACGGCGACCAGGAGCAGGGGGGCTGCCACCGGGGTCCTGCGGGCCGCGCCCGCGACGGCGGCGCTCCCCGCGACCAGAAGCAGCAGCGGCAGTACGTCCATCGATTCGGCCCCACCCTTGTCGTACGAAGGTCGTAACCTGGCCATCATGAATGAGTGCTCGCATGTCGCGGGGTTGCCTCACCCCGAGCCCACCCCGCTGGGCGACACCTGTCCCGAGTGTCTGGCGATCGGCAGTCACCCGGTGCAGTTGCGGCTGTGCCTGGTGTGCGGGCACGTGGGGTGCTGCGACTCCTCGCCGTACCGGCACGCGACCGAGCACTTCAAACAGACCGGCCATCCGGTCATGCGGAGCTTCGAGCCGGGAGACAGCTGGCGCTGGTGCTTTGTCGACGGTTCGATCGTCTGACGCCTGGGTACGTCAACCCGGCGCCGGTTCTTTCCAATTGGGCGCCGCAGACCCCTAGCCACTGTCCGTACCCATATGCTTACCATGAGTGACAGTCGCCGGGCGGGGGTCCTGGCGACACGGAAGTGTGGATCGCGATAGCGTCACCGGCGAACGACGTACCGCGTGGTCCCGGGGGGCGCCCCCTCCCGGACCCCCGAAAAAGCTTGTGCACCTTGGAGGTGAGGGTGTCCCAGATCGCAGGCGAGCCCGGGACCCAGGACTTCGTGGAAGTCCGGCTGCCCGCTGCGGGTGCCTACCTGTCCGTGCTGCGTACGGCCACGGCCGGCCTCGCCGCACGCTTGGACTTCACCCTCGACGAGATCGAGGATCTGCGCATCGCGGTGGACGAGGCCTGCGCGATCCTGCTTCAGCAGGCCGTGCCCGGCTCCGTCCTCAGCTGCGTCTTCCGGCTCGTGGACGACTCTCTGGAGGTGACGGTCTCGGCCCCCACCACGGACGGGCGCGCGCCCGAGCGCGACACCTTCGCGTGGACGGTGCTGTCGGCACTGGCGGGCAAGGTGGACGCCACGGTCGCTGACGACCGTACGGTCACCATCAGCCTGTACAAACAGCGCGGCGCGGGACCCGGGCCGGCGTGACGAACGGGGACGGGCCGGTGCGTAACGAGGAGCTCAGCCCACAGGCACCGACAGGAGGGCAGGCGGCTCAGGGAGGACCGGCGCAGAGGCCGACGGGCATCCCTGAGCAGCAGGCCCGGCCCCACCCGGTGGACGGCGTGGACGGCCTTGTGGGCACGGCGGCGGCGGAGCAGGCAGAGCGGGCGGGCCATATGAGCGAGCACGAACAGCACTCAAGGGATCGCGGACGCCACGATCCTCACGACCGCAGTGGTGCGCGAGCGATGTTCATCGAGTTGCGTGAACTGCCGGACGGATCGGCGGAGAAGGCGGAGCTGCGCAACCGGCTGGTGCGCATGCACCTCCCGCTGGTCGAGCATCTCGCACGCCGGTTCCGCAATCGCGGCGAGCCGCTCGACGACCTCACCCAGGTCGCCACCATCGGCCTGATCAAGTCCGTGGACCGGTTCGACCCGGAGCGCGGCGTCGAGTTCTCGACGTACGCGACACCGACGGTGGTCGGCGAGATCAAGCGGCACTTCCGGGACAAGGGCTGGGCGGTACGGGTACCGCGCCGCCTCCAGGAGCTGCGTCTCTCGCTGACGACGGCCACGGCCGAGCTCTCCCAGCAGCACGGGCGCTCCCCCACGGTCCATGAACTGGCCGAGCGGCTCGGCATCTCGGACGAAGAGGTCCTGGAGGGCCTGGAGTCCGCGAACGCGTACAGCACGCTGTCGCTGGACGTGCCGGACACCGACGACGAGTCGCCGCCGGTCTCGGACACGCTGGGCTCCGAGGACGTGGCCCTGGAGGGCGTGGAGTACCGGGAGTCGCTCAAGCCGCTGCTGGAGGACCTCCCGCCGCGCGAGAAGCGGATCCTGCTGCTGCGTTTCTTCGGGAACATGACCCAGTCGCAGATCGCGCAGGAGGTCGGCATCTCGCAGATGCATGTCTCACGGCTGCTGGCCCGCACGCTGGCCCAGCTCCGCGAGAAGCTCCTGGTCGAGGAGTAGAGCGGCCGTAACTGACCGGCCGTAACTGAGCGTTACGTTCCCTCGCGACGTCGGAAGCCTGATGCGGGACCTTCGGATGTCAGGCGTCGCGGGGGCCGCGGATGCCCAGCGCCCTGGTCGTCCGCGGGTTGATCAGCAGCACCAGGGCCGTCACGGCCACCGCGGCGAGGGCGATGCCCGCCGGGATCAGCAGGGAGCCCTCGGAGCGCAGCAGCGTCCACGCCACCGGCAGCGCCATCAGCTGCGTGATGAGGGCGGGCCCCCGGCTCCACGCGCGGCACTTGAGCAGACCGCGCGCGGCCAGCAGCGGAAGCACCGCCAGGGCGATCAACGTCACACCACCCATTTCGGCCTGCTCCGGCTTGTCGGGGCTGCCGAGCAACCCCATCACGAGCATGTACGCGCCACCCACGAGCAGCGCCAGGCCCTCCAGCGCGGCGAGCGCCGCGGCGGCGGTCAGCCGGGCGGGGCGCGGGTCGGCGGCGGTCTCGGGGGTCTGCTCAGTGCTCACCCTCGCAGCGTAACGGGCCGTACCGGCAGGGCAGGTCTGGGCCGGGTACCCCCGAGTAGGTAGTCTGCTGCGCATGCGCGCACTCCTCGTGGTCAACCCGGCAGCAACCACCACCAGTGCTCGCACTCGCGATGTCCTGATTCATGCGCTCGCCAGCGAGATGAAGCTGGAGGCCGTCACCACCGAGTACCGCGGGCACGCCCGTGACCTCGCCCGGCGGGCCGCGGAGAGCGGGGAAATCGACCTGGTGGTGGCGCTGGGCGGCGACGGCACGGTCAACGAGGTCGTCAACGGTCTGCTGCACAACGGCCCGGACCCGGACCGACTGCCGGGCCTCGCGGTGGTCCCCGGCGGCTCCACGAATGTCTTCGCCCGCGCCCTGGGCCTGCCCAACGACCCCGTCGAGGCGACCGGCGCCATCCTGGACGCCCTGAGCACGCGCAGTGAGCGGACAGTGGGCCTGGGACTCGCGGCGGGCACTCCCGGCACGGAGGACGAGTCCGTTCCCCCCCGCTGGTTCACTTTCTGTGCGGGTTACGGATTCGATGCCGGTGTGATCGGCCGGGTCGAACAGCAACGGGAGCGCGGCAAGCGATCCACACACGCTCTTTATGTGCGCCAGGTGGTGCGTCAGTTCCTCGCGGAGCCCAATCGCCGGCACGGGGTGATCACTCTGGAACGGCCGGGGCAGGACCCGGTGAAGGATCTCGCTCTTTCCATAGTCTGCAACACCTCCCCCTGGACCTACCTGGGGAATCGTCCGATGTACGCGTCCCCCGAGGCCTCGTTCGACACGGCCCTGGACGTCCTCGGGCTGACCAAAATGTCGACTCCCGCGGTGGCTCGATATGCCACTCAGCTGCTCACCTCGACCCCCGAACGCGGGCCGCACGGCAAGCACGCGGTGACCCTGCACGACCTGACGGACTTCACCTTGCATTCCAAGGCGCGGCTGCCCTTCCAGATGGACGGCGACCACCTGGGACTGCGTACGAGCGTGACGTTCACAGGCGTACGCCGTGCACTGCGTGTGATTGTGTGAGTGGAAGGGCCGAAAGTCCTTTAACTCGAACGTTTGGGCAGAGGTCCACCCCATGGAACTACGGCTGTGACCTAGCCGACACCAAGGAATCAAAAAAAACTTTCCGGAAGGGGTTGTGCCCGGCGCCGAGGTTTGCGAATCTCTACATGGCGATCGGGACGGCCCGCAACACCAGCCTCCACTGAGAGCCAGAACCCCTCCTCACATCCAGGACCACACCAGTCCATCTGGCAGTCGGCCCTTCACTTGCGGGGGGATTCGTGAAAGCGTTCACATTCACAAGCAACCTGCACGTAATACCAAGGAGAGGTAGCAGCCATGGACTGGCGTCACAACGCCGTTTGTCGCGAGGAAGATCCCGAGCTGTTCTTCCCCATCGGCAACACCGGTCCTGCGCTGCTGCAGATCGAGGAAGCCAAGGCCGTCTGCCGCCGCTGCCCCGTCATGGAGCAGTGCCTGCAGTGGGCGCTCGAGTCCGGCCAGGACTCGGGTGTCTGGGGTGGCCTCAGCGAGGACGAGCGCCGCGCAATGAAGCGCCGTGCCGCTCGCAACCGGGCGCGTAACGCTACCGCCTGACCCACCCCCGCCAACAGCCTGAGCTTGGCGGCGCGTACAGCGAGTACGCACCTCCCGCCCCCGAGTCGCAGCGCGCAGTACCCCCCAATGCGCACAGCAACGTGAGCAGTAGACAGTGAGCCCCGAACCGTTCCACGGTCCGGGGCTCACTGCTGTTCTCCAGGACTTTCCGTCGCTTCGGGCGCTGCTTCGGGCGCTACTTGTCGGTCCGTACGGGGACGTCGAGTACGACGCGGGTGCCGCGCTCCGGACCCGGCACCATGTCGAAGCTGCCGCCCAACTCGCCCTCCACCAGAGTCCGTACGATCTGGAGCCCCAGATTGCCGGTCCGCTTGGGGTCGAAGCCCTCGGGCAGCCCGCGGCCGTCGTCCAGGACTGTGATCAGCAGCCGGCCGTCGGTGCGGGTGCCGCCGCGTACCGCCGACACCTCGACCGAGCCCTGCTCGGCCGGTGCGAACGCGTGCTCCAGGGCGTTCTGCAGGACTTCGGTGAGGACCATCGCGAGCGGGGTGGCGACCTCGGCGTCGAGGATGCCGAAGCGGCCGGTCCGCCGGCAACTGACCTTGGCCGGTGAGATCTCGGCGACCATCGCGATCACCCGGTCGGCGATCTCGTCGAACTCCACGCGCTCGTCGAGGTTCTGCGAGAGCGTCTCGTGGACGATCGCGATCGACCCGACCCGGCGCACCGCCTCGTTCAGCGCCTCGCGGCCCTGCTCCGAGTCCATCCGGCGGGCCTGCAGCCGCAGGAGCGCGGCCACCGTCTGGAGGTTGTTCTTCACCCGGTGGTGGATTTCCCGGATGGTGGCGTCCTTGGTGATCAATTCGCGCTCGCGCCGCCGCAGTTCGGTGACGTCGCGGCACAGCACGAGGGAACCGATGCGGATGCCCTTGGGCTTGAGCGGGATCGCGCGCAGCTGGATCACCCCGTCGCCGCCCTCGACCTCGGTCTCCCTGGGTGCCCAGCCACTGGCCAGCTTGACCAGGGCCTCGTCCACGGGGCCGCGGGAGGGAGCGAGTTCGGCGGTGGCCTGGCCCAGGTGCTGGCCGACCAGGTCGGACGCGAGGCCCAGCCGGTGGTACGCGGAGAGCGCGTTGGGGCTGGCGTACTGGACGATGCTGTCCGCGTCGAGCCTGATCAGGCCGTCGCCGACGCGCGGCGACGCGTCCATGTCGACCTGGTCGCCGGGGAACGGGAAGGACCCGGCCGCGATCATCTGGGCCAGGTCGGAGGCGCTCTGCAGGTAAGTGAGTTCGAGGCGGCTGGGCGTACGCACCGTCAGCAGGTTCGTATTGCGGGCGATGACGCCGAGGACACGGCCCTCGCGGCGCACCGGGATCGACTCGACCCGGACCGGGACCTCCTCCCGCCACTCCGGGTCGCCCTCGCGCACGATCCGGCCCTCGTCGAGGGCGGCGTCGAGCATGGGGCGGCGGCCTCGCGGGACGAGGTGGCCGACCATGTCGTCCTGGTAGGAGGTGGGCCCGGTGTTGGGCCGCATCTGGGCGACCGACACATAGCGGGTGCCGTCGAGCGTGGGGACCCACAGGACGAGGTCGGCGAAGGACAGGTCGGAGAGCAGCTGCCACTCCGAGACCAGCAGGTGGAGCCACTCGAGGTCGGTGTCGCTGAGGGCGGTGTGCTGGCGTACGAGGTCGTTCATGGAGGGCACGTGTGCGAGAGTACCCGCGTTGTGTACCGAGCGGACGTTCGGTCGGGTACGCCAGTATGGAGGAAGCTCCGAAAAGTGGGTGCCTCGCATGCATGGACACAGGAGAATGGTCTAGTCCACAATGGGCTGGTAAAGCCTCCGCCCTCCCCGCACAGGAGGGTGGATCGAGGTGGTCGGCGCTCTCTGCCCTGACTGCGCCACCGCCTCTCGATCGGCCGGCCGGGCCCCCACGCCCGTCGGCCGAAGCAACTCCGGGCTGCGGTGCCGGACGGGCCGAGGGTCCCGTCGCGGTGCCGCGGCCCGCGGGTGCCGGTCCCGCCTTCGAGCCGCCCGGCGCACCACCGACCCCAGGGGCCTCACAGATTCCCAGGTCGACGGCACCGAACCCGGCCCGCCGCCCCCTTCGCGCCCACCCGCCCGCGTACCGGCCTCCGGGTGGCTGAGGGTCACGATCCGGGCCATGCTGATCGGGCCTCGCCGAGCCTCCCGGCCGACCGGTCCGGCCGCGCCCCGTGCGCCCGCCGACCCGAATGGTTCATCCGTGGGCACCGGACACGCCCGACTCCCTCTGCTAGATTGGTCTATACCACACTTCTCATCTCTTCAGATCGGCAGGCCCAGCGTGGAAGTTGTCATCGTCCCGGACGCCAAGGCAGGTGGCGAGCTCATCGCGGAGGCCATGGCGGGCCTGCTGGGCCGAAAGCCCGGCGCGCTGCTCGGCGTGGCCACCGGTTCGACGCCGCTGCCCATCTACCAGGCGCTGACGGCCAAGGTGCGCGCGGGCGCGGTCGACGCCTCGGGCGCCCGCATCTGCCAGCTCGACGAGTACGTCGGACTGCCCACCGGTCACCCCGAGTCGTACCGCTCGGTGGTGCTGCGCGAGGTCGTCGAGCCGCTCGGCCTGACCGAGGCGTCCTTCATGGGCCCCGACGGGGCCGCCGAGGACGTCCAGGCCGCCTGTGAGGCGTACGAGCGCACGCTCGCCGAGGCGGGTGGCGTGGACCTCCAGATCCTCGGCATCGGCACCGACGGGCACATCGGCTTCAACGAGCCGTGCTCCTCGCTCGCCTCGCGCACCCGCATCAAGACGCTGACGCGGCAGACCCGGCAGGACAACGCCCGGTTCTTCGACAGCCCCGACGAGGTGCCGCACCACGTCATCACCCAGGGCATCGGCACCATCCTGGAAGCCCGTCACCTGGTGCTGCTCGCCACCGGCGCCGGCAAGGCCGAGGCGGTGGCCCAGACCGTGGAGGGGCCGGTGTCCGCGCTGGTGCCCGCGTCGGCGCTGCAGCTGCACCCGCACGCGACCGTGGTGATCGACGAGGCGGCGGCGGCCCAGCTGAAGCGGGCGGACTACTTCCGCGACACGTACGCGGCCAAGCCCACCTGGCAGGGCCTCTAGCAGCCACCGGCCGCAACTCGCCTGAGGGGCCCGGGAGTTCCGCCGGGCCCCTCAGGCGCTTCCGCACCCCGAAGCGGACCGCGCGACTCCCCGCAGCGGCCCGCGAGGGGTCCGCGAGGGGTCCGGGCAGCACGAAGGCGCCGCAGGCGGCCCCCCGACCGTCCCGACGCCCTCGCACCTCAGACCCCGGCGACAACCTCCGCCGCGGCCCGCCCGCAGACCCGCGCCGCGCCGTGCGTGGCGATGTACAGCGCACCGCGCGGCGGCGCCTCGGGAACCCCCATCTCGACCACGACCGTGTCGGGCCGCGCGGCCAGCAGCGCGTCGAGCGCCCCGGCCATCCAGGGGTGCCTGTGCACGTCGCGCACCACGGCCACGACCCTGCGGCCCCCCGCCGCCCGCAGCACGCCCCCGAACTCGCTCTCGCTGCCGTACGTACCCGTCTCGGTACCCGGCAGCAGCCGCGCCAGCTCGGCGGCCACACCCCACGGCGTCTCGTCACCGACGGCGATGTTCGCCTCGGGGGTGAAGGAGGCGACGTACGGCGCCTCCTTCACCGGGGTGAACCGCTCGTCGTTCCGGGTGATCCGCAGCGCGCGGCGGGCCGCGACGAGGCCGATGCCCGCGGCGGTACCCGGCGCGAAGGCGTCCCCCGCGACCGAGCCGGCATCCGGACCCCGCTCCGCGATACCGCGACTGTGCTGCGTCCAGCGGGCCAGCGAACGCACCCGCTCGGCCGCGTCGGCCAGCCGCTCCTCGGGCAGTTCGCCGCTGTGCACGGCGGCGACCAGCGTGTCGCGCAGCCGCACCACGATCTCGTCGTCGGCCAGGCCGCCGCCGACGCAGATCGCGTCGGCGCCCGCGGCGATCGCCAGGACGCTGCCGTGCTCGATGCCGTACGTACCGGAGATGGCCCGCATCTCCATGCCGTCGGTGATGATCAGGCCCTGGTAGCCCAGCTCGTCGCGCAGCAGGCCCGTGAGGACCTGGGGGCTGAGCGTCGCCGGGCGGTCCTGGTCGAGTGCGGAGAGCAGGATGTGCGCGCTCATCACGGACTTGGAGCCCGCCGCGATGGCGGCCCGGAAGGGCACCAGCTCACGGGCGTGCAGGATGTCCAGGTCCACGTCGATGCGGGGCAGCGCGTGGTGCGAGTCGACGGCGGTGTCGCCGTGCCCGGGGAAGTGCTTGGTGCACGCGGCGACACCGGAGGACTGCAGGCCCTCGATGTACGCCGCCGTGTGGCGCGCCACCAGTTGGGTGTCGGCGCCGAAGGACCGTACGCCGATGACCGGGTTGCCCGGGTTGGAGTTGACGTCCGCGGACGGCGACCAGTTGAGGTTGACCCCGCACTCGGCCAGCCTGCGGCCCAGCTCGCGGGCGACGGCCCGGGTCAGGTCGGTGTCGTCGACGGCGCCGAGCGCCAGGTTCCCGGGGAAGGAGGAACCGTTCTGCACCTCCAGGCGGGTGACGTCGCCGCCCTCCTCGTCGATGGCGACCAGGATGTCGTCGCGCTCGGCCCGCAACTGCGCGGTGAGTGCGGCCAGTTGTCGTGGCGAGGTGATGTTGCGGCCGAACAGACCGACCGAGGACAGGCCTTCGCCGACCCTGCGCAGCAGCCAGTCGGGGGCGGTGGCGCCCACGAAGCCGGGCTGGAGGACCGCCAGGGCATCGCGGGTCAGCGTGCTCGTAGGGCTTACCAGTGTCGTCATGGCAGCGTCATCCCTTCACTGCGCCGGCCGTCAGACCTGCGGCCATCTTGCGCTGGACGAGGAGGAAGAGGATCACGATGGGGACGGCCATCATGGTGGCGCCGGCCATCATCGGGGCGTACTCGGTGCCGTGCTTGGTCGTGAAGTTGCCGAGCCAGACGGTGGCGGTCTGGTTCTGCTGGCTCATCAGCATCAGCGCGTACAGGTACTCGTTCCACGCCTGGATGAACCCGTAGACGGAAGTGGCCACCATGCCCGGAGCGAGCAGCGGGAAGACCACGCGGACGAAGGCGCCGGTGCGGGTGCAGCCGTCGACCATGGCCGCCTCCTCCAGCTCCTTGGGAATGTTCACGATGAAACCGCGCAGCGTCCAGACCGTGAACGGCAGGATGAAGGTCAGGTACGTAATGATCAGGCCGGTGATCTTGTCGTACTGGCCGAGCTCGTTCAGTAGCAGGAAGACCGGGATGATCATGGCTACCAGGGGCACCATCTGGACCGCGAGGATGCCGACGATCACAATCTTGCGGCCCCGGAAGGCGAACCGGGAGATGGCGAGCGCGGCGAGCATGCCGACGATGATGCCGATGACGACGACGACGGAGGAGACGAGCAGACTGCGTCCGACCGGCCCCCAGAAGTCCGCGATGTCGAACGCCCGCCGGAAGTTCTCCAGCGTGAACGGGCTGGGGAAGAACTGCGGATCGGGGTTGATCGCGTCCTTGGCCGGCTTGAACGCCGTGTTGAGCATCCAGTAGACCGGGAAGCCCACGACGACGAAGACCAGCAGGCCCAGCACGTTCCAGCCGGACTTGCCCTTCTTGCGGGACTTGCCCTTGAGGCGGCCCTTGGGACGGGGAACGACGGCGGGAGCCGCGGTGGTCGAGGTCACTCCACCTCTCCGATCTTGAGCATCTGGCGCATGTAGACGGCGACGACGCCGAGCAGCAGCAACACGGTGACCAGTGCGATCGCGGAGCCGCCCGAGTAGTCGTTGACGACGAACGCCTTCTGGTACGAGTACGTGGTGAGCAGCTGGAACTCGGCTTCGGGGTTGCCGCCGCGCATCACGAAGACCTGCGGGAAGACGCCCATGTCCCAGATCACCGAGAGCGTCGTCAGCATGACGATGATGGGCTTGAGGATCGGCAGGGTTACCCAGCGGAAGACGCCCCAGGCGCCTGCTCCGTCGAGCCGCGCGGCCTCTTCCATCTCCTTGGGGACCTGAGTGAGTCCGGCGCTCAGTGTGATCACGACGAAGGGCACGGCGCCCCACACGACAAGCAGCATGATGACGGTGAGGCCCTGCGGCCCGCTGGCGAACCAGTTGTGGCCGACCATGTCGACGCCGGGCAGCTTGCTCAGCATCCAGTTGAGTACGCCGTAGTCCGTGTCGAAGATCCACTTGAAGATCGCGGTGGCCACGATGATGGGCATGCCCCAACTCGCCACCAGCGCGATGCTGATGAGCGCCTTCACCCAGCCGGACACCCGCTGCAGGAGCAGGGCGATGGCCATGCCGATGACCATGGTGAAGATGACGGCGCCGGCCGTGAAGACGATGGTCCGTACGACGACCGACCAGAACTCGGCGTCACCGAGGATGGCGGCGAAGTTCTTGAAGCCGACCCACTCGGCTTCCTTGAAGCCCCAGAGCTCCGACTTGCCGAAGCTCTGGAAGGAGAGCGTGACCAGCCGCACCAGCGGATAGCCCATGACGAGCACGATGATCAGCAGACAGGGAGCGAGCAACGCCCAGGGCACCGCGGCTCTGTCGGAGGTCTTCTTCCTGACCGGCCCCCCGGCCCGGGAGGTCCGCGCCCCGGACTCCGTCGGTGGCGGTGGCGATTGCCGCGTCGGCGGCACCTTGGCGGTGGTTGTCTCTGCGGCACTCATCGCGCGCTCCTCAGCGTCCCTCTCCAGCTACGGGCGGCAGGGCCCCGCCGATTCGGCGGGGCCCTGCCGACTCGAGGTCACTTGGTGTTGATGACCTTGTCGATCTTGGCGTCGGCGGCCTTCGCGGCGGCGTCGACCGACTTCTTGCCGGTACCGATCTCCTGGAGCATGGTCTGGAGGATCTTGGCCTTCTCGACCTGACCCCAGCCCGGAGCGGTGGGCACGAACCAGCTGGACGCCGCGGCGGTGGCCGGGACGGCCGTCTTCGGGTCCGACTTCAACGGCTCCAGGTCCGTCTTGTTGTTGGGCAGGTTGCCCTTGGCGATGAGGCCCTGCTGGCCCTTGGCGCCGGTGAACGCGTTGATCCACTCACCCGCGACGGCCTGGGCGTCGGACTTGACCGGGACCGCCAGGTCGGAGCCGCCGAGGAAGACCGGGAGGTTCTTGCCGGACGGGCCGGGCATCACGAAGGACTCGATCTTGTCGGCCAGCTTGCCGACCTTGTCGTTCTCCGGGGCAGCGGCGGTACCGCCCTCCCAGGCGGCGGCGAACATCGTGGCCGACTTGCCCTGGCCGAAGACGACCGGGCGGTCGGACTCGTCCTTGGTCTTGTCGCCGTGCATGTACGAGTCGAGGACCTTCTTGTACTCGCCGAGACCCTTGACCGACTCGGGCGAGGACAGCGTGGACTTCCACTGGTCGCCGTCCTGCTTGGCGATGGAGCCGCCGGCGTCGTAGACGAACGACATGGCCGCGTACCAGTCGGGCGAAGGCTGGTACCAGGCGTTGTACTTGTCGCCCTGCTTCTTCTGGATCTTGTCCAGGGCGGCGGTGAGCTCCTTGTACGTCTTCGGCACGGCCTTGACGCCCGCGTCGGCGGCGACGTCCTTGCGCCAGGTGCCCACACGGCCACCCGCGTAGTACGGCACGCCGTAGGTCTTGCCCTCGTAGGTGACGGACAGCTTGAGGCCGTCCAGCCAGTCGCCCGACTTGTCGAACGTGGCCGGGTCGATCTCGGCGAACGCGCCGGTGGCCATGTAGCCGACCATCTCGGAGTTGCCCATCTCGACCACGTCCGGAGCCTTGTCCGTGGCGAGTACGGCGTCGAGCTTGGCGTTCTTGTCCGGCCAGCCGTAGTACTCGTGCTTGATCTTGATGCCCGGGTACTTCTTGACGATCGTGTCGTCGGCGGCCTTGACCAGTTCCGGCCAGTTGTTCTGTGCGTCGACCGTGAGCCAGACCGTCAGCTCCTTGGGCTTCGCCTTGTCGCCACCGCCCGCGCTGTCCGAATCGCCACACGCCGCAACGCTGACCAACATGCCCGCGACGCCTATCGCCGCGATGAGCTTGCGCTTCACGCCAACCCTCCTCAGGGATGCCTGCAACCCCCCGCCCACCGCGAAAATTTACGACGAGTACAGCCTGGGGCTGGGACCTGGTCTTGAATGGTTTAGACCAGTACCGGGAGCTTGGCCTAGACCTTTAGGGGTGTCAAGGGTGTATAAGAAGGGCTGTCGCGTCCGTTACCGGACCGACACATGAGGGAGGGCGACGTCTCGTGACCGGACCGTGCCACCATGTGAGCCGCGACAGACGGAGGAGCCGGTGACGGCAACAGCGCAGCAGGCGGAAAGGCGGGCCATGAGTACCGACGGGGGCAGCACTGAGACGCAGGGCACGACGGCCGGCCGTACCGCGCGCGTGCCCAAGTACTACCGACTCAAGCGTCACTTGCTGGACATGACCGAGACCCTGCCTCCCGGTACCCCCGTACCGCCCGAGCGCACGCTCGCGGCCGAGTTCGACACCTCGCGCACCACCGTGCGCCAGGCCCTGCAGGAGCTGGTCGTCGAGGGCCGCCTGGAGCGCATCCAGGGCAAGGGCACCTTCGTCGCCAAACCGAAGGTCTCGCAGGCCCTGCAGCTCACCTCGTACACCGAGGACATGCGGGCGCAAGGCCTGGAGCCCACTTCCCAGTTGCTCGACATCGGATACGTCACCGCCGACGACACCCTCGCCGGGCTGCTCGACATCACCACCGGCGGACGTGTCCTGCGCATCGAGCGGCTGCGGCTCGCCAGCGGCGAGCCGATGGCCATCGAGACGACGCATCTGTCGGCCAAGCGCTTCCCCGCGCTGCGTCGCTCGCTCGTCAAGTACACCTCTCTCTACACGGCGTTGGCCGAGGTGTACGACGTGCGGCTGGCCGAGGCCGAGGAGACCATCGAGACGTCCCTGGCCACCCCGCGCGAGGCCGGACTGCTCGGCACGGACGTCGGCCTGCCGATGCTGATGCTGTCCCGGCACTCGATCGACGGGGCCGGTGAGCCGGTGGAGTGGGTCCGCTCGGTGTACCGCGGCGACCGCTACAAGTTCGTCGCCAGGCTGAAGCGGCCCACGGACTGAGCGGCCCACCGACCGACAGGGCCACCGGCCGGGCGGCCCGACAGCGGGAGGAACGCCCGGCGAACAGGCGTCGCCCCCCCCCTGCGGCACTCGGGCCGCCCGTACCGGAAGCCGCCGCGGGGGTGCGGAGTACGCTCCGCACCCCCTGGCCGGGTCACTTGCCGAGCGTCGCCCCGAAGTGCGCGCTGTGCTGCGGCGCCCCGAGCGCGGCGGCGCCGAAGGTCCATGACCCGGCGGTCGCCGGCCCCGACGCGCTGCCGGGGAAGACCCAGACGTGGCCCTCGGGGGAGTTCTCGCCGGGGGCGCCCACCACCAGCTCGGCCCTGCCGTCGCGGTTCGCGTCGATCAGCCGGACCTGCCCGCCGAAGGCGTCACCGGCCTCGGCCACGCCCGGCACTCCGGCCGTGTCCTGGTTGATGTCCTTCACCCCTGCCGCGGTCAGACCCCGCGCCGAGCCCCGCAGCAGCCACACCGCGCCCGCCTTCTCGCGGTCGCCGATGCTCTCGCCCCGGGAGCCGACCGCCAGGTCGGGGTAGCCGTCACCGTTGACGTCCCCCAGCGAAACGTCGCTGCCGAAGTCGTCGCCGACCTCGGAGCTGCCGGGGATGCCGTCCTTGCTCTGCTCGAAGATCTGCGGGCGGTCCTCGCCCGAGGCGCCGAACAGGCCGTCCTCGCTGCCGTAACGGACCTGGACGCTGCCCGGCGAGAGGTCGTACTCACCGTGCTCCAGCACCCGGGGGTCGCCCACCACCAGGTCCGGGTAGCCGTCCTTGTTGATGTCCGCCGAGGCCCCGGACGTGCCCCCGGAGAACATCCGGTCCATGGTGATCCCGTCCGCGCCGCCGCGCAGCAGCACCGAGCGGCTCTGGACGTACTCCAGCTGCGGTTCGGTCCCCAGGACGACCAGGTCCTCGTAGCCGTCCTTGTCGTAGTCCCCCGCCGTCAGGCCGGTGGGCCGGAAGCCCTCCTCGGTCGGTACGCCGTACAGGAACTCGGGGTTGGCCGGGTTCCGGTCGTCGCCGAAGTCGTGGCCGTAGACGGCGTCGACGCCGGTGACCTGGGCCAGCTCGGGGCGGCCGTCGGCGTCGACGTCGGCCGCGGCGAGCCCGGTGCCGTACTCCTGGCCGGCGATCGGGCTCTCCGCCTCCAGCCAACTGCTCGCCCCGGTCAGACCCCGCGCCGACGCGGGGCGGCCACGGCCGGCCCCGCGGACAGGCCACCGGCGGTCAGCACGACCAGCGCCGCCAGAGCCGCCGTCGAATAGGTAGTACGCAAGGAGTGCTCCTCCAGTTGGCGGCGCCCCCGGGACGCCGGTGCACGGTCGACCGGCGATGGGCGCCCGGTGCTGTGCGGTAGGCATCCGTGCCCCGCCGCTGGATGGACTGACAGCGCACTCCCGCTCGAAGTTGTACGAACCGGGCTCCCCGAGCACTCCTGTGGCACGGCTGTTACAGCCGTGCCCGTACGGCCACACCCTTCGGCCCTTCAAGTTGTTGTCGTACCGATATGCGGACAGGGGGTGACGCCTGGTGAAACGGTCCCCTAGATTTCCAGCGCGTCGTCCACGAGACGCAGGTGATCAGCGAGGGGACGAGACACTCATGGCAGAGCCGGCACCACCCACCACCGCACAGCGTTCAATGACCCCCAGATCCATCGCCGTCTGGGCGCTCGTCGCCCTGGTGGGCGCGGTCGCCTGGGGCGTACTCGCCCTCTCCCGCGGCGAAGAGGTGTCCGCGGCCTGGATGCTGGCCGCGGCTCTCGGCTCGTACGCCATCGGGTACCGCTTCTACTCGCGCTTCATCGCCAACCGGGTCCTGAAGGTCGACAAGAACCGGGCCACTCCCGCCGAGCGGCTCAACAACGGCGTCGACTTCCACCCCACCGACCGCCGGGTCCTCTTCGGACACCACTTCGCGGCCATCGCCGGCGCGGGGCCGCTGGTCGGGCCGGTGCTCGCCGCCCAGATGGGCTATCTCCCCGGCACCATCTGGATCATCGTCGGCGTCATCGTGGCCGGCGCCGTCCAGGACATGGTGACGCTGTTCTTCTCCACGCGTCGCGACGGCCGTTCGCTCGGCCAGATCGCCCGGGACGAGATCGGCGTGGTCGGCGGCGCCGCCGCCCTGGTCGCGGTCTTCGCCATCATGATCATCCTGCTCGCGGTGCTCGCCCTGGTCATCGTGAACGCGCTCGCGCACTCGCCGTGGGGCGTCTTCTCCATCGCCATGACGATCCCGATCGCCCTCTTCATGGGCGTCTACCTGCGTGTGCTGCGCCCCGGCCGGGTCAGCGAGGTCTCCGTCATCGGAGTCTCGCTGCTGCTGCTCGCGATCGTCGCCGGCGGCTGGGTCGCGGAGTCCTCCTGGGCCGACACCTTCACCCTTGAGCCCGGCACGCTGGTCATGTGGATGATCGCGTACGGCTTCCTGGCCTCGATCCTGCCGGTGTGGCTGCTGCTCGCCCCGCGCGACTATCTGTCGACCTTCATGAAGGTCGGCACGATCGGCCTGCTCGCCATCGGCGTCTTCATCACGCTGCCGACGCTGAAGATGCCCGCGGTCACCGACTTCGCGAGCCGCGGCGACGGTCCCGTGTTCGCCGGTTCGATGTTCCCCTTCGTCTTCATCACCATTGCCTGCGGCGCCCTCTCCGGCTTCCACTCCCTGGTCTCCTCGGGCACCACCCCGAAGATGATCCAGAAGGAGTCGCAGGTCCGGATGATCGGCTACGGCGCCATGCTGACCGAGTCGTTCGTCGCGATCATGGCGATGATCTGCGCCTCCATCATCGACCCCGGCCTGTACTTCGCGATCAACTCGCCCGCCGGTGTGATCGGTGACAACGTCCGGGCCGCCTCCGAAGCGGTGACCAGCCTCGGCTTCGCCATCGATCCGCAGTCGCTGGCGCAGGCCGCCAAGGATGTCGAGGAGCAGAGTCTGCTCTCGCGCACCGGCGGCGCGCCGACCTTCGCGCTCGGCATGTCGGAGATCTTCTCCGCGGTGGTGGGCGGCGCCGGAATGAAGGCGTTCTGGTATCACTTCGCCATCATGTTCGAGGCGCTGTTCATCCTCACCACGGTGGACGCGGGCACCCGGGTCGGGCGCTTCATGCTCCAGGACATGCTCGGCAACGTCTACAAGCCGTTCCGCCAGGTCAGCTGGAAGCCGGGCGTCTGGATCGCCAGCGCGGTCGTCGTCGGCGGCTGGGGCTACTTCCTGTGGGTCGGCGTGCACGACCCGCTGGGCGGCATCAACCAGCTCTTCCCGCTGTTCGGCATCGCCAACCAGCTGCTCGCCGCCGTCGCCCTCGCCGTCTGCACCACGCTGCTCGTCAAGTCCGGGCGGCTCAAGTGGGCCTGGGTCACCGCCGTGCCACTGCTGTGGGACGTCGCGGTCACCCTGACCGCCAGCTGGCAGAAGATCTTCTCCGCCGATCCCAAGGTGGGCTTCTTCGCCCAGCGCGACAAGTACCAGGCGGGCATCGAGGCCGGCGAGGCGATCGCACCCGCCAAGACCGTCGGCGACATGCACACGGTCGTCACCAACTCCACGGTCGACGGCGTGCTGTCCGCGTTCTTCGCCATCCTCATCATCGTGGTGCTCGTCGAGGCCACGCGGGTCTGCGTCAAGGCGATCCGCGACCCCGCGAGCGTCAAGCTCAGCGAGACCCCGTACGTCGAGTCCCGCCTCGTCGCGCCCGCCTCGCTCCTCGCCACCAAGGAGGAGAAGGCCGAGCTCGTGGCGGCCGGCCTCGGCCCCGAGGGCGGCATGCGCAAGGACGACGCCGCGAGCGTCGGAACGGGGAGCCGGGAATGACCCTCTCGGACGTACGCCGCGTGGCGGGCCGGATCCGCTGGTACGTCCGCGAATTGACCGGCGAATCCGCCTACGACCGGTATGCGGAGCACGCGAGATCCCGCGACCCGCAGGCCCTCGTCATGAGCCGACGGGAGTTCGAACACAGTCGTACGGACGCCCGCGAGGCGGAT
This sequence comes from Streptomyces sp. A5-4, assembly GCF_051131715.1. NCBI lineage: Bacteria > Bacillati > Actinomycetota > Actinomycetes > Kitasatosporales > Streptomycetaceae > Streptomyces > Streptomyces sp. A5-4. Next base: position 5,814,266 of record NZ_CP178591.1, on the reverse strand, counting down.
CCCCGGGAGGGCTTCCGCTGCTGCTGAGGCTCTCCGCCCAGTGATCGCACGGGCCGTCGCATCCGCCGGGATGCGGCGGCCCGTTGTCGTACACAGAACCGAAGCCGCAACACCCGCGACACAACATCTGGGGGGTGCGGCATCCCCCGGCCCCCACATGTATGCTCGTGCTCGCTGTCGCCGCAGGGAAATCCGGTGCGAATCCGGAACTGTCCCGCAACGGTGTGATTGGTGCGCTTTCGCGCACCCAGGAGTCCGAGACCTGCCGACGGTGCATCCGGTTCGACCGACCCGGATGCCGATACGTCCGGGCCTCGCGGTTGGGCCGGTGGACGCAATGCGGTGTGCCGCCCTTTCGGGGGTGAGGTGTGCCCGTGCGCCCCCTCCCCCGCCGGCCCCGAGCCGAGCGAGGGAGAGCACCCCGTGACCATCGCGCCAGTCGATCCGGCTTCTGCCACGGTGACGACCGAAGGACCCGGCACAGAGTTGCTGCGGACCCTGACGGACCTCACCGCCGATCTGCCCGACACCGACCCCGGCAGAGTCGCCGCGGCCGCGCTGCGCGGCCGGAACGCCGGTTCTGACGCGGCCGAGTTGCGTGCTCTCGCCACCGACGCCGCCGCCGGCCTGATCTCCGAGGACCCGGCGTACTCCCGCCTCGCGGCCCGGCTGCTGACCCGCACGATCCGGGACGAGGCGGCGACGCAGGGCGTCCACACCTTCTCCGACTCGGTCGGCGTGGGGCACCGCGAGGGCCTGATCGCGGACCGCGCCGCCAACTTCGTGGCGCTGCACGCTCCGCGGCTCGACGCGCTGATCGACAGGACGGCCGACGACCGTTTCGGCTACTTCGGCCTGCGGACCGTCTACAGCCGCTACCTGCTGCGCCACCCGATCACCCGTCAGGTGATCGAGACCCCGCAGCACTTCATGCTCCGGGTGGCGTCCGGCCTCGCCGAGGACGACTCGGTCCGCGCCCTGGACGAGGTCGCCGCGCTGTACCGGCTGATGAGCCGCCTGGACTACCTGCCGTCCTCGCCGACGCTCTTCAACTCCGGTACGCGCCACCCGCAGATGTCCTCCTGCTACCTCCTCGACTCTCCGCTGGACGAGCTCGACTCGATCTACGGCCGGTACCACGAGGTCGCCCGCCTCTCGAAGCACGCGGGTGGCATCGGCCTCTCGTACTCGCGCATCCGCGCCCGCGGTTCGCTGATCCGCGGCACCAACGGGCACTCCAACGGCATCGTCCCGTTCCTGCGCACCCTCGACTCCTCGGTCGCCGCCGTCAACCAGGGCGGCCGGCGCAAGGGCGCGGCCTGCGTCTACCTGGAGACGTGGCACGCGGACATCGAGGAGTTCCTGGAGCTGCGCGACAACACGGGCGAGGAGGCGCGGCGTACGCACAACCTGAACCTCGCGCACTGGATCCCCGACGAGTTCATGCGCCGGGTGGACGCGGACACCGACTGGTCGCTGTTCTCGCCGGTCGACGTGCCCGAGCTGGTCGACCTGTGGGGCGACGCGTTCGACGCGGCGTACCGCAAGGCCGAGGCGGACGGCCTGGCCCGTACGACGATCCCCGCGCGCCAGCTGTACGGCCGGATGATGCGCACCCTCGCGCAGACCGGCAACGGCTGGATGACCTTCAAGGACGCGTCGAACCGTACGGCGAACCAGACCGCCGAGCCCGGCTCCGTGGTGCACTCGTCGAACCTGTGCACGGAGATCCTGGAGGTGACGGACGACGGCGAGACCGCCGTGTGCAACCTCGGCTCGGTGAACCTCGGTTCGTTCGTGCTGGCCTCGGGCGAGATGGACTGGGAGCGTCTCGACGAGACCGTCCGTACCGCGGTGACCTTCCTCGACCGCGTCGTCGACATCAACTTCTACCCGACCGAGCAGGCCGGCCGCTCCAACGCCAAGTGGCGCCCGGTGGGCCTGGGCGCGATGGGTCTGCAGGACGTCTTCTTCCAGCTGAAGCTGCCGTTCGGCTCCCCCGAGGCGCAGGCGCTGTCCACCCGTATCGCCGAGCGGATCATGCTCGCGGCGTACGAGGCCTCCTGCGAGCTCGCCGAGCGCAACGGCCCGCTGCCCGCCTGGGAGAAGACCCGCACCGCGCGCGGTGTCCTGCACCCCGACCACTACGGCGTCGAGGTCACCTGGCCGGAGCGCTGGGAGGCGCTGCGCGCCCGTATCGCGAAGAGCGGCATGCGCAACTCCCTGCTCCTCGCGATCGCGCCGACCGCGACCATCGCGTCCATCGCGGGCGTGTACGAGTGCATCGAGCCACAGGTCTCCAACCTCTTCAAGCGCGAGACGCTCAGTGGTGAATTCCTCCAGGTCAACGCCTACTTGGTGGAGGAGCTCAAGAAGCTCGGCGTCTGGGACGCGCAGTCCCGCGAGGCGCTGCGCGAGTCCAGCGGATCGGTGCAGGGCTTCAGCTGGATCCCGGCGGAGGTGCGTGAGCTGTACCGCACGGCGTGGGAGATCCCGCAGCGCGGTCTGATCGACATGGCCGCCGCCCGTACGCCGTACCTCGACCAGAGCCAGTCGCTGAACCTCTTCCTGGAGACGCCGACCATCGGGAAGCTCAGCTCGATGTACGCGTACGCCTGGAAGAAGGGGCTGAAGACGACGTACTACCTGCGCTCGCGCCCGGCGACGCGCATCGCGCGGGCGGCCGGCTCCGGCGGCGCCGCGGTCGCCGCCCCCATCCCCGTCCAGCAAGTGGCCACCGCGACGGCTCCCGACGAGGACGCCATCGCCTGCTCCCTGGAAAACCCCGAGTCCTGCGAGGCCTGCCAGTAATGTCCACCAACGCCACCAAGAACCTCCTCGACCCGGGCTTCGAACTCACGCTGCGTCCCATGCGCTACCCGGACTTCTACGAGCGCTACCGCGACGCGATCAAGAACACCTGGTCGGTCGAGGAAGTCGACCTCCACTCGGACATCAGCGACCTCGCGAAGCTCTCCCCCGGCGAGCAGCACATGATCGGCCGACTGGTCGCGTTCTTCGCGACGGGCGACTCGATCGTCTCCAACAACCTGGTGCTGACGCTCTACAAGCACATCAACTCCCCCGAGGCGCGGCTGTACTTGAGCCGCCAGCTCTTCGAGGAGGCCGTGCACGTCCAGTTCTATCTGACGCTCCTGGACACCTACCTGCCCGACCCGGACGACCGGGCCGCCGCTTTCGACGCGGTCGAGGAGATCCCCTCCATCCGCGAGAAGGCGCAGTTCTGCTTCAAGTGGATGGACTCGGTCGAGAAGATCGACCGGCTGGAGTCGAAGGCGGACCGCCGTCGCTTCCTGCTCAACCTGATCTGCTTCGCGGCGTGCATCGAGGGGCTGTTCTTCTACGGCGCCTTCGCGTACGTGTACTGGTTCCGTTCGCGGGGTCTGCTGCACGGGCTGGCGACCGGCACCAACTGGGTGTTCCGTGACGAGACCTGCCACATGGACGCCGCGTTCGCGTTCGTCGACACCGTGCGCAAGGAGGAGCCGGACCTCTTCGACGACGAGCTGGGTCAGCAGATCACCGACATGATCAAGGAGGCCGTCGAGGCGGAGCTCCAGTTCGGCCAGGATCTGTGCGGCGAGGGCCTGCCGGGCATGAACACCGAGTCGATGCGCGAGTACCTCCAGTGCGTCGCCGACCAGCGCCTCCAGCGCCTGGGCCTCGCCCCGGTGTACGGCTCGGAGAACCCGTTCTCCTTCATGGAGCTGCAGGGTGTGCAGGAGCTGACGAACTTCTTCGAGCGCCGCCCGTCGGCGTACCAGACCGCGGTCGAGGGCTCGGTCGGATTCGACGACGACTTCTAGGCCTTCGGGGGCCTCCGGGCCTCGCGGACCTTCCCGGTCTTCATGGGCTCCACATGCTTCAGGGCTGCCTCCGGTACGAACCGGGGGCAGCCCTGTCTGCGTTTCACGCCCGTCACTCGGCGTCACGGCCGGCGGAACCTCCCGCCAGGGCCCAGTCGGCCCGCGACCGGGAAGCGGACCCGGGGACCGCCCGCAGGGCCGTCGGTGCGTGGGCGCCGGTGCCGCGTTCCGCCTGGCGGAGCTGTCGGTCGATGCGGCGCTCCCTCGCGTGCCCGATGAAGGACGGAAGGGTCAGGAGCACGAAGATGACGAGGACCACGAGGTAGTTCAGGACTGTTTCCATGCCTCCACTCTGGTGCTCCCCGCCGAAAAAAGTGAGTGGCAGGACTGCCATGGAACCTCGCATTACTGCCACGGTGGGGGCACACTGGAGACATGCTGAAAAACGTGGCCGTGGCGCTGATCGACGGAGTCAACCCGTTCGAACTGGGCGTGGTGTGCGAGGTGTTCGGGATCGACCGGAGCGATCAAGGGCTTCCGGTCTACGATTTCGCGGTGTGCGCCGCCGAACCGGGGACGTTGCCCACCCGTTCCGGCGCCTTCACCATTTCCGTGCCGCACGGCCTCGACCGGCTGGACAGCGCCGACCTCATCGCCATCCCGGCCGACCAGCACTGCGAGGCCGGCGTCTACCCCGAGCCGATGCTCGACGCGCTGCGCCGGGCCGTCGACCGGGGGGCGCGGGTGCTCAGCGTGTGCTCGGGCGCGTTCGTGCTCGGGGCCGCCGGACTGCTGGACGGGCGCCGCTGCACCACCCACTGGCGGCACACCGCCGAGCTGTCCCGGCGCCACCCGCTGGCCCGGGTCGAGCCCGACGTGCTGTACATCGACGACGGGCCCGTCATCACCTCGGCAGGCACCGCGGCGGGCATCGACGCCTGCCTGCACCTCCTGCGCCAGGAGCACGGCCCGGAGGTCGCCAACACCGTCGCCCGCCGCATGGTGGTACCGCCGCACCGCGACGGCGGGCAGGCGCAGTACATCGAGCGTCCGCTGACGCACGCGCGGTGCGACACCGTGGGTGAGGTGCTGGCCTGGATGGAGCGGCACCTGGACCTGGAGCTGACCGTCGAGCAGCTGGCCGAGCGCGCCCACATGTCCGCCAGGACCTTCGCGCGGCGCTTCCTCCAGGAGACCGGGACCACGCCGTACCGCTGGCTGCTGCGCCAGCGGGTGCTGCGGGCCCAGGAGTTGCTGGAGGCGACGGACGACACGGTGGACGCCGTCGCGGGCCGCACCGGCTTCGGCAACGCCGCCGCGCTGCGCCACCAGTTCATGCGTTCGCTGGGGACGACCCCGAACGCGTACCGGCGCACCTTCCGGGGGCCGGTACGGGCCGCCTGAGCCCCCGCGTACGCGAAGGGCCCCGCACCATCGGTGCGGGGCCCTTCGTCGATCACGTACGCGTCAGGCGTTCTCGACGATCGGGTAGCGGGCCGTGCCCTCTTCCATCTGCCGCAGCGCGTCCTTGCGGTCCCGCTTCGACAGCCTGTCGATGTACAGGTAGCCGTAGAGGTGGTCCGTCTCGTGCTGGAGGCAGCGGGCGAAGTAACCGGTGCCGCGCACCTTGATCGCGTTGCCCTGGGCGTCCTGGCCGTGCACCACCGCGTAGTCGGGGCGGGCCAGCTCGGCGTAGGCCGTGGGGACGGACAGGCAGCCCTCGTTGGCCTCTTCGAGCCGGCGCTGGTCCTGCGGGAGCTCTTCGAGTACCGGGTTGACGACCACACCGACGTGGCGGTCGCCCTCGTCGTCCGGGCAGTCGTAGACGAAGACCTTGAGGTCGACGCCGATCTGGTTGGCGGCCAGGCCGACACCCTCGGCCGCCCGCTGGCTGGCGAACATGTCGTCGATCAGCGCGGCGAGCTTGTCGTCGAACTCGGTGACGTCCCTGCACTCCTTGTGGAGGACCGGGTTCCCGACGACGGTGATGGGGCGGGCGGTGCCGCGCTCGCGGTACGCCTCCTCGCGCTCTGCCGTCTCTTCGGTGTCCACGACGAACCCGTCGTCGACCTGCTGGTCCGTCTCCTGCTGCGACATGTCCGCCGTACGCCTTCCTCAAAACCAGAAATACCCGAATCCGCATACCCGAATCCGCTGCGCGTACAGCCTACGGCCAGACTTCAGCAGACCTCTTCGAGGTCCCGCCACTCACGGCTGTCGGGACTGTCCGCCACCCACCCGTCGAGCAGCCCGCGGACCAGCCCGTCCGGCGCCGCCAGACCGCACTCGCGCTCCGGCACCCACAGCTCGCCCGCCGTGCGGTGGCCGAGCGGCCCGGGGTGGCCCGGCTCACTGTGGTCGTGCGGGTCGAGGTGCTCGCCGTCGCCCTCGTCGCTGGGCATCTGCGACTCGGAGCAGGCCCGGCACAGCAGCCGTACGGACGAGGACCAGTCCTCGGCGGCGAAGCCCGCGTCGGCCGCCAGCCGTTCCAGGGCGTCCCGGTCCGCCTCGGTGGCGGCCTCCAGAAGGACCACCCAGGTCGGGACGGGCGAGGGCGCCCACAGCTCGATCTCGTCGAAGACGGGGAAGGAGGGGCCCGCGGAGGTGACGCGCGCGCCGTGCGGTACGCCGTCGTGCAGGACCACCTCGCCCCAGCGCCGCCCGGACGAAGGCAGCGGGATCGACAGAACCTCGATGCGCGCCGGGTCGAGCCTGCGGCCCCACACCACCTCGGCCTCGCCCTCGGGCGACAGCCGGACGGCGGCGCTGCCGAGCTCCATGCCCACCGGCTCGCCGCTCTCGGTGGGCTCCCCGGGCACCTTCAGCCCGTACGCCTGCCAGGCGCGGCGCGCGAGCGGCCAGTCCTGCAGGGCGGTGGCCGCGATTCCGACGTTCCACCAGTCGGGGGCGCCGGTCTCTTGGTCGAGGAGCGCGACGGCGCGCAGCCCTGCCGCCCGCGCCTGTTCCCAGTCGTGCCGGAACTTGTGCAGCAGTGCCAGGTTGAACCACGACTCGGACAGCCAGGGTTCGAGGTCGGCCGCGCGCGTCAGCAGCGCCCCCGCGTCCTCGTACCGACCGTCGCCGATCAGCGTGAACGCGCGGTCGGTGGCCTGCCGCCACGAAGCGGAGGGTCGATGCCGTACCTTCCCGAAGATCCTCACGATTCCCGCCTGCCGGTCGCTGAAGGCCCGTACCCCCGGACACCCATTTCTTGCTCTTCTTCGCATCCAACCATGCCCTGTCGGAGGGCCGCTCATTACCCATGGGTTACCCAGGTGAGGACGGGGTCAGACCGCCGCGGGACAGGACACGTGCGAGGGATTCCACGACCTCGCTCTGGTAGTCGTGGCCGGTACCGAGGCGAAGGTGCTCCAGGGCGTTCAGCCTGCCGCCGAGACGGCTGCCGTTCTCCCCCGGCCCGCTTTCCCCCGACAGGTCGTCGTATGCGTTGACGGCTCGGACGATCCGGGCGGAAAGCGGCTGTTCACGGTAGGGGTCGGCCTGCCGCTCCACGACCACCGCGACCTCGGCCCGCACCCCGGTCCGGCGCACGACCGCCCCGCCGAGGAGAGCGATCCTGCGCTGCTCGGCGGGCGCCAGACGGGCGGTGGCCCCGGCGGGGACCGGGTCGAGGAGCGAGAGCTGGCCGATGTCGTGCATCAGCGCCGCGTACTCCAGGACGGTCAGCTCGGGCTCGGAAAGGCCCAGCTCACGACCGACCGCGCGGCTGAGCTGGGCGACCCGGTGGGCGTGGCCGGGCGGGGTGTATCCGGCGATCTCGGTGGCGCGGGCCAGCGAGGTGATGGTCTGGCGGTACGTCGTACGAACCTCGGCGTAGCGCCGGAAGGACAGTTGGGTGAGCAGCAGAGGTACGCAGAAGACGGGCAGGGCCCACAGCCCGGCCACGGCGACCGCGAGCGCCATCACGGCGCCGGTGGCGCAGACGGCGGAACCGATGCCGATCAGGGCGCGCAGCTCGTCACGGAGCAGGGAGCCGTACGGATAGCCGGTGCGCGCCCGGGCCATGGTGGCGGCGAGCACGGCGTCGCACAGGGCGGTCAGGACGAGGACGAGCAGCAGGAAGAGGGCGAAGTACGGTCCGTAGCCTACCCAGCGCCCCAGCGTGCCGGAGTTGTAGAGCGGCTGGAAGCAGACCGCCGCGAAGGCGACGGTGAGGACGCGGCGGGCGACGTGGTCGAGGGCGGGCCCATGGCCGTTGGCGACGTGCGGCACGGCGCCGGCGAGGGCCGCCGCGACGACGACGGCGACGATCTGGAGGACGCCGTGGCTGGTGGCGTGCCCGGCGTTCTGCCCGAGCAGGGCGTAGGCGAGGGCTCCGGCGGTGCCGAGCGGCGCGGGGTCGCGTTCGCCGGGCAGCGGCGAGGGGCCTCGGCGGGCGCCCCAGCGGGCGAGCTCGCCGACGGCGATGAGGACGCCGAAGGCGAGGGCGACACCGGGCTGGGTGACGCCGTGCCAGAGGGTGTCGCCGAGGGCGCACCCGGTGAGCGCGGTGGCGGCGGCGTACACGAGCCCCACGGCGAACGGCGGCCTCTGCTGCCGCGGCCGCTCCCGCTTCGCGTCACGCGCGCGTGGCGCGCCCCTGCTCACGCTCCGTGCTCCGGGGCCGAGGGCGGACCGGGGGCGGCGACGGGGGCGTCCTCGTCGGGGCCGGCCGCCCGGGTCGCCGGGGCGCCTGGGCGCGGAGGCGGGACGTTTCCTCTGAGGTCGGACGGGTGGGGCACCACCGGCGTGCCGGGCGTCCCCGGTGCGTCGGGTGCGTCGGGTGCGGACGGTGGGACGGTCACCGGGTCGCGTTCGTCCGCCGGGGCACGTTCGCCCGACGGGTCGCGTTCGCCCGACGGGTCGCGTTCGTCCGCCGTGACCGAGTGGTGCCAGCCGTGCCGGTCGAGCGCCCGGATCAGCGCGGCCACCATCTCCGGATCGAACTGGGTCCCGGCGCACCTGTCGAGCTCCTCCACCGCCCTGCCGACCGGCCGGGCCCTTCGGTAGGAGCGGGTCGACGTCATCGCGTCGAAGGCGTCCGCGACGGCGACGACCCGGGCGAACTCGGGGATCTGGCGACCGCTGAGCCCGTACGGGTAACCACTCCCGTCGAGCCGCTCGTGGTGGTGCAGGATCGCGGACCGCGCCTCCCCGAGGAAGCCGATGCCCCGGACCATCTCGTGCCCGTACTCGGGGTGCAGTTCGATGATGCGGCGCTCCTGGGGGGTCAGCGGCCCGTCCTTGCGCAGGAGCCGGGTCGGTACACCCAGCTTGCCCACGTCGTGCAGGATCCCGGCGAAGCGCAGGACCTCGATGCGTTCCTCGTCCATGGCCAGCTCGCGGGCGATCATCACCGACGCCTGGCCGACCCGCTCGCTGTGCCCGCGCGTGTACTCGTCCTTGATGTCGACGGCCTGCACGAGGGCGCGAATGGTGGCCTGGTGAGCGGCGCGCTCGCGGTGGTACTGCGCGAAGACCCAGCAGGAGATGCACATGGGCAGCAGGACGAGGAGCGCGGCGAGCGGCCCGTACGGGCTGCGCCACAGGACGGCCATCATCAGCCCGGCGAGGCCCTGCACACAGTGCGGTGCCAGGGAGCGCAGCAGCAGGCCGCGCCAGGCGGTGCGTACGGGCAGGGGTTCGGCGGTGGCGAGGATGCCGCCGTCGAGGGCGGTCAGGGCCAGGCAGAAGACCAGGACGGCCGCGCCGGCGGGCAGCAGGGCGTACGGGAAGTCGGGGGCGAGGACCCCGACTTCCGGCCCCCCGCTGTCGGCGCCGCCGAGCGAGGCCCGGCCGTCGAGGAGGGAGTAGACCTCGGCCGCGGCCCGCGCCGCGAGCGCGAGCTGGGCCGCCCGCCAGGCGCGGCGCACGGCTCGCGGTCCCTGCTCGACGTGGCCGACGAGGGCGCCGGGCACGGCGACGAGCGCGGCGGCCGGGGGCGGCAGCAGCAGGACGGCGGCGAGCAGGACGGGAAAGAAGGAGCCCGCGCCGATCCGTACGGCGCTGCCGAGGAACGGCCGGCGGCCCAGCAGCTCACCCGCGGCATACAGGGCCGAGAGCAGGGCGACGGCGGTCCACGGCGTACCGGCGTCCGGGCGCAGCGCGGGGAGCGCACAGCAGGCCGCCGCGAGCAGCGCCCCCAGAATGTACGCGCGCGCCGCCGCTGAAAGGGCTCTCACCAGCCTCGCTCCTGTGTCCCGCAGCTCGACCCGCCGCGCCCGCCAATCCGTGCGTCAGGCTAGCGAGTTGAGGGGATCCGGAGAGAAGGAAGCGGCCGTTTAGCACCATTGAGTGACAACCGGCCGACTTCTCGCCCCGAGAGGGGCCAGAGGAGCTACAGGGAGGTCCCGGAAGCCCGCACGGGACCGTGGGCGGAGCCCGGCCGGAAGCACCCTTCGGGCGTCCCGGGAGCGAGCCCTACGCCTCCTTGGCGACGGGCTGGTCCGCGGCGTTCGTAAGCGTCACGTCCTGCTCGGGCACCGCCTGCCCGGAGCGGATCAGATCGATCCGCCCCAGGACCTTCGACCGCAGGTCGGAGGGCACGTCGTCACTGCCGCAGCAGCGCTTCACCAGCTTCTTCACAGCCTGCTCCAGGCCGTACTTCTCCAGGCACGGGGAGCACTCCTCGAAGTGCACCTCGAACTTGGTGCAGTCGCTGTCGGGCATCTCGTGGTCGAGGAACTCGTAAAGATGGTCCAGGACTTCGGAGCAATCAGTCTCGTGCGGCTCTCCGCAGCTCATGAGCCCGAGCCTTTCCGATCGTGCGAGTCCGCGGCGCCCGCCGGGACCAGCCCGCGGTCACGCGCGTAGTCCTCAAGCATGCCGCGCAGTTGACGGCGGCCCCGGTGCAGCCGGGACATCACCGTACCGATGGGTGTTCCCATGATGTCCGCGATCTCCTTGTACGCAAAGCCCTCTACGTCCGCGAGATAGACCGCGATGCGGAACTCCTCGGGGATCGCCTGCAGCGCGGACTTGACGTCCGAGTCGGGCAGGTGGTCGAGCGCCTGGGACTCCGCGGAGCGCAGGCCCGTCGACATGTGCGACTCGGCGCGCGCGAGCTGCCAGTCCTCGATCTCCTCGGCGCCACTGCGCTGCGGCTCCCGCTGCTTCTTGCGGTAGGTGTTGATGAAGGTGTTCGTCAGAATGCGGTACAGCCACGCCTTCAGATTCGTGCCCTCACGGAACTGGTGGAAGGACCCGTACGCCTTCGCGTACGTCTCCTGCACCAGGTCCTCTGCGTCGGCCGGATTACGTGTCATACGCAGGGCGGCCGAGTACATCTGGTCGAGGAAACCCAGAGCGTCCCGCTCGAAGCGCGCATTGCGCTCGGCGGTGCTCTCCTGCGCGGTGTCCTCCGCCGCCTGGCCGTCGTCGGTCCCTGTGTCGGTCCCAGTGACCGGACCCACCTCCTCCAACGCCGTGGCGAGCCCGAATGCGGACCCACTCGAATCGGAGGATAGACGACGATCCGTCCCGTCCGCCGCCCGACGAGGGACGGTCTTGGCCGCGGTCAGCACCGTCCACTCCAGGTCAGCGGCGTGCGAGCGGCTAGGGCAGATGGTCGAACCCATGCGACGGACTTCCTCTCCACGTAAGTGCTGCGTATGTCGACGCCCCGAACAACAGCGGCCCCCGGGTCAACATTCCCGAAGCCCGTCGATCCAGCCCAGTACGCCTTCGGTCAGCACCTCCAGGGCCCGCTCCTGGCCCCCCTCGGCCTTCTTCGGTACAGCGAAACCGTGATCCCCGTACGGCACTTCCAGGAGCCGGTGATCACCCGACGGGAACTCGGCCGGCTTCCCGAAAGGATCGTTCCCGCCCTGTACGACCAACGTGGGTACTCCGGCCCCCAGGAGCTCCGCCGCCCGGGACTTCTCCGGCCTGCCCGGAGGATGCAGCGGGAAGCTCAGTGCCAGCACGGCGCACGCCCCCAGCTCGCGCGCCGTCCGGCACGCGACCCGCGCCCCCGCGCTGCGCCCGCCCGCGACGACCGGCAGCCCGGCCTTCGCCAGCGCCGGCCACAGCCCGCGCCACGCGGCGTCCAAGGTCTTGGGCGCGGGAGCGACCCGCTTGCCGGCCACCCGCCAGGGCTGCTCCACCAGGGCCACGGTCACGCCGTGCGCGGGCAGCGCACCGGCCAGGGCGACCAGATCCCGCGCCTCGATCCCTCCCCCGGCGCCATGGCTGACGGCCAGCACGAGCCGCGCCTGCCGGGCCGCCACCCAGGTGATGCGGGCATCGCCCGCGGGGGTCTGAACCATCTCACTGACTGTCACCCCCACATCCTGCCGCGCGGGGGCCCCACCCCTGTCCCGCGCCTCTCAGAACAAGGTGCCCACTTCCGGTCCGGACAGCTCCTCCAGCAGCTCCGGCCCGTTGTTCCGTACGTTGCTCACGGCCGTCCCCACCGGGTACGCCCGCATCAGCCCGCCCGGCGGCGGCGTCAGCAGTGCCCGCACGTCCTGCGCGTCCGTCCTTGCGGGGTCCAGCCACGCGTCCCACCGGTCGGGCAGGAGCATCAGCGGCATTCGGGGATGGATGTCGGCCAGCGACCCCGGGCCCTCCGCCGGCGCGACCGCCAGCGGCGCGGTCTCCGCCTCCGTGGTGATCACCGAGCAGGTCGCCCACCAGGCCCGCGGATGGTCGTCGGGCAGGGTCCGGTCACGCCAGAACTCGTACAGCCCGGCCATCGCCATCACGGACCCGTCCGCGGGGGTCACGAAGTACGGCTGCTTCCTGGCCCGCTTCTTCTTCCCCTCCACCTCCAGCTCGCGCTCCTGCGTGCCGGTGACCCACTCGTAGTACCCGTCGGCGGGAACGATGCAGCGCCGCGCGGCGAACGGCCGCCGGAACGACGGCTTCTCGTGCACGGTCTCGGCCCGCGCGTTGATCATCCGCGCACCGCCCTCGGGCGACTTCGCCCAGGAAGGCACGAGCCCCCACTTCAGCGTCCGCAGCTGCCGCACCGGACGCTGCTCGTCCGAGGCCTTGACCGACCGCTCCAGCACCACCTGGACCTCTTTGGTGGGAGCCACGTTCCAGTCGGACGCGAGCGCCTCGGTGGGCTCCCACATCTCCACCCCGAAGAGCCCGACAAGATCCTCGGGCCCCCGGCTCGCCGCAAACCGTCCGCACATGCTTCCGCCCCTCCCCGACTACGACTCCGCTCCCCACCATGCTGCCCGACCGGCCACACCGACGGCGAGCCACGGCCGATGGACTACGCCATCACGGCCCGGCAAGCTCGCACCACACAAGCTTCCCGCCCGCACCGAGCAACCCCTCACGCAGGCTGTAATGCCCCTACCGGTCGGCCAGCTCATGCACGATCCACAGCCCGCGTCCACTCTCACTGTCCGCAAGGTCCCCGCCCCTCACTGCTTCGACAGGCCGGGGCGGCTCGGGATTGGTGTCCCAGACAGTCAGCCGCAACGTCTTGTGCGCCCACTTCACACGGAGAGAGGCGGGTCCGATCGAGTGCTCATGGGCATTCGTCACGAGCTCCGACGCCAACAGCTCGGCGGTCAACAGCAGTTCACTGAGCCCATGCGCTCTGAGGATCAGCCGCAGGGCACCCCGCGCGACTCCGACGCCAAGCGGGTCATGAGGAATCTGAATGGCGTGCTCCCAGGCATCCCCAAGTGCAGTCATGCGAATCTCCACCCCAGTAAGGGACTTCACGACACGAAGCGAACGCCGGGCGGTGGCAATGCCGCGCTCCGGGCAGGCCGAAGTGCGGTGCGCTTCCGAAACCCCGAAGCTCACTTGCGTGATGTACTCGACACTCACGGTAGGGAACTTCGGCATACCTTTGCAACTCATTCCCTGAAAGAGTGGACCTCCACGCCTTCAGGCCGGCAGACTCGCCGTGAGCACTCAGAAGGAGACCCAGAGTTGGCACTTCGCATGGTCGTCAGCGAGCGGCAACGCCGTTTCGGCGCCGAGCTACGCTCCCTCCGCGAGCAAGCCCGCGTCACCCTGGGCGATGCCGCCACAGCAACCGGCATGAAGCGCCCCTTCCTCAGTCACATCGAGGCGGGACGCACCGCGATCACCACAGAACGCCTACACACCCTGTGCGGCATATATGGACACAAAGGTGGCCCGTACGTCGAGGCGCTCGTCGCCATGTCAGAGACAAACGGAAAGGGCTGGTGGAGCGCCTACAAGGGGAGGGCCCCGCAGTCAGTCATGGACCTGGCCGAGATGGAGTCGACTGCAGTCTCACTCCACCTGCACGAGTCGCTGGTAGTTCCGGGACTGCTCCAGACTCCCGGCTACACACGGGCCATCCTCAACACAGCCAAACCGGTTCGCAGCACCATTGACGATGCCACTGCCTTCCGGATGGACCGCCAGCAGATCCTCACGGCAGCGAACGCACCCACGGTCCATGCCGTCATCTACGAAGCGGCCCTGCACATGCACCAAGGCGAGCCGGACACGATGCGGACGCAACTCCTGCGCCTCATCGAACTGGCGAAACTACCCAACGTAACCATCCAGATCTACCCGTTCCGGGCCGGCGCTTATCCCGCCTTCAGCGGCCCCTTCCTGCACGCAACACCGGCAGTACCCAGACTCGGGACCGTTGTCCTGGAGCACCCCATCAAGCCGATCCACCTGGGAGAGGGGGAACATCTCACGCAATACGACTCGTTGTTCGAGCAGCTGACCCGCCACGCGCTCCCACCGATCGACCCGTCAATGCCTCCCGAGTCCCACGTGGGCAAGGATTCACTGGGCCTGATCCAGCACGTGCTGTACACACTCTAGGAAGGCCACATGTCCGAACTGCACTGGCAGAAGTCATCGTTCAGCGTCGGCGAAGGAGGCAACTGCCTCAACCTCGCCACCGCCCCCGACGGAACGATCCGCCTCCGGGAGAGCGACAACCCGGAGGAGATCATCTCGACCACCCCCATACGCCTCAAGGAACTCATACGAACCATCAAAGCCAACGAGCCCGGCGGCTGGGGCGCCCTGAGCTGACCACGCCCTCGACGCCTGGGCCTGGACGATCAAGAAGCCGCGAACGCATACCAATGCGGTCTACTTCCAGGTATACTGAAAAGTATGACGATGACGACGATAAAGGTGAGGTCCGACATCCGCGACCGCCTGGCCCGGGTAGCTACCGAGGACCTGGGCGGCGTCACCCTGGACACGGCCCTCGAAGCGCTCCTTCTGGAACACCACAAGGCGCAGATCCTCGCCGCGTACGACCGCCTCAAGAACGACCCCGAAGCGTGGGCCGCGTACACCGCCGAACAGGACGAGTGGGACGGCACAGCCAGCGACGGACTGACCGGCGACGCCTGGAAGATTACGCAGTGAGCCGTAAATCCGCCCCGTGGGAAGTCTGGTTCGTCGACCTCGATCCAGTCACCGGGTCCGAGCAGGGCAGAAGGCGCCCCGTGGTGGTCGTCTCTTCGCCACTGTTCGCCGCTTTCCCCACCGCAATGGCAATCGTCGTTCCGCTCAGCTCGGTGGGCCGCGGCCTCCCGCACCACGTCCCGGTGTCCTCGCCGGAATCCGGTCTCGACCGACCGAGCTGGGCGCGCGTGGACGACGTACGCGCCATCTCCGAACAGCGACTGACCCGCAAGATGGGCAACGCCACCAGCAAGGAGGCCGAGGACATCCGCGCACAGCTCAGGCTCATGATGGATATCTAGCCAGCGCAGCCAGACCCCGCACCCGTTGCCCGCCCCTGATTTTTCTGGGGCGGGCGCACTCGTTTAAGCAGCACTCCCGGAGCCGAAGGAGCAGCGAACCCACTTCGAACGCTCCGGCTGCTCACCGCTCTGCTCAGCAGATCACAGTGCCGCAACTGAGAGCCACTGGTTCCTCCCAAAAAGGACCACTTCATCGTTCCGGCAAGGGTGTTCGCTCTGGTGAAACAACACACACGACAGATAGCGTCGAGTCACCCGAGACAACTTTCGCCCCACCGGGAGTCACCAGTGAACCGCCGCTCTTTGCCCGTTGCTGCCGCACTCGCAGCAACCGCTGCCCTACTCCTCACGGCATGCGGCAGCGGAGACGAGGAACCCAACGCTAAGGAGGAGATCGCTGGCGTCGACGAAGGCGCCAAGAAATCCGCGTCTCCGACACCGTCGGCCACAGAGTCCACCCGCCGCCCCGAGATCAAGCTCCCCGCGGACGTCACCCTGACCTTCACGCCGGAGCAGGCCGGGGACGCAGTGCAAGACGCGGTCCTCAAGGACAACGCGGAGTTCATTCGTGCGCTCAACGCAGCCATCACCGCGGGCGACCCTCGCCACCCCGCCCTCGGGTTCTACACGGAAGGCGAGGCCGCGGTCTCCGCTGAAGGGTGGGTGAAGTCGTTCAAGGACGCCGGTTGGACCGTAACCGGAACCGTCCGCTACTTCGATCGGCAAGTCACAGTCAAGTCCAAGACTTCTGCCTCCATCAGATACTGCGCGGATGAGAGCAAGGGGTTCAGCAAGGTCGTGAAGACCGGCGAGATCAAGGGCACGAAAGCATCCAAGAACAACTACATCGTCTATGGGGCCCAAGTCGCCAAGACCAAAGAGGGCACCTGGGAACTGATGAAGATTTCATCCACCCGCGGTGCTGCGATGTGCCAGCCGTGAACAGGACCATTCGTGCCCTCGCGCCTGTCTTCGCCGGTGCTCTCTGTCTTTGCTCACCGGCTGTGTCCCATGCAGAGCAGCTTCCACCAACAGGCGGCGGCGGGCTCGGCTCCGGCGGCGTTGAAGACAACAAGATCTCGGCCAAGGTAGGAAAGGTCGACTTCAACTACGACAAAAACGGCCAGGGGGCCGCCGCAGGCCCGCTCGCCCCCCAGGGCAACTGGATGCCTCCCGCCTGCTGGTACGCGCCGAAGTACACCCCTGCCCAGTTCAAGAAGACCGTGGAACCCATCTGGGCAGCCGACTCCACCGGCCCGCAGTGGGACTTGGAACAGCGCAAGCGCTATGTCGACGGCGAGCCGTACAAGGACTTCAACGCCGACAAAGCCGGCAAGGGCTACTGGTGGGACTCGTACGCCAACGAAAATTACCCAGCCGGCTGGGACGCCTGCGAGAAGCCCTACTTCTGGGTCGACAACGGCGATCCGCCCCCTGCCGATGTCCCCGAGGCCGTTACCCCAGAGATCCTCGCGCACCTCGCGTACGCCGAGATCCTCGTGCCGGACACCGCAATCGAGCTCGCCCCCGAGGCCAACACCAAGGTGAATCTGCCGACTTGGGCCTGGCTGGACAAGGCCGAATTCAAGCCCGTCTCCGTGACCGCCTCGGTCGCCGTCCTGGGCATACAGGCCACCACCACGGCCACCCCGGTCTCCCTCAAGATCGAGCCCGGCACCAAGGACGCCACACTCCACCCCGCCTCCGGCGAATGCCCCATCGAGAACGGCAGCATCGGCACCCCCTACACCAAGGGATCAGCCGACCAGCTCCCGCCCTGCGGCCTCACCTACCTCCGCTCCTCCGGCGACGGCACGTACAAACTCCAGGCCACAGTCACCTGGGAAATCACCTGGACAGGCACCGGCATCGACGGCGACCAGCCACTGCCGAGCGGGACGTTCGGCGCCGAGCAGGACATCGCCGTCCAGGAGATTCAGGCCATCAACCGCTGAGACCAGCGGGTCAGTTCAAATGTGAGAGGGCACCTCGTGGGCGACAGAACAAGAGCCGACCTCGACATGATCGAGGACTGCTCGAACTCGCTCTACCGCATTCACCGCGAGTTCAAAGAGAACGGCAATCCTGCTGATGGTTACGGGGATGCCCTGGGCAGCGACAAGCTCCGCGATGTCTTCGACGAGTTCTCCGACACGTGGAAGAAGAACCGAAAGAAGCTGATGGAGGACATCGAGAGCCTCGCCAAGTTCACCGCGACCGCTGCCGAGTCCTACGACAAGATCGACCATGACCTGGCGGAGTCACTCAGGGGCGTCAAGAACGAGAAGAAGGGGAAGAAGTGACAGCGCGTCCGGCCGACTGGTCGCCCCTATACGACTCGGATCCTGTGCCAGGCGATCCGGACGAGGTCGCTCGGCTCGGCAAGAAGCTACGCGGTATGGCCGATGAGATCGACAAGCAGGCACGGAATATCCGCGCCTTGTCGTCGGTCGACGGGTGGGACAGCGACGCCGGCCGCGCCTTCCATGACACCGCCGGCGACACGGCGGGGAGGCTGAAGAAGGCGTACGACCGCTACGACGAGGCCTCCAACGGCCTCGGCACCAAGGTCGTGGACGCCGAATCGAGCGAGTACGCCAGTGAGCTGTACCGGGCGCAGCGCATGGCGGACAAGGCCCTGGCGGAGCTCCGTGAGGCGGAGACTGACCAGAAGGCGGCGCTCAAGGGGCTGGAGAAGTACGAGGGAACCGTCCCCTCCTCCAAGGAGGACTCTGCGGACCGTACCCGGCAGGAAAAGAAGCGCGACGACGCGACGAACATCATGGCCAAGTGCCGCACCCGGATTGAGGGCGCGAAGGACATTCGCGACGATGCTGCGAACCGCGCGGCCAGGAAGATCAAGAATGTGGTCCACCATGACGGGGTGCGGGATCCTGGCGGTTTCATGAATTTCTTGGCCGACCACGCGGACACCCTCTCGACTATCGCCACGGTGCTCGCCGTGGTGGCATTGGTGGCGGCAGTTGTCCTGACGGGTGGCCTTGCGGCAGTAATCATTGTGGGTGTGGCCGCAGTGTTCAGCGCTGGAGCATTGTCGGGGCGCCTGTACGACACTTTCGCTCGCGGCGGTAAATTTGATGCATTGAAGATCGGCTTGGACGTTATGGGGATCATTCCTGGACTCGGGGCCCTGAAGGGATTCGCCGCAGGAGCCAAGGGAGCCCGAGTGCTCGCCGCACAGGCAGGAGTCTGGGGCATGTTCACCAACGGAATCGCCGTAAAGTCCATCAACAAAGGCGTCGGTTACGCGGCCAAACTCCTCGCGAAGCGTGGAATCACTACACCAAGACTCCCGAGCGGCGGATGGAATCCGGAAGTCGTCACGCGCTACATCAAGGGTACTGGCCTTGCCAACGCCTACGTCAACACCATCTTGCGAATGCGCCAGTATCTACCCGAACCGAAAACCGTGACCCCCTCCCCTCAGCCGCCAGGCAGCCCTGGCCCCATGCCGACGGCACCGCCAGAGCCGAGCGTCCGCCCTGGCGCCCCCGCCACCCCATCTCCAACGCCGCGACCAAGCCCGTCGTCGACGTCATTCCATGGCGCACTGGCGCCCGCCAGGTAAAGAGGTGCTGTCCATGACCGACTACCACTCGCTTGAATTCGGTGACTTCGTCGATGACAGCGGAACCATTCACAAAATGGCCCCTTCGTCAGTTATCGCTTCCGTCCCCGCAGCCAAAACAGCAGCCGAGAAGTACGGGCGCGAAGCGCGTTTCGACTTCCTTGACGATAGGGCTGTTCACTGGATGCTTCATCAGAGGCGTGAGGATACAGCAAAGGGAGGCATGCTTGGTTGTTTGTTCAGCCTTCCGTTGGCTGCCTCTACACTCGGCGGATGGATGTTCTGGGAGCTGGTCGCGGCCCAGAAGTCCCGGCAATTCCAAATCGGCTTCATTGTTGCGGATGCACTGATCATCTGCGCTCTGATTATTACGGTCTACCTATTGAGGCGTCCCACTCTGCTGAACGAGACCGTCCGCAACGTACGTTGCCGAGCCCGCCTCTACCGCAAGATCGTCGGCATCGCCCGCAGAGGCGGAGCGGATATCCCGAGCCTTTACCCCTATTACGGCATGTACGCCTCATCGCAAAAATTCTTCCCCGATGCCCCCGAACTCCCCATCCCCGAAAACGGCGGCCCCGCGTGACCATGCAGACCCGGCCGTCGAAGACAGTCCCGTCGCAGGCCACACACTTCAACGTCCGCTCAGACAACATCCATGTGCGCTGGGTGATGCCGGAAATCTTCCACGACCTCCCGATCAAGGAGGAGGACGAAGACGAAGCGGTCCGGCTACTGGATGAGCTGGCGGCAAAGGCGCTTCCCGGCGCGGCCGATGAGGACCAGCTCCGGTTCGCGGTCGTCTGTGCGCTCGGCATCGACGACCTGCTCGCCGCCGGAGCCGAGTACGCCGGAGTCTGCGTGGCCGTGGTCGACGAAGCCCCCTGCACCGCCACGGTCTTCGCGTCTCTGGTCGACGGCTCGGGTGGCGACCGCGCCATGGACCCCGTCAAGGCGATCTCGGCCGACCTTCGCAGAGCGGATGCCGGCGAGGTGTCCGAGATTCAGCTCCCGTGCGGCCCGGCAGTGTCGTGTATCGGTACCCGCGAGGACAGAATCACCGGAGACCTGACCGGCGCCGAAACAGGCTCCATGCTCTCGACGTCGTTCATCCGGGTCTACGTCCCACTCCCGAATGGGACCACTCTGATGATGGAGATGGCGACGCCCACTCCGGCAGGCTGGGACACGTTCTCGACGATGTTCGGGAACATCGCGAGCAGTATCCGTCTCTTCGACGTCGGCGGCTCGGCGCTGATCATTCCCGGATCGGGCGAATGAGCGCAGCGGCGCCTCCCTCCGACTACCGGCTCCTTGTTCCCCGCGACTGGTTCCGGATCGACCTCACGCACGAGCGCTGGCGTCATCAGCTGAAAACCTTCGTCGACCGGGAGTCCGCGGACAGCCACGTCCCTGCAGAGGCCACGCGAAGCATTTGGGCGACGCTGCGCAACACCGCCGAAAACGGGGTCGCGCATGGAGCGTTGGAGTTCTACCTCAAGACCGAATCGCCCGGCGACGCGGCCATGCCGGCCTCCCTGCTTGTCTCACTGGCGCATACGCCTCGTGGGCTGACACCGCCGCCAGAAGAGTTCGCGCGGGCGATGGCCCAGCGCAGCGGGCGGCAGAATACCGAGTTCGATGTCGTCGTACTCCCAGCGGGCGAGGCGGTCCGGGCCGTCACCGAAACGAACCTGGACTTTCATGTGCACATGCCCGGCGACATGGGCTATCTCCTGCTCGCCTTCTCCACCCCCATGAGCAGCACGACAAGCCCGATGGGCGATCTGTGCGACGCCATCGCACACTCCCTTCGATGGGTCTGACCCACGGTGGGTGAACGGTCGGCCGGAGACGATCACGCGGCGTATGACATGCGCCCCATCCGTTCGCCGTCAGGAACGATGCGCGAGAATCCGGCGTCCTACCCACCATCCGCAGTGGGTGTCAGACTGCCCCGATCGCCGGGCCCGGGTCGATCAACTCACGCCCGCCAAGACCGCCAAACCCCAAGGAGCCGCCCGCATCATGGACAGCACCCATCTCGGCGACCTGTGGGACCGCGTCTTCGGCACCCAGCCCGACCCCGACCAGTGGCTCGTGATCGTGACCGCCCTGGTCGCGCTCCTCGCCGTCACCCCGCGCCCCCTCTGGCGGCTGACGCGCAACGCCGTCACCATCGCCCATGAGGGCGGTCATGGGCTGGTCGCTCTGCTGACCGGGCGCAGCCTCGACGGGATCCGGCTGCACTCGGACACCTCCGGGCTCACCGTCAGCCGCGGCAAGCCGACCGGCATCGGGATGATCCTCACCGCCGCGGCCGGCTACACCGCGCCGTCGCTGCTCGGGCTGGGCGGCGCCTGGCTGCTCGCCGCGAACCACATCACGCTCTTCCTGTGGGTCGCGACCGCCCTGCTCATCGCCATGCTGATGATGATCCGCAACGCGTACGGCGCACTGACCGTGATCCTCACCGGGGCCGCGTTCCTGCTGATCTCCTGGCTGACGACCCCGGACGTACAGGCGGCCTTCGCGTACGCCGCGGTCTGGTTCCTGCTCCTCGGGGGCGTGCGCCCCGCCTTCGAGCTCCAGTCCAAGCGCCGCCACGGCGGCGCCCCCGATTCGGATGCCGATCAGCTGTCGAGGCTGACGCATGTGCCGCCCCTGATGTGGCTGCTGCTCTTCCACGTCGTGTCGATCTGCGCGCTCCTGGGCGGCGGTCGCTGGCTTCTCGGCCTCTAGCGCCTGCGGTACTCCCCGGTTACGCACCGGTTTCAGCATATTTGATCAAGAGCTGGGTTGTCCGGGAGCCATTAAAGTAAGGGCCATGACCGAAAGCCCCGTGCACCCCGCCCTCTGGCCCGCGCCGCGCGCGAGCGAAGCCGTCGACGCGACCGTCACCGTGCCCGGCTCGAAATCGGTCACCAACCGTGGCCTGGTCCTGGCCGCCCTCGCCGCCGAGCCGGGCTGGCTGCGCCGCCCGCTGCGCTCCCGCGACACCCTGCTGATGGCCGAGGCGCTGCGCGCCACCGGCGTCGGTATCGAGGAGGGCGTCGGCCCCGACGGCTCCGGTGAGGCCTGGCGGATCATCCCGGCGGGCCTGCACGGCCCGGCCACGGTCGATGTCGGCAACGCCGGCACGGTGATGCGCTTCCTGCCTCCCGTCGCGGCGCTCGCCGACGGCCCCATCCGCTTCGACGGCGACCCCCGGTCGTACGAGCGCCCGCTCGGCGCGGTCATCGAAGCGCTGCGCACCCTCGGTGCCCGCATCGACGACGACGGCCGCGGCGCGCTTCCGCTGACCGTGCACGGCGTTGGTGCGCTCGACGGCGGCCCGGTGTCCATCGACGCGTCCTCCTCCTCGCAGTTCGTCAGCGCTCTGCTGCTCTCCGCCCCGCGCTTCAACCAGGGCGTGGAGGTACGTCACACCGGCGCCACCCTTCCCTCCCTCCCGCACATCCTGATGACCGTCGACATGCTGCGCGCGGTCGGCGCCCAGGTGGACAGCCCCGAGTCCGGCGGCGAGCCGAACGTCTGGCGGGTCGCCCCCAGCGCCATGCTGGGCCGCGACCTCACCGTCGAGCCCGACCTTTCCAACGCCCAGCCGTTCCTCGCCGCCGCCCTGATCACCGGCGGCCGGGTGACCATCCCGGACTGGCCCGAGCACACCACCCAGCCGGGTGACGCGCTGCGCGAGATCTTCACCGCGATGGGCGGCTCGTACGAGCTGAACGAGCTGGGGCTGACCTTCACCGGCACCGGCACCGTCCGGGGCATCGACGTGGATCTGAGTGACGTCGGCGAGCTCACCCCGGGCATCGCGGCGGTCGCGGCCCTGGCCGACTCCGAGTCCGTACTGCGCGGCGTCGCGCATCTGCGGCTGCACGAGACCGACCGCCTCGCCGCCCTCACCAAGGAGATCAACGGGCTCGGCGGCGACGTCACCGAGACCGAGGACGGCCTGCGCATCAGGCCGCGCCGACTGCACGGCGGGATCTTCCACACCTACGAGGACCACCGGATGGCCACCGCGGGCGCGATCATCGGCCTCGCCGTGAAGGACGTACAGATCGAGAACGTCGGCACGACCGCCAAGACGCTGCCGGACTTTCCGCGGATGTGGACCGGAATGCTCGGGGCCTGAGGACATGCGTCGCTACGGGAAGAACCCCGACGAGGACGACATCCGGATCCGCCCCAACCGCAAGGGCAACCGGCCGCGCACCCACACCCGCCCCGCGCACGAGGACGCCGTCGAGGGCTTCGTCCTGACGGTCGACCGGGGCCGCGTCACGTGCCTCGTCGAGCATCGCACCGTCATCGCGATGAAGGCCCGCGAGTTGGGCCGCAAGTCCGTGGTGGTGGGTGACCGCGTCGGCATCGTCGGCGACCTCTCGGGCGACAAGGACACCCTGGCGCGCATCATCCGGGTCAAGCCGCGCGCCTCGGTGCTGCGCCGTACCGCCGACGACGACGATCCGTACGAGCGCGTGGTCGTCGCCAACGCGGACCAGCTGGCGATCGTCACCGCTCTCGCGGACCCCGAGCCGCGCCCGCGCATGATCGACCGCTGTCTGGTCGCGGCGTACGACGCCGGGCTCTCCCCGCTCCTGGTGCTGACCAAGTCGGACCTGGCCTCGGCGGAGCAGCTGCTCGACACCTACCGTCCGCTCGGCATCCCGTACCTGGTGACCAGCCGCGAGGAACTGCAGAGCGGCGCCGCCACCGAGCTGGTCCGCAAGCATCTCGACGACCACGTCACGGCCTTCGTCGGGCACTCGGGTGTCGGCAAGACGACCCTGGTCAACGCCCTGGTGCCGGAGGAGCAGTGGCGTACGACCGGCCATGTCAACGCCGTCACCGGCCGCGGCAGGCACACCACCACTTCGGTGCTCGCGCTGCCGCTGTCGGGCGGCCACGGCTGGGTGATCGACACGCCGGGCGTGCGTTCCTTCGGGCTGCACCATGTGGACCCGTCGCGCGTCATCCTCGCGTTCCCGGACCTGGAGCCGGGCACGGCCGACTGTCCGCGCGGGTGCACCCACGACGAGCCGGAGTGCGCGTTGGACCGGTGGGTCGCCGAGGGACACGCCGACCCGATCCGGCTCGACTCCCTGCGGCGGCTGCTCGCCACCCGGGAACGGCGGGAAGGCGACTGATCCGAGGGGTGCCCGGCACGTTTGCCGCCCACCGACGCTGGTAAGTGCATACTCGCACCAAGAGCGACGAAGCAGTCACCGATGCGGGAGGCACAGACCATGGCGTGGCTGCTGGTAGTGGTGGCGGGACTGCTCGAAACGGGTTTCGCGGTGTGCCTCAAGCTCTCGCACGGCTTCACCAGACTCTGGCCGACGGTTGCCTTCTGCGCGTTCGCGCTGGGCAGCTTCGGCCTGCTCACGCTCGCGCTGAGGAAGCTCGACGTGGGTCCCGCCTACGCCGTGTGGACGGGCATCGGCGCGGCCGGCACCGCGATCTACGGCATGGTCTTCCTCGGCGACGTGGTCTCCACGCTCAAGCTCGTATCGATCTCCCTGGTGGTCATCGGCGTCATCGGCCTGCAGCTGTCGGGCTCGGCCCACTGACCCCGGCGCCGCCCGCGAGGGCGGCCCCGATCAGCCGCCCGAATTCCTCCCCGGAGTTCGCGGGCGCGACGACGTACGAGAGCACCAGCCGCACGGTCAGCTCGCAGCGGTACGCGAGCTCCTCGGCCTCTTCCCGCCCGGCGCCCGAAGGTCTCGGATCCCGCCGGGCCGTACGTCCCCGCTCCAGCACGGCCACCGCCTTGTCCCGGACCGCCGCGATCAGCTCGGCGGGCGCGGGCGTGCCGACGTCGGCACGCCGCTGGGCGGGCACCGGCGACGGCGGCCTGTGGTTGCTCGGCGGGAGGCCGGCCGGGTGGGGTGCGGGCAGCCGCTCGCCCCAGCAGCCGGTGAGGAGGGCGCGTACGAGCGGACTGGCGCGGGCCGCCCCCGCCGTCCACTCGGCGACGGACAGCAGTCGGTCGCGGAGATCGCCCGACCGCTCGGCGAGCGCCCGCTCCACGCCCGCCAGATACGCGTCGGCCTCCCGCAGCACCAGTGCGCGGGCCAGGCCGTCCTTGCTGCCGAACTCGTTGTAGAGGGTCTGCCGGGACACCCCGGCCGAGGAGGCCACGTCGACCATCCGCACCCCGGACCATGGCCGATCGGCGAGCGCGACGAAGGCCGCGTCCAGTAAGGCATCTCGCGCTGTGGGCATCGCATCGCCTCCCGGGTCGGGGTCCCGGACCGTACGGATCGCACGGCTTGCTCCGGTGTCAGAGTTGACTCGCCGCCGGGCACTGTCAATAGCCCGCGCAGCGGGAGGGCGAGGCTCGGCCACGGGACGCTGTGGTTCGCGCGGAGGGCGGTCGATACTGTTCGGTCATGCCCGACTATCACGATGATCTGCGCTTTGCCCATGTCCTCGCGGACGCCGCCGACGCCACGACGATGGAGCGCTTCAAGGCTCTGGATCTGAAGGTCGAGACCAAACCGGACATGACGCCGGTGACCGAGGCCGACAAGGCCGCCGAGGAGCTGATCCGCAGCCACCTGCACCGCGGCAGGCCGCGTGACGCGGTGCTGGGTGAGGAGTACGGGCTGCAGGGCACCGGCCCGCGGCGCTGGGTCATCGACCCGATCGACGGCACCAAGAACTATGTGCGCGGCGTGCCGGTCTGGGCGACGCTGATCGCGCTCATGGAGGCGGGCGAGAACGGCTTCCAGCCGGTGATGGGCGTGGTGTCCGCGCCCGCGCTGGGCCGACGCTGGTGGGCGGCGAAGGGCGGCGGCGCCTACACCGGTCGCAGTCTCACCTCCGCGACGCGCCTGCATGTCTCCAAGGTCGACGAGATCGCGAGCGCGTCGTTCGCGTACTCCTCACTCAGCGGCTGGGAGGAGCAGGGGCGGCTCGAAGGGTTCCTGGATCTGACCCGTGACTGCTGGCGCACCCGTGGGTACGGCGACTTCTGGCCGTACATGATGGTCGCCGAGGGTGCCGTGGACATCTGCGCGGAGCCCGAGCTGTCGCTGTGGGACATGGCGGCGACGACGATCATCGTCCAGGAGGCCGGCGGGGTCTTCACCAGCCTCGACGGGGTGACGGGACCGCACGGCGGCAACGCGGCGGCGTCCAACGGACTGCTGCATTCGGAGATGCTGGGCTACTTGCACGGCTGATTCGAGGGCGATACGGCGGCGCAGCAGGGCGGCACGACGGCGCGTCGGCCGTGCCGCGCGGGCGAAAGAGCGACGAAACCGGCGTATGGGAGCATCTTCTCGGCCGACCCGTCCCCCCGCGCCCCCTTGTTGACCCTGCTTGCGGCTGTCACTCTGGGAGTCCCCCCACTTGTGAACTTGTGAATTGCTTCTCGTAGCGGTTCACCAAGGAGGTGGCTCCGTCCATGCTCGTCCGTGACGCCATGAGCACGATGGTCCTCACCATCGGTCCCGCCCACACACTCCGCCAGGCCGCCCGGCTGATGGCGGAGCGCCATGTCGGGGCGGCCGTCGTCTTCGACACCGACGCCGGTGGACTCGGCATCCTGACCGAACGCGACATCCTCGTCGCGATCGGGACCGGCCAGAATCCCGATTTCGAGACCGCCGGTACGCACACCACCACCGATGTCGTCTTCGCGGCGCCGTCCTGGACCCTCGAAGAGGCCGCGGAGGCCATGACGCACGGCGGCTTCCGCCACCTCGTCGTCCTCGACGGCAACGGCCCGGTCGGCGTCGTATCCGTCCGCGACATCATCCGCTGCTGGTCACCGTCCCGCAGCCACCCGACGACCGTGCTCGCGGGCTGAGGCGACCGGGCGCCCGCGAAGCGACCCCGCCGCACGGCCTCGCACAACACGGATCCCACGACACAGAAGGGCCGGGCGCCCCTGGGGGAACCCGGCCCTCTTTCTACGACAAACGATCCGGACTAGCCGCGCAGGGCCTGGACCGCGGTGTCCAGCCGCTTGCCGAAGTCACCGTCGGCCTGACGGAAGTTGTTGACGGCGCGCTCCGCGATGTCGTCGCGCGACACCTTGGAGATGAAGCCCGCCAGGTTGTCGATCAGACGGCCCTTCTCGTCCTCCGACAGCATCCGGTAGAGGTCGCCCGCCTGGACGAAGTCGTTGTCCTCGGCGTGGCTGGGGGCCTCGTGGTTGCCGGTGGCGCCGGTGACCGGGGTGGGCTGCCACATCGGCTTGTCCGTCTGGAACGGACCGCCGAAGCTGTTGGGCTCGTAGTTCTTGGAGCCCGCGTGGCGGCCGTCGTACAGGGCACCGTCACGGCTGTTGGTGCGCGCCTCGGTGGCGTGCGGACGGTTCACCGGCAGGTGGTCGGCGTTGATGCCGACACGGTAGCGGTGGGCGTCGCCGTACGCGAAGAGACGGCCCTGCAGCATCTTGTCCGGAGACGGGCCGATGCCCGGCACGAAGTGCGCGGGGCTGAAGATCGACTGCTCGACCTCGGCGAAGATGTTCTCCGGGTTGCGGTTGAGCTCCAGCTTGCCGATCTCGACCGGCGGGTAGTCCTCGTGCGGCCAGACCTTCGTCAGGTCGAACGGGTTGAAACGGTAGTTCGCCGCGTCGGCCGCCGGCATGACCTGCACCTGCACCGTCCAGGACGGGAAGTCGCCGCGCTCGATCGACTCACGCAGGTCGCGCTGGTGACTGTCCGGGTCCATGCCGGAGAGCTGGTTGGCGTCCTCGGTGGTGAGGTTCTTGATGCCCTGGTCGGTCTTGAAGTGATACTTGACCCAGAAGGCCTCGCCGGCCTCGTTGTTCCACTGGTACGTGTGCGAGCCGTACCCGTTCATGTGGCGCAGCGTCGCCGGGATGCCGCGGTCACCGAAGAGCCAGGTGACCTGGTGCGTCGACTCGGGCGACAGACCCCAGAAGTCCCAGACGTTGTCCGCCTCCTGCGAGCCGGTGTACGGGTCGCGCTTCTGGGTGTGGATGAAGTCGGGGAACTTGATGGCGTCCTTGATGAAGAACACCGGGGTGTTGTTGCCGACGAGGTCGTAGTTGCCCTCTTCGGTGTAGAACTTCAGCGCGAAGCCGCGCGGGTCGCGCACCGCGTCCGCCGAGCCGAGGTTGCCCGCGACGGTCGAGAAGCGCAGGAAGGTCTCGGTCTGCTTGCCGACCTCGGAGAGGAACTTCGCACGCGTCCACTGCGAGACGTCGCGGGTCAGCGTGAAGGTGCCGTACGCACCGGCGCCGCGCGCGTGCACGATGCGCTCCGGGATGCGCTCACGGTTGAAGTGCGCGAGCTTTTCGAGCAGCGCCTGGTCCTGAACCAGAACAGGACCGCCGACGCCCGCGGTCTCACTGTTCTGGTTGTCGGCGACCGGCGCGCCGGCCTCCGTCGTAAGCGGTCCCTGCGTCACGTGCGCCTCCTGCGTCATACCTGCAAGTCCTGTCCCTTGGTGTTCGCCTATCCCGATCCTACAATGGACCTTGTCTAAGTCAAGTAGACATCCAAAGTCACACCCGTTCGGGACCTGGTCCCTCCACTGTTAGGCTGGTCCCCATGAGTGACCTGTTGGAACGCCTGCGCGGACGCGGCTGGCGCATGACTGCGCAGCGGCGTGTCGTGGCCGAAGTCCTGGACGGGGACCACGTCCACCTGACGGCCGACGAGGTGCACGCGCGCGCCGTGGCCAAGCTGCCCGAGATCTCCCGGGCAACGGTCTACAACACGCTGGGCGAGATGGTTTCCCTGGGCGAGGTGCTCGAAGTCTCGACGGACCGCCGGGCCAAGCGCTACGACCCGAACGCCCACCACCCGCACCAGCACCTGGTGTGCGCGCAGTGCGGCGCCATCCGCGACGTACACCCGTCGGGAAATCCGCTCGCGGACCTGCCGGACACCGAGCGCTTCGGCTTCACGATCTCGGACGTCGAGATGACGTACCGCGGCGTCTGCCCGAACTGCGCCTCGGCCTGACACCTGACACAACGGACAGCAAGCCGGCCCGACGACGGTTCGTCGGGCCGGTCGGCCATGCCGCGCGCACGACGAAGGCCCGGAACTCTCGCGAGTCCCGGGCCTTCGTTTCTTCTTCAGTAGCGGGGACAGGATTTGAACCTGCGACCTCTGGGTTATGAGCCCAGCGAGCTACCGAGCTGCTCCACCCCGCGTCGGTGAACCAGACTCTACGTGGCGGTGTCGGCCAGTGCAAATCCCTTTCGGCCAGGCCTGGCAGGGCTAGGACCTGGCTGTTCCTGATCGCCCGCTGTTCCCGGCCGTCTCCTGGTGGCAGGCGCTCACCTACGCCGTGAGCTCCTGGTGCAGCGCCTCGCGCAGTCGCGCGGCCCGCTCTGTGACCTCGGCGGGGCCGAGCTCCACCGCACGCGCGCACCACCGCTGGCCCTCGTCGAGCTCGCCGCGGCGGGCGGCGAGCAGCGCGAGCCGCAGCGCGGCGCGGCCGTGCCCGGCCTTGGCCGCGCGGGACCACCACAGGGCGGCCTCCGGCTCGCTGCCCTCGCGGGCGAGCAGCAGCCCGAGGTTGAACGCGCCGTTGCGGCTGCCCGCCTCGGCGGCCTCGCGGTACCAGCGCGCGGCGGCCTCCAGGTCGCCGCGCCGGGCCGCGAGCATGCCGACCCGCACCTGGGCGCGGCGGTGCCCCTGCTCGGCGGCGCGCTCGTACCACTCCTCGCACTCCGTCTTCTCGCTCAGCACCTCACCGAGCGCGGGCGGCCCGGCGGGCGGCTGGCGGGAGTCGAGCAGCGTGGCGAGGCGGAAGGCGGCCTCGGCGCTGCCGCTGCCCGCGGCGCACCGCAGATGCCGCTCGGCGTCCTGTTCCTCGCCGTCCCTGAGCAGGGCGATGCCGACCTGGAGCGCGGCCTCGGTGTGCCCGGCGGCGGCGGCGCGCTCGTACCAGACGAAGGCGGCGCTGTCCTCGTCGCGGCCCGCGTGGAGGATGCCGAGGTTGAACGCGGCGTCGACGCTGCCCGCCTCGGCGGCCTTGGAGAACCAGGGCTCGGCGCCGGCCGCGTCGCCGCCCTGGAGCAGCAGGATGGCGAGCGCGTTCGCGGCCTCGCGGTGGCCCGCGTAGGCGGCGCGGCGGTACCACTGGTCGGCCTGCGCCGTGCGGCCCTGGGCGGCGCACAGCAGACCCAGGTTGTACGCGCCGTTGACGTCACCGGCGTCCAGCGCGGCGCGGTACCAGCGCTCGGCGGTCTGCTGCTCGCCGCGGGCGGCGTGCAGGGCGCCCAGCGCGTTGGCGGCGTTGCCGTCGCCGTCCTGGGCGGCGCGCAGCCACCAGACGGCGGCGCTCTCCTCGTCACCCGCGTCGCGCAGCAGGAAGCCCAGGGCGCAGGCGGCGCGGGCCTCGCCGTCCTTGGCGGAGGTCAGGTACCAACGGCCGGCCTCCCTGAGCTCGCCGCGCTCCTCCAGGATCGCGCCGAGGTGCAGGGCGGCGCGGCGGTGCCCGCGGGCGGCGGCCTGGCGGTACCACTGCTCGGCCTCGACGGCGGCGCCGGGCTCGACGGCGGCGCGCCCGGTGCGGGTGACGCGGCGGCCGGTGCCAGTGGCCGTTCCGGTGTTGGTTCTCGTGTTGGTGGTGCCCGTGGTGGTGGTGGTGCGGCCGGTGGTGGTCTTAGTGCCGGCCCCGTCGCCCGTCCCCGTACCGGCGGCCTGGCGGCGCCCTCCGCGCACGCCGGAGCCACCCGGGGCGCCAGCGGTGGATGTTCCGGCGTGCGCCTCCGCGGCGGCCCGGCGGTCGAGGGTGCGGGCGAGGCGGTACGCCGCCTCCCGGTGGCCCTGCTCGGCGGCCGCGCGCAGCCAGCGCTCGGCGCCGACGTCGCTGCGGTGCTCAAGCAGGTCGGCGAGGGCGTACGCCCCCAGCGCGTGGCCCTGCTCGGCGGACTGGCGCAGCCAGTACTCGGCGGCAGGCTCGTCGCCGCGCTCGCGGTAGTGACGGCCGAGGGCGTGCGCGGCGGCGGCGGAACCCGCCACCGCGGCGATGCGCCACCAGCCGGCCGCCTCGTCGGCGTAGCCGCGCTGGTGGAGGAGAACGCCCAGATTATTGGCGGCGGCGCGGTCGCCGTCGGCGGTCGCGGCACGCAGATGGGGCTCGGCCGCGTCGAGGTCGCCGCGGCGCAGCAGCAGGGATCCGAGCACACTCAGGGACTCGGTGTCGCCGCGCTCGGCGGCTTGCCAGTACCGCGCCTCGGACTCGGCCTCGGCGGTGTCCGCGGCGTCCACAGCGTTCTCATGATGTCGCTGCACAAACCGCCCTGTCTCCAACAGAGTTGCCCTGTCCCCCATAAAAACCATCGTCGCACCACCCGCAACCCGCGTACACCTGGTATACCGCAGCCAGTGAGGTCACTTCAGCGCTTTGTCGACATGCCCACAGAGAGACTCTCCAAACGCTTTGGCGCCAACTCCGCCCACCAGAACGGTGGTTCGTATGGACACCTGGGTACATGACGGACACGGATGACATACAACGAGGGCCCGGATCTCTTTCGAGATCCGGGCCCTCGTTGTCTACTTCAGTAGCGGGGACAGGATTTGAACCTGCGACCTCTGGGTTATGAGCCCAGCGAGCTACCGAGCTGCTCCACCCCGCGTCGTTGTGTCCAAAGACTAGCACGACGCGGGATGCTCCCAGCTCAGTCGCCCTTCGGGTCGCCCTTCCCGTCCGGCTTGGCCTTTCCGTCGGACTTGGCCTTCGCCTCGGCGTCGGCCGCCCGCTGAAGCGCGTCCTGAAGGTTGTCCTGCGCCTTGCCGTAGGCGACCCAGTCCTGCTTCTTCAGGGCCTCCTCGCCATCGGTGTACGCCTTCTGGGCGTCCTCGATGGCCTGCTGCAGGGTCCCGTCACCGGCCGGTGGCTTCGGCTTGCTGGGATCGCCGTCGTCCGCCGGCGGCGGTGGCGCGCCCTCCTCGCCGAAGACGGCCGTGAGCGCTTCCGCCAGGTTGTTCTTGAAGACGGTCTCCTTGCCGTACGAGACGGCGACCTTCTTCAGGAGCGGGTAGGCGTTGTTGCCCTGGGCGTAGACCGGTTCGACGTACAGGAAGCCGTCGTTGAGCGGGATCGTCAGCAGGTTGCCGTACTCGATGTCCGAGTTGGCGCCCTTCATGTTCCTGACGAACTCGGCTACCTCGCTGTTGCTGTTGAGCCGGTTCTGCACCTGTTGCGGACCCGGCACGTCGCCCGTGACTCTCAGCAGCCTTATGGTCCCGTAGTCCTTGCTGGAGGCATCGGCGTCGACCGCCATGAACGCCCCCAGGTTGGGACGGCCGTTGGGCGTGAAGGTCGTCGTCAGCGAGAACTTCTGCTTCGCGTTCGGATCGACCTCCGCACCCTTGGCCGTGGGCATCTTCAGGCTCAGGTAGTACGGCGGTACCGAACTCTTGTCGCCGGTCGTCGGGTCGTCCGGCACCTGCCACGCGTCACTGCCGCTGTAGAACTGCGACGGGCTGGTGACGTGGTAGCGGGTGAGCAGCTCGCGCTGGACCTTGAACAGGTCCTGCGGGTAACGCAGATGGGACATCAGGCCCGCTTCGATGTCACCCTTGGGCTGCACCGTCCCGGGGAAGGCCTTCATCCACGTCTTGAGCACCGGGTCCTCGGTGTCCCACTGGTACAGCTTGACCGTGCCGTCGTACGCGTCGACGGTGGCCTTCACCGAGTTGCGGATGTAATTGACCTGGTTTTGCTGGGCGACCACGGCACGCTGGTCGTCCGTCTGCGAGAGCGAGTCCGCCGTGGTGTCCCCCAGCGTCGTACGCGACGCGTAGGGGTAGCCGTTGGTGGTGGTGTACGCGTCGACGATCCACTGGATGCGATTGCCGACCACCGCCGGATAGGCGTCGCCGTCGATGGACAGCCAGGGTGCGACCGCCTCGACGCGCTCCTTGGGCGTGCGGTTGTACAGAATCCGCGAGCCCTCGCCGATGGCACCCGAGTAGAGCATCTGCGGCTCGCTGAAGGCCACCGCGTACGCGGCGCGGTTCAGCGGGTTCGACAGGCTGACCCCGCTCTTGCCCTTGTAGCTGGTGGTCGTGGTGGGCTCGCCGTTCTTCTCGTAGTCGAGCTCCTTCTGCGGGCCGCCGACGATCGAGTACTGATCGGTCTTCTCGCCGTAGTAGATCCGCTGCTCGTACTTGGGGAGCGAACCCTTGGAGGGCAGCCCGGACTCGGTGAAGTCCGGTGCGCCCTCGGTGTCCGGCTTCACTGCCGTGCCCTTGGCGGCGACCATGCCGTAGCCATGGGTGTAGGTGAAGTGGTCGTTGATCCAGTTGCGCTTGTCGATGCCCCTGAGGTCGAGCTCGCGCAGACCGACGACGGTGTCCTGGCCGTTGTAGCGGTCCACGTCCAGCGTCGAGGGGAACTGGTAGTACTTGCGCTCCTGCTGGAGCTGGTCGAAGGTCGGCGGCACGACGTTCGGGTCGATCAGCCGGTAGCTGGCCGCCGAGTCGGCGTCGTCGCGCAGCTTGGCGTTGTCCTGGCCCTCGCCCACGCCGCGATAGTCGTCGACCTGGGCGTCATCGATGTCGTACGCCTTGCGCGTCGCGTCGATGTTCTTCTTGATGTACGGCGCTTCCTTGGCCTGCTCGTTCGGCTGGACCTGGAACTTCTGCACGATCGCCGGGTAGAGCCCGCCGATGAGGATCGCCGAGAGCACCATCAGGCCGAAGCCGATGACGGGCAGCTGCCAGGTGCGGCGCCACAGCGTCGCGAAGAACAGCACGGCACAGATCGCGGCGATGCAGAAGAGGATCGTCTTCGCCGGGAGGTAGGCGTTCGCGTCGACATAACGCAGCCCTGCCCAGTTGCCGGTGGCCTTGAAGTCACTGGACTTCACCGCCAGGCCGTACCGGTCGAGCCAGTACGCCACGGCCTTGAGCGAGACGAAGATGCCGAGCAGCACCGACAGATGGCCGGTGGCCGCGGCGGTCGCACGCGCGCCGGGGCTGGTGATGCGCAGGCCGCCGTACAGGTAGTGCACCAGGGCGGCGGCGATCAGCGAGAGGACCGCGGCCGCGAAGCCGAAGCCCAGCAGGAAGCGGTACCAGGGAAGGTCGAACGCGTAGAACGACACGTCCATCTTGAACTGCGGGTCCTTCTGACCGAAGGGAACCCCGTTCACCCACATGAGCCAGGTGCGCCACTGCCCGGCAGCAGAGGCTCCGGCGATCAGCCCGACCAGCGCGGTGACTCCGAGGAGCACCCACTTCTTGTACGGGGCGATGCCCATCCGGTAGCGGTCGAGATTCTGCTGCTCCAGCGACATCGCGCTCAGCGGCGGCCGGAGCCGGTGCGCCAGCCAGATGTTCACCCCCACGGCGGCGGCCATCAGCAGACCGAAGACGGCGAACAGCCCGATCTTGGTCCACAGGGTGGTGGTGAAGACGGACGAGTATCTGACCGAGCGGTACCAGAGCCAGTCCGTCCAGAACCCGGCGAACATGACAAAGGCCATGGCCAGGACGGCCAGTACGCCCAGTGTCATGAGCAGGGTCCGGACACGCCTGGACGGCCGGCCGACTCTCATCCGTGGCCCTGTCGGGCCTCCGCCGCGGTCCGGCATCTGGAAAGCCAAGGTGCGCACCTCGAAGTTCGCTGTTGTGGTATTAGGGCTCCGCGATCGTAGAGCCCACTTATGCAACTTACTGAAGCTTTACTCAGTTCCCGCTTTGGGGGTCGAAGGAGGCAGGATGTTGGGCATGTCCAATGTTTCCCCCTCCGCCTCCGGTACTCCGATGGCCGCGAGCCCGCTCACCCGCGCCGTACTCGAAATCGACGACTACTCCGCCGGGCTCGGCTGGGACCAGCCGGCCAGGCTGTTCGCTCTGGTCGACACGGCCCGGCTGCGCGCCCAGGAGCCGGGCCTCGCGGCCCAGCTCGGTCTCGACGACAACGAGTCGACGGCCACCCTCACCCCGGTCGAGCAGGACGAGATTCCCGCGACGACCCCGCTCGACGAGTTCCTCGGCACGGTCGCCTGGCCCGACGCCGTGGTCGGCTGCGCGCTGACGGTGGAGCGGCTGATGCTGCCGCCGTCAGCGGAGACCGCCGTGCCCAAGGGGCTGAACGAGTCCCAGCTGGCCCAGTGGGTCGCCGAGCACCCCGACCGCCAGGAGGTCCGGATGACCGTCGCCGTGCTGCGTGACGGGGCACGCGAGTCGGCGCTGCGGCTGCGTGAGAAGGACTCCGCCACCGAGGTCCTCACCGGCTCCACCCTGGTCCCGGGTCTCGCCGAGGCCCTGGCCGCCACGTTCGAGGCGTAACTCCGCCGAGTCTCCGGCGCTCCCGCCTCTGTCGGGGACACGGCCGATCAGCCCGTCGTGCACTGCGGCAGGCCGGCCGTGTTCCCCTTGCCGATCTTCTCCAGCGACTTCTTCGCGTCGTCGATCGTCTTGACCTTCACCAGCGTGAGGCCCTCGGGAATGTCCGCGGCGGCCGAGGCGCAGTTCTCGTCGGGCGTCAGGAAGAATTCGGCGCCGGCCTGTCGTGCGCCGACGGTCTTCATCTCGATGCCGCCGATCGGGCCGACCTTGCCCGTCTCGCCGATCGTGCCGGTGCCCGCCACGAACTTTCCGCCGGTCAGATCCTTGGGCGTGAGCTTGTCGACGATGCCGAGCGAGAACATCAGGCCGGCGCTCGGTCCGCCCACGTCCGCGAGCTTGATGTCGATGGTGAACGGGAAGGTGTGGTCGGGACCGGCCTTGATGCCGACGATCGCACGGTCCTCGTCGGGTGCCTTCTCCGTGGTGATGCCGATGTCCTCGCTGCCCTCGGGCTGCCTGCCCGCCTTCTCGGCGGCGGCGGCCTCCTTGGCCGGGACGATCGTGAAGACGACCTTCTCGCCTGGCTTGTGCTTGGTGACGAGCTTGGCGACGTCCTTGGGATCCTTGACGGCCGTGCCGTCCACCGACTTGATGACATCGCCCGCGTGCAGCTTGCCCTCGGCCGGAGTGTCCTTCAGGACGGTGGAGACGACCACGCGGGTCTGCACCGGGATGCCCAGTTCCCGCAAGGCCGCCGTTTTGGCGCTCTCCTGGGACTGGCTGAATTCCTCGGCGTTCTCCTGAGTGGACTGCTCTTCGGTCTTGCCGTCCGGATAGAGCGTGTTGTGCGGCACCACGACACTGTCGTGCGCCAGCCAACCGTAGACCGCCTCGACGAGATTCATTTTGTAGTCGGCGCCGGTGACCCTGACCGTCGTCATATTGAGATGACCGGTCGTCGCATATGTCTTGCGGCCGGAGATCTGCAGCACGGGCTCGCCGCCCGCGTCTCCGAGCGTGTTCACCGTGGGGCCCGGCGACATCTCCGAGTAGGGGACTTTGATGAATACCCCCACGCACAGGAGCGCGATCAGGATGAGCGTGGAGGCGAGCATCGTCGCAGTGCGGCGTGGCATGGAACGACAGTACGGGACGGGTCTGTCACTGCACCGCTGGGGCCGGTCCCTACGGGACACCGGCTCGGGCGTACGGCAGGAGCCCGTCAGAGTACGTCGGAACCGGAGCGGGATTTCTCCATCGCCTCACGGAACCGGGTGTAACCGGCGAGCTCGGAAATATCGCCGGTAGTGCGATTACGCGCTGCCCAACTGCCCCATATCGCAGCACCGACGGCAGCGAAAAGCGGAATCAGCAACCACGCGAGTGCTGCCATCCCGACCTCCCGACCCCAAGAGCGACCGCAACCGACCGATCAGCGAAAACCGACCAATCAGCAGATTAACCATCCGCTGCTCCAACGCTCACGGCAGGGGTCGGGTTACGCAAATCGGGGCGCATGGGTGGTGACCGGGTTTCAGCGGGCCTCGGGCAGCACTCGCGTGGCCCGACCGCACACCTTGGACGACGGCGTTATGCGCCGACCCATTCGTCCGTACCGTCCGAAAACGTCTGGTGCTTCCAGATCGGCACCTCGTGCTTGAGGTCGTCGATCAGCTGCCGGCACGCCTCGAACGCCTCGCCGCGATGCGGGCAGGACACCGCGACGACCACCGCGAGATCCCCCACCGCCAGATCGCCCACACGGTGGACGGCGGCCAGCGCCCGCACCGGGAAGTCCGCGACGACCTTCTCGGCCACCCGGCGCATCTCCGCCTCGGCCGTGGGGTGGCACGAATAGCCGAGCTTGTCGACATCGGCGCCGGAGTCGTGGTTGCGCACGGTGCCGACGAAGAGCGCCGTGCCGCCCGCGGCCTCGTCCCCCACCGCCCTGAAGATCTCGTCGACGGACAGCGGGGTGTCGCGGACCGCCAGCAGCCGGATGGGGTCCTGGGCCGCCTGCTCGCCCGGGTGGGACTGAGTACCTGTGGTGCCTGCCATGACGCCCATCGTGCCGTACCGCGCCGACAATGCGGAATAGCGCTTTCGACCGGCTGTACGTGTCCCCCGTATGGAGGGTCCTACAGCGGCGGAAGGGCCCGCGGGCAGCTGCCGGGCCGGATACGACCGGCCGTGGCCCGGACGCGGCCGACGCCCCTAGATGCGGCGCCGTGCCTTGCGGGCGCGGCGCACCAGGGCCGCCGTGCCCAGCAGAGCGACCGTGGCACCGGCGGCGCCCGCCGCGGTGGCGTCCTTGCGGCCCAGTCGGCGGCCCGCGACGGTGTGCCGTCCCGCGACCTCCTCCAGTAGCTCGGTGAGGACCTCCTCATTGGTCCACCGGGGCCGCCAGCCCGCCTCGTGGAGCCTGCTGACGCTCACCACCCAGGGATACATCGTGTACGCCAGATCGCCCGCGGGGGACGGCGTGAGGCCGATGCGGTGCAGCCGGGCCGCGGCGCCCAGGGCGACGGCGGACGGCAGCTCCATGCGGCGGATGCCGCTGAGCTCCTCGACCTCCTCCTGCTCCAGCCAGCCGTCGCAGCCGACCGCGAGCTCGCCCTCGACCTTCTCTAGAGCGGCGTACTCCAGGGCGCTGACCAGGTCGTCGACGTGGCAGAACTGCCAGGTGGGGCGAGATTTGGCGACGACGAGGAGGCGGGGCGACTCGAAGTAGCGGGTGAGCGCCGTGTCGGTGCCGCCGACCAGGACGGCGGGCCGCACCACGGTGACGTTCAGACCGGGGTGCGCACGGGGCGCGCGGCGGCCGAGGCGCTCGATCTCCAGGAGATCGCCCACGCCGGTGGCCTCCGCCGTGGCCCGCAGTTCGGCGTCCTCGGAGAGCGGGACGTCATTGTCGGACAGGGCGCCGTAGACCATCGCGGACGTGCACAGCACGACTCGGTGGACCCCGGCGGCGGCAGCTGCGGTGAGGACGGTCTGGGTCCCCCGCACGTTGTACGCCGTACGGGCGGCCGGGTCGGACTCCAGGTCGAGATCGAGCGCGAGGTGCACGACGACATCGGCGCCGCGGAGCTTCTCCGCGATGGCCGGGTCGCGCACATCCAGGATGTGCCACTGCGCCTCGGTCACCTCGCCCCGGCGCTCGTCGATGGCGACGACCTGCTTGATCTCTTCCGACGCGGCCAGCCGCCGGGTGAGCAGCGCACCGATGCCCGAAGCGGCACCCGTGACCGCGACCACGGGACCGCGGGCAGCCGGGGTTGAGCGGTTTCGCGCTGCGCGAACCTGACGATCTGGGGAACTCACGGGGCGTCT
Organism: Streptomyces sp. A5-4; assembly: GCF_051131715.1. Taxonomy (NCBI): domain Bacteria; kingdom Bacillati; phylum Actinomycetota; class Actinomycetes; order Kitasatosporales; family Streptomycetaceae; genus Streptomyces; species Streptomyces sp. A5-4. The sequence continues at coordinate 5,775,574 of NZ_CP178591.1, read as the reverse complement.
CCAGCGGTTGTCTTCAGTACGTACACGCGGTAGCGCGTACGTACCAGGTGGCGTCCATCCTGCCGCAGGCCTTGCGTCGGCGGAGCATCGAGCCCACATCACAGGCTCTGGTGTCTACGCTGGGTGGTGATGTCGGGCAGTCGCCGTCGGCCGGAGCCGGCGGCCCAATGAGCCGAGGAAACCCGTGAGTGACTCCCCATTCGGATTCGGCCTTCCGCCGGAGGACGGCGACGATGGCAAGAAGAAGGGCAGCGAGGGCAGTGGCGAGGGTGGCCGGAATCCAGCGGATCCTTTCGGCTCGCTGACCGGCGGCGCGGGCGGCGAGAACCCGTTCGCTGCGATGTTCGGCTCGCTCAACCCGAACGATCTCGGTGCGGCGTTCCAGCAGCTGGGCCAGATGCTCAGCTACGAGGGCGGTCCCGTGAACTGGGACATGGCCAAGGACATCGCACGCCAGACCGTCGCGCAGGGCACCGCCGACGGCACCAAGGACGCCAGCGTGAGCCCCGGCGAGCGGTCCGCGGTCGAGGAGGCCGTGCGGCTGGCCGACCTGTGGCTGGACGGTGTGACGTCCCTGCCGTCCGGCGCGAGCACGTCGGTGGCGTGGAGCCGCGCCGAGTGGGTCGAGGCGACGCTGCCCGCGTGGAAGCAGCTGGTGGACCCGGTCGCCGAGCGCGTCGGCGCCGCGATGGGCGACGTACTGCCCGAGGAGATGCAGGCCATGGCCGGCCCGCTGCTCGGGATGATGCGCTCCATGGGCGGGGCGATGTTCGGCCAGCAGATCGGTCAGGCTGTCGGCGTGCTGGCGGGCGAGGTGGTCGGGTCGACCGACATCGGGCTGCCGCTCGGCCCGGCGGGCAAAGCCGCACTGCTCCCGGTGAACATCGAGGCGTTCGGCAAGGACCTCGGCGTCGGCAAGGACGAGGTGCGGCTGTATCTCGCCCTGCGCGAGGCGGCCCACCAGCGTCTCTTCGCGCATGTCCCGTGGCTGCGCTCGCACCTGTTCGGCGCGGTCGAGGGGTACGCGCGCGGGATCACGGTCGACACCTCGAAGCTGGAGGACGTCGTCGGCCGGCTCGACCCGCAGCACCCCGAGCAGCTGCAGGAGGCGCTCCAGCAGGGCATGTTCCAGCCGGAGGACACCCCGGCGCAGAAGGCGGCGCTGGCCCGTCTGGAGACGGCCCTGGCGCTGGTGGAGGGCTGGGTGGACGCGGTGGTGCACGAGGCCGCCAAGCCCCGGCTCACCTCGGCGGACGCGCTGCGCGAGACCCTGCGCAGGCGGCGGGCTTCCGGCGGCCCCGCCGAGCAGACTTTCGCGACGCTCATCGGGCTTCAGCTGCGGCCACGCCGGCTGCGGGACGCCTCGCGGCTGTGGGCCTCGCTCACCGACGCACGCGGCCTCGACGGTCGCGACGCGCTGTGGGAGCACCCGGACATGCTGCCGACGGCGGACGACCTGGACGACCCGGACGGGTTCGTGCACCGCGAGCAGCTGGACTTCTCCGAGCTCGACAAGATGCTCGGCGAGGCGGCCGGTGGCAGGCCGACCCTGAAGAAGGACAGCGAGGCCCCCAAGGGCGACGTCGGGCCGGGCGACGCGAAGCCGGGCGACGCAGCCGGAGCGGCCGAGGAAGAGGGCGACAGCGACAAGTGAGCCTGTACGACGACGCGGTCCTCGTGCTGAAGGGCTACGAGGGCCGGGAGCAGGGTCAGGAGCAGCTGCGCCGGGCCTATCTGGACCACTTGGCGGCGCATCCGGACGGGATGTGGAAGGCCTGCGAGGCCGGGCATGTCACGGCGAGCGCGCTGGTCATCGACCCGTCGCGCGGGCGGGTCCTGCTGACGCTGCACAGGAAGCTGCGGATGTGGCTCCAGATGGGCGGGCACTGCGAGCCGGGCGACCCGACCCTCGCCGGCGCCGCACTGCGGGAGGCCACCGAGGAGTCGGGGATCGCCGGGCTGACGCTACTGCCGGTGGGCCCGGTGCGGCTGGACCGGCACCCGATTCCGGCGCCCTGCAACTGCCATCTGGATGTGCAGTACGCCGCGCTGGCGCCCGATGGCGCGGTGGAGGCGGTCAGCGAGGAGTCGCTGGACCTGCGCTGGTTCACCTACGACGAGGTGGCCGGTGTGGCCGACGAGTCGGTCGTACGTCTGGTGACGAGCACGCTCGCGGCGCTCCGGCCGACATCGTGAACGGATCTTGAGCAGCCCACGAGTCTTGAGCAGGCGTGAGTAAGGGGCGGCCCCCTGGGGGGCCGCCCCTTACTCACGTTCTACTCGCGATGATCCGCCGTGCTGTCAGCTCCAGGCGTTGTTCTGGTTCTGACCGTACGCGCCCTGCTGGCCCACGCCGAACTGCGCCGCGACACCCTCGCCGATCTGCGCGTGCTGCGGCGGCATGACCTCGCTGGGCTGCACGAGCGCGAAGCCCTGCCCGAGGAAGCTGAGCTCCCAGCCCTCACCGGTGTTGCCACGCCGGCGCCGGATACCGGAGGAGTGCGTCTGGGCCTGCATCTGCACGCGCAGCGAACTGGACCAGGCGACGATCGCGTCGGCGTCGGCGTTGACGTACTTGTCGGGCGTGACCTGCACCATCAGCGGCTGGCCGGAGGTCATCAGCGCGACCTTGCCCTGCCCGGAGATGTTGAGCTGGTACTTGCCCGAGCCCGAGATGCCGTACTGGCTGTCCACGGCGATGACTTCGGTGTGCAGTGTGGAGTCCAGGGCGAGGACATAGCTGCTGTCCACCGTCATGCCGTCGCGGTCGACGTCCACCACGTGGACGTACTGCGCGAGGTTGGCGAAGTAGACGGTGCCCTGACCCGAGCAGCGCATCAGGTCGAGGCCCTCACCCGTGCGGGCATGGGCCCGGCGCTGGTTGTTGGACTGGTACTCGCCGTCGAAGTCCATCAGTCCCTGGTACGCGACCATGGAGCCCTTGCGGGCGAGGACGTCGTCCTGACCGGTGAGCGAAACCCGCAGGAGCTGCGGATTCTGCACGGTGTACCGGTCCTGGGACTGCTGTTCCGTGTGGCTGAAAAGTGGACTCTGCATGATGTGTTCCCGCTCCCCCTCAGTCCCGGATCCGCAGGCGGTCGGTGCTGTCCTCACTCGGCTGTACGACGACCATGCCCTGGCCGGAGAAGGCCATTTGGTACGCCTCACCGCTCCCTCGGCCGATCAGGGAGGAGGCCTTGAAGCTGCGCTTCCCCTTCACCTTGAGGTTCGGCGACCAGGCGACGAGGGCGTCCGGGTCGACATAGGTCTCGTCCTCACCACTGCCGCAGTCGACGACGATCGGGGTGCCCCGCGAGGTCACCGCGACCCAGCCGGTGCCCGCGATCTGGACGTTCCACAGGCCCTGCCCGGTGAACTTGGCCAGCCCCTTCACCCGCTCAACGCCCCACTGGAGGTGGGCGTCGAAAGCCAGCAGGTTGGTGCCGTTGACCGACAGCGAGTCATTGTTGAGGTTGATCACGACGACGTCCGCGCCGTAGTCGGCGAGGTAGAGCAGGCCGTCACCCGCGCACTTCATGATCGGCGCGCCTTCGCCGGTGACCCACTGGGAGGCGGCCTGGCGTACGCCGGGCGGATTCGGCTCGTACTGGATGAAGCCCTCGTACGCCACCATGGAGCCGGTGCGCGCGTAAAGGTCCTGGCCGCCGGCCATGGCGACCTTGAGCATCGCACGGCCGTGATTTTCCATCCGGGCCGTGATCGGTGTCGGGGCGAAGCCCGCGAGTTGCTGGTTCATGACGGGCTCCCTCAGACCTCGTAGGGCTGGACGACGATGAAGTTTCCGGGGGCGCCCCGGAATTGGAGGTTGATGGTCTCTCCGCTGTGGCCGGGATAGGCGTTTCGGCGCAGGCGCACCTGGCTGGAGAGGATCACCTGGGACGCGGAGGACCACGCGACGACGGCGTTGGCGTCGGCGAAGGTGGTCGGCGTGACGGGCAGGACCACCGGAACGCCGTGCGTCTTGACGACGACCGTGCCCGAGCCCTGGAACTGCATGGTGAACAGGGCCCCGCCGGGAATGCCGTGGCCCTCGATGCGGCGGATCTCATACTGCAGCGACTCGTCGAAGGCGAGGACGTTCTCCGCGGAGACGCAGATGCCGTCGCCCTGGAGCTCGATGGGGTGCAGATTCGCGCCCTCTTCGGCGAGGAAGACCTGGCCGCGGCCGGAGCAGCGCATCAGCTGCATTTCCTGGCCGGTCGCGTTACCGGCGAGCCGGCCCGCGAAGCCTGCGCCCTTGTGGCTGAAGTCGACCTTGCCCTGGTACATCACCATGCTGCCCTGACGGGCCAGGATCGGCGTACCACCCATGCCGAGCTCGACCCGGATGAGCTGCTGGTTCTGCGGGGTCCAGCGCTGGCCGGTGGGTGCTTCGCGGTACGGCTGGAGAGCGGCCGCGAGACCGGCTCCGGCCTGCGGAACACCTTGGGGCACGCCCTGAGGTGCGCCCTGCGGCTGCCCGAACGGCGCGCTCTGGCCGTAGGGGGCGGGCACGCCCGGCGGCTGGGCCTGGCCCGGAATCTGGCCGGGCGGCTGGAACTGGCCCGGCGGCTGCCCCGGGATCTGGCCGAACTGGGGCGGCTGGGGCGGCTGTCCGTACGGCGCCGGAGCGGCGCCGCCCTGCGGGTGCAGCGGCGCGGCAACAGTCGGCGCCGAGTGCATCTGCGGGGCGGCGGGTGCCGGGGCCTGCGGCGGGGCGAAGCTCTGCGCGGGGGCAGGGGCGGGGGCCGGTGCCGGGGGCGCACCGAAGGACGGTGCGGGCTGCTGCGCCTGGGGCGGCGGAGCGAAGGACGGAGCTCCCGCCGTCGGCTGCGCGGCCGGCTCTTCCTCGGCCACCTCGCCGCCGAAGTTCTTCAGGAGGGCGTCGAGCCCGCCGTCGAATCCCTGGCCGACGGCGGCGAACCGCCAGACGTCCTTGAGGTAGAAGTCGCCCAGCATCACCGCGCGCTCGGTGCTGAACTGCGAGCCGTTGAAGGCGTACCTGACGACCTCTTCGCCGCCCGCGACGATCCGGACATAGCCCGGTCCGACCTGCGACATCTGACCCGCGCCGTCGATCGTGGCGGTGAAGGAGAGCTTGTGGATGTTCGCCGGGATGCGGTCCAGGGTGATGCGGAAGGACTCGGTGTCACCGGACTGCGGGCCGAGCTGCTGGATGGATTCCTCGGGCGACTTCGGCTGGTTGAAGAAGATGAAATACCGGTCGTCCGAGAGCTGCTCGTTGACGTCGAGGCCGAAGCAGCTGATGTCGAAGGTCAGTCCGGGACCGGCGATCTGCACGCCTACGTACAGGTCCGTTCCCGCTGTGAGGTCACTGATCTTGGCCTTGTGGCCGCTTTGGAATTCCCTGGCCATGCGTAACGACCGTCCCCCAGTCCCGAATGTAAATGCGTCGCGTCAGGCTAACCGCAAACGCCGACATCCGGCCAAGCCGGTACACACTCGGTACAGAATCACCGACTGTCACTCATCGCGTGCGCCCGGCAGGTGCGGCAACCGGTCGGCGGCCACCACCCCTTCGAGATAACCACGGGCCCGCTCGGTGCGCGGATACGCCTCCAGGAGCCGCCAGAAGCGGGGGCCGTGGCCCGGTACGAGGAGGTGGGCGAGCTCATGGACGAGGACGTAGTCGACGACGTACTCCGGCATGCCCTGCAGCCGGTGCGAGAGGCGGATGCTGCCCTCCGCCGGGGTGCACGATCCCCATCGGGTGTTCTGATTGGTCACCCAGCGTACGGAGGTGGGCAGCGCCCTCCCGTCGAAGTACTGGCCGGACAAGCGCTGCGCGCGCTCGGCCAGTTCGGCGTCCCCGAACACGCGTTTGTTCTCCTGGGCGGCGAGTTTGTCGAGCATGACCGTCACCCAGCGTTGCTCTTCCGCCTCCGACATCCGGGCGGGAATGAGCACGATGGTGCGGTCGCCCTCCCGGTACGCGGAAACCGTTCTGCTGCGTCTCGCGCTCCTGCGCACCTCGACCGCGCTCGGCCGCAAGCCGGTGGGTGGCTGATTCGGCGCGCCGCGCTGCGGACTACCGGCACTGTGCAGTGGGGTCTCTCCCGCGAAGCGGGGGGACGGGTCGGCGGACACGCCCCGACGTTACCCGCTGTCAGCGGCGGAAGTCCCGCCTCAGGATGGGTCGAACACGATCCGCTCCCTGGAGTGCACCATTTGAACGACAAACATCCCGGGCCTGTGGACAACTTTCCGCACGGTTCGACCGCGCCGTGCATTCTGGGATCCGAGAACGGATCTCCGGACGGATCTCGTAATCGATCTTGATGACGACGGGGGGCGGCAGATATGCATCCGGTGGTGAAGCCCGCGCTGCGGCGCGCATGGCGGGACCGGCAGACCGTGCAATTCGGGACGACATCCGCGCACGCGGTGACAGTGGGGCCGGTGGACACGGCGACGGGGAGTTTCCTCGCGCTGCTGGACGGGACCCGGGGCCTACCGCTGCTGCGCGAGGAGGCCAGGGCCATGGGCCTGCCGGACGGGCGGGTGGACGAGTTGGTGACGCGGCTGTCGGCGGCGGGGCTGATCGACGACGCCACAGGCGGTGGCTCCGGGGCGGACGCGCTGCGGGGACGCGCCGGAGCGCGCGACCGGCTCCGGCCCGACCTGGCATCGCTCTCGGTGATCCATCCGGCGCCGGGCGACGGAGCGCGGCGGCTGGCGGCGCGGCGGGCCATACAGGTTCAGGTGCGGGGCGCCGGGCGGGTCGGCGCGACGATCGCCTCGGTACTGGCCGCCGGGGGTGTCGGGCGTGTCGAGGTGTTGGACGGCGGATGTGTGGAGCCGTGGGACGTGGCGCCGGGCGGGCTGCCCGCCCAGTCCGTCGGCGACCGGCGGGACGTGGCGGCCCGGCAGCTGGTGCGCCGGTCGGCGCCCGACCGGCCGCCGCGGGCGGCGGAGTCCGGCGGGTCCACTGCCGGGAGCGAGCCGGGGCTGTCCCTCGTCGTCGTGGCTCCGCGGGACGGCTCCGCGGCGTACGCCCCCGATCCGGCCGCGGCCGAGCCCTGGCTGCGTTCGGGGACTCCTCATTTGTACGCGGGGGTGATCGAGGGGACAGGCCTGGTGGGGCCGCTCGTGCTGCCGGGCGGGAGCGCGTGCGCGGGCTGCATGGCACTGGGGCGGGCGGAGCGCGATCCCGGGTGGCCCCGGATGCTGGCACAGTGGCGCTCCGGACGCCCCGGCCCCGTACCGGCGTGCGACATCGCCCTGGCGACCTCGGTGGCGGGGCTGGCCGCAGCCCACGCCCTGTCCTTTCTGGACGGTGAGCTGCCGGCGACCACGGGGGTGCGGTGGGAGGCCGCACTGCCGCTGCTGGACTGGAGACGGGAGCGGATGTTGCCGCACTCCGACTGTCCCTGCGGTGCGAGTGGGCACACTGAGGGGGAGTACACCTCGGGGGCCGCCGAGCCACAGGACACAATGGCCGGGTAACCGTGACCGTGGAGGCGACGCCGCAAGGCACACACGGCGCGGGTGTCTGGGTTTTGGAGGGGCGCATGTCTGATCTTCCCCGGAAGGCGGTCACCCGTACCGCCAAGCTGGCGGCACTGCCGCTGGGCTTCGCGGGCCGGGCCACTTGGGGGCTCGGCAAGCGGATCGGCGGCAGATCCGCCGAGATCGTGGGGCGTGAGCTCCAGCAGCGCACGGCCGACCAGCTCTTCAAGGTGCTCGGCGAGCTCAAGGGCGGTGCCATGAAGTTCGGGCAGGCGCTGTCCGTCTTCGAGTCCGCACTGCCCGAGGAGGTCGCGGGCCCCTACCGGGCAGCGCTGACGAAGCTCCAGGAAGCCGCCCCGCCGATGCCGACCCGCACCGTGCACGCGGTGCTGGCCGAGCGGCTCGGGGAGAACTGGCCCGACCTGTTCCTGGAATTCGAGAACAAGCCGTCGGCCGCCGCCTCGATCGGCCAGGTGCACCGGGCGGTGTGGCACGACGGGCGTGAGGTCGCGGTCAAGGTGCAGTATCCGGGCGCCGGCGAAGCCTTGCTCTCCGACCTGAACCAACTGAGCCGTTTCGCCTGGCTGCTGGCTCCGATGATCCCGGGCATGGACATCAAGCCGCTCATCTCCGAGCTGCGCGACCGGGTCTCGGAGGAGCTGGACTACGAGCTGGAGGCGAAGGCCCAGCGGGAACACGCTCGGGAGTTCGCGACCGACCCGGACGTGGTGGTGCCCGACGTGGTGCACCAGAGCGACCAGGTGCTGGTGACCGAGTGGATCGACGGCATTCCGCTGGCCGACGTGATCACGGACGGTACGACCGAGCAGCGCGACCGAGCCGGGCAACTGCTGGCCCGCTTCCTCTTCTCGGGTCCGGCCCGCACCGGACTGCTGCACGCGGACCCGCATCCGGGCAACTTCCGGCTACTGCCCGTGGAGGACGACGACGGCGAGGAGGGCGAGGCCGAGAAGTGGCGGCTCGGGGTGCTGGACTTCGGCACCGTGGACCGGCTGCCCGGCGGACTGCCCGACACGGTCGGCAGGTCATTGCGCATGACGATCGACGGCGAGGCCGAGGCGGTGTACGAGCTGCTGTGCGAGGAGGGGTTCGTCAAGGAGTCGATCGACCTCGACCCGGACGCCGTACTGGACTATCTGCTGCCGATCATCGAGCCGGCGCAGGTGTCGGAGTTCACCTTCAGCCGGGGCTGGATGCGCAGTCAGGCGGCGCGGGTCGCCGATATCCGCTCCCCCGCGCACCAGTTGGGCAAGCAGCTCAATCTGCCGCCCGCCTATCTGCTGATACACCGGGTGACTTTGAGCACGATCGGGGTGCTCTGCCAACTGGGTGCGACGGTGCGGCTGCGGGACGAGCTGGAGGAGTGGCTGCCCGGATTCCTGCCCCGGCCGGAGGACAGCGAAGGCACCGAAGTGGGCGCCGGGAGCAAGGACGATGAGGAGGACGGGGTGGCGGCGGCCGGGGCCTAGGGACTGTCCGGCCTTGATCCGCCGGACCGGCCCCGGGGGCGGTGGTCACCACCAGGGCGAATCGAGCCGCCCCTCGATGGCTCTGAGGTTGGCGCGCGAACAGTCGTCGCAGAAGTAGTGACGGCTGCCGTTCTCCACGGAACAGGTCCAGGTCGGTGGGATGCCCTGGGAGACCGCGCCGCAGCGGGCGCACACGAGGTGCTCGGCACCCGGCTGTGCTGCGGGGCTGGGGGTCTGCTGGTCCACCCCGTGACGATATCCCCGTACCGGGGTGGCCGCGGGGACAACGCACCGTGGGGGCCGGTCCGTTCGGACCGGCCCCCACAGAGAGCTGATTGCTGATTGTGCCTGCCGGCGCTTTCGGTGCCGGGCTTCTTACTGCATGACCGCCATGGCCAGAGCGCGACGGGCGCGCAGTGCGGTGCGCTCGGCACGGCGCTGCATCCGCCGGGCGGCGACCAGGCGCACGGCCCGGCGTTCCGCTTCGGCTTCCCGCAGCAGTTCGTGCATATGAGCACGAGCCAGGGCTTCTGGGATGAGTTGCATTTCGCGGGTCCTGTTCTGGCGTGAGTCGTTCGCGCCAATGGTGGTGACGGCGGGGGTCGCGGACCCGAAGGGCTCGCTGGCGAGAGAGGTCATCGGGGCCTGCTTCTTCGGATCGTGCGTATGGGGTCGGTCGATGGTGCCGATGCGGTTCAGGGGCTTGAGCGCGGTCCCCCAGGAAATGTTGGTCATGCTGCGACCGGGTTCTTGCGGGGACGGCCACGCGGACGCTTGCGGGCGACCACGACACCCTGGACGAAGAGCTCGCCACCCCAGACACCCCAAGGCTCACGGCGCTCCTTGGCACCGGCGAGGCAGGCCTCGACCAGCGGGCAGGTGCGGCAGAGCGACTTGGCGTACTCGACATCGGCCGGGGACTCGGCGAAGAAGACCTCCGGGTCGAAGGAACGGCAGGGGACGGGTACGCCGAGGTTCTCGATGGCGTCGTCGAGCGCGGTGAGCGCGGTGAGGGGAGTCAAGGCGGGGTCCTCCGTGAGACCGGGCGGGGAGATCGTTCGGGAAGGCGGTACGGACGGGGCGTGCGCTTCGAGTTGCACGGTGGTTTTTTCCTCGTCTGGTTGTTCCGGCCTGTTGGCCGGATGGCTTCTGCTGTCCCGAGGCCCCTTCGCTGCGTCTCGCCCGTTCGGGCAAAACAAAAGGGCCGCGGATCCCGGGTGGGGTTCCGCGGCCCTGAAGGCGCCTGCCTGATGGTGAATCAGGCTGGATCACTCCAGGGTTCAGGCCCACGGAAGGCCCACATCGTGTGGTGCTGCGTCGTCTGCTTCTTCAATCCGGCACCGGCCGCCGCAGAGGCATAGGCATGTGCCTGCGCGACTGCTACTGCTGCTTCCGGTGCCTCGGTCGGTCGCTCATTGCGCTCCCGGACGGGGAGATCAGCCAGGACCAGCACGGCCGGGCTGAAGACCGCGGGGCTGAAGGCAGCAATGCCGGACAGACCGGTACCACGGCGCGAGGAGCCGAGCGGGCAGGTGGCGACGACCGAGCGATCGGTCACTTTGGTGAAAGTCGTGAAGCTGGTCACTGGGCTCGCCTCCCTCGGCGTCTCGGGGACCTCGGCCGGAGCCGGATCCCATGTGTGTGGATAAGTACAGCACGGGCACAGGGCTTCGGAGAAGCCCTTGTTTCCGTGGTTAAGAACCTATGGGGATTCCTGGGGCATGCGCAAACTATTTTCTGGACGAGTTTTGATCAATCCTCCTCGTCGACTCCTCCAAGGTCCTGACCTGCGCAGAGAGCCAGCACATCGGCTCCGAACCGCTCCAGTTTCCGGGCGCCGACCCCGGAGATCATGGCCAGTGCTCCGTCGTCGCCCGGCACCGCCTCGGCGATCGCCATCAGGGTCTTGTCGGTGAAGACGCAGAAGGCGGGCTGTCCCAGCTCCTCGGCCTGGCCCGCGCGCCAGTCGCGCAGCCGCTCGTGCAGCGCCTCGTCGATGTCGGACGGACAGTCCTCGCAACGCATCAGCTTCACCTCGCCGGCCTCGGTGAGTGTCTTCGCACACACCCGGCACCTGACCTGCCCGCGCCGCCTCCGCTTGATGCCGGTGCCGGTGCCGGTGCCCGTGCTGCCTGCCGCGGCGCCGTGCTCGATGCCTCCGGCGCCCCCTGCGCCGCGGCCGGCCGGAGCCCCCGAGCCGGGGCGCAGGCCGCTCAGGAACCGGCTGGGGCGGCGGGAGGCCCGACCGCCGGGCGAGCGGGACAGCGCCCAGGACAGACTCAGGTGCACCCTGGCGCGCGTGACACCGACGTACAGCAGTCGTCGTTCCTCCTCTACCTGCTCGTCGGTCTTCGCGTAGGTGATCGGCATCATGCCCTCGGTGAGGCCGACCAGGAACACGGCGTCCCACTCCAGGCCCTTCGCCGAGTGCAGCGAGGCCAGGGTGACGCCCTGGATCGTGGGTGCGTGCTGGGCGGCCGCGCGCTCGTCGAGCTCCGTGACCAGGTCGGAGAGGGTCGCGGACGGCTTGGCCTTGGTGTAGTCCTCCGCGAGCCGCACCAGGGCGGCCAGCGACTCCCAGCGGTCCCGGACGGCGCCCGAGCCCGCCGGAGGTTCGGTCGTCCAGCCCTTGGTGCTCAGCACCGCCCGAACCTGGGAGGGCAGGCCGTCGGCGTCGTCGAGCAGCGAGTCGTTGCCACCGGCGCGCGCCGCGCCGCGCAGCGCGATGCCCGCCTCCCGCACCTCCTGGCGCTCGAAGAACCGCTCCGCGCCCCGCAGCTGGTACGGCACACCGGCGTCGGCCAGGGCCTGCTCGTACACCTCCGACTGGGCGTTGATGCGGTAGAGCACGGCGATCTCGCCGGCCGGGACGCCCGCCTTGATGAGGTCGCGGATGCGGCGGGCGGTGCCCTCGGCCTCGGCGGGCTCGTCCGCGTACTCCTGGTAGACCGGGTTGGGGCCCGCCTCGCGCTGGGAGATGAGCTCCAAGCGGTGCTCGGCGGCCCGGCCGCGGGCCTGGTTCAGCAGGCCGTTGGCCAGGTGGACGACCTGCGGGGTCGAGCGGTAGTCGCGGACCAGCTTCACCACGGTGGCGTTCGGATGCTGGGTGCGGAAATTCAGCAGGTGGTCGGGGGTGGCGCCGGTGAAGGAGTAGATCGTCTGGCTGGCGTCGCCGACGACGCACAGACTGTCGCGGTCGCCGAGCCACAGCTCGAGCAGTCGCTGCTGGAGCGGGCTCACGTCCTGGTACTCGTCCACGACAAAGTGCTGGTACTGACTGCGCACATGGTCGGCGATGTCCTGCCGGTCCTGGAGGATGCCGACGGTCAGCAGCAGCACATCCTCGAAGTCGATCATGCTCCGGTCACGCTTGAGCTGCTCGTACAGTCCGTAGATCTGGGAGATCTCGGCCGGATTCCTGGGGGCGTCGCGGCTGGACTTGGCGACGGCGGCGGGATAGTCGCCGGGGACGGTCTGGGTGACCTTGGCCCACTCGATCTCGCCCGTCACGTCCCGCAGTTCGTTGCGGTCGAGCCGGATACGGCAGCGCGCGGCGGCCTCGGCGACCAGCTGGACCTTGCGCTCGACGAGTCGTGGCATGTCGCCGCCGACTGCTTTCGGCCAGAAGTACTGGAGCTGGCGCAGCGCGGCGGAGTGGAATGTCCGTGCCTGGACGCCGCCCGCGCCGAGCTGGCGAAGCCGGCCGCGCATCTCGCCCGCGGCGCGGTTGGTGAAGGTGACGGCCAGCACGCTGTTGGGCTGGATGATCCCGGCGCGCACGCCGTACGCGATGCGGTGGGTGATCGCACGGGTCTTGCCCGTACCGGCTCCGGCCAGCACGCACACCGGGCCGTGCAGGGCCGTCGCGACCGCGCGCTGCTCGGGGTCGAGTCCTTCGAGCACCGCGTCCGCCGACTCGGGGGCCTGCGGGAAAAGGGAGGAGTGCGTTGCTGCTGTCACCCCGCCATGCTGCCAGGTCGCGAGAGGTGGGAGCGGCCGTTGTCCACAGGGGGTGGCCAGTGGTCGTACTAATCACTCGGTAGTCGTAACCAGGCGGGAATGGTGACCGGGTCGCGTACGTTCGAGTCACTGGGAACACGGATCCCCCAGCGAACCAAAGGAGCGCCAAAGACATGCCGGGCACTGTGACGATGTACAGCACCACGTGGTGCGGCTACTGCCGCAGGCTGAAGAGCCAGATGGACCGCGAGGGCATCGCGTACAACGAGATCAACATCGAGCACGACCCGGAGTCCGCGGCCTTCGTCGAGAAGGCGAACGGTGGAAACCAGACCGTCCCGACGGTCCTCGTGGTCCCCACCTCCGGCGAGCAGTCGGTCATGAGCAACCCGAGCCTCGCGCAGGTCAAGCAGGCTCTGGGCGTCTGACGACGCCCTGCGGCCCCTGGCCGTACGCGTTGGCCGTACGCACGCGAAACGCCCCCCACGACACAGCTTGAATTCCAGCGATCGACGCAACACGGGGTCAGAGTGAGGCGGGCGCGAGCAGTTTAGACAGACGCTCGGCTGGGGTTTCCCAGCCGAGCGTTTTGCGTGGGCGGCTGTTGAGCTCAGCGGCCACGATGTCCAGCTCCTCGCGGGTGTGGGCAGAGAGGTCGGTGCCCTTGGGGAAGTACTGCCGGAGCAGGCCGTTGGTGTTCTCGTTCGAGCCTCGCTGCCAGGGGCTGCCCGGTTCACAGAAGTAGACCGGCATGTCGGCCGCGGTGGAGAAGACGTGGTGGCGTGCCATCTCGTTGCCCTGGTCCCAGGTCAGGGACCTCTTCAGCTGCGGCGGAAGCGACTTCACCGTGTTCGCCAGGGCGACGTGGAAGTGCTCGGCTCTGTGCCCGTCTGACAGGTGCACCAGCATCACGTAGCGAGTGCTGCGTTCGACAAGGGTGCCAATGGCGGATCGGTGACTGGGGCCGACGATGCAGTCGCCTTCCCAGTGGCCCGGGACGGCTCGGTCTGCGGCTTCGGCCGGCCGTTCGCTGATCATCACCATGGGTGTGGAGAACCGGGGCTGTCGCTTGTTGGACTGGCGGTGCGGCTTGCGGCGGGCCCGTCCCGTGCGGAGGGCGCGGGCGAGGTCTCTGCGGATCTCGCCTCGGGCCTGGACGTAGAGGGCCTGGTAGATCGTCTCGTGGACCACGTGCATCTCCGGGCGGTCGGGGAAGTCCCTGCGGAGCAGGTGAACGATCTGCTCCGGGCTCCAGCGCCTGCCCAGGCGGTCCTGGATGTAGTCACGCAGCTCGGCGTTCTGGGCTATCTTCGCGGGCTTCGGACGGGGCAGCCGGGCCTCGGCACGGGCCTGAGCGGCGTAGGGCCTGTACTGGCCGTTGGCCGGGTGCTGGTTGCGCCGTATCTCGCGGCTGATGGTCGAGGGACTCCGCTTCAGGTTCGCTGCGATCTTGCGGACCGTCGTCTTCTCCCGGACCGCGTCGGCGATGTAGAGGCGTTCGTCCTGTGTCAGGTACCGAGACAACGAATCGACCCGGCTTGCCCGCACTCTGTGTGCGGGCAAGCCGGGTCTCATTTTCGTTGGTGCCGATCCGTTGCGCCAGCGCATGCCGGTCCGCCGGTTGATCCCGACGATCTCGCATGCCTCGCGGCTGCTGACTCCCTGCTGCATGAGCAGGGAGTATGCCTCCCGTTCCCGGGTCAGCTTCTTGCGTCCCTGAGATGAGCGGATCTTGCGGATCTCGAAGTCCATCGCGTTCCCGAAGTCGGGTGTTGCGACGACCGTTAGAACTCAAGCAGATCGCGGGGGGCGTTTGGCGTGCGTACGGCCAGGGGGTGTTCGGTCGATCTCCGTGGGAGAAGGAGCGGGATGTGGTGCGTGCAGCTGCAAGGCGGAGGAGGGAGTCGACGCGGAGCGTCGGCGACCGACGACAACGCGGCGGATGTGCGTGCCACGCCCCGCGACGCCACGGAGATCGACCGGACACCCCCTAGAAGGCCGATGAGGATCTTGCTCAGGCCGCCCGACTCACCCCGAATTGCCGGTAAATGCCAATCGGACTGAACCGGTGCAAGCCGGGCGCGATTTCAAGATCTTCATCGGCCTTCTAGGCGTCGAGCGGCTTCGGCAGGGGCTTGCCGTACCAGATCTCCACCAGGCGGGCGGCGATCGAGATGCCGAGCAGGGGCAGGAGTTCCCCGGACTCGATAGCGGTCCGCAGGTCGTCCCGGGAGAACCAGCGCGCCTCCTGGATCTCCTCGCCGTCGACGGTGATCTCCGAGGACGTCGCGCGGGCCATGAAGCCCAGCATCAGGCTGGACGGGAACGGCCACGGCTGGCTGGCGACGTACTCGACCGTGCCGACTGTGACGCCCGCCTCCTCGAAGACCTCGCGGGCCACCGACTGCTCGATCGACTCGCCGGGCTCGACGAAGCCCGCGAGGGTCGAGAATCGGCCTTCCGGCCAGTGCACCTGACGGCCGAGGAGCGCGCGGTCGTGCTCGTCGGTGACCAGCATGATCACGGCGGGGTCGGTGCGCGGGTAGTGCTCCGCGCCACAGGCCTGGCAGCGGCGGATGTGGCCCGCCGCCGCGATGACCGTGCGCTCGCCGCAGCGTGAGCAGAAGCGGTGCAGGCGCTGCCAGTTCTCCAGGGCGACGGCGTGGACCATCAGGGCCGAGTCGCGGGGGGAGAGCAGCAGTCCGGCCTCGCGCAGGCCGGCGGCCCGCGCGGACTGGTCCATGCGGCCCGGCAGGGTGTCCTTCTGGAGGGCGAAGTAGCTGACGCCCTCCTCGTCCGTACCCAGGAAATAACGGTGCGTCTCGGTGACCGGGGCTTCGAAGGCCGGGGTCATGACCAGCTCGGTGTGCCCGTCCGGTGTGTCGTCGATCAGGACCTGACCGCCGGAGACGACGAAGACGCGGGTCGTGGGGTGGCTCCAGGCGGCGGCCAGCCAGGCCTCGTCGAGGCGGTGGTGCGCGGCGCGGTCGAGACCGCTCGGGGCGGCGAGCCCGATCGGCCGCTCCCCGGTCGGGCCCGTCTGGTCGTTCGAGGTACTCACAGGTGTTTCCAACTCCCCCGGATGGACTGGGTGGTTCGGCAGGCAGGCTGGTCTATTCGCGGCTTCACGGCTTCATCACCACAAGGCCGCGCGGGTCACGGGTACAGGGGCTTCGCTGCTTCAGGAGGGGCGCCAGTTCGCCGCGAGGTCGCCCCACAGGTAGGCGGTGGTCTCGACACCCTTGAGGAGAAGGTCGAGCTCGACCTTCTCGTTGGGCGCGTGCCAGCCGTCGGAGGGTACGGAGATACCCAGGAAGAGCACGGGTGCACCGAGTACGTCCTGGAGGTCGGCGGCGGGGCCCGAACCGCCCTCCCTGGTGAACAGGATCTCCTGGCCGAAGGCGCGGCCCATGGCCCGTACGACGGACTGCAGCGCGGGGTGGTCCAGCGGCGTCAGGCACGGCCGGGTGGCGGCGCCGAAGGTGATCTCATGGCGGATTCCGGCCGGGACGCGGGCGGCGATCCAGTCCCGTACGGACAACTCGATCTTGTCCGGGTCCTGGCCGGCGACCAGCCGGAAGGACAGCTTCAGCTGGGCGGACGACGGGACGATCGTCTTTCCGCCGGGGCCCTGGTAGCCGCCGCCGATGCCGTTCAGCTCGGCGGTCGGGCGGGCCCAGACGCGCTCAAGGGTGGAGTGGCCCGCCTCGCCGAGGGGGGCGCGGGACCTGGCCGTACGGAGCCACTGCTCCTCGTCGAAGGGGAGCGCGGCGAACAGCTCGCGCTCCCGGTCGGTGAGCTCCGTCACTCCGTCGTAGAAGCCGGGGATGGTGACGCGCTCGTCGGCGTCGTGGAGAGCCGCGACCAGGCGGGCGGCGACGGTGGCCGGGTTGGGGACGGCGCCGCCGAAGGAACCGGAGTGGATGTCCTGATCGGGGCCGTACAGCTCGATCTCGCAGTCGGCGACGCCGCGCATGCCGGTGCAGACCGTGGGGGTCTCCTCCGACCACATGCCGGTGTCGGAGACGATCACCGCGTCGGCGGTGAGGCGCTCCGCGTGCTGCTCGACCAGGGCGCGGAAGTGCGGGGAGCCGGACTCCTCCTCGCCCTCGATCAGGAGCTTGAGGTTCACGGCGGGGGCGGTGCGGCCGGTGGCGGCGAGGTGGGCCCGTACGCCCAGGGTGTGGAAGAACACCTGGCCCTTGTCGTCGGCGGCGCCGCGTCCGTACATCCGGCCTTCGATGATTTCCGGCTCGAAGGGGTCGGTGTGCCAGCCGTCCTCGCGGGCGGCGGGCTGCACGTCGTGGTGCCCGTAGACGAGCACGGTGGGGGCGGCCGGATCGCCGCTCGGCCACTCGGCGAAGACCGCGGGGGCGCCGTCCGTGGGCCAGATCTCGGTGACCGGGAAGCCGGTCTCCCTGAGCTTCGCGGACAGCCAGTCGGCGCTGCGCCGTACGTCCGCGTCGTGGTCGGGCCGCGCCGACACGGACGGGATGCGCAGCCAGTCGGCGAGGTCGCCGAGGAAGGCCGCGCGGTGCTGTTCGATGTACGTACGGACGACGCTGTCCGGGGTCTCGCTCATGGCCTCGAGCCTAACCGGCCGCCGGACCCGGCTCGTCCAGCAGGATCCGTTCGAGCTCGGCACGGCCCGGCAGGCGGGCGGGCCGGACGACGTCGCCGCTGCGTACGTAGAGGAACGCGGCGCTCACCGAGTCGAGCGGGAGGTCGTACTGCTCGGCCCAGGCCAGGCGGTAGAGGGCGAGCTGGAGAGGATCCGCGGTGCGGGTGCGGCTGGTCTTCCAGTCGACGATCTCGTACGCGCCGGTGTCGTCGTCGCGGTACACGGCGTCTATGCGGCCCCTGATGACCCGGCCCGCGAGGGTGAGGTGGAAGGGGGCCTCGATGCGGTGCGGGGTGCGGTGGGCGTACGCCGTGTGTTCGAACGCCTCCTTGAGGGCTGCCAGGTCGCGCTCGTCCGCGATCTCGGCCTCGCTCCCGTCGCCGCCGGGGAGCTCGTCGGGGCCGAGCATGGGCAGGGGCAGCTCTTCGAAGCGGGCCTCCACCCATGCGTGAAAGCGGGTGCCCCGGCGGGCCGCGGGCTGCGGGGGGCGTGGCATGGGGCGGGCCAGTTCCTGGGCGAAGCCGTCGGGGTCGGCGGCGAGGCGGACCAGTTGGGATGCGGACAGGGCGGGCGGCACGGGAACGTCACGGGTGGTGGCCCGGGCGCGGCGGAGCTCACCGGCGAGCGCGTCGAGGTCGCGGTCCCAGGAGGCGACGGCGCGGCTCTCTTCGGGGGTGAGCCGGACGGCTCCTTCCGCCCGGCGGGCCGACTGGGCCGGCAGACGCGTGGCTTCGTCGGGGTCGGCGGGATGGGGGCGGGCGGGGGCGCCGTCGTGGCCTGTGTGGTCAAGGTCGTGCCCGGGGGCCTGTCCGGGGCGGGCCGGGTGGGGGATCCGGTCCGGGTGCGGCCGGCCCCGTGGCCCGGCGCCGGGGCGTTGTGTCGACCAGGCGTCCCAGTCCGACGGGTCTCCGTCGAACGGGGCCCAGTCCGAGGGGGGCTCGTCCTCGGGGGCGTCGTCATACGCGGAGCCGTCGTCGTACGGGGCGCCTTCGTCGTACGGGGCGCCTTCGTCGTACGGGGCGCTGTCGTCGTGCGGGGCACCCTGCTCGTGCCCGGAGCCGTCGCCGTACGGGGGGCTGTCCTCGTGAACGGAGCCGTCAGGGAACGCGAAGCCCGGGGCCTCGCCGTGCCGGTCGGCCGGGTGCGCGGTCTCCGGGGTCGCCGTCAGGGCGTCCAGGTGGGCCAGCACCGTCTCCGCCGCCGCGCGGCGGCGCGTCAGGGAGGCCTCGTCGAGTGGCAGGGGCCAGGCCCGGTCGGCCGCCGCCTCGCACAGCGACGGATTTTCCTCGTCCGGTCCGGGCTGGTCCGCCCAGGCCTCGATCTCGCCGAAACCCGCCGCGCAGTGGTCGTACAACGCACGCAGGAAGTCCGAAGGGCCGCGTGGTTTCTTCTGGTTCGGGCCCCACCAGTGGCCCGAACCGAGCAACAGTGATCGCGGGCGCGTGAAAGTGACGTAACCGAGGCGCAGTTCCTCCGTCCGCTGGTGTGCCCTCATGTCGTCCTTGAAGGCCTTGAGGCCCTTGCTGTCCCACTCCCCCACGTCCGGGAGGGTCTGCGCGTCGCCGCGCAGTGCGTGCGGCAGGACCTTCGCCTGGGACGCCCAGGACTCGCGGGCCTGATCGTTGGGGAAGTGTCCACGGACCAGGCCCGGGGCCGCCACGACGTCCCACTCCAGGCCCTTGGCCTTGTGCGCGGTGAGGACCTTGACAGTGTTCTCCCCGCCGGGCAGTGCGTTGTCCAGGCCCTTCTCGTACTGCGCGGCGGTGCGCAGGAAGCCCAGGAAGGCCAGCAGGGTGGCTTCCCCGTCGAGCGCCGCGAAACCCGCCGCGGTGTCCAGGAAATTACTCAGGGTCTCGCGGCGGCGGGCGGCCAGGGCGTGCGGTGACGCGGAGAGCTCCACTTCGAGGCCCGTGGTGGCCAGCACCCGGTGCAGTACGTCCATGAGCGGGTCGGCCAGCGAGCGGCGCAGGTCCCTCAACTCGACTGCCAGCCGGGCGAAGCGGACCCTCGCCTGGGAGGAGAACGGCAGGCCGTCGTCCTTGCCGCCGGCGGACTCCAGGAAGGTGTCGAGCGCGTCGGCGAGCGAGATGACCTCGGACGGGTCGACGCCCTCGACGGCTTCGGCCAGCCTGCGGTCCGGGTCCGCGTCGTCGCCGGAGGCGCGGTGCACCAGCAGCCGCGCTCTGCGCCCCAGGAGCGCCAGGTCGCGGGGGCCGATGCGCCAGCGGGGGCCGGTGAGGAGGCGTACGAGAGAGGCGTTGGCACCGGGGTCCTGCAGGACTTCGCAGACCGCGACGAGGTCGGCGACCTCCGGGAGGTGCAGCAGCCCGGACAGGCCGACGACCTCGACGGGGATGTCGCGGGCGACCAGCGCGCCCTGGATCTCGGCGAAGTCACCCGCCGTCCGGCACAGGACGGCGATCTCGCCGGGCTCCTTGCCGGTCCGCACGAGGTGCGCGAGCGAGTCGGCGAGCCACTCGATCTCCTCGGCGTGGGTGGGCAGCAGCGCGCAGCGGACCATGCCGTCACGCTCGGCGCCGGGCGCGGGGCGCAGGGCCTCCACGCCCGCGTGCATGGCGCGAAGCGGGACGGCGAGGCCGTTGGCGAGGTCGAGGAGGCGGCCACCGCTGCGGCGGTTCTCGCTGAGCGAGTGGCGGGTGGCGGGGCGCCCGTCGGCGTACGGAAAGTGCTCGGGGAAGTCGTCGAGGTTGGCCACCGAGGCGCCTCGCCAGCCGTAGATCGCCTGGCACGGGTCGCCGACCGCCGTCACCGCGTGGCCTGTGCCGCCGCCGAACAGCCCGGACAGCAGGAGGCGCTGCGCGACGGACGTGTCCTGGTACTCGTCGAGGAGGACCACCCGGAACTCCTCGCGCAGGATCCGTCCCGCCTCCTGGCTGGTCAGCGCGAGCTCGGCGGAGAGCGCGATCTGATCACCGAAGTCGAGGAGGTCGCGGCTGCGCTTGGCCGCGCGATAACGCTTCGTGAGGTCGAGCAGTTCAAGGCGGGCGGCGGCGGCCTCGGGGGCCTTGCGCAGGTCGGCGTTGGTGAGCTTGACGTCTTCGAGGGTGCGCAGGAGCGCGGTGTCGTACGCCGCGAGCCGCTCGGGCCGGACGAGGTGCTCGGCCAGCTCGGCGTCCAGCGACAGCAGGTCGCTGACCAGGGCCGGGAAGGACTTGGTCAGGGCCGGGTAGGGGCCGGGCGCTTCGCGCAGCACGCGCGCGGCGAGCTGGTAGCGGGTGGCGTCGGCGAGCAGACGGGCTGTCGGCTCCAGGCCTATGCGCAGGCCGTGCTCGGCGAGGAGCTGGCCGGCGAACGCGTGGTACGTCGAGATCCGGGGCTCGCCGGGAGGGTTGTCCGGGTCGATGGCGTCGGGGTCGGTCACCCCGGCCCTGATCAGCGCCTTGCGGACACGCTCGGCGAGCTCACCGGCCGCCTTGTTGGTGAAGGTCAGGCCGAGGACCTGCTCAGGAGCGACCTGGCCGGTACCCGCCAGCCACACCACGCGCGCGGCCATGACCGTGGTCTTCCCCGACCCGGCTCCGGCCACGATGACCTGCGGGGCAGGCGGTGCGGTGATGCACGCCATCTGCTCCGGGGTGAAGGGGATGCCGAGGAGCTCCTTGAGCTGTTCGGGATCGGTGATGCGAGCGGACACCTCAGAGAGGCTATCCGGATCCACTGACAACCACGGTCCACCTGGTTCCCCAGCCGTCCCCGGGGAATCTACGGGGGATCCACGGGGGCGGCTGGGGCTACCCGCTCACGGCGGGCCGCTCCGCGCGGAGCGGGCCTCTTCGCGCGGAGCGGGCCTCTTCGCGCGGAGCTGCCGGTGCGGGACCGGGCCGTACGTGGACAGGCCCCATGGAGGCCACACGGCCCGGGGGCCACGCCGTACGGAGCCACGCCCCACGTGGACAGGCCGCACGGAGCCACACGGCCCGGGGGCCACGCCGCACAACCGGCCGCGTCGACTACTCGACTATGTGGCGGCCCTCCGGCTGTGCGCTGCACGCGGCGCGGAAGGCGCAGTGTGTGCAGTGCTGGCCGGTGGCCGGGGTGAAACGCTCGTCGAGGACGCGGCCCGCCGCCGTCGCGAGCAGGTCGCCGACCCATTCCCCGGCGAGCGGCTCCTGCCCCTGGATCTTTGGGAGGGCCTCCCCGCCGTCCTTCTTGGCGGCCGGCTGACGCAGTTGCACCAGTTCGGCGCCGCCGGGTTCGGGGCGTCGGCCGCCGAAGGCCTCGTCCACCGCGCCCTCTCGGACGGCCAGCTGATAGACCGCGAGCTGGGGGTGGTGGGCGACCTCGTCCTTCGTGGGGGCCGCTTTGCCCGTCTTGAAGTCGACGACGTACGCCCGCCCCTGCGCGTCCTCCTCGACGCGGTCCATGGAGCCCCTGATGCGCACCTCGTACGAGCCGCCCGCCTCCAGCGTCACGTCGAAGCCGTGCTCGGTGGCGACGGGGGTGCGGCCGGCGCGGTCCATGACGTGCCAGCTCAGGAAGCGTTCGAGCGCCACGCGTGCGTGCTCCTTCTCCTGCTGGGACTTCCAGGGGGCATCGAAGGCGAGCGCGTCCCAGACCGAGTCGAGGCGTTCCATGAGGACGGCGAGGTCGGCGGGGCTGCGTCCCGACGCGACCTCGTCGGCCAGCACGTGCACAACGTTGCCGAAGCCCTGGGCGGCCGTCGCCGGGGCATCGGCCTTGACCTCCCGGCCCAGGAACCACTGGAGGGAGCAGGTGTTGGCGAGCTGGTCCAGTGCGCTGCCGGACAGAGCGACGGGCTGGTCGCGGTCGCGCAGCGGGACGGCGCTGCGAGTGGGCTCGTACAGGCCCCACCAGCGGGAGGGATGCGCGGAGGGGACGAGCAGTTGACCGTCGTCGTCGCTGAGCGCGGCGAGGCGGGCGAGGCGGCGGGCCGCCGCGTCGCGCAGAGCGGGGGTCGTGTTCGGGTCGACGGTGGTGGCGCGCAGCTCGGCGACGAGTGCGGCGACGGCGAGGGGGCGGCGGGGGCGGCCCGCGACGTCCTTCGGCTCGACGCCGAGTTCTGCGATGAAGCGGGAGGGCTGGTCGCCGTCGTCCGCGGGGGCCTTCACGGCGGTGACGACAAGGCGCTCGCGGGCGCGGGTGGCCGCGACGTAGAAGAGGCGGCGCTCCTCGGCGAGCAGGGCGCCGGGGGTGAGTGGTTCGGCGAGGCCGTCGCGCCCGATGCGGTCCGCCTCCAGCAGTGAGCCGCGGCGACGCAGGTCGGGCCAGAGCCCTTCCTGCACGCCCGCGACGACCACGAGGCGCCACTCCAGGCCCTTCGAGCGGTGCGCGGTCATCAGGCGTACGGCGTCGGGGCGTACGGACCGCTTGCTGAGGGTGTCGGCGGCGATGTCCTGGGCGTCGACCTCTTCGAGGAAGTTCAGGGCGCCGCGCCCCCCCGAGCGTTCTTCCGCGCGGGCGGCGGTGTCGAACAGTGCGCATACGGCGTCGAGGTCACGGTCGGCGTTGCGGCCTCCGGGGCCGCCGCGCAGCGCCGCGCGTTCCAGCCGCCCCGGCCAGGAGGTGCCGTCCCACAGTTCCCAGAGGGCCTCCTCGGCGGTGCCGCCGCCTTCGAGGAGTTCGCGGGCCTTGCGCAGGAGCGCGCCGAGCCGCTGCGCGCCACGGGCGTACGCGGGGTCGTGTGCGACGAGCCGCTCGGGCTCGGCGAGCGCGCGGGCGAGGAGCTCGTCGGAGGGCGCGGGGACGCGATTGCCCGCGGCCCGCTCCTCGTCGCGCAGGGCACGGCCCAGGCGTCGGAGGTCGGCGGCGTCCATGCCGCCGAGGGGAGAGGCGAGCAGCTCGACGGCCGTCTCGGTGCTGAGCCAGCGGGCGGGGGGCGTGGCACTTCCCCGGTCTGCGCCGCCGTCCGGGGGCTCGGGGGTGGACTCCCCGGGCCCCGCGGCCCTTGCCTGCGCCTCGCCCTCCGGCACGGCATCGGAGACCGGTTCCTGCTCGGTCTCCGGCCCCGCGTCCGTGGCCGCCTCCGCGTCGCCCTCCGACCCGGCGTCGCCCGCCGAATCCGCTGCGCTGTTCGGCTCCGCCGAAGGCAGCTGTACGCCATTGGCCGGGGCCGCCCGGTCGGGGGGCCCGTCGCCGGGGTGATCGCTCGGATCGGCCTCCGCGGCCAGGCCCGTGCCGGCACCAGCGTCGTCGGCGGAGTCACTGCCCGCGCCCACGCCCGGGTCCGTGACCGCCCCCGCATCCAGTTCCGCGCCCGCGCCCGGCGCCTGTGCCGCTCCGGACACCGCTGCCGTCGCCACCGCGCGCAGGGCCGCCAGGAGCGGGGTCACGGCCGGTTCGTGGCGCAGGGGGAGGTCGTCGCCGTCGATCTCCAGGGGGACGCCCGCGGAGGTGAGCGCGCGGCGCACGGCGGGGATGGTGCGCCCCCCTGCGCGGACCAGCACCGCCATCTCGCTCCACGGCACGCCCTCCTCCAGGTGGGCGCGGCGCAGGATGTCCGCGATGTTGTCCAACTCGGTGCCCGCCGTCGGGTACGTGAAGACCTCCGTGCGGCCCCCCTCCCGTACCGGCGCCAGGTCGCGGTGGGCCCGTACCTTCTCGGCCGGCAGCCGGGTCATCGGCATCCGCCGGGTGAGCAGACGGGTGGCCGTGAGCAGGGCGGCGCCCGAACGGCGCGAGGTGGTGAGGACCTCCACCGGCGCGGGGGCGCCGTCCGTCCGGCCGAAGGTGTGCGGGAATTCGAGGATGCCGCCGACATCGGCGCCGCGGAATGTGTAGATCGACTGGTCGGGGTCGCCGAACGCGACCAGCGTGCGGCCCGAGCCGGCCAGCGCACGCAGGAGTCGGACCTGGGCGGGGTCCGTGTCCTGGTACTCGTCCACGAAGACCGCGTCGTACTGGGCGCTGAGCCGGCCGGTCAGCTCGGCCTGCTCGGCGAGCAGCACCGCGCGGTGGACCAGTTCGGCGTAGTCGAGGACGCCCTGCATGTCGAGTACGTCGAGGTATTCGGCGAGGAACGCCGCCGCGGCCCGCCAGTCCGGCCGCCCGGTACGGGCCGCGAACTCGTCCAGCGCCCTTGGGCCGAGGCCCAGTTCCCTGCTGCGCGCCAACACGGCGCGGACCTCGTCGGCGAAGCCGCGCGTGGTGAGACAGGCGCGCAATTCGTCCGGCCAGCGAACATGGGTCAGCCCGGAGCGCTCCAGGTCCAACTGGCCGGTGAGCAGCTCTCGTACGGCCACGTCCTGTTCGGGGCCGGAGAGCAGCCGCAGCGGCTCACTGAAGAGATCACTGTCCTGGTGGGCGCGGACCAGGGCGTAGCAGAAGGAGTGGAAGGTGGTCGCCTGCGGCGCCCGGGTCCCGCCGAGCCGCAGCGCCATCCGGTCGCGCAGTTCCACCGCCGCCTTGCGGCTGAAGGTGAGCACCAGGATGCGCTCGGGGTCGGCCCCCTTGGCGACGCGCGCCGCGATGGCCTCCACCAAAGTGGTGGTCTTGCCCGTACCCGGTCCGGCGAGGACCAGGAGTGGCCCGCCCTCGTGGTCAACCACAGCACGCTGCGGTGCGTCCAGAAGAGGAGGATCCACCGGGCTCGGCGGGGTACGCACCAGCCGGTACGCGCCCGGGGTCCGCTGCCGCACCTGCTGGTGCGGCGGATTCCGGGCGGAACCTGTGGAAGTGGAGGAGCTCACGTGGATCGCCGGTCCTGGTGGGTGTGCTGGTGGACTTGTCCACCGCGCGTGGGGAGCGGTGGCTGCGGGAGATGCGAGGGCCGCGGGACGAACGGTCGGGGCGTGCCGCGTGCCGACGACGCTACGCCAGTGGGCCACGGGGACGCAGGCGGTCCGTCACCCGGAAGGCGGCCCGCCCCCCGGTCCACTGAGCCACCTACCGCGCCACGTACCCCGTACGGTCCTCGGACCGCCCACGACGGCGCGGCATGCCGGAAGCTGTCAGGTGTGAGCCGTGTGAGCTTCCGCATCCCTGTCCGTACCGCCGCCGTCCCACCGTGCCCGCTTCAGGTCGAGGCGCGGCAGGTGGCCTTCGGCACGGCGGGACGCGGTGCGCAGCGGGGTGCCCTCCGCCCGGTAGTGCTCCATCGCCCGCAGCTCGTGTCCCGGCAGCAGGAGGCCGTCTGCGCGCACGACGCGCCACCAGGGGGCGGCACCGCCGTAGAGCGCCATCACCCGGCCCACCTGGCGCGGCCCGCCCTCCTCCAGCCACTCGGCGACGTCCCCGTACGTCATCACCCGGCCGGGCGGGATCGTTTCCGCGACCTCCAGCACCTTCTCCGCGTACTCGGGATACTCGGGGTAGTCCGCGGACGCGGGTCCTTTCGGCAGCTCCGGCTCATCGCTCATCCGACCCATCCTGCACCACACCACCGACAATGGTGGGTGCCGTACCACTCACCAGGGCCTCCGCCCAGGGGGGCGTACTCAAATCACCGCACGCCCCCACAATGCACCCTGATGCCCCCCTCTCCTATCCGGTCATGCCACCATCGTCCGGGCGGTGACTGGTGATACGAGATCAAGAAGAGACGACGAAGGAGCAGAGCTTGCAGCCTCCACCGGCAGCGAGCACTCCTGGCGCCGAGCCACACCCTGACGTGCCTGGCAAGGCCTCCGAAGAAGCCCTGGGCGAGGCCTTCGAGCAGCCCGTCGACAAGGCTCCCGGCGCTCCGGACGAGGTGACGGGGCAGGCCGCCGCCGAGGTCCCTGACCGCTGCGAAGAGGGCGAGCGCATCGACCGGGTGTCCGGCGACGAGCCGCTCCTCTCCGCGCGCGTGCACCGCCCCGCCGACCTGCTGCGGCTCCTCATCGGCGTCTTCGGCATCGCCTGTGTGCTCGCCATGGCCGCCTTCGCCCACGGCACCACCGCCGGGCTGGAAGAGGACATCAGCAAGGGGACCGGGCAGACCCCCGACGTCTTCATCAAACTGGCCGGACTGATCTCCAGCATCGCCGTGCTGATCCTGCCGGTCGCCTTCGCGATCGAGCGGCTGGTCAAGCGCGACGGGCTGCGCATCGCGGACGGCGTGCTCGCGGCCGTCCTCGCCCACGGCGTCTCTCTCGCGACCGACCTGTGGGTCTCCGACGCGGCGCCCGAGACCATCAGGAACGCCCTCACCCAGCCCACCGGCGGCGGCGATCTCACCGACCCGGTGCACGGCTATCTCGCACCCGTCATCGCCTATATGACGGCAGTGGGAATGGCCCGCAGGCCGCGCTGGCGGGTGGCCCTGTGGGCCGTACTGCTCGTCAATTCGTTCACGGTGCTGGTCGGCCGGCAGACCACCCCGTTCGCGATCCTGCTCACCGTGCTGATCGGCTGGACCGTCGCGTACGGCACGCTCTACGCCGTCGGCTCACCGAACGTGCGGCCCACCGGCCAGACCCTCCTCGCGGGCCTGCGGCACGTGGGCTTCCGTCCCGTGACCGCGATGCGCGCCGAGGACGTCCCCGACTCCGCCGACCAGGGCGACCGGGGCCGCCGCTATTTCGTCACCCTGGAGGACGGGGCGCCGCTGGACATCACGGTCGTCGACCGCGAGCAGCAGGCGCAGGGCTTCTTCTATCGGGTGTGGCGACGGATGACCCTGCGCGGCATCACTCAGCGCCGCTCCATCCAGTCGCTGCGCCAGGCCCTCGAACAGGAGGCGCTGCTGGCGTACGCCGCCATCGCCGCCGGCGCCAACGCACCCAAGCTGATCGCCACCTCCGAGCTCGGCCCCGACGCCGTCATGCTGGTGTACGAGCACCTCGGGGGCCACTCCCTGGACTCGCTCCCCGACGAGGAGATCACCGACGAGCTGCTGCAAGGGGCCTGGCGTCAGGTGCGGGCGCTCCAGTCGCGGCGCATCGCGCACCGCAGACTCGTCGGCGACGCCATCCTGGTGGATCGTTCCGGCACGGTGATCCTCACGGACCTGCGGGGCGGCGAGATCGCCGCGGGCGACGTCGTCCTGCGGATGGACATCGCCCAACTGCTCACGACGCTCGGGCTGCGCACGGGCGCCGAGCGCGCCGTGGCCGCCGCCGTCGCCGTGCTCGGGCCGGATGCCGTCGCCGACAGCCTGCCGCTGCTCCAGCCGATCGCCCTCAGCCGCTCCACCCGCGCGACGCTGCGCAAGCTGGCCCGGGAGCGCTCGCAACGCGAGCGCGAGGCGGTGCTCGAAGCCTCGCACGCCGCGAAGGAGGCCAAGGCCGCCGAGGCGAGCGAGGCCGCGGCGGCCGCCGCCACCCCCGGCGGCCGTAAGGCCGTGCGCGCCGGGAAGAAGGCCGAGAAGGAAGCCATCGGCGAGGCGCTGGAGGAGGCACGCGAGGAGGATCTGCTGTCGCAGATCCGCCACGAGGTGCTGCTCATCCGCCCACAGGCGCCGGTCGAGCCGGCCCGCCTGGAGCGCATCAAACCGCGCACGCTGCTCAGCTTCGTCGCGGGCGCGTTCGCGGCCTACTTCCTGATCTCTGCACTGACGGACAACGGCATCAGCCAGCTCGGGCAGGCGCAGTGGGGCTGGGTCGCGGCGGCGGTGGCGCTCTCCGCGCTGAGCTATCCGGCGGCGTCGATGAGCCTGCTGGGCTTCGTCCCCGAGAAGGTGCCGTGGCGGCGCACGATCATGGCGCAGGTCGCTGGTTCGTTCGTGAAGCTGGTCGCCCCCGCGGCCGTCGGCGGGGTCGCGCTCAACACCCGGTTCCTGCAGCGGGCGGGGGTGCGGCCCGGACTCGCGGTGGCGAGTGTCGGCGCGTCCCAGCTGTTCGGTCTCGCGAGTCACATCGTGCTGCTGATGACGTTCGGTTATCTGACCGGGACCGAACGCACGCCCACCATGTCACCGTCCAGGACCGTGATCGCCGGGCTGCTGACGGCGGCCGTGCTCGTGCTCGTGGTGACAGCCGTCCCCACGCTCCGCAAGTTCGTCGCCACCCGGGTGCGGTCGCTGTTCGCCGGTGTCGTGCCGCGCATGCTCGACGTACTGCAGAGACCGCAGAAGCTGATCACCGGCATCGGCGGGATGCTCCTGCTCACCCTGACCTTCGTGATGTGTCTGGACGCCTCGATCCGCGCCTTCGGCGGCGGCGACCGGCTGAGCTACGCGACGATCGCGGTGGTCTTCCTGACGGCCAACGCCATCGGCTCGGCGGCGCCGACCCCCGGCGGTGTCGGCGCGGTGGAGCTCGCTCTGACCACGGCCCTGACGATCGCCGGCCTGCCGTACGAGATCGCGGCGCCCGCGGTGCTGCTGTACCGGCTGCTGACGTTCTGGCTGCCGGTGCTGCCCGGATGGTTCGCCTTCAATCACCTCACGCGCAAGGGCGCGCTCTGAGCGTCCGCGCGCCCCAGGGCGTGCACCCGGGGGTCACGAATGGCGCCCCCGGGGCGGCACGCTCCGGCGCCCCGGCGCACGATGGAGTCATGCCGACCTCCTCCGCCCGGCGCGGCGCAGTCCTGCGCGCCTCGGCCGTCGCCGCCGCCACCGCCGTCCTCGTGTCCCTCGCCGGCTGTTCCGACAGCGGCGACGAAAACAGGGACAAGTCCAAGGACAACGAGCAGGGCGCGCCCAAGGACCTCGCTTCCCAGAAGCTGGACTGGAAGGACTGCCCGGCCCCGTCCGCAGCGGAAGGCGGCGGCGAAGCGCCCTCGCCGCTGCCCGGCGGCGCCGACTGGCAGTGCGCCTTCATGGACGCCCCGCGCGACTACGCGAAGCCGGACGGCGACACGATCGAGCTGGCGCTGGTGCGCGCGAAGGCCCGCGACACGGACAAGCGCATCGGCTCACTCGTCTTCAACTTCGGCGGCCCCGGCGGCTCGGGCGTGACCGGCCTGCCCTCGCTGGCCGCGGACTACGAGCGGCTGCGCTCCCGCTACGACCTGGTCAGCTTCGACCCGCGCGGCGTCGGCCGCAGCGTCGGCGTCGAGTGCGAGGACGACAAGCAGCTGGACGCGTACTACTCCGAGGACAGCACCCCGGACGACGCAGCCGAGGAGAAGACCTTCACCGAGGGCCTCGCGGCGTACTCGGCGGCCTGTGAGAAGAACTCCGGCAAAGACCTCCCGTACGTCGGCACCACCAACGCGGCGCGCGACATTGACCTGATGCGCCAGGTGCTCGGCGACAAGAAGCTGAACTACTTCGGGATCTCGTACGGCACGGAACTGGGCGGCGTCTATGCCCATTTGTTCCCCAAGAAGGTCGGCCGGGCCGTCTTCGACGCCGTCGTCGATCCCACCCAGCCCTCCGAACAGGGCTCGCTCGGACAGGCCAAGGGCTTCCAGCTCGCTCTCGATAATTTCGCCAAGGACTGTGTGGACCGCGGCGACGAGTGCACCCTGCCCGGCAGCAACGTGAAGGAGATCGAGGCCTTCATCGTCGACCTCCTCAAGAGGCTCGACAAGAAGCCGATCCCCGGCATCGGCAGCCGTGAGCTGACCCAGACCCAGGCCACCAACGGCATCGCGCAGACCCTGTACTCGCGGGAGTACTGGGAGTACTTGGAGAAGGGCCTCGACGAGGCCGACGGCGGCAGCGGCCAGGTCCTGCTGTCCCTGTCCGACTCCATGAACGGCCGCGGCCCCGACGGCTCGTACAGCAACATCGGCGCGGCCAACGCGGCCATCAACTGCGTGGACTACAAGGACCGTCACACCATCGAGCAGACCAAGGCGAAGCTCCCCGAGTTCCGGAAGGTCTCGCCCGTGTTCGGTGACTTCCTGGGCTGGGGCCTGATGGGCTGCTCCAAGTGGCCGGTGCCCGGCCAGTGGACGACCCCGGACGTGAGCGCGCCCGGCTCGGCGCCGATCCTCGTCATCGGCAACACCGGTGACCCCGCGACCCCTTATGAGGGGGCCAGGAAGATGGCCGACGAGCTGGGCAAGGGCGTCGGCGTGGAGCTGACGTACAAGGGCGAGGGGCACGGCTCGTACAACAGTGGCGACAAGTGTGTCCAGGGAACCGTGAACGCGTATCTGCTGGACGGGAAGGTCCCGGAGGCCGGGAAGGTCTGCGCGTAGGCGCAGCCCGCCCCTTGTCATAGGCCCCGCCTAAAATGGGCGAAACTGCATTCGATTGCTGAGCACTTGCGCTCGCGGGGGGCCGCGATGGCGTTGCGTGTACGGGCGGTGTCCCTGACGGCGGCCGCGCTGCTGACGGCCGCCGTCGCTGTCGGCTGCGGCAGCGGCGCCGGGCGCCGGGGATCCCGAGAAGAAGCCGCCCACGGCCTCCACACCGGCAGCCCGCGCACCGGCGGGCACCGCCGAGGGGACGAGAACCCAGGACGACAGCCCGGCCCTTCCTTCCGGGCTGACGGGCCAGCGGCTCGACTGGGGGGGCCGGAAGGCAAGCGACGGACCGGCTGAACGCCGAAAAGGGGCTGCCCCGCGCTGCCCCGCGCGGCTTCGCGCGGGGCAGCCCCTCAGGAACAGCGAGCCGGTCTAGTAGATCGGCTTCTCCGGCTCGATCTGGTGGACCCAGCCGATCACGCCGCCACCCACGTGCACCGCGTCGGCGAAGCCCGCGGACTTGAGCACCGCGAGGACCTCCGCGCTGCGGACGCCCGTCTTGCAGTGCAGGACGATCTTCTTGTCCTGCGGCAGCGACGCCAGGGCGGTGCCCATCAGGAACTCGCCCTTCGGGATGAGCTTGGCGCCGGGGATCGAGACGATCTCGTACTCGTTCGGCTCGCGGACGTCGATGATCTCGATCTTCTCGTCGGCGTCGATCCACTCCTTGAGCTGCTTGGGAGTGATCGTCGAACCGGCAGCCGCCTCCTGCGCCTCCTCGGACACGACGCCGCAGAAGGCCTCGTAGTCGATGAGCTCGGTGACGGTCGGGTTCTCGCCGCAGACCGCGCAGTCGGGGTCCTTGCGGACCTTGACCTGGCGGTACTGCATTTCCAGGGCGTCGTAGATCATCAGGCGGCCGACCAGCGGGTCACCGATGCCGGTCAGGACCTTGATGGCCTCGGTGACCTGGATCGAGCCGATGGACGCGCAGAGCACGCCCAGCACGCCGCCCTCGGAGCAGGACGGGACCATGCCGGGGGGCGGGGGCTCGGGGTAGAGGCAGCGGTAGCAGGGGCCGTGCTCGGACCAGAAGACGGACGCCTGGCCGTCGAAGCGGTAGATCGAGCCCCAGACGTACGGCTTGTTCAGCAGGACGCACGCGTCGTTGACCAGATATCGGGTCGCGAAATTGTCCGTGCCGTCGACAATCAGGTCGTACTGGGAGAAGATCTCCATCACGTTCTCGGCTTCGAGCCGCTCTTCGTGAAGGACAACATTCACGTAGGGGTTGATGCCAAGGACCGAGTCCTTCGCGGACTGGGCCTTCGAGCGGCCGATGTCGGCCTGGCTGTGAATGATCTGGCGCTGCAGGTTCGACTCGTCGACCTCGTCGAACTCCACGATGCCGAGCGTGCCGACACCGGCCGCGGCCAGGTACATCAGCGCCGGCGAACCAAGGCCGCCCGCACCAACGGCGAGCACCTTGGCGTTCTTCAGCCGCTTCTGCCCGTCCATCCCGACATCCGGGATGATCAGGTGGCGGGAGTACCTGCGAACCTCGTCAACGGTGAGCTCCGCAGCGGGCTCGACCAGGGGTGGCAGCGACACGGGGACTCCGTAGGTCGGTCAATCAGTACGGTTGTTCTCCGCGTAACACTGCCACGCCCCTTCTCATTCCGAGACACCCGGTCCGATCCGCGAGACGATTTCGTCCCAGTACCCGGGCAGTGTCTCGAATGGGTCGTTTTGCCCACCTCGGTCGCTGTGGTCGGTCAGATAGACCGTCCCCGCGCCCTGCCAGCGGGCGATCCGCACCGCCTCCTCCAGGTGGCTGCGCGGGACGCCGTGCACCAGGTGACAGAAGCGCTCCGGCGGATAGTCCGCCGTCCACTCCGCGACCTGCGACCAGCGGTAGTCGGTCCAGGGGCCCGAGAAGGTCACCAGCTGGTCGGCGGTTTCGGCATAGCCGGGGTACGGGTGTGTGCCGTGGCCGAGGACCAGGTGTGCCTCGTCCTCGGTGAGCGCGGACAGTGTCGATGTCGTACGCCGCACTTCGGACAGGGACGTCCGCCCGGTGGGGCAGCGGTCCAGGTAGAAACCGTCGACCCGGTACCAGTCGAGGAAGCGCTGCGCGTCGGTGACGACCTCCCCGAAGGCCCGTGCCCCGTACGTCATGTCGATCCGTCCCAGCACGCGGACACCGGCGTTGCTGAGGCGGCCCGCCGCCTCCAGGCAGTGCGGGTCGGGCCGGGCGCCGGGCCCGTTCGCGACGTTGAGCACCGCCCAGTGCAGCGGGGTTCCCGGGCGGGTCAGTTCGGCCCATTCGACGGGGGCGACCAGCGGGTGGGCGTAGCCCGGGACGCCGACGCCCATCCGGTCGGCGGCGGTCGCCGCGAACCGGGTGCCTGTCGTGGTCAGATGCGACATGCCGCCTCCATCCAGATGTCGGCGAGAGACTCCTCCAGATTGATGCGAGGGCGCCAGCCGAGCCGGTCGCGTGCCGTACGCACATCGGCCTGCTGCCAGCTGCCGCAGCCGTCGGGGTACGGGAACGGGCCGCCCCCCAGGTGCTCGGGGGGCGTCTCGCCGCGCGGGGCGCCCACCGTGGCGAGCATGCTCCCCGCGCCGCCGTTGCGCGCCGTCGCCGCCGCGCTGCCCGTGGAGTAGGCGGCGGGGGCGTCGAGCTCATGGAGGGTGCCGGCGTAGCCCGCGACTCTCGCCAGGACGGCGGCGGCGTCGCGCAGCCGCACCGCGCGGCCCGTGCCGATGTTGACGACGCCCTGCGCGGCGGATAGCGAGGCGGCGTGCACGGCGCGCGCCACATCGCGTACGTCGACGAAGTCGCGCTGCACACCGAGGCCGCTGAGCTTGAGCTCGCCGTCCCCGGACTGCATGGCGCGGCGCATGGCCTCGGCGAGCCGGCCGAGCGGTGAGCCCGCCGGGGTGCCGGGGCCGACCGGCGAGAAGACGCGCAGCACCACGGCGTCCAGGTCCGAGCCGAGCACCAGCTCGGTGGCGGCGAGCTTGCTCACGCCGTACGGGCCGCCGGGGCGCGGCACCGCGTCCTCGGCCGTGGACGAACCCGGCTGCGAGGGCCCGTACTCGGCGGCGCAGCCGAGCTGCACCAGCCGCGCCCCGCAGCCGCTGCGGCGCAGGGCCTCACAGACGGTGGCGACGGCGATGGTGTTGTGGCGGGTCAGATCCCGGGCACCGCCACGGGTGGCGCCCGCGCAGTTGATGACGACTCCCGGATGCACGGCGTCCAGGAAGCGGGTCAATGCTCCCGGGCTGCCGGTGGCGAGGTCGAACCGTACGTCGGCGTCGTCGCCCCGGCCGAGAGCGGTGAGCTGCACCGCCGGGTCCGCGAGCAGCCGGTCGGCGACGAAGCGGCCGAGGTATCCGTTGGCACCGAGCAGTAGCACCCTCATCGCGCGCCCCCTCGGTGCCGACTGCCTGACGCTGGGGGTTGGGGGGTCATGGTCACGTTCTCCTTCGAGGGTGATGCGGCGGGTGCTTCGGGATCGCCCGCGGCGTCGGCTCCGCGGGAGGCTGGGGGGCGGCGGGTCAGTCGTGCCGGGCCGCGTGGGCGGAGGCACGGGAGAGGGCCGCGGTGGCGTGGACGAGCAGGCCGAGCGCCGCGACGGCGCAGGCGACGGTGGGCACGGCGTCCGCACCACCGGCCTGGGTGACGACTTCGACGGGCCGGGCGACGAAGCCGCAGCCGGGCAGCCGGGCGGCGAGGACGGCGGCCAGTGCCGTCACCTGTACGCCGGTGGCCACGGCGAGGCCGGCCGAGGCGGGTTCGGGGAAGCCGTGGACGGTGAGCAGCCTCGCGAGGAAGAGGAGCGTGCCGAGGGCCACGGTCGGCAGGACCGCCGCCCGGCCGACGTCGCCCAGGGCGGCTCCGGCGAGCAGTTGGAGGCCGACGAGGGCGCACACGAACAGCGCGGTGATGCCCAGCAGCAGCGGCCGGGCGGCTGCGGCGAACTCCTCGGTACCGCGGCTCGTGGTGAGTTTCCGGCGTGCCTGTGCGGCCAGCAGGTGCGCGCACCAGGCAGCGGGGGCCAGTGCGGCGGCGAGGCCCACGACGGGCGCCGTCGCCAGGGGCCAAGGTCCTTCCGGACCGCCGCTGACCAGCTGTTCGAGGAGTCCGTCGCCGAGCAGGGCGTAGCCGAGCAGCCAGAGCACCCACAGGCGCGCGGCGGACACCGTGCGCCCCTCCGCGCGCAACGGCCCGTGGCGGAGACACAGCCTGAGCGCGAGGGCGACGGCAAGGATCCCCGCGGCGCCCACCACGAGGCGGACCTCACCGGTGGTGAGTCCGAGCCCGGTGACGGTGAGGGCGCAGACGGCGCCCGGCAGCAGCGGGTACGCGATCCAGGCGGCGCGCGGGGAAGTCCCCTGCGCCGGGGAAGCGGTGGCGGCCCGCGCCGCCCCGTCACCGCCGCTGCCGGGGTCGTCCCCGTCTCCGGCGCGCGGCACGCGCGCGTAGAGCTCCTCGGCGAGGGAGAAGACGTCCCGGTGGCGGAAGCGTGCCGCTGTCCTGTCGGTCACACCGTGCGCCTCCAGGCCGGCGGCGATCTCCAGCGGGTCGACGGCCCGCTCGCAGAGCTCACGGTGCCGGTGCATGAGGGCTCGTACGGGATCGGCGGGTCCGCGCCGCGCGGGCCCCGCGCCGAGCGAAGGTGCTGCCGGGCCACGCCTCGCGGCAGCGGTCGGTGCCGGTGCCCCTGCCGAGGACGCTTCGGCTCCCGGCGCCGCGAGCGGCGACAGGGACTCCGAAGGACTGTCCCAGCCGCCCTGGTCGACGGGCGTGCGCGGTTCGTCGGACGCCGGCGGGAACTCGGGGAACCCTGCCGCTTCCACGGCGCCGGACGCGCCGGAAGGGCTCAATGAGTCGGCGCCGGAAGGGCTCGATGTGCCGGACACACTCGGCGTACGGGTGCTGCTCATGCGCGTACCTCCTGGACGGAAGTGGTCACGGGGAGCGCGGCAGGGGCGCCTTCGGACCCGCCCGTCCTGCCTGCCACGGACCGTCCGTCAGTTGATCCGGCCCCCGGCCCGTCGCCCGAGATGTCGGCCGACCCATCGCCCGGCGCAGCGCTCGGCTCGTCGCCCGGCACCCGGGCCGGCGCGTCCTCGGTCTCGTCGGCGGCGCCACCCGCGCCGCCGCCCGCCCAGCGGCCTCGGACATGCGCCTCCGCCGGGTTGCCGAAGGCCAGGGGGGCGCCGTCCTCGTCGAGGGCATCGCGTCGCACCGGGCAGCGCGACATGAGCTCCAGGTAAATGCCCCGAAATGCCGCGAGGTTCTGCTCGACGGTGAACAGTTCGAGCGCCCGCGCACGCGCCGCCGCGCCCAGCCGCTGCGCCCGCTCCGGGTCGCGCAGCAGCGCCACGCACGCCTCGGCCAGGGCGCGGGGGTTTCGCGGCGGGACCACCAGGCCCGTACCGCCGATGACTTCGACGACGGCGCCGACATCCGTCGACACGGTCGCGCGCCCGCAGAACATCGCCTCGACCAGGCTGATCGGGAAGCCCTCGACCACGCTGGAGAGCACCACGACCCGGCCCGCCCCGTAGGCCTCGGCCAGGTCGGGCACGTCCGGGCCGCCGATCTCCTCGAAGGAGACCGGATTGTCGCCGACGGCGTGCGCGCCCGTCGCCTCGTCCGGGAAGAGCTGGGCGGCGAGCGCCTTACAGTGGGCGAGGTACGCGGCGGCCTCGGGGTTCTCGGCGGCCCCGACGCCCTGCTGGTTGAAAACGAGGCGGAGCCGGGCCTGCGGCTCCTGCTTGCGGACGTCGGCGAAGGCGTGCAGCAGCGAGATGAGGTCCTTGGCCGGCTCGATGCGGCCGACCCAGACGAGGGTGCGGGGATCGCCCCCGCCGCCCTCCCCCACCGCGGCGAAGCGCTCGGACTCCATGCCGGGGTAAATGGTGCGCAGCTTGGCGCGGTCCGCGCCGCACCGCTCCTGCCACCGCCTGGCGTGGGTGTTGCCGGGCGTGACGAGCGCCGCGTGCGTGTACACCTCGGCGGCCAGCTTGCCGTGGAAGGCCGCGATCAGTGCCCGTACCGGCGCACTGCGGGGCGCGCCGCTCGTGTCGAGGTAGTGCGCGCGCAGCTGCACGCCGTACTCGGTGACCAGCAGGGGGACTCCGAAGAAGCGTTTGGCCAACAGGCCGGGAAGGGCCGCCGAACCGCCCGCCGCGGCGTGGCACAGATCGACGGCGCCGAGGCCCTCCTCGTCGTACCAGTCGAGCGAGAGCGGGCGCAGGGCCCGCTCCAGGAGGTCGACGAAGTCGAGGTAGTCGGGGACCCGGGCGGCGCGCACCGCACCGTTCGCGCCGGGGGCGCGACAGGCCGACTCCAGCGCGCGTACGGCGATTTCGGAGCGCAGCGCGGCGTGCAGGCCGCCCCGCTCACGGGCCAGCTCCGCGAGTCCGTACAGGCCGGTGGCGAAACGGCCGCCCGCGCCGTCCTCGTCGGGCGAGCAGATCGCTCCGGCCAGCTCCTTGAAGTGCCCGGCGAAGCGGCGTCTGTCACGCCGTCCGTACGTGCTGCCGTCGTCGTCCGGCGTCCATAGCGGCGCGGTGCGCACCCGCCGCACCTGGGGCGGCAGCTGGATCCATCCCCGCTCCTCCTGGTGCGCGCTGCGGCTCAGCGCGTAGATGTCGAATTCGTGTGGTGCGAGCCCGCGCACGAGCCGGTCGCACCAGAGCCTGGACTCACCGGTCGCATACGGATAGCCACCCTCCGTCAGCAGTCCGATCCGCACGAATGCACCCCCGATCTCCCTTGTGGGCGGCCGCCGTTGGTCGGCGACTCGCAGCGGGACGACCGTATGCGGACAGACCGGTGACACGACGGACGGTTGTCCATCGCACCACCGGAAGGGGTGAACACGCGTAACTTTCGCCCCCCAGTAGCGTTCAGTCGCGCTACGGTGCGAATCAGTTACGGAGGGTCAGGCTGCGGCCCGTGGCCTGCGCGCCTCGGCCACCTCCTGGCCTGCGCCCCTCAACTGCCGGGGTACACCCAGGCGTTGGGCTTGCACTTGATGCCCTTGAGGTCGAGTGTCTTGGTCTGCTGCTGCATGATCGGCGCGAGAACGCCGGGCGTCCGGCAGCTCACGTGGTCATGCCCGAGCCGGTGCCCGACCTCGTGGTTGATGAGCATCTGCCGGTACTCGAACATCCGGTCCTTGCCGAAGGTCTTGGCCCCCTGCGCCCACCGGAAAGCATTGATCATGACGCGGTCGGTCGCCGCCGAATCGCAGCTGACATTGTCGACGGTCGTGTCCAGACCGGACTTGGCGCACCACACGCCGGTGGTCCCGGGGCTCGCGAGCGTGATGACGAAGTCCGCGCTGCCGGTCGAAATGCGCTCGAAGGTCATCGCGCCGTCGTGCGCCCAACTCCGGTCGTCGTTCAGGGTTTTCTGCACGGCATCGGCGAACAGCGCGCCGTCGAGCCCGAGTCCCTTTTCGACATCCACCCGGTAGGAGAACTTCTGCCCCTTGCCGGGCGCCTGCTGGAATCCGCCGACCGCGTCGAAGCCGCCCTTCGCCGTCAGCTCGGGGTCGAGCGGCAGGGGGACGGCCATCTTCTGCTCGTACGTCGCCGGGGCGGCCACGGCCTCCTTTGGCGGCGGCCGTTCGTCCGGGCCCGAACGCGAGGCGTCGCTCTCCTCGGTGCTGCGCTGCTCACCCGCGGCCGGGGCCGCGACCTGCTCCTTATCGCCCTGCGCGACCTGCCCGCCCACGACCACGGCGAGCACGGTGGTTACCGCGGCGGCGGCGATCCCCGTGAAGGTCCGCCCCTTGCCGCCCTTGGCAGGCGCCTCGATGGCGTACTCGCCGTCGACACCGTCGTCGTCATCCGCATCCGCGTCCGCCGCGAGACCGCGCACGTGCGCGTCCGGCGTGCGACGACCGTCCCAGTTGGTGACCGAGGCGTACGGATCGCGCGTCACGGTCCCCGCAGCCGCGGCGGTGGCCGTGGCCGTGCCCGTCGCGGTCGGGCCCGTTGTCGTGCGCGGGGCGTCGAAAGCCTCCATGAACTCCTGACGCGGCCCCGGAATCCGCGGCCCGCCCCCGAAGGGTGTGGCGCGCGGCACGCCGCTCCAGTCGCCGTGCCGCCCCGGCACGCCGCCCCAGCCGCCGCCCGGCTCCCGCTGCTCGGGATGCCCGCCGCGGGCCTGCGGAATGCCCTGCGCGGGGGTGCCGGCGCCGCCGTGGGAACCGCGGTACTGCTCGTACTGCTGCGGGGGTGCGGGGCGGGAGTCCTGCCAGCCGCCCTGCCCGTCGGCCGCCGGCCGCGTGCGGTGTCCCTGACCGGGCTCCGGGCGCGCTGTGGCGACCCTTGCCGGTGCGACTCTCTCCGGTGGTATGCCGGAGGTTTCCACGCCCCCCTTGGGCGCAGGGCCTCGGCGACTATGACGTCCCACGCGCCGGATCAGCTCCTACCGCAGTCATTGACCATTTCCCGGAAGGCTCTCGCGATCGTCTCCGGGTATTCCATCATCGCCACGTGTCCGGCGTCGGGCAGTGTCAGCAGCCTGGAGTCACGGAAGGCGGCTGCCGCCCTGCGCGCCATACGGTACGACACGAGTTGGTCCCGCCCGCCGTAGACGAGCAGCGTCGGCACGAGCACCCGTTCCGCCTGGCGCCACAGATTGTGCTGCCCGCCCAGTGTGTACGCATCGACGATGCCGCGCGCCGAGCGGGTCATGGCTTCCCAGAAGTAAGGCAGTTCGAGCCGCCGCTTCATCTCCGCCACGGCGTGCTCGAAACCCTCGGGGGTGACCATCGAGGGGTCTCCGTAACAGAGCCCCATGACCCCCTGGGTGCGCTGCTCGGGGGTCCAGTCCTTGCTCAGCCTGGCGAACAGCGAGGCGACTCCGGGCAGCGCGAGGAGCGCCGTCGGCACCGCCGTGCGCTGCACCCGGATCTCGGGCAGGGCGGGCGACACGAGAGTGAGCGTGCGCACCAGGTCGGGCCGGACGGCCGCGACGCGCGTGGCGACGGCTCCGCCCAGTGAGTTCCCGAAGAGGTGGACGGGCCCGCGTCCGCCGGCCTCCAGCAGTCGGATGACCACGCGCGCGTGACCGGTGATCGAGTAGTTGCCGTCCTCGGGCGGCGCGGAGTCCCCGAAGCCGGGCAGGTCGAGCGCCTCGCTGTCCAGACAGTCGTCGAGCAGCGGCATCAGGGCCGACCAGTTCTGCGAGGACCCGCCGAGCCCGTGCACGTACAGCGCGGGCGGCAGTCCGGCGCGCGCCGGGGGCCGGGAGCGCACATGCAGCGTCAGGCCCGGCAGGGCGACGCTTCGCAGCTTCTCCCCCTCGGCGACCCGCACCGTACTGACCCGTGGAACCGGGGCGGCGGCGACGCTGAATCCGGGCGGCTCGGTCGAAGACATGCGGCAATGTTACGAGACGATCACGCGATGGATCGTGTGTTCGGCGTCACAGATCGCGTAGCGGCCCGCGCCGGGTGCTTCTACGCTCGAAAGGAGGGCACTCGACCCTGGCCCCTGTTTCCGTCGGATTCGCCGAGAAAGGGAGTCACCATGACCGTCGATCCCACAGATCCGGAAACTTTCGAGGAGTCCGACGAGGAGCGTGAGGACATCGGCGGTGAGACGCCCGAGGCCGACGCCGCCGAGCAGCACACCGAGCTGCGACAGGACAGGGACGACCCGCTGACCGGCATCGATCGTGATGCCGCGAACGAGGCGGACGCCGTGGAACAGGCCCGCGTCGTGGCCCTCGACGAGGACGACTACCGCTGATCCGTCCCTGATCAGCCTTCCCCCGCCGCCCATACCGTGAAATTCTGCGTCCGCACCGCACACAGCCGGGTTACCCAAAAGTACGATGGCGGCCGTGGCGCACCACCGCACACGGAAATAGCCGTGCTGTTGAAAGGCCGCGACATTGAAAAACATGGGAGGCGGCGTGACAGCCACCGAGCAGACAGAAGCGGCCCGCCCGCGAGGCACCCGCCTGCCACGCCGAGCCCGACGCAATCAGCTCCTGGGCGCGGCCCAGGAGGTCTTTGTCGCGCAGGGGTATCACGCGGCGGCGATGGACGACATCGCCGAGCGGGCCGGAGTCAGCAAGCCGGTCCTCTATCAGCACTTCCCCGGAAAGCTGGAGCTCTACCTGGCCCTGCTCGACCAGCACTGCGAGTCGCTGCTCCAGGCGGTACGCACCGCCCTCGCCTCGACCACGGACAACAAGCAGCGCGTGGCCGCGACGATGGACGCGTACTTCGCGTACGTCCAGGACGAGGGCGGCGCGTTCCGCCTCGTCTTCGAGTCCGACCTGACCAACGAGCCCGCCGTGCGCGAGCGCGTCGACCGGGTGTCGCTGCAGTGCGCCGAGGCGATCAGTGAGGTCATCGCCGAGGACACCGGCCTGTCCAGGGACGAGTCGATGATGCTGGCCGTCGGTCTGGGCGGCGTCTCGCAGGTGGTCGCCCGCTTCTGGCTCTCCAGTCGCAGCACCATCCCCCGCGAGACGGCGGTGAATCTCCTGACGTCCCTCGCCTGGCGCGGCATCGCGGGCTTCCCGCTGCACGGCACGGACCAGACCTGAGGGTCCCGGGCCGCGCTCCCGGAGCTTGTTCCCGGTGCGTGTTCGCTTCTGGCGTGCGGCGTCACCGCATTCGGGGTCCCCTCACCGGGCTAATGTGTGCTGCGTACTGCGCGATTGATCGCGCACCGCAGCACCGACCGTCGGAGGGACTTAGCCGTGGAGGTCAAGATCGGCGTGCAGCACACGCCCCGGGAGATCGTTCTGGAGAGCGGGCAGTCCGCCGAGGAGGTCGAGCGCGCGGTATCCGACGCGCTGGCCGGCAAGGCGCAGCTGCTCAGCCTCAGGGACGACAAGGGCCGCACGGTCCTCATTCCCGGTGACCGGATCGCGTACGTGGAAATCGGCGAGTCCGCGACGCGCAAGGTGGGCTTCGGCGCCCTTTAGGCGTTACTGGCACTGCAGCACCTGACAGACGGAAGCGGCCCGGTGGGAGATCCCACCGGGCCGCTTCCGTCTGTCTGTTCCCACGGCTGAACCGGCCGCCCGGAGGGTTGTACTCCACGAGCTACGGGTAGTACGGCCAATGACCCATTTGCCCCTTGGTTCCGCGGGAGGAAACTACGTGATCTGGGAAGCTTTCGGCTCCGTCGCCCTCGGATTCGCCCTTGCGTGGGTGGCTGTCCACCGACTGCCCGACCGGCTGCCGTCCCGGCGTCTGGTGCTGCGCGCGGGCCCGCTCGCCGCACTCTTCGGTGCGTACGTCACCCACTCCGCCCTCGGCCCCGGTCATGTCCTCGCGACATTGATCGGCGCGGCGGCCATGGGAGCGGTCCTGCTCTCGCTGCTGGTCCGCCCCACTGGCCGCATCCGCCGTTCGGCGGCGGCGTAGCGCCTCCGGCCGTTACGCCGCCAGGCCCAGCGCCGCCATGCGCTTGGTGTGGGCCTCGGTGATCCGGGAGAACATCCGCCCCACCTCCGCGAGGTCGAAGCCGTCCGCGACGCCGCCCACGAGCATGGTGGAGAGCGCGTCCCGGTCCGCGACGACCCGCTGGGCCTGCGAGAGCGCCTCGCCCATCAACCTGCGCGCCCACAGCGCGAGACGCCCGCCACAGCGCGGGTC
Source organism: Streptomyces sp. A5-4 (assembly GCF_051131715.1). Classification (NCBI taxonomy): domain Bacteria; kingdom Bacillati; phylum Actinomycetota; class Actinomycetes; order Kitasatosporales; family Streptomycetaceae; genus Streptomyces; species Streptomyces sp. A5-4. Next base: position 5,733,398 of record NZ_CP178591.1, on the reverse strand, counting down.
GGCCTCGATGGCCGCGCGCACCTTTTCCACCGCAAAGTTTCCGTGACCGGTGTCGTCGAGCACGGCGAGCACCAGCTCTCGGGTGTCCGAGTCCAGCCGCGCCGCGACCTCGCGGTAGAAGTCACTGGCGATCGAGTCGCCGACGTATGCCTTGACCAGACCCTCCAGCCAGTCGGACGGCGCGGTCTGGCGGTGGAAGTCGTCCAGCGCCTTGGCGAACGGCTCCATGGCCTGCGTCGGCTCCTCGCCGATGGCGGAGAGCCGGCTGTTCAGCTGCTCGAAGTGGTGGAACTCGGCGGACGCCATCTTCGCCAGCTCCGCCTTGTCGGACAGCGTGGGCGCGAGCTTGGCGTCCTCCGCGAGCCGCTCGAAGGCGGCCAGCTCGCCGTACGCGAGCGCGCCCAGCAGGTCCACGACCGCGGCGCGGTAGGCGGGCGCGGCGGAGGCCGTGTCCCAGCCCTGGGCTGCGATTCCGGTGTGCCCGGTTTTTTCTTCGGGTGCAGTGGCGTTGTCAGGCGTCTCCATGCAGCGCACAATAGCCCGCTCCTCGCAGTACGTAAGGGCCCGGCCAGTCGCCGTCGTCACACTGTTCCGGTAAATCTTCCCAACACACATGCGCGATTTGGGGGTACAGTGGTAATGCGCCTGCTGATGTACCCAGCGTATGTTGCGGCGCATTTGAATGAGGATGCCCGGTCGGTGGCCCGATCGGCTCCGACCCGACAGCCCTCCACGTGAGTCGTGCGAAAGCGTACGACCGCACATGAGGGTCCCCCTCAGCGGCACGAGCGCTTGAGCGACGGCACGTGGTCCCGCGCCACCCGGCCCATCTGGACCGGATGAGAATCGGCGCGGTACGACCCCCTTCGTTCGCCTCTAGTCGCGTCTCACAGAAGAGGCAGCACCCTGACTACGTTCCGAGACCTCGGGATCCTTTCCGAGACGGCCGAAGCCCTTGAGGCAGTCGGCATCGTGTCCCCGTTCCCCATCCAGGAGATGACGCTCCCCGTAGCGCTCTCCGGCAGCGACGTCATCGGCCAGGCCAAGACCGGCACCGGTAAGACGCTCGGCTTCGGCCTTCCGCTGCTTGAGCGCGTCACCGTCCCCGCGGACGTCGAGGCAGGCCGGGCCAAGCCCGAGAAGCTGACCGAGGCTCCGCAGGCACTGGTCGTCGTCCCCACCCGTGAGCTGTGCCAGCAGGTCACCAACGACCTGCTGACCGCCGGCAAGGTCCGTAACGTGCGCGTGCTCGCCATCTACGGCGGCCGTGCCTACGAGCCTCAGGTCGAGGCGCTCAAGAAGGGCGTCGACATCGTCGTCGGCACCCCCGGGCGCCTGCTCGACCTCGCCGGCCAGAAGAAGCTCGACCTCTCGCACGTCCGCTCGCTGGTCCTCGACGAGGCCGACGAGATGCTCGACCTGGGATTCCTGCCCGACGTCGAGCGCATCATGAACATGCTGCCGGTGAAGCGCCAGATGATGCTGTTCTCGGCGACCATGCCGGGCGCCGTCATCAGCCTCGCCCGCCGCTACATGACGCAGCCGACGCACATCAGCGCGACCTCGCCCGACGACGAGGGCAGGACCGTCGCCAACATCACGCAGCACATCTTCCGCGCCCACAACATGGACAAGCCGGAGCTCGTCTCCCGTATCCTCCAGGCCGACGGCCGCGGGCTCGCGATGATCTTCTGCCGCACGAAGCGCACCGCGGCCGACATCGCCGAGCAGCTCGAAAAGCGCGGCTTCGCCTCCGGCGCGGTCCACGGCGACCTCGGCCAGGGCGCGCGCGAGCAGGCCCTGCGCGCCTTCCGCAACGGCAAGGTCGACGTGCTCGTCTGCACCGACGTCGCCGCCCGAGGTATCGACGTCGAGGGCGTCACGCACGTGATCAACTACCAGTCGCCGGAGGACGAGAAGACGTACCTCCACCGCGTGGGCCGCACCGGCCGCGCGGGCGCCAAGGGCATCGCGATCACGCTGGTCGACTGGGACGACATCCCGCGCTGGAAGCTCATCAACAAGGCGCTGGACCTCCCGTTCGACGAGCCGGAGGAGACGTACTCCACGTCTGCTCACCTGTACGAGATCCTGCGTATCCCGGCCGGCACGAAGGGCACGCTGCCCCGGGGCGAGCGGACCCGTGCGGGTCTGCGCGCCGAGCAGGTCGAGGACCTGGGCGAGACGGGTGGCCGCGGCCGCAAATCCGCTCAGGCCGCCGCCGCTCCGGTCGTCACGGAGGAGCGCCCCGCGCGCACCCGTACGCCACGTCAGCGTCGCCGTACCCGTAACGGCACGCCGCTCTCCGCCGAGGAGGCAGCGGCCAACGCCGCTCCGGTGACCCCGGTCACCGAGGCGCCGGGGTCCTCCGAGGCCCCCGCCGAGGTCCGTACGCCGCGCCGTCGTCGCCGTAGCCGCGTCGCCGACGCGGTCGCACCGGAGCAGGCCGCGGTCGCGGTGGCCGAGGCGCCGGCCGCCGAGGCCGAGGCCCCGACGAAGCCGCGTCGCCGTACGCGTGCCAAGTCCGCCGAGGCCGTCGAGGTCGTGGCGGAGGCCGAGGGGATCGTGGCGGAGGCCGAGGCAGCCGCCGAGGCGAAGCCGCGCCGCCGCACCCGCAGCACCAAGGCGGTGGCCACGGTGTCGGCCCCCGCGACCGCGGAGGCCGTCGAGGCCACCGAGGTCGTCGAGCCGGTCACCAAGCCGCGCCGCCGCACCCGCGCGGCGAAGGCCGAGGTCACGGAGGCACCCGCCGCCGAGGCCACGGAGACCGCCGAGCCGGTCACCAAGCCCCGTCGCCGCGCCCGCGCCACCAAGGCCGAGGTCACGGACGCACCTGCCGCCGAGGCGACGGAGCCGGCCACGAAGCTGCGCCGCCGTAGCCGCGCAGCCACCGCGCAGCCCGAGAGCTGATCGCAGCCCTCCGCCGATGGCCCGGTTCCCTCAGGGGGGCCGGGCCATCGGCACAGGTGCGGCGCGGACGGTGGATCCGGCGCGCGGACACCAAAAGCCGCGGGCGGCGCCGACAAGCCCCGCAGGCTGCCGCGCCGCCCGTACGCGCTAGCCTCGTCGCATGAGCAGGCCGCCCACCTTCACCCCGCCCCCCGGTACCCGAGCCCTCCCCCTGCGCACCACACGCGGGGTGTTCGCCGCGCTCGAAGCCGGACCGGCGGAGGCGGAGCCCAAGGGCACCGCGCTGCTGCTCCCCGGGTTCACCGGGAGCAAGGAAGACTTCATCGCGATGCTGCTGCCACTGGCGGCGGCGGGGTACCGGATCCTCGCTGTGGACGGGCGCGGGCAGTACGAGTCCGATGGTCCGGAGTCCCAGGAGGCTTACGCCCAGGGCGAGTTGGCCCGGGACGTGCTCGCGCAGGCCGAGGCGGCGGGCGCCCCCGTACACCTGGTCGGGCACTCGCTCGGGGGTCAGATCGCCCGCGCGGCGGTGCTGCTCGACCCCTCGCCGTTCGTGTCGCTCACGCTCGTGTCGTCCGGACCCGCCGAAATCGCTCCGTCGCAGCAGCAGAAGGTCCAGCTGCTGACGGACGCTCTGACCGTCATGTCCATGGCGCAGGTGTGGGAGGCGATGCAGGCGGCCTCCACCCCCGAGGAGACGGACACCGACGGACCGGCCCTGCGGGCGCGCTGGCTGCGGCACAGCCCCGCGCAGCTCGTCGCCACCGGCAGGCAGCTGACCGGCGAGCCGGACCGGGTCGCCGAGCTCGCCGCGGCGGGGCTGCCGCTGCACGTGGTCTCAGGGGCGGCCGACGACACCTGGCCGGTGCCGCTGATCGACGACATGGCCGAACGGCTGGCCGCGCGCCGCACGGTGATCGAGGGCGCGGAACACTCCCCGAACACGGACCGGCCCGAGCAGACCGCGAAGGCCCTGGCCGACTTCTGGAACGCGCAGCAGCGAACGTCCTGAACGCTCAGTACTGGGCCTGAAGGTGCTGCCAGAACCCGTCCCGCAGCGCCCGCCGCAGATCCGCGTGCCCCCGCAGCGACCGCTGCAGCAGCCGCTCCGCCTCGACGAGCAGCTCCTGGTCGACGGACCCCGGCAGATACGGGTGTCCGGGCAGCAGGTCGGCCAGCGAGTCCCTGCCCCGCTCCCCCAGCCACGTCGCGGCGATCTGCGCACCGATGAAGCGGACGCTCTCGCGTGAGGGCCGCGGGGTGCCCTCGTTCTCGTACGTCGTGACCGGGCGCCGCGTGACGTACGGCTGGCAGAAGTCGAGCTCGAAGGTGCGCTGGCTGTCGACCTCCCAGAGCAGCGGTTCGGCCTGGTTGCGGCCCTCTCCGGCCTCGATGCCCCACAGGTGGACGCGGGCGCCGTAGCCCTGCGCCGCCTCGACCGCCGAGACCAGATCCTCGTCGCCGCCGACCAGCGCCGCGTCGCTGATGGCGCGGTGTCTGGCGAGCGATTCCAGGTCCGTACGGATCAGGGAGTCGACGCCCTTCTGCTGGTTGTTGGCGTTGAGATTGCCGAGGCGGACCTTGACGTCCGGCAGTTCGGCGATGGATTGCTGCTCCGTGGTGTGAGTGCGGCGCCTGGCTCCGTCGTACCAGTAGACACGCAGCAGCCGGCTGTCCGCGAAGATCGTGCGCGCCTTGTCGATGAAGGCCTCGATGATCCCCTCCGCGTCGAGATCGAAGGACCTGCGGTCCTCGGTCCCGGTCACCAGCAGCCCGGCCGCCGCGTAGACGTATCCGGCGTCGACGAAGATCGCGTGGGTGGAGGGGGTCTTCGCGACCTCGGCGAGCATGCGCTGGAGCAGCTCATTGGTGCGGTCCAGGCGGGCGTTGATCCTGGCGATTTCGGTGGGGCCCGAAGGCTGTGCGTCGTCCATACGGCTCTCATTGTCCGTGGCGCGGCCGAGACGACATAACCGGTACACCTACCAGCGAGTATTTAGATAGCCGAAAGTTTTCTTTAGCTTAGGGAATGATTGCACGGTGCACCCCGTTGTACCCACAGGAACGCGGGGCACTCCAGCCACGCGATCCACTCACCACAGTTCTCCGTCACCGGAGGATCAGACGAAGGGAGAAGCCATGCGCTTCGAGATCATGCGACTGGACGACGTCGACGGTTCCGCCGTCGACTCCACCGTCGTGGACGCCGCTTCCGTCAACCGGATGGTGCAGCAGGCCGCAGCCATGGGCCAGCGCATCTACATCCGTCCGGCCGAGACCTCGGCCTCGTAATACCCGACGCATTCGCTGTTGAGTTTGACGAGTTGATGACGACAAGTCGATGAAGACGATTTGAAGAAGTAGAAGACGTTAGTGAAGCGCCCCCGTACTCCTGTGTACGGGGGCGCTTGTGCGTCGCGACGGGGCCGGTCGTGACGGGGGCCGCCCGGTGGCCGCGCAGGTCCCCGACCGGGGCAGCGCCCGGCGCGGGACCTGTGGTCAGCTGTTCTGGATGACCTGGGTGACGCCGTTGATGATCTGCTGCACGGCGATCGCGGAGAGCATCATGCCGGCGAGCCGGGTCACCAGGACCACGCCGCCGTCCTTGATCACGCGGATGATCACCAGCGAGTAGCGCATGGTGATCCACAGGACGACGTGCATCGCCACGATCGCGGCCCACACCGAGACCTGTGACGTGACGCTGTCGGCGTGCTGCACCGCCAGGATCACCGAGACGATCGCGCCGGGCCCCGCGAGCAGCGGCATGCCCAGCGGCACGAGCGCGACATTGACGTCCTTGGTCTGCGTCGGCTCGTCGTTCTTGCCGGTGAGCAGGTCGAGCGCGATGAGCAGCAGCAGCAGACCGCCCGCGATCATCAGCGCCGGGACGGAGACATGCAGATAGTCGAGGATCTGCTGGCCCAGGACGCCGAAGACGGCGATCACGCCGAACGCGACGCAGACGGCCTGCCAGGCCATCCGGCGCTGCACCTTGGCGGGACGGCCCGAGGTCAGACCGAGGAAGATCGGCGTGATTCCAGGGGGGTCCATAATCACGAAAAGTGTGAGAAAGAGGGATCCGAAAACGGCAAAGTCGAGCACAGTGTGGCCTTGCGAGAAGAGGGTCGTACGGAGGAGGGGTGGCGCGGCGGTGCAGGGATTTCCCCTACGGGCGGGGGCTTCCGCCCGCGCCCGGCACCGGGAACGCGCCGGTGGAGCGCCGGGTGATCTCGCCGTAGATCTCGGGGTCGGTGGTCGACTCCCCGAGCCGTACGGTCTTACGACTGCCGTGGTAGTCGCTGGACCCGGTGGTCAGCAGGCCGAGGTCGGCCGCGAGCACGCGCAGCCGGGCGCGGGTGGGAGCGTCGTGGTCCATGTGGTCGACCTCGATGCCGTCGAGGCCCGCGGCGGCCAGTTCGGCCAGCACGCTCTCGGGGACCGTGTGGCCGCGCCGGTCGGCGCCGGGGTGCGCGAAGACCGTGACGCCGCCCGCCGCCTTGACCAGGCGGATCGCGTCGAAGGGGTCGAGCTCGTGCTTGTCGACGTAACAACGCCCGTCGTTGGCGATCCAGTTGGACGTGAAGGCATCGGAGACGGTCTCGACGACACCGAGCTCGACGAGCGCGGAGGCGATGTGCGGGCGGCCGACCGAGCCGTCGCCCGCGATACGGGCCACCTGGTCCCACTCGATGGGCACGCCCAGCTCCCGGAGCTTGGCGACCATGCCCCGGGCGCGGGGCACCCGGTCGTCGCGCACCAGCTCGATCTCGCTCGCCAGGTCCGGCTCGGCGGGGTCGAAGAGGTACGCCAGCATGTGCAGCCCTATGCCGTCGACGCGGCAGGACAGCTCCGCTCCCGTGACGAGGGTCAGCGAGGCGGGGAGCGCGGCGATCGCCTCGGCGTGTCCGCGGGTCGAGTCGTGGTCGGTGAGTGCCACGACGTCGAGACCGGCGGCAGCGGCGTTGCGCACCAGCTCGGCGGGGGTGTCCGTGCCGTCCGACGCCGTGGAGTGGGTGTGCAGGTCGATGCGCACGACGCGTGACTCCGGGGCTCGGCTGGGCAGGGGGGACGGTCGAAGTCTAACGGCGGTCCGGCGCTTCCCTGCCCGGCCGACCTCGCGCCCGCCCGCCGACGCGCGGCCGACCAGGGAGCCCCGAGGGGCCGGGCGGTGTGCGGCCGGTCAGGACAGGATGCGTTGCGACAGCGCCCCGCACGGCACCAGTTCCACCTCGGCGCCCGCGTCGCGCAGGTCGGTCAGCACGAGCTCGTCGTACATCATCAGCCCCGACTGCTCGGGCCAGACGATCGCCCACAGCCACAGCCCCCGGGCCTCCCCGGCGAAGACGGCCCGGTCGTCGGGCGCTCCGGAGACGTGCCACAGGGGACTGGGCCGACCTGCCGCGAGGACCTTGGCCTGCGGCGGGTGATCAAGCCTCATGTACGCCCCGGGGTCCGGGCCCTCGATGCCGGCATAGCGCGCCCCGAGGCCGACTCCGAGCTCTTCGGCGACCAGCAGCAGCTCGCCCGCGCCGCCGAGCGGTCCGGGTCCCGCGCAGGCGACCGCGGTGGCCCGTGCGCCGCTGCGGTCGTCGCCCGCACAGGTCACACCGGTGAACAGCCAGCCGACCGGCAGGGGCCAGGGCATCCACACCGGGACCTGGGCGCGCTTCACCGCGACGTTGAGCGCCTCGACGCTGGGCGGGATCACGGGCTGCAGCGGGTGCACGACGCCGTGCACATCGCACTGCCAGGAGTCGGCAAAGAGACCGGGCGCCCTGACCCGGCCACCACACTTCGGGCAACTGGGTTCGCCCCTCATAGGTCCCAACGGTCCTCCCCGGCCGTCCCCGCGTCAAGGACGATCACCCTCCGGAGTGCGCTCTCACCTGGCAAAACTAGATGTAACTTGCATTCGTTAGAGTCCCTAACTTATTCTGTGTATATCGCATCGATCTAGCGGAGAGTGGGGAAGTCATGCACGGAGAGGATCCGTTCGACGAGGGAACGGGGAGCATCCTGCGCCAGCCGAAGGCCGTCTGGGCCACGGCGGGCGCGGCCGTCGTCGCGTTCATGGGCATCGGCCTGGTGGACCCGATCCTGCCGTCCATCGCCAAGGGCCTGCAGGCGACGCCGAGCCAGGTCTCGCTGCTCTTCACGTCGTACTTCCTGATCACCGCCGTCGCGATGCTGGTCACCGGCTTCATCTCCAGCCGCATCGGCGGCCGCAAGACGCTCCTGCTCGGTCTCGCCCTGGTCATCGTCTTCGCCGCCCTGTCGGGCACCTCGGACTCCGTCGGTGAGCTCGTCGGCTTCCGGGCCGGCTGGGGCCTGGGCAACGCCCTGTTCGTCTCCACCTCGCTGGCCGTCATCGTCGGCGCGGCGGCGGGCGGCAGCGCCGCCGCGATCCTGCTGTACGAGTCGGCGCTCGGCCTCGGCATGGCCTGCGGCCCGCTGCTCGGAGCCGCGCTCGGCAACGCCAGCTGGCGCTACCCGTTCTTCGGAACGGCCGCCCTGATGGCCATCGGCTTCGTCGCCATCGTCGGCTTCCTCAAGGAGCAGCCGAAGCCGGCCCGCAAGACCTCGCTACTGGATCCGATCAAGGCACTCGGCCACGGCGGGCTCGCCTCCGTCGCCGCCTCCGCCTTCTTCTACAACTACGCGTTCTTCACGGTGCTGGCCTTCACGCCCTTCGTGCTGAACATGACGCCGTACAAGTCGGGCGCGGTCTTCTTCGCCTGGGGCCTGCTGCTCGCGGTCTTCTCCGTACTCGTCGCGCCGCGGCTGCAGAAGCGCTTCGGCACGCTCAAGGTGCTCGGCGGCTCACTGCTGCTGCTCGCGGCCGACCTCCTTGTGCTCGGATACGGGAACCACACGGTGGCCGTCGTGTGCACGATCGTCTCCGGCGCCTTCATCGGCGTGAACAACACCGTCTACACGGAGCTGGCGCTCGGCGTCTCGGACGCGCCGCGCCCGGTGGCGAGCGCCGGGTACAACTTCGTGCGCTGGTTCGCCGCGGCAGCCGCGCCGTTCTTCGCGCCGAAGATCGAGGTGTGGACCGACATCCACATCCCGTTCGTGGTCGCCGCGGTCGCGGCCGTGGCCGGTGCGGGCGTCGTCTGGGTCCGTCGTGCCTCGCTGGTCCACCGCGCCGAGGAGCTGGCGCCGGCGCACGCCACCGAGGACGGTGTCTCGGTCTTCGCCGACCAGCCCGGCTGAGCGGCCTCCCCCGCCGGTCGGGGCCTCAGTCCAGCGGTACGGACGTGCGCAGCGGATCGCGCAGGTCCGTACCGTGCGACAGCCAGCGCTCCTGGAGCTCCTGCGCGCCCTTGACCCGCTTCCACGCCGCCTCGTTCGGCGTCATCGGCAGCACCGGCAGGAACCGCACCGGGTCCATCGGCCCGTCCAGCTCCAGATCCTCGATCAGCCCGCCGGACTCCGCGACGAGCACCGAACTGAACGGCGCCCCCGGCCACAGCGGTTCACCCACGTCCAGCGAAGCACCCGAGGCCACCACCACTCCCTCGACCTGCGGCGAGGCGGCCAGAACCGCGAGTGGGCGCAGCACCTTGTCGGTGTCGGCCGCCCCGGCCCGTACCGAAAGGACCAGCTCGGCGCGCGGCCCGGTCAGCGGATCGGCGAGCGTCGCGGTCGGGTCGGCCATCGGCGCGGCCGACATGCCGAGGGTGGCGTAGCGCACGATGTCGCCGTCCACGAAGCGCAGCACCTCGACGCGGTCCGTACCGAGGAACGTGACAGCGGCGCGCGCGTCCGGTTCGCCCAGAGCCGTACGCAACCGGGCTTCCACCAGCGCAAGAACATCTCCCATGCCGCGAGCATAGGACGCGCGCACAGGGGCCGCGCGGGCGCGTCGGGCGACGGCCCGAGCGGCCTGCGCAGCGGCGTGCGGGCGGGCGCGGGGTCGCGTACGGAACACGCGAAGGGAGGACTTGACACAGCGGTGGGCTGATAGTCTGGGCCGCTGGTCAGGGCAGCACGCAGAAGCGTGGCTTTCGAGCCCGGACATCACGTCGTCCCCCAAGGGGGACCGGCTGGAGGAGGTGGGGCTGCGGTGCATCGAAGTCGACCCGGTAGTACCAATCGCTCTTCCGCACAGCCCGCATTCCCCGTGGCCTGAAGCCCTTCGTACCCGGCCGACAACCGGTGAAACATCTGGGGCGCACGGTATTTCGCGCGACGGAAGAGCACTTCGTTTTTGCCTGATCCGTGTCTGAGCGAACGCCGTCACCGCGTCCCTGCGGTGCCGCCCGCTTTGCCGACGTACGGAGCCCCGACGCCGTGGCCCGAACGTCTCCATTCCGGGCCGCGCCACGCCTCGCAGACGGCTTCTCCGTGAAGGAGCCCGCCATGTCGATGATCCGTGACCTGCGCGCAGCAGTCCGTCCCTCGCTGCGCAAGAGCAGCGTTGTCTACAGCAACTACGACGCCACCCGCGACCCGTCCGCCAGCAGCGCGGTCGTCGACTGCGCGGTCTACCGCGACGGGCGCCGGGCCAGGGGCGCCGAGCACCTCACCCCGCACGAGGCGATGACCCGCGTCCGGGAGGACGGCGGCTTCGCCTGGATCGGCCTGCACGAGCCGACCGAAGCCGAATTCGCCGGTATCGCCGCCGAGTTCGGGCTGCACCCACTGGCCGTGGAGGACGCCGTGCACGCACACCAGCGGCCCAAGCTGGAGCGGTACGACGACACCCTCTTCACCGTCTTCAAGACCATCCACTACGTCGACCACGCCGAACTGACCGCCACCAGCGAGGTCGTGGAGACCGGCGAGGTGATGTGCTTCACCGGCCAGGACTTCGTGATCACCGTGCGGCACGGCGGCAAGGGTTCGCTGCGCGCGCTGCGCCACCGCCTCCAGGACGACCCCGAGCTGCTCGCCAAAGGCCCCTCGTCGGTGCTGCACTCGATCGCCGACCATGTCGTCGACGGGTACATCGCGGTCGCCGCCGCCATGCAGGACGACATCGACGAGGTCGAGATCGATGTCTTCTCGGCCCCCGACAAGAGGGGCCCGCGCGGCTCGGACGCGGGGCGGATCTACCAGCTCAAGCGCGAGGTGCTGGAGTTCAAGCGGGCCGTCTCACCACTGCTGCGGCCGATGCAGCAGCTCAGCGAGCGGCCGATGCGGCTGATCGACCCGGACATCCAGAAGTACTTCCGCGACGTCGCCGACCACCTCGCGCGCGTGCACGAACAGGTCATCGGCTTCGACGAGTTGCTCAACTCGATCCTCCAGGCCAACCTCGCGCAGGCGACGGTCGCGCAGAACGAGGACATGCGCAAGATCACGTCCTGGGCGGCGATCATCGCCGTACCGACGATGATCTGCGGGGTCTACGGAATGAACTTCGAGCACATGCCGGAGCTGAAGTGGCAGTACGGCTACGAGCTGGTCCTCGCCAGCATCGCGGTCGTCTGCTTCGGCATCCACCGCACCCTCAAGCGGAACGGCTGGCTCTGACCACCAGCGCCAGGCCGGCCATGATCACCAACAGGGCGGGGTAGGCAGCCACGGGTGGCTGCTGCCCCAGCCAGAGGGCGGCGATCAGGGCCGCGCCGGGCGTCTCCAGCAGGATCGCCGTCGAGGTGACGGACGGGCCGAGGGTGGAGACGACGCGGTTGAAGAGCGAGTGGCCGAGGAGCTGCGCGACCGCCGTCAGCGCGGCCAGCTGGAGCCAGGTCGTCGCGTCGTAGCCACCGAGCTCGATGCCCGAGGCGAGACAGACACCGAGCAGGATCAGGGCGGTCGTCGAGTAGCAGATGACGGTGTACGCCGTCGTGCTCGCCGTCCGCCGCACCTCGGCCCCGAGCAGCACGTACCCGGCGGCGGCGATGCCGCCGCCGAGCGCGAGCGCGTCACCCGCCAGGGCGCGCGGCGACAGCGTCAGGTCGACGCCGGTGAGGATGACCACGCCGACGACGGCGAGGAGGGTCCCGGCCCACACCATGCGGGGCGGCCGGTGGCCCCGCATGCGCAGCAGCAGCGTCGTCCAGATCGGGGTGGTCGTGCAGAGCGCCGTCGACGAGGCGACCGAGGTCATCCGCAGGCTGGGCAGCCAGAGCCCGAAGTGCAGGGCCAGCAGCGCCCCGGCGGAGAGCGCGAGGAGCAGCGGCCTGCGGCCGAAGTGACGCAGCTCGGCACGGCACTTGAGCAGCGCCACGGGGGTCAGCACGCCGACCGCCATGGCATTGCGCCAGAAGGCGATGGCCAGCGCGGGGGCGGCGGTCGCGGCGATGAGCGGCGCCGAGAACGAGACGCTCGCGACGGCGACGCCGAGCAGCACGACATCGATACGGGGCGCTGTGTGCGGCCCGGGTATCGGGGCGGGCGCGGCGCCGGGCAGCGCGCCGGGCGTGGTGGATCGGGCGCCGGTGCGGCGGGTGGTTGCGGACACAGGCACACGGTAAGGCGCGTTCCGCATAAACGGAACTGTCCCCCTCGGTCCCTCCCGTACTCGCCCCTCCCGGCCTCCCCTAGGCTTCGGCCCATGACGCAGACCTTGCTCGATCAGGCCCTCGTCGAGGAGGCCACCAAGAAGTCCGGACTCATCTGGGTGCAGGGCACCGGACCGGCGCGGGCGCTCTGGCACGTATGGCACGAGGGCGGTGTGTACGTCGTCGGGGACGGCCCCGGTGAGCAGCCCTTTCCCGGGCTCGTCGCCGGGGAGAGCGCCGAGGTGACCGTACGCAGCAAGGACAAGGGCGGACGGCTCGTCGCGTGGACGGCGGCCGTGAGCGAGCAGGCACCGGACTCGGAGTCGTGGAGGGCGGCGGTCGCGGAGCTCAAGGGCAAGCGGCTGAACGCGCCCGACGTCGAGGTGATGACGGAGCGCTGGGCCCGCGAGTGCCGGGTGCTCCGCCTGGAGCCGCTGAGCATGACGACGGCCCTGCCGGACGGCTCACTGGCAGCGCCGCCGCTCCCCACGAAAGCGACAACCCGCCAGCCGGCCCCGGAGGCGCTGCCGAAGCTGCTGCTGCGCCGAAAGAAGCGCTGACGCGCCGGAGTGCCGGGACCTCGATCGGCGGACGCTGCGTCCCTTCAACGCCGGGGAACGGCCGCTTCGGCCCGGCACATTCAGCCCGCCCGACGCTCGGGGCAGGGGGCCGGGGCGTGGGATCGCCCGCGCGTTCTCCCGCCCCTCCATTTCCAGCCGCCCTGCGTTCTGGGCAGGAGGTCCGGGGGCCGGGGCGGAGCCCCCCCTCAGCCGCTTCCCCGCGGAAGCTGCTGCCCGTAGTCCACCGTCTCGTCCTTGTCCGGCGCGGCCAGGGCGAAGTCCCGGTCCCAGTCCGCGAGCCGCACGACCCCCGCACCCCCCGCCCGCTCGAGCTGGAGCGGATAGGGCAGGCCCTGGAGGGCCACGGCGAGCTTGCCGCCCTTGCCCTCGCCCCCATTGACCTGGATCGTGCGAATGCCGCCGACCTGGTCGCGCGCGCCCTTGCTCAGCTCGCCGTGCAGCCCGAGCAGCCCGTCCAGCAGGATGTCCTTGTCCGTGAAGCCCCGCAGCTGGTCGTACGCGGGGTCGCCGTCCGGCACCTTCACGTACTTGTCCTCCAGCTTGCCCGCCGCCGCCTCGTCCGACTTGCTGGGCGCACTCCCGTGGTCCCAGAAGGCCGCGCCGGCCTTCATGAAGAGCTCGTCGTCGATGCGCAGCAGCTCGAACATGGTGCCCCTGGAGGTGACGGAGCCCGTCCCGCCGCCCTTCTTGAGGCGCATGTCGAGCTTGTACGAGCGCCCCTTGCTGACAACGGTCCCGGACAGCCGCACCGCCTCCGCGTCACGTGCCGCTTCCCGCGCCCGGCCCTCGATCGCCGAAGCGGAGAGCTTGCCCACCCCGTTCGTCCCCTCGTCCGGATCCTCGCCGCACGCGGTGAGCCCCGCCGCCAGCCCAACGCACACGACGCCGAGGAGTGTGGCCCTACGGGCTCGGGCGGCCTGGGGAAATGCAGTCACAGGCGCACTGCCTCTCATGCGGGTGTCCGGGTGGCAGCAGGCAGCGTACCTGTGCTCACTACGTCGCTCGGCGCAGAGCCGTCCGGGCGCTCCGCCGAAGCGGCCCGTACCGGCACGGGCTAGCCTGAACCCGGAATCCGACCACTTGCACAAAGATTCACGTGACCGGTTCGCGTGAACAGAGGGAGGCGCACCGCATGGCCTCAGGCGCCCCCCGCGTATTCGTCTCGCACCTCGCGGGAACGGCTGTGTTCGACCCCAACGGCGACCAGGTCGGCCGGGTCCGCGACCTGGTGGCGATGTTGCGGGTCGGCCTCAAGCCGCCGCGACTGCTCGGGCTCGTCGTCGAGGGCGTCAGCCGTCGGCGGATCTTCCTGCCCATGACCCGGGTGACCGGCGTCGAGTCCGGCCAGGTCATCACGACCGGCGTGGTCAACATGCGCCGCTTCGAACAGCGCCCGACCGAGCGCCTGGTCCTCGGCGAACTGCTGGACCGCCGTGTGCAGCTGGTGGACGGGGACGAGGAGGTGACGGTCCTCGACGTGGCGATCGTGCAGCTGCCCGCCCGCCGCGACTGGGAGATCGACAAGGTCTTCGTACGCAAGGGCAAGAGCGGGGCGCTACGGCGCCGTGGCGAGACGCTGACGGTCGAGTGGTCCGCGGTGACCGGCTTCTCGCTGGAGGAGCACGGACAGGGCGCGGAGAGCCTCCTGGCCACCTTCGAGCAGTTGCGCCCCGCGGACCTCGCCAACGCCCTGCACCATCTGACGCCCAAGCGGCGCGTCGAGGTGGCCGCCGCGCTCGACGACGACCGGCTGGCCGACGTACTCGAAGAGCTGCCCGACGACGACCAGGTGGAGATCCTGGGCAAGCTCAAGGAGGAGCGCGCGGCGGACGTCCTGGAGGCGATGGACCCGGACGACGCCGCCGACCTGCTCTCCGGGCTGCCGGAGGCGGACAAGGAGCGGCTGCTCGAACTGATGCGGCCCGACGACGCCGCCGACGTGCGGCGGCTGCTGTCCTACGAGGAGCGGACGGCCGGCGGTCTGATGACGACCGAGCCGATCGTGCTGCGGCCCGACGCGACGGTCGCGGACGCCCTCGCGCGCGTGCGCCAGCAGGACCTCTCCCCCGCGCTGGCCGCGCAGGTCTACGTATGCCGGCCGCCCGACGAGACGCCGACCGGCAAGTACCTGGGCATGGTCCACTTCCAACGGCTGTTGAGGGACCCGCCGTTCACGCTGGTCAGCTCGCTCATCGACACCGATCTGCCGCCGCTGGCACCCAGCACTCCGCTGCCGGCCCTGACCAGCTATCTGGCGGCGTACAACATGGTCGCCGCCCCGGTCGTGGACGAGACCGGGTCACTGCTCGGCGCGGTGACCGTCGACGACGTCCTCGACCATCTGCTGCCCGAGGACTGGCGCGAGACGGAATTCCACGAGGGGGAGGCCGGCCGTGGGCAGTGACCGGGGCAGCAACGCCAAGGAGCGAGCCAGGACGTCATCGACGACCGGCTCGACCGCGCTGCCGCGCGCCTCCCGCGTACGCCTGGATCAGCCGCGCCCGG
Organism: Streptomyces sp. A5-4; assembly: GCF_051131715.1. NCBI lineage: Bacteria > Bacillati > Actinomycetota > Actinomycetes > Kitasatosporales > Streptomycetaceae > Streptomyces > Streptomyces sp. A5-4. Next base: position 5,717,944 of record NZ_CP178591.1, on the reverse strand, counting down.
CGCGCAAGCGGCTGCTGCCGGAGTACGACCCGGAGGCGTTCGGCCGGTTCTCCGAGAGGATCGCGCGTTTCCTGGGTACCGGGCGCTTCATCGTCTGGATGACGCTGATCATCATCCTGTGGGTGCTCTGGAACATCTACGCGCCCGACGCCCTGCGCTTCGACCAGTACCCGTTCATCTTCCTGACCCTGATGCTGTCCCTCCAGGCGTCGTACGCCGCGCCGCTGATCCTCCTCGCGCAGAACCGCCAGGACGACCGGGACCGGATCACCCATGAGCAGGACCGCAAGGAGAGCGAGCGCTCCATCGCCGACACGGAGTTCCTGACCCGGGAGATCGCGTCGCTCCGGATGGGGCTCGGCGAGGTCGCCACCCGCGACTGGATCCGCTCGGAACTCCAGGACCTGGTCAAGGAGATGGAGGAGCGGCGCAGCCTATTCCCGCCGGTGATCTCTTCCGAGCGTGACGAAGGCGACCGCTGACGGGGCTTTCCCGGAGCGGGAGTGCGCGCCGTACCATCGGCAGTATGGCTATGGAAGACGCGGTGCGCGAAGCACTGGCGACGGTGAACGACCCCGAGATCCACAAACCGATCACTGAGCTCGGCATGGTCAAATCGGTGGAGATCGGGGCGGACGGCGCGGTTGCCGTCGCCGTCTATCTCACCGTCTCCGGCTGCCCGATGCGCGAGACCATCACCAACAACGTGCGCGAGGCGGTCGAGCGCGTAGAAGGTGTGACAAGCGTCTCCGTCGAACTCGACGTGATGAGCGACGAGCAGCGCAAGGAGCTCGCGGGCGCGCTGCGCGGCGGCACCCCCGAGCGGGAGGTCCCGTTCGCGCAGCCGGGCTCGCTGACCCGGGTGTACGCGGTCGCCTCCGGAAAGGGCGGCGTCGGCAAGTCCTCGGTGACGGTGAACCTGGCCGCCGCGATGGCGGCGGACGGGCTGAAGGTCGGCGTCGTGGACGCGGACATCTACGGGCACAGCGTGCCGCGCATGCTGGGCGCCGAGGGCAGGCCCACCCAGGTCGAGAACATGATCATGCCGCCGTCCGCGCACGGCGTGAAGGTCATCTCGATCGGGATGTTCACTCCGGGCAACGCGCCGGTCGTGTGGCGCGGCCCGATGCTGCACCGCGCACTCCAGCAGTTCCTCGCGGACGTGTACTGGGGCGACCTGGACGTGCTCCTGATGGACCTGCCGCCGGGCACCGGCGACATCGCGATCTCGGTGGCGCAGCTCGTGCCGAACGCCGAGATCCTCGTGGTCACCACGCCACAGCAGGCCGCGGCGGAGGTGGCCGAGCGGGCCGGTTCCATCGCCGTGCAGACCCACCAGAAGATCGTCGGCGTCGTCGAGAACATGTCGGGCATGCCCTGCCCGCACTGCGACGAGATGGTCGACATCTTCGGAACGGGCGGTGGCCAGTCGGTTGCCGAAGGGCTCACGAAGACGACCGGCGCCCACGTGCCGGTGCTGGGCTCCATCCCCATCGACGTACGCCTGCGTGAGGGTGGCGACGAGGGCAAGCCGATCGTGCTGAGCGACCCCGACTCCCCGGCCGGCGCGGCGCTGCGTGCCATCGCGGGGAAGCTGGGTGGCCGCGCGCGCGGCCTGTCGGGCATGTCGCTGGGCATCACCCCGCGCAACAAGTTCTAGAGGACCGGCCCGTACGGACGGGTAAGGGGCGACCGCCATGGCGGTCGCCCCTTACCCATTCGCTCACTCCGGTGGTGTCACTCGTACGACGTGATGTCCTTGACCACCGAGAAGCCCAGGCCGTACGCGCTCATGCCGCGTCCGTACGCCCCGAGGTGCACGCCTGCCTCCGCCGAGCCCGCCAGCACCCAGCCGAACTCGGACTCGCGGTAGTGGAAGGGCGTCGGCACACCGTCCACCGGCAGCGACAGCGTCGACCAGTCGGGCCCGGACAGATCGTCGGCCAACTCGAACGCCGCCTCCGTCTGCTGGTCCAGCCAGTCGTCGCGCAGCGTGTGGTCCAGCTGCGCGGGCCAGGTGGACGACAGCAGACCCGAGCCTGCCAGCCAGGCGGCCGAGGAGACCGAAGTGGCCTCCAGCACGCCCGTACCGTCGCCGCTGCGCCGCACGGGGCTGCTGGCGACGGTCACGACAACCGCGAAGCGTTCCTTCTCCTGGCCGTCGTCGGCTCGTATCGACGGCTCTTCGCCGTGCCCCGTGGAACCGTGCTGCACAGTCCCGTCCGCCGCGGCGGCGACCTGCATCAGCCAGCGCGGTCCGGTGAACGCCTCATCCAGTCCGTACCAGGGGAAGGGTGCCCGCAGATAGCCGTCGACCGTTCGCCGGGCTGCTGGCACCCCCTCCGCCGTGGACGTGCTGGGGGCACCGGAAATTCCCTGTGCTCCTACCCGACTCGTGGTCTCCATCTACCCGGCCGCCTCCTCGATCGTCGACGTCCGGCACGGCCCGCCCCCCTCGGGCGTCCTCACCACCGGACAGATGGAGGATAGCCACCTCACCGCGACTCGTCCGGAAGGGCAGGTCTCAGAGGACGTTCGCTCCCGTTCTGTAGCAAAAAATCCGATATGCGCACCGCCTGGACTATCCCTATTGCGCAAGTTAGACCAACTATGGGCTGGTGGTGGCGACCTGTTCACCGGTCAGTATGCCCAGCTATGGCTGGGAAGCTCTCGTCCCGTTCGAAGATGCGCCGATTCGTCCGATACAGTCGCTCGGCGACAGGTCAGCAGCCCCATATTTCACCCGCGCAGACCACGGAAAATCGTAAAAATACGGCCGAAATTGGACGGAACAAATCGGGAGCGAACGTCCTCTCAGGTGGCGTCTGCGTCGAAGGGCGGGCGCTCGCCCTGATCGAGCTTTTCGCGCTTCTTGAGCAGGTCGGGAGTGCCCGATGAGCCATTCGACGCACTGGTCGGGCTCGCCGCGCCGGATGCCGTTTTGGCCGACGAAGCACTGTCGCGGCCGTGCACCGCGTCCGCGACCTCGGCCATCTCGCCCTTGAGGTCGAAACTGCTGCGGATCTCTTCCAGCCCCAGGTCGTCATTGCCCATCAGCTGCTTACGGACAAAGGTCTTGGGATTGAGGTCCTCGAAATCGAAGTCCTTGAATTCCGGGCCCAGTTCGGAACGGATGTCGTTCTTCGCACTGTCCGAGAACTCGCGGATCTTACGGATCATGGCCGAGGCGTCCTGAATGAGCTTCGGCAGTTTCTCCGGGCCGAAGATGAGGACAGCAAGGACCACGAGCGTCACCAGCTCGAGTGCGCCAATGTCACTGAACACCTTGCTGCTCCTTGACTCTCCGCGCCCGCAGGTCGAGTGGACCTCCGCGCCGCAGGCAGGGGACCGGTCCGGGCCCGGTCTACGGTACCTGGCCAATCTGTCCGGGCGGTACCTTCACGTAACACCCAGGTGGTGGCCGACGCGTTCGCTCAGGTGCCGTCCGCCGAACCGAGCGTGACCGTGATGGCCTGTTTCCTGTCGCCTCGCGTCACGGTCAGTTCCAGCCGGTCTCCCGGCCGGTGGGCACGGATCTTGACGATCAGCTCCTGGCCGTTGTGCACCCGCTGCCCGTCCACCTCGGTGATGACGTCGCGCGGCCGGATCCCGGCCTTCGCACCGGGGCCGTCGGGTGTCACGGCCGGTCCGTCGCTGCCCTTGGTGCCGACCCGCGCGCCGTCGCCCGTGTACTGCATGTCGAGGGTGACGCCGATGACCGGATGGGTCGCACTGCCCTTGTTGATCAGCTCTTCGGCGACGCGCTTGGCCTGGTTGATCGGGATCGCGAAGCCCAGGCCGATGCTGCCGCCCTGGCCCCCGTCGAGCTCCGAGCCGGTGTCCGCGGCGCGTATCGCGCTGTTCACGCCGATGACGTGGGCCTCGGAGTTGACCAACGGTCCGCCGGAATTGCCGGGGTTTATCGGAGCGTCGGTCTGTAGCGCGTTCACATAGCTGACGTCGCTGCCGTCGCCCTTCTCGCCGCCCGCGGTGATGGGGCGCTCCTTGGCGCTGATGATGCCGGAGGTCACGGTGTTCTGCAGGTCGAAGGGGGCGCCGATGGCCACCACCGGGTCGCCGACCTGCACGTTGTCGGAATTGCCCAGGGGCAGCGGCTTGAGACCCGCGACCCCGGTGACCTTGACGACCGCCAGGTCGTAGCCGCTGTCCTTGCCGACGACCTTCGCCTTCGCGGTCTCGCCGCCGCTGAAGGTGATGGTGATGGTGCCGCCGGCCCCGGCGGGCTCCACCACATGATTGTTGGTGAGGATGTGCCCTTGTCCGTCGAGGACGAAGCCGGTGCCCGTGCCCTGCTCCCCGGCGCCACTGACGTGCAGGGTGACGACGCTGGGCAGCGCGCTGGCCGCGATGCCGGCGACGCTGTCGGGCGCGCGGCCCTTGCTTCCGGCGTCCCCCGCCTTGTCGGCCTGGGGCAGCTCGACGGTGGTGAGCCCCCCGTTGCGCTCGATGTACGCACCGATGCCGCCGCCGACGCCGCCGGCGGTCAGCGCGATGAGCAGCGCCCCGACGAGCAGCGTGCCGCGCCGCCCGCCCCTGCCACGCCCTGAGCCGCCCCGGGCCCCCTGGGTGCTGGAGCTGCCGGGATGGGTCAGCGGCTGCTGGGGAGCCCCCCAGGGGTCGTACTGGAGCCACTGGGAAGGCTGGTGGAGCTGGGGCTGGGGTACCGGCTGGGTGTGAGGTGCCGGGTGAGGCTGGGGTACCGGCTGGGTGTGCGACGCCAGGTGGGGCTGGGGCTGGTGGGGGACGTGCGGCTGGAGCTGCGGGGGCTGGGGCTGGTGGGAGGTGTGCGGCTGCGGAGGTTGCTCCGCGTACGGCGGGGGCGGCTGCGTGGGCGCGCTCGCACCGTTCGCCGCGGGCGGACCCTGCGGTACGGCCGTGCCCTGCGGCGGCGTCGGGACCGGGCGCTGCACGGGCGGCGCGAGCGCCCAGGGGCCCGGGCCCCCGTACGGCGGGGTGCTGTAGGGATCCGGCGCGTGGCGCGGCTGCGGACGGCGCTGGTCGGCGGGCTCCGATATCTGCTGCGGCTGTTCGCCGGGCCCGGCCGTCTGCGAGCCCGGCGCGACCGCCACCGCGGGGTGAGCACGCTCGTCGGGTCGAGCGGGGTCGGCGTCCTGGGGTGCATCGGCTTCGGGCATCCGCGCATCATCGCGACCCTCGACGCTCCGTGCCGGTTGGACCGCCCCGTTCACAACAGGCCCACCGCGAGCTGCCGAATCTCCGGCAGGCGCGTCCTCGACGGCAGCGTCATCAACCGGCGCAGGGTCGGGGCCAGGGTGGACCCGGGCATCCTCGGCCCGCGCACCATCGGCCGGTACCTCAGCAACTGGCGCGGAGTCCACCGGCGTACCGAAAGCCGCAGCCACAGTCCCCGCATCGGAATCCGCATCCGTGCCCGCGCCGCGCGTCCTCGCCGGACGGCTCCACCACTTCGCCTTCGGCCCCGTGGGCTTGCCCTCGTCCATGCTCTCCCCGCAACCCCACGAGCACGCCGCTTGGGCCGTGCCACCTTGTTCGCCGCGCCCCGTGAAGGGACCCCTTCCAGGGATTCAACCAGGTTTGCGAAGGGCCGCGCAGGGGCCGGTCGGCGTCAGCGGGAAACAGGCAGCCCGGACTTGGCCGGGGCCGCCGACTGACTGGGCGGCGGCGAGAGCGCCATCGCCGGGCCATGGGCGGAGGCGTTGATGAACGACGGGGCCGATCCCGACGGACGTATCAGCGGCAGCGGAGAGACCGCGGACAGCGCCGATGCCGGAGCCGAGAACGGGTGCGTCATGAGGTGAGTCATGGAATGGCCCTGGCCCGGGCTCGGTCGCGCTCCGAGGAGCACGGACGGCGGCGCGGTGGCCGAGGTCGACGCGGTGGCCGAAGCAAGGGCCGACGCCGAGCGGCTGTCGGAGCCGGACAGCGCGAGCAGGCCGCTCCCGCCGCCCTGCCGGCGGCTGTTCTCGGGTGTGACGCCCGCAGGACCCGTGCTGCGCATCGGTGTGACACTGCCGGAGCCTTCGCCCCTGGCATTGGTCTCGGGCGCGGAACCCAGCGGCATGGCGCCGCCGAGCGCGATCGCCGCGAGCGAGACCGCGCTCGCCGCCGCGAAGGCGAATCGCCAGCCCCGACCACCGGAGCGCTCCGCGTCGGAGCGGCCCACGTCGTGAATGCGGAACCCACGCTGGCGCGCCGTTTCCGGGAAGGGCCCGGAATGCGCCCCGGCCGGTTCATAACCGAAGGGCCCGCCAAAACTCATTCTTCGCTCGTCGACTCCGAAGACCCCGTTCCCGAAGCCTCCGCCGCCGAACGGCCTTTCCTCGTCGCGGTCGTCACCTCCGGGCCCACCGGGGCCGCCGGGCAGCCCCTGGAGCCGCGCGAGCAGCCCCTCGGAGGGGGGTGGTGGTGCGGCCTGCGAGAAAACGCTCTTCAGCCTGCGCTGGGAGTCGGCCTCGGTCTTGCATTTGGTACAGGACGCCAGATGCGACAGGACACGCTCACGGACGTCATGGCTCAGCTCGCCGTCCACCAGAGCCGCGAGCCGGTCGCCGAGGTGCTGTTCCGCGGGGGTCGGTCGGGTGCCACTCACTCGGCTCCGCCCTCTCCGCCCACCACAGGGATGCCGTGGCCCACCGTCGCGAAGGAGCGCTGCTCGGCGCGCGCCTGGGGAGAGCGGTGCTGCAGGGCCTTGCGCAGGTGGGAGCGACCGCGGTGGATACGGCTGCGCACGGTGCCGAGCTTGACGCCCAGCGTCGCGGCGATCTCCTCGTAGGAAAGGCCCTCGATGTCGCAGAGGACCACGGCGGCACGGAACTCGGGCGCGAGGGTGTCCAGCGCCTGCTGCACGTCCGCGTCGAAGTGGGAGTCGTTGAAAACCTGCTGCGGGGACGGCTCACGGCTCGGCAGCCGCTCCGCCGCGTCGTCGCCGAGCGCGTCGAAACGGATTCGCTGCTTGCGCCGGACCATGTCCAGGAACAGGTTGGTGGTGATGCGGTGGAGCCAGCCCTCGAAAGTGCCGGGCGTGTAGGTCGACAGCGACCGGAAGACACGGACGAATACCTCTTGCGTGAGGTCTTCGGCATCGTGCTGATTGCCGGTCAGGCGGTAAGCGAGGCGGTAGACACGGCCGCTGTGTGTGCTGACGATCTCCTCCCACGAGGGAGGTGTCCATGCCTGAGATTCCGCATCTGAGGCGAACGTCGCGGTCTGTACGGAGGCAGCGGAGCGGGAGCTGTCAGCATTGTCGGTCACGGATTTCGGCTCGCCCGTCGACCTGAGAAAGCGCTTCAGCACTCCCCTGCGGTCACCGGTCGCAGCCGCACCTCCCCTGTCGGCTCTGGTGGTGTCCAGTGGAGCCCCTACCATAGCCACCTCGCCCGTTAGCTCCGGATAAGCATCTTTACGTGAATTTGGAACTCGCATACGGTCCTCATCCACGCTTCCCTCTCTCTTCATAACGCCCGGTCCCATCTGCGGGTTCCCGACACCAACGGATACAGTCACCGTTGCGCCAACTACGGGGACAGGAGAGGGCCATTACCGCCAACCGGCAGACGAACTGGGCGTTCGCCGACGCCTATGTCGCCGAGGACGAGGCCCTGCGCTGGGCTCGTGATCGGGCCCGGGAGGCAGGGATCCGCTCGGTGACCCCCGGCACCGGCGCCGCGCTGCGCCTGCTCGCGGCCACCTCGGACGCCAAGTCGGTGGCCGAGATCGGGACGGGCACCGGCATTTCCGGCAGCTATCTGCTGCACGGGATGCGGCCCGACGGCGTACTGACCACCGTGGATCCGGAGCCGGAGTGGCAGCAGTTCGCCCGCGAGGCCTTCCGTGCCGCGGGCTTCGCGAGCAATCGGGCCCGTTTCATTCCGGGCCGCGCCCTCGATGTGCTGCCGCGGCTCGCCGACGGCGGTTACGACCTGGTCTTCTGCGACGGCGACCGGCTCGAGTACATGGACTATCTCGCTGAATCGTTGCGCCTGCTGCGGCCCGGCGGAATCGTCGCGTTCGAAGGTGTCTTCGCCGACGGCCGTACGGTCGACTCCTCGGCCCAGGCGCCCGAGGTCCAGCGGCTGCGTGAACTTCTGCGCGCCGTCCGGGAGAGCCGTGGGCTGATGCCGACGCTGCTGCCGGTCGGCGACGGGCTGCTCTGCGCCGTGCGCCGCTGAGGGCCGTACGCCGCCGAGAGCCGCCGTACGCCGCTCATCAGGGCTTCCCACTTCCCCGGCCCCGCACGGACCCGCCCCCGGGGATCTTGACCGGCCTCGACGGGCCCTGGGGCGTCGGCCTCAGGACACACCACTGCCCCGGAACGCTGTGTGCGTGCCGGGGCAGTGACAGTGTTGATCGGGGTCAAGCCCCGTAGCCCGAAGTTCTGGGCGCGTTCCGCGTCAGCCGACGACCTTCTTCAGTGCGTCGCCGAGGGCATCGGCCTCGTCCGGAGTCAGCTCGACGACAAGTCGCCCGCCGCCTTCGAGCGGAACGCGCATGACGATGCCCCGCCCCTCCTTGGTCACCTCGAGCGGGCCGTCGCCCGTCCGCGGCTTCATGGCCGCCATGCTCGTTCCCCTTCCTGAAACCAGCTCATCGCAGCCGACAACCCAGGTGTCACCGGCATCGAACACATTGCTTCCAGGCCATTATCCCGCATCGCAGGACCCAATGACCAACATCAGTCGGCATCGCTTGCGCAACGCGCTCTCTCAAAACGCCGCAATTCGGCGGTACGCCTGCGATACTTCGCCGCTGTCGGCCGCTCCTGGGCCCCGGTTTGTTAGACACACGTCACATGCCCACGTCCCCGGATCTCCGCCATGCTGGGCTCGACATGCCTGCCCGAGCCGCAAAAGGGGACCTACTGATGGCCGACACCGTGCTCTACGAGGTGACCGACGGACTCGCGACGATCACGATCAATCGTCCCGATGCCATGAACGCCATGAACACCGAGGCGAAGGTCGCCCTGCGTGACGCCGTGCAGGCCGCGGGGGCGGACACGGCGGTCCGCGCGGTGCTGCTCACCGCCACCGGGCGGGCCTTCTGCGTGGGCCAGGACCTCAAGGAGCACATCTCCACGCTCACGGCGGACCGCGAGGCGGGCACCGGCAACACCATGAGCACCGTGCACGAGCACTACAACCCCGTCGTGCGCGCCCTGACCGAAATGCCGAAGCCGGTCGTCGCCGGGATCAACGGCGTGGCGGCGGGCGCGGGCTTCGGTTTCGCCCTCGCCGCGGATTACCGGGTCGTCGCCGACACGGCCTCGTTCAACACGTCCTTCGCCGGGGTCGCACTGACCGCCGACTCGGGCGTTTCGTGGACCCTGCCGCGCCTGATCGGCCAGAGCCGCGCCGCCGACCTGCTGCTCTTCCCGCGCTCGATCACCGCTCAGCAGGCCTTCGACCTGGGCATCGCCAATAAGCTGGTGCCCGCCGCCGAGCTGGCCACCGAGGCCTCGGCCGTCGCCCGCGCACTGGCCGCCGGCCCGACGCTCGCCTATGCCGCGCTCAAGCAGTCCCTGGCGTACGGGGCGGGCCACACGCTGAGCGAGACGCTGGAGAAGGAGGACGAACTCCAGTCGAGGGCGGGCGCGTCGGAGGACCACACCATCGCCGTCCAGGCCTTCGTCGGGAAGACCAAGCCGACGTACCTGGGGCGCTAGGAGCTTGGGGACGCCCGCGTCCCCGGCCCCCTGACCCGCCGGACACCGCTCCGGACCCTCAGGGGGCCACCCGCGGCGCCTCGCGGGACACGCAGCGCGCCAGATGGTCATTGACCAGGCCACAGGCCTGCATCAGGGCGTACGCCGTGATCGGGCCGACGAAGCGGATGTCGCGCTTCTTGAGGCCCTTGGCCAGCGCGGTGGACTCCGCGGTGATCGCCGGGACGTCCGAGATCGTGCGCGGCGCCGGGCGCGTCGCGGGGTCCGGGGCGTACGACCAGATCAGCGTTTCGAGCTCGCCGGCCGGCCAGTCGGCGAGGGTCCTGGCGTTCGCGAGGGTGGCTTCGATCTTGGCTCGATTGCGGATGATGCCGGGGTCGGCGAGCAGCCGGGCGGCGTCGGCGTCCGTGAAGGCGGCCACCGAAGCGATCTTGAAATCGGCGAAGGCGGTACGGAAGCCCTCGCGCCGGCGCAGGATCGTCAGCCAGGACAGGCCGGACTGGAAGGCCTCCAGGCAGAGCCGCTCGTACAGCGCGTCGTCGCCGTGGACCGGGCGGCCCCACTCCTCGTCGTGATATGCGACGTAGTCCTCGGTGGAGAGGCCCCAGGGGCAGCGGAGGCCGCCGTCCGGGCCCGGCGCGACGCCGCCCTCCGCCGTCATGAGCTCGGCTCCTCGCCGGTGCGCTTGTAGAGGTCGAGGCCGCCTATGGCGTCGGCCTGCACGCCGGCCAGCGCGACCTCCAGCTCGGCGATCCGCGCGTCCCGCTCGGCCAACTCGGCGCCCACTCTGCCGAGCACCTCGTCGACGTCCGACATCCGATAGCCCCGCAGGGCCAGCGGCAGGCGCAGGGCCTCGATATCCGCGCGGCCCACCGGGCGCGTCGCGGGCAGCGGGTCCACCAGATGATCGGGCGCCGCGTCGGGCAGCACGCCACCGCTGTCGCTGCCGCCCCCGCCGACCACGGCGAGGGTGACCGCGGCGACCACCACGACCATCGCCACCACCAAGAACAAGAACACGAGCGTCTCCCCGGGCCACGCGCAGAGCGGAAACTGTCCAGTCCCGATCGTGCCATGCGGGACTGACAGTTAAGGTCGCAGGCGACCGATGCGAGGAGGAAACACGGTGCTCAGGCTGGGACAGCGCGAGTTCGACGCGCACGAGCCGGTGATCATGGCGATCGTGAACCGGACCCCGGACTCCTTCTACGACCAGGGCGCGACCTTCCGCGACGAGCCCGCGCTCGCCCGGGTCGAGCAGGCGGTGTCCGAGGGCGCCGCGATCGTCGACATCGGAGGGGTGAAGGCCGGGCCCGGCGAGGACGTGAGCGCCGAGGAGGAGGCGCGGCGCACGGTCGGCTTCGTGGCCGAGGTGCGCAGGCGCCACCCGGACGTGGTGATCAGCGTCGACACCTGGCGGCACGATGTCGGCGAGGCGGTCTGCGAGGCGGGGGCGGATCTGCTCAACGACGCGTGGGGCGGGGTCGATCCCAAGCTGGCCGGGGTCGCGGCGCGTTTCGGCGTGGGTCTGGTCTGTACGCACGCGGGCGGCGCGGAGCCGCGTACCCGGCCGCACCGGATCGCGTACCCGGACGTGATGGCCGACATCCTCGGCGTCACCCTCGGCCTGGCCGAGCGCGCGGCGGAGCTGGGCGTGCGACGCGACGCGATCATGATCGATCCGGGGCACGACTTCGGCAAGAACACGCGGCACAGCCTGGAGGCGACGCGCCGGCTGGAGGAGATGGTCACGACGGGCTGGCCCGTCCTGGTCTCCCTGTCCAACAAGGACTTCGTCGGCGAGACGCTCGACAAGCCGGTGAAGGAACGGGTCATCGGGACGCTGGCGACGACGGCGGTTTCGGCGTGGCTGGGGGCACGGGTGTACCGGGTGCACGAGGTCGCGGAGACGAAACAGGTGCTGGACATGGTGGCGTCGATCGCGGGGCACCGGCCGCCGGCGGTCGCCCGGCGCGGGCTGGCGTAGCCGGGGTGGTGCGGGCGCCGGGGCGGGTGCGGATGGGCCGCTGCGGCTGTCCCCTCCCCGCTCCCGTAGCCGGGGCTCCGGTTCTCAGGCCCCGGGGCGGGCTGAATGGGCGGGGTGCCAGAACGCGGGGCGGCCTCACAGGTCGGTCCCGGTCCTCGGGCGCCGGACGGGCTGAAGATGCGCGGCTCCGGAAACTCTCGGCCCGTCCGGCGCTTGGGGACAAGCGCCGCTCCTACTTGCCCGTCTCCTCCGTCACCAGCGCCACCGCTTCCTTCACGTCGTCCGTCACGTGGAACAGCAGCAGGTCCTTCTCCGAGGCCTTGCCCTGTGCCACCACCGTGTTCCGCAACCAGTCGACCAGGCCGCCCCAGTACGCCGTGCCGAAGAGCACGATCGGGAACCGGGTCACCTTGCTCGTCTGAACCAGGGTCAGTGCCTCGAAGAGTTCATCGAGGGTGCCGAGGCCGCCCGGCAGGACCACGAAGCCCTGTGCGTACTTGACGAACATCGTCTTGCGGACGAAGAAGTACCGGAAGTTCACGCCGATGTCGACGTGCGGGTTGAGCCCCTGTTCGAAGGGGAGCTCGATGCCCAGGCCGACCGAGACGCCCTTCGCCTCCCGGGCCCCCTTGTTCGCCGCTTCCATCGCACCTGGCCCACCGCCCGTGATCACCGCGAAGCCCGCTTCGACCAGGGCGCTGCCGAGCTCCACGCCCGTCTCGTACTCGGGGCTGCCCGGCGGTGTGCGTGCCGAGCCGAAGACGCTGATCGCACTGGGCAGTTCGGCGAGTGCGCCAAAGCCCTCGATGAACTCGGCCTGGATGCGCATGACCCGCCAGGGGTCGGTGTGCACCCACTCGGAGTCGCCCTCGGTGTCCAGCAGCCGCTGGTCCGTGGTGCCGGGCTGGACCTGGTCGCGGCGGCGCAGCACCGGACCGAGCCGTTGCTCGTCCGGTGCCCGCTCCTCCTCAGGAATCGTCATGCCGTACTCCCTCCGCTGCCGAACATTGTCCGGTCAGGGTAGGTCCACAGACGTGACGAAAAGCGAAATTCAGGCAGTCAACCAGGTGCGGAGTCGCTCTTCGCAGTGCGTGATGCGTTCCACCGCGACGTGCTCGTCCCGCTTGTGCGCGAAGAGTGCGTCACCGGGCCCGTAGTTCACCGCGGGCACCCCGAGCGCGCTGAAGCGTGAGACGTCCGTCCAGCCGAACTTGGGCTGCGCGGTGCCGCCCACCGCGGCCATGAACGCGGCGGCGGCCGGGTGCGAGAGGCCGGGCAGGGCCGCGCCCGAGTGGTCGTCCACCACGAACTCCGCGATGTCGCAGTCCGCGAAGACCTCCCGGACGTGCGCCAGCGCCTCGTCCGCACTGCGGTCGGGCGCGTAACGGAAGTTGACCGACACCGTGCAGGCGTCGGGGATCACATTGCCCGCGACCCCGCCCTCGATCTTCACCGCGTTGAGGCCCTCGCGGTACTCCAGGCCGTCGATGACCGGGCGCCGAGGCTCGTACGCCGCCAGCCGCGCCAGGATGGGGGCGGCCGTGTGGATCGCGTTCGAGCCCATCCAGGCGCGTGCCGAGTGCGCCCGCTCCCCCGCGGTCCGCAGCAGCACCCGCAGCGTGCCCTGGCAGCCGCCCTCGACCTGCGCGTCGGACGGCTCCAGGAGTACGGCGAAGTCGCCCGCCAGCCAGTCGGGGTGTGCCTCGGCGACGTGGCCGAGGCCGTTGAGGTGGGCGGCGACCTCTTCGTTGTCGTAGAAGACGAACGTCAGGTCCCGGTTGGGCGCGGGGACGGTCGCCGCGATACGCAGCTGGACGGCGACCCCGGACTTCATGTCGGTGGTGCCGCAGCCCCACAGGACGCCGTTCCCGTCGAGCCGCGAGGGCACGTTGTCGGCGATCGGGACGGTGTCGATGTGTCCGGCCAGGATGACCCGCTCCGCGCGCCCCAGGTTCGTACGGGCCACCACGTTGTTGCCGTACCGGTCGACGGTGAGGTGCGGCAGGGCGCGCAGCGCCTCCTCGACCGCGTCGGCGAGGGGCTTCTCGTGGCCGCTCTCCGACCTGAAGTCGACGAGCCGGGCGGTCAGCGCGGGGGCGTCCAGAGCGAGGTCGAGCGGCGTTTCGGGCATGGCCCCGAGCCTAACGGGCCGCCCCGGAGCGGTCCGAAGCAGTGGGACCCAGCAGGCTCGTCACTCGCCTCAAGTACCTTTGGCCACGTGTCCGAGTCCACCGTTTCCACCCGCCGTGGCCGCACCCTCCGCATAGCGGCGGGTTTCGCCGTGCTGCTCGCCCTGGCCGGTTACCTGGTGGCGCAGTACGTGACCGGCGGCGGGGGCGCTCCCCGCTGCACCGTGCGCGCGGTGGAGGGTGACGGGGCGACGTACGAGATCAGCCCCGAGCAGGCCGTCAACGCCGCGACGATCTCCGCTGTCGGCACCTCGCGCGGGCTGCCCGAGCGGGCGGTGACGATCGCGCTGGCGACCGCGCTCCAGGAGTCGGCGCTGCGCAACATCAAGCACGGCGACCGGGACTCGCTCGGCCTGTTCCAGCAGCGGCCCTCACAGGGCTGGGGCACCGAGAAGCAGATCCTGGACGCCGGTTACTCGGCGGGGAAGTTCTACGAGTACCTGGAGAAGGTGCCCGGCTATTCGCGGCTGCCGCTGACCGTCGCCGCCCAGCGCGTCCAGCGCAGCGGCTTCCCGCAGGCGTACGCGAAGCACGAGCCGGACGCCGCGCTGCTGGCCGCCGCGCTCACCGGCCGCTCCCCCGCATCCCTCACCTGTGCGGCGGCGCAGGACACGCGGGTGGGCAAGCCGGCCGACGTACGGGCCGCGCTGGTGCGGGACTTCGGGGCCGATGTGCTGCCCAGGACCCGGGCGGCGGGCGCCGGGGCCACAGCGAGTCTCGGCGGCTCGACGGCGAAGGCCACGGTGACCGTCCCGGTGCCCTCGCAGGCGGCCGGCGTCACGGGGGCGGCCCGGGGAGCGGGCGGGGAGCGGCGTGGCTGGGAGCTGGCCCACTGGGCGGTCGCCCACTCGTCCGCGTTGCACATCGAACGCGTCACCTACGGGGACCGGATGTGGTCAGCGGGGGATTCCGGGAAGGCGTGGAGCAAGGCGAAGGGCGCCGCATCCGGCCCGGCAGAGGTCCGGATCACCACCGCGCAATAGTGCGGACGGTCACTCGAAAGCGGTAAGCGAGCCCTCCCGGTTCCGCTTTTCGCGGGCGCCCGCGCGCCCCCTTCCCACCACCCCCGAAAACCCTGCGAACAAAGGGCACCGACGGTATGACGGGCCATTCCGAGGCGGTTCTTTTGCCCGTATTCATCCATAACTGATTATGCGACGCATTACCAACTCTTTACCTTGGTGCACCGCAACCAACCCCTCCCCCCGAGGGGTTGTCAGTGCGTCCGATCGCCGGACAGGACAGCGTCCACGAACGTCTTCTCCCGTTTAAGGAGCACCATGTCCCTCCCCCTGGCCCGTCGGATCGCCCGCGCCGCACTGATCATCGCGGCCGGCGCAGCCCCCGTGGTCGGAGCGGCCGGTTCCGCGAGCGCCGTGGACCTCCCCACGGCCCCCAACCTGGGCGGCGTCACCGCACTGGACGGCGCCGGCCTCGGCAACGCCGTCGACGGTGCGGCACAGAAGTCCACCGATGCGGCGGGCGACACCGGCAGCAAGGCCGTCAAGAAGGCCGTACCGACCGCCGGCAAGACCGTCGGCAAAGCAGGCAAGACGGCCACCCCCGCCGCGCAGAACGCGGCCGGTGAGGTCGCGGGCAGCGCCGGCGACATCCTCGGCGAGACCGCGTCCACCGCGACCAGCGCCGGCAGCGGGCTGCCCTCCGGCGGCGGTCTGCCGACCGATCAGCTGCCGCTGAAGGGCCTGCCGCTCGGCTAGTCCGTACGGCACGGAAACGGAAGGGGCCCCGGGGAGCACGAACTCCCCGGGGCCCCTTCTTCCGTCCACGAATTCGCGCACGCGTACACCTGCGAAGCACCTACTGGGCGCGGGCGCATCGCGTGGGAATCCGTACGCGATGCGCCCGCGCGGCGACGTCAGGCGAGGCGCTTGACCGCCGCCGCGACCCGCTCGTCGGTGGCGGTGAACGCCACCCGTACGAAACGCTCCCCCGCCGGGCCGTAGAAGTCCCCCGGCGCCACCAGGATCCCCAGCTCCGCCAGGTGCCCCACGGTCTTCCAGCATGGCTCGTCGCGCGTCACCCACAGGTACAGGCTCGCCTCGCTGTGCTCGACCCGGAAGCCGTGCGCCTCCAGCGCGGAGCGCAGGGCCGCGCGCCGGGCCGCGTACCGCGCGCGCTGCTCGGCGACATGCGTGTCGTCCCCGAGTGCGGCGACCGTCGCGGCCTGCACCGGGGCGGGCGTCATCATCCCGCCGTGCTTGCGGATCAGCAGCAGATCGCCCAGGACGTCCGCGTCACCGGCGAGGAAGGCCGCGCGGTATCCGGCCAGGTTGGAGCGCTTGGAGAGCGAGTGGACGGCGACGATGCCCTCGTACGTACCGCCGCAGATGTCCGGGTGCAGTACGGAGACGGGCTCGGCCTCCCAGCCGAGCTCCAGGTAGCACTCGTCACTGAAGACCAGCACGCCGTGCTCGCGCGCCCAGGCCACCGCCGTACGCAGCTCGTCGGCGTCGAGCACCCGGCCGGTGGGGTTCGACGGCGAGTTCAGCCACAGCAGCTTGAGCCCGGCCGGGTCCAGGTCGGTGACGTTGTCGTACGCGACGGGCTCGGCGCCGCACAGGCGCGCGCCCACCTCGTACGTCGGGTACGCGAGCCGCGGGTACGCCACCTTGTCCCCTGCGCCGAGCCCGAGCTGCGTCGGCAGCCAGGCCACCAGCTCCTTGGAGCCGACGACGGGCAGGACGTTGGTGTGCGCCACGCCGCGGGCGCCGAGCCGCCGCTCCACCCACCCGGTGAGCGCGTCCCGCAGCGCGACCGTGCCCCACACCGTCGGATACCCCGGCGAGTCGGCGGCGTCGACGAGGGCGCGGCGGATCAGCTCGGGGACGGGGTCGACGGGCGTGCCGACGGACAGGTCCACGATGCCGTCCGGGTGGGCCGTCGCGGTCGCCTTGTACGGCTCCAGCTTGTCCCAGGGGAAGACGGGCAGACGGTCGGTGACTGCGGACACGATGCATCACTCTCTTGTGCTCGTACGGGCTCGTACAGCCGCGTGCGGCTCCGCACAGGCGGGTTCGTACGGCGGTCTCGTCGCGGCGAACTCGCAGGGGCGGCAGCACACGGAAACACCTCGGTCCCGCACGGCGGACAGGCCGTACGGGACCGGGGCGGCGCGGCTTGCGGTCGCCTACTGGTTCTGCGGCGGCAGCGCGGCGATGAAGGCGTGGTCACGCTCGATCAGGCCGAGCTTGGAAGCACCACCGGGCGAACCAAGCTCGTCGAAGAACTCGACGTTCGCCTTGTAGTAGTCCTTCCACTCCTCAGGAGTGTCGTCCTCGTAGAAGATCGCCTCGACCGGGCACACAGGTTCACAGGCGCCACAGTCGACGCATTCGTCCGGGTGGATGTACAAGGACCTGGAGCCCTCATAGATGCAGTCGACCGGGCACTCTTCGATACAGGCCTTGTCCTTGACGTCGACACAAGGCTGCGCGATGACGTAGGTCACGCTGTCGTTCCTCCTCGGTAGGGCGCGGCGGGCCGATCTGCGGCTCCGTCGCGTGGCGCGCGGGAGCGCGGCGTCGTCGATGCCCACCTCTAGTATCTCCGTTCCCGGGCACGATCCGAACAGGAGGGGCGGACAGAGCTGTGGAATTCACCGGCAGCGGACAACTCACGGTCCGTATTACGCCCGATGACGTGGGCAAACGGGTATCAGTCAGGCGAACCGACAAGGCCGGACTTCCGGGGGCGAAGTTCACCGACACGGTCGGCGTTCTCACATCCTGGAAGGACGGTGTGCTCTCGATCACACGCAGGAGTGGCGAGTCCGTACGCATCGACGCTTCGACCCTGGTCGCGGGCAAGGTCGTCCCCGCCGCCCCGGCCAGGCGGCGCGGCCCCGCGGCGGGCTTCGAGGAGCTCGCCCGGGTGACGGCACGCGCCTGGCAGCCCGTCGAGAGCGAGCCGCTCGGCGGGTGGCAGCTGCGGGCGGCCGGCGGCTTCACCCGGCGCGCCAACTCGGCGCTGCCCCTGGGCGACCCGGGGATGCCGCTCGACGAGGCGCTGGAGCGGGTGCGCGAGTGGTACGCGGAGCGCGGCCTTCCGGCGTACGTCCAGACCGCGACGGGGGCGGCGGGCACCCAGGAGTCGCTCGCGGCGGAGCTGGAGCGGCTCGGCTGGGCGCTTGAGGTCACCGCCGAGGTGTGGACCGGTGCGCTCGCGCCGGTCGGCGACCTGGACGCGGATGTTTCGCGGGTGCGTCTGGACCGGAGCTGTGACGCCGGGTGGCTCGCGCGCTACCAGCGGTTCACGGAGGCGGGGCCGCATGTGCTGAAGGTGCTGGGCAGCGGGCCTTCGGTGTGGTTCGCGTCCGTCGCCGGCAGCGGCGACACGCCCGCCGCGATCGGCCGGTGTGTGGTCGACGGGCGCTGGGCGGGGTTCATGGCCGTCGAGGTCGCCCCCGAGTACCGGCGGCAGGGGCTGGCCACCGCCGTGATGGCCGCGCTCGCGCGCCGCGCGCTGGACGAGGGGGCTTCGGCCGCCTGGCTGCAGGTCGAGGCGGACAACGGGAGCGCGCGGGCTCTTTACCGCCCGATGGGCTTCGCGGCGCATCACAGCTATCACCATTTCCGGTCGGCGTAGGCGGGGTACGAACCGCCTATGCAACCGGAACCCGAATCCGGATTCGCCCAGCGGCGGCAGCGATTCGCCGAGGAGGTCCGCTCCGAGCGGCCCGACCTGGCCCTGCTGTGCCTGCTGGTGGGCGCCGAAGCGGACGAATCGCTGGACCAGGCCGGGATCGACGCGGCCGAGATCGAGCTGGACCGGCTGGCCGGGCTGCTGCCCTTCAGGCCGGCCGCGGGGGCGCGGGGCTGGGCGGCGGCCGTCTCGGAGCTGCTCGGCGCGCGCTGCGGGTTCAGGGGCGCCCCGGGCGACTACCAGCGGCTCGGGTCCTCGCTGCTGCACGAGGTGCTGCGGCGGCGGCGCGGGCTGCCGATCCTGTTGTCCGTCGTGTGGATCGAGGTCGCCAGGCGGGCGGGGGCGCCGGTGTACGGCGTCGCCCTGCCCGGCCACTTCGTCGTCGGCTTCGGCCCCCCGGAGGACCAGATCCTCGTCGACCCCTTCGACGGGGGCCGGCTGCTGACGGGCCAGGACACCGATCTGCTGGTCGCGGGCGCCACGGGTGCGCCGCTCGACCCGTCGATGCTGGCGCCCGCGAAGCCGCTGGAGATCGTGCTGCGGATCCTCAACAACGTGCGGGCCTGGGCGGCGGCCCGCCCCGAGCGCACGGACGTCCAGTTGTGGGCCGTCGAGCTGTCGCTGCTGCTACCCGCGCACCCGGCGCGGCTGCGCTACGAACGCGCCCAGCTGCTGGTCCAGCGCGGCGACTTCCTGGGCGGCGCGGCGGAGATGGACGCGTACGCCGATGTGGTGGCGGTGGTCGAGCCGAGCTCTGCGGAAACGATCCGGCGCCGGGCACGGGCGGCTCGGGCGCGGCTGAACTGAGGGGCCCCGGCGCGGATCCCGCAGCGCGGATCCGGCCACCGGGGGCTCACCCGCAGCTCGTTCGGCCACCGTGGTTCCGTCGGGCCTGGCGGCCGGGGCGCCTACAGCCAGCCCTTGTCCCTGACCACCCGCACCGCCTCGGCGCGGTTGCGGGAGGCCAGCTTCTGGATGGCCGTCGACAGGTAGTTGCGGACCGTGCCCTGCGACAGGTGCAGGGCCGTGGCCAGCTCCGCGTTGGTCGATCCGTCCGAGGCCGCCCGCAGCACCTCGCGTTCGCGATCGGTCAGCGGATTCGCGCCCTCGATCGCCCAGCGTGCCATCGGCAGTGGCAGGGCCGCGCCGGATGCCACGGCCGCGTACACGAAGAGCAGCAGCCACTCGGAGCCGAGGCTCAGCGAGAGGAGCGTGGCGAGGGCCAGCAGCCCGGCCAGCAGCCCGCAGACCGTGGCCCTGGCCAGCGGTTTCGAGATGTGGCGGAAGATGACGAACAGATAGCAGCCGACGAAGGAGGCGAGGCCGAGGCCGCCGCGCGCGGTGGCCCACGCCGTGTGCTCGTCCTGGAGCAGGTCGCTGGCCGGGGCGCCCATGAACGCCAGCCAGATCACGATCCACATCAGCCTGACGAGCGCCTCGCGGCGGCTCTCCGGCGCTCGCCCGATGACGGCGAGAGTGTCTTCGTTCACGCCTTGAGTGTGTCCTTCCGATACAGCCAGGCCGCGCCGCCGAGGAAGATCAAAAAGTAGCCGACGAGAATTCCGACGTCCTTCAGGTGCGGGGCGCCGCCCAGCTCGACGGCCTGACCGAGTGCGGCGTACGCGTGCGTGGGCAGCCACTCCGCGATGTTCTGGAGCCACTGGTGGCGGTGCTGGGATGGGCTGTCGTCGTCATGCCCCAAGACTGGCCCGGCTGGGCGGCTGCCCGGCAGTGTCGCGGGTCGTGTGTCCGGGATGACAGATGTCATGGTCCGGGCGGACGCGGCCGTGCCCCCGCCCGGAGTCCGGGCGGGGGCACGTGAAACAGCCGTGGATCAGCTTCCGTTGAGGTTGATCTCCTGGACGCGCGCTGCGGGCGTCTTGCCGAGGAGCGCGGTCTGCATCGCCTGGGCCACGTCGTCCGCGGTGATCTGGTGCTTCTTGCCGTCGCCCTTGGTGGCCAGGACCCCGTCGAAGACGCCGTCGAGAAGCGTCTCGATCGCCGGCTTGTCGTAGACCGGGACCAGGGTGCCATCGATCGCCTTCATGGAGAGGATCTTCGGCAGTGACCGCTCCGGGCCGAACTGGATCTGCTTGCCGCCCGCCTTGATCGTGATCAGGCCGGACATCGCGGGCTCCGCGAAGTCCTTCATGGCCCGGGAGATCTCGGCCTGGGTGATCGTCGGTTCCTTGGCGGCGACGGGCAGTTCGACGACGTTCGGCTTGCCGGTCTCCACCTGGGCGCGGTACGCGTCCTTCACCGAGCGCACCGACTGGTTGACGTCGAGCTGCTTGCCCGACTTGCCCGGTACGGCGACGGCCTTGCCCGGCACGAACTTGACGGTGCCCTCGACCGCAGTGCCCGAGTCGCCCGCGAGGTCGGTCAGCGCGACGCCGAGCTTCTCCTCGTCGGCCGGGAGTACGGGCTCGGCGACCCGCTCGCCGCCGAAGAGCGAGCCGATCACCGAGACGGGGTTGTAGTCCGCTCCGGCGGCGGCGCGGACCGTCTCCTGGCTGTCCAGGGTGAGTCCTGCCTGCTCGGGCGAGAGCTTCGTCTTCTCGCCGTCGACGGTCAGCTGGAGCGGGCTGGCGGCGCGCTTGCCGAGCGCGCCGTCGAGCTTGCCGACCGCCTCTTCCTTGGTGCCACCGCCGATGTCGACGCCGAGGACCGTGGTGCCCTTGGGTACGTCGGAGTGGTTCATCAGGAGCCCGGCGCCGTACGCGACACCGGCCAGGCCAACGACGCCGACGGCTGCCAGGACCAGCTTGGAGCGGCCCTTCTTGGCGGGCGGGGTTGCGGCCCGCGCGGGGGTGGACGCCGGGCCCGGCGTCGGAGGCCTGGGTCCGTCCGGCGGGCGGGGCGCCGGGTCGGCGGTGAGGCGGGCGTCCTGGCCGTTGCCACCACCCTGGGGGCCCGCGGGGAACGGCGAGTGCCGGTCGGCCGAGGGGACCACGGGGATGCCGCTGGTCAGCGTGTCACCGGAGACGTTGCCGCCGCCGGGGGCCGGCTTCTGCGGGGTCAGTACGGCGGTGTCGTCGGACATGCGCGGCGGGAACGGCGCGGCGGCCTGCGGCTCGAAGGACGGGTCGCCGCCGCCCGGCCGACGCGCACCGCCGCCGGGGCGCTGAGCGGACGGCGGGCCGGCCGGGTCGTAGCCGGGCGTCGGCCCGTTCGGGTCGTAGCCCGACATCGGGCCGGGCTGCTGGCCCGACGGCGGCCCGGACTCCGGGCTGGACGCCGTTCCGGCCGGGCCGGGCCGGTAGCCGGACAGCGGTGAGCTGCCGGTGGCCGGGCCCGTCGTCGGCCCCGAGGGGCCGCCGCCGGAGAAGGCGCCCGGCGCCGGGCCGCCGGCGTCGAGATCGCTGATCGCGCTGCGCGGCGGGCCGCCCTGCGGCTGCTGCGAGTCCGGCGTGAAGTACGGGAGGTCGGGGCGCTGTCCGCCGCCCTGCGGCGGGGTGGGCGCGGCCGGGCCGGGGGCGCCGGGCGCCGACTTGCGCGGGGCGAACCAGTCGCTGGGCGCGGCCGGCTTCTCCTCGCCACCCGCGTCACCGCGCTCGGCGGCGGGCGGCGGGCCCTCCCGCTTCGCCTCGGGCCACGGCGTGCCCATCGTGCGCTCGGGTCCGGCGTTCCCGGCGCCGTTGCCGTTTCTGTTGCCGGCGCTTCTGGTGCCACTGCCCGCGGCCGGCTCGGAGGCCGCGGACGGGCCGGTTCCCGGCGCCGGATCGAGGTCGCTCATCGGCGTACGCATGACGACGGGCGGGATCGGGCGCGACCCGGGGATGTTGATCCGGATACGCGTGGTCAGCGTGGTCTCGGTCCTGGGCTCGTCGGGCTCCACCGGTGCGGGGGCGGCCTGGGCGGCCTCCTCCGGCGCGTCCTGCGCGGGGCGCGGCGACGGATACTGGCGCGATCCGTACGGCGGGGTACCCGAGGGGTACGCGGCTCCGCCACGCCCCTGGGGGCCGGACGACGAACTGTCAGTTTCACGACTCAAGGCAGGTTCTCCCGGTTGGCTCCACCGCCCGCTCTTACGTTCTTGCATGCCTGGTGCGGGCAGCTCGGCGGCGCGCACCACCATACTGGCCGCCGACCGCACGCACCCCGCGACCGTGGGAAGCGAGGCCCGACGCTCGTGCGAGGGTGCTCAATTCACCGACTCAAGTGGTACGTCATTTGCCAAGTCGGGCAGCAGATCTGCCCGGTTGCGGCAGGTCCAGCATCGTGGCACACATCACAGCGAGCGCCATTCCGCCCAGCATGTAGAAGTACGAGACGGAGCTGCCCCCGATGAGAAGGTCACCCTCGGGCCGACTGAGGGTCAGCAGCACGATCGAGACAATCCATCCGGCGGCGGCCGTGCCCGCTCCCGCCTTGGTGCCCATCGCCCGCATGGCGCCGTAGAAGAGGGCCGTCGACGCGAGCAGGGCGAGCAGCAGCCCGCCGGGGAACCAGCCGGCGTGGACGAGCACGCCCGCCGCGCCGACGACCGCGCCGAGCACGGCGATCAGCGCGTAGGCGGCGAGGCGGGCCGGGGTGGTGCCGGTCATGACGCCGCCCCCGCGCTGCCCGGGGCCGCCGCGATTTGGGCGGCTCCGGTGGTTCCCGTGGCTCCGGCGATTCCCGCGAAGAGGTCGGTCTCGCGCCCGCCGTCGGCGGCGCCCGCTTCTCCCCGGGCCAACTCGTAGAACTCACTGGTGAAGATGGGCTGTCCCAGGTGGTTGGAGAGCGCGAAGAAGGGGTCCTCGACCGCGATCTGAGTGGCATGGGCGCGCATGGCCGCGACCTTGGCACCGGCGTACGCCGTGCCGTCGATCTCCGTGGTGACCGAGGCGTCGTCGATCACCCCCGGCACGTCGTTCACGGCGGCGGTCCCGGGGAAGTCCGGGCCGGCCGCGCGGAGACGGGCGAAGCCCTCCTCCACGACGGTGCGTGGCACCCGGTTCCAGTAGATCTTGCTGATGGTGTGCGGCGCGCCGAGGTCCGGACGGTGGCCCGGGTCGGCCGCGAGATCGGCGCCGCGCGTCGCGACCCGGTGCGCCTGGATGTGGTCCGGGTGCCCGTAGCCGCCGTCCGGGTCGTACGTCACCAGCACCTGCGGGCGAACGGAACGGATCACCTCGACGAGGTGATCCGCGGCGTCGTCCACGCGTGCGTGCCAGAAGGCACCCGCACGGTGGTTCTGCTCGGTGCCCGTCATCCCGGAGTCGCGGAAGTGGCCGGGGCCGCCCAGGAGCCGGTGGTCCGTAACCCCCAGCTCCTTCATCGCGGCGGCGAGTTCACCGGCGCGATACGGGCCGAGCGTGTCGTCCCGGTCGGCGGTGAGGTGGGCGAGCGAGGCCGGGATGACCTCACCCTCCTCCCCGAGGGTGCAGGTCACCAGGGTGACAGCGGCGCCCTCGGCCGCGTACTTGGCCATGGTGGCGCCGTTATTGATCGACTCGTCGTCGGGGTGCGCGTGCACCAGGAGCAGACGACGGGCTGGAGGGTCCGTCATGGGAACAGCCTACGAGGCTCCGCGGCCGGGGGATGTCCTAGAACTTGATGCCGCCGATCATCCCGGCCACGTTGGTGGTCAGCTCGTTGATCGTGGGGGCGATGGAGGAGCTGGCCAGGTAGAAGCCGAGCAATACGCAGATCACCGCATGTCCACCTTTGAGCCCGGATTTCCGGACCATCAGGATGACGATGATCACCAACAGCACTACCACCGAAATCGAGAGTGCCACGGCGGTTCACCTCCACTTACCGTAAGGGCCGTTTGTACGGAACGGGCATGACGACAAGCGCCAGCAGCTTCATACCCACCTAGCGCTACGGATCATAACTATCCGTGCCCCCGCACTGATCGCGCACGGCAGCACGAGGGGCGCACTGCAGCGGAGGAGGAGCGGTAGTTTCGGTCGCATGACCTCGCAGCAGCTCTCCTTTCCAAGGCAGTTCGCCAGGACCCAGCGCTTCACCCTTGGCGCACCACGCGCGTTCACGGTGTCGCCGGACGGGGCGCGTGTGGTGTTTCTGCGCTCCCCGACCGGCACCGATCGCGCCAACGCACTCTGGGTGCTCGACCTGGAAGGGAGCGCACAGGAGCGCATCGCGGCGGATCCGCAGGGGCTGCTCGGCGGCGCGGCCGAGCAACTGTCCGCGCAGGAAAGGGCGCGCCGCGAACGCAGCCGCGAAGGGTCCGCCGGCATCGTCGGCTACGCGGTGGACGGCGCGGTCGAGCTGGCGGCCTTCGCACTGTCGGGCCGGCTGTTCGTGGCCGAACTGCGGGCCGGGACGGCACGCGAACTGCCTGCCGCGGGGCCGGTTATCGACCCCCGGCCGTCGCCCGACGGACGGCACGTCGCATACGTCGCCGGGGGCGCCCTGCGGGTGGTCGGCGTGGACGGCGACGGGGACCGGGCGCTCGCGGAGCCGGAGGACGAGCACACCACGTACGGGCTGGCGGAGTTCGTCGCGGCGGAGGAGATGGGGCGCACGCGCGGCTTCTGGTGGTCGCCGAAGTCCGACCGGCTGCTGGTCGCCCGCGCCGACGACGCGGCCGTGACGCGCTGGTGGATCTCCGACCCGGCCCATCCGGACCAGAAGCCGTCCTCGGTCGCGTATCCGGCGGCCGGGACGGCCAACGCGGACGTACGGCTGTTCCTGACGGGCGTGGTGGCGGGGCCGGACGCGGTCCCCGGCGCGGGGGCCGAGGTGGCGCGCACCGAGGTGGTGTGGGACCGGGAGCGCTATCCGTACCTGGCCCGGGTCCACTGGTCGGGCGCGGGGGCGCCGTTGCTGCTCGTGCAGGCCCGGGACCAGCGCGGCCAGCTGTACTTGGCGGTGGACATGCAGACCGGGGCGACCCGGACGGTGCACGCCGACAAGGACGAGGTGTGGCTTGATCTTTTCGACGGGGTTCCGGCGTGGACGCCGGACGGGCGGCTCGTGCGGGTCGCCGACGAGGACGGCGTACGGGTGCTCGCTGTGGGCGACCGGACGCTGACCGGGCCGCAGTTGCACGTACGGGCGGTGCTCGACATCTCCGCCGAAGACGTCCTCGTCTCCGCTTGGGCGGGCGTGGAGGCCACGGAGCCGCAGACCGGCGAGGTGCACGTCTACCGGGTCGGTGAGCAGGGCGTGGAGCGCGTGTCGGAGGGGCCCGGCGTGCACGCGGCGACCCGGTCCGGCGGGGTGACCGTACTGTCATCGGCCCGTCCCGACCGCAGCGGCACGGTGGTCCAGGTGCTGCGCGACGGCAAGCCGGCGGCCGTGGTCGCCTCGCGCGCGCAGGAGCCTGGGCTGCACGCGCGCGTGCGACTCGTCGAGGGGGGCGCGCGGCGGATTCCGTGCGCCGTCCTGCTCCCCGCGGACCATAGGGAAGGGGATGGTCCGCTTCCGGTGCTGATGGACCCGTACGGGGGCCCCCACGCGCGGCGGGCGATTGCCGCGCACGACGCGCACCTCACCTCCCAGTGGTTCGCCGACCAGGGCTTCGCGGTGGTCGTCGCGGACGGCCGCGGCACCCCCGGGCGCTCCCCCGCCTGGGAGAAGGCCGTCAGGAACGACTTCACGCTCACGCTCGACGACCAGATCGAGGCACTGCACGGGCTGGCCGGGGAGTTCCCCCTGGACCTGGAGCGGGTCGCGATCCGCGGCTGGTCGTACGGCGGCTACCTGGCGGGCATGGCGGTGCTGCGGCGTCCCGACGTGTTCCGCGCGGGGATCGTGGGGGCGCCGGTCACCGACCTGCGGCTGTACGACACGCATTACATGGAGCGGTATCTCGGGGACCCGCGCGAGCAGCCGGACGTGTACGCGGCGAATTCGCTCGTCACGGACGACGGGCTGTCCGGGGCGGCGGAGCAGCACCGGCCGATGATGATCATCCATGGGCTGGCGGACGACAACGTGGTGATGGCGCACACGTTGCGGCTGTCTTCGGCGTTGCTGGGGGCGGGGCGGCCCCACGAGGTCCTTCCGCTGACCGGGGTCACGCACATGACGGCTCCGCAGGAACAGGTCGCGGAGAATCTGCTGCTGCTTCAGGTGGACTTCCTGAAGAGGGCGCTGGGGATGGGGGCGGAGTAGGCGGGTGCGGCCGGGTGTGGGGTCTGCCGGGCTCCGGGTGCGGCCGGGTGCGGGTCGTGATGGTGCGGGTGCGGGTGCGGGTGCGGGTGCGGGTGCGGGTGCGGGTGCGGGTGCGGGTCGTGATGGTGCGGGTTGCCTGCGGCGCCGGTCCCCTACCCGCCCCTTCCCGTTGTGTCATTTTGCGGCTGCCGCCGCGTGACTGGGTGCTCCGCCCCGGCGCCCTCGAAACCGGGTGGAATTGGCGACCCGCCGGCCTCAAGCCCCGGGCGGGCGACCGCTACCGGCCCGGTGGTTTCGAAGCTGAGCCGAATTGCCGGACCGGCAACCTCGAAGGCATCAAAGCCGGGGTGGGCGCCCCAGCCGGACCGGAGGTTTCGAAGTTGGGGCGAACTGGCGAGCCGTCGGCCTCAAGCCCGGGCGGTCAACCGCTGCCGCCCCGGCGCCCTCGAAACCGGGTGGAATTGGCGACCCGCCGGCCTCAAGTCCCCGGCGGGCGACCGCTACCGGCCCGGTGGTTTCGAAGCTGAGCCGAATTGCCGGACCGGCAACCTCGAAGGCATCAAAGCCGGGGTGGGCGCCCCAGCCGGACCGGAGGTTTCGAAGTTGGGGCGAACTGGCGAGCCGTCGGCCTCAAGCCCGGGCGGTCAACCGCTGCCGCCCCGGCGCCCTCGAAACCGGGTGGAATTGGCGACCCGCCGGCCTCAAGTCCCCGGCGGGCGACCGCTACCGGCCCGGTGGTTTCGAAGCTGAGCCGAATTGCCGGACCGGCAACCTCGAAGGCATCAAAGCCGGGGTGGGCGCCCCAGCCGGACCGGCATCCTCGAAGCCGGGCCGAACCGCCGACCCACGCGGCCTCAGGGCCGGGCCGACCCACGCGGCCTCAGGGCCGGGCTGAGCTACCAACCCGGCGGTTTCGAAGCCGGGGGTGGCGGGGCCAGGGCTCGGGGTGGCGTTGTTGGGCGGGCGGGCGGGGGGACTCCTCTGCGGACCAGCGTCAGCAGGACGACCGTTCCAGCCAGTAGCTCGAACAGGGCGCTCGCGTACTGGAGTTGGGTTGCCGTCGGCGCGCTGCCCACGCCCGCCAGCGCGCCCCGGCGCATCGCCTCCGCCAGCGCCGTCCCACCCGTTCCCACCAGGAGCGCCGCCGCCGCCATTCCCAGGGGGCGTGAGTAGACGGTGTGGAAGAGTGCGCCGATCGCCGCCGCCAGCGCCATCAGGGCGAGTGTCACCGCCAGCCAGCCCGGTGGCGCCCCCAGCAGCGGCGCCCTGATCGCGTCGCTGCCCGTGAACCGGTCCAGGTAGGCCGCCGGGTCCCGGCTTCGGGTGGCCCAGTGGACCTCCCAGCCCGCCACCACCGCCGACGCCGCCCCCAGGAAGAGGAACGCGGTCACCGAAGGGCCCCGCGCGGGGCGGGTGGGCCCGGGTTCGTACGCGGAGATGGTGGGCCTGCGTCCGGCCGCGGCCGTGATCAGCAGGGCCGCGCCGAGCGCGAGCGCCACGAACGTGCTCAGCACGGCCTGTTCCCGCAACTCGTGGTGCATGTACTCGGAGCCTCGCGCCCATACGCCGGGCAGTCGGCATGCGAGGGTCGCGATCCCGGCGGTGAGCAGCGCGGACGCGGCGACCGCCGAGCGCAGCGCCGCGACGCCCACCACGACGTACACACCGAACAGCAGCGGGTCGCGGAAGGTGGTCACGATGTCCGGGGCGGAAGGTCCGCCGCCCGCCCAGAGGGGCCAGAGCCGGGACGGCTCCGCGAGTCCGAGGTCCCGGCCGATCCAGGCGGCCGTCTGCAGCGCGAGCAGCGCGCACAGTACGGCGCCGACGATCCGCGCCCCCTGTGCGAGTACCTGTGGTTGCCGCATGACCGGACACCCCCAACGGCGATGCTCCACCACGGCCCCACGGTGAACAAGAGGCCCAGCGGCACGGATGCGACCGGCCGGGGCGACATGGCGCGCCCCGGCCGGCCGACGGCACCCGCACGGCCGTACGCCGTCCAGAATGACGCGTTCGCATATCGGTGTCGCGACGGTCAAGTTGCTTGTTTGTTAACGATATTGGTGAGCGTTCATCATCGGATGCCGCCCTCCGAGGACGTGAGGCGACGACAAGCCCAACCCCGGCCGATACAGCCAGAGTTGACGCTCTTTCATCTCGTTCTGGGCTACCGCTTGCGGGCCGGGGAGGGATGTTCGCCGCAGGCTCCCGGGATCCCGCCCGGCGCGAACTGGGCCTTGACTAGGGGGTGTCGTCCGGCTCGGCCACCACCGGGACGACCTGCTTCTCCTCGGCGAAATGGCAGGCCGAGTCGTGCGCCGCCGGGCTGCCGACGTCCCGGAACGCCGCCGGGACCGCGAGCAGCGGCACTTCCAGCGCGCAGCGCTCCTGCGCCTTCCAGCAGCGGGTGCGGAACCGGCAGCCGGACGGCGGGTTCGCCGGGGACGGCACGTCGCCGGTGAGGACGATCCGCTCCCGGTGCTCACGCGCGAGCGGGTCGGGCACCGGCACGGCCGACAGGAGCGCCTGGGTGTAGGGATGCGTGGGGTGGTCGTAGATCTGCTCGTCCGTGCCGATCTCGACGATCCGGCCCAGGTACATCACGCCGACCCGGTCGGAGATGTGCCGCACGATCGACAGGTCGTGCGCGATGAAGATGTACGACAGCTGGAACTCGCTCTGCAGCTTGTCCATCAGGTTGACGACCTGCGCCTGTACGGACACGTCGAGCGCGGAGACCGGCTCGTCCGCCACGATGATCTCCGGCTGGAGGGCGAGGCCGCGCGCGATGCCGATGCGCTGGCGCTGCCCGCCGGAGAACTGGTGCGGATAGCGGTTGATGTACTCCGGGTTGAGGCCGACGACGTCGAGGAGGTCCTGGACCTTGCGCCGCCGCTCGCCCTTGGGCGCCACCTCGGGGTGGATCTCGTACGCTTCGCCGATGATGTCGCCGACCGTCATGCGCGGGTTCAGCGAGGTGTACGGGTCCTGGAAGACCATCTGGATGTTGCGGCGCACGGTCCGCAGTGCGCGCGCGGACAGTTTGGTGATGTCCTCGCCCTTGTACTTGATCGACCCGGCGGTCGGCTGCTCCAGGTTGACCAGCATCCTGGCGACGGTGGACTTCCCGCAGCCCGACTCCCCGACGATGCCCAGCGTCTCGCCCCTGGCCAGGTCGAAGGAGACCCCGTCGACGGCCTTGACCGCGCCCACGTGCTTCTTGATGACGATGCCGCGGGTCAGCGGGTAGTGCTTGACCAGGTCGCGCACTTCCAGAATCGGCTCGGTGGCCTGCCGGGACGGCTCGGCCCGCTCAAGCTGCTGCTCAGGCATCGAGCGTCTCCTTCCAGAAGTGGCAGGCGCTCCGCCGGGTCTCGGACACCCGCGCCAGCGGCGGCACATCGGTCCTGCACACGTCCTGGGCCATCGGGCAGCGCGGGTTGAAGGCGCAGCCGGGCGGGATGTGCATCAGGTTCGGCGGCAGGCCCTTGATCGCGTACAGCTCCTTGCCCTTCTGGTCCAGGCGCGGAATCGATTCGAGCAGGCCCTTGGTGTACGGGTGGGCGGGGGCCCGGTAGATCTCGTGGACCGGCGAGGTCTCCACGATGCGTCCCGCGTACATCACCGCGATCTTGTCGGCGACGTCCGCGACCACCCCGAGGTCGTGGGTGATCAGGATGAGTCCCATGTTGAGCTCGCGCTGCAACTCGGCGAGCAGCTCCATGACCTGGGCCTGCACGGTCACGTCCAGCGCGGTCGTCGGCTCGTCCGCGATGATCAGTGACGGCTCCAGGGCCAGCGCCATCGCGATCATGACGCGCTGGCGCATGCCGCCGGAGAACTGGTGCGGGTAGTCCCCGACCCGTTCCTTCGCCGCCGGGATGCGCACCCGGTCCATCAGCTCGACAGCTTTCGCCTTCGCGTCCTTCCTGGACATTCCCCGGTGGACGATGAACATCTCGCCGAGCTGCTCGCCCACGCTGAGCACCGGGTTCAGTGAGGAAAGCGCGTCCTGGAAGATCATGGCCATCTCCCGGCCCCTGACCTTGCGCCGCTCCTCCTCCTTGAGCTTCAGCAGATCACGGTCCTGGAAGATGATCTCGCCGCCGGTGATCTTCCCGGGCGGCATGTCGAGGATGCCCATGATCGCCTGTGCGGTCACGGACTTCCCGGATCCGGATTCGCCGAGGACGGCGAGCGTCTCGCCCTCGGACACCGAGTAGTCGACCCCGTTGACCGCCTTGGCGACGCCGTCCCGGGTCCGGAACTCCACGTGCAGATCGCGCACTTCGAGCAACATGGCAGCGGGCTCCTCAGCGCAGCTTGGGGTCCAGGGCGTCGCGCACCGCGTCGCCGAGCATGATGAAAGCGAGCACCGTGACCGCCAGCGCACCGGCCGGCCAGAGCAGCATGTGGGGGGCGTTGCGGATGTACTGCGAGGCGCTGGAGATGTCGATGCCCCAGGACACGGCGGGCGGCTTCAGGCCCACGCCGAGGTACGAGAGGGTCGCCTCCAGCGAGATGTACGTACCGAGGGCGATGGTCGCCACGACGATGACCGGGGCGATGGCGTTGGGGGTGACGTGCCGCAGCAGCATCCGGGAGTTGCTCGCGCCGAGCGCGCGGGCCGCCTGCACGTAGTCGTTCTGCTTGACGGTGATGACCGAGCCGCGCGCGATGCGGGCGATCTGCGGCCAGCCGAGCAGCACGATGAATCCGATCACCGGCCAGACGGTGGTGGAGGTGATGACGGACAGGAACACCAGGCCGCCGAGGACGACGGGGATGCCGAAGAAGACGTCGGTGATACGGGACAGCAGCGCGTCCCAGCCGCCGCCGAAGAAGCCGGCGAGGCCGCCCAGGATCGAGCCGAGGAGGGCTACGCCGAGGGTGGAGAAGACGCCGACGGCCACCGAGGTCCTGGCGCCGTACACGGTCCGTGTGTAGACGTCGCAGCCCTGGCCGTTGTAGCCGAAGGGGTGGCCGGGCGCGGAGCCCCGCTGGGCCTTGCCGAGGTCGCACTGGAGCGGGTTGCCGCTGGCGATGAGCGACGGCCAGATCGAGATGACCACCAGGAAGGTGATGACGAGCCCGGAGATGATGAAGACCGGGTTGCGGCGCAGATCGCGCCAGGCGTCGGACCACAGGCTGCGGGGCTTGCCCGTCGACCCGGCCCCGTTGGGGCCGCCGGGTGTCTTCTCCAGCGTCTCGCCCTCCTGCATGGCGAGCTGCATGGCGCCGCCGGCGCCGGCCGGCGACATCGCTGCGTCGGGTTCGTTGCGCGGCTCAGGCATACCGGATCCTCGGGTCGAGTACGGCGTACAAGAGGTCGACGATCAGATTCGCCACCAGGAAGACCAGCACCAGCACGGTCACGAAGCCGACGACGGTCTGGGAGCTCTGCCGGAGGATGCCCTGGTAGAGCTGGTAGCCGACGCCGTGGATGTTGAAGATCCGCTCGGTGACGATCGCGCCGCCCATCAGGGCACCCACGTCGGTGCCGATGAAGGTGACGACGGGGATCAGTGAATTGCGCAGCAGGTGCCGGGAGATGATGCGGCGCCTGGGCAGGCCCTTGGCGACGGCTGTGCGGACATAGTCGGCGCGGGCGTTCTCGGCGACGGACGTCCTGGTCAGCCGGGTGACGTAGGCGAGCGAGACCGAGGCGAGCACCAGGCCGGGGATCAGCAGCTCGTCGACGGTGGCCTCGGGCGACACGGCGGGCTTGATGAGGCCCCACTTCACGCCGAGCAGCAGCTGGAGCAGCAGGCCGGTGACGAAGGTCGGGATCGAGATGACCACGAGCGTCAGGAGCAGGACGACGGTGTCGACGGGACGGCCGCGGCGCAGGCCGGTGAGCACCCCCAGGCTGATGCCGATGACGACCTCGAAGACGATGGCCACGACCGTCAGCCGGATGGTGATGGGGAACGCGGTCGACATCAGCTCGGTGACCTTCTGGCCGTTGAAGGCCGTACCGAAGTCACCGGTGAAGACGTTGCCCATGTACGTCAGGTATTGCTGCCACACCGGCTTGTCGAGGCCGAACTCCGAGCGCAGCCGCGCGGCGGTCGCCGCGTCGCACTGCCGGTCGCCGCAGAGGCCCGCGATGGGATCGCCCATCACGTTCACCATCAGGAAGATCAGCAGCGTGGCGCCGAAGAAGACCGGGATCATCTGCAGCAGACGCCTGATCACATAACGTCCCATGAGAGGCTCCGGAGGTCGTGGGAAGCGGTGCGGCCCGGCCCCCTAGGCGCCGGGCCGTACGTGTGCTCGGCGCGTCAGTTGACCTTGATCT
Organism: Streptomyces sp. A5-4; assembly: GCF_051131715.1. Lineage (NCBI taxonomy): Bacteria > Bacillati > Actinomycetota > Actinomycetes > Kitasatosporales > Streptomycetaceae > Streptomyces > Streptomyces sp. A5-4. The sequence goes on along the minus strand of NZ_CP178591.1, from coordinate 5,685,068 downwards.
CGCTGTAGACCGGGACGCTGAACGGGTTCAGGGCCACGTTGGAGACGCGGTCGGAGTAACCGGCGCTGCCGTTCTGGTACCAGAGCGGGATGGCGCCCATCTCGTCCCGCAGGACCTTCTCGGCCTGTTGGAAGAGGTTGACGGCCTTCTCCACGTCGCTCTCGGCGTTGGCCCGGTCGACGAGCTTGTCGAACTCGTCGTTGGTCCACTTGCCGTCGTTGGACGAGGCGTCCGTGTAGTACAGCGGCTGGAGGAAGTTCTGGATGAGCGGGTAGTCCATCTGCCAGCCGGCCCGGAACGGGCCCGTCATCTTGGACTCGGTGATCTGGTTGCGGTAGTCCGCGAAGGTGCCGATCGGGTTGCCCGCGCACGCCTTGTCGTTGGCCAGCGCGTTGTTGATGCTGTTGCACACCGCGTCGACCCACTCCTTGTGGGAGCCGGTGTCGGCGTTGTACGAGATCTTCAGGGTGCCGCCGGGGATGCCGCCGCCCTCGGCGACCAGCTTCTTCGCCGCCGCCGCGTCGTAGACGCACGCGTCGCCGCACAGGCCGTCGTCGAAGCCGCCTTCCTCACCGAGGACCGGGGACGTCCAGTCCTTGGCCGGGGTGCGGGTCTTGGCGAAGATAGTGTCGGTGATCTGCTCGCGGTTGATCGCCTTGGACAGGCCCGTGCGGACCTTGTCCATGCCGGCCGCGTCCCACTTCTTGTCGTAGAAGGGGAAGGCGAGGGTCTGGATGATGCCGGCCGGGGTGTTGATGTAGCGGTCGCCGAGGTCCGCCTTGACGTTCTTGAGCTGGGAGGCCGGGACGTCGTCGACGAGGTCGAGGTTGCCGGCGGTCAGGTCGGTGTAGGCGGTGTTGTTGTCGGTGTAGACCTTGAGGTCGACGCCGCCGTTCTGCGCCTTGTCTGCGCCGGGGTAGTTTTCCCACTTGCGCATGCTCATCTTGGAGCCCTTGGCGTACGAGTCCACGGTGTACGGGCCGTTTCCGACGGGCTTGGACAGCCACCCGTCGTGGTCGTCGAAGAACGCCTTGGGCAGCGGGGCGAAGGCGGCGTAGCCGAGGGTCTCGGGCCAGGTGGAGAACTTCTGCGTGAGCTTGACCGTGAAGGTCTTGGGGTCCTTGACCTTGAGGCCGGAGAGGGTGCTCGCGGAGGCCTTGCCCTTCTCCGGGTGCACCTTGTCGTAGCCGTCGATGTAGCCGAAGAAGTAGGCGTTCTTCTGGTTGTTCTTCAGGTGCGCGCCGTAGTTCCAGGCGTCGACGAACGACGTGGCGGTGACCTTCTCGCCGTTGCTGAATGTCCAGCCGTCCTTGAGCGTGACGGTGAAGTTCTGCGAGTCCTTGGTGTCGATCTTCTCGGCGAGCATGTCCTTGGCCTCGCCCGTCTTCGGGTCGTAGCGCTTGAGACCGCGGAAGAGCATGTCGAGGACCTTGCCGCCCTGCACCTCGTTGGTGTTGGAGGGCTCCAGGGGGTTCTGCGGGTCGCCCCAGGAGGAACTGACCACCCCTGAGGCCCCACCCCCGCCGCTGTCGTCCCCGCCGCCACCGCAGGCCGTCGCCGCGAGCGCGACGGCGACCGCACAGGTGGCCCATTTGGCGTGCCTGGCTCCGCGCATGCGATCTCTCCTTGGGTCCTCAGCATTACTTAGGCCCAAATATCGCCCCATACCATAACGAATCGCACCTTCTTCGCGTCCATACGGATCATGGCCGGGGATCGGAAATTCGCTGGACCGGAGCCGTATCGGCTGGCAGTATCCGCGCGATGACGACTGATCACGACACGGCTCCGACCCTGACCATCGGAGAGAAGGACGCCGACCTCACCGCCCGCCTGGACAAGGGACTGGGCGCCTTCAACGAGGGCCCCACCGGCGCGGCCCCCCAGAGCACGCTCTCGGTCCGGGTCGACGACGCGGCGGGCGAGCTGATCGGCGGCCTGACCGGGTGGACCTGGGGCGGCCTGTGCGGCATCGAGATGCTGTGGGTGCGCGAGGACAGCCGCAGGGACGGCTGGGGAAGCCGGATCCTGCTGGCCGCCGAGGCCGAGGCGCGGCGGCGCGGCTGCGACCGGGTGAGCGTCTCCTCCTTCACCTTCCAGGCCCCGGCCTTCTACCAGCGCCACGGCTACACGGAGACGGGCCGCACACCGGGCATCCCGGGCGGCCACGAGGACGTGTACCTGTTCAAGTCCCTGGCGGCGCCGGAGTCCACCGGGTGACCGGTCGCGGCACGACGAAGCCCCCGCGGACCGGTATCCGGTCGCGGGGGCCTCGTCGTCTTCGCGGGCGGGGATCAGCCGGTCTTGGCCGTCCCGGTGTCGCCCTGGTCCTTCTCCATCGCCACGAGGGCGGGGTCGAGGATGATGTCGTGCTCCCGGGGGCCGGTCGTCGGGTCCTCGGGGAAGTGGCAGGCGGTCAGGTGCCCCGGCTTGTTGCCCGAGATCTGCACCAGCGGCGGTTCCTGGGTGGCGCACTTGTCCTGCGCCTTCCAGCAACGGGTGCGGAAGTGACAGCCGGACGGCGGCGCGATCGGCGAGGGGACGTCACCGGAGAGCCGGATCCGCTCCTTCTTGTCCACGTCGATGTCCGCCTCGGGCACCGCCGAGAGCAGGGCGTGGGTGTACGGGTGACGCGGGCCGCCGTAGAGCGAGTCACGGTCCGCGACCTCGACCACCTTGCCCAGGTACATCACGGCCACGCGCTCCGAGAAGTGCCGTACCACCGCGAGGTCGTGCGCGATGAAGACGAACGCGATGCCCATCTCCCGCTGCACTTCCTGCAGCAGGTTGACCACCTGGGCCTGGATGGACACGTCGAGGGCCGACACCGGCTCGTCCGCGACGATCACCTTGGGCTTGAGCGCCAGCGCGCGGGCCACCCCGACGCGCTGCCGCTGGCCGCCGGAGAACTCGTGCGGGAAGCGGTTGTAGTGCTCCGGGTTCAGACCGACGATCTCCAGGAGCTCACGCACCCGCTTTTCGCGGCCACCCGGCGGGTTGATGCCGTTGATCTCCATCGGGCTCGCGATGATCGTGCCGACCGTCTGCCGCGGGTTCAGCGAGGCGTACGGGTCCTGGAAGATCATCTGGATCTCGGACCGCACGGGCGCCAACTGCCTGCGGCTGGCGCGGGTGATGTCCTTGCCCTGATAGGTGATCGTGCCACCGGTCGGCTCAAGGAGGCGGGTCAGCAGCCGGCCCGTGGTGGACTTGCCGCAGCCCGACTCGCCGACGAGGCCCAGGCTCTCGCCCGGGAAGATGCTCAGATCCACCCCGTCGACGGCCTGCACCGCGCCGACCTTCCGCCGGAACGGAAAGCCGCCATAGATCGGGAAATGCTTGGTCAGTCCCTTGACCTCGAGCAACGGCTCGGTGGATCCGGAGGCCCGCTGCGAGGGAACCGCATCGGCCACTGTGCTGGTGTTCGTGTTCGTCTCGCTCATGATCTCTGCCCCAGTTGCCGGTCAGCCCAGCCGGGGCTGAATCTTCTCAATGAAAACCTGCTGCTTCTGCTCACCGGTCAGGTGGCAGGCGGACGCGCGCCCATCGGGAAGCTCCGGACGCTTGGTCACGCAGCTACCGCTCTCGTCCACCAGGCCGGTGAACGTGCACCGCGGGTGGAACGCGCAGCCCGAGGGCGGGTTGAGCAGGCTCGGCGGAGAGCCGGGAATCGGCATCAGGGGCTCGGACACATCGGCGGAGAGCCGCGGCATCGACCCGAGCAGACCCCAGGTGTACGGGTGCTGGGGCTGCTTGAGGATCTCGCGCACCGAACCGCGCTCCACGGCCCGGCCGGCGTACATCACCAGCAGGTCGTCGGCGATGTTCGCGACGACGCCCAGGTCGTGGGTGATCAGGATGATCGACGAGCCGAACTCCTGCTGCAGGTCCTTGAGCAGGTCGAGGATCTGCGCCTGAATGGTCACGTCGAGAGCCGTGGTCGGCTCGTCGGCGATCAGCAGAGACGGGTCGCAGACCAGTGCCATGGCGATCATCGCGCGCTGACGCATACCGCCGGAGAACTGGTGCGGATAGTCGTCCACGCGGGACTTGGCGTCCGGGATGCCCACCTTCTCCAGCATCTGGATGGCCCGCGAGCGGCCTTCCTTCTTGCTGGCGCCGGTGTGCTTGACGAACGGCTCGGCGATCTGACGGCCGACCGTGTAGTACGGCGACATCGCGGTCAGCGCGTCCTGGAAGATCATCGCCATCTTGTTGCCGCGGAGCTTCTCCAGCTCCCGGTCCGACTTGTCCGTCAGGTCCTGGCCGTCCAGCACGATCTCGCCGCTGACCGTGGTCGACTGCGGGTTGTGCAGGCCAAGGACGGACAGGCTGGTGACCGACTTGCCCGAGCCGGACTCGCCGACGATACCGAGCGTCTTGCCGCGCTCCAGGTCGAAGGAGAGTCCGTCCACCGCCTTGACGGCGCCGTCCTCGGTGGCGAACTGCACCCGCAGGTCGCGTACCGAGAGGAAGGCGGCCGAATCAGTGGTTGCCGGGGATTCGCCGGACTTGGTGAGTGTCGTCACGGTCATTCTCCTAGGACAGCCGCACGCGCGGGTCGATGAGTGCGTACAGCGCGTCCACGATGATGTTGAACAGCAGAATGAAGGCGGCACTGATCAGCATGACGCCCATCGTCACCGGGAGGTCCTTCATGACGACCGAGTCACGCGCCAGTCGGCCGATTCCGGCGAGACCGAAGGTGATCTCGGTGACCATCGCACCGCCGAAGAGCGCGGCGAGGTCCATGCCGAGGATGGTGACGATCGGGGTGAGCGATCCGCGCCAGGCGTATCGGAAGAACACGAAGCGGGATGACATCCCCTTGGCGCGAGCCGCGCGCACATGCTCTTCCTGCAGCTGTTCGATCATCGTCGAGCGGGACATACGGGTGTAGTTCGCCGTGAAGATCACCGACATGACGAACCATGGAATCAGCAGGCCCATGAACCAGCCCGATGGACTCTCGGTGATCGGGACGTACTTGGGTGCCTCCAGCCAACCGGTCGAGTAGACCAGGAGACCGACGACGACCGGGCCGAGGAAGTAGATCTGGAGGGAGCTGAGGCCGATCGACGCGGTGGAGAACACCTTGTCGACGGAAGTGCCCTTCTTCCAGGCGGCGACCATGCCGGCGCCCAGGCCGAAGGTCAGGAAGACCAGGAGTCCACCCACCGTGAGGGACACGGTGAGGGGGAAGCGGTCCATGATCGTGTCCCAGACCATCTGCTGGTTGTCGAAGGAGACACCGAAGCAGGGAGCCGCGCAGTGGCCGACCGGGAAGTCACGCCCGGCGAAGATCCCGACGACGAAGTCCCAGTACTGCACAGGGACCGGCTTGTCGAGACCGAGGTTCTGGTGGATGACCGCCAGCGCGTCCGGTGTGCAGTTCTTGCCACACATGAGCATGGCGGGGTCCTGCGGTATCGCGAAGAACATGAAGAACGTGAACGCACTGATCAGGATCAGGATGACCACGGCGCCGAACGTCCGGCGAAAGAGGAATTGAAGCATGGCAGATCGCTGCTCTCAGGACGGCGGCTGAGTCTGAGGGGGTGGTGGTATGGAATGGCCCGCCACCTCGGGGGTGTGTGCTCCGCCGTGCGCACACCCCCGAGGACGGCCTGAGCGGCTGTTACTTCTTCAGGAAGACGTTCTTCACGTCGATGTAGCTGGTGTCCGAGGAGTACCGGGCACCGCCGACGTTGGAACCCTGGATCTGAAGCACCTTGACGAAGTACAGCGGGGCGGCCGGGTTGATCTCCTCCACGATGTACTTGTGCAGCTTCGTCCACTCCTTGGTGGCAGCGGCCTGGTCCGTGATCTTCTGGATGCGCTCGATCTCGGCGTTCACGTGCTTGTCGTTCACGTGCGCGTAGTTCGAGGCGCCGTCCTGGATCTGCTTGCCGTCGAACGACGGCGGGATGACGGTGGAGGCGGACGGCCAGTCCTGGCCCCAGCCGGTCATGTAGACGTCAAAGCCGTTCTTGACCTTGCCCATCTGCTCGTACCAGGTGGCGTTGTCGACTTCCTTCTTCTGGACGTCGAAGCCGGCCTTCGTCAGGGCGTCCTCGATGATGACCGACTGCTGCTGGCGCACCGGGGTGTTGGAGTAGGCATAGACGAGCTTCATGCCCTCCTTGCCGGCTTCCTTCAGGAGCTGCTTCGCCTTCGCGATGTCACCGGCCGGCTTCTTGATCTTGCCGTACGGGTCGTAGCCCTTCTCGTAGCCCGGGACGGTCGGGGCCAGCAGGCCACCGGCCGGCTCACCGCCGTACGAACCGCCGTCGGGACGGTAGACCTGACCGCCCGGCATGGCGTAGGTGATCGCGTCGCGGATCTTCTTGTCCTTGATGCGGTCCTGGTTCATGTTCAGCTGCCACACGTACGGGGCGTAGCCCGAGATCGTGCGCTTGTTGGCCTTGGGGTCCGTGACAACGGCCTTGACCTGGCTGGTGGCGACCTGGCCGGTCATCATGATGGCGTTCTTGGCTTCACCGCGGTCGGCCAGGATGCGCTTCGTCTGGTCCGTGTCGTCGTGGTTGAAGCTGATGTTGAAGCCGTCGACGTACTGGTGGCGGCCCGAGTCGGTCTTCGGGTCCCAGTTCGGGTTCTTGACGAGCGTGAGCGACTTGCCCGGCTTGAAGTCGGAGATCTTGTACGGACCGGTCGCGACCGGCTTCGTGTCGTACTTCTCCTTGGTGTCCGTCTTCTCCGGGACGATGGAGTAGCCGACCATGGCGAGCGCCTGCGGGAGGTCGGGCTGCGGCGTCTTGAACTTGAAGATGATCGTCTTCGCGTCCGGCGTCTCCAGGACACTGTCCGGGAGGTGCTTGCCCTTGTACGGGCCGTCCGGCAGCGCCTTGCGGTACTTGGTGCCGGTGCCCGACAGCCACTGCTGGATGTACGTCGGGCCGTCCGTGATGAACGGCGCGTACTGGCGCTCGAAGGTGTGACGGATGTCGGCGGACGTGATCGCCTTGCCGTTCTCGTCCTTCACCCCGTCCTTGAGGGTGTACTTCCAGATCTTGCCGCCGTCCGACTTCGTGCCCGAGTCGGTGGCGATGTCGCCGACGACGGTGACCGCGCCCTTGTCGTCCTCGTTGTTCGCGGTCAGACCGCGGTGAATGAGGTTGCCGAGGAGGCGGCCGTCGCTGACGTAGGTCTGCGCCGGGTCCAGGTGGGAGAAGTCGTTCTCCTGGTAGACCGGGATCGTGCCGCCGGGCTTGGCACCCGCGACGGCCTTGGCCGGGCCGGTGGAGGCCGCGACGTCGCCGTAGGCGACTGCCTTGGCCTGCGTGGCGGCTTCGTCCTGCGACTTGCCCTTGGGCTTGTCGGAGCTGTCGTTACCGCCGCCGCAGCCGGTGAGCGCCAGCGAACCGACGGCCACGGCGACTATCGCCGCGCGTGTTCCGCGTGAACTGAGGATACTCATGAGGTTGAGCACACCTATCTGTGAGTAGTGATCCAACTGTGGTGCCGAACGAGCCGGCCGGAACTGGCGCCGCAACTGGCCGCCGCGCTCCCCGAGTTGGACGTCAGCGCCCGGACTTGGGGTCGAAGGCGTCTCGGACGGAGTCGCCGAGGAGGTTGAAGGCCACGACGAAGATCACCATGGCGATACCGGGGTAGAACATGTACGCCGGGTCCTGCTCGTAGATCTTGCCCGCGGTGGCGAACATGCGGCCCCAGTCCGGGGTGGGCTCGACATAGCCGACGCCCACGAAGGACAGGAACGCCACCGAGAGGATGGTGGAGGGCAGCATGTAGGTGCCCTGGACCAGGATCGGCGTCACCAGGTTGGGGAGGAGTTCCTTGCGGATGATCCGCCACGGCGAGGCGCCGGCGACCTTGGCCGCCTCGATGAACTCCCGCTCGCGCAGGGAGAGCACGGAGGCGCGGACCAGGCGGGAGAGCCCCATCCAGCCCAGGAACCACATGACGCCGATGATCGCCACAGTTCTGACGTACGTAGGAGTCTCTTCGTTCGGGCTGACGAACACAGAGACGATCACGGGCATCGCGGCGATGAAGAACAGCTGACTCGGGAAGGCCAGCAGGAAGTCCGTGAACCGGCCGAGCAGATAGTCCGTCTTGCCGCCGAGGTATCCGCCGAGCAGACCGACCAGCACGCCGAAGAGCACCATCAGCAGCGTCGCCACCAGCGCCGTGTACAGCGAGGTGCGCATGCCGTAGAGCAGCTGGGTGAAGACGTCGCGGCCGAGGTCGGGCTCGACGCCGAACCAGAAGTCGCCGGACATGCCGCCCAGCGGCCCGGCGGGCAGACCGAACTCGTCGAGGAGCTCGATGTTCTCCTGCCCGTACAGGGTGTACGGATTCTTGCCGTACAGCGCCGAGATCACCGGCGCGAGGGCCGCGACCGCGAAGAAGAAGATGACGATGAACGCACAGATGACGCCGGTGCGGTCACGCTTGAAGCGTCGCCACATCAACTGCCCGGGGGTACGCCCGGTCGTGTCCGATCCCTTGCCGACCTCTTTGTCGAGGGCGGCTTCCGAGTCGGCTTCGGGGACTTTGGTACCGGCCGCTGATGCCGGAGTAGAGCTGGTCATGACGCGGAGACTCCCGCACTCGGAATATTCGTGGGACGGCTCAGGGCGGCCTGAAGTGCCCTGAGTCGGGAAGACCCTGACGAGAAGTCACCGGCGGGATTCACGCGATGTGCGCCGGGGCGGGGCCTGAGCCCGCCCGTGCCGTCGCCACCACGGTCAGCAGTACTGCCGAGAGCAGTCGCAGTTGGCGCAGCGATAGCCGCCCACTCGACCCACCCGGCGCTTGTGGCGCCGCGCATGGGTGCCTCCTCAAGAGTCCACTTGTTCATTGACAAGCAAGGGGGTCGACGCTCCGCCGACACCCCTGACGGCGAAGATCAACACCCTCTGCATGCTCGTGAGTCGGCGCACATAACGACGCGTAACCCATTGACCCGAGCTCTGTGGCCTCAACTATCAGCCATGGGCAACGCCGCGACTACAGTGTTTTGATCTCGGTTCGATCACACATCGCACCCACAACTCCCACAATCTGGACAAACAGATACACGATAGATGGTCGCGAAACGGACTTGTTACATACCTATCGGGCAGGGCTCTCCGCTCACCGAACAAGACATCCGCGAAATTCGGTTGCGCCGAGCCGTACAACTGCGGGAGACCTCACACCTGGACCGCCCCGGACATGCCGACGGCCCGGTGCGCCACGAACGTCGTGGCGCACCGGGCCGTCGGTCGGTGCGTGCCGGGTGCCCGGCCCGCGGGGTCAGCGCTTGGCGCGCGACGCGGTGCGGCCGCGCTCCTTCTGGTCCAGGACGACCTTGCGGATACGGACCGTCTCCGGGGTCACCTCGATGCATTCGTCGTCGCGGCAGAACTCCAGCGACTGCTCCAGCGACAGCTTGCGCGCGGGCACCACGTTCTCCGTGTTGTCCGCCGCCGCCGCACGCATGTTGGTGAGCTTCTTCTCCTTGGTGATGTTCACGTCCATGTCGTCGGCGCGCGAGTTCTCACCAACGATCATGCCCTCGTAGACCTCGGTGCCGGCCTCCAGGAAGATGACACCGCGCTCCTGCAGGTTGACCATCGCGAACGGGGTCACCGAGCCGGAGCGGTCCGCGACCAGCGAGCCGTTGTGACGGGTCCGCAGCTCGCCGAACCACGGCTCGTGGCCCTCGAAGATCGAGTGCGCGATGCCGGTGCCGCGGGTCTGCGTCAGGAACTCCGTACGGAAGCCGATGAGGCCGCGCGACGGGACGATCCACTCCATGCGGATCCAGCCCGAACCGTGGTTCGTCATGGTCTCCATGCGGCCCTTGCGGGTCGCCATGAGCTGGGTGATCGCGCCGAGGTGCTCCTCGGGGCAGTCGACCGTCATGCGCTCGATGGGCTCGTGCAGCTTGCCGTCGACCTGCTTGGTGACCACGACGGGCTTGCCCACGGTCAGCTCGAAGCCCTCGCGGCGCATCTGCTCGACCAGGATGGCGAGCGCGAGCTCACCTCGGCCCTGGACCTCCCAGGCGTCGGGGCGCTCGGTGTCCAGGACGCGGAGCGAGACGTTACCGACGAGCTCCTTGTCCAGGCGGTCCTTCACCATGCGGGAGGTGAGCTTGTGGCCCTTGCCGCCCTTGCCGACCAGCGGCGAGGTGTTCGTACCGATGGTCATCGAGATCGCGGGCTCGTCGACCGTGATCAGCGGCAGCGCGATCGGGTTGGCCGGGTCGGCCAGCGTCTCGCCGATCATGATGTCCGGGAATCCGGCGACCGCACAGATGTCGCCGGGACCGGCCTTCTCGGCCGGCCGGCGGGTGAGCGCCTCGGTCATCATCAGCTCGGTGATGCGGACGTTCGCGATCGTGCCGTCGCGCTTGATCCACGCGACGGTCTGGCCCTTCTTCAGCTCGCCCTGCTCGACGCGGCAGAGCGCGATACGGCCGAGGAAGTTGTCCGCGTCGAGGTTGGTGACGTGCGCCTGGAGCGGCGCGTCCTCGATGTACTCGGGGGCCGGGACGTGCGACAGGATCGTGTTGAAGAACGGCTCGAGGTTCTCGCTGTCCGGCGGGACGGTGCCGTCCGCGGGCTTGGTCAGCGACGCCACACCGTCACGCGCACAGGCGTAGACGATCGGGAACTCGATCTGCTCCTCGTCCGCGTCCAGGTCCAGGAACAGGTCGTACGTCTCGTTGACGACCTCGTCGATCCGGGAGTCGGGGCGGTCCGTCTTGTTGATGCAGAGGATGACGGGCATCTTCGCCTGGAGCGCCTTGCGGAGCACGAAGCGCGTCTGCGGCAGCGGGCCCTCGGAAGCGTCGACCAGCAGGACGACCGCGTCCACCATCGACAGGCCGCGCTCGACCTCACCACCGAAGTCGGCGTGGCCGGGGGTGTCGATGATGTTGATGTTGACGACGGCGCCGCCGTCCTTCGGGTGGTACTTGACCGAGGTGTTCTTGGCCAGGATCGTGATGCCCTTCTCACGCTCCAGGTCGTTCGAGTCCATCATGCGGTCGTCGAGGTGCTCGGCGGCGTGCGCGGCGAAGGCGCCCGCCTGCTTGAGCATGGCGTCGACCAGAGTGGTCTTGCCGTGGTCGACGTGGGCGACGATGGCTACGTTACGGATGTCGTGGCGCGTGGGCATAGGAGACTTGCGCTTCTCTCGATCGTGGGATCGGGCGTCGTCATCGGTTCGGTCCTCATACGCCCGCCGGGCGGACGCGCCACGGCTTCCCCCATGGTACGGGGCTACTGCCGCGCGGGCTTCCCGGGCAAGGGAAACCGGGGTTCGCAGGGGCTCGGGAGGGGCCGAAGGGCCCCCGGGAACGGGCTCCGGGGCCATCTCAGGGGCAGTGTGACGCATCAGTCAGAGCCGTGCGGGGTGCGGATCGTGGCCCGGGTCGTGGGATGGCGCGACCTTGCCCGCCGGGGGCGCCGACGGGCAAGGGAATTGAGCCAATCCTGAGGGTTCTGACCTGCTACTTCTTCTTGGACTTGGCGGTTTGCGCCTTCTTGAATCCAATGTCCTGGTAACGCGGGGCCGCCAGCCCGAAGGCGCCCGCGTTGACGAGGTTCGGCTTGATCGCGACCAGCTCGGGGCGCTGGAAGAGCGGGATGGAGCCGGCCGCGGCCCAGATCCGGGCATCGGCGCGCCGCACCAGATCACGGGCCTCCTCGTCGTCCAGCTCACCCGCCGCCTGGTCGAACAGTTGATCGATATGATCCGTGCCGACCCGGGTGTAGTTCTGCTCGACCTGGAGCGAGCCGTCCGCCGCGGGCTCCGGCTTGGCGAAGATCGGGCGGGCGTCGGTCGCCGGGTAGGCCGTGGCGGGCCAGGAGTAGAGCGCGAGGTCGTAGTCGCCGGCGGCGATGTGGTCCTTGAAGTAGCTGGCGTCGGAGACCTTGATCATCTCCGTACGTACGCCGATGCCCTCCAGCATCCGCGAGATCTTGTCGCCGACCGTGCGCAGCGGCTCGGAGCCGGGGCCCGACGGCAGGACGAAGCGCAGCGTCAGCGCCTTGCCGTCCTTGCCGAGCGGACCGCCCACGACGGCGGGGGCGGCGGTGCCGCGCGGGGCGTAGGCGCCCGCGACGCCGCCCTTGCCCTTCTCGTTGGACTTCGCCTTGGCGTTGGCGTTGGTACTGATGCCGGAGTCCGATTTCCCGTCGGACTTCTTCCCCTCGGACTTCTTGCTGCCCGAGTCCTCGGCGTCCGACTTCCCGGTGTCCAGCGACGAGGCCTGCTGGAACAGCACCTCGCCCTGGAGCGCCGCGATCCGGGCCGGGGCCAGGACGTAGCGGCCGGACTCCGAGCCGTAGCCGCCGTCGCCCGGCTTCGAGTCGCCGTCGTCGTTCTCCTCGCCCTCGTCGCCGACGATGTAACCGCCGTCGTCGGACGCGTCGCCCTGCTCGGCCTTGTCCCCCTTCTTCCCCGCACCCTTCTTGCTGTCGGGCTTGCTGCCCGCCTTCGTCCCGTCGGGCCTCTCGTTCGCCCCGCCCGGTGTCCAGCCCGCGTCGGCGAGCAGCGCCTGCGCGGCCTGGGTGTCCTGCTTGCCCAGCGCGCCGCTGCTGTCGGCGTACGCCTGCTGGCCGGCCAGCGCGAGGTGGCTGCCGAGCGGCTCGGCGGGCAGGCCCAGCGGCTTGAGCACGGCCTCGGCCAGCTCCTGGCGGTCAAGCGCGCGGGCCACCGCGCGGCGCACCCGGTCGTCGGTGAGCGGACCGGACGTGCCGTTCAGCGCGAGCTGCGTGTAGGCGGGCTCCAGCGACTTGCGGATGGCGAAGCCGCGCAGCGCGGCCTGCTCGTCGGCGTACTTTTTCACCGCCCTGCTGCTCTTCTCCCGGATCTCCTGCTCGACCTCGGCCTTCTCGTCCGACGAGCCGTTCGCGAGGGCCCAGGATCTGAGCGCGGAGGCGGGGGTGACCGTCGCGCCGGGGCCGTGGTTGAGCTGCTGCCCCTTCGCGGCCTTCGCGTCCTTGGCGGCCAGGGTGACGCGGTCCACCGCGCTGCGGCCGATCTCGGCGATGTCGAGCTTGCCGGCGGCCAGGGCCGCGGTGCGCTTGTCGCTCGGCACCGCGCGCAGCACCAGTGAGTCCAGCTTGGCGGGCTGCCCCCACCAGCGGGGGCTGCGTGCGAGCGTGGCCCTGCCGTCCGCGCGGTCCAGCTCCTTGAGCGCGAACGGGCCCGCCGTGACCTTGAGCTTGCCGCGGGCCCCGTCGTTGAACGAGTCGGGGCTGCCCATCACGTCCTTCGGGTACAGCGGGGTGAAGAGCGCACGCCAGTCCGCGTAGGGCTTGCGGAAGGTGACCTTGACTTCGAGGTCGTTGGCGCCGCGCTCGATCTTCTCGATGCGCTCGTAGCCGGCGTTACGGGCCGTCCAGTACGCGGTGTCCTTGCCGCTCAGCGCGCGCCACTGGGCCACGAAGTCGGGTGCGCCGATCTCCCGGCCGTCGCTCCACACCGCCTGCTGGTTGAGCTTGTAGAGCACCACCTGCTTGGGCTCGCGCTCGACGACCTCGGCGGACTCCAGGTAGTCGGCGTTGCGCTGCGGCCTGCCGCGCTGGTCGAGGGTGAAGAGCGAGGGGAGCACGGCGCCGGCGATCCGCGTGGTGGTGGCGTCCGCGTCGGCCTGGAAGGCGTTGAGGGTGGCGGGCATCGTGTCCACGGCCCAGCGCACCGAGCCGCCGTCGGCGACCAGCTCCCGTTCGGCCGGGGCGACGTCCTGAGCGGCCGTCACCGCCTGGGCCTCCTCGTCGCCCGCGCTGCATCCGGCCAGCACGGGCAGTGCGAGCACGCCGGTGGTCAGGAGCGCGAGGGAGCGGCGGTTTCGCTGGGGCGTGCAGCGGGATGCCTTCCCGCGTGGGACGCCGACGTGGGACATGGCAGGTACCTCCAGGGCCGGCCCGGCCCACTCCCTGTCGGAATGAACCCGGTTTTTCACATTTGGCGGCATATGCAGCTGATCACATCTATTGCCCCCTCACTGAAAAGGACCTCGCGCGAGAGAAGCCGCCGACACGGCGACAGAGCGCCCCAAGCCCACCCGTGCGGCCCAACGAAGACGGGCGCGCGACGCCCGAGGACCGATACGGACCGGCCGAAGACCCGACGCGGACCGGCCAAGGGGGCGCGCACGGAGGCGCGCACTCCAGGAATCCCCGCAGATCTCTTCACAAGGGGGGATGTGACGCGCGACACTCTCAGGCGCACACGGAGCCCGGGGGCGCGACCCCCGATCCCGCATGCCACCCGCCACCCGCCCCGCCACCGCGGAAGTGAGGGCAACACATGTCCCTGCAAGACGAGTTGACGGCCATCCGACGCTGCGTGGACGACCTGGCCAGGTCGCTCGCCCGACTGGAGCAGGAGATCGGCGGCAGCGGCCTGGAGATCAGGCGCGTACGCACGGACGCGGACCATCTGCGCGAAAGCCTCGCCCTGCTCAGCGAGGCCGCTCCCACCCTCCAGCAGCCCCGGCCACGCCCGGACCTGGTGACCATCCCCGACGCCCCGTACGACAGCTCACTGTGGACGGACACCGACGACGAGGGTCTGGGCGCCCGCGACCGGCACGCGCCGTAACCCCGGCACCGTCCGCCCGACCACTCCCTGCCCCGACTGCCCGCTCCCCATGGAGTCCTCGTTGGCCACTGGCACAGAACCTCAAGCCTCCACGGGCGTACACGGCGCGTCGCGCGCCGCCATCGCGCCCCGCCATCTGCGTACCGACCGCTGGTGGCTGGCGCCGGCCGCGACCGCGGCCGGACTGTTCGCCTTCATCGTCTACTCGACCTGGCGAGCCTTCTCGAACGCCGACTACTACGCCGCGCCGTACGTCTCGCCCTTCTACTCCCCGTGCCTGGCGGAGAACTGCGCACCGATGAAGGGCGGCCCCAACTGGGACATCCTCGGATCCTGGTGGGGCCTGTCCCCCGCGCTGCTGATCCTGATCTTCCCGCTCGGCTTCCGGCTGACCTGCTACTACTACCGCAAGGCCTACTACCGGGGCTTCTGGGCGTCTCCCCCGGCCTGCGCCGTCGCCGAGCCGCACAAGAAGTACACCGGTGAGACCCGCTTCCCGCTGGTCATGCAGAACATCCACCGTTACTTCTTCTACGCCGCCGTGCCGGTCGCGGGCATCCTCACGTACGACACCGTGCTCGCCTTCCGCGACGAGCACTACGCGTGGGGCCACATGGGACTCGGAACGCTGATCTTCCTGGTCAACATCGCGCTGATCTGGGCGTACACCTTCTCCTGCCACTCCTGCCGACACATCGTCGGCGGGAAGCTCAAGCACTTCTCCAAGCACCCGGTGCGCTACCGGATGTGGGGGTGGGTCAGCAAGCTGAACGCGCATCACATGGGTCTCGCGTGGGCCTCGTTGATCAGCGTCGCGCTGGCCGACTTCTACGTCTATCTCGTGGCGTCCGGCGCCTTCGACGATCCGCGCTTCTTCTAACGGTGAGGGCCTTTTGATGACGCAACTCGAACGGCAGGAGTGGGACGTCGTCGTGGTCGGCGCGGGCGGAGCGGGGCTGCGCGCCGCCATCGAGGCGCGCGAACGCGGCGCCCGTACCGCCGTGATCTGCAAGTCCCTCTTCGGCAAGGCCCACACGGTGATGGCCGAGGGCGGCATCGCCGCGTCCATGGGCAATGTGAACTCCGGGGACAACTGGCAGGTGCACTTCCGCGACACCATGCGCGGCGGCAAGTTCCTCAACCAGTGGCGGATGGCGGAGCTGCACGCGCAGGAGGCGCCCGACCGGGTCTGGGAGCTGGAGACCTGGGGCGCGCTCTTCGACCGTACGCCCGAGGGCAAGATCTCCCAGCGCAACTTCGGCGGACACGAGTACCCGCGGCTCGCCCACGTCGGCGACCGGACCGGCCTGGAGCTGATCCGCACGCTCCAGCAGAAGATCGTCTCCCTCCAGCAGGAGGACTTCCGTGAATTCGGCGACTACGAAGCCCGGTTGAAGGTCTTCCAGGAGTGCACGGTCACCAGGGTCCTGAAGGAGGACGAGCGGGTCTCGGGGACGTTCTGTTACGAGCGCGAGTCCGGCCGCTTCTTCGTCCTTGAGGCCCCGGCCGTGGTCCTTGCCACCGGCGGCATCGGCAAGTCCTTCAAGGTGACGTCGAACTCGTGGGAGTACACCGGCGACGGGCACGCGCTGGCGCTGCTCGCGGGCGCCCCGCTCCTCAACATGGAGTTCGTGCAGTTCCACCCCACGGGCATGGTCTGGCCGCCCTCGGTGAAGGGCATCCTCGTCACCGAGTCGGTACGCGGCGACGGCGGGGTGCTGCGCAACTCCGAGGGCAAGCGCTTCATGTTCGACTACGTCCCCGATGTCTTCAAGGAGAAGTACGCGCAGTCCGAGGAGGAGGGCGACCGCTGGTACGAGGACCCGGACAACAACCGGCGTCCCCCCGAGCTGCTCCCCCGCGACGAGGTCGCCCGCGCCATCAACTCCGAGGTGAAGGCGGGCCGCGGCTCGCCGCACGGCGGGGTGTTCCTCGACGTGTCGACGCGCATGCCCGCCGAGACGATCCGGCGCCGACTGCCGTCCATGTACCACCAGTTCAAGGAACTCGCGGACGTCGACATCACCGCGGAGGCCATGGAGGTGGGCCCGACCTGCCACTACGTGATGGGCGGCATCGCGGTCGAGTCCGACAGCGCGGCGACCCGTGGCGTCCCGGGCCTGTTCGCGGCGGGCGAGGTGGCCGGCGGCATGCACGGCTCCAACCGGCTCGGCGGCAACTCCCTGTCCGACCTGCTGGTCTTCGGGCGGCGCGCCGGACAGCACGCGGCCCAGTACGCCACCGGCTTCGCGACCGGCGCCCGGCCGGCGGTGGACCCGGTCCAGATCGACACGGCCGCCGCGGAGGCGCTGCGCCCCTTCAGCGCGGAGGGCCCCGGCCCCGGCGAGGAGAACGGGCGCCCGCCGGAGAACCCGTACAGCCTCCACCAGGAACTCCAGCAGACGATGAACGACCTGGTCGGCATCATCCGGCGGGCGCCGGAGATGGAACAGGCGCTGGAGAAGCTGGCCGATCTGCGCGTACGGGCCCGGCGGGCCGGGGTCGAGGGGCACCGGCAGTTCAACCCCGGCTGGCACCTGGCCCTCGACCTGCGGAACATGCTGCTGGTCAGCGAGTGCGTCGCGCGCGCGGCCCTGGAGCGCACCGAGAGCCGGGGCGGCCACACCCGGGAGGACTGCCCGGCCATGGAGCGGGAGTGGCGGCGGGTCAATCTGCTCTGCCAACTGGCGCCCGTGGCACATGAGTTGGTGAACGTCGATCCGACACAGGGGCAGATCTCGCTCCACCGGGAGAGCACCGTACCCATCCGACCCGACCTGCTCGCCCTCTTCGAGAAGGAAGAGCTGGTCAAGTACCTCGCCGAAGAGGAGCTGCACGAGTGACGTCGTACAAGGCCAACTTCAAGGTCTGGCGGGGCGATACGGACGGCGGGGGGCTCAAGGACTTCACCGTCGAGGTGAACGACGGCGAGGTCGTCCTGGACATCATTCACCGGATCCAGGCGACCCAGGCCTCCGACCTCGCCGTCCGCTGGAACTGCAAGGCGGGCAAGTGCGGTTCGTGCAGTGCGGAGATCAACGGCCGGCCCCGGCTGCTGTGCATGACGCGGATGTCGGTCTTCTCGTCCGAGGAGACCATCACCGTGACTCCGCTGCGGGCCTTCCCCTTGGTCCGCGACCTGGTGACGGATGTGTCCTTCAACTACACGAAGGCGCGGGAGGTGCCCTCCTTCGTACCACCGCCGGGGGTCGGGGCGGGCGAGTACCGGATGCAGCAGGTGGATGTGGAGCGCTCGCAGGAGTTCCGCAAGTGCATCGAGTGCTTCCTGTGCCAGGACACCTGCCATGTGGTGCGCGACCACGAGGAGAACAAGGCGTCCTTCGCCGGCCCCCGCTTTTTGATGCGGGTCGCGGAGCTGGACATGCACCCATTGGACGCCGCCGCCGAGTCGGGCCTCGACCGCAAGCGGACCGCCCAGGAGGAGCACGGGCTGGGCTACTGCAACATCACCAAGTGCTGCTCCGAGGTCTGCCCGGAGAACATCAAGATCACCGACAACGCGTTGATCCCGCTGAAGGAACGGACGGTGGACCGGAAGTACGACCCGCTGGTCTGGCTGGGGAACAAGATCCGCCGCCGGACCGAGTGAGGGACCGCGCGTGAGGGACCCGGGTGAGGGACCCGCGTGAGGGGCCGCGCGTGACGGAATAATCGTGGTGCGCGTCGTTGCTGCACCTGTCGCATCGCATCGACTTTGATGTCCAGCGCGACGGGACGGGGACTTTCGGCATGTGGAACGGCGACGCACTCGATCTGGACGCCTATCTGGCACAGCTGGGGTACGAGGGCGACCGCGCGCCCACCCTGGAGACACTGCGCGCCCTGCACCGGGCGCACGTGCTGTCGGTGCGCTGGGAGAACCTGGACGCGTTCCTGCGCGGCGACGTCCCGCTCGGCCTCGGCGCGCTCCAGGCCAAGATGATCGGCAACCCGCGCGGCGGCTACTGCTTCGAGCACGTCTCGCTCTACGCGGCGGCCCTCGAACGCCTCGGCTTCGACTTCTTCGGCATCCAGGGCCGCATCCATGTCGGGCCCGGCAAGATCCTGCCCGCCACCCACGCGATGCTGGTGATCGAGCTCGACGGGCGGCGCTGGCTGTGCGACGTCGGATTCGGGGCGAGCCCGCTGGAGCCGATCGAGATCACCGACAGGACCGAGGCGACGGACGCGCGGAGCGTGTGGTCGTACCTGCTGCGGCGCGAGGAGATCACCCCGGGCGCGGACGGGTGGACGCTGTACGAGCCGGCCACGGGCGGCGGTGGGGGCGTGGCCGGTGGCGGCTGGCAGCCACGGCACACCTTCACGCTCAACCGGCAGTACCCCGCCGACTACTCCCTGGCGAACCACTTCATCGCGACGAGCTCCCACTCCCCCTTCACCGGCCGACTCTTCGTGCAGCGCGTCTTCCCCGACCGGCTGCATGTGCTGGACGACCGCACGCTGACCACCATCAGGCCCGCCGCCGGCGGCCCGCCCGAGGTGCGGGAGCTGGAGGCGGCCGAGGTGCCCAAGGCGCTGGCCGACGTCTTCGGGATCGAGCCGTCCGACGCCGACGCCGAACTGCTGGTGGCCAAGCTGTCCTGACGACCGCCGCCGGAGCAGCTCGGCCCGAGCGCCGCCGCCGGGGCCGCCGTCCTGTCCCTGGGGGCCGCCGGGGCGCCCGCCGCTTCGGCCCGACCGGCCGCCCGACCGCGGGCCGCCGACACCTCGCTGCTGCACACCTGGTTCCGTGACACGTACCGCTCGATGCGGGCGATGACGACTGGCTTCGGGCTCACCGCCGACAAGACCGACCTGTCGACCCCCGGCCGGCCCGTCCCCTCGCGGAACACCTCGCCGACCAACATCGGCTGCGGCCTGTGGTCCACCGCCGCGGCGGCCGGACTCGGCGTCATCGACCACGCCACCATGCACCGCCGCCTGGAGCACACCGTGCGAGCGGTGGAACAGCTGGAGCGCCACCACGGATTCTGGCTCAACTGGTACGACACGTACGACGGTTCGGTGCTCACCAGCTGGCCGGGCACCGGCGACCCCGTCCGCCCCTTCCTGTCCTCCGTCGACAACGCCTGGCTGGTCACGGGCCTGCGTATCGCCGCCGACGCCGACCCCCGGCTGCGCCCGCGCATCGACAGGCTGCTGGCCGGCGCCGACTGGTCGTACTTCTACACGCCGTACGACCCTCCGACCCGGTGAAGGGCCCCGGCCAGCTGCGCGGCGGCTTCTGGACCGACACCGGCGAGCCGACGGCCGGCGGCTACCGTGAGTACGGCGTGGACGCGATCGGCATGCGGGTGGAGGGGTACGAGTCGCACGGCGTCGTCACCCCGCACGCCTCCTTCCTCGCGCTCCCGCAGGCCCGCACCGAGGCGCTCGCCAACCTCAAGGCACTCGCACGTGACTTCGGCGCGTACGACGACGGTTACGGGTTCAGGGACTCCGTCGACGTCGTGACGGGCCGGGTCAGCGACTTCGTTCTCGCCCTCGACCAGGGCATGATCATCGCAGCGCTCGCCCAGGAGTTGCGGCCGGGCCTGCTGCAACGCCCCTTCCGCACGGGCGGGTTCGACACCCGGGTCCGCCCGCTGCTCGGCAGGGAGCGCTTCAGCATCTGAGCCGGTGCGGACCCGATCCGGTGCGGACCCGACCCATCGCGGCCTCACGCGCTCCGGGTCAGTTCCAGCCTGCGCGGTACGCCGCCCAGTCGGCCTCCGTCGCCGCGAAGTCGACGTACAGCGCCAACCCGAACTGCTTGCGGTGGCGGTCCGTGCGCCCCAGACCCAGCCTGGCGCCGCGGACCGCCGCCGCGACGGTCTCGGCGTTCTCGTGGTGCCCGAGGTCGTCCTCGTGGAAGAACGGCAGCCCCATCAGCAGGTCCGTCCCCTCGGGCGTGGCCTCCAGGGCGAGGGACGTCTGCTGGGCGACGTAACCGCCGTACATGCTCTCCAGGGGCATCCAGGTGTCGTACGACATCACGGCGATCTGGTCGACCCTGCGGGCCACTTCGGCGAAGAACGCCTGCGACCACCACTTCTCCCGGCCGGAGACCGCGCCGTTGACGGAGTGCAGGGCGGGCAGCGGGTCGATCTGGTGGGCGGCGACGGACAGCGGCGCCTCTCGGGCCCTCGTCAGCTCACCCAGGTCGTCCAGGAGCGACAGGTAGTCGCGGTCGTCGGAGAGCAGCGGCTCCAGGTCGAAGTGGACGCCGTCGAAGCCCGCGTCCAGGATCCGGCCGGTCGAGCGCACCACCGCGGCCCGGGTGCCCGCGTCGGCCAGCCGCATCCCGTCGGGTTCCTCGGTGGCCAGCCTGTCGCCGAGCCAGGCCTGCACCCGTACGCCGGGCATCTCGCGGTGCACGGCGTCGACCAGCCACCGAGCGCGCGGGTACGCCGACGCGGGCAGCGTCCCGTTGTGCTCCAGAGGTCCCGCGTGGACGTACAGGTCCTTGATGCCCGTGCCCTTGATCCGGGCAGCGAACGCACTGAGGTCGGCGTCCTTCCTGCGGCCGTCGACCCAGGCGTGACCGAGCCAGATCGCGTCGCGCCCGCGGGTTCGGGTGCCGTCCTCGTAGTGGCCCGCGTAGTTGAGGCGCAGCGAGACACCGGCGGTGAGCAGCGGGACGACGAGCAGCAGCACCAGCGTGAGGGCCACGCGCCTGGGCCACTTCAGGCGCGGACTGCGCCATTGCCTCTTGATGGTGTCCGTGCGTCCCACGCCGTTCCCCGTTCGGTTGATGCGCGCCGGACGGGCTTCGTTCGTACAACCGTCCGATGCTTGACGACATCGTGGGGACGGACGCGCCGACGACGGTGATCGGTTCCGGTCGCGGGCTCGGGAGCACGGACATAACCTCGCAAACGTGACGCCGCCCCTGAGCCGAACCCGGACCTTCCTTGCCGTGTCCGTCCTGGCGGCGGGGTGGCTCGCGGTGCCCGCCGACCGGGGCGCCCGCGCCGAGGACCCCGTCGTCCTGTCGCGCGAGGGCCAGATCACCGACAAGGTGGGCGCGCTGGGCGACCGCAGGAACGACACCGCGCGCGCCCTGGACCGGCTCTACGACGACCGCCGCCTTCAGCTCTTCGTCGCCTACGTCCGTGACTTCTCCGGGAAGTCCGCGCAGAGCTGGGCCGACAGCACCGCCGGCCGCAGCGGACTGGGCCGCGACGACGTGCTGCTCGCCGTGGCCACCCACGACCGGCAGTACGCCTACTCCGTCGACCAGGACTCGCGCCTCACCGACGCCCAGCTCGCCGACGTCGCCAGGACGGCCGTGGAGCCCGCGCTCAAGGAGAACGACTGGGCGGGCGCGGCGATCGGCGCCGCCGACGGGTACGACGCGGTCCTCGCCGGCGATCCCGTCCCCGCGCCCGCCGTCACCCCCGGCGAGGCCGATCCCGGTGGTGACAGTGGCGGTGAGAACAGCGTCGCGGATCTGGCGGTGCCGATCATCGCGGTCGGTGGCGCCGGCGCGGTCGCGGCGTACGCGTACAGCCGTCGCAAGCGGCGCGGCACGACCGGCACCACTGCCGGCGGCCGGCCCGCCGAACCGAAGGCGCCGACGCCGTTGCCCGAGCTCGATTCCCGGGCCAAGCAGACCCTTGTCGACACGGACGACGCGGTACGCACCAGCGAGGAGGAACTGGGCTTCGCCTCGGCCCAGTTCGGCGACGAGGCCGCGCAGCCCTTCGCCGCGGCCCTCGCGTACTCCAAGGGCGAACTGACCGCCGCCTTCCGACTGCGCCAGCAGCTCGACGACGCACACCCGGAGGACGACGAGACCCGCAGGCACATGCTGGAAGAGATCATCACCCGCTGCACGGAGGCCAACCGTCGCCTCGACGCCGAGTCCGACGCCTTCGACCAGCTGCGCGACCTGGAGAAGAACGCCCCCGCCGCACTGGCCGCCACCGAGGAGGCCGGCCGCGACCTCACCGGGCGCGTGGGCATCGCGGAGGCCACGCTGACCGCGATGCGGACGCGCTACGCGGATTCCGCCGCCGCGCCCATCGCCGGCCACGCCGAACAGGCCAAGGACCGGCTCGTCTTCGTGACCGGCAGCCTCGACCAGGCCCGGCAGGCGCTCGACACGGGCGACGCGGGGCGGGCGGCCGTGTACGTACGGGCCGCCGAGGGCGCCGTCGGCCAGGCGGCCACCCTCATCGACGCCGTGGACCGCCGCGCGCGGGAACTCGCCGAGGCGGCGGGCAAACTGCCCGGCGCGCTCACCGAGACGGAGACCGACCTGGCCGACGCGCGCGGCCTCCTCCAGGGCAGCAGCGAGGGCACCTCCACGGCCGACCTCCAGGGGCGCATCGCCCGCGCGGAGGCCGTGGTGTCCGACGTGCGGCAGGAGGAGCAGTCCGGCAGGTACGACCCCATCGACGCGCTGCGCCGGGTGGAGGAGGCCGACGGCGCACTGGACGAGGCGTTGGCGGGGGCGAGGGAGCGCGAGTCCGCCGGGCAGCGCGCACGCGCCCTGCTCGACCAGGCCACGCTCGGCGCCCGTGCCTCCATCGGGGCCGCCGCCGACTACATCACCACGCATCGCGGAGCGGTGGGCAGCCAGGCCCGTACCCGCCTCGCGGAGGCCCAGCGCCACCTCGAACAGTCCGCCGCGGCCCCGGACGCGCAGGCCGCACTGGCGGAGGCCCAGCAGGCGGACGGCCTGGCCCGGCAGGCGCAGAGCCTCGCCGAGCAGGACGTACGGGGCTACGACGACCCGTACGGCGGACGCGGCGGAGGAGGCGGGGGCGGCGGCCTGAACGGCGCGGTGCTCGGCGGGATCATCCTCGGCGGAATCCTGGGCGGCGGAGGCGGCGGCCGGGGCGGCGGAGGTTTCGGGGGCGGCTTCGGCCAGGGCGGCGGGCCCGGCAGTTTCGGCGGCGGGGGCACGCGCGGCCGAAGGGGCGGCGGCGGCCGGTTCTGACCCGTACCAGTACTCGTACCAGTGCCCGATCAGTGCCCATATCAGTGCCCATATCAGCGCCATGTCCATAGGCCCTTGGGCCCGTACAAGGAGTCGTCCCATGTCGAAGCAGACCATCCTCGGCCGAGTCACCCAGCTGGCGAAGGCCAACATCAACGCCCTTATCGACCAGGCCGAGGACCCGCAGAAGATGCTGGACCAGCTGATCCGCGACTACACCAACAACATCGCCGAGGCCGAGGAGGCCGTCGCGTCGACCATCGGCAATCTGCGGCTCCTGGAGCAGGACCACAGCGAGGACGTGGCCGCGGCGGGCGAGTGGGGCGGCAAGGCACTCGCCGCCAGCAAGAAGGCCGACGGGCTGCGCACCTCCGGTTCGGCGGCGGAGGCGGACACCTTCGACAACCTCGCCAAGGTGGCGCTCCAGCGGCAGTTGCAGTCCGAGAAGGAGGCGCGGACGGCCGAGCCGACCATCGCCTCACAGACTGAGGTCGTCGACCGGCTCAAGTCCGGCCTCGACCAGATGCGGACCAAGCTCGGCGAGCTCACGGCCAAGCGCGACGAGCTGGTGGCCCGCGCCAAGTCCGCCCAGGCGCAGAACCAGATGATGGACGCGGTCAAGAACATCAATGTGCTCGACCCGACGAGCGAGCTGGGCCGCTTCGAGGACAAGGTGCGCCGCGAGGAGGCCAGGGCGATGGGCAAGCAGGAGCTGGCCGCCTCGTCGCTGGACGCCCAGTTCGAGCAGCTGGACAGCCTCGGCGACGGCGCGGAGATCGAGGCGCGGCTGGCCGCACTGAAGGCCAAGTAGGGCCGGCGGCCCCCTCGCCCGCGTCGGCCTAGTACATGCTCAGCAGCTGCTCCACGCTCGGCTCGCCCTTCGGCTTGCCGTTCGGCAGGGCGAGTTCGAACCAGACCGTCTTGCCGCGCGGGGTCCGCCGTGAGCCCCAGGCCGCGCTGAGCAGCTCGACCAGTTGCAGCCCGCGCCCGCCCTCGTCGGTGACGCGCGCGCGTCGCCGGCGCGGCTGGACCAGGCCGCCGTCCCACACCTCGCAGACCAGGGTGCGATCGCGCAGCAGCCGGACCCTGATCTCGCCCTCGCCGTACCGCAGGGCGTTGGTGACCAGCTCGCTGACCAGCAGCTCGGTGGTGTCCACCAGGGCTTCGAGGTGCCAGGTGACCAGCTGCGCGCGCGCCAGCTCGCGCGCCCGGCCCACCGAGCGCGGCTCCCGCGGCAGCTGCCAGTCGCCGACCGCCTCGGCGGGCAGCCCCTGGATACGGGCCATCAGCAGGGCGATGTCGTCCTCGCCGTGCCGGGTGTCGAGCGTGTTCAGGACGTGGTCGCAGACGTCCTCCAGGGGGCGGACCGGGTCGGTGAGGGCCGCCCGGAAGGCCCGCAGCCCCTCGTCGAGCGGATGGTCCCGCGACTCGACGAGCCCGTCCGTGTAGAGGGCGAGCAGGGCGCCCTCGGGCACCTCGACCTCGACCTCCTCGAAGGGCTCGCCGCCCACCCCGAGCGGCATGCCCGGCGGTACGTCGAGCAGCAGCGCCTCTTCGCCGGGCTCGACCAGGACGGGCGGCAGGTGGCCCGCGTTGGCGAACGTACAGCGGCGGGTGACCGGGTCGTAGACGGCGTACACACAGGTCGCGAGGTAGACCTCCGACAGGTCGGCCTCGCGTGCCTTGTGGGTGGCGCGCGAGGCGTGCTGGGCGCCGCTGGGGGTGCCCAGGCCGCGGGCGATCTCGTCGAGCGCCGAGAGCACCTCGGCGGGCTCCAGGTCGAGCAGCGCCAGGGTCCTTACCGCGGTGCGCAGTTCGCCCATGGCGACGGCGGCGCGCAGGCCGCGGCCCATCACGTCGCCGACCACCAGGGCCGTGCGGTGTCCCGGCAGCTCGATGACGTCGAACCAGTCGCCGCCGACCTCGGTGGCCGTGTTGCCCGGCAGGTAGCGGCAGGCGATGTCGAGGCCCGCGGCCTCCGGGTCGCCCGGCGGCAGCAGGCTGCGCTGCAGGATCAGGGCCCGCTCGTGCTCGCGCCGGTACAGGCGTGCGTTGTCGATACAGACGGCGGCGCGGGCGGCGAGCTCGACGGCGAGTGTGCGGTCGTGCTCCCCGAAGGGCTCGCTGCCCTTCGTACGGGAGAACTGGACCAGGCCGACGACCGTGTCGTGGGCGACCATCGGCACGGCGAGCGTGGACTGGATCAGGCTGCCGTCCCGGCCGGGCACCACCTGGACGCGGGCGGTGCGCAGGGCTCCCGCACAGGGTGAGTTGAACGGGTAGCGGTGGACGGAGCCGACCTCGGTCGGCGCCGGCTCCTCACCCTCGGCGACGCAGCCCGGGGCGACCAGCGGGCCGTCGGACACGGCGCTGGCGAAGGCCACCCGGCGCAGCTCCGCGCTGCCGTCGGCCAGGCCGGGCGGGGCCTCGTCGCCGGCCAGCAGGCCCTGGTAGAGGTCGACGGAGGCGAGGTCGCAGAAGCCGGGGACGGCCACGTCGAGGAGTTCGCGGGCGGTGGTCTCCAGGTCCAGGGAGTTGCCGATGCGGGCGCCCGCCTCATTCAGCAGGGCCAGGTTGCGCCGGGCGTCGGCGGCCTCGCGGGCCGCCGTGTGGCGGCGGGTCACATCGGTGGCGAGGCCGGCGACGCCGATGGGGCGGCCCGCTCCGCTGTGCACCCGGTAGAGGTTGACGGACCAGTGCCTGCGGTCCGTGCTGCCGGGTATGGCGCCGATGACCTGTATGTCGGTGATGGACTCGCCGGTCTCCAGGACCCGTTGGAGGGACGCGGTCATCCGTGCGGCCTCGGGCGGGGAGAGGTAGTCGTGGACGGTGCGGCCCCGGTGGTCCTCCGTGCCGCCGCCGAAGACGGTGGCGAACCGCTTGTTGGCCCGCTGCACGGTGAGATCCGTACCGAACAGGAGGAAGCCGAAAGGAGATTGGCCGAAAATTGCCTGCGAGGAAGCGAGATCGGTTTCGATCCGGCGCAGCGCGCGGACGTCGACGACGATGCACAGCGCGGCCCGCTCGCCGTGCGAGGTCTCACTCGGCATCACATAGATTTCCGCGATCCCGTGCGCACCCCCGCTGTCGGGCATCCGGAACGGAACGAGACCGGTCCATTCCTTGCCGTCGAGAATCTCGGCGACCTCGCGGTGGCCGCGCATGCGCACCTCGGCCGGCATGAACGCCTCGACCGGATCCTTGCCCACCACATCGCGTGCGGCCAGGCCGAACAGCTCCTCGGCCCGCCTGCTCCACTGCTCGACGAGCCCGTCGGGGCCGATCGAGAAGGACGCGACCTTGATGTAGTCATAGATCGAGCCGGGCGGGCTGCTCTGCCACATGGCTTCGCTCGCCGCCGCTGCTATCTCGTTCACGCGACCGTCCCCTCCAGCTCCACGCACCGGACCGGTCCTTCCCGCAGTATTCAGCAC
The DNA here is from genome assembly GCF_051131715.1 of Streptomyces sp. A5-4. Taxonomy (NCBI): domain Bacteria; kingdom Bacillati; phylum Actinomycetota; class Actinomycetes; order Kitasatosporales; family Streptomycetaceae; genus Streptomyces; species Streptomyces sp. A5-4. The sequence continues at coordinate 5,658,098 of NZ_CP178591.1, read as the reverse complement.
TACGGGCCCGAGCGTCACGGCGTTCACGATCACAGCACGGACTCGTTCCTTTTCGGCCGGAAAGGCGGCCGTGCGGTGATCGTTGTCCCTTCACTCTTCTAACCAGGCAGGGCCAGCTCGAACCACACCGTCTTGCCCGTTCTGCCGTGACGTGTGCCCCACCGCAGCGCGGAGCGGGCCACCAGCTGCATCCCACGTCCTCCCTCGTCATCGGGGCCCGCGACGCGCGCGAGCGGCGGATCCGGGAGGGGATCCGACACTTCGACCAACAGGACGCGTCCGGTGGCGGGAGGGAGTCCGGCCGGATGGCACCGCACCAACCGGACGCCGATGGGGCCCGATGCGTACCGCAAAGAATTGGTCACCAGTTCGCTGACCAACAGAACGGTCATATCGCCGACCGCGTCCAGCAGACCCCAGGCGCGCAGCGCGTCACGGACGGCATGGCGCGCGGTACGTACGACATTGGCCGCGGCAGGGAAGGTCCACTCGGCGCAGTCGCCTTCGGTGTCGATCACGCCGACCACATCCCAGATCCCAGACAAACAGCGCGGCCCGCGTCCTTTTTCGGGGGGTTAATCAGCACATACCCGATATACGGTCCGAGTTAATCCCCGTAATGGAAGCACTGGGGCACAAAGGGCGTGCGGGAGCGCGGCCCGCGCCCCCGTCCCACCGGTCCCGAGGACGGCCGCCGGGCGGATCAGGCCTGGTCGGCCGGTCCACAGAGAGCACTCAGGCGGAGTACCGCCTCGGCCACCGCGGGGCGGTCCTGGTCCAGCCAGTCCACCGCGTCCGCCGCTTCGTGCGGCGCGAGCCAGCGCAGCGCGTCGTGGTCCTGGAGCGGCCGGGGCGTGCCCGAGACGAGCCGGGCCGTCCACACCTGGAGGACGAGTCCCGGCTTCAGGGGCCACTCGCCGGGGATGCGCTCCAACGGCCGCACCTCGACGCCGAGCTCTTCGCGCAGCTCTCGCACGAGCGCCTGCTCGGCGCTCTCGCCTGGCTCGACCTTGCCGCCGGGCAGCTCCCAGCGGCCGGCCAGCTCGGGAGGGGCACTGCGGCGCGCGGCCAGCAGCAGCCCCCGGTCGCACACGGCTGCGCCCACCACGACACGATCAGTCATGCGCGGAGCCTACGTCGCGGGCGCGACCGGGTCCCCCTCGACCTCGCGCCGGACGCGCTCCCGGGGCCTCGCACCGGGAGCTGTCGACGGCCTTGCCGGAGGGTCTACTGGGCGTTCTGGCCGACCCGTTCGACCCAGTAGAGCTGCTTCTGGCGCCCGCGGCCGTCGAGGCTGTCCGCGATCTCCTGCGCCTCGATCTTGGTGGCGTACCTGCCGACCCGGTAGCGGTTGCCGTTGTCGTCCTGCCGTATCACCAGCCATGGGAGTACGGCGCCGCTGTCGTTCATCGTGCGCCTCCGTCCGCCGGAGCGCTTGCCTCTAAGGATCCCCAGGAAACCGCAATCCGCATATGCCCGAGCGTACGCCTGACCTTCACTCAGCGAATACGCTTTTATACAAAGAGGTACGCATCCGGCCGTGAATGAGGGGGCGTGCTCCGCGGAGCACGCCCCCTCACCCCCTCCTCAACCCCGGGGCCTCCCCCGGCCCCGAGGGAGAGTTCAGTTCCGGTGCGGCGTCGGCAGCCCCAGCGACACCGGCCCGGACGCGGCCCCGCCCTTGCGGCAGGCGTCCCCGCACTCGGCGTCGAGCGAGCAGCACAGCGAGCAGATCGGCCCCGCCTGGACGGGGCAGTCCGCGATGTCCGGCAGCTCGTACGCCGTGTCGCAGACGGCGCAGCTGTGGGTGGCGGTGATGTCGTCGACCAGAACGTGCGGACCGTTCACCGGGTTCGGGCGGGCCAAGTAGTACTTGCCCTTGGTCAGCCAGGCGATCAGCGGGCACAGGGCCAGCGCGAGACCTGCGGCGATGAAGGTGGAGAAGGCCTGCGCGTACTCGCCGAACAGTCCGAAGAACGCGAGGATCGAAACGGTCGAGGCGATGACCATCGCACCGAACCCGGCCGGATTGACGGCGTACAGGTAGGCCCGCTTGAACTCGATGTACGGCGGGCTGAGCCCGATCCGCTTGTTGATCACCAGGTCGGCGGCGACCGCCGTGATCCACGCGATGCCCACGTTCGAGTAGAAGCCCAGCAGCTTGTTGAGGGCCGCGAACATGTTCATCTCCATCAGCGTCAGCGCGATGGCCAGGTTGAGGAAGATGTACCAGACCCGACCGGGGTGCTTGTGCGTGAGGCGCGAGAAGAAGTTGGACCAGGACAGCGAGCCGCTGTACGCGTTGGTCACATTGATCTTGATCTGCGAGACGATCACGAAGAGCGCGGCGGCGGGCAGCGCGACCGAGCCGAGCCAGGGCTTGAGCGCCTCGATCTGCGGCGCGATCGGCTCCAGGGCGTGCGTCTTGCCGACGGCCTCCAGGGCGACGAAGGCCAGGAGGGCGCCGCCGAGCTGCTTGGCCGCGCCGATGATCACCCAGCCGGGCCCGGCGGCCAGCACCGCGATGTTCCAACGGTGCTTGTTCTGTTCGGTCTTGGCCGGCATGAAGCGCAGATAGTCGGCCTGCTCGCCGATCTGGGCGATGAGGGAGAGCGCGACACCGGTACCGAGTCCGAAGGCCGGCCAGGAGAAGCCCGGCCCCGCCCCCTCCGTGCCGCCGAAGGAGGTGAACCGGCCCCAGGCGTCCGGCGCCTCGAAGGCGAGCACGACGAACGGCAGCACCAGACCGATCAGCCAGATGGGCTGCGTCCAGACCTGCACCTTCGCGAGCGCGCCCATGCCGCGGAAAACGATGGGGATGACGATCAGCGTGGTGATCAAGTACCCGAACTCCACGGGGAGTCCGATCGCCTGGTGCATGGCCTGCGCCATGATCGAGCCTTCGAGCGCGAAGAAGATGAAGGTGAAGGACGCGTAGATGAGCGAGGTGAGGGTCGAGCCGAAGTATCCGAAGCCGGCGCCGCGCGTGATCAGGTCCATGTCCAGGCCGTACTTGGCGCAGGCGCGGGCGATCGGTATGCCGGTGAGGAAGATGATCGCGGCGGCGCACAGGATCGAGGCGAGCCCGCTGGTGAAGCCGTAGGTGAAGACGATCGACGCACCGATCGCGAAGTCCGCGAGATAGGCGATCCCGCCGAGGGCGGTGCCCGCGACCATCGACGGCGACCAGCGGCGGAACGAGTGCGGCGCATACCGCAAGGAGTAGTCCTCGCGGCTCTCGTCGGCCGCGAGCCTGGCGTAACTCCGCTTGGCGGGCTGCTCCTCGGGCGCACTGGTCACAGGTGCGGCGGTGTCCGTCATCGGCGGTTTCCCGTTCGTCGGTCCGGAGTGCGGGTACGAACGGGAACCTAGGAGCCGGACATGACAATGCGCGGCGGCCGTCGATTGCCCGGCTGTTACGAGAACGGTCTGCGCGTTAACTCCCGATCACGGCGGACGGACGGATGGCGCGCCCGCGCACCGGCCACTTCGCCGCCCGGTGCACACGATCCGAAGACAGGGCCTTCTCAACGGCGGGCGGCGCACGATCCGGAAGCGGCCACCGCACCGGCAGGTCGCACCCGATCCGCTCGGCCACCGCACCGCCAGGTGGCAGGCGATCCCGCACCGATCACCCCACCGGCAAGCGGCACACACCCCCGCATCAGCCAACCACCGGCAGGCGTACACGAACCCGCGCCCGTCACTTCACCGGCAAGCGGCACGAGCCCCCGCAGACCAGCCACCTGACCAGCAGGCGCACACGGGCCCGCGCCCGTCACTTCACCGGCAAGTGGTACGCGACCCGGTAGCGGTCCGCCGGCACGACCACGTCCGCCGTCTCGACCGCTCTGCCCGACGCGTAGTACGTCCGCTCGATGACCAGCACCGCATGCCCCGGCACCCCGCCGAGCTGCAGCAGTTCCTCCGCGAGACCCGGCCGCGCGCCGACCTCCTCCACCACGTTGTCCACGACGATGCCGATCGCCGCCATCCGCTCCACGACGCCGCAGCCGCCCAGCGGGCCTTCCTCGGGCAACATCACCGGGGTGCGCCCCGTGACGGCCAGCGGCTCCCAGGACGTCGACAGCATCATCGACTCCCCCGCGTCCCTGAAGACGTACCGGGTGCGCATCACCCGGTCGCCCACCTCGACTCCGAGCCGCTCCGCGATGGGCTGCGGCGCCATTTCCTGCTCGCTGCTCGACTCCCAGGTGCCGCGCGCACCGCTCTCCGACTGCTCCTGCCGAAACGGCGTCGACGGTCCCTTTGTGCGATGGCCGGAGCGCGACACGCGGCGCGGGACGGGCTGCTCGCGCACATACGTACCGGACCCCGAGCGGCCCTCGACAAGCCCCTCCGCCATCAGGACCTTGCGGGCCTCCAGCGCGACGGTGTCGGAGACGCCGTACTCCTCGCGGATGCGTGCCTGCGAGGGAAGTCGGGTGTGCGGTGGCAGGGAACCGTCGACGATCTTCTGTCGTAGATCGCCCGCGACGCGCAGATAGGCCGGCTGCTCACCGAATGTCACTGGCCACTCCCATCAGGTTGACACACAGCAACAGCCTGACAACGGTGGGTTGTTGACCGCAAGTAAAGGCCAAAGTTTCACTCGAAGTGATGACTTGCCTTTACGCAGGGCTTTGGCGCGGGTAGGGGGATCCGAACGGCCGCTGCGTGGACCAGGAGACCGCGGAGCCGACGCCGCTGCTCGAACCCCCGTCCGTGGGAACGCCCGTGGGGTCATCGGTCGGAGCTTCCGCGGGCCCGTCCGAGGATCCGCGCAGCGACCCCTCCATCGGCTCACCGGCCGTGCCGAAGACGCAGACGACCCCTCGGTCACCCAGCCCCCAGCCCCGCTCCTCGGGCAGGTAGTAGTACATGTCCACCCCGTCGGGCGCCGTCCAGCCCTTCCCGGTGAACGCCGACTGGAGGTCCGTGCACCGCTCGTCGGCGATGTCGGTCACCACACCGTCGCCGGGGAAAGCGCCGGACCGGTCGATGTCGAAGGTCGCGTACACCTCGCCCTGGTGGCCCTCCGCGCACGGCACGACCTCGACGTCGGTCGTCACGCCCTCCAGCGACCCCTTCGGCGAGTTGAAACACTCGCCCTTGCCGAGCTTGAGGATGCTGCTCGACCGGGCCGCCTCCTCCATGCCGTCCTTGAAGCCGCTCCAACCGTTGCCGAGGGCGCCGGTGACGAGGGTGATCAGGACGAGCGCGGTACTGATCGAGGAGAGCGCGATGCCGGTGATCGCCATGGCTTTGCCCGCCCCGCCGTTCCGCTTGATCCGGCCGAGGGCGAGAACGCCCAGGATCAGGCCGAGCGGCGGGACGCAGCACACGATTCCGGTGATGAGTGAGGCGACGGACAGGCCGTCGGCGCCCCGGATCGGTGGGTACTGCTGCTGCGGCGGGTAGGGGCCCTGGGGGAACTGCGGCTGGGAGAACCGCTGCTGCGGGTAGTGCGCCGCCGGCCCCTGCTGCGGATACGGCTGCTGCGGGGGCGGCCACCCCTGCCCCTGGGGAGGCTGACCGGGCACGGGCGGCGGTATGTCCACAGGTACGGAGCTCCTCGTCGGGCGCGGGCGACTGCCGCGCGCATGTTACGCGAAGAGGGGGCGACCGCCGATGGCGGTCACCCCCTCCCTCACGTACTCACGAAGCACTCACCAGCAGCTCAGCACTGGCCAGAACTGATCAGGACCGATCAGAACTGCAGCGCCCAGGAGTCGATCTTCCCGACGTCCTGTGCCGCGTTGTCGCTCACCCGCAGCTTCCAGCTGCCGTTGGCCACCTCCGAGGAGGCGTTCACGGTGTACGTGGTGTTCAGGTTGTCGCTGCTGCCGCCCGTGCCGTAGCCCTTGAGGGTGTAGGCGGTGCCGTCGGGGGCGATCAGGTCGACCTTGAGGTCACCGACGTACGTGTGCTTGATGTCGACCGGCACGCTCAGGCTCGCCGGAGCGTTCCCGGCGACGCCGCTGACGGTGACCGGGGACTCGACGGTCGCGTTGTCGTTGATGGTGAAGTCGGTGAGGTTCTCGAACCGCTTGCCGGGCGGCGGGGTGTCACCGGTACCGACGTACAGCAGACGGTTGGGCGAGCCGGTGCCCGGACTGCCCACCACATTGGGCGTGGCGGCGGCGACCAGCGCGGCCGACACCTGCGCCGGGGTGGCGGTGGTGTTGCCGGCCAAGTACAGCGCGGCGGCCCCCGCCACGTGCGGGGACGCCATCGAGGTGCCGGAGATGCTGTTCGTCGCGGTGTCGCTGGTGTTCCAGGACGATGTGATGCCCGAGCCGGGCGCGAACAGGTCGAGTACGTCGCCGTAGTTCGAGTAGCTCGCCCTGGCGTCCGTGTTGGTGGTGGCGCCGACCGTGATCGCCTCGGTCACCCGGGCGGGTGACTTGGTGTTGGCGTTGGTCGACTCGTTGCCCGCGGCCACCGCGAAAGTGATGCCGGAGGCTATGGAGTTGCGTACGGCGGTGTCCAGCGCCGGGTCGGCGCCGCCGCCGAGGCTCATGTTGGCGACCGCGGGCTTGACCGCGTTGCGGGTCACCCAGTCGATGCCGGCGACGACCTGCGCGGTGGTGCCGGAGCCCTGGTTGTCGAGCACGCGGACGCCGACGATCTTGGCCTTCTTGGCCACGCCGTAAGCGCCGCCGCCGACCGTGCCCGCGACGTGCGTGCCGTGGCCGTGGCCGTCCTGGGCGGTGTTGTCGTTGTCGATGGCGTCGTAGCCGTAGGAGGCCCGGCCGCCGAAGTCGCTGTGCGTGATGCGCACGCCGGTGTCGATGACGTACGCCGTGACGCCCTCGCCCGCCTTGTCGGGGTAGGTGTAGCTCTGGTTCAGCGGAAGGGCCCGCTGGTCGATGCGGTCCAGGCCCCAGGAGGGCGGGTTCGGCTGGGTCGCGGAGACCGTGAAGGTGCGGTTCTGCACGACCGAGTCGACAGCCGGGTCCGCCGCGAACTTCTTGGCCTGCGCCGCGGACAGCTCGACGGCGTAGCCGTTCAGGGCCGCGCTGTACGTCTGCTTGATCTTGGCGCCGTACCCCTTGGCGAGCGCCCTGCCCTCGGCGGAGCCCGCGTCGGCGGCCGATTCGTCAAGGGTGACGATGTAGCTGCCCGCGATCGTTCCGGGGGCTCCTGCGTTCAGGATCCGCCCCTCGGCCGCGGTGGCCGGGAGGGCGGTGGCGGCGCCGAGTGCGAGGGCGGCGACGGCGGTGGCACTGACTGCGGCGAGTCTTCGCCTGGAAATACGCATCACGGACATGTGAGGGGTCCTCCTCATAGCGGTGCGCTGGTGGGGGGTGGTGCGACATGGGCATGACAACACGTCGCCACGGTGTCCGCGACGGATTCCGTACCCTGCTGTCAGCGAAAGATTGGCGCATCCACAGGAATCTCACAAGAGCACCGGCGCGCTCATAATCCGCCCACCGCATTGCCGTCATGATCGCCCGTCAGGACGAGCCGTCAGCTGGGCCGGTGCATACGCTTCCGGCATGACGACCACAACACCCACCACGACCTACCGCTGCCCCACGGACGGCACCAGGGCCTCCATCGATTCCCTCGCCTGGCAGTGCCCGGCCTGCGGCGGACCATGGGACCTCGAATTCACGACCGCCCCCGTGGACCTCAAGTCCCTGGCCGGGAGAGTGAATTCACTGTGGCGTTACGAGGAGGCGCTCCCGCTGCCCGGCGGCCCGCCCCCGGTCACCCTGGGCGAGGGCCGGACCCCGCTCGTGCCGCTCACCGACGCGGTATCGGCCAAACTCGACTTCCTGATGCCGACGCTCTCCTTCAAGGACCGCGGCGCGGTGCTCCTCGTCGAGCTCGCCCGGCGACTGGGCCCCGACCGGGTGGCCCGGGTGATCGCCGACAGCAGCGGCAACGCGGGCACGGCGGTCGCGGCGTACAGCACGCGCGCCGGACTGCCCTGCACGATCTACGTTCCCGAGGCGACCTCGCCCAAGAAGATCGAGCAGATCGGGGCGCACGGCGCGCACATCGAGCTCGTCACCGGCGACCGCCAGGCCACCGCACGGGCGGCCCGCGAGGCGGCGGACACCCCCGGCACGTTCTACGCGAGCCATGTCCACAACCCGTACTTCCTGCACGGCACGAAGACCTACGTCTACGAGATCTGGGAGGAGCTCGGGGGCCGGCTGCCGGACGCGATCGTCGTCCCGGTCGGCAACGGGACGCTGCTGCTCGGCGCGTCCCTCGCCATCACCGAACTGCACGCCCACGGACTCATCGACACCCGCCCCGAACTGATCGCCGTACAGGCGGAGGCGGTGTCACCGCTGGCCGCGGCGTTCCACGCGGGGGCCGACGACCTCATCGGCGCGGAGAGCGCCCGCCCCACGCTCGCCGAGGGCATCGCGATCCCGCAGCCGCCGCGCGCCCGGCAGATCCTGCGCGCGGTACGGGACTCGGGCGGCACATTCCTGACGGTGACCGAGGACCAGCTCCGCGCGGCCCAGCTCGACCTGGCGTCCCGCGGCCTCTTCGTCGAGTCGACGGGGGTCGCGTGCTGGGCGGCGGTGAGCGCGCACCCGCTGGAGGGCCGCAGCGCGGTGGTCCCGCTGTGCGGCGCGGGGGCGAAGACGGGACTCGCGGCGCCGGAGGCGGTGACCCCGTAACCCGCCGGGCCCAGCGGCCCGGAGACGGTCATACGAAGCTGAAGGGCTCGTCCCGGAGAGCCCTTCAGCGTCCCTCGCGCTGACGCCCGGGACCCCACCGGGCAGCGATCACCCTGGGCGCCCCGGCCGGGTGTCCAACGGGGCAGCCATGGTGATCGGCGACGCCCCCGCCCGGCCCTGACGGGTCGGCGACACGCCTAGCCGATGGACGTGTCGCCGAAGGACTCCAGCAGCTTGCGCAGCGAGTTGCCGAGCTGCTCGCACTCCTCACGGCTCAGCTCCTTGAGCATGCGCGCCTCGTTGGCGAGATGGGCGGCCATGTACTCGCGGGTGACCTCGTGCCCGTGCTCGGTGAGCCTGATGGTCACCGTGCGCCGGTCGCCCCCCTCCCGCACCCGCTCCACCAGGCCTTTGGCCTCCATGCGGTCGATGCGATTGGTGATCGCACCGGAGGTCACCATGGCGGCCTTCAGGAGTGCGCCGGCGGGCAGCGCGTACGGCGCCCCGGAGCGCTGAAGCGTGGTGAGCACGTCGTCGCCCTGCTGACGGGCTCCCTGCTCTCCCTGCTCCTGGCAGCGGTCTCCGCCCGGCTCGGCCGCGCACGGGTCCTGGCCATCCTGTTCACCCTGGGCGCCCTGGCCCCACTGACCGCCGCACTGAGCCCGTGGGCGCCGCTGCTCCTGCTGGTCGCGGCGATGGCGGTCTTCACCACCACGGCGGGCAACGGCATCCTCGCGGTGTACGCGACCCAGGCCGCACCGCAGCCCCAACGCCCCACGGTGATCGGCCTGTTCAGCCTCTGCTACCAGATGGGCGGCGCCTTCGGACCGGCCGTCGCAGCGATGATCACACTCAGCTGACCCGGGCGCCGAGGGCGACGGCGCAGGCTCGGATCAGAGCACCACGATCCCCAACGGCCGTACGCCCGCCGGGAGTCGACGGGTCTCACCGCTGTCCACATCGGCGACGGTGATGCCGTCCCAGGACCCCTCCCGGGTGAACCCGCCGGTGACATAGGCGGTCCGGCCGTCCGGGGAGACGGCGACGTCCTCATGGGCACCGCCCAGGGGCACGACGCGCTCGTCGCCCTCGGGGCCGCGGATGGTGAGCGAGGGTGCCTCGTCGTCGGCCCCGATCGGCCCGGTACCGACCACGAGAAGGGTGCCGTCGGGAGTGAGCGTGGCCCCGTGCTGATGCGTGTTCGCGGTCATCGACTCGATGGCGACCTTGCCGGTGCGCGGGTCCAGGACGGCCAGCTTCTCGCCCTCGAACGGCAACAGGAGCTTGCCGTCCTCGCGTACGGCGGCGTAGTGCGGCTTCAACCAGGAGCCGAGGCCCCCCTCGATCCCGTACGGGGCCACCTCCATGCGGCGCGGCTTCAACGTGTCGGTGCGAACGGCCGTCACATCGAACGAATCGTGGTTCATGGCGTACACCTCGGAGCCGTCCGGCGCGATGTCCACGTCGAAGGGCCGCCGCCCCACCGTGACGGTGTCGGTCACCTCGCGGGATGTAGTGTCGATGACCTCCAACACCCCTTCTCCATCAGGCACGTTGACACCGACATAGGCATGCCGGCCGTCCTCGGCGAGGGCGATTCCCATGCCGCCGCCGCGGTACTCGCCCGTCGTGACCGGCCCGGTGTCCGTCTCGTACGGGATACGGTCCACCCGCTTGCGGGCCGCGGTGTCCACCACCGCCACCCCTTCCGCGGTCGCCACCCAGGCCCGCCCGTCTTCACCGACCACGAGCCCGTACGGCGCGGAGCCGACCTCCACGGAGTCGATGGGCCCGCGCCGGGGGTCGACGAAGGTGACGGTGTCGCTGTCGAAGTCCGCGACGAGCAAGGTGCCTTGCGCGGTACGGGCGGGCGCCGGGGCGGTGGGTGTGACGTCCGGGGCCCGGGGGGAGGCGGACGCCGGCCCGGCGGCTCCGTCCACGGCGCACCCGGTCACCAGGAGGGCGGCGGCAACGCCCCCCAGGATGCCGCGCCGCCCGGCCTTCACGCCGCCCTCAGGAGGGTCACGATCTCGCCGAAGCCCCGGCGTTCCGCGTGCCCCAGGGCCGTGACCCCGTCCCGGTCCGGGAGGCCCGGGACGGCGCCGGCCGCCAGGAGCAGTTGGACGATCTCCTGGTGCCGGGGGCCGCCGTCGCCGAGGATGACCGCCTCCAACAGGGCGGTCCAGCCAAGGTCGTTGACGTGATCCACATCGGCGTCCGTCTCCCGCAGCACCGCGCGGACGTACTCGACGTGACCGCGCTCGCTCGCGGGGATCAGCGAGATCCCGCCGAAGCGGTTGCGCAGGGTCGGGTCGTGCCCCGCGGGCAGCAGGACCCGCATCATCGCGACGCTTCCGGTCACGCCGGTGACCAGCCAGGCGCTGTCGTGGCGCCGGTCCTGCGCGTTCGGGTCGGCGCCGGACGCGACCAGGACCTGAGCGGCCCGGACATGGCTGCCGAGGGAGGCGAGGAGCAGTGGGGAGCGCAGTTCCTCGTCGCGGGCCTCCACCCGGGCGCCCGCGTCCAGGGCGGCTCGCACCTCGTCGGCGTCACCGAGGCGGGCGGCTTCCAGGAGCCGAGGATTCTGGTCGTCCATGAGGGTCCTCCCAAGGTATGCGTACGAGACTGCCGACGGAGGCCGGGCACCGCCCACGTATCGGGAGCGGACCACTGCTCCGGTGAGGCACCACCGGCTTCCCGCTCCGGTATCCATCCTCGATCCGGATCCGCCCTGCCCGGGTCGACTCACGGGCTGCGGCCGGGACACCCACCGGAGGACAACCGGGTCAACCGATCAGTCGATGCGGAGACCGATCCGAGGACGCGATGAGCAGATGAGCATGGGGGCGAGTGCACGTGACCTGAGGTGCCAGTGAGTGATACCGGGCCAGAAAAACCAGTACCCATCCAGCACGGGAACCGGCAAGGGGCCGGCTCCCGAAAGAGCCGGCCCCATCTGACCTGCATGTCTGCCAGTCCGCCAACGCGGGGTTGTTTCAACCGCTCACACGTTGAAGCGGAATGTTTGGTGCAGAGCTCCCACCTGCGGAAACACGGCTTCGGGGGTGCCCATCCCAGCACCATCCCAGCACGGTAGCCACGTCCCGGCACCATCCCAGCACGGCAGCGCGTCGCCCGCACCTACGCGGCGGGTTCGAACGCCGTTTGCATGATGGCCCGGCACCGGTCCCACGCCTCCGGCACCAGGTGCCCGTAGATGTCGACCGTGGTTGTGATGGATTTGTGCCCGAGCCAACGGGAGACCTCGTGGATGGGTATGCCCGCGGCGAGCGCGGTTGAAGCGAAGAAGTGCCTCAACGAGTGCGGGTGGTACTTGGGCTTCCCCTCCACATCGACAAGGCCGGCAGCGACGCACGCCTTCCTGAAGTGATACGAGTAGGTGTTCGCCGTGGGCATGGTGCCCTTGCCCCGCTCACGGGGAGCGAAGAAGACGTCGACCTGACGCGCCTTCCCTGCCTTGTCGCGGAACGTGATCGGGATCGGGGCCCACAGCTTCTCGTGCCCGTCGATCTCCGTGCAGATGAAGGGCGCGACCGGCACGTCTCGGTACTCGCCCTCCTCGCGGTGCTTGAGCGGGACGAGCCGTGTCCGGCAATCGTCACGGTGCGCCTTCGCGCTGATCTGCCAGCGGATCCGGATCATGTCGTTGCGCAGGCATCCGACGTGGAAGGCCAGGGCCTCGCTGACTCGCATGCCGACCCCGGCCTGGAGCCAGACAGTGAGCTTGTACTGGGGCGACATGTGCTGGTACAACAACCGCACCTCGTCGAGGGACGGGATTTCGTCCTCGTCGACGGCGCGCGACCCAGGGGCGTTCTTGACGTCCTTGGTCGGATCTTCCTGGATCCGCTTTTCTTCCTTCGCGGACCAGAAGATGTGCTTCACCATCTTCATGCGGTCGTACACCGTGCTCGCGGCCAGCTCTTTGCTGATGGCCGCCTTGAAGTGCTCGATGTCCCGCTTGGTCACCCCGGCGAGGGTCTTCCGACCTAGCCGGGGGACGAGATGGTTGTCGATGAAGCCCTTGTAATTGTTATAGGTTCCGTCGCCGATTATTCGACGTTCGAGCCAGTCTTCGACATAGACGCGGACGGTGATCTTGCCAGCATCGGGGTCAATGTAGACCATCATCCCCTTGTCGGTCTCGACCTTGGCAGCAAAGGCATCCGCGCCGTCCGGACCGGTCTTCTTCGCGAACGTTTTTTCGCGCTGCCGCGCCGTTCGACCGCCAGGCTCCCGATAGCGGACCGTCCAAGAATGCCCGCAGCGCGGCTTGTCGCACGGGTATGTGGTGACCTTGGGATCGGACTTGCATCGCTGATATACGGTTGCCAACTGACACCCTTCATGTGCGAGGAATGGCCGAGCGGCCGTTATCCGTAGTTGTCTTCGAGATAGGCGATGATGTCGCGCTCACGGAATCGCAGAAGGCGTCCGACTTTCTGCGCCTTAAGCCCCCACGCCCGATATTTGTTCTTAACGGTGATCTCGCTCACCTGCAGCCAAGAAGCCACTTCTCCCGGGGTCAGGAGCCTGTTGCTTCCGCCGGCGGTCACGACACCACCTGTACGGCAGTAGAAGAGGCTTGTCGTTCAGCGCCACCGTGGAGGCAACTACATGAGCGAAAATGGGCAGGGGGTATCACGAATCGGCGCACGTTTGGGTTCCTTGCTGGGGCGCGTGGTCGATTGGGGAATGCCGACAGCGCTACCCATGCCATGAGGGGCTTGGAGCGGAAGCCGACAGCTACACGAATGCAGCGGGCGGGCCGGGTACCACCTCTCTATCTGCTGGGCCCTGTCTGTTAGCCCGCTCCGACTCCACCGCCAAGCACAGTCGGGTGCGAACTCCCTCAATGGTCTGCACGATCCCCGGTTTCGGTAACCGGGGATCGTGGGCTACATTCCGCCCCGCAACCGCGGACTACGAGGTAAGCCGGTAGGACCTGAGCGCGGGGTGTACGTCGTCTTCGACCAGGAGCACGAGCCCGACTTCGACGAGTCGGCTGAGGTTGCGAGCCACGACGCGTTCGGGGGCACCGACGGCTCGGGCGATGCCGCGGGCCTCAGCACCCGGGTGGGCCGCGATGTGCGCGAGCACCACCAGGTCCTGGCGATGTCCGCGCTGCACAAGGTCCTCGCCGAAAAGGCCGGCGGCGCAGACACAGAGGCACAGGGCCGTGGAGAGGGCTGCGTAGTCAGCTTTCGTCTGGGCGGTCCATGCGTTCATGGCGCCGAGCGCCAGGAGAATCGGAGCGGCGACACGGGCCGATCTCAGTGCGGCTTTCGGCAGGTGGGCCTCCTTGGTAGGGACCATGGCGCGAGACGCGAGACGCGAGACGCGAGACGGGAGACGCGGGCCAGCGCCGGACGCTGGCCCCCGCTCCGCTTGGAGCGTTGTGGACGATCACGTAATTCGGCTCTGTCGCTGATCTTGTGACGGGGTGGTCAGGGTGTGAGGAGCACCCGCTTGCGGAGGAAGTCGAGGTTGGCTCGTCCGTATCCTTGCCTTTTGAGGAATTTCACTCGTGTGACCTGGCCTTCGACCTGGCCTGAGCTCCAGGGGGTGGACAGGCCGGCGGTGACGGCGTCCTGGTCCCGGCGCAGGCCGTTGACCAGGGAGTGCAGGGCGGGCAGGTTGTCGGCGAGGACGCGTTCCATCCAGGCTGGCAGCTGGTCGCCGCGCAAGTCGCTCATCATGGCGGCGAAGTCGCGGACATGGTCGGTGACGGCGTCGAGTTCGGGGCAGTCGGCCCGGATCTCTTTGAGGTCGGCGGCGTCCACGGCTGCCAGGTTTCCGGGGGCGGTCATGATCCAGCGGACGATGCGGCGGGGCCGCGGAGCTGGACGGGGCACTGGCGGCGCGGTGGTGGAGGTCTTGAACGGGCGGAGGTAGCGGCGGACGGTCTGGATGCTTCCGGTGAACCCCCGGGCGACGATTTCCTGGTGGAGCTGGGCACTGTCGCGACAGCCCTCGTTCCATCGCTGGTGGAGGTAGGGCGTGTGCTCGTCCAGGAGGGTGGACCGGTTTGTCGCCTTGACCAGCAGTTCGTCGATGCTGGTGGCCCGGGCGAAGCGGCGCACGGTTTTGCGGCTCAGCCGCAGTGTCCGGCAGATCCCCTCCAGCGTGCTGCCGCCGTCCAGGAGTTCCCGCACTGCGGTGTAGCGTTCCCTGGTCCGGGTCACCAGACGGCGTTCGCGTCCGCAGACATCGAGCATCGCGTCAACCGGGGGCGGCGTCTGCCAGATGTCGTCGCTGGGCGGCGGCTTGGCCGGTACGGTGTTCTCGAACGCGGCCCGGGCGCAGGCGTGGTGGGCGGATACGGTCTTCTCCACCGCCTCGCCGAGGTTGTGCCACAAATGCCAGGCGTCTGCGACCTGGACCGCCTGCGGGGCGCCGCTGCGGGTGCCCTCGGCATACGCTCCGGCCCTGTCCCGGCACACGATCTCTATTTCCGGGTGGTTGCTCAGCCATGCGGCCAGTGGCTCGGCCTCACGGCCGGGCAGCACGTCGACCGGGCGCCGGGTCTCCAGGTCCACCAAGATCGTGGCGTACGTCGCACCCCTGCGGAGCGCGAAATCGTCGACACCGAGCACACGGATCTCTCCGACAGGCTCTTCCGGCACCGCACGGACCAGACGTAACAGAGTGTCCTTGGCGACGTCCAAGCCCAATACCCCGGCCAGGCGGGCCCCCGCGCGGCCGGCCAGCGCGAGAGCGATCGAGGTCAACTGGCCGCGCAGCAGCGGCGTATAGCGGGCATGCGGGCTGGTCAGCCCCGCGATCTGCTCAGCGAACGTCACCGCCCGGCACCCGGGGTTCAGGCACTTGAACCGCCGCACCAGCAACTCGATCACCACCCCGGCGCCGCTGGCCGCCGCGTCCGCGAGCCGCCGTACGTACCGTCCGTGCACCCGGCCCGACGCGCTACCGCAGTGCGGACACACCCCGCCCGACGACCGAGCACGCGCATGCATCGAGACCACACCGGACAACGACCGCTCGACCACCTCGACCACAACACCGGCCAGATGAGGGAACAACACCCCGAAACTCCGTGAAGTACACCTGGCTCATGATCACAGCCGCCACTGACACCACCCGCCCCGTCACAAGATCAGCGACAGAGCCGAATTTCGTGATCGCTCACAAGCGTCTCTGCCCTGGTGTTTTCCGGGGAGGTTGTACGTTGACATGGTCTGCGGCAGAGGTTCCAGTCCCGCAGGGCCCTTTCTCGTCTGCCGTGGGCGAATCCGTCCTCGGGCGTGAGGGCTCCTCCTATCTCGGCGGGAGGAATGGGCCGGCGTCTTCGGCGCGGAGCAACTGCGACCTAGTCGGCAGAGATCCCCTGACTCCGAGGGACGAAGCCTGAAGGGCGTCTAGTTTGCAGGCGGAGAGCGCTCCAGCCCTTAGCCCACGGCAGTCCAGTGCCAGGGCCGGTCTCCCTGGAGCCCTCGGATGCAGTCAATACGGTACCGAGCTTGTTCAAGTGCCGAGGGGTCTTGATCCGCGATTTGCAATCCGAAGGTCACGAGACGTAGCTCCCGGATGCCCCGCAAGGTGGGATACCCAGCCCAGTCGCGGACATCGAAGCCGTATTGCTCGCTGAAATCCTCATACTGCTCGGCCGGCAGCGTACCGAAGGTTTCGAATGCCACGGCGGTTGAGGTGAGATCCCACTCGGGCGGTCCGAGCGACGTCCGCTCGAAGTCCAGGAGCAGGGCGTGTCTCTCTGTCACCGCACAGTTGCCACCCCAGGCGTCTCCGTGAATAACGCAGTGCGGGAGTCCGGCAGGGAGCTGCTCCCACTGTTCACTCAGTTCATCGAGGCGATGAATGAGCCACGTCTTGTCATCGTCGCCGATGCATTGCGCAGCGGTCAGCCGGTCGGCGATCCGTACGAACGGGTCTAGCTGGCCGATGGGGAACTTCGGTTTAGGCAACCGATGCATCTGCCGCAAAAGAGGCCCCAGTTCGGACTCCGTTCCCTGCCGATGTGGGGGCAGAAGTTCCCAGAAGGTGGCAGCCCTCCCATGCGCGTGAACGGGCTGTTCCCTGTCCAGCGGACGCACCGCCGGGACATGGTTCTCAGCAAGCCAGCGTGCCACTGCCACTTCGCGCGCCGCAGCCTCTGCCTGCCCTGAACGGGCGATGCGCACGACCACACCATCGGGTAGCTTCCACAGGTCGTTCTCGGCGAGCCGGATGGGTTCAGCGCCCCTGAGCGCGAGGCCGGCAGCTGCTGCCACCGCTTCCAGGACGGCGAACGACTCCTCGGCGCGGGTCGTGGTCATGCACGGACCGTAGCGGCGATCCGGCTCCGCAGCTCCGCCACCTCTGGCCTGCGGGCGTATCGAGCCGAGGCGCTGGACAGGTCTTCCATATCCGTAACTGCTCGCTTGGACCGAAGCTTCCCGACTTCGGTCAATGCACGATTCGCGATGGCCACGGCTTGCTGCGGGTCTCCGGCGGCCATCGTCAGAGTGGCGAGCTTGGTGCCCGAGAGGGCGCGGGAGCGCACGTACGCGTCAGTGTGCCCGTCGATCGCTGTCTCAAGACGTGACGTCGCAAGCTGAGGGGACTGTCCCGGCATAAGTGCGATGTCGAAGGCCGCGTGTCCTGTGTCCCCGTGGTGCTGTGCCTCGTCGTAGTACGCCATCCACGGTTCGTCTTCACCGTCGCGGGCCCTCGCGAAGATTCTGTCTGACCGCTCGATGGCTACCAGCACTTCATCCGGCCGGCGCATCTTCGCCCAGGCACGAGCCCTGGCGTTGTGGAGCATGGCTTGCTCCCGCGGGGTGAGGCGGTCTGAGCGAAGCAGTCCGTTCTCCGCATACGTCAGGCCCTCGTCGGGTCGGCCACACCAGATCTCGTGACGGGCACGCCAGTTGAGTGAAGCCGCACGTAGGTGCCAGTTGTTGCCCTGCTCGGCGCACCAAGTGCCGAACCGCAAGAGCTCGGTCGCGTCGTGGTGTGCGTAGGCGTCGAAGGCGCTAGCGCCCATCACGACCGAGAGGCGCCCGACCGCGGTGTAGAGGTCGGCCTTCAGCTCAGACGGATACTTCGTGGCAAGCAGCCCCTTAGCCCAGATGAACAAGCCCATGGAAGAACTACCGACGATCCCGCCTCCGCCGTAGAGGTTGTCCCATCCTGCGAGCGTATCCGCGGCCGTCAGGACCTGCTGAATGTCCTCCGATCGCACGTCCTTGGGAAGAGCGTGGGGCCCCGAGGACGGAAGTAAGTCGATGAAGGCGGTCGGGGCGAGGGCAGCTACTCCGCCCAGGGAGAAGAAGGCGCGGCGCTCCATGTTTGGTTGGCTCCGTTCCGAAAGCGCATGCGGGTTCAGTCCAAGCATGCCCTCGATCGGGCGTTCGCTGGCACCTTGGTCGACTTTGCCAGTGGACTTGTCCGCATGGGCGGCTGCCTCGGCCGCTTCTATCTCGACGAGACGCCATAGTCTTCTTAGCGCTCCCCCAGCCTCGACGGCGTCGTCCAAGAGGCTCGCTAGAGCGGCGTCGCACTTGCGTTCGTTCTTCTCGATGCGCTCGATCATCGTGGCACTGAGGTGCACCTTTGCCCCAACCTCGCTTGTCGACATCTTGCGAGTGGTGCGCCAGTTACGCAGTTCCTTGCCCCACCAAGCGCGTGCTGACGCCGTCTCATCCAAGGGCTTGGGCTTCTGTGCCATGGCTTCTCCTCCGGCGCCCGGATGCGGACAGCGCTGTTGCGCTTCGATTGTCCGCATCTTGGTTCTGCTTCACAGACTTTTCCCGAGACTGGCCAGCGGGAACCGCTGACCGTGATGATCGCGTAGCGAGGCGCACGGTGCGCTGCGGTGGCGCAAAGTCGACGGCCCGGCACCCACCGTGCGGGAGCCGGGCCGCATGAGCGTGCGCGCTATTCACCCAAGGGGAGGAGTCATCTCAGATCCGACGTGGGCGGTGAAAGCAGCCCACGCCGAATGCGAGAAGTCGGTGCGCGGGCCGTCGGGTCGCTTGGAGTCACGGACCCATGTTCGCTTGGGCATATTGGCGACTTCCACGCACTCGTTGTCGGGTGAGGCGCTGTAACTACTCGTGAACCACTGTGGTTCTTGGGACTGCTCAGCCACGAATGTCATCCTCGCTACTTCTGATCTTGCAGGTGCCTCTTGCGGGCCTCGGCGATCAACTCCGCCGAAGAATCGGGGTCCAGTGCTTCACTGCTCAAAAAAGCACGCGCATTCTCGTACGCCAGGCGTGACCCCTCTTCCTCCAGGAATAGGGAACCCACGGCGTTCTCGATGAAGATGACGTCCAGGGATGGATCCGGGCCCCCGTAGACGATGAAGCTGGTAAGCGTCGCGCTGTACGCACCGGCGTCGAACGGCAGTACCTGGATCGTGATGTTCGGCTCCACCCTGCGGTCCAACAGCAGGTCAAGCTGCTCAACCATCACCTCGGGTCCTCCAACCTTGCGGCGGAGCACACACTCGTCCAAGACCACGTGATAGGTCGGCGGTACCTTGCGTTCGAGGACCTGTTGGCGCCGCATCCTCATATCCAGGAACTCCGCCACTTTTTCCGGCGTAAGGGCATTTCCTGGCGTCGCTTTGATCGCCGCAGCGTAGCTCCTGGTCTGCAAGAGACCGGGCACTACCCCGTTGGAGAGGTGCCAGATTGACTTCGCCTCGTTCTCAAGCGGAAGAAGCACCCTCATGGGGTCGGAGAGCTTCCCAGCGTAAGGAACCCACCACCCGTCCGTGACCTTACTGTTCTGAGCCAGGCTGATCAGCTCTGCCGTCTCCTCTGCCGAGGCTTGGTAGACCTCACAGAGCTGTTTGACTTGGTTCCAGCGCACATTGCCCTTGGCCTGCTCGTACCGGCTGACCGTCGCCTTCGACATGCCCGCCTGACGGCCGGCCTCTTCGGCGGAGAGTTCAGCGTCTCTTCTCAGCGCAAGCAGCCGAAAGCCAAGTTGACGGCGACGCGCGGTCGGCCCTGACTCGATCTCGCCGTTCAACTCGGCGCTCTTCGACTCGTTCGTCATGCTGGCGGCTCCCCTTGGACGAGTACGGCCAGTGTCCTGTCTGGCGCGTAGCGACCGCAAGGGACGTTACACGGCGGAACAGAGCGTGGGGTACGCACGAGGTAAGGCCCGGAAGGCTCATGCGGACACTTCCGCTGTGAGCGTTACATGGGGAGCGTTCCCGCCCCCATACTCCAACTCGTTCGACCAAAGCCGCAGTTGAGCAAGTGCGCCTCGTGGTCCTCGCAAGCCCCCGAAGGCGGCCCGTAGCGACAGCGCTCCAACTGCACCCCAGACGCCAAGCGCCCACACGCACGTCACTTGGGAGACTGCCGATGAGCCCAGCCACAACTGCGCTTCTCAGCGCTGTTGCTGACATGCAGCGGGACTCGGGCCCTGGCTTTGCCGCAACCTTCCCGCCTCGCCGATCGCGAGTCGGCGAGATGCGCCACAAGACAGCCAGCCACCTCCGGGCGTGGAGGATCCCGCAGCAAGCCGTCGAGGACATCACCCTCGCCGTGTCGGAACTCGTCACGAACGCGGTGATCCACGGTGAAGGTGCCGTTTGCGTGGTCGTACGTCTTGTCGACCGCGAGGTCCGAGTCGAGGTCACGGACAACAGTCCGCAGCCGGCCAGAGTCACAGGTGCCGGTCCGGACGATATGTCCGGTCGTGGCATGTTCCTGGTGGCCGTCTTCGCGCGATGCATTGAGGTCAGCAAAGACGGCTACACCACCACGGCCATCTTCTCCCTCACCGGAGGTCGGCGATGACGACGCTGGTGCGTGAGACGCCGAACCCTCGAACCCACGAGGACCCCAAAGGCATCGCGGGTCAGTTCAGGTCACTGATGCCGGGCCTGGAAGGCTTGATCAAGCGCCGGTGCGAATACGATCAATCGGCCATGGCGCCCGGATTACGCGGGCGCAGCGCAGCGGAACCCGGTGTCGTTGTCCTTCATCGACGTGGAGGCAGCGTTCAGCAGGGACGGCGCTGCCCGTTCGATCGGGGACGTGAACGCGGAGCCCTTCAAGTGGCGCCGGCCGTTGCCGGGCTCCTCTTCGGTGCCGCACCACTCCCAGACGTTGCCGCACATGTCGAAGATGCCGAATGGGCTGGCCCCGGACTGGTAGCGGGAGACGGGGGTGGTCGCGTCGATTCCAGCCTCGGCCGTGTTCGCCTTCGCGGCTGTCGGCTCGTTGCCCCAGGGGTAGATGCGCCCGCGCGGTCCGCGAGCGGCCTTCTCCCACTGCCGCGAGGAAGGCAGCGACTTGCCGGCCCATCGGGCGTACGCAGTCGCGTCGTGCCACGTCACCCACACCACGGGGTGAGTGGCCAGCGTGACGGGGCAGTGGCCGTCGGGCCAGTGCTGGGGTGGTCGATGCCTGGTGGCCAGCACGAACTTCGCGTAGTCCTCGTTGGTCGTCGGGTAGACGTCCATGAGGAACGGCTCCAGCCACACCGAGCGGTTGTCTGGGCCGGAGAGGAAAATGCCCTCTTCGACGAGGGCCATGACCTTCCCATCGACCGGGTGCCGATGAGTGCTCGGGTCCCTGCGCAGCAGTTCCTCGGCGCGCTCGTCGTGCTCAACTGCTGCGCGTTCGGTCACGAGTGCGGCGAATCGCTGCTGAACGTCGGGCGGGGCCTGGGCGAGCAGCGTGTCCAGGGCCGACTGGTTGTCGAGTTCGAGTTCGATGGTCTCCCCCCGGCGTTTCCATCGGGGGATCTGGCGGGGGTTCACACCGACCAGATCGGCGAAGTCCTTCTGCCTCTTGCGCATGGCGATGCGCAGCAACTCGGCCTCTCGGCCGGTCCACCTGGTTACCCCCGCCATGTTCTTGCCCTACAGGGTCTCGCCGGGGATCGACAGGTACGTCTCCTGGAGTTGCCTCAAGACGGGGTGATCTACAGGGAAGTCGGTGTCGTCGATCGCGGCCAGGGGGCGGACGCCGATCGAGGTGTTCGTGGCGAAGGCCGCGGCCATGCCCTTCGCCTGGGCCAGGGTGACGGTTGCGGTGCGGTGGTCGGCTTGCTGCTGGAGCAGGGCCATGGTGACGCCGGGCAGTACGGGAGCGTCGGGCCACACGACGGTGCCCTCCTGGTCTACGAAGGCCACGTTCCAGGTGCCGCCTTCGGAGACGAAGCCGTCGCGGCCGACGAACAGGGCATCGTCGAAGTCCGCTCGCTGGGCCGCGCCCCGGGTGTGCAGGGCTCCGAAGAGGCCGGTGTGCTTCACCTGGGGCAGGTCACGCTCGAACACCTGGCTCTGGGCGCGCAGCGGGGCTGGAGGCAGGGAGCCGGCGCCGCGTACGGACACGAGAACGTGCGGCTCGTTGGCGTCGGCCGGGTGGCCCATCTCGACCTTCGGGTCGTAGATCGTCACGCGCACAACGCACGGCAGGGCCTGTCCCCCCAGGGCCTGGCGGACGTACTCGCGGACACGGTCGGCGTTCAGGGCCGCGTGCCACACGATCTCGCAGTCCCGCGTGAGGCGTTCAAGGTGCAGCGTCAGACCGCGGATGCTGCCGTCGGAGTCGACGCGCATGGACGTGAAGTGCCCGACGTTCGTGAGCGCCAGGGGGAGCAGTTCGTCTACGGATACGGGCTTTCCATCGAGAGTCACCATGGCGCCCAGCATGTCAGGACCGTCTGCTCCGGCGGCACCCCAATCAAGGTTACTGACGGGTCAACGTCATCTGAAAGTCATTCCCAAGCCTTTACGGCGGGGTGTTCGCTGGTCACCACGCAATCACGTCGAGTGATCGGCGGCGTCATCGGCGCCGCTGCCGCGCTCTCCTGCGCTGCCCACCTGGGAGGACCCCGATGAGCCCTGTTCCAGGGGTCGCCCCAGTCGCGGCCGAGCCCAGTTGGTCTGATGTGAAGAGGAGTTGTGTCATGCGTCTGCCGCTGACTTCCCGTCGGGATGCCGGCCCGCGCGTTGTCCCGAGCAGGCAGGGCGGCACCGGCGCCGAACGCGGCCCGCAGCGCGATCGTGCGGTGGCCGCGATGGAGACGGTGGCGCTCGTGTTGGACGAGGACTCACCGCTGCCGGAGAGCACCGGCGACGTGGAGGAACTCGCGCGGCGCCTTCGCGGTCACATCGGACAGCTCGGGGCCGTCGTACCGCCGGGAGTCTCGGCACTGCGCGCCGCGCAGCAGCTCGCTTCGGCAGGTGTCCCCGACGGTTACATGCCGAGCAGGGTGCATCTGGTCAAGCTGGCCGAGGCCGCTCAAGCACTCGTCGCGGCCGTAAAAGCTCACGGCATGGTCCCCGCGAAGCCCATGCGGAGACGGCGTTGGTGGAGGCCGCAGCTCAATGTGCTGCACGGCTCGGTCTTCGCTGTCGCCTTCGCCCTCTTGGCTCTGGCCGCGTCGGCGCCCCGGGCATGACCATCACCGGGGCAGTTCTGATCGCGGTGGTTCTCGGCCCGATGGCGTGGCTGATTCTCCGCGGTGGCCGAGCAACCGGCCGCGCCGCTCCCCAGGACAAGGACTCCGTACCGGGGCAGAACGGACCTTCCCCACAGGTGCCCACCGAGTCCTTCCTCATCTACCGTTCCCGGCCGCTGCGGCGGCCCGATGCCATCCCCGGATCCGCGGGGTCTACGGAGATTCACACGATGACTCACCTTCCGCGTATCGAGCAGTACGGCCTGATCGGCGACATGCAGACCAGCGCCCACGTCTGCGACGACGGCTCGATCGACTGGCTCTGCCTGCCCCGCTTCGACTCGCCGGCCGTCTTCGCTAGCCTGCTCGGCACCCAGAAACACGGTTCTTGGCAGATCGCACCGGCCCCGTCTGCTGGCCGATCCGACGCCGGAGCGGTTGCCGAGCGCCGGTACCGCGGTGACTCGCTCGTCCTCGAATCGCTGTGGTGCACCTCGACCGGATCGGTTCGGGTGCTCGACTTCATGCCGCCGCGCGATGGAGCACCCCAGGTGATCCGGATCGTCGAGGGCGTGGCCGGCGAGGTGCCGATGATCTCGGCCCTGCGTCCACGGCCGGGGTACGGCAGCGTCAGCCCGTGGATCCACGAGGTCGGCGGGCGCATGGTCGCGGAGGCCGGCGCGGACGCTCTGTGGCTCGACACGGGCGTCCAGCAGGTAGAAAAGGACGGCGTCATCGTCAGTGCCTTCGCCGTCGCCGCCGGGCAGAGCGTGGCGTTCGTGCTCAGTTGGTGCCCCTCCCACGCAGCCGCACCGGAAGTTCCCGACCCGGAGGCCGCTCTCGCCGAGACGCTCGCCTTCTGGCAGGACTGGACGCAGGAATGCACCTACGACGGGCCCTACCGCGAGGCAGTGGTTGGTTCCTCGATCGCGCTGAAGGCGATGACGTATGCGCCGAGCGGCGGGATCGTCGCGGCGCCGACCACGTCGCTGCCCGAGGAGATCGGCGGCGGACGGAACTGGGACTACCGCTACACCTGGCTGCGCGACGCCTCCAACGCTCTCGCCGCGCTGCTGGGAACCGGCTACAGGCAGGAGGCCCGTGCGTGGCGGCGTTGGCTGTTGCGTGCGGTGGCCGGCGATCCGGAAAACCTGCAGATCATGTACGGGATCACCGGCGAGCGTGATCTGCGGGAGCGGGAGCTGCCCTGGCTCCCGGGGTACGCGGAATCAACTCCGGTGCGGGTCGGGAACGGGGCGGCGGACCAGCTGCAACTCGACGTGTACGGCGAGTTGATCGAGACCCTCTACCTCGCCCACCAGAGCGGTGTCGCCCATTGCGCCGACACCGCAGCCCTGCACCAGCTGCTCATCGAGCACCTGGCCCAGCGCTGGCAGGAACCCGACGAGGGAATCTGGGAGATCCGCGGGGCACGCCGGCATTTCGTGCACTCTAAGGTGATGGCCTGGGTGGCCATCGACCGCACCATCCGCCTGGCCGAGGCCGACGCCCTCGCGCTGGATCCGGGCCCCCTGGTCGAGCTGCGCGAGATGATCCACCGCGAAGTCTGCACCGAGGGGTTCGACCCGGAGCGCAACACCTTCACCCAGTCCTACGGCTCGCAGGAACTGGACGCCGCCACGCTGTTGATCCCCCGGGTCGGCTTCCTTCCGCCCGACGATCCCCGCGTCATCGGCACCGTGGACGCCGTACGCCGGGAGCTGTCCACGCCGGACGGGCTCGTGCGCCGGTACCCGACGATCGGCAACCACACCGGAGTGGACGGCCTGACGGGCGATGAGGGCACCTTCGTCCTCTGCTCTTTCTGGCTCGTGGATGCCCTGGCCCTGATCGGCCGCATAGATGAGGCCCACGCCCTGTTCGAACGCCTTCTCACGCTGCGCAACGACCTCGGCCTCCTCGCCGAGGAGTACGACCCCGTCCAGCAGCGCCAACTCGGGAACTTTCCGCAGGCGTTCAGCCACATGGGCCTGATTCAGAGTGCCCTGCTCCTGCAGCAGCTGGCGGCACAGTCCTCTCCTCACCGAGGCGCGGTGGCGGTTGCGGCGCCCCGTTCCCCCTCACTCGGGTCGCTACAGAACCGCAAGGCCCTGACGTCGCAGCACGCCTAGCAGCCCCTTTCCACTGACGAGGATTCTCATGTCTGACAGCGCGTTCCCGACACGGCCGGCCGCGACCGGCCACCGCCGACGGCGGTCGCCACGGACCGATGCCTTCACGGTGCACTGCGTCCGTCGTGCCGTGGTGCTGCCCCTGCTGCTTCTTGCGGGCCTGCTGGGCTTCGCCTTCGCCGTCTGGTCGACGGCCGCGGTGGCTCTCGGCTGGCTCCTGGTCGGCCTGGTCTGCGGACTGGCCGGGGTCGCACTGGTAGCGGCCCGCGGAGTGCGTACGGCCGCCGACGCCGTGCAGACAGCCACAGAGGAACGACGCACGGCGGTGCTAACCGCCGTCACGGGAGCGGCGGCGGCCGTCGAGAAGTCGGTGGCGTGGTCGGCGGACGAACTGTGCCGAGGGGCACGACCACCCCTGCCGGACATGCAGATGCCGCAGCCGACCAGTGCGACCGCAGAGATCGACAAGGCGCTGAGTGCACTCCAGGTGCAGGCCGTCGCCGCGCTGATACGCGTACACGACGAGTCCCAGTCCGTCGTCCTTCTGGACGTACTGCGCCGCCTGGCCACACGGGAGCACGCCCTGGTCGGAAAAGCACTGGAAGCACTGACTCAGCTGGAGATGCTGACCGACGAACCGGAGCTGCTGTCGAAGATCTTCGAGATCGACCACCTCGTGACGCGGATGCGACGACAGGTGGAGAGCACCGCGGTGCTGGGCGGGCAGTCCCTGCGCAGCGTGCGCCAGCCGGTGCCCGTCACGACCACATTGCGCGGTGCGATCTCCGAGGTGGTGCAGTACCCGCGCGTGGTGGTCGCGGCCGGTTCCGTGGGCGGTGAGCTGGGGCTTCCCGGACACGTGGGTCCGGACCTGACGCACCTGCTGGCCGAGCTGATCGAGAACGCCTGCGAGTGCTCCGACCCGGCAACGAAGGTGATGGTGCGGGCGCAACGGGTGCCGAACGGGCTGGCGGTCGAAGTCGAGGACCGGGCCATCCCCATGCACCCGCAGACCCGCGCACAGATGAATCATCTGCTCAAGGCCCCCGATGAGGTCGATGTCAGCGGTCAGGTGCGAGACGGACAGCTCGGCCTGCTGGTCGCCGCGAAGATCGCCCAGTCACACGGGCTGTCCGTTCTCCTGCAAGAGAACGTGACGGGAGGCACCACCGCTCTGGTCGTCATTCCGGCCCGGCTCCTCGTAGCGATTCCCCACGTCGGTGACGCGGGCGCTCGACGCCGGGAAACACGCCCCTCCACTCTCCCGCCACGGCAGGCTGCCGCAGCGAGGCCGGCTGCCCCTTCTTCTACAGGGCAGGTCCAACACCCGACCGCCGTAGGCCAGCCGGGACCCGACGTGGCGGGGCACGTTGCTCCAGCGCCCGACCTTCCCCGGCGTACACGGCAGGCCGGTTCCTTCCCTCCACCGCGTGAGCGGGAGCAAGCCCCCGCGACCGCGGCGACGCCAGGGCTCGCAGCCGCCTTCCGCACGGGCATAGAGGCCGGCGGGGCCGCCGGTTCCCCTCCCCCTCCGGCAGAGCAGCCCAGGCCCTGACCATCGCCCGTCCCCGGCGGCCCGGACATATCCGCCGGCCCTTCCCCCCTTCTGGAGCAATCCTCATGAGCACCCGCCCTGAAATGAACCCGCCGACCGGCGTCGCGCCCGCATCCGAGGCGACGGCGAGCCATCAGCGGGATGACATGGCCTGGCTGCTACGGCAGTTCGCCGCCGACGTCCCGGGCGTCACGCACGCCGTTCTCCTGTCGCGGGACGGGCTGCGCCTCCTGGACAGCGAAGTAGACAAGGACTGGGCGGACGAGCTGTCCGCCGCGCTCGCCGGTATGGCCTCCCTCGCGTCGAACGCCACCGGTCCCACCCACCGGAAGCGTCCGGCCAGGCAGATCATCATCGAGCGCGACGACTGCCTGTTCTTCGTCCAGAGCGCCGGTCGCAGCGCGGTCTTCGAAGACCACCCCGGCAACGAACGCGGGGAGGTGGACACGGTCCTCGCCGTCATCGCTGCCCCGGACGCCGACGCAGGCCCCGTCGGGTTCGAGATGGGGCGCCTGGTGAAGAGGTTCGCCCCCTACATGCAGATCCCCGTCCGCGTCGGCACAGGTGATGAGTCCCGGTGAGCACCCACGGCGATGCGGCCGAGGACTCGACGTTCGTGCGGACCTACACGCTGACGCGCGGGCGCACCAGGCCGCGGCACCTGCTGGGCCTGGACACCGTGCTGGATGCCGGCCCCGGACGGCCCGGCCTGTGCCAAGCCGAGGAATGCGAAGAGATCCTCGCCCTGTGCAGGGATCACCGACGCTCGGTAACCGAGCTGGCGGGACGGCTCGGCCGCCCCGTCACCGCCGTCAAGATCCTCGTCTCGGACCTCCTGGACTCCCAAGCCCTTGTCATCTCCGTCACCGATGCCTACGGCTCCGACGCAGACGCGGATGAACGTCCCACCACCCACCTGTTGGCGGCCCTCTCAGTGGCCCTGAAAAGGAAGTTTCCCGATGCCATCGCCTACCGCCAGGCCGGATGACCCGCCTGTGGGCTTGCGGACTTCGCATGCCGGTGCACCGACCGTGCTGAAGATCGTGATCGCCGGGGGGTTCGGCGCCGGCAAGACCACCGCCGTGGGCGCGGTCAGCGAGATCACGCCGCTGAGCACGGAGGAGTACCTGACCGAGGCGAGCACGGACGTGGACAGCCTGGAAGGCGTCGAGGCCAAGCAGACCACCACGGTCGCCTTCGACTTCGGCCGCCTTAGCCTCCCCGACGCGCCCGTACCTCTGGAGCTGTTCCTGTTCGGCACGCCCGGCCAGGACCGGTTCGTCGACCTCTGGTACGACCTCTCCCGGGGAGCCGTCGGCGCGGTCGTCCTGGTCGACACCCGCCGCCTGGAGAGCAGCTTCACCCCCGTCAGCTTCTTCGAAGACATCGGCCTGCCCTTCGTCGTCGCCGTGAACCACTTCGACGGAGCCCACCGCTACCACCCCGAACAGGTCCGCGCCGCCCTCGACCTGCCCACCTCCGTACCGGTGGTCACCGACGTTTCGCCCCACTGGGCGGAGGGCGCGAGGGCGACCTCGTGGGACGCCCGCAATCCGAGCCACGTCGCCGGCGTCCTGCTGACCCTCGTCGGCCACGCAGTGCAGAACACACCGGCACGCCCCGCTCACCCCACATCCACCACCACCCTCCAGGACGCCTGATGTCGTATCAGCCCAACGATCCCCACCTCGTGCCCCAAGCCGCACCGTCCGCGCTGTCCTTGCCGCAACGCGGCACGCGCGACGGCGCCCACGGGCTGTCCATCCCAGCCGGTGCTGCCATCACCGGCCCGCAGGCCCAGCAGGCGACCGAACTGGCGCAGCGGTACGAGTTGCTGGAGCGCCTGGGCGTGTCGACTGCTGCCAGCTCGGACTTTGACGAGCTGGCCCGCGACATGGCTGAGAAAGCCGGGTTCCTGTACGGGTTCGTCAATCTGTTCCTGGAGGAGCAGACCTTCGTCGGACTGCACCAGCCGCCCGCGGACAGCGGGTACGTGATCGTCGGCCGCACCATGAGCCACGACCACGGCTGGTGCCCGGAGGTCGTGGCCCGCAAGAAGGCCCTCCCGCTGCACGACGTGCACGCCAGCCCCCGTTTCAGCGGCAACCACGTGGTCGACGCGGTCGGGATCCGCTCCTACTTCGGCGCCCCGCTCATCCACGAGAGCGGCACCGTGCTGGGCACGGTCTGCGTCATCGACCCCGAGAAGCGGCCCCTGAGCGAGGCCCGACGGCTCAGAGACATCGTCATCAACGCCGGCACGCAGGTGATGGACCGCATCGCCCCCGCGCCCGTCCGCTAGGCCCGTTCCACCGCCCCCACCCGGGAGCCGCAGGCGATACCCGGCCGCTCTACCGCGCGACCTTCATCCAGGGAGAGGGAGACGACCATGCCCGCCACAACCGCCACACCGCCTCCGGCGCTGCGTCCTTATCTCGCCGCCCGCCACGAACTGCTGTGGCACGAGGCGGACGCCTTCGCGGCCGAGCACATCGCACCGCGCGCCGTACGCATGGAAGCCGCTCCGGGCAGGGTGGAGAGCAAGGTCGCCGATCTGATGGCCGCACGGGGCTGGTTCGCCGTCACCGTCCCGGCTGCCTTCGGCGGTCTGGGCGCGGGCAATGTGGCCAAGACGGTCTTGATCCACCGCATCGCCTGCGTCTCTGCGGCTGCCGCAGCCATCCTGCAGGCCACCCTGATCCCCGTCGGCGCCTTGCTGCACTTCGCCACCTATGAGCAGAAAGGTCGCTGGCTGCCGGGGGTGGCGGACGGTTCGCTGCTCCTGTCGATCGCGGTGACCGAACCGACCGCCGGCGGGCACATCGGCGGCATCGAGACGACCGCCGAGAAGGCCGGCAACCACTGGCTGATCACCGGCAGCAAGATCCATATCGGCAACAGCCATCTCGCGGGAGCCCACCTCGTGATCGCCCGGACCGCCGAGGCGGGCGTGCGCACCTCGCAGGCGCTGACCGCGTTCATGGTCGAATCCGACCGCCACGGGCTCTGCGTCCCTGCCCACCGCCCCGGCCTCGGCCTGCACGGCTTCTCCGCCGGCCGCCTCGACCTCGACCACGTCCGCGTCCCCGTCGACAACGTGATCGGAGAGATCGGCCAGGGACTGAGCGTGGCCCAGAGCAGCAGCATCCTGTACGGCCGCCCCAACCTGGCCGCCGTCAGCCTGGGCATCCACGAGGCGGTCGCGGCCACCACGACCTCCTACCTCAAGGCCCGGCCCCGCTACCGGGGCGCCCTGTCCGATCTGCCGGTCCTGCGGGACCGAGTCGGCGACATGGAGGCCCGCCTGCGCGCTGCACGGATCCTGGCCTACCAGGCCGTGCACCTCCTCGATCAGGGCCTGTCCTGCGACGCCGACCTGATCAACGCAAAGTACCTGGGCCACCAGTGGGCCATGAAGTCTGCCCAGGACGCCATGGAACTGCACGGCGCCCACGCCCTCGACCGCGAGTACCTCCTCCAGCGCCTGTGGCGCGACATCCAGCACACCCACCCGCCGGCCGGAACGGGCGAGGTCCAGCGAATACGCCTTTCCGACGCCGCCTTCGACGACGACCACATCCAGTGGTCCGAACGCCTCGCTGCCGAAACCGCCTGGGCACAACCCGACCCCACCGCCGCATGAACCCCCGCGCGCGGCACCCCGTGAATCCCAACCGCCGCGCGCGGGCCCGTGCCGCCGGCCGCCGTCCCCCGCGGGGGCCGGCGGCACCCCTTCCGGAAACCGTCCACCCAGCCGAGAAAGAGACACCCGTGACCCCGTCCACGACGACCAGCGCACCGATCACACCGCTGAAGCCGACCCACCAGCGCGTCGCCCAGCACCTCGTGGACGGTCTCACCACCCAAGACATCACCACGAGAACTGGCCTGTCGCCCCACACGGTCCGTCAGTACGTCCGCGACATCCGGGTGAGCGTCCACTGCCCGCCTCGCTGCAAGCCGCACGTGCTCGTGCATCGCCTGTTGGCGACCGAGCAGGTAGCCCTGCCGACGACGGACCGGGCAACGCCGGAGCTCAACGCGGAGAAGCGGCTGCTGCTGAAGGCGGTCGCTGAACTCAGCTCCCCCCGCGACATCGCCCTCGCCGCCAAGATCGCCCCCGCCGATCTCCGGTCCGCACTCGACGAACTGCTCGACGAGACGGGCACCGCCGACGTCACCCAGCTCGTCGTCCTGGCCCACGCCTGGCACCTACTGGGCACCAAGCCGACCGGCACGGTGGAGAGCGGAGCAGTGAAGTGAACACGTCACCCGTCACACCGTCCACCGAGCCGTCTCCCGCATCACTGCACCAGCGCGCACCAGGCTTATCAGCCGTATACGAGATGCGGACTCTGTGCACGGACGCCGAGCGGGACGAGGCCGCCGCGCTCGTCCAGGACCGTCAGAGCTGGCTCACCATGCGCGGCCTACCGGTACCCACCCGAGCCGATGTCCCAGCCCTGTTCCGCAACCCGCAGTCGAAGCCGGCCGGACTGTTCGAGGACGGTCTGCTGGTGGCCTGCATGATCCCGCAGCGCGCGCCCGACCTCGGATGGGGTCAGGGCCCGTGTCTCTTCCTGAGCTGCATCCACACCCTGCCCGACCGCTCCGACGACACCATCCAGCTGATCACCCTGTGGGCCTCCGACTTCGCCGCCCGACGCGAACTGCCCCTCGTGCGCGCCGAGGCCCTGGCCCGCCATCCCCTCGACGATGATCCGATCGCCCCATTCCTTCGTCGGCTCACCCACATGGGCTGGGACGTGCGCGGAACGGGCACGGGGCAGCACGAGGAGCGGGCCGCTCGCCTCGAACTCATCGCCGAGCAACGTTCTGGACTGAGCGTGCTCATCGCCTGCCAGGTCCACGAACCGCAGTCCGCCGCAGACAGCCGGACCATCACGTGACGGCCGCCGAACCGCTGCGGCCAGACCTCGCACGCGAACTCATCGACCGAGCCACGAAGGCGGCAGCGCGCAGAGCCAAGCGCCTGCGCAACCAGCTCGACGCCGTCCAACTCGGCCAAGACCGACACGCCGACCACGCCGACACCAAGGTGCTGCGCCGCGTCCTGGCCGAACACGACTGGCCCGGCCACCGCCTCGTCGGCGCCGAAGCGGCACGTGCCGCCTGGAGCCTGGCTCTTCACGCCGACGACGACGCCGATTTCCAACGGGCGGCCACCACCCTGCTGGAGCGCGCAGTCCAGGACGGCGACGCGCGTGTCCAGCACTGGGCCCACCTCTACGACCGCACCCTGGTCAACAGCGGTCGCCCCCAGGAGTTCGGGACTCAACAGGTCCTCACCGCAACAGGAGTCGAGCTGTGCCCGGTGCGCGCGCCCGACTCCTTGGACCAGCGAAGGGCCTCCATCGGGCTGCCACCGATCGCCGCCGCCCTGAATACGGTGCGTCAGCGGCTCGCCCCGCATGGCCATGCCGACGACTCCCCGACCGTCGTGCTCGCGGGGGCCGCATGACCCAGCTGGCCCCGCCCACTCCACCGATCCGACGCCCGACCACAGCTCCCTATACCTGAAAGGACCGTTGCCCTATGAAGGTCACCACCGCTGTCCTCGCTGGTGGCGCCGCCATCTCCCTCGCCCCCACCGTGGTCGGAGCTGGCCGGCTCAGGCAGGACGCACGGCACCAGGCCGAGCGGAACGAGGCGATCGTCGCACGGAACCAGCTCGACTGGCATGAACCCGGGACGACCGTGAAGCGAGCCGAAACCCTCACCGAAAACGTCCGCCTGAGACAGCAGCGAGGTTAAAGATCAGGCCAATGCCTCACGAATTACATCGACCGTGACCGAAAATTATGTTGACTGGTTCGCGGCGGCCTGCAAGCGTGACCACCATCAGTCGGGGAATCGCTGAGATGGGCCAACCCAAAACTCTTGGGCAGCCTTAGGGGAACCTATGGAGCGGCAGGAGGAATTCCTGCCGCCCAAGGCTGCTCTTGTTCACGCCATTGGAGGGGTGCCGTGACTGCCCACATGACTGATGCGGTGCTCGCAGAATCATCGAGGGAGATTCTCGAGCAGTGTCCGACACCGACGTCCACCACCGGCCTTGTGATTCGGAGATCCGACCAGCGGATGTTCGAAGGTCAAGCCGAGTCGGCTATTGACGTCCGGAAGTCGCTCCACGTGGAGGAGGTTCCGTTGCCGGACCTCGCGGTCGACGAGGTGTTGGTCGCCGTCATGGCGTCGGCGATCAATTACAACACCGTCTGGTCCGCTATGTTTCGGCCGATCCCCACATTCCGGTTCCTTGATAAACTGGCGAAAGGAAATCCCGACTTCGCCCGCCATGCAACCGACCAGCATATTCTGGGTTCGGATGCGGCCGGAGTCGTCGTTCGAGCAGGGCCGTCCGTTCGCCATTGGCGCGTCGGCGATCACGTCGTTGTAGGCACCCTGCATACGGATGAACAGGATCCGATCACGCAATGGGACGGGATGCTTTCCACGTCTCAGCGCGCCTGGGGATTCGAGACGAATTTCGGTGGCCTCGCCCACTACGCGATCGTCAAGGCGACTCAGCTGCTCCCCAAACCTGCTCACCTCACCTGGGAAGAGGCCGCCTGCAGCACCCTGTGCCTGATGACGTCGTACCGGATGCTGATCAGCGATCGCGGTGCCCGGGTCAAGATCGGCGACTTGGTGCTGGTGTGGGGTGCGACCGGTGGTCTGGGGGCTTACGCGACCCAGTTGGCGAAGGCGGCCGGCTGCCAGGTGGTCGGCGTCGTCAGCAGCGCGTCGAAGGTGGAACTTGCGCGGTCGATCGGATGTGACCTCGTCATCAACCGCTACGACGCGCCCGGTGCCGACGGGCTCTCGTCCCTTGAGGGTTGGCGGTGGCTGGGCAGCCGAATACGGGACCACTTTGGCGAGGACCCACACTGCGTCTTCGAGCACGTGGGCCGGCCGACCTTCGGTGCCTCCGTCTACCTCGCTCGTCGCGGCGGCACAGTCGTCACCTGCGGTTCGAGCCACGGCTACGTGCATGAGTTCGACAATCGTCACCTGTGGATGAATCTGAAACGGATTATCGGAAGTCATGGTGCCAACTACCAGGAGGCAGCCGAGGCGAACCGACTGGTGCAAATGGGCCGGATCATGCCGGCTCTCTCCGAGGTGCATCCGTTGACCGAGTCGGCGGAAGCAGTCCACCGGGTGCATCGAAACGTCCACATCGGCAAGGTCGGGGTGCTGTGCCTGGCCCCCAGTGAAGGCTTGGGCGTCACAGACCTCGAGCTTCGGGCCAGCATCCCGGCGGAGCGGCTCCGCCTTTTCCGCAGCGACGACCCGACCGTGAAAGGCGCATGACGATGTCTTTTGTGGACCTGATCGTGGAGACGATCGAACGGTGTCCGGACGTCGTCGCGGTGCGGGACTCGAAGCGGGCACTCACGTTCCGTCAGCTCGGCGGGCTGAGCGCGGCCCTCGCCGTGTCCATTCAGGACACCGCCGGATCCTACGAGCCCGTCGTGATCGACGTGCCGCGCTCGGTGGGCATGGTGGTCGCGAGCCTCGCCGTCCTGCGATCGGGGCGGGGGTGCGTCCCTGTTGACCGTACCCAACCGACGCGGCGGACCGAGACGATCCTCGCGAACACCGGCGCGCGCTATGTGATCCGCGAAGCGGAGCCGGCCGACGGCAGTGCCCTGCAGTTCGACGTCACCCCGCTCCCCGCCGCGGGCCACCGGTCCAACGACCGCGCGGACGAGCTGGCGTATGTACTCCACACCACCGGATCGACCGGAGAGCCCAAGGGCGTGGCGATGGGACGCGGGCCCCTGTCGGGTCTCGTGGACTGGCATGTCCGCACCGAGGGCAGTTCCACCGCCCCGCACACAGCGCAGTTCGCGGCCGCCACGTTCGATGTCGCGTGGCAGGAGATCTTCACCAGCCTGGCCCTCGGCGGCACGCTGCACATCGTCCCCGACGACGTGCGGCGGGACCCCGCCCGCCTGCTCGACCATTTCGCCGATGTCGGCATCACCCGCGTGTTCCTCCCCACGGCCATCCTGCAGGCGGTGGCGAATCGCGGCCGGAGCCGACCAAGGCTCACCGCGCTCCAGCACGTCTTTGTGGCCGGTTCACAGCTTCGTATCACGCCCGAGATCCGCGCATGGTTCGCCCACCTCGGGAGCGCTCGGCTGCATAACCACTACGGGCCTGCGGAGACCCACGTCGTCACCAGCCACACGCTTGGTCAGAACGCGTCACAGTGGCCCGACCTGCCGCCGATCGGCCAACCACTCCCCCACGTCTCGGTGCGCATCGCCGACGCCGACAGCACCAACCCGCGGGCCGAGGAGGCCGACGAGTCGGGCGAGGCGGGGGAGCTGTTGCTGGGCGGGGACTGCCTGTCGTACGGCTACCGGAACCGTCCCGAGCTGACCGCCGAGCACTTCATCGAACGTGACGGCCGACGGTGGTACCGCACCGGGGACCTCGCCCGTCACCACGACGGCGAGCTGTGGTACCTGGGCCGTATCGATCGACAGGTGAAGATCGACGGGCACCGCGTGGAGCCTGGCGAGGTGGAAGTGCTCCTCGCGCGCCACCCCGACGTCAGTGACGTGCACGTGGCCGTCTCCAACGATGGGCAGGGCCGGCCGCGACTCGTGGCGTATGTGGTGTCGGAGTCGATACCGACAGTTCCCCCGCCGGAGGACGACCGTCCGACGAGTGGGCAGGGCGGGCAGAGTGGGCAAGTGCTGGGTGTACGGGAGGCGGATCCACCGTGGAGGGGCTTCCTCGCCCCGCTGCTATCAGGACCCTCCGTGCCGTCGCTCTGGATCCGGGTTGACACGATTCCCTTGAATGCGCACGGCAAGGTGGACGCCGCGCGGCTCCCGGACGTCGCGCGCGACCGCCCGTCGCTGTCGGTCACGTACTCGGCCCCCAGGACGTCGTCGGAGCGACTCATCGCCGGCATCTGGGAGACCCAGCTCGATGTGGTCGGGATCGGCCGTGACGACAACTTCTTCGACCTGGGTGGCTCCTCGCTGCTCGCCGCCGCAGTGGTCGGCGACATCTCGGCCGCCCTGGGCATCGAGTTCCCGCTCGTCGAGGCGTACGCGCACCCAACCGTGCGAACCCTGGCCCAGCACCTGGACTCCCGCGATCTGCCGGTCACCGCTCCCGTGCGGCGACGTGTGCGGCGCCCGACCGGTGACGGCGCCGACATGCCAGTGGCCATCGTGGGCCTCGCCTGCCGGTTCCCCGATGCCAGCACTCCGGCAGGGTTTTGGTCCAACCTGGTGACCGGCCGGGAAAGCATCACCCGCCACGGCGACGGCCCGGACGAGCGTGGTCGCACGCGCGCGGCGGGCATCTTGCGTGACATCGAGCTGTTCGACGCCGGCTTCTTCGGCATGTCTGGTGAGCAGGCGCGGCAGCTGGACCCGCAACACCGGCTCTTCCTGGAATGCTGTGCCGAGGCGTTGGAGGACGCCGCTTGCGTACCGCGGCCGGATCTCTCGGTGGGCGTCTACGGCGGTTCTGGCCCGAGCACCTACTTGCTGAACAACCTGTTGCCTGGGCAGGGGGTCCGATCGCTGACGTCCTCCGTGGACGATTTCAGCCTGCTGATGGCCAACGACAAGGAGTTCATGGCCGGGCGGGCGTCGTATGCGCTCGACCTGCGCGGCCCAAGCCTGAATGTGAACGCGGCCTGCGCCACCTCGCTCTACGCCCTGCACGCCGCGATCCAGGCCCTGCGGTCCGGCACCTGCGATGTCGCACTGGCCGGTGCGGCGTCGATCTCGGTGCCGCAGATGTTCGGTTATCTGTACCAGGAGTCCATGCCGTTCTCGCCGGACGGCCATTGCCGGGTGTTCGACCGCGACTGCGCCGGCACGGTGTTCGGCAACGGCGTCGGTGTGATCGCCCTCAAGCCGCTGGACGCCGCGCTCGCAGCCGGTGACGACATCTACGCGGTCGTCCGCGGCAGTGGGATCTCCAACGACGGCGCACAGAAGGTCGGCATGACCGCGCCCAGTGTGGCCGGGCAGGAGCGGGCGATCCGGATGGCGCTGGACGCGGCCGCGATCGCCCCCTCGACGATCCGGTACGTCGAAGCGCACGGCACGGCCACCCCGGTCGGCGACGCCATCGAGATCGAGGCGCTGCGGCGCGCCTACGGGCCGCTGCCCGTCTCCTCGTGCGGCATCGGCTCCGTCAAGGGCAATCTCGGACACCTCGGATGGGCGTCGGGCATGGCGGGTCTGCTCAAGGCGGTGCTCATGCTCCGGCACGGGCAGGTCCCGCCGACCCTGCATTTCCAGCAGCCGAACCCGGAGCTCAGTCTC
The DNA here is from genome assembly GCF_051131715.1 of Streptomyces sp. A5-4. Taxonomy (NCBI): domain Bacteria; kingdom Bacillati; phylum Actinomycetota; class Actinomycetes; order Kitasatosporales; family Streptomycetaceae; genus Streptomyces; species Streptomyces sp. A5-4. Next base: position 5,621,014 of record NZ_CP178591.1, on the reverse strand, counting down.
GGGAACAGTCCTTTCACTGTCGTCGACCGGCTCAGCCCGCTTCCGACGGAGGACGGCGTCACCCGGCTGGGGGTCAGCGCCTTCGGTATCGGTGGGTTCAACGCCCATGTGATCCTCGAACAGGCACCGGAGCGGACGGCGCGTGACGAGGAGCAGCGCCGGTGGTACGTACTCCCGTTCAGCGCCAGGTCCGACGCCGCACGCGGCCGCGTCCTGGAAGCTTGGCGTGACGACGCGCTCAACTCCGTTGCCGTGCCTGACACCGCCAGAACTCTCGGCACGGGCCGACGCCACCACGCTTGGCGCACGGCTGCCGTGGTGGCCGCCGACGAGGCCATCGCCGACGGGCTCAGCCGGGTCGGCGGGGACCACTCGGCGAGTCCGTATCCAGGCACCGGATCGGTCGTCGGGCTCTTCGCCGGACACGGCGTCGAGCGCCGCGGGACGGGGCAGGAGCTCTATGACACGGAGCCCTTCTTCCGCACGGTGCTCGACAGCTTCGACACCGTGACGAAGGCCGAGCTGAGCACGACCGTAAGCAGCCTGCTGTATGCCCCCGACAACCAAGATCTGCCGATCGACGACCCGGTCGAGGTGCACGCGCTCACCTTTGCCGTCCAGTTGGCGCTGTTCCGGCTCATGGAGTCCAAGGGCGTGCGGTTCGACGTGCTCCTGGGACACAGCATGGGGCAGTACGTTGCCGCTTGCGCGGCGGGTGTGTTCTCGGCCGAAGAAGGCATGTACGTCGCCATCGAGCGGGGCCGGGCGATCCAGGACACCGCGGCGGACGGGACCATGATGACCGTGGTCGCGGATGCCGCGACGGTGATGCGGCTGATCGAAGCGACCGACTCTCAGGTGGACATCGCGGTCGTCAACAGCGACCGCAACACGGTGGTTTCGAGCCTTGCGGAGGACCTCGACCGGTTCGGGGCCGCCGCGGCCTCGGCCGGACTCGAGGTACGTTCACTCGGCTCGCTGCGGGCTGGTCACTCCCGGTGGATGCGACCGGCGGCCGACCGCCTGCTTCACGCGTTCGGCCGAATCTCACTCAATCCGGCCACCCGTACGGTCATCTGCAACACGACCGGCGACATAGCTGGTGACGACATCGCCACGCCGGCCTATTGGGCGCGGCATCTGTGCGAGACCGTACAGTTCGGGCCCGGGCTCGCCCGGGCCGGGGAACTCGGTGCCGGCTCGTTCTTCGAGCTGAGCGGCTCCTCCGGCCTGCTGTCGCTCGCGCACACCGTGCTTCCCGACCATCCCGGCCCCTTCGTCCCCGTTGTGCGCGCGCGCCATGACGCGTCGCGCACCCTGGCTCAGGCGCTGGCCTCGGCGTACGAGGCTGGCCTGGACCTCGACTGGGACGCCGTCAACGGTGACGGGGGTCGTCCGGCACACCTGCCCACCTACCCGTTCGAGCGACGCCGCCACTGGACTGGGCCGTCCGCCGTCTGGTCGGGCGACTACGGCGTCGAGGACGCGGGCCGGGCGCCGATCCACGAGGTCCGTTGGCTGCCGCATCCCCTGCCGGATTCCCGTCCGCCCCTCGCCGCGGGGCAGGTCGTCGCCGTCGGCCCCGATGGCCCCTGGAGCGCCACGGTCCGTGCCGCTCTGTCGGCCGAGAACGACTTCTCCGAGGGGCGCGACATCGTGGTCCTCTTCGAGGAGGACGACCTGGACAGCGGAGTCGACCCGGTCGAGGCCCTACGCCCGTGCATCACGCGCGTGCTCGATGTGGTGCGGGGCGCGATCTCGGATCCCGTCGGCGACCCGCCGAGGCTCTGGCTCGTGACCAGGGGTTCACAACGAGTCTCCGCCGATGACAGGGTGGCCCCCCTGAACCGTGCGGTATGGGGTCTGGGCCGAGTGGTTGCCCTGGAGCAGCCCCAGCTCCGCACGGTCCTTGTCGATCTCCCGGCGGCTTCTGCCGCGGCCGATCTCGACATGCTCCGTTCGTGCCTCGCCAGTGGTACGGCGGAGCGCGAACTGGCCATCCGCCAGGGCACTCTGCTGACCGCGCGCCTAGCCGCCGCCGCGCCACAGGATCATCCACCGGCGATGCTCCGCGCGGACCGGACCTATCTCATCGTCGGCGGCTTGACCGGCTTCGGACTCTGGACTGCCCAGGTCCTCGCGAACAGCGGAGCCCGGCATCTGTTGCTGGTCGGCCGTCGCCCACCCGGTGAACGCGCCGAGGAGCGCATCGCGGAGCTGCGCGCGGCCGGTGTTTCCGTCGAGACGGAATCGGTTGACGTGTGCGACGAGGATGCCGTGGACGGGCTCTTCGCCGACCGTCGGGCCACTCGTCCGATCGGTGGCATTGTGCACAGTGCGGGGATCCTCGACGACTCCCTCGTGGACAAGGCGTCCTGGACCACAGTGGCCCCGGTGCTAACGGCGAAGGTACGTGGAGCGTGGAATCTGCACCGGTCCGCTCTGCGACACCAGGCACCCCTGTCCTTCTTCGCCATGTACTCGTCAGCTACTGCGGTGCACGGCAACTACGGGCAGGCCGCGTACGCTGCCGCCAACGCGTTTCTCGACGGCCTGGCCCAGCTGCGTTCGGCCATTGGCCTGCCCGGTGTGTCGTTCAACTGGGGCGTGCTCAAGAACGCCGGGCACGTCAGTGATGACGCCGAACTCATGACGGCACTACGGCAGCGCGGCCTCGGTACGGTCGACGCCGGCGTAGCCGAGGCGGTGCTGCGCCGCCACCTGTGCGCCGACACAGCCGAGGTGCTGGTCCTGCCGAATGACTGGGAGGTGTTCCTCGACGCCCACGATTTGAATGACGCCTCGTTCTACGCCGAGCTCAGTGCGACCGCGTCACCAGTGCGAGCTCCACGTCCGGAGACATCGCTACGGGCACAGCTCGATGGGGCGCCTCTCACTGAACGCACGGAGCTGCTCGCGCGCGCCATCGCGGCCATGATTGAGCGTTACATCGATCTGCCGACCGTACTCGGACCGGACGACCCGATCGCAGATCTCGGTCTGGACTCACTGTCGATGATCCAGCTGCGGAACACCCTGCAGAGCGCGCTCCAGATGCCGTTGCCGCCACGCCTGCTTCTGACCCACCCCACCATCGCCGGCATCACCGAGTCCCTGCTGACTCGCCTGGACGATCTCTCCACCGAGGAGTCACCGGAGATCAGGCCCGCGCTCTCCCTGGAGCAGCGTCGCTGGCTCAGTCTGACCCGCGGGGCCGGCTATGGATTGCGGGTCGTGCCGGCGATCTTCCACGACCGGCTCGACCGGGCCGCGCTGCGCGTCGCCCTGCACACGGTCGTCGACCGGCACGAATTGCTGCGGCAGTACTACCCGGAGGCGAACTCGATCACGGTGCTGTCGGCCGACGAGGTTCTGCCGCCTGAGGACGACCTCTTCCGGGACCTCGCGACCATGGACGAGGAGGACTGCGCCGAGGCTGTCGCTGGCGAGCTGCGGCAACTCCGCGAGGAGATACCCGATCCGGTCGAGCATCCGTCGTGGCGGGTTCGTTGCCTCAACCTGCCGGATGACCGGTTCATGGTGGCCGTGGCCGGCCAACACCTGGAGTTCGACGGATCCGGGCTGTCGGTATTCGTCGGTGAACTGCGCCAGGTCTATCGGGAGGTCCGGGACGGCGGAGCAGTACCCGACCTCGGCCGGACGGTCCAGTACGCGACGTACACGCGGGCTCAGGCCGACTACCTCGCCGACTCGATCGACCGGGAGAGGCCCTACTTCGCCGGGCTGTTCGCCGGCGTGCCGGGCCGGACCCAGCTGCCCGGCGCCGACCAGGGCGGTACGACCGAGGCGCACCCCTCGCTGCGGTACACACCCGGCGAACCACTGGCGAACATGGACGACATCCGGGGCGTGGCGAAGGAACTGGAGGTCACTCCGTTCTCGGTCGTCCTGAGCACCTACGCGGCACTCATGGCGGAGGTCGTCGGCGCGCCCGCGGTGTGCGTGTCCATGATCCGCAGTTCTCGCTTCGACGAGCGGTACGCCGGCACGATCGGGCCCTTCACCATGCCGTTCCCGGTGCCGATCCACGTCCAGGGCTGGGGCGCCCGCGAGCTGGTCCAGCAGGTCGACGACACGCTGGCGACCCTCTCCACCCATCCGCAGTACCCCGCCACGGACCTGCTGACCACGGCCCGGGCGTTCACCGGGCTGCCGCTGGACACCTACTTCAGTGACGTCGGCATCAACTTCACCAGCTACCGCCGCGAGGAGCAGACGGGCACGCCACGCGTCGACCTCATCGAGGTGCTCGGCGAGGTCGAGCACCCGCTCCTGCGCCGCTACGACTTCGGCTCGCTGCGCCGCATTCCCGGGCTTCACCTCGTGGTGGCGGAACAGGGGCCGGATCTGGTCGTCAACTACTGGTACCACGCGCACCGCTTCGCTGAGGCGACGGTGGCGACCTGGGCCGACCGTCATCGGGCCCTCATGGCGTCTCTGCTGGCCGCCGACACACGGGAGTCAATCAATGTCGCGGTCGACTGATCTGTACACCAGGCGGGCCGAGTCGTACGCAATCGGCCGTCCGGAATATCCACCGGACGCGCTGATGCCGCTGACGGCGATCGTGGGTGTCGCTCCACCCGCGGAGATCGCCGACATCGGTTCCGGGACGGGCATCCTGACCGGCAGCCTGCTCGGCCTCGGGTACCACGTGTACGCGGTCGAACCCAACGAGGCCATGCGGTTGGTGGCCGACCGCGTACATCTCGGCCACCGGGGTTACCGCTCGGTCGCGGCGGCCGCGGAACATACCGGGCTGCCGGACCAGTCGGTCGACGCGATCACCGTGGGGCAGTCGCTGCACTGGTTCGACCTCGCGCAGGTGCGGGTGGAGTTCGCCCGGATCCTGCGGCCTGGGGGCGGGCTTCTGGCTTTGTGGAACGAGATGCGATGCCGCAACTGCGCGTTCTGCCAGGCGCTCGAAGGCGTGCTGATCAGCCTGCTGCCCGCCTACGCGGCGGCCAGGGCACAGGCACCGGACCCCGTTGAGCTGGTGACCGCAGCCATGCCGCCCGGCACCTCGATACACCCGTCCCACCTCCGGCACGAGCAGCACGTGACAGAGGAGGGGCTCTGGCACCGGATCCACTCCACGTCCTATGCCCCGGAACGCGGCGACCCGTTGGCGGAACAGCTCAGGCATGCGCTGGCGGTGCTGTTCCGTGAGCACGCCGCCGACGGGCTGGTGACCCTCCACTACACGGCTACGGTCATCACCGCGGTGCCGCCCGGTTCAAAGGGAGTGCGGCCGTGATCACGATCCGCCCGCTGACGGCCCACGGCCTCGGAGCTGTGGTGACCGATGTCGATGTGGCCCACCCGCTCGATGAGCCCACGTTGGACCTGCTCGTCGAGACTCTCTACACGGCCGGCGTGGTCCTGCTGCCCGGCCAACGGCTGACTCCCGAGTCGATGCGGGCGTTCGCCGAGGCCCTGGGGGTGCCGGAATCCGTGCGCCCGGCCGAGCATCGGCTTCCCGGCATGGAGCACATCCGGCTCCAGTCCACCATCGCGGGCAGCGGGGTGGACGGTGGCGGCATGTACTGGCACGCCGATGGTTCCTGGCAGCCGGTCCCCACTGCGGCGACGCTGCTCGGTTGCATCGTCGCGCCGGAGGGCGGCGGGACAACCAGCTTCGTCGACGGACGTGCCGTCCATCGCGCTCTGGCACCGGAACTCCAAGTAGAAGTCGGTGCCTTGGCGGGCTTCTATCCGGTGCGCGAGACCATGGCCGCCGATCACATGGCGTCCGGCATCGACGACCCCGACATGTTGGCGTCGTTGAAGGACGTCCATCACCCGCTTGTCCGCCCGCACCCGGCGACGGGTGAGGCCGCGCTGATCCTGAACCAGATGATGCTGGCGAAAATCGCTGACTACGACCGGGATCGCGGTGCGGCACTCTTGGACGAGCTCTACGCGACCGTCGAGAGTACCGCCTTCACTTACGTCCACGAATGGACCGACGGTGACCTGCTCGTGTGGGACAACCGGATCGTCATGCACCGTGCCCAGCCGGTTCCGCCGGAGGCGACGAAGGTCACGTGGCGGATCACCTTGCATTCAATCGAGCGAACCGTCGCCGCGGGCGGCACCGGGAAGGGAGCATAAATGGAAACGAGCGAGCTGCTGGATGCCGACACGCTGAGCCGGTTCAAGCAGGACGGCTTCGTCAAAGTCAGCAACGTGTTCCCTGTGGAGCTGGTCAGCCGACTGCGCGACGCGCTGGTGGCGGAGCGCACCGCGTACAACGCCGGGGAGCGAGACGGTGATCCCCGCTATACCTTTGCGCGGACATCCTCCGTCCAGGTGATCTCGAACCTGTGGCGGATCATCGACGAGTTCGCCGACCTGTCGGTCCACGCCAAGCTGGCCGAGATCGCCGGTCGGCTCATGGGGATGGACCGCGTGCGGCTGTACCACGACTCGATGCTCTACAAGGACTCCGAGAACAGGGCCGTCCCGTGGCACCAGGACGAGTACTTCGCCCTCCTCGAACGGGTGGTCACCGCCTGGGTGGCACTCGCCCCGGTGCGCCGTGAGGACGGTGCGGTCATCTACGCCCGTGGGTCCCACCAGGACGGCCTGTTCAACAAGCAGGGCATGTCGGACGAGGACGTAGCCGAACTCCTCCAGGAAAAGGGGTACGAGTTCTGCTGCCCGGACATGTCCCCGGGTGATGTCCTGTTCCACACGGGAACGCTCTTCCACCGGTCCGATCGCAATGAGACCCAGGACCCGCGCTACGCGTTCACCGCGTTCTTCTGCGAGGACGGTCAGCGGTTGCGGGCGCAGCCGTTCGGTATCGACCTCGTGGACCTGGTCTACTTCCCGGGTCGGGAAATCGGTGACCTGGCCGACTCGCAGTACAATCCGTTGGTCTATGAGCGGGGGGTCGAATGACCACGATTCGCGAGCTGCCGATATTCGACAACGACTTCAAGGCCGATCCGTTCCCGTTCTACGACGAGCTCCGGGCCTCCGGGTCGCTTGCCCAGGTGCGGCTCCCCACCGGGGTTGTGTGCTGGTTGCTGGTCGACTACACGCACATCCGGGCGCTCATCAATGATGATCGTCTCTCGAAGAACTCCCGGTTCGCCGGGCCGAGCTGGCATTCCGTGCACATCAACCGGGATGGCGAGACGTCAAGGCCGGTCCTGGAGCACCTGCTGACGGTGGACGCGCCGGAGCACACCCGGCTGCGTGCCCTTGTCGCGCCCGACTTCCGGCCGCGTCGGCTGGCCACGCTGCGGCCCATGGTGGAGGCCGTCGTGTCCGAGGCGCTCGATCGCCTGGACCCGGACACGACGGTCGACTTCGCCACCGAGTTCGCCGCGCTCGTGCCCCTGATCGTCATTTGCGAACTGCTGGGGGTCCCCGTAGCGGACCGGCAGCGGTTCCGTCGCTGGGCCGAGCTCCTCATGTCCGCGGACGAGACGGAGCAGGCGCTCATCCCGGGCGCGGCGCGGGAGCTGTCCGACTACCTGCTCGCCCTGGCGGACGAGCGGCGGGCCGCCCCGGACGACTCCCTGTTCTGCCGGCTCGTCCAGGCTCGCGACCGGGGCGAGATGACGGACCGGGAGCTGGCCGCGATGGGGTTCATCCTGCTGGTCGCGGGCCATGAGACCACCGCCGGCCTGCTCTCGGCCGGTCTGTTGGCTCTGCACGAGACGCCCGGGGCATGGCAACGCCTCTGCGACGCACCGCAGGACACCCCTCGCATCGTCGAGGAGCTGCTCCGGTTCTGCTCCCCGATTGAGGTGGCGACACCGAGGTTCGCCCGCGAGGACATAGAGGTGGGGACGCAGACCATCAAGGCTGGTGACACCGTCTTCCTGAGTTTGGCTGCCGCGAACCGCGACGGCAGCCGGTTCGACCAGCCCAACGACGTCATCGTGGACCGGGCGGGAGGTGGTCACCTCGCGTTCGGCCTGGGCCCCCACTTCTGCCTGGGCGCGGGTCTCGCGAGACTGGAGGGGGAGGTGGCGTTCGCCGCCCTCAGTAACCGCTTCCCCGACCTCGCGCCTGTCGGTGGCCAGGAGACACTGATGTGGTCGCCCGGACTGCTTCTCCGCGGTCTCAAGACACTCCCGGTGCGGCTTCGTCCAGCCCTGGACCGGCCATGACCGGGCGCGTTCATGGCTCCGTCCACACCGGATTCGCGGCGGTTCGGGATGTTCTGAGCGAGCACCTCTCCGCCGGCCTGGACTTGGGCTTCAGCTTCTGTGCCTACCACCGCGGCGAAGTCGTCGCCGATCTATGGGGCGGGCATGTCGACGTGGACCGGCGACTGGACTGGCTTCCGACCACGCTGCTGCCGCTCACATCGATCACGAAGACGGTGCTGACCACCACGTTGTGGCGGCTGGCAGAGCTGGGTGACGTGGACATCGAAGCGCCCGTGAGCGGCTACTGGCGAGAGTTCGGCGCCAACGGGAAGGCCGACATCACGGTGGCCACCGTGATGTCGCACCGGGCCGGAATCCCCGCGTTTCCGGATCCGATCACTCTGGCTGACGAGCTTGAGTGGTGGCCCGTCGTCCGGAAGATCCAGAATCTGACTCCCTTGTGGAAGCCGGGGGAGGCTCACGGATACCACGCCATCGTGCTTGGTTTCCTGACCAGTGAGCTCATCCGGCGGGTCACCGGGGCGCCAGCGAGCGCGGCTGTCCGTACACATGTCATCGACCCTCTCGGCATCGACCTGCACATGTCACTGAGCTCGGATGACACACGGCGTCTCGCCGAAGTGCTACCCCCGTCCGACGACCAGGTGCCCGAGGTGGTGCCCGCAGGGCAGCGCGAGTATGTTGCGGGCTTCGTCGATCAGGACTCCCTGCTGCACCGGGCGACATTCGGCTCAACCGCCATGACCTTCAAGGACATGAACAACCCGGCATATCACAGCACGGAGCGCCCGGCCGCCTACGGCACCGCGCACGCGGTCGCAAAGATGTTCGCCGCCCTCGTATCGGACATCCCCGAGGGTCGGCTGCTCAGCCCGCGATCTGTGCGGATGGCGGCGTTGGAGCGCTCGTCGGGAATGGACGAGGTCTTCCGCCTCCCCACCCGCTGGGCCGGCGGCTTCATGCTTCCCGGCGGTCCACTGTGGCCGGATTTCGGGCGCCCCGCCTTCGGGCACATCGGCTCCACCGGCGCACTGGCCTTCGCCGACCCGGAGTACGAGTTCTCCTTCGCGTTCCTGCCCAACAAGATGAAGAGCGTGTACGAGGTACCGGACCGCCGCGCACAAGCGCTGATCCGTACCTGCTACGCGGCGCTCGAGGGGATGTGAAACGAGGGAAGCGATCCGCCCTCAAGCCATCTACCCGAATGCCGGGCAGTCGTATTCGCCCCCGACGGTCACTGGGCTCATTTCTATCGGAACCGATATGCGCACTGAAAGATGCAAAGGCAAGGCAAGCCGGACCAACCTCTGCCAGTACAACATCTTGCGGCCGTAGTGGTTTGACCTCCCGTTATCGCTTCCCTCGGGAATCAGACCGACATGTCCATATATCGACGCCCCGCACTTTTTCAATTATGAACGTGATGCCAGGGATTGGAGCTGGCCGCATCGCCATCACGGCCGGCGCGGTCAGCACGCCACCTCGGGAGAGAGGGCAGCGTTCTGTAGTCAGAGCTGTGGGTGCCGAGCGCGCTTTCGGGCAGCGCACCAGGCGGTTGCCGACCAGTCTCGCCATTGTCACGCCGACTTTAGTGCCCATCGCCGTCAATTCAGCCCAGTAAATACGCGCGCTATCCTACGTGCGCCGACTCCCCTTATTTTTAGGCGTCGCCTCCAGCACGTTCGCCGTAGCGCGGCGGGTGCCCCACCATCGATCGGCTACAATCTCACCTCATGGCGAGCGTACTTACACCTCAGGCAGAGGACTTTCCCCGCTGGTACCAGGACGTCGTGGCAAAGGCCGAGCTAGCCGAGCCGGGTCCGGTGCGAGGGACGCAGGTCATCCGGCCGGTTGGGTATGCGATCTGGGAGCGGATGGTCTCCGAGATGGACGCTCGCATCAAGGCGGCCGGCGCCGAGAACGCGTCCTTCCCGCTGTTGATCCCGGAGTCGTACCTGCGCCGTGAGGCCGAGCACGTGGAAGGCTTCGCGCCCGAACTGGCAGTGGTGACCATCGGCGGCGGCAAGCAGCTCGACGAGCCGGTCGTGATCCGGCCAACCAGCGAGACGGTCATCGGTGAGTCCATGGCCAAGTGGATCCAGTCCTACCGAGACCTTCCACTGCTGCTGAATCAGTGGGCAAACGTGCTTCGCTGGGAGATGCGGACCCGACTGTTCCTGCGGAGCTCGGAATTCCTCTGGCAGGAGGGTCATACCGCCCACGCCACCGAGGCCGACGCGCGCGCGTACGCCCGCCGGATCCTGCACGAGGCGTACGAGGACTTCATGGTGCAGGTGCTCGCGATCCCGGTCCAGGTCGGACTCAAGACAGCCCGGGAGCGGTTCGCCGGCGCGACACGCACCTATACCTGCGAAGCGATGATGCGCGACGGCAAGGCCCTGCAGATGGGCACATCGCACGAGCTCGGCCAGAACTTCGCCAAGGCGTTCGACATCGATTACCTGTCCTCCGAGGGTCGCCAGGAGCACTGCTGGACCACGTCTTGGGGCACGTCCACCCGGATGGTCGGCGGCCTCATTATGTGCCACGGCGACGACAACGGGCTGCGGGTGCCGCCGAGACTGGCTCCAGTCCAGGCTTATGTGACCGTCGTCAAGGACGGCGACGGCGTAATGGCCGAGGCGATGAAGCTACGGGACGCCCTGCGCGACGCCGGAGTCCGGGTCGGTTTCGACGACCGCGTCGATGTGTCGTTCGGCCGACGCGCGGTGCAGGCAGAGCTCCGCGGCTACCCCGTGCGTATCGAGCTCGGTCCGCGTGACCTGAAGGCTGGCCACGTGGTGCTGGTTCGGCGCGTGGACGGGACCAAGACGCCCACGCCGCTGGCCGAAGCCGTGTCGGCGGTGCTCGAAGCGCTCGAGGGCGACCAGGCGGCGCTCTTGGAGGAGGCGACCCGCCGCACCAAGGAGCGGACCGCCGATGTCACCACGCTCGAAGCGGCCATCGAGGCGGCTGGGGACGGGTTCGCCCGGGTGCCCTGGGTCAAGGTCGGCGCGGACGGGGAGGCGAGGGCGAACGAGGTGGGGGTGTCCGTGCGTTGCCTGACGAGGGCGGATGGCTCCGTGCCCGACAGCGACGACGAAGCGGACCTGGTCGCCTACCTCGCCAGATCGTACTAGCACCACCACATGGCCCCCCAGGAGCATGGCCTTCGCCACTGCTCCTGCGGGGCGGTTGAGTCGGCCTGAAGCGCGGTTCCGGTGTTGCCACCGGCCCGCTTCTCCAGGCCGCTCTCCGAAACGACGCGTCAATAGCGATCCCTTACAAGGGGACTGCACTCCGTCTCCCTGATCCCGAACTCACGCCTCAGGCCCTGGCCACCTACGGACTGATCCGTCTCAGCGTGGACGAGGTCTACCACTTTCACGGCCGCTGAGGCGTCGACTATCCCGAGCACACCTACTTCGAGCGGGAAGCGCCCGCCATCGACGCCCTGCGCGCGCAGCTCGTGGAACACCTCCAGGCCGGCCAGTCCATCCTCGACCACGGCCTGTGACGTCGCTCCGACCGCGACGAATGGAAGAAAACAGTCCGGGCCGCCGGCGGGCATTCGCCTGAGGCCCCTGAACCCGTACTGCCACCTCTCATTTTCCCATCGGCGTGCCGCTGGGTAGCAGTGTCAAAGACTGATTCCCGCGGCCCTCCCTCCGAGAAGCGAAGCCAGATACTTCGCCAGGGCGAGCAAGGTTCGATCCGAGTAGTTCGGTCCCACGAGCTGTACGCCGATCGGGAGGCCGTCAGCGCTTCGCGCGACAGGCATGACCAGGCTGGGCAGACCAACGTGGCTGGTGAGGTTGGCCCAGCCGGTCTGGTCGAAGAAGCTCCGCTCGACTCCGTCGACCGTGAGAGTGCGACTGCCGGCCGGGATCGCCGCAGTGGGAGCGACAGGGGTGATGAGGACATCGTGCTCAGCGTCGGCGAAGAAGCGATGCCACGTCTCCCGGAGTCGGAGGCGCTCCTCGTTGGCGCGGAGCCAGGCGCGGTGTGTCTGCGTTCGGTGGCGAAGGAAGGTTGCCCGTGGGCTCAAGTCACCGTCGTGCAGGTCACGTGCCGCCGCGATTTCAGCCGCGCCGGCTTCGTCGTCGGTGGTGGCCGTCGCGGTGGCGTGGAGGAGTTGTTCGAAAAGGCGGAGAGAGTTGGCGAAACCGATCGGCCCCGCGGTGCGGCGGACGTTCGTGCCCGCGGAGGCCAGTGCCTGCTCGACGGCGGCGAGAGCACCTGCAGTTTCACGGTCGACGGGGCAGCTCGCGTCCTCGTCCCATACCGCTACACGGAGCTGGCCGACTGCGCGGCACACCGAAGGCAGCTTCACGAGCCAGGGGCTGTTCTCGGCGGGCGACGGTGTTGTCAGCGCGTCAAGGAGCAGGCCGAGGTCTCGGGGGTGGCGGGCCAGGGGGCCGGGGGTGACCATGTCGCTGCTGGTGATCCATCCCGGCGGGCGGGGGATGTGGCCGCGAGCCGGGACAAGTCCGTGCGTGGGGCGCAGGCCGTATACGCCGCAGTAGTGCGCCGGAAGCCTCAGTGAGCCGGCGAGGTCGCTGCCGAGGTCGGCGGGGGCCAGGTGGTCGGCGACTGCGGCGGCTGGCCCCCCGGAGGAGCCGCCGACGGTGCGCTCAGGATCGTGAGGATTGAGCGTGCGGCCGAACAGGCTGTTGTCGGTGTGCAGGTCCTGGCAGTACGCCGGCGTATTCGTCTTGCCCATGATCACGGCCCCTTGGTGGCGGAGCCGGGCGACCGCGTCGGCGTCGCGTACGGGGACGTGATCCGCGAGGTCTTCGGCACCGCTGGTGGTGCGCAGGCCAGCCGTCTCGAAGCTGTCCTTGATCGTGAGGGGAAGGCCGTCGAGGATGCCGCTGCTCTCGTTGCGGGCGCGGCGTTCGTCTGCTGCTCCCGCGGCGGTCCGGGCCGCGTCGTCGTCGCGGGTGACGACGGCGTTCACGTGGCTCGCGTCGATCCGATCGAGATGGAGGTCAAGTAGCTCGCGGCTCGAGATCTCGCCGCGGTCCAGGGCCTGGAGCTGAACGTGAGCGGGCTGGTGGGTGAGGTCGTTCGTCATGCGGAGACTCGCTCAAGGTGGAGGGCTCGTGCGGGCTGGCGTGGCAGGTGGCGAGCGACATCGAGGAGAGCATCGATGTCGTCCATGGGCCGACTGGTCTGGCGTTCGGAATCGGCGAACTCGGTGAGCTGGTCGGGCTCGGGGCGGGTACCTTCGGCCCGGGCAGCGATTCCGGCGAGGATCTGGTCGGCCGTGACGGCGGCCGATAGCTCCTGGCCGTGAAGCCCCCGGGCCCGGTGATGGGCTTCGCTGACCTCGCGGACCGCAGCATCGAGATACCGGCGGATCACGAACCGGCCGTCCCGGATCTCGACTGCTCGGCGGTAGAGCCGGACCGAGATGCGGCGAAAGCGACGCCGCTGGGCCCGGTCGACTCGGTCAATCGGCAGCTCGATCTCGGGCGCTTCGCTGTAGAACGCCAGCCACAGAGGACGCAGGCCGTAGTAGCAGCGGTACTGCTTGATCCGGTACTGGACGCTCTGGGCCTGGTCGCTGATGGTGGGCACGAGCCAGCCGATGAGCGTGAGCATGGCGCCGACATCGCCGCAGGTCCAGGCGAAGCCTTCCCAGTCGGCGAGGGAGGTGTCGAAGGCGCCGGCGATCACGTTGCCGATGCGGACCGCGCTGTATCCGAGGGTGACCGTAGCGCCGAGGGCGACGATGCGCAGGCCGTAGCGGACGGACCCGCGGGTGCTTCGGCGGGCCAGGCGCCAGCAGGCGTGGGCGAGGAACAGTTCTCCGATGGTGTAGGCCGTGACGTACAGGGAGCGCCGTCAAAGTGGCGCTGGCCGCCGACACCGTCTCAATCGCCGTGATGGAGCTGGTCGACAACGGCATCATCGCCCTGACCCCCGGCGCGATGGAGGCCCACCTGTCGGACGGTCTGTTCTGGTCGGCGCTCCTGGGCGGATTCGTCGTCGCGTTCCTGATCACGACGCCGGTGAACAAGTGGATGATCGGGCGCGGCAAGGGCCACGCCGTCGTTCACAACTACCACTGACCTCGGCGCGCAACGCGCCCGGTGCACCGCACAGTGCGCCGCGCGCGTTCGGCGTCGTCGGCGTCGAGCGCGAAGGGGGCGGGTTCAGCGTGACAACCGCCGACGGCCGGAGCGTGGGGGCGGCCGGACCCGCACCACCACACTGATCGCACTCCGCGGCCTCACCACCGCGGCACTCGCGATCACCCCCGGCCCGTACGCCCTCCTGATCGCTCTCTCGATCGTCGCCGGAATGGTCCGCGGCAACCTCACCCTGCTGCAAGCCACCGCCATCACCGACCGATGGGGCACCACCCACTACGGCCGCCTGTCCGGCCTCCTCGCGGCACCGACCACCACCGCCTCCGCCCTCGCCCCCTTCGCAGGAGCCGCACTGGCGATACCGCTGGGCGGCTACCCGCAACTGTTCGCAGCACTGGCAGCTGTTTCCATACTTGCTGCCGCAGCCGTACTCCGAGCGGCTCCGCGTAGCACTGCCTCAGATCGGTAGGGGCGCGCTGACGGAACCAGGGAAGCTGGCCGCACCCGGGACGCACCTGCTCCATCACTACGCGGGATACGAGCACCGAAGTGTGCCGTCCGCTGCTCCCAGCAACGCCGGACGGCGCGCCTGCGCCGCTTGGGAGGCCACCTTGCTCCGTCAGTGCTCTGCGGGCCGAGCCCGAGGATGAGCCGATCCCACAGGGAACAGAGGTAGCCCCGAAGCCCGCCAATTGACGCCGCGCTTGCCCCAGTTGACCAACGTGGTGGAGTTCATACACTGAAGCGGAACGTTTAGTGCAGCGCTCCCACCTGCGGAAACGTTTCTTCAGGTGATCGCATCCAGCACCCATCCAGCACCGTCGGCACTCATCCAGCACATCCAGCACATCAAGCGGCGGGGCCGTACTCCGAGGAACCCTCGGGGGCCGGGCGCATGGCCTGCTGCATTATGTCACGGCAACGGTCCCATGCCTCGGGGACGAGGTGACCGTAGATGTCCACCGTCGTCTTGATCGACTTGTGACCGAGCCAGCGGGAGACCTCGTGGATCGGGACGCCGTTTGCCAAAGCAGTCGAGGCGAAGAAGTGCCGCAGCGAGTGCGGGGTGTACTTCGCGGACCCGTCCGGGTTGACCAGGCCGGCCGCCTTGCACGCCTTGCGGAAGTGGTACGAGTACGTGTTGGCCGTGGGCATGATTCCCTTGCCCCGCTCGCGAGGCGGGAAGAAGACCTCGACCACCCTCTTACGCCCTGCCTTGTCCTCAAATGCCAGGGGCACCGGTTCCCACTCCGCTTCGTGGGCGTGGCACTCCTGGACGATGAACGGCGCCACCGGGATGTCGCGGTACTCGCCTTCCTGCCGGTGCTTGAGCGGAACGAGCCTGGTCTTGCAGTCGCCCCGATTGGCTTTCGTGCTGATCTGCCATCGGATGCGGATGAAGTCATCACGCAGGCACCCGCGGTGGAACGCCAGCGCCTCACTGATGCGCAAACCCGCGCCCGCCTGGAGGGGGACCGTCAGCTTGTACTGGGGCGAGATGTGCTTCTGGATGAGGTTGACCTCATCCAGCGCCGGGATCTCGTCCTCGTCGACAGCGACATTGGTCGGCTTCGTGTCGACACCCCTGGTTGGGTCCTCCTGGATCAGCTTCTCTTCCTTGGCGGACCAGAAGATGTGCTTCACCATCTTCATGCGGTCGTGCACCGTGCTCTCCGCGAGCACCTTGAGGATCGCTGCCTTGAAGTGCTCGATGTCCCGCTTCGATATCGAGACGAGCGTCTTTGAGCCGAGCTGCGGTATGAGGTGGTTGTCGAGGAAGCCCCTGTAGTTCGAGACCGTCCCATCACCGACGGTACGTCGCTCCAGCCAGTCATCCACGTACACGCGCAGGCTGATTTTCCCGGCGTTCGGATCGATGTAGACACCTTGGTCCTTGTCGGCCTCCATCTTGATGCCGTGGGCCTCGGCCTGCGTCTTCTTCGGGAAGGTTTCCTCACGCTGCCGACCGGTCCGTCCACCGGGTTCACGGAATCGAACGGTCCACTCATGTCCGCAACGGATCTTCTCGCACGGGTAGTTCTTGTTCCGCTTGTCGGTCTTGCAGCGCTGGAAAACGGTAGCCATGCGGCCCCTTTCACCTATTAGGGCATGGCTAAGCAGCCGTTACCCGTAATTGTCGTCGAGGTAGGCGAGGATGTCGCGCTCGCGGAATCGCAGGAGGCGGCCGACTTTCTGGGCCTTGAGCCCCCATGCCCGGTACTTGTTCTTGACGGTGATCTCGCTGACCTTTAGCCATGCGGCTACCTCTTCCGGAGTCAGCAGGCGATTACTGCCTCCGGCGGTCAACGCGTCACCTTGTTACTTGCCTCGGCGAAAACTTCCAGCCAAACCTGCATTGCGTCACTCTCTATCGGCAGAGGTGCCGTTGCGGTTCAGCGACGGGCACCGCGGTCATCTGGGCAACATAGGACGGTGCCGTTCCTCAAACCAATGAGTTCTCGACGCGATCCACTGCGTCCGCTACAGCTCCACCGCCAAGCGCAACTGCTGCGAACTCCTCAATGGTCGCGACGATCGCCGGTTTGGCTAACCGGCGATCGTGGTCTATGTTGCGAGCCGCATCGCCAGAGTCCGGTTGCTCGGCGGCTTGCTTCGGTTAGGAAGTCAACCGGTATGAGCGCAGGGCCGGGGTCGCGCCGTCCGTGACGATTACCAGCAGACCGTCATCAGTAAGGCGGTCAAGATTTCGTGCTACGACACGCTCTGGGGCCCCAATGGCATTGGCTACGTGCCGAGTTGTAGATCCAGGGTTTGCCGCAACGTATGCGAGGACGACCCGGTCGCGGTGATAGCCGCGTTGCAGTAGGTCCTCGCCAAACAGGCCGGCAGCGCAGACGCAAACACACAGCCCAGTGGATACAGCGCCGTAGTCCCCGACCGTCTGGCCGGACCAAGCGCTCAGTGCGCCGAGCGCAAAGAGGACGGGGGAAGTGAAGCGGGCGGAGCGGATGGCGGAATCCGACAGACGGACCTCCTAGGTAGGGACCATGCCAGAGGGCGGCTGGTGTGGCCGCACCGTCTGACCTGGTATTTGCCGGGACGTTGTACGTTGACATGCTCCCGGCTGAGGTATCCAGTCCTTTGGAGTTCTTTCTTGTCTGCCGTGGGCGAATGCCCACGGTCAGCTGCCGAGGAATCGCTGGTCTCGGCCTTGATGAGGTGAAGGGGCCGTCACAGGCACCGTGAACACGGCGCATACCTTCACCGACCGACAACGAGCGCGGCCCCTGGCTCACCCAGGGGCCGCGCTCGGACATCGTGCTGCCGCACGGACAGCGTTCAGCTAGCGCTCGTCACGTTGCGCCCGGGCGTACGCCGCCCGGCTCACTGGCCAGCTTCGGCGATCAGCTTCGGGGCAATCCGCGCACACCGCTCGGCGTACGCCCCAAGGTGATGAGTCCGGAACTGCTCGACGTCCCAGTCCTCTTCGAGGACCTCGCCATCCGGCCAGATGTAGGCGAGCCCTCGCCCGCCGGAAGTCAGCGTCACCTCGCGCAGGTCGTAGCGGTCGTCCTCAAAGGCGTCGAGAATCGTCCACTCTCTCCGGCTGAGGTCGGTGAACAGTACGCCGGGCGCCGCAGAGCCGGGCGCCGCTACGAGCCCCGGGTAGACGCGTCCCTCCAGGGACGCCGCGCGCCATCCGGGCGCGCTGGCCGACAGCTGTTGCGGTATCCGGCCGATCAGCGCTTCGAGGACGGCATCGAACTGGAGCGTCCCGTACGCGAACAGGGTCGCGGGATCCGGCGAAGGTCGGTCACGGCGGCCGGAAGTCGCCGTGACTGCGGAAGGCTGTGCAGTTGCTTGGTACATGATCATTCCGGTCGTCACGAGCTGGGCAGATACATGGCGTTGTAGGTCGGCGACTCCGGGGCGTGCTTGATTTCCCCCATCACCATGTACCCCCACCGCAGATAGGCATCATGCGCTGGCTGATTGTCGACGATGCAAGTCAGCGCGGTGGCACTCTCCGCGCGTCCCGAGATCACGGTGTCATGAATCTTTCTACCGAGGCCCCGACTCTGGTACTCGGGGAGGACCATCAGCTCTCGGAGCCAGAAGACCTGGCGGGCATTCGCGAGGGTCTGAAGCTGCACCGGCCTCCGGTCGCCGAGCGAGTTCCACCACGGTTTATCGGCGGGCAGCGTAGCGCCGTGCACGTACCCGATGATCTGCCCGTCCCGGCGCGCGGTCACCGTCTCGAAGCCCTCGTTGCCGAAGGCAGCCTCTAGCCGCTCCCGGAAGGAGCCGGCGGAGAAGAACGGGTCGCCGATGTACGGGGGCGTGTCGTACACCCGGGCGTACACCTCGACCAGCTCGTCAGCGATGGCCTTGACCGACGCCCCGTCGTACCGCTGGTACTCCGCATCCACTGGTTGCATCTCTCCTTTTGCCGAATCACGCGACGACTGCGCGGATCTCTTCAAGCAGGTCCCCTACCCCGCGGGCGCGGTGATGAGGGGCCAGTCCATCGTGGACGATCTTCAACTGCTGGACTGCCCGAGCGGAAGACATGCCCGCAGTCCGGATCAGCCCCATGGCCTTGCTCGCAGCATCGATGCTGTGGTCGATGTCCCCTGCGCCGATGGCCGCGGTCGCTAGCCGGCCGAGACACATCCCTCTGTTGCGGGTGTGCGCCACGTCCTGCAACTTCTCCGACTGCGCCAAGAGCTGCTGGGCGCGAGCAGTCTGGCCGAGATCAAGTCGGCACATGCCCTCCAGGCACACCAGTTCGGCCTGGTTGAGGAACGTTGTCCAATCAGGATCACGGTCGTCCGCCCCGCGTTCCCATTCCCTCCAGGCCCGCTTGATCGCGGACTCGCAGTTGAAGGCGTCGCCGACCCGCGCGTGCCCCTGCGCCTCACGGATAGCCAAGAGTGCCGTGACACGCGTCGGTGCGAGCCACATACCGGCGTGTGTCTGCGCAAGTCGGGCGAAGCGGATCGCCTCCCGCCCTTTGTTCAGGTCCACGGCCTGGCGAGCCATGTTGCTCAGCGTCCGACTGGAGAGCACATCGTCGCCTGTCAACATCGCGGCGTTCAGGGCCTCGGAGAAGTACTGCCGAGCCTGGGCGTGGAGCCCGGCGTCGTAGGAAAACCAGCCGAGGCTAGTAGTGAACTTTCCTGCGAGAGCGTGCAGTTGCTGGCCCAGTTGCTCGTCGTAGATACCACGGTCGATCATGTGGTGCACCCACAGCAGGTGAGCACGCGTCGGTCGCCAGAGTCTGTTGCCACCGAACTGCTGGTCCTGCGCGTCCATGTCGTCCGCAGCGTCGCGGAGAAGATCGACCTCGTCCTCGGCGATCTTCCAGTCCGCAGAGCTGGCCACATCTGTCGTCGTCTGAGCCAGCCACGGCGGCGGTTCCTGGTCGCCGCCGGCGAAAAGCGGGATCGCGGCAGCCGACTGCCCGATGAGTGGAACCGGCGTCACGACAGGCACAGCGGAAGTGTCAGGAGGCTCGTCCTCAGCACCCGGGCGGAGCCCCAGCTCCTCAACTGGCCGCCGGAAGTACAGCTCAAGGACCACCCGTGTATCGGGGTGCGGGTATGGGCGCCGCTTCGTCTCGCTCTCCCACTTCGACATCTGGCGGACGGTGAAGGTCGGGCACTTCGAGACCCGCTTTTCGGCAGCAAGCCGTCCCGCCAGGGAGTTGAGTTCGTCAACCGCCTTCGCCTGGGTCCGGTTGCGGCTCTCGCGAAGCGCTCTCATCGGGCTGCGGCTCACCGGATACCCCCTTTACCGAGTGGTGTCAGTTCACCGTAGCGGGCTTCTCGCGGGCTGCGTGAGGCGTCGTCAGCGAAAGCGCTGGTGAGGCGGAAATGGGAGCGAAAAGGGCGGGAGAAGGGCGGGTAGAAGGCGATCAAGGTTCCGGCGAAAGGACCTGTTCACTACACCGTCCCTCCGATGCACTAGGTGACGTCAAACGCACTGTGCGTTCTCAAGAATCGGATGCTGACCTGGGAGGGGCTCATGGACACCTGCACCGTGACGGGCGAGCCCGAGCGCCTGTCCGCGTGGTTCGCCGCGGCCACTCCCTCGCCGGCGGAATCCATGAACGCCTGGCTCCGTACACCCGACTTCCCCCGGCGGCTGCCGACCGGCATCAATTTCGATGTCGTACTCGCACCCCTCACCCTCATTGAGCTGGCGTACGACATCCTGCGCCGGTACGAACAGACCGTCGGACCGGCTGTCCGCTTCACGAACCTGACCACGGCGGCCGTCCTCGTGCCGCCCGGCACTGCAGCCCGCTGGGGCAGTTTGGTCGCCGGGGCGTCCTGGTACGACGCCGTTCCGACGTGCCTGGGGACCGGCCACGCAGTGCGTATCCCCGGACTCGCGCCATCGGCACCGGGCGTACCGGTGGCGTGGCTGGAGGCACCCAGCGCCGAGTCGGTGGTGGGCGACGCCCCCCTGCTCACCGCTCCGGTGCAGTTGGTCCGCTGCCTTGCCGAAGCACGTTCCCTCCTCACCCCCGACGACGAGCGGAGCCCCCTCAGCAGGGCGGTATCCGCGGTCCGGGCGGTCCTCCGATCCCCCCAGAGGACGTGATGACAACGACTACCGTACGACCGCGCCGCGGCCCCTACCGCGACGGCGACCTCATGCGTTCCACGTTCGACATCAGGCAGCGACCGCCGGGTGAGCTTCCGCCGCCCGCGGACGGTGAGAAGGTCGGTGTCATGCGACGCCGGGCCCGAGAGCGGCTGAGCGCACGCGGGTTGGCCTATGTCGCCGACGAGGCGGTCTTGATCGTCTCCGAGCTGGTTACCAACGCCATCGTGCACAGCGGCGGCCAGGAGGTCACGGTGACTCTCTCGCTCGGCTCGGGCTTCCTGCGTATCGACGTACACGACGGTGTCCCCAGCTTCCACGCCCACCCCAAGGCCCCCGATGACGCCGACGAGAACGGCCGCGGCCTTGCTCTCGTGCAGTCGCTCGCCGAAGAAGGGCGAGGTGCTTGGGGTGTTGAGGACGCAGGCGCCACCACATGGTGCAAGCTGAGATTGGCGGCAAGCTGATGACGGGCACCGCAGCACAAGGCGCGCAGCCTGGTCCTCTCCTGGTGCTGGCGGCTCTGACGGGTGAGGCCGTATCGCACGAACCCAGTGTCGTTGTGCTCCATCGACACGACGGCGGTGTTCAGCAACAACGGCGCAGCCCCATGGTTCACGTTCCGCGCCCCCGCGAGCAGGCCGAGACGCCCGCCCCCGATAGCGCCGCCGTCGAGGGATTACGGGCAGCCGGGTTACGAACGCGCCGAAGCGTCAAGCCAGTAGGTGGCAAGCATCTCGCCCGGCCACGCTGGCTGACGGACGTCGCTTCGGGGCCCCATCTCCTCGAAGTACGGCGCCAGGTCGATGACCGGCGTCCCGTCGACGGCGTCAAGATCCGTCACCAGAAGATCCCGACCCTCCACTTTCAGCAACCGTGGGTAGCTGGTAGCCAGTTGGTTTGGCCTCCGGTGGTTGCGGTGCCCGAACGTGCCAACCGTCGGCCACCTCGGATTTCCCCTGGGGCTACGCGCGTGCAGCTGGACGTCTTCCGGCTGCGCCAAGTGGAAGCGCCACGTGACCGTCAAATGGGAGAATTCCTCGATGCCCTGCAGGGTTTCGAGGGGATACGCCTCGTTGAGCCGGATGATCGATTCGACCCCGCCCTGGTAGTCGTCCTGAACGCGGGTGTGGCCCCCGACCACCGTTGCGATCGATTCGACCTCGTACGTCGCCATCAGGGCTCGTTCCTCTCCCTCAAAGTTGCGCATTCGGCAGCCACCACGCGAAGCGACTGGCCTGCTCCACGGTCACCCTATGGCCCGCATCATCTCCCGGGCCCGGCGGTCCAGTTCGGTGACTCGGCTACCCCCGCGCTGCCGGACGGGCGAGAGATCGCTCTGCATCCGAACGATGACGTCGCGGGCGCGGCCGGAGTGGACGCCGGCCATGGCATCGAGGGCCTGGCCCCAGGTAGCGCATGCCTCGTCGAGGCGTCCTTGATGGACCTGGACGGCACCGAGGTAGCCAAGGGTCACACTGTGTGTCCGGGCGTATTGCTGCCGACGGCGGGTGGCGACGCTGCGCTGGAAGTGGATCTCCGCATCGGCTGGCTGGCCCATGTCGCGCAGGGCGCAGGCGGTCTCGTGGGCGAGGGAGGCTTCCTGGAAGAAGTCCACGCGGCCAGGCGCATCGTCATTGCCGGCGCGGGCGAGGTCCCGCTCCGCGCGACTGATGGCCGCGAGGGTGCCGGGCCGGTCGCCGTCGGCTGCGAGCGCTCGGGCGTGGACGATCGCGAGCAGGGCCTTCTCGCGCTGGCTGGCCTGACCATAGCGGTCGCGGGACATGGAGGCGTCGGCCATGGCGAGTGCTTTGCGGGGGTGCCCGAGGTCCACTGCTTGGTGCGCGAGGGCGCGCAGGATGTGGCCGACGAGCGGCCCGTCCCCGGCTTCGGCCGCGATGCGGGCGGCGAGGGTGAGGTAGCGCTGGGCCGTGCGGTGTTCGGAGGCGTCGAAGGCCATCCAGCCGGCGAGGTAGGTCATCTCCGCGACGGCGGAGTACGTGTCGCGACGGTGTCGGTCCGTACGAAATCGGCTGCCCAGCAGGGGGGCTGCTTCGTCGCGAAGATGACTGGCCAGGGACGAGCGCCCGGAGGCTCCGCCTCGCTGTTGGTCGCGTGCGGAGTAGAAGTTGGTGAGGTCGCGGACGTCGTCGATGTCGGCCTGGCGTACCAGCCGGGGGGAGACTGCCGTGCGCCTGGCTGCTGCGGCGGGGGCGGCTGCCCACCACGAGGAAGCTGGCAAGGCGAGGCCGGCGGCGGAGTATGCGGCGGTCGCCAGCAGCTTGCGTCGGTGCATGTCCAGATCGTCGCTTCCCAGCTCGGCCAGCACGGTCAGAGGGTTGACGCTCCAGTCGGAACCACTCTCGGTGGAGTTTGTCGGCTCCTCCAGTCCGAGGTCTGCCAGGGTGAGCGGGCGGCGGAGCCTGCGGGACAGCGTCTCGCGCAGGATATGCCGCGCTCTTCCGCTGGGCTTCGTGCCCAAGACCCACATGGAGATGTGCGAGCGGGAGATGGCCTCCAGCTCCCGCATGCCGCTCTCGGCGGCCACTCGGGCGACCGCTGCGGCTGCTTGAGGCTGGGACCAGCCCGCTTCGCGCAAAAGTGCGGCGAGGGCGAGGTTTCGCTCACGGGCCATGGACTGCCCCTCGGTTCCGAAATGATCTTTGGCGCCTTTGGCGGCCTTGACGGCCTTGCAGGCATACCCCTCGGCGGAGATTCAAGGTTCGCTCAACGTAGCGGCCGGATCACTCACTTTGCACGTCAGTCGTCGGTACTCCACGGCGAATCCCACTCAACTTGGCTTGATTCAAACAGGAGTTGTGTCATGCGCCTCTCGCTGGTCCTGCATCGGGAACCCTGTTACCGCGACGACCAAGGCAAGCGGGGTTGCCTCCCCATGGCGCTGCCCGATGTGCAGCGAGATCAATCGGTGGCCGCGGCAGAGACGGTGGCGCTCGTGCTCGACGAGGACTCACCGCTGCCGGAGAGCGCCGGCGACGTGGAAGAACTCGCGTGGCGCCTGCGCGGTCACATCAGCCAACTCGGGTTCGTCGTACCACCGGGAGCACCCGCGTTGCGCCATGCGCAGCAGCTCGCTTCGGCGGGAGTCCCCGACGGCTACATGTCCAGCAGAGTGCATCTGGTGAAGCTGGCCGAGGCCGCCAAAGCACTTGTCGCGACCGTGCAAGCTCACGGTGTTGCACCCGCGCAGCCGACGCGGAGATGGCGTTGGTGGAAGCCGCGGATCAACGTGCTGCGCGGCTCGGTCTTCGCTGTCGCCTTCGCGTGCTTGGTTCTGGCCGCGTCGGTGCCCCGGGTATGACCGTCACCGGGGCAGTTCTGATCGCGGTGGTTCTCGGCCCGATGGCGTGGCTGGTTCTCCGCGGTGGCCGAGCACCCGGCTGCGCCGCTCCCCAAGACGAGGACTCTGCACCGGGGCAGAAGGGACCGCCCTCGCACAGGTGACCACCGAGTCCTTCCTCATCTACCGTTCCCGGCCGCTGCGGCGGCCCCAATGCCATCCCCGGATTCGCGGGGCCTACGGAGACCCACACGATGAATCGCCTTCCGCGTATCGAGCAGTACGGCCTGATCGGCGACATGCAGACCAGCGCCCACGTCTGCGACGACGGCTCGATCGACTGGCTGTGCCTGCCCCGTTTCGACTCGTCGGCCGTCTTCGCCGGCCTGCTCGGCACGCAGGAGCACGGATCCTGGCAGATCGCTCCGGCCCCGCCTACCGACGGATCCGACGGCGGAGCGGTCGCCGAGCGCCGGTACCTCGGTGACTCACTCGTCCTCGAATCGGGGTGGCGCACCCTGACCGGCTCGGTCCGAGTGCTCGACTTCATGCCGCCCCGCGACGGGGCACCCCAGGTGATCCGCATCGTCGAGGGCGTGACCGGCGAGGTGCCGATGGTCTCGGCTCTGCGTCCGCGTCCGGGATACGGCAGGGTCAGCCCGTGGATCCACGAGGTCGGAGGCCGCATGGTCGCGGAGGCCGGCGCGGACGCTCTGTGGCTCGACACCGGCGTCCAGCAGGTGGAGAAGGACGGCGTCATCGTCAGTGCCTTCGCCGTCGCCGCGGGACAGAGCGTGGCGTTCGTGCTCAGTTGGTGCCCCTCCCACGCAGCCGCGCCGGTCGTTCCCGACCCGGAGGCCGCGCTCGCCGAGACGCTCGCCTTCTGGCAGGACTGGGCGAAGGAATGCACCTACGACGGGCCCTTTCGCGAGCCCGTGGTCCGTTCCTTGATCGCGCTGAAGGCGATGACCTATGCACCGAGCGGAGGGATCGTCGCGGCGCCAACCACGTCGCTGCCCGAGGAGATCGGCGGCGGACGGAACTGGGACTACCGCTTCACCTGGCTACGCGATGCCTCCACGACACTGGCGGCCTTGCTGGGGGCCGGGTACCGGCAGGAGGCGCAGGCATGGCGGGAATGGCTGCTGCGGGCGGTCGCCGGCGACCCGGAGGACCTGCAGATCATGTACGGGATCACCGGTGAACGTGATCTACGAGAAGACGTGCTGTCGTGGCTTCCCGGATACGAGGGATCAGCCCCGGTGCGAGTGGGGAACGGGGCGGCGGACCAGCTGCAGCTCGACGTGTACGGCGAGGTGATCGAAACCCTGTACCTCGCGCACCAGAACGGTGTCGCCCACTGCGCCGACACCGCGGTCCTGCACCAGAAGCTCATCGAGCACCTGGTCCAGCGCTGGCAGGAGCCCGACGAGGGAATCTGGGAGATCCGCGGGGCACGCCGACACTTCGTGCACTCCAAGGTGATGGCCTGGGTGGCCATCGACCGCACCATCCGCCTGGCCGAAGCCGGCGCCCTCGACATGCACCTGGACACCCTGGTCGAGCTGCGCGAGACGATCCACCGCGAAGTCTGCACCCAGGGGTTCGACTCGGAGCGCAACACCTTCACACAGTCCTACGGCTCGCAGGAACTGGACGCCGCCACGCTGCTGATTCCCCGCGTCGGCTTCCTTCCGCCAGACGACCCGCGTGTCATCGGCACCGTGGACGCGGTACGCCGGGAGCTGTCCACGCCGGACGGGCTCGTGCGCCGGTACCCGACGATCGGCAACCACGCCGGGGTGGACGGCCTGAAGGGCGATGAGGGCGCCTTCATCCTCTGCTCCTTCTGGCTCGTGGACGCCCTGGCCCTGACCGGACGACTGGATGAGGCCCACGCCCTGTTCGAACGTCTTCTCGCGCTGCGCAATGACCTCGGGCTCCTGGCCGAGGAGTACGACCCCGTCGAACAGCGCCAGCTCGGGAACTTCCCTCAAGCGTTCAGCCACACGGGCCTGATCCAGAGCGCCCGGCTCCTTCATCTGCTGTCCACGCAGTCCTCCCCTCACGGAGGCGCGGTCGCGGTTCCGGCGCCCCGTTCCCCCTCACGCGGGCCGCGACAGACCTGCAAGGCCCTGACGTCGCAGCACGCCTAGCCGTCCCTCCCCAATGACGAGGATTTCCATGTCTGACAGCGCGTTCCCGACACGGCCGGCCACGACCGGCCACCGCCGACGGCGGTCGCCGCGGGCCGATGCCTTCACAGTGCACTGCGTCCGTCGTGCCGTGGTGCTGCCGCTGCTGCTTCTTGCGGTGCTGCTGGGCGTTGCCTTCAACGTCTGGGCGGCGGCGGTAGCTCTCGGTTGGCTCTTGGTCGGCCTGGTCTGCGGGCTGACCGGCGTCGGGCTGGTGGCGTCCCGCGGAGTGCTAACGGCTGCTGGTGCCGTGCAGGCGGCCGTAGAGGAACGACGCGCAGCGGAGCTGACCGCGGTCGCAGGGGTTGCGGCGGCCATCGAGAAGTCAGTGCAATGGTCGGCGGACGAGCTGTGCCGAGGGGCACGGCCGCCGCTGCCGGACATGCAGATGCCGCAGCCGGCCACTGCGACCGCAGAGATCGACAAGGCATTGGGTGCACTCCAGGTGCAGGCCCTTACCTCGCTGATACGCGTGCACGATGAGTCCCAGTCCGTCGTCCTTCTGGAAGTGCTGCGCCGCCTGGCCATGCGGGAGCACGCTCTGGTTGGGAAGGCCCTGGCGGCGCTCAGCCAGCTGGAGATGCTGACCGACGACCCGGAGCTGCTAGCGAAGATCTTCGAGATCGACCACCTCGTGACGCGGGTGCGTCGCCAGGTGGAGAGCACCGCGGTGCTCGGCGGACAGTCGCTGCGCAGCGTGCGCCGGCCGGTCCCGGTCACGACCACGCTGCGCGGTGCGATCTCCGAGGTGGTGCAGTACCCACGCGTGGCAGTCGCGGCCGGATCCGTGGGCACTGAGCTCGGTCTGCCCGGACACGTGGGTCCGGACCTGACACACCTGTTGGCCGAGCTGATCGAGAACGCCTGCGAGTGCTCCGATCCGATGACGAAGGTGATGGTGCGGGCGCAGCGCGTGCCGAACGGGCTGGCGGTCGAGGTCGAGGACCGGGCCATCCCCATGCATCCCCAGGCGCGCGCACAGATGAACCGTCTGCTCAAGGCCCCCGACGAGGTCGACGTCAGCGGGCAAGTACGAGCCGGACAGCTCGGGTTGCTGGTCGCCGCGAAGATCGCCCAGTCGCATGGGCTGTCCGTTCTCCTGCAGGAGAACGTGACGGGTGGCACCACTGCGCTGGTCATCATTCCGGCACGGCTCCTCGTAGCGATTCCTCCCGTCGGTGACGCGGGCGCCCGCCACCCGGAAAGGCGCCCATCCGCGCCCCCGTCGCCGAGGCAGGCCGCCGCAGCGACGGCCGATTCCTCGGCAGGGCAGGTCAAGCACCCGATCACCGTAGGCGCGCCCAGGGCCGACGAGACGGGGCACGCTGCTCCCGCGCCCGACCTTCCCCGGCGTACGCGGCAAGCTGGTTCATTCCCTCCCCCACATGAGCGGGAGCAAGCCCCTGCGACCGCGGCGACACCAGGGCTCGCAGCTGCCTTCCGCACGGGTATGGCCGGCGGGGCCGCCGCTTCTCCTCCCGCTTCGGCAGAGCACCCCAGCCCCTGATCATCGCCCGTTCCCTCCGCGTTCCCGGTGGCCCTGACGCATCCGCCGACCCTTCCCCTTCTGGAGCGATCCCCATGAGCACCCACCCTGAGATGAACCACGTGGCGACCGGTGTCGCACCCGCATCCGAGGCGACGGCGAGTCATCAGCGGGAGCACATGGCTTGGCTGCTGCGGCAGTTCGCCGCCGACGTTCCGGGCGTCACGCACGCCGTCCTGCTGTCGCGGGACGGGTTGCGGCTGGAGGACAGCGACGTCGACAAGGACTGGGCGGACGAACTGTCGGCCTCGCTCAGCGGAGTGGCCTCCCTCGCCTCGAACACCCGCGGCCCCAGCAACCAGCTGCGGCCGGCCAGTCAGGTCATCATCGAGCGAGACGACTGCCTGCTGTTCGTCCAGAGCGCTGGTCCCAACACGGCCTTCGACAAACACCCCGGCCGCGGCGGTGTGGTGAACGCGATCCTCGCCGTCGTCGCCACCACGGACGCTGACGTAGGCACTATCGGGTTCGAAATGGGGCGTCTGGTAGGGAAGTTCGACACCCACATGCAGACCCCCGTCCGAGTCGGCACCGGTGATGAAGTCCGGTGAGCACACACGGCGACGCGGCCGAGGACTCGACGTTCGTGCGGACCTACACGCTGACACGCGGGCGCACCAGGCCGCGGCACCTTCTGGGCCTGGACACCGTGCTGAACGCCGGACCCGGGCGGCCCGGCCCAGGCCAGGCCGAGGAATGCGAGGAGATCCTCGCCCTGTGCCGGGAGCACCGGCGTTCGGTGACCGAGCTGGCGGGACGACTCGGCCGCCCCGTCACCGCCGTCAAGATCCTCATCTCGGACCTCCTGGACGCCCACGCCCTGGTCGTCTCCGTCACCGATGCCTATGCCGCCTCCGGCACAGACGCGGATGAACGTCCCACTACCCACCTATTGGCGGCCCTCTCGGCGGGCCTGAAGAGGAAGTGGCCCGATGCCCACGCCTACCCCCAGGCCGGATGACCCGACCGTGACTCTGCGGACTCCGTCGCGCCCGCAATCCGGTGGACCGACTGTGCTGAAGATCGTGATCGCTGGGGGCTTCGGCGCGGGCAAAACCACCGCCGTGGGCGCCGTCAGTGAGATCAAACCGCTGAGCACGGAGGAGTACCTGACCGAGGCAAGCGCTGACGTGGACAGCCTGGAGGGCGTCGAGGCCAAGCAGACCACCACGGTCGCCTTCGACTTCGGCCGCCTCAGCCTGCCCGACGCACCCGTGCCTCTGGAGCTGTACCTGTTCGGCACGCCCGGCCAGGACCGGTTCGTCGACCTCTGGTACGACCTCTCCCGCGGAGCCGTCGGCGCGGTCATCCTGGTCGACACCCGCCGCCTGGACAGCAGCTTCACCCCTGTCAGCTTCTTCGAAGACATCGGCCTGCCCTTCGTCGTCGCCGTGAATCACTTCGACGGAGCCCACCGCTACCACCCCGAACAGGTCCGCGCCGCCCTCGAACTGCCCACCTCTGTACCGGTGGTCACCTGCGACGCCCGCAATCCGAACCACGTCGCCGGCGTCCTGCTGACCCTCGTCGGCCACGCCGTGAAGAACTCTCCGGCAGGACGCGTTCACCCCACATCCACTACGACCCTCCAGGACGCCTGATGTCATATCAGCCCAACGACCCCTACCTCGTGCCGCAGGCCACCCCATCCGCGCTGTCCTTACCGCAACGCGGCATGCGGGACACCGCCCGCGGGCTGGCCATCCCGGCCGGCGCCGCCGTCACCGGCCCGCAGCCCCAGCAGTCGAGCGAACTGGCGCAGCGGTATGAGCTGCTGGAACGCCTGGGCGTGTCCACCGCCGCCAGCCAGGACTTCGACGAGCTGGCCCGCGACATGGCCGAGCAGGCCGGATTCCTGTACGGGTTCGTCAATCTGTTCCTGGAGGAGCAGACCTTCGTCGGACTGCACCAGCCGCCCGCGGACAGCGGGTACGTCATCGTCGGCCGCACCATGAGCCACGACCACGGCTGGTGCCCGGAGGTCGTGGCGCGCAAGAAGGCCCTCCCGCTGCACGACGTGCACGCCAGCCCGCGCTTCAGCGGCAACCACGTGGTCGACGCGGTCGGGATCCGCTCCTACTTCGGCGCCCCGCTCATCCACGACAGCGGCACCGTGCTGGGCACGGTCTGCGTCATCGACCCGGAGAAGCGGCCCCTGAGCGAGGCCCGACGGCTCAGAGACATCGTCATCAGCACCGGTGCCCAGGCGATGGACCGCATCGCGCCCGCGCCCGTCCGCTAGGCCCGTTCCACCGCCCCCACCCGGGAGCCGCAAGCGATCCCCGGCCGCTCCACCGCGCGAATTCCACCCAGGGAGAGGGAGACGACCATGCCCGCCACACCCGCCCCACCGCCTCCGGCGCTGCGCCCCTATCTCACCGCCAGCCACGAACTGCTGTGGAACGAGGCGGACGCCTTCGCGGCCGAGCACGTCGCGCCGCGCGCCGCGCGGATGGAGGCCGCCCCAGGCAGCGTGGAGCGCAAGGTCGCCGATCTGATGGCCGCGCGGGGCTGGTTCGCCGTCACCGTCCCGTCCGCCTTCGGCGGTCTGGGCGCCGGCCACGTGGCCAAGACGGTCCTGATCCACCGCATCGCCTGCGTCTCGGCGGCTGCCGCAGCCATCCTGCAGGCCACCCTGATCCCCGTCGGCGCCCTGCTGCACTTCGCCACCTACGAGCAGAAGAGCCGCTGGCTGCCGGGCGTGGCGGACGGTTCGCTGCTCTTGTCGATCGCCGTGACCGAACCGACCGCCGGCGGGCACATCGGCGGCATCGAGACCACCGCCGAGAAGGCTGGCAATCACTGGGTGATCACCGGCAGCAAGGTCCATATCGGCAACAGCCACCTTGCGGGAGCCCACCTCGTACTCGCCCGGACCGCCGAGGCGGGCGTGCGCACCTCGCAGGCACTGACCGCGTTCATGGTCGAATCCGACCGCCACGGACTCTCCGTCAACGACCACCGCCCCGGCCTCGGCCTGCACGGCTTCTCCGCCGGCCGCCTCGACCTCGACCACGTCCGCGTGCCCGCAGACAACATGGTCGGAGAGATCGGCCAAGGACTGAGCGTTTCGCAGAGCAGCAGCATCCTGTACGGCCGTCCCAACCTGGCCGCGATCAGCCTCGGGATCCACGAGACGGTCGTCGCCACCACTGCTACCCGCCTCAAGGCACGCCCCCGCTACCAGGGCGCCCTGTCCGATCTGCCGGTCCTGCGGGACCGCATCGGTGACATGGAGGCCCGCCTGCGCGCCGCACGCATCCTGGCCTACCAGTCCGTGCACCTCCTCGACCGGGGCCTCTCCTGCGACGCCGACCTGATCAACGCCAAGTACCTGGGCCACCAGTGGGCGACGCAGTCCACCCAGGACGCCATGGAACTGCACGGCGCCCAGGCCCTCGACCGCGACTACGTCCTCCAGCGCCTGTGGCGTGACATCCAGCACACCTATCCACCGGCAGGGACCGGCGAAGTCCAGCGAATACGCCTGGCCGAGGCTGCCTTCGACGAGGACCACATCCAGTGGTCCGAACGCCTCGCCGCCGAAGCTGCCTGGGCACAGCCCGACCCCACCGCCGCATGAACCCCCTTCTGCGGCACCCCGCGAATTCAATCCGCCTCGCACGAGCCCGTACCGCAGGCCCCGCCCCCCGCAAGGGCCGACGGACCACCCGGCGACCGTCAACGCAGCAGAGAGAGACAGCCGTGACCCCGTCCATGACGACCAGCGCCCCGATCACACCGCTGAAACCGACCCACCAGCGCGTCGCCCAGCATCTCGTGAACGGTCTCACCACCCAAGACATCGCCACGAGGACCGGGCTGTCGCCCCACACGATCCGACAGTACGTCCGCGACATCCGGGTGAGCGTCCACTGCCCACCCCGCTGCAAGCCACAGGTTCTCGCGCAACTCCTGTTGGCTGCCAAGCAAGTCGCCCCGCCCACGCCGGACCGGCCAGCGCCTGAGCTCAACGCGGAGCAGCAGCTACTGCTGCGGGCGGTCTCTGAGCACAGCACCCCTTACGCCATCGCCCTCGCCGCCAAGATCGCCCCCGCCGATGTCCGGTCCGCACTCGACGAACTGCTCGATGTGACGGGCGCCGCCGACGTCACTCAGCTCGTCATCCTGGCCCACGCATGGGGCCTGCTGGGCGCCAGGCCGACCGGCACGGTGGAGAACGGAGCGAGCCAGTGAATACGTCATCCGCCGCGCCGGTCACCGAGCCGCCTCCCGCGCCCCGGCACCAGCGCGCATCAGCCACCGTGTACGAGATGAGGACTCTGGGCACGGACGCCGAGCGAGACGAGGCTGTCGCACTCGTCCAAGACCGTCAGCGCTGGCTCGCCATGCGCGGCCTGCCGGTACCCGCCCGAGCCGATATCCCGGCCCTGTTCCGCGACCCGCAGGCGAAGCTGGCAGGGCTGTTCGAGGACGGGTTGCTGCTCGCCTGCATGCTCCCGCAGCGCGCCCCCGACCTCGGATGGGGCGAGGGCCCGTGCCTCTTCCTGGGCTCCGTCCACACCCTGCCCAACCGCTCCGACGACACCGTCCAGCTGATCACTCTGTGGGCATCGGACTTCGCCGCCCGGCTGGACCTACCGCTGGTGCGCGCTGAGGTCCTGGCACGTCACGCCCTCGACGTTGATCCGATTGCACAATTCCTTCGTCGGCTCACCGACATGGGCTGGGACGTGCGCGGATCGGGCACGGGGCAACACGAGGAGCGGGCCGCTCGCCTCGAACTCATCGCCGAGCAGCGCTCTGGGCTGGGCGCACTCATCAAATGCCAGGTCCACGAGCCGCAGTCCATCGCAGACAGCCGGAGCATCGCGTGACGGCCGCCGAACCGCTGCGGCCGGACCTCGCCCGCGAACTCATCGCCCGCGCAACGCAGTCGGCAGCGCGGCGGGCCAAGCGCGTGCGCAACCACCTCGACGCCGTACAGCTCGGCCAAGGCCGTCACGCCGACCACGCCGACACCAAGATCCTGCGTCGCATCCTGGCCGAACACGACTGGCCCGGCCACCGCCTCGTCGGCCCGGATGCGGCGCGCGCCGCATGGAGCCTGGCTCTTCACGCCGACGACGACGCCGACTTCCAGCGGGCGGCCACCACCCTGCTGGAACGCGCAGTCCAGGACGGCGACGCGCGCATCCAGCACTGGGCACACCTCTACGACCGCACCCTGGCCAACAGCGGTCGCCCGCAGGAGTTCGGGACCCAACGGATCCTCACTGCGACAGGGGTTGAGCTGTGCCTGGTTCGCGCGCCGGACTCTTTGGACCAGCGAAGAGCCTCCGTCGGACTGTCACCGATCGCCGTCGCCTTGGAGACGGTGCGTCGCCGGCTCGCCCAGGATCACCAGGCCGACGACTCCTCGACCGTCGTACTCGCGGAGGTCGCATGACCCAGCGAGCCCCGCCCACTCCACCGATCCGACTCACCCACCGCCCCCTGACCTGAAACGGACCGTTGACGTATGAAGCTCACCACCGTTGTCCTCACTGCCGGCGCTGCCGTCTCCCTCGCGAACGCTGCGGTCGGAGCCGCCCGGCTTCGGCAGGAGGCACGGCACCAGGCCGAGCGGAACGAGGCGACCGTCGCGCGGAATCAGCTCGACTGGCTGGCCCAGATGTCCACCAACCCCGACCTCGCCAAGCTGTGGAAGCCCGAGGACATGGACGTTGAGGAGTACGTGCAGTTACTGGCTGCCAACCAGCTCATTTGCGCCCTCAGCCTGCGCGACCGGCTGGGCTTCGTCCGCGACGAAGGACTGCCGTTCTTCGCCTCGATGGTCATGAAAAGCGACGTCTGCAGGCGGTATTGGTCCCGCTTCGGAGACCTCCGCGCCCAGGAGGCGGAGGGCGACGAACGCGCCGAGCAGTTCACCAGGGTGCTGGACCAGGCCGCGAAGGCGCACCAGGAACCGCAGCCCGCAGCAGCCTGACAACACGGGCACCACCGACTCCCAGACGTCGTGGAACAGGCGCGCCACAGTCGCCGCCGCCGTCTGGCACCAAGATCCGGGTCCCGACCGGGCCCCGGCCCGCACCACCTATCGCCACTAGGAGGCAAGCATGACCGCCGTGCAGACGGAAAGGCCGACCGCCCCCGCGCAGTCGGACCTCGTGATCACTGACGAGACCGACCCGTTCGGACTCGACATCACCTTCATCGAGGGCACACCGGCGACCGAGACGGTCCTGATGTGCGGCACGGGCGACAACTGCGGCAGCTCCTGCCCCAGCGCCTGCACCACCTCGTAAGCCGGGCCACCCCGGCAACGCGGGCCGGACGGGGGCTCTCTCCCGTCCGGCCCGCCCCGCCCGTCACGCAAGAAGATAGGGAGAGCCCTGATGACACGGCACCGGCCCAGCCTGTACAAGGCCGCGGGGCAGGCCATGCTGCGCGCCTCGGTACACACGACCGAGCCCGCCATGCCGCCCTGGCCGACGGGCACGGCCCTCGTGGAAGAGTGGCGCGCGTGGCTGGGCACGGTGTGGTCCGACACCGAGTTCCGCCGGACCGTTTCGCAAGCGAGCCCCCATCTGGCGGACCAGGTGCAGGCCATCATCAATGGCCGCACACCGAAGGTGCGCCGGATGCGCCGGGCGGCGCTGTCCACCGCCCGCTATGCGATCCGCTACGCACGTCGCTCCACCCCCTACGGCCTGTTCGCCGGCGTCGCCCCGCTCGGCTTCGACCAAACCACGTCCGTCCGCATCGGCGAAGAGCACCAGGCTCTGGCACGCCCTGAGCCGACCGAACTCGAGGAGATGCTCAGCACCTGGGAGAGCGACGCTGCGCGCATGGCCGACGCCGAGGTCTGCGTCAACACCCTGATCCAACAGCGCGACCAGCACATCCACGTGCCCTCCGAGGGCGACGCCGAGTTCCGCCTCGCCCTCAGCCCCGCACTGCGTCTCGTCCTCGATCTGGCCCGATCGCCGATCGGCTACCGCCAATTGTCCGACAAACTGACCGCGGAGTTCCCCGCCGTGAGTGACACCGCGCGCGACCGGCTGCTCGGTGAACTGCTGCGGGTACGGCTGCTGCGCTCCTCGCTGCGTGCGCCCGCCACCGTCGCCGACCCCACCGACGTCTTACCGCCTGCGGTGCGCGCTCAGGCAGCTGGACTGCGGACAGCGTGCGACCTGCGGCTAGACGCCGACGTGCGGCTGCCCGAACAGGTGCTGACCGAAGTGGAGACCGCAGCGACCGTCCTGGCCCGCCTGGTCACCCACCCGACCGGAACACCGACATGGCAACGATGGATCGAGCAATTCACCGAGCGCTACGGCGAGAACACCATGGTGCCGGTGGAAACGGCGACGGACCACGACAGGGGCGTTGGCTTCCCGGCCGGGTTCCTCACGGCGAGCGAACCGCCCCGGCCGATGTCGCGACGCGACCGCCTGCTGCTGGAGCTGGCCGGCACCGCCGCCACCGAAGGCAGCCGCACCGTCGCGCTGACCGGGGCAATGATCGAGCAACTGGAAACAGCGGCCGGCGACAAGCCCCACAACTTGGCACCCCACCTCGAACTGGCCACACAAGTCCACGCCTCCTCCATCCCGGCTCTGAACCGCGGGGACTTTCGGCTGCGCGTGCTGACCGTCTCCCGCTCGGCCGGATCGATGACCGGCCGGTTCTGGCACCTACTGCCGGGCACGGAGGCGGCGTACGCGAACCTGCCCACCGTCGATCCGGAGGCAGAACTCGCGCAGCTCTCCTTCCACGCCGGACGGGTACCGGCCGACCTGCTCACCCGCGCGCCGCAGGCCCTGCCACGCGTCGTCAGCGTCGGCGAATTCCGCCGCCCCGACCCGAACGTCCTCTTCCCCGCCGACCTGTCGGTCGCTGTCGCCGACGGCCGCCCCCAGCTGGTGGAGTCCGCAACGGGCAAGCCACTGGAACTGCTAGCCCCCACCGCAATCAACTTCCTGTGGAACAACTACACCCCGCCGATGGCCCGCTTCCTCGGCGAGATCAGCCGGGCCGCGTCCCCGCAGGTGACCTGGTTCGACTGGGGGGCCGCCTGGGCTCTGCCCTTCACCCCGGCACTCACCTACCGGCGCACCATCCTCACTGCCGCCCGGTGGAAGATCCGCAGCCGCATACTGCCCGCCCGCACCGCGCCACTTCAGCAGTGGGCGGACCAACTCCACGCCTGGCGGACCCGGTTCCAGGTGCCGGAACAGGTACTCCTGACGGAGGACGACCAGCAGCTGGCCCTTGACCTCACCCGCGACGTCGACCTGGACCTGCTGCGCGCGCACCTGGATGCCAGCCCCGTCGGCGTCGCCACCCTCCACGACGCGCCCCCGCCGGATGCCGACGGGTGGATCGGTGGCCGGGCCCACAGCATCGTCGTCCCCCTGGCCAGGCGCTCATGACCTCGACGACCGTTCCCCGTACGCAGGACCTGTCCGAGGGCGCCCTGGGCATGGCCCTGCTCGACATCGAGCGCCGTGACCTGTCCATCGCCCGCCGCCACCTCGCCCAAGCCACCGCCCGGGGGGTGAGCACCGGCAGCAACGCCAGCCTCTTCCACGGTGCACCCGCCCTGGAGTTCGTCCTGGCCCGCGCCCACGGGGCCGGAGACGACGTCCGCGCGGCCGTCGACCGCGTCGTGGACGCCCGGCTCGCCGCCGCCCACCGCCGTCAGGCCGCCGGCACGCTGCCTCACCTCGCCGAATGGGACCTCATCCGTGGCCTGACCGGGCTCGCCGCGCTTCTGCTGTCCCGCCCCATCGCGCCCCGGCTGCCCGACGTGCTCGCCTGCCTCGTCGCGCTCGCC
The DNA here is from genome assembly GCF_051131715.1 of Streptomyces sp. A5-4. Lineage (NCBI taxonomy): Bacteria > Bacillati > Actinomycetota > Actinomycetes > Kitasatosporales > Streptomycetaceae > Streptomyces > Streptomyces sp. A5-4. Next base: position 5,584,345 of record NZ_CP178591.1, on the reverse strand, counting down.
CGCCCTGCCCGCGGTGACGGCCGGATGCTGCCGGGGTGGTGGTCGGCGGTCGGCCCGGACGGGAAGGAGATGGCCGGCGGGCACGGCAACAACGGCATGGCCCACGGGATCGCGGGGCCCCTGGCCGTGCTTTCCCTCGCTCTGCGCGAAGGAGTCAGCGTCCCCGGCCAGAAGGAGGCCATCGGCACGTACACAACTTGGCTCGACCGGCACGGCGCCCACTACTGGTCCACCTCAGCACACCTGGACATCGACCAGCCACCCGGGACGGAACCGGCCCGCCAGTCCTGGTGCTACGGCCAGCCCGGCATCGCCCGCGCCCGGCAGCTCGCCGCGCTCGCCCTCGGCGACCCCGCCCGGCGCCAAGCGGCCGAAAACACCATCGAAACCATCCTGACCGACCCACAGCAGCTCGCCCGCATCACTGACTCGACCCTCTGCCACGGCTGGGCCGGGCTGCTGACCCTCACCCGCGCGGTCGCCGCCGACAGCCCCGCGCCCGCACGCTTCACCCCCATCGTCCAGGACCTGCACCGACGGCTGGCCGCCGACTGGGAGCACCTGCCCAAACCAGGCTTCCTGGAAGGCCGCGCCGGAGCCCAACTCGCCTTGCACGGAACCGATACCGCCGGCTGGCCCCGTGCCCTCCTGCTCACCTGACCACCACCCTGCCGCCTCGCAAGGAGTTCCCTGCCCATGACCTTCGACGACGAAAACCTGCCCACCCCACCGGACACCCCCTGGTGGCACGCCTCCGTGACCTTCCCCGCCCCGCACCACAACGCCGCACGGGCCCTGGCAACCGCGCTCACCGGACGCCGTTTCCACTTCCTGCGCAAGGACGGCGGCATGCGCCTGCGCACCGAACAGCCCGCCACCGGTCTGATGGACCAGCTCCTCGCCGACCGTGTGATCACCGGCTGGACGGGCGGGATCTACGAGCCGGAGCCCCATGCCTTCGGCGGCCCCGAGGGCATGGAGGTCGCGCACAACGTGTTCTGCGCCGACAGCCCGGCCGCGCTCGCCGAGACCGGTACCCCTGGCGCCCGCGAGCGCAGCGTGATGCTGCTGTCCGCCATGATCCGCGCGGCGGGGTTGGACCCGTTCGAAGCCGGAGACGTATACGCCCGGTGGGCCGCCCTGCGGCCCCCTGTCAACCCGCCCCAGGGGCCCGCCCTGGAGAAGGCCGTCTCCGCGATGCGGCGGCTGATGAACGCGGACGCGGCCCTGCGCCCCGACGCGGAAGCGGGGTGGGTCGAGCGCGTCGCCGCGTTCGAGGACGCCGGCCGCCGCCTGCGCCGGCTCGCCGCCGACGGCCGACTGATACGCGGAATCCGGGGTGTCCTCGCCCATCACGCGATCTTCGCGTTCAACCGCGCGGGTGTGCCTGTTGACGCGCAGGCCGCCACCGCGTGGCTCGGCCGTCTCGTCGCCTTCTCCACCGGAGAAGGAGTTGACGTGTCTACCCGCAAGTCCGCCCCGGCGGACCTTAGCCTCCCTCGAATGGAGACCACCGTGACACCTGTGAACGACCCCAACCAGCTGCGCGAAGCCCTCGCCCAGCGCCTCGTCGACAGCGGCCACCTGCGCAGCCCAGCGGCTATCGACGCGTTCCGCACCACCGACCGGCACGCCTTCCTGCCCGGCGTCGACCTGGAGCGCGCGTACAAGGAGGACGCGGTGCCGATCAAGCACGACGAACACGGGGAGATGATCTCCTGCATCTCCGCGCCGTCTGTCGTCGCCACCCAGCTCGAACAGCTGGGAGCCCAGCCCGGTCACAAGGTCCTGGAAGCCGGCGCCGCCACCGGTTACAACGCCGCCCTCCTCGGCAGGATCGTCTCGCCCGGCGGGCAGGTGTGGACCCTCGACGTTGACGAGGACCTCATCGCCGGCGCGAGCAAGCACCTTGCAGAAGCAGGCGTGGAGAACGCCACCGCGGTGATGGCCGACGGTGCGGCCGGGCTGCCCGAGCATGCCCCCTACGACCGCATCCAGTTCACGGTCGGTGCGGGCGACGTCCCCGTGAAGATCCTCGACCAGCTCGCGCCCGGCGGTCGCCTGGTCCTGCCGATGCGTATCCGAGGCAGCATCTCCCGCTCCTTCGCCTTCGAACGCGACGGGGACACGTGGAAGACCGTCTCCTGCGAGATGGCCACCTTCGTCCCGCTGCGCAAGGGCGTCTGCGACGACGTGTACACCCTCGTGCCGATGGCCGGAGAGGGCAACGTGCGCCTGGAGACGTTCAGCGAGCAGAACGTCGACCGCGACGCTCTGCGCACGGTGCTGGATCAGCAGCAGACCAAGCTCTACACCGGGGTGAAGTTCCGGCAGGGCTCGGCGTGGGAGTGGCTGTACCTGTACCTGGCCTGCGGGCTGCCCAACGGTCTGTCCCGACTGCCGGGCCAGCGCGCCGGGTTCACTCCGCACTTCGGGTGGGGGTCCATGGCTGCACTCGACGCCGGGTCGCTCGCCTACCTGACCATCCGCGAGGGTGAGGACGCGGCGGGCCGGTACTGGGAGGTCGGCGTGATCGGCCATGGCGAGGGCGGCGCCGACCTCGCCGAGCTCGTCGTGAGCGAGATCCGGGCCTGGGACGCGAGTGGCGGCAACGACGCCCCCGAACCCAGCTTCCGGATGGCCGTCGCCGACTCCCGGGACCGGCTGACGGCGGACGACGCGCGCTTCGTCGTCGACAAGCCCTACAGCCGGCTCGTCGTCGACTGGGCGCGCAAGGGCTGAGCCGATGATCCCCGCGATAGCCAGCCGGATACCCCTGGTCCGCCGCACCAAGGCGCCCGCGCTTCCCTTGGAGGAGCGCATCAACCACCTCACCGGGCTGACCGTCGCACCTGCAGGTGCGGGCCACTACGACCTGGTGGCCCGCACCTGCAGTGTCCTCAACTACGCCGCACTCATTACCTCCGACGTCGGCCTGTCCGGCCTGGCCACCGATCTGTGCTGGCGCCAGCACCAGGTCTTCGCCGACGCCGGACGCCTGAGCGGGCCGATCGGCGTCATGTCGCTGATGCCGCTGGTCAACCTCTCCCGGCTACTGACACGCAACGGCCAAGGCGAGGCGGCCTACGATCTCCTCACCCGCCTCAACCAGGCCGCCCGTCAGCGAGGAAAGTCCGAGATAGACGGCCGCGTCGTCGACCTGTCCTCCCTGACCAGCACCGAAGCCGATCACCGGCAGGTGTGCCAGGAGCTGTGGGTCACGGTGCTCGTGGACGGCGCCCGCGCTCTCGCACGCATCGGCCGGTGGACCGAAGCGGCCGAGGCCATGGCCCACCACCGCGGCATCGGCAACCGGCTCCTCGACGGTCGACAGATCAAAATCATGGCCCTGATGGAACAAGGGCGAAACCAGCAGGCCCTCGACCTGATCGACACCGCCCAGCCCACAGAGCCCTGGGAGACCTCCATCGGTCTGCTTCTGCGCGCCCACTGCCGTCACGTCGGCGTACCGGTTGCGCAGGCCGACCTCGAACATGTCCTGGTCGAAGCCGCCGCGCTCCTCACCCCTCCCGATCCGTCGACCGCCGTGTTCCAGACCCGGGCGGGCCTGAGTGCCTTCGAACTGGACCCCGACGGGCCGTTTGCAGGCACTCTCACCAAAACCATCGCAAAGGTGGCCCAGCTCGACGCCTACGCCGCCCGCGATGTACTGCACCACCCCCTCGCCGTGTCCGCGCTGGGCGCGGGTTCGACCCTCGCACTCAACGCGGTGATCGCCGCGGCCGGACTGGGATCCGGCGCACTGCCCGCCCACCACTACGAGGCGCTGACGGGTGCGGTCGCCCATGCCGAGGCAGAGCTGGAAAGGCTGCTGAAGACCGAACGAGATCCCTGCTAGGAGCGGGACGACCGGGAGGAACTGCCGGATTCTCTTCGCCGCACGGCAGCGTCGGCGTTTCGGCCAATTTCCACCCGGAGCCGCTCCAAGCCAGACCAGGGATCCCGCGCCTGCAAGGTTCCGCACGCAGGAGATAGCGGGCTTCCCAGCACGACCGAATGACGTGTGTTCGATATCGCAGCCGTGTCGTTAGACCTGGCGACTCTGCCGCAGCGACCGTCCTAGGGGGAACGATGACCTCGGCCATTACACAGGATCAGCCGCCGCAACCACCGAAAGGGACCCGGTCGGACGACGAACCGCAGGAAGCCAGTGTTCGAGAAGAGGAGTACCTCTACCGCGATGAGTCACGGCTCCAGGCCGGCTCCCAGTTAACGTCGCGCACCATGGCGCGGCGCCTGCCCTCACTCGTGCGGCGCTCCGTACAAATGGCCTGGCGGGTGGACCGCGGAGCGACCATCGGACTGATGGTGTGCCAGATCGGAACCGGCGTCCTCGCAGCCTTGGGCCTCCTGGCCGTCACGGCCACGATCAACGCTCTGATCTCCTCGGGCGACATCACCGAGCGGCTGTGGGATGCCGCCCCACAGCTGGCCGTCATCGCCGCTGCCACCGGGCTGCGCGCGGTGCTGGGCATCGCGGTCGTCTGGCTGACCGGCCGTCTGCGCCCGGTGCTCGGGCGAGCCGCGGAGTTGACGATGGTCGAGGCCGCGCTCGGCGCGGAACTGGCAGCCAACAACAAACCCGGCTACAACGACGCCTACGACATCGCCGACCGCGGCGCCCAGGTCACCCCCGACCTCGTCGAAGAAGCGCAGGACATCCTCGCGGCCACCGCCACGCTCGCCGCCGGCGCTACCGTGCTGACCGTCCTGCACCCGCTGCTCCTTCCCCTTCTCTTCCTCGCGTGCCTGCCGCAAGCCGCCGCCTATGTCCGCTCGGCCCGCGTGATCTACCTCGCCGGGCTGGAGACCTCTGGGCGGCGCCGGATGCTGGGCAAACTGCGCTGGCACATGGCTTACCAGGAATCCAGCGAGGAGATGCGGGCCTGCCTGGCCGGCCCCTTCCTGATCGGTCGGTACCGAAAGCTGGCCGCCTCCGTCAACGCCGCTGAACGCCATGCCGCGAACACCGGTGCCTGGATGGGGCTGGCCGGAGCCGTGGCCGGCGGGGTCGCCTCGATCGCGGTGTGGGCGGCGCTGCTGTGGCTCCTGGCGTCAGGACGGATGAGCCTGGCGGCCGGAGGCGGTGCCGTCTTCGCTCTCCAGACCGCCACCGGCTCGGTGCGCGGCATCATCACCGGCGGGGCCCGCCTGGTGCGCACCGGTTGGTACGTGCAGGACTGGCAGAATTTCCTCGACAACGCCCACGGCCAGGCCATGTCCGACTCCCGCGGCACCAAGCCCCTGGCCGTCGCGCCGCAGCGCTTCGAGGTCCGCAACGTCACATACCGCTACGACGGTGCCCCCAAGGACAGCCTGAGCAACGTCTCGCTGCACATGAAGCGCGGCGAGATCGTGGCGCTGGTCGGGGAGAACGGCTCCGGCAAGTCCACCCTCTCGCGCCTGCTGTGCGGGCTGCTGTTGCCCACCGAGGGTGACGTGGCCTGGGACCACGCCTCCACGGCGGACCTCGATCCGTGGGGAGCGTGGGAGCATGTCGCGCTGGTGCCGCAGAAATTCACGTATCTACCGCTGACGATGCGCGACAACATCACGTTCGGGCAGGGCGACACCAGCGACGCAGCGCTGCTCGCCGCGTGCGAATCCTCAGGAGCCGCGGAGATACTGCCGGGCCTGCGCTCCGGCTTGAACACCCTCCTGACCAGCGAATGGTTCGGTGGTCAGCAGCTCTCCGGCGGGCAGTGGCAGCGCCTTGTACTTACCCGCGCCTTCCACCGGCAGGCGGCGCTGCTGGTGATGGATGAACCCACGGCCGCCCTCGACGCCCGTGCGGAACACAGGATCTTCGCCGGCCTGCGCGAACTGGCCAAGGACCGGGCGGTCCTGCTGATCACACACCGGCTCACCAACGTGGCCCTCGCCGACCGGATCGTGGTTCTGGACGAAGGCCGGATCGTACAGGAGGGCACCTACACCCAACTCACCCAGGAACCGGGGCTGTTTAAGTCCTTGTGGGAACTCCAGCGCCAGATGAGCGGCAGCGCCTGATCACCCCGGCCCACCCTGGATGCACCCCCTGCCCACCGTCCTGAAAGGCAGCGACACGTGGCCTCTTCCGTCTCCCCTTCGGATCACGTCGCACCGGGTACCAACCCATCCGTGGTGCAGTTCGCCGCTTCCCGGCACGCGGCGTGGCTCGGCGCCGCCGCAATCATCACCGACGCGGTCGGCCGGGTCCTGCTGGTCCACCCCACCTACAGCAGGGACGACTCGTGGCTGTTGCCGGGAGGCGTCGTCGAATATGGCGAACACCCGCACGTCACCTGCCAGCGCGAGATCACCGAGGAACTGGGCCTGGATCTGCCCCTGTCGACGGTGCTCGCCGTCCACTCCCTCTCTCCGCACCGCCCCGACCTTCGGCCCGACGCGCCCTGTCCCGGAGAGGTCCGGTTCGTCTTCGACGGGGGGATCCTGACCCCCGACCAGGTGGAGGCGATCCGCCTGCCGCGCGAGGAGCTGTCCGAGTTCGCCTTCCTGGAGACCCGGGAGGCGGTGCAGCGTCTGCGGCCCGTGGACGGACAGATCATGCTCGCCGCTTACAGGGCTCGGCTCGGGAACACCGCCACCGCCCACCTTGCCGACGGCCGGCACATCATCGGCACCCCGGCGCTGGACCGCCACGATGTCCACGTTCGCTACCGCCCCATGTGGGACAGCCCCCTCAACCGCGGCCCCATCCCCAGGCATCTGCCCGTCCAACAAGCTTGGGCTTGGTGCTTCATCCCCGATGGCCGGGTAGTCGTCGTGGCCGACCCCGGCCCACGGGGCGCCCTGCCGATGCTGCCCGGCGGCACCGTGGAGAGCATCGACACGACGCCCGAGGGGACCCTGCACCGCGAAGCCGCCGAGGAGGGTCAGCTCATCCTGGCCGATCCGGTGCGGCTGGGTTGGGTGCTGGACGAGACCGGCGAGGTTTACGGCGGGGTGGGGCCCAACGCCCGGCTCCGCCTGGCCGCCCGGGTCACCGCCATCGGGTCGACGGCCGTTGACCCCGCAACCGGCCACTCCTTCGCCCGGCTGCTCGCCACTCCCGCCCAGGCAGCAGCCCTGCTGGGCTGGGGCCCGCCCGGAGCACGGCAGGCCCAGCTTGCGGTGGAGACAGCACGGGAGCGGTGGGGCCTGCCGAACGCTCGCGCCGCCGCCATCGAGGAGATCCCTGCGGAGGGGATGCGGCTGAGCTGACCCGAACGACCACCCCGCCTCGACTCGTCCCGCTCCACGTACCTCTGAGGTAGCCCCATGCCTTTGTCGCACGACCACATCCGCACCACCGTCGAGACCTACCTCGCTCGCCACCCCCACGAGCGCGAGCAGCTCGGCGCCCTCCTGGACGCCCTCGACGGTCCCACCGACATCGCCAGCCGCTCCACCTTCACCGGACACGTCACCTGCGGCGCGATCGTCGTCGACCCTCTCGGCCGCGTCCTGCACGTGCTGCACCTGGCGAGTGGGAAGGTCCTCGCGCCCGGCGGACACACCGAGCCCGCCGACGAGTCCCTGGCAGGGGCGGCGTTGCGGGAGCTGCACGAGGAGACCGGGATCCCGCCCCAGGCCGTCACGCCGTGGCCCGGCTACGAGACTGTGCCGTTCGACATCGACATCCACGACATCGACGCCCACCCGGGCAAGAGTGAACCCGGGCACCAGCACTTCGACCTCCGGTTCCTCTTCCGCCTGCACACCGAGACCGAAGCGGAGGTGGTGCTGCAGGAAGAAGAGGTCGGCGGCATCGAGTGGCGTCCCGTGGACCGGGTGACTTCCCCCTCCCTGCACGAGAAGCTGCTCAAGCTCACCCCGGAGGCCGAACCTGAGAGAGCCAACGCCTCCGCCCTGATCTACAACGACCGCGGTGAGTACCTGCTCCACCTGCGCGACTACTTCCCCGGCCGGATCTGGGAGCCGGGCATGTGGTCCCTGCTGGGCGGCGGACGAGAGCGCCAGGACACCACCCTGGAAGACACCGCGCGGCGTGAACTGGCCGAGGAAGCCGGCCTCGACCTCGTCGACCTGACCCCGTTCGGCACCGAGTACGCCGCCGACGATGCCGGCGCGAGCGTGCCCATCGCCATTTATGCCGGCCGCTGGAACGGCGATCCCCACGAACTCCACCTGACAGAAGGGGTGATGCTCGCCTGGTTCGCCCCCGACGACCTCCACCGCCTCCGCATCGCAGACACCACCAGCGACCTCGTACGGCGCCACGCCGCCAGCCTTCCGGCGACGCAGAACGGGCCCGAACCCGAGGAGGAGAGTCCGGCCTCACCGCACGACACGGTCCCCAACATCATCGGCGTCCACCTCTATCTGGAGCGGCCCGACGGGACGGTGCTGCTCGGGCTGCGCCACCCCAACTCCGCGTTCGCGCCGTCCACCTGGCACGTCCTGGCTGGCCACCTCGCACAGGAGAACGCCATCGCCTGCCTGATCAGGGAGGCACACGAGGAAGCCGGCCTGCACATCGAGCGCAAGGACGTCGAACTCATCCACGTCGTCCACCACATCGGCAAGCCCAGGAACCCGCCCCGCCTGGGCCTGTTCTTCCGCGCACGCGCCTGGAGCGGCGAGCCGGAACTGCGCGAGCCGGACAAGTGCACCCAGTGGAAATTCTGGGACCCCACCGCCCTTCCCGACGATCTCGTCCCCTACACCCGACTGGCTATCGCGAAGATCCAGAACGGGGAGCTGTACAGCGAGACGGGCTGGCCCGCATGACTGGCACACCGGGCGACGCGCACCGTCGTCTGTCCACCGCGACTGCGGTCGGCCGAGAGGACACCCGCCTCGTGGTGATTCGCGGCAACTCGGCGTCAGGCAAATCAAGCGTGGCCCAGGGTCTGCGAGATCACCACGGCCGCGGGATCGCGATTGTGGGCCAGGACGTGATCCGCCGCAACGTGCTCAGGGAACACGACACCGCGCGCGGCGCCAACATCGCCCTGCTGGGCAGGATCGCACGCGAAGCCCTGAACGCCGGCTTCCACGTGGTACTCGAAGGGATCCTGTACGCCGAGCGCTACGGTCACATGATCACGTCTCTGTTACGGGATCACCGCGGCGTCTCCAGCTGCTACTACCTGGACGTGCCGCTGGAAACGACGATTGTCCGACACGCGTCGAAGGCTGATGCCGCGTACCTGGAGCAAGTCACCGACAGCCACCTCGCCTCCTGGTACCGCGAGCTTGATCTGCTCCCCGGCAGTCCGGAGACCGTGATCCCGGCCGACAGCACGCTGCAGGACACCATGGCGCGCATCCTCCGCGAAACCGATCTGGCTTCTGCCTCCCCAATTCAGCCACCGCAGTGCACGCCGTCACAGGGAGACTCCATGAACAGTCTGGTGTTGATGTCCGATCCTCTCGTCGCCGCGATCCCGGTGCGCGAGTGCGGGGAGCCGCTCGTGGACGTGCGTGACCACAGCTTCCGCGTCGATCCCCGCAAGCAAGATCCGCTGGGCGCGTTCGCCCACGTCCGCGAGGGCGTCCTAGCCCGGCTGGAGCACGCCCGCTCGCTCCTGCCCGCCGGCACCGACCTGCTGTTCGTCGAGGGCTACCGGCCGCTGGCTCTACAGCAGCGCTACTTCACCGAGTACCTGGACGAGCTGGGCGCCGCGCACCCCGGCTGGACAGCTGAGCAGCTGCACCAGGCTGCCAGCCGGTACGTGTCGCCACCCGAGATCGCGCCCCACTCCGCGGGCGCGGCCGTTGAAGTAACCCTCGTCGACCAGGACGGCCACGAACTCGACCTCGGCACCCGCGTCAATGCCTCCCCCGAGGAGAGCGACGGGGCCTGCATCACGCACGCCCCGAACCTCAGCGATCACGCGCGCCACCACCGCACGCTGCTGCTCGACGCCATGGAGAACGCGGGTTTTACCAACTATGGAACGGAGTTTTGGCACTTCTCAGCGGCGGACCGGTACGACGCGCTGATGCGGCAGGAGCCGCACGCACGATACGGACCGATTGAGCTGCCCTAGCGCGCCGGCGTCCTCGTCCATTTCGTTCCTCGCCACCCACACCGATCTGGCAACGCAGAAGCGCGGTCACCGCACCCTGACCCGGTTGCGCTCCACGGGTCGCGACGGTCGGAACGCATCGAACGGAGGCATGTATGCCTGACGACAGCCAGCAGGCGATCCCAGCTGTCCCGAGCCCGGCCGCGGCCGGAACCGAACCATACGAGCACCACATGCACCTGCTCGGGCGGTACTACCGCCAGGTGGAAGCAGGGCGCAAGACGATCGAAGTGAGGGTGGCCACCCCGCAGAATCGCGCTGTCGCAGCCGGTGACACGGTCGTCTTCCACGACCGCGACACCGGGCGGGACCTCGACGTCATCGTGGAGCGGATCACCCCGTACCCCTCCTTCGAGGACCTGCTCAGCTCGGAGGACACCGTGCGCATCGATCCGGACGGGCCGCCCGGCGAGCTGCTCGCCAACATCCGCAGCATCTACCCGCCGGCCAAGGAAGCGCTCGGCGTTCTCGCCCTCGCGTTCGACCACTGCCCTGCCCGGCTCGGCCGCCCCATGCCGATGACGCCTATGCAGTACGCGCAGACCGTCCCCCACCACACGGTGTACGGCTGCCTCTACATCCGCGACGAGCACGACCGACCGGTCCAGCTCCGCTCGGTCTACGGCTCGAGACTCTGGCAGTTCCCGGGCGGCAACTTGGACGCCCCGGGCGAGGACCCACTGCAGACCGCCCGGCGCGAGGCGGTCGAGGAGATCGGCCTCGAACTCGGGCTGGACACGCCGAAGCTGCTCCTGACGCACTTCCTGCACGCCGGGCCGCGGCAGCCGCTGAACAAGGTGGGGCTCATCTTCGACGGTGGTCAGCTGACCGCCGACCAGCTCGGCTGGATCCGCCTCGATCCCGCGGAGCACGACATGTGGGCCGCGCACGACCACGCGACCTGGCAGGGGCTGATGGCGCCGCGCGCCTTCGCCCGCCTCGACGCCATCGAACGAGCCCGGCGCGGCGAGGGCCCCGCCTACCTGATCACGCACACCTGACCCCCAGCACCCCCACGAGGAGGCAAACCGTGCCCGCCGAGGACACCAACACCCGGGCCTGGCAGATCTACGGCCAGCGCCAACTGGACCGGGCCTACACCCCGCCCATCCCCGACCGGCTCGGCTGGACGCCCTGGGAAGGGATCGGGCCGGGTACGGAAGTCCTCGGCGACGTCACCGGCCGCCGTGTCCTGGACATCGGATCCGGAGCTGGCCACCACGCCGTCCATCTCGCCCAGGCACACGGAGCCCGCGTCACCGGCATCGAACTGTCTCCGACCCAGCACGAGCGAGCCGTATCAGCCCACGCGGACGTTGACGGCGTGGACTTCGTCCAGGCAGACGTGACCGAGTACCTGGCTGGAGCCGAGCCGTTCGACGCGGCGTACGCGATCGGGACGCTCGCCTTCATGGACCCGCACCGCTCGCTGCCGGCACTGCGCGACGGCCTGCGTCCGGGGACCCCGCTGATCCTCTCGCTCCTGCACACCGACCTGCACGGCCGCGGTCCGTCCACGGAGGTGGCGCCCCGCGAGCAGATGATCCTGCTGCGTGACGACCCGCCCCTGCCGACGCAGATGTGGGTCCTGGCACCGCATCTGTGGGAAGACCTGCTCACCTCGTACGGCTTCCGAGTCGAGGCCATCGACCTGCTACCGCACCCCGACGAGAGCGCCACAGTCGTCCAGCAGCTCATCCGTGCCCGGCGCCTGCCAACCCGGCCGGCGCGCGTCTCCAGCCGACCGCGCAGCACCCGCGCGCCAGCCGCGCACGCGGCCGTGGGCGTCGGAGCGATCCTGCACAGCGAACAGGGCATCCTGCTTGGCCGGCACCGCCGCGGCACCCTCGAACTGCCCGGCGGCAGCGTGGAGGCCGGCGAGTCCTTCGCGGAAGCGGTCATCCGCGAACTCGGCGAGGAGACCGGTCTGATCGCCCGCCCAACAGACGTCAGGCTCCTGGGCACGCTCGTCGACCACGTCGAAGGTGTCCTGCGGGTCACCGTGGGCGCCCTCGTCCACGCCTGGCGCGGGCAGCTGGCCACGCAGCCGGACGAGAGCGTCGGCGACTGGGCCTGGCACCCTCTCGATCAGCTTCCCGACGGCCTGTTCGTCTGCAGTGCCCAGATCCTCACCAGCTGGCGCACCGATCTGCCCATCGACCACACCCCCGCGTACTTCACCCTCTACGCCGACGACACATCAGACGCGACGACGGTGGACGGGCCGGCATGACTCCTCGGCGCCCCAGACCGTCGAGCCTGTCGCCTGGCTCGCCAGCGGCGTACTCGCGCAACACCACGCAATGGGGTCATGCGCACACCGCACTGAAATCGACCGCCGACCACAGGGGAGATCATGAAGGACCTGCACCAGCAAGCCGCCCGCTGGGGCCAGTGGGCGCCGTACTACGACGAGGAGACCCGTAACCAGGACCCGAGTGCCGCCGCTGCCGTCCTCTCCGACCTCGCCGGAGACGGCGCAGCCCTGGAGCTGGGCATCGGGACGGGCCGCGTCGCCTTCCCGCTGGCCGAATGGGGGACGCCCGTCTTCGGCCTTGACGCCTCCCAGAAGATGATCAACCGTCTCGAAGAGCATCAAAAGCAGACGCCTGAGGGGCACTCGCCTGTCCAGGCGCGAATCGGCGACATGGCGCGGTTCGACCTTGGAACGCACTACCCACTCGTCTACGTCATAGCGAGCACGCTCTTCTTGCTGACCGAACAAGAAGATCAGGTCAGCTGCTTCCGCAGCGCGGCCAGGCACCTCGCCCCCCAGGGACGGTTCGTCGTCGAAGCGGCCGTCCCGCATACCTCGGGCATGTCCTCCGAACGCCAGCAGATGATCGTCCGCGAAATGAGCGAAGAACACCTGAGTTGGTCCGCATTCGTCCACGACCCCGTGCACCAGATCGTCCGGGCCCAAGAAGTACGCGTCGGCCCGGATGGCTACCGTCTTCTGCCGAAGGTCATGCGCTATGCCTATCCGGCCGAGCTGGACCTGATGGCGCAGCTCGCTGGGCTGCGCCTGGAACGGCGGACAGCCGACTGGAAGGGCTCTCCGTTTACCGCGACCAGTACGCACCATGTGTCCGTCTATAGTCGCCAGTCAGCTGCTGCCGAACCCTCACAAGCATCCGGCCATGGCCCTTCCCTGCGTTCGAAGACATCGTCCTGACAGATCTGTGCATGGACCCGGCCCAACGGCCGACCGCCCGGTAGCTCCAGCACATGTTCGAGAAGCTGATGTAGCCCCTCACCGGCGGGCCCGCCGACAGCTAGCTCAGCACGCTGTCGAGATGAGCCTGCACCGGCTCGAAGAGGCCGTACGGAACGAGTTCCGGGATGTCGGCAAGCGCAGCCCACTTCAGCTCCGCCAGCTCGTCCTTGTCAGCCACGTAAGCGGTGCCGGACGTGACCGCGCAGGCGGTGTAGGACATGTTCCTTCCACTCTTGGGGTGGACTCGTTCACCGAGAGCCTGGACCGCGGCCACGGCCAGGCCAACCTCTTCCTGCGTCTCGCGTACGGCCGCCTCCTCGGAAGTCTCCCCGTCTTCGATCTCGCCGGCGGGGAACTGCCAGGACAACTGGCCCTCGGAGATCCTGCGCCGCACCATCAGGACGCGGTTCTCGTGAACCACGATCGCGGCGGAGATACCCGGCCGCTCCGCTGCCGTCTGCTCGGTCATATGTCTTCCTCCAGCACTTCCAGGATTGGCGGGTAAATCTTGTCAGCAGGTATGAAGCGGGTGACCGTGCTTTTGGCTACCCACGTCACGTCCACGTTCTCCACGACATCGCTGTTCGTCGCGTCCCCAGCGAGGTATTCGCACAGGAAGTACATGCAGTGCACGCCGGTCACCGGGTGGAGCCGCTCGCCGAGGTTCTGGCGGATGGCGCAATGCACACCGGTCTCGTCCAGCGTCTCGCGGATGGTCGTGGTCTCCGGCCGGACGCCGGGCTTGATGACGCCTGCGGGGAACTGCCAGGTGATCCCGGATGCGTCATCGCCACGGCGGCAGACCATCAGAACTTCGTCGTCACGAACGACGACAGCGATGGCGACGCGCAGGGCCTGGGCCTTGGAGGCCGTGGCTGCGGTGCCCGCTTGGCTTGTTGCCGCCGTCATCGATGCGAATCGTTTGCGGACAGCGGCTGATGCGTCCTCGTGGACGGAGTCGAGCAGCTGTTGCATCTCTGGGCGGGGGATGACGTCGGAGTCGGAGTGCCAGGTGGCGACGGTCCGTGGCGAGATGCCCAAGCGGTTGGCGAAGGACTCGTTGGTCATGCGGAGGGCGGATTGGAGTGTGCAGGCGAGCTGGCCGGTCCAGACGTCTACAACTTCCATCGCGGCCCTCACGTATCCGATCGGCGACGTGCATGGTCAATGCGCTCCGACTGCAGGCGAGTTGCACTGCCGCTTCATGGCGGCGGGAAGCGAACACCGGTTGACTCTAAGGCGTGCCGCCCCAGACCGACCCCACACTCTCGCACATACGTGCGAGCGATGCGGTCGCCCAAGCATGCTAGTTCAGACCCCTGGGGGATACGCGAGTTGGAGGATCGCAGTCCCACCAGGAAGGGCCGAAAGTCGCCGCCCAGGGTTCGCGTCACGCCCTGGCCGCCCCGGGGGCCCGGTCGGTCCGTGTCGACTCCGCGTCGGGCACGGTCTGGCATGAGTAGCTGAACGACGGGAGGACGCTGGAAGCCACCGCCTGCAACTGGCAGCACACCTATCCGATTTCTCCGAAGGCGCCCGTCCGGCGCTCAAAGGACATCAGTTTTCGGCTATCGAATGTCCGTATCAGGAGGGTGAGCCAACAGCGTCATCTGTAGCCCAACTGCCAGGCCCTATGGGCCGATCCGGCGCAGGTAACCTCAGTCACTGACGCGCTGAGCGACCGTCATATCACCCGCGTGGCAGATGAAAGGGAACCATGTCCCAGGATCAGGACCAGACAGTGGAGCGCACGCTTGTGCTGCTCAAGCCCGACGCGCTCGTTCGCGGCTTCGGCGGGAAGGTCATCACCCGCTTCGAGGAAGCGGCACTGAAGATCGTTGGGGTGAAGATGAAGCAGATGGACGCCGAGTTCACCCGGCGCCACTACTTCGACCTCGAAGAGCGCCTGGGCAAGGAGGTCTACGACGTCACCTCCGCGTTCATGCAGCAGGGGCCGGTCATCGCCCTGGTACTCGAAGGCTTCGACGCCATCGCCACGGTGCGCAAGCTCGTGGGCAGCACGTACCCGAACGAGGCTCCGGCCGGGACGATCCGGGGCGACTTCTCGCACTACGGCAAGGCCGCCAGCGTGGCCTCCGGCAAGGCCGTGGCGAACCTCGTGCACGCCAGCGGCAACAAGGAGGAGGCCAAGCAGGAGGTGGAGCTGTGGTTCGACAAGGACGAGCTGCACGACTACCGCACGCTCGCCGAGATCTTCGCCAGCTGAGGCTGACGACGTCACCACGGGGGCGCCGAAGCGTTGAGCACCACTGGGGTACACCGTTAACCGAAAGGGCACCATGACCAACCAGACACGCGTCGCGTCCGTCCAGGAACTGGAGTCGGTTTTCCAGCAAGAGCTGGCGACCGACCGATGGGCCGCGGCGGAGACGGCCTACGCGTTGGCCGTCCGGCACCGCGACGCCGACGACTGGGAGAAGTCCCGCGAGTGGGTGAAGCAGACCCTCCAGCTCCTTGAAGGCTTTCCCGCCGAGACCGAGGAGCAGGTCGCCACGCAGCGCACCTCCGTCGGAGGCGTTGACCTGCCGAACTACCTGCACGAAGGCGTCGTACGCAGCCGCTTCGGCGACCTCGGCTGACGCCCACGCGCCCTGATACGGCGGTGCGGATCACGTCCGCACGCTGACCGCACCGCCGCGGGCCACAGCTGCATACCGCCCACCAACCGGACCAGCCAGGCCCCCGCCTGAGCGGGCTCGGACGGACCACCCATGCCCGAAGAAGGGACCAAGCCGTTGCCCATCGAGATCGAGATGCGTGCCCGGTACGACAAAGAGACCCACGACCGGCTCACGGCCCGCCTGGAGGGCGAAGCCACTGACCTGGGCCGCGACGACAAGCACATCTATTTCTATGTTCTGCCCGACAGGCTGCTCAAGGTCACCGACAACACCGCCGCCGGCACGGCCAAGATCACCCTCAAGCACAGCAAGATCGGCCAAGGCGCGGCCTTCCCGGAGACAGAGTTCCCCATCGCCCGCGAGGACGTCCCCGCGGCTGTGGCCGTCTTCAACGCCCTCGGCTTCGAGCCACACATGCACCAGGCGGACAACCAGCGGCACAACTACCGTTTCCGAGGCGTAGAGATCGCCGTGAAGTGGAGCGAGGCGTGGGGCCACCACACCGAGTTTGAAGTGCTGCTGGACGACGACGCCAGCGACACGGCACGCGAAGAGGCCGTAGCCCGCATCACCACCGCAGCCCAGGACCTGGGCGTGACGCTGATGACCGAGCAGGAGCTGGCCGACTTCACCTCGGCGTTCGAGTCTGCCGAGCAGGCCCGCAAGGATCAACTGTCGTTCGAGGAGATCGAGCCGCAGACCTAATCGGCATCCGCCGTTCCGACCCACTGAGGGGGTAGGCCCGATGAGTACCACCCCGTCGGCCGACAGCTTGGTCGAGCTGGCTGCACGCAAGCAGCTTCCGCACCACCAGTTCACCGACCATGCCACCGTGCGATGGATCGAGGCCAACCGGCCGGACTTCCCCCACGCGGTGACTCCGGCGCTTCGGGCCACCTCCCAGCGGCTGGTCTACCGCTCGGCCATCCCCACCGCCTGGATGGCGAACTCCCAGCTTGCCGACTCGCTGCACGGCGTTCGCCACGCCATGCGCACCGCCACCCTGGCCGCGCTTCTCGCAGATGCCGACGATCTGACCGAGGACGACACGGCGACGCTCGTGATGGCCGCAGCCGTCCACGACTGCCGCCGAGTCCACGACAAGGACGACCGCGGGCATGGGGCACGCGCCGCGATCTGGCTGACGAACAACGCCGACACGGTCTGGGCGCACTTCCACATGGCGCCCACCCCGCAGCGCATCGTCTCGGTGGCGACGGCCGTCCGGCTGCACGACGTGCCCTACGACGTCTTCGCCCCGGACGACCTCACCGACTACGCACGAGCCCGGCACATCACCGACCTGCTCAAGGCCGCCGACGCCCTGGACCGCTACCGCCTCCCGAAACTCTCCTGGTGGCCGGACCCCGCCCGCGTACGGGCCGCCGCTTTCGATTCCTTGCGTCCCACGGCGTTCGAACTCGTGGTGGCATCCGAAGCCGCTCACCTCGCGGGCATCGACAGCGCGGACGCCGTGCTCAAAGCTCTGGAGCAGCGGGGGTTAATCACCTGATGGACACCCACGACGCGTATCACCTGTGGGCCGATGCCCACGCCTTCTACGACACGCCGCTGTTACCCGACACCCGCGACCAGGCGGGGCCCCTCGCCGAGCAGTCCGCCCGGTGGGAGCACCGGCTGGCCGATGAGACCCCTCACGGCGCGCTCCTGCGGACGAACGCCCTCTTCGACACCCTCAACGGGGATGGGCCGATGCACCTGCTGCACGTCACCCACGCCTTGGAGGAGATCAGCCAGAACGGCTTCCTGTACCCGTCGGGCGGGTGCCTGGTCGGGAGCATTTACTGCGCACCGCTGACTGTGCACGGTAGTGGGTTCCGGATGCACAACCTCGCCGAGTACGTCCTGAATAAGGAAGCCCCGGCGTTCGTGGCCAAGGGCGGCGAAGGCCGTACGCCGACCCCGCTAATCTTCGAGATTACCCGGCCCCGTCGTGCGTACCGCGGCCTGGCGGGCGTGGACTACCTGCGCCTGGGCGCGATCCACCTCAGCATCTACAGCGACCTCGAATATCTGCTGTCCAACGCCGAGCGGTCCGCACTGCGCGAGACGATCGTCAGCCGCATCAAGAACAGCACTGCCTTCCTCGCCCTCGCGGCAGCCATCGTCTACGAAGGCGCGGACGTCGCCGCCCCGTCCTTCCTTGAGCTGCTGGACGAGACGATCCCGCGCCTGCCGATCCTTGGATACCTGTACTTCGAGGCCCTGGCCGAGTACCAGATGCTTCACTCCACCAGTGACCACACCCAGCAGCTGGCCGAGCGCGGCGAGTTCAACAACTGGCTCTACAAAGAGATGCTGTTCGCCACGTTCCCCGACATGGCCGGCAGGTTCGACCTCGCGAAGTTCCGCCCTGCCCCCGGCAAGTTCGACGTTCTCCTGGCCAGCGTTGACACCACCGTCGATCCGCTGCACGCCCGCGCCTACCTCCGCGACCGGATCAGCTATCTCGTTGCCGCGCGCCTCTTCACTCCCGGCCAGATACCGGAAGCCTGGCGCCACACTCGCTGGGAGTTCGACAGCCTCGCCACCCAGATGGGGCCGCTGCTCGGCCACCTCATCCACCGCGAGCTACGGACCTTCGGTCGATACCCCGACTTCTATTTCTACTTCGACCAGCACAAGGCGCTCCAGGCGTGGAACTACTGGAACCACATGGACATCATCGCGCCCTTCAACGGCACGATGCCCAAGGGTGAAGTCGGCATCAACCCGGCATACCCCGAACTGGAGTACAGCATCTACCGGGCAGTCCGGGACGAGGCCGGCCGCGTGCACCCCGTCGAGAAACTGGACCTGACCATCGCGCCCCGGCTCGTGGACATCAAGTACACGCTGATGCGCAACAACAAGTGGTCAGTCCCCGAACCCTCGCCGAACTGATCCGCCCCGTCAGGAGACGACATGTCCGTGCACCCCGCTGCGCCCTCGCTCGACCTCCTCCGCGAGCAGATCGCTGCCCTCCTGCAGGACCCCGCGACCGGCCACGGGCTCGCCCGGACCCTGCGGGCCACAGCGAAGGAGATCGAGATCAGCCGCTACCACCAAGCCAGCAGCCTGGCTTGGCCGAACGGCCGCATCGACACGACGCCCGAGAGGGTGCAGATCGGCGGCGGCGCCCACCGGATCGACGGCTTCTTCAATATCGACGCCGTCCCACCCGCCGACCTTCTGTGGGACATCCGGGAAGGAATCCCCCTGCACGATGCCAGCGTTCAGCTCATGTTCTCCGAGCACTTCCTGGAGCACATCGACTATCCCCGCTCCGTCAAGCACTACGCCCACGAAGCGCACCGCGTACTCACGGACGGCGGGCAGCTGGTCACGGGCGTGCCCGACGCCGCGTTCCTCCTGAGGCACTACCCCGCCAACTCTGAGCTGGCCGCCGAGATGGTGGAACGGTGGTACTCGAAGCGGGACTGCCTCGGCGACATCAGCACCTTCCTCGATCTGATCAACTACACCTTCCGCGACCAGGACGACACCCCCAACTACACGCCCCATCTGTGGGCTTACGACGAGGAGAAGCTGATGCATCTCTTCACCGAGGCCGGGTTCCGGGCTGTGGAACCGTGGGACTTCGACGCCACGATGGCAAATCCGAAGCGGCAGTGGGGCAGCGTGTACGTGGTCGCCAAGAAATAGCCCCAGCACGAGCGCCCCCGAGGGAGCGGGTTTGGCCGGAAGCGACGTGCCCGGGCTAAGGGGAGCTGCAGCTGTGCGGCGTTTGCCGGGCTACCGTTCATCTCGAGCACCATGGCGACCGAGGAGACCTGTGACATGACCAAGACCGACGGCCCCCGTGTTCTCCCTGGTCCCGCCAGTACCATCCAGCTGACCTATACCCAGCAGGAGTGCTGGTTCGAAAGCGGCGAGGACGAGCCCGTCATCTGGAACGTCTCGGCGGACCTGTTCGACCACGAGCGCGACGAAATCGTCGAGCACATCGGCGCCTTCGAGTTCTTCCGCGCCGATCCATTCGAGACCCGGGACCTCTTCGGGGTGCTCGACGGTCACGACGGGGATGTCGGCCTCATCGCCGAGACGATCCTGGACGTCAGCTCCGGGCAGTTCCACGATGACCTGGACGACTTCACCGAGCCGATCTACCCCGCCATGCTCATTCTCAACAGCGCCAAGCTCGTCAAAAAGTGGCGTGGGTTCGGGGTCGGCGCTGCCCTCGTTGGGCGGGCCATCAACAGGCTCAGCGCCGGCTGCCGTGGGGCGGCCTGCTACCCGGCCCCGCTCGACGGCCCGGACGAGGACCGGGAAACCGCAGTCGCCTCGCTGCGGAAGACCTGGCAGCAACTGGGCTTCGAGCACTACCGCGACGGCGTCTTCCTCCTCAACCTCGGCACCGTCACCCTCGGCGAAGCCCTGCCCGGCCTCATCAAGCGTGTCGACGCCCTGCCGCAGCCCGACGTGGACGACTGGCGATACGGAGCGGAGGACTGATGGCCACCATCGACCAGCGGGTTGCCGTTCACCTCGTGGACGTCACCTCGGACGCTCAGGCCAGGACGATCACCTGGGACCACCTGGCGACGGTCCGGCTCGGCGGCGGCAGCTGAGGATCGCCGCTCGTTCCGCCGCGCGTGAGCGAACCGGCCTGACGGCGACGTCGCCGCGCGCCCCCCCACCGCCGGACCTCATCGTGCGGGCCGCCCGAGCCTGCCCACCGGGTAACGCGAGCGGTGAGATCGCGGGCGCGGCGGTGACAAGATCCAGCACCTTGCCCTATTCGCTGCACTCATCTCGCTGGGTGCGCTCCGCGCAATCTGGATTCAACGCTCCTGTGGGCGGGCTCCGTTCAGGTCCTCCACGGCTGGCAGCCGGGCGTCCCTGGGGACGACCACGACCTCGCTGCCACTGGACAGCCGCCAGTCGAGAGGCGCCCCAGCGGCTTTCCGCGCCCGACGGTACGTGAGGGCCCAGCCCATTTCCCGCTCGGCCTTCCCGTCCGGTCCCATCCGGGTACGCCACCATAGCCAGCCGATCCAGGACTCCCGCTCCTTAAGGAGAGGCGCCGCGAAGGCATAGGCAGTGGTCGTCATCTGCGCCAACGCGCCAGCGAGTTCCTGCATGCCGCCCAGCGACATCAGGTCCTGCCTGATCGAGACCCGGGCCGCCCGTACGGCTCCGCGTAGGACGGCCGCGATGAAGATGCCGACGATTAGCCCGAGCAGGGCCCAGACCACGATCATTGTGAGGCCCCTATGGCTGCGCGGCTTGCTTCGATCGTGTCCGCCAGCGTGGTGTGGACTTGAAGTGCCGGGCGAGCGAGTGCGAGCTGCGTCACCACATTCGTGCGGCGTACGTAGCCGGGATCGGTCCCGACGACAACAGCGCCGCCCTCACCGGCCATCGCTCTCCGCCCGCGTCGGATCAGGCCAACTTGTAGCGCGCGAAGAACTCTGTCTCGGCTTCCGAGATGCGTCGCGGCGCCCCCGTCTCCAGGTTGTAGGCGGCCATCTTCGTCGTTGCCTCGGCGTATGTGTTCTCCGCGTCCCGGATGGTGTAACCCAGTTCGAGTCGCGCACCTCGGCAGGCGACGACCCAGACGTCCACGCTGACAGGCTCGTTGCGGTAGTCCAGCGGCGCCTTGTAGTCGACGACGGACTGCTGGACCACGAAGGCGTGCCGTCGCCGCTCGGCCTCGTCCGCCGGCAGCATCTCCTGGACCATCCTCGTGCGTGCCTCTTCGAGGTAGGTCAGGTATCGGGAGTTGTTGACGTGCCCGTAGCTGTCTGCATCGGCCCAGCGCAGCGGGAGCGGATAGGTGTATTTGGGCATGGGAGATCTTTCTGTGCGAAGGGCTGGGTGCGATGGCGATCGCACCTGCTGAGTGAGCGGTTCGGCTACGGCGGCGGGGTCGGTGACCTAGGGACCTGGCTGGCCTCCCGGGCATCGGGTACATCGGTATCGCTCGCCTGAATCGCGTGCAGGACCTCGCGGAGCACGCTCTGCTCGGTGTCGCGCTCGTCGAGAAGCTGGCCGATGCGGACGGTTGCCGCGGTGGTGTCGGCTGGCAGCGCGGTGCGGACAAGCTGGTGCATCTCGGCGAGGCACGTGCCCTTCAGAGCGCTCCTTGGCATGCGGGCGATCACCGTGGCGGGTGAGACGTGCGTGACGGACCAGCACCCGACCGCCTCCTCCACAGCCCACACCACGGTGCGCTTGTCGGGGGCGAGCGTCAGCTGGGCGTCTGGTCCCAGAACCTTGCTGATGGCCGGCAGCGGCATGCCGCCCTTCCCGGCATGGGCAGCCGCTTCCCCGGCGGTGGCCACGATTGCCCGGGAGGCGAGGGACGCTGCTTCGCGCCGCCAGCGGGTGGCGGCATCCTCGGCCGCACGGTTCTGTGCGTGTCGCTGCGCGGCGGCCACGTCAATATCGTCCGCATTCGCTGTGGCCCAAGCATTGCGCGGGCCCCCAAGCGCGTCGCGCTCCTCGTCTCCGTCCTGGACCCAGGTGATCACGACGAAGCGACAGTCGGGCATCGACGCGGGGAAGAGGACGTGGCTGACGACCTCAACGGTCTCCCACCCCAAGGCCGGCACGTTCATACGGAAAACGTGGCCGTCGCGCGTCTCGCCCATTTCGTGCTCGGTCTCCCAGACGCGCCGGGCGTCGGGGTCCCGCTTGACCTTGTCGATCAGCTCACGCAAGGCGACCAGCTCGCGCGGCGAGACGTCATCCGGTTTCGTGGCCTCGGCGAACTTGAGCATCTTCACGTAGGCCGAAGCGTGCTTGTCCCAGTCCTGGTACTGGGCGCGAGCCTCCGGATCCGTCAGCGCCCACAGGATGAGGTTTGCACCCGGCTCCATGACCCAGGTCCACCATTCGGCCATCGCCGTGTTGTACGCGAGGATGTTCCAGTGCTTGTCGCACAGGTACGCGGGACTGGGCATCTGCCGGTCTAGGAGCAGGCGCAGCGCCAGCTGAAGCTCCGGCTGGCCGGTGCCGTTCGACAGGATCTGGTGCGGACCGATGTTGTGCAGGGCGAGCGCGTGACGCGCGTCGCGGTCAAGGCCGAGCAGATTCGCAAGGGCCTCGCACTGCTCCCGGCTCCATCGTGGTGGGATCGCACCCTGCTCGATGTTGCGGTACGTCCGCTCGCTCACATCCAGAACCCTGAACACGCTCTTCTGGCTCATGCGCGCGGTCTTGCGCCACCCGCGCAGCATCGCTCCGAATCCCATGAACCGGCCGGCCGCCGGCTGTCCGCCGCCGTTCTCCGAGCCGCTCTCACCCGCAGGGGTAGTGCTCTGCCCCAACGCCTGCTCGTTCGCAGCCTCGTCGCTGCCAAGACGCTTTGTGCCCACAAGAAACCTGCCTTTACATCTGTGCAGGGGAATCCCAAAATCCGGGCACGCAAAAGGGTTCGGCGCATGCACCGAACCCCCCGCACCCGACTATTCCCCGGAAGAACCCTACGCAACTTTTGCGCACCCGTAAGCACATGTGGCATGGCACACAAAGGGCACCCCTTACATGATGTTAAAAATCGAACCACCTACTTCCGACATCACGTCACGTTCGTGCCCGAAGCGGACGATCACCATGATCGATAAGCGACCGGGCTGGAGAAACCGGCAAAAGGTTGCCGGTTTTCGTCACCGGGTGAGTTCTCCGGTCTAGACCACCTATCTAACGCCTTTTCAGTTCCCCTCAGGGAATGCCATTCCCCCTATTTCGTAAGCGACTTACGGGACCGTAGGTCCTTGACTGGGTACGTGTCACCTCGGCGACTTATCCATCTAAAGTGGACAAAAGATCATCGTTGACTGTCATGGTGAAGGTTGGCTTAAATCGCTCTGGCCAGGAGGTTCAACAAATCGTTGTGGCGCAAGCCGTGTGGGGGGCACTGTGAAGCTCATCTCCGAGACCCGGAGCGAGCAGCCTGCTGCCCCGCCCCCGTCGAGCGACTACGCCCCTGGGGCTCGTGGAGCGCCTCGGGGAAACGCGGTAGGCGCTCATTGGCGGGTCTTCGAATTTAGTGGGGGTGCGACGGTGACGACCTGACGGTTGGTCACCGTCCGTGATGGGCCTGCAGTGCGGGTGCCCCGGACGCGAGAAGCCCGCAGGTCTTCGTGATCATGGTTGTTCTCTACGCAACCGATCATGAAAACCCACGGACTTGAGCACTCACGATACCGAGATCAACAGGGACGCGACACGACTGCTGAGGCTGGAGGGGGTGAGTGTGACCAAGGTCAAGGACGACGGAGCGGGTGGATCGACGGTGTACGTCGTGACGAGCGAGGACTCCGCGAGGGCTTGCCCCTCGTGCGGGGTTTTCGCCACGCGGTTGAAGGACTACCGCACCACCGCCCCGAGACATCTGTCCTGCGGCGGGCGCCCGGTGAGTATCCGCTGGCGCAAGGCGCGCTGGCACTGCACCGAAGTAGCCTGCGCGCGCGGCTCGTTCACCGAGGCGATACCCCAGGTGCCCGCCCGGATGCGTACCACTGCCGCACTGCGCGAAGCGGCTGGTGCCGCAGTGGTCGACGGCGGCCGCACCGTGGTACAGGCCGGCCGGGATCTGGGCCTGTCCTGGCCGATCGTCCAGCACTGCTTCGAGCACTACGCCGCGGAGGTTCTGCCCGAGGACCCGCCGGTGACCGAGGCGATCGGGATCGACGAGACCCGGCGGGGCAAGCCGGTGTGGAAGCAGGACCCGGACACCGAGAAGTGGGAGCTGGTGGCGGACGCCTGGCACATCGGGTTCGTCGACGCCATCGGCGGACGCGGGCTGTTCGGGCAGGTCGAGGGCCGCAACGCGGCCTCGGTCGCCGACTGGCTGAGCGCCCAGCCCACCGCCTGGCGCGAGCGGATCTGCTACGTCGCCATCGATCTTTGCTCCACCTTCCGCGCCGCGATCCACCGCGCACTGCCCCACGCGAGGGTGGTCGTCGACTGCTTCCACATCGTGCAACTCGCCCAGCGCCACCTCGCCGACCTGCGCCGACGCCTCACCTGGAAACAGCACGGCCGCCGGGCCCGCAAGGGCGACAGCATCTACACCGTCCGCAAACTCCTGCGCCGCAACAACGAAGACCTCACAGACAAACAACGCGACCTCCTCAAGGCCGAGTTGGAGTCCATGGGCACCTACGGGAAGCAGATCTACGCGGCCTGGCAGGGAAAGGAACTCCTGCGCGACCTCCTGGGCCTGGCCGTCACGCGCCGGCACGTCACCCCCGACCCCTCCGCGATCTCCACCGCACGCCACCGCTTCTTCGCCCACGTCGCCGACCACGCTCACCTGCCCGAACTCGTCACCCTCGCCGAAACCGTCGAGCAGTGGTGGGACGGCATCGAGACCTACCTGACCACCGGCATCACCAACGCCGCCTCCGAAGGCAACAACCGCCTCATCAAGCTCGAAGCACGTAACGCCTTCGGCTTCCGCAACCGAGCGAACCAACGCCTGCGCTCACGCTGTGCAACCACGCGCCGCAGCCGACGGGAAGCACACCCCCACTAAATTCGAAGACCCTCATTGGCGGACCAGGCCGGCACCCTCGAGGGGCTACCAAGACGCCCTACGGCCTCACTCTCTGCGACTAGTACAGAGATTAAGAACCAACTCTGGATCTTGACACGGGTCTCTGCGTATGTTCGTCGTCCCCCGGGCAACCTGCCCGGCACTGCGAATGCGAGGAGCGAGCACATACGGACCGGACCACATGGGTCCGAAAACAGCGGCGGCGCCCGAGAGCTGTGAACTCCCGGACGCCGAACGCCAAACGGCATAACCGCCCCGGCAAGGGCGGCGATTGCCCACCATCACCACGCTGATCCCTTCCACGGGACGTCTCAGCGTGGCAACACTGCAAAGGGGATTCTTGCATGCCTCCTGCCCTGCGCAAAAGGCCCATCCACATGGCCTGCGCCGCACTGAGCCGTCGGCCCCGCCTCGCGAGCGGGAGCGGCCGATGAGCGTCGAGACCCGCGAGTGGGTGTGGAAGTACAGCTCCAGCCGGGGCACCGCGCGACTGGTCCTGCTGTCGATCGCCGACCGGGTGCCCGACAAGCAGTGCGTCGCCTGGGCCTCGATGACGAGCCTGGTCGAGCGAACGAACGCATCGCTGACCGCCGTACGCACGGCTCTCCGGGCCCTCGCCGACGGCGACGAGCTGGAGCTGATCGACGGCTACCAGGGCCCGCTTCGCACGACGGTCTACCGTCTGCCCCGCGCCGCTGCCTACCAGGCCAAGGTCGACAAGGCCAGGGAGGAAGACCCGGACGCGGAGGTCGAGCCGTCCGACGCGGATCCGGTGCCCGAGCTGCAGCCGGAGAGGCTCCAGCGGCACGGGATCTGGCCCACGAAGGGGACTGATTCCGCACCCTCCCGACGGAATCCAACCGGTGCGAATTCCGCACCCTCGCGACGGAATCAGCACCCCCGACGGTCAGGAATCCGCACCCTCAACGGTACGGATTCCACACCCCAGAACCGTAGTGAACCGAAGGTGAACCGTAGTAGGTACAGCAGTGGTGGCACCTCGCGCACCTCGGCAGCCGAATGGCAGGTCGACCCAGACACCCACGCCTGGACCCGCCAGCAAGGGCACCTCGACCGCCTCGGCGAGGAGGGCCTGCAGGAAGCCGACGCGAAGTGGCGCGCTCACCGCGCCGACTTCAAGCCGCGAGGTGCGGGGGCCTGGGCTGCCGACTGGCGCTCCTGGATCGCCCGAGAGCACGCTCCGGGCCGCCCGAATCTCTACGCCCTGCCCGGCAAGGGCCCGGCTGCACCGGGCGGCATGACCAGGGCACAGGCCCACACCGCAGCCCTCCTCGCCGCCCTCGACGAGCCGACCGGAACGGAGGGCTGACCATGGACCGCCGCGAAATCGCCGCCCTGCTGGCCTACATCGGCCGACTCGACCCCCGCACCATCCGCACCGACCAGGGCGAGGCCGGCGACCAGCTGGCCCAGTGGCACGAGCTGCTCGGCGACGTGCCGAAGGCCACCCCGCACGGCTGGGACGCCAGCGTCGCCGCCCGCAAGCACATCAGCCTCTCGCCGTACCCGATCCTGCCCGCGGACATCGCCCGCCCGTGGGAGAGCTACCGCCGCGACCGCCTGGGCCGGCACACCGACCCCACACCGTCCGTCGACCCGGACGACCAGGCCGCCTGGACCGCCGAGCTGGTCGGCGCCCGCCGCGCGGTAGCCACCGGCACCACCCAGCCCGCACAGGCCCGGGCGATCACCATGGGCCAGCTCGATCCGGACCTGAAAGCGCGGCTGCAAGAGATCGGGTCCTGCATACCGCCCGCAGCCCGAGCAGCGCTCGCGCCCTACCGGCCCGCCCGCGCGGCCCGGGAGGCAGCCATCGCCCAGGGCCAACCCGACGCCCTCGCAGTGCGGTGCGACTGGTGCCAGGCGCAGGCCGGCGAACCGTGCCGTCGCCGAAGGATCGGCCCCGACGGCGGAGCACGCGGAACCGCCCCGCGTGCCACCCCCCACCCTGGCCGCCTCGACCTCGCCGCCGCCCGGCAGGCCCAGGAGTCCGCACCGGGCCAGCAGCCCGCGATGGCCTGACCGACCTCTCCGCCGGCGCATCCCGTCCGATGCACCGCCACAAAACACCGTCCCGTACCGGCTGCGGCACCGCCCTGTGTCGCAGCTGGCACCCGACGCCGCGTCCGTCCGCCACCGGCCCCCGACCGGCGACGCGGCAGCACATCGGAGACCACCTTGCGCCACATCACCACCCACGACGCCCCGGCCACCGGCCTGCGCGGCATCGGCGACACCAGCTGGCACACCCGCGGTACGTGCCACGGCATGGACCCCGAAGATGCCGACGCCGTGTTCTTCCCGCTGCCCCGGGACCACGAAGACATCGCCGAGGCGAAGGAGCTGTGCGGCTGGTGCCCGGTCCGCCGCGACTGCCTCAACTACGCCCTGGAGAACGTCCTCAAGGAGGGCATCTGGGGCGGGCTCACCGAAGCCGAGCGGCGCCCCTGGCACGACGGACTGCCCCAACGCCTCGACTACAGCCGCGTGAGCGCGTTCTTCATCGGACGCGACGTGCACCTGACCGAAGCCGAGCGCCAGATCGTCATCGACCACGCCTACGTCCGGGGCTGGCGCACCGACCGGCTCGCCGGAGCCCTGCAGATCAGCCACAAGCACGCCCGTGACCTGCTGCGGCAGGCCGCCCTCAAGGTCTTCGACAGGGACCGCACCTACGGCGTACCCAGGCCCAAAAAGAAGCGCGCGAAAGGCACCTCGCCCAAGGGCACTCCAGCCCCCACCAAACCCGGTACGAGCCAGCCGGTGTCCTGTCCGGCGACCTCGATCTCGGCGCACGCCCCTCTCGGAAAGGCCGCATGACCCACCTCGCCCTGTCCCTCGGCACCGCACCGAACCTGCCTCTCCTCCTGACGGTCGGCGGGTCCATCGCCGCCCTCGCCTTGGTGCTGACCGGCTGGGTGGCCCGGCGCCGGGGCGCGCGTCCGCAGAAACGTCTTGGCAGCCCGGCAGTCAAGGTCGCCGCGCTCGCCGCACTCGGCTGCACCGCCTACAGCGCCGACACGTCGTGGCGCTTCGCCACCGACTACCTCGACATGGCCGGCACCGCAGAACGTGCAGGCATGTTCGCCGCGGCCGAGCTCGCGCTCTTCGCGACCGCCCTGATGGCCCGGCAGAACCTGGCCACTCAGGGAGCACCCGGCCTGCCGGGCACCCTGGTCTGGGTCATCACCGGCGTACAAGTGATCCCCGCCTTCGCCGAGAGCGGTCCTGTCGGCGGCACAGTCCGCGCCTTCGTCGGCCCGATCATGGCGGCGATGCTGTGGCACCTCGCCATGGGCATCGAGCTGCGCCTCCACACCCCGGGTGCCGCGTCCCACGGACTGATCGCCACCCTGGGGCGGGAGGCACGAGAGCGGCTGCTGTCCCGCCTCGGCATCGCCGCCCGAGACCGCGACGCCGCGCAGATCACCCGTGACCGAGCAACCGCCCGCGCGGTCGCCCTGGCCGCCCGACTCGCGGAGCGCACGCCTGATCAACGGCAGAGCTGGCGCGGCCGACGGCTCACCCGGCGGCTGTCGAAGGCAGTCGGCCGGGCCTCGGTCGGCACCGACCCGCTCCAGCGCGTGCAGCTGCTCGACCAGCTGGCCGCCCGCCGGCACGCACTCGCGCTCGCCACGGTCTCGCTGCCCTCTCCCTGGTCCCCGCACGACGGCAGCATGTCGACCTTCTCGGTCCCCTCGCAGAAGGCCCAGAGCGAGCCGGTCCCCAAGGACGGTCCCCACCGTGCCGTCGACATGACCGGGGACCGGGGACCGGGCAAGGAGAGGGGACCGGTCCCCGGAATCGGGGACAACGACGCGGGGATCGAGGACCGTGTCCCGGGGACCGAGCCCGTCAATCCGGAGCCCAACCAGGGTCCCAGCGGTAGCGCGGGGACCGGCCGCCGTGTGGTCGAAGTGCCTGCTCAGGCCCAGGGTCCGCGCCGGGGACCGTCGGACGCCGGATCGGGGACCGAGCCCACCGGGGACCGGGGACCGACCGCCTCCGAAACGGGGACCGAACCCACCGGGGACCGGGGACCGACCGCCTCCGAAACGGGGACCGAGCCCACCGGGGACCGGGGACACAAGGTCCCCCTCCGGCGGAAGCCGACCACAACGAAGGGCAAGGGCAAGCGCAACGGCCGGTCCCGCAGCCCGCAGCCACAACGCCCGCCGCGCGAGTCGGAGCAGTCCGTGGACCAGCTCACCCAGCAGGTCCGCCCGCACGTCCCGGCTCTGCTCGCACGTGACGGCAACGAAGCAATCACCCGGGTCCAGCTGCGGGAGATCCTCCGGCGCGAGGGCCTCAAGGGCGGCCGGAACGAACGGCTGAGTCTCGTCCTCCAGCAGCTGCGAGAGGGCAGCGACACAGCGACAAGGAGCACCACCCGATGAAGACCTGCCACCAGTTCAAGACCGTCCGTGCCGAGTACGAGCGGGAGATCGGCTTCATGACCGCCCACTCCGAACGGCACGCGGGCAGGCCGGCGGCGAAGTCCAGCGCGAAGCAGGCCGCCTCGACGAAGGCACGGATGGCCCGGGCACTCAGCAGCCACGTCGGGCGCTGCCCCGAGTGCGGCTGAACCGGCAAAGCAGCAGCTCAATGCCCCTATCCGCAACAGGTATTTCGGCTCCGTGCCGGGCCACCGCCCGATTCCAGGAGGCCGCCGTGTTCCCGCGCCCCATTCGCTCGTCCGATCCCACGGCCGCCGAGGCGGGCGCTTGGGCGGACGTCCTGGTCCGCCGCGGGCTCCTGCACGCCGCCATCCTCACCCCGACCGGCCAATGGCTCGTCCAGCACCAGCCCGACGGCCCCGTCCGCGTTCTCTCGGGGCCGGCAGACGTCGTCGAACTGGCCGCCACCATCCAGCACCGCATCCGCTCAACGAGGACCGACTCCCGATGACGAACCCGCCCCAGAACGGCACCACCCCCGAGCCTGATCGCGACATCAACTCGGTGTCAGGGGGAGCAAGTTATCCCGTTAGTAATACTCCCGTTGGGAGTATTACTAACGGGCCTCCCGCCCCGGGGGTGGCGGGAGCGGTCCAGCACCGGGGGGCGCAGGTCCGTCGGGATGCGACCGAGGGCGGTTCGCATCCCGAGGAGGGGACACACCCCTGCCACAACCCGCACTGCGCGCACAATGAGCCGCCCCAGCCGCCCCAGCCATCGCGTCGAAACCGAGCGCGAAAAGTTGCCGATCAGAAGCGCGAGCACCTCATCGCCAGCCGCTTCAACAACGCTGAGAAGGCAGACCTCCTCGCTGCCGCGAGTGCCTGCGCGATGACTCCCTCTGGCTTCCTCGCCCATGCCGCCTTGCGAGCAGCCCGCGATCTCACCCGAACCGCGGCCGAAGTCGCCGGCGAACGTGAAGTGATTGACGAGCTGTTCGCGCTGCGCCGCAACCTCAACCAGATCGGTAACAACCTCAATCAAGTGGCCAAGGCGATCAACTCCGGTGCCGATGTCCCCTACGCCACGACGGTCCTTGAATCCGTACACCGTGCAGCACGGCGCGTGGACACCTTCACGCAGATGTACCTCGACACCGAAACGCGAGCCGGATGATCCCCCGCGTCCACCAACGCGGCGCGCGCACGATCGGCCTGCTCAAGTACCTGTACGAAACGAGCACCCACGAAGACCATGTCGACCCGCACCTCGTGGCGGCCTGGGACACCTTCGCGCCCGATCCCGGTCGTGACCCGCAGGCCACGCTTGAACAGCTCCAGCAGCTCCTGGATCAGCCCGTGCAAGCGGTGGCGGAGGCCCGCCGTCCGGACAAGCACGTGTGGCATCTTTCGGTTCGCGCCGCCCCCGACGATCCGGTCCTTTCCGACGAGCAGTGGGGCGAGATCGCCCGGCGCATGGTCGCCGCCACCGGCATCGCGCCGGCCAGCGACGACTCCGGTTGCCGCTGGGCTGCTGTACGCCACGCCGACGACCACATCCACATCATCGCCACCCTCGTACGCGAGGACGGCCGCAAACCCCGACTGAACAACGACGCCAAGCGCTCACAGGCCGAAGCACGCCTGATCGAAGCGAAATACGGACTCAAGCAGCTCAATACCGGTGACGGCACCGCAGCCCAACACCCCACCAGCGCCGAGCGCCACAAGGCCCGACGCCAGGGCCGCGAGCGCACAGCTCGTGAGGAGTTGCGCGAGACCGTACGCCGCGCGGTGGCCGGCGTGACGAACGAGGAAGAGTTCTTTAACCGGCTGGCCGCCGAGGGCCTGCTGATCCGCAAGCGCCGCGCTCCCTCCGGAGACCTGCTCGGCTACAAGGTGGCCCTGCCCGACGACCGCAACAAGGACGGCGAGCCTGTGTTCTACCCCGGCGCGCGCCTCGCCCCGGACCTGTCCCTGCCCCGGATACGGGAGCGCTGGTCCGCCGATCACCCCGTCCAAGCTCCGTCGGCAGATGGTCTCGACCGCGAGGCACCGGGCAGTCCGTCTGCCGCACGCCGGCGGACCGCTTCGGCCGCCTGGGCCGCGGTGCTGATCGTCGACCACGGCGAGGACGCGGTCACCGCCGCGTACATCGCGGCGACCGGGGAGGTCCTGGACGCGCTCGCGAAGACCTCTGCCGCCCACACCCGCCAGGAACTGCGTTCCGCTGCCTCCGCGTTCGAACGGGCCTCCCGCTCCCACGTCCGGGCCGAACGCGGCACCGATCGAGTCCTGCGGCAGGTTGCCCGCGACCTCGTGAACGGCGGGCCCGCCCTTGGCCGGGGCGAGGACGGCGCGACCACCGCCATGGCTATCGACATGCTGTTCTTCCTCATCACCGCCACCATGCTCTGGCACGCGAAGAAGGGACACGCACAGCAGGCCGATGCCGCCCGCCAGGCCGCCGAGCACCTGCGCTCCGCCTACCAGGCCGCCGCTGCCCAGCCCATCGGAGTCCTCAACCGGCGCGGCAAGAACCTGAACCGGCCGCTGCTCCAGCGGCAGACGGTGCTGCTACGCCAGTCGCTTCCGGAGCTGGCTGAGCAGATCCTCGCCGAGCCCGGCTGGCACGCACTCGCCGCCACCCTCGCCGACGTCAAGGCGGCCGGCCACGATCCGGCTGCCCTGCTCACCGATGCAGCGGAGCGACGAGAGCTCGGCACGGCAGAGTCCATCAGCGACGTCCTGGTGTGGCGACTTCGCCGAACCGCGGGCCTGCCCGCTGACTCCGGTGACAAGGTCAACCGTCGTCCGGGCACAGCCCAATCGCCGCGGCCTGTAGGGCAGCGGACACCGGGGCGGCCCGGGTCTCAGCGCACCGGCCCGTGACTGTGGACTTTGTGAATTGAAGTGGTCGGGGAGTTAGGGCACGATCATGATGCGTGCAGGACGAGGATAGGGAGGACGCCGGAGTGTTTCACCGAATGCGACGCCGGGCCGCGGAGCCCAGCGAGGCGCAGCGCCGGTTCTTCGAGCTGTCGGCGCGGCTGGAGGGCCAGGTGCCGCCGGAGATCGAACGAGCATTGACTGCGGCGGAGCCGGCAGAGTCGGCCCCCGTGGTGGACGACTTCCTTCCGTCGGATCTGCGCGTGCCGAGCCATGACCAGCTCGACGGCCGGATGACCTCCTGGAAGCAGCCGCTCGTCCTTGACGGCGAGATGGTCGCCTGTGCCGAGTGCGGCGCGTACCGAGACTGGCTCATCCTCTCCACCCATGACCAGATCTGGCTGCGCTGCCGGGCAGGCCACCAGCAGCAAGAGACGCGCCTCGACACCGCCTGGTACAACCGGCACACCGGCCCCGCGGACGCGACGCACGCAACTTTCGAGGATTGCCTGCGCCACCTCGGCCACTGACCCCCACCCCTACGACCCACCGGGCCCACGCGCCCGCACTGACCACCCGTCACCTAGCGCCAAGGGGTCAGTCCACTATGCGCGTTCGCGTCGCCTCCGCCCTCTCCCTCACCGCCATCACCGTCCTTGCCCTCCCGGCCTGCTCCGCCGAAACCACCAAGGCCGAGCCCAGCACCGCCTCCTCCGCTCGTACCGGGAAGCCGGCCGGCACCGGCCAGAGCACCGCTCCGCTGGAGTCGGCCGCGCTGGAGAAGCGGCTGGTGGACGAGAGCGACCTCGGCTCCGGCTACCTGCGTAAGCCGGAGCCTCCCTCTCAGCACGACGACGTCACCGTCGTCGGGTGCCCCGCCCTCAACGAGCTGGGCGGCGACGCAGCGACCGGCGGCTCGCTCGACTTTCCCCGCCAGGCGAAGGCCACCTTCACCTACACCGGCGGCAGCAACTCGGAGATGTCCGAGGAGCTCTACAGCAACACCGCCGACAAGCTGTCCGACGGCATCGGCCAGATCTTCGACGCCATGACCGGGTGCCCCACGTACCAGGTCATCTCGGGCAGCACCACGATCAACGTGGCCTCGCAGAAGGTGACCACACCCCAGCTTGGCGACGAGCAGTGGAGCCAGCTCCTGACTTTCTCCGCCGGTGGGCAGGACACCGTGGTGAAGCAAACCGCGATCCGTGACGGCAGCGTGCTGCTTGTCGTTTCCGGCTCCCCGGCCCTCGTCGACCGCCACCTCGGCAAGGCCCTCACCAAGGCGGCAGCAACCAGCTGATCCGCATCCGACATGATGCTGCCCCCGACCACCGGTCGGGGGCAGCAGTCGTGTGCGACGGTGCGCCACTGGAGTGTCCGGGCAGGGCCCAGACCTCGCGGCCGGGCTCGTCGAGTTCCTTCGGCGCGTACAGTGCGGCACCCTCACCCTTGGCGAGTCGAATCCGTAGTTGGGCCCCATCGGATACCAGCTCATCGGGACCACCAAGACACCTTCCACCAGCCTCTGCGAGACGGAACATCCGAAGGCTGCAATTCCACCTGTTCGGGTTGCGGAGGTGGGGCGACTCTGTCCGGGCCCAGGCCGATCTTGTCCGGATGTACGCACGCCGGAACCGCTACGTCGTCGCGGGTATAGCGTCGCCCGTCCACCGGGTTGACTGGGCACTCCCAAGACGGCCTGCTGTAGATCACGAACTGCGCTCGCGGGTACACCGTGGACGGGCAGAACCCGCAGACGGGCCTCGTCACGTCGTCGTGGTCCGGGTCGATGTACGGCGGCCCGGTGGGCTCCGGGATTTCCATGCAGCCAGAGGTTAGCGAGCTTCTCGCTCTGCGCCGAAATCTGTACCCCGGGCGGGCACCGGCTCCGAACCCTCCTCCGAATTCCACGGCCCGCACGTGCCCTGGAGGGAAAAGCCAGAAACCCGGCCTCCCCATTCGGAAGACCGGGTTTCGTACGTCGGATGGAAGGGAGCGCGGACCGCTAACTCGCGGGTGCACGCAGGAGTCGTTCCCTGGTGCTCTCGGGAAGCACTCGGCGCAGGACCGGCGCGGTCGAGCTGAGGGAAGTGGCGAACGCCGCGACGAGGTCGTGGGGCACGCTGGCGCCGAAGGACACCGCCCACAGGCAGGGCGTGCCGAGCACGGGCTCGGCCCATGCCTGCCATGCGGCCAGGCCCGCCTCGTCCGCCTGGCTGGTCAGGGCGCGCGGGTTGGCGTCCTGGATGAGGGGCGGTACCTCGCCGAGGCTGAGGTGCGAGCTGAACGTGGGATCCGTCGCTCCGCCGGTGGGCTGGTCGATGTCCCGGAGCCAGCCGTGCGCGGTGACGGCGTCGAGGACCAGCTCGGGGCCGGCGAGTGGGACGGCGGGCTGGTCGCGGGCGTCGAGCGCGACGAGGAAGTCGACCAGGACTTCCCCGGGGACGTCGGAGGTGAAGTACGCCGACCACGAGGCGAGCGGGCTGCTCGTGTCCGCGCGAGCGGAGACCTGCCAGGCGATCGGCAGTTCCCCCAGGTGGAACGGCTCGTCCGCCAGAACCCACTGGGCCCAGCGGAGCGTGTCGGGGCTGATGTGCAGGACGGTGCTGCGCAGGACCTGTCGGTCCTCCGGTGCCTCGTCCGGCTCGCTTCGCCCGCGGACGATCGTCAGGCTCGTCCAGCCGAGGCCGGCGAGCGTGTCGGCGACGGCGTCGTAGAGGCGTCCGTCGTCACCGGCCAGGTGCCGGGGACCGACCCAGTACGCGGACTGGGCGCTGGTCGGGGCGGACGGGTCGAGGGGGAAGTCGGAGTACAGGGGCGCCTCCAAAGGCTAGGTACGGGTCTCTACTTGCCGCCGACCGCACGACGGGCGCGGCGCGGGGCTGCCTGGACTGGGCCGTGCCAGGTCAGGGCGACGGCGACCTCGGGCGGCAGATGACCGAGTTGCGCGCCTGTGTCTCGCCCTTCGGCGAGGTACACGACAGGCTGACCGGTCTCGTCTACGGACTGCACGATCTGCTCCACCTGGTGGGCCATCGGGAAGAACGGGTTCATCGCGAGGCGCACCGGCAGATCGCGGTCACAGGCGGTCAAAAGGTCGATGAGATCGCCGACGGTCATTTCCGTGTGCGTCACGGGCAGCCTCCTTCTGTGGGGAAAGCGGTGAGCGGTGGAACTGGCGTTTCACCGGCAGTCGGAGAAACGCCGAACTTCCACTCGGGTCTTTCGCGTTAGACGCGTCGGGAGGTCTCCAACCCGTGCGCCACAGCAGCTGCGACGACTCCGGCCGGCGTGCTGGTGTCGAAAGACAGGTGATACCCGCGCACCTTGGAAGTTCCGGTGACGGCGACTTTCCATCCCTCGCCGTCGGTGCCGGGACGACCGTGCGGAAACCAGCCGAGATAGAAACGGCCGTCCCGGCTACTGACGTGCACGTCCGCACGGTCATCCACGATCAGGTGGAAGTCTTCGGCAGAGAACTGGTCCAGGACAAGGGCGGGCTGGCCCGAACCAAGCTCCCGCTCACGCAGGCGCAGGGCTTTGGTGGTGGTGGCAAATCCCGGGCTGGCAGGCGCTACGGTCACGGGCGATCACCTCTCTGACCAGGTATTTCTTGCAAGGTCGTCTACGTTGACATGCTCTCGCCCGCCTTGGCCAGTCTTTCCGCGATCTTTCCTGTCTGCCTCCGGCGAACTGCAATTAGGGCGCCCTGAGCCTGAGGAATCCAGACCCCGCGTCCAGCGTCGACGAACGGCTCCATGCGAGAGCCCGTACTACGTTGCCCGCCAAGAGGGGCCATTCCGTGCGCCGTTCCTGATTGCCGCCACCGGCCCTGCCCTGGTGCATGCCTGCGCCCTGCTTCTAGCTACTGAGCTCGGAAGATCACCGCCAACAGCCGTTCGGCCCGTGCCCGGATTTGCGGTTCTGGGTGGCACATGGCTACGAAAAGCAGCACCGTCACCACGGCAGAGAAGGGGGTTAGAGCGGCTGCAATCTGCGTTTCAATTCCCATGCGCCGAAGATTACAAGATGCCTGGAATTCACTAATTTACTCACGTGTGCGTCACGACGTAAAGCTATAAGGGTCAAGCCCGGGAATCCGCTGATCAGGCGTGTTGCGACTGGCCTCTCTTGCCGCACTCGCTGGAATTTCCCGGTGGACACCTTCACAATGTCGCCGCATTTCCACTCGGCTCACTTCCGCCGATAAGAGGGTATTTCGGAGTTTGTGCCCAGTCGCACCGTCACCGTTGAGGACTGCGCGTCCACCGTCCGCGATCCCAGGCACGAGCCGGCGGCGTCACCTAGCCCGCTGGGAAGGTCTGCGTACGCCGGTACACGCAGCAGGCCCCCGGGAGTTTCCCGGGGGCCTGCTGGGCGAGGGGTGAATCGTGGATTAGCTGGCGTCGTTGTCCTGCGGGGGCTCGGCTGTCTTGCGGCGGCGGGCGGCGATCACGGCGCCGCTGCCCGCGGCGACGAGGACTCCGCCACCGCCGAGGATCCACGGGGTTGCGTCGGCGCCGGTATGGGCCAGGGAGCCGGCCGGGGCCTTCGGTGTCGTCCCAGCCGTCGGGGCTGCCGCCGGGACAGTCGAGTCGTCGGCGTCCGGTGAAGCGGAATCGGCAGGGGTGGGCTGCCCTCCGCCAGAGGGGCTGTCGGTCGGCTTGCCTGTCGGCTTCTCGGAGGGGTCGTCGGGCTTCGGCGTGGGCTTGCCTGTCGGCTTCTCGGAGGGGTCGTCGGGCTTCGGCGTGGGCTTGCCTGTCGGCTTCTCGGAGGGGTCGGGCTTCGGGGTGGTTGCGGTCTTGCCATTGGTGACGGTCACGGTGACCGGGGCACCGGGGCCCGCGCTGAAGGTCTTCGCGGGCTTGTAGAGGTCGTAGCCCTGGGGAGCCTTGACCTGCTTGACCCAGAACTCAGTCTTTCGGCTGCTCACGGGCAGCTCACCCGTGGCCGTCCCCTGCGACCCGGTAGTGAGGGTGAGCAGCGTGTCGCTGCCCGTTCCGATGTTCACGGTGGAGCCGGGCAAGAGCTTTCCCGTCTTGTCGTCCTTGGCCTGGAGGAGGACCTTGGCGGCTTTGAACGGGTCGGTGATCGTCAGCCGCGCCGTCGCGCCTGGGGTGACGATGACGTCTTGGTCGGCGACGACCTCGTGGAGCGGGCTTCCGGAAGATGTTTCCTTCAACCGGTAGATGCCGGGAGTGAGGTCGGGGAAGGTCAGTTTCCCCTGTGCGTCGGTCTTTCCGCGCCCGGTTTCTTGACCGGTGGCATCGAGGAGGAGGAACGCCGCGCCCGACAGAACGTCCCCGGCGGTGTCCTTCTTGGTAATCGCGATGCTGCCTGCATCCGGAGCGGGGGTCTCGGTGGGAGAGGTGGAGGCGGAGGGTGTCGGCTCGGACGGCTGGGCGAATGCGGTTGGCGCCCAGGTGAGGGTGCCGGTCACCGCGGCGGCAAGGGCAGCCGATCGGACGGCGCCGCGGACGATACGAGCATGCACAGGGAAAGGGCTCCTTGATTAGGTGGGGTGGAGAAGTCATCGAGCACGGCCGGCAGCCGGGGCTGGTGGCGGCGGGGCGGGCCTGCGCGGAACGCTGGGCAGTGGGTTGGAGCTGAGGATCAGCGCGCGCGGCCACCACTGAGAGTGGCGGGCGGGGCGGGAACCGTACGGGCTGCGCGGCCCGCAGGGCGGCCCGACGCTGACGCGGGCCAGGCACCGGGGAACCAGACGGCGCTGTACTGCTCGATGGCGTCGCGCAGCCCGGTGGTGACGGCGCCCTCCCACGGTGGCTGGCCGGGGCGGTGGTAGGTGTCGAACGTGCCGTACTGCTTGGTGCGCACCATGGTGCGCTGGGCTTCGTCTCGGCGGTGGAAGGTGCCGTGGTCCACGAAGCTGAGGGCCACGGCGTCGATCTCTCCGCGGTCCGCGTGGATGATCGCCAGGCGCAGGCCGCCGTAGGTGTCCGCGTGGATCGTTCCGGTAAAGCCGATCCGCAGACGCAGGGGTGCGCCCGGGGCTGGGGTGGCGTAGTAGGTGTTGCCGACGACGGCGTGGTCGGTGAAGGGGAGGCAGAGTTCGGCGAAGAACTCGGGGGCCTGCAGGGACAAGAGGTCTCTCCGGTCGGGGTCGTGCTGGGGTTATCGGCGCGGGCCGGGCAGGGCCGGGCGGCTGGTGGTGCTCCAGCGCGGGACGCTGGGAGGCGGGAGGGCGGCCGGACGGCGTGATGCGGCGGCCCGTTGGAGGTCGAGTGGGGTGGGGGCCGTCGGCTCTGAAGGCAGGATGGGAGTGAGGTGGGCCATGCCCTTGATGTAGCTGTAGGTGTCCTGTCGCCACCGGGGAAGCGGTGCCGGGTCGGATACGGACTGGGTGACGGCGGCCAGCAGGGCGACGGGGGTATCGGTACTGGCGGTGGCGTACCAGGCGGGCCGGTCGATGGACTTGCCGGCCCACAGGTGCCAGCGGGCGTCGCGTGTGGTCAGCTCGGCTTCTGGATCGAGGTCGCCGGTGGTGACCTCCATTCCGGCGAACCGGTCCGGTGACTGAACCGCGAAGATGCCCTGACGGCGGCGCTCTATCTCCCAGCCCTGCTGGAAGAGTGGGCCCACGGCTCGGGCGGGGTCGTGTTCGTCGGTCCGGGCGTCCGGCCGGGCGAGGTAGGCGTCCGGCCCCTGTTCATATGCTCCCGCGAGTGCGGTGGTGAAGGCTTGCACGAATTCGGTGGGGGTTCGGTCGTTGAAGCAGACGCCCCAGGCCGGCGGGCCGAACGGGTCCTTGTAGGCGTTGATGCGCCATAGCCCGTCGTCCTCACCTTCGGGGAGGTAACCCAGGCGCACGCGCCGGTCGGGGGCGGTCACGTAGGCGTTGCCGAGGTCGTCGTGCTGGAGGTCCCAGCCGAGGCCCAGGAGCGGAGCGAGGGCGGGGTCGCCAATCCCGGTCGTAGAGGCGAGATAGCGCGGGGAGACGAAGACATCCCCGTCGATGGCGAAGCGCGGATCGCTCTCCGGGGTCATCGGTCGACCTGCGTGGTGACGGTGATCTCGTCGGCGGCCGTGTCGAGCCGGTCGTTGACCTCGGTAGTGTCGCGGCCGGTGACGATGTAGAACCCGGCCCTGGCAGTGAACAGGTCGCCCTCGGGCGGCAGTAGGAGCGGGTCGCCGACCTTGCGGATCCACTGGACCTGCCGCAGCCAAGGGGTGTGGGCGGCGAACGGCTGGTTGATCTGCCGTTCCGTGAGGGTGCCGGAGGCCGCCGGGTAGAGCATGCGGATTCCCGCAGCCTGCTGACGGCTGGGGGTGATGTCCGGGTTGTGCCCGCAGGCGAGGGCGGCGGCGGCCCGGGGAAGGTCGATGCCGGTGGCAAGGCGGACGAGGTGGCCGATCATGTCGCCGCCCAGACGTGCGTTCACCTCGATCAGCCGGGGCTGGCCGTCGACCATGCGCACCTCGACGTGCTGCACGCCGTCGGTGATTCCCAGGGCCTTGACCGCGGCAGCGGCGACCGGAGCGACCTGGGCGAGGAGCGGATCGCGAGCATCGACGGTGTGCCCGGTCTCGTCGAAGTACGGTGCGGGCCCGAGACTTTTACGGGTCACCGCGACGGCAGTGGTTACGCCACGGTGGGTAACGCATTCGACGGAGACCTCCGGCCCGTCGAGGTACTCCTCGACCAGGACGGCGGTGTCCTCGCGGCTCTGGCTCGCCCCTGAGGCGAACGCGAAGGCGGCGGGCAGTTCCTCAGGCTGGTCGATGCGGATCACGCCGATGCTTCCAGCGAACGCGGTGGGCTTGATGACGGCCGGATAGCCGATGGTCATCGTCGCCAGTCCGGCCTCCAACAGCGTCTGGGCCTTCATTGACGCGGCCGACGGCACCCCGTGGCGGGCGAACAGGCTGCGGGCGGTGGCCTTGTTGCGGCAGGCCCGCATCACCTCCACAGGGTTCGCCGGCAGGCCGAGTCCGCGGGCAAGGCGGGCGGCGGGGACGAGGTGCCACTCGTCCCAAGTGACGGCACCGGCGAGTTCGTGACGTGCCGCCAAGGCCCGGCCGGCCGCCAGCAGGGCGGTGTCGTCATAGAGATCGACGACGGCATGGTCGACGATGTACGGCCTTTCCCACGAGGGCTCGGTGCCGGTGAGCAGGACGACGTCGTAGGCGGCGGCGACCTGCTCAAGACAGTACGAGCGATACGTCTCATCGCCAGGAGAAACGACGAGGACGAGGGGGCGTGCGGACAAGAAGAGGTTCTCCGAATCGGTGGACAGCAGGACGGGGGGAAGAGCTGTCAGTCGGCGCGGCGGCGCCGTAGCTCGAACGCGCTGGCCCACTTGGGGTGTGCGGCGACCAGCTGCCGGGCGTAGAGGGCGGTGAAGTTGTTGTTCAGCCCGGCCACGCCGTACGGGAGCTCTCGGCGCAGGTCCTCGAAGAGGTTCTTGAGGCCGACGCGGGTGGCGCCGGTGGCGAGCTGGCGGGCGGTCATACGCTCCAGCGCGCGGTATACGTGCGGGTGTTGGGCGTGGAAGGCGTGGAACTGATCGGTGATGGTGCGGCTGCGCGCACGGGTCGCTCCGGAACAGGCAAAGGACATGGGGAAGTTCTCCACAAGCTGGGGAAGAGCAGCGGGTCAGGAGCGCAGGGCGGGATCGGTGCGCAGGCGGGCGAAGGCGAGGAACAGGCCGAGGGCCTGCAGGGCGGCGCAAGCGGTGATGACGTGGCCCAGCGCGTCGGGCGGGGTGAGCGCTGTGAGTACGCCGGCGACGGGGAAGGGCAGCAGGAGGATGAGGATGGTGGCGGAGAGGGTGCTACCGAACCGGTCCGGGGGAATCAGGCGGGAGCGCAGCGTGCGCAGGACCACTGTCATGCCGCCCTCTGCGGCCATCAGGATCGCGACCAGGATCAGGTAGGAGAGGTAGTCGGGCGCCTGGGCTGCGGCGAGGCAGGCGAGTGAGGCGACGGCGGCGCAGGTGGCGCCGACCGGCCACAGGCCCAGGCGGTCGATCGCGAACCGGCAGATGGTGACGCTCAGGAGCGTGGCTGCTGCGGCGGCGGACCAGATGAGGCCGACGGCGGTGGTGGACTGCCCGTAGTGGTTGACGACGATCACGGGGCCGGCGGCCTGGAGGAAGCCGGTGGCCAAGTTGGAGAGAGTCAGGCCGGTTACCAGCCAGCCGAGGGCCGGCAGGGAGCGGATGGTGCGCCAACCGGTAAGCAGCCCCGCGCTCGTGTGATCCTTCGGGGCGCGGGCCGGGGCGACCGGTGAGGGTGGTGTGCGCAGCGCGAGCAGCGCGGCGAGCAGGGAGAACACGGTGATCACGGCGAGCATCTGGGGAGGCCCGGCGAGCAGCAGGAAGCCCGCTACCGCCGGGCCCGTCAGGGTGGCGGTCTGATCGATGCCGAGCAGGACGGCCTGGACACGGTGGGCTCGCCCCCCGGCTCGGCGGCCGGCGGCGGCGCCTGCCGTCTCGGCCGCGATGTACGAGAACTCGGTGAGAACGCCGGTGCTGGCGGCGAGCACCATCACCGTCGCACTGGCCACCGTGCCGGACGGGTGGAGATAGAGGGTGACCGCACCGGCGGCGAGGACCACTGCGCGGCCGAGGGACGCGAGGAAGAAGACGACCGACGCGCCTCGCCGGTCAACGATGGCTCCGGCCCAGCCGAAAGCGGCCAGTCTGGGTATCCACTCCAGGGCGAACGCCAGGCCCGTCAGCGCGGCGGAGCCCGTCGTGGCCAGGACCAGGAGCGGGATGCCGTAGGTGGACATGGCGAACGCGAGGGCATCGACCGTGCGGGGCAGATAGATCCCGCGCAGCAGTCCTGCGGTGTGAAGGGCGTGCCGGGGGGTGGTGCCACCGCTCACGCGACGTGCTCGGGCTCAGGGAGCAGGGGGACCTGCGGGTTGGCGTTCAGCCACTGGGCGAGCAGAGCGCGCGCGAGGCCAAGGTCCGCGTCGGGCTCGGGCGGGCTCTCGCCCGCCCGGCGCTGGGAGCCTTCGGCCGGGTCGGCCCCGAGCATGGGCGCCAGGAGAGCGAGGGTGTGCTGGAGGCGGGTGGTGAAGTCGCAGATAGGGGTCGGGTAGGCGTGGCGCCGTGCCCACCGGGCCATGGCGTCGTAGATGTCGGCCAGTTCCGCGCCGGACGTGGTGAGTTCCAGGCCGACCCCGGGTCCGACCCGGACGAGAGCGTGGGCGCGGGCCGCGTCGGTGGCCCGGCGGAGGCGGTGCGCGGAGAGGTCATGGAGTGTGCCGGCCAGCCTGCGCGGCGGTATCGGCCCGTTGTCGTCGATTTCGCTGATCAGACGGATCAGGGCCGTCGAGGACAACAGCGTGAAGGCGTTGCGGAGTTCGGCGGGGGTGAAGGAGGCGTTCATCGGCGCGGGCCTCCCGCCGGGAGTGCTGCCTTCGGGCGGGCCGCCGCGGTGTGCGAGAACAGATCCGGGTTCTGCCATGTCAGGCGGGGGTTCTGCCCAGTCCGGACAGGCGGCGGCGACGGGGCGGGAGCCGGGAGCCTCGATTGGTTGCTGACCCACGTCCGCGGACCGGCCGTTGCCTTCGGGCTTCCCCAGACGGGGTGTTGGGCGGCCCCTGCCAGGGGTCGCCCGGCCGACCACGCGGACAGAGCCCCGAAGAGGGGACCCAGACCGTGGCCTGCGACCGACAGGCGGTAGGGCTGCCCCATGCCGTCGGTGTCGACCAGGCCGTCAGCGACGAGCTGGCGCAGCGGCGGGTACACGTTGGTCCAGTCGCTGCTGGGCATGACGATGTTGGCCAGTGCCCGGCCGCTGACCTGCTCGCGGGATTTCAGCACCCACAGGAGGGCGGCGGCGTGCCGCCGGGTGAGCAGGGTGAGGCTGTCCTCGATCTGCTCGATCGCGGGCAGCGGGTGATCCGCCTTCTCCAGGTGCGCCTCGGCCCAGGTGACGATCATCGGCAGTACCGGCAGGAGGGCTGCGCCGCGCTCTGTGTGGCCGTAGGTGACGTGCCGAGAGCTGTGTTCGGTGCGCTGCACGAGGCCGGCGTCGCAGAGCGACTTGATCTTGGGGTGGAGCTGGCCGCTCTGCAGCCAGGAGACTTTGACCGCGATCTCGCTGTAGCGCTGTGGGGGGCCGGAGAGGGCCAGCAGGATCCGCACGTTCCAGCGCGGGGTGATCATGGCGAGTGCCTCGGTGACCCGGGCGATGTCAGCGTCGGTGTCGGGGGGCAGACCGGTGATGGCCAAGGGAGGA
The DNA here is from genome assembly GCF_051131715.1 of Streptomyces sp. A5-4. Taxonomy (NCBI): domain Bacteria; kingdom Bacillati; phylum Actinomycetota; class Actinomycetes; order Kitasatosporales; family Streptomycetaceae; genus Streptomyces; species Streptomyces sp. A5-4. Next base: position 5,540,376 of record NZ_CP178591.1, on the reverse strand, counting down.
ACTCCTGGATGCGTGTAAGGGGGTTACCCGCGGGGCTCAGCGGCTCCGTGCAGTGCTCACGGCCGGAGCGGGTGGGGCGGGAACGGCTGGCGCGGGTACCGGGGGCGGAGCTGGCGCGGTGACGCGGGCCAGGCTCTGGAGAACGGCGGAGGCCGATTGGGCCTGGATGTCCCGGACAGCGACGGCTTCGGCGATCCGGCGGGTGCCGTCGAGAAGGTGGGAGACCTCGTGGCGTCCGATCTGCCGCTCGGGGTGGACGAGTTGGGCGAGGCGGTCGCGGTGGAAGTCGATGCTGCGCTCGGCGAGGGCGAGGCCGTCGTGCATGCCGAGCAGGGCGGAGAGCATGCCGGGCGGCTGGTCCTGGGCGTGGGCTGCGAGGTCGTCGAGCGGTGAGCCGTACAGGTCCGCGATCCGTCCGGCTATCTCTGTGGACGTGAGGTGGGGCAAGCGGGGGCTTTCACGGTCGGCGGGACCGGGCCGCCCCGGCACGCTGCGGTGCCGGGGCGGCGACGGACGGCGGCGGGGTGGTGGCGACCGTCGCCTGCGTCAGGCGGACGGGCCGGGGCTGCTGGTCGGGCGGTGGCATCGTCCGCAACAGCTCGCCGAGCGCGGCGCGGTAGCCGTCGCGGGCATCGAGCGAAGCCTCCAGCCACTGCGAGTCCATCCGCAGGTCGTCCGCTGACAGCTCGTTCATGTCGCGCCCTGGCGCCATGGCTTCGTGCACGCGGTCACGGACACGGGCGACCTGTTCCTCGGCCAGGACGAGGAACGACCGCAGCTCCAGCACACGGGTCAGCGCGGGCGTCGCACTGGGGCCGACCGCCGTCGCGTACAGCTCGGCGACCGGGGCTGCGAAGGACCCTTCGATCTGGTCGTCAAGGGTGCTGGATTTGAAGCGGACGCTCACAGCGCGCCCCTCCCCGCCCGCAGGACGGGCGCGGGTGCAGGTGCGACCGCCGGACGCTGCGGAGGGCTGGTCTGCACCGCCGGGCCCTTGCGAGTCCCGCGGCTGAGACGGGCGAGGCGTTCAGCGGCGAGGCCCTGCTTCCCCGGAGCGGCCGGGTCGAGAAGCCACCGCACGACCATGGCCCGGCCGTCGCGCGCGGTGACGGCTGCGTTGACGCGGTGGGCGAGGCCCATCGTGGGGTCGTCGACCTCGCTGGGCTGCGACTGCAGCGCCCCGAGCAGGTCGTTCTCCGCGCGGTCGAGAGCGGTCTGCGAACCGACGAGAAGCCCGTGCCATTTGACGACATCGGTGGCGTCGGGATGAGCGGTCGGCGCGACGGCGACGGCGGCCTTCAGCTGATCCATGCCCATCTCGAAGTGCGCTTCGATCTGCTCGGTGAGCACGCCCACGACATCCTCAAAGCCGTCGTATATGTCATCGGGCAAGGGGGAACTCCTTTCCGGGTGGCGCAGACACCTGAGAGTTCAGGGGAATCGCCGGGCGATCAGTCAACTCAGCTGGGCAATCAGCGGGTTGCGTTGCTCCAGCTGTCAGTCGAGGCACATTCGGACGTCGCGGAAGACGTAAGTGCCGGAGACCCAGCCCTTTACGCCGGTGGTCTTGTCCGTGATGTAGAGCCAGTTCCCGCTCTTCTTGGCGACGCTGAAACGGTGGCTCTTGTAGAGCACCCCGACCGCCGTGGACTTCGTGGTGGCCTTGGACCGGATGGTCACGGCCTTGGCGTGGACCTCGTACGGGAGCGGCGGGAGGGACGAACAGCTGCTCGCACGGACGGCGGAGGCGACGGGGGCCGCGCTGGCGGTGGTGGCGGAGAGCATCGGCAGAGCGAGTGCTCCGAGTATCGCGGCGGATATGGCAATTCGGGTTGAGCGCATGCGGAAGGAACCTCCGTGCAGGCATAGGGATGGTGTGGAAAGGCGCCGCGTGTTGTTCCGGCGGCTGGATTAAGAGTCCGGAGATTCGCCGGTTTGGCTAACCGGCGATCGTCGGCTATGTTGCGGCGCGCCTGTCGGCTTTGCGGCTCAGTGCGAGCGGCCGGGAGGGCGCGGAGCGGGAGACTTCGGCAGGGCAGCGGGACGGGTGGATGACACTCCTGGGCGGACCGGTGGCAGGGGCCCGGCCGTGCCGCTGATCCGCTCCTGACACCACTGGACGGCCTCTTCGGCGGAGGCGAAGCCGCCCTCGCGCAGGGTGTGCGTCCACGCCTCGGAGTCGACTTCTTCGATCACGACGCGGAACGGGGAAGAAGCCCGCCCATCCAGGGCGCGCAGGGCCGCGACGGTGACCATGTCGTCCGGGCTGTCGTTGGTGTAGGAGTACCCGCACGCGAAGTGGTCTCCGTCCCCCATGAGCCGGCGCTCCAGGGCCCGTGTGGCCTCGTCGGCTGGCGGGGGGCCCAGGTCGGGGTTGAGGTCGATGGCGTCGGGCGGGCAGCCGCGGTTGATGAGCAGGGACTGCGCCATCGACGGCAGGGGCAGCGGAACGTATTCGAAGTGGAAAGTCCGGGCAACCAAGTCTCGTTGGAGGTGGAGAGCGGCGATCTGTGGCTCTCCGGGAATCCCCCAGGTGACCGAGCTGTCGTGCAGGACGTAGAAGCTGTTCCCCCCGGAAGGACTGTGGTGCTCAGCCAGCGGGAGGAGCATGTCCTGGTTGAGGGAGACCGCGTACAGGAATGCTTCCTCCACCTGGGGGTCTGCGGGCTCGAAGTCATCGAGTCGGAGGTCGAGTTCGGGTAGGGGCATAGATCTCCTCGTGGTCACCCGGAGTCAGCGGCGGGGTCGAGTGGGGGCCGCGGGCCAGGTGCCGGGCCTTGGCGGTGCCGGTGCCGCGAAGGGCTGGCGCCTGCGGCTGCCGGCCAGGGCGGTGCGGCCCGCGTCGGTCAAAGCGACGGGCTGCCCGGCCGTCACGGAGTGGTCGGGATCCCGGGAGACCAGGCCGGCGGCTTCGAGCCGCTCCAGGTGGGCGTACGCGACCCTGGTGCCGGAGGCTGTGGGTACGGACATGCGCCCAGTGATCAGGTGCGTGTGCACCTTGGCGCCGCCCGCGATCGACAGCAGCGCCGCCTGGTCGGCGGCCGACAGCCGCTCCGGGACCTCCGGCTGCGATTGCTGGGCCGTGACCTGGATCGGCTCCAACGCGGCCAGCACCTGCCGTGCGGCCAAGTCGCGCACGTCGGCAGCCTCCTCCAGCTGGTCCACGGTGCGGTCGATGCGCTCGAACAGTGCGCCGTCGACGGGAAAGTCGCCGCTGGCCAGGCGGTGAAGGAGGGTGCGGTGGAAGGTCACCCCGGTCTCGGCCCTGGCCAGCTCCCGGTGCCGGTCGACCAGGTCGGTATGCGGTTCGTCGAGGATGCCGCGGTCGCGGTAGGCCCAGAGGGTGTCGACGTCCTGGCCGGTGACGACTTCGATGCGGTGGTCGAGTTGCGTTACGGAGCGCCGGGCTGCTGCCGGCAGGGGGTCTGGGGGCATAGGCGGGGGCTCCGTACGATCAGCGGGTGTGACCGGGCGAGGGGTGGTGCGCGGGGTGGGGAAGGCCCGGCATCGCGGAGGGCGGCGGGCTGGGCCTCGGCGCGGCGCTGCGGGGGGTGAGCTGCGGGGGGCGGGAGCGTGCCGCGTGGGTGCGGGCGCTCAGCGGCCGGCGGGCCATGCCCAGGCGGCGGCCGACCTCGTCGTAGATGTCGTTGCCGGCACGGGGCCGGACCGCGACGACGTGGATCTCTCGCCGTTGCGGGGAGCCCTCGGAGGCCGAGCGGAGTCCGTAGACAACGCGCCAGTCCTTCCGGGAGTCCACGACGATCTTGCGGTAGCCCTCCAGGTCGCCCGTGAGCCGAGGCCCGAAGCGCTCCGCGTTCACGACTTCCTGCAGGTAGGAGAGTGTGAGATCGCGGATGTCGCCGGGTGCCTGGAGGAGGTCGGTCAGGGCTCGGGGGTCGAAGCTCAGGCCGAAGGCCGGCTGCTGATGCCCGCCGGTCATGACGTCGGCTCGTCCGGCTCCGCGGGCTCGGCAGGCGCCGACGCGTCGGCTGTCGCCTTCTCGGTGCGCGCCGACGGCGGCGGGCCGGGAAGGAGCCGGTGGGCGGCACGGTCCGGGGAGGTCATGCAGGCCGACAGCGGCCCGCCCGGTGAACGGATCGCGGCGACGGCGTGGGTGAGGAAGTCGCGGTGCCACACGAACAGCCCTGACAGGCCGGCCTCCGGGTCTTTGTGCTGCTGGTAGGCCAGCCACAGGGCATGCAGCCAGGCCACGACGTCGTCGTGCTCCTGCCACTGCAGGCACCAGGGTGCCGCGGTGGTGACCTCCGCCCCGTAGACCGGCAGGAGGAAGTCGTCGACCCAGTCGGACAAAGCGTCAAGCTCGTCCTCGCGTTCCTCGCCGTCCAGCTCCATGATCGGGCGGGGCTCCGGTGGCGCGGCCGAGGGCGGTCCGCCGAAGCCCGGCATCCCGAACGCCGCGAACGGCGACGGGCTGCCGGGGTCCGGCGCCGACGCCAGACGGTCGAGCTGCTGCTCGTGCTGGGCCTGCCGGTCCATCAGCCGCCGGACCGTGGCCTCTACCCCCTCCGAGTCGGGATCCAGAACTCGGACTGGCTCCAGCTCCCCCTCGGACGAGGGCTCTACGGGTTCAGGCATGAGGAGAATGGCCTCCTAGAAGGCATGGAAATGGGGATGCAGAAGTCACGACGAGTGGATCGCTCGTCGAGCCGCAATAAATGAGTGGCGGGCCGTCGCTCTGAGCCAGAGAGCGATGACCAAATCCGCAGTCGAGAGGTGCGGTTGTAGCGTCAGGTGGTGAGCACCATGGCGTCCCGGGTGAGGGTTTCGCGGATCGTCTCGGTGAGCCGGTCGGCCGCGATCGACGCGTAGTGCTCGGTCTTCTCCACCCCGATGAAGTCGCGGCCTTCCAGCAGGGCGGCGACGCCTGTGGATCCGGAGCCGGCGCAGAAGTCCAGCACCGTGCCGCCCGGCGGGGCGATCTGCACCAGCTGCTGCATCACGGAGACGGGCTTCTGGGTGATGTGCTGGCGCTTGGACCCCGACGGCTGCGAGGCGCTGTAGAGACCGGGCAGATAGACCGGATTCTTAGCGGCGTCGATCTTGCCCTTGGCACCCCAGACGATGTACTCGCAGTCCTGGCGGAACTTGCCCTTCTGCGGCCTGGCCTGCGGCTTGTGCCAGGTCAGGACGCCCAGCCACAGCCACCCGGCAGCCTGGAAGGCATCTGTCGTAGCGGGGAGTTGGCGCCAGTCGGTGAACAGCAGCGCTGTGCCGCCGGTCTTCGTCATGCGGTGCGCTTCGGTCATGATCTGGGTCAGCCAGAGCGTGTACGAGCGCTGGTCCATGTTCTCGCCGGTGAAGTCGGGCAGGGAGTGCTGTGCATCGGCGGAGGTGTACTTCTGCTTCGCGGAGCGGCTCGTGCGCTCCTTCGCAGTCCGACCGCCGGAGTTGTACGGCGGGTCGGTGATGACGGAGTCGACGCAGTTGTCCGGCAGGCCGGCAAGGACGCTGAGAGCGTCGCCCTGGTGCAGGGAAAAAGGCAAAGAGGAACCCCAGTTCAGGCGTGGAAACACGGAAGGGAAAGCCCGTCTCGCAGGCGAGTCCCCGCAGGCCGGAATGGGGCATAGAGATGCCCGGGCCACAGATCGGGGAGAGCGAGGGGGAGTCCAAAAACTGTAGAGGTGAAATCGCCGACGACCAAGAAGTGTGGGCGGAGGGTGCGGTTTCCGATCCCTCGCGCCTACTTTTTGGTCAACCGCCAATTCGGGCCTACTGTTTTTGAACCGCCCGGCGCACACCGCCGCTGGCTACTTCCCACCATGCCTCTCGGAGGTTTCCCCTGCCCCGGCACACCTAGCTCTCGGCCCGGCCATGCGCGGCGAGCGGCAACTCGCCCGCACTGGCCTCCTCGATCGCCCACCACCGGCTGCCGCGCCCTTCCACCACGCCCTGCGTACGCGGCACGCCGGACACCGCACCCCGAAGGACACGTCCATGACGTCTCTCTACCCACCCATGCCCGTAATCGCTGACACGCGAGCGGTCCGCGCCGGTTGAAGGCGCTCGCCGCCGGCATCGGCGTCGTCTTCCTCTCCCCACTCCTGCTCGCCGGAACGGCCATGATGGTGGCCTCCTCCGCCGATGCCGTCCAGACCGCAGCGTTCTCCAGCGGCTGCCTGACCGACATCGATTCCGGCGAGGTCGCCAAGCAGGTTTCCAAGATCCTCGACGGGGCGTCCGGCAAGGACGTCAAGATCAAGGGCCTGGACCTGCCGGCCGAGCAAGTCCCCAACGCGCAGACGATCGTGGCCAGCGGCATCAGCCTTGACGTGCCCAAGAAGGGCCAGATCATCGCGCTCGCCACCGCGATGCAGGAATCGCGCCTGCGCAACCTCAACTACGGAGACCGGGACTCGCTGGGCCTGTTCCAGCAGCGCCCCTCCCAGGGCTGGGGCACGGCCCAGCAGATCCGCGACCCGGTCCACGCCTCCGAGCAGTTCTACAAGCACCTGCTCAAGGTGAGCGGCTGGCAGCAGATGACCGTCACCCAGGCGGCACAGGCCGTCCAGAAATCTGCCCTCCCCGACGCGTACGCGCAGTGGGAGGGCCTGTCGACCGCGCTGCAGAAGGCCATCGCCGCCACCTTCCCAGGCGCCGGCAAGGACAAGGTCGACAAGGCGCCGGACAAGGTCAAGGAGCCGACGGCCGACACCACCGGCTGCGCTCCGTCCAAGGACGGCTCCGGCTTCGGCCGCATACCCGAGGGGAGCGTCCCGAAGGGATACAAGATCCCCAAGGACGCCGACCCGAAGGCCCGCAAGGCGCTGGACTGGGCGATGCACCAGCTCGGAACCCAGTACCAGTGGGGCGGCAACTGCACCGACTCGCACGGCCCCGACCCGATGGGCCGCTGCGACTGCAGCTCGCTGATGCAGCAGGCATACGCCCACACCGGCGTCACCCTCACCCGTACTACGTACACGCAGGTCAACGAGGGCAAGCCGGTCTCACCGAGCAAGCTCCAGCCCGGTGACCTGATCTTCAGCCGCGGCACCGCGAGCCGTCCCGAACATGTCGGCATGTACATGGGCGAGGGCCTCGTCATCGAGGCGCCGCGCACATCGAAGCCGGTCCGGATCACCCCGATCAAGGACTGGGACATTTTGGCCGCCCGCCGCGTCCTCTGACGCCGCCTCTCCCGGACACCGCCCCGCCCGGACAGCACCTCCGGGCGGGCCTGTGCCGCGGCCGTCTCCCGCACCCCGAGCGCTACCTCCCCCCTTCCCCGCCGGCCCCTCGCCTGGCCCGCGTACGCAAGGAGCCCCACCACGCCCATGCCCTTTCCCCTCGCAGACCGCGTCATCCAGCTCGCCTACGACCCAGGCATCAAGCCCCAGGGCGGCGGCCTGCCCGGCCTCGCCGTCCTGAAGAACGTCGTCAACAGCATCAACATGTTCGGAATCATCGCCGTTGTCGGTGCCCTCGCCGTCTCCCTCGGCGTGTGGGCCTGGGGCCACCACACCGGCGGCCACCAGGCCGAAGCCAACGGCAAGAAGGGCGCCGTCGTCGCCGCCGGCGCCGCCCTCGGCCTGGGCGCCGCGAACGGCATCGTCGCGTTCTTCTCGGCCCTCGGCTCGCAGGTCCAGTAATGCAGAAACGATTCCCCTCCGTCTCCTTGTCCTCCTACCGCATCGGCTGGTCGGCCAACAAGCGCATCGCCATCGTCGCGATCGTGGTCACCGCCCTGCTCGCCATCGCCGCTACCGTCGCCTGGCTGAGCGGGAGCAACGAGCAGGGCCAGGAACACGCTTCCCCGTCCCCGGCGAGCAGCCCTTCCTCCTCCGAGGCCGCCCCGAAGCCCGCCGCCGGATCGGGGTCAGTGCTCAAGCCTCCGCAGATCGCCGAGCCCGTCGAGTACGCCAAGGCCGCGGCCCAAATGCTGTGGTCCTACGACAGCCGCAACACCAGTCGTGACCAGCAACTCGCCGGTATGCGCGCGTGGATGACCGAGGAGACCACTTACGCCGACTGGGCGTCGGTCTCCGGCCAGGTCCCCGACCCGGTCCTCTGGTCGCGCATGGCCGACCAGGACCAGCACGCCAGCGCGTCCGTCACCGAGGGCCACTTCCCCTCCGCGTTCAAGGCGGCCCTGGCCGACGACCCGTCCGCGATCACGCAGGCGTACATCTACGTCGTCACCGTCAACGGCAAGCAGCAGATCGCCTGGAAGAAGGGCGGCGGCGGAGCCGAAGAGCGCGCCGTGACCCTCGCCGTGCAGTGCCGCCCCGACCACGACTGTTCCCTGGCCGCCATCGCTCCGAACGTCACCCAGTGACCCGCGCCTGACACAAGAAAGGAGGAACGACTCCCCGTGGGTTTCTGTGACTTCCCCCTGGCAGACAAGCTGTGCTCCGTCGGTGACGCCGTCGACTTCGCCTCCGACCCCGGCAAGGCCATCGGCGACTGGCTCGCGAAGTCAGCCGGCGAACTTGCCGCCGCGGCTGCCGACTTGGCAGCCAAAGCGGTCAACACCACGACCAACGTCGACTTGAACGCCGACTGGTTCCGCGACAACTACGAGATGCTGCTGCCGCTGGGCCTGGTCCTTCTCGTCGCGACATTCTGCGCGCAGCTCGTCAGAGCCGCCATCAAACGCGACGGGCAGGCCCTCACCCAAGCACTGACCGGCACCATATCGGGCGTGATGTTCGCCTTCTGCGCCATCGCCCTGACCACCGTCGCCATCGAGGTGGTCGACGCCATCTCCAACGGGCTGTTCAAAACCGCGCACCTGAACATCGAGACGGCCGTGCGCCGCATCGTGAAGGTCAACCAGATCGCCGGCCTGTCCGGGCTGGGCTGGCTCCTCCCGGTGGTCACCGGGCTCGGCGCCGCCGCCGGAGCCATCCTCTACTGGTGCGTGATGATGGTCCGCAAGGTCGGCATCCTCGTCATGGTCACCCTGGCGATCTTCGCCGCAGCAGGCGGCGGCTGGGAGGTCGCACGCCGCTGGCGCAAGGGCTGGATCGAAGCCACCGCTACCCTCGTGGTCTCCAAGCTCCTGATGACCGTGATCTTCGTTCTCGGCATCGCCGCCATGGGCAAGACCGAGGCCAAGGACGGCGTCGGCGCACTCGCCGACGTCATGGCCGGCATCGTGATCATGGTCTTGGTGTTGCTCTGCCCCTACGCCGTCTTCAAATTCGTGCACTGGGCTGCCGACGGCACCGACGGAGAGTCCATCCACCGCGCCGGTGGTGCCGGAGCCCAGGTCGCCAAGCAGCACGCCGAGAAGGCCGCCCGCAAGGCAGCCTCCGCAGCCGCCACCGCCGGAACCGGCGGCGCGGCGGCCGGAGCGGGAGCAGGCGCAGCCCCGCAGGGCCCCGACGGCGGAGGCGGCTTCCCCGGCGACATCGCCTCCAACCCCACGGAGGGAGGCGGCGGCAAGGAAGGTTCACTCGGCGGCACGGGCGTCTCGCCCGGCGCAGACGCCATCGAGTCCGGTGTAGAGAAGGCAGTCCAGCCCCCGCCGACGAGCGCCTCCGACGACACCAGCGGCCAGGTGGGCGGCAGCTCCGGACCCGGCGGCTCCGGAGCGAGCACCGCCTCCGGTCAGGAGGGCGGATGGCAGTCTGCCCCGCCGACCACGACCCCGCCACCACAGGGCGCACCGCCGTCCTCCGGCTCACAGAACGCCACCACCGGAGGAGCGGCTCCACCGCCGCCGCCGAGCGGCCTCTGATCCTCTGTCCGCTTACCGGGGGCGGGACGCACTCCACGCCTCCCGCCCCCGGGCCCCACCAGAGCTCCCAGGACCTGCCACTTGACTGACCTCTCCGCCGCCCCGGTCACGGTGAAATTCCCGCACCGGTCCCGCCGCGGCATCCTCCTCGGCCTCTCCTTTCCCCAACTCATACTCGTTTCAGGTGCGTTGGCACTGCTGTTGGTGACGGTGGTCTCCACCGGCCTGATCGGCGCCGTCGCCCTGACCCCGCTGTGGGCTGCAACCGGTGCGCTCGTCACGATCCGCCGGCACGGCCGCTCACTGATCGACTGGGCGCCGATCGTCGCCCGCTACGCCCAGCGCCGGCGCGCCGGCCAGACACTCTGGCTCGCCCGGCCCGTCACCCGGCCCCGTCAAGACGGTGTCCTCCATCTGCCCGGCACCGCGGCCTCCCTCAAGGTCGTCACGCCCGGCGACTCAGCCAACGGGGCCGCAGCCGTGCACGACCCGCACCGCCAGACCCTGACCGCCATCGCCCGCGTCACCAGCCGCGCCTTCGTCCTGCTCGACCCCGCCACTCAGAACCACAACGTCAACAGCTGGGGACGCGCACTGGCAGGCATCGCCCGCACCGGGCACATCGCCACCGTCCAGGTACTGGAGCGCACCGTCCCCGACAGCGGAGACACCCTCACTCGCCACTGGGCCCAGAGCGGTCAGCCCCAGGCCCCGGTCGCCGGACAGATCTACTCCGAGCTGGTCGCCTCGGCCGGCCCCGCCGCCGCGCCGCACGAGACCTACCTCGCCATCTCCCTCGACCTGAAGGCCGCCAGGCGCCTGATCTCGCAGGCAGGCGGCGGGTTGCCTGGCGCGTTCACCGTCATGGAGCAGACCACCGCGTCCATCGCCCAGGCCGCCCGGAACTCCGGACTGATGGTGGCGGGGTGGCTGAGCTCGCGGGAGATCGCCGCCGTCGTGCGCACCGCCTACGACCCCAAGGCCCTCGCCGCACTCCAGCAGTGGTCGGAGACCGGCCGCGCCGAGGCGGACCCCGCAGCCGCCGGCCCCGTCGTCCAGTTCGAGGAGTACGACCGCCTCGCCACCGACTCCGCCCGCCACGCCACGTACTGGGTGGAGAACTGGCCGAGGACCGAGATGGGAGCGGGCTTCCTCCACGGGATCATGTTCACGGCCGGAGTACGGCGCAGCCTGTCCCTTATATACGCGCCCCAGGGGCTCGAGTCCGCACTGCGGGACGTCCAGCGGAAGAAGGCTGCGATCATCGCCGACGCGAACGAGCGCGCCCGCAAGGGACAGGTCGACAGCGAAGAGGACTCCGTCGAGTACGCCGACGTCAAGACACGAGAGCGTCAGCTCATCGCAGGACACGCCGACGTCGCCCTGACCGGCCTGGTCACCGTCACCGCCGAGACCGATGCCCTCCTCGACGCCGCCTGCGCACAGATCGAGACCCACGCCGTCACCTCGGGAGTCGACCTGCGACGGCTCAACTACCAGCAGCCCGACGCCTTCGCGCTCACCGCACTGCCCCTCGCCCGGACCGCGCTGTGACCGGGGCACAGCTCACCACCGGTGCCGCTCCGCACCTGGTGGATGAGGTCTTGGCCAAGCCCGCCGCCAGTCGATCGCACTGCGGCGACCGCCACAGCCCCTGTCTCCCGGCAGGAAGGACCGCCACCTTTGACCTCTCCCACGCGTCCGAACGACGCGCATCCCTATCTCCGGGCAGCGAGCGCCGGAGTCCGCCACCACACCCGCGCCCTGGTGCAACCGGGCGTCGCCCCGGCCAAGCCAGTCGACCGTGTGCACCTCGACGTACTCCACGCTCACCTCACCGCCCTGCACCAGCTCCTCGACCGGCTCGCCGAGACCGCCCGGCCGCCGCACCCCGCCGCAGGCCGGCACCTCACCACCGCGCACACGCGCCTCTGGCAGGCCACCACCGAGATCCACTCCGCCTTCCACCTACTGCCCAGCCACACGGCGCCAGAGAGTACCCAGACGAACGAATGCCATCCGGAACGGCTCCCCGACGGACCACCCGTGCTGACTATCTGCCAGCGCCACCTCACTGCCGGACACGTCATCCGGCGCAAGACCACTCCCACCGATCTCCGCTCGCACACCACGGCCTGCGTGCGATGAGCACCACCCGCAGAATCGAGGGCCCCTGATGAACCACCGGCCCGCCCGTCGAGCCCGCCGCGCCAGCGCCAGCCCCCTGTTCACCCCCCACGGAACGGACCGGGCCAGCCGCAAAGAGGCCCGCCGCCAACTCTCCGAAGCCACCGCCAAGGCCCGTGCCGAAGCAAGCACTCATCCGGCAAGCGGCACTCCCGCCGAGAACGAGACTCCCGCCGCGCTCTACCCCCCGAGCGGACGCCCAGGACCCGCCTCGGCCCGCAAGAACCGGCTGAAGCTGCCCGCCCACCGCATGACGACCGCCGTGGCCGCCGGCGCCTACCCCTTCCTCGCCGAAGGGGGCCTCGGCGCCGAAGGCATCTACATCGGCCGAGACGTCCACGCCGAGGCATCGTTCGTCTTCGACCCGTTCGCCCTGTACGGCAAAATCGAAGGTTTCACCAACCCCAACATTTTGCTGGCCGGCGTGATCGGCCAGGGCAAGAGCGCCCTGGCAAAGAGCTTCGCATTGCGTTCGGTCGCCTTCGGCTACCGCGTCTACGTGCCGTGCGACCCCAAGGGCGAGTGGACGCCCGTGGCCAACGCGTTGGGGGGCACGTCCGTTGCCCTCGGCCCCGGGCTCCCCGGCAGGCTCAACCCCCTGGACGCGGCCCCACGCCCGGAGAGCATCGCCGAGGCCGACTGGGTCGGTGAGATTCGCAAGCGGCGCCTCCTCCTCCTCGGCTCCCTCGCCCGGACCGTCCTCGGCCGGGACCTGCTGCCCATGGAACACACCGCCCTGGACATCGCCCTCGACACCGTCGTCACCCATGCCACCGACACCGGCCGCACCCCGCTCCTCGGGGACGTCGCCGCCACCCTCAACAACCCCGTCGCGCTCGACGAGGCCGCCGGGATGATGTCAGGACGACTCGGTGACGCAGCCCGAGACCTGGCCCACGCCATGCGGCGGCTGATTCACGGTGACTTGGCCGGCATGTTCGACGCCCCCTCCACCGTGGCCTTCGATCCCAACGCGCCGATGCTCACCATCGACCTGTCCCGACTCGGCGGCTCCGGCGACGACACCGCGCTCGTCCTGGCGATGACCTGCGCCTCCGCCTGGATGGAATCCGCCCTCACCGACCCCAACGGCGGGCGGCGCTGGATCGTGTACGACGAGGCATGGCGCCTGATGCGCCACGCCGGCCTCCTGCAACGCATGCAGGCCCAGTGGAAGCTGAGCCGCGGCCTCGGCATCGCCAACCTCATGGTCATCCACCGGCTGTCCGACCTGCTCACCGCAGGCGACGCCGGTTCGCAAGGCCGCGCGCTCGCCGAGGGCCTCCTCGCCGACTGCAGCACCCGCATCATCTACCGCCAGGAAACCGACCAACTTCACGCTGCGGCCTCGCTGCTCGGCCTGACGTCCGTGGAGATGGACGCCATCGCGCACCTCAACCGGGGCCGCGGGCTCTGGAAAGTCGCCGGACGATCTTTCATCGTGCAGCACCTCCTGCACAGCCACGAGCTGGCGCTCTTCGACACCGACGCCCGCATGCATTGAAAAGCAAAGGGGCTCATGAATCCCGATATCCAACGCGAACTGATACCCCGCGACGACACCCTCCAACTTATCGGAGCACTCGACGAGATGAGGGCCAAACTCGCTGGCTCCGCCGAACAGTGGCACCTGCTGGACGACACCGGTCACGTGCCCGCCTCGGCCTCATACGCCGACCTGATCCAGCACTCCGAAATCGCACAGTCCCTCGCCCACGGCGTTGTCCAAATGGTCGCCGAGTTCGCCCGGACCCCGCACAGCACGAATCGAGCCGGCAGCACCGTCCTCACCCACCTCGCGACGGCCGCCACCATGTCGAGCTACGCAGCCCCGCACTTCGCCGACACCGCAGAAGCCGCTCTGGCCCTACCCCAGTCCCGCGACAATCAGTTCCTGGAAAACCGCATGGCCGTGCACCACGCCACCGCCCGTGCCTATCTGCGGCGGTCGTCGGAATCGCTCCGTGACGCGGTCAAGGAACTCCACGCCCACCTCGACCTCCACCGCTTCTTCCCGACGTACACCCTCCAGGAAGCAGTAACGCCTCCGCCGCCAAGGCCGAGCACGCGCCACCGATAGCCCGCGCTAGTGCCGATGCCGGCGCCATACAGCCAAGGAGCACCCTGAACCGCCCCGCCCATTACAGCGACGCAGACTGGGCCGAGTACCAGCAGTGCCAAGCCGAACACGATGACCTGATGGATCAGGTCGCCGACCGCGAAGCGCAGATGGAACACGGCCTGATCGACACGTACGACGAGTACGAATTCGACTTCTCCCCGCTACCACCGCCGCAGCAACCGCCGCAGCCCGCACGCCGGATGCCGTCCCTGCGCCGTACGCGTGCCCCGCACGGGAGCAACCGTGCCCGCTGACGGCAAGGGCACCCCGTACGCCGTCCGCGCTGGTACGCGCGACATGCCGGGTGATGCTTCTCCGCTCGCTCCGCTCCCCGACCACCGCGATGTGCACACCTCTCGGTGGGAGGTGCTGTGGCAGCGCCACGCACACCTCACTACACCCCTGCGGCAGCGCGGGCTGGAGTGCGACATCGAGTTCGGCCTCAGTGCCTACATCGTCCGCGTGTCGCTCCCCGACGACAGCTACCTGATCATCAGCCCGCCGCAGGAGCCTCCTCCGGACCGTCTGCCGGGGGACCCGGAGGGGTGGATCGTGACCCGCCAGCACACCGAGCGCCATGAGCTGTTCGAGTTGATCTACGACTCGGCTCCCTCCACCGATCCCAGCGCCCCGGAGCGGCCCGAAGCACGCCACGGTGGCAGTGCCTCACACCTGATCGAGGCCGTCGACCAGCGGCTCATCCAGCTCGGGCTGCTCGCCGTTCCTCCCTCGTCGGCCGGAGACCCGCTCGTGTCGGCAGTCAAACAGCGCGGCGCTCACCAAGCCCAGCACGGTGCGGCCGGGAAGGAGCAACACGGCGCCTACCTCTACGGCGACGCTCTCCTCGCTCTCACCGACCGGCTCAACGGAACCGACTCGCATGTGGAGGCCGCCGAGCTGCTGCACCAGATCCTGGACCCGACGGACGGCCTGCTGGAGCGGCTCGGCGAATTCTTCGAAGCAGCCGGGGAGAAGGCAAAGGAAGCTGAGGAGGACGACGGCTTCGATCTGTCATACGACTTCGCGGACGCCGCTGCCGAGATCAGGAACCTCGGGGAGGTGCTGCACGTGGCCGAGGAACGGATGCGCTCCCTTACCGCACCCCCGCAGCCCCACCGGCCAGCAGCACTCTCGACCCACGCGCCAGCCCTGCCGCCTACCGCCCTTCCTCCCGCCCGTCCACGGCACACACGCTGATGCCGCAACCCATCCGCGTCGCACCCAGGAGCCCATGCCCACGCAACGCACCGACCTCTCCGCCTTCGCCGCCGGCCTCGCCGAGCGCCTGCCCGGCGCCTGGACCAGCACGTACCAGCGCCACGCGGAGTACAAGGACCAGTTCCCCACCACCAACCAGCTCTGGGATTCCGGCCACGTCGGCTACATCGTCAGCACGTACGTTCTCGCTCACGACGCCGTCCTGCATGGCCCCGAGAACCAGCGGCTCTACGTCAGCGACAGGCCCCGGAATCCGCGCCAGTTCGTCGTCGCCCCGCTCGAACCCGACGACGATGACCTCAAGCCCCATCACTTCGACGAGGTCGAGGAACCCCACGGCATCGCCGTCGCCAACGACCCCGCGCGTGCCGCCGCCGACGTCACCCGCCGGGTACTGCCCCGATACGAGCAGGCTCTGCACGAGCTGTTCCGCTACGCGGTGGACCAACCCGAACCCCCGCACCGCCCCGCCCCACCACAGGTCTCCCAGGTCCTCACCCTGACGATGTACGACGACGGAGCCCTGGGCGCTCCGTACAAAAGCGTGCCACCTGATGCCCGTACGACGCTGTACGACGCCGGCTTCAATTACCACCCGCACCAGGCAGCCTTCCTCCTGTCCGCCGAACTCGGCGAGAGCGTGCACGCACTCCGCGTCCAGGCCGTGGCCCAACAGCTCACCGCCAAGGGCATCGGCGTGAACCTCCGCCACTGCGCACCCCGCACCAGCCCCGGGCTTCCGCCTGCGCCACCGCAGACCGCCCGCGCGCACCACCGTTGATCCAGACCGCACGTGCCCCACGGAGTTCCCCTGCTTTCCGAATACGACGCCATGAGCCAACTGCGCGCAGTGGCCGAGCGCATCTACCGGGCGGCCGACGAGATGCCGCTCACCGGCATATCGCAGTTCCCCCGCGACAGCCTCGACGAACTGGACGAAAGCGCCCGCGAGATCGCCGGACTGTTCATCCACATCGCGACCGCCGCCGCGTACGCCGACCGTGAGACGACCGGCCGTCCAGGTCAGACGGACGAGGCAACTCAGCGCCGCGTCACCGCACTGACGCGCGTCGCGGGCACTGTGGGACGCGCCCTCGCCGACCTCGGTGAAGCCGTCGCCCACGCCGGCGGCCTGCACCAGGTTGCCCGCCTACCCCGCTCTTCGGAACGCGCCAAAACCGAGCGTTCCCTGCGCACCGCACTCGACGACCGGCTCGACAGCGCCCGCCGCCACCTCCACGAGGCGGGCCGCCAGCTCTACGCCGACACCGAACGGCTCACCCCGCCGCGCACCCCCCGCAGCGCCCAAGCTCCGTCCCCGGTACCCGTCGCCCCACGACCCGCCACGCCGACCGCCACCCCCCGCACTCACTGATCACCGACCTGAAGAACTCTGGAGCCCCCATCCGTATTGCCCGTCGCACCCTGCCGCTGCTCGGCTCCGCCGTCGCTCTCGCCCTGGCTCTGACCAGCTGCGCCAACGACAGCAACAGCCACGGCAACGAGAAGGGCCCCAGCGCCCGCACCACGCCGAAGCCGACGCCCGCCCTCAGTACCACCCAGGCCCGGGACGTCATCACCCACTACGCAAAGATCAACAACGAGGCCAACGCCACACGCGACCGCGCCCTGCTCGACACTGCCGAGGACGGCCCGCTGTACGCGATGTCCGTCTCGGACTACACCGAGACCGAGGGCCTGCCCAAGGCTGACCGCAAGCCGTACAAGCCGTGGTCCTACGACACCGCGAGCGCCAAGCTGTACATCCCGCGGCTGACCCCGGGACAGGACCGCTGGTTCGCTGCCGCACTCTCGGACCAGAAGGGCAAGGCACCCTCGCGCCTGGCCGTGTTCGCCGAACGACCCCAGAACAAGCGCTGGGAGCTGGTCTCCGTCGTCGACCCTGAAGGCAAGAAGCTGCCCGACGTCGCCCTCGACCAGGACGGCTACGCAACGGCCGTCGCCGCCAACGGCAACAAGCAACTGGCAGCCGGCGCTGACCTTCTGCGGTCCGCGGTCCTCGACAACTTCGCCACCGGCGGCATGAATACCGGCACGAAGGTCTTCGAGCCGACCGTGGCGAGCAAGCAGCAGATCGAGGTCCACGACAAGACCGGCACCCGGTACGGAGACCAGGGCACCACCGTCTTCGCCGGTGCCGCCAACCGCTACAAGGACGCCTACGCGCTCAAAACGAGCGACGGCGGCGCCCTGATCCTCTTCTCCCACACGCACACCCAGACCGACGCCGTCGCGCACTCCGGCCTCCAGATCAACCCCGGCAAGGACGACCGGGCCTGGCTCCACGGCGTGCCGCGCAGCTCCATCCAGTACACGTTCGTGTGCAACGACGCCGCCACCGTCCCCGCGAAGGCCGCCCCGTCCCGGCTCATCGGCTACACCTGCGCGCGCACCGACGCCTCCGGCCCGCCAGTCGCTTCCGGATGGTCGGACCGCGCGTAGGCCATCCCCTCACCCCAGGGCCGAATCGGGCCCGGCTTCCCCCAACCCTCCGGGGCCCCGCCCGCTGGTCCGGGCCCCGGACAGCAGCCCACGGAGATGCCCTTGCCCCACCACAACCTCACCGCATTCGTCCACGCCGTCGGCACCCGACTGCCCGGCCGCTGGCAGGCCGAAGCCCACCCCACGTCACTGGCAGAAGACCCGGCCAGCGACCGCATCTGGAACTCCGGCCCCCTCGCCTACACCGCGCACCGCAGCTCCCCGACCCACCGGTCGGTCCTCACCTCGGCCAGCGGAATCCAGCTGTACGTCACCGAACACCCCTCCCGAAAAAGCCAGTTCGTCGTGGCGCCGATGCTCCCCGCAGGGACCAAGCACGACCACACTGCCGGGGTCGCCGCCCCTAAGGCCGTCACGGTTCCCGCCGATCCGGTGCGCGCCGCCGCTCTGGTCCGCCGCCGTCAGCTGTTCGACTACCGCGTCGCATCGATGATGGCGCAGAGCAGAGCTGGCGCCGGACCACACCTGCCCGTCGACATCACCCTCGGCACCGACGGCAGGCCCCGCGTGACCACTGTCTACGCGCGCGCCCTGTACGAACTCCTGGGAAGAGAAGGCTTCCTCCTCGACCCCGCGTCCGGCAAGTGCTACCTGCCCGAGACCGTCGAGGACCCCATTCCCCGCACCCGCCAGGCCGCGCAGCGGCTGGCCGACATCGGTTTCAGTCCCACGTTTCCGGAAGGCGACAACAACGCTGCCTCCGCCAGCGGAACGCAGGGCTTCTCTCCGTCCGCTCCGGCCGGCCCGCCTCCGCTCGCTCCGGCCCGCACGCACCGTGCACCGCGCTGACCGACTCCGAACGCCAACATCCCGACTGTGGAGACCTCTCTGTCCACTCGATCCTTCATCGCCCGCCCCACCGACCCCCTGCACTACAGCGGTATCCAAGTCCGCCTCGACGGAGTACCCAGCCACCACCTCCCCCTGCTCCTGACCGCCTACCACCACAAGTTCGGGCGCGACCTAGAGGCCATGTCCTGCCACCTTGTCGACAATGTCGCCATCGGCTGGGACCAGCTGGGAACCGATCTCCTCGACGACGCCCCGCCCGCGCTCATAGCCGCGCTGACCGGCGGTGAGCAGTGGCCCAGCCGCCCGCTGAACCTGATCACCCCGAACGGGTCCCCGCCGGTGCGCATGACGGTCACCGACTACACCGCTGACGCCCAGGACATGCAGTGGGGCTACATCCTGCACAGGGAAGGCATCGAAGTGGTCAGCCTGCTCCACGAAGACCTCGGCCCGCTCGTGGACTGGTCCACCGACCCTCGCACCGTCTTCAGCGACGACCCGGAGCACTGGTCCTCCCTCGATCCCGCACCGGTCATCCAGGCTGTCCGCAACACGGCGCCCCAGAACGCACCTGTCGCAGTCCCCGCGACGGCCAGCCCTCAGCGCACCGTCGCGCACCGCTAGTCGCCCCTTCGTCTCCGGAGACTCCTCTGCCCCCGCACGCCACGCCCCTGATCACCGTCATCATCGCCAGCCGCCTGCGGGAGGACCGGCTCGGCTACCTGAGCGCCATGCACGCCAGCCTCACCCGGCAGTCCGTTCCCTGGGAGGCGATCATCTCGCTCGACGGGGTCTCTCCCGACCGCCTGCCCGCCCCGCTCGCACAGGACTCTCGCGTCCGCACCCTTGCCCTGCCTCGCCCGGTCGGCGCCGCATGCGCCCGAAACCTCGCCCTCCCGCTGGTCCGCACCCCGTACTGCAACTGGGCTGACGACGACGATGAGTTCACCGACGACGCCATGTCCGTGCGGCTGAACACTCTGGAATCGGCCGGGGTTGGCTGGTGTGCCGGATGGAGTGAGGACCGATACCTGGACGGGACCACTCGACTGTGGCGGTGCCCCGCCCCGCCCGGCCGGCACGAGGCCGGCGATGTGTGGACGTACTGGAAGTCCCCGGCAGACACCATTCCGATCGGGCCGACGACGATCCTCGCTCGCACCGAACTCGTACGCGCCGCCCCGATGGGTGGCCTCGTCCAGGGCGAGGACTACTGCACGGCCGTCGGCATATCGAATCTCGCCCCCGGGATTCTGCTGCCCACCCCCGTGTACAGATACCGAAAGCACGCAGGCCAGCTCACGGCCCAGCCCGGATACGACCTGCTGGAGACGGCGGCCCGCGAGCACGCCTGGCAGTACGGCCGCAGCCTGCGCTCCCTCCTCCGCGACCACCAGCCGACGCCCGCGCTCAGTGTCCGGCCGCCGGAACTTGCCGCAGGGCCGCCCGCTCGCGCGCGCCTCTGACCTCGGGACTACCCACATGACCAACCCGCCCACCGCGGAAATCATCCTCTCGACCAGCCACACCCACGGCCTCGTCGCCATCGCTGCCGGCGAGGAGTTCCTCCAGGCCCGTGACGCCCTGCAGGAAGCCGGGTTCAGCCGCCTGCCCGGCGGCGCCTTCGCCGCCCCGCTGAGCGAGGCACAGGAAGCCCGCGACACCGCCAGCGCCCTGGTGCACCGCGCGCACGAACACGGCGCGAGCATCACCACCAGCAGCCGCCCCTACCTCGGCGACACCGGCCAGGAGATCGCCGCCCGACTGCCCGGCACCTGGAGCGCAAAGGTGGAGATCTATCCCCGCAAGCACTGGCAGGAGGACATCGTCGGCTCGCTGTGGGACAGCGGAGACCTCCTGAAGGCCATGCTCGACGTCCATATTCCGTGTGCGGTGGTGCTGAACAACCAGGCCGGCACCGAGCTGATGCTGATCGAACGTCCCGGGCACGCCAGCGGCTACCTGGTGGGCGCCTTCGCCACCGAGGAGTACGACGACAACTGGGACGAGCCGAACGCGCCGCGCAGCATCCCGCTGCCCGCTGCGACGGACCTCGCCGCACGCGCTGTCGCCCACACCTTCCTGCCCGCCTACCGCAGGGCCCTGCACCACCGGCGGCTCGACACCGTCATGACCGCACTGGACCGGATCCGTCCGGAGCACGAGACGCTGCAGGCGGTCAAGGAGTCCGGCCGGTTCAGCGAAGGCGTGCCGCTCGCCAACTCGCGCCTGCTGCCGGAGATGGAGCGTGCATTCGCCGACCACGCCTGGCTCTCCTTCCGTGACGTCCTGCAGCACGCCCCGCTCCTGCTCAGCCGGTGCCGGCCCACCGCGAGCCCTTGGCCCCAGGACGCTGCCGCGATGGCCCGGCTGCGCGACGCACTCGCCGGCAGCCAGGACGCGTGGGCGGATTTCAATGACCTGCGCACGGAGCTGTACTCCATCCCCGCGGTCCTGCCGGCCCACGAGTGGAGCCAGGTGCGCAGCACGCTCGGCACCGCCGTCCTACCCGCGATCGAGACCTGGCTCGCGGACAGCGAGGCGTTCGAGCGCCAGGCCCGCGCCGCCGTCCCCGGCGGGCAGGTGGCCCTGTCCGCGCCCAGCCCCCGTCTGCTCACCACCCGCCCGGCCCAGCCCCCTGCGTCCCGGCCAGCGGCGAACGCACACCTGTAAATGCCGTAGAGAAGAGGACTTCCCCTGTCTGACCAATTCCGCTTCGGTACCCACCCCGACCTGGGCTTCGTCGCCGCCGCCTCCCCAGAGTTGCCCCAGCACCTGGCCGAATGGTTCCTGACCCGCGAGCAGTTCGAGCCCGTCCCCACCACACCCGGGCTGTACCGGCTCAGTGAACCCGAGCGCGATGGCCACCGTCGAACACGCCAGGCCGTAACTGACCTGCGTCGTCAGGGATATGCAGTGCACGCCGACATCGTCCTTGATCCCGCAGCCTCGCCCGGCCCGCCGCGTCCGGCTCTGCCGAATGGGCTTCTGGAGCGCCGCAGCCGCCTCGCCCAAGCTGCTGCCGGCCGGACGACGCAGCGCGGTACGCCGCCCACCACCTCGCCGCCTTCGGCCCGTCCGATCCCGCCGAAGCCCTCCTACGCGCCGACCGTCCACCTGACGGCCTCGGGTGCCGGGCGCTCCCGGTGACGCCCGGAAGCGAGCCGGCCCCCGCAAGCCCCGTCCCGTCGGCATCCAGCCTTGCTGGCCGAGCTCGTGACTTCCGACTGCGGATGGCCGCCATCGACCTGAAGGCCGAGACCGCGCTCGACACGACACGGGACCGCTACGGGCGCACCGTTCACCCGGGCGCCGCGGCAACCGCCCGCGCCCAGCGCTACCAGGCAGCCGTCGAGGCATACACCACACATCTCGCCCCGTACGCCGATGCACTGCTGGATGCCGCCCACCGTGCTCTCGACGAGCTGCCGCCTGCCCGCCACACCACCGGGTGGCGCACCGTACTCGACGGCCTCGCCGCCTCCACCGCCGAGATCCGCCACGCCCTGGATCGGCCCGCCGCCCCCGGCTCGGCAGCCGAACATGCGCAGCACACGGCCCTGTGGCCTCACCTCACCGCCTGGGCGGACCACAGCGCCATCGCCGCCAACCTCGCCGACCAGCACCAGCAGCCCCAGACCCCGCTGACCGGCGACGAACAGCAGATGTGGACCGAGAGGGCCCGGGTCGCGCAGAGGCGAGGGGAACTGGATCTGATCGAGTCGTGGTTCGCGGCTGACGGCCAGCCGATCACCCTCGCCTACCTGGTCGAAGACGACGACTCGACGGTGATCGCTCTGCGAGGCGACCCGGACGCACCGGGCTGTCAGGTGATCGGGCACTACACCCACGAATACGAGGCCGGGCAGGCGCTGCCCGCCGCTGTCCCGCCCGGCGTACTGCGGGCGGACGTCTCGCGGTTCAACCGCCCGGAGCCCGTCCCTGAGATATCCCTGCAGGAACTCATCCGGGACGTCACCGAAGCACAGGCCGCCGGTGACGCATCCAACGCGCTACTCACCGCCACCCAGCACGGATACGACGCGGGCCCGATGGTCCGCCTCAAGGAACTCTTGGAAACCGCAGGCCAGTTCAGCTCCGCACTGGAGACCGTGCAAGGCCGGCAGATCGCCGCCCGCCTTGCCGCACTCGGCCGGCAGATCGACTTCCTCACCACCGAAGTGCACGAGGCCGCAGAGGACCTCGGCGCGACCGTCGCCGTCCTGCCGCCGCACCGCGTCCCTGTGCCACGGGCCCGCCCGCGTCCCGCCGTGGACACCACACCGCCCGTGCCACCGCCCCGAGCCGCCGCGACCGTCCGCCACCGCTAGGCGCCACTCCCCGAGAGAAAACCCCCGTTGTCCCTGACCGCACCACCGGCCCCCACGCCGCGCATCACCTATGGCGCGGTGCTGGGCAGCCCGTACGTCGCCCGCCTGCTCGGCGGCACCCTCACCGGCCGCCTCCCCAACGGCATGGCCCCCGTCGCCATCGTTTTGTGGGTCACCGCGACCGGAGGCAGCATCGCCTTCGGCGGACTGCTCAGCGCCCTGTACGGGCTGGCCTCCTCGGTGGCACAGCCGGTCAAGGGACGCCTGATGGACCGCCACGGCCAAAGCGCCGTGCACCTCCCCGCCGCCCTGCTCAACTCCGCACTTCTGGTAGCCCTGCCCCTGGCCGGCCCGCACAGTGGACCGGCCCTCGCCACGGCGATCGTCGTCGCCGCCGGTCTGACCACACCACCGTTGGAGGCCGGACTCCGGGCCCTGTGGCCGAGCGTACTGCCCAACCCCCGGCTGCGACACGCCGCGCTCGCCCTCGACACCGGCACGCAGGGCCTGCTGTACATCGTCGGCCCGCTGCTCGTCGCCGCGCTCGCCTCCGCGTACGGGCCGTCCCTCGCGCTGAATGTCACCGCCGTCCTCGGCCTGGTGGGCACTGCCGCTGTCGCCTTCGCGCCGCCTTCCCGGCGTTGGCGCCCCGCACGGCCCGCGAGCGAGGACGCCGGCCGGGTACGCAGGCTGACCAGTCCCGGCCTGGTGCTGCTGTTCATCTCCCTCACCGGGGTCGGGTTCGCCATCGGAGGCATGAACGTGTGGGCCATCGCCATGGCCGAGCAGCACGGGCAGGACATGCTGTCCGGCATCATCCCCGCCGCGTTCTCGACCGGCAGCCTCCTGGGCGGTCTCGTCTACGGCCACCGATCCTGGGCCAGCTCCACCACCGGCCGCCTGGTCACCGCAGGAGCCGTGTTCCTGGCCGGGTGGCTCCCGCTCCTCGCGCTGCTGGGCCCGTCCGCGGCCACCATCGCGGTCGCCGTCCCCGGCGCGTTGCTCACCGTGGTGGTGGCCTGCGCCTACCAGTCCACCGATGCGCTCGCTCCTGCGGGCCGCACCAGCGAGGCGTACGCGTGGCTGATCCTTTCGATCGGTGTCGGGCAGTCCACGGGCACCGCCCTCGCCGGACGCCTCGCCGACCACGCACTCGCCGGCGCCGCACTCCCCGCCGCCGGCGCGGCCTTCGCACTCACGGTCCTGCTCGCGGCACGCCCGCACCTCGCCCCCGCCGGGCACATCGCCCGGCGCGGCCGACACCGGCGCCCGCTCTCAGGCCGACACAAAGCCCCCTGAGCAGCAGGCCAACACCCTTCTAATGCAACCTACTTGAGGAGAATCCTTTATGGCTGTCCGTACGCAGTGGACCGTCGAGCACTCGTGCTCCCACCAGGTCGTCCATGACCTTTCGAAGCGTCCCGCCGACAAGCGGGCCGGTTTCGCCCGCTGGCTCGCGGCCAAGGACTGCAGCGAATGCTGGAAGGCGTCTCGCGACGCCGACACCGAGTCCAAGGAAGAGTGGCTCGCCGCGAAGCGGGCCGAGGAGCAGCAGGCTGCCGTCGAGTGGGCGACGAAGTTCGACATGCCGCAGCTGGAGGGCCCGGAGCGGGCCTTGGACTGGGGTCAGCGGTCCCGTCACCAGCTGATGGTCTCCGCGCACACCGCCCTGGTCGTCGAGGGGTCCTGGGACGAGGCGGACTGGGCGGAGCTGGAGGAGAAGGCCCGCTCGATCAGTGGAGTCGGCCGAGGGCGCGGTACTGGCGTTTCCACCAGCCCGTTTCCCTCGGCCGCTCGCCCGAACCGGACGTGCGAGTCTCCCCGCATCCGGCTCTCCACGAGTCCCGCATCAGCTGATGTCGGTCTCCGGTCGCAGGGCCCACGGGGTGAGGATCGTGTTGCCTCGGTACCGGTAGCGAGTGATCGCTGTCCAGCCTGGAGGTCTGATCTCCACTCCGTCCGCCTCCGGCCACCACTTCCCATCGGGGTAGTAGCGCCGAAGGATCCACTTCTTGCTTCGCTTCGGATGCTTCTTCACCAGCCAGGCCAAGCTCCGCCACCACAGGAAGTGGTCGAGGTCCTGGAAGGCTGCCTTGGACGCTCCGTGCCGGAAGTAGAGAGCCCATCCGCGGGTGATTCTGTTCAGTTGCCGGAACAGTTCGTCCGCGGTCTGGTTCGGGATGTGTCGTGTGGCCTCCTTGACCTTGCGCTTGACCGTCGCACGCGACTTCCGTGACGGGTAGCTGTAGATCAAGTGCCGGTCGCTTCCCCATTGCTGGTGCCGTTGGATACGGAACCCGAGGAAGTCGAACCCCTCGTCGATGTGCACCACATGTGTCTTGTCCGGCGCGAGCCGAAGCCCGACCCGGCTCAAGACGCCGCCCACCTCGTCGAACAGACTCAGTGCCTGTTCCCGGGTGCCTTTCACCATCACCACGAAGTCGTCGGCGTACCGGACCAGCCGGTAGGTCGCGCCTCCGCGCTGACGGAATCGGGTGCGGGATGCGTTGCTTCCGTGTGCCTGCCAGAGCCCGGTGAAGTGCTCATCGAGAACCGACAGGGCAACGTTGGCCAGGAGCGGCGAGAGGATGCCGCCCTGGGGAGTGCCGGTGGACGTGTCCCGGATGACGTCCATGTCGTCCAGCAGACCCGCCTTGAGGAACGACTTGACCAGACTCAGGATGCGCCTGTCCGCGATGCGTCGCCGCACCAGCTCCATCAGAGCGGTGTGGTCGATCTCGTCGAAGCAGGCCGCGATGTCGCCCTCGAACACCCAGGTGTAACTGCGGGGGTTCGTGGCGTAGTTGCGGATCTCCTCGATCGCGTCCTGAGCCCGACGTTCCGGGCGGAATCCGTAGCTGCACGGCTGGAAGTCAGCCTCCAGGATCGGTTCCAGTACCAGTTTCAAGGCCGCCTGCACGACGCGGTCACGGACCGTGGGGATGCCCAGGCGACGGAGCTTTCCGTTCGCCTTGGGAATCCACCGCTCCTTGACCGGAAGCGGCCGAAACGTACGGGCTTTCACGTCTGCCCGTAGTTCCTCCAGCAGCCCCGTCGCGCCGTGCGCGCTGCGCTCGATGCCGTGGACGGTGCGACCGTCCACTCCCGCGCTGCGTGCGCCCTTGTTCTCCCGGACCCGTTCCCACGCCACCGCGAGGAAGGCCGGGTCCACCACGAGGTTGAACAGATCACCGAACCGGCGACCGGAGTCGGCCACCGCCCAATGGTGCAGTTTCGTCTGAATCTCCAGTACCCGCCGCTGGGCCCGGAACGGGCTCGACAGCATGGCGCCGATATTCACCGGCGCGTCTTCTGGCATGACAGTCCTTCCGCTGCTCGACTCGCTGCCGCCCTTCGCCCTGTGACCGGCTTTCCCGGCCTCCGACTACTACGGCGGCTCCGCCCCGCTACCGGCCCGTCAGCCGACGGTGGGCCTATCCCGCCCTCCGCTGGATGCGGAGTGGTGGCGGGAGAACCGGTGCGGTTCCCGTGTTCACTTGCTGCCGATCGACGGGTTAGGTGCCCAGCTTTGCCCCGGAGGCCCCCGCGCGTACGCCGCAGTTCTTCTGCGCGGGCTGCCCGGTCACGATGGCTTCGCGCCGGACGGGCGTCATCTCCACGATCTAGATGACAACGCACCCCAACGCCGGCCCAGATCCACCAGGTTTCGAGCCGGCTCCACCTAACGAGGGTTCAAGCACTGGTTCCTCGCGTACACCTTCCCGTCTCGCTCGCCGGACCTGGACTGTCTGGCAGTGCCAGCCCATCCCGGCTTTGTCAGGGCTGCTTCCCACCTTCCCCGGCACCTCCCGGGTCAGGCTGCCCTCAGCTTCACCAGACCGCTGCGACGGTCCGGAGATGAAGGTCTTGCACCTCCATTCGGAACAACAAGCGCCTCACGGCGCACCCCGTGCTGGGTGGTGGATTGACCAGCGGGATGCGGAGGGCGCTGACCTGCTCGAACTCCTCGACGCAGCGGGCGAAGAAGACCGTGGGACGGAGAACCCGTTCCGGTGAAGGAGGCGCAACATAGCCGGGAAACGCCGGTTAGCCAAACCGGCGATCTTCCGGACCATTGTTCCTCCCACCGCCACCCGCCTCGCGTGGAAGGAACCGCATGTCCCTGACCCCACCCACTCCGGTGTTCGCTCCGACACCGGACCCGCTCACCCCCGACCGGGACATCACCCACGCCCACTTCCAGGCCGGCGACACGGTCGTCGTCCTGAAGGGGGTCGCCGGGGGAGAACTGTGGGGAGACGCCTTGCGCGTCATCACCCCGTCCTGGCACACCCCGACCGACGAGAACGGCTGGCGGCTGCGGGATTCGACCGGCGGCACCCAGTCGTACATCACCGCCCACCCCCGTTACCTCGTCCACCTCTCCCGTCGCTGCCCGGACTGCCTGATCCACCTGCGCGCCATGGAGGACCGCCTCCTGCCGAAGCACACCGGGGACAACACGCTGATCGACTGCGGCTGGTACACCACCACCGCCCTCAACCAGCTGGTACACATCGCCGACGTTCGGGGCGGCCGGTGATTCCCCGTCTCCACGAGCGGGCCCACTCACCGCACGAGCCGCTCGCCGAGGCGCTGGGGCGCCCGGTGTCGCCGGACGAGGGACTCACCGAGCACACTGTCGTCGCCCACTGGCCGGGGCTCGACTACTACACCCTGGACGACGAGCAGAAGATCTGGACGTCCGTCGAGTGGACCGAACACCTCGAAGACCCCTATCTGGAATACCCGTTCGCGGCCAGCCCGCAGGATGACCGGCACGCCGTCTTCCACCTCAGTGTCCGGCTCCATCCCGACGACCGTGTGCTGGCCGGCCCCGAGTGGGCCGAGATCGCCCACCGGCTCGCCCGCGCCGCCGGCATCGAGGTCCCCGGTGACGAGAAGGGCTGCCGGTGGATCGCCCTCCAGGCCCAGCCCGGCCGCCTCGATCTGCTCGCCAACCTAATCCGCCTGGATGGCGCGTGGGCCCCCCAGCGTGGCGATGCCCTGCGGCGCCTCTCGGAGGAATCCCGCCGCATCGAGCAGGACCTGCGTCTTATCCCCGCACCAACTTCTCGGCCACAGAACGCCGACCGGCTCGTCCCCGTGGCGTCCACCCAGCTCGCGACCATCCTGTCGCAGCTCGCCGACGAGCAGTCCGGGCCGCTGGCCACGGTGCGCGGACTCGTCGAGCACACCGCTCACCGGATCGCACGACAGCCCGGCGCGGCCGGTGCCGCCACAGCGCATCGCCTGGAGCTCATCGCCCACCGGCTGCACTCCGTCCAGCAAGACCTGGACACCGCGGCAGCGCACCTGAGTGCCGCGGCCCGTCCCCGTGTAGCTGCCGCACCGCCTGCCGCAGCCCGGCACCCAGCACATCGATCGCCGTAGGAGAAACGTCTCTTTGCCCCTTGCCGACCGCTTCCTGGACATCCGCCGAGATCCGCACTCCGACGAGGTCCTCGCCCGCGGTGGAGACCCCGAGGCGCACAGCATCCTGCAGCGCACCGGTTTCGTCTCCGTCGTCCGCGTCCACGAGACCTACCACCGCGCCCCCACCGGTCTCGCCGAGGACGAGGAGTCCCGCCTCGCTACCGGCGCCGTCGCACGGCTTCGATCCGCCGGGTACCACGTCGACTGCGACACCGCCTTCGACACCCAAGCCCGCCCGCCCAGTTACCTGCCACTGGGCGCCACTGTCTCCCACCTCGCCGAGCGCATCCGCGCAGCCACCACGACCGAGGAGGTGGCCGACGCTCTCACCGAGCTGACCGCCGCCCACAACGGCATCCTCGCCGCCCTGGGCGAAGTCCTAGCTGCAACCGCCGAGTTCCATGACGAACTCGGCGAAGCAGCCGACCCGCATATCGCCAGGCGGCTGCGCTACCTCGCCGACGAGCGCCTGCGCTCCATCCGCACCGATCTCTGCGACACACGCAACGCGCTGGCCGACCGGCACGCCCCGCATCCCGGCCGCAGCACCTGCACCGAAGAGGTCTCCGCTGCCGAACGCGAGCGCTCCGCCGTGTGCGCCTGCCCGCCTCCGCCGCGCACGGTTCCCGCCCCGCCACCGCCGGTGGCCGCCGGACTGCGCCGCTGACCCCCACCTCGCCCAAGGACACCATGCACGATTACGAAGATTCCGAGCGCCTCGCCTCGTACGCCGACGTCCTCGCCGGTGAACTCCCCGGCGCCTGGACCAGCTCTTACCACTCGCCCCAGGACAAGGACGACCTCGTCGAACTGACCGAACGGGTCTGGGACCTGGACCTCGTCGCCGAGTCGCTCGCCGAATTCCCGCTCCAGCAGGCAGCCCTCCTGAGCCGCCCGGACGGAGCCCAGCTCGCCGTCCTCGACAGGCACGACGAAGGCGACGGCTTCCTCATCGCCGCCGTCGCCCCCCGCGCTCTCCCCGACGAGGCATACCGCGGAGTGCGCGAGCCCAATGGCATCGCGCTGACGGACGACCCGTTCCTGAGCGCCGAGACCGTAGCGGGCGACCTCCTCGCCCGCTACGACACGGCGCTCGCCCAGGTCCGCCACAACACCATCGGAGGCACCCAGCCGTCCCAGCCGGAAAGGGTCGTACTGACCTGGCAGCAGGACGGCAGCGTCGCCGCCGCGCCCGTCGGAGAAACAGCCGCCGCCGTCCTGGTGGCCAACGGCTTCGTCCAGGACACGCAGACCGGAATCCACCGCCTGAGCGGTGACGACACCACAGCGCAGGCTCGCGCTCTGCGCCAGATCGGCCCGCAGCTCGAAGCTCACGGTATCGGCACCGGCCTCCAGCACCTCTCCGGTCGGACCGCACCCGCCGCCACTCCGGCCGCCGTACCGCCGGCACCGGCTGCCACGCGTGTCCCGGCCCACAGGGCTCGCTGAAGCCGAGGAAGCAGCAGCTGCCCCCGCCCCCCGCCGAGGCTGAACTGGAGAACCTTCCATGGCCAATCTGGCCGACGAGTACGGCACCGACGTCGAGATCTACGTCAAGGCCCTGACCACGACCATCCACGCCGACACTCCCACCGGCGCCCCGGCCAAGCTCCACGACCTGCTCGAACAACTCGGCCTCGAACGCCAAGAGGTCCGTACCGCCGGGCCCGTCTACATCTGGCACGTTGCGCCCGAGCACCTCGGCGTCAACGAGCAGAGACGCCTTGCTACTCGCGCGATCCCCGCCCTCCTCCTGGCTGGCTACGAGGTCAGCTGCGCCGGCGAAGTCTTCGACGAGCCCGCCTACCAGCAGGCCGTGCGCGAGATCCGCACCGGGAAACCCAATCCTGCGGCGCAGCGCCCGGCACCGGCCGCATCTCCCTCGCACCCCGCACCGTCCCGCCGCACCCCGTGAAGCTGGCCGGGTGGTACCGGCTCCCCGCCGGTGTCACCCGGCCAGCACCGCCCGACCCATCGGAGAAACCTGTAGCACCCCCGCCCATCACGCCCCGCCTCAAGCCCCGCCTCGTGACCGCCCTGTTCCGCCGCTACCTGCGCGCCGTCACCGTCAGCAGCCACGACCGGACCAACCCACTGGCCGGCGGTCGCCCTGAGGCCGCGCTCGACGAAGCCCGGCGCCGCGACCTGTTCCTTCTCGTCGAAAGCCAGCGCATCCGCCACCACGACTAGCAGCCCGCCCGAGCCCATCCACCCAGGAGGCACATGACCGACCTGTCGTCCTACCCCGTACGCCTCGCCGAGGACATCACCGGCCTGCTCAGGACGCTGGATGACCACCTCGCCCAAGCCTCGCCCCAGATAGCCGCACAGATCCTCGGCAAGATCCTCGACCCCGACAACGGCGTCCTCACCGGGGTGACGGAGCTGATGGAAACCGGGTCGCGGTTCGCCCGGGACAACGTCCACCGCGGCGCTCTCCCGCCCGAGGTGTGGCTGGCCATGGGCCGCGCCGCCAACGAGTTGCACGACGTCGGCACAGACCTCAGCGATCACACCGACGCGCTGCGGCAGTTCGCGAAACCCCCGGCACCGGCCAGCACCGCGCCGCCGAAACCGGTGGCATCCGCCATGGTTGTGCGGCGGAGCCGGTGAAGAACAAGCAGTGGCAGGGCTGGGGAGCAGGCGAACAGGCCCAGCAGCACTACCTCATCGAGCCCCGCTCCCTCGCGGGCGGCGGCGATGTGCGCCACGTCTCCGAATTCCTGCGCGCCTCCGGCTGGCGGGACAAGTCGAAAACGGGCGGCCCCCTGGCCATGGAAAGCCCGGACCGCACCGTCCGTATCGCCTACGACCCCTACGTCCTGCCCGGCGGGTGGTCGATCCACGGCGCGGCGAGCGGCCACCAGGACGAGTGGTGGGCCGTCCTCGGCCGGCAGACGCCGGTGGAGATCGTCGCCGGTCTCACCGACGCCCTCACCCAGCCCCGCTCCGCGCACGCCCCCAACGTCTGGGCGCCGCTGCAGGACCAGAATTGGAGCGACCAGCCCCACCCCGACCATGTGACCGCGACCAGTCCCGACGGCAACGCCTGGGTGCAGTACCACCAGAGCCCCGGCAGCGAGTCGATGTGGTGGGCCGGGGCGAAGGACGGCCAAGGCAACGGCTGGACCGCCCAGTTCGCACCCAGTACGCCGATGCACCTCGTGCAAGCCTTCTCGACCGCGCTCGCCAGCCCCGAGCCCGTGATGCGCCCGCTCGGCCGCGTCCCGCAGAGCACACAGATCCGCACCACATCCGTCTCTGTGCTGCCCTCCCAGCTCAGCGCCTGGCAGCAGGCCCGGATCACCGCCGCCCGCGCCGCCACCTGGGCACGCAACACCACCCGAGGCAGCCGGCCCCGCACCACGGCCCGCCCCCACGCCACCGCCGGTGGCGCCCGAACCCGCCGCTGACCTTTCGCCCCGCACCATCGAGGAGACCCATGCCCGCACTCACCCCGGACGCCATCCGCACCGCGACCGAGACCCTCTCCCGCCTCACCGACTACCTGCTCGGCAATCCCCACCCCGAAGAGGCGCTCGCCCTGGCCGAGCCCCTGCTGGATGAGCACACGGGCATACCCATGCAGCTCGCCGACATCCTGCGTGCCCTCGCGCGCACCGTGCAGGAGCATCCCGACACCCCCCGCAACCTGGAAGTCGACTTCCTGGTAGCGGAGTTGCGCGACGCGGCGTGGGAGCAGTCCGACCAGCACACCCTCCACTACGCCCTGGACGACCTGCGCAGCCTGGTCGGAAAGGCTCCCGCCAGCGAGCCGGAGTGCTGCTGGTGCCGGTGAGCGAACGGCAGCTCGCCGCCTTCGCCGCCAAGCACGCCTGGCAGATCCCGTTCGACACCAGCCCGCGCCACCTCGCCGGATCCGGAGACGCCCGTCACGTCACCCACGGCCTGGCCGCCGCCGGATGGAAGGCCGTCTCCGACCCGCTGAGTGCCGAGATCGTCCTGCGCAGTCCTGATCTCCGCCTCCGCCTCCAGTTCGACCCGCAGTCCGCCACCTCAGCGTGGTGGCGGCTGCGGGCCGAGCACACCGACACCGAGCGCGGCTGGCACGCCGAGTTCGGCGAACTCGTCCCCGCCGAGGTCCTCGCCGGCCTGACCGACGCCCTCATCGCCCCGATGTCTGCGTCGCGGCCGGATCCACTCACGGTGCTGGCGTCAGCGGGCTGGCAGGTAGGACCACAGAACACGGCCGTCTCACCGGACACGATGTGTCACATAGAGCAGCGGGCCGACCAAGATGACGACGCCATGGCGTACTGGCACGTGGAGACGTGCGAGCCGGGATACGGAACCCCCATGGGCCCGCGGATCTGGCACGCGTATTTCGGCGCCAACACGCCCGAGCACCTCGTGACCGCGTTCGTCAGCACACTCGCCGCCCCCGCACCGCTCCAGCGCGCCATGTACGACCGCACCGCTCACTACAGCGTCGTGCAAGTGCCCAGCCCGCTCACTCCGCAGCAGACGGTCGATGCGCACACCACCCGCATCGATTCGCTCCGCTCACACGCACGCGCAGCCCGCCGGCAGGCAACGAAACCCGCGACGACCCCGGCGCCGGCCGGTGCCGTCCGTCCGACCGTCCGCCGCTGAACCGACAGGACCCTGACCATCTCCGCCGATCACACCGCGCACCGCGAGTTCCTCCGCCACCTCGACAGCTACCTGAGCGACAGCAAGCAGACCTTGGACGCCTGGGACGTCTACTCCGACGAACACACCGACCTCGACGGCTGGCCGCACGACGACCACGCCTACGGGCTGCGCGCCAGCCAGCGCGACGCCGACACCCACACGGCGTTCGAGCCACTGCGCACCAGCGCCCGCCTCCTGCTGGGTACCGCAGAAGCGCAGCTGGCCCATCTGCCCGCGAACACCGTACAGAGCCGCTGGGTCTACCAGTTGGGCGTCCTGCACGCCGCGCTCGAACGTCTCGAAGGGCTGCAGGAACAGTGGACGACGACCCTCGACACGCTCCCCGCCAACGTCCAGCCCGGTAGCCCGGTCTTCGACGACGCTCTCGCCGAGCACCACGCCGAGTCATGGAGCTACCTCGACGACTGGGCCACCCACGGCCAGGCATTGCGAGAGATCAACTCCGCAGCCCTGAAGGCCCCCTCGCGTCTGGCGCCGCCACCGACCACGGCCCCCGTAACCGGCCGGGCCGCCCCGGTGAGGAAGTGAGCGTGCCCCCGGCCGCCGAGAGTGTCGAGGTCGAGTTCATCGCCCCGCGTCACCTGGCCGGGGGCGGTGACGCCGCCTGGGTCACCGTCCCGCTCCACCGCGCCTGCGGCTGGAGCTACGGCCACGACCCCCTGATGCCGCGCGTGCTGCTTTCCAGCCCTGACCAGAAGGCGCTCCTGCGCCTGGAGCCCGACCCCGACGGCCAGTGGTGGACCCTCCAGCACGCCCCGGAGCCGGACCGGCCCGCCTGGTACGCGAGCTTCGGCGCCCGCACTCCCGTCGAGATGATCGCCGCGTTCACCGACGCCCTCACCGACCCGGCTCCGGCGGCGGCTGCTGCTGCCCCGTACAAGTCCCTCCAGAAAGTCGGCTGGTCACCGGACGGGGAGAGCGGCCTCGTGTCGCCCGACAAGACGGCGTACGTCGAGAGCCTGGGCACGCCGAAGGCTCCAGGAGCGTGGTTCGTCACCGTCACGCTGGGGCTGCAGAACCAGGTGTGGCAGGCCCGCTTCGGCGAACACACGCCTGCGCACCTCGTCGCCGCGTTCACCGCTGCGCTCGCCGACCCGAGCCCTGTGCCGCGCACCGACAGCCTGCGCAGCCTGGCGACGCGCGACCCCCACCTCATCGCCCGCACCCGACGCGAGGTGCCCGCCGTGCAGGTCGCCACGGCTCTGGAAGAGCGTGTCCGCTCCCTGGCCGGCCGCCGCGCCGGACCTCCGGCGAGTCCGAACCCCCTGCGACCGCCGCCTGCCACGAACGGCCGCAACCGCTGACCCTGCCGTCCCCACCCGGAAGCGCGTAGCCCTTTGCCCCCCTCGTCCAACAGCTCCACCGACGGGTACGACCTCGTCCTGCGTCTCCTGTTCGGAGTGCTCGCCGTCGTCGTTCCCCTGTCCCACCTCGCCTGGCTGTCCGGCAATGTCACCGCCTACCTGACCGGCATTACCTGGGCGCCGTACCAGCCGACCAACGCCCTGCTCCATCCCGAACGCCTATGGCCCCAGGCAGGGGAAACGTCCCTGCTCATCAGCACCCGTATCGTCCCCGTGCTCCTCCTCCTGGCCCTCGGTGCAGCGGCCGGCATCCTGTGGTCCCGGCACAAGAACCGCAGCGGCGGCCGGAAGAAGATCACCGACATGGCCAAGGCCCGGGACATCCAGCCGCTGATGGCCAAGGCGATCACCAACAAGGCCCGTTCGCTGCGCCCGAGCCTGAAGGACGCCAAGCACATCGACGCGAAGGACACCGGCATCCTGCTCGGCAACCTCCAAGGCAGCCGCCACGAGGTGCGGATGGGCTTCGAGGACGTCGCCGTCGCGATCATGGCCCCCCGGTCCGGCAAGACCACTTCGCTCGCCATCCCCTCCATGCTCGCCGCCCCCGGCCCGGTCCTTTTGACGTCGAACAAGGCCGCCGGGGATGCCTTCACCACCGCCTACGACGCCCGCACTCAGGTGGGACGGGTGTGGACCATGGACCCGCAGCAGATCGCACACGCTGCCCGCGAAATGTGGTGGAACCCCCTCGCCAGCGCGAAAACCCTCGACGGCGCAGGCCGGTTGGCCGGTCACTTCCTCGCCGCGAGCGTGGATGCGAGCGCGCAGGGCGACTTCTGGTCCAAGGCCGGCAGCAACATCCTGTCCCAGCTCCTACTGGCCGCAGCCCTCGACGAGCGGCCGATCACCGACATCATGCAGTGGCTCGCCTTCCCCGCCGACCGCACCCCGCTCGACATCCTCCGCGACCATGATTTCGCCGCAGTCGCCGCCCAGCTCAAGGGCACCGTCGAAGGACCGCCGGAGACACGGGACGGGATCTACGAGACCGCCCGCCAGTACGCCGCCGCCCTGCTCAACACCGAGATCGCGGCGTGGGTGACGCCGCAGAAGGACGTCCCCGAGTTCCGGCCCGCGCAGTTCGTCACCTCTACCGACACGCTGTTCCTGCTGAGCAAGGACGGCGGCGGCGGAGCCTCGGCATTGATCGCGGCATGCGCGGACTCGGTCATGCGCGCGGCGACCGCCCAGGCCGAGCGCGCCGGCGGACGTCTCGACCCGCCGATGCTGGCGATCCTCGACGAGGCCGCCAACGTCTGCAAAATCTCGGACCTTCCGGACCTGTACTCCCACCTCGGCAGCCGCGGGATCATCCCGATCACGATCCTCCAGAGCTACCGCCAGGGCCAGAAGGTCTGGGGTGACGCGGGCATGGACGCCATGTGGTCCGCCTCGACGGTGAAGGTCATCGGGGCCGGCATCGACGATCCGGACTTCGCCGACAAGCTGTCGCGGCTGATCGGAGACCACGACGTGGAAACCACGTCCACCTCGCACTCCGAGTCCGGCAAGTCCACCTCGGTGAGCATGCGACAGGAGCGGATCCTGCCCGCCGACGCGATCCGCGCCCTGCCCAAGGGCACCGCCTTGTGCTTCGCCACCGGAATGCGCGCCGCGATGCTCGACCTGCGCCCGTGGTACCAGGAGCCCGGCGCCGACGAGCTGTCCGCCGCCTCGGCACACGCGTCCAAGGCCATCACCGCCCGCGCCATCGCCAAGCACGCTCCCCAGCAGGACGACTACGGCAGCGCCGCGTAAGCCCTCTCCTGCCCGTTCACTTCCCCGGAGTTCTTGTTGCAGTTCATCGACCTGGCCGCGCAGACCCGCCTGCTCAGCCAGACACACCTCGCCCTGCGGTCCCTGCGGGCAGACGTCGAACAGGTCCGGGCCGGCGACATCTCCAAGCCGGTCCGTGAACTGGCACCGATCGCAGTCGGTGCACAGGAGTTGGCAACGCGCTGTACCCAGCAACTGGAGGTCCTGTCCACCAGCCAGTACGCGGCCATGAAAGACGGGCACTGGAACCTCGCCAAACTCGCTGAAGCCTCCGCCCAGGTGTCGCACGCCGGAGCCCTGTGCGCCCGCGCCATCCACGCACGCACCGAAACGCTGCTCTACGACGACGCCGACGAGACACCCGAGGCGAGCCGCACTGTCCTGGCCGAGGCCGCCGAGAAGATGGGCTTCGCGTCCCAGGTGTACGTCGGGCTGGCACAACAGCTCTCCCGGCGAACCCTCTCCGCCGCCGCCCAGCAAGAGGACCAGCGGCTCATCCAGCACGCCCTCGCGGAGCTCGGAACTCCCGGCACCCCGTCCGCGGCGGCGCCCGCGGCGGAGAACAGTCTGCCCCCGCTCCCAGCGATACGCGGAGCCGCGCCGAGGAAACGGTGACCGCGGCCCGCTCAAACCTCCGGGCGTTGCACCCTCGGGCACGTCCCCTGACTGGAATCGCTCATGGACAGCTACGAACCCCACGACCTCGACGAGATGACGCCCACCCATTCCGAGCGGACCACCCGGAACTGCGGCACCTCGTCGCATCCGCTGATCCCCACATGTGCACCCGCCACTCAGGTCGCACGGGCGGCTGTCGCCCGCCTCTGATCTCTCGCCCTGCCCCCTCCTCCAACCCCGACCGCTAGGGAGAACTGCCCGGCCCCATGACGACACCAGGCTCTGACCAGCAACTCTTTGAAGTGCCGACACCACCTACGCCACCCGAGCAGCTCCTGCTTCTCGCGGCGGATTTCACCCGGCACAACGATGCCCTCGTGGCTCTCAATTTCGAAGTCCCGCTCCCGGGGGCAGCGATCGGCGGGCACCACGTCAGCTCCGCGCAGCGGCTGGCCCGTGGCACTCTCGCCGCGATCGATGCAGTCAAGAACCAGCCGCTCTACCACCACGTCGAAACCGGCGACATCCTCGTGCGGCTCAAGCAACTGGCCTACCTGGCTACCGAGTCCGCCGACCATCTCCTCGACGCCTCAGACATCCTCAGCGCTGCGGCCAGAAAGGCAGCCGGCCTGGGTGACGAGCACGCCCACCCCTCCGTCATCTCGGCGGCGAGCCGTCGCGTCAGGCTGGCCGGCGAGTTGACCGCGCTCGCCCCCGAGGCATCGGTCGAGGCCGCCGCCCACTTCGCCACGGAGATGCGCCGCCGCAGCCGCCCTCTCCCAGTAACTGGTGAGGACGTCGCTTTGTCGGCCACCCAGTACACCGCGCTGCAGGCCGCCGCCCGCGGGCACGTCCGCGTGACGGAGATGCTCGGCAAGCAGTACGTCCACAACCGCGACGGCGGAATGACGATCAGCACCATCCGCTCCCTCGAAGCCAAGGGCCTGCTGCAGCGCGAACCCCTGCCGGCCTCCTTCTCAGGTTCCGAGCCCCGGGCACGCCTCCACCTCACCGCCGGCGGCGTCGCAGCACTCGCACGCGCCTACGGCCGCCCCCATCCCGCCGCCCCAGACACCCGCATCGCCCCGAAACCCGCACTCGGCTCGACAGCGGCACGTACCCGCTGACCAGCACAGCCCGGGGCCTTGACGCCCGCCACCCACGAAAGCCCTCATGCCCGACGCACCCCACTCCCTCGCCACCGTTCTCGCCCAGCCCCATCCCACCCTCGGCGTCTTCGTTCCGGCAGGGCTGCATCCACCCGCTGACGAACGCCGGCTCATCGACGCGCTCACCGGCGCGGGCAGCGGGCTGATCGAGATCGGACTGCCTTCAGATTTCGCACCCCTGGACGGACCCGTCATCCGGGCCGCCTACCACCAGGCCCTGCAGCAAGGAACCGATCTGGCCCGCACGTTGCGTGCCGTCGAGCACGCGGCGAGCCGGGCCCCGACGGTGGTGATGACCTACTGGGCGCCCGTCCAGCACCAGGGTCCGGAGCGGCTGGCTCTCGCCTGTGCGGCAGCCGGGGCTGCCGGTGTGATGGTCGTCGATCTTCCCGCGTGCATGGCCGGACGCTGGCACGACGCCACCAAGAACGCGGGCCTGTGCGCCCCACGCCTCGTCCCGCGCCACACCCCCGGCACCGGCCTCGCGAGCGCGACCGCCGGTGCGTCGGGATGGCTCTACGCACCCGCCAGCACGGCCACCACCGGCTACCAGGGCGCCCTGGACATCCAAGCCCTCGGCGCTTTCACCCAGCGCCTTCGCGCAGCGAGCCCGCTGCCCGTGGTCTCGGGGGTGGGGATCTCCACCCCGCGCCTCGCAGCATGTGTCGCCCCGCTGGTGGACGCGGTCGTGATCGGCACCCCCATCGTCCGCGCCCTGGCCGCCGACGCCGCCCAAGCCCCCGCCCTGGTCGCCTCGTTCGCCCGCGCCCTGCACCCGACCAGCATCACGGAGACCCGTGCCTGACTACCTCGCCCCCACCGAGGCCCTCTCCCGCCTGACCACCGACGCGCTCGACCTGCACCGAGCCCTGCGCGACGGCGGCAACGTCCACGTGCGCACCCTGGCCGCTCGGATCACCGACGCCCAGAACCTTTCCCGCAACGCCCTGCGACTGCTCCTCGACCGCGCCCAGGACCAGCCGCGCGACCGGGTCGGGGACCTGCTTCTCCTCGACCGGGTCGCGCAGATCGCCAAGGCCGGCCAGGACGCGGGCGCCGAGCTGACCGCAGCACTCGCCCGTGCCGTGGAGAACCAACGCCGTTGTGCCGGCGCAGCGTCGGGGCCGGTCGTTGTGATCGGCCCCTCGCCGCAGCAGTTCATCGCGTCGGCTGCAGATCTCCTCGACCGCATCCCCGCCCTCTTCCACGCGATACACCGCGACGGCCTGCTGCCAGCAAATCTCCCCACGCCCCAGCCCTCTTGAGGGCACACCCTCCATTTCCCTCACCCCAGGACAGGCCATTTCAGATCAGCCTCAATTCCGTGCCCTCTCGCTGGGTGCGGGAGTTCAGTCCAGCACCCTCCTCGCCCTCTCAGCGGAAGGGATTCTCCCTAAGGTCGATTACGCAATCTTCGCCGACACAGGATGGGAGCCCGAAGCTGTTTACTCCCACCTGGACCGCCTGGAACGCAAGATAGCAAGGCCCGCCGGTATACCGGTCTTCCGCGTCTCGTCCGGCAACATTCGGAGTGACGCATTGAACCCGGATCACCGGTTCGCCTCCATGCCTCTTCACGTCCTCAACAAGGACGGCCGACCTGGGATGACCCGTAGGCAATGCACTGGCGAATATAAAATAAGGCCCATCAAGCAGAAGGTTCGCGAACTGCTCGGCCACCCCTATCCGTCACGCATCCCCACGGGGGTTTTCGTCGAGCAGTGGGTCGGCATCTCCACCGATGAATTCCATAGGGCCAAGGACGCCGACGTCAAATACATGCATAATCGGCATCCCCTGCTGGACCTGGGCTGGAGCCGAGCGGACTGCATCCGTTACCTGACTTCGCTCGGGCTTGCAGAAACGCCGAAATCAAGTTGTCTTGGGTGCCCGTTCCACGGAAATGCGCAGTGGCGGCATATCGGGTCTTCGAATTTAGTGGGGGTGCGACGGTGACGACCTGACGGTTGGTCACCGTCCGTGATGGGCCTGCAGTGCGGGTGCCCCGGACGCGAGAAGCCCGCAGGTCTTCGTGATCATGGTTGTTCTCTACGCAACCGATCATGAAAACCCACGGACTTGAGCACTCACGATACCGAGATCAACAGGGACGCGACACGACTGCTGAGGCTGGAGGGGGTGAGTGTGACCAAGGTCAAGGACGACGGAGCGGGTGGATCGACGGTGTACGTCGTGACGAGCGAGGACTCCGCGAGGGCTTGCCCCTCGTGCGGGGTTTTCGCCACGCGGTTGAAGGACTACCGCACCACCGCCCCGAGACATCTGTCCTGCGGCGGGCGCCCGGTGAGTATCCGCTGGCGCAAGGCGCGCTGGCACTGCACCGAAGTAGCCTGCGCGCGCGGCTCGTTCACCGAGGCGATACCCCAGGTGCCCGCCCGGATGCGTACCACTGCCGCACTGCGCGAAGCGGCTGGTGCCGCAGTGGTCGACGGCGGCCGCACCGTGGTACAGGCCGGCCGGGATCTGGGCCTGTCCTGGCCGATCGTCCAGCACTGCTTCGAGCACTACGCCGCGGAGGTTCTGCCCGAGGACCCGCCGGTGACCGAGGCGATCGGGATCGACGAGACCCGGCGGGGCAAGCCGGTGTGGAAGCAGGACCCGGACACCGAGAAGTGGGAGCTGGTGGCGGACGCCTGGCACATCGGGTTCGTCGACGCCATCGGCGGACGCGGGCTGTTCGGGCAGGTCGAGGGCCGCAACGCGGCCTCGGTCGCCGACTGGCTGAGCGCCCAGCCCACCGCCTGGCGCGAGCGGATCTGCTACGTCGCCATCGATCTTTGCTCCACCTTCCGCGCCGCGATCCACCGCGCACTGCCCCACGCGAGGGTGGTCGTCGACTGCTTCCACATCGTGCAACTCGCCCAGCGCCACCTCGCCGACCTGCGCCGACGCCTCACCTGGAAACAGCACGGCCGCCGGGCCCGCAAGGGCGACAGCATCTACACCGTCCGCAAACTCCTGCGCCGCAACAACGAAGACCTCACAGACAAACAACGCGACCTCCTCAAGGCCGAGTTGGAGTCCATGGGCACCTACGGGAAGCAGATCTACGCGGCCTGGCAGGGAAAGGAACTCCTGCGCGACCTCCTGGGCCTGGCCGTCACGCGCCGGCACGTCACCCCCGACCCCTCCGCGATCTCCACCGCACGCCACCGCTTCTTCGCCCACGTCGCCGACCACGCTCACCTGCCCGAACTCGTCACCCTCGCCGAAACCGTCGAGCAGTGGTGGGACGGCATCGAGACCTACCTGACCACCGGCATCACCAACGCCGCCTCCGAAGGCAACAACCGCCTCATCAAGCTCGAAGCACGTAACGCCTTCGGCTTCCGCAACCGAGCGAACCAACGCCTGCGCTCACGCTGTGCAACCACGCGCCGCAGCCGACGGGAAGCACACCCCCACTAAATTCGAAGACCCGGCATATCAGGGACACCTCTCCGTCCGAGTGGGCGGACGTCGTCGAATTCGACGCGGCCATCCGTCAGGGCAATGCCCGCGCCAACGCGTCGGGTAGCCGACTGCTCGGCCAGGCGTTCCTGCACCGCTCCCGCGTACCGCTGAGCCAGGCGCCGATCGACCACGTCACCGCCGCCGAACAGGCCGCCCTACGCGTCGGCGCGGACGAGGCCGACGCACTGGAGAACGGCGTCGAGGACGGCTGCTCGCCCTGGGCATGCCGCGGCGATGCGGAAGCGCTGGCACAGGACGACTTCGGGCTGGCCACTTGATAGTTGATCTCTTCGCGGGTCCGGGTGGTTGGAGCAGAGCCCTGGGAGTGCTCGGTGTGCGGGACGTCGGGCTGGAGTGGGACGAGTGGGCCTGCAAGACCCGTGTTGCGGCAGGACAGTTGACGGTTCGGACCGACGTGGCGATGTATCCGACGTGGCCCTTCATCGGCCGGACCCGCGGACTGATCGCGTCCCCTCCGTGCCAGGCATGGAGCATGGCCGGCAAACGACTCGGCCTCCTCGACCAGCCCCTCGTGCACGAGGCCGTCGAGAACCTCGCCGCCGGACGCGACGTCCGCGAACGCCTCCTCACAGCTTGCCGTGACGAGCGCTCCCTGCTCGCAGCGGAGCCCATGCGCTACCTCCACGCCCTGAACACCGTCGGCGAACCCGAGTGGGTCGCCATGGAAGAGGTCCCGGACGTCCTGCCCCTGTGGAAGCAGTACGCGGCCGTCCTAAGGTCCTGGGGCTTCTCCACCTGGTGCGGCATCCTGAACGCGGCCGACTACGGAGTCCCGCAGACACGCAGACGCGCGATCCTGCTCGCATCCCGGATCCGCACCGCCCAGCCACCCGCCCCGACACACGCCCAAGTCGGCGAACCCGACTCGCTGTTCGGTCCCGGCCGCACGCGCTGGGTGAGCATGGCCGAAGCCCTGGGATGGGGTGCCACCGACCGGCCCGTCCCTACCGTCTGCGCCGGCGGCGGGCCCGGCGGCGGCCCCGAACCCTTCCCGTCCGGGTCCCGCAAGACCCTGGTCGACGCCCGCGAGCGGGGTACCTGGACGCCGCGGCCGGACGGGATCGTCCTGCGGTCCCGCCGTGAAGGCGCCGGCTGGGCGGCCCGGCACGGCACCCGTGAGAACCGTGCAGCGAGCGCTCCGGCGCCGACGTTCACCGCTGAGGCGCACCGCTGGTCCTGGTCCCTGCGCAGCAACAACCAGGCCAACGCCACCATCCGCTCCATCGAGGAGCCGGCGGGAACGCTGTTCTTCGGGCACCGCGCCAACGAATGCACGTGGATCGCCGAACCCCCCACCGTGCAGCGGGAAGACGCGGCGCCGGCGCCCGTCCCGGAGCCGATCCGCATCACCGCCCGCGAGGCCGGCACCCTGCAGACCTTCCCGGCCAACTACCCCTGGGCGGGCAACAAGGGCCAGCAGTTCTCGCAGATCGGCAACGCCGTACCCCCGCTGCTCGCGGCCCATCTGCTCGCCCCCCACCTGAACATTCCCCTCAACCCCGACGACTTCACCCTGGCCGCCTGATGCCCCGCACCCCCGAACCCGACGAGGACGACCTCGACGCCATCCCACCGCCGCACCCGGTCTTCCACGTCGAGCAGGCCCTCCTCGGCGCTCTCCTCCTCGATCCCCACCGCCTCGGCGACGTGCCCGGGATAGGCCCCGACGCGTTCTCCACCGCCGCCCACGCCGCCCTGTTCGCCGCGATCCGCTCCCTGCCCGCCCCCGACCCGGCCGAGCACGCCAAGAACACAAAGTGGCTCGCCGCCGTGCTCACCGCCGC
This sequence comes from Streptomyces sp. A5-4, assembly GCF_051131715.1. Classification (NCBI taxonomy): domain Bacteria; kingdom Bacillati; phylum Actinomycetota; class Actinomycetes; order Kitasatosporales; family Streptomycetaceae; genus Streptomyces; species Streptomyces sp. A5-4. The sequence goes on along the minus strand of NZ_CP178591.1, from coordinate 5,497,178 downwards.
CCGCGAGCAGACGCGCGGACTCTCCGCCCCCTACCTGCACCACCTGATCCAGGTCTGCCCGTGGCCCCGGCACGCACCCGCGTACGCACGGATGATCGAAGCCGAGCACTCCCGGCGCCGTCTGGCCGCCGCCGCCCAGCGCCTCACGCACACCGCTGAGGACACCGCACTCCCGCAGCGCGTGGCCACGACGCTCACCAAGGCCGATGCCCTCGCCATCGTGGTGGACGACATCGCCGCCCGGTTCCCGCCGCACGCCGGATCCCTGCCCCGCACCTCCACTCCTGCGCTGCCTACAGCCCACGACGAGGACGCGGCCGACGAGGAGCGGCTGCTGCTCGCGACAGCTACCGCGCACCCCAGCGACATCGAGCAGATGCGGTGGCTGATGCCAGGCGACTTCACGCAGCCTCGGCACGCCGGGCTCTGGCAGAGCCTGATCACCCTGACCCGACGCCGCGCCCCCGTCGACCCCGTGACGGTCCTGTGGGAGGCCCGCCACCGTGGCCTGCTCGGCCCGGGGGCCGAGCCGCGAGAGCTCCTGGACCTCCTCGCCGGGCCGGTCGGCTCCCCGGAGCACTGGGGCGAGCGCATCCTCCAGCGCCACATCCTGGCGACCTCGCGGCACGTCGGCCGACGCATCGAGGCATTCACCGACGACCCGGCCACCACGCCGTACCAGCTGGTCGTCGGCAGCCGCCGCGCGCTCGCCGACCTATCCGCCGTCCGTACCCGCTGGCAGCACGCCACGTCCTCGCCCCCTCCGATAGACCGGGCCGTGCGCACCAGGGCGGCGAAGGCCACGGCCGTGCCCCGGGCCGGCCCGCCACGGACCACAGCCCCGCCCGCCGCACGCAGTTCCCGCTGACCCCCACCCGCCGGCCGCCGAACCCCTCTGGTCCGGCGGCCGGCAGAAGAGAGCCCTCCTTCGTGACGAAACCCGCCCCCGACGCGCACGTCCGCCTCGACAGCCACCCCGCCCACTCCAGTGCCGTCACCGCCTCCCTGACCGGCGCCGAGGCCCGCATCGCGCACCTGGCTCTGGAGGCCGACGGCTGGACCCCCGTCGCCGAGAACATCCTCGTCCTGGCCCGCATCGACAGCGAGGAGCCCTACTGGGCGCAGCAGGCCGCCAACGCCCTGAACGCCGAGGGGATCACCACCGAGATCACCCCCGGGCTGCGGGAGGCGATCGACGAGGAATGGACCTGGGCCAACTACCCCATGCCCTGGTGCACCCGCAGCGAGATCCGCGAGGTCTCAGCCGAAGCCCAGAAGATCCATGACGACATCCGCCACGGCCACCTCCTCATGCATGCCCACGCCGAGGACGGCCACACCACCGTCGCGGTCGGCACGTACCTCAGCGGCGGTAAAAGCGTCTACCTCCACGGCGAGAACCACCTGCGGCAGATCGCCGACACCTTCGACTCGCCCGCCCAGGCCCTACTTGCCTTCGAGAAGGTCCACGGCGCGGCCATGCGCCCGGGGCCGGCACCCCTGACGGACACCGAGCGCGCCGCCGGCCGGGCCCGAACCTCCCTCACCGCGAACACCGTTGCACCTGAACCCCAGCACCAAGAGCCGGAATCCGCCCCCGCATACGCGGCCGACGCCGGTGACCACGATGCTCTTCTGGACGCATTCGTCGATGCTCACGCCGACTGGGAGAAGTGGCGGACCTGGTCGGATGAGACGACCCACGTCATCCACGAATCGCAGACCCTGCGCATCGAGCGCATCCACGATGCCCCTGCCCACGAGACCGCGTGGACCGTGGCGGCCTACGAGACACCGGTCTCCGACCGCATGTGGGTCCTCACCGCAACCGGTACGACCCCCGCCCCCGTACTGCAGGAGCTTCTCAATCACCTCGCCGACGGCGACGGCTGGGACACAGCCGTCGGCGCCCCGGTGGACGAAAAGACCGTCACCGCCGCCACGCAGCCCCTCACCGACGCCGGGTGGGACCACACCGTGGACGGACGCTGGATCCGCTGGACAACGCCCGCCGGTGACGCGGGAGTCCAGTTCGACGCCTTCGCCGCCCAGCATCATCCGGAAAAGGCCCTCGCCACCTGGACCATCTGGGCCGGCCCGAACCACGACTGCCCCACCTGGACCCTCAACGCGTCCCCGCACACCCCCAGCTCGCTGCTCGCCGGCCTGGCCGCGGAACTCGCAGAAGGACAGGGGATGCGGACGAAGCGGCGCAGGACTCACAGCAGTTCGGCACCGTCCACTACTCCCAGCCACTTGGCGGCGACACCGTCACCACCAGCCGCCGCCCATCCCAGACGGAGCCGTTGATGTGACTGAGCCCGACCGGAGGGGCGCTCACCATTTCGACGAGGTAGCGGACAACGAGCGGGAGCGGGCAGAGGGGCTCAGAGCCCTGCCGCCCTCGTCGCAATAGGCGCGCAGCGGCTCCATTCACCACGCAGCACCGTGTGGGAGATCTCACGCCAAACTAGAACTAACCCGTGCAGGCGCATCAAACATCCCCATTCGCGCGACGGCGCCGCCTGCCCGCGGGAGGGGGCAAGTCCGTCAGGCAGCTTGCGCACCGCGGGCCCACCTCGCCACCATCGGCAGGGCGTACGCCCTGAGGTCCAAGGTGACGGCGTTCGGGTCGGGTTGCGGCCGTGCAGTTCCCACCCCAGGCCGTCGGCCAAGGTACGCGTCCCTGGGTCTGTCGAGCTACCGCAAGCCGCCCCTGGACGGTTCAGCGATCGCTCCGAGCCAGGGACCTACGACCCAACGAGGGCTTGGGCGGGCACCCTACCGAGCGACACTGACAACACATCATTTCGGCCAGGAAGGCCGTTTTGCGACACCTTGCTGCTCCTGCTTGCATGATGCCTGCCCCGGCCAGCTGACCTGCACATATGTCCGCTCGTTGGGGCATCGACGCCCACAATCGACAGCGGAGGAACCGGCCTTGAAGGACATCTACGAGCGGTTGTTGGCGGCTGCGAGTCTGCGGTCGGCTGACGGTGCGATACGCATCGTGTCGGAGTACGAACCGCTGGCCGGGATGGGGACGCCGTTGTTTCCGCCGACTGTGAAGGCGAAGGAGACGAACGCCGCCGGTTACTTGGTCGAACCACGGTATGTGGACGGTGATGAGACTCAGGTCGTTCTCCTGGATCAGCCCCAGTCCCAGGCCAATCGGTGTGAGACGGCGCTGCTCGACTCGGTGAAGCGGCGGGAGGCGTTCATCCCGCACCTGGAGATGGTGACCGATTCTCACGGGGTGCCGGTCCGGATGACGAGCCTGGAGGCCCCTCACAGGTCGCGGGATGCGTATTTCCGCGACTCGGTGGATGGTGCGGGAACGAAGTTCGACGAGACGGAGCCGGGAGCCGCGCTGCGTGACGCGAGCGCCGGCGACCTGAGTGCCTACCTGCGACTGGTCCCCAGCGATCTTGCCTATGGGGTGTGGGACTCGCACCGCAAGCGCCGTATCCAGGTGAAGATTCCCCGGTCCTACCGATCCGAGATGATCGGCATCAAACCGTTGGTCGGTGTCCGGGCGGCCGGGCGAGTGGACCGGCTCAACCTGGCGGGCGACACCGTGGAGTTGACGGACGCCGGCTGGGCCCCAAGCACTTCCGAGAAGCCGAAGAAGGGCGTCAAAACAGCACGGATGTCCGAGCTGGGCCACGGCATGATCCCCCCGTCGGAGGGCCTGGGTGGAGTGTCGGTGACGGCGGTACAGCGCAGCGCCTCGCTGAGCCTGGCGAAGCTGGCGATGCTGCGCTTTGGCAATGCGAGCGAGGAACTGACGGCAGCAGCAAGGGCGTTGGTGGGCGCCATCGCCCTGCTGGGCGACCGGCTGGCGTTCTCGGCGCCTGCCCTGCACCTGCGCTCGGGCTGTGACCTGCTGATGGTCTCGGAGCGCATCGAATGGGTGCAGCGGGGCCGTGATGGGAGCCCGCTGCTCGAGCCGCTGGAGCTGGCCACCCCCCAGGAGGCTCTGGAGCTGTTCGGGATCGCGGTCGATCGTGCCTGCGGGGCCGGTCTGCGGTGGGCGTCCGATCCGCTGGTCGTGCACCCCAACCCGAGCCTGCAGCAAGCGATCGACAAGTCGTACGTGATCGCCGGGGTCGGCGAAGCCGAGAGCGAGTGACCCGGTGCCATTTCGCATCACCGTTGACCTACTGGACTCCTCTTACCAGGCCGCCACGCTAGACCGCCGCCGGGCCGAATGGCCTCCACACCCCTCCCGCATTTTCTGCGCCCTGGTGTCCGTGGCTGATCCAGCCGACCCCGTACAGGACGCTGCCTTGTCTTGGCTGGAGCAACAGCCGCTTCCGTCACTGCGGGTACCCACGCGGACCATGGAGGCCGAGATCCCGCGGATGTCTTGGGTTCCGACGAACGCCTCGGCGGCCAAGCCCGGTCATGCGGTACTGCCCGGACGCACCAGCGGCGGCAAACCGAAGGTGTGGCCACAGCGCACGTTGGCCCAGCCTCGGCTGGAATTCGAGTGGCCGTCAGAGCCACCGCGCGGGGTCCGCACGGCCTTGGAGGAGTTGGCCAGGTCGGTGCCCTACATCGGCCGAGCCGGTGGCCACGCCCTGGTCACCGCCGTTTTGCCCGAGCACTCTGTGGCAGAGGGCGGCAGCGGTGAGTGGGAGATCTGGCAGCCCAGCGGGGACGCTTCTCCTTCGGGCGTGGAGCAGTCGCTGCGGGCCCCTTATCCGGGCTACCTGCAGCGTCTGCGGCTGGCGCATGAGCAGGGCGAGTCGGCCTGGCAGCAGGACCGGACGTTCCGCTACACACGCCAAGGTGCCCCCGAGCCGGAGGCGGGCGAGGAGACCCTGGCTGGCCCGTTCGAGGACCTGATGACCTTCGCCTTCGCTGCGGGCTTTTCCCTGGACCCGGCACTGACGGTTGAAGCGACAGGCGCCCTTCGCGAGAAGGTAATGGGACTGCTGGCGGAGGCGGGACACGACGTCGAGGCCATGGTCGCCGTCCATGGGCACAAGAGCAGGGGTGACGAGCGGCGGCTGTGTGCCTACCTGGGTCTTCCGTTTGTCGGCCATCCGCACGCCGATGGCCGTCTGCGGGGCGTCGCGGTCGCCCTGCCCCGCGATCTGGACCCTGCGCACCGGCGAGCGCTCCTGGCCGTGTTGCTGCGCATGGGCGGCGGCCTGCGCAAGCTCAAGCTCCCCAGCTCCGAACGTCCCCTGCAGCTGGCCTACGTCCGGGCCGGCGACGCGGCGGTGAACTCCCTCAAGTCGGTGATGCCGGAGCAGTGGACGCGGGCCTCGCGGCAGTGGACAACGGCGCTGCCCATGGTCCTCGACCATTTCCCCCGGGGGCACGACATCGAGGGCTCGGTTGCCACCAGCTGTCGCCTGGCCGGCCTGCCCGTGCCCGACGCGGTGGACGTCCTGCGCAACGGGGCCTTCGTCCCCGGCGCACCGACGCTTCCAACTGCTGCGGTACGCCGCAAGGACGGTGAACGACCGCTTCCCGTCCGGCATGTGCGCCTGACCTTCCCCCAGCCAGTCACTGGTCCGGTGGTGCTGGGCAGCAAGAAGAACTTCGGCTTGGGCCTGTGCGTGCCCACTGGCTCACGAAAGGCGGAGGCATGAGTTTCGCCCTTGAGGACTTTCCCGACTTCGTCTACGCCGTACACGGCCACCGCCCCTTTCCCTGGCAGAAGGACTACCTCGACCAGGTTGCGGAGACGGGAGATTGGCTGGACCTGGATGTGCCGACCGGCCTGGGCAAAACCAGCCTGATCGACATCTGGCTGTTCCTGCTCGCCTGGCAGTGCGCCACCGGTCAGGAGCGAAGCGTGCCGCTGCGACTGTTCTTCGTCGTGGACCGCCGTCTGGTCGTCGACCAGGCGCACGAGCACGCCCGCACCGTCCAGGACGCCCTGGCTAGCGCCCCGCGTGAGTCCGTGACGGGCCGCGTCGCGCAAGCACTGCGCACCCTGAGCGGTGAGAGCACGGCTCTGGAAGCAGTGCGGATGCGCGGTGGCGTGGACTGGGCCTCGCGCTGGCTGCGCTCCCCCGTCCAGCCCGCCGTGATCACCTCGACCGTGGACCAGTACGGCAGCCGACTGCTCTTCCGCGGCTACCACACCAGCCCCAGGATGCGGCCCATCGACGCGGCACTGTGCGGCACCGACGCACTGCTGGCGGTGGACGAGGCGCACATCGCCCTGCCGTTGCTGACCACAGCAACCGACTGCACCGCCTACCAGCAGACAGCCTCGCACCCGGGCCTTTCCCACCGTGGCGTCCAGGTCCTCAGCCTCTCCGCCACCGCGTCTGCTGATCCCGCGCGCCCGCGCCACCGGATCACCGAGATGGACCGCCAGCACCCCGTCGCGGGGGCCCGGCTCAACGCCCAGCGGCGCCTGACCCTGTGGGACACGAGCACCCTCGCCAAGAGCCCCTCACTCGCCTTCGCCCAAGCCGCTGAGCAGGCCGTAGGTGTCATGCTGCCGCTCGCGGCCCGCCCCGTGCTCGGCATCGTCGCCAACACCATCCGCACCGCCCGAGCAACCTTCCAACTCCTGGCTGCACGCGATGACATAGACGTGATCCTGCTGACCGGCCGCTGCCGAGGCCAAGACCGCGAGCGCCTTCTGAACAGCCGCCAGATGCACGACCTGTTCCAGGGCATCCGCGCCGATCGCGACCGGCCCCTAGTGGTCGTCGCGACCCAGACCGTCGAAGTCGGCGTCGATGTCTCCTTCGCGGGACTCGTCAGCGAGAACGCCGCAGCCGCTCCGCTGATCCAGCGCCTGGGCCGACTGGACCGGACCGGCGCCTTCCCCTGGGCCCCGGCGATCGTGATCCGCGCCGCAGCACCGGATCCCCAGGACATCCCGGTCTACGGCCCGGCCGCCCACGCGACCTGGGAATGGCTCACCTCCCACGCCCCTCCCACCAACCCCGAAGGCCACAGTGCCGAGGACCTCCGGCGCAGCCTTCGCCAAGGACTGGTCGTCAACCCGACCACACTGCCCGCCCTGCTGTCCGGCACCGAGACCGCGGCCCTGAACGTGCCCGCACCGCGCATCCCCGTCCTGCACCGCACCCTGCTGGACTCCTGGACCCGTACCAGCCCCACCCCCGTGCCCGACCAGCCGACCGCGCCCTTCCTCCACGGTCTGAGCACCACGCCCGAAGACGTCCAGGTCCTGTGGCGAAGCGACCTCCCCACCTCGAACGGCCAACCGGACTGGGATCAGTGGGCCTCTCGCATGGCCCAAGTCCCGCCCCACCCCGGTGAAACCGTCGCCATCCCCGCCCGCCAGCTGCGCCGCTTCTTGACCCAGCCGACAGCCGACGAAACCACCAGCGACCTGGAAGGCATAGCGGACGAGGAGATACCTGCCACGCCCAAACGCCGACAGACAATGGCGCCGGCGCTGCGCTACGACGACCACGACAACCAGTGGGTCCCCGCGACCGGCCCCCGCGACATCCGCCCCGGCAGCACCATCGTCCTGCCCTCGCACTACAGCGGCCACGACCCGTACGGCTGGACCGGAGCCCCCGGCGCCCCCGTCGTCGACCTCGCAGACTTCCCATCCCGCACCGACAGCGCACCGACCCGCCTGGACGCCCACGCCCTGACGCTGCTCGGCGGGTTCGACGAGGCCACCGCCCACGCGGCTACGAAGGCCATCACCCAAGCATCCAAGAAACTGCTGGCCGGTGAGGACGACGAGAGCGCCACCGACATCGTCCACCAACTCCTCGACCGGCTCCTGAGGCTGCTACCGGCCCCAGACTGTGTTCCTCCGACGACCGGCTCATACGCCCCCGATCTGCAGCAGCGCCTCACCGAGCTCCGGACCATCAACGCCTGGGACATCACCCCCGACGGCCGCTCATCCCGGACCGGGCACGCCATCCTCGACGCCGCCGACCCGGCACGCCTCCTCCTGATTCCCACCCGCCCACCAGTCGATCGCCCCGAGCGCATTACCGGCATCAACGACGACGACGCTGACGGGAGTTCACTTACCCGCCCCGTTAGTCTTGCCCAGCACAGCAAAGCCGTCGCGGCACGCGCCGCCGATTTCGCCGCACGCCTGGAGCTGCCCGCACCACTGGTTGCAGCCGTAGAGACCGGCGCGCACGCTCACGACTGCGGCAAACACCATCCCCGCTTCCAGTGCATGCTGTGCGCCGGCGACCGTCTCCTCGCCGAGTCCCTCGACGAGCCTCTGGCCAAATCCGGCATGGACCCGGCCGACCGTAACGGCCGCCGCCGCGCCGCCCACCTGGCCAACTGGAGCCCCGAGCTACGCCACGAAGCACTCAGCGCCCTGGCCGTCCAGCAATGGCTCGCCACCGGCCCTGCCCACACCCAGGGCCTGGACAGGGACCTCATCCTCCATCTGGTCGCCTCGCACCATGGATACGCCCGGCCGCTCCTGCCGCCCGTGACCGACAGCGACCCCATCGATGTCGCCTGCTTCATGCCCGACCAGCAGCGCGTCACCGTCAACAGCGCCGCCATGGGCACCGACTGGGCCGGCCCCGACCGTTTCGAAGCCCTCAACCGCCGCTACGGCCCCTGGGGCCTGGCCCTGCTCGAAGCCGCCGTACGCCTGGCCGACATCGCCTGCTCCGAGGAAGGCAGCTAACCCCGATGCCCCACCACGAACTCGAACTACCCGCCCTGGTCAGCAATTCCCCACTCGGCTTCCTCGCCGCCCTGGGCATTCTCCAGCTCACCGCCCCCGTCCTCGACCAGCCAGCCCGGCTCTCCTGGCGCGGCCCCGACGCACCCGCGGTCCTCCACACTCACCAACCACTCACGCACCAGGCACTCGCCGACCTGCTCGGCAGCCAACTTCCCGAAGACCCCACCAAGGAACCCCTCCCGCTTGCCCCCGGCATCCTCTCGCTGCGCCGCAGCGGCCCCAGCGACGCCCTGCGGATGCCCACCGACACCGCCCTGCGCCACCTGCGCAACCACACCCGGGCCGAGCGCGAGCACAACACCCCCACCGCCCACTGGTTCGCCGCACTCGTCAACCAACTGAGCATCGCCCCCATCGAGAAGAATCCCGGCAAGACCCGGCCCGCACACGGCAAGCAGCCCGACCTCTACACATCGAGCACCCCACTCTTCGGCCGCGGCGGACAAATGACCCTGGCCAACAACTGGATCAAAGCCGCACAGGAATGCCGCAAAGACCCCACCCACCTACTCGCCGCCCTCACCGCCTGGCGCCGCGTCGACGGCTACGCCGGAGCCAACCTCGACCACCACTCCACCGGCGACGCCCACATGGTCAGCCAAGGCAAACCCACCCAACAAGGCGTCCCCGGCGCCACCTGGCTCGCCCTCCACGGCTTCGCCACCTTCCGCCTCACCGGCGACACCACCTACGCCCAGACCACCAGCTGGGACCGCACCACCCCCAACGGCGCCCTCACCTGGCCCATCTGGCGACCCCCACTCACCACAACCAGCATCACCACCCTCCTCGAACACCCCCTCGTACGCGCACCGCACCCCAACCGCGACAAACTCCACAACCTCGGAGTCATCGCCCTCTACAACGCGCCCCGTACACGCCTCGCCCAGGCCGACGGCCCTCTCCAACTCAGCCACCGGACCTACCCATGAACGGCCACCAGCCTCAAGTTCGGAACCACAGCACCATCACGGTTACGCCGCGAGCACGAGTGACACGGGAGCACCGAACCGCCTCTGCAGGCTCCGAACCGCAGGACCACCACGGCTCCGGGAGAGAACTCGCGACGGCTTCCCGCCAGGCGGCTGTCTCTGCGGTTTGAGGCCGCAGCACCATCGCGGCGACCCGTCCGGGTGGATCGGCTCGCTGCCGACCAACTTCCTCGCCAAACCCCAGCACTGTTGCGGCCAACCGTTGATTGTGTGCTGGAACTGGCAGCCCATCCTGTCTCTGCGGTTCCAAACCGCAGCACCACCACGGCGACTTGCTCCGCGTCGCCGATGCCCTGCACTTGACTGCCTCTGTGGTTTGGGGCAGCACCATCACGGCGTGCGCTGCGACCAGACCATCTACGCGGTTGCCATCCCGCTTCTGCGGTTCCGAACCGCAGCACCACCACGGCGAGTCGCTGCTAGCCATCTGTGTGCTGGGTACTCGTCTCCCTCTGCGGTCTCGACCCGCAGCACCATCGCGGCTACCCGACCTATGTGATGGCCATGACGCCGGAGCTGCTAACTCTGCAGTTCGAAACTGCAGCACCATCACGGCGAGATGATCCGCGCGGGTATGACGGAACTCGACCTGCGGCCACTGCGGTTTCGCACCGGAACACCACCACGGCTCTAACCGGCAAGGTGGCGCACTCAGCCAGAACGGTTAGCTCCTATGCCCCCGGTATCAAGGCCCGAAAGTGAAGTAACAGCAGGCCCTGTGGTGAAGGTCCCTTCACCATCCCGGTTGCAGGAATATGAAGGCGCAGTGGGTATGCTTCGTCTGCACCTCTGCGGCCAGGACCCAGCACCATCGCGGCGCCCTCGGCTTTGCCGCAGCCCGGGAACTCACCACCTACCTCTGGCTCCGCACCGCAGCACGGCGTGTACTGGTGCGACTCGCCCACAAACACATAGTCAGCACTCCGCGGCCATGCGTACGCGGCACCTTCTCCTGCCTCTGTGGTCACTAGCCGCAGCGCCACCACGGCTGCATCTCGTCGCCCACGTACAGCGGCGCCCACGCCGCTATCCTTGCGGTTCAGCGCCACAGCACCATCACGGCGTCACCCTGGTCAGCGTGCTCGCCTACCGCCGCGGCCGTCTCTGTGGGCTCGAACCGGCTCACATCACCACCACGGCTGGTAGATCCCCCACTGGGTCTCCTCAACAATGTTTTACCTCTGCGGTTCCGAGCCGCAGCACCATCTGGGCTTGTACTTGTGAGTATCGTCGACGAACAGTTAGTCGATATCCTGCGAATCATTTATCGCAGCACCATCACAGCAAGGGAGACGATGGAGGCTTGGTCACGGCCGGGCAGCACTGCTTCTGCAATCTCGAACCGCAGCACCACCATGGCGCCGACTACCTACGGTTCGTCACCATCGACCTGGGCTCGTCTCTGTGGTTATGCACCACAGCACCATCACGGCCGCGACTTGGTCCACCGAGCCAAGCAGGAAACGTTTCGCCGCTGTGTCGCGGGCCATAGCACCGCGCCGACATGGTGCCCGACCGGCTACTGATCGCCGGGACTGAACCTCGTCGGCACGCAGCCGGTTTTAACTGCGAATCTGAGTACCAGCAGGCCCTGAGGCGAAAAGCTCAGCACCATCCCGGTTGCAGGAATATGAAGGCGCAGTGGATATGCTTCGTCTGCCACCTCTGCGGCCACAGCCGCAGCACCATCTCGGCACGCTAAACGTCATCGCCGCCGTCTACCGAGACGAGCACACCTCTGCGGTCTAGAACCGCAGCACCATTCAGCCCGGATCCACCGGCTTGATACCTGTGGATAGTTTCTCCGGAAATAAAGAAGTGCCTTGTGACCTGCGATGATGGGGTTTCTCTAGGACCACATCAGGCACGATCGGCAAGGCACTTCCGAGATGCAATCTTCCCATGCCGCGGCGGCGGTCTCATCCGTGTTCGACGATCCGAATCTGGTCGCGTACGGCGGGCTGGAGCCGGTGATCCGGCTGGCCGAGCGGTGTGGTCTGCCGACTCTGGCCGATGATCTCATCAGGCTGCCGCGCTCGAAGGACGGCACCGGCGCCTTCCCCGCGGCGAAACTGATGTCGCTGGTGGGCGGCATGGTCGCGGGCGCCGACAGCATCGATGACATGGACCGGCTGCGGCACGGTGCGATGGGCCGCCTGTTCTCCGGAGTGCGGGCCCCGTCCACGCTGGGGTCGTTTCTGCGTTCCTTCACGCACGGGCATGTGAAGCAACTGCACGCCGTGGCCCGCCGGTTGCTGCCCAAACTGGCCCGTCACGCCCCGCTGCTGCCCGGCGCGGACCAGGTCGCCTACGTGGATGTCGATGACACCATCCGCCGCACCTACGGCTACGCCAAGCAGGGCGCCGGATACGGATACAGCAAGGTCAAGGGCCTGAACGCACTGCTCGGCATTGTCTCCACACCCCTGTCCGCCCCGGTGATCGCCGCCACGAGGCTGCGCATGGGACCCTCGAACTCCGCGCGCGGGGCGGCAGCTTTCGTGGCCGAGAACATCCGTACCGCCCGCGCCTGCGGCGCGAGCGGCCTGCTGGTGGTACGGACGGACTCCGCGTTCTACGGCGCGGACGTCATCAATGCCTGCCGGACGCTGGGCGCCCGTTTCTCGGTCACGGCTCGGATGAACACCTCCGTCAAGGCCGCGATCGCCCGCATCAACGAGGACGCGTGGACGCCGATCAAATATCCCCAAGCGGTCTGGGACGAGGAGGGCCAGTGCTGGATCTCGGACGCTGAGATTGCCGAGGTCTCCTACACCGCGTTCACTTCCAAGCCGAAGAAGCAGCAGGTCGCCGCCCGTCTGATCGTGCGCCGCGTCAAGCGCCTGGGCCATGGCGCCGTCCCTGCAGGGCAGGGCACGCTCTTCGACACCTGGCGCTACCACGCCGCATTCACCGACTCCCCGCTCTCCTTGAAGGACGCCGAAGCCGATCACCGTCGGCACGCTGTCGTCGAGCAGGTGATCGCGGATGTCAAGAACAGCGCCTTCGCCCACGCGCCGTCCGGGCATTTCCAGGCCAATGCCGCGTGGCTCGCACTGGCAGCCGTGGCGCACAACCTGACCCGCGCCGCCGGCACCCTGGCCGGAACGTTCCATGCCAGAGCGACCACCGCCACCATCCGTGACCACCTGATCAGCGTGCCCGCCCGCCTGGCCCGCTCGGCCCGCCGCCTCACCCTGCACCTGCCCGAACGCTGGCCCTGGAGCGGGGACTTCACCCAGCTCTTCAGCACGGTGCATGCGCCACCAGCCCTCTGACGCTCCCTGACCGACCTGCCCGAAAGGGCCCGAGACCTGTGGACAAGTGGAAGAGCTGGACAGACCAGCGGCCACCCCATGCCCGAATCCACAGCTCAGCCTCGACGCGGCCTGCACACCCCCGAAACGATCAATCCAAAATCAAGCCGGTGGATCCGGGTTCAGGCGACGGGGCAGATATCGGCCTGATTCTCGGCCTCGCGCTTCTTTGCGGCTACCGAGCCGCACACCACCACGGACATATGTTTAGCTCAATATCGTTCCATCCTCCCGTTCGTACTGCGGCATCGTCCGCAGCACCACCACGGCAAGGGGGACGAGTTCGGCCTGATCAGGGCAGGCCAACACTCCTGCGGTCTAGAACCGCAGCACCATTTTGACGGCGGGGCAGATCTCGACTCAATCCCCGCCCTCACCCTCCCTTGGGGCTACCGAGCCACACGCCGCACGGACAGACGGTTCTTGCGCGGCGGCGCAACGTAGCCCAGGGTTGCCGGTTAGCCAAACCGCCAACCCTGGGCATCATTGATAGTCCACCGCCACGCCCTGCCCATACGTCGAAAGGCGCTCCCAGACGACCGCAGCCCACACGCAAACCGCCAAGACGGTCAACCGTTCACGCCGCTGCGTAGCTCGCAAGGAACAGAGCCTCGGCACGCTCCACGTCCCTCGGGGCGCGCAACTGCACCTCAAGGTCGCCCGTTCCGAGGTGGCCAAGCCCCGTCACGTCCCGGGTGAAGCCAGGCACGAGATCGACCTGTTTCGGGTCAGCCTTGAGGTAGACGAGAAGCTTGCTCCGCTGAGGCGGGCAGACGCACGCGAAGTTCCTCAGCCGCTGATACGCCCGGTAGTGCTTGCGCTGGACACGGTTCACACCGTCCCCGAGACCACGAAGTACCTCGTCGACCACGGCTGCCAACTCGGCCATCGGGGTGGCCTCGCCGCCGTCTGCCGCCGGTACGGCGATGGGCCGACGCGCCCGCCGCGCTACCGGTGTACCGCCGCTGACGGACGCCACAGCCTCAAGGCCGAGCAGATCGTTGCCGAAGAGGCAGTAGCGAACCAGGTCGATACTGCGACGGTGCTCACGCACTGCGTGCACGTCGTAGCGCGTGAAGTCGCCGGCGATACAGATCAGGCGCGGGCCGCTCCAGAGCACCTGGGCCGCGGCCGTCACCCCGAGCCGGTCGCGAACCAGGTGCTCGAACTCGGCCCGGTGGTCCATCAGCCACGAGAGGTAGAACAAGCCCTGGTTGATGACGCCAGCGTCGACGCCGCGCTTGTACTCCACGATGACCGGCGACCCGTTCTCGTCAAGACCGAGCGAGTCGATCCGCCCGCCGTCGAATCCCCGCGAGTTCACGATTTCTGAAGGTATCGAAATCTGAACTGTAGGTGCTGTTGGGGGATTTGGAGGCTCTCTGACCGTGGGTTCGCAGGTTACCCGGTCGTCGTTTCGGTGCCTGCCGGGCTGGCCGCGCGGGTGTAGCGCAAGCTGGCCTGGGCGCTGAGGTCGAACATGGTGGAGATGCGGAGGGGATCGGGTCCGGCGGCGATCGCTTCTTCGAGGACCCGGTCCTGGCGGAGGCTGTCGACCGTGGCGGGCAGCCCCTTGAACAGGCGCTTGAGCCAGAAGTCGCTGACTGGACTCTTCCTCTTGGCTGTCTGCTGGGTGAGGAGGAGATGAGGGTTTGCCGAGTCCGGCCAGCGGGCGTCACGGTAGCGCCGGTACTTGCGGATGGCTTCGGCGGTGAAGTCGTCGAGGGGCCGGCTGACCTCGCCCCGCCGGAGGCGCCCGGTGCTCAGCTCGATGTCGGAGTCTTGGAGCATTCTGATCTCGTGCGGGAAGAGGGCGTGGATGCCGGCAAGGGCGACGACGGCCAGGAGGGCCGGGCTCTCAGCCGCGGCTCTGGCCACTTGTTTGAGTTGGTCTCCCGCGACCGGTGTGGGCGAGTTGACGAGGGTGTTGCCGGGCCTGATGCGTCGGGCTGGGTCGGCGAAGATCAGCCGCTGTGACTTGAGCGTCTTGAACATGTCCCGGAGCGCGACGATTTCGCGCTGGACGTTGTTCCGTTTGGCCAGCCAGTCAGTGATGTCCTCGGGGGTGACCTGCCTCAATGTCGAGTATCGGGGGGCACAGTACTCGGCAGTGAACGGGACGATCAGCCGCAGGTGGATGTCAACTGTGTGAGGCGACCTGGGGCGACGGCGAGGGGCTCCGTTGCGGAGGACGTCGAAGTAGGCGGTCACCTCGACGCGTATCTGCTCGGGAAGCCTTGCGAGGTGAGCTCTGACCAGTTGTTCGAGGGGGTCGGGTGCGTCGTCGAGCAGGATGTCGAGATCGTTGAGCATGTCGATGAGATGGACTGCGGGAACATCGATGTCCCGGGAGAGTGCGTGCACCGTGGTGGCTTTGATCCTTTCGAAAGGCTGGTGCAGGGCCGAGAGGATCATCAATCCGCACTTCACGCGCTTGATGGTGCAGCGGTTCCAGCCCCGTACCACCGCGACGTCCCTGGCCCGATCGACGAGGAAGTCCGCATATCCGGGATCTGCCGGGGTGAATCCTGTCCAGGAGCGCCCCTTCGAGCCGTTCGGGTTCCGATAGCGCCGGAAGTCCCGGACCGGCTCGAAGAGCGTGAGCTGGATGCTCTCGGGCGGCTTCAGCAGCAGGGGGTGTCTGTGCGTCGTCTCGCTCGGCAACTCAGGAACCTGTGCTGTTCTTGCGGTGAGGTGGTGGCGCCGATTCCATTTGATCAGGTCAGCGAGAAACGTCTGGTGCCCGGTTTCAGCTGCGACCGTGAGGTCCAACCGGGCCCCGTGGCCGGCTGACGGGACCTTGATACGGCCGGCGACGAATGCGGCCTGGTGACGGCAGGCCCGGCAGACTCCGTCACGCAGGGGGACGGTCGCGCCACACGTGCCGCACGAGTCGGCAGGGTACTTGTACCACCATGCCCTGCACGCATAGCAGAGGATCTTCGCGCCGCCCGGGTTAGGGTGCAGGCCCCAGGCCATGCAGACCTCGCAACTCTCAGGCGTCCCAAGCCCCTTGGCCTTCGCTTCCTTCGTCACAACGGCGGCATCAAGTTGCGGGAGGCCGGGCCGCCGCCGCTCCGACGACGGTTCTCACCAACAGCGGGACGGATGGCCGCCCTGCTCTCATCCTGCTCCGGTCGTTTCGCGCGGGCCTCCTCGGGCTCACGGACAAGCAGATCGCTGGGCTCGCATTGCAGCACCTCGCAGATCACGTCGAGATCGTCCAGGCGGATCGTCACCGGCTGGCCGGCCCACAGGTTGGACATCTTGCCAGCACTGATCACCAAGCCCGCGTCGGCCAGCATGCGCTGGAGTTCGGAGGACTTCCAGATGTCCCGCTTGGCCGCGGTCATCCGCAGGTTCCACTTCATGACGCTCCTCCGAATCGCGCCCGTCCACGCTCACCCGCACGGACCCACGCGTCCTCGACATGAGTCTGGTTGACGTGTACGTAGATCATGGTGGTGTTGATCCACTTGTGGCCAAGCAGCTCTTGGATCGCCACCACATCCATGCCCTGACGGTAGAGCTCCGAGGCAGCGAAGTGCCGAAGCGTGTGCGGCGTCAGCTTGCCTGCCTGCGAAGGAAGGTGCTGGGCGACCATCTTCTTCAGATGCAGGCGGAGCGTGTCGGTATCCACCCGCAGGCTCGAGCCGTCCGCGGCCCGCCGCTCCGAGGGGAACAACGGCGCCTCTGGCTCATCCACCCGATCGTCGTACTGCCAGCGGGGGCCGTCGACCCACCACTCCAGCAGCGAACGGCTCCCGTTGATCAGCGGGACGAGCCGTTCCTTCTTCTTGCCGCGCCTCCCCTTGCCCCGCAGAAGAATCTTTCCGAACTGGCCGAGCTCCCAGTGGATGTCGTCGACGTTCGCCAGGCACAGCTCCGAGACCCGGGGACCTATCAGACTCGCCAGCCTCATCGCGGTGTAACTCCGGACGATCGACAACGGTTTACGCGCCTGCGGCACCTCGTCACGCCAAGCCGAGAACAGATGCTCGACCTCCCCGAGCGGCGGCGGAACCCGCAACCGGGACAGGGTCGATCCACGGGGCCGGTTGATCTCATCCAACGGCGACTCGACGACATAGCCGGTTGCCCTGTGGATGGCGGGCTTGTGCCGTAGTTCAAGGAACTCGAAGTACACGCTGAGAGAGTGCGCCTTGTGGACCTTCGTGCCATGAGCCAAGCCCTGTTGATGTCGACCGAAGAACCGGTCCAGATCGCGAGGTTCCATCTCCCACAGCGGGCGCGTGAACCATGAGCGCACTTCGACGATCACGCCGACATCGCCGGCGACCGTCCCGTCACTGACACCGGCCGAAGCCCGGGCGAGCACGAACTCGGACAACAGGTCCTGCTCGAAGGCCGCGAGCTCCTCCGGCGTCGTCAAGCGCAGTTCCGGACGCAGGTCTCGCACGATCGCCAGGGACACGAAACCTCCAGCTCGACCATTTGGCCAACTGATCGGACTGGACGATACTATCTCAAGAATCGTGAGATTCCATCGGGATGGACAACCTCTCGCGTGGGACGGATAGACCCCCAGGTCAGGCGCACGCTGCGGCGAGACCACGCTTCGGTGCGCTTGAGGAACCCTCGGGAGGAGAGTCAAACCGGCCCGGTGCTGTACTCGCTCGCCAAGAACCGGACGCCCAGCAGCGTCTCCATGTGCGCCTCGACGAGGCCCTGCACATCCGCCTCGACGTCAGCAAGACGCGGCGTGACCTCGGTCACGCCGCCTTTTGTGTTGAACAGCTTCAGGCCCGACACCTTCCCTCCTCGGCTCAGAGATCGTCAACGCCGAGCGAGTGCAGGTTTGTTTCCGCGAACGACTTCGGGGCCGTGAAGGAAATGTGTGGATGGATCGTTCGACCGTACCCGCTTGCCCTTCCCCAAGGGACTCACCGCAGGAGCCTCCGGAACCGCGCCCGCATCCAGCACCAATCCAGCACGGTGCGGGTGACGAGGGGTGATGACAGGTGACGGGGGATCAGATTATCCAGCACCTATCCAGCACGGGAAAAACCAAAGGGCCCGACTCCGGGGAGTCGGACCCTTCTTGACCTGCATGTTTGCCAGATCGGTGACGTGGTGCTATGTCACCCACTACACATTGAAGCGGAACTCCACCACATCGCCGTCCTGCATGACGTACTCCTTGCCCTCCATGCGGGCCTTGCCCTTCGCGCGGGCCTCGGCGACCGAGCCGGTCTCGACCAGGTCGGCGAAGGAGATGACCTCGGCCTTGATGAAGCCCTTCTGGAAGTCGGTGTGGATCACACCGGCCGCCTCGGGGGCCGTGGCGCCCTTCTTGATGGTCCAGGCGCGGGTCTCCTTGGGGCCTGCCGTCAGGTAGGTCTGGAGGCCCAGGATGTCGAAGCCGACGCGGCCGAGGGTGGCCAGGCCGGGCTCTTCCTGGCCCATCGACTGGAGGAGTTCGAGCGCCTCCTCGTCGTCGAGCTCGATGAGCTCGGACTCGATCTTCGCGTTGAGGAAGATCGCCTCGGCAGGGGCGACGAGCGCGCGCTGCTCGTTCTTGAAGTCCTCGTCGACCAGCTCGTCCTCGTCGACGTTGAACGCGTACAGGAACGGCTTCGTCGTGAGCAGGTGCAGCTCGTGGAGGAGGCGGCCCTTCTCCGTGTCGGCCGTGATGCCCGCCGCGAAGAGCGTGGTGCCCGTCTCCAGGATCTTCTGCGCCTCGTCGACCGCGGCGAGGACCGCGATCTTCTCCTTCTGGAGGCGCGACTCCTTCGTCAGGCGCGGGACGGCCTTCTCGACGGACTGGAGGTCGGCGAGGATCAGCTCGGTGTTGATCGTCTCGATGTCGTCCTTGGGCGAGACCTTGCCGTCGACGTGCACGACGTTCTCGTCCTTGAAGGCACGGATGACCTGGCAGATCGCGTCGGACTCACGGATGGTCGCCAGGAACTTGTTGCCCAGGCCCTCACCCTCCGACGCGCCGCGCACGATGCCCGCGATGTCGACGAAGTCGACGGTCGCCGGGAGGACCTTCTGCGAGCCGAAGATCTTCGCGAGCACGGCCAGCCGCGGGTCGGGGACACCGACGACGCCGACGTTCGGCTCGATCGTGGCGAACGGGTAGTTGGCCGCCAGCACGTCGTTCTTGGTCAGGGCGTTGAACAGGGTCGACTTGCCGACATTCGGCAGACCGACGATTCCGATCGTGAGCGACACGTTGGCGACTTCCTGAAGTGAGGATGAGGAGCGGGGAGCGGGGTGCGGCTTGTGCGGTGCCGGTCCGCCGCCGGGCCCGTGCGGACCCGGGCGGACCGATCCCCCAGTTTACGGGCGGGCCCGGCGGGCCCGCGCCGGGAGTCCGGATGAGGCCGGCCGGGCCCGGGACCCGGCGTCGAACTCAGAGCCAAGGTCGCCCAAAGGGCGTGTCCTGCGCCTGATTCCTGCCGCCTTGCGACCTACGTTGTCCACGTGGAGCAACCCAGGACTCGTACCCCTCGTCACCAGCAGCGGCCGCAGACGCCCCTGCTTCCGTCGGTCGGTCCCGCCGAGGCCGCGGCCCCCTCCGGTTCCGCACGTGTCTACCGGGCGGCATCCCGGCCGGGCCGGGCCGTCCCGCCCGTCATCCTCGCGCTGCGGAGACTGCCGAATCCGCGGCTGACCGGGCTCGGCAGCGGGCTGTTCGCCGCGGCGACGATGCTGGTGCTCGGCGGTCTGGACTGGCTACTGCTGGACGGCTCGCCGCTCGCGTACGGACTGCTGTTCCTGCCGGTCAGCGCCCTGACCGCGCTGTGGGTGCGGCCCGCTGACCTGGTGAGCGCGCCGATCGTGGTGCCGATCGCCTTCGCCATCGGGATGGCGCCGATCGCGGGCGGCGCGAGCGGGCTCGGCAGCCGCATCATGGCCGTCGTCACCGCGCTCGCCGTGCACGCGGGCTGGCTGTACGGCGGCACGCTCGTCGCCGGGCTCATCGCGACCGTACGCAAGGTGCGGCTGATGGGGCGGCGTCGGCAGGCACTGACGGCGAGTGCCACCCGTGGCCGCAGGCCGGGCAAGCAGGACGCCCTGTAGGACCGGCTGCCGGCCCGGCTCCGATGCGGGAAACCCGGCTCCGGTCCGGAGCACCCCCTCCGGGCCGGAATCCCGGCTCTAGGCCGGTGTCGCGGTCTTCGCCGCCGCCATCGCGGCGCCCACGATCCCCGCGTTGTTCTGCAGCTGCGCGGGGACGATCTCGGCGCGGATGTCCTCGATCAGCGGGATGAACCGGTCGGCCTTGCGGCTGACCCCGCCGCCGATGACGAACAGCTCCGGCGAGAACAGCATCTCGACGTGCGCCAGATACTTCTGCACCCGGTGCGCCCAGTGCTGCCAGCTCAGGTCCTCGTCCTCCTTGGCCTTCGTCGACGCGTGCTTCTCCGCGTCGTGGCCGTGCAGCTCCAGGTGCCCGAGCTCCGTGTTGGGCACCAGGGCGCCGTCGCGGAAGAGCGCGCTGCCGATGCCGGTGCCGAACGTGAGCAGGAAGACCGTGCCCTTGCGGTCCTTGCCCGCGCCGAAGGTCATCTCGGCGACCCCGGCGGCGTCCGCGTCGTTGAGGACGGTGACGGGCAGCCCGAGGCGCTCGCCGAGCAGGGCGCCGGCGTCCAGGTCCACCCAGCCCTTGTCGACATTGGCCGCGGTCCTGGTGACGCCGCCGGTGACCACACCGGGGAAGGTGACTCCGACCGGGCCCGACCAGCCGAAGTGGTCGACGACCTCTTTCACGCAGTCAGCCACCGCGTCGGGCGCGGCCGGCTGCGGGGTCAGCACTTTGTGCCGCGGTTCGGCGAGGTCGCCCCGCTCCAGATCCACGGGGGCACCCTTGATGCCCGAACCACCGATGTCCACACCGAAGACGTTCATGAAGCCAACGTTACGGTGTGGCGCAGACAGTGACGCGACGGACAGACACTTCCCGCCGACGCCCGAGGTCACTTGCCCGGCGAAGCCCGAGGTCACTTCCCGGGGAGCCGAAGGCCACCCGCCCGCGCGCCGGACGGTCACTTTCTCCGTGCCACCCGGCCATCACTTGCCCGTGCCACCGGACACCACTCCCCCGTGCCACCGGACACCACCCCCCGTGCTGCCGGCCATCATCTGCCGACCGAGGTCACTTCTCCGAGAGACCCGCGGCCTCCGCACGCAGGTCGCGGCGGAGCTCCTTGGGAAGCGAGAAGGTGATCGACTCGTCGGCGGTCTTGACCGTCTCCACGTCGCCGTAGCCGCGCTCGGCCAGCCACTCCAGCACCCCGTCGACCAGCACGTCGGGGACCGAGGCGCCGGAGGTCAGGCCGACTGTGGTGACACCTTCCAGCCAGGCCTCGTCGACCTCGTCGGCGAAGTCGACCAGGTGCGCGGCGGCGGCGCCCGCGTCGAGGGCGACCTCGACCATGCGGATGGAGTTCGAGGAGTTCTTGGAGCCGACGACGATGACCAGCTCGGCGTCCTCGCTCAGCTTCTTCACCGCGATCTGGCGGTTCTGCGTGGCATAGCAGATGTCGTCGCTCGGCGGCGAGAGCAGGTTCGGGAACTTGCTCTTGATCGCGTCGACCGTCTCCATCGTCTCGTCCACGGAGAGCGTGGTCTGGGAGAGCCAGACGACCTTGGACTCGTCGCGGACGGTGATGTTGGCGACGTCGTCGGGGCCGTCGACCAGCGTGATGTGGTCCGGGGCCTCTCCCGAGGTGCCGATGACTTCCTCGTGGCCCTCGTGGCCGATGAGGAGGATGTCGTAGTCGTCCTGGGCGTAGCGGACGGCTTCCTTGTGGACCTTGGTGACCAGCGGGCAGGTCGCGTCGATGGTCGCGAGCTTGCGCTCGGCGGCCTCCGCGTGGACGGTCGGCGCGACGCCGTGCGCGGAGAACATCACGATCGATCCCTCGGGGACCTCGTCCGTCCGCTCGACGAAGATCGCGCCCTTCCGCTCCAGGGTCTGTACGACGTACTTGTTGTGGACGATCTCGTGGCGCACATAAATCGGGGCTCCGTACTGCTCCAGAGCCTTCTCCACGGCGATCACGGCACGGTCCACGCCCGCGCAGTAGCCGCGGGGTGCGGCGAGCAGGACACGACGGGCTCGGGCGGCAGTAGCAGTCATGTTTCCCATCGTAAGGCCGTGCCTGCCAAGCCAGAGATCGCCTCTGTGGTCAAGATGGGACCCGGCTCCACGGTCCGGCCCCCTGCACGCCCTGTGCACGCCCCATGCACGTCCCCATGTACGTCCTATGTACGGAGGCGCGATGTCCACACCCCAAGGTGAGACGACGGGGCTGCGACGCAGTCTCGGCTTTCGTGATCTTGTGGTCTACGGGCTGCTCTTCATCGCCCCGATGGCCCCTGTCGGGGTGTTCGGGACCCTCGCCGCGAAGTCGCACGGTGCGGTGGCCCTGGTCTATCTGGTCGCGACGGTCGCGATGGCTTTCACCGCTTTCAGTTACGCGCAGATGGTCCGGGTGGTCCCCCAGGCGGGTTCGGTCTTCGCGTACGCGAGGAAGGCGCTCGGCGAGGGGCCCGGCTTCATCGCGGGCTGGATGGCGATGCTCGACTACCTGCTGATCCCCGCCGTCGCGTATCTGTTCTCGGGAATCGCGATGCACGCGCTCGTGCCGTCCGTTTCGCAGTGGGTGTGGACGGCGATCGCGGTCCTGGTGACGACCGCGCTGAACATGTGGGGGGTACGGGCGGCTGCCCGGGTCGGCTTCGCCGTGCTGGCGCTGGAGATCGTGGTGCTGGTGATCTTCGTGGTCGCCGCGGTCGTGGTGCTCGTGCAGGACGGCGCGCGGCGCGGCTGGCTGTCGCCGCTGACCGGTGACGGGTCGATGGGGTCCTTCTCGATGGCGGCGGTCCTCGGGGCGGTGTCGGTGGCGGTGCTGTCGTACCTCGGCTTCGACGCGATCGCGTCGTTCGCGGAGGAGGTGACGGGCGGCTCGGAGCGGGTGGCTCGGGCGGTGCTGTTCTGTCTGGTGCTCGCGGGTGTGCTGTTCGTGGCGCAGACCTATCTGGCCTCGCTCCTGGCGCCGATGACAGCGGCCGAGCTGGCCGCCGATCCGGGGCTCCAGGGCACCGCGTTCTACGACACGGTGGACTCGGCGGCCGGGAGCTGGCTGCACGACCTGGTGGCGGTCAGCAAGGCGATCGGTGCGGCGTTCGCGGCGCTGGCCGGGCAGGCCGCGGCCGGCCGGCTGCTGTTCGCGATGGCGCGGGAGCGGCGGCTGCCGCGCGCGCTGGCGAAGATCGACGCGAAGTCGCGCGTACCGAGGCTGGCGCTGCTGCTCGCGGCCGTTGTGACGCTGGTCGCCGCGGTGTGGGCGGCCCGGCGCGACGACGGCATGGACCACCTGGTGTCGGTGGTCGACATCGGGGCGCTGACCGCGTTCGTGCTGCTGCACGCGTCGGTGGTGAGCTGGTTCGCGGTACGGAAGATGGACGGACCACCGGTGTGGTGGCGGCACGTGTTGCTGCCGGTGCTGGGCGCGGTGGTGGCGATCGCGGTGATCGTGGAGGCCTCGCGTACGGCGCAACTGGTCGGCGCGGTATGGCTGCTGGCGGGCCTTGTGGTGCTCGCCGTCCAGCGCGGTCGCCGGGCCGGCCGCAGGGACGGCGGCGAGGCCGGCCGCGGGGACGGCCGCGGGGACGACCTCGGTGTCAGTACCGGCGGCTAGCCTGCGTACATGGCTCTCAATACGTCTGCGGAAGCGCCGCTGCCCGTCGGTGAGGTCTCGCGCCTCATCGGCGGGTGGATCGACCGGCTCGGAGCGGTGTGGGTCGAGGGGCAGATCACGCAGCTGTCGCGCAGGCCCGGCGCCGGGGTCGTCTTTCTGACTCTGCGGGACCCTTCCCACGACATCTCGGTGGCGGTGACGTGCTACCGCCAGGTCTTCGACGCCATCGCGGACGTCGTGTCGGAGGGCGCGCGCGTCATCGTGCACGCCAAGCCCGAGTGGTACGCGCCGCGCGGTCAGCTCTCGCTGCGGGCCACCGAAATAAAGCCGGTGGGCATCGGCGAGCTGCTCGCCCGGCTGGAGCAGCTGAAGAAGGCCCTCGCCGGCGAGGGGCTGTTCGCCCTGGACCGCAAGCGTCCGCTGCCCTTCCTTCCGCAGCGCGTCGGCCTGGTCACCGGACGGGCGTCGGCCGCCGAGCGCGACGTCCTGGAGAACGCGCGCCGTCGCTGGCCGGCCGTGCGCTTCGAGGTGCGCAATGTGGCGGTGCAGGGTGTGCACGCGGTGGCTCAGGTCGTCCGGGCGGTCAAGGAGCTCGACGAGCTGGCGGACGTCGACGTGATCATCGTGGCGCGCGGCGGCGGCAGCGTCGAGGACCTGCTGCCGTTCTCCGACGAGCAGCTCGTACGGACCGTGGCCGGATGTCGTACACCAGTGGTGTCCGCGATCGGGCACGAGCCGGACTCGCCGCTGCTCGACCTGGTGGCGGACCTGCGGGCGTCGACGCCGACGGACGCGGCGAAGAAGGTCGTGCCGGATGTCGGGGAGGAGCTGGACCGCGTGCAGCAGCTGCGGGACCGGGCCCTGCGGACGGTGCAGGGGCTGATCGACCGCGAGGAGCGGGGCCTGGCGCACGCGCTGGCCAGGCCGGTTATGGAGCGCCCGCAGCGGATGGTGGAGGAGCGCGAGGACGAGATCGAGGCGCTGCTCGCGCGCAGCCGCCGCACGCTCGGGCATCTCCTGGACCGCGCCGACTCCGAGCTTTCGCACACCCGGGCGCGGGTGGTGGCGCTGTCGCCGGCCGCGACGCTGGAGCGCGGGTACGCCGTGCTGCAGACGGCGGACGGTGCGGTGGTGCGCTCGGCGGACGACGTGGCCCCGGAGCAGGAGCTGCGGGCCCGGGTCGCGGAGGGCGAGTTCATGGTGCGGGTGGCGGACACAGCCACCGGGTGAGGGCCGCGCGCGGGGCCTCCGGGTCGCGCGGCGGGCAGGGGACGGACGAGCGAGCCCTCCTGGGGAGGGACAGCCGATGCATAGGGTGGATCACATGGCGAAGACGGACGAGGCCGCGGCGACGGCGGCACTGGGCTATGAGCAGGCCAGGGACGAGCTGATCGATGTCGTACGCCGCCTGGAGGCGGGCGGCACGACGCTGGAGGACTCACTGACCCTGTGGGAGCGGGGCGAGGAGCTGGCGAAGATCTGCCGCCACTGGCTGGAGGGTGCGCGGGCCCGCCTGGACGCGGCGCTGGCGGACCCGGCGGAGTCGTCGGAGCAGTCCTGAGCCGGGCGGCCGGACAGCTGGGGGCGTCAAGAGTCCCGATCCGCCCGGAAAGTCCTTAGGCGTGTGAAACACATCACGAAGATCCAGCTTTAGTTGAAACTTAATATAAAACCTCCTACCGTGAGTGCATCGCTTGAACCCCTTGCACGTCCGGAAGGTAAGTCGCATGTCTCTCGTTCTTGACCCCGCCGCCCAGGACCTCCTTTTCCGTCAGGCCCGCACCGCCAACACGTTCACCGACGAGCCGGTGACCGAGGAGCAGGTCCAGGCGATCTACGACCTGGTCAAGTACGGGCCGACCGCGTTCAACCAGTCGCCGCTGCGCGTCGTCCTGGTCCGCTCGGCCGAAGCGCGTGAGCGCCTGGTCTCGCACATGGCCGAGGGCAACCGGCCCAAGACCGCCACCGCCCCGCTGGTCGCGATCCTCGCCGCGGACAACGAGTTCCACCAGGAGCTCCCGGCGCTGTTCCCGCACTTCCCGCAGGCCAAGGACGTGTTCTTCACGGAGCGCCCGGCCCGCGAGCAGGCCGCCGGCCTCAACGCCGCCCTGCAGGCCGCGTACTTCATCGTCGGCGTCCGCGCCGCCGGCCTGTCCGCCGGCCCGATGACCGGCTTCGACTTCGCCGGTGTCCAGAAGGAGTTCCTGGACGACGACCACACCCCGCTGATGGTCGTCAACATCGGCAAGCCGGGCGACGACGCCTGGTTCCCGCGCTCCCCGCGTCTGACCTACGACGAGGTCATCACGACCGTCTGAGTCCCGCGGGGACCAGCCCCGCACGTACGACGATGCCGCCGCACCCGAGAAGGTGCGGCGGCATCGTCGTACGTGCGTCGGGTCAGGACTTCTTCTCCTCCAGCGCGGCAGCCATCTTCACCAGCCGCTCGTGCGAGGCAGTGCCGGTGACCACGGTCGTCACGCCCTTTTCGGCGCGCACCAGCGCGTCGTACTTCGGGCCCTCCCAGCGCTGCCAGCTCTCCGCGCCGACCTGCTGGGTCCGCTCCGTCTTCGTCGCCTGCTGGCTGACCGTCCGCACGAAGCGCTCGACGGGACCGCTCGACTGCTCGACCGCGACGTACTCGTCGTCCGGGTCCAGGAAGCCCAGGTGCCAGGCGTCCTCGTCCTGCCCCCGGTACGAGACGGACGTCGGCCGCCAGGTCCCGGGCAGGCCCACCGGGGCCGCCACGGGGTACGGTGCGGCGCGCCTCGCGGTGATGAGTTCGACCCGGTAGTCGACCGTGCGGGTCGGGTCCTTCTTCTCGTCGTGCGGGATGAAGACGTAGATACTCGCGACGACGGCTCCGATCACCGCCATCGAAAGCACCATGTCCCGGACCGTCTGCTTGCCCTTCGTACCTGCCACCCCTCCATCGTCCCCCATGCGGCGCGGGCGCCCGCTCCAGGGGTCGCGGATCACGGTACGGCGCTCATACGTGACCCGCTCTGCTCATTTTGTCGACGTACCGATAGAGTCGCAGCACCCTCTTTTCCGGCCGTCGCCGTACAGAAAGGTGCGCTCCGATGACCGAGCACCATCTCCCGTCTCAGCTCGAAGTCTCGTCCGAGGCTCCCGACCGCAACCTGGCCCTGGAGCTCGTCCGGGTCACCGAGGCCGCTGCCATGGCCGCCGGGCGGTGGGTCGGCCGCGGTGACAAGATCGGCGCGGACGGCGCTGCGGTGAAGGCCATGCGGACCCTTGTCTCGACCGTCTCGATGAACGGCATCGTCGTCATCGGCGAGGGCGAGAAGGACGAAGCCCCCATGCTCTTCAACGGGGAGCGGGTCGGCGACGGCACCGGCGCGGAGGTCGACATCGCCGTCGACCCGATCGACGGTACGACGCTGAACGCCAAGGGCATGCCGAACGCCATCGCCGTTCTCGCCGCCGCGGACCGCGGCACCATGTTCGACCCGTCCGCGGTCTTCTACATGGACAAGCTCGTCACCGGGCCCGAGGCAGCCGACTTCGTCGACATCAACGCCCCGGTCTCGGTCAACATCCGCCGGGTGGCCAAGGCCAAGCACTCCACCCCCGAAGACGTCACCGTGATGATCCTCGACCGCCCCCGTCACGAGGGCATCGTCAAGGAGATCCGCGAGACGGGCGCGCGCATCAAGTTCATCTCCGACGGCGACGTCGCGGGCTCGGTCATGGCGGTGCGCGAAGGCACCGGTGTCGACCTGCTGATGGGCATCGGCGGCACGCCCGAGGGCATCATCTCGGCCTGCGCGATCAAGTGCCTCGGCGGCACGATCCAGGGCAAGCTGTGGCCCAAGGACGCGGCGGAGCGCCAGCGTGCGCTCGACGCGGGGCACGACCTCGACCGTGTGCTGCACACGAACGACCTGGTCAGCGGCGACAACGTGTTCTTCGTCGCCACCGGCATCACCGACGGCGAGCTGCTGCGCGGCGTCCGCTACCGCGCCGAGACCGCCACTACCCAGTCCCTGGTGATGCGCTCCAAGTCGGGCACGATCCGCCAGATCGACTCCACGCACCGGCTTTCGAAGCTGCGCGCCTACAGCGCCATCGACTTCGACCGCGGGAAGTAGCGGGCAGGCGGAGCGAGCGGTACCAGCACGGCGTACGAGAAAGGGGCGGCCCCGTTGTGCAGCGGGGGCGCCCCTTTCTCGTACGCGATACGAGACCGGGCGCGACACCGGGCCGTACGCGGCACGAAACCGGGCACGGGCCTGGAACGGCGGGCTGGGATCGGCAGGCCTGAACGGCGGGCCGGAACTACGGCCCGGACAACGAGCCCCGACAGCGGGCCGGTTCAGCAGGGCCGGTCAGCCCGCGGCGGCGATCCGCTCTTCGGCCGGGGCCGCGCCGCCGAGGTTGCCGAGCTCTATTTCGCGCCGCCTGCGCCGGGCCAGCACCACCCGGCGCTCCGCCGCGGTCAGTCCGCCCCACACGCCGTACGGCTCGGGCTGGAGCAGCGCGTGCTCCCGGCACTCGACCATCACCGGGCATCGCGCGCAGACCCTCTTCGCAGCTTCCTCCCGGGCCAGCCTCGCGGCCGTCGGCTCCTTGGAGGGGGCGAAGAACAGCCCGGCTTCGTCCCGGCGGCACACCGCCTCCGAATGCCAGGGGCCAGCCTGATCCCGCGCTGGTGCACGCTGTGACGGGACGGCGGCGACCTGCAAGGACTGATGCGGCGGATGCAGCACGGTCTACTCCTGACGACGACTTCGGGAGCGAGCGACGATGAAGCAGTCCCTACCCGCTGTGCGCGCGCCTATGCACTGAGTTTCGAAGGACGTCAGGCGCCAAAGTGTTTGCGCATGCGATGGTGAAGATCCGTAATGCGCTTACCGCGCTTGGGTTTTGCCTCGATACTGCCCAGTACGGAGAACCCGTTGATCACCACCACGGGCGCCTGCGGGTCGTGGGCTTCGAGGGTGTCGACCTCAAAACTCCCCAGGATGCCGGTGCCGCTGCCGCGCAGCGAGATGTTCTCCGGGACCCGCACCTCGACGCTGCCGAAAATCGCGGTCGCATTGATCACGGTCGTCCGCTGCCCGAAGAGCGCCTCGGTGAGGTCGATCTCGACGCTGCCGAAGAGCGAGAAGACGTTGGTCTTGCGGCCGATGCGCCAACGGCCCTTGCGGGTCGAGCTGCTGAAGATCGCGACCAGATTCTCGGCGGTGACCGGGCCCGGTGAATCGTCCGGGGCGTACGGCGCCGACGAGGCCCCGCCGCGGCCGTCCGGCACGGGCAGGTCCCGCACCAGCGGTTCGAGCTCGGCGACGGTCTTGGCGCGGTACACGGCGTCGATGCGGTCGGCGTGCTCGTCGGCCGTCAGCCTGCCCACGGCCATCGCCTCGCGCAGGATGTCCGCGATCCGGTCGCGGTCCGCGTCGGAGGCGCGGATGGCGGGGGCCGCCGGCTCCGCGGGCATCGCGGGGGCGGCCGGCTGCTGGGGGCGCTTCTCGAGGTCCACCCACCCAGCGTACCCAGACGCGATAGATCGCGACTAGCCCCCACTGCGATATACCGGAGACCAACTGAGCCTTACCTCACCCGCTCGCCGCCCCGGGGGCGCCTTACGCTGGTAGGCGCGCTGCGCCAACGGAGGCCAGTTGCCGTCGCCGAGTGAGGAATGGCCGTAATGTCCCCTGTCTCCCGCCCGCCCAGCCCGGCGTTCGCCTACTCCGATCTGCTCCCCCTGGGAGAGGACACCACGCCGTACCGGCTGGTGACCGCAGAGGGCGTCTCCACCTTCGAGGCCGAAGGCCGGACGTTCCTCAAGGTCGATCCCGAGGCGCTGCGCACGCTCGCCGCCGAGGCGATGCACGACATCTCGCACTATCTGCGGCCGGCCCACCTCGCGCAGCTGCGCCGGATCATCGACGACCCGCAGGCCTCCTCCAACGACAAGTTCGTCGCGCTCGACCTGCTGAAGAACGCGAACATCGCGGCGGCGGGTGTGCTGCCGATGTGCCAGGACACCGGCACGGCGATCGTCATGGGCAAGCGCGGCCAGAACGTGCTCACCGAGGGCGGCGACGAGGAAGCCCTCTCGCACGGCGTCTTCGACGCGTACACCAAGCTCAATCTGCGGTACTCCCAGATGGCCCCGCTGACCATGTGGGACGAGAAGAACACCGGCTCGAACCTGCCGGCCCAGATCGAGCTGTACGCGACGGACGGCGGCGCGTACAAGTTCCTCTTCATGGCCAAGGGCGGCGGCTCGGCCAACAAGTCTTTCCTCTACCAGGAGACGAAGGCCGTCCTGAACGAGGCCTCCATGATGAAGTTCCTGGAGGAGAAGATCCGCTCGCTGGGCACGGCCGCGTGCCCGCCGTACCACCTGGCGATCGTCGTCGGCGGTACGTCGGCCGAGTTCGCGCTCAAGACCGCCAAGTACGCCTCCGCCCACTACCTGGACGAGCTTCCCGCCGAGGGCTCGCCGACCGGCCACGGCTTTCGTGACAAGGAGCTGGAGGAGAAGGTCTTCGAGCTGACGCAGAAGATCGGCATCGGCGCGCAGTTCGGTGGCAAGTACTTCTGCCACGACGTGCGGGTCGTGCGGCTGCCGCGGCACGGGGCCTCGCTGCCCGTCGCCATCGCCGTGTCCTGCTCGGCGGACCGGCAGGCCGTCGCGAAGATCACCGCCGAGGGCGTTTTCCTGGAGCAGCTGGAGCGGGATCCGGCGCGCTTCCTGCCGGACACCACCGACGAGCACCTGGACGAGGGCGACGTCGTACGCGTCGACCTGCGCCGGCCGATGGACGACATCCTCGCCGAGCTCACCAAGTACCCGGTCAAGACCCGGCTCTCGCTGACCGGGCCGCTCGTCGTGGCGCGCGACCTCGCGCACGCCAAGATCAAGGAGCGGCTCGACGCGGGCGAGGAGATGCCGCAGTACCTGAAGGACCACCCGGTGTACTACGCGGGACCGGCGAAGACGCCCGAGGGGTACGCCTCCGGTTCCTTCGGCCCGACGACCGCCGGGCGCATGGACTCCTACGTCGAGCAGTTCCAGGCGGCGGGCGGCTCGAAGGTCATGCTGGCCAAGGGCAACCGCTCGCAGCAGGTCACGGACGCGTGCGACAGCCACGGCGGCTTCTACCTGGGCTCGATCGGCGGGCCCGCGGCGCGGCTCGCGCTGGACTGCATCAAGAAGGTCGAGGTCGTCGAGTACGAGGAGCTCGGCATGGAGGCGGTCTGGCGGATCGAGGTCGAGGACTTCCCCGCGTTCATCGTGGTCGACGACAAGGGCAACGACTTCTTCACGGAGCGGGCACCCGCCCCGACGTTCACCTCCATCCCGGTCCGTAAGCTCTGACTTCTTTGACTCGCCGAGGGCCGATCGGGCCCTCGGCGAGCACTCATTGAGGCGGGGGCTGCAACGTGCGCGGTACAGGGCGCCATTCGACAACGGGCATGGTCGCGGCGGCGCTGGCGGTCGGCCTGCTCGCGGGCTGCTCCTCGGGGGCGGAGTCCGGGGCCGACGCGGGGAGCGCGAAGCCCGCGGCGAAGAAGTCGGAGACCGGGAAGTCGGAGACCGGGGCCACTCCGAAGGGCCGTTCTCTGGGCGGCTCCGGCACACCGTGCGTGATGCCTGTGTCCTTCGACCTCGCACCTGACTGGAAGCCGAAGGCCATCGCCGTGAGCGGCGCCGACGCCCCTCTCGCCGGTCTGACCGAGCAGGGCACCGTGAAGGTGGTCTGCGAGATCGACGCGAAGCCCACCGGGTACGTCGGGTTCATCCGGGTCTGGACGGGGAAGCCCGCGAAGACTCCGCGCAAGGCGCTCGAAGCGTTCATGGCGGACGAACCGAAGACCTCGAAGGTCACCTACCGCGACATCGACACGGGTGACCTCCCGGGCGTCGAGGTCCGTTACACCGTTGACAGCGAGCTCTGGGACGAACCGCAGCAGAAGCGGGCGTTCGCCGTCGCCGCACCGGACGGGGTCGCCATTGTCCAGCTCGGCGGGCTGGACAACCAGGAGAGCGCCGGGATGCTCCCCGGCTACGAGCTGGCCCGCAGGACCGTGCGCGCCTCCTGACCCGGGCACTCGTACGCACCGGAGCCGCCCCCGCCCGGCACGCGCGCGGGGGCAGCTCCGGTCACAGGGTCACAGAGGGCGGGTGGACGCTCTCCACAGAGGGCCGGTGGCCACTCAGACGAAGCGCTGGTTCGCCGCCCCCGTGCAGGGCTGCAGCCTCAGCTGGTCCTTCGCGCCCGCGAGGGTCACGCACAGCCCGGAGGCCGCCGCGGGGCGCAGGGTGTCCTGCTGCTGCACGAACTGCTGGTTGGCCGCGCCCGAGCAGTTCCACAGGATCAGCCCGGCCCCCGCCTCGTACTTGGCGCCGGGGACGTCCAGGCAGCGGTCGTGGGTCAGTTCGGTGCGCAGCGACTTCTGGGCGCTGTCGTACCACCAGCCCTGGTTGCGGCCGTCGTGGCAGTCCCAGCCGCCGACGGCCGTGCCGTTGCGGGTCGTCGAAGCGGGTACGTCGACGCAGCTGCCCGTGCCGGTGTTCTTCAGTGGCTTGTACGCGTCGTCCCAGGCGCCCGCGAACAGTGCAGGCTTTCCGGTGCTCGCCGGGTCCGCACAACCCGCTTCGCGCAGGCCCGAGTTGTAGACCTGGGTGAGGCAGGACGCGAAGGCCGCGTGGCCTCGCGCGTTGGGGTGGAAGGACTGGCGGACGGAGTCGGCGTCCGGCGGGAAGGGGTTGGTGATGTCGATGTACAGGCCGCGCGCCCAGGTGTCCTCCATGCACACCTCATGACCGTGGAAGAGGCGCGAGTTGTCGAGGAAGACGGCGCCGGTGTTCGCGGCGGCCGTGCGCATGCCACGCTCGAAGCCCGGGACGGCGCTGTCGCGTCCCCACGCGGAGTCGGAGTCGTACCCCGTGCAACCACCGATGATCTTGCCGGGGAACTGCGGGTTGTCCTTGAAGTCGGGGCCGATGGGGCTGGGGTAGCCCATCGTGACCAGCTTGTAGTCGCTGTCGGCGTAGCCCGCGTCGCGCATGACGGTGCGCAGGTCGCGCAGGGTCTGCTCGACCTTGGGGACGAGCGCGTCGACGCGTCCCTGCCAGCCCGGCTGGTACTTGGGCTCACAGGTGCCCTGGATGAGCAGCCAGCGGGTGACGCAGTCCGTCATGACGGGCCCGAACTGGAGGTCGTCATTGGCCCCCGCGACGAGCAGCACCATCTTGATCTTCGTGTTGCGGGCCTTGACTGCGAGGTTGTCGCTCTGGACGAGCTCGTCGGCGTACTGCTTGGAGCCGCCGATCCTGATGTTTCCGGAGTACGCGCCCGAGCAGGAGACGTTGTAGGTGACGTCGGCGGCGATGCCGGTGCGGTGGATGGCGGCGTCGGGCGAGCGGTGGCACCAGTTTTCGGGACCGTTGGTGCCCGGTTCGTAGGTGCCGACGCCCTCGCCGGAGATCTCGCTGTCGCCCAGCGAGATCAGCCCGGACTTGCGGTCGCCCAGCGGGCGCTCGGCCGGGTCGCCGTAGAGCTTGGTGGCCTCGGCCGCCCGGATCTTCTCCAGCTCGGGCGACAGGGGTACGGATGCCCCGGCGCGCTCGGCCGTCGTCCCGGCGGCGGTGGCGGGACTGGTGGTGAACGCCATCCCGCCGAGCGCCGCTGTCAGCGCGACGGCGGCCGCGAACGTGCTGCGAACTCTGTGTCTGTTGCGCGTCATTGCGCCTCCCCGGTTTCTTGTTACCCCCGGTATTTACTGGCCAGTAAGCGACTTGGGAATACGTAGAACAAGACAAGTGCTCAACTTTTGCAGGAGGTACCACTGATGACGACCGACGACCACGACGACTACCGGGTCGAGCACGACTCGATGGGCGAGGTGCGGGTGCCCGCGCACGCCAAGTGGCGGGCCCAGACCCAGCGCGCCGTGCAGAACTTCCCGATCTCCGGGCAACGCCTGGAGCGGGCCCACATCGAGGCACTGGCCCGGATCAAGGCCGCCGCGGCCCAGGTCAACGCGGAGCTCGGGGTGATCGACAAGGACATCGCCGAGGCCGTCGTGGCCGCCGCCGGCGAGGTCGCCGACGGCCGCTGGGACGAGCACTTCCCGGTCGACGTCTTCCAGACCGGCTCCGGCACGTCCTCCAACATGAACATGAACGAGGTCGTCGCCACGCTCGCCACCGAACGGCTCGGCAGCCCCGTCCACCCCAACGACCATGTGAACGCGTCGCAGTCCTCGAACGACGTCTTCCCGTCCTCCATCCACATCGCGGCGACCGCCGCCGTGACGGGCGACCTGATCCCCGCGCTGGACCACCTCGCGGAGGCGCTGGAGCGCAAGTCCGCCGAGTTCGCGCAGGTCGTCAAGTCCGGCCGTACGCACCTGATGGACGCCACCCCGGTCACACTGGGCCAGGAGTTCGGCGGCTATGCCGCGCAGATCAGGTACGGCGTGGAGCGCCTGAAGGCGTCGCTGCCCAGGCTGGCCGAACTGCCCCTCGGCGGCACCGCGGTCGGCACCGGCATCAACACCCCGCCGGGCTTCTCCGCCGCCGTGATCGCCGAGGTCGCCCGCGCCACCGGGCTGCCGCTCACCGAGGCCCGCGACCACTTCGAGGCGCAGGGCGCGCGCGACGGCCTCGTCGAGACGTCCGGGCAGCTCCGCACTGTCGCGGTCTCCCTCACGAAGATCTCCAACGACCTGCGCTGGATGGCCAGCGGCCCGCGCACAGGATTGGCCGAGATCAGCCTTCCCGACCTCCAGCCGGGCTCATCCATCATGCCCGGCAAGGTCAATCCGGTCATTCCGGAGGCCGTGCTGATGGTCGCGGCCCAGGTGACCGGAAACGATGTGACGGTCGCGACGGCCGGCGCCGCGGGCAACTTCGAGCTCAATGTGATGCTCCCGGTGATGGCCAAGAACCTCCTGGAGTCGGTGCGGCTGCTCGCCAACGCGTCCCGGCTGCTCGCGGACCGCACGGTCGACGGCATCACCGCGAACGTCGAACGGGCCCGTGAGTACGCGGAGTCGTCCCCGTCCGTCGTCACCCCGCTCAACAAGTACATCGGGTACGAGGAGGCGGCGAAGGTCGTCAAGAAGTCCCTCGCCCAGCGCAGGACGATCCGCGAAGTGGTCTTGGACTCGGGGTACATCGAGCGGGGCGACCTGACGGTGGAGCAGTTGGACGAGGCGCTGGACGTGCTGCGCATGACGCATCCGTAACAGCCGCCCGGACCCCGCCGGACGGCGGGCGGGACGGTGGTGGGGCGACGACGGGCCGACCCGGGTAGCAGCGGCTCTGTACACGTACTCCTAAGATCTGCTCATGAGAGATACGGCAGGTAGGGCGCGTTGGGCGCCGGGGGACCACATCCTCTGGCGCTACCGCGGCAATGCCACCGAGCAGATCCACATCTGCCGTCCCGTCACCGTCGTCCAGGACACCGACGAGCTTCTCGCGGTGTGGATGGCCCCCGGCACGCAGTGTGTGAAACCGGTGCTCGCGAACGGGACACCGGTGCACGAGGAACCGCTCGCGACCCGGTACACCACTCCGCGCACCACGGTCACCTCGCGCTGGTTCGGCACGGGCGTGCTCAAACTGGCGCGGCCCGGCGACCCCTGGTCGGTGTGGCTGTTCTGGGAGCAGGACTGGCGCTTCAAGTCCTGGTACGTGAATCTTGAGGAACCCAGGACCCGCTGGTCCGGCGGCGTCGATTCACAGGACCACTTCCTGGACATCTCGGTGTACCCCGACCGCGGCTGGCACTGGCTGGACGAGGACGAGTTCGCCGAGGCCCGGCGGGCCGGGCTGCTGAACACGGAGCAGGTCCGGCGCGTACGGGAGGCGGGGCACGCGGCGGCCGGGGTCATCGCCGAGTGGGGAACACCGTTTCGGGACGGCTGGGAGGACTGGCGTCCTGATCCGAGGTGGACTGTCCCCAAATTGCCTGATGACTGGGACCGCACTCCGGCGCACATGGCGTCGTGAGACCCTTGATGCGCCCCCATGGTTCAAACGTAGGATCGTCCTCCGCAAGGCTGCGCCCCCGGCAAACCGAGGGCGTGGAGCAAGACTTGACCGTATGTCACCACAGGGGGTGGAGCCGTGCCCGGAAGTGAGTCTGCGACGCTCGCGGCCCGCCGTCCTGTCGACGCCGCCCGCAGAGCGGGTATATCGCCACACAAAGCGATTGCATCGCACAAGCTCCCTGGACGGACGGAACCCCACGCGTGACGGAGCACCAGTCCACCTCGCACGAAGGCCGGCGGCCCCTGGCCGCCGGTCAGCACGAGCGCACCCGGCCGCGACAGGAGGGAATGTCCGCCCCGGCCCAGGGAGCGGCCCCGGGACCCGCCGCCTCCCCCACCCCCGTCCCCCCGCAGAAACCCGCGCCGAGCGCGGAGCTCTCCGATCCCGCGGCGACGCCCGATTCCGCGGGCGTGGCGAGGAGTGAGGGCGACCGGCTGCGGTTCGTGGGCGCGGCCACCCGCCGCATCGCCCGCGGTATAGATCTCGACGAGATCGTGCTCGGCCTGTGCCGGGCATCGGTGCCGACCTTCTCCGACGCGATCCTCGTGTATCTGCGCGATCCGCTGCCGGTCGGTGACGAGCGGCCCGCCGTACCGTTCATGCTGCGCCTGCGCCGTACCGACCGGCTGCGGCTGGCCGACGACGGAGCGGCGGAGCTGGACGTCCAGGCGGAGCCACTGCCCGCGCCGCAGCTGCGCGAGGTGCGCAGCGGTGGTGCGCTCGCCGAGGTGCTGCGCGGCGTGCGGCCGGTGTTCGGTGACTCCTCCGCCGCGCTGGCGGCGCTGCCCGAGCTCCTCGGGGACGCCATCGCCATCCCGGACGGGCGGCGCGCGATCCTCGCCCCGCTGCGCGGCCGGCGCCGGGTGATCGGCGCCGCGGTCTTCCTGCGGCGCCCCGAGCGGCCCGCCTTCGAGGCCAACGACCTCCTGGTGGCCGCCCAGCTCGCGACCCACACGGCGCTCGGCATCGACAAGGCCGTGCTGTACGGCCGCGAGGCGTACATCGCCGACGAGCTGCAGCGCACCATGCTGCCCGACTCGCTCCCCCAGCCGACCGGCGTCAGGCTCGCCTCGCGCTATCTGCCGGCCGCCGAGACGGCCCGGGTGGGCGGCGACTGGTACGACGCGATCCCGCTGCCCGGCAGCCGGGTCGCGCTGGTCGTCGGCGATGTCATGGGGCACTCCATGACCTCGCGGCGATCATGGGCCAGCTGCGCACCACGGCCCAGACGCTGGCCGGTCTCGACCTGCCGCCGCAGGAGGTGCTGCACCACCTCGACGAGCAGGCGCAGCGCCTGGGCACCGACCGCATGGCGACCTGCCTGTACGCCGTGTACGACCCGGTGTCGCACCGGATCACCATCGCCAACGCGGGGCATCCGCCGCCCGTCCTGCTGCACCTGGGTGGCCGCGCCGAGGTGCTGCGGGTGCCGCCCGGCGCGCCCATCGGGGTCGGCGGCGTCGACTTCGAGGCCGTCGAGCTGGACGCCCCGGCCGGTGCCACGCTGCTGCTGTACACCGACGGCCTGGTCGAGTCGCGGCTGCGGGACGTGTGGACCGGCATCGAGCAGCTGCGCGAGCGGCTGGCCGCGACCGCCCAGCTCACCGGCCCGGACCACCCGCCGCCCCTGGAAGCCCTGTGCGACGAGGTGCTCGACATGCTCGGCCCCGGCGACCGGGACGACGACATCGCGCTGCTCGCCGCCCGCTTCGACGGGATCGCGCCGAGCGATGTCGCGTACTGGTTCCTGGAACCGGAGGAGCAGGCCCCGGGCCGGGCCCGCCGGCTGGCCCGCAGGGCGCTCACCCGATGGGGCATGGAGGAGCTGTCCGACTCGATGGAGCTGCTGGTCAGCGAGGTGGTGACGAATGCCGTGCGGTACGCGGAGCGCCCGGTGACCCTGCGGCTGCTGCGCACGGACGTGCTGCGCTGCGAGGTCGGCGACGACTCCCCGCAGCTGCCGAGGCAGCGCAAGGCACGCGACACGGACGAGGGCGGACGCGGGCTTTTCCTGGTGAACCGGCTGGCCAAACGGTGGGGTGCGACCCGGCTCTCGTCCGGCAAAGTGGTCTGGTTCGAACTGGCCACTCATACGTAGGCCAAAATTGGACCGTGTCCAAGTGTTGCCGACAGCGCGTCGGCGGAGTTGACTGCTGTGGTGGACGAAGCGACCTGAACCCCCCATCCCTCACCACGGGAGGACGCTCGTGACCGAGGCACCCAAGGCCCCGTACACGACCAACAACGCCGGGATCCCGGTGGAGAGCGACGAACACTCGCTCACCATCGGGCCCGACGGACCGATCCTGCTGCAGGACCACTACCTCATCGAGAAAATGGCCCAGTTCAACCGCGAACGGGTGCCCGAGCGGGTGGTCCACGCCAAGGGATCGGGCGCGTACGGCTTCTTCGAAGTCACCAACGATGTAAGCCAGTTCACCAAGGCGGACCTGTTCCAGCCGGGCAAACGGACTGACATGCTGGCCCGCTTCTCGACGGTCGCGGGCGAGCAGGGTTCGCCCGACACCTGGCGCGACCCACGCGGCTTCGCGCTGAAGTTCTACACGGAGCACGGCAACTACGACCTCGTCGGGAACAACACCCCCGTCTTCTTCGTACGTGATCCGATGAAGTTCCAGGACTTCATCCGCTCCCAGAAGCGCCGCCCGGACAGCGGGGTGCGCGACCACGACATGCAGTGGGATTTCTGGACGCTGTCCCCCGAGTCCGCGCACCAGGTGACGTGGCTGATGGGCGACCGCGGCATCCCCAAGACGTACCGCCACATGAACGGTTACAGCTCCCACACCTATCTGTGGGTCAACGCCGGCGGCGAGCGGTTCTGGGTGAAGTACCACTTCAAGACCGACCAGGGCATCGAGTTCCTCACCCAGGACGAGGGCGACGCCCTCGCGGGCAGTGACGGCGACTACCACCGCCGGGACCTGTTCGACTCGATCAAATCGGGCAACGCGCCGAGCTGGAGCCTGAAGGTCCAGATCATGCCGTTCGACGACGCCCCCGACTACCGCTTCAACCCCTTCGACCTCACCAAGGTGTGGCCGCAGGGCGACTACCCGCTGATCGATGTCGGACGGATGACCCTCAACGAGAATCCGGAGGACTTCTTCGTCCACATCGAACAGGCCTCCTTCGAGCCCTCGAACCTGGTGCCGGGCATCGGCCCGTCCCCGGACAAGATGCTGCTCGGTCGGCTCTTCTCGTACCCGGACACCCATCGGTACCGGATCGGCCCGAACTACCTGCAGCTGCCGCCGAACCGGCCGCGTTCGCCGGTCAACTCGTACGCGAAGGACGGACCGATGCGGTACGAGCCGTCGCGCACGGGAGCGGTGTACGCGCCGAACTCCTACGGCGGGCCCGCGGCCGACACCGCGCGCTTCGGCGAGCCGGCCGGCTGGGCGACGTCGGGCGAGATGGTGCACCACGCGTACACGCTGCGCAGCGAGGACGACGACTGGGGCCAGCCGGGCACGATGGTGCGCGAGGTCCTGGACGACGCCGCGCGCGACAGGCTGGTGTCCAACATCTCGGGGCACCTGCTGGACGGCGTGAGCCGGACGGTGCTCGACCGTGCGCTGCAGTACTGGCGCAACGTCGACAAGGGCCTCGGTGACCGTATCGCCACCAAGGTGAACGGCACCGTCTGATCCCGTACGCGGCTGTGCGGCGGACACCCTCGGGTGGCCGCCGCACAGCCGCGTCTGCCGCTCTAGAACCCGGGCAGGCCGGGTTCGTCGTCCTCGTCACCCGCATCGGGCGGCGGTGGACCGGACGTCGTGGGGCCGGGGCTCGGCGTTCCGCTCGGCGACGGCGACGGCGGCGGCGAGCTCGGCTTCGTCGGCGGCGGACTGCTCGGGGTCGACGGCGACGGGCTCGGCTTGGTCGGCGGCGGACTGCTCGGGGTCGACGGCGACGGGCTCGGCTTCGTCGGCGGCGCCGGGGGGTCGGTCGGCGGCGGGCTGTACGTGTCGTCGAGGTCGATCTTCAGGTCGAAGTCGGCGTCGGAGCCGCCGTTCAGGGCGCCGAGCGTGTAGTCCGCCCAGATCTTGGCGGGGAAGCCGCCGCCGTTGGCGCGGCCCGAGTTGGCCGTGCCGGTCAGCGTGACCTGCTTGCCGCCGTCGGCGGACTCACCGAAGAGGGCGACCGCGGTGCTCAGCTCCGGGGTGTAGCCGACGAACCAGGCGGATTTGTTCAGCTCCGACGTACCGGTCTTGCCCGCCGCCCTGTAGGCGCTGGAGTTGGCCTCGTGGGCGGTGCCGCCGCGCACGACCCCGGTGAGCACCTTGGTCACGCTGTCGGCCGTCGAGCGGCTGATCACCTGGCTGCCGATCGGGTCGGGCAGCTCGACCTTGCCGCCCTCGCGGTCCTTGTGCTCCGCGGACTTCACGATGGACGGCAGGACCCTCTTGCCGTGGTTGTCGAGCGTCGCGTAGACACCGGCCATGTCCATCGTGCTGGCGCCCATCACACCGAGGGACATGGCGGGGCGCTCGTCGAAGCCGCCCTTGTCCTCCATGCCCATCTCCATCGCGGTGTCCTTGACCTCGTCCGGCCCCACGTCGACGATCATCTGCGCGAAGACCGAGTTGACGGAGCTGTTCATGGCTTTCTGGACCGGGATGCGGCCGTAGGACTCGTCGTTCTCGTTCTGCGGGGCGAACGCGGTGGCGCTGCCCTTCACCGGGCGCTTGCTCGTGCCGTCGTAGATCGTGTTGGGCGTGATCGGTGTGCCGTCCTGGGTCTTGGCGTCGTTCTCCAGGGCGGAGGCGAAAACGACCGGCTTGAATGTCGAGGCCGGCTGGTAGTCGGAGCGGGTGGCGTTGGATATCCAGTGCTGGGTGGCGTCCTGGCCGCCGTAGAGCGCGACCACCCGGCCGGTCTTGGGATCCACCGAGGTCGCCCCGGCCTGCAGCGTCGCGTCGACCTTGTTCTTCTTGCGGTCGAGCTTGGAGTCCAGCTGCTGCTTGACCGCCTGCTCCAGCTGCTTCTGCCGCTTCTCGTCGATGTTCAGGGTGATGTTCCAGCCGCCCGCGTCGATCTCCGCCTCGCTGACGCCCTGCTTGCGCAGCTCGGCCTTCGCGGCCTGGATCATGTACCCCTTCTGGCCCTCCTGGCCGGGGGCGCCCTTGGGCTGCTGTGGCTTGGGGAACGTCAGGCCGGAGCGCTTGCCCCGGTCCAGCTCACCCATCTCGACCATGTTGTCGAGTACGTAGTTCCAGCGCTCCTGGACCAGCTTCTTGCTGACCGGGCCCGCCGTCGCCCAGTCGTACTGGCTGGGGGCCTGGAGCAGCGCGGCGAGATAGGCGCCCTGCTGGACGCTGAGCTTCTCGGCGTCGACGCCGTAGTACGCCTGGGCCGCGGCCTGGATGCCGTAGGCGCCGCGGCCGTAGTAGCTGGTGTTGATGTACCCGGCGAGGATCTCGTCCTTGCCCCGCTTCCGGTCCACCTTGATCGAGATCACCAGCTCCTTGAGCTTGCGGGTGATCGTCTGGTCCTGATCGAGGTAGTAGTTCTTCACGTACTGCTGAGTGATCGTCGAGCCGCCCTGCTTGCCCTTGCCGGTGAGGGTGTTGAGCAGGCCGCGGGCGGTGCCGCGGAAGTCGACGCCGGAGTCCTTGTAGAAGCCCTTGTTCTCGGCGGCGACGAAGGTCGACTGGACCTCCTTGGGGATCCGGTCGAGGCCGACGATCTCCCGGTTGATCTTGCCCGTACGGGCCATGATCTTGCCGTTGCTGTACTTGTAGACGTTGCTCTGCATCTCGGCCTGGGCGTTGGCCGCGGGCACGGGCACGTACATGTAGAGCGCCACGAAGGCCGCCATGGCGAGCAGGCACAGGCCGAAGAAGGTACCGAGCAGCTTCTTGAACGTGAAGAAGCGACGTATACCTCCCGCCTTCTTCTTGGCCCGGCGCGCACCGCGCTTCCGGTCCTGTCTGGCTTCTGCTCGGCCCATTACTCCGTCGCTCCGCTCATTGAGCCCCCTGATATCAGCTCAGAAAGCTAACACCGCACCTACGGACAAAGGGCGCCCGATCCGGTCTTTTCCGGACGTGACAATCAGCACCCATCTCTCAGGAACCGACTCACGAGAGGGGCCCAGGGTTGCGAGACGGCTCGTACAGGTTTACGACAAGCCCTAATGTGATATCACTTTGCTAGAAAGTTTCGACGGTACGCACGCGTCAGCGAAACGGGGATCAACCATGCCCATCACCAGCACAGACACCCCCACCGACCTGCCCGACATGCCCGCACCACGGGTCCGCGAGTTCGCCGCGCGCAGCATCGCGGGCGGTCTCGCCCTGCTGCTCGGCCTGCTCGGTCTGCTCGTCGGCGCCGGACTCGTCGCCGCCGCCGTCCCCGTTACCGCGACCGGCATCAAGGCCACGCTGATCGCCGTCGGCGCGCTGGTCGCGATCGGCGCCTGCTTCGCGATGGCCGGGCTCAACATGGTCGCGCCGGGCGAGGCCCGCGTGGTCCAGCTCTTCGGCCGCTACCGGGGCACGATCCGCACCGACGGGCTGCGCTGGGTCAACCCGCTGACCACCCGCTCCAAGGTCTCCACGCGTATCAGGAACCACGAGACCGCGGTCCTGAAGGTCAACGACGCCTACGGCAACCCGATCGAGCTCGCCGCGGTGGTGGTCTGGAAGGTCGAGGACACCGCGCAGGCGACGTTCGAGGTCGACGACTTCCTGGAGTTCGTCGCGACCCAGACCGAGGCGGCGGTGCGGCACATCGCGATCGAGTACCCGTACGACGCGCACGACGAGG
The DNA here is from genome assembly GCF_051131715.1 of Streptomyces sp. A5-4. NCBI lineage: Bacteria > Bacillati > Actinomycetota > Actinomycetes > Kitasatosporales > Streptomycetaceae > Streptomyces > Streptomyces sp. A5-4. The sequence goes on along the minus strand of NZ_CP178591.1, from coordinate 5,454,663 downwards.
ACGGCCTGTCGCTGCGGGGCAACGCGGAGGAGATCACCGAGAAGCTCGCGATCGAGCTGCACGCGCGCGTGGAGGCGGCCGGGGTGCACATCATCGAGTCCCGGTTCACCCACCTCGCGTACGCGCCCGAGATCGCCTCGGCGATGCTCCAGCGGCAGCAGGCGGGGGCGGTCGTCGCGGCCCGCAAGCTGATCGTCGAGGGCGCGGTGGGGATGGTCGAGATGGCCCTCACCCGGATCACCGAACAGGACATCGTCGAGCTCGACCCCGAGCGCAAGGCGTCGATGGTGAGCAATCTGATGGTGGTGCTGTGCGGTGACCGGGCCGTTCAGCCGGTCCTCAACACCGGCACGCTCTACCAGTGACGGATCCGCAGCCGCGCCCTCGACCGCAGCCGCGCAAGCAGGTGCTGCTGCGGCTGGATCCGGCGGTGTACGACGCGCTGGCGCGCTGGGCGTCGGAGGAGCTGCGCAGCGCGAACGCGCAGATCGAGTTCCTGCTGCGCCGATCACTCGCGGACACCGGCCGCCTCCCGGGCGCCGCGTCCCCGATCCGCCGCCGGGGCAGGCCCCCGCGGCCGCCCCGGTCGCCGGGTGCGGCCGGGGACGCGGAGCAGAAGCCGGGGCCACCGACGGGGTAGGGCGGGGCGGGGCTCCGGCGGACCTGTTCCCCGCTCCGCCGCTTCCCGGCCCCGGGACAGGCCCCCGGGGCCTGTCCCGGGCGCCCTGCGGCCGTGTCATCGAACGCCGGACCGGCCGACGAGGCGCGGCCACCTACCCGCTTCCCACCACCCGCACCGGAAGCCCCGCCATCGCCCCCCGCAGCGCCTGCGCGAACGCCTCGAACTCGCCCTGGCGCGCCGCCCCCGACCGCATCGCCAGCGCGACCCGGCGCGAGGGCGCCGGGTCGGCGAAGTACCCGGTGACCAGTTGGTCGTTGCGGTCGGTCTCGACCCGTACCGCCGTGCGCGGCAGCAATGTCACGCCGAGGCCGCCCGCGACGAGTTGGACCAGCGTGGAGAGGCCGGCGGCGGTGGTCGTCACGGGTGCGCCGTCCACCCGGCCCGCCTCACGGCAGATGTCGAGCGCCTGGTCGCGCAGGCAGTGCCCCTCGTCGAGCAGCAGCAGATGCAGCTCACCCAGTGCGCTGCGGGGAATGTCCGAACGCCCGCCCAGCCAGTGGTCCTTGGGCGTGACCAGCACGAAGTCCTCGTCGAACAGCGGTAGTTCGGTCACACCCGGCATCCCGAGCGGCACCGCGAGCAGCAGCAGATCGAGCCGGCCGGCCGCCAGCCCCTCCAGGAGTGAGGACGTCTGCTCCTCGTGCACCTGGAGATCCAGCTCCGGATAGCGCTCGTGCACGAGCCCGAGCACCGTCGGCAGCAGATACGGCGCCACCGTCGGGATCACCCCGAGCCTGAGGACCCCGGTGAAGGGGGCCCGCACCGCCTCGGCCTCCTCAAGCAGCTCCCCGACCGCGTCGAGCACCGCCCTGGCCCGCACCGCGAGCCGCTCGCCCGCCGGGGAGAGCAGCACTTTGCGCGTCGTACGCTCGACGAGCTGCACGCCCAGCGTCTCCTCCAGCGCCGAGACGGCCCCGGACAGAGCCGGCTGGCTGGTCCCGATCGCGGCGGCGGCGTCGCGGAAGTGCAGATGCTCGGCCACGGCCACGAACGCCCGCAGCTGCGACAGACTGGGCTGTTTGCCCCTATGTACGGTAGCCACTGATAGGCACCTCCGATCAGGTCGAGCAAGTCTAGCTATTTCCGCGATCAATGCCTCCTATGTCACTCTAGGGATCCGTCCACACCCCAGGAAATCGCCCAAACGGGATTTCCTTCGCTGCAAGGAGAGCGCGTGCTCACTGTTGGTGACAAGTTCCCCACGTACGACCTCACTGCTTGTGTCTCTCTGGAGACCGGCCAGGAGTTCGAGCAGATCAACCACAAGTCCTACGAGGGCAAGTGGCGTGTGGTCTTCGCGTGGCCCAAGGACTTCACCTTCGTCTGCCCCACCGAGATCGCCGCGTTCGGCAAGCTGAACGAGGAGTTCGCTGACCGCGACGCGCAGATCCTCGGCTTCTCCGGTGACTCCGAGTTCGTGCACCACGCCTGGCGCAAGGACCACCCGGACCTGACGGATCTGCCCTTCCCGATGCTGGCCGACTCGAAGCACGAGCTCATGCGTGACCTCGGCATCGAGGGCGAGGACGGCTTCGCGCAGCGCGCCGTCTTCATCGTCGACCCGAACAACGAGATCCAGTTCACGATGGTGACCGCCGGCAGCGTGGGCCGTAACCCCAAGGAAGTCCTCCGGGTTCTCGACGCCCTGCAGACCGACGAGCTGTGCCCGTGCAACTGGACCAAGGGCGAGAACACCCTTGACCCGGTCGCGCTCCTGTCGGGCGAGTGACCGCGATGTCCCTCGACGACCTCAAGTCCGCCGTACCGGACTACGCCAAGGACCTCCGCCTGAACCTGGGTTCGGTCATCGGCAACAGTGACCTCCCGAAGCAGCAGCTCTGGGGCACCGTGCTGGCCTGCGCGATCGCCTCGCGCTCGCCGAAGGTGCTCCGCGAGCTGGAGCCGGAGGCCAAGGCCAACCTCTCCCCCGAGGCGTACACGGCCGCCAAGTCGGCCGCGGCCATCATGGCGATGAACAACGTCTTCTACCGCACGCGTCACCTCCTCTCCGACCCGGAGTACGGGACGATGCGCGCCGGTCTGCGGATGAACGTCATCGGCAACCCGGGCGTGGAGAAGGTCGACTTCGAGCTGTGGTCGCTCGCCGTCTCCGCGATCAACGGCTGCGGCCAGTGCCTCGACTCGCACGAGCAGGTCCTGCGCAAGGCCGGTGTCGAGCGTGACACCGTCCAGGAGGCCTTCAAGATCGCCGCGGTGATCCAGGCCGTCGGCGCGACCGTCGACGCCGAAGCGGTCCTCGCGGAACAGCCGTAGCAGTACGCCGTACGTCGAAGGGCCCCGCAGACATCTTGGGTTCTAACGGTCCTCGCAACACCCATGATCTGTGGGAGTTGCGGGGACCGTGGGCGTTGAGCGTGGTGATCTTGCAGGGTTGAAGGCACGTTTCCTTGCGCGGCTGGATGTCGTGGGGAGCGTGACCGTGGTGGCGCGTGAGCTGGGCGTGAACCGCAACACGGCCTTCGGCTGGGCCCGGAAGGCCGGACGCGGGTCGGTGCGCCTGTCGCAGCGGCATCCTCGGCGCGACGAGTACGAGCGGCTTCGGGCCGCCGGAGTCGCACGCCGGGCAGCGGCCCGGCAGGTCGACGTGAACGAGCGCACGGCCAAGGACTGGGACTGGGGCGTCAAGAAGAGCGGCACCACACGCACCTACGCCGACGGTCGCCGTGTCGACTACACCACCGGGACCCTCACGATGGGTGGCGTGACCACAACGCCGGTGGGCCTGAAGGCCCTGGAGAAGCAGATTCACCCACGGTTCCTGACGCTCGCCGAGCGCGAGAAGATCCGCGATCTCCGCGCGGCGGGGCAGTCGCTGCGGGCGATCGGACGGGCCCTGGGGCGGCCGGCGAGCACGGTCAAGCGGGAGACCGACGCGAACTCGGGCCTTGAGGGCTATCAGCCCTACGCTGCCCACCGGGCGGCCGCCACGCGCAGACCCCGCCCCAAGGACCGCAAGCTGCTGCGCGAGGGCCGGCTGCGACGCTTCGTCCAGGACGGACTGCGCGGGCGCTGGTCGCCGGAGCAGATCTGTCACGCTCTGGGCAAGGAGTATCCCGACGACCGGAGCATGCGGGTGAGTGTGGAGACGATCTACCAGGCGCTGTATTTCCAGGCCCGCGGCGGCCTGAAACGGGAAGTCCAGGCCGCCGTCCGCTCCGGCCGGACCCGCCGCAAACCACGCCGGGACCCTCAGCGGCGCACCCCACGGTTCATCGACCCGATGGTGATGATCAGCGACCGCCCTGCCGCCGTCGAGGACCGGGCCGTGCCCGGCCACTGGGAAGGCGACCTGATCATCGGCGCCAACAGCCGCTCCGCGATTGCCACGCTGGTCGAGCGAAGCACCCGCTACACGATGCTGGTCCACCTGCCGGGCGGAGCCCACGACGCCGAAACCGTGCGCGACGGCCTCGTCGCCACGATCCAGACCCTGCCCGCACACCTGCGCGGCTCCCTCACCTGGGACCAGGGCAGCGAGATGGCACGCCACAAGCAGTTCACCATGGCCACCGGCATGCCCGTCTACTTCTGCGACCCCGCCTCACCCTGGCAACGCGGCTCGAACGAGAACACCAACGGACTCCTGCGCCAGTACTTCCCCAAAGGCACCGACCTCAGCGTCCACAGCCCCGAAGACCTCGAACACGTCGCCCAGGAACTCAACGGCCGCCCACGCAAGACGCTCGGCTGGAGTACTCCAGCCGAGCGTCTACGTGATCTACTCACCACCTGAAAACCAGGCGGTGTTGCAACGACCACTGGAACCCAAGCATCATCGGCGGGGGCCTTCGCGCGTTGCGGACCCGCGCCGTCGGTGCGTCAGCTTCTCAGCGCCTGAGCGCGTCCTTGAGGTCCCGGCCCGTCGGTGGAGAGGGTGTCGAGGCCGTCGGGCGGCCCTGCGCCCCCCTCCTGCTCCGGCTCGCAGATCATTCCGGCTCCGCAGCCCGGTCCGCAGCCCGCTCGGCCGGGGCCGGAGTAGGTGCCACCGCGACCGCCGTCGCGCCGTGCGGCTGGGGTGCCGCGCGCAGGGCCGCCTCGTTGCTGTGGGCCCGCAGGTAGCCGACCACCGTGTTGGTCACCGCCACCAGCGGCACCGCGACCACCGCGCCGCCGATGCCGGCGACCAGGCCGCCCGCGGCGACGGACAGGACGACGGCCAGCGGGTGCACCCGGACCGCGCGGCCGAGGATGAACGGCTGGAGCACATGGCCCTCGATCTGCTGGACCGCCAGCACCACGGCCATCACCATCAGCGCGGTGAACGGGCCCTGGGTGACGAGCGAGACCACGATGGCGAGCGCCCCGGACATCACCGCGCCGACGAGCGGGATGAAGGCGCCGAGGAAGATGAAGACGGCGAGCGGCACGGCCATCGGGACATCCAGGAAGAAGAGTCCCAGGCCGATGAAGATCGCATCGATCATGGCCACTATCACCGTGCCGCGTACGTACGCGGTGAGCGTGCGCCACGCGCGCGGCCCCGCCCCCGCGACCCCGGGCCGGGCCTGGGCGGGAACCAGTTTGAGGCTCCACTCCCAGATGCGCTTGCCGTCGTACAGCAGGAAGAGCGTCGAGAACATCGCCAGCAGGATGCCGGTGAGGAACTCGACCATGACCGTGACGCCCTGCAGGCCCGCCGAGGTGATCTCCTCGGTGTTGGTGCCCACCGCGTCGCTCAGGTTCTTGGCGATGTCGTTGATCTGGTCCTCGGTCACATGGAACGGGCTGTTGAGGAGCCAGCGCTTGAGCTCCTCGATGCCGTCCCTGAGCCGGTCGGAGAGGTTGTCGATGTTCTCCATGACCTGCCACACCACGAACCAGCCGACCAGCCCCATGATGACGAAGCCGAGGACCGCGGTGACGGCGGTGGCGAGGCCGCGCGGCAGTCCCACTCTGCGGAGCCGGGCAACGGTGGGCTGGAGCATCGCGGTGACGAGCAGGGCCGCGACGAAGGCGAGGACCACCAGCTGTACGGAGCTGATGATCTTCATCAGCACCCAGAGCGTGCCCGCCAGTACGAGCAGCCGCCAGCCGGCCTCGGCCGCGACGCGCATCCCCCACGGGACGGCCGCGACAGGATCGGGCCTGGCCGCGACGGCAGGGGCGTAGTCGGGGGGAGCGGGGACGTGTTCGAGGCCGGCCGCCGCGTCCGCGGGCACGGCGTGCGACCCATGGGCGATCAACGGGTCGGCGTCGGCCTCCGCCTCGGCCCGGCGCTCGTCCAAGCGCGCCCCCACGCGGGTCAGCCCGTCACCCACCCGGCCGAGCCATCCTGGCACTTTCGACATGTTGATCCTCTTCCCCCGCCACTCCGCTGGGGGAGTTGGACGGACCCGACCGTACACGGGGAGAGCCCCCCACCATAGGACGGTGAAGGGCTCAGCCGAGTTGAGCGTCAGAGGAACTGATGCCCGTACTAGTACCAGTTATTCGCCTGCCAGAACTGCCACGCGCCACAGGGGCTGTCGTAGCGCTCGTTCATGTAATTGAGGCCCCACTTGATCTGCGTGGCCGGGTTGGTCTGCCAGTCGGCGCCCGCGGAGGACATCTTGGTACCGGGGAGTGCCTGGACGAGACCGTACGCACCGGACGAGGGGTTGCTCGCCTTGTAGTTCCAGGTCGACTCGTGATTCACGATGTTGCTGAAGCACTGGAACTGGTCGCCCGGGATCATCTGGCGCGCCATGGCCTGGACCTCGGCCACGGAGTAGGAACCCTGCGGGGAGAAGCTGGAAGCGTCACGGGAGGCGGAGCGGGAGGCGACCTGCGACTCCTCCTTCTCACGCTCCTTGGCTTCCTTGGCGGCCTTGGCCGCCTTGGCCGCCTTCGCCTCGGCCTCCGCCTTCTCTTCGGCGGACTCCTTCTTCGACTTGGCGTCCTTGGCGGCCTGAAGGCGAGCCGATTCCTCGGCCGACTTCTTGGCCGTCGCGTCGGCGGCGTACGCCTGTGCGTCGGCCTGCTGCGTCAGGGACGCGGTCTGCACCTGGGCCTGCTGGCCGACAGGGATGTCTGCGAGGAGCGTCGTGTCGGCTGCGGTCGCCTCGAAGTTGTCGTTCGAGGGCAGAGTGTCGCCCGAGGCGACGCCCACTACGGCGCCGACAGTGGTGACCGCGGTAGCCGAAGCCACGGCGAATCCCCGGACCGAAATCCGGCTCACACGGTTTCCTTCCAGCAGTGCCCGCTCGGGTGACCTCGCGGACGCAATCGTGCCCCTGTCACTGGCCTCAACCTATCGCTAGGTCATGAGAGGCGCGGGCCCGTTGGACAACTCCCCTGCGGGGAGAGCCGTGTGGTGCTCGGGCAGCATACGACGAAGACTGTCGAGTTGTGCGGTTTCGCACCACGAGTGGTGCGGGGGTGTCGTATGCGGGGCCTGACGGAAGCAAGACTCTGCCGGAAGCCGACGCCGGGAAGCAATTCCCCGTTGCGTGTGAAAGCTCACACGCCGTTTACGCCGGAAGTTTTTCGGAAACGTACGCGCAGCGCGGCGCCGCCCGGCTATGCTCCTGCGCTTCGCCGGGCGGCGTCAACTGCCTTTTGCCCTCAATGGGTTACCGAACGGGTTACCCAGGGCCAGAGAGGGTCAGATCTGCCCTTCCTCCAGCATTTCGGTCACCAGCGCCGCGATCTGGGAGCGCTCGGACCGGGTGAGGGTGACATGCGCGAAGAGCGGATGGCCCTTCAACTTCTCGACGACGGCGACCACTCCGTCGTACCGGCCGACCCGCAGATTGTCGCGCTGCGCGACATCGTGGGTCAGCACCACCCGGGAATTCGATCCAATCCTGGACAGAACCGTCAACAGGACGTTCCGCTCCAGCGACTGGGCCTCGTCGACGATCACGAACGCGTCGTGCAGCGAGCGGCCCCGGATGTGCGTGAGCGGCAGCACTTCGAGCATGCCGCGCCCCAGCACCTCCTCGATCACCTCGCGGCTCGCGACGGCCGAGAGCGTATCGAAGACCGCCTGCGCCCAGGGGCTCATCTTCTCGGACTCGGAGCCGGGCAGATAGCCGAGCTCCTGCCCGCCGACCGCGTACAGCGGGCGGAAGACCATCACCTTCTGGTGCTGGCGGCGCTCCAGCACGGCTTCCAGGCCCGCGCAGAGGGCCAGCGCCGACTTGCCGGTGCCTGCCCGGCCGCCCATCGAGACGATGCCGACCTCGGGGGCGAGGAGCAGATCGAGCGCGATGCGCTGCTCGGCGCTGCGCCCGTGGATCCCAAAGGCCTCCCGGTCGCCCCGCACCAGCCTGATCGTCCCCTCGGGGGTGACCCGGCCCAGCGCCTTGCCGCGATCGGACTGGATCACCAGACCCGTATGTACGGGAAGGTCGGCGGCGGCCGGCTCGTACACCGTTTCCTCGGTGTAGAGCAGATCCACCTGCTCGGCCGAGAGCGACAGCTCCGACATCCCCGTCCAGCCGGAGTCGGTGACGGCGAGCTCGGCGCGGTACTCCTCGGCGAGCAGCCCGACCGAGGATGCCTTGATCCTCAGCGGCAGGTCCTTCGACACCACCGTGACGTCGAAGCCCTCGGCCTGGAGATTGCGCGCGACCGCCAGGATCCGCGAGTCGTTGTCCCCCAATCGATAGCCGGCCGGGAGCACGCCGGGATCGGAGTGGTTGAGCTCGACACGGAGGGTCCCGCCCAGGTCGCCCATCGGGATGGGGGCATCGAGGCGTCCGTACCGCACCCGGCAGTCGTCGAGCAGGCGCAGGGCCTGCCTGGCGAAGTAGCCGAGCTCGGGATGGTGCCTCTTGGCCTCCAACTCCGTGACCACGACGATCGGGAGCACCACTTCGTGCTCGTCGAACCGGGCCATGGCATTCGGGTCGGCCAGCAGGACGCTGGTGTCGAGAACGTAAGTGCGCCTGTCGGGCATGCGGCGCTTAGTACTGGTCACCACGGAAGGACGTACCCCCTCGGACGAGGTTGGGGTGCGACGACGTCGCGTGCCTTGGGACCGGGCTCGGGCCACGATGCGCGGGCCGAACTCCGGCCCTCCACGTCGTCCGTGCGCGGTACACGGTCTTCCTGGTGCAAAGGGCCTCCCGGGCGAGCGGTGTCTGCCGCTCACTGAGATGCGACGCCCGCGGACCGGACGTCTACCTGGAAGGGGTATTCCCTCGAACACGCGCTGCCATGCCACGGCATATGACATGCCGTGGACCGAGGGGTGTTCCGAGGCTCCTGTGGTGGTGGGTCCGGGGACGGCTCAGGTCCCGTAACGCCGGTGTCTGGCGGCGTAGTCGCGCAGTGCGCGCAGGAAGTCGACCTTGCGGAAAGCGGGCCAGAAAACTTCGCAGAAGTAGTACTCCGAGTGGGCGCTCTGCCAGAGCATGAAGCCCGAGAGACGCTGTTCCCCGCTGGTACGGATCACCAGGTCCGGGTCCGGCTGGCCGCGCGTGTAGAGGTGCTCGGAGATGTGCTCGACGTCGACGATCTCGGCGACCTCCTCCAGCGAGGTGCCCTTGCCCGCGTGCTCCAGGAGGAGCGAGCGGACGGCGTCGGCGATCTCCTGGCGGCCTCCGTAGCCCACCGCGACATTGACGAGTATTCCGTCGTTGCCGATGGTGGCCTGCTCGGCGTCCTTGAGTACGGACTGGGTGCGGGCCGGCAGCACGTCCAGCGTCCCGACGTGGTGGACCCGCCAGCGGCCGTCCGCGGCCAGGGCGGCCACCGCGCCCTCGATGATGCCGAGCAGCGGGGTCAACTCCGCCTCCGGCCGGTCCAGGTTCTCGGTGGACAGCATCCAGAGCGTGACGACTTCCACGTCGGTCTCGGCACACCAGCCGAGCAGCTCCTGGATCTTGCTGGCGCCTGCCTTGTGCCCCTGCTCGGTGGTACCGCCGGAGGCCTTCGCCCAGCGTCGGTTGCCGTCGAGGATGACACCGATGTGCTTGGGCACCTGATCGTGATCGAGGCGGCCTTCCACCCTGCGTGCGTAGAGCCTGTACACCAGGTCGCGCAGGTTCACTGGGTCTCACCTCATGGCTTCGTGCGGGTGCGGTCGTCCCCCGGGGAGCTGCGGCGCGCGCTCACGGCCCCTCGTCGCACGGCAGCCCCGAAGCCAGCCACACTACTGGGCACCCGCAGCAGCGGCCCAACCCGGTCTGTCACAAGTCCGTGATAAGCAAGGGATTGTGACTGACTCCGCTTCTTACCCCGCCGCCTCCGACCGCTACGACTCCATGGAGTACCGGCGCACCGGCCGCAGCGGACTCAAACTGCCCGCGATCTCCCTCGGCCTCTGGCACAACTTCGGCGACGACTGCGCGCTGGACAACCAGCGCGCGATCCTGCGCCGAGCCTTCGACCTGGGTGTGACCCATTTCGACCTGGCGAACAACTACGGCCCGCCGGCCGGCTCCGCCGAGCTGAACTTCGGCAAGCTCTTCGCGCAGGATTTCGCCGCGTACCGCGATGAACTGGTCATCTCGTCCAAGGCCGGTTACCTGATGCACCCGGGCCCGTACGGCGAGTGGGGGTCGCGCAAGTACCTGCTGTCCTCGCTCGACGCCTCGCTGTCGCGGATGGGCCTCGATTACGTCGACATCTTCTACTCCCACCGCTTCGACCCCGAGACCCCGCTCGAAGAGACGATGGGCGCGCTCGCGTCGGCCGTGCGGAGCGGCAAGGCGCTGTACGTCGGCGTCTCCTCCTACAACGCCGAGCAGACCGCCGAGGCGGCCCGGCTGCTCAAGGAGATGGGCGTTCCGGCCCTGATCCACCAGCCCTCGTACTCGATGATCAACCGCTGGACCGAGGACGACAAGCTGCTCGACACCCTGGAGACGGCCGGTATGGGCTGCATCTCCTTCGTGCCCCTCGCGCAGGGCCTGCTCACCGGCAAGTACCTGAAGGGCATCCCGGAGGGCTCACGGGCCACGCAGGGCAAGTCGCTCGACCCCGGCCTGCTCTCCGACGAGGTGGTCCGCCGGCTCAACGGGCTGAACGACATCGCGTCCCGGCGTGGTCAGTCGCTGGCCCAGCTGGCACTGTGCTGGGTGCTGCGCGACCCGCGGATGACGTCGGCGCTGATCGGGGCGTCGAGCGTCAAGCAGCTCGACGAGAATGTCGCGGCGCTCAACGGATCCGCGCTGTCCGACGAGGAGTTGAAGGAGATCGACGCCTTCGCGGTCTCCACTCCCGGCACGAACATCTGGGCCGGACGCGGCTGACAGAAAAAACGGGCCGGTCCATGGGGGGGATATGGACCGGCCCGAGGGGGGGTTTCCACCGTAACCCTTCGTAAAGGGTGCTCGGTGCCACGCCATGCCGTGAGCCGCCTACGAATTTTGACGCCGGGGGCCGGGCGGGCCCCGTGAGCCCAGTCGGCCCTAAGGCGATGCCCGGTCGCGGACCTCCGCCCCGGCTGCGGGGGGCCCGCCCGGCCGGGAAAACCGAGCGGCACCAACTTGACGCTCCGCTTACAACTGGCGCTCCCGCGTTGCGTTTCTGTGGGTTTCCTGTGGCTTTCCTATGGGTTTCCTGTGCGCCCTACGCGGTGTCCCGCTGCTTGGCGGCGAGGATCTGCTCCATGTGCTCATCGGCCCAGCCGCCGAGTGACCCCAGCGCCGTGTTGAGCGCCTGGCCCATCCCGGTCAGCGAGTACTCGACGCGCGGCGGGACCTCGCGGTACACCTCGCGGTGGACGATGCCGTCCGACTCCATCTCGCGCAGCTGCTGGATGAGCATCTTCTCGCTGACGCCCGGGACTTCACGCCTGAGCCGACCGAAGCGCAGGGTGCCGGAGTTGTGCAGGGACCAGAGGATCAGCGCCTTCCACTTGCCGCCGATGACGTCCATGGCGGCGTCGAGACCGCATACGTAGGGGCCGGTCGGCTTGTGCGCCACGGCTCGCTCCTTCGCTTCACTTCCACACTTCCGCTGTGTTACTTACCCGATCGATAGTACCTGCGGTTCATGCAGTGGCGTTCATACGGTGACGCTCGTACGCCGGCGTTCGCACGGTGACGCTCGTGCCGCGGCGTTCGCACGGCGACAGTGGCTGTCAGGAGCGGCGCATCAGGGTCACTCCGTCGCGGACGGCCACGACTTCGTAGCCGTGCTCGCGTCGCGCCGAGGCCAGTTCGGCCTGCTGCCGGCCGAGGGAGTACGGCCAGTGGCCCGTCGGGTAGGGCCAGGCGTCCGGCGCGCGGCGGTCGTGGATGATCCACTCCGCGGTGGGCGGCGGCAGCCGTTTCACCCGGTACTCATAGAGCCGCCCACCGACCGGGAAGGTCGGGAAGATCACCACTTCGCAGCGCGAAGTGAGCTGCGGGGCAAGGCGGTTGGAAGCGGCGACCGTCGCACCGTCCGGGATTCTGGCCAGCAGGGCGCGGGCCGCGTCGACGTGCGCGGTGGTGTGCCAGGTGGCGCGATGGAGAAGTTGGGCGAACGGGAACGACGGCAGCAGCACCACCGTCACGGCCAGCACGGTGGCCAGCGAGGCGCGGACGTGGCGGGCCCCCAACGGATGGTCGTTGCGGCGCCACTGGGCGAGGGCGTCGATCAGTCCGGCGAAGACGATGGGCATCAGGACGGCGCTGTAGTGGAAGGCCGTACCCCAGTGGAAGCCGTTCTGCGAGAGCATCCGCCAGCCGAGCGTCGGCACGGCGAGCAGGGCCAGGGGCGAGCGCAGCGCGAGCAGCGCGGACGGGGCGAAGACCAGGATCAGGGTCATGGCCTTGATGTCGGGTCTGAGCGCGTCGAGCGGAGCGAAGGCGAGAGTGGCGAGCAGTGAGCTGTGCGCGCCTTCACCCAGGTTGCCGCCGTGCGCGTACGAGCCTCCCGGGTTGAAGGCGGGCAGCAGCAGCTTGATCTCGATCAGTGAGCCGAGCAGGCCGGCGGCGGCGGTGGTGACGCCCAGTCGGCGCGAGCCCTTCCAGGCGATGTAGGCGCCGATGGCGGCGAGGGTGAGGCCCAGGTCCTCCTTGATCAGCAGCAGCGGCGCCGACCGGGCGACCGCGTGCCGCCACCGCTGTCTGCCCAGCGCCTCCAGGGCGAAGGCCAGCAGCGGCACGGCGAGTACGACCTCGTGGAAGTCGAAGGCGGCGGCCGAGGCGATGCCCCAGCTCGCGCCGTACCCGAGGGCGACGACATGGGCTGCACGCCGGCCGAGCACCCGCAGCGCCCAGCGGGCGAGGGGGACGACCGCGAGGGCGAGCAGCGCGGACTGGGCGACGAGGAGGCACAGCGGGGACGGCCAGAGCCGGTAGAGGGGGGCGAAGACGACGAGCGCGGGGTGGAAGTGGTCGCCGAGCAGGTTGAACCCCTCGCCGCGCAGGGGGACGACGGGGGCGCGGAGTTGGGAGTACGCGCGGATGGCCTGCTCGAAGATGCCGAGGTCGTAGCCGGTGGTCCTGAGCAGTTGGTGGCGCCGCACGGCCACGGCGGCGTACAGCAGGAACAGCGCCCCGGCCCAGACCCAGGGAAGGGGGAGGCGGGGCCGGACAGTGGGATGCGCGGGGGCAGGGGCGGGGGTTTCGGCGCCCAGCGCGCCCAGCAGCGCCCCGCCGTCAGAGATTGTCCGCATAGGTCCGGATATTAGGCCGGAGGTGGGGGCGTACGGAGGAGGCGGGTCGAAGGGGCGTGGGGGTGCGGGTGGAGGGTGCGGGGGTGCGGGGCTGGTCCGGGCCGAGGGTGCGGGGGTGAGTCGCTGGTCCGGGCGGAGGGTGCGGGGGTGCGGGGCTGGTCCGGGCCGAGGGTGCGGGGGTGAGTCGCTGGTCCGGGCGGAGGGTGCGGGGGTGCGGGGCTGGTCCGGGCCGAGGGTGCGGAGACGGGTCGCTGGTGCGGGCGGCCCGGGGCGCTGGTGCGGGCGGCCCGGGGCGCTGGTGCGGGCGGCCCGGGGCGCTGGTGCGGGCGGCCCGGGGTTCTGTTCCCCTACCCGGCCTATTCCCCGAGCCCTCTCATCGCCGGACGGGCCGTGCTTCGGCCCGTCCGGCGATGGAGGACATGCCCGTGTGGCGCCCGGGGGCGCCCCACCCTCAGTACCGCAGCGCCGCCGCCAGCCCGCCCGCGTCCTTGAGCGTCTCGTCCGGGACGAAGACGACCTTGCCGTCCGCGCCGAGGACCGTCTCGACGAGCGAGTCGACGATGTCCTCCTCCGCGCCGGCTGTCTCCGCCGCATCTTCCGCGTCGAGCAGCGTCAGCGTCGCCCGCTCCGCCCCCTCGACCGCGTCGGGGCGCGCGGTGACCCGCAGCCCCTCCTCCACCACCAGCAGGGCGACCCGGCTCTCGCGCGCCGCCTGCCACAGGCCCTGCACGCCGCCCGCGTAGCGCCGCCCGCTGCGGGCCTCGTCCAGGGCGTGCAGCGCGTTCTTCGCGTCCGCCTCGGTGAGGGTGCGCCGGGCGGGAGCGAGCTGGGTGGCCAGCTCGGGCGCCGTGGCGTTCAGCAGCCCGCCGACCTCCACCTCGGCGGCCAGCGCCTGCCCGTGCCTGCTGACCTCGCGGAACGTCGCGATGTGCTGGCGCAGCCCGACGAGGATCACCGGCAGCCCGTTCTCCCCCTGGAGCAGCGGAGTGAGCAGCTTGTCGGCGTCGCTGAGCATGTTGTGGAAGTCCTGCGTGGCCCCGTGGTCGCCCTCCCGGTTGGGCGGCCCGTCCCGCTCCACGGCCGAGGTGATCACCGGGAAGCCGCTGTCGCGGTCCTCGGTGACCCGCTCGCCCTCCCCGCGCCACAGCCGCACCTCGCCCGAGCTGAGGACCAGGGCCAGATACGGCCGCTCGCGCGCCGCCGCGGCGACCAGGTTGCGGGTGAGGTACGTCGTACCGACGACGATGCGCTCGGGCACGTCCGTGCCGAGCACATACGCCGCGTTCTCGTCGTGCGAGGCGTGCACCACGAGGCCGTCGAGGAAGCGCTCGGGGTCGAGCCCGTCGGCGGCGGCGGCCAGCTGCCCCTGCACGGCGGCGGCCTGGTCCCGCGGCACGTCGGGGTCGTCGGTGAGGCGCTTGGAGGCCTCGGCGAGGAGGTTGCGCAGCCGGATGTGGTCCTGCTGGTTCTCCGGCCGGTGGCGGTGCGTCGGCAGGGTCACGGACACCACCGGGTACGGGCGGGGCTTGCGCAGTTCGGCGAGCAGTTCCGGGGTCGGGCGGGGCGACTGCGTCATCGGGGCACTCCTGGCTGCGGCTGCGGCTTCGGATCGCGGGAGGGCGGCCTCCCGCACCACCCGGCTGCTGCCAACTTCTCACGGTTGCGAAGTTGCCGCGATCGGTCGGCGCGGCACCTGCGCGATCAGGCCAGGCGGGGCTCCGGGGGGCGGACCGGCCGGGGGGCGGTCCGTTACGGTCCGCGGATGGGGCAATGGCGGGACGGAACGGCGACATTGACGGTCGAGGGCCGCGAAGGCAGCCCCCTGCCGCTGGAGATCGCGGCCTCCTCGCGGGCCCGGACGCGCGGTCTGCTCGACCGGGACGGGATCGTGGGCGCGATACTGCTCAGCCCGGCCAGTTGCGTGCACACCGTACGGATGCGCTTCGCGATCGATGTGGCCTATCTGGACCGGGAGTTGCGGGTCATCGGCGTACGGACGATGCGGCCGGGCCGGCTCGGCATGCCCCGCCCGCGGGCCCGGCACGTACTGGAGGCGGAGGCCGGCGCGCTGCTGCGATGGGGCCTGCGCCGCGGAGTGCGGGTGGCGGTGCTGGCGCGCCCCACGGGCATCTCGGGGCCGTCCTGAGCCGAACTCGTCGCCGCACCCACGCCCTTGCCCTCGCTCGACGGAGCCGGGCCCGCGCCCGGCGGCCGATGCACCGCCGCAGCTGGGCGCCCGTGCGGCCGACACCCGCCGCTCGGGCCCACGGTGGGCCACAACGTCGTCGCGCCGGCAAATCCATCACCAAGTTGGGCTAGTCCTGGGCAGCGCGACCGGGCCGCCCGCCCGCCGGCGACGCTCCGGTCCGCGGGCACCGTCGCGGGCATCGACACCGGCGACTGGATGCACGAGGCGCCGGAGCTGCCGGAGATCCGCCCGCGCATGGCGATGCTCTCCCCCTACGACCCGGCCGACTTCGGCTAATTCGACGGCTGCGACGGCTCCGACCAACCGGGTGACCCGGACGGGTCTGGCCAGTCGGACGCCGGGCGAGCGCACACGACAAGAGACCGTCAACCCAGGGTTGACGCCTGGGCATCGTCAACCTACGGTTGACGCATGTCGAATCCAGCCCGCATGACGAACCCTGTCCGGCTCGACGACCTGATCGAAGCCATCAAGAAGGTCCACCCCGACGCACTCGACCAGCTCTCCGACGCGGTGCTCGCCGCCGACCACCTCGGCGATGTCGCCGACCACCTGATCGGCCATTTCGTGGACCAGGCGCGGCGCTCGGGCGCGTCCTGGACGGACATCGGCCGGAGCATGGGCGTCACGAAGCAGGCCGCCCAGAAGCGCTTCGTCACCAAGGACTCCGCCGAACCGACCGACCTCGACCCCAGCCAGGGCTTCAGCCGGTTCACCGAGCGGGCCCGCAATGTCCTCATCGCGGCGCAGAACGAGGCCCGCGAGGCGCGCAACAGCGAGATCGGCCCCGCGCACCTGGCGCTGGGTCTGCTCAGCGAGCCCGGCGCGATCGGCGCGGCCACGATCACCGCGCAGGGCGTCGACCTGGACGCCGTCCGCCGGGCCCTGACCGCCGCGCTGCCGTCGGCGACGACGGGCGAGGTGCCCGAGCTCGTCCCGTACGACGCGCAGGCCCGCAAGGCTCTGGAGCTCACCTTCCGGGAGGCGCTGCGGATGGGACACAACTACATCGGGACCGAGCACATCCTGCTCGCCCTGCTGGAACTGGAGGGCGGCACGGGCCCGCTCACCGACATCGGCATCACCAAGGCCGCCGCCGAAACGCACATCGCCGGCGCGATCGCGGCTGCCATCGCCGCGCACGATCAGCAGGGCTGAGCAGCGGGCCGGGGTCGGTCCCGGTGGGCCGGATCGACGGCCCGGCGTGCCTCTTGCCGGTAGTTTTCGGCCAGTTCGGCGACGAGGTCGTCCGGCAGGCGCAAGGGAGGCATACGTAAAACTGCTTGCCCGGCGGTCGGGCCGTGCGGGAGGCTTCCCGCCATGTCCGACAACAGATCAAGCAGCTCACAGGGGGTGGCCGCCCTGTTCTCCCACGGGCGGCTGACGACCATTCCGCGCAAGACGGCCCGCCGCGAGCAGTTGCTCGTACACCTCGCGGATACGTTCTTCGAGCGCGACCGGGACTACGGCGAGCGCGAGGTCAACGACGCGCTGCTCACGGTGCACGAGGACTGCGCGGCGATGCGCCGCGATCTCGTCGACACGGGCCTGCTGGTCCGCCCGAGGGACGGCAGCAGCTATCGACGGGGTCGCTGAACGCGGGAGAGGCCGCCGAGCGGCCCGGGGTGCCTGACGCACCCCGGGGCGGCGGCAGATCCCCGCGCGACGCGCCTCGGCCGGAGCGTCGGAGGGGCCGGGCCCGTTACGGCGCTCCCGGGGCCCCGCCCATGTCCGTGAGCAGCGGCAGGAGTTCGGGGCGCTTGGCGAACCGTCCGTCGCCCGAGGAGCGGCCACGCAGGCGGCGGATCAGCCAGGGGCCGAGGAAGCCGGACACCCAGCGCAGTTCGGTGCCCAGCGCCTGCACGCGGGAGGGCAGCGGGGGCGGGGGAAGCGGGATCGTCCACGCGTCGTCGCTGCCCGGCAGCTCGATGGCGTGCGCGAGGGCGGCGGCGATGCGTGCGTGGCCCAGCGGGCTGGCGTGCAGGCGGTCCGGGCTCCAGACGCGCGGGTCCGTCGCGAAGGCGTGCTCGGCCGCGTCGGCCACCGCGACGCCGTGCCGGGCCGCCGCCACCCGCACGCGCGCGTTGAGGTCCAGCACCCGGGAGCGCAGCGGGCGGGCCAGCGGAGCGATCTTCCCCACGTCCGGGAAGGTGACCGTCGCGACCCGCACCCCGGCCGCAGTCAGCGCCGCGAACATCGCCTCCAGCTCGGCCGCCACCTCGGCGGCGTCGAACTTCGGCCGCATCAGGTCGTTCACCCCCGCGATGACGGTCACCAGGTCGGGGCGCATGGCCAGAGCCGGGGCCAGCTGCTCCGCGCGCACCTGCCCGGCGAGCTTTCCCCGTACGGCCAGATTGGCGTACTGGAGACCGGGGTTGAGGATCGCGAGCTGCTCGGCGAGGCGGTCCGCCAGGCCTCGCAGGCCCGTCGCGTCGTCGCCGTCGCCGACGCCTTCGCTCTGACTGTCGCCCAGCGCGACGTAACGCACATATCCGTGTTCGGCGTGCTGATCGTCAGCCACGACGCGTCTGCCTCTCCCTGTCCCGTTCCCTGAGCACGGCCGCGATCCGGCGGCACCATGCTTCGTGCTCCTCTTCGAGGGAAAGCCCGCGCAGGCACGTCAGGTAGGGGCCGATCCGCTCCCCCTCGCGCAGGAACTGCTCCTCGTCCAACGCACCGCGCATCTTGCGCAGCAGCTCACGGAACAGCTCGGTCTTGGCGCGGGCGACGGACGCCCGCTCGTCGAGTTGCTCGATCACAGGACCGGCCTCGACGAAGTCGACCGTCTGGACCTTCACCACCAGGTCGTCGCGGATGAACGTCGGCTTGGCGACGGCCGCCGTGAACCCCTCCAGCTCGCTGAGGCCGGTGTCCGTGACGCGGAACAGCCGCTTGTTGGGGCGGCTCTCCTGGACCACCTCCCGGCCCACGACCAGCCCTTCCTTCTCCAGCTTGGCCAGCTCGGCGTACAGCTGCTGGGGCAGGGCGTGCCAGAAGTTCGCCACGCCCACGTCGAAGGCCTTGGCCAGCTGGTACCCGCTGTACTCACCGTCCAGCAGCGCCGCCAGCACGGCATGTCGCAAAGCCATCGAAGCGCTCTCCCGTCTGCTCTTCCCATTCCCGGACCCATCCCCCACCATACTCAAGAAAGTGACTAGTCATATCGATGAGTAATCAATGAGGAGGAGAATCCACCATGGAGACTGCCGACCGCTTCCGTGCCGCAGTGGAAAAGAAGGACTTCGCCGCACTGGAGGCCCTGTTCACTTCCGACATCCGGCTCTACAGCCCGGTGAAGTTCACCCCGTTCGAGGGCCGCCCCATGGTGATGGGCCTCTTCGGCGTCCTGCTCCGCACCTTCGAGGACTTCCGTTACGTCGGCGAGTTCGACGGCACCTCCGAGACGAGCGTGGACGGCACACCCTCCCCGTCCGCCGTCCTGCTCTTCCGGACCACCGTGAACGGCAAGGACATCCACGGCATCGACCTGCTGCACTTCGACGAAGCGGGCCTGATCAAGGAATTCACCGTCATGGTCCGCCCACAGTCGGCCGTGCACGCCCTGGGCGCTGCGGTACTGGCCGGCCTCGCCGAGGACGGCCTCGTACCGGCCCCCGCCTCCGACTGACCCCGGCCGTCACCGGGGCAGCACCACCCAGGACTTGGTCCCCCGATGGGGCGGGCGCGCGTCACCGACACCCCAGTCGCCGCCCCAGTCCCCGACCACTGCCGCGAGCAGCCACAGCGAGCGCCGCCGCCGCTGCTCGCAGACGGCCACCGCGTCCGGGTCGGAGTGGCGGGGATGCTGGTCCCAGACGACCAGGCGCAGTACGTCCTCGCGGTGGCGCAGGGACAGATACAGGTCCTCCTCCCCCTCCAACCGTGTCGCGGTGGCGATCAGTTCGGTCACCGCGACGGTCGCGGGCAGCGCGTAACGGTCGAGCCCGTGTGCGTGCAGCGCGCACCTGAACGCCGTACGTACGATCCCGGCACTGCGCGGCGCGCACGGCACGGTGAGGCTCAGCGCGAGGCCCTCGTCCGGGCGGGGGCGGAGATAGGGGCCGGACTGGCCGCCGGTTCCGCTGCTCGCGGCGACCGGACAGAGTGCACTGCGGATGGATGGAGACATCGTCGACTCCCGCATGGGGGTGAGGTGTTGACCGGGCTCGCTTTCGCGTGGGCGCACGGCTGATGAGTAGTGGCCTGTCTCCCTGACGCGGGACCGCCCCTCCCAGGGAAGGAGATTGCGGGCAGGACCGCGTGATGCGCTTCAACTCGTCGGAGCGTGAGCGGCACAACACCCAAAGTAGGGGACTGGGGTTACTTTGGCCCACCGATAGGGGAACTTGCACCCTTCCGTGGCTTCATCGTGTGCGCAGACGGCAGACTGCACACACCGCACGCGGAAGGGACCGGCATGGCAGCGAGGACGTCTCCAACGGAACGTCAGAAGCGACTTGGGGCCGAGGTGCGCAAGATGCGCACGTCAGCGGGCGTCATGGCCGAGGTCGCGGCCGGGCTGCTCGGCGTCGACCGGGGCAAGATCTCCAACATCGAGTCCGGGTTCCGGGCGATCAGCCCCGACCGACTGCGCACGTTGGCCGTCAACTGCGGCTGCACGGACGAGTCGTACGTCGATGCCCTGGTGGAGATGGCCCAGCCCCGCAGGCGCGGCTGGTGGGAGCGGTACAGACCGGTGCTCCCCCAGGGCCTGCTGGACATCGCCGAGTTGGAGGCCTGCTCGGTGCGCATGAGGGTCGCTTACTCCATGCACATGCCGGGACTGCTCCAGACCTCGGACCACGCACTCGCCGTGTTCCGGGTCGTCGTCCCACAGCTGCCGGAGCACGAGGTCGCCCTGCGGCTCGCCCATCGCGTGGAGCGCCAGCACGTCCTCGACGGCGATACGGCGCCCGTGTACACCGGGATCGTGCACGAGGCGGCGCTGCGCATGCAGTTCGGCGGGCGGGCAGTCGCGCGGGCCCAGCTCGATCACCTGCTGAAGAAGTCCGAGCAGGAGAAGATCACGCTACTGGTGATCCCCTTCGAGGCGGGGGCGTTCCCCGGGGCCGGACAGACGGTCCTGTACGCGGAGGGTCAGGTGCCGCAGCTCGACACCGTACAGATCGACAATTCGCACGGGCCCGACTTCCTCCACGCGGAAGCTCAACTGGCGAAGTACCGGGCCCACCTCGACTGGATGGAGGATATCGCGCTGTCCCCCGAGGACTCGCGGGACTTCATCCACGCCATCGCGCGCCAACTGTGAGGGGACGCTTCCATGTCAGAGATCAACTGGGACATAGCATTCTGCGGCGAGGGAAACTCCTGCTTTCGCCTCGGGACGGACGAGCGTGGCAACGGCTACATCGCCGTAAACGGTGAGGAGGACCGGTACCTCACCGACACCCACGAAGCGCTGCGGACCATGATCCGCGACATCAAGGCCGGCAAGGCCGACCACCTGCTGTAGACGTCCGCCGGGTCAGCTCTGGGAGGAGCCTGCGGCAGGGGCTGCGCCTCGCGGGAACGAGATCTCGACACGACGGTTCTTCTTACGGCCTTCTTCCGAGGCGTTGTCGGCGATCGGATAGTCCTCGCTGTAGCCACGGATCTCGAAGGAGATGTCCGGGCCGAGCGTCTTGTTCAATTCCTGATGCACGGCGTCGGCACGCTTCTTGGACAGAACCTTGCCGTGCCCGTACGAGCCGAGGTCGTCGGTGAATCCGAAGACCCGGATCTTGGTGGCCTTCTGGGTCGTGATCTCTTCGGCGATGGCGCTGATACGGGAGGACGCGTCGGCGTTGAGCTTCGCGCTGTCCTTGCCGAAGAGGACTTCGGCCTGGAGGGCGAACTTGACGTCGGAATTGGTGTCTTCACGGCGTTCCTCGCCGCCCAGGTCCTCGACGACGGATTTGATGTCGATGACGCGAGCGGGAGCGAGGGTGCCGCCGTCCGCGAGCCGCAGCCCGGGGGCGTTGCCGTCCACCTCCGGAGGCGGAGAGGACGTGGTGCTGCCCGGGGGAACGCTCGGTTCGGGATCGGCGTGGGCGCTGGTGACGGACAGGCCGGTGATCAGGACGGCTGTCGCGAGGGTGATCCTGGCGAAGTGGGCCGGGCGACTTCGGAACGTGGTCTGAGACATGGCGTCACTCACCATCGGAGATCTCGATGGAGGCGGGGGGCATGTCCGCGATCTGGAAGTCGACCTTGGCGGATTCGGTCGGGGGGGCGGGGAATTGGGCGAACCAGGTCTTTTCTTCGCCTGCCTTGAAGCCGCCTGTGAACTTGGTGCACAGGCAGCGGCCGTCCGTATCGCGAAGGATCAGATACTTCTTCTTTCCAGCCTTGTCCACCAGAGAGGCGCCTGCCAGGGACGCGGCATTGTCCGACAGTTCCCGCTCGTCTCCCCGCCAAGTGGACGGGTTCCAGAAGCCTCCGTTGCCATTGCGCACGCTTCCACTGACAGTGAGGAAACCTCCCTCGTCCCGAACGGCAGACGCGACTGTCAAAGTGATGTTCTCGCCACCCGTCACTTCGGCCAGCACAGTGTCCTCGGCAGGAGCCTTCGGCTCCTCGCTCTTTGGCTTGTCCTCTTTGTCCTTGCCTGTGGGAGTCGAGGACGAGCCCGCCTTGGGCTTGCCCTCGTCGCCGTCTCCGCCGCAACCGGCCACCGCGAGGACCAAGCCAGTCGTGATCGCCACCGCGGTCAGTGCCCTTCGGGCCTTCATGGTGCGCCGCATGCTCATCAGTAGCTCTTCCTTGTCTCGACGTTCACTCGACCAGATGGACGGAGAACAGGTCCTTCGGCTCGGGCAGATCGTCCTGCTCGTCGACGGGAGTGTCCGGGTCAATCTGCCAGCGACCGCTGCCTCTGCAGTCGATTTCGATCAGATCCGCCTCTTCACCTTCGGGCGCGACCACACAGAGAGATTCGATCGCTGCGGTTGCATCAGCCTTGGCGTGCGTACTCTCCGTGCCGGGGATGACCGAGTCGCCCACAGTTCCGCGAGTCACGACCGCCACGGAAAATTCATAGCCCCCGTCGGACGGAGTCATGCCCTGACTGGCGACGTCCGCGTCGTTCGCGCCTGCGAGTTGACTCGCAGCAGCGCCGTAACCCGCGCCCGGGTCCCGCTCACCCGCGAGCCATGCGGGCCATTCCTCGGGAACTTCCAGGGACTCGAAGAAGCCCTCGGTCAGCACTTCGCGACCATCCTGAGCCGCTGCCAGCGCCGCCGCGTCGGCCGCCGACTGGCCACTGTTGCGGGCAGCCGCCGCCTGCGCGAAGGCGAAGTAGGCGAACGCAAGAAAGAGCAGACCCGCCACCACCACGACGTACATGGGGAGGGTCTGCCCTCGGTCCTGCCGAATTCTGTGGAGCGTCAGCCGCCGGTGATGTCGGCCACTGCATCGCCGATTGCCGATGAAATCGTCTGGTCCAGCCCCAGCCCACGCACCGCCACCACGATCAGCGCGATCACGACCACCAGACCCGCGTACTCCACCACGCTCGCGCCCTCGTCCGCGCGCATCCGCCGCACCGTCGTGTCGCGCCAGTTGGTGATCACGATCTGCGCCTTCGTGGCGGTCTTGAGCGCGTTGTCCTTCGCCATGGGGTACCTCTCCGAGTTCGGCCGACGTATGCGTATCTTCGCGCGTTGTGCCGCTTCCGATACGAGAAACGTACGGCTTCATACGGATACCGCCAGAGGGCCCCCGGGCCCAACCCTGGGCCCAAATCAGGATTTGGGCCCTCCGCGTCCCGTCGGATCCGGTCATGTCGGCCACGACTCCCCGCCCCATGCCGCGATCGCTTCGCTGCGGCACGTGCTGTGCAGCTTCGCGAAGATGCGGTTGATGTGGTTCTTCACGGTCTTCTCGCTGATGAAGCAGGTGGCTGCGATTTGCTGGTTGCTCATACCCGTGGCAATGAGGTCCATGACCTCCACCTCCCTCGAACTCAGCCCGTGATTACGCCGGTTGTGAGACTGCGGGGCCGGTGGTGCCTGCTGGGCCCGTGACCGTTCTGTTGACGACTGTCCCACATTTGATTGCACGTGCGAAGGTTTTTCGCGATGCCGCCACGAATTCGAGACTCTTGGCCCGGAGTCGTGGGCCCCGCCGGGATGTGCAGTCGCATTCACGCCCGGTGCGTAGCCAGTCCCCGCGTACGGAACTCCCGTCGCGTACACCGTGCCGAGTCCTCCCGGCAGCGGTCGCGCCTCCTCCTGGAGGCATCCGCCGCGCACATGGGCCAGCAGCGCGTCCTGGACGGAGGTCGTGAAGTGGGCGCGGCCTGCCCGGATGTCCCGTACCGCGCCGACCAGTTGATCGGCGGTGAACTCGCCGTGCACCAGGTAGCCGCCCGCGCCCAGCCGCAGCGCCTCGCGCACGACCTCGCTCTCGCGGCTGTACGTCAGCATCATCACCGGCGCCACCCCGACCAGGTACGGCAGGACGGAGAGGCCGTCGACGCCCGGCATCCGGACGTCGAGCAGCACGATGTCGGGGCGGTGCCGCTGCGCGACGGCCAGGGCCTGACTGCCGTCGGTCGCCTCCGCCACGACCTCTATGTCGTCGCGGCCTCCGAGCAAGGCGGTGAGCCCTGCCCGCACCACGGGGTTGTCGTCGACGATGACGATGCGCAGAACCTCCGGGCGCGCCCGGAGGTCGGGAGGGTTGGGTGGGGTCGGGGACGGATCGGGGAACGCCGCCGCCGGCGGGGGAACGCGGGCCCCGGCGGGGGTGTGTTCCGAGCGGGGTGCGCTCGTGTGCGACGAGGTGTGCTGGGACATGTGCGTCGGCAGAGGTGCAGCCATGGAACGGGGCCCGTGGCCGTAGGTGCTTTCGTCCGGCATGATGCGGCCTCCTCTCGGGGGTTGGGGAGTGGGAGCGGGAACGGTTCAGGGGGTGCTCGCGGAGGTGAGCGCCGCGACCGGCAGTTCGAGGCGTACTTCTGTGCCGCCCGCGCTGCGGCCCCGGCCGATGCGGATGCGGGCGCCGATCCCGGCCGCCCGCTCGACCATGCCGACGAGGCCGAAATGGCCGGTCTTGCGGAGGTCTTCCAGGCAGATGCCCGCAGGCAGGCCGCTGCCGTTGTCCAGCACGCTGACGCGCAGCGCGCCCTCGTCTAGGCCGATCTCCAGGGTGACGTGGGTGGCGTGGGCGTGGCGGTGGCTGTTCTCCAGGGCTTCGGTGGCGATCGTCAGGAGGTGGCGAGCGGCGGCGTACGGGACGGTGAGCGAAGACGCGTCGCCGAGCGGGCGGAATGCCGTCGTGATGCCGGTACGTCGTCCGAAGTCCGCCAGCCGGGCGGCGAGTTCGTCGCCCACGGGCACGCCCCCGGTCGCGGTGTCGTAGTCAGCCTGTCGGCGCAGGTCGGAGAGGATCTCGCGGGACTCGGAAGCGGCGCGCCGGGCCGCGCGGGCGACCATGCCCGCCCGGTGGCGGACGGTGAGCGGGTCCAGGCGGTCGGCGGAGCCGGCCAGGCTGTCGGCGGCCATGGCCACGCCGTGCAGGGTTTTGGCGACCGAGTCATGCATCTCCCGGGCGAGGCGGGCCCGTTCGCCTTCGACCGCGTCGGTGACCGCGAGCCTGGCGTTGGCCTCGGACAGGGCCTGGGTCGCGGCGCCGAAGCGGAACATCAGGTTGCGCAGGGTGACCCCGATCACTCCGGCCGCCCCACAGAATCCGCTGATCAGGAGCGTGCTGGCGGGGCTTCCCATCCGTTGGGCCCAGGCCGTGTAGGCCGCCGCGAGGAGCAGGATCTGGATGGACGTGAAGATGCCCGCGCCCCGCCAGCCGTACAGCAGCCCGGCGAGCAGCGGGGTGCACGCGGTGGCGTAGCCGAGGGCGGAGTCGGGTGAGGCCGTCAGGAGCAGGACAGAGCCGAAGAGCAGGTCGACGCCCATCAGGGAGCGGTACTTGATGAGCAGCGGGCCGAGCTTCTCCCAGTCCCGGAGCATCGCGTACGAGCCCACGAGGCTGAACACCACCGCCGCCCCGACCAGCCAGCCGCCGAACTGACCGCCCGCCCTGGCCAGCGCGAAGGGCGCGCCGAGGGCGATCATCGCGAGGCGGAAACCGAAGACCTGGCGGCACAGGGCCTGGAGGGCGTTGATTTGGATGGGGATGCTGGGCGCCGGTACGTCGTCGGCGAGTGCGGATGTGACGGGAGCGGGGGCCTGCGGCCCCGGCCGGGCGGGGTGCACGGCTGCCGACCCGCCCGGCCCCTGTGGGGCTACCGATCCAACTGGACCAAGTGGGGCGGCCGGTACACCCAAGCCCTGCACGGCTGCCGTCCCGCCCGGCCCCTGTGAGGCGGCCGGTCCAACTGGACCAAGTGGGGCGGCCGGTCCGCCCGAGCCCTGTGGGGCAGTCGATACCGCTGTGCCCTGTGGGGCGGGAGTGACTTCCCGGAGTTCGTCGAAGGTCCTGTCGCTGAACCTGAGGTGGCTCCAAGGCAGCGACATGGCCGTCATTCGCCGAATACCGAACCGAAGTCGGTGTCCGACCCCAGGAACATATTGGTGACGATGAGGAGCAGCGTCGCCGGGACCATGAAGGCGAGCGTGACGACGGTGGTCTTCGGGATGGCTTTCGCCGCGCGCCTGCGGGAGTTCTGGGCGTCGGTGCGGCGCATGTCGTTGGCGATCTGGATGAGGGTGTCGGCGATGGGCGCGCCGAGTTCCTCGCCCTGCTGGAGCGCGGTCACGAACTGGGAGACCTGCTCGGACGCGTTGCGCCTGCGCAGCTCCTCGAAGGCCTGGCGACGACTGACGCCCATGTCCATCTGGCGCAGGGTGATGCGCAGTTCGTCGGCCCAGGGCCCCTCGTACCTCTCCGAGACGCGGTCCAGCGCCTGGCGGAAGCCGAGGCCGGCGCTGACGACCACGGCGAGTACGTCGAGGAAGTCGGGCAGGGTGCGCTCGATGACGTCCTTGCGTTCGCGGATGGCCTGCCAGATGGTGACGTCGGCGGCGAACCAGCCGTACGCGATGCAGAAGATCCCGAACAGCGTCAGGTCGTTGAGCAGGCAGACGACGGCCGCGAAGCCGCCGAAGAGGCCGTAGACCGCGCGGCGGGCGGCGTACCGGTCGACGGTGAGGCCGCCGGGGTTGCCCGCCATGTCGATCCGGCGGCGCTTGCGGTCGACCCGGCTCGGGCCCATCAGCCGCAGGACGCCGGGGGCGAAGCGCATGCCGAGGCGGTCGACGGCCGATTCGGGGCCGGAGACGCGGGTGGCGCCGATCTCCAGGGCGACGGCCAGGTCACCGGGGATCTTGGCTTCGGCGCGGTACATCCTGATGCCCTGGAAGGCGCCCGCGACGCTCAGCCCGACCACCAGCGCGAGGAGCAGTGCCATGCCGGATACCTCCTGAATTTCGCTGGAACCTTCGCTGGAACCTTCGCTGGAACATCGGACACGGACACGGGACACGGACACAGGAAGACACGGAACATGGCGCTATACGTCGATCTTGCCGAAGCGGCGCATCACGATGAAGCCCGCCGCGTAGAGGCCTATGGCCACGATCACGATGATCTGACCGAGCGGGTTGCTGGTCATCCGGGCCATGGAGCCCGGCGTGACGGAGTTGAGCATGATCATCGCGCCGAGGCCGAGCAGCGGGATCGTGTACGCCGTCGCGTTGACCTCGGAGAGCATGGTGCGGACCTCGCGTCGGGTCTCCTTGCGCTCCTCCAGCGTCTCGGTGAGGTTGCGCAGCGAGCCGACGACGGTGCCGCCTGCACGGTTGGAGAGCACCAGGGTGGTGACGAGGACGACCAGTTCGCGCGAGGGCAGGCGTTCGGCGAGCTCGCCGAGTGCGTCGTCGATGGAGCGGCCGACGGACAGGTGGTTGGCGACGGTCGCCAGTTCCTCGCCGGCCGGTGCCTCCAACTCCTCGGCGGCCATGCTCAACGCGGTACGCAGGGCGAGCCCCGCCGCGGTCGCGTTGGCCAGGATGCGGGAGAGGTCCGGCAGTTGGTTGATGAAGGCCTCGATGCGCTTCTGGCGCTGCCAGTTGAGGAAGGCGACGCCGCTCCAGACGGCGACGAGCCCGGCGACCGGGCCGAAGAAGGGCGCGAGGACCGAGGAGGCGATCAGCCACAGGGCCGCGACGCCCACCAGGACGTACACCACGAACTCGCCCGCTGTCAGGTCGAGTCCGGTGGCCGAAAGACGCAGCTGGATCTTCTTGCCGAACGGGGTCCTGCGCAGCCGCCGGTCGATGCCGGTGAACCGCCGGTGGCGGCCCGGCTGGCGCGGTCCGGTGATGGCGAGGCGTTCCACCAGGGCGGCGCGCTGGGAGCGTCCCGCGGTGTAGGTGTGGATTCCGGCGATGGCGAGCACGCCGCAGAGCAGCGTGCTGCCGATCGCCAGCAGTGCGGGATTGTCCATAGCCGTTCCTACTGGGCCTCTCGCAGATAGAGCGGATCGTTGTCTTCCGTGATGCCGAAGGCGGGCGGGACCGGTTCGTTGGCGAGGTAGAGCCGTTGCGCGACGCGGCGGGGCAGGGCGAGGTGCTCGAACCGCCCGCGCACTATGCGCTCGGCGCTCATGGGCTCGGCGATGAAGTGCGAGACGGTGGCTATCTTGAACTGCTCCCTGCCGTGCGAGACGAGCAGCGCGATCTCGCTGATCTTGCGGGTGCCGTCGGCGAGCCTGGCGAGCTGGACGATGACGTCGACGGCGCTGTTGATCTGGTCCTTGAGCGCCTCGAACGGTACGTCGACCTCCGACATGGAGCCGAGGGTCTGGAGCCGCATCAGGGCGTCCTCGGCACTGTTGGAGTGGACGGTGGCGAGCGAGCCGTCGTGGCCGGTCGACATGGCCTGGAGCATGTCGAGCGTCTCCCCGCCGCGGACCTCGCCGACGATGATGCGGTCGGGGCGCATGCGCAGCGAGTTGCGTACGAGGTCGCGGATGGTGATCTGGCCCTTGCCCTCGACGTTGGCGGGGCGGGTCTCCAGGCGGATGACGTGGGCCTGCTGGAGTTGGAGCTCGGCCGCGTCCTCGACGGTGATGATGCGCTCGTGCTCCGGGATGAGGCCGGAGAGGGCGTTGAGGAGGGTGGTCTTGCCCGAGCCCGTACCGCCCGAGACGATGACGTTGAAGCGCGCCCGCACGAACGCGGACAGCAGCAACAGCATCTGCTCGTCGAGCGTGCCGAGGCTGATCAGCTCCTGGAGCCGGTACGCGCGCGGGAAGCGGCGGATGGTGAGGGTGGGGCCGGTGAGGGACAGCGGCGGGATGATGACGTTGACACGCTCACCGGACGGCAGGCGGGCGTCGACCATCGGATTCGACTCGTCCACCCGGCGGTTGACGGTGGAGACGATCCGCTCGATGGTCTGCATCAGCTGCTCGGTGGACGCGAAGCGCATCGGGAGCTGCTCGACGCGGCCGGCCCGCTCGACGAAGATCGAGTCGGGACCGTTCACCATGATCTCGGTGATGGAGGCGTCTTCGAGGAGCGGTTCGAGCACGCCGAGCCCGAGTGCCTCGTCGACGACTCGGCGAATGAGCTGGGAGCGCTCGGACGTGGAGAGGACGGGGCCTTCGCGGCTGATGATGTGCGCGAGTACGCGCTCCAGACGGGCCCGTCGTTCGCCGGCGGCGAGCGAGGACATCTCCGCGAGGTCGATCTCCTCCAGGAGCTTCGTCCGGTAAGTGGCGACCAGATGGCCGTCCTCGCGCCCACCGGCGTTCTCCTCGGGGGCGGTGATGCGTGCCCGCAGACTCATGTGGGGGTGCTCCTCGCTCGGGCGGGGTGGTGCGGCGCGTCCTGCTGCTTTCCGGGTCGGGCCCCGGGTGCGCCGGTGCTAGGGCTCCTCCCCGTCGCTCGGCATGACGACGGTGCGGGTGATCGGCCCGAAGTCGCCGATGCCGGGCAGTACGGACGGAATCCCGACCACGGCCGTGCCGGACACGGTCTCGGCCCCGGCGGGTCCGGCGCTGATGGTCGTACGTCCGCCCATCCAGCCGCTGATCGAGGCGTACCCGGAGGCCGCGCCGGAGCCGGGCTCCAGGGACTCGGTGCGGGCGGCGGCGCGGGCGGCGGTGCCGGCCTGGGAGGCGGCGTATCCGGCGAGGCCGAGCTGGATGGCGGCCATGGCGACAAAGAGCAGGATCGGGAGGAACCCGGTGAATTCGAGGATGGCGGCACCGCGGTCGCGCTGCGTCTTGCCGCAGAAACCGCCGAGGGTGCGGAGACCCCGGAGACCCCGGAGGCGGGGAACGAGGGTGCGGGCGCGGGGAACAGCGGCGGCTCGGGGAACGGCCTCGGGCGCCGCATCGGCCCCGGAAACGCTCGTCCGGGCTGCCGCGCTCGGGAACCCGATGCCGTCGCCACCCGCGCTCCGGGCGGCCACGGCACACCCACCGCGGCTGCCCGCTCCGGCGCCTCCGCGGGCCCCGGCGCGAGTGACCCGGCTCCGGACACACGTCCTTTGGGCGAGGGGGCCGCCCGCGCCCGCCCCACCGCCCCATGCCCTCGCTCCATTGGCTGGATTCATTGGTCCTCCGTCTTTTCCCTCGCGGCGCCGCCGCTGCCGTTGACGGACCAGGGGAAGTTGCCCGCGCCGGGGAAGAGCACCGGCGTCTGCAGCCTGACCTCGGCCTTCCACAGGTTTCCCGAAGCCCCGCAGGTGGGCGCGAACCCGTCCTGCCAACTGGCCGGCAGCCGCTGTCGCGCCGCCTCGCCGCACGCGGCCTGCGGATCGCCGCCGCTCGCTTCGGCGGCCGTGGCCGCCCGCGCGCCCTCGTCCGCCGCGTTGCCCGCCAGCGAGAACGTGTAGCCGAACAGCACCGCCTGCCACATCGCGATCATCACGAAGATGATCAGCGGGGCCATGCCCGCCAGCTCGACGGTGACCGCGCCACTGTCCCGGCCGCCCCTGCCCGCCCGCGCGCCCTTGCCGCGCAGCACCAGCGCCTTGTGGTCGCCGCCCTTGCCCCGCCCGCCCGCGCTCTCCGGCGCCTTGACCAGGCCCAGTTCACCCGCGAGGGCCCACAGCGCCTGCTTGACCGAGCTGCGGCTGTCCAGGTCCTGCATGCGGCCGGAGTCCGTCGCCGCCTGGAGTTCCTTGAAATTGGCCGGGATCGCGATGCGCGAGACCTTCGTACCCGTGATGCGCTCCACGAGCGCCGGCTGGATCTCCGTGTTGCGGGTGTGGCGGTTGACGACGGTGATCGTCTCCTCCGCCTTACGGATCTGGAGTCGGTCCCACATCCGCACCATGCGCTTGGCCCCCCGCACGGCGACCACGTCCGGGGTGACGACGAGCAGCGCCTGGTCGGCCATCTCTATCGCCGCGGCGTTGGCGCTGTTCATCTGCGTGCCGCAGTCGACGACGACGACCTCGTAGCGGTTGCGGAGCGCGCCGACCACCTGGCGGGCCACCCGGTCGGTGACCTCCTCGCCGCGCTCGCCCTCGGCGGGCGCGAGCAGCAGGCCGAGGCCCGTGGGGTGGGTGTAGACGGCGTCCTGGAGGACTCGCGGCGAGATGTCGGCGATTCCGGCCAGGTCGGCGATCGACCGCCTGAACTGCACGTCGAGGTACGAGGCGACGTCCCCCGACTGGAGGTCCAGGTCGACGAGCGCGACGGTGCGCCCCGACGCCTTGGCCGCGAGCGCCAGTTGTACGGCGGTGACCGTGGCCCCCGTGCCGCCCTTGGCCCCCGTCACGGTGACCACCGTGCCGCCGGGCCCCGAGAAGACGTCGGAGCCGGCGCCGAGGTGGCGGCGTACACCGATGGACCAGGCCGCAGCGCCCTGCACGCGGGCCGCCAGTTCCTCGTAACCCAGCGGGAGTCCGACCAGGCCGCGCGCCCCGCAGTCCATCGCCGCCGTGAAGTGGCCGGGGCCCGCGTCGCTCGTGATGAGGACGACGCCGACCGCCGGGAAGCGCAGCGCGACCTCCCGGATCACTTCGAGGGCCGGCACCGGGCCGATCCGCTCGTGCACCAGGAGCACTTCGGGCAGTTCGTCGAGGGATTCGGCGGCGAGCCGCGCGAGGGTGTCGAGCAGGGAGGTCGAGTCCGTGACGGGCGCGGCCGGTTCCGCGTCGGGGAGCTGGCTGAGGAGGGTGATGATGGCGCGGGCGGCGTCCGGGTCGCCAACCGCCGGGAGGATGCGAGTCGTCATAGGGCCGGTCCTCACTTGTCCCCGTCGAGGGTGTACTCACGGTCGCGCGGGGTGATGGTGGTGTCGCTGCCGTCGGCCACGAGCGCCAGGCGCACATGCTCGGCGAACGACTCCGCGTAGGCCACGCGCTGGGCGTCGAGCGTGTTGAGGGCGAAGGTGATCGGCACCGCGTCCTTCGCCCTGCGGCTGCGGTCGTTGTTGCCGGGCTCCAGCGCGGTGATCTTGCCTACGTCGATGACCCGGGCGCCGGCGACGATGACCTGGGACTTGTTCGGCTGCCCCTTCTCCTCGCCCTCGAAGGTGGCGTAGATGTTCACCCGGGAGCCGGGGTTGATCTTTCCGGCGACCCCGGTGGCGGCATCGATCATGATGGCGATCTCCTGCTCGCCCGCCGAGAGCTCCGGCTTGCGCACGATCATGTCGCTCTGGAGCAGCGAGCCCTTCCGGAGCTGGGTGACCGCGATCTTTCCGCGTACCTCGGAGATGTCGGTCACGGCATTGGCCGAAAGCCATCGCTCGGGCATCGAGATCTTCTCGAACTGTGCCGCGCTGAGCTGCTTGTACGGGGCCACGTCGTCCTTGAGCCGGTACGCCGCGACCTCGGGCCCCACCTTGGCGTTCACATCACGGATCACCGAGAGCACGCCGGCGAACGCGCCGAAGGCGCAGAGGACCGAGAGGAGCAGCAGAATGACGCCGCGGCGCTGACGTGAGTTCATGGGGTCGGGCTACCTCGATCAGGAATGTCGGTCGGAGCAACGGACAGTGAGCGGGGCGGTGCGCGCGCTGACCCCGTACGGCATCAGGGCGGCCCCTGCCCCAGGGCGGCGACCGCGCGCGTCCGGTGCGCGCGCGCCCGGTTCTCGGGCGGCGCGAGCGGGGCCGAACAGAATCCGCAGCGATCCCCTATGAGCTCTATGCCGCACCAGTGGCACTGCTCCCGCCGTACGGACGCGACCAGTTGGTACAGGACGGAGATGTCCGGCAGGAACGCGGCGAACTCGATCATCTTGGCCGTACCCCACCAGCGCGGCGAATAGTCGGTGAGCTCCGTCTCCTGCACGCCCTGCACCTGCCAGGCGGGCGCGAGGGTTTCGGTCACCCAGTCCGAGGTCAGCTGCCCCTTGGCGACCAGCAGCTGGGTGGCGAACTCGGGCCCGGCGAGCGTCGCCCCGGCCCCCACTTTGATCAACTCGGGTGTGGGGCAGGCCAGTACGCCGAACTGCGCACCCGGCACCCAGGACTTCGCGTGCGCCTTGAGGCTGACCGGGACGCGGTCGAGTTTGGTGACCGAGTTGAGGAGCGCGCCCGCGTAGATGTAGTGCGAGAGGAGTCTGGCGGCCGACGCCACGACCCCGGCGCTGAAGTCGCAGATGGACAACTGGCGCAGCTGCCGTACGAGAACGGCCACGCCGAGCGGTGGCAGGTCGAGCTTCAGCAGGGCCAGCCGGTCGGTCTCCAGGACGGATCGGATGGTGTGCAGGCGCTGTTCGTGGGCGACGGGAATGGAGGCGGGGTAGAGCACCACCACGTATCCGTGCCGCTCCAGCATCACGTTCATGTCGGCC
This sequence comes from Streptomyces sp. A5-4, assembly GCF_051131715.1. Classification (NCBI taxonomy): domain Bacteria; kingdom Bacillati; phylum Actinomycetota; class Actinomycetes; order Kitasatosporales; family Streptomycetaceae; genus Streptomyces; species Streptomyces sp. A5-4. The sequence continues at coordinate 5,421,491 of NZ_CP178591.1, read as the reverse complement.
AGCGCGGCATCGAGCGGCTGGTCGCCCGGGGCGCGGATCAGCGCGGCGGTCGGCGTCTGCCGGTCGGTGGGCGGCAGCACCAGGTCGGTGCTGGTGACTGCTATCGCGGTCGGCACGTTGGTCACCCCGTTCACTCCGTCCGCCGCGGTCCCGGCGTGCGCAGATCGATGCTGCTCCGTCGTGCTGCACCAGCACTTTATCCACGACCAACGTGGCGGAGAACACCTTTCCTTTTTCTTGTATGGCCGTACTCGTGCGTGAGTTGGCGTTATTTCGCCTATGGATCTCCGACGCCGGTTTGCACCGGGATGAGATCACCAACCGCGCCGACAACGCTGTCAGAGGTCTTGACAACCGAATTGGTCTGAACCAGCTTGTACGACCAGCGGTGGCCACCGTCCCAGCGACCCCTCCCCCACACTCCCCCCACGGAGGCAGCAAGTGGACCGCACTCAGCACGCCCGCCACTCGTTCCGGGCCCCTCGCAGCAGCGCTCGCCGACGGGTCGGCATCGGCGCGGCCTTGGCGCTGGCCGTCACGGCGGCGCTCACCACCACGGGAGCAGCCATGGGCGCGCCCGCGGACGACACGACGGTCGCGGTCGGCGCGGCGGCAGTACCGAAGCACGCACTGACCGGCTACTGGCAGAACTTCAACAACGGCGCGGCCGTCCAGAAGCTCGGTGACGTGCAGGCGCAGTACGACATCATCGCGGTCTCCTTCGCCGACGCGACCCCCACCGCCGGCGAACTCACCTTCACCCTCGACCCGGCGGTCGGCTACTCCTCGGTCGACGGCTTCAAGGCCGACATCGCGGCCAAGAAGGCGGCCGGAAAGTCGGTGATCCTCTCGGTCGGCGGCGAGAAGGGCAACGTCACGATCAACAGCGACGCCTCCGCGACCGCCTTCGCGGACAGCGCCCACACGTTGATGCAGGAGTACGGCTTCAGCGGGATCGACATCGACCTGGAGCACGGCGTCAACGCCACGTACCTGACGAAGGCGCTCAAGCAGCTGTCGGCGAAGACGGGTTCGGGCCTGGTCCTCACGATGGCGCCGCAGACGATCGACATGCAGTCGACGTCGACCGAGTACTTCAAGACGGCGCTGGCCGTGAAGGACATCCTGACCGTCGTCAACATGCAGTACTACAACAGCGGTTCGATGCTGGGCTGCGACGGCAAGGTCTACTCGCAGGGCTCGGTGGACTTCCTCACCGCACTCGCCTGCATCCAGCTGGAGGGAGGCCTGGACCCGAGCCAGGTGGGCATCGGCGTCCCGGCCTCGACACGGGGCGCGGGCAGCGGTTACGTGGACCCGCAGATCGTCAGGAACGCCCTGGACTGTCTGACCGGTGGCACCAACTGCGGCTCGTTCAAGCCGTCCAAGACCTACCCGGGCCTGCGCGGCGCGATGACCTGGTCGACGAACTGGGACGCGACGGCGGGCAACGCCTGGTCCGACGCCGTCGGCCCGCACGTCCACAACCTGCCGTAACCCTTCCCCCCACATCCCCACATCCCCATACCCCCCACACCCAGACCAGCAGCGCCGCCGCTCCCCCGGCGGCGCTGCTGTGTGTGGCACGTGGATGTGGTGACAGTCACGCCCCCATGACCGGCGGGCACGCCCAAGTCATCATGATTAAACCCCAATTACCCCTGAACCGGACAGACCCGCACTGTCACTACTGATACGTAAAGTGATCCTTGATGCTTTGGCAGTAACGGGGAGGTACTTGTGGCGGGTGAGGGTGGGGCGTCAACACCGGACACGGGCCGGTCGTTCGACACGTTTTACGGGGTGAACCCTCAACAGGCTCTGGTGATCGAAGCCGACAAGATGAAGGGCTTCAAGAAGCGGGTCGACGACCTGCTGATCGAGCTCGACACGTCCGAGGCGGCTCCGGGCAAGATGGCCGACGATCGGCTGGTCCGCGCCCATCTGGGGTCCGACGACTTCCTTGAGGCGCAGTTCCTCTTCGAGTCGTACAACGTTGTCCACGAGGAGCTGCAAAAGCTGTCGAAGGCGCTCGGAACCCAGATCGAGGGGATGGGCCTCGCGGTCCATGCCTCGCGCGTGGGCTACGAGAACGTCGACGTGGACATCCGGGACCGTATGGCCGCGATCAACGCGGATGCGGAGAAGTACTACGACAAGGACCGGGACCCGACCGTCCAGCAACCTGTCGGCGGCCCGGCCAAGAAGGACACCAGCAAGGAAACGGGCTTCTGATGAATGCGAAGCCACAGCCGAAGAGCACGAACTTCCAGTCCATGTCGCACGAGAAGCTGGTCGCGATGCTCACCGCGGCCAATCCGGCGGGCCCGGCGAATCTGGCCCGCAAGCTGGCCGGAGCAGCCACGACGATCTCCAAGATCGGCGAGGACCTCAAGACGCATGTGGCCGCCCTGCCGTGGCACGGCGAGGGCGGTGACGCATTCCGCCAGTGGGGCAACCAGGCCGCGAACGCCACGCTGCATCTCGGGGAGTACAGCGAGGTCGCATCCCGCTGGATGGAACAGGTCTCGACGGCCGTCGCCGAAGCGAAGGCCACGATGCCCGCGCTCGCCGAGACGACGAAGGCCAAGGGCGACCTGCTGAGCGCCCAGAAGAACTACAAGGCTGCGACGGACCCGGAAAACAGAAACGACCCCGACGCACGCACAGTGGCAAAGAGCTCCCAGGCGGACGCGACTGCCGCACAGGGACGGATGGACGCGGCGAGGCAGGAGGCCGTACAGCGGCTGACCAAGCTCGCGCAGGCGTACGAGCTGTCGGCGCACCAGGTCAACAGCGTGCAGCCGCCTACGTTTCCGCCGCCGGCGCGATATATGGGTGCCGACGAGTGGGAGCCGAAATACCAAAGTTCCCCGGATTCCACCGCCGGGGGATCAGCAACGCTTGCAGGCAGGCGAGCCGATCCGACTCCGCGCGGAGGAGCCGACGCGTTCGGTCAGTCTCCGCAACCTGTGCGCGGGGTTCACCACGCTGAGCTCGGTACGACTCCAGCCACCGCGGCGCTGCCGGATCGTTCCGTGGGCACGGAAATCGACGGGGTTGGGACGCTGCCACAGGCCCCCTCCGGGGCATCGACTACCCTGCCGAGCAACGTGCCGACCACCGGTCGGCCGGACGGAGGCATGGTGCCACCCGTCGGGCTCAACCCGCCCGTGAGCAGCGGTAGGACACCCACGGACTCGGCCCCGGTCAGCGCACGTCGACAGAGCTCAGGTGCCCGTGCCCCGATGCTGCCCGGACAGGGCACGTCCGCAGCAGCAGGATCTGCCGGACGTTCTCCCGGGAACGGCGGCATCGTTGGCGGCCGTCCCACGCCCAGCACCAACCGCACCCCGGGCGGAATCCCCCGCGGCACCGTCGTCGGTGGCGAGGGCGCTTACGGTCGCGGGCCCATGGGGTCCGGTTCGGGAGGCACCGGCACAGGAGGCGCAGCTCGCGGACCGATGGGCGCCGGTACTGGTGCCGGCGCGGGAGGCGCCGGAACAGGTCAACGCGGATCAGCTGTCGGCCGCCGCCTGGCGAGCGAGACCGGAGGCATCGTGGGCGGCCGTCCCAACCAGTCGAGCCGAGCAGGCACTCGCCCCTTCACACCTGGTGGAACCGGCTTGGTCCGTGGTGCCGCCCCAGGCAGCGCTCCTCAAGCGACGGGTCCAGCGGGACGCGGCGGGGCGGCAGTTCCGCCGCCGAGTTCGCGCACGCGGAGGAAACCTCGCGACGAGGAAGGAAACGACAGGCCGGACTACCTCGTCGAGGACGAGGAGACCTGGCAGCGGAACAACCGGCGTGCAGGGCCTCCGGTCATCGACTGACAGTGCAGGAAACAGCAAGAGAAGAGAAGCAGCAAATGACTAGCAGCAGTGAGCGACCAGTCCAAGTCCGGTCGGTCCTGTCGGCCGGGGTGGGGTTCCTGCTCATAGGCATTACGGCAATGCCGGCCCACGCAGACACGGCCTGGGACAAGCAGTGGCACCTGAACTCGATGCACGCTGAGGAAATGTGGGAGACAAGCACCGGCAGCGGAGTCACGGTTGCCGTCATCGACACTGGAGTGGATGAGTCAGCAGCCGATCTACGGGGCCAGGTTCTGGAGGGCAAGGACTACTCCAACCTGGATGGCGACGAGCACACAGACCATTCTGGACACGGCACGAAAATGGCCTCCTTGATCGCCGCAAAGAGCTCACGAGGCAAAGCTGTCGTCGCCTTTGGCCTCGCACCAGGAACCAAGATTCTGCCAATCCGCATGCCCGCCTGGACGGAGGACTACAGAAAGTTTAACTCTCGAGCCAGATTCTTTGAGTACATGGCCAAGTCGATTCGCTTCGCCGCGGACTCCGACGCCAAGATCATCAGCATCTCAATGGGCCAGTTCAACGCTCCAGGCAAAGAGATGGATGCCCCTCCGCATCTGGCTGCCGCAGCGAAGTACGCCATCAACAAGGGCAAGCTGATCTTCGCGGCTGTCGGCAACCAGGGTGACAAAACGAACTTCCTGGGGTACCCAGCGGCCACTCCCGGGGTTGTGGGGGTCGGCGGGGTCGACCAGAAAGCACGACCCGTAAAAAACTCCCAGTGGGGACCTCAGGTCGACCTCGCAGCTCCAGGAGGCGACGTTGCCGGCGCATGCCTTCGCGGCAAGCAGATCTGCACAGGGACCGGCACCAGTAACGCGGCAGCCCTCGCCTCCGCCTCAGCCGCCCTCCTCTGGTCCAAGCACCCCGACTGGACGAACAACCAGGTCCTCCGCGTCCTGATGACAACGGCCAGCGGCAACGACAAGGGCCTGAAGCGCGACGACGTAGTGGGTTACGGCGTCGTCCGCCCCCGCATCGCCCTGAAGAACCCCGGTAACCCCGGCCCGGCCGACGAGTACCCCATCCCGGACCTGGCAGCGGCAGCGGCAGCACCCAAGTCGCCGTCCCCGAACGCCTCCAAGTCCGCAGGCGGCAGCGAGAAGGCGGCCGCGAAGGACAACAAGCAGGCCGCCGCGACAACTACCTCCGACGCGGGCGACAACAACACCCTCTGGATCGCCCTGGGCCTCGGCGCCGCCGCCCTGATCGGCACCGCAATCGCTCTCGGCGTCATCCGCAAAATCCGCCGAAGCTCCGCAACAGAAATCCCCTTTGAGTAGCCGGACCGCACTGTCTGCTTGAGCCGGAACTGATCGTTCACACGACACGCACCGAGGAAGGAACCCGCAGATGGCATGGGACGAGTGGGATCAGCTCAAGAACGAGGCGGCTCAGAAACAGGCCACACAGATGCAGTTGAACCAGGTGGACCACGGCGGCGGTGGCGGCCCGCTGATGCCTGGCGGCGGGAAGCCTGATCTGGCATCCAGTCCTGCCGAAAAGAAGGCCGCAGCGGACGCAATCGATCAGCACCTGCACAAAGACACGCAGAAGGCCGGAGACTGGGCCGACGAGGAGACCGTCGCAGCAGTCAACGAGTTCAATGCCAAGGACGGCGATGGCTGGGTCACTTCGGCCGCTCTAAAGAACGCACACACGGGGTGGGGAAAGCAAGTCAAGGCACTGAGAGCGCGACTGGCCACGGAGAGCAACGCACTTCGTAACACGTCCATCTCCTTCCAGAACAACGACGTCGGTATCGCCGGTCAAATCCGACAGCAGTCCACTCTTGATCAGTACCGCTAAACGGGGAAAAATGCCGAGCTATCACGAAGTCATGACTACCCACCTCTCTAAACTCACCGCAGCTGCCGACAAATGGGAGGGCATGGCGGGTGAATTCAAGAAGCTTGAGAAGCAGTACAAGAGCGATGTACAGAGCGTCTCGCTCGGCAGGACATGGACCGGCGTAAGTGCAGACGCAGCCAGCGTCAGATTCGACGTGACGTTGAAGGAATTCCAAGCGGCACAAAAAGAAGCCAAGGCAATCTCCTCTCTGCTCCGTGATGCGCATACCAACTTCGTAGATCTGAGAGGAAAAGTAAGGTCTGCGCGCCAGGATGCCATTGCCGCCGGCATGAAGGTGTCGGATCAAGGGATTGTCACGCACGATTTCGAAAAATTGACTGAAGGCGAAAAAAATGCTATTCGGCACGACCCGAGCTACCAGGAAAGCGTTCGCAAATCGATAGCTTCCTGGTCTCAGCAGATCGAGGTGACCGTTCGTGCGCTCAAGGACGCCGACGAAGGTGTCCGAATCGCATTGGAAGCCGTTGTCATCGACTCCAATATCACCGATGGCACAGCTAACGGCTTCAATTCACAGGCCAAAGGCGACATCGAGAAGTATGAAGCCGAAGCAGCACATGAGACTGCCACTAAACTTAATAATGGAGACGCCGTTTCGGCCAAGGAGATTTCCGGCCTGCAACGAGCGTTTCGCGATAACAGCGGAAATAAGGCGTTCAGCCAAACACTCCTCAACGCCTTGGGAGCTGGTGGGACAATCCAACTGACGAACCGGTTGAACGACCTCATCCACGTCCACAGCGCTAAGGGAAGGCCGGACTACGCCGCATTGGAGAACGGGCTGGCGAACACGCTGGCCACCGCCACGAGGAACACCAAATCAGATTGGTACCAGGAGTGGCGTTCCGATATGAAGAATGCCGGCAAGGAGCGCTATCAGACAGAATTCTCCGATGCCCGCCTCGACAAGGTACGCGGGTATCAGTCCTTGGTCACCCTCATGAGTAAGGCCGATGAAAATGGAGCAAGCAAAGACGACTGGTTCTCGCCACAATTCCTGAAGGACCTCGGCGACGACATGATCAAAGCCGAGAAGGACGACAGCGACATCTGGACCCTGAAGGGCGAATACGACGGGAAGCGAGACGGCTGGTTCGCCAATGACCCAGTCGACGGCCTCCTCGGCGTCATGAGTCATGACCCAGCCACCGCCGCTTCCTTCCTCAAGGATGACGACCGGATGAAGCACCTGATGGACGACGAGCGTTGGCAGGTCATCCTGAGGGAGCACGAGGGCGCAAAGGCCTCCACCTATACGCCCTCAATTGACGCAGATGACCGCACCGGATTCGGCGCCGCCCTCCAAGCTGGCGCCACTGGTATCGACCCGTCCGACGAGGGCGCGAAGCACGTCGAGCACTCGAAGGACAACAACGCGGTCTTCAAGTCATCCATAAAGTATCTGGCTGACAGTGGCGACGAATTCCCGTCCTCCCTCCGTGATCCTATGACACAGGTACTCGTTAATCACGGCAGTACGGTCCACGAATCAGCCAGCAACCCAGATATGAACAAGGCACCTATTCCTCAGGACCAGCTCTTCGAAGTCATAAAGCAAGTTTCCAAGGACCAAGACTCATATGGCGACCTAAACCGTGGAATCAACCATGCACTTGTCGCCGACATTCATGAATCAGGGCAAAAAGACCCACATGATTCACTGGTACGCACAGGGCGGACAGTCGGCTTCTTGGAAGCTGCTCGCACACACGCTGCCGGAGATCCAGAGACGGCCGCCTTCGATCAGAAATGGATTGTCGACCAAGCCATTAGTTACATCCCGGTGGGGAGCGGAGAAGTGCAGTCAGGGGTCGACTACGTCACAGAGAAGTGGCTGGAAGACGAACAAAAAAAGATTGACGACAAGAATTCTGACGAGAACGTTGATTCCTACAAGAAACGCAATGGCCAATTGATGGCCCTCGCACACGAATGGTCCCTGGAGCACGGCGGGAAGAACGACTCTACCTTCGGCCCCCAGGCGGACATCGACGAAGCAGCGAACGCGGGCGGGAAACTCGCCAACGGGGTTTCGGGAGAAAAGACCGAGTGAAATTCAATTTCAGACGCACGCTACTCATGACAGCCTGCCTTATCACAGTCGGCACGGGGGCCTCTTGCAGTAATTCTACCGAGCACAATGAATCCATGCGCCAAGAGATTTGTGGCACCAAGGTTTCCAAATCTGCCGTTGCGCCGCTCTTGAAACCAGCTGGAGAGGTCGACGAATACAATCGCATCGACCGAGAGTCGGAAGTAAGCGCTCCCTGTGATGTGACCGTGGACAAGCAGAGCGTATTGGAAATCAAGTTCTTCTGGCATTCAGGCAAGATGGATCCCCTATCAGTCGCCAAGGACGGAAAGAGCAGCATCTACTCTCTTCAAAGTCCACGCCGGATCAACCTCGCCGATGGTGCTGTAATCGGTAACGACGGCGCTATAGCGACAATCGCATGCAAAACAAAAGGCGGCGACCATTTCACTCTCGCCCTCAAAACAACGCGAAATATCGAAGGCGGAGAGCAAAGGAATGCTATCGAGACTTTCATGCGTTCCTACATGCCAGCGACCGTAAAGACTCTTGGCTGCGATCCTGCTTGATGACGTGACTCTAGGTAGACCTTGCGACGCGGCTGTTCGACCAAAGGTGACAGCCCCGGGCCCCAATTCTGGCACCATAGGCGTAGCCTCGGCGAGTAAGGCAGCGATTCTCATTCCCTGTGTGCCGGCCGGCCGAATTCCCGGAGGCCCCTACAGTCTCAGCGTCATTGTCGACTTGAAAGAACAGGGGGAGGATCCGTTGCCAAGGTTCGGCAAGGCTTGATTGATCTGACTCCGAGCGCGGCAATACGCGCACAAGAGGGCAGCTTGCGAGCTTCCCTTCCACAATCAGCTCTGAACGTGCGGCTGGCCGGGAAGTTGCAGAAATCGGTCAAGGATAATGATGCAGTCGCTCTGTCGGCACTCTCGATTGATCACTACGCTTGCTGACATGGCGACTGACAGCGTGAGCGTTCGGACCCTTGATGGCCTGCACCTGGCGGCCACCCTCGAACGTCCCCAAGAGCCCACCACACGCGCCGTGCTGCTGGTGCATGGCGGTGGTGTCACTCGTGAGGAGGGTGGGTTCTTCGGACGGCTCGCAACCGGCCTCGCAGAGGCGGGCATTGCCTCGCTGCGCTTCGACCTACGGGGACACGGTGAGAGCGACGGCAAGCAGGAGGAACTGACGCTTTCCACCATCCTCAACGACATTCGCGTCATGCTTGCCCACCTCCGCGAAGCAACGGGAGCGGCGGAGATCACCCTGCTCGGAGCAAGTTTCGGCGGAGGTCTCTGTGCCTACTATGCCGCCAAGTGCCCGGATGAAGTTGACCGCCTGATGCTCTTCAATCCCCAACTCAACTACAAACGGCGGACTGTCGACACCCGGCCATATTGGACGAATGACGTCATCAGCGAGGAGGCGGCAGCCGAACTCACCGAGCGTGGTGCACTTCAGTTCACGCAGACGCTCCGCCACGGCCGCCCGATGCTCAACGAGGTGTTTTGGCTCAAGCCCCACGAAGTGCTTGGGGAAGTTCAGGCCCCAACGCTGATCGTGCACGGCACGGCTGACACGCTGGTGCCCTTCGAGTCGTCCCGCGACGCCGTTGAGCGCTTCACGGCTCCGGTACAGCTTGTTCCTTTGGAGGGCTCGCAACACGGTTTTGCCGTCCACGATGACCCGCAGTACCTCAACCCCAAGAGCCAGGAGTATCAAGCGTCTGTCATCCGCACGGTGACTGGCTGGCTCACGGCGTCGCGGTAAGCGTCTCGCGGAATTCTCGGACTGCGGGCCGGCTACGCCACCGATCGAGCGTCTGCGAAACCTCGCCAAGCACACGCACGGTGCGCTCTGACTTCATCTCGTGCGCGACTTGGGCCGACGACTTACCGACCCTGGCGGCCTCGTCCGGTTCGCCGCTGAGCGCCAGTGCTGCCGCCCGTCGCGCGTTGAAAAATCCGGTGTCGCGGTGGGACAGCGATCCGGCGCTGAGCACGTCGTTGAACAGGCCAACCGCGAGGCTCAGCTTCCCGGCCTCGGTGTACGTGACAGCGTTGCGCAGTAGCAAGGTGTCGGTGGTGAAGTAGACCCCGAGCGGTGTGGGGTCGTCGGCGGACACGGCAGTCAACAGGCCGTGCGCTTCGTCGAGCTTTTGCTTGACAGCAGCCAGCGGTTCCCCAGTCATGGCCAGCCCGAGGGCTTCCTGCTGGGTGACCTCGGCGTGGACCCGGGGCGGCAACTGCCATCGCTCATGCCGAGCGGCCTGGGCGAGGGTGAGCACCCGCAGTGCATCGCGTTCGTCGTACGCCATCTGGGACTTCTTCAGCAGAACATAACCCTGCATAGCAGCATCATCGGCTTCTTGCGCCCACTCCATCGCGCGGTCGTACCAGAAGCCTGCCTGACCGGGCTGGTGGATATCGCGGTACAACCATCCGGCGAACTCGGCTCCGTCGGCCCCGACCGACAGTAGCTCGCGCCGAGCCTTGGGCTTGAAGTTGCGAGCGCTCTGCTCGATGGCCCCGAGTAGTCCGAGGACGACCGGCAGGGTCTTCTTCGGACCGAGCGCGCCGTCGTCGCTCTTGGCGCGCTCCAGTTGAGTGCGGAAGTAATCGGCGACCGGGCCGTCGAGGTGGCGGTGGGAATCCTCCAGGGCGCTCGCGACGCGCTGAAGTTCTTCCAGGCCCAAACCAGGCAAAGCGGCAGCGGCAATGCCGCTGAGCAGCGATCTACGGTGGAGCGGACTCATAGCCTCGTGTTCCGTGGCGGTGGCGATGCTGTCAGCCGGGATTGCCGACAGGCTGCCGAGGCCATTGCCCGCGAGCGTGTCCGCGCCGACCGGCACGAAGACCTGTTGTCCGTTGACCATGACCGGAAGCAACGTCACGCCCCGGGGCCGGGGTTGCTCTGGCTTCCGGTGGCCGGTTTCTTGCCGCGGATCGACAGGAGCCGCGAACTGTCGTTCGCTACCTGGCAGCTTGAACCACAGTAGGTCGGCCGGGATTCTCAGGCTATGCGCCCATTGCATGAGCTTGGAGAGGTCCTGCGGGGCGGCGCCGTTCTCGATCCGGCTGAGCTGAGCCTGGGTTACGCCGAGCCAGTCGGCGACGGCTCCTTGCGACAGCGCTCGTCCATGGTGTGGGTGGGTGCGGTAGGCGTAAAGCACCTGGCCGAAGTGCCAGCTTTCCAGAGCCTCGCGCATCCGGGAGCGCTGCCAGAACCCGGCCGGGAGATCTGGCGGTTGGCCGGCTGACTGCCGCTCGTGCCGCGTGCAGGCCCCGCACCGGTCTCCGGCGTTGTCCCTGGCCAGCCGCGTACCGCACTGGCAGTAGCGGGCTTGCTGTGGTGCCATACCGCCGGTACTCCCGCCGCTGGTGCCCCTGGCCGTTGCCTACTCAACGTATTGCCACATTCGGCCCCGGGATGGCAATACGCCGGACGTATACCCGCCTATGCCTGGCCGTGGTTGGCCTGCCAATTGGATACCAGCAGGCTCGGGAAGCCCCACTTACCTCCCCGTCGGGGCAAGGAGCCAACGCTATGCAGACAACACCTCGACTCGCCTTCGGCTACCTCCGCGTGCTTCCCGGCATGGGCATAGACGACGTAATGCGCTTGCAGCGCGACTTGGTGGTCTTCGCCGAAGCGCAAGGCTTTGTTCTCGCTGACGTGTTCGTCGAGGCCCAGTGGCAGCAACTCAAGGCGTGGCAGGAGGTCGTGGTCCATTGCTGGGCCAAGAACGTCATCAATGTCGTCATGCCCTCGCCCGAACACCTGCATCAGATCCCGGTGTTGGCGGAGATCATGATGGACGAGGTGGAGAGGGAGATCGGCGGCAGGCTCTGGCTGGTCGAACCGCTTGAGGAGACCGCCGTAGCCGGACGGGAGGCGGGTCGTGAGCACTGAGCACCTCGTCAGCCGGCTGGAGTTGGCCGCCCAGGCCGACGCTGTGCGGTGGGCACGAAGCCATACCTGCGATGCGCTGAGGTCCTGGGGGATCGGCGAAGACCACATCGACACGGCACGGCTGGCCGTCTCGGAATTGGTCACCAACGCTGTACGGCACACAACGGACGAGCTGACCGACGCCCCGCCGCAACGGCTGGCGCTGACGCTTCATCGAGAACCACACCGCTTGCTGGTGTGGTTGGCCGACCCGAGCAACAAGCCACCAGCGCGCGCAGTGCAAGTGTCCGGCGCGGAGGGCGGGCGCGGGCTGCTCATTCTGGAACAGCTCACCAAAGAATGGAGCTATTACTTCCTGCCGACTGGCGGCAAGGTCGTCTGGTGCTCAATTTCCCTGAATTAGCGGAGATCAACGGGCACCTGAAGGGCATCAATTCTCTTAGCGGCCGACCACACCGCCGTGTACGTACCCGGGACGAAGACGAATTTCCCCGGCATCGGCGAAGACGACAAAGGCGGCCTCGGAGACCTCGGGCGCGGCGAATCACTCTGGCACGAGAGCAGTCAGATGTCTCCAGGTTCCAAGGTCTCCACCATTACGTGGTTCGACTACAACGCTCCGGACACTCTCGTGCCCCAGGCCACGCGCGGCTCGTACGCGGACGAAGGCGGACCGACGCTGCACCAGTTCATGCAGGGCCAAGAGGCGGCCCACCGGGAGGAGACTGGGACCAAAGCCCACACCACGGTCATGGGACACGGCTACGGAAGCACGGTCGTCGGCGTGGCAACGCAGTCCGGCAGCTGGCAGGACGGTCCCATGGCGGACGACATCATCGCGGTAGGCAGTCCCGGTATGCAGGTGGACCGCGCCGCCGACATGGGGCTCAAGCCCGACCACGTGTGGGCGATGGGCGGCGGCGGTGACGACAACATCGTGCGGCACGGCGGGAAATGGGTTGGACTCGGCGACAACTTGACGGTTCCCACGGACGAAAAATTTGGTGAGAACGTCATGAAAAGTGACTCGCCTGATCACGGTAGCTTCTGGGACCCGGAATCGACGAGCCTGGAGAATCAAGCAGCCGTCATCAGCGGACGACACGACAGGGTGACCCTTGAATAGGCAAATCTCAGCAGCAATATACGCCCTCTTGGCGTTCACACTTCTGGCAGGATGTTCGGGCATGGATAAACCCACAGCAGAAGTACAGGACAGCGAAAAAATGCAAGAGGAGGTTGAAAAAAGGTCGAACCGAATCCTGGAGATGATCAAACTGGAGGGGAAGTCGACCCAATCGGGGGCGACCCTCCTACCCTGCTCGGGCTATGCACCCGAAGAAAAGACGCAGAGGGCTCGACACCCGTGGAGCATCTACGACGTTCCGGTCGAGGATATGGAAAAAGCGATGGACCGGATGCGAACTGCGCTTCCGAAGAATGGTTGGAAAATCGTCAAGGACGGCCCGGACGAAAGCCTTGCAAAGACCCCGACAATTATCGCCGATTCCGACGACGGAAAATTCTCGGTCAAGCTCAGGTTGATGGACGAGCGGAAGCATAAAGAGACATCTCTGATCGCAATCACTGTCACGTCCTCTTGCTTCCAGATCGCACCCAAGGCCTCAGCAACCCCGTGAACACGGGCGCTCCTGCCGTCGGTCGCGAGGTCACCGACCCCGACCCCCGCGTCCTGCCCGTACACGGCTGAGCCGGCTGAGCTTCAGGCCCGGCGCAGTGAGGCCCGGCCCGTTTGGCGGGCCGGGCCGGTTCACCCTTGAGGGCAAGTGCTCAGCGCCACAGCTGGAACGCGCCGTCCTTGCACTCTTCCGCGGTCAGCCGCGAAACACTGTCGTCCAAGCATTTCCGCGTCTTCTTGTTGCCGAGACTGATGGCGCCCGTGCCGTCTCCCACAGCCAGCCACTTCTGATAGTCCTGGTCGTTGCAGGGGTGGGCGCGCAGCCCGTGGTGGCTGTCGTCGATACACGCGTTCGTGGCCACGTTGCGCAGAACGCTGTAGGCACCTACGTGCGAGACATTCCACTTCTGGAACTTCGTGCCGTCGCACCGCTCGGGGAGCAACCCCCTGCTGCTGTCGCCGATGCACCTTCCCGATCCCTGGTTCTTGAACGTCTGGATGGAATCGACGGCGGGAGGTGCGCCCTGCGCGATGCCCAGGGCGCTGAACATCCACAGAGCGGAAACCGCAATGCCTGTTCCGATGGTCTTGTAGATCGCGTTCATGGTCTTTCCCGTTCTTCAGCCGAAGCGACGCGTCGAGCGCCTGGGAAAAATCATGTCCGGTGACGCCGACGTATCGGTCACTCGGCAGTCACTTCCCGGTCTCCGCTTCCCGCTCTCCGCTCTCCGACCAGAACCGCTACCAGGGGATCTCGCGCACCTGCTGGAAGCACAGCACGATGAACAGCAGGCCGGCCGTCACCAGCATGCCGTTGCTGAGCCAGCCGTTGCGCCATTCCGCCGGGGTGCGGGACGAGTTGAGCAGCCAGACCAGGGTGAGCGCCAGGAACGGCATGAAGAACGCGCCCAGTACGCCGTACACCACGACCAGCCCGAACGGCTGGTCCAGCCAGAGCAGGGTCATCGGCGGGAACGTCAGCCACAGCAGATACGCGCGGAAGGGCTTCGAGCGCTCCTTGGCGCCCGTCGCGACCTCCTCGACCGTGCCCTCGTCGACGGGCGCGCCCCGGCGGTCGCGCTGGAAGCGCTCCACGAAGTCGGCGAACATCAGGCTCACGCCGTGCCACACGCCGATGAGGGACGAGAAGGACGTGGCGAAGAAGCCGATCAGGAAGAGCTTCGCGGTGAACGTGCCGTAGCGGTCCTCCAGGATGTTGCCGAGGTCGATCAGGCCCCTGTCGCCCTTGGTCAGGGCGAGGTGTGAGGAGTGGAGCAGCTCGGCGCCGACGATCAGCATCGCCACGACGAAAATGCCGGTCGTGATGTACGCGACGCGGTTGTCGAGGCGCATCACCTTCATCCAGGAGGAGTTGGTCCAGCCCTTCGCGTTCACCCAGTAGCCATAGGCCGCCATGGTGATCGTGCCGCCCACACCGCCGATCAGGCCCAGCGTGTAGAGCAGTGAGCCGTCGGGGAGCACCGGCAGCAGGCCCGCGAAGGACGCGCCGATGTCCGGGCTGACGCGGATCGCGACGTACACGACGACCACGAACATGATGCCGATCAGGACCGTCATGACCTTTTCGAAGACGGCGTACTGGTTGAACCAGACGAAGACCAGGCCGACCAGGCCCATGATGATCGCCCAGACCTTGAGGTCCGGCCCGTCCGGGAACAGCGCGACGATCGGCAGGGCAGACGACGACATGGCGGTGGCGCCGTAGATGAAGCCCCAGATGGTGACGTAGATGGCGAAGTAGACCGTCGTCCACTGGCCGAGGCTGCGCCAGCCCTCGAAGAGGGTGCGGCCGGTGGCCAGGTGCCAGCGGCCCGCGGCCTCGGCGAGCGAGATCTTGACGACGCAGCCAATTACCGCAGCCCACATCAGGGTGTAGCCGAATTTGCTGCCCGCGATCAGCGTCGCGACCAGGTCACCGGCGCCCACACCGGTCGCGGCGACGACGATGCCGGGCCCGATGTACTTCCAGCTGGACTTACGTGGCCGGGCGGTGAGCTCTCCCGTGCCGTTGTCCGTCGTATCTGCCATCTCTGGCGCCTCCCCGCTCGTCCCACTCGTCCCCGAAGGTGATCCAATTCACCAAAGCGGGGTGGGGGTGATCGCGCAAGAGGGTCAGCGGGTCGGGTTGCCGGGGGCGCCGCGGTTGTCGAGGTATTCGCCCAGGACGGGGGCTATCTCCTCGAACCACTCCTGGAGCATCCCGCGGCTCTTGGCGACCACCGCGCATTCGAGGAAACGGCCGTCGGTCAGCAGGACGCCCACCATCAGGATGTGGCCGCTGGTGCCCTGTTTGTAGTGGACGGTGGTGATGTCGTGCCAGGGGAACTCGGCGGTGTGGCCGTGCGACTCGAAGCAGACGCCCGCCTCGTCGATCACGATGCCGAAGCGCCGGTCCGCCGCGAGGAAGTCGGGCCCCGGGAACGGCCCTTGAGGCTGCTGCTGTTGGGGCGCGTACGGCTGCGGCGTGTACGGCGGTTGCTGCTACGGCGGCGCGGGAGCGTGCGGCTGCAGCTGCGCGTACGGCGTCGGGGCGAATGCCGGGGGCGGTGGGCCGAAGCCCTGTGGCACGTTCTGCGCGTGCTGCTGACCCTGCTGTTCCATGTCGGCCCCCTCGGCTCCCGCTTCCGCGCGCATGTCCGCGCGTCCGTATGGAGCGCCCCCGGGACGGACGGGTCCCGGGGGCGCTCGCACACATGGGATCGTAGAGCTAGATGACGAGGCTCAGTAGCGCGGCGACCACGAAGCCCGCCACCGACAGAACCGTCTCCAGGACCGTCCAGGACTTCAGGGTGTCGCGCTCCGAGATGCCGAAGTACTTCGCGACCATCCAGAAACCGCCGTCATTGACGTGCGAGGCGAAGATCGAGCCTGCCGAGATCGCCATGATGATCAGCGCGAGGTGTGCCTGCGAGAGGTCCTGGCCCTCGACCAGCGGGACCACGATGCCCGCGGTGGTGACGATCGCGACGGTCGCGGAGCCCTGCGCGACGCGCAGCACCACCGAGATGAGCCAGGCCAGCACGATGATCGGCAGGCCCACGTCGTTGAAGGTGTCGGCGAGGGCGTCCGCGATCCCGCTGCCCTTGAGGACGGCGCCGAAGACACCGCCGGCGCCGACGACCAGCAGGATGTTGCCGACCGGCTTGAGGGACGCGGTGGAGACCGTCTCCAGGGACTTGCGGGACCAGCCGCGCCGGATGCCCAGCAGGTAGTACGCCAGGAACAGCGCGATGGTCAGTGCCACGAAGGGGTGGCCGAAGAACTCGATGACCGAGCGGAGCGTCGAGGGGTCGAGCGCGATGGAGGAGAACGTCGCCAGCAGGATCAGGACCAGCGGGGTTCCGATGATCGACAAAACCGTGCCGAGTGCGACGGGCGTCTCGCGCGGGGTCACCCCCGCGGCGTGCTGCTCGGCGGCGACGGCGGCCTTGGCCTCCTCGGCGGCCTCCACCATGTCGTGCGGTACGTCGACGAAGATGCGCTTGCCGATCCACGCGGCGTACGCCCACGCGGCGAGGACCGCGGGGACACCGACGACGACGCCCATCAGGATGACCCAGCCGAGGTCGACCTTGAACAGTCCTGCGGCGGCGACCGGACCGGGGTGCGGCGGCAGGAAGGCGTGGGTCATCGACAGGCCGGCGAGCAGTGGCATCGCGTACAGCAGGATCGATTTTCCGGAGCGCTTCGCGGCGGCGTACACGATCGGCGCGAGGACGAAGATGCCGACGTCGAAGAAGACGGGGATACCGAAGACGACACCGGTGACGCCCATGGCGAGCGGGGCGCGCTTCTCACCGAAGAGGTTCAGCAGGCGGGTGCTCAGCACCTCGGCGCCGCCGGACACTTCGAGTATCGCGCCGAGCATCGTGCCGAGGCCGATGATGATCGCCACATGGCCGAGGATGCCGCCCATGCCGGACTCGATCATCGAGACGGCGGCGGACTTCTGGACCGTGCCGAAGAGCTCGGTGACCGACAGGCCCGCGGACAGGCCCACCACGATGGAGACCCCGAGCAGCGCCACGAACGGCTGGATCCTGACCTTGATGATCAGGACGAGCAGGAGCGCGATGCCGAGGGCGGCGACGGTCAGCAGACCGGCCGTGCCGGGGATCAGGGCGAGCAGGCCGCCGGTGTGCGGGGTCGGCGGTGGTACGGGTGGAGCGGCTGCGAGAAGCACGGGGGACTCCGTTGTTCGGTTCAGCGAGGGTTTTGAGGCAGGGGGGACCACGGCACGGCGCTTCGGGGGAAAGCACCGTGCCGTGAGTGGTGGGGAGGTGGTGCAAGATCAGCCGAGCACGGCCAGGGCGTCGATCTCGATGAGCAGCCCCTTGGGGAGGCCCACGTAGACGGTCGTACGGGCCGAGGCGGGCGCCTTGAGGCCCTGCTCCTCGAAGTACGCGTTGTAGATCGCGTTCATCTCGGCGAAGTGGTCGACGTCCGTGAGGTAGACGCGCATCATCATCACGTCGTCCCAGCTCGCGCCGCCCTCTTCGAGGATCGCCTTGACGTTGGCGAAGGTCTGGAGGGTCTGCTCGCGGAGGGTCGGGCCCGCGGGGGTGGGGGCCTGGCCCTCCACCGCGGGGAGGAAGCCGACCTGGCCGGCGACCTGGAGGATGTTGCCCTTGCGTACGCCGTGGGAGAACTTGGCGGGCGGGGCGGTGTGGGTGGACGGGGTGATCGCGGTCTTCTCGCTCATGCGCTTGCTTCCTTGGTGGGGCCTGTTTTTGCAGGGGTGTTGGCGGTTCCTGAGTACTCCCGGCTGATGGCGTCGGCGGTGCGGCGCACCAGTGGGAGGAGGGTGAGGAGTTCCTCGGCGGTGACGACGACATTCGGTGCGGACACCGACATGGCGGCGACGACCCGGCCGTCCGCACCGCGGATGGGGGCCCCGACGCAGTTGATGGACTCCTCGTGGCCGCCGAGGTCGGTGGCCCAGCCCTGTTCGCGTACGTTCGCCAGTTCCTTGAGGAAGGCTCCGGCGTTCGGCGTCGAACGGGACGTGTACATGGGGTAGTCGAGCTTCTCGGCGATGGCGCGCCGCTCGGGCTCGGTGAGGTCGGCGAGCAGCAGCTTGGCGACCGCGGCGACGGTGATCGCGACGGGCTTGCCGATCCGCGAGTACATCCGGACCGGGTAGCGGCTCTCGACCTTGTCGATGTAGAGGACCTCGTTCTCCTCGTACACCGCGAGGTGGACGGTGTGACCGCAGTCATTGTTGAGGGCGGTGAGGTGGGGGTGCGCGATCTCCCGTACGTCGAGGTTCTCGACGGCCTGCTGCGCGAGCGCGAAGAGGCGCGCGCCGAGGCGGTAGCGCTGGTCCTGCTGGCGGTAGACGAGTCCGTGCGCGTGGAGCGTACGGAGGAGTCTGAGCGCGGTGGACTTGTGCACGCCGAGGCGGTCGGCGACCTTGCCGAGGTCGGCGGGCCCCTCCGCGAGCAGCGGCAGGATGCTCAGCGCTCGGTCGACTGTCTGGCTCATGCGGTACGTACCTCCACCTGGTCCTCCCCTACCCCGTCCAGGATCCAGCCGGGGCCGAGTCGCAGTGTGCCCCAGGCGCGGGCATCCAGGGCGGCAAGGCGGTCGGCGTGGGCGCGGGCGGGCGGGGTGGCGAGATCGCCGGGGACCGTGAGGGCGGCGGCGGCCATGAGGTGACCGTGCCGGATGCGGGCGCGGTCGGGAAGACCGCGGAGGGTGGCGGAGAGGAACCCGGCGGCGAAGGCGTCGCCCGCGCCGACGGACGCGACGACGTCGACGGTGAGGGCGGGGACGAAGGTGACGCTCTCACCGGTGCCGCCCGCGCGGGCGTACACGGTGGCGCCGAGGCTGCCCTGCTTGATCACCAGCACCTCCGGCTCGGGCAGGGCGGCGCGGATGGCCGCCGGGCCGGTCAGGCCCCAGGCGGCCGCGGCCTCGTCCTCGCCGACGAAGACGAGGTCGGCGCCCCGGGCGAGGTCGAGCAGGACGCGGGGGTGGGGGCCCGTGGCGTCGTGCCAGAGGTTAGCGCGGTAGTTGACGTCGAAGGAGACGAGGGGCCGGCCGGGGGCGCGGGCGGTGAGCTCGCGCATGAGGGCGAGGCAGTCGGGCGAGAGGGCGGCGGTGATCCCGGACAGATGCAGGATCCGCCCGGACCACAGGTGCCGGTAGGGAATGCTCCCGGGCGCCATCGCGGAGGCGGCGGAGCCGGCCCGGTAGTAGACGACCTCGGAGAGGGGTTCTTCGACGGGCGGTTCCTGGGCGGGCGGTTCTTCGATCGGTGCCTCTTCGGCCGGTGCCTCTTCGGCCAGAGCTGGGGCAGCGGTGACCTGCTCGGCGGCGGCCGTCGGAGCTGTCGTCGGGTCCGCGGAGGATCCCGGCTGCGCCGGAGCCACTTCTGTCGGCCGTTCCCCCGCGGTGCGGAAGTAGATGCCCGTCGGGCGCAGGAGGTCGCGCTGGACCGCCGTCGTGTCCACGCCGTACGCCGCGATCGCGGCCACCAGGTGGTCGCCGAAACCGTCCGCGCCGACCCGGCCGAGCCACTTCGACGTATGACCGGAGGCGGCGAGGCCGCAGGCGACGTTGGACTCGGCTCCACCGATGCCCCGTACGAACGACGGCACGTCGGCGAGGCGCCCCGGTCTCGACGGCAGGAACGTGACCATGGACTCGCCAAGACACACGATGTCGACATCGACATCGACAGCGGCGTCCCTATCGACGTCGGCCTCGACAGCGGCATCAATGTCGGTATCGGCATCGGAAGCGATGTCGGAATCGACGGATCCGGGCACGGGCGCGGTCACGATCGCTCAAGCTCCTCACTGGTCGGTCGCCGGTCACCATTGACCGGGCGTTGGCTCGGATGTTAGACAGCGGTAAGCGAAATGCGCAATGGGTGTTGCAGAGAGTGCAACGCGATCTTCTGAGGAGGCCCCATGGCTGCCGAGACCGACTCCGACACCGCAGACGCGGTCGGATCACTCGCCCTGGAAACGGTGGACCACCGCTTCAAGGCACTCCCGCCCGACGCCGCGGGCCTGACCGTCGGCGCGCTGGCGGCCGAGCACCGGAGCTTGTTCACTGGCGGCTTCACCACCCCCGTGCTGGCCCTCTCCGCCGAGTCCCTGGACCACAACCTCGCGCTCCTGGAGACCTACGCGCAGCGGCACGGCCTCGCCTTCGCCCCCCATGGCAAGACCTCCATGGCGCCGCAGCTCTTCGCGCGCCAACTGGCCCGCGGCGCCTGGGGAATCACCGCCGCCATGCCGCACCAGGCCCGCGTGTACCGCGCGTACGGCATCCAGCGGATCTTCCTCGCCAACGAGGTCGTCGACGCGCCCGCCCTGCGCTGGATCGCCGCCGAGCTCGACGCCGACCCCGACTTCCGCTTCGTCTGTTACGTCGACTCCCCGCGCGGCGTCGAGCTGATGGACGAGGCCCTGCGCGGCGTCTCGCGACCGCTGGACGTCGTCGTGGAGCTCGCCGCCGGCGAGGGGGCCCGTACCGGCGCCCGTACCGAGACCGAGTGCGCGGCGATCGCCGACGCCGTCGCCGCCACCGCGACCCTGCGACTGGTCGGCGTCGCGGGCTACGAGGGCGAGGTCCCGCAGGCCGACGACGAGCGGGTGCACGCCTGGCTGCGCCGACTCGTCGCGCTGGCCGCGGAGTTCGACAAGGCGGGCCGGTTCGCATCGACCGGCCTCGACGAGATCGTGATCAGCGCGGGCGGCAGCGCGTGGTTCGACGCGGTGGCGGACGTCTTCGCCGAGATCCCCGCCCTGTCCCTTCCCGTGCTGAAGCTGCTGCGCTCCGGCGCGTACGTCTCCCACGACGACGGCCACTACCGCCATCTGACCCCGTTCAACCGGATCCCCGAGGAGGGCGCGCTGCAGCCCGCCTTCCGCCTCTGGGCGCAGGTCGTGTCGCGACCGTCGCCGACCCAGGCGTTCATCAACGCGGGCAAGCGCGACGCCGCGTACGACCTCGATCTCCCCGAGGCCCAGGTCGTACGCTCCGCACGCGACGGCTCGATCCGCCCGGCCACCGGCATCAAGGTCACCGGCCTCTCCGACCAGCACGGCTGGCTCACCACCGAGGAGGGCGGCGGGGGCGCGGACCTGGAGGTGGGCGACTGGGTCGGCATGGGGCTTTCCCATCCCTGCACGTCATTCGACAAGTGGCAGCTGATCCCCCTCGTCCAGGGCGACGGCACCGTCGTCGACTACGTCCGCACCTTCTTCTAAGAGCCCGGGAGCAGCAGCCATGGACCTCGTCCTTCGCGACGTACGCGTCATAGACGGCACCGGTGGCGCCTCCTACCGGGCCGACGTGGGCGTCACCGACGGCCGCGTCGCCGAGATCCGCCGTGCGGCGGACTCCGGAGCCGGCCCACGCCTGAGCGCCGCGCGCACGGTGGAGGGGGACGGCCTGGCGCTGGCCCCCGGCTTCATCGACATGCACGCGCACAGCGACCTCGCGCTGCTGCGCGACCCCGACCACTCGGCCAAGGCCGCGCAGGGAGTGACCCTCGAAGTCCTGGGCCAGGACGGGCTTTCGTACGCGCCGGTGGACGAGCGCACGCTCGCCGAGGTCCGCAGGTCGATCACCGGCTGGAACGGTGACGGCTCGGACATCGACTTCGACTGGCGCACGGTCGGCGGCTACCTGGATCGCCTCGACCGCAACTTCGGCGGTCAGGGCATCGCGGTCAACGCGGCGTACCTCATCCCGCAGGGCACGCTCCGGATGTACGCCATGGGCTGGGACGACCGCCCCGCGACCCCGGCCGAGATCGACCACATGAGGCAACTCGTCGCCGAGGGCATGGAGGAGGGCGCGGTCGGCATGTCGTCGGGGCTCACCTACACGCCCGGCATGTACGCCGACGACGCCGAACTCACCGAGCTGTGCCGGGTGGTTGCGCGGTACGACGGTTACTACTGCCCGCACCACCGCTCGTACGGCGCGGGCGCGCTCCAGGCGTACGAGGAGATGGTGACGCTCACCCGGTCCGCCGGCTGCGCGCTCCACCTCGCCCACGCCACGATGAACTTCGGCGTGAACAAGGGCAAGGCACCGGATCTCCTCACCCTGCTGGACCGTGCGCTGGCCGACGGCGCGGACATCAGCCTCGACACGTACCCCTACACACCGGGCTGTACGACGCTCGTCGCGATGCTGCCGAGCTGGGCGACGGAGGGCGGCCCCGAGCCGACCCTGGACCGCCTGCGGGACGACTCGACGGCCGAGAGGATCCGTCATGTCATGGAGGAGGTCGGCGCCGACGGCTGCCACGGCGTCCCCATCGAGTGGGACACCATCGAGATCTCGGGCGTCTCGGACCCCGGCCTGGCGAGCTGTGTGGGCAAGACGATCGCCGAGTCGGCGGCCCAGCGCGGCGAGGCACCCTGGGTCACCGCCCGCCGGCTGCTCATCAACGACAACCTCGGCTCGACGATCCTCCAGCACGTGGGCCACGAGGAGAACGTCCAGCAGATCATGCGCCACCGGGTCCACACCGGCGGCAGCGACGGCATCCTCCAGGGCTACAAGCCGCACCCGCGCGCGTACGGCACGTTCCCCCAGTACCTGGGCCGCTACGCCCGTGAGCTGAACATCCTCGGCCTGGAGGAGACGGTCGCCCACCTGACCTCCCGCCCGGCGGCCCGCCTGCGCCTGGCCGACCGCGGCCTGGTCCGCGAGGGCTACCGCGCCGACCTGGTCCTCTTCGACCCGGAGACGGTCGCGGCAGGCTCCACCTTCGCGGCGCCGCGCACGCTTCCGGTGGGTATCCCGCACGTCCTGATCGACGGCAAATTCGTGATGGAGGACGGCAGGCGCACGGACGTCCTGGCGGGGCGGGCGATTCGGCGTACGACGTGAACCGCGGTCCTGCGAGGCGGACTTCGCCGCGCCCCTACAGGTCGAGCACCGCCCGCAGGGCCTGGCTGACGCGTGCCATGGGCGCCGGGCCGACCGCGCCGAGCAGTCGCGCGCCGCGGAAGCGGGCCGTCCGCAGCTGCTGGACGTTGACCGCGACGGCGGTGCACGGCAACGGGTCCTCGATCACCACGGACATCGCGGTGTCCGGGAATCGGCCCGAGGGGTGCAGCACGATGGCGAGCACCGCGCCGTAGGGCTGTTCCAGGCCGTCCAGCGAGATGACAAGCACGTTCCGCCCGTCGCGGAGCGTCCAGATGTCACCGCGCTTCACAGTGTGTCGCCCTCGCCACACAGCTCGTCGCCGAGTCCGAGCGCGGCCAGTTGCTGGGCCGCGTCGAGGACGGCCTGTCGCCGTGCGGCGCGCACGATGTAGGCGTTGAGGGAGAGACCGGCCGCCTCCGCCCCGGCGCGGATCGCCGGGGCGAGGTCGTCGGGGATCCGGAGCGTCATCACAGTCATGCGGTCACTTTAGGAACCGCGAAGTGGTCGCACACTCCGGTGGCGGCGAACGGTGTCCCAATCGGTATCCGCCTCCCTCCGGTGGCCTCCCGGGAAAATGGTCGGAAGAATTTCCGGGAGCTGTCGATCCGGGGCTCTCCCGTTCGACGTAAGGGTGAGAGGCAGGGAAAACCCCCGCCCCTGCGGGACCAGAAGTCCCCGCCGCCCCGACCGAGGAGTCACCGTGCCGCGCTTCCTGACGCTGATCCGCATCGACGAGAACATGGCGCCCGAGGGCCCCAGCCCCGAGCTGGAGGAGCGCATGGGTGTGCTCCTCGAAGAGATGACGAAGGCCGGGGTCTTGCTGGACACGGCCGGGCTCGCGCCGACCGCCGAGGCCACCAGGCTCACCTGGTCCGGCGGCAGCACCAGCTACACCGACGGTCCCTTCGCCGAGAGCAAGGAAGTCATCGGGGGCTACTTCCTCATCCAGGCCAAGGACAAGGCCGAGGCGATCGAGTGGACCAGGCGGTTCGTGGAGATGCACCCGGCGGAGTGGAGCTTCACGGTCGAGGTCCGCGAGATCGCCGGCGGCTGACCGCACGGCACCGGAAGCCGGCGGGACTCCGCTTGCCCCGCCCCCGCGCGGCTGCTCTGATGAGTGACCGTGACGGCAACAAGCGCGACCCGTACGGTCGAAGCGGTGTTCAGGATCGAATCCGCGCGGATCATCGCGGGGGTCACCCGCATCGTGCGGGACGTCGGCATCGCCGAGGAGCTCGCGCAGGACGCTCTGGTCGCCGCGTTGGAGCAGTGGCCCGAGTCAGGTGTTCCGAACAAGCCGGGCGCCTGGCTCATGGCCACCGCCAAGCATCGCGCGATCGATCTGGTACGCCGCAAGGAGACGTACGCGCGCAAGCTGGCGGAGGTCGGGCGGACCCTGGAGGACGTGCCGCCGCCCGAGCCGACGGAACCGGACGACATCGACGACGATCTGCTGCGGCTGATCTTCACCGCGTGCCATCCCGTGCTGTCGACGGAGGCCAGGATCGCGCTCACCCTGCGGCTGCTGGGCGGGCTCACGACGGAGGAGATCGCCCGCGCGTTCCTGGCGCCGGAGCCGACGGTCGCCCAGCGCGTCGTCCGCGCGAAGCGGACGCTCGCGAAGGCCGGGATCCCCTTCGAGGTCCCGTACGGAGCCGACCGCGCGGCCCGCGTCTCGTCGGTCCTCGAAGTCATCTACCTGATCTTCAACGAGGGTTACTCCGCCACGGCCGGCGACGACCTGGTGCGCCCGGCGATGTGCGAGGACGCGTTGCGCCTGGCCCGCGTGCTGACGGCCCTGATGCCCGAGGAGCCGGAAGCGCACGGCCTGGCCGCGCTGCTGGAGTTCCAGGCCTCCCGTATCGCGGCCCGCACCACCCCCGACGGCCGGCCGGTGCTGCTCGCCGACCAGAACCGCGCCAGGTGGAACCGCATGTTCATCCGCCGCGGCATCGAGGCCCTGCACCGCGCGGGCCTCGGCCCGTACGCCGTCCAGGCCGCGATCGCCGCGTGCCACGCGCGGGCGGTCCGCTACGAGGACACGGACTGGACGACCATCGCCACCCTGTACGGGCGCCTGATGGCGCTGACCCCGTCGCCGGTGGTGGAGCTGAACCGCGCGGTGGCCGTCTCGATGGCGGACGGGCCGGAGGCGGGCCTGAAGCTGGTGGACGCCCTGGCGGCCGAACCGGCCCTGAAGGGCTACCACTTGCTGCCCAGCGTCCGGGGACACCTGCTGGAGCGCCTGGGTCGCGGGGCCCAGGCGCGAACGGAATTCGAGAGGGCGGCGGAGCTGACCCGCAACGCGCGCGAGAAGGAGCTGCTGCTGGAGAGGGCGGCGGCGGGCACCTAGACCGGGGCGGGTCGCGGATCGGGACGGCAGTGCGGAACGAGCGGTACCGGGTGCGCCCCCGCCCGCCGGAGTGGACGATGGCCACACGGCCTGCCACTCCCCTCCCCTCTCCCTGGAGCCACACCATGGAATGGACCCTCGAAGTCATCACCGTCCCCGTCTCGGACGTCGACCGCGCCAAGGCCTTCTACGCCGACCAGGTCGGCTTCAAGGTGGACCTGGACACCGAGGTCGCCCCCGGCATCCGGATCGTCCAGCTCACCCCGCCCGGCTCCCGCTGTTCGGTCGCCCTGATCACCGGCATGCCCACGCCCCCGGGCGCCCCGGAGCCCGCCGCCCCCGGCTCCCTGCGCGGCGCGCAGCTCTGTGTCACGGACATCGAGGCGGCCCGCGCCGAGCTGGTCTCCCGGGGGGTCGACGTCTCCCCCGTGCTGCACGTGGGTCCCCAGGGGTGGGCCGAGGGCCGCAGCGAGACCGAGTGGAACAGCTTCATGCACTTCACCGACCCCGACGGCAACTCGTGGAACGTCCAGGAGGCCCCGGCTCCCCTCTCCGAGCGGTAGGAGCGGCAAGAGGCGGCAGCAGGGGCGGCGCGCGGGGACGGTTGCGCGGGGGACGGTTGCGCGCGCGAGACGCCACCCCGGAGCGTACGTCCCCGGGGTGGCGGCGGTGCGGTGCGGGTCGCTACTCGGGGAGCCGGTCCAGGATCCAGCCGCCCAGTTCGGCGGTCATCTGCGAGTGCGTCGTGTTCGTGGTCGAGCACCTGAACTCGTCGAGATCGCTCGCCTGCGGTGCGATCGGAGCGCCTGGAGCGAGACGGGGATCCACGCGCCCCGGTGCGGGCTGTCGTAGCTGAAGCGTGTAGCGGGTGATGATGCCGCCCATGCTGAAACCGCCGACGGTCAGCGGGGCGTCGCCGACCCGCTCACCGATGGCCCGCTGGACGCATTCCTGCGCCACCCCGGCGTTGTCCAGGAGCGACGCGGAGCGCTCCAGGTAGCCGAGCAGGATCAGGCCGTAGCCGCGCCGCGAGAGCTCGGTCGCGAACGCGTAGCCCTTGTTCTCCAGACCGTCCCAGAACTCGTCCATGTTCGAGGGACCCGAGTTGAACCCGTCCGAGATGATCACCGGCTTCGTCAGCCGGTCGTGCCCCTCCGCGTAGTGGACCCGGGCCATGCCGCCCTGACGGGTGCGTTCGGCCGGGAAGATCCACTCGGCGTCCGGGGTGGGTGCCGCCGGCACCTCCTGCCTCGCTGGTTACGGCTTCGGGAGCGTGCAACCCGGACGGCTGAGGTCGATCTTGTTCCCGGCGCCCACGCACGGAACGATGGTGTACGTCTGCTGGGCGTAGTTGATGCCCTTGCGCACGGTCACCTTGCCGGTCTCGTCGACCTCGCAGGGGTTGTTGTCCGTGCAGCGACCGCCGCTCTCGTTACCGGTGTTGTTGACGGCGACGACCTTGCCGGTGGCGTTGTCGATCACCGGCGAGCCGGACGTGCCGCCGATGGTCTTGCAGGCCGGGGTGTAGCGGACCGAGTCCTTCCAGGTCCAGGAGCCTTCCTTGATCCGGTACACGAAGCCGTCAACCGCGCAGCTGTACGTCCGCTTCCAGTAGCCGGAGACGACCGTGATGGCGCTGCCCTGCGCCGGGCGGGTCGCGCTGAGCTCCAGCGCCTTGATCCGGTAGGTGCTCTCGATCTGGGCGTAGGTGCTGGTCAATTGGTAGAGCGAGGCGTCGGTGTCCGTCATCGTGCCGTACGCGATCTTGCTTGCTCTGAGCGTCCCGGCGTTGCCGCCCGAGGCGTTCAGCAGGGTGAAGCTGCGGGTCGACGGCTTGTCGACGACGACCTGGCCGGGGGCGGGGAAGCCGCTCTCCAGACAGTGTCCGTTGGACAGCACCAGGGCGGGATCGGTCGGCTTCGAGGCAGCCACCCGGACGACCGAGCCCGAACAGTTGCTGAGTGCCACTGTTCCGGCGAAGTCGACCGCCTTGACGGCGGGTTGGGGCTTGACGACGGGTTGGGGTGCGGGCCGGTGGAGAGTCTCTGCGGCTGCGGGCGCCGCGCCTGCTCCGAGAAGCAGGACAGCGAAGAGCGCACCGACGAGAGGCTTCTTCATGTGGGGGGTCCCCTCTGTGTGACCTTGTGACCTGTGGGACCGAAGTGGCCTTCGGTTTGTCATGCGCATTGTTGGGTGATTACGGTCGCCGGACAAGACCGCATGCTGAGACGGCGCGATATATCCATCCGGCTTGGAGGGGAGTTGGCCGTGACGCGGGCGCGGCCCGGCCCGGCAGCCGGTCGCACCGCACGCCTTCGCCCCGGCCCACCTCCGGCTACCTGACCGTGTCCTGCGCCCACGCCCGTGCCTGCGCGACGCCGGCGACGTACGAGAACAGCTCGTCGCCGTCCCGGTAGACCTCCGCCCGGAGCTCGGCGGCCCGCGCCTGCCCGTTCGGGGTGATCCGGGAGGCGCAGAAGGCGGCCGGGCGGCTGTAGCTGCCCGTGCTGCGCCGGCGCGCGAGCAGGTCGAACCCCGCGGTGCGGTCCGTACCGCCCTGGATGTCGGAGATCACCAGGCCGATGTCGGTAATGCCGAGCGCGCGCTCCGCCCGCTCCCGCGCCGCGAGCCGGCGGGCGGTGGGGCCCGTGTCGAGCAGATCGCCGTTCGGGACGTCGACCGGCTCGTCACTGAGCAACGCGAACGGCTGCTCACCCGTCTGCCGCCCCGTCAGCTCCCCCGCCACGTCCTCCGTCATGACGGACAGTCTCGTGCGGCGACCGGTGGCCGGTCCAGCAGATGTCCGTCCCGGCGCGGCGCCGTAACCTTTCGCCTGATCTCCACACCCCCGCGACGTGGCCAAAAACACGGAGCGGGCCTCGTTACGCGCCCGTAAGGTGGCCGTCATGCAGGTGATCCAGTCGACGAAGCTCGCAAACGTCTGTTACGAAATCCGCGGCCCCGTGCTTGAGGAGGCGATGCGGCTCGAAGCGGCGGGTCACCGCATCCTCAAGCTCAACACCGGTAATCCGGCGGCCTTCGGATTCGAGTGCCCGCCCGAGATTCTGGAGGACATCCTCCGCAATCTGTCCAGCGCGCACGGGTACGGCGACGCGAAGGGGCTGCTGGCCGCGCGGCGCGCGGTGATGCAGCACTACCAGACCAAGGGGATCAACCTCGACGTCGAGGACATCTACCTCGGCAACGGCGTCTCCGAGCTGATCCAGATGTCGATGCAGGCACTGCTCGACGACGGCGACGAGGTGCTCGTGCCGGCGCCGGACTATCCGCTGTGGACCGCGTCGGTCTCCCTGGCGGGCGGCACCGCCGTGCACTACCGGTGCGACGAGCAGGCCGACTGGATGCCGGACCTCGCCGACATCGAGCGCAAGATCACCGACCGCACCAAGGCGATCGTCATCATCAACCCGAACAATCCGACGGGCGCGGTGTACGACGACGAGATGCTGCGCTCTCTCACCGAGATCGCCCGTCGGCACAATCTGATCGTCTGCTCCGACGAGATCTACGACCGGATCCTCTACGACGGCGCGACGCACACCCCGACCGCCGCCATCGCGCCCGATCTCCTGACCCTGACCTTCAACGGGCTCTCGAAGAACTACCGCGTGGCGGGCTTCCGCAGCGGCTGGCTGGCGGTCTGCGGGCCGAAGGCGCACGCGTCCTCGTACATCGAGGGGCTGACGATCCTCGCCAATATGCGGCTGTGCGCCAACATGCCCTCGCAGCACGCGGTGGCCACGGCGCTCGGCGGCCGGCAGTCGATCGACGACCTGGTGCTGCCGGGCGGCCGGATCCTGGAGCAGCGGAACACGGCGTACGAGCTGCTCACCCAGATCCCGGGGGTGACGTGCGTGAAGCCCAAGGGCGCGCTGTACCTCTTCCCGCGCCTGGACCCCAAGGTCTACAAGATCAAGGACGACCGGGAGATGGTCCTCGACCTGCTGCGGGCCGAGAAGATCATGGTGGTGCACGGTACGGGCTTCAACTGGCCCGAGCCTGATCACTTCCGGATCGTGACGCTGCCCGCGGCCGAGGATCTGGCGGACGCGGTGACCAGGATCGGCACCTTCCTGGACGGCTACGGCCAGCCGTAACCGGCCCTGGCCCGGTCACTCAACCGGCCGTGGCCATGTGCGGTACCAGCCGCGGAGGCTTCGTCCGACTCGGCTCAACTTTAGACAGAATCTAATGTAGGGTGGTCTTCAGACCCTGAAAGGAGGCCACCCATGTACGAGCCGATTCGCACCAAGTCGGTCCATCGTGTGGCCACCGACTCCGGCGACTTCCCGCACCACACGCGCGGCGAAGAGCTGGACATTCAGCTGGCCGGGCACCTCTCCGCGCTGCTCGCGGTGACGGACGAGCTCGGCCTCGACGAGGCCGCGCAGCAGATCGCCACCCAGGTGGCACGACTGCGCGGGACCCCGCCGGTCCGGCACGCCGCGCTCACCCGCGCGGCCCCCGCGGCGCTGCACCGCCGGGCACAGGACCTCGCGGCGCGGGCACTCGTTGTCGCCGCCTCGCGGGCGGACACCGCCGGCGCGATTCTGTCCGCCGAGCGCATGGACGCGCACGCGGCGGCGCTCGACCAGCTCGATCTGGTCGGCGCCCACTGACGGCCCCGGTTCGTGGGCCGCGGAGGTGCACGGACCGGGTGCCACCCATCAGCAGTAACCCTCTGAGCAGACCCCTTTGAGCAGAACCTTCTGGCGCTTGCCGTTGAACGCTTGAACGCTTTCACGACGCGCGAGCCCGTCGGCGCCACCCCAAGGGTCCGGCCCCCGAAGCCGTGAGGGGGCTTCGAGGGCCGGGATACCGCGGCGGGCCGATGACCCCACAGGTCAGGGCGGATGTCCGGAAGGCCCGGCCGCGGAGCTGCTTCGTCCGGGCTCAGCCCAGACGCTTCACCAGCGCGCGGTACTCGTCCCACAGCTCCTTGGGGGCGTGGTCGCCGAAGGTGTTGAGGTGCTCGGGGACCAGCGCCGCCTCCTCGCGCCAGACCTCCTTGTCGACCGTGAGAAGGAAGTCCAGCTCGGCCTCGGAGAGGTCCAGGCCCTCGGTGTCCAGCGCACCCTTGGCGGGCAGGATGCCGATCGGCGTCTCGACGCCCTCGCCCTTGCCCTCAAGGCGCTCGACGATCCACTTGAGCACGCGGCTGTTCTCGCCGAAGCCGGGCCACACGAACTTGCCCGCGTCGTTCTTGCGGAACCAGTTGACGTAGTAGATCTTCGGGAGCTTGGACTGGTCGGGCTTGTCCGCGCCGACCTTGATCCAGTGGCCCATGTAGTCGCCCATGTTGTAACCGCAGAACGGCAGCATGGCGAACGGGTCGCGGCGCAGCTCGCCGACCTTGCCCTCGGCGGCGGCGGTCTTCTCGGAGGCGACGTTCGCACCGAGGAAGACGCCGTGCTGCCAGTCGAAGGACTCGGTCACCAGCGGCACGGCCGTGGCGCGGCGGCCACCGAAGAGGATCGCCGAGATCGGCACACCCTTGGGGTCCTCCCACTCGGGCGCGATGATCGGGCACTGCCCGGCCGGGACGGTGAAGCGGGCGTTGGGGTGGGCCGCGGGGGTGCCGGACTCGGGGGTCCAGTCGTTGCCCTTCCAGTCCGTGAGGTGCGCGGGCGGCTCCTCGGTCATGCCCTCCCACCACACGTCGTTGTCGTCGGTCAGCGCGACATTCGTGAAGACCGAGTTGCCCCACATGGTCTTCATGGCGTTGGCGTTGGTGTGCTCGCCGGTGCCGGGCGCGACGCCGAAGAAACCGGCCTCGGGGTTGATCGCGTACAGCTGGCCGTCCTCGCCGAACCGCATCCAGGCGATGTCGTCGCCGACGGTCTCGACGGTCCAGCCGGAGATGGTCGGCTCCAGCATCGCCAGGTTCGTCTTGCCGCAGGCGCTCGGGAAGGCGGCGGCGATGTACTTCGACTCACCCTCCGGCGGCGTCAGCTTGAGGATGAGCATGTGCTCGGCCAGCCAGCCCTCGTCGCGTGCCATGACGGACGCGATGCGCAGGGCGTAGCACTTCTTGCCGAGCAGGGCGTTGCCGCCGTAGCCCGAGCCGTAGGACCAGATCTCCCGGTCCTCGGGGAAGTGCGAGATGTACTTGGTGGTGTTGCACGGCCACGGGACGTCCGCCTCGCCCTCGGCGAGCGGCGCACCGAGGGTGTGGACGGCCTTGACGAAGAAGCCGTCGGTGCCGAGCTCGTCGAGGACGGCCTGGCCCATCCGGGTCATGGTGCGCATCGACACGGCGACGTACGCCGAGTCGGTGATCTCGACGCCGATCGCGGACAGCGGCGAGCCGACCGGGCCCATGCAGAACGGCACGACGTACATCGTGCGGCCACGCATCGAGCCGCGGAAGATCCCCTCCTGGCCGGCGAACATCTCCCGCATCTCGGCGGGGGCCTTCCAGTGGTTCGTGGGACCGGCGTCCTGCTCCTTCTCGGAGCAGATGAAGGTGCGGTCCTCGACGCGGGCGACATCGCTCGGGTCGGAAGCGGCGTAGTAGGAGTTCGGGCGCTTGACCGGGTCCAGCTTCTTGAACGTCCCCTTGGCCACGAGCTCCCCGCACAGGCGCTCGTACTCGGCCTCGGTGCCGTCACACCAGACCACCCGGTCCGGCTGGGTGATCTGGGCGATCTCGTCTACCCAGGAGACGAGCTCCTGGTGGTTGGTGGGGACGGTGGGAGCCGCGATGTCGCGCGCCACGGTTGCTCCTTGTTGAGGGGTTTTGTTGGTGTATGCCCCGTGGGGGCTGCGACCCGGATGCGACGTGCCGCTCATCCGGTGCCGACCGCACTCATTTGATCATCGGGGTCATGCGCCCATGTGTCCAGGGGGCTGCACACGTGAGCATCGCCACTCAGGGGCCGAATACTTGCTCGTAACCTACGGTTCCGTAGGTAGCATTGGGTCCATGACTTCAGCCGCGTCAGACCCGCTCGCGCAACCACAGGCCCCCGAACAGGAGCCGGTCGACATCGAGAGTCCGGGCCCGGTCAAGCCGAAGCTGCGGGGCTGGCTGCACGCCGGCATGTTCCCCCTGGTGCTGGTCGCCGGGCTGATCCTGGTCGCGCTCACGGATTCCACCCGCGCCCGGATCGCGTGCGGGATCTTCGTCCTGACCGCCTGCCTGCTCTTCGGCATCAGCGCGATCTACCACCGGGGCACCTGGGGGCCGCGCGGCGAGGCCATCCTGCGCCGGCTCGACCATGCCAATATTTTTCTGATCATCGCGGGCACCTATACCCCGCTGACCGTGCTTCTTCTCCCGGACTCCACCGGACGCCCGCTGATGTGGGCCATCTGGGCGGCGGCCGTTGCGGGTATCGCCTTCCGGGTCTTCTGGGTCGGCGCACCGCGCTGGCTCTACACGCCCTGCTACATCGCGATGGGCTGGGCCGCCGTCTTCTTCCTGCCCGACTTCATGCGCGCGGGCGGGGTCGCCGTACTCATCTGCGTGATCGTCGGCGGGCTGCTCTACAGCGCCGGCGGCGTGATCTACGGGATCAAGCGCCCCAATCCGTCACCCCGGTGGTTCGGCTTCCACGAGGTCTTCCACTCACTGACCCTGGCGGCCTTCGCCGTGCACTATGTCGGCATCTCGCTGGTGGCCTACAAGTACGACTGACCCGCCCCGGCCCGGCGTATCCCGGCCGGATCCGTACGGACCCGATCCTCTTGGTGGCCGTGGCCGGGAAGCCGCGGCCACCTGCCATCCCACGACGGCGACGACCGCGAGCACCACACCCAGCACGGCGGCCCCGCCGCCCACCAGGAACCCTGCGACACACAAGCCCGCCACGACCACGGCGAGCGCGTTGACGATGCCCCTCATCTCAGCCCCCTTCAACCTTCACAGGTTGTTCAACTACCCACCACGCATCGTCACATGCGCCACTGACAGTCAGAGGTGCGTCAGGTGCCGGTACCGGGACGATGCCCGACAATGACGGGCATGGCCGCTTCCTCCGCACCTCCCCCTGCCGCCGACGCGCCGCCCCGCCCCGGGCTGCGCGAACGCAAGAAACTCAAGACCCGGGTCGCGATCCGCACCGCGACGTACCGGCTGATCTCCGAGCAGGGATACGACGCGACCACCGTCGAACAGATCGCGGAGGCCGCCGAGGTCTCGCCCTCCACCGTCTCCCGGTACTTCCCGACCAAGGAAGACATCGTCCTGACCGACGAGTACGACCCGTTGCTCGACGCGGCACTGCGCGAGCGGCCCGCCGACGAGCAGTTGCTCGAATCCCTGCGGGTGGTCGTGGGCGAGGCCCTGCGACGCTCCCTCGCCCACGAGAAGGAAGAGACACTGCTGCGGACCAGGCTCATGGTCGACGTGCCCGCCGTGCGCTCCCGGGTGGCGCAGAGCATGTCCGTCACCGGGCGGCTGCTGTGCGGGGCCGTGGCGGAGCGGACGGGACGTCAGGCGGACGACCTGGAAGTGCGGGTGTTCTCCATGGGCGTCATCGCCGCACTGATAGAAACCATGCTGTTCTGGGCCGAGCGCGGCCAGCGCGAGGACCTGGTGCAACTGGTCGAGCGCGCGCTGGACACCCTGCGGACCGGGTGCACCCTGTCGAGGTAGCCCGGCGCCCCCGGGCCCGGCCCGGGGGCGCCGCCCGGATCAAGCCGTACCCGCGTCCGCGCCCAGCCGCTCCCGCAGCACCGACGGCTCCGTCGTGGGCGCGTCGCACACGAAGTGCCGGCAGACGTACGCCCCGGCCGGCCGGCCCGCCAGCAGCGGGAACTCCTCGCTGCCCACTTCCCCGACCGCCACGACCGCCCCCGGCGCCTGCGCCAGCAGCGCGACCCGGTGCAGGTCCCTCGTCAGCGGGTCGTCCGCGGGACCGACCACGGCGACCTCGCGCGGCCCGTCCAGCGCCGCCTCGGCGACCGCCAGGCCCCAGCCGATGAAGCGCGGGGCGCGCGGGCCCAGCGCCTTGACCACGCCCAACGCCCGCTCGGCCGCGGTGCGGTGCGCCTCGGAGCCGGTGTGCGCGGCGTACGCGAGGAGCGCACCCGCGGCGGCCGTCCAGCCGGACGGCGTCGCGTTGTCCGTCGGGTCCTGCGGGCGGCGGATGAGCTTCTCCGCGTCATTCGCGGTGTCGAAGAGCGACCCGCCCTCCCCCACGAACTGGTCGAGGACGATGTCGAGGAGGAAGCCCGCGAAGTCCAGCCAGACCCCCTCACCGGTCACCGAGGCCAACGCGAGGAAGCCCTCCGCGACATCCGCGTAGTCCTCCAGCACGCCCGCGTTCGCGCCGACCTTGCCGTCCTTGGACGTACGGGCGATCCGCGCCCCGTCGTCCATGTGCACCCGCACCAGCAGATCGGCCGCCTCGGTCGCCCGCTCGACGAGGTCGGGGCGGTCGAAGAACGCGCCGACCTCGGCCAGCGCGGCGATCGCGAGCCCGTTCCAGGCGGCGACGACCTTGTCGTCACGGCCCGGCTCCGGCCGCTCCGCACGCGCCGCGAGCAGCCGCGCCCGGACACTCGCGACCCGCCCCGCCTCCGCCAGGCCCAGGGCTTCGCCCTCCGCCTCGGTCTCGGAGAGCTGAAGCACCGAAGCGCCCTCCTCGAACGTGCCCTCCTCGGTCACCAGGAAGCGCTGCGCCGCGAAGCGGGCGTCCTCCTCCCCCAGCACCGTGCGCAGTTGCTCCGGCGTCCATACGTAGTACGCGCCCTCGACGTGCCTGCCGGTGCCGTCGTCGCTGTCGGCGTCGAGCGCGGACGCGAACCCGCCTTCCTGCGTACGGAGTTCACTCACCAGGAAGTCGGCGGTCTCCAGCGCCACCCGGCGCGCCAGATCCGATCCGGTGGCCCGCCACAGATGGGCGTAGACCCGGCACAGGAGGGCGTTGTCGTACAACATCTTCTCGAAGTGCGGCACGACCCATTCGCGGTCGACCGAGTAGCGGGCGAAGCCGCCGCCGAGCTGGTCGTAGATCCCTCCGCGCGCCATCGCCTCGCCGGTCTCGCGGGCCATTTGCAGGGCCCCCTCGGCCCCGGTGCGCGCGTAGTGGCGCAGCAGGAACTCCAGCACCATCGCCGCCGGGAACTTCGGCGCGCCGCCGAACCCGCCGCGGGTGGCGTCGTACTCCCGGGTCAGTCCGAGCAGTGCCTGCGCGAGCTCCTCCTCGGCCGGCATCTCGGGCGCGTTGTAGGCGAGGGAGCGCTCGGCCAGTTCGCCCACGATTTTCGCGGCGACCTCGGTGACCTCCTCGCGCCGGTCGGTCCAGGCGCTGCCGACGCCTTCGAGCACCTGTCGGAAGGAGGGCATGCCGTGCCGGGGCTCGGGCGGGAAGTACGTACCGAAGTAGAACGGCTCGGCTTCGGCGGTCAGGAACACCGTCATGGGCCAGCCGCCCTGGCCGGTCGCGGCCTGCACGGCCTCCATGTAGACGGCGTCGACGTCGGGGCGCTCCTCGCGGTCGACCTTGATGTTCACGAAGTGCTCGTTCATGTACGCGGCGGTCGCGTCGTCCTCGAAGGACTCGTGCGCCATGACGTGGCACCAGTGGCACGCCGAGTAGCCAACCGACAGCAGGACGGGCACATTGCGCCGCCGCGCCTCCTCGAAAGCCTCCGGCGTCCAGGGCCACCAGTCGACCGGATTGTCAGCGTGCTGAAGCAGATAAGGCGAGGTCACACCAGCCAACCGGTTCATGCGGCCCAGCCTCTCACAATGCCCAGCCCCGTCGGCGAAGCCCGCACAGGCTCTGTCTCGCCCGACTGAAACGCACTCAGGCGCCATCACCTGATGGACGACGGCCTCCCCCTCGTAACGGACTCACCTGGGACCAGCGTTTTGTCGAGGCGGTGTCGCCGAAGTCGCATCGTCGTCACGGAATCACAGGACAGTAGGCTGAGCCCAGCAGCGCTGGAACTGTCGAGGCCCCTCGAAGGAGGCACATCATGACCGCCGAGATGATGGCGCCCGAGTGGATGCATGCGCAGATCAGCGCGGAGCAGTACGACTCCTGGTCCGATGAGCAGTGTGCCGGCATTGAGATCGTGGACGGGATGGTCATGGTGAGCCCGAGCGCGCCCAAGCGGCACAACCGACTGGCCCGAATCCTGGCCAATGCCCTGGACACCGCCGCGGGCCCGGACTGGAACGCGGACACGGACTTCGACGTCCGCCTGCAGGACGTTCCACTCACCAACCGCCGTCCGGACGTCGTCGTCTATCGGGCAGAGACCATCGACCTCACGCCCACCCGCCCCGAACATGTACTCCTGGTCGTCGAGGTCGTGTCGCCCGGTTCGGAGACCACCGACCGGATCGTGAAGGTGGACCAGTACGCCAAGGCCGGCATCCCTTTCTACTGGCGGATCGAGCAGGCCGCCACCGGCGTGCCCATCATCTACACCTACGTCCTCGACCCCGCCACCAAGGCCTACCGGGACGGCGAGATGTTCACCGGCGTGATCAAGGCTGCCGCGCCCTTTTCGGTCACTGTCGACCTGGGAATCATCTGACAGCGCTGCGCAAGACGCTGAAGTCTGCGGGAGAGCCCTTTCGGAGTGACTGCGCACGCTCCACGACGTGCGCGCGCCGACTCTCAGGCGCCTTTGGCACCCCCCGGTTCGCCGTGCCCCAGTCCTCGCGCGCCCGGCCGCGCCCCATCCGGGCGCCACGGGGCGCGACCTCAAGATCACATCGGATAGAGTTACTGACCGGTAAACGACCGTACTTGGACAAGGGGAATCTTGTGCGTCGACGCATTTCCACGCTCGCCGTGACCGCAGCGATGGCCGGAGGCGTGCTGTTCGCGGCGCTGCCCGTGACCACCGCCACCGCCGCTCCGGCCGCCGCCCGCGGGGGCAGCATCAGCGTCAACATCCCGCAGCTGCGCCAGCAGTCCGCGGACCTGAAGGCCAAGGCCAACAGGCTGGACCGGGACGGCGCCCACGCGGCGGCCAAGCGGGCCCGCGCCGAGGCCGCCGCGATCGACAGGAAGATCCAGGCGTACCTGGACGCCGAAGAGAACATGTAGTATCGCACCACCACACATCGCCCGCCCCGGACGCGCCCGGGGCGGGCGTTGTGCGTTCCACCGCGGCCCGTCCCGGGGCTCCGCTCCCTCGCGCCGACGCGCGTCAAGCAGGACACTTGGACCGCAACCGTTGCTTTCGGAGGGGGACGCATATGCGGGACAGCCACCGGACTGAGGCCGAGAGGCTGTTGGTACGCGCCGTCGAAGAACAGGTGCGGCGGTCCGGCGGACGGGTCGACGCCAACGCGCTGCTCACCCGTGGGCGTGCCGCGCTGGATTCGATGGCGGCCAGCGCGGGCGAGGAGTACACCGCCTACACCGTGGCACTGGACGAATCGCAGGCCGGGCAGCAGCCCCTGTCGGAACGTTTCACCAAGCGGGCGTTGGGAACTCCCGCGCTGGTGACCACAGTTGCCGCCGCGGCGGCCTTCGGCGCCGACCTCGCGCTGGGCACGGCGGCCGGCACCGCACTGGGCGCCGGGGCCGTCGTCGCGATGGCGGGCGCCGCCACCACCGTCGCC
Source organism: Streptomyces sp. A5-4 (assembly GCF_051131715.1). Taxonomy (NCBI): domain Bacteria; kingdom Bacillati; phylum Actinomycetota; class Actinomycetes; order Kitasatosporales; family Streptomycetaceae; genus Streptomyces; species Streptomyces sp. A5-4. The sequence continues at coordinate 5,383,319 of NZ_CP178591.1, read as the reverse complement.
AAGGTCACCGCCTCGCACTGGCCCGCCGCCAACCGCAGGGCCGGGGCGCTCGGACAGCCGGGCGGGACCGAGCAGTTGAGGCTGCAGTGGCTGACGGCACTTGAGGTGCGCGGCATCCGGCCGTTCCTGGATCAGCAGCACGTCCTGCTCGCCGCGACCCGGACCGGCCGCACGCCGAAGAAGGCCGCCGCGGTGGGGCAGTTGCGCGGCGCCGACCGCAGCCAGGCGGCGCGCAGGCGGTCCGTACTTGAGCAGTCGTTCGGCCATCTCCCGCAGCCCGACGGGCCGTTCGCGGGGCGCCGCGTCGCGATGGCACAGATCGCCCGGTGGGTGCACACCGCCAGGGCGAGCACCGAGACGCGGCCCACCATCGTGGTCCTGCACGGCGCCCCCGGATCGGGGCGCACCACGCTCGCCGTGCGGGCGGCGCACGACCTCAGGGACCAGTTCCGCGGGGCGTGCGTGGTCGACCTGCGCGGGGACAGCGCGGACGAGACCCCGCTGTCGACGCGTGACGCGCTGCTGCACCTGCTGAACCGGCTCGGCGCACCGCGCGACCAACTGCTCTTCCGTGAACGCGCCTCCCAGACACAGCAGTTGCGCAGGCTGACCGAGCTCTACCACCAGCACCTGACGGGACTGCCGGTGACCGTCGTACTGGACGACGCCTCGGACGCGGCGCAGGTGCGCACTCTCGTACCCGAGCGTTCGGACAGCCTGGTGCTGGTGACCGCGCGGGCGCCGCTGGACCTGCCCGCCGACATCCCGGCGTGGGTGTACCAACTGGCGGTGGATCCACTGGACCCGGTGGGCGCCGAGGAGCTGCTGCGCGAGTCGTCGGAGGAGAAGGACGGCGCGTACGACGCCCAGGCGACCGACAGCATCGCGGAGTTGTGCGGCGGGCTGCCGCTCGCCCTGCGCATGGCGGGCTCCTCGCTCGGCGCGCGCACCGCCCCGGCCCTGGCCGCGGACCTCGCGGCGTACGGACCGGTGCCACCGGTCGAGCGCGCCCTGTGGCTGCGATACACCGACCAGCCGGACGCGGCCCGCAGGCTGCTGCGCCGCCTCGCGCTGGCGGGCCGGGCGAGCCTGGGCGCGGCGGCGGCGGCAGCCCTGCTGTCCACCGACGACCAGGAGGCGCAGCGGCTGCTGACCGTGCTGTCCCGGGCCGGTCTGATCGACCATGTGCGCGGCAGCCGCTACCGGTTGCACGACCTGGTACGGGACTTCGCGCACGCCAGGCTGCTCGACGAGGAGGAGCCCGCGGACCGGGCCGCCGCGCAGGAGCGGCTCATCCGCAACTACGGCGAGCTGGCCGACTCGGTGATCCGGCTGGTGGACGGCAAGACGTCCACCCGGGCGGACCAGTTCGGGCCGCACGGCTTCACCTCGCTCGACGCGGCGCTGCGCTGGCTGGACGACGAGACGAGCTTCATCACGGCGGCGCTGCGGCACGCGGAGGGCGTGGACCAGCAGGTCGTACTGAATCTGCTGGGCGCGCTGTGCGACTACTGCCTGCTGCGCGGCGACCTCTACCGGCTCGGTGAGATCAGCGAGTTGACGCAGGCCGTCGACCAGGGGCTGCTCGTACGGTCGGTCCAGTGGCGCACGGGCATCGCGGCGCGCCAGCTCGGCGAGCTGGACAAGGCCCGTACGACCCTGTCCTCGGTCGTGGACCTCTACTTCGAGGCCCAGCACGAGGCGGGCGCGGCCCGCGCCCTGTGCTCGCTGGGGATCACCCTGCATCACCAGGGCAATCTGACGGAGGCGGCGGCGCGGCTGCACGAGGCGCTGGCCCTGCAGTCGACGGACAAGCTGGCCGGCGACCGCGCGTGGACACTGCACGCGCTGGCGGCGGTGGAGCGCGACCGGGCGAACATCGTGCAGGCCGTCACCCACCTGGACACCGCGCTCACCCTGCACCGGCAGAGCGAGTCCCTGCACGGGCAGGCGTGGGCGCACTTCCAGCTCGGCCAGGTCTGTCTACGGATGGGCGATGTACCGCGCGCGGAGGGCGAGTTGCGGGAGGCGCTCGATCTGTACGGGCAGACCCGCGACGGCCGCGGCGAGGCGTGGGCGCTGACGCAGCTGGCGCGGGCCCGGCTGGTGGACGGCGACCCGGCGCCCGCCGTGGACCAGCTGCGCCAGGCCCTGTCGCGCCACCGGGACGCGGAGGACGCGCGTGGCGAGGCGTGGACGCTGTACTACCTGGGGCAGGCGCTGGAGGAGCGCGGCGACCGCGACCAGGCGGTGCGCGAGCTGGAGCGGGCGCGGGGCATGTTCTCGCGGATGCGTGATGTGTACGGGCTGGCCTGCGCCCGTCACCACTCGGGCCGGGTCACGCGCGATCAGCGGGCGGCGCAGACCGGCAATCTCCGCAACAGCGGCTTCGCCCGCCAGCTCCTGGTCGACGCGCGCCAGGACTTCCGCCGCATCGGCGTCGCGCACGGCGAGGCGTGGACGTGCCTGGAGCTGGCGATCGTGGACGCGGGCAACAACCGGCCGACCCCGGCCCTGGAGCTGTGCGACGCGGCGATCGGTCTTTTCACGTCGTACAACGACGACCGCGGCGCCGACTGGGCCCGCTTCCTGCGCTGCACGCTGCTGCCGTTCGCGTCCCCCGGCGGCTCGGAGATCGGCACGGCGGTGGCCGTCGAGGAGCTGTCCCAGCTGCGAGACGCCCCGCACCCGACGCGCGACGGCAAGCTGGAGGACTGCACGGAGGCGTACGCCCTGGTGCTGGAGCGCGGCGTGGACCTGGCGGCGGGCTGGCAGGCCTGGCGCCTGGGCATGGTGCCGAACCGGCACTCGCGCGAGGTGATGGGGGTGCGGGTGGAGGTGGCGGGGGGCTGATCCCCGGCCGCGCCCCGGAGCGTGCGTCTCCCGCGCCGACGCCGTGGGGCGGGCGGCGCGGGGGACGCCGGTGCGGCGTGACGCGGCCCGTCAGCCCTTGGAGCCGCCGCCCCGGGGCGGCGCCGAGGGCGACTGCGCCCCGGCCTCGGCGTGCGGGGACTTGTCCGCGTTCGCCGCCGCCGGGTCCGGGGCCTCGGTGAAGTCGACCCTGCCCATGTGCCGGTTCATCGACTTCATCAGCATCCACACACCGACAGCCAGCGCCGCGAACACGAGGAACCCGAGCACACCGGGTGTCACCTTGTTCTTGTCGAAGCTGTCGGCGGCGAGCGGAACGAGCTGCGTCATTGCCTGAGAAACGTTCACATCAGGCATTGTCGCGGATGCCCGCGAAGAGGTCGCTCTCGGGGATGGACGTATCGACGTGCGACGTGGCCAGCTCGTACTCCTCGGTCGGCCAGACCTCCCGCTGAAGATCCATCGGGACGTTGAACCAGCCGCCGTCGGGGTCGATCTGGGTGGCGTGCGCGATCAGCGCCTTGTCACGGATCTCGAAGAATTCGTCGCACGGGATGAACGTGGTCAGGGTGCGCTCGTCGCGGACGAACTCCTTCCAGCGCTCCAGCCACTCGCCGTACGGCGACTCCATGCCGCGCGCGAGCAGCGCCTCGTGCAGCGCGACCGTGCGCGGCCGGTTGAAGCCCTGGTTGTAGTAGAGCTTCTGCGGTTGCCAGGGCTCGCCCGCCTCGGGGTACTTCGAGGCGTCGCCCGCGGCCTCGAAGGCCACCATCGTGATCTTGTGGGTCATGATGTGGTCGGGGTGCGGGTACCCGCCGTTCTCGTCGTACGTCGTAATGACCTGCGGGCGGAATTCGCGGATCGACTTCACCAGCCGGCCCGCGGCCTCCTCGACGTCCTCCAGCGCGAAGCAGCCCTGCGGCAGCGGCGGCAGCGGGTCGCCCTCGGGGAGACCGGAGTCGACGAAACCGAGCCACTCCTGCTGCACGCCCAGGATCTGGCGGGCCTCGTCCATCTCCTGCTTGCGTACTTCGTGAATGTGCTCCTCGACGTACTTGTCGCCCTGGAGCTTCGGATTGAGGATGGAGCCGCGCTCGCCTCCCGTGCAGGTCACGACCAGCACGTCCACCCCCTCGGACACATACTTGGCCATGGTGGCCGCGCCCTTGCTCGACTCGTCGTCGGGGTGGGCGTGCACGGCCATCAGCCTCAGCTGCTCAGTCAAGACTCGATCCTCAGTTATTGGACGCAATAAGCGGCTTCTATAGTGACCGAATCGGGGGGCGGAAAATTCCGGGGGCCCCGAGGTGCCCCCGAGGTGTCCCCTACACAGGAGGAACGATCATGACTGCGGTACGCGAAGGCCTCCCCGAGAGCCGCTACGGCCGCTCCGCGGATCAGCGCGCGGATCGCAAGCTCAAGATCGCCGGCGCGGTGCTCGGCGCCCTGTTCCTCGCGATGATCGGCTGGTTCGGTTACGACTACATCGCCGGTCAGAGGATAAGCGCCGAGGTCATCAAGTTCGACACGGTTTCGGACACCGAGGTCAAGGTGCACCTTGAGGTGCGCAAGGACGCGGACGCGACCGGCACCTGCACGCTGCGATCCATCGCGGAGAACGGCGCCGAGGTGGGCCGCAGGGACGTCCGGATCGGCCAGAAGTCGACCGAACGCATCGACGAGATCTACCCGGTGCGTACGACGTCCAGGGCGACCAGCACGGAACTGACAGGCTGCACGGCCGACTCCGGTTCTACGGGCTGACCTGCGTTGTTGTTCCTCTGACGGGGATTTTCCTCCCCCTTGTCCGACGGAATTGTTAGGCTCGTGGTTTCGCCCGCCCGTGGAGGCACATGCTTCTGGGTAGGGCGTTGCTTTGTATTCCCAGTACCTACGAGGAGCACCTGTGACCCAGACCAGCGAGAGCGTCACCTGGCTGACCCAGGAGGCTTACGACCAGCTCCGGGCCGAGCTGGAGTACCTGTCGGGTCCCGCGCGTACCGAGGTCGTGGCAAAGATCTCGGCGGCCCGCGAAGAAGGTGACCTGAAGGAGAACGGCGGCTACCACGCCGCCAAGGAGGAGCAGGGCAAGCAGGAGCTTCGGGTGCGCCAGCTGACCCAGCTCCTGGAGAGCGCGAAGGTCGGCGAGGCCCCGGCGGCCGGCGGTGTGGTGGCGCCCGGCATGGTCGTCAAGATCGCCTTCGACGGTGACGAGGACGACACGATGACCTTCCTGCTCGCCTCCCGCGAGTACGCGAGCTCCAAGGTCGAGACGTACTCGCCGCAGTCCCCGCTGGGCACCGGCGTGACCGGCAAGAAGGTCGGCGACGACGCGGAGTACGAGATGCCGAACGGCAAGAGGGCCTCGGTGAAGATCCTCGAAGCCACGCCGTACAAGGGCTGAGCCGCCCTCCGGCGCCGCGTACGAGGAAGCCCCCGGCCGTCTGGAATCGGCCGGGGGCTTCGTCGTGCGCGCGGGGCGCTCTCAGGCGGTCGCGTTGCGGTACTTGCGGACCGCCAGGGTCCGGAAGACCACGATGATGAGGACCGACCAGAGCAGCGAGGCCCAGACGGGGTGCTGCATCGGCCAGGCGTCGGCCGCCTGGAAGCCCGGTGGCAGATTGCCGAAGAGCTCGCGGCAGGCCTGCACGGTGGCGCTGAACGGGTTCCACTCGGCGATGTGCCTCAGGAACGACGGCATCTGGTTGGCGTCGACGAAGGCGTTCGAGATGAACGTCAGCGGGAAGAGCCAGATCAGACCGCCCGAGGTGGCCGCCTCGGGGGTGCGGACCGAGAGGCCGATCAGGGCGCCGATCCAGGAGAACGCGTACCCGAGCAGGAGCAGCAGGGCGAACCCGGCCAGCACCTTGCCGATGTTCTCGTGGGTGCGCCAGCCGATGATCAGCGCGACGACCGCGAGGACGACCAGGGTGAGCGCGGTCTGCACCAGGTCGGCGAGCGTCCGGCCGGTGAGGACCGCGCCGCGCGCCATGGGCAGCGACCTGAAGCGGTCGATGAGGCCCTTGTGCATGTCGTCCGCGATGCCCGCGCCCGCACCTGCGGTGGCGAAGGTGACGGTCTGCGCGAAGATGCCCGCCATCAGGAACTCGCGGTAGGCGGCGGGGCTGGTGCTGCCGCCGACCTGGATCGAGCCGCCGAAGACGTACGTGAACAGCACCACGAACATGATCGGCTGGATCAGCCCGAAGATGACCATCTCGGGGATGCGCATCATGCGGATCAGGTTGCGCTTGGCGATGACGAGCGAGTCGGTGATCGACTGGACGATGCCACCGCCCGACCGCGGAGCCCTGGTGTTGGCCACGGTGTCCGTTGCGGCACTCACTTGGTGACCTCCGTCGCTGCCGTCTCGTCTTCCGCGACCTCGGCCACATGGCCGGTCAGCGAGATGAAGACGTCGTCGAGGGTCGGCCTGCGCAGGCCGATGTCGTCGATCTCCACACCGCGGGCGTCCAGTTCACGGATGACCTCGGCGAGCAGCTTGGCGCCGCCCGAGACCGGCACGATGAGCTTGCGGGTGTGCTGCTCGATCTTGCCCTCGCCCTTGCCGAAGGCGCGCAGCACCTCGTCGGCGGTGGCGAGGTGCTCCCGCTCGTGCACGACGAGCTCGATGCGCTCACCGCCGGTCTGGGCCTTGAGCTGGTCCGAGGTGCCGCGGGCGATGACCCGGCCGTGGTCGATGACGCAGATGTCGTGCGCCAGGTGGTCGGCCTCTTCGAGGTACTGGGTGGTGAGCAGCAGCGTCGTACCGCCCGCGACCAGTTCCTGGATGACTTCCCACAGCTCCTGGCGGTTGCGCGGGTCGAGCCCTGTGGTCGGCTCGTCCATGAACATCACCGGCGGGCTGACGACCAGCGCCGCCGCGAGGTCCAGACGGCGGCGCATGCCGCCGGAGTAGGTCTTGGCCATGCGGTCGGCCGCGTCGCTGAGGTGGAAGCGCTCCAGCAGCTCGCCGGCCCGCCTCTTCGCGTCCTTCGCGGAGATCTGGTAGAGCCTGGCGACCATTTGCAGGTTCTCGCGGCCCGTGAGGTATTCGTCGACCGCGGCGAACTGGCCCGAGAGCCCGATCGAACGGCGTACTTCGTTGGGGTGCTTGAGGACGTCGATGCCGGCCACCACCGCCTTGCCGCTGTCGGGCCGCAGCAGCGTCGTCAACACGCGTACCGCGGTGGTCTTGCCGGCGCCATTGGGGCCGAGCAGCCCCAGGACCGTGCCCTCCGGGACGTCGAGATCAACGCCGTCGAGGGCCTTTACGTCGCCGAAGGTCTTCACCAGGCCTTCGGCGTAGATGGCGCCTGGCATGAGGGTCCCCCAAGGTTTCGGGTGCTGTCCTGCGTCGGTGGTCCTGCGTCCGGTGTCCTGGGTCCTACGCGAATTTTAGGTTTGCGCAGGAGCTCTCGCGCGGTGAAACCGCGTGGAGCGACAACGAGGGAGACACCGTAACGCGATACATCGCGTCAGGGGAGGTGTTCGGCGAAACCTGGAAGTCCGGCGTGGGCCGGCCTCAGGACATCACCGTGTATCCCGCCTCGCGCAACGCCGACCTGACCTCCGCGCAGTGCTCCGGGCCCTTGGTCTCCAAGTGCAGCTCCACCTCCGCCTCCGTGAGCCCCAGGCGCGGATCGGTCCGTACGTGACTCACATCCAGCACATTCGCGTCCACCACCGACAGCGACCCCAGGAGCGTCGCCAACGCCCCGGGCCGGTCGGTCAGGCGCAGCCGCAGCGACAGGTAGCGGCCCGCCGCCGCCATGCCGTGGGTCAGGATGCGCTGCATCAGCAGCGGGTCGACATTGCCGCCCGACAGCACCGCGACCACCGGCCCCTCGAAGGCCTCCGGGCGGCTCAGCAGCGCCGCGACCGGGCTCGCCCCGGCCGGTTCGACGACCATCTTGGCCCGCTCCAGGCAGAGCAGCAGCGCGCTCGACAGCTCGTCCTCGGAGACCGTGACGACGTCGTCGAGCAGCTCCCTGACGATCGCGAACGGCACGTCGCCCGGCCGCCCCACCTTGATGCCGTCCGCCATCGTCTGGAGCGCGTCGACCGACACCGGCCGCCCGGCGGCCAGCGACGGCGGATAACAGGCCGCCCCCTGGGCCTGTACGCCGATGATCCGCACATCGGGGCGCAGCAGCTTGACCGCGACCGCGATGCCCGCGGCGAGCCCGCCGCCGCCCACGCCGACGACGATCGTCCGTACCTCGGGGCACTGTTCGAGGATCTCCAGGCCGACCGTGCCCTGCCCCGCGATGATGTCCGGGTGGTCGAAGGGGTGGGTGAAGACCGCGCCCGTCTTCTCCGCGTAGTCCTGGGCGGCGGCCAGCGTCTCGTCGACCACCTGGCCGTGCATCCGCACCTCGGCGCCGTACTCGCGGGTCGCGGCGACCTTCGGCAGCGGCGCCCCGACCGGCATGAAGACGGTGGAGCGCACCCCGAGGAGGGAGGAGGCGAGGGCGACGCCCTGCGCGTGGTTGCCCGCGCTGGCGGCGACGACGCCGGCCGCGCGCTCCTCCGGGGACAGCCCGGCGATCCGTACGTACGCGCCGCGCAGCTTGAAGGAGCCGGTGCGCTGGAGGTTCTCGCACTTGAAGTGGACCGGGGAGCCGACCAGCCGCGACAGGTGCCTGCTGCCCTCCATCGCGGTCGTTCTGGCCACACCGGAGAGCATCTTCTGCGCGCCCCGGATGTCGTCGAGGATGACGGTGCGCAAGGGGTCGGACGTACGGAAGCTCATGACAGCAAGCATTGCAGCTCACGGGTCTCACGGCCGTTCCGGTCCAGGCCCTGGTATCGGTTTGCGCAGCGCCGGTACGCGTCCGCTCCCATCCGCGTACTCTGTCCCCCACCTGAACCGACCGCCGCACGAAGAGAGCCCCCAGCCATGCCCACTTCCCAGGACATGACGACTGATCCGGACACCGGCCTCCTCGATGCCCTCCAGCACCAGGTGGCCGTTTTCGCCCGTCGCGCCGAGCAGACCCGGCTCGGTGGCGTGGGCCAGGTCCGCAACTCGATGGACCGCGCCGCCTACCTGCTGCTGAACCGGCTCGACCTGGAGGGCCCGATGGGCGTCAAGGCGCTCGCCGCCGGCATGGGGATCGACTCCTCGACCGTGACCAGGCAGGTCGCGCCGCTCGTCGACACCGGCCTGGTCAAGCGCACATCGCACCCCGAGGACGGCCGTGCGGTCGTGCTCCAGCTGTCGCCGCGCGGCCAGGCCAGACTCGACGAGGTGCGGTCCTCGCGCCGCGAGCTGATGGCCCAGGTGACGGACGGGTGGAGCCAGGAGGAGCGCGACTCCTTCTGCACGCTCCTGACGCGCTTCAATTCGGCACTGTCCGCCCGCCAGAGCGCGGCGTCGGCGGACTCCGGGAACCCGGACGCGGACACCGAGGTGCCGCCGACCTCTTGACCCGGGCCCCGTCCCTGGCCTGATATGAGGGCACGGGGCGACGGGAGGCACCGTGCGAGATCGGCCTGCAGACCAACAGCGCCGCCGGGCCCGGGAGTTCGACGCATACGTCGCGGGCGCGGCCGGGCGTCTGCTGCATGCGGCCACGCTGCTCACCGGCGAGGCGCCCGAGCACAACGTCCGTGCCAGGCGGCTGCTCACGGCCGCCCTCTCCCGTACGTACGCGGAGTGGGAGCGGCTGCGCGGCGAGGACCCGTACGACCACACCCGCCAGGAGCTCGCGGCCCGCTTCGCGCGCGGCGCGTGGCGCTATCACCACTGGGGGGCCGCGGGGGGCCGGGCGCTCCCGTGGGCCGCCCCGCGGCGGACCGGCGGTGGGGGCGTGCTGGAACGCCTGTCCCCCAGGGAACGGCTGGTCCTGGTGCTGCGCCTCTACGAGGGCGTCGCCGAGGAGCAGACGGCGGCGCAGATCGGGCTGCCGGTGGCGCGGGTCCACGCGATCTGCTCGCGCGCGGTCACCACGTTGCGCAGCAAGCCGCCGAGACCCGCGGCCCCGCTCCCCCGGGTGGCGACGCCATGAGCCTGCCGGACCGCAAGGAGGACGAGGTGCGGCGGATGCTGGACGGCGCGCACCCGCCGGTCCCCGCCGGCCTCGGCGCGCGGGCCGCGGAGCGCGGGGAGCGGCTGCTGCGGCGCAATGTGGTGGCCCGGCGGCTGATGTGGGTCCTGCTGATGACGGTGATAGTGGCGTTCGTGGTGTGGGTGTCGGTGGAGCAGCCCTGGGTGTCGCCGCCGTCCATGACGACGCCGCCCCTGGAGGGCTTTTAGGCCTGTTCGCACGGATCTATCCTGGATGGGGGCGTGCAGAACGAGCCGAGGAGGTCACCATGACCAGGAAAGTCGCCGACTGCCGGAATTTCCCCAGCGAGACGGACTGCACCCTCTCTATCTCCGGCGAGGAGGAGGAAGTCGTACGGGCCGCCGGTGAGCACGCGGTCTCCGTCCACCGGCATCAGGACAGCCCGGAGCTGCGCCAGCAGATCCGAGCCTCCCTGGAGGACGAACAGGCCGGCGCCTGAACCGGGCCCGACCGGGAAAAGCCCCCGGACCGGGCACACACCGCCCGGTCCGGGGGCTTTTCCCAGCGTCTGCCGGAGTCGCGCTCTAGCCCAGCGCCTGCTTGAGGTCCGCCAGCAGGTCGTCGCCCGACTCGATGCCCACCGAGAGCCGCACCAGGTCCGCGGGCACCTCCAGCGCGGAGCCGGCCACCGACGCGTGCGTCATGCGGCCCGGGTGCTCGATCAGCGACTCGACGCCGCCCAGGGACTCGCCGAGCGTGAAGAGCTTCGCGCGGTTGCAGACCTCGACCGCGGCCTCCTCGCCGCCCTTGATCCGGAAGGACACCATGCCGCCGAAGGCCTTCATCTGCTTGGCGGCGGTCTCGTGGCCCGGGTGCTCGGGCAGGCCCGGGTAGAGGACCTGCGTCACCTTCGGGTGGCTGGTCAGCATGTCCGCGACGCGGGTCGCGTTCTCGCTGTGCCGGTCCATTCGGACCGCGAGGGTCTTGATGCCGCGCAGCACGAGCCAGGCGTCGAACGGCCCGGAGATCGCGCCCATCGCGTTCTGGTGGTACGCCAACTCCTCGGCCAGCCCCGGGTCGTTGGCGATCAGCGCGCCGCCGACGACGTCGGAGTGGCCGCCCATGTACTTGGTCGTGGAGTGCACGACGATGTCCGCGCCGAGGGCGAGGGGCTGCTGGAGGTAGGGGCTGGCGAAGGTGTTGTCGACGACGAGACGCGCACCGGCGGTGCGGGCGATGTCCGCGACGGCGGCGATGTCCGTGATGCCCAGGAGCGGGTTCGACGGGGTCTCGACCCAGATCACCTTGGTGCGCGGGGTGACGGCGGCCCGTACCGCTGCCGGGTCGGAGGTGTCCGCGACGGAGAACTCCACGCCCCAGCGCGAAACGACCTTGGCGAAGAGCCGGAACGTGCCGCCGTACGCGTCATTGGGGATGACCACATGGTCACCGGGGGCGAGGAGCGCCCGCAGCAGGCAGTCCTCGGCCGCGAGCCCGGACGCGAAGGCGAGCCCGCGCCGGCCGCCCTCCAGCGCCGCGAGGTTCTCTTCCAGGGCGCTGCGGGTCGGGTTGGCGCTGCGGCTGTACTCGTATCCTCCGCGCAGGCCGCCCACACCGTCCTGCTTGTACGTGGACACCTGATAGATCGGCGGGACAACCGCGCCCGTGAGGGGGTCCGCGGTGTTGCCCGCGTGGATGGCGAGGGTCTCAAAGCTGTGCTGGTCGGTCATGGGATCCGAGCGTAGTTCGTTCCCGTGCCGGAGCCGTCGCGGTCCGGGGACAATGGGGGTATGGAGATTCTCTGGTTCTTGATCGCCATGTGCATGCTGGCGGCGGTCATCGGTCCTCTCGCACTGCGCGGGCGCGGCGGCATCCGGCTGGTCGCGCCCGGCTCACCCGACGCCGCCGACCCCGCCAACTACGACTTCGTACGCCAGGAGGAGCTGGACATCCGGATGCCCGGAGCCGACCAGGACCTGGAGGACGTACTGGACGTGGTGCAGTCCACGCAGGGCTGGCAGGCCGCCGCGCAGTTGCTCGCCGGGACGGCGAAGGACAGCGAGGCGCGCTGGCAGCGCGTGCAGGCCTTCGCCGGCGCGGCTTCGCTGGAGCTGGCGCGGCGCCCCGGGGAGGGCGGGCGCTGGCTGCGGAGCTGGCGGGCCGAGGCACCGAAGGACGCGGGCGGCGCGGCGGTGCACGCCGAGTTCCTGGTCCAGCAGGCGTGGCGCACGTCGACGCCCGGCACGGACGACTTCCGGATCATCCTGGAGGAGGCCCGTACGGTGTGCGGCGAGGCGGCGCTGCTGGCGCCGGGCGACCCGATCCCGTACATCGTCGAACTGGCCGTCGCACGCGGACTGGGTGACACCGAGCCGGAGTTCGACCTGCTGTGGGCCAAGGTGATGGACCGCGCGCCCGCGCACATGGGCGCGCACCTGGCGGCGCTGAGCTACCGCAGCGAGAAGTGGCACGGCTCGCGCGCCTCGGCCGACACCTTCGCCACGACGGCGGCGGCCCGCGCCCCGCAGGGCTCGCTGCTCGCCGCGCTGCCGCTCTTCGCGGTGTACGAGCACCTGCCCGAGGTCAATCTGGTGCAGGGCTTCTACCGGAGCGCGGTGGTGTCGACGGCGATGGAGGGCGCACTGTTCGCGGTGCACGCGGCCCGCCAGGGCGACCCGATGCTCGCACACGTACGCCACCTGCTGATCCTCTTCCTGGTCCGCTCGGAGCGCTGGTCGGAGGCGATGAACGAGCTCCAGCACGTGGACGGCCACGTGGGCGCCCTGCCCTGGACCCACGACCAGGACCCGGCGGCGGAGTACGCGGTGTACCGCGCGCTGGCGGTGGCGGGCTACGAGGCCAACGGCGGGAGCCCGGCGAAGCTGCTGGGGTGAGAGGGCCCCGCGCGGGGCTCCGGGGGAGAGGGCTGGAATCTCCGGCCCCCTCGATGCGTTGACGTCGAGGCGTAGACCGTCCAAGGAGGAGACCCGCATGATGTTCGGCCGTACCCCCCAGCTCCCCACCCCCGAGCAGGCCCTGAAGGGCCGCTCCACCCCGGAATTCCAGGTCCCCTCCCGGCACACCGTCCTCGGGAACCCGCTGGCCGGCCCGTACCCGGAGGGCTTCGAGGTCGCCGACTTCGCGATGGGCTGTTTCTGGGGCGCCGAGCGCAAGTTCTGGGAGACGCCGGGTGTCTGGACGACCCTCGTCGGCTACCAGGGCGGCTACACCGAGAATCCGGCGTACGAGGAAGTCTGTGCGGGCGTGACCGGCCACACGGAGGCGGTGCGTGTCGTCTTCGACCCGACGGCCGTCTCGTACGAGCAGCTCCTGAAGGTCTTCTGGGAGTCCCACAACCCGACCCAGGGCTTCCGCCAGGGCAACGACGTGGGCACCCAGTACCGCTCGGCGATCTACACCCACTCCCCCGCCCAGCTGGCGGCCGTGGAGGCGTCGCGCGAGGCGTACCAGCAGGTCCTGACGGGCGCGCGGCACGGCACGATCACGACGGAGGTCCTCCCGGCGGAGGGTCGCGCATTCTGGCCGGCGGAGCCGTACCACCAGCAGTACCTCGACAAGAACCCGGCGGGCTACTGCGGGATCGGCGGGACGGGCGTGAGCTGCCCGATCGGCGTCGCGAAGGCCGAGGGCTGACACGAAGCGCGAACGTCGGCAGCGGGGCTGCCGACGGGCGATCAAGCGGCACGCCGTCAAGCCGTCACGCCTTCACGCCTTCACGCCTTCACGCCTTCACGCGGCCATCCGCACCTCGCCCAGGTGCGCGTTCGGCCGTGACCCGGAGCCCTTGCGGTGGCGGGTGCTGGTGAGGCGGGTGGGGGCGGGCCTGGCCACCCTGACCCGGTCGAGGTGGAGCAGTTCGGCCTGGCCCAGGGCCAGGAGGTCCGCCAGGTTCAGGCCGAGGGCTTGGGCGGCGGCGGCCAAGATCTCCGAGGACGCCTCCTTGTGGCCGCGCTCCAGCTCGGAGAGGTAGGGCATCGAGATGCGGGCCTCTTCGGACACGTCCTTGAGCGTGCGCCCCTGCGCGAGGCGCTCGCGGCGCAGGGCGCTGCCGACGACGTCCCGCCAGAGGGGTTCCTTGGGTGCCGGTGCCTGGGCCGGTGCGGCCGGGCGCAGGGGGACGACGACGCGGGCTTCGTTCGGTACGTGGCTGGTCACCTGCCCAGGGTAGGAGCGTTCCGGCCGGGCGGGTGTGGCGTTCCGCCACCGGTGAAATCACGGGGCGGCGCGAGGGCGTCAGCGCGTAACTTGGCCCCATGTGCGTCTCCATGGATCAGGCCGAGTTCTCCGGCACCACCCTGTACGTGGGCCGCCGGCGGCACGCCGAGCACGGGCTGATCCATGTCCTGGGCTACCAGAACACCGCGACCAACCTCGCGGACGGCCCCAACGCCATGCTGCTGCATCTGCCCACATCACGGATGACCCGGGGCAACTTCCTTTCGGCGGGGCACAGTTCCGACATTCTCAGCCGCATGGTGGACGCCGTCAGGCCGGTTTCCGCCGACGCCGCAGGCGACGGCATGGACTGGATGAGCCGGGAACCCCTGTCGGCCGTCGAGGTGTTCGACCACGACATCTACACCGTGCTGCTCGCCTCCGACCCGGCCCTGATCCACGGCGCGCTCGCCCAGGTCCCGTACCGCAGGCGCCCGCGCCTCGCCCCCCGGCTGCTGGAGTTCTACGCCGCCCACTACCCGGGCCACGCCATCGCCGTGTGCTGCTTCGACAACGCCCAGGCCGCGCAGGCGAAGCCGCTGCTCATGTGGTACCCGCCGACCGACCCCGACCGGCTCGTCCTCCCCGCGCTGGACTGCCACACCGGCGCACCGCCCGACCTGGGCGCGGACGTGCCCGTGGACCACTGGGTGCTCTTCGCCAGCGACGAGGCGCCGGACGGGTGGGGCTCGCCGGTCGACTACGGACCGGGCCTGCGCGACCAGTTGCGGGAATTCCTCCCGGCCACCGTCGTGGGCACGCACTTCGGCGAACAGGCCCTGCCCAACGGCGACTTCGCGATCAGTCACGAGGACCTGCTCACCGGGGACCTCGACCGGATCCACCGGCTGCGACCGTCGCTCTGAGGCCACCGGCGGTGGCGAACGGGAGGAATGATCAGCCGTGCCGCATGAACCAGGTGACACTGAACCGGGCGACGCCCTCCCGTCCCATGCCCTCGCCGTCCTGACCGCCCTGCTCGCCCAGGACCGGCCCGGGTTCGCCGCGTTGCGGGCGCAGGTGCCGTATGCGCGGGTAGCCGGAGGGTGTGGTTGCGGGTGCGCGAGCCTTTCGCTTGCCGTGGTCGATCCGGCGAACGCGCCGGCCGCCGAGGTCGTGGGATCGCCCGTCGCCGAAGGGGACGTCCTCGCCCCCGACGGGCGGTGTGGCGGGGTACTGCTCTTCGTGGCCGGCGGGATGCTCTCGTACCTGGAGATCCACTCGTACGAGGAGGAGCCGTTCGCCGCCTGGCCACCCGTGGAACATGTCACCGTGAGCCGGGCGGCCCCCGCCGCTTAGAGTTGCGCCCGTGGCGGCGATCAGCGGAAATCTGCGCATACGCAAGGGCATACGCGGGGGCGGAAGGAGCGAGCCCGGCGGCCAGGTCGTCGTGCCGTGGTGGCGGCGGGAGTACGTGCCGCTCGTCGCTGTCGCCGTCGTTCTGCCGTTGTACGTCCTGTGGGCCGCCGTGCTCGCCACCGGCGGTGGGGATCTCGCCGCGCAGTTCGCCTGGACGGGGTTCACCTCGCGACACCCGGACGCCGCGTACAACCTGTCCTGGTACGGCGGCACCCACACCGCCAACTACAGCCTGATCGCACCCCACTTGATGGCCGTCTTCGGCGTGCGGACCGTGTCCGTCGCCGCCGGGCTCGTCGGGACCTGGCTGCTGGCCCTGCTGTTCGCGCGGAGCGGGGTGCGGTACGCCCTGTGGCCCGCCGTCCTCGCGTCGCTCACCCTGTGGTGCAACATCGCCTCCGGGCGTACGACCTTCACCCTCGGCGTCGCCATCGGGCTGATCGCCTGCCTGTACGCGCGCCGCACCGTCGTCGCCGTCGTGGCGGGGGCGCTCGCCACCATGGCCAGCCCGGTCGCCGGGCTCTTTCTCGTGGTGGTCGGGACCGCGTATCTGCTGCAACGGGAGTGGCGGAAGGGCGCCGCCCTCGTCGTGCCGTTCTTCGTCGTGGTCGGGACCACCTCCCTGCTCTTTCCCTTCCAGGGAGAGCAACCCATGGCATCGGGACGGCTGTGGATGCCACTGTTCGTCTGCGCCGCCGTGGTGTTCGCCGCCCCGCCAGGACGCGGCTGGCGGACCGTGCGGTTCGGGGCCCTGGTGTACGCCCTCGGGGTCGTCCTGACCTTCCTGATCCCTTCGCCCATCGGCACCAACGTGGAGCGGCTGTTCGGGCTGATCGCGCTGCCCGTGCTGCTCGCCGCCGCCCTGGCCGAGGACCACGGCGCGGAGGACCACGGCGCCGAGAGCCACGGAGCCAAGGGCCGCGCCCGGGTCCGGCGCCTGGTGCTGGTCGTCGCCCTGGTGTTCTCCGCCAACTGGCTGGTGGGCAAGACCGTCGAGGACCTCGGCGTCTCCAACACCGTGCCCGCCTGGGCCGCCGGCACCGACGGTGTCGTACGGGAGCTGGCCCGGCTCGGCGCCGACCGTACCCGCGTCGAGGTCGTCCCCGCCCGCAACCACCGCGAGGCCACCGCGCTCGCCCCGCACGTGAACATGGCCCGTGGCTGGAACCGGCAGCTCGACGTCGAGCGCGGGCGGCTCTTCTACGACGGGTCCCTGACCCCGGCGACGTACCGGCAGTGGCTGGACCGCTGGGCCGTCGGCCTGGTCGTGCTGCACCACGGGAGGCCGGACGGGCCCGCCGAGGCCGAGGCCGCGCTCGTGCGGAGCGGACCCGAGTGGCTGGAGCAGGTGTGGCGGGACGACGGCTGGACGGTCTACCGGGTCAAGAACGCGACGCCGCTGGTGTCCCGGCCTGGCACGGTCGTGCGGGGCAGTGACGCCGACCTGGTCGTACGGATGCCGGCGGCCGGGTCGGTGACGGTGCGGGTCGCGCACTCGCCGTGGCTGCGCGCCAAGGGGGCGTGCCTGCGGCAGGACGGCGAATGGACCCGGCTGACCGTGCCGAAGGGCGGGACGTACCGGCTGGACTCGGCGTATCGGCTGCCCCGGGACGAAGTGGGCTGCGAATCCCCGTGAGTTCCGGTCACACCGCGAGCGCACGTAGCGCCGCCGCCGTGTGCGCCGCGTCGTAACCCGGCGCCACCCCGTCGGCCAGGACCACCGCGCCGGTGATGTGCCGGGTGCGCAGCGGCACGATCTCCTGGTAGGCGTCGGAGTCGTACCAGGCACGCGCCTGCTCCAGGTCCGGGAAGCCGATGACGACCAGGTAGCCGGGCCAGTCGCCCTCGCGGACCTCGACCTCCGTGCCGTGGACGAGGAAGTGGCCACCGAAGAGGTCGAGGGTGGCCTGGATGCGCTCCATGTACTCGAAGATCTCTTCGTGCTGGGCTGCGGGCTTCAGGTGACCGACGGCGTACGCGCTCATGGTGTTCCTCCCGGCAGTGGCTGGTGTGCTGCCGATCCTGCCGGGAGGAGCCATGAGCGTCGATTACGTCCCAGGTAATGCGGGTAACGCGGTCACTGGAGCAGTGCCGGTCAGATCGTCGCGTTGTCGATCACGAAGCGGTAGCGCACGTCACTGGTGAGCACGCGCTCGTACGCCTCGTTGATCTCGCTCGCGCTGATCAGCTCGATCTCCGCGCCAAGACCGTGCTGCGCGCAGAAGTCCAGCATCTCCTGGGTCTCCTGGATGCCGCCGATGCCCGAGCCCGCGAGGGTCTTGCGGCCGCCGATGACGGAGAAGAGGTTGAGCGAGACGGGCTCCTCGGGGGCGCCCACGTTCACGAACGCGCCGTCCGTCTTCAGCAGGCCCAGGTACTTGTCCAGCGGCAGCGGCGCGGACACGGTGGAGACGATCAGGTCGAAGGTGCCCGTGAGGGCCTCGAAGGTTGCCTCGTCGCTGGTCGCGTAGTAGTGGTCGGCGCCCAGCTTCAGGCCGTCGTCCTTCTTGCGCAGCGACTGGCTGAGCACGGTCACCTCGGCGCCCAGCGCGTGCGCGATCTGCACGCCCATGTGGCCGAGGCCGCCCAGGCCGACGATGGCGACCTTCTTGCCGGGGCCCGCGTTCCAGTGGGCCAGCGGCGAGTAGAGGGTGATGCCGGCGCACAGCAGCGGCGCGGCGACGTCCAGGGCGATGCCCTCGGGGATGTGCAGGGTGTAGTTCTCGTCGACGACGATGTGGCTGCGGTAGCCGCCGTACGTCGGCTCGCCGTCCTTGCCGATCGCGTTGTACGTGCCGACGTTGCCGGCCTTGCAGTACTGCTCCAGGCCGGCCTTGCAGTTGTCGCACTCACGGCAGGAGTCGACCATGCAGCCGACGCCCGCGCGGTCGCCGACGGCGAACTTGGTGACGCCGGGGCCGACCTCGGTGACGATGCCGGCGATCTCGTGGCCGGGCACCATCGGGAAGATGCCTTCGCCCCAGCCGTCGCGGGCCTGGTGAATGTCCGAGTGACAGATTCCGGCGAACTTGATATCGATCAGTACGTCGTGCTCGCCGACCGGGCGGAGCGGCACGGTGGTGCGCTCCAGCGGGGCCTTGGGGGCGGGAGCGGCGTATGCGGCAACAGAAGTGGTCATGCCATCCACCCTGCCTGAGCTGGGAACATTCACCCAGCCCCCTGTTGTGCCTACGTCTGGCGTGCGTACCACTGGCGGGGACAGGCTCAGTTTCCGCGCACGGTGAATACTGGGGTGCTATGGATCAGCGCGCCGAATTGAGTGAGTTCCTCCGGTCCCGTCGGGCGCGGCTCAAGCCCGAGGACGTGGGCCTGCCCGACTTCGGCAGGCACCGCCGGGTGCCTGGCCTGCGCCGCGAGGAGCTGGCGCAGCTGGCGGGTGTGTCCGTCGCGTACTACACCCGGCTGGAACAGGGCAACGGCCGCAATGTGTCCACCGAGGTACTCGACGCCATCGCCCGCGCCCTGCGGCTCTCCGACGCCGAGACCGACCACCTCACCCATCTCGCGAAGCCGACGCCCAAGAAGAGGCGCGCGGCGCGTCCGCAGCGTCTGCGGACCGCGATCCAGCAGCTGATGGACGCGATGGAGGGCGTGCCGGCGTACGTGGTGGGTCGGCGCACGGACATCCTCGGCGGGAACCGCCTCGCGCGCGCCCTGCTCGGCGACTTCGCCTCACTGCCGGCCGCGGAGCGCAACACCGCCCGGTTGATCTTCCTCGACCCCAACTCGAAGGACCTGTACCTCGACTGGGAGATCAAGGCGTGCGAGGTGGTCAGCTATCTGCGGATGGACGCCGGCCTCCATCCGGACGATCCACTGCTCTCGGCGCTCGTCGGCGAACTGTCGGTGAAGAGCGAGGAGTTCAGGAGCCAGTGGGCGGCGCACCATGTGAAGGACAAGGGGCACGGCACGAAGCGGCTGCATCACCCGCTGGTGGGCGAGCTGACCCTGTCGTACGAGACGCTCCGGCTGCCCGACGACCCCGAACAGTCCCTGGTCACTTTCCACGCCGAGCCCGGCTCGCCCTCGCAGGAGTCCCTGCGGCTGCTCGCGAGTTGGGGCACGGACGCGGAGGTACGGACGCCCAGGGGCTGAGGGAGGCCGGGCACGACGGGTACGCGAACGGCGGCGGGCGCCACCCACCAGGGGTGACGCCCGCCGCCGTACGAAGCAGGTGAAGCGGATCAGGCGGCGGAGCCGGCCTGCCACTGCGCCCAGTCCATGTTCCAGCCGTTGAGGCCGTTGTCCGGCTTGATCGTCTTGTCCGGGGAGTTCTTGATGACGACCACGTCGCCGACGATCGAGTTGTTGAAGAACCACGCGCCGGGCTGGTTCGGGTCGTTCGCACCCTTGGCGTCGTTCAGGCCCACGCAGCCGTGGCTGGTGTTGGCGCTGCCGAAGATCGAGTCGGCGCCCCAGTAGTTGCCGTGGATGAACGTGCCCGACGTGGACAGCCGCATGGCGTGCGGCACGTCCTTGATGTCGTACTCGCCCTTGCCGTCGTCGTCGGTGAAGCCGACCGTCGCGCCGTCCATCCGGGTCTCCTTGAACTTCTCGGAGATCACCATGGCGCCGTTGTACGTCGGGTTGTCGACCGAACCCGCCGAGATCGGGATGCTCTTGACCGTCTTGCCGTCCTGCGTGACCGTCATGGTCTTGGTCTTGGCGTCGACGGTGCTGACCTGGTTGCGGCCGACGGTGAAGTTGACCGTCTTGTCCTGAACGCCGTACAGCCCCTCGGCGCCCTCGATGCCGTCGAGGGCCAGCTTCAGGGAGACCTGGGAGCCGCCCTTCCAGTACTCCTGCGGGCGGAAGTCCAGGCGCTGCGGGCTGAACCAGTGGCCGACGACTTCCTGGCCGCTGCTCGACGTCACCGTGATGGCGTCCTGGACGGCCTTCTTGTCGGTGATCGCCTTGTCGAAGTTGATCGACACCGGCATGCCGACGCCGACCTTGGAGCCGTCCTCGGGGGTGAAGTTCCCGATGAAGCTGTTGGCGGGCGATACGGTGCTGAAGGAGCCGTTCTCGTGCGCCTTGCGGCCCTCGGGGTCCGCCGCCGTCGCGGTGATCTTGTACGTGGTCGAGCGCTCCAACTGCCCGGACGGCTTCCAGCTCTTGCCGTCTGCGGCGATGGCGCCCGCGATCTTCGTGCCGTCGGCCGCGGTCATCACGACCTCGGTCAGCTTGCCGTCACTGACGGCGACCTTGGTGCCGCGGTTGATGCCGACGTTGTCGGCGCCGCTCTTGGGAGTGATCGCTATTCGCGCCTTCGACGTCTCCTTGGCCGCCGCCGCGTCCACCTCGGCCTGCGACTTCTTCGAGCCTTCGGCGCTACTGCCGCCCTTGTCGCCGTCGTCGCTACAGGCAGAAAGCACCAGAACGCCGCCGAGCAGAGCGGACGCGACCGTCAGGCCCCTGCGGCGCCGCTTGCTGTCCGTCATCACACGCTTCTCCATCGTTGCCGATTCCCCACAAGTCCCCGGGCAGAGTCGCTGGACAGCGTTTCCCTGCCAATGTCTTACAACACGCATTCCGAGGCGTCCGTTCCACATCCGGGGAAGATGTGGGGAACACCACTCGCCGGCGACCGCCGACGCACGCCGGCTCGCCTTGTCCGCCGACTCGTTCGTCGATCTCATCGACGCAGCCGCGCCGCCGCCGGTTGCAGCGGCGGGCGGCTTTGACGCGACAAGTTCTACGACGAGTGCTCCAGGGACGCTACGCCCGGTCCTCCACTTCCTCCTCATCGAGGTCCCACTCCAAGGATTCAGGGTCGTATTCGATCTGCTCGCTGCTCCACGAGGCCTGCGCGAGCACCACCCCGGGGACGTCGCCGACCAGGTCCAACGGGTCCACGAGCTGGGCGAGGGCCTCCGCCACGTCTTCCCTGACACTGTCCTGGGCATGCATGCGATCGCCGTCCGCCCCCGCCTCGTCCGCCGCGACGGCGGCGAGGGCCGCGGCGCTGAGCGCCCCGGGGTCGGTCACTTCCACTACGAGCTCCACCTGGAGGCGGACAAAGCGTGATGTGTCGGTTTCAGTCATGCGTCCGAGCGTAGGCTGCCGGGCCGCCGACGAGGGCACCTGACCCTCACGACTTTCCCGCGACCCGTTGCTTTCATTAGCATCGGCACACACGGCCAATTCCCGGCACCATCAAGGGGGATCGATAACGTGTCCGCACGTCGACCGCTACTGACCGCCACCGCCGCCGGCACACTGCTGTGCGCCCTGTGGTTCGTCCCGTCCGCCAACGCGACCGCGGAGAAGGCCGCCCAGGTCAAGGCGGATCAGCAGTCCGCCGCCGCCGCCGAGTCGGCCGCGTCCGCGGAGTCGGCCGCGTCCGCCGAGGGCCTCAGACTCGCCGACACGGGCAGCGTGGACACCACCCCGTACCTGGTCGGCGGCACGGCCTTCCTCGGTACGGGCGCCGCCTTCGTCGTCTTCTCGATGGGAAGGGCCGCGCGCCCGGCCTGACGCGCGGCGCCCCGCATCCCCTTGGTTAAGCGAGCGGTCCCGTCACCGGCTCGACGACCTCGACGAGGCTGCCCGCACGCACGAAGGCGTCCGCGGCGGCCAGGTCCGGCGCCAGGAAGCGGTCCGGGCCAGGACCCTCGACGCCGGCCGCGCGCAGCGCCGTGATGACGGCCCGCGAGGCGGGCGCGGGCTTGAGTCCTTCGCGCAGCTCGATGCCGCGGGTGGCGGCGTACAGCTCGACCGCGACGATCCGCGTCAGGTTGTCGATGGTGGTGCGCAGCTTGCGCGCCGCCGACCAGCCCATGGAGACGTGGTCCTCCTGCATGGCGGAGGACGGGATGGAGTCGGCGGACGCCGGGACGGCCAGCCGCTTCATCTCACTGACCAGGGCGGCCTGCGTGTACTGCGCGATCATCAGGCCCGAGTCGACGCCGGGGTCGTCGGCGAGGAAGGGCGGCAGGCCGTGCGAGCGGTTCTTGTCGAGCAGCCGGTCGGTGCGGCGCTCGGCGATGGAGCCCAGGTCGGCGGCGGCGATGGCGAGGAAGTCCAGGACGTACGCGACGGGCGCGCCGTGGAAGTTGCCGTTGGACTCGACGCGTCCGTCCGGCAGCACCACCGGGTTGTCGACGGCCGAGGCCAGCTCGCGTTCGGCGACGGTCAGCGCGTGCGCGATCGTGTCGCGGCCCGCGCCGGCGACCTGGGGCGCGCAGCGCACCGAGTAGGCGTCCTGGACGCGCGGCGCGTCGTCCTGGTGATGACCGGTGAGCTCGGACCCGGCGAGCACCCGCAGCATGTTGTCGGCGCTGGCGCCCTGGCCGGGGTGCGGCCGGATGGCGTGCAGGTCGGGGGCGAGCACCTTGTCCGTGCCGAGCAGCGCTTCGAGGCTCAGCGCGGCGGTGATGTCGGCGGAGGTGTAGAGCCGCTTCAGGTCGGCGATGGCCATGATCAGCATGCCGAGCATGCCGTCGGTGCCGTTGAGCAGCGCCAGGCCCTCCTTCTCGCGCAGCTCCACGGGCACGATGCCGTGCGCGGCGAGCAGTTCACCCGCGGGCTTCAGCGTCCCGTCGGGGCCCTCGGCGTCGCCCTCGCCCATGAGCGCCAGGGCGCAGTGGGACAGCGGCGCGAGGTCGCCGGAGCAGCCGAGCGAGCCGTACTCGTGCACGACGGGGGTGATGCCCGCGTTGAGCAGGTCGGCGATGGTCTGCGCGACGTGCGGTCGTACGCCGGTGTGGCCGGTGGCCAGGGTCTTGAGGCGCAGGAACATCAGCGCGCGTACGACCTCGCGCTCGACGTGCGGGCCCATGCCCGCGGCGTGCGAGCGCACGATGTTGCGCTGCAGCTGGGCGCGCAGGTCGGGGCTGATGTGGCGGGAGGCGAGGGCTCCGAAGCCGGTCGAGACGCCGTACACGGGCTCGGGCTTGGCGGCCAGGGCGTCAACGATCTCGCGGGACGCGGCGAGCGCGGTGACGGCTTCGGCGGAGAGCTCCACGCGGGCGTTGCCCCGGGCTACGGCGATGACGTCCTCGGTGGTGGTCCCGGACGTCCCCAACACGACTGTGTGCATATCCATATTCAGAACCCTACGGACTGAATTCCTCCGTGTCACTACCGGAAGGCGCGACCGACCCTTACCTGTGACCATCGGGACCAGCGGCGCCCGCCCGGCGATCTCCAGGACCGGCGGCCGTCAGGTCCGCCCCCGGAAGCGGCGGCGGTCGTGCGGCGCGGAGGGGGGCGAGTCCGCCAGCCGGACCACCGCCCCGTCGCGGCCCGCCACCACCGGCTTCGCCGCCAGCGCCGCCTTGGCGCGGTACTGCGCCGCGTCCGCGAGGCGGAACAGCCGACGGGCCGAGCGCACCTCACCGATGGGATCGCCGGTCGACGCGACCCCGCAGGCGACGCCCTCGCCCAGTTCCATCCCCCCGGCCCGTACGCACAGCTCCTCGGAGACCCGGACCACCTCGTCCGCCGACGGGCCGACCGCCAGCAGGCAGAACTCGTCGCCGCCGAGCCGCGCGGCCAACGTGCCGGGCAGCATCGCCCCGCACAGGGACAGGACCGAGCCGAAGCGCTCCAGGAGCCGGTCGCCGACCGCGTGGCCATGGGTGTCGTTGACCCGCTTGAGGCCGTTCAGGTCGCAGACGACCAGACTGACGATCGTGCCCGACGTCCGGTGCCGCTCCACCGCCGCGTCCAGGCCCATGTCGACGGCGCGGCGGTTGGCCAGCCCGGTCAGCGGGTCGGTGTAGGCCAGCTTGCGGACCTCCTCCAGCCGTTCGGTCTGCGCGATGCCCGCCGCGGCCACCGAGGCCAGCACCGTCGCGAAGTCCGCGTCGGACCGGCCGAAGACCTGCGCGCCGACGGGCCTGGCGACGTACAACTCGCCCCAGGCCCGTCCGCGCAGCACGATCGGCGCGACGACACAGGAGCCGCGCCCGCGGCGGCGCAGCGCGGCGACGCGCTGATGGCAGTACCCCGCGGCGTCGGCGTCCCCCTCGGCCGGTCCGGCCGCCGTCTCGACCCAGGCGTTGGGCTCGCCCCCGCCCGCCCACTGCTCGTGCAGGAACTCCGCGATCTCCGGGAACTGGTGCACCGGATAGGTCTCCTCCTCGGGGAAGTCCTCCTCCCCCTCGGCCAGCGTGCCCGCGTTGACGAGCACACGCAGCCGGCCTAGCTCCCGCTCCCACACCGAGACGGCGGCGAAGCTGCCGCCCAGCGCGTCCCGCGCGCCCAGCGCCGCCGCCCGCCAGGACTGGCGCGGGGTGTGCGCCGCCGCCATGGCCTGCGCCAGCGTCACTACGGCCCGTAGCCGCGCATCCTCACCCATCACCCCACCTTAGGATGATTTGTACGATTGTGAGCCTTCCGCTCCTCCCGCCTCCCGGTCTACTCGCCCGGCCAGTGCGGCTTGCGCTTCTCGTTGAACGCGGCGACACCCTCCGCGCGGTCGCCCGAGAAGGCCACGGACCGCCACGCGGCGTCCTCGACCTCCAGGCCCGCCCGCAGGTCGAGACCGTGCCCGAGCCGCATCGCGCGCTTCGCCGCGCGCAGGCCCACCGGGGAGTTCCCGGCGATGCGCGCGGCCAGCGCCAGCGCCTCGTCGCGGGCCTGTCCCGCGTCCACCAGCTGGTCGACGAGCCCGAGCCCGGCCGCCTCCCGGGCTTCCACGCGCCGCGCCGTGAACACCAGCTCGGCCGCCCGCGCCGCGCCGACCCGCCTCGGCAGCAGCTGCGTACCGCCGCCGCCGGGGATCACACCGACCGACACCTCGGGCAGCCCGACCACCGCGGTGTCGTCGGCCACGATCAGGTCGCAGGCCAGCGCCAGCTCGAAGCCGCCGCCGAGGGCGAAGCCGTGCACGGCGGCGATCGTGGGCATCGGCAGGTCGAGCACGCCGGTGTACGCCCCCCGGGCGACCGGGCGTTGACGCACCAGCTCGGCGTCCGTGAAGGAGTTGCGCTCCTTGAGGTCGGCGCCGACGCAGAAGGCACGCGGACTGCTGGACGTCACCACGGTGACCCGTACCGCCGGGTCCGCGGCGAGCGCGTCGCACGCGGCGGCGATGGAGCGGGCCATGTCGGTGGACACGGCGTTCATCGCCTTGGGCCGGTCGAGCACCAGCTCGGCCACGTGCCCGCCGTCGCCGTGCCGTCGTACGGCGACGAACTCACCGAAGCGCTGCGGTTCCTGGGGGTGTCGCGGCGACTGCCGCTGCTCGCTCGTGCTCATGGGTGCCCTCCCGGTTAACGACCGTTACCGGGGCGATCCTAGTGGCGGGCGTCCGGGGGACTCCGGGCCGCCCGCACTCCCTACAGCGTCCGCCGCGTCAGCAGCCACGGCTCGACCGTGCCCAGGCCGCGCACCGGCCGCTGCCACATCGGCTGCAGCGCGAACCGGTACGAGGGCGGGGCCACGCCCTCCTTCTCCGCCTTCTCCGCCTCCACGGCCGCCTCCGCCTCGGAGACCGGCGCGTCCCCGGTCCGCGAAAGCTCCTTGGCGAACGCCTCGTCCACCAGCAGCGCGTCCTTGGGCGCTATGGACGTGAGCCGGCTCGCCAGGTTCACCGTCGTACCGAAGACGTCGCCCATCCGCGTGGTGACCGTGCCGAAGGCGATGCCGACGCGCAGCGCGGGCATCGCCTGGTCGTTGGCCATCGTCTCGATGAGCCGCAGCGCGATCTCCGCCGCCGTGCCCGCGTCGTCCGCCGCGTACAGGACCTCGTCGCCGAGGGTCTTGATGAGCCGGCCGCCGTGCGCCGCGACCAGGTCCGCCGCGGTCGTCTCGAACGCCTCGACCAGCTCGCCCAGTTCCTCCTCCTCCAGCCGGCGCGTCAGCCGGGTGAAGCCGACGAGGTCCGCGAAGCCGACCGCGAGTCGCCGGTCGACCATCTCGTCGTCGTCGGCGGCCTGGACGACCCGGCCGGTCGCGGCGGCGAGCTGCCGCCGCCACACGTAGACGAGGAATTCCTCGAGCTCCGGGAGGAGCAGCTCGACCAGGGGGTACGTGACCTCGGTGCGGGTCATGCCGGGCTCCGGCGGCTCCGTCAGCCCCTCCAGGAAGGAATCGATCTGCCACTCCGCCAGCCGGGCGGTGGTCTGCCCGGTGGACCGGGCGACCTGCACCGCCATCGGCTCGCTCAGCAGCCCCGCCTCGACAAGACCCGCGAGGCGTCGCAGGGCCAGCACGTCCGCCTCGGTCAGGGCCTTGGCCTGCCCGATGTCGGCGAAGCCCATGGCGCGCCAGAAGCGGGAGGCGAGGTCCATCGAGACGCCTGCGGTACGGGCGGCCTGAAAAGGGGTGTAGCGGCGCTCGGCGCCGAGAATGAGCTGTTCCAGGCGGATGGCGAGCGGGTCGTCGGTCGGCTCGGCCGTGTGGTCCACGGCGTGGTGCGGGGTCGGGTGGAGCGAGACCTCGGGCTCCATCCGGGCCTCGATGTCGTCCTCCTCGGCGGACCCGTCGGCCCACGCCCCGGCACCGTCCGGCTCCGCGCCGGTCTGCGCCCGGGATTCACGCCAGGACCCGGGACCGGCCTCGGCGCGGTCCCCGGCAGGCTCCCGCGCCCCGTCCGCGGCCTCATCAGCCGCCGCGTCCGCCGCGGAGGCCTCGCCGTCACCGGACGCGCCCCTACGGGCCCGCGCACCGTCCGCCGCTCCGGCACCCGGCCGTGCGGGCGTGTCGTCGTCCGCCCCGGTACCCGCGCGGGACGTCGCACCGTCACCCCGCGGCCCCGCGGCCGCTCCGTCCCCCGCAGCGGACCCCGCGCCGGACGCCGTGTCGTCGACGGTCACCTGCCGCCTCCTGCCCGTTCCCTGCGCACTGCCTGTGTCCTGCCGTTCTGTCGTCGCGCGATCTGTCGCGGATCGCCTCAACGATACGGCAGGTGTGCCCTACCTCACTCCCCCGTCCCCGGTGTCTCCTCTGTACCCGGACCCGGCCGCAGGTGTACGACGTCGCCCGCGCCCACCGGCTCCTGCATCCCGTCCGCCGTCGCCAGCACCAGCCGCCCGTCGCCGTCGACCGCCACCGCCTCCCCGGTCAGCGACCGGCCGCCGGGCAGTTCCGCCCGTACGGTACGGCCGAGTGTCGAGCAGCCCGCCGCGTACGCCTCCTGCAGGCGGCTGCCCGCCGGGTCGCCGCCTGCCGTACGCCAATCGGCGTACCACTGGCCCAGGGAGCGCAGCACCGCGCGCAGCAGCGGGTCGCGATCGGTGGAGGCGGCGCCCGCGAGCAGCAGCGAGCCCGCGCCCGGCACGGGCAGCTCCTGCTCGGCGAGCGAGACATTGATGCCGATCCCGACCACGACACCGTCCGCCGCGCGCTCCGCGAGGATGCCGCCCGCCTTGCGCTCCTCACCGTCGACCGTCACCAGCAGGTCGTTGGGCCACTTCAGGGCCGTGTCCACGCCGGCCGAGCGGGACAGCGCGGTGGCCACCGCGACGCCGGTGAGCAGGGGCAGCCAGCCCCAGCGCTCGACAGGCACCTCGGTGGGCTTCAGGAGCACGGAGAAGAAGAGCCCGGAGCGCGCGGGCGCCGACCAGCGCCGGTCGAGGCGCCCACGGCCCTGTGTCTGCTCCTCGGCGACGAGCACCGCGCCCTCGGGCAGGTCGGCCGCGCGCGCGGCCAGGTCACTGTTGGTCGAGCCGGTGGCGGACACGACGTCCAACGACGTCCACAGCCCGTCGGGCCGAAGCAGCGCGCGCCGCAGCGCGGGAGCGTTCAGCGGCGGTCGGCCGAGGTCGGACCAGCGTGCGTCTGGAGCATCCGGAGGCGTCATGCAACCCAGCGTAGGTGTGGCAAACGACGCACTGCCGAGTGGCATCCGCGCCACTACGCTACGTGTCAGTAGCCGTCCGTTGACCAGGCAGGGAGCCCCATCCCGATGTCAGAGGCCGAGATCGCCAACGCCGATGTCGATGCACACAGCAGTCATACGACCGCGGGAAAAATCGCGGATCTGCAGCGCCGTATCGAAGAGGCGACGCACGCGGGCTCCGAGCGCGCGGTCGAAAAGCAGCACGCCAAGGGCAAGTTGACGGCGCGCGAACGGATCGAGCTGCTCATGGACGAGGGATCGTTCATGGAGCTCGACGAGTTCGCGCGGCACCGTTCGACCAACTTCGGCATCGAGAAGAACCGTCCCTACGGCGACGGGGTCGTCACCGGTTACGGCATGGTCGACGGCCGCCCGGTCTGCGTGTATTCGCAGGACTTCACCATTTTCGGCGGCTCGCTCGGCGAGGTCTACGGCGAGAAGATCGTCAAGGTCATGGACTTCGCCCTGAAGACCGGATGCCCGGTCATCGGCATCAACGACGGCGGTGGCGCACGCATCCAGGAGGGTGTCGTCGCGCTCGGCCTGTTCGCCGAGATCTTCCGCCGCAACGTCCACGCGTCGGGCGTCGTACCGCAGATCAGCCTGATCGTCGGCCCGTGCGCGGGCGGCGCGGTGTATTCGCCCGCCATCACAGACTTCACGGTGATGGTCGACCAGACCTCGCACATGTTCATCACCGGGCCCGACGTCATCAAGACGGTCACGGGCGAGGACGTGGGCTTCGAGGAGCTGGGCGGCGCGCGCACCCACAACACCACCTCGGGTGTCGCGCACCACATGGCGGGTGACGAGAAGGACGCCATCGAGTACGTCAAGTCCCTCCTGTCCTACCTGCCGTCGAACAACCTCACCGAGGCCCCCGCCTTCCCCGAGGTGGCGGACCTGGAGACGTCCGACGAGGACCGTGAGCTCGACGTCCTCATCCCGGACAGCGCCAACCAGCCGTACGACATGCACACGGTCATCGAGCATGTGCTGGACGACGCCGAGTTCCTGGAGACCCAGGCGCTGTTCGCGCCGAACATCCTCACCGGCTTCGGCCGGGTCGAGGGCCGCCCGGTGGGCATCGTCGCCAACCAGCCGATGCAGTACGCCGGCTGTCTGGACATCAACGCCTCCGAGAAGGCGGCGCGCTTCGTCCGTACTTGCGACGCCTTCAATGTGCCGGTCATCACCTTCGTGGACGTGCCTGGCTTCCTGCCGGGCGTGGACCAGGAGTACGGCGGCATCATCCGGCGCGGCGCCAAGCTGATCTACGCGTACGCGGAGGCCACGGTCCCGCTGATCACCGTCATCACGCGCAAGGCTTTCGGCGGCGCGTACGACGTGATGGGGTCCAAGCACCTGGGCGCCGACCTCAACCTGGCCTGGCCGACCGCGCAGATCGCGGTCATGGGCGCGCAGGGCGCGGTGAACATCCTGCACCGCAGGACGATCGCCGCATCCGACGACCCCGAGGCGGCCCGCGCCGAGCTGATCGCCGACTACGAGGACACCCTGCTCAACCCGTACGTGGCGGCCGAGCGCGGTTACGTCGACGCGGTGATCATGCCGTCGGAGACGCGCCGCCACATCGTGCGCGGGCTGCGTCAGCTGGGTACGAAGCGCGAGTCGCTGCCGCCGAAGAAGCACGGCAACATCCCCCTCTAGCCCCCCCCAGTCCCCGCCAGGAAGGGCCGTTCGGATGATCAAGGTCGTACGGGGCAACCCGACACCGGAGGAGCTGGCCGCCGCACTCGCGGTGGTCCAGGCACGCGCCGCGGCGGCGGAGGGCTCACCGTCCGGCGCCCACGAGCCCGCGGCCGCCTGGGCGGACCCGGCGCGGGTGGCACGCCACTCGATGCCGCGGCCGGGCCCACAGGCGTGGAGCCGGACGTACTGGCCCGCGTAGCGCGCGACGTCGCAGGCGGAGGGCCGGACCCGAGTGACGGAGTGACGGGTCCGGCCCTCCGTTCGCTCCCTCCCCTCCGCGCGTGTCAGAGAACGTCGGCGACGGTCTTCGCCATCAGCCGGTAGCCCGCGTCGTTCGGGTGCAGGCCATCCTTGAAGTCGTACGCCGGGTTGAGCCGTTCGGCGTCGGCCGGGTCCGCGAGGACCCGGTCGAAGTCGGCGACCGCGTCGAACTCCCCCGAGGCGCGGATCCAGTCGTTCACCTCGTTGCTGACCCGCCGCGCGTGCTCACCCCAGTGGTCGGAGCCCTTGAGCGGCAGCAGCGTGGAGCCGACGATCCGCAGGCCCCTCGCGTGCGCCGCCCGGATCAGCTCCCGGTACCCGGCGATGAGCTCGGCGGCCGGCACGACCGGTGAGGGCTTGTAGGTGGGCTGGTCCTTCGCCTCGCTGAAGCCGATGTCGTTGAGCCCTTCGAGGAGCACGACGGTGGAGACACCGGGCTGGTCGAGGGCGTCGCGGCCGAAGCGGGCGGTGGCCCGCTCGCCGTACCAGGCCGAGTCGTTGAGGACGAGGTTGCCGCCGATGCCCTGGTTGATCACGGGCCGTCCGGTGCGCTCGGCGAGCGCGTCGGAGTAGCGGCGGTCGGTGTTCGGGGTCGAGCCGAAACTGTCGGTGATGGAGTCCCCGAAGAGGACGATGCCGTCCGCGCGGGGGCGGCCCCGGTCGCCGCCGACCTCGACGCCCGACAGGTAGTACCAGGACTGGGTGGTGTCGGTGAAGGCTGCCGCGGAGGTGACGCCCCGCTGGTCCCCGTCGGCGCGGTAGCTGTCGGTCCAGGCCTGGGAGTGGTAGGTGGCGGGCCCGGTGGTCCCGGCGAGGTAGAGGGTGACGGTCACCGACTCCAGCCGTTTCAGCCCAAGTCGCGTGGCGTCGCTGCGCAGTTCGCCGTGCGCCGGTATCGCGACGGATCGCTTCCCGCCGAAGGTGAGGTGGCGGACGCTGCCCGGCTCGACGGCGGCCCCCTTGTCCGTACGGGCGAGGGTGACGCCGGTGATGCGCAGCGGTGAGGTCCCGTACGCGTTGGAGAGGCGGATACGGGCCCGCTCACCGGCGGCGGTGACCCGGACGACCTGGCGGACGGTCTGGCCGGAGAAGCCCTCCTGCGACCAGTTCGGGGTGAAGCCGGTGCTGGGGCTCTGCGGCGAGGCGCCCCACGCGGCGGTCCAGTGCGCGGACCGCTGCTCGGCGGGGGCCGGCTCCGGGGACGCGGACGACGCGTGCGCCGCGCCGAGCAGACCGAGGGCGAGACCTGCGACGAGGACGGGGGCCACGGTGCGGCGTACGCGGTGAATGTGCACGGCAATGCTCCTTCAATCACCCTAATGGGTGGTGAGTTCCGTTAAGATGTGAGGACCGTAGCAGAGTCGGAGCGATTAATGGAACAGAATTCCCGTTTGGGTGGCCCCGCGGCCACACCGGGCAGCGTGCGGCCGGGCGGCCGGACCGCCAAGGTCCGCGCCGCCGTCCTCGAAGCCACCCAGGACGCCCTGGTCGAACAGGGCTTCCACGCCCTGAACATGGACCGCGTCGCGGCGGGCGCGGGCGTCGGCAAGACCACCGTCTACCGGCGCTGGGGCTCGTCGGTCGGCCTGGTCTCCGACCTGCTGAGCGACATGGCCGAACAGTCCCTGCCCGCCGCCGACACCGGCTCACTGGAGGGTGACCTGCTGGCCAACGCCCGTCTCGTACGACAGACCCTCACCGCCCCCCGGATGGGCGCCGTATTCCAGGCGGTCATCGCCGCCGCCGCGTGCGACGCGCAGTGCGCGACCGCGCTGAACGGCTTCTACGCGACCCGCATCCGCGAGTGGGCGCCCTGCGTGGAGCGGGCCGTCGGGCGCGGCGAGGTGCCGGCCGGGACGGATGCGGGCGAGGTGATCCGGGCGGTCTCCGCGCCGCTCTACTACCGCTTCGCGGTAAGCCGCGAAGCGGTGACCGAGGCGGACGCGGACCGGGCGGCGGGTGCGGCGCTCGCGGCGGCGCGGGCGGGGGCGTACGTGCCCCGGGCGACTCAGCGGGGCTAGTGCTGCTCCGCGCAAGTTCGTGGAGGGGTGTTGATCAGGAGGTCTTGAGCGGGGTGCCGTCGTAGGTCCAGCGGTAGGGCTTGGCCTTCTCGTTGTGCGCGATGACGTAGTGGTCCATCTTGTCGATCAGGTCGTCGCGGCTGGAGAAGTCGCCGTGCCGCAGGACCCGGCGGGTCAGGGCGGAGAAGAACAGTTCCACCTGGTTGAGCCAGGATGCGTGCGGCGGGGTGAAGTGCACGCGCCAGCGCGGATGAGCTTGGAACCACTTCCGGGTGTGTTTGGCGGTGTGGGAGGAGCCGTTGTCCAGCACCACGTGGATCTCCTTTCCGGGCTCGATGACCGCATCGAGCCGGGCAAGGAAGGCGGTGAAGGTGACCGCGTTGTTCCGGACGATCGGCTCGCTCAGCACCTCGCCGGTGCGTATGTCCATGGCCGCCACTATGGAGGCGGTGCCGTGCCGGCGGTATTCGAACTCCTCGCGGACATCCCGGCCCGGTGCGGCCGGGACGCCGGGGTGCCTGCGGGAGCGGGCGGCGATCGCGGTCTTCTCGTCGATGGACAGAACCACCGCTCCCTCGGGCGGATTGCGGTAGAGGCTGCACACATCGGCGACCCGCTCCCAGAAGTCGGGGCTGTCACGGCGGGTGAGCCAGCCACGCACCCGGTGCGGCTTGAGGTCCAGGTCAGCCAGAATCCGGCCGGTTTGAGAGGCGGATATCTTCGCGAACACGGTGCCCGCCACCTGGGCGGCGATCGTGCGGTGTGACCAGGTCGACTCCGGATGAGGCGGGGCACTGGTGGCCGCTGCCACGATCGCGACCCGCACCTCGCTCCCGTAGGTACGAGGGCGCCCCGAACGTTGCGCGTCCAGCAGGCCCTGAAGTCCGCCCGCCGCGAACCGGCCCCGCCATTTACGGACCGTGTTCACCGAAATCCCCAGCTCACGGGCGATGCTCCCGTTGGTCAGCCCGTCCGCCGCGGCGAGCACGATCCGCGCCCGCAGGGCCTGACGCACCTGTGCTGTCACCGACGACGCCGCCCGCACCAGCCGATCCCGTACCCCTTCGTCGTCGTCCAGCACGATTGCGACTGCCTCCGCTACCAGCACCGATCCCCTCGCCTCCCCTGCGATCTGCCGGTGATCATGGCGCATCGCGGGGAAGGGCGTGCAGGATGGGTCCCGTGCCGAAGAACCCGCCGGAATCGATGCAGCACTCCCTGCGTCAGCGCCTGAACGACCACGCCCGCAACCGCTGGCCCCAGCTCGCCGGAGTGAAGGTCCGTTACCGGGCCGGATTCGCCTACGTGGAGGGTGAGTTGACGGACGGCGAGTGCCTGCCACTGTGCCGCCTGCGCTTCACCGGCGTCCTGCACACGTGGGGCTTCGCCCTCTACCTCGCCAGCCGAGACGGCTACGAAGACAACATCCTGCCCAGCGGCCTCCCCGCAGGCTCACCCGAAGAAGCCCTCGACTGCGCCTGCCACCTCTACCTCGACACCTGAACACCCCTCCACGAACTTGCGCGGAGCAGCACTAGTCCACAGGCAGGGCGGCTTTTGAGTACGGGTACTCAGGCGCCGGGGGCCTCACGGCCGCAGGATCGATTGCATGCTGTGGTCCGACCCGGAGGATGAGCCCCCCAAAGAGCTGCGTGAGACGGAGGCGATGCTTCGTCGCATGGGGCTGCTGCTCGCGCTCGCGATGGTGGTCGCCATGTTTGTGCTGGGCGTGTACTGAGCGGGAGTGCGGGTGCGGGTGCGGGTGCGGGTGGCCTCGCGGTGCGGGCCGGTGCGGTGCGGGTTGCCTGCGGCGCTGTTCCCCTACCCGCCCCTTCCCGAAACTGGGGCTCCGCCCCACACCCCGGTCCTCAAACGCCGGACGGCTGACATGGGCGGGGTGGGAGCAGGCCGGGGCCGCCCCACGCGTCGGTCCTCAAACGCCGGACGGGCCGAAGTGGCCCCCCAGCCCCGGACGGGCTGAAGTGGGCGGGGCGGGAGTGCGCGGCGGCCACACGTGGGCCGGGTGGGAAACGCGGGCGCCCCCTACAACACCGCGCCGGCGCCGGTCCTCCCACGCCGGACGGGCCGAAGTGGGCCAGGGCGAGCGGGGAGTGGGTCGGTGGGCGACCGGCCGCAGTGGGCCGAGCGGTCCGAGAGGGCCGCAGCCGGTCCGGCGCTTGAGGACCGGCACCGGGGCCGTCCACCGGGCGTTCCCCGGAGTCCTACGATTAGCCGCATGACTGATCCCCGCCGCCGCCTCGTCCTCGCCTCCGCCTCCCCCGCCCGCCTCGGGCTGCTGCGGCAGGCCGGGCTCGCTCCCGAGGTGGTCGTCAGCGGCGTCGACGAGGACGCGGTCAGCGCTCCGACACCGGGCGAGCTGGCGCTCGTACTCGCCGAGGCCAAGGCCTCGTCCGTCGCGGGCCGCCCCGAGGTATCCGGCGCGCTGGTCATCGGCTGCGACTCCGTGCTCGAACTCGACGGCGAGGCGCTGGGCAAGCCCGCCGACGCCGAGGACGCCACCGCCCGCTGGAAGTCCATGCGCGGGCGCGTCGGCATCCTGCAGACCGGCCACTGCGTGATCGACACCGCGACCGGCCGCAGGGCCGCCGCCACCGCGTCCACCACGGTCCGCTTCGGCGAACCGACCGACGCCGAGATCGCCGCGTACGTCGCGACCGGCGAGCCGTTGTACGTCGCCGGGGCCTTCACGCTCGACGGCCGCTCGGCGCCCTTCATCGACTCCATCGAGGGCGACCACGGCAATGTCATCGGCCTGTCCCTGCCGCTGCTGCGCCGGCTCCTCGGCGAGCTGGGGATCTCGATCACCGATCTGTGGGTCTGACAGCCGCCGGAGCGCGGGCACGGCGCGTCAGGCCGGCGCGGGCGCCCCGTTCTCCGGCCCCGCCTTCGGCGCGTCCACCGGATCGGCCCCGTCCCCCTCGACGCGCGGACCGTACGCGATGAGGTTAAGGACGATCAGCCCGAACTCGACCATCATCAGCACGAACGCGGGCCAGCCCACCAGGCCGACCGCCAGCGCCCCGAGCACCACATGCACCACGGCGCAGACGATCAGCAGAATGCGGCCGATGCGCCCCGGCGGCCTGCCCGACAGCGCGCTGCGCAGCAGCACCGCTCCGCAGCACACCAGATAGAGACCGAAGAAGCCGCCCATCACCCAGGTGGAAGTGGCCATGACGCCGGGATCCAGACCGGCCAGGGACATCGACTGGCCGTCAACGACCTTGCCGAGGATCCAGTTGACGAAAACGATCCCGACGGCTTCGACGAACAGCACAGCCGCAGCCACGGCAGCTATCGGTCTGCGCGCCACGGCGCCCACCCTCTTCCGCTGTTACCTCAAGTACGCACGACAGCGCGAAGGCTACTCACGGGTAAACCTCTGGACAAGAGGTCGCGCGAAGTCATGACGCGCAGCAAAGAATCTTTCGGGCGTTCGTAGGGACCCGACAAAGAAAGCAGGGGTGGCGGTAACCCCTGTAACAGAGACCTTGCCCACACAGGAAGGCTACTGTTCGGAGGAGAAACCCGTCGTACCGTGATGCGGCAAGGGAATTCAGGACTCGCGCGGACCTCGAACACGCTCTGTGTGGGCAAGCTCACCATTGGGGACGGGTCGTAACGTCGTGTCGGCAGTCCCTAAAATCAGCTTGTTTCAAGGAGGGAGCCATCGTGCGCAAGGTGCTCATCGCCAACCGTGGCGAAATCGCTGTCCGCGTTGCCCGAGCATGCCGAGATGCCGGGATCGCGAGCGTAGCCGTCTACGCCGACCCGGACCGGGATGCTCTGCATGTCCGCGCGGCCGACGAGGCATTCGCCCTGGGCGGTGACACTCCGGCCGCCAGCTACCTGGACATGGCCAAGGTGCTCCAGGCGGCCAAGGACTCGGGTGCCGACGCCATTCACCCCGGCTACGGATTCCTGTCCGAGAACGCCGAGTTCGCGCAGGCCGTGCTGGACGCGGGCCTGACCTGGATCGGCCCGCCGCCGCAGGCCATCCGCGACCTCGGTGACAAGGTCGCGGCCCGGCACATCGCGCAGCGCGCGGGTGCTCCGCTGGTCGCCGGCACGCCGGACCCGGTCTCCGGGTCGGACGAGGTCGTGGTGTTCGCCGAGGAGAACGGCCTGCCGATCGCCATCAAGGCGGCCTTCGGCGGCGGCGGTCGCGGCCTGAAGGTCGCCCGTACGCTCGAAGAGATCCCGGAGCTGTACGACTCCGCGGTGCGCGAGGCCGTTGCCGCCTTCGGCCGCGGCGAGTGCTTCGTCGAGCGCTACCTCGACAAGCCGCGGCACGTCGAGACCCAGTGCCTGGCCGACAGCCACGGCAATGTCGTCGTCGTGTCGACGCGTGACTGCTCGCTCCAGCGCCGGCACCAGAAGCTGGTCGAAGAGGCCCCGGCGCCGTTCCTGAGCGAGGCCCAGAACGCCGAGCTGTACGCCGCGTCCAAGGCCATCCTCAAGGAGGCCGGCTACGTCGGCGCCGGCACCGTCGAGTTCCTCGTCGGGGTCGACGGCACGATCTCCTTCCTTGAGGTCAACACCCGCCTCCAGGTGGAGCACCCGGTCACCGAAGAGGTCACCGGCATCGACCTGGTCCGCGAGATGTTCCGGATCGCCGACGGCGAAGCGCTCGGCTACGGCGACCCCGCGGTGCGCGGTCACTCCTTCGAGTTCCGTATCAACGGCGAGGACCCGGGCCGCGGCTTCCTGCCCGCCCCCGGCACCGTCACCGCCTTCGCTCCCCCGTCGGGCCCCGGCGTGCGGCTGGACGCGGGCGTCGAGTCGGGCTCGGTCATCGGCCCCGCCTGGGACTCGCTGCTCGCCAAGCTGATCATCACCGGCGCCACCCGCGAGCAGGCGCTCCAGCGCGCCTCTCGCGCGTTGGGCGAGTTCAACATCGAGGGCATGGCCACGGCCATCCCGTTCCACCGCAAGGTGGTCGTCGACCCGGCCTTCACCGCCGACCCGTTCACGGTGCACACCCGCTGGATCGAGACCGAGTTCGTCAACGACGTACCGGCCTTCGTCCCCACCGATGTGGACACCGAGGACGAGCCGGGCCGCGAGACGGTCGTCGTCGAGGTCGGCGGCAAGCGCCTTGAGGTCTCGCTGCCGTCCTCGCTGGGCATGACGCTGGCCCGCACCGCCGCGGCAGGCGGCGCCAAGCCCAAGCGCCGCGCCGCCAAGAAGTCCGCTTCGGCGGCTTCCGGCGACACCCTCGCGTCCCCGATGCAGGGCACGATCGTCAAGGTCGCGGTCGAGGAGGGCCAGGAGGTCAAGGAGGGCGACCTCGTCGTCGTCCTGGAGGCCATGAAGATGGAGCAGCCTCTGAACGCGCACCGCTCGGGCACCGTCAAGGGCCTGTCGGCGGAGGTCGGCGCGTCCGTCACCTCGGGCGCGATGATCTGCGAGATCAAGGGCTGACCGTACGAAGCAGTCGTACCCTGGCTCCACGCGTGCAGCCCGCCGCACGCAGGTAGAGCCGTACGAAGGCCCCGCCCCCGCCGACAAGGCACCGGGCGGGGCCTTCGTCGATGCACGTACGCCGTCGCTGGCATCCTGGTGGCACGCGGCACGACACAGGGGATCCGGGAGAGGACGACGCGATGGCCACCAGCAATGCACGGACGCCGGCGACCGCGTCGGCGACGTCCGCACGGCGGCCCATGCGCGCCGACGCGCGCCGCAACTACGAGCGGCTGCTCGCCGAGGCCCGCCGCGCGTTCGCGGAACACGGCACCGATGCCTCCCTGGAGGACGTCGCGCGCCGCGCCGGGGTGGGCATCGGCACGCTCTACCGGCACTTCCCCAACCGGCACGCGCTGATGAGCGCGGTCTTCCAGGGCGCGGTGGACGAACTGCTCGCGCACTCGCGCGCCCTCGCCGACAGCGAGGCCCCCTGCACGGCGCTGGTGACCTGGCTGCGCGACATCATCACTCATGCGGGTGAGTACCAAGGCCTCGCCCGCGAGCTCATGTCGGCCTCGCGCGACGACAGTTCGGCGCTGGCACGGTGCAGCACGTCGATGAGGGAGGCCGGCGAGCGGTTGCTCGTACGGGCTCAGGAAAGCGGCGTCGTCAGGCCCGATGTCTCCATCGGGGATCTGATGCAACTGACCAAC
Organism: Streptomyces sp. A5-4; assembly: GCF_051131715.1. Taxonomy (NCBI): domain Bacteria; kingdom Bacillati; phylum Actinomycetota; class Actinomycetes; order Kitasatosporales; family Streptomycetaceae; genus Streptomyces; species Streptomyces sp. A5-4. The sequence continues at coordinate 5,344,891 of NZ_CP178591.1, read as the reverse complement.
GCCATCGCGCTGGCCGCCGAACAGGCTCCGGACGATCCGGAGTTGGCCGACCGTCTACTGACGCTGACCCTGAAGGGCCTGCGACCGGAAGAGCCCAAGAGGCTTTAGCCGGTTGATACTTCGACAGCCCGTGCCGCGTCGGCAGCCGGTGGCACATCGGCAGCCGGTGATACGTCGACCGTGGCGCGTCGGCCGGCTTCGGTCAGCGGCGGCGCAGGTCGGCGACGCGCGCCCGCTCCCGCTCGCCGGGGCCCGACTGCTGCTCGGCGAGGGACGTGGCGGCGGAGCGCAGCTGCGCTCCGGCGCCCTGGATGGGCCCGCCCGGGTGCGTACGCCGCTGTCCGGGCAGCGGCATGTCCCGGCGGGGCTGCTGTCGCCCCGTCGGGACGCCATCACCCCCGGCGCCCACGGCTCCCGGTCCCGCGACGGCGATCTGCACACCCTGGTCGGCCAGGGCCTGCAGCTCGGTGGCCGCCCGGTCGTCGTGGGGTGGCGGCTCGTCGGTGACGAGTCGCGTGATCACGTCGGTCGGCACGGTCTGGAACATGGTGTCGGTGCCGAGCTTGGTGTGGTCCGCGAGGACCACCACTTCGGCGGCGGCCTGCACCAGGGCTCTGTCGACGCTCGCCGACAGCATGTTGGAGGTGGAGAGTCCGCGCTCCGCGGTCAGACCACTGCCGGACAGGAAGGCCCGGGTGACGCGCAGCCCCTGGAGGGACTGCTCGGCCCCACTGCCGACGAGCGCATAGTTCGAGCCACGCAGGGTGCCGCCGGTCATGACGACTTCGACGCGGTTGGCATGCGCCAACGCCTGTGCCACCAGCAGGGAGTTGGTGACGACCGTGAGCCCGGGAACCCGGGCCAGCCGTCTGGCCAGCTCCTGCGTGGTCGTACCGGCGCCGACGACGATGGCTTCGCCCTCTTCGACGAGTCCCGCGGCAAGCTCGGCGATGGCCGTCTTCTCCGCGGTCGCGAGATGGGATTTCTGCGGAAAGCCGGACTCTCGCGTAAATCCGCCCGGCAATACCGCACCGCCATGTCGGCGGTCGAGGAGTCCTTCTGCCTCCAGCGCTCGCACGTCCCGCCGTACGGTCACTTCGGAGGTCTGGACGACACGGGCGAGCTCACGGAGCGAAACAGCCCCGTTGGCGCGCACCATTTCGAGGATCAATTGGCGACGTTCTGCAGCGAACACGAAACTGACAGTAACCTGAGGGGCCGATAGTTTTCAGCAGTTTGCGCCGAATAACAGAAGTTGTTCGCTAACTGAAGCGACAAGTGGTATACGCGGCGTACGCCCGGCACGTATGCCGGAGTACTACCCGCCGCTCGCGCCTGGCCTACGCTTCGCCCGCCGTCTTGCGCGAGTGCAGCTGACGCGCCACCTCCGCGATCGAACCCGAAAGGGACGGGTACACCGTGAAGGCGTTCGCGATCTGTTCCACGGTCAGGTTGTTGTCGACGGCGATCGAAATCGGGTGGATCAACTCGCTCGCGCGCGGCGACACGACGCAGCCGCCGACCACGATGCCCGTGCCCGGCCGGCAGAAAATCTTGACGAAGCCGTCCCGGATGCCCAGCATCTTGGCGCGCGGGTTACGCAGCAGCGGCAGCTTCACGGCGCGGGCGTCGATCTTGCCCGAGTCGACGTCGGCCTGGCTGTAGCCGACCGTGGCGATCTCGGGGTCGGTGAAGACGTTCGACGAGACGGTCTTGAGGTTGAGCGGGGTGACCGCGTCGCCGAGGAAGTGGTACATCGCGATGCGGCCCTGCATGGCCGCGACCGACGCGAGCGCGAACACCCCGGTCACGTCACCCGCCGCGTACACACCGGGCGCGCTGGTGCGCGAGACCCGGTCGGTCCAGATGTGACCCGAGTCCTTGACCCGGACCCCGGCCTCCTCCAGGCCCATGCCCGCGGAGTTCGGGATGGCGCCGACGGCCATCAGGCAGTGCGTGCCGGAGATGACACGCCCGTCGGAGAGCGTCACCTCGACGCGGTCGCCGACGCGCTTTGCGGACTCGGCGCGCGAGCGGGCCATCACGTTCATGCCGCGACGCCGGAAGACGTCCTCAAGTACGGCGGCGGCGTCCGGGTCCTCACCGGGCAGCACCCGGTCGCGCGAGGAGACCAGAGTGACGCGTGAGCCGAGCGCCTGGTACGCGCCGGCGAACTCGGCGCCGGTCACGCCGGAGCCCACCACGATGAGCTCCTCGGGGAGCTCGTCGAGGTCGTACACCTGCGTCCAGTTCAGGATCCGCTCCCCGTCGGGGAGGGCGTCGGGGATCTCGCGGGGGTGCGCGCCGGTCGCGAGGAGCACGGCGTCGGCGGTGAGGCGCTCCTCGCCGCCGTCCGCGTCGGCCACGACCACGGTGCGTGAGCCGTCGGCGCCCTGCCGGCCTTCGAGACGGGCCCGGCCGCGCAGCACGCGGGCGCCGGCCCGGGTAACGGACGCGGTGATGTCGTGGGACTGCGCGAGCGCGAGACGCTTCACCCGGCGGTTGACCTTGCCCAGGTCCACGCCGACGACGCGGGCCGCCTGGTCGATGTGCGGGGTGTCGTCCGCGACGATGATGCCCAACTCCTCGTACGAAGAGTCGAAGGTCGTCATCACCTCGGCCGTGGCGATCAGAGTCTTGGACGGGACGCAGTCGGTGAGCACCGACGCCCCGCCCAGACCGTCGCAATCGACGACGGTCACCTCCGCGCCGAGTTGGGCGCCCACGAGGGCCGCCTCGTATCCGCCGGGTCCGCCGCCAATGATCACGATCCGAGTCACGTCCTCCATTGTCCCGCACGCGCCGAGGTGATTCGCCCCGGGGCCTCCAAACGGCGGCAGGGATCCCCGGGGGTTCTCCGGAACACCTCCGACCCGGTACGGGAGCCGCCGCGCGGGACCCTCCCGTACCCTCGATCACATGTCGCTCTACGCCGCGTACGCCGGCAACCTCGACGCGCGGCTCATGACCCGCCGCGCCCCGCACTCTCCGCTGCGCAGCACCGGCTGGCTCAACGGCTGGCGGCTGACCTTCGGCGGGGAGTCGATGGGCTGGGAGGGTGCGCTCGCCACGATCGTGGAGGCCCCGCGCTCCCAGGTCTTCGTCGCGCTCTACGACATCGCCCCCATGGACGAGGACTCCATGGACCGCTGGGAAGGCGTGGGCCTGGACATCTACCGCCGGATGCGGGTGCGGGTGCACACGCTGGAGGGCGAGGACGCGACCTGGCTCTACGTACTCAACGGGTACGAGGGCGGGCTGCCGTCGGCGCGCTACCTGGGGGAACTGGCGGACGCGGCCGAATCGGCGGGCGCCCCGCACGACTACGTGATGGAACTGCGCAAGCGCCCCTGCTGAGCAGCGGGACGGTCACCCCGCTGCCGGGCCGTCGGATCCGCACGCGCCGGCCCGCCCGGCGGCGCCCGTCGGACACGCCGCGCGTGACCGCCGCTGCTCGCGGATTCGTCGGAACCGCGCGCCGCGCCGGCCACCTCAGCGGCGTTCGTCGGAACCGCCAAAGCAACGATCGCAACACCGTCGACAGTGACATCTACGCGCGTAGGCCAGAACCGGCTACCCTCGTCCGCGTGAACGCATCTGTTATTCCGGCCCTCGCCGACGGACCCGCCGACCCCCACGCCATCGCCGACGCCGCCGCGGCCCGGCTGCGCGAGCTGACCGGTGCCGAGACCCATGACGTCGCTCTTGTGATGGGCTCCGGCTGGCTGCCCGCAGCGGAGGCGCTGGGCGCGCCCGCGCACGAGTTCGCCGTGACCGAGCTGCCCGGCTTCCCGGAGCCCGCGGTCGCCGGCCACTCGGGCACGGTCCGCTCCTACAAGATCGGCGACAAGCGCGCCCTGGTCTTCCTCGGCCGTACGCACTACTACGAAGGCCGCGGCGTCGCCTCGGTCGCCCACGGCGTGCGCACCGCGGTGGCCGCCGGCTGCAAGACCATCGTCCTGACGAACGGCTGTGGCGGCCTGCGCCCCGGCATGCGCCCCGGCCAGCCGGTCCTGATCAGCGACCACATCAACCTGACGGCGACCTCGCCGATCATCGGTGCGAACTTCGTCGACCTGACGGACCTGTACTCGCCGCGGCTGCGCGCGCTGTGCAAGGAGGTCGACGCGTCGCTGGAAGAGGGCGTGTACGTCCAGTTCCCCGGCCCGCACTACGAGACGCCCGCCGAGATCAACATGGTCCGGGTGCTGGGCGGCGACCTGGTGGGCATGTCCACGGTCCTGGAGGCCATCGCGGCCCGTGAGGCGGGCGCCGAAGTGCTCGGCATCTCCCTGGTCACCAACCTGGCCGCGGGCCTGACGGGCGAGCCCCTCAACCATGAGGAGGTCCTCCAGGCGGGCCGCGACTCGGCGACCCGCATGGGCGAGCTCCTGTCGAGGGTCCTGCACCGCATCTGACCCCGCCGACCCCGTTCCTCGGGCGCCGGGCGGGCTGAATGTCTCAGCCCGCCCGGCGCCCGAGGACACGCCCGAAGGGCGTCCGGGGGCCCGGGCAGGAACGGGCAGGGCGACGGCGCCGCAGGCAACCGCAACGCACCACAGACGAGAGGCGGACCATCGTGCAGCAGGACCTGATCGATCAGGCGCAGGCCTGGCTGGCCGAGGACCCGGACAGCGATACCCGCGAAGAGCTCGCCAAGCTCATCGCCACCGCGGAGGCCGGAGACACCGACGAGCTCGCCACCCGCTTCGCCGGCACCCTCCAGTTCGGCACGGCCGGCCTGCGCGGCGAGCTCGGCGCGGGCCCGATGCGCATGAACCGCTCGGTGGTCGTCCGCGCCGCCGCAGGCCTCGCCGCGTACCTCAAGGCGCAGGGACAGACCGACGGGCTCGTCGTCATCGGCTACGACGCCCGGCACAAGAGCGCCGACTTCGCCCGCGACACCGCCGCGGTGATGACCGGCGCAGGACTGCGCGCCGCCGTCCTGCCCCGCCCGCTGCCCACCCCCGTCCTGGCCTTCGCCATAAGGCACTTGGGCGCCGTCGCGGGCGTCGAGGTCACCGCGAGCCACAACCCACCCCGCGACAACGGCTACAAGGTCTACCTCGGCGACGGCTCGCAGATCGTGCCGCCCGCCGACGCGGAGATCGCCGCCGAGATCGCGGCCGTGCCGTCGCTGCACGACGTACCGCGCCCGGACGACGGCTGGTTCGTGCTGGACGAGGAGGTCCTGGAGGCCTATCTCGCGCGCACGGACGCCGTCCTCACCCCTGGCACCCCCCGCACCGCGCGCGCCGTCTACACGGCCCTGCACGGCGTCGGCAAGGACGTCCTGACAGCCGCCTTCGCGCGGGCCGGATTCCCCGCGCCGGTGCTCGTCGCCGAGCAGGCAGAGCCCGACCCCGACTTCCCCACGGTCGCCTTCCCCAATCCGGAGGAGCCGGGGGCCATGGACCTGGCCTTCGCGACCGCCCGGCGGGCCGAACCCGCCCCCGACCTGATCATCGCCAACGACCCGGACGCGGACCGCTGCGCCGTCGCCGTCCCGGACCCGGCGGCGCACAGCGGCTGGCGGATGCTGCGCGGCGACGAGGTCGGCGCGCTGTTGGCCTCGCACCTCGTGGCGCACGGCGCCGTGGGCACCTTCGCCGAGTCGATCGTGTCGTCGTCGCTGCTGGGCCGCATCGCGCGGGCCGCGGGTGTCGATCACGCGGAGACGCTCACCGGCTTCAAGTGGATCGCCCGCGTAGACGGCCTGCGCTACGGCTACGAGGAGGCCCTCGGCTACTGCGTCGACCCCGAAGGCGTACGCGACAAGGACGGCATCACCGCCGCGCTGGCCGTCGCCGAGCTGGCCTCGGAGCTCAAGGAGCAGGGCCGCACGCTCCTGGACCTGCTCGACGACCTCGCCGTCGAGCACGGTCTGCACGCCACCGACCAGCTGTCGGTGCGCGTCGACGACCTGACGGTCATCGCGAACGCGATGCGCCGGCTGCGTGAGCAGCCGCCCGGCGCGCTCGCGGGCCTCACGGTCGTCAGCGCCGAGGACCTCAACGAGGGCTCCGAGCTGCTGCCGCCCACCGACGGGCTGCGCTACCACCTGGACGGCGAGGTCGAGGCCCGGGTCATCGTGCGCCCGAGCGGCACCGAGCCCAAGCTCAAGTGCTATCTGGAGGCGGTCGTGCCGGTCGCCGGTCCGGAAGGGCTCGCGTCGGCCCGTAGCCGCGCGGACGAGATTCTCGCCGCGATCAAGCGCGATCTGTCGGCCGCCGCCGGAATCTGACCGGCACGCACCGCACGCCGAGGCCAGAGCTCGGAGCCCGCAACGGCAGTCGGTTCCCGAACCGGGGACCGACTGCCCGAACGAGTGATTTCGGTACGGCAGTTGTCGCAGCGCCCGTGCCTTTTCCCGATCACGGGAGAAGGGTGACCCGGTACCCCCGCCGAGTCCCAGGAGCTGCCGCAGTGCCCCCGACCGCACCCCCGGTGACCGATCGCCACCACCGGGCCCCCCGCCGGTCCGCCCCCACCTTCCAGGTCAGGCGCGTGCGGACGCGGGAGCGAGTGGCACGCGCGCTGCGGCGGGCCGCTCCCGCGCTGCTCGGTTACTTCGCACTCCGGCTGCTGGGGGTCGTGGTGCTCGCCCACTGGTCCCACCTCCGGGGCCACGGCCTGTGGCCCGCGCTCGCCACCTCCTGGGACTCCGGCTGGTACCTGGAGATCGCCGACCAGGGGTACGACACGGCCCTCGGCACCCGCCGCAACAGCAACAACCTGGCCTTCTTCCCGCTCTACCCGGTGCTCGTCAAGGCCGTCGCAGGCTTCACACCGGGCTCGCGCGCCTCGGTCGGACTGCTGATCGCGGTGGCCTGCTCACTGGTCGCGGCCTGGGGCATCTTCGCGATCGGCGACCACCTGTACGGCCGCCGCGCGGGCACCGCGCTGACGGTGCTCTGGGGCTCGATGCCGGTCGCGATCGTCCAGTGGATGGGTTACACGGAGGCCCTGTTCACCGCACTGACGGCGTGGGCGCTGTACGCCGTACTCACCGGCCGCTGGCTGTGGGCAGGTTCGCTCGCCGCGCTGGCCGGACTGACCCGCCCGACCGGTGTCGCGGTCGCGGCGGCCGTCTCGGTGACCGCGGCGGTGGTCCTGTGGCGGTCGTGGCGGCGCGGGCGGAGCATCGACCGGGCGGCCCTCGCGGCCGGGCTGCTCGCGCCGCTGGGCTGGTTCGGTTACGTCGCCTGGGTGGGTCTGCGCCTCGGCCGCTGGGACGGCTACCTCGCCGTGCAGAAGCTGTGGCTCAACGAGTGGGACGGCGGCGCCGACACGCTGCGCGAGATGCGGCGCTTCCTGCTCTACCAGTCCAGACCGCATCTGTTCCTGGTGGTGGTGACGATCGTGCTGATCGCCTCCGTCGCCCTGTTCCTGCTGTGCCTGGCCGACCGCCAGCCGATCCCGCTGCTGGTCTTCACGGGCGTCCTGCTGCTGGTGGTCGTCGGCAGCGGCGGCGTCTACTTCCCACGCGCCCGCTTCCTGGTGCCGGGCTTCCCGCTGCTGCTGCCGATCGCACTGGCCGTGGTGCGGGCGAGACCGCTGGTCGCGGTGCTGGTGATGGGCGGCATGGCCCTGTCGTCGGTGTGGTTCGGGGCGTACACGCACCTGCTGTGGACGGGCCCGCCGTAGCCGGGCCCCACGCCTTCGGCCGTCTCAGCCGAGCACGAGGAGCAGGATCAGCACCACCGCGCCCACCGCGCTCGGCGCGATGACCTCGTACCCCCAGCGCACCACGGGGGCACCCTGCGCCGACGGCTCACCGGCGAACCGCTCCGCCAGGTCACGCAGATCGCCGATGGTCTGGTCGGCGACGGCCTTGCGGGCGTGCGTGTCGGTGACGTCGGCGGACACGGAGGTCCTGTTGTACGGGTCGTCGTGCGCGGCCTTCGTCTGCCTGCGGGCGACCCGCTTGCGCTGGCGCAGCGAGACGGGCACCGCCCACATCTGGTACTTCTTACCGTCCGCGAGTACCTCACTGGAGTAACCGGCCTGTACGCCCTCGACGGACGCCCAGGGCAGCGTGATCGTGCGGAACGGATTGCGGACCTTCATCCGGTGGTCGCTGGCGAAGACAGCGGGCCGCAGCGTGTACGCGACGACGAGTGGCACGGCGAAGAGCAGCCCCGCCAGCGCCACCCACGGCGTACGTCCATGACCGCGCACCAGCGCGTCACCGCCGATCCAGATGCCCAGTGCGAGCAGCAGGACACCTCCCACCATGGCGGAGGGCGACCGATAGGTCCGGTCGGCGTACGTCGGCTCGGCACTCGGTGTGGGGCTGCTTGTCATGACGCCGATTCTGCCTGACCGGCGACGACGGGGAGCCGTGGGGACATTGCGGTACGGCAACGTACCCGTGGCGCGCGCCAGGTTCCTGACCACGGCCGGGCCCCCGGCGGTGTCGAAGTGCCCGCCGAGGGCGGCGCGGCCCTACCCGCCGGACGTGACGCCTCCGCTGCGCCGCCCGATCCGGTCGGCCCGCCCCACGGGGCGTCACGGAGATCGCCGGACCGGTCACGTCCCGTAGTCGGCGGACCAACCCCGATCCAGGGCTGTACAGGCCGCTACGCGCGTAGATATGCTCCCCTGGTGACCATGCCCACCACTGCACCCGCATTCGTCGACGCCACCGCGTCCGACGGTGCGCTGCGCCGCTTCCTGCACGGGTTGCCCGGCGTAGACACCGTCGGCCTCGAAGCGCGCGCCGCGTCCCTCGGCACCCGTTCGATCAAGACCACGGCGAAGGCGTACGCCATCGACCTGGCCATTTCGATGATCGACCTGACCACGCTCGAAGGCGCGGACACCCCGGGCAAGGTCCGGGCGCTCTGCGCCAAGGGCGCCCATCCCGACCCGACCGACCGCACGACCCCCCGGGTCGCCGCGATCTGCGTCTATCCGGACATGGCGGCGACCGCCAAGGAGGCGTTGGCCGGCACCGGCATCAAGGTCGCCTCCGTCGCCACCGCGTTCCCGGCCGGCCGCGCCGCGCTGCCGGTGAAGCTCGCGGACGTGCGCGACGCCATCGCCGCCGGGGCCGACGAGATCGACATGGTGATCGACCGGGGCGCGTTCCTGGCCGGGCACTACCTCAAGGTCTACGAGGAGATCGTGGCCGTGAAGGCCGAGTGCGGCGACCGCGCCCGCCTCAAGGTCATCTTCGAGACCGGCGAGCTCGCGACGTACGACAACATCCGCCGCGCCTCCTGGCTCGGCATGCTGGCCGGCGCCGACTTCATCAAGACGTCGACCGGCAAGGTCGCGGTCAACGCGACGCCCTCCAACACCATGCTGATGCTGGAGGCCGTCCGCGACTTCCGCATCCAGACCGGAGTGCAGGTCGGTGTGAAGCCGGCCGGCGGCATCCGCACCACCAAGGACGCGGTCAAGTTCCTGGTGCTGGTCAACGAGACGGCCGGCGAGGACTGGCTCAGCAACGAGTGGTTCCGCTTCGGCGCCTCCTCGCTGCTGAACGACCTGCTGATGCAGCGTCAGAAGCTCAGCACCGGCCGCTACTCCGGCCCCGATTACGTGACGGTGGACTGACCATGGCTTTTGAGTACGCTCCCGCACCCGAGTCCCGTTCCGTCGTCGACATCGCGCCGAGCTACGGCCTGTTCATCGACGGCGAGTTCACCGAAGCGGCCGACGGCCAGGTCTTCAAGACCGTCAGCCCGTCCACCGAGGAAGTCCTCTCCGAGGTCGCCCGCGCCGGCACCGAAGACGTGGACCGGGCCGTGAAGGCCGCCCGCAGGGCCTTCGAGAAGTGGTCGGCGCTGCCCGGCGCCGAGCGCGCCAAGTACCTGTTCCGGATCGCGCGGATCATTCAGGAGCGCTCGCGCGAGCTGGCCGTCCTGGAGACCCTCGACAACGGCAAGCCGATCAGGGAGACCCGCGACGCGGACCTCCCGCTGGTCGCCGCGCACTTCTTCTACTACGCGGGCTGGGCCGACAAGCTCGACCACGCGGGGTACGGGGCCAACCCCGCGCCGTTGGGCGTCGCCGGCCAGATCATCCCCTGGAACTTCCCCCTCCTGATGCTCGCGTGGAAGATCGCCCCGGCGCTCGCCACCGGCAACACGGTGGTGCTCAAGCCCGCCGAGACGACCCCGCTCTCCGCGCTCTTCTTCGCCGACATCTGCCGCCAGGCGGGCCTCCCGCGCGGCGTCGTCAACATCCTGCCCGGATACGGCGACGCGGGCGCGGCGCTCGTCGAGCACCCCGACGTCAACAAGGTCGCTTTCACCGGCTCCACCAATGTCGGCAAGGCCATCGCCCGTTCCGTGGCCGGTACGTCGAAGAAGGTCACCCTCGAACTGGGCGGCAAGGGCGCGAACATCGTCTTCGACGACGCCCCCATCGACCAGGCCGTCGAGGGCATCGTCACCGGCATCTTCTTCAACCAGGGCCAGGTCTGCTGCGCGGGCTCGCGGCTGCTGGTCCAGGAGTCGATCCAGGACGAGCTGCTGGAGAGCCTCAAGCGCAGGCTCTCCACGCTGCGCCTGGGCGACCCGCTGGACAAGAACACCGACATCGGCGCGATCAACTCGGCCGAGCAGCTGGCCCGTATCACCGCGCTCACCGAGACGGGCGAGGCGGAGGGCGCCGAGCGCTGGACCGCGCCGTGCGCACTGCCCTCCGCCGGCTACTGGTTCGCCCCGACGCTCTTCACCAACGTCACCCAGGCGCACACCGTCGCGCGCGACGAGATCTTCGGCCCGGTCCTCTCGGTGCTGTCCTTCCGCACGCCCGACGAGGCCGTCGCCAAGGCCAACAACAGCCAGTACGGCCTGTCCGCCGGCATCTGGACGGAGAAGGGCTCCCGCATCCTCGCGGTGGCCGGCAAGCTCCGTGCGGGCGTGGTGTGGGCCAACACGTTCAACAAGTTCGACCCGACCTCGCCCTTCGGCGGCTACAAGGAGTCGGGCTACGGCCGTGAAGGCGGCCGTCACGGCCTGGAGGCGTACCTCAATGTCTGAGCGCGAATCAATCAGCGGCTCCGCCGCGCGGCGACTGGGCGTCTTCAAGACCTACAAGCTGTACGTCGGGGGCAAGTTCCCCCGCAGCGAGAGCGGCCGGGTGTACGAGGTGCAGGACAGCAAGGGCAAGTGGCTCGCCAACGCGCCTCTCTCGTCCCGCAAGGACGCGCGTGACGCGGTCGTCGCCGCGCGCAAGGCGTTCGGCGGTTGGGCGGGCGCCACGGCGTACAACCGCGGCCAGGTCCTCTACCGCGTCGCCGAGATGCTGGAGGGCCGCAAGGACCAGTTCGTGCGCGAGGTGGCCGAGGCCGAGGGCCTGTCGAAGTCGAAGGCCGCGGCGGTCGTGGACGCGGCGATCGACCGCTGGGTCTGGTACGCGGGCTGGACCGACAAGATCGCCCAGATCGTGGGCGGCGCGAACCCGGTCGCGGGGCCGTTCTTCAACCTCTCGACGCCGGAGCCGACGGGCGTGGTGACGGTGATCGCCCCGCAGGAGTCGTCCCTGCTCGGCCTGGTGTCCGTCGTCGCCCCGGCCATCGCGACCGGCAACACGGTGGTCGTGGTCGCCTCCGAGAAGTCCCCGCTGCCCGCCCTGTCGCTGGGCGAGGTGCTCGCGACCTCCGACGTCCCGGGCGGTGTGGTCAACATCCTCACCGGCCGCACCGCGGAGATCACCCCGTCGCTGGCGGCGCACCAGGACGTCAACGCGATCGACCTCACGGGCGCGGACACCGCGCTCGCGACGGAGCTGGAGATCGCGGCGGCGGACAACCTCAAGCGCGTTCTGCGTCCACAGGCTGTGGGCGGCGCCGACTGGTCGGCGGACCCGGGCACGCACCGCATGACGGCGTTCCTGGAAACGAAGACGGTCTGGCACCCGACGGGTTCGCTGGGCGCGTCCGGCTCGGCGTACTGACCCCCGGGCCCCAAGGCTCCACGCGAAAGGCCCCCGCACCGCCCGACAGCGGCGCGGGCGCCTTTCGCGCAGGTGCGGCCCGGGCCTTTCCGCGTACGGCTTCGCTCAGCCCGGCAGCACGGACACGACGTCGCCCACGAGGGGCAGGGTCCGCACCCCGGCGCCCTCGCTCAGCGGGCTCGTCACCAGGCCGGTGCTGAGCGGCTTGAAGTCGGCGACCTGAGTGCCCACCACGTTGTCCAGCGGGTCCGCAGCGGTACCCGACAGCGGATTCAGCCGGAGGTCCTTGACGGGGCCCAGCCCACCCGATGTCGCGTTCTCGAGCGCGCCGGTCACGATCGTGGTCGGGGAGACCTCTTCGAGGGCGTCGATCAGGTGGGGTGCGCCGGTCGCCCGCACCAGGTCGGGAGCCGGCGCCGCCTGCGCCGCGCCGCCCGACGCGAGGGCCGCCCCCGCGGCCGTGAGGGTCAGACCTGCGCGCAGTAGGGCGCGCCGGGGGGGCTTGGGAGCTGCGTGTCGTGACATGAGGATCAGGGGTTCCCGCCTGGCTGGGTAATCGTCAGGGTACGCAGAGTAGTTGAATCCGGGCGCCCGATACCAACGCCAACACGGACGGGTCCCCTGGCCGATCCCATGCCGCACAATTGTTTCCCGTGAGCTCATCCCCCATACCCACGCGCGTCGTCCTGCTGACAGGACCTTCCGGTTCCGGGAAGTCGTCACTCGCCGCCCGTACGGGCCTGCCCGTGCTGCGCCTCGACGACTTCTACAAGGAGGGCGACGATCCGTCACTTCCCCAGGTCGCGGGCAGTACGGACATCGACTGGGACTCACCGCTGTCCTGGGACGCGGACGCCGCCGTCGCGGCGATAGGGGAGTTGTGCCGGACGGGACGCACGACCGTTCCCGTGTACTCCCTCGCGACCAGCTCGCGCGTGGACAGGGAGACGCTCGACATCGAGCGCACGCCGCTGTTCGTGGCCGAGGGGATTTTCGCCGCGGACATCGTCGCCCGCTGTCAGGGCATCGATGTGCTCGCGGACGCGATCTGTCTGCGCGGTCGCCCCGCGACGACTTTCCGGCGGCGGCTGACGCGCGATCTGCGCGAGGGCCGCAAGTCCGTGCCGTTCCTGCTGAGGCGCGGCTGGCGGCTGATGCGGGCGGAGCGCGGGATCGTCGCGCGACAGGCCGCGCTGGGCGCGCATCCCTGCGGCAAGGAAGAGGCGCTGGGCCGGCTCGCCGCGGCGGCGGCGGGCCGTTGCGTCAAGGCGCGCGGCGCGACGGCGTAGGCACACGGAGACGTGGACGCGCAGCCCACGTAGCCGCGCAGGTCCGTACAGGTCCGTACAGAGAAAAGCAGGACCGGAAGGACCCCCCGGCCCCCGGTCCTGCTGTTCCCCCGTCCCCCCGCGGTCCCCCGTGTCCCCCCGGACTGCCGCCGTTTCCCCCGAAACAGCGGCTCCCCCCGATCCCTCAGGCCACCAACTCGCCGAAGGACTCCTCCTCGTCACGACCGAAGCTGAGGACCTGGTCCTCACGCATCCGGCGGAGCGACCGCCAGATGCTGGACTTCACCGTGCCGACACTGATGTCGAGAATGTCGGCGATCTCCGGGTCGGTGCGGCCCTCGTAGTAGCGGAGGACCAGCATCGTGCGCTGGAGTTCGGGCAGCCGGGCGAGCGCCTGCCAGAGCACGGCGCGCAGCTCGGTGCCGCGCATCGCGTCCGTGTCGCCCACCGTCTCCGGCAGCTCCTCGGTCGGGTATTCGTTGAGCTTGCGCCGCCGCCAGGCGCTGATGTGCAGATTGGTCATCGTGCGGCGCAGATAGCCGCCCACCGCGGCCTTGTCGCTGATCCTGTCCCAGGCGCGGTACGTCGAGAACAGTGCGCTCTGCAGGAGGTCCTCGGCCTCGAACCGGTCACCGGTCAGGTGGTAGGCGGTTGCGTACAGGGAGGCCCGACGTGCCTGGACGTAGGCGGTGAACTCCGCCTCCGACGCAGAAACGCCATCCCCCGTTGTCTCCCCGTACGCCGTTCCCCCGTTACCCCCCACAGATGCGTCAACAACCACCGCAGCCCTGTGCATGGCCTGCGTGCGCTGACGCCCGGCGCCGAGTGCGCACCCCCGACCTCCCCCAAGGTCCCGGTTCCGCTCGACCAGGGAGGTGCCCCCTCCGGCACCGGACTTCTCGGTGCTCCTGATTACGTCGTGAAGACGCGTGACAACTGCGCTGGAAGTGGTGCTCTGCAGTGCGTTCATCTCGCGCCCCCCGTCGGTGGAGTCCGTTGCTGTCCGTGTGACCAACAGCTTGCCCCGGCAGTTTCATCGGGGTGTCCCCCGACTGTCACAGGCCTGTCACAGGGGAAGTTCCTGCCGGGGATACGGTGCGGGAGCCGTACGCGCGAGGTGCGGGAGCGGTATGGGAGCGCCGCAACTGTCGAACTCCTCCTCCCCCATGGGCCAGAATGACCTCTGTGCCTTTCCTGTTGCTGATCGAGGACGACGACGCCATCCGCACGGCCCTCGAACTCTCGCTGTCACGCCAGGGCCACCAAGTGGCCACCGCGGCGACGGGAGAGGACGGCCTGAAACTGTTGCGCGAGCAGCGGCCGGATCTGATCGTGCTGGACGTGATGCTGCCCGGCATCGATGGATTCGAGGTGTGCCGACGTATTCGACGAACGGACCAACTGCCGATCATCCTGCTGACCGCGCGCAGTGACGACATCGATGTGGTGGTCGGCCTGGAGTCGGGCGCCGACGACTATGTCGTCAAACCGGTGCAGGGGCGGGTACTCGACGCCCGGATCCGGGCGGTGCTGCGACGCGGCGAGCGGGAGACCAACGACGCGGCCTCCTTCGGCAATGTCGTGATCGACCGCTCCGCCATGACGGTCACCAAGAACGGTGAGGACCTGCAGCTCACGCCGACCGAGCTGCGGTTGTTGCTGGAACTGAGCCGCCGGCCCGGCCAGGCACTGTCGCGCCAGCAACTCCTGCGCCTGGTATGGGAGCACGACTATCTCGGTGACTCACGGCTGGTCGACGCCTGTGTCCAGCGGCTGCGGGCGAAGGTCGAGGACGTGCCGTCCTCGCCGACCCTGATCCGTACGGTACGGGGCGTGGGCTACCGGCTGGACACGCCTTCGTGACAGAGGCCCCGGCTCCCAGGCGGGGCCTCCTGGCCGGGTTGCGCTGGACCAGTCTGCGACTGCGCCTCGTCATCGTCTTCGCCCTGGTGGCGCTGACGGCTGCCGTCTCCGCGTCGGGCATCGCGTACTGGCTCAACCGCGAGGCGGTGCTGACCCGTACCCAGGACGCGGCGCTGAACGACTTCCGCCAGGAGATGCAGAACCGCGCCGCCACGCTGCCGTTGCGGCCGACCCAGAGCGAGCTGGAGTCCACGGCCACGCAGATGGCGACCAGCAGCAGCCCCGGCTACAGCGTGGTACTCGTCGACGAACGGGCCGCGGGCAAGCCGATCGTGGGCAATTCCGACATCGACTCCTTCACCCTCGACCAGGTGCCGGACGAGCTCCAGGAGGCGGTGAACCACAAGCAGGAGGTGACGGAGCCCAATGATGTTCCGTACCACCTCTACTGGTTGCGGATCAGCCCCAACAGCAAGCCGTTCCTGGTGGCCGGTACGAAAGTGATCGGTGGCGGGCCCGCCGGGTACATGCTCACCTCGCTGGAGCAGGAGCGTGAGGATCTGAACTCGCTCGCCTGGTCGCTGGCCATCGCCACCGGCCTCGCCCTGCTCGGTTCGGCGCTGCTCGCGCAGGCGGCGGCGACCACTGTGCTCAAGCCCGTGCAGCGGTTGGGCGACGCGGCGCGGCGGCTCGGTGAGGGCAAGCTGGAAACCCGGCTGCGGGTGTCGGGTACGGACGAGCTGGCCGATCTGTCCCGCACGTTCAACAGGACCGCCGAGTCACTGGAGAAGAAGGTCGCGGACATGACCGCGCGCGAGGAGTCGAGCCGCCGCTTCGTCGCCGACATGTCGCACGAACTGCGGACGCCGCTGACCGCGATCACGGCGGTGGCGGAGATCCTGGAGGACGAGGCGGACAGCTTCGACCCGATGATCGCGCCGGCCGTGCACCTGGTGGTCAGCGAGACCCGGCGGCTCAACGACCTGGTCGAGAACCTGATGGAGGTGACCCGCTTCGACGCGGGCACCGCCCGTCTTGTGCTCGACGACGTGGATGTGGCCGACCAGGTCACCGCCTGCATCGATGCCCGCGCCTGGCTGGACGCGGTGGACCTGGACGCGGAGCGCGGCATCATCGCGCTGCTCGACCCCCGCCGCCTGGACGTCATCCTGGCGAATCTGATCGGCAACGCGCTCAAGCACGGCGGTTCGCCGGTGCGGGTGTCGGTGCGGGTCGTCGACCATGAGCTGACCATCGAGGTGCAGGACCACGGCCCCGGCATCCCCGAGGACGTACTGCCGCATGTCTTCGACCGGTTCTACAAGGCGAGTGCCTCACGGCCGCGCTCCGAGGGCAGCGGGCTCGGCCTGTCCATCGCCATGGAGAACGCGCACATCCACGGCGGCGACATCACGGCCGCCAACGCACCGGACGGCGGGGCGGTCTTCGTGCTGCGGCTGCCGCTGGACGTGTCGGGGGCGGCGGACGAGGGGTCCTACAGCGACGGGGACGCCGAGCGGGAGGGGGAAACGTGCGAGGAGAAGTGACCTCGGCCGGCGGCCGACGCGTCGGAGCGTGGCGTGCGGCCATCGCCCTGGCCTGTCTCGGCGTGCTCTGCGCCGCGCTGGCCGGGTGTGGGATCCGGACCACATCGGTGCCGGTCCGGGCGGGCGGCGCCCCGTCCCGGGTGCCGTGCGAGCTGTCCTCGTCGAACGCCGACGACGGGGCGGCGGCCGGTGACCCGCTCCAGGTCTATCTGCTCTGCGGTACCCAGCTGGTCCCGGTGGACCGGACGGTGCGGATCCCGGAGGACAAACTGATGGCCGACCCGGTGCGGGTCGCGCAGATCCTCCTCCAAGAGCTCCAGAAGGAGCCGTCGGCCGAGGAGAAGCGGGCCGGGTTCACCACGGACGTACGGGAGACACTGGCCGTTTCCGGGCCGCGCAAGGGCGACCCCAAGGACGCGCTGCGCCTGACCTCCCCGCCCGAGGACCTGCCGACACACGCCCTGGCGCAGATCGTCTGTACGTACGCGGACAGCTCGGCGGCGGGCGCCGACAAGTCCGTGGCGCTGGGTGGTCCGTCCGACGACCCGGTGCGCGGCTACCGCTGCACCCAGGCGCTGAAGGCCAGACCGGACGGGGTCGCGACGCTCGCGGAGATCCGCCCGGCGGGCTGACGCGACACCGACTCGTCACACCCGGGGGCCGGGCGGAACCGAACCTGCCGGTAACCGCGTCTTGGGGGGCGTGCGTCATGGCCCCGACGGAAACACCGTCATCATTCGACTCCGCGTGGCGGGGACTCTGCTCCTCGTCGCACATCTGTTGTACGTCGGGTGGCTGACGCTTCGCCCCCTGGACGTCCCGTGGGTGACCGCGCCGAACTTCCATCCGCTGGCCGGCATCAGGGCGGACATGGCTCTGGGCCCGCTGCCCGCCGCCCGCCTGATGGGCAAGGCGCTGCTGCTGCTCGCTCCGCTGGGCGTGCTGCTGCCGATGGTGGGCGGGCGCATCGCGGTGTCACCGCTGGGTTCGCTGGCCCGTACCGTCGCGGCCGGGGCGCTGTTCTCGCTGGCGATCGAGCTGTTGCAGACCGGGGTGCCCGGCCAGGTCGTCGACGTGGATTCACTGCTCCTGAACACGGCCGGGGTGGCGCTGGCGCACCTGGCGGTCGTGCCGGTGGGGCGCTCGTTGCTGCGGCGCGGGCGGCGGCGCGGGCGGCCTCGGGGTCGGGCCCTCCTGCGGGACGACGCCCCCCAGGGGGCTACCCCGACGATTCCCAGGGTCGGGATCGCCCCGTAGAGCGATGCTTTGCCCCCTTGGTCGGGCGCAGTATTGAAGCAACGAGAAGCACACAGGACGTGCCTCCCGGACCACTTCTAAGGAGCCCGCCATGACCGCCCTTGCCCGCCCCCGTGACGGCCGGATGATCGGCGGAGTGTGCGCTGCGCTGGCACGGCGCTTCGGCACCTCCGCGACGACGATGCGCGTGATCTTCCTGGTCTCGTGTCTGCTGCCCGGCCCGCAGTTCCTGATCTACCTGGGCCTGTGGATCTTCCTCCCGGCGGAGAAGACCTCGACGACCGCCTGGTAGTTCACGACGTACGAAGCCCTGTGCAGGCATGCACGCCGAAGGGGCGCAGACCGGATTCCGGTGTGCGCCCCTTGTGCGTGCGGGTATGCCGGGGTCGGCTCAGCCGCCGAGGGGCAGCGAGCCGGAGGGCAGGGCGCCACCGGTGGGCAGGCCGCCCAGGAGACCGCCGACCGGGTCGGCCTTGCCGCCCGCGGGCTTCGCCGACGTGCTGAGGCTGGAGAGCGCCTCCTGGCCGACCGCCAGGATCTCGGGGGCGCTCGACGGAAGCGCGGCGAGCGACTGCTCGACGGGGAGCGTCTTGGTGACGGTGCTCAGCGTGCCGAGCGTGTCCGGCAGGGCCGGGGCGGCGGGGGCCGCGGCGGCACCGCCGGCGGCGGCAGCGGCGAAGGCGGCACCGAGAGCGGCGGTACCGAGCGTCTTGGCAGCAGACTGCTTCATGAAGAAAACGTCCTTGCTACAGGGAGCGGGGAGTTTGAGCGGCTCTGCAAGCTAGCCAGTCCCGTTGCCCCTCGCAAATACCCGAAAGCGGCCGAGTCCCGCGATTCCCGGCCGCCCCGTGTCCTGCGTACTCAGCCTCCGATTGAGGAAGACCCGCTGGTCGCGGCGGTCTGCCGGAACAGCCATTCGGATTTCAACTCGGCATATCCAGGCTTGATCACGTCATTGATCATGGCGAGGCGTTCATCGAAAGGAATGAATGCTGATTTCATCGCATTGACTGTGAACCACTGCATGTCTTCGAGCGTGTAACCGAAAGCATCGATCAGGTGCTCGAACTCGCGGCTCATTCCGGTACCGCTCATGAGCCGGTTGTCGGTGTTCACCGTCAGCCGGAAGTGCAGCTTGCGCAGCAGGCCGATCGGATGCTCGGCGTACGAATCGGCCGCGCCCGTCTGCAGGTTCGACGTCGGGCACATCTCCAGCGGAATGCGCTTGTCGCGTACGTACGAGGCGAGGCGGCCCAGCTTGACGCTGCCGTCCTCGGCGACCTCGATGTCGTCGATGATGCGCACCCCGTGGCCGAGCCGGTCGGCGCCGCACCACTGGAGCGCCTGCCAGATCGACGGGAGGCCGAAGGCCTCGCCCGCGTGGATGGTGAAGTGGTTGTTCTCGCGCTTGAGGTACTCGAAGGCGTCGAGGTGCCTGGTGGGCGGGAAACCTGCCTCGGCGCCGGCGATGTCGAAGCCGGTGACGCCCAGGTCGCGGTAGCGGTTGGCGAGTTCGGCGATCTCCAGGGCGCGGGCGGCGTGCCGCATCGCGGTCAGCAGAGCGCCGACGCGGATGCGGTGGCCGTTCGCCCTGGCGCGGCGCTCGCCCTCCCGGAAGCCCTCGTTGACGGCCTCGACGACCTCTTCGAGGGTCAGCCCCTGCTCCAGGTGCTGCTCGGGGGCGTACCGCACCTCGGCGTAGACGACGCCGTCCTCGGCGAGGTCCTCGGCGCACTCCGCGGCGACGCGGAAGAGCGCGTCACGCGTCTGCATGACGGCGCAGGTGTGCGCGAAGGTCTCCAGGTAGCGCTCCAGTGAGCCGGAGTCCGCGGCCTCGCGGAACCACAGGCCGAGCTTGTCGGCGTCGCTCTCGGGGAGTGCCTCATAGCCCGCTTCGCGGGCGAGGTCGATGATCGTGCCGGGCCGCAGGCCACCGTCGAGGTGGTCGTGGAGCAGCACCTTCGGGGCGCGGCGGATCTGGTCCGCGGTGGGCGTATTGAGGGTCTCGCTCGTCATCTGGGCACTCTAGTGCCTACGCGCGTAGATCACCTCCTGTCGATACGTAACAGTGACCGTGCGTACGGGTGGAGTACATCTGGCCTTCTGACACTGTTCTGTCATGGCACAGCAAGCGATTCCTGCCTCCGGAGCCCGGTTGGGCCGGGCCTTCGGACCCGTCGGGAACGGGCAGACGGTCAGTGGTGCGGTCCTGTTACTGCCCGCGGGCGAGCCCGTTTCGGCCCGCGGTCCCTCCCCCTTCTCGCACGCCGTCGCGCGCCCGCTCGCGCGCAGACTCGCGGAGGCCGGCCGCTCGGAGGGCCTGGTCTCGCACGTCGTGCGCTACCGGGGGCGCGGGTGGAACGGGACCGAGGCGCAGCTCGCCGCGGACGCGGAGTGGGCGGCGGACGAGGTCGTACGGCGGTACGGCGACGTGCCCGTCTGCCTGGCCGGCATCGACATGGGGGGCCGGGCCGCGTTGCACGCCGCGGGCCATCCGGCGGTCAACTCCGTGCTCGCGGTGGCCCCTTGGCTGCCCGAGGACGATGTGGCGGCGGTGCCCGAGCCGGTGAAGCAGCTGGTGGGGCGGCATGTGCTGATCGTGCACGGCACGAATGACGAACGTACCGATCCAGAGCTGTCCTACCGGCTGGCCGAGCGGGCCAAGAAGGCCAACCGGGACACGTGTCGCTTCGAGGTGCACTCGGACGGGCACGCGCTTCGGCAGTACCGGGGGGAAGTCGTGGCGCTCGCGGTCGACTTCGTGCTGGGGGCGCTCTTCTCACGGGCGTACGCGCGACCGGTCGCCGACGCGTTGGCCGCGCCGCCGCCGCTGGGACTGCGGATGCCGCTCGCGGCCGGGTTCGGGCGGTCGTCGCGGGCGTAGGGGCGGGGTGCGGGTTGCCTGCGGCGCTGTTCCGCCCCGGCCGCGGGAAGAGGTGGGGCGGGGAGCAACCCCGCCGCAGGCGGCCGTCACGCGTCCTGGGCCACCTCCGCCATCCAGCCGTACGGCAGTTCCTCGCCGTCGACCGTGACCGCTTCCACCGTCCGGGTGCGGGGATCGATCTCCGCCTGGACGCCGTCGCCCTCGTAGCGCGGATAGCCGCTCGCGCCCCACTTCCCGGTCGCCACCACCGCCGCGACGCGCAGGGTGGCTCCGTGGTCGGTGTGGCCTTCCTCGTCCGCCGTGCGGGGCTTGAGCTCCACCGTGTAGGCGCGGGGGTGGGGGGGTGGGCCGGGACGCGGCCTGGGATCCGTTGCTGACATGGGGACGACGCTAGCGCCGCCGCCGCACCCGCGCCCGCCCACAGCACGACGCGAGCGCGCCGCAGCCCCCTGTCCGGGCCGGATCTGTCAGGGTCGGGAGCATGAGCCGTCTGGTCCGCATCTGCGTCAAGCACTGGGCGACCGCCCTTCCCGTACTGGCCGTCGTACTCCTGGTCTTCGCCTGGGGCCGGTCGCTGCCGGGGCCCGTGGTCGCGCTCCTCGCGTGCTTCCTCGCCGGGGCGGTACTCGCCGCCGTGCATCACGCCGAGGTGGTGGCCCACCGGGTGGGTGAACCCTTCGGTTCGCTCGTCCTCGCGGTGGCCGTGACGATCATCGAGGTCGCGCT
The DNA here is from genome assembly GCF_051131715.1 of Streptomyces sp. A5-4. Lineage (NCBI taxonomy): Bacteria > Bacillati > Actinomycetota > Actinomycetes > Kitasatosporales > Streptomycetaceae > Streptomyces > Streptomyces sp. A5-4. Next base: position 5,323,412 of record NZ_CP178591.1, on the reverse strand, counting down.
GATCGTCACCCTCATGGCCGACGGCGGCGACAAGAGCAGCTCGCTCGCCCGCGACACCGTGTTCGCCGCCGTGATGATCACCTGCAACGGCATTGTCGGCGTCTCGCTGCTGGTCGGCTCGCTGAAGCGGAAGGTGGCGGTGTTCAACGCGGAGGGGACGGGCGCGGCGTTCGCGACCGTGGCGACGCTGGCGGGGCTGAGCCTGGCGCTGCCGACGTTCACCACCAGCACGCCGGGGCCGGAGTTCACCCCCACCCAGCTCATCTTCGCCGCCGTCGCCGCCGTGGTGCTGTACGGGCTGTTCGTGATGACCCAGACCTGGCGGCACCGCGACTACTTCCTGCCGGTGACCACCCAGGGCAAGGTGATCGACGGGGAGGAGCACGCGGACCCGCCGTCGCGGCGCGTCTCGCGGATCAGTCTCGGGCTGTTGGCGATCTCCCTGGTCGCGGTGGTGGGCCTGGCGAAGGGCGTGTCCCCGACCATCGAGTCCGGGGTCGAGGCCGCCGGGATGCCCGCCGCGGTCGTGGGCGTCGTCATCGCGCTGCTCGTCCTGCTGCCCGAGTCGATCGCCGCCGTACGGGCCGCCCGCCGCGACCGGGTGCAGACCAGCCTGAACCTGGCGCTCGGCTCGGCCGTGGCCAGCATCGGGCTGACGATCCCCGCGGTGGCCATCGCGTCCATCTGGATGAACGGGCCGCTACTGCTCGGGCTCGGCGCGACCCACATGGTCCTGCTGACACTCACCGTGGCCGTCGGCACGCTGACCATCGTGCCGGGACGGGCCACCCCGCTCCAGGGCGGCGTGCATCTGTCGCTGTTCGCCGCGTACCTGGTGCTCGCCGTCAACCCGTGACCCCCTCGGCCACCCCGGGCAGCAGACGGCCCCGGCGTGACAGCAGGAAGCGTTTGAACGCCGCCACCGGGGGCGTGTCCGGGTGGCCGTCCAGCCAGGCGACGCCGATCTCACGCACCGCGCGCGGGGCCGTGACGGTGAGTTCGACGACGCCGGGTCTGGCCACCGCGGGCGGTGGCAGCAGGGCGACGCCGAGGCCGGCCGCGACCAGGCCGCGCAGGGTCTCCGCCTCCTCCCCCTCGAACGCGACCTTCGGCCGGAAGCCCGCTTCGGCGCACAGGTCGTCGGTGATCCGGCGCAGGCCGTAGCCCGGTTCGAGGGTCACGAAGGTCTCGTCGGCCGCCTCCGCGAGCCGCACCCGCTTGCGGCCGGCCAGCCGGTGATCGTCCGGGACGACCAGGCGCAGCCGCTGCTCGTCGAGGCGGCGGGCCACCAGGTCGGGTGCGGTGGGGATCGGGGAGGTCAGGCAGAGGTCCAGGTCGCCCGCGCGCAGCCGCTCGATCATGGCTTCGCCGTAGTTCTGGACGAGTTGGAACCGTACGCGCGGATGGTCGACGCGAAAGGCCCTGATCAGGCCGGGTACGGTCTCGGAGCCCATGGTGTGCAGGAAGCCGAAGGCGACCTTGCCGGTGGCCGGGTCGGCGTCGGCCCGTACCGAGTCGGCGGCCCGCTCGACCTCGGCCAGCGCGCGCTCGACCGTGCTGAGGAAGGTGCGGCCCGCCGGGGTGAGCGAGACCGTGCGGCCCTTGCGCGCGAACAGGGCGACTCCCAGGTCCTCCTCCAGCCTGACCATGGCGCGCGACAGCGTCGACTGGGGCACGGCCAGTTCGTGCGCGGCGCGTGTGACGTGCTCGTGGCGGGCGACCGCGGCGAAGTACGCGAGGCGCGGGGCGAGTACCTGCTGGATGTCTTCTTCGTAACCACTGGGTGACAGCCGGGGCTGTGAGCTCGGTTTATGCGCCATGGGATTGATTATCGCGAGTTTGTGCATTGGACGCATGAAGCGGCCGTGTCTACGTTCGTCACATGCCTTCCGCCAGTACCAAGGCGTCCACCAGCCGCGTGGACGCCGACACCGTCATTGACACCGACTCCCGTCTCGCCCCCTCGTCCCCCGGCTACCGCCGCATGAGCTTCGCGCTCTTCGCCGCCGGAATGGCGACCTTCGCCCTCCTCTACTCCACCCAGGCTCTGCTGCCCGCGATCTCCGCCGACTTCGGCGTGACGGCGGGGCAGGCCAGTTGGACGGTGTCCGCGGCCACCGGCGCGCTCGCGCTGTTCGTCCTGCCGCTGAGCGCCCTGTCCGAGCGGTTCGGGCGGCGCACGCTGATGACGGTGTCGCTGGTGGTGGCGGTCGCGGTCGGGCTCCTTGTGCCGTTCGCCCCCTCCATCGAGTGGCTGGTCGCGCTGCGCGCCGTGCAGGGTGCGGCGCTCGCCGGGCTGCCGGCCTCGGCGATGGCGTATCTGGCGGAGGAGATCCGGCCGAGGGCGCTGGTGGCCGCGATCGGCCTGTTCGTCGCGGGGAACTCGATCGGCGGCATGAGCGGCCGGATCGTCAGTGGCTGGGCCGCGCAGGCCTGGGGGTGGCGGGCCGGGCTCGCCGCCGTCGGTGTGATGGCGCTGCTGTGCGCCATGGTGTTCCGGCTGATGCTGCCGAAGGCACGTCACTTCACCCGGGGTTCGCTGAACCCGCGGGCACTGGCCAAGACCGTGCGCGGCCATCTCGCCGATCCGCTGCTGGTGCGGCTGTACGCGATCGGCGCGCTGTTCATGACCGTGTTCGGCGCGGTCTACACGGTGATCGGCTACCGGCTGGTGGCCGCCCCGTTCAACCTGCCGCAGGGCGTGATCGGCTCGATCTTCCTGGTCTACCTGGTCGGTACGGTCTCCTCCGCCGCGGCCGGCCGGCTGGTCGCCCGCACCGGACGACGGGGTGCGCTGTACCTGGCGGTCGGCACCACCGCCGCCGGACTGCTGCTCTCGCTGGCCGACACGCTGGCCTCGGTGCTGATCGGCCTGGTCCTGATCACGGCGGGCTTCTTCGCGGGGCACGCGGTGGCGTCCTCCTCAGTGAGCCGTACCGCGAAGACGGGCCGCGCGCAGGCCTCGGCGCTCTACCAGTCGGCGTACTACCTGGGCAGCAGCGCGGGCGGCACGCTGGGCGCGGTGGCGTTCCACGCCGGGGGCTGGGCGGCGACCGTGCTCCTCGGCCTGGTGGCCGTGCTCGGGGTCGTGTCGATCACGCTGTACGGGACCCGGGTCGCGCGGGCCGAACTGCGCGAGGGGCGCCGGATCGGGCAGCGCGGTGTGCCGGCCGCCGCCGGGCAGCGCTGAGCGGGTCGGCCGGGGCTCGTACGGAGCCTCGCGGGGCCTTTCGGGGGCCCGGTCCAGGGCTGTCGGGCGCTTCGCGGGGGCCCGCTTCCGGTCGGTGTTTTCGCCGTACGGGCGTGACTGTCAGTCCCCTGCGGTAAGTTCCAAATCGCTGGAGTACTGGCGGATTTGGGCGACAGGGGCGGACCCGATGAGTGACATTGCCGCGACGACGGACCTCGACTCCCGGTTGGAGGACCACCGGACGGAGCTGACCGGTTATTGCTACCGGATGCTCGGTTCGGCCTTCGAGGCCGAGGACGCGGTGCAGGACACGCTGGTGCGGGCGTGGCGCAGCATCGACAAGTTCGAGGGGCGGTCGTCGCTGCGCTCCTGGCTGTACCGCATCGCGACGAACGTCTGCATGGACTCGCTGAACGCGGGCAATCGCCGGGCCCGCCCGATGGACCTCACAGCCGCGACGCCGGTGGCGCAGGCCGCGCTCAATTCGCGTCCGGAGATCACCTGGCTGGAGCCGGTGCCGGACGGCCGGGTGCTGCCCTCGGTCGCCGACCCCGCGGACACGGCGGTGAAGCGGGAGTCGATCCGCCTCGCGTTCGTCGCCGCGCTCCAGCACCTGCCGCCGAAGCAGCGGGCGGTGCTGATCCTGCGGGAGGTGCTCGCCTGGAAGGCGAGCGAGGTGGCCGAGCTGCTGGACACGACGGTCGCTTCGGTCAACAGCGCCCTCCAGCGGGCCCGCGCCACGCTCGCCGAGCACGGCGGGACGCAGGACACGGCCACCGAGAATCCGCTGGACGAGGAGCAGCGCAAGCTCCTCGACCGGTACGTCGCGGCCTTCGAGGGGTACGACATGGCCGCGCTGACCGCCCTCCTCCATGAGGACGCCACGCTCTCCATGCCCCCGTACGACCTGTGGCTGCGCGGCCACGACGACATCGTCGGCTGGATGCTGGGCGTCGGCGAGGTCTGCCGCGGCTCGCGCCTCGTGCCGGTCGTGGCGAACGGCACTCCGGCCTTCGCCCACTACCACCCGCGCCCGTCGGGCGACGGCTTCGACCCGTGGGCGCTCATGGTCATCGAGATCGTCGACGGCAAGGTCTCCGGGATCACCTCCTTCCTCGACACGAAGCGGTGGTTCCCGCTGTTCGACCTGCCGGAGCACCTCGACGCGTCCGGAGCGGGCACGTCCTTCATCGAGACGCCCTCCACGGAGTCGCCCTCCACCGGGGCGTCTGCCATCGAGGGGGATCCGTCGGCCGGCTAGAAGATCTCGCCGAGCCCCACCAGGCGCAGGAGCGCGCTCAGTTGGGGTGGTGGGTGTCGCAGCCTGATGCGGCACCCCAGCCTGCGGGCGACGAGGCGCAGGCGGGCCAGCACCTCGACGGTGTGCAGGTCGGGTTCGGCGACGGCCCGCACGTCGCAGTCCACCTGCTTGGCGTCCGACCCGTGCAGCAGTAGGCGCAGTTCCTCGCACAGCCTGGGGACATCGGCGGCGGTGACCCGGCCGGCGATGACAAGGACTATCGGTTGGGTGGCATCCACAAGGAAGAGACCTGTGGCGCGGGCAGAACTCATCGCTGCCCGCATATGCGCGCGGCCGACCGCACGACAAAGGGGGCCTGCGGCGATCCGCAGGCCCCCTTCGCTCAGCCACTCATACCGTCATGGTCGTCAGGCGATGCGGCCCAGGACGATCGGCTGCGCGGTGAACTCGGTGTCCTCGGGCGCGGTCAGGACTCCACCGTCCAGCGCCTCCAGGGCGTACTCGAACTTCTCCGGAGTGTCCGTGTGCAGCGTCATCAGGCGCTGGCCCGCGGTGATCCGGTCCCCCGGCTTGGCGTGCAGCTCGATGCCGGCGCCCGCCTGCACCCGGTCCTCCTTGCGCGCACGGCCCGCACCGAGCCGCCAGGCCGCGACACCGATCGCGTACGCGTCCAGGGTGGTGAGGCGGCCCGAGGACGAGGCGTGGACGACGTGCTGCTCGCGGGCGACGGGCAGCGCCGCGTCCGGGTCGCCGCCCTGGGCCGCGATCATGCGGCGCCAGACGTCCATCGCGGAGCCGTCGGCCAGCGCCTTCGCCGGGTCGGTGTCCTTCAGGCCGGCCGCGTCGAGCATTTCGCGGGCGAGGGCGAGGGTGAGCTCGACGACGTCGGACGGGCCGCCGCCCGCCAGGACCTCGACGGATTCGCGCACTTCGAGTGCGTTGCCTGCGGTGAGGCCGAGCGGGGTGGACATGTCGGTGAGGAGCGCCACCGTACGGACACCGCTGTCGGTGCCGAGGCCGACCATCGTGGCGGCCAGCTCGCGGGCGTCCTCGATGGTCTTCATGAAGGCGCCGGAGCCGACCTTGACGTCCAGGACGAGCGAGCCGGTGCCCTCGGCGATCTTCTTGGACATGATCGAGGAGGCGATCAGCGGGATCGCCTCGACGGTGCCGGTGACATCGCGCAGCGCGTAGAGCTTCTTGTCCGCCGGGGCGAGGCCGTCGCCCGCCGCGCAGATGACCGCGCCGGTGGAGTCGAGGACGCTGAGCATTTCCTCGTTGGACAGCTGGGCCCGCCAGCCCGGGATGGACTCCAGCTTGTCGAGCGTGCCGCCGGTGTGGCCGAGGCCGCGTCCGGACAGCTGGGGCACGGCCGCGCCGCAGGCGGCGACGAGCGGGGCCAGCGGCAGGGTGATCTTGTCGCCGACGCCGCCGGTGGAGTGCTTGTCCGCGGTCGGGCGGGCGAGGGAGGCGAAGTTCATGCGCTCGCCGGAGGCGATCATCGCCGCCGTCCAGCGGGCGATCTCGACGCGGTTCATGCCGTTGAGCAGGATCGCCATCGCCAGGGCCGACATCTGCTCGTCGGCGACCTCGCCGCGGGTGTACGCGTCGATGACCCAGTCGATCTGCTCGGGGCTCAGCTCGCCCCGGTCGCGCTTGGTGCGGATGACGGAGATGACGTCCATGGAGTTCCCTACGGAGAAAGAAGTGGTGAGGAGCGGTGTCGCACGAGGTGCTGCGGGATCACACGAGGTGCTGTGCGGTCACGCGAGGTGCTGCGGGCCGAAGGCGTCCGGCAGCACCTCGGCGAGAGTGCGGATGCCGGACGAGGTCTCCAGGAGCAGTTCAGGGCCCCCGAACTCGTACAGCAGCTGACGGCAGCGACCGCACGGCATCAGGATCTCGCCGTGGCCGTCGACGCAGACGAAGTGCGTCAGCCTGCCGCCGCCGGTGGCGTGCAGCTGCGAGACCAGGCCGCACTCGGCGCACAGCGAGAGGCCGTACGACGCGTTCTCGACGTTGCAGCCGGCGACGGTGCGGCCGTCGTCGACGAGCGCCGCGGCGCCGACCGGGAAGCCCGAGTACGGGGCGTACGCACGGGACATCGCCTCGCGTGCCGCCCCGTGCAGGGCCTCCCAGTCGGCCTCGGCCGCGGCGTCCGTCATTTGCCCTGGCCCTTGCGGTAGGCCAGGCCGTTGGCCTTGGGCATCCGCAGGCGTTGCGCGGACAGGGCCAGGACCAGCAGCGTGGCGACGTACGGTGTCGCGTCGACGATCTGGCTCGGGACCTCGTCGGTCAGCGCGTACCAGGTGAACAGCAGCGCCGAGACGGCCGCCGAGATCACCGCGGCGACGTACTTCTTCCGGTACAGGTGCCAGGCCACGACGAGCACCAGGAGGATCGCGAGCAGCAGCAGTACGGCGTGCACGTTCTCCGCGCCGCCGCGCAGCTTGAGGCTGTCGGTGAAGCCGAAGAGCCCGGCGCCCAGGGCCATGCCGCCCGGCATCCAGTTGCCGAAGATCATCGCGGCGAGACCGATGTAACCGCGCCCGCCGGTCTGGCCCTCCTGATAGATGCCCGTCGCGACAATGGCCAGGAAGGCGCCGCCGAGTCCGGCCAGGCCGCCGGAGACGGTCACGGCGATGTACTTGTACTTGTAGACGTTCACACCGAGGGACTCGGCGGCCACCGGGTTCTCACCGCAGGAGCGCAGCCGCAGGCCGAAGGCCGTGCGCCAGAGGATCCACCAGGTGCCCGGGATCATCAGCAGGGCGACCACGGTGAGCAGGGACAGGCCGGTGACCAGGCCGCCGACCACCCCCGCGATGTCCGAGACGAAGAACCAGTGTTTGTCCTGGAGATCACCGAGCCCGTCGGAGAGCCCTGGGATGGTGATCTCGGTGATCGGGTCGATGCGCGGGGACTGCTTGGAGGAGCCGCCGTCGCTGTTCGCGAAGGTGAAGTTCGAGAGGTAGCGGGTGACGCCGACGGCCAGGATGTTGATGGCCACACCGGAGACGATGTGGTTCACCCCGAAGGTGACGGTGATGACGGCGTGCAGCAGACCGCCGATCGCGCCGCCGAGGATGCCGAAGGCGACGCCGGTCCACGGGCCCCACTGGAAGCCCGCCCAGGCGCCGAACCAGGTGCCGAGGACCATCATGCCTTCGAGGCCGATGTTGACGACGCCCGCGCGCTCGGCCCACAGGCCGCCCAGACCGGCCAGGCCGATCGGGATGGCGAGCTTGAGCGCACCGGACACCTGGCCCACCGAGGTGAGGTCGTTGGCGCCGCTGATGAGGCGGACCAGCGAGACCAGGGCCATGCCGCCCGCGATGATCAGCAGGATGACGGGCCAGGACAGCTTGCGGCGTACGCCCTTCTTGGGAGCGGCGCTCGCGGCGGCCGAGACAGTACTTGTGGTCATTACGCCGCCACCTCCTCACGGGATTTACGGGCGGCTGCGGCGAGTTCCTCGCCGACCTTCTGTTGCTGGCGGCGCAGGCCGTAGCGGCGGACCAGTTCGTACGAGACGACGACCGAGATCACGATCAGGCCCTGCATGATCGTCGCGATCTCCTTCTCGTAACCGTGCTGGTCGAGGGAGTTGGACGACTTGTCGAGGAAGGCGATGAGCAGCGCGCTCGCCGCGATGCCGACCGCGTTGTTGCGGCCGAGCAGGGCGATCGTGATGCCGGTGAAGCCGATGCCCGCGGGGAAGTCCAGGCTGTACGTGTGGGTGTCGCCCAGGAGCGTCGGCATGCCGGCGAGTCCGGCGACACCGCCCGAGATCAGCATCGAGGTGAGGATCATCTTCTTCGCGTCCACACCACTGGCCTGGGCCGCGCTCTCGCTGGCGCCGGTGGCGCGCAGGTCGAAGCCGAAGCGGGTGCGGTTGAGGACGAACCAGTAGACGATGCCGCACGCGGCGGCGACGAAGGTGAAGCCGTAGATCTCGCCCGCCTCGGGGCTCAGGCTCAGGCCGGGGAACCAGCCGGACTCCGGGATCTCACCGGTGGTCAGGTTGTTGGAACCCTCCAGCTGCACGCCGAAGTTGTCGGGCAGGATCAGCCAGGCCACCAGCGAGGTCGCGATCGCGTTGAGCATGATCGTGGAGACGACCTCGCTCACCCCGCGGGTGGTCTTGAGGATGCCCGCGATACCGGCCCAGAAGGCACCTACCAGCATCGCGACGATCACGATCAGCGCGATCTGCAGCGGTCCCGGCAGGTCCACGCCGGCGCCGACGAGGGCCGCCATCATCGCGGCGAGGCGGTACTGCCCGTCGACGCCGATGTTGAACAGGTTCATCCGGAAGCCGACGGCGACGGCCAGGGCCGCCAGGTAGTACGTGCCGGCCTGGTTGATGATCAGGACCTGGACGTCGACGTACGACGCGTTCTCGATCATCAGGCTGTACGGCTCGAACGGGTCGCGGCCCGAGGCGAGCAGCACCACCGAGGTCAGCACGATGGCGACCACCAGGGCCAGCGCCGGGCCTGCGAAGCCCAGGATCAGCCGGTCCTTGTCGAATTTCTTCATCGGGCCTCGTCCTCCGGGGCGTGCTCCAGATGACCGGAAGCGGCGCCTGTCATGGCCGAGCCCAGCTGTTCCGGTGTGATGGTGGCGGGGTCGGCGTCCGCGACGAGACGGCCGCGGTACATCACCCGCAGGGTGTCGGAGAGCCCGATCAGCTCGTCCAGGTCGGCGGAGATCAGCAGCACCGCGAGGCCTTCGCGGCGGGCCTCGCGGATCTGGTCCCAGATCTGCGCCTGCGCGCCGACGTCCACACCACGCGTGGGGTGTGCGGCGATCAGCAGCTTCGGGGTGTGGCTCATCTCGCGGCCGACGATCAGCTTCTGCTGGTTGCCGCCGGACAGCGACGCCGCCGTGACGTCGATACCCGGGGTGCGGACGTCGTAGTCGCGCACGATCCGCTCGGTGTCCTCGCGGGCCGCCTTGAGGTCCAGGAAGCCGTTCTTGCTGTTGGGCCGTTCGGTGACATGGCCGAGGATGCGGTTCTCCCACAGCGGGGCCTCAAGGAGCAGGCCGTGCCGGTGGCGGTCCTCGGGGATGTACCCGACGCCGCTCTCGCGGCGCTTGCGGGTGGGGGCGTGCGAGATGTCGGTGGTGTCGAGGGTGATCACACCGCCGTCCGGGTCGCGCATGCCCATGACGGCCTCGACGAGCTCGGCCTGGCCGTTGCCCTCGACGCCCGCGATGCCGAGGACTTCGCCCTTGTGGATGGTGAAGGAGATCCCGGCGAGTACCTCGCGTACGACGCCGTCGGGGTCGACCGCGTTCAGCTGAAGGTCCTCGACGCGCAGCATCGGGACGTCGGTGACCGTCGACTCGCGGGTCTCCGGCGAGGGCAGCTCACTGCCGACCATCAGCTCGGCGAGCTGCTTGGTGGTGGTGTGCGCCGGGTCGGCGGTGCCCACGGTCGTGCCGCGGCGGATGACGGTGATCTCGTCGGCGACCGACAGCACTTCGCCCAGCTTGTGCGAGATGAAGATGACGGTCAGGCCCTCGGACTTGAGCTCGCGCAGGTTGTCGAAGAGCGCGTCGACCTCCTGCGGCACCAGGACCGCGGTCGGCTCGTCGAGGATCAGGGTGCGGGCGCCGCGGTAGAGGACCTTGAGGATCTCCACGCGCTGGCGGTCGGCGACACCGAGCTCTTCGACGAGAACGTCGGGGCGGACGTTCAGGTGGTACGCGTCGGAGATCTCCATGATCTTCTTACGGGCCTTGGGCCCGATGCCGTACAGCTTCTCGCCGCCGAGAACGATGTTCTCCATGACGGTGAGGTTGTCGGCGAGCATGAAGTGCTGGTGCACCATGCCGATGCCGCGCGCGATGGCGTCGGCGGGGCTGGAGAAGGTGACCGTGGTGCCGTCGATCGTGATGGTGCCCTCGTCCGGCTTCTGCATGCCGTAGAGGATCTTCATCAGGGTCGACTTGCCGGCCCCGTTCTCCCCCACGAGGGCGTGGACAGTGCCCTTGCGGATGGTGATGGCGATGTCGTGGTTGGCGACGACGCCGGGGAAGCGCTTGGTGATGCCGTGGAGCTCCACGGCAGGGGGGCTGGACGCGTTGATGACGCACTCTCCTTGGCGAAGGAGCTGGAGGCGGAGGCGGGGCGGAGGGGCGAAACTATCGCGCCGGGCAGGGGTCTACACGCGTAGCACTGCCGAATGGTTGAACTGATCGCGAATCTGATCCAGGGTGCGGGTCCGGGCCCGCGGGGGTTCACCCCCACGGACCCGGACCCACTGGTCTCCCGCGGAACTACGGGGTCGTCTTGACCTTGATCGAATTGTCGAGAATGCCCTTCTTCGCCTTCTCCACAGCGGCGGTGACCTCGGTCATCTTCTTGTACGCCGGGTTGGAGTCGGAGAGACCGACACCGTCCTGGTCGAGACCGAAGCGGACCTCACCGGTCTGCGGCTTGCCGTCCTCGACCGACTTGATCAGGTTGTAGACGGCGCCCGCGACGTCCTTGGTGGCCGACGTCAGGATCTTGTCCTTGTACGTGACCAGGCCCTTCTGCAGGTACTGGTCGGAGTCGACACCGATGGCCCACTTGCCGGCCTTCGCCGTGGCCTCGATGGCGCCCACGCCCGCCTGGCCCGCGGCGTGGTAGACCACGTCGGCGCCCTTGTCGAGCTGGCCCTCCGCGGCGGCCTTGCCGAGGTCGGGCTTGGAGAAGCCGTCGTTGTTCGGCGGCTGGGTCAGGTACTGGGTGAGGACCTTGACCTTGGGGTTGGTGGCCTTGACGCCCTGGACGAAGCCCGCCTCGAACTTCTTGATCAGCGGCACCTCGACGCCACCGATGAAGCCGACCGTGTTGGACTTGGTCGCCTTGGCGGCGGCGACGCCCGCCATGTACGACGCCTGCTCCTCGTTGAAGACCAGGTTGGCGACGTTGGGGCCGGTCACCGAGAGGTCGTCGACGATGCCGAAGGTGGTCTTCGGGTACTTCGCGGAGACCTTCTTGATGGCCGGGGCGTAGGCGTAACCGATGCCGATGACCGGGTTGTTGCCGTTACGGGCCAGCTCGGTGAGGCGCTGCACCTTGTCGGCGTCGCCCTCGCCCTCGGCGGGCTCGGCGTCCACGCCCTTGATCTTGAAATCCTTCTTGGCCTTCTCCAGGCCGGCGAAAGCGGCGTCATTGAAGGACTGGTCGCCCTTGCCGCCGATGTCGTAGGCGATGGCGGCGCTGGCGCCCTTGTCGTCGGACGCGTCCGACGACGACTTGCCGCCACACGCGGTGGCGGAGAATGCGAGGGCCGTGGACGCAATGGCCACGGTGGCAATCCTGGTTACCCGGCGCACGGGAAGGCTCCTTCAACATGACCGAAGCGCCTCTGCCGGCGCTGGTTTCGCGGCGATCGTAACGCGCGTAGATGTCAGATAAAGCCCCCTACGGAAGCCGTTATCGGATCGTCGTGAACGGAAAGCGGCGTGGCTGATTACACGCGGTGGCCGTCGAGCAGCGCGGCGGCCGTGAAGAGCTCCACTCCGACCGCGATCGCCCCCTCATCGGCGTCGAAATCGCCACGATGCAGGTCATGGCGGGAACTGTCTCCCGGTGTGCGGACGCCGAGGCGGGCCATGGCGCCCGGAACGTGCTCCAGGTACCAGGAGAAGTCCTCGCCGCCGAGGCTCTGCTCGGTGTCCTCGATCGCGTACGATCCGCGCCTCGCGGTCATGGCCGAGGCCAGCAGCTCGGTGACGGCGAGGTCGTTGACGACGGGCGGGACGCCCCGGATGTAGTTGATCTCCGACTTGGCCCGGTGCAGGGCCGCGACCTCGTCGATCGCGGCGTGCACCAGGTCCGGTGCCTCGCGCCAGGCCTTGAGATCCAGGCAGCGGACGGTCCCGGAGAGCTCGGCGCGCTGCGGGATGACGTTGCAGGCGTGGCCGGCCTCGATGCGGCCCCAGGTCACCGCGAGCCCCGCGCGCGCGTCGACGCGCCGGGCGATCAGGGCCGGGACGTCGGTGGCGACCCTGGCGGCGGCGGTGACCAGGTCGGTGGTGAGGTGCGGGCGGGCGGTGTGCCCGCCGGGGCCGTCCAGCGAGACCTCAAGGCGGTCGCAGGCCGAGGTGATGGCGCCGGCGCGCAGACCGATGCGGCCCGCGTCGACCTTGGGGTCGCAGTGCACCGCGATGATCCGGCCCACGCCGTCCAGGACACCGGAGACGATCGCGTCGGACGCGCCACCGGGCAGCACTTCCTCGGCGGGCTGGAAGATCAGCCGTACGGGGTGCGGGAGCAGGCCCTGGCGGTGCAGGTCGGCGAGGACCAGGCCGGCGCCGAGGACCACGGTGGTGTGGATGTCGTGGCCGCAGGCGTGCGCGCGGTCCGGGACGGTCGAGCGGTACGACACGCCCGCCTTGGTGTCCGGGATGGGCAGCGCGTCGATATCGGCGCGCAGGGCGAGCATCGGGCGCACGCCGTCCCAGGGCCGGGCGGCGCTGTCGTCGCTGGCGGCGACAGCGCGGGTGTCACTGTCGGTGGCGCGGATGTCGCTGCTGATGCCGATGTCACAGATGAGCCCGGTCCCGATGGAGAGCACACGTGGCGCGAGACCGGCCTGCTCCAGCCGGGTCTTGAGCGCGGCGGTGGTGCGGAACTCCTGGTTGCCCAGCTCGGGGTGCATGTGCAGGTCCCGGCGGAAGGCGATCAGTTCGGCGCGCAGGCTCTCGGACAGCACGCCGGGCAGTTCTGCTTCCCCGGGGAGATCGGCATCGGACTCGCGGGACATCAACTGGTTCACCCGTCGAAGGGTAAGCCTCTTCAATGGCCAACTAACCATCGATCAACAAAACTTCAGCCCGATAGGGGAAAGAAAATTGGCCGCGCTGCGCATGTCCTCTCGGCGAGGAGGGTAAAGACAGTGGCTATGTCGCGGGCAGGGAATGGAGTCGCTGCACGTCACGGGCGGTGCCGGTGACCCCGGCCAGGAATCCCTGGGCGCGCGGTGAGGCATGCGCCGTGAGCCAGCCGGGGTCGATGTCGCAGACGGCCACCTTCACGTCCGTACCGGCGAGTGCGAGTGGCAGCGTGTGCACGACGGTCGACGGGAAGCTCAGGATCGTACGTCCGATGGGCCCTCGGCGTGCGATGAGCTCCAGCGGGAGATCGGGGCGGACGATTTCGAGGCCGGTCTCCACGGCGAGCCGGTGCAGCTTGCCGGAGCTCTCGCGGCGGTGCGCGAAGTAGCGGGTCGCGCCGTGCGCGCGGGCCAGCGAGATGACGGCCGCGACGTACTGGTCGGGGTCGACGACGCCCGTCTCGACCAGGGAGGTGCCCACGAGGTCCGCGCCGCGGGTGATGCGGGGCGGGCCGAAGCGGGCGCGGGTCCAGGCGAAGTCGTTGGCGGTGACCGTGACGCCGGGGGCGGTGTCGACGGGCATCGAGGTGAAGACCTCGACCGTGCGGGTGGCCGAGGGCGTGAGGCGGCGGCGCGCGGCGGCCGACACCGGCGCGAAGAGGACGTCGCGCGCCCCGGGGCGCCCGCCGCGCCGGTGCCAGCGCACCAGGCGCTCCCCGCGGGCGAGCTGCGAGATGAACTCCATGGTGGCCGTGCCGTCGTCGACGACGACCAGGTCACGGGCGCTGGTGATGGTCAGCAGCAGCTGTACGTACCGCGAGAACGGGTCGCCGATGACGATCCGCTCGGCGCGGCGCAGGGCGGGCGCGAGCCCACCGATGGTGTGGAACGGCGCCCCCGGACCGCCGCGCGCCTCCTCCCACCGCACCCGCATCCCGTCGCCGCGGGCCAGCTCCGCCATGCGCCGCAGCTGGCCGCGGGTCATGGGGTCGGTGGGTGACAGGACGACGACGGTGAGGTCGTGCGTCTTGGTGTGGGCCCACTCCAGGACGTTCAGGAGCTGGACCGGGCTCTCCACGAAGGCGAGCGTGGCGGGGGCGGCGTCCACGACGGTGTGACCGGCCGTTCCGTCAGACCGCTACGGGTTCGCGGTCGGCGCCCTCGGCGACGACACCCGCGACGCGGCGGAGCTTCTTCATCGGGCCGAGCTCCGACTCGTACACCTTCTTGACGCCGTCGCCGAGGGACGCCTCGATGGTGCGGATGTCGCGGACGAGTCGGGTGAGACCGCCGGGCTCGACGGACGCGGCCTGGTCGGAGCCCCACATGGCGCGGTCCAGGGTGATGTGGCGCTCGACGAACGCGGCGCCCAGCGCGACGGCGGCGAGGGTGGTCTGCAGGCCCGTCTCGTGGCCGCTGTAGCCGATCGGGACGTTGGGGTACTCGGCCTGGAGGGTGTTGATGACGCGCAGGTTGAGCTCCTCGGCCTTCGCCGGGTACGTCGAAGTGGCGTGGCACATCAGGATGTTGTCGCTGCCCAGGACCTCGACGGCGTGCCGGATCTGGCGCGGCGTGGACATACCGGTGGAGAGGATGACGGTGCGGCCGGTGGCGCGCAGGGCGCGCAGCAGCTCGTCGTCGGTGAGCGAAGCGGAGGCCACCTTGTGGGCCGGCAGGTCGAACTTCTCCAGGAACGCGACGGCCTCGGTGTCCCACGGCGATGCGAACCAGTCGATGCCGCGCTTGGCGCAGTGGTCGGAGATGGCGCGGTACTCGTCCTCGCCGAACTCGACGCGGTGGCGGTAGTCGATGTACGTCATCCGGCCCCACGGGGTGTCGCGCTCGATGTCCCACTGGTCGCGCGGGGTGCAGATCTCCGGGGTCCGCTTCTGGAACTTGACCGCGTCGCAGCCGGCTTCGGCGGCGGCGTCGATGAGCGCGAAGGCGTTCTCGATGTCGCCGTTGTGGTTGATGCCGATCTCACCCGTGATGTAGACGGGGTGGCCGGGGCCCGCGGTCTTCGAACCGAAGGTGCGCAGACGGGAGTTGGAGCTCATGGGGGGCGTTCCTTACTTGGTGGGGATGCTGGGGACGGGGTGATCCGTGTTGAGGGAAGGCCCGAGGATCCAGGTGGCGATCTCACGGATCGCGCCCTCTCCGCCGGGGATCGTCGTAACGGCGCGCGCGGCGCCCCGGACGGTGTCGTGGGCGTCGGCGACCGCGACGGGCCAGCCGGCGAGGCCGAAGCAGGGCAGGTCGTTGACGTCGTTGCCGACGTAGAGCACCCGCTCGGGGGCGACGGCCTGTTCCTCGCACCACTGCTTGAGCGCGAGGTCCTTGCGGTCGATGCCGTGCAGCACGGGGATGCGCAACTTGCGCGCCCGTGCGGCGACGACCGCGTTCTGTTCCGTGGACAGGATCAGCAGCTTGAGCCCCGCCTTGCGCAGGGCCGCGATGCCGAGTCCGTCGCCGCGGTGCACGGCGACGAGCTCCCGTCCTTCGGAGTCGATCAGCACCCGGTCGTCGGTCTGGGTGCCGTCGAAGTCGAGTACGACCGCGTCGATGTCCTCGCGGGTCGGAAGCGTGGTGGTGGCCGTGTCGAGGAGCGGCGCGAGGGCACGCGCGCGTGCCAGGTCGTGCGGGTCGTCGACCTCCAGGACACGGGCCGGGTCGGTGCGTACGAGAGCGGTCCGGCCGAAGAAGCGGTGCCCGGCCCGCCGGAATCCGGCGGCGTCCATGGCGTACGCGGCGCCGGTCTCCAGAAAGTCCTGCGGGCGGTCCTGCCTGCGGGGCCGGAACGACTTGTCGTGGTTGACGCCGTCGGCGGCCTGTTCGCCCTGCTGGTCGCCCTCGCGCCAGAGGAAGCCGTGGAAGGGGGCCACCGTGTGCGCCGTGTCGGCCCCTTCGTCCAGGACGGCCGTGCAGACACCCTCGATGTCCTCGCGGGTCAGGAAGGGGCTGGTGCACTGCACCAGCAGCACCACGTCCACCGCCGCGCCGTGCAGCGCCTCGTGGGCGTCCATGGCGTGCAGTACGGCGGCCTCGCTCGTCGCGGTGTCCCCGGCGATGTCCGCGGGGCGCAGCACCACTTCGGCGCCCGCGCCGCGAGCCGCGGCGGCGATGGCCGCGTCGTCCGTGGAGACCACGACGTCCGTGACCCGGCGGGCGCCCAGGCAGGCGCGGACGGCGCGCGCGACGAGCGGCGCGCCCCCCACAGCTGCGAGGTTCTTGGCCGGTACGCCCTTGGATCCGCCGCGGGCGGGAATCACCGCGAGGACGCGGCGCACGGTCGTTGTGCGGGGTGTGGTCGTGGGCGTGGCCTGCGGCCGGCTGCTCATAGTTCTCCCATGCGACGGATGACGGGTGCCACGCGCTGCACCCCGTGGCGGTACGCCCCGCGCGCGGCCTCCCGCACGGCGTCGCGCACGACTCGGCGCACGCCCGTGACCTCGACCTCCCGCACCCCGTCGAGACGGTGGCGGGCGAGGACGCCGGGGAGGTAGCCCGGCGCGGTGACGGTGGTGTAGTAGGGGGCGAGCGGCGGTAGTTCGGGTTGCCCCAGGAGGCCGGTGACGCGTTCGCGTACGGCGTCGAAGGCCGTTTCGTACGAGCCGTCCGCAGCCACTCCCTGCCGGGCGAGCCACTCCTCGTCGGCGCGCGGCCGGTGGCCGGCGTCGAGCTGTTCCCAGGAGGCCAGGCACCCGGAGCCGAGGAAGTGGTGGTTGCCGAGGGCCTCGCGTACGCCCAGGTCGGTGAGGACGGCGGTCGGGATCCGCCGGTGCAGGGCTTCCAGGGCGGCCGTCGAGCTGACCGTCACCAGGAGGTCCGCGCGGTCGAGCACCTCCCCCATGTGCCCGTACGCGAGGTGGAAGTTGGCGGGCGGGCCGCCTTCGATGCGGGCCGCGAGCCGCTGGTAGGGCAGCTCCTCGATGTGCGTGGTGTGCTCGCCCGGCCTGCTGCGCAGCTTGAGCACGACTTCCCGTGCCGGGTGCAGCCTGGCGTGCTGGACGAGGCGGCGCAGCAGGTACGTACGGTCGGCGCGGGACTGCGGTACGGAGGGCTGGGCGGCGAAGACGACGACGCCCGTGGCGGGGTCCGCGTCCGAACCGGTACCCGCGACCGCGCCCGTGGTCGGGCCGGCCGCCGGGCCTTCGTAGCGTGCGCCGCCGAGGAACGGCAGCGCGGCCTCCGTCACGCACGAGGCGTCGGCGCCCACCCCTTCGTACACCGCGCGGAAACGCTCCGCGTCGTGACGCGAGTTGGCGAGGACGACGTCCGCGCCGTGGCGCAGCAGCAGTCCGTCGGCGAGCTTCTCGTAGACGACACCGACATAACCGGTGACGACGACGGGCCGCCCGGCCGCCACCGGCCACAGCCGCGCGAGGCCGTGCAGTACGGCCTGTACCGCGCCGCCGACCAGGGCGAGCAGGACCACGTCGTACGACTCGTGCTCGATCTCGCCGAGGAATTCGGCGGCCGTCACCTCCCGCACACCGTCCACCGGCACGCCGACCTCGGCGAGCTGACGGGGGGTGGGGGTGGCCCGGCCGCGCAGAAGGAATCCGCTGAGTTCGCTGTCCGGTGCGATGCGGTGCGCGGTGAGTGCGCCCCATTTCCATCGCGTATCGGAATCGGCGAGCACGGCGATCCGTAGGGGTTTGCTGGTACTTGCTGGCACAACGAATAAGCTAGGGACGCCCGGAGATTCACGGCCCAACTCAGCCGCAACAAAGGGTTAACAGCACATCGACGATCGGGGCCGGGGCCGGGGGAACAGGTCGGTTAACCATTCCGCCATTCGTCGTTCACCCACGATCTTTCCGGGCGTCGCAACGAATGCCGGAGTACGCCCTACCGTCGCGGGGGTGGTCAAGCTCTCCGTCATCGTGCCGTTTTTCAACGTGCAGACATACGCGCCCGACACCCTGAGAAGTCTCCGTGCGAACGCACGCGACGACTTCGAATTCATTCTCGTCGACGACTGTTCGACCGACGGGACCCCAGAGATCCTGCAGCGCGCGGAGCGGGAGCTTCCGGGGGCGGTCCTGATCAGACACGAACGCAACGGCGGTCTGGCCACCGCCCGCAACACCGGTCTGGACGCCGCCCGCGGCGAGTACCTCACCTTCCTCGACGGCGACGACTGGCTGGCCCCCGGCCACTACCCGCGCCTGCTCACCGCCATGGAGGAGCTGGGCTGCGACTTCGTCCGCACCGACCATGTGCAGTGCACCGGGCGTACCCGCACGGTCCATCGCGTCCCGCAGGGGCGGCGCGGCGTCGTCATGTCGCCGCGCGAGGCCATCCTGCCCGCCACCCGGTCCACCTCGGTGGACTACGCCTTCGCGTGGGCCGGCATGTACCACCGGCGGCTCGCCGACCGGGGGCTGCTGCACTTCACCGACGGCCTGCGGACGGCCGAGGACCGGCCGTGGATCTGGCGGCTGCACCGGGAGGCGGAATCCTTCGCCACCCTGAGCACCCTGGGCATCTTCTACCGACGCGGTGTCGCTTCTTCGCTGACCCAGATCGGCGACGTGCGCCAGCTCGATTTCATCCGCGCCTTCGATCAGGTCGTCGAAGAAACGGCGAAGGACAGGGACGCGGACCAGCTTCTCCCGAAAGCCGTACGCACGTACTGCGCCATCATTTCCCACCACTTGGGAAGTATCGAAAGGTTCGAACCGGCCGTGGCAAGGAAATTGCGGACGATGAGCGCGGCGGCGTTGCGACGTATGCCGCAGGACGTTCTGAAGGACGCGCTGGATTCGATGGACGCGGAGCGTTCCGTGCGGCTGCGCCGGCTGCGCCGCCGCCCCTCCATCGGTGCGGGGGCCGCGGCCTGATGGGCACGACGCGGATTTTCCTCGCCTCCACGCTGTACGGCGCCGCGACGCTCGCCGCCGCGATCGACAGCGACAGCTTCGGACCGGCCGACCGCAGGCTGCTGCTCGTCAGCAACAACGCGACGACCCCCGAGACGACCCCGTCGCTCGACGAGATGCCCGGCTTCGACCGGCTGCGCGACCGCTTCGACGGGCTGCTGTCCTGGAACGAGACCATCGCCCCCTTCCACCCGGGCGGCTGGGCGCCGCGCGCGGACGACGTCCCCCTGTGGGAGCGCCACCTGCGCCTGCTGTGGGACCTGGGCGACGACACGGTCGA
The DNA here is from genome assembly GCF_051131715.1 of Streptomyces sp. A5-4. NCBI lineage: Bacteria > Bacillati > Actinomycetota > Actinomycetes > Kitasatosporales > Streptomycetaceae > Streptomyces > Streptomyces sp. A5-4. Next base: position 5,303,959 of record NZ_CP178591.1, on the reverse strand, counting down.
GCTGGCCGTGGAGTCCATCCAGGTCAATCCGGCGCTGGCGCTGACCCAGCTGTTCACGGACGCGCCGATCGACGTGTACGCCGACGGGCTGATGAGCTACGGCCCGACCCGCAACAAGATCGACCCGCTGGTGGGGATGCGCGTACGGCGCCTGCTGCACCTGGACCTGGTGCCGGGGCTCGAACCGCTGCTGCTCGGCGAGTTCGGTGTCCGGCCCGAGCTCGTCCCGACGGACACCTTCCTGAAGGTGCTGGCGGAGGTGTCGGACACTCCGGACGCCTCGTCGGCGCATCCGGAACTGCCGTCCGACGCGGCGCTGCTCCTGGGCCAGTATCTGTCCGCGCTCTCGATCCTCACTCCGGAGGAGGAAGAGGACCTGCACGTACGGATGCTGCGCGGGGCGGTCGCCCGAGGCCACCGGCGTGTCGTCTTCAAGCCGCACCCCACGGCCCCGGCCCGCTGGTCGCGCCTGCTGGAGCGGGAGGCGCGGGCGCTCGGCGTCGAGCTGACCGTCCTGGACAGCCCGCTGCTGGCCGAGGTGCTCTACCAGCGGATCCGCCCGGCCCTGGTGATCGGCTGCTTCTCCACGGCGCTGCTCACGGCGAGCACGTTCTACGGGATCCCGGTCGCGCGCACCGGTACGGACGTACTCCTGGAACGCCTCGCGCCGTACCAGAACAGCAACCGCGTCCCCGTCACGATCGTCGACGCCCTGGTGCCGGACCTGGAGAGCGGGCCCGCCGAGCCGGCGACCGGCGCTCCCCTGCGCGTCCCCGCAGACGCGACTGCGGATGTACGTGCGCAGGCCCCCACAGATGTCCCGGTGGAAGTGGCCACGGAGGCCCCCGTGCGCGTCCCGGTGGATGTGGCCGCGGATGTACCCGATCTGGCGGGTCTGCTCCGGGCGGTCGGCTTCGCGATGCAGCCGCAGATCCGCCCGGACCTGCGGCCGGCCGCCGAGGCCTACCTGGCCCGGCACCTCGGCCCGCGCACCCGCCGGTACTTCAAGCGCCGCCGTCTGACGATGCTCGCGCTGCCGGGCGCGCTGCCGGCGCAGTTCGCCTTCATCCCGCGCAACGCGACGGTGCGCGGCGTGGCCCGCCGGGCCCGGCGCCTCAAGCGGGTGGCGCTGGGCTGAGCGCGTGACCCTCCGAAGTCGTTCGTAACATCCGGTGCCGCCGGAGCGTGTAAGGCCCACTTCAGACATGGTCCGCCCGCCGATCTGCCCAGCCTGTCGGCGGACCGGGTGACGCTGGTCGGGGCGCTGGGCGAACTGACCGCCGATCAGCGTCAGGCCGTCGTGCTGCACCATCTGCTGGGCGCAGGGGACCGGCCCGAGTAGCCGGGGCCACCGGGGCCGGCTGCCTCACGCTGCCGGGGCGCCATCGGCCTGAGCCGCTGGGCGAGTTGCCGGCGCCGCCCGTCGCGTTCCGCGGCGGTGCCGGCGCCGACCGCGCCCCGCCCGGTGGCTCCGGTGGCGTGGTCGCGGCGCCGGCTCACGCATCAGAAGAAGATGACCGACCGCACCTTGAGGCGCTCGCTCGCGCCACCGCCGGGCCGCATCGTGAACTCGTCGCCGGAGCAGTCCACGCCGGTGAACGCGGTGGCGTAGGAATCGGTCCGGTTCCTGGGTGCCTCGGCGGGCGCCGAGGTGTACTCCACGGCCGCCTCCGGAATCGTGATGCACCCCCCGGACTCGGGGGACATCAGAACGCCGGTCTGCCCGGAGCCGTCATCGGCGAGGTACGTGTACGAGAACGCGCCCTCCGCGGCATAGGCGGAGCCGGGGACGGCCAGCAGCAGGGCGGCGCCGGCCGCGGCGGCCAGGGTGTGACGAAGACGCATCGTGAAGTTCCTTCGATTCGGGCACTTGGCAGTGCTGGTCGGGCACAGCGTTCGGTGCCCCACCGTGGCCTCGAAGATTGCGGCTTTCTGTGCGGAGTACCGCTGAAACGCCCCCGCCTCACCCGTTCGGCCGACACCACCACCCGTACCGGCCGCTTTCGTCGGCCTCTCGCACCGGGCCGCTCCGGTGACCGGCGGCCGGCCGGTCTCTCCGCCCGGCCTTCGGCCCTTCCGACGGACGTCCCGCCGGAGGTCCCGCCGGAGGTCCCGCCGGAGGTCCGTCAGACCTCCGTCAGTTCCGGTGCAGCGTCTGCAGGGCCTCGACGAGGATCTTGGGATCGTGACCGCCCTTGAAGACGGGAGGCGGCTGCCTGTCGAGACCGAGCAGCCCGGCCACCGCGGTCCAAGCCGTGCGCACCGAGTACTCGACCGTGAAGACCACGTCGTCGGGGACCTCCGCGTACTGGCCGATGAACGCCAGGTTGGTGGATTTCGCGGGGACGACCTGGGGGCGGTCGCCGGCCTTGCGGACCAGGAACTGGCTGGTGATGTACGGCATCATCGCCGGGATCACGATCGATCCGTCGAGGATCTGCGGGCGCTCCTCGAAGCGCAGGTGCTGCAGGACCTCGTCCAGGATCTCGCGGCCGGTGCACTGTGACATCGGCTTGCGTACGAAGTCGCCCTCCTTGTCGGGGAACAGGGCGTACCCCCACCAGACGAAGGTGTCTTCGGGCTGCTCACGGAAGTGGGGCTGATGGTTGAGGACGATGGTGAGCAGCCAGTTGGAGTCCTTGAAGGTGATCAGGCCGCCCTTGCCGGCCTCGCTGCCGCTGAACTTCTCCATCAGCGCGAAGAAGACCGGGTCCTTGGTCGTGACGGTGAACGACTCCCAGGTGGAGTCCGCGACGGTGGAGTCGAAGGCCTTCGGGTCACCCAGCCCCGGCCGCTTGGCCGCCAGGGTCTCCCACAGCTCCCAGGAGCCGCTGGAGGTGGTGTTGTCCGGCACGGGGGCGGTGTCGGTGGAGCCCAGGGTCGAGTTGGCGGTCATCGACCCGTTGGTCACCATCACCAGGTCGCCCTCGTCCAGGATGATCTCCTGCGCTGTCTCCGTCGCGCCTGTGCCACGGACGCATTTGATCGCCTCCACGGTCAGCGCGTCACCGGGCGACAGCCGCAGATCGGTGACGCGGGTGCCCAGGCGCAGGGTGACGCCCTGCTCGGTGAGCCACTTCAATAGCGGGCGCACGATCGAGTCGAACTGGTTGAACTTGGTGCGGTAGATGCCGGACATCGTGTCGAAGGTCTTGAAAAGGTGCACGAAGCGGTTGAGGTAGCGGCGGAACTCGATCGCGCTGTGCCACGGCTCGAACGCGAACGTGGTGCACCACATCGCCCAGAAGTTCGTACCGAAGAACTCCTCGTGGAAGCAGTCCGAGATGCGCATGCCGTCCAGCAGCTTCTCCGGGGTGGCCACGCACTTGACCAGTTCCAGACGGTCGCGTTCGGAGAAGGTCATCGAGTGCGCGTCGATTACCTTGCCCTCGGCGTCCACCAGCCGGGCGTGGTCGTTCCACGCGAAGTCCTCGTGGAACGCGAACGTGTCCTCGGTGACGGACTTCGTGGGGTCGTCCAGGGAGGGAATGGAGGACAGCAGGTCGTAGGTACAGTCGAAGTGCGCCTCGAACATCCGCCCGCCCCGCATCGTGTACCCGGTCTCCGGAGAGCCGGCCGCGTCCAGGCTGCCGCCCTCGCGGTCCTGCTCCTCCAGGATCACGATGTCCTTTCCCGCGAACCCGCCCTCGCGGATCAGAAATGCCGCCGCCGACAGCGACGCGATGCCGCTGCCCACCAGATATGCCTTCGCCATGGCCGTCCTCAATCCTTGTCCGACACGGGGATCCCGGACGGATCACCGGTACGGGGCCGCTCAGGGAGGTGTGGCCAGGAGCCGTACCCGGTCGCCGTGCGGGCCACCCGGGAGACGTAATGAGGTCACTGGTTCAGCCGATCGACGGCCGCCCGCGCTGTCGTCGGGCGCTACGGCCGGAGGTCGACGAGCGTGATCAGGGCCGTCGGACACCCCGGTCCAGGGCGCCCCGGACGGCCCGTCAGGGCGTCGGCCCGTCCGGCGCCGGCATCACTTGGGCGATCCCCGCGACCACCGCAGTGAGGCCGGTCTCGAAGACCGTGTCCGGACCTGCCGATGTTCAGGGCCGCCCGGATGGCACTGATGCCGACCGCCGCGCTGGGCAGCCGCACCGACATCCTGGCGGCCGAAATCCCCGCGGGCGCCGCGACGTCGGCCCGCGCGATCGCCCGCATGTACGCGGCGCTCCTGGGTGAGGTCGACGGCGTACGGCTGCTGGGCCCGCAGCGGCTGCGCGAGGCGACGGCGCCCGCGGCCACCGGGATCGACGCGGTCTTCGGCAACCCCGCGACCTGGGCGCTGGGGTACGCGGTCGGGCTGCCCGGCGGCGACCCGCGGGACAGTCCGACGGTGTTCGGGATGGGCGGCGCGGGTGGCAGCTTCACCTACGGCGACACCGCCACCGGGGTCGCTTTCGCGCTGCCCAAGAACGTGCTGAGCCCCGATTTCCGCACCGCCGAGACCTGCATCGGCATGGTCCGCGACGCCACTCGGGACTGACGGCCGACGACGCCACTAGGGATCGACGGTCACCCCTTGACCTCAAGCGGGCTTGAGCTTCTACCTTCTCCGTATGGAATACACACATGACGACGCGGGACTCGCACGCCAGCCGATCGGTTACTGGGCCCCGACCGCGGGCAGGGCGGTGGTCGCGCACATTCGCGGCGCGCTCGGCGAGCTGGGACTCAACCAGCCCCAGTGGTGGGTACTGAACCAACTCGACGAACACCCGGACGGCCAGGCGCGCGCGGAGCTCTCCGCCTTCCTCCAGGGCTACTTGGAGGAAGGCGCCACGCTGGACGACGACATCGGTTCCCTCGCCTCCCGCGGCCTGGTCCAGGAGGACGGCCCGCTGCTGCGGATCACCACCGAGGGACGCGCGCTCCGGGCCAGGGCCGCCGCACGCCAGCAGGCGGTGCGGGCGGAGGTCCACGCGGGCATCCCGGACGAGGAGTTCGTGCGCGCGGTCAAGGTCCTCCAGCGCATGATCCACAACGTGGGCGCGCCTGCCTGGCACCACTGAGCGGCCCCGGGCCCGCCGGGTGGCCCCCGGCCGGCCGGCTCAGAACGCGTCGGTGGGCACGTACGCGCCCCACACCTCGCGCAGCGCGTCGCAGACCTCGCCGACCGTGGCGCGGGCCCCGAGCGCTTCCTTCATCGGGTAGAGGACGTTCTCCGTGCCCCGCGCCGCCTCCCGCAGCGCCCCGAGCGCCGCGTCCACCGCCCCCTGGTCGCGTTCGGCGCGCAACTTCGCCAGCCTGGCCGCCTGCCGCGCCTCGATCGCCGGGTCGACGCGCAGCGGCTCGTACGGGTCCTCCTCGTCCATCCGGTAGCGGTTGACGCCGACCACGACGCGCTCACCGCTGTCGGTCTCCTGCGCGACGGCGTAGGCGCTGCGCTCGATCTCGCCCTTCTGGAAGCCTCGTTCGATCGCCCCGACCGCGCCGCCCATGTCTTCGATACGCGTCATGAGGTCGACGGCGGCGGCCTCGACCTGGTCGGTCATCGTCTCGACGACGTAGGAGCCCGCGAACGGATCGACGGTGGCCGTCACATCCGTCTCGTACGCGAGGACCTGCTGGGTCCGCAGCGCCAGGCGGGCGCTCTTGTCGGTGGGCAGTGCGATGGCCTCGTCGAAGGAGTTGGTGTGCAGGGACTGCGTGCCGCCGAGGACCGCGGCCAGTCCCTGCACGGCGACGCGCACCAGGTTCACCTCGGGCTGCTGGGCGGTGAGTTGCACCCCCGCGGTCTGCGTGTGGAAGCGCAGCATCCACGACTTCGGGTTCCGCGCGCCGAACTCCTCGCGCATCACGCGGGCCCAGATCCGGCGTGCGGCGCGGAACTTGGCGACCTCTTCGAGGATCGTCGTACGCGAGACGAAGAAGAAGGAGAGACGGGGCGCGAAGTCGTCGACGTCCATGCCCGCGGCGACGGCGGTACGGACGTACTCGATGCCGTCGGCGAGGGTGAAAGCGATCTCCTGTGCGGGCGTGGCCCCGGCCTCCGCCATGTGGTAGCCGGAGATCGAGATGGTGTTCCACCTGGGGATCTCGGCCCGGCAGTACTTGAAGATGTCCGCGATCAGACGCAGCGAGGGCCGGGGCGGAAAGATGTAGGTGCCGCGCGCGATGTACTCCTTCAGCACGTCGTTCTGGATGGTGCCGGTGAGCCGCTCGGCCGGCACGCCCTGCTCCTCGCCGACCAGCTGGTACATCAACAGCAGCAGGGCCGCGGGCGCGTTGATGGTCATCGACGTGGACACCTCGCCGAGGGGGATCCCCTCGAACAGGACCCGCATGTCCTCGACCGAGTCGATCGCGACGCCGACCTTGCCGACCTCGCCGCTCGCGATCTCCGCGTCGCTGTCGTGGCCCATCTGGGTCGGCAGGTCGAAGGCGACGGACAGGCCCGTCGTGCCGTGGGCGATCAGCTGCCGGTAGCGGGCGTTGGACTCGGTGGCGGTGCCGAAGCCCGCGTACTGGCGCATCGTCCACGGCCGCCCGGTGTACATCGACGGGTACACGCCCCGCGTGAAGGGGTACGCGCCGGGCTCCCCCAGCTTCTCCGCCGGGTCCCAGTCCGCCAGCGCTTCCGGCCCGTACACGGGCTCGATGGGCAGGCCGCTCTCGTTCAGCCGACCGCCGTCCGACTCGCGCGCCATCTCCATTACCTCCCGGTAGCCACTGGGTTTCCATCATGCGCGGGCTTTCGCGACCGGGCAGAACGGGGAACAGTCCCTGGGGACGGACGAGACACCGGGGGCGGAAATGCACCAGTACAGCCGGATCAACCGGAAAAACCGGACCGAACCGATCAACCGGAACAGCGAAGACGGGCGGGAGGGCCGGGGTGGCCGGACCAGTCGACAGAAGCCGGAGTCGGGGCAGGACCAGGGCCAGGAGCAGAACAGGGCGGGTCCTCGGGCGGTGGTCATACGCAGAGCCCTCGCGGCGACCGCGGTGGTGGCCGTGACAGTGACCACGGGGTGCACAGTGCGGACCGAGGGGGCAGGCGCCACTCCCACCGGCCCGCGCGCCGGGGCGCAGGCCGGACCCGGGGGCACGAAGGCCCCCGCGCCGGGACACAAGCGCGTGAGCGCGCCCTCCACGGCGCCGCGACCGGCCTCGCCGACCCACACGTCCCCGGCCGTGTCGCCGTCGAGCGTCAAGCCGTCGGCCACGCCGTCCAGGAGGGCCGCACCCAGGACGCTGCTGGCGAGCGGCTCGGAGGGCACCCAGGTGCGGGAGCTGCAGGCCAGGCTCCGGCAGACCGGCCACTTCGACCGCAGCTCCACCGGCTACTACGGCACGGTCACCGCCGCCGCGGTCTCCTCGTTCCAGGGCGCACGCGGCCTGGCCCGTACGGGCGGCACGGACACCGTCACCTGGCAGCGGCTCCTGGCCCTGACCGACGAGCCGACCCGCTCCGAGCTGCACCCGCCGACGACCGAAACGGTCGCGAAGCCCGATCCGCGCTGCATGGAGGGCCGGGTCCTGTGCATAAGCAAGAACAGCCGCACGCTGGCCTGGATGATCGACGGGCGGGTCGTCTCCGCGATGGACGTGCGGCTCGGATCGCAGTACACCCCCACCCGGGAGGGGACGTTCAAGGTGTACTGGAAATCCCGGCACCACGTCTCGACGCTGTACGACACCCCCATGCCGTACGCCCTGTTCTTCAGCGGCGGTCAGGCGGTGCACTACTCGGCGGATTTCGCGGCCCGCGGTTACAACGGTGCGTCGCACGGCTGCATCAACGTCCGGGACCAGGGGAAGATCGCGAGCCTGTTCGCCCAGGTACGCAACGGCGACAAGGTCGTCGTGTACGGGTGAGGCGGGACCGGGCGGAGGCCGGCCTGAAGCGGCCGAAGTGGAGTGGGCGCGGACGGGATCGGGGGAACGTTCCCGCCCGCGCCTTGTGCGCGGAGCCGAAGGTACGGGGGGAACCCCGGCTCGTCGCGCGGCCGATGACCAGTCGGCTCACTCTCTACTGCGTCACCGGCGCAAAAAACGTCACACCCTGCCGAAGCGAGGGAAAAAGCGCAGGTCAGGTTCAGCTTCGGACAGCGGACGCGGCATTGGACACCGCGCGCTCCGGGGCGTGGGGGGCCTGGGGGGCGAGCGGACCGCCCGCGCCGGGCGCGCCCTGGCCGCCGCCGTCCTCGCCACCGCCGCCGTCCGCGTTGCCGTCGTCGCCGCCGTCACCCTCACCGTGGCCGCCGCCCTGGCCACCGTCGCCCGACCGGGTGTCCGGGCCGTCCAGCAGCCGGTCGCAGAAGCGGGCCACCCGGTGGGATCCCCTGGCCGCCGTGTCCAGGCGGCGTTTGCGCTCGGGGGCGAGGTCGCCGCTGCGGTAGTCGCGGCAGGCCTGGACCGTCCTGCGGTGCCAGGTGGCCTTTCCGCTGTCGTCATCGTTGCCGCCGGTGTCCTGGGGGGCGCTGGTGGTCGATTCCCGTTCCGGCTCCCGGGTGCCCGCACCGGGGGCCGGGTCGTCGGCCGACGGCGGGGTCGGCGCGTGCGTGCCGTCCGTGCCTCCCCGACCGTGGCCCGCCGTCGCGTTCCCACCCTCGGGGACGCGGGTGGACGGCGGGACGGGCCCGGGGGCGGCCGGGGCATCGGTGGGCGCCTCGGAGACGAGCGGTTCGGGGGTCGCGCCGGCCGAGACGGAGGACGCGGGCGTCGGATCGGCGCCCAGGCCGAAGGGCGCCGGCAGCAGACCCGTGCCGCTCGCGACGCCGCCGAGCGCGACCCCGGCGAACGCGGCGACCAGGCCGAACCGTGCGGCTCGCCCCCAGCGCGCGGGCGCGGGCCCTTTGCGGCCGGCGGTCACCGCGACCCGGGCGGGGGCGGCCCCGATCCGTACGGAGGGGAGCGTGTCGGGAAACGCCGCTCGGGCGTTGCGGAAGGCCGCCAGTGCGGCGGCCTCACCGGGAAGTCCGGTGGCGGCGCCCGGCTCCGGGTCGCCCGCGCGGGCCAGCTCGTCCAGGGCGGCGGAGAGGCACTCGGCGCGGGCCCGTACGTGATCGTCGGCAGACTCGACCGGCTCGCCGCGCAGCAGTCGCTCCGCCGCGTCCTGGTCGAGCCAGTCGTCACGCTCGTCGGCCATCACATGTCCTTCTGCGTCCGCACGCGCGAATGCGTCACACCGGCAGACGTCACCCAGCCCTGTATCCGGCCGCGCTGCGACGGTACGGCGCCCAGTTCCGGCCGCTCGTCCATCGCGCCCGCCACGGTATCGCCGCCCGCTCCGTCGCCGCTCCCGGCAGCCGAAGGGCCGCCGAGGCCGAACGGGGGGACCGTGCCCGGCGGGACAGTGTCCTGGGAGAGCTCCGCGGCCAGCAGTTCGGCCAGTTTCTTCAGCCCGCGGTGCGCCGCGGTCCGTACCGCGCCGGGGCGCTTGCCCAGGGTCTCCGCCGCGCTCTTCGCGTCGAGCCCGACGACCACGCGCAGGACGACCGCCTCGGCCTGGTCCTGCGGAAGCTGGGCGATGAGGGCGAGCGTGCGGCCGGTGGAGAGCGCTTCCATCGCCTCGCCCGCGGTGTCCGACTCGCCCGGCCGCCCGGCCAGCTCCGTGTCGTCGCCGCCGACGGCGGGGCGCCTGCCCCGCATCCGGATGTGGTCGAGTGCGCGGTTGCGCGCGATGCGCGCGGCCCAGCCCCGGAAGCGGTCGGCGTCGCCGCTGAACCTTTCGAGGTCGCGGGCTATCTGGAGCCAGGACTCCGAGGCGACGTCCTCCGCCTCCGAGTCCCCCACCAGTGTGCGTATGTAGCCGAGCAACCGCGGGTGCACGGAGCGGTACACAGCACGGAAGGCGTCTTCGTTCCCGTCCTGCGCCGCGAGCACCGCGATGGTCAGCTCCGCGTCGTCCCCCAGCACTCCCTCAACCTGTCCCCAGTCGCCGCTGGTCACCACCACCGCGCAGCCCTGCGCGAACCCGCACGCTACGACGTCCGACAGGGCCCCGTCCACAACTTGTACAACCTGCAACGGCCTGCTGACTCAGCGCGGTGTGACAGAAAACGCATCCATGGCGCTGAGTGGAGTACGGGCCGTCGCACGGTCCGCACGGACGGCGGCCGGGGTCACTCCTGTGGGGGGTGGCGACCCCGGTCGTCTTTCGCGTTCTGCGCGCCCCGAACAGGCAAGTCGGCGCCCGGGGCGGACAGCGGCCAGGAGCGGCGCGCCCAAGGGGCGACCTCCGGCGCGACGGTTCAGCGGAGCAGCGCCGCACGCAGGGTGAGGCCGTGCCGCGTGCGCAGCCGCCGCAGCTCCCACATCGCCACGGCGGTGACGGTCAGCGGGGCTCCCAGGATGAAGGCGGCCCGTACTCCGACCGGCACCCCGTCGTAGGCACCCCGAAATACGTCGAAGAGGGCGAGTTCCCAGACGAGCAGCGTCGCGAGCAGCGGTGGAACCGTCTCGTGGAGGTCGGCTGCGCGGAAGACGTGAACGAGTGCCTGCGCGATGCCGTAGAGGACAAAGGGGGCGAGCCACAGCAGAAAGGCGCCCAGCGCGAACAGCAGCGCGACCCGCCCTCCCGACGCCGTCCAGTTCGTGTTCTCGTCCACGTAGCCCAGTCCCGTGATCAGTCTCGGCACAGCGAGCGCGACGACCAGCGCGAGCAGCGCCCCGGCGGGCTTGCCCACGCGGCGCAGGAACAGGCGCCGGTTGGGCGGACGGGCCGCCGCGATGAACGCGGCGAGGGCGATCGGGCACGTGACCCCCAGCACGATGAGGGTGGTTCGGATCTGGTCGAAGCGGTCATCCACCACGGCGTCGGCGTCCGCTGCCAGCCCGTACGACAACGACACCCACGTGACAGCGACCAGGCCGACGACCGTCCGCAGGACCTGCACCCTCTTCACCACCGGGTCGTTCACCCGGTCCGGCCGGGACGGCGTGAACACCGCACGCCCCACCGCGATCGGATTGAAGAGACGCCCGAAGGGCAGGCGGCGCGCCGCGACAGGCGGACCTGGTATCGGCGGTTGTCCTCCGTTGGGGTTCCACGGAGCCCCACCCCCGCTGCCGCTCATCCCCACGCCTTCCCGTCGTCATGTCCAGAGACCTCAAGGAGAATCGCAGATCTCAGCGAGTGAAAGCAGGTGTTTTCCCATGCGGTCGCGCTGCGATCGTGTGCGCGGCCCCGAGGCCGTGGGCCTCATGGACATCGGCAGCCGTGCAGCACCTCAGCCGCTGACGGCGCCCGGAGTCTGCCCCGCGTCGTCAGGTACGGGGCGTGCTCCGTACGGCTCAGACCAACACGCGCACGGCTCGCCACGGTGGCCGACTGGGCCGGACTCTGTACCGTCCGAAAGGGAGCCCAACATGCCGATCGTCGTGGTCTTCGACACGCCGGGGATGACCCAGGCCCAGTACGAGCAGGGCCTGGAGAAGATGTCGGGCCGCCCCGGCCCGATCGCGAGCCCCGCCGACTGGCCGGTGCCCGGCCTCATCTCGCATGCTTGCGCCCCCACATCGGACGGCTGGTTCATCGTCGACGTGTGGGAATCCGAAGAGGCATTCCAGCAGTTCGGTGAAATCATCATGCCGATCCTGCAGGAGCTCGGCGTCCCGGACACACAGCCGAAGATCTATCCGGTGTTCAACCTGATCACCCGCTAGGGATCCGACCGGCCGGGCGTCACCGCTGTTCAGAGGCCTCTACGGCTTAATCCAGCCAGGGGGGCGCCCTCGGTCGTCCTGCGGCGTGCGCGGGCCGTTATCCCTTGTGGGATGAGCCGGCCCCTTCTCCCTGTGCTTTTCTTTCGACTTCTCTTTCGCCTTGTGCTTGCTCTCCTCTTTGGCCTTGTGCTTCGACTTGTGCCCGGCCTCGTCCTTGCCCTCGCCCCCGTCTTCGTCCTTGGCGTCGCTCTTCCCCGTCCCCGCCCTCGTCTCCTTGGCCTTCGGGGACTTGGACGCCTTCGGGGACTCGGACGCCTTCGGCGACTTCGAGGCCTTCGGGGGCTTCTTGCCCGCCGGGTCCCGCTGTCCGCCCTGCTCGCCCCGCTTCACCAACTGCCCGCAGTACGCCTCCGCGCCCTTCCTGCCGCCTTCGGCCGCTTCGAGCCGCTCGAAGTCCTTGCGTTCGCGCCCGTCACCCCGGGCCGCCAGGTAAGCGCGGCAGAGCGCCTTCTCCTTGGCCCTGCGCCCGTCCTCACCGCTCCCGGGCGGCAGCGCGGACCCCGCGGGTGTGCGGTCGCCCCCGGCCGGAGGCCGCAGCGACGCAGGAACCTCCGGGTACCCCGTCTGCTCCCCGGGTGTCACGGGCGCGCTGCTGGACGGACCGCCATCCGGCCGGTCGCCGTCCGGGCCGCCACTGATGCCGAACGGCGCCGGGATCGCCCCCGTCCGCGCGGCCAGCGCCACTCCGCCCAGCGTCACCGTCGCGGCGAGCGAGCCGAGCACCACCTTCAGGGGCAGCGCCCCGCGCCGGCGCGAAGGGCGCCAGCCGTCCCGGCGGCGCCTGCGCCACCAGCGCCCCGAGGGGACGGCGTGCGTACCGGCGTCGCGCGCCGCGCGGAAGGCGACGAGCGCCGCCTCGGCCGCTGCCTCGGCACCCGCGCCGGGAGGGCGTCGTACAGCGGCAAGCAACGCCTCGACCTCCGGCGTCACCCGCTCCTGCGCTGCTTCCTGTTCCCGCTGGCGTCTCATGTCTCATCTTTCAGCGTGCGCGACGCCGTACATGTCACAGTACCCACCCGGCCCGCGGACAACTCTTCGGCCAGCCTTCTGAGTCCACGGTGCGCCGACGTGCGCACGGACCCCCCGCGCTTGCCCAGCACCCGGGCCGTCGCGGGGCCGTCGAGGCCGACGACGACCCGCAGCAGCACCGCCTCCGCCTGTTCGCGCGGCAGGGTGGCGATCATCGCCAGCGCCCGGTCGGTCGACAGCGATTCGAGCGCCTCGCCCGCGGTGTCCTGCCCGCCGGGCAACTCCAGTACGTCGTGCTCGATCAGCACAGTACGAGGCCTCCGCTGCTTCTTGCGCAGATGATCGAGCGCCCGGTGCCGGGCGATCGTCGCCGTCCAGCCGCGGAATCCCGCCCCGTCACCGCGGAACCTCCCCAGGTCCCGGGCGATCTCCAGCCATGACTCCGACGCGACGTCCTCGGCGTCCTCCCCCACCAGCCCCCGCACATACCCGAGCAGCCCCGGATGCACCATCCGGTACGCCGCGGCGAACCCGTCCTCGTCCCCCTGCTGGGCCCGCTCCACGGCGGCGCCCAGCTCCACGTCGTACTCCTGTGTACGACGCCGCTCCCCGCCCCTGCCCACGCTTACCTCTTCGTACTGACGTCGCGCCGGCCGCCGTGCCCCGCCCGTTTCCCCTGGGCGGAAGCGGCTCCCCGCCCTCGGATCGGGGGCGGGGAGCCCGGCACTGCTGCCGGCACTGCTGCCGGTCGGTGTCAGTGCAGCTCGCGGTAAGTGTTCCAGCCGGTGCCCAGCTTCACCTTCGCGGCGAACTGGCCCGTGCCCTTGGAGGTGTAACTGAACAGCTCACCGGCGGAGTTGGCCGCGAGGAGGTCCGCGCGGCCGTCGCCGTTGATGTCACCGGGGGCGGCCAGCTTGGTGTACTGCTTCCAGCCCGTGCCGATCGACTTCCGCGCCTTGAAGGGCGAGGAGGAGTTGCCCGTCCCGGCATACAGGTACAGCGTGCCGCCCGAGGTGCGGGCGAGGACGTCGGCCAGGCCGTCACCGGTGAGGTCACCGGCGCCGACCAGCTTGTTGTACTGACCCCAGCCGGAACCGACGTTGACGCGGGCCGCGAACGCGGTGCCCGCGCCGTTGCCGCGCTGGAGATAGAGCCTGCCGGAGCCGTCGCGCGTCAGCAGGTCGCCCTTGCCGTCGCCGCTCAGGTCACCGGGGCCGATGATGGAGTTGTACTGGCTCCAGCCGCTGCCAATGACGTAGTAGGTGCTGTTTTCGATGCCGTAGTTGTAGAGCTTGTTGTCGTACACCTCCAGCAGATCGCCCCAGCCGTCCTTGTCGAGCGAGGACGCGTTTACGATCTTGGCGCCGCTCCAGCCACCCACGTCGCTGATCTGCTGACGGGGGCTCAGCAGGCCGTTGGTCTTCCCCCAGTACCAGAAGAGCGTTCCCCGGGTGTCGAGGCCGAGGACGTCGCTCTTCCCGAAGTGCGGGTTGCCGCCCGACCCGACCAGCAGCGACACCAGCCAGCCCGAGCCGAACAGCTGCTTCGGGTTGAACTTGCCCGTACCGTCGGACCGGTACCAGTACAGGTCGCCGGCGGGCGTGCGGGCCGCGAGGTCGGCGACGCCGTCGGTGTCCCAGTCGTCGACAGCGACGAGCTGGTTGAACTGGCCCCAGCCGCTGCCCACCAGGACCCGCGGCTTCAGCGGGGCGGCCGGGTTCCCGGTACCGGCGTAGAAGTGCAGCTCACCGTTGGTGGTCCGGGCGAAGACGTCACCGATCCCGTCCCCGTTGGTGTCGTTCGCGCCGACAAGCTGGTCGAACTGCCCCCAGCCGGTGCCCACTTTGACGCGCGTACTGAACGGGTTGGACTCGACGGCGCCGTTGGTCACGTACAGGTACAGCTCGCCGGCGGGCGTCCTGGCGAGCACGTCGCCCCTGCCGTCGCCGTTCAGGTCGCCGGCCGAGAAGACCTTGTTGTAGATCTGCCAGCCCGTGCCGGACCAGGTCGCGACGCCGGTGTTGTCCGTGCCCGAGCTCTGGAAGAGCGAGAGCTTGCCGCTCGGAGAGAGCGTCAGGAATTCCGGAGTGCCCTCGCCGTCCAGGTCACCGGGCGCGATGATGTCCTTGTGGGACCCGGAGTCGCCGTTGATCGTGTAGACGTGGTCTTCGGCGCCACCGGAGGACTTGACGTTCAGTTCTCCGTTCATGGTCCGGTAGAAGAGGTCGCTGTACCCGTCACCGTCGATATCGGTACGGGGCTTCGCGACACCCGCCGCGCCCACGCCCCCCGTGAACGCGTCGCGCTTCGCGGCGCGCTTGGGCAGCACCATGGTCGGCTGCGGCGTGGCGTCCGGTCGTGTCTGCCCGATCGCCGCGTGCGGCGCCTTGTCATCGGCGCCGTCGGCCGCGGCCGGGGCGGACAGCAGCATGCCGGCGGAGAGTGCGAGCGCGGTGCAGGCGGCGATGCGCCGGGCGCGCCTGGAGCGCGATCTGGATCTGCCGGAGTGGTTGGGCATGGCGAAAGACAAAATCCCCCCAGGGACCTGATTCCGGAACGGGTCGCAGGGCTCGCGGCAAGGGCCCGATGGGCGACGCGGCGAACCAACCCCGTAGTGATCACGAATCTTACAACTGGGGCCAGAGAAACAGTAGGGATAAACGACCGCGGGTCCACGGGGATACGAGCGGGGAACGAGCGGCGAACACGCGGCGGCATTTCGTGCGCCGACGTTCCCGGACCCCATGTGTGACGTTTCAAGGCCGCGGTGCGCTGGGTTAGGCAGGCCACCTCTGCGAGAGGCGTGCCGCAGGCGAACTCCCAGGAAGGGTGGGTCATTTGAGCCCGCACGAGCCACACACCCGCAGACCGACCCCCGGCCACACCACCCGCGTCCGCCGGAGGCAGTCATGACCATCCCCCATTTCCACCTGCGTTCGGTGTCATCGGCCGAACTGAGCACCGATCCCGACCGGCTGCGGACCCTCTTCGCGGACGACTGGAAAGCGGTCCGCTCCAGGTGCGAGGCGAAGACGGAAACCGTTCTGGCCGAGGACTACCTCGATGTCCACCGGCTGTACGTGGGCGCACGGCACTCCCCGTCCACCAGCGCCCCGGAGACCCTGCTCGTGCTCGGCGGCCGACCGGTGCCCTTACCCGGTGAGGGCCTGCCGCCGTTCGTCGTCCTCATCCCCGCGCAGGTGTCGGCGGCAGCCGCGTACCTCTGCGCCGTGTCGTTCGAGACGCTGTGGTCCACCGCGTGCGAGGACCTGATGGCGCCGCACGGGCTGCTCTTCACCGAGGCGGAACTGCGGAGCCACTTCACGCTCGTCCACCAACGGCTCACCGCCTTCTACACACGGACCTCGGACGAGGGGCGTGCGGTCGTGAAGTGGCTGCTGGTTTGACGGCCCCGGGTCAGCCCTGGCTGCGCGCCCGGCGCGAGGCCGCCGCGCGCAGCACCCGCTTGCCCTCGTTCGACAGCCGCAGCGCGTTGCTGAGGCCGCAGCCCGAGTCGTCCGCGAGCATCTCCAGCAGCTCCGTCTGACGGCGCAGTTCGCCCGCCGTGAGCGGGGTGATGCCGTCGGTCTCACCGTTCAGGTACGCCTTCGCGCGCACCCCGTCGCCGAGCTCCGCCGCCCCGTCCAGCCGCAGATGGACTTCGAGCACCGCGGTCGAGCACTCCTCGGCCCAGGCACGCAGCTCGGGCCCGGTGTAGGCGGCGGGGACCGCGGCGGCCATCCGGCGGGCGAATCCGGCCAGTTCGCCGGGGGCGTGCCCGGCGACGCGCTCCACGACGGCGGCGACCCTGCGCAGCCGGCCGAGCCATGCGTCGTCGCCCTCGACCGCGGACCACAGGGGCCGCAGCGCCAGGTCCATGTCGAGGCCGAGGCGGTCGGCCCCGTCGACGTACTCCAGCAGGGGCAGGCAGCGGTCCAGGCACGCGACGGCGCTCGCGGCCAGGCTCCGGTCGTCGGCACGGCCGATCAATTCCACCAGGCTCACGAAGACTCCTTCGGCACAGCGAGGCCCGCGCCGTGCGGGCCTTCATCTCCGACTGCGTAATGTGGCTTGATTACGTCACAGTCCGAGCCGGATGCACCCCTTCCGGTTACCGGGCCGGCCGGCGGTCCCGGCCGGTTACAGACCCAGCCGGTCGAGGAAGAGCGCGAAGAGCTCCTCGGCCAGCGGATCGGCCTCCGCGCGCAGCACGTCGAGCAGTGGCTGCTCCGGCACGGTCCTGCCGGTCGCCGCGGCCCACTGGACCGCCTTCGCCCCGGCGCCCTCGGGCGACAGGAAGAGATCCTCCAGCCGCAGCCCGTCGGCGCCGAGGAACGCGGCCATCGCCGCCGGTCCCAGGCAGCCGAACCAGGATCCGGCGGCCGTCGCCGAGGTCGTCGCCTCCACGACCACGCAGTCGCTGTCCATGACGAAGGCGAACAGCGCGGGCGTGCCCGTCTCGCCGCACACCCCGCGCGCGAGCGCCCCCATGTCACCGACCTGCGGCTCGCTGGGATGCGCCCAAATCTGCCAGCCGTCCGCACGCGTCTCGTGGAGGGCCAGGTCGTCGCGCACCTCCGCGAGCGCGTCCAGCTCCACGAGCGGGCGCTTGCTCCTGCCCACCACGAAATAGCCCCAGAAACCCATGCCCCGCTCCCCCACGTGTTCGACTTCACACTGCCCGTCGCATTCTGCCCCGGGGAAGTCGCGCCGGGGCGGAATCAGTTGAGTACGGGACGTTCCGCCGGCCGGGGCGCGGCCTTGAGCTGCTGCATGCGCGTCAGCATCCGGACGAAGAGGATCGCGAACACGGCGGCGGTGATGTTTATGAGCTCGCCGATGACGGCCACGTCGGCGGCCTCGCCCAACTCCTGCGCGGTGTCTGCATCGCGGTACGTCGTCCAGGACCAGCGGTTGAAGAGCATCGACGCGACCCACATCGTCCACCACACGTCGAGCACGGCGCCCGACTCACCCTTCGACTTCCCGAGTCCGTACGGGTCCCGCCTGCTCGCCGCCAGGATGTCGGTGGCGATCCCGCGCGGGAGCCACAGGTTGCCGATCGGGACGAACCAGGCCCCGATCGCCCAGCCGGCGCCTCTGCGCTGGAGGTCGGGCGCGAAGATCTCGGCGTTGCGCCGCACCCGGAAGAACCAGACGACGAAGACGACGGCGCTCGCGACCACCGAGCCGTAGAACAGCACCGTCGCGACGAGCGTCAGCGAGTCGACGCCCTCCAGCGCCGCGTCACTGACGAAGTTCCCCACGATGACGTCGCCCATCAGGCTCCGCACCCGGAGCGAGACGAAGATCGACAACAGATCGACCGCGATCACGGCGCCCAGCAGGGCCACGACGGCGTACGACAGCCCGACCGGCGAGCGCAGGCCCGCCACCGGTCCGGCATGGGCCCCGGGCACTGCCGTGGCACGCGCGCGTGGCGGCGGTGAGGCGCGACCGGCGGCGACACACCGGTCGCAGGGCTCCCCGCTTCTGGTGGCGGTGTTCAGCTGACAATTGGTGCACAGCATGGCTGAGCGGACCCCCCAGTAC
Organism: Streptomyces sp. A5-4; assembly: GCF_051131715.1. Classification (NCBI taxonomy): domain Bacteria; kingdom Bacillati; phylum Actinomycetota; class Actinomycetes; order Kitasatosporales; family Streptomycetaceae; genus Streptomyces; species Streptomyces sp. A5-4. The sequence goes on along the minus strand of NZ_CP178591.1, from coordinate 5,285,755 downwards.
GACGAAGGCGCCCCTCCCCAGAGGCGCCGTACAGCTCACGGCCACTCCTGCGCGGCCGCCTGGGGAAGATACGCCGCCCAGCCCCGCCCGTCCATCAAAAAGCTGCAGGTCAGGCCATCGAGGAGGGCTCATCGGGCGACAGGTGCGACCTGCCGGCGCCGCGCCGCGCTACCGAAAACGTCCACTATGCGTGCCGGAACTCTCCCGTCCGGGTGAAATTCATTCATCCTTGGCGTGGTGGTCTCGGACCGCCGATAGCGTTGCGACCCATCCACCTCACGCCTCTCGTCGGTTCTCGTCGGTCACATTTCGAGGAGCTCACGCTGTCCAGCGAATTCCGCGCCGGCCCTCCGAAGCGTCTGCCGACACTCCCCCCCGGGCACCCCGCCGCGGCCCGTCCGTCCCTGCCCCACCAGAGCCGGGAGACCACCGCCGCAGGGCTCGGCCACTTCAACGCCGCGCCGGTCGGCGCGGCCGAAGCCGCCCTGCTCGCCTGCTGCGGCAGCCGCCGCTGGGCGCAGCGGCTCGTCGCGCACCGCCCGTACCCCGATCTCGAATCGCTGCTCGCCGCGGCCGACGAGGCGGCGTACGACCTCTCCGTGGACGAGATCGGCGCCGCGCTGGCCGACGAGTCCTCCGCCGGGCTGCGCGAGGGCGCACCCGCCAGCGCGCAGACCGCGCTGCGCGCCGCCCACGCGGCGTACGAGTCGAGCTTCGGCCACGCCTTCGTCATCTCCCTGGACGGGCTCCGCCCCGAGGAGCACCTGAACCAGGTGCTGGCGGGAATCCGGTCCCGGCTGGGCAACGAACCGGACGAGGAGAGATCCGTCGCCGCCGACGAACTGCGCAGGCTGGCACGCGGGCGGATCGCCCATCTCGTAGCCAATCATCAGGAAGTGGGCGATTCTCCCGTTTCCTCCTGCAATACAGGCCACTAGGACCGCCCCGATAGCCCGTCCGAGGCTGTTTGATTGCCACTTTGATCACACCTGCGGACCCGGCGCGAACGAACCGACAAGTCGTCGCTACGATGGCCAGGGCCGGTGGACCGTACCCGGCCGGGCCAGACCGACATCGAAGCCGGCATGGCCCCAATCCCCGCTCCCGGAGGGTTTTTCCGTGCCGGCTGGAACGCTGTATCGCGGCCGGGAAGGTATGTGGTCCTGGGTGGCTCATCGAGTCACCGGCGTCCTCATCTTCTTCTTCCTGTTCGTACACGTCCTCGACACCGCTCTCGTCCGCGTCTCTCCCGAGGCGTATGACGATGTCGTGGCCACCTACAAGACCCCTCTCGTAGCTCTGCTCGAGTACGGCCTCGTCGCCGCCATCCTGTTCCACGCGCTCAATGGCCTGCGGGTCATCGCCGTGGACTTCTGGTCCAAGGGCCCGCGCTACCAGAAGCAGATGCTCTGGACCGTGATGGGCATCTGGATCGTCCTGATGGTCGGCGCGCTGTACCCCGTCCTCGGCCACGCCGTACGCGAAGTCTTCGGGAGCTGAGGCAAATGTCCGCTGAGACCACTTCGTCCGCCGTGGGACCCGTCGAGGGCGCGAGCCTGTACGACGTGGACAACCCGGCGCCTCTCATCGAGGCGCCCCGCGCGCGCACCAAGAAGACGCCGAAGTCCACCCGTAGCAACTTCGAGCTGTACGCGTGGCTGTTCATGCGGCTGTCCGGTGTTGTACTGGTCGTCCTCGTCCTCGGTCACCTGCTGATCCAGCTTGTGCTGGACGGCGGCGTGTCCAAGATCGGCTTCGCCTTCGTGGCGGGCCGCTGGGCCTCGCCGTTCTGGCAGGCCTGGGACCTCGTCATGCTGTGGCTCGCCATGCTGCACGGCGGCAACGGCCTGCGCACCGTCATCAACGACTACGCGGAACGGCCGGGCACCCGCTTCTGGCTGAAGATGCTGCTGTACACCGCCACGGTGTTCACCGTCCTTCTGGGCACGCTGGTGATCTTCACCTTCGACCCGAACATCCGCTAGGCCCCGGGGCTGAGGTAAACCACCCATGAAGATCCACAAGTACGACACCGTCATCGTCGGCGCCGGTGGCGCGGGCATGCGCGCGGCCATCGAGTCGACGAAGCGCAGCCGCACGGCCGTTCTGACGAAGCTGTACCCCACCAGGTCCCACACGGGCGCCGCGCAGGGCGGCATGGCCGCCGCGCTCGCGAACGTGGAGGAGGACAACTGGGAGTGGCACACCTTCGACACGATCAAGGGCGGCGACTACCTGGTCGACCAGGACGCCGCCGAGATTTTGGCGAAGGAGGCCATCGACTCGGTCCTCGATCTGGAGAAGATGGGCCTGCCGTTCAACCGCACGCCGGAAGGCACCATCGACCAGCGGCGCTTCGGCGGTCACTCCCGCAACCACGGTGAGGCCCCGGTCCGCCGGTCCTGCTACGCGTCGGACCGCACCGGTCACATGATCCTCCAGACGCTGTACCAGAACTGCGTCAAGGAGGGCGTGGAGTTCTACAACGAGTTCTACGTCCTGGACCTGCTGATGCAGGAGGTCGACGGGGTCAAGAAGGCTTCGGGCGTCGTCGCCTACGAGCTGGCGACCGGTGAGATCCACATCTTCCAGGCGAAGGCGATCATCTTCGCCTCCGGCGGCACCGGCAAGTTCTTCAAGGTGACGTCGAACGCGCACACCCTGACCGGTGACGGCCAGGCCGCGGCGTACCGCCGTGGGCTGCCGCTGGAGGACATGGAGTTCTTCCAGTTCCACCCGACGGGCATCTGGCGCATGGGCATCCTGCTGACGGAGGGCGCCCGTGGTGAGGGCGGCATCCTCCGCAACAAGGACGGCGAGCGCTTCATGGAGAAGTACGCGCCGGTCATGAAGGACCTCGCGTCGCGTGACGTCGTCTCGCGCTCCATCTACACGGAGATCCGCGAGGGCCGCGGCTGCGGTCCCGAGGGCGACCACGTCTTCCTGGACCTCACCCACCTGCCGCCGGAGCAGCTGGACGCCAAGCTCCCGGACATCACCGAGTTCGCGCGTACCTACCTGGGCATCGAGCCGTACACGGACCCGATCCCGATCCAGCCCACCGCGCACTACGCCATGGGCGGCATCCCGACCAACGTCCAGGGTGAGGTGCTCTCGGACAACACCACCGTCGTGCCGGGTCTGTACGCGGCCGGCGAGGTCGCGTGCGTCTCGGTGCACGGCGCCAACCGGCTGGGTACGAACTCGCTGCTCGACATCAATGTGTTCGGCAAGCGGGCGGGCATCGCCGCCGCCGAGTACAGCGCGACGGCCGACTACGTCGACCTGCCGGAGGACCCGGCGTCGCTCGTCGTCGCCCAGATCGAGCACCTGCGCAACTCCACCGGCAATGAGCGCGTCGCCGTTCTCCGCAAGGAGATGCAGGAGTGCATGGACGCCAATGTGATGGTGTTCCGCACCGAGCAGACGATCAAGACCGCGGTGGAGAAGCTCGGCGAGCTGCGCGCCCGCTACCGCAACATCTCCATCCAGGACAAGGGCCGCCGGTTCAACACGGACCTGCTCGAGGCTGTCGAGCTGGGCAACCTGCTCGACCTGGCCGAGGTCATGGCCGTGTCCGCGCTCGCGCGCAAGGAGTCCCGCGGCGGTCACTACCGCGAGGACTTCCCGAACCGCGACGACGTCAACTTCATGCGCCACACCATGGCGTACCGCGAGGTCGGCGACGACGGCACCGAGTCGATCCGGCTCGACTACAAGCCGGTTGTCCAGACCCGCTACCAGCCGATGGAGCGTAAGTACTGATGGCTACCCCGACCCTGGACAAGGTCGACGACGCGAAGCCCGCCTCGTCCGCCTCTCCGTACATCACGGTCACTTTCCGGATCCGCCGCTTCAACCCCGAGGTCTCCGCGGACTTCGAGTGGCAGGACTTCGAGATCGAGATCGACCCCAAGGAGCGGGTCCTCGACGCGCTGCACAAGATCAAGTGGGATGTCGACGGCACGCTGACGTTCCGCCGCTCGTGCGCGCACGGCATCTGCGGATCCGACGCGATGCGGATCAACGGCAAGAACAGGCTCGCCTGCAAGACGCTGATCAAGGACCTCAACCCGCACAAGCCGATCACGGTCGAGGCCATCAAGGGCCTCACGGTCCTCAAGGACCTCGTGGTCGACATGGACCCGTTCTTCCAGGCTTTCCGCGACGTGATGCCGTTCCTGATCACGAAGGGCAACGAGCCGACGCGTGAGCGTCTGCAGAGCGCGGAGGACCGCGAGCGGTTCGACGACACGACGAAGTGCATCCTGTGCGCCGCGTGCACGTCCTCGTGCCCGGTGTTCTGGAACGACGGGCAGTACTTCGGCCCGGCGGCGATCGTCAACGCGCACCGCTTCATCTTCGACTCGCGCGACGAGGGCGGCGAGCAGCGTCTTGAGATCCTCAACGACAAGGACGGCGTGTGGCGTTGCCGCACGACGTTCAACTGCACGGACGCGTGCCCGCGTGGCATCGAGATCACCAAGGCGATCCAGGAGGTCAAGCGCGCGCTGATCACGCGTCGCTTCTGACCGCTCCCGCAGGTCGTACGCGCACGAAGGCCCCGCCGTCCGGTTCGTCCGGGCGGCGGGCCTTTTTTATGCCAAAATGGTGTGCGGCGCCGTGCTGCCGAGTGCGACGGTGCGCGGTGGGCGCAGTTGAACGGCGAGGGGAGCGCGGGCACCATGAGCGACCAGAATCCCAACCCGTACGCGGCGGACGGGGATCCGAACGGCGAATACCAGTGGGGGCCGTATCCCGGTTACGGATACCCGAACCACGCGCCGGGCCAAGCCTCTCCACCGCAGCAGCCGACGCTCCCCGGGCTGCCTCTGCCGTACGACAGGCAGCCCAGATACGGCGTACCGCTGACGGCGCTCGGCGACATCACGGTGATGCCCGACTCGATCGTGACGCCGTCGGGGACGATGCCGCTCAAGGGCGCGATCTGGACGGTCACCGACATGTCGCGCACCGAGGAGAAGATCCCGACGGTCGCGATCGTGCTGGCCATCGTCTTCTCCTTCGCCTGCCTGCTCGGCCTGCTTTTCCTGCTGATGAAGGAGAAGCAGACGACGGGGTACATCCACGTCACGGTGGTCAGCGGCGGGCGGCAGCACTCCGCCATGCTCCCGGCGTTCGGGCCCGAGTCCATCCACCAGGTGATGGGACAGGTCAACTACGCCCGCTCGCTCAGCGTGTGACGCCGCTCTCCTCCGCGACCAGCATGACGCGGCGGAGCAGGCCGTTGAGCAGGCCGCGCTCGGCCTCCGACAGGACGCCGAGCAGGCGCTGTTCCTCGTGGCCCACGACGTCCATCGCGCCCAGCCAGGCCGCCCGGCCGGGCTCCGTCAGCTCCACGTCCACCCGGCGGCGGTCGGTGGTGGACGGGGTGCGGCGGACGAGGCTCCGGCGCTCCAGGGCGTCCAGGCGGCCGGTGACCGACGCGGGGGCCAGTCCGCGATTCCGGCGAACGCCCTGGCCCGCGTCACGTCGTACGACTGGCTGCTCTCGCTCGCCGCGATGCCCCTGGGGTACGCGCTGGCGCCGCTCGCCGCCTCCGCCTGGGGTCCCGGCGTCCCGCTCGGGCTCTCCGCCGTGCTGGTCGGCGTGGCCTGCGTGGGGACGGCGGCGGTGCCGGGGGTTCGGCGGTTCAATGGCTCCAGAGGTAAGGCCGTGGTGACCGTGTGATCCGGATGTCAGTGGATGGGCCTACCTTCAAGACAGAGGGACGGGGAGGGGACGGTCACGATGGGGACGACGACGGACGGCCTGCGGGGCAAGGGGTTCCCGGCGGAGCTGCTCGACGCGTACGACGACTTCGGTCCGGCCATGCGCGCCGCGCACGCCGGGCTGCTCGCCTCGCCGGGCACGGCCGCCTTCCTCGCGCACTGCGCGACGCAGAGCAAGGTGCGGGCCACCAAGCGGTGGCGCCGGGAGGCCGCCGCCCTGCTGGCGGGCGCGGAGCGCGGGGCGGAGATCGTCCGGGTGCTGCTCGACGGGATGGCGGGGCAGCGGGAACACCCGGTGACCGAGCTGTCGCCGGTGGCGGGCGAAGTGCGCGCGCCCGGCATCGCGAGCGAGGCCAACGAGACGCTGGTGCGCGGGCTGCTGTGGGCCGCCGCCGACCTCGGCGCGGAGTGGGTGGTGCCCACGGTCGGTGGCGTGGCGCTCAACGCGGCCACGGGCCTGGACGGTTCGGGCGGGACCTGTCGCAACGGCAGGATCGCGACCAGCGCGGTCGGGGTCCTCGGGGAGTTCGACGGGGCCCAGGGCACGCAGGCCGCGCAGGCGCTCGGGCGGCTGAAGGGCACCGTGCGCAACAAGACTGTACTGAAGGGCGTCGCCAAGTCCCTGGAGGCCGTCGCCGAGCGCAGCGGGCTGACGCCCTCGACGATCAGGGAGCGTGCCGTGCCCACGTTCGGGATCGACGCGCGGGGCATCAGGGACGAGCCGCTCGGCGCGTACACGGCGGCGTTGTCGATCAGCGCACCCGGCGCCGCGTCGCTCGGCTTCCGGGGCCCGCAGGGGCGCGTCCTGAGGTCGGCCCCCAAGCCGGTGCGCGACGAGCACGGGCAGGAACTGGCCGTGATGCGGGAGGCGTTGAAGCAGCTGCGCGCGCTGCTGCCCGTCGAGCGCGGGCGCCTGGAGGAGCATCTGACGGCAGGCACCCGGTGGGACCGGGCGGACTGGGAGCCGTACTACATCGACCATCCGGTGACCGGGTCGCTCGCCCGCACCCTGGTCTGGGAGATCAGCACGGACGGCGGCGCCGGCTGGACGGCGGGGCTGCCCGAGCGCACGGGCGGCGGCTGGGCGCTGGCCGGCCCGGACGGCATCGCGGTCCCGGTCGCGGACGGGGCGCTGCTGCGGCTGTGGCACCCGGTGCGGGCGTCGCCCGACGACACCGGTGAGTGGCGGGCGGAGCTGGTCGGCCGGGAGCTGCGCCAGCCCTTCCCGCAGGTGTTCCGCGAGGTCCACCGGCTCACCCCGGCGGAGCGGGACACCGGCACGCGTTCGGAGCGCTTCGCCGGGCACATCCTGCACTACCCGCGGGCGAGAGCACTGATGGTGGAGCGCGGTTGGGCCGGACCGCAGCTCGGCTACTTCAGCGAGGGGCAGGAGACCCGGATGCTGCGCGAGCTGCCGCGCCCCGGGGAGCTGCACCCCTCGGACGGCGAGTCCTGGCGGGCCGGGTTCACCCTCGCCCTGGTCGACCAGCAGCAGTCCGACGGCGGCCTGGCCGCGCTCTGCTCCACCGGCCCGCTGTGCTTCGAGCGGCGCCGCGGGCCGCGGGGCGCGTGGGAGCCGGCCCGGCTCACCGACGTACCCGAGCGGGCCGGGTCGGAGGCCGCGCGGGACGTGGACCTGTTCATCGGGGCGGCGTCGATCGGCGCGGATCCGCAGTGGCAGGGGCGCGGCGAGGACCTCGACCGGGACCGGGGCCAGGAGCAGGACTGGGACCGGGTGTACGACACGTACTGGCACGACTGGGCGTTCGGCGAGCTCAGCGAGTCCGCGCGGATCCGCCGGGAGGCGCTGGCGCTGCTGCTGCCGCGCACCCGGATCGCGGACCGCACGGAGCTGACGGGCCGCTGGCTGCGGGTCCGGGGCGAGTTGCGGACGTACCGGATCCATCTCGGCTCGGGCAACATCCTGCTGGAGCCGGACGACGCCCATCTGCGCATCGTGGCGGACCCCACTCCGGGCCGGGAAGCGGTGTTCCTGCCCTTCGAGGAGGACGGCGGGCTGCTCTCGGTGATCCTGTCGAAGGCCTTCCTGCTGGCCGACGACAACCGGATCGCGGACCGGACGATCACCGGCCCGGTGCGCCGGGCGGGCTGACGCGGGGGCGACGGCCGCGCGATTAGGCTCGGCTCTTGTGAAGGAAGCGAAGGAAGCGAAGGCCCCCAAGAGCGAGCAGACCCGCGCCCTGATTCTGGAGACCGCGCTCCGGCTCTTCCAGGAGAACGGGTACGACAGGACGACCATGCGGGCCATCGCCCAGGAGGCGGGGGTCTCCGTGGGCAACGCCTACTACTACTTCTCGTCCAAGGAGCACCTGGTCCAGGGCTTCTACGACCGGCTCACCAGCGAGCACCGGTCAGCGGTCGTGCCGGTCCTGGCCGCCGAGGACGAACTGGCGGCGCGCATCCGCGGGGTGCTGCTGGTGTGGCTGGACGTGGCGGAGCCGTACCACCGGTTCGCGGGGCAGTTCTTCAAGAACGCCGCCGATCCCGAGAGTCCGCTCAGCCCCTTCTCCACGGAGTCCACGCCGGCGCGCGACGCGTCGATCTCGCTCCAGGAGCAGGTGCTGGCCGGGTCGACGACCAAGGCGGATCCAGAACTGGCCAAAGAATTGCCGCAGTTGATGTGGCTGATGCAGATGGGGCTCGTGCTGTTCTGGGTGTACGACCGCTCGGAGGGCTCCGGCCGCAGCCGCCGGCTGGTGGAGCGGGTCGCGCCGTTGGCCGCGCGGGCGATCGCGGTGTCGCGGTTCCGGGCGCTGCGGCCGTTGGTTCGGCAGGTGCATGAATTGCTGGTGGAGTTCGCGCCGGGGGGTGTGGCGGGGGGGTAGGTGCGGGTGGTTGGGCGGGGGGCAAGGTGCGGGTGCGTGGGCGGGTTGCCTGCGGCGCAGTCCCCTACCCGCCCCTTCCCGAAACTGGGGCTCCACCCCAGACCCCGGTCCTCAAACGCCGGACGGGCTGGAATGGCGGGGCGAGAGAACCCGGGGCCGCCCCACGCGCCGATTCTGGTCCTCGAACCCCGGACCGCTGAAATGGCGGTGTGAGAGAGCACGGGACCGCCATACACCCCGGTCCCGGTCCTCAAACGCCGGACGGCTGTGACAACCGCAGCATCCGGAAGGAATTCAGCCCGTCCGGCGCTTGAGGACACGCCCGCAGGGCGTCCCCGGGGGCGTCCCGGGCGCCGGGCCCGCAGGGCGTCCCGGAGGGCCTGACCCGCAGGGCGTCCCCGGGGGCGGGGGCTTGCCCCCGTTCGGGAAGGGGAGGGTCGGGGATCAGGCCCGCGCAGCGGCGCCCGCCCGTACCCGCACCCCCCACTCCCCCTACAACCAGCCCAGCTCCCAGAGCCGCCACACGCCCGTCCCGTCGGACAGCGACTGCCCGCCCCGGACATCGTCGTCCGTCAGGACGAAGTCCTTCGTCTGCCACAGCGGCACCAGCGGCACATCCTGCGCCACCGTCTCCTGGAGCTCCTTGAAGTCGCGCGCCGTACGGCCCCGGTCGCTGAACTCCTGCGTGGCGAGGATCAGTTCCTCGATGCGCTCGCTCTCGTAACCGTTCGAGAGACTGCTACCGCGTCCCACCAGTGGCTGGCTGAAGTTGTCCGGGTCGGGGAAGTCCGGGAGCCAGCCGACCGCGTACGCGTCGAACGCGCCGGTGGCGTAACCCTCCTGGAAGTCCTGCCAGTCGGCCTTTTCCTCCAGCTCGACCTCGAAGAGGCCGCCCACCTGGAGCTGCTTGCGCAGCTCGGCAGCCTCCGGCCTGGTCGCGCCGCCCAGCGAGTAGCCCAGGGTGATCCTGACCGGGGTCTGGACGCCCGCGTTCTGCAGGAGCCGCGCCGCGCGCGTCCGGTCGGGATTGGGGTACGCGTCGAAGTACGGCGTGCTGTGGCCCGTGACGCCCTGCGGTATCAGCGAATACAGCGGCTCGACGGTGCCGTGGTAGACCTCGGAGGCGATCTTGTTGCGGTCGATCAGCCAGGCCGCGGCCTGCCGCACCGAGCGGCTGGACATCGGCGAGCTCTCGCGCATGTTGAAGACGAGGTTGCGGATCTCGGAGCCCTCGCTCTCGCTGATGCGCACATCGCGGTCACCGGGCCCGAGCTCCGCCAGCACCTCCGGCGGCATCTGCCGGTGCGTGACGTCGATCTTCTTGGCCTTCCACGCCGCGTTGAGCTGCTCGGCCTCCTTGTAGTACCGGATCTCGATGGGCGTTCCGGCCTTCTTCACCGCTCCCTGGTACTTGGGATTGGGCTCCAGCCGGGCACTGACACCGGCCTTGTACTGCTTGAGGACGTACGGGCCCGATGCCACCACCGTGTCTCCGGTGCGCAGTTGCTTCGCCGAGTACTCGGTGCGGTCGACGATCGCGCCCGCACCGGTGGCCACCTTGAACGGGAAGGTGGCGTCGCCGGTGCGGAGGGTGAAGGTGATCCTGTTCCCGCCGGCCTTGACCGATGCCAGTGACTCGAACAGGGACTTGGGGCTGAACGCGTCCCCGACGTCGACCGTCCGCATCCGGTCGAAGGAGTACTTGACGTCCTGCGCGGTGAGCGCGTCGCCGTTGGAGAAGGTCAGGCCCTCGCGCAGCTCGCACTGGTACGTCCGGAGCTTCTCGCCGAGGAATCGGCAGTTGCTCGCGGCGTCGGGGACCGGCACGGCGGAGCCCGGTTCGAAGGTCAGCAGCGACTGGTACAGGTTGCTGTAGAGCGACCAGGAACCGGCGTCGTACGACCCGGCGGGGTCGAGGCCGGACACATCGTCCGTCGTCCCGACCGTGATGGCCCCGGGTGTGTCGCCGCTGGTCGGCAGCAGTTGCCAGCCACCTACTCCGGCTGCCAGAACTATGACGCACGTTGCCAGAATCCGAACCCGGATCGACCGCATCTGCCGCGCTCTCTCCGTCGCCCCACCCCCGGCCGACGTGCGGAATGTCCGCATGTCGGCCCCCGTGACGTAGCTCACCCAATCACACGAACTACACATTCGGAAGGGGAAGTTGCAGCGCGCAGACACCCTTCCGGCGACTGAGACAGGCCTTCGTCTCCGCGCCGGAAGGGCCTCTCAGGCCTGCTTCGAGGCGAGCTCCACGACCGTGATGTCGGAGTCCGCGCCGACCCGCACCGGAGGCCCCCAGGCGCCCGCGCCGCGCGAGACGTACAGCTGGGTGTCGCCGTACCGCTCCAGGCCGGCGAGCGTCGGATTGGCCTGCGCCGCGATCAGCGGGCCGGGCCAGAGCTGGCCGCCGTGGGTGTGTCCGGACAGCTGGAGGCCGACGTCGTAGCGGACCGCGTCGTGGATGACGACGGGCTGGTGCGCGAGGAGCACGGACGCGCGGCTGCGGTCCCGGTCGCCCAACGCCTTGGCGAAGTCGGGTCCTTGGCCCTCGGATTCGCCCGCGATGTCGTTGACCCCGGCGAGGTCGAAGCCGGCGATCTCGACGCGGTCGTTCTCCAGTGGCCGCATGCCGAGCTCACGGACGTGGTCGACCCACTCGCCGGCGCCCGAGAAGTACTCGTGATTGCCGGTGACGAAGTACGTGCCGTGGCGGGACTTGAGCCCGGCGAGCGGCTCGGCCGCGGGCCCCAGGTCGGCGACGCTGCCGTCGACGAGGTCGCCGACGACGGCCACCAGGTCGGGCTGGGTCGCGTTGATGGTGTCGACGATCCGCTGAGTGTGCGCGCGCCCGAGGATCGGCCCGAGGTGGACATCGCTGACGACGGCGATCCTGAACCCGTGGGCGCCGCGCGGGAGTTTGGCGAGCGGTACGGTGACCCGCTTCACGCGCGGGCCGCGCAGTACGCCGTACGTCCCGTAACCGACGGTGCCGAGCGCGGCGGCGGCCGCGGCCCCGCCGACCACCCGCGACACGAAGAGCCGCCGGGAGGGGTCCTGCACCCGGGGCGTGCCCGACGGCGCGGGAGCCCGTACCTCGGCGTCCGTGTTCGTGTCCCTGGCCGTGTCCGTGTCCACTCGACGGGCCAGCCCGGTCACCGCGCCCGTGGTGCCGGCCCCGGCATCGGCCCCGGCATCGGGCGTGACGTCGGGCCCGGCGTCCGGTGCGGCCCCGGCCGCGTCGGGGCCGGGCGGACCGGGGACCGGCGTCGCGCCGGCTCCCGCGTTCGCGTCCCGCCGCGCCGTCGCGCGGCGCAGGAGCGGCCGTACCACCTCGCCCACCAGCAGGGCCAGCGTCAGATAGAGCAGCACGGCCAGCCACAGGTACCCGGGCCACGCCACCACCTGCTGGAACCAGAACGGCGCACCCGCGCGCCCCGAGACCAGTGCGCCCACCATCAGCAGCGGCAGCACCACCAGGGTCACGCTGCCCGCCCGGCGCGGGAGGCCGCCCGGCGCCGTCGTGTCACGGACCAGCCGCCGCCACACGTACCAGTGCACCCCGGCCAGCAGGGCCACGACCACGAGCCCGAGAAGAATGCCGACGACTACCACGTCTGCTCCTGGGTGCGCTCGCGGCGCAGATACCGCACTCCACGGAACCCGAGCACCCCAACGACCGTCCCCAGGAGAAAGGAAGTAATCGCGAGCAGCAGATGCACCCAGAAGTACGTGGTCGGGTCACCCGCTTCGTCGAAAGCGAGCCCGCTGCCGTCCTTCCAAAGGTTCTTGACGAAAGTGATCCAGATGAACCAGCTCCACACCCCGAAGGCGAGCAGGAACCAGGAGACGGGGCGGCTGAGCTTCATGAGCTCAGTATCGCCACTGTCGCCCGGCCGGCTGCTCCGGGGTGGGCTGTCCCGGCGGCACGCCCGGCGGGTTGTTACCCCCGCCATGACGGGTTCCATGGTCGAGCCATGTACGTTCTCGTGCGTGTCTGCCGTTAAAAAGACCGCTCTGACGGTCGTCTCCGCCGCGCTGCTTCCCGCTCTCTTCGCCGCACCCGCGCACGCGGCCCCCGCGGACGACAAGCCCGGCGCCAAGAAGCACCCGAGACCTCCGGCCGCGATGTCCACGGTCGGCGGGACCCAGCTGGGCAGCCCGGGTGTGCAGGTGGAGCTGGGCGCCGGCGCACCGGTGCTGCCCAAGGAGCTGAGCGGCCGTTCGTGGATCGTCGCGGACGCCCAGACGGGCGACGTGCTCGCCGCGAACAACGCCCACTGGCGGCTGCCGCCCGCCTCCACCATGAAGATGCTCTTCGCGGACACCGTGCTGCCCCGGCTGCCCAAGACGCAGATCCGCAAGGTCAAGGACTCCGACCTCGCGGGCATGGGTGAGGGCAGCAGTCTGGTCGGCATCAAGGAGGACCAGACCTACACGGTCCACGACCTGTGGCTCGGGGTGTTCCTGCGTTCGGGCAATGACGCGGTGCATGTGCTGTCCGCGATGAACGACGGTGTGCCGAAGACCGTCCGGGACATGCAGAAGCACGCCGAGGAGCTGCAGGCGCTGGACACGAATGTGGTGTCGCCCGACGGTTACGACGCCAAGGACCAGGTCAGCAGCGCGTACGACCTGACGCTCGTCGCCCGCAGCGGGATGCAGAAGAAGGACTTCCGCGAGTACGCGTCAACGGCGAGCGCGCAGTTCCCGGGTGAGGAGAAGAAGGGCAAGAAGCGCGAGAGCTTCGGGATCCAGAACACCAACCGTCTGCTGACGGGCGATGCGGGGATCGAGCCGTACAAGGGCATCGCGGGTGTCAAGAACGGCAGCACCACGCACGCGGGCACGACCTTCACCGGGGTCGCGCAGCGCGGCGAGCGGGTGCTGCTCGTCACCGTGATGAACCCGTCGGCGAAGGAGAGCCACGCCGTCTACAAGGAGAGCGCGCGTCTCCTCGACTGGGGTTTCGCGGCGGCCGGGAAGGTCACCCCGGTCGGTGAGCTGGTCGCGCCCAAGTCGGCGAAGACCGGCAGCACCAGGGGCGCCCCGCCGGCCGGCCAGGACTTGGCCAATCACGTGGGCCCCTCCGAGCTCGCTGCGACGGACGGCGGGTCCAGTGGCGTCGGGATCGCGCTCGCCATCTCGGGCGGCGCGCTGGTGCTGCTCGCCGCCGGAGTGTTCCTGATCAACCGGCGCTGGCCGCTGCCCGCCCTGGGGCGCCGTCGCCGCTGACGCGCTGCGCGCCGGTCCCCGTGGTCTCCGCTGCCTCGGACGCGCGTTCGCTGCTGTGCCGTGTCGCCGTCCAGGCGGCGCAGCACAGCAGCAGCTTCGCGGTGAAGCTGATCCACAGCAGGAGTGCGATCGGCACGCCGAAGGCGCCGTACATGCTCTTCGCCGCGACGCCCTTCATATAGCCGCCGAGCAGCAGTTTGAGCAGCTCGAAGCCGACCGCGCCGATGAGGGCGGCGGTGATCAGCCGGTGCTTGGCCGGGTGCACCCCCGGCAGCAGGGTCAGGATGTAGAGCAGCAGGACGAAGTCCGCGGCGACCGCGAGGGCGAGGGCGAGGATCTGGAGGATCACTCCGCCCACGCCGCTCTCCGAGATGCCGAGCCGGTCGGCGGTCCAGCCGACGGCGGTCGACCCGATCGAGGAGGCGGCCATCGAGGCGAGCCCGACCGCGCCGAGGCCGAGCAGTACCCCGCCGTCCTTGAGCTTGCGCAGGAACGGGTTGCCCAGGTCGTCGTCGTCCAGCTCCCAGACGGCCCGCAGACATTCCCGCATCGAGCCGACCCAGCCGATGCCGGTGAACAGGAGCAGCGCGCCGGCGACGAGTCCGACGGTGCCCGCGTTGTCCACCAGGGAGCCGAGGTCGAGCTGATCGGCGATCCCGGGCACCTGGTCGGACATCTTGTCCTCCAGGCTCTTGAGTTGATCGGCGGAGAGCAGCGCGGCGCCGATCGCGGCGGCCACGGTGATCAGCGGGAAGATCGCCAGGAAACTGATGAACGTGATCGCGGCGGCCAGCCGGGACCAGTGCACCCGGTCGAGGGTTTCGTACGTACGCCACGCGTGCGTGGTCATCAGTCGCGTCACCAAAGGGCCGATGACAGGCAGTTTCTTCAACCAGTCCATGAAGTCCCCCTACCCTCCGAGCGGAAAACCAGCGTCCGTGTGCCCCAGAAACGCAAGCAGGTGGCGAGCCCCATGCCGACGCCCCCTCCGGAGAGCGTGTCGGCCCGGGGCGAGGTGAGCCCGAGGCCGTAGTGCGAGACGGCGATGCACAGCAACTGCACCAGTGCGCCGGCGACATTGACGGCGAAGAAGATCCCGTACTGGCGGAGTCTGGAGACCTGTGCGGCCCTCCCCCGGTAGGTGCCTGCCGCGTTGCCGACGTACGCGACCGTGCAGCCGGCCAGGAACGCGACGGCCTTCGCGCTGAGCGGGTCCCAGCCGCACGGCCCGCGCAGCCAGATGAAGAGCGCCAGGTCGGCGGTGTACGCGCACAGCCCGACGGCGACGAAGCCGCCGATCTCCTGCCTGTTCGCCCGTGGCGTGCCGCTCACCCTCACAGGTCCGCGACCGCCAGCGCGTACATCGCCGCCCATACGAGCCCGATCACCGCCAGCGCCCTGTCCCGCAGGACCACGTCCTCGGGGGCCCCGGCCGTGCCCCGGTCGGCGAAGACGGCGTAGCGCAGCACCGCGAGGATGAAGGCGACCATCGACAGCTGGCGCCAGGGCAGCAGGCTGCCGTTGGCCGTGCCGCCGCTCTCCAGCGCCCACAGACAGTACCCGAGTACGGCGACACCGGCCGCGAGCTGCCATACGAAGCGCAGGTAGCCGGTGGTGTATTCGGTGAGCAGCGCCCGCGTGGCACCGCCCTTGCCGGCCATCTGCACGGCCTCGGAGTAGCGCTTGGCGGACACCATGAAGAGCGCGCCGAATCCGGCGGTGATCAGGAACCAGCGGGAGAGCGGGATGGACAGCGCCACCCCGCCGATCATCGCGCGCATCAGGAACCCGGTGGTGACGACGACCAGGTCGACTACGAGGACGTGCTTGAGCGAGACGCAGTAGGCGAGTTGCATCAGGACGTACGCCGTCAGCAGCGCGGCCGTCATCGGATTGCACAGCAGCGCGGCGGCGACGGGGACCAGGGCGGCGAGCAGCCCGCCGACGCCGTACGCGACGGACACCGGCACCTGGCCGGTGGCGACGGGGCGGCGGCACTTGACGGGGTGCGCGCGGTCGGCCTCGGCGTCGCGCGCGTCGTTGATCAGGTAGACGGCGGACGCGGCTGCCGTGAACAGCAGGAAGACCAGGACCAGTTGGGTGAGGGCGTGCCGGGAGGCCAGCTCTCCGGCGGCGGCGGGCGCGGCCACCACGAGGACGTTCTTGACCCACTGGCGGGGCCGTGCGGTGCGCAGCAGCCCGGTGGGCAGGCCGGGCGGGCGGCGTCCGGGGCCGGACGCCGGTGCGGCGCGTGCGGGCCGCTCGATGAGCGCGGCGGCCGTTGGGCCCGCCCCCGCCGGGGCCTCCGCGGTGGCTGCTGTGGTGGTGCGCTCAGACATGGGCGACTCCCCCGTCGACGATGGCAGGCAGTCCTGCCGGTCCTGTCATCCACGCGGCCCCGAGCCCGGCCATCACCCCGCCGAGCAGCGCGCCGGCCACCACGTCCGTCGGGTAGTGGACGCCGACGATCAGCCGGGACACGCACATGGCGGCGGCCAGCGGCGGTACGACGTGTCTGCCCAGCGGGGTCAGCGCGCCGAAGGCCACCACGGCCGCTGCCGCCGACGTCGCGTGCGAGCTGGGGAAGGAGTGCAGGCCCGCGGTGCGCACCAGGGGCTCCCGGGACGGCAGTTGGGGGCGGGGGCGGCGTACGGCCAGCTTGACGGCCATGCTCGCCAGGTGCGCGGCGCCGATGAGCGCCGTACCGCGCAGCCAGGCGTCGCGGCGTTCCCAGTCGGCCGCGGCGCCGACGAGTCCGGCGGCGATCCAGACGGCTCCGTGCTCACCGCACCAGGAGAGGCCGCGGGCGCCGGCGGCCAGGTGCGGGTCTGTTCCACAGTCCCGCATCGCCGACAGCAGACGGCGGTCGACGTCTCGCATCTGTCACCCCTCTTCGGTAGCGGTGGCCCGGCGGGTCGGACGCAGGCCGAGGGCGACTCTTATCGACAGAACCAACTAATTGGGGATATTAAATGACAACACTCCTTCAATCACCCATTTCGCTCAGCCCGGCGGGCCCGTTGGGGACCATTTGCCCAAAAGGGACAGTTCTGAGCGATACGGTCACCGTCATGTCTGTCGACACCGTCTCAGTGACCGGTTGGGGCCGTACCGCCCCGACGACCACCCGCCTGGTCCGACCGCGTTCGTACGAGGAGGCGGCGGCGGCCGTCCGCGCCTGCGGGCAGCTCGGCGCACGCGGTGGCATCGCCCGCGGCCTCGGCCGGGCGTACGGCGACGCGGCGCAGAACGCGGGCGGGTCCGTCCTCGACATGACCGCCCTGAACCGCGTCCACACGGTCGACGCCCGTACGGGCGTCGTGGTGTGCGAGGCCGGCGTGAGCCTGCACCGGCTGATGGAAGTGCTGCTGCCGCTCGGCTGGTTCGTGCCGGTGACGCCCGGGACCCGCTATGTGACCGTGGGCGGCGCGATCGGCGCGGACATCCACGGCAAGAACCACCACGGCTCGGGCTCGTTCTGCCGGCACGTCCTGTCGTTCGAACTCCTCACCGCGGACGGCGAGGTGCGCACGGTCCCGGCAGGCACCGGGCTCTTCGACGCGACGGCGGGCGCGATGGGACTGACCGGCGTGATCCTCGCCGCCACGATCCAACTGCTGCCGATCGAGAGCTCGTTGATGTCGGTGGACACCGAACGGGCCGCCGACCTGGACGACCTGATGGCCAGGCTCACCGCCACCGACGACCAGTACCGCTACTCGGTCGCCTGGATCGACCTCCTCGCGCGCGGCGCCGCGATGGGGCGCTCGGTCCTGACCCGGGGGGAGCACGCGCCGCTGGACGCGCTCCCGGCGCGCGCTCGCCGGGCGCCGCTCGCGTTCCGCCCCGGCCGGCTCCCGGCCGCGCCCGCCTTCGTACCCGAGGGGCTGCTGGGGCGGTCCTCGGTGGGCCTGTTCAACGAGCTCTGGTACCGCAGGGCGCCGCGTTCGCGCGTCGGCGAACTCCAGAAGCTGTCGGCGTTCTTCCACCCGCTGGACGGCGTACCGCACTGGAACCGGATCTACGGGCGCGGCGGTTTCGTCCAGTACCAGTTCGTCGTCGGATACGGGCAGGAGGAGACGCTGCGCCGGATCGTGCGGCGCATCTCCGGGCGTGGGTGCCCGTCGTTCCTCGCCGTACTCAAGCGATTCGGGGACGGCGACCCCGGCTGGCTGTCCTTCCCGCTGCCCGGCTGGACGCTGGCGCTGGACATCCCCGCGAACATGCCGGGGCTCGGGGCGTTCCTCGACGAGCTGGACGAGGAGGTCGCGGGCGCCGACGGCCGCGTCTATCTGGCCAAGGACTCGCGGCTGCGCCCCGAGATGCTGGCGCGGATGTATCCGCGGCTGGCCGAATTCCGCGCGCTGCGTGCCGAATTGGACCCCCGTTCGGTCTTCACCTCGGACCTCGCACGCCGCCTCTCCCTCTGACCGACTTCCAGGAGATTCCTCATGAAGGACGCCTTCGGCACCCCGCAGTCCCTGCTCGTCCTCGGCGGTACGTCCGAGATCGGCCTGGCCACCGCCCGCCGCCTGGTGGCCCGCCGCACCCGTACGGTCTGGCTGGCCGGGCGCCCCTCCCCCGCCCTGGAGTCGGCGGCGGCCGGGCTGCGCGCACTGGGCGCGGACGTCCATACCGTGCCCTTCGACGCGCTCGACTCCGCGTCGCACGAGGAGGCCCTCGGCAAGGTCTTCACCGAGGGGGACATCGACATGGTGCTGATGGCCTTCGGCGTTCTCGGCGACCAGGCGCACGACGAGGCCGAGCCGCTGGCCGCCGTCCGGGTCGCCCAGACCAACTACACGGGGGGCGTCTCCGCGGGCCTGGTGTGCGCGGGCGCCCTCCAGGGGCAGGGCCACGGCTCGCTGGTCGTGCTGTCGTCGGTCGCCGCCGAGCGGGCCCGGCGCGCCAACTTCATCTACGGGTCGAGCAAGGCCGGCCTCGACGCCTTCGCCCAGGGCCTGGGGGACGCGCTGCAGGGCACCGGCGTGCACGTCATGGTCGTGCGCCCCGGGTTCGTCCGGACGAAGATGACCGAGGGGCTGGCGGAGGCCCCGCTGGCGACGACGCCCGAAGCGGTGGCGCTGGCCATCGAGACGGGCCTGCGGCGCCGCTCGGAGACCGTGTGGGTGCCGGGCGCCCTGCGGTTGGTCATGTCGGCCCTGCGCCACGCACCGCGCCCGCTGTTTCGGCGCCTGCCGGTCTGAGGGACCCCGGCCGGGCGCACCACGGTCCGGTCAGTGCTCCCGCGGGCCTGAGTGACACCCCGTGGACATCCGTCGCTCCGGCGCGGTGGCCGTGCGGCCGGCGGGCCGCGCCCCGCCCCGTGCTGCTCCCCGTCGAACCCCGGCGGCTCGGCCGATGCCGGCGCGGCCCCTGCCCCGGACGGGTCAAGGCACCCTGGCGTCGAGCCCGGGGTTGGGGCGCCGGGGCGTGGTGGGCTCGTCGACCGGCGAATTCTGCGCGGGCACCACGCCGGGCACCGTGCCGCCCCCGAAGGCGTAGTCGCAGAGCTTGCGCCACACCCCGTCCGCGCCCTGCTCGTACAGCGCGAAGCCGGAGCAGGGCCACTGGGCGCCGTACTCCGAGAGCTCTTCGTACGCCCGGTCCATCCCCTCCTCGGAGATGTCGTGCGCGACGGTGACGTGCGGGTGGTACGGGAAGTACAGCTCGCGCTGGAGGGGGCCCGACGCGTCCCTGACCCGCTTCTGCAGCCAGGAGCAGGCCGCCGCGCCCTCGACGACCTGCACGAAGACGACCGGGGAGAGCGGACGGAACGTACCGGTGCCGGACAGCCGCATCGGGAAGGACCTGCCCGCGGCTGCGACGGCGGCGAGGTGCGTCCCGACGGCGGGCAGCAGCGCGGAGTCCACCTCGGTGGGCGGCAGCAGGGTGACGTGGGTGGGGATGCCGTGCGCGGCAGGATCCCCGAAGCTCGCGCGCCGCTCCTGGAGCAGGCTGCCGTACGGCTCCGGGACCGCGATCGAAACGCCGAGCGTTACGGTCCCCACGTCGTTCTCCTCCGTCATCCGGTCATCCGATGTCGTGCTGCCAGTGTGCAGTGTGGCGGGCGCGTCGCCCTTGTGGCCAGAGTCCATCGACCCGGGCCTTCGGCCCGGCCGGTGGGCCGGGCCGCCAGTCAGTGCTTCGCGGGCAGGAAGCCGACCTTGTCGTAGGCCTGGGCGAGGGTCTCCGCGGCGACCGCGCGGGCCTTCTCGGCTCCCTTGGCCAGGATCGAGTCCAGCGTCTCCGGGTCGTCCAGATATTCCTGGGTGCGGGTCCGGAAGGGCGTGACGAATTCCACCATCGCATCGGCGAGGTCGGTCTTGAGGGCGCCGTACATCTTACCCTCGTAGCTCTTCTCCAGGTCGGCGACGGTGGCGCCGGTGAGGGTGGAGTAGATGGACAGGAGATTGCTGACGCCCGCCTTGTTCACGGGGTCGTAGCGGATCACGGTGTCGGTGTCGGTGACCGCACTCTTGATCTTCTTCGCGGTGACCTTGGGCTCGTCGAGCAGATTGATCAGGCCCTTGGGGCTGGACGCCGACTTGCTCATCTTCGCGGTCGGGTCCTGAAGATCGAAGATCTTCCCGGTCTCCTTGAGGATGTACGGCGCCGGCACCGTGAAGATCTCGCCGAAGCGGCCGTTGAAGCGCTCGGCGAGGTCGCGGGTCAGCTCGATGTGCTGGCGCTGGTCCTCGCCGACCGGGACCTGGTCGGCCTGGTAGAGCAGGATGTCCGCGACCTGGAGGATCGGGTACGTGAAGAGGCCGACGGTGGCGCGGTCGCTGCCCTGCTTGGCGGCCTTGTCCTTGAACTGCGTCATGCGCGAGGCCTCACCGAAACCGGCGATGCAGTTCATGATCCAGCCGAGCTGGGCGTGCTCGGGGACCTGGCTCTGGACGAAGAGCGTGCAGCGGTCCGGGTCGAGGCCGGCGGCCAGCAGCTGGGCGACCGCGAGCCTGGTGTTGGCGCGCAGCTCGGCGGGGTCCTGCGGAATGGTGATCGCGTGCAGGTCGACCACCATGTAGAAGGCGTCGTGGGATTCCTGCAACGCCACCCACTGGCGCACGGCGCCCAGGTAGTTGCCGAGGTGGAACGAACCTGCGGTGGGCTGGATACCGGAGAGCACACGAGGACGATCAGAGGCCATGAACTCATTCTCTCAGGTGCACAAGCCCGCTCTGCTCTCGGTGCCCGCCGCACCCGGTAGCGAATGAGACGAGGAACACAGCAGACTCGGCCGGCGCGGTGGCACGGAGCGGCCGACACCGGCGGTTTCCGGCAAATGAGTGCGATACGCGACACCCGCGCGGCCCGGACGGTGTACCAACGGGGTCACGGCCGTGCGGGCAGTCCGCACGGCCGTGACGACAGGGGGAACATGCGACCGTTACGACGACTGGCCGTCGCCTGCGGGGCCGCGCTCGCGACGGCGCTGCTGTGCGCACCACCGGCAGCGGCGGACGACCCGACCAGCCTCCTGCTGACCTCGCCCGTCAGCGGTGAGGCGCACGCCGTCCACCGGTCGAGCGGCACCTACGCGGAGTTGGAGAGCCATCTGGGCGCCGGGGAGCCCGGCGGGGTGGCGAAGCGTCCGCCGGTCGTCGACAAACCGGCGTCCCAGGGCGGGACATGGCGCCGGATCACGGTCACCTGGCTGGTGCACGACGTGTCCGTGTGGCGGGTGGACCGGATTCACGTACCGAAGTCCGGCGGGCCGGTCTGGGTCGGCACGGTGACGGACGGCGGCTCCCCGGCCGGGGAACGCTGGCACCTGGCCGAGGCCCCGGCCCGGCTCCACGCCCTGCTGGGCAGGCTCGGCGTCCTGGGCAGGGCGAAGGGCGACCCGGCGGCCACCGGCAACTACGTGGGTGAGGCGGACCACCCGCCGGACTTCGCCTCCCCCGGGGTGCCGGACCCGGCCGCGGTCGCCCCGGGGGACCCCGCGCCCGTTCCGTCGCCCGCGTCGCCCGCCGTCACCGCGACGGCCGGGTCCGACGGCGGTACGGGCCGCTGGTGGGCGGTGCCGGGGCTGGCGGCCGGGATCCTGGCGGGGCTCGCCGGGGCCGGCCTGTCGCGGCGCTGGAGGGACCACCGGGGGGCGGGCCCGCCGGAGCCGCGCGGCCGGCTCATCGATCTCTGAGCGCGGGGGGCCGCGGAACCGGCGGCCCCCCGGCGCGCCACGTCACAAGGTTTCTTCGTCGTCCGGGCGAGCGACGATAGAAAGGGGCACCATCCCTGCCCCTCACCGGATGGATTGTCTCGACGATCGGAGACCCCGTGTCGACCACCACTGCTGCCATCGCGTCCGCGGAAGCGCACAGCGCGCACAACTACCACCCCCTGCCCATCGTCGTCGCCTCGGCGGAGGGCGCCTGGATGACCGACATCGAGGGCCGCCGCTACCTCGACATGCTCGCCGGGTACTCGGCGCTCAACTTCGGTCACGGCAACCGCCGTCTGATCGACGCGGCCAAAGCGCAACTGGACAGAGTGACGCTGACCTCGCGCGCCTTCCACCACGACCGGTTCGCCGACTTCTGTACGCAGCTCGCCGAGTTGTGCGGCATGGAGATGGTGCTGCCGATGAACACCGGCGCGGAGGCGGTGGAGACGGCGGTGAAGACCGCCCGCAAGTGGGGTTACCGGATCAAGGGCGTACCGGACGGCCGGGCCAAGATCATCGTGGCGGGCGGCAACTTCCACGGCCGTACGACCACCGTCGTGAGCTTCTCGACCGACCCCGAGGCGCGGGCCGACTTCGGCCCGTACACCCCGGGCTTCGAGATCGTCCCGTACGGCGACCTGACGGCGCTCGACGCGGCGATGACCGAGAACACCGTGGCCGTCCTGCTGGAGCCGATCCAGGGCGAGGCCGGGGTGCTGGTGCCGCCTGCCGGGTATCTCGCGGGCGTGCGGGAGCTGACGCGTGCGCGCAACGTGCTCTTCATCGCGGACGAGATCCAGTCGGGGCTCGGCAGGACGGGCCGGACCTTCGCCTGCGAGCACGAGGACGTCGTGCCGGACATGTACCTGCTGGGCAAGGCGCTGGGCGGCGGGGTCGTGCCGGTGTCCGCGGTGGTGTCGTCGGCCGAGGTGCTCGGCGTGTACCGGCCGGGCGAGCACGGTTCGACCTTCGGCGGGAACCCGCTGGCCTGCGCGGTCGCGCTGGAGGTCGTGGCGATGCTGCGCACCGGCGAGTTCCAGCAGCGCGCCACCGAGCTCGGCGACCACCTCCACCACGAGCTGGGGCTGCTGGTCGGCGGCGGCGCGGTCGAGGCGGTGCGCGGCCGGGGGCTGTGGGCGGGCGTCGATATCGTCCCGTCGCACGGTACCGGCCGGCAGATCTCCGAGCGGCTGATGGAACGGGGTGTGCTGGCCAAGGACACCCATGGGTCGACGATCCGGATCGCGCCGCCGCTGGTGATCAGCAAGGAGGACCTGGATTGGGGCCTCGACCAGCTCAAGGGGGTACTGACCCAGCAGTGACGGGCTCCTGGGGGGGCCGGTCGCCCCGCGACGCCGCGGAGATCGACCGGATACCCCTTAGAGGATCACGTGCGGGAGGAAGCGGGCGTACTCGTCGGTGATCGGGCCCGCCGACTCCCGGATCCCGAGCCCCGCCGCCCCGCTCTCGACGACCCATGCGCCGAGCACCACGCGGTTGCCGTCGAAGTCGGGCAGCGGGGCCAACTCCTGGTAGCAGACGGGTGCGTCGGTCGCCGCGCGGGCGACCGACGCCGAGCCCGCCTCGTGGATCGTGACGCCCGCGCCCTCGCGGCCCAGCAGCGGCTTGGCGACGTACCCGGGGCCGTCGGCCGCGGCCAGCTCGCGCGGGCCGTCGAGGTATGCGGCGAGCAGGTTCGGGTGGCCGGGGTAGAGCTCCCAAAGGATCGCCAGAAGCGCCTTGTTGGAGAGCAGCATCTTCCAGGCCGGCTCGATCCAGCAGGTGGTGCCGGTGCCGCCGCCGTTGTCGAGGGTGCTCAGGACGTGCGGCCCGAAGCGGTCGGTGGTCAGCCACTCCCAGGGGTAGAGCTTGAAGCAGCTGCGGATGAAGCGCAGCTTCTCGTCGACGAAGCGGCGTGACAGCCGGTCCCAGCCGATCCGTTCGACGGACAGCGCCTCGGTGGTGATGCCGGCCTGTTGGGCGGTCTCGCGCAGGTAGGCGACCGTCATCAGGTCCTCGCCCAGCTCGTCGCCGTCCGAGTGGACGAAGTACAGCGGGCCCGGCGGCAGCAGCGGTGCCTGCCGCTTCCACGCGTCGACGAGCCGCTCGTGCAGGGAGTTCCACTGGTCGGCGCCGGGGAAGCGCTCCTCCATCCAGAACCACTGCGGGCCGGCCGCCTCCACCAGCGAGGTGGGGGTGTCCGCGTTGTACTCCAGCATCTTGGCCGGGCCCGTGCCGTCGTAGCGCAAGTCGAACCGGCCGTAGAGGGAGGGGAGTTCGGCGCGTCTGCGCCAGGCCTCGGAGATCCGCGAGACGAGTCGCGGATCGGTGATGCCGAGGTCGGCGAAGCGGCTCCGCTCGACGATGTGCGCGGCGGCGGACAGGCACATGGCGTGCAGTTCCTCGACGACCTCCTCCATCGCCTCGACCTCGGGCAGCGAGAATTCGTAGTACGCGCTCTCGTCCCAGTACGGGCGCAGCGAGCCGTCGGGGTAGCGGGTCAGCGGGTAGATGCAGCCCTGTTCCTCGACGGTTCGCTGCCAGCCGGGGCGCGGCTCGATCGTGTGGCGCTTCATCGGTGCGTGCCTTCGTTCCGTCAGCGGTTCCGTCAGCCGCCGCTGGATCCGGAGGACCCGAAGCCGCCGCTGTCGACCGCCGACTTGTCGAAGCTGCCGGAGGTGACCTTGCCGCTGCTGACGCGGCCCCCGTAGTAGTGCGTGCCGTGGCCGTCGTCGTCGCACTCGTAGTCGGGCAGGACCTCGTGGGTGACCGGGTCCACGCACCGCTCGTCCGGCTCCGAACCACAGGCCGTGAGGGTGGCCGCGAGGACCCCCATGCCGCCGAGCAGCACCGTGCCCGACCTCATTTTGCGCCGTGTTGCCGCCATGTCCTGGCCCCTACCCCGTTGTTCGAACAAACTCTCCAGACCGTCGGACAGACTAGATGGCTCGATACCGCCGCCGGAACCCGGTGCACCATCCCTGCCCAACTAGAGTCACTTTGTGCTCCTTGGGATGATTTGCGCGCTCTGTTCTGCGGTCTGCATCGGCACCGCCACGGTCCTCCAGGCCGTCGCCGCCCGCGCCGCACAGCCCGGCACCGGCAGTGGCGTCGACGTGACGCTGCTGCTGCGCGCCCTGCGCCAGTGGCGGTACGTCGCCGGGCTCGCCCTCGACCTGATCGGCTTCGTCCTCCAGATCCTCGCGCTGGTCGCCATCCCGATCTACGCCGTCGAGGCGACCCAGGCCGGCAGCCTCGCCGTCACGGCGGTGGTCGCCGCCCGCGTGCTGGGGATCCCCCTCAGCCGCACCGAGTGGGGCGCGGTCACGGTGGTCTGCGCGGGCCTGGCGATGCTCGGGCTCTCCTCGGGCCCCGAGGGCGCCAGGAACGGTCCGAGCGTGCTGCCGTACGCCCTGCTCGGCGTCGCGTGCGCGGTGCTCGTCACAGGTGCGCTGGCGGGCCGGCTCCGCGACCCGGCCCGCTCGCTGATCCTCGGCTTCGGCGCCGGGACCGGCTTCGGGGTGGTGTCGGTCTCGGTGCGGCTGATCGACGACCCGGCGCCGGCGGTGCTGTTCGCCAACCCGGCCCTGTACGCGCTGCTGCTCGGCGGCGGCGCGGCGTTCCTGCTGTTCACCTCGGCGCTCCAGCGCGGCGCGGTGACCACCGCGACGGCCGGCCTGGTGATCGGCGAGACGCTCGGCCCCGCCGTCGTGGGAGTGGTCTGGCTCGGCGACCGGACACGCGAGGGCCTCGCCTGGGTGGCGGTGCTCGGCTTCGCGGTGGCGGTGGCGGGGGCGCTGGCCCTGGCGCGGTTCGGGGAGGCGCCGGTCGAGGCGGCGGCCGACGACAGGGCCGGAAAGGCGGCCGGGACCACCCGTTAAACCTCCGGAGGGGAGCCGCTGCCGAAAAAAGTTTCAGCGGGCGGGAACACGACGGACTGGTTGACCGTTCATATTTATGTAGGCTTTCATACCTGCACTCACAGACTGCCCCGGTCGGTCCCCCCGTCCGGCCGGGGCTCCCCCGTTCGCCCCGTCCGAGAGAGTGATCAACGGACCGCGCCGGTACCCGCGCGCCACGTTTCCTCGTTGCAGACGGCGTGAATACCGCGAGCCCGTCCCACATACTGCCCACTCTCACCCGGACCATTTCCGGCCCCCGTGGCAACGCCGCCCCGAGCAGACATGCGCAGATCGTGGCCGCTTGCCGCACCCACGGCGACACCTTGGTGATCGCCCTCCAGGGCGAGATCGACCGCTTCACCGCCGCTCCCCTGCACGCGATGCTGACCTCCGCGGCCGCCTTCGGCCACACCCGGCTCGTCATCGACGCGGCCCGCATCACCTTCTGCGACTGCGGCTTCCTCAACGCCGTGCTCGGCTGGCGACGCCGGGGCCGCAGGCTGTGCCTCGCGGCCTGCTCGCCCGCCGTGGAGCGGCTGCTGCACGCCACGCGGGCCACCGACCACCGCCTCGCCAGGACCGCGACGCTGGAAGAAGCGCTGCTGTAGAGGCCGCCGGACGCCACCCCTGACACCACCCCGTCGTGCCGGGCGTCTCCCTAGGGAAGCGCCCGGCACAGCGCGTCCAGGGCCCCCGCCCAGGCGCTGTCCGGGGGCGTCCCGTACCCGACGACCAGCGCGTCCCGCCGCCGCGCCGCCGCCGACGCGGACGGGTGGGTGTGCCGGCCCAGGCCGTACACCGCGAGCCCCTGCCAGGCCGCGGCCCTGACCACGGAGTCCTCGGTGCCCGGCGGCAGTTCGAGCACCGCGTGCAGCCCGGCCGCGATCCCGGTGACCCGGACGTCCGGCGCCCGCTCCGCGAGCGCCGCCACCAGTTGGTCGCGGCGGCGCCGGTAGCGCAGCCGCATGCCGCGCACATGGCGGTCGTACGCCCCCGACTCGACGAACTCCGCGAGAGTCAGCTGGTCCAGCGAGCTCACGGTCCACTCGAACGCGCCCTTGGCCCGCGTCACCGGCTCCACCAGCGCCTCGGGCAGCACCATCCAGCCGATCCGCAGCCCGGGGGCGAGGGCCTTGCCGGCCGTGCCGAGGTACACCACCCGCTCCGGGTCGAGGTCCTGGAGCGCGCCGACCGGCTGGCGGTCGTAGCGGAACTCCCCGTCGTAGTCGTCCTCCAGCACCAGGCCGCCCGTCGTCCGCGCCCAGTCCACCGCGGCCGAGCGGCGCTCCGGGTGGAGCGGGACGCCCATCGGGAACTGGTGCGCGGCCGTCAGCAGCACCGCCCCGGCGCCCCGCAGCCCCATCAGCTCGCCGGTGCGTGAACCGAGCGCGTCGAAACCCAGCGGCACGGTCCGCAGCCCGGCCTCCGCCAGCAGGTCCCAGTGGATGTCGAGGCCGTACGACTCCACGGCCATCTCCCGCACCCGGCGCCCCCGCAGCACCTTCGCGATGAGCGTCAGCCCGTGCACGAAGCCGGAGCACACCACGATCCGCTCGGGGTCGGCGCGTACCCCGCGCGAGCGCGCCAGGTACCCGGCGATCGCGGTACGCAGCTCCGGGCGCCCGCGCGCGTCGCCCAGGCCGAAGGCCTCGTTCGGCGCCTCGGTCAGGGCGCGCCTGGCCGCCTTCAGCCACTCGGCGCGCGGAAAGGACGCGAGGTCGGGTGCGCCGGGCAGCAGGCTGTACGCCGGCTTCCCGGGGGTCCTCCGCCTGGGCGCGGCTGCGGGCGCGGCCCGCCTGGGCACGGCCGCCCGCTGCGCGACGCTCGTGCCCGAGCCCTGCCGGGCGGTGAGCCAGCCCTCGGCGACCAGCTCGGCGTACGCGTCGGCGACGGTGTTGCGGGCCACGCCCAGGTCGGCGGCGAGCGAGCGGGAGGACGGCAGCCGGGTGCCGGGTGCCAGCCGGCCCGTGCGCGCCGCTTCGCGCAGGGCGTGCGTCAGGCCGCTGCGCAGACCGGGGCCGGCCAGCTCAACGTGCAGGTCGACGCCGGCGGCGACGTGGGCGGCCACCGCGGAAGTGGCCCAGGGATCAGTCACAGAAATGGACCATACCCGTGGGCTACCGGACCCGTAACGTCGTAGGCATGACGACTACGACAACTCACGCAAATGCTCCGGAACACCCCGCCCGGCTGGACATGGGCAAACTGGCCCCCGGGGTCTACAAGGCCATGGTCGCGCTCGACGCGGCGTCCAGGAAGGGCGTGGACCCGGTCCTGGCCGAGCTGGTCAAGATCCGCACCTCGCAGCTCAACCACTGCGCGTTCTGCATCGACATGCACAGCAAGGACGCGCTCGCGGCGGGCGAGTCCGCCGAGCGGATCATCCAGCTCAGCGCCTGGGAGGAGTCGCAGCACTTCTACACGGACAAGGAGCTCGCGGCGCTGGCGCTCACCGAGGCCGTGACCGTACTGACCGACGGGTTCGTGCCCGACGAGGTGTTCGCGCGCGCCGCGAAGCACTTCGAGGAGGCCGAGCTGGCCCAGCTGATCGCCGTGATCATGGTCATCAACTCCTGGAACCGCATCGCGGTGACCACCCGCATGGTCCCGGGCCACTACACGCCGGGCTCGGCCAAGGTCTGACGCAGCGGTGCCGGGCACCCCGTCCTGGGGCGCCCGGCACCTGCTGTTCGCTACGCGCCGCGTACTACTTCTTGGGGAGCCAGGCCTCCCAGACCGCCTTGTTCTCCTTGACCCACTTCTCGGCCGCGTCCGGACCGGTCAGCTTGTCCTTGGCGATCGACTTGGCGACGGCGTTCTGCTGCTCGGTGGTCCACTTGAAGTTCTTGAGGAACTCGGCGGAGTCACCGCCGTCCTTCGCGAAGTCCGCGTTCAGGTACTTCTGGAGCGGGGTGTCGGCGTAGGCGCAGTTCGTCTTCGTCTCCGGGACGTTGCAGCCTTCCTTGAACTCCGGCAGCTTCACCTCGACCAGGTCGATGTCGGCGTTCAGCCACTGCGGCTCCCACCAGTAGGTGATGAAGGGCTGCTTGTCCTTGTACTTCTGCTGGATTTCCTTGATCTGGGCGGCCTCGTTGCCCGTCTCCTTGACGTGGAGATTGAGCTTGAGGTTCTTGATGAGGTGCTCGTCGTACGTCGTGTACGAGGGAGCCGCGCCCAGGAGCTCGCCCTTGCCCTCGCCGCTGCCCGCGGTGGAGAAGTCCTTGGCGAGCTTGTTGATGCCCTTCCAGGTCTTGATCTCCGGGTGGGCGTCCGCGTAGTACTTCGGCACGAACCAGCCGATGTGGCCCTCGACGCCGAGGTCGCCGCCCTTGACGACGGTCTTCTTCTCGTCCATGTAGAGCGCGGCCTTCTTGGGCGCGCCGCCCCAGTCCTCCATGATCGTGTCGGCCTTGCCGTTGTTCAGGGCGTCCCAGGCGACCGGCTCGTCGAGCTGCTGGAGCTTGACCTTGACGTCCAGCTCCTTCTCCATGATCACCTTGGCGACCTCGGCGTTGGCGCGGGCGCCGACCCAGGACGGCACGGTGAGGGTGACCTCGTCGGAGGCCTCCTTCTTGGTCTCCGCGGCGCAGGAGCTGAGGGCGAGCATGCCGAGGATGCCGACTCCGGC
Source organism: Streptomyces sp. A5-4 (assembly GCF_051131715.1). Lineage (NCBI taxonomy): Bacteria > Bacillati > Actinomycetota > Actinomycetes > Kitasatosporales > Streptomycetaceae > Streptomyces > Streptomyces sp. A5-4. The sequence continues at coordinate 5,256,239 of NZ_CP178591.1, read as the reverse complement.
GACGGAGGTAGTACGTATCCGCTTGCTGAGTTTCACGAGAACGACTTCTTTCGTTGACAGAAGATCTGAGAGAAACGACAGAAACTGTGGGGGCCCGAGGGGGCCGGATCAGACCTTGTCGCGCGCCTTCGCGGCGGCGCCGGTCTGGGTGATGCGGTCGAGCAGCAGGCCGAGGCAGACGATCGCGAGACCGGCCGTCATGCCGAGTCCCAGGTCGCCCTTGGCGAGGCCCTTGACGACGTCGACGCCGAGCGCGCCACCGCCGATCATGCCGCCGATGACGACGATGGCGAGGACCAGGACCACGCCCTGGTTGACGGCGAGCTGCAGCGCGGGCCTGGCCAGCGGCAGCTGCACCTGGAAGAGCTGCTGGCGTGTGGTGGCACCGAGCGAGCGGGCCGCTTCCAGGGCCGCGGGGTCGATCTGCTTGATCCCCTGGGTGGTGATGCGTACGACGGCGGGCAGTGCGTAGACCACCGCCGCGGCGACGGCGGCCGTCCGACCGCCGCTGAACAGGGCGATCACCGGGATCAGATAGATGAACTGCGGCATCGTCTGCATGATGTCGAGCACCGGCCTGATCAGCCGTTCCGCGCGCTCCACGCGCGCGGCGAGGACACCGATCGCGAAGCCGAGCAGCAGGGTCACCACGAGCGCGGCGAGGACCTGCGAGAGCGTGTCCATCGAGCGGGCCCACAGGCCCATCGCGCCGATCGCGCCGAGCGAGGCCATGACGGTGATGGCGGCGCGCCAGCGGCCGGCCAGGAAGCCGAGCACACCGGCGACCAGCACCAGTGACCACCACGGGGTGGTCTGGAGCAGGTCGCGCACCGGGTTGATCACCCAGCTGGCGAAGCCTTCGGACCAGGTGAGGGTGCCGCCCAGGACGGGGACGCCGGAGCCCAGTTCGTCCTCGATCCAGTCGACCACCGAGTTGACCGGGCCGCTGATCGACACGGTCCAGCCCTCGGGCCACTCCTGCTTGCCGAGCGCCCGGCCGAGCAGGGCGCCGCCGACCGTGAGGACCAGCATGGCGGGCCACAGGATCCACGAGGTACCGCGCTCGACGGCCGACGGGTCGTCCAGCTGCTCCCCGGCCGCCGCGGTCGTACGGTCCAGCCAGATCGCGATCATGACGACCGCGATACCGGCGGGCAGCGCCAGGCCGACGTCGATCGTGGAGAGCGCGGTGAAGATCTCGTCTCCGAGGCCTCCCGCGCCGATCATCGACGCGAGGACGACCATCGACAGACACATCATGATCGTCTGGTTGAGGCCGAGCAGCATCTGCTTGCGGGCCAGCGGGAGCCGCGCCGTCAGCAGCTGCTGACGGGCGTTCGCGCCGAGCGAGGCGGACGCTTCCAGCGCGGCGGCGTCGGCGCCGCGCAGGCCGAGCGAGGTGAGGCGGGCCATCGGCGGGGCCGCGTAGATCACCGTGGCGACGAACACCGACGGGATGCCGATGTCGAAGAGCAGCACGAACGGCAGCAGGTACGAGAAGGCCGGCAGCACCTGCATGGTGTCGAACACCGGGCGCAGGAGGCGCTCGCAGCGGTCGGAGAGTCCGGCGGCGAGGCCGAGCAGGGCTCCGACGACGGCCGCGGCGGTGACCGTGACGATCATCAGGGCCAGCGTCTCCATCGCCGGTTCCCACATGCCGAGCAGGCCGATCGCCAGGAAGGTGCCGAGCGCGGTGCCCCCGGTGCGCAGTGCGCGGCGGCGCAGTCCGGCGCCTCCCGCGTACCAGGCGACCAGCACGGCGGCGATGGTCACACCGATGAAGCCGAGGGTTTCGAGCAGGCTGAGCACACCGTCGACGGAGCTTTCCGCCGTGTTGCTGATGTGCAGCAGGAAGTAGAGGAAGAGCGGGTGGGTGGTCCGGTTGTCGACCAGCCAGCGGTTCAGGTCGTCGAGCGGGGAGCGGATGTCGACCGTGAGGTCGGCGGGCCACGCGCCGCTGCCGGACGTCACGACCGCGCTGACGACCGCGACGAGCAGGACGGCGAGCAGCAGCATCGCCCGGGGGTTCCCGGCGATCCTGGCCAGCGGCCCCGGGGCGCCCTTCACGGGCTCGGGCGTGACGGGCACGCCGGGTGCGTCGGGCTTGTCGAGGACGGAATTCGGGGCGGCACTCATACGGCCGCCACCTCCTTGTCCTGGGTATCGCGGTTCGCCGTGCCGTCGATACCGGCGACGACGGCGAGCAGCCGCTCGTGGTCGACGACCCCGATGGTGCGCCCGGCGTCGACCACACGGCAGTGGCCGCCACTGCGGGCGACGGCCTCGATCGCGTTGACGACGAGCGTGTCCGGGGTCAGCGCGGCGCCGGTCTCGGCCTCGCCGGCCTCGGCGGGACGCATCGCGCGGCGTACGGAGATGACCTGCTCGCGCGGGACGTCGCGGACGAAGTCGCGTACGTAGTCGTCGGCCGGGTTGGAGACGATCTCCTCCGGCGTGCCGAGCTGAACGATGGCGCCGTTGCGCATCAGGGCGATGCGGTCGCCGAGGCGCAGGGCCTCGTTGAGGTCGTGGGTGATGAAGACCATCGTGCGGCCCTCTTCGCGGTGCAGGCGCATGACCTCCTCCTGCATGTCCCGCCGGATGAGCGGGTCGAGCGCGCTGAACGGCTCGTCGAAGAGGAGCACTTCGGGGTCGACGGCGAGGGCGCGGGCAAGGCCGACGCGCTGCTGCTGGCCGCCGGACAGCTGTCCGGGCCTGCGCAGCTCCATGCCTTCGAGGCCGACCTTGGTGACGATCTCCTGGGCCCTGGCGCGGCGCTCGGCGCGGCCGACGCCCTGGATCTCCAGGCCGTACGCGACGTTGTCGAGGACGGTGCGGTGCGGCAGCAGCCCGAAGTGCTGGAAGACCATGGCGGCACGATGCTTGCGCAGTTCACGCAGCCGGTTCTTGTCCATGCCGATCACGTCTTCGCCGTCGAAGGCGAGGGATCCGGCGGTGGGCTCGATGAGCCGGGTCAGGCAGCGTACGAGCGTGGACTTGCCGGAGCCGGAGAGGCCCATGACGACGAAGACCTCACCCTTGCGCACATCGAAGCTCACGTCGCGGACGGCGGCGGTGCAGCCGGTACGCGCGGTGAGGTCTTCGGCGGGCAGGGCGGCGAGCTCTTCGTCGCCGGGTATGCGGTCGGCCTTCGGGCCGAACACCTTCCACAGATTGCGTACGGAGAAGACCGGTTCGGCGGCGTTCGCCTCGGTGTTCTTCGCGGTTTTCGCTTCGGCGTTCGTCGCGGTTTTTGTCGCGGCACCCTTGTCGTCGTTCATACCGTCGGCCGGGTCGCCGCTCGTTCCGTCGTTCATGCCGTCGATTATTTCGGTGCTCTTCTTGAGGTCGGTCATCACGCATCACCTCCCGGTGCAGTGGTTCCAGCAAGCATTTCGGCGCACTTCTCCCCGACCATGAGGACCCCGATCATCGGGTTCACAGAGGGCATCGTGGGGAAGACGGATGCGTCGGCGATACGGATGCCTTCGAGGCCGCGAATCTTCAAGTCCGGCGTCACTACGGCCAGTTCATCACCGGAAGCACCCATTCGGCAGGTCCCTGCCGGGTGGTACACGGTGTGCGCGACCTTGCGCGCGTACTCGCTGATGTCCTCGTCGGACGTGACGTCGGGCCCCGGGCAGACCTCGCGCTTGAGCCAGCGGGCCAGCGGCTCGGACTTGGCGATCTCCCGGGCGATCTTGATGCCGTCGACCAGTGTGCGGCCGTCGTAGTCGTCCTCGTCCGTGAAGTAACGGAAGTCCAGCGCGGGCTTGTCCGCCGGGTCCGCGCTGGTGAGGAAGAGCCGGCCTCGGCTGCGCGGCTTGGGGATGTTCGGCGTCATCGACACCCCGTGCGGGGGGCGTTCGTAGCCCAGGCGCTCCGGGTTGTCCGTGAACGCGATCTGGTAGAAGTGGAACATCAGGTCCGGGCCCTCGGACTCGGGGTCCCTGCGCACGAACAGACCCGCGTCGGAGTCCATCGCGGAGTTCTCCGGGATCGGCCCGTCCGTCTCCCAGACGATGACCGACTCGGGGTGGTCCAGCAGGTTCTCGCCGACGCCCGGCAGGTCGACGGCCACCGGGATGCCGAGCGCTTCGAGGTCGGCGCGGGGGCCGATGCCGGAGTGCATGAGCAGCCGCGGGGTGTCCACCGCGCCCGCGCAGACCAGGACTTCGCGGCTCGCCTCGACGAGGATCTCCTCGCCGTCCTTGGTCCTGACGTGCACACCGGTGGCCCGGCCGCCGTCGAGCTCCAGCTTGTACGCCCAGGTCTCCAGCATGATGTGGAGGTTCGGGCGGTCCAGGAACGGGTGCAGATACGCGACCGACGCGGACGAGCGCTTGTTGTTCTCCGGGTGGTACGCGAGGTCGAAGAAGCCGACGCCCTCGTGGAAGGGCTTCTTGTTGAAGCCCTCGATGCGCGGCACGTCGAGTGCGGCCTGCGCCGCGTCGACGAAGTCGCGGGCGATGGCGTTCCGGTCCTTCTCGTCGACCGGCACGATGTTGTTGCGCAGCTTGTGGAAGTACGGGCCCATGGCCGCGGCGTCCCAGCCGTCGGCCCCGGCCGCCGCCCACTCGTCCCAGTCGGAGGGCAGCGGCTGGAAAGCGATGAGGGTGTTGTGCGAGGAGCAGCCGCCGAGCACGCGGGCGCGGCTGTGCCGGATGTGGGAGTTGCCGCGCGGCTGCTCAGTGGTGGGGTAGTCGTAGTCGAGCTCCCCACCGAGCAGGCCCATCCAGCGGCGCAGGGTGAGGACTTCCGGCCGGTCGACGTCGGAGGGCCCGCCCTCGATGACGGCCACGCGGACGGAGGGGTCCTCGGTGAGACGGGATGCGATCACCGATCCTGCGGTGCCGCCCCCGACGACGACGTAGTCGTATACGGGCATGGGTTGCTGCTCCTTTTTTCGTGCGGCCACGATCACGGCCTGTCCAGCGTGTTCAGCGCGCCCCAGCGAAATACAGCCCGCCCGGCGTTTGAGGACCGGGGCCTGGGGCGGAGCCCCAGTTCGGGAAGGGGCGGGTAGGGGAAAAACTCAGCCCGCAAACCACCGCACCGGCTGCGGATTCAGGTTCTGATAGATGTGCTTCGCCTCGCGGTACTCCGCGAGCCCGGCGGGACCGAGTTCGCGCCCGACGCCCGACTTGCCGAAGCCGCCCCACTCCGCCTGCGGGAGGTAGGGGTGGAAGTCGTTGATCCACACCGTGCCGTGCCGCAGCCGGCCCGCGACGCGCCGCGCGCGCCCGGCGTCCGCGGTCCACACGCCGCCGGCCAGGCCGTACTCGGTGTCGTTGGCGAGCGTGACGGCCTCGTCCTCGGTGCGGAAGGTCTCCACCGTCAGGACGGGGCCGAAGACCTCCTCGCGTACGACGCGCATCTCGCGGTGGCACTGGTCGAGGACGGTCGGCGCGTAGAAGTAGCCCTCGGCGGGGCGTACGTCGGACGGCTCGGGGCGGGCGCCGCCGGAGCGGAGCACCGCGCCTTCCTCCAGGGCGGAGGCGACGTACATCTCGGTCTTCGCCAGCTGCTGCGCGGAGACGAGCGGCCCGCACTCGACTCCGTCGGCGGTGCCGCGGCCGAGGCGGATCTTCGCTGCGCGGCGGGCGAGTTCGGCGACGAAGCGCTCGCGCACCGACTCCTCGATGATCAGGCGCGAACCGGCCGAGCAGACCTGGCCGCTGTGGATGAAGGCGGCGTTCAGTGCCTGGTCGACGGCGGTGTCGAAGCCCTCTTCGGTGGCGCAGGCGTCGGCGAAGACGACGTTGGGGTTCTTGCCGCCGAGTTCGAGGGCGACCTTCTTCACGGTGACGGCCGCGGCCTGCATCACCTTGGTGCCGCTGGTGAGTCCGCCGGTGAACGACACGAGGTCGACGTCGGGGTGCTCGGACATCCGCGCGCCGACGGGGTCGCCGGCGCCGGTCACGAGGTTGGCGACACCGGCCGGGAGACCGGCCTCGACCAGCAGCTCGATGAGCGCGACGGTCGTCAGCGGGGTGATCTCGCTGGGCTTGATCACAAAAGTATTGCCTGCGGCGAGAGCCGGGGCAATCTTCCAACTGGCCTGCAACAGCGGATAGTTCCAGGGGGCGATCAGCGAACAGACGCCGACCGGTTCATGTACGACGACGCTGTGGATCTCGGGGGAACCGGCGTCCACCACCCGGCCGCCGCTCTCGTTCATCACGAGGTCGGCGAAGTAGCTGAAGGCGTCGCTCACGCAGTCGACGTCGACCCGGCCCTCTTCGAGGGTCTTTCCGGCGTCGCGGCTCTCCAGCAGACCGATTTCCTCGCGGTCGCGCTGGAGCAGCTCGGCGACGCGGCGCAGCAGCGCGGCACGTTCGGCCACCGGGGTGCGCGGCCAGTCGCCCTCGTCGAACGCCGCACGGGCGGCTGCCACCGCGGCGTCGACGTCCGCGACCCCGCCTTCGGCGACGACGGCGAACGGCATGGCGTCCGCGGGGTCGAGGATGTCACGCGTGGCGCCGGAGGCGGCTGCTTGCCACTTCCCGCCCACATGGATGGTCTTTTGTGCCGACACGTCGCGTTTAGCCTTCCGTTCCCGATTTATTCCTGGCTGGTTCCTGACTGGCAAGAACCAGCAACCGGGCCCCCTCCCCACGGGGGCGGAAACCATGCGTAACTCATGGCCGAAAGTGCCCCGCATCACGCAGCATTACGGAACTTAAGGTGCAGATAAGGGCGAAATGGGGGCGCTCAGGTCACCACAGGCATCGTCACTGACCGTCACAATCCTCGCCGGCCTCGTCCTGCACCCGCAGCCCCGCCACCCACAGCGGCATCAGGGAGTGCAGGACCAGCAGGGAGATCAGCACGGGCGCGATGAGCCCTTCGACCCGCAGGTCACCCAGCGCGCCCGCCGCACCGGTACCGAGGGCGGCGACCAGCAGCACCCACGTCATCAGGCGGTGCGAGCGGGCCTGCACGCGATCACGCTCGGCGAGCTGACGCTCGTCCAGTACATGGCGGCGCAGCTCCAGGAGGCCACGGGTGGCGCTGTTGAGCACGCCGGTAGCGAAGATCCAGGGGACCAGCGCCACGGCCATGGTGACGAGCGCCCACACCCGGTCGTCGAAGACCATCGCGATCCAGGACGCCACCATGACGACGGTCAGCACGGCATGCGCGCCGACGACGGACCGCCTGCGGGCGGCGGTGGCGTGCATGACCTTCGCCTCTTCGCGGTTCATCAGCGCGAACATGGCCCGGTCGTAACGCGCACCCCGCGTCACCCGCCCGTCCGGCTGCCCGTCCGGCTGCTTGTCCGCCCGCTGCTCCGTAGCCCTCATGACTGCTTCCTCCCGTAGACCTCGTCGGTGAGCGATCGCATCGGCCGCAGGGAGAACAGCGCCTCCACCGGCAGCTCGAAGAACTCGGCGATCTTCAGCGCGAGATCGAGGCTCGGGTTGTACTGCCCGCGCTCGATGTACCCGATGGTCTGGTAATGCGCCCCGACCGCCTCGGCAAGGGCCTGACGGGACACTTCGCGCTCCGCCCGGACCATCGCCAACCTGTTGTGCACCTGCTCGCTCATGTATAAGAAGTACTACATTCCACAGCGGGAGTGCAACCAGCGTGGCTGCCGTAGCGAGCCGGGTTGAGGGGGTGGGGTCGGGGCCCGGACCCTTCGGATCCAGGAAGTGCGCCGACCCGAACCGTGCCGACTCGGCCGTGGATCGTGGATGACGGCTTGTGGGCACTGATCGAGCCACTGCCGGCATCTGGCCACAGCGACCGCCGGGGCCGAAGCCGGTGGACGACCGGCGGCACCCGCAGGCATCCCGCGAACTCCCCGGCGCCTATGCCTCGTTGGGCCGTGCTGTGTGGGGCGCCGAAGCAGCTGGGAAGATTACAGAGTTGGCGTCACCGTGGCCGCCGCACTGGCCGTCTCCGGCGCGCTGACCTCTACGACCGCGGCCTACGCCCACGACTTGACGTCGGGCATCGACGAATCCCCCGCGCCGACCTCGAACTTCGCGGACCTCACCGGCAGCATCAACGGGACCGGGAAGAGCGTCCTTGGTTCGGGTGGACGGCACACGGCCGACATCCCGCACAGTCCCTCGATGACCACGAGCGAAGCCCCAACTGTCAACCAGAGCTAACGCAGCGGGCACGCCCAAGGACGCCGTATCGTACGTGTCGATCATCGCAACATTGCGTTAGCACACGTATGTGGTCTGGTGGCGCAGCACGGAGAACGGGGAGGCATACATGGCATGGGAGGAGTGGGAGCAGCTCAAGGCCGCGGCAGCCGAGCAGCACACCACACAAATGCATCTGAATCAGGCGGAGCCCGGTTCAGGGGGCGACACCGGAACTGTGGTGTCCAAGAAGGCCGCCTGGGCCAAGGCGGGCCAGGACATCGGCTCGTTCCAAGAGGGCATAGGCAAGGCGCTCGGGAAGCTCTCCGACGGCCAGAACGGGCTGGGAGCGGACACTGGTTGCCGGACTGCGGGCGCCCAGAGGGAAATTCACGGATCCTGGGAGAGCTACGTCAAGAGTGTGAACCGACGGTGCGGAAAGCTCGCGGGCCTGCTGGAGAAGATCGGCAACGACCAACTGAAGACCGACGAAGCGGTCATGGCCGAGATCGGCAACCTGAAGGTGGCCTACAGCGACACTCCCGCAGTCGGCGGCCCCGGCAAGGGACGGTAGGAACGTCATGGATCTTGCGACACTCAAGGCCCTCAAGCCGACGGAGTACGCGGAGGCGGCCAACGGATACCGCAGCACCTCGGACATGGCGAGTGCGGCCAAAGACCGCATCGAGAATCAGATCTCCGCAGCCATGCGGAAGTCGTTGAAGGGCGAGGCCGCGACGGCGGCGATCGGCCAGCTCACGGAGCTGGGGAAGAACTTTCACTACATCCAGACCGAGTGCGGCCTCGTCGGCTCGGCCCTGGTCGCGTTCTCGTACGAGATGGAAGCGGCCAAGAAGAAGCTCGACGGGGCTCTGGCGGACGCGAAGGCCGGGGGCCTCACCGTGAACGCCGACGGCTCGGTCAGCTATCCGCCGGGCGGGGAGCCGGGAAAGGACGGCAAGACCCCGGAGGGCGGCCAGTCCGCCAATCTGACGGATGACACCGCCTCCGCCATCGGCCGCCAGGCGGCCAACTTCAACCCCAACCCCAAGGCCCGCCTCGCCCAGGACTGCGCGGACAGGATCTCAACGGCCCTCACGGAAGCGACTGAGGTCGACGCGAAGTGGGCCCCGAAGCTGCGGGCGCTGAAGGCGGACGACGATCTGACCGTCAGCGACCGGGACTGGGCCGACGTCTCGTCGGACACCAAGGGTGTGGAGGCGGCGGGCAAGCAGTACGTCGACTCGCTGCCGCAGCCGCCCGAAAAGGGCGACCCGAAGGCCAACGCGGAGTGGTGGAAGGGCCTTGACGCCGACGAGCAGGCAGCGTGGATCTCCATGCGGGCGGACTCCGTGGGCAACCTTGACGGGCTACCGTCCACGGTCCGGGACGAGGCGAACCGAATGGTGCTCGCCGAGGCCCGAGGCACCGCACAGGTCGAGTACGACGCGTGGCTCAAGAAGAATCCGGAGCCGACGCGGCAGACGGATTACCTCAACCCCATGACCGGCACCACCATGAAGGGCGTCAAGGTGGACAGCGTGGCGTGGAAGAAGTGGGATGAAGCACGCAAGGGCGCCCACAAATCCATCGACGGCATGGACGCGATCCAGAACCGCTTCGACCAGACCGGCACGAAAGGACTGCCCGAGGCCTATCTGCTGGGCTTCAGCACCGAGGGCGACGGCCGCGCGATCCTCGCCAACGGAAACCCGGACACCGCGGATCACCAGGCGGTCTACGTGCCGGGTACGACAGCGGAGCTCGGAACGGTCAAGGGCGACATCAACCGCATGGTCAATGTGTGGAGCGTGGCCGACGCCAACGCTGACGGCAAGTCCGTCTCCACCATCACCTGGCTCGGATACGACGCGCCTGATTCCATCCCCAAGGACGCCCCGTTCGAGCACTACGCGTACGACGGCGCACCTGCGCTCAACGGGTTCTTGGACAGCTTGGAAGCATCACACACCGGCGATGCGGCACCGCACCGTACCGTGATCAGCCATTCGTACGGGACGACCCTGGTCGGCGCAGCGGCCGAGACAGGGAACCTCAACGCCGATGACGTCGTTTTCGCGGGCAGCCCCGGTGTCAAGGTGTCGGGTGCCGATGAGATGGATGTCCCCAAGGGGCATGTGTGGAACGCGGAAGCCGAGGGGGACGTGGTCCCGGATCTCGGCCGCTATGGACACGGCGGGGACGGCATCAACTTCAGAATTCCCAGCGACGAGCAATTCGGTGCCAACCAGATGACCACGGACACCGAGGGCCACAGTGGTTACTGGGACGAGGGGTCTAGAAGTCTGATTAATCAGGGCCTGGTGGTAGCGGGGAAGGATGATGAAGTGCGATTGAAGCCGCCGCCCAACCCATTGACGAGTGAAGAAGTAATGCGTTCGAAGTAGGAGAGCTCAGACGTGAAGACCAGAACGCGTGCCTCTGTGCTCGCCGTACCCCTTGCACTCATTGTCCTGACAGGATGTGGCATGACTGACGAAAAGAGCGATGGCGTCCCGTTCGCCGGTACGAGCGCCTCGCTCGACGCCGCCGACACAATGGAAAAGGTCTCCAGCGAGATCTATGATCTGTTGGGCGTGAAGGGAAAGGCGTCAGAGAACCTTCCGGGAGTAATGGACTGTTCAGGAAAGGACACAGAGACATACTTCCGCATCTTCCATCCGTGGGCCTTCACCCCTGCTTCGGCGAAAGACCTCGACAAAGCGATGGAGCGACTCAAGAGAGAACTGCCCAAGCGAGGGTGGAAGATCGTTGAATACGGACCGAATACCAGCAGGAACAAAAGCATCACCTTGACTGCCGACAACGACAAGAAGAAGGTCAGCGTCGAGGTCACCAACATGGCGAAGAACGACCCGCCGAAGCTGAGCCTGTTCCTGCTGTCCGGTTGCTACAAGGTCCCGGACGGCAAAGAGGTCGAACGCTTCTGAGAGGCCGTACGCCCGAGCGACCGTTAGAGCTCGTAACGCGATCTTGCGATACGAATGACGGGCCACTGGATTTGGCCGTCCAACTCCCCGCGATACCGGCTGGCGCGGGGCGCCGTGTCCGTCGCAGATCAGGCGGTATCTGCTACCCGTTTTGTGCCGGTCGGCCGACACAAAACGGGCCGGTCGCGGCTTTCCCCGTTTTCGCGCGGACAGAGGAGCCATCCACGCACGCACGGGACCGGCCGAGTTGGCCGGCTGCATTCAGTTCAGTGCGCAGGACGCGGTGCAGCCAGTCGAAGACGCCAGCCTGCTGCCACCGCTCCAGTCGCGTGGCCGGCCGGATCGGGGCGCCCGCACCGCCGCCCCGACTTCCTGTCGAGGGCCACAGCGGTTACTGGGATGAGGGGTTTAGAAGTCTGAATAATCAGGGCCTGGTGGTAGCGGGGAAGGATGATGAAGCGCAATTGAAGCCGCCGCCCAACCCATTGACGAGTGAAGAAGTAACGCGTTCCAAGTAGGAGAGCTCAGACGTGAAGACCAGAACGCGTGCCTCTGTGCTCGCCGTACCCCTTGCACTCATTGTCCTGACAGGATGTGGCATGACTGACGAAAAGAGCGATGGCGTCCCGTTCGCCGGTACGAGCGCCTCGCTCGACGCCGCCGACACAATGGAAAAGATCTCCAGCGAGATCTATGATCTGCTGGGCGTGAAGGGAAAGACGTCAGAGAACCTTCCGGGAGTAATGGACTGTTCAGGAAAGGACACAGAGACATACTTCCGCATCTTCCATCCATGGTCCTTCAAACCCGCCTCGGCGAAAGACCTCGACAAAGCGATGGAGCGACTCAAGAGAGAACTGCCCAAGCAAGGGTGGAAGATCGTTGAATACGGACCGAATACCAGCAAAAACAAAAGCATCACCCTGACCGCCGACAACGACAAGAAGAAGGTCAGCGTCATGGTCACCAACATGGCGAAGAGCGACCCGCCGATGCTGAGCCTGGACCTGGTGTCCGGCTGCTATAAGACCCCGGACGGCGAAGAGGTCGAACGCTTCTGAGAGGCCGTACGCCGGGCCGCCGTTGGAGCTCGTAGCCGTCCAACTCCCCGCGAGGCTTGGGGGATGGGTACGCCACCTAGTACTCCAGCCGTAGATCGTGATCTTCATGCCTGAGTGGCTTGTCGTCGGTAGTGGCTGGCCTGGGATCGGGCCTGGTGGCGGCGTCGCCAGTCGGACCAGCCGAGCCGGTGGACGGCGTCGTGGACGGGTTGGACGACGAGCGTGACGAACAGTCGTTGGATCTCGTTGCAGGTGAGCGGTATGAGGGCTTCGGGTGCGGGGTGGCGGGCGTGTTCGTCCGCGCGGACGACGGCCAGGAAGGCGTGGGCGAGCATGACCAGGGTGACCCAGCGGGACCAGGACGGGTAGCGGCGGACCTGGTGCTCGTCCAGGGCGGCCAGGCCCTTGCCGGACTGGAAGAACTCCTCCACCCGCCACCTTGATCCAGCAACTCGCACCAGGGTGGTCAGCGGCACCGGTGCGGGCGAGTAGCAGCGGTAGTACGCGAGTTCGCCGGTGCTGCGGTTGCGGCGGATGAGCAACTGGCGATTCCCGGGCCGGGAGTCGACGAGGTCGATGACGACCCAGTCGTAGAAGCGGTGGCCCTTGGCTCCGGCCCCTGCGGACAGCTTCTGCCAGGCCCGCTTGGGCACCTTCTTGGCCAGGGCGTCCGCGCGGAACTTCCCGGCGCCTGTGGTGACTTCGTGCGAGCAGGCCACCGCGAGGACGTAGCCGGTGCCGCGTTCCTCCAGCGTGGTTCGCAGCGTCGGGTTGCCGCCGTAGACCTCGTCCCCCGCAACCCAGGCGGCCCGGTGGCCGGCGTCCAGGAACCGGGCGACCATGCGAGCGGCCAACTCCGGCTTGGTCGCGAACCCTGTCTCCTCGCCGAGCCCGGCGGCCCGGCAGCGGTCGGAGTCGGAGGTCCAGGAGCGAGGAACGTATAGTTCCCGGTCCACCGCGGCGTGTCCGCGTCGTCCCGCGTAGACCAGGTAGACAGCAACCTGGGCGTTCTCGATCCTGCCCGCGGTGCCGGTGTACTGCCGCTGCACGCCGACCGTGCCGTTGCCCTTCTTCACGTCGCCGGTCTCGTCGACTACCAGAACCGCCTGGCCGTCGTGCAGGTGCTCCACCACGTAGCCACGCACGTCGTCGCGGACCTGGTCGGCGTCCCACTTGGCCCGCCCGAGCAGGTGCTGCATGCCGTCCGGGGTCCTCTCTCCGGCCCACTCGGCGATGGTCCAGCAGTTCTTGCGCGGCAGGTCCGACAGCAGGCCGAGTACCAATTGCCGGACCCGACGCCGGGGTTCGACCCGCGTGAACCGGCCTGCGATCCGGCTCATCAGGCCCTCGAAAGCCTCCTGCCAGCGGGCAGGGTCTACGCTGTGACCTGCGGCCACCACATGATCGTTTGTCTTCACACACCGATGATCAACGGTGGCCGCACCCGTCTCCACAGCGTGTCAGGGTCGCGCAGCGTTTGCCTGCCGTCCTGTGTCAGGAGGACATGTGCAACGTGGCGAAGTCTGGTGGGTCGAGTTCGACGAGCGGCGGCTGGTCGTACTGCTGTCGGTAGACGACGCGTCCGGGATCCGGGCGATGCAGGTCGTCGCTCCGGCGGGCGTCGACATCAGCGGTCTGGGCGTCGAAGTGCGAGTTGGCGCCATGGAAGGACTGCCTTTCGAAGGCGTGCTGCGGTTCGCCCTCGCGCGTCCAGGCTTTACCCCTTGCACGTGGCTAACCACCGTGTCCCGGGACGACCTGATCGAGCGGGCAGGCGTCCTGTCCTCCCCGAAACTCAGCGAGATTGAGGATGCCCTCCGTCTCAGCGGACAGGCGAAGGAGCGGACCCCGGCGACAACCGCGAAGCTCAGCGAGATAAGGGACGCCCTCCGTCTCGGCGGCCTCGGGTAGGCAGGGAAGGAACCGACACCTCCCGATGGCGTGGCCGATCTCGTCCAGACGATCAACGCTGGCCACCTGTCTCCTCGGCACCCTTCACCATCGAGATCACGAACTACGGCTGGAGTACTAGGACGTGTTTGAGATGTGGTCATAGCGACTGTCGTATCAAGGCGAGTTGGACGGTGGCTTCGTAGCGGACGGCGAGTTTGTCGTATCTCGTGGCGACGCCACGGGCTTGCTTCAGCAGGGCGAATCGGCACTCGCCTTTGTGCCTGCGTTTGTACATCTCGCGGTCGAAGGCAGGTGGGCGTCCGCCTGCCGAACCTCGTCGGAGGCGGTGTCCTGCCTGGTCACGCTTCTCCGGGATGGTGTGCGGGATCTGTCGTTTGCGCAGGTAGGAGCGGATGGCGCGGGAGGAGTAGGCCCGGTCGGCAAGCACGTGGACGGGCCGGGTCCGTGGGCGCCCACCACCGGTCCGGGGGACACGGATCCGGGCCATCACCTGCTCGAAGGCCGGTGCGTCACCCTTCTGTCCGGCGGTGATGACAGCGGCCAGGACGTGGAAGGAAGCGTCGACGGCGAGGTGAATCTTGGTGGTCAACCCGCCGCGCGAACGTCCGAGACCGTGGTCGTCCGGCTCGGCCGCCAGGCCGTCCTCGCGCGGCCGGCCCGGATCGTCAGCCCCTTTTTGCGGGCCCCGGCGGCATGCTGATGTGCGCGGCACACGGTGGAGTCGACCGAGACCTCCCACTCGATGATCCCGTCGGCATCCGCTTTGACCTGCAACTTCGTCAGGATCCGGGTCCAGGTCGCGTCGACCTGCCAGCGCCGGAACACCGCATATGCCGTCTCCCAGGGCCCGTACCGCTCGGGCAGATCCCGCCAGGGCGAGCCGGTCCGGGCCCGCCACCAGATCCCGTCGAACACCTGCCGCCGATCCCTCGGAGGCCGGCCCATCTTCGGTATCGGAGGCAACAGCGGCTCCAGCCGATCCCACTGCGCGTCCGTCAGGTCACCACGAGACATCCCAAGATCATTTCATAACCTTGATCAACATCTCAAACACGTCCTAGCACCCGAACCTCAAGGGGCCTGGGTAAGGGCCGTTTCGGCGCCGAGCAGACCTTCGCCCTTCTCCACCAATTCCGCGACTCGCCGTACGCTGGGAACGGCGTCCCGAACTCGGCGACGTCTTCACCTTCGTTGACCTGCAGCCTGATCTGCTGGCCCACTTCCCAACTGGCGCCTCAGCGCCGTCGCTCGGCCGCCGCCAGTTCCTCCCAGTGGTAGATCAACGCGCGGCACACCCGCCCCAGTTGCTCCGCGCGATACGCCGCCCCTGTCCCCGCCGTCGCCCCCGCGCGCAGCTTGCGGCGGGCCTCGGCGACCGACGCCAGGGCCAGGCAGCGGCCCTGCTCGCCCTGCGGGAGGCTCAGTGCCAGCGCTTCGACCTCCGGGGCGAGCAGTCCGATGTGTGTACGCAGCAGCAGGACGGTCTCCTCGGCCGTCGCAACTCGCGCGCTGTGCACGTCACTTCGTTCGTGTGGGGTTTCCTCGTTCATGTCTCGAATGTGCCCTGCTCAGGGCTAGCTTTACGAGCCTGACGCGGCGTACGGGTCTGCTGTACGGGCCGTCGCCGGTTCCGTACGAGGCGGCGAGGGAGTGTCGGCGTGACCGACGATCGCAACAACCATCAGAACCAGAATCCGAATCAGTACGACGAGAACGTCCCCGTAAGCCTGCGCATCCTCAGCACCCAGATGCGGGCGCTGCGCGAGGGCGCGGAGCTGACCCAGCGGGAGCTTGGCGATCGGGCCGGGTTCTCGGAGTCCCAGATCGGGAGTGTCGAGCAGGGGCGGCGACCACTGAGGATGGACCTGGCGGAGCAGCTGGAGCGGGTCTTCAAGGTGCCGAAGGTGTTCACGTCGGTGGTGAACGAGCAGCTCAAGGAGCCGCACCCTTCGTGGTTCCAGCCGTTCGCGGCGGCGGAAGCGGAGGCGGTTGCGTTGTCTACGTACAACGCGCAGTTGATCCATGGCTTGCTCCAGACCGAGGCGTACGCACGAGCCGTCCACCTCGCTTACCGACCTGCCCTGGACGACGAGGAACTCGAACGCCGAGTGGCCGCCCGACTTGCTCGACAGCAGCTCCTCACCCGTACGCCGGCCGCGTCCCTCAGCTTCATCCTGGAAGAAGTCACGCTGCGGCGGCCGATTGGTGGGTGGGACGTCATGCGTCAGGAGCTGAATCACCTCCTGGTGGTCGGGCAATTGCGACATGTCGAAATTCAGGTCATGCCGACGGAACGCTTCACCCATGCTGGATTGGGCGGCTCATTCACCCTGGTCGAGCGAGCCGATCAAGAAGTCGGCGTCTACCTGGAAGTTCAGGACAACGGCCGCCTGATCGGCGATCGGCGTCCTGTCAGCAAGATCGCTAGGCGGTATGGAATCCTCCAGAGCCAAGCCCTCTCCCCCGAGGAATCGGCGGAGTTCATCCGGCAGTTGGTGACGGGAGAACGATGAACAACCTGAACTGGTTCAAGTCCAGCTACAGCGATGGCGGTGGCGGCGAATGCATCGAAGTCGCATACGCCTGGCGCAAGTCCAGCCACAGTGGAAACGGCGGCCAGGACTGCGTAGAGGTCTCCGCGCACCCCACCACCATCCACATCCGCGATTCCAAGATCACGACCGGCCCCATACTCGACGTCGCCCCCGCGCCCTGGGCGGCCTTCGTCGCGTACGCGTCCTCGCAGGTCAGCGGGGCGTAACGCTGGGAAGTCGCCCCCTCGGCCCGCCGGATCGTGGTTCGCCGCGACTCGGCGGGCCGCTTCGCGGGTGGGCTCGCGCCCCTAAAGGACTCGGGGAAAGAAACTTTCCAACCTCCCCCTCCAACTCCCCCATCCGCTGGAGCAATTGGCATGTCACCCGATCAGGTGACGGGGTGGCATATTCCGGGATCGGCGCGGTACGTTCGCGCCAGAACAACTCCACGCGTCGCCTGTGCGGCGCCCACAACAGCACACAGAATCGGCCCCCGGCGGGACGGCAATCCCGGTCCGAGGGCCTGATCATCAGGAAGAAAAGAGCTTCCCCATGACTTCGGACAAGTCTATCCCCGCGCCCTCTTCCAGCGGCGGCGTAACGCACGTCCGGCACCGGCACGAGACGCACTTCACCGTCGTCGGTAACCACCTCGCTCAGCACCGGTCGCTGTCCGCCATCGCGATCGGTCTCGCCGTGCACATCCAGTCGCTGCCGGACGGCGCGTCGGTCGGCATCAAAACACTGGCGGCGCGGTTCCCGGAGAGCGAGTACCGGATCGCCGCTGCTCTCAAGGAACTTGAGGCCGCCGGGTATCTCCAGCGCGCGAAGCACCGCACCGCAGGTCAGCGGATCGTGACCAGGACGACGTACTACGAGCGGCCGGGTGTGCAGCCGGTCGCCGTACGCCGGGTCAGTCTGGTGAAGCGACCGCGCGCGACCGCGCCCGCGCTCTCGCCCGAGGAGGAGGAACGGCAGCGGCCCGCTGTCGCCCTGCTGGCCGCGCTGCGCTTCCGCGACCCCCGGCTGACCCTGTCCGTACGCGATGCCACGCGCTCGCCCCGGCCGTCACCACCTGGCTGGACCTCGGAATCCCGGATGCCCAGGTGACGCACACGCTCATCGGCGGGCTTCCCCGGGAGCCGCTCGCGCGGCCGGCCGGGCTGCTCGCGTACCGGCTTGCGAACTGGCAGCCGCCCGAGCCGCCTTCCGCGCCGCCGACGCTCGGGCCCGACCGAGTGGCCGTCGTACCGCTCCAGGACTGCGACGGGTGCGAGCGCGTCTTCAGATCGCACGAGCCGGGGCGGTGCGCCGACTGCCGCCCGCAGGAGCCGTACGCCGCCGCCTGACGCACCGCCGCCCCCGACGGCCGGTCGATCGGCTGCCGGGGGCGGCGGTGCGTACGCACAGAGGCGGGCGTGCGAGGACGGACTCAGATGAGGCCGAGCTCGCGGACCGCGTCACGCTCTTCCTTGAGCTCCTGCACCGACGCGTCGATGCGGGTGCGGGAGAAGTCGCTGATGTCCAGGCCCTGGACGATCTCGTACGTGCCGTTCGCCGTGGTGACCGGGAAGGACGAGATGAGGCCCTCGGGGACGCCGTAGGAGCCGTCCGACGGGATACCCATCGAGGTCCAGTTTCCGGCGGCCGTGCCGTTGACCCACGTGTGGACGTGGTCGATGGCGGCGTTGGCGGCCGAGGCGGCCGAGGACGCGCCACGGGCCTCGATGATCGCCGCGCCGCGCTTGGCGACGGTCGGGATGAAGGTGTCGGCGAGCCACTGCTCGTCGTTGACGACCTCGGCGGCGTTCTTGCCGGCGACCTCGGCGTGGAAAATGTCGGGGTACTGGGTCGCGGAGTGGTTGCCCCAGATCGTGAGCTTCTTGATCTCGGAGACCGGTACGCCGGTCTTCTTCGAGAGCTGCGAGAGCGCACGGTTGTGGTCGAGGCGGGTCATCGCGGTGAAGCGCTCGGCCGGTACGTCCGGGGCCGCGGCCTGCGCGATGAGCGCGTTGGTGTTGGCCGGGTTGCCGACGACGAGGACCTTGATGTCGTCCGCGGCGTTGTCGTTGATGGCCTTGCCCTGCGGCTTGAAGATGCCGCCGTTGGCGGACAGCAGGTCGCCGCGCTCCATCCCCTTGGTGCGGGGTCGGGCGCCGACGAGGAGGGCCACGTTCGCGCCGTCGAAGCCGACGTTCGGGTCGTCGGTGATCTCGATGCCCTGGAGCAGCGGGAAGGCGCAGTCGTCAAGCTCCATGGCGGTGCCCTCGGCGGCCTTCAGGCCCTGCGGGATTTCGAGGAGACGCAGCTTGACCGGCACATCCGCGCCGAGCAGGTGACCGGAGGCGATACGGAAGAGCAGCGCGTAGCCGATCTGTCCGGCCGCGCCGGTGACGGTGACATTCACGGGAGTGCGGGTCATGGCGATCTCCGTAAGACAGCTGGCGGTGGGGGTCCCTGCCCCTACTTTCCGGATATCTCTTCGGTGAATCTTGATGTGAAGAGAAATCCAGCGATCAGGCTATCGGACCCCGGGAGCGCCGTTCCCCCGGCCCCGTGTGGTGCCGCGCACATCCGCGTCCCGCACCGCGTGTCATCGCGGGTCTCCGCCGGTCCCCGCACACAGGCGGCGGCCGTCGGCGCGGGAGGGGGGATGCGCCGACGGCCGCCACCGGGGTGCTGTGCACCCGTGGGGGGGATATCTCTCGCGTGCCCCCGTTCCGCATGGGCATGCCCCCTCGGCCACCACTTTTTTCTTCTCCCGTTTTATCCCGGTCTACTCCGGCGTGGTGCAGCCCTTGACCCCGGTCGTGAGCGTCGCGCACGCCTGCGCGTCGGTGGCCCCGGCGACGGCGAGCATCGGGGTGTACGCGTCCTTGTCCGCGTCCACCGTGCCGTCCTGGCCCGCACCCGGGCCTGTCCCCGCCTCGGCGCCGGAGGTGATCCTTATGGTGTCGCCGGCCGTGCCCCGGGTGATACGCGCCCACGCCGCCCCGCATGTCTTGCTGTACCGGACCTCGACGACGGCGGTGCCGATGGTCGCGGTGGCCGTCGTCTTGGCGAAGTCGCCGCCGCAGCCCATGTTCTCCGGGTCCTTGCCCGTGCAGTCGTCGCCGGCGCATTCCACACCGGCGGGCAGCTTGGGCGCCGAAGCCGTCGGGGTCGCGGACGGCTTTTCGTCCGCGGTCGGCTGCTTGTCCTTGCCGCCGAGGTCGGTCAGCAGCACGACGGCCGCGATCAGCAGGAGCGTGCCCACAACACCGGCGAGGAACATCGTCACCTTCCGGCGACGGCGCTGCTGGTCGGGCGAGCCGCTGTCGCCGCCCGACGGCTGCGGCGGTGCTCCGAAGCCCTGCGGTGGGGCGCCGAAACCCTGCGGAGGCGCGGCGGGCGACGGGCCGACGGGGGCCGCGCCCTGGCCGGCCCCCGCGCCCCGGCCCGTACCGCCGACGGATCCCACATCGCCGGAGCGCCCGGGGCCCGCCGCCGGGGCGGAGGGGCCGGGGGCGGGGCTGCGACCGGGGCCGGACGCGTGGCTCGGGGCGACACGCTTGCCCGGCTTGCTGTTCTTCACCGGCGCCTGCGTCTGACCGAACTCGCCCAGCGCGGCCCGCGCCTGCGAGATCCTGATCGCTTCCATGGTCATGTCGTGGCGCATCTCGGAGCGGCTCCAGGCGCGCTCCGCGAGCTCCCACATGGTGGTGAGGTGCCCCGCGTTCGTGCCGGTCACCTCGGCCAGCACGACCACCGCGCCCTTGGGCGCGAGCAGTCGGCCGCTCAGATAGCGCTCCCAGGACGTCTTGCTGTACCCGGTCCGGTCCGCCACCGCCGCGATGCTGAGCCCGCTTCGGTCGACGAGCCTGCGCAGCTGGTTCGTGAACTCCGTGACCTGAGGATCCAGCTCCTCGGGCAGCGCCTTCCAACGAGGCATTACGCCTCCCCCTTTTCCCCCCGTACGTACCTGATGTGCCCCGCGTCCACGTGCCCCCGCCGTGCCCTTCGTCATCCGTGATCCGGACTACCCACAGGGATGCGCAAACCCAGGATGTCAGTTCCGGGGGTGGCGGCGCACAGGAGCGTTCGGGACACCGGCGTACACCTTGCGCGCCCTGTCCCAGATCCTCGCAGTGTCCCACCTGTGCGGCGCGTTCTGTTGCGCAGTGATCGCACCGTGGCGGAATGGTCACTTCCATGACACAGGGACCCGGCGACTCTTGATCGGTTTTGGCGCGTCCATGACTCTTAAGTGCGGGCAACGCGGGGGCAACAACCGCGGGCCCGCACCGTACGGACGGCGCTCGTCCTCCCACGGGGGAGAGGACGGGCGCCGTCGTATGTGCCGTGCTGCGAGCCGTTGTCCGGGCACTTCCGGCCGGTCTTCACTACCGGGAGTACGGCCGGGTGATGATCTCCATGTTGTGGCCGTTCGGGTCCTCGAAGTACGCACCACGACCACCGAAGAGACGGTTGATCCGACCCGGTTCGGTGTGGTTGGGGTCGGCGTAATAGGTGACTCCGGCCGCCTTGATCCGGCCGATCATGGTGTCGAATTCCTCATCCGGGACCAGGAACGCGTAGTGCTGCGACACGAGGGTGGGCCCGACGTTGGTGTAGTAGTCGAGCGTCACACCGTTGGCGACGTCGACCGGGATGAACGGCCCGAACGGGGCGCCCACTTCCAGGCCCAGGATGTCGGCGATGAATTCGGCCGAGGCCTGCTTGTCCTCGGCGTGCACAACGGTGTGGTTCAGTTCAGCGGCCATCGCGGCCCTCCTTCGGGGTTGGTGACGCGGTCCCGGAAACCGTAGGCGGCAGCCCGCCCGTCGGCAGCTCCTTTTGCTCCGCGCTGGCCGGGCGGTCGACGTTTCTGGCCATACGACCGCTTCGGCCCACCCGACCTCCCCACTGCCCCCGACACGTCCTCTCCCCGCGCCTCCCCCTGCCACCGGCACGCCCTCTCTCAGGCGGACATCTTCTTCCTGAGGTTCTCGTCGAGCGCGTCCAGGACACGTCCCCTGCTCGCGTGCGCACAGGAGCGGGCTCGCTCGTGCGCATGCCGCGGCTCGTCGCTTTATCTCGCCATCAAGATACTTTACATCGAGAGAAAACGGCAGGCTTTTGGGACATGCGGAATCGGCGCATCGCGCAGGGCTTCGGCGCACCGTGGCAGCGGACTTGAGCGCGGCTGGGCGGGGCGGCGCACTTTGAGCGCGGCGTGGCCGCGGACTTGAGCGCGGCGTGAAGGGCTTCAGCGCACGGTGAAGCGGACCACGGCCTCCAGGAAGGGGATCTCCAGCCAGGGAGCGGGCTGTGCCATCAGCGCGAGCAGCGAGATGACGACGCCCAACAGCCCGTACGTGACCATGTCGGTGAAGCGCGAACGCACCGCCAGCATCCCCACCGACGGGATCAACCGGCGCATCACGGCGCCCCCGATCAGGGACAGGCCGATCAGCAGGGTGCCGAGCCGGAAACCGATGCCGAAGGCATCGACGGCGACCAGCAGCAGCCCGAACGCCGTCACGCCCATGACCGCGAGGAACGGCCACTGCCGGACCGGGGCGGCAGCGCCCCCGGGGGCCGCCCGACCGCCGCCCTCGGGGCGCGCGGTGTCCCGGGTGAAAAGAGGGAAGCGCCGCGTGGAACGGACGGGCCCCTCCGGGCTCGGAACGCTGACGACGCCCTTGCTCTGCGGTTCGGAGAAGTCCGCCTCGACGTCCCTCCCGGACTCCGGGGAAGCCTCCCCCTCGGGGCCCGGGGAGGAACCGGCGGCCGTCACGCCTTCGGAGGCCTCGGCGGGCCCGTCCGCGTCAGCCGGGGAACCTGCCGCGGGGGCGGCCTGGTTGTCGTCCGGAACCGCGCCCGAAGCCGCGCCCGGAGTCGCATCCGAAGCCGCGTCCGGAACCGCGCCCGTACCGGCGTCCGGCGTCACGTCCTGCGTCACGTCCGCACCCGCGTCCGGCGTCACGTCCGACGTCGCATCCGTACCCGCGTCCGTACCCGCGTCCGACGTCGCGTCCGCGTCCGACGTCACGTCCCGGCTCGCACCCGTGCCCATGGGCAACGCTTCCCTCTCGCTCACTCCCGCTCAGCTCGCGGCAGCGGCAGCGGCAGCCGCGTCGCGCTCGGCGGCCTCGACCACGTTCACCAGCAGTTGGGCGCGGGTCATCGGCCCGACACCGCCGGGGTTGGGTGCGACCCAGCCGGCCACCTCCGCCACGCCCGGGTGGACATCGCCGACGATCTTGCCGTTCTCGTCGCGGCTGACGCCGACGTCGAGCACGGCCGCGCCCGGCTTCACGTCCTCGGGCTTGATGAGGTGCGGCACACCGGCGGCGGCGACGATGATGTCCGCCTGCCTGAGGTGCGAGGACAGATCACGCGTACCGGTGTGGCACTGCGTCACGGTCGCGTTCTCGGACTTGCGGGTCAGGACCAGTGGCATCGGGCGGCCGATGGTGATGCCGCGTCCGACGACCACGACATGCGCGCCATTGATCTCGACGCCGTGGTGGCGCAGCAACTGGACGATGCCGTACGGCGTGCAGGGCAGCGGGCCCTTCTCGCCCAGCACCAGCCGGCCGAGGCTCATCGGGTGCAGGCCGTCGGCGTCCTTGGCCGGGTCCATCAGCTCCAGGACGCGGTTGGTGTCGATGCCCTTGGGGAGCGGAAGTTGGACGATGTAACCCGTGCATTCGGGGTTGTCGTTGAGCTCCCGTACGACCGCCTCGATCTCCTCCTGGGAGGCGGTGTCGGGCAGCTCGCGCTGGAGGGAAGCGAGCCCGACCTGGGCGCAGTCGCGGTGCTTGCCCGCGACGTACCACTTACTGCCCGGGTCGTCACCGACCAGCAGGGTCCCGAGCCCGGGGACGATGCCCTGGGACTTCAGAGTCGCCACGCGGGCGGTCAGATCGGACTTGATCGCGGCTGCGGTGGCCTTGCCATCGAGAATCTGGGCGGTCATGCCCCCATCCTCGCGGATGGACCCGCCATGGTTCCAATCCGCCGTGCGTCCGGGGCCCGTAGCGGCGAGCGAGGTTGCACTTGCACAACACATACAAGAACCGACTGGACAAAAAGACGACCGTACTACGACGATGATCCGCGCAGTGCCGCGGAGAGCGGCGGGGGGCTGACCGCTTGATTTTGTGTTGTTCCTCCGCTCGGGCCGCGACGTCCCCAGCATTTCAACGGAGGAACCCCGCCATGAGTTTCGGCGACCCGAACAACCCGTACGGCCAGCAGGGCCAGCCCCCGCAGCAGCCCGGTCAGCCCCCGCAGGGCCAGCCCGGTTACGGCTACCCGCAGGCGCCCCAGGGCGTGCCCCCGCAGGGCCAGGCCGGATACGGCTACCCGCAGGGCGACCCGCAGCAGGGCCAGCCCGGCTACGGCTACCCCCAGGCGCCGCCGCCCGGCACTCTGCAGGCCAACAGCGGCTACATCAACGTCCCGGTGCTTGGCACGGTCCAGGTGCCCACGATGGGCCGCCGCCTCGGCGCGCGTGCCATCGACGGCGTCGCGATCTTCGTCGTGTACTTGATCTTCAGCGCCATCGGCCTGGCGGGCGCGATGGGCGCGGCGGACGACATCGACGCTTGTGGCCTCGCCGGCAGCCCCGGCTACGACCAGTGCGTCACCGACGCCAGCGCCGGCATCATCGCCACGGCATTCGGCGCAATCCTGATCTTCGGTCTCATCACGCTGCTCTACGAGTGGCTGATGATCGCCTTCGTCGGCGCGACCCTTGGCAAGATGGCCCTCGGCCTGAAGGTCATCAAGGAGAACACGGGCCAGGTCCCGGGCCTCGGTGGCGGCTTCATCCGCTGGATCCTCCCGATGGTCGGCTCGCTCCTCTGCGGCATCGGCACGCTCCTGGTCTACCTGTCGCCGTTCTTCGACAACTCCGGGAAGCTGCAGGGCTGGCACGACCGTGCCGCCGGCACCCTGGTGATCAAGAAGTAACCAGCGTTGCGCTGTTGTACGGCCGAAGGCCGCAACCCCGGCGGGTTGCGGCCTTCGGCCGTACTGCGTTGTGCCTGATGTCTCAGTGGAAAAAGTGGCGCGTACCCGTGAAGTACATCGTCGCGCCCGCCTTCTGCGCGGCCTCCACGACCTGCTCGTCACGGACCGAACCGCCCGGCTGCACCACGGCCTTGATGCCCGCGTTCAGCAGGATCTCCAGGCCGTCGGGGAACGGGAAGAACGCGTCCGAAGCCGCGTACGCCCCCCGCGCGCGCTCCTCGCCCGCACGCTCCACCGCGAGCTTCGCGGAGTCGACGCGGTTGACCTGTCCCATGCCGACGCCGACGGACGCACCGCCCTTGGCGAGCAGGATCGCGTTGGACTTCACTGCGCGGCAGGCGCGCCAGGCGAAGGCCAGTTCGGTCAGCTCGTTGGCGGACAGCGCCTCGCCGCTGGCGAGCGTCCAGTTCGCCGGGTCGTCGCCCTCGGCCTGGAGGACGTCCTTGACCTGCGCGAGCCCGCCGCCGTCGATCGGCTTGAACTCGGCCGGGGGCTGGGGCCCTTCGGCGCAGCGCAGCACCCGGATGTTCTTCTTCCGGGAGAGGATCTCGACGGCGCCGTCCTCGTAGTCCGGGGCGACGACGACCTCGGTGAAGATCTCCGCGACCTGCTCGGCCATCGCCGCCGACACCGGCCGGTTGACGGCGATCACACCGCCGAAAGCGGACAGCGGGTCGCAGGCGTGGGCCTTGCGGTGCGCGTCGGCGACGTCGTCACCGATCGCGATGCCGCACGGGTTGGCGTGCTTGATGATCGCGACGCAGGGCGCGGAGTGGTCGTACGCGGCCCGGCGCGCGGCATCGGTGTCCGTGTAGTTGTTGTACGACATCTCCTTGCCGTGCAACTGCTCGGCCTCGGCCAGACCCCCGCAGCCGCCGGTGTAGAGAGCGGCACCCTGGTGCGGGTTCTCGCCGTAACGCAGGACGTTCTTACGCTCGTACGTGACCCCGATGAAGGACGGGAAGTCCTCGCCGTCACCGGCGTAGTCGCCAGCGAACCAGCCCGCCACGGCCACGTCGTACTCGGCGGTGTGCCGGAACGCCTCCGCCGCGAGGCGCTTGCGCGCGGTGAGGTCGAACCCACCGCTCCGCGCGGCGCCGAGCACGTCGGCGTACCGCTCCGGGCTGGTGACGACCGCGACCGAGGGGTGGTTCTTGGCGGCGGCGCGGACCATCGAGGGGCCGCCGATGTCGATCTGCTCGACACACTCGTCCGGGGTCGCGCCCGAGTCGACGGTCTGCTGGAACGGGTAGAGGTTCACGACGACCAGGTCGAAGGGCTCGACGCCCAGCTCGGCCAGCTGCTCGCGGTGCGAGTCGAGGCGCAGGTCGGCGAGGATGCCGGCGTGCACGCGCGGGTGCAGCGTCTTCACCCGGCCGTCCAGGCACTCGGGGAAGCCGGTGAGCTCCTCGACCTTGGTGACGGGCACCCCGGCGGCGGCGATCTTCCCCGCGGTGGAGCCGGTGGAGACCAGCGTGACGCCCGCCTCGTGCAGACCGCGGGCCAGGTCCTCCAGACCCGTCTTGTCATAGACGCTGACCAGCGCGCGGCGGATGGGCCGCTTCGTACCTTCGGCGGTCACTGGATAACTACCTTTCGTCCCTCAATGCGGTAGCCGTTACGGGCCAAGCGCCCCACGACATCGACGAGCAGCCGTCGCTCGACTTCCTTGATGCGCTCATGGAGAGCGACACCGTGGTCTTCGTAGTCCTGCTCCCGGACCTCGACCACGCCCTGAGCGATGATCGGACCGGTGTCGACGCCGTCGTCGACGAAGTGGACGGTGCATCCGGTGACCCGTGCGCCGTACGCGAGCGCGTCGCGTACGCCGTGGGCTCCGGGAAAACTGGGCAGCAGCGCGGGGTGGGTGTTCACGCACCGGCCGCCGAAACGGGCGAGGAATTCCTTGCCCACGATCTTCATGAAGCCGGCCGAGACCACCAGGTCCGGTTCGTACGCCGCGGTCGCCTCGGCCAGGGCCGCGTCCCACTCCTCGCGGCTGCCGAAGTCCTTCACGCGGCAGACGAAGGTCGGCAGTCCGGCGCGCTCGGCGCGCTCAAGACCTGCGATCCCGTTGCGGTCGGCTCCGACGGCCACAACGCGGGCGCCGTACGCGGCGGGGTTCTCGTCGATGGCGTCGAGCAGGGCCTGGAGGTTCGTACCGGAACCGGAGACCAGAACGACGAGTCGGGCCGGTGTACGGGCGGGGGGCGGGGAGGCCACAGCGGGTCTCTTTCTCGCAGATGGTGCGGCTTGTGTGGTCGTACGAACAGATCGCGTCCCCGGTTGGGGGAACTCTACGAAGGCGCCGACCGTCAGCAACGATACCGGCACACCGGGACGCCCCCACGGGACGGGTGCGCGGCCGGGAGGTAGCGTCAGGGGACAGGTTCGCGTCCTCGGACGCGAACAATCCGTCTCCGGACGGGAACAGACGACACAAGGCCCTTCGCAGTACAGGGGTCCGAGGGGAAGACGTTCACCAGATGACGGACCGACGCCGCCGCGTGGCTCTCCGCCTGCCGCACTCCGGGGCACACCTCGGGACATTCACAGATGTCGGGGAGCGCGGCTCCCAGTCGCTGCCGCGGGACCGCCAGTCCTCGTCGACCCCGCCCCAGTCGCCACAGGGGGACGACAACCCGTTCGCACCGCCGCCCGAGGGCAGGCCGGACCAGCCCTGGAAGCCGCGCAAGCCGGCGTCCGGGGACGCGCCCGACTCGGATTCCCCCGCTTCCGACCCCCGCTCCGGTGGGCCCTCGGCGCCGGAGGACAGGCCGCGCTCCGCGTGGGGCAGCAAGTGGAGCAGCCGCCAGCCCGGACAGCAGGGCGGCGGCTTCGGCGGGCCCGGCGGCCGACAGGGCGGCTCCGAGGGACAGGGCGGCCCGGACAACAAGGGCACGGGCCTGCGCTGGGACCCGACGGACCCCGCGCAGCGGCGCGCCCGCTACGCGCTGCTCGCCGGCATGTGGGCCTTCTTCTGCGCGCTCTTCGACCTCCCCGAGATCGCGCTGCTGCTCGGGGCGCTCGCGCTCTACTGGGGCATCAGCGCCCTGCGCGGCGTGAAGCCGGCCGACCGTCCGAACCCGGCCGCCGACCCGACGAGCCCCCCGCCGGCCCCGGTGGCCGCCGGCGGCCCGCCCGCGGTCGGTGGGATCGGCGCGGGAGGCGCGACGCCCGGCAGCAAGCCGCTCACGACGGCGGCGGTGAGCGGCCTGGTCACGGCGACGCTCGCGCTGGCGATCGTCGCGGCGACGTTCACGGTGCAGATCGTCTACCGCGACTACTACACGTGCGTGCAGGACTCGCTGACCCAGTCGGCCGAGGTGACGTGCAACGACTTGCTGCCGAAGTCACTGCGGTCGGTGTTCGGGGTGAAGGAGTAGCGGAGCCCTGGGAGCAGGAAACCGCGGGCGGGGGCGCCCTGCGCCCGGGGCGTAGGGCGCCCGCACGGGAGCAGGAGGCCGCGGGCGGGAGCGCCCGTACGGGAGCGGGAAACTGCGGGCGGGCGTGCCCGTACGGGAGCGGGAAACTGCGGGTGGGCGTGCCCGTACGGGAGCAGGAAGCTGCGGGCGGGCGTGCCCGTACGGGAGCAGGAAGCTGCGGGCGGAAGCAGGAAGCTGCGGGCGGAAGCAGGAAGCTGCGGGCAGGCCCGCCCGGGAGCGGGAAACCGCGGGTGGGGGTGCCCGTACGGGAGCGGGAAGCTGCGGGCAGGATCGCCCCCAGCGGCCTACCTTTCCCCTGGCGCCGGTGGCGTCGGCGGCGGCGTCGGTGACACCGGGTGGTCCCGATCCGGCGGGATGTCCGCCATCAGCCCGCCCGACGCCTCCTTGACCGCCGCCCACCGCGCTTCCCGCACCCCGCTGTCGTGCCACACCGCCCCCGGATCATCCGCAGGCAGGAAGTCGTACGACACCTCCTCGTCCTCCAGCTGCGCAGAGCCGGCCGCGCTCCGAGCCGGGGTCCGGTCCCGACGCGACCGACGCCACCAACGCCCGCCCGGGTCCGCCCCACCACCGGCACCGGCAGCAGCACCAGCACCAGCACCAGCACCAGCACCAGCACCAGCAGCGTCGACCGCCCTGTCGTCCGACGTACCGCTGTCGCCACCGGCCACGTCGCCCTCGCCCTGCCCACCGGGCCGCCACCAGGGCACCGATTCCGCTTCGGCCGACTCTGCGGCGGCCACCGCCTCCACAGCGCCCGGCGCCCCACCACGCCGCCACCAGCGCGCGGTCTTCACCGGCACGGCCGCGACGGCCACGACAGCTTCGTCGGCCGGGGCTTCCGCACCTTCGCCACCGCCACCGCTGCCGTGTGACGCACGCCGCCACCACTTCCGCTTCGCGGCGTCCACCTCGACAGCCGGACCGGCGCCCGCATCCGCCACCGGCACCCCCGCGCGCCCACGCCACGTCCGCGGTGTCCGTTTCCGCAGCCGCCACGCGCGCAGGAGCACCGCGCCCGGGACACCGAGCACGACCGTCCACACCAGCGCCGCCACGCCCGCACGCCACCACGAGGGGCCGAAGGCCGACAGGTCCCCGGTGCCCAGCGGCCCGCCGGCCAGCGCCGCGAGCACCGCCGTCGCCACCGCGCAACCCGCGCCCGCCAGAGCCGCGGTGAGCGCCGTCTCGCGACGGCTCCAGGCCTCCTCCCGTACAGCGAAGGCGGGCGCCGCCCTGCGCACGGTGAACCAGACGATCACCGCCGCCGCGACGACCGGCACGGCGAACGAGGCCAGGCTCCCGGGCGTCCCCCGCCCCTCGACGGGCAGCGCCGCGAGCAGCGGAAAGTGCGGAAGGGCGGGACTCCCCGCGACAGCCAGAGGTGTGGCCGTCGCGCCCGCACCCATGGCGAACCCGGGTCCGAGTCCGTACGCGGCCCCCCACACCGCCGCGTTCGGCACCAGCGCGACAGCGAGCATCAGCACCGCGAACCGTCCTGACCACACCCCCGTGAGCTGGAGGAACGCACCCTGCGCCGATCCCGCGTGCCACACCAGCGAGACCGCGACCAGCAGCGCGCCGCCGCCCACCAGGACCATGACACCGGCCGCAGCGGCCCGGAGTGCGACCAGCAGCCGGGGGCGCACAAGGGCATCCCGCACGCCCCCTGGAATCCAGCCGGGCAGCGGCCCGTACGGTCGTCCGTTCGCCGTCCACACCCCGGCAGCCGCCGCCGCCATGGTGACGACGGGCAGATGGATGGCGGCGCTGAGCGGTGCGGCGGGCAGTGGCCCGCCGGAGGCGTAGAGCAGCGCGGCGCCGCCGATCAGCAGATAGCCGATCGTCACACCCCAGAAGGCGCTACGGGCGGACGGCCGCGCCCGCTCCTGCTCGGGATCGAGGGCATCCCGCGCGGCCCGGTGCGCGAGCCACACCGGCAGGGCGATCAGCAGCATCGGGGCCAGTCCGACCGGGGCGGGGACGCCGGAGAGGGTGTCGTGCCGGACGAGTTCCGTGCCGTGAGCGAGCAGCCACAGCCCGGCGGCGACGTGCAGCGCCCCGGCAGGGCCACTGTCCGGATACGGGGAACTGATCCACAGCACCATCACCAGCACGGCGAGCGAGCCCAGCCCGAGCCCCGCCGCGATCACCCCCCGCGCGATGCAGGCGGCCTGCGCCGAGGAACGACTGTGCACGGACGACAACCACGGGGCGCGTTCGCGTTCGGTCACTTGAGTCACCCGGCCATGCTGCCAACGACACGCGCTTATTCCGCGTAACAGGCGAACAGCTGTCGTGTCGCTCAATATATGTTTATGTACTTTTTCGACTGGCGCAGTGCTGTGGGGGGTCCTTCATGACGCAGAGCACTTCCACCGTCTCGGCCTCTTCCCTGCCCTCTCCCAAGGAGCGGCGCAGGCTGCGCGAGGCGAAATCGCTGTCCCATGAGCAGATCGCCACCGCCATAGGGGTCACGCGCGAGACGGTGCGGTCATGGGAAACGGGCCGCACCAGCCCCAAGGGGCGCAAGCGCCAGGCGTACCTGAGGATGCTCGTCGCGGCGGAGGCGAAGAAGCCCCGCGAGCCGGAGCGAATGCCCGGCCTCGCCCCCGATCCCGTCGTCGCACCGGAACCCGCATCGACATCCGCACCGGCCTCGGCACCTGAATCCGAAGCCGAGCCTGAACGCGCGGCTGCGCCCGACCCGGGGCCGGAGACCGACGCCGCAGCGGCATCAGGGGCCGAGCCAGCCCCCGCCGTGGTCCCGGTCGCGGGCCCCGTCGAGCCTCCCGTTCCGGACCTCACGCCCGCCGAGGCCTTCGACGCCCTGTACACGCGCAGCGCCCCGGCCATACTGCGCCAGGCCTATCTCCTCACCGGGCGCCAGCGGCTCTCCCGGGAGTCCGTGCGGCACGCCTTCCACCTCGCCTGGCAGCGCTGGCCCGAGGTGGCGACCGACCGGGATCCGGCGGGCTGGGTGCGGGCGGCGGCGTACGAGTACGCCATGTCCCCCTGGCACCGGCTGCGGTGCGGCCACAAATACCCCGACCGGGTGCCCGCCGCGCCCGACCGGCGCGAACTGCTCGACGCTCTGCTCGACCTGCCGCCCGCGTACCGCCGCACGCTGCTGCTCTACGACGGCCTGGGCCTCGACCTGCCTGAGACGGCCGCCGAGACGGAGGCAAGCACCCCGGCCACCGCGAACCGCCTGGTCAACGCGCGCGCCGCCGTGGTGGAACGGCTGCCGGAGCTGGCCCGGGCGAGCACCCCCGCCGAGCAGTCGGCCCTGTTGCACGAGCGCCTCGGCACCCTGTCCGACCTCCAGCCCGCCGCCACGCTGCCGCCGGGCCGCGCTGTACGGACGGGCAGCGAGCGCAGGACGCGGTTCTGTACGCGGGCGGCCATCGCCCTCACCACGTTGATCATCGGCGCGACCGCGTTCACGCTCGTCACGGCCCCCACCCGGTACGAGCCCCCGCGCGCCCCGGGCGAAACGGTCGACGGAGTCCCCGTCCGCGGCGGCCCGCTCAAGCTGTCGGAAGAGGACATCGAACTCCGCGACAGACTCCGGGCAGAGCCCATGAACGGCCCGGAGCGGTTGGTCCCACTGGCCCGCTAGAAACCCCCGGACACGTGCCCGTACACGCGGGCGGGCCCGCACCCCCTCGAAGGGGGGTGCGGGCCCGCACCGTAAAAACACTGCACAAACGACCGCACCGACGGCTGCACAACCAATTGCGCAGACCGCTGTACGGACGCCTCATCAGCGACCAGCGACCAGGATCAGACGGCCGGCGATCAGACGATCAGGCAGCGAGGATCTCGCGCGCCAGCTTGGCCGTCTCGGTCGGCGTCTTGCCGACCTTGACGCCCGCGGCCTCAAGGGCCTCCTTCTTCGCCTGGGCGGTGCCCGAAGAGCCGGAGACGATGGCGCCTGCGTGGCCCATGGTCTTGCCCTCCGGCGCGGTGAAGCCCGCGACGTATCCGACGACCGGCTTCGTGACGTTCTTCGCGATGTAGTCGGCCGCGCGCTCTTCCGCGTCGCCACCGATCTCGCCGATCATCACGATCAGGTCGGTCTCGGGGTCGGCCTCGAACGCCTGGAGGGCGTCGATGTGCGTGGTACCGATGACCGGGTCGCCACCGATGCCGACGGCCGAGGAGAAACCGAGGTCACGGAGCTCGTACATCATCTGGTAGGTCAGCGTGCCGGACTTGGACACGAGACCGATGCGGCCGGGCTTGGTGATGTCGCCCGGGATGATGCCGGCGTTGGACTGGCCCGGGGTGATGAGACCGGGGCAGTTCGGGCCGATGATCCGGGTCTTGTTGCCCTTCGACACCGCGTGCGCCCAGAAGGCGGCGGAGTCGTGGACGGCGATGCCCTCGGTGATCACGACGGCGAGACCGATCTCGGCGTCGATCGCCTCGACTACGGCGGCCTTGGCGAAGGCCGGCGGCACGAAGACGACGGAGACGTCCGCGCCGGTCTTCTCGATCGCCTCGGCGACGGAGCCGAAGACCGGGACGGACGTGCCGTCGAAGTCGACGGACGTGCCGGCCTTGCGCGGGTTCACGCCGCCGACGATGTTGGTGCCGTCAGCCAGCATGAGCTTGGTGTGCTTCATGCCCGTGGCGCCGGTCATCCCCTGGACGATGACCTTGCTGTCCTTGGTGAGGAAGATAGCCATGGTTGTGGTGTCCCTCGTCCCTTACTTCGCAGCCGCGGCGAGCTCGGCGGCCTTGTCGGCCGCGCCGTCCATGGTGTCCACGCGCTGTACGAGCGGGTGGTTGGCGTCGGACAGGATCTTGCGACCCAGCTCCGCGTTGTTGCCGTCGAGGCGCACGACCAGCGGCTTGTTGACCGCCTCGCCCTTCGACTTCAGGAGGGCCAGGGCCTGAATGATGCCGTTGGCGACCTCGTCGCAGGCGGTGATGCCACCGAAGACGTTGACGAACACGGACTCGACGTCCGGGTCGCCGAGAATGATCTCCAGGCCGTTCGCCATGACCTCGGCGGAGGCGCCGCCGCCGATGTCGAGGAAGTTGGCGGGCTTCACGTTGTCGTGCTTCTCACCGGCGTACGCGACGACGTCGAGGGTGCTCATGACGAGACCCGCGCCGTTGCCGATGATGCCGACCGAGCCGTCGAGCTTGACGTAGTTGAGGTTCTTGGCCTTGGCAGCAGCCTCGAGCGGGTTGGCTGCGGCCTTGTCCTCGAGCGCCTCGTGCTCCGGCTGGCGGAAGTCGGCGTTCTCATCGAGAGACACCTTGCCGTCCAGCGCGATGATCTTGCCGTCGCCCGACTTGATCAGCGGGTTGACCTCAACGAGGAGAGCGTCCTCCTTGATGAAGACGACCCACAGCTTCTGCAGGACGTCGGCCACCTGGTCGGCGATCTCCGCCGGGAACTTCGCGGCGGCGACGATCTCCGCGGCCTTCTCCGGAGTACAGCCCTCGTTGGCGTCGACCGGAATCTTGGCCAGCGCGTCGGGGTTCTCCTCCGCGACGACCTCGATCTCCACGCCGCCCTCTACGGACGCCATGGCGAGGAAGGTGCGGTTGGTGCGGTCGAGGAGGAAGGAGACGTAGTACTCCTCCGCGATGTCCGCGGTCTCGGCCAGCATCACCTTGTGGACCGTGTGGCCCTTGATGTCCATGCCCAGAATGACATCGGACTTGGCAACAGCGTCGGCGGGGCTGGAGGCCAGCTTCACGCCGCCGGCCTTGCCTCGGCCACCGACCTTGACCTGCGCCTTGACGACAGCCTTGCCGCCCAGGCGCTCGGTTGCTGCGCGGGCCGCCTCGGGCGTGTCGATGACTTCACCGGCCAGCACCGGTACACCGTGCTTGGCGAAGAGATCCCTCGCCTGGTACTCGAACAGGTCCACGCGCGTCCGTCCCTTTTCGTGTGATCGCGGTTCGTTGCATTGTCTGCAATGGGCGTGCCGCAAAGGGCAACGTGACGGCGCTGTCACAAGGGAGGCGTACACGGTGTCCGGTACGCGGCATGTCCGTCTCGCAGGTTATCCCCGAGGGCCGTAGGACCCTAAATCGCAGATCACACCTGAGCGGTGATACCGGTCACAGATTGCACTTGTGACCGGCCCGAGGCGCCTCGCGAGACGCCGTCGCGCCCTTGGCCCCACCGGTGGCCGTCGTCACCTTGCCTCACTGGTGGGGCGCCGTGTCCGGTATGGGGAGCGGGCGCTTCTCGATGGCCGCTGCCATTACTTCGGGGAAGAGCTCGGGCGTACAGGCGAAGGCGGGCGCCCCGAGGGCGGCGAGGGCAGCCGCGTGCTCCCTGTCGTACGCCGGCGCGCCCTCGTCGGACAGTGCGAGCAACGCCACGAACTGCACCCCCGACGCCTTCATCGCCGCGACCCGCTTGAGCATCTCGTCCCGTATCCCGCCCTCGTAGAGATCGCTGACGAGGACGACCACGGTGTCGGCCGGGCGGGTGATCTGCGACTGGCAGTACGCGAGGGCCCGGTTGATGTCCGTGCCGCCGCCGAGCTGGGTGCCGAAGAGGACGTCGACCGGATCGTCCAACTGGTCGGTGAGGTCGACCACGGCTGTGTCGAAGACGACGAGCCGGGTCGCGATCGAGCGCATGGAGGCCAGCACCGCGCCGAACACGGACGCGTAGACGACAGAGGCGGCCATCGACCCCGACTGGTCGATGCACAGCACAACCTCCTTCTTCACCGACTGCGAAGCCCGTCCGTACCCGATGAGCCGCTCGGGAACGATGCTCCGGTACTCGGGCAGGTAGTTCTTGAGGTTGGCCCGGATCGTCCGGTCCCAGTCGATGTCCCGGTGCCGGGGGCGGTTGATGCGGGCGCTGCGGTCGAGGGCCCCGGCGAGCGTGGCCCTGGTGCGGGTGACCAGGCGCTTCTCCAGGTCGTCGACGACCTTGCGCACGACCGCTCGGGCCGTTTCCTTGGTCGTCTCCGGCATCACCTTGTTCAGCGAGAGCAGCGTCCCGACCAGATGGACGTCCGCCTCGACGGCCTCCAGCATCTCCGGCTCCAACAGCAGGGCGGAGAGACCCAGGCGGTCGATCGCGTCGCGCTGCATGACCTGCACGACGGAACTGGGGAAATACGTTCGGATGTCGCCGAGCCAGCGCGCTACGGACGGCGCGGAGGCACCGAGCCCGGCCGACCGGTTGCTGTCGCGGCGTCCCTTGGCGCCGCCGCCGCCGTAGAGCGCGGTCAAGGCGCCGTCCATCGCGGCGTCCTGACCACCGAGCACGCACCCGGTCCCGTCAGCGTCCTGCCCGCCCAGCACGAGCCGCCACCGCCTGAGCCGCTCGCCACCGGCGGAGTCCCTGGCGGGGCCGGCCACCTGGGAGTCGACCGTGGCAGAGCCGACCGCAGCGTCCACGTCATTGCCGTACGTGCTCATCGGGCCTCCTCCGTCAAGACCTTCGGTTGGTTGCTGACGTGGTTGTCGTTGCTGACGTGGCTGCGGCTCTCCCTCAGGTGGGTGGTGTCCGTGCCGAGCAGCAGCGCCAGCACCGGCATCACGGCTTCGGCCCGCTGTTCGTCCAGGCCGGGGCCGAAACCGGGTGCTCCGGCTTCGGTGCGGGCCGGTCCGGCCGTGGTCGGCCCGCGCCTGACCAGCTCGCCCAAAGTGCGTCGCACACCCGGCTCGTACGCCGAGAACGTGCGGCGCAGCAGCGGAAGCACGTCGGTGAACGCCTGGTCGGGGACACCGGCCAGCCAGGCGTCGACCAGGCCCAGGAGGCGCGCGTCGTGCACGAGGAGCATTCCTCCGCCCGAGGCACCGCCGACGAAGCCCTCGATCCAGGCCGCCGCGTCGGCGGGCGGGGTGCCGGGTGACAGCGCGAGCCCCATGAGCCGGGCGGCCTCGTCCTCCGCGAGCCGCCCGTCGTCCAGCAGCAGCCGCACGGCCCGCCCCCGGATGACGCCTCCCACGGAATCCCGCTCCGCGAGCTTGCGCAGCACGGCGGCCCAACGCCCGCGCAGTCCACCGGGGGTGCGGGCATCGGGGCCGGGCTCGTCCGGGGCGTGCGGAGTGGTCTCCGCCAGCAGGCCGATCGCCGTCTGGACCGCGTCGAGGTGGCGGCGCATCTCCGTGGCGCCGTCCGCGTCGAGGCCCGTGCAGGCGGGCGGCAGCCCCACGCAGATCCGCTCGGCCAGACCGGCCGCGACCTCGCCGAGCGCGACCGTGTCCGTGCCGCGTACGTCGCCGTACCGCAGGGAGCGGGCCAGGGCGGGCAGCGCCCGGGCCAGGTTGCCGACGTCCGCGTCCAGCGCGGCGCGGTCCGCGAGGGCCCGCATCACCACCGGCAGGGCGTCCGGCAGTTCGGCCAGGAGGCACCGCTCGGCGAGCGCGGTGACATCGGCGAGCGCGGTCGCCGAGATGGCTTCGGACTCCGCCTTGGCGGTGGCGGCCAAGAGGACGGTGGTGCCCCACACCCCGGCCTCCGCGACCCGCACCGCCAACTCGGGCTCCCAGCGCAGCAGCCAGCTCTCCCGGAACGTACCGGTGCTCCCCCGCCCCGTGGCGGGCCCGCCCCAGTCGATGGACAGCAGCCGCAGCCGGTGCAGCAGCCGGCTGCGCGACGCGTCGGTCTCCTTACGGAGGTCCAGCTCCAACTCCCTTTCCAGCGACTCCGGTTTGAGTCGCAGGGTGCGCTGCGCCCGGGTCAGGTCGCGTTGCAGCGGCACGACGGGCGCCGCGTCCGGGACCTCGCCGAGCACATCACCGACGACGAGCCGGTCATGGATGAGCGCGAGCGGCACGTCGGAGCCCTCGCACATCACGGCGCGCACCGCGTCGGTCGTCTCCGTCAGCCCCGCGAGGGGCCGCCCGCGCATGGCGGCCAAGGTCTCGGCGAGCCGGACGGCCTCGATGACGTGGGCGGAGGACACCATCCGGTCCTCGCCCCGCAGCAGCCCGGCGACCTTGGTCATCCAGCGCTCGATCGGCCGGTCCCTGGCGCCGAAGAGGTGCCCGTACCAGCCGGGCGAGTCGATGCCCGCGCCATATCCGCTGTGCCGGGCGAGCCTGCGGTGTGTCCAGGGCACCCAGGTCATCTCGGTCCTGACCTTGGGCAGCCCCTTGAGCAGCGCCCGGTCGGCGGTGGCCGTGGCGGCCTTCTCGTGCAGCGCGGGAAGGTGCCATGCCCCGCAGACAACGGCGATCTCGTCGCCGAACTCCTTGCGCGCGGCCCGCAACCGGGTCCGCATATAGGCCTCGCGCACGCGGTCACGGGTGTACCCGCCGTCCCCGTATTCCTCCCGCAGCACTGCCATGGCCTCGGCGATCGCGTCGAAGGGCGCGAGGGCGGCTTCCCGCTCCGTGTCTTCGGCGGACGGGCCGCGGTGCTCGACGACGTCCTCCCACCAGCGCTCGGGGTCGTCGTACCCGGCGGTCTCCGCGAGGACCGCGATCGGGTCGATGCGCAGGTCACCGGGGGCGGGGGAACCGTCTTCCGGCCGGCCACCGTCGCCGCCCGTGGAGTCGGCGTCCTCGTCCGCCACCCCCGCACCGCCCCGCGCCGCGCTCTCCTCCTCGCTTTCGCGCCCACCCCTTCCCTGCTCCTCTTCGTCCGCCTCATCTTCCTCTTCAACGAGCGCCAGCGAATGCGCCGCCGGGAGATCGATGAAGCGCACCGGAACACCACGCCCGAGGGCCCAGCGGATCGCGACCCACTCCGGGGAGAACTCGGCCAGCGGCCAGAAAGCGGCCCGGCCGGGGTCGTCCGTGACATGCGCGAGCAGGGCTACCGGCGGGCGCATCTGCTCGTCCGCCGCGAGGGACAGCAGCGCGTCCCCCTCGGGGGGCCCCTCGATCAGCACGGCCCGGGGCCCCACGGCGTCGAGCGCACTCCGCACCGCGCGGGCCGAGCCCGGCCCGTGGTGGCGCACCCCCAGCAGCAGCGGGCCCGCCGTCACGCCGAAACCTCCCGGCATGCGCGGTAGAAGTCCTTCCAGCCGTCCCGCTCGCGGACCACCGTCTCCAGGTACTCCTGCCAGATCACGCGGTCCGCGGCCGGGTCGCGCACGACGGCGCCGAGCAGACCGGCGGCCACGTCACCGGGACGCAGCACACCGTCCCCGAAGTGCGCGGCGAGGGCGAGACCGCTGGTGACGACGGAGATCGCCTCGGCCGTGGACAGCGTCCCCGAGGGCGACTTGATCTTCGTACGGCCGTCGGAGGTGACACCGTCACGCAGCTCGCGGAAGACCGTGACCACCCGCCGGATCTCTTCGATCCCGTCCGGTGTGGTCGGCAGGTCGAGCGAGCGGCCCAGTTGGTCGACGCGTCGCGACACGATGTCGACCTCCGCGTCCGCGGTCGCGGGCAGCGGCAGCACGACCGTATTGAAGCGGCGGCGGAGCGCGCTGGAGAGTTCGTTGACCCCGCGGTCGCGGTCGTTGGCGGTGGCGATGACGTTGAACCCCCGGACGGCCTGTGTCTCCATGCCCAACTCCGGGATGGGCAGGGTCTTCTCCGACAGGATCGTGATCAGGCTGTCCTGCACGTCCGCCGGGATACGGGTCAGCTCCTCGACACGTGCGGTCATGCCGTCGGCCATGGCGCGCATGACGGGACTGGGAACGAGCGCGGCGCGACTCGGCCCGTTCGCGAGCAGCTCGGCGTAGTTCCAGCCGTAGCGGATGGCTTCCTCCGGCGTCCCCGCCGTGCCCTGCACCAGCAGGGTGGAGTCGCCGCTCACGGCGGCGGCGAGGTGCTCGGAGACCCAGGTCTTGGCGGTGCCGGGGACTCCGAGCAGGAGCAGCGCGCGGTCGGTGGCGAGGGTGGTGACGGCGACTTCGACGATCCGGCGCGGCCCCACGTACTTCGGCGTGATCACCGTGCCGTCGGGCAGGGTCCCGCCGAGCAGGTAGGTGGCGACGGCCCAAGGTGAGAGCAGCCACCGGGCGGGCCGCGGCCGGTCGTCGGCCGCGGCGAGCGCCTTGAGCTCTTCGGCGAACGCGTCCTCGGCGTGCGGCCGCAGAGCCTCACCGCTCGCCGCACTGCCGACAGCCTTGGTTTCGGGCACGGTCATGGATCCCCCTCCAGATTTCCCGGATGTGGGATCTACCGTGCACCACGCCACTGACAATCAGCCGTCACCGCAGGTCAGACACCAAGTGGTGGGGCTCTGGAGCTACTTGGCGATGGGCGAGATCGCGACGCAGCCGCCCACCATGGCCTTCTCCCCCTTGGCCTCCTTGATCGTCTTCCCCTTGTGGACAACCTTGCAGCTCAGGTCGGCAGCGCCCTCGATGGCGATCGGCGACACGGCCGGCGGCATGATTCCGCGCAGGGTGACCGTCTTCGTCCACGGCAGCTTGGGCTTGGCGACGGACTCCATCTTCGGGTTCATGGCAGTGCCCCCGCCGCCGGCGAACTCGATGGAATCGACACTCTTGCCGGTGACCTCGTACGTGACCTCGTAGGTCTCGTCGACGGCCTTGTCGACCTGGTCCACAGCCTTGTCCTTGGCGGCCTCGGTCGTCTCGGCGCAGGCGCCGAGACCGAAGGCGAGGCCGGTGACGGCGGCGGCACAGACGGCGGTGCGGATGATGCGGTTCATATGGGATCCCCCCGGATCTTGTGTGTGGAATCTCGCACCTAATCGCGAAGGAAAAGCAAAGTCAAATCGCTGCCCGATCAACTAAAACCGCAGGTGGGAGCCGATTGTCAGTGGCGCCGCGTAGCGTCGTTGGCATGAATCAGCTGGGGGTGCGCTGGACTGCGGATCAGGTGCTGGCACTGGCTCCTGATGATGCGTCACGCAAGGCGGGAAGCAGGCTCGGTACGGCCGGGCCGTGGTCGGAGACGGGGAGCAGCGGCTCGGGGGCCGTGTGGGGGTTGTGCAGGGGCAGCGGCGGCAAGCCGTACCGGACCGTGGTCGACATGGCGGGCAGCAGCCCAGCCTACAAGTGCAGTTGCCCGAGCCGGAAGTTCCCCTGCAAGCACGCGCTGGGGCTGCTGCTGCTCCAGGCCGCGGACGAGCGGGGACTCCGAGCGGCAGCGCCGGGGGCGGCAGCGCCGGGGGCGGCAGCGCCGGACTGGGCCCAGGAGTGGCTGACGGCACGCCGGGAGAGCGCCGGGCGGCAGCAGGAGCAGGGCGTAGCGGGCGGGCCGGACGGGGAGTTGGGGAATTCCGCGAAGGCAGTCGATCCCGAGGCGGCCAGGCGCAGGGCCGAGCGCCGGGCCGAGCGGATCAGCACGGGGGCCACGGAGCTGGAGCAGCGGCTGACCGACCTGCTGCGCGGCGGCCTGGCCACCGCCGAGCAGACGGGATACCAGCTGTGGGAGGAGACGGCCGCCCGGATGATCGACGCCCAGGCGCCCGGACTGGCCGCGCGGGTAAGGGAGTTGGGTGCCATACCGGCGTCGGGGCCCGGCTGGCCGGTGCGATTGCTTGAGGAGTGCGCGCTGCTGCATCTGCTGGACCAGGCCTGGCTGGGCCGTGACCGACTGCCGGAGCCACTGGCCGCGACGGTCCGTACCCGCGTCGGCCTCACCAGGCCCGCCGAGGGGCCGTCCGTCCGGGACCACTGGATGGTGCTCGCCCAGTACGACACCCCGGACGCCAAGCTCGTCGTGCGCCGCATTTGGCTGTACGGACGGAACTCGGGGCGAACCGCACTGGTGCTCTCCTTCGGGGCCGCGGGCCGGGCGCCCGAAATCGCCCTGCCGCCCGGCCTGATGGTCGACGCCGAGCTCACCTACTACGCGGGTTCGGGACAGCTCCGAGCCGACCTGGGTGAGCTGTTCGGCCTCCCCGTCCCGATCGACGCGGCGCCCCCGGGCGCCGGGACCGCCGAAGCGGTGGGTGCCTACGGCGTGGCTCTGAAGGACGATCCGTGGCTGGAGTCCTGGCCGGTGGTGCTCAGCGGCGTCATACCGATACCCGCGGAGGACGGCTGGCAACTGGCCGACGAGAAAGGGGAGTCCGCCCTGCCCGTCGCTGCTTCGGCCCTGTCCAGGCCCGGCCTTTGGAAGCTCGCCGCCCTGTCCGGCGGCGGCCCGGTCACGGTCTTCGGCGAATGCGGCCACCGCGGCTTCACCCCCCTGGCCGCCTGGCCCGACGGCTCGGCGCAAACCGTCGCGCTCGTCGACGCCTGATCACTCGGTGACCCCGGGCCCGCACGGCCTCACCGGCCGCTCCGCCCCCTCCGTCGCCCTACCCCGACCGTCCTGAGCAGGGCTGAGCCGACTGTCCCAACCTGACCGTTCCGACCTGAGCTGAGCAGAGCTGAGCTGAGCTGACTGTCCTGAGTTGACCGTTCCGACCTGACCTGACCGTCCTGACCGTGCGGAGGGGCCCATGACCAGCACCACCAACTCGACTACGAACCACACGGCCGGCAGGGCCGGCGCTACGGGCGCAACCACCCGCGCCCGCATCGAAGGCCACCCCGGAGCCGGCGGTGGAGTAGGCGGGGACATCGGTGACATCTGGGAAGGGATCGTCACCTCCGCCCTGCTGGGCACCGACCGCCGTGCGCTGCCCGCCGATTCGGCGACGGCCGGGAAGGAGGCGCCGGTCGCGCTGTTGGACGCCGCCGCCCGGCTGACCATGCGACGTAGAGCGGGGCTGCTTCCGGCGCGGGCCGGCGCACGGCCCGCGCTCGCACCGCACGATCCGCGCCCCCGGCTGCCCGCGGCTGCCCGGCACCGCCTCGCCCAGTTGCTGGCCGGCCGGTCCGCCTCCCCCACGAACGCCGGGGGCAGGCGCGGCACAGCACCCGATCTCACCGAGCTGCTCCCCCAGTGGCTCGCCGCGGCGAACGCGCGCCGCTATCAGGCACCGACGGATCTGCTGCCCGCCCTGTTGGACGCCGCTCGCGCCCGCAGCGACCTGCGACCACAGGCCCTGGCATTCGCCGGGCCGCGCGGGCTCTGGCTGGCGCGGCTCAACGCGGACTGGCGGTTCGCCCTGCGCGGGGCCTCGGGCGGCGCCGCACTGCCCGACAGCCGGGACACGGAGGCCGTGCGGGCCCTGTGGGAGGAGGGCCTCTTCGCAGAGCGGGTCGGACTGCTCGCCTCCCTACGGGCGCGTGAGCCCGGCGCCGCGCTCGCCCTGCTCGTCGCGACCTGGTCCACCGAGCGTGCCGAGGACCGGCTGATGTTCCTCGACTCCCTGCGCACGGGGTTGTCCGACAGCGACGAGCCCTTCCTGGAGCAGGCCCTGTCCGACCGCAGCCGCAATGTGCGTTCCACCGCCGCCGAACTGCTCTCCGCCCTGCCGAGGTCGGCTCTGGCCTCCCGGATGGCAAGCCGCGCCACGACCTGCGTCAGCCTGGACCGCAGCGACCGGACGGGCGACGGGGAGCGCATCACCGTCGAGGCGCCGCACGAATGCGACGCGGACATGCAGCGCGACGGCGTGTCGCCCAATCCTCCGGCCGGCCGGGGCGAACGGTCCTGGTGGCTGGGCCAGTTGGTGGAGTGCACGCCACTGGCCGCCTGGACGCGCAGGCTCGGCGGCCGTACGGCACGGGAGATCGTCGCGCTGCCCGTGAGCGACGACTGGCAGGAGGAGCTGCATGCGGCCTGGTGCCGCGCGGCGGTGCGGCAGAGGAACGCCGACTGGTCGCGGGCCTTGCTCGGCACGCCCTCCGCGCCGCCGATCTCCGGGCCCGGCACGTCGTCGCTCGCCGAGCGATCGAAGCTGCTGGCCACCCTGCCGGAGGGTGAACGGGCCGACTGGGTCGCCGAGTTCATCGCGGCGCACGGGCTGTCGGAGGCCTTCCAGCTGCTCGGGGTCTGCACCGTGCCGTGGTCGGCGCCGCTCGGCCGTTCGGTGGTGGACGCGCTCGACATCGCGCGTGAGGCGGGGAGTTATCCGTGGAGTTTCAGCGGCGTCATGGGGCTGGCGGAGCGATGCCTGCACCCCGGCGAGGCGAGCCGACTCGAAATCCTCACGACGACTCCCGACGAGCAGGAGGACGCGTCGCCCGGCGCGGGCGGCTACTGGTCGGAGGCCTTCCAACGCCTCGTCGGCACCCTTCGTCTCAGGGCGGCGATGCTCAGCGAACTGTCACAACCCGAGGCGCTGCCGCCGGCGTCTCACTCCGCACAGCTGCCGGAGCCGACCGAACCGCCGCCGGGGCCGGGCTCCCCGGAGGCGCCGGGACAGCCCGAGCCGCCGGACCGGCCGAAGGAGTAAGTCATGGGGCCCGGCGCGTCGGCCGGAGCGACGCACACCGGAGCTCGCGGCGGGACAGGTCGGTGTGCGGCGAGACCGGCCCGGCCCGTCGGCCGAGACCGGCCTCCACACCGAGGTCGAGCCCGGCACTCACACCAAAGCCGGGGCAGGCCAACGTGCCCGCCCCGCGTCGACCTCGGGCACCTCGGCGCCAGCCGCTGCCATCCCGGCGTGAACCTCGGGCACCTCGACGCCAGCCGCTGCCATCCCGGCGTGGACCCCGGGTGCCTCGGCGCCGACCCCCGCCATCCCGGGCCCGCCCCGACGCCGCTCCCGGCCCCGACGCGCTCCCGGCCCCGGGCGCCGTGTCAGCCCCCCGCGCCGTGTCAGGCCTGGGCCGCCTGGCGGACGTTGGCGTTGACCCAGTCGACGATGGACTGTGTCGTCGCGCCCGGGGTGAAGATCTCCGCGACCCCCTTCTCCTTCAGCGGCGCGATGTCCGCCTCCGGAATGATGCCGCCGCCGAAGACCTTGATGTCTTCCGCTTCGCGCTGCTTGAGCAGGTCGATGACCTTCACGAAGAGCGTGTTGTGCGCACCGGAGAGAATCGACAAGCCGATCGCGTCGGCGTCCTCCTGGATGGCGGTGTCCACGATCTGCTCGGGCGTCTGATGAAGCCCGGTGTAGATGACCTCCATACCGGCGTCGCGCAGCGCCCGCGCGATGACCTTTGCCCCACGGTCGTGCCCGTCGAGGCCCGGCTTGGCGACCACCACGCGGATCGGTCCGGTCACACCCATCACTGCCTCCATGTACCGACTGCGCCGTCATTGGCACGCGTCCCCGCTCCGGAAACGGACCGGGAAGTGAACGAACGTTATCCACAGCATCCCGCAAGCGCTCGTTTCACGGTGGACAGGGAGGGGGAAATCACACGTGGGACATGTTCGCTATGCGTCGTTCCCGCCTCAGCAGGCGCTACTGCCGCAGCGCGGGGAACGATCGCCTGGGGAGCCGCAACGAGGTCGCCGCATCTTTCTGCCGTCAGCCGCACGGCACGGGGGCGCGGCATGCCGACCGCCTCAGCACGGCGACCCACGAGGGCACACGGGGGACTGAGCTGTCTCCCCACGTGCCGTTCGGGAGGTCGGCCATGAAGATTCTGCCCTTCTTCTTCTTCGTTTTTCCGCCGCGCCTGCGCCAGTTGCAGTTGTCGGCCGCGCTCCTGCGGGCCACCGCCTTGGAGCTGGCCATCCTCGCCGGGCACCTCTTCCTCTATCCGTCGGGTATCGCCCAGGAGCGCCGCCGGGACCCGGTCGGCGAGCCGGTCGTCCTGCCGGAGACGTCACGGCTGCCCACGACCGGCCGGCCCCGTCCGCCGGTCGTGCTGCTGCACGGCTTCGTGGACAACCGATCCGTGTTCGTCCTGTTGCGCCGCTCCCTGGCCCGGCATGGCTGGCACCATCTGGAATCCCTCAATTACTCGCCGCTGACCTGGGACATCCGCACCGCCGCCGAGTTGCTCGGCCGCCATGTGGAGGAGATCTGCGACCGCACGGGCCACGCCGAGGTCGACATCGTCGGCCACAGCCTCGGTGGCCTGATCGCCCGCTATTACGTGCAGCGCCTCGGCGGCGACACGCGCGTACGCACCCTGGTCACTCTCGGCACTCCGCACACCGGCACTCGCGTCGCCCCGCCCATGAGTGCTCACCCCATCGTGCGACAGATGCGTCCGGGCTCCGACGTGATCGAGGAGCTGCGCGAGCCCGCGCCCGGTTGCCGGACCAAGTTTGTAAGTTTCTGGA
Organism: Streptomyces sp. A5-4; assembly: GCF_051131715.1. Lineage (NCBI taxonomy): Bacteria > Bacillati > Actinomycetota > Actinomycetes > Kitasatosporales > Streptomycetaceae > Streptomyces > Streptomyces sp. A5-4. Next base: position 5,211,253 of record NZ_CP178591.1, on the reverse strand, counting down.
GCGATCTCGATCAGCTGATGCTCCCCCTCGAAACGGCGTGCGTCACCCACGAGGATTTGATCGCCCAGAACATACGAGTGACTGGAATCGGCCATCTGGCTCTCCCCGTCCATCCGGCCGTGGCCACCGGGATCCGGCAGGCGCTCCAGGCTCAGGACGCGGCGGCGGATGCGTCCGGGGCGGCATCGGTGGCCTGATCCCCACCCCGGCCTGGCCGCCCGCGTCCCTCACTCACCCGCCCCCGGATCGAACACGCGTCGAACGTAAAGCCAAGCCTGCGCCCGGCGTCCACCAAAAGGCGGCCGAATGCCCGTTTCCGGAGCGCCGGGAACCTGCCGAAGATTGTCGTCCCCGCATACCGCCGGGTACAGTCGCGCCACTGTTTGCCTTTGGGGCTCCCGTATTTCCAGGGGCTCAAGTTTCTCCAGGGACCCCAGACTCAGGTCCTGTTGTCGAGGCGAGAGAGAAGTTGGTGGACGACCAGCACGCCCACGCCGGGTACGACGGCTACTCCACCGGCAGTTTCGACACCGATCCCCTTTTCGGCACACTGCCGGACCCGGGAAGCTCTTACGGGGTGGACCACAGCGGCCAGTACGACTCCTCCCAGTGGGACACCACGGGTGCCCACCAGACGGTCGGGTACGACGCCTACGGCGCGCAGCAACAACAACAGCACCAGCAACACCAGCAGTACGACACCAGTTCATGGCCTGCCGCCGGATATCAGACTGCGGCGGACATCCCCGCCCAGACCACCGGCCAGTGGGATGCCAGCGCCTGGAACCAGGCAGAGCAGTTCGGCTCGGGGCCGCTCGAAACGGGCCAGTTCGAGACGGGCCAGTGCATCCCGGGCCAGTTCATCCCGGGCCAGTTCGACGCGGGACAGACCGGCCAGTACGCGGCGCCGCAGTCCGCCCAGGCCGCCGACGCCACCGGGCAGTGGAGCACAGCGCCGGGGTACAACAGCGGCGCGTACGATACCGGCGCATACGACGCCACCGCCTGGAACACCGGCGGCCACACCGGGACCCACCCCGTCGCCGCGCCCGAGGAAGTCCCTTACGCCACGGCCCAGTTCACGGTCGCCGATCCGGCCGAGGCCCCGCAGCCGTTCATGACACCCGAGGCGGGCGAAGCACCCGCCCCGTACGAGGTCTACGACCCGTACGAACCGCATGAACGGTACGAAGTCTCCCACGACTACCGGCAGTACGACGCCGAGACGGACGCCGACACCGGCGCTGGGAACGACGTCGACAGCGGCAGCGCCGGCATCGACCCCGCCGACATCGACGCCTCCCCCGTGCCGGACCCGGATCACGAGGCCGTCGTAGCTTCCGCAGCCGCCGCCGGCCCCCGCGCCGCCCGCCGGTCCGCCGGCCGAGGCCGTCGACGTACCCCCGCCAAGCGCTCCGCTCTCCTCACCGTCGCCGTCCCGTCCGCCTGTGTGATGGGGGTCGCCGGCATCGCCGCGGCCTCGGTCGGCGGAGTCGGCAGCTCCGAGGAGCCGAAGGACGGCACCACCACGGTCGCCGCCCCCGACCCGGGCTCGGTGAAGCCGGTCACCGTCAACAACAAGCTGGACACTCAGCTCGCCAACCTCAGCGCGGACGCCGACGACTTCGCCGACCGGGCGAGCCGCACGCAGGAGCGCATCGACCTCAAGACCCGCCAGATCGCCGAGAAGAAGCGCAGGGTCGCGGAGGCCGCCCACAAGGAGGCCGAGCGCCCCAAGTTCGTCCTGCCGGTGGCGCAGCACGGACTCAGCGCGTACTACGGCCAGGCCGGGGTCAACTGGATGTCGCAGCACTCCGGCATCGACTTCCCCGTCGGGTACGGCACTCCGGTGATGGCCGCGACCGACGGCACGGTCCGCACGCAGTACAACAGCGCCTACGGAAACATGGCCATAGTGACCGCCGCCGACGGTACCGAGACCTGGTACTGCCACCTCAGCACCAACAAGCTCCGGTCCGGCTCGGTCCAGGCGGGCGACACCATCGCGTACTCGGGCGACTCCGGCAACTCCACCGGGCCGCACCTGCACTTCGAGGTACGTCCCGGCGGCGGCGCGGCGGTCGACCCGCTGTCGTGGCTCCGCAGCCACAACATCGACCCGACCTGAGCCCCGACTTCGTAGCCCCGGCCCCGTAACACCCAGGGGCCAGGGCGCGGGGCGAACAAGCCGCAGCCCGCCAACGGCCCCCGGCCGGTGCGTCCGACTGGCACGCCCGGCCGCCGCGGCCCCTCTCCCCCTCGCCCCCGCCCGGCTAGAGCTTCTGAACCGGCGCGTACCGCAGCAGCAGCTTCTTCGGCCGCTCGTCGCCGAAGTCGATCGTCGCCTGGGCGTCCGAGCCCGTCCCGGTCACCGTCACGACCGTGCCGAGGCCGAACTGGTCGTGCGTGACGCGGTCCCCGACCGTCAGCGCGATCACCGGCTTGTCCGAGGACCGTCGCGTGGCGAAGCCCGAAGGACCGGAACGCCCGCCGCCACCGCCGCCGCCCCGCGTGGATGTGGCGAACGACGACGTGACCGACGAGGACGACGACCGCGAGGAGCCGATGCCCGAGACCGGGCCGGCCGGAATCTGCGCCCCCGTCCGCTTCCACGTCAGGTGCTCCTCCGGGATCTCCTCCAGGAACCGCGACGGCGGGTTGTACGAGGGCTGTCCCCACGCGCTGCGCATCGTCGACCGCGTCAGATAGAGCCGCTCACGCGCACGGGTGATCCCCACGTACGCCAGCCGCCGCTCCTCCTCCAGTTCCTTGGTCTGCCCCAGCGCGCGCATGTGCGGGAAGACCCCGTCCTCCATGCCCGTCACGAACACCACGGGGAACTCAAGGCCCTTGGCCGTGTGCAGCGTCATCAGCGTGATGACGCCGGAACCGTCCTCGTCCTCGTCCGGGATCTGGTCGGAGTCGGCGACGAGCGCCACCTTCTCCAGGAACTCCGCCAGCGTCCCCGGCGTTTCCTCGCCGGCCCGCTCCTGCTCGAACTCCAGGGCCACCGCGGCCAGTTCCTGCAGGTTCTCGATGCGCGTCTCGTCCTGCGGGTCGGTCGATGCCTGCAGCTCGGCGAGGTAGCCCGTGCGCTCGAAGACGGCCTCAAGCACTGTGGCCGGGCCCGCGCCCGCCTCGACGACCGTGCGCAGCTCCTCCATCAGCGTGTTGAACCGCTTCACGGCGTTGGTCGAGCGGGCCGCCATGCCGTACGCCTCGTCCACCCGCTGGAGCGCCTGCGGGAAGCTGATCTTCTCGCGCAGGGACAGCGCGTCGATCATCGCCTCGGCGCGGTCGCCGATGCCCCGCTTGGGTACGTTCAGAATGCGGCGCAGCGGGACGGTGTCCTCGGGGTTCGACAGGACGCGCAGATACGCCAGGACGTCCCGGACCTCCTTGCGCTCGTAGAAGCGGACGCCACCGACGACCTTGTACGGCAGGCCGACCCGGATGAAGATCTCTTCGAAGACGCGGGACTGTGCGTTCGTACGGTAGAAGATCGCGATGTCGCCGGCCTTCGCGTCGCCCGCGTCGGTCAGTCGGTCGATCTCCTCGGCGATGAACTGCGCCTCGTCGTGCTCGGTATCCGCTACATAGCCGGTGATCAGGGCGCCCGCTCCGGCGTCCGTCCACAGATTCTTCGGTCGGCGGTTCTCGTTGCGCTCGATCACCGCGTTGGCGGCGGTGAGGATCGTCTGCGTGGAGCGGTAGTTCTGCTCCAGCATGATCGTCTTGGCGTCGGGGTAGTCCTCCTCGAACTGGAGGATGTTGCGAATGGTGGCGCCGCGGAAGGCGTAGATCGACTGGTCGGCGTCGCCGACGACGCACAGCTCGCCCGGTGCCTTGTCCTCCCCGGAGGGTCCCACCAGCTCGCGCACGAGGGTGTACTGCGCGTGGTTGGTGTCCTGGTACTCGTCGACCATGACGTGCCGGAAGCGCAGCCGGTAGTGCTCGGCGACGTCCGGGAACGCCTGGAGCAGGTGCACCGCGGTCATGATGATGTCGTCGAAGTCCAGGGCGTTGGCCTCGCGCAGCCGTGCCTGGTACATCACGTACGCCTCGGCCAGCATCTTCTCGAAGCCGTCGGCGGCCTGACCGGCGAAGGTCTCCTCGTCGATCAGCTCGTTCTTCAGGTTCGACACTTTGGCGCTGAAGGCCTTCGGCGGGAACTTCTTCGGGTCGAGATCCAGGTCGCGGCAGACGAGCGCCATCAGGCGCTTCGAGTCCGCGGCGTCGTAGATCGAGAACGAGGAGGTGAAGCCGAGCTTCTTCGACTCGCGGCGCAGGATGCGGACGCACGCGCTGTGGAAGGTCGAGACCCACATCGCGCCCGCGCGCGGGCCGACGAGCTCCTCGACGCGCTCCTTCATCTCGCCCGCGGCCTTGTTGGTGAAGGTGATCGCGAGGATCTGGCCGGGGTGGACGCCCCGGTTCGCCAGGAGATAGGCGATCCGGTGGGTCAGCACCCGGGTCTTGCCCGAGCCGGCCCCCGCCACGATGAGCAGCGGCGAACCGGCGTGCACGACGGCGGCGCGCTGCTCCTCGTTCAGCCCGTCGAGCAGCGCGGCGACGTCCGTCACGGGGCGCGGTGCGCCACCTCGGTAGTACGCGTCCCTCGGCGCCGGGGGCGCCGCGAAGGCGCCCTCGAAGAGGTCGTGCGGAACCTCCTCCGCGGCGTGCCCCTCGGGGGGCGGCGGAGTCGCCTCCGCCGCGGGCTGGAGATCGGCCAGGAAGCTGTCGTCAAAGAGGCTGCTCATCGTTGACCAAGCTTAGGCGGGCCCACTGACACCCCGCCCCGGAATGCCGGCGAATCCGGTCGGCGACGGCCGTACCGGGCCGCCCCGGCCTCTTCGCCAACCGCATTCGCCCGTGACCTCCGCCACATCTTCACCCCTCTCACGCCATCTCTACATCCAGGTAACGAAAACGTATCGGGCATATCGAACATCGGGCTTCCCAGCGGTCCCACGCATTGGCTAGCGTGCTGAGCCGGGCGGCTTGTACCTCCACCGGCGATCGGCGCCGGACCGGGCCGTCCACGCCGAATTCGTACTGCCTCAGGGCAGTTCGGAACCGGGGACCCACACGCACCACTGGGGTGAATCGGTCCGAGTTCCCCACGGACCGTAGGGCAGCCTTCCGTTCCGCCCGAACCCGACAGCTAACCCGGTAGGCGGTCCACGGAAGGAAAATGCCGACCTTGGCATCGCATCGCAAATCGCGCACCCGGATTCGCACCACCGCACCCGCCGTCGGCATGACGACGGCCGCCATCGCCTCGATCAGCCTGCTGGGGCAGAGCGCCCAGGCCGCGCCGACCGAGCCGAGCCCCCACCCGACCGTCGAGGAAGTGCAGAAGAAGGTCGACGACCTCTACCGGCAGGCCGGCACCTCCACCCAGAGCTACAACAAGGCGAAGGAAGCCACCGACAGCCGGCGCAAGTCGGTGGACGGGCTGCTCGACGACGTCGCCAAGCGCACCGAGAAGCTCAACGACGCGCGGCGCAAGCTCGGCGGCTTCGCCGCCGCGCAGTACCGGTCGGGCACGGTCACCCCGACCGCGGCGCTGCTGCTCGCGGACAGCCCGCAGCAGTACTTCGACCAGAACCAGCTGATGGACCGCATGACGGAACGTCAGAAGTCCTACATCACCGACTACGAGAAGAAGCAGGACGAAGCCGCCAAGGAGCGTGCCGAGGCGACCCGCAGCCTGGAGAAGCTCACCGAGTCGCAGGCCACGCTCAAGGCCTCCAAGCAGGACGTCCAGAAGAAGCTCGCCAAGGCGCGGGACATGCTGTCGGATCTCACCGCCGAGGAGAAGGCGCGGCTCGCGGCGCTGGAGAAGAAGCGGGAGGCCGAAGCCACCCGCAAGGCCGAGGAGAAGGCCAAGGCGGAGGCGAAGGACCGGGCGGACGCCGAGCGGAAACGCCAGGAGGAAGCGGCCAAGCCGGAGGACGGCGCGGGCGGCGGCGCGGGTACGGGCGGCGGGACGGGCTCGGACACCGCCCCCGGCACGGGCACGGGTGGCAGCGAGTCCGGTGGCGCGTACGCGGCCAAGGCCGAGAAGGTGCTCGCCTACGCCCGCGCCCAGGTCGGCAAGCCGTACGTATGGGGAGCCGCGGGCCCCAGTTCGTACGACTGCTCCGGGCTGACCCAGGGTGCGTGGAAGGCCGCGGGCGTCGATCTGCCGCGGACCACCTGGGACCAGGTGAAGGTCGGCACCCGGATCGCGACCGGCAGCCTCAAGCCAGGTGACCTGGTCTTCTTCTACGACGACATCAGCCATGTCGGCATCTACATCGGCGACGGCAAGATGATCCACGCGCCCAAGCCCGGCGCGTACGTCCGCGAGGAGTCGATCTACTACATGCCGATCTACGGCAGCGTGCGCCCGGCGTGACGCACGTCCGGCCAACGCCGGGCGGGCCCGGAAACCGGGCCCGCCCGGCACCGGCCGCCCCCCCTCGCTCTCAGCGGCACATGAGCCTCCGCAGCACGGCCTCTGCCGGGCCGCGGCGGCCCGCCCGTTCCGGTGCGTACGCCCCGGCCGCCGTGAGCAGCCAGACGCTCGTCGCCAAGAGCGCCATGGTGGCGCTCGTCAGGTGCCGGCCGAGACCGACCGAAGGACGAAGCCGCGCGGGCCGACGTCGGCCCGCTCTCGGCGCCCTGTAGCAGGGCCTGCCCATCGGGCGCCTCCGAGCCCTCGCATCGGTCGCAGCCGGGCGGAATACTCAATTCCGGACCATTCCGTCGGTCACCGGTGGTCACTTCATCACCGAATTCGGACACTGTCAGTCATTCCGATGCCTCCCCGTGACCCTCGGGTTTAGCGTCCTCCCTCAGGTGGCCGACTCCCCACCGCCGCACCTCCCCGGAGCGGCCGGTCGGCCATCACCGCCGAGAATCCGGTGGTGGCCCGACCCCCTGTGCGGGCCGCCGCCGGACGCGGTACCGACGGACGACCGAAGGACGTGGACGCCCTAGTGGCAGCGCACCGCAGGCCCAAACAGCGCACGCTCACCGGCAGTACCGCCCGCGCCGCCTTCACACTCGCCCTCGCCGGAGCCGCGAGCGCCATAGCCTTTGAAGGAACCGGCGTCGCGGAGCCCGCCCTCACCCCCGCTCAGGTGAAGGCCAAGGTCGACCAGCTCTACCACGACGCCGAGGTCGCCACCGAGAAGTACAACGGCGTACGGGAGACCGCGGGCGACACCCGTGAATCCCTCGGCGAGCTGCGCGACGAGGCCGCCCGCAGGACCGAGCGCCTCAACACCTCGCGCAACGCGCTCGGTTCGCTCGCCGCCGCCCAGTACCGCACCGGCGCGATGGACCCGGCCCTGCAGATCGCCCTCAGCTCCGACCCCGACCAGTACCTGGAACGGGCCGCGAGAGCCGACCGGGCCGGTGACCGGCACGCGGCAGCCGTCACCGGTGTGCGCCGGCAGCTCGGCGCCATCGACCAGTTGCACAGCGAGGCCGACGTCAAGCTCGCGAACCTCAAGTCGCAGCAGAGCGACCTGAAGAAGCGCAAGTCGAGGATCCAGGACAAGATCGGCGACGCCGAGGCCCTGCTGTCCCGGCTCAGCGCCGAGGAGCGTGCGCGGTACGCCGGCCAGGACGGCCACGGCGCGGCGGCGGCCCCCCGCGCGAACCGTGACGCCCCGCGCGGCGACGCGGCCACGGCCCCCAACGCGCGGGCCGCACAGGCTGTTTCCTTCGCCAGGAGCGCCCTCGGCGCACCCTACGTCTGGGGCGCCACCGGTCCCTCGTCCTTCGACTGCTCCGGGCTCACCCAGGCCGCCTGGCGCGCGGCGGGCGTCTCGCTGCCTCGTACGACGTACACCCAGATCAACGCGGGCAACCGCATCCAGCGCTCCCAACTCGCCCCCGGTGACCTGGTGTTCTTCTACTCGGGCATCAGCCATGTGGGCCTCTACATCGGCGACGGCCAGATGATCCACGCGCCGCGTCCCGGCGCCCCGGTCCGGATGGCCCCGATCGACCAGATGCCCTTCGCCGGCGCGAGCCGGCCCGCCTAGGCGCGCCCCGCGTAGTCCCGCCCGCACGGGGTAGGCGGGCAGGGCGTCGCCATGGCAGGCATGGTGACGGCGAGGGGGACGGAGGACCAGCCATGCCGGGCATCATCAGCCGGATCAAGCAGTACGCGCGCAGTCCGCAGGGCCGCCGCACGATCGCCCAGGGCCGCCGCGCGGCGTCCGATCCCAGGAGGCGCGCCCAGGCCAGGAGCCTCTTCGACCGGCTGCGGGGCGGTCGCAGGCGCTGAACCCGCGTGGTGGCACGCCTCGTACCGCGCCGGGCGTGCGGCGTGCCGGGTGTGAGCCCGGCCGCTCTCAGCGCCCCGCCGCGTGCTCCCCGCCGCGTCGCTGCGCGCGGGTCAGCCGCTCCAGAACCGGGACGAGTTCGTTCGGGGACGGGGCCGCGCCGACGTCCGTGCGCAGCGCCGCCGCGCCCTCCCGGTAGGAGGCTTCACCGAGGATCGCCTCAAGCGCCTTGCGCAGCGCCTCCACGCTGAGCTCCTCGTCCGGGATCGCGATGCCCGCGCCGCGGTCCGCCACGTACCGCGACTGGACGGGCTCGTCCCATCGCACATACGGGACGATCAGCTGCGGGACGCCGTGCACCGCCGCCGCGGCGGTGGTGCCAGGGCCGCCGTGGTGGACGATCGCCGCGCAGCTCGGCAGCAGCAGATTGAGCGGCAGATAGTCGACGGTCCGTACGTTGTCCGGTATGGGCCCGGCCACGGCCCGCTGGTCCGCGTTGAGTGTCGCGACGACCTCCACATCGAGACCGGCGACCATCTCCATCAGCTCGCGGATGGAGATCTCGCTGTCCGCGTGGCGCAGCCGGGGCCGGCCCGTCTGTCCCAGGGTGAGGCAGACCCGTGGCCGGCGCGGTTTCTCCCGCAGCCACTCCGGCACGACCGTCACACCGTTGTACGGGGCGCCGCTGACGGGGAGGTACCGATAGTCCAGCGGCAACCGGTGGCCGGTGCGCTGGGGGTCGATGGTCCACTGGCCCAGCAGCAGTTCCTCGTCGTACTCCATCCCGTAGCGCTGGAGCATCGGCCGCATCCAGGTGACCAGCGGGTCCTCGTCGGGGGACCGGCCCTCGCCGCGGAGCTGCTCGACGCCCTTCTGCCGGACCAGGCCGACGTTGTCCAGGCCGAACAGCACGCGGGCGTGCGCCGCGCCGACCGCGCGGGCGGCGATGGGCGCGGGGAAGAACAGCGGGTCCCAGAGCACCAGGTCCGGCTGCCAGGCACGGGCGAAGTCGACGAGGTGGTCCACCACGGGGCGGCTGTCCTCGACCGGTGATTCGACGCGGTAGTGCCACTTCCACTGGAAGACCATGCTGTGGCGCACCGACTCCCAGTTGGCGGCGTCCTCCGTGAGCGCCAGAGCGTCGGTCCGCAGCTCCGGGTGGGTGCCGCCGAAGCGGGCCCGGACCATGTCGTCCAGGTCTTCCTTCACTCCCAGCGGCACGACCTGGAGGCCCGCGGCGACGACGGTGGCGAGCATGTCCGGGTCGAAGGTGCCCGGCTGGGTGGCGACGACCACCTCGTGCCCGGCGGTCTGCAGGGCGTGGGCGAGCGGGATCATCGGGTAGAGGTGCGAGGGCAGCGGGAACGCGGCAAACAGGACGCGCATCAGGGTCTCCGTTCGGAAGCAGCAAGCGGGAAGCGGAAAGAAGGACACCGCCGCTCCCGGCGGTCGGGGAGCGGCGGTGCTCGTTCACTGGTGGGGCCCGGGGCCCCGGCTATGCGGCGGCCGTATGCCCCTTGGGCTCTCTGGCGGTGCCGCCCTTGAGCATCAACGCGGCCAGGGTCGCCGTCAGCACCAGCAGCCCGACCACGCACCACAGCGCGACGGAGAAGCCGTGCACGGCGCCCTGGGACCGGATCAGGGCCCGCCGCGCCTCGCTCGTGCCGGAGGCGAGGTGCCCCTGGAGGTAGCTCGCGGTGGCGGTGGCCGCGACCGTGTTGAGCACGGCCGTGCCGATGGCGCCGCCCATCTGCATGGAGGCATTGACCATCGCCGAGGTCACGCCCTGGTCCTCGGTGGCCACGCCCGAAGTGGCGGTGGCCATGGCCGTCATCATCGTGCCGCCCAGCCCCATGCCGACCAGGACCAGGGCCGGCAGTACTTCGGAGACGTACGCCGAGTCCACTCCGACCCGGGTCAGGAGCAGCATTCCGGCGGCTGCCACCAGCAGGCCGGGCGCCACGATCACGCGCGGTTCGACGCGGGTCAGCAGCCGGGCCGCTATCTGCGTGGAGCTCAGGATCATCGACACGGTCAGCGGCAGGAAGGCCAGGCCGGTCTGGACCGCCGAGAAGTCGAGGACGATCTGGAGGTAGTACGTCATGAACAGGTACAGGGCGAACATCGCGACCGGAGCGAAACCGGCCACCAGGAAGGAGCCCGCCCGGCGCCGGCTGCGCAGGACCCGCAGCGGCATCAGCGGATGACGCGCCCGGTTCTGCCACACGACGAACAGGAACAGCAGCAGCACACCGCCGATCAGTGTCCCGAGGACCAGTGAGTCGTCCCAGCCGCGCGGCTCGGCCTCGCTGAAGCCGAAGACGAGGGAGACCAGGCCGCCCGTGCCCAGCAGCACGCCGAGGACGTCCAGCCGTCCCCCGGCCCTGGTGTCCGTGTCGCGCAGGATCGTGAGGCCGCCGACCACCACGACGACGGCGATGGGCACGCAGATGTACATGCACCAGCGCCAGTCGAGGTATTCGGTCAGCAGGCCGCCCACGATGAGGCCCACCGCCGAGCCCGCGCCAGAGATGGCGCCGAAGATGCCGAACGCCTTGCTCCGCTCCTTGGGGTCGGGGAACGTCGTCGTCAGCAGGGCCATCGCCGCGGGCGCCAGCAGGGCCGCGAAGGCGCCCTGCAGCGCACGCCCGGCGAACAGCATGCCGGGGCTGGCCGCCATGCCTGCGAGCGCGGAGGCCACTCCGAAGCCCGCCATGCCGATGAGGAAGGTGCGCTTACGACCGAGCATGTCGGCGAGCCGGCCGCCGAGCAGCAGCAGACCGCCGAAGGCGAGGGCGTACGCCGTGATGACCCACTGCCGGTTGGCGTCGGTCATGCCCAGGTCGGCCTGGGCCGATGGCAGCGCGATGTTCACGACCGTGCCGTCCAGCAGGATGGTCAGCTGGGACAGGCCGATGAGTCCGAGCTGCCACCAGCGCCGGGGGTCGGGCTGCGACGGGGGGCTCTGTTCCTGGAGAGTTACGGCGCCTTCGCCGTCCGCGTTCCCGGTCTCGGGTGATTCGGTCATGACGGGTATCCCAACGTTTCTGTGCGCGTACGGGTCGGGCTCGGGCGGAGCAGCGCCTGCGCGCGCACCCGGTCCACCAGATCTGCCTGGCCGACCACGGATTCGCCCTCCAGTCCGGACGGCACCGCGTGGCGCACCCGGGCGACGAATGCCGAGACCACGTTGGCGAATTGGTCCTCCGGCGGCAGGGTGATCTCCTCCACCCGGTCCTGCTGCTCGATACGGATCACCGTGGAGTGCGTCGGCGGGGGTGTGTACGCCCACCCGACGGAGATCCGTCCGTGGCTCCCCCAGAGCGCGTACTGCGAGCGGTAGGAGTGTTCCATGCCGAACGACAGGTGTGCGGTGGCGCCGTCGGGCGCACCGATCAGCGCTGATCCTCCGAGGTCCACGCCCCGGTCCTGGTCGAAGTGCAGCCAGGAGCCGACCACTTCGAGGTCGCTGCCCAGATACATCAGGGCGGTGCGGATGGGGTAGACGCCGATATCGGTCAGCGCGCCGCCGCCGACGTCCGGGCGGTAGCGGATGTCGTCGGAGGACTTGGCGGGGAAGGCGAATTCGGCGGTCAGGTGGCGCAGTGTCCCGATGGCGCCCTGGGCCACCTTGTCGCGGACGACCTGATGTTGACCGTGCGTCAGGAACATGAAGCTTTCCAGCAGGACCAGGTCGCGGGCCGCGGCGAGGGCGACGAGGTCCTCGGCGTCCTTCCGTGTCGTCGCCAGCGGCTTCTCCGACAGGACGTGCTTGCCGGCCCGCAGCGCCCGCTCGATCCAGTCGGCGTGCATGAGCGCCGGCAGCGGTACGTACACCGCGTCGACGTCGGGGCGCTCCAGCAGCCGTTCGTAGCCTTCCACGGCCGCGCCGCCGAACCGCTCGGCGAACCGGCGGGCCTTGGCCGGATCCCGGCTCGCGATGGCGGTCACTTCCACGTCGGGGCTGTCCACAAGAGCCGGCAGCATCCGTCGCGCGGCGATCGCTGCGCAGCCGATGACCCCGACCCTCAGCCGTTCCGTACTCATGCGACGGTCCTCCCGCCCAGCTCTTCCAGTACGCCGACCACGTGCGAAGGCAGGGGGAGCCCGTGGGTCTCGCGGGCGAGCTCACGCGCCTTCTCGCCGTAGGAGGGGTTCGACATGAGCTCGCGGCACGCGTCCAGGAAATTCGCCGGTGTGGCGTCGTCCGGCATCAGCGTGATGGCCGCGCCGTAGTCCGCGATGCGCTTCGACGAGTCGTGGAACATCGAGCCCTGCGGAATGATCAGTTGCGGCACTCCGGCGTTGATCGCCGTCGCGCCGGTCACGCCGCCGCCATGGTGCGCGATGAGGTCGCAGGTGGGCGCCACGACGTCCAGCGGCAGCCAGCCCGCCCGCACCCGGGGGAACTCGGTGCGCAGCTCGGCCGCGACCTCCTCGGGCGCTGCGACGACCAGATCGGCGTCCAGATCGAGGGAGTTCTTCGCCAAGGTCCGCAGGAAGTCGTCCTGCCCGCGCACCACCCGGCTGCCCGATGTCACACAGATCCGGCGGCCCGGTCGCGTGTACATCCACGGTTCGAGCCGCTGTTGCGGGTTGGCCGGCATCAGCCGCATCAGCTGCGCGGGCGGGGCGTCCGCCGGCCGGAGGCTCGGCGGAGTGATGTCGATCAGCAGGTCCGGGTCCGGGAGCCGGTCCAGACCCAACTGGTCCAGCTCCGGCCGCAGTTCCTCATCGGCGCCCAGGTCGGGCACGGTCGGCCGGTCCCGGTCCCAGGCCTGGCGCACCCAGGGGACCCCCAAGTGGCGGGCGACGAGCGGGGCCGCGTAGGACAGCGTGCCGCCGACCACGAGGTCGGGCCGCCAGTTCTCGGCCAGCTTCAGCAGCGGTTCGAGGCTGACGGCGGCCAGCCGCGCGAACCAGCGGCCGGTGGCCAGCTGCTGCTCCTGGTCGTCCTTCGGAAACTCCACCGGATTGCCGTCCCGGTCCGTCGAGATGAAGTCCCGGACGGTCAGTGACGTCACCGAGTAGGCCGGTATGCCCGCCCCCGCGACGAACGGCATCATGGCTTCGACCGAGGCCATGACGACCTCGTGTCCGGCGCTGCGCAGGGCGTTCGCCAGCGGGGCGAGAGAGAAGACGGTTGCCGGAGCCGCACCGGCGACGTAGAGGATCTTCACGTCTGACTACTCCTTGGTCGCGGTCGGGTCGGTGGCGGGCGTGGCAGGAGCGACGGCTCCCAGGAAGAAGGCTTCGAGCTCGGCGGGGAAGGCACCGGCCCGTCCGGCGGCCCGGACGAAGTCCCCCAAGAGGGCGGTGAGTTCGGCGACGCCCGCCGCTCCGAGGTGGTCGTACGGGGCGCTGTCCCGGCGGTCGGTGTCCGCCTCCAGCTCCAGGCGGAGCCTGCGCCCCTGCCCGGTGAGCGCGCCCTCGGCGTCCATCAGGCCGCGCTCGCGCAGCCGGTGCTCGGCGGCCGACCAGTCCAGCGGCGTCCAGCCGCGCTTGGTCATCACGGCCTCGCGCGGCATGCCCTCGTCGCTGGCGCAGTGCGAGACCAGCGCCTCGATGCCGTCGAGATCCGCTGCGGAGAGCGCGGCGATGTGGCTGTCTCCCCGGTGCTCCCTCAGCAGCGTGGCCGCGTGCCAGAGCGCCAGGTGCGGCGCGTCCGGCACGGGCTGGTCGGCGAGGGCCGCGTAGAGCGGGCGTCCTGGCCGGCCGCACGCCTCCAGGGCGCCCAGCGCGAGCCGGGCCGCGTCCCGCATCGGGCGGGCCGTGAGGGCCTCCTCCCCGAGCACCCGGCGCAAGGTGGCGTCGGCGGCGCGCAGCCGGGCGGCTGTCGCCTCCTCGGGGGACACCCGTTCCCAGACGGCGGGCAGATGCGAGGCGATCATGTCGTGGTGGAAGCTGTAGAACGCGGCGGTGACCAGTCCCGGCCCGACCTTCCCGAGCGCTGCGGCCCGGCCCACCAGGTAGGCGCCCATCGGGTCGCCGATGCCGCGATCGGCCAGATCCTTGTGGAGGTCGGGGCTGAAGTACACCGTGGAATGCAGGATGTTCAGCACGTTGTGGCACTGCCGGGCGGCCGACCCAGTCGGAGGTGTCATGAGCGGGGCTCCTTTGTTCCGGGTCGCGAGTCGGCTTCAGCGGCGGATATTTCGGATCGCGATTCGACTTCGGCGGCGGCAATGTCCGCCGGGCCCACACCCGCGGTCCACACCACGTGGAAAGTCCAGTTGTCGAATCGCCAGCCGTCCGCCGTACGCACGGACTCACCCTCGTAGTAGCCGCCGATCTGGAACAGCGGCCCCGGGTCGGTCGCCGCACGGCTGCGCGTTTCGGCCCGGTGGACATGGGTGGCGACCATCTGGAACCGGATGTTCGCCCGGTCTCCGGCCAACGCGATGACGTGATTCGAGCTGAGGTGATGCGTCGCGGTGAATTTCTGCTTGGCATCGTCGTGAAAACCGGCCAGCCCCGCCAAGCCGCTGTGCCCGCCTATGGGATAAGTGAGCCTGCAGTCCTCAACAAATATCGATCCGGGCCAGTCCTCGTCGATTCCCTTTTCGTCCTGGGTGTCCAGGAGAATGGTGTACCGGTCGATGAGGTCCGAGATCGCGGCCCGGTCGGTCAGTTCACGTATCCGCTGATGGAGTTCCGCCCCAATGTTCTCTGTCGTACTCGACGTCATGATGGCCCCAGGATTGCTTTCGATGGCGTACCGAATTCTCAAACTGCTGCCGGACATGGAGGACTTGGAATCCAGTACGGCGGAAACTAGCAATACCTTCCTTCGGCCGGGTCGTCGGAGCAATCGACTTGACTTCGAATTAACGGCCTTCGCACGCAGAACGGACTTCATTGACGTTCCTCGCACCCGTTCGCCACGCCGCGTTGACCTCGTCCGCGGTTGAGGTTGCACGATGCTGGATGACGACGCAGCACCCACCACGGCTGAGGGATGTCTCATGATTCTGGTCACCGGAGCCACCGGAAATGTCGGCCGCCAGGTTGTCACCCAACTCCTGGCCACGGGCGCCCCAGTGCGTGCCTTGACGCGCGACCCCGCGGCGGCCGGTCTGCCGGCCGGGGTCGAGGTCGTGGGCGGCGACCTGTCCGACCCGGGCTCGCTGGAATCCGCGCTGACGGGGGTCGACTCGGTGTTCCTGGTCTGGCCCTTCCTCTCGGCGGAGGGCGCGCCCGCCGTGCTGGACGCGATCGCCGGACACGCCCGCCATGTCGTCTACCTCTCGTCGGCGGGCGTGAACGAGGACGCCGAACGGCAGGACGGCCCGATCAACCAGTTCCACTTCGACATGGAGCGCCTGATCGAGAAGTCCCGCCCGCGGTGGACCTTCCTGCGGTCGGGCACCATCGCGAGCAACGCCCTGGGGTGGGCCGCGCAGATCCGCGACACAGGTGTCGTACGCGGCCTCACCGATTCCAAGGCGGTGATTCACGAGCGGGACATCGCGGCCGTGGCGGTGCGGGTGCTGACCGAGGGCGGCCACGGGGGTGCGAAGCACGTACTGACCGGTCCGCGGGAGCTGACCAAGGACGAGCAGGTGCGCGCCATCGGGGAGGCGATCGGCCGCCCGTTGCGCTTCGAGGAGGTCACCGCGGAGGCCGCACGACCGCAGATGCTCGCCGACGGCTGGCCGCCCGAGCTGGTGAAGGCGCTGCTGGACGGCGCGCAGGCGCCCACCCGTCCGGCCCTGATCACCTCCGTGGTGGAGGAGATCACCGGAGCCCCACCGCGCACCTTCCGGACATGGGCGGCGGACCACGCCGACGACTTCCGCTGACCGGCCCCGACCGGGATTCGAACAGCGACCGGCCGAC
The DNA here is from genome assembly GCF_051131715.1 of Streptomyces sp. A5-4. Classification (NCBI taxonomy): domain Bacteria; kingdom Bacillati; phylum Actinomycetota; class Actinomycetes; order Kitasatosporales; family Streptomycetaceae; genus Streptomyces; species Streptomyces sp. A5-4. Next base: position 5,195,129 of record NZ_CP178591.1, on the reverse strand, counting down.
GCGCGATACTCCTCGGATGACCTCGAACCACTCGATCCCCGAGCCCGACCCGAGCGACGCGGTGAGCGACGACGTACCAGGCGAAGCGGCCACCGCGCCGCGTGGCGGGCGTCGGCTGTTCTGGTGGGCGATCGCGATCGCCGTCGTCGTGCTGCTCGTCGATCAGGGCACGAAGTGGTGGGCCGAGAGCGCGCTGGGCAACGGTGAGCGGATCCCGGTGATCGGTGACGTCATCCGCTTCGTGCTCCTCTACAACCCCGGCGCGGCCTTCTCGATCGGAGCCGGGGCCACCTGGGTGTTCACGATCCTCGCGGGCCTGGCGATGGTCGGCATCGCGGCGTACGCGTGGCGGGTGCGGTCCGCGCCGTGGGCGATCACGCTCGGGATGCTGCTGGGCGGGGCGACGACACACTTCGGGGACCGGCTGCTGCGGGCGCCCGGCTTCGGGCGCGGACATGTCGTCGACTTCATCGACTACGCGGGCTTCTTCGTGGGCAACGTCGCGGACATCGTGCTCTTCGCGGGGGCGGTCATGATCGTGGTGCTTTCGTCGATGGATGTGCGCACGACGGAAGACACCGACGCCGACACGGACGTGAACGTGGACGTGGACGTGGACACGGGAACAGACGCGGGCACGGACACGAACGCAGACGTGGTCACAGGCACAGACACGAAAGCGTCGCCCGCTCTCTGAACACCCCTTCACACCCTGGAGATCGCACATGCCGAGCACCTCACTCCCCAGGTCGGTCGAGGAGGCCGTCGCGGCGGAGCGCCGTGGTGAGCGCCTGCGCCAACTGCTCTTCTGGGGGCACCGGCCGAATCGCGATGGCACCCCGGGGCCCAGCTGCCTCAGCCAGTGGTGGGAGGCGGGCTTCTCGGAGGACGGCCATACGTACCGGTCCGCCGAGCACTACATGATGGCGCACAAGGCCTGGCTGTTCGGCGACCCCGCGACGGCGGCGAGGATCCTGGAGGCCGGGCATCCGAACGAGGCGAAGAAGCTCGGCCGGCAGATCGGCGGCTTCGACAGCGCGGTGTGGGACGCGGAGCGGTACGGGATCGTGGTCCGGGGCAATATCGCCAAGTTCGGCCGGCACGACGACCTGCGCGCGTTCCTGCTCGGCACCCGCGACCGCGTCCTGGTCGAGGCGAGCCCCGTGGACCGCATCTGGGGGATCGGCCTGGCGGCGGACGACGGGCGCTCCGCTTCCCCGGCGACCTGGAACGGCCTCAACCTGCTCGGCTTCGCCCTGATGGACGCCCGCGACGCACTCGCCTGATACGACGTCAAGTCACCTGCGTACAGGCCCGATTGACACCCTTCGCGCGCTGGTGGATCGTAATGCCCCACACTGCGCGCGACGCGCGTCGCTCGACGGTTCGGGGGCCGGTATGAGTGCGGGGGATCATGGGGATCAGTACAACGGGTCCGGGCCGGTATGGCCCCCGCCGCCGCCACCGCCCAGCCATCCGCCGACCGTCGGCCCGCCGGTGCCGCCCGACCCCGCGCGCGCCACGGCCGTCGGCCTGCTCAACCTCACCGGGCTCGGCCTCGGTTACGTGCTGTTGCGCCAGTGGATCTGGGCCGCCGTGTGCTGGGTGGCGACCGGTGCACTGCTGCTGATCGCGCTGCCGGCCGAGCCCGACGGCGTACCGGGCGGGCTGCTCGTCGCGTATCTCCTGGTGCTGCTTCTCGCCGCCGCCGACGGGGCGCGCCGTGCGCTGCGGGCGCGCACCGCGCTGCCGGTTCGGCCGGCGATCGCTGTCGCCCTCGGGCTGCTGCTGCTCGCCGTGCCCGCCGGGGGCGCCGTCGCGTACGGCTCCGCCCAGGACGAGGCACGCGAGCAAGTGCTGCTCGACCGGCTCGGGGACGCCGACCGGACCGTCAAGGCCGCCGCCAACCAGAGCTTCGCGAGCGGCGAGCAGGGCTTCAAGACCGCCCTCGCCGACTACCGCGGGCTCGAAGCGGACCACCCGGACTCCCGGGCCGCCAAGCTCGTGCCGGAGCGGCTGAACGCGTACTACAAGGCCGTCGCCACGCCGTACAGCAGCGGTCAGCACTGCCCGGCCATCGAGGCGCTGAAGTTCCTGCGGACCGTCCCCGAGTCGATCGACAAGCGCCTCCTCGGCGACCTGGCGACCTGGCCCGACCAGCCGCTGGCCACCTCGTACTACGAGTGCGGGATGTCGAAGCTGGGCGAGGAGACGAGCGGACCGGAAGCCGGCGCGCTCGGTGAACTACTGAGCACCTTCCCCGAGTCGAAGCAGGCCGCGAAGGTGGAGCCCGCCGTCCGCGCCCGGATCAAGGGCCGGGCCGGGGCGATGAACGACGACGGGCCGTGCGAGGTCACCGAGGAGCTGCGCCGCATCGGCGCCACCGCTTCCGCGCTGCCGGGATCGACCGGCGCCGCGCTGCGCACGGCCGACGACCGGCCCGTGGAGAACGGGCTCTACGCCTGCGGTGTGAAGCACTTCAAGGACAAGGAGTTCAGCGAGGCACGCAAGACGCTGGACACCTTCGCCGGGGACTACAAGCAGAGCGGGAAGCGCGAGCAGGCCCGTAACATCGCCATCGCCGCCGAGATCGCCGAGACACGCGCCGCGGCCGGCGACCGGCTGCCTCCCGAGGGCAGTCCCGGTGGCGCGAGGATGCCCTTCGTGATCACCAACGACGGCCCCGACGCGGTCGAGGTCCTCTACACCGGGCCCACCACCGGCACGATCAAGGTCGGTGCGTGCAAGGGCTGCACGACGTACTCCAGTACGTCGGCGGGCAAGAGCCAGGCCTGCAAGGGCAGCAGCGGCAAGTACCCGAAGGCGACGCTCCAACTGCCCGCGGGCAACTACCACTTCCTGCACAAGAACGCCGGGGAGGCGGACGCGAACGTCAGCAACAACGCGTCCGGGCCCAAGATCCAGCCCGGCTACTCGTACACGTACTGCACGTTCGTCGTCCGGGGGCTCGGCCTGCCCGGACTGCCGGACCTGACGAAGCCGCTGCCCACCCCGACGATCCCGCTGCCGGACATCGCGAAGCCCGCGGCCTGGTAGGCCCGGTGGCTCCGCGTCACACCAGTCGGCGGGCCGTCGCCCAGCGCGTCAGCTCGTGCCGGTTGGACAGCTGCAGCTTGCGCAGGACCGCCGAGACGTGCGACTCGACCGTCTTGACCGAGATGAAGAGCTGCTTCGCGATCTCCTTGTACGCGTAACCGCGTGCGATCAGCCGCAGCACCTCGCGCTCCCGCTGCGTGAGCCGGTCGAGGTCCTCGTCGACCGGCGGCGCGTCCGTCGAAGCGAACGCGTCGAGCACGAAGCCGGCGAGACGCGGGGAGAACACCGCGTCGCCGTCCTGGACACGGAAGATCGAGTTGATCAGGTCCGCGCCGGTGATCGTCTTGGTGACGTAGCCGCGTGCCCCACCGCGGATCACACCGATGACGTCCTCCGCCGCGTCCGAGACGGACAGCGCGAGGAACCGCACCGGGTTGTCAACGGCACCCATGAACGGCGCGCAGCGGCGCAGCACCTCGACGCCGCCACCACCCGGCAGGTGCACGTCGAGAAGGACCACCTCGGGGCGGGTGGCCGTGATGACGGTGACCGCCTGGTCGACGTCGGCGGCCTCGCCCACGACCTCGACGCCGGTGGTCTCGGTGCGGCCGATCTCCGCCTGCACTCCGGTACGGAACATCCGGTGGTCGTCGACGAGCACCACCCGTGCCCGCCTGCCCTCGGCCTGGGTCTCGGTCTCGGTGTTGCTCATGCGTCCGCCGCCCTCTCCATCTCAAGCTCGACTTCCGTGCCCCCGTCGGGCGCGGAACGCAGCCTTGCCGTACCGCCGTTGCGTTGCATACGGCCGATGATTGATTCTCGTACGCCCATGCGGTCGTCCGGTACCGCGTCCAGATCGAACCCGGGCCCCCTGTCCCGCACGGAGACGAAGACCGTCCGGCCCTCGACCTCCGCGAAAACCTGCACCGCTCCGCCCTCGCCACCGTACTTCGCGGCGTTCACCATCGCCTCGCGTGCGGCCTGCATCTGGGCGGCCAGCTTCTCGTCGAGCGGGCAGTCGCCGACGACGACGACCTCCAACGGCACACCGTGGTTGTCCTCGACCTCGGCCGCCGTCCGCTTGACCGCCTCCGCGAGGGTCTGCGGCTCCTCGTCCTCGTCCTTGCCGGTGCCCTCCGGCTTGTACAGCCAGTTGCGCAGCTCCCGCTCCTGCGCGCGGGCCAGGCGCCGCACCTCGCCGGGCTCCTCCGCGTTGCGCTGGATCAGCGTGAGGGTGTGCAGCACCGAGTCGTGGACATGGGCGGCGACCTCGGCGCGCTCCTGGGCGCGGATGCGCATCAGGCGTTCCTCGGAGAGGTCCTGCGTCATACGGACGAGCCAGGGGCCCGCCAGCAGCGCGATGCCCGTCACGACGGCGAGCGCGGCGGTCAGTACGTTGCCGAGCTGCGCCGCCGAGCCGCGCACCACCAGGAACGCGGTGAGGCCCGTACCGACCAGGGCCACCCCCGCCAGACCGCGGGCCAGCTGGAGCATCCGGCGGCGGTGGCCGATCTCCATCCAGTGGGCGCGCCGCGCGTTGTCGGCCTGGCGCCACACCAGGACGACGCCGAAGCAGATGAGAAGGGTGGGCCAGATGTAACGCCCTGCCTGGCCGCCCACCTGCACGTTGCCGACGAAGACCGCGGCACCGATGAGCAGCGCGACGAGGGCGAAGACCTGGCCCTTGTCCGGCTTGCGGAGCTTGCGGCGCCCGTCGGGGGTGGTCTCGAAGGCGGACCGGGGCGCGTCGACGCCACCGACGCCGAGCGGCACGACGAACCAGAACGCGGCGTACAGCAGCACGCCCAGGCCGTCCGACAGGAACAAGGCGATGAAGATGATCCGCACCCACACCACGGGCAGCCCGAGGTGCCCGGCGAGCCCACGCGCGACACCGCCGAGCATCCGCCCCTCGGCGCTGCGGTAGAGCTTGCGCGGCTGCGGTTCCTCGGGGTCCGGGGCGAGCGGGCCCGCGGGGCGGCGGGGTGCGGCGACTGGCATGTTCCGATGGTCACACGTACCCGGGCGCGGGGGCATCAGGGTCGGCCCCCCACTCGACCCTGATCCCGGCGGGGGCACAGCTCGTACTTCGGACAGGGGCGTGCCCCGCCGCCCCTCCGCGCCCTCAGGGGCGAAATCAGGGATCGTCCAGGGTCGTCATGTGCCCCACCGTGCCGTTCGGCCCGTCACCATGGACGTATGACAGAGCCGCACGACGCCGCGCCTCCCCGGCCGCCGGTGTCCTCCCCCGACGAGCCGCCGCGGCCCCTGCTGCGCCGCAGCAAGCGGCAGAAGGTGCTCGGCGGTGTGTGCGGCGGGCTCGGCAGGCACTTCGACCTCGACCCGGTGATCTTCCGGATCGTGCTCGGTGTGCTGACCGTCACCGGCGGCATCGGCCTGATCTTCTACGGCTTCGCCTGGCTCTTCATCCCCCTCGACGACGAGGAGGAGAGCGAGGCCCGCAGGCTCCTGACGGGCCGGGTCGACGGGACCACGCTCATCGCCGTGCTCTGCGCCCTGATCGGCTGCGGGCTGTTCCTGTCCATGCTGAACAACGGCACGGTCCTCGGTTTCGCCATGCTGCTCTCGGTCGCCCTGGCCGGCGCCACCTACTGGTCACAGCGCCGCCGCCTCGTCGACCCGCTGAGCGGTCCGCTCGACCCGGTGGCCGCGCAGGCCGTCGCGGTCGCGCCGCCCGAGACACAGGCGCCGCCCGTGCACGGGGCGCCGTCCTGGTGGCGCGATCCCATCGTCAAGGACGGCACGACGGGCCTGGCCGGCTCCGGTTACATGTGGGGCCCGGAGGCCGCGATCGTCGACGACGCGCTGGCCAGGGCGCGGGCCAAGGTATCGGGCGGTTCGCCGCAGCCGCGCCGCCGCGACCCAGCGACACGCGGGCCGCGCGGCATCGGCGGCCGGGTGTTCCTGCTGGCCGTGCTCGCGGGCGGGCTCGGCACCGCCCTGTCGTGGGACGGCCGGCCGCTCGGTACGAGCCTGCAGATCGGCCTGGCGTGCGCGCTCGCCGTCTTCGGCCTGGGCATCGCGGTCAGCTCCCTGCTCGGGCGCACGGGCGCCGGCTCGATCGTGCTCGCCGTGATCACGGCGGGCCTGCTCGCCACGTCCGCGATGCTGCCGAAGCAGATCTCCACGGAATGGATGCGGACCGACTGGAAGCCCGCGTCGGTCGCCGCCGTGCAGCCGCGGTACGAGCTCGGCTCGGGTGTCGGCACCCTCGATCTGGGTGGGCTGCGGGTCCCCGCGGACGCGAAGGTGAGCACGGGGGCCGGGGTGGGCGCCGGGCGCCTGCTCGTCGTCGTACCGAAGGATGTGACCGTGAAGGTGAGTATCGACGTGGGGCTCGGCGACGTCCGGCTGCCGGGCGACGGGACGCAGGACGTGTCCATCGAGCCGGGTCAGCGGATCCGGGAGACGCTGAAACCGCCCAAGGGGGCCGAGCCCGCCGGGACGGTGAAGCTGAACCTGGAGATCGGCGCCGGACAGGTGGAGGTGGCCCGTGCCGCGAAGTGAACCGTACGAAGGACCTGCCGGTGAGCCGTGCAAGGGGCGCGGGGGTGAGCCGCACGACCGGCGCGTCGACGAGTCGTACGGCCGGCCCCCGTCCGAGTCCGGAGCCACGGCCGCGCCCGTGTGCCACCGGACGTTCCGGCACGGCTTCCGGCCGGGCAGGCTGATCGCCGGCCTGGTCCTGGCGGGGACGGCCGGTGCCTACGCGGGAGACGCGGCCGGGACCTGGCACACCCCGGCCTACCTGGCGCTCCCGGCGGTGTTCGGCGGCCTGCTGCTCGCCGGGACGGCGAGCTGGCTGAGCTACCGGGGGCGGCGGCGCGCGGCCAGGGCCGCGTCGAGGGAGAACACGGCTGCGCCCGCGAGCACCAGCGGCAGCCAGGCCATGAGGTAGGCCAGGTCACTGGCGTACTGCTGTTATAGGGTTCTTGCCATGGAGACAGTGCGGGTACTGATCGCCCTGCGGATCAGCAACGAGACCGACGCGTCCACGTCGCTGGAACGCCAGCTGCAGGACTGCACTGCCTACGTCAACGAGAGGCAACACCTCGGGTGGCAGGTGGTGGGCGTGGCCAAGGACGCCCATATCTCTGCCACCAAGTCTCATCCATTGGAGAGGCCGCAACTCGGGGAATGGCTGAACAACCGAGCACCTGAATTCGATCTACTGCTCTTCTGGAAAATGGACAGGTTCGTCCGCAAAGTCGTCGACATGCAGGACATGATCAAATGGGCGACCGCTCACGGCGGTAAGTCCTTGGTTTCAGCCAAGGAACCTGTGCTCGATATGGTCGGCCCTTTCCGGCACGTCATCATCGATCTTTTTGCAGCTATAGCTGAGACTGAAGCACAGAACATCTCGATGCGAGTCAAGTCGTTCCAGAGCTACGCCAAGTCCAAGAATGTCTGGGCCAAGGGAAATCCTCCCTACGGTTACGAATCCTTCCGTGACACCGATGGAGCAATGAGGCTCCGAGTACGCGAGAGCCAGAAGGACGTCATTCGGGAGATCTATAAGCGCGTAGTCGAGGACGGAGAGCCCTACTCGGCCATCTGTGACGACTTCAACGCCAGAGGGATTCTGTCCCCTGGAGCCGAGAGGATGTCGAACCGCCGGAAGAACAACGGCGAGCCTCTGCCGGTATGGCGGAGTCGCACTATCACCAACATTATGACGTCTGAAACCATCCTCGGCTGGAAGTGCGAGGAAGTAAAGGCCCTCGGGAAGAAGTACGGAACATCCCAGCCGATTCTCACCGCCGAGGGAAAGATTCGGATGGCTGATGCGATTCTCACAGATGACGAATGGATCAAGCTGCAAGACGAAAGGAACGGGCGCCCCGGTGCCGCCCGCCGCTCCACAAAGAACACTACTGCTTATCGAGGAGTCCTCCTGTGCGGTGAGTGCGGCAGGAACCTATATCTCTTCAATCCGGAGCGGCAACAGGGCAAGCCTGTGTACCGCTGCAACAAGTCAGCCAACCGGGAGTCCTGCGGCAAGGGGTACGCCTTCCGAGCTGAGAAAGTAAAGGAGCTTGTAGAGACAATCATCCTGGGAAGTGTCGGAGACTTTCCCATGCATGAGCGTCACTACGTCAAGGGCTCAAACAACACTCAGAGGCTCCATGAGATTGAGCAGCATGTGACGGAACTTCAGAGGACCACCCGCCCCGGAGGAAAGAACTCATCCGGCTTTGCTAAGAAGTCCACCGAGGAAGAGATTGCAGCCCTGTACGAGGAATATGATTCCCTGTCAGCCGAGGGCGATAAGCCCGACCGCTACGAGTACCGGGATACCGGGGAAACTTTCCGTCACATGTGGGACAGGAACTCAGGCAATGAAGACGAGAGGACACGTCACCTACTGAAGGCAGGAATCAGCATCCGACTGCATCCCCTCATCAAGGGGGTTTCGAACACCCTCAATTTTGGCGCGGACGTAGATCTAGGCAATCGGTCTGAGCCATTCACTGTCCACTGACAGAAGGTCCCGGCTCTAGCGGCCGGGGCTCCTCAACCCCCAATGGCCATGAGTTAGATCGGGTCGGGTGTCAGTGTGTGGAGCACGATGGTGCGGGTGACGCGGCGGGTTCCGGGGTCGGTTGAGCTGCGGGTTTGGTAGCTGAGATGGGGGCGTTTCGTGGTGCGGGGCGTGGTGCGGGTGGGGCGGTCTCGGATGTGCATGCCGGGGAGGTCGGCTATGAGGAAGTGCAGGGCCTTCGCGAGCTGGTCAGGGGGAAAAAGCCGTCCTGAGGGAGCTTTTGACGGCGTCCAGGACGGGCGGAAAGCTGATGCGGGCGGGGTCGATGCCCGCGATCACGGCGGCCCTGGCGATCAGGGTGCGCAGGGCCTGGTAGACGCAGAGTAGCGCCCACAGTTCTTGTCGTACTCCCTCGGGTTTGCCCGAGCGCAGGATGCCGCCACTTTGCCGCAGGTCGACCTTGAGCAGTTTGAAGAGCACTTCCACCGACCAGCGTTCGGCGTAGTTGCGGGCCAGCTCCAAAGCGGGCGCGTGCTCAGGGTCCAGCAGGGTGGTGATGAGGCAGAAGACCTCGCTGATTCCGCCGTCGTCGGCGACGGAGTACTCGATGACTCGTACCGTGACCCGCTGCGACTTCCGCTCGCCGCGCAGTTCGGACAGGTACGTGCCGTCGGCCAGCCGTTTCTTGACGGGCAGGGTGAAGGAAGCCGAGACGCGCCACAGCAGTTGTGCGCCCGTCGCGGCGGCAGCCCGGTACAGGCCGAACGAGGGGAAGCCGCGGTCGGCCAGCAGCAGCATGCCGGGCGCCAACCGGTCCAACAGGCGGGTGAACAGGGTGCGTTCACCGACCGCGATGGAGTCGAAGGCCGCCCCGGTCAGGGCCAGCGTGCCGCACTCGGCCAGCGCCACCAGGCGGACCTGCGGCCGGCTTCCACCGGCCGGAACCGCGAACGCCGCCTCGTTCCGCTTCCCCGAGGGCACATCGAAGACCGTGCCGTCCACCGCCATCAACCGCAGCCCCCGCCAGAACGCCTCCGGGGTGCGCTCATCGGCCACCGGGGCTGCGACCTCGTCGAACAGGTTCCGCAACGGCGCCTCACCCAACCGGTAACGGGCCAGCGAGATCGCCCCGTCACTGGGCACCCGGTATTCGCCCCAGCCGCCCCGCGACCACCGCAGCCCCTCCAGCAGGCCCCGCAGGGTGCGCACGTACCCCTTGCCCGGCTCCAACCACAACGCCAGCGACAAATACATCATCAACTTCGCCGGCAACGACCGCGTTCGCTCCTCACGCGCCCCCGCCTCATCGATCGCCGCCCGCACGGCCTCCTCCGGGAACACCGCCGCCAGCAACCCGATCGACACGTCATCCGTCAGCCGCCCCGCGGCCACACCCTCAATCCGCTCCACCCCAAGATCATCGCACCCCGGGCAGCTAACTCAGGACCATTGCCTCAACCCCTGGGTGCCCCTAAGAGAGACAGTAGGTTACTTACTCTCTAAGCACTTAGTAGTTACTAGTAGAGTAGTTATATAACCAACCGCATAAAGTAAGTACCTGTCCTTTGAGTTGAAGCGGGACGCTGGGTACCCGAAGTGAGGCGCGGATCACAACAGCCAAGGCAGACAAATGCGTTCGGTGTATCCAGAGAGGGAGCAGTAAGCACCCAGAGGTTCAGGAAGGGCCCTGCATGGCCCCCTGAGCCCCTTGCGGGCGTCCTGGGCATCGGATTCCATCCTGCACCCCAAAGGCCCTCAGGGGGATTCCGTGGCCCCTGAACCCGTACCGGGCGGAAGGAAGGTGCCCCGGCGGCCCTTGAGGAGCAAAGCGCCACGCATTACCCCCGGTCGTATCACTCCAGGGGTGGCCAGCCGTGAGGCAAGGGCGGGGGCGTGAGGGCGCACAGGGCCACCGTGAGGAAGCATCTCGGAAACGATGGTTAATGAGACGCCAGAAGGACAAGCCCGTAAGGGGTCTGGAGGGTGTTCAAAACCCGTCTCACAACCTCCTGGAACCCTTGATGTTTTGAGATGAGTTATGAGACGCTTGAGGCATGACGACGACCACGAGCGGCAAGGCCACGGGCCACCTCATCGGGTATAGGCGAGTGAGCGGCAAGGCTCAGGATGTGCAGCTTCAGACAGACGCCATGGCAGAGGCAGGCTGCACCAAGGTCTTTGAAGACAAGCTGTCCGGAAAGAACGCGGAGCGCCCCGGCCTCCATGCCGCCCTGGAGTACATGCGAGAGGGAGACACCCTCTGTGTCTGGAAGCTTGACCGGTTGGGCAGGTCCACAAAGGACGTACTGACCATTGCCGAGGAACTGCACAGCCGTGGAATCGCTCTGCGGGTTCTCACCGGGACTCTGGCCGGTAGCTACTCCCCCAAGGGGGAAGGCAAGTTCTTCTTCACCATGATGGTTGCCTTTGCCGAGCTGGAACGAGACATGATCGTTGAGCGGACCAGGGCAGGACTGGACGCCGCCAAGGCTCAGGGGCGTACCGGAGGAAGGCCCACTGTCATCACTGACGATCTGCTGACCGTGGCCAAGGCAAGGAAGGCCAAGGGAGAGTCCATGAGCGCCATTGCGAAGGCCATGGGAGTCTCCAGGGCAACCCTGTATCGGCACATCGATGAGAGCGCCTGAAACGGGCGGGCAGCGGCGCACAGCAACGCGCTTCAGTTGCCAACTGAGCTACGGCGTCCAGCGCAACGCGAACACTGGCATGGGGGCCACTTCGCAGTGACCAACAGAGCGAGGTCGTCACTCCCACGCACGTCCTGAGTGGGACCCCAACTCTGCCCAGAGTCCCGTGAGATCCGCATGGTCATCAGAGAGCGGTCCATGAAGAGCTGCGCGTCTCCTTGCCCGCTCATGATCCGTGTTCCTCCGCGTGATGCTGTCGCAGCTCAACATTCGCGTCCGTCACACCGCTGTAGTTGCCGAGAGATCGCGAGTTCTCTCGCCTGAGGCTGATGCTCAGGCATTGCTTGCAGCTGGGAGCGGCTCTCGGTTCGGGAGGAAGCTCGGTCAGCCCGTAGTTCTGCGGCTCCTGTGTCTTCGGCTGCATGACACTCATGGTCCGGAACCCGCTGTGACCATTGCGACGGCATAGGGGGCGTCAGACTGACGTCACTCGGGGCGTCAAACCGGTGTCATTCCCAAGGCACTTGAGGCTAACTTGGATCTAGCGAGGCAGCTTCGACCGCGCGTCTCGTCCCGATCTCACAGGGGAAAGGTCCATGACGACGACCGTTGAGCACGTCCCTAACAATGCCCTGCGGGCCGTTCGTATCGGCCTGCGCATGTCTCAAGATGACTTCGCCAAGGCACTCCGCACGGCGGGTGCCGAGCTTGGGGAGCCCAACGATGCCAGCAAGCGGCTCGTGCAGCGGTGGGAATCCGGCGTGAGCCGTACGCCGCGCCCGATCTATGCGCGGGTCCTGGAGCGCGTCACGGGGCGCCCTGTTGAGGCCCTGGGCTTCGCCCTTCCCGTACCCATGACACGGGTGCGGGAGGACGGTTCTGGAGGCCACGACATGGAGCCTGCGGCAGAGGACGGCACTCAGACTCCCGGAGCGCCAAGGGCAGTTGTTCAAACTGCCCCCGCCGAGAACTACTCAGGGGTGTGGGTCAGCCGTTACGAGTTCTACTCCTCCAGTCGTGAGCAGATCTTCGAGGCCAAGCATTACGTCGTGGTGGTGCAGCACGGGAACAGGCTCACTGCTCAGAGCCTGCCGAGGGCCAGCAGCAACCCGGACAGCCCGCTGTCCATGGAAATGACCATCGACCGGAACGTGATCACCGGAACCTGGACAGAGCAGACAGCCACTGACGGCTACTACCAAGGGGCCCGGTACCACGGAGCCGTTCAGATGCTCGTGGAGCCGACGGGGCGACGCATGGCCGGCAAGTGGGTCGGATTCGGCAAGGACTTCGACGTGAATACCGGTCCCTGGGAGCTGAAGCTCCTGGACACCAGCACATCGAAGGCCGCCCTGGAGCGGCACTCACGCACTCCGGAATGAGGCGAGGAGCGGCCTCCTTGTGACTCAACGCCGCCTGGCCCGTAGCAACGAGTCCAGGGACAGATACGGCGCCCCGGCCAGCACCAGAGGCACCCAGCAAAACATGTACGGGAGGTCGTTCCCGTAGTAGTACGGGTCGCTCTGCCAGCTCACGGTCAGCCACAGGCTCAGCGAGATCAGCGCACCGCCGAACGCGGCGAGGCGCGCCAGCAGGCCGATCAGGGTGCCGACGCCGACGGCGATCTCGCCGATGGCGATGGCGTACGCGAAGCCCTCGGGGTTGTTCAGCGCCATGTCGACGAGGGCGGGAACGGCGGAGCTGTCGCGCACGCCGCTCATCAGTTCGCCGATCGACCCGGAACCGCTCGCCGCCATGAACCGGCTGTCCGTGAGCTTGTCGATGCCCGCGTAGATGAAGGTGACGCCGAGGAACAACCGCAGCGGCAGCAGCGACAAGCGGCTCGCCGACTCCTTCCAGCCGCCACGCGCGCGTGGACCCGCACTCAAGCCGCCCATGGTGTCTCCGGACCGATACCCGTGAGCCATGATCTGGTCCCGCCTCTCGAAAGCGCGCGCCGCGCGCAGGCACGATTCTGCTCGCGCCTTCGAAGATGGATACGTACGCGGGTCCAGTCAGGCTCAAACAGACCGGCAGGTCAATCGGTCCGCGATCCCGACCGTCACCACCACCCCGGGGCCCGGGGCCTCGCGGCCGGTCAGTCCGTGACGTCGATGGTCACCGTCGCGGTCTCCGCGCCCGCCGCCGTGACGACCTGCACCTCGACGCGGCCGGGCTCGACCTCCACCGGGACCGGCACGGTCAGCACCGTGTCCGTCGGGTTGGCGAAGCCGCCGGGGACCGGGATCAGCGGCACATGGACGTGCACCGTGCCGATCCGCACCACCATCCGCGCCAGCCGGTCCGGCGTCCCCGCGCCCGGCGGCACGAAGCCGGCGCCCCGGATCTCGATGTCGTCACCGGTACGGATCGGGGCGTCCAGATCGCCCGCCTCCCTGACCCGTACGACGGACAGCACGACGGGCCTGCCGCCCTCGGCGAACTTCCCCGCGAGGTACGTCGCCGCCGAGACCGCCACCAGGATGGCGAGGCCCCACGGCAGGTCGGGCAGTTGCTCGGGGTGCCGGGCGAGACGTACCGCCGCGAAGGCCACCGCGACCCCGCTCACCGCGATGTACTGGACGTCGGTGAAGGAGCCGCTGCCCGCGTCGTCGGTGAGCAGGTCGGCGGCCCTGGGCCGGTCGGCGCGGGCCTTCTGGAGGCGCTGGCTCAGCACGCGTACGGACACCACGCGCCCCACCAGGACGGCGATCGCGCAGGTCAGCGCGAGGACGGTCAGCACGCCGGCGCCACGCGCCAGTTCCAGCCCGGCGATCAGGGCGTCCCGGTCGGCGTGCTCGGACGCGCCGGCCAGCTCGATCGCGAGCACCAGGACGGCGAAGACGACGAGCAGCACCCAGGAGGCGGCGACGGCACGCGAGGTGGACAGCCGGTTGTCCTCGCCGATGAGGGGCGCGAGGATCCCGCCGCGCGCCCGGTGCACGCGCGCCGCGCCGGTCAGCAGGGCGGCGGTGATGAGCGCGGCTGCGAGCCCGGCGCTGCGGGCGACCGTCCATCCGGCGCCGATGGCGGTGAACGACTGGACGAGGGCGAGGGCGATCACACCGCCCCACACCACGGACAGGGTCGCGCGCCACACCAGCCGGAGCCAGGACTCGCCCGCCTCACGGCCGCGCTCGGCAACCGCGCGGGCCGACTGGGTCAGCTCGTCGGACACCCACTGGCGCGAGGCGCCGGTGGAGTGCACGACGGCCGCGGGCAGCCCCTGGCCCGCGGCCAGTTCGTCCCGCTTGGCGAGGAATTCCGCCACCGCGCGCCGATGCCCCTCGCGCGCGCCGTGCGGGCAGTCACCGCACATACAGCCACCGCCGTGTGTGCCCGCTCTCGCCTCTTGCACCGCCACAGAAATTGCCGCCCTTCGACCCCGCCCGGATCGCACCGCTGAACACCGTGCGACTCCTGGGAATTGTGCCGTACCCGGGGCGGTGAACACCCATCGGGGCGGGCCGCCGAGGGAGCCGGCCCCGGCATCGAATCGGCGTTCCATTTGACGACCAAGTCGGCTCTCTACGTGAGGAGTTCGGGCTCGGCCCGGCTGATCTGCCGCCACAGCGGCTGATGGTTGATCCACCCGACCAGATCGCTCCCCAGCTGGTCCCGGGTGGCGAGGGCGTCCTTGTGGTCGATCAGCACCGGCCTGCCCGCCGCACGCGCCGCGAGCTGCACCTGGCAGGCGCGTTCCATGGAGATGAACCACCAGGCCGCCGCGTCCACCGAGTCCCCCACGGTCAGCAGCCCGTGATTGCGCAGGATGACGGCCTTGTGCGGGCCGAGCGCGCCCGCGATCCAGCCCCCCTCCTCCTCGTCCACGGCGACCCCGGTGTACGCGTCGTACAGCGCGTGCGACTCGTAGAACGCGCAGGCCTCCTGGGTGATCGGGGCGAGCAGCTCACCGAGCGCGGACAGGGCCCGGCCGTGAATGGAGTGGGTGTGCGCGACGGCGACGACATCGGGCCGGGCCCTGTGCACCTGCGCGTGGACCATGAACGCGGCCTGATTGACGTGGTGGCGGCCCTCGACGACCTGCCCGTCGCCATTGACGAGGATCAGATCGCTGACGGTCATGTCCGCGAAGGCCAGCCCGAAGGGGTTCACCCAGAAACAGTCGGCGTGCTCCGGGTCGCGGGCGGTGATGTGCCCCGAGACGCCCTCCTCGTACCCGTACCGCGCGAACAGTCTCAGCGCCCCGGCCAGGCGTTCCTTGCGGTACGCGCGTTCCTCGGCGGGGGTCGCGTGGGTGGGCGGCAGCGCGAACTGGAGCCGCTCGACGGGTATGGGCGCGGGGATCTCGTTCATGGGGCGGAAGCTACCGCGCGGTAGGTCGACTGAGAAGAGCGTTTACATACTGTCGATGGCTGTCAGGTCGATGTCGACGCTGAACGGCACGGAGAGCTTGAGCCGGTCGCGGTAGGTGCCGGTACGGACGTAGGTCCGCGTCTCTTCGGAAAGCTCGAAGACCTCGACCACGGGGTGGTCGTCCGGGCCCGCCATCTCGACCAGCCAGAAGTGGGCGATGCCGGCGTTGGCGTACTTGTGCGGCTTGGTGTCACGGTCCCGCGACTCCGAATCGGGAGAAACGACCTCGACGGCCAGCAGTACGTCCGCCACGTCGTAGTAGGTCTGCCGCATGCTGACATCCGCTTCGGCCCGCACGACGGACACATCGGGCTCCGGACCGTTGCGCCTGTCGATCACCACGGTCATTTTCCGCCGGATCTTCAGCTCGGGCGGCACCGTGCTCCTCATCCCGATCGCCAGCAGGTCGATCACCAGGCCGTGAAAATCCGCTGCGGACTCACGAAAACCAGGCTCCCGTCGATCAGCTCAGTGTGCGGCGGGAGATCGGGCAGCGTCAGCAGGTCGTCCACGGTGTAACCGTGCGGTGGCGGCACCGGCCAGGAGTGCGCAACCGCAGCAGTCATGGTTCCTCCCATGGTCGGGATTCTGGTCCGTTAGGGAGAGCGTACCCAGGCTGTACGACAACGCCGCCACCCAAACGAATGAGCGACGGCGTCGGCGTTGACCGGCTAGGGCCGGACAGCCCCTAGGCGGGGGTTACTCCCACTCGATGGTGCCCGGGGGCTTGCTCGTCACGTCGAGCACCACCCGGTTCACGTCCGCGACCTCGTTGGTGATGCGGGTCGAGATCTTCCCCAGCACGTCGTACGGCATCCGCGTCCAGTCCGCCGTCATGGCGTCCTCGGAGGAGACCGGGCGCAGCACGATCGGGTGGCCGTAGGTGCGGCCGTCGCCCTGGACGCCGACCGAGCGGACGTCCGCGAGCAGGACGACCGGGCACTGCCAGATCTCGCGGTCGAGGCCGGCCGCCGTCAGCTCCTCGCGGGCGATCGCGTCGGCCTCCCGCAGCAGGTCGAGGCGCTCGCGCGTGACGTCGCCGACGATGCGGATGCCCAGGCCGGGGCCGGGGAAGGGCTGGCGCTGGACGATCTCGTCCGGCAGGCCCAGCTCCTGGCCGACCATCCGGACCTCGTCCTTGAACAGCTGGCGCAGCGGCTCGATGAGCTCGAACTCCAGGTCCTCGGGGAGGCCGCCCACGTTGTGATGGGACTTGATGTTCGCGGTGCCGGAGCCGCCACCGGACTCGACCACGTCCGGGTAGAGCGTGCCCTGCACGAGGAAAGCGACGTCCTCGCCCTCGGCGCCGGCCTCGGCGACGATCTCCGCCTGGGCCTGCTCGAAGACGCGGATGAACTCCCGGCCGATGATCTTCCGCTTCTGCTCGGGGTCGCTGACCCCGGCGAGGGCACTGAGGAAGCGCTCCTCGGCGTCGACGACCTTGAGCTGGACGCCGGTGGCGGCGACGAAGTCCTTCTCGACCTGCTCGGTCTCGCCCTTGCGCATCAGCCCGTGGTCGACGTACACGCAGGTCAGCTGGTCGCCGATGGCCTTCTGCACGAGCGCGGCGGCGACCGCGGAGTCCACGCCGCCGGAGAGACCGCAGATGGCGCGCTTGGCGCCGACCTGCTCACGGATCAGGGCGACCTGCTCCTCCACGACGTTGGTCGTGGTCCAGGTCGGGGTGATGCCGGCGCCGCGGTACAGGAAGTGCTCAAGGACCTGCTGGCCGTATGTGGAGTGCATCACCTCGGGGTGGTACTGCACGCCGTAGAGCTTCTTCTCGTCGTTCTCGAAGGCCGCGACCGGCACGACGTCCGTGGACGCGGTGACGGTGAAGCCCTCCGGCGCGGCCGAGCACGCGTCGCCGTGCGACATCCACACCGACTGCTCGTCGGGGGTGCCCTCGAAGAGGGTGGAGCCGGACTTGGACACGGCCAGGGAGGTACGCCCGTACTCGCGCGCCCCGTTGTCGTCGACGGTGCCGCCGAGCGTCGTGGCCATCAGCTGGAAGCCGTAGCACATGCCGAAGAGGGGGACACCGGCCTCGAAGAGCGCGCGGTCCACGGTGGGGGCGCCCTCGGCGTACACGGAGGACGGGCCGCCGGAGAGGACGATCGCCTTGGGGTTCTTGGCCAGCATCTCGGCCACGGGCATGGTGCTCGGGACGATCTCGCTGTAGACCCGGGCCTCACGGACGCGGCGGGCGATGAGCTGGGCGTACTGCGCGCCGAAGTCGACTACGAGTACGACGTCGGGGGCGGCGGGGGGCGCTGCTGGCACGGGGCGGCCTTCCGGCGGGTAGGGGGTGTCCGGTCGATCAGCCCGGCCTGATCGACCGGGCGCCCCCTAAAGGGTGGCGGGACTGTCGATTCTAACGGCGACCGGCCGTGCCTCTCGTCTCACCATCCGAACCGTCCCGGCCCGTCACTGGCCGCCGGGCGACCCGCGCGGCATACTGGCCGACATGTCCAAGCAGCTGAGCTTCCTCTTTACCTATGGCACCGGCCCGTCCGGCTGCCATGGTCGTGCTGCTTGAACCACTGACAAGCAACTTCCCAGGCGCCCCGGGCCGACAAGGTCCGGGGCGTTCTGTGTTTCCCGGTCCTGATCGCAGCCCCGGGGGCCCTACCAGCGCCTTCGGGCCGGCCCTTCAAGGTTCAGGAGACACCGACATGAGCACCGCCACCGCCCCCACCTCCGCGGAGAAGACCGGCGCGCGCACCGACGAGGCCGCCTCTCTCATCGGGGACGCCCGCGAGCGCATCGACTCGCTCGACGACAGGATCATCGGCCTGATCCAGGAACGGATGGCCGTCTCGTCCGTCATCCAGCAGGCCCGGATCTCCTCGGGCGGACGCCGGGTGAACCTCTCCCGCGAGATGGAGGTCCTCGCCCACTTCAGGGACGCGCTGGGCAAGCCGGGCACGGCCCTCGCCATGACGATGCTTGAGCTG
Organism: Streptomyces sp. A5-4; assembly: GCF_051131715.1. Lineage (NCBI taxonomy): Bacteria > Bacillati > Actinomycetota > Actinomycetes > Kitasatosporales > Streptomycetaceae > Streptomyces > Streptomyces sp. A5-4. The sequence continues at coordinate 5,176,584 of NZ_CP178591.1, read as the reverse complement.
TGCCGGGGCCGGATCTGAGTTCGGGCCCGTCCTCACCCGTACGGCGCGTGACCGGTCCCCACGGGTCTTCGTTGGTACCGGTGTCCGCCCCAGCCAGGGGTGTGCACGCAGGGAAAGAACCACGCGTGGCTCCGCCGGGGCGTGCGGCGCACTGCACGTGCGTCGTGGGACCTCGTTCCGGCGCATGTGACCGGTCGGCAGGGGACAGCGGATCGGTCGCCCAAGTCGGCCGGTTCCGGGGACGCCCGGAACCGGCCGACTGTGTCCCGCGAGTATCCCGGAATGTAGGCGAAACGGTTGCGCACGCCGCGGCCGATCCAGCACGATGCAAAGATGGGCACGGCGCTTCGCACCGCTATCGCCACTGGTCGACACCACTCGCGCGCCCCCCGTGCGCCGGGGCGGCCACCCGGCGCATCGAAGCCCGACCGCACCACTGCGCACCGACCGCTCAAGAACCGCACCGAGCTTTCAGGAACCACCACCGAACCAGCGGCGCAACCCCCCGGCGCCGCTCCTCGGCACCGACGCGGCCCTGGCGTCGGTGCCGACAGCCAGGGGCCCCGCGCATCTCCACCGCGGGGCCCTTCGCTATGCCCCGGCGGGTGTCCGCCGCGCACCGCGTCCGCGCCGCTGCGCCTCCACCGATCACCCGCAAGCGGAGTGACGTATGCCACATGAGAAATTCGCGGGTTTCCGGACAACCCTTTGCGCCAGTCACAGGTCTCACGTGTGTACCAAGAAGCCGGTCAGAGGGGCTGCACTCGGAGGGGAGCGCAGCCCCTTTTGCCTGCCCGGTCATTTCTTGAGCTACCGCGCCCGCGTCTCCCCCGGGGCCGCTCCCCGCGTCTGCTCCCGCTTCTGCTGCTTCTTCGGCGGGATCGCCAGGAAGGGCAGCTTGAGCGCGCCGAAGGCCTCCCGCGGCACCACCGGCGACCTCGGCTCGACCGCCGCCAGCCGTACGTACGCCGCGTCCTGCGCGGGCCGCACATCCGCGTCGCCCTTGTTGGGCCAGTAGGACATGGCCCGCTCCGCCTGCGCGGTGATCGTCAGCGACGGGTTCACGCCAAGGTTCGCGGAGACCGCCGAACCGTCGACCACCGAGATGCCCGGGTGCCCGTACAGCCGGTGGTAAGGGTCTATGACGCCCTCCCGCGACGAAGCGCCGATCGCGCAGCCGCCCAGGAAGTGCGCGGTCAGCGGGGTGCCCATCAGCTCGCCGACATTGCTGCCCGCGAAGCCGTTGATCTCGTCCGCGAGGAGTGTCGCGGCGCGCGTCGCCGCCGGTATCTGCTTCGGATTGGGAGCGCCGTGGCCCTGCCGGGCGGTGAGCAGGCCCTTGCCGACGCCGCCCGGCTTGCGGTACGTCGTCAGGGAGTTGTCCAGCGACTGCATGACAAGGCCGATGATGGTCCGCTCCGACCAGTGGTGGTTGGAGAGCGAACGGGCGGCGAGCACCGGGTGCCTGGCGACGTTGCCGAGCCAGCCGAGCGCGCGCGGGAACTTCTCGGCGTACGGCACCTGGAGGATGGACATCGCGCCCATCGCGTTGGAGCCCCTGCCGTAACGGACCGGTTCGATATGGGTGTTGGCGTCCGGGTGGATCGAGGACGTGATGGCGACGCCGCGCGTGAAGTCCGCCTTGCCGCCGCCGTGCTTCTTGCGGTAGCGGCGGTCGGTGGTCTGCGAGCCGACGAGCGCCTCGGAGTTCGTACGGGTCAGCTCACCGAGCTTCGCCGAGATGCGGGGCAGCTCGCCGCGGTCCTTCATGGCGTGCAGCAGGGTCTGGGTGCCGTAGGTGCCTGCGGCGACGACGATCCGGCGCGCGCGCAGGTTGCGTGGTTTGGCTTTGCGGCGGGAATCGGTGGGGACGGCGGCGACGCGGTAGCCCCCGTCCGGGTGTTCGGAGAGGCCGACGACGGACGTCATCGGGTGGATGACGGCGCCGGCCTTCTCCGCGAGGTAGAGGTAGTTCTCGTTGAGGGTGTTCTTCGCGCCACGGCGGCACCCCGTCATGCACTCGCCGCACTCGGTGCAGGCCTTGCGGGACGGGCCCGCGCCGCCGAAGTACGGGTCGGGAACCTCACCGCCCGGCTTGGCCGTCGACTCACCGGTGGCGTCCGCCCCGTCGCCGAAGAAGACCCCGACGGGGGCCATGTGGAAGGTGTCGCCCACCCCCATGGCCTGCGCGGTCGCCTTCAGGTGCACGTCCGAGGGCGTCATCGTCGGGTTCAGCCGCACGCCCAGCATGCGCTTGGCCTGGTCGTAGTACGGCGCCAGTTCGTCCTGCCAGTCGGTGATGCCCGCCCACTGCTGGTCCTCGAAGAAGGGCGCGGGCGGTACGTACAGCGTGTTGGCGTAGTTGAGGGATCCGCCGCCCACCCCCGCGCCTGCCAGGACCATGACATTCCCGAGCAGGTGCACGCGCTGGATCCCGAAGAGGCCGAGCGCCGGTGCCCACAGGTAGTTCCTGATGTCCCAGGAGCTCTTGGGCAGGGACTCACGGGTGAAGCGGCGGCCCGCCTCCAGGACGCCGACCCGGTAGCCCTTCTCCGTCAGGCGCAGCGCGGAGACGGCTCCGCCGAAGCCCGAGCCGACCACGATGACGTCGTAGTCGTAGCGAGAATCCTCGGTGTCACCGGCGTCACCGATGTCCTCGGCGTCCTGGCTGCGGACAGAGCTCTCCTGCGACATTGGCGCTCCTCAACGAAAATTGTGTCCAGGGACGGGAGGGATAAGGGGGGCGGGGGCTAGCGGAAGCGCAGCGCCTTGAGCACGCGCAGGCTGGTCGTCATGAACGCGGCGTACTGCTCGTCGTCCATACCGAAGGACGGCGCCATCGGCATCAGGCGCTGGTGGGCGACGGTCTGCGCCTCGGTGTACTTGAGGATGCCCTCGGAGCCGTGCCGACGGCCGAGGCCGGACTCCTTCATGCCGCCCATCGGCGACTGGACGCTGCCGTACGCCGGGGCGTACCCCTCGTTGATGTTGACCGTGCCGGTGCGCAGCCGGGCCGCGACCTCGTGGCCGCGCTTGGCGCTCTTGGTCCAGACGCTCGAATTCAGGCCGTACGACGTGGCGTTGGCGAGGCCGATGACGTCGTCCTCGTCGGTGAAGCGGTAGATGGAGACGACCGGGCCGAAGGTCTCCTCCGCGCACACGGCCATCGGCGCCTCGACGCCGTCGAGGATGGTCGGCTCGTAGAAGAGCGGGCCGATGTCGGGACGGGCGACGCCGCCCGCGACGAGCGTGGCGCCCTTGGCCACGGCCTCCTCGACATGGCGCCGCACGTTCTCCAGCTGGCGCTCACCCACGAGGGAGCCCATGTCCGCGCCGTACGCGAGAGACGTACCGAGGCGCATCGCCTTCGTGCGGGTGGCGAAGCGCTGCACGAAGTCGTCGGCGATCGACTCGTGGACGTACAGCCGCTCGATGGAGATGCACAACTGCCCGGCGGAGGAGAAGCAGGCGCGGACGGCGCCGGCCGCCGCCTTCTCCACATCGGCGTCGGAGAGCACCAACATGGCGTTCTTGCCGCCGAGTTCGAGAGAGACACCGACGAGGCGGGCCGCCGCGCCCTGGGCGACCTCGCGGCCGGTGCGGGTGGAACCGGTGAAGGAGACGTAGTCGGCGTGCTTCACGACCTCGGGTCCGACGACCGGGCCCTCGCCGAGGACGACCTGGAAGACCTCGGCGGGCAGCCCGGCCTCGACCAGCAGGTCACGGGCCCACAGGGCGGTCAGCGCGGTCTCGGTGTCGGGCTTCATCACCACGGCGTTGCCGGCGACGAAGGCGGGCAGCGCGTCGCCGACCGACAGTTCCAGCGGGTAGTTCCACGGCGCGATCTGGCCGATGACACCGCGCGGCTGGCGCAGCTCACTGACCTTGGTGAGCGTCGGGACGGCGCCGGTGTGCCGCTTCGCCTTCAGGTAGTTGGCGGCCTTGCGGCCGTAGTGGCGGGCGGCGATGGCGACGGCCTGGACCTCTTCGTGCGCGTGCAGGCGCGCCTTGCCGGTCTCCAGCTGGATGAGGTCGAGCACCTCGGCCTGCCGCTCCAGGACGAGGTCGTGAAAGCGCAGCAGGACGGCGGCGCGCCGGCGGACCGGGACGGCGGCCCAGACCGGCTGCGCGGCGCGCGCCCGCTCGAAGGCGAGCGCGACGTCCTCGGGGCTGGACTCGGGCAGGTCCGCCAGCTTCTCCCCGGTGAACGGCGTGTGGTTGGCCGTACGACCGGAGCCGACCACGTCACGGGTGAGCTGCGCGACCACCTCGGGGGTGACCACGTCGGCCGCGGTGCGCGCGCCTACCGGGGCGGCGGCTACGGGGTTGGTGCCGAGGGCGGTGTCGGGAGCCTGCGAGTCCGTCATGAGGGCGACACTAAGCCCCTCCACAGACTTTTGGTACCCGTCGGTAACGGCTTTTCACCGACCCCTCACCACCACGCCAGTGTTCACTGGCAGATAAGCCCTGATCAGGGGCTCGTCACCGCCCCGGCCCCTCCGCCGGAGTCACAGATCCTGAATTTCCAGATGCTTCACGATGGTGTCGAAGAGCTGCTCGCCGTCCTTGGCCGCCGCCCCCCGGTCGGGCATGGAGACCTGGAGCCGCCAATAGGCCGACTTCTTGCCGTTGACGTAGTAGCGCTCCTGGTAGCGCTTGTAGAGGTCGTCCTCGTCGGCGCTGTAGTCCCGGTAGCTGGTCACCACGTCCCTGGCGTCCTTGCCCTGCTGCTTCGCGGGCTTCGCGACGCTCTTGACGTCCTGGATGGTGGTCTTGTTCTCGCCGCCCGCGCGGTAGTACGAGACCCACTCCTCGGCTTCCTTGCCCACGTCACCGAGATCCTTGGAGCCCGGTACGCGCGCCAGGTAGACCGTGAACACCCCGCTCGGGTCGTGGTAGGTGACGCTGAAGTCGTCAGTGGTGTCGCTCTGCACCCGCCGATAGTCCTCGGGCACGGCGATGTCGGCCGCGAGGAGCTCGGTCTCCGTACGGACCTTCCAGCTCTCCGGGAGCTCGTCGCCCCCGAAGGGGCTGGCGATGATCAGCACCAGCGCGAGAGCCACGGCCAGCAGCCCACCGCCGAGCCCGAACCGTGCCGTACGGCTGCTCCGCAGAATCGGCGGCACCCAGCCGCTGCCGCCCGTCGTGCCGTTCTGCTGCCACATCCGTGTCGCGTCGAGCGCGGCCTGCGGCGGGCGCGCCACGGACTCCAGCGTCTGCCGGATCTCCGCGCCGCCCGGCCGCATGGCCGGGTCCTTGCGCAGCAGCTGCATCACCAGCGTCCCGAACGCACCCGACCCACGGGCCGGCATCTGCGGCTCGGCGGACACCACCGCCTGGAGCGTGGCGGGGGTGTTCGAGCGGCGGTACGGCGACATCCCCTCGACGGCGGCGTACAGCACCACCCCCAGCGACCACAGGTCCGACTCCGGCCCCGGCCGCTGGCCGAGCACCCGCTCGGGCGCGATGTACTCGGGCGACCCGACGAAGGCACCGGTCTCGGTCAGCCCCTGCTCACCCTCGACCTGCGCGATACCGAAGTCGGTCAACACCACCCGGCCACCCCGGCCGAGCAGCACGTTGTCGGGCTTCACATCACGGTGCAGCACGCCCGCCTCGTGCGCGGCGGCGAGCGCGCCCAGCACATCGGCCCCGATGCGCGCGGCCTCGCGCACATCGAGCGTGCCCTCCTGCAACCGGTCGCCGAGCGACTGCCCCGCCACCAGCTCCATCACGATCCACGGCTTCTCGCCCTCGACGACCACATCGTGCATCGTCACCACGGAGGGATGATCGATCCGAGCGGCGGCCCGCGCCTCGCGCTGCATGCGCAGATAGACGTTCTGCCGCTCCCGGTCGCCCAAGTGGTCGGGAACCTGGGGCTCCTTGACCGCCACCTCCCGGTCCACGACCTCGTCGTGCGCCCGCCAGACCGTGCCCATCCCACCGTGCCCCAGCCGCGAGACGAGCCGATAACGCCCCCCGACCAGCCGCCCCACGTCGGGGTCGGCGCCCACGACCGGTGCGCGCACGGCCTGGGTGGGCCTGTAGTCGCTGCTCTGCGGCGGTACCTGGGGCGGGGTCGGCGGCCGGAGTCCATAACTGGTGGGCTCGTTCGCCCGTCCCCCATCGTTCGTCATGTGCACATCCTGACGAAGTGCGTCGCGTGATACCACCGGGAGGGCCTCCGGATGCCGACCTGTGACATTGCCACCCGCGATGTCCACATATGGCGCCCCGCATCACCCACGCGCGAAGGAATCCAGCGCCGTGTCGAAGTGCCTCTTCGCCTCGTCCTGGCGGCTGACCGGCGCCGACACCCACACGTCGTACATGCGGCCGTCCTCGTTCCAGCAGATGTCGTACGTGTGCCGGGACTCGTCCCCCGCCTCGAAGCCGTTCCAGGTGAACTCCCACAGGGCGGCGGTGAGGCCGTTGTGAATGGTCGGGGTGACCTTGCCTTCGCGGTAGCCGGGGTTGCTGTCCGGGCCCGCCGCCGCCGAGCGGCGCATCTCGGCGAGCGGGCCGCCCGGGGCCGGGGGCTGGCGGCGGATGCCGATGCGCAGGGCGCCGTCCGGTGAGATGTAGAAGACCCGCCGGTCGTCGGTGGAGCGCGTGAAACCTTCGGGGACGGCGATGCTGAAGCCCTGAAGGTCGGTCACCGAGCGGTAGCCGACCGGGGAGGTGCGGGTGACGGTGACCGTCGGGGCCGGTGAGGTGCCGTTGCGGGGTGTGGCCGGGGGGACGCCGTCGGAGGGCGTCGCCGGGAGCGAAGTGACCGTGCGGGTGGGCGCGATCGTCGTCCGCCCGCCGGTGGGGCCGTTGCCGCCGCCGCTGCCGCCCGCGTCGTCGTCGTCGAGCAGCAGCGTCGCCGTGACCGCGCCCGCCCCCGCCATCGCGACGACGAGGATGCCCGCCACCAGGGCGCCCCGGATGCGCCCGGCCCGCGGCCGGGGCGGGGCGACCGCTTCCTGCAGCCAGGAGGAGGGGCGGTAGGTCGCCGACGCGGTGGGCGCGATGCCGGTCGTGAGGGGGGCGAGCAGCAGCGCCGCCGCCTCCTGCGCCCCGATCCTGCGTGCCGGGTCGCGCCGCAGCAGGCCCCGCACGACGGGCATGAGTGGGCCCACGGCGGCGGGCGGTCTGATCTCGTCGTGCACGACGGCGCACAGGATGCCGCTCAACGAGTCCCGGTAGAAAGGGGATTCGCCCGACAGCGCCACGCACAGCAGTACGCCGAGCGACCACAGGTCGGACGCGGGGCCCGCGGGTCTGCCCTCCATCCGCTCGGGCGCCGTGTACTCGGGAGAGCCCACGAAGGTCCCGGCGTCGGTGAGCGTGGTGGCGCCGGACAGCCGTGCGACTCCGAAGTCGGTCAGCACGATGCGGCCGGTGCCCGTCTCCAGCAGGACATTGGCGGGCTTGAGATCCCGGTGCAGCACACCGTGCTCATGGGCCACGGCCAGCGCACTGAGCAGCGCGAGCCCGATCCTGGCCGCCTCCGCGACGTCCACCGGGCCGCTCCGCGCGATGCGGTCGGCGACCGAGCCGCCCTCGATCAACTCCATGATGATGTACGGGCGACCGTCGTCCTCGTCGGCCACGACGTCGTGCACGACGATCACGTTCGGGTGCACCAGTTGGGCGACCGCGCGGGCCTCGCGCAGCGCCCGCTGACGCCGCTGCTGTGCGTCGATGCCCGGAATGCCGCTCGCTTCCCCGTCGAAGTGCAGCTCCTTGACGGCGACCTGGCGGCCGAGCAGTTCGTCGGTCGCCTGCCAGACGGTGCCCATGCCGCCCCGGCCGAGCCTGCGCCCCAACCGGTAACGCCCCGCGATCACCCGCGTGTAGCCGTCAGCAGTCATGCGTCATCAGCCATCCGTCATCAGTCGCCCTGCGCGGCCGGCGGGCGCCAGCCGCGCAGTACGGTGTCGAATTGCTCGCGCGTCGTCGCCCAGTCCTTCTCGGGGCCCGACATGTAGATCGCGTACTCCGTGGCGCCGTTGTCCGCGAAGTACATCTGGTCGATGGCGCGCCGCTCCCCCGGGTGCTCCTTGTACGCCGTCCAGCCGAACTCCCAGAGCCCGGCGACCCCGTCCCTGAAGTGGTTGGTGTGCAGCACCACCTGCCGGTACTTCGGCAGCTGGGCCTTGAGCTTCTTCTCCAGCGCCAGCAAGTGCATGTACGGGTTCTCGAAGTCGGGCGAGCGGTCGATGCTGATCCGGATCCGGTGAGCGCCGTTGTCCGGCGTGTAGTCGATCTCGGTGCCGTCCATCTGGCGCTTCCAGCCGTTCGGTACGAGCAGGCTGAAGCCCGCGGGGTCCTGGACCCGCCGCCAGCCCTTCGGCACGTCGTCCGGGTCGGAATCCGCCTCCGGCGCCGCGGAGTCCGTGCCCCCGGTGTCCGGGGTCTGCTCCCCGTCCGCGTACTTCATGACGCCGAACGCGGCCCCGCCGCCGACCAGCGCGGCAGCCAGCACGGCCACCACCGCGGTGCGCCAGCCGCCGGACCGGCCCGCGGGGGCGGCGGCCGGCGCGCATGCGAAGGGCGGGGCGGGTTGGGGAGCGGTCACCGGTTCCCTCGCGTTCGCCTCCCGCAGGTCCCCCTGCACGACCCGCTGCGTCGGTACGTACGCCTGCGCCGATCGGGGCTCCCGCCCCTGCACCGCGTCGAGGAGCATCTGCTCCGCCTCCGCCACCGAGGGCCGGTCCGCGGGCTCCTTGCGCAGCAGCGCGGTGATCACCGCGCCGAGAGCGCCCGCGTGGGGGGCGGGCAGTGGCTCTTCGGCGACGACCGCCTGAAGGGTGCTGATGGGCGACGTACGCCGGAAGGGCGATCGTTCCTCCACCGCCGTGTAGAGCGTCGCGCCGAGCGCCCACAGGTCGGAGGCGGGGCCGGGGTCACCGCCGCGTACCCGCTCGGGCGCCAGATAGTCGATGGAGCCGATGAGTTCACCGGTCCTGGTGATCGTCGCGTCGCCCTCGATCGCGGCGATCCCGAAGTCCGTGAGCAGCACGCGGCCGTCCTTCGCGAGAAGTACGTTGCCCGGCTTCACATCACGATGCAGCACACCGGCGGCGTGCGCCGCGCGCAGGGCGCCGAGCACGTGCAGGCCGACGCGGGCGGCGTCGGCAGGTGCCATTCGGCCGCTCTCCTTGGCCGCGTCGGCGAGCGAGGGCCCGTCGACGTACTCCATGACGATCCACGGGCGGTCGTCGTGCTCCAGCACATCGTGGACGGTGACGACGCCGGGGTGATTGATGCGGGCCGCCGCGCGCGCCTCCTTCTGGGCGCGGGCATGCAGGATCACCCGGTCCGCCTCCGCCACGTACAGACCGGCCGTCAGCTCCTTCACGGCGACGGTCCTGTGCAGTACCTCGTCGTGGGCGCGCCACACACGCCCCATGCCTCCGCTGCCGATGCTCTCGCCCAGCCGGTAGCGCCCCGCGAGAAGCAGACCCGCCGCTATGCCCTGTGAGTGATCCACGTCCCTGCCCGCCCGTATCTACGGCTGCCAGGCTACGGAGCGGAATACGGTCATGGAACCTCGGGATGCTCACGATTGGGCACGACGGCCCGATCCACCGGCCGACCGCGAGCCGGTGACCGCCTCTCAGCCCGTCACCCGGTAGGAATCCGACGCCTGTTCGTAGATCTTGGTGATCTCGTCGCGCTGCGCCTCGGGGCCGATCACCTGCACGACGTGGTAGCGGCCCTTGACGATCATCGCGAGGTTGCGTACGTACACATCGCGGCCACTGCTGTCCTTCCAGGTGAACTGGCCCTCGGCCATGGGCTGTCGGCCCACCTCTATGCGGCGCAGCCCGCTCGACGTCGCCCAGGAGGAGTCGCGGACGGCCTGCAACTCCCGCTCCTCCTTGAGCTGGTAGTCCATCGGATCGCTGCCGCCGTCCTTGACGGAATCCCGGCCGGGCACGACCACCAGCTCGAAGTCGCCGCCCTGATAACGGACTTGCCCCGCATCGTTGACCGGGCGCCGCCGCCAGTCCTTGTCGACGGCCAGCTGGAATCCCTCGGGGTCCTTGCGCAGCGCGTACCCCGCGGCGACGTCATCGGCGGGGGCGGAGGTCTGCGGCTGCTGCTCCGTGGGGGTCTTCTCCGGGGGCGTGGCGGGCGGCGGCGCCGACGCCGTGCCGCCGGACGCGCCCGGGGTGTTGGGCGCGGTCGTGGGTCTGACGTCGTCCTTGCCCGCGCTCCGGGGGTCCTGCTCGCCGGACTCGGGCATGAAGACCATCGCGTAGACGAGCGCGGCGACCAGCCCCAGGAGGATCACCACAAGCAGCGTGCGGCCGAGCGAACCGGCGCCGCCGCGCTGCTTCTTCTGGATCCGCGGCTCCTTGATCCGCGGTTCCCTGGGTGGCCGCTGAGCCCTCGGCGGGGCCTGCGCCCCGCTCTCCTGACGGCTCTCCTGCCTGAGGTCCTGCCGGTCCTCCTTCTTGGACAGCCTGGTGGGCCCGGCCTGCTGCGCCGCCTTGGCCGGCTTGACCTGCTTGGACTTCTTGTGACGGTGGCGCCCGTGGTTGAGGTCGGCGGACGAGCCGGGCCGACGCCTGCGTACGAGCTCGCCCCGGCGGCGTACGACGGGCAGCCGGGTGCTGTCGACGGCGGGCAGCGGCACCACCGCCGTACCGGCCTCCGGCTCGGGCGCCGAGCGTACGAGCGAGCGCAGCCAGCCACGCAGCTCCTCGAAGTCCGGACGCTCGGTGGCATCCTGGCGGAGCAGCGACTCGACGACGGGACGCAGCGGACCGCATTCCTCGGCGAAGGCGGGCGGCTCGGCGCAGACGAGCTGCACCAGCTCTATGGCGCTCTCCTCCGGGTACGGCGCGTGCCCCTGCACCGTGCGGAAGAGCAGCGCGCCCAGCGCCCACAGGTCGGTCGAGGGGCCGATGGGCGGCGCGAGCTGCCAGTTCCCGTGGACGGATCCCGCCTGCTCGGGCGCCCAGCGCTCGGTGACGGCGCCGACCAGGGAAATCCGGGCCTGCCGGGCGCGCTCGGCGGCGAGCGGGGTGGCGGGGCCCCGGTACGCCGGGAGCCGGCCGCCCGCGACGTACTCGTCCCACCGCCCGGTGGCGGCGGGTGCGGCCTGCGCCGCGGGGGCCTGGGTCCGGTGGCGCAGGCCGTCGGCGCGCAGTCCGTCCCCGGCGGCCCCGACGCGAGGCACGGCCCCGTGCCAGCTGCCCTCGGAGCGCCCGGCGTCGGCCTCCCGGCCGAGCCCTGCCCTGCCCGCGTCCCCGGATCCGCGCGGGGGCCCGATCGGGGCGGCTCCGGATCCGCGCGGAACCCCGGCCGTCCGGGCCGCGCCGGGCCCGAACGTCCCGCCGGCGCCCGCCCTCCCGGGCTCGGGCGCGTCCTGCCAGGTACCGGCCAACTCCGACCGGCGGGGCGGCACGCCGGAGCCGGGGCCCGAGCCGGGACGGGGGTCGGCGTCGGAACCGTAGCCATAGCCGTAACCGGGATCCGGGTCGTCGTCGGCATCCGCATCCGGGTCCGCGTAGGGACCGGCTTCGGGATCCGCGTCAGGACCGGAGGCGGGGCCACGGCCGGGAAGGGCACCGAAGTCGTAGAAGCCGGAGTCGGACCGGGCGTCAAGATCGCCGCCGGCCCCGGGCTCGGTCTCCGGCATGAACTCGCCGTACGGCATGAGCTCCGAGCCGCGGTCACCGTGGAACGAGCGGTCGTCGTCATGGGCCGTGCGCTCGCCGGCCGTGTCCCCGTAGGGCGCACGCTCCGCGTCGGGGTCGCCGTACGGGCTGATCGCCCGGGGCCCGCCGACCGGTCGTGGCGCGGGGCGTTGCACGGGGAAGGGCCCGGTGTCGGCCGGGCGGCGCTCCTCGCTGACCCGGGCCGCCGCACGGGCACCGGCGCGATACGCCGCTATGGCCCCGGCGCGCGCCGCCCGTACATCCGCGGCGGCATCCGCGCCGGACGGCAGCGCGGCACGGGCTCCGGACGGAAATCCGCCGTACGGGCCTTCGCCCCCGGCGTCCGCCACCGGACGCACCGGACCGGTGGCCGCCGGCTCCTCGTACCCGCCGGGTCCGGCGAATTCCGCGTCGTCACCGGAGTCGGGGGCGCCACCCGGGCCGGGCCCGCCCCAACTGCCGCCGTCCTCCGCCTCGTCGTCGTCCTGCGCGTCGGGCGACACCGGCACCGGCGCGTACCCGCAGAGCGCCTCCTCCGCGGCCCCCGCCGCCAGCCCCGTCAGCACGACACGGCCGTCGTCGCAGACGAGCACCGTGCGCGTGGTGATGTTGCGGTGGGTCCAGCCGTGCGCGTGCAGGACGCGCAGCGCGGTGAGCACGTCGGAGCCGATCTCGGCCGCCCGGTAGGGGCTCAGCGGTTTCTCGGCGAGCAGCGCGGCCAGCGGACGTGCCACCACCAACTCGCTCACCACCCACAGCGAACCGCCCTCGGCGAACACGTCGAAGACCTGGTCGAGCCTGGGGTGGTCGGGGATCTGCGCGGCGGCCTGGGCCGCCTCGATCGCGCGTCGCACCGCGGGGTCGGTGGGCCGGCGCGTCGCCCGCCCGGAGGCCCTGCGCTGCGCCGCCGTCCCGCCGCCCTCGCCTTCGCCGTCGAGGAATTCCGCGTCCACGACCTCTGGTAACGGCACCTGACGGACCAGGACTTCCTGGCCGCTGTAGGTGTCAAAGGCCCGCGTCTCCACTAGGTCGTACTCGTCGGACGGAGGCAGGGGGAGGCGGTAGCGGTCGGCAAGTACCCGTCCCGCGTAGTCGTCCACGACGCCTCCCCAGAGCGCGCTGTCCCCCGGCCCAGGACCGCACCAACCCGTCATTTCTGGTCGGTTTCCGTACAGCTACCGCCCATTGCGGCTGCGTACGGTCCACGAGTTCTCACGATACGTGGCAGGGTCCGGTCGCGCGGCCGGTCACCGCAACCGGGTCTCCCACCCCTGCCGTTCTGCCCGTCAGTCCTTGGGCTTGAACGTGTCGAACGCGGTCTTGCGCAAGGTCCGGCACTCGTCGCCGTTCCATTCGCTCGCCTTGCAGCTGACCATGATCGAGTAGCCGTGCCCGGCGTCCACCTTGAAGCCGCGGTTCAGCACGTGCACCTGCTGCCCCTGCTGATCCCGCTCGAACTCCCAGTCCGCGGTGGTGGGATACCCGTTGTAGTCGACGGGCCTTATGCCGAGGTGCTTGTAGTTGTTGCTGCTCGCTGCGACACCGATCCTGGCGGCTTCCCAGGCGCCGCGGGCGTCGTCCTGCGGGCTGCCGTTGAAGTCGACCTGGACCCGCGGGAATCCGCCGTCCTTGTTGTATATGCCGCCGGAGTTCTGACCGGCTATTTTGTTGCGCTTGAAGCCTTCGGGCATCACCATGACGAAGTGGAACCGGCCGTCGGTGACCGTTTTGTACCCGGCGGGCAGCGCGCCGTCCTTCGGCGGATCGTCCTTCGACGCCCCGCCGGAGTCCTTGGCCGAGTCCTTGCCGGAGTCCTTGCCCTTGTCAGGGTCGTCACTCTGGCCCGTGCCCTGGCCCTGACTCTGGCCCTGCTTGTCGGTCTTGCCGTCGTTCTTCTTGTCGTCGTCGGCGGTGGCGCCGCTCGAAGCGGACGCGGCGACCTTGGGCTTGTTCGCGTCACCGCCGTCGTCGCCACCGGCCAGCGCGACACCCACCAAGGTGCCGACCACGGCGAGCGCGGCGAACACCGCGATGATGACCAGCGTGCGGCGCGGCACCACATCGGTGAGCGAGGCCCGCGGCGGCTTCGGCCCGGCCGCGGACGGCGACTGCGCCGGTACCCGCGCCTGCTGCGGCCGTTGCTCCGGCCTCCCGGCCGGGGCCGCCGCTGCCGCGTTGCGTGCGGACTTCAGCGCGCCGCGCATCCGGTCGGCCGCGCCGCCCTCGCCACTCCTGGCCTGCGGAGTGGCCTCGGGCACGGGCGGCAGCGCCACCACCCGCGTCGCCTCGGGCGACGGCTCGGCCTGCGTCTCGGGACGGTGGATCACGTCGTTGAGCAGCGCACGCGCGGCGGGCTCGTCGAGCCGCTGCGCGGGGTCCTTGGCCAGCAGGCCGTAGATGACCTCTTCCAGCTCTCCCGCGTTCTTCGGCGGGTCGAGCGGCTCGGTCATCACGGCCGTCAGGGTCGCGATGGCCGACCCCTTGTCGTACGGCGGCATGCCTTCGACCGCCGCGTACAACAGGCCGCCGAGCGACCACAGGTCGGCTGCGGGGCCCGGCTTGTGTCCTCGGGCCCGCTCGGGCGAGATGTACGAGGGGGCGCCGACGAGCATGCCCGTCGAGGTGACCGACGGGTCGCCCTCGACCTGGGCGATGCCGAAGTCGGTCAGCACGACCCGGCCCTCGTCGGAGATCAGGACGTTGGACGGCTTCACATCGCGGTGCAGGATGCCCACCCGGTGCGCGGCGCGCAGTACGTCGAGGATGGCCAGACCCACCTCGGCGGCGCGATGCGGCGTCAGCAGCCCGTCCTCGCGCACCGCGTCGGCCAGCGACTTGCCCTCGATCAGCTCCATGACGATCCACGGCCGGTCGTCCTCGTCGACCACGTCGTAGACGGTCACCGCGCCGTTGTTGCGGATCCGGGCGATCGCCTTGGCCTCACGCAGGGTGCGCGTGATGAGCCGACGCTTCTCCTCGTCATCGATGCTGGTGGGGAAGCGCAGCTCCTTCACCGCGACCGTGCGGCCCAGCGTCTCGTCGACGGCGCGCCAGACCGTGCCCATGCCGCCCCGGCCGAGCACCTCGCCGAGCCGGTACCGCCCAGCGAGAAGACGTCCCTCGGTGTCCTTGGACTTCTCCGCCTCCGACATGCGTCCCCTCTGCGATCCCTGATCTTCGCCCGCGATGGCTGCGTCCAGTCCAGGGTGATGCAGTAACCCGCCCTGGCAGAGCCTTCATTGTCCCTTACCCCGGGACCGATCGTGGTCCCGGGTCGGCCGGCCCGCTTCACAAGACCGACGAATGGGACCCTGCCCAGGTCACAGCACCGCCGGGGGAACCGGATCCGTACCGCGAACAAACCTGCCCGCGCCGGAGCCGAGTTCCCCCTTCCCCTGACGTCATCGCTGACGTCACCCGCCCGACCACCCCGCGGGCCCCGCCGAACCCGCCTGTCCCGCTACTGGGTCGGCGGCACGATGTCCGGCGCGCCGAGCCTGGCCGCGTCCGCCGTCAGGTCGTCCGGCTGCCGCTGCGACTCCCGTTCCGCCTCCACCCGCTTCTCGTAGTGCTCGACCTCCTTCTCGATCTGCTCCTTCTCCCAGCCGAGCACCGGCGCCATCAGCTCCGCGCACTCCCGCGCGCTGCGCGTCCCCCGGTCGAAGGTCTCGATCGAGATCCGCGTACGACGCGTCAGGACGTCGTCGAGGTGGCGGGCGCCCTCGTGCGAGGCGGCGTACACGATCTCCGCGCGCAGATAGTCGTCCGCCGCGGCCAGCGGCTCGCCCAGCGAGGGGTCGGCCGCGATCAGCTCCAGCAACTCCTCGGCCAGCGAGCCGTACCGGTTCAACAGATGCTCCACGCGCACCACATGGAGGCCGGTCCGCGCCGCGATCCGCGCACGGGCGTTCCACATGGCCCGGTACCCCTCGGCCCCGACGAGCGGCACGTCCTCGGTCACGCACTCGGCGACCCGCTGGTCCAGCGCGTGCACCGCCTCGTCCACCGCGTCCTTCGCCATCACGCGGTACGTCGTGTACTTGCCGCCGGCGACGACCACGAGCCCGGGTACCGGGTGCGCGACCGTGTGCTCCCGCGAGAGCTTGCTGGTGGCGTCCGACTCCCCGGCGAGCAGCGGCCGGAGGCCCGCGTACACGCCCTGCACGTCGTCGCGGGTGAGCGGCACGGAGAGCACCGAATTCACATGCTCGAGCAGGTAGTCGATATCGGCGCTGGACGCCGCCGGGTGGGCCTTGTCGAGGTCCCAGTCGGTGTCCGTCGTCCCGACGATCCAGTGCCTGCCCCACGGGATGACGAACAGCACGGACTTCTCGGTCCGCAGGATCAGCCCGGTCGAGGAGTGGATCCGGTCCTTGGGGACGACGAGGTGGATCCCCTTGGACGCCCTGACGTGGAACTGCCCGCGCTCCCCGATCAGCGCCTGGGTGTCGTCCGTCCACACCCCGGTCGCGTTGACGACCTGCTTGGCGCGGATCTCGTACTCACCGCCGCCCTCCATGTCCTTCACCCGCGCGCCGACGACCCGCTCGCCCTCCCGCAGGAAGCCGACGACCCGCGCCCGGTTGGCGACCCGGGCGCCGTACTGCGAGGCCGTGCGCACCAGCGTGGCCACATAGCGTGCGTCGTCCATCTGCGCGTCGTAGTACTGCAGGGCCCCGACCAGCGCGTCCTTCTTCAACGCGGGCGCCACCCGCAGGGCGTGCTTGCGCGTCAGATGCCGGTGCAGGGGCAGCCCGCGCCCGTGCTTGGACGACATCGACATCGCGTCGTAGAGCGCCACGCCCGAACCGGCGTAGAGCCGCTCCCAGCCCTTGTGCTGCAAGGGATAGAGAAAAGGCACGGGCTTGACGAGGTGCGGCGCCAGCCGCTCAAGGAGCAGCCCGCGCTCCTTGAGCGCCTCCCGCACGAGCGTGAAGTCCAGCATCTCCAGATAGCGCAGTCCGCCATGGATCAACTTGCTCGACCGGCTCGACGTGCCCGAAGCCCAGTCGCTCGCTTCGACCAGTCCGGTGGCGAGCCCACGGGTGGCGGCGTCGAGGGCCGTCCCCGCACCGACCACTCCGGCGCCCACGACCAGCACGTCCAGTTCACGCTCGGCCATCGCTGCGAGCGCTTCGGCGCGCTCCGCAGGTCCCAGTGTCGCTGTCCTCACTGCTGCCTCCCGTAGTGCTCGGGGTGGTCGGGATCAAAGTCCCCACCTCCTGATTCTGTCCGTGCTCTCCGTGTTCAGCCACCGCCTGTGGACAACACTCCCGCACCCCACCTTCCCGCAATGCGGCATAACGGTCATATTTACGCCTAGTCTGACATTGCGCTCGCCCGAATTGTCCACAGGGCTTGCGCGTTGCCTCCCCTCCGGCTACTGGGAAGGACGGCCCACCGCCATGCCCGCAGATCTCGCCGTCATCGGACTCGGTCACCTCGGCCTGCCCCTCGCCCAGGCCGCCGTCGCCGCCGGCATCAGCACCATCGGCTACGACACCGACCCGCGCGCCCTCGCCGAACTCGCGGCGGGACGCATCCCGGGCGGCTCCCTCACCGCCGCCGAGCTGCGCCGCATGCTCGCCGGAGGCTTCCGGACCGTCACGAACCCGGCGGAGCTCGGGCGGGTCCGTACCGCCGTCATCTGCGCCCCCACTCCGCTCGGCGCGGACCGCACGCTCGATCTGAGCGCCGTCGGCGACGCGGCCCGCGCCCTCGCGGCGCACCTGCGCCCGCACACCACTGTGCTGCTGGAATCCGCCGCCTACCCCGGCACCACGGATGAATTCCTGCGCCCCATCCTCGAAGAGGGATCACGGCTGCGCGCGGGGCGCGACTTCCACCTCGCGTACTCCCCCAACCGCATCGACCCCGGCAACCGGCTGCACGGCTACGCCAGCACCCCCAAGGTCATCGGCGGCCTCACGCCCGCGTGCACCGAGTCGGCCGCCGCGTTCTACGGGCGCCTCACCGACAAGGTGGTCCGCGCCCGGGGCCCGCGCGAGGCCGAGACCGTCGGCGTACTCGAAACGAACTACCGGCACGTCAACATCGCCCTGGTCAACGAGATGGCCGTGCTCTGCCACGACCTCGGCGTCGACCTCTGGGACGTCGTCCGCTGCGCCGAGACCAAGTCCTTCGGCTTCCAGGCCTTCCGGCCGGGCCCCGGCGTCGGCGGTCACGGCGTCCCGGTCGACCCGAACTACATCCCGCACAGCAGCCGCACCCCCGGCCACCCCCTGCGCATGGTGGGGCTCGCCCAGGAGATCAACGGCCGCATGCCGCAGTACGTCATCCAGCGCTGCGCCACCCTGCTCAACGAGCACGGCAAGTCCGCCCGGGGCGCCCGCGTCCTGCTCCTCGGCGTCACCTACAAGCCGGACCTCGCCGACCAGCAGGGCTCACCGGCCCAGGAGATCGCCACCCGCCTGATGGACCTGGGCGCCCAGGTCGGCTACCACGACCCGTACGTCCTGGACTGGCGCGTGCGTGACGTACCGGTCCCCCGCGCGGACTCCCTCTACGAGGCCGCGGCCAATGCCGACCTGACGGTCCTGCTCCAGCAGCACCGCACGTACGACCTGCAGGGCCTCGCCGTGAAGGCGCAACTCCTGCTGGACACGCGCGGCGCGTCCCCGACAGGCACCACCCACCGCCTCTGAGCCGGCCCCGGGCAGCGTTTCGGGCCGGCCCGGCGACCCCCGGTCGGCCCGGAGAGCGGCCGGGCCGTCTCCGAACCGAGGCCGAACCGTCTCGGAGCCGCCTCCGAACCGTCTCCGAACCGTGTTCCGATCGCCTCCGAGCCCCCGAATTGCCGGGCCCCCTGTCGTACCGGGCTGCTAGCCTGCGGCGTCACTTCTCGCACATTCGTGCGCACAAGTCCCTCGGGGGGATTCTCACCATGACCCAGCCCGTCCAGCCGCCGCCTTCCGGCAACCCGTTCGCCGACGGCGTCGGGTACCCGAACGCCCCGGCCCCCGCCCCGGTCCGCGACAACGTCGGCCTCGGCGTCGCCGCGGCCTTCGGCGTCGCCCTCGTCACCGCCGGGATCTACGGTGCGATCGTCGGCGCCACCGAGTACCAGATCGGCTTCGCGGCCGTAGGCGTCGGCTACCTGATAGGCCTCGTCGCGGGCAAGATCGGCGGCCGGAACCCCGCGCTGCCGGTGGTGGCCGCGATCCTGTCGCTGGGAGCGGTCTATCTCGGCCAGCTGCTCGGCCTCGCGATCGTCGGCGCCGACCTGCTCAAAACCACGGTGAGCGAGCTCTTCTTCCAGAACTTCGACCTCCTGATGGAGGGCTGGAAGGAAGAGGCGGGCCCGATGACCTTCCTGTTCCTGGCCATCGGCGCCTTCGCGGCCTTCTCCGCGGCCAAGAAGTCCGCCGCCTAGGCCCGCGCGTGCGCGAGGGGCCCGGACCACTGTGGTCCGGGCCCCTCGCATATGTCCTGTGCCCGCTGTCAGCGCTTGTGCTCCGACGGCGAGACCGTCACCTCGACGCGCTGGAACTCCTTGAGCTCGCTGTAGCCCGTGGTCGCCATCGAGCGGCGCAGCGCGCCGAAGATGTTCATCGAACCGTCCGGGGTGTGCGACGGGCCGAGAAGGATCTCCTCGGTCGTGCCGACCGCACCCAGATCCATGCGCTTTCCGCGCGGCACGTCCTCGTGGACGGCCTCCATGCCCCAGTGGTGACCGCGGCCGGGCGCGTCCGTCGCGCGGGCCAGCGGGGACCCCATCATCACGGCGTCCGCACCGCAGGCGACGGCCTTGGGGATGTCGCCGGACCAGCCGACACCGCCGTCGGCGATGACGTGCACGTACCGGCCGCCGGACTCGTCCATGTAGTCGCGGCGGGCCGCGGCCACATCGGCGACCGCGGTCGCCATCGGCACCTGGATGCCGAGCACGTTGCGCGTGGTGTGCGCGGCGCCGCCGCCGAAGCCGACGAGCACGCCCGCCGCGCCGGTACGCATCAGGTGCAGCGCCGCGGTGTACGTCGCACAGCCGCCCACGATGACCGGCACATCGAGCTCGTAGATGAACTGCTTGAGGTTGAGCGGCTCGGCGGCGCCCGACACGTGCTCGGCGGAGACCGTGGTCCCGCGGATCACGAAGATGTCGACACCCGCGTCGACGACGGCCTTGGAGAACTCGGCCGTGCGCTGCGGCGAGAGCGCGGCGGCGGTGACCACACCGGAGTCGCGCACCTCCTTGATGCGCTGCCCGATCAGGTCCGCCTTGATCGGGGCGGCGTAGATCTCCTGGAGGCGGCGGGTCGCGGTCTCCCCGTCCAGCTCGGCGATCTCCTGGAGCAGCGGCTCCGGGTCCTCGTAACGGGTCCACAGACCTTCGAGGTTCAGCACACCGAGGCCGCCGAGCTCGCCGATGCGGATCGCGGTCTGCGGAGAGACCACCGAGTCCATCGGAGCGGCCAGGAACGGCAGCTCGAAGCGGTAGGCATCGATCTGCCAGGCGATCGAGACCTCCTTCGGGTCCCGTGTGCGCCGGCTCGGCACAATGGCGATGTCGTCGAACGCGTACGCCCTGCGGCCGCGCTTGCCGCGCCCGATCTCGATCTCAGTCACGTGTGGTGGCCTTTCCCTCTTGGTCTGCGCGTCCAGTATCCCCGACACGCGGCTGAGGGGCGGGCCCGGTTCACCCGGGCCCGCCCCTCAGCCGGGACTACGTTACTTCCTGCTGTAGTTCGGTGCCTCGACCGTCATCTGGATGTCGTGCGGGTGGCTCTCCTTGAGGCCCGCCGAGGTGATCCGGACGAACCGGCCGTTCTCCTGGAGCTCCGGGATCGTCCGGCCGCCGACGTAGAACATCGACTGGCGCAGCCCGCCCGCGAGCTGGTGCACGACGGCGGACAGCGGGCCGCGGTACGGCACCTGGCCCTCGATGCCCTCCGGCACCAGCTTGTCGTCGGCGCCCACGCCGTCCTGGAAGTACCGGTCCTTGGAGTACGAGACGGTCTGGCCGCGGGACTGCATCGCGCCCAGCGAGCCCATGCCGCGGTACGACTTGAACTGCTTGCCGTTGATGAAGAGCAGCTCGCCCGGCGACTCCTCGCAGCCCGCGAGCAGCGAGCCGAGCATCACCGTGTCCGCGCCGGCCACGAGGGCCTTCGCGATGTCGCCGCTGTACTGGAGGCCGCCGTCACCGATGACCGGCACCCCGGCCGCCTTCGCGGCGAGCGAGGCCTCGTAGATCGCGGTGACCTGCGGTACGCCGATTCCGGCGACCACGCGCGTCGTGCAGATGGAACCGGGGCCGACACCGACCTTGATGCCGTCGACACCGGCGTCGACGAGCGCCTGGGCGCCGTCGCGGGTCGCCACGTTGCCACCGATGACGTCGACACCGGACGCGTTCGACTTGATCTTGGCGACCATGTCGCCGACCAGCCGGGAGTGCCCGTGCGCGGTGTCGACGACGACGAAGTCCACGCCGGCCTCGATGAGTGCCTGGGCGCGGTCGTACGCGTCACCCGCGACTCCGACGGCCGCGCCGACGAGCAGGCGGCCACCCTTGTCCTTGGCGGCGTTCGGGTACTGCTCGGCCTTGACGAAGTCCTTGACCGTGATGAGGCCCTTGAGGATGCCCGCGTCGTCGACCAGCGGAAGCTTCTCGATCTTGTGACGGCGCAGCAGCTGGACGGCGTCCACGCTGGAGATGCCGACCTTGCCCGTGACCAGCGGCATCGGCGTCATGATCTCGCGGACCTGGCGCCTGCGGTCCGTCTCGAAGGCCATGTCGCGGTTGGTGACGATGCCGAGCAGCTTGCCCGCCGCGTCCGTCACCGGCACACCGCTGATGCGGAACTTCGCGCACAGCTGGTCGGCGTCGGCGAGGGTGGCGTCGGGGCGCACGGTGATCGGGTCGGTGACCATGCCCGACTCGGAGCGCTTGACCAGGTCGACCTGGTTGGCCTGGTCGGCGATCGACAGATTGCGGTGGAGTACACCGACACCGCCCTGGCGGGCCATCGCGATGGCCATCCGGGCCTCGGTGACCTTGTCCATCGCGGCCGACAGCAGCGGGACGTTCACCCGTACGTTCTTGGAGATGTAGGAGCCGGTGTCGATCTGGTCGGGGGCCATGTCCGACGCGCCAGGCAGCAGCAGCACGTCGTCGTAAGTCAGCCCGAGCATCGCGAATTTAGCGGGCACTCCATCGACGTTGGCAGTCATGACACCTTCCCAAATGGTCTTGCTCGGCGCGGATGTCCATGCTAACGGGACTCCAAGGTGTCTCATTCCACGATCAAGATCACCAGACGGGCCTGTACGTTCGCACAGCCGTACCGCCGACCCACCGGCCGGCCACCCGCACGCGCCATGTCCGCCGAACGCCTACTGGCCGGCGAGCGCCCGCAACCGGCTGAGCGCCCGGTGCTGCGCCACCCGGACGGCGCCGGGCGACATGCCCAGCATCTGCCCGGTCTCCTCGGCGGTCAGCCCGACCGCCACCCGCAGCACCAACAGCTCGCGCTGGGCCTGCGGAAGATTTGCCAGAAGTTTCTTGGCCCACTCGGCGTCACTGCTCAGCAGCGCCCGCTCCTCGGGCCCCAGCGAGTCGTCCGGCCGCTCGGGCATCTCGTCGGAGGGCACCGCCGTCGAGCCGGGGTGGCGCATGGCCGCCCGCTGGAGATCGGCGACCTTGTGCGCGGCGATGGCGCAGACGAAGGCCTCGAAGGGCCTGCCGGTGTCCTTGTAGCGCGGCAGCGCCATCAGGACCGCGACACAGACTTCCTGCGCCAGGTCCTCCACGAAGTGACGGGCATCACCGGGCAGCCGGCTCAGCCGGGTGCGGCAGTAGCGCAGGGCCAGCGGGTGAACCCGGGCCAGGAGATCGTGGGTGGCCTGCTCGTCCCCCTCGACCGCGCTGCGGACGAGGGCGCCGATCACCGTCGTCTCGTCGTCGCGCATCGGTCCATGGTGCCTTGGCGCCGGGCCATCCGCGCCGCTACGCCCGTAGTTGTGCACTGAAGCGTTATGAGCAGGTACGCCGGAAGTCATCTCCTGCGCCCTCCCCTCCCGCTCGACCGAATCGTCCCCGAGGAACTCCACCCCTCAAGGATGCGGCATCGGCGACGGAACGCGTCGCGGACGTCCGCATCCCCGTCCGCCCGGTGGCGGACGGGGAACGCCGAACCTGCGCAGCGGCGCACGGGACATCCCTCAGCGGACCAGGCCCCAGCGGAATCCGAGCGCCACGGCGTGCGCGCGGTCCGAGGCGCCGAGCTTCTTGAAAAGCCGCCTGGCATGCGTCTTGACCGTGTCCTCGGAGAGGAACAGCTCACGGCCGATCTCCGCGTTGGAGCGGCCGTGGCTCATGCCTTCGAGCACCTGGATCTCACGCGCCGTGAGCGTCGGCGCCGCACCCATCTCGGCAGACCTGAGCCGGCGTGGGGCGAGCCGCCAGGTCGGGTCGGCCAGTGCCTGGGTGACGGTCGCACGCAGCTCGGCGCGTGAGGCGTCCTTGTGCAGATAGCCCCGAGCACCCGCGGCGACCGCGAGCGCGACCCCGTCGAGGTCCTCGGCGACCGTGAGCATGATGATCCGGGCGCCCGGGTCTGCGGAGAGCAGCCGGCGCACGGTCTCGACGCCGCCCAGACCGGGCATGCGTACGTCCATCAGAATCAGGTCCGAGCGGTCGGCGCCCCACCGGCGGAGGACTTCCTCACCGTTGGCCGCTGTCGTCACGCGCTCGACACCGGGCACGGTCGCAACCGCGCGGCGGAGCGCCTCTCGGGCAAGCGGGGAGTCGTCGCAGACGAGGACGGATGTCATGACCGTCCTCCGCAGCTGATGCGCGTCACCTTGGGCCTCCAGGCTGGTACATATTTCGTCACCTGTGCGGTTGACACTCTCGGACAACTGCCCGATCGCTTGTTCTTTCAACCGCCTCGCACATTCAACGACGGTCACCCGAAAGAGTTACGGGTTGGACGAGCGCCTTCAGCACTCTACGTAAGGGCCCCGTCGCACAGAAGCGTGCTGACATCTGCCGCGCCGCCAAAGTAAACCTATGCCCCATTTAGCGGCTTTTCTTCCGTTTTAGTGGTGTCTATGACTAGATTCGGCATGAGTCATATTTACATCTACTTACACAAGCGGATGCGACTCAGTACGGATGTCTCACCAAGGACGCCTCAGTACGGACGCCACAGCACGGACGCCGCAGCACGGATGAAAGCTCAGTCCAGCGCGACCAGACGCAAGGGGACAAGCAATGGCAGATTTCTCCCGCCTTCCCGGACCCAACGCCGATCTGTGGGACTGGCAGCTGCTCGCGGCCTGCCGCGGGGTGGACAGCTCGCTCTTCTTCCACCCCGAGGGGGAGCGGGGCGCGGCCAGGAGCGCGCGCGAGACCTCGGCGAAGGAGGTCTGCATGAGATGCCCGGTACGCGCGGAGTGCGCGGCGCACGCTCTCGCGGTGCGTGAGCCCTACGGCGTGTGGGGCGGACTGACCGAGGACGAGCGCGAAGAGCTCATGGGGCGCGCGCGCAACCGCCTGATCTCGGCGTCACCGACCACCACCACGGCGAATGGGAGCGCGGGTGCGGGGGCCGGTACGACAGCGGCTGCGACCGCGACCGCGGCCAGGTCGCTGAAGTAACGTTTCTGCGCCCCGCGCCCCGCGCCCCGCGCCCCGCGCCCCGCGCCCCGCGCCCCGCGCCCCGCGCCCCGCGCCACCGCAGTGACGCCCGGCGCCGCTCAGCGGGCGGCGGCCAGCGCCAGCTGGTCGAGCGTGGCCGCGACGGCCGGGACCTGAGCCAGGTCCGGGAGGGTGAGCGCCACGATCTCGCGCTGCACGGCCGGCTCCACCGTCACTGTGCGTGCACCCTTGGGGCGTACGGACTCCATGGCCAGCTCGGGCAGGACCGCGACCCCCAGCCCGGCCGCGACCAGTCCGATCACCGCCGGATAGTCGTCGGTGGCGAAATCGATCCGCGGGACGAAGCCCGCGCTCTCGCACACCTCCACCAGCTGCCTGCGACAGCGCGGGCAGCCGGCGATCCACGCTTCCTCGGCCAGTTCGCCGATGCCGACCTGACCGGCGTCGGCGAGCCGGTGCCCCTCGGGGACCAGGCCGACGAGCCGGTCGGTCAGCAGCGGGCGTACGACCAGGTCGTCCCAGTCCTCGGCGGCGCCGCCTGGGCCGTAGCGGAAGGCCAGCGCCACATCGCAGTCGCCTTCGCGCAGCATCTCCACCGAGCGCGGCGGCTCCGCGTCGACCAGGGAGACGCGGGTGCCGGGGTGGGCGGCGCGCAGGGCGGCCAGCGCGGTGGGGACCAGCGTGGAGCTGCCGCTGGGGAAGGAGACCAGGCGCACCCGGCCGGCCCGCAGGCCGGCGATGGCCGCGACCTCCTCCTCGGCGGCGGTCAGCCCGGCGAGGATGCCCGCCGCGTGCCGCACCAGGACCTCGCCCGCCTGGGTGAGGCGCATCTCGCGGCCGAGCCGGACGAGGAGCGTGGTGCCCGCGGAGCTTTCGAGTGCCTTCATCTGCTGACTGACGGCCGGCTGGGTGCAGCCCAGTTCGCGCGCGGCGGCGGAGAACGAACCGGTGGACGCGACGGCGCGCAGGACACGGAGATGACGGGCCTCGATCATGCTCCGAGCATAAGTGATGCTTGGGGGAGGCAGGATAAATTGAGTAGATACTTTGAATGCCGAGCCATTAGCGTTCGCCCATGAAGGTCGTGGTGGTTCCGGAAGTCCTGGAAGGTACGGGAGGCGCGGGAGTCGTGAAGGGCGCGAGAGGCATACAGGCATGAAGGTTCTGACGGTGAATGCGGGACCGGCGAGGGCTGTCGGGTACACCGACGCCCCGGGCGGCAGGTCCGGAATCGACAAGCGGCCGGTCGACGGGCCGGTACGGGTGTTCGTGCCCGGCGTCGCCGGTGCGGGGGGCAGCGGCGTCGAGGGTGACGCGGTGTGCGACGCACGGTTCCACGGCGGCGCCGACCGGGCCGTGTACGCCTTTGCCCGTGAGGACCTCGACGATTGGGAGCGGGAGCTCCAACGACCGCTCTCCAACGGCTCGTTCGGCGAGAACCTCACCACCGCCGGTCTCGATCTGACCAACGCGCTCGTGGGCGAGCGCTGGCGCGTCGGCCCCGACGTGGTGCTCGAAGTCACCGGCGGGCGCATCCCCTGTCGTACGTTCGCGGGCTTTCTCGGCGAGAAGGGCTGGGTCAGGCGCTTCACGCGGGCCGGGGCCACCGGCGCGCTGCTGCGCGTCATCGAGCCCGGCGCGCTCCGCGCGGGCGACCCTGTCGAGATCGTGCACAGGCCGGACCACGACATCACCAACGCGCTGCTGTTCAGGGCCGTGACGACCGACCGCAAGCTGCTGCCGCGCACCCTGGTGGCGGCCGAGTGGATGGAGTCCGGACTGCTGGGAGTGGCCCGGGACCACACCGCCAAGTACGGCGGCTGAACCGGGGCCGCGGGCCTGCCCGTTCCTGGCCGCGGAGAAGCGACGGCGAAGCGGCGCCGGCCGGGCCGGGCGGGCGACCGGGACGCTCACCCGGGGCACTAACGTGCCCCTTATGACGACTGCATTGATTACCGGAGCCACAGCGGGCATCGGCGCCGCCTTCGCGCGGCGCCTCGCCACCGACGGGCACAACCTGGTGCTGGTGGCCCGTGATGCCAAGCGGCTCCACGAGCAGGCGACCGAGTTGCACGACCGGCACGGCATCGAGGCCGAGGTGCTGACCGCCGACCTGTCCACGGACGATGGGATCGCGGCGGTCGAGGCGCGCCTGTCGGACCGTAAGCAGCCGGTGGATCTGCTGGTCAACAACGCCGGCTTCGGCAACAAGGGACGCTTCCTCGAAGTGCCCATGGCCGACGAACTGACCATGCTGAAGGTGCACTGCGAGGCGGTGCTGCGGCTGACGGCGGCGGCCTGCGGCGGAATGAAGGAGCGGGGCCGGGGCGGAGTCGTCAACGTCGCGTCGGTCGCGGCCTTCGTACCGCGCGGGACGTACGGCGCGTCGAAGTCGTGGGTCGTGCAGTTCACCCAGGGCGTGGCCCGGGACCTGTCCGGTTCCGGCGTGCGGCTGATGGCACTGTGCCCCGGCTTCGTACGGACGGAGTTCCACGAGCGGGCCGGGATGGGGACGGACAACATCCCGGACTGGATGTGGCTCGACGCGGACAAGCTGGTGTCCTCGGCGATGGGCGACCTGGCGCGCGGAAAGTCCCTGTCGGTGCCGGACCCCCGGTACAAGGCGCTGATGGGCGCGGTGAAGCTGGCGCCGCGTGGCCTGCTCGGCGGGATCACCTCCAAGACCGGCCGCAAGTACGGGCCCCAGTAGCCCCTTCTCGCACACTCTGCCCGCTCGCGGGTGGCCGATGAGATCGAATGATCGAAACTGCCGCCGTTCGATCATGCTGCACTAGGCTCGCGCATGCCGAGCCATCACACCGCGAGGGGGACTTCCGCTGTGCGCGAGAGTGCTGCTGAACGTCACGACCGACTGCTGGGCCTGGTCCGCGCGCGTGGCACGGCCCGCGTCGCCGAGCTCGCGGTGCAGCTCGGCGTCTCCCCCGTCACCGTGCGGCGGGACGTCGAGGCGCTGGCCGAGCAGGGGCGGCTCGACCGGGTGCACGGCTCGGTGTCCTGGCCGCGGCAGACCGCCGGGCCGGTGGCGGGCGGCGGCGGCAGCCCCACGGGGCCGGTCATCGGGCTGCTGGCCCCCTCCGCGACGTACTACTTCGCCGAGGTGATCCGGGGGGCGCACGAGGCCGCGGCGCGCGCCGGGGCGCGGCTGATCCTGCGGATTTCCGACTACCGCCCCGAGGAGGACCGTTCCGGCGCCGAGGGGCTGTTGGCGGCAGGCGCGGAGGGGCTGCTGGTCGCGCCCGGCTGGCGGAGTCCCGACGACCCCGCCGAGCACGGCGACTGGATCACCGAACTGCCCGTGCCCGCCGTCCTGCTGGAGCGGCGGGCGACCGGCGGCTCGGCGCTGGACGCGCTCGACCGGGTCTGCTCCGACCATCGCCACGGGGTGCTGCTCGCCGTACGCCACCTGGTGGGGCTCGGCCACGGGGCGCCGCTGCTCGTGGCACGGGCCGACAGTCCGACCGCGCTCGCGGTGCGGTCGGGGTACGCCGAGGCGCTGAGCGCGCTGGGGCTGCGGGCGTCGCATCCGGTGATCGACTCGGTGCCGGCCGAGCTGCGTCCCGAGCGTTTCGAGGACGCGGTGCGGGCGCTGCACACGGCGGTGGTCTCCGGCGGGGTGACCGCGGCGCTGGTGCACAACGACATGGACGCGATCAAGATCGTGCAGCGCCTGTCGGGGCTGGGCGTACGGGTGCCCGACGACCTGGCCCTGATCGCGTACGACGACGAGGTGGCGGCGCTCGCGGACACGCCGCTGACCGCGGTGGCTCCGCCCAAGCGCGAAGTGGGCCGGCACGCCACCGACCTGCTTGTTCAGCGGCTGCGCGCGAAGCCGTCCGGGGACGGCGAGGAGGCGCCCAGGCAGCATCTGACCCTGCTGCCGAGGCTGCGCGTCCGCGCGTCCTGCGGGGCCCTTGAAGGAGGCTGAGGACGGCCGGAACGGCAGTGGTTTCTCACTCCGCCCTCCCGGGCTCCCACTCGAACTTCTTTTGATCTATTTTCGATCAATCAATCGTTCGCTCTTGACTTCGGTCAGGGCTGGCTCAAGGATCGCGGCCAACGTCAGAGTCGCCGCCTGTTCAGGAGCCGTGCCGTGAGCCGCAGTTGGAACAGAACGTCCCGCGCCATATTCGGCGCCGCCACCGCCCTCGCCGTCCTCACGGCCTGCGGCAGCGGCGGCGAGGAGAAGACCGCCGCCCCGGGAAGCGACGGCAAGCCCGTGTCGATCACCTTCTGGGGCTGGACGAAGGGTTCGAAGGAAGTCGTCGACGCCTTCAACGCCTCGCACGACAACATCCGGGTGAAGTTCGAGGAGATCCCCTCGGGCAACGCCGGTGGATACGCCAAGATCTCCAACGCCGTGAAGGCGGGCAATGCCCCCGACCTGGTCTCCATCGAGTACCCGATGCTCCCCGAGTTCGTCAGCCAGGGCTCGGTCCAGGACATCAGTGGCCAGCTCACCGACGACGTCAAGAAGAAGTTCCTCCCGCAGGCCGTCAAACTGACCACCCTCGGCGGCAAGAACTGGGCCGTCCCCTTCGACGCCGCACCCCAGGCCTTCTACTACCGCAAGGACCTGTTCAAGAAGTACGGCGTCGAGGTCCCCCGGACCTGGGACGACTTCCGCAAGGCCGCCGAGAAGGTCAAGAAGGCCGACGGGAAGGCCCGTATCGGCACCTTCTTCCCCGACGACCCGTCGACCTTCCAGGCGATGGCCTGGCAGGCCGGCGCCCAGTGGTTCAAGGCCGAGGGTGACACCTGGAAGGTCGACACCACCGACGCCGCCACCGACAAGGTCGCCGCGTACTGGCAGGGCCTCCTCGACGACGACCTGATCCGCAACAACGCCTCCTTCAGCCCCGAGTGGACCAACTCCCTCAAGAGCGGCGGCACCGTCGGCTACCTCGGCGCCTCCTGGGGCGCGGGCGTCCTGAAGGGCACCCTCCCCGAGCAGAGCGGCAAGTGGGCCGTCGCGCCGGTCCCGAGCTGGGACGGGAAGCCTGCCAGCGGCATGCTCGGCGGCTCCACCTTCGCCGTGACCAAGGACAGCAAGAAGGCCGCGGCCGCGGTCGGGTTCGCGCAGTGGATGACGACCACCGAGGACGGCATCAAGGCCCGGATCGCCTCCGGCACATCCAGTGCCTTCCCGGCCGCCGTCGAGCTGCGCCCCGCCGCCGAGCAGGCCTTCGACGCGAAGTTCTTCGGCGGCCAGGACATCTGGCGGCTCTTCGAGGACTCGGGCGCGTCGATCACCCCGAACTGGGCCTGGGGGCCGAGCACCGGCACCACCAACACCGTCATCAAGGACCAGTTCGGCAAGGTCGCCCACGGCGGCACCACCATCGCCGACGCGATCGAGGCCGGGCATGACGCGACCGTATCCGAGCTGAAGAAGCGCGGCCTGAAGGTAGAGGGCTGAGAACCAAGTGAAGGCCCGCACCCGCACCAACGCCGCGGCCACCGTCCTGCTGACCCCCTTCTTCGCCCTCTTCACCCTGGTGATGGTGGTGCCGATCGGATACGCACTCTGGCTGAGCCTGTTCACCGAAAAGCAGTCCGGACTGGGCTTCGGCGGCACCGAGACCGTCTTCAGCGGCCTCGACAACTACACGGCGGCGCTGGGTGATCCGGCCTTCCGCGAGGGCTTCGTCGTACTCCTCGGGTACTGCGTTCTCTACATCCCGCTGATGATCGGCGGAGCCCTCGCCCTCGCCCTGCTGCTCGACTCGACGCTCGCCCGCGCCCGCCGCTTCTTCCAGCTCGCGCTCTTCCTGCCGCACGCCGTGCCCGGCATCATCGCCGCGCTGATCTGGGTCTACCTCTACACACCCCAACTCAGCCCGGTCGTCGACGCGATGGAGGCCGGCGGCATCGGATTCGACTTCTTCTCCCCCGCCGGCGCCCTTCCCTCCGTGGTCAACATCGCGCTGTGGGAGTGGCTCGGCTACAACATGGTGATCTTCTACGCCGCCCTCCAGGCCGTCGACCGCTCCGTGCTCGAAGCGGCCACCGTCGACGGCGCCGGGGCCTGGCGCATCGCCATCGGCATCAAGCTCCCGCTGATCCGCGCCTCGGTCGTGATGGTCGCGCTGTTCACCGTCATCGGCTCGCTCCAGCTGTTCACCGAGCCGCTGATCATCAACAAGGGCACCGGGTCGTCCGTCACCTCCACCTGGACTCCGAACATGTACGCGTACACCGCGGCCTTCGACCGCAACGACTACGGACTCGCCGCCGCCGCCTCCGTGCTGCTCGCGCTCGTCGCCGCACTGCTGTCCTTCGCGGTCACCCGCTTCACCGGCCGGAAGGGCAAGAAGTCATGAGCTCTTCCAGCACCCGCTGGATGTCCAAGACCGCGGTCAACGGCACGCTCGTACTCGCCGTGCTGTACATGCTCTTCCCGCTCGTCTGGCTGGTCACCGCGGCCACCAAGGACACCGGCGGGCTGCTCGCCGGTGACGCCTTCTCCTTCGAGGGCTTCAACCTCGGCGAGAACCTCGCCGACCTGGCCTCGTACGGCGACGGCGTCTATCTCCGCTGGTACCTCAACAGCCTGCTGTACGCGGGCGGCGGCGCCGTGGTGAGCTCCCTGATCAGCGTCGCCGCGGGCTATGCCTTCGACAAGTACGACTTCAGGGGCAAGGAGAAGCTGTTCGGCGTGGTCCTGCTCGGTGTGCTGGTGCCGAGCACCGCGCTCGCGCTGCCGATGTATCTGCTCGCCAGTGAGATGGGCGTCGTCAACACCTACTGGGCCGTGCTCGTTCCCGTCCTGGTCCACCCCTTCGGGGTCTACCTCTCCCGGGTCTTCAGCTCGGGCTACATCCCCAATGAGGCGCTGGAGGCCGCCCGTATCGACGGGGCGGGGGAGCTGCGCACCTTCTGGTCCATCGGCATGCCCATGATCATGCCGGGCTTCGTGACCGTCTTCCTCTTCCAGTTCACCGCGATCTGGAACAATTTCTTCCTCCCCCTCGTGATGCTCTCGGACCAGAAGCTCTTCCCGCTGAGCCTCGGCCTGTACGCGTGGAACAGCAACTCCCACGCCGAGCCCGGCTTCTATCCGCTCGTCGTCACCGGCTCGCTCCTCGCCGTCATCCCCCTGATCGTCGCCTTCGTCTCCCTCCAGCGGCACTGGAAGGCCGGGCTCACCGCCGGAAGCGTCAAGTGACACCTGAGGAGCCCGAGTTCCACCATGCACCAGACCACTGACAATCGGACGGGCGGCGATCGGCCGGACGACGGCCGGCAGCCCGGCGACCGTCCCGCCCTGCTGCTCGCCATGGCCCCCGGCATCGCCGAGCGCCTGTTCGCCGACCACCACCGCACCCGCCTGGCGGCCCTGGCCCGCACCGATCCGCACCTGGTCGCGCACGACCTCACCGACCCAGCGCCGCGCATCGCGGACGCGCTCGCCGAGGCCGAAGTCCTCCTCACCTGCTGGGGCGCGACCCCCCTCACTCACGAGGTCCTCGACCGCGCCCCGAAGCTGCGCGCGGTCGTCCACGCCGCGGGCTCCGTCAAGCACCACATCACCGAAACCTGCTGGGAACGCGGACTCACCGTCGCGTCGGCCGCCGCCGCGAACGCCCTGCCCGTCGCCGAATACACGCTCGCCGCGATCCTCTTCGCCGGCAAACGCGTCCTGTCCTCCGCCTACCGCTACCGCGCCCTGCGCACCGAACACGACTGGCACCACGAACTCGGCGGCGCGGGCAACTACCGCCGCACGGTCGGCATCGTCGGCGCCTCCCGCATAGGCCGGCGCGTCATCGAGCTGCTGCGCCCCTTCGACCTGCGGGTCCTGCTGTACGACCCGTACGTCACCCCCGCCGAGGCCGCCACCCTGGGCGTCGAGCTCGGCACGCTCGACGACCTGTGCGCCCGCAGCTCCGTGGTCTCGGTGCACGCCCCGCAACTCCCGGCGACGCACCGCATGATCGGCGCCGGTCAGCTGGCCCTGATGCCGGCCGGGGCCACCCTGATCAACACCGCACGTGGCTCCCTGGTCGACGAGGACGCACTGCTCCCGGAGCTGACCTCCGGCCGCCTCAACGCCGTACTCGATGTGACGGACCCCGAACTCCCGTCCCCCGACTCACCGCTGTACGACCTGCCGAACGTCCTGCTGACCCCGCACGTCGCGGGCTCACTCGGGGTCGAGTTGCATCGCATGGCCGACCAGTCCCTGGACGAGCTGGAGCGTTACGCCGCGGGCCTGCCCTTCGCCGACCCCGTCCACCCGGGGGCCCTGACCCACTCGGCCTGACTCGGCACAAACCGCATTCCTCGCTAAAATGGAAATATCCCATCCCAGGTCGGGAGGCGGCATGAAATTCGTACAGATAATCGACTATAAGACCGAGCAGTCCGAAACCATGAACCAGCTCATGGACAGGTGGGTCGAGCAGTCCAAGGGCAAGCGGACCGCCACCCACGACATTGTCGGCAGGGACCGGTCCGAGGCGAACCACTACGTGGAAATCGTGGAATTCCCGTCGTACGAAGAGGCGATGAAGAACTCCCATCTGCCCGAGACCGAGCAGATCTTCCAGGAGATGGTCGCGCTCTGTGACGGCATGCCTTCCTTCACCGACCTCGATGTGGTCCGCGAGGAGCAGCTGAACGCCGCGACCGCCCGCCGCTTCTTCCACGAGGTGGCCGTCGGAGGCAACTTCGACGCCATCGACGAGCTGTTCGCGGCCGACTACCGGGACCACGACATCATGAAGGAAGAGGAAAGCACCGTCGGGTCCGACACCATCCGCAGCGACGTGACCGGCTGGCGCGACGCCTTCGACTTCACCTTCAGCCTCGACAGGCAGGTGTCCGAGGGCGACGACGTGGTGACGTTGTGGACGTGGAGCGGCACCCACAAGGGCGACTTCATGGGCATCGCGCCCACGGGCAGAGAGTGCACCATGACCGGCACCACGGTCTTCCGCTTCCACGACGGAATGATCCAGGAAGGCTGGTGGCACTTCGACGCCGTCGGCCTGATGCGACAGCTCGGTGCGCTCGCCTGAACGGTGCGCTCGGCTGAACAGCACGCTCGGCTGAACGAAACCGCGAGGCCGAAACGGCGAGGCCCCCGTTCCCACCGCTGATCAGCGGTGGGAACGGGGGCCTTCACACGTCGTGCGATGTCAGGTCGTGCGACCTCAGTGCGAGTGGCCGTGGCCGCCGTGACCGGAGTCGCCCTCGTCGTCGGCAGGCTTCTCGACGACCAGGGTCTCGGTCGTGAGCAGCAGCGACGCGATGGACGCGGCGTTCTCCAGCGCGGAGCGGGTGACCTTGACCGGGTCGATGACGCCGGCCTTCACCAGGTCGCCGTACTCGCCGGTCGCGGCGTTGAAGCCCTGGCCCTTGTCGAGCTCGGCGACCTTGGAGGTGATGACGTAACCCTCAAGACCGGCGTTCTCGGCGATCCAGCGCAGCGGCTCGACAGCGGCGCGGCGGACGACCGCGACACCGGTGGCCTCGTCGCCGGTCTTGCCGAGGTTGCCCTCAAGGACCTTGACGGCGTGCACCAGAGCGGAGCCACCACCGGAGACGATGCCCTCCTCGACCGCGGCGCGGGTCGCGGAGATGGCGTCCTCCAGACGGTGCTTCTTCTCCTTGAGCTCCACCTCGGTGGCTGCGCCGACCTGGATCACGCACACGCCGCCGGCCAGCTTCGCAAGGCGCTCCTGGAGCTTCTCGCGGTCCCAGTCGGAGTCCGTGGACTCGATCTCGGCCTTGATCTGGTTGATCCGGCCGCTGACTTCCTCGCTCTTGCCGCCACCGTCGACGATCGTGGTGTCGTCCTTGGTGACGGTCACGCGACGGGCGGAACCGAGCACCTCAAGGCCGGCCTGGTCGAGCTTGAGGCCGACCTCCTCAGCGATGACCGTGGCGCCGGTCAGCGTCGCGATGTCACCGAGCATGGCCTTGCGGCGGTCGCCGAAGCCGGGGGCCTTCACCGCGACCGCGTTGAAGGTGCCGCGGATCTTGTTGACGACGAGGGTGGAGAGCGCCTCGCCCTCGACATCCTCGGCGATGATCAGCAGCGGCTTGGAGCCACCCGCCTGGATGACCTTCTCCAGCAGCGGGAGCAGGTCCTGGATCGAGCCGATCTTGCCCTGGTGGATCAGGATGTACGGGTCGTCGAGGACGGCCTCCATACGCTCCTGGTCGGTCACCATGTACGGCGAGAGGTAGCCCTTGTCGAAGGCCATGCCCTCGGTGAAGTCGAGCTCCAGGCCGAAGGTGTTGGACTCCTCGACGGTGATGACACCGTCCTTGCCGACCTTGTCCATCGCCTCGGCGATGAGCTCGCCGACCTGCGGGTCCTGGGCGGAGAGCCCGGCCACGGCGGCGATGTCGGCCTTGTCCTCGATCGGACGGGCGGTCGCGAGGAGCTCCTCGGACACGGCCTTGACCGCGGCGTCGATGCCCTTCTTCAGGGCGGCCGGGGAGGCGCCTGCGGCAACGTTGCGCAGGCCCTCGCGGACCAGTGCCTGGGCCAGCACGGTGGCGGTGGTGGTGCCGTCACCAGCGATGTCGTTGGTCTTGGTCGCCACCTCCTTCACCAGCTGGGCGCCCAGGTTCTCGTACGGGTCGTCGAGCTCGACCTCGCGGGCGATCGTGACACCGTCGTTGGTGATGGTGGGGGCGCCGAACTTCTTGTCGATGACGACGTTGCGGCCCTTGGGGCCGATCGTCACCTTCACCGTGTCGGCAAGCTTGTTGACGCCGCGCTCAAGGGCACGACGGGCGTCCTCGTCGAACTTCAGGATCTTCGCCATGGGAGCTGTTCATTCCTCTCAAACGTCAAACGAACTGCGCCCCGGACCGCCCGGCAATTGCAGGGAGGCCAGGGGCGCAGATCAAAAAGCGATGCTTCGGTGAATTACTTCTCGATGATCGCGAGCACGTCGCGAGCGGAGAGGACGAGGTACTCCTCGCCGTTGTACTTCACCTCGGTGCCGCCGTACTTGCTGTACAGCACGACATCGCCGACGGTGACGTCGAGCGGGAGGCGGTTGCCGTCCTCGAAGCGGCCCGGGCCCACGGCCAGGACGACGCCCTCCTGGGGCTTCTCCTTGGCGGTGTCCGGGATGACCAGGCCGGAGGCCGTGGTCTGCTCGGCATCGAGCGGCTGGACCACAATGCGGTCCTCGAGCGGCTTGATGGCAACCTTGGAACTGGCTGTCGTCACGATCCGGTCTCCCCCTTCGGAGATCTCACGGGGTTAACAAATTTGGGTGGCGACCAGGTGGGCCCGTCGTCGCGGGAAGCCGGACCTGCCAGTCGCGCTGTTGGCACTCACCATCGGAGAGTGCCAGAAGCGAGACTATGACGCGGTTAGCACTCGGTCAAGCGGAGTGCCAATCGAGCGCCGCCGAGCGGGGCCCGACCCGGGCCGGATACGGGCTGTGGACAACGCCCCGGGCCGCGCGACCGCACTGCCGTTCGAAAGGTCC
Source organism: Streptomyces sp. A5-4 (assembly GCF_051131715.1). Classification (NCBI taxonomy): domain Bacteria; kingdom Bacillati; phylum Actinomycetota; class Actinomycetes; order Kitasatosporales; family Streptomycetaceae; genus Streptomyces; species Streptomyces sp. A5-4. The sequence continues at coordinate 5,140,816 of NZ_CP178591.1, read as the reverse complement.
GACCCTCCCTCGATCTGCCTGATCGCGGTCGGCATCGGGCGCGAGGTCTACCGGGAGCGCCACCCCGAGCCCGAGCCCGAGCCCACGTCCACGTCCTCGTACGCCCCCGGAGAAACCGGCCACCAGTGCCGCAGTGGTGGCGACAACAGCGAGTGCCAGGACAGCGGCGGCTGAGCCCCCCGCCCCGGTCCCCGTCCCGACACCCGCGTCGGCGCCCTCTCCCGATCCGCAGCGGAGGGGTGTGCGCGCTCACCGGCCGGGGGCGCGGCGGCCGGAGCGGGCGCCCCCGCCGCACCCCTGTGCGCGTGCGCCTGGGCGGGGACGGCCGAGGGGGACGCGCCTGCCCGCATGGTCGCCTTCGGCGCCACGCTGCGTGCCGCCTTCCTCCCCAGCCGCTCCAGCGGGTCCACGGACTGCGCGCACCCGGTGAGCAGGAGCGCACCGGCCGCCACAAGTCCGGTCAGCAGCCGGTGCGCGTGTCTCACAGGTAGTCCTCCAGTTTGGCCACGGCGTACCCCTTGTCGGTGATCGTCTTCATGACCCGGCGAATCATGTCGGGCATGGAGCCCTTCCAGTCGCCGCGGCCACGGAAGTGGGTGAGGACGATGTCACCGGGGTGCAGGTCGCGGTCCCACTCCCGCCACTCCATCCGATCGGGAAACGCCTCGGCGGCCCACAGGGGCACGGCCTTGACGCCGCAGGACCGGGCGGCGCGCAGGGTGTCGGCGTTGTAGTTGCCGTACGGCGGCCGGAAGAGCGGGGGCCGCTTGCCGAACTGCTTCTTGATGACGGCCTGCTGGCCGCAGATCTCGTGCTTCTGCTGCGCGTACGAAAGGCCGGGCAGGTAGCGGTGGTTGAGGGTGTGGTTGTGCAGGGAGACACCGCGGCCCTGCATCTTCCTGAAGTAGTCGTAGTCCCCGCGCGCCAGGTAGTCGCTGAGGAAGGCGCTGTACGGGATGTCCAGCTCGGTCATCATCCGCAGCAGCTCGGGGTCCTTCTCCGCGCCGTCGTCGATCGTCAGGAAGACGACCCGCTCCTTGACGGGGACGGTGGTGAAGACCGGCGGCATTCCGGCCCCGGCCCCGAAGCCCTTGCGGGTGGTGATGCGGGGTTTCCGCGCGGGCGGCGCGGGCGCGGCCAGCGGGACCTTGTCGAGGCGCCACTTCTTCGCGGCGGCGACCCGCACGGTTTGGGCGCGCCGGATCGCCTCCGCGTACGCGGCGATCGAGCCGGCGGGCCCGGCGGGGAGCGCCTGTCGTGGCTGGCCGGGGGCGGGGTGCGCCGCCTTCCGGCCCGTTGCCGCCGGCTCGGTGCCGGCGCAGCCGGAGCCGATCGCGGTGACCAGGAGCAGAGCCAGGGCCATCAGGCCCGTACGGCGCCTCTTGGCCCCATTTCTTGTCATTTCTTCTTTTTGTCGTACTAGTTGCATGGCGCTGGATCCTGTCAGCGCGCGGGCCCGCGACCCGGCCGACACCGCGACGCGGCGCGCGCCGTCCCCCGGCTGGCCCACAATTGACCGGGTGAACGCCCTCGATCCCCCCGATGCCCTGGAATCCTTCGTCGCCCTGCGCACCGAGGAGGGCCGCGCCCTGCTCGCCGCGCTCCGCGACCACAGCCCCGCCGAGGAACTGGCCACGGCGACCCGGCTGCGCCGCGATCATCCGGCCGCGCTGGTCTCGGCGGCGCTGGGCCAGGCACGGCTGCGACAGCGGGCGGTGGCGAAATTCGGCGCGGAGGACGCGTACCGGATGTTCTTCACACCGAACGGCGTCGAGCAGGCCACCCGTACCGCCGTCGCGACGTACCGCGCGGAGCGCTTCAGCGCGCTGGGCGTGCGGAGCGTGGCCGACCTGTGCTGCGGCATCGGCGGCGACGCCATCGCGCTGGCCCGCGCCGGGATCTCGGTGCTGGCCGTCGACCGTGACCCGCTGACGGCGGAGGTCGCCCGCGAGAACGCGGCGGCGCTCGGCCTGTCCGCCCTGATCGAGGTCAGGTGCGCGGACGTCACCGGCATCGACACCGCCCCGTACGACGCGGTCTTCGTCGACCCGGCGCGACGGGGCGGCCGGGGGCGCATCTTCGACCCGGAGGCGTACTCGCCCCCGCTGTCCTGGGCGATCGAGGCGGCCCGTACGCCCGCACACGCCGCGCTCAAGATCGCTCCGGGCGTTCCGCACGAGGCGGTCCCCGACGACGCGGAGGCCGAGTGGATCTCGGACGGTGGGGACGTGAAGGAGGCGGTGCTCTGGTTCGGCACGGCCCCCAGGGCGATCCGGGCCACCCTCCTCCCCGGCCCGCACACCCTCACCGGCACCGGGCTGCCGGACCCCGCGCCGGGCCCGGTCGGCCGCTATCTGTACGAGCCGGACGGCGCGGTCGTGCGCTCGCACCTGGTGGCGGAGGTCGCCGAGCAGGTCGGCGGCCGTCTGATCGACGAGACGATCGCGTACATCACGGCGGACGGGCTGCATCCGACGCCGTACGCCACGGCCTACGAGATCACAGACCGGATCCCCTTCGGCCTGAAGAGGCTGAAGGCGCTGCTGCGGGAACGCGAGGTCGGGATCCTCACGGTGAAGAAGCGGGGGTCGGCGGTCGAGCCGGAGGAACTGCGGCGCCGGATGAAGCTTCAGGGGCGGAATTCCGCGACGGTCTTCCTGACCCGGGTGGCGGGCGCCCCGACGATCCTGATCGGGCACCCGGTGACGGCGGGCGGCTAGCTAGCGCCTGCGGCGGGCTCCGGGAAGGGGCGGGATGGGGAACAGGCCCGCCGCGTCCGCCGCCCGCTATGCCGCCCGTACCGCCCGGGCCAGCCCCCGCAGCGCCCACCGGTAGTGCCGCACGGCCTTCGCCGCGCCGATCAGCCCCGCCACCCACAGCAGCGCCCCCAGCCCGATGAAGAACGCCGCGTCGGCGTACGTGTCGGCGCCCGCCCGAGCCCCCGCCGCGAACCCGAACGACGCCCACAGGCCCAGCCCGCACATCAGCAGCGAGGGCAGCATCCACGCCAGGCTCAGTCCTGGCGCACGCCAGCGCGCGTCGTCTCCGAAGCCACCGTGCCCCTCCCCCACCGCGGCCCACTCGACCAGCAGTGAACGGATCGCGCGGTCGCGGCGGACGCTCACGCCCAGGAAGATTCCGGCGGTCACCATGCCCGCGAGCCCGACCGCGCCGACGGCAGCCCCGAGCGTCACGGTGATCGGGTCGGTGACCCCGACGAACGCCTGGAGCGCCACCCCGACCACGCCCCAGCCCGCCAGCACGCCCGCCACCAGGCCCCAGAAGCCCGCCAGCCGCCCCGGACCCAGGTAGCGCCGACTCAGCTCGTCCATGGCCCTCCCCCGGTCCGCCCGCATGGCATCCCGGTCGGGCCAGGCCCGTAGGTGGGCGGGCGGTGGTGGTGGTGGTGTACGGCGTGACATGCGGCCGAGATTACCGACCGGCCCCCGCAGCCGGGACACGGGCTCCTGCGCCGCCGCGGCGCCCCCACCCCGGCTCCGCCTGCCCGCGAGGCGGCGGTACGAGCGTCGCCGCCGGCCGCGGACGCGGGCAGAGCCGCCGCAGCTGGCCGGAGCGGCCCGTGGGTGGAGCCGACCGAGTCCTACGACCTCGTGGAGCAGCCCGACACGATCGTCGAGGGACGGCCGGTCAGGGCGCGGGGGTGACCTCGACGGACTCGAAGCGCCACCGGTGCACGGCCCGGCTGATCAAGTGGTCGGCGGGCTCGGGCAGTTCGGGCAGGTCCGCGTCGAACGGCTCGTCCCACCAGGTCAGCACCAGCACCCGGTCCTGCGGCGCCCGCAGGACCTCGCGGCGTTCCGGCTCCGCCGCGAGCACTTGGGCGTGCACCCACTCCAGTAGTTCGGGGCCCTTGCCGTCGACGGCGCGGGCCTCCCACATCAGCGCGACGGTCATGAGTACAGGTTGTCCTTACTGATCTCGTGCACGTGATCGTGGCTGTGCTCATGACCGTGACCATGCCCGGCCCCATGGCTGTGCGCACGCCCCGGCACGTGCGGCTCGGTGACCGGCAGCGACGAGTCCGCCGACAGGTCCCAGTCCGACGGCGCCCGGTTGCGCTTCACCATCTCCGCGCCCAGCGCCGCCACCATCGCCCCGTTGTCCGTGCACAGTCCTGGCCGCGGCACCCGCAGCCGGATACCGGCCCGCTCACAGCGCTCCGCCGCGAGCGCCCGCAGCCGGGAGTTGGCGGCCACACCGCCGCCGATCATCAGGTGGTCGACCCCCTCGTCCTTGCAGGCCCTGACCGCCTTGCGGGTCAGCACGTCGACGACCGCCTCCTGGAAGGACGCCGCCACATCGCGCACCGGCACGTCCTCGCCTGCCTTGCGCTTCGCCTCGATCCAACGGGCGACGGACGTCTTGAGCCCCGAGAAGGAGAAGTCGTACGGCGCGTCACGCGGGCCGGTCAGTCCGCGCGGGAAGGCGATCGCCTTCGGGTCACCCTCGCGCGCGAGCCGGTCGATGACGGGGCCGCCGGGGAAGCCCAGCTGCAGCACCCGCGCGATCTTGTCGAAGGCCTCGCCCGCCGCGTCGTCGATGGTCGCGCCCAACGGCCGTACGTCGGAGGTGATGTCGGGGGCCAGCAGCAGCGACGAGTGGCCGCCACTGACCAGCAGCGCCATCGTCGGCTCGGGCAGCGGCCCGTGCTCCAGCTGGTCGACGCAGATGTGCGAGGCGAGATGGTTCACGCCGTACAGCGGCTTGCCGAGAGCGTACGCGTAGGCCTTCGCCGCCGAGACGCCCACGAGCAGCGCACCGGCGAGCCCCGGGCCCGATGTCACCGCGATGCCGTCCAGGTCGGTGGCCGCGACCCCGGCCTCCTTCAGCGCGCGCTCGATGGTCGGGACCATCGCCTCCAGGTGGGCCCGCGAGGCGACCTCGGGAACCACCCCGCCGAAGCGCGCGTGCTCGTCGACGCTGGACGCGATCGCGTCGGCCAGCAGCGTGTGGCCGCGGACGATGCCGACGCCGGTCTCGTCGCAGGAGGTCTCGATGCCGAGGACGAGCGGTTCGTCAGCCATGGTGAATCTCGGTTCCTTGTACGGGGTTCGCCGGGTTTCCCGGGTCGGTGAGTCGCATCACGAGCGCGTCGATGTTGCCCGGCTGGTAGTAGCCGCGCCGGAAGCCGATCGGCTCGAAGCCGAAGCGCTCGTACAGCTTCTGGGCGCGCTTGTTGTCGACGCGCACTTCGAGCAGCACCTCGGTGCACTCGAACGCGGTCGCGTGGCCCAGCAGATCGGTGAGCAGCCGGGCACCGAGCCCGGTCCCCCACTGGTCGCGGGCGGCGGCGATGGTCTGTACGTCGCCGAGTCCGCCGACGGCGGCGAGACCGGCGTACCCGACCAGCCTGTCGTTCTGCGCGGGGTCCTCCGCGACCACATAGCGGCGGGTCGCCCGGGGCCCGCGCGCATGGGCGAGCTCCGACCAGAACATGCCCGGCGACCAGGCGTCGTCAGGGAACATCTCGTGCTCCAGGGCGAGGACCGCGTCAATGTCCCACCAGCGCATCTCGCGCAGCACCGCGGTCACCGCGGGGTGACCACCTTGTAGTTCTTGGGCACCTGCGCGTCGGGGCGGCGCAGATACAGCGGCAGCGGCGGCAGGAAGTCCTGCCCCGCAGCCAGCATCCCGGCGGCCAGCGACGCGAGCGCGCCGGCCGACTGGTGCTCGGGGCCGCGCGCGTCGGGGAAGGAGCCGGGGTAGAGGAGCGCCCCGGCGCCGACCACCGGCAGCCCGGCGAGCTCGTCCGCGATGTCGGCGGGCCGGTCGACGGCGGGCTCGGTGACGCGGGTGCGGGCGTCGTCGTAGCGTGCCCAGTAGACCTCCTTGCGGCGGGCGTCCGTCGCCACCACGAAGGGCCCGGTCAGGCCCGACGCGTACGCGAGGCCGTCCAGCGTGCACAGCCCGTGCACCGGCACTCCCAGGGCGAGACCGAAGATCTCCGCCGTGGCGAGACCGACGCGCAGCCCGGTGTACGGGCCGGGTCCGACGCCCACCACCACACCGGTCACGGCAGCGAGTTTCAGACCGGCCTCGGAGAGCACGCGGTCGACGGTGGGCAGCAGCAGCTCCCCGTGTCGGCGCGCGTCGACCTGATCGGCTTCGGCGACGACGGAGCGACCGTCGTGGAGGGCTACGGTGACGGCGGGCGTGGCGGTATCAACGGCGAGCAGGAGCACACAAACAGCCTACGGCCCGCGCACGGGTGGGGGTGTCCGGCCGGACACCCCAGCACGGCGTCCCTTGGCCCCCACCGCCTGCTGCTAACGTCACCCCAAAGCCGCGCGCAGTACGAATATGAGCGCGATTACGAGCGCTGCACGCGCACGAACATGAGGTGGAGCAAGGTGGCAAGGAGCAGCTCGGGAATCGTGGCCGGGCTCACCGCGGCGGCCCTCGCGGCCGTCGCTTTCCTCGCCTACCAGGCGTCGGCGAACGTACCCGCCAACCTCGCGGTGCCCAGCGGTACCCCGTCGGTGAGTGCCTCGCCCAAGGAGAAGGCCGCCGGCAAGGACAAGGGCAAGGGTGCTCTCGCGGTCCCGGCCCAGTCGGGCGCGGGCGTACGGGTCGTCTACGCGCTCGGCGGCAAGCGGGTGTGGCTGGTGGGCGAGCCGGGCCAGAAGCCGCAGACCTTCGAGGTCATGCCGAGCACGGTCAACCCGCCGCCCGGCACCTATCGGGTGACCTCGCGTTCGGGGGCCGTCACCGGCTCGGACGGGGTACAGATCGAGCACGTCGTGCGCTTCACGAACGTCGAGAGTGTGTCGATCGGCTTCAGCTCGGCGGTCGACGGGACGATGCCGACGCCCAATCCGGCCACCAAGACGGGGGGCGTCCGGATGAAGCGGGCGGACGGTGACGCGATGTGGTCGTTCGCCACGGTCGGCGCCAAGATCGTCGTCGTACCGTAGCTCCGCCGCCCCGTCAGGACCGGCCTACGCGGCGTCGCACGCGATTCGGCCTTCCTGGAGCGGCCTACGCGGCGTCGCACCGCTCCTCGGCCGACTCGGCCGGTACGGTGCGGGCGGCCTCTTCGCCCGGCGCGCGTCCGGCTGCCGGCGGGGTGGACACCGCGGTGGCAGCCGCGCACGAGGCCAGCAGGTCACGCATGGACAGAGGCCGTGGCGCTTCGCGGTCTGAAGTCGACATGGATGCCTCCAGGGCTCCGGGAGCAGGCGTGGTTAGGCAGACCTAACCATGTCTCGGTATCCATGTGACCACGCCCGGTACCACCGACGCAACATCTTCCCGACGGCTTGTCGGAAACTACGGAGGATCAGGCGCCCAGAGCCGCCAGGTCCTCCCCCGCCCAGCGCGCGCCCACTCCGGTCAGCGTGACCTCGCGTACGTCGTCGGGGTCGCTCTGCGGGTCACCGCCCTGGGCGTCCCCCATGGTCCGGCCGATGACCACATGCAGCCGGTCGTCGGACAGCTCCTCGACCTTGCCCTCGCCCCACTCCACGACGATCACCGATTCCGGCAGCGAGACGTCGAGATCCAGGTCCTCCATCTCGTCGAGCCCGCCGCCCAGCCGGTACGCGTCCACGTGCACCAGCGCCGGGCCGTCGCCGAGCGAGGGGTGGACCCGCGCGATCACGAAGGTCGGCGAGGTGACGGCGCCGCGCACGCCGAGCCCTTCGCCGAGGCCGCGCGTCAGCGTCGTCTTGCCCGCGCCGAGCTCACCGGTGAGCATCACCAGGTCGCCGGGGCGCAGCAGCTTCGCGAGACTTCGGCCCAACTCCTTCATCAGGTCGGGCGACTTGACGGTGAGGGCGGCGGTGACGGCCGCCGTGGCAGTGGCTCCGGCGTCAGCGGCCGGGCTGTGCGGTTGTTCCATACGAACCCACGGTAGCGGCTGCAGGTACGGCGCCCACGCGGGCCAGCAGGTCCGCGAGCCGGTCGGTGACCACCTCGGGGTGTTCGAGCATGACGAGGTGCCCGGCGTCCGGGACGATCACCAGCTCGGAGTCCGGCAGCAGGTCCGCGATGCCCTCGCTGTGCTCGCTCGGCGTCACCAGGTCCTTGTCGCCAGCCAGCACGAGCACCGGCACCTCGGCGAAGATCTCCAGCGCCTGGGTCTTGTCGTGGTCGAGGAAGGCCGGATAGAACTCGGCGACCACATCGATCGGAGTCCCCTCGATCAGCCGCTCCGCGAACCGCGCGACCGCCGGGTCGACGTCCTTCGAGCCGAAGGAGTACCGCTTGATCAGCCCCGCGAAGAGGTCGGCGGTGGCCCGCCTGCCACGCTCGACGATCTCGGCCTGCGCGCCCAGCGCGTTCAGTACGCGCGGCAGCACCCGGCGCACGGCGTTCATCCCGGCGACCGGCAGGCCGAAGTTGACCTCGCCGAGGTGTCCCGAGGACGTACCGACGAAGGCGACACCGACGACGCGCTCGCGGATCAGCTCGGGGTACTGGTCGGCCAGGGCCATCATCGTCATGCCGCCCATCGAGTGCCCCACCAGCACGAGCGGTCCCTCGGGGGCCGCCGCGTCGATGACCGCGTTCAGGTCACGGCCCAGCTGGTCGATGGTGACCGCCACACCCTGCGCCTGGCCCGCGCCGCGCGCCGACCGGCCGTGGCTGCGCTGGTCCCAGTGGACCGTACGCACCACACCGCGCAGCGCGGCGCGCTGGAAGTGCCAGGAGTCCTGGCTGAGGCAGTAGCCGTGGCTGAAGACGACCGTGACCGCGGCCGGCTCCTTGCGTCCGAAGAGCCGGCGCTTGCGCGGCGCCGACGTGCCGCCGCCCGGCTCGGCCTCGTCCACCTCGTAGTAGATCTCGGTGCCGTCATCGGCAAGGGCCCGTCCCGGCATGCCGCGCAGCGCGCCGTACGGGCCCGCCGAATCCAGCGCGAGCCGCGCCTTCTTGCGCAGGCCCCGGCCGACGGTCAGCCGCTCGATCGCGACACCGGCCGCCGCGCCCGCCGCGACCACGCCGATCGCGGCGCCCGCGACACCCGCCCGACGCCAGTTGCCGGCGGCGACAGCGGTGGCCGCCTCGGACGCCACCTCCACCACGCTCGGCGCGCTGCTCTCGCTCACGGTGCCGTTCTCCTAGCTCTTGAGCCTGGCTTTCGGGCTGATCCTGTGGACCGACCGGCCGGTCCTGGCGACCGGTCGGCGGGGTCCTCGCTCATTCCTCGTTCATATGGACGCGCGGGACCCGCGATCCGATGCGCGTGACAATTTCGTACGCGATGGTGTCCGCCGCCCGCGCCCAGTCCTCGGCCGTCGGCTCGCCCCGGTCGCCGGGGCCGAAGAGCAGTGCCTCGGCGCCCGGCTCCAGCGTGTCGCCGTCCTCACCGAGGTCGACCACGAACTGATCCATCGCCACCCGGCCCGCGATCCGCCGCCACTTGCCGCCGACCAGCACGGGCGCGGTGCCGGACGCGTGGCGCGGGATGCCGTCGGCGTACCCGGCGGGGATCAGGGCCAGTGTCGTCGGGCGGTCCGTGACGTAGTGATGCCCGTAACTGACGCCGTGGCCCGCCGGAACCTGCTTGACCAGCGCCACGGACGCGGCGAGCGTCATCACCGGCCGCAGCCCGAGCTCGGCGGAAGTCCCCAGTTCGGGGCTCGGCGAAACGCCGTACATGGCGATCCCGGTGCGCACCAGGTCGAAGTGCGCCTCGGGGAGTGTGAGCGTGGCCGGGGAGTTGGCGATGTGCCGCACCTCGGGGGCCACACCCTGCTTCTCGGCGTACGCCACGAGCCCGTGGAACAGGGCCAGTTGGGCGGCGATCGAGGGATGGCCCGGCTCGTCGGCGCAGGCGAAGTGCGACCAGAGGCCGGTGACGCTCACCGTGCCTTCCGCCTCGGCGGCGAGGGCGTGACGCACCAGCTCGGGCCAGTCGGCGGGCTGGCACCCGTTGCGCCCGAGCCCGGTGTCGGCCTTGAGCTGCACCCGCGCCGTACGTCCGAGAGCGCGCGCGGCGTCCACCACCTCGGTGAGCGCCCACATCCCGCTGACGGCCACGTCGATGCCCGCTTCGACGGCCGCGCCCCAGGGCCCGCCCGGTGTCCACAGCCAGCACAGCAACGGCCCGTCGAACCCGGCGGCGCGCAGGGCCAGCGCCTCCTGCGGGGTCGCGGTCCCGAGCCAGGTCGCCCCGGCGTCGAGGGCCGCCCGCGCGCAGGGCACCGCGCCGTGCCCGTACGCGTCCGACTTCACCACGGCCATGAGCTGGGCGTGGGGCGCACGGGCACGCAGAACACGAACGTTGGCGCGCAGGGCCGCCAGGTCGATCTCGGCGCGGACGCGCATCGGGGTATGGGTCATCGCGGTCATCGCGCCAAGTGTCTCAGAGCCCTACGACACCCCTGCCGACCAGGAGGCCGAGTCATGCACCGCGCCCGCGAATTCAGCCCGTCGGGCATTCGAGGCCCGGGGGCCGGGGCGGGGCCGGGGCGGGGCCGGGGCGGGGCCCCGCCCCGCCATCTCAGCCCGTCCGGCGCTGGAGGACCGGGGCCCGGGGCGGAGCCCCGGTTTCGGGAAGGGGCGGGACAGCGCCGCAGGCAGCCCGTACCGGAGCCCGCCCACGCCACCCCGCCCCCCTCAGCCGGCCAGCCCCCGCCACACCCCCGGCAACGCCGCCGCCACGTCGTGCGCGGCCACCGGCGCCCCGGACGCCGCCCGGCGGCCCGCCAGGCCGTGCAGGTACGCCGCCACCGACCCCGCGTCCACCGCGTCGAGGCCCGCCGCCAGCAACGCACCCGCGAGACCCGACAGGACGTCACCACTGCCCGCCGTCGCCAGCCACGGCGTCCCCGTCGGGTTCACCCGGACCGGCGCACCCTCCACCCCGCCCGCCGGAGCGACCAGCGTCGTCGAGCCCTTGAGCAGCACCGTCGCCCCGTACATCGCGGCCAGCTCCCGGACCGACACCAGCCGCGCCGACTCCACCTCCTCGCGGGCCACGCCGAGCAGCGCCGCCGCCTCCCCCGCGTGCGGGGTGAGCAGCGTCGGTGCGCTGCGGGCCCGTACCGTCGCGGGGTCCAGCAGGCGCAGCCCGTCCGCGTCCACCAGGACCGGCACGTCGGACGCCAGCACATCGCCGACAACGCCCTCCGCGTCGTCACCGAGCCCCGGCCCCACGACCCATGCCTGGACCCGCCCCGCCTTGCCCGGCGGCCCCGCGTGCACCAGGACCTCGGGGTATCGGGCGATCACCGCGTCCCCGCCCGGCCCCACGTACCGCACGGCCCCCGCCCCGCCCCGCAGCGCCCCGGCCACCGCGAGCACCGCCGCACCGGGGTACCGGGCCGACCCGGCCACCACCCCGACGACACCGCGCCGGTACTTGTCGCTCTCCGCACCCGGCGAAGGCAGCAGCGCCGCCACGTCCGCGTGCTGCAACGCCTCCACATCGGCCTCGACCGGCAGATCGAGCCCGAGGTCGACCAGCCGGGTGGCGCCCACGTACTCCCGGGCCGGGTCGATCAGCAGCCCCGGCTTGTACGTACCGAAGGTGACCGTCGCGTCGGCCCGCACACACGTGCCCCGCACCTGCCCGGTGTCCGCCTCGACCCCGCTCGGCAGGTCGACGGCGACCAGCGCCGCTCCCGCGTCCCGCGCGCTCTGCGCGGCCCGCACCAGCGCCACCGCGTCCTCGCGCAGCCCGCCCCGCCCGCCGATCCCGGTGATGCCGTCGACGAGGAGGTTCGCGCGCGTCAGGGCGGCGTACGGATCCCCCGGCACCTGTCCCCCGGCCGCCCGCAGCGCGGCGAGCCCGCCCGCGTGCGCCCGGTCGGGGGCCAGCAGCACCGCCGCCACCCCCGCCCCGCGCCGCGCGAGCCGCGCCCCCGCGTACAGCGCGTCGCCGCCGTTGTCGCCGCTCCCGACGAGCAGCACGACCCGGGCCCCGTACACCCGGCCCAGCAGCCCCGCGCAGGCCGCGGCGAGCCCGGCGGCGGCCCGCTGCATCAGGGCGCCCTCCGGGAGCCGCGCCATGAGCTCGCGCTCGGCATTCCGTACGGTCTCCACGCTGTACGCACGACGCATCAGAACTCACCCTTCAACAGCTCACCAGCCAAGCCCAGGAACTCCCCCGCCCGATTCACCCTTCCGCGATCACCACCGCGGAAGCCACTCCCGCGTCATGGCTGAGCGACACATGCCACGACCGCACGCCGAGCGCCTCCGCCCGCGCCGCCACCGTCCCGCACACCCGCAGCCGGGGCTGCCCGCTGGCCTCGACGTACACCTCCGCGTCCGTCCAGTGCAGCCCGGCCGGCGCGCCCAGCGCCTTGGCCAGTGCCTCCTTCGCCGCGAACCGGGCGGCGAGCGAGGCGATACCGCGCCGCTCACCGCTCGGCAGCGTCAACTCCGCCGCCACGAACAGCCGCTGCGCCAACTGCGGCGTGCGCTCCATGGACGCGCGGAACCGTTCGATCTCGGCAACATCGATGCCGACCCCAATAATCACGCGCTCACTCAACCGTCATGGGACTGTCCGGATTCATCCCGGCAGCCTACGACGCGGCCCGCTCCCCGCCGGGGACCCGGACAAGACGCGACCCCGCCCCGGCGGAGGTGCCGGGACGGGGTCGGGTTCAACGCGCGTGGTCTCAGCCGAGCTTCGCCACCTGCGCGTCGATGATCGCCTTGGGGAACTCCGCCTTGCCGGTGAGCCCCAGCACGCCGAAGGCCGCGAGGGCGTTGCCCTTGCGCACCGCGACCACCTGGTGGTTGCCGGTCTCCGTGCCGGTCTCACCCTCCATGTCGAACGACAGGTTGAAGGTCAGCGCCTCGTCCCCACCGGTGTAGGCGGGGCCCGGGGCGACCTTGGTGAACTTGGTGTTGTCCTTGTTGGCGAGGTCGGAGCCGTCGGACAGGACGAAGCCGCCTGCGCACGCCTCGCCCGCGGCGCGCAGCGCCGCGAAGGCCTCTTCGGCGCCCTTGCCGTCGTACGAGCCGACCGTGTCGCTGGTGATCGCCCCCTTGAAGACATCCATGGCCGCCTTCATCTTCTCCTCGGGCGAGGCGTCCTTGGCCGGCTTGGCGGGCACCGGCACGAGCTTGCGCTGCGCGGTCGCGCCGGGGGTGCCCATCGGCCGGAACGCCAGGACGTCGACGAACGGCTTGCACTCGGCCTTGTCCGTGCTCGCCCGCTTGCCCGCGACGAGGTCAACCTTGCTGGCCTTGGTGACCCTGTGCTCGGCCTTCAGGTCCTTCGCGGCCAGGACGATCTTGTCCAGCTCGGCCGCCGAGAGGGCCTTCGCGGCGGAACCGCTGTCCTTGCCCTTGTCCCCGGCGGCGGCGCCGTCCTCGGCCTTGTCCGCCCCGCAGCCGCCGACCAGCAGGGTCAGCGAGAGCGCGGAGACGGCAACGGCGGTACGGCGGGCCATGGTGCGACGCATCGAAATTTTTCCCTCTGGGTCAGTCCGGATCGGTGAACAACGTTCCCCCCGCGCGAAGTTCACTCGACCGGTGACACGCGGAAACTGTTGCGAGCCCTGAATCTAAGGCCTGGACCCGCCCGATGATCAACGAATATTCGGCGCCCGCGAGATCGTGACGCCCACGACATCCCAGAGGCATCCAATCGAGACCCGTTCCGCTACAACCTTCGCCCGCACCCTCCACGGACGGCCTTCGCCCACGTGACCGAGCACACCACCCACTCCGGCCCCGTACCCCCGACAATGTTCCTGTGATCACTTCGGCGCCACGCAACACCCCCCGCCGGGCGGACGCCTCCCCCTATCTGGACCTCAGCCGGGCGGAGTGGAGCGCCCTGCGCGAGAAGACCCCGCTGCCGCTGACCGCACAGGAGCTGGAGCGGTTGCGCGGGCTCGGCGACGTCATCGACCTGGACGAGGTGCGGGACGTCTACCTCCCGCTGTCCCGCCTGCTCAACCTCTATGTGCAGGCCACCTCGGGCCTGCGCGGCGCCCTCAACACCTTCCTCGGCGACGCGGGCAACGGGCACGGCTCGCAGCGCGGCACCCCCTTCGTCATAGGGGTCGCCGGAAGCGTCGCCGTCGGCAAGTCCACCGTGGCCCGGCTCCTCCAGGCGCTGCTCGCCCGCTGGCCCGAGCACCCGCGCGTCGAGCTGGTCACCACCGACGGTTTCCTCCTCCCGATGGAGGAGCTGGAGCGGCGCGGCCTGATGGCACGCAAGGGCTTCCCCGAGTCGTACGACCGACGCGCCCTCACCCGCTTCGTCGCCGACATCAAGGCGGGCAAGGACGAGGTCACCGCGCCCGTCTACTCGCACCTGAAGTACGACATCGTGCCGGGCGAGCGCCTCACCGTCCGCCGCCCCGACATCCTGATCGTCGAGGGCCTGAACGTCCTGCAGCCCGCCCTCCCCGGCAAGGACGGCCGCACCCGGGTCGGCCTGGCGGACTACTTCGACTTCAGCGTGTACGTCGACGCGCGCCCCGAGGACATCGAGCAGTGGTACCTCAACCGCTTCCGCAAGCTGCGCGCGACGGCCTTCCAGAACCCGTTCTCGTACTTCAGGAAATACACCCAGGTCTCCGAGGACGAGGCGATGGAGTACGCCCGCACGACCTGGCGCACCATCAACAAGCCGAACCTCGTGCAGAACGTGGCCCCCACCCGCGGCCGTGCCACTCTGGTGCTGCGCAAGGGCCCCGACCACAAGGTCCAGCGGCTGTCCCTGCGCAAACTCTGACGAGTCCCCAAGCCCACGATCGCCCCGAACCGGGAGCCCGCACGTGCTGCACCTGCGTCTGATGATCCCGGCCGACCGCACCGAGGAGGTCGTCGGCCTCGTCGAGTCGACCGTCGGCGCGACCCACCTCGCCGTCGTCCCCGGCGCGTCCCGCGACCCCCGGGGCGACCTGGTGATGTGCGACGTCGCCCGCGAGGCCGGGGACGAGCTCATCGGCGCCCTGCGCGGGATCGGCATCGCCGAGTGCGGCTCGATCGCCGTCGAGAACATCGACCTGTCGCTGTCCGCCCGCGCCGACCGGGCCGAGGAGGACGCGCCGGGCGAGGGCGCGGACGCGGTGCTGTGGGAGCAGCTCGCGGACGCCACGCACGAGGAGTCCACACTCAGCGCCACCTACCTGGCGTTCCTGGCGCTGGCGACGATGATCGCCGCCTGCGGTGTGGTGCTCGACAACGCGATCCTGGTGGTGGGCGCGATGGCCGTCGGCCCGGAGTTCGGCCCGCTCGCCGGTCTCTGCACGGCGATCGTGCGGCGCGCCCCGCGGCTGGCCCTGCGTTCGGCGATCGCGCTGATCGCGGGCTTCGCGGCGGCGATGGCGCTGACGGTCGCGTTCAGCTTCTTCATGGACGCGGTCGGCCTGTTCACGGAGGCGAAGCTGGAGGGCAAGCGGCCCAACACCGGCTTCGTGTACGCCCCGGACTGGTTCTCGTTCGTGGTCGCGGTACTGGCAGGCGCGGCCGGGATGCTGTCGCTGACCTCGGCCAAGTCCGGCGCCCTGGTCGGCGTCGCCATCTCGGTGACGACGGTGCCCGCCGCCGCCAACGCGGCGATCGCCCTCAGCTACGGGGACCTGGGCCAGACCTGGGGTTCGTCCAAGCAGCTGCTGCTGAACCTGCTGGGCATCGTCGTCGCGGGCACGCTCACGCTGCTCGTCCAGAAGTACTTCTGGACCAAGCAGCGCGAGCGCACCGCGCGAAAGACGATCTAGCCCAGCGCCGACTTCACGACATCGGCGAGCCTTCCGGCCACCGCCTTCGCCTGCTCGATGTCGGCCGCCTCGACCATGACCCGCACCAGCGGCTCGGTGCCCGACGACCGCAGCAGGACCCGGCCCGTGGCGCCCAGCTCCCGCTCCGCGTCGGCGACCGCGGCCGCCAGCTCGGCGGAGGTGTTCACACGCGACTTGTCGACGTCGGGGACGTTGATGAGGATCTGCGGCAGCCGCGTCATGACCCCGGCGAGATCAGCGAGCGTACGACCCGTCGCGGCGACCCGCGCGGCCAGCATCAGGCCGGTCAGCGTGCCGTCACCGGTCGTCGCGTGGTCCAGGACGATCACGTGCCCGGACTGCTCGCCGCCCAGCGCGTATCCCTCGGCCTTCATCGACTCCAGTACGTACCGGTCGCCGACCGCGGTCTGCACGAGGGCGATGCCCTCGCGCTCCATCGCGATCTTGAAGCCGAGGTTCGACATGACGGTGCCGACGACGGTGTCCTTGCGCAGCTGTCCGGCCTCGCGCATGGAGAGCGCCAGGACGGCCAGGATCTGGTCGCCGTCGATCTCGTTGCCCGCCGCGTCCACCGCGAGGCAGCGGTCGGCGTCGCCGTCGTGCGCGATGCCGAGGTCGGCGCCGTGCTCGACGACGGCGGCCTGCAGCAGCCCCAGGTGCGTGGAGCCGCAACCGTCGTTGATGTTGAGGCCGTTCGGGTCGGCACCGATGGTGATGATCTCCGCGCCGGCCCGGGCGAAGGCCTCGGGAGAGACACGGGAAGCCGCGCCGTGCGCCTCGTCGAGGACGACCTTCAGGCCATCGAGCCGGTTGGGCAGGACGCCGATCAGGTGCGCGATGTACTGGTCGAAGCCGGACGCGTAGTCCGCCACCCGGCCGACGCCGGACCCGGTCGGCCGCGCCCAGGGAGCGCCGGTGGTGTGCTCCTCGTACAGCGACTCGATGCGGATCTCCAGCTCGTCGGCGAGCTTGTGACCGCCGCGCGCGAAGAACTTGACACCGTTGTCCGGCATCGCGTTGTGGCTGGCCGAGAGCATCACGCCGAGGTCCGCGCCGAGCACACCGGTGAGGTACGCGACCCCGGGTGTGGGCAGCACGCCGACGCGCAGGACGTCCACGCCCGCGCTCGCGAGGCCCGCCACGACGGCGGCCTCCAGGAACTCCCCGGACGCACGGGGGTCACGCCCGACCACTGCTGTCGGCCGATGGCCCTCGAACGTGCCCCCCTCGGCGAGTACATGCGCCGCAGCGACCGACAGACCGAGCGCGAGCTCGGCTGTCAGGTCCGCGTTGGCGACGCCGCGCACACCGTCCGTGCCGAAGAGTCGTCCCACTGGTGTCCTCCGAAAAGCTCCGAAAAAAAGTCTCTTGGGTGCCCGAAACCGTTGTACGCCGGGCATGCCGATAAACGAACGCCCCGGCAGCACGAAATGTGCCGCCGGGGCGAAACGTCTTGATCAGCCGAGCAGGTCGAGCAGACGGACTAGCGCTTGCTGTACTGCGGGGCCTTACGGGCCTTCTTGAGACCGGCCTTCTTGCGCTCGACCGCACGGTCGTCACGGCAGAGGAAGCCGGCCTTCTTCAGCGGGGCGCGGTTGTTGTCCACGTCCGCCTCGTTCAGCGAGCGGGCCACGCCGAGGCGCAGGGCGCCGGCCTGGCCGGAAACGCCGCCACCCGAGATACGGGCGACAACGTCGTAGCGGTTGTCGAGCTCGAGCACCTTGAAGGGCTCGTTGACTGCCTGCTGGTGCACCTTGTTCGGGAAGTAACCCTCAAGGGTGCGACCGTTGATCTTCCACTTGCCGGTGCCCGGGACGATCCGGACGCGGGCGATGGCGTTCTTACGACGGCCCAGACCGGCGGCCGGCTGCGGGTCGCCGAAGCGGCCCGCCATCGACTCGCTGGTGTACTCGCCGTCGACCGGCACCTCGGACTCGAAGGTGGTGACCTCGGCGAAGGTCTCTTCGGCCTCGGGCTCGGTGCCCTCGGCGGGGGTCTCAACAGTGGACTCGGCCACGATGCTCCTCAGAATTCTTTACGTCTTAGGGGGTGTGGCCGGAACTACTGCGCGACCTGGGTGATCTCGTACGGAACCGGCTGCTGAGCAGCGTGCGGGTGCTGGTCGCCCGCGTAGATCTTCAGCTTCGAGAGCACCTGGCGACCCAGGGTGTTCTTGGGGATCATGCCCTTGATGGCCTTCTCTACGGCCTTCTCGGGGTTCTTCGCCATGAGCTCGTCATAGCGGACAGAACGCAGACCGCCCGGGTAACCGGAGTGGCGGTAAGCCATCTTCTGGGTCTTCTTGTTGCCGGAGAGGTGGATCTTCTCGGCGTTGATGATGACGACGAAGTCGCCCATGTCCATGTGCGGGGCGTAGATCGCCTTGTGCTTGCCCCGCAGGAGGATGGCGGCGGTCGTCGCCAGACGGCCCAGGACGATGTCCTGCGCGTCGATGATGTGCCACTGGCGCGTGACATCGCCGGGCTTGGGGCTGTACGTACGCACGGTCGTAGCCTTCGCTTCTTCAGAGTGAGGATCCCCGGCTCGGTGAGGAGCATGGGGACGGGTCCTGACAGGTCGCCCGGACGATCACGACAGCCTTGGCCGCATTCGGGGACGCAACCCGTCTGCATGCCGCTGGTCATCGATCCGGTCGGCCGGCGTAAGGGCCCCTCGCGTGAGAACGACCAAGCCAATACGCATAACGAACTGGAAGCTTACCTGCGCCACCCGTACGGGTCAAAACGCAGCCCCGTGCGGCTCCCCGGGCGCCTCTCGCGCCCCACCGGGCGGCGGGCGCGCGGCGCCCCGCGGGCCTCCGCTACCGCGCCCGGTCCACCCGTCGCTCGTCCCACACCGGCTCCGTGGTCTCCCGCACGACACCGTCCGACCCGAACACCAGGTACCGGTCGAAGGCCTTCGCGAACCACCGGTCGTGGGTGACGGCCAGCACCGTCCCGTCGTACGCCTCAAGCCCCTCCTGGAGGGCCTCCGCCGACTCCAGGTCCAGGTTGTCCGTCGGCTCGTCGAGCAGCAGCGCGGTGGTGCCCTCCAGCTCCAGCAGCAGGATCTGGAAGCGCGCCTGCTGGCCGCCCGAGAGCTTCTCGAAGGGCTGGTCGCCCTGGCGCTCCAGCTCGTAGCGGCGCAGCACCGACATCGCACCGCCCCGGTCCTTCGCGTGCTCCGTCCACAGGATGTCGACGAGCGTGCGCCCCAGCAGCTCCGGATGCGCGTGCGTCTGCGCGAAGTGCCCCGGCAGGACCCGCGCGCCCAGCTTCCACACCCCCTTGTGCTTCACGTCCTCGCCGGCGAGGAGCCGCAGGAAGTGCGACTTCCCCGAGCCGTTCGACCCCAGTACGGCGACGCGCTCCCCGTAGTAGACCTCCAGGTCGAACGGCTTCATCAGACCGACGAGCTCAAGCCCCTCGCAGGTCACCGCCCGCACCCCGGTACGGCCCCCGCGCAGCCGCATCCTGATCTCCTGCTCGCGCGGCGGCTCGGGCGGCGGCCCCGCGTCCTCGAACCGCTTGAAGCGGGTCTGCATCGCCTTGTAGCGCGAGGCCATGTCGGGGCTGATCGCCGCCTGGTTCCGCAGCCGCAGCACCAGCGCCTTCAGCCGGGCGTGCTCCTCCTCCCAGCGCCGCTTGAGCTCCTCGAACCGCGCGAAGCGCTCCTTGCGCGCCTGGTGGTACGTACCGAAGCCGGCGCCGTGCACCCACACGTCGGTACCGGCCGGCCCCGGCTCCAGGCTCACGATCTTCTCCGCCGCCCGGGCCAGCAGCTCCCGGTCGTGGGAGACGAAGAGGACCGTCTTACGGGTCTCCTTCAGCTGCCCCTCCAGCCACCGCTTGCCCGGCACGTCCAGATAGTTGTCCGGCTCGTCGAGCAGCAGCACCTCGTCGGGGCCGCGCAGCAGCGCCTCAAGGACCAGCCGCTTCTGCTCACCGCCGGACAGCGTCCGCACCTCGCGCCACTGGGCCTGCTCGTACGGCACCCCGAGCCCGGCCATCGTGCACATGTCCCAGACCGTCTCGGCCTCGTAGCCCTGCGCCTCGGCCCAGTCGCTGAGCGCCTGCGCGTAACTCATCTGCGTGGCCTCGTCGTCCCGCGTCATCATCGCGTGCTCGGCCGCGTCGACCGCGGCGGCGGCGGCCCTGATCCGCGGCTGCGCGACCGAGACCAGCAGGTCCCGCACGGTCCGCTCGTCGCGCACCGACCCGACGAACTGCGACATCACGCCGAGCCCACCGCTCACCGACACCGAGCCGCCGTGCGGCTGGAGCTCCCCCGCGATCATCCGCAGCAGCGTGGTCTTGCCGGCGCCGTTCGCGCCCACCAGGGCGACCACCGCACCCTCCCCCACCCGGAACGAGGCGTCGGCGAGCAGCACCCGCCCGTCGGGGAGGTAGTACTCCAGATGCGCAGCCTCAAGATGTCCCATGCTCCGCATTCTGACCGTCGACCGGCCCATCGCCCAACCGGATTAGGATGCGCACGATCGCTGTGCCGTCCCGGGGGACGCGGGCACGGCACGGAGCGGCACGACACGGCGGGGTGAAGGTCAGTGAGTTTTGGGCAAGGGGGACCGTCCTGGGGAGGCCCCGGGGGGCAGCGACCCGATCCGTACGCGGCGGAGCGACCCGACGCGTACACGTCGCGGACCACGGACGACACCCCGGACTGGGCGGCACTGGCCGACGCGTCGGCCGCGCGCGCCCGGCGCAGGAGGTGGATGTACATCGGCGGCGGCGTCCTCGCGACGGCGGTCGTCGGCGCGATCGTCGCGACAGCCGTGGTCTCGGCGGGCAACGGCTCCACCGACAACAGCAACTCGGCGAGCAGCCTGCCGAGCCCCGAGACCCTGCCCACGGAGAGCGCCGAGCCCGGCCCGTCCTTCTCCTCGCAGGCGCCGCCGCCCCCGCCGAACCCCAAGGACTTCATCTCCAGCGCGAAGAAGGACAAGGCACCGCTCGGCGCCGACACCCTCTTCCCCGGCGAGAAGCTGACGATGGCGAACAACCGCGTCTACGCCCAGGGCGCCACGAACCGCACCACGAGCTGCGCCGCCGCCACCCAGGGCGCGCTCGGCCCGGTACTCGCGGGCAACGGCTGCGACCAGGTCATCCGCGCGACCTACAGCAGGGACGGCGTCGCCGTCACCGTCGGCGTGGCGGTCTTCGACACCGAGGCGCAGGCCCAGAAGGCCAAGCAGCAGGCGAACGGCGGCCTCGCGTCCCTCCCCGGCTCCGGCGTCCCCACCTTCTGCCGGGGCGGCTCGGTCTGCCGCAAGACCACCAACGCGTACGGCCGCTACGCCTACTTCACCGTGGGCGGCTTCACCAACGGCAAGAACGTCACCAAGGCGGACAAGGACGTCTTCACGACCGGCGACGACGTCGCCGAGTTCACCTTCCGCCAGATCCACCGGCGCGGAACCGCCCAGGCGTCAGCAGCAGCCACCGCTCCCGCCGGGCAGTGACCGCATGTTGCGGGCCTCGCGACTGCGCGCGGCCAGCAACTCGTCGGCGGGGTAACCGACTTCCTCCAGGGTGAGGCCGTGCGGACGTACGACATGGACGGCCGAGTCCCGTACGCCCGCCGCCAGCACCTTCCCCGGCCACTCCACCGGCCGGTGCCCGTCGCCGACGAACAGCATCGCGCCGACCAGCGAACGCACCATGTTGTGGCAGAAGGCGTCGGCCCGCACGGTCGCCGTGATGATCCCGTCCGCGCCGCGCTCCCAACTCAG
The DNA here is from genome assembly GCF_051131715.1 of Streptomyces sp. A5-4. Taxonomy (NCBI): domain Bacteria; kingdom Bacillati; phylum Actinomycetota; class Actinomycetes; order Kitasatosporales; family Streptomycetaceae; genus Streptomyces; species Streptomyces sp. A5-4. The sequence goes on along the minus strand of NZ_CP178591.1, from coordinate 5,119,390 downwards.
CTTCTGGAGCGTGCGGATGGTCGTCGCGCCCTCGCGCTTCTTGCAGTACGCCGCGAAGTCGTGCTCCCCGAGCAGCCGCTCGGCGGCGGCGTTCATCGCGTCCACATCCAACGGCCAGTCGTGCCACAGCACATGACCGCGCAGCAGCGGATCGACGCCGCCCACGTGGTCCGTCACCCGGTACGCGTAACGCCGCCAGATCGCCGAGAAGCGCGCGTTGAAGCCCGCGGGCGCCTCGGTCACCCTCCACACCCGTACATCGTGCGGAAGCCGCCCCGCGAGCCGCCTGGGCAGCTTCTCGCGGTGCTCCTCCCACACGTCGGCCGCCACATCGAACTGCGCGACCTGGCCGCGCGCGTGCACGCCCGAGTCCGTGCGCCCGGCGACGGTCAGGGCGACCGGCTCGGCCAGCCGCATGACGGTGCTCAGCGCGGACTCCAGCTCGCCCTGCACGGTCCGCCGCTCCCGCTGCTTCGCCCAGCCCGAGAAGTCCTTCCCGTCGTACGAAAGATCCAGCCGCACCCGTACGAAGCCGGGCTCCACGTCATCGCTCACCAGTGAATCCTCTCAAAACAGAACGGGCCCGCACCGCCCCGAAGGGTGGTGCGGGCCCGTCCCAGTGGTCTTCAGAACACCTGAGTGTCCAAGGACTACTTGGACTCCTCGGCGGCCTCGTCGGCCGGCTTGGCGTCCTCGACCTTGGCGTCCTCGGTCTTGGTGTCCTCGACAGCCTCGTCCTTCTTGAGGGTGTCTTCCTTCACCGCGCGCTTGGTCGCAGCCTCGGCCTCACCGGTGGCGGCCTGCGCCACGGTCAGGGCCTCGACGAGCTCGATGACAGCCATGGGCGCGTTGTCGCCACGACGGTTACCGACCTTGGTGATACGCGTGTAACCACCGGGGCGGTTCTCGTAACGCGGGCCGATCTCGGTGAAGAGCGTGTGCACGATGCTCTTGTCCGTGATGGTCTGCAGAACCTGGCGACGGTTGTGGATGTCTCCACGCTTCGCCTTGGTGATCAGACGCTCGGCGACGGGGCGCAGGCGGCGGGCCTTGGCCTCCGTCGTCGTGATGCGACCGTGCTCGAACAGTGCCTTCGCGAGGTTCGCGAGAAGGTGACGCTCGTGCGCAGCGCTGCCGCCCAGACGGGCGCCCTTTGCGGGCTTCGGCATGGTGTTTCTCCTTCATGTCTGCACCGGCCGTATCAGGTACCGGTGTCAGTTACCGACGAACTAGTGCGCGTCGGAAGCGTGGAAAATCAGTACTGCTCGGTCTCGACGAATCCGGCGTCCGCGTCGTCGTCGGCGCCGAAGGCGTCGGCGGCGGCGGTCGGGTCGAATCCGGGCGGGCTGTCCTTGAGGGCCAGGCCCATGCCGGCCAGCTTCGCCTTGACCTCGTCGATCGACTTCGCACCGAAGTTGCGGATGTCGAGCAGGTCGGCCTCGGACCGCGCCACGAGCTCACCCACGGAGTGGATGCCCTCGCGCTTGAGGCAGTTGTACGACCGAACGGTGAGCTCCAGCTCCTCGATCGGCAGGGCGAGATCGGCGGCGAGCGCCGCGTCCGTCGGCGACGGGCCCATGTCGATGCCCTCGGCGTCGATGTTGAGCTCGCGCGCCAGACCGAACAGCTCGACCAGCGTCTTACCGGCGGACGCCATGGCGTCGCGCGGCCGCATGGCCTGCTTCGTCTCGACGTCGACGATCAGCTTGTCGAAGTCGGTGCGCTGCTCGACACGGGTCGCCTCGACCTTGTACGTGACCTTGAGCACCGGCGAGTAGATCGAGTCGATCGGGATGCGCCCGATCTCCTGGCCGACCTGCTTGTTCTGCACGGCGGAGACGTAGCCGCGACCGCGCTCGACGGTCAGCTCCATCTCCAGCTTGCCCTTGCCGTTGAGCGTCGCGAGAACGAGGTCCGGGTTGTGGACCTCGACGCCGGCCGGCGGGGCGATGTCAGCAGCGGTGACCAGGCCGGGACCCTGCTTGCGCAGGTACATCACGACCGGCTCGTCGTGCTCCGAGGAGACGACGAGCTGCTTGATGTTCAGGATGAGGTCGGTCACATCCTCCTTGACGCCCGGCACGGTGGTGAACTCGTGCAGGACACCGTCGACCCGGATGCTGGTGACAGCGGCGCCGGGGATCGAGGAGAGGAGCGTACGACGCAGAGAGTTGCCGAGGGTGTAACCGAATCCCGGCTCCAGCGGCTCGATAACGAACCGGGAGCGGTACTCGTCTACGACCTCTTCGGTCAGCGAGGGGCGCTGAGCGATCAGCATGGAAATTCCTCCAGTGTCTTGGCACCCGCTATTTGATGCCAGTTACTACAAGGGTACGGGCGGCACGGCCCAAAGGGTCGTACCGCCCGTGTGCAACGCGAGAAACGAGAAGGTCGGTCTTCACACCGCCCGCACTGCGACCAGATCAGACGCGGCGACGCTTGGGAGGGCGGCAGCCGTTGTGCGGGGTGGGCGTGACGTCCTGGATGGACCCGACCTCAAGGCCAGTGGCCTGGAGGGAGCGGATCGCGGTCTCACGGCCGGAGCCGGGACCCTTGACGAAGACGTCGACCTTGCGCATGCCGTGCTCCTGCGCGCGACGGCCGGCGGACTCGGCGGCCATCTGTGCGGCGAACGGAGTGGACTTGCGCGAGCCCTTGAAGCCGACATGGCCGGCGGAGGCCCAGGAGATCACGTTGCCCGAGGGGTCCGTGATCGAAACGATGGTGTTGTTGAACGTGCTCTTGATGTGGGCGTGCCCGTGAGCGACGTTCTTCTTTTCCTTGCGGCGCACCTTCTTGGTGGCGCCCTGACGGCCCTTAGGAGGCATGTTTTCTCCTGGCGTGGAGGTGATCGGTCCTACAGCGAAGACCGCTGGTTAAGCGTCCGGCTGAGGACTACTTCTTGCCCGGCTTCTTCTTACCGGCGATGGCACGACGCGGACCCTTGCGGGTACGAGCGTTCGTGCTGGTGCGCTGACCGTGCACCGGCAGGCCGCGGCGGTGACGCAGACCCTGGTAGCAGCCGATTTCCACCTTGCGGCGGATGTCGGCCTGGACCTCACGGCGGAGGTCACCTTCGGTCTTGAAGTTGACATCCACGTACTCGCGGAGCTTGACCAGGTCCTCTTCAGGCAGGTCACGCACGCGAACGTTGGGGTCGACACCGGTGGCGGCAAGGGTCTCCTGAGACCGCGTGCGCCCGATGCCGAAGACATAGGTGAGGGCGACCTCAATGCGCTTTTCGCGCGGGAGGTCAACGCCTTCGAGGCGTGCCATGCATGGCTCCTGTTGGTTCGGAGGTCTTCCGCAGAACCGTTCCGTGGCCGCCGGACGCTCCCCAGTAGGGAGTGGTACGGACCAGGTCCCCGGCCTCCGCCGGAGGTGTCAGCACCCGCTGAGGGCACTGGGTTCTGCGTATATACATTTACTTCGCTTGCGTCGCGCGAAGAGCTGCGAGATGCAGGGGGTCGTGCGTCAGCCCTGGCGCTGCTTGTGGCGCAGGTTTTCGCAGATAACCATGACCCGGCCGTGACGGCGGATCACCTTGCACTTGTCGCAGATCTTCTTGACGCTCGGCTTGACCTTCATGAAATGTCAGGTTCTCCGGGTCAGTGCCATCGCCCCGCTGAAACACGAGACGGCAGCAAGATCTACTTGTACCGGTAGACGATCCGGCCACGCGTCAGGTCGTACGGAGAAAGCTCCACGACGACCCGGTCATCCGGGAGGATGCGGATGTAGTGCATACGCATCTTGCCGCTGATGTGCGCGAGGACTTTGTGACCGTTCTGCAGTTCCACCTTGAACATTGCGTTCGGGAGGGACTCGATCACGGTGCCCTCGATCTCGATGGCACCTTGCTTCTTGGCCACGCTTCGCCCTTCGAATCGGCTACCTTGATCGACTCTCGCTCCGCATGCGGACATACGGGTACACGCGAGCCGACGAGTCAGTCTACGTCAGGCCCCCGGAAAAGACGAATCAGGGATGTTTGCCCAACAGTCAAGATCATTAAGCGGTTGACCCGGCCCAACCAGGCGCGCACGCCCCGCCGCGCCCCCGGACGGCTCTCAGGCCAGCGGGTCCGGGGCCGTCGTCACGCCGTACTCCGCCAGCTTCGCCTTGCCGCCGTCGACCGCGGTCAGGACCAGCGGGCCCTCTTCGGTCAGTGCCACGGAGTGCTCCCAGTGCGAGGACCAGGTGCCGTCCGTGGTGACGACCGTCCAGTTGTCCTCCAGGACGTCCGTCTGCGCCGTGCCGAGGCTCACCATCGGCTCGATGGCGAGGCAGAAGCCGGGGACCAGCTTGGGGCCCTTCCCGCGCTTGCGGGCGACGTAGTTCAGCAGGTGCGGGTCCATGTGCATCTCGGTGCCGATGCCGTGGCCGCCGTAGTCCTCGATGATCCCGTACTTTCCCGTCGCCGGACGCGGCTGGCGGCGGATGTACGACTCGATCGCCCGGGAGATGTCCACGAGCCGGTTGCCCAGCTTCATCGCGGCCAGACCGGCCCACATGGACTCCTCGGTCACCCGGGAGAGCTCCACCAGCTCGGGCGCGTGCCCGGTCCCCACGAACGCGGTGTACGCCGCGTCGCCGTGCCAGCCGTCGATGATCGCGCCGGCGTCGATCGAGATGATGTCGCCGTCCTTCAGGACCGTCTTCTCGTCCGGGATGCCATGGACGACGACCTCGTTGACCGAGGTGCAGATGGTCGCGGGGAAACCGCCGTACCCGAGGAAGTTCGACTTGGCGTCGTGCTCCGCGAGCACCTTGCGGGCGACCTCGTCCAGGTCCCGGGTGGTGGCGCCGGGCACCGCTGCCTCGCGGGTGGCCGCATGGACCGCGGCGACGACCAGCCCCGCCTCGCGCATCTTCGCGATCTGCTCGGGGGTCTTGATCTCCACCATCACTGTGCCTTCCACGTTCGCTGTATCTGCCTGCTCAACAGTACGGCCGCGGCGCCTCTCGGACACCGCGGCCGTAACCGTCGTACTGCTTATCGCTTGATCAGTGTGCGCCGGACTACCTATTCAGTGCGTCCATCGCACGCCGCGTCACTTCGTCGACCTTGCCCATCGAGGAGATGGTGACCACCAGGTTCTGCGCCTTGTAGTGGTCGATGATCGGCTCGGTCTCGCTGTGGTAGACCTCCAGGCGACGGCGGACCGTCTCCTCGCTGTCGTCCCCGCGCTGGTACAGCTCACCGCCGCAGACGTCGCAGACGCCTTCCTTCTTGGGCGGGGTGTACGTCACGTGGAAGACGTGCGCCGAATCGTTGCGGCAGATGCGGCGACCCGCGATCCGCTTCACGACCTCGTCCTCGGGGACCTCAAGGTCCAGCACGGCGTCCAGCTTCTGGCCGTCCGTCTTCAGCGCCTTGTCGAGCGCCACAGCCTGCGAGACGTTCCTCGGGAAGCCGTCGAGCAGGAACCCGTTCACGGCGTCCGGCTGGGCCATGCGGTCCTTGGCCATCCCGATGGTGACCTCGTCCGGCACCAGGTTGCCGGCGTCCATGAACGCCTTCGCCTGCTTGCCGAGGGCGGTGCCCCGGCTGATGTTGGCGCGGAAGAGGTCGCCCGTGGAGATGTGCGGGATCGCCAGGTTCTTGGCAAGGAACGCAGCCTGCGTTCCCTTGCCGGCACCGGGCGGCCCGACGAGGACGATTCGCATCAGCGGAGGAACCCTTCGTAATTGCGCTGCTGGAGCTGGCTCTCGATCTGCTTCACGGTCTCCAGGCCCACACCCACGATGATGAGGATGCTTGTCCCGCCGAACGGGAAGTCCTGGTTCGCACCGAAGCCTGCCAACGCCATCGTCGGCACAAGAGCAATCAGGCCCAGATACAGCGAGCCCGGCCAAGTGATCCGGTTGAGCACGTAGCTGAGGTACTCAGCAGTAGGTCGACCGGCCCGGATACCCGGGACGAAGCCACCATACTTCTTCATGTTGTCGGCAACTTCCTCGGGGTTGAACGAGATCGCCACATAGAAGAAGGCGAAGAACACGATCAGGAAGAAGTACACCGCGATGTAGAGCGGCTTGCCGTCCACGAAGTGCAGCTGAACCCAGTTCGCCCACCCGGACTTACCACTGCCACCGCCGAACTGAACGATGAGCATCGGGATGTAGAGCAGCGACGAGGCAAAGATGACCGGGATCACACCGGCCTGGTTGACCTTCAACGGGATATAGGTGGACGTACCGCCGTAGGACTTCCGGCCGATCATCCGCTTCGCGTACTGCACCGGAATCCTGCGTTGCGCCTGTTCCACAAAGACCACGAGGCCCACCATCGCGAAGCCGACGAGCATGACCACGCCGAACTCGATCCAGCCGTCGGCCAGATCGCCCTTCTTCTTGATGGCCCACAGGGCGCCGGGGAAGCCGGATGCGATCGAGATGAACATCAGGATCGACATGCCGTTGCCCACACCGCGGTCGGTGACGAGCTCACCGAGCCACATCACCACGGCAGTTCCGGTGGTCATGGTGACCACCATCACGAGGGTGGTGAAGATCGATTTGTCGGGCACGATATTGGAAGCGGCCGGGCAGCCGCTGAACAGCGCGCCGGTACGAGCGGTTGCCACCAGGCCGGTGCCCTGAAGGATGGCGAGCGCCACAGTCAGGTAACGCGTGTACTGAGTGATCTTCGCCGTGCCGGACTGCCCCTCCTTCTTGAGGGCTTCCAGCCGGGGAATCACTACCGTCAGCAGCTGAAGAATGATGCTCGCCGTGATGTACGGCATGATGCCGAGCGCGAAGATCGTGATCTGCAGCAGTGCACCACCGCTGAACAGATTCGCCAGGCCGAGGAGGTTGTTGCCCGACTGGGCCTGGTCAAGGCAGAGCTGCACGCTCTTGTAACTGACCCCGGGGACCGGGATATGGGCGCCGAGCCGATACAGCACGATGATGCCGAGCGTGAAGAGCAGCTTCTTACGCAGGTCGGGGGTCTTGAACGCCCGGGCGAACGCGGTGAGCACGGTGCCTCCTGCCCCTCCCACTTCTTATGTGGAAGGGCTCGTCGAATACAGGGCCACGGCTCTGGGCCGTTGCGCAGCGTCCTGCCACGCACCGCAGCGGACACACACACAGAGGGGCCAGCATAGCCACAACTGATCCTGGGAACTCTAACAACGCCGGGCCGGAACTCCAGCCCGCAGCCGTGAGTCAGCCGACGCACGACCCCATCACGGGGCCGGGACGGGCAGTTCGGGCGCCGCCCTCACCGACCCACGGGCGACGACAGCGCCGCCGCCACCCCCGCCACCGGTGAACTCCGGGGCCACCGGGGGCCACCTGGCACGGTCGGGGCATCGCGTCATCATTCTGTTGACGGCGGCCCCGCTTTCGCCACTCCCCCGCATTTCCACCCGGCGGGAAAACTCGGCCGCCGCCCCCGAACCGCCCGGAGTTGACCCCTCACGCGACCGTGATGTCCGGACATCGGCGGCAAGTCCGGCGTGAGATTCGCGCGCCACCGATCCTGTGCAGGGCGTAACCGTCGCGCATCTCCCGGTGAATTTACCGCCGCATTACCCGCTGCGGCATTTCGTTCGGCCGCCTCGGAAACGACCGGATAACCGCCGGGAAAACCGTCCATAGTGTGCGGCGGGATATGCCGGCAATACCCGGGGGCGGAAATGCGCGAGTGGGAAGTCCCGTACGGGCGGCGCCCGTCGGCCACCCAGGGGGGTCGCGCGCCGGTTCGCGCAGGGCATGAAAAAAGCCTGGCCGGCTGCCCACCGCAGAGCGGATGGGCAGCCGGCCAGGCTTCAATGCCGTGCTGGTTGGTCGCCGACTAGATGAGCTCGGTGACCGTGCCGCCGGCAGCGGCGACCTTCTCCTTGGCGGAAGCGGAGACGGCGTCAACCGTCACCTGCAGCGCCACGGTGATCTCGCCGGCGCCGAGCACCTTGACGAGCTGGTTCTTGCGCACCGCGCCCTTGGCGACCAGGTCGGCCACCGTGACCTCTCCACCCTCGGGGTAGAGAGCGCCGAGCTTCTCCAGGTTCACGACCTGGTACTCGGTGCGGAACGGGTTCTTGAAGCCCTTGAGCTTCGGGAGACGCATGTGGAGGGGCATCTGCCCGCCCTCGAAGCGCTCCGGAACCTGCGTACGGGCCTTCTGGCCCTTGGTGCCACGACCCGCGGTCTTACCCTTGGACGCCTCGCCACGACCCACACGGGTCTTGGCGGTCTTGGCGCCCGGGGCAGGCCGGAGGTTGTGGACCTTCAGCGGGTTGTTCTCCGCCATGTCAGTCGACCTCCTCAACCGTAACGAGGTGGCGGACGGTGTTAGCCATGCCGCGGAACTCGGGACGGTCCTCCTTGACAACCGTGTCGTTCAGGCGCTTGAGCCCGAGCGAACGCAGGGTGTCGCGGTGGTTCTGCTTGCTACCGATGAACGACTTCGTCTGCGTGATCTTGAGGCGGGCCATTACGAACCCGCTCCCAGAGCACGTGCACGAAGCAGAGCCGCGGGGGCGACGTCCTCAAGGGGCAGACCACGGCGAGCCGCGATCTCCTCGGGACGCTGCAGACCCTGGAGGGCCGCCACGGTCGCGTGCACGATGTTGATCGGGTTCGACGAGCCGAGCGACTTCGACAGGATGTCGTGAACGCCGGCGCACTCGAGCACGGCACGCACCGGGCCACCGGCGATAACGCCGGTACCGGGGGACGCCGGCTTGAGCAGTACGACGCCCGCAGCCTTCTCACCCTGGATCGGGTGGGGGATGGTGCCCTGGATACGCGGAACCTTGAAGAAGGTCTTCTTCGCCTCTTCAACGCCCTTGGCGATGGCCGCGGGAACTTCCTTGGCCTTGCCGTATCCGACACCTACGGTGCCGTCACCGTCGCCCACCACGACCAGCGCGGTGAAGCTGAAGCGGCGACCACCCTTGACAACCTTGGCAACACGGTTGATCGCGACTACGCGCTCAACATAAGCGGTCTTCTCGGCAGGGCCACCGTCGCGACCCTTCCGGTCCCGCCGCTCGCCGCCACCGGCACCGCTTCCGCGGCGCTGGGGTCCAGCCATTGGATTTACCTCTCTCTGTTACGTCCGTTAGTCCCGGAATCGGGGCTTAGAACTTCAGCCCGGCTTCGCGGGCGGCGTCAGCCAGAGCGGCAATGCGCCCTGCGTACCTGTTGCCACCACGGTCGAACACGACGGTCTCGACGCCGGCAGCCTTCGCACGCTCGGCGACAAGCGCGCCGACCTGCTGAGCCTTGGCGCTCTTGTCCGCCTCGCCGCCGCGGATCGAAGAGTCCAGGGTCGACGCCGACGCGAGCGTGTGGCCCGCGATGTCGTCGATGACCTGGGCCACGATGTTGCGGTTGGAGCGTGTCACGACCAGGCGAGGACGTACCGGCGTACCGGAGACGTGCTTGCGGACGCGGATGTGGCGGCGCTTGATGGCGGCGCGCTTGTACGCGTCGCCCTTGGCAATTTTTACACCGTATGCCATGGCTTACTTACCCGCCTTTCCGACCTTGCGGCGGATAACTTCACCGGCGTACTTGACGCCCTTGGCCTTGTACGGGTCGGGCTTCCGCAGCTTGCGGATGTTGGCGGCGACCTCGCCGACCTTCTGCTTGTCGATGCCCTCGACGCTGAGCTTCGTGGGCGACTCGACCTTGAAGGTGATGCCTTCGGGAGCCTCGATAACGATGGGGTGGCTGTATCCGAGCGCGAACTCCAGGTTGGAGCCCTTCGCCTGGACGCGGTAACCCACACCGCTGATCTCGAGCGCCTTGCTGTATCCCGCGGTCACGCCGGTGATCATGTTCGCCACCAGCGTGCGGGACAGGCCGTGGAGGGCCCTGTTCTGACGCTCGTCGTTCGGACGAACGACGTTCAGAACGCCGTCCTCGCCCTTGGAGACCTCGATCGGCGCGGCGACGGTGTGCGAGAGGGAACCCTTCGGGCCCTTCACCGCGACCGTACGGCCATCGATGGTGACGTCCACACCGGCGGGAACCTGGATGGGGAGCTTGCCGATTCGCGACATTAGCTTTTCCTCCGTTCCCGACTACCAGACGTAGGCGAGGACTTCCCCACCTACGCCCTTCTTGCCTGCCTGCTGGCCGGTCAGGAGACCGTGGGAAGTGGAGATGATCGCCACTCCCAGGCCGCCCAGAACCTTCGGCAGGCTGGTGGACTTCGCATATACACGCAGACCCGGCTTCGAGATGCGCTTGATGCCGGCAATCGAACGCTCGCGGTTCGGGCCAAACTTCAGCTCGAGGACGAGGTTCTTGCCAACCTCGGCGTCCTCGACCTTCCAGCCGGTGATGAAGCCCTCCTGCTGGAGGATCTCCGCGATGTGCGACTTGATCTTGCTGTGCGGCATACCCACGGTGTCGTGGTACGCCGAGTTCGCGTTACGCAGACGCGTGAGCATGTCTGCGATTGGATCAGTCATGGTCATGTAGTGGCCTTCGGCCTCTCTCGCCGGGGTTTCCTGTATGCGCCATCCCTCTCCCTACTCAGAGGCAGGACGGGTGCGGTGCGGGGACCTACGGCGTAGTAAGTCGGTCAGGGCGGCAGGCGCCCAACCCCACAAGCCTACGGCATGCGGGGGAGGGCTCCCACCGACCAGATACTTACCGAGAGCACGAGGTATTCAGTACGCCCAAAGGGCAGTACTGACTACCAGGAGCTCTTGGTCACGCCCGGCAGCTCGCCACGGTGGGCCATCTCACGAAGGCACACGCGGCACAGGCCGAACTTGCGGTAGACGGAGTGCGGCCGGCCGCAACGCTGGCAACGCGTGTACGCGCGCACAGCGAACTTGGGCTTGCGGGCCGCCTTAGCGATCAGAGCCTTCTTCGCCACGGTCAGTTCTCCTTGAACGGGAAGCCGAGGTGACGAAGGAGGGCACGACCCTCGTCGTCATTGGTCGCCGTGGTGACCACGGTGATGTCCATGCCCCGGACCCGGTCGATCTTGTCCTGGTCGATCTCGTGGAACATGACCTGCTCCGTGAGACCGAAGGTGTAGTTGCCACGGCCGTCGAACTGCTTCGGCGACAGACCACGGAAGTCACGGATACGCGGAAGCGCGAGCGACAGCGTACGGTCCAGGAACTCCCACATGCGGTCACCGCGGAGGGTGACGTGGCAGCCGATCGGCTGACCCTCGCGCAGCTTGAACTGCGCGATGGACTTCCGGGCCTTGGTGACAGCAGGCTTCTGGCCGGTGATCGTGGTGAGGTCGCGAATGGCGCCATCGATCAACTTGGAGTCGCGGGCGGCGTCGCCCACACCCATGTTGACCACGATCTTGACGAGGCCGGGGATCTGCATGACGTTCTCGTAGGAGAACTCTTCACGCAGCTTGCCCGCGATTTCCTCGCGGTAGCGCAGCTTGAGGCGCGGTGCGGTGGTGGTAGTCATCAGATGTCCTCACCGGTCCGCTTGGCAACGCGGATCTTGTTGCCCTCGTCGTCAAACCTGAAGCCGACGCGAGTAACGACCTTCTTGCCGTCCTTCTCAACAACCAACTGCACGTTGCTGACGTGGACGGGCGCCTCGGTCGTCACAATGCCGCCGGTCTGCGAACCGCGAGCGGTCTGGCCGGCCTTCGTGTGCTTCTTGACCCGGTTGACACCCTCGACCAGGACACGGTTCTCGCGGGGGATGGCCAGAATGACCTTGCCCTGCTTGCCCTTGTCCTTACCGGTGATGACCTGAACCAGGTCGCCCTTCTTGATCTTCATGCTTACAGCACCTCCGGCGCGAGAGAGATGATCTTCATGAACTTCTTCTCGCGCAGCTCACGGCCAACCGGGCCGAAGATACGGGTGCCGCGAGGGTCGCCGTCGTTCTTCAGAATGACGGCGGCGTTCTCGTCGAAGCGGATGTACGAGCCGTCGGGACGGCGACGCTCCTTGACAGTGCGAACGATGACCGCCTTGACGACGTCACCCTTCTTCACATTGCCACCGGGGATCGCGTCCTTGACGGTGGCGACAATGACGTCGCCGATACCCGCGTAGCGGCGACCCGAGCCACCGAGAACACGGATGGTGAGAATTTCCTTCGCACCCGTGTTGTCGGCGATACGAAGTCGCGACTCCTGCTGGATCACGTCTATCTCCTGATCGTCTGCCGGTTCCCGGCAAGGGGGCTCCTCGCGGAGCGCCCCTCACCGAGCCTGGCGGAACTGACCTGAGCCGGAAGGCTCAGGAATTACTACTTGGCCTTCTCGAGGATCTCGACGACGCGCCAGCGCTTCGTCGCGGACAGCGGCCGGGTCTCCATCAGGAGAACACGGTCGCCGGTACCCGCGGCGTTGGCCTCGTCGTGTGCCTTGAGCTTGTTCGTACGGCGGATGACCTTGCCGTACAAAGCGTGCTTGACACGGTCCTCGACAGCGACGACGACGGTCTTGTCCATCTTGTCGCTGACCACAAGGCCCTCACGGGTCTTGCGGAAGCCGCGCTGCTCGTTCGCGTTCGTCTCAGTCACAGTCTTCTCGCTCATCAGGCGCTCTCCACCGTCTCGATGCCCAGCTCGCGCTCACGCATCAGGGTGTAGATCCGGGCGATGTCCTTACGGACGGACTTGAGCCGGCCGTGATTTTCGAGCTGCCCGGTCGCCGCCTGGAAGCGGAGGTTGAACAGTTCTTCTTTGGCCTCACGAAGCTTCGCGACGAGGTCCTCGTCGTTCAGCTCGCGCAGCTCAGTCGCCTTCGTACCGGCCACCATCACGACTCACCTGCCTCGCGCCGCACAATCCGGCACTTCATCGGAAGCTTGTGAGCAGCGCGGGTGAGCGCCTCACGAGCAATCTTCTCGTTCGGGTAGGACAACTCGAACATCACACGACCGGGCTTGACGTTCGCGATCCACCACTCGGGAGAACCCTTACCGGAACCCATGCGGGTCTCGGCAGGCTTCTTCGTCAGGGGGCGGTCCGGATAAATGTTGATCCAGACCTTTCCGCCACGCTTGATGTGGCGGGTCATCGCGATACGAGCAGCCTCGATCTGGCGGTTCGTCACGTATGCCGGCGTCAGCGCCTGGATGCCGTACTCACCGAATGCGACCTCAGTGCCACCCTTTGCCATACCGCTGCGCTTGGGGTGGTGCTGCTTGCGGTGCTTGACCCTACGAGGGATCAGCATGTCGGTCAGGCCTCCGTTCCAGTGCTCTCAGCCGGAGCAGCTGCGGCGGGAGCGTCGGCCTTGGGGGCCTCCGCTGCCGGCGCGGACTGCTGCGGCTTGCGGCCGCGGCCGCCACGCTCGCCACCACGGGCTCCGCCACGGCCACCGGCCGGACGGTCGCCGCCACCGGCGGGACCCCCGCCGGTGCCACCACGGGCCGGGCGGTTACCCGCACGGGCCGCGGCGTTCTCGGCGCGGACCTCGGCGATGTTCTTGACGTCGCCCTTGTAGATCCAGACCTTGACGCCAATACGACCGAAGGTCGTCTTGGCCTCGAAGAAGCCGTAGTCCACATTCGCGCGGAGCGTGTGCAGGGGCACACGACCCTCGCGGTAGAACTCCGACCGGGACATCTCGGCGCCGCCGAGGCGACCGCCGCACTGGATCTTGATGCCCTTGGCGCCGGCCTTCATCGTGCCCTGCATGCTCTTACGCATGGCGCGACGGAAGGAGACACGGGAGGAGAGCTGCTCGGCAACGGCCTGAGCAACCAGCTGCGCGTCCATCTCGGGGTTCTTGACCTCAAGGATGTTCAGCTGCACCTGCTTGCCCGTGAGCTTCTCGAGGTCGCCGCGGATGCGGTCGGCCTCGGCGCCACGGCGGCCGATGACGATGCCCGGACGCGCGGTGTGGATGTCCACACGCACACGGTCACGGGTGCGCTCGATCTCAACCTTCGAGATGCCGGCGCGCTCCATGCCGGACGTCATCATCCTGCGGATGGCGACGTCTTCCTTGACGTAGTCCTTGTACAGCTTGTCGGCGTACCACCGCGACTTGAAGTCCGTGGTGATGCCGAGGCGGAACCCGTGCGGGTTTACCTTCTGGCCCATTACCGGGTTCCTTCCTTGCTGCTGACGACCACGGTGATGTGGCTGGTCCGCTTGCGGATCCGGTAGGCACGGCCCTGCGCACGCGGACGGAAGCGCTTCAGGGTCGGGCCCTCGTCCACGTACGCCTCGCTGATGACCAGCGACTTGGCGTCCGTGTGGTCGTAGTTGTGTGCGGCGTTGGCGATGGCGCTGTCAAGCACCTTGCCGACCGGCACGCTCGCGGCCTGCGCGGCGAAACGCAGGACTGCCTGAGCATCCGTGGCATCCATGCCACGGATAAGGTCCACCACGCGGCGGGCCTTCATGGGCGTGACGCGGATGTACCGCGCCTGGGCCCTGGCTTCCATGGTTGTCCCTTCGGTGTCGTTCATAGTCTTCGCACCCCGCCTTAGCGGCGCTTCGTCTTGCGGTCGTCCTTGACGTGGCCGCGGAAGGTGCGGGTCGGCGCAAACTCGCCGAGCTTGTGGCCGACCATGGACTCGGTGACGAACACCGGGATATGGATCTTGCCGTTGTGCACCGCGATGGTGTGACCCAGCATTGCCGGGATGATCATCGAGCGCCGGGACCAGGTCTTGATAACGGTCTTGGTGCCAGCTTCGTTCTGGACGTCCACCTTCTTGATGAGGTGTCCGTCGACGAAGGGCCCCTTCTTGAGACTACGCGGCATCTAAACCCGCTCCTAGCGCTTCTTGTTCGACTTGCGGCGGCGGACGATGTACTTGCTCGATGCCTTCTTCGGCGAGCGAGTACGACCCTCCTTCTGACCCCACGGGCTGACCGGGTGGCGACCACCTGAAGTCTTGCCCTCACCACCACCGTGCGGGTGGTCGACCGGGTTCATCGCCACACCGCGAACGGTCGGGCGAACGCCCTTCCAGCGCATACGGCCGGCCTTGCCCCAGTTGATGTTCGACTGCTCGGCATTGCCGACCTCGCCAATGGTGGCGCGGCAGCGGATGTCGACCAGACGGACCTCGCCCGACGGCATACGAAGGTGCGCCATGGCGCCTTCCTTCGCCAGCAGCTGGACCGAAGCACCCGCGGAACGGGCAATCTTCGCTCCGCCGCCGGGACGCATCTCGATGGCGTGGATGGTCGTACCCACCGGGATGTTGCGCAGCGGCAGGTTGTTGCCGGGCTTGATGTCGGCGCCGGCGCCGTTCTCGACCTTGTCGCCCTGCGTCATCTTGGCCGGAGCCAGGATGTAACGCTTCTCGCCGTCCACGTAGTGGAGCAGCGCGATGCGCGCGGTGCGGTTCGGGTCGTACTCGATGTGCGCGACCTTGGCCGGCACGCCGTCCTTGTCGTGCCGACGGAAGTCGATCACTCGGAAGGCACGCTTGTGTCCGCCACCCTGGTGGCGAACGGTGATCCGACCGGCGTTGTTACGGCCGCCCTTGCTGTGCAGCGGGCGAACCAGCGACTTCTCCGGCGTGGACCGCGTGATCTCGACAAAGTCGGCTACGGAGGAGCCACGGCGGCCCGGCGTAGTCGGCTTGTACTTGCGGATTCCCATTTCTCAGTCCTCGTCCGATTCCGGACGACTCGACCTCCGTCAGGAGGTCGGGCCGCCGAAGATGTCGATACGGTCGCCCTCGGCGAGGGTCACGATGGCGCGCTTGGTGTCAGCGCGCTTGCCGAAACCGGTCTTGGTCCGCTTGCGCTTACCCTGCCGGTTGATCGTGTTGACCCCGGTGACCTTGACCGAGAAGACCGCCTGAACGGCTTCCTTGATCTGGGTCTTGTTGGTGCCGGGCGAGACGATGAACGTGTACTTGTTCTCGTCCAGGAGCGCGTAGCTCTTCTCGGACACAACCGGCCTGACAAGAATGTCACGCGGGTCCGTGAAGGCCTTGCTCGGCGGGACGGGCTCGGAAGCTACCGTCTCCCTGCGCGCCTTGGCGGTACGGGCGACCTTGGCAGCCTTGGCAGCCTTGGAAGCAATGCTCGGGTGTCGCGTAGCCATCAGGCTTCGCTCCCTTCGGTCTCAACGGCCTTGGGGCCAGACACGAAGGACTCGAAAGCGGCCTTGGTGAAGACCACGTCGTCCGAGACGAGCACGTCGTACGTGTTCAGCTGGCCCGGCGCCAGGAGGTGCACCTGGGGCAGGTTGCGGGCGGACTGCCACGCGGCCAGGTCGGAACGCTCGGCGATCAGGAGCACGTTCTTACGCTCGCTGATCTTGCCCAGCAGGGACCTTGCGGCCTTCGTGGAAGCAACACCCTCGACCACGTCGGTGACGACGTGGATACGAGCGTTACGGGCCCGGTCGGAGAGGGCACCGCGAAGCGCGGCGGCCTTCATCTTCTTGGGGGTCCGCTGCGAGTAGTCACGCGGCTGCGGGCCGTGTACGACGCCACCGCCAACGAACTGCGGCGCACGGGTCGAACCCTGACGGGCGCGGCCGGTGCCCTTCTGGCGGTACGGCTTGCGGCCGCCGCCTCGGACCTCGGCACGAGTCTTCGTGCTGTGCGTGCCCTGACGGGCAGCAGCCAGCTGAGCGACTACGACCTGGTGGATCAGCGGAATGCTGACCTTGGCGTCGAAAATCTCCGCGGGGAGCTCGACGGTCCCGGTCTTGTCGCCAGTCGGCGAAAGGATGTCAATGGTGCTCATCGGTTCCTCAAACCCCCTTGGCCGCGGTACGGACCAGGACGAGGCCACCGTTGGGACCAGGAACCGCTCCCTTGATCAGGAGCAGGCCCTTCTCCGCGTCAACGGCATGCACGGTCAGGTTCTGGGTGGTGACGCGCTCGTTACCCATACGGCCTGCCATGCGCATGCCCTTGAAGACGCGACCCGGGGTGGCGCAGCCACCGATCGAGCCGGGCTTGCGGTGCATACGGTGGGCACCGTGGGATGCCGGGCCGCCCTTGAAGTTGTGACGCTTCATGACACCGGCGAAGCCCTTGCCCTTGCTCTTGCCCGTGACGTCAACCTTGACGCCGGACTCGAACAGATCGGCAGTGATCTCCTGGCCGAGCGAGTACTCGCTGGCGAAGGAGGTCCGGAGCTCCACCATGTGGCGGCGCGGGGTCACATCGGCCTTGGCGAAGTGGCCCTTGAGGGGCTTGTTCACCTTGCGAGGGTCGATCTCGCCGAAGGCGATCTGGACCGACTCGTAGCCGTCGCGGTCATTCGTGCGGACCTGGGTCACGACATTGGGCCCAGCCTTGACGACGGTCACCGGAACGATCCGGTTGTTCTCGTCCCAGACCTGGGTCATGCCGAGCTTCTCGCCCAGGATTCCCTTAATCTGCTTTGCCATCGTTCCCGCGCCTCTCAGAGCTTGATCTCGATGTCAACGCCGGCCGGAAGGTCCAGGCGCATCAACGAGTCAACGGTCTTGGGCGTCGGGTCGAGGATGTCGATCAGGCGCTTGTGGGTGCGCATCTCGAAATGCTCGCGCGCGTCCTTGTACTTGTGCGGCGACTTGATGACGCAGTACACGTTCTTCTCAGTGGGAAGCGGCACCGGGCCCGCGACCGACGCACCAGTTCGCGTCACCGTCTCGACGATCTTCTTCGCCGAGGAATCGATGACCTCGTGGTCGTAGGCCTTGAGCCGGATGCGGATCTTCTGTCCCGCCATGGCTACTTCGTAGTCCTGTCTTTCGTCACGCCCTGGAACCCGGGGGTGCGGCGCTCTTCAGAGTCCGTATTCCGAAAACCGCTGTTCTGGACCGACCCACGCGGTCGGGCGTGTCGCATCCCCTCTACGAAAATCTCCCGAAGAAGATCCCAACCAAGGGGGTGCGGGGCCGAAGACCGCGCAGTGCTCAATGAAGAGCGTCGGGGGCAGAACACCCACCGGGAGCCTGGTCTGCACCCCGCTGACGCTTCCCGAAAGATTCCCGTACGTCCGCCCCAGCGCTGCCCATGGGGCAGTTGGGACGACGAGTACTGTGGGACTAGCTTTCAGTTCTCCCGACGGGAGACGCGCAGCATCGGCACTCAACCGAGCAACCTGAACAGTGTGCCATATGGGTCAGTGCGGGCGCCAATCGGGGCGAGAAAGCGTACCCCATGGTCCAGACCGGTCAGGTTTTGGCCGCGTACGGGAGGAACCGGGCCCAGGCGGTCGGGGCGACGGCCGGGCGGGGGCTTGGAGCCGCGGACGAGGATCGCGTGGGCAGTGGTGGCCACCTCCACGCAGGAGTCACTCTCGCTGCTGTTGCTGTAGCTGCTCTTGAACCACTCCAGCTCGGAGGGGCTCTCGGCTGCGGTTTCGCGGATCACGTCTCTCCCACCACTCACTCGGTGAAGGTCGCCGTGGTCACCTGTCGGCCGCGCCGCCAGCCCCCGTCCCGTAGTCGCCGGCTTGCGGGCGCAGCCCGCGAGACGCGCCCGCACCCGGCGGGTCCGGCAGGGAAGGCCCCACCCGCCGGACCCGCCCGGGGACGGCCTGTCGCCGGTCCCGGATCACGCCGCCGCCGACCGCCGCGGACGGGGGCCTGGCGACCCTACTGGCATTCAGATATGCCGGTGGGTTGAGTGACGCTCCCGGCAATGACGCCTGGTACCAAACGTCTCCGTCAGATGCCGGCGGTCGTCACTGTGGCGAGGCCGGTCAGCCGCGAAGCGGGCACGATGGATTCGGCAGTCCCAACGACGTCGCCGACGCCGACAGAGGCGCCGAAGCCGAGGGCCGAGGCACTGGCACCGGCGAATCCGCCGGACACGTTGTCCAGGTCGGTGTCGGCGATCTCGCGGGTCTCGACCTGGGCGGTGAAGTCGTTACGCATGAGGGTGTATCCCTTGTTCGTTATGGGTGTCGTGAATAACTGCCGACCGCCTTGACTGATCCGAGATTAATCCCGGATCAGTCCGATCTGGCCAGCTCAGCGGTAGCCCGGCGCCCGAGAGCCGAGAACCGGAATGTGCAACTCCCGCATAGCGCCAGATGAAATCACGCCAACAGCCTCCCCGGCCACCCGAGTTCCCTGATATTCGACTGCCACAATGTGCTGACGTGCAGCTTCGCCCACTGGATGGCGACGACTCCTTCACATGATCCATTGGATCCGGTTCTTATGGCAGTTGCTGTCGTCAATTCAGATCGGACATACCTGCGCTTAAGGTTTGACGCTCCCGGGAGAATTGAGATCCCGTTAGGTGCTGTGTCTCTCACGCGCATGCGATGTGCAGGTTTGCTGAGATCGTGCACAAGCGGTACGTCAACCTGGGCATGGCGGCGGCGACACCGCGCGGCCCGATGTCCCGAACATCAAGGACGCCCACACCATGGCGCTGCCGGAACTCTCGGCCGCGCTGGGCAACTTGATCACCACAGCCCGGGACGGCAAGACCTCGCCCGCCGCCATGTCGGGCGGCACGGTCACCAACGTCGGCGTCTTCGGCGCCGACAACCGGCACGCCGAGCCAGAGGACGCGCACTCCGCCATTCTTGCCCCATGACTGACACCACACGCATCACGGTCATGCCGCCCACTGAGCAGGCGGCCGACCCCGGGAAACCGACCGACGACGTCTCCGGCCATGGCACGGAGGAGACAGCCGAGACCTTGACCCGGCTCCCGCACGGGTATCGCGATCGGCTCGGAACCCGCAAGGGCACTCGCTCCCTGGGCGTCTTCAAGCAGGCCGTGCTCGTGCCGCGGTGGTTCATCGACGGCGCGCGACTGTCCCAACTCGCCCGGGACGACGGGATATCGATCCCGACTGCCTACCGCTACCTCCACGAGGGGCTGACCGTGCTGGCCGATCACGCCCCGGACCTGTCCACCGCCCTGGAGCGGGCAGCGGCCGCCGGATACACCCACCTCAACCTGGGCGGCACCGTCATCCGCACCGACCGCGTCGCTGCCCCCGGCCCCCATAAGGCCGACCTCTGGTGGTCGGGAAAACACCAACACCACGGCGGCAACGTCCAGGTCATCTCTGCTCCTGCTGGCTGGCCGATCTGGGTCTCGCCGGTACGTCCCGGCCGCGAGCACGACACCACCTGCGCCCGCCACCACGGCCTGATCGACGGCCTCGACCGACTCGCGACCACCCTGGGCATCCCCACCCTGACCGACTTGGGCTACGAGAACACAGGCCCCGGATCCCGGCACCCGGCCAAGAAGCCCCAGGGGCGCGAACTCACCACCAAGCAGCAGACGTTCACAAGGTCATCCGTGGCATCCACGGCGCCGCCGAACGGGCCGACTCCCTGCGCAAGGTCACCTTCAAGGCCCTGCACAGGGTCAGCCTCGACCCAAGCAGCATCACCAGAATCGCCCGCGCAGCCCTCGTCCTGCTCCAGCTGGAAACCGGACGCATCACCTGAACGAAGATCACAAACCGTCACGAGCCGTTACCGAGAAGGGCTCATTACTGTTGCTGCTGTCGCTGTAGCTGCTCTTGAACCACTTCGGTGACGTCGTCGTCATGGTCACTCGCTTGAGGCGTACGAGATGAATCCTGCCCAGGCTGCGGGAGCGAAGGCCAGGCGCGGACCAAGCAGGTTCTTGGAGTCGCGGACGTGGATCGTGCTGGGAGCAGCCGCGATCTCGACGCAGGAGTCACCCTCGCTGCTGTTGCTGTAGCTGCTCTTGAACCACTCCAGCGGCGTCGCCATGGTCACTCCCCGGACGCGTACGAGACGAAGCCGGCCCACGCTCCCGGAGCGAAGGCCAGGCCAGGCCGCTGTAGGTCCTTGGAGTCGCGGACGTAGACAGCATCGGAGGCGGCGGCGACCTCGACGCACTCATTCCCGTTGCTGCTGTCGCTGTGGCTGCTCTTGAACCACTCCAGCGGCGTCATCATGGTCACTCCTCAGAGGCGTACGAGACGAAGCCGGCCCATGCTGCGGGAGCGAAGGCGAGGCGGGGGCCGAGCAGGTTCTTGGAGTCGCGGACGTGGATCCCGTCGGGGGCCGCTGCAACCTCGACGCACTCACTGCTGTTACTGCTGTCGCTATAGCTGCTCTTGAACCACTCCAGCGCGGGAGCGTCCCCAGCAGAGACCTTGCGGATCATGTTTCTCCCAGCACTTGCTCGACGAAGGCCAGCGACTCCCCTGGCGTAAGAGCCTGGGCCCGGATCATGCCATACCGCAACTCAAGGATTCGGAGCTGTTTTGGATCAGAGGTGGCGCGTCCCGCGAATGCTCCTTCGGAGCGCCCCACAGCCGTCCCGTCCCCGAACTTCAGAACCTGCGTCTCCCCTTGCATCAAGGCGTGCTCTTCGCGTGCGGTCGGCATGACCTGGATCGCAACGTTCCGCAACTGCCCCACCTCCAGGAGACGTTCGAGCTGTCGACGTAGAACCATTCTGCCTCCGAGTGGGCGGCGCAGCGTCACCTCTTCCTGCACAAAGCTGAACGCAGGAGCGGGCGATCGCTCGAAGACGGACCGCCTCGCCGCACGAGCAGCTACACCCCGCTCGATCTCATCCTGCTCGTAGGCTGGCTGCCGCATCCCGAAAAGCGCCCGCGCGTACTCATCCGTCTGCAACAGCCCATGCAGATTGTGGTCGCCGTACGCCAGCAATTCGACTGCCCGCGCCTCCAGCTTCGCCAAGTCCCGCACCTTCTTGGGATACCGGACCTCCGCCACATCCCGTTTCATCGCGGCCAGCTTCCCGCCCGCGCTCAGGACCTCGTCCGCCCTGTCCAGGAACTCCGGCCGGGGGATCCTCTTCCCGCCCTCCACCTTGTAGACCTGGTCCTCGCCGTACCCGATCGCCGTGCCGAAGTCCCCCGCGCGCAGCCCCGCCGCCTCGCGCCAGACCTTGATCTGGCGGCCCACCGCCGCGACGACCGCCGCTCCCGACTCGTCGTCCGGGTCCACGTCCCAGCCGGGCTCGTCCGCCCCGCCGTCCCCGCGCTCCGTACCGTCCATGCTCATCCCGCGCCCACCTCCGACGTGCCAACCCATCCTCAACGCCTGGGCGTACCCAACAGGTCACTCCGGACAGCCCGGACAACGCCGGACAAGCACTGGACAGTCACCGTACGCAAACGCTTCATCACTGTTCACGGTACGCACGGATGGCCACGCTGAGTGACATGAACCGAGAACTCACTCAACCGGGCAGCTGCACGCGGCAGTTCGCCATCCAGCTCTCCGCCACCCGCCGGGGCGCCAGGCTCGCGCGGCTCCTGGCCGTCGAGGAGCTGCGCACCTGGGGGCTCCCCCTGGAGACGGCGGCGCACGTCATCGCCGAGCTGGCGGCGAACGCCGCGCTGCACGGGCACCTGCCGGGGCGGGACTTCCGGCTCACGCTGACCGTCCTGGGCGACGTACTCCGTATCGAGGTGATCGACCCGCGCGGCGACCGTCTCCCCGAGCCGGTTCACGCGTCGGAGGACACCGAGTCGGGGCGGGGACTGCTGCTCGTCGAGACGCTCGCAAGCCGCTGGGGAGTGATCGAAGGGCCCGCGCCCTGCAAGACCGTATGGGCGGAGATCGACCTGGCCCACCGGGTCGCGGCTGCCGCGACCCGGTGGGCCACGACCTGGTGACCCACGACATGTAGTTCTTTAAATCCCGGAGGGGAAAAAATCCTTACCAACCCCTCCAGCCTCCCGTCACTCACACGGGTGATCTGTGGCAACTGGGCTGGATTTCCGGCCGGTTGGCGGGCATATGCTCGGCTCGACAACCACAGACATGCGACGGCCCCCGGCCGGGACTGGCATCCCGATCGAGGGCCTGACCAACGAGGAAGCAGACCTTCCCGATGGCTTCGAAGCACCTTAACGCGCCCTCGCGCGCGTCGTCCGCCGTTCCCGGCGGCGCCCCCCGATCCGGTGTTGTTCACGTCAATGTGCGGCACAGCAGCCGCTACACCGTCGTAGGCAACCACCTGGCCCAGCACCGCGACCTGTCGCTCCTCGCGATCGGGCTCGCCGTGCACATCCAGTCGCTGCCGGTCGGCGCGCAGGTCGGCATCAAGTCCCTGACCGCCCGCTTCCCGGAGGGCGAGCACCGCATCGCGGCGGCGCTGCGGGAGCTGGAGGCGTACGGCTACCTGGAGCGCACCCGCGAGCGGCTGCCCAGCGGCAAGGTCGTCACCCGCACGGTGTCGTACAACCAGCCGGGCGTGGAGCCCGCCGAACGGGCAGCGCCCGAGCCCCCGGCACCCCGGCCGCCCGCCGCCCCCCGAGAAACCGCAGCGCGCCCGCTCCCCCAGCCACGCTCGTCCGACCCGGCGCGACACCGCACGGCGACCGCCCTGCTCGCGGACCTGCACCGTCACCACCCCAGCCTGCTGCTGGCCGAGCGGGACGTACGGCGCCTCGCTCCGGGCGTCGAGGCCTGGCTGGAGGGCGGAGCCGGACCCGGCGCCGTGCGGCGGACCCTGGCCGCGACCGTCCCGGAGGACCTGCAACACCCGGCCGGCCTGCTCGCGTACCGCCTCACGGAGCTGATCCCACCGTTCCTGCCGACGGCCCCGCCCCCGGCACGCCCGGACCCACTCCAGAACTGCGACAACTGCGACCGAGCGTTCCGCGCCCCCGCACCGGGCCACTGCCGCGACTGCCGACCCGACCTCAAGGAGGCCGCCTAGCATGAACGTGACGACTCTTGCCCCTGGGCACGGACGAGGAGCGCACGCCATGACCATCACCCCGGACAACGCACAAAAGGGCAGCCCCCAGTACCGGGCGATGCGCGACAGCGTCGATCAGATGCGGGACTCCCTTCCCGGCAAATTCGAGATCACCAAAGAAGGGATCGTCCACGACAGGATGGCTCCGGGGCGTCCTCATGAGTTCACCGCCGGGCTGGTCAGCCGCCGCCTGGAGAAGACCATGCCGGACGGGATCTGGGCGTTCACGGGAACACCCGATGTGGAAAACGAGCCGGAGGGCATCAAACGCCACCCTGACGTCATGGTGCTCGCCCTGGAGGACATGGAAGGCGAGGGCTCCTTCGACCCCCGTACGCTCATCGCCGCCATCGAAATCGTGTCTCGTTCCAACCCGGACAACGACTGGGTGAGCAAGATGCGGGACTACCCCCTCCTCGGCATCCCCATCTACGCGATCTTCGACCCTCGCACGGGCACAGGCGCCGTCCTCTCCGAGATCCACCCGACGGCGCAAGGGCCGCGCTACGCCACCCGCAAGGACTTCGTCTACGGCGAGGACGTCACCATCGTCGACTGGACGATCTCGACCGAGGGCCTGCCGCGCTACGCGTAGCGCCGTCGAAGGTCCCCCTGACCATCGGGGTCACCCACACGAGTGGTCATATGCCAAAGGTCAATGCCCGAGGCATTTCTGAGCCTAGGTTCTCGTACATGGTCAGTTCATCGCATGAGGCCTCGCACCGGATTTTCCAGGACCGCCCCGAGCTCCTCGCGCCGGTCTTCCGGATCCTGGGCGTACCCCTGTCCGACGAGCCATCCGTCGAGGTGCTCACCCCGGACGCCACCGAGATCAGACCCCTGGAACGGCGCGTGGACAGCGTGCTGCGCGTTCAACCGCCCGGGGAGGAAGGGTTCCTGCTCGCAATTGAAGCGCAGGGCCGCCGTGACGTGGACAAAGGGTCCAGCTGGACGTACTACCTCGCCTTTCTCCAGGCGAAGTACGACATGCCGGCTCTCCTCCTGGTCGTCTGCCAGGACGAGTTCACTGCCGAATGGGCGGCGGGACCTTTCAGGGTCGGAGTGAAGGGCTGGACAGCCCTGAGCACCCACCCTCTCGTCCTCGGGCCCAACAACGTCCCGATGATCACCGATCCGGCCGAGGCGGCCCGCGATCTCACACTGGCCACGTTCTCGGCCATGACACATGGAAAAGGCCGCAACACCACGGCCATACTGAAGGCGCTGGTGACCGCTTTGGGGCGCTCGGACGCGCACTCCATCACGTACTACGCGGAAATGCTGGAAATCGGCCTGGGGACGACCCCGGCACGGGACATCTGGAGGAACCTGATGAATAGAGCCAGCTACTTCCCTGGTCGCGGCACCCTCGTCGAGGAGACCTACCTCAAGGGCGAAGCCGATGGCGAAGTCAGGGGAGAGGCCAAGGGAGAGGCCAAGTCGATCATGCGCCTGCTGACCGCCCGTGGCATCCCTGTCCCCGAGGCCCTCGCACAGCGGATCACCGAGTGCACCGACCTCGACACCCTGGACCGCTGGCTCGACCGCGTCATCACTGTCACCACCGCCCAGGAATTGTTCGTCGAGGCGGAGGCGACGGTCGCGCCCGACGCCGCCCAGTAGCCCCGCACTCCAGGCCGCCCGTCGGGTCGCCACTACCGCGACCCCGGCTACTACAACCACCACTGGCCGAAGAACCTGCTCGCCGCCGTACGGCACGAGAAGGCCACGCATCTCGTGCCGTACGGCGGCGAGCCAGACTGGGAGTGCGGGAACGCGGCCGGCTGCGGCGACTACAACGTCGGCGGCGACCGCCCGCTCACCAACCGCAAGGGCTGGGTCCGCTCCACCCACTACCGCCACCCCGGCGCCCGCCCCGTCGTCTCCACCGGCCCGGACGGGAGACTGACCGCCTACAGCGCGCTGGGCCTGCGCGTCGCGCGCCACCGGGAGACCGCGCCGGGCAGCGGTGTGTGGGGCCCGCCGGACGACCTGGGCGGCGGGCCGCTGGCCCCCGCCATCGGCGCGACCACGCTCAAGGACGGCAGACAGCTGCTCTTCGGGCTGCGCTTCGCCGCACTGGCCGGGCACGGCGCGGCCAACCGGCGAGAGATCGTACTGCTCGAACAGCGGTCCCCCCATGGGGAGTTCAGCGCCTGGACGGGCCTGGGCAACCCGGAGAGCCGGCCGGACCGCGGCCGGCGCATCGGCTCCCCCGTCGCCGTGACGGCCCGTGACGGGCGGGTGCATCTGTTCGTACGCAACGCGGACAAGAGCATCAGCACGCGCGTCCGGGACACCGCCGGGCGCTGGGACGCCTGGCGCGACCTCGGCGGGGGCGAGGTCCAGGACGGGCTGGCGGCGGTGGCCGACGGCGCAGGCCGCGTCCATGTGTTCGCGGCCGGACGCGACGCCGTGCACCACTGGACGCAGGACGCGCCGGGGTGGCCGGTGACGGCCCGCCCGGCGCCGGGGCTGCCCGTACCGGGCGACTCCCCCGCCGCCATGGCCGCACCGGACGGCGGCATCGACCTGGTCTACCGGCGGCTCGCGACGGCCCGGCTGACGAAGGTGCGGGTGGGCGGCAGCAGCCGGGGGCGCCTGCGCTTCGACGGGTACGGGGCGGTGGGCGCCGTATCGGCACCCACCGGCCCGGTCCTGCTGGGCCGGGACGGCAAGGGACGGGTGCAGCTGCTCGCGGGCGGGCGCCTGGTACGACGTAAAGGCGGCCCTGTCGCCCTGGAGGGAGCCGCACTGCACCTCGGGCCGCGGAGGCCGGGCGTGGGGGCCTCGGGGCGGACGCGGTCCCCTGGCTCTGGCGGCCGTAGGGACACATAGACGGGACAGACAGAAGGGCCCCTGTACCGCCGCGGACGGCAGTACAGGGGCCCTTCTTGGTGCTCAGATCTCGAGCAACCAGGTCAGAACACCAAATTACTTGGTGATCTTGGTGACCTGGCCGGCGCCGACGGTCCGGCCACCCTCACGGATGGCGAACTTCAGGCCCTCTTCCATCGCGACGGACTGGATGAGGTCGACGGTCATGACGGTGTTGTCGCCAGGCATGACCATCTCGGTGCCCTCGGGAAGGGTCACAACGCCCGTTACGTCCGTGGTGCGGAAGTAGAACTGCGGGCGGTAGTTGTTGAAGAAGGGGGTGTGACGGCCACCCTCGTCCTTCGACAGGATGTAGGCCTGGGCCTCGAACTGGGTGTGCGGCGTGACCGAACCCGGCTTGATGATGACCTGGCCACGCTCGACGTCCTCGCGCTTGATGCCACGGAGGAGGAGGCCAACGTTCTCGCCGGCCTGACCCTCGTCGAGCAGCTTGCGGAACATCTCGATGCCCGTGACCGTGGTGGTGGTCTTGGTCTCCTTGATGCCCACAATGTCAACAGTCTCGTTGACCTTGAGGATGCCACGCTCGATACGACCGGTGACGACCGTGCCACGACCCGTGATCGTGAAGACGTCCTCGATCGGCATCAGGAACGGCTTGTCGACGTCGCGCTCGGGCTGCGGGATCGACTCGTCGACGGCCTTCATGAGGTCGAGAACGGTCTGGCCCCAGACCTTGTCGCCCTCAAGCGCCTTGAGCGCCGAGACCTTGACGACCGGAAGGTCGTCGCCCGGGAACTCGTACTCGGAGAGGAGCTCACGAACCTCGAGCTCGACGAGCTCCAGGATCTCCTCGTCGTCCACCATGTCGGCCTTGTTCAGCGCGACGACGATGTACGGAACGCCGACCTGGCGGGCCAGGAGCACGTGCTCCTTGGTCTGCGGCATCGGGCCGTCGGTCGCGGCGACGACGAGAATGGCGCCGTCCATCTGCGCCGCACCCGTGATCATGTTCTTGATGTAGTCAGCGTGACCGGGGCAGTCGACGTGCGCGTAGTGACGCGACTCCGTCT
Organism: Streptomyces sp. A5-4; assembly: GCF_051131715.1. NCBI lineage: Bacteria > Bacillati > Actinomycetota > Actinomycetes > Kitasatosporales > Streptomycetaceae > Streptomyces > Streptomyces sp. A5-4. The sequence continues at coordinate 5,091,907 of NZ_CP178591.1, read as the reverse complement.
GGTACTCCACGTGCGCGATCGAAATCGTGATACCGCGCTGACGCTCTTCGGGTGCCTTGTCGATCTGATCGAAGGCCGAGGCCTCGTTCAGAGTCGGGAACGCGTCATGCAGCACCTTGGTAATGGCGGCCGTAAGGGTCGTCTTACCGTGGTCGATGTGACCGATGGTGCCGATGTTGACGTGCGGCTTAGTCCGCTCGAACTTTGCCTTCGCCACTGGATCCTCCTGCGGAGTGGTTCTGTACGCCTTGCTTCATCGGCGCCAGGTGATTTTGCTGGGATGCCGACCGCCGGGGGGTCTCCCACACGGCAAATGCGGGAAAATCCCGGCGGTCGGTGTCAAGCCTAAAGCGGGCACTCGGGGGAGCTACTCGCCCTTGGCCTTCGCAATAATCTCCTCGGCGACGTTCCGCGGAACCTCGGCGTAGGAGTCGAACTGCATCGAGTAGCTTGCGCGACCCGACGTCTTGCTGCGGAGGTCTCCGACGTAGCCGAACATCTCCGAGAGGGGCACAAGGCCCTTCACGACGCGAGCGCCGCTGCGCTCCTCCATGGCCTGAATCTGGCCACGGCGGGAGTTGAGGTCGCCGATCACATCGCCCATGTAGTCCTCGGGCGTAGTGACCTCGACAGCCATCATCGGCTCCAGGAGCACGGGAGAGGCCCTGCGGGCACCCTCCTTGAACGCCTGCGAACCGGCGATCTTGAAGGCCAGCTCCGAAGAGTCGACCTCGTGGTAGCCACCGTCGAGAAGGGTGATGCGAACACCGACCATCTCGTAACCGGCCAGGATGCCGAACTTCATGGCTTCCTGCGCACCGGCGTCCACCGAGGGGATGTACTCCCTGGGGATGCGGCCACCAGTGACCTTGTTGATGAACTCGTAGGACGCGTCGCCACCCTCGATGGGCTCCATCGAGATCTGCACCTTCGCGAACTGGCCTGTTCCACCAGTCTGCTTCTTGTGCACATAGTCGATGCGGTCGACGGTCTTACGAATGGTCTCGCGGTAGGCGACCTGCGGCTTGCCGACGTTCGCCTCGACGCGGAACTCGCGTCGCATGCGGTCGACGAGCACCTCAAGGTGGAGCTCGCCCATACCACCGATGATGGTCTGGCCGGTCTCCTCGTCCGAGTGGACCTGGAAGGAGGGGTCCTCCTCCGAGAGCCGCTGGATGGCTACACCCAGCTTCTCCTGGTCACCCTTGGACTTCGGCTCGATGGCGACCTGAATGACCGGGGCCGGGAAGTCCATGGACTCCAGGATGACCGGCTTCTTCTCGTCACAGAGCGTCTCGCCCGTGGTGGTCTGCTTCAGACCCATGACGGCGACGATGTCGCCGGCGCCCACCGAGGGGATCTCCTCACGCTTGTTCGCGTGCATGCGGTAGATCTTCCCGATGCGCTCCTTCTTGCCCTTCACCGAGTTCAGCACCGCAGTGCCGGCCTCGAGGCGGCCCGAGTAAACCCGGACGAAGGTGAGCTTGCCGAGGTGCGGGTCGCTCGCGATCTTGAACGCAAGACCGGAGAACGGCTCGTCGTCGGACGGCTGACGCGAAATGATCTTCTCGGGGTCCTTGACGTCGTGACCCTCAATGGCGTCGATGTCAAGGGGAGAAGGCAGGTAGCGCACGACCGCGTCGAGCAGGGGCTGAACGCCCTTGTTCTTGAACGCGGTACCGCAGAACACCGGGGAAACCGTGATGGAGTCCGCGGCGCCCTTGGAAGCCAGGGTGATACGACGGATCGCGGCGTAGAGCTGGTCCACGGTGGGCTCCTGGCCCTCCAGGTACAGCTCCATCATCTCGTCGTCGTGCTCGGAGACGGTCTCAAGGAGCTTGCCGCGCCATTCGTCAGCAGCCTCGACGTGAGTGTCGGGGATGTCGACGATGTCGTACGCCTCGCCCTTGGCGGCTTCGGCAGACCACACGAAGGCCTTCATCGTCACGAGGTCGACGACGCCCTGGAAGTCCATCTCGGCACCGATGGGCAGCTGCATCACGATCGGGACCGCGCCGAGGCGGTCGGAGATCATGTCCACACAACGGTGGAACTCGGCGCCCGTACGGTCGAGCTTGTTGATGAAGCAGATACGCGGCACGCCGTAGCGGTCCGCCTGTCGCCAGACAGTCTCGGACTGGGGCTCGACGCCCGCCACACCGTCGAACACGGTGACGGCACCGTCGAGGACGCGGAGCGAACGCTCCACCTCGACGGTGAAGTCGACGTGACCCGGGGTGTCGATGATGTTGATCGTGTGATCAACCTCATCGAGCGGCCAGTGACAGGTCGTCGCGGCAGACGTGATCGTGATGCCGCGCTCCTGCTCCTGCTCCATCCAGTCCATCGTGGCTGCGCCGTCGTGGACTTCACCGATCTTGTAGCTCACACCGGTGTAGAAGAGGATCCGCTCGGTGGTGGTCGTCTTACCCGCGTCGATGTGGGCCATGATCCCAATGTTGCGGACCTTGGCCAGGTCAAGCGAAGTGGTGGCCATAAGGCTCAATCTTCTCTCGGTCTCGATGGGGAAAGCGACTACCAGCGGTAGTGCGCGAAGGCCTTGTTCGACTCGGCCATCTTGTGGGTGTCCTCGCGCTTCTTGACAGCAGCGCCAAGACCGTTGGAGGCGTCGAGCAGCTCGTTCATGAGGCGCTCGGTCATGGTCTTCTCACGGCGGGCGCGGGAGTAACCCACGACCCAACGCAGCGCGAGAGTGCCCGCACGACCGGGCTTGACCTCGATCGGCACCTGGTACGTGGCGCCACCGACACGGCGGGACTTGACCTCGAGAGACGGCTTCACGTTCTCAAGGGCACGCTTCAGCGTGATGACCGGGTCGTTACCGGTCTTCTCGCGGAGGCCTTCCATGGCGCCGTACACGATCCGCTCGGCAGTGGAGCGCTTGCCGTTGAGCAGGATCTTGTTGATGAGGGAGGTGACAAGAGGAGAGCTGTAGACCGGGTCAATGATGACCGGGCGCTTCGGGGCGGGGCCCTTACGAGGCATTCTTACTTCTCCTTCTTGGCGCCGTAGCGGCTGCGGGCCTGCTTGCGGTTCTTGACACCCTGGGTGTCAAGGGAGCCGCGGATGATCTTGTAACGAACACCCGGCAGGTCCTTCACACGGCCGCCACGCACGAGCACGATCGAGTGCTCCTGCAGGTTGTGTCCCTCACCCGGGATGTAAGCGGTGACTTCGATCCCACTGGTCAGACGCACACGCGCGACCTTACGCAGGGCCGAGTTCGGCTTCTTCGGGGTGGTCGTGAACACTCGCGTGCAGACGCCACGACGCTGGGGCGAACCCTCAAGCGCGGGCGTCTTGTTCTTCTCGACCTTGTCCTGCCGGCCCTTGCGGACCAGCTGCTGGATCGTAGGCACTACTTCTCCGGTTTCTGTGTGCCGATCACTGTGAAACTAACCTGGAACACCACCGACCCACGCGGTCGGGTGTGTCGAACACTGCGAACGACCCCGCGGAACAGAGAAGCAGCAGATTGCGGCGAAATCGCCCTGGCTCTTGGAACGGACATAGGCACGTCCCAGAGCCCAGGCACACCCCAGGCACAAGGGTTGAGCGTACCTACCTCATCGACTCCGGTCAAAACAAATGCCCACGCCCGGATCTGTACCGATGCGTCCGGTCCGTCCAGCACTTTCGGTGGCGGCGGGTTCACGGGGTGTTCGCGGTGGGATCACGGGCGGTCGCGCGGCCGGGCCACGGGCGGGCGCCTCGGCAGGTTCGCGGGCGGTCGCGGCGGACGGGGCGGTGCGCGGGGAGGCGCGGGATGGTGGGGACGCGGGAGTTCCCATTCTTCACCACGAGGCCGGGGCGATGCTCGGTGGGGGTGGCCTCGGGGGTGGGCGTCTTGCGGTCCGCTTCTACGTGCGCCGCTTCGGCTACGGGTTCGGTGTCCGCCGTTACGTCGTCGTCCTTACGGACCGGCGTTGGGTCCTGCCGGCCTGGCGGGTCCTGCGGGAAGGGGATGAGCGCGGCTTGGCCCGGGGTGTGGCCGACCAGGCGCAGTCTGCGCGCCTGCGTGGCGCGGCGGGCCTGCTCCAGGGCGGGCTCGTACTCGTCGGCGGCGTCCTGCCAGCCGTTCGCGTACGCCCGGAACTCGCGCTGTTCCAGCTCCGCGCGAAGGAGGATCGCGACGTCCTCGGGAGGGTGGTCCCGTAAGTACTCACCGAGCGTGGCGAGCAGGTCCGGGAGCTCGTCCGGCGGCTCGGGCGGAGCCCGGACGGCATTGCGCGGATGCGGGGCGCCACGGAACGTCGGCGCTCCCTTGTCGCGTTCGCGGGGGCCACCCGGCGGGCGGGAGCGCTCTTTGCCCTTCGCCGTACCCGGCTCACTTTCGCGTCCCATCACTGCCCATCCCGCCGGTGACATCAGGCCGGCGCACATCGGGGCGGTGCTACCCGCTGCTAGCGCCGCTGAGCCGGTACGGCCCCGAACGGCGTTGAGCCTGCGTGAGTGGGGGGACAGGCCCGGACCAGCATACGGGCCCGGTCTCAGCCCTTCCGGGCACCCTTCACGGCCGTCGACGCGCCTCGCGCCGCCGCGGCCCGCTCGGACCAGGCCGCCTCAGACGCCGGCAGGAACTGGCCCGCGACCTTGATGAACATGTCCCATTGGTCGGCCGGGACGCCCAGGCCCTCCGCGGCCTCTTCCAGGGTGAGCCGGTGCGCGGTGGTGTCACGGGACGGGCCGTCCGGCACGTCGGGCAGCGGCAGGTCCTCCTCGGACAGCCGGCCGGACCGGATCAGCATTTCGCGCACCGACACCTGCAACACCTGGGCGAGCCGCCGGGTGGTCTCCAGGTCCGGCATGCTCTGGCGCTGAAGCAGTCGCGTGATGGCCGCGCGGTGCACGCCCGCCTCGTCGGCGAGACGCGACTTGCCGCCGCCGCGCGGGCTGTCGATGTCATATCCCCGTCGGCGGATCAGGTCTTCGATCCAGGCGGTGAACTGTTCCAGTTCGCTGGCGGTCACGGGTGGACGCCTCCCTCCGAAGCGGATCCCAAGACTAACGCGCTTGCGCGCACGGAACTACGCGCTTGCGAGCAAGCAATTGTGAGGATTTCGCACGCGCGCACCCCGAATCATGATTGCGCGCCCGATCGCAACGTGCCAGTGTGCGAGCTCGCAACACATTGTTGCGATCAGCTTCGGCCGCGCTTTGGGAGCACCACCATGCCCGCATTACGCACTGTTCCGGCCCCCGACGTCCTGGAGTTCTCCGGCTGGCGGGCGTCTGCCGCCTGCTCGGGCCTGCCGCCCGCCGTCGTCTTCGCACGACGGGTGGCGGACGCCGAGCCCGCGCTGCGGGCCTGCGCCCGCTGCCCCGTACTGCGGCAGTGCGAGGAGTCCGTGGCGCCCGCGACCAGTTGGTTCGACGGCGTGAGTGCCGGGCGGCTGTGGCGCAACGGGCGGCCGGTCGCGGTCGAGGGACGCCGATGAGCGGGGCCGGCGGGAGCCGCGCGGAACCGAACCCGGACGCAGATACGGAGCACTCCATGAAGACGAATCCGACCCCCGACGACGGCAGTGGCGCGGCGCGCGACGCCTCGCTGTGGACCGAGATGCTGATCCGCCAGTTCCCCGAGCTTCTTACCGAACTCGCCCCTGGCCGAGGGTCGTTGAGCGGGGAACCGCGTCAGCCCGGAGCGGCGGAGCTGTCCGCCCGCGCATCGCGCACCCGGGAGGAGAAGCGCGAGGCGCTGCTGAACGAGCAGCGGCACGGGCTGGCCGTACCCGGCCACTCGGCCGCGCCGGTGCGGCTGCACATATCCGATGCCATCCGTGACATCACGGACGGCGTGGTCGAGTTGGACGAGGCTGTCCACGACCGGCTCGGCCTGGGAAGGCCGAGCCGCGCCGCCGTGCCGCAGCGGCTGCTGCGCCTCATGCCGCTGCGCGAGCGAGTAGCGGGCGACCCGGTCCTGGCCGGGCACGTACGGGACGAGATGCGTCGCATGGCCAGGCGCTGCGCCAGGGCCCTGGGCGAGGCCGAGTCGATGGTGCGGGTGCGCGGGCGCTGCCCGTGGTGCGACTCGGTGTCGATGCGCGCCTTCCCCGAGCGCCGGGCCGTCCTGTGCGTCAACCCGGCCTGCCGGTGCACCGATCCGCAGTGCGACTGCCCGACCGATCCGGCGTTTCGGCACATCTGGACGGAGGGGGCGTGGCCGGAGCTGGCGCGGACGGCGGGCGCCGACGCGCGGGAGATCATCGCGCGGATGTCGGACGACGTACCGGACAACTCCCCGGACGACGCACCTGGCGGGGCGCGATGAACGCCCGTCAGCAGCCGTCGGCCCCGTCACGGGCCGCGCTCGTCACCGGCACGCTCGCGGCCCAGGAGGCGGACGTCGCGCCGGCCACCATCCGCAAGTGGGTGCAGCTCGGACACCTGGCGCCCGCCGGGCACCGCGGGCGCGCCCAGCTCTTCCGGCTGGCGGACGTGTTCGCCGCGGAACGGGCTGCGCGCCGCAGGCCGCGTACACCGCGGAACTGAAGTCGCAGGTACGAGAAAGGCGCCGGGCCGGCCACCCCCTCCAAGGGTGGCCGGCCCGGCGCCTTCGCTGTGTCCGCGGGCCGTTGGAAAGCGCTCCGGACGGGGCGGGACGAGCCCCGTCAGGGGCTCTCCGCGCGGTCCGGGGAGCCGGGCATCCGCAGGACCTGGGCCTCGGGCGACGCCTTGGGCGCCGCCAGTGACATGGCCTCCTGCCAGCCACTGGTGAAGCCGCGCACCTCCGCGTCGAGTGCGATGCGGGCGCCGACCTTGCCGACCACATCGGTGAGGGTCCGGCCCACGTCCGCGGTGTACGTCCCGGCCTCCGCGGCCTCGGCGGCCACCTCCACAGCAGCCGCCACCACATCGGTCAGTCGCTCATGCCCACTGATCACCACAGGCGCTCACCGCCCGCTGTCCGCCCTGTCGTCGTGCTGAACTTCACGCCCACCGCTCCTCACGCCCCGTACGGCACTTCGCGCATCACATCGCACTCTCTCGTATGTACGTTCTATTGATCGCAGCGTAGCGCAGCGACCACTGAAAGTGCGGAGCACATCGATCTCCATCTAGTTAGTTGCGCGCACGCACGAAATGGATCACAATAAGTGCAGCGGCGGAGCTGTGTCCCCTCCCTCCGGGGTGCAGCTCCGCCGTCGTACGTCAGCCCCTTCTGCGCCCCCTACGAAAGGAGTGCCCCTGTCATGCCCTCTCCCCCGAGCGTCTTCCCCGATGTGCAGGCTCTCGTTGTGGACCTCCTCGCCGACCGCTCGGAACTGGCGGGCGTGATCGTGGACGAGTCGCCGCCGGCCGGTTTCGACGGCACGGCCAAGGCCGTTCTCGTCTCCCGTGTCGGCGGGGCCTGGATCGACGATCTGCACCTCGATCAGCCACTGGTCGAGCTGGAGGTCTACGGCCCGGACAAGACCACGGCGCACACGCTCGCCAACACGGCGAGGGCGGCGCTACTGGCCGCCACCGGCACGGTCCGCGGCACCACGACGCTCACCGACATCACCGAGGCGGACGGGCCGCGTTGGCTGCCCGACTTCGTCCGGCCCCGAGCCAGCCGCTATGTCTCCACGTTCCGGATTTCCGTCCGTCCCGCGTAACCGCGCACCTCACGCACCCCAGAACCGGCCCTGCCGCATGCGCGGCGGGGCTTTGTCGTACCCAGCGCGCCTCACTCACCACACACCACTCACCACCAAGGAGCACTCATGGCGAACAACAACGGCAGCCAGATCCGCGTCGCAGGCACCGGCCGCATCCTGGTCGCGTCGGCCGGCGCCACTCCCCCGGCCGCCCCCAAGCACACCGCCGACGCGTGGCCGGCGGGCTGGACCGAGCTGGGCTACACCACCACCGACGGGATCAAGTTCAACAAGAAGGACAAGATCGACCCGGTCGACACCTGGCAGTCGGTGAGCCCGGCGCGGTTCATCTACTCCGACCGCGACCTGACGGTGAAGTTCCAGCTGCTCCAGTTCAACAAGGACACCCTGCCGTTCTTCATGGGCGGCAGCGCGGTGACCCCGGTGGTCGCCACCGGCGCCGTGGACACCTTCGAGTACAAGCTCGCCGCCGAGCCGCAGCGGGACGAGCGCCAGCTGGGCATCGAGTTCAGCGACGGCGCGGATGTCACGTACCGCTTCATCATCCCGCGCGGCCAGGTCACCGAGACCGAGGAGATCGCGCTGACCCGCACCGGGGCGCTGAAGCTCGGCGTGACCTTCACGGCGCTCGCTGCCGAGAACAGCTCGCTTCTGGCGACGTGGCTCATGAAGGACAAGTCGTACGCGTCCGCGTAACGCACTGCCCCTCCCCCCGATGGTCCGGCGCGCGGCGCATTCCGCAGCGCGCGCCGGGCCACCGGCCCCACCCCGACCCACTGCAAGAAGGAGAACCGACATGTCCGCCTTCAACGTCAACGCGGCGCGGGCCCAGCGCCTCGAAGCGCTCGGCCGCGCCTGGTCGTTCGAGCTCGACGACACCACCTTCGAACTGCCCACCGAGCTGTCCCGCTCCACCGCCCGCAAGCTGCGCGAGCTCGACGACAACGACGTGGACGGCCTGCTCCGGCTCCTCCTCGGCGAGCAGCAGTTCACCCGCTTCGACCGGCTCGACATCACGATGCAGGACATCGCCGCGATCCTTGAGGCGTACGGCAAGGAGACGGGACTCGGCCTGGGGGAAGGCTGAGCCTCGACGCGTTCATCGACGAACACGCCGAGGCCCTGGAAGCCGACCTGCTGCGCCACTACAGCGTGGACCTGCTCGACTGGCACCGCGGCCGGCTCTCATCCCGCCGCCTCGCGGTGCTGCTGAAACACCTGCCACGCGACAGCGCGGTCGCCCGCGATCTGCACGGCGAGACGGCGGAGTGGTCGGTGACCGACTATCTGCTGGCCACGGCGGTCGATCAACTCGCCGAATCCAACTGGATGTTCGCGACGGTCAACCAGGACGAAGACGCGGAGCCGCTGGAGTACCCGGTGCCGGTGTCGCGGCCGGGCAAAGAGAATTTGGACCCGTCGCCGGCGGCTGACAGCGGGACGGCAGAAGGCCCCAGTCCGGCCGAGCTCACCCACTTATTCTCCTGACGCCGGATCAGTCCAGCTGTAGAATCCGCCCCACACAACCGGGGAGGAAAATGGTGCAGCAGAATACGACGGAGATAAAGGAGTGGGGCTGGCGCGGCCGCCTCGTACACATTCCGCGCCCGGTCGGCGCACCCGCGATCATGGAGCTGAGTTCGGGGGGATTTAATACGCACTTCTCGGCGAAGGGCGCAATAGAAACCGAACGCATCAGCTCTCCTGATGCCGAGATCTACGTGACAACCACGTGGGGTGCCAAGCCTTATCCCTTCGTGCTTGCCCCGCAGTATACGCACGTCAACATCAAACGCCATGGGGGCGATTCCGGAGGATTCGCCCGATGGCACCTCCGCACTATACCTCCGAAAGAAATTCGCGTTCTTGATTCGGATCTGAGTGGGGTTACCGGCGAAGTACTCCGGTGGCCGGGCGGAAGGCGCGAGTTCTTCTTCTCGTTCGAAAAAGAAAAAGGTGCGGCAGGCTTCGCCTGCGCGGACGCGAAGGGTAATCCCGTGGACTTTCACCGCGAAGGCCAACTGCGCGGACGGATGGAGATCCCCGGCCCAGGTTTCATCACGGTCATCTCTGTTGGACCGTGGAGATTGAAGCGCCTCTGACACCGAACACTTGTAACTGACCGCTGCGGAAGAGAAAGCGGAGCCGCTGGAGTATCCGGTGCCGGTGGCGCGGCCGGGCGCCGACGGCTCCGCGCCCCGTCCTGCGGAAGCCCCGCACGAAGCGTCACCGGGTCCGGCGGAGCTCACCCAGTTCTTCTCCTGACATGCAACCATCGGCCCAGCGAGCCTGGTTCGACGTACCCATGGGAGGAGCCGGAATGAGCGACAAAGCCAGCACAAGCTGGTCCGGATGGAAGAACCAAGTGGTGAGCGTCCCCGGCGGAGGCTCCGGCACACCGCTATTGCTGGAGGTTCGCGGTGGCATCACCTCGCATTTCTACTTCGACAAGGTGACCGGTTCCCGCCCGGACGGCAACACCCTCGTGGTCACTCAGGGGCGCCGCCGGGTCCGCATCGTCCTTCCGGCCGACTCTGACGGATTCTCAGTACGGCGCAGTGTGGTGTCCGACGGGGCGGGAGGCTTTCACCGCTGGCATGCCAGGCTCATTGAGCCCGGATCTCTCCCCACGCTCTCCTCGACGGACCACGAGGGAAAGGGGACCGAAACATTCGGCCACTTCCAAGAAAAGCGATATCACGAACAAGCACGTGTATTTCGTTACGAGTTCGAGGACTTCGGCAGCGTGACATACCACCCTGCCACGGGAAGCAAGCCGGTCGAGATCCCCGACACCTCAGACCGACTGAAGGGCTCGATCCCGCTGCTCCACCATGGATATGTGACCATATCGAGCCCAGGCAAATGGAAAGCATCCATCGTCTGATCCTTGACTCTTGACCCAAGGGCGCACCGCAGAATGCACGCGGTGCGCCTTTTTGCGCCCAAACCCCTTCGGAGCATATCGGAATGGACGGTGAACAGTATGGCCAACCCTTCCTCCGGCGACGGAGTCGACGGAATCGCCGCCTTCAAGCGCGAATTGTCCCTTGCAAGGACGAGCTGGGAGAAATGGACCCAGGACGTGGTCAAGAAGGAGTACATCAAACAGTTCGAGGCGACCGGATTCAAGTCTGAGGCGAACGCCGGCGTCGTCGCCGCGGAGCTCAGTCAGTTCTTCGTTTGAAGCGCCGTCGGACGCTCATCTGTCGAAAAGTCCGACGTAGAGGAACGCGCCACCCAGAATTCCCAACACCAGCTGCACGAACAGGTGGGTGCCGATACTGATTCCCGCCCAGGGAATCGGCCGATTCAATTCATGCCGTGATCGGGATCTGGACGGCCTCGCAGGGTCGTACACCACTTCCAGCGGACGCCCCTGCTTCGCGCGTGACACGGGGAATGACAGAAACGCGAGTCGCACGTGACTCCGCCCGGACCGGTCCATATATCGGTACTGGAGGAAGTGCTTCTCTCTCGTCAAGTAGTAGTACTTACACTCCGCTTCGACCTGTATACCTCTCATTTTCAAACGCAGGTACACATACAGCGTAAATGCGGCGAAAGGAATCACCGCCACAGCGGGTCCGAGCGCCACGGTCCAGGCAATTCATGGGCCAATGAGCACGAGTTCCCCCAAACGGTTTCACCATGTCAACAATGACATAGAAGAGGACCTACGTCTCCACCCGTACCGGGCGGCAACGAACCCCAATGGACGCAGCCGTCCGAGGAGAACGAGAACCGGGCGCCGAGTCAAGCGGCCCGCCGGATTCTTTGCCTGTACGTCAGCGAATGGTGCCGGCCTCGAACAGCAGGACAAGCACTAGCCCGGCAACCATGAATGCTTCGAGGACCAGCATGCCCCACAGAACGAAATAGGCCTCGGGTCGAGCATTCATTTCCTGTTGGCTGCGTACGAGTCGTGGAAAGCGCGGGTCGTGCACCAGGACGGCTTCCTCACCCGGCGATCCCCAGCTCTGCGGACCCAGCCGGGTTTTGTAGTAGACGGACCGCATTTCCGCCGTACGGAATATGAAGGTCGTCTCATACCGGCCCTCTGTCCCGAAGACGGCGCGACATTCCCCGGCCGCTTCCACTCCGACTCGCTTGAGGTGCCATCGCAACCACAGCGGATAAATTCCCAACCACAGCAGAAAAGGGAGAGGCACTACCACCCAGGCCACAGCAGCCCATGTCAGACCTGTCATGGGCCGATGATCGCACGTCGGGAATGGTGTGACAAGGCCCGTAAGGACCAGAGGAAAGGCGAACACAGGTGACAAAGAATGGCGAGCCCGTCCTGGAGTTCTGGACGAAAGAGCAAGCCGACACATATAAGCACAAACTGAACGGTGTGAGCACGACCGTCGAGGGCCTCAAGGTCGCAGTCGGGCTGCTGTCAGTGGGTTTCACCCCGTTCAAAATCGACATTTCTATGCTGAAGGGGGACGAAAAAGGCATCGTTTTCCGGGGTCGGCAGTTGGTGACCTGGCCCTGGGCCGCGGAAGACCAAGAACGCGCCGACAAGAAGCTGGTGAAGGCATCCGCAAAGGCCGATGTGGCCGATGAGAACGCCAAGCAGGCGATACGCAACACCCGCGATATCGCCAGACAAGTGGCGACGGCGGGCCGGGGCGCACCTGGCGCCACTCCGGGTGGTATGCCTCCGGCCGTGAAGACCAGTCTGGATCACGCCAATCGGGCGCGAACAAGGGCTGACAAGGCTTACAAATCTGCCCTCGCGGCCTATCAGAAAACAGAAACAGTTGCCACCAAGGCAGACCAGGAGAAGACCAGGGCAGCTAAAGCAGTAACAGATGCGAAGACATCTTTTGAGCGTGTGCAGACGGGAATTGAACAGGCGCGCACCAAACTGCGACAGCTGGAATCCGAATTGGCCTCATGACATCACCTGTGTAAAACTCCGATCGCACACGTAACAGTAAAGGCAGGACATGAGTCTGCAGAGCGCGTTCACCAGAGCAGCAGGCAGCGTCGGCAAGTTCAGAAGCAGCATCGACCAGGCCAATTCGAGCATGACCCGAATGCAACGTTCCTCGCGCAGCGCGTCCAGCGCCGTCGGTGGCATGAAGACATCGGCCGGCCAGGCGAGCACAGCCCTTACCAAGGTCAAGGGCGGCGCCGACAAAGCCGGTTCCTCCCTCAGCAAGCTCCGTACTTCCGCGGCCGGCGGCGACAGCGCCATTGGCAAGCTGCGCACCGGCCTGCGGAGCGCCGACACCTCGCTCGGCAGGGCCAAGGGCGGGACGGACAAGTTCAAGTCCTCCCTCGACAAGCTCAAAAGCTCCGCCGACAAGGCCAAGACCGCCCTGCGCGGCGTCAAGGGCCAGGCCGACGCCGTCGAGAAGTCGGTGGGCAAGGCCGGCAAGAACGCGGACAAGACCGGCAAGTCCATGGGCGGCGGGCTCGCCAAGGGCCTCAAGGGGGCAGGCCTCGCGCAGAAGGGGCTCAACCTGGCCATGGCGGCCAACCCCTTCGGCCTGATCATGGCGCTGTTCGCGCCGCTCATTTTGAAATTCGTCAACATCGACAAGATCGTCGCCGTCGTGACCAAGGGCTTCAAGTCCGGCATGAAGGCCACATCGAACGCCGTCTCGACCGCGATCAGGGTGATCACACCGATCCTCAGGGGCATCGGCAACGTCATGCTCGCGCCCTTCCGCGCCTTCGCCACCGCCGTCAACACCATCATCGGCGCGCTCAACGGCTTCAAGGTCTCCATCCCCGGCTGGGTCCCCGTCTTCGGCGGCAAGAGCTTCTCCATCAGCCTCCCGAAGATCCCCATCCCGCACCTGGCCAAGGGCGGCGTCGTCCAGCCCCGTAACGGCGGCACCCTCGCCGTCCTCGGCGAGGCCGGCGAGTCCGAGGCCGTGATCCCGCTCAGCAGGCTGGAGCGGATGCTCGGCTCCGGCGCCGGTAACCGCGCCCAGATGGCCCGGCTCACCGCCGCCGTTGAGCGGCTCGCCGAGCGGCCCGTTCATGTGCAGGTGGACGGTCAGACCATCGCCCGCGCCGTGCTCTCCGGACACCGGCAACTGGCCCGCAGGTAGCGAAGAGCGAAGCAGGAAACAAGAAGGAGGTACGGCACATGGCACGCAATCTTTGGATCGGCCTGCCCGGACGGCTGCGGGAGATCAGCCAGGCGGCCAGCGGCTTCGAACGCGGCGCCGAGCTCGGCGTCACCCAGTTCACCTCGCTCGGCGGCCAGGTCACCACGCTCGCCCCCCAACGCACCGCCCGCAAGACGAAGTTCACCTTCGACCGGCTCGCCGAGGACGACGCCGCACACCTCGACAGGCTGGCCCGGCGCATCGACGGGCCGGGCCCGATCGTGGTCATCGACCCGGTGGCGCGCAACCTGCTCGACCCGCTCCAGGCCGAGGGCCGCTGCCCCGGCGCCGCCGCCGCGCACTGGTACCTCACCAACAGCGCCGACGGAAAGCTCCAGCTGTCCACGGAGCCGGGGGCCGTGCCCGGCACGTACACCTGGACGGCCAACACGACTACCGCGCAGCTCAATTGGCACCGCAGGCCGGGCGCCGGCTTCCCGGTGGCGCCGGGGATGACAGTGCGGTTCACCCTGCCCAAGGCCTGGCGGTCCGGGCCGTGCGCCACCCGTCTGCACTGGCGGGACGCCGCGGGTATCTACCTGTCGTCGGCCGCCGTCGCGCACCACACCCTCAGCGCGACCGTCCCCGTCGGCGCGGCACTCGTCACGCCGTCGGGGGTCGCCGGTGAGGCGGGTACGTACCCACTCGACGGGGCCGTGCTCACCATCAACGACAGCCATGTGCCCACCGCCCCCGTCAACCTGCTCCCCGCCGACCAGGCGGCCGGCCGAGGCGCACCGGCCCAGTGGTCGGTGACCGGCTTCACCCTGGCGACGGACGCCGAGGGGTACGTCGTGGCGTCCCTGCCGGTGAACACCGCGGGCAACCTGACCTTCGTATACGCGGACCAGAAGGGTCATCCGCTGCCCGGCCCCGGGAGAGTCGGCGTGGCCCTGCCCGCCGCGCTCCGCGCCCGCGCGCAGTTCTGCTTCTCCACCTTCTTCGACTCCGCGGGCACGTTCCTGGGGATGTCCGACGGCTGGAACTCCGCCCCCGCCCCCGCCCGAGCCACCCACGTATCGGTCGGCATCAGCTTCGCCGCCGCCGCCACCGCCTTCTCCACCCGGCTCGGCCCCGCCAAGCTCCTGCACCTGGACACCACCGTGGCGCAGCTGCCCGGCGACGGCTGCCCGGCCATGGCCGTCACCGGCTACACCGATGCCCCGGCCCGCCCGCTCCCTTACCGCAACATCTCGATCGACCTGACGGAGGTGACCAGTGCGAGCGACTGATTCCCAGCAGACCGAAGCCCTCGACGCCGGATCGAGAATCACCGCGCACACCACCCGCCTCGGCGGCAAGGACGTGACCGAACAGGTCCAGTCCTGGGAGCTGGAGCGCAGCTACAGCACCGATCTGCCGGATGCGATGCGTGCCTTCTCGGGCAGCTCATCGGCGCAACTCCAACTCCAGGTCTCGGGCAGGGACGGCGCCTCGGCGCCCGAGCTCTACTCGCCCTGGGCCCGGCGCCACACCGGCGATGTCGCCCGTCCCGGCCAGTCCGTGGTCCACGCGTACGGAACGGACGCCGGTGTCCTCCCGGCCTTCCGGGGCACCCTGCGCAACCGCTCCGCCGCCTCCGGCACCGACACGGTGGTCCTCACCGCGCTGGACGGGGCCGAGCGGCTGCACGGCCCGGCCGAACTCCCCAAGCCGTACGCGGGGTTCTACTGGCGCCGCCCCGTCGCCACCGCCACCTGGTGCGTCGACGAGCTGCTGCGCCAGGCCGGCGTCCTCACGTCTCCCCCGGTGCGCCACCCGGACTTCGACGCGAACCAGCCGCTCACCCTGGTGTACGCGTCGCTGCACGGCGGCTTCGCCGCCCCGTACGGGCAGCCGGAGATCGTCCCCGACCCACGGCACTACAGCTGGACCAGGCACGGCGCTCCGCACGAGATGGCGCTCGTGCCGCACGCGGCGGCGCCCGATACAGGCGGGATGACCGCCTCCTGGTTCCCCCGCAGCCGCGTGACCGCACCGGGGAGCAGGCTCTTCGCCGAGGCGTGGGTCAACAGCGCGGTCGGTATCGGCAGCTCCGTCGCCCTGGAGCTGGACCTCAACCGCGAGGGTGTCGAGACGGGCAGGCTGCGGCTGTCCGTGGATTTCTCCGAGGGGGAGATCACCATGCACTCCGGCACCCGGAACAGCGGGGGTTGGTACTTCATGTGGACCCTGCCGCAGTTGAAGGCGCAGCCCGGTGTGTGGCACATCGGCGGGGTGTTCGACACGACGGGGGCCGGGTCGGTCTCCATGCCCACCGTGCAGCCCCAGATCACCGGGCCCGACGGGACGTACTACCCCTGCAACCCGGCCACTTTCGTCGACCCGTCCGCCGCCCAGCCGATTTCGGAGCTGTATCAGCTGCGGCTCATCACGACCATGGCCACCGAAGGGGTCCAGCTCTCCAGCGGCCTGGCCGCCGCGCCGACCAAGGACGAGTTCACCCAGAACGGCACCTGGTCCAAGGCGGCGGTACTCGACGAGGCGATCATGCCGCTGTACTCGATCCCCCGTATCTCCGGGTCGCAGTGGGAGTCACTCACCCAGATCGCCAAGGCCACCATGTCCACGGCCGAGTTCGACGAGCGGGGCATCTTCCGCTGGCGCAACTACACGCGGTTCGCCAAGCCGCCGACGAGCCCCGACCTCACCCTGACGTCCGTACGGGACATCGCGTCGCTCACCGTCACCGAGGAGATCGACGCCTGCCGCAACTACTGCGTGCAGCCCTACAAGGACTGGACCTCGATCGGCGTGGTCAGCGGCACCGTCTACTCCGACACGGCGGTCCGTGAGATCCCCGGCAGGAGCTCGGTGACGGTCGAGTACCTGCTCGCCGAGGAAGAGTTCGACATCGGACCGCCCAACGTCGACGACGACGAGAGCGTCGCCCCCGGATTCTCCGTGCGGTTCGCGGCGGCCAACGCGGCCGGCGCGGACGCCGTCAAGGGGGCGGTGGACGTGCTTGCCCGCCGTGAGGAGGGACATCTGGTCCTGCGGTTCACCAACCGCACCGCCCAGCGGCTCTACACCGTGCTGGAGAACGGCAAGCCGTCCGTCTACGTACAGACCCTCAAACCGTCGGCGGAGCCCATCGAGCGCCGGGCCACCTCCTGGGCGCCCGGCAGCGCCAGTGAGAGGTTCTACGGCCGGCAGGAGTTCTTCGGCGAGTCGAGCGACTGGGTGCAGGAGTACCGGGCGGCACGGAGTCTCGCCGATGCGATGCGCGCGGCCGGGCAGTACCCGGTGCCTGTCATCGGTGAGGTCGAGGTGCTGTACGACCCACGCATCCAGTTGGGAGACGTGATCCGGCTGCTGGACTCCAGCGGCGCCGAGCTGGACACCCTGGCCTGGGTGGTCGGCATCAAGACCGCATCGACCGCTGCCGGGACCGTGCGGCAGACGCTGACGCTGCGCGGCACGAAGTCCAACGGCGTCCCCGTCGACGAGGACCTGACCCCCGACACACATGCCGACCACACGCCCGTCCCCGCCGGGCCCACCTACGCCGCCGTCGCCGCGGCGTACCCGACCCTCGCCGCTCTCACCGCCGACGGCCGGACCTGGCGCCAGGTGAAGGAGGCCTCCGATGTCTGAAACCCCACCGGAATCCACCCCCGAGGGCACACCGGTGACTCTCGACGATCAGCAACTGCTGCGGCTCGCCTCCTCGGTGGCCGCGGCACTCGCCACTCACCTGGGCGTTCCCGTGGTGGAGCCGACAGCCCCGGGCCAGCCCGTCTCCGTATCTCTCGAACTGCACCCGGAGGCCCCGGCCCCCGAGGCGCCGCCCGTCGAGACCGGTGACCCCGTCATCCCCGTAAAGATCAAGGAGGAGGGTCTCGCATGACCACTCAGTACACGCCTCTCAGCAACCTGCCCCACCCGCAGCCGAGTGACCCCGCCGACCTTCCCGCGCACCTCCAGTCACTGGCGCAGTCACTGGACGGCCGTACGGTGATGCGCTTCGGCACCGCCGCCGACCGGGACGCCAAACTCCCCACACCCGTCGCCGGCATGGTGGCGTGGATCGCCTCGCCACCGCGGCTGACGCACTACACCGGCTCGGCCTGGCTCCCGGTCGGCGCGGTCCCGGTCTTCCGGGTCAACCTGGACGGGGGCGACACCAAGACCATCACCTATGCCGAAACCCTGACCAACGCCACCGGCGACCCGATGGACGCCTCCTTCACCGCGCCGGCCACGGGCCAGGTCATCGTCACTGTCGGCGGCTACATCTTCAGCTCCACCGCGAACGTCGGCTCCTACATGTCCGCCAACATCCGCAACGCCGCGAAGGCGATGGTGCTCGCGGCCGACGACAGCCGGGCCGCACTGGTCAACTCCGCCAACAGGGCGTCCGTATCGGCCCAGTTCCTCGTCACCGGCCTGACGCCCGCCGCCGTGTACACCGGCACCCCCGCCTACCGGTCGGGCGCGGCCACCAACACCGGCAACTTCGACACCCGCTACATCCGCATCGACCCGATCATGTGACCTCCCCGCCCTCCCCGCCCCCACATCCGGCCCGCCGCGTCCCTCGCGGCGGGCCGGGGCCGTTCCCGGACACACCACCAGGAGGTATCCCGATGGCAGCCCCGCTGTCCGCCGACGCCTTCGTGCGCGCCCTGCGCGCCGAAGGCGTCCGCAGCACCCAGCACGCCGCCTGGCGTGCCCACAACCGCAACCACAAGGGAGCCTGGGGCCCCGTCCACGGCGTCATGCTCCACCACACCGCCGGCTCCTCCAGCGTCGGCTTCTGCCACCGCGGCACCACCGAGCTGCCGGGCCCGCTGTGCGTCGGCGTCATCACCAAGGACGGCACGGTCAACCTGGTCGGATACGGCCGCACGAACCACGCGGGCAACGGCTCGGCCGCGGTCCTCGAAGCAGTACGCGCCGAGACCGCGCTCCCCACCACCGGGCCGGACGCCGTGGACGGCAACGCCCGTTTCTACGGCTTCGAGATCGAGAACCTCGGCAACGGCCGCGACCCCTACCCCGCCGCGCAGCTCGACGCCGTCGAGCGGCTGTCGGCCGCACTCTGCCGGGCGCACGGCTGGTCCGCGGCCGGCGTGATCGGCCACAAGGAGTGGACCCGCCGCAAGATCGACCCGTCCTTCTCGATGAACGCCATGCGCTCGCGGATCGCCGCGCGCCTCGGCTCACCCGGCCGCCCCGACCCGGCACCCACGCGGGCGCCCTTCCCCGGCGCCGGCTACTTCAGGCCGGGCCGGCGCAGCCCGCTGTGCACCGCGGTCGGCAAACGTCTGGTCGCCGAGGGCTGCGGGCACTACACCGTCGGCCCCGGTCCCGTGTGGGGCGAGGCGGACCGGCGCTCGTACGCCGCCTGGCAGCGCAAGCTCGGCTACCGGGGCACGGACGCGGACGGCACGCCAGGCCCCGCCTCCTGGGCCGCGCTGAAGGTCCCGCATACCCGATGACCCCCCGGCCTCCCCCCACCCTCCAGAAAGGCAGCACCCCATGTCGGAAGCCAACCGGCGGGCCCTCCGCACCCTTCTCCAGAGCGCCGTCGCCCTCGCCGTAGCACTCCCCGCGATCGTGGAGGCGTCCGGCCTCGGCGAAAGCCTGCCCTGGGCGGCCGGGGCAGTGGCCGCGGCAGGCGCCCTGAGCCGGGTGATGGCGCTCGACGCCGTACAGCGCCTGCTCCCCCCGGCACTGCGCACCGGGCGCGGAGGCGACCGCGAGCTCCTCGCCCTCCTCCCGAAGCGCCAAGGCCGCGAACACCGGGGGCGCGAATGACCACGACCAGGCCGAGTGAACCGGCGGCCGTAGCGCTGGAGCTGGAACGCCTGCGGGGCACCGTCGAGGTCGGGTTCGCCCGGGTCGACGGCTCGCTCGCCCTCCTGGTGCAGCGCACCGACCAGAGCGACCGGCAGCTCGCCGACCACGAGTCACGGCTCGACACCCTGGAGCGGGCCCGCTGGCCCCTGCCCAGCGTGGCCGTCGTGACCGGCGCCGTGGGCGTCCTGCTGTCGCTCTGGCAACTCTCCACCCGCTAAGCCCCCGGGTGGCCACGGCCCGGAAACGCCGCAGGGCGGCCACCCCCTAAAGGGTGACCGCCCTGCGGACGTACTGCGCGTACTGGAACTGCTCGTACTCGTACCGCTCGTACTACCAGGTCCTACTGGTTGTACGGACCGTAGTCGTAGTCCTCCAGCGGAACCGCCTGGCCGGAGCCAGTGCCGAAGGGCGAGTAGTCGATGTCGTCGTAACCGACGGCCGAGTACATCGCTGCCTTGGCCTCCTCGGTGGGCTCGACCCGGATGTTGCGGTAGCGGGCGAGGCCCGTACCGGCCGGGATGAGCTTGCCGATGATGACGTTCTCCTTGAGACCGATCAGGGAGTCCGACTTGGCGTTGATCGCCGCGTCGGTCAGAACCCTGGTCGTCTCCTGGAAGGACGCCGCCGACAACCACGACTCGGTCGCCAGCGAGGCCTTGGTGATACCCATCAGCTGCGGACGGCCGGAGGCCGGGTGGCCGCCTTCCGTGACCACACGACGGTTCTCGCCCTCGAAGCGACCACGCTCGACGAGCTCGCCCGGAAGCAGCTCGGCGTCGCCCGACTCGATGATCGTCACGCGGCGCAGCATCTGCCGGATGATGATCTCGATGTGCTTGTCGTGGATCGACACGCCCTGGCTGTTGTAGACCTTCTGGACTTCGCCGACCAGGTGGATCTGGACCGCGCGCTGACCGAGGATCCGCAGGACGTCGTGCGGGTTGGTCGCACCGACGGTGAGCTTCTGGCCCACCTCGACCGCGTCGCCCTCGCCCACGAGCAGACGTGCACGCTTGGAGATCGGGAACGGCGTCTCTTCGCTGCCGTCGTCCGGGACGACGACGAGCTTCTTCGTCTTCTCGGTCTCCTCGATACGGATGCGGCCGACCGCCTCCGAGATCGGGGCGACACCCTTGGGCGTACGAGCCTCGAAGAGCTCGACGACTCGGGGCAGACCCTGCGTGATGTCGTCACCCGCCACACCACCGGTGTGGAAGGTACGCATCGTCAGCTGGGTACCGGGCTCACCGATGGACTGGGCGGCGATGATGCCGACCGCCTCACCGATGTCGACCAGCTTGCCGGTGGCGAGCGAGCGTCCGTAGCAGAAGGCACAGGTGCCGACCGTGGACTCGCAGGTCAGGACCGAGCGGGTCTTGACCTCCTCGACGCCGTGCAGGATGAGCTGGTCGATGAGCACGTCACCGAGGTCGACGTTGGCCGGCGCGATGACCTTGCCGTCGATGACGACGTCCTCGGCGAGCATGCGTGCGTACACGCTCGTCTCGACGTCGTCGGTCTTGCGGAGGATGCCGTCGGCACCCTTCTCCGCGATCTTCAGCTTGAGGCCGCGGTCGGTGCCACAGTCCTCTTCGCGGATGATCACGTCCTGCGAGACGTCCACCAGACGACGGGTCAGGTAACCCGAGTCGGCGGTACGCAGGGCGGTGTCGGCCAGACCCTTACGGGCACCGTGGGTGGAGATGAAGTACTCCAGCACGGACAGACCCTCACGGAACGACGCCTTGATGGGACGAGGAATCGTCTCGTTCTTGGCGTTCGACACCAGACCACGCATACCGGCGATCTGACGCATCTGCATCATGTTTCCTCGGGCACCCGAGTCAACCATCATGAAGATGGGGTTCGTCTTGGGGAAGTTCGCGTTCATCGCCTCGGCAACCTCGTTGGTTGCCTTGGTCCAGATCGCGATGAGCTCCTGAGTGCGCTCTTCCTTGGTGATGAGACCGCGCTCGTACTGCTTCTGGACCTTCTCGTCCTGGGCCTCGTAGCCCTTGACGATGGCCTTCTTGGCCTCCGGGACGACGATGTCCGAAACGGCGACGGTGACGCCGGAACGGGTCGCCCAGTGGAAGCCGGCCGCCTTCAGGTTGTCGAGCGTTGCCGCCACGATGACCTTGGGGTAGCGCTCGGCCAGGTCGTTGACGATCTCGGAGAGCTGCTTCTTGCCCACCGAGTAGTCGACGAACGGGTAGTCCTCGGGCAGCAGCTCGTTGAAGAGCGCGCGGCCCAGCGTCGTACGCAGCCGGAAGGTGTCGCCCTGCTGCCACTCCGGGTCGCCCTCTTCGCGCACCGGCGGGGTCCAGCCGCGCGGCGGGATGGTGCCCACCGGGAAGCGGATGTTGACCTTCGCCTGGAGCGAGAGCTCACGGTTGTCGAACGCCATGGTGGCCTCGGCGCTGGAGCCGAAGGACCGGCCCTCGCCGATGACCTTGATCTGCTCCTCATCAGTGGTGAGGAAGAAGAGACCGAGCACCATGTCCTGGGTCGGCATGGTGACGGGACGACCGTCTGCCGGCTTCAGGATGTTGTTCGAGGACAGCATCAGGATGCGGGCCTCGGCCTGTGCCTCTGCCGAAAGCGGCAGGTGCACGGCCATCTGGTCACCGTCGAAGTCCGCGTTGAACGCGGTGCAGACGAGCGGGTGGATCTGGATGGCCTTGCCCTCGACCAGCTGGGGCTCGAAGGCCTGGATGCCGAGGCGGTGCAGCGTCGGCGCACGGTTCAGCAGAACCGGGTGCTCGGCGATGACCTCTTCGAGTACGTCGTAGACGACCGTGCGGCCGCGCTCGACCATGCGCTTCGCCGACTTGATGTTCTGCGCGTGGTTCAGGTCCACCAGGCGCTTCATCACGAACGGCTTGAAGAGCTCCAGCGCCATGGCCTTGGGCAGGCCGCACTGGTGCAGCTTCAGCTGCGGGCCGACGACGATCACGGAACGCGCGGAGTAGTCCACACGCTTACCGAGAAGGTTCTGACGGAATCGACCCTGCTTGCCCTTGAGCATGTCGCTCAGGGACTTCAGCGGGCGGTTACCGGGACCGGTGACCGGGCGACCACGGCGGCCGTTGTCGAACAGTGCGTCGACGGCCTCCTGCAGCATCCGCTTCTCGTTGTTCACGATGATCTCGGGGGCACCGAGGTCAAGGAGACGCTTGAGGCGGTTGTTGCGGTTGATCACGCGGCGGTACAGGTCGTTCAGGTCGGAGGTCGCGAAGCGGCCACCGTCCAGCTGCACCATCGGACGCAGGTCCGGCGGGATGACCGGCACGCAGTCCAGCACCATGCCCTTGGGCTTGTTACTGGTCTGCAGGAACGCGGAGACGACCTTGAGGCGCTTGAGCGCACGGGTCTTCTTCTGGCCCTTGCCACTGCGGATGATCTCGCGGAGACGCTCGGCCTCCTCTGCGAGGTCGAAGGTCTCCAGGCGCTTCTGCAGCGCCGCGGCGCCCATGCAGCCGTCGAAGTACGTGCCGAAACGGTCACGCAGCTCGCGGTAGAGCAGCTCATCGCCCTCAAGGTCCTGGACCTTGAGGCTCTTGAAGCGGCTCCACACCTCGTCGAGACGGTCGATCTCGCGCTGCGCACGGTCACGCAGCTGCTTCATCTCACGCTCGGCACCTTCGCGCACCTTGCGGCGTACGTCGGCCTTGGCGCCCTCGGCCTCAAGCTCGGCCAGGTCGGTCTCGAGCTTCTTGGCGCGGGCTTCGAGGTCCGAGTCGCGACGGTTCTCGACCTGCTGACGCTCGACGGAGACATGGGCCTCCAGCGAGGGCAGGTCGCGCGTCCGGCGCTCCTCGTCCACGAATGTGATCATGTACGCGGCGAAGTAGATGACCTTTTCGAGGTCCTTCGGCGCGAGGTCGAGCAGGTACCCGAGGCGCGAAGGGACGCCCTTGAAGTACCAGATGTGCGTGACAGGGGCGGCCAGCTCAATGTGGCCCATCCGCTCACGACGCACCTTGGCGCGAGTTACCTCGACGCCGCAGCGCTCGCAGATGATGCCCTTGAAGCGGACACGCTTGTACTTACCGCAGTAGCACTCCCAGTCCCGGGTAGGACCGAAGATCTTCTCGCAGAAGAGTCCGTCCTTCTCGGGCTTGAGCGTGCGGTAGTTGATGGTCTCCGGCTTCTTCACTTCGCCGTGCGACCAGGTCCGGATGTCGTCCGCGGTGGCGAGGCCAATCCGCAGCTCGTCGAAGAAGTTGACGTCGAGCACTTGTCGTCAATCCCTCTTTCGGGGTCGAGTCTCAATCATGGTCTGAACGGGTCCGGGGAGAGCCGGCCGCCGCGGTGAAGCGGCGACCGGCCAGCCCGTCAGACCTCTTCGACGCTGCTCGGCTCACGCCGGGACAGGTCGATACCGAGCTCCTCCGCTGCGCGGAAGACGTCCTCGTCCGTGTCGCGCATCTCGATGGACATGCCGTCCGAGGACAGCACCTCCACGTTGAGGCAGAGCGACTGCATTTCCTTGATGAGCACCTTGAAGGACTCGGGAATGCCGGGCTCGGGGATGTTCTCGCCCTTGACGATGGCCTCGTAGACCTTCACGCGGCCGGTCACGTCGTCGGACTTGATGGTCAGCAGTTCCTGGAGGGCGTAAGCGGCGCCATAAGCCTCAAGCGCCCACACCTCCATCTCACCGAAGCGCTGGCCACCGAACTGGGCCTTACCACCCAGCGGCTGCTGAGTGATCATCGAGTACGGACCGGTCGAACGGGCGTGGAGCTTGTCGTCGACCAGGTGGTGGAGCTTCAGGATGTACATGTACCCGACCGAGACCGGCGCCGGGAAAGGCTCACCCGAGCGGCCGTCGAACAGGTTGGCCTTGCCGGACGGCATGACCATCCGGTTGCCGTCGCGGTTCGGGATCGTGGCCTCGAAGAGACCGGAGATCTCGTCCTCGCGCGCACCGTCGAAGACCGGGGTGGCGACGTTGGTGCCGGCGGCGACCTCGTCGGCGCCGATCACCTTCAGACGCTCCATCCAGTCCTCGCTGCCCTCGACCTTCCAGCCCTGACTGGCGAGCCAGCCCAGGTGGATTTCGAGGACCTGTCCCGGGTTCATTCGGGACGGCACACCCAGCGGGTTGAGGATGATGTCGACCGGGGTGCCGTCCTCCATGAACGGCATGTCCTCGATCGGCAGGATCTTTGAGATGACGCCCTTGTTGCCGTGACGGCCGGCGAGCTTGTCACCATCGGTGATCTTGCGCTTCTGCGCGACGTACACGCGAACCAGCTGGTTCACGCCCGGCGGCAGCTCGTCGCCCTCTTCGCGGTCGAAGACCCGCACGCCGATGATCTTGCCGATCTCGCCGTGGGGCACCTTCAGCGAGGTGTCGCGCACTTCGCGCGCCTTCTCGCCGAAGATCGCGCGGAGCAGCCGCTCCTCCGGGGTCAGCTCGGTCTCGCCCTTGGGCGTGACCTTGCCGACCAGGATGTCGCCTGCGACAACCTCGGCACCGATACGGATGATGCCGCGCTCGTCGAGGTCCGCGAGGACCTCCTCGGAGACGTTCGGGATGTCCCGGGTGATCTCCTCCGGGCCGAGCTTGGTGTCGCGGGCGTCGACCTCGTGCTCCTCGATGTGAATCGAGGAGAGGACGTCGTCCTGCACCAGACGCTGGCTGAGGATGATCGCGTCTTCGTAGTTGTGGCCCTCCCACGGCATGAACGCCACGAGCAGGTTCTTGCCGAGCGCCATCTCACCCTGCTGGGTGGCGGGACCGTCGGCGAGGACCTGGCCCTCTACGACCCGGGCGCCCTCGTCGACGACAACCTTCTGGTTGACCGACGTGCCCTGGTTCGAGCGGGAGAACTTCGCGATGCGGTACGTGGTGTACGTACCGTCGTCGTTGGCGACGGTGATGTAGTCCGCGGAAACCTCCTGGACCACACCCTCCTTCTCCGCCTTGATGACGTCACCGGCGTCGACCGCACAGCGGTATTCCATGCCGGTGCCGACGAGCGGCGCCTCTGACGTGATCAGCGGCACGGCCTGACGCATCATGTTCGCGCCCATGAGCGCGCGGTTTGCGTCGTCGTGCTCGAGGAACGGGATCATCGCGGTCGCGACCGACACCATCTGGCGCGGCGAGACGTCCATGTAGTCGACGTCGTCGCCGGGGATGTAGTCGATCTCGCCGCCACGGCGGCGGACCAGGACGCGGGACTCCTCGAAGCGCATGTCCTCGGAGAGCGTCGCGTTGGCCTGGGCGATGACGAAGCGGTCTTCCTCGTCGGCCGTCAGGTAGTCGACGTCATCGGTGACGAAGCCGCCGGTGACCCGGCGGTACGGCGTCTCGATGAAGCCGAACGCGTTGACGCGACCGTAGGAGGCGAGCGAGCCGATCAGGCCGATGTTCGGGCCTTCGGGGGTCTCGATCGGACACATGCGGCCGTAGTGCGAGGGGTGCACGTCACGGACTTCGAAGCCGGCCCGCTCGCGGGAGAGACCACCCGGGCCAAGCGCCGACAGGCGGCGCTTGTGGGTGAGACCCGACAGCGGGTTGTTCTGGTCCATGAACTGCGACAGCTGGCTGGTGCCGAAGAACTCCTTGATGGAGGCGACGACCGGCCGGATGTTGATCAGGGTCTGCGGCGTGATCGCCTCGACGTCCTGAGTCGTCATGCGCTCACGCACGACGCGCTCCATCCGCGCCAGGCCCGTACGGACCTGGTTCTGGATGAGCTCGCCGACGTTACGCAGACGACGGTTGCCGAAGTGGTCGATGTCGTCGGTCTCGACAACGATCGACCGGCCGCTCTCGCCGACCGTCTCGACCTCGCCGGCGTGCAGCCGGACCAGGTACTTGATGGTGGCGATGATGTCCTTGCTGGTGAGGACACCCGCGTTCAGCGGCTCGTCCGCGCCGAGCTTCTTGTTCACCTTGTAGCGGCCGACCTTCGCGAGGTCGTAGCGCTTCGGGTTGAAGTAGAGGTTCTCGAGCAGCGTCTGAGCAGCCTCACGCGTCGGCGGCT
Organism: Streptomyces sp. A5-4; assembly: GCF_051131715.1. NCBI lineage: Bacteria > Bacillati > Actinomycetota > Actinomycetes > Kitasatosporales > Streptomycetaceae > Streptomyces > Streptomyces sp. A5-4. Next base: position 5,065,339 of record NZ_CP178591.1, on the reverse strand, counting down.
CGCCGGGACGCAGCTTGCGGTAGATGTCGAGCAGTGCGTCGTCCTGGCCCTGGGTGTGGTCCTTCTCCAGGGTGGCGCGCATCGACTCGTACTCGCCGAACTCCTCAAGGATCTGCTCGGTCGTCCAACCGAGAGCCTTGAGGAGGACGGTGACGGACTGCTTGCGCTTGCGGTCGATGCGAACACCGACCATGTCGCGCTTGTCGATCTCCATCTCCAGCCAGGCACCCCGGGAAGGGATGATCTTGGAGGAGAAGATGTCCTTGTCGGACGTCTTGTCGATGGAGGAGTCGAAGTAGACACCCGGCGAGCGGACCAGCTGCGACACAACGACACGCTCGGTGCCGTTGATGACGAAGGTGCCCTTGTTCGTCATGAGCGGGAAATCGCCCATGAAGACCGTCTGGGACTTGATCTCGCCGGTCTCGTTGTTGGTGAACTCGGCGGTGACGAAGAGCGGAGCGGCGAACGTGAAGTCGCGCTCCTTGCACTCGTCGATCGAGTTCTTGGGCGGCTCGAATCGGTGGTCACGGAAAGTCAGCGACATCGACCCGGAGAAGTCCTCGATCGGCGAGATCTCCTCGAAGATCTCTTCCAGACCTGACTTGGTGGGGACGTCCTGTCCGCTCTCAAGAGCGGCCTCGACGCGAGACTTCCAAGCGGCATTGCCGAGCAGCCAGTCAAAGCTCTCGGTTTGCAGCGCAAGGAGGTTCGGAACCTCGAGGGGCTCCTTGATCTTTGCAAAGGAGATGCGCAGCGGGGCGGTGCTGGCGCCGTTGTTCGTATTGGAGGTCGAGGCGTTGCGCGAGGCGGCCAAGAGGGGGTCCTTCCGAGGGCTCGGACTCACTACGCGCGTACCGGTCCCAAGATGGGCACAGCGACAGAAAGCCCCAAAAGGGGAAGTCGGTCATCGATGCTCAAGCTTTGGGTATGCCCCTGGTGACGGGCAGGAGGCAGCTAACAGGCAGCGCAAAGGGTCAGTGTAGCCACTTGGCCCACTGATGTCCAGAGCGGGTTTTTGGAGACCCTCGCCGTACTCAACTCCTGCTGCAAGCCACGCGCTGCTAGCGCATATCAGTACTGCCCTCTGCGTCGCCGATCCATGCCTCGGATCCGGATCGGTGTGAACGACGCGTCCTGAGAATTGCGCGCCTCGTGCGGTTCGTCAAGGCCCCCCGCCCTCCGTAGAGATCGTCACCGCCCACTACTGCGCAGTACGGCCCGGAGAACGGCGCTCGAACACCGTCGGGCAACGGCGATGATCACCCTACTCGTCACGGCACGAAGAGCAAGGCAGGCACTCCGGGAACGCCTGAGGGCGACCACCCGAATGGGTGATCGCCCTCAGAACTGGAGCAGCTGAGTCAGAGACTCAACAAGGTCACTTGACCTCGACAGACGCGCCCGCGCCCTTGAGGGACTCGGCGGCCTTCTCAGCGGCCTCCTTGGCGACCTTCTCGAGGACCGGCTTCGGAGCGCCGTCGACGAGGTCCTTGGCCTCCTTCAGACCCAGCGAGGTGAGCTCACGCACAACCTTGATGACCTGGATCTTCTTCTCGCCGGCACCGGTGAGGATGACGTCGAACTCGTCCTGCTCCTCCGGGGCCTCGGCGGCGGGGCCCGCGGGGCCGGCGGCGGCGACGGGGGCGGCAGCCTTGACGTCGAACTTCTCTTCGAAGGCCTTGACGAACTCAGAGAGCTCGATGAGGGTCAGGGTCTCGAACTGCGCGAGCAGCTCGTCCTGGGACAGCTTCGCCATGATGGCGTCCTTCCACTAATTCGGCAGGTGCCGGGTGTATATGGAGGCGGGCGTACGGGCCCGCTGTGACCAAAGGGCGGGAGTTACTCCGCCACCTCGGCCTCGGCGGGAGCCGGCGTACCGGCACCGCCCTGCTCGACCTTGGCGCGAAGCGCGTCCGCGGTGCGGACGAACTCCGTGAGAGGAGCCTGGAAAGTCGCCGCGGCCTTGGCCATCGACGCCTTGATTCCACCGGCCACCTTGGCGAGCAGAACCTCGCGGGACTCAAGGTCCGCGAGCTTCTTGAACTCATCAGCGGTCAGCGCCTTACCATCAAGGACACCGCCCTTGATGACGAGGTTGGGGTTCTCCTTGGCGAAGTCACGAAGACCCTTCGCCGACTCCACCGGGTCACCGGTGACGAAGGCAACCGCCGTCGGACCCACGAACAGGTCGTCCAGCGTGTCGATCCCGGCCTCGTTGGCCGCGATCTTGGTCAGCGTGTTCTTCACCACGGCGTACTGGGCGTTCTCACCGAGTGAACGGCGCAGCTCCTTGAGCTGAGCCACGGTGAGACCCCGGTACTCGGTCAGCACGGCGGCGTTCGAGCTACGGAACTTGTCCGTGAGCTCGGCTACCGCGGCAGCCTTGTCGGGCCTTGCCATAGAGCGTCGGCCTCCTTCCGGGTGATGAGGACCGCTCAGAAGGGGCTGGGCAAAACGAAACGCCCCGGCGCAGGCGCACGGGGCGGGCTCAACCGGAACGAATTCCGGGAACTTTTCCACGAATCACCTGTGCAGGACGTCCGCGCCTGGCGGATCCTTCGGCCGCCGCACCTTCTTACGAAGACACGGCAACGACCAGCGGTCTTTGGCTTCTTCCGAAGAGTACGCGAACGGATCCACGACAGGCAAATCGCCCCCTGGACCCCTCTCGCGCCCCGCCGGCGGCCCCGGGCGCCCGGGGACACAAAACCGGGCCCCGCGCCTCCAGAGAGGTGCGGGGCCCGGCTACAGCACGCGGTCCGCGGCTGCCGTCAGGATCAGACGGCGGCCGGGTCCTCCTCGACGAGGAGGTTGCGGGTGCGGTTGGAGTCCAGCGGGATGCCGGGGCCCATCGTGGTGGTCAGGGTCGCCGTCTTGATGTAGCGGCCCTTCGCGGCGGACGGCTTCAGACGAAGGATCTCGTCCAGCGCCGCGGCGTAGTTCTCCACCAGCTTGGTCTCGTCGAAGGAGACCTTGCCGATGATGAAGTGCAGGTTCGAGTGCTTGTCGACGCGGAACTCGATCTTGCCGCCCTTGATGTCCGTGACAGCCTTCGTCACGTCCGGGGTGACCGTTCCGGTCTTCGGGTTCGGCATCAGACCACGCGGACCGAGCACGCGGCCGAGGCGGCCGACCTTGCCCATGAGGTCCGGGGTGGCGACGACGGCGTCGAAGTCCAGACGGCCCTTCGCGACCTCGTCGATGAGCTCGTCGGAGCCGACGATGTCGGCGCCCGCGGCGCGCGCTGCCTCGGCACGGTCGCCGGTCGCGAAGACCAGGACCCGGGCGGTCTTGCCGGTGCCGTGCGGGAGGTTCACGGTGCCACGGACCATCTGGTCGGCCTTGCGCGGGTCGACGCCCAGACGCATGGCGACCTCGACGGTGCCGTCGAACTTGGTCGCGGAGGAGTCCTTGGCGATACGGACAGCCTCGAGCGGGGCGTAGTTGCGCTCCCGGTCGATCTTGGCTTCCGCAGCGCGGTAGTTCTTGCTGCGCTTCACTTCTGCTCCTGTTGGTATGGAGATGGAGTCGTGGCACGGACCAGCGCTTGGTCCTACCACTGAGGTGCTACGGGGACGGTCAGCCCTCGACGGTGATGCCCATGGACCTGGCGGTGCCGGCGATGATCTTCGACGCGGCTTCCAGGTCGTTGGCGTTCAGGTCGGGCATCTTGACCGTGGCGATGTCGCGGACCTGGGCGCCGGTGAGCTTGGCAACCTTGGTCTTGTGCGGCTCGCCCGATCCCTTGTCCACACCTGCGGCCTTGAGGATCAGCTTCGCGGCCGGCGGAGTCTTCGTGATGAAGGTGAAGGAACGGTCGTCGTAGACCGTGATCTCCACCGGCACGACCATGCCACGCTGCGACTCGGTCGCGGCGTTGTAGGCCTTGCAGAACTCCATGATGTTGACGCCGTGCTGGCCCAGTGCGGGACCGACCGGCGGCGCCGGGTTGGCCGCACCGGCATTGATCTGGAGCTTGATCAGCCCTGTGATCTTCTTCTTCTTCTTGGGAGGCATTGCTCTCTCCGGGTCCTAGTGAGAGTTTTCAGCCTTCGTCCGACGAACCGGACGAAGGCATACCGCACAACAATAACGGGTAGAGCTGTGCAGGCTGAAACCAAGCAGGTCAGACCGGCTTTGAGAGCCGATCTGACCTGGTCGGAAGCGGGGGTCCGGAAGGTGTCAGTTCTTCTGGATCTGGTCGAAGCTGAGCTCGACCGGGGTCTCGCGGCCGAAGATCTCAACGAGACCCTTGACCTTCTTCGAGTCGGCGTTGATCTCGTTGATCGTCGCCTGGAGGGTCGCGAAGGGGCCGTCGGTGACGGTAACCGAGTCGCCCACCTCGAAGTCCAGCACCTGGACCTCGACCTTGCGGGACGGCGCCGGCTTGCCCTCGGCCTCGGCGGCCTCGCGGGCTGCCTTCTCCTCGGCCTCGGGAGCGAGCATCTTGACGATCTCGTCCAGCGTCAGCGGGTACGGGTCGTAAGCGTTGCCCACGAAGCCGGTGACACCGGGGGTGTTGCGGACAACGCCCCAGGACTCATTGGTGAGGTCCATGCGGACCAGGACGTAGCCGGGAAGCTTGTTCTGGCGAACGTTCTTGCGCTCGCCGTTCTTGATCTGCGTGATCTCTTCCTCGGGCACTTCCGCCTGGTAGATGAACTCCTCGACGTTCAGCGAGACGGCGCGCTGCTCCAGGTTGGCCTTCACGCGCTTCTCGTACCCGGCGTACGTGTGGATGACGTACCACTCGCCGGGCAGGGTGCGCAGCTCCTCGCGGAGCGCGGCGGTCGGGTCGACCGGTGCCTCGGGGGCCTCCACGGCCTCGTCCTCGGAGAGCTCGGCCTCGTCGGTGTCCTCGGACACCTCGGCGACGACGCCCTCTTCCTCGGCGTCGGCCTCTGCCTCAGCCACGGCCACCTCGTCGACAGCGGCGGCGGCGACGACCTCGTCGGCCTCCGGGTCGGCGGTCTCTTCGGCGTTGACGACTTCCTCGACGCCGGCGATGTCCTCGGGGGACTCGATGTGCACGGCGGCCTCTTCGGCCGGCTCGGCGGCGGCGTCGGCCGCCTCGGCCTCGTCCGGGTCGACAGCGTCAGCCGCCTCGACGATGTCGAGTTCGTCCTCTGCGGACTCGAAGCTCACGCCCGACTCAGCGGCGTCGTTCAGGTTCGGGTCAGACACGGTGGCTGCTTCTTCCTGGATACATATGGGTGGAACGTGCGAAAGGGGCGCCCGGAGGGGCGCCCTACGCCGGGTCAGCCGAAGACGTATTTGACGGCTTCGGCGAAGCCCATGTCGATCACGGTAACAATGCCGATCATGACGACGACGAAAACAATCACCACGGCGGTGTAGGTCGTCAGCTGATTGCGAGTCGGCCAGACGACCTTGCGCAGTTCGGCAACGATCTGGCGGTAGAAGAGCGCGAGACGGCCCACAGGGCCCTTCTTGCCGCGCTTGCCGCCCTTGCGGGCCTTCTTCTTGGAATCCGGCGCATCGTCCTGGGCATCAGGCATGTCGATGGAGCCCACGGCGTCCGTCACGCTTCTCACCTGATTCCGGGTCGTGGCCTTGCCGCGCCCGGTCGAGCCGCACGGCAGTCCATAGAAATACGTACATGCGCACACATCCCGGCGAAGGAGTGTGTAGCAGGGCCGGAGGGACTTGAACCCCCAACCGCTGGTTTTGGAGACCAGTGCTCTACCAATTGAGCTACGACCCTTTGTGGTTCGCCCAACCTACCGCATCCGACCGAGTGCACGGAGTGCGCACGGCGGTGTGGTCGGTGAGGGCCAACGACAGGTGAGTGTACGTGGTCGTGGGCCCGGCGTCGAACAGAAAGCTCCTGTCCGCCCTTTGAAACCTGTGTGCCGCGCGGGTTTCCCGTCTGGGACGATGGGCCGTATGAGCGCTGCAACTCCTCCCACCGAGCGCCGGGTTTCCGCCCGAATCGGCGCGATCTCCGAGTCCGCAACCCTTGCCGTCGACGCCAAGGCCAAGGCCCTGAAGGCGGCGGGCCGTCCGGTCATCGGCTTCGGTGCCGGCGAGCCCGACTTCCCGACGCCCGGCTACATCGTCGAGGCCGCGATCGAGGCCTGCTCCAACCCGAAGTACCACCGCTACACACCCGCCGGGGGGCTCCCGGAGCTCAAGGCCGCGATCGCCGCGAAGACGCTGCGTGACTCGGGCTACGAGGTGGACGCCTCGCAGATCCTGGTCACCAACGGCGGCAAGCAGGCCATCTACGAGGCCTTCGCCGCGATCCTCGACCCGGGCGACGAGGTCATCGTCCCGGCGCCGTACTGGACGACGTACCCCGAGTCGATCCGGCTCGCGGGCGGTGTGCCCGTCGACGTCGTCGCCGACGAGACCACCGGCTACCGGGTCTCCGTCGAGCAGTTGGAGGCGGCCCGTACCGAGCGCACGAAGGTCGTGCTCTTCGTCTCGCCGTCCAACCCGACGGGCGCCGTCTACAGCGAGCCCGACGCCGAGGCGATCGGCCGCTGGGCCGTCGAACACGGTCTGTGGGTGCTGACCGACGAGATCTACGAGCACCTGGTCTACGGCGACGCGAAGTTCACGTCGCTGCCGGCGATCGTGCCCGAGCTGCGCGACAAGTGCATCGTGGTCAACGGCGTCGCCAAGACGTACGCCATGACCGGCTGGCGTGTCGGGTGGATCGTCGGCCCGAAGGACGTCGTCAAGGCCGCGACGAACCTGCAGTCGCACGCCACGTCCAACGTCTCCAACGTCGCGCAGATCGCGGCGCTGGCCGCCGTCTCCGGCAACCTGGAGGCGGTCGCCGAGATGCGCACCGCCTTCGACCGCCGCCGCCACACCGTGGTGCGGATGCTGAACGAGATCGACGGCGTGCTGTGCCCGGAGCCGGAGGGCGCGTTCTACGCGTACCCGTCGGTGAAGGCGCTGCTCGGCAAGGAGATCCGCGGCAAGCGCCCGGCCACGACGGTCGAGCTCGCCGCGCTGATCCTGGACGAGGCCGAGGTCGCGGTCGTACCCGGCGAGGCCTTCGGTACGCCGGGCTACCTGCGGCTTTCCTACGCGCTGGGTGACGAGGACCTGGTCGAGGGCGTCTCCCGGATGCAGAAGCTCCTCGGGGAAGCGCGCGACTGATCCCGCCCGCACTGTGACGGGCTCCCGGCTACGGCCGGGAGCCCGTTTCTGCGTTCGGGCAAGTACTCGTTGGGAGAAAGGCGCTTCCCGGCGGCGCGTGCGTGCGGCAAGATCTTGGGATGTTGGCCTCACCAGGGGGACACCCCCTTCATCCTTCGAGTGTCTGTGCCCATGAACCGGCCGCCGACCGGGACCTGCGTCTGCTGCCGAAGGCCCATCTGCATCTGCATTTCACCGGATCGATGCGGCCCGCGACCCTGATCGAGCTGGCCGACAAGTACGGCGTACACCTGCCGGTGGCGCTGACCGGCGGGAAGCCGCCGAAGCTGCGGGCCACCGACGAGCGGGGCTGGTTCCGTTTCCAGCGGCTCTACGACATCGCGCGGTCCTGCGTGCGGTCGCCGGAGGACATCCAGCGGCTGGTGCGGGAGGCCGCCGAGGAGGATGTGCGGGACGGCTCGGGCTGGCTGGAGATCCAGGTCGATCCGACGTCGTACGCCACCACCCTCGGCGGGCTGATCCCCGCGCTGGAGATCATCCTCGACGCGGTGCGGAGCGCGGCCCGGGAGACGGGCCTGGGGATACGGGTGGTGGTCGCGGCGAACCGGATGAAGCATCCGCTGGACGCGCGGACGCTGGCCCGGCTCGCGGTGCGGTTCGCGGACCAGGGCGTCGTCGGCTTCGGGCTCTCCAACGACGAGCGGCGCGGCATGGCCAGGGACTTCGACCGCGCCTTCGCCATCGCCCGCGAGGGCGGCCTGCTCGCGGCGCCGCACGGCGGGGAGCTGACCGGCCCCTCGTCCGTACGGGACTGCCTGGACGATCTGCACGCCGCACGGATCGGGCACGGTGTGCGGGCGGCCGAGGACCCGAGGCTGCTGCGCCGGCTCGCGGACCGCGGGGTGACCTGCGAGGTGTGCCCGTCGTCGAATGTGGCGCTGGGCGTCTACGAGAAGCCCGAGGACGTACCGCTGCGCACGCTGTACGACGCCGGGGTGCCGATGGCGCTGGGCGCGGACGACCCGCTGCTCTTCGGGTCGAGGCTGGCGGCGCAGTACGAGCTGGCCCGCCGCCACCACGCCTTCACGGACCCGGAACTGGCGGAGCTGGCACGGCAGTCGGTGCGCGGCTCGGCGGCGCCCGAGGACACGAAGGCGAAGCTGCTGGCGGGGATCGAGGAGTGGGTGGTGAGCTGAGGCCGGTGGCGCGTCCGCGCCCCCTGGGCCCGTCCGGCCCTTCCGGCCCGTCCGGCGTTCGAGGGCCGGGACCTGGCAGTGAAATCGCCCGCTCGTCCTCAGACCCCGCCCATCCGGCCCGTCCGGCGCTTAGGAACGGGGTCCGGGGCGGAGCCCCCACGCGGCAGCCGCTAAGGGGCGGGTGAGGGACAGCGCACCGTCCCGACTCCCTACAGGCTGACGCCCACCGTCACCGGCTCGTTCACCAGCGTCACCCCGAACGCGTCCCGCACCCCGGCGACGACCTCCCGCGCGAGCGCCAACAGATCCTCGGTCGTGGCCGCGCCCCGGTTGGTGAGGGCCAGCGTGTGCTTGCCGGAGATACGGGCCGGGCCCGTCCCGTATCCCTTGGTGAAGCCCGCCTTGTCGATGAGCCACGCCGCGGACGTCTTGGTGAGCCCCTCCCCCGCCGGGAACGCCGGCGGGGCGACCTCGGGACCGAGCCGGTCGTGCACCCGGGCGCGGAACGCCGCGTACTCCTCGTCCGTCAGGATCGGATTGGTGAAGAAGGAGCCCGCCGACCAGGTGTCGTGGTCCTCGGCGTCCAGCACCATGCCCTTGCCCGCCCGCAGCTTAAGCACCGTCTCGCGCGCGAGAGCCGCCGCGACCCGCTCGCCCGCCCGCACCCCGAGGACACGCGCGGTCTCCGGGTACTTGATGGGCGCCGAGAGGCCGCCCGCTTCCTCCAGCTCGAAGCGGACGCGCAGGACGACGTAGCGCGCGGGGTCCTGCTTGAAGCGGCTGTGCCGGTACGAGAACTCGCACTCGGCGTTGGAGAGCGTGACCGTCTCCGCCGTGGAGCGGTCGTACGCGCGGACCTCGGTGATGGTGCTGGAGACTTCCTGGCCGTACGCCCCGACGTTCTGGATCGGCGTCGCGCCGGCGGAGCCGGGGATCCCGGCGAGGCATTCGATGCCCGCGAGTCCTGCCTCGACAGTGCGGGCCACGGCGTCGGTCCATACTTCGCCGGCCGCCAGTTCCAGCGAGGCGCCGTCGAGGTCGAAGCCCCGGGTGGCGATGCGCAGGGCGGTGCCGTCGAAGCCCTTGTCGCCGATGACCAGGTTGCTGCCGCCGCCGATGATCAGCAGCGGGGTGCCGGCGGCGTCCGCCTCGCGTACGGCGGCGATCACCTCGGCGTCGGTGGTCGCCGTGACGAGACGGCTGGCGGGGCCGCCGAGACGGAAGGTGGTCAGGGGGGCGAGGGGGGCGTCGTGGAGTTCCTGCACGGGGACAAGAGTACGGTCCGTGGCCCCGCCGCTCGGGCGGGGCCACGGACCGTAGGCACGCACCACCGGCTCAGACGACGACCGGCACACGCTCGTCGGCCTCGGCGTCGAGCTGCGGGACCTGCGGCTTGCCGCGGCCCGGGATGAGCAGGGCGATCAGTGCGGCGACGGCCACCGCCGCCGCGCCGATCCACAGTGCCGGAACGGTGCCGTCGGCGAAGGCCTGGCCGGACTCGTAACCGCCGCGGGCCGCGAACACCGCGCCCAGGACCGCGATGCCGAGCGCCCCGCCGACCTCGCGCAGTGCGTTGTTCGCACCGGAGGCGATGCCCTGCTCGGCGGGGCGGACGCTGGACATGACCACGCTGGCGGCCGGGGCGAAGTACAGGGCCATGCCGATGCCACTGATGATCAGGCCGGGGAGCTGGGCGGTGTACGAGACACCCGGTTCCAGCACCAGGGCGAAGAGTCCGAGGCCGACGGCCTGAAGGGCGAGGCCGGCGACGATGACCGGTCGGCCGCCTATGCGGTCGGAGACGTACCCGGCGATGGGCGCCACGATCAGCGGCATGGCGGTCCACGGGAGCATCCGCAGGCCGGCCTCGGTGGGCGAGTAGCCGGCCACGCCCTGGAGGAACTGGGCGAGCAGGAAGATCGAGCCGAACATCCCGAGGAACATCAGCAGGCTCGCGATGTTGATCCCGAAGAAGGCGCGGCTGCGGAAGAGCCGCATGGGCAGCATGGGGTTCTTGTGGGTGAGGCCGTGGCGGACGAAGCCGACGAGGAGCGCGGTGCCGACGATCAGCCCGGCGAGGACCGGGGTGCTGGTCCAGCCGTCGGCCTGCCCGTTGACCAGGGCGTAGACGATCCCGAAGAGGCCGCCGCTGACAAGGAGCGTGCCGGGTATGTCGATCCGGGCGTTCGGCGCGTACGACTTGTCGAGGCGCAGCCGGGCCAGCGGGAGCAGGGCCAGGCCGATCGGCACGTTCAGCCAGAAGATCCACTGCCAGGAGATGTGCTCGGTGAGGCTGCCGCCGACGAGCGGCCCGCTGGCGACGGCCAGGCCGGTGACCGCGCTGAAGATGCCGAGCGCGGCGCCGCGCCGGGCGACGGGCACGGCCGCGGCGAGCAGGGTGAGTGTCAGGGGCATCATCACCGCGGCGCCGATTCCCTGGACCGCGCGGGCGGCGATGAGGATGTCGATGTCGGGCGCCAGGGCGGCAGCGGCGGAGGCGCCGGTGAAGATCGCCAGTCCGATCATGAAGAGCTTGCGGCGGCCGAAGCGGTCGCCGAGGGCCGCGCCGAACATCAGCAGCACGGCGAAGGTGAGGGTGTAGGCGCTGACCGTCCATTCGAGGTCTTCCAGCGCGCCGCCGAGGTCCTTGCGGATGGACGGCAGGGCGGTGGTGACGACGAGGTTGTCGAGGGCCGCCATGAAACTGGCGACGCTGGTGATGACGAGGGCCCAGACGGCGCTTCCGCGCCGGACCGCTTGCTGCTGCATCGCTCCCCCAAAGGGTGGTTAGTTATTGATTACTAACTTTCACGGGCACAGAAACCTCGCCCCCGCACCGGCGACCTTCGAGTCACGCGCACGCGGGTCACGTCTTCTCGGGCGACGCGAGGTGGAAGCCGGACCACATCCGGTGGTCGCCGGGAAAGCCCAGCGAGACCAGGACGTTGATGAGCATTCCGTAGGCCAGGAAGGTCGTGGTCTCGTTCACGTCCGCACCGAGGCCCAGATGGACGGCGTCCCAGAGCTCCAGCCAGCCGGCTCGCACCTGCTGCCCGAACTCGTGGTCGCCGGCGGACTCCGCCGCGGCCACCGCGACGTACATCTGCATCTGCATCATCAGCTTCTCCGGGTCACCGGCGATCAGCTGCTGATACGCCGCCGCCATCGCCTGCAGGGCCTCCTCGCCCTCCAGCCCCTCGGCGGCCCCCTCGAAGACGCGCCGGGTGTCGGCCAGGCAGCGGGACGAGGCGGCGAGGAAGATGGCCTGCTTGTTCGTGAACAGCCGGAAGAGGTACGGCTGCGAAACACCCACCCGGCGGGCGATCGCCTCGGTGGAGGTCCCGTTGTACCCGCTGCGGGCGAACTCGGTGATCGCCGCGCGGATGACGCTCTCGCGCCGCTCGTCTGCACTCATCCTGACCATGCGATTAAGTTAGTGGCCAATCACTAACTATGTCAAGCAACGGTAAGGGGCACCCTGCACGAGGGATGCCCCTTACTCAACAATGTCACTCTCTGTCAGGAATCTCCGGCCGGGCTCCCCGCCCGGACTCCCTGTCAGCCACCCCGGTCAGGCAAGACGGACGACGGCGCGGGACATGCCCAGCACCTTCTGTCCCGCGCTCTTCGCCGTGAGGTCTATCCGCACCTGGTTGTCGTCCAGCTTGTCGGCGACCTTCGCGGTGACCTCGATCAGCGCGCCCCGGTCGTCATTGGGTACGACGACGGGCCTGGTGAACCGCACGCCGTACTCGACGACCGCCGCCGGATCGCCCGCCCAGTCGGTGACCACCCGGATCGCCGCGGCCATGGTGAACATGCCGTGCGCGATGACGTCGGGCAGCCCGACCTCCTTGGCGAACTTCTCGTTCCAGTGGATCGGATTGAAGTCACCGGAGGCGCCCGCGTACTGCACGAGCATGGCGCGCGTCGCGGGGAAGGACCGCGCGGGCAGCTCGGTGCCGACCTCGACGTCCGTGTAGGAGATCTTCGCCGTCATCACGCCTCCTCGGCGGCGGCACGCGCCACCAGCTTGGTCCACGCCGTCACCACGTGCTCGCCGGCCTCGTCGTGGACCTCGCCGCGGACGTCGATGATGTCGTTGCCCGCCATCGACTTGATCGCCTCGATGGTCGAGGTGACCGACAGCCGGTCCCCCGCGCGCACCGGGCGCTTGTATGCGAACTTCTGGTCGCCGTGCACCACCCGGCTGTAGTCCAGACCCAGCTGGGGGTCCCGCACCACATCCCCGGCGGCCTTGAAGGTGATCATGAAGACGAAGGTCGGCGGAGCGATCACATCACTGTGACCGAGCGCCTTGGCGGCTTCCTGATCCAGGTACGCCGGATTGGTGTCGCCCACCGCCTCGGCGAACTCACGGATCTTCTCCCGGCCGACCTCGTACGGCGCGGTGGGCGGATAGGCCCGCCCCACAAAGGACTGGTCGAGCGCCATGAACTCGTACCTCCTGATGAATCGTCGGGACTAACAGTCCGGGCAAAAAACCGTCGGGACAAACGACACGAGGCCGCCCCCGAAGTGGGGACGGCCTCGTATACGAGCCTGTATTTAGCGCGTTTCGCGGTGCGCAGTGTGCGCCTTGCAGCGCGGGCAGTGCTTCTTCATCTCAAGTCGGTCCGGGTTGTTACGCCGGTTCTTCTTGGTGATGTAGTTCCGCTCCTTGCACTCCACGCAGGCCAGCGTGATCTTCGGGCGGACGTCGGTGGCAGCCACGTGAGTGCTCCTTGGACGGACGGTGGACGGATGAACGCATAAAAGAGTAGCCGATCGAAGGACCGACCCCACAATCGGCTACCGTGTGTAGCGGTGACCGGACTTGAACCGGTGACACAGCGATTATGAGCCGCTTGCTCTACCGACTGAGCTACACCGCTTTGATGGGCGGATCACCCGCCCGAAGACGGGATCACCGATCACCAGAGCCCCAATACGGAATCGAACCGTAGACCTTCTCCTTACCATGGAGACGCTCTACCGACTGAGCTATTGGGGCGAGCGATGAAGACATTACACGGTCGCCCACCGATCGCCCAAATCCGTTTCGCGGCCCGCATCACAAGGGTCTCGTACGCCACTCGCGCCCCCTCCGGTACGACTTTTCGGCGCCTCCCAGAAGGCAGGTTGACGGCCCCCTAGGCTCGACTCACGCTGCGTGATCTTGATCTTGCCCGCCCTCTTGATCTTGCACGCCCGAGCCCCACCAGGAGCCCGATGTCGGACAGCCAGCAACAGCCTCCCCGCCCCTCGGGCAACTCGGGAAACTCGGAGAACTCAGGCACCTCGGGGGCCCCGGGAAGCGGCGGCGGAAGCGGCACCGACACCACCTCGCTCCTGCTGTGCGGCGCCCGTCTCACCGACGGCCGCACAGTGGACGTCAGGCTCGGCGCCGGGCGCATCGAGGCGGTCGGCACCGTGGGCAGCCTGCCCACGTCGGGCGCCCGCGTCGACCTCACGGGCTACCTGCTGCTGCCCGCCCCCGCCGAGCCGCACGCCCACAGCGACACCGCCCTGTCCGCCGACGACGGCGGACCGGTGTCGTACGCGGCCGAGGACGTCCAGCGCCGCACCACCGAGGCCGCGCTGCTGCAGCTCGGCCACGGCGCGACCGCGCTGCGCTCGCACGTGCGGATCGGCGATGTGCAGGGGCTCGGGCCGATGGAGGCGGTGCTCCAGTCCCGGCGCTCGCTGCGCGGCCTGGCCGACCTGACGGCGGTCGCCGTGCCCCGGCTGCTCACCGGGATCGCCGGGGCCGACGGGCTCGCGATGCTGCGGGACGCCGTGAAGATGGGCGCCGGCGTGGTCGGCGGCTGCCCGGACCTCGACCCCGACCCGGCGGGCTACGCGGAGGCCGTCCTGGAGATCGCCGCCGAGCACGGCCGCCCGGTGGATCTGCACACGGAGGGTGACGATCCGGCCCGGCTGGCCCGGCTCGCCGCGATGGCCGGCGGACTGCGGCCCGGCGTCGTGATCGGCCCCTGCGCCGGCCTGTCCCGCCTCCCCTCGGCTTCCGCCGCCCGCGCCGCGGACCAGCTGGCGGCCGCCGGGGTGACCGTGGTCTGCCTGCCACAGGGCGACTGCGCGGGCCTGGAGCGGCGGGGCGCCGGATCGGCCCCGGTGCGGCTGCTGCGCGCGGCCGGGGTTCGGGTCGCGGCGGGCAGCGGGGCGCTGCGGGACGTCGCCAACCCGGTGGGGCGCGGCGACCCCCTGGAGGCCGCCTACCTGCTGGTCTCGCAGGGCGGGATGCGGGCGCCGGACGCGTACGGGGCGGTGAGCTCGGCCGCGCGTGAGGCGATGGGGCTGCCCGACGTACGGGTGGAGGCGGGCTTCCCCGCCGAGCTGGTCGCGGTGCGCGGAGAGCGGCTCACGGGGGTGCTGTCCCTGGCGTACAGCCGCATCGTCATCCACCGCGGGCGAGTGGTGGCCCGTACCAGCGCGATGCGCGAATACTGCGACTCGGCGGTCGCCGTCGCGCTCGATCTGCCCCGTCAGGGGCGAATCGAGCCGGGACCCTGAGCACGGCCGGGCCCGTACGCGTACCGTCTGAATCATGCGCATTGTCATCGCAGGTGGACACGGTCAGATCGCGCTGCGGCTGGAGCGTTTGCTCGCCGCACGCGGACATGGGGTCGCGGGCATCGTCCGCGACGCCGGGCAGAGCGACGATCTGCGGGAGGTGGGCGCGGAGCCGGTCGTACTCGACCTGGAATCGGCCTCCGTCGAGCAGGTCGCGGAGGCGCTGAGCGGCGCCGACGCCGTCGTCTTCGCGGCGGGCGCCGGACCCGGCAGCAGCACCGAGCGCAAGGAGACGGTGGACCGCGACGCGGCCGTGCTCCTCGCGGACGCGGCGGAGCGGGCGGGCGTGCGCCGGTACGTCATCGTGTCGTCGATGGGCGCGGACGCGGAGCACCAGGGCGACGAGATCTTCGACGCGTATCTGCGGGCCAAGGGCGCTGCCGACGACGCCGTGCGCTCCCGGGCCGGCCTGGACTGGACGGTCCTGCGGCCGGGCGCGCTGACCAACGACGCGGGCACCGGGCTGGTGACGCTCGAGGCCTCGACGGGGCGTGGGCCCGTACCGCGCGACGATGTGGCGGCGGCCCTCGCGGAGCTCCTGGAAACGCCGTCGACGGCGGGCCTGACGCTGGAACTCATCAGCGGCGCGGTGCCTGTCACGGTCGCGGTGAAGGACGTCGCCGGTAACTGACCAGGGGGCGTGGACGAGCGTGCCGGGTGGGTGAACGGCCCTGGTGGATGAACGGTCCCGGTGGATGAACGTCCCCGATCGGCCGATGAGTTCCGGACCGTTTCGATGTCCTACGTGGACAACTAGTGGGGCGAGCAGCCCTATGCGGCGATCAGGGGGCAGCTCACCATGGAGACCGTCGGCCTGATCGCCGACCGGATGCCGGAGCTCTTCGCCTGGGTGGCCACGCATGGAACCGAACCGGTCGGCGGGCCGTTCTTCCGGTACAACGTCATCGGCGCGGACGGCCAGTTGGAGGTCGAGGCCGGTGTGCCCGTCTCGACCGCCCCGGAGCCGGAGGGTGACGTCCTGGTCCGCCTGCTGCCGGCCGGGCGGTATGTGACGATCACTCACGTCGGACATCCGGACCGGCCGATCGAGGTCACCGAGCGGCTGCTGGCCTGGGCGACGGAGCGCGGCCTGGAGTGGGACCTGGTCCGGACAGACGACGGGGGCGCGCGGTGGGCCTGCCGTCTGGAGATCTTCAAGACGGACCCGCGCGTGGAGATCGATCCCGCGAAGTGGGAGGCGGAGGTCGCCCTCCGGCTCGCGGACAGCTCCTGACTCACGGCACCGCTCCTGGGCCGCACGCACGAAAAACCCCTTCGGGACTGCATTTCTGCAGTCCCGAAGGGGTTCTCGACCTGTGGCGGCGCCAGGATTCGAACCTGGGAAGGCTAAGCCGGCGGATTTACAGTCCGCTCCCATTGGCCACTCGGGCACACCGCCATGGGATGTCGCCGGTGGAGTGGACCGCCTGGGCGGTGCTCCGTGGCAACGACGTAAACGATACCTGATTCCCGGGGGTGCTACGCCACTGGATTGATCAGCCCGCCGGGCGGGTGGGGGTGGCTAGGCTTGCGGCAGCGGTTGGGGGCGGCCCGGCCGCGTACGGCGCCCAGCAGAGGCATCGATACCAAGCACCCCGATACAAGGAGCCACAGGACATGGCCGACTCCAGTTTCGACATCGTCTCGAAGGTCGAGCGGCAAGAGGTCGACAACGCCCTCAACCAGACCGTGAAGGAGATCGCTCAGCGCTACGACTTCAAGAACGTCGGAGCTTCGATCGATTGGTCCGGCGAGAAGATCCTGATGCAGGCGAACTCCGAGGACCGCGTCAACGCGATCCTCGACGTCTTCCAGAGCAAGCTGATCAAGCGCGGGATCTCGCTGAAGGCGCTGGACGCCGGTGAGCCGCAGCTGTCCGGCAAGGAGTACAAGATCTTCGCGTCCATCGAGGAGGGCATCTCCCAGGACAACGCCAAGAAGGTGGCGAAGATCATCCGCGATGAGGGCCCCAAGGGCGTCAAGGCACTGGTGCAGGGCGACGAGCTGCGGGTCAGCTCGAAGAGCAGGGACGACCTGCAGACGGTGCAGTCGCTGCTCAAGGGCAAGGACTTCGACTTCGCGCTGCAGTACGTGAACTACCGCTGACCTGGCGGTTCGCAGTATGGCGGGGGTGGGGGCGGCGCGGCCGGCACCACCCCCGCCGCGATGTCCGAATCCCGCCGGACTCGGCGGGACGGGCGTCGCACACTCGTCACATACGGATGCGGATACGGATGCGGACGCACTGGAGTGTCCGGGTGACGTGTGGTGAGGGAAGGAACTGACGATGACGGTCTACGCGACCATGGACAGCCCCCTGGGCGAACTGCTGCTGGTCGGCGAGGAGTCCGCGACCGCCGCCGGTGGTACCGCACTGGCCTCGCTGTCCGTACCGGGACAGAAGGGCGGGGCCGTCGTCCAGGAAGGCCTGCGTCACGCCCCTGGCGCCTTCGACGAGATCGTGCGGCAGGTCCGGGCGTACTTCGGCGGGGAGCTGACGCACTTCGACGTGGAGTACGCGGCAGGCGGCGGCACGGAGTTCCAGCGGCGGGTGTGGGACGCGCTGGACAGCGTTCCGTACGGGACGACCACTTCGTACGGCAAGCTCGCCGAGCGGATCGGGGTCTCGCGGGCCGGGGTGCGGGCGCTGGGCACTGCGATCGGGCGCAATCCGCTGCTCGTCGTGCGGCCGTGCCACCGGGTGATCGGCGCGGACGGCTCGCTGACCGGTTACGCGGGCGGCCTCGACCGCAAGAAGCGGCTGCTGGATCTCGAAGGCGGCGGGACGAGGGCGTGACAGGGCTGTTCCCGCGTCCCCGGGCGCTGGTGGCACCGGGGGCGGTGCACGTGCCCGATTGGCTGTCTGTGGAGGAGCAGCGGGCGCTGGTGGGGGCGTGCCGCGCGTGGGCGCGGGGGCCCGTACCGATTCGGCACACCCAACTGCCGAACGGCGGGGTCATGTCGGTGCGCACCATGTGCGTCGGGTGGCACTGGCAGCCGTACCGGTACACGCGCACGGCGGGCGATGTGAACGGCGCGCCGGTCGCGCCGTTCCCGGACTGGTTGGCGGAGCTGGGGCGCCGGGCGCTGGCTGAGGCGTACGGCGAGGGGGCCAACCCCGGTGGGCCGGAGTACGCGCCGGACACCGCGCTGGTGAACTTCTACGACGGCGACGCGCGGATGGGCATGCACCAGGACAAGGACGAGAAGTCCGGGGCCCCGGTGGTGTCGTTGAGCATCGGCGACACCTGTGTCTTCCGGTTCGGGAACGCCGAGGGACGCGGGCGGCCCTACACCGACGTGGAGTTGGCCTCGGGCGACCTCTTCGTGTTCGGCGGGCCCTCGCGCTTCGCGTACCACGGCGTGCCCAAAGTGCTGCCGGGAAGCGGGGATCCGGCGACAGGGATGGCCGGTGGGCGGCTCAACATCACCATGCGCGAGACCGGGCTCGGGTAGGTGACGGGCCTCGGCCGTCGAGCGGACCGACTGCCCTCGCCCCCCCAGCCCGCAGCCGGTGGCCCTCAGCCCTCAGCGGGAGCGTGAGTTGCCGAAGAGGAGCCGGTAGACGATCAGGAGGGCGAGCGCGCCACCGATGGCGGCGGCCCAGGTGGCGCCGTCGTAGAACTCGTTGGAGATGGGGCGGTCGAGCCAGCGGGCCGAGGCCCAGCCGCCGATGAACGCGCCCGCTATGCCAATGAGGGTGGTGCCGATCAGGCCGCCCGGGTCGCGGCCCGGGAGCAGGATCTTGGCGGCGGCTCCGGCCAGCAGTCCGAGGATGATCCAGCTGATGATGCCCATGCCATGAGCCCCTTTCGTCGTAGTGCGTCTCTCGTGGCTCGTAGGTGGAGACGCCAGGGGGCACGGAGGCGGTTGCGCAGCTCAGCGAGGTGCGGCGCAGGACACAGGGGCGCGGTCGGTACCCGCGGACCCCGTGTGCCCGGCTAGCGGGTAGCGAACGGCTGGTCCGTCGGGACGATTTCGCGGCCCATCGGCAGCAGCGAGAGCGGGATCATCTTGAAGTTGGCGATGCCGAACGGGATGCCGATGATCGTGACGCAGAGCGCGATGCCCGTCACGATGTGGCCGATCGCCAGCCACCAGCCCGCGAGGACCAGCCACAGGACGTTGCCGACGAAGGAGGGCGCTCCGGCGTCGCGGCGCTCAACTGCCGTGTAGCCGAAGGGCCACAGGGCGTACCTGCCGATGCGGAAGGACGCCAGCCCGAAGGGGATCCCGATGATCGTGATGCATAGCAGGAGACCTGCCAGCAGGTAGCCCAGGAACAGCCAGAAGCCGCTGAGGACCAGCCAGATGACGTTGAGGATTGTCTTCACGGTCAGTGACCTGCCATTTTTTCGAGCCGGGCGATGCGCTCCGCCATCGGCGGGTGGGTGGAAAACATCTTGGCCATGCCCTGGCCGGGGCGGAAGGGGTTCACGATCATCATGTGGCTCGCGGCCTCGATCCGGGGCTCGGGCGGCAGCGGCAGCTGCTTCGTACCGGCGTCGAGCTTGCGCAGCGCGCTCGCGAGCGCGAGTGGGTCCCCGGTGAGCTGGGCGCCCGCGGCGTCCGCCTGGTACTCGCGGGAGCGGCTGACGGCGAGCTGGATGACGGAGGCGGCCAGCGGGCCCAGGATCATGATCAGCAGCATGCCGACGATGCCGGGGCCCTCGTCGTCGTTCGACCGGCCGATGGGGATCAGCCAGGCGAAGTTCACCAGGAACATCACCACGGAGGCCAGGGCGCCCGCCACGGACGAGATCAGGATGTCCCGGTTGTAGACATGGCTGAGCTCGTGCCCGAGGACGCCGCGCAGCTCGCGCTCGTCGAGGATCCGCAGGATCCCGTCCGTGCAGCAGACGGCGGCATTGCGGGGGTTGCGCCCGGTCGCGAAGGCGTTGGGGGCCTGGGTCGGGGAGATGTACAGGCGGGGCATGGGCTGGCGGGCGGCCGTCGACAGCTCACGGACCATGCGGTACAGCTGCGGCGCCTCGAATTCGCTCACAGGGCGGGCCCGCATGGCACGCAGGGCCAGCTTGTCGCTGTTCCAGTACGCGTACCCGTTGGTACCGACTGCGACGACAAGCGCGACAATCAGGCCCGTACGGCCGAAGAAACTGCCGATGAGGATGATGAGCGCGGACAGTCCCCCGAGGAGTACGGCCGTCCTCAACCCGTTGTGCCGGCGGTGCACGGTACGCCCTCCAAATGGTGCGGCGGGGAACCCCTTGCTGGGTGGGTTTGCTGGATGGGTGCTTCCACATCCAGTGGACCCTTCCTCACCGGTCAACGCGAGGCGAGGGGGGCTAGTTCCCTTGTGCACGCGCGCGCGGACCCGACCGTCGGTGGGCCGTACGGGAGAAGGGCCCGGGGCGTGCGGCCCACTGCCCCCGGGCGTACGGCCTACTGGAAGAGGTCGCCTGTGGCGAAGCGCAGCACCAGCTGGGGGGCGCCGGACAGGGCGATGCCCGCGACGGCCGTGAGAGTGATGGCGACGGCGACCGGCATGGGCACCGCGTGCTCGACCCGCTCGCCCGGGGCGTCCGCCCCACCCTCGGCCCCCGCCTCGTCCTCGGCGGGTGCGCGGAAGAGGGCGGTGGTCCACTGGAGGTAGTAGTAGAGCGCGATCACGACGTTCACTGCCATGACGACGGCGAGCCAGCCGAGGCCCGCGTCGACGGCCGCGGAGAAGACCGTGACCTTGGCGAACAGGCCGATGATGCCGGGCGGCAGGCCGGCCAGGCAGAGCAGGAAGAAACCGAGGGCCAGGGCCGCGAGGGGGCGGGTCGCGTAGAGGCCGCGGTAGTCGGCGATGCGGTTCAGCGGGTTCGTACGGGCGACGAGGGCGGCGACCGCGAAGGCGCCCAGATTCACCACGGCGTACATCAGGGCGTACGCGACGGTGGCGCCGATCTGGTCGTCGCTGGAGTAGGCGGCGGCAGCGATCGGGACCAGGAGGTAGCCGGCCTGCGCGACGGAGGACCAGGCCAGCAGGCGAACCGCGCTGTACGCGCGCGTGGCGGACTGGCGCAGGGCCGCCACATTGCCGACGGTCATGGTGAGCGCGGCCAGCCCCGCGATCGCGGGGCCCCACACGTCCGCGTACGACGGGAAGGCGACGACGGTGACGAGGATGAGCCCCGTGAAGCCGACCGCCTTGCCGACGACCGACAGGTAGGCCGCGACGGGAAGGGGCGCCCCCACGTAGGTGTCGGGGACCCAGAAGTGGAACGGAACGGCGGCCGTTTTGAAGGCGAAGCCGACGAGCGTCAGGGCGACCCCCGCCTTGGCCAGCGTGTCCAGCTGCGCCGGCACGTCGTCCAGGTGGCTGGCGATCTCCGTGAGGTGCAGGGTGCCGGTCGTCGCGTACACGAAGCTGACGCCGAGGAGCATCACGGCGGTCGCGGTGACGGATGACAGGAAGAACTTCAACGCCGCTTCCGAGGAGAGGCGGTCACCGCGCTTGAGCCCCACGAGGGCGAAGGCCGGCAGCGAGGCCACTTCGAGGGCCACTACGAGCGTGGCGAGGTCCCGCGAGGCGGGCAGCAGGGCGGCGCCCGCCGCCGACGACAGCAGCAGGAACCAGAATTCGCCGGCCGGGAGCTTCTTCGTCCCGGTCAGCGAGAGCAGCGCCGTGAGCAGCGCGCCGCCGAGCACCAGCAGCTGGACGACCAGTGTGAAGTGGTCCGCGGTGTAGCTGCAGACAGCGGCGTCGGAGGTGAGGCAGAACGTCGAACGGTCCCCCTCGCGCAGCGGCAGCAGGGCGAGCAGGGCCACGACGAGACCGGCGATCGAGATCCACCCGAGGAGCTGTTTCCTGCTCTCGCGTACGAAGAGATCGGCGACCAGGACGAGCAGGCCGACCGCCGCCGTGATCGTCGGCGGTGCGATCGCCGCCCAGTCGACGGACTGGACGAGGCTGGCTGCGCTTTCGGCGGCCACGGTCACGACTTGCCTCCTGCGAGGAGCTTCTGCACGGCCGGGTCGGTGAGGCCGAGGAGGACCGCGGGCCAGAGTCCGGCGAGGACGGTGAGGGCGACGAGCGGGGTCCAGGCGGCGAACTCGTAGCCCTGGATGTCGGCGATGGGCTCGGGGGTTTCGCGCTGCTCCCCCATGCAGACACGGCGTACGACGAGGAGCAGGTACGCGGCGGTGAGCAGGGTGCCGATGCCGGCGATCACCATGAAGGTCAGGAACGCGGGGCGGCTGAGCCCTTCGGCGGGCTGGAAGGCGCCGAACATCGTGAGCATCTCGCCCCAGAACCCGGCGAGGCCCGGCAGGCCGAGCGAGGCGACGGCGCCGAAGGCGAGCAGGCCGCCGAGGCGGGGGGCCCGGCCGTAGAGGGCGGCGCCGGTGGCTCCGGCCAGGGTGTCGAGGTCCGCGGTGCCGTAACGGTCCTTGAGGGCGCCGACCAGGAAGAACAGCAGGCCGGTGATCAGTCCGTGGGCGATGTTGGCGAAGAGCGCGCCGTTGACGCCGGTGGGGGTCATGGACGCGATGCCGAGGAGCACGAAGCCCATGTGGCCGACGGAGGAGTACGCGATGAGGCGCTTGAGGTCGCCCTTGGCGCCCTTGCGGGCGAGGGCGAGGCAGGCCAGGGATCCGTAGATGATGCCGACGACCGCGAAGGCGGCGAGGTACGGCGCGAAGGTGTGCATGCCGTCGGGGGTGATGGGCAGCGCGATCCGGACGAAGCCGTACGTGCCCATCTTGAGCAGGACGCCCGCGAGAAGGACCGAGCCGATGGTCGGGGCGGCGGTGTGGGCATCCGGGAGCCAGCTGTGCAGTGGCCACATCGGGGTCTTCACGGCGAGCCCGATGCCGATCGCGAGAACGGCTACGACCTGCACCGATGTGGTCAGGCCACCGCCGTTGTCAGTGGCGAGTGCCACCATGTCGAATGTGCCCGATTTCAGTCCGATGAGGAGGATGCCGAGCAGCATGACGACGGAGCCGAGCAGCGTGTAGAGGATGAACTTCCAGGCGGCGGCCTGCTTCTGGGCGCCGCCCCAGCGGGCGATCAGGAAGTACATCGGGATGAGGACCATCTCGAACGCCAGGAAGAACAGCAGCAGATCGAGGACGGCGAAGGTCGCCAGGGTGCCGGACTCCAGGACGAGCACCAGGGCGACGAATGCCTTCGGGGACGGGCCCGTTGGCATCTTGAAGTAGCTGTAGAGCGCGCAGAGGAAGGTCAGCAGCGCGGTCAGTACGAGAAGGGGGAGCGAGATGCCGTCGATGCCGAGGTGGATCCTGACGTCGAGCGCCGGGATCCAGCTGATGTCGGTCGTGGCCTGCATCTTCGACGGGTGGTCGTGGTCGAAGCCGAGCGCCAGGACCACGGCGGCGATGAGAATCGCGCCGGTGACGACCATGCCGTGGCGGAGCACGGCCTGGTCGGGGTTGTTGCCCTTGAGCCCGGGAGGGGCCGGCAGGAGCGCGGCGGCGGCGCCGACGAGCGGGGCGACGACGATGAACGCCAGGAGGAACTGCATCACGGACGGGCTGATATCGATCACTGCTCACGCTCCGACGGCGGCGACGATGACGGCGGCGATCGCCAGGACGACGGACCCGGCGAGCAGTGCGCTGAGATAGGTCTGCACATTGCCGGTCTGGGCGCGGCGGACGCCCGCGCCGAGCAGCCGCGGGAGGTTGCCCGCGCCGCGTACGTAGGTGTCGACGACCTCGCGGTCCAGGAAGCGGACCAGCTCGGCGGCTGCTTGGACGGGCCGTACGAAGAGGGTGTGGTAGACGGCGTCGAGGTGGAATCCGGCGGCGGCGTGCCGATGGAATGGGCCGAGCAGGAGCCGGCCGGGGTCCGCCGGGTCGGGGGCCGACGCGATGTCACCGTAGGCGGCGGTGTGGGTGGCGATGGCTTCGGCCTCGGAGGTGGCCGGGTCGGCGTCCGGGTGGGCGGCGACGGCGCCGATCGGGGGCCGGGCCGCCGCGTGGGCCGTCGTGTGGCGCCAGGCACCGTAGGTGACGAGGCCGCCGACCAGGGCTACGCCGGTGCCGAGGACGGCGGTGGTGACGGTCGGGGTGAGGGAGTGGACGTCGAACCAGCCCGCGAGTTGGCCGACGGTGAGGCCAAGTCCGAGTGAGGGGACTGCCAGGAGCCACAGCACGCCGTTCATGGCGAGTGGCTGCTTGCCGTGGTCCGGCGCGGCGGGGCCGCGGCCCCGGAAGGCCAGCAGCCACAGGCGGATGGCGTACGCGGCGGTGAGGAGGGCGGTGGCCAGGCCCGCGACGAGCACGATCCAGCCGACGCCGGAGGGGACCCCTCGGGTGTCGCCGAGGGAGGCGTGCTCGGCGGCGACGAGGACGGCTTCCTTGGAGAAGAAGCCGGCGAAGGGCGGGATCGCGGCGAGCGCCAGCAGGGCGATCGTCATCGTCCAGTAGGCGTCGGGGATGCGCTTGGCGAGGCCGCCCATGCGGGACATGGCGGCCAGCGAGTTGGTGCCGGCGGCGTGGATGATCACGCCCGCGCCGAGGAAGAGGAGCGCCTTGAAGGCGCCGTGGGTCAGGAGGTGGAAGACGGCCGCGCCGCGGTCACCGACGGCCAGGGCGCCGGTCATGTAGCCGAGTTGGCCGATGGTCGAGTAGGCGAGGACACGCTTGATGTCGTCCTGGGCCAAGGCGGCGAGCGCCGATCCGACCATGGTGACGGCGGCCATCACGGCGAGGACGGTCAGGGCCGCGGCGGAGGACGCGAAGACGGGGAGGAGGCGGGCCACGAAGTACACACCGGCGGCGACCATCGTCGCGGCGTGGATCAGCGCGGAGACGGGCGTGGGGCCCGCCATCGCGTCGGGCAGCCAGGTGTGCAGCGGGAACTGCGCCGACTTGCCGGCGACGCCCGCGAGGAGCAGCAGCGCGATCAGGGTGGGGTGGTCGAGGCCCCGGTCGCCGACCACGTCCAGGATCGTGGAGATCTTGAAGGAGTTCGCGTCGGCTGCGAGCGCGAACAGGCCGAACAGGAAGGGGACATCACCGAGCTTGGTGACCAGGAAGGCCTTCAGGGAGGCGGCGCGGGCCTCGGGCGTCTCCCAGTAGTGGCCGACGAGGAAGTACGAGCAGATGCCCATGATCTCCCAGCCGACCAGGAGCACCATCAGGTCGCCGGAGTAGACGACGAGCAGCATCGCGGAGGTGAACAGGGAGACCAGGGCGGCGTACGAGGGGTAGCGCGGATCGTCGCGCAGATAGCCCGTCGAGTAGATCTGCACGCAGGTCGCGACGACCCCGACCAGGACGGCGACCAGGACCGCGAAGCCGTCGAGGTGCAGGGCCAGGTCGATCGGGACCGAGCCGGTGGGGGTGAGCCGGGTCGAGGCCCCGATGTCCTTGCCGCCGCCCTGGCGTACGGCGACGAGCACGGCCAGCACGGCGGCGGCCACGGTCGGCAGTACGGCCAGGGGCCGCACGAACCCGGGGGCGGTGCGGCCGAGCAGCAGACCGGCCACGGCACCCAGGAACGGAAGGAGCGGAACGAGGACGGCGAGGGTCGTGATGGTCACGCGGCGGCCTCAGCCTTCTGTGCCGGGGCGGAAGCTTCGTCGTCGGCGGGGCCTTCGGCGGTGTCGCGAAGCCGGTCGATGTCCGAGGTGCCGCGGTTGCGGTAGACCGTCAGGACGATCGCCAGGCCGATGCCGATCTCCGCCGCGGCGATGGCGATGGTGAAGAGCGTGAGGGCCTGGCCGGAGTGCAGCGCGTCGCGGAGCCAGACGTCGAAGGCGACGAGGTTGAGGTTGACGGCGTTGAGCATCAGCTCGACGGACATCAGGACCAGGATCGCGTTGCGCCGGGCGAGTACGCCGTACAGCCCGGTGCAGAAGAGGAGGGCGGCGAGCACGGCGGGATAGGCGAGGTGCATCAGCGCTTGTCCTCCGGGGCGGTGGCGGCCGGGCTGGTGGCGGCGTTCGGGTCGTCGGTGTCCTTGCGGGAGAGGACGATCGCGCCGACCAGCGCGGCCAGCAGCAGGACCGAGAGCGCCTCGAAGGGCAGTACCCAGTGCTGGAAAAGGATCTCGCCGGTCACCTTGGTGGAGCCCTGGGCGGGCCCGTCCAGGTCGATCCAGGTCGTACGGAACGCGTCGACGACCACCCACACGAGGGCCGCCGCCGCGGCGAGGGCCACGGTGAGAGCGACCCAGCGGTTGCCCGAATCGGCGTCCGGGGAGCGGCCGATGGGGGCCTTCGTGAGCATCAGGCCGAAGAGGAGGAGGACAACGACGGACCCGACGTAGATGAGGACCTGGACCCAGGCGATGAACTCGGCCGTCAGCAGGAGGTACTCGACGGCGATGCCGCCGAGCGCCACGACCAGCCAGAGGGCGGCGTGCACCAGCTGCTTGGTCGTGACGGTGATGACGGCCGCGCCGAGGGTGGCGATGCCGACGAGCAGGAAGGCGATCTCGACGCCGGTCGGGGAGAGGAAACCGGGCGCGGCGGCGGCTGCGGCGAGGTGGCTCATTCGGTGGCCCCCTCTTCGTCCTGCCCCGGCCGGGCTGTGCGCTCCTGGGCGGCTGTCTGGTCCTGCTGGGCGGCCTGTTCCTGGGCGGCTGCGAGCTTGTCGGCGGTTTTGCGGGCTGCCGCGATCTCCTTTGGCTCCTCGGCCGCCGGGTCGAGCGCGGGCGGCGCGGGCACCGTCCACATCCACTCGCGCAGCTTGTCCCGCTCATGGGTCAGCTCGTGAATGTCCGTCTCCGCGTACTCGAACTCCGGGGACCAGAAGAGCGCGTCGAAAGGACACACCTCGATGCAGATACCGCAGTACATGCAGAGCGAGAAGTCGATCGCGAAGCGGTCCAGGACGTTGCGGCTGCGCTCGCGCCCGCCGGGCGCGGCGGCCGGCAGGGTTTCCTTGTGGGAGTCGATGTAGATGCACCAGTCGGGGCACTCACGGGCGCAGAGCATGCAGACGGTGCAGTTCTCCTCGAACAGGCCGATCACGCCGCGCGAGCGGGGCGGGAGGTCGGGCTGGACGTTGGGGTACTGCGCGGTGACGGTCTTCTTCGTCATGGTGCGGAGCGTGACGGCCAGGCCCTTGGCGAGGCCGGACCCGGGGATCGGGGCCATTACTGGATCGCCACCTTCACGATGCCGGTGAGCGCGATCTGCGCGAGAGCGAGCGGGATGAGCACGGTCCAGGCGAGCTTCTGCAACTGGTCCTCGCGCAGGCGCGGGTAGGTGACGCGCAGCCAGATGACGCCGAAGGCGAGGATCGCGGTCTTCAGGAGCGTCCAGACCCAGCCGAGTCCGTCCGCGCCCCACGGGCCGTGCCAGCCGCCGAGGAACAGGACGGTGGTCAGGCCGCAGAGGACGACGATTCCGGCGTACTCGGCGAGCAGGAAGAGAGCGAAGCGGAGGCCCGTGTACTCGGTGTACGCGCCGAAGATGATCTCCGAGTCGGCGACGGGCATGTCGAAGGGCGGGCGCTGGAGTTCGGCGAGACCGGCCACGAAGAAGACGAGCGCGCCAACGATCTGCCACGGCAGCCACCACCACTCGAAGGCATTGAGGATGCCGGGGAGCGAGACCGTGCCGGCCGCCATCGCCACGGACGCGGCGGTGAGCAGCATCGGCAGTTCGTACGCGAGCAGCTGAGCGGCGGTGCGCAGGCCGCCCAGGAGGGAGAACTTGTTGGCCGAGGCCCAGCCCGCCATGAGCGAGCCGAGCACACCGACGCCCATGACGGCGAGCACGAAGAAGATGCCCGCGTCGACGACCTGGCCGACCGCGCCCTCGCTCGGGCCGATCGGGATCGCGACCAGGACGAGGAGGTAAGGGAGAAGGGCGACGGCGGGTGCGAGCTGGAAGATACGGCGGTCGGCGTTGGCCGGGACAATGTCTTCCTTCTGGGCGAACTTCACGCCGTCCGCGACGAGTTGGGCCCAGCCATGGAAGCCGCCCGCGTACATGGGGCCGAGCCGGCCCTGCATGTGCGCCATCACCTTGTGCTCGGTCTGGCCCACGACGAGCGGGAGCACCAGGAACACGGCGAAGACGATGAGCAGCCGGAGGGCGACATCGAGTACGTCGTTCACGCGTCGCTCCCTCGTTCGTCGGCGGGACGGTCGGCGTCGGCGTCGGCATCGGCATCGGCATCGGCATCGGCATCGGTACTTCCGGCCGAGTCGCCCGAGTCGGCAGAATCCGCCGCGTCGGTCGCTTGCGTCGCTTCCGTGTCCGGAGAGGCGCCGGCCTCTTTCGTAGAGTCCGCGTCGCGGACGTTGTGCCACGGGGTGTCCGTGGAGCGTGCGGGCGGCGTGGGCCGGTTCGGCGTCGGCTCCGATGCGGGCGCCGGTTCCGGTGCGGGCGCCGGTTCCGGTGCGGGCGGCTGCGGCCCGGCAGGTACGTCGCCCTCGGCTGCCGCGCCCGCCGGTGCGGCCTCAGTGGTGGGAGGCGGCGTGGCTCGCGGGGGCCGCGTGGATTCCGGCGGACCCCCCGCTGCCTGCGGGGTCGGTACGGCCGCATCCGGAGACGGCGAGGTCTGCGGAGTCCCCGAGGCCTGCGGAGCAGAGGATGCCTGCGGGGCATCCGGGACCTGCGGAGCGACCGGGGCATCCGGCACCACCGGGGCCTCCGGGACCTGTGCCGACTGCGGCGTGGCCTCCGGCCCCTGCTCGCCCACCGGAGCCTGCGGGGCACCCGAGGCCGAAGCCTCCGGCACCACCGAAGCATCCGGCACCGCCGGGGTCTTCGGTGGCTCCTGGGTCTGGCTTGTCGAGCCCGCGCTCACGCTGCGGGCTCGGCGGGGCGGGCGGTCGGGTGCCGCAGCTCCCGCTGCTCCCGCCGCGCCTGCTCCCGCCGCGCGTGGGGTGCGGGCCTGGCGGGCCGGGGCCGGGGGGAGCTGGCCCTTCAAGGGGCCCCATTCGTTCGGGTCGGGGACGCCGGGCGGGAGCATCTGGCGGCGCTTGGGGCCGCCGTGGTCGGACTCCCCCGGCTCCTTCGCGCCCGGCCACGCCTTGGCGACCCGGGCCGCCAGGACGAAGTCCTTGCGCAGCGGGTGGCCCTCGAAGCCGTCCGGCAGGAGGAGCGGGACGAGGTGGGGGTGGTCCGTGAAGTCGACGCCGAACATCTCGTGCGTCTCCCGCTCGTGCCATGCCGCGCCCGCGTAGATCTCCACGGCCGTGGGGACGACCGGCGCCGAGTGCGGGACGGTCGTACGGATGAGGAGGCGGCGTACCCGGCGATTCTCCAGGGCCACGACATGGGCACAGACCTGGAAGCCGGTGCCCGGCTCGTCGACCGCGCTCAGCCAGTCGAAATAGGTGCAGCCCAGCTTGGAGCGGGCGATCTCCAGGGCCGCGATCCACGAGCCGATCGGGACATCGACGGTGAGCAGGTCGTAGGAGTGAGTGACGGTCGCCTCCTCGCCGAAGATCTCGGTGACGGCGTCGGGGAGGGTGTCGTACGCCGTCACGGTGTTCTCGTCCGGGGCGCTCACTGTCGGCTCGCTCACTTCGCGTCGTCCTCCCCCGGAGCCGGGGCGGGAGCGGGCGGCGGTGCGAGCAGGCCGCTCTGCAACGCGGCGGCCGACGGAGGCCGTCCGTAGCCGTAGCGCTCGCTCAGCGACTCGCGGGAGATCTTTTCCTGAAGCTTGAGAATGCCCTGAAGCAGCGCCTCGGGGCGGGGCGGGCAGCCCGGGACGTACACATCGACCGGAATGATCTGGTCGACACCCTTCGTCACGGAGTACGAATCCCAGTACGGGCCGCCGCAGTTGGAGCAGGCGCCGAAGGAGATGACGTACTTGGGCTCGGGCATCTGCTCGTACAGCCGCTTCACGGCCGGGGCCATCTTGTCCGTCACCGTGCCGGAGACGACCATCAGGTCCGCCTGGCGCGGGCCCGGCGCGAAGGGGATCACGCCGAGGCGGATGAAGTCGTGGCGCGCCATGGACGCCGCGATGAACTCGATCGCGCAGCAGGCGAGTCCGAAGTTGAAGACCCACAGGCTGTAGCGGCGGCCCCAGTTGAGAACCACCTTCATGGGTTCCGGCGCGAGCCGTGAGAGCACGCCCAGGCGTTGTGGCTCCGGCAGATCGACAGGGGTCACGCCCATTCGAGGACGCCCTTCTTCCATGCGTACAGCAGTCCCACGGCCAGGAAGCCGAGGAAGATGAACATCTCGACCAGGGTCGTGGCGCCGTACCCGGCCGCGGCGAAGATCGTCGCCCACGGGAACAGGAAGATCGAGTCGACGGCGAAGATCACGTACAGAAAGGCGTAGACGTAGTAGCGGACCTGAGTGTGCGCCCAGCCCTCGCCGACCGGGTCCACTCCGCACTCGTACGTGAGCATCTTCTCCGGGGTCGGCACGACGGGCCGCAGCAGCCGCCCGGCCCCGAAGGCCACGGCGACGAACAGCACACCGACGATCGCGAGCAGCCCGACTACCGAGTAACTCTCGAAGTAGTCGGTGGGCTCCGTCGCGAGACTCGTGGCGAGATCCGTCGCGAGATCCACGGCGGGATTCGTCACGGCATTCGTCGTGGGTTGCGCCGCAAGAACAGTCGATTCCGGCACGTCCGCCCCTCACTCCCTGGCCTCGTTGCGTCCTGTTCGACGATCTGTACGCACGGGAGTCTAGGCCCTGGTAAAGACTGGGTAAGCAGCCGCGTCACACCGGGGTGGGGATATCCCTACTTCCGTACACCCAGCTACCCCATGGCATCCGCGGCGTCGGCGCGGCAGGCTGGGCAGATGACCGCCAGCACCAGCGACTTCCTCTCCCCTTCCGGCAGGTCCGACCGGCCGCCGCCCGCGCGTTTCCCGTACGGGCCGCACGTCTGGAAGGAGATCGCGCATCTCCTTCTCAATCTGCCGATGGCCCTGATCGGCTTCACGTTCGTCGTGGTGGCCCTCCTGTTGGGCTGCGGTCTGTCCGTCACCGTCATCGGACTGCCGCTGCTGGCCCTGAGCCTTATGGGCGCCAGGTACCTCGGCAGGATCGAGCGGGCACGCGCGCGTGCGCTGCTCGGCGAATGGGTCGACGAGCCGAGCCCGGCCCGGGCGGGGCTGCGGGACCGCGGCTTCTTCCCGTGGCTGTGGGCGAGCCTGAAGGACCCGGTGGGCTGGCGGACGGCGCTGTACGCACTGGTCCGGCTGCCCTGGGGCGTACTGACGTTCGCGGTGGTCATGGTGGGTCTGTTCGTGCTCTGGCCCGTCCTGCCATTCATCGTGCGGGCGCTGGCCAACGGCGACCGGGCGATGGTGCGGGGGCTGCTGTGCCCCTCCGACGAGCTGGAGCGGCGGATCGCCGAGCTGGAGTCGGACCGGGGCGTCGTCGTCGACACCGCCGCCGCGGACCTGCGGCGCATCGAGCGCGACCTGCACGACGGCGCGCAGGCCAGGCTCGTCGCCCTCGCCATCGGGCTCGGCATGGCCAAGGAGAAGCTGACCGGCGACTTCAGGGACCCGGTCGCCGCCGCGGCGATGGTCGACGAGGCGCACGGCGAGGTGAAGCTGGCCCTGCAGGAGCTGCGTGACCTGGCGCGCGGCATCCACCCGGCCGTCCTGACGGACCGCGGCCTGGACGCGGCGCTCTCCTCCATCGCGTCGCGCTGCACGGCCCCGGTGAAGGTCACGGTCGAGCTGACCGGGCGCCCGGCCCAGGCCATCGAGGGCATCGCGTACTTCACCGTCTCCGAGCTCCTGCAGAACGTCAGCAAGCACAGCGGCGCGCGCAACGCGTCCGTCGATGTGTGGCAGGCAGGCAACCGGCTGCTGATCCAGGTGGAGGACGACGGGCGCGGCGGCGCGCGACTGGACGGCGGCACCGGCATGTCCGGTCTCGCGGACCGGCTCGGCGCGGTCGACGGGGTCTTCGTCCTCGACTCTCCGACGGGCGGGCCCACGACGGTCACGGCCGAACTGCCCTGGCGCGACCGCGAAGGTGACCGGTAGCGCACCGGTGCCCGGCCGGGGCGCCAGTGGCCGCCGGTTCCCCCGTGGCCGCCGAAGCGCCGCTCGGGCACCCGCGACCGCCAGAGGCCCTGGTCACCGGGCCGGCGCGTAGCGAGGCGCGGGGGCGTGGCGCGGAGTCGGCGCGGGGCGGGGCGGGGCGGGGCGGGGTAGGGAAAACCCCCGCCCACAAACGGTGACGGCCCTCATGGTCCTGCGCCCCGCGCCCCAGCATTCTTGAGGAAGACGCTCACACAGGCTCCGCAGCAGCAGAGCAGAAACGGACGGCAGCGATGACCACGGAGTACGCACCGCGGATCCGCGACCGGTGGGAGCCCGAGCACGGTTCCCCGCGAAGGCACCTGCTGCCTCCGGTGCTTCGCGCGCCCGTCGAGGCCCGCACCTGGCGCGAGCTCGCCCATCTCGTCCTGAGCGTGCCGATCAGCCTGCTGGCCTTCAGCTTCGCCGTCACCATGACGTCGCTCAGCGCAGGCCTGCTCGTCACCTTCGTCGGCGTGCCCCTGCTAGCGGCGGTCCTAGCCTGCTGCCGGGGCCTCGGGATGGTGGAGCGAGCCCGTGCCAGGGGACTGCTGAAGGTGGACGTCGCCGAACCGACGCCCCTGCGCCCCAAGGCGACGGGCCTGATGCCCTGGATCGGCGCGATGCTCAAGAGCGGAGTGTCCTGGCGGCACCTGCTCTACTCCGTACTGCACATGCCGTGGGCGCTCTTCGCGTTCACCGTCGCCGTGACTGTCTGGTCGTGGGGCTGGGCGATGCTCACGTATCCACTGTGGCAGTGGGCCTTCCCCACGTACGCCGGGGTGGGCGGCATCCAGCTGTACGGCGACGGGGCGCACAACATCTATCTCGACAGCCCCTGGGAACTGGCTGTGACCAGTGCGTTCGGCCTGATCGTCACCCTGGCCGCCCCGTGGATCATCCGCGGCCTGACCTCCGTCGACCGGTTGATGGTGACCGGGCTGCTGGGCCCGTCCCAGCTCGCCAGTCGCGTGTCCGAGCTGGAGTCGGACCGGGGCGTCGTCGTCGACACCGCCGCCGCGGACCTGCGGCGCATCGAGCGCGACCTGCACGACGGCGCGCAGGCCAGGCTCGTCGCCCTCGCCATGGGCCTGGGTCTGGCGAAGGAGAAGCTGACGGAGGACCCCGAGGCCGCGGCCCGCATGGTGGGCGAGGCGCACGGTGAGGTGAAGGTCGCCCTGCAGGAGCTGCGTGACCTCGCCCGCGGCATCCATCCGGCCGTCCTGACCGACCGGGGTCTGGACGCGGCGCTCTCCGCGGTCGCCTCCCGGTGCACGGTGCCGGTGCGGGTCGAGGTGGATCTGCCGACGCGGCCGACCCAGGCCATCGAGGGCATCGCGTACTTCACCGTCTCCGAGCTCCTCCAGAACGTCAGCAAGCACGCACGGGCGAGCCGGGCCTCGATCGATGTGTGGCAGTCGACGGACCGGCTACTGCTGCAGGTGAGCGACGACGGGCAGGGCGGCGCGGACACCGGGTCCGGTTCCGGCCTGGCGGGGCTCGCGGAGCGGCTCGACGCGGTCGACGGCATCCTGGTCATCGACTCCCCGGTGGGCGGACCGACCACGGTCACGGCCGAACTGCCCTGGCGCGGCTGACCCCCGCGCGGGCCGGCCCGAGCCCCCTGCCCGAGTCGTACGCCACTATTCCCAACGCCCGGACGCACACCGGGTCGCGGTACTGGGATGCTGGTGGGCGACAGGTGGGAAGCAAACAATTGCTGGGGGGCTACACGGTCGTGGAGGACAGAGTGCGAGTGGTCATCGCCGAGGATTCAGTACTGCTTCGGGAGGGCCTGACTCGGCTGCTGACCGACCGCGGACACGACGTCGTGGCGGGCGTCGGGGACGCGGATGCGCTGATCAAGACAATCGCCGATCTGGCGGCGCAGGACGCCGTACCGGATGTGGTGGTCGCGGACGTCCGGATGCCGCCGACACACACCGACGAAGGGGTACGGGCAGCGGTGCAGCTGCGCCGGGACTACCCGGGGATCGGGGTGCTTGTCCTGTCGCAGTACGTCGAGGAGCAGTACGCGACGGAGTTGCTGGCCGGATCGAGTCGCGGTGTCGGCTATCTGCTGAAGGACCGGGTGGCCGAGGTACGTGAGTTCGTCGAGGCCGTTGTCCGGGTGGCCCAGGGCGGAACCGCGCTCGACCCCGAGGTGGTGGCCCAGCTGCTGGGTCGCAGCCGCAAGCAGGACGTCCTCGCGGGGCTGACACCGCGTGAGCGGGAGGTCCTGGGTCTGATGGCCGAGGGACGGACGAACTCGGCGGTCGCCAAGCAGCTGGTGGTGAGTGACGGTGCGGTCGAGAAGCACGTCAGCAACATCTTCCTCAAGCTCGGGCTCTCACCGAGCGTGGGGGACCACCGGCGGGTGCTGGCCGTACTGACCTATCTGAATTCCTGATGAGCTGACACCCTGTCAGATGCAGTCGGAGCCGCGGACCGGAGACGAGCCGGTCCGCGGGCCCAGAACCAAAGGATGAGTACGGAGCGTCTTCAAGGAGAGCGCCGGGGGGCGATGGAACCATGACAAACCAGCACAATGGGTTATGTCAGAAGAAGGTCCGGATTACGAGCATCCCAGGGAACGGCCCCCTCCCAGACGTAGGGTGGGCTCCATGGCCGCCGGTGAGCCGGCCGGTCCGGAGCAGCCGCCTCGAGGGAGGTCCAGTTCAGTGACCAGCCAGGTCAGTAGCCCAACCGGGCAGACCGATGGAGCCGACGGAACCGACGAAGCCGGCGAGGCCGTCGTCGGGGAGCAGCGCGGCGCACCGACACCGCAACCCCTGGAAAAAGAGATCCGCCGCCTCGATCGGGTGATCATTCGGTTCGCCGGTGACTCGGGTGACGGGATGCAGCTGACGGGGGACCGGTTCACGTCGGAGACGGCGACTTTCGGGAACGATCTGTCGACGCTGCCGAACTTTCCCGCCGAGATCCGCGCACCGGCCGGGACCCTGCCCGGCGTCTCCAGCTTCCAGCTGCACTTCGCCGACCACGACATCCTCACCCCCGGCGACGCGCCGAACGTGCTGGTCGCGATGAACCCCGCCGCACTGAAGGCCAACATCGGTGACGTACCGCGCGGCGCGGAGATCATCGTGAACACCGACGAGTTCACCAAACGCCCGATGGCCAAGGTCGGCTACGACACCTCACCCCTGGAAGACGGCTCACTGGACGCCTACCAGGTCCACCCGGTGCCACTGACGACACTGACCCTCGAAGCGCTCAAAGACTTCGGACTCCCCCGCAAGGAAGCCGAGCGGTCGAAGAACATGTTCGCCCTGGGCCTCCTGTCGTGGATGTACCACCGGCCGACCGAAGGCACCGAAAAGTTCCTGCGGACGAAGTTCGCGAAGAAGCCACAGATCGCCGAGGCGAACGTGGCCGCGTTCCGGGCCGGCTGGAACTTCGGCGAGACCACCGAGGACTTCGCCGTCTCCTACGAAGTCGCCCCCGCCACCCAAGCGTTCGCCGCCGGCACCTACCGCAACATCTCCGGCAACCTCGCCCTGTCCTACGGCCTGATCGCCGCCGGACAACAAGCCGACCTGCCCCTGTACCTGGGCTCCTATCCGATCACCCCGGCCTCCGACATCCTGCACGAACTCAGCAAGCACAAAAATTTCGGCGTCCGCACCTTCCAGGCCGAAGACGAAATCGCCGCCATCGGAGCGGCACTCGGCGCCGCCTTCGGCGGACAGCTGGCCGTCACCACCACCTCCGGCCCCGGCGTAGCACTGAAGTCGGAAACCATCGGACTGGCCGTCTCACTGGAACTCCCCCTGCTCGTCGTGGCCATCCAGCGCGGCGGCCCCTCCACCGGACTGCCGACCAAAACCGAACAGGCCGACCTCCTCCAAGCCATGTACGGCCGCAACGGCGAAGCACCCGTACCCATCGTGGCCCCCCGCACCCCCGGCGACTGCTTCGACACCGCCATGGACGCCGCCCGTATCGCGCTGACATACCGCACCCCGGTGTTCCTGCTCTCCGACGGCTACCTCGCCAACGGCTCCGAGCCCTGGCGCATCCCGGAAGTAGACGAACTCCCCGACCTGCGCGTGCAGTTCGCGACCGGGCCCAACCATGAGCTGGCCGACGGCACCGAAGTGTTCTGGCCCTACAAACGAGACCCGCACACCCTGGCCCGCCCCTGGGCGGTACCCGGCACCCCCGGCCTCGAACACCGCATCGGCGGGATCGAGAAGCAGGACGGCACCGGCAACATCTCCTACGACCCCGCCAACCACGACTTCATGGTCCGCACCCGCCAGGCCAAAATCGACGGCATCAAAGTCCCCGACCTCGAAGTCGACGACCCCGCACAAGCCACCACCCTCGTCCTCGGCTGGGGCTCCACCTACGGACCCATCACCGCCGCCGTCCGCCGCCTGCGCACCACCAACACCCCCATCGCACAAGCCCACCTGCGCCACCTCAACCCCTTCCCCCGAAACCTCGGCGAGGTGCTGGCACGCTACGAGAAAGTCGTGATCCCCGAGATGAACCTCGGGCAGCTCGCCACCCTCGTACGAGCCAAATACCTGGTCAACGCGCACTCGTACAACCAGGTCAACGGAATGCCGTTCAAGGCCGAGCAACTCGCACAGGCCCTCAAGGAGGCCATCAATGACTGAGGCGCTCTCGCTGGTACCCAAGGCCGAAGCCAAGCAATCCATGAAGGACTTCAAGTCCGATCAGGAAGTGCGCTGGTGCCCCGGCTGCGGTGACTACGCGGTCCTCGCCGCCGTACAGGGCTTCATGCCCGAACTCGGCCTGGCGAAAGAGAACATCGTCTTCGTCTCCGGGATCGGCTGCTCCTC
Source organism: Streptomyces sp. A5-4 (assembly GCF_051131715.1). Lineage (NCBI taxonomy): Bacteria > Bacillati > Actinomycetota > Actinomycetes > Kitasatosporales > Streptomycetaceae > Streptomyces > Streptomyces sp. A5-4. Next base: position 5,028,629 of record NZ_CP178591.1, on the reverse strand, counting down.
CCGCTTCCCCTACTACATGAACACCTACGGGATGCACTCCATCCACGGCCGCGCCCCCGCCATCGCCACCGGACTCGCCTCCTCCCGCCGCGACTTGAGCGTCTGGGTCGTCACCGGCGACGGCGACGCCCTGTCCATCGGCGGCAACCACCTCATCCACGCCCTGCGCCGCAACGTGAACCTCAAGATCCTGCTCTTCAACAACCGGATCTACGGGCTCACCAAAGGCCAGTACTCCCCCACCTCCGAAGTCGGCAAAATCACCAAGTCCACCCCCATGGGCTCCCTCGACGCACCCTTCAACCCCGTCTCACTCGCCATCGGAGCCGAAGCCAGCTTCGTCGCCCGCACCGTCGACTCCGACCGCAAACACCTCACCAGCGTCCTGCGCCAAGCCGCCGACCACCCCGGCACCGCCCTCGTCGAGATCTACCAGAACTGCAACATCTTCAACGACGGCGCCTTCGAAGCCCTCAAAGACAAACAACAAGCCGAAGAAGCCGTCATCCGCCTCGAACACGGCGAACAGATCCGCTTCGGCGCCGACCGCGCCAAGGGTGTCACCCGCGACCCCACCACCGGCGACCTCAAAGCCATCACCGTCACCCCCGACAACGAGTCCCAGATCCTGGTCCACGACGCACACGCGACAAGCCCCACCACAGCCTTCGCACTCTCACGCCTCGCCGACCCCGACACCCTGCACCACACCCCCATCGGAGTACTCCGCAGCATCCACCGACCCGTCTACGACACCCTCATGGCCGACCAGCTCGACACCGCCATCGAGAGAGACGGCAAAGGCGACCTCGCCGCACTACTCGCCGGCAACGACACCTGGACCGTGGTCGGCTGACCGTTCGCGGGCGACCCACATATCGTCGCGAGGCCCGGCCCCGAGCTCACTTCAGGGCCGGGCCTCGTCGTACGTCTCCCGCGCCCGGAGCACCAGGTCCATCCGCCGCTCGGTCCAGCGCGCCAGCGCCCAGACCTGATCGGCCGCCTCCCGGCCCAGCTCCGTCAGCGTGTAGTCGACGCGGGGCGGGATCACGGGCTTGGCGTCGCGGTCGACGAAGCCGTCGCGCTCCAGCGTCTGGAGGGTCTGGGCGAGCATTTTCTCGCTCACCCCGCCGATCTCGCGGCGCAGCTCACTGAAGCGGTACGAACGCTCCAGCAGCGCGGCGAGCACCAGCACGCCCCAGCGACTGGTGACGTGCTCAAGCACGACCCGCGAGGGGCAGACGGCCCGATTCACGTCGGGGCTCCGGCTCGCCCCCGTGTTCACTTCTTCGCTTACTGACATGTAGGTACCTTACTTCAAAGTGGGTACTTACTCGCAGTTAGTACCTGCCGTAGGGTGAGTTCTCGAATCCCCGATAGCAGGAGAAAACACCCATGAGCATTGTTGTCACCGGAGCCACTGGCGCCCTGGGCCGTCTCGTCATCGACGAGTTGCTCACCCAGGTACCGGCGGCCGACGTCGCCGCCGTCGTACGCGACAAGGAGAAGGCGGCGGACCTCGCGGAGCGCGGGGTGGAGATCCGGGTCGCGGACTACAGCGTGCCCGCGACCCTGGTCGGCGCCTTCCGCCCCGGCGAGCGCGTCCTGCTGATCTCCGGCAGCGAGGTCGGACAGCGCGTCCCGCAGCACACCGCGGTGATCGACGCCGCGAAGGCGGCGGGGGTCGCGCAGCTCGCGTACACCGGCATCCTCGGCGGGCCCGACGCGGACTTCCTGCTGGCCGACGAGCACAAGGCCACCGAGCAGCTGATCCTCGACTCCGGGCTGCCGTACACCTTCCTGCGCAACGGCTGGTACACCGAGAACTACACCGGCCGGCTCGGTGCGGTGCTGGAGCACGGCGCCGTCGTCAGCAACGCGGGCGAGGGCAGGGTCGCCTCCGCCGGCCGCGCCGACTTCGCCGCCGCCGCGGCCGCCGTCCTGGCCGGTGACCGCGAGGCGCACGTGGGGCGCGCGTACGAGCTGAGCGGTGACGCGTCCTGGAGCTTCGGCGAGTACGCGGCCGAGGTCGCGAAGGCTTCCGGCAAGGCCGTCTCGTACAACGCCGTCCCGGCCGCCGAGCACCAGCGGATCCTGGTCGCGGCCGGGCTCCCCGAGGGCTTCGCCACGCTCCTCGTGGACGTGGACAAGGCCATCGCACGGGGTCTGCTCGCCGGGACGAGCGGCGATCTGGCGCGACTCATCGGCCGGCCCACCACCCCGCTCGCGGCAACCGTCGCCGCCTCTCTCGCCTGACCCGCGCACGCCGGGAGCGGCCCCCGACCCGCCCCGTATGACCCGCGCCACAAACGGCACCCCTGTCACGACCGTCATGCGATACGGACATGACAGGCGGGCCGGGGCGGCGTTACCGTCGACGCGACATCGGGTGCGGGGCGGGAGACTCAGTGAAGACGATCAGCGAGCAGCGGACCGGCCTGCTGTACGGCGTGGGCGCCTACGGGATGTGGGGACTCGTCCCGCTGTTCTGGCCGCTGCTCAAGCCGTCCGGCGCGATGGAGATCCTCGCCCACCGGATGGTCTGGTCGCTGGCCGTCGTCGCCGTCGCCCTGCTGGCACTGCGCCGCTGGGCGTGGGTGGGCGAGTTGATACGCCAGCCCCGCCGACTGGCGCTGATAGCCGTCGCCGCGGCCGTCATCACGGTCAACTGGGGCCTGTACATCTGGTCCGTCAACAACGGCCATGTCGTCGAGGCCTCCCTCGGCTACTTCATCAATCCGCTGGTCACCATCGCCATGGGCGTCCTGCTCCTCAAGGAACGGCTGCGGCTCGCCCAGTGGATCGCCGTCGGCATCGGCTTCGCGGCGGTGCTCGTGCTGGCGATCGGGTACGGGCAGCCGCCGTGGATCTCGCTGACGCTGGCGTTCTCGTTCGCGACGTACGGCCTGGTCAAGAAGAAGGTCAACCTCGGCGGGGTGGAGTCGCTCTCCGCCGAGACCGCGATCCTCTTCCTGCCCGCGCTCGGCTACCTGCTCTGGACCGGCTCCCAGGGCGGCTCCACCTTCGCCGCCCAGGGCATGGGCCATGCGGCGCTGCTGGCCGCGACCGGGCTGGTCACCGCCGTCCCGCTGGTCTGCTTCGGCGCGGCGGCGATCAGGGTGCCGCTGTCGACGCTGGGGCTGCTGCAGTACCTCGCGCCGGTCTTCCAATTCGTCCTGGGCATCACGTACTTCCACGAGGCCATGCCGCCCGAGCGGTGGGCGGGCTTCGCCCTGGTCTGGGCGGCGCTGGCCCTCCTGACCTGGGACGCGCTGCGTACGGCGCGACGCACCAGGGCGGACGCGGTGCGGCTGCGAGCGGCGCGGGCGGCCACGGCCGCGCTCGCGGACACCATGTCGGCGGCCGGCCCCGAGGCCGTTGCCGCGCCGCCCCGCGAACCGGCGACGTAACCCTCCCCCACATCCGCCTCAGGCGCCGCCGAGCGCCGCGGCCACCGTGTCCAGCACCGCGCGCCAGTGCTCGCGCGCGGCCTCCCGCTCCCCGGCGCTCGCCAGCTGCTCCTGGTGGAAGCGGAGTACGGCCTTCTCCCCGGCACCGGAGGCCGCACCCGACACCGTGACCTGGACGGTGGTCGCGCCGTGGGTGAGCCGGATCCGGTCGTTCGGGCGGTAGCCGCGGACCTCCCCGGTCATGCCCTCGTCCGTGCGATACGCGGCCCCCTTCTCCGGGGTGAGTTCCGCGCCCGCGCCGAGCCACAGCACGACGCCCTCGGGGCTCGCGACGAACTCCCATACGGCGGAGGGCGGGTGCGGCAGCGTCCGCGAGACGCCGATCTCCCAACCCGCGTCCTGTGTCGGTCCCGTAGGCATCAGCTTTCCCCTTCGTTCCGGTCGCTCCGGCCGCTCCCGCCGCTCCGGCGGGCCCGGTGGGCCCGCACCTTGTGGCGGTTGCCGCAGCGTTCCATCGCGCACCAGCGGCGCCGTCCCGGGCGGGAGGTGTCTACGAAGAGCAGCGCGCAGTCATGGGCGCCGCAGATCCGGACGCGGTGCGCGAACGCCCCCGTGAACAGGTCGATCGCGTCGCGCGCCACCGTCGACAGCAGCTGGTCCCCGGTCGCCCCCGGCGCCCACCCGCGCACGGCACCACCGCCCGCGCCGGCGTCGGCCGGCCGGTCGATACGGGCGACCAACGCCGCGCGCGCCGCCCGCGCATTGACCACGTCCAACTCGGCCACGGACAGGGCGCGGCCGTGCGCGCGGTCCTCGGCCAGCCGCCACAGCGCGTCGCGCAGCGCCCGCGCGTCCACCAGCTCCGCCTCGCTCACCAGCACATCGAGGCCGCCGGGCAGCCTGCTCTCCGCCGCCCAGCGCACCAGGTCGGCGGGGGTGTGCAGGACCTCGTACCGGGCGTAGGCACCGGGGCCACCGGTCGGCAGCAACTCCAGGCAGAGCGCGCCGGGATCGAACAGGAACGGGCGGCCCTCCGGCGTACGCAGGGTCAGTCCTGGCGTGTCCATTGCCGCCTCCATCACGTAACCAGTATAAGTGGTTGCCATGACACTGCACTGGAAGCTCGTCATCGACGCCGCCGACCCGCACGCCCAGGCCGACTTCTGGGCCGCGACCCTCGGCTACGAGGTGGAGGACAACAGCGGCCTCATCGAACGCCTGCTCGGCATCGGCGCCGCGCCCCCCGAAGCGACGGTGCAATTCCACGGCCGCCGCGCGTGGCGCGAACTGGTCGCCGTCCGGCATCCGGACGACCCGTACGACGCGGACAGCGGCACGGGCCTCGGCCGCCGCCTGCTGTTCCAGCACGTACCGGAGGTGAAGACCGGCAAGAACCGGCTCCACATCGACGTGCACACCGCCCAGGGGACCCGGGCGGCCGAAGTCACGCGCCTGGAAGGGCTCGGCGCGAGCGTCCTGCACCAGGTCAAGGAGCCGGGCGGGGAGTGGCTCGTGATGGCCGATCCCGAAGGCAATGAATTCTGCCTCCACTGAGGACGCGCACCGGGGGCCCGGCGGGCCACTGGACACCGCCCGCCGGGCCCCCGGCAGTCCGCCGAAAACGCACACAGTCCCGATATACGAACACCAGTGTCCGGTTTCCGCTCTTGACTGGGCATCGGGCCCGCGCTGAACATGCAGCACGCACAGCGCACCACCAGCTTCAGTACAGCTCCTACGCCCCGCGTCACACCCATCGCGGGGCGTCTCGCACGTTCCGTCCTGTCCCCACGGAATCCGGAGCCCCCACATGAACCTCTCCACCTCCAGACGCACCGCCGCCGCGGCCGCACTCGCGCTCGCCGGGCTGCTCGCCGTCACCTCGCCGTCGGCGTCCGCCGCCCCGCAGGCCGCGCTCGCCGCCCCCGACATACCGATAGCCAACGTCAAGGCGCACCTCAACCAGCTCCAGTCGATAGCCACCGCCAACGGCGGCAACCGCGCGCACGGCAGGCCCGGTTACAAGGCGTCCATCGACTATGTGAAGGCCAAGCTGGACGCCGCCGGATTCACCACCTCCGTGCAGCAGTTCACCTCCAGCGGCGCCACGGGCTACAACCTGATCGCCGACTGGCCCGGCGGTGACGCGAACCAGGTCCTGATGGCCGGCGCGCACCTCGACTCGGTCACCTCGGGCGCCGGGATCAACGACAACGGGACCGGCTCGGCCGCCGTACTGGAGACCGCACTCGCCGTCTCCCGCGCCCAGCTCAAGCCCACGAAGCATCTGCGATTCGGCTGGTGGGGCGCGGAGGAGCTCGGGCTGGTGGGCTCGAAGTACTACGTCAGCCAACTGCCGAGCACCGAGCGTTCGAAGTTCTCCGGGTACCTGAACTTCGACATGATCGGCTCGCCGAACCCCGGCTACTTCGTCTACGACGACGACCCGGCCATCGAGAAGACCTTCAAGGACTTCTACACCGGCCTCGGCGTCCCGACCGAGATCGAGACCGAGGGCGACGGCCGCTCGGACCACGCCAGCTTCAAGAACGTCGGCATCCCCGTCGGCGGCCTCTTCACGGGCGCCAGCCGTACGAAGTCGGCCGCCCAGGCGCAGAAGTGGGGCGGCACGTCGGGCACGGCCTTCGACCGCTGCTACCACTCCTCGTGCGACACCACGGCGAACGTCAACGACACCGCCCTGGACCGCAACAGCGACGCCATCGCCCACGCGATCTGGACGCTGGGCGCCGGGACGACCACGCCGCCCGGTGAATCCACCGAGAACACCACCGACGTCGCGATTCCCGACAACGGCGCGGCCGTCACCTCTCCCGTCACCATCGCCGGCCGCACGGGCAATGCTCCCGCCGCGCTCAGTGTCGGCGTGGACGTCAAGCACACCTGGCGCGGCGATGTGGTGCTCGACCTGGTGGCGCCCGACGGAACGGCGTACCGGCTGAAGAACTCCAGCAGCAACGACTCGGCCGACAACGTCATCACCAGCTACACGGTGAACGCGTCGAGCGAGACGGCCAATGGGATCTGGAAGCTGCGCGCCCAGGACGTGGCCGCGCAGGACACCGGATACATCGACAGCTGGAAGCTCACCTTCTGAACGACCCGGGCCCCGAGGAGCTCAGGGCCTGAAGGCGCGCAGAACGTGGTCGATCAGCTCCCCGACACGGGCGGGGCTGTGCAGTGACTGCCGGAGGACGTAGCGATAGTAGAGCGGGCCGTAGAGCATCTCCGCGGCCAGTTCGAGGTCGGTGTCCTCCGGCAGTTCGCCCTGTAACTGCGCGCTGCGCAGCCGGTTCTTCGCCGCGGCGAAGCGCTGCGAGATCAACTGCTCGTTGAGCGTCCGCGCCAGCGCGTCGTCGTGCAGCACCTCGGAGAGGATGCCGGCGTACGCGGGACCGTACGGCGCGGTGGCGAACAGCACCGTGAGGCCGGTCATGTGCGTCCACAGATCGGCCGCGAGGTCGCCGGTGTCGACGAAGGGCGTGCCGCCCTCCACCCCGTCCGTCACGGCTTCGAGCACCACCGCGCCCTTGGACGGCCACCAGCGGTAGATGGTCTTCTTGCTCACACCGGCGCTCGCCGCGATCGCCTCGATCGTGACGCCGCCGTACCCCTTTTCCGCGCAGAGTTCCAGTGCTGCGGTGAGGATCGCCTGCCGCGACTTGGCGCTGCGGCGCCGCGGGTTGGGCGAGCCCGGCGGACTAGCTGGTGTGGCCATTCGGTGAGCATAGGGCGGTACGACACGCTCCGTGTTGACAGCTCTTTGTCCGAACGCGAACAATGCCCTGAGGAAACGGTACGTGTCGTGTCGAGCCGAGTCGGGGGACAGCTCGACGGCATCCCGTACGGGGCCCCGCGTCACAGCGGGGCCCCCGCCTTGTTCCCGGGCCCGCGCGCGACGAAGCCCAGGCCCGGCCGGGGCTCTCAGGCCGTGATGTCCTTCGTGGTGAAGCGCGCCCAGGCCGCGGAGCCGAACACCGCCACGTACAGCCCCTGGAGCCCCAGGTTCTTCAGCACCTCGTCCCAGTAGACCGGCTCGCGCAGCAGGTCCGTGAAGGACAGCCAGTAGTGCGGGAAGAGATACGGGTGGATCGCCTGCAACTGCGGGATCGTGTCCAGGATCTGCACCGTGATCAGCAGTCCGACCGTCGCCGCCATGGCCGCGATGCCACTGCCGGTGAGGGTCGAGATGAACAGGCCGAGGGCGGCGAGCCCGGTCAGTGAGGCGGCCACGACGGCCGCGATCAGCACCGTACGCACCATTGCGTCGCCGAAGCCGATCCGCGTCCCCGAAATGGTCATGACGTCACCGAGCGGGAACAGCAGCGCCCCGGTGACCAGCGCGGACACCGCCACCACCAGGGTCGCGACCAGGCAAAAGGCCATGGTGGCCGTGTACTTGGCGAGGAGCAGACGGGTGCGGCCGGCCGGAGCGACCAGCAGATAGCGCAGGGTCCCGGCGTTCGACTCCCCCGCGACCGAGTCGCCCGCGACGACACCGACGGCCATCGGCAGGAAGACCGGCAGGGTCGCTGCGAGCGCCGCGAAGACCAGGAACAACCCGTTGTTGGTGATCTGAGTGAGGAAGGCGGGGCCCTCTCCGCCACCGCCGCCGACCGACGAGCCGTCGCCCGTCTCGATCTTCACGGCGATGCCGATCAGTACGGGCACGGCGGCCAGCACCGCGAGCAGCGCGAGCGTGCGCCAGCGGCGGAAGGTGAGGGTGAGCTCGGACCGGAAGAGACCGAGGGCCCACAGCGCGCTCCGGCCCGCGGGCCGGCCCTCGGGCAGCGTCTCAGCCCGCGACATCGAAGCCCTCCCCGGTCAGCGCCACGAAGGCGTCCTCCAGTGAGGCCCGCTCGATCCCGAAGGCCCGCACCCGGACCCCGGCCCGCACCAGCGCGGCATTGAGGTCCGCCAATTCCGTTTCCCCCGGGGGTGGTTCGCCGGTCACCCGGTCCTCGTCGACGGCCAGTCCGGTGACGCCGAGCTCCTTGAGCACCCGCGTCGCGTCGGCCGTGTCCGGGGTGGTGACGGCGAGGCGCCCGCGCGCACCGGCCGCGAGGTCGGCGACCGGGCCCTGGACGAGCAGCCGCCCCTGAGCCATCACCGCGGCGTGGGTGCAGACCTGCTCGATCTCGTCGAGCAGGTGCGAGGAGAGGAAGACCGTGGTGCCCTCCGCCGCCAACTCCCGTACCAGCGACCGGATTTCCCGCATGCCCTGCGGGTCGAGGCCGTTGGTCGGCTCGTCGAGTACGAGCAGTCTGCGGGGCTGGAGCAGCGCGGCAGCGAGCCCGAGCCGCTGCTTCATCCCCAGCGAGTACGCCTTGGCCTTCTTGGCCCCGGCCGCCGTGAGACCCACCCGGTCGAGCGCCGCCGCGACCCGGACCCGCCGGGTGCGCGGGTCGGCGGCCGGGTCCGCGGAGTCGTATCGGATCAGGTTGTCGCGCCCAGACAGGAAGCCGTACAGCGCGGGCCCCTCGATGAGCGCGCCCACCTCGGGAAGCACGTCGCGCACGGAACGCGGTACGGGCCTGCCGAGCATCGTCGCCGTGCCCGACGTCGGCTCGATCAGGCCCATCAGCATCCGGATCGTGGTCGTCTTCCCCGAGCCGTTGGGCCCGAGGAAGCCGAACACGCTGCCGGCCGGGACCGTGAGGTCGAGGCCGTCGACGGCGAGCTGCCCGCCGCGGAACCGCTTGGTGAGCCCGCGGGTATCGATCACGGACCCACCTGCGGCGGACAGCTCCTCCATCTACCTACCTGCTCCCGGTTCCTGGCTCAATACGCCGACTACTTGGCCTCGTTGGCGGCCTTCACCAGGGCGTCCTTGGTGACCGCACCGACGTACACCGTGCCGTCGTCCGTCATCAGGGCGTTGACCAGGCGGGTCGAGAAGACCGTGCCGGTGCCGAACTCGCCGGACACCTTGTCGCCCAGCGCGTCCAGGAACTGCTCGGCCTCGGGCGGCAGGTCGCCGCTCTTCTCGCCGGGCTTGCCCTCCGCCTTGGGCGCCATGCCCTCGCCCGCGGGCGACTTGATCACGGCGACCGAGGACCAGCCCTCACCGAGGACGTTGAGACCCTGGAGGTCCTCAAGGCCGGTGGGCAGCTCGCCCTTGCCGCCCTCGAAGTCCTTCTTGAACTCCTGGACGTCCTGGTCGCCCTTGCCGTGCTCCTTCAGCTCGTCGGCCTCGGTCACCTTCGCGCCCTTGGGCGGACTGAACGTGAAGGTGTCCGCGGACGGCTTGCCGAAGTCGACCTTGGTGAAGCCCGCGTCGATCGCGGCCTTGCCGCCGCTGCTCGGCGAGAGCGTGAACTTCAGCGGTACGCCGTTGTCGGCGTCGACCGCGACCCTGATGGCGCCGATCGTCGAGCCGGCCTGCTTGGGCTTGATGAGCAGCTGGTACGCATCGCGGCCCGCGACCTGCGTCGTGCCGTCGACGGTCACCGACGTGGTGTCGTCCGCGGCCTTCAGGACCTCTTCGGCGAGTGCCTTCGGGGTGGTCGGGACACCCTCGGGCAGCTTCTCCCGCTTGCCGGCGTCCTTGCCGGAGTCCCCGGCGCCCGCGGGCTCCTTCCCGTGGAAGGCCTCGTTCGAGGCGCTGTCGTACGCCCAGACCTCGCCGCCATTGTGAATGAGGCTGTACTCGGCGGCGTCCTCAAGGATCGACACCCGCTGCTTGTCGGGACCGTCCGCCGCGACCCGCAGCGTGTGCGTGCCGGAGGCCAGCTCCATCAGCTTGTCCTTGGGGTCGGCCGAGGCGCCCTCGCCGCCGTCCTTGGGGCCCATGCTGCTCGCCAGGCCCTCGGCCAGGCCGCCCAGCGAGGGGATGCCCAGGTCGGTGCTGATCTTCACGGTGCCGGACAGCCGCTGGGTGTCGGATGCCGCGATCTTCTCGATGAGCTGCTGCGCGGAGATCTTCGGAAGGTCGGGGTCGCCGGAGTTGGCGAGCGCCGGTACGAGCCCGATGGTTGCCGCCGCCACCCCCGCCACCGCGACCGGGACGATGTAGCGGGCGGCCCTGCGCCGGCTCGCCACGAATCCCTTGGTCTCCTCGGTGGGCTGCGCGCTGTCGTTCGGTGCCATGTGTGCTCTACCTCCGTGGTTGGCGGCCGTCGTCAGTTGCACTCATCCACCCCGCGCCGCCATTCTCACCCGAATTGGTGGGGAGTGGTGATTACCATCTGACCAAATCGGCGGAGCCAAAGCGTCAGCCCCCGGGATCAACTCCATCTACTGCTGCGGTATGACACAGAGCACCGGCGTCTCCCCCGCCGGGCAGGAGAAGACGCCGGTGCCCCTTGCAGCTATCTCGTGTTCCTCAGCGGTCGATCGCCCCGGTCAGCGCGGGACGAAGACATAGTCGGCCCGGTACGAGACCGCGGCCAGCGAGCCTTCCGTGCAGCTGCCGGCAGGGGCGACGCCGCCCACCGTGTTCAGCCGCAGGATCTCGCCGGTGTGCGCGAGCAGCCCGCGCTTCTTGCCCGACTGCTGCGCGCGGAGGTTCAGCTCGGGGATGTTCGCGGCGCCGTTGGGCGTCTTGGAGATCACCGCGCCGGTGACCGCGCTGCGGTCCGGGGCGATCCACTCCGGGGTGCCGGAGTCCGGCTCGGCGAAGGAGTGCGCGATGTCGCCGGCGAGTACGGCCCGTACGTCGCGCTGCTGGAACGAGAACTTCCCGTCCGTGCCCTTCTTGCACGCGTAGATCTGCCTGCCCCTGAGCACCGGGGCCTGGACGCTCCTCAGCGCGTGGCCGAAGTCGAAGGCGTCGGCCACCTGGTGGAACTGGCCGCGTACCGCGCCGCCCGGGAACTCCGCGGTGTGCAGGTTGGCGTAAAAGCCCGTCGGACCGGCCTTGAGCGCGTCCAGCAGCGCCGCGTCCCGCACCTCGACGGACCCGGTGAGGCTGTGGCCCTTGCCCTTGCCCTTGTCCTTGTCCTTGCCGAGCTGATCAGTGAAGTCGATCTTGACTTCGCCGTTGACGCCCCTGCCGCCCTGATGGATGTGCAGGGCAGTCGGCCGGTCGGTGCCGCGCCACTTCACGGCGAAGGACACGGTGCTGCCCTCGACCTTGAGGAACTCCAGCGCGGCCCCGTCCCTGTCGCCCGCGGCGGGGCCGCCCGGCACGGGTACCTCGTTGGCGCCGTTGAGGCTCGCCGCGAAGAAGGCGGCGTCGCCGCGGGTACTGGTACTGCCCCTCGTGCTGCCGCTGTCGGCGGAGGCCGGCAGCGCGGTGAGCGTGACGCCCACCGCGACCGCGGCCGCGGTGGTGGCGATCAGGATGGTCTTTCGAGTAAGTCGTCGCTGCGCAATGTCGCTCATGCCCGGAATTCTCCCCGCATCCCGTGCCATCGCCCCCTGCGACGGCATCGGGCATACGTACGAACCGGACCCGGGCCTGGACTCAACCCCAGAATGTGACCTGCGCCACATTCGGCGCGGCACTATCCGGCGCGATGCACCACGGTGTCGCACAGCTCTTCCAGAGCCGACTTCGCATAGCACTCGGGCAGCGGCGCCAGCGTGTCGCGGGCCTCCTGCGCGTACCGCACGGTGTCGCGGCGCGCCTGCTCCAGGGCCGGGTGCTCGCGCATGCGCCGCAGCACCTCCGCGAGCCTGCCGTCGTCCGTCAGATCGCCGTCGAGCAGCTCGCACAGCTCCACGTCCGCCGGACGCCCGTGCGCCGCCGCCTGCGCCCTCAGATGCAGCACCGGCAGCGTGGGGATGCCCTCGCGCAGGTCCGTGCCGGGCGTCTTGCCCGACTCGTGGCCCTCGCTGGAGATGTCCAGCAGATCGTCCGCCAGCTGGAAGGCGACGCCGAGGCGCTCGCCGTACTGCGTGAGGATGTCGACGACCCGGTCGTCGGCGCCGGACATTATGGCGCCGAACCGCCCGGAGACGGCGACCAGTGAGCCGGTCTTGCCCGCGATGACGTCCAGGTAGTGATCCACCGGGTCGCGACCGTCGCGCGGCCCCGAGGTCTCCAGGATCTGGCCGGTGACCAGGCGCTCGAACGCCTCCGCCTGGACACGTACGGCGTCGAGTCCGAGATCGGCCAGTATGTGCGACGCCCGCGCGAACAGGAAGTCACCGGTGAGCACCGCGACCGAGTTGCCCCAGCGCGCGTTGGCGCTGGCCACTCCGCGGCGCACATCCGCCTCGTCCATGACGTCGTCGTGGTACAGCGTCGCCAGATGCGTCAGCTCGACGACCACGGCGGACGGCACGATGCCCGGCGCGTGCGGATCACCGAACTGCGAGGCCAGCATGACAAGGAGCGGACGGAACCGCTTGCCGCCCGCGCGCACCAGGTGCCGGGCGGCGTCCGTGATGAAGGGGACCTCACTCTTGGTGGCGTCGAGCAGTCCCTCCTCGACAGCCGCCAATCCGGCCTGCACATCGGTCTCAAGAGCCTGGTCCCGCACGCTCAGTCCGAACGGCCCGACGACGGTCACGAGGGTTACTCCTGTCTGCTGACGATCACACGGATTGTCGATCTGTCGCTGTCCACAACTCAAGTCAGCGTATCCGGTCAGCTTTCGATCGCCGAGAGCGCCTTCCCGTCGCCCCGCGCACAGTCCGATGCACCCCGGTATGTTCGTGCTCAGCTCATACGACCAGGAGTAGGCCCTTTGTCCCGCACTGTGCCCGACACCGAGTCAGACCAGCCGCCGCCCGAGGACGACCACGCCTTCTTCGGGCAGCCGCGTGGCCTGATGCCCCTCTCCGGCCTGGAGGGCGGGGAACGTTTCTCGTTCCTGGGCATGCAGGCCATCCTCGTCCTGTACTTCGCCGACGCCGTCTCCGACGGTGGCATGGGCATGGATCCGGCCACCGCCGCCTCGGTCTCCGCGGCGTACGGAACCATGGTCTATCTGGTCTCCGTGGCCGGTGACTGGCTGGCCGACCGCATCCTCGGCTCCTACCGGGCCGTGCTGTGGGGCGGCATCCTCATCGCCTGCGGCCACTATTCGATGGCCGTCCCCACCGACGGCATGACCTGGGTGGGGCTCGGCCTGATCAGCGCCGGTACGGGCCTGCTCAAGCCCAATGTCGCCAGCATGGTCGGCAAGCTCTACCGCACCGACGACGACCGCCGCGACGTCGGCTTCGCCCTCTACTGCGTGGGCATCAACATCGGCGCCTTCGCCGGCCCGCTGGTCACCGGCTGGCTCGGTGACCACAAGGGCTGGCACTGGGGTTTCTCGGCCGCCGCGATCGGCATGACCTTCGGCCTGATCCAGTACGTGATGGGCCGCCGTCACCTGGCCGGGCGCAAGGCCTCCGCCGAATTCGCGCTGCCGGCCGACGGCATGCGCCGGGCCGTACGCCTGATCGTCGCCGGGGTCCTGGGTTTCGCCGCCGTCGCGACCCTGCTCGTGCTCGTCGGCTGGCCGACCATGGACCGTTTCGTCGACGTGCTCACCCTGGTCTCGGTGATCACGCCGATCGTCTACTTCGTGGTGATGTTCCGCAGCCCGCGGGTCTCCCCCGAGGAACGGGGCCGGCTGCGCCCGTACATCGTGCTGTTCCCGGCCTCGCTCGCACCCGTCGTCGCCGCGGTCTGGGTCCGGATGGGCCCCCGCCAGCCGCACGCCTCCACCAAGATCGCGTTCGGGGTGATTCTCGGTGGTCTCTGGTTCCTGCTGATGGTCCTGCCGACGTCGGGGCACAGCGGTGACACGTACCGAATGGCCGTGTGGTGGATCGTCGGCTCGTATCTGCTGCTCGGACTCGGTGGCGTACTCCTGGAGACGTCCGGTCTCTCCGCCAGCGGCAAGCTCGCCCCCAGGGCGTTCGCCAGCCAGACCATGGCGCTCTGGTTTCCTGTCGCTGGCCCTCGCCAACGGCATCCAGGCGCAGGTCGTGAAGTTGTACGGCGAGGTGTCCAACCCCGTGTACTTCGGCGTCAACGGCGCCGTCGCGGTAGCGGTCGGCCTGGCCGTGATCGCCGCCGCTCCCCGGCTCAAGCGCACCATGCACCCCGTCCACTGAGGTGATCCATGCAGATCCATGTCCGGCCCGCTTCCGACTTCCCGTACCGCACGACCCAGGAGGACGTACGGATCCCGCTCCCCGACGGGACGCGCCTGTACGCCCGCATCTGGCGTCCGGTGACCGAGGAGCCCGTACCGGCGCTGCTCGAATACCTCCCGTACCGGCTGAGCGACTGGACGGCGCCGCGCGACGCGCAGCGCCACCCCTGGTACGCGGGGCACGGCTACGCCTCGGTGCGGGTGGATGTGCGCGGGCACGGCAACAGCGAGGGCATGCCGGGCGACGAGTACGACGCGACGGAGCTGGCGGACGGCGTCGCGGTGGTGAACTGGCTCGCCGAGCAGCCCTGGTGCACCGGCAAGGTCGGCATGTTCGGCATCTCCTGGGGCGGTTTCAACTCCCTGCAGATCGCGGCGCTCGCCCCCGAGCCGCTCAAGGCGATCGTCACGGTCTGCTCGTCGGACGACCGCTACGACAACGACGTGCACTACATGGGCGGCTCCGTACTGGCCGTCGACATGCACGCCTGGGCGGCGACCATGCTCGCCTTCGTCGCACGCCCCCCGGACCCGGCGCAGGTGGGCGACGCCTGGCGGGACATGTGGCTGGCCCGCCTGGAGAAGGTCGAGCCCTTCATCCACACCTGGCTGACCCACCAGACGCGCGACGCGTACTGGAAGCACGGCAGCGTGTGCGAGGACTACGGCGCGATCGACGCGGCGGTGCTCGCGGTGGGCGGCTGGCACGACCCGTACCGCGACACGGCACTGCGGCTGGTCGAGCATCTGGATCCCAACCGGGTACGGGGCCTGATCGGCCCGTGGTCGCACCAGTACCCGGACCGGGGGCTGCCGCCCGGCCCGGCCATCGGCTTCCTCCAGGAGACGCTGCGCTGGTGGGACCACTGGCTGAAGGACTCCGACGACACCGACGTCATGGCGGAGCCGCTGCTGCGCTCCTGGATCAGCGACTCGCACCCGCCACGGACGGTGTACGAGGAGCTGCCGGGCCGCTGGGTGGGCGACGCGGTCTGGCCGTCGCCGCACATCACCAGCGTCCCGTTCGCCCTCCAGGGCGACCCGATCGTCGTCGACTCGCCGCAGCACACCGGCCTGGACGCGGGCCGCTTCTTCCCCTTCGGCAACGACGCGGACCTGCCGCCGGACCAGCGGGAGGAGGACGCGAAGTCGGCGAGCTTCGAATTCCCGGTGGGTGAGAGTGCCATCGAGATCCTGGGCCGCCCCAGGGTCCGGCTGCGCCTGACCCTGGGCGTGCCGTTCGGTCAGGCCGCGGCCCGGATCTGCGACGTGGCGCCGGACGGCTCGTCGACGCTGATCACCAGGGGCGTGCTCAACCTCTCGGCGCGCAACGGACGCGACCGGGCGGACGCGTGGCCGCTGGGCGCGACCAAGGACGTCACCTTCGAGCTGAACGGCATCGGCCACAGCTTCCCGCCCGGCCACCGCATCCGGCTGTCGGTCTCATCGGCGTACTGGCCGTGGATCTGGCCGCAGGCGGACTCGGCGGGCTTCACCCTCGACCCGGCGGGCAGCACCCTGGAGCTCCCGGTCAGGACCCCGACGCACGACTCCATCACCTTCGCCCCGCCGGAGCAGTCGGCCGCCCTGGCCGTCGCCTTCCCCGAGAACCCGGACCAGCGCCCCGAACGCCTCATCACCCGCGATGTGGCCGCCGGCGAATGGCGCATGGAGGTCGACCCGCGCTACGGCGGGACCCGGGTCTATCCGGACGGCCTGGAGTTCACCGAGGACGCGCTGGAGACGTACACGATCAACGAGTCGGACCCGCAGAGCGCGCGCACCCGCTCGGACTGGACGATCCGGCTGCACCGCCCGGAGACGGGCTGGGACGTTCACGTCAGCACGCGTTCCGAGATCGCCTGCGACGCGGCGGACTTCATCACGTCGAACGAGGTGACGTGCCGGGAGGGCGACGAGGTGGTCTTCCACCGGACGTGGGAAAAGCGGATTCCGCGCACGGCGGGGTGAGGCGGTGGCGCGGGGTGCGGGTTGCCAGGCTGGGGCTCCGCCCCAGACCCCGGCCCTCAAACGCCGGCCGGGTTGAACATCAGCCCGGCCGGCGTTTGAGGACACGCCCGTAGGGTGTCCAGGGGGCCCGGGGGTCTCCCCCGCCACGCGGCGGCAGCCGCGAAATGACACAGCGGGAAGGGGCCGGTACGGGGAAACAGCCCGCCGCGGGCGATCCGCGCCCGCCGCCCCCTCACCCCCGCGTCACAGCCCCCGCAACGCGCGGCGACGCATACTCCGTGCCGCACACGAACCGCATCACCGGCCCGAACGAGGCCGCCGCGGGCAACCCCGTGAAGTGCAGCCCCCGCACCGAAGACCCGTACCCGGCGTCGAGCTGCGGCGCCCCCCGCGTCACCGTCAGGTCCGCCCGCAGTTCGTGCCCGAGGAAGTCCAGCGCCGCCACGTCCGTCCGGTAGCCCGTCGCGGCCATCACATGGTCCGCGGACAGCTCGCGCTGCGCGCCCCGGCCCCCGCTCAGCGTCAGCACCGGGCGGCCGTCCCGCACCCGCGCACCCACGATCCGGCGCCCGTCCGTCACCTGGATCCGCCCCGCCAGGAAACGCTCGCGCAGCCACCACGCGCCGAGCGGCCCCAGCACCCGGCGCACCAGGTAGTGGCGCGCGGGCGCGGGCAGCCGGCGTACGTGCGTGGCGTGGTACGACAGCGCGTACAACGACCAGGCCCGGCCGAACGGCGACTCGGGACGCAGCCGCGACTGCCGGTCGGGGGCGTCCCCGAAGGACACCGCCCCCGACCCCCGCGCCACGATCCGCACGGACGCCGCACCCGCCTCCGCCAACAGCACCGCGTTCTCCAGCGCGGACTGCCCCGCGCCGACGACAACGACGTCCTGCCCCGCGAAGCGCGACAGGTCGCGGTGGAACGAGGCGTGCGAGATCGGACCGCTCGCCGACAGGCCTTCCGGCACCGCCGCCGCCAGCTCGCGCGGCAGCCGCGCCAGGCCCGCCAGGCCCGTCGCCACCACGACCGCCCTCGCCACGAACTGCTCGCCCGAGTCGAGCTTCAGCTCGAAGCCCTCGCGCGACCGGTCCACGGACACCACCCGCACCTGCTCCAGGTCCGGAAGCAGCTTCCTGGCGAACCACTGCCCGTACTCCGCGAACGTCTCCACCGGGATCAGGTCCCAGTCGGACTCGTAGCGCCGACGACCCGTCTCCGCGCAGAAGTCGATCAGATCGTGGCCCGGCTGCGGGGCGTCGATGTTGGATGCCACCGGCGTCGACTTGAGCAACATCCCGGCGGGCATGTTCTCGTGCCAGCTCACCATCGGTGAACCGAACACGCGGACCGGAATGCCGCGGGCCCGCAGATGGGCCGCGGTGGACAGGCCGTAGGGCCCTGCCCCGATGACCACTACCGGACGGATCACGTGAAGTCCCCTCCCTTGGGCGTCACTTACTCAGCACTGCTCTGGCCGGCGTCACTCGCCGGCCGCACCTTGACCGCGGGATCGCGACGAGCCGGACGCGCGCCCCGCCACATCTGGTACAGGTGCTTGATGCCGGGCCGCACGAGCCGGGCCAGCATCGTCAGGAACGGCCCCATGTCGTCCGCCGCGAGCCACGCCAGCTCCGTGCTGTCCGCGCGGGCGGGGGCGTGCGGCGTCGTGTAGCCGCTGCGGCGGTACGCGACCAGAGCCGCCAGATCAATGTTCTCCACGACGTAACGGTGACCGGCCCGCTGCTCGCCCTCCGGGACCTTGCGCCCGGTCAGATGCAGATGCTGGGCCCGTACGACGTCGATCCCGGCCTCGTTCTCGAAGAGCCGGAACTGCGCGCCCATGCGCGGATTGAAGTCGAGCAGCTTGTACTGCCCGTCGCGCCGGTCGAAACGCAGATCGAGGTCGACGACCCCACTGAACCCGACCTGCTTGATGAACTGCGCCGCGATCTGCGCGAGTTCGGGGTTGTCCACGACATACGCACTCGCCGTCATCCCCGCGTGCGGGGGCCAGGACCGCACCTTCACCCCGGTGAACATCGCCAGCGCCGTACTGTCCGCGTCGAAATAGGCGTGGACGATCCAGTCCTCCGCCTCCTCGCGCGGCAGGTACTCCTGCAGGATGACGCCCGGCCGTTCGCCCCAGCCGCGCGCGAGCGCGAGCAGCTGCTCGGGCCCCGCTATTCGCGTCGTGCCGTTCACCGCGGGCTGCCTGCGGCGTACGAACGCCTCGCGGTTCTTGGCCACCACCGGGAACGTCGCCACCGCGGCGTACGCCTCCACATCGGCGTACGACTCGGGAAAGGCCGCGGCGGGCGACGGCACCCCGTGCTCGACGCACAGCTCGTGCAGCCCCTGCTTGCTCGCGAGACCGCGCGGCAGGCGCGCGTCGACGCGCGGGAAGAGGAAGGGCCCCGCGAGCGCGTCCTGGTGCTCGGCGATCAGCACGGCCGCCTCCTCATCGGTGGGCAGCAGCACCGTGGGACGGCCGATTTGGCGGCCGATCCGCAGCAGCCCGTCCACCAGCCGCTCGGGATCCTCCGTTCCGGTGGTCGGCCATACGAAGGGGCGCTTTAGATAGCGGGAGCGCGCGGCCGGGGTCCACCGGTCCTCGGTGATCGCGTACATGGGCACACCGAGTCGCCCCAGACTGCGGATCGCCCCCACCCCGCCGTGGTGCAGCGGATAATTCCCGATCTTCACGATCAGCCCGGGTACATCCCGGTCGGCCGTGAGTAAAGCGCTACGGCTCGCCACCTGTTTCCCCCCTAGCGGGCATGGCCCACCCCTGCCCTTTGCCCCAAAGGACGCTAAGCCGGAATTCTGCATTCCAGCAAGGCTTTTCCGGACATTGCGAACTCTTTAGGCACTGCCATGCCGGGCGTCGGCCACGTAACGTGTTCCTCTCACGACCTGGAAAGCGAGGCAGCACCGATGCCCGAGCAAAGCCCGCTCGACCTGGCCGAAGGCGACCTCTTCGGCCCGCACAACCTCCCCTACGGCGTCTTCTCCACCCCGGAGGAGCCAGAGCGCCGCCGGGTCGGCGTCCGTATCGGCGGCCATGTGCTGGACGTGGGAGCAGCCGCGCTCGTCCTGGGCTCGCCGTACGCCGCGCTGCTCGCCCGGCCCACGCTCAATCCGCTGCTCGCCGCGGGCCGCACCGCGTGGCGCGACGTGCGCCGCGCGCTGACCGCCTGGGTGACGAGCCCGGCGCACCGCGCCGAGATCGAGCCACTGCTGCACCCGCTCACGGCGGTCACACTGCACCTTCCGTACGACGTCGCGGACTACGTCGACTTCTACGCGAGCGAGCACCACGCCACCAACGTCGGCAAGATCTTCCGGCCGGACGGGGACGCGCTGACGCCCAACTGGAAGCATCTGCCGATCGGTTACCACGGCCGGTCGGGCACCGTCGTCGTCTCCGGCACCGACGTGGTGCGCCCGTCCGGCCAGCGCAAGGCCCCGGCCGACCCGGCGCCCGTCTTCGGCCCGTCCATCAAGCTGGACATCGAGGCGGAGGTCGGCTTTGTCGTCGGCACCCCCTCCGAGCAGGGCGCTCCCGTCGCACTCGGCGACTTCCGGGAGCACGTCTTCGGCCTGTCCCTCCTCAACGACTGGTCGGCGCGGGACATCCAGGCCTGGGAGTACGTGCCGCTCGGCCCGTTCCTGGGCAAGTCCTTCGCCACGTCCGTATCGGCGTGGGTGACCCCGCTGGAGGCGTTGGAGGCGGCCCATGTCGCGCCGCCCGCCCGGGACTTCCCGCTGCTGCCCTACCTGGACGACGCGGACGAGGAGGAGCCCGGCGGCTTCGACATCCGGATCGAGGTGCGGATCAACGGCGAGCTGGTCGCCGAGCCGCCCTTCTCCACCATGTACTGGACGGCCGCCCAGCAACTGGCCCAGATGACGGCCAACGGCGCCTCGCTGCGCACGGGCGACCTGTACGGCTCGGGCACGGTCAGCGGCCCGGCCGCCGAACAGCGCGGCTCCCTCCTGGAGCTGACCTGGAACGGGCGTGACCCGCTCGACCTGACCAACGGCAAGCGCACCTTCCTGGAGGATGGCGACGAGGTCACCCTGACCGCGTGGGCGCCGGGCGCACACGGCACGCGGGTCGGCCTGGGCGAGGTCACCGGGATCATCAGGCCCGCCGTCTGATGCCGACGCGCTTCTCCCTCCCCGAGGAACTCCTGCTGCTGGGCCTGGACCCGCAGCGGGGGAGCGCACGCGTGCGCATGCGGTACGTCGAGTACGGCATGGCCGGCGCCGTACTCGCGGAGCTGGAACTGAGCGGCCATGTCGCGGAGGAGCGCGGCCGGATCCAGGTGATCAACCCCCTCGCGCCCGCCGACCCGGTCGCCGCCCAAGTGCTGGCGAGCCTGCCTGCGCCGGGCAAGGGCCGCGGGGGCAAGGGGGAGCGCACGAAGGGCTGGGTCAGGAGCACCGGGCGGCACATCACGGAGCTGTACCTGAACCGTCTGGTGGAGCAAGGCGCACTGCGCCGGGAGACGCGCCGGTTCTTGGGCCTCTTCCCGTACCACCGCCACCCCGCGGGCCCGGAGGACTCGTCGGCGGCGGTGTGGCAGCGCCTCGCCGCGTCGATCCGCGCCGACTCCCCGGACGGGCGCGACCGGGCCCTCGCGGCCCTGCTGTCGGCGACCGACCTGGCCGGCAGATACTTCCCGGGCTTCGGCGCCCGCACGACCCGCTCCGCCCTGCGCCACCTGGCCCGTGAACACTGGCCTGCGGTCGCGGTGCACCGCGCGGTCAAGCAGGACAAGGCAGCGGCGAGCAACAGTGGCGGAGGCGACGGGGGCGGGGGCGGGGGCGGCGGGGACTGAGGCCCCCGGACGGGCTGTAATTCAGCCCGTCCAGAATTCAGCCCGTCCGGCGTTTGAGGACCGGGCCCGGGGCGGAGCTGCGGACAGGCTGAATTCCAGCCCGTCCGGCGTTTGAGGACCGGGGCCCGGGCGGAGCCCCGGTACGGGAAGGGGCGGGTAGGGGACAGCGCCGCAGGCACCCCGAACCGCTCACCCCTCCGGCGGCTCCGCGTCGTCCCACTCGGGCTCCCGCCCCCAGTCCGGCTCCGGGTCGTGCCCGGCCTCCGCCGCGGGCACCGGCCGCGCGGCGGGCACCGGCACGACCGGTGCGGTCACCGCGGCCGGGGCGACCGGGGCGGCGGGAGCGGCCGGGGGCGTAGGCCCGGGGCCCTGGGCCGGCTCCGCGGCGCCCGCCGCATCCGCGAGCCCGGCCAGCACCTCCAGCACCCCTTCCCCGTACGTGGCCAGCTTCTTCTCGCCGAGCCCGGCGATGCCACCCAGCTCCTCCACGGACCCTGGCCGCGCGGTCGCGATCTCCCGCAGCGTCGCGTCGTGGAAGACGACGTACGCCGGGACACCCTGCTCCCGCGCCTGCTCCGCCCGCCACGCCCGCAGCACCTCGAACACCGGCACGGCCTCCGGGGCCAGCTCCGCGGTCGCCGCCGCGGCCTTCGACTTGCGCTCGCCCTTCGCGGAACGGGCCGCCGCCGTCGGCTTCGTCTCCTTGCGCAGCCGCACCTCACGCTCCCGGCTCAGCACGGACGCGCTCTCCTCGGTCAGCACGAGCGTCCCGTACTCCCCCTCGACGGCGAGCAGCCCCTGCGCCAGCAACTGCCGCACCACGCCCCGCCATTCCGCCTCGGCCAGCTCCTCGCCGATGCCGAAGACCGACAGCTGGTCGTGGTCGAACTGGATCACCTTCGCGGTCTTGCGCCCCATCAGGATGTCGATGATCTGCCCCGCGCCGAACTTCTGCCTGCGCTCCCGCTGCAACCGCACCACCGCGGAGAGGACCTTCTGCGCGGGCACCGTCCCGTCCAGCGTCTCGGGCGGGCTGAGGCACGTGTCGCAGTTCCCGCAGGACGGTGCCGTGGGGTCTTGGCCGAAATAGGCCAGCAGCTGCGCCCGCCGGCACTCCGTGGTCTCGCAGAGCGCCAGCATCGCGTCGAGATGCGACGCCGCGCGCCGCCGGAACGCCTCGTCGCCGTCCCCGCCCTGGATCATCTTGCGCTGCTGCACCACGTCCTGGAGCCCGTACGCCATCCAGGCCGTCGACGGCATCCCGTCGCGGCCCGCGCGGCCCGTCTCCTGGTAGTAGCCCTCGACGGACTTGGGCAGGTCGAGGTGGGCGACGAACCGCACGTCGGGCTTGTCGATGCCCATGCCGAAGGCGATGGTCGCCACGACGACCAGGCCCTCCTCCCGCAGGAACCGGGACTGGTGCGCCGCACGCGTCCCCCCGTCGAGACCCGCGTGGTACGGCACGGCCGCCACGCCGTTGCGGCAGAGGAACTCCGCCGTCTTGTCGACGGAGTTGCGCGAGAGGCAATAGACAATGCCCGCGTCCCCCGCGTGCTCCTCGCGCAGAAAGGTCAGCAGCTGCTTCTTCGGGTCGGCCTTGGGCACGATCCGGTACTGGATGTTGGGCCGGTCGAAGCTCGCCTCGAAGTGCCTGGCGTCGGGCATCCCGAGCCGCTGGGTCATCTCCTTGTGCGTGGCGTGCGTCGCCGTCGCCGTCAGGGCGATCCGCGGCACGTCCGGCCACCGCTCGCCCAGCACGGACAGGGCCAGATAGTCCGGCCGGAAGTCGTGCCCCCACGACGCGACGCAGTGCGCTTCGTCGATCGCGAACACGGAGATCTTGGCCCGGCCCAGCAGGTCCAGCGTGGCGTCGAGCCGCAGCCGCTCCGGGGCCAGATAGAGCAGGTCGAGCTCCCCTGCGAGGAACTCCGCCTCCATCACGCGCCGCGTGTCGTAGTCCTGGGTGGAGTTGAGGAACCCGGCGCGCACGCCGAGCGCCCGCAGCGCGTCGACCTGGTCCTGCATGAGCGCGATCAGCGGCGAGATCACAATGCCGGTACCGGGCCTGACCAGCGCCGGGATCTGATAGCAGAGCGACTTTCCGCCGCCGGTCGGCATGAGTACCACGGCGTCCCCGCCGTCCACCACATGCTCGATGACGTCCGCCTGCGCCCCACGGAACGTCTCGTACCCGAAGACGCGGTGCAGCGTCCGCAGCGCGTCGCTCTCCGTCACGCCGCCGATGTCACCCGTCGTGGTCATCCCTGCCATACCAGCCGTCCCGTCCATCGCACTGTCCCCCCGCACCTGATCCGTCACCCCCACCCACGGTAGAGGCCCGCACTGACACCCCGGACCAAAAGCCGCCGCCCGGCACCCCTCCCTCCAAGATCCAAGATCCGGGAGGAGAAGCACCGGGCGGCAGAACCACACGGACACACAGGCCGGGCGAACCTCGGTCAGCGGACGAAGACCCCCGCCTGGCTCGCCAGATCCAGGAAGTACTGCGGGGCCACGCCGAGCACCACCGTCACCACCACACCCATCGCGATCGCCGTCATCGTCAGCGGCGAGGGCACGGCGACCGTGGGGCCGTCCGCCTTCGGCTCGCTGAAGAACATCAGGACGATCACCCGGATGTAGAAGAACGCGGCGATGGCCGACGAGAGCACACCGACCACGACCAGCGCACCCGCGCCGCCCTCGGCCGCCGCCTTGAACACCGCGAACTTCCCGGCGAAGCCGGAGGTCAGCGGGATACCGGCGAAGGCCAGGAGGAACACCGCGAAGACCGCGGCGACCAGCGGCGAGCGCCGCCCCAGGCCGGCCCACTTCGACAGGTGCGTCGCCTCGCCGCCCGCGTCGCGCACCAGCGTGACCACGGCGAACGCGCCGATCGTCACGAAGGAGTACGCCAGCAGGTAGAAGAGGACCGACGAGATGCCCTCGGGGGTGGTCGCGATGACACCGGCCAGGATGAACCCGGCATGCGCGATCGAGGAGTACGCCAGGAGCCGCTTGATGTCGGTCTGGGTGATCGCGACGATCGCGCCGCCCAGCATCGTGACGACCGCGATGCCCCACATCACCGGGCGCCAGTCCCAGGTGAGGCCCGGCAGGACGACGTACAGCAGCCGCAGCAGCGCGCCGAAGGCGGCCACCTTGGTCGCCGCGGCCATGAAGCCGGTCACCGGCGTCGGGGCGCCCTGGTAGACGTCCGGGGTCCACATGTGGAACGGGACCGCGCCGACCTTGAAGAGCAGGCCCATGAGGATCATCGCGGCGCCGATGAGCAGCAGCGCGTCATTGCCCATGGTGTCGCCCAGTGCCGGGTCGATCTGCTTGATCGAGCCGTCGACGATGCCCGCGATCTTCGCGTACGAGACGGAGCCCGCGTACCCGTACATCAGGGCGATGCCGAACAGCAGGAACGCCGACGAGAAGGCGCCGAGCAGGAAGTACTTGACCGCGGCCTCCTGCGACATCAGCCGCTTGCGGCGGGCGACGGCGCACAGCAGGTACAGCGGGAGCGAGAAGACTTCCAGCGCCACGAACAGCGTCAGCAGGTCGTTGGCGGCGGGGAAGACCAGCATCCCGGCCACCGCGAACAGCATGAGCGGGAAGACCTCGGTGGTGGTGAACCCGGCCTTGACGGCCGCCTGCTCACTGTCGCTGCCGGGCGTGGACGCGGCCTGCGCCGCGAAGGAGTCGACCCGGTTGCCGTGGGCGTCCGGGTCGAGCCTGCGCTCGGCGAAGGTGAACACCGCGACCAGCGAGGCCAGCACGATCGTGCCCTGCAGGAAGAGCGCCGGGCCGTCGACGGCGATGGCGCCCTCCGCCGCGATGTGCGCCTTGGTCGTGCCGTATCCGGCGGCCGCGAGCCCCACGATCGCCGCGAAGGCGGCGGCGAGGGCGACGACCGACAGGAACAGCTGGGCGTGATAACGGGCCCTGCGCGGCACGAATGCCTCGACGAGTACGCCGATGACGGCCGCGCCGATGACGATCAGCGTCGGTGACAGCTGCGCGTACTCGATGTGCGGGGCCGTGAAACCGTCCGCGGCGCCGGGCGCCGCGACGGTCGTCCACAGGCTGTGGACAGCTGATGTGCTCACTTGGCCGCCTCCACCTCGGGCTTGGGGTCCTTCTTCTGGACGTCGGACATGGTGTGCTTCACGGCCGGATTGACGATCTCGGTCAGCGGCTTGGGATAGACGCCGAGGAGAAGCAGCAGCGCGATCAGCGGGGCGACGACCACGAGCTCACGGATCTTGAGGTCGGGCATCGCCTTGACCTCGGCCACCACGGGGCCGGTCATCGTCCGCTGGTAGAGCACGAGCGAGTAGAGCGCGCCGAGGACAATGCCCAGCGTCGCGATGATCCCGGCCACCGGGTAGGCGGCGAACACCCCGACCAGCACCAGGAATTCGCTGACGAACGGCGCGAGTCCCGGCAGCGACAGGGTGGCGAGGCTGCCGATGAGGAACGTCCCCGCGAGCACCGGGGCGACCTTCTGGACACCGCCGTAGTCGGCGATGAGCCGCGAGCCGCGCCGGGTGATCAGGAAGCCGGCCACCAGCATCAGCGCGGCGGTCGAGATCCCGTGGTTGACCATGTACAGCGTCGCGCCCGACTGGCCCTGGCTGGTCATCGCGAAGATGCCCAGCACGATGAAGCCGAAGTGCGAGATCGACGCGTACGCGATCAGGCGCTTGATGTCGCGCTGGCCGACCGCGAGCAGCGCGCCGTAGATGATGCTGATCAGCGCCAGGACGATGATCACGGGCGTGGCCCACTTCGACGCCTCCGGGAAGAGCTGGAGGCAGAAGCGCAGCATCGCGAACGTGCCGACCTTGTCGACGACCGCGGTGATCAGCACCGCGACCGGGGTGGTCGCCTCGCCCATCGCGTTGGGCAGCCAGGTGTGCAACGGCCACAGCGGCGCCTTCACCGCGAAGGCGAAGAAGAAGCCGAGGAAGAGCAGCCGCTCGGTGTTGGTCGCCATCTCCAACGACCCGTTGGCGCGGGCCTCGGCGATCTCCGCGAGCGAGAAGCTCCCGGCGACCACGTACAGACCGATGACGGCGGCCAGCATGATCAGGCCGCCGACCAGGTTGTAGAGGAGGAACTTGACGGCGGCGTACGAGCGTTGGGTGGCCGCCGCCCCGTCGGTGCCCGCGTGCGCCCGGTCCCCGAAGCCTCCGATGAGGAAGTACATCGGGATGAGCATCGCTTCGAAGAAGATGTAGAAGAGGAAGACGTCGGTGGCCTCGAAGGAGAGGATCACCATCGCTTCGACCATCAGGATCAGCGCGAAGAAGCCCTGGGTCGGGCGCCATCGATAGTTCTTCGTTTCAACGGGGCCTCCCCCGCTCGAACGAATTTGAGAGCTTGGGGAAGGGTCGGCGTCGTGCCAGCCCGCCAGGATGATGAAGGGGATCAGCAGGGCGGTGAGCGCGATCAGCGCGACGGCGATGCCGTCCACGCCCAGCTCGTACCTGACCCCGAAGTCCGGGATCCAGGCATGGGATTCGGTGAGCTGGTAGCGGTCGCCGCCGGGCTCGAAGCGGACGACCACCAGGGCCGCCAGCACGAACGTGCCCAGCGAGAAGGCCAGCGCCAGCCACTTTGCGGTGGTGCGGCGCGCGGCGGGGACGGCGGCGGTCAGGACCGCACCGACCGCCGGGAGCGCCGCGGCCGCGGTGAGCAGTGGGAAGGACATGGAGATCAGACCGCCCTCATCAGCAGGGTCGCGGCAATGAGGATCGCCGTACCGCCGAACATCGAGACCGCGTACGTGCGGGCGTAGCCGTTCTGCAGCTTGCGCAGCCGGCCGGAGAGCCCGCCGAACGAGGCCGCCGTGCCGTTGACCACCCCGTCGACCAGCGAGTGGTCGACGTACACGAGCGAGCGGGTGAGGTGCTCGCCGCCACGGACCAGGACGACGTGGTTGAAGTCGTCCTGGAGGAGATCGCGCCGGGCGGCGCGGGTGAGCAGCGAGCCGCGCGGGGCGAGCAACGGGACGGGCCTGCGCCCGTACTGGAGGTACGCGACGGCGACTCCTGCGAGCAGGACGACGACCGTCAGGCCCGTGATCACCGGCACGCTGATCGGCGGGTGCGGGTGCTCGAACTGCGTGACCGGCTCCAGCCATCCGACGAAACGGTCGCCGATGCTGAAGAACCCTCCCGCGAACACCGACCCGAAGGCCAGCACGATCATGGGGATCGTCATCGACTTCGGCGACTCGTGCGGCTGGGGCAGCTCACCGGGGCTCGCCCCGGCGACCGGCTCCACATCGGCCGTCTTGTCCGCGGCGGGGGCCGGCTGCCAGCGCTTCTCGCCGAAGAACGTCAGGATCATCACGCGCGTCATGTAGTACGCCGTGAGGCCCGCGCCCAGCAGGGTCACCGATCCGAGGATCCAGCCCTGGGCGCCGCCCGAGGCGAAGGCCGCCTCGATGATCTTGTCCTTGGAGAAGAAGCCGGACAGGCCGGGGAAGCCGATGATCGCGAGATAGCCGAGGCCGAACGTCACGAACGTCACCGGCATGTACTTCCGCAGGCCGCCGTACTTCCGCATGTCGACCTCGTCGTTCATGCCGTGCATGACCGATCCGGCGCCGAGGAAGAGGCCCGCCTTGAAGAAGCCGTGCGTCACCAGGTGCATGATCGCGAAGGCGTAACCGATCGGGCCGAGGCCCGCCGCCAGGATCATGTAGCCGATCTGCGACATCGTCGAGCCCGCCAGGGCCTTCTTGATGTCGTCCTTCGCGCAACCGACGATCGCACCGAAGAGGAGCGTCACCGCGCCCACCACCACAACCGCCGTCTGCGCGTCGGGCGCCGCGTTGAAGATCGCGCCGGACCGGGTGATGAGGTAGACGCCGGCGGTCACCATGGTCGCGGCGTGGATGAGGGCGGAGACCGGGGTCGGGCCCTCCATCGCGTCGCCGAGCCAGGACTGCAGCGGTACCTGCGCCGACTTGCCGCACGCGGCGAGCAGCAGCATCAGGCCGATGACCGTCAGCTTGCCCTCGCTCGCCCCGCCTTCACCGCTCGCTTCGAGAACCGACCCGAAGGTGAAGGTCCCGAAGGTGGTGAACATCAGCATGATCGCGATGGACAGCCCCATGTCACCAACCCGGTTGACCAGGAAGGCCTTCTTGGCGGCGGTGGCCGCGCTGGGCTTGTGCTGCCAGAAGCCGATGAGCAGGTACGACGCCAGACCGACGCCCTCCCAGCCCACGTAGAGCAGCAGGTAGTTGTCGGCGACGACCAGCAGGAGCATCGCCGCGAGGAACAGGTTGAGATAGCCGAAGAAGCGGCGGCGGCGCTCGTCGTGCTCCATGTAGCCGATCGAGTAGATGTGGATCAGCGTGCCCACACCGGTGATCAGCAGAACGAAGGTCATTGACAACTGGTCGAGCTGGAAGGCGACATCCGCCTGGAATCCCTCGACGGGAATCCAGCTGAACAGCTTCTGGTGCATGGCGCGGTCCTCGGCGCCCTTGCCCAGCATGTTCAGGAACAGCAGCGCGCCGATGACGAACGACGCGGCCGAGAGCACCGTGCCGAGCCAGTGGCCCGTACGGTCGAGCCGCCTGCCGCCGCACAGCAGCACGGCCGCTCCGAGCAGGGGCGCCGCGACAAGCAGCGCAATCATGTTCTCTGCGTTCATAGTTCCAGCGCCCCCTTACAGCTTCATCAGGCTGGCGTCGTCGACCGAGGCCGAGTGGCGCGAGCGGAACAGCGACACGATGATCGCGAGCCCGACCACGACTTCGGCTGCGGCGACGACCATCGTGAAGAACGCGATGATCTGCCCGTCGAGATTGCCGTGCATCCGGGAGAAGGTGACGAACGCGAGGTTGCAGGCGTTGAGCATCAGCTCGACGCACATGAAGACCACGATCGCGTTCCGCCGGATCAGCACACCTGCCGCACCGATGGTGAACAACAGGGCGGCTAGGTACAGATAGTTGACCGGGTTCACTTGGCGGCCCCCTCTTCGTGCGGTTCCTGGTCCCGGCCGAGGCGCTCCTCGGAGCGCTGCTCCAGAGCCTTGAGGTCGGCCATGGCCTCGCTCGACACATCGCGGATCTGGCCGCGGTCGCGCAGGGTCCGCATGACCGTGAGCTCGGACGGCGTGCCGTCCGGCAGCAGGCCCGCGATGTCCACCGCGTTGTGCCGGGCGTAGACGCCGGGGGCGGGCAGCGGCGGGAGGTGCTTGCCGCGTACGCGCTCCTCGGACATCTCGCGCTGCGTCTTGGCGCGCTCGGTGCGCTCCTTGTGCGTGAGCACCATCGCGCCGATCGTCGCCGTGATGAGCAGCGCGCCGGTGAGCTCGAAGGCGAAGACGTACTTGGTGAAGATGAGCTCGGCCAGTCCCTCGACGTTGCCCCCGCGGGCGGCGTTGGCCTTGCCGAGGCCGTTGAAGGTCGACAGCGAGGCGTTGCCGATGCCGGCGATCAGCAGGATGCCGAAGCCGAGACCGCAGCCCACGGCCAGCCAGCGCTGGCCCTTGAGCGTCTCCTTGAGGGAGTCCGCGGCGGTGACGCCGACCAGCATGACCACGAAGAGGAACAGCATCATGATCGCGCCGGTGTAGACGACGATCTGGACGACACCCAGGAAGTACGCGCCGTTGGCGAGGTAGAAGACCGCCAGAATGATCATGGTCCCGGCGAGGCAGAGCGCGCTGTGCACGGCCCGCCGCATCAGGATGGTGCACAGGGCGCCGATGACGGCGACCGATCCCAGCACCCAGAACTGCACGGCCTCCCCGGTCGAAGTGGCGGTGACGGCAAGAGCATTCATGCCCCGATCACCCTCTTCGACGCGGGCTCGTCCTCACCGAAGGTCGAAGCGGCCTCCTGCGGACGCTCCCCCTTGCTCAGGGCGACCTGCCGCTCGGTGCCCGGCGCCGCCTCGGTGACCAGGCCCCGGTAGTAGTCCTGCTCGTCGGTGCCCGGGAAGATCGAGTGCGGCGACTCGACCATGCCTTCCTCCAGGCCCGCCATCAGCTGTTCCTTCGTATAGATGAGGGCTTCGCGGCTGCTGTCGGCGAGCTCGAACTCATTGGTCATGGTCAGCGCGCGCGTCGGGCAGGCCTCGATGCACAGGCCGCACAGAATGCAGCGGGCGTAGTTGATCTGGTAGACGCGGCCGTAGCGCTCGCCCGGGGAGTAGCGCTCCTCCTCGGTGTTGTCCGCGCCCTCCACATAGATCGCGTCGGCCGGACAGGCCCATGCGCACAGCTCGCAGCCGATGCACTTCTCCAGGCCATCCGGATGGCGGTTGAGCTGGTGACGTCCGTGGAAGCGCGGCGCCGTGGTCTTCTGCTCCTCCGGGTACTGCTCGGTCAGCCGCTTCTTGAACATGGCCTTGAAGGTCACGCCGAAGCCGGCTACCGGATTCTGAAAATCAGACACCGTCGGCCTCCTTTCCGTCACTTGTAGTGTCCGGCCCACCACTGACAATCAACTCGCGCTCCTGGTGCGAGCGCCTGCGCGGCACCGGTGGCATCTCTTGGCCGGGCAGTGGTGGCACGGGGAATCCGCCCGCCATCGGGTCGAAGGCCGGTTCGGGCTCGGCCTGCGCCGCGAGCGCCTTCTCCTTCTTGTCGCGGAACATGTCCGCGACGAAGGACAGCAGCAGGATGCCGATGATCGCCCCGGCGACGTAGAGCACGATGTTCTGGAAGTCCATGTTCTCGTTGCGCATCACGCGCACCGTGGCGACCAGCATCAGCCAGACCACCGAGACCGGGATCAGGACCTTCCAGCCGAGCTTCATCAGCTGGTCGTAGCGCACGCGGGGCAGCGTGCCGCGCAGCCAGATGAAGAAGAACAGCAGCAGCTGGAGCTTGATGACGAACCAGAGCATCGGCCACCAACCGTGGTTGGCGCCCTCCCAGAAGGTGCTGATCGGGTACGGCGCGCGCCAGCCGCCCAGGAAGAGGGTGACGGAGACCGCCGAGACGGTGACCATGTTGACGTACTCCGCCAGCATGAACAGCGCGAACTTGATCGAGCTGTACTCGGTGTTGAAGCCGCCGACGAGATCGCCCTCGGACTCCGGCATGTCGAAGGGGGCGCGGTTGGTCTCGCCCACCATCGTGATGATGTAGATGATGAAGGAGACCGGCAGCAGGATGATGAACCAGCGGTCCGCCTGCGCCTCGACGATCGCCGACGTCGACATCGACCCGGAGTAGAGGAACACCGAGGCGAAGGCCGCACCCATCGCGATCTCGTACGAGATCATCTGCGCGCACGAGCGCAGGCCGCCGAGCAGCGGATACGTCGAGCCCGACGACCAGCCCGCGAGGACGATGCCGTAGATGCCGACGGAGGCGATGGCCAGGACGTAGAGCATCGCGATCGGCAGGTCGGTCAGCTGCATCGTGGTGCGCTGACCGAAGATCGAGACCTCGTTGCCCGCCGGGCCGAACGGGATGACCGCGATGGCCATGAACGCCGGGATCGCCGCGATGATCGGCGCGAGGACATAGATGACCTTGTCCGCGCGCTTGACGACCAGGTCCTCCTTGAGCATCAGCTTGACGCCGTCCGCGAGGGACTGGAGAAGGCCCCAGGGGCCGTGCCGGTTGGGGCCGATGCGCAGCTGCATCCAGGCGACGACCTTGCGCTCCCACACGATGGAGAACAGCACGGTGATCATCAGGAACGCGAAGCAGAAGACAGCCTTGACGGCGACGAGCCACCAGGGGTCGCGGCCGAACATCGACAGGTCTTCAGCGGCGAGATACATCATGCTTCCACCTCCGTCGCGGCAGTCGTGACCGGTGCGATGCGGACCGGATCGCCCGGCCGGGCACCCGCGTCGTTGAGGACTCCGCCGCCCGTCGAGTTGAGCGGCAGCCACACCACCCGGTCGGGCATCGGCGTGACCTGGAGCGGCAGTCGCACCGTGCCGGTGGGGCCGGAGACGGCGAGCTGGTCGCCGTCCTTCACGCCCGTCTCGGCCGCGGTGGCCGCGGAGAGCCGGGCGACGGCCGCGTGCCGGGTGCCGGCGAGCGCCTCGTCGCCGTCCTGCATGCGGCCCTGGTCGAGCAGCAGCCGGTGCCCCGCGAGGGCGGCCTCGCCGTCGCCGGGACGCGGCAGCGGCCGGGCCGACTCGGTCGGGCCCGTGGCGTACGGGCCGCCCCAGGAGCCGAGCCGGTCGAGCTCGCCGCGTACGGCGCGTACATCGCCGAGTGCGAGGCGTACGTCGAGCGCGTCGGCCAGCATGTGCAGGACGTACGCGTCGCTCGGGGCGAGCCGGCGCGTCATCTGCTCGGGCTTGAGCGCCGCCTCGAACATCCGGGCCCGGCCCTCCCAGTTGAGGAAGGTGCCCGGCTTCTCGGCGACGGCGGCGACCGGCAGCACGACGTCCGCGCGTTCGGTCACCTCGCTGGGCCGCAGCTCCAGGGAGAGCAGGAAACCGACCTGGTCCAGGGCTTCACGCGCGCGCAGCGGGTCCGGCAGGTCGCCGACCTCGACGCCCGCGACGACCAGGGCGGCCAGCTCACCGGTGGCCGCGGCCTCGATGATCTGGCCGGTGTCCAGGCCGAAACGGTGCGGCAGTTCGGCGACGCCCCAGGCCGCCGCCACCTCGTCACGCGCGCGTGGGTCGGTGGCGGGGCGCCCGCCGGGCAGCAGGGACGGCAGCGCGCCCGCCTCGACGGCGCCGCGCTCACCGGCCCGGCGCGGGATCCACACGAGCGAGGCGCCGGTGGCGGTGGCCGCCCGCACGGCGGCGGTGAGTGCGCCGGGCACGGCGGCGAGCCGCTCACCGACGACGATCACGGCGCCCTCGGCACGGAGCGCCTCGGCGGCCAGGCTCCCCGCGTCGTCGAGCCCCGCGTGGCCCGCGAGCGCGTCCAGCCACTCGGTCTCGGTGCCGGGCGCGGCGGGCAGCAGTGTGCCGCCCGCCTTCTCCAGGCCGCGGGTGGCGTGGGTGGCGAGGGCGAAGGTGCGCTGCCCGTGCAGCCGGTGGGCCTTGCGCAGCCGCAGGAAGACGCCGGGCGCCTCCTCCTCGGACTCGATCCCGGCGAGCAGGACGGCCGGGGCCTTTTCGAGGGAGGTGTACGTGACGCCCGTACCGTCGAGGTCCCGGCCGCGCCCGGCGACGCGGGCGGCCAGGAAGTCGGCCTCCTCGCTGCTGTGGACGCGGGCCCGGAAGTCGATGTCGTTGGTGCCCAGCGTGACCCGCGCGAACTTGCTGTACGCGTAGGCGTCCTCGACGGTGAGGCGACCGCCGGTCAGTACACCGGCCCGGCCGCGGGCCGCGGCGAGACCGCGGGCGGCGACCTCCAGCGCCTCGGGCCAGCTGGCCGGCTCAAGGACACCGTCCGCGTTGCGTACCAGCGGAGTGGTCAGCCGGTCGGGGCGCTGTGCGTAACGGAACCCGAAGCGCCCCTTGTCGCACATCCACTCCTCGTTGACCTCGGGGTCATCGGCCGCCAGGCGCCGCATGACCTTGCCGCGCCGGTGGTCGGTGCGGGTCGCGCAGCCGCTGGAGCAGTGCTCGCAAATGCTCGGCGTCGACACCAGGTCGAAGGGCCGGGAGCGGAACCGGTACGCGGCCGAGGTGAGCGCGCCCACCGGGCAGATCTGGATGGTGTTGCCGGAGAAATACGACTCGAAGGGGTCGCCCTCGCCCGTGCCGATCTGCTGGAGTGCGCCGCGCTCCAGCATCTCGATCATCGGGTCGCCCGCGATCTGGTTCGAGAAGCGGGTGCAGCGCGCGCACAGCACGCACCGCTCGCGGTCGAGCAGCACCTGGGTGGAGATGGGGACCGGCTTCTCGTACGTCCGCTTCCTGCCCTCGAAGCGGGAGTCCGGGTCACCGTGCGACATGGCCTGGTTCTGCAGGGGGCACTCGCCGCCCTTGTCGCAGACCGGGCAGTCCAACGGGTGGTTGATCAGCAGCAGTTCCATCACTCCGCGCTGCGCCTTGTCGGCGACCGGCGAGGTGATCTGGGACTTGACGACCATGCCGTCGGTGCAGGTGATGGTGCAGGAGGCCATCGGCTTGCGCTGGCCCTCGACCTCGACGATGCACTGACGACAGGCGCCGACGGGGTCGAGGAGCGGGTGGTCGCAGAACCGGGGGATCTCGATGCCGAGCAGCTCGGCGGCGCGGATGACCAGCGTCCCCTTGGGGACGGAGATGGCGATGCCGTCGATCGTCAGCGAGACGAGGTCCTCCGGAGGAACCGCTGCCTCGCCGCCTCCCGTGGGGGCTGACGTGGTGACTGTCATGCGTTCACCCCTTGGTGAGCGTTCTTGTCGTCGGCCCAGACGGTCGACTTGCTGGGGTCGAAGGGGCAGCCCTGACCGGTGATGTGCTGCTCGTACTCCTCGCGGAAGTACTTGAGCGAGGAGAAGATCGGGGACGCGGCGCCGTCACCGAGCGCGCAGAAGGACTTGCCGTTGATGTTGTCGGCGATGTCGTTCAGCTTGTCCAGGTCGGACATGCGGCCCTTGCCGGCCTCGATGTCCCGGAGCAACTGCACGAGCCAGTAGGTGCCTTCGCGGCACGGTGTGCACTTGCCGCAGGACTCGTGCGCGTAGAACTCGGTCCAGCGGGTCACCGCCCGCACCACGCACGTCGTCTCGTCGAAGCACTGGAGCGCCTTGGTGCCGAGCATCGAGCCGGCCGCGCCGACGCCCTCGTAGTCCAGCGGTACGTCGAGGTGCTCGTCGGTGAACATCGGGGTCGAGGAGCCGCCCGGCGTCCAGAACTTGAGCCGGTGCCCGGCCCGCATGCCGCCGCTCATGTCGAGCAGCTGGCGCAGGGTGATGCCGAGCGGGGCCTCGTACTGGCCGGGGCTGGTGACGTGGCCGCTCAGTGAGTACAGCGTGAAGCCCGGGGACTTCTCGCTGCCCATCGAACGGAACCATTCCTTGCCCTTGTTCAGGATCGCGGGAACGGAGGCGATGGACTCGACGTTGTTCACCACAGTCGGACATGCGTAGAGACCCGCGACCGCGGGGAAGGGGGGACGGAGCCGGGGCTGGCCGCGTCGGCCTTCGAGCGAGTCGAGCAGCGCCGTCTCTTCACCACAGATGTACGCGCCCGCGCCCGCGTGCACGGTGAGTTCGAGGTCGAGACCGCTGCCCAGGACGTTGTGCCCGAGGTAGCCCGCCGCGTATGCCTCCCGCACGGCCTCGTGCAGCCTGCGCAGTACGGGGACGACCTCGCCGCGCAGATAGATGAAGGCGTGGCTGGAGCGGATCGCGTAACAGGCGATCACGATCCCCTCGATGAGGGAGTGCGGGTTGGCGAAGAGGAGCGGGATGTCCTTGCAGGTCCCGGGCTCCGACTCGTCGGCGTTGACCACGAGGTAGTGCGGCTTGCCGTCGCCCTGCGGGATGAACTGCCACTTCATGCCGGTGGGGAAGCCGGCTCCGCCGCGACCGCGCAGACCGGAGTCCTTGACGTACGCGATGAGGTCGTCCGGGGACATGGCGAGGGCCTTGCGCAGGCCCTCGTAGCCCTCGTGGCGCTTGTAGGTCTCCAGGGTCCAGGCGTCGGGCTGGTCCCAGAAGGCCGACAGCACGGGTGAGAGCAGTTTGTCCGGGCTGGTCTCGTTGGTGTCGATCTCGGGTGCCAACGTCATCACTCCCCCTCCTCGGCTGCCGGTCCGGCAGGGTGCGCCGGGTCGGAGGCCGAGGTCTCCTCCGGCGCGTCGTGCGAGCTCAGGTGCTCGGACGGCGACGGATCGTGCGGCTGGTCCTGCGGCTCGCCCTGCTGGTTCCCGCCCTGGGCGGACTCGCCGCGCGGGTGCACCACTCGGGGCTGCGGGATCTCGCCCTTGGCGAGCTTGAGGCCGATGAGCGAGGCGGGCCCCGCGCCGCCGGTGGCCCCGACCGCGCCGGGGCGCTCGTCGGGGAAGCCGGCCAGGATGCGGGCCGTCTCCTTGTACGTGCACAGGGGCGCCCCGCGTGTGGGGGCGACCTGCTGCCCGGCCCGCAGGTCGTCGACGAGCCGCGTCGCGGACTCGACGGTCTGGTTGTCGAAGAACTCCCAGTTGACCATCACGACCGGTGCGAAGTCGCAGGCGGCGTTGCACTCGATGTGCTCCAGGGTGACCTTGCCGTCGCCGGTGGTCTCACCGTGGCCGATGTCCAGGTGGTCGCGCAGCGCGTCGTAGATCGCGTCGCCGCCCATCACCGCGCACAGCGTGTTGGTGCAGACACCCACCTGGTAGTCGCCCGAGGGCTTGCGCCGGTACATCGAGTAGAAGGTGGAGACCGCGGTGACCTCGGCCGTGGTCAGGCCGAGCGTCTCGGCGCAGAAGCGGACACCGGTGCGGGTGACATGGCCCTCTTCGGCCTGCATGAGGTGCAGCAGCGGCAGCAGGGCGGACCGGCTGTCGGGGTAACGGGCGATCACCTCCTTGGCGTCGGCTTCGAGCCGGGCGCGCACATCGGCCGGGTAGTCGGGGGCGGGGAGCTGGGGCATCCCGAGGCTGACGTCTGTCACCGGTCGACGCCTCCCATCACGGGGTCGATGGATGCGACAGCGACGATGACGTCGGCGATCTGGCCGCCTTCGCACATGGCCGCCATGGCCTGCAGATTGGTGAACGACGGGTCGCGGAAGTGGACCCGGTAGGGGCGGGTGCCGCCGTCGGAGACGACATGCACGCCCAGTTCGCCCTTGGGCGACTCGACCGCGCTGTACGTCTGCCCGGCGGGGACCCGGAAGCCCTCGGTCACCAGCTTGAAGTGGTGGATCAGGGCCTCCATGGAGGTGCCCATGATCTTCTTGATGTGGTCGAGCGAGTTGCCGAGGCCGTCCGGGCCGAGCGCGAGCTGCGCGGGCCAGGCGATCTTCTTGTCCGCGACCATGACCGGGCCCGGCGCGAGCCGGTCCAGGCACTGCTCGACGATCCGCAGCGACTGGCGCATCTCTTCGAGCCGGATCAGGAAGCGGCCGTAGGAGTCGCAGGTGTCGGCGGTGGGGACGTCGAAGTCGTACGTCTCGTAACCGCAGTAGGGGTCGGTCCTGCGCAGGTCGTGCGGCAGGCCCGCCGAGCGCAGCACGGGCCCGGTGGCGCCGAGCGCCATACAGCCCGTCAGGTCGAGATATCCGACGTCCTGCATGCGCGCCTTGAAGATGGGGTTGCCGGTGGCGAGCTTGTCGTACTCCGGCAGGTTCTTGCGCAGGGTCTTCAGCAGCTCGCGCAGGTGGTCGACGGCGCCCGGGGGGAGGTCCAGGGCGAGGCCGCCGGGCCGGATGTAAGCGTGGTTCATGCGCAGGCCGGTGATCAACTCGAAGGCATCGAGAATCAGTTCACGATCGCGGAAGCCGTAGATCATGATCGTGGTGGCGCCGAGCTCCATGCCGCCGGTGGCCAGGCACACCAGGTGCGAGGAGAGCCGGTTGAGCTCCATCAGCAGGACGCGGATGACGCTCGCGCGGTCCGGGATCTGGTCCGTGATGCCGAGCAGCTTCTCGACACCCAGGCAGTACGCCGTCTCGTTGAAGAACGGCGTCAGATAGTCCATGCGCGTGACGAACGTGGTGCCCTGCGTCCAGTTCCGGTATTCGAGGTTCTTCTCGATGCCGGTGTGCAGATAACCGATTCCGCAGCGGGCCTCGGTGACCGTCTCGCCGTCGATCTCCAGGATGAGCCGGAGCACGCCGTGCGTGGACGGGTGCTGGGGGCCCATGTTGACGACGATGCGCTCGTCGTCGGTCTTGGCGTGGGCCTGGACGACCTCGTCCCAGTCGCCGCCGGTGACTGTATATACGGGACCTTCGGTGGTCGCGCGTGCAGATGCGGGTGGGGTAGTCATGAGTACGACCTCCGCTGGTCCGGAGCCGGGATCTGGGCGCCCTTGTACTCGACGGCGATGCCGCCGAGCGGGTAGTCCTTGCGCTGCGGGAAGCCCTGCCAGTCGTCCGGCATCATGATCCGGGTGAGGGCGGGGTGCCCGTCGAAGACGAGGCCGAAGAAGTCGTACGTCTCGCGCTCGTGCCAGTCGTTGGTCGGGTAGACCTCGACCAGCGAGGGGACGTGCGGATCACTGTCCGGCGCGCTCGCTTCGATGCGGATCACTCGGCTGTGGGTGATCGACCGCAGGTGGTAGACGGCGTGCAGCTCCCGGCCCTTGTCCTCCAGGTAGTGCACCCCGCTGACGCCCGTGCAGAGCTCGAAGCGCAGCGCGGGGTCGTCGCGCAGCGTCCTGGCCACCTGGAGCAGGTGCTCGCGCGCGATGTGGAAAGTGAGCTCGTCGCGGTCGACGACGGTCTTCTCGATGGCGTTGGCGGGGAGCAGTCCCTGCTCCTCCAGTGCGCCTTCGAGCTCGTCGGCGACTTCGTCGAACCAGCCGCCGTACGGGCGCGACGCGGCGCCCGGCAGGGTGACGGTCCGTACGAGACCGCCGTAGCCACTGGTGTCGCCGCCGTTGCTGGCGCCGAACATGCCCTTGCGTACGCCGATGACCTCACCGGTCTCGTCGCGCTGGGCGGGGACGCCGTTCTGCTCGGTCACCGCAGCAGCCCCTTCATCTCAATGGTGGGGAGCGCCTTGAGAGCCGCTTCCTCCGCCTCGCGGGCCGCTTCCTCCTGGTTCACCCCGAGCTTCGAGTTCTGGATCTTTTCGTGAAGCTTGAGGATCGCGTCCAGCAGCATCTCGGGGCGGGGCGGACAACCGGGCAAATAGATGTCAACGGGAACAATGTGGTCAACACCCTGCACAATTGCGTAATTGTTGAACATTCCACCCGAGGATGCGCAAACTCCCATGGAAATGACCCACTTGGGGTTGGGCATCTGGTCATAGACCTGCCGCAGCACCGGCGCCATCTTCTGGCTGACCCGACCTGCCACGATCATCAGGTCGGCCTGGCGCGGTGAACCGCGGAAGACCTCCATGCCGAAGCGGGCCAGGTCGTAACGGCCGGCGCCGGTGGTCATCATCTCGATGGCGCAGCAGGCGAGGCCGAAGGTCGCGGGGAAGACGGAGGACTTCCGCACCCAACCCGCGGCCTGTTCGACGGTGGTCAGCAGAAAGCCGCTCGGCAGCTTCTCTTCGAGTCCCATTGGTGACCCCTCAGCCCCTCTAGTCCCATTCCAGGCCGCCGCGCCGCCACACGTACGCGTAGGCAACGAAGACGGTGAGCACGAAGAGCAGCATCTCCACGAGCCCGAAAATCCCGAGAGCGTCAAAGGAGACGGCCCAGGGATAGAGGAAGACGATCTCGATGTCGAAGACGATGAAAAGCATCGCCGTCAGGTAGTACTTGATGGGAAAACGGCCGCCTCCGGCCGGTGTGGGCGTCGGCTCAATGCCGCACTCGTATGCTTCAAGCTTTGCCCGGTTATAGCGCTTTGGCCCGATAAGCGAGGCCATGACCACGGAAAAGATCGCAAACGCTGCCCCGAGGGCGCCGAGCACGAGGATGGGCGCGTAGGCATTCACGCTCCTCGCTCCTTCCAGTCGTCCTTGACCGCTGAACCCGCAACGGGTCTTGCGATTCCCGTCTCCGCCATCCCGTCATCTCCGTCACGCGAAGATCACGCACATGTGAAGCAGGTCACAAGCCCGACTGCCCCGCATCCTATGCCTGTCGGTCTGTGATCTGCGACACGGGGTACGACAACGCCTTTGTGATCTCCACCACCTGACGAAGGATCATGAAGTCGGATGAGCGGTGATCTTCATACGCGAAGCGCCCGAGCGATCACGAGACGTGACAAGCGCAGGTGTTACCGCTGGTCGCAAGGGGTGTCGCTCTATCAAGAGATGCTCTGTACAGGCAAATTGGAGATGGGCGGCTTGGGGTGATAGGGGGTGCGGGCTCACCTGAGCGAGGGAGCGTCGGGGACGAATGTGGACGCGTGCATGCGTTCACGAGCGTTCACCGCCGCGAGGGGTGGCCGCCCTGTGACCTGCGCCACTCCGCGAGGCCTCCGACAAAAGCGGGCTTGGCCATCGGTGTGAACGGATGGTAGGCGTCGGGCAATTCGGGCGTATTGCGGAAAGCCGGTGATCACAGGCTTGCTTATGGGTGCCCGTATTGCCCGTTACGGCGTCAATAAAGGCCGCCGGGCTCCGGATTCGCGCCTTCGTTACACAACTGTGGCGCAGCACACGTTTCTTGAAGGAACCCCCATAGCCCTGGTAGCGGTTGACCCATGTCCCTCACCGCTCACATACCCAGCCACC
This sequence comes from Streptomyces sp. A5-4, assembly GCF_051131715.1. Lineage (NCBI taxonomy): Bacteria > Bacillati > Actinomycetota > Actinomycetes > Kitasatosporales > Streptomycetaceae > Streptomyces > Streptomyces sp. A5-4. The sequence goes on along the minus strand of NZ_CP178591.1, from coordinate 4,988,150 downwards.
GGAAGCCCCGTCGCAGTGCCTCGAAAATGGCACTCCGAGCCGGAGTTGCCGGTGGCGTCCTCAGCACGATCGCGGTGGCCGGTGCTGCCGGTCCGGCGAATGCCGAGCCGGTGACCGAGACCATCGAGATGCCCACGCTGACCGCGGACCTCGCGAACACCATCGCCGTCTCCGCGGACGCCACCCAGCAGGTCGCCCACGCCTACGACCTGCGCGCCCAGCAGGACGCCGCGGCCGACCAGGCGGCGAAGACCGCGAAGAAGGCCAAGGCCGAGGCCGACCGCAAGGCCGAGGCCAAGGAGAAGGCCGAGAAGGCCGCCGCGAAGAAGGCAGCCGAGGCGAAGGCCGCCGAACAGGAGCGCGCCTCGCGTTCCTCGGAGCGCACCACGCTCAGCGCCGCCTCCACGTCGTCCAACGACTCCGGCAGCTCCGCTTCCTCGTCCTCCTCCCCGTCCTCCTCGCAGGCGACCGGCTCCGCCGCCTCAGTGGTGGCGTTCGCACGCGCCCAGGTCGGCGACGCGTACGTCTCCGGTGGCACCGGCCCCAACTCGTGGGACTGCTCGGGTCTCGTCCAGGCCGCGTTCGGCACGATCGGCGTGGACCTGCCGCGTGTCTCGCAGGACCAGTCGACGGCCGGCACCCAGGTCGGGCTGAGCAACCTCCAGCCGGGCGACATCCTGTACTGGGGCAGCGCGGGCAGCGCCTACCACGTGGGCATCTACGTGGGCGGCGGCAAGTTCGTCGGCGCGCAGAACTCCGGCACCGGTGTGGTCGAGCAGACTCTGGACTACGACCCGCCGTCCGGCGCGGTCCGCGTTCTCTGAGGGACCCCGCACACTTCGTAAGGCCGAGGGCCGCCGCTCCCCCGCTCGGGGACGGCGGCCCTTCGCCGTCCCCGGCGGCCTTCCGTGCCCCGACGGCCGCCCACGGGCGCCCCCCGGCCGCCCTCCGCCGTCCCCGAGCCAGGAGACGGCGCCCCTGCCCGGAAATGCCCTCTTGCCGAGCGCGCCGCCGTGACCCACCCCTGGCCCACCCGGTACCAAGGGGGCGGAACGCGACGTACGCGACCTGGCGTACGCCACCGACGTACGCACCCAGGGGGCCGCCATGCCGTCGATGCCGCGCAGACAATTCCTACGGAACGCCGCCGGGACCGCGCTCGTCGCGGGCAGTGCGGCCGTTCACATCCCCGGCGGCCCGGCCGCCGCCGCCGAGCCCGCCGCCGCCACCGCACGGCTGCGGTTCACCGCCGCGACCAACGGCGCGGCCACCCCGGCGGGAGCGGGCGGCCGGGTCATCGCCGAAGTGCAGAACATCCTCTGGTCGCTGCCGGGCGACGGCGGCCCCGCCACCGCCCTCACCGAGCCGGACCTTGAACCCGGCCGGCCGGTCTGCTCACCGGACGGGCGCCACGTCGCGATGAGCTGCTACCGGGGCGGCCAGTTCCACATCTGGGCGATGGCCGTGGACGGTTCGGGGCTGCGCCGCCTCACCGAAGGCCCCTGGGACGACCGCGCGCCCGCCTGGTCGCCGGACGGCGCCCGCATCGTGTTCTCCTCCGAGCGCGGCGGCGACCCCGTGCAGGGCAGCCCGTACCGGATCTGGACGGTCGGCGTGCGCGACGGCGCCCTGCGCCAACTCACCGGGCTGCCCGGCCAGCAGGGCCCCGGCCAGGACGCCCCCTACGAGGACTTCGATCCGGCGTTCTCCGCCGACGGCGCCCGTGTCGTCTTCGTCCGGGCCGGGCTCGAAGGCGCCACGCTCGCGGCCCGCACGCTCGCCACCACCTCGGCGACCGCGACCGGCGCCCCCGTCACCGTCGAGCACGCCGAGACCGAACCGGGCAATCTCCAGACCCCGGCGTTCTCCCCGGCCGGGCGACCCGCCTGGCTGCGCGCGGTCCCCACCGGCATCGGCAGCGCGAACGTCGTCCTCGTCGTGGACGGCGAGCCGGTGGCGCTGGACGGCTCGCTCGCGGCGGTGCCGCCGCGCTGGCTGGACGACGAGCGGCTGCTGCTCACCGTGGACGGGCAGTTCCGCGCGGTACGGCCGCACCGCGAACGGACCGGGCAGCTCGTCCCGTTCCACGCGACCCTGCCGGTCGAGCGGCCCCGCTATCGCGTCAAGTCGTACGACTTCGAGCCCCGTGGCAGCCGCCCGGTGCGCGGCATCCAGCAGCCCGCCCTCTCCCCCGACGGACGTTCCATCGCTTTTGTCGCGCTGAACACCCTCTGGATCACGCCGACTTCAGGGGGCGCAAAACCCCGCAAAGTAGTGCGATCCGCCCCGACGACGTACCTCCAGGGGCCGTCCTGGACACCCGACGGGCACGGCCTGCTGTACGTCGACGACCGCGACGGGCTCAACGCCGTGCGGCGGCACGACCTGAGGACCGGCGAGGACACACTGCTGGCGCCCGGCGGCCGGGTGCACGGCGCGCTCTCCCCGGACGGCGCCCGCCTCGCCTGCCTCGACATGGCGGGCGGCCTCGTCGTGCGCGACCTCGCCGCCGGTACCGAGCGGAGGCTCGCATCGCCGCTCGGCGGCGGTGGGCTGCCGGGCCCGCCCAGCTGGTCGCCGGACGGCCGCTTCCTGGCGTACTGCGATCGCAACCGGCTCAACCTCCGCTTCCGCGAGGGCTACAACCTGATCCGGGTCGTCGACGCCACGAGCGGCGCGGCGAAGCTGCACGCGCTCGCCCCGCACGCCTCGCTCGCCGACCGGTACGCGTCGGGTCCTGTCTGGTCGCCGGACGGGCGGTGGATGGCGTGCGTCAGCGAGTCCGCACTGTGGCTGCTGCCGGTGCGGCCGGACGGCACCCCGGACGGCGCCCCCCGCCTTCTCGGCGACGAGGCGGCCGACCACCCGTCCTGGGCCGCCGACTCCCGCACGCTCCTGTACCTCTCCAACGCCCGGCTGCGGCTGCTGCGGACGGCCGGGGACGGCTCCGGCCAGGACGGCGGCGAGCAGCCGCCGCGTACCGTGCGCGTACGCCTGGACCACCGTCGGCCGACCCCCGTCGACACCGTCGTGCACGCGGGCCGGCTCTGGGACGGCACGGGCGGCGCAGGAGACGGCTCCCTTCGCGAGGACGTCGACATCCTCATCAGCGACGGCCGCATCACCGCGATCGAACCGCACCGCACCGGCCGCCGCACCGCCCGCACCGTCGACGCCTCGCAGCGGACCGTCCTGCCCGGCCTCTGGGACACCCACACGCACCCCTGGCAGTACACGTACGGCGCCCGGCAGACCGCGCTTGAACTCGCGTACGGCGTCACCACCACGGTCTCCCTCGCCGGTTTCAGCTACGAACAGGCCAGGCTCCGCGAGGACATCGTCGCGGGCCGCCTCAACGGTCCCCGGCTGCTCACCACCGGCGAACTCCTCGACGGCTCCCGCGTCGCGTACAGCATGGGCCGCGCCCACCGCACCCCCGAGGGCCTCCGGCGCTCGCTCGCCCGCGGGGCCGCGCTGGACTGGGACTTCGTGAAGACGTACGTACGCGCCCCCGTCACCGCGATGGCCGAGGCCGCCCGCTTCGGCCACCAGCGGCTCGGCGTACGGTCCGGCTCGCACCTGTGCGCCCAGGGCATCCAGAGCGGCGAGGACCTCACCACGCACCTGGCCGCCACCGAGCGGACCGAGAGCAGCCACAGCGTCACGGCCGGGGGACTCAGCCACCAGGACGTGGTGGAGACCTACGCGCGGGGCGCGTTCAGCCTGCTCGCCACTCCGTTCGCCGCCTTCGCGCTGCTCGCCGAGCACCCGGACCTCGTCGACGACCCCCGGGTGACCGCGATGATGCCGCCCTGGGACGTGCTGGCCGTCCGTGCCCAGGCCGCGAAACCGCCGACCGACGCCGAGCGGCTCCGGCTGCGCAGCGAGCTCGACACCTGTCGCACGGTCATCGCCCGCGGTGGCCTGCTCGGCCTCGGCACGGACACCCCGCTGACCCCGGTCGGCCTCCAACTGCACCTGATGCTGCGCGCCATGGTCGCGCACGGCTTCTCCCCCGCGGAGGCCCTGCGCACGGTCACCGTGCTCCCGGCGCGGATCTTCGGCGCCGCGAAGGACCTGGGCACGGTCGAGCGGGGCAGGATCGCGGACCTGACGATCGTGGACGGCGACCCGTTCACGGACTTCGACGACCTGGCCCGGGTCGAACGGGTCCTGGTCGGCGGCCGGATGCACGAACGGGCGCGGCTCGAGGCGCCGTACCGCGAGAACACCGCGCGCGGATACGACGCAGGGGCCGCCGGCCAGGACTGGCAGGGAGCCCTGGACCAGTTGCGCGGGGAGGGCCACTGCTGACGGGGGCCCGGCGGCGCGGGCCCCGTCCTCGGGGGCACGGGCCCGTCCTGATCCGAACGACAGCCCCTAGCGCGCCCCTTCGGGGTTCCACGCGTCCATCAGCAAGCGCAGCCGCTGCCGGTGGTCCTCGATCCAGCCGTCGGGGAGAGCGATGGGCACCCGCACGGTCACCATCGACGTGGTGACTTCCTCCAGGACCACCTCCGGGCAGTCCCGCTCGCCCGAGAGCCGGATGGACAGCGACAGACCGCCGCCATCGGTCATCCACCCGGCGTCCTCACCGGCCTCCAGCCTGTCCAGCACCCGGGCCCACTCCTCCAGGCGCGATTTCCACAGCGCGAGTTCTTCCCGACCGCTCACAAAAGGGGTTTCCAGCACGACCAAAGCTCTGATCATGGCGGGAAGTTCGGATTCGTCAGGACTTTTCGGGTATTCCCCAAGAACGGAAATACTGACCCTGTTTCCCTCCTCGTCCTCAAGCAGAACAAGATCCATCGATGCGACGCCGACGTTCTCGACCACGTTCTCTCCCCCATGCCGGATATCCGAATACCCACGCAGTATTAGTGAAGAGAGCGGCCCCGCACGCACCTTTTCCGGTGCCCACGGGGCCATGGCGGCGGCGATGGGATACCCCCGTTCCCACCCCCGCCCCCGGTCATGGGAGTCGCCGGCGAGGTGACCGGCCGATCACTCAGAACCTCGGTGAGCCTTACGACCCCCGAGGTCGTCAGTAGAGCTTGCCGACCGCGACGCCCGCGGTCTTCTTGAAGCCCGCCAGCGGCGCTCCGTCGAGCGAGCCCAGCTGACCCCACTGGACCACCGTGACGGCCTTGCCGTCACGGCCGATCGCGAAGAGGTTGATGTCGACGGGATCGGGCAGGAGTTACGGCGCCCTGGCCCGCCGAGTGGGTGTCAGCGCGTCGACCCTGCACCGCTACTGCTCGGGCCGCGCGGTGCCGATGGAGTTCGCCCCGGTGGAGCGGCTGGCCCGCTTGTGCGGCTGCGAGGGCGAGGATCTGATCGCGCTGCACCGGCTGTGGGTCATGGCGGACGCCCAACGCCGCAGGCGCCAGGAAGCAGCGGCGGACACGGCGGCGGGCCGGGGAGCGGCAGCGACGCCCACCCCGGCTCCGAAGCCGGCGGCCTCCGACGACGTACGGCCGGAGGCGGGCGACGCAGGGCCCGCCGATGAGCCCGTGAGGGACGACGCCCAGCGGGCCGAGGACACCGTCGGCGGCGTCGCGCCGCCCGCACAGCGCTACGTCCTCCCCGCACAGCTTGAGGCCCCGCCCGCACAGCTCGACGCGACGCATCACGCCGACGGGGACGACGCGGCACCAGGCCGATCCCCCGCGCCTCCCACGGCTGACGCGGACGGCGCCCCGTCGGCGGTTCACGAGATGACGCCCGTGGGGGACCACGCCATCCCGCCCGTGATCCCGTGGCACCGTCGCCGCGCCACGTACGCCTCCGCCGCCCTCGTCGCGGTCCTCGTCACCTTCGCCCTGCTCGCCGCGTTCGTCGACTCCCCGGGTTCGAGGGCGGACCGCCGCAGCGACGCGGTACGGGACGCGGGCGGTACGGCGTCCGAATCCGCCACGCCGAGGGGCAAGCGATCCGGCTCCGCCTCCCCATCGGCCTCCCCCGAGCCAACGGCCTCCGGCGGCAAGGCGGACAAGCGTCCCGGCGGCGCCGCATCCGCGGGCAAGGGTTCGGGGCCCAAGGCTTCCGCCTCCGCTGGCCGTTCCGCCGACGCCTCCACCGCACCGCGGCAGGGCGGCGGTACGCCGTTCAGCTGGAGCACGGACAGCCACATCTGGCGGGTCGGCTGCGGCCAGACCTATCTGCTCGACCGCGCCCCCGACGCCGTGCCGCCGCCGCCCGCCCAGGCCGACGCCGCACCCTGGGCGCGTTCCGTCGACGCGGTGCACGGTGACGAGACCGGCGTACGGATCAGTGTGCAGGGCAAGACCGACACGGCAGTGGTCCTCCAGTCGCTCCAGGTCCGGGTGGCCGCGCGGCGCGCGCCGTTGAAACGCAACGCGTTTCGCATGGACCCCGGTTGCGGCGGCTCGATCACTCCGCGCCAGTTCGAAGTGAACCTGGACATGCCCCGCCCGATCGCTCGTTCCGTCAGGGGCAACGACAGCGGCAATGTGATCCCCGCCGTGTCGTTCCCGTACAAGGTCTCGGCCACCGACCCCGAGCTCCTGCTCGTCACCAGCCGCACGGTCAACTGCGACTGCGACTGGTACCTGGAGCTGGAGTGGAGCAGCGGCAGCCTCTCCGGCAGCGTACGGATCGACAACAACGGCCGGCCTTTCCGTACGAGCGGAACGAAGGGCCGCCCGACGTACGACTTCGACCACACGGACTCCCGGAGCTGGATCCCGGCCGCGTCGTAGCGAGACCCCGCGAACTGCTTCGCCCCGCACGATCCTCATCGCGGAAAGGCCATGGAAGTGCCCGGGGTGTGGTGGGCCGCGCTCGGGGTAGCCGGGGGGTCTCTGGTCGTGGCCGTAGGCATGTGGGCCAGAGGCAGACGCGTGGAATCGCCGAGGGCTACAGGAGCCGAGGGTTTCCCGACAGTGGAGGAATGACATGACTGAGACAGCCAAGCCGATGTCCGGCCTCGAACGAGGCACCATTCAGCGCGCGCACATACGCACGCGCGTCTCGGACATCGCCCTGACAGCCCTGTGTCTTGTCCTCGCCCTCTGGGTGACCTTCGGCGCCATCGGCGTTGCGCGCGACATCGTCAACGCCTGGGCGTTCACGTGCGTGGGGGCCATTCTGTTCGCCGGCGCGATGTGGATGAGGGCCTCCGCGCTGCGGGAAAAGGGCCGTGGCCGCATCTGACGCGGCTCGGCCGGTCACCTCCCGCCGCCGGGAGTACGTACGCCTCACCCCCCTCCTCTCCCCGGGCCGCTGATCCGGTACGCACGCACCGCTTCCCGCAGCCGGTCCGCCTTCCCCCGCACGAGGTCCGCCGAGAGGCGGTCGTCGTCGGCGACGTACGGCTCGCTGCGGCAGATCCGGCAGAGGCCGCCCGGCAGTGACTCCGGCGGCCCCGGGGCGTGGCAGTCGGTGCACTCCATGATGTACCGGCCCTGCACAGGGGCCGGGGGCTCCGGCGGCATCTTCTTCAGCAGCCTTTTCCGTACGAAGCCGAAGGGGTACTCGACCACGTCGGGCAGCAGGGTCCCGACCGCCCGCACGATCTGCGTCTCCGTGGCCCCTCGCCGGAACCACTCCCCCGCCACGTCGGCCAACGCCTTGCATTCCAGCGCCGAGAGCGCCAACTCCGGCTGGTGGCGCCCCAGTCGGGCGAGGGCGTCGTGCCCACGCGTTTCCGGTTCCTCCACGGGCGCGGGGTCCGCCATTCCGGACTGCGGGACATCCCCGTTGAGGAACGCCGCCCACCAGGCGTCGGAGCGGGCGGTCCGGGTGAAGAAGCACCGGAAGACCCACCTCGCCCCCTCCGCGTCCGCCACCTGCCTGCGTACGCGCCGCAGATGCCCGGCCTTGGAGAGGCTGCGCAGGATGGTGCCGATCGCGCACTGACCGTAGCCCTCCACCTCCCTGGCCAGCGTCTTGATGGAGATGTCGGCGCCCTCGGGCAACCGGTCGACGTAACCGGCGATCGCCGCTTCACGCTTGGGCAGATGGGCGAAGTCCCGGCCACGGCGGGGCTCTTCGTCGGGCGCCGCGCGCTTTCCGAACCCGGGCTTGGCCATCGGGTGGGCGGGCGCGTGCAGGGCAGAGCTAAGCTGCTGAACAGCCATGAGATCGGTCCTATCGATCTTGTCGGTCAGACCCCTGTGCGGTGTTCCACCACCGCATGGGGGTCGTTCTTTGTGGCGCACGCTACACGGCGCGAGCACTGCGTCGCGACCCGATCACGAAAAGTGGCTCTGTCGCTGATCTTGTGACGGGGTGGGTCAGGGTGTGAGGAGCACCCGCTTGCGGAGGAAGTCGAGGTTGGCTCGTCCGTATCCTTGCCTTTTGAGGAATTTCACTCGTGTGACCTGGCCTTCGACCTGGCCTGAGCTCCAGGGGGTGGACAGGCCGGCGGTGACGGCGTCCTGGTCCCGGCGCAGGCCGTTGACCAGGGAGTGCAGGGCGGGCAGGTTGTCGGCGAGGACGCGTTCCATCCAGGCTGGCAGCTGGTCGCCGCGCAAGTCGCTCATCATGGCGGCGAAGTCGCGGACATGGTCGGTGACGGCGTCGAGTTCGGGGCAGTCGGCCCGGATCTCTTTGAGGTCGGCGGCGTCCACGGCTGCCAGGTTTCCGGGGGCGGTCATGATCCAGCGGACGATGCGGCGGGGCCGCGGAGCTGGACGGGGCACTGGCGGCGCGGTGGTGGAGGTCTTGAACGGGCGGAGGTAGCGGCGGACGGTCTGGATGCTTCCGGTGAACCCCCGGGCGACGATTTCCTGGTGGAGCTGGGCACTGTCGCGACAGCCCTCGTTCCATCGCTGGTGGAGGTAGGGCGTGTGCTCGTCCAGGAGGGTGGACCGGTTTGTCGCCTTGACCAGCAGTTCGTCGATGCTGGTGGCCCGGGCGAAGCGGCGCACGGTTTTGCGGCTCAGCCGCAGTGTCCGGCAGATCCCCTCCAGCGTGCTGCCGCCGTCCAGGAGTTCCCGCACTGCGGTGTAGCGTTCCCTGGTCCGGGTCACCAGACGGCGTTCGCGTCCGCAGACATCGAGCATCGCGTCAACCGGGGGCGGCGTCTGCCAGATGTCGTCGCTGGGCGGCGGCTTGGCCGGTACGGTGTTCTCGAACGCGGCCCGGGCGCAGGCGTGGTGGGCGGATACGGTCTTCTCCACCGCCTCGCCGAGGTTGTGCCACAAATGCCAGGCGTCTGCGACCTGGACCGCCTGCGGGGCGCCGCTGCGGGTGCCCTCGGCATACGCTCCGGCCCTGTCCCGGCACACGATCTCTATTTCCGGGTGGTTGCTCAGCCATGCGGCCAGTGGCTCGGCCTCACGGCCGGGCAGCACGTCGACCGGGCGCCGGGTCTCCAGGTCCACCAAGATCGTGGCGTACGTCGCACCCCTGCGGAGCGCGAAATCGTCGACACCGAGCACACGGATCTCTCCGACAGGCTCTTCCGGCACCGCACGGACCAGACGTAACAGAGTGTCCTTGGCGACGTCCAAGCCCAATACCCCGGCCAGGCGGGCCCCCGCGCGGCCGGCCAGCGCGAGAGCGATCGAGGTCAACTGGCCGCGCAGCAGCGGCGTATAGCGGGCATGCGGGCTGGTCAGCCCCGCGATCTGCTCAGCGAACGTCACCGCCCGGCACCCGGGGTTCAGGCACTTGAACCGCCGCACCAGCAACTCGATCACCACCCCGGCGCCGCTGGCCGCCGCGTCCGCGAGCCGCCGTACGTACCGTCCGTGCACCCGGCCCGACGCGCTACCGCAGTGCGGACACACCCCGCCCGACGACCGAGCACGCGCATGCATCGAGACCACACCGGACAACGACCGCTCGACCACCTCGACCACAACACCGGCCAGATGAGGGAACAACACCCCGAAACTCCGTGAAGTACACCTGGCTCATGATCACAGCCGCCACTGACACCACCCGCCCCGTCACAAGATCAGCGACAGAACCCGAAAAGTCATCCCCGCTGGTACGGCGTCCAGTTGGCGCACCACAGGGGAGGGTGGGTGGGAAGGATCCTCACCCTCCCTTCCTAGCAAAAGCGTCTCGACCCTCGCCCCTCGAAGCTCAAGAGCCGCCCCGGCACCGGGGGCATCGACAAGGCGGGTAGGCCATGGATCCGGGCGGCAACTTCACCCCGTCCACGGCCTCTGCGCCCGCTGTCGCGCCGAGCCAGAGCACGCCGTCCCTCCCGCTGTCCTCGATCAGCTCCGAGAGATACGCCCGCGCTTCGCTCCGGTTTGATTCTTCAGATGTCGCCACAAAGTCACCCCTGCCGCTCGATTCGCTACTTACGGTCACAGCTTGGAAGCGTTCCACCTAAGCTCGCCAGTAGGTGGAACGTGACATCGATGCGGTCACGCAGAGGAGTTGGCCCATGGGAACTGACGTACCGGAATCACGTATGCCTTACGGGGACGAGCTCCGGAAGCGCCGGGAGAAGGCGAGACTCACGCAGGAACTACTCAGCCGTCAGGCGATCATGTCGCGTACCCATATCGCGCATATCGAAGGCGGCCGGCGCAAGCCGTCACTGGAAGACGCGCGGCGTCTCGACCAAGTGCTCGACACGGGGGGCGTCTTTGAGAGGTTTCTGCCCACACTCGACTCGCGCAAGGTCGCGGACCACTTCGCGGCGGCAGCCGAGTCCGAACAGCAAGCCACCATGATTCGCGAATACGCCTCGTCGCTGATTCCCGGGCTCCTGCAGATCGGGGGGTACGCGCGCGCCCTCTTCCGCTCCTACTTCCCGCCCAAGAGCACCGAGGACTGTGACAAGGCCGTCGTCACACGGCTCACGCGAGCCCGCATTCTCGATGACCCCATCACCCCCGTCCTGTGGGCGCTACTGGACGAGGCGGTTCTACGACGGCCGGTGGGTGGTCCCGCTGTCATGGCGGAGCAGCTTCAACATCTCCGGGAGCTGGGTGAATCCGAACGCATCCGCCTGCACGTGATCCCGTTCTCGGCGGGGGCACACTCCCTGCTGGAAAGCGCAGTGACGCTGATGTGGTTCGAAGACGCACCACCCATCGCCTACGTCGAAGGGCTGCACACCGGCGCGATCCTAGACGACCCATCGGTAGTGCACTTGTGCCAATCGGCCTACGATCTCGCCCTGGGCGACGCGCTGTCGCACCGGGACTCACTCGCCCACATCAAGGCTGTTGCAGAGGAATACGAGAAGCAATGAACAGCACTGAGCACGCAATCCACTGGCGTAAATCCAGCTACAGCGGCGGAGGCGAAGGCAACTGCCTGGAGGTCGCCGACAACATCCCCGGCGTCACACCCGTCCGCGACAGCAAAACCCCCCACGGCCCCGCCGTCATTTTCAACGCCTCCGCGTGGTCGTGCTTCGTAACCGCCGTCAAGGACGACCAACTGCCCTGCTCCTGACCAGTTTCCGCCATGCCGTGAGCAGTTCCTCCGGCCCCACCACCCGCACGCCATCCACCATGGCACCACTCCGCGATACCGCCATCAGCGGTGTGCTCTCGTCCGCGCCCGGCAACTGCGACCGGTGGACGATCAGTCGCGCCAGGGCGCGGGTATCAAGTCGCGGGCGTCAAAGGGGTGGTTCTCCGGCCACTTGAACGCATCGCAGGGACCGGCGCCGGAAGAGTTCCCGCCGCCACTCCTCCGCGTTCAGGAGGACTCCGCGATCCGGCAACACGTTCTGGAAATGCCCGCACCGGTCGTCGCTGAGGCTCTCGGCTATCACCGGGTCACCACGGCCAAGCTCGCCTTCGAGGCCGGGGGCACGTGGAGCCGATACGCCGCTGGAGACCACTGGCGGTCACCACCCGGCTGGGCGCCCGGAGAGCTGGTGACAGTTGAGTACGCGAACTCGCCAGTATCACACCCGGTCTCAAGCCGGCGCCGCCTACGCCCCGTCGGCACTGCCGTCCTTGAGCACCGTCGGCATCCCCACCACCAGCACCACCACCTCGGCCACAGCTCCGTCTGCGGAGCGTCCCACCCACACGGGGTAGGTACCGTCGCCGGTTGTCGCGAAGGCGACCAGTTCGCCGCCGGATGCCTCGTCTCGAGTACGCACGAGGTACATGGAGTCGGGTATGTCCTCCCCGGCACCCGGCTCCCCCTGTACAAGGTGCCGCTCGAAGAGCCGGTGGAGCGACTCCCAGGCCCCAGCGTCGGCGAAGCATCCGGTCGCACTGTCGGTGTCGAAGCCGAAGATCTCGTTCTCCCCGAGCAGCCTGGGGTCGTCATCCGGCCCAAGGCGCATCTCCCACGACAGGGCCGGTGTCTCGCTGACGCGCAGCCGGACCGCCGTGGTGTCCGTACGGGTGACCCAGCCCTGGCGCCACTCACAGTCGTAGCCGAAGTGGACCTGCGCTTCTTCGAGTACGTACTCCCCCGGCGGGACGGGGACCGTGACGGCGGGCCCTTCGCCGGAGAGGTTGTCCGGCCCGGAGACAGCCAGCAGTCCGCTCGGCACGCGCAGGGTCCCGGTCCGGCGCGGCTCCACGACGGTCATCTCGGGGTGGTACCCGTCGGTCACACGCGTCCCGGGCCGAAACAGCGCGTCGATCGGCCCGGGCTGCGCGGGACGGGGCGGTCGCCAGCAGGTGGCGGGCGCCCCGGACGCGTCGTCGGGCGTCTCCGCCGCGTGAGAAGCGAGCACCGCCGCCTGGAGCACCACCGGCCCCGGAAGCCCTCGCCGGCGGGCGGTGACCACCGGCCAGTCGTCGAACCCGGGGCGAACCTCCCAACGCCGTATGTCGGCGCCGGGCACCGTGACGAGTGTCCGCCCGCGCTCGCCCTGGGGCTGCTGCGTGATCGATCCCCTGCCGTCCGGGAACAGCTCCGTCGAGGAGCGGGGGCACTCGCCGTCGAACTCCGCCATCTCCAACCCGGTGTACTGCCACCTGCGGGCACGTCGGCTGAGCAGCCGACTCTGATCGTCCAGCAGCCGCAGGTCCAGCTCGTCGGTGCGGCGGCCCTGGTCGTCGTAGGACCAGAGGCCGACGTAGTGGTCCCGCCAGGAAACCAGCCGGACTTCCAGCGGAACCTCCCGCCCCGGGATCCGGTACACCACGACGTACGGCAGCCCCGCGCCATCGCGCTCCCGCGCCGCCTCGGCGGTCAGGGGCCGCCACAGCGCGCGGGCTTCCAGATCCCACGCCAGCGCGTACGCCACCTCGACGACCGTCACCGGTCCCTGGTCCCCACCCATACGTCCACCGCCCGCTCTGCCTGAACCTGACGAACACAGTAGACACCGCCACTGACAAGGGCCGATGCGGGGACTGGCTACAGGACAACGGGGCCACGGGCGGAAGGCCAACTGGGACGTACACCGACGTGGTCGTCTTGGGGTCACAGCAGAACGGCCGCCAGTGAGGCGGCCGTTCCCTGAGAAACCGAAGCGAGCCCGGCCCGTTGGCCGGGGTCAGGAATTCGGCGCCACCTTGGACAGCCCGTTGATGATCCGGTCCATCGCGTCGCCGCCCGTCGGCTCCGTCAGGTTCGCCAGCATCTTCAGCGTGAACTTCATCAGCAGCGGGTGCGAGAGGCCGCGCTGGGTCGCGATCTTCATGATCTTCGGGTTGCCGATGAGCTTCACGAAGGCACGGCCCATCGTGTAATAGCCGCCGTACGTCTCCTTGAGGATCTTCGGGTACGCGTGCAGCGCCATCTCGCGCTGCGCCGGGGTCGCCCGTGCGTGCGCCTGGACGATGACGTCCGCCGCGATCTGGCCCGACTCCATCGCGTACGCGATGCCCTCCCCGTTGAACGGGTTGACCATCCCGCCCGCGTCCCCCACCAGCAGCAGGCCCTTGGTGTAGTGCGGCTGGCGGTTGAAGGCCATTGGGAGCGCCGCGCCCCGGATCGGCATGGTCATGTTCTCCGGGGTGTAGCCCCAGTCCGCCGGCATCGACGCGCACCACGCCTTGAGCACCTCGCGCCAGTCCAGCTCCTTGAACGCCTTGGAGGAGTTCAGGATGCCGAGCCCGACATTCGACGTACCGTCGCCCATGCCGAAGATCCAGCCGTAGCCGGGGAGCAGCCGGTCCTGGGGGCCGCGGCGGTCCCACAGCTCCAGCCAGGACTCCAGGTAGTCGTCGTCGTGGCGCGGGGACGTGAAGTACGTACGCACGGCGACGCCCATCGGGCGGTCCTCGCGACGGTTCAGGCCCATGGCCAGGGACAGCCGGGTGGAGTTGCCGTCGGCCGCGACCACCAGGGGGGCGTGGAAGGTGGCCGGGGTCTTCTCCTCGCCCATCTTCGCGTTGACGCCGGTGATGTGGCCCGTGCGCGCGTCGACGATCGGCGCGCCCACATTGCAGCGCTCGTACACCCGCGCGCCGGCCTTCTGCGCCTGGCGGGCGAGCTGCTCGTCGAAGTCGTCGCGCTTGCGGACGAGTCCGTAGTCGGGGTACGAGGCCAGTTCCGGCCAGTCGAGCTGCAGGCGGACACCGCCGCCGATGATGCGCAGGCCCTTGTTGCGCAGCCAGCCCGCCTCTTCGGAGATGTCGATCCCCATGGACACGAGCTGCTTGGTGGCGCGCGGGGTCAGACCGTCGCCGCAGACCTTCTCGCGGGGGAAAGCCGTCTTTTCCAGGAGCAGGACGTCAAGTCCCGCCTTCGCCAGGTAGTACGCAGTCGTGGAGCCGGCGGGTCCGGCCCCGACGACGATCACATCTGCGGTGTGCTCGGAGAGGGGCTCGGTCACGGCGGAATCTCCCGAAGACTCGATATCGCGTGCTGAGAGGCACTGGGCAAGGGCAGTCTAAGGGTGCGTACTGATCACCGACTCGAAGGGTTGCCCCCTATGACCGACATGACCGAGCGACCCCCCGTTGTGCGGCTTCGCGTGCCCACCGAGGAGGACGCCCTGGCCTGGCACCGGATCTTCGACGACCCGGAGGTCATGGAGTTCCACGGCGTCACGTCGACGGAGCTTTCCGCGTACGACGAGCTGACCGCCCGGCAGCGCAGACATGACGCCGAACGCGGTATTTGTCTGTGGACGATGCTTGACGAGTCGGGCGAGGTGATCGGCTTCACGGGCGCCCAGCCCTGGCCGCATCCCTCCTTCGGCCCGGTCGGCGAGATCGAGATCGGCTGGCGGCTCGGGCGGGCCCACTGGGGCAAGGGTTATGTGACGGCCGCGGCGCTGGCCACGCTGGAGCGGGTGCGGGCAGCGGGGGTGACCGAGGTGGTGGCGATGGTCAACTCCCTCAACGCCCGGTCGATCGCGGTGACTCGGCGGCTGGGCATGGAGCAGGCGGAGTCCTACACGGTGCCGGGGTCGGGGACCACTGCGTACTGCTTCCGTCTGAAGCTGGAGCAGGTGGAGGACGCCGCCCGGGCGGGGGAAGTGGAGCCGGTGCAGGTGCGGCCGGTGGGGAACGTGGATGCGGCGACGGCCGTGAGCGCCGCCTGATCGTCCTGTCCCGTCCCCGGCTCACGTCGGCGCGTCCCGCTTCCCCATGAGCGTGATCATCTCCGCCGGACGGGGCGCGACGGCCTCCTCGTCGCGCTCGTCCGGCCCGCCCCGCCGAGGAGCGGCCGGGAGCGGCGGTCGGTGTCGAGTGCGGGGCGCTCGCGCGCCCCGCACAGCCGTCCGGAATCCGCCGTCATTCCCCCGAAGAGGCGTCCATCCGGCGGCTCAGCCGAGGGTCCAGGTGGCCAGAGCCGTGTCGAACGTCTGCCGCGCGTACTGCCAGTCACGGTCCCGGCTCTTGGTGTAGATCGAGTAGTCGGTGCCGTTCGCCGCGATGTAGCCCTGGTCGATGGCGTGCAGCGTCTCGCCCGACTGCTTGTCCGTGTACGTGTACTCCCAGAGCGCACCCGGCCGGCCCTTGAAGGTGTTCTGCTCCAACCGCAGGCGCTGGAAGTTCCGTTGGTTCGCCTTGGCCTTCTTCTCCAGCTCCACGAAGTTGTCGTAGGAGGAGGCGTACGGCGGATTCCGCACGACACCGACCAGCAGGTGCTCCATGCCGGTGGAACCGGCGTAGGTGATCTGGCCGTTGACCGCCTTTTCGCGCGCCCAGAGCATGGGCACGGCGAAGGAGAACCCGGCCGGATCCGTCACCTGCCGAGAGCCACTGGGAACCTCGGGCGAGGTGGGCGGGACCGACGGGGTGACGGCCGGGGACGGAGTGAAGGACGGAGGCGGGGAGGAAGGGGCCGGAGCGGAAGAGGGCGGGGACGGCGAGTTCGAAGGCTGGGCACTCGGGCCGCCGCTCTGGGCCACGACGGGCTTGTCGTCCTTCACGGTGTTGCTGCCACCGTCGTCCTTGTTGTTCTGCAGGAGCAGGGCCCCCGCGGTGGCACCGCCGCCGATGATGAAGGCCGCGGCGAGCGTGCCCGTCCAGACGAGGACGCGCTTCCTGCGCTCGGGGTTCGGGGCGGGAGTTGTGGTGGGGGTGGGGGTGAAGGCGAGGCCCGGCATGTAGGTCTGGGCCTGCGCCTGCGCTTGGGCCTGCGCCTGCGCCTGCGCTTGGGCGTTGGCCTGGGCGTTCGCCTGGGCGTTCACTTCAGGCTGTTCGGGCGCGGGGCCGAACGCCGGTGCCGGCGCGGGAACGACGTACATCGTGTCCGGGTGCCCCTGCTGATCCGGCGCCGCCGGCTCCGGGGCGGCCATCGGCGCGACCGGGCCACCCGGCGTGTACGCCGGGTGCAATGGCGGCGTCCGCGGGACCGCGCCCGCCCCGCCGAAGGCACCACCGGTCATCTTCAGCAGATACGGCGCCGGCAGCGTCGCACCGCCCACCCACAACAGCCCGAACAGCAGCGCGTACGGCACACTCGGCGCCACCTCCATCGCGCCCTGCGCACTGCCGAACTCGCCCATCTGGCCCGCGAGTTCGACCGATACTCCGGTCAGCTCGATGAACAGCAGGAACAACGCGAGGAAGAATCCGGCGGCCATCAACTGCTCACGCCGGTCCACCGAACGGCGGACAATCCAGAGCCCGAACGCCAACGCGCACACCAGTCCCAGTGCCAGCGCGCCCACCACCGCCCCGGCTCCCTGGACGTCACTCAGCTCGCCGAGACCGAAGCTGCCGTTCTCGCCGCCGCTGCCGCCGCCGCCGAAGAAGCCGGCGGCGCCGCGTACGTCGTACTCCACCGGTACGCCCCAACTCCCCCCGAACACCAGCATCCCGATGTTCGGCAGGACCGGCAGCGCGAGCAGCAGGGCCTCACCGTCGACGTCGTCCGCGGTCGCGTACACCACGAAACCGACCAGCGTGCAGAGTGCGACGACTGCCCCGAAAACCCGGAGCGCCGTCCCCAGTGCGCGTACCGCCGCACCCGCCGCGGGTCGCTGCGCGAGCCACTGGGTGAGGTCGTCGCGCTGGAGCACGCCCGCGGTGACCGCGAGCGAGAGGACGAGGGTGCCGAGCGCGGCGAGCAGGGGGGCCGAGGAGACTTCGAGGCCCTCGAAGTCCGGCTGCGCGAACAGGCCGAGGATCAGTACGGCGCCGGTCACCAGGAGGGTGATGCGTACGGCCGCCTCCAGCCCCGCCGTGCGACCGGTCCAGGGTTGACCGGTCCGACCGGCCCGCTTCGTCTGCTTGGCGCGCAGAAACCTGATGCCGAGGAGGAGCGCGGCGACCCACAGAACGGTGACGGTGAGCGGTACCAGGGAGATCTCGGCGCCGCCTGCCGCGCCGAAGTCGGCGCCCGAGCCGAAGCCGGAACCAGATCCCGAGCCCGATCCGAAGCCCTCGCCGCCGCCGTCGAGCTGCGGCCCGCTCGCGCCGCTGATCTCGAAGCCGCCGCCGAGCGCTTGGAGCAGCAGGGCGAGCGCGACGCGCAGCCGACCGCCCCAGCCGACGGTCACGTCGCCGTCCTCCTGGCCGTACGACGGGACGGCCAGCGCCGCCGCCATGACGAGCAGCAGCCCGACGGGCCAGGCCGCGGCCTGGGCGGCGGACACCCAATTGTCCCGGCCCCGGAAGGCACGGCCGAAGAACTGGCCCACGGCGGAGGGCCCGGTGGGGACGGGCGCGTGAACGGGGGGCGGGGGTGGGGTGGGAGCCGGGTCGAGTGCGGGTGGCTGGGTCGGGGCCCGAGGGGTGTCCGCCGGAGGTGTGGGCGCGGGCAACTCTGCTGCGGGCTGCGGTTGTTCACGCCCGCACTTCATGCAGAAGCGTGCCCCTTCGGGGGCCTGGATTCCGCAATGTGGACAGTACGTCGTCACGGGGACTCCGGAGCGGGGAGAGGAGAGCGGTTCCTGTGTGAGGTGACTCAGTTTCCATGCCGGTCGGTTCCCGTCAACTCGCGCTTCAACGCGGCGGGGTGGAGGGCGGTGCGGGTGGGGAGCGGGGTGCCTGCGGGGCCGCCGAGCTAAAAGACCGACAAGCCCGTCAAGGTCGTGAAGCGGTCCAGCGCTGCCACTCCCGCCACCGAGTTGCCCCGGTCGTCCAGGCCGGGGCTCCACACGCCCAGGGTGCAGCGGCCCGGGACCACCGCGACGATTCCGCCGCCGACTCCACTCTTGCCCGGCAGCCCGACGCGGTGCGCGAATTCGCCTGCCGCGTCGTACGTACCGCAGGTCAGCATCACCGCGTTGACCTGCTTCGCCTCACTGCGGGTCAACAGCCTCGTGTCGTCGGCGCGCAGGCCGTGGCGGGCCAGGAAGCGGGCGGCCAGGGCGAGGTCCGCGCAGCTCATCTCGATCGCGCACTGCCAGAAGTAGTGGTCGAGGAGGGTGGGGACGGGGTTGGCGATGTTGCCGTACGAGGCCATGAAGTGGGCCAGGGCCGCGTTGCGGTCGCCGTTCGCCGTCTCCGACTGGGCGACCTCCGCGTCGAAGGCCAGGTCCGCGTTTCCGCTCTCCTGGCGGAGGAATTCCAGGAGTTCGCTGCTCGCGTCGCCGGTGAGGCTCTGCAGACGGTCGGTGACGACGAGCGCGCCCGCGTTGATGAAGGGGTTGCGCGGAATGCCGTTCTCGTACTCCAGCTGTACGAGCGAGTTGAACGGGTTGCCGGAGGGCTCGCGGCCCACGTGCTCCCAGAGGGTGTCGCCGCCCTGCGCCAGGACCATCGCGAGCGCGAACACCTTGGTGATCGACTGCGCGGAGAAGGGCTGCTGCCAGTCCCCGACGCCGTATACCTTGCCGTCGACGTCCGCGATGGCCATGCCGAAGCGGCGCGGGTCGACGGAGGCGAGCGCCGGGATGTACTCGGCGAGCCTGCCCCGGCCGACCTGCGGTGCGACGTCCGCCGCGATCCGCTCCAGAATCGCCTGGTAGTCCATGACGGTGACGGCCTTACTGGGAGCGGGGCCTGGTGCCGCGGTGCAGGGCCACCACGCCGCCCGTCAGATTGCGCCAGGCCACCTTCGACCAGCCGGCCTGCTGGAGGCGCGCCGCCAGCGCGGGCTGGTCGGGCCACGCGCGGACCGACTCGGCGAGGTAGACGTACGCGTCCGGGTTGGAGGCGACCGTGGAGGCGACGGGCGGCAGCGCGCGCATCAGGTACTCCATGTACACCGTGCGGAAGGGCTTCCAGGTCGGCTGCGAGAACTCGCAGATCACGACCCGACCGCCGGGCTTCGTCACCCGGTACAGCTCACGCAGCGCCTGGTCCGTGTCCTGCACATTGCGCAGCCCGAAGGAGATCGTGACCGCGTCGAAGGTCTCGTCGCGGAAGGGCAGCTTCGTGGCGTCACCGGCCGTGAAGGGCAGGTACGAGTGACGCTTCTTACCCTCCCGCAGCATGCCGATCGAGAAGTCGCACGGCACGACGTACGCACCGGCCGCGGCGAACGGCAGCGACGAGGTGGCCGTACCGGCCGCGAGGTCCAGGACCTTCTGTCCGGGGCGGGCGTCGACGGCGGCGGCGACCGCCTTGCGCCAGAACCTGCTCTGTCCGAGCGAGATCACGTCGTTGGTGAGGTCGTAGTTCGCGGCAACGTCGTCGAACATGGAGGCGACTTCGTGCGGCTGCTTTTCCAGGGAGGCTCGGGTCACGGTTCCATTGTGACGTGCGGTGTGCCGGAGCGCGGGGCAGGGTCGCCCGGGGCGCGGGGTGAGGGTGCCGCGCGGCCCTGCCCCTGGCATCGGGCAGCAGCACTCCTGGGGAGGGGACACAGTGGGGATCACGGTGGGTTCACGTACGAGACGGTGGCTGATCGGCGGCTGGCTGGCCCTGGCGCTGGGCGGCTGGTTCCTGACCGACACGATGGACGACGGCATCGCGCCGACCAGCGGGCCACAGCCTTCCCCGACCGTGTCGGCCACGCCCTCGCCGCTGCCCGGCACCTCCGGAGGTGGCGGCTGCCCCCGAGGCCGTCGGCGAGCCCCAGTACCGAGACTCCGGACGAGGTCACGATGACCATCTGCCTCACCGACCGTGCCATGACAACCGACGACTGAGCCGGTAACCAGTGGCCCACCCGCCCGTCCGCCGCCTCACCGCGCCCGGTACACCATCCGCCCGGCGATGCAGGTCACCAGGCAGCTCCCGTCGTCGGCGAGCACCGCGAAGTCGGCCGGGCCCGAGACCGTGAGCGGCCGGGGCCCGGAGCGAACGGGCAGCCCCGAGCGCTCCACCGCGATCCGGACCGCGGGCCGGGTGAACGGCCCCGCCACGGATGTCGTGCCCGCCGCGAACAGCCGCTGGATGCCGCGCCGCGCCGCCGCGCCCCAGCGGACCTCGGTCATCCCGAGCG
Source organism: Streptomyces sp. A5-4 (assembly GCF_051131715.1). Classification (NCBI taxonomy): domain Bacteria; kingdom Bacillati; phylum Actinomycetota; class Actinomycetes; order Kitasatosporales; family Streptomycetaceae; genus Streptomyces; species Streptomyces sp. A5-4. The sequence goes on along the minus strand of NZ_CP178591.1, from coordinate 4,967,501 downwards.
CTTCGAGCGCGGCGCCGGTCAGCGGGTCGGTGCCGAGGGTGTCGGCCTCGCGCGGGTCCGGCCAGTACGCCGCTTCGAGGAGCGCGACGGCGTCCGGCTCGTGGCGCCCCGGGGTGAGCGCCCCGTCCCATTCGCGCGTGCGGGCGCGGTCGCCGTGGGCGGCGTACAACTCCTCGTACGGTCCGACCACCGCGATGCGGTCGCCCTCGACGAGGACCGCGTCCGCGCGGGCCCGGTGGAGGGTCAGCACGACAGGCCCGGGGAGCTAGTTCGCACTGAGCAGCTTCAGCTCCGGGTGGGCCGTACCGCCCTCGATGGCCGTCGACGACAGGTGCGAGACGACGTGGTCGTCGACCGGGTCGTCCGCCGGGTCGACGTGCACATGCAGGTGCTCGTACGTCGTCGCACGCTGAGCGGGGACGCGGCCCGCCTTGCGGATGAGATCGATGATCTCCATCCGGTTCGACCGGTGCTTCGCGCCCGCCGACGACACGACGTTCTCCTCCAGCATGATCGAGCCGAGGTCGTCGGCGCCGTAGTGCAGCGACAGCTGGCCGACCTCCTTGCCGACCGTCAGCCAGGAGCCCTGGATGTGCGCGACGTTGTCGAAGAAGAGCCGCGCGACGGCGATCAGGCGCAGGTACTCGAAGAGCGTGGCCTGCGTGCGGCCCTTCAGCGCGTTGTTCTGCGGCTGGTAGGTGTACGGGATGAACGCGCGGAAGCCGCCCGTCCGGTCCTGCACGTCGCGGATCATCGACAGGTGCTCGATGCGCTCGGCGTTGGTCTCGCCCGTACCCATGAGCATCGTCGAGGTCGACTCGACACCCAGGTTGTGCGCCAGCTCCATGATCTCCAGCCAGCGCTCGCCGGACTCCTTGAGCGGCGCGATGGCCTTGCGGGGCCGTGCGGGCAGCAGCTCGGCGCCGGCGCCCGCGAAGGAGTCGAGACCGGCCGCGTGGATGCGGGTGATCGCCTCCTCGGCGCTCACCCCGGAGATCCGCGCCATGTGCTCGACCTCGGACGCGCCGAGGGAGTGGATGACGAGCTGGGGGTACGCCGCCTTGATCGCGGCGAAGTGCTCCTCGTAATACTCCACGCCGTAGTCCGGGTGGTGCCCGCCCTGGAACATGATCTGCGTGCCGCCCAGCTCGACGGTCTCCGCGCAGCGGCGCAGGATGTCGTCGAGGTCGCGGGTCCACACCTTGTCGCTCTTGGGCGCGGCGTAGAACGCGCAGAACTTGCACGCGGTGACGCACGAGTTCGTGTAGTTGATGTTGCGCTCGATGATGTACGTCGCGATCTCCTCCGTACCCGCGTAGCGAAGGCGGCGCGCGGCGTCGGCGGCCTTGCCGAGCGCGTGCAGCGGGGCCGAGCGGTAGAGGTCGAGCGCTTCCTCGGGTGTGATCCGCCCACCCTCGGCGGCACGGTCGAGGACGGACTGAAGGTCGGCCTTCTCGGTCACTCGGGTGTCCCTTTCGGAGGGGTACGGACGGACCGATCCAGCCTACGCCAGCCCACGGACACCTCCGAGGCCGGTCGGACCGCCCGGAGCACCGCCCGGACACGCACAGCGGGCCCGGCCGGCGAGGCCTCAGCCCGCGAGCCCGCCGAGCAGGACGCCGACCAGCGCGCCGCAGATCATGAAGGGCCCCAGCGGCAGCGCCGACTTGCGGTCCGCGCGGCGGGCGAGGACGAGCCCGAGCCCGTACACCGCCCCGAGCAGCAGCCCCGCGAACGCTCCGGCGAAGAGCACGGCCCACCCGTACCAGCCGAGCACCACACCCACCACGAGCGCCAGCTTCACGTCCCCGAAACCCATGCCCCGCGGGTTGATCAGGAACAGCACGAAGTAGCCGCCGCCGAGCGCGAGCCCGCCGAGCAGCGCGGTCGGCCAGGACCCGGCGTGCTCCGGCAGCAGCGCCGCGCCGCCGAGCAGCACGGCGCCCGCGCCGGCGAGCGGCAGCGTCAGTACGTCGGGCAGCCGGTGCACCGCGAAGTCGATGTGCGCCAGGAGCACGGCGAAGGGCGCGAGCAGCAGCCAGACGGCCAGCTCGGGGCGCCCGCCGGTCGCGGCTGTCAGCAGCCCGCAGACGACCGCGGCGGCGACGACGGCGGGCGCGGACCGTCCGTACACCGCACCGTCCACCGCGCAGCGCGCCCGTCCGAGCCAGCCGCCCCCGGGCCCGGTGATGGGGTGGCCGTCCGGGCAGTGCGTGCGCCAGGGCGTCTCCGGTTCGACGGAGAAGCGGTACGCGGCCCGGGGAATCAGCAGCCCGGCCGCGGCGCCCCACAGCACGGCGCCCACGATCAGCGCCACATACGTCATGTCCGACCCGGACCCGCCCACGAGCTGCGGATCAGCCCGCGGCGGCGACGTTGGCGCGCCAGGACGGCAGCAGCTCGTCGAGCAGGGCCTCGCTGCGCGGCGGCAGCAACCCGCGTGCGGCGCCGCCCAGTTCGCGGTGGCGGGCGACGAGGGAGGCGGCCAGCGCCTCCAGCCGGGCGGGGTCCCCGATGGCGTGCGTGGAGCGCAGCAGCTCGTTCCACAGACGCTCGTCGGACGGCGAGCTGAACAGGGCCGCTTCGAGGGCGGCGACCGCCTTCTCCGGGTGCTCCTTGTCCAAGTGGTGCGCGGACAGCGACAGCGCCACGTCGGCGACGAGCAGCGGCAGCCGGGCGTCGATGATCTCGTGGGTGAGCCAGCGGTAACGGCCCTCGGGCCGGTCGGCGAGCAGCGGCCCGCGCACCAGGCCGAGCGCGTCGGTGAGCAGCCGCTCCCGCACGGACGCGCTGCGCGCTCCCCTGCCCTCGGTGGCTTCGTGGTGCAGCGAGCGCAGCACGTCGAGGTCGGAGACGACGGACGCGGCCAGCGTCATCCGGCCGGTGGCGTCCATGCCCAGGCGCGGAGTGCCGTCGGGGTCGGTGCCGAGCCAGGCGCGGACGCGCTCGATGAGGGCGTCGCGCACGTCCTCGGTCGCGCCGCGCGGCCACAGCGCCGAGGCCAGGACCCGCGGGTGGACGCCCTCGCGGTGCAGCAGGAGCATCGCGAGCGCCTCATGCATGAGCGGGCTGCGCTCACTGTCCGGGCTGTCGAGGCCGATGATCTCGTACGGGCCGACGAGCCGTGCGTACACCGCGGGCCGGCCCTGCTCGCTGACGTCGACGAGGAAGGGGCGGGACGCGGCGGTCGCCGGGTCGGGGCTGTGGTTCGCGTCGGCCTCGACGAACAGCCGGACGACGGCCTCGTGCTGGGCGCGGGGCAGCAGTTGGGCTTCGAGTTCGAGCCCGAGGAGCGGGGCGAGCAGCTTGCCCTGGGCGGTGACTTCCAGCTCCCAGGCGGCGCCGGGAACATTCTCCTGGTCCGTACCCATGAGGTAGCCGATGCCGAGCCGGCCCGCGTCGACGGCGAGTTCGGCGAGCTGCCTGGTCTCGTCCTCGGTCGGGTCGGCGCCGAGCAGTACGAGGTGGGGGGCCCACCGGGTGCTCTGGGCTGGTCCGGTGCGGCCGGTGAGGACGGAGTCGTGTCCGGCCGTGCCGAGCGCGCTGCGGCGCTGGAGGGTCTCGGCCGACATGGCTTCGAGCATCCCCTCGACGTCGTCGAAGTGGCGCAGCCGGGTCGGGGCGAGGGCGCCGAGCTCGGCGCCGAAACCGACGAGGCTCACGGTCATGCGGTCCGACCAGCCGTTGGTGGCCAGTTCGGCGGCGACGGACGACAGGACGGACGCACGGTCGGACGCGGCGCCGGTCAGCGACACGATGCCGGGGACGGCCTCCAGATTCAGCAGGAGGCGGGCGTCGTCGAGGGTGCCGATGCTGACAAGGCCGGGATACGGGGCCGCGGTCTCGGTCTCCTCGTACACCTCGGCGGCGGCCCGCTCCAGCCGCCAGAACGTCTGGTCCTGGCCGACCTGCCAGGGGGCGGGCGGCGCACCGGCGGGGTGCGCGAGCTGGAGATGCAGGTCCCCGCGGCTGAGCCAGGCCGCGTACACGACGGGCAGCGGCCGGGACTCGGCGCCGAGCGAGGCGGCGAGCCCGCGCAGGGACAGGTCGAGGAGGCGTACGGCCTCGGGGTCGGCCCCGACGAGGAGCGCGTCCTGCACATCGGCAGCGGCGCCGGTCGGGGTGGGCGGCTCGGTGCCGCGACCGCCGGCGACGGCGTTCATCGCGGACTGCCACAGGGTGTGACGGCGGCGGCGGCCCAGGGCGGCGAGGAGACCGGCGGCGAGCAGGGGGGCGCCGATGAGGGCCTCGGGGAGCCCGAAGGAGAAGCCTTCGTCCGCGGCGGGAACCTCTTCGACGACGGGCGCGGGCTGCTGCCCGGGGTCCTCGGCGGGACGCGGCTTGGGCATGGGGATCTGCCGGGTGTCGGAGTCACCACCGACGGAGCCATTCGCACCGGATCCCTGCGCGTGCTCACCGGACTTCGCGTACTCGGCGATCTGCTCACGCAGCTGCTCGGACACCTTCGGCGTCTCGTCGGGCATGTCGACGATCTCGCCGCCGTGCGCGTCCGCGGGCATCTCCATGATCCAGCCGGGCCGGATGAGGCTCGCCTGCGACAGCTTCGAACCGTCGGGCTGAACCCTGTCCTTGTTGAGCTGGTAGATCTCCTTGTAGCGGCGGCCGTCGTCGAGGTGGCGCTCGGCGACCTCCCACAGCGAATCGTGGTGCCGCCCCTCGGGGGGCTGGATCCGGTAGAACTTCGTGGCGTCCTGCTTGCCGCTCTCACTGGCGGCCTGCTCGCCCTGCGAGGCGGCCTGCTCGGCGAGTGCGTTCGCGGTCTGCGCCTGCTGCTGACCGAACAGCCCGCCGGGAGTCTGCTGCGCGGAGGCCGCCGTCGACGGCCGGTGCTCGTTCTCCATCTGCTGCCCGAGCTGCGACATCCCCGGCGCGAAACTGGCGGCGGTGGCCCCGACGAGCAGCAGCGCGGCGACCAGCTGCCGCGCCATCATCTGGGACGGCCCGGCCCCGGGCACCCGCGAGGGCATCCCGACCCCGGACAGCGCGGCCTTCATCTCGACGAGCACACAGGCGGTGAACTGCGCCCAGGCCAGCCAGACAACCACCGTCAACACATGGACGAAGGCCATGACGGTGATCTCGCTCTGCAACGTCTCCAGCGACGGAAGCTCGTCGGGAAGCGGCCACCCCACAAAGGTGACGAGCGCCCCGGGAACGGCCACAAGGAGCACGGCCAGCGCGAGGAACGCGAGAAGGGCCTTGCCGATGTCACCGACGGAGCGCCGACGGGGCAAGGGCCTTGGCCGTGCGGTCGAGTCAGGGGTACTGCGCGCCATGGCGGGATTCCTGTGGGGATGGAGTGAGACCTGAGGAGCGAGCCTACTCAGTGGCTGTTGCAGGTGTCGAAGTCCTCGTACGTATGGAGCGCATCGAAGACCCGGACCACAGCCGAAACCTCACTAATCGTTGGATAAGCCCGGCTTGCACACCGATACTTCTCTCCACTTCCCTCCTCGATCACCACCACCCCCTCACGTGCCACGCGTCCACCGGGTAATTTGCTGTTGGGTTCCGATACGGCACAGGAAGAGGACCACCATGGCTCAGAAGCCCGACCTGGCGCTCCCCCTCAGCGAGCTCGAAACCTTCGGCGGTCGGCTGCGCTCCATCAAGACCCGCATGAACCGTACGAAGAAGACCTTCGAGTCCTACCGCGAGGACGTCGGCGACAAGAACGTGTACGACGCCCTCGACGACTTCGAGTCGAACTGGGAGGACGGCCGCGAGGACATCGGCCAGCAGCTCACCGCGCTGGCCGAGATGTCGGACGCGGTGGTCCGCGAGTTCAAGAAGCTGGACGACGACCTCGCGAAGCAGGTCACCGAGGGCGTCAAGCCGAAGGAACCGGAGAAGAAGTAGGGCCCGGCCTTCTCAAGGTTCGCGTGGGAAGGAGCGTCAGAATTCCGGTGCGTCACTCAAGATGGCTCATCTCCCGCGCTTGCTGACCGGAGGACTCCAAGGCAGGCAACAATTCGTTCCTGATCCGGCTCCAGGAAGAGTTGAAAATAGACCCCCCCGTTCGGGCGGTCGTCCACAAAGCCGAGTGCGAGACTGGCCCCCTCATAGCTTCGAAGATCCTCAAGTGCTTCTTCGAACCCTACGGAAGGCTGCCCTGTCCTTCGCAGAGTCCGCTCTCGCCTCGCGTAGATCGAAACAATTCGCCCGGTGGGCGTTATGTCGGGCCAGATCTCAAACGCCGCACCGCGGGCCAACGCATCCCGACAGAGCCGTGCGGCATCATTCTCTTCCGAAAGCGCGCGCTGCAAGTTTTCACGAATCACTCGGACCGCCTGTGAGTATAAAGGTGGGAAAGCTGCGCAAGTGTGCCACTACGGTCTGCGCCAGGGGCCTCTGTCGACGCTGATTTCCGCACCAGAAATCGACCCCTCGATCGCGTGCTCCATTTCTTCATAGATTTCATGATCTGTCCCGTGAATCAAATTGTCTGCACTACTGGGGATTTCTGATCTTGGTATACGCATCACTATGCCACCCGGACCGAGTTCGTCTGCCGCGTCCAGTGCCACATCCTCATAATCATGAGTCCACGAGGTGAACTCGCTGTCCGTGTTTCCTCCTGCATGCCGCCCCGGATCGCGATGTCCTCCGCGCGGGACCGCTGTCCCCTCAAGGGCTTGCTGGTACATGGGGTGCCCTGCCGGCACTCCCCTGTAGAGGTACTCACCCGTCTCCGAACAAGACGGTGCGAGCCCTAGGGGGTCGCTCCAGGTATGCGGGTTGTGAACGTACGTAAAGGCATTGGGTGCCGGACTGAGTCCCAGGGGATCCGGGGAGAGGTAGCGAGCGGTTTCGGGGTCGTAGTGACGGTGATGGTTGTAGTGGAGGCCGGTTTCAGGGTCGTAGTACTGACCAGGGAAACGGAGGGGAGTGTAAGCGGTGCTGTCGGCGGCCCAAGCCGTGGCGCCCCAGAGGGTGGTGCGGGTGTGCCAGGCAATGTTCCCCTGCTCATCGATGAGCTCAGTGGGGGTGCCGACGAGGTCGGTGACGATGGCGAAGAAGCGGCTGTCGATTTCGTCCTGGGGCGAATCGACGGCCCTTATGCGCTCGGTCTGAGTAATGGGGTGTAGACCCAGATGGTCCCAGGTCAGGGTGATCGGGTGGAGCGCGGAATCAGTTGTCGTGGTCTGTTCGCAAAGTTTCGACCCGTCCCACGTGAAGTCGATCTGCTCCGCCACCGTTTCGCCATCGTCGGCGAGGCGTTGCTTGGTGAGGCGGCGGCCGAACGGGTCGTAGGTGTAGCGCCAGACGCTGCCGTCAGGGGTGGTGACAGCGGTGAGCTGGTCCTCCGCGTCCCAGGTGTAGCGCCACGTAGCGGGCTTACGAGATATTTGGGCTTTTTGACGCAGAGTTATGCGCCCCGCCGCATCGTACTCGTATCGGATGTGTCCGGCTTGCGTGATACGGCAGCCGGTGTAGTCGCGGGCGCCCGTCGCTTCGTGACCTGGGTGCGAGGCGGGCCAGAGCGCAGAGGTCTGATTGCCTGCGGAGTCGTAGGCGTACGACTCGGTCCAGTTACGCGCGTGGACAGCGGTGACGCGGCCTGCCGCATTCAAGTCAAAGGTACGTTCTCCATCGCGCATATCGTCCATGCCGATGAGGTGATTGTCAGCTTGATAGGTATAGGTGCGTTGCTGGAGGGTGACGCCGCTCGTGGTGGCGACAGTTTGCGTGGTCAGCCGACCCAGCTCGTCGAAGACATGGGCAAGTCTGAGCCCGCCGCCGAAGTACCGCCCCACCTCGCGGCCGACGAGGTCGTGCCCGAATTCGACGGTGCGCCCGCCAGTCGTCAGCTGCTCGGCGATGCCTGCTGCGTTGTAGGCCCAGGTGCTGCTGACACCCGTCGGGGTCGTGCGACTGACACGTCGTCCAAGTTCATCGTGGGTGAAGAGCAGGGTACGACCATTGAGGGTTTCGGACCTGCGCCGTCCGGCGCGGTCACGCTCAAGCGTGAACCTTGCGTCGGCGCCGACAGCGTGGGCGATGCGGCCGCTCAGGTCGTACTCGAATCGGGTGGTCGCACCGTCGACATCCTTGCGGATGATCTGCCCAACCAAGTCGCGCTCGTAGCGGACGGTCTGTCCGAGTGGGTTGGTACGGCCGATCAGGCGTCCGACGGCGTCGTGGGCGTAGGTAAGGATGCGGCCGTCGAAGTCGGATTCGGATATCAGACGGCCTGCGGGGTCGTATCTGTAGGTCCAGTTCATCCCGAGCGGGTCGGTGACCTTGGTCAATCGCAGATCGCTGTCATGTGCAAACTCGTAGCGTGCCCCATCGGGGCTGACGCGAGCCGTGAGCAAATCGAAGTGTGTGTACTCGAACTGCGTGACGGCGCCCATGGGATCCGTGTGGCTGGTGCAGTTGCCTTCACCGTCGTAGATCCATGACTCTGTGGTGCCGTTGGCCGCAACTCGCCGAGACGGCTTGCCTTCGACGGTCCAGTCCAGCCGTGTGGCCGCGCCGAGGGGATCAGTGACCTCTGCCAGGCGCCCAAAGCCGTCGCGCACATAGCGGGTGGTGACTCCGGGCGGTGCTGTGACTGTTATAGGTAGACCCGCCGCATCGCACTGGACTTGCGTGGTGTGCCCTGCACGATCCGTGACAGAGGCGAGGCCGCCCCTGTCGTCGTAGGCAATATGGGTGGATTGACCCGCCGGATCCGTGACAGCCGTGCAGTTGCCCCGGCCGTCGTACTCCCTTCGCCAGACGGCACCACCCGGCAGGACTATCGAACTCGGGGCCATCTGCTTGTTGTAGATGTACCGGATGACCGCACCGTCTGCTCGGGTCACTTCGAGGGGCCGCCCCAGAGGATGGTTCAGCAGGGCCGTCGTCCTACCGAGGGCGTCCGTCACGGATGCCAGGTGACCGTGGACGTCATAGGACGTGCGGACAACGCCGCCCAGTGAGTCGATCACAGCGACGATCAGACTCTGGTCATCGATGACGAAGCGCGATGTCGCACCTCCGGCGGTGACGACGGTGGTGATGCGAGCTCCGGGCCAGTCGCCATCAGCGCCGTCGTAGCTGAAGTTGGCGGCGACGTGCCCAGCCTCGCCGCCTTGGCCGGTGCAGCGGTCCTGTTCGTCGTACGTATATGAGTAGCGGCTGCCGTTGGTGTCGGTCCAGGACGTGATGCGCTGCCCTGCGTCATACGTGAACTGGAGCGGCAGGCCGGAGGAGTTGATGACGCATGCCAGGTTGCCGTCGGTAAAGCCGTAGCGCTTGACAGTGATCTCCGAGCCAGCCTCCTCAGCGCCGACCAGGCTCAGGGCAGTGATGAGGCCATCTTCGACTGTAAAGGCGAGGTGGTAGCCACCGGAGTGCCGGATGGAGATCGGGGTGCTGTCCGCGTCGTAGTCAAAGTCGATGGTGTTGTGATTGCGGTCGACAATGCGCTCCAGCAGGGCCAAGCCACCAGTCGGCGCCGTGAAGCGACGGCTATGCCCACTCAGGGGGTCGTCAATGCGGTACCCGCCGTTGTCCAGGCGGACCAGCGGCCAGCGGGGACCAGCCCCGGGCAGAACAGCTGCGTCCGGAGCCCCAGGATGCGGGTAGGCCAGGAGCATGCCGTCTTCGGTGACGAAGACGACGCCTTCTTCATCGATTTCAAGGCGCTGGTCGATGGTCGATGACCAACTGGGGCCGAACCAGAAGCCGGTGCGGCAATCGGAGGCGGCACGTCGGCTGAAGGTCAGCGGGAGGACTCCGGGCAGAGTGACATCGGTCTGGTCGAGGAACATGTACCCGGTGGCAACATCGACCGGGTCGCCGCAACCCTTGACCTTGCTTTTCAGGCGGTTGTACGCGCCCTTCGCTCCGTCGGCGATCGATCCGCGCGCCGACTTCGCCAGTCCGAGCACCGACTTGCCCATGGCCTTCATGCCGCCACGGGCCACCGCGAGACCGCCCTTGAGGCCCTTGGCGAGTCCGCCGAGGGTGGTCAGGCCCTTCATCCCCGGTATGCAGTCCAGGGCGGCGAACGCCACATCCCACAACGACGCTTCACCCTTGGCATATTTGTTGAGCGTGTCCGCCAGGACGATCAGGGCGGCGGCGAGGACGATCAACGCGATCGGCCCGCCGATGATCATCGCGACGATACCTAGGACCGCGACGACGACCTTGCAGACCGCGACGATGGTGTCCCAGTTGTCGGTGACCCAGTCCCCGACCTCCTCCCACCACTTCCGGTTCTTAATACCGGCGTCCGACGCCTCGTCGAGCTTGTCCTTCGCCTCCCTGGCGGCGTCCTCACGCATCTTCCGCGCATCGGCGGCCATCTTCTTCGCCGCGTCCAGCGCACTGTTCGCCGACGACACATCCGACTTCGCCGACCCCTGCGCGGACTTCGCCGACTGCGCGTTACGCGTCGCCGCCCGCACCTTGTCCTCATCCGGCGCCGGCGCGTCCTTCTTGTCCTTGTCCTTCTGGAAGTCGTCGGACTCCTTCGTGGCCCGCCCCACCCACGAATCCGCGTCCGTCAAACGGGTGGCCGCCGACTTCAAATCGGCCTGCGCCTCACGCCCGTTCACCAAAGCCTTGTCCGCCAACGCCTGCGCCCGCTCCAACTTCGGCCAGAACGCCGCCAAAGCATCCCCGGCCATCCCGTAGGACTTCTCCAGCTTCCTCAGATGCTTCGGAACATCCTCGAACTCATCCTGGAAGGCCTTGGCCGACTTCCCCGCCCACTTCAGGACCGCCTCCTCGCTGGCCATCCCCTTGACCAGCCGAAGCGCATCCGACACATCATCGGCAAAATCCTGCAACTCACGCGACAACGCCTTCACCCGCTGCGGATCACCCGGCGTCGGATCCGACTCCAGATCCAACACATGCCAATCACCCGGCCGATTCGCCGCCATGCCATATCCCCCGTCGCACCCGAACCACAACCACCAGCAACCACACGTACGAGCGAAGCTACAAGGTACTCAATTCAGGCGTGAAGAAAGCTCCGAATCCGTCCTCGGACAGTGAGGGCCAGCCTCACGACGCACCCCACTGGCCCCGAGAGGCCCGCTCCACGGGAAGCGGACTTTCAAGAGCCCCACGCTGACCACAAAAATGTCCGTGCCCCCGCCAAAGCCAGAAAGTGCCGCCGCTCAGCGGTTGATCGCCTGAATCTCCTGGACGTTCATGTCCTGGGTCGTCTCGAAGATGCCGTCCGGCAGCGTGTCGTCCCCAGCGCCGCCCGTGCCCACCCAGGAGATCTCCCAGGTCACCGACGCCTTCAGCTGGTACGGCGCTCCGTTGCTCGACCGCCGGTAGGTGATGCCGCACGGCGGGGGCGCGTCGGAGCTGCCCTCGGTGAACGGCGTACCGATGCTTCCGTCGCCGTTGAAGACACACTCGCCGGAAGCGGGGTACGTCTGCGCGTCGTCCGTGCCCGGCTCCAAGTGCAGGCTGACCGGCTTGGCCGTGGTCTGCGCCCACACATTGGTGCCGGGCAGCTCCGCGCGCACCCGCACCTCGTCGAACGTGCCCTTGTCGAGCCATACCCAGGTGGGCAGATTCACCGTCGACCTGGCCGCCGGCTTCAGCTCGATCTCTGTCTCGGGGACCTTGATCTTGTCGTAGGCGTACCCGGCGAGAACCTCGGGCGTGGGGGCGTTCTTGTCGTCGGGGACGGTGTTCGCGTCCTGCCAGAACAGGTTGCGCTCACAGTCGTACGACCGGGGATCGTCCGCCATGTTCTCGTTGATGACTCCGCGCCAGAACTTCCCGTCCTTGCCGACGTTGAAGTCCTTGTAACCATCGCCGCCGGTCTGCGGCTCGCCCTTCTCGTAGTGGTCCACCATCAGCTGCTCGCCCCAACTGAGGCTGGGGGTGACGGGGACCAGATCGCCGCCCGCCTTGAGCCGCTCCACACCGGCCTTCAACTGCTCGGGCGTCGCGACCGGTTCGTACCAGCAGGCCGGCGGCTTCCAGTTGGGGTCCACCGGAGCGAGACTCTTGGGCGACTTGCCCGACTTGCCGCCGCTCACCTGGGTGACCTTGATACTGGTCTGCCCGGCCCGCGCCGTCAGCATGTTGCCGGAGGAGCCACCGGATGGGCCGTCGGGGGGATTGTTCTGATGCTTGTCGCCCTCTCCGTACGCGAATGCCGCTGTCGGGCAGAGGACAAGCGTGAGAACTGAGGCGAGGACCGCGGCGCCCACCTTCGTCGAGGACCGCATCAGCCGCAGGCTCCGGGCACAGTCTCCAAGGAAACGGTCTTCCAGACACCCTGAGACGTTCTGTCCAGCCTGGCGCGGTATTGAAGAACCGAATCCGCGTTGTCGGGGGTAGCCGTGATCTCGCCGGTCTTACGGTTCTTCGTGGACGCCTTCCTTTCGTCGACGCAGTAGAAGAGCACGCCCGAACCGGATTCGTTGATGTGGACCTGAGGCGCGAAAACCCTGACCCCACCGATCAGACTGTTGTCGTCATCGACAAAGCTTTTGATCCACTTCCGGGCTGAGTCCAGAGAGGCGCCCGAGTTGTAGAACGCCACCGCGTCCGACTCCGGGTCGCCCTCGATGATCGCCGCATGCTTCGATCTCAGCTCCTCCCCGCCGTCGCTCAGGATCGCCTGCAACTTCCGATCGCTGTTCGTCCAGCCCTCGAAGTCCATCCGGAACGTACCCGGCAGCGTGATCTTCGGCCGCTCCGTCCCGCCCGGGGCCGGGGCCGAAGCCCCCGGCGTCGGGGCCTTCGAGGACTGCTCCGGGCCCGCGATCTTCTCCTCACCGGAACCGGTCGAAGAATCCTTCGCACAGCCGCCCGCCGCCAGCAGAAGTACGGCCACGGTGGTCAGCGCCGTCGTGGCAGGCAAATAGCGCGCATTCATGAAACTGCTCCAAGAAGGGGTGGAATCCATGGTCGAGCGGGGCTGGTGCCGATCAGCCCGCGACGGACTCGGCAGTCGCTCTTCCGCGCACTGTCAGCGCCGACTTGTAGAACATGCCGGTGAGGATCGGGTTGTAGGTCAGCGAGATCTCGACCTCGACCTGCTGTGCGCTCGCCGCGGTGCAGCCCGATGCCGCGATGTCCGGGCCGGACAGGCCCAGCTCCCGGGCGAATTGGCTCACTCGCGCGTCGCAGTTCTGGAAGTTGATGGGCGCGGCCCCGCCCTCGCCGACGTACAGCGCCTCCCTGTCGACGTCCTGCGCGGCGAACCGCGCCGCCTGCTCCGCGATGTCCGCCGCGCGCTCGCGCTGCGAGATGGACAGGCCGCCGTCGATGACGAACGCGGCCAGGGCCAGGAACACGAACGCGAAGATGATGACGGCCGCGGCGCCCGAGCCGCTGTCGTCCATGTGCGCGCGGCGCGACTCCGTCCACCCGACGAGCGTACGTAGGGGCTTCATGCCGCCCTCCTGTACGGGTCGAGCGGGGACGTCGAGCGGCCGGTCAACTCCGTGGGGAGGTCCAGGCCCAGCATCTTCAGGCCGCGGATCGTGCAGCTCACCTCGACGGTGAAGAAGCCGCCCGGCTCGAAGCCACCGCTCGTCTGCGTCACCGTCACGGGGCCCGAGCAGACATCCGTCAGGTTCGACGACGCGGCCCTCTTCGCCTCGGCCATCGCCGTCCCTCTGTCCTTCTGGATCGAGCCGGCCCGCGCCGCGTCGCGCGCCGCGCTGTCGATCGCGCCGCGGCCCTCGACGAGCTGGCCGAAGCCGACCAGGACCAGGATGAAGAGGATCATCACCGGGGCGAGGATGACGACCTCGACGGTGGACAGACCCCGGTCGCCATGGGGGGAAGCGGAGGACGCCGCGTCCAAGCGGTCACGTACGCGGTGGAACCACACGTCAGCCACCTTCCTCGACGAACCGTTCCACCGGTCCCATCGACTGCGCGTGCACCGTCAGGTTCAGTCCGGGAAAGACGGACGGCACCCTCCCGGTGACCTCCACCCCGACCGTGTTCTGCTCCGGCTGGAGCATCTTGACCTCCGGGCCGAGGACCAGCTGCGGGCCCAGTTGCTGGATATAGCCGGCCGCGACACCCCGCGCCTTGCCCTCCCAGCCGCCCGGATTCTCGTCCGCCTCCGCACGCGCCTCACGGGCGCCCGCCTGGGCGGCGGCCTGGGCGACGTGGTCGGCGAAGGAGTACAGCGCGAACTGCACCGTCGCGAAAATCATGAAGAAGAGGACCGGCGTGAGCAGGACGAACTCGATCGCGGTCATGCCGGAGTCGCCGCGGGTGCGAGCTGCCTGCACTCTGCGGCGTACGAACCTCCGTGCTCGCGTGCCCATGCCGTTGTTCCTCATTCAGATGATCCGCACGATGTGCGTATGGCTGCCGTACGTTCAGCAGGTACCGGAGGCCTGAGCGCCCTCGATGCAGTCGCCGACCTTCTCCGCGCCGCCCTTGAGCGCCGTGTTGATGATCGCCGCGACCACACCGACGATCGCGACCACGACCGCGGAAATGATCACCCATTCCACGGCGGAGGCGCCCCGGTCGGTGTCCTCGGAGCGCGCGCGCTCCACCCGGGCCTGCAGGAAGGTGACCAGGAAGTCGACCGCCGGGTGGCTGAAGGAGAAGCCGTTCTTGAAGTTCATGGGAGGCAGTTCCTCTCTGATTGAAAGTGGGGAGGGTGATGGAGCAGGTTCGGATTCAGACCTGGAAGACGCGCATCGCCGCCGGGAAGATCAGGAAGACCAGGAAGCCCGCACAGAGCAACAGCTGAGCCACCAGCATCGACTGCGACTTCTCGCCGGCGCTGCCCTCGATCTCCGCCATCTCCCGGTGCCGCATCGTCTCGGCCCTGGACGCCAGTGACTCCCGTACCTTCGCGCCGTCGTCCGCGACCAGCGCGAGTGACGCCGACAGGTCCTTGAGCTCGTCGATGCCCAACTCCTCGCCGAGACCGCCCAGCGCCTGCCACTGGCTCACGCCGGTGATGCGCGCGTCCGCGAGTGTTCCGCGGATACGGCGCAGCGCCCAGCCGTCGCTCACGTCGGCCGCCGCCATCAGCGCCTCGGGCAGGCCTCGGCCGCCCGCGAGGTTCATGGCGACCAGGTCCAGATACGCGCCGATCACGCGCCGCAGGTCACGCCGCTTGTCGGCGGCGTCCCTGCGGACCTCGAGGTCGGGCAGCATGAAGAATCCGATGCCGCAGACCAGCGCCAGCCAGACCGGGATCATCGGGCTGCTGCCGAACCCGATGGCCCAGCCGACCGCGAAGAGCAGCGGGCCGAAGAAGAGACCCGTCACGCCCAGCAGCACCTTGGTCGCCAGGAACTTGTCCCAGCCGCGCTCCAGGACGTTCAGGTCGGCGCGCAGGGACCGCTGTTCCCAGCCCTGCTGCCGGTAGAAGTCGCTGATGCGCTCCCCGAGCCGGGAGCGCGACGAAGCGAACCGCCCGGTGTCCTGCTGGACCGCCGCACGCCCCGCGTGCGCACCCCGCGCGCGCAGCGCGTCGATCTGCGCGACGCGGGAGAGCGCGCCCTGCCGGGACGGTATGAGGGCCCGTACGAGGGCGTAGATACCAAGCCCGAGGATCGCCCCGAGCACCAGTGTCGTCGTCATCGCATGACCACCTCCTCCGCCTCTCCCCGAGGACGTACGAATTGCACGGACGGTTCGTCGCGGACCAGAAAACGTGCCGGGGTGTCGATCCGGGACAGCTTGCGCAGCCACCAGAACCCGAGGGCGAACAGCCCGCAGACACAGGCGAGCACGAGCTGGCCGACGGCCGTGCCGTACGGCGCGACGAACTCACGGTTGAAGACGGCCAGGCCGAGCACGAAGGAGACGCTGACGGCCACCACGATCTGGACGCTGCGCCGGGTGCTCGATCGCTGCGCCATCACGCGCTGGCGCATGTCGACCTCCTCGCGGGCCGACTTGGCGAGCGCGCCGAGCACTTCGCGCAGACCGGGCCCGCGCAGGCGGGAGTTGAGGATCAGGGCGGCGACGATGATGTCGGCCGACGCGTCGTCGAGGTCGTCGGCGAGCTGCTGGAGCGCGTCGGGCAGCGGCGTACGCGCGCGTAGCCGGTCGACCATCGCCTCCAGGTGCGGGCGCAGCGCGGGGGCCGCGGCGCGGGCCGCGGCGGGGATGGCCTGCTCCAGGCCGACCGCGCCCGCGATCGTGTCGCGCAACGATTCGGTCCAGGCGGCCAGCGCCTCGACGCGGCGCATCGCGACGCGCTCCTCGCCCGCGCCGCCGAAGAGGCGGTCCCAGAAGAAGACGAGGATGCCGGCGGCGACGCCCGCCACCGTCCAGCGCGTGACGAGGAGGACGGCCAGGCCGACACCGACGGCCAGTGAGCCGCGGCGGCCGGCGAACGCGGCGAGTTCGCGGAGCCGTTCGCCCGCCTTCTCCTTCTCGTGCGCGGGCTTCACGGGCAGCCCGCGGATCGCGGTGATCAGCAGCGCGAGTCCACCGCCGACGGCGATGCCGCACAGCAGCATGTACAGAACGGGCAGCGAGAAGACGCCGCCCATACCGGTCAGTCGCTCCATCGAGCGTTCACCCCCAGGTCCCGGACGGCCGGTAGCCGTAGGCGCTCAGTTCGTCCACGCAGGAAATGGGCGCGTGGGCCACGACCCGCCCGTCGGGCGTCTCCTTGAAGATCTCGCTGGACAGGACGCGCCCGTCCACGCCGTTGACCTCGCGCACCGAGGTGACGACACGGTTCAGCTTGCCGCCCCGCTCGTAGTCGTTGCGCCGCTCCACGAAGACGACGAAGTTGACCGCGCCGGCCACCAGCATCTGGCTGGCCTCGATGGGCAGCCGCTCGGCGGCCTGCAGCGCGTACGTGGAAATACGGTTGAAGACCTCGCTGGAGCTGTTCGCGTGGATCGTCGACAGCGAGCCGTCGTTGCCCTGCGACATGGCGTTGAGCATGGTGACGATCTCGTCGCCGAGCACCTCACCGACGATGACCCGCGAAGGGTTCATACGCAGGGAACGGCGCACCAGCTCCGCCATGGCGATCGCGCCGTGGCCCTCGGAGTTCGGCAGCCGCTCCTCGAACGCCACGACGTTGGGGTGCAGTTCGGGGAACTGGTCGAGGCCGAGCTCCAGCGCCCGCTCCACGGTGATCAGACGTTCCTGCGGCGGGATCTCGTTCGCCAGGGCCCGCAGCAGCGTCGTCTTGCCGGCGTTGGTGGCCCCCGCGATCATGAAGTTCTTGCGCGCCCGGACCGCGCAGGCCAGGAAGTGTCCCAGCTCCGGGGTGAGCGTCTGGTTGCCCACCATGTCCGACATGAAGACCTTGCCCATGCGGGCACGTCGGATGGACAGCGCCGGGCGGCGCGTGACGTCCATGACCGCGGACAGCCGCGAACCGTCCGGCAGCCGCAGGTCGAGCTGCGGGTTGGCGGAGTCGAAGGGGCGCGAGGACAGACCGGAGTACGCGCCGAGCACCTGGATGAGCTCTACGAGTTCCTCGTCGGTCTCGGCGACCGGATCGCCCGGTGCCTCGCGCCCGTCGGCGTAACCGATGAAGACCTGGTCGCAGCCGTTGATGTCGATGTTCTCGACCTGCGAGTCGTCGAGGAGCGGCTGGAGGCGGCCCACGCCGAAGAGCGCGGCGTGCACGGCCGCCGCGTACTGCTCCTCGGTCTCCGCGTCGAGCGGCGTACGCCCGGCGTTGACCTCGGCGCGCGCGTAGTCCTCCAGGATCTGGGCTATGACGGCGCGGGCGTACTGCCGTTCGTCCTCGCCCGACATCGGGGACACACCCGACACCTGGTCGATACGGCGCTGTTCGGCGATACGGTCGCCGGCTTCCTGACGGAAACGTTTGACCAGCTGGTGATCGACGACGCCGGCACTCAACGGCCGACCGTCCCTGTCGCTCCGGCGGCCGGCGCGGTCCAGGCCGCGCCGAACTGCTGGTTGATGTCCCCGACGACCTTGCGGGCCGAGCGGATCAGCAGCGACTTGTCGAGCCTGCCGCGCTTGCGTCCCGCCAACTGGTCGGCGCCTGCCGGGTCGTGGGCGATCGAGCCGACCACCCGCGCCCCGGTCTGGGACCCGACCAGCATGTCGTTGACCTGGTTGGCGAGCTTCGCGGAGCTGCCGGGGTCGGCGACGAGGACGATGCCGATGAGCGTACGGGCGAGGGTCGCGGGCCCGCGCTGGGCGCCGTGCAGCCGGGCGGCGAGGGCGCCGGCCCTGTCCCGGACACGGGCCAGGTTCTCCGGCTCCGTACGGGCGACGAGCAGCACCAGGCTGGCGTGCGGCAGCAGATCAGTGGTCGGGGAGTCCGCGCCGATGCGACCGCAGTCGGCGATGACATCGGCGGCGCCGTACGGGGAGTCGGCGAGCGCGGCGAAGGAGTGCCCGAGCATCGGCCACTGACCGGCGAGCCCAGCCGCGTGCTCGGAGGACCCGAGCCCGACCAGCACGTCGAGTCCGCCGGACATGGGCTGCGCGTGGTCCCACAACTGCTCGGCCGCGAGACCGCGGCGCGCGGTCGCGGCGATGGACAGCATTCCGGTGTTGGGGTCGAGCGGGCCGCCGTGCGCGGCGGAGCTGCGGTAGACGAGGTCACCGCCGGAGGGGTCGGTCTCGGCGAGCAGCACCCTGCGCGGCCAGACGGCGGCGAGCGCGACGGCTGTGGTGGTGACGCCGGGAGACCCCTTGTCGGCGGCGATTGCGATGAGCGCCATGTATGCCTACCTACGTCCCTGACTCTTCTGATATGCCGGAGCGCACGGGCTCAGTTGCCGGCCGTGGCCGGTACGAGGACGAGCGCGACCTCACCGGCCGCGGCGGCGTCGGCGACCTTGGCGGCGTCGGCCTGGTCGACGATCACCGAGACGGGCAGGGAGCTGGAGCTGACCAGCTCGTCGCCCGAGCTCCTGGTGACGTCCTGGACCTTGGCGCTCTGCACGAGCAGCGAATTGCTGCCCGCACCACCGGTCGAGCCCGCCGAACCGGCGGAACTGCCGCTGGAGGTCTTGGCGCCGACCCGGTAGATGGAGACGGTGGAGCCGTTCTTGAGGGAGCCGCCCGCGGGATACTGGCCGGCCTTGAGTGCGACACCGACGGCGGACTTGCCGGCGGGGAGGCCCTTCTCGTTGGTCAGCATCTTGGCGATCAGCAACGTGCCCGGGACGAGGTCGACCTTGGCCACGTACTTCGGCATCAGCGAGGCCTGATCGGCCTTCACGTACCCCAGCGCCTCGTCCTCGGCGACCAGCACCGTGGCGAAGGCGGTCCGCTCGATGCGCTCGCCCGCGGAGACGTCCTTGGTCACCTTCAGGACCTCCACCCGCTCGCCCGCGCGCAGCACCAACACCGTCGCGCCGAGCGCGCCGATGAGGATGAGCAGCACGGCGAGGGCGGCCAACGCCGGTTTACGTTCGCGAGGAGCCGACGGCAGTCGTTCGCCAACCGGTCCGGCGGGTGCGGAAACCCTGTTGTTCCCCGCCCCGGCACGCTCCTGGATCTTCACGCCACTCCCCGCACATACTGGCCTGAATTGAGGCACTTACCGCAAATTTGGTCTGCACACGCGCACAACGAACACAGCGCGGACGACCGTCAAGTCAACGCACCGTATCAGCAACACATAAGCCCCTCAAAGCACTCCAATGATCTTGAATCGCTCACACCACAACCCGCATATGGGCATGAATCACCTTCTATGTGAGCGGGCCAACAACCCATCGGGCAGGGGCGGGCGGCCTTTCCACACAGAACCCCTACAGATGGACGCTCCTCGACCGACCACACGGGGAGCGGCCACTCTCGGCCACTCCCCCACGGCTCCTCCACGGCGGCGCCTCCACCGCGCCGCCGTTGCCGCATCAGCGGTTGATGGCCTGGATCTCCTTGACCGTCACATCCTGCTCGTACGTCGACAGGCCGCCCGGCAGACCGGGCTGCTGGACCGGGCCGTCGGGATCGGCCGAATCGGTCCAGGTCACCTCCCAAGTGAGCGACGCCTTGAAGGGGTACGAACCGCCCCCGGACGACCTGCGGTAGGTGACATTGCAGCCCGCGCCCTCACTGTCGACCCGGTAGCCGCCCTCGGCCTTCACCAGGTCGTACGTGCAGGACTGCGGATCCGCGTCCGCGGTACCGGCCTCGACCTTCAGCGCCACCGGCGTCGCCACCGCCGTCGCGGCCATCTGGACGCCCTTGTGGTTGATGCTCGCGGTCGTCCAGACGCGGTCCAGAGCGCCGCCCTCGAACTTCACACGCGTCGGCAGATTCACCACCAGCCGGTCCGGCTTCGGGCTCAGCTCAACCGGCGGAACAGGCAACTTCGTTGAATTGAAGGCGAGTTCGGAGAGCATCTGCGGGGTGATGGCATGCGGGTCGGGATCGGGCACGGCCGGCGGGACCCAGATCTCCCAGTTGTCCGTGTCGACGGGGCACGCCTCGTCGTACTCCCCGCCGCGGAAGGCGACTTTCCACCACAGGCCCTTGTCGCCCTTGTGGAACTGCTCCTTCTTCCGCTCCTCGGAGTACTCGGCGGCGTCACCCTGCGCGCCGCCGTAGGCGTCCTTGATGAACTCCTCGTACTCCTCCGGCGTGTACTCGGGCTCGTACCAGCACACCGGCGGCGACCAGTTCCTGTCCGCCGTGGTCACCGGGGTCCCGGAGTCGTTGTTGTTCGCGCTCCTGCTCAGCTTGATGTGCGCGCCGATGGTCCCGTCGCCGGACACCGCGCCCTTGTCGGGCTTGGGCGTGCCCGTACCGCCACCGTCCCTCCCGTCCCCGGCGTGCGCCGGAACGGCGCCGGCCAGGAGAACGGCGCAGCTCATGACCACGGCTGCGCCGGCCACCAGGCCGGGCCCTTTTCGCCCCATCAGTCGCGAACGCACGTCTCAGCCGCCTTCTTCAACTCGAACTGCCGCACTTGCCAGTCCCCCTTCGAGTTCTTCGCCGCTTCAATCTTCGTTTCGACAAAATCGTTCTTGCTCGCAGCACCCTTGTCGACCTTGCCGGTCTTGATTTCTTTGCCGAACGCGTTGCGCTGGTCCTCGCAGTAGCGTGCTGTCGCCACGTTCTCCTTCAGGTCGATGACCTGAAATCCGTAATACGAGTACTTCCCCGTCACGGTGCGCCCGCCGTCCCAGTACTTCTTGACGCCCTTCCCCAAATAGGGAGAGGCCGACCCGGTGTAATAGCGCTGCATGTTCGCGGTATAGCCGTCACCCTTGGCGAACGCTTCGATCTGAGCCTTGGCCGAATAGCCGACATCCCGCAGGAGCGCGTCCCCCTTCGGATCACCGGTCCGCGCCTTGTCGATCTCGACCGTGACGTCCTGCGGAAGGTCGAAGGCGGGGGCGCCCTTCTCCGGCGCTTCCGAAGCGGACGGATCGACCGAAGGAGACTTGCTGCCCGCGACTTCGGCACCGCTGATCTTGTCGCTGCCGGAATCGTCCGAGCCACCGGAGCCGCTGCCGCAGGCAGTGAGAGCAAAGGCCGCGGCTGCGAGGAGACAGGCGGCGCTCGTCCGCCGTCGCGTGATCAACATCAGTACGTGTCCTCAGGGTCGGTCGGCGAAGTGCCGATCGATGATGGCACGGACGTTCCCCACCGATACAGGGAAGGCACAAGCATTCCGGTGTGAGATACGTGAAGGCGAGTGACAGCGCCCGCCGAAAACGATCTTCACGGTCGCGCGGACAGGCCGGAATGGGACGTCGGCCACACGGCCGCACCCTCGTAACACCCACCACTAGGGTTGCGCCCATGTGGCCAGGAGAGCAGCCGACCGGAAACGGGCAAAACCCGCAGGGGCAGTTTCCGCAAGGGCAGTACCCGAATCCGTATCAGCAGCCGGCGCAGGCGCCTTGGGTCGCTCCGACCGTCTCCATGGGAGCGCCCCCGCCGCCCCACCAACCGCCTGGCGGTCGCGGGAACACAACGATGATCGCCATCGTCTCGGCCGCCGCTGTGGTGGTCGCGGCCGGCGTCGCCGGGTTCCTGGTCCTGAGCGGCGGCGAGGACGACAACGCCCAACCGAAGCCCACCGGTTCGGCATCCGCCGGGTCGAGCCCGAGCGGCTCGGCGACCGGCGGCGACAATCCGCGGGCCGGGAACAACACCGGGGCTGTCGTGCCGGGCTGGAAGACCGTGGCCAGGGGCGCGATCGCCTACGACGTACCTCCGCAGTGGGGGCTCAAGGCGAAGGACTGGGTCAGCTACGTCGCGGACGACCGGGACCCCGAAGAGACCCCGCTGGTCGGCTTCGGGGGCGCGGCGACGCTCAAGGAGCAGTGGTGCCGGTCCGACGACGACAGGAACGGCAGCCAGGAGGACACCGCGCTCGCCACCGTGGGAACCCGGACCGAGGGCGACGCGACGAGCGCCGCTGAAGCCGCCGCGAGCAACGCGGAGTTGTGGGTCTACGGCGGCTACGCCCAGCCCGACAAGAACAAGATCAAGACCAGCGCCGTGGAGGATTACACCACCGCCTCCGGCATCAAGGGCAGCCTCGTGACGGCCACGTCCGCCGGGGTGGACAAGACGGGCAAGTGCGCCACCGACGGCAAGGCCGTCGCGTTCGTCTTCAGGAACGCGGACAACGACTTCAAGTCATGGACGTTCATCGGCGCGAAGGGCGTACAGGACGAAGTCCCCGACGCGACGGTGCGAAAAATCCTCAGCACGCTGCGGCTGAGCGGTGGCGCGAAAGCGTCCTGATCCGGGTGGGGGGCGGGGGTGGCACGGCTGCCGGCGCTCAGCCAGTCCGCCGCGCGCCCTCTCCCGCAGGCGCGGCTCGGCTCTTCCCGCTGCCGCGCTTGCGCAGCCTCCGCAGCCGGCCCGTCGGCGCTGCCCGTCACCCATTCCCGCAAGCGAATGCCGACCGACCCGTGCGGACGCATCGCCTCCGCACGAGTTAACCTACCTGCGCTCTGCCGAGAACGGCTTGGAGAAGTCCGCGCCAGCATGCGGCAGGCAATCCTCCGCCGAGTTGCCGGAGAGCCGAATCCGACACCCACGCACACCGCCAACCATCCACTGGAACCAACCACGCACGGGGGCTTGCGACTTATGGCTGACGACACGGATCTCAAGGTCAATGTCGATCTTCTGGTGAACTCCGAGTCACGGCTCAAGGGCCTGAACAAGGAGTTCAAGAACCTCGGCACACGCAAGGACGATATGCACCCGCATTGGGGCAGTGGTGAAGTAGCGGATGCGATGGATGAATTCGTGGACAACTGGGACGACTACCGCGCCAAGATGCTGGACAACATCGACACGGTCGGAAAGTTGATCAAATCCACGATCGACGGCTTCACCGGTCTCGACCGCGATCTCGCCGACGGCCTCCGGAAGGGCAGGAAGAAGTGACGGCGACTTCCCGCACCCGCCCCCGCGACTGGCACCCCCTCGCGGAGTCCGACCCGGTCCCCGGCGATCCGGAGGAGATCCGCGCCGAGGTGCGGCACATGAAGTCGGTCGCGTCGTCCCTGCGCGAGCAGGCGAAGATGCTCCGCGGCATCGGTGACGACAACGAGCTGAAGGGCAAGTACGCGAAGAGTCTGCGCGACGAGTCCGGGACGCTGGAGAAGCACCTCCGCGAGGTGGCAGGACGCTACGAAGGCGTACACGGCCATCTGACCAACTGGGCGAACGACCTCGAGGACTGCCAGACCGAGGCCGACAAAGTTCTGGCCAACGCCAAGAAGAAGCAAGAAGAGGAAGAGGCCAAGAAGCCCCCGAAGACGCTAGGTAAGCCCGCTGCACAGACCAGCGGCGATGAGCACGATCCGCTCACCGACTACGTCGTCCAGCTCAACCGCATCAAGTCCCGGCGCGATTCGCGGGCGAAGCACCACGCGGGGAAGATCCGCGACCAGCTCGACGACGTGATCGAGGACAGCACCTGGGACAACATCAAGGGCTGGGTCCATGACAACGCCGATTGGATCAAGGTCGTCATCGATGTGCTGGGGTGGATCGCCACCGCCGTGGGCATCATCGCCATGTTCATTCCGGGATTGAACATCGCGGTGTTCCTCCTGGTCGCCGGCCTGATCGTGGTGGGCACCAGAGCCATGCTCGTGGCGTCGGGCGACGCCAGCTGGATGGACGTCGCCATGGACTCCGTCGGCCTGCTCACCATGGGCGCGGGCCGACTCGGCGTCGCCATGCTCAAGGGCGCGAACGCGTCGACCAAGGCCGCGGCGGCCCTGTCCCGCGTCGCCAAGCTCAAGGGCGGAATCAGTAGCCACTCCCGCGTCATGAATGAGCTGGGCCGCACCCTCGCCTCGGCTTCGGACGACGCGACCAAGCTCTACGCCAGGGAACTGCGGCTCTTCATTCGCAAGAAGATCCTCGACGACGCGGGCCGGGTGTCGGTGGACGCTCCCCGGATCAGCAACCTCGCCAAGATCGCGAACCTGGGTGACGACGAGGCCGCCTCCCTCCTCGCCAATATTTCCAAGAACGCCGAAGCATTCCCCGACGCCATTTCCACGGCCGCGCGCATCACCTCCGGAGCCGGTTACGGAACCTCCGTCGCCGCCGCATACATCGGCACCGGCGCCGACGTGATCGACAAGACCTTCGGGCAGAGCGACGCTTTCGCGGGCGCGCACGAGAAGTTCGGAATTCCGGACAAGCCGTTCAATCAGACGTACAACGACTGGAAGGCAAACACGTGGAAGCCGCCGGTTGACACACACTGGTAACCAGTAGTTCTCCGAGTGGAGGCTCTGAAGGCCCTTCCGCTGGAAATCAAGCAGAGATCGAGCGTCCCATGCCCCCCACGATCCCACCCACAACCAATCCGCTGATGGCACGCCTCGGTGGCGGAATTGTGGCGAAGGCGCGGCTCTGCGTCATCGTCCCGGCCGTATCCATCATCGTCTACATCCTGCTCACACTCCTGCTCCCCAGGAGTCTGGTGCCTGCGTGGGTGTGGCTGGAGCGTGGTGTGGTCTCCGCGGGGATCCTCGGCGTGCTCTGGATCTTCATCAAGCACCCGTGGCACAGCCCTCGCCCCGCAGGACTCACGCATGCGCTCGCCGTCTCTTTCACGCTGGTTCTGCCGGCAGTGGTGACGAGCTTCTGGCCCGGCATGATCGGCGCGTTCATCACGCCGCTGCTGGTGGCCGGATCAGCTGTTCTGGAAAGGTTCCGAGGTGTCTGAAACGACCGAGACCGCCACAGCCGCGGAAACCACCCCCGCCCCTCGCCCGGCGCCCATCGGCTACGTACTCGTACAGCCGCCGGGCTGGGACCTGATCCCCTTGCGGGCCGGTACCGACCAGGCGCTCAAGCGGATCGTCGACCAGGCCGTTGAGCAGTTGTCAGAGGACATTCCGAAGGACGACGTCATCAAGGCCCGCCTTGAGCTGCGCAAACAGCTCACCAAGGCGGTGAAGCCCGCGCGCAAGGCCGGCGGCCTGACGCTCTACCTTCCCGTGGAGCGGATCCACGGTTCGCTCGTCGCCGCGTCCTTCGTCGTCTCCGAAGTACTGTCCGGCCCCAGCGGCAGCGGGCCGAGCGGCGATGTCGTCGCCCAACTCCTCTCGGGAGCAGCCGACAGCGAGCCGATCACGGTGGACGGCTCAGAGGGCACGCGCACGGACCGGGTGCTCCCTCCCGCGCCGGAGCGGGAGGTGGAATTCCCGTCCCGCCGCATCGATTACGTGCTTCCTGTTCCGCGGAGTACGAGCTCGCAGTGGGTCACGGTCTGCTTCAGCACCATCGCCGACGGGGACCCTGCCGGCGAGTTCGCCGAAGTCCTGGTGGAATTGTTCGACGCCGTAATGACCACGTTTCGCTGGAGCTACGCATGATCTTCCTGGAGACCGATTCGGATCCCGCGCAATGGCTGATGATGCCTCTCGTCTGGGACCGCCCCGAGGACCTGCAGGTGTGGGCCCACCAACACGCGGAGCTGCTCTGGAAGCTCCAGGAAAAGCGCCCCAAGCGTCGCGACAAGAAGGCCCTGGCGGTCCGACTGGCCATGCTGGCCGAGGGCATCCCCGGCCGGGTCCCCGCCCACCAGGTCTTCCTGTACGCGCCGGACCCCCGTCGGACCCCGCAGGCCTTCTACGTGCTGAAGGTCCCCGTGGAGGGCGAGCGCACTGCCCGCCTCCGCGAGGCGGTCCAGGCCGACGAGGACAGCCCCGTACGGCCGATGGAGGTGGACGCCTTCGCCACCGAGCGCCTGGGGGAAGGGCTGCGCTCGCTGCGCTACTGGGGCTCCCGGGAGGGCTCACTGATGATGTCGCTCAACTTCGCCTGGCGTTCCGAGGAGTTCGGCACCGACCTGATCCTGCGGACGGTTTCCGACGACCCCGGCTGGCTCGCCTCGCACCTCGACGAGGTCGACGACTTCGCGCGGAGTGTGTGGCTCAGCGAGGTGGCGGGCGGGTAGCCCGGACATGACCGACGACATGCGCACACTGCTGGCGGCAGCGGGCTCGGCCACGAACCCCCATGCGCACTTGGGCCCCGTGGTTGCCGCCGAGGTGGCTTGGGGCAACCAGGTGGTCAAGGACTGTTACGTCGTGGACTGGCACTTCGGTGACTGGTCACTCGGCCTGGCCCGTCCCTTCCATGTGGATCTCCTGCGCGAGACCTTCCGGTTCGCGCCGGAGACCAGGCTGGTGAACGTCGCGCCGCGCCCCGGCGGACAGCCCGGCCGCATGTCACTGGCCGGCTCGTCCTTCGCCGCGGTCTCCGCGCCCATACCCCCCGGACTGGTCCGGGGGGTATGGGCGGTCCGGCTGTGAGTTCGCGGTCGGTCGACGTGACGCTCAACCCTGCTGGGCCCGGCGCGAAGTTCGGGACCGGCGGCCCCGGCTCTCACTCATGTCCCGCAGCGCCCTCCGCGAAGTACGCCACATAGTCGGCCACCACCTCGGGCGGATTCGCCGCCTCCGTGGCCTCCACTTCCCACCCGGGGCAGTCCATGTCGAAGACCACGATCGGCACCGGCCGCCCAAGGATCTCCTTGAGCCGGCCACTGGTGTGCAGGTGGCGTGCCAAGTCGGTGCAGGCGTCGGCGAAATGCAGGCCGAGAGAGTCGTCCTTGGTGTCCCGCTCGTCCTGTACGCCGTCCCGTGCGCCGTCCCGTACGCCGTCGGGAAGCTCCCCCTCGTCCCCCTCGTGCCGCTCGTCCCCCGCGTACCAGAGTCCGCGCGCTGTCACCTCTTCCACGTACAGGGCGCTGCCGACCGGGTCCTCGGGTACGTGGCCGAGCGTTTCGAAGCCGTCCAGTAGCCAGAAGGCGTAGTTCCAGCGGGCCTCTCCCGGAGCCGGGTTGCTCTGGCGCCCCAACTCCCGGCGGAACTGGCTCTCGGTGTTGTAGCCGATGGCCACATAGGGGCGGCGCGCGTCGTGGTCGATGCGCCAGATCCGGAACGAGACCGCGTAGATCTCGGGCTTGAGCTCTTCGGGGAATCTCGCCAGGATCCGCTCCGACTCCTCTCGCATGTGGTTCCGGAACGACGGGGCGGCCACGTCAGAACCCCCACGGGTCGGGGTGAGGGGTGAGGGCCGGGTCGTCCGACCACACCAGGCGCGTGTTGAGGTCGTCACCCAGGAGCTGGGTAAGATGGTCCACCGCCCAGCCGTTCCAATAGGCGGCGCGGCGGCTCCCGGGCACCCGGAAGGCCGGCAGCTCGACGGGCACGGCATCCGGGCGGAAGATCGCCTTCTTCAGCGGATCCCCCGATCGCTTCGGCTTCGACGATCTCCGCTCATCGAGGCAGTCGACCCCGCTCTCCACGAGGAAAAGCACGTACTCCCCGGTGTCCGAGCCGTCGATGAGCACCGGGAGGAAGGTCCCCGCGAGCGAGAGGTCCTCCTTCAGGGCCTCGGCGACGCGGCGGCTGAGAATGGGCGAACCCGTGTTGCCGGCGGGGAATTCGGACGCGCGCCATCGCGGGTCACCGGCCCATCGCGTACCGATGGCTGCGGGAAGGTCCGCCGGAGAGCCGCTGCGCTCCCATCGGGCGAGTTCAATGTGATGGCTCATCTCAAGCGTCAGGGTTCGGCATTCTCCGGTGCCCGGCATCAGTCGGTGGACCGTGAGAGGCGATCGGGAATTGTCAGTCATCGCTACTGAACTTGAACTCGTGATGTCGGCCTGATCGGCATCAGTTTTCCATGATCAGGCCGGTGCCGGCGAGGCATCCGTCGACCAGGTGCGGTCGGTACTGGATCTGCTTGAGGCTTCGCTTCACGGCTCGGGCCAGTTGGTCGAGGTTCGCGGCGGCGAGGTTGCCGATGGTCCGTTTGACCAGCGACCAGACGCCCTCCTGGGGGAACGCCCTCATCTGCGGCATGAGGTGAGCGCGCAGGTTGTCCCAGACCAGGACGATCGGCCCGCCGAGCTGGATGTGTGCCCGGACTATCAGGTCGCGGAAGTCCTCCCAGGCGAAGCCCTTCTTCTCGTTCTTGCGGCCGCGGTAGACGTGGAAGCTGTAGAACATCCGGGACCGCTTGCCCTGCCTGTAGCAGGTCATACCGGCCATGGAGACTCGGCCGGAGCCCCGGCCACGGACGCGGACCTCGGGGGTCTGGCCCACCCGGCCCCATGTCCTGGCGCGCGGCGGTCTCATCGATTGCCCGGCCTCGTCCTCGAAGACGATCCAGGCCCCGCGAGCCGCCGCGGCGCTTTTACCCGCGGCCAGACCTCCTTCTTCCACAACTCGACGGCCGCGTCGTCACGCTCGATCGCCCGGCGGGCCGGCTGCTGCCAGGACCAGCCGTGGCGTTTGAGCAGCCGCCATGTCCCCTCCACGGTGTAGGTGACGTGGAACAGGCGGCCGATCAGCGTTTTCACCCGAGCCAGTGTCCATCGCTGGTCATCCCAGCCATGCGCCAGCGGCCCGCGCTCCAACTCGCCCTCCAGCCTGGCGATTTGCCTGTCACTCAGCCTCGGCCGTCCCGGCGAGCCCTTCGACAGGACCCCGGACCCACCGCCCTCACGCCACAGCCGGCGCCAGCGTTCCACCGACCGCTCGGACACCCGTAGCGCGCCCGCGATCTCCCGGTTCTTCTCCCCGCCCTCGAAGCGTTCCACGGCCAACAGCCGGATCCGCTCCCGCACGGCCCTCTCAGCGTCGGTCAACCCGCCGCCCTGCGCGTACCTCACAACCCAGGACTACCGAAGCCGCCGGGTCGCTGTCAGGCGAATGGCCCCGACATCACCCAATCAAGTTCAGTACGCCGTCCATATCGCGCCGGGCCCGGGAGCGGCGGGAAGGGTCCTACTCGGTGAAGCGGAAGGTCGATGTGATCGCGTCGAAGATGTCGAAGAACGAGTCCGCCAGATCGAGCACCTGGCTACTGCCCGCCACCAGGGCGACCTTGCCCTCCTCGCCCGGCACCGGAATGAACGTCTGCATCAGCACGACACGGATCTTCCGGGTGTCCCCGGGAACCTCGATGTCCTCAATGCCGTACGCCCGCGCCGCCGGCCCGACTCCGGGAATGTCCACCGTCGTCACCTTGCGGTACGTATCGCCCTCGCGTTTCGCCTCCCGCACCGCGAGCTGCGCGACGATCGCTTCCGGAGCGGTCGGCAGCAGTTCGCCGGTCTGCGTCCGCGCCCCGACCAGCGACACGGTCACCGAGCCGGTGACCGGCGTATCGCCACCGAAGCTCTCCGCCATGCACCCGCAGTACATCGCCCCGGACTGCCAGGCCTCCTGCGCCGACTTCTTCAGGAAGGCGGTGAATTCGTCCCGGTACTGGGCCAGCTCCGGCCGCGCCCGTACGCGGTCGTTGACCATCTGCCGGATGCTGCTGTCCCGGGACTCGGGGCGTACGTCGAACTCCCACCAGGAATCCGGCACCTTGATCTGAAATCCCCCGCGCTCGATGGTGAGCGCGTCCGTGTAGCGAGCCATGATCCCCGTCTCCTCCTCGGTTGCCGCAAGCCTACGAGGGCGCGGCCACTCACCTTCGGGCCGCTCCCACTTCGGCAGCGGCCCGCCGACGAACGTACCGGCGGCGCCACCCACGGGGACCACCGCGACCAACGACGCGCAGAAGCCCACACCGCGCCCCGACCGCTTCGAAGTGTCCGGGGCCACACTCACCCTGCCCGATTTCACCCTGATCGCCCTATGGGCCGGGCAGGTTCTCCCTGGCGAACCACACGCCCCACGGATACCGTCGTTTCTCTTGCCTGAGCCATTGCCCCGACCAGGAGTCGCCCGTGAATCGCCGCACTTTGCCCGCCGCCGTCGTGTTCGCCGCCGCCACAGCCCTCTTGCTGACGGCCTGTGGCGGCGGGGACGAGGAGCCCAAGGACAAGGGCAAGATCGCAGGCGCCGAGACCGGCGACGCGCAGAAGAAGGAGTCGCCCAGCGCGAGCGCGAAGAGCGACGCCGGGCGGCCTGAGGTCAAGCTCCCGGACGACATCAAGGCCGTCTTCCAGAACTGGAAGACGGGGGACCCCAAGAGCGACGCAGTGCTGGCGGACGCTGCTCACCGCATCGACGCGACGAATTACGCGATCGCGCAGGGGGACGCGGACGAACCGACGCTCGGTTTCTACTACAAGGGTGACGCTCTCATCGGAGCCGCCCAGTGGGTCAAGGAGTTCAAAGACGCGGGAAAGTCCATGACGGGCACTACGCGCTTCTTCGACCCCGACGTGAAGGTTCAATCCGAGGATCTCGCCACCCTCACGTATTGCTCGTTCGAAGGTGAGGCATACGTGAAGGACAGGAAAACCGGGAAAGCGAAGAAGACACCCGTGACCGACAAGTCCTACAGCCTCTTTTCCACACGCCTGGAGAAGACCGCAAAGGGCGTCTGGCAAACCTCCGCACTGGACTCACAGAGGGGCAATGACGCATGCACGCCGTAGTGAGCGGTCGTCGCTGGCTTTTCGCAGCTGGTGCAGTGGTCGCGTGCACGCTGACATCGCATCCCGCACAGGCTGACGTTGACCTTGGCAACGGCGGCCAGGGCGAGGTGGATACCAGCAACAAGCGCGACGGACAAAATCTCGAATCTCGTATCACCTACACCGGCTCCACGAGGGGCTCCGACGGCAAGTCATCCGGGAGAGTGACCCCTGTCGGTGACTGGAAGCCGCCCGCCTGCTGGTACGAACCGTACTCGGCCAAGACGTTCGCGGAGCACACCGAAGGGGGCTACGACCTTGTAGCCAACGATCCCAAGCAACCCAGCTATGCGAAGAGTGCAGTGGCGCAATTCCGGGACATTTACAAGGACGGCGAGTACAAGGACTACAACTTGGACAAGGCCAGTGAGGGGAATTGGTGGGTTGGCACTCGAGACCCGGACCGATGGCTGGAAAGCGAAGCGCAGACCTGCAACAAGTTGCCATTCTGGGTTGTCAACGGCGAACAGCCCAACGTCCCCAACGCCATCACCCCAGAGATCCTCGCCCACCTCGCTTACAGTCAACTGCGGCTGCCCGACACCAAGGTCGATCTCGCGCCCGAGGGCGTCACCAAGGTGAACCTGCCCACCTGGGCCTGGCTCGACGAGAGCAAGTTCAAGCCGGTCGAGGTCACCGCGCGACTGAACGTCAACGGCCTCAACCTCCAGGCCACGACCACTGCCAAGCCCATCTCCCTCAAGCTCGAGCCCGGCACGAAGGACGCCGCGCTGCATCCCGCTTCCGGTGAGTGCACGTTCAGCGCGAGCGGATCGATCGGTGAGTCCTTCGCCAAGGGGCGGGCGCAGGAGACACCGCCCTGCGGTATCACCTATCTGCGGTCCTCCGGCAACGGGACGTACAAGCTCCAGGCGACCGTCACGTGGAGCATCAGCTGGACAGGAACCGGAAGCCCCAACGCGACGGGCCTCCCCAACGGCACCTTCGGCAACGACCAGGCCGTCACGGTTCAGGAGATCCAGACCATCAATCGCTGAGCCAGGGGTGCTGGCATGTCCGGCACGTCTAGATTTCCACAGTCAGTGCGTTCGCGACAGCGTCCGCCATCCTTTCCAGCACCTCGCTCATTCCTGGAACGGTCCAGGAAAGCAACATCACTATCGCGCTGTCGGTGCCCTCCGGGAGCACGCCGTAGACAAGAGTCTCCAACAGGATTCCCGGGTTCTGCTCCGCGTCCGCGGCGGCGGCGAAGTTCTGGCGAATGCGGACGGCAGCACCCATGGGCAGTTCGACGCGCGTGATGTGAGGAGGCCCGAAGTCAGCCGCGCTGAACGTGGCAGCCAGCCAGTCGAGGCTGATCCGCGGTACCGACGCGTCCGGATGGATCGAATCGACTTCCAGGGTCGCGAGGGCCGCGTCGAAGCCATCGGGATAGAGCGCGCCCGCGAAGAGGGGAGCACGCCCCCGACTGTCCGCGGCCCGCTCGCGGAGGTCGTGCCGTGCGGCTACGGCGTCCAGGTCATAGCCCGCCTCCCCGCTCCGTACACGCAACTCGTCGGCCGTGGTCCCGGCCCACCCCAGCACGTCGTCGGCCGATCCGAGAGGGAGTGCGACCCAGTCCGCGGGACAGACGATGCCGATATTCAGGATGTCGCGCACGTCATCCTGCCTTCCAGGTGAGGGACCCTGCGATCGCGTCGAAGAGTTCGCACATGGCGTCGGCGATCTGGATCAACGGGGTGGAGAAGGTCAGCAGCAATTGGGCATCCGTGCCAGGGATGCACAGCCGATGTTCCAACGTCACCGATGGCAGCGCGTAATCGTCCTCCCCGGGGAGTGACTCGATCTCCTCCCGGATGCGTACAGCTTTGCCCGCCGCCAGGTCGACCACGGAAATGTGGCGCTTCCCCTTGGCCTTGGCGGAAAGGTCCGCGGCAAGCTCCGCCGCTTGTGGTAGCTGTCCACCACTCGGCGGCGAGGGAAGCAGGGTGACCAACAACGACGCAGGAATGGTCAGCGAGCCGGCCTGCTGCATGCTGAGGTAGAGCTCAATGCCACCACCGCGGTACGCATCGGCTGCTCGGCGCATCAGCTCCTGCCGGAGGTCCCGACGGAAATGGGCAGCATTGTCGATGCCTTTGAGCTGTCGATCGAGCAGTGCGCCGACGGATCGTTCTCGTTTCTCCGGTTCGAGGCTGAGACGGAACCATCCCTCGGGCAAAAGCAGCTGATAGTCGTCGGGCGCGGAGGGCATGTTGTCGACTGACGAGGTCACGCGGTCTCCGGTGCGGCAGGGCGGTCGAGGAAGAAGCGACTGGCGATCTGATACCGGACGGCGGGCCCGGCAGCAGCCACAATGGTCAGTGCCGAAACCAGCCCGGCTACAAAAGTCAGGGTATTTCCAGCGCCTTGGAACAGCCCGGCCAGCAGCGGTGCGCTCAGTACCGGCACGATGATGGACTCGCCGCGTCCGACCACCGAGGAGTACCAGTCCGCTTCGGAGCGAGCCTCTCCGGGTGGCAACGACGACATGCGGTGGGCATCCATGGCCAGCAGGTGGCCGACGAACCACGGCCCCCGGTCGGGGAAGTTGGACATCTTCCGCTCAACGACGCCACAGGAAAGCTCGGCCACCAGGCTCTCCCAATTCCGCGGACCATGTGGGCCTGCGAACCACCATTTCCACGGCAGCAGTGCTCGTGCGTCGCCGTTGGACCCTTGGAACTCGACGCCGAGAGGGACGCCGCTCTTCGGGTGCAGAACACGAACGGCGCGCGAGACGGAGTGACTTCCGGAACGGGCCAGCCACCGCTCGTTCCCCAGCCCATCGGTCAGCACGATGTCGCCGGGCAGAATCCTCACTGAAGCTGTGCCGCAGAACCGCCTGGTCGCGCCGGAACCCGGCTCGGGACTCGGACGGACGACAAGCTCAGGAGACTGGAGGCCGCCCTCCCTGAGGGCCTTACTGGCGCGGCCCTTTGAGAGCACCCTGACAGCGAGGCCGGTCACCGGCACCAGAAACAGTGCCACCGCCGCAAGAGGAGCGGCCCAGGACGCCCGGTCCCCGAACACCACTGTGGTGAACATGACGGAAACGAACCACACGAGCATGCCCAGCCCACGAACCCAACCGGCCCAGCGCGGCATTTCACGCTGGGATGCGACACCGGGAACGGAGCGGCGCTTCCCGCCCGCGTCTCCAGCCTGCGGATCCTTGCTCACCGTGAGGGGAACGCCAAGGCGCTCGACCATGTCGGCAATGCCGGTACGCCTGAGAACCTCCACAGGCGTCAACGCACTCGGCGCTGCCAGGTCGGCTTCCGGCAACCACACCGAAAGCGGGATATTCACTACATCTCGGCCTTCGTTGTCTTCGAAGACAACGCTTCCCCAGCGACGTTCCGAACGCAACGCCGGAGTCTTTTCGCTCGCCGAGGGCGGGTAGTGGACGACGCGACGGATTCCAGCAGCGCCAATGTCATGACGGTCCTCACGCCCCCGCCTGTCTCGCACCACCAGAGACCTGCCATCGGTGTGAATACGCGCCACCCGCACGACGTCAAGACGCGGACGACGCATGGCTGTTGGACGGACAGCTGGCTCTCTCAACATTGCGGAGCCCGCGTGGCTGTGGCTCGTATCATGATCTCTGACATTCTCAGCCATCACTTGTTGTCCATGATTCCTTGATCCCCGTCGCCGCCCAAAGGCCGTCTTCCATACCGGCGTGGCTCCAGATCTCGCCCTTGTCGGCCAAGTCCGTCGACGAGGCTAC
The DNA here is from genome assembly GCF_051131715.1 of Streptomyces sp. A5-4. Lineage (NCBI taxonomy): Bacteria > Bacillati > Actinomycetota > Actinomycetes > Kitasatosporales > Streptomycetaceae > Streptomyces > Streptomyces sp. A5-4. The sequence goes on along the minus strand of NZ_CP178591.1, from coordinate 4,932,930 downwards.
AGCGGTCGACCCCTGCCAGATTCGTGTCTGCGTCTCAAACACATCCAGCTGAGCCTTCACCGCATCGTCCAGGCGCAGCGCCGGACTGATTTCATCAAGGTTCCTGCCCAGGTCGTCGAGTCCGCTGTCGCCAACCCTGAAGCGCGTACCCGACCAGTTACTCGCATGCCTGAGGTCGCCTACGTCCTTGAACGCCTTGAGGTCCTTGAAGCTCTCCACGACTTCCTTTCCCATGGCCTTCGGACTGAAGGCTTCCCCCATGCGCCCGGCGCCGGGGAACCAGCCCTTGGGTGCGTTGCGCACCGCCTCTGCCCCGGCCTTGCCCCGCTGCGCACCACCGCTGAGCCGGTTGGCGACCTTCCACGCCTTGTTCGTCTTCATCCCACTCGAAACGGCGTTCTTGAAGGCAGCAGTCCGGGCCAGGCTCTTCGCACCTTGCATCGCCCCCTTCGCGCCCGCCATCGCTCCTCGGCCGATCCCGAGGGTGGCAATTCCCACCACGTCCAGTGCGACATCGAACCAACTGCCCTCACCAGCCATGGCAAGGGCCAGATGTCCCACCAGGGAGACCGTGGTCATGATCAGTGCGACTGTGCCGAGGATCCCTGCGAGAGCTTGCCCGATGATCGGAATCCACCCGACGAACAGGGCAAGAGTTCCGCACACGGTGGCAATCCGACCGCTCCACTTCAGGACCTCATTGATCCAGCCGGAGTTGTCGTGCACCCAGTCCTTGAACTTGTCCCAGGTGCCGTCCTTCAGGCCGTCGTGGTCGATCGCATAGTGGATCGCCTCGCTTGCTTTCTTGGCGGCCTGGTCGCGGATCTCCTTGGCGGCCTGAAGCGCCTTCTTCGCCCGCCCCAGTGCCGCCGAGGCCTCGTCCTCGCGACCCTCCAGCTTCTTGCGGTCAGGGTCGTCCTTCGCTGCGCCCTTCGGCAGCTTGGCGATGGCGTCGCCGTTGGCCTTCCGCTCCGCATCCGCGTCCTGGGCATCGCGGAGAGCCTTGTCGGCCATGTCCTGCGCGCGCTGCAACTCAGAGGCGTACTCGTCGGAGGGGCCCGCATCACGTACCGCAGTACCCAGCGCATCGGCAGCAGTGTCATAGCGCTTGAAGGCCTTCCGGAGCTTCCCCTCGGCCTCTTCCGCCTCTTTCCGGAATTCGTCCGCCGCCTTGCTCTTCCAGGCATCCACGGACGAGAGCGCCTTGATCTCATCGGCCTGCTTGCGGATCGACTCGGCAGTTTTCCGCATGCTTCTGCCGAGCTTGGCCACGTCCTGGGAATCCCCCGGAACAGGATCCGACGGCTCACCGAGCAGGTCCCATTCATCAGCCCGCGGACGGCTCACTTCGCACCCTTTCGCGAGCTCGCGTCCTTCTTGTCCTGGCTGCGCAAGGCCTCGGCAAGCTGATGATCGATGTCGTCGTACGCCTCGGCGGCCGTCGACAGAATATTTGCGAGCTTCTTCAGCTCATCCGTCAGGCGCTCACGGTGAATCTTCCAATTGCTCTCGAAATCGCCGAACGCATCGACCAGGTCCTGCGCGCCGAGCGTCTCCTTGCCGAGCCCCGACGCCGGGTTGGAATTCTCGCTGAACTCGCTGTGGATCTTGGACAGCGACTTCGAGCATGCTCGGATGCGCTTCGTGTCCGCTACTTGATCTGCCACTGCTGCCTAACACCCTTCGAACGCCCTCGGGCACGTCGCACGTGACGCCGGCGCCCAACGCCCCCTCCCGCGAACCGCTTCCGAGGTGACGTTGGGCCCTGAACCGGCGGCCAGCAAAGTACCTGATTCCGCCGCACCGGGTTCACACCAAGGCAGGGGCGCCTACTTGCCCTTGACGCCCTTGGCGAGCTCGTCATCCAGGTCCTCGTACGCCTTCGCCGCGTTCTTGAGGAATTCGGCCATGCCGGTGAGGCCCTCGATGGTGTCCTTCGCGCCCTTCGTGAACTCCTTGAAGGAGTCTTCGAAGGCCTGCGAGCCCTTGCTCGTGGTGTAGCCGTTCTTCACCAGGCCCTCGATGAACTTCTCGAGGCTGGTGAGCTTCTCCTCGATCTTCGTCTTGGCCGTGTCGACCTGAGTCGCGGCCTTCCGCATCTCCTCATAAGTGATATCGGCGTCTTTGGCCATGAGGCTCACTCGCTTTCTTACGCGCCGCAGGGCCAACCCCCGTGGCTCCCATGAAGCAGATGGTGTGATCGTCCGTCCGCCTGGGGCACGAGGCTACCTGCGGGGCCTCCGTGAGCACACCCGCCCAGGGCAGTCTCTGCCGTGAGGTCGTGTACAGCGCCTCACCACCCGTTGCCATCGGGAAGGGAGCAGCGGATATCGTCACTGTCACTGCGGCGCTCGTTCCGGAGGCGGTCGCAGGTTCCTGGGGAGGACGAGCGTGCGCCTGACTCTGACCGTCGTCGATCCGCTCGGCGGTGCCAGCGCCGATGTAGTCCTCGATGCCGATCCCGAGTCCTCGGTCGGCGACATCGCGCGCGAGCTCGCGCAGCACGTCGGGCACGGCGCCGGTGGAGCGCAGATCATCCCGATCGGGAGCCAGCGCGGGGTGGGCGACGGGTCGCCTCTCCTGTACGTCGACGGGTTCGCCGTCGACGCCTCCGCCACGATCGCCACCTCCCCGCTGCGCGAGGGCGCGATGGTCAGCCTGCACGATCCGGCCGGCTGCCTGCCGGGCGAACCGGCCGGGCTCGTCGAGCTGCGGGTCGTGAGCGGCCCCGCGGCCGGCTCCGTGCACCGGTTCGGTGTGGGCCGTTACGACATCGGCAGTGGCGCCGGTACGTACATCCGCATCGACGATCCCGAGCTTCCGCAGCGCGCGCTGACGTTGTCAGTTGCAACCGATGGCACCTGCCAAGTCGCCATACAGGGGGACAAGAAGGGTGTCACGCTCGACGGCACCGCGATCGAAGAGGTCGAGGGCGACGAGTGGCCGCTGGACGCCCAGCTGGCCATCGGGAACACGCTCCTCGAAATCGCCCGGTACGCGCCTCCGGACGCCGCACTCAAGTGGTCCGAGGACGGTGGCGGGCTGGACTACAACCGGCCGCCCCGGCTGCGTCCCGCCGACCGGCAGACCAATTTCCGGCTGCCGACGCCGCCGCGCGAGCACGAAACTCGGCCGCTGCCCTGGCTGATGGCGCTGTTCCCGCTGGTCATGGCCATTGTCATGGTGCTGGTCATGGGCCGCTGGTACTACCTGATCATGGCCGTGATGAGCCCGATCCTGCTCTTCAGCAATTACTTCATGGACAAGAAGCACGGCCGGAAATCCCACGCGAAGCTCCTCAAGGAATACAAGGAGCACAAGGCCCGCATCGAGAAGGACGCCCAGGAGGCGCTCGTCACCGAGCGGTTCGACCGGCGCCGCTCGTACCCCGATCCCGCCACCGCGCTGTCGCTGAGCACCGGACCCCGTACCCGGCTGTGGGAGCGGCGGCGTACCGACCACGACCACCTGGTGCTGCGGATGGGCACCGGCCTGCTGCCGTCCGAAGTGGTGCTCGACGACCCTGAGCAGGACGACCACCGCCGCCAGGTCACCTGGAAGATCGAGGACGCGCCGGTCGCGCTGTCGCTGAGCACCCTCGGCGTCATCGGCATCGCCGGGCCCGGGGACTCCGCGCGGTCCCTGGGACGGTGGGCGGTGGCGCAGTCGGCGGTGCTGCACAGCCCGGTGGACGTGCAGTTCTACGTACTCACCGAGGTCGGCGCGCAGAGCAGTTGGGACTGGGTGCGCTGGTTGCCGCACACCCGGCCGTCCGGCGCCCATGACACCAATGTGCTCATCGGCACGGACGCCGAGACCGTCGGTGCCCGCATCGGCGAGCTGACCCAGCTCCTCGACGCCCGTCTGAAGGCGGCCAAGCAGAACGGCAGCAAGGGCGCGGTCTTCTCCGACCCGGACATCGTCGTCGTGTGGGACGGTTCGCGCCGGCTGCGTTCGATGCCCGGTGTGGTGCGGCTGCTGCGCGAGGGTCCCACCGTGGCGATCTACGCGGTGTGCCTCGACTCCGAGGACCGGTTCCTGCCCGGCGAGTGCCAGGCCATCGTCGTCGCCGAGCCCAAGCCGGAGGAGCCGGACCCCAAGGCGCAGAACGTCGAGGCGGCGTCCCCGCAGCCGACGGCCCCCGGCGGCTTCCCGTCCTTCCACGCCTGGCACGCGACCGGAACCGAGGCGCCCAAGGCCGAGAGCGTCCCGATGCTGCGGCTGCGCGTCGAGCAGACCAGCACCGTCCGGATCCTCGGCGTACGCCCCGACTTCGTGTCCGCCGCCTGGTGTGCCCGTCTCGCCCGCGCGCTCTCGCCCCTGCGCGACATCAGTGGTGAGTCCGAGGACTCCGCGCTGCCCGCGTCCAGCCGGCTGCTCGACGTCCTCCAGCTGGAGCCGCCGACCGGTGACGCCGTCGCGGCACGCTGGCGGATGGGCGGGCAGTCGACGATGGCCGTCGTCGGTGAGTCGTACGACGGCCCCTTCGGCATCGACATCCGGCGCGACGGGCCGCACGGCCTGATCGCGGGCACCACCGGCTCCGGCAAGTCGGAGCTGCTACAGACCATCGTGGCCTCGCTCGCCGTGGCCAACACCCCCGAGTCGATGACATTCGTACTCATCGACTACAAGGGCGGCTCCGCCTTCAAGGACTGTGTGAAGCTGCCGCACACCGTCGGCATGGTCACCGACCTCGACGCGCACCTCGTCGAGCGCGCCCTGGAGTCGCTGGGCGCCGAGCTCAAGCGCCGCGAGCACATCCTCGCCGCCGCCGACGCGAAGGACATCGAGGACTACCAGGACCTGGTACGCCGCGACCCCTCGCACCCACCGGTCCCCCGACTCCTCATCGTCATCGACGAGTTCGCGTCGATGGTCCGCGACCTGCCGGACTTCGTCGCGGGCCTGGTCAACATCGCGCAGCGAGGCCGTTCGCTCGGTATCCACCTGATGCTCGCCACCCAGCGCCCCAGCGGTGTCGTCTCCCCCGAGATCCGCGCGAACACCAACCTCCGTATCGCGCTGCGTGTCACCGACGGCAGCGAGTCCAGCGACGTCATCGACTCCCCCGAGGCCGGGAACATCTCCAAGAGCAACCCCGGTCGTGCGTACGTACGCCTGGGCGCGTCCTCCCTGGTTCCGTTCCAGTCGGGGCGCGTCGGTGGCCGTCGGCCGGGCGCGACCGACCCGCAGACGCTCGCCCCGTGGGCGGGGGCGCTGGACTGGGGCGACCTGGGGCGCGCGACGCTGCGCAAGCCCAAGTCGCAGGCGCGCGAGGAGGAGGAGATCACCGACCTCAAGGTCCTGGTCGACGCGGTACGGGGCGCGAACGAACGGCTCGGCATCCCCTCCCAGCACAGCCCGTGGCTGCCCGCGCTGGACGAGAGCCTGCTGCTCGACGACGTGCCGGTGCCGGCGGCGCAGGCGGAGGGCGCCCTGCCGCCCGCCGCGTACGGCGTCGAGGACCTGCCGTCGGACCAGGCACGGCGTCCCGTCGCAATGGACTTCAGCACCTTCGGCCACCTGCTGATCGGTGGCGCACCGCGCAGTGGCCGCTCGCAGGTGCTCCGCACGATGGCGGGCTCGTTGGCCCGTACGCACTCGGTCGCCGACGTCCATCTGTACGGGATCGACTGCGGCAACGGCGCGCTCAACGCGCTGACCCGGCTGCCGCACTGCGGCGCGGTCGTGGGCCGCGCCCAGACCGAGCGCGCCATCCGGCTCATCAACCGGCTCAAGGGCGAGCTGACCCGACGTCAGGAACTGCTGGCGGACAAGGGCTTCGCCGACATCGGCGAGCAGCGGTCGGTGGTGCCCGTCAGTGAGCGGCTGCCGCACATCGTGGTGTTCCTGGACCGGTGGGAGGGCTGGCTGCCGACGCTGGGTGAGATCAACCACGGTGAACTGACGGACGAGTTGACCATCATCATGCGCGAGGGTGCGAGCCTCGGCGTACACATGGTGATGACGGGCGACCGGCAGATCCTCGTGGGCCGCATCTCCTCGCTCACCGAGGACAAGTACGCGCTGCGGCTCGCGGACCGCTCCGACTTCTCGATGATCGGCATCAACTCGCGGAAGGTGCCGGACGAGATCCCGCCGGGCCGCGCGTTCAAGAACGAGAGCGGTACGGAGACACAGTTCGCCCTGCTCTCGGCGGACTCCACGGGTCAGGGCCAGGCGGCGGCGATCGCGGCGATCGGCGAGGCGGCGACGGAACGCGACGCGGCGGTGCCCCGCGCGATGCGCCCGTTCCGGGTCGACACGCTGCCGAGCCGCATCTCGTTCGACGCGGCCTGGGAGATGCGCGACCCGGAGGCGTCGGTGTCCCCGCTGTGGGCGCTGGTGGGCATCGGCGGCGACGACCTGAACGGCTTCGGCCCGGACCTCGGGCGGGGCGTGCCGTCGTTCGTGATCGCGGGACCCGCGAAGTCGGGCCGCAGCACAGTACTGATGAACTTCGCCCGCTCCTACCTCAAGCAGGGCGTACGCCTCGTCATCGCCGCGCCCCGTCCGTCGCCGTTGCGTGAACTCGACGGCCAGGAAGGCGTGTTGAAGGTCTTCGTCGAGGACGACATCGAGGGCGACGACCTGGAGGAAGCACTCGAATCGGCGACACCGGAGGCTCCGGTCGTCGTACTGATCGACGACGGCGAACTCCTGGAGGACTGCGACGCCGAACCGGTCTTCAAGCGCCTCATCCAGCGGGGCGCCGAGCGCGGGCTCGGGCTGGTCATCGCGGGCGACGAGGAGGACGTGTGCAGCGGCTTCAGCGGCTGGCAGGTCGACGCGAAGAAGGCGCGGCGGGGCATTCTGCTGTCGGCCCAGGACTCGTCGAGCGGCGAGCTGATCGGCACGCGGACGACACGCAGCATGGTCGGCGGCCCGGTCACGCCGGGCAAGGGACTGCTGCACCTCGGGGACAGCGAGACGATGACGGTTACTACGCCGATGTGACGGATGTGCGAGTTGCGACGGGTGCACGACTGTTGGGACTGAGGGCTTCCCTCGCTACGCGGGCAGGTTGCTTGTAGCTTCGCTCGTACGTGTGGTTGCTGGTGGTTGTGGTTCGGGTGCGACGGGGGATATGGCATGGCGGCGAATCGGCCGGGTGACTGGCATGTGTTGGATCTGGAGAAGGATCCGACGCCGGGTGATCCGCAGCGGGTGAAGGCGTTGTCGCGTGAGTTGCAGGATTTTGCCGATGATGTGTCGGATGCGCTTCGGCTGGTCAAGGGGATGGCCAGCGAGGAGGCGGTCCTGAAGTGGGCGGGGAAGTCGGCCAAGGCCTTCCAGGATGAGTTCGAGGATGTTCCGAAGCATCTGAGGAAGCTGGAGAAGTCCTACGGGATGGCCGGGGACGCTCTGGCGGCGTACTGGCCGAAGTTGGAGCGGGCGCAGGCGTTGGCGGACAAGGCTCTGGTGAACGGGCGTGAGGCGCAGGCCGATTTGAAGTCGGCGACCGCCCGTTTGACGGACGCGGATTCGCACGAGTGCTCGGCCCCAGCGGCGCCGAGGAGACTTGGTCCTACGACGGTGAGGGCAACTGCACGCGCCATGTGGGTGCGAACGGCGAAGCCGCAACGTTCGAATACACCCACTTCGACCTGCTCGCCGCGCGTACCGGCCCCGATCAAGAGCGTCATTCATTTACCTACGATGCCGAGCTCCGCCTCATCAAGGTCACCAACTCTCGTGGGCTCGATTGGTCATTCGCCTACGACGACGCCGGGCGCCTCATAGGCGAATGCGACTTCGACGGCAGCACCGTGGAATACAGTCGTGACGCGCTGGGCCGACTCACCCGGCGTACCAATCCGCTCGGCCAAGCGGTGAGCTTCAGTTACGACGTCATGGGTCGAACGGCTTCGAAGAATGTTGACGGCATCGTTACCGACTACACCTACGACGTGGTCGGCCAGATAGAGGGCGCTGTAAGCCCCAGCTGCGACATGACCTGGCAGAGGGACCTGACTGGTCGTCTACTCACGGAGACGGTCAACGGCCGGCCCCTGTACCTCCGCCGTGATGCGTTGGGCCGTCGCACAGACCGTCTCACCCCTGCTGGCGCCCGTGCCCGGTACGGGTACGACACAGCGGGCCGCCGGACATCGTTGCGCACCTCCGACCGCCTTATCGGCTTCGCGTACGACGCGGCCGGACAGGAAGTGGAGCGATCGGTCGCGGATTCGCTTTCACTCAAGCAAGACTGGGACGACGCCGGTCGACTGCAGACCATGAGCCTGACCAGCGACAATGGCCCTGCTCTGCGGCGTTCATACAGTTACCGCGCAGACAACCACCTGCAAGGCATGAATGACAGCGAGACCGGCGACTGGCGATACGAATTGGATGCCGTCGGACGCGTTACAGGCGTTCATGCCCGATCCTGGACGGAGTCGTATGCGTACGACTCCAACGGCGAACAGACCCAAGCCGATTGGCCTGAATCTGAGCCTGGAGAGAGCGCCAGAGGCCCTCGCGTCCACTCCGGCGGCCACCTGCTCAGGGCCGGCGCGGTCCGCTATGAGTATGACAGGGCCGGGCGCATGGTCCAGCGGCGCAAGACACGCCTTTCACACAAGGCCGATGTGTGGACATACGACTGGGATGCCGAGGACCGGCTGCGCACCCTCGTCACACCCGACGGGACCACTTGGCGCTACCAGTACGACCCCTTCGGCCGACGGATCACGAAACAACGGCTGGGCGCCAACTGCGTGGGCGTCCTGGAGGAAACCCTCTTCACATGGGACGGCCCCGTACTCGCGGAGCAGAGCACCACCACGAAGGAACTGCCCCACCAGGTGACACTCACCTGGGACCATGCGGGAACTCGCCCGCTGGTCCAAGCCGAACGGCTCACGAACCTTTCCACCCAGAATGAGATCGACGAGCGGTTTTTCTCGATCGTCACCGACTTGGTCGGCAGCCCCACCGAACTCGTCGACGAGAGCGGCAACAGAGCTTGGTACGCCCGCAAGACTCTCTGGGGCCAGACCGCCTGGAACACGGACAGCACCACCTATTCTCCACTGCGTTTTCCCGGCCAGTACTACGACCCGGAATCCGGGCTTCACTACAACTGCCACCGCTATTACGATCCAGAATCCGGCCGTTACACGACGTTGGATCCTCTAGGTCTGGAGCCTGCCCCCAATCCCTATGGATACGTGACCAACCCGGGACGCTACATCGACCCGCTTGGCCTCATGTCATGCGACGAAGACCCGTGGTTCTGCACCATGGCAGCAGAAATTGGACCGGCGGACCAACATTCGCGCTGGGCTCCCAAAGCCGATCGTACACACCTGACGCCGGCGTGTACTTGACCGACAATTTCAACAGGGCGGCTACCGCGTACGCGGGACCCGAGGGCGTGATTATCCGAACGGAGGTCCCGAAAAGCTGGGCGGACACCGTCTTGAGAGAACATGCGGGCCCTGCCGGCAACCTACCGGAGCACTTCGTCAACACCCCCGACGGCATCAATATGCTGAACGCGGGATCTCCACGGATGTTGCCACAAATGGAAGCGATCATGGAACACTTCGCAGGGACCTTCTGAACAGGAAATGAGTGATCAGTCGTGACACATCAGCAGCCCGGGCCCATTCCGGAGCATATGCTCGCGCGGGAAATTTTCGCCGCGGTTGGCGGAATCGTAGAGCTGGGCGCGGTACACGCGATAAACGGCGTTGCGCTGGATCAGCTGTCGGTGGGGTCATTCTGCATGTCCAGGCAGGACATCCTGGATGAGTTGCTTTTGACGGTGAGGGCTGTGGGGGAATTCGACTCAGCGAGCATGGCGATTTTCGATGAGCTCGGCTGGCGTCGCGACCACGAAGTGGGCTGGGCGAACCTGGCTCTGTGGTCGGGCGCCATCGAAGCATATTCCCCGGCCATCGGTGAGCCCCCGGCGGTACGTCGTATGGTCCGCATGGGCGGCGACCTTCAACTGACCAATCTCTTGCATGCGCTGGTCACCGCCGCAATTGTGCGCGGGCCCGCAGCCACCCGGACGGCTCCCCTGATCTCCCGCATCCTGAGTCTGGCCGCCGAATTGCTCGGCCGACCTCCATCAGAGTCCCGGACTGACACTTTCCGAACCTGGCGCGTGGTCTACCTCCCCGACATCCTGAAGCCGGATTCGAAGGCCCCTGCAGCCGGGAAGAGCGCCTTCCGGGCCCACGCCCATGCCCTGGAGGATTTGAGGCTCTGTCGCTGATCTTGTGACGGGGTGGGTCAGGGTGTGAGGAGCACCCGCTTGCGGAGGAAGTCGAGGTTGGCTCGTCCGTATCCTTGCCTTTTGAGGAATTTCACTCGTGTGACCTGGCCTTCGACCTGGCCTGAGCTCCAGGGGGTGGACAGGCCGGCGGTGACGGCGTCCTGGTCCCGGCGCAGGCCGTTGACCAGGGAGTGCAGGGCGGGCAGGTTGTCGGCGAGGACGCGTTCCATCCAGGCTGGCAGCTGGTCGCCGCGCAAGTCGCTCATCATGGCGGCGAAGTCGCGGACATGGTCGGTGACGGCGTCGAGTTCGGGGCAGTCGGCCCGGATCTCTTTGAGGTCGGCGGCGTCCACGGCTGCCAGGTTTCCGGGGGCGGTCATGATCCAGCGGACGATGCGGCGGGGCCGCGGAGCTGGACGGGGCACTGGCGGCGCGGTGGTGGAGGTCTTGAACGGGCGGAGGTAGCGGCGGACGGTCTGGATGCTTCCGGTGAACCCCCGGGCGACGATTTCCTGGTGGAGCTGGGCACTGTCGCGACAGCCCTCGTTCCATCGCTGGTGGAGGTAGGGCGTGTGCTCGTCCAGGAGGGTGGACCGGTTTGTCGCCTTGACCAGCAGTTCGTCGATGCTGGTGGCCCGGGCGAAGCGGCGCACGGTTTTGCGGCTCAGCCGCAGTGTCCGGCAGATCCCCTCCAGCGTGCTGCCGCCGTCCAGGAGTTCCCGCACTGCGGTGTAGCGTTCCCTGGTCCGGGTCACCAGACGGCGTTCGCGTCCGCAGACATCGAGCATCGCGTCAACCGGGGGCGGCGTCTGCCAGATGTCGTCGCTGGGCGGCGGCTTGGCCGGTACGGTGTTCTCGAACGCGGCCCGGGCGCAGGCGTGGTGGGCGGATACGGTCTTCTCCACCGCCTCGCCGAGGTTGTGCCACAAATGCCAGGCGTCTGCGACCTGGACCGCCTGCGGGGCGCCGCTGCGGGTGCCCTCGGCATACGCTCCGGCCCTGTCCCGGCACACGATCTCTATTTCCGGGTGGTTGCTCAGCCATGCGGCCAGTGGCTCGGCCTCACGGCCGGGCAGCACGTCGACCGGGCGCCGGGTCTCCAGGTCCACCAAGATCGTGGCGTACGTCGCACCCCTGCGGAGCGCGAAATCGTCGACACCGAGCACACGGATCTCTCCGACAGGCTCTTCCGGCACCGCACGGACCAGACGTAACAGAGTGTCCTTGGCGACGTCCAAGCCCAATACCCCGGCCAGGCGGGCCCCCGCGCGGCCGGCCAGCGCGAGAGCGATCGAGGTCAACTGGCCGCGCAGCAGCGGCGTATAGCGGGCATGCGGGCTGGTCAGCCCCGCGATCTGCTCAGCGAACGTCACCGCCCGGCACCCGGGGTTCAGGCACTTGAACCGCCGCACCAGCAACTCGATCACCACCCCGGCGCCGCTGGCCGCCGCGTCCGCGAGCCGCCGTACGTACCGTCCGTGCACCCGGCCCGACGCGCTACCGCAGTGCGGACACACCCCGCCCGACGACCGAGCACGCGCATGCATCGAGACCACACCGGACAACGACCGCTCGACCACCTCGACCACAACACCGGCCAGATGAGGGAACAACACCCCGAAACTCCGTGAAGTACACCTGGCTCATGATCACAGCCGCCACTGACACCACCCGCCCCGTCACAAGATCAGCGACAGAGCCGGATTTGATGATCGGCCCTGCCTGACCATTGAAAGGCGCCGGACCGCCCTCTGCCGGGAAGAGCCGCGCCTGATCGAGTTCGCACTCTCCATTGAATGACGGTCGGGCCCTTGAGGCCTTCAGCGACTACATCTACGACAACGGGCTTCTCCGGATCGGCAATGTGGCCATCGAGGGCCCCTTGCAGTCACCCGGCAGCAGAAGCCCAAGGCTCGACCGGTGTGAGAGCGCCTCGGGCAGTCGGGCCCCTCATCGTCCCAACTGATGTAAATGACGCAGGAGGGCGCGCCAACGTGGAGCCCCGGTGGTCCGACTTGACCGACCAGGTGTTGCGCACGGCCGGGTGGCACCCCGGGCGCTCGGTGCCCACTGCCGCCTGGGAGAGCGCCCTGCGCGAGCACGACGGCTTCGAGGTCCACGAGGCCGCTCGCCGGTTCCTCGCCGAATTCGGTGGGTTGGTGGTTCCCGACCGGGGTGCGGGCAGAACGATGGCGCGCATGGAGTTCAATCTCAATCCCGCCCTGGCCACGTGGGACGCCGAGATCTTCGAGGTGCTCAGCGAGGAAGCCGGGGCATACCTCTATCCCGTCGGCATGATCGACCGCCGCAACAGCTACTTGGGCATGGCCCCGGACGGCAGGGCCTTCACCGGCATGGACGGGCGTCACCCTCCTTGCGGGCGACGCCGATGAGGCGTTGGAAAAGCTGATCGAGGGAATCCGATGACCAGGACAGGCGCGCTCCTCGCCCGAAGAGGCGGTCGAAGGGCCGCCCGCTGGGCCTCAGCGGCGGCCCGAATCCGGCCCAACGCATACAGACCTTCGAACGGAGGATGAAGGTGATCGGATTCCGGACTCATGGCAGCGTCACCGTCGACTCACTCGACGCCCATAACATCACCACCCCATTCCCCGTGGGAAAGAGCGCGGTGTAATGCAGTTCGATTTCCCTATGGAAGAGCCTGAAGTCCCTCCTCCGTCAGGATTCGACCTTGGTCACCTGGAGGTATCGGGAAACCACGGAGTTGCGACTTCCCGCGGCAAAACCCCGGACCAGGCAATGATGATCTACCTGTCGATTGTTCTGCTGCTGGACGGGCTGCGGGGGCTACTGGGCGGACACGCACGAGGCTGTGCGTGCCCAGCAGTGGGCTCTTCCTTCTCCTTGAAGTTCGGCCGGAAAGGCAAGGTGATCTCCACCGCGTACCACGGAAGCCTCGTCGACGAGCGCGGCAACCGCACCTCACTGACTGATCCCACAGGCGCGCGGACTCAATTTTCCTATGGCGGATCAGGGCATCCGATTTCGGTGACTGACGCGCTCGGTGAAACGACCAGGATCCGCTGCAACGCGGCAGGTCTACCGATCGAATTCACGGATCCGCTCGGCTCGATCACCCGGCTCCGACCCACTCGGACTCTCTCCTGCTCCGCACCCGAGTACCTACGTACACAATCGGCTCACCTGGGCAGATCCACTCGGTCTCGCTCCTTGCACGCGGGCGACCTTCGTGGCAGATGCACACGGAACTGTGGTCCCGACCAGCCAGAGCAGACTGGAGGACGGCCTCCAACGCGCGGTCGATTCGGGCGAACCGGGTTTCAGCACCTTCCAGACCAGATCTGCGGGTGTCGGGTACCAGCTTCCGAATGGCGAGTCGATCCGCGTTATGCAACCGGCAGGAACCGCTCCGCTGCGAGCCTCATCCCGGATCCACCGGCTTGATACCTGTGGATAGTTTCTCCGGAAATAAAGAAGTGCCTTGTGACCTGCGATGATGGGGTTTCTCTAGGACCACATCAGGCACGATCGGCAAGGCACTTCCGAGATGCAATCTTCCCATGCCGCGGCGGCGGTCTCATCCGTGTTCGACGATCCGAATCTGGTCGCGTACGGCGGGCTGGAGCCGGTGATCCGGCTGGCCGAGCGGTGTGGTCTGCCGACTCTGGCCGATGATCTCATCAGGCTGCCGCGCTCGAAGGACGGCACCGGCGCCTTCCCCGCGGCGAAACTGATGTCGCTGGTGGGCGGCATGGTCGCGGGCGCCGACAGCATCGATGACATGGACCGGCTGCGGCACGGTGCGATGGGCCGCCTGTTCTCCGGAGTGCGGGCCCCGTCCACGCTGGGGTCGTTTCTGCGTTCCTTCACGCACGGGCATGTGAAGCAACTGCACGCCGTGGCCCGCCGGTTGCTGCCCAAACTGGCCCGTCACGCCCCGCTGCTGCCCGGCGCGGACCAGGTCGCCTACGTGGATGTCGATGACACCATCCGCCGCACCTACGGCTACGCCAAGCAGGGCGCCGGATACGGATACAGCAAGGTCAAGGGCCTGAACGCACTGCTCGGCATTGTCTCCACACCCCTGTCCGCCCCGGTGATCGCCGCCACGAGGCTGCGCATGGGACCCTCGAACTCCGCGCGCGGGGCGGCAGCTTTCGTGGCCGAGAACATCCGTACCGCCCGCGCCTGCGGCGCGAGCGGCCTGCTGGTGGTACGGACGGACTCCGCGTTCTACGGCGCGGACGTCATCAATGCCTGCCGGACGCTGGGCGCCCGTTTCTCGGTCACGGCTCGGATGAACACCTCCGTCAAGGCCGCGATCGCCCGCATCAACGAGGACGCGTGGACGCCGATCAAATATCCCCAAGCGGTCTGGGACGAGGAGGGCCAGTGCTGGATCTCGGACGCTGAGATTGCCGAGGTCTCCTACACCGCGTTCACTTCCAAGCCGAAGAAGCAGCAGGTCGCCGCCCGTCTGATCGTGCGCCGCGTCAAGCGCCTGGGCCATGGCGCCGTCCCTGCAGGGCAGGGCACGCTCTTCGACACCTGGCGCTACCACGCCGCATTCACCGACTCCCCGCTCTCCTTGAAGGACGCCGAAGCCGATCACCGTCGGCACGCTGTCGTCGAGCAGGTGATCGCGGATGTCAAGAACAGCGCCTTCGCCCACGCGCCGTCCGGGCATTTCCAGGCCAATGCCGCGTGGCTCGCACTGGCAGCCGTGGCGCACAACCTGACCCGCGCCGCCGGCACCCTGGCCGGAACGTTCCATGCCAGAGCGACCACCGCCACCATCCGTGACCACCTGATCAGCGTGCCCGCCCGCCTGGCCCGCTCGGCCCGCCGCCTCACCCTGCACCTGCCCGAACGCTGGCCCTGGAGCGGGGACTTCACCCAGCTCTTCAGCACGGTGCATGCGCCACCAGCCCTCTGACGCTCCCTGACCGACCTGCCCGAAAGGGCCCGAGACCTGTGGACAAGTGGAAGAGCTGGACAGACCAGCGGCCACCCCATGCCCGAATCCACAGCTCAGCCTCGACGCGGCCTGCACACCCCCGAAACGATCAATCCAAAATCAAGCCGGTGGATCCGGGCTCATTCGAGGGACCCAACGGAGCCGTCAGCCCCTTCACCGGTCGGCAACCTCAAGCCCCCCGCGGCATGAAGGGTGCCGCTGCCCGTCAATACATCCGCGAACGAACACATGTGGAACTCTCCTGATGAATAGCGACGTCTTCGAAGAGATTTCGGCCCACCTTCCCTTTCAGGTGGAGGCTTGCTGGCTGGACCCGGACTCGGACACGCTCCTCCTGAGCGGCTCCGGATGGCGCCTGCGTGTGTCAGGGCCGTGGCGGCTGACCCGTGAGGAAGTGATCGAGGCATCAAGAGATGCCGAGGTCAGGCCGGACATGGCCGACGGTGTCCGGTCGCTCGTCGGAGCCCAGATCGTCGACGTGCAGCCGCAGTCGCGGTTCAATTCGCTCGACATCGCTCTGCTCATGAATGACGGGCGCGTCCTTGAGCTCTTCAGTGACTACACCTACGACATCTGGCTTCTCCGGATCGGCGATGTGGCCATCGAGGGCCCCTTGCAGTCCTCCGGACGGTAGGGGTCCACGCCCCGTCCGACGAGGGTAAAACCGCCTCGGGCAGTCGGGCCCCTCATCGCCCCAGTTGGCTAACGACGCAGGAGGGTGCGCCGACGTGGAGCCCCGGTGGTCCGACTTGACCGGCCAGGTGTTGCGCACGGCCGGGTGGTGCCCCGCTCTGCCGCAGAAAGCCACGATGGGACGATGGCGGCCTCGACGCATGGCTGGACGCACATCGAAGGCAGGCACATCACCGGTAGTCCGCAGCC
Source organism: Streptomyces sp. A5-4 (assembly GCF_051131715.1). NCBI lineage: Bacteria > Bacillati > Actinomycetota > Actinomycetes > Kitasatosporales > Streptomycetaceae > Streptomyces > Streptomyces sp. A5-4. Next base: position 4,916,857 of record NZ_CP178591.1, on the reverse strand, counting down.
TCAGCGCAGTAGGAGCCTCAGCCCTGCCGCCGCAGCACTCCCGTAGGCGTCCCCGCTCCCGCCGTTTCGAGCCGCAGAGCGCCGTCCCGGCCCAGGGTGTACGTGATCGTCGCCGTGCCCGTCGTGCAGCCCGGGGTGTTCGTGCGGGTCGGGTCCGTTCGGGACGTTACGCGGATTTCCTTGGGGGTCGCCTTCTCCAGCCGGCCCACTCCGCTGCACTTCAGCGGGCCCAGAGTGTTCGTTGCCTTCGTGACGTCCTCGCCCGCCTTGCCCGATCCGATCTCCACCGTGTACGTGCCGCCCGGCAGGCCCGCGTTCGCGGTGAGTTGGCCCGTCCAGGTGCCGGCGAAGGTCTTCGGGACGGTGTCGGGGGGCGGGCGGGACCCGGCGGGGGCGGCCGTGTCGCTGCTGCCGCTCTTGTCGCCTGCTTCGGAGCCGCCCGGCATCAGGTCCAGGACGAACGCGCCCCCGATCGTTGCCACCGCCAGCGCGCCCGCCACCGCCAGGACCAGTGAGCAGCTTCTGCGTCGGCCCCGAGCGCCCTCGCCCTGCGGGGCATCCGGTTCGTCCGTGGTCGTCAGGGAGAAGGAGAGGCGGCCCGCCGGGCGCTTCGCCGGTTCCATTGGTCGGGGCCGGGGCGGACTGCCGCTCTCGCGCGGCCAGTTGCCGTACGACGGGTCCGGTGGGCCGAAGCCCGCCACCGCATCCGCCCCGCCCACCGACTCGTGGCTGAACGGCACCAGGCCCGACCCTGTCGGCCCCGCACCCTCCGCCCCCGCGTCCAGGTCCAGGTCCAGGTCCAGGTCCAGGTCCAGGTCCAGGTCCAGCAACCGCACCGCCGACCGGCTGACCTCCTCCACCAACGGGCCCGGCAGCCAGCCCGAGGCCACCAGTTCCGCCGCGCCGTCGGGCGCCAGCCTGGCCGCCACCTCCGCCGGGGACGGGCGCGACTCCGGGGTCTTCGCCAGGCAGGCGGCCACCAGCTCGCGCAAGTCGCCCTGCAATACGCCCAGTTCGGGCTCCCCGTGCACCACCTGGTAGAGCAGCGCCGCCGAGGAGCCGCCGGGGAAGGGCGCCGCCCCCAGGGCCGCGTAGGCCAGTACCGCGCCCAGCGAGAAGACATCGGCCGCGCCCGTCACGCCCTTGCCCAGGATCTGCTCGGGCGACATATAGCCGGGTGAGCCGATCGAGACGCCCGTCGAGGTGAGCGAGGCGGTGGCGTCCGTGGCTCGGGCGATGCCGAAGTCGATCAGGCGGGGGCCGTCGATCGTCAGCAGCACGTTCGACGGCTTCACATCGCGGTGTACGAGGCCGAGCTCGTGCACCGCCGTCAGCGCCTCCGCGAGTCCCGCTCCCAGGGTCCGTACCGCGTGCTCGGGCAGCGGTCCGTGTCCGGCGACCGCCTGGGCGAGGGACGGGCCCGCCACATAGCCGGTGGCGACCCACGGCACGGCCGCGTCCGGGTCCGCGTCCAGGACGGGCGCCGTCCAGTCGCCGCCGACGAGCCGCGCCGCCGCCACCTCGCGCCGGAAGCGCGCCCGGAACTCCTCGTCGAGCGCGAAGTGCGGATGCACGACCTTGACGGCGACCGTACGTCCGCCCGCACTGCGCCCCAGGTAGACCCGGCCCATCCCGCCCGCGCCGAGCCTGCCCAGCAGCCGGTACGCGCCCATGGTCCGCGGTTCGCCCGCTTCGAGCGGCTGCAGCGGACGCGGAGGGCGCGGGGGTGGCTGTATCGGCCCCGTCGACCCCGTTGGCTCCATGCGTTCCATCCGCCCCATCGGCCGGTCCTCCCCCTCGTACCGAGCAGCCTAGGCGCGGCGTGTTCCGGATCACCACGGTCAGGTGCGGCGCGCAGCCAACCAAAACGGTCCGGCGCCCATCTCCCTGGGCGTAATTCAGCACGTTGCCCGGAATGGCAGGAATGCCGGGCAACCGGAACATCCTTCGGAGCGTCCCCCTGTGAAACGTCTGTCCGCCGTCCTCATGGCCGCCGTCACTCTCGCCTCCGCCGCGCTCGCCTCCGGCTGCTCCGACCAGGGCGACCCGGTCACCTTCGACAACCCCGGCGCATCGGCCCCGGCGGGCGGGCCCGGGAAGGGTGCGACGGACCGGCCGGCTCCCGCCCGCGTCGATACGGAGACGCTGCTGCCGACCGGCCCGCGCGCGCGGTTCACCACCGAGAACTCCCTCGACGACGGCACCAAGATCGGCGTCACCACGCTGCACGGAAAGAAGTCGGGATTCACCGGCAAGGTATGGGTGTGGGCCCCCAAGCAGTACTTCGACCCGAAGTACGCGAGGAGCGGCTTTCCCGTCCTCATCGCCCTGCCCGGCGGCAACGGCTATCCCAATAACTACTGGATGGGCACCGACCTCAAGCTGCAGAGCAGCATCAGCAAGTGGTCGAAGGCGGGCAAGAGCCTCCCGTTCATCGTGGTGATGCCCGTCCTCAATCCGGACGCCGAGAACTACTACGACGGCAGTGACATTCCGGCGGGGCAGCCGAAAATGGGCACCTGGATGACGGACGACGTTCCCGAATTCGTCCAAGCGAATTTCCGTACATTCAAGTCCCGTGACGGCTGGGCCTTCATGGGTTCGTCGTCCGGCGGCTTCGTCGGCCTCAAGTCGGTACTCAAGCGGCCCGACCGGTTCAAGGCCGTGATCGCCTCGGGCCCCGACACCGTGCCCGACTCACCGCTGTGGGCCGGCCACGAGAAGGAGAAGCAGGCCAACAACCCGGAGCGGCTGGCGAAGGCGCTCGCCGCGCGACCGGCCGGGTCGGGCCGCAAGGACGTCTACCTGGCGTTCCAGGTCGGCACCGAGGAGTCGGGGCTCGGCAGCCTGCGCACGTTCGTCAGGACCTACGGCAAGGGGCCGGTGAAGACCCGCCTCCAAGTCATCCAGGGCGGCGAGCACAACGCCAAGACGTACGTGAAGGGCATGGGGGACGGGACCATCCAGTGGATCAGTGAGCACATACGGGGGCCCGTTCCGGCCCCCTGATGCCACTTGCCCGGGGTCAGCCGAGCAGCTCCACCGTGACGTCCGCCGGATAGCCGGTCGTCGGCCCGGTGCGCCGCGCGAACTCCCGTACGCCCTTGAGCTGGTCGGGACCGAACCGGAAGTCCAGCGTCGTGAAGTAGCGCTCCAGCAGCTCCGCGTCGAAGACCTCCCAGCGGGCGGCCTGCTCGGCGACCTTGGCGACCTCTTCGAGGGACACGTCACGGGAGGCCAGGAACGCCTCGTGCACCTTCTTCACGATGACCGGCTCGCGCTCCAGGTAGTCCTTGCGCGCCGCCCACACCGCGAAGACGAACGGCAGGCCCGTCCAGTCCTTCCACATCTTCCCCAGGTCATGGACCTGCAGGCCGAGGCGGGGGGCGTCGTGCAGCGAGGCGCGCAGAGCCGCGTCGCCGATCAGTACGGCCGCGTCCGCCTCCTGCATCATCACGCCGAGGTCCGGCGGACACGTGTAGTAGTCGGGCTGTACGCCGTACTGCTCGGCAAGGAGCAGCTGGGCCAGCCGTACGGACGTACGCGACGTCGAACCGAGCGCGACCCGCGCCCTGTCCAGCTGCTCCAGCGGCAGCTTCGAAACGATCACGCACGACATGACGGGGCCGTCGCAGCCGACCGCCAGGTCGGGGAAGGCCACGAGCTGGTCCGCGCTGCGCAGGAACTCCACGAGGGTGACAGGAGCGATGTCCAGGTCGCCGCGGACCAGCTGCTCGCTGAGCCGCTCCGGGGTGTCCTTCGTCAGCTCGAAGTCGAGAAGCGCTCCGGTACGGGCCAGCCCCCAGTACAAGGGCACACAGTTGAGGAACTGGATGTGGCCGACACGTGGCCGGCTGCGACGGTGGTCGGCAGCAGTTGAATTGTCCACATCGTGAGGCTAGCCCCGTACGTCTCGGATGGTGACGCCGGGGGCCTTCCTGCCCGTCCGGGCATTGCTCCCGACGCCCTCCGGACGCCTCTCCAGGAGCGCTTCGAGCACCCGTACCAAACATCCGTATGAGGTGATCTTTCCCTCTACCGCTTGCCTGATGGCGCGTGCTACGCTCGCCGCAAGTTGCAGTTTGGTTTCCCTTGCAGTACAGAGCCTGCGGCGCATGTGACGCCGCAGGCTTTTGTAGTTTTCAGACTTCTTGCAGGTTCTGGAGCAGGGCAACCCTTTGGCCCATGGGAGGGCTTATGGCTACCGGAACCGTCAAGTGGTTCAACGCTGAAAAGGGCTTCGGCTTCATCGCCCAGGACGGCGGCGGCCCGGATGTCTTCGTCCACTATTCCGCGATCAACGCGTCTGGCTTTCGCTCGCTCGAGGAAAACCAGCTCGTGAATTTCGACGTCACGCAGGGCCCCAAGGGCCCGCAGGCGGAGAATGTCACCCCGGCCAACTAGTTTGCCCGGACCGACCGGATCGCGGTCGAAGCAGCAGTACTCAAGGGGCCCTGTTCCTTTCCGCCCAGGCGGAGAGCGGCAGGGCCCCTGCCTGTGCCCCGCCCGCGCGGCGGCTCCCGCCCGCGCGGACGGCGGCGCCGCCGGGTCGAGGCGGCCGTGCCGGCCCCGCGCACGAAGAGCCGACGCCGAGTACCCGCAGGCCAAGGCGGTGTGCGCGTGCTCACCCCGTCGCGTACAGCGCCTCGATCACCTCCGCGTACCGCTCCACCACCGCTTTGCGCCGCACCTTCAACGTCGGCGTGAGCACCCCGCTGTCCACCGTGAAGTCCTCGTCGAGCACCGCGAAGGCGCGGATCCGGGCGGGCCGGGACACCTGGGCGTTCGCCGTGTCCACCGCCTCCTGGACCAGGGTCCGCACCGCGTCGCGGTCGGCCGGGTCGTGGCCCGTCCTGGTGGCCCAGCCCGCCACCTCGTCCGCGTCGAGCGTGATCAGGGCGACGGGGTACGGGCGGCGGTCGCCCACCAGCACCGTGTGCGAGACGAACCGGGACTGCTGCACGGCCAGTTCGACCTGGGAGGGCGTGAGGTTCTTGCCGGAGGACGTGATGATGAGGTCCTTCTTGCGGCCGGTGATCGTGAGGTAGCCGTCCTCGTCCAGGGCCCCCAGGTCCCCCGTGTGCAGCCAGCCGTCCGCGTCGAGGGTCTCGCCGGTGGCGCGCTCGTTGCCGTAGTAGCCGGGGAAGACCATCGGGCCGCGCGCCAGCACCTCGCCGTCCTCGCCGATCCGCACCTCGCAGCCCGCGATCGGCCGGCCGACGGTGCCGTAGCGGACCGCGCCCGGGTGGTTGATCGAGATCGCGCCACCCGACTCGGTCATCCCGTACCCCTCGAAGACCGCGATGCCGCACGCCCGCAGGAAGTCCAGCGTCTGCGGCGCGATCGGGGCGGCCCCGGTGAGCGCCCAGCGCAGCCGACCGCCGAAGGCCGCCCTGACCAGGCTGTACAGGCGCTGATCGGCATCCTCGTACGCGCCCTTGAGCTCTTCGGGCAGCCGCCCCTCCGCGGCGAGCACCCCGATGCGTACCGCCTCCGTGAAGCGTTCGCGCCCGCCCTCCTCGGACTCCGCGAGCGACAGCACCACCGAGTGGATTTTCTCGAACAGGCGCGGCACGGAGGGCAGATGGGTCGGCCGGACCTCGGCCAGCTCGGCCACCACGTCCTCGATGCGCCCGCCGAAGTAGCAGAGCTCGCTGCCGTGCAGGACGGTGGTGAACTCGATGAGCTGGGCGAGGAGATGGGCGAGCGGGAGGTAGAGGTACGTACGGTCGCCGGGACCGCCCTCGATCAGGTCGAGGTTGGCGTCGAGTACGGCGCCGATGTTGCCGTGGGTGAGGAGACAGCCCTTGGGCGGGCCCGTCGTCCCCGAGGTGTAGACGATCTCCGCCGTGTCGTCGGCGCGCACCGCCGCGCACCGGTCGAGCAGTTCGGCGAGCGGCGCTGACGCGAGCGGCGCGTCCAGGGTGCCCGGCCGGCCCGGGTGGCGCAGCGCGTCCATCCGCACCACGTGGCGCAGCGCCGGGAGCCCACCGCGCACCCCCTCCACCCTGGCGGCCCGGTCCGCGTTCTCGCAGATCACGACCGACGCGCCGGAGTCGCCGAGTACCCAGGCGAGCTCCTCGTCGCCCGCCGTCGGATAGACGGGAACCACGACCGCGCCCGCCGCGAACGCCGCGAAGTGCGCGTATGTCCATGCGGGGCGGGTCTCGGAGAGGATCGCGACCCGGTCGCCCGCGGCGACCCCCAGACCGCCGATCAGGACGCGGCCGGTCTCCCGTACGACCTCACGGAGTTCGGCGTACGAGACCGAGTCCCAGCCGCCGCCCTCCGCCCCGGCGGGGCCCTTGAAGCGCAGGGCCGGATGGTCCGCGTAGCGCTCGCCCGCCCACTCGGTGAACTCCGCGAGCGTGTCGGGCCGTCGTCGAGTCATGGACTCGACGGTAGGTACGTTCGTGGTCCCGCGGCGATGACCGGAAACGTCACCGGCGCTGACCTTGGCGCTCAGTGCCTGGACGGCTACCGTCCATGACCATGGCCAAGCGGACGATCACGGTGCACCACGTGCGGGCCCTGCTGCGCGGCGCCGAGCGCCGCGGCATCGACACCGTGCCGCTGCTCCAGGCGGGCCACATCCCGCCCCTGCTGCTGGGTGACGACCGGGCGCGTGTCACCGCCGCCCAGTTCGCCCGCCTGTTCCGGGCGCTGTACCGCGCCACGGAGGACGAGTTCCTGGGCCTCGGTCCCGCCCCGAGCCGGCCCGGCACGTTCGCGATGATGTGTTACGCCCTGCTGGGGTGCCGTGACCTGGGTACGGCGATCGAGCGGGGGACCGCGTTCTACGGGCTGTTCCCGGGCGGGCCCGATCTCACGCTGGAACGCGCGGGCGGGGAGGCCGTGTTCAGTGTCCGCAGCGATCTCGGCCGGGACGAGGACCGCTTCCTCACCGAGTGCCTGGTGATCATCTGGCACCGGTTGTGCAGCTGGCTGGTCGGCCGTCGCATCCCCCTGCGCTGGGCGGACTTCGACTATCCGCCGCCGCCGCACAAGGACGAGTACGACACGCTCTTCGGCTGCGCCGTCCGCTTCGGCACGGACCGGACGGCGGCGGGCTTCGACGCGCACTGGCTCACGGCCCCGCTGATCCGTGACGAGCCCGCGGTCGACGTGATGCTGGGCGGCGCCCCCTTCGAGCTGCTCAGCCGCCGCGAGTACGGCACGACGGTGGCCGAGCAGGTACGCCGCGACCTGGCCCAGTCGCTGCGGGCATCGCCCCGTCTCCCGTCCCTCGGCGCGACGGCGGCGCGCCTGGCGGTCAGCCCGGCGACGCTGCGGCGCAGGCTCCAGCTGGAGAGCACGTCGTTCCAGCAACTGAAGGACGCCGTGCGGCGGGACGCGGCCATAGCGGGCCTCGCGGAGGGTCGGGAGCCGATCGCGGAGCTGGCCGCGCGGCTCGGCTTCTCGGAGGACACCTCGTTCCACCGGGCCTTCCGCCGCTGGACGGGGACGACGCCGGGGGCGTACCGGGTGATCGGCTCGGCGTCGGCGCACGGGCGCGTCGCCGAAGCTCCCCGGTCGGGCTGATCGCCACGCCGTCAACCTGCCGGTACCGGGGCCGGTCTCCGGGGCGCGGCCGTCCGGGGCCCGCTCCGCTCGCGCCCGCAGGCCCCCGACCAGCGGCGGCGGGCAGCCGGGGCGGGCCAGGCCGGGCACATCCGCGTCCTCGCCGCACGTGTCACGCGGCCCGGCATTGGATCTCTCTGCTGGAATTTGGAATTCAGGGTCAGCAAAGCTGAGCTTCCCGGTCAGCTCCGTACCTACTGGTCAGTCACTACGGTCTCGGCAACGAGCCCAGCCCCCACAGGAACGTTGGGAGAGCCGCATGAGCCGCACGCCCATCAGGAACAGAGTGGTGGCCACCTTGGCCGCACTCGCCTTCACCTCCGCCGTACCCACGGCCGTCGCCCAGGACACCCCCGCCGACAGCGCCGCTTCGGCCGCCGCCCCCGGCGACATCGTCAGCTCCGCCCGGACCTCGTTCCACCCGCTGCCGGGCCAGCCGACGAACACCGACTCCTGGCACATCACCTACCGCTCCAGCACCGCCAAGGGCGCGCCCAATGTCGTGTCCGGCACGGTCATCGTGCCCAAGGACGGCCGGGAGGGGCCGCGCCCGCTGGTGACGTACGCGGTCGGCACGGTCGGCCTCGCCGACCAGTGCGCGCCCAGCGCGGGCTTCCCCAAGGGCACCACCGTCGAGGCCAACCTCATCAACCAGGCCGTGCTGCGCGGCTGGGCCGTCGCCGTCACCGACTACGAGGGCCTCGGCACCCCCGGCGACCACACCTACACGGTCGGCAGGGCCGAGGGCCAGGCCGTCCTGGACGCGGCCCGCGCCGCGCTCCGCCACCCGGAGGCGGGCCTCTCCAAGGACTCCCCCGTCGGCATCATGGGCTACTCGCAGGGCGGCCAGGCCTCCAGCTGGGCCGCCGAACTGCACGACTCGTACGCACCCGAGCTCAAGGTCGAGGGCACCGCGACCGGCGGCGTACCGGCCGACCTGCTCAAGGTCGCCGACTTCAACGACGGCAACATCGGCGCCGGTCTGATCCTGATGGCCGCGACCGGCCAGGACGCCGCGTTCCCCGAGCTGAAGCTCGATTCGTATCTCAACGACAAGGGCCGCGAGTACGTCGACTTCATGAAGAAGAACTGCGTCGCGGTCGACACCGTCGCCGGCCTCTTCCAGCGCATCTCCGACGTGACGGTCAAGAACCCGCTGGCCGAGCCCGACTGGCAGCAGCGCCTGAACGAGTCGAAGCTCGGCTCGCACGCCCCCGACCACCCGGTGTACCTCTACCACGGGGGCCTCGACGAGCTGATCCCGTACGACGTCGGCAAGCAGCTGCGCGCCGACTGGTGCGCGCAGGGCGCCAAGGTCCAGTGGCGCTCCCACCCCGTGCTCGGACACATCGGCGGGGTGACGGTCGGTGCGTTCCCGGCGATGGACTGGCTGGGCGACCGCTTCGCGGGCAGGCCCACGAACGGCAACTGCTGATCCCTGCGCCGGCGGACGAAGACGTACGGCCGCGCCCCGTTCCGGAAGGGAACGGGGCGCGGCCGGGCGGGGGCGGCGGGGGCGGAAACCCTGTTCGGGTTGGCCGAACATCGCGTATATGAATTAGATGCCTCGGGCATGTAGTGGGTAGTGGTGATCAGCACCGGATCAGCGCGTGATCAGTACGACGCCCTCTCCCCCAGTGAGGCAGTCATGACCGAGACCGTTTCCTTCCCCCAGGACCGCACCTGTCCCTACCACCCGCCGACCGAGTACAAGCCCCTCGCCGAGGAGCGCCCCCTCGCCCGCGTCACCCTCTACGACGGGCGGCGGATCTGGGTGGTGACCGGGCATGCCGAGGCCCGCGCCCTGCTCGTCGATCCGCGGCTGTCCGCCGACCGGGAGAACCCGGACTTCCCGAAGCCCACCGAGCGCGTCGCCCGCATCAGCGCGCGCCGGATAGCCCTGCTCGGGGTCGACGACCCGGAACACCAGGTGCAGCGGCGGATGTTGATACCGAGCTTCACCCTGAAGCGGACGGCGTCGATGCGCCCGCGCATCCAGGAGACCGTGGACCGGCAGCTCGACGCGATGATCGCGCAGGGGCCTCCGGCCGACCTGGTCGCCGTCTTCGCCCTACCCGTCCCTTCCATGGTCATCTGCGCACTGCTCGGAGTCCCGTACGAGGACCACGAGTTCTTCGAGGCGCAGTCGCGACGGCTGCTGCGCGGGCCCTCGACCGCGGACGTGGAGGACGCCAGGGACCAGCTGAACGACTATCTCGGGGCGCTGGTTGAGCGGAAACAGGACAACCCCGGGGACGGGCTGATCGACGAGCTGATCGCCCAGCAGCTCAACTCGGGGTCGCTGGACCGAGAAGAGCTCGTCAGCCTGGCCACGCTGCTGCTCCTCGCGGGCCACGAGACCACCGCGAACATGATCTCCCTCGGCACCTACACCCTCCTCGAACACCCGGAGCGCCTCGCCCAACTGCGCGCCGATCCCACGCTGATGCCGGTCGCCGTCGAGGAACTGCTGCGGTTCCTGTCCATCGCCGACGGCATGCTGCGGGTGGCCACCGAGGACATCGAGACGGGCGGCGAGGTGATCCGTACCGGCGACGGCGTCGCCCTGTCCACGTCGCTGATCAACCGGGACGACCAGGCCTTCGCGGAGCCGGACGACCTGGACTGGCAGCGCACGGCCCGCCACCATGTCGCGTTCGGCTTCGGTATCCATCAGTGCCTCGGACAGAATCTGGCGCGGGCCGAGATGGAGATCGCACTCGGCTCCCTCTTCGCACGACTGCCCGGACTGCGGCTGGCGGTGCCCGCCGACGAGGTGCCGTTCAAACCCGGGGACACCATCCAGGGGCTCTTCGAGCTGCCCGTCACCTGGTGAGCGAGCGGACGGACATGCGGATCAGGATCGACCAGGACGTGTGTATCGGCGCGGGGCAGTGCGCGCTGACCGCGCCCGGCGTCTTCACCCAGGACGACGACGGTTTCAGCGAGCTGCTGCCCGGCCTCGCCGACGGAGGAGGTGACCCGATGGTCCGGGAGGCCGCGCGCGCCTGCCCGGTGCGGGCCATCGAGATCGAGGAGCCCCAGGTGTACTGACCCGTGAGGTTGGGGACGCGGCCGGCGGGGTCTCGCCCGCAGCCGCGGGCGTGGGCCCCTCCCCTCACCCCCCTCAGCGCTCGTACAGCTTCTCCATCTCCTTGGCGAAGTCCCGTGCGACCACCGGCCGTTTGAGCTTCAGCGACGGCGTGAGATGTCCGCCCGCCTCGGTGAAGTCGACCGGCAGGATCGCGAACCGGCGGATCGACTCGGCCCGCGACACCAGCCGGTTCGCCTCGTCGACGGCCTTCTGGATCGTGCCGCGCAGCTCCTCGTCCTCGACGAGTGCGCTCATCGGCACGTCCTGCTTCCCCGTCATCCGCAGCCAGTGCGCGAGACCATCGGGCTCCAGCGTCAACAGGGCAGTGATGTAAGGGCGGTTGTCGCCGACCACCATGCACTGACCGACCAACGGGTGCGCCCGCAGCCAGTCCTCCAGTGGCGCGGGGGCGACGTTCTTGCCGACCGAGGTGATGATGATGTCCTTCTTGCGGCCGGTGATCGTGAGGTAGCCGTCGTCGTCGAGGGCCCCGAGGTCACCCGTCGCGAACCACCCCCGCTCGGTCATGTCCACAGCCACCTGCCGCTCGTGGTCCCAGTAGCCGCTGAACACCTGCCCGCCGCGCAGCAGCACCTCTCCGTCGTCGGCGATACGCACCCCCGTGCCCGGCAGCGGCCAGCCGACCGTCCCCAGCCGGGGTTTGAGCGGGGGTGTCACGGTCGCGGCAGCCGTGGTCTCCGTCAGGCCGTACCCCTCGAAGATCTCGATGCCGGCGCCCGCGTAGAAGGACGCGAGGGTCCGCCCGAGCGGGGAGCCGCCGCAGATCGCGTACGTGACCCTGCCGCCCAGCGCCGCCCTGATCCGCCGGTAGACCAGCGGGTCGTAGAGCTTACGGGCGGCGCGCAGGCCGAGGCCTGGGCCGGGGCCCATGCCGTGTTCCTGCGCTTCCAGTGCCTGCCCGTAGCGCCGCGCGATGCGCGCCGCCCGGTCGAAGGACGCGACGCGGCCCATCCTCTCCGCCGTGGCGCGCCCGGTGTTGTACACCTTCTCCAGGACGTACGGGATGGCCAGCAGGAACGTCGGACGGAACCCGGCGAGGTCGGCCAGCAGCTCCTCGGTGGCGATGCTGGGCGCGTGCCCGAGCCGCACTCGCGCCCGCATGCACCCGACGGCGACCATCCGCCCGAATACATGCGCCAGCGGCAGGAAGAGCAGCGTCGACGCGGGGTCCTTGCTGACGGACTTGAAGACCGGGTGGAGCAGCTCGATGGCGTTGTCGACCTCGGCGAAGAAGTTGGCGTGGGTCAGGACGCAGCCCTTGGGGCGGCCCGTGGTGCCCGAGGTGTAGATGAGGGTGGCGACGGACTCCGGGGCGAGGCCCGAACGGCGGGCGACGACCACCTCGTCGGGTACCTTGCGGCCCACCGCCCGCAGCCGGTCGACGGCGCCCGTGTCGAACTCCCACAGATGGGCGAGGTCCGGCAGGTTCTGCCGCTCGGGGCTGACGACCCTGGCCTGCTCCGCGCTCTCGATGGCGCAGGCGACCGCACCGGAGTCCTGGAGTATCCAGCGCGTCTGGAACGCCGACGACGTCGGATAGATGGGCACGGTGACCAGGCCCACCGCCCAGGAGGCGAAGTCGAGCAGAGTCCATTCGTACGTCGTACGGGACATGATCGCGATCCGGTCGCCGGGCCGCAGCCCCTCGGCGACCAGCCCCTTCGCCACCGCGAGGACATCGGCGGCGAACTCGGCGGCGGACATGTCGCGCCAGCTGCCGTCGGGCTGCTTCCGGCCGAGTACGACGTCGGCGGGGGCCTCGCGGGCGTTGTCGAACGGGATGTCGGCGAGCGAGCCGCGCCGGACGGGCCGGGCGAGCGCCGGCACGGAGGCCTCGCGCACGACCCCGCCCATCCGGATCATCTCGGGACCGCGCTGCCGCAGGGCGTCGGAGACGGGTGCGGACGGGGACAGCGAGAGGGCGGCGGACACCGGCACGGGTGCGGGGACGGGTACGGCGGGCTCTGACACGAGCGGCTCCTCGTCGGCGAAGGGCGTGATAATGCGCAACTGACCGTCCACTCAGGGGTGTTCGACGCCGTCTCGACCCGGTACTGACCCTTGAGTAACCTTACTCTGGAGTAAATCTAAGACCGTCAGGGAGTCCGGACAATGACCTCGCTCGCACCACTCCTCGCGCTCGGGGCACTCACCTCTCCCCTGAAGCGGCGAATCTCCCCCACCGCGGCGCTCCCCGCGACCCGCCTCACCCACCCCGGCCTCCGCATCGACCACGGCCACCTGGCGGCGTACGCGCGGCTCTGCGGCTTCACCGGCACCGATCCACTGCCGCTCACCTACCCGCACGTCATCGCCTTTCCGATGGCGTTACGGGTGATGACGCGCCGGGACTTCCCGCTCCCCCTGCTCGGGCTGATCCACACCGGCATCGCGATCACGCGGTACCGCGCCCTGCACCCGGACGACCGGCCCGAACTCACCGTGTACGCCGACAAGCTGGTCCCGCACCGGCGCGGGACCGAGGTGGGCATGGTGAGCCAGGCCCGGCTCGCGGGCACCCTGGTGTGGGAGTCGCGCAGCACCTATCTGGCCCGCCACACCACCGGGGCCCGCCGCGCGACCGAAGCCGCGCCCTCCGGCCGCGCGGGCCCCGCCCCGCTGCCCACCGTCACCACCTGGGACCTGCCCGGCGACCTCGGCCGGCGCTACGGCGCCGCGTCCGGGGACCGCAACCCCGTCCACCTCTGCGCGGCGACAGCGCGGCTCTTCGGCTTCTCTCGTGCGATCGCGCACGGCATGTGGACCCTCGCCCGCTGTGTCGCACAGGCCAACCCGGCCGAAGTCACCGACGTACAGGCCGAGTTCAAGGCGCCCGTGCTGCTCCCCTGCACGGTCACCTACGCCGCGTCGGGCAGCGCCTTCCAGCTGCGCGGCCAGGACGGCCGCGTCCATCTCAGCGGGCGGCTCGGCGGCCGGACGACGGCGACCAGCGCTCCCCGTTCATGAGGTTCTCCAGGCCGGCCCAGGCGAAGTTCATCAGCGTCGCCGCCGTCTCCTTCGCCGGGACACCGGTGGCGACGTTCGCCCAGCCGGCGAGCGATTCGGCGGCGCCCACCAGCGCATGGGCGATTCCGGCGATCTCCCGGTCGGCCAGCTCGGGGTCGCAGTCGCCCTCGCGGGCCGCGGCGCCGATCAGATAGGTGACGAACGCGATGATCTCCTCGCGCATCGTGGCGACCTCGGCGGCGAACGGCTCCCCGTGGGTACGTGCCTGGTTGTGCAGCACCGCCCACCCGTCCGGGCTCTCGGCGGTGTGCGTGAAGAACGCCCGCAGCCCGTGCCACAGCTGGCGGTCCGCCGAGTCCCCGGGCTCGACCCCGGCCCGGACCGCTTCGACGAGCGCCGCGGCCTCCCGCCGGACGCACGCCGCGAACAGCTCTTCCTTGGAGTTCAGATACAGATAGACCAGCGGCTTGGACACCCCGGCGAGCTCCGCGATCTCGTCCATCGACGTGGCCCGGTACCCCCGCTGCCCGAAGGTCCGCACGGCGGCGTCCATCATCTGCCGCTCCCGTACGGCACGCGGCATCCGCTTGCCCCTGACAACACCCACGTCCCAGATCCTTCCGCCCCCGCGCCACACACCACGACTCGCGCCCCACAAGCGTACGGGCGTGCGGGAGTTCGCCGGACGCACGGAGACGGCGGTGCCCCCGGCCACCAGGCCGGGGGCACCGCCGTACGGGTCACACCGCGAACGCGGCGGCCGTTCCCGCCGCTTACGCGGGGACCGGGACGGACGCCTTCCGGTCCGCGTCGCGCGCGTCGTCACGCTCGTCCTCGTCCTGCCCGTCCTCGTGCACGTCGAACGCGTCGATCGGGGAGGCCGAGGCCGAGTTGTACGCGTCGTGGTCGAGGATCTTCTCCCGGGCCGCGACGATGACCGGGACCAGGGCCTGGCCCGCGACGTTGGTCGCGGTGCGCATCATGTCGAGGATCGGGTCGATGGCCATCAGCAGGCCCACGCCCTCCAACGGGAGCCCGAGGGTGGAGAGGGTCAGCGTGAGCATGACCGTCGCGCCGGTCAGGCCGGCGGTGGCCGCGGAGCCGATGACCGAGACGAACGCGATCAGTAGGTAGTCCTGGATGCCGAGCTGCACGTCGAAGATCTGCGCGATGAAGATCGCGGCGAGCGCCGGGTAGATCGCGGCGCAGCCGTCCATCTTGGTGGTCGCGCCGAACGGCACGGCGAAGGAGGCGTACTCCTTGGGCACGCCGAGGCGCTCGGTGACCTGCTGGGTGACCGGCATGGTGCCGACCGAGGAGCGGGAGACGAAGGCGAGCTGAATGGCGGGCCAGGCGCCCTTGAAGAACTGGAGCGGGCTAACCTTGGCGACCGTGGCGAGGAGCAGCGGGTAGACGCCGAACAGGACCAGGGCGCAACCGATGTAGACGTCGGCGGTGAAGGTCGCGTACTTGCTGATCAGGTCCCAGCCGTAGTCGGCGATGGCGAAGCCGATGAGGCCGATGGTGCCGATCGGCGCGAGGCGGATGACCCACCACAGGGCCTTCTGGAGCAGCTCCAGGATGGAGGCGCTGAGCTTGAGGATCGGCTCGGCCTTGGTGCCGAGCTGGAGGGCGGCGATGCCGGCGACAGCGGCCATGAAGACGATCTGCAGCACGTTCAGTTCGGTGAACGGGGTGATGACGTCGGTGGGCACGATGCCGGTCAGGAAGTCGATCCAGGAGCCGGAGCCCTCAGGCTTCTTGCCGTCCTTCGGCGTGAGGCCGGTGCCGGCGCCCGGGTTGGTGAGCAGGCCGATCGTGATGCCGATGGCGACCGCGATCAGCGAGGTGATCATGAACCAGAGCAGGGTGCGGGTGGCCAGCCTGGCGGCGTTGTTGACCTTCCGCAGGTTGGTGATCGACACCAGGATGGCGAAGAAGACCAGCGGCGCGACGGCCAGCTTCAGCAGCTGGATGAAGATGTCCCCGACCTGCTCAAGCGTGGTCTTGAGCCAGGTGATGTCCTGGCTGCGGGCGAGCCAGCCGAACAGGACACCGAGCACCAGACCGGTGATGATCTGGGCCCAGAAGGGGAACTTGTCGGTTATTCGGAAGCGGGGCTTCGGCTTGCCGGTGAGCTGCTCGGGCTGCTCGGGCTGCTCGGGCGCGGTCGCGGAGTTCGCGGACACGGACACACTCCGTTGATTACGTACGGGTGCCGTACGGGGATTCGGGACGGGGGTGCGGCGGCCGTGAGCTGCACGAGGGAGCTGGGCGTCGCCGCTGCGTGATGTCGCTTCTGGGTCAGATGTGGCGGCGACAGGCCGCGGACATGCAGCGGCAGAGATCGACATGCAGGCGCGCCACGAGCGGAACGCTCATGACAATGCGGGGCGCGGCTGCTGTCTTCATAGCGAACACGTTAACACTTGTACTTTGAGAACATCAAAGACCTGCTTTGGGTGCGAACCCCCCGAACCACCCCCGCGACCGGGCAAAACGACAACGCCCCAGCCCCGGAGCGGGTGCTCCGGAACTGGGGCGTCGTGGGATGTGACGAACCTTACGCAGCCCTTACGGGACTGAGCCCTACTGCGTAAGGCCGTCTTCCTGGCTGCGGTTGGAGTCGAGGCGTGCCTTCGAGTGATCCACGCGCTCGACGATCTTCGCGGACATCGCGTCCCGCTGCTTGCGCAGCAGCACGAAGCTGAGCGGCGCGGAGATGACGATCGCGAGCATCAGGACCCACAGCAGGTTGGATTCGCCGAGACCGGCCGGGAGCACCCGGAAGTACACCAGGGCCCAGATCACGAAGAAGCAGCCGACGAATACGCCGAGGCGCATCGCGGTGTAGCGAACCGTTGCGTGCTTGGTGCTCACGGAGGGGACCTTCTTCTCAACGACAACCGAAAGGGTCACCACCAGTCAAGCACAGCCGCTCATCGCTCAGGTCAGGGGCTGAAGCATCACGATGTCGTCGCGGTCGTCGCCGGGCGCCACCCGGATCGCGCCGGGCACCCGCCCGACCTCCTTGTAGCCGCAGGACGCGTAGAAACGGTCGACGCCGGTGCCACCGCGGCAGGTCAGCCGGATCGCTTCGATCCCGGCGAAGGTCCTGGCCGCATCGGCCACGGCCGCCATCAGATCGCGGCCGTAGCCCCTGCCCTGATGGCCCGGGTGCACCATCACCGTGTAGAGCCAGAGCCAGTGGGTCATCAGCCGGTGCGTGTTGTACGTGAGGAAGGCCGCGGCGGCGACGGCGCCCCGCTCGTCGTAACCGACCAGCAGCCGGGTGCGCCCCTCGGCCATCGCGACGAAGTGCCTGACCAGCTCGGGGCGGACCTGCTCGACACTCACCGGCGGTACGAACCCCACGGCGCCGCCCGCGTTGCTGACATCGGCCCAGAGCGCGAGGAGACCGTCGCGAAGGGCGGCGTCGACCGGCGGATCCAGCTCAAAAGTAAGGGGCATAGCTGAAGAGTAATCATTACCCCGGGCGGACCTCAACCCGTGTCCAGCACGCGAGAGGCCCCGGCGCGATCCCTCGCGCCGGGGCCTGTGCGGCAGCCGGACGGCGTCAGACGCGCATCGCCTGCGGCGACTCGCGGCGCGCCGCGTCCGGGCCCGGGTACTCGTGGATGATCTCGTACTTGGTGTTGCGCTCGACCGGGCGGAACCCTGCGTCGCGGATCAGCTCAAGCAGGTCCTCGCGGCCCAGCTTGTTCGGCGTGCCGTAGTTGTCCGCGTCGTGCGTGATCTTGTACTCGACGACCGAGCCGTCCATGTCGTCGGCGCCGTGCTGCAGCGCGAGCTGCGAGGTCTGGACGCCGTGCATCGGCCAGAAGACCTTGACGTGCGGGATGTTGTCGAAGAGCAGACGCGAGACCGCGAAGGTCTTGAGCGCGTCGGCGCCGCTCGCCATCGTCGTCCGCGCCTGGAGCTTGTTGCGGACCTTGCCGTCCTTCATGTCCTCGAAGTCGTGCTGATAGCGAAGCGGGATGAAGACCTGGAAACCATTGGTCTCGTCCTGGAGCTCACGCAGCCGCAGCACGTGGTCCACGCGGTGGCGCGGCTCCTCGATGTGCCCGTACAGCATCGTCACCGGGGTCTTGAGACCCTTCTCGTGCGCGAGGCGGTGGATGCGCGACCAGTCTTCCCAGTGGGTGTTGTGGTCGACGATGTGCTGGCGGACCTCCCAGTCGAAGATCTCCGCACCGCCACCGGTCAGCGACTCCAGACCGGCCTCGATCAGCTCGTCGAGGATCTCGGAGGCGGACAGGCCCGAGATCGTCTCGAAGTGGTGGATCTCGGTGGCCGTGAACGCCTTCAGGGCGACCTGTGGGAGGGCTTCCTTCAGGGCGCTGAGCGAGCGCGGGTAGTAGCGCCAGGGAAGCGTGGGGTGCAGGCCGTTGACGATGTGCAGCTCGGTGAGGTTCTCGTTCTCCATCGCCTTCGCGAGGCGGACGGCCTCCTCGATGCGCATCGTGTACGCGTCCTTCTCGCCCGGCTTGCGCTGGAACGAGCAGTACGCGCACGACGCGGTGCACACGTTCGTCATGTTGAGGTGGCGGTTGATGTTGAAGTGGACGACGTCGCCGTTCTTGCGCGTACGCACCTCATGGGCCAGACCGCCCAGCCAGGCCAGGTCGTCCGTCGCGTAGAGGGCGATGCCGTCCTCACGGGTGAGCCGCTCCCCGGCCCGGACCTTCTGCTCCAGCTCACGCTTGAGCCCCACATCTTGAACAGACGCAGTCATCAGGCCGCCTCCCACTAGTCTCCGTAAACCCTCGATCAAACCCCCATCAAGGTACGCCTAGCTCTCCTCGGGCAGTTCCCCGACCCGGTTCTCCCACTTGGTGGAGAGCACGATGGTCGTGCGCGTGCGGGAGACCCCGCGGGTGCCGGAGAGCCTGCGGATCGTCCTCTCCAGGTCGTCCACGTCACCCACCCTGACCTTGAGCATGTACGAGTCGTCGCCCGCGATGAACCAGGCGTCCTCGATCTCGGCGAGATCCTTCAGCCGGTGCGCCACGTCCTCGTGGTCGGCCGCGTCCGAGAGCGAGATGCCGATCAGGGCCGTGACCCCGAGGCCCAGCGACTTGGAGTCGACCGTCGCGCGGTAGCCGGTGATGACCCCCGCCGTCTCCAGCCGGTTGATGCGGTCGGTGACGCTCGGCCCGGAGAGCCCGACGAGCCGGCCGAGCTCGGCGTACGAGGCCCTGCCGTTCTCCCTGAGGGCCTGGATGAGCTGCCTATCCACGGCGTCCATATGCCTGAAGCCTTCCATTATTCAGCGATCACGCGAGTTTACGTATAGAATCTAAGGCACACAGGGTCGACACCCTGTGAATCTGTCAGACGATCACAGTCAAAACTTCAGGAGTGAACCCACCGTGTACACGCTCGAGATGGCCTATGCCCACATGCGCTCACTGCAGGAGCTGGCCGACCGCTCGCGTGACCACCAGCTCGCCACCTCGCACCGCGCCGACAAGGCCCGCACCGCGCGCGGCAACAAGAAGAAGCGCTAGGACTCACGGGAGCCACCGAGCTTCCCCCCCCAACGGCGGTACAGGCTGTGCGGCACCCCTGCCGCGTCCAGCACCCGCCCCGCGACGAAGTCCACCAGATCCTGGATGTGCGTCGCACCCGCGTAGAACGCCGGAGAGGCGGGCAGCACCACGGCGCCCGCCTCGTCCAGCGTCACCAGGTGCCTGAGCGTCTGCCCGTTGAGCGGCGTCTCGCGCACGGCGACCACCAGCTTGCGGCGCTCCTTGAGCGTCACGCTCGCCACCCGTTGCAGCAGGTCCTTCGAGAGCCCCAGCGCGACCCCGGCCACGCTCGCCGTGGACGCCGGGACGATCAGCATCCCCTTGACGGGGTACGAACCCGACGAGGGCCCGGCGGCCAGATCCCCGGCCGCCCAGTGCCGTACGTCGCCCACATCGGCCGTGAACGTGTCCGGCTTCCCGTCCGCGCCCCGCGCCAGCCAGGCCCGCAGATCGTCCTGCCAGTGCGCGTCGCGGAACGCGATGCCCGTCTCGTCGAGCAGCGTCAGCCGCGAGGCCCGGCTGACCACCAGGTCCACGCTCTCCCCCGCGTCCAGCAGGCCGCGCAGCACGGCGGCGGCGTAGGGCGTCCCCGACGCACCGGAAACACCGACGATCCATGGCCGTCGCGGCGGCTGCTGAGTGTGTACAAGTCCTGGCTCCACGTGCCCGAGCCTATCCGGGCGCCCAGGTCCCGGCCCGAGTCAGGTGCCCCGGACCGGAACCGAGTCAGGTGTCCCGCACGTTCGACAGGACAGAACCACACGCGAAGCCAGGGGGCCGCCATGCAGGGAAACACCCTTCTACAGACCCGGTCCGACCGGGCGAAGGCCGCTGCCGCGCTGATGCTCGGGTGGGTCGCGCTGCTGTGGGCGCTCGAAGCGATCGACGCGGCGACCGGCGCCCTCGACACCTTCGGGCTGAGCCCGCGCGAGGCCGGCGAGCTGCGCGACGTACTCCCGATGGCGTTCCTGCACCACGGGTTCGACCACGTCGCTTCGAACAGCGTCCCGCTGCTGATCCTCGGCTTCCTCGCCGCCCTGAGCGGGGTGCGCCGGTTCGTCGCCGTCGCCTTCACGATCATGCTCGTCGGAGGTCTGGGCGTCTGGCTCACGGCCCCCGACCACTCGAACACCGCGGGCGCCTCCGGCGTCGTCTTCGGCCTCTTCGGCTATCTGCTGGTCCGCGGCTTCGTCGACCGCAAGCCGGTCGACATCGCCGTCGGAGTCGCGGTAGCCGCGGTCTACGGCTCGCTGCTGTGGGGCGTGCTCCCCACCAACCCGGCCATCAGCTGGCAGGGCCACCTGTCGGGACTGATGGGCGGGGTGCTCGCCGCGTTCCTGTTCCGGCGGCGGGCACCGCGCATGTCCCTGCCGCCGCTCGACCGGTGACGCTCAGACAGTGAGGCCGCGCACCAGCAGGTCGAGCAGCGCGCACACGAACAGGGCAATGCCGATGAATCCGTTGACCTGGAAGAACGCCCGGTTGAGCCGGGACAGGTCGTGCGGCTTCACGACGGTGTGCTCGTAGAGGAAGGCCGCGACCACGATCACCAGGCCGATCCAGAAGAACGCGCCGGCGTCGGTGGCCAGCGCGTACCAGACCAGCAGGAGCGTCGTCACCGCGTGGCAGGCCCGCGCGCCGTACAGCGCGGCGGGGATGCCGAAGCGGGCCGGCACCGACTTCACGCCGTGCGCGCGGTCCGCCTGGACGTCCTGGCTGCCGAAGATCAGGTCGAAGCCGCCGATCCAGACGCCGACCGCGAGACCGAGGATCGCCGCGTCCCAGGACCACTCGCCGGTGATCGCGATCCAGGCGCCGACCGGGCCCATGGCCTGGGCGATGCCGAGGATCGCGTGCGGGAAGTTGGTGAAGCGCTTCCCGTACGGATAGACCACCATCGGGACGACGGCGACCGGTGCGAGGGCCAGGCAGAGCGGGTTGAGCAGGGCCGCGGCGCCGAGGAAGACGACGACGGCAACGATCGCGCCGGTCCACGCCGAGCGGACGGTGACCACACCGGTGACCAACTCGCGGTTGGCGGTACGGGGGTTACGGGCGTCGAGCTCGCGGTCGATGATGCGGTTGCACGCCATCGCGAACGTACGCAGCCCGACCATCGCGACGGTGACGAGCAGCAGTTTGCCCCAGTGGACGTTCCCGTCCAGCTGGAACATCGCGGTGAGCGCGGCGATGTAGGCGAAGGGCAGCGCGAAGACCGAGTGCTCGATCATCACAAGACGCAGGAAGGCCTTGGTCCGGCCCATCTGCGGGAGGGCGGCAGCGGCGGAGGTCACAGGCCGTACTCCTTCCAGCGGCGGTCCACCTTGGCCGCCGTCCCCGGGTCCGACTCGACCATGTTCGGCCAGCCGCCGTCCCGTACGTAGCCCTCCTCGGGCAGCTTCTTCGTCGCGTCGACGCCCGCCTTGCCGCCCCAGAACTGCTGGTACGACGCGTGGTCGAGGTGGTCGACCGGGCCCTCGGTGACCACCAGGTCCCGCGAGTAGTCGACGTTCCCGAAGGCCCGCCACGCCACCTCGTGGTAGTTGTGCACGTCGCAGTCGGAGTCGACCACGACGATCAGCTTCTCCAGGGACAGCATGTGCGCGCCCCAGATCGCCGACATCACCTTCTGCGCGTGCTTCGGGTACTTCTTGTCGATCGACACGATGATGCAGTTGTGGAAGCCGCCCGCCTCGGGCAGGTGGTAGTCCACGATGTCCGGCACGATCACCTTGAGCAGCGGCAGGAAGAACCGCTCCGTCGCCCGGCCCAGCGGCCCGTCCTCCGTCGGCGGCCGGCCGACGACGATCGACTGGAGCAGCGGACGCTTGCGCATCGTGATCGTGTCGATCGTCAGCGCGGGGAAGTCCTCCTGCGGCGTGTAGAAGCCGGTGTGGTCGCCGAACGGCCCCTCGGGAAGCATGTTCCCGGGCTCCAGCCACCCCTCAAGGACGACCTCGGCGTGCGCGGGGACCTGGAGCGGGACCGATCTGCAGTCGACCATCTCGACGCGCTTGCCCTGCAGGAAGCCCGCGAAGAGGTACTCGTCGATGTCCCCGGGCAGCGGCGCGGTCGACGCGTACGTCACGGCCGGCGGCGCGCCGAAGGCGATCGCGACCGGCAGCCGCTCACCGCGCCGCGCGGCCACCTGGTAGTGGTTGCGGCTGTCCTTGTGGATCTGCCAGTGCATGCCGATGGTGCGCTTGTCGTGGCGCTGGAGGCGGTACAGGCCGAGGTTGCGCACACCCGACTCCGGGTCCTTGGTGTGCGTCAGGCCGAGGTTGAAGAACGAGCCGCCGTCCTCGGGCCAGGTGAAGAGCGCCGGGAGCTTGTCGAGGTCCACGTCGTCGCCGGTGAGGACGACTTCCTGGACGGGCGCGGCATCCGACTTCACCTTCTTCGGCGGTACGTGCGCCATGCTGCCGAGCTTCCCGAAGGCCTCCCTGACCCCCATGAAGCCCTGCGGCAGCTCGGGCTTCAGCAGCCCGCCGATCTTGTCGCTGATGTCGTCGTACGACTTCAGGCCGAGCGACTTGAGCAGCCTGCGGTCGGTCCCGAAGACGTTCATCGCCAGGGGCATCGATGAACCCTTGACGTTCTCGAAGAGGAGCGCCGGGCCGCCCGCCTTGTTCACCCGGTCGACGATCTCCCCGACTTCCAGGTGCGGGTCGACTTCGGCCTTGATGCGCAGGAGGTCGCCCTCGCGCTCCAGCGCCCGGAGCAGGGAGCGAAGATCGTCGTAAGCCATGCGATCCAGTATCCGGTACGCATTACGCTGGCCACGTCACCGGGGCCGCGCACGGTCCCCGCGGTCCGCGTTCTGGGGGCTTGTCTTCATGCTCAGGTATCTGCCGTTCCTGCTTGTTCTGGCGCTGTGGATCTACGCCTTCATCGACTGCCTCAACACCCCGGAGAAAGAGGTCCGCCACCTGCCGAAGGTGGTGTGGGTGATCATCGTGCTGCTCTTCGGCGAGGTGCTGATCGGCCCGGTCGCCTGGCTCGCGGTGGGCAAAGTGCGCGGTGGCCCGCGGGACGGCGCTGCGGGGTCCGGCGGACTGCGCGGCGGTCGGCCGAAGTGGACCGCGCCCGACGACAACCCGGAGTTCCTGGCGTCGCTGCGGGACGACAAGAAGGCCGCGAAGGCCGAGGAGAGCAAGAAGGACGAGCCCTCGCCCGAGGCCCTGGCGGCCCGGGAGGCGGAGCTGCTCCGCCGCGAGGAGGAGCTCAGGCGCCGCGAGAGCGGCAACGGGCCCGGCGCGGGGCCCGACGACGCCGCGCCGCCGAAGGCCTGACGCACCGGCGTACGTCCCCCTTTCAGCGGGTCAGGAGCCGCCCCAGCCGTTCGAGCAGGGGCAGCAGGGCCGTGCGCTCCTCCGGGGTGAGCGCCTCCAGGGCCGCGTGCACGGTCCGCATCTCGGCGCGGATGCGCAGCGCGAGGTCGGTTCCGGTCGGCGTCCGGCTCGCGACCTTGCTGCGGCGGTCGCCGGGGGCCGGGTCGCGGCGGACGAGGCCGCGGGTCTCCATGCGGGCGATGAGCCCGGTGGCGTTGGACGCGTCGCACACCAGGTGGTCCGCGAGGGCCCGCATCGGCATGGGCTCGTTCAGCGCGACAAGCGCGCGGGCCTGGGCTGTACTGAGGCCGTGACGAGTGGCCACGACAGTGAGGTCGTCGTGGTGTGCGCGGACCACGAGCGCCAGCGGTTCCATCAGGGCGCCCGGCTCGGGGCTCGCCGGGTCGGTCATGTCGGCCACTTCACTCCCACTCGCTTCACTTGACATGCTCAATCTTTGGTAGTTACATGTATTTAATTGCTTGACCATATCAAGGTTATGCCGCCGCGCGACGCGAGGAGAAGACCGTGCCCACCACCGCAGAGAAGACCGGGGCCGAGACGCCCGCCGAGCTGGTCGCCCGACTGCGCGCCACCTTCCGCAGCCGCCGCACCGCACCCCTGGCCTGGCGCACCGGCCAGCTGCGGCAGCTGCGCGCCCTGCTGACCGAGCGCGGCGACGAGATCGCCGAGGCGCTCCACGCCGACCTCGGCAAGAGCCGCAAGGAGGCGTACCGCACCGAGATCGACTTCACCGTCCGCGAGATCGACCACACCCTGGACCACCTGGAGAAGTGGCTGCTCCCCGAGCCCGCTCCGGTGCCGGCCGCGCTCGGCGGGGCCACGGCCTGGACGGTGCAGGACCCGCTCGGCCTGGTCCTCGTCATCGCGCCGTGGAACTACCCGGTCCAGCTGCTGCTCGCCCCCGTCGTGGGCGCCCTGGCCGCGGGCAACTGCGTGGTCGTCAAGCCCAGCGAGCTGGCCCCCACCACCTCCGCCACGCTGGCCCGGCTGCTCCCCGAGTACCTGGACACCGACGCCTTCGGCGTCGTCGAGGGCGCCGTCCCGGAGACCACGGCCCTCCTTGAGCAGCACTTCGACCACATCTTCTACACCGGCAACGGCGCGGTGGGCCGGATCGTCATGACGGCAGCCGCCCGCAACCTCACCCCGGTCACCCTCGAACTCGGCGGCAAATCACCGGTGCTCGTCGACCGCGACACCGACATCGCCGTCGTCGCCGGGCGGCTGGTCGCGGGCAAGTTCCTCAACGCGGGCCAGACCTGCGTCGCCCCCGACTACGTACTGACCGACCCCGAGACCTCCGCCGAACTGCAGACCGCGCTCGCGAAGGCCGTCGAGGCGCTGTTCGGCGCCGACCCCGCGCAGAGCCCGGAGTACGGGCGCATCGTCAACGAGCGCCACTTCGACCGGCTGGTGGGCCTCCTGGAATCCGGCCGCACCGTGACGGGCGGCGCCCACGACCGTACGACGAAGTACATCGCCCCGACCGTGCTCGCCGACGTCGCGCCGGACTCCCCCGTGATGCGCGAGGAGATCTTCGGGCCCGTCCTGCCCCTCATCGAGGTGGCCGGTCTGGACGAGGCCATCGCCTTCATCAACGACCGCGACAAGCCGCTGGCCCTGTACGCGTTCACCGAGTCGGCCGACACCCGCGACCGGCTTTCCGCCGAGACCTCGTCGGGCGCGCTCGGCCTGGGGCTGCCGCTCGCCCATCTCACCGTGTCCGACCTGCCGTTCGGCGGCGTCGGCGAGAGCGGCATGGGCAACTACCACGGGCGCTACTCCCTCGAAACGTTCAGCCACCGCAAGGCGGTGCTGGACAAGCCGCTCGTCTGACGCACAGTGGACACCATGGACCAGGCACAGGCACGGGAATGGCTGGCGACCGCCGTCGCGGAGGCGCGCGCGGGGCTCGCCGAGGGCGGCGTCCCCATCGGCGCCGCCCTGTACGGCGCGGACGGCACGCTCCTGGGGCGCGGCCACAACCGCCGCGTCCAGGACGGCGACCCGTCCATGCACGCGGAGACGGCGGCGTTCCGTGCGGCGGGGCGGCAACGCTCGTACCGGGGCACGACAATGGTGACCACGCTCTCCCCCTGCTGGTACTGCAGCGGTCTGGTACGGCAGTTCGGGATCTCGCGGGTCGTGATCGGCGAGTCGCTGACCTTCCGGGGCGGGCACGACTGGCTGGCGGAGCACGGCGTGCGGATCGTGCAGCTCGACGACCCCGGGTGCGTCACGCTCATGCGCGACTTCATCAGGGACCACCCGGACCTGTGGAACGAGGACATCGGCGACGACTGACCGGCGCCCCCGCCCGCCGGATCATCTGACGAACCGTCCGGAATTTCCGGACAGAGCAACCACCCGTCGATATCCTGGTGTTGATGCTGCGGCAGGGCATGTCGCGTGGCACGGGGGGTGCTGTGGAACGACAGTTGTACGGACGCGAGGCGATATTCGACCAGGCGGGGCTCGCCGCGCGGCTGACCGGTCTGGCCCCGGCCGGCTTCGCCAAGGTCGCCTACGAGCACGGTGACGACCCGCCCGTCGTCGTCCTGACCGGCGGGCGCGGCATGGGCAAGACCGCCGTGCTCAAACAGCTCCGGCACGTCTACCGCACCGGCACGCCCGTCGCGTTCCTCGACTGCGGTTCCGTCGCGGCACCCGCCGAGCACGGCCCCGGCTGGACACCCGTCACCGGGGCCCTGACCGAACTGGCCATCCAGCTCGCGCCCAAGGCGCCCGCGGGGAAGGCCGTCCAGTTCCCGCGGCTCGCTCTCGGCCTGGTGGCCGTCGCCAGCACCGGCTGGACCCGCGACGACGACGAACAGGCACGGCGCGACCTGCTGCGCCTCGGCCCGGTACTCGCCACCGTCAACGAGAAGAAGGGGCCCGCCCCCGGCTGGGTCAGCGAACTGCTTACGACGCTCGCCGGGCTCGCCCTGGAGGGCGCCGCCCCCATCGTCGGCATGGTCGCGGAGAAAACCGTCGAGACCGTCGTCACCGAGCTGTTCGGCTGGGCACAGAAGCGCACCACGCCCTGGTACGGCTCGTACCCGAACGCCGGGGACAGCGGCACCCGCGGACTGCGCCTGCTCGCCGTGGACTTCGAGCGCGGCGGCGAGCTGCGCGCCCGCGCCGAGGCGCACCTGGTGTCCGCGCTGATCGCCGACCTGACCCATGCCTACCGGGGCCTGGCGGGGAGCGGCGCCCGCCGGGGCCGCCCGCTGATCCTGCTCGACAACGCCCATCTCCCGCTCGGCCGGGCCCTCGTGGAGCCGGTGCTCCGCCGGCGCAGTGCGAGCGGCCACCGCGACCAGGTCGTCGTCTTCGCCACGTCCCGGATGCGGGAGCACGACGGGCTGCGGCACGCCGCCCGACTCCGGCTGCCCGAGGTCGCGCACACCGCGCCGTGTCCGCGCGGCACCGACGTCACGTCGGGCATCCTCGCCGTCGAGCTCACCCCGCTCAGCCCCGCGCACGTACGCACGGCCTTCGACCGGTACGACCCCCACCGCCGCACGCCCTCGGGGCTGGCCCGCGGGGTGCACCGGCTGACCGGCGGGCGTCCGCTGGGCGCCGTCCTGCTCGCGCAGGCGGCCGGGGAGGCCGCGGAACCGGCGTCGCTGGTGCCCGGCGCGCTCTTCGACCGCACCGTCGAGCTGCGCGAGGACCAGCCGCCGGTGCCGGTCGCCGATGAGCTGCTCGACCGGCTGCTGCCGCCCGGTCTGCGCCGCGACACCCTCGCCGTCCTCGCCGCCGCGCACGGCGAGGACTCCGCGCGGCTGCTCGCCAGGACCCGGCTGCGCGGCGAGTCGTACGACGGTGATGTCGCCCTGCGCGTACGGGACCTGCTGCTGGCCGAGGACTGGCCGGTGGGGCCCGAGCACTTCATCGCCGATCCGCTGCTGCGCGCCCTGCTGCTGCACCGGCTGCGGTTCCACGACGGCGACCATCCGTCGTACGCGGTGTGGCGGGCGGTGCACGAGACGCTGCACTCCGCGTACGGCGAGCAGCACCCGGCATTCCGCCTCCACCAAAAGCTGGTCCTCGGGCGGGCCGAGGACTGTGTGACGCACCTGCGCGGGACGTTCCCGGCGACAGGGGTGCTCGGCTGGCTCGGCGAGCTGCGCTTCATCGCCTCCGCGCCCTCCCCGCGCGGGCGCGACAGCGGCCCCGATCCGCGGCGGGCGGCGGCCCTGGGGCAGGAGTCCCCACCGGAGCTGCCCGCCGGCCTGGGTCACGACGAGGTCGAACTGCATCTGCGGCTGCGCAGGCTGCTGCACGCGATGTGGTTCCTGTCCGATCCGCTGGTCCTCCCGGACGACGAGGTGATCGACAAAATGGCGCACGAACTACGGCAGTTGTCCGGACAGCATCTGACGGGCAACAGCGTGCTGTGGGACGCCGCTTCCCACTGGCCGAAGGACATCAGGGCCTGGCAGGCGCCGAGCATGCCGCCCGGCCGGGACGAGGGGAACTCCGATGCGTAACCGGTTGCGTTACCACGTCTGGTACTCCACCAGGCAGCGGATCGTCACCTCCGCGCTGGTGGCCGCACTCCTCACCGGCGGCACTCTGATCGCCGTCGACCAGGCCAACGACCCCGAGGACCGCTCGTGCGCGGCGGGCGTGGAGCGGCCGGTGGGCAGCGACGAGTGCGTAGGCGTATCGAGCAGCGGATTCGAGTTCGCGGTACCGGAGTTGAAGGACGTGGTCCAGGCGATCGACCGCGAGAACGACACCCTTGAGAAGGACTCGTACGCGACGGTGGCGCTGATGCTGCCGTTCACCTCCACCGACATGGGCATGCGGACCAAGATCCTGCACGAGACGCAGGGGGCATACCTCCAGCAGTACCGGGCCAACCGCGAGTCCAACGGGGAGATGCCCAAGATCCGCCTCGTCCTCGCCAACACCGGCAGGAACAACGCCCATTGGGAACCGGTCGTGGAGCGGCTCGACGGCATGACGGACGCGCCCGACCGGCTGCGCGTGGTGTCCGGCGTGGCCACCAGCAGCGCGCCGGTCAAGGCGGCGGTGGCCGAGCTGACCGCCCGCAAGGGCATCGCGGTCGTCGGCACCACCATCACGGCGGACGACATCGCCAACGGCGCGAAGGGCAAGGACCCCTACCCCGGCCTGGCGCGGGTCTCACCCACCAACCGCGACGAGGCACGCGCCCTGGCGCACTTCGGCAAGGTCAGGCCCGACAAGGCGCTCCTGGTGCAGGACACGGTCGTCGGCGACTACTACACGGACACGCTGAAGGCCGCCTTCGCGGGCCTGCTCAAGGGCGCGCCGTACGAGCCGCAGCTGTTCACCTCGCCCGAGGACCCGACCGAGGAGGGCACTACACCCAACACCTTCCGCCAGATCACCCACCTCATCTGCGACACCAGCGCCGACACGGTGTACTTCGCCGGACGTCACACCCAACTGCGGCAGTTCATCAACGCGCTGGGCGCGCGCGGCTGCCGGGACCGCGCGTTCACGGTGCTCACCGGGGACGAGGGCTCGTACCTGGGCGGCGACAAGAAGCTGAACAGGGCCGCGCTCAGCACCAGGGTCACGGTCCGCTACGCGGCCCTCGCCCACCCCGACGCGTGGGCGGACGCCGCGAAGGCCCCGAAGACCGGCGGCTCAACGGAGGCGTACGAGACCTTCACGGATCTGCTCGCGCGCGCGGCGAAGCCCGGGCTCGGCCCGATCGGGGCGACCTCGCTGAACGACGGGCAGGCGATCATCGCGTACGACGCTCTGGCCCTGGCCGTGCACGGCATCAGGCAGGCGCCGGGCGAAGGCGAAGAGCTGGTACCGGCGCCGGCCGAGGTGGCCGGCCAGTGGGCGCGCGTGAAGGGCTCGCTGCGGGTCGAGGGTGCGAGCGGCTGGATCTGCCTGGACAACCACGGCAACCCGCACAACAAGGCGGTGCCGGTGGTGGAGCTGGCCCGCGACGGCAGCCAGCGCTTCGTGGAAGTGGCCTGGCCGGAGGGCGAGCCCCCGTCGAAGACGTGCCTGCCGCCGGGCGGAGCGGGGTCCTAGCGGAGGGCGGGCGGGGTGGGGTCGGCGGGTCGCCCCGCCCCGGTTCGGGCCTGGGTCGTCGCGACCACGGTCACTCCGAAGCCGTCGGCACCTCGTGGCTCAGCAAGGACAGCGCGACCGTACGCACGCGGATCCGGGCGCCCGCCCCCGTACGACAAAGGCCGGTCCCCCACGACCCGGGTCGCAGGAAGCCGGCCTCCGTAGCCGTACAGCGGTGTCAGGTGTCAGACGCCCGCGTACGAGTGCTTGCCGTTGATGAAGATGTTCACGCCGTAGTAGTTGAACAGCCAGCAACCGAAGGCGAAGAGCGCCAGGTAGGCGGCCTTGCGGCCCTTCCAGCCCGCCGTCGCGCGGGCGTGCAGGTAGCAGGCGTACGCGACCCACGTGATGAAGGACCAGACCTCCTTGGGGTCCCAGCCCCAGTAGCGGCCCCACGCGTCGCCCGCCCAGATCGCGCCCGCGATGATCGTGAACGTCCACAGTGGGAAGACCGCCGCGTTCACGCGGTACGAGAACTTGTCGAGCGTCGCCGCCGACGGCAGCCGCTCCAGCACCGAGGTGGCGAAGATGCCCGGCTTGCGGCCCGCGGCGAGCTTCGCCTCGTACGAGTCGCGGAAGAGGTAGAGCAGGGTGCCGACCGCGCCGAGGTAGAAGACCGCGCCACAGAAGATCGCGGTGGAGACGTGGATCCACAGCCAGTACGAGTCGAGCGCCGGGACCAGCTGGTCGCTGTCGGTGTAGAGCCACTTGGTGGCGATACCGAGGTCCAGGAGGACCGTGGTGACCAGCGGCAGGCCCGCCCAGCGGACGTTCTTCCTCGCGGCCAGGAAGACCAGGTAGACCGCCACGAGCACCGTGGAGAAGGTGATCGAGAACTCGTACATGTTGCCCCACGGCGCGCGCTGCACCGACATCGCACGGGACGCGACGCCGGCCGCCTCGATGAGGAACGCCAGGGCGGTCAGTGAGATGGCGACGCGTCCGTAGAGGTCGCCCTTCTCCGTGCCGCCCGCCGCGCCGGGGCCGTCCGGGACATCACGGGAGCCGGCCGGGGCGCGCGTGACGACCTGGGGCTTGTCGAGTACGGCGACGGAGCCGGCGGCCGGGGCGGCGGCCCGGGCCGGTGCCTTGCCCGTCAGCGCGGCGGCCGTGCGGCCCACCTTGCTGCGGCTGCCGAGGACCCACTCGGCGATGTGGGCGAAGAAGGCCAGCAGGTAGATGGCCATCGACGAATAGATCAGCACATTGCTGATGCTGGCGAGGTTCTCGTTGGTCTCGGCCGCGAGATTCACGCGCGGGCTCCTTCGGCGGGTTCAGCAGGATCTGCGGGGTCGGGCGCCGGTGGCGCGGTCGGCGCCTCGGTGTTCAGCTGGGCGGCCAGGCCGGCCAGTTCTTCGGGGAGCTTCGTGGACTCGCTGCGGCCGAGCCCCGCCATCTCGACGACGGTGACACCGTCCTTGCCCCGTGCGGCCCGGATCCAGATCCGGCGCCGCTGGATGAACAGCGAGCCCGACAGGCCCGCGATGGCCGCGACGGCTCCGATCAGCGCGAGCTGGGTGCCCGGCTGCTGGGAGATCTGGAACGTCGCCCACTCCTTCACGTCCTTCTCGAACGTGACGGTACCCGCGCCGTCGGGAAGCTTCATGGTCTCGCCGGGCGCGAGGCGCTGCTTGAGGTCCGCGCCCTTGGCGTCCTTGAACGGCTTCATCTTGCGCTTGTCGAGCTGGTACACGTTCTGGGCCAGCCCGGCGTCGACGCCGAGGCTGCCGTGGAAGGCGTTGAGCGCGAGCCGCGGGTCGTCGAGGCCGGGGTACTGGGAGAGCATCGTGCCCTGGCCGGCGCCCGCGAACGTCGGTACGAAGAAGGCCTGGAAGCCCAGCTGGTCCTTCTTGCCGTTCTTGTCGCGGTACCCGTCCATGACCTTGACCGCGCCGGACGAGGTGACGTTGGAGTCCATCGGCAGCATGGGGACCGCGCCCGAGAAGACCTTCTTGCCCTTGCTGTCCCGGACGGTGACGACCGGCGCGTAGCCGTGCCCGATGAGGTGGACCTTGGAGCCGTCGACCGTCAGGGGCGAGTTCACCTCGATGACGGCCTTCTTCTCCGCGCCGTCCGAGCCCTTCGCGTACGTCACATGCGCCTCGTAGACACGGGGCGTGCCGCGCTGCGGGCCACTGCGCTCGTACGTCCCGACGAACTTGTCCAGCTGGAAGCTGAAGGGCGCCAGGTCGTGGTCCTTGTCGAAGAGCGTCCCGGACTTGAAGTCGTCGTACTGCGTGAGCGTGTTGGCGAAGCCACCGCCCTGGACGACGAGCTTGCCGCCCTCGGACTTGAAGAGCTGCCCGGTGGCGAACGACACCAGCATCACGATGAGCGCGATGTGGAAGAGGAGGTTGCCGGTCTCGCGCAGGTAGCCCTTCTCCGCGGCGACCGCGTCGCCCGCCGGGTGCGCCCGGTAGCGGCGCTTCCTCATCATCGCCAGCGCGGCCTCGCGCACCTGCTCGGGCTCGGCGTCGGTGCGCCACGTCGTGTACGCGGGCAGCCGCGTCAGACGCTTGGGGGCGCCCGGCGGGCGGCTGCGCAGCTGGCCGACGAACTGCCAGGTGCGGGGCACGATGCAGCCGATGAGCGAGATGAAAAGGAGCAGGTAGATCGCGGAGAACCACACCGAGCTGTAGACGTGGAACAGGCCCAGGTCGTCGTAGATCGGCGAGAGCGTCTTGTGCAATGCGCGGAAGTCGGCGACCTTGCCCTCGTCGACGCTGGTCTGCGGGATCAGCGAGCCGGGGATGGAGCCGAGCGACAGCATGAAGAGCAGCAGCAGCGCCACCCGCATCGAGGTCAGCTGCCGCCAGAACCAGCGCGCCCAGCCGATCACGCCGAGCGTGGGCATGCTGAGGCCGGTGTCCTCGCGGGGCGCCGTGGACAGCTGGGCACCGGCCGCGCCGAGCCCCTGGTCCTGCTGCTCTTCGGTGTCCCCGGAGGTGTCCGCGGGCCCTGTCTTGGTCTTGCTCATGGAACTAGATCCCCACCGTGAAGCCGTTGGACCAGCCTTGCATGTCCTGGACGAGGCCGTTCCAGACGCCCGTGACGAGCAGCAGGCCGGTCGCGATCATCATCAGCCCGCCGATGCGCATCACCCAGACGTAGTGCTTCTTCACCCAGCTGAACGCGCCGAGCGCCTTGCGGAACGCCACCGCGGCGAGCACGAAGGGCACGCCGAGACCGAGGCAGTACGCGACGGTCAGTATCGCCCCGCGCCCGGCGCTCGCCTGCTCGGCGGAGAGGGCGATCACCGAGGCCAGGGTCGGGCCGATGCACGGCGTCCAGCCGATGCCGAAGAGGGCGCCAAGGACGGGCGCGCCCACCAGCCCGGCCACCGGCCGCTTGTGGAAGCGAAATTCGCGCTGGGTGAGCCAGGGCATCATGCCCATGAAGAAGATGCCCATCAGGATCATCAGCCCACCGAGCACCTTGGAGAGGATCTCCTGGTGCTCCTGGAGCGTGGAGCCGAAGTAGCCGAAGAGCGCCCCGCCGGAGACGAACACGGCGGTGAATCCGACGACGAAGAGCGAGGCTCCGGCGACCATCCGGCCGCGCTTGGCCTCCGCGAGGTCGGTGCCGCTGATACCGGTGACGTACGACAGATAGCCGGGGACGAGCGGCAGCACACAGGGCGAGAAGAACGAGACGAGTCCGCCGGCGACGGCGATCGGTACCGCGAGGAGCAGCGCGCCGTTCAGAACCGTCGGGTTCGGATCGGAGATCGCCGCGGCCAGAACACTCACAGGATCACTTCTCCGCGATCAACGGGTCGATCATCTGGCGCAGCTTCTTCTCATTGAGGGCGGTGAGCGTGCGGGCCGCGATCCGGCCCTCCCGGTCGATGACGATCGTCGACGGAATGGCCTGCGGATTCAGGCTGCCCTTGGGGAAGCGCAGAATGAGTTTGCCGATCGGGTCGTACAGGCTCGGATAAGCGACGCCGTAATCTTCCTCGAACTTGAGCGCCGGATCCTTGGTGTCGTCGCGGGTGTTGATCCCCACGAACTCCACGCCGTCGGCCTTCGTCTCTTTGGCGACCTTCGAGAAATGCGGCGCCTCGGCGCGGCAGGGCGGGCACCAGGAGCCCCAGACATTCATGACGACGACCTTGCCCTTGAAGTCGCCGACGTCGAGCTTCTTGCCTTCGAGCGTGGTGCCGTCGAGCTGGGGCGCGTCCTGCCGGTCGCCCTTGGCGACGGTGGAGATGCCGCTGTCGCCGGTGACGAACTTGGCGCCGCCGGTGCCCGAGGACGTACTGCCGTCGCCTCCGCACGCCGACAGGGTCAGCGCGCCGACGACCGCGACGGCCGCCGCGGCGGCAGCGTGACGAGTGCGGTTCGAGCGGCGGCGGGGGGCGCGGCTAAGGCTCATGTGAAAAGTTTCGCATGAGCGTTCCCGTGATCTTCCGCGCCCCCCATGGTGCCCGTAAAGCCCCTTGTCAAGATGCGGTGAGGAAGCTCTTCCAGCCGCCGGTCGGCGCCTGGCCTACTTCGAGGGAACGCAGTTTGGCGAGCACCTTCGGGTCCTGGACGTCGAGCCAGTCGCAGAACTGCCGGAAGGAGACCAGACGTACGTCCTTCTTCCCGGCCATGCCCTTGATCGCCTCTTCCACGGCGTCCATGTAGATGCCGCCGTTCCACTGCTCGAAGTGGTTGCCGATGTAGAAGGGCGCGCGATTGCTCTCGTACGCGCGCTTGAAACCGGCGAGATACGCTCCCGCGGCCTCCTGCTTCCATCCCGGGTAACGCGCGGGCGGGCCCTTGGTCGAATTCTTCGACTGGTTCGCGAGCATGTTGTAGTCCATCGAGAGCACCTCGAAGGAATGCCCCGGGAACGGCACGGCCTGGAGCGGCAGGTCCCACAGGCCCTTGCGCTTGACGGGCCACATCTGACGGCCGCCGGGCGAGCTGGCGTCGTAGCGCCAGCCGAGCTTCTTCGCCGTCGGCAGCAGGTTGTCCTGGCCGAGCAGACACGGCGTACGGCCGCCGACGAGCTCCTTCTCGTAGTCGAAGGGCAGCGGGTCGAGGTCGGTCCAGCCGCTGTTCGTCTTCCACTCGGTGACGAAGGACTTCGCCTGCGCGGTCTCGCTCTCCCACTGGGCGGGCGTCCAGCTGCCGACGGAGCCGGAGCCCGCGCAGAAGTGCCCGTTGAAGTGGGTGCCTATCTCGTGGCCGTCGAGCCAGGCCTGGCGTACGCCCTTGAGCGTGGCCTTGATGTGGTCGTCGGTGAGATAGCCGATGTCGGAGGCGCCGACCGGATTGTTCGGCGGCTTGTAGAGGTCCTTCTTCGACTCGGGCAACAGGTAGAGGCCGGAGAGGAAGAAGGTCATCGCCGCGTCGTGGTCCTTGGCGACCTTCAGGAAGCGCGGGAAGAGGCCGTTGCCGACCTCGCCCGCGCCGTCCCAGGAGAAGATCACGAACTGCGGCGGAGTCTCGCCGGGCTGCAGAGGGACGGGCTTCTTGGGCTGGTTCGGCTGCTTGCCAGTGTCGGCGGTGGAGCCGTCGCCTATGAGACGTATCTCGGGCTTGTCGGCCCCGTTCCCACCGCCGTCACCCTTGCCCTGGTCGGAGCCGGGCCGCCCCGAGCCCGAACCGGAGGAACCGCAGCCGGCGACCCCGACCGCCGCCGCCGCCCCAACTCCCAGTCCCAGCAAGCCCCTTCGACTGATGTCGCGCATACCGTCCCCATCCGAACTCGTCATACTCATCGCCCATAGAAATGGACATCGAGTGAGATGACGTGACGAACACGTAGGTTCCGACGCCGACGCATATTTTTCTCAGCCATGGCTGAAGATTGCCGATCATTTACTGGCCATTTACTGGCGTTTACGCGCCGAAAGCCTTGCTCTGCCCCTTGACGGGCTTCGCGCCCGCCAGCAGATGCGGCGGTACGAGGTCGCGGGCCGGCTCACTGTAACCCACCGAGACGATTTTGTCGCCGCGGAAGGTGAAGGTGGTGAGCGAGGCCAGCGTGCACTGCCGTCTGCGCGGATCGTGCCACAGCCGCCGGCGCTCGACGAAGCTGCGCACGGTCCAGATCGGCAGCTGATGGCTCACGCACACCGCCTCGTGACCGCGGGCCGCGTCGCGCGCGGCGCTCAGGGCGGCCATCATCCGGGCGGCCTGGTCGACGTACGCCTCACCCCAGGACGGGCGGAACGGGTTCGTCAGGTGCTTCCAGTTCGCGGGCCTGCGCAGCGCGCCGTCGCCGACACCGAAGGTCTTGCCCTCGAAGACGTTGCCCGCCTCCAGCAGCCGGTCGTCGGTGACCAGCTCCAGGCTGTGTGACTTGGCGACCGGCGTCGCGGTCTCCTGGGCGCGCTCCAGCGGGGAGGCGACGACATGCGTGATGTCGCGCCCCTCCAGGTGCTCGGCGACCCGGTCGGCCATCTGCCGGCCCAGCTCGGAGAGGTGATAGCCGGAGCGGCGGCCGTACAGGACCCCGTCGGGGTTGTGCACTTCGCCATGGCGCATCAGGTGGACGACGGTCAGCTCGTCCGCCGCGCCTCTTGTGAGCTCGCTCACGCGGTCACCTCGGCGGCGGCGCGGGCGGCGGCCGGCAGCGCGGCGGCGATGCGCTCGACGGCGCGCTCGTCGTGCGCCGTCGAGACGAACCACGATTCGAATGCCGAGGGCGGCAGATAGACGCCGTCGGCGAGCATCGAGTGGAAGAAGGCGGTGAAGCGGAAGGCTTCCTGCTTCTTCGCGTCTTCGTAGTCGCGGACCTCGTCGGCCGTGAAGAAGACGGAGAACATGTTGCTCGCCGCCTGGAGGCGGTGGGCGACACCCTCCTTGGTGAGGGCCCCGGTGACGAGCGCCCGGATCTCCGCGGACACCGCGTCGACCTTCGTGTACGCCGCGTCGTCGAGCAGCCGCAGCTGGGCGAGCCCGGCGGCGGTGGCGACCGGGTTACCGGAGAGGGTGCCCGCCTGGTAGACGGGGCCCTCGGGCGCGAGGTGCGCCATGATGTCCCGCCGACCGCCGAACGCGGCGGCGGGGAATCCGCCACCCATGACCTTGCCGAAGGTCATCAGGTCGGGTGCGACACCGTCGACGCCGTACCAGCCGGCCCTGCTCGTACGGAAGCCCGTCATGACCTCGTCGGAGATGTACAACGCGCCATTTTCGGCACACAGGTCCTTGAGCCCCTGGTTGAAGCCCTCTCCCGGCGGGACAACGCCCATGTTGCCGGGCGAGGCCTCCGTGATGACGCACGCGATCTCGCCGGGGTGCGCGGCGAAGGCCGCTCGTACGGCGGCGAGATCGTTGTACGGGAGGACAACCGTGTCGCCGGTCTGGGCGCCCGTGACCCCCGGCGTGTCGGGCAGCGCGAAGGTCGCGAGGCCGGATCCGGCGGCGGCGAGCAGCGCGTCCACGTGGCCGTGGTAGCAGCCCGCGAACTTCACCACCTTGGCGCGGCCGGTGAAACCACGGGCGAGACGGATGGCCGACATGGTCGCTTCGGTACCGCTCGACACGAGCCGTACCTGCTCGACGGGCGCGATCCGGTCGACGATCTCCTCGGCGAGCGCGACCTCGCCCTCACCGGGCGTACCGAAGGAAGTGCCGCGCGCGACAGCCTCCTGCACGGCCGCGACGACCTCGGGGTGGGCGTGGCCGAGAATCATCGGCCCCCACGAACACACGAGGTCGACGTACTCACGGCCGTCAGCATCGGTGAGGTACGGACCGGCACCGGACACCATGAACCGGGGCGTACCGCCCACGGCCCTGAATGCACGGACCGGAGAGTTCACGCCGCCGGGCGTCACGAGGGACGCGCGGTCGAAAAGCGTCTGCGAAACTGGGGCGTCATAGGGGAAGCTCACACAAGCCATGGTGTCAGAGGCTCGGACGGACTTGCGGACAGGTGTTTCACCGCACATCCGTGGGGGAGGTCACTGTCACGATGATCGGGTTGCGCGGCCACGGCCGCGAGTGGTCGGGTGGAGATATGCATCGCGGTGGCGAAGTGGGCGAGGGGACCGATGACCTGGGTCCCGAGCGGACCCGGCGCGGCCGACACCGTCGGGAGCACGAGAAAATGACCGACGCGCACACGGGAAGCAGGAGTGGCCGGGTGGGGGTGACCTACAAGTATTTCGGCGCTCCTGACGGCGCCACGGCGGCCCGCGTGCCCATTTCGATGCGCCCGGAGGAGCTGGGCGGCGACGAGCTGGGCATGGGCGGCATGTTCACGAAGATCAAGCCGGAGACGGTCGCTGCGATGGTCCTGACCGGCATCGAGGGGATACCGCTGCACAAGGTCCCCCCGCTGGAGCTGGTCGTGCTGCACCCCGACTACGCGGTGGTCAAGCTCCCCATGACGGTCGTCGACCCGCTGCGCGGCATCGGCGAGGAGTCGGTGGGCGCGGCGGCCTTCATCTGGTCGACGGTGCCGGATCGCGGAGGGCCGCGGGACGCGTACTACGTCTACCAATTGCTGCACGAATGGCAGGACTTCAGCCATCGGCTCCATGAGGCCGGACATCAGCCCTATTGCCTGGTATGGCCCTGATGGCCGGGTTGTCCATGACGGTCGTGCCGACTTCGGCTCGTACGGGCACCCTGCCGTCCCCCTCCTGATCCAAGGCGGGGCCGCGACCGCTGATCCGAGGCTGGGCCGCGACCGCGAGATCGTTGCGTACGACCTCTCGGACCGGCCACGCCGCGCGCGGATCACCGGATCAGCGGCCCCCGGCCCCCGTCTCCCCCCGCAACCGCACCGGCAGGTTTCGCACACTGTTGCCGACGGAGCTCGCGTGTCGGGGCAGGGCCGCCTCCGCCTCCGGGACGGCGAGGTCCAGGTCCGGGAAGCGGGTGAACAGCCGCTCCAGCGCGATGGTGGCCTCCATCCGGGCCAGCGGTGCGCCCAGGCAGTAGTGCGGGCCGTGGCCCAGGGAGAGGTTGCGAGCGGCCCTGGTGACGTCGAAGCGGTCCGCGTCGGGGCCGTACGCCGCCTGGTCGCGGCCCGCCGCCGAGTAACCGGCCAGCACCGGCGTGCCCTTGGGGATCACCGTGCCGGCCAGGGACAGGTCGCGGGTGGGGTAGCGGAACGGGAAGTAGCTCACCGGGGCGTCCCAGCGCAGCGTCTCCTCGACCACGTCCGTCCAGGAGACCGCGCCGCTCAGGGCCAGTTCGAGCTGGTCCCGGTGGGCGCACAGCGCCCGTACCGCGTTGGTGATGAGGTTCAGCGTGGTCTCGTGACCGGCGATGATCATCAGCAGCAGGGTGCCGATCAGCTCGTGCGGGCTGAGCCGGTCCCCGTCCGCCTCGCGGGCCGCGATCAGCGCGCTGGTGAGGTCCTCGCCCGGCTTGCCGGTGCGGTCGGCGACGATCGCGCCCAGCACCTCGACGAGCTCCCGGTTGGCGGCCATCGCCTCCTTGGGGCCTATGTCGGTGGCGACCACCTGGTTCGACAGGTGGTGCAGCCGGCCTTGGTGCGCGGCGTCCACACCGAGCAGCTCGCAGATGACGCCCATGGGCAGCGGCAGCGCGAAGTGCTCCCGCAGGTCGACGGCCGCACGGCCCGCCGTGGCCGCGCGCTCCAGGCCGTCCAGCAGCTCGGCGGTCACCTTCTCGATCCGCGGGCGCAGCTCCTCCACCCGGCGGGCGGTGAACGCCCTGCTCACCAGCGCCCGTAGCCGCCGGTGGTCCGTGTCGTCGGCGGTGGTCATGCCCTGCACGGTGGCGAAGGTCTTCAGCGGCCAGCCGTCGGGGATCCGCCCCTCCTGGAGCGCGGTGAAGTGCGCCGCGCCCTTGGCGACGTCGGGGTGGGCGAGGAACTCCTTGAGCGCGTCGTGCCCGAGGACCACCATGCCCTCGACGTCACCGGGGAGTACGACCGTCGCCACGGAGCCGCGGGCGAGCAGCCGCGCGTTGTCCGCGTGCGGGCAGCCACCGGCCGGGTCCATGCGGTGGGGTGTGCCGTGTGAGGTGCTCAACTGGGCTCTCCTGACGGTGGTACGGACGGCAGATGCGGTTTGGTGAAGCGCACCGGGAGCGCGGCGAGCCCCTTGCTCCACGGCGACTTGATCCAGGCCAGGTCGGCCTCGGGGACGGCCAGTTCCAGGCTCGGTCACCGGCGGCTGCCGTACGTCGTCGGGCCGGGCCTCCGCGGGCTGCCGTACGCCGCCGGGCTCGCCGTCGCCCCGGCTCCGTGGCGGCGTGGCCACGACCGGCGCGACGGTCTGGTGCAGCGGCACGGGTTCGACGGTCCGCCGCGGTGGCACCGGCGCGACGGACGGCGGCCGGGGGTCGGCGGCGGCCTGGGGCGACGCGTCGAAGTGGGACAGCGGCTCGGTCAGCAGCCGGTGCGGTACGAAGGCCACGGCGTGCATGTTCCGGGCGACGGATTCGAAGGCGGCCTGTACGGAGTCCCGCAGGGCCCGCTCCCGGCGCACCGCCTCGTCCGAACCGAGCGCCACCACCACGTCGGCCAGCGCGCGGGCGAACTCCTCGCCGGTCTCGGCCGCCGGGGCGACCGGGCCGGGAACTCCGTCCAACCGCTGTCCCGCACGCACGCGTTCGGCGATGGCGGGCACCCGTACCTCGGCCAGGTGGGTCACGGCCGCCGCCCGGGCGGCGGCCACTCGCTGATCCCCGGCCCGCCCGGCGCGCTCGGCGGTCAGCTGGCGGCGCAGCCCACGGCCAGGATCTGGCGCAGCCCGGCGGCCCCGGCCCAACCGGCGAGCGCGGCTCCGACGGCCGCGAGCGCCACCGCGAGGAGCCACCAGGCCCGTCCTGCACCGCTTTTCGGTCGGCTCAGCACGAGGCGAGGGGGGAACGGGGAGAGCGGGGGGAGCGCAGGAAGGGCGGGGAGTCGGGCCCGTACACCTCAACAGGCCTGTGGGCCAGGATCACGACTACGACCACGAAGACAGGGCCCCTTCCAGGACACGCCGAACTTCCTTGTGGATCAGGAGTACGCAGATCCTACGAGCAACAACTCATCTTCGGACAGCTGTTGTTCGACTCCTGTCACTTCGTACGGCCGCCCCGGCCCGGCCCGGCTCCCCCGCCGTCTCCCTGAGCACACCGATCCCCGCCCGCCGCACGCTGGGCCCGGCGGTAGGCGCTCGGGGTGGTGTCGGTGAGGGTGCGGAAGTGGTGGCGCAGCGCGGCCGGTGAGGTGAATCCCACCCGGTCCGCGATGTGCTCCACGGGGGTGTCCGTCTCCCGCAGTAGACGCCGGGACTCCTGGAGGCGTGCGCGGAGCAGGTACTGGAGCGGCCTCGGCACTCCCGCCAACCTGCGCCGCCACTTCCAGCGCCTGACGGGGACCAGCCCCAGCACGTACCGCACAGCCTTCCGCTCGCTCGTCGCGGAGCTCACCTGGTCGGAGCGGGCGGACACCGAAGACGCCAAGGACACCAGGGACCCCAGGGACCCCAAGGACCCCAAGGACACGGACAGCATGGGCAGCACGAAGGACACGGAAGGCACCGGGCCGTCCTGAAGGGCCCACCGGCCACCGGCACGACTGCCCGCCGCACGTCCGGCTACGGCTACAGCGGCGTGGCCGCCTGGAGCACCAGGAACAGCGCGAACGCCGCGTTCAGCGCCGAGAGCGTCGAGACCGCCGTCCCCGCCGCCGCGATCAGCGCCGCGATCCCCGTCGGGGTCAGCGCCGGGGGCCAGCCTCGCGCCGGGGGGACCGGGCCGAGCAGGGCCGCCACTCTGCGCGGCACCGGGCCGCCAGGCGCCGCGAAGGCCGGGAGCGGGAGGGCGTCGTGGGAGATCAGGGCCGCCTTGCCCACCGTCCGGGCCGTCAGGCGCCTGTCCCCCGTCGCCTGCGCCGCCTCCTCGTCCGCCCACCGCTCCGTGCTGTACCCGACCGCCGCCCGCAGCGGGCGCAGCAGGGGGTTCGCGCAGCCGGCCAGTCGGGTGGCCAGCAGCAGTCGGTGGTGGCGGCCGGTCAAGTGGGCGTATTCGTGGGCCAGTAGAGCGTCCCGCTCGTCCTCGTCCAGGGATGCGAGCATGCCCGTGGAGACCATGATCCGGCCGCCCCGCGCGGCCTCGGTACCCCGCGGGGCCGGCAACGCGTACGCGTACGGCGCCTCGTCCGGCAGGATCGCGACCTCGGCGGTGGAGGGGAGTCCCGCCAGGGCGCGGTGGGCCCGTGCCCGGAACCGGTAGTGGCGGCGGATCGTGAGCCCGCACGCGGTCGCCACCACGGCGAGCGCGACGATGGCCAGCTCCCCCGCCACCTCGTTGTACGGGACCGCCGCCCGCACCTCGGGGTCGGACCACGCGTCGGGCAGTGGATTGCCGGGCAGTTGGGCCGTGCCGACGATCACCAGCAGGCACAGGCACAGCGTGCTGCACGACGCGAGGATGGCCGCGGCGGCCGTCAGCAGGCGAGCCGCGCTCCTCGGGTGCAGGTGCTGCTCGGCCAGGCGCGCGAGCGGCAGCGCCGTCAGGGGCAGGACCAGCGGCAGCAGGACGAAGACGCCCACCTGTCAGCTCTCGTCCGGATCGCCCGGCCCGGCCCGCCGGGCCCGGCCGCCCGGCCCGGCCTGCCCGCCCACCTCGCCCAGCAGCGACCGCAGCAGGTGTTCGTCGTCCGGCGAGAGCGCCGACACGAAACTCGACAGGACCGCGTCGCGGTCGTCCCGCTTGTCCAGCAGGCTGCGCATCCGCAGCGCCGTCAGCCCCGCCCCGTCCGCCACCGGCTCCCACCGGATGGGGCGGCCCTCGCTGCTGCGGGTCACGGCCTTCTTCTCGTACAGCCTGGTCAGGATCGTGATGACCGTGGTGTAGGCCAGGTCGCCGTCCAGTCGGCCCTGCACCCAGGCCGCGGTGACCGGCTCCTGGGCCGTGCCCAGCACCGAGAGCACCTGGGCTTCGAGCTCACCCTGGCCGCGCCGGCGCCCGCGGGGCTCCCGCCCCCGGTCGGCCCTGCTTCCGTCTCCGCTCATGGCGCGGCCTCCTTCCCGAATCCGTATGCGACTCCTACACGACTCAAACAACGGGGCATCGTATCCGTCCTGCGGCCGTGCCCCCCGCGCTCTCTACTTGACCTCTACACTGCTGTAGTTTTCAGAGTACGGATTCCAGGGAGGAAACAACATGGGTGTGACCCTCGCCAAGGGCGGCAACGTCTCGCTGACCAAGGAAGCTCCCGGCCTGACCGCGGTCCTGGTCGGCCTCGGCTGGGACGTCCGTACGACGACCGGCACGGACTACGACCTGGACGCCAGCGCGCTGCTGTGCAACGAGACCGGCAAGGTCGTCTCCGACCAGCACTTCATCTTCTACAACAACCTCACCAGCCCCGACGGTTCCGTCGAGCACACCGGTGACAACCTCACCGGCGAGGGTGAGGGCGACGACGAGAGCATCAAGGTCAATCTCGCCGCCGTGCCCGCCGAGATCACCAAAATCGTCTTCCCGGTGTCCATCCATGACGCGGAGGGCCGCGGACAGAGCTTCGGCCAGGTCCGCAACGCCTTCATCCGCGTGGTCAACCAGGCCGGTGGCGCGGAGATCGCCCGCTACGACCTGAGCGAGGATGCCTC
Source organism: Streptomyces sp. A5-4 (assembly GCF_051131715.1). NCBI lineage: Bacteria > Bacillati > Actinomycetota > Actinomycetes > Kitasatosporales > Streptomycetaceae > Streptomyces > Streptomyces sp. A5-4. The sequence goes on along the minus strand of NZ_CP178591.1, from coordinate 4,873,672 downwards.
CAGCGAGACCGCCATGGTCTTCGGTGAGCTCTACCGGCACGGAGCGGAGTGGAAGTTCCGGGCCGTCGGGCAGGGTTACGCTTCCGGGCTCGCCGGGATCGCCACCGACTTCGGCGTCGACGTCTGAGCGGTCCGAGCGCACCGGCGCGAACGCACAACAGCACAGCCGCACGCACAGCACACTGCCCCGCCCCTCTCATGAGAGCCGAGCCATGACTGTCAATATGTCCAAGGGCCAGCAGATCAGCCTCACCAAGTCCGGCGGCGGCGAACTCACCGTCGTACGCATGGGTCTGGGCTGGAAGTCCGTGCCCCGCAAGGGGTTCCTCGCCCGGATGACCGCCAAGGAGATCGACCTCGACGCCTCGGCCGTGCTGTTCGCCGACAAGCAGCCCGCCGACGTCGTCTTCTTCCAGCACCTGACGAGCGACGACGGTTCCGTCCGGCACACCGGTGACAACCGGGTCGGCGGCGCGGGCGGCGACGACGAGTCGATCGTCGTGGACCTCCAGCGGGTGCCCGTGCACGTCGACCAGATCGTCTTCACGGTGAACTCCTTCACCGGCCAGACCTTCGAAGAGGTCGAGAACGCCTTCTGCCGTCTCGTCGACGAGACGAACGGGCAGGAGCTGGCGCGCTACACGCTGACCGGCGGCGGTCGCCACACCGCGCAGATCATGGCCAAGGTGGTGCGCGCGGGCTCCGGTTGGCAGATGGCCGCCATCGGTGAGCCCGCCCAGGGACGCACCTTCCAGGACCTGATGCCCTCCATCGCGTCCCACCTGTAAACAGCTCCGGCAGCCGGTTGCCCGGCCCAGCGGATCCAGCCGGATTCCGCCGGATCAGGCAGCCGGTCCCACCAGCTCCTCCAGGACGTCCTCCATCGTGACGAAGCCGAGCACCGCCTCCTTGTCACCGACGACCGCCGCCAGATGACTGTCGGCCGCGCGCAGCGCCGTGAGCGTGTCGTCGAGCGAGCTGTCGATCCGCACCCGCGTCACCGCGTGCAACGCCGAGCGCGGGAACGGCTTGTCCCGGTCCGGCGCCCCCAACGTGTCCTTGATGTGCAGGTACCCGAGCACCGCGCCGGTGGGCCCGGTCACCGGGAAGCGCGAGAAACCGGCGCCCGCCGCGGTCCGTTCCAGCTGCGCCGGAGTGATCCCGTGATCGACCGTCGTCATCCGCCGCGCGGGTACGAGAATCTCGCCGACCGGCCTGTTCCCGAGCTCCAGTGCGTCGCGCAGCCGCTCGCTGTCGGCCGGTGACAGCAGACCCGCGTCACTGGAGTCGCGCACCATACGGGCCAGTTCGTCGTCCGTGTAGACGGACTCGATCTCGTCCTTGGTCTCGACCTTCAGCAGTCGCAGCAGGCTGTTGGCGAAGGCGTTGATGGTGAAGACCAGCGGGCGCAGCGCCCGGGTGAGCGCGACCAGCGGCGGGCCGAGCAGCAGCGCGGTCCTCGCGGGCTCGGCGAGCGCGATGTTCTTCGGCACCATCTCACCGATCAGCATGTGCAGATACGTCGCGACGGTCAGCGCGATCGCGAACGCGATCGGGTGCGCCAGACCGGGCGGCACGTGCACCGCCTCGAAGGCCGGCTCCAAGAGATGCGCGATGGCCGGTTCGGCGACCGCGCCGAGCACCAACGAGGAGGCGGTGATGCCGAGTTGGGCGGTGGCCATCATCTGGGAGATGTGTTCCAGACCCCACAGGGTGGTCCGCGCCCGGTTCCCGCCGGCCCGGGCGTGCGGCTCGATCTGGCTGCGGCGTACGGAGACCAGGGCGAACTCGGCGCCGACGAAGAAGGCGTTGCTGAGCAGCGTCAGGAATCCGAGGGCGAGCTGGAGGGCGGTCATCGGGTCACCCCTTGCGGGTGCTGGCGCGGCAGCTGCGCGGGATCCGACTCGGCGGGCCCCGTGGTGTCGGGATCCGGTTCGGTGATGTGGACCCGGCCCGCCCGGTGGTGCTCCACGTCGAGCACCACCAGCGTCCAGCCACCGCCGAGCACCACCGAGTCGCCCTCGGCCGGGATGCGCGCCAGCTCGGTGGCGACGAGCCCCGCCACCGTCTCGTAGGGGCCGTCGGGGGCGATCAGCCCGATCCGGGCGAGCTCGTCGATGCGTACGCTGCCGTCCGCCTCCCAGGTCGCCCGGCCGTCGTCGGTGGGCGGAGCGGGCAGCAGGTCCGGGGTCTCGGCCGGGTCGTGCTCGTCGCGGACCTCGCCGACGACCTCCTCCACGATGTCCTCGACCGTGGCGACCCCCGCCGTACCGCCGTACTCGTCGATCACCACGGCCATGGTGTGGTGCGCGCGCATGCGCTCCAGGAGCCGGTCCGCGGGGAGCGAGTCGGGGACCAGCAGCGGCGCGGTCGCCAGGTCCGTGACCGGGGTCGCGGCCCGCTTGTCGGGCTCCAGGGCCAGGACATCGCGGATGTGGACGGTGCCGACGACCTCGTCCAGGGTGTCCTGGTAGACCGGGAAGCGGGAGAGCCCGGTCGCGTACGTCAGATTCGCCGCGTCGGCCGCGGTCGCCTGCGCGTCCAGCGCGCGCACGTCGACCCTCGGCGTCATCACGTTCTCGGCGGTCAGATCGCTCAGGTGCAGGGTCCGTACGAACAGCTCCGCGGAGTCCGGTTCGATGGCGCCCTCGGCGGCCGAGTGCCGAGCCAGGGAGACCAGCTCGTCCGGGGTGCGGATGGAGGCCAGCTCCTCGGCGGGCTCCAGGCCGAAGCGGCGCACGAACCGGTTCGCGGTGTTGTTGAGGTGCCGGATGAACGGCCCGAAAGCGGCCGTGAAGCCGCGCTGCGGACCGGCCACCACCTTGGCGACGGCCAGCGGGCGGGAGATCGCCCAGTTCTTGGGGACCAGCTCACCGATGACCATCAGGACGACCGTGGACACGACCACGCCGAGCACGGTGGCGACCGTGGAGGCGGCGCCCCCCAGGCCCATCGCCTCCAGCGGCCCGCGGAGCAGCACCGCGAGCGAGGGCTCGGCCAGCATGCCGATCACCAGCGAGGTGACGGTGATGCCCAGCTGGGCGCCGGACAGCTGGAGGGTCAGCCGCCGCACCGCCTTCAGCGCGCCATCGGCGCCCCGCTCGCCCGCCTCGGCGGCACGCTCCAGCTCGCCTCTCTTGACCGTGGTCAGGGAGAACTCGGCGGCGACGAAAAGCGCGCAGGCGAAGGTGAGGGCCAGTGCGAGAAGCAGCAGCAGCACTTCGGTCACCGTGCCACCGCCGCTCGCGGGCCGACGCGCTGCGGACGGGGTGTGGCAGGGCTCGTACTCGGAGGTTCACCCATTGCGGGACCGCTGCTCCTTCTCTGCTCGCTCGGTTCGGGGCCACGACGCACGGGACGACGCAGGGGACAGGACACGGATCGCGGCCGGATTTCCATCCTAAAACGATGGAAACCCGTACGCCCGGTTAACCGCCCAGCCCCCTGAGTACCCCGAGGCGACCGCGAGATTCCCCCGTCGGGCCCGACGGGCCCGACGGGCCCGACACGGCCGGGGCGGGCACGGGTGAGGCACAGGCCCGGGGCACGGGTCACGGGGTTCATGGAACCGGTGGCACACTGGCCGCCGATATCCGAGGAGCCCTCCGTGCCGATGTTGCGTCACCTGCGCCGCGTAGTCCGCCTGACCCACCGCAGGACCGTGGACCTCAGTCACCCGGCCCGCTCGCCGCTGGGCAGCGCCGTGGAGAACTGCGTGGTCTTCGAGCAGGGCGTGCGCCGCGCCAGGGACTGCCCCGCGCCGGAGGCCGTGCGCCAGGTCCGCGAATACGGCGGCAAGGGCTTCGTCTGGATCGGACTGCACGAGCCCGACGCCGAGGAACTCGCCGGGCTCGCCGACCTGTTCGGCCTCCACCCGCTGGCCGTCAAGGACGCGCTGAGCACCCACCCCCGCCCCAAACTGGAGCGGTACGACGACACACTCTTCGCCGTCTTCAAGACCGTCCGCTACGTCGATCACGAGGAGCTCACCGCCACCAGCGAGGTGGTGGACACCGGCGAACTCATGGTCTTCACCGGCCCCGACTTCGTCATCACCGTCCGGCACGGCAGGGGCGGCTCGCTCGGCCCGCTCCGGGAAGCCCTGGAGGCCGCGCCCGACCTGCTGGCGCAGGGCCCCGCGGCGGTGCTGCACGCCGTGGCCGACCATGTCGTCGACGAGTACGCCCTGGTGACCGACGCCGTACAGCACGACATCGACACCGTCGAGAACGCCGTCTTCAGCGTGGACGCGGGCCGCGGGGACGTCGGGCGGGTCTACCAGTTCAAGCGGGAGCTACTGGAGCTCAGGCGCGCCGTGACCCCGCTCGCCCGCCCCCTGCACGCCCTGGCCACCCGGCCCGTCCCGCCGGTCGGCCCGGACCTCCAGCCGTATTTCCGCGACGTCGCGGACCACCTGGACCGGACCATAGAGCAGATCACGTCGTTCGACGGACTGCTCGACTCGATCCTCCAGGCCCATCTCGCGCAGGTGACCGTCGCGCAGAACGAGGACATGCGCAAGATCACGGCATGGGCCGCGATCGTCGCCGTCCCGACGATGATCTGCGGCGTCTACGGCATGAACTTCGAGCACATGCCGGGCCTGGGGTGGAGCTACGGCTATCACCTGGCCGTGGCGGTCATGGCCGCAGCGTGCTTCACCCTGCACCGGAGCTTCCGCCGCAACGGCTGGCTCTGACCGAGGGCCCGACCACTGGCCACCGCCCACCTGCCATCGCCCATCGCCCACCGGTGCGCTCATTTATGGAGCGACCGTGCGTCCTCCGCGTACCCCTCGGGCTCCAGCTGGATCGTCGAATGCGGTACGTCGAAGTGGTCACCGACGCACGCCTGCAGGCGACCGAGCAGCCGGCCGGTCTCCTCCTCGCGCAGCGTCGCGTCCGAGACCACGATGTGCGCTGTCAGGACGGGCATCCCCGAGGTGACGGTCCACGCGTGCAGGTCGTGCACGGCGAGCACCCCGGGCTCCGCCAGCAGATGCCGCCGCACCTCGCTCAGGTCCATGTCCTGCGGGGTGGCCTCCAGGAGTACGTGCAGGGAGTCGCGCAGCAGCGAGTACGTGCGCGGCACGATGAGGACGCCGATGACGATCGAGGCGATGGGGTCGGCCGCTTGCCAGCCGGTGAGCAGGATGACCAGGCCGCCGACGATGACCGCGACGGAGCCGAGCGCGTCGCCGAGCACTTCGAGGTAGGCGCCGCGCAGGTTGAGGCTGCGGTCCTTGGCGTCGCGCAGCAGGTAGAGACCGACGATGTTGGCGGCGAGGCCGAGCAGGGCCACGCCGAACATCAGCCCGCCCTTGACCTCGACCGGCTCGCTGAAGCGCCGGATCGCCGAGTAGAGCACCCAGACGAAGATGCCGGCCAGGAGCAGGGCGTTCAGGACGGCGGAGAAGATCTCCACCCGGAAGAAGCCGAAGGTGCGGCGTGGGGTCGGTGCGCGCTGCGCGAGGGTGATGGCGCCGAGCGCGAGGGATACGCCAACAGCGTCGGTGAGGCTGTGCGCGGCGTCGGCGAGGAGCGCGAGACTGCCCGACAGGAGCGAGCCGACGACTTGGACGAGGGTGATGGTGGCGCTGATCCCGATGGTCCACAGCAACCGCCCGCGAAAGCCACCGCTGAGGGTGCCGGCGGCGGACGGCGCGCCATGATCATGCCCCATGCCCGAACCTCCTCGCCCGCCAGTCGACCACGGGCAATGGCCCCCCGCCACTTCCGGCCCGTTGGGGCTGCGACGAAGCCACCCTCCAGCCCGTCCGGCGTTTGAGGACAAGCCCGAGGCACGACCGGGGTCCGGGGCGGAGCCCAAGCGCCACCCTCCAGCCCGTCCGGCGCTTGAGGACCGGGGTCCGGGGCGGAGCCCCGGTTCGGGAAGGGGCGGGTAGGGGAGAGCCCCGCGCAGCGGCCGGACACGCCACGCACCGCCGGACACGACCGCCGAACACGACCGCCGGACACGCACCGCACCGCCGGACACGCCACGCACCGCTAGTGCTGCTCCGCGCAAGTTCGTGGAGGGGTGTTCAGGTGTCGAGGTAGAGGTGGCAGGCGCAGTCGAGGGCTTCTTCGGGTGAGCCTGCGGGGAGGCCGCTGGGCAGGATGTTGTCTTCGTAGCCGTCTCGGCTGGCGAGGTAGAGGGCGAAGCCCCACGTGTGCAGGACGCCGGTGAAGCGCAGGCGGCACAGTGGCAGGCACTCGCCGTCCGTCAACTCACCCTCCACGTAGGCGAATCCGGCCCGGTAACGGACCTTCACTCCGGCGAGCTGGGGCCAGCGGTTGCGGGCGTGGTCGTTCAGGCGCTGACGCAGGGAGTGCTGCATCGATTCCGGCGGGTTCTTCGGCACGGGACCCATCCTGCACGCCCTTCCCCGCGATGCGCCATGATCACCGGCAGATCGCAGGGGAGGCGAGGGGATCGGTGCTGGTAGCGGAGGCAGTCGCAATCGTGCTGGACGACGACGAAGGGGTACGGGATCGGCTGGTGCGGGCGGCGTCGTCGGTGACAGCACAGGTGCGTCAGGCCCTGCGGGCGCGGATCGTGCTCGCCGCGGCGGACGGGCTGACCAACGGGAGCATCGCCCGTGAGCTGGGGATTTCGGTGAACACGGTCCGTAAATGGCGGGGCCGGTTCGCGGCGGGCGGACTTCAGGGCCTGCTGGACGCGCAACGTTCGGGGCGCCCTCGTACCTACGGGAGCGAGGTGCGGGTCGCGATCGTGGCAGCGGCCACCAGTGCCCCGCCTCATCCGGAGTCGACCTGATCACACCGCACGATCGCCGCCCAGGTGGCGGGCACCGTGTTCGCGAAGATATCCGCCTCTCAAACCGGCCGGATTCTGGCTGACCTGGACCTCAAGCCGCACCGGGTGCGTGGCTGGCTCACCCGCCGTGACAGCCCCGACTTCTGGGAGCGGGTCGCCGATGTGTGCAGCCTCTACCGCAATCCGCCCGAGGGAGCGGTGGTGCTGTCCATCGACGAGAAGACCGCGATCGCCGCCCGCTCCCGCAGGCACCCCGGCGTCCCGGCCGCACCGGGCCGGGATGTCCGCGAGGAGTTCGAATACCGCCGGCACGGCACCGCCTCCATAGTGGCGGCCATGGACATACGCACCGGCGAGGTGCTGAGCGAGCCGATCGTCCGGAACAACGCGGTCACCTTCACCGCCTTCCTTGCCCGGCTCGATGCGGTCATCGAGCCCGGAAAGGAGATCCACGTGGTGCTGGACAACGGCTCCTCCCACACCGCCAAACACACCCGGAAGTGGTTCCAAGCTCATCCGCGCTGGCGCGTGCACTTCACCCCGCCGCACGCATCCTGGCTCAACCAGGTGGAACTGTTCTTCTCCGCCCTGACCCGCCGGGTCCTGCGGCACGGCGACTTCTCCAGCCGCGACGACCTGATCGACAAGATGGACCACTACGTCATCGCGCACAACGAGAAGGCCAAGCCCTACCGCTGGACCTACGACGGCACCCCGCTCAAGACCTCCTGATCAACACCCCTCCACGAACTTGCGCGGAGCAGCACTAGTACCGCCGGGTCACCCCGACCGCCCCCGCCCCCACGGCCGCCGCCTCCCGAAGCACCCGCACCGGCCCGTCAAGCAACTCCGCCGCATCCCCGCCGTCCCCGCCCCCGATCCCCCGCAGCCACGCCTCGATCCGCGCCAGCACCTCCGTACGCCGGTGCCCGCTCACCCCCAGCACCGCCTCCACCTGTGGAAGCACCCCCCGCACCGCGTCCGCGGTGAGCAGGAAGTCCCCGAACCAGCCCGGCAGCGCCGCCGCCGCCTCCGCCCCCAGCCCGTAACAGAGCGCCGCGGCCGGCCCCGCCCCACGCGCCGCCGCCGTGAAGGGCCGGCTCCCCTCCACCGCCCCGCGCACCAGGTCGAGGCTTGCCTCCCGCATCGCGTCCACCGCCGGCGCCGACGGCCCGCCGCTGTCGGTGAACTCCGCGAAGCGACGCGCGGCGGGGGTCGCCAGCAGCGTCTGCGGATCGTCGGGGTCGAGCGTGAAGAAGGGTTCGCGGTCGCCGCCGGAGAGCCACCAGCGCAGGGTCTCGGCGTAGCCGGGCGGCGTGTGCCATTCGCCGGGGAGATGTGCGAACCGCCCCGGCAGCGCTGCCACTTCGGCATCGGGTACGGCGCCAATGACCCACAGACCTGTGGTGCTCATGACGAAAGGCTAAGGGCTGTCCCAAGAGCTCGGGGCAGCACTGTCCGACCCGGGATCTACATTTGCGTTCATGGAACCGACCGTACGTATCGAGCCCTGGTCCGAGGACGAGTTGGAGCTGCTCCGGCGTGCGAACGTGCCGGAGATGATGAAGCATGTCGGAGGCCCGGAGACCGAGGAGCAGTTGCTCGCGCGGCACAAGAGGTATGTGAACGAGGACGGCTCGCACAACGGCCGGATGTTCCGGATCGTGCTGCTGCCCGAGGGTGAGTCGGCCGGCACGATCGGCTTCTGGAACCGGATCTGGCAGGGCGAGGCGGTGTACGAGACCGGTTGGGGCGTGCTGCCCGAGTTCCAGGGGCGGGGCGTCGCGAAGGCGGCGACGGCGGCGACGGTGGCGCTCGCGAGGGCCGAGGGCCACCACCGCTATCTGCACGCGTTCCCTTCCGTCGACAATCCCGCGTCGAACGCGCTGTGCGCGAAGGCGGGCTTCGAGTTCGTCGGCGCGTGCGACTTCGAGTTCCCCCCGGGGAACCAGATGCGGTGCAACGACTGGCGCCTCGACCTCCGCGCCTGAGCGCGGACCCCGGCCACCACCCGTGAACGAACCGGACCGCCGCCCGCGAGCGAACCTCGCCCCGCGCGCGTGAGCGCAGACCCGGGCCACCACCCGTGAACGAACCCGACGCGCCCGCGAGCGAACCTCGATCTCCGCGCGTGAGCGCAAACCCTTACCACCACCCGTGAGCGAACCCGACCGCCGCCCGTAAGCGACCCTCGCCCCCCACGCATGAGCGCAGACGAACCCGGCCACCACCCGTGAACGGACCCCGCCCCCACGCATGGGCCAGGGCTCCGGCTCCCACGCGCCGGCAGGCCGCAACCGCCGCGCGGCCAGGGCCGGCCGGACACCAGTGGGCCCCGGCCTCCCCACAGGCGCGTAAATATTACCTGCGTCACGCAGTTTCTGTGCAAGGCTGAGAACCCGGCATCTGAAACAGCCGCACCGCAGAGTGCGCGCACCCCGAAGGGAACCTCTCCTCATGACCACCCTCGTCACCGGCAGCCGCGGCCGCGTCGGCTCCACCCTCATCGAGCTGCTGCACAGCAAGGGCCTCGGCGTACGGGCCGCCTCCGCCGCTCCCGAGAAGCTGGTGCCGCCCGCAGGCGTAGCCACCGTGCGCTGCGACCTCAACGACCCCACGACCTTCGCCGCCGCCCTCGACTCGGTCACCTCCGTCTTCCTCTACGCCAACGGCTCCCACATCGACGCCTTCATCACGGCGGCCCGCGCGGCGGGCGTCGAGCACGTCGTGCTGCTCTCCTCCAGCTCGGTTCTCGCGCCCGATCCCACCAACGACCCGATCGCCAGGTCGCACTTCCTGGTCGAGCAGGCCCTGACCGCGGCGGACGGCCTCACGGCGACCTTCCTGCGGCCCGGCCCGTTCGCCACCAACGCCTTCCAGTGGTCCCGCGCCGCGAAGGCCGGGGGCCCGATCGACCACCCCTTTCCGCTGAGCCAGGCCGACCCCATCCATGAGGCGGACATCGCCGACTCCGCGCTGGCGGTGCTCACCACACCCGCGCTGCAGGGCGCGGCGTACCTGCTCACCGGGCCCGAGTCGCTCAGCGCGGCCACGCAGATCGAGCTGCTGGGACGCGCGACGGGCCAGGACATCGCCGTGAACGTGGTGGGCCGCGACGCGTGGAAGCAGTCCGTGGCCGGTCATATCCCCGGCTTCGTCGCGGACGCGCTGCTCGGCTTCTGGGCGCAGAGCGACGGTTCACCCGTGCCCCTGACCCGTGCGGTCGAGGAGCTGACCGGCCACCCGGGCCGCCCCTTCGCCCAGTGGGCGCGGGAGAACGCGGCAGCCTTCAGCCAGTGATCCGGGCAGTCCGCGCCCACCCCGCGGAAAGCCGTGGCCCCCGCCGACGCGGCAGTGGCATGCTGACGGCGTGAACGGACCGGAGATCCACCTCGCCTTCGCCCCCGAGCTGCACCTCTTCGTCGCGGTGGAGCGGCGCGGCGGTCGCACCGCGCTGGCGACCGACGGGTCGTCGACGCTCGGCCACGTCGTCGAGTCGCTGGGGGTCCCACTCACCGAGGCGGGCCAACTGCTGGTCGACGGCCGCGAAGTGGCCGTCTCCCACATCCCGGCGGCGGGCGAGAGTGTCGAGGTGCGGGCGGTGGAGCGGCCACAGCGACTGCCCGGCGGCCCGCCGCGGTTCCTGCTGGACGTCCATCTCGGCACGCTGGCAAGGCGGTTGCGGCTGCTCGGCGTCGACGCGGCGTACTTCAGCGAGGACATCGGCGACCCCGCCCTGGCCACGTACTCCGCGCGCGACCGGCGCGTCCTGCTGTCGCGGGACCGCGGGCTGCTGCGCCGCCGCGAGCTGTGGGCCGGCGCGTACATCTACAGCGACCGCACCGATGACCAACTCCGCGATGTACTCAGCCGGTTCAGGCCCACGCTCGCCCCCTGGACGCGCTGCACCGCCTGCAACGGCGACCTCACTTCCGTCACCAAGGAAACCGTCCGCGACCTCCTGGAGGGCGGCACGGAGCGTTCGTACGACGTCTTCGCGCAGTGCACGGCGTGCGAGCGGGTGTACTGGCGCGGCGCGCACCACACGCGCCTGCAGACGATCGTCGACGACGCGCTGGCCGAATTCGGCGGAGCGGGCGCGCGGCAGACCCCGCAGCCCACCTGAGGGCCGTCCCACTCCTCAGGGAGCGTCCAGCTCCCCACTGCGCAACAGCTCGACCTGCGCGGCGCTGACCTCCACGGTCCGCCACATATGGTCGATGATCAGGGCGAGTTGATCGTCGTCGTACGTTTCGAAGATCGTCGCCCAGCGTCCGCTCAGCTTCTCCCACACCGCCCCGAAGGCGGCCATCCGTTCGGGCACCGTCTCGACCAGCACCCGCCGCCGGTCCGCCGTGTCGCGGCGGCGGGTGACATAGCCGGACCGCTCCAGCCGGTCGACGAGCCGGGTCGCGGACCCGGTGGTGAGCCCGGTCAGCTCCGCGACGCGGCCGGTGGTGACCGGACCGGGTTCGAGGCCCAGCAGATTGAGGCACTGGAGATCGGTGGGGTGCAGACTCACATGGTCGGCGACGGCCTGGTTGAACAGGGCGTACGAGGCCATGGAGCGGCGCGATGCGACGGTCAGCTCCGCCACCAGGGTGCGGCGCCGGGCCCTGCTTGTCTGCGGCATGCAGAGAGTGTACGGAGCAGAGGTCGCCGGGGGCGGGCAGGCCGGTTCGCCGACGACGCCACGGGCCGGGCGCGCTGCGCCTACGGGCGCTCCGCCGTCAGATAGCGCTGCACGGTCGGCGCCAGCCAGCCGACCACCTCGTCCCGCTCCATCTCGACGGCGGCCGGCAGCCGCAGCACGTACCGCGTCATCGCCATGCCCAGGATCTGCGAGGACACCAGCGCGGCACGCCGGTTCGCCTCGGCGGGGTCGTGCCCCAGGGCGGCCGCCATGGGGACGAGCTGCTCCTGGAAGATCGCCTGCATGCGCTCGGCGCCCGCGGCGTTGGTGACCCCGACGCGCAGCAGCGCGGTCAGCACCTCGTTCGCCTCCCAGCGGTCCAGGAAGTGACCGACGAGGAGCACACCGACGTGTTCGCCGCCCTGCTCGGCCGGGTCGGGCAGCCGCAGGTCGAACTCGGAGGCGGCGGCGAAGAGCCCCTCCTTGTTGCCGAAGTAGCGCATCACCATCGACGGGTCGATGTCCGCGTCGCGCGCGATGGCGCGGATGGTGGCGCGCTCGTACCCGTCGGCAGCGAACCGCTCACGGGCGGCTTCGAGAATCGCGGCCTTGGTGATGTCGGAGCGGCGCGGCGGCCTGGGCACATCGGTCATGCCCAGGAATGTAGGCCAACGGACGTTGACATACCAGCGCCAGTGCGCGCCGCCCAGCGCCGCGCACCCCCGGCGAGCACCGGCATCCGGTCAGAAGAAACCGGTCAGAAGAAGTAGCGGTCCCCCGTGGCCGGGGCCAGCACCCGGTGCTCGTTGTTCTGCGGGTTCCGGTCGGACGCACCACCGTTCCACGCCGTGTCGATCCGCACAGTCACCTCGGCGGCGTGCACCGGCACCCGGAGCGCGAGGTCGAGCCCCCGCCCCGCCCCAGCACCCACCCGCAGCACCCCCGCCCCGCACAGCACCTCGTCCACCCCGGCCCGCAGGCAGCCCGGGGGCAGCGCCTGCGCACCGGTCGGAGGCACCGAGAACCTCAGCCGTACGGTCGCGCCCGGCACCCCCGAGGGCCCGTGGTTCGCCACCACCAGCCGCACGCCGAGCCGCCCTTCGCGCACCGTCACATGCCCGTGGTACGCCACGTCCGCCTCCGGGGCGATCCCCCCGACCCCCGCGCGAGCCCCCGCACCCGAACTCACACCTGCCACACCCACCACGGCCACAACCGCCCCGGCCACCGCCACCCATGCCCTGCGCATCGCAACCATGTCCCGAACATACCGATTCATCCCGCCGGGCCCGCCCGTCTCCCCATGACACGCTGAGCCCATGCTTTTCGCCCGCTCCGCCGCCCTCTTCCTCGTCGCCGCGCTTTTCGAGATCGGCGGCGCCTGGCTCGTCTGGCAGGGCGTGCGCGAGCATCGGGGCTGGATCTGGATCGGCGCCGGGATCATCGCCCTCGGCGCGTACGGCTTCGTCGCCACGCTCCAGCCGGACGGCGAATTCGGCCGCATCCTCGCCGCGTACGGCGGTGTTTTCGTCGCGGGCTCCATCGCCTGGGGCATGGTCGCCGACGGCTACCGCCCCGACCGCTGGGACGTGACCGGCGCCCTGGTCTGTCTCGCCGGAATGGCCCTCATCATGTACGCACCACGGGCTCGCTAACCTGTTCCCCATGCCTACGCCCATCGCCATCATCACCGGAGCGAGCAGCGGAATCGGTGCCGCGACCGCTCGCCAACTGGCCGCAGCCGGTTACCGCGTCGTCCTCACCGCCCGCCGCAAGGACCGCATCGAGGCCCTGGAGGCGGAGCTCACGGCCGCGGGTCACCAGGCGACGGCGTACCCCCTGGACGTCACCGACCGCGCGGCCGTCGACCAGTTCGCCACCGTCTTCCGCAGCCTCGCGGTCCTCGTCAACAACGCGGGCGGCGCGCTCGGCGCGGACCCGGTCGCCACCAGCGACCCCGACGACTGGCGCCAGATGTACGAGACCAACGTCATCGGCACCCTCAACCTCACCCAGGCGCTGCTCCCCGCCCTCACCGCGAGCGGCGACGGAACGGTGGTCGTGCTGTCCTCCACCGCGGGGCACGGCACGTACGAGAACGGCGGCGGCTACGTGGCTGCCAAGCACGGCGCCCATGTCCTCGCCGAGACCCTGCGCCTGGAGATCGTCGGCACCCCGGTCCGGGTGATCGAGATCGCCCCCGGCATGGTCAAGACGGAGGAGTTCGCGACGACCCGCTTCCGCGGCGACACCGACAAGGCCGCGAAGGTCTACGCGGGCGTGGCCGAGCCCCTCAGCGCCGACGACGTGGCGGAGACGATCACCTGGGCGGTCACCCGCCCGCCGCACGTCAACATCGACCTCCTGGTGGTCCGCCCCCGCGCCCAGGCCTCCAACACCAAGGTGCACAGGGAGCTGTAGGCCGGGCACTCCACCCGCTACTCCACCGGCACGATCCGGGCGACCACCGTCTCCACCAGCTGGTCGAGTCCTGCGTCGGAGAGCATCCCGGGCAGCGTGAAGTGCTCCAGCATCAGCCCGGTCATCGCGAGGTAGAGCACCAGGAACGTGTCCGCGTCACCCGGCAGGCGAGCGTCCACGTAGGAACGTGCGCTCTTCTCGAAGGCGGCGCGGACATTCCGGTTGAGCTGCTCCTGGAGCGCCGGCCGACGGGTCGCCTCCAGGCGCAGCTCCAGCAGGGCGAGGTAGCCGGAGCGGTCGTCGGCCATGCGCCGCACCAGCGACCGCATCAGCCCGGTGAGCATCGCGCGCGTGGGCCCCGCCGGCCGCGCCGCCTCGTCGACCGCGCCCGGGTCGGGGGTGTTGCGCACCTGGATACGGGCGCCCGCCTGCATGAACAGATCGTCGCGGCCGATGAAGTAGTTGGACGCCGTGCCGACCGGGACAGCGGCCTGGGTGTCGACGGCCCGAAACGTGAGCCCGCGCGCCCCTTCCTGCGCCAGCACCTCGATGGCGGCGTCGACGAGCGCCGTCCTGCGCTCCGGATTCCTGCCCATGCGGACCCGCCTCTTCCATCCCATCGCGTAACCACTCCAACCCAACCACTATATGCGCAGTGGTTACCGGCCGGCGACGTGATCGCCACGGTGCGCGAACCCCACTCGGGCGACAGCGACTTGGCCGCCTTTCCCCGCGCCGGACATGCGGAGGCCCCCGGCACCATCGGGACGCTGTTGGCGAATTCAGACATTGAGCCCGGTGCGAGCTTCAGCTCGCACCGGGCTCTCCTATAAAAGCCAGCGCTGAGGTGCGAGGATGCGTAAGTGGTGACGGAAGCAGAGTGGGAGCGAGTTCAAGGTGAGCTGCGCTTCGGTCAGGTCCTCACGGGCACTGTCGTCCGAGTGCCCAGGCCCGGGGCGATCGGGATCTTCGTGGACATTGGCCTCAGTGTCGAAGGGTTCGTCGACGTCGTGCTTCTGCCTCGTCGGCGAAGCGAGGACTGGCCTGTCGAGGGAACAGTGACCGACTTCGAGGTCTGGTGGGTTCACAGCGATCACCACCAGATACGGCTGAAGCCCTCTGACCCGCGGTACCTGTGCGAGGACTTCGCCGACTTCGTCGCCCGATACAGGCCCAATTGGCCATCCGACATCGGCAAAGCTTTAAGAGGTTCCGGGGCCATCAATCCGTAGACGCTGCTCAGCCCTCGCTCTGCTGAAGAGCCGCAGAGTGTGAGACGCGCGTGCGGGCATGGGAGGTACCGGAGAGCCAGGCGTCGATGCGGGCGAGGTTGATCGCCGCCCCGGTGAGCTGGTGCTGGAGGCTGGTCTTAGCAAGCCCGCGGTAGCGGGATCTGCGCAGGCCGCAGCGCCCTACGCCTTGGGAAATGGTGCCTTCCACTCCGGCGCGGAGTTGATAGCGCGTCTTCCATTCGTCGGTTTCCTGCTCGGCCCGGCGCTGGTGCAGAACTTCCTGGATGTCCAGGTCCTGGAAAGTCAGCTTGCGGCGTGGTCCGCGCGTGCAGGAATCCTTGACATGGCAACGTCGGCAGTCGGCCATGGAGAACTGGACTCGGATGTCGACTCGGTCCCCGGCGGGTTCCCTCGCCCAGCGAGTGCTGGTCTTACCGCCAGGACAGGTGACCTTGCAGTGGTCCCAGTCGATAGTGAACGCGCCGACGGGGAAGCGGCCGTCAGTCCTACCCTGCCAGCTTGGGCCGGGCACCATCGGTCCCACCAGATCAATGCTGTGGTCGCGCCGGGCCGCGACGATGTGTCGGGCGCTGACATAGCCGGCGTCGACCAGGTGCTCGTCGGGAAGCAGTTGGGTACGGGCGAGACCAGCGTGGACAGCCGGGACCATGTCGAAGTCGCTGACCGTGGCGTCGGTGGTGGCGACATGCGTGATCAGGTTCGGGGTGTCGGCACCGCAGGTCTCAGTGAGGTGGACTTTGCATCCGTCCCAGAAGGTGTCGCGCTTCGCGCCGTCGCGGGCCTCGATGGCATCGGGGTTGACCAGGCGCGTCACGCCTGGCGGCCGGTCTTTGGGAACGCCGCTCGGGCCACCCGAACCGTCTCCACCGGGATCTCCACTGCCCCGCCCGGGCGCATCGACATCGGCTCTCTCTCCCTACGACAACGTCGGCTCCCAAGACCACACCCGGGTCTTGGGAGCCGACGTCACGCACACCCCCGAATTAACCAACAGCGTCCCGCGCCGGGGGCCCGCACACTCCACGTCCGGGCCGTCAGCCCTTGACGCAAATGACCTGCTTCAGCTTCGCGACGACCTCGACCAGGTCGCGCTGCTGGTCGATGACCTTCTCGATCGACTTGTACGCACCCGGAATCTCATCCACGACGCCAGAGTCCTTGCGGCACTCCACGCCCTGGGTCTGATCGGCCAGGTCCTTCGTCGAGAAGCGCTTCTTCGCGGCGGTACGGCTCATCCTCCGACCGGCGCCGTGGGACGCCGAGTTGAACGACTTCTCGTTCCCCAGCCCCTTCACGATGTACGAACCCGTGCCCATCGAGCCCGGGATGATCCCGAACTCACCGGAGCCGGCCCGGATCGCGCCCTTCCGGGTGACCAGCAGGTCCATGCCGTCGTAACGCTCTTCGCTGACGTAGTTGTGGTGGCAGCTGATCACCGGCTCGAAAGCCACCTTGGCCTTCTTGAACTCCTTGCGGACCACGTCCTGGAAGAGCCCCATCATGATCGACCGGTTGTACTTCGCGTACTCCTGCGCCCAGAACAGGTCGTTCCGGTACGCCGCCATCTGCGGGGTGTCCGAGATGAAGACGGCGAGGTCCCGGTCGACCAGCCCCTGGTTGTGCGGCAGCTTCTGGGCCTGGCCGATATGGAAGTCGGCCAGCTCCTTGCCGATGTTCCTGGACCCGGAGTGCAGCATCAGCCAGACCGAACCTGTCTCATCGAGACAGAACTCAATGAAGTGATTCCCGCTGCCGAGCGTTCCGATCTGCTTCGTGGCCCGCTCCTGACGGAACTTGACCGCTTCGGCGATCCCGTCGAACCGCTTCCAGAAGTCGTCCCACCCACCCGTCGCGAACCCGTGCAACTGCCCCGGGTCGACCGGCGAGTCGTGCATCCCGCGTCCCACCGGGATCGCCTGCTCGATCTTGGAGCGGAGGCGGGACAGGTCGCCCGGCAGATCGTTCGCCGTCAGCGAGGTCTTCACCGCCGACATTCCGCAGCCGATGTCCACACCGACCGCGGCCGGACACACCGCCCCGTGCATGGCGATCACCGAACCGACGGTCGCCCCCTTGCCGTAGTGGACGTCCGGCATTACTGCGAGACCCTTGATCCAGGGCAGCGTGGAGACGTTCTGGAGCTGCTGCATCGCGCCGCCCTCAACTGTCGCCGGGTCCGCCCACATCCTGATCGGGACCTTCGCACCCGGTACCTCTACATACGACATAGCTCCTCGATCTCCCCGTAAGTGTGAAAAAGCAAAACTGACGCAAATCTCAATGAAAGAGACAGCGGACCGGCGTCGTGGCCGGTGCGTGCGATAGACATTGTGTCCACCGGCCGCCATCGCGCGGCAACCGCATTTCTCATCGAAGGGAGCCTGGGACCGTGCAGCGAAAGGTGTTCGTACCCGGCGTCGCGCTCCTCGCGGCGCTCGCCGCCGGCTGCACCGGCGGCTCCGGTACCGAGGGCTCCACCGCCGACTCCAAGGCGGGCGACCCCACCACGTCCGCCGCGCCGGACGGCAAGTACCGCACGCTCCGCGAGCCCTGCGGCTCCGTCGACCGCGGCATGCTGCGCGACCTGCTGCCCGGCGCCACCAGCCTGCCGCCCGAGCAGCAGGAGAAGGCGTACGCGGGCACGGCCGACGTGACCTACGACACCGACCGACGGGTCGGCTGCCGCTGGAAGGCCGACTCCCCGGAGGCCACCCACCAACTGGTCGTCGACTTCGAGCGGGTCGTCTCCTACGACACCACCGTCAGCGACGACGACCGCGCCGAGGAGGTGTACGCGAAGCAGGTGACCGCCGCCCACCTGCCGTCCCCCTCGGCCACCCCCGAGGACGAGGAGACGGGCGAGGAGACGGGCGAGGAGACGAGCGGGACGAGCCCGTCCCCCGACGCGGACGCCTCGCCGTCGGCCTCCGCCGAGCCCGGTGACACACCCGCCGACGCGGCCGACGCCCCCTCGCCGACCCCCGAGGGGCTCCAGCCGCGCACCCTCGGAGGTCTCGGCGACGCCGCCTTCCTGAACGACGTACTCGCCAGGTCCGACTCGACGGCGCAGCGCCGCACGGTCAGCGTGGTATTCCGCACATCGAACGTGATCGTGACCGTCCGGTACAGCGCCCAGCCGGCCCTGATGACCACCGCCCCCGACAGCAAGGAACTGCAGGAGAAGGCCCAGGCCGTGGCCCGCAGGCTCGCCGAGCAGATCACCGAATAGGGCCGCGGACGCCGGGCCGCACGGGCCGGGCAGCGCCTTGAGCGCGGCCCGGCGCGGATCGCCCCCGGCGTACCGTGGCCGCAGGAATCCGTCCCGAGAGCCCCGTCCCACGAGCCTCAGACGCGAGAGCGCCTGTCCCATGAGCCTCAGACCCGTGAGCGAAGGAACCATGCACCGATCAGCCCCGCGACTCACCCGCATTCTCGCCTGCGCCGCCGTACCGGTGATGCTCGTCGTCGCCGGCTGCTCGTCGGACTCCGACGGTGGGAAGGACGCTTCGCCGTCCGCCAGCGCCTCATCCAAGGCGCCGGCCAAGCCGACGGTCCAGCCCGCGGCGTTCGACACGCTGCCGAAGCCGTGCGACGGGATCACGCCGAAGACGACCGCATCGCTCGTGCCGGACGCGAAGGACAAGTCCGGCACCTCCGACCGGTCCAACGACGTCTCCACGCGCGGCGGTTGCTCCTGGAACGGGCTGGAGAGCAAGGGCGTGAAGGGGTCCCAGTACCGCTGGCTCTCCGTGTCGTTCATGCGCTACGACTCCGACCAGGCCCGCGGCGCCGGCGACAAGCTCGCCGGGGAGTACTACGCGAAGCAGGTCGAGGCCGCGAAGGCGACCGACAGCGCGAAGAAGGTCAAGGCGGAGCCCGCCACCGGCATCGGCGACCAGGCCACCACCATCACGTACGGCCTGCGGAAGACCGACGCGGACTTCGGATACGCAACGATCGTGACGCGGACGGAAAACGCCGTCGCCACGGTCGTCTACAACGGCGCGGGCTACCAGGGTGCCAAGTCCCCCGACCCCGCCGACCTGGTGAAGGACGCTCAGAAGGCGGCCAAGGAGGCCGTGGCTTCGGTCACTGCCGCCAACAAGAAGAGCTGAGCCCGTGCCGAGCGGCAAGTAGTACGTTGTAGCCGTTTCCGGCGCTTTGCGGAGCCCGGACCTCCTCCTGGGGGCCGGGCTTCGGCTGTACCCGCGCAACGCGACCCGCACACGTGTGCCAGGCTGGCCTCCGCCAAGTTGGACGTACGGGAGGGGATCGCGGGTGGCCGCGATGCAGCTGACACGCACGCACCGCATTTTGATCGGGGTCGTCGTCACCGGAGCGGTGCTCATCGCCGCGATCGGTTTCGCGGGCTCCTACGCCGCGGTGCGTGAGCTCGCGGAGCAGAAGGGTTTCGGGGACTTCTCCCTGGTCTTCCCGATCGGCATCGACGCGGGTATCTGCGTCCTGCTGGCGCTGGACCTGCTGCTGACATGGATGCGGATCCCGTTCCCGCTGCTGCGTCAGACGGCGTGGCTGCTGACCATCGCCACGATCGCGTTCAACGGCGCGGCGTCCTGGCCGGACCCGCTGGGTGTCGGCATGCATGCCGTGATCCCGGTGCTGTTCGTGGTCTCGGTGGAGGCGGCGCGGCACGCGGTCGGCCGGATCGCCGACATCACGGCCGACAAGCACATGGACGGCGTGCGCCTCACCCGCTGGTTGCTGTCGCCGCTGCCGACGTTCAAGCTGTGGCGGCGCATGAAGCTGTGGGAGCTGCGTTCGTACGAGCAGGTCATCAAGCTGGAGCAGGACCGCCTGATCTACCAGGCACGCCTCCAGGCCCGCTTCGGCCGCGCGTGGCGGCGCAAGGCCCCGGTCGAGTCGCTGATGCCGCTGCGCCTCGCCCGCTACGGCGTGCCGCTCTCGGAGACCGGACCCGCGGGGCTCGCCGCCGCGGGCATAGAGCCGGCGCTGCTGCCGCCGGTGGCGCAGCAGGAGCCCCAGCAGGCGCAGCAGCAGGTGCCGCAGCCACTGCAGGAGCAGCCGCAGTTGGCGGCGGCCCAGGTGCAGCAGGCGCCGGCGCTCCCGGCGCAGGCCTCACCGCAGCCGCAGCCGCAGCCGCAGTCCCAGCCCCAGCCGCTCCCGCAGGACCACCAGCAACCGCAGCCGCAGTCCCAGCCGCAGCCGCTCCCGCAGGACCACCAGCAGCCCCAGGAACCGCACGAGCCCCAGAACCAGGGCCAGCTCCAGCCGCAGGGCCGGCAGCCGGACCCGGCGGAAGAGACCCAGCAGGCCGCG
This sequence comes from Streptomyces sp. A5-4, assembly GCF_051131715.1. NCBI lineage: Bacteria > Bacillati > Actinomycetota > Actinomycetes > Kitasatosporales > Streptomycetaceae > Streptomyces > Streptomyces sp. A5-4. The sequence goes on along the minus strand of NZ_CP178591.1, from coordinate 4,853,287 downwards.
CGGCAGGACGGCGCCCAGGCCGCGCACGTGAGCCCCAGCCCCTGGTTCGCGGCGCCACAGGCTCCGCAGGAGGCGTACGAGGGCGCGTACGACCCGTCGTACGTCGAGCCCGCGTATGCCGAGGAGCCCGGGGCCGCCCCCGTGATGGTCCCCTCGGGCCCCGGCCGCACCCGCCCGCTCGGCGGCATCCCCGGCCCGCGCAGCGAGCAGGATCCGGCGAACTACCAGGAGGAGCAGCGGCAGGCAGAGGAGATGGAGGAGGAGTTCTCGGCGGAGGAGACGTACTACAACGCGTTCCGCAAGTACGTCAGCGAGAACAGCACCTTTCCGACGGCCCGCCAGCTCGGCTCGTACCTCCAGGACCTGTACTCCCAGGCCCCGGTCCCCGGCGAACTGGCCGAGTACAACCGGCGGTTCGAGATCCGCTACCAGCAGGAGCTCGACGCGGAGCACATCGCGTAGCGGGTGTCTTTGGCCGATCGTGATCGTGGTCGGCCGGATCAGCGACACCGCCGTTAGGCGACCCGCTTCCTGCGCCCGGCCTCCCCCCAGACCGCGAGGACGGCCCCGACGACGGCGAGGGCGGCGTAGCCCGCGGTCGGGATCTCCCACCATCGGTGCAACAGGCCCCAGGGGCCGTCACCGAAGGTCCTACCGAGTACGCCGAGCGCGCCTTGAATGCCGACGACCCAGCCGATGATTGCGACGGTTTCTTTCATACGTCCACGATCACCCGGGTCCCGCGCCGAGACGTCCTGCGCAGGGTCGAACCCGCAGTACGTCGAAGGATGCAGCCGCGGGGCGTGGGGCGCCGGACGGGCTGAGACGCAGCCCGTCCGGCGCCCCACGGACACGCCCGCGGGGCGTCCGGGAACCCGCCCCGGACGCGGCAGGGGCGGGGGCGGGGCGGAAACAAGCCCCGCGCGGCGGCTACGCCCCCAACAGCTTCCTGACCCGCTCCGCCCCCACCGCGAGCAGCAGCGTCGGCAGCCGCGGCCCGGTGTCCCGCCCGACCAGCAGCCGGTACAGCAGCGCGAAGAACGACCGCTGCGCCACCTTCAGCTCCGGCGTCGGCTTCGCGTCCGGCGCCAGCCCCGCCATCACCTTCGGCACGCCGTAGACCAGCGTCGTCAGCCCGTCCAGCGACCAGTGCGCGTCGAGGCCGTCCACCAGCCGCCGCAGCGACTCGCGCCCGGCGTCGTCCAGCGCGCCCAAGGTCTCCGTGTCCGGCTCGCCGCGCACGACGGTGCGCTGCTCGGCCGGCACCTGGGTGCTGATCCAGCTCTCCGCGCGGTCGAGCCGCGGCCGTACCTCGTCCAGGGACGAGATCGGGTTCTCCGGGTCCAGCTCGCTGAGGATGCGCAGCGTCTGGTCCTCGGCCCCGGCCGTGATGTCGGCCACCGAGGCGAGCGTGCGGTACGACAACGGCCGTGGTGTGCGCGGCAGTTCACCGGCCGCGGTGCCGATCGCCCGGGAGTGCGCCGCCGCGTCGGCCGGCAGCACCGTGCCCTCGGCGACCTTCTTCTCCAGCGAGTCCCACTCGTCGTACAGCCGCTGGATCTCCTGGTCGAAGGCGATCTTGAACGACTGGTTGGGCCGGCGCCGCGCGTACAGCCAGCGCAGCAGCGGCGCCTCCATGATCCGCAGCGCGTCGACGGCCGTCGGCACGCCGCCCTTGCTGGACGACATCTTCGCCATGCCGCTGATCCCGACGAAGGCGTACATCGGCCCGATCGGCTGCACCCCGTCGAAGACCTCGCGCACGATCTGCCCGCCGACGACGAAGGACGATCCGGGCGAGGAGTGGTCGACGCCACTCGGCTCGAAGATCACGCCTTCGTACGCCCAGCGCATCGGCCAGTCGACCTTCCAGACCAGCTTGCCGCCGTTGAACTCGCTCAGCAGGACGGTCTCGGCGTGCCCGCAGACACAGGTGTACGACAGCTCCGTGGTCACGTCGTCGTACGCCGTGACCGTGGTCGTGTCCCGGCCGCAGACGGTGCAGTACGGCTTGTACGGGAAGTACCCCGCGCCGCCGCCGCTGCCGTCGTCCTCGTCGGCCGCGCCGGACCCCTCGGCGGCCTCCAGCTCGGCCTCGTCGACCGGCTTCTGCCCCTTCTTGCCACCGCCGGGCTTGATCTTCGTCCGGTAGCGGTCGAGTACGGAGTCGATGTCCGCCCGGTGCTTCATCGCGTGCAGGATCTGCTCGCGGTAGACCCCGCTGGTGTACTGCTCCGTCTGGCTGATGCCGTCGTACTCGACACCGAGCTCGGCGAGCGCCTCGGTCATGGCCGCCTTGAAGTGCTCGGCCCAGTTCGGGTACGCGGAGCCGGCCGGTGCGGGCACGGCGGTCAGCGGCCTGCCGATGTGCTCGGCCCACGACGTGTCGACGCCGGGGACGCCCGCGGGTACCTTCCGGAACCGGTCGTAGTCGTCCCAGGAGATCAGGTGCCTGACCTCGTACCCGCGCCGGCGGAGCTCGTCGGCGACCAGATGGGGGGTCATGACCTCGCGCAGGTTGCCCAGGTGGATCGGACCCGAGGGTGAGAGTCCGGACGCGACGACGATCGCCGGCGCGGCAGCGCCCGAGTGTTTCGCCCCAGGGGCACGTCGCTCCGACTCGGCGATGACATCGTCCGCGAAGCGGGAGACCCAGTCGGTCTCTGTGCTGCTCTGAGCCACGATCGGCACGTCCTTCTTTCTCGTCGGCTTGCGTGCGCCATTCTCCCAGACGGTACGACCTCGCCCGAGGTTGCCTTGAGAACGGCCGACACAACGGGGAGCGGCGTCACGGGGTCCGGCACGCGCATCTGCCGCGTTGTCGTCGATCAACCACGCTCCGCGTCGCCTCAAGCCGCCGCCCCGCAGCCGCACGCAACCGGACCCCGCTCCTTCACCCGCCCCCCATGCGCCGGTCGCTCTCATACGAGAAGACCCGCCCCCACCCCACATGAAATACTCGGTCGCACACTCCACCTCTCCTCGACAGGAACGGCAGCTCATGGCCTCGGTCCAATCCCTCGCCTCGACCGTCAATCAGCGCGTCGCGGACGCCCTCTCGGCAGCCCTGCCGGAGGCCGGCGCCGCCGACCCGCTGCTGCGACGAAGCGACCGGGCCGACTTCCAGGCGAACGGGATCCTGGCCCTCGCGAAGAAGGCCAAGGCCAACCCGCGCGAGCTGGCCACCCAGGTCGTCGCGGCGCTGCCCGCCGGCGATGTGATCAAGGACATCGAGGTCTCGGGCCCCGGCTTCCTCAACATCACGGTCACCGACAGGGCGATCGTCGAGACCCTCGCGGCCCGCGCCGCCGACGACCGGCTCGGCGTGCCGCTCGCCGCTGCCCCCGGCACGACGGTCGTCGACTACGCCCAGCCGAACGTCGCCAAGGAGATGCACGTCGGCCATCTGCGCTCCGCCGTGATCGGCGCCGCGATGGTCGAGATCCTGGAGTTCACCGGCGAGAAGGTGGTGCGCCGCCACCACATCGGCGACTGGGGCACCCAGTACGGAATGCTCATCCAGTACTTGATCGAGCACCCGCACGAGCTCGACCACAAGGACGGCGAGGAGGTCTCCGGCGAGGAGGCCATGTCGTCCCTGAACCGCATCTACAAGGCGTCACGCGTGGTCTTCGACTCCGACGAGGCGTTCAAGGAGCGGGCCAGGGACCGGGTGGTGGCCCTCCAGTCCGGAGACCCCGAGACGCGTGCCCACTGGCAGCGCTTCGTCGACGAGTCGAAGATCTACTTCTACTCGGTCTTCAACAAGCTCGACATGGACATCCGGGACGCCGACATCGTCGGCGAGTCCGGCTACAACGACATGCTCGAAGCGACCTGCCGTCTCCTGGAGGAGTCCGGCGTCGCGGTCCGCTCCGAGGGTGCGCTCTGTGTCTTCTTCGACGACGTGAAGGGCCCGGACGGCAACCCGACCCCGCTCATCGTCAAGAAGACCAACGGCGGTTACGGCTACGCGGCCACCGACCTCTCCGCGATCCGCAACCGTGTGAGCGACCTCAAGGCGACCACGCTGCTGTACGTCGTGGACGTCCGCCAGTCCCTCCACTTCAGGATGGTCTTCGAGACGGCCCGCCGCGCGGGCTGGCTGACCGACGGCGTCAAGGCCCACCAGCTGGGCTTCGGCACGGTCCTGGGCAAGGACGGCAAGCCGTTCAAGACCCGGGAGGGCGAGACCGTACGCCTCGTCGACCTCCTGGACGAGGCGGTCGACCGCGCCACGACGGTCGTCCGCGAGAAGGACGCCCAGGGCGGCCTGACCGAGGAGGAGATCGTCGAGCGCGGTACGCAGGTCGGCATCGGTGCGATCAAGTACGCCGACCTGTCCACGTCCGCGTCCCGCGACTACAAGTTCGACCTCGACCAGATGGTGTCGCTCAACGGCGACACGTCGGTGTACATCCAGTACGCGTACGCCCGCATCCGGTCGATCCTCCGCAAGGCGGGCGAGGCGAAGCCGACCGCCCATTTCGACCTCGAACTCGCTCCCGCCGAGCGGGCGTTGGGCCTGCACCTGGACCAGTTCGGGGAGAACCTGGCCGAGGTGGCTTCGTCGTACGAGCCGCACAAGCTCGCGGCGTACCTCTACCAACTGGCCTCGCACTTCACGACGTTCTACGACCAGTGCCCGGTCCTGAAGCCCGAGGTCCCCGCCGAGGTCGCCCAGAACCGCCTCTTCCTCTGCGACCTGACCGCCCGCACCCTCCACCAGGGCATGGCCCTGCTCGGCATCCGCACCCCCGAGCGCCTCTGACCGCAGGCAGCGGCCAGCGCACGCACGACCCTCCGCCGGTTCCGACCGGTGGGGGGTCGTCTGCGTTCACGGGTTCACGGGTTCACATCAGCGCGTGCGACGTCCGGCCCGAGTCCTCATCGATTTCCGTGTGTGCCTTCTGCAGCAGCAGCGAGGCAATCTCCATGAGCGCTCGCGCGCCCGCGACCTCCTCGCCGACCCGCAACTGTTCCGAATCGGTCGGGTGACGTCGGGCGGTGCCGTGACCACGTATTTCCGTGCCGTCGCCGAGCCTCACCATGGCGGCCGCCCTGGTCCGGTCGCCTTCCTCGTTGAACTCCATTTCGACGTGCCAGCCGACGAGTGTCTGCATGGCGGATCACCTCCAGCGGTACCTCTTCCAGGGTGCGCCGAATGGGCGCTGATCACCAGCGGGGCACAGACCATCCTTACCTTTTGGTAAGTACGTACTTTTCAGTCGGTACTTGTCGAAAAGAAAGCACCGGGCCAAGATCAAAGGGACCCCGAAGACACCTCCAAAAGGAGCCCGTCATGTCCGATTCCACCACCACCACCCCCACCCCTGACCCCGCCCCCGTCTCCGTCATCGGCCTCGGCATGATGGGCACCGCGCTCGCCGCCGCGTTCCTCGCGGCCGGTCACCCCACCACCGTCTGGAACCGTTCGGCGGCCAAGACCGGCCCCCTGACCGCCCAGGGCGCGCAGCCCGCCGCCACGGCCGCCGAGGCGGTCGCCGCGAGCCCGCTGGTGGTCGTGTGCCTCTCGACGTACGACACCGTGGAAGCCGTACTGCACCCCCTCGCGGAGCAGCTCACCGGCAAGACGGTCGTCAACCTCACCAACGGGACCCCGGCACAGGCCCGCGAGTTCGCCACCTGGGCGCGGAAGCAGGGCGCCGAGTACCTCGACGGCGGCATCATGGCCGTACCGCAGATGATCGCGGGCCCGTACGCGTACGTCCTCTACAGCGGCTCGCAGTCCGCCTTCGACGCCCACCGCGAGACCCTCGCCCGCCTCGGCGACACCAAGTGGGTCGGTACGGACCCGGGGCGCGCCGCGCTCCAGGACATCGCGCTGCTCACCGGCATGTACGGCATGTTCGCCGGCGTCCTGCAGGCCTTCGCGCTGGTGCGCTCGGAGGGCGTCTCGGCGGAGGAGTTCTCGTCGCTGCTGGTCCCGTGGATCGGCGCGATGACGGCGGACGCGGCGGCGATGGGCCGCGCGATCGACAACGGCGAGCACCTGACCGACGTCTCCAGCCTGGCCGTGAACCAGGCCGCTTTCCCGAACCTCCTCACCACCCACCGCGACCAGGGCGTCAACGCCGACCTGCTGGCCCCGTTCCAGACGCTGCTGGACCGCGCGGTGGCCGAGGGGCACGGCGCGGACGGCTTCTCGCGCCTGGTCGAGCTGCTCAAGTCCTGACGGCGAACTCGCACCACACGATCTTCCCGGGATCACGCTCGCCGACCCCCCATTTGTCCGCGAGCGCCGCGACCAGCAAGAGCCCCCGCCCCGACTCCCCGTCCGGCTCCCGCAACCGGGGCCGGCCCTCCCCGCTGTCATGCACCTCGATACGCAGCATCTCGTCGCCGTACGACAGATACAGCAGGTACCCCCGCCCCGACGGCACACCGTGCAGCAGCGCATTGGTCGCCAGCTCGCTCACGCACAGCAATACGTCGTCCACGCACCCGCCGAGCCCCCAGTCGCCCAGGGCCCACCGCGCGAACTGCCTGGCGGCGGGCACGGGACGCCGGTCCCGGCGGAAGAACTTCGCACGCGGCAGGGGTGGTTGATTTGTCTCATTCACGAGACGAGCGTTGCGGAGAGTGACTAACGTGGGACACCGAGCCAACCCGTACGGATTTCTTGTACGGGTACGAACGGGGTCGGGCGGGTCGGGTATGGGGAGTTGGACGGGCATGAGCTCCAGAAGGCGTCCGAAGAAGAACGCGTCGGCGATGAAGATGCTGGGCGCCCAACTGGCGGCGTTTCGCCGGGTGGCGGGCTACACCCAGCGCTCACTCGGTGAGCGCGTCGCGGTCGACGAGGAACACATCGCCTCGATCGAGCAGGGCAGACGCCCCCTGAAGGAGGACCTGGCCGACACGCTGGACGAACTCCTCGACACCAGGGGCGTGTTGTCGGTCGGGGTGGAGAATCTGCCCGACGTCGATCTGTTCCCGCTGTGGGCGGAACAGTTCATGGACCATGAGCGCGTTGCCATCGCCCTGTCGCTGTACGCGAACCAGGTCCTGCCTGGTCTGCTCCAGACCGAGACATACGCGCGAACGGTGTTCCGCAACCGCATCCCGGCGTACGACGAGGACGAGATCGAGATCTTCACCGCGACTCGCATCGAACGCCAGGAGATTCTGCATCAGAGGGTTCCACCGACGATCAGCTACGTCATCTGGCAACCCGTGCTCCACACCCCCCTCGGCGGCCCGCAGGTCCACGTCGAGCAGCTGCACCACCTACGCGCGTGCTCCGAACTTCCGGGCCTCTCAGTCCAGTTCCTGCCGCTGGACCGAACCACCCACGCCGGGCTCAACGGCCCCTTCGTCATGATGGAGACCCCCGACCACCAGCACCTCGCCTACTACGAGACCCAGCGCGGTAGCCAGTGGGTCTCCGACCCCGACGAGGTGTCCATCGTGGCGCGCAAATATGCAATGCTGCGGGCACAGGCCCTCACCCCCGAGGACTCCCGGGGCCTGCTGGATCGCCTGCTGGGAGAGCAATGAGCACCGAACTGCACTGGTTCAAGTCCACTCACAGCGGCAGCGAGGGCGGCAACTGCCTCGAAGTCGCCTACGCCTGGCGCAAGTCCAGCTATAGCAGCGACGAGGGCGGCGAGTGCGTAGAGGTCGCCGCCCATCCCACCGCCATCCACATCCGGGACTCGAAGTTCACCGACGGCCCCAACCTCACGCTCTCACCCACCACTTGGGGCGCCTTCATCGCGGACCTCGGTCGCCAACTGACTTAACTTCGCATTGGTCTATACCTTGACTGGATCATGTCAGCGCGCTTGAGTGTGGGCCATACCCCCCACCGAGGAGTGATCGAGTGCTGAGACACCGAATCATGGCGTTGCTGATCGCGATCCTCGTCGGAAGCGGGCTGGGGACAGCACTCGCCCCCACCGCCTCCGCCGCCCCCACTGCCGTCACCGGCGTATGCGACACCGCCCCCAACTGGCGGGCAGGCGCCTCGTACGTAACTGGCAACGTTGTCAAATACACCGACGGCAAGTTCTACGTGGCCGAGCACGACAACCCCGGCTACGACCCCATCGTCAGCACCTGGTTCTGGGAGCCCTACAACTGCGGCGGTGGCGGCAACCCGTCCCCCACCGGATTCCCCGTCAGCGAGTCCCAGTTCAACCAGATGTTCCCGAGCCGCAACGGCTTCTACACGTACAGCGGACTGAAGGCCGCGCTGAGCGCCTACCCGGGCTTCGCCAACACCGGCAGCGACACGGTCAAGAAGCAGGAAGCCGCGGCTTTCCTGGCCAACGTCAGCCATGAGACGGGCGGTCTGGTCCACATCGTGGAGCAGAACACGGCCAACTACCCGCACTACTGCGACCGGAACCAGCCCTACGGCTGCCCGGCCGGACAGGCCGCGTACTACGGCCGCGGTCCGATCCAGCTCAGCTGGAACTTCAACTACAAGGCCGCGGGCGACGCGCTCGGCATCGACCTGCTGAACAACCCGTGGCTCGTCCAGAACGACGCGGCCGTCGCCTGGAAGACCGGCCTCTGGTACTGGAACACCCAGACCGGCCCCGGCACCATGACCCCGCACAACGCCATGGTCAACCAGCGCGGCTTCGGCGAGACGATCCGCAGCATCAACGGCAGCCTGGAGTGCAACGGCGGCAACCCCGGCCAGGTCCAGAGCCGTATCAACACCTACCAGCGCTTCGTAGGGATCCTCGGCACGACGGCAGGCTCGAACCTGTCCTGCTGACGCACCACAGCACCACAGCACCACAGCACCACAGCACCACAGCGCAGCAGCCCCAAAGACAGGGCGGCGGTCCGGGAGAACACATCCCCGGACCGCCGCCCGACCACGTTTCGGCCTCTCAGCGCAGCCCGCGCGCGACCTCGGTCGCCCAGTACGTCAGGATCATGTCCGCGCCGGCCCGCTTGATCCCGGTGAGGGACTCCAGGATCGCCTTCTCCCGGTCGATCCAGCCCCGCTCGGCCGCGGCCTCGATCATCGCGTACTCACCACTGATCTGGTACGCCGCGACCGGCACATCCACGGACTCGGCAACCTTGGCCAGCACATCGAGGTACGGACCGGCGGGCTTGACCATCACCATGTCGGCGCCCTCGTCCAGATCCAGTGCCAACTCCCGCAACGACTCACGCACGTTGGCGGGGTCCTGCTGGTACGTCTTGCGGTCGCCGGTCAGCGAGGACCCGACGGCCTCGCGGAAGGGCCCGTAGAAGGCGGACGAGTACTTGACGGTATAGGCGAGCACCGCCACGTCGTCCCGCCCAATGCTGTCCAACGCCTCGCGAACGACGCCGACTTGGCCGTCCATCATGCCGCTGGGCCCCACTACGTGCGCGCCCGCGTCGGCCTGCACCTGCGCCATCTCGGCGTACCGCTCCAGCGTCGCGTCGTTGTCGACGCGCCCCAGCTCGTCGAGCACGCCGCAGTGCCCATGATCGGTGTACTCGTCCAGACACAGATCGGACATCACAACAAGGTCGTCACCAACCTCGGCCCGCACCGCACGCAGCGCGACCTGAAGAATCCCGTCCGGATCGGTACCGGCGTTCCCGGCCGCGTCCTTCTTCTCATCCACAGGTACGCCGAAGAGCATGATCCCGGCAACACCCGCGTCAACGGCCTCGACGGCCGCCTTCCGCAGGGTGTCCAGGGTGTGCTGCTGAACACCGGGCATGGCGGAGATGGCCACGGGCTCGCTGATGCCTTCGCGTACGAACGCGGGAAGGATCAGATCGGCGGGATGCAACCGGGTCTCGGCAACCATGCGCCGCATGGCGGGAGTGGTCCGCAGCCGCCGGGGCCGGGCCCCGGGAAAGGATCCGTACACAGTCATACGCCCAACGCTACGCCCGCCCACCCCAGGCTCTTGCCGACAGAATGCCGGACCCGAACAGCCGGAGCGCCCCCGCCCCTCTCAGCCGTCCGGCGCGTGAGCACCAGGACCGGCGCGTGAGCAGGCCCCCACATTCTCCACCCCCGCCCTCTCCAGCCCGTCCGGCGCTTGAGGACCGGGTCTGGGGCGGAGCCCCAGTTACGGGAAGGGGCGGGTAGGGGAACAGCGCCGCAGGCAACCCGCACCCACAACCCCGCCGCACCAACCCGCCCGCCCCACAACCCGCACACACCTACCGCACAGCTATGTAGTCCGTCTCCGCCGAGACCCCGGCCGCCGCTCACTCGGCCGAGCGACATGCTCCCCCGCCTCGAGCGCCGCGACCCGCCGCTGCGCCCCGAACTCCGCGAGCGCCTCGGCCAGCTTGTGCACCGACGGCTCCGGCGAGAGCACGTCTACCCGGAGCCCATGCTCCTCCGCGGTCTTGGCCGTAGCAGGCCCAATGCACGCGATGACGGTCACATTGTGCGGCTTGCCCGCGATGCCCACGAGATTCCGTACGGTGCTGGACGACGTGAACAGCACCGCGTCGAACCCGCCCCCCTTGATCGCCTCACGCGTGTCCGCCGGCGGCGGCGAAGCCCGCACCGTCCGGTACGCGGTGACGTCGTCGACCTCCCACCCGAGCTCGATCAGCCCGGCGACCAGCGTCTCGGTCGCGATGTCGGCCCGCGGCAGGAAGACCCGGTCGATCGGATCAAAAACGGGGTCGTACGGCGGCCAGTCCTCCAACAAACCAGCAGCGGACTGCTCACCACTCGGCACAAGATCCGGCTTCACACCGAACTCGACCAGTGAGGCCGCGGTCTGCTCACCCACGGCGGCGACCTTGATCCCCGCGAAGGCACGCGCGTCGAGCCCGTACTCCTCGAACTTCTCCCGGACGGCCTTCACCGCGTTCACCGAGGTGAAGGCGATCCACTCGTACCGGCCCGTGACGAGCCCCTTGACCGCGCGCTCCATCTGCTGGGGCGTGCGCGGCGGCTCGACCGCGATGGTCGGGACCTCGTGCGGCACGGCCCCGTAGGAGCGCAGCTGGTCGGAGAGCGACGCCGCCTGCTCCTTGGTCCGCGGTACGAGCACCCGCCACCCGAAGAGCGGCTTGGACTCGAACCACGAGAGCTGGTCGCGCTGGGCGGCGGCGCTGCGCTCACCGACCACGGCTATGACGGGCTGGTGACCGTCCGGGGACGGCAGCACCTTCGCCTGCTTGAGGATCTGGGCGACCGTGCCGAGCGTCGTGTTCCAGGTGCGCTGGCGGGTCGTCGTACCGGCGATGGTGACGGTCATCGGGGTGTCCGGCTTGCGGCCGGCCGACACCAGCTCCCCGGCCGCCGCGGCGACCGAGTCGAGCGTGGTGGAGACCACGGTCGTCGCGTCGCTGGCGCCGATCTCCGCCCAGCACCGCGCGTCGGCGGTGCGGGCGTCCACGAACCGGACGTCGGTGCCCTGCGGGTCACGCAGCGGCACACCGGCGTACGCGGGCACGCCGACCAGCGTCGCGACCCCGGGGACGACCTCGAAGGGGATGCCCTCGGCGGCGCAGGCGAGCATTTCCTCGCCCGTGTTGCCGTCGAGACCGGGGTCGCCCGTTACCGCACGGACCACCCGCCTGCCGCCCCTCGCGGCCTCCATGACAAGATTCACCACAGTGCTGGAAGTAAGCGGTGTCTTGATGGCGGGGATACCGGCGGCCTTTGACGCATCGTCAACTGCCGTCAGCTGAGGCGTGCTTACGCCTGCCCGGGTATGGGCGCGTACGACATCGAGAACATGCGGTTCGGCGATCAGTACGTCCGCGCTCGAAAGCGCTTCGACTGCGCGCAGTGTCAGCAGCCCCGGATCGCCGGGTCCGGCACCCAGGAAGGTGACATGCCCAGGTGCGGAGGCGGCCGAAAGTGCAGAGGTGGGGCTCATTGTGCTCGCTCCCCCATAAGACCGGCCGCACCCTTCGCGAGCATCTCGGACGCGAGTTCGCGCCCGAGTGCCATCGCGTCGTTGTGCGACGTGGGTACGGGACCGGTGATGGACAGCTGCACCAGCTCGGAGCCGTCGGGCGTACCGACAGCACCGCGCAGGCGCATTTCGTTGACAACCTGCCCGTCGGCCAACAGGTCGGCCAGCGCACCCACAGGTGCACTGCAACCGGCCTCCAGGGCGGCGAGCAGGGATCGCTCGGCGGTCACGGCGGCCCGCGTGTACGGGTCGTCGAGCTCGGCGAGCGCGGCGGCGAGGTCGACGCTTGTGGCGGCGCACTCGACTGCCAGGGCCCCCTGGCCGGGGGCGGGCAGGACGACATCGACCGAGAGGAACTCGGTCACCTCGTCGCTCCTGCCGATGCGGTGGAGACCCGCGGCGGCCAGAACCACCGCGTCCAGTTCCCCACTTCGTACAAATCCGACACGAGTGTCGATGTTCCCGCGGATCGGCACGGTCTCGATGGTGAGCCCGTGGACGCGCGCGTACGAGTTGAGCTGCGACATGCGTCGCGGCGATCCGGTGCCGATGCGCGCACCGGGCGGCAGCTGTTCAAAGGTCAATCCGTCCCGGGCGACGAGGACATCACGTGCGTCCTCGCGCTGCGGCACGGCGGCGAGCAGCAGGTTGTCCGGCTGAGCCGTCGGCAGGTCCTTGAGCGAGTGCACCGCGAAGTCCACCTCGCCGGTGAGCAGTGCGTCGCGCAGGGCGGTGACGAAGACGCCGGTACCGCCGATCTGCGCGAGCTGCTCCCGCGAGACGTCCCCGTACGTGGTGATCTCCACCAGCTCGACGGGGCGCCCCGTGATCTGGCGCACCGCCTCGGCGATCTGTCCGGACTGAGCCATGGCGAGCTTGCTGCGCCTGGTTCCAAGCTTCAAGGCATTGGTCATGCCCGGCCTCGATTTCCACCGTCGGTGTCGTTCAGGTCGGCCCGGCTGACGGCGGCGACCGTCTGCGGGTCGAGGTCGAAGAGTTCACGCAGCGCGTCCGCGTACCCGGCGCCGCCGGGCTCGCTCGCGAGCTGCTTGACCCGCACTGTGGGCGCGTGCAGGAGTTTGTCGACGACACGGCGCACGGTCTGGGTGATCTCCGAGCGCTCCTTGTCGTCCAGGTCGGGCAGCCGGCCTTCCAGCCGCGCGACCTCGTTCGCGACGACGTCGGCGGCCATGCTGCGCAGGGCGACGACGGTCGGCGTGATCTGGGCGGCGCGCTGGGCCGCGCCGAAGGCGGCGACCTCGTCGGAGACGAGGGAGCGCACCTGGTCAACGTCGGCGGCCATCGGCGCGTCCGCGGAGGCTTCCGCGAGCGACTCGATGTCCACCAGGTGTACGCCGTCGAGCCCGTGCACCGCCACGTCGATGTCACGCGGCATGGCCAGGTCGAGCAGCGCGAGGCGCACCGGCGCACCAACGCCGGCCACGCGCCGGGGCCGCCGGGGCTGCGCGACGGCGGTGGCGTTGTCGGCCCAGGCGCCGTGCTGCTCCAGCGGGTCGACGCCACCGCCGTGCCGGGCGCCGGGCAGCGGGAGGGCCGTGTCACCGGGCGAGGCCACGGCTTCGGCGGCCTCCGCCAGGGCGGGGTCGGCAGCGGGGTCGGTCAGATTCGGGGTGCTCGTACCGGCGGGCACCGGACAGCCGGGGGCCGAGCTCTCGCCCTGGCCGACGGCGGTGGAACCGCCCGTGGCGAGGACGGGCACGGCGGCCAGGCCCAGCGCGGCGGCGATGTCGTCGGCCGTAAGGACCAGGCCGATCGCGCCGGTGCACGAGACGACCACGTCGACTCGTGTCAGTTCCCGCGCGACGTCGTCCATGGGTACGGCGTGGGCGACCACACCGGGGCCGCCGGTCTCGGCCAGGATCTCCGCCAGCCGCTCGGCGCGCGCGTGCGTCCGGTTGGCGACGACGATCTCGCTCACCCCGGTGCGTACGAGCGTCGCCGCGGCCAGCGAGGACATCGAGCCCGCGCCGATCACCAACGCCCGCTTGCCCCCGGCCCATTCGGCCACCGGGGCCGCGGCCGGCGCACCGGCCGCGAGCTGTTCGAGGCCGAAGGTGACGAGCGACTGCCCGGCCCGGTCGATGCCGGTCTCGGAGTGCGCCCGCTTGCCGACGCGCAGCGCCTGCTGGAAGAGGTCGTTGATCAGCCGGCCGGCGGTGTGCAGCTCCTGGCCGCGCGCGAGCGCGTCCTTGATCTGCCCCAGGATCTGGCCCTCGCCGACGACCATCGAGTCGAGACCGCAGGCCACCGAGAAGAGATGGTGGACGGCCCGGTCCTCGTAGTGCACGTACAGATAGGGAGTGAGCTCCTCGAGCCCCACCCCGCTGTGCTGGGCGAGCAGCGTGGACAGCTCGGCGACGCCCGCGTGGAACTTGTCCACGTCGGCGTACAGCTCGATGCGGTTGCACGTGGCGAGCACGGCGGCCTCGACGGCCGGCTCCGACGCGAGCGTGTCCTGGAGCAGCTTGGCCTGCGTGTCCGCGGCCAGCGACGCGCGCTCCAGCACGCTCACCGGTGCGCTGCGGTGACTCAGCCCTACGACCAGAAGACTCATGCCGGCATCACGGCGGGAACGTCCCCGTCGGGTCCCTTCCGGCTCGCCGCGGAGGCGCGCGTGACGGGCGGCGCCGCGGCAGCGGCGGCTGCCTCGGCGGCGGCCCCCTCGCCTGCCTTGCGCTGCTCGTGGAACGCGAGGATCTGCAGCTCGATGGAGAGGTCCACCTTGCGTACGTCGACACCGTCGGGGACGGTCAGCACGGTGGGTGCGAAGTTCAGGATGGAGGTCACGCCGGCGGCGATGAGCCGCTCGCTGACCTGCTGGGCGGCGCCGGCCGGGGTGGCGATCACGCCGATGGAGACGCCGTTGTCCTCGATGATCTTCTCGAGTTCGTCGGTGTGCTGGACGGGCATCCCGGCGACGGGCTTGCCCGCCATCTCCGGGTCCGCGTCTATCAGCGCGGCGACCCGGAAGCCGCGGGAGGCGAACCCGCCGTAGTTGGCGAGCGCGGCGCCGAGGTTACCGATGCCGACGATGACTACCGGCCAGTCCTGGGTCAGGCCGAGCTCGCGGGAGATCTGATAGACGAGGTACTCCACGTCGTATCCGACCCCGCGCGTCCCGTAGGAGCCCAGGTAGGAGAAGTCCTTGCGCAGCTTCGCGGAGTTGACCCCCGCCGCCGCGGCCAGCTCCTCGGAGGAGACCGTGGGGACCGAGCGCTCGGAGAGAGCGGTCAGGGCGCGCAAGTACAACGGAAGTCGGGCGACGGTGGCCTCGGGAATGCCTCGGCTACGGGTCGCCGGTCGGTGAGTTCGGCCAGTTGCCACGGTGCTCCTGCGGGATGAGCGGGGCTGCAGGCGGCCGTATGTCCCAGGACCGCCCCGTCGACTGCAGGCTATGCCTTTGTGAACGCGTGCACAAAGATGGTGTCCGATTTGTCCGTGCAAAGTGACCGGGGTCACGCAGCGCGCTCGTCCGGTCCCGGAACCACGGACCGAGCGGCCTCGTTGAAGACCCGAAGGGGGCAAAGCCGTACACACTCCTCACGTCCACGCCCCCGGGACCGCTCAAATCGCCCACGATGGTAACCGGGTTTCGGTCAGCCCCCCAGCTCCTTGCGCAGTCTGGCCGCATCCACCCGCCAGAAGGTGTGCTGCTCACCGTCGACCAGCACCACCGGAATCTGCTCCCAGTACGCCCGGTGCAGCTCCTCGTCCCGCGTGATGTCCTTCTCCTCCCAAGCCGCGCCCACCTCCTCGCACACCGCCGCGACCACGGCACGCGCGTCGTCACAGAGGTGACAGCCGGGCTTGCCGACCAACGTGACCAATCGCTCGTCGGGCCTCTTCCTCGTACGCCTCAGCAGTGGGCTCATGCCGCCATTGTGGCCCTGTACCGCCGTATCGCGTTCGGCCGCGCGACACCGTGGTCGCGGAGAGTTCACGTCACCGCATCCCCGCCCGTCCGGAACTACCGAACAGACTGGCTATGCTCACGACATGGCCGCACTGGGATGGCTCACCCCCCGTAGGCGCTCCGCCACCGCGCGGAGTGTGCTGGCGGGAGAGGCAGCAGCCGAGGCAGCACGCAAGACGTCGCAGGAACTCGACGCGCTGGACGGACTCAGCGCGTACGAGTCGCCCTCGTCCGCCACGCCACCGGAACCCGCGTTCCCCGTCGCCGGCGATGTACACGCCGCCGCGTTCTTCGACCTCGACAACACCGTGATGCAGGGCGCCGCGATCTTCCACTTCGGCCGTGGCCTGTACAAGCGGAAGTTCTTCGAGCGCCAGGAGCTCGCCCGCTTCGCCTGGCAGCAGGCCTGGTTCAGGCTGGCCGGCGTCGAGGACCCCGAACACATGCAGGACGCCCGCGACAGCGCGCTGTCCATCGTCAAGGGCCACCGCGTCTCCGAACTGATGTCCATCGGCGAGGAGATCTACGACGAGTACATGGCGGAGCGCATCTGGCCCGGCACCCGCGCGCTGGCCCAGGCGCACCTCGACGCGGGCCAGAAGGTCTGGCTCGTCACCGCCGCCCCCGTCGAGACCGCCACGATCATCGCCCGCCGACTGGGCCTGACCGGCGCGCTCGGCACGGTCGCGGAGTCCGTCGACGGCGTTTATACGGGCAAGTTGGTGGGCGAGCCGCTGCACGGCCCCGCGAAGGCCGAGGCCGTCCGCGCCCTGGCCGCCGCCGAGGGCCTGGAGCTGGCCCGCTGCGCGGCGTACAGCGACTCGCACAACGACATCCCGATGCTTTCGCTCGTCGGACATCCGTACGCCATCAATCCGGACTCGAAGCTGCGCAGGTACGCGCGCGACCGCGAATGGCGGCTGCGCGACTACCGGACCGGCCGCAAGGCGGCCAAGGTCGGCATCCCGGCGGCCGCCGGCCTCGGCGCCATCGCGGGCGGCACCGCCGCCGCCATGGCCCTGCACCGCCGCCGCCGCTAGCCCGCACGACAGCCGGGATCCGGCGCCCCCGCGGAGCGGGAGCGCGCGCGGGGCGATGGGCAATCCGGGTTCTCTACCCGCTGGCGTTCCCCGGCAGTCCCGCCACTTCCACTCGGGCACAACAGATCCAGCAAACACGCAGTTACCGAAGCGAATCGATCAACAAACGGTCACAATCTGCGACTTGATCCGCCGCCTAGACGTCGCAGAAGCGACTGAACCGGTGATTTTCGCAACTGGGTGTAGCGCTGCCTGTACGAAGCGTTATTCTCCTCAGACGCATACGGGAACCTGCTCATCAATACGATGAGCGAACGGACCCGCACTGCACGTGATGGAAGCTCTGCCTCTGGGAGTCCCGTGTACCCACACGTCGGGGTTGACGCCTCGGGCCTGGCTACGCTGCGCGCAACGGTCGGCGACCGCTTGCGCGGCTTCGTCCCCACCGCGTACGCCGTCCCCGCCCTTGCCACCCCTGCACTTGTCGGCCCTTGTTACGCCCTGGCCGACGGCGGTGCGGCGGTCGGCAGACGCAGCCGTGGCGCCGGTTCGGGCACCGGCACGTCCACCGCCCGTCGGCCCAGTGCCGACAGCGACAGCGCCCGCATGATGGACCTCGTAGAACGCGCTCAGGCCGGCGAGGCCGACGCGTTCGGTCGCCTCTACGACCAGTACAGCGACACGGTCTACCGCTACATCTATTACCGCGTCGGCGGAAAGGCGACCGCGGAAGACCTCACCAGCGAGACGTTCCTGCGCGCCCTGCGCAGGATCTCCACCTTCACCTGGCAGGGCCGAGACTTCGGCGCCTGGCTGGTCACAATCGCCCGCAACCTGGTCGCCGACCACTTCAAATCGAGCCGATTCCGCCTCGAAGTGACCACCGGCGAAATGCTCGACGCGAACGAGGTCGAGCGCAGCCCGGAGGACTCCGTCCTCGAATCCCTTTCGAACGCGGCGCTGCTGGAAGCAGTCCGCAAGCTCAACCCGCAACAGCAGGAATGCGTGACCCTGCGCTTCCTGCAAGGCCTCTCGGTCGCCGAGACGGCCCGCGTGATGGGCAAGAACGAGGGGGCGATCAAGACGCTCCAGTACCGGGCCGTCCGCACCCTCGCCCGCCTCCTGCCCGACGACGCGCGCTGACGCCCGCCGACATCCGCCGACCGGTGGACCGCAAGTCACAGTTGGTGACGCCTCGATGACGCTGTGGTCCGATCATCCTTCGCGCGTAACCCAAGTGCCACGCCGCTCGTTGTGCGGGATGCAGGCTCCCTGCGGTCACGCCATGTCCGCAGCCACTCACTCAATCGAGTGGATGCGCTCATGGCGTGCAACCTTCCGGACCCCCAGGGGAGTCGATCGTCATGACGAGAGGAGGTGCCGCCAGTGATCGCGAATGTCTCGGCACACCGGCGGGCGAACGCCTTCGCCCAGGCCCTGGAGGATCAGAATCCCCAGGGCACGGCGGCAGATCAGCCCGAGGCTACGGCCGAAGGGCCGGCTCAAGGACGGCTGTTGACCCTGGCGAACGGTCTCGGCGAACTGCCGTCACCACAGCTGGATCCAGAGGTCAAAGTGGTGCAACGGGCACAGCTCATTGCCGCCATGGAAGCCATGGTCGCCGAGGGCGGCGCGCCGACGGGCCCACTAGTGCCCGAACAGCGCACCGGCCGAGGCGCCCATCGGGCCACGCTCCGGAAATTGCGTCCCCGCTCCCGCTGGTCGAAGGGCATTGCCGCGGGCGGACTCACCGTCGGTGTGGCCGCAGGAGCCTTCAGCGGAGTAGCCGCTGCGAGCTCCGACGCCCTGCCAGGTGATTCGCTGTACGGGCTGAAGCGCGGCATGGAAGACGTCAAGCTCGGCCTGGCGGGTGACGATGCCGACCGGGGTGAGATCTACCTCGACCAGGCATCGACCCGTCTCCAGGAGGCACGTCGCCTCCTGGAGCGTGGCCGGGTATCGGATCTGGACCATGAGCAGCTGGGCGAAGTAAGACACACGCTGCGCGGAATGAAACACGATGCCGGTGAAGGCCACCGCCTGCTCCACCGGGCGTACGAGCGTGAAGGCTCGATCGGCGCCATGCAGACGCTGTCGTCCTTCTCCAAGTCCCACCGGGACGCCTGGAGCACCCTCCGCGACCGGCTGCCGGTGCAGCTGGCCGACGTGGGCAACCAGGTGAGTTCGGTCTTCGACGCCATAGACGAAGAGGTCGCGCCGCTGCAGTCACTGCTGCCCCGCGCCCCGGAGTCGGGCCGCAGCCCCGAGCGCCCGAGCTCCACCCAGGACCGCACCGGCTCGTCCGGTACGGACCGCCCGGCACCCTCCACGACCGCCTCTTCCGGCGGCCGCACAGGTGACAACAGCAAGCCGAAGCCGCCGTCCGCACCGGACAGCTCCAAGGACGACGGCCTGCTCGGCGGCGGGACGGGCGGCCTGCTCGACCCCCCGAAGAGCGAACCCACCACCCAGTCACCACCCCCGGGCAAGGGCGCCAACAAGCCCCCCACCCCGGAAGTGACCCTCCCCCCGCTGCTCCCGGGCATCCTCCCGGGCTTGGGCATCGAAGGCGAGGACCTGCCGTAGAGCGACGTATGTAGGTGTGGGGCCCACTCTTCCTGAGAAGAGTGGGCCCCACACCTACACAACCGCCGGCCACCACGGGGCCTGCGCCACCCCGACCACTCAAGCCCACCCCGCGCACTACAGCCCGTCCGGCGCTTGAGGACCAGGGCGTGTGGCGGCCCCACGTTCCCCACCCCACCCACCTCAGCCGTCCGGCGCTTGAGGACCAGGACCGGGGCACAGGCCCGCCCCCACATCTCCCACCCCGCCCACCTCAGCCATCCAGCGCTTGAGGACCAGGACCGGGGCACAGGCCCGCCCCCACGTTCCCCACCCCGCCCACCTCAGCCATCCGGCGCTTGAGGACCAGGGTCTGGGGCGGAGCCCCAGTTACGGGAAGGGGCGGGTAGGGGACCGCGCCGCAGGCAACCCGCACCCGCGCCGCACCCGCAGGCAACCCGCACCGCACCGGCCCGCGCCCCGCACCCGTACGCCCCCACTCAGAAGAACACGGACCGCCGCTGCACCAGCAGCTTGTACAGCGTGTGCTGAATCTGCTCCCGCACCTGATCCGTCAGATTGAACATGAGCATGGGATCCTCCGCCGCCTCCGCCGGATACCCCGCGGTAGGAATCGGCTCCCCGAACTGAATCGTCCACTTCGTGGGCAACGGCACCGCCCCCAACGGCCCCAGCCAGGGGAACGTAGGAGTGATCGGGAAGTACGGAATCCCCAGCACCCGCGCCAACGTCCGCGAGTTGCCGATCATCGGATAGATCTCCTCCGCCCCCACGATCGAGCAAGGCACAATCGGCGCCCCCGCCCGCAGCGCGGTCGAAACGAACCCGCCCCGCCCGAACCGCTGCAACTTGTAGCGATCGCTGAACGGCTTCCCGATCCCCTTGAAGCCCTCCGGCATCACCCCGACGACCTCACCCCGCCGCAGCAACTCCTCCGCGTCCTCCGCACAGGCCAGCGTGTGCCCCGCCTTGCGAGCCAGCTCGTTGACGACCGGCAGCATAAAAACAAGATCCGCCGCGAGCAGCCGCAGGTGCCGCCCCGCCGGATGGTTGTCGTGCACCGCGGTCTGCAGCATCAGCCCATCGAGCGGCAGCGTCCCCGAGTGGTTGGCGACGATGAGCGCCCCGCCCTCCGACGGGATGTTCTCGACGCCCTTCACCTCCACCCGGAAGTACTTCTCGTAGATGGGCCTGATCATCGACATCAGGACCTTGTCGGTGAGCTCCTCGTCGTAGCCGAACTCGTCGACCTCGTAATCACCGGTGAGCCGCCGCCGCAGGAACGCGAGCCCGCCCGCGATCCGCCGGTCCCAGCCGCCGGCCTCCGGCTCGCCCACCGACCCCACAGAACCCACCGACCCCGCCGCCCCGCGCCCGCCGGCCTCGGGCTCCACGCCGAGCACCGCGTCGTCCGGCGCCGTCTGCTGCTCCGGTACGGGCGCGAGCGCCCCGCCCTTGCGCCCGGGAGCGCGCTTCGCCTTGGGGTCCTTCGCGGCGGCGTCCTTGCTCTTGGGCCTGGCTGCTCGCCTCGTCCTCGGTTCATCACCGAAGGGGATGACCTTGGCATCGGCCATGTCAGGTGCGCTCCTTGTTGACGAGAGTGGAGAGCCGGTCCACGCCACGGGCCACTGCCTCCGGCGGCAGCAGCCCCGCACCCCGGCTGCGCGCGAAGTCCGCGAAGGTCTCCGCCGTCGTGTACTTGGGGTCAAAGCCCAGTGTTTCCCGCATCTGGGTCGTCCGGACCACCCTGCCGTGCGTGAGCAAACGAATCTGCTCGGGAGAGAAATCGGTGATCCCGATGGTCCGCAGCGCGGACCCGACCCAGGTGACGGCGGGCAGCAGGACCGGCACCGTCGGCCGGCCGAGCCGCCGCGAGCACTGCGAGAGCAGCAGCACCCCGTCGCCCGCGACATTGAAGGTGCCGCTGTTCAACGACCCGCGCCGCGGGTCGTGCGACGCGATACGCAGGACATCCATCACGTCGTCCTCGTGGACGAACTGGAGCCGCGGGTCATAGCCGAAAACCGTCGGCAGCACCGGCAACGAGAAGTACTCGGCCAGCGGGGAGTCGGCGCAGGGCCCCAGGATGTTCGCGAAGCGCAGCACGCACACGGCCACATCGGGCCGGCGCCGCGCGAAGCCCCGCACATAACCCTCGACCTCGACCGCGTCCTTCGCGAAGCCGCCGCTCGGCAGCGACTTGGGGGAGGTGGTCTCGGTGAAGACGGCGGGATCACGGGGCGCCGATCCGTACACGCTCGTACTGGACTTGACCACGAGCCGCTTCACCGTGGGCGACTTCTGACACGCGCCGAGCAGCTGCATGGTGCCGATGACGTTGGTCTCCTTGACCGACGTCCGGCTGCCCGCGCTCAGCGGCATGCCTGTGACATCCATGTGCACGACGGTGTCCACGTGGTGCTCGGCGAGAACACGCGCGATGCCGGACTGGCGGATGTCCGCCTGCACGAAATCGGCGCCGCCCAAGTGGTGCTCGGGATATACGGCGTCGACGCCGATCACCCGGTCAACATCGGCATCACGCTGGATACGCCGCACGAAGCGGCCTCCCAGCTGCCGGGCCACGCCTGTGACGAGCACGACCTTGCCCAAGATCAGCGCCTTCCCTAGGTCCCCTAGCGCCACCGTAGCGGTTCGTTGTTGCGCTGTGATGACCGCACCGCACCCGAAGTGACCGCAGCGACCCTTTGCGTCACACCGTAAACGCACCGCAGCCCCTCCACCAGGACGGTGGAGGGGCTGCGGTTCACATACAGCTGTCGCTTACTTCTTGTTACGACGCTGAACACGGGTGCGCTTGAGCAGCTTGCGGTGCTTCTTCTTGGCCATCCGCTTGCGCCGCTTCTTGATAACAGAGCCCACGACTACCCTCGCTCACTTCTCTTCACTCGGTGCGGGGCGTCTGGGCCCACACGACCTACGAGGGCCTAGCCTACCCGCCACCGGGTGAGGGAGGTAATCCGAGGTGGACGTCAGCCCGCTTCCACCCCCACATAGGACTCGCGGAGGTACTCGTGAACCGCTTGCTCCGGAACCCGGAAGGACCTGCCCACCCGGATCGCCGGCAGATGACCACTGTGCACCAAGCGGTACACGGTCATCTTCGACACTCGCATTACCGAAGCGACTTCCGCGACGGTCAGAAACTTGACCTCATTGAGAGGCCTCTCGCTGCCAGCAGCCATGACCCACCTGTACCTTCCGCACCCGACGCGCACCGGCTTCCCCTCCGGTGACTCTTCGTCGTTGTGCGCTCACTCCCCAGACTAGGGGCGGGTGATGCGAGTGGGGAAGAGGAGCAGCCACCGGCCGCCTACTGTGACAGACACGCCCGATTGAGTACATAGCGAGTAAGCGGTCGGTAGTAATCAGACCGCACAGCGTCATCAAGCGGAACGGCGACGGACACCCGCCCCTCGGCCTCTCCGACGAACAGCGCGGGGTCGTCCGTATCCGCCAGACCGATGGCCTCAATACCGAGCTGACCTGCACCGCAGACCCATCCGTGGTCTCCGACGACCAGCTCGGGGAGAGGTCCGCCACCCTCCGCCGCAGCGGCCAGCGCGACCCGAATCGGGAGGGGAGAATGGGAGTGTGCGCCGGTCTCACTCGCGGGACCACGCGCGCCGGGTTCGCGCATCAGCGCGACTCCCCGTACGTAGTCAAGGTTGTACGTGCGTACCCCGAACCGGGTCGTTATGTCGACACATCGCCCCTGCGCGGAGGTGAGTACGACGCACCCGGCCGCCGACAAAGCGTCTGCCAACGCGGCGTAGAAGCCGAGCAGTCGGTGCGGATGCCCGGTCCCGATGAGCACCGTCGACCTCCGCGCGGCGGCCTCCCCCAACCGCCCGGCGAACGCACCCAGCGCCGCCAACGTCCGTTCGGGGTCGATCACATCAGGTCCTACCGTATGCGCGGGGTCGTCCGACACCCCGCACTTCTCGGCCATCAGAGCCATCACCTCACGCGCACCCCAGGCTCGTTCGGGCTCCAGCCCGAGCAGCACACGGGGATCACGCGCGGCGAACGCCCGATAACTCCGCAGGCTGACTTCCCGGGTGGTGGCCACGGGCCCGGCCAACCGGGCCGCCAACAAATGCGCACGCAGCGCGCCGGTACTCAACACCCGCCACATGCTCCCGCAGTCCCCGGCGTCCCGTACCAAAACCCCGGATACGCCGCACAGTTGGCGTAACACCTCGTATGCTCCCGGGACTCACGTGGCTTCCGCACCTCCCGTGACCACAGCGCCCCGCGGACGAGGCAAGCCCGGAGGCCCCGCCCGCGACCCCGCTACGGCAGCATTCCCCGCAATGGAAACACCGCCCGTCGCGCGGCCAGCACCGCCTGGTCCAGCCGATCCGCGGGATCGTACCCCGCCTCCCAGCCCTGCCAGGCCGGCGTCCGACCGTCAGTCATCCGCCCCGGCCCCAACTGCCGGGTCCGCGCGTACACCTCGTCCTGCCAGGACGCCGGAATAACGGACTCCGGATCAATCGGCCGGTGCGCCGCGATCGCCACCAAATGCGTCCAGGACCGCGGGACGACATCCACCACCGCGTACCCGCCCCCGCCCAGCGCGACCCACAACCCGCCCTCCACGTACTCGTGCGCGAGGTCATGGCACGCCGCCTGCACCGCCCGCTGCGCATCGAGGGAGACCGCCAAGTGCGCCAACGGGTCGTCGAAATGCGTGTCCGCACCGTGCTGGGTCACCAGCACCTGAGGTCGGAAATCCGCCAAAAGCTCCGGCACCACCGAGTGGAACGCCCGAAGCCATCCCTCGTCCCCGGTCCCCGCGGGCAGCGCCACATTCACCGCACCACCCTCCCCCGCACCGCCACCCGTCTCCTCGGGCCACCCGGTCTGCGGAAAGAGCGTCCGGGGGTGCTCGTGCAGCGAGATCGTGAGCACCCGCGGGTCCTCCCAGAACGCCGCCTGGACCCCGTCCCCGTGATGCACGTCAACATCCACATAGGCGACCCGCTCGGCCCCCAGCTCCAGCAGCCTGGCGATCGCGAGCGCCGCGTCGTTGTAGATGCAGAAGCCCGCCGCGCTCCCCGGCATCGCATGGTGCAGCCCACCCGCGAAGTTCACCGCGTGCGCGGCCTCCCCCCGCCAGACGGCCTCCGCCGCTCCCACCGACTGCCCGGCGATCAGCGCCGACGCCTCGTGCATCCCGGCGAAGGCCGGATCGTCGGCGGTCCCGAGGCCGTACGCCCCGTCCGCACCTCCCGGATCCGCCGACGCGGCCCGTACCGCCGCCACGTAGTCCTCGCGGTGGACGAGCCGCAGCGTCGAATCGCCGGCGGCCGGCGCGGCCACCACGTCCACCGCCCGGTCGAGCCCGTACGCCCGCACCAACCCCATGGTCAGGTCGAGTCTCACCGGGTCCATCGGGTGGTTCGCCCCGAAGTCGTATCCCGTTACCGCGTCATCCCACATCAACAGTGCGCGCCCGCTCATGCCCGCCACCGTATCGGTCGCCCTCCGCGGCGAACGACTGGGCGTACACCAGTGTCACCAGCACCAGAACCATCGGTACGAGCATCGCGCCCCGATAGCTCCACGCGTCCCCGAGCGCCCCCACCAGGGGCGCCCCGACCAGGAACCCCACGTAGTTGAAGACATTGATCCGGGCGATGGCCGCATCACTCGCCCCGGGGAACATCCGCCCCGCCGCCGCGAACGTCTGCGGCACGATCACACACAGCCCGAGCCCCAGCATCGTGAACCCGAGCATCCCGACACCGACCCCGGGCGCCACCGCCACCACTCCGAACCCCGCCGCGGCCACCACGGTCCCGCACCGCACCACCGCCACGGCCCCGAAGCGCCGCACCCCCAGGTCCCCGACGGCCCGCCCCAGCAGCGTGGTGACCATGTAGATGTTGTACGGAAGAGTCGCCGTCTGCTCGGACGAACCGAGCACGTCCTGGAGGTACTTGGCACTCCAGTTGGAGACCGTCGAGTCTCCGATGTACGCGAAGGTCATCACCAGGCACAGCGGCAGCAGAAGCTTGAACCCGACCCCGGGCGCACGCTTCTCGCCGGCCCGCACGGGCGCCACCGCCGACGCCACCGCCCCGTCGACGTACCACCGACTGCCGATGAGCGCGGCCGGCAACAACACGGCCACCACCGGCAGATACGAGACGAACAGCGACAACTCCCAGTGCGCGCCCACCCAGGCGAGCGAGGCACCCACGATCCCGCCCAGGCTGTACGTCGCGTGGAACCCGAGCATGATGCTGCGCCCGTACGTCCGCTGAAGACTCACCCCCAGCATGTTCATCGACGCGTCCAGCGCCCCCACGGCCAGTCCGAACACACCCAGCGCGACGGCTACTTGCCACACCTCACGGCCGGCTCCGACGCCGAGCAGCGCCAGCAGCACCACCGGTTGCGACCACCTCAGCACCACGCTGGGCGGGATCCGCTTCACCAACTGCTCGGTGGTCACACTGCCGACGCCCGCCAGGATCGGCACGGCAGCCAGGAAAACGGGCAGCAGCCCGTCGGATATCCCGTACCGGTCCTGGACGGCGGGCAGCCGGGTCACCAGAAGCGCGAAGGCCACGCCCTGCGTGAAAAAGCTCAAACCCAAGGAGGCCCTGCCGTGCCGCAGGCGCGTGTCTGTCATGGCCGCACAGCGTAGGCGCGCCATCTACCCATGGGTAGATGGATCACACAAGGAATCCCTGGAGCTCCCCCATGTCGGAGAAGAACCCGGTCGCCCCGGTCAGCCGCTCAGCGGGCGTCATGGCCGTGAAGCCGTACACGTCCATGCCCGCCGCCCTGGCCGCCGCCACGCCGAGCGGACTGTCCTCGACCACCGCGCAGCGGTCCGCGGGTACGCCCATCTGTTCCGCGGCGTAGAGGAAGAGGTCCGGTGCGGGCTTTCCATGCCCGACGTCCTGGGCGCTGAAGATCCAGCTGTCCTCGAACCACTCGTCGAGCCCCGTCACCAGCTGCCCGACCCGGATCCGCTCGTGGGTGCCGGAGGAGGCCACACAGTAGGGGACCCCGTCCGCGACGAGTTTGCCCAGCACTTCGGCCACCCCGGCCACCGGGGTCAGCTCGCGCTCGAAAGCGGCGAAGATACGGGCGTGCAGGGTCTCGTCGAAGTTCTCCGGCAGCTGTCGCCCGGTCCGCTCCTGCACAAGGTCGTGCACCCGGTGCACAGCGGCCCCCATGTAGTCGCGCAGTGAGTCGTCGTACGAGGTGGGGTGCCCGAGCTCGGTCAGATAACCGGCCAGGATGTTGTTGGAGATCGGCTCGCTGTCCACGAGCACGCCGTCGTTGTCGAAGATGATGAGGTCGTATCGCATGCCCCGACCCTAAACGCAAAAAAGCCCCGGCTCCTGGACATAAGTCCAGAAGCCGGGGCATAAAAATTGTTCGGCGGCGTCCTACTCTCCCACAGGGTCCCCCCTGCAGTACCATCGGCGCTGAAAGGCTTAGCTTCCGGGTTCGAAATGTAACCGGGCGTTTCCCTAACGCTATGACCACCGAAACTCTATGAAGTTAACCAAACCGGTGTATGCACAGTTCGTTACTTCAGAACTAACACAGTGGACGCGAGCAACTGAGGACAAGCCCTCGGCCTATTAGTACCAGTCAGCTCCACCCGTTACCGGGCTTCCACATCTGGCCTATCAACCCAGTCGTCTACTGGGAGCCTTAACCACTCAAGGTGGTGGGAATACTCATCTCGAAGCAGGCTTCCCGCTTAGATGCTTTCAGCGGTTATCCTTTCCGAACGTAGCCAACCAGCCGTGCCCTTGGCAGGACAACTGGCACACCAGAGGTTCGTCCGTCCCGGTCCTCTCGTACTAGGGACAGCCCTTCTCAATATTCCTACGCGCGCAGAGGATAGGGACCGAACTGTCTCACGACGTTC
Source organism: Streptomyces sp. A5-4 (assembly GCF_051131715.1). Taxonomy (NCBI): domain Bacteria; kingdom Bacillati; phylum Actinomycetota; class Actinomycetes; order Kitasatosporales; family Streptomycetaceae; genus Streptomyces; species Streptomyces sp. A5-4. The sequence continues at coordinate 4,825,921 of NZ_CP178591.1, read as the reverse complement.
TAAACCCAGCTCGCGTACCGCTTTAATGGGCGAACAGCCCAACCCTTGGGACCGACTCCAGCCCCAGGATGCGACGAGCCGACATCGAGGTGCCAAACCATCCCGTCGATATGGACTCTTGGGGAAGATCAGCCTGTTATCCCCGGGGTACCTTTTATCCGTTGAGCGACAGCGCTTCCACAAGCCACTGCCGGATCACTAGTCCCGACTTTCGTCCCTGCTCGACCCGTCGGTCTCACAGTCAAGCTCCCTTGTGCACTTACACTCAACACCTGATTGCCAACCAGGCTGAGGGAACCTTTGGGCGCCTCCGTTACTCTTTAGGAGGCAACCGCCCCAGTTAAACTACCCATCAGACACTGTCCCTGATCCGGATCACGGACCGAGGTTAGACATCCAGCACGACCAGAGTGGTATTTCAAGATTGACTCCACACACACTGGCGTGCATGCTTCAACGTCTCCCACCTATCCTACACAAGCCGAACCGAACACCAATATCAAACTATAGTAAAGGTCCCGGGGTCTTTCCGTCCTTCTGCGCGAAACGAGCATCTTTACTCGTAGTGCAATTTCACCGGGCCTATGGTTGAGACAGTCGAGAAGTCGTTACGCCATTCGTGCAGGTCGGAACTTACCCGACAAGGAATTTCGCTACCTTAGGATGGTTATAGTTACCACCGCCGTTTACTGGCGCTTAAGTTCTCAGCCTCGCACACCCGAAGGTGCACTAACCGGTCCCCTTAACGTTCCAGCACCGGGCAGGCGTCAGTCCGTATACATCGCCTTACGGCTTCGCACGGACCTGTGTTTTTAGTAAACAGTCGCTTCTCGCTGGTCTCTGCGGCCACCCCCAGCTCACGGAGCAAGTCCGATCACTAGTGATGGCCCCCCTTCTCCCGAAGTTACGGGGGCATTTTGC